>NZ_JBSDZT010000003.1:0-5747 GCF_054300775.1 Lentzea chajnantorensis | reverse complement strand
CTGGCGCACGTCCTTCACGCCGGTGATCAGGTAGCCGACCTCGCCGACGCCCAGGCCGCGGGACGGCTTCGGCTCCGGCGAGACGATGCCGACCTCGAGGATCTCGTGGGTGGCACGGGTCGACATCATCTTGATGCGCTCGCGCGGCGTGATCTTGCCGTCGACGACGCGGATGTAGGTGACGACGCCGCGGTAGGTGTCGTAGACCGAGTCGAAGATCATCGCGCGGGCCGGTGCGTCCGCCTCGCCCACGGGCGGCGGGACCAGCTTCACGACCTCGTCGAGCAGCGCCTCGACGCCGAGACCGGTCTTGGCGGAGACCCGCAGCACCTCGTCGGGCTCGCGGCCGACGATGTGCGCGATCTCCTTCGCGTACTTGTCCGGGTCCGCGGCGGGCAGGTCGATCTTGTTGAGCACCGGGATGATGGTGAGGTCCTTCTCCATGAAGGGCTTAACTACCGGGTTCGGAATGGGACCGGGTGTTTCCCCAACGCTATAACCACCGAAACACTATGAAATTACAACCAGCAACCCCGCAAGGGTCGCGATCGGTTCTGGTTGTTCTTCCAGAACCGCACAGTGGATGCGTAGCGTCTTCGTAACAAGCCCTCGGCCTCTCAGTACCGGTCAACTCCACACGTTACCGTGCTTCCATATCCGGCCTATCAACCCAGTCGTCTAACTGGGAGCCTTACCCTCTCATGGAGGTGGGAGTCCTCATCTCGAAGCAGGCTTCCCGCTTAGATGCTTTCAGCGGTTATCCCTCCCGAACGTAGCCAACCAGCCATGCCCTTGGCAGAACAACTGGCACACCAGAGGTTCGTCCGTCCCGGTCCTCTCGTACTAGGGACAGCCCTTCTCAAGACTCCTACGCGCACAGCGGATAGGGACCGAACTGTCTCACGACGTTCTAAACCCAGCTCGCGTACCGCTTTAATGGGCGAACAGCCCAACCCTTGGGACCGACTCCAGCCCCAGGATGCGACGAGCCGACATCGAGGTGCCAAACCCCCCCGTCGATATGGACTCTTGGGGAAGATCAGCCTGTTATCCCGGGGTACCTTTTATCCGTTGAGCGACGGCGCTTCCACAAGCCACCGCCGGATCACTAGTCCCGACTTTCGTCCCTGCTCGACCCGTCGGTCTCACAGTCAAGCTCCCTTGTGCACTTACACTCAACACCTGATTGCCAACCAGGCTAGGGAACCTTTGGGCGCCTCCGTTACTCTTTAGGAGGCAACCGCCCCAGTTAAACTACCCATCAGACACTGTCCCTGATCCGGATCACGGACCCAGGTTAGACATCCAGCACGACCAGACTGGTATTTCAACGACGACTCCACCACCGAACTGGCGTCCCCAGAGCTTCACAGTCTCCCAGCTATCCTACACAAGCCGAACCGAACACCAATATCAAACTGTAGTAAAGGTCCCGGGGTCTTTCCGTCCTGCTGCGCGAAACGAGCATCTTTACTCGTAGTGCAATTTCACCGGGCCTATGGTTGAGACAGTCGAGAAGTCGTTACGCCATTCGTGCAGGTCGGAACTTACCCGACAAGGAATTTCGCTACCTTAGGATGGTTATAGTTACCACCGCCGTTTACTGGCGCTTAAGTTCTCAGCTTCGCCACCCCGAAGAGTGACTAACCGGTCCCCTTAACGTTCCAGCACCGGGCAGGCGTCAGTCCGTATACATCGCCTTACGGCTTCGCACGGACCTGTGTTTTTAGTAAACAGTCGCTTCTCGCTGGTCTCTGCGGCCACCCCCCCCCAGCTCCCCAAAGGAGGCAAGTCCCCTCACCGGTTGTGGCCCCCCTTCTCCCGAAGTTACGGGGGCATTTTGCCGAGTTCCTTAACCATAGTTCACCCGAACGCCTCGGTATTCTCTACCTGACCACCTGAGTCGGTTTAGGGTACGGGCCGCCATGAAAACTCGCTAGAGGCTTTTCTCGACAGCATAGGATCAGTCCACTTCACCACAATCGGCTCGGCATCAGGTCTCAGACTATGTGCCCCAGGCGGATTTACCTACCTGACGTCCACCTACACCCTTACCCCGGGACAACCACCGCCCGGGATGGACTACCTTCCTGCGTCACCCCATCACTCAACACCTATAACCGCTTAGGGGCCGGCGGCTCCACCACTCCCCCTCACTCCCGAAGAGATCAGGAGGCCGCTTCAACGGCCTTAGCATCACGATGCTCGATGTTTGACGCCTTCACAGCGGGTACCGGAATATCAACCGGTTATCCATCGACTACGCCTGTCGGCCTCGCCTTAGGTCCCGACTTACCCTGGGCAGATCAGCTTGACCCAGGAACCCTTAGTCAATCGGCGCACACGTTTCTCACGTGTGAATCGCTACTCATGCCTGCATTCTCACTCGTGAACCGTCCACAACTGCCTTCCGGCGCTGCTTCACCCGGCACACGACGCTCCCCTACCCATCACAGCACCCGTTGGGGCTATCTGCTGCAATGACACGACTTCGGCGGTACGCTTGAGCCCCGCTACATTGTCGGCGCGGAATCACTAGACCAGTGAGCTATTACGCACTCTTTCAAGGGTGGCTGCTTCTAAGCCAACCTCCTGGTTGTCTCTGCGACTCCACATCCTTTCCCACTTAGCGTACGCTTAGGGGCCTTAGTCGATGCTCTGGGCTGTTTCCCTCTCGACCATGGAGCTTATCCCCCACATCTCACTGCCGCGCTCTCACTTACCCCGGCATTCGGAGTTTGGCTAAGGTCAGTAACCCGGTAGGGCCCATCGCCTATCCAGTGCTCTACCTCCGGCAAGAAACACACGACGCTGCACCTAAATGCATTTCGGGGAGAACCAGCTATCACGGAGTTTGATTGGCCTTTCACCCCCTAACCACAGGTCATCCCCCAGGTTTTCAACCCTGGTGGGTTCGGTCCTCCACGAAGTCTTACCTCCGCTTCAACCTGCCCATGGCTAGATCACTCCGCTTCGGGTCTTGAGCGTGCTACTGAAAACGCCCTATTCGGACTCGCTTTCGCTACGGCTTCCCCACCCGGGTTAACCTCGCAACACACCGCAAACTCGCAGGCTCATTCTTCAAAAGGCACGCAGTCACGAGACACCAAGCAAGCTTGATGTCCGACGCTCCCACGGCTTGTAGGCACACGGTTTCAGGTACTATTTCACTCCGCTCCCGCGGTACTTTTCACCATTCCCTCACGGTACTAGTCCGCTATCGGTCACCAGGGAATATTTAGGCTTAGCGGGTGGTCCCGCCAGATTCACACCGGATTTACTCGGGCCCCGTGCTACTTGGGTGTCTCACAAACGAGCCGCTGACGTTTTCGACTACGGGGGTCTTACCCTCTACGCCCGGACCTTTCTTTCCGCATGTCCTTTCACCTACATCAACGGTTTCTGACTCGCCTCATGGCCGGCAGACCATAAAGTGAGATCCCACAACCCCGTATGCGCAACCCCTGCCGGGTCTCACACGCATACGGTTTGGCCTCATCCGGTTTCGCTCGCCACTACTCCCGGAATCACGGTTGTTTTCTCTTCCTGCGGGTACTGAGATGTTTCACTTCCCCGCGTTCCCTCCACTTGCCCTATGTGTTCAGGCAAGGGTGACAGCCCATGACGACTGCCGGGTTTCCCCATTCGGACACCCCCGGATCAAAGCCTGGTTGACGACTCCCCGGGGCCTATCGTGGCCTCCCACGTCCTTCATCGGTTCCTGGTGCCAAGGCATCCACCGTGCGCCCTTAAAAACTTGGCCACAAGATGCTCGCGTCCACTGTGCAGTTCTCAAACAACACCAACCACCACCATCTTCCCCCCACCCCCCCCCCCGAGCCAGCAGCTCGAGTGCCACTGGGGCCGGACCACTGAAGGCAGCCATACGCGCCATACCCTCAGACACCCAACAGCGTGCCCGACACATCCGCTCTCCCGGTCCTCACGCCCCCCTTCCACGCCCCCGAAGAAACAGTACTTAGTGATCCATCCCAAGCCGAGTGTGCCGAGTAGTCAACGTTCCACCCATGAGCACACCAGTGCGAGACGTTCGCTCGCATGCTGGCCTCTGACCAACCGGAGGGTTGGGTGAGAAGCCCTGCTCCTTAGAAAGGAGGTGATCCAGCCGCACCTTCCGGTACGGCTACCTTGTTACGACTTCGTCCCAATCGCCAGTCCCACCTTCGACAGCTCCCTCCCACAAGGGGTTGGGCCACCGGCTTCGGGTGTTACCGACTTTCGTGACGTGACGGGCGGTGTGTACAAGGCCCGGGAACGTATTCACCGCAGCAATGCTGATCTGCGATTACTAGCAACTCCGACTTCATGGGGTCGAGTTGCAGACCCCAATCCGAACTGAGACCGGCTTTTTGAGATTCGCTCCACCTCACGGTATCGCAGCTCATTGTACCGGCCATTGTAGCACGTGTGCAGCCCAAGACATAAGGGGCATGATGACTTGACGTCGTCCCCACCTTCCTCCGAGTTGACCCCGGCGGTCTCCCGTGAGTCCCCAACACCCCGAAGGGCTTGCTGGCAACACAGGACAAGGGTTGCGCTCGTTGCGGGACTTAACCCAACATCTCACGACACGAGCTGACGACAGCCATGCACCACCTGTACACCAACCACAAGGGGGACCCTATCTCTAAGGCTTTCCGGTGTATGTCAAGCCTTGGTAAGGTTCTTCGCGTTGCGTCGAATTAAGCCACATGCTCCGCCGCTTGTGCGGGCCCCCGTCAATTCCTTTGAGTTTTAGCCTTGCGGCCGTACTCCCCAGGCGGGGCACTTAATGCGTTAGCTGCGGCACGGACAACGTGGAATGTCGCCCACACCTAGTGCCCACCGTTTACGGCGTGGACTACCAGGGTATCTAATCCTGTTCGCTCCCCACGCTTTCGCTCCTCAGCGTCAGTATCGGCCCAGAGATCCGCCTTCGCCACCGGTGTTCCTCCTGATATCTGCGCATTTCACCGCTACACCAGGAATTCCGATCTCCCCTACCGAACTCTAGCCTGCCCGTATCGACTGCAGACCCGGGGTTAAGCCCCGGGCTTTCACAACCGACGCGACAAGCCGCCTACGAGCTCTTTACGCCCAATAATTCCGGACAACGCTTGCGCCCTACGTATTACCGCGGCTGCTGGCACGTAGTTAGCCGGCGCTTCTTCTGCAGGTACCGTCACTTTCGCTTCTTCCCTGCTGAAAGAGGTTTACAACCCGAAGGCCGTCATCCCTCACGCGGCGTCGCTGCATCAGGCTTTCGCCCATTGTGCAATATTCCCCACTGCTGCCTCCCGTAGGAGTCTGGGCCGTGTCTCAGTCCCAGTGTGGCCGGTCGCCCTCTCAGGCCGGCTACCCGTCGTCGCCTTGGTGAGCCACTACCTCACCAACAAGCTGATAGGCCGCGGGCTCATCCTGCACCGCCGGAGCTTTCAACCCCTCCCCATGCGAGGAGAAGTATTATCCGGTATTAGACCCCGTTTCCAGGGCTTGTCCCAGAGTGCAGGGCAGATTGCCCACGTGTTACTCACCCGTTCGCCACTAATCCCCACCGAAGTGGTTCATCGTTCGACTTGCATGTGTTAAGCACGCCGCCAGCGTTCGTCCTGAGCCAGGATCAAACTCTCCAATAAGGATTGTGTTGATCGCTCCAGACGGAATATGTCTGGCAATCTGGTCTAGCTACTCAAAGGAATACTCCTGACGAGGAGTATTCATATTACTGGCTGTGTTATCGGCACGCT
>NZ_JBSDZT010000002.1:8107500-8639429 GCF_054300775.1 Lentzea chajnantorensis | reverse complement strand
GTACAGAAGACCCCTGCGGGTCGAGCACCTCGAGTGCTCCCCGCAGGGGTCTTCTGCCATGTCCGCATCTTTTTCGGTTGCGAGCCCTGGTCTCATGGAGCCATGGACGCGGTCGTGCACCCAGACCAGGCGTCGTTCGAGTACTGGACGGAGCACACGTGGAAGCGTTGACCCACCAGGACATCACCGGTTTCGTGGCCACGGCCGGCGCCTTCCTCGAAGCCGACCCCGTCAACCACAGCGTGCACCTCACCGCCGTCGACGCCGCCCTCCGCGGCCACCGCCGGGCCGCCACGCTCCTCTCCCTGCACGAGAACGGAACGGTGGTCGGCGCGGTGACCAGGATGGCCGGCCGCCCGCTGCACGTCGCCGCGATGCCGCCGGCCGCCGCCCCCGCGGTGGTGGCCGCGGTGCGCGAGCACGACCCGGAGGTCAGCCAGGTCACCGGCCCCCGGGACCGGGTCGACGCGTTCCGCGCGCTGTGGCGTCCCGGCGGTCGTGAGGTCTACGTCCTGCGGCTCTACCGGCTGGGCGAGCTCGTCGAACCGGACGTCCCCGGTGCGCCCCGTCTCGCCACCGCCGCGGACGACGACCTCGTCACCGGCTGGTGGACCGACTTCGTCGAGGAGCTCGACGGGCTGCCCCGCGAGGTGGCCGCGCAACGGGCGCTGGACAGCCGGTGGATGTCCGCGGGCCACGTGCTGTGGCTCGTCGACGGTGTCCCGGTGTCCTGGGCGGCGAGCACCACCCCGGTCGGTGGCGTGTCACGCGTCGGACCGGTCTTCACCCCGCGCGAGCACCGCAGGCACGGCTACGCGGCCGCCGCCACCGCCGCGATCAGCCGGTGGGCACGGCAAGAGGGCGCCGACCACGTGGTGCTGACCGCGGACGTGCAGGACCCGACGGCGAACTCCGTCTACCGGGGCATCGGCTTCCGGCACGTCTCCGACTGGTCCGAGCACAACTGGGACTAGTCGAACAGCGCCGACTCCACGGGCCGGTTGCGCACGTGGGAAGAGAACACCAGCGACGTGGTCGTGTCGCCGTAGCGCTGCATGACCTCGACGAGCCCCTCCAGCTCGATCATCGAGCGGCACACCACGCGCAGCAGCCAGCAGTCGTCACCGGTCACGTGGTCGGCGTCGCGAACCTGCGGCAGCGCCAGCACGTGCGAGCGGAACCGCGGCGTGTCGAGCGACCGCACCCGCACCCGCACGATCGACTCGATCGGCAGTCCCAGCCGGGCCGGCGACACGACCGCCGTGTACCCGGTGATCACCCCGAGCGCCTCCAGCCGGCGCACCCGTTCGGTCACCGCGGGCGCGGACAGCGACACCTCACGGGCCAGCGCGGTGAACGACATCCGCCCGTCCTGCTGCAACAACGCGAGGATCTTCCAGTCCAGGGCGTCGAGTTCCACCTGGAAATCATAGGCACAACGCCCGCAACGCCTGGACTTCCGCATGTCCACCGGTGGCGCTGACCAGCAGGATCACCACCATGACCAACGCACTGCGCTTCCCCGCCGCCGACCCGCAGGCCGCCGCCGCGTTCTTCGCCGCCGAGCTCGCGTTCGAGGCCGACCCCGACGACGTGCACCGCGACCTGGTGGACGGCACCACACACGGGTTCGTGCTCGTCGAGACCCGCGCCCCGGAGGCGTTCGCGCGCAAGCGCATCCCCGGCGCCATCAACCTGCCCCACCGGGACCTGCCCGAGCAGCTCGACCTCGACCCCGGCCTGGTCTACGTCTGCTACTGCGAGAGCTTCCAGTGCAACGCCGCCACCAAGGGCGCGCTCGCCCTCGCCCGGCGCGGCTACCGGGTCAAGCGGCTCTCCGGCGGCATCACCGCGTGGGAGCAGGCGGGATACCCGGTCGAGGGAGACGGTCAGGTCGCGGCAGGTGTTTCGAAGGTCGCGTGTCATTGCTGAGCCCAGCCGACATAGGCTCACCGGTGTGACGTCTCCGCGTTTGCTCGTGCTGCAGCCCTCGAAGTCCGACCCGCTGGCCAAGCTGGGCGACTGGCTCCTGGCCGACGGCGTCGAGCTCGACCTGGTCATGCTGCCGGAGGCGCCGGCACCGGCGAACCTCGACGGCTACCAGGGCGTGATCTGCCTCGGCGGTGAGATGGGCGCACTGGACGACCTCGACCACCCGTGGCTCGCCGACGTGCGGAAACTGCTGTCGAGCGCCGTCGCGAAGCGGCTGCCGACCCTCGCCATCTGCCTGGGCGCGCAGCTGCTCGCGGCGGCCACCGGCGGGCAGGTGCGCAAGGGCCCGAAGGGACCGGAGGTCGGCGTCCTGCTGGTGGCCAAGCGGGACGTGGCGGCGAACGACCCGCTGTTCGCGGACCTGCCGTTCACCCCGGACGTGCTGCAGTTCCACAACGACGAGGTGCACCTGCTGCCGCCCGGCGCGGAACTGCTCGCGGCGTCCCCGAAATACCCGAACCAAGCCTTTCGGGTCGGAACGAGTGCCTATGGCCTGCAGTTCCACATCGAGACGACTCCGGAAATCGTCTTGAACTGGGCGGCCAAAGACCCTGAATCCGCGGCGTGTGCACGATCACACCACTTCGACCCCGAGTTTCTCGCCGAGGCGCACCGCGACTTCGAGGAGGTCTGGCACCCGTTCGTGCGCAGATTCGCCATGTTGGTGCGGGGAGAACTGTCGCCCGTGGGCGGTTTGAGGACACAACTTCCGTTGGTGTGACGTTACTTTCGTAGGTTTTAAGACTTCCTCCGTTGGCGGTACCGTAACCTCCTGGACAGCTTGTTCGATCCAGCCGGAGGATCATTGTGGATCCCGCTCTTGTAGTGATCATCGTCGTTGTCACTGCTCTCATCTTCGACTTCACCAACGGGTTCCACGACACGGCCAACGCCATGGCCACCTCCATCGCCACGGGTGCGCTGAAGCCCCGCACGGCGGTCGCGTTGTCGGCGGTGCTCAACCTCGTCGGCGCTTTTCTGTCCGTTGAGGTCGCCAAGACCATCTCCGGTGGCATCGTCGACGACGCCAAGATCACGCCCGCGATCATCTTCGGCGGGCTGGTCGGCGCGATCATGTGGAACCTCGTCACCTGGTACGTCGGCCTGCCGTCGAGCTCGTCGCACGCGCTGTTCGGCGGCCTGATCGGCGCGGCCTGGGTCTCCTCCGGCGTGGACGCCATCCACTTCGCCAAGGTCGTCGACAAGGTGCTGGTCCCCGCGATCGTCGCGCCGCTGGTCGCGGGTCTCGTCGCAGCCATCGCCACGATCGTCGTCTACCGGCTCAAGAAGGCGGCGGACCCGCGCGTCTCGCACACCGGCTTCAAGGTCGGGCAGGTCGCCTCGGCGTCACTGGTGTCCCTCGCGCACGGCACGAACGACGCCCAGAAGACGATGGGCATCATCACGCTGGCGCTGATCACGTCCGGCTCGCTCGCCCCCGGCTCGGCCCCTCCCACCTGGGTCATCATCAGCGCCGGTGTCGCGATCGCACTCGGCACCTACCTCGGCGGCTGGCGCATCACCCACACCCTGGGCCGCGGCCTGACCACCATCGAGCCCGCGCAGGGCTTCGCGGCGCAGACGTCGACCGCGACCGCGATCCTCGCGTCGTCGCACCTCGGGTTCGCGCTGTCCACCACGCACGTCGCGTCCGGCGGCATCATGGGCTCCGGTCTCGGCCGCGACCGCCGCGGCGTCAAGTGGGGCACCATGGGCAAGATGGCCGGTGGCTGGCTGCTCACGCTGCCCGCCGCGGGCATCGTCGGCGCCATCGCCGGCAAGTGGGCCTCCAGCGGCACCGCGGGTGTCATCGGCGTCGCCGTGATCGGTGGCGCGGTGTCGATCGGCATCTGGGTGCTGTCGCGGCGTGAGCCGGTCAAGCCCGAGCACATCGTCGACGAGGTCGCCGCGCAGGCCGAGCTGCACAAGGTGGCGGCATGACCGTCAACTGGGTCGCGCTGCTGCAGGTCTTCGGTGCCACGCTGCTGGTCACCGTGCTCGTGGTGACGTTGTTCGTCGTGGGCATCCGGGCGTTGTCGGGCAACCGCAAGGCCGGTGCGTACGCGAGCTTCGCCGGTTGTGTCGCCGTGGTGCTCTACGGGCTCTCCCTGATCGTGTTCTAGTTCCAGCCGCGCGACGACTAGGTTGGTTCGTGATGAGCGAACCAGGTCGCGCCGCCTCACCAGCCAGATTCGGGCTCACCGAGCCGCGCAGCGAGGAAGTGCTGCGCGGCCTCGGCCTGTACGCCGACCGCCGTCCCGCGGACGGTGCCGAACCGGTGCTCGCCGCGCTCTCCCGCTGCCCCGACCCCGACCTCGCGCTGCGCGGCCTGGAACGGCTGCGGGAGGTCGCCGACTGGGCCCCGCTGTCGGAGGCGCTGCACACCGACGTCGTCGTGCGCGGCCGGCTGCTCGCGGTGCTCGGCTCCTCGACGGCCCTGTCGGACTTCCTCGTCGTGAACCCGGACCGGTGGCGCTCGCTCACCGGGCCGGTGGACGTGACGTTGCCCGCCGAGGGCGTCCTGCGCACCGAGTACCGGGCGAAGCTGCTGCTCATCGCGGCCAACGACGTGGCGCACGTGGTCGAACCGGACCTGCCGTACGTGCCGTACGACACCGTTGCCGAGCAGCTGTCCGACCTCGCGGTGTCGGCGCTGCGGCGGTCGCTGGAGCTGGCCGGGGAGAAGGTGAGCGGCGTCGAGAAGTGCCGGCTCGCGGTGATCGCGATGGGCAAGTGCGGTGCGAACGAGCTGAACTACGTCAGCGACGTCGACGTGGTGTTCGTCGCCGAGGGCGACCTCGGCGTGGCGACCCGGCTGGCCAGCACGATGATGCAGATCGCGGGCCACTCGTGCTTCGAGGTCGACGCGGCGCTGCGCCCGGAGGGCAAGGCGGGCGCGCTGGTCCGCACCCTCGACGGGCACGCCTCCTACTACAGGAAGTGGGCGCGGACCTGGGAGTTCCAGGCGCTGCTGAAGGCGCGCCCGGTCGCGGGTGACGCCGAGCTCGGCCAGTCCTACCTGGACGTCGTGCGCCCGTACGTGTGGACGGCGGCCGAGCGGGAGAACTTCGTCGAGGACGTGCAGGCCATGCGCCGCCGCGTCGAGGACCACGTCCCGACCGGGCTCGCCGAACGGGAGCTGAAGCTCGGTCGCGGCGGGCTGCGCGACGTCGAGTTCGCCGTGCAGCTGCTGCAGCTCGTGCACGGGCGCTCGGACGAGGAGCTGCGGATCCAGGCGACGACCGCCGCGCTGGCCGCGCTCGGCAAGGGCGGGTACGTCGGGCGCAACGACGCCGCGGACTTCGGCCGTTCCTACCGGTTCCTGCGCACCCTGGAGCACCGGCTGCAGCTGCAACGGCTGCTGCGCACCCACCTCTTCCCCGCCGACGACGACACGGCGGCGTTGCGCTGGCTCGCCCGGTCCATCGGGCTGGCCGCCGACGGGCAGCGCTCGGAGGGCCAGGTGCTGCTCGCGGAGTTCCGCAGGCACGCGAACCAGGTCCGGCGGCTGCACGAGAAGCTGTTCTACCGTCCGCTGCTGCAGGCCGTGGCGGGCGTGCCGACCGAGGCGCTGCGGCTCACCACGAAGGAGGCGGTGGCCCGGCTCGCCGCGCTCGGCTACACCTCACCCGACGGCGCGTTGCGGCACATCCAGGCGCTGACCCACGGCATGTCCCGGCGGGCGCGCATCCAGGGCGCTCTGCTGCCCGTGCTGCTCGACCTGTTCGCCGGCACACCCGACCCGGACGGCGGGCTGCTCGCCTACCGCAAGGTGTCCGAGGCGCTCGCGGAGACACCCTGGTACCTGCGGCTGCTGCGGGACGAGGGTGCCGTCGTCGAACGGCTCGCGGTGCTGCTCGGCACGTCCCGGCTGGTGCCGGACCTGCTGGTGCGCGCACCGGAGGTGCTGCGGCTGCTCGCCGACACCGAGGCGCTGGTCGGACGCGACCCGCTGACCGTCGGCAACCCGCTGCGCAGCGCCGTGTCGCGGCACCCCGAGCTGGCGCGGGCGGTGGCGGCCGCGCGGTCGTTGCGGCGCCACGAGCTGCTGCGCATCGCTGCGGCCGACCTGCTGGGCCTGATGCCGCTGGAGACGGTGTGCGTGTCGCTGTCCGAGGTGTGGGTGGCGGTGCTGCAGAGCGCGCTCGACGCGGCCGTGCGGTCCGCCGGTGAACCGCTCGCGGCGCTGGCCGTGATCGGCATGGGCCGGCTCGGCGGCCGGGAGCTCGGGTACGGCTCGGACGCGGACGTGCTGTTCGTGTGCCGGCCGTTCGAGGGCGTGACCGACGCCGAGGCCGCGAAGTGGGCCAGCGGCGTCGTCGAGAACATCCGGCGGCTGCTCGGCGCCTCCTCGCAGGACCCGCCGCTGCAGGTGGACGCCGACCTGCGGCCGGAGGGGCGGCAGGGGCCGCTCGTGCGGACGTTCGACTCCTACCGCGCCTACTACGGCAAGTGGGCGGAGATCTGGGAGAAGCAGGCGCTGCTGCGGGCCCGGTTCATCGCGGGCGACACCGCGCTGGGAGCGGAGTTCGAGGCGTTGATCGAACCGCTGCGGTACCCGGCCGACGGGCTCGACGCGGCATCGGTGCGGGAGGTCCGGCGCATCAAGGCGCGGGTCGACGCCGAACGGCTGCCGCGCGGCGCCGACCCCAGCACCCACACCAAGCTCGGCCGCGGCGGGCTCGCCGACGTCGAGTGGACCGTGCAGCTGTTGCAGCTGCAGCACTCCGGTGCCGTGCCCGGCCTGCGCACACCGTCCACGATGGCGGCGATGGCGGCCGCGGTGGAGGCGGGAATGCTGACCCAGGACGACGCGACCGAGCTGACCACGGCGTGGAACCTCGCGACGCGCGCCCGCAACGCCGTGACGCTGGTGCGCGGCAAGGCCTCCGACCAGCTGCCGACCTCGGGCCGCGACCTGGTCGCCGTCGCCTCCGTCATGGGGTACCCGCCCGGCGGTGACCCCGGCGAGTTCCTGGAGGAGTACCGCCGCACCACCCGCCGTGCCCGTGCGGTGGCGGAGCGTGTCTTCTACGGTGAGGGACTGTGAAGGCGATTGCGCTCACCGAGTTCGGTGACCCCGAGGTCATGACGTGGCAGGACCTGCCCGATCCGCTGCTCGGCCCCGACCAGGTGCTGGTGGAGGTCAAAGCGGCGGGGGTGAACCCGGTGGACTCCAAGATCCGCGCCGGGTACCTGCGGGGGCTGATGCCGCACCACACGCCGTTGATCCCCGGCTGGGACGTGGCCGGTGTGGTGCGCGCCGTCGGGATCGGCGTGCGGGACTGGCAACCCGGCGACGAGGTCCTCGCCTACGCCCGCAAGGACCACGTGCAGTTCGGTGCCTACGCCGAGCTGATCTCGCTGCCGGACCGCGTGGTCGCGCGCAAGCCATCCACTGTGGACTTCGTGACGGCGGCCGCGTTGCCGCTGGCCGGGCTGACGGCGTTGCAGTCGCTCAAGGCCGTCGGCGCCGGTGAGGAAGATGTCGTGCTGGTGCACGCGGCCGCGGGCGGTGTCGGCCACCTGCAGGTGCAGCTCGCCCGCGAGCTGGGTGCCGCGCGGGTGCTCGGCACGGCGTCACCGCGCAACCACGACTTCGTGCGGTCACTGGGCGCCGAACCGGTCGCGTACGGAGACGCGCTGGTCGACGCGGTGGCCGAGCTCGTGGGCGGTGACGGCAAGGTCGACGCGGTGCTCGACAACGTCGGCGGGGTGGCGTTCGACCAGTCATTGCGGCTGGTGCGCGACCGGGCGCGGATGACGTCCATTGTGGATGGGCCGCGGGCACTGGAACACGGTGTGACGAACACGTGGGCGCGGCCGAACGCGGAACAGACGCAGTGGCTGGTCGACCTGGTCGCCGCCGGCGCGCTGGAGGTCGAGGTGCAGCGGACGTTCCCGCTGGCGGAAGCGGTTGCGGCACACCGGTTGCTGGACGGCGGCCACGTGCGCGGCAAGGTCGTGCTGACGGTCTAGCCCGGCGGTGCGGGCAGGAGAACGAGGTGTGGGGGCACGCCGGGGCGGCGTGCCCCCTTCGTGCTGCTCAGTCCTCGTCCTCGTCGGGGTCGACTGCGGGAGCGTTGCTGTAGACCTCGACCACCCACTCCTCCTCCAGCGACTCGCCGTCTTCGGCGTCGGGCACGAGGCGGTTGTAGACCCGGACACCGAGATCGAGCACGTCAGCGGCCTGGACCGCTTCGATCGCCTCGGCGGCGGAGTCGACGATTTGCGTGGTGAGCAGCTGCGGGGCCGTGAACTCGGCGACATCTTCAGACACGCGCGGACCCTAGCGCATTGACGTTTCACCCGATCGAGATGAGACTGGCTGCGCTCAGTGGGGGAGCTGTGCCTTGTCGCGGGGGTTTGAACAGAGGAAGTCATGCAGCATCGCAGGGTCACGCGCCGAGGTAAGACGGTGATCGCCATCGGGTCGGTCGCTGCCGTCGTGCTCGCACTGCTCGGAGTGATCCAGTTCATGCTGAGCGGCGAGAACTCCGCGGCGCACCCCAACGTCACGACCACGACGACCACCGCGGACGACCTCTCCACCCCGGACGCCGCACTGGACACCACCGAGCCGTCCGCCGACGTCAAGGTCACCACCGGCTCGTTCAAACAGCAGCGCGGCATGCTCACGATCGAGGTCACTCGAGTAGAGGCCGCGAACGGCCGCATCAAACTCTTCGTGACAGCGACGAACGCCTCCCAGGCCCGCATGACCCTCCCCGTCGACGGCATCGCCGTGCTCGACGACCTGAAGCGCACCTACACCGCCGCGAGCAGCAAGTGGGAAGGCCCCGTCACCCAGGGCAGCTCCACCTCGGGCACCGTCGTCCTCGACGAGAAGCTCGGCGCCGGCGTGAACTCGCTCACGCTGACGTTCTCGTCGATCTCCGGCCAGTTCGCCCCGACCGGCGCCGCCGTCTCCGTCGCCGGTATCCCGCTCCCGAAGTGATTGCCGAAAACCCCGGCGACCCGGACCGTTGACCGGGCTACCGTGGCCACGTGAAGTACCTGTTCTTCTGGGGCCACCAGCCCGAACGCGACGGCACGATCGGCCGCGGCTGCCTCTCCCAGTGGTGGCCGTGTTCGTTCGTCGTTGACGGGCAACGCTTTGCGTCCGCCGAGCACTACATGATGTGGCGCAAAGCGTTGCTGTTCGGGGACTCCGGTGTCGCCACCCGAGTCCTCCAGGCCGCTTCCCCCGCCGAGGCCAAGGCCCTGGGCCGTGTCGTCACCGGTTTCTCCGACGACGAGTGGGTCGCGACCCGGATGGAGATCGTCGTCACCGGCAACCTGGCGAAGTTCTCCCAGGACCCCGCCCTGTCCGCGTACCTGCTGGGCACCGGCACCCGCGTGCTCGTCGAGGCCAGCCCGCTGGACCGCGTGTGGGGCATCGGCCTGGCCGCGGACGACCCGCGCGCGGCGGACCCGTCGTCGTGGCGGGGGCTGAACCTGCTCGGCGAGGCCCTGATGGAGGTGCGCACCCAGCTCGCCGTCCTGTCCGGACAGTCTTCAACGCCGAGCTGAACCCGTGACCCGTCACGGCCCGTTCGTTCTCATGCAGCCGCAGAACGCAGCCGCGGACGAACGGGAGAGACCATGTTCAGCTACTCAGGACCGGCCCGGCTCGTCTACCCGGACGGCAGCACGGCCGAGCTGGACCGGGTGGACGTGATCGAGGCGGTGACCGGGGGCGTCTGGGCCCTGTCCGGCGCCGCCACGTCCGCCGAGGCGCTCAGCGCCGGCGAGGCCCGCATCCGGCTGCCGACCGGCGGGGAGGCCGACATCGTGGTGACCAACGTCCGTGACGGGGTGAGCGGGTCCAGTGCGACGTTGCTCGGGACGTGAACGGGACCGGTCTGTGAGAGCGTCGAGGCTCGCGTCGATGTGTTCCCAGCTGGCTTCGTCAGGGAGCGGCTGTTCGCAGGCAATGTGGCCAGTTGCGATGTCGAGCATTCGGGCATGGGCCTGCGTGCTGTTCCAGAGATCTGCCGATACCAGGCGAACGCGGCCAAGAAGCACGCCGATGGTCCGTCGACTGTTGTTCTCCAGGGAGGTGGAGTGGGTCCAGTCAACCCAGTCTTCGGGGTCCCACGGCCGCTCAAGCGTCATGTCGGTTTAGTGAAGCGGTGCCGATCTTCGCGGCTCCACTGGCGCTTCTCCCGGTTGCTGGTCCAGAGCTGAGCAACGACAACGCCGAGGAACGCTCCGCCGGCCGCGATGAGTGCTGTCCACAAGGTCACATCGGGACGGTAGGAGTTCCAAGCCCAGAGGGGCTGCAGAACACGAAGGCCGAGGGCCGGGTGACTGTTCCCAGTCACCCGGCCCTCGTCGTGAACCACTAGCTCACAGCGCCGATCACACGTCGTAGTACAGCGCGAACTCGTAGGGGTTCGGGCGCAGCCGCAGCGGGTCGATCTCCTCGGAGCGCTTGTACGAGATCCAGGTGTCGATCACGTCCGGCGTGAACACGCCGCCCTCGAGCAGGAACTCGTGGTCGGCCTCCAGGTTGTCCAGCACCGCGTCGAGGGTGGCCGGGACCTGCTTGACGTCGCGGGCCTCCTCGGGCGGCAGCTCGTAGAGGTCCTTGTCGATCGGGGCCGGCGGCTCGATCTTGTTCTTCACGCCGTCGAGGCCCGCCATGACCATCGCCGAGAACGCGAGGTACGGGTTGCCCGAGGAGTCGGGGCAGCGGAACTCGATGCGCTTGGCCTTCGGGTTGTTGCCCGTGATCGGGATGCGCACGCACGCCGAGCGGTTGCGCTGGGAGTAGACCAGCGACACCGGGGCCTCGTAGCCGGGGACCAGGCGGTGGTAGGAGTTCACCGTGGGGTTGGTGAACGCCAGCAGCGACGGCGCGTGGTGCAGGATGCCGCCGATGTAGTGGCGGGCGGTGTCGGACAGGCCCGCGTAGCCGCTCTCGTCGTGGAACAGCGGCGCGCCGTCCTTCCACAGCGACTGGTGCGTGTGCATGCCCGAGCCGTTGTCGCCGAACAGCGGCTTCGGCATGAAGGTGACGGTCTTGCCGGCCTGCCAGGCGGTGTTCTTGATGATGTACTTGAACAGCATCAGGTCGTCCGCGGCGTGCAGCAGCGTGTTGAACTTGTAGTTGATCTCGGCCTGGCCGCCGGTGCCGACCTCGTGGTGGGCGCGCTCGACCGTGAAGCCCTGGGCCTCCATGTTGAGGACCATCTGGTCGCGCAGGTCGGCGTAGTGGTCGTTCGGGGTGACCGGGAAGTACCCGCCCTTGTACTTGACCTTGTAGCCGAGGTTGCCGCCCTCTTCCTCACGGCCGGTGTTCCACCAGCCGGAGACCGCGTCGATCTTGTGGAACGAGGAGTTCCCGGTGGTGTCGAACTGGATCGAGTCGAAGATGTAGAACTCGGCCTCGGCACCGAAGTACGCGGTGTCCGCGATGCCCGAGTCGGTGATGTACTGCTCGGCCTTGCGCGCGATGTTGCGCGGGTCACGGCTGTACGCCTCACGCGTGAACGGGTCGTGCACGAAGAAGTTGACGATCAGCGTCTTCTCGATGCGGAACGGGTCCACACGCGCCGTGTACAGGTCGGGCAGCAGCAGCATGTCCGACTCGTGGATCGACTGGAAGCCACGCACGGAGGAGCCGTCGAAGGCAAGACCCTCTTCGATCGCGTCGGCGTCGAACGCCTTGGCCGGCAGCGTGAAGTGCTGCATCACGCCGGGCAGGTCGCTGAACCGCACGTCGACGAACTTGACACCCTCGTCGGTGATGAACTTCAGCACCTCGTCGGAATTCTTGAACACCCTCGTCGACTCCTTGGCTATGGAATACGGCTGGCCATCACGAGCGACCGTATGTCGGCGGTGTTGCCCGTCCGTCACTCGGATGTTTCGCCAGTGTTAACGGGGCCGTCCGAGTGGGCAAGACGACCTGCCGGTCCTCACCCGTTGAGCACGGCCTTACTCTGGAGGGGTGAGCAGGTGGACCGGTTCGTGGCTGTCAGGACCCCGCTCGGTACTCGAACCGGGCGAGGACTCGAACGACGGCAAGCAGCAGCGTTGGCGTGGCGAGCGGCACGGCTTCCCGGAGAAGGGGCCGGGCTCCATCGCCTCGGTCGGGCGGCGCACGTTCGCCATCCTGCTCGACTTCTTCCTGTCCGCGGGGGTCGCGGCGCTGTTCACGCGCCCGGAGCTGCCGCGCAACTGGAGCCTGCTCGCCTGGTTCGTCATCACGGTCGTCGCCGTGGCGTTCTTCGGCTTCACCCCTGGTCACGCCGTGTTCGGCCTGCGGGTGGCGCGCATCGACGGCAAGGCGTTCGTGCACCTGCCGCGCGCGCTGCTGCGGACGGTCCTCATCTTCCCGCTGATCCCGGCGCTGGTCTGGGACTCGGACGGCCGCTGCCTGCACGACAAGGCCGCCGGCACCGTCGTCATCAAGGTCAGATAGCCCGCAAGAGACCCCCTGAACAGCGAGAAGGCCCGGCGCACGAGGTGTGCCGGGCCTTCTCGCGTGCTGGTGCTGGTTGGTGCTGGTGATGCGGTGCGTGGCGTGGTGACCGGGGTCAGCGGCGGCGCAGCGTGCGCTGGACGTTGCGCATCTTCGCGCCCTGCGGCATCGGGCCCTTGGGCAGCGCGGCACCGCGGCTCGCGAGCGCCGCGAGACGGGCGTCGAGCGTCTCGACCTGGGCGGTCGTGATGTTGCGCGGGAGCTTCATCAGCGTCGACTGCAGCTTCTTGAGCGGCACCTGGCCCTCGGCGGAGCCGATGATGAAGTCGTAGATCGGGGTCTCGCCGACGACGCGGGCGATGCGCTTCTTCTCCTGCGCGAGGAGAGGCTTCACCCGGTGCGGCGCGCCCTCGGCGACCAGGACCACGCCCGGACGGCCGAGCACGCGGTGCACGGCGTCGAGCTGGGTGGTGCCGACGACGGCGGGGGTGACCCGCCAGCGGCCGCGCAGGTTCTCGAGCGCCCACGCACCGGCACCGGGCTGGCCGTCGGCCTTGCGGAAGACGTTGCTCTGCACCCGGCGACCGAAGATGATCACGGCCAGCAGCGCGCCGATCGCGATGCCCAGCGGCACGAACATCCAGACCGCGTCGAAGACCAGGCCCAGGACCACGGCGATCGCGGTGACGCCCAGCAGCGCACCGAGCATCAGCGGGATGAGCGCCTTGTCCTCGCGGCGTTGCATCTTGAACGCCTCGAAGATCTGCTTGCGCCGCTCGCGTGATGCCGCGCGGCGAACCTTCGCCGCTTCCTTGGCAGCCGCCTTGTCCTGCTTACCAGCCATGCTCACCAGGATACGGCGCGCTGGTCTCGGAGTTGCATCGGCCGTCTGCGAGACTGCCCGGCTATGGACGCGTTGCTGGAGGGTCTTGATCCGGAACAGCGTGCAGCGGTCGAGGCTCCACGCGGCCCGGTGTGCGTGCTCGCGGGTGCCGGCACCGGCAAAACGCGCACCATCACCCACCGGATCGCCTACCTGTGCCAACGCGGCCACGTCGCCCCGTCGCAGGTCCTCGCCGTCACGTTCACCAAGCGCGCCGCGGGGGAGATGCGCACCCGGCTGCGCTCGCTCGACGTGCACGGCGCGCAGGCCGTGACGTTCCATGCCGCCGCCTCCCGTCAGCTGCGCTACTTCTGGCCGCGCGTCATCGGCGGGCCGCGCTGGGAGCTCGTCGACCAGAAGATCCGCGTCGTCGCCCGCGCCGCCGCACGCCTGGGCCTGCCGACCGAGGCCGACGCGCTGCGCGACCTCACCAGCGAGATCGAGTGGGCGAAGGCGTCGCTGCTGACCCCGGAGGACTACCCGCTCGCGGCCTCCCGCGCCGCACGCGACATCCCGGCGCCCGCCGAGCAGGTCGTGAAGCTCTACCTGACCTACGAGCAGCTCAAGAACGAGGCGATGCTGCTCGACTTCGACGACCTGCTGCTGCACACCGCGGCCGCGCTGGAGGACAACGCGGAGGTCGCCCAGGAGTTCCGCGACCGCTACCGCTGCTTCGTCGTCGACGAGTACCAGGACGTGACGCCGCTGCAACAGCGCGTGCTCGACGCGTGGCTCGGCAGCCGCGACGACCTGACCGTCGTCGGTGACGCGAACCAGACCATCTACTCGTTCGCGGGCGCCTCGCCGCAGCCGTTGCTCAACTTCCCCCGCCGCTTCCCCGAGGCCGTGGTGGTGCGGCTGGAGCGCGACTACCGCTCCACGCCCCAGGTCGTGGGACTGGCCAACGAAGTCATCAAGTGGGCCCGTGGACGCCCGGCCGGCTCCCGCCTCAACCTCATCGGGCAGCGACCGGAGGGCCCGGCACCGCGGTTCCACGAGTTCGACGACGAACCCGCCGAGGCGGACGCGGTCGCGCGGCGCGTCAAGACGCTGCTCGACGAGGGCGTGGCGGCGTCCGAGATCGCGATCCTCTACCGGGTCAACGCCCAGTCCGAGGTCTACGAGCAGGCGCTCGCCGCGCAGGGCATCCCGTACCTGGTGCGCGGCGGCGAGCGGTTCTTCGAACGCGCAGAGGTGCGCCAGGCGATGATCACGCTGCGCTCGGCCGGCGAGGTGAGCGGCAGCCTGCCCGACGTGACGCGCTCGCTGCTGGAGAAGGTCGGCCTCACCGACGAGCCGCCCACGGGCGGGTCCGCGCGCGAACGCTGGGAGTCGCTGCTCGCCCTCGTGGAGCTCGCCGAGGAACTGGCCTCCGCCGTGCCCGACGCCGACCTGCCGCGGTTCTGCGCGGAACTGGACATGCGCGCCGAGGCACAGCACCCGCCGACCGTCGAAGGCGTGACGCTGGCGTCGCTGCACGCGTCGAAGGGCCTGGAGTGGGACGCCGTGTTCCTCGTCGGACTCGTCGAGGGCACTATGCCGATCCAATACGCCGACGGCGACGAGGCGAAGATCGAAGAAGAACGCCGCCTTCTGTACGTAGGCGTCACGCGCGCACGTGAACACCTTTGGATGTCGTGGGCGTTGTCACGCGCAGCGGGCGGCCGTAAGTACCGACGCCGTTCCCGTTTCCTCTACAACCTCGTGCCGGAGAGCCACCCCGCGGCACGCGTACCGGCCGGTGCCGCATCCCAACGGCCGCCGTTGATGAAGAAGGAGAAGCCGACCTGCCGGCTGTGCTCCTCGACGCTCAACGAAGCGCAGGCCATCAAGCTCGGCCGCTGCCGCTCCTGTCCGTCCGATGTGGACGAAGAACTCCTCGAAGCGCTGCGCCGGTGGCGGGCCGGCCGGGCGCGCGAGCTGAAAGTGCCCGCGTACGTCGTCTTCACCGACGCGACCCTGATGGCGATCGCGGAGCAACGACCCACGGATTCGGCCGGGCTCGTCGCGATCTCGGGCATCGGCGCCTCGAAGCTCGACAGGTTCGGCAACGACGTGTTGGGCCTGGTGAGGGCCGGTGTGGGCGACTCGGCCACCTGATCGGGACAAGTTTCGTTAAATAGGTTGCACGCCCCAGGTACGGGGTCATAACCTGCTCATGCCGGGTCCGGAGGACCCGTCTGGGGAAGAAGAACTACTACTCAGCTCGCAGAGAGCTTCTCCGAGGGAGGTGCCGATCGTGAAGAAGTTCGAAATTTCGCGCGCACTCGGCCTCCCCGTGACCGAGCACTTCTGTGCGCCCGCAACCGCTCCGGCCATGTGGCAGAAGTCTGCCCACAGGTCGGCGGAACTGCTGGGCCGTGAGCGCGCCACCGGACTGCTCGTGGAGCAGCCGGTCCTGCGCCCGACCGTCGATGACGTTCCCAACTACACGAATGCGCTGTCCGCGCATCAAGTGAGAAGGCTCCTGCCGACCCCATAGAGGGGTCGTAGGACCACCAGGCTCACGAAGGCCGCGGACTCGCACAGAGTCCGCGGCCTTCGTGTTTTTTGCTGTACCCCACACAAGGAGAAAAACCTGATGTTGACCGCGACTGTCCCGCTCACCGGCGAGACACTTCCGGACCTCGCGGAGGGGCTTGACCTGCCCTGCCGCACCCACAACCCCGACCTCTGGTTCGCGGACGCCCCGGCGGAGCTCGAGAAGGCGAAGACCTTCTGCGGGACCTGCCCGGTGCTCGCCGAGTGCCTCGCGGGAGCCCTCGCGCGGCACGAGCCGTGGGGTGTCTGGGGTGGCGAGATCTTCGAGCGCGGTGTCGTCATCGCTCGCAAGCGGCCCCGTGGCCGTCCGCGCAAGGACGCGGCGGCGGCAGTGGCTTCTTCGGACAAGACGGAGGCGGCAGCGTGAACACCTCGGTGATCAATCTCGACGCAATGCCCGCGTACACGAACGAAGGACTGCACCCCATGTCTCTGCAAGAAGAACTCGTGCGGATACGAATACAAGAAGCCCAGAGGTTCGCGGAGGAGCAACGCCTGGCGAACCGCCTCGCGTCAGCGCAACGTTGGCGCAGGGTGTCGCGATGGGCGGGACGCAGAGCGGCTCGCTTCGACCTCTGACAGTCACGAGCTGAGGCCGTCGTCCACGAGAAGGTGGATGGCGGCCTCGGCCGTTCCTCCGTACCGTCTTCCTTTGTGCCGCACCACACCCACGACGGAATCGACTGGTCGTCCCGCCTCTCGGGCATGAGGCGCTACGGCGCACTGCAAGCCGAAGCGCTGTCCGCGGTCGCCCGCAGACTCGTCGCACCACTCCCGGACTCACCCGTCGTGATGGACGTCGGCTGCGGCGCCGGCTCGATGTCCGTCCCCCTGGTCGCCGCACTCCGCGACCACGGCGGCGGCGTCCTGGTCCTGGTCGACGCCACCCCCGAACTCCTCGACGCCGCCTGCGCCGCCGCCCGCACCGAGGGCGAGGGCGTGGTCTCGGTGAAGCCGGTCCTCGCCGACCTCGCCGCGGAAGACCCCCTCTCCTTCACGGGCCCGGTCGAGCTGCATCTGGGCCTCCCGCGTCATCCACCACCTCCCCGACCAGCTGCGCGGCATGCGCCGCCTGGCCTCCGCGTTGGCCCCCGGCGGCTGGCTGGCCTTGGCCGAGGGCGGCCTCGAAACCCGTTTCCTGCCCTGGGACCTCGGCGTCGGCGACCCCGGCCTCCCGGACCGCATGGCCGCGGCCCGCGCCGAGTGGTTCGTCTCGATGCGCGAGAACATGGCCGGCTCCGTCCGCCTGCCGGTCGGCTGGAACGTCGCCCTGGCCGACGCCGGCCTCGGCGACATCGGCTCCTTCAGCTTCGTCGTCGACCACCCGGCCCCGGCGAAGCAGCAGGTCCGCGACTGGGCGGTGGACCGCCTGACGTGGCTGGCCGAGATCACCGGCCCGTACCTGCACCCCGCGGACCGCGATGCCCTGCGCCGCCTGCTCAACCCGGCGGACTCCGAGTACGTCGGTGCTCGGGAGGACGTGTTCCTGCTGGAGACTGACACCGTCCACGTGGGACGGCGGCGGTGACGGCGTGCCACAGGTGCGGGCGGTCGCGGGCGTCCGTTTCTGAGCTGGAGCTGTTGGCCTGGTCGTCGGAGCGGGTCGGGGGGACGGTTCGGTGGTTGTGTCACGCGTGCGCCAAGGCGCATGTGCGGGACATCGAGGGGAAGTTGCCGGACGAGTACTGGCGGTGAACGGCTGGTGCGGGTGAGGCTGGCTGGCTTGGTGGTGGGCTGGCTTGCGTGAGCCGGGCTGGCTTGCGTGGGTTGGCTTGCGTGGGTTGGCTTGCGTGGGCTGGACTGGGCTGGGCTGGCCGTTGGCTGGGCTGGCCGTTGGCTGGGCTGGCCGTTGGCTGGGCTGGCGTTGGCTGGGTCGGTACGGGTGAGCTTGGCCGGCTTGCGTGGGGCTCGCTGCCTTGAGCGAGCTTGGTCGGTTCGCGCGGGTGGGCTGTAGGGACGGCTGTTCGAGCTGAGTGGTGGGCGTCGGCGTGGGCGTTGCTGGCCTGGCGGTCGTATTCGGGCTTGGCTGGTTCGTGTCGGCTTGAGGCGTGTCGGGTGCTGTCTCCGTTCCTGCGGGGGCTGGCCGCCTCACGCGCGCTTCCCCATTGCGGGCGAGCGAGAACGGGAATCCGGACCGGCTTCACTCGAAAGAGTGGCCGGATAGGTGCTGGCAGCGGTGAGGCAGAGATCGAGAGCCGGCTTGCAGCGGTCGCGGCAAGGCACGACCGCGAGCAACGCAGGCCATAAGCAACGCAGGTCACGAGCGACGCAGACCTTCGACCAGGCAGGTCAACGCGACCCATCCGGGCAGTCAGAAGTGGGCGCGCTGAGGGGGAGCGGGTACAGGTGCTGTAAGGCCTGCCTGACCAGCGCCGTTCCGCGGCGGGGGCTCAGCTCCAGCTCCTCGTGCAGATCGCGCGGCGTGCACAGGCCCGCGGCCACCACGGCGTCGAGTGCGGCCACGACCGCGCGGGCGTCTTGTTCGCGGCGCGTGAGGTCCAGGGTTGCGCGGGCCGGGGAGGCCAGGCGGAGGCCGTCGTGGTGGATGACGGTGGGTGGGCGGGTTGTGCGTTCGAGGAGCAGGTTCGGGTGGGAGCGGCGGGTGTTCTGGGTGCCCAGCACGTGGATGTGGCGGGGTAGGGGGAGGCGGGCGCCCTGGCGGGTCAGGGCGTCGGTGCCGGTGATCACGGAGGACGGGCCGGCGTAGGACAGGGCTGCGTGCAGGCGGTCCAGGCGGGTGGGCGGTGAGGGCTTTTGGAGGACTACGCCGGGCAGGAGGAACTGCCAGGGGCCGGACGGTAGGCAGCGGCGGAGGATCTCCCGCGAGGAGAGGCCGGATTTGCGCAGGTCAGTGGTCGTGGTGATGGGCATGGGACAAGCTTGGGGCAGGCACCGACGAGGGAAGGGACCTCGGAGGCAAGCTGTGGACAACTTTCGCCATGTTCACTCGACGGAGTGAAGAGGCCGTCGGCTCACGGCTCCTCGAAGCCCGGCTGCCACCGCGCCACGATCTCGCGCGCGGTCACGTGGGCGTCGAGCTGGCAGAGGATGCCGGTCGCGCCCAGCGTCACGCGGTGGATCAGCAGGTACTGCGGCGGCAGGTTCAGCGAGCGGCCCGTCTGGGAGTCGGGGCTGCGCAGGTCGCCGACCCGTTCGGCCTGCGACTGCAGCCAGCGGCGGGTGAAGTGGAACGACTCGGTGCGCAGCGGTTCGACGAACGGGGCCAGGTAGCCCAGGACGTCCTCGCCGTCGAGGGACATGCCCTCGCGGATGAAGTTCTCGGTGCGCAGGAGGTCGACCAGGTCGTCGGGGCGGCCGTCGAGGGCCAGGCGGGTCATGCGGCCGAGGGTTTTCGGGAGGCCGTCGGGGAGGCGGGCCACGGCGCCGAAGTCGATCACGCGCAGGCGGCCGTCGGCGCCCAGCATGAAGTTGCCGGGGTGCGGGTCGGCGTGCAGCAGGCCGGAGCGGGACGGGGCCGAGAAGTGGAACTCCGACAGCAGCTGGCCCGCGCGGTCGCGGTCCTCGGGTGAGCCCTCGCGGATGATCTTCGCGAGGCCCACGCCCTCGGTCCACTCGGTGACCATCACCTTCGGGGACGAGGCGATGACGCGGGGGACGACGACGTGCGGGTCGTTGTCGAAGGCCTTGGCGAAGGCGCGCTGGTTGGCGGCCTCGTCGCGGTAGTCGAGCTCCTCCAGGTACCGGTCGCGCAGCTCCTCCAGCAGGGGGCGCACGTCGGTGCCGGGCATGACCGCCTGCAGCAGGCGGGAGAAGCGCAGCAGCTGCTTCAGGTCGGCGCGCAGGGCCTCGTCGGCGCCGGGGTACTGGACCTTCACGGCCACGTCGCGGCCGTCGTGCCACACGGCGCGGTGCACCTGGCCGATCGAGGCCGAGGCCGCCGGGTCGTCGTCGAACGACTGGAAGCGCTTGGTCCAGGAGGCGCCGAGCTGTTCGGCGAGCACGCGGTGGGTGGTGCGGGCGGGCATCGGCGGGGCGGCGGTCTGCAGCTTCGTCAACGCCTCGCGGTACGGGGCGGCGAGCTTCGTCGGGCACGGCCGCCTCGAACACGCTGAGCGCCTGGCCGAACTTCATGGCGCCGCCCTTGAGCTGGCCCAGGACGGCGAACACCTGCTCGGCGGTCTTGGCGGTGACCTCGGCGTTGACCTCGTCGGCTGCGCGTCCGGTCAGTCGCTTGCCCCAGCCGCCGACCACCCGGCCCGCCACCCCGAGCGGGAGGCTCGCCAGCTTGGCGGTGCGCTGCACGGCCTTGCGCGGAATCTCGGTCACCCGGCCATGGTATGTGCGCTGCACTGACAGTCAGGGTGCGGATACCAGCTCCGCCTCTCAGCAACCCCCGTGACCAGGTCCAGCTCGAGAGTGGCGTTGAGCACTGGCGGCGGTGCCTGCTCGGGTCCGCGGACGTGGCGCAGCGACTCCAGCACCTGCGCGACGGCGAGCGCGGCGGTGCCGGAGGCGAACAGGACGTCGTAGGAGGCGGGTTTGCCGACGAGCTGCGCGGCGATGGCCGGCCACGCCTCGTCGTGGTCGGTGCGGTGCAGGTCCGCGCAGTTCAGGCAGCTGGTGCGGCCGGGCAGCACGAGCGGGCCGACGATGCCCACGCCCTCACGGACGCGCACGGCCAGATGAGGTGTGCGGGCGGCCATCAGGCCGGAGACGACGGCCGGATCGGGGACGAGGGTCGCGGCGAGCACCACGAGGTCGGCGTGGTGGGCGAGCCGGACACCGGACTCGGCGAGCAGCGACGTCATCGCGAGGGAGAGGTGGGTGGAGCCGAACACGGCGGCCGTGGCACCCCTGGACGGGGAGGGGGACTCCAGCAGTCCCACCTGGTCGAGTGATTCCAGGACGGTGGTCAGCAGGGCCGGGTCCTCACCGCGGCTGCGGAGTCTTTCACCCAGTTCAGCGAGGGTGTGGCGGCCGTCGAGGACGAGCAGCTCGTCGACCAGGGCGTCGGGCAGCTCGTCGATCACCACGGCGTGCTTCGGGTCGGTGCCGACCTGCACGACGCCGGGGCCGCGGCGCACCACGGGCAGGCCGCTGCGCACTCGGGGGCGTGTGTCCACAACGGAAGACTGGCAGGGGGCGGTGCCCCCTGCCAGCGGAAACGTCAGACCTTGGACTTGCCGAGGATCCGCGTCATCTTCGTTCCGCAGACAGGGCAGGTGCCCTTCGCCATGCGCCGGCCGTTGGTCTCCTCGACATTGCCGTCGAAGTCGCGCTTCTCCCGGCACTTGACGCAGTAGCCGTTGTACTTCTCGGCCACAGCCCCTCCCTTGCAGTTGTGAGTGCGGACACACTCGGGGACCTTGGCGCGACGGTACCTCTGCGAGGCGGTGATCCCGCGCATGTCGATCTCGCGCGTGTCCAGCCGCCGTTCGGTGGAACTTCACCCGCCGGGTGCCCGCCTGCGGCCGGTTGGGGGCCCAAAATTGTCGGTGCCGCCGATTACGGTTACTGCATGGCCGAACCGCGGGTGGAGGTGCGGCGGAGCTTCCCGGCGCCGCCGCATGGTCAGCGCGTACCGGGAGGGCGACACCGTCGTCGTCCTTCTGCCGGCACGGATGACCAAGGGGGAAGAGAAGCACTGGGTGGCGGAGATGTTGAGCCGCCTCCAGCGCAGTGAGACGCGCAGGAAGTCGCCTGCGCGGACGTCCGACGAGGCGCTGATGGCGCGGTGCGCCGAGCTGTCGGTGCGATACCTGGACTCGCTCGCCGACCCGGTGAGCGTGCGCTGGGTGCCGCCCATGCGCACGAGGTGGGCGTCGTGCACACCGACCGAGGGCACGATCCGCGTGTCCGAGCGGTTGCGCGACGTGCCGCCGTGGGTGCTCGACTACGTGCTGGTGCACGAGCTCGCGCACCTGCTGGTCCCAGGGCACGGCAAGGACTTCTGGGAGTGGGTGCACCGCTACCCGAAGTCCGAGCGGGCCATGGGCTACCTGGAGGGCATCTCGGCCGCGGCCGGACTGGGCCTCTCGGAAGACTGATCTTCAGCAACGCGAAGCGCCCGGCGGGGTGTGCCCGCCGGGCGCTTCGCACGTCTGACCGGTGCCCTCGGGCTCAGCTGTCCTTGGGCTTGTCGCCGTCCTGCGGCTCGTCCGACTCCGGGGTCGCCTCGGTGGCCTTCTCGCCGTCCTCGGCGCGCATGGTGCGCTCGAGCTCGGCGATCGGGTCCTCGAGCGCCTTGCGGGTGTTGGCGAGCCGCTCGGCGAACTCCAGCGGGTCGTCCAGGTCCTCGGTGGTCGGGATCAGCTCGGCGTGCTCCCACACACCGTCGCGGACCTCGACGCCGTGCTGGTCGCCGACGAGCTTCCACAGCGCGGAGGCGGCCCGCAGGCGCCGCGGCCGCAGCTCCAGGCCGACGAGCGTCGCGAACGTCTGCTCGGCCGGGCCACCAGAGGCACGGCGGCGGCGCAGCGTCTCGCGCAGTGCGGGCGCACCGGGCAGCCGGTCGGCCACAGCGGCGTCGACCACGACGTCCACCCAGCCCTCGACGAGGGCGAGGAGGGTCTCCAGCCGGTTCAGCGCGGCCTTCTGCTCCGGGGTCGTCTGCGGTTCGAGCAGACCGGAGCCCATGGCCTCCTCGATGGAGGCCGGGTTCGACGGGTCGATCTGGCCGGCGAGCTGCTCCAGCGCCGACGTGTCGACCTTGATGCCCTTGGCGAACTCCTCGACGGTGTCGAGCAGGCGCTGCCGCAGCCACGGCACGTGCGTGAACAGGCGCTGGTGCGCGGCCTCGCGGGCGGCGAGGAACACCATCACCTCGGAGGCGGGGCGCTCCAGGCCCTCGGTGAACTTCTCGATGTTCGCCGGCAGCAGCGCGGCCGTGCCCTCGGGGCCGAGCGGCAGGCCGACGTCGGTCGAGGTGAGGACCTCGGCGCCGAGCTGCGCCAGTGCGTTGCCGAGCTGGGACCCGAAGGCCATGCCACCCATCTGCCCGAGCATCGACAGCAACGGGCCCGCGGCCTGCTTGGCCTCGGCCGGCATCGCCTCGACCCACGCGCCGGACATGCGCTGCGCGACCGGGTCGCACAGCCGCTGCCAGGTCGGGATGGTGCGCTCGATCCAGTCGCGGGCGGTCCACGCCTGCGTGGTGCGGGTGCCCGCGGGCAGCGAGGTGACGGGGTCGAGCCACATCTCGGCCAGGTGCACGGCGTCGGTGACCGCGCCCGACTGGTCGGCGGCGAACCCGACGGTGGTCTGCGAGGAGGACAGCTGCTGGAACGCGATCTGCTTCGCGAGGTCGTAGTTCACCGGCCCGCTCGACGTCCCTGCGCTGCTCAGCATCGCGCCCAGCTGGCTCAGCATGTTGCCCAGCTGGTTGAAGTCGAACGGGTTGTCCCCCGGTTGCCCGTCCTTGTCGTCGGGGTTGTGCGGGCTGAACCCGAACGGCACGTCACTCATGCCTCTACCGTACGCGGATCGACATGGTCGTACGCTGTTCAGCCGTGAGTGAAACCGTCACGACCGCACCCGCTCCCGCGCCCCCGCCGAGGGAACGCGGACTGACCCGCCGGACGTGGACGCTGATCGCCAGCTTCCTGGTCGTGGCGATCCTCGGAACAGCGGGCGGGTTCGCCCAGGTTCCGTACGTCGCGCTGGGCCCCGGCCCCACCTACGACGTGCTCGGCAAGGTCAAGGACGCCGACGTCGTGTCCATCGACGGCCAGAACACGTTCCCCACGCAGGGCACCCTGCGGATGACGACGGTCTCGCTCACCAACGACCTGTCGCTGTTCGGCGCGCTGGGCCTGTGGCTGTCCGGCCGCTACGCCCTCGCGCCGAAGGAGGACTTCATCAAGCCCGGCCAGACCGAGGAGGACGTCCAGCGCGACAACGAGCAGGCGTTCAGCGAGTCGCAGACCTCCGCCGAGGTCGCCGCGCTGCACTACCTCGGCTATCCGGGCAAGGTGGTCGCGAACCAGGTCACCAAGGGCAGCCCCGCGGAGAACGTCATCCCGCTCGGCGCCCGCATCATCGCGGTGAACGGCAAGCAGGTGCAGAGCGCCGCCGACGTGAGCGCCGCGCTGGAGAACACCAAGCCGGGCGACCGCATCGAGGTCGCCTTCGAGCAGGACGGCACCTCGAAGTCGACCCAGCTCACCCTCGGCCAGCGCCCCGACGACCGCCCGTCCGGCTTCATCGGCATCTCGCCCGTCGACCGCGCCGACGTGCCGTTCAAGATCAAGATCAGCCTGTCGGACGTCGGTGGCCCCTCGGCCGGCCTGATCTTCGCGCTGGCGATCGTCGACAAGCTGACCCCCGGTGAGCTCAACGGCGGCAAGGCCATCGCGGGCACCGGCGAGATCCAGGGCGACGGCGCGGTGAAGCCCATCGGCGGCATCGCGTTCAAGATGGTGGCGGCGAAGGAGGCGGGGGCGACCGCGTTCCTCGTGCCCGCCCAGAACTGCACGGACGCCAAGCAGCAGGCGCCGGAGGGCCTCACGCTGATCAAGGTCGAGAACCTGAAGGACGCGGTCTCGTCGCTGGAGGCGCTGAACAAGGGCCAGCCGACGCCGGGCTGCTGACCCGCGGGCCCGCTGACCTGACGGTTTCAGCCACGGGCGAACAGCACGAACGCAGCCCCGCCGTGATCACACGGCGGGGCTGTGCCAGCCTGGAGGCGTGACGACTAGGGCCGCAGCGTGGCGAGCAGCGCGTCGGTGAGGTTCGGGGCCAGCTCGGGGTGTTCGACGAACTCCTCGGGGACCTCGACCGTGCCGCGCAGGCGCAGCACGCAGGAGACCGTGCCGTCCCTGAGCACGGCCGCGACCAGGCGTGCCTCGCGGCGGGACGGGTGCTCGGCCGCGAACCTGCGGGCCGCCTCGTCGTCGAGCTCGCCGTGGTGCAGCTCGGTCTCGGCTTCCGGGGGCAGGACGACGATCTCCTGGGCCAGTGCGCAGCCGGTGACGGCCGGGGGCCACTCGATGCCCGCGAGCGCGTCGGCCAGGTCGCCTTCGAGGGCGTCCTGGGCGATCGGCGTCAGCGGGGAGGCCGCCGGGTCGAGCTGGGCGCGGAGCTCTGGCTGCTGGGCGATCAGGTCGGACGTCGCCACGAGGGCGAAGAGCTGCGGGGGCTGCTCCCAGCCGCCGGCCGCTACGAACTCTTCTACCTCGCGGGCGACCGTCGGGAGGACGACCGCTGGCGTTTCACTCGCTGACACGCGTGTCATCGTAAGACGGCGCACTTCACGGGAACCCAGGGCGTCGTCCGTAGAGTTGGACTAAACGTACGTATCGATTTACCGCGATCCAGGAGCGTGCCTCGTGGCCACACGGCCTCCGGTCGGACTGCCGAAACTGTCCCGGCGCAGCCGAATACTGCTCATCGTGGGTGTCGTGCTCCTGTTCGGTCTCATCACGGGATCGCGGCTGCTCGACACCTACGTGAACTGGCTGTGGTTCGGCGAGGTCCAATTCCGCAACGTCTACAGCACAGTGCTGCTCACCAGGCTGGGGTTGTTCCTGGCCGTGGGGGTCGTGGTCGGCGGCATCGTCGGGCTGAACCTCTGGCTCGCCTACCGGGCGCGGCCGGTGTTCGTCCCGGTGTCGGGGCCGGACGACCCGGTGGCGCGCTACCGCACCGTCGTCATGCGGCGGATGCGGTTGTTCTCGATCGGCATCCCGGTGTTCGTCGGGCTGATCGCGGGCGCGTCGGCGCAGGCCGAGTGGCAGCAGGTCCAGCTGTTCCTCAACGGTCAGCCGTTCGGCATCACCGACCCGCAGTTCGGCCACGACATCGGCTTCTACGCCTTCCAGCTGCCGTTCTACGAGTGGCTGCTGTCGTGGCTGTTCATCACCACGGCCGTGTCGTTCATCGGCGCGGTGATCGCGCACTACCTCTTCGGCGGCATCCGGCTGGCCGGTCGCGGCGGGCAGCTCTCGGGTCCGGCGCGGCTGCACCTGGCACTGGTCGCCGGCACGTTCGTGCTGCTGAAGGCGGTCGCGTACTTCTTCGACCGGTACGAGCTGCTGCTGCACGAGAACGAGAAGTTCGTCGGCGCCAGCTACACCGACCTCAACGCGGTCCTGCCGGCCAAGCTGATCCTGCTGTGCATCGCCGTGTTCTGCGCCGTGGCGTTCTTCGCGGGCGCGTTCATGCGCAACGTGCAGCTGCCCGCCATCGCGACCGTGCTGCTGGTGCTGTCCAGCGTCCTGGTCGGCGCGGCGTGGCCCGCGGTCCTGGAGCAGTTCTCGGTCAAGCCGAACGCCATCCAGAAGGAAGCCGAGTCGATCACCCGCAACATCGCGGCGACCCGGCAGGCCTTCGGGCTGACCGACGACAAGGTCGAGACGAAGCCCTACGAGGGCAAGCAGAACGTCGCCAACGACCAGATCAAGACCAACGACGCCGCCACGCTCGGCAACATCCGCCTGCTCGACCCGGCGGTCCTCGGCCGCACGTTCACCCAGTTCCAGCAGCTGCGGCCGTTCTACGGGTTCCCGAGCAAGCTCGACGTCGACCGGTACACAGTGGACGGCAAGCTGCGGGACTACATCGTGGCGGTCCGCGAGCTGAAGCTCGACAGCCTGCCGCAGGGCCAGCGCGACTGGATCAACCAGCACCTCATCTACACCCACGGCAACGGCTTCGTCTACGCAGAGGCGAACAAGGTCAACGAGATCGCCGACCAGTCCAACGGCGGCTACCCCGACTTCAAGACCGGTGAGGTCAAGCCCAACGGCGAGGTCGGCAACGTCGCCAACGGCATCAAGGTCGACCAGCCGCGCACGTACTACGGCGAGCTGTTCGGCACGAACGACTACTCGATCGTCGGCGGCCGGCCCGCCGGTTCCGCGGCCGAGTACGACACCGACGCCAAGTCCTACACCTACACCGGCAGCGGCGGCGTGCCCATCGGCAGCCTGTTCAACAAGCTCGCGTTCGCGGCCTACTACGGCGAGCGGAACATCCTCTTCAACCAGTCGATCGCCGACGAGTCGAAGATCCTGTTCAAGCGCACGCCGCGTGACCGCGTGCAGGCCGTCGCGCCGTGGCTGACCGTCGACAGCGACCCGTACCCCGCCGTCATCAACGGCCGCATCACCTGGATCGTCGACGGCTACACCACGCTGGAGAACTACCCGTACGCGCAGCGCACGCCGCTGGGTGACGCCACCAACGACTCGCTCACGGCGGACGGCGTGGTGATCTCGCAGGTCAACAAGCCCGTCAACTACATCCGCAACTCGGTCAAGGCCACTGTGGACGCCTACGACGGCACGGTGTCGCTGTACGCGATCGACGAGAAGGACCCCGTCCTCAAGGCGTGGATGGGCGTCTTCCCCGGCACGGTCAAGCCCGCCGGCGACATCAAGCCGGAGCTGCGCGAGCACTTCCGCTACCCCGAGGACCTGTTCAAGGTGCAGCGGCAGATCCTGTCGAAGTACCACGTCTCGTCGCCGTCGGACTTCTACTCCGGTGTCTCCTACTGGGCGCCGGCGCAGGACCCCACGATCGACAACGTGACCTCGGCCGACGCCCAGCAGGCCGAGGCGAAGAAACGCCGCGACGCCCAGCCGCCGTTCTACGTGCTGGCCGGTGACCCGGCCAACCAGGGCAAGGTCAGCTTCCAGCTGACCAGCCCGCTCGTGCGCGAGAACCGGGAGTTCATGGCCGCCTACGTCTCGGCGTCCTCCGACCCCGACAACTACGGCAAGATCAGCGTGTTGCAGCTCAACACCGACGCCAAGGGCCCGCAGCAGATCCAGACACAGTTCCTCACCTCGGACAACGTCAGCCGCGAGCTCAACCTGCTCACCCAGCAGAAGACGACCGTCGTCTACGGCAACCTGCTGACCCTCCCGGTCGGCGGCGCGCTGCTCTACGTCGAACCCGTCTACATCGAACGCGCGTCGAACAACACGTCGTTCCCGCAGCTGTCGAAGGTCCTCGTCTGGTACGGCGACCGGGTCGGCTACGCGTCCACGCTCAACGAGGCGCTCGAACAGGTCCTCAGCGGGGCGGGGGCCGTGGTGCCGCCGCCGAGCGACAACAACAACGGCAACGGCCAGACCTCCACGCCGCCGCCGACGTCGACCACACCCGGCAACACCGGCGGAACGTTCAGCCCGGAGCTGCAGAAGGCGGTCAACGACATCGACGCGGCGCTCGCCGACATCAAGCGGGCGCAGCAGAACAGCAACTTCGCCGAGCTCGGCCAGGCCTACCAGCGCCTCGACGACGCCTCGAAGAGGTTCAAGCAGTACAGCACCGGGTCGGCCTCACCGCCGCCCACCGGCCAGTCCTCGGTTGTGCCCAGCCCCACACCGTCCGGCTGACCACCCGATTTGCATTCCCCGCTCCACCCCGCGTAAGGTTCTGTTCATACCGACGCGGGGTGGAGCAGCTCGGTAGCTCGCTGGGCTCATAACCCAGAGGTCGCAGGTTCAAATCCTGTCCCCGCTACAAAGTGGGAGAGCCCTGTCTGCGGAGGACGCAGACAGGGCTTTTTCGCATTTTCATTGGGGGCGAAGCCCCCAAACCCCACCCGGAGGGCTTCGCCCCCGGACCCCCAAACCCCGAGGCGGCGCCTTGCGAGGGTGGGTGAGGACCAGGGTTGGCCGGGATTGAGTCGAGATTGGGTCGAGATTGGGTCGGCACTGGGGTTGAGCTGGGGAAATGCGGTTAGAGGGGGGTGGTGGAAAAGGGGTTTTTCGAGGGTGTAGAGTTCTACCTACAACAGCAAGACAGCAAGACAAGCTAGAAGCGGCGCGGGGTGGAGCAGCTCGGTAGCTCGCTGGGCTCATAACCCAGAGGTCGCAGGTTCAAATCCTGTCCCCGCTACTAGATGGAAGGCCCGGAGTCCTAGGACTCCGGGCCTTCTTCGTATTTCCGAGTGGGTCGATCCGGCCGAGCGGGCCGGGCGGTTCAGGTCATGTTCTCCGCCCAGTACTGGGCGCACAGCATGCTGGAACAGATCCGGCCCTCGCCGCTCACCGTGCGGTGCTTGCGGATCTGCTTCCCGCACACCATGCACTCGTCCTTGCCCGCCTGCTCCGGGATCCCACCCGTCACCCACGCACGCGTGTGCATGGCGACCTTCTTGTGGTCCAGCCACTTCATCTTCATGCCCATGGTTCCCCGACCTCCGCTGTCCAGCCGCTGACGCCCGCTGAGGGCGATGATCATTTTTCCAGGCTTCCCGCCGGAGGAAAGACCCCGGAGCCGACATCACCGGGTCGTGCGACGGCAGCCCACGTCCGTCCATTCGGGTGGCTTCGGCCGGTGAGAGCAGTGCCGCCGATCGGGTGAGGCCGGGGAAGTTTCGCTTGTGCGAAAGGCTTTTTCCATCCGGGATGGACACGGACGGTCAAGCGGCCAAACGCGTGAGGCGCCAAAACTGCCGCTTACTCAGCGAGACTTTTCGTTGCTCCGCATGGCCCATCGGACTAGCCCGGTGATCAGCCACAGTGGACAGAACGGCTGACCATTGTGGACAGCCTCCCCCGGACGTGGGAACGTTGTCGTTGTGTCAGACCTGAATGCGACCGCAGCCGCCCTGCTCGGGCTGCTGCACGACGGACCCAAGACCGGTGGCCAGTTGGTTGCGGAGGCCGGGGAGCGCTTCGGAGCGTTCTTCAGCGTCACCCGCAGCCAGGTGTACCGCGAGCTGCCCGCGCTGGCCGACCAGGGCCTGCTGCGACTCGGCAAGCAAGGGCCGCGCTCCAGCCAGCAGTACGTGCTCACGGCGGCGGGCAAGAAGGCCTTCAAGAACTGGCTGCTGTCCGAGCCCGGCCCCGACCACCTGCGCAGCCCGCTGATCCTGCGCCTCGTGCACGCCGGCTCGTTGACGGCGAAGCAGCGCGAGTCGCTGGTCGCCACGGCGCGCACCACGTACGGGGCCGAGCAGGAGAGCGCCCGCAGCGCCGCCAAGACCGCGGAGGACCCCTACGCGAAGGCGGTGGCCGAGTTCGGCCTGGCTCACGCGAAGGCCGTCCTCAAGTTCCTGGACGCGATCCCCACGGGCTGAGGTCGGGGCGTCTGCAAGTACCACCGACAACGGGTCGGTGGTACTTGCAGACGCCACTACCTGCACCAGTTCCACGGCCGGTCGCTGCTGGTGACCGGTATTGGCGTAATCTTCTGCTGTGAATCCGGACGTCGAAGCAGACATCAAGGACCTCTCCGCCACCCTGAGCAGCATCGAGGCGGTGATGGACCTCGATGCCCTGCGTGCCCAGGTCGCGGATCTGGAGGAGCAGGCAGCCCGCCCCGACCTCTGGGACGACCAGGAGAAGGCGCAGAAGGTCACCAGCCAGCTCTCGCACAAGCAGGGTGAGCTGCGCCGCATCACCGGCCTGCGGGAACGCCTCGACGACCTGCCGCTGCTCTACGAGCTCGCGGAGGAGGCCGAGGACGCGGACGCCGCCGCCGACGCGGACACCGACAGGGCGAAGCTGCGCGACGAGATCGCGAGCCTCGAGGTGCGCACACTGCTCTCCGGCGAGTACGACGAGCGCAACGCGCTGGTCACCATCCGCGCCGAAGCCGGTGGCGTCGACGCCGCCGACTTCGCCGAGATGCTCCTGCGCATGTACTCCCGCTGGGCCGAGCGGCACAACTACGGCGTCGAGGTCTTCGACACCTCCTACGCGGAAGAGGCCGGCATCAAGTCCGCCACCTTCCGCGTCACCGCCCCCTACGCCTACGGCACGCTGAGCGTCGAGCAGGGAACGCACCGCCTCGTGCGCATCTCGCCGTTCGACAACCAGGGCCGCCGCCAGACGTCGTTCGCCGGCGTCGAGGTCGTGCCCGTCGTCGAGCAGACCGACCACGTCGAGATCGACGAGAAGGACCTGCGCGTCGACGTGTACCGCTCGTCCGGCCCCGGTGGCCAGGGCGTCAACACGACCGACTCGGCGGTGCGCCTCACGCACATCCCGACCGGCATCGTCGTGTCCTGCCAGAACGAGCGCTCGCAGCTGCAGAACAAGGCCACGGCCATGAACGTCCTGCAGGCGAAGCTGCTCGAACGGCGCCGCCAGGAGGAGCAGGCGAAGATGGACGCGCTCAAGGACTCCGGCTCCAGCTGGGGCAACCAGATGCGCTCCTACGTGCTGCACCCGTACCAGATGGTCAAGGACCTGCGGAACAACCACGAGGTCGGCAACCCGTCCGCGGTGCTCGACGGTGAGATCGACGACTTCCTCGAAGCCGGCATCCGCTGGCGCAAGCAGTCCCAGCAAGCGTGAGCCGCAGCCGCGGTGTGAGCTGAGGCGAAGGGCACGTCCGGGCCGTCCGATGGTCCGAACGTGCCCTTTCGTCCACCGGTTGTGCTGAACCGACCACGCCGTGTGGGGGAGGAGAACCGCCTTTCCGGGGCTGGAAGTTAACCGGAACGGGGGCTTTACCGCGGCCATGGGTAGACTCGCGCCTCGTGATTCGTCTCGAACACGTTTCCAAGGTCTACAAGACCTCCACGCGTCCCGCGCTCGACGACGTGTCCGTCGAGATGGAGAAGGGCGAGTTCGTCTTCCTGATCGGGCCCTCCGGGTCCGGCAAGTCGACGTTCCTGCGCCTGCTGCTGCGCGAAGAGGTGCCGACCAGGGGACGCGTCTACGTCTCCAACTTCGACGTCGCCAAGATGTCGCGGCGCAGGGTCCCCCGCCTGCGCCAGTCCATCGGCTGCGTGTTCCAGGACTTCCGCCTGCTGCCGACGAAGACGGTCGCCGAGAACGTCGCGTTTGCCCTCGAGGTCATCGGCAAGCCCCGCAACACCATCGTCAAGGTGGTGCCCGAGGTGCTGCAGCTGGTCGGCCTCGACGGCAAGGAGGACCGGTTCCCCACCGAGCTTCTCCGGTGGTGAGCAGCAGCGCGTCGCGATCGCCCGCGCGTTCGTGAACCGCCCGCTGGTGCTGATCGCCGACGAGCCCACCGGAAACCTGGACCCCGACACGAGCCAGGACATCATGTTGCTGCTGGAGCGGATCAACCGCACCGGCACGACCGTCATCATGGCCACCCACGACCACGGCATCGTCGACTCGATGCGCCGCCGGGTCGTGGAGCTGTCGTACGGCAAGGTCGTCCGTGATGACGCGCGCGGCGTTTACGGCGTCGGCCGCTAAGCGCTCCTAATCCCCGACCCCCCAAGGAACCCCGCCCCCGATGCGTACCAGCTTCGTGTTCAGCGAGGTCGTCACCGGACTTCGCCGGAACGTCACGATGACGATCGCGATGATCCTCACGACCGCCATCTCGCTCGGGCTGCTCGGCGGTGGCCTGCTCGTCGTCCGCATGGTCGACAAGATGCAGGCCAACTACGCGGGCAAGCTCGAGGTCTCGGTCCTGCTGACCAACGACGTCAGCGCCAACGACAAGGACTGCACCCAGCAGCCGTGCGCGGGGCTGAGGTCCCAGCTCGACCAGACCTCCGGCGTCGAGTCCGTGGTGTACCAGAACCGCGACGAGGGCTTCGAGCGCTTCAAGCAGATCTTCGAGGCCCAGCCGGAGCTGCTCAAGCTCGCCCGGCCGGAGGCCATCCCGGCCACGTTCCGGGTGAAGCTCGAAGACCCGGAACGCACCGAGGTCATCAAGAACGCCTTCGAGGGCAAGCCGGGCGTGAAGGGCGTCGACGACCAGGGCAAGTTCCTGGAGCGGTTCTTCGACGGCCTCAACGGCTTCCGCGACGTGGCGCTGATCCTGGCGCTCATCCAGGCGTTCGCGGCACTGCTGCTGATCTCGAACACCATCCAGGTGTCGGCGTTCACCCGCCGCGTCGAGGTCGGCATCATGCGCCTGGTCGGCGCGACCCGCTGGTACACGCAGCTGCCGTTCCTCATCGAGGCGGTCGTCGCGGGCATCATCGGCGCGGTCACCGCGGTCGCCGGCCTGGTGCTGTTCAAGGCGTTCTTCCTCGACCGCATCACCCGCAACCTCACCGAGTCGGGCATCATCCCGCCGGTCGGCTACCTGGACATCCTCATAGTCTCGCCGTGGCTGTTCCTGGTCGCGATCCTCATCTCGGCCACGACCGGCTACGTCACGCTGCGGCTCTACGTGCGGCTTTAAGAGTTTTACCGACCACGTAGAGTTGTCGCCATGGTCAAGGAACGCGGGCAGAAGGTCATCGCGTCGAACCGCAAGGCTCGGCACGACTGGGCCATTCTGGACACCTACGAGGCGGGCATTCAGCTCGTCGGCACCGAGGTGAAGAGCCTGCGCATGGGACGGGCGTCCCTCGTGGACGCCTTCGCCCAGGTCGACGACGGCGAGATCTGGCTGCACGCGCTGCACATCCCGGAGTACGTCGCGGGCACCTGGACGAACCACGAGGTCCGGCGCAAGCGGAAGCTCCTGCTGCACAAGCACGAGATCGAACGGCTGATCGGCAAGACCAAGGAGTCCGGTCTGTCGCTCGTCCCGTTGCAGATGTACTTCAAGGACGGCTACGTCAAGGTCGAGCTCGCCCTCGCCAAGGGCAAGAAGTCCTACGACAAGCGCCAGGACATCGCCAAGCGCGACGCGAACCGTGAGATCGCACGGGCGCACGGGCGGGCGTTGAAGGGCCGCTACTGACGCCGTCCAGCACCGCACCGACGAGAACGCCCGGCCCACCGCACCGCGGGAGCCGGGCGTTCCGGCGTTCGCCTCAGCTGTCGAGGTAGGCGAGGACGGCGCGGACCCGCCGGTGCTCGGAGTTCGACGGTTCCAGGCCGAGCTTCGCGAAGATGTTGCCGACGTGCTTCTCCACCGCGCCGTCGGACACCACGAGCGTGCCGGCGATGGCCGTGTTCGACAGGCCCTGCGCCATCAGGCCGAGCACCTCGCGTTCGCGCGGAGTCAACGAGTCGACCGGGCTCTTCTTGCTGCGCACCATGAGCTGCGTGATCACCTCGTGGTCGATGCTCGTGCCGCCGTCGGCGACCCGCCGCACCGCGTCGACGAACTCCTTCACGTCGGCCACCCGTTCCTTCAGCAGGTAGCCGACCCCGCTCGCACCGCCCGCGAGGAGCTCGACGGCGTAGCGCTCCTCCACGTACTGCGACAGCACCAGCACCGGCAGCCCCGGGTGGCGGCGGCGGCACTCGATGGCCGCGCGCAGCCCCTCGTCGGTGAACGTCGGCGGCATGCGGACGTCCACCACGCACAGGTCGGGCCGGTGCTCGGTCACGGCGTCCAGCAGGTCGGTCCCGTTCTCCACCGCCGCCACGGTGTCGATGCCCTCGTCGGCGAGCAGCCGCTGCACGCCCTCCCTCAGCAGCACCGAGTCCTCGGCGATCACCACGCGCACGGCAACTCCGCTCGAATCACGGTCGGCCCACCAGCGGGGCTGACGACGACAACCACACCGTCGATGGTCGCAGCCCGGTCCGCGAGCCCGGCGAGCCCGCCACCCGGCTTCAGCTCCGCACCGCCCTGACCGTTGTCGGTGACCTCGACCAGCACGCCCGTGTCGATCCGGTTGACCCGCACGGTCGCCCTGGTGCCGGTGGAGTGCTTGGTGATGTTGGTGAGCGCCTCGCCGACGGTGAAGTACGCGGCGCTCTCCACCGCCGTCGGCGGCCGCGGGTCGACGTCCACCTGCAGGTCCACCTCGATCGGCACGCGGGCGGCCAGCGCGGACAGCGCCGCGTCGAGACCGCGGTCGCCGAGCACCGACGGGTAGATGCCGCGTGCCAGGTCCCGCAGCTCCTTGATGGCGAGCTTGGCGTCCGCGTGCGCCTCCGCGATCAGCTCGGCCGCGCCCTCCGGGTCGCTGTCCAGCTTCGACTTCGCCCGGCCCAGCCCCATCGCCACGGCCACGAGCCGCTGCTGCGCGCCGTCGTGCAGGTCGCGTTCGATGCGCCGGCGCTCCGCCTCGGCCGCCTCCACCCCGCGCGCCCGGCTCGACTGCAGCCGTTCCGCCTCGACCGCCAGCTCGTCGGCACGGGTCGGCCCGAGCATGGCGCGGGCGAACCGGCCGTGCAGCGCGCCGAGCGCCTTCGTGCCCATGACCGCGAACGGGACCAACACCAGCCCGAGCACCGCGATCGGCAACGCCGAGGCGAACGAGTCGATGGTCCAGAGCTCACCGACGACGACCGCGAACGGCGCGTAGCTGATCCAGAACGGCACCGCGGCCAACGCCGCCACGACCGTCCAGAGCGTGAGGACCGCGCCGAACTCCAGGACCCCCACCGGCAGCAGGAGCAGCAGGTAACCGAAGTCGCGCCAGGTGGCGGGGTCGGTGAACTGGGCCTTCCACCGCTGCCACAGCGTGCCCGGCTGCCGGGCCCGGTAGGGCACCGGGATGTCCGTGCGCAGCGCCGCACCGACCCACGCCCGTTCCACCGTCGCGCCGGCCCGCACCGCCTGCATCGCGAGCCAGAGGATCGGCAGGCCCACCCACAGCACGGACAGGGAGAACCCGACGACCGTGAGCACGACGGTGAGGGTGAACCAGAAGATGCCGGTCACCAGGTTGGTCAGCAAGTAGAACCCGGCTGCGAGCGCGTTCGGTTTCCTCATGACGTCCATGTTGTCGTTGTCGCTGGTCAGGGACCATGCGGCCAACCAGTCAGCCGGTGGTGGGGACAGCCCTACCTGCCTCGGGAAGAACTCGGTGGCAGCGGCCGTTATGCTAGGTGCACCACGACGAGGGGGTGAACGGTTTCGACTGTGGACGTTGATTCAGGGGAAGCGTGCCGGTGCAGGCGAGAGACCACCGCAAGCGTCATCGCAAACCAATAAGCGCCACGTCTAACGACAAGCGCGCGTTCGCTCTCGCCGCCTGAGGCGAGTAGCAACGCTGTCGGCCTAGGAGTGCCTTCGGCCTAGAGTCCGGCATCAGCTAGAGGGCTTACCTGCAGTCCCGGTCGCGGGGACTGTTCGGGAAACTCACAGCGACTGGGCCCGTCACATCAGCTCGTCCGCGTGACTGATGGGGTCAAGCAGAGGCAGAGCGGACTGCGCACGGAGAAGCCCTGATGAACCGCCACAGGACCCGGGTTCGATTCCCGGCACCTCCACTCGGACGGCGGGTGCTCGCGCACGCTGCGCGTGCGCTCGCCGTTTCTCGTTCCGGGTGTTCATCTGGGGGCGACCCCCAGACCCCCGAGCAGTTCGGGCGCTGAGCGCCCTCACGCACACCCCGAGTGCCATCGCGCAGGCTCCCGAGCAGGGTCGGCGCTGAGTGGCCTTAGGTCGACAGCCCTCACGCTGGCAGCCTCACGCCGACAGGAGCAAGACGTCGGAGAGTGCGGACAGGAAGTCCTCGGCGTCGAACATTGCGCCCGCCGAGGCCACTCCCGTGATCCGGAACCGGCCGGTGAGCAGGCGGTCCACTGCCTCTACGGCCAGAGGGGCGCTGATGGCGTAGATGTCGTGGCCGGTCGCGGTTCGGCGGCGTTCCTCCGAACCCCGGCGTACGCGTACGTCCACCTCGAAGGTTTCCGGTTCGGAGCGGGGAGTGGCGGCGGCCAGGGCCTGGGCCGCGGTGACGGACATGTACGAGGTCACCGACGGGATCGCCAGGTGGCTGGGCACGGTCACGATGTCGGCCATCGAGAACTCACCGACCACCTCCCGCGGCCCGCTGGGGAAGTCCCAGGTCGACGTGGGCGGCGCGGTGTCGTGGTGCTCGAGCCGGCCGTCGCGGAACCGGACCCGCCGACCACCTCGTCGGTCGCGGGAGACCGCGCCGGCGGCGAGCGTGCCGGGCGTCGGCTGCCAGCCGCTCAGGCCGTAGGCGACGTGCGCCTCGGACGCGTCGGGCCAGTCGCCCATCGCGGCGGTGACCAGCAGGTCCGCCAAGCCGCCGAAGAACGCCATCGCGGGCACGACCGGGACCGCGGCACCGCGGGCGAACGTGTCGGCGTTCGCCTCGATCTCGGCGGCCACGTCCACGTACGGGATGCCGGCGCGTTCGGCGGCGGCGATCAGCGGCAGCGCCGTCACGGCGAACGGACCGGCCGCGTTGACCACCGCGTCCGCACCGGTCAGCGCCCGGTCGAGAGCGGCGGGGTCGTCGGCGGTGGCCTGCGCGCGGCCGAACGGCAGTGGCGTGAAGCCGCGCTTCTCCAGCTCCGCCTGGATGAACCGGCCGGTGAGGCCGGAGGCGCCGTAGACCGCGATGTGGTGTCCCATGACGGCAATTCAAGCCAGGGCGGCGCTCGCTGCCCAGTGTCTGGAACGACACGATGCGTACAATTCCGGACATGCTCGCGTTCGCCGTGACCGACGGGATGCTGCACTTCGAGCTGACCGCGACCTACGAGATCTTCACCGCGCCTCAGCTCGGCTACCGGGTGGTCGTCTGCGGTGACGGGCCGGTGCGCGTCGGCCGGTTCACGCTGGAGCCCGACCTGCCGCTCGACCGGCTCCACGAGGCGGACACCGTCATCGTGCCCGCGGTAGCCGACTGGGAGGGGCCGGTCGACCGGCGGCTGATCGAGGCGGTCCGGGTGGCGCACGCGAAGGGCGCGCGGATCGCCTCGCTGTGCACGGGCGCGTTCGTGCTCGCGGAAGCGGGGTTGCTCGACGGGCTCCGCGCCACCACGCACTGGGCGCACGCCGACGAGCTCGCCCGCCGGTACCCGCGGGTGGAGGTCGCACCGGACGTGCTCTACGTCGACAACGGCCAGGTGCTCACCGCGGCGGGCAAGGCGGCGGCGATCGACCTGAGCCTGCACCTGATCCGCCGCGACCACGGTGCGGTGGCGGCGAACACGGCGGCGCGCAGGCTGGTCGTCCCACCGCACCGCGACGGTGGCCAGGCGCAGTTCGTGCTCGCCCCGGTGCCCGCCGAGGAGGGGCACCCGCTGACCGAGCTGTTCGACTGGGCGAGCGAACGGCTCGACCAGGTGCTCACCGTCGAGGACCTGGCCAGGCATGCCGGTATGAGCTCGCGGCACCTCACCCGGTTGTTCCGCACCGTCACCGGCACCACCCCGTTGCAGTGGCTGCACATGCGGCGGATCCGGCGCGCGCAGGAGCTGCTGGAGCTGACCGACGACAGCGTCGACCTGATCGCGGAGGCGGCGGGGATGGGGACGGCGACGACGTTGCGCCGGCACTTCCACCGCACCGTGGGTGTGCCGCCGGACACATACCGCCGCACGTTCCGGCCGGTGGGTGGCAGGTAGTCCCCGAGCAGGGCGTTATGTTGGCCGGATGAGCAACGGACAGCGCATCGGGGCGCGGGTGTTGCGGCGCAAGCCGATCGACCAGCTGACCCATCCCGGCAGCGAGATGCGGCGCACGCTCGGCGTCGGCCACCTCACCATGATCAGCATCGGCGCGACGCTGGGCACCGGCATCTTCGTCGTCCTCGGCGAGGCCGTGCCGCTGGCGGGACCGGCGATCGTCGTCTCGTTCGTGCTCGCGGGCATCACCGCGTTGTTCTCCGCGCTGTCCTACGCCGAGCTGGCCGGGCTCATCCCGGCGTCCGGCTCCTCCTACTCCTACACCTACGCCACGCTCGGCGAGATCGTCGCCTGGGTCTGCGGCTGGTGCCTCGTGCTGGAGTACGGCGTGTCCGTCGCGGCGGTCGCGGTCGGCTGGGGCCAGTACGTCAACGAGCTGCTGCACCTGGTCACCGGGCTGCGGATCCCGGACGCGCTCAGCCAGCCGCCGGGTGACGGCGGGATCGTCAACGTCCCGGCCGTGCTCGTCGTCGTCATCTCGATGCTGGTGCTGCTGGGCGGGGCGCGCGGCAGCGCCCGGACGAACACGGTCCTGGTGTACGTGAAGATCGGCGCGCTGGTCATGTTCTGCGCGGTGGCGTTCACGGCGTTGAAGGCGGGCAACCTGCAGCCGCTGTTCCCGCTGGGGCTCGCCGGCATGAGCGCGGGCGCGGCCACCCTGTTCTTCTCCTACATCGGGTTCGACGCCGCTTCCACCGCCGGTGAGGAGGCGGAGAACCCGCAGCGCGACCTGCCGCGCGCGATCATCATCTCGCTCGTCGTGATCACCGCGCTGTACTGCGCCGTCGCGCTCGCCGCCGTCGGCGCCATGCCGTGGCAGGCGTTCGAGGGCACCGAGGCGGCGCTCAGCCGGGTGCTGACCGACAACGTCGACGGCGCCATCTGGCCGATCCTGCTCTCGATCGGCGCCGTGGTGGCGACGACGTCCGTGGTGCTGACCGTCCTCTACGGACAGACGCGCATCCTGTACGCGATGTCGCGCGACGGGCTGGTGCCGTCGATCTTCGCGAAGCTCAGCCCGCGCACCGGGGTGCCGTTCGTCAACACCGTCGTCGTCGGCCTGTTCATCGCGGTGCTCGCCGCGCTCGTGCCGCTGGGGTCGCTGGCCGACGCCACGAGCATCGGCACGTTGTTCGCGTTCGCGCTGGTCAACATCGCCGTGATCATCCTGCGGCGCACCGAGCCCGACCGGCCGCGCAGCTTCCGGGTGCCGTTCTCGCCGGTCACGCCGCTGCTGGGGCTCGCGTTCTGCGTCTACATGATGTTCAGCCTCGGCCTGGACACCTGGGTCGCGTTCCTCGCCTGGATGGCGCTCGGGTTCGTCATCTACTTCGCTTACAGCGTCCGGAAGGCCCGCCTTGAGGTTTCGAGCGATCACTGACGTCCCGGGCATCGCCCGCGTCGCGCGGTACTACGCCGACGTCTGGGAGACGAGCCTCGACGTGCTGTCCACCGAGACGCTGCACTGCATCCGGCACGCGGGCGGCGCGACGATCGGCGCGTTCGACGGCGACGAGCTGGTCGGTGCCACGACCGGGCTGTTCTGCCCGGACGGGTCGGTGTACTCGATGATCGCCGCGGCCCGCCCCGGTGCCGGGCTGCCGTTGAAGCTCGCGCAACGCGACTGGGCGGTCGGCCTGGGCGCGCGGTCGATGCGCTGGACCTACGACCCGCTGGTGGCGCGCAACGCCCGGTTCAACCTGGTGAAGCTCGGCGCCGTCGTCACCGAGTACGCGGTGGACTTCTACGGGCCGATGAACGACGGCGTGAACACCGGTGAGTCCGACCGGCTCACCGTGCGGTGGGACCTGACCGGCGCGCGGGAGCCGCACGAGTCCGAACCGCGCGGCGAGGTCACGGCGACCGCCCCGGACGGCGGGCCGCTGCGGCGCACCGACGGCGACCGGATCTGGTGCCGGGTGCCGGCCGACGTCGTGCGGGTGCGCAAGGAAGCGCCGGAGCAGGCGCAGGAGTGGCGTGCGGCGGTGCGGGACGTGTTCCTGGACGCCTTCGACCGCGGGTACGTCGCGACCTCGATGTCCCGCGACGGCTGGTACGAGCTGGAGGTGGCCGGATGAGGATCGAGCGGGTCGAGCTGCTGCACGTCGCGATCCCGCTGGTGTCGCCGTTCCGCACGTCGTTCGGCACGATGACGACGAAGGACACGTTCCTGCTGCGGGTCGTCACGGACACCGCGGAGGGCTGGTCGGAGTTCGCCGCCGACCCGGAACCGCTGTACTGCTCGGAGTTCGTCGCCGCGGCGGAGCTGGTGCTGGCCGACCACCTCGTGCCCCGCGTGACACCGGAGGTCACCGTCGCCGAGGTCGGGCCGAGGACGCACGCGGTCAAGGGCCACAAGCTCGCCAAGGCCGCGCTGGAGACCGCCGTCCTGGACGCCGAGCTGCGCTCGTTCGGGATGCCGATCGGCACGTTCCTGGGCGCCACCACCGACAGGGTGCCCGCCGGTGTCTCGGTCGGGATCAAGGACTCGGTCCCCGAGCTGCTCGACGACGTCGAGGGCTACCTGGCGGAGGGCTACGCGCGGATCAAGCTCAAGATCGAGCCAGGCTGGGACGTCGACCCGGTCCGCGCGGTCCGCGAGCGCTTCGGCGACGTCCTGCTGCAGGTCGACGCGAACACCGCGTACACCCTCGCCGACGCCGACCACCTGCGCCGGCTCGACGAGTTCGACCTGCTGCTCATCGAACAGCCCCTGGAAGAAGACGACCTCCGCGGCCACGCCCTGCTGGCCCAACGGTTCCGCACACCGATCTGCCTCGACGAGTCGATCACCTCGGCCAGGGACGCGGCCACCGCCATCGCGCTCGGCGCGTGCCGGATCGTCAACGTCAAACCCGCCCGCGTCGGCGGCTACCTCGAAGCCCGGCGCATCCACGACGTCGCCGTGGCGAACGGGGTCCCGGTGTGGTGCGGCGGGATGCTGGAGACCGGTGTCGGGCGCGGGCCGAACCTCGCGCTGGCCGCGTTGCCCGGCTTCACGCTGCCCGGTGACGTGTCGGCGTCGCGCCGCTACTTCGCGGAGGACGTGACGGAACCGTTCGAGCTGCGGGACGGGTTCATGCAGGTGCCGAGCGGGCCGGGCATCGGGGTCGAGCCGGTTCGAGAGGTGCTGCGGCGCTTCACCACCGCGACCCGCGTGCTCTACGCCAGGGACTGAAGCTCGCGGGCCAGGTTGCTCCGCGCGGCGGCGTCCCACCGCTGCCGCGCGGGCTCGGTGACGTACAGGTCCTCGCGCTCCAGCAACGCCTTCAGCACCTTCGCCCGGCCCGCGCGCCACGCCGGTTCGTCGTAGCGCGCGTACTCGCGGCGCACGGCCTGCCGGTAGCGCTCGTAGTGCTCGGGCTCGGAACCGAGGATCGCCAGGTCGGCGTCCAGCAGCACGTGCGCCAGCGGGTCGTCGGACGAGTGCGTGATCGTGGCCAGCACCAACGCTTCCACGCGCGTGACGTGCTCCTCCGCCAGCCCCGCGAGGCGTTCGCGGGCCCACAGCGCGCTGGCCCGTTCGTCCTCGCCCGGTCGCCCGTCGTAGATCACGTCGTGCGCGCACGCGGCGAGGGTGAGGACCGCCCGTTCCTCGACGGAGAACGCGAAGGCGTCCGCGAGCTCCGACGAGTCGCGCACGACGGACGCCACGTGGAACGTGTTGTGGTAGGCCCTGTGCGGCTCGGCGTAGCGTTCGACCAGGTCGCCCGCGTCCGGTGTGCCGCCCAGTGCCCGGACCGCGTCGTCCCAGATCCGCCTCACCGCGCCAGCTCCTTCTCGACGACGTCCGCGGCGGCGCTGCTGCCGCCCTCTGGCTGGAACTCCGGCAGCGGGAAGATCGCTGTGTGCGCCACGGTCACCTGCTCTTGTCGTAGGGGCGTTCCGGCCAGTGGTGCTTGGGGTAGCGGCCCTTGAGCTCACTGCGCACGCGCAGGTAGCCGTTGCGCCAGAACGACCTGAGGTCGCTGGTCACCGCGGTCGGACGGCCGGCGGGGGACAGCAGGTGCACGACCACCGGGACGCCCGCGATCTTCGGGGTGTCGGCCCACTTCATCGCGTCCTGGATGCGGACGTGCAGCGCGGGCGTGTCCTGGGTGTAGTCGACCTTGCCCTGCCCGATGCGCTCCGGGGCGAGCTGGTCGAGCTCCGCCGCCTCCGGCCACGGCAGCAGGTTCCGCAGCACCTGCACGGTGTCGATCTTGGACAGGTCGGAGCGCTTCTTCGCCTTCCCCAGGTCGAGCGATCCGATCAGGCTCTCGTCGTCGACGCTCGGCCAGTCGCGGGTGCGGTGCAGGAACGCCATGCGTTCGCGCAGGCGCTTGGCGGCGTCGGTCCACTTCAGCAGGCCGAGCCCCTCGGCTTCGAGGCCCATGCGCAGTGCCTGCTGCGACTTGGCCAGGTCGTTCAGCGGGCGTTCGTCCAGGGTGATCGCGCCGAGCTTGCGGACGCTGTTCGCGACGACGTCGCGTTCCCACCGGATGTCGTCCTCGGTGTGCACGAGGGCTTGGGCGGCCGTGACGGCGAGCTCCTCGTCGGCGGGCGCGGCGAGGCGGATGCGGCCGTGCTTGCTGCCCGGTTCGCGGTCGGCGATCGCGACCGCGAGCCACTGGGAGTGCGCGTTGTCGTGCTCGACCGCCGTGCCGTTGGCCATCAGGTAGACGGTGCTGTTCTTGGACCGGCGCTTCGCGAGCCGTTCCGGGTAGGCGAGGGCGACCACGAGGGCGGGATCGCCGTTGCCGTGCGGGTTCGTGCCGAGCTTTTCGAGCTTCTTGGCCTCCTGGCGCCACTTTCCCGGGGCTTTGAGGGCGGTCGCCAGGTCGGTCGTGCTCGGGTGGGAGCTGTCGTCGAGCAGCGCCACGACCTCGGCGGCGGTCCGGTTGCCCGCGAGCGCGCTGCCGTCGATCAACGCCCGGCCCAGGCGCGGGTGCAGGCCGGCGCTCGCGATGCGGTCCCGGCGCTCGGTGTCCTCCAGCGCGCCGATGGAGTGCAACGTCTCCTGGGCGGCCTTCAGCGCACCCTCCGGCGGGGCGTCCCACCAGTTCAGGCCGGAGCCGTCCGGGGTGCCCCACACCGCGAGCTCCAGCGCGAGCCGGGTCAGGTCGGCGGTGCGGATCTCCGGTTCGGGGTAGCGGGGGAGCGTCGAGTGCTCGTGCTCCGGCCAGCAGCGGTAGACCCGGCCGGGAGCCTCACGCCCGGCGCGACCGGCGCGTTGGTCGGCGACGGCCTGCGACACCCGGATCGTGGCGAGACCGGCGAGACCGCGGCGGTGGTCGACGCGGGGGACGCGGGCCAGCCCCGCGTCGACCACGGCGCGGACGCCGGGGACGGTCAGGCTGGACTCGGCGATGCTGGTGGCGAGCACGACCCGTTGCCGCTGACCCGGTGTGAGGGCGGCGTCCTGGACGGCTGCCTTGAGCTGGCCGTGCAAGATCACCGTGTCGGCGTTCAGCAGGCTCGCGGTGCGGTTGATCTCGCGCACGCCGGGCAGGAACGCGAGCACGTCACCGTCCACTTCGGACAAGGCCTTGTTGATCGCGCGTGCGACGGTGTTCTCGATGCGCTCGTTGCGGTTCGGCGGCACGTAGGTGATCGCCGTGTCGAACGTGCGGGCAGCGGTGTGCAGGACGGGTGCGTCGCCGAGCAGGTCCGCGAGCCGTTGGGCGGCAACGGTCGCGGACGTGGCGAGCAGCTTCAGGTCCGGCCGCAGGCCCGCCTTGGCGTCCAGCAGCAGCGCGAGCAGCAGGTCGGCGTCGAGGTGGCGTTCGTGGACCTCGTCGAGCAGCACCGTGCCGACGCCGGTGAGCTCCTGGTCGTGCTGCAGGCGGCGGACGAGCAGGCCGCTGGTCACGACCTCGATGCGGGTGTGCCTGCTGGTCTTGCGGTCACCGCGGACCGAGTAGCCGACGGTGTGGCCGACCGGTTCGCCCAGCAGGCTCGCCATGCGCGCGGCGGCGGCGCGGGCGGCGATGCGGCGCGGCTCGGCGACGACGACCTTGCCGGGCAGGGCGAGCGGCACCAGCGTGGTCTTGCCGGTGCCCGGCGGTGCGACGAGGACCGCCGACCCGTGGTCCTCCAGCGTGCGCAGGAGCTCGGGCAGGACGGACTTCACCGGGAGATCGGGCAGGTGCACGTTCCTGAGTGTGTCAGGGTGGTGGCATGGTGCTGTTGGGTGTGGTGTCCGGAGTGCTGTCCGCACTGCGATCCGCGCGGAACGTGGCGCAGTGGAAGCACGTGCCGATGGTGTCGGAGTCCTCGAAGACCGTCTCCGTGCTGGCCGTGGTCCCCGCGCGCGACGAGGAGGCCACCCTCCCGTCGCTGCTGCCCGGCCTGGTCGGACAGCCGGGGGTGCGCGTGGTGGTCGTGGACGATGCCTCCGCGGACGCGACCGCGAAGGTCGCGCTCGCGCACGGCGCCGAGGTCGTCACGTCGCCGGGACCGCCCTCCGGGTGGGCGGGCAAGGTGCACGCGATGCACCTGGGCGCGCAGGCCGTGCGGGACGAGGAGTGGCTGCTGTTCGTCGACGCGGACATGACCTGCGCACCTGACCTCATTGGCCGGCTCGTGGCCACGGCGTCCGAGCTGGGCGCGGACCTGATCTCGTCGTCCGGGCGGGGGACCGGGCCGGCGTGGTGGTTCCTGCTGCCCGCGTTCAACACGCTGGTGTTCGAGGGCTCGCCGCCGGACGGCAAGGGCCCGACGGCGCTCGCGGTCGGGCACTGCGTCCTCGTGCGGCGGCCCGCGTTCGAGAAGGCCGGTGGCTGGGAGGCGCTGGCCGGGAACCACGCGGACGACGTCGGCATGGCGACGCTGATCAGGGACACCGGCGGGTTCGTGCGGTTCGTCGACGCGTCGGCGCTGCTCACGACCTCCGGCCTGGACACGTTCGGGGACACCTGGCGGTCGCTGCGCAAGAGCATCCAGCCGGCGTTCCGCGACATGTTCGGGGCGCGGGCACGGCCGCTGCTGGCCGCCGCCGGGCTGCTGCACCTCGCGTACGGGCTGGTCCCGGTGCTGCGGTGGCGCTCGCCGTGGTCGTGGCTCGCCTGGGCCGCGCAGGCCGCGTCGCACCGCGAGTTCGTGAAGCGCGTCGGGCAGCCGGAGGCCTCCGCCGTGCTGGCGCCGCTGGCATGGGCGACGATCGGGGTGTTCCTGCTGGACTGTGCGCTGCGACCCGGCGCGAGGTGGAAGGACCGCCGCGTTGGTTGACCCGTTGCGCGACCCGGACGACCCGGACCTGCTCGACCCGTACCAGTCGCGGTCGCTCGCGATCCTCGTCGAGGGCGCGCGGCTCGCGTCCGGTGCCGTCCGCTACGGCAAGGTCGGGCGGGTCGGCTGCGCCGCCGTCGTGATCAATCGGGAGAACCCGCTGCCCACCGGGAACTTCGGCTGCGCGCTCGACGGGTCCTCGGTGGAGGTCGCCTCGACGCTGCTGCGGCTGGAGCAGACGTTCGCGGACGTCGGGCGGGCCGAGGCCGTGGTCTACGCGTCACCGACGACAGTGGACGAGATCGAGGGCATCGCCGACGACTCCGGCTGGTACGCGGTCGAGGAGCTGCAGACCGTGGTGCACCGCGGCCGTGCCGTCGTCGCCGAGGGGGTGCGGCGGGCGGAGGACGCGGACCTGCCGGGGATCGTCGAGCTGCTGTCCGACGAGCTGGTGGGCAACCGGGCGCGGCTGCAGAAGTGGCTCGGCCACCGGCTGGACGACCCGCGGTGCCTGCTGCTGGTCGTGGACGACGGCGAGCGGATCGGCGGGTTCGCCTCCGGCTTCGCCGAGCGCGGCGTGGGCCTGGTCGAGCAGTGCGTGGTGCGACCGGCCCGTCGCCGCCGGGGTGTGGGGCGGTCGCTGGTGGTCTCCGCGGTCGCCTCGCTGCGCTCGGCCGGTGCGGCGCTGGTGGCCTCCCAGGTCGACGAGGGTCCGGGGGAGCGCTTCGCCGAGGCGTGCGGGTTCGTCGCGATGTATCCCGTGACGGCATACGTACGCAGGGTGGATGAGCTGCTCGATTGAAGTGTTCAGTTGCCGCGTGACATATCCTTAGCAGGGCTAAGGGAGGCATGGGGTGCGCGAGCGCTTGCCGGTAGAGGTCTGGGTACTGGTCGCGGCCAGTTTCATCATCGCCATCGGGTTCGGGATCGTGGCACCGGTACTGCCGGTGTTCGCGGCGACGTTCGGGGTCGGGCACACCGCCATCGCGATCCTGATCAGCGTGTTCGCGGGGGTCAGGCTGGCGTTCGCGCCGCTGAGCGGCATCCTCGTCAACAAGTTCGGCGAGCCGCGGATCTACATCGTCGGCATCCTGATCGTGGCGGCCGGCACCACCATGGCCGGGTTCTCCGGCAGCTACTTCGAGATGCTCGGCTGGCGGGCCCTCGCGGGCATCGGGTCGACGATGTTCACCGTCGCCGCGCTCGCGCTGCTCATCCGGATCACCCCGGCGCCCATGCGCGGGCGGGCCTCCGGCATGTGGGCGGCCGGGTTCCTCGTCGGCAACGTGGCGGGCCCGATCGTCGGCGCCGGTCTCGTGCCGTTGGGTCTCTGGGTGCCGTTCGTGTCGTACGGCGCGTTGCTGTGCGTCGCGGCGTTCGTGGTCTGGTTCTTCCTGCGGAAGTCGACGCTGGCGGCACTGGACAAGTCCGGCGGCGCCGACCACATGCCGTTCATGGACGCCATGCGCCACCGCGCCTACCACGCTGCGCTGGCCTCCGGTTTCGCCAACGGCTGGGCCGTGTTCGGCGTGCGCATCTCGCTGGTGCCGGTCTTCGTGATCGAGGCGCTGGAGCAGAGCCCCGCCGTCGCCGGCATCTCGATGTCGGTGTTCGCCGCCGGCAACGCCGCGATGCTGTTCCTCTCCGGCCGCATCGCCGACACCCGCGGCCGCAAGCCGGTCGCCATCGCGGGCCTCCTGGTCAGCGGCGTCACCACGATCTGGATGGGCTTCACCACCGGCACCTGGGACTTCATGGCCGCCTCGCTGATCGCGGGCATGGGCGCGGGCCTGCTGAACCCGCCGCAGAACGCCGTCGTCGCCGACGTGATGGGCGCCCGCGGCCGCGGCGGCCCGGTGCTCGCCGGCTTCCAGATGGTGACCGACCTGGGTGCCATCATCGGCCCGATCTCCGCGGGCGTCCTCGCCGACACCTTCGGCTTCGAGGCCTCGTTCGCCGTCACCGGCGCGGCACTGCTGCTGTCGGTCGTCTTCTGGCTCATCGCCCCCGAGACCCTGCCCACACACGAGGAGGAGCACACGGCCGCGGCCGTGGCACCGGAGTGCGGCGCCCTCGACGAAACGGCCGAGGTCCCACTGGGCGAACGCGTCGGCGGCAAACCACGCCACCCGGAAGCGTGAGCGCGTACTCAGGTTCTTTTCAGCCTGGATCGCTACCCTCGCCCCCGTGGGTGGAGCAGAGCGCAGTGCGCGGAAACGGAAGCAGGCCGCGCGTGCGGTGACCCAGGCTCGCAAGTCGGGCGGGGACAGGACGAAGGTCATCGCCGGCATCGCCGTGGTGGCCGTGCTGGCGGTCGCCGTGATCGGTTACGTGATCTACCAGCAGCAGTCCGGCGACTCGACGACGGACGGCGCGATCCCCGCCGCCCCCGCCGAGAAGGTCATCTCGGCGCCGTCGGTGCGGGACAACAACGTCGTGGTCGTGGGCAAGGACAGCGCCACCACCACCATCGACGTCTACGAGGACTTCCTCTGCCCGGCCTGCGGCCAGTTCGAGGAGATCTACGGCAAGGACCTCAAGACCGCGGTCGAGGACGGCAAGCTCAAGATCCGCTACAACATCCTCCCGATGCTGGACCGCCTCTCCAAGCCGGCCGGCTACTCCTCGCTGTCGGCCAACGCGGGCCTCTGCGCCGCCGACGTCGGCAAGTTCAACGAGTTCCACGCGGCCCTGTACTCGAAGCAGCCTGAGGAGGGCGGCCCCGGCTACACCAAGGACCAGTTGATCAAACTCGGCAAGGACCTCGGCATCACCGACCCGGCCTTCGAGACGTGCGTGCAGAACGACACCTACAAGGCCCCGCTCACCGACCTCATGTCGAAGACGAGCGCCAACGACGCCCTGAAGAACAACGGCGGCTTCGGCACGCCGACCGTGGCGCACAACGGTTCCCGCGTGGACATGGCGGCCAACGACAACTGGCTGGCCGACCTGCTCAAGTAAGCCCCTCGCTGACAGCGCCCGGTCCCCGTTCGTTCGTGGGGGCCGGGCGTCTTCGTTCTCGCTGGCCTTCGGTTGTTCGTGGGTGTGCTGCGAGTCACTTCGGTCTTCGGGGGTCGGGAGCTGGGGTGAAACTGGGGTTGCGGGTGGGTTGGACCGGGGTCTACCAGGGCGGATGGGGGTTCGGGACCCCCGATTTTCATCTTGTGGCACCGATGTTGTACGGTATTGGCACACGAGAACGGCAGGGAAACCAGCCGGGAACGTGGACCTTCAAGGGGCTGTGGCGCAGCTGGTAGCGCATCACACTGGCAGTGTGAGGGTCAGGGGTTCGAGTCCCCTCAGCTCCACAATTGGATAGCACAAGAATTGCCCGCTGACCTGCGCAAACAGGTTCAGCGGGCGATCTTGTTTTCTGTCCTAAGTGGACGCCGCCTCACCGTGAGCTCCACGACGAGTCCTTTGGTCAGCGACCGCGCACACTCGACTTGGTCGGCAGCTCGCGCAACACGTCAATCACCGCCTGCGAGCTGACCTCCACCTCGCCGTCCACAAGGCACGCCCAAGTCGTGGCCACGAACCAGCTACCTGACGCTCTTGAGCGCAGCGGTGAGGGCCTGCCACGGAAGCAGGACGCAACGTACGCGGCTTCCGGTGGACCGCACGGCCTCGAAAGCGCCCATCGCGCCGACCGAGGCCGGCGGCTCCGGAGTTGCGCCACGCAGGAAGTCGCGGACCGCGTCGTGCAGTTCAGCGACCCTGTCCGCGGTCTTCGCCTCCATCACCAGGGTGTGCATGACCGACGCCGACGCCTGGCTCAGCGTGCAGCCGGCGACCTCGTGGCTCAGCTCGTCGACGATGTCGTCGTGGTGGCGCAGGCGCAGGGTGATCTCGTCGCCGCAGGACGGGTTGACCTTGTGCACCTCCGCGGTGAACTCGTCCTGCAGGCCGTGGCCGCTGCGCAGGCGGTAGTGCTTGGCGATGACGTCCCGGTAGAGGTCGTCGAGCTTCACGCGTGCTCCTCCAGGTCGATGAACCCCTGCGCGGCGAAGAACTCGCGGGCCCGCCGCACGCCGCTGACCAAGCGGTCGATGTCGTCATGTCCGTTGTAGACGTGCACGCTGGCGCGGACGGTCGCTGTGACGCCGAGGGCCCGGTGCAGCGGCCATGCGCACTGGTGACCTGCCCGCACCGCGATGTCGTCGTCGTCGAGGATCTGCGCCACGTCGTGCGCGTGCACCCCGTCGACGACGAAGCTGATGATCCCGGGCCGGCGCGCTGGGTCGTCGGGTCCGAGGGTGCGCACGCCGGGGAGCGCCCGCAGCTCGGCGAGCGCGTATCCGGTCAGCTCGACCTCGTGGTCGAGCACCCGCTGTTCGCCCAGGCCCTGCAGGTAGCCGATGGCCGCGGCGAACCCGACGGCCTGCGACACCGGTGGCACGCCGGGCTCGAAGCGGCGCGGCGGGTCGGCGTAGGTGGCGCCGGTGAGCGTGACCGTCTCGATCATGGAGCCGCCGGTGAGGAACGGCGGCATCCGCTCCAGCAGGTCGAACCGGCCCCACAGCACGCCGATGCCGCTCGGCCCGAGCATCTTGTGGCTCGACAGCACGAGGAAGTCCACGTCGAGCGCGCGCACGTCGATCGGTATCCGGCCTGCGGCCTGGCAGGCGTCCACCGCGACGAGGGCCCCCGCTCGGCGGGCGGCGCGCACGATCGGAGCGGTGTCGGTGACCGCGCCGGTGACGTTGCTCTGGAGGGTCACCGACACCAGCGCGGTCCGCTCGCCGATCACCTCGTCGAGCACGGTGAGGTCGAGACAACCGTTCGTGGTGCTGGGGATGTACCGCAGGGTGGCGTCGGTGCGCCTGCACAGCTCCTGCCACGGCACGAGGTTGGCGTGGTGCTCCAGCTCGCTGACGACGACCTCGTCGCCGGGCCTGATCGACAGGCTGTCCGCGCCGGTGCCGGGTGAGCCGAGGGAGAACGCGAGCAGGTTGATCGCTTCGGTGGCGCTCTTGGTGAACACGACCTCGGAGGGGTCCCCGCCCAGGTAGGCGGCGACGGTGGTGCGGGCGTCCTCGTACGCGGCTGTCGCTTGCTCCGCGAGCCGGTGCGCGCCGCGGTGGCACGCGGCGTTGGAGTGCTCCAGGAACTCGCGCTCGGCGTCGAGCACGGCGCGCGGGCGCTGGGTCGTCGCCGCGGAGTCGAGGTAGACCAGCGAGCTCGCGTCCGAGGCGGTCAGCAGCGGGAAGTCGGCCCGGACGCTCCGGGAGTCCAGGCGGGGGAGGGCGGGTGTCCGGTCGACGGCGGTCATGAGACCGTCCTGTGGTCAACGGTGCCGGACTCGATGATGATGTTCGCCGTCTGCAGGCACAGGCCCCGCACGCACACGCTGATCTCGTCGGCGTCGGCGATGTAGTCGGGTTCGGCGAACTTCGGGTTGAACGCCTCGATCCGCTTGGTCCGCACACCCTCCTGGTAGTCCGGCAGCCGGGTCCAGACGATGCCGTCGTAGGACTCGGTCCGCTCCGGGAAGACCGCCGGGTCCTGCCAGCGCACCACGACGCCGAACATCAGCAGCGGTTCGAACAGCGGCTCGGCCAGGCCGTCCTCGTCCAGGTCGCCGTCCGCGGCGTAGCTGAACCCGCCGCCGACCATGGACAGCGAGCAGGTGGCCAGCGGTTCCTCGGCGGTGGCGTGCTCGAGCGCGGTGCCGCAGCCCAGCTTGCGGGCCAACAGGTCGGCCACGGCGTAGGGCAGCGCCTCCGCGGTGCGCGGCACCGGGCGCACGTCGTTCTCGGCGTAGCGGGCGACCACCCGCAGGTCGTCGGAGCGCACCTCGTCGAGCAGCAGGGGCAGCTCCTCCTCCAGCGAGCCCTTGCTGTCGTCGAGGATCGCCGAGGCCAGCGGCACCGGCAGCATGCTCGTCGGCGTGCTGACCACGTTCGGGTGCGTCCGGTTCGCCGAGGCGCGGCGCGTGCCGTTGAGGACGTGCGGCTCCCCGTCGATGTCGGTGACGATGGTCAGCTGCAGCACCGGCTGCCACAGGCTCCCGGGCTCCAGGCACTCGCGCAGCGTCGTCACCCGGTTGGACACACCCGGCAAGTGGGCGCGCAGAAACTCAGCGTCATAAACCTTGGCCATTCGAATTCCCCCTCGTGGTGACACGGTTTCGTGTTGTCATCCACGGCAGCATGCGTTCTCGCCGCCTGCCCTCCAGTGGAGGCTGGTGGCGCACCGAGGCGCTCTTCCCCCAAGCTAGCGCGACCTGTGAACGAGCGGTTGTGTTGTCCTTGTCGTCCGTTATGTGCATAGGGCTGGACGAGTGAGTTCTTGAGTCGGGCCGACCGCTTCTTCCGGCCAGAACAGGTAAGCCTGAAATCCATCTTGCGACTCAGCGTGATTCTTGATTCATGTGCACGAGGAATTTCTCACGCCGTTGCCCCGGAAGGGTGGTCTTCTGCACTACTCTCCGATGCTGATCGAGGAAACCGGGGCTATGTCATTCCTCGTCAGGAGAAAACACGCGGTGGCCGGCATTGCTCTACGCTCGGCCCGGTGACCTCCACCCTTGATCGCCTGTACTCGTTCATCCAGTTCTCCGCGCGCCTGCGGGAGGTCGAGCGGCACAACCTGGCGACCCCCGACCGGCCCGAGTCGGTGGCCGAGCACTCCTGGCACCTCGCCCTGATCTGCTGGCTCCTGCGCGACGAGTTCGAGCGCGAGTTCAACGCACCCGTCGACCTGGACAAGATGATCAAGATGTGTCTCCTGCACGACCTCGTCGAGATCGACACCGGCGACCCCTCCGCCTGGCGCACCGACGGTGCCGCCGAGGGCAGCGCGGAAGCCAAGCGGCAGAAGGTGTTGGCGGAGGAGCAGTCGGCTCAGGAACGATTCGGTTCCCTCCCGGAACCCATTGCCTCCGAAATGCTCGCGGTGTGGCACGAGCACGAGGCAGCGGAAACGGTGGAGGCGCGGCTCGTGCGGGCGGTGGACCGGTTGAACCCGGCGCTGATGCGGCACCTGACGGGGCAGGGGTGGTCGGATGTGAGCGCTACCGCTGAGGACCTGGACAACCTGCAGCTCCCGCGGGTGTCGGTGAGTGCGACGCTCACCGAGCTGTATCAGCGGGTTCGCGCGGCTGCGGTCGAAAACGGGCAGTTCGTCGTCAAGGGCGCTTAGTCTGCGTTTTTGTCGAATTTGAAGTGGAATCGGTGTGATGAGCCGGGAATTTCTGTTCTGCAAGGGTCAACTGGTCCTGCGGCAGGCTTTCCGAGGTCCGCGGGAAGGCTTCCGGCCCGTGAGCAGGTTCAGCGGCGCTACGGGGTCGGCGACCCTACCGGGGCACGTCGATCGCCGTGGTGCGTCACCAACTGCACAGCCGGAGGCGTGCCGTTGGTCACCGTGTCGGTGGTGACGGTGATCTGGATCAGGCCCGGTTGCGCGCTGTGGAAAGAACCGTTGGCGCACTGGGTGTTCACCAGCTGGTAGTCGTCTGTTGTGGACTGTGCCGTCACCGACACGTTCCCCGCCTTGAGCACCGCCACGTCCATGTGCCCGTGGAAGGTCGCGACCGGGGTGGACGTCGACACGGCCGGGTTGAAGACGTTGAAGCCCACATCGGTGTTCGTGGTCTCGTTGGTGGTGCCGTAGGTGATGCTCGACCACGCCGCCAACGGCCGGGTCGCCGCACCGGCGACGAAGCTCGTCTGGTTCCAGGTCCACGCCGTCACCGACAGGTCGTCTGGGGTCTGGTTCCAGATCGTCGTGTACAGCGTGTTGGCGTCGCAGTCCTGGTAGTGCGTGTACAGGTTCCACCCGTTCTGGTTGCCGAACACGTCCTGCGGCACCGCGCCGTTGTTCCAGATGTCGGCCAGCGCCGCCTCGCTGGGGCAGTCGCCGGAGGAGGCGCCCGAGGCCAGCAGGTTCACGTCGTAGACCCCGCCGGGCAGGGCGACGCTGTACTGCGCGCCCTGCGGACCGTCGACCGGGCCCTGCGACCGCGGGTACTGCGCCCACAGCTGGTTGCCGTACCGGGACGGGACCAGCGCCTGCATGATCGCGAGCGAGTAGCCGGGCGTGGCCGCTTCCACCAGTTGCCCGGTCAGCTCGGCCGACCAGTTCAGCTCGCCGTCGGCGATGCCCGACTGGCAGGCCTGCATCTGGGCCCAGCTCTGCAGGACCGAGGTCTCCGTGGACCCGGCCGCCGCCAGGATGCCGGTGTAGGCCTCGCTCAGCGCGCCCCACAGGTCGGCGAACGCGCCCTCGAACGTCGCCAGGGGGTTCTTCGTGGTCGTCTCGTAGACGTTGTAGGCCGTGCTCATCAGGTTCGCCACCACCGAGGCCACCGGCCCCAGCGCCGACAGCGCGGTGTAGACGGTGCCCTCGACCAGGGCGAGGACCGTGGCGGCGGTGTGCGACTGGGACCCCAGGCCCACGTCCGCGCCCAGCTCGTCCAGCAACGCCTCACTGTTGATGAAGAACGAGTTGATGAACCCGGTCAGCTCGCCGAACAGGCGCTGGATGTCGTCGGCCAGGCTGAGCTGCTGCTGCAGCGAGGTGACCACCGCGCTCCAGTCGGTCGCCGACACCCCCGTCGGGCACGTGGCCGAGGAGCCGATGAACAGCGACAGCGTGAGCGGGCTGATGGTGAGGTTGCTGTAGGACTGCTCGACGGTCATCGTGCGCGGCAGCAGCTCGGCTTGCTGGAGCTGCTCGTTGATCGAGTCGTAGGCGGTGCCCTGGCCGCCGGTGTAGGCAGGGAACTGCCCGGTCGGCAGTCCCAGGATGCCCTGCACCGGGTAGGCCGGCCACAGCGTCCAGGTCTGCGCGGGCGACCCGGTGCAGCTGTCCACCACCACGGGCGTGCCCGCCGCGGTCGACCCGCCTTGAACGGTGAGCGCGAGCGTCCCGTTGCCCAGCGAGCTCATGAACGCGCCGTCGGTCAGGGTGAAGACCTCGTTGGCCCCTCCGTTCCCGTGCCAGGCGATGACCTGCGTGCCCGGCGCGGTCAGGTTCGCGGTGACGTTCGCGCACAGGCCGTTCAGCCGGTTGACCAGGAGGTTGCCGTCGACGCACCACAGCTGGTTGGGCCGTGGACCCTGCGGCGCCGGCGTGGAGGTCAGCGGGTTGAGCACCAGCGGCGTCAACGGCTGGCCGTCGGCGTTGGCCAGGTCCAGGACGTACTTCGTGCCGGTCGGCTCGGACAGGTCGCTCACCACGAACGAGTGCCAGTTCTGCATGACTGCCCACTTCCCACGGCTGGACTACCCGACCGATGGCAACACGTTCGCCCCTGACCCACCAGGAGGGTCACCCGGAGGTGTGTCACTTCCTCTTGTCACACCTGCCTGCCGGGGACAGCGGGATCGGCTGCACCGCCGAACCACCCGGAGTGACCTCTGGGACGCGTTGATCGAGCCGTTTTCGACGTGCTCGCACAAGCCCTGGCACGGTGGCAGGACGTCCTGACCATGCCGCACCGGCAGCACCACCTGGAGCGGATCTGACGGCGCCGGGCAGCCGGCCCCCGCGCCGGGGCGGGCGGAGGGGCCGGTTGCCGGGGGGTCAGGCCGCGTGCGCCTGCAGCGACGAGTAGCCGACCCCGGACTGCGCGAACGCCTCGACGGCGAACTCGGTGAGCTGGTCGACCGCCGTCGGGTTCAGCAGCAGCTGTTGCGTCTGGACCAGGCTGGCGCCGGTGAGGCGGGGCTGCTCGCTGTACTCGATCTTGACGCTGTTCCCGCCGGTCGTCGTGACGTTCACCTTGACGTCGCGGTAGACGCCGGTGAGCTTCGAGGCGATCTTCATCGTCAGGTCGGCCACGGCCACGGCGGCCGTGAGGCCGGCGATGATCGTCAGCACCACCTTCGGGTCCAGCTCGAACGCCTGGGCCTGCGCCGGCGTCGTCCACTTGCCCCCGCTGTACAGGCGGGTCGCGGAGTCGGCAGAGCTGAGGTCGATCTCCACCGAGTTGGACCGCGCGTCGCTGAACATCGTGCTCGTGGTGATCTTCTGCTCGAACCACACCTGGACCACCTCCACCGGGGTGAGCACGTCCTCGCCGAGGACGATCTCCTTCTCGGCGACGTAGATCGGGGTCGTCGACCCGTTGCCGTGGATGTCCGTCGAGTACGACGACAGACCGGGGTGGATCTTGCCGTACTGGTTGACCAGCGTGATCCCCGTGCTCGGGCCGCCGGTGACGGCGTCGTGGAGCAGGCCGTCCTCGTCCAGGACCGACTTGTCGCCCAGGCCGATCGCGACGTCGTTGGTCGAGACGCTCACCGCCACGTCGCCCTGGAAGCTGTTGCTGCCGAAGAGCCGGTAGAGCGGCTGCCACGAGAAGGTGTTCTTCGAGAGGTACCTGTCGGCCGACTGCCACACGACGTTGTAGGTGCCGTTCACCTTCTTCGCGAAGCACAGGTTGTAGTTGTTGTCCTTCAAGGTCTTGAGGTCGTCCGGTGCGATCTGGATCGACACCTTCTTGAGCTGTCCGGCGGCCATGGTGCACTCCTCGGTCGTGGTGGCGGGGCCGGTGCGACCCCGTGGGGCACACGCTCCGGCGCCGCCGTCTCCGACCGGTCGCCGCGCCGCACGAGGGGGTGTCGCCGTGCCGTCGCCGTCACTCGATGGGCTGGACTGGGCCAGGCGGGTTCCGTTGGGCCATTGGCGGTACAGGTGCCGACGGGGGGCCCCGGGGGCTGGTGACGCGCCGTTGCCGTTCTTACCTGGACGGGTGACCACGAAGGTATGGGTCAAGTCCGCGCACGACTGAGTGGCGGCGGCCCGGCGGCGCCGGGGCGGACGCCGCGGCAGTCGGGCGGGAGATGCCACGGAGACGCTTCCGGGCGATGCTCGGGTCGTGGGGCGACGGCGCCGGTGCTCGCGGGGAGGACGACGATGACCGAAGCGGAAGGTGGCAGACGAGCCGGAGGCGCGGGGGTGCGGCTGGTGGTGCTGGGCCGGTTCGAGCTGCTCACCGGAAGCGGGGACGTCCCGTTGCCCAAGGGTGCGCAACGGCTGCTGGCCTACGTCGCGGTCCACCACGGCGAGGCGGTGAGCCGGCAGGCCGTCGCCGAGCAGCTGTGGCCGGAGTGCCGCAGGCAGCGGGCGACCGCGAACGTGCGGCAGGCGCTGTGGCACCTGCGCAGGGCGACGGAACGGCCGGTCGTCGAGTGCTCCGTGGACCGGTTACGCCCGTCGCCCGCGCTGACCGTCGACTTCTGCCGGGCGATCGAGGCGGCCCACCGCGTCGTCGGCCCCGCCGCGACCGTCGACCCGGCGACCGCGGGGGACCTGGTCGCCGCGCTGTCGCGGGACCTGTTGCCGTACTGGGCCGACGAGTGGCTCGCACCCGAACGCCGGCGCTGGGAGCAGGTCCGGTTGCACGCGCTGGAGGCGGTCGCCCACCGGCTCATCTCGGCCGGTGCGCACCTGGCGGCGCTGGAGGCGGCGTTCACGGCGATCTCGATCGACCCGGTGCGGGAGACCGCGCACCGCACGGTGGTCGCGGCGCACCTGGCCCAGGGCAACTGCGGGTCGGCGCTGCGGCACTACCAGCACTACCGGGCGTTGCTGCACCGCGAGCTGGGGGTGGCGCCGTCGTCGCACATGACCCGGTTGGTGGCGTCGCAGGCGGCGTTGTGACCCGGTACCCGTCAGCGGTGCAGCCGGGCCCACAGCGCGGGCCAGCCGCCCTTGCCCAGCACCGCGGCCGGGATCAGCAGGCCGTGTTCGGCGATCTTCGACCAGAACAGGTCCACGGGCGCACCGAGGTCGGCGGCCGCGGGCAACGCCTGCTGCCAGGGCCCCTGCGGGTCGGCCAGGTCGCTCGGGGGAAAGCCGGGCACCGTCGTCTTCCTCGGCCCGGCCACCACGACCGTGTCCTTTGTGGACTCCGAGCAGGTGGTCGCGATCGCCAGCGCGCACACCAGTTCCGTGGACGGGCGACGGGCCACCGAACGCGCCAGCGCGGCGTCACCGAGCAGCTCGCCCATGGCCGCGCGGACCGACCGCGCCACGACGTCCAGGGCGTGGGCGGGAGCGATCTCGGGGCGGCGCACCAGAGCGCGCAACGTCCTCGGCAGCGGTGCGCCGCCGGTGAGGGCGTGCAGCCGCTCGTGGTCGCGCAGCTCCTGGTCGAGCCGGTGCACCGCGGCGGCCAGCGGGCGGACGCGCGTGGCCTGCCACAGGGTCGTCGCGGCGAGGCCGTCGGCGAGGGCCGCGCGGACCAGGTCCACGTGGTCGTCCACGCGCTTCAACGCCACCACGGCCGCGTCCGGTTCGAAGTCGGCGGGACCGGGTCGGCCGAGACCGCGGGCCAGCTCGGCGTAGGCCCGCCGGGCGGTCACGACCGGCTTGCCGGCCAGCTCCCGTTCCACGGCGGCGGTCAGGGCGCGGACGAGCTCGGCGGGCAGGTTTCCCGCGGCGGACCGGCGGGCGGAGCCGCCCCGCACGCGCACCGGGGGAACGGGCACCACCGGCTCCGGTTCCGGCGGCCGGGGCGCGGGCAGGTGCTCCACCCACTTCCTGACCTGCTGCTCCAGCTCGTCCGCGACGGTGTCGTTGAACCGCGCGCGCAGCTCGTGGACGTGCCAGGCCGCGGTGTGGCGGCGCACGTCGAGGTTCGCGGCGATGCGGCCGTCGGGAGCCCGCAGGGCCATGAGCACGCAGTGGCCCTTGCGCGCCTGGTCGGCGTACCAGGACTCGCCGATGCAGTTGCCCATGTACCCGGACCACTCGGCCAGCTGCCGCGGTTCGCGACCCAGCTCCACGGTCAGCCCCGCGACGGTCGAACCGTCCACAGCGGACACACCGGGCGGGATGGGGAACACGCCGGTGTCGGCCTCGGCGATCACGGCGCTGGAGGTGACGCCGGTGACCAGCTCCGCCCAGCTTCCGCAGCGCGGTGGTGGCACCGCGCCGAACATCACGAGCTGCGCCACCTCGGCCACGGCGAGTGGCAGCGAGGTGTGGCCCGGCTTCGCCGGCGCGTCGTCGTAGGTGACGGTGGGGTGGGGGTGCTCGTGCCGGACGGTCGCGGAGTCGCCGCCGTGGAACGGTGCCAGCGCGTCGGCGAGGTCCGCGAACCACAGCAGGTCGTGCGGCAGCTCGACGTCGGCCGGATCGGCGCCGGCGAGGCGCTGGGCCAGCGGTGCGGTGGGGGCCTCCTCGCGCGTGTCGGCCAGCGGCGGCTGTTCCCAGCTCTGCGGCGCACGCGGGTACCCCACTTCCCGGCGCCACCCGGCCAGCTGCGGCGACCGCCCCGGATCGCCCTCGCCAGGGTGGTGCAGCGGCTGGAACAGCCTGTCGAGGAACCTCTCCACGGCCTCGAACACGACCACGCCGTAGTTGCGCGCCATGGCGGTGTACGTGCGCACCCTGCCCTCGGTCCGCGCGTTGACCGTCCGGTCGGGACCGGTTTCCAGCACGATCCGGTGGACGTAGGCGCCTGGCCGGGCCGGGTGGTTGTACGCGCCGTCGGGCCGGTGGGTGGCCGCCGTGCGGCTCCTCTCGGTGAGACAGGCGTCGGCGGCGACCAGCTCCGCCCGGTGCCGGTCCACGGCGACCGCGAAACCCTCGTCGGACGTCGTCCGCGCGAACCGCAGCAGCGCTGTCGCCGCGATGGCGTCGTGCAGCAGGTGTTCGAGCTCGCTGGCGGTCCACCACTTCGGCGGCTGCCAGCGCGCGGCGTTGGCGAGCGTCACCGGCTGTCCGCTGAGGTCCCAGGTCAGGTGCTGCACGATCTTGGCGTCGAAGTGCTCGCGGTGGCGGTCGCGGAGCTCGTCGAGCCGCTCCGTCCGCACCTGCGACGCCACCAGGCGGGCCCGGCGCTGCCGGTCCAGCAGCAGCCCGCACACGTGGTCCCACAGGTCGAGGACGAGCTTCAGCCTGCGCGGCTTCGGGTACGCGGCCAGCACGCGGGACAGGTGACCGGCCACAGTGGACGCCGCGCCGCGCGGGAACGGGTCGACGTCCTCGGGCGCACGCAGGTCCAGCACGCGTTCCAGCTGTTCCGGCCCGAGCAGGTCGGACGCCGCCGAGGCCAGCTGCACCGCGGCCCAACGCCCGTCGGTGACCGCCCGGTGCGCCGCCGCGCCGACCCGTTTGGTGACCTGCTCGCCGAACAACGCCACCAGCACAGCGGTCCGGTCACCCAGCCGGTGCGCGCCGTCGGCACCGAGACACCGCAGCGCGGCCAGCACCGCGTCGCGGCGGTCGCCGTGCGCCCCCGCGAGCCGGGCCGAGTGGAAACCGCCACCGAGGTCGACGCCCGCACCCGCCGCGACCTCACCGCCTTGGCGCACCAGCCGGTCGAGCCGGCCGGTCGCGGCGCGGACGGCCGCGGGAGCGGCACCGGCGGGACCGAGTGCGACCGGTGCGCCGGGCACGGGCGGTCCGCCCGACGGGACCGGCCAGCAGCCGAGCCCCGGTCCGGCCGTCACGCCGAATGCCAGTCGAGTCGTCATCGGCACCATCATCGCGCACGCGTGCCACCCGTTTTCCCGGCTGAAGCGCGTCCGGTGACCCGCTGACACCGCGCTGGCACGCGGTGTCAGGGAAGTGTCAGCGCGCGTCGCAATTCTCATGGCCATGAGGAAGTCAGCGCTCTCGGCGCTCAAGAGGATCACTTTCGTGGCGTTGATGGGCGCGCTGGTCGGCGTGTCCGCAGGCGCCGCCACGGCCAACGCGGCGACCGCCCGCAACGGCTCCTGCGAGGCGGGCGAGTTCTGCCTGTACTACAACAGCGACCACGCCGGTTCGGTGTCGGACTTCGCCACCTCCGTTCCCGACTACGGCGACGAACAGCCGAGCTGCTACGACTTCAAGGGCGCGGGCAACGGCAAGGGCCTGTGCGTGAAGAACGAGGCCGCCTCGGTCTGGAACCGCACCAGCGGCCCGGTCACCGTCTACTTCAACAGCGGCTACGCCGGTCCCCGGCAGACCATCGCCGCCGGTGGCAAGGTCAACCTGAACTCGGAGCTCAAGAACGAGAACGCCGCGCACAAGCTGGGTGACGGCGGTGGCGGCACCCCGCCGCCGAGCGGTTCCTACGGCACCCCGGCGACCAACCCGCACCCGTCGGCCACCGCGCGGGCCCCGCAGGCCACCAAGCGCACGCAGTTCATCGACGACCAGATCCGGTCGCTGACCGGCGAGAAGGACTGCTGGGTCGGTGACTACCGCAGCTACGAGCCGTCGACGAGCAACCACAACACCGGCAACGCGCTCGACTGCACCATCTCCAACGCCATCGGCTCCTACCCGAGCGCGGCGCAGAAGGAGCAGGGCTGGAAGCTGGCCCGCTGGCTGCAGAAGCACGCCGCGAAGCTCGACGTCCGCTACGTGATCTGGCAGGGCAAGATCTGGAGCGTCGCCCGCTCGTCCGAGGGCTGGCGCGACTACACCGCGGGCAGCGGTGTCACCGGCGGTCACTACGACCACGTCCACGTCTCCGTGCAGAACCCGCACGGTGACTGAGCTGCCGGACAGCTGACGTCCGGCAGGGGGGACGTCGACCTGGTCCGGTGCTGTGCAAGGGGAGTGCCCGTCGCGGGTGCTCCCCTTGCCGCGTCGCTCAGGCGTTCCGGCGGCGCACCACCTCGGTGATCCAGACCGGTGCGAACGGCGACGTGCAGTTCGGTGGTGTCGGGTAGTCCTTGAGCACCTGCAGCCGTTCGCCGATGTCGATCGCCCGCTGCCGCAGCGCCGGGTGCTCGATGCCGATCTGCGCCAGGCAGTGGTTCATCGCCCACTGCAACCGGTCCGGGGCGTCGCGCAGCTCCTCCTCGACGACGTCCAGCAGCCCGTCGAGGTCGAGGCCCTCCGGTTTCTTCGCCACCCGGTCGACGGTCAACGCCCAGCCGGCGCTCGCCACCACCGGGTCGGGGTCGTCGATCCACGTCACGCGCAGGTCTTCGGCGTGGGCGCTCTTCTTCACGACGTAGTTCACCAGCCAGTCGTGCACCTTGGGCTTGCGCGCCTCGCGCAGCATCGTGTCGAGTTCGGCGCGGGAGAACGCCTTGGGGCGGCAGATCAGCAACGCGAGCAGGCGCGCCGCCGTGTCGCCGGTGGCCCACAGCTGCACGGCGAGGTCCTGCTGGGTCTTGAGCTCCTTGGCCAGAGCGCGGAGCTCACCGAGGTTCACGCCGTGGTCGTCGCCGTGCTTCTCGTTCACGGCACGGGTTTTCGGGTCCTCCAGCGCGGCCAGCCGGTCCAGCACCTCGGTCATCGTCATCGCAGCCTCCCGTTCGTCACCGACAACAGAATACGTCGGTGACGAACGGGTCGTGCGGCTAGCGGCCGACCACCGTGCAGGTGGCGGTCGCGGTCCTGGCCGGGTTGCTCTCGGACGTGGCCTTGAGCGTCACCTTGGACGTGATCGGGCCGCCGTCGCGCTTGGCGTGCACCGGGACGTCCACACGGCCGCCGAACTTCGCCGTCGCGAGTGCGTTCGGCAGCGACACGGTCCAGCCGGTGTCCGCGACCGTGGCGGACACGCGGTAGACGTCACCGCCGAGGTACTGGGTGACGTCCTCGGGGTGGCCGCCCGCCGCGGCCGCGCGACCGGTGTTGGTCAACGGGAACCGGCACGTGGCCACGCCGTCCGAGCCCGTGCGGGCCGCCGTGGGCGTCACGCGCACGCCGCGCTGCTGCGGGCCGGCGCCGTCCAGCGAGCGGACGGCGACGGTGTAGGACAGCACGCCCGCGGCGTCGCGCTGCACGTCGAGGACGTAGAAGTGCAGGCGGTTGGCCTGGTCCACGTACTCGAACTCGCTGCCGGAATTGGTGCCCGCGTGGAACAACGCGTCCGACAGCTGCCGGTAGTCGCCGACGGTGATGGGGACCTTCGTGCCGTCCGGCAGGACGTAGTCGGTCATGCCGATGTCCTGCGGGTTGGCGTCGACGACCCACGTGAACGGTGCGGCGTCGGCGTTCTTGGTCTTCGCGAGCAGCACACCGGAGTCCGGGGTGAACGAGTCGGCGCCCATGCGGTCGACGACTTCCAGCGTGTAGTTGTTGTAGCCGCCGCCGTCGCAGAACGGGTTCGCCGACACGGTGCAGGTCGGCGACCGGTCGGCGTTCATCGCGATGTTCACGCCGGTGAGGCCGGTCGCGCCGGGCTGCACGGAACGGGCGGTGACCTTCGCGATGACCGTGCCGGAGCCGGCCAGCGCCTCCCGCGACAGCCGCAGGACGTTCTGCTCGTCGACGATGCCGAGCTTGATCTTGTTGCGCAGGGTCTGCTGCGCGCCCAGCGACGCACCGCCGGTGGCCGGGATGGTCCACCGCGAGTGCGGGCCGCCGGGGCCGTTGAACGAGCCGCGCGACAGCATGTCCCACGGGCCGGAGTAGTCACGCCGCGGCGGGCTGCCGTAGGGGTTGCTGTAGTTGTCGCCGATGCCGAGGAGGTGGCTCAGCTCGTGCGCGTAGACGCCCTGGCCGGAGCTCTCGGCCTGGGTCGACGAGCCGCCGCCCGCGTTCGGCCAGATCGACGAGCCCGCCGCCCACGAGGTCCAGTCCACGTACCGGGTGCGCGACCAGTTCGGCAGTGCGGGGTCCGGCGGGCCGAAGTCGTCGGTGACGTCCTCCCTGGTGCGGAACTTCATCATCCCGAACTCCTGCCAGGTGCCCGACTCGTCCTGGCCCGCAGACAGGTAGTAGGTGAAGTCGTAGCCCGCCGGCACCTCCGCGCCGACGTCGGCCACCCACGCGGCACGGCCGTCGGTGCGGATGTCGCGGGTGCACGTGTCGCCGGCCGGGCAGCCGGTGCCGCCCTGGAACTCCATGGCGTACTCGTGGTCCTTGCCCGGCATCGTGTACGGGCCGAACGCCTTCAGGTCGACGCCGTAGCGTCCGCCGGAGGTCTCCATCCAGTACTCGTGCACGGTGTGGCCGCGGTTGAGGCCGTTCGGCTTGTTGAGGAAGTCCTGGTAGAACTGCGCGACCTGCTCGCGCGGCACGCCGCTGGCCTCCGCGCTGGGGTTGCCGAACACCGTGGAGTGCTCGGGCTGCGTCACGACGAACGGCTGGTTCGGGTAGTCCAGCAGCACCAGGGCGCCCTTGAACGTGCGCACCGACCCCCGCTTCGAGGGGTCGGCCCAGGTGGTGCCGGGGATCTTGCGGTAGTCCCCCTCCCACGTCATGTGGTCGGGGTTGACCCAGTTCTGCGGGTCGATCGGGCCGGGCAGTCCGGCGTGCGCGGCCACTCTCGCGGCGTCGCGCGACTGCTGCCACGGCTGCTGCTGCGGCCAGTGGTCGAACTGCCAGTGGTGCAGGGGTTCGTCGGGCGGAGCAGCGCTCACGCCGGTGGTGCCGGCGACGAGTCCGCCGACCGAGAGCAACGCGGTGACCAGCAGTAACGGACGCCGGTTCCGGCGACGTGCAGGTGTGCGGTCCATACCACCCACCGTGGTGCAGACCGCGGTGCCGTCACCACGGCCTGGCGTCGGGTGGCCGCGTTGCCAGTTGACACAGCGGAACGGTGCCCGACGCCCTCCACAGGGGAGGTTCGGCCCCGCACGACCGGGCTGAAGCCGCTCGTGGGAAGCCGTCCACAGTAGAGCCTTTTCGGCTCACTGAAGCTGGAGTTGCCCCGTCGATCAGTGGCCTGAAGAATGCGGACGCTCCACGCGGAATTTGCCCTCTGACCACCGGCGGAGCTTCCTTGTCAGTGTTCTGCGCAGCCTCTACTCTCGGATCCAAGAGCTTTGACGACTGCTGGGGCGGAGTTCGTCGGATTGTTTCGCCTATTCGGACGGGCTGCCACGGCCGCGTTACTGCAGTTGTATTTACGGGTTGACCGGTCAACGGTCCGGTTCGCCTTCATGGTCCGCACGGCCGCGGCGGTGGTCGGTGCGCGTTGACAACGAGGTCGGCGGAAGTGACGAGGAGGGGGACACGTCATGGGCTCTGGAGACGTCCGAGGGCGCAGGGCTGCGGCCAACCGTGCAGGTCGAAGCGATGACCAGGTGATGATGACACGGGTCGGGCTGCGCATCCCCACGGCGTTGAGCTTCGACGAGTGGGAGCGGGCAGGTCGCAGGCTGGCCGAGCTCGTGGACTCCTCGGCGTGGTCGCTGGGGGACTGGCTCGTGTTCGGCAAAGAACACTACTCCGAGCGCTACCAGCACGCGGTGCGGGCGGTCGGTCTGAGTTATCAGACGTTGCGCAACTACGCCTGGGTGGCCGGTCGGTTCGATTTGCACCGGCGGCGTCCGGCGTTGACCTTTCAACACCACGCGGAAGTCGCCTCCCTGCCGGCTGATGTCCAGGAATACCTGCTCAGCCAAGCGGAGATGAATTCTTGGACCACCCGGCAGCTGCGTTCCGCCATTCGCGGCGAAAAAGACTCCGGAAATGAGGTTTCGGCCGACTCGCGCATCAGCCTGCCGCAGGACCGGATCGAGACCTGGCGGCAGGCGGCGGACGTGGTCGGGCAGGACTTCGAGCAGTGGCTGGTGACGAACCTCGACCGGGCCGCCGAGCGCACGCTGAGCTCGGGGCAGGGGCTGCGGGTCGTCTCCTGAGCGACGGCCCGGCGCCGGCGGCTGTCACAGGTTGCGGACGAGTCCGCCGTCGCAGCGCAGCGCCGTGCCGGTGATGTAGGACGCCGGCTCACCGCACAGGAACGCGGCCGCGGCGGCGAACTCCTCCGGGCGCCCGTAGCGGCCGGCCGGGATCGTGGCGAGGGAGGCACGGGTGACCTCGGCGACGGTGCGGCCGGACCGCTCGGCGTTCGCGGCGTCGACCGCGGCGAGCCGGTCGGTCTCGATGCGGCCGGGCAGCAGCATGTTCACGGTGACGCCGGCCGCGGCCACCTCGCCGGCGAGCGTCTTGAGGTACCCGGCGAGCGCGGCCCGGCCGAGGTTCGACAGCGCCATGTTCGCGAGCGGCGCGGCGATCCCGCTGGAGCCGACCGCGAGGATCCGGCCCCAGCCGCGGTCCCGCATCGCGGGCAGGCACAGCGCGACGAGCCGCAGGTGCGGGCGCAGCAGTGCGTCCAGCGCGCCGTCGGCGTCGGCCACGTCCACCCCGTGCGCAGGGCCCTGGCGCGGCCCGGGACCGTTGAGCACCAGCACGTCCGGTGGCCCGAACCGCTCGGTCGTCGCGGCGACCAGCGCGGCAGGGCCGTCCGGTGCCGTCAGGTCCACCTCCACGCCCACCGCGCTGGGCAACGACGCGGCGACCTCCCGCGCCCGGTCGCCGCGGCGGCCGCAGACCACCACGCCGGCCCCCTCCGCGGCTAGCGCACGGGCCACCGCCTCACCGATTCCGCCGGTCGACGAACACACGAGTGCGGTGCGCCCGGTCAGTCCGAGATCCATGGGTCCCACTCCAAACCTGAAATCGGCGAGTTGTTGGATTGAATATCAGTGCGCCGGGGTACGTGCAACCGGCGTCCTGCCGACAGGACAACCGGCAGGACCGGAAGAGGTGTGGAACGAGCGCTATTTGTTGCGGCCTCGCGATAACGCGTGCTAGGCATTTGTCACCACCCGACCTGATTATGGGAATGGATATGACTGCCGAATACGACCCACTGCTGCTGCCGTTGACCAGTGAAATTCTCGACACGACGTTGCGGGACGGCTCCTACGCCGTCGATTTCCAGTTCGACGAGAATTTCGTCGTCGAACTGATGTGCCGGCTGGACGCGACCCCGATCCAGAAGATCGAGATCGCGCACGGGGTCGGGTACGAGGCGGAACGGGCGGGCAACCGGCCGGGCAGCATCTCGCTGCGCCGTTGGTGCGAGCTGGCGGGCACCCACCTGCGGTCGTCGACGTGGGGCGTGTTCGCGCAGCCGTCGTTCAGCCGCCTGGAGACCATGTCCGAGCTGGTCGCGGCGGGCATGAGCTTCGTGCGCGTCGGCATGGAGGCCGAGAAGGTCGCGGCCAACCTCGACTACCTGCGCCGGGCCACCGAGATCTGCGGGCAGGTCTACCTCAACCTGATGAAGTCCAGCTCCACGCCCTACGAGGCCCTGCCGGACCTGCTCAAGGCCGTGCCGCGGGAGGTCGCGGGCGTCTACGTCGTCGACTCCTACGGCTCGATGCTGCCCAGCGACGTCCACCGCTACGTCACCGTCGTGCAGCGGTCGTTCCCCGTCGTCGGGTTCCACGGCCACAACAACCTGGGCCTCGCCAACGCCAACAGCATCGCGGCGCTCACGGCCGGCGCGTCGATCGTCGACGGCACCCTGCACGGCTTCGGCCGCGGCTCCGGCAACGCCGAGACCGAGTCGCTCGCCGGCATCCTCAAGGTCAAGGGCGACGACCGCTACGACTACCGCGAGCTGTCCCGGATGGCCGAGTTCTGCCGCGAGCACCTCGACGTGCTGCCGGACAACCGGAACATGCAGGTCCTGGGCGGTGTGCTGGGCGTGCACTCGAACTACTACCAGCTGGTCGAGGACCTGTGCGAGCAGCACCGGCTGGACCCGGCGTCGGTGATGGAGAAGGCCGCCGGCCTGGCCACCCGCAGCATCGACGGCGCCGACATCAGGGCCGCCGCCGAGCTGTTGTCCGCGCCCGCGACCGTCGGCGCTCGGGCCTGAGGGGGAGACGCCGTGAAGCTGGCGCGGTTCAGCACGGGCATCAGCCACGAGGTCCACGCGGGCCTGCCCGACGGGCGCTGGGTGCCGTTGTCGCTCATCCCCGGCTACGAGGAGCCGGTGCGCCTGGTCGACCTGCTCGTCCCCGACCACCGGCCGGAGCTCGAAGCGCAGGTCGCAGCCCTCGCCGACCGGGCAGTCGAGCTCGACCTGGGCGACGCGGCCACGATCGCGCAGGGCCCCGTGTGGGGTGCCGGGCTCAACTACCGCAAGCACTCCCAGGACCTGCTGACCGAGCAGCCCAAGTCCGGGCCCGGCTCCTACCTGCGCCCGGACAACGCGCTGATCGGCAACGGCGGTGTGATCGAGCTGCCGCGGCAGAGCGAACGCGTCACCGCCGAGGCCGAGCTGGGTCTCGTGATCGGCACGGAGTGCAAGAACGTGCGGCGCGACGAATGGCTTTCCGTCGTCGTCGGGGTCACCGCGGTTCTCGACATGACCGCGGAGGACGTCATCCGGGAGAATCCGCGGTACATCCCGTGGGCGAAGGGGTTCGACACGTTCTGCAGCGTCGGTCCGCAACTCGTCACGGTGGACGAGATCGCCGACTTCGCGACAATTCAGGTGTCGACCGTGCGAAACGGGGAAGTCATGTCTTCGGCACCTGTTTCCGACATGCTCTACGACCTCGGCTATTTGGTGGAGTACTTCACCGCCGGCCGCACGATCGCACCCGGCACGGTCATCTGCACGGGAACTCCGGGTGCCGCCGTGATCTCCGCGGGCGACTCCGTCCGCGCGGTGGTCGAGGGGGTCGGAACGCTCGTGCACACCGTCAAACAGGCACCGTGAAGGGGCGACAGGCGTGTTGGTTGAGCAGCTTTCCATCGTGGACGCGATCCGGCGTGCCTTCGTCGAGCACGCCGATCGCGCCGCCGTCGAGACGGCGGCCGAGACGATCACCTACCGCGAGCTCGGCGACCGCGTCGCGGCGTTCGCGGGGCAGCTCGAAGCGTGCACCGCTCCCGGCGAGTTCGTCGGGGTCGAGGCCGCGCGCGGTGCCGCGACGATCGTCGCGCTGGCCGGTGCGCTGACCTCCGGCCGGCCGTTCGTGGTGCTGGACCCGCGCGACAGCACGTCGAACGCGGAGAAGGTCGCCGCGCTCGGCGTCGCGTGGCTCGCCCGCGGCGGTGAGCTCGTCGAGGTGCCCGGCGAGAAGCGGGTGGTCGGGCAGACCGGGGCCGCCTACGCGATCCACACCTCCGGCTCGACCGGTGAGCCGAAGTGCGTGCTGGTCGCGGTGGACCCGCTGGCGCGGATGATCGCCGACCACGTGCGGCGGCTGGAGCTGACACCGGACTGCCGGACGTTGCAGTTCGCGCGGCTCACGTTCGACGGCTGCGTCACCGAGATCCTCTGGACCCTCACCTCGGGTGCCTGCCTGGTCGTGGTGGACGAGTCGCGGCTGGCGCCGGGCCCGGTGCTGCAGGCCACGCTGGAGGACCTGCGGATCACGCACCTGAAGACCACGCCGTTCGCGCTGACCGCGACCGAGCCGACCGGCTCGATGTCGTTGCGGCACGTGGTGAACGGCGGTGGCGCGTGCCGTCCGGCGCTGGTCGGCAAGTGGTCGGCGGTGGCGGCGTTCCACAACGCCTACGGGCTGACCGAGACCACCGTCTGCAACCTGCTGAGCGACGTGCTCGACCCGGCGCTGCACACGGAGACCGTGCCGCTGGGCGAGGTCGTCGGCGACTGCGGGTACGAGGTCGTGCCGCGCCCCGGCGACCCGGCCTCCCGCGGCGAGCTGGTGATCATCGGGCGCAGCGTGGCGATCGGGTACCTGACCGCCGACGGCGTGCAGCGCTTCGAGGGCGCCTACCGGACCGGTGACGTGGTCGAGGAACGCGACGGGCGGCTGTACTTCGTCGAACGCGCCGACCGGCAGCTGAAGGTCCGCGGCTATCGGCTCGACCCCGGTGAGATCGAGAGCGCCGCCTGCCGGTTGGCGGGCGTGGTCGAGGCGGTCGTGACGGCCGAGTCGCACGACGGTTCCGAGATCGCGGACGCCTTGGTCTGCTACTTCGTCGGCACGGTCGACGAACGGGCCGTGCGCGCCCATCTGGAAGCGGTGCTCGACCCCTACAAGGTGCCGTCGGTGGTCACGCGCATCGAACAGATGCCGTACACGCCCAACGGGAAGGTCGACCGGGACGCCCTGCGGGCCGCGCGCACGACGACGGCGGCGGCGGTGACCGATCTGCCGGAGGACCGGGTGCTCGCGCTGGCCCGGCAGCTCACCGGTGTCTCCGACGCCTCCCTGGACGACAACTTCTTCGACATCGGCGGCGACTCGGCCTCGACCGTGGTGCTGGTGAACGAGTTGCGCAGGCTCGGCTGGATGGACGCGGGCGTGCGGGACGTGCTGCGCGCCGAGAACCTGAAGTCGCTCACCACCGCGCTGCGCGAGCGGAGCGCCTGATGTGCGGCGTGTGCGGGACGTTCGCGCCCGACGGCCAGGTCGACCGCGGTGTCGCCGCGGCCATGCACACCCGGCTCGTGCACCGCGGCCCGGACGAGACGTACTCGCTGAACACGCCGACGCTGGCGGTGAAGCTGGGCCGGCTCGGCATGACCGGACTGGTCGACGGCTGGCAGCCGGCGGAGGACCGCGGCGGCCGGTTCGTGGCGATGACGAACGGCGAGATCTACAACGCCCGTGCGCTGAAGGCGCGGCTGGGCACCGACCCGGCCAACGGCGTGGACGTCGCCGTGATCCCCGACCTCGTCGCGGCACACGGCATCGCGGGGCTGGCGGAGGTCGACGGGCAGTTCGCGTCGGTGGTGTTCGACCGGGCGGAGAACGCGCTGTACCTGGCGCGCGACCGGTTCGGCGTCTGCCCGCTGTACTACACGGCGGTGGGCTCGTCCGTGCACTTCTGCTCCGAGCTCAAGGCGCTGGTGCAGTGCGCGGGGCAGGCGTGGCGGGTCGACGTGACCGCGGTGGACCAGTACTTCTCGCTCGGCAACGTCGTCGCGCCCAGGACGCTGGTGCACGGTGTGTCCGCGGTGCCGCCGGGATGTGCGGTCCGGATCTCGGCCGACGGCGTGGAGACCGTGCGGTACTGGCGTTACGGCGACTTCACCGAGGACCCGGTGCCCGCGGAGGAGCTGCGGTCGGCACTGCGCGAGTCGGTGTCGGCGCGGCTGCACGCGGACGTGGAGATCGGCGCGTACCTCAGCGGTGGCTTCGACTCCACGGCGATCGTGCTGGAGGCGGCGTCGCTCGTGGACCGTCCGATGAGGACGTTCTCGGTGGTGTTCGACGACCCGTCGCTCGACGAGGGCCGGTTCCAGCGCGAGGTCGCCGCCCTCGCCGAGACCAAGCACGAGCAGATCCGGTGCGGGGTCTCCGACATCACCGCGTCGTTCGAGAAGATGGTGCGGCACTGCTGCTTCCCGCAGCGGGAGACCTACAACGTCGCCGCGATGATGCTCGCCGACGCGGTCCGGTCCGCCGGGATCAAGGGCGTGGTGTCCGGTGAGGGCGCCGACGAGCTGTTCTTCGGCTACGACTCCTACGCGTTCGACAGCGCGGGCCGCGGCCGTCGGCCCGGTCGTGACGAGAACGAGCAGGCCTGGGGCAGGGCCGACTTCGCGTGGGAGGTGAACTGGGACAAGGTGTCCTCGCGCCGCACGGCGTTCCTCGCGCCGGAGGTCCAGGAAGCCCTGCGGGGCGCGGAGTTCTGGCGCTCGCGGCTGATCCCGTTCAGCGACGACGAGGTGCGCTCGCTCTCGCCCATGCAGCTGCGGTCGGTCGCGGACGTGCACGTGCAGCTGTCCGGGCACCTGCTCGGCGACCACGGTGACGCGATGGTCATGCGGAACTCGGTCGAGGGGCGGTACCCGTTCCTGGGCAACGGCGTGGTGGCGGCGGCGTTGCGGGTCCCGGACGCGGAGAAGGTGGCGGACTTCGAGGGCAAGGCGTGCCTGCGGTCGGCCTACCGCGGGATCGTGCCGGACTCGGTGCTGAACCGGGGCAAGCACGGGTTCACCGCCTACGACCTGGACTCCGTCGTGGACCCGGTGACGTGGGCGCGGTGGGAGGAGCTCGTGGTGGCCAGCGGGGTGCTGGCGCCGGGGTCCCTGACCGTCGCGCCGGGCACGGACAAGTTCGACTTCCGGTTGAGTGCGATCAGCATCGCGATGGTGGTGGATGAGCTCGGGTTGCGGGTCTGAGGTGTTCGTCTTCCCCGGTGCCGGGTCCTACGGCAGCGACTGCCGGGCGTTGCTGCGCTCGGGGACGCTGGTGAAGTACCCGGGGCGGTTCGGGCGCAGCGCGCCGGCGGCGTCGTTCGGTGCGCTGGTCGAGGCGTGCGCGGAGCAGGTGACCGGACAACGGCCGGTGCTCGTCGGGCACAGCTTCGGCGCCTACGTGGCCTATGCGGTCGCCGGGGTGCTGGAGACGTCCGGTGTCGCCGTCGAACGGCTGGTGGTGCTCGGAGCCGTTGCGCCGTCCCGGCATTCCGTGGCACCGGAGTCCATTTCGGACACCGAGGCGTACCTGGAGCGGGTGGCGCCGGGGCTCGTCGCGGGGGAGTGGCGTGACGTCGTGGTGGAGACCGCGGCGCGGGACATGACGCTGCTGGGCGAGTTCCGGCCGTCGGACCACCCGGTGCTGCGGTGCCCGGTCTTCGCCGCGCACGGCGAGGAGGACCCGCTGACGTCCCCGGCCGGTGTCGCCGCGTGGGCCGAGGTGACCACGGGCGTGTTCACCCGCACCGAGTTCCCCGGCGGCCACTCAGCCCTGCTGGAGGCCCCCGACCTGCTCTGACCAGCCCTCTCCTGGCATCTGCCTGGGCAGCAAGGGAGGGGCTAGGGGGAGGTTTTGGCTGCGCAGGCGGGCGAGCAGGTGTTCGCGAGCAGTGGAACCAGGGCCTCGGCGACGTGTCGCACGACCCAGCGCTGGTGCAGCTCGGTCACGGGGCCGTCGCACACGCTGCACGCGCGGACGTGCTCGGTGCCGTGCGTGCCGGGGTCGAGGCGGGAGAGGTCGGTCGTGGGCGGCACCAGCACCGGGAACACGTGGTCCGCGTAGAGCGCGTCCGCGCTGACCCGGCTCTCGGTGAGGTTCCGGCAGCGGGTCAGCTCGTACGGGAACCAGTGCAGCCGGTGCGAGGTGTGCGGGTCGAACCGCCGCAGGCTCGTCATGGCACCGATCTCCGGCGGCACGCGGACCAGGTTCGACCCGCGCAGGTCCAGCACCTCGACCGCCGTCAGCTTCGCGATCGTGGGTGGCAGGGTGATGATCTGGTGCTGCTCCACGGGACTCAGCTCGCGCAACGGCCGGAACAACGCGCGCCCGTCTGCCGCGGCCTCCTCGACCACCTCCAGCAGGTGCAGCCAGCCCGGTGACGCCGGGTTCTGGCGGTCCGGGTGGAAGCGCACGAGCTGCCGGGTCCTGTCGACGCACCGGCACCCGTCCTCGGTCTCCCCCATGACGGGCAGGGTATCGCTGCCACCGTTCGGCCCGTCGGGATCAACCGGGTTGCCCTGCACGCCGAACGGCTAGACCTGGGCCTGGGCGGCTCGGCGGCGCGGGCGGAACCACATGGTGACGCCGGTGGCCATCAGCACGAACAACGGCAGCAGCGGCACGTACGACACCCACACCACCGAGCTGTCCACCGTCAGCGCGACCGCCGTGAAGACGACCGTGACCATGAAGACCATGCTCACGACGCGGTGGAACCGGCGCATCCGCTTGCTCATCTCGAACCTCCCAGTCGGGTGTTTGTCGAGGTCAACGGTATGAGCACGGGTGCGGTCCGTGCTTCTCGATTCCTGACCGGTCGTTCACGGGGAAATCAGGCAGGATGCGCGTGTCGATCGCGGCCGCTCCCGATCGACGTGCTGGTGAGAGCACACCGGAGCACCTGAGGAGAAGATCGATGCGCACCCTGATCGCCACCGCGTTCGTCTCGCTCGACGGCGTCGTCGAGGCCCCCGGCGGCGAGCCGGGCCACCGCAGCTCCGGCTGGACCTTCAAGGACATCGCGTTCGACGAGGCCGCCTACGAGATCAAGGGCCGTGAGCAGGAGGAGGCCGCGGCCATGATGATGGGCCGGGTCAGCTACGAGGCGTTCTCCCCGGTGTGGCCGGCGCTCGACTACTTCCCGCGGTACAACGCGATGCCGAAGTACGTCGTCTCCAGCACGTTGGAGGAGGACCAGCTCGTCGGCAACTGGGGCGACATCACGATCCTGCGCTCCCTCGACGACGTGGCCGCGCTCAAGGAGACCGACGGCGGCCCGATCTCGATCCACGGCAGCGCGACGCTGAACCGCAGCCTGTCCGACGCCGGCCTGATCGACCGCTACCACCTGCTGGTGTTCCCGGTGCTGCTCGGCGCGGGCAAGCGGCTGTTCAGCGAGACCGACAAGGACAAGCAGCTGCTGACGCTGGTCGAGAGCGAGTCCTACTCCAACGGCATCCAGAAGCTGGTCTACGACGTCACGCGCTGACGCTCGCGCTCCGGCACGGCCACCGGTCGTGCCGGGGTGAGCTGGACCAGGACGATCGAGCCGATCAGCACCAGCGCGCCGATGAGCTGGAGCAGCGACAGCGTCTGACCGAGGAACACCAGCCCCAGCAGGGTGGCGACGAGCGGGCTGAAGAACCCCAGGAACGACAGCCCGATCGCCGGCACCCGGTCGGTGCCGCGGAACCAGACCGAGTAGGCGAAGAGCGACCCGAGCACGATCAGGTAGCCGAAGCCGAGCGCGTTGGTGCCGTTGATCGTGCTCGGCAGGCCCTCCAGCAGGAACAGGGCCGGCAGCAGCACGATCCCGCCCGCGGTGAGCTGCCAGCCGGTGAACAGCAGCACGTTGACCTCGGCCGGCCGCTGCCACCGCTTGGTCAGCACGATGCCCGACGCCATGCAGACTGCGCCGCCCAGCGCCGCCAGCACGCCGACGACGTCCAGCTGCGCCGTCGCCTTCAGCACGAGCAGCGCCACCCCCGCCGAAGCGGCCAGGCACGCCAGCAGGTGGGGGAGCCGGACGCGGTCGCCCAGCAGCAGCGCGGCGAGCACCAGCACGACCATCGGCTGCACCGAGCCGACGAGCGCCGCGACCCCGCCGGGCAGCCGGTAGGCGGCGACGAAGAGCAGGAAGAAGAACGCGCCGATGTTCAGCGTGCCCAGCACGAGCGCGCGCCACCACCAGATGCCGGTGGGCAGGATGCGCCCGAACAGCAACAGGATCAGCCCCGCCGGCAACGCGCGCACCACCGCGGCCAGCAGCGGCCGGTCCGGTGGCAGCAGCTGGGTGGTGACGAGGTAGGTGCTGCCCCAGATCATCGGTGCCAGCGCGGTGGTCGCCGAGTCCGCCAGCAGTCGGTTGCCCTTCATGGCACTGCCCCCGTCACTTGTCGGTGCCGAAGAACCGATCCCCGAAGTCACCGATGCCGGGCAGCATGTAGGCGTTCTCGTTGAGCCGTTCCTCGATCGCGGACGTCACGATCCGCACCCGCGGGTAGCGCGAGCACACCGCCTCGATGCCCTCGGGCACCGTGATGAAGGTGACGAACACGATGTTCTCTTCTAGCACCCCGTGGTCGAGCAGCACTTGAACCGCGGCCAGCGCGGTGCCACCGGTCGCGAGCATCGGGTCGAGCAGCAGCACCTGGCGGGACGCGATGTCCTCCGGCAGCGCCGAGTAGTACAGCTTCGGCAGCTTGGTCACCTTGTCGCGCTGGATGAGGATCTTGCCGATCCGCACGCCCCTGACCACCGCCCGCAGCCCGGCCTCCATGCTCTCGCCCGCCCGCACGATCGGGACGCCGACGAGGTCCTCCGCGAACCGCAACCCGTGGTAGGTCGCGCCGACCGGGGTGGTGACGTCGCGCGGTGTGAACGGCAGCAGGTCGAGCCCGGCCTCCACGAGCAGCCGGATGATGCGTTCGGTGTAGAAGACGAACTCCTCGCGCGACACCTCGCGGTCGCGGACGATCGTGTGCATCGCGCGCAGCTGGTTGGTCTGCGGCAACAGGTGGACGTTCTTCTCGAGGTAGGCCTCGATGGAGATCACGGGCACTCCTTGGCAGCGGCCACGACCCCGGCGAACGAGTCGACGAGCCAGGTGGGGTTGGCGCTGAGCAGTTGTTCGACGCTGTGCACGCCGTAGGTCACGCCGATCGACGCCATCCCGGCGGCGTGCGCCATCAGCACGTCGTGGGTGGTGTCGCCGACCATCACCGCGTTCGCCGCGGCCACGTCGAGCGCGTCGAGCACCACGAACCCGGAGGCGGGGTCGGGCTTCGGCGCGGGCACCTGGTCCGCGCCGACGACGACGGCGAAGTGCTCGCGCAGCCCGGCCGCGGTGAGCAGCGCCTCGGCGTTGGCGATGAACTTGCTGGTGGCCACGGCGAGCAGGACACCGCCGTCCGCCAGCTCCTCCAACCCGTCGTGCACGCCGGGGAACACGAGCCGGGTGGCCATCGGCAGCACGATCCGGCGGAACGTCGACTGGTAGAGCTCCACGCAGTCGGCGGCCACCGGGTCGTCGGCCGCGACGCCCAGCAGCTTCGCGAACGCCGCCGGCAGCGGCAGCCCGATCGTGGACCGGATCGCGTCCGAGTCCGCAGTGGGCAGTCCGAGCTGGGCGAACACGGCGGCGAACGTCGTGACGATCCCGGTCGGGGTGTCGACCAGCGTGCCGTCGAGGTCGAACACCACGCAGCGGCGGCTCATCGGCTGAACTCCCTCGCGTGGGCGGCGGCCAGCTCGCCGGCGACCTCGGCGGTGCTGACCAGCACCGCGGTGTTCGCCTTGGCGGAACGGCCTTCCGTGGCGCGTTCGACGGCCTTCATCAGGTACTTCGTGATCGCCTGTCCGGTCACGCCCTCGCGTTCGGCGCGCTCGACCGCCTCGGCGATCACCGACTCGACCTCACCGCCGTCGATCGCGTCCCCCGGTTTCGTGGGTGTGGTGACGAGGAACGAGCCGGGGCCGCCGAGCCACCAGTGGTTCTCGACCGCGCGCGCCAGCACCGCGGGGTCGTCGATCCGGTGCGGGCTGCGGAACCCGCTGGAGGTGCAGTAGAACGCCGGGAAGTCGTCGGAGCGGTAGGACACGACCGGCACGCAGTGCGTCTCCAGGAACTCCAGGGTGAGCCCGAGGTCCAGGATGTTCTTCGCGCCCGCGCACACCACGGCGACCTTCGAGCGGGTGAACTGGATCAGGTCCGACGACACGTCCATCGTCCGCTCGGCGCCGCGGTGCACACCGCCGATCCCCGCGGAGGAGAAGAACTTCAGCCCGGCGAGCTCGGCGGCGATCACCGACGACGCGACGGTCGTGGCGCCCATGCCGCCGCGGGCCAGCACGATCGGCAGGTCCCGGCTGCTGACCTTAGGGATCTTCGGTGTGGACGCGAACCGCTCGATGTCGGTGTCGGTCATGCCGACGAGGATGCGGCCGCCGTCGATGCCGATCGTCGCGGGCACCGAGCCGCCCGCGCGCACGGCGTCCTGCACGCTGCGGGCGGTCTCGGCGTTGTCCGGGTAGTCCAGGCCGTGCGTGATGACGTTGGACTCCAACGCCACCACGGGCTGTCCGGCGGTGATCGCCTCGGCCACTTCCTCGCTGTACACCAGGGGAATGCTCACGAACTACCTCCGATCGCCAGCGTGACCGCCTTGGTCACGGCCTCGATCAGCTCGGACATCTGCTCGTCGGTGAGCAGCACCGGCACGTGCGCGGCGGCGTGCAGCTCGACCTGCCGGCGCACCTGCGACTGGCCGATGGCGGTCATCAGCTCGTCGATGTCGGGCTCGCGCAGCAGGCTGTAGTGGTCCGCCTCCAGGTCGACGATGACGGGGGGCACTGCAGAGAAACCTTCGCTGCCCTCGATGAACGAGTAGTCGTCGCCCCGCGCCTTGAAGATGGTGATGGGCGCGGTGATCGTGCGTTCGGCGAGCTCGCTGAAGGTGTACTTGAAGGAGAACGTCTCGGTGACGATCCGGATGATCCGCCGCACCAGCTCGGGGTCGAGGTCGCGGAACTCGGCGCTGACGAACCCGGCGAAGCTCTCCTCGTCGCGCGCCACCTCCAGGCACCGCTGCAGCCGCGGGTCGGTGATGCTGCCCGCGAACACCGAGAACAGGATGGTCACGAACGCCCTGTTGTCGTACGCGGCCTCGTTGCTGTCGCGCTCGTCGCGGACTTTCGGCGAGCCCGGCGCGATCAGGAACAGGGTGCGCACCTCGTGCCCGGCCTGCTCCAGCTGGTGCGCCGTCTCGAACGCGACCCGCGCGCCGAACGAGTAGCCCCACAGCGTGTACGGGCCCTCCGGCTGGACCTTCTTGATCGCCTCGACGTCGGCGGCGGCCATCTCGCGGATGGTGCGGTACGGCGTCTCGCCCTCGTTGATGCCGTGCGCCTGCACGCCGTAAAACGTCTTCTCCGACTTGCTCGCCAGCGTGCGCAGGTTCATCGGGTAGCCGCCCAGACCGGGCCAGCAGAACACCGGTGCGCCGGTGCCGCCGGAGCTCATCGGCACGAGCCGGGAGATCGGTCCCTCGTGGACGCCGTCGACCCGGCGGGACAGCTGCTCGATCGTCGGCGACTCGAACAGCACCTGCAACGGCAGCGAGGTGCCGAAGTCCTTGTTGATCCGGTTGACCAGGCCGACCGCGATCAGCGAGTTGCCGCCGGTCTCGAAGAAGTCGTCGTGCGTCGACACGGTCTCGCGCTTCATGAGCTTCTTCCACAGCTCGCTGACGCGGCGTTCGGTCGTGGTGCGCGGGGCGACGAACGGGCGGTCGTTGTCGTCGGCGTTGGTCTTGTCTGACTTCTCCAGCGCCTTGACGTCGATCTTGCCGTTCGCGGTGACCGGCAACGCGTCCAGCACCACGACCTTGTTCGGGATCATGTAGTCGGGCAGGAAGTTGACCAGGTCGTCGCGGATCAGCTCGGCCGGTCCCTTCATGTGCACGACGTCCTCGTTCATGCCGGGGCTGCGCCGCTGGGCGTAGGAGACCTTGCCGCCCAGGAAGAAGTACGACGGGCCGGGCGCCTCACCGAGGTCGGCCAGCACGCCGTTGATGCGCTTGGCCGACGGCAGGTCGTTGCCGGACTTGGAGCTGTAGCCCGACGACATGAAACCGAGGTCGACGTCGTTGGCGGACAGCCGGTGCATGGTCCGGCCGAGGTCGACGTACTCGCGCCACGGCTCGGTGGTGCGGCTGACGACCGTGACGCCGAAGCTGGCCCGCTCGTACACGGCCTGGTTGATGGCGATGACGTGCTTGCGCAGCACCAGCTCGTCAGAGACGCGCTCGAACTCGCCGTCGCGGTAGCGGTACTGGCCCGCGGGCAGGTCCGCGACCTTGCCGGGGTGGGTCTGGACGTAGACGTCGACGGCGTCGTCGGTGCGCGGGCCGGTGTGGGCGGTCAGCTGGAACGTGCCGAGGTAGTGGTCCTCGTCGGCGACGTCGAGCAGGTCCTTGGTCTCGGGGGTGTGCGCGGCGGCCCGCAGGTCGAGGCCGTAGCCGGGCAGGACCTCCTCGAAGAGGCCGACCATGTGGCCGGTCTCGATCTCCAGGACCTCCTGGACGTTGTTCTGGTACACGCCCTCGATGGCGGCCCTCCGCCCGATGAAGTGCAGCTTGACCTGCGGCTCCTGCTCCTCGACCTGGGTGATCCGGACGAGCTGGTGGCGCAGCGGGTGGTAGTAGTACAACCCCGCCGGCAGGCCCGCGATGTGGTGCAGCTCCAGGTAGATCTGGGTCGCGTAGAGCGAACCCGGCGAGGCGTAGCCGTACTTGGGCAGCAGCCGCTGGTCGCTGTAGTGCGCGCCGAAGTAGCGCAGGATCTCGCCCAGCTCCGCGAACCGCACGGACTTCGGGTCCTTCGAGCCGGTCGCGTCGACCTGGCGGCCCAGCAACGCGGCGAGGTCGGCCGCGGTGACCGCGCCGCCCTCGTAGAACCGGTAGGACTTGCGCGAGAACACGACCTTGCGCTGCAGGCAGGACGCCTCCTCACCGGGCAGCTCGAACGCCTCGCGCCCGCCGAGGTCGTCGCGCACGCCGGGGTTCGACAGCTGCGCGCGGACCTGCAACCGGGAGGACTTCGACTGGTGGTGGGCACCGGAGTTGCCCTGGTCCATCAGCGCGGCTTCCTTGGGGTTCAGCTCGACGCACGCGATCAGGTTCTGGAACCCGGTGCGCTCGTCGGACTTCACGATGACCGCCGCGTTGCGCACCCAGTCGTGCGTCTCGATCGCGAGCCGGATCTCGTCGAGCTCCACCCGGTAGCCGCGCAGCTTCACCTGGCTGTCGGCGCGGCCGGCGAACTGCACGGTGCCGTCCGGGTTCTGCGTGACCAGGTCGCCGGTGCGGAACATGCCGTCCACGAACCGCTCCGCGGTCAGCTCCGGCTGGTGCAGGTACCCGCGGGCGACCTGGAGGCCGCCGATGTGCAGCTCGCCGATCTCGCCCAGCGGCACCATGTCGCGGTTCTCGTCGAGCACCAGGTAGGTGGTGTTCGCGGCCGGCGCTCCGATGGAGATGGACTTGGGGGCGTTCGCCAGCTGCGCCGGGTCGACGGTGAACGACGACGAGTTGATCGTCGTCTCGGTCGGCCCGTAGAGGTTGACGAGCTGCGTGTCCGGCATGGTGGCGGTCGCGCTGACCGCGAGCGTGCGGGACAACGCCTCACCGCCGCTGAAGATCTGCCGCAGGCTCGTGCAGGTGTGGAGCTCCTCGGTGTCGATCAGCGCCTGCAGCAACGTCGGCACGCACTGCAGCGTGGTGACGTCGTGCTCGCGGATCGTGCCGATCAGCATCTCGGGGTCGCGGTAGATGCCCGGCTGTCCCATCACCACCGTGCTACCGACCGCCGGTGCGAGGATCTCCCACTGCGCGGCGTCGAAGCTCATCGGCGTCTTCTGCACCACGCGCTTCGTGCCGTCGATGCCGTGCGCGTCGTGCAGCCACAGCATCTGGTTGACGATGCTGCGGTGCTCGATCATCACGCCCTTGGGCTTACCGGTGCTGCCGGAGGTGTAGATGATGTAGGCGAGGCTGTCGTGCGCGGGGCTGAAGCCGTCGTCGAACGCCTCGTCGCAGTCGGCGAGCGTGACGATCCTGGTGCCGCTCGGCGCGAGCTCCGCGAGGCGGGCCTTGAGCTCCGGCTGGGTCAGCACGACGTTCGTGCGCGAGTGCTCGATCATGTACCGCAGGCGTTCCTCCGGGTACTCGGGGCTCAGCGGGAGGTACGCGCCACCGCTGCAGAGGATGCCCCACGCGCCGACCACCAGGTCCAGCGACGGTTCGACGAACATGCCCACGCAGTCGTCGGCCGTGATGCCCAGTCTGCGCAGGTGCGTCGCCAGCGCGGAGCTCTGCTCGAACAGCTCGCCGTAGCTGAGGCTGCTGTCGCCGAACACCACGGCCGTGCGGTCGGGGTGCTCCTCGACCTGCTTGCGCAGCAGGTCGGGCAGGCACCCGCCGTCGCGCTGCGTACCGTCGACTGAAGCTGCGTTCGGCATGCGAGAAGCCCCCAAGGCGTCGGTGGTGACCAATGGGTACGAGAGCCCAGTGCGGTGGAAAACGTACGAACGGCGCCTCGAATCCGTCTGGAGGACGTGCCGAGACGAGGCCGTCACGGCACGTCGGACCCAGGGTCGTTCCACTGAGGACGGTCGGTCCGGCCCGTGCGGGCCGGTGAGGGCGTCAAGCCGACGTGGAAGGCCCGGTCATCGTCCACTTCGGACTGCGTCGAGCGCCTGCCAGGTGAGCCGGCGCAGCTCGCCGAGGTCGCCGCCGCCCTGGCGCAGCCACACCGTGCTGGCCGCGTCCAGGCACGCCAGCAGGGTCGCCACGATCGCCTCGCCGACGAGGCCGGCCGGGGCGCCACCGGTGCCGACGCGGCGTTCGACCTCCGGGGCCAGCGCCTCCTGCCAGCGCAGGTGCTTCTCCAGGTGGGCGGCGCGCAACGCGGGGGTGGTCGCGACCAGCCGCCCGATCGCGGCGCCGCGTTCGAAGCTCGTGTGCTCGCCGATCACCTCGAACGCGTGCGCCAGCGCCTCCCAGATCGGCTCGTCGTCGGGACGCGCGCGCAGCGCCGCCAGGATCACCGGCCCCTGCTCGGCGAGGTCGCCGAAGACGATGTCCTCCTTCGAGCCGAAGTAGCGGAAGAAGGAGCGCCGGGAGATCCCGGTCGCCGCCACCACCTGGTCGACCGTCGTCTCCTCGAAGCCCTGCTCCAGGAACAACGCCAGCGCGGCGTCCACGACCTCCTCCTGGACGCGGCGGCGGGTGCGGTCCCACAGGCGCTCTGACATGCCGCCAACCCTAGTGCCGTGGCGCACTCCTGGCATCTGGTGCTAGATTGGCACTCGATGCCAGGGAGGCCCAGAAGTGACAATCGACTACCGAGGTGCTCGCGTCCTCGTCACCGGTGCCAGTGCCGGGATCGGTGCGGAGTTCGCCCGTGAGCTCGCCCGCAGGGGCGCTGACCTGGTGCTGGTGGCGCGCCGGGCGGAGCGGCTGGAGGCACTGGCCGCCGAGCTGAAGGGTGTCGAGGTCACCGTGCTGCCGTGCGACCTCACCCAGCCGGACGCCGTGCCGGAGCTGGCCGCCGGGCTGCGGGCCCGCGGGCTCACGCTGACCGGGCTGGTCAACAATGCCGGGTTCGGCACGTACGGGCCGTTCGCGCAGGAGGACGTGGAACGGTTGCGCACCGAGATCGCGCTCGACGTCTCCGCGGTGGTCGAGCTGTCCAGGACGTTCCTCGGCGAGCTGGTGGCGTCCGGGCGCGGGGTGCTGGTCAACGTCGCGAGCATGGCCGCCTACCACCCGACGCCGCGGATGGCGGTCTACGGCGCGGCCAAGGCGTTCGTGCTGAGCTTCACCGAGGCGCTGTGGCAGGAGCACCGGCGCAGCGGCCTGCGGGTGCTCGCGCTCTCACCCGGCGCGACCGAGACGGAGTTCTTCGCCGTCGCCGGCGAGCAGGCCTCGGGCGGTGCGCGCAAGGTCGGGCCGGAGCTGGTGGTGCGCACGGCGTTGCGGGCGCTGGACCGGCGCAACCCACCGCCGAGCATCGCGGTCGGGCGGGCGAACCGGGTCCTGGTGAGCCTGTCGCGCCTGCTCAGCAGGCGGCAGGCGGTCAGGGCGATGGCCGCGCTGTCGGCCTGAGGCTCAGGTGCCCTGCGGCCAGGCGACGGTTCCGGTGCGCGGCAGCCTTCTCACGACTGGTGGTTGTGCACCGACGTGCCCGCCCTGGTCGCGTCCCGGCCCCAGTTCGCGAGCAGCTGCAACGCCTCCGCGGACGCCGAACCCGGTTCCGCGTGGTAGGTGGTGAAGAACAGCTCCGGCTCGCTGGGCATCCGCAGCGTCTCGTACGCCAGCGTCATCTCGCCCACCAGCGGGTGCCGCAACACCTTGGTGCCGAAGGACTTCTCCTTCACGTCGTGCTTGGCCCAGAGCTTGCGGAACAGCGCGCTCTTCAACGACAGCTCGCCGACCAGCGCGGCCAGCTCCGGGTCGTCGGCGTAGCACCCGGCGTCCATCCGCAGGAAGGCGACGACGTCGGCGGCCTTGCTCTGCCAGTCGGCGAACAGCTCCTGGTAGGACGGGTGCAGGAAGATCAGCCGGCCCCAGTTGCGCTCGCGCGGCTCCAGCTCGGACCAGTCGCCGAACAACGCCGCGGCCATCGGGTTCCAGGCGAGGACGTCGGAACGCCGGCCGCCGATGTACGCGGGCACGCCGACGTTGTCGAGCAGGTGCTGCAACGCCGGGCGCACGTGCGAGCGCTGCGCCTTCTTCTTCGTGCCGGTGCGGCTGCGCGTGAGGTTGCGCAGGTGCGCGTGCTCGGCGTCGGACAGCCGCAGGGCGCGGGCGATCGAGTCCCAGACCTCGGCCGAGACGTTGCGGCCGTTGCCCTGTTCCAGCCGCGTGTAGTACGCGACCGAGACACCCGCCAGCTGGGCCAGCTCCTCGCGGCGCAGACCGGGGACGCGGCGGGCGCGGCCGAACCGCGGCAGCCCCACGTCGTCGGGTGACAGCCGCGCCCGGCGGCTGCGCAGGAACTCGCTCAGCTCGGTGCGTGGGTCCACTGTCATGCCCCGAGTATCCCTGACCTGCGTGAACCGTGCCTGCTACTGCCAGTGGTAGGCACAGCGGACGTACGAAAACCAGGTGTCTGGGTAGCGACCGGCGACCGGGGCAGTGTTCTCGGTGACACGACGAGACGAGGAGAACCTGATGAGCACCGTCGCTGCCTACGCCGCTGCGGCACCCAAGGCACCGCTGGAGCGCACCACGATCGAGCGTCGCGCCGTCGGCGCGCACGACGTCCTGATCGACATCAAGTACGCGGGCATCTGCCACTCCGACATCCACCAGGTCAACGAGGGCTGGGGCGAGGCCATCTTCCCGATGGTCCCCGGCCACGAGATCGCGGGTGTCGTCGTCGAGGTCGGCTCCGAGGTCACCCGGCACGCCGTCGGCGACCGCGTCGGCGTCGGCTGCATGGTCGACTCGTGCCGCGAGTGCGACTACTGCCTGCGCGGCCTGGAGCAGTACTGCGCCAACGGCAACACCATGACCTACAACGCCATCGGCCGGGATGGCCAGGCTACCCACGGCGGCTACTCGCAGCAGATCGTGGTCGACGAGAACTTCGTCGTCCGCATCCCGGACGCCCTGCCGCTGGACGTGGCCGCGCCGCTGCTGTGCGCGGGCATCACGCTGTACTCGCCGCTCAAGCACTGGGGCGTGGCCCCCGGCAAGAAGGTCGCGATCGTCGGCCTGGGCGGTCTCGGCCACATGGGCGTGAAGATCGCCGCCGCGCTCGGCGCCGAGGTGACCGTGCTGTCGCAGTCGTTGCGCAAGAAGGACGACGGCCTCAAGCTCGGTGCCCACGACTACCGCGCCACGAGCGACCCGGCCACGTTCTCCGAGCTGGCGGGCCGGTTCGACGTCATCGTCTCCACGGTGTCCGCGCCGCTCGACCTCACCGCCTACCTCGGCCTGCTCAAGACCGACGGCGCGCTGGTCAACGTCGGTGCCCCCGAGGAGCCGGTCTCGATCAACCTGTTCGGTCTGCTCGGCGGTCGCAAGACCCTCGCGGGCTCGATGATCGGCGGCATCGCGGAGACCCAGGAGATGCTGGACTTCTGCGCGGAGCACTCCCTCGGCGCGGAGATCGAGCTGATCACCGCCGAGGAGATCAACACGGCCTACGACCGGGTGCAGGCCAGCGACGTGCGGTACCGGTTCGTGATCGACGCCGCCACGATCTGACCGGCATCTGCGAGTACCGAGCCTTTTCCATCCTCATGATCGGGTGCGTTGTTCGAGGGTGACCTGAGCAGCAAGGAGGGTGCGGGGGCGGGCAAGACTCCCGGCCGGAGGCGCTCAGGCCGGCGCGCACTGAACCCCGGCGTCCTCACCCCAGCCGGTCGCACGGCAGCACGAAGAACCAGCCCGCCGGCTCGTGCTCCAGCCGTGCCTCCGGCGCGTTCGCCGCGCACTGCGCCCGGCCCTGTTCCACGCTCGCGTCCCACGGCACACCGCGCAGCACCGTGCCGGGCTCCTGGAGGTGTCCGATGAGGCTCGACACCAGCAGGATGCCGAGCACCCACTGCCCGGCCCGCACGGCGAACCGCTGCCACGCGGCCGGAGGTGCCGCGTCGAGCCCCACCGCGACCGCCGTGAACAGGAACAGCACCGGCGCGACGCTGTAGCGCTGCCCGGCGAGCACCACGCCCGGCTGCTGCACCTGCAGCGCCGCGCTCCAGTTCAGCACCAGGCTCAGCCCGATCAGGAGCACGCTGCAGCAGGTGGCGACCGCGGCCAGCATCCGCCCGGCGCGGTCGCCCCACCACAGCGCGGCGAGGACGGGCAGACCGGTCACCAGCAGCGCGCCGAGGACGACCAGGTTGCCGTGCGCGGGGTAGAAGAGGCCGAGCCGTTCCGACCCGGTCAGCGCCACCACCGGCACCCGCAGCAGGGCCGCGAGCAGCACCTGCACGGTGTCCACGGGGTCGTGCGAGTACGGCGTGCGTTCGGCGAACAGCACCACCGCGCCCTGCACCAGCGCACCGGCCAGGAACACGACCGGAACCTCCCGGCGCGGCAGGAACAGCCGGACGAGCGCGATCGGGACCAGCAGGAGGACCAGCGGGCTCGACAGCGTCGCCAAGACCACGAACACCGCGACCGGCACGCGCGGCGCGGTCCGCCACAGCAGCGCCCAGAACACGCCGTACAGCAGGAACCAGTGCAGGTTCGCCATGTTGTTCAACGTCTCGGAGTTGCCCGCCGGCACCACGACCACGAGCGCGGCCAGCACGAACCGCAGCGCCGTCGACCGCAGGTACGCGCCGGACGCCGCGAACGTGACGAGCGCGACGACCGCCCGCAGCACCGCCGCCGCGACCGCGAACCCGGCCGCCGTCCACGGCAGCGGCAGCAGCGCGACCAGTTCGGCCACCAGCCGGGGCAGCACGTGCAGGTAGCCGCCGTACGGGTCGGCCAGGTTCTGCAGCGCGGGGGAGCGGAGGGCGTCGACGGCGAACCGCGCGCCGTCCTCGGCCCACAGGTGGTCTAAGCGCGCCCAGCCGGCCGGGACGAGCAGCAGGAACGCCACCGAGGCCAGGAAACCGGCCACGTACCCGGTGACGGCGCGATCTCCCTCCGGTTCGGGGAACACGCTGTCCGCGAGCGCCCGCGGTCTGTCCGTCGTCACCGTCACTCTTGTCCCCCATGTCCGAATTCAGGGGTGAAGGTACCGGTCAGCGCGCGGCGAGGTCCTGGTGGCGTTCGTAGCGCTCCCACTGCTCAGCGGACACCTGCTTGACCGCCGACGAGTTGAGGGTCGCCACCTCCACCGAGCCGATCACCCACAGCTTGTTCTCGAGCAGCAGCCCGACGACGCCTTCGGGGTTGGCGACCGCGGGCGCACCGGCGGGCACCTGCGCCGCGACCTTCAGCTGGTCGACGCCGACCGGGCGGTCCGGCAGCACGGCGCGGGCGAACTTCTCCGCGACCGAGCGGCGTTCGAACCGCACGACCTTGCCGCCCATGACCACGTCGACCGTGCGTTCCGGTGACGGCAGCGCGAAGCCGTTGAGCGCGCTCGCCTCGTCCGCCGTGGTGCAGCCCTTGAGGCCGACCGCGTCGAGGCCGAAGCGGGTGATGTTCGTGGGCGCGTTCCCGGGACCGTCGACCGTGGACCGCAGCACGTCCAGCGCCACCCGGCCGCACGGGTCGGCGCCGTTGACCGGTGCGTGGCCCTGCGGCGTGCGCACCAGGCCGGGGCCCTCGCGCCAGATGCCGGGGATGAGCACCGGCTTGAACGGGTGCCGGGTGAAGTCCTTGTTCCAGAACGTCACGGTCGTGCCGTCGTCGGTGGAGTGCGCGATGGCCCACGTCGAGGCCGCGTCGATCCACATCCAGTCGGCGCTGAACGCCTCGACGACCGACCGGGTGCGCGGCTTGTTCGTCGACGGCACCGGCTGGAACCCGGACTGGCCGAGCGCCTCGACGCCGGTGGCGAACGTCGGGTCCTTCGACCGCAGCACGTACTGGCCCGCGCCGTTCTGGTGCGAGGCGAGGCCCGTGGTGTCGGTGAACATCAGGTACACCCAGCCGTCGAGGTAGACGGCGGACTGCTGGCCGGCGCCGTAGGTGTTCTCCCGGATCACGTCACCGGCCGGCCCGATGATCGACTGGCCGTTGTTCGCACGTGACCAGCTCAGGCCGTCCTGGCTGGTGGCGACGCCGACGGAGCTGCCGTTCGCGTGGTTGTCGCGCGCCGCCCCGGTGTAGTACATGTAGTAGGTGCCGCCGATCTTGATCAGCGACGGGTCGCACGTGTGCATGGCGTCGAAGCTGGTGCCGCTGCCGGAGAACACCGGGACCGCGGTGCTCATCGGCCCGTCGAGCGCCCCGCCCTCGCTGTAGAGGACGTCGTCGCCGCCGGGTGGCGCGGCGCTGAGCTGGCTGCACCACCACGCGCGCACCTTGCCGCCTTCGAGCATCACGGCCGGCCCGTAGTTGTACGGCGCGTCACCGGAGCCGGCGATCACGACACCGGGGCTCTGCCGGGCGTTCTCCGTCTTCAGCTCCAGCTGGTTCCTCGGCGGTGGTGCCTTGCGCGTCGCGCCGGTCTGCGTCGGCCTGCCCTCGCTCGTGACCGCCACGGGGTCGCCGGCGGCCGCATCGGTGCACGCGGTGACCGCGCCGAGGAGCGCCAGCGCAGCGAGCAGCGGAAGAGGTCGGCGACTCAGGGGCACGCACCCATCATAGTGATCAAGTCCTCCAGACGGGTGAAGAACCTGGTAGCGGGCTGTTTCCCGCCCGGCCGGTCCACCTGCGGTTAGCGGGTGCGAGGCCGTGTTCCGCGGGCAACGCCGCTGCGCAACACCGTATCCGGACGGCCTGCGGGACCACCGGGTGCGCAGCGGGGTTAGCCGGGGGCCGCGCCGGTGTGCCAGCGTGGCTCCCATGTCGTTGCCAGAGCCGGTGGTCCGCGCCGACGCGACCGACCACTACGACCGGGTGCTGTCCTGCGGTCTGCTGCCGTCCGATGCGCTTTGCCTCACCGCGGTGCGCGGCCTGTCCGTCGGCGAGGCACTGCGCCGCTTCGACGGCCTCCCCGGCGAACGCAGGGCCGACCTGGGCGAGGTGAACGCGCGCTCCGGTGGCGCTCACCCCGACGAGCTGCCGGTGGTCCTCGCCGACGAGGTGGACGGCTGGGTGCTGCTGGTCGAGGACAACGGGTGGCACGGTGCGGATCGGGAGGTGCTGGAACGCCTGTCCGCCGGCACGGTGGCGGCCTCGGCGTTCTGGAACGTCAATCTGGTCAGCAATTTGAGCCTCGCGCACGACGGTGAGCTGCTCGGGGCGTTCGACTTCGTCCTGCGGCAGGAACGGCCCGCCGCGCTCGTGCCGTACCTGGAAGGCCTGGAGTTCGACGACGCGCACCGCATGTGCGCGGAGTCGCTCGCGTTCGTGGAACGGGTGTCGGGCGTGCGGCTCACCGAGCAGTGGGCGGCCGGACCGCACTTCGCGTCCGTGGTCGTCGACCTGCGGCGGTTCCGGCCCAGCGACCCGAGGCAGTGGCTCGACGTCAACGAACCCGGCCTGCTGGCGTGGGCCACCACCGCGCGGGAGGCCGAGGTCCGCGCCGCGGCCGAGGAGGTCGCGCGCACCGCCTGCGCGGCGGCGGGTGTCGAACCCGAGGCCACGGCCGACGACGTGCTGCGGGACCACCGGCGGGTCATGGAGCTGCGCTGGGACCGCGCCGCACCACCGGACCCGGACCTCGACCCGGTCGCCCGCCTCCAGGCCGCGGTCCGTCAGCGCGACACCGAACCCGTGGCGGAACGCGAGGTCGAGGCGCGGGCCCACGCACGGGCCGCTGTCGTCGCACTCCGGGCGGACGACCCGCTCGCGGCTCTGGCCGGCGCCCGCTACAACGCCCACCAAGCGGTGCGGTTGCGGCAGCCACGGCCTCGGGTGCCGCCGCAGCACGCCGGCTGACCCCGGACACGCCGGTGCCCCCTGGCCGGAGTCGGCCGGGGGCACCGGGTGTGGTGGGAGCGATCAGCCGTTCTCGGGCTGGGTGACACCCTCGTGGACGTCGTAGCGGTCCGCGTTCATGACCTTGTTCCACGCGGCGACGAAGTCGGCGACGAACTTGTCGGCGGCGTCGTCACTGGCGTAGACCTCGGCCACGGCGCGCAGCTCGGAGTTCGAGCCGAACACGAGGTCGTTGCGGGTCGCGGTCCAGCGCACCGCGCCGGTGGCGCGCTCGCGGCCCTCGAAGTTCTCCTCGTCCTCGGTGACCGACTTCCACTCCGTCTCCATGTCGAGCAGGTTGACGAAGAAGTCGTTGGTCAGCGTCTCCGGCTTGGCGGTGAGCACACCGGCCGTCGAGCCGCCGTGGTTCGCGCCGAGCACGCGCAGGCCGCCGACCAGCACGGTCAGCTCCGGCGCGGAGAGGCCGAGCAGGTTGGCCTTGTCGATCAGCAGGTACTCCGACGGCAGCGGGTTGGCCTTGCTGCCGAAGTTGCGGAAACCGTCGACCTTGGGCTCCAGCACGGCGAACGACTCGGCGTCGGTCTGCTCCTGCGTGGCGTCGGTGCGGCCGGCGAGGAACGGGACCTCGACGTCGCGGCCGGCGGCCTTGGCGGCCTGCTCGATCGCCGCGGCACCGCCGAGGACGATCAGGTCGGCCAGCGAGACCTTCTTGCCGCCGGTCGCGGAGCTGTTGAAGGCCTCCTGCACGCCTTCCAGCGTGCGCAGGACCTGCGCGAGCTGGTCGGGCTCGTTGACCTCCCAGCCGCGCTGCGGCTCGAGGCGGATGCGGGCACCGTTGGCGCCACCGCGCTTGTCGCTCTGGCGGAACGTGGAGGCCGAGGCCCACGCGGTCTTGACCAGCTGCGAGACGGACAGGCCGGTCTCCAGGACCTTCGCCTTGAGCGCGGCGACGTCCTCGGCGGAGATCAGCTCGTGGTCGCGGACCGGCACGCGGTCCTGCCAGAGCAGCTCCTCCTGCGGCACCTGCGGGCCGAGGTAGCGCTGGATCGGGCCCATGTCGCGGTGGGTCAGCTTGAACCACGCACGCGAGAACGCCTCGGCGAACGCCTCGTGGTCCTCGGCGAACCGGCGCGAGATCGGCTCGTAGACCGGGTCGACCCGCAGCGAGAGGTCCGTGGTCAGCATCATCGGCTGGCGGTTGAGCGTGCCGTCCTCGGGGTCGGGCACGGTGTTGGCGCCCGCGTCGCCCTTCGGCTTCCACTGGTGGGCGCCGGCCGGGGACTTGGTGAGCTCCCACTCGAACTCGAACAGGTTCTTGAAGAACAGGTTCGTCCACTTGGTCGGCTGCTGCGTCCAGGTCACCTCGAGGCCCGAGGTGATGGCGTCGCGGCCCTTGCCGGTGCCGTGCGTGCTGATCCAGCCGAAGCCCTGCGCGTCCATCAGCGAGCCCTCGGGCTCGGCGCCGACGAGCGACGGGTCACCGGCACCGTGCGCCTTGCCGAAGGTGTGGCCACCGGCGATCAGCGCGACGGTCTCCTCGTCGTTCATGCCCATGCGGCCGAACGTCTCGCGGATGTCGCGGGCGGCGGCTAACGGGTCCGGGTTGCTGTTCGGGCCCTCGGGGTTGACGTAGATCAGACCCATCTGGACCGCGGCCAGCGGGGACTCCAGGTCGCGCTCACCGCTGTAGCGGGTGTCGCCGCCGAGCCACTCGGTCTCCGGGCCCCAGTAGACGTCCTCGTCCGGCTCCCACACGTCCGCGCGGCCACCGGCGAAGCCGAAGGTCTGGAAGCCCATGGTCTCCAGCGCGCGGTTGCCCGTGAAGATCATCAGGTCGGCCCACGAGACCCTGCGGCCCCACTTCTTCTTGACCGGCCACAGGATGCGGCGGGCCTTGTCCAGGTTGCCGTTGTCCGGCCAGCTGTTCAGCGGGGCGAAGCGCTGCATGCCCGCGCCCGCGCCACCGCGGCCGTCGTGCGTGCGGTAGGTGCCGGCGCTGTGCCACGCCATGCGGATCATGAACGGGCCGTAGTGGCCGAAGTCGGCCGGCCACCAGTCCTTCGACTCGGTGAGCACGGCGTCGACGTCACGCGCCAGCTCGTCGAGGTCGACGGTCAGGAACTCCTTCGCGTAGTCGAAGTCCCCGCCCATCGGGTTGGCCTGCACGGGGTGCTTGCGCAGGATCCGCAGGTTGAGCTGCTTGGGCCACCAGTCGCGGTTGCCACCGCCCTCGGTGGGGTGGCTGCGCCGGCTGTGCGCGACGGGACAGCCGCCGGCCTCCTCCTCGTTCAGCTCGCTCACCTTGGCGTCAGTGCTGTCTGACACAGGAATCCTTCCGGGTGTTCAGGAACTCTTCGCGGCGGTCGTGCACTCGGGGCAGGTGCCCCAGTAGATGACCTCGGCCTCGTCGATGACGAAACCGTGGTCGTCGGACGCGTCCATGCACGGCGCGTGGCCGACGGCGCAGTCGACGTCGGCGATGGCGCCGCAGGAACGGCATACGACGTGGTGGTGGTTGTCCCCGACGCGGGCCTCGTAGCGCGCTACTGACCCCTGCGGCTCGATCCGCCGCAGCAGTCCTGCTCCGGTCAGCGCGCGGAGCACGTCGTACACGGCCTGGTGGGAGACCGCGCCGAGGTTCTGGCGCACGACACCGATGATCGAGTCCGTGTCGGCGTGCGGGTGGGTGTGCACCGCGGACAGCACAGCCATCCGCGGAGCCGTCACCCGCAGTGACGCCCCGCGCAACATGCGCTCGAATTCGGAAGCCGTGGGCACGAACGCCACCCTGCCCGCTTTTCTGGAATGAGTCAAGTTATTGAGTGATGTCAGACAATCGCCGGACGCCCTCGACCAGCGCGTGCTCCGGTGCGCCCCCGTAGGTCAAACGCAGGAAGTTGCCGGGCGGTTCAGCCGCGAACCACGGCCGTCCGGGGAAGACCACCACGTCACGGGCCGCGGCGGCGGTCGTCAGCTCCACGTCGTCGAGCCCCTCCGGCAACCCCACCCACAGGTGCAAGCCGCCCGACGAGGGCGCGACCGTGAAGTCGGGCAGGTGCGTGGCGAGCGCGGTCCGCAGGGCGTCCCGCCTCGACCGCAGCGACTGCTGGAGCGAGCGCAGGTGCCGCCGCCACGCCGGGGACGTCACGAAGTCGATCGCCGCCTCCTGCAACGGTCCCGCGACGTACAGGTCCTGCCGCGACCGGGTGGTCCGCAGCCGCCGCCCGGCCGGTCCGCGCGCGCCGATCGCCGCGACCCGCAGCCCCGGTGCGGCGATCTTGGTCAGCGAGCGGACGTGCACGACGTGGCCGTCGGTGTCCTGCGAGGCCAGTGTGGGCGGCGCCGTGCCGTCGACGGTGAAGCCGCGCGCCCAGTCGTCCTCGACCAGGAACGCCCCGGCCGCGGCCACGATCCGCATGACCTCGGGCCGTCGTTCGGCGGACAGCACGCCGCCGTGCGGGTTCGCGTGCAACGGCTGGCAGTAGAAGAGCTTGGCGCCCGTGTGCGCGAAAGCGGCCTGGAGCAGGTCCGGGCGCACCCCGTCCGCGTCGGCGGGCACCGGCACGACCTTCAGCCCCGCGTCCCTGGCCGCCGCGATGGCCCCGAGGTAGGTGGGCGACTCGACGAGCACCGTGTCACCCCGTCCGCCGAGCCCGCGGAACACCGTGGCGAGCGCTTCCTGGGCGCCCGCGCACACCGTCATGTCGCCCGCCCTGAGCTCGCCGCCCGCCTCCCTGGCGAACCAGGCGCGCAGCTCCTCCCTGCCCTCGACCGGCACCCGCCCCCACGCGGCCGGCCGGCGCGCGGCCCTGGTGAGCGCGGCGCCGAGCGCCTCCACGGGTTGCAGGTCCGGGTCGAGGTACCCGCTGGAGAGCTGGATGACCTCGGGCCTCGGCACCGCGACCAGGTTCGCCACCAGGTCCTCGCCCGGCCGTCCCTCGCCCAGCGCCACGGACTGCCACGACAGGTCCTGCCCGCCCGGCCCGCTCGCGCGTGCGGCGACGAAGCTGCCGCGGCCCGGCCGGACCTCGACGAGCCCTTCGGCCGCGACGCGCTGGATGGCCTGCTGCACGGTCGCCGGCGAGGCCCGGTGCCGCGCCATCAGCTCGCGCACCGACGGCATCCGGTCGCCCGCGCGCCCTGACCGTGCCGCCGCCCTCAGGTCCTCGATAACGCGCATCGCTGCGTTATCCTCATTCATGAGAGCCAAGAGTAACGTTATCGTGCCTCCGGGGGTAACACTCGGCGCACTCGCCGTGCTGGGCTTCAGCTACTCGTTGCCCGCGACCCGGCTGGCCGTGCAGGGACTCGACCCGTGGTTCGTCGCGTTCGGCCGTGCCGCCGGTGCCGCCCTGCTCGCGATCGGCTACCTCGCGTTATCGCGTGCGCCGCTGCCGTCGAGGGCGCAGGTGCGCCGTCTCGCCGTGGTCGCCGCCGGCATCGTCGTCGGCTTCCCGCTCTTCACGTCCCTGGCCCTCACCACGCAGACCTCCGCGCACGGCGCCGTCGTCATCGCCGTGCTGCCCATGTCGACCGCGATCTGGGCCGTCCTGCGCGCCCACGAACGCCCGCCCGTCGCGTTCTGGCTCTCCAGCGGCGCGGGCCTGCTCGCCGTGCTCGCGTTCCTGGCGGCCGGCGGTGGTTTCTCCGGGTCGTTCGGCACCGCCGACGCGTACCTGCTGATCGCGGTTGTGGTGTGCGGCCTCGGCTACGCGGAAGGCGGCGCGTTGTCCCGCGAGCTCGGCGGCGCCCGCACGATCTGCTGGGCGCTGGTCGTCGCGCTGCCCGTGACCATCCCGGTCACGCTGTGCACAGCGGACTTCTCCCGTGCCACCGGCACCGTGTGGTTCAACTTCGGTTACGTGACAACGGTTTCGATGTTCCTCGGTTTCGTCGCCTGGTACGCCGCGATGGCCGCGGGCGGTGTCGCGAAGATCGGCCAGCTCCAGCTGGCGCAGCCGGTGCTGTCGCTGGGCTGGGCCGCGCTGGTGCTCGGCGAACCGGTCGGCTGGCCCGCGCTCGTGACCGCCGCCGTGGTGCTCGTGTGCGTGGTGCTGACGCAACGAAGCCGTGTGGTGTCAACGAAGTCCGTGGCGGAGCCGGCGGTCCGCTGACCGCCTGGGTGTCGTACCGCGGCCCTATACTGCACCCCTTCGGCTTTGGGGGTCGGCAGTGGCTACACCGGACGAGTTCCTGGACATCGCGGGCGCGCTCACCGAGGCGCACCGCTCGCAGGGGCAGCAGTACGACACCTTCCGCGTGCGGGGCAAGGTGTTCGGCTACTACTGGCCGCGCACGCGGACCGCCGGTCTGCGGCAGACGCTGTCCGAGCAGCAGGCGCTGGTCGCCGAACGCCCGGACGTGTTCGAGGTGCAGTTCACCTCGGGCGGCTTCGGCTGGGTCGTGGTGCACCTGGAGGGCGTCGGGGCCGACGAGCTGGCCGAGCTGGTCTTCGAGGCGTGGCGGCTGTCCGCGCCGGAGGAGCTGGTCGCGCAGGTCCCCGACCTCGCGGGCGGTGTCCGCGCGGGCTAGCGGAACAGGATGCGGGTGATCTCCGTGTCGGTGGCGCGGCCCTCGTCGTAGCCGCCCTCGCGGCCGAGGTCGTTCATGATGGCCAGCGTGTACCGCTGGCCGGGGCCGACGAAGCCGACGGAGTTCATCACCCAGCCGCTGTCCTCCTCCGACCAGCCGTTCTTCACACCGGAGTCAGGGCCCCAGACGCCCCACTGCTGTTCGGGGCCGACGCCGCGCATCTGTTCGACGAGGTAGGCGCGGTCATCCGGGTTCACCTGGTCGAGGACGTGGTTGACCAGGCGGTCCAGGTCGTCGGCGGTGCACTTCTCAAAGCCCCAGTAGGGGAACGCGCTCGTGTAGCCGCGTTGGGCGACGAGGCCGGTCATGCCGTACCGGGGGAACGCGGCGTTGAAGGTCGTGCCGCTGTAGCGCTTCCACAGCGCGTCGGTCGCGTCGTCGTCGGAGCTGTGCAGCATCGCCGTCATCAGGCGGCGGTCCTCGCTGCTCAGGCGGATCTGGCCGGCGCGGTGGCGTTCGAGCAGGTTCACGGCCATCGCGAGCTTGATGGTCGAGGCCGTCCACACCTCGTCACCGGCGTGGTCGTTGCGCCAGACCACACCTTTCTCACGGTCGCGCAGGACGATGCCGACGGTGCCGGGCCGGGTCTCGGCGTACTGCTGAGCGGCCTGGATGCGCTGCTGGAACGCGCATTCGAAGCCGCTGTCGGGCAGCGGGCACGCCGGGGGCGTGGCCACGAGCGGCGCCGCGGCAGGGGTGTGGGCGGCGCCGGTCGGGGGAGCGGGGAGCGGGGTCTCGGCCGTCACGGCGGCGCCGCAGGCCGTCAGGGCGAGCGCGCACGCAACGAGGATCGGCCGGAGCATGAGCCGCACCCTAGACACCCGGCCAGGTGGCGTCGACCGCCGGACGGCAGACCGTCCGATCTGCGCGTTTTGTGGCTGAACCCGACTTCGAGTCAAAGATGTTTGACACGGTGTCGGGTTTGTTTTACCTTGGTGATGTCAGGTTTCTTTGACATCAGGAGCGGGACCGTGGCGGTGGAGGAGAAGCGCGCGTGGGCCATGGGGATCGTCGCCCTGGTCGGGTACGCGGTGTACGTGGTGCTGGTGCTGACAGGTGCCGATGGACGGCCGTTGGCCGAAGCGCCGTACGTCGGCGCGGCGTTGTGGACGATCGGGTCGGGGATCGTCGCCGGCATCGTGGCGGGCATCTGGTTCGGGATCGCGTCCCGGCGCGAGGGCGGGCTCCAGGTCGACGAACGGGACCGGGAGATCGGCCGGTTCGGTGACCACGTGGGCCAGTCGTTCGTGGTCATCGGCGGGATGTCCGCGCTGGTGCTCGCCATGGTGGAAGCGCCGCACTTCTGGATCGCGAACGTGCTGTACCTGGGTTTCGTGCTGTCGGCGGTGCTCGGCTCCGCGGCGAAGCTCGGCGCCTACCGGCAGGGCGTGCTGTGAAGCCCACGAAGGTCACGAACTCCATCCGCGCGCTGCGGTTCGCGCACGGCGAGATGACGCAGGCCGACCTCGCCGCGGCGATCGGCGTGACCCGGCAGACGCTGATCGCCGTCGAACAGGGGCGGTACTCGCCCTCGCTGGAGGTCGCGTTCCGGATAGCGCGCGTGTTCGGAGTCCCGCTCGAAAAGGTGTTCCAGTACCCGGAGGAGGAGACGACGTGAAAGCCGTTGTGCAGCGAAGATACGGGTCGGCGGTGTTCGGTGACCTGGACGTGCCGGTGCCGGGGCGGGGTGAGGTGCTGCTGGAGGTGCGGGCGGCGGGGGTCGACATGGGCACCTGGCACCTGCTCACCGGCCAGCCCTACCTGGTGCGCGTCATCGGGTTCGGGTTCCGCGGCCCGAAGTCGCCGGTGCCGGGCAGGGACGTGGCCGGTGTGGTCGCGGCGGCCGGCCCCGGCGTGACCGGGTTCGCCGTCGGCGACGAGGTGTTCGGCACCTGCGACGGCGCCTACGCCGAGTACGCCGTCGCCCCCGTCTCCCGGCTGGCGCGCAAACCAGCGGGGCTCTCGTTCACGGAGGCGGCCGCCCTGCCGATCTCGGGCGGGACCGCGGTGCAGGGCCTGCGGTCGGTCCAACCGGGCCAGCGGGTCCTGGTGCTGGGCGCCGGTGGTGGCGTCGGGTCGTACGGCGTGCAGATCGCCCGGTCACTCGGCGCGCACGTCACGGGTGTGTGCAGCACGGGCAAGGCGGAGCTGGTGCGCTCGTTGGGCGCGCACGAGGTCGTGGACTACACGGTCGCGGACTTCACCGGAACCTACGACCTGGTGCTGGACTGCGGCGGGCACCGTTCGCTGTCCCGGCTGCGCAAGGCGGTGGGACGGCACGGCACGGTGGTGATCGTCGGTTCCGAGACGGCCGAACCGCTGTTCGGCGGGTTCGACCGGTCGCTGCGGGCCATGGCGCTGAACGCGTTCGTCCCGCAGAAGCTCGTCGCGCTGGCCTCCGCGGAACGCGCCGACGTCTTCGAGGAGCTCCGCGTGCTCGTCGAGGCGGGCCACGTCAGACCGGCCGTCGGCCGCACCTTCCCGTTGGCGGAGGCGGTCGAGGCGATCGAGCACGTCCACTCGCGACGGTCACCCGGCAAGGTCGTCGTCACGATCTGACCGCCGATCCCGATGGTGGTCACGCGGTGCCGTCGCGCATGCTCACCGCGCGTGCGGCAGCGTGAACGAGTCGACCTGCGGCAGGTCGTGCCCGAGCCGGTCCCGCTTCGCCGTCAGGTACGCGATGTTGTGCGGGTTGGGCGGCATCAGCAGCGGCACGCGGGCGGCGACCTCGATGCCGTTGTCCTCCAGGGCCGCGATCTTGTCGGGGTTGTTGGACATCAGGCGGACGGACCGCACGCGCAGGTGCCGCAGCACGCGGGCGGCGGGGGAGTAGTCGCGGACGTCGACGGGCAGGCCGAGTGAGGTGGCCGAGTCGAGGGTGTCCATGCCGGCGTCTTGCAGCACGTGGGTGCGGACCTTTGCCACCAAACCGATTCCGCGGCCTTCGTGGCCACGCAGGTAAACCAGCACGCCGCTGCCCTCGCGGACGATGGTGTTCAGCGCGGCGTCGAGTTGTTCGCCGCACTCGCAGCGCATGGCCCCGAAGATGTCACCGGTCATGCACTCGGAGTGGATGCGGACGAGGACGTTCTCGCGCAGCTTCGTCCTGCCGTAGACGAGTGCCATGTGTTCGTGGCCGTCCGCGCGGAAGGCGATCGCGCGGAAGGTGCCGCGGCGGGTCACCAGGTCGGACTCCGCCACGTCTTCGTCGGTGAAGGCCTGCTCGAACATCTCGGGTCCCCTCGTCACCAGGTTCCTCCCGGGCGGTCAACTACGCTCGGGCCTGACGTCGCACCGTAACCCGGCCGCACAGCGGAGGTCATCCTGTTCAGCATCACCGTCCGCGATCACGTGATGATCGCCCACAGCTTCCGCGGCGAGGTCTTCGGTCCGGCACAACGTCTGCACGGAGCAACGTTCCTGGTGGACGCAACGTTCAAACGGGCTGAGCTCGACGCCGACAACATCGTCGTCGACATCGGACTCGCCACCCAGGAGCTGGGCAAGGTCCTGGCCGCGTTCAACTACCGCAACCTCGACGAAGAACCGCAGTTCGCGGGCATCAACACGTCGACGGAGTGGCTCGCGAAGCACATCGCCGACCAGCTCGCCGACGCCATCGCGGCGGGGGCGCTCGGTGAGGGCGCTCACGGCATCGATGGGATCACCGTCACACTCCACGAGTCGCACGTGGCGTGGGCGAGCTACGAACGTGCACTTCGTACTGCCGGCTGACGTCGCCGATCCGGGCAGTCCCAGCGGCGGCAACGTCTACGACCTCCGGGTCGGCGACGGCCTGCGCAAGATTGCCGTCGCTGGTGACTGGCCGCGTCCGCGTGACAGCGGAGCGCTTGAGCAAGCGCTTGCGGGCGTTCCGGACGGGGAGGTGGTCCTCCTCGACGGACTGGTGAGCTGCGGTGTGCCCGAAGTGGTCGTGCCGCACGCACGGCGGCTGCGGCTCGCCGTGCTCGTGCACCTGCCGTTGGCCGATGAGACCGGTCTCGACCCGATGACCGCGCACGACCTGAACGAGCGGGAACGACAGGTCCTGCACGCCGCCGCAGCTGTCATCGCGACCAGTCCGACGGCGGCGCGTGACATCAAGACCAGGCATGGGCTGGAGCACGTCCACGTCGTCGTCCCGGGCACGGACCCGGCGCCGCCGGCCACCGGCACGGACGGCAAGACGAACCTGCTCTGCGTCGCGTCGATCACACCGCGCAAGGGCCAGGACGTCCTGGTCAGAGCGTTGCAGAGGACGAGCCACGACTGGCGGCTGACGTGTGTGGGCCCGCACCGCCCGTTCCTGCACCAGATCCCGCGCGACGACCGCGTCAGCTTCCCCGGCCCGCTCACCGGCGAGGCACTGACCAGCGCCTACGTCAACGCCGACCTGTTCGTGCTGGCGAGCAGGAACGAGACCTGGGGCATGGTCGTCACCGAGGCCCTCGCGCACGGCCTGCCGGTCATCGCGAGCGCCGTCCCGGACGCGCTCGGCACCGGCGGGCTGCTCCTCCCACCGGGAGACGAAAACGCCTTCGCAGCTGCACTGACGCGCTGGTTCGAAGATCACCGGTTCCGCGCGGAGCTCCGGCGCAGGGCGCGGTCCAGAAGGGCTCAGCTGTCCACTTGGGACGAATCTGCGCAGGGCCTGCGGAGGGTGCTGGCTAGTCTGCGGCCATGACCTTCGCGCCGGAATGGCTGGCACTGCGGGAAACCGCCGACGCACGCGCACGTTCGACGGAGCTCGTGGACGTGTTCCGCGGAACTCGGGTGAACCGAACCCCGCTGACGATCCGTGACCTGGGGTGTGGAACGGGATCGATGGGCCGGTGGCTCGCAGGGAAGCTCAGCGGCGTGCAGCAGCACTGGGTGCTGCACGACCGCGACCCCCGGCTGCTCGGCCTTGCGCGGGCGAGCATGAACGCCGTCGAGAACGTCACCGCCGAGACGCGGGAGGGCGACCTCACCGCGCTCACCGCCGCCGACCTCGCGGGTGCCGACCTGGTCACCTGCTCCGCGCTGCTCGACCTGCTCACCGCCGCCGAGGTGAACGCTCTGGCCGCGGCCTGCGTAGGAGCACATGTGCCCGCCCTGTTCACGCTCTCGGTGGCCGGCCGGGTCGAGCTCGACCCGGCCGAGCCGCTCGACGCCGCCTTCCAGGACGCGTTCAACGCGCACCAGCGGCGGGTGGTGGACGGGCGCGCGCTGCTCGGGCCGGACGCACCGGCCGCCGCGCAGGAGGCGTTCGCGGCGCTCGGGGCGGTGGTGCGGACGGCGCAGAGCCCGTGGCGCACGCGTGGTGACGCCCTGCAGCGGGAATGGCTCAGGGGCTGGGTCGCTGCGGCGGTCGAGCAGGAACCCGCACTCGCCCCGGCCGCGTCCGAGTACCTGCGCCGCAGGTCGGAGGCCTCCGCGGTGGTCCACCACGTCGACCTGCTGGCCCTACCTGGAGCTGTGTGATGAAACGTTTCTGGCCGTGGCTCCGCCTGCTGGTGGCGGTGGCGATCCTCGTGGGGCTCGGCCTGCGCCTGGGCACCGGGGCGTTCCTCGACGGGCTGCGCGCGATCGACGCGTTCTCCGTCGCCGCCGCCCTCGCGATCGGGTTCGCGACGACGCTGCTCAGCGCGGGTCGCTGGGTGCTCGTCGCGCGCCGCCTCGGCCTGCCGCTGACCGTGCGGACCGCGGTCGGCGACTACTACCGCGCTCAGCTCGTCAACGCCGTGCTGCCCGCGGGCGTGCTCGGCGACGTGCACCGCGCGGTGCACCACGGGCGCGAGTCCGGTGACGTGGGACGGGGCGTGCGCGCCGTGTTCTTCGAACGGTTCGCCGGCCAGTTCGTGCTGATCGGGATCGGGGTCGCGGTGTTCCTCACCCACCCCGCCCCCGGCCTCGGCTTCGCACCGGACGTGACCACGGTCGCCGTCGTGCTCACCGGCCTGGCCGCGCTCGCCGTCCTCGGCTGGCACGTCGGACCGGTCAAGAGGGTGCTGGTCGACACGCTCGCGGACGGCATCCGGCTGCTGTCGCTCAAGACCTGGCCCGCGGTCGTCGCGCTCTCCGCCGGAGCGGTCGCCGGGTACGTCGCGCTGTTCCTCGTCGCCGCCCGCGCCGCCGGGTCGGACGCCACGGTCACGCAGCTCGCGCCGGTCGTGGTCGTCGCGCTGCTGGTGATGGCGATCCCGGTCAACATCGGCGGGTTCGGCCCGCGCGAGGCGTTCCTCGCGGTGGCGTTCGGCGCCGCCGGGCTGGGCGCCCAGCAGGGGTTCACCACCGGCATCGTCTACGGCGTGCTCGCCCTCGTCGCGAGCCTGCCCGGCGCGGTCGTCCTGCTCACCTCACGGCGCAAGACCGTCGGCCAGGTCGAGGTGGTGCCGGAACGACTCGACCAGCCCCGCGAGCACCAGCTCGCCCTTGCGCGCTGAGGCCAGTGACGGCCGCCCGACGACACCGGAGGACGTGTACGGCCTCAGGCCCAGGGTGAGCATGTGCCGCCGGTCCTCCGCGAGGTGGTCGGCGGACTCGAAGCCGGGACGGACCAGATCGGGGTGGGCGTGCAACAGGATCGAGGTCTCCAGCTCACCCGCGTGCATGTCGCTGTACGCCGAGGTCTCGATGCCCGCCTTCTCCCGCGCGAACGCCCAGTCGTCGCGGCCGGGGAACAGCGCCATCCCGGTCGACTCCTGCACCACGTTCGACAGCACGTAGTTGCCGCCGTGCGCGTTCACCAGCACGAGGTGCTCCACCCCGTTGTGCCGCAACGAGTCCGCGATGTCCGTGACCAGTGACACCAGCGTGCGCGCGGAGATGCTGACGGTCCCCGGCCAGTCGGCGTGCTCCTGTGAGCAGGAGAACTGGACCGGCGCGAGCAGCCGGACGTCGTACGCCGTGGCGATCCTCGACGCGATCGTCCAGGCGATCACCGCGTCCGTGGCCAGCGGCAGGAACGGGCCGTGCTGCTCGGTGCTGCCGACCGGGAGCACGGCCACGCGCTGCCCGCGGACGTCGGCGGTGGTGTCACTGGGGAACATGGCCCCGACCGTAGTCAATCCGGTGGCACAGCGCAGGAATCTCCCCGGAGGCCAGCTTCGGCATGACCTCGGGCAGCTCCTCGAACGCGCTGGAACCCGTGATCAGCGCGTCGAACCGCTCGTCGGCGAGCAGGTCCAGGGCGAGCGCCATGCGCTCGGCGTACGACCGGTCGGGCCGGCCGACCACGCCGACCTGGCTGCTGCGGATCGTGAGCCGCTTCGAGTGGAAGAACTCGCCCAGCGGCACGGCGACGCGCCGGTCGCCGTACCAGCTCAGCTCGATCACCCGGCCCTCCGGCGCCAGCAGGTTCAACGCCGTGGTGAGCCCGGCCTCCGTCGCGCTCGCGTGGAAGACGAGGTCGCAGCCGTCGAGAGCGGCGTCCGGCAGCGCGAACCCGACCCCGAGCCGCCGGGCGACCGACTCGCGGCCGGGGTCGGCGTCGACGAGCTCGACCCGCGCGCCGGGGAACGTCGCGAGCACCGCCGCGATGCTCGACCCGACCATGCCACCGCCGACCACCGCGATCCGGTCGCCGATCAACGGGCGTGCGTCCCACACGGCGTTCACGGCCGTCTCCACGGTCCCCGCGAGCACCGCGCGAGCGGCGGGAACGCCGTCCGGCACCGGGGTGACCGCGGATTCCGGGACCACGTAACGGGTCTGGTGTGGATAGAGGCAGAACACCGTCCGCCCGCGCAGGTCCGCCGGTCCGTGTTCGACGACGCCCACGTTGAGGTACCCGTACTTGACCGGCCACGGGAAGTCACCGTCCTGGAAGGGGGCCCGCATCGTGGCGTACTGGTTCTCCGGCACCCCGCCGCGGTGCACGAGCGTCTCCGTGCCCCGGCTGACCCCCGAGAACAGCGTGCGCACCTCGACCTCACCCGGACCCGGTCCGGCCAGCTCGACCGGCCGAACCTCCCCTTTTCCGGACTCATTGAGCCAAAAGGCATCCGCCGTACGTGTCACTCACAACACCTCCGCCGCGCTAGGGGCCACTGATGACCACACTCCAGCACACCCGCACCTCCGCCGCTGTCACGCGGGGGCCCCGCGTTCCCCTCAGGGGCACGCGGGAGTCCTACGTTCCCCTCGAACCGGGGGTGTGGGCGGGGGCGCAGGTCGCGTTGCTGGTGGTCGTGGCGGCGATGGTCGGGCTCGGGCCGCTCGGGTGGGCCGCAGGGTTGGCCTACGGGTTCGCCACCTGGGCGTTCCTCGGCTATGGCGTGCAGCGGCACCGCATTGCCTCCCTCGGGCCCGCTGACCGGGTCACGCTGGCGCGCGGCCTGCTGGTCGGCGCGGTCACGGCGCTGGTCGCCGACCGCGCGGGGCAGGACGTGCCGGTCGCGCTGGTCGTGGCGCTGGCGGCGGTCGCGTTGTCGCTGGACTGGGTGGACGGCCAGGTCGCGCGCCGCACGGGCACGTCGACCGCGCTGGGCGCCCGGTTCGACATGGAGGTCGACGCGTTCCTGATCCTGGTGCTGAGCGCGTACGTGGCCGTCCACACGGGTCCGTGGGTGCTCGCGATCGGGCTCATGCGGTACGTGTTCGTCGCCGCGTCGTGGAAGTTCCGTTGGCTCAACGCGCCACTTCCGGCCAGCTACGCGCGCAAGGTCGTGGCGGCGGTGCAGGGCATCGTCCTCGTCGTGGCGGCGTCGGGGCTGCTGCCGTTCGCGGGCGTGCTCGTCGGTCTCGCGCTGGTGTCGCTGGTGTGGTCGTTCGGTCGCGATGTGCTCTGGCTGTGGCACAACGGCGCTGCCGTGGTGGGAGAATCCCGCCATGTCTGAGCAGACCTCCACCGCGGCGAAGGTCGGCAACGTCGTCGTCTGGATCTTGCAGATCGCGCTCGCCGTGCAGTTCTTCCTGAACGGCTACTCGCTGTTCACCGACCAGTTCGTCGCGAAGTTCGACGACATCGGCCTCGGCCAGTGGTTCCGGTACTTCACCGGCGTGCTGGAGATCGCCACCGCGGTCGGTCTGCTGGTCCCGCGCATCTGCGGCCTCGCGGCGCTCGCGCTGGCGGGCATCATGGCCGGCGCCGCGCTGACCGAGGTGTTCCTCGTGACCAACGGCGGCCTCGACGACGCGAAGATGCCGCTGCTCTTCATGGTGTGGGCGCTGGTGATCGCGGTCTACCGCCGCGAGCAGGTCCTCGGCGCGCTCAGCCTCGCGAAGAAGAAGTGACCTTCGGGAAGTAGCGCAGCACGGCGACGTCCCCGACCTTCTCGACGTCCTCCAGGTGGAACCGGCGGGCCGGTCCACCGGGGAACTCGGCGGGGTTCACGAAACGCGGGGCCGTCGCCTGCCCGATCAGCATCGGCGCGACGGCCACCCTGATCTCGTCGGCCAGCCCGGCGCTCAGGAACGCCGTGTGGATGCTCGTGCCGCCCTCGACCATCAGCTTCCGCACACCGCGTTCGCCGAGGTCGTCCAGGATTTCGGGGAGTTCGCCGAAGGTCTTCGTCTCCGCCAGGTGGCCGACCGTGGTGACCGGGGCCTGCGAGTACACCAGGCGCTCCCCGCCGCAGTGCCAGAAGCGCAGCCCGGGGTCCAGCCGGCCGCTCCTGGTCACGGTCACCCGCAACGGGAACTCCGGCTTTCCCCCGGCAACCCTGCGCGCGCGCCGCTCCTCGCTGTAGACGAGCAGCCGCGCGTTGTCGCGCCGCAACGTCTCGGCCCCGACCAGGACCGCGTCCGACTCCGCGCGCATCCGGTCGACGTGGTCGAAGTCCTCGGCGTTGGAAAGCGGGAAGCGCTCGGTGCCGCGGTCGTCGATGTGGCCGTCGAGGCTGACGGCCACGCTGAGCAGAACGTGCGGGCGGGTCACGCATCCGATGCTAGTGCAGTTGAACCGGTCCGGGGTCGCGCCGCGTTAACCCAGGAGCAGGGAAAGGGGAAACTCGGTGCGGACGGTGTTGCGGCGGACGGCCACGGTGCTGGCGGGGTTGTTCGTGTTGTTCGTGCTCATCGCACCGAGCGACCTGGAGAGGTTCACGTTCGAGGCGTTCCTGCGGGTGCCGCTGGAAGGTCTCGTCGGCGTGCTGCTGCTCGTGCTGCTGCCGGACCGGTTCCGCCGGCCCGCCGCGCTCGTCCTCGGTGTGGCGCTGGGGCTCTTCACCGTCGTGAAGGTCATGGACATCGGGTTCGACGCGGTGCTGTACCGGCCGTTCGACCTCGTGCTCGACTGGCCGCTGCTGGTGCCCGCGGTCGACTTCGTGGACGTGACGTTCGGCCGCTTCGCCTCGGTGCTGGCCGTGGCGCTCGCGGTCGCGCTGGTCGCCGGGATCGTGGTGCTGGCCGCGATGTCCGTGCAGCGCCTGGGATCGGTGGCCGCCGGACGGCGCCCGGTCGTCGTCCGGGTCGTCGCGCTCGCCGTCGTGGGGTGCGTTTCCCTTGCGGTGCCGGGAGTCCCGGTCTACTCCGACGCGGCGGCGACCTCGGTGGCCGACCACGCGCGGCGCTTCCAGGCGGGGCTGCGCGACCAGGACGTGTTCGCGAGGGAGGCCGCGGTCGACGCGTTCCGCGGCCGCCAGGGACTGCTGTCGGCGTTGCAGGGCAAGGACGTCGTGTTCACCTTCGTGGAGAGCTACGGCAGGTCGGCGCTGGACCTGCCCGACGTGGCCGCGAAGCTCGCCGACGGCGGCGCGCGGCTGAACGCCCGCGGGTACACGGCGAAGTCGGCCTACCTGACCTCGCCGACCGCGGGCGGCGGCAGCTGGATGGCGCAGGCGACGCTGCTGTCCGGGCTGTGGATCGACAACCAGCAGCGCTACCGCAACCTCGTGGCGAGCGACCGGCTCACGCTGCCGCGCGCGTTCCGCGAGGCGTCGTGGCACTCGGCCGGCGTCGTGCCGGGCATCACGCAGGCGTGGCCGGAGGGCGGCTTCTTCCACTACGACGAGGTCTACGCGGCGCAGGACCTCGGCTACACCGGCCCGCGGTTCGGGTACGCGACCACACCGGACCAGTTCACGCTGGAGTCGTTCCAGCGCAACGTCCGCGGGAAGCAGCAGGGCCCGGTGATGGCCGCGATCCCGCTGGTGTCCTCGCACGCACCCTGGTCGCCCACACCGGACCTCGTCGACTGGGACCGCCTCGGCGACGGCGCCGTCTACGCCGGCATGCCCGCCTCGGACGACCCGCCCGAGGCGATCTTCGGCCGCGACCCGGCCGCGGTGCGCGCCGACTACGCGCACTCGGTGTCGTACTCGCTGGAGTCGGTCGTGTCCTACCTGGAGCGCTACGGCGATGACGACCTGGTGTTCGTGTTCCTCGGCGACCACCAGCCCGCGCAGGTGGTGACCGGTGAGGGCGCCTCGAAGGACGTGCCGGTCACGGTCGTCGCCAGGGACCCGGCCGTGCTGGAGCGGGTCGGGGAGTGGGGGTGGGACGACGGGCTCCGTCCGGGCGCGACGGCACCGGTGTCGCGGATGAGCGACTTCCGCGACCAGTTCCTCTCGACGTTCTCCCCGCCGGAGGCGTAGCCGGGGTGCGCCCGGACCCGAGCTCCTCCGGGCCGCGGCGCCGACCGCGAGCCCGGACCGTCGTCCCTCGGACCGTCGTGCTCAGCCCATCGTCTTCTGGCCGTCGATGGTCTCGCGGATGATGTCCGCGTGGCCGGCGTGCTGCGCGGTCTCGGCGACGATGTGCACCAGCACCCGCCGCGCCGACCGGGTCGCGCCCTCGGGGAACCACGGCGCCGTGGGCAGCGCGTGCGTCAGGTCGAGGTCGACCGTCTCGACGAGCCGGTCGGTGTAGGCCGCGACCTCCTGGTAGCGGGCCAGAACGCCCTCCAGCGTCTCGCCCGGCGCCATCCGGAAGTTCGCGGCGTGGTTCTCGTAGTCCGTCGACTCGTGGTCGACCTCCATGGCCGACGTGCCGTGCTCGATGAACCGGACCCAGCTCTCCTCGACCGTCGCGACGTGCTTGATCAGGCCGCCGATGCACAGCGCGCTGGCCGTCGGGCTGGACGCCGCCTGCTCGTCGGTGAGGCCCTGCGCGGTGAACGTCAGGAACCAGCGGTGCTGCCGCAGGCTCTCGAGCAGGTCCGCGCGTTCGCCGGTGAGGATCTCGGTGGTGGTCATCGCCTGTGTCCTTCGCTCGTTTGTCCGACACGAAGGACTCTATGACCACTTGAGGTCAGCTTGTGTCCTAGACGAACGCCGCTCAAGCGGAACTTGAGCGGCGTTCGAGCGACAGGGCGGTGACGTGGTCGTCACCGTCGGTGGTTCACCGGTTCAGGTAACCGTCGTCCGGGCGATCGACCCGGCCGCCGCCCTCCTCGGTCTCCTCGACGTGCATGGCGGTCTCCTCGGGCGCGGTGACGTGGCCGCCCTCGCCCGCCGCGACCGCGACCGCGTCCGGCTCGTCGTCGACGGGCTCGCCACCGCCCTCGGGCGTCGTGAACTGCTGGGGTTCGGTCATGCCCTGGTGGTTTCCGGTGATCGGGGCCCGCAAACTCATCGGCAGTGCAGCCGCACGGCCGTGTCCCGGCCGCCGCCGCGCAGCGTGGCGAGGTTCGCGCCGGTCAGCCCGAGCACGGCCTGGGCGGTCGCACGGGTCGCCGTCGCCGGGGTGAAACCGGTCGAGTCGAACGCGATCGCGCCCCGGTCCGCGACCGGTGCCGAGCAGCCGACCTGCAGCGACCGCAGGTACGCGCGGGCCTTCGCCGCGCTCTGACCGGACAGCACCTGGGCGGCGAGGCCCGTGCTGTTGGCGTTGGAACCGGACTGGGCGCTCGGGAACCCGCCGTCGGCCTGCTGCCGGCCCCGCAGCCACGTCAGGGCGCTGCCGGTGGGCCTGCCGGTCGAGCGCAGGGCCTGGACGACGATCGCGGTCGCGTCCACGTCGCTGACGCACGGCGAGGTCTCGAACGCCACCGGGAACCCGCCGTCGGGGCACTGGCTCGCCGCGAGGTACCCGGCGGCCTTGCCGTCCTTCAGCGCGATGACCCCGTACGACTGCGTGAACGCGTTGGAGAAGTCGCCGAACTGCGACCGGTCGGTGTAGCGGCCGGAGGGCGCCTGCAAGGCCGTGAGCCCGGCGAGCAGGTCACGCCCGGCGAACGCCCGCGGGTCCTTGCCCTTCACCCGTGCGGCGACGGCGAGCTTGGCGTGCGCACCGGCGTACGCCTCGCCGTCCGTGCCGAGGTAGGCGCCGGCGATCTCGGGCTTCGCGAGCCACGCGATGGCCCGGTCGGCGTGGCCGTCGGCCGAGCGGGCGGCCGAGAACGCGAGCACCGCGTCGATCGTCAGGCCCTGGTCCGGGTACTTCACGCCACCGAAGTCGGTCTCCAGCCGCTCGCCGTCCACCAGCTGCGCGGCCAGCCACCCCGCGGCGGCGTCGACGCGGTGGGCGGTGCCGGCGTGGGCCGGGACGGCGGTGATGAGCGAGACGCCGACGACGGCGGCGACGATGAGTTTCTGCACGCTCCGACACTCTCATCCCGCTGCGCCCCACCGGCGGGTTTTGCGAGACTCGTCGCATGATCGCCGACGACCTGCGCCACTACCTCCAGCAGACCCGCGACTCCGTGGTGTCCTCTTTGGACGGACTGGCCGAGTACGACGTGCGCCGCCCGCTCGTGCCCAGCGGCACCAACCTGCTCGGCCTCGTCAAGCACCTGGCCGGCATCGAGCTCGGCTACCTCGGCGACTGCGTGGGCAGGCCCGCTCCGGTCGTGCTGCCGTGGGTCGAGGACGGCTCGATCTGGGAGGGCGCCGACATGTGGGCGAAACCGGACGAGAGCCGCGAGTACCTGCTCGACCTCTACCGCACGGCCTGGCGCCACACCGACGAGGCGATCGCCGCGCTGCCGCTGGACGCACCCGCCTCCGTGCCGTGGTGGGCCGAGCACAAGCGGCAGACCACGTTCGGGCACCTGCTGGTCCGCGTGGTCTCGGAGACCGCCCACCACGCCGGGCACTGCGACGTCGTGCGCGAGCTGGTCGACGGCCGCACCGGCGCCGGCAACCCGCCGGAGTACTTCGCCCTGGTGGAGCGCATGGCGGCGCAGACGCGCTGACGGCCACCCTTGCCGAAAGTTAAGGTGCACCGGTTCCGAACGCCAGAGGTGCGCAGGCGCCGGGCTTCGTAGGTTCGACCGGGTGACTTGGCTGACTGTGGGCACCGACGCGGTGCTCGGTGTGTTCGCTCTGATGTTCGCGTTCCTGTGGTTCCGCTTCCGGTTGCGGGCCGTCCTGGCCGGAGCGGGGGTGGTGCTGGCCTACGCGGTCAGCGAGGTGGTCAAGCTGCTGGTGCGCGAGGACCGGCCGTGCCGGACCAGGCCGTCGCTCGCGGAGTGCCCCGAGGTGGGCGACTGGTCGTTCCCCAGCAACCACTCGGTGATCGCGGGTGCGGCGGCGATGGCGATCTGGGCCATGCACCGCGCGCTGGGCTGGGTCGCGGCGGTGTGCGCGCTGGCAGCGGCGGCGTCGCGGGTGGTCGTGGGTGTCCACTACGTGCACGACGTGCTGGCCGGGCTGACCCTCGGTGCGCTGGTGTCGTGGGGGATTGCGGTGCTGCTGACCAGGGTGCTGCCGAAGCGGCGGGTACTGCCCGACGACGCGCCGACCGTGGTGATGAGCCGGCTGGGATGATGGGCCCCGTGTGGCTGAGGCTGGTCCTGTGGGTGTGCGCGGCGCTGCCGGTGGTCGCGGCGGGCGTGACCACCAGGGCCGGGCGCCTCGCCGGGTGGGAGGTCCTGCTCTACCTCGCGGTGCTCGCGGCGGCGTTCGCCGCGGTGCGCCGCAGACCCGCTGTCGCGCTGGGCTCGGCGCTCAGCGCGTGGCTGGTCTGCTACCTCGTGCGCGTCGAGCTCGACAGCGCCACCGGTGTCCTCGCGCTGGCCCCGGCGCTCGCGGCCACCAGCTTCTTCGCCGGGCGGTACGCGCGTGACCCGCGGGTCGGCGCGATCACGCTGACCGTCGCGGAGGTCATCGGTGTGGTCGTGGCGCTGGTCGACCGCGGTGGCTCCGACACCGCCCTCGCCGTCACGTCCGGCATCGGCGTCCTGGGCGTGGTGCCGTGGGCGTTCGGGCGGTTCCGCCGCCGGTACGCCGAGCTGCAGGAGGTCGGCTGGGAGCACGCCGCGTTGCTGGAACGCGACGCCGAGAACGCCCGTAACGCCGAACGCGCGCGCCTGGCCGGTGAGATGCACGACCTCGTGGGCCACGAACTGGCCAGAGCCGCACTGCTCGTCGGTGCGCTGGAGCTGGAACCGGCGCTGTCACAACAACAACGCGAGGCCGCCAGGACCGCGCGGGCCAGCGTCACCGCCGCCGCGGAACGCCTCGCGGACGTCATGCAGGTGCTGCGCGCCGACGCGGACGAACCGGTCACGTCGGTCGAGGAGGTCGTCAGCCGCTCCGGCCTGCGGGTGGCGCTCGTCAACGACCGCACCGAGCCGCTGGACGGGATCATCGCGCGGACCGTGCACCGCGTCGTCGCCGAGGCGCTGACGAACGTGATCAAGCACGCCCCCGGCGCCGACGTCAGCGTGCGCCTCACTGCCAACCTGGAGCTGCGCGTCACGAACGGTCCCGCGCCGCGGACGCAGGCCGTCGGCAGCGGCAAGGGCCTGGTGGGCCTCGCCGAACGGGTCGCGCTCGTCGGCGGCTGGTTCGAGGCGGGCCCGTCGGACGACGGCGGGTTCGAGGTCAGGGCGAAGCTCCCGGAACGCCCGCGCGCCCGCACCACGCCCACGCACGTGCGCCGCGAACGCACGGAGGAGGAGATCCGCCGGACCGCCCGCCGAACCGTGCTGATCACGTCGGTGGTGTGCGCGGGCATCGCGATCGGCGTGCCGGGCTACATGGTGTTCGACGCGGCGACGTCCGTGCTCACCCCGCAGCAGTTCGACCGCGCCCAGCCGGGGCAGCGCGAGGACGACCTGGACCTGCCGCTGCGCACCCGCGTCGACAACCCGCTCGGCGTCACCGCACCGCCGGGCACCGACTGCCGCTACTACAGCACGCACCCCAACCCGTTCGACGGCGACCGCCACGACCTGCACCAGCTGTGCTTCCGGGATGATCGGCTCGTGTCCAAGCTGTGGCTCGCGAGGAGGAGCGGTTGATCAGGGTCGTGCTCGCGGACGACGAGCCGGTGGTCAGGTTCGGCGTGAAGGCCGTGCTCGCGACCGCCGGGGACGTCGAGGTGGTCGCGGAGGCGGAGAACGGCAGCCAGGCGATCGACCTCGTGGCCCGCCACCGGCCGGACGTGGCCGTGCTCGACATCCGCATGCCGGTGTTCGACGGGCTGGACGCGGCGAAGGTGGTCCGCGAGTGCCATCCCGGCACGAAGACGCTGGTGCTGACCACGTTCGCCGACGACGCGTACATCAGCAGGGCGCTGGGGGAGGGCGCGGCCGGGTTCGTGCTCAAGACCGGTGACCCGCAGGAGATCATCGCCGGTGTGCGGGCGGTCGCGAGCGGGGGCGCGTACCTGTCGCCGCTGGTGGCCAAGCGGGTCGTCGACCGCCTCTCCCGCGCGCACCCGCGACCCCTGGCGCAGCAGCGCATCGAGGTCCTCACCGCCCGCGAACGCGAGGTGCTCGGCCTGCTCGGTGCCGGCCTGTCCAACGCCGAGATCGCGTCCCGCCTGCACGTCGTGGAGGGCACCGTGAAGGTCTACGTCAGCACGATCTTCCGGCAGCTGGGCGTCCGCAACCGCGTGCAGGCCGCGATCATCGCCCACGAGTCCGGCATCATCCCTGCCTGACCGGCGTCTGCAAGTACCACCAACTCCCAGTTGGTGGTACTTGCAGACGCCGGAAAAGGTCAGGTGCGGGCGCCGATGCCGGAGATGGCGCGGACTTCCATCTCCGCGGCCAGTGCCGCGTTCTCCGGCTCCCGCTTCGAGAAGATCGTCGCCAGGAACCCGCACAGGAACGAGAACGGGATCGACACCAGGCCGGGGTTGCCGAGCGGGAACCACGCGAAGTCGACGTCCGGGAAGATCGACGTCTTCGCACCGGACATCACCGGCGAGAAGATGATGAGCACCAGGCACGACCCGAGGCCGCCGTAGATGCTCCACAGCGTGCCGGTGGTGTTGAAGCGCCGCCAGAAGATCGTGTAGAGGATCGTCGACAGGTTCGCCGACGCCGCCAGCGCCAGTGCCAGCGACACCAGGAACGCCACGTTCTGGCCGTTCGCCGCGATGCCGCCGATGATCGACAGCACGCCGACCACCACGGCGGTGAGGCGGGCGACCTTGATCTCGCGGCGCGGTTCCACGTTGCCGCGCTTGATCACGTTGGCGTACACGTCGTGCGCGAACGAGGCCGACGCCGCGAGGGTCAGACCGGCGACCACCGCGAGGATCGTCGCGAACGCCACGGCCGACACGATGCCGAGCAGCACCGCGCCACCGATCTCGAACGCGAGCAGCGGCGCCGCCGAGTTCTCACCGCCCGGTGCCGCGGCGATCTTGTCGGTGCCCACCAGTGCCATCGCGCCGAAGCCGATCACCAGCGTGCACAGGTAGAAGATGACCATCGTCCAGGTCGCCCACACCACGGAACGGCGCGCCTCGGCGGCGTTCGGCACGGTGTAGAAGCGCATCAGCACGTGCGGCAGCGACGCGATGCCGAGCACCAGCGACAGCGCCAGTGACACGAAGTCCAGTTTGGACATCGCGCTGAAGCCGTACTTGGCGCCGGGGTCGAGCACCGCCGCCCCGAGCTCGTTGTGCTCGGTGGCCTGCTCCATGATCGCGGACAGGCTGAAGCCGAACTTGCCGAGCAGGAAGACGCTCATCAGCGTCACGCAGAGCAGCAGCAGGACGGCTTTGATGATCTGCACCCACGTCGTGCCCTTCATGCCGCCGACCAGCACGTAGAGCACCATGACCATGCCGACGACCGCGATCAGCAGCGCCTGGCCCCACTTCGAGGACACGTTGAGCAGCAACGCGATCAGGCCGCCCGCGCCCGCCATCTGCGCGATCATGTAGAAGAACGAGATCACCAGCGTCGCGTTCGCCGCCGCCGCGCGGACCGGGCGCTGCCGCATCCGGAACGCCAGCACGTCGCCGACGGTGAAGCGGCCGGTGTTGCGCAGGCCCTCCGCGATCAGCAGCAGGCCGACGAGCCACGCGACGACCCAGCCGACGGAGTACAGGAAGCCGTCGTAGCCGTGCGCCGCGATGCCGCCGGAGATGCCGAGGAACGACGCGGCGGACAGGAAGTCGCCCGACAGCGCCACGCCGTTCTGCGCGCCGGTGAACGAGCTGCCCGCGGCGTAGTAGTCCGACGCCGTCACGTTGCGGCTGCTGAAGCGGTAGACGATGTAGAGGGTGATCAGGACGAACACCGCGAAGACGCTGAGGTTCAGCACCGGGTTGCCGGTGGTGGGCATGCCTTACTCCTCGACGCCGGTCTTCTCGGCGAGCAGCCTGCGCTGCGGGTCCAGCCTCCGTTTGGCGTAACGCGCGTAGGAGAGCGTGATGACGATGGACACGACGAACTGGCCGAGACCCAGCAGGATCCCGAGGTTGATCACTCCGACGACCTTCGTGCTGACGAAGTCCTTCGCATACGCGGACAGCAGCACGAACGTCAGGTACGAAGCCAGGAACAAAGCGGTCATCGGGAAGATGAACGTCGTGAGCCGGCGGCGCAGGGTCCGGAATTCATCGCTCTGTTGAATCAGCGCGAAGTTCGGTTTGCCGTTCGAATCGACGTACGACAAGGCCTCGGGGTCGTCGAACGACGCGAAACCCCTGATTTCCGGTTGTCCGTGCTGTGTTTCGCCAGGCGACCACATCGCCTTGGTCATCTGTTCCCGCCCCTCCTGCGTGCGGGCACACTCTAGCGCCCGCACGTGTCCAGTCAACGCCGCTGGGAGCTGCGCGAGTACCGGGAACAGGACAAAATCGGACAGGTCCATTCGTCTCAAATGGTTGTCCAGCAGGGATCTTCTGGTTCGGCAGCACCGGAGTTGCGAGATGCGCAACATCACCGCGACTGGTTCGGACCGTTGTCGCACGTGTGCGGCTGGCCTAGGATCGTCCGGTCCGCGTTTTCGTGACGGTTGGGGATAAAGTGGGGTTCTTAGCGCGCGAACGCACGATCGCGCCTCCCGGTTGGAACCGCTGGCTCGTTCCGCCCGCGGCTCTCGCGATTCACCTCTCCATTGGCCAGGCCTACGCCTGGAGCGTCTTCAAGACGCCGCTGGAGAAATCGCTGGGCATCACCGGGACGCAGAGCGCCCTGCCCTTCCAGCTCGGCATCGTGATGCTGGGCCTGTCGGCCGCGGTGCTCGGCACGACCGTGGAGCGCCGCGGACCGCGCTGGGCGATGTTCATGTCGCTGGTGTGCTTCTGCTCCGGCCTGCTGATCTCGGCCGCCGGCGTGTGGGCCGGCCAGTACTGGGTCGTCGTGGCCGGCTACGGCCTCGTGGGCGGCATCGGCCTCGGCATCGGGTACATCTCGCCGGTCTCGACGCTGATCAAGTGGTTCCCCGACCGTCCGGGCATGGCGACCGGCATCGCGATCATGGGCTTCGGCGGTGGAGCGCTGATCGCCTCCCCGTGGTCGACCTCCATGCTCACCGCGTTCGGCAACACCTCGACCTCGGGCATCGGCAAGGCCTTCCTGGTCCACGGCATCGCCTACGCGGTCTTCATGACCGTCGGCGTGCTGCTGATCCGCCTGCCCTCCAAGGAGTTCGAGGCGGCGAAGGCCGAGCTGGCGAAGGACCGGCCGAAGGCGGTCGTCCCCCACAACGTCTCGGCGAACAACGCGATCAAGACGCCGCAGTTCTGGCTGCTCTGGGTCGTGCTGTGCTTCAACGTCACCGCGGGCATCGGCATCCTGGAGAAGGCCGCGCCCATGCTGGTCGACTTCTTCAAGGAGTCGTCCACGCCGGTCGCCACGGCGGCCGCCACCGGTTTCGTCGCGCTGCTCAGCGCCGCGAACATGGCCGGCCGGATCGTCTGGTCGTCCACCTCGGACCTGGTGGGGCGCAAGAACATCTACCGCCTCTACCTGGGCGTCGGCGCACTGCTGTACCTGCTGCTGCTGACCATGGGCTCGACCAGCGTCCCGCTGTTCGTGATCGGCGCGATGGTGATCCTGTCGTTCTACGGCGCGGGCTTCGCGACCGTCCCCGCCTACCTGCGCGACCTCTTCGGCACCTACCAGGTCGGCGCGATCCACGGCCGCCTGCTCACCGCGTGGTCGGTGGCAGGCGTGCTCGGGCCGCTGATCGTCAACGCCATCGCGGACGCGGGCAAGAAGGCCGGCCACACCGGACCGGACTTGTACGCGACGTCGTTCTACATCATGATCGGCCTGCTGGTCGTCGGTTTCGTCGCGAACGAGCTGATCCGCCCGGTCGACCCGAGGTTCCACGAGCCGAAGGCCGCGGCCGCGGTGCCGGCCACCGGGGACGCGGCAGGTGACCAGACCACCGTGGCCAGGTGGAACGAGGCCGAGGCTGCGGACACCGCCGCCGAGAAGGCCGAAGACGCGGACAAGTCGGAAGGCGTGGTGCAGAAGTGAGCGCGGAAGTGAACTCTGCCCAAGGGGAGAAGTCGCAGCTGCTGTTGCTGGTCGGCGCGTGGCTGTGGGTGGGCATCCCACTCGCCTACGGGCTGTACCGCCTCTTCCTGAACGCGGCGAAGCTCTTCGTCTGAGCCGATGTTCACCACGCTCGTCAACTGGCGCAACTGGCGCCTGCCGGTGAAGCTCGCCGCGGTGTTGATCGTCCCGGTCACCATCGCGGTGGTCTCCGGCGTCCTGCAGATCCAGTCGCACATGGAGCGGGCCGACTCCTACGCCGCACTGCAGCGGCTGGAGAAGGTCCGCACCGCGCTGATCCCGGTCGTCGAAGGCGTCCAGGCGGAACGGCGGGTCGTCGCGGAAGGCGGCGGCCAGGACGTCCTGCGGGACCAGGTCCGCCGCACCGACGACGCACGGGAGGCGTTGCGCACCGCCATCGGGAAGGCCTCGCTCAGCGAGGTCGTCACCGCGCGCATGAACGACGTCGAGGCCAAGGTCGCCCGGCTGCCCGCGCTGCGGGAGCAGACCTCCGACGTGCCGGCCGCGGTCAAGGAGTACACCTCGCTGACCGAGTCGATGCTCGACGTCGACGAGGTGCTCGCGAGCGACTTCGGCGACCCGGCGCTGTCGAAGACCGCGATGGGCCTGCACCACGCGCTGCACGTGCAGGAGGAGGTCCTCTACCAGCAGGCCGTCGTGCTGTCGGGCCTGGACCGAGGGCTGCTCGCGCAGGCCGAGGTGCGGTCGCTGGTCGAGTCGAACGTGAAGCTCAGCTACATCGCCGGCCAGTTCGCCGCGCTCGCGACGCCGGAGCAGCTGAACTCGTACTGGCAGGGCTTCAACGGTCCCGACATCGAGGCCCACCGCAAGATGCTGAGCGCGGCGCTGCTGCACCCGACCTCGGACTCCGCGGCGTCCGGCGGCGCGCGGCCCAGGCCGTTGCCGATCGCGGCCGCGGACTGGACGAAGGCCTCCGGGGCGGTCGCCGAGTCGCTCGACGGCGTCGTCCGCGGCCTGCAGACCGACCTGCGCGACACCGCGAACCGGCTGCGCGACGAGACCAGCGACGCCGCGGGTGCCGCGTCGGCGCTGCTGTTCGCGAGCCTCATCCTGGCCGCGACCGTCGGGTTCGTCGTCGGCCGCTACCTGCTGCGCTCGCTCAACGCGCTGCGCCGCTCCGCGCTGGACGTGGCCTGGGAGAAGCTGCCGGAGATGGTGGCGACCGGGCGCGGCACCACCGAGGTCGAACCGGTGCCGGTGCACACGACCGAGGAGTTCGGCCAGGTGGCGCGCGCGTTCGACGCGGTGCACCAGCAGGCCGTCCGCTCGCTCGTGGAGCAGGCCGGTCTGCGCGCGAACATGCGCAACATCTTCGTGAACCTCTCGCGGCGCAGCCAGAGCCTCGTGGAACGCCAGCTCAGGCTGATGGAGGAGCTGGAGAAGTTCGAGGAGGACCCGGAGCAGCTCGCGAACCTGTTCAAGCTCGACCACCTGGCCACCCGCATGCGCCGCAACAACGAGAACCTGATGGTGCTCTCCGGTGGTGACGTGGCCAGGCGCTTCACCCGCCCGATCCCGCTGACAGACGTGCTGCGCGCGGCGGCCGCGGAGATCGAGCAGTACCAGCGGGTCGTGGTGCACACCGCGCCCGGTGCCGAGGTCGTCGGCTACGTGGCGAGCGACCTCGTCCGCCTGCTCGCCGAGCTCCTCGACAACGCGACGGCGTTCTCGCCGCCGCACACCCGGGTCAGCATCAGCGCGTCCATCGAGGCCGGCGACATCGTGCAGATCGACGTCGTCGACCAGGGCATCGGTCTCGACGCCGAGGCGCTGGGTGCCGTCAACGGCCGGTTGGAGGCCGCCGGCGAGGGCGCAGACGTGCAGGTGTTCCGCGAAATGGGACTTTTCGTCGTCGGCAGGCTCGCGGCGCGCCACCAGATCGTGGTACGTCTCGATGCGAAACAAGGCAAGGGGACTCGCGCGATCGTGTTGGTTCCCGCCGAACTGGCACCACGGCGGGACGAGTCCTGGGAGTCTTTCCGCGGGGAGGCGATCGAGGAGCAGACGTTGCAGACGCCCATGCGCGTTCCTGGACAGCACGCGTCCTGGTTCGCCGCACCCGCTGCGAGCACCCCGCCGCCCCCCGCACGCCAGACGCCCGAGTCGGCCCGAGGCTTCCTCGACGCCTTCCAGCGCGGCGTGCAGAAGGGCCTTCCCGACCGGCAGGAGAGTCGATGAGCACGCAGGTGGACCAGTTCGGCTGGCTGGTCACCAACTTCGCCGAACGCACGCCCGGCATCGAGCACGCGGTGGTGATCTCCGCCGACGGCCTGGTGCTGGTCTCGTCCTCGAAGCTCCCACCGGAGTCGGCCGAGCAGTTCGCGGCGATCGTCGCCGGCGTCGTCTCGCTCGCCGAGTCCGCGTCCTCGTGCTTCGCGGGCGAGGCCGTGGTGCGCACGGTGGTCCAGATGGACCGCGGCGTCATGCTGCTGATGTCGATCAGCGACGGCTCGGTCCTCGCGGTGCTCGCCGCCGCCGGCTGCGACGTCGCGCAGGTCGCGTACGAGATGACGGTGGTCGTGCGGCAGGTGGGTCAGCTGCTCACGCCGGAGCTGCGGGCAGAGCTGGCATGAGCGGCGACGACGATCAGCAGGTCAGCTTCGGCGACCTGATGAGCGGCTTCAGCCTGGACAGCGACCGGATCAGACGCCGTGGCCGCAAGCACAGGGCCAAGCGGGAACCCGCGCCCGAGCCGGTGGCGGAACCGGACCGCCCCGCACCGCCGGTGTTCCCCCGGCCCGACCTGTACGCCCAGCCGGACCCGTACGCCACGACGGTGTTCGAGCCGGTGCCGCCGCTGCCGCCGATCGAGTCGGCGTCGATCGTGCGCGCCTACGCGTGGACCGGTGGCCGGACCACCTCCGAGGTGCACCTCGAGATCGAGACGCTGGTCTCGGTGAACGAGCGGTCGGTGACCGCGGTCCGGCCGGAGCACCAGGAGGTGCTGGCGCTGTGCTCGCAGCCGCGGTCGGTGGCGGAGATCGCCGCACTGCGCGGCCTGCCCCTGGGCGTCACGAAGGTGCTGCTCGGCGACATGGCGGGCCACGGCCTGATCGACGTGCACCGCACCGCGTCGTCGTACGGCGACGACCGTCCCGACGGCGCGTTGATGGAACGCGTGCTGGCCGGCCTGCGCCGCCTCTGACCCTCCTTGCCGACGGCATCTGCAAGTACCACCAACCCTTGATCAAACCGCCGCTGACTACCACCAACTTGTTCGCCGTGCACCGAACCTGGCCGGGCGCGGCGGGGAGCCGGAAGCGCTGTTGGTAGTAGAAAAGTGCTGGTTGATGTTGAGTTGGTGGTACTTGCAGATGCGGGGGCGGGCAGGGGGTCCGCTACGGTCGGGGGGCCGGGCGATCTGTGGGGAGGGGCCGTGGAGTTCCAGGACGTCGTGCGCAAGCGGCGCATGGTGCGGAAGTTCACCGACGAGCCGGTCAGCGACGAGAGCCTGCGGCGGATCATGCGCAACGCGGTGCGCGGGCCGTCGGCCGGGTTCTCGCAGGGGCAGGGGTTCCTGGTGCTGCAGGGGGAGTCGCTGCGGCGGTTCCGGGAGCGGTGCCAGGTCTGGGCCACCGACGACACGAAGGCCGCGCCGGTGCTGGTGGTGCCGATGTCGGTCAAGGACACCTACCTCGACCGGTACGCGCAGCCGGACAAGGGCTGGACCGACCGCAGCGAGGACCACTGGCCGGTGCCGTACTGGCACGTCGACACCGGCATGGCGGCGCTGCTGATCCTGCAGACTGCGGTCGACGAGGGACTGGGCGCGGTGTTCTTCGGGATACCGCGGGAGGAGTGGCCGGCGTTCCGGGCGGAGTTCGGCGTGCCGGACACGCACGAGCCGATCGGAGCCATCGCCATCGGGCACCCGGCGGAGACCGAGGTGTCGCCGGGGGCGTCGCCGCGGACGCGGAAGCGTTCGGCGTTCGAGGAGGTCGTGCGCTGGGGGCAGTGGGGGTGACGACGGCGTTCCGGCTGCTCGGGCCGCTGGAGGTCGTGCTCGGCGGACGGCACGTGCACGTGCCACCGGGCAAGCGCCGGGTGGTGCTGGCCGCGCTGCTGGTGCGGGTGCGGCAGGTGGTCGGGGTGGACGAGCTCGTCGACCTGGTCGGCGGTACCCGCAACGCGCTGCAGACGACGGTCGGACGGCTGCGGGAGGACCTCGGCGACCCGGAGCTGATCAGGACGCGACCGGGCGGGTACCTGCTCGACGTCGACCCCGCCGAGGTCGACCTGCACCTGTTCGGGCACGCGGAACCGGAGGTGGCGCTGGGGTTGTGGCGCGGGCGGCCGTTCGCCGACATCGGCAGCGACCGGCTGGAACGCGACCACGGGCCCGCGCTCGTCGAGACCCACCTCGCGGCGCTGGAGGCGCGGATCGAGGGGGACCTGCGCCGGGGCCGGCCCGAGCAGCTGGTGCCGGAGCTGCGGGCGCTCACCCGGCAGCACCCGGTGCGGGAACGGATGTGGGCCCAGCTCGTGCACGCCCTGCACCGCAGCGGCCGGCCGGCCGAGGCGTTGCGGGCCTACGAGGAGGTGCGCCGCAGGCTCGCCGACGAGCTCGGCGTCGATCCGGGCGCCGAGCTGCAGCAGGCGCACCAGCAGGTGCTGCGGGCGGACAACCGGCCCAGGGCGCGCAACGACCTGCCGGGCGACATCGCGGACTTCGCCGGACGGCAGGACGACCTGGACCGGGTGCTCGCCGCGGTGCCGCCGGGGTGCGTGGCGATCACGGCGATCGACGGCATGGCGGGCATCGGCAAGACGACGCTCGCGGTGCGGGCGGCACACCGGCTCAAGGACCGGTTCCCGGACGCGCAGCTGTTCGTGGACCTGCACTCGCACACCGACGGCGTCGAACCGCGCACGCCGCTGGACGCGTTGCACGCGCTGCTGACCGCCCTCGGGGTGCCCGCGAGGGACGTCCCGGACGAGCTGGACGCGCGAGCGGCGCTGTGGCGTGCGGAGATGGCGCACCGCAGGGCGTTGGTGGTGCTGGACAACGCGGTCAGCGCGGCGCAGGTCCGGCCGCTGCTGCCGGGCAGCGGGCTGGTGCTCGTCACGAGCCGGCACCGGCTGGTGGACCTGGACGCGGCCCGCACGATCTCGCTGGACGTGCTGCCAGAGCAGGACGCGCTGGACCTGCTGACGGGCATCGTCGGCCCGCGCGCCGGCCAGGACCCGCGGGCGGCCCGCGAGATCGTCCGGCTGTGCGGGTGCCTGCCGCTGGCGGTGCGGATCGCCGGTGCGCGGTGGCGGACGCGGCCGGCGTGGACCGCGCAGGACCTGCGGCGCCGGCTCGGCGAGCAGCGGCTGACCGAGCTGGCGGCGGGGGAGCGCAGCGTCGCGAAGGCGTTCGCGATGAGCTACGACCAGCTCACCGGCGAGCAGCAGCGGTTGTTCCGGCTGCTCGGGCTGCACCCCGGCGACGACTGGGACGCGTCCCTCGCCGCCGCGCTGATCGGCACGACCCGGCCCGACGCGGAACGGTTGCTGGACGCGCTGCTGGACGCACACCTGGTGCAGCAACGGGACAACGGCCGCTACCGCTTCCACGACCTGCTGGCCGACCACGCGAAGGCGAGCGTCCTCCCGGACGAACGGGAGGAGGGCGTCGTGCGCGTCCTCGACCACTACCTGCACAACGCCGCCGCGGCGGAGGTCCTGATGTCGCCCGGCAACCCGCGGATCCCGCTGGCGGTGCGGTACCCGCCGCTCGACCCGCCGCCGCTCGCGAACGCCCGCCAGGCCGCGGCGTGGCTCGACACCGAGCGCCGCAACCTGCGGGCCGCCGTGTACCTGGCCGCCTACCAGGGCCACTACGAGCACGCCTGGCAGCTGCCGCACCACCTGTCGCAGTACCTGCTGAACCGCGGCCACGGCCGTGACCGCGTGGAGGTGCACAGCCTCGCGCTCGCCGCCGCGTACCAGCTCGGCGACCTCCGTGCCCGCGCGGAGGCGTTGAAGGGCCTGGGCAGGGCGCACTTCGCCCGTCCCGGTGGCAACCCGGCCGAGCACCTGCACGCGGCGCTCGACCTCATGCGCCAGATCGGTGACGTGCGCGGGGAGGCCTCGGTCCTCGGGCTGCTCGGCATCACCGCGCGGGAGGCGAACGACCTCGACGCGGCACAGGGGCACTTCGAACGCGGCCTGGAGCTGATGCGCCAGGTAGGTGCGCCCACCGGTGAGGCGAGCGCGCTGCACCACGTCGGCGTGATGCACGCGCTGCGCGGCGACAACGACCGGGCCATGACGCACATCAGGGCGGCGCTGGCGCTGCTGGAGGAGCACGGTGACCGCAACCGGGCCGCGATGGCGTTGCAGGACATCAGCTTCGTGCACTACAACCTGGGCGACGACGACGAGTGCGTCGCCCACCTGGAGCTGTCGCTCGCGGCGTTCCACGAGGCGGGCGACTGGCGCGGTGAGGCGTTCGCGCGCACCGACTTCGCCCACACCGCGCTGGAGCTCGGCAGGCCGGCCAAGGCGCTGGAGATGGCACGCACGGCGGCGGCGTTGTGCCGCACCGGAACCGGGCTGGCCGACGACGACGCGGTGCTGCGCGGCCTGGTCGACGCCGAGGACGGCTACGGCGAGCTTGGCCTGTCGTTCGCGCTGGCCATCGCGGCCGAGGTCGAGGGACGGCTGCACGACGCCGTCCGGTACGCGCGGTGGTGCGTGGCCGCGATCACGCGGTCCGGCCGCCACTGGGCCGGTGACCGCGTGCTGGGCCAGCTGTGCCGGCTGCACGCGGCGCTCGGCGACCACGGGACCGCCGTCGCCTTCGGGGAACGGGCGGTCCGCGCCGCCGAGGGCCTGAACCAGCCCAGGGCGGTCGCCGTCGCCCGCGCGCTCCTCGCCGCGGCTACAACCACAGCCCCAGCAGCACCAGCGCGGTGACGGCCGCGGCCACGACCGCCACGGCCACCCACTGCTCCACGACGTCCCTCGTCCTGCGCATTCCCGGCTCCCCTCGGTGGTGTGGCCACCGAGGGTGCGCGGCACCGCCCACACCTCGTCCCCACCGCGGTCACACCGGCTCACCCGGCGGAACGGTGGTGACGGGACTGCGTGCGCGCAGTGGTGCGCTGAGTGTGCGCCGTGAACGTCCGGTTGATCTGATCGGGCGACGTCCCACCGCCAAAGTGTGGATCAAGGTCGCACCATCTGGCGCCGTCGGGCACCGGACTGGTTGCGTTCGGGGCATCACGTCCACCGCGCGGAGGTCCCACGCCCATGCAGCCGTTCCAGCTGCCGGAGTTCTACACGCCCCACCCGGCCCGGCTGAACCCGAACCTCGAACGCGCCCGCGTCCACACGCGGGCCTGGGCGCGCGAGATGGACATGGTCGACGCGCCGCAGCACGGCACGGTGATCTGGACCGCCGCTGACCTCGAAGCGCACGACTACGCGCTGCTCTGCGCGTACACGCACCCCGACTGCGACGGGGAGGCGCTCGACCTGATCACCGACTGGTACGTCTGGGTCTTCTACTTCGACGACCACTTCGTCGAGCTGTACAAGCGCACCAGGGACGTCCCGGGCGCGCAGGCCCACCTCGACCGGTTGCCGCTGTTCATGCCGGTCGACGGCCACATCACCGCACACCCGGCGAACCCGGTGGAGAAGGGCCTCGCCGACCTGTGGCGCCGCACGGTCGGCCGGCACTCGCTCGACTGGCGGGAGCGGTTCGCCGCCAACACGAAGCACCTGCTCGACGAGTCGATGTGGGAGCTGCACAACATCAGCGCGGCCCGGCTCGCCAACCCGATCGAGTACGTGGAGATGCGCCGCAAGGTCGGTGGCGCACCGTGGTCGGCGAACCTCGTCGAGCACGCCGTCGGCCTCGAGGTGCCCGCGCGCATCGCGCTGTCCCGGCCGATCGGCGTGCTGCGCGACACCTTCAGCGACGCCGTGCACCTGCGCAACGACCTGTTCTCCTACGAGCGCGAGGTGCTCGACGAGGGCGAGCTGTCCAACGGCGTGCTGGTGTTCGAGAAGTTCCTCGGCCTGTCCACCCAGGCCGCCGCGGACGCCGTCAACGACCTGCTGACCTCGCGCCTGCACCAGTTCGAGCACACCGCGCTCACCGAGGTGCCGATCCTGCTCGACGAGCACGGCATCGACCCCGTCGGCCGCGCGGCCGTCCTGGGTTACGTGAAGGGCCTGCAGGACTGGCAGGCGGGCGGTCACGAGTGGCACCTGCGGTCCTCGCGGTACATGAACTCCGGTCCGCCGCCGCAGCTCGGCGTCCTGGGCTCGTTCGCCAAGACCCTGCCGCAGCGGCTCCGGCAGTTCTCCAGCACGCCCAGGGTCGTCGAGCCGTACGCGCTGCCGGCGTTCGAGGTCCCGTTCACCCTCTCCCTGGCACCGCACCTGGACCAGGCCCGCGACCAGGTGGTCGCGTGGGCGGTCGAGCAGGGCATGACCGGTGAGGGCGTCTGGGACGAGGCCCAGGTCCGCGGGTTCGACTTCCCGCTGTGCTCGGCGGGCATCGACCCGGACGCCACGGCGCAGGAGCTGTACCTGTCCGGCTGCTGGCTCACCTGGGGCACCTACGCCGACGACGCCTACCCGCTGTGGTTCGGCCGGACCCGCGACCTGCTCGGCGTGAAGACGCAGACCACCCGCCTCAAGGCGTGCATGCCGGTCGACCTCGTGCAGACCGTGGTGCCCGCCAACGCGATGGAGCGCTCGCTGGCCGAGCTCTGGCAGCGGACCGCGGCGCCGATGAACCCGGCCTTCCGCGCCACGTTCCGCCAGACCGTCGACGCCATGCTCGACGCGTGGGTGTGGGAGGTGGTCAACATGCACCACAACCGCATCCCGGACCCCGTGGACTACGTGGAGATGCGGCGCAGCACGTTCGGCTCCGAGCTGACGACGTCGCTGTCCCGCTTCTCGCACTCCGCGATCGTTCCCGAGCAGCTGTGGCAGACGCGGGTCGTGCAGACGATGGAGCGGTCGGCCATGGACTACTGCACGATGCTCAACGACGTCTTCTCGTACCGCAAGGAGATCCAGCACGAGGGCGAGGTGCACAACATGGTGCGCGTCGTCGAGAACTTCCTCGGCGTGCCGCAGAGCCGTGCCTTCGAGCTGACCTACGCGCTGATGGACGCCCGGCTCGGCCAGTTCGTGCGGTCCGTCGAGACCGACCTGCCGAAGATGTTCGACGACCTGGCCCTGGACGCCGGTGCGCGAGCCGGCCTGACGCGGTACGCCGACGAGCTGAAGGACTGGATCGCCGGGATCATCCACTGGCACGAGGAGACCAGCCGGTACGACGAGGCCGGCGCGCTGCCGGTGGGCCGGCTCCCGGTCTTCCACCGCGGTCCCACCGGTCTGGGCACCGCGGCCGCCCGGCTCACCTCCCGAACGCCGGGCTGAGCCCCCGGTCAGCCCCGGTCAGCCACTGACAGCCGTTGGTCAGCCCCCGGTCAGCGCACCCCGCCACGGTGTGCGCATCGGCCACTCCACAGGGGGAGCACCATGACGAACGTCCTCATCTCCGGCGCCAGCATCGGCGGTCCGGCGCTGGCCTACTGGTTGCGCCACCACGGCTTCGACGTCACCGTCGTCGAACGCCACCGCGGCCTGCGCCCCGGCGGCCAGGCCGTCGACGTCCGCGGTCCTGCGCTCGACGTGGTGGAGCGGATGGGCCTGGGGGACCGGTTGCGGTCCATGACCACGGGCATGCGCGGCATGAGCGTGGTCGACGAGGAGGGCACCGAGCTCCACCGCTCCACCGAGCACACGCTGACCGGCGGCGACCTCGCCAGCCCCGACGTCGAGGTCATGCGCGACGACCTGGCCCGCCTGCTGTTCGACGCGGTGGAGGGCGTCGAGTACCTCTTCGACGACACCATCACCGCGATCGACGGCACCCGCGTCACGTTCGAGCGGGCCGCCCCGCGGGACTTCGACGTGGTCGTGGGCGCGGACGGGCTGCACTCGAACGTCCGGCGGCTCGTGTTCGGGCCCGAGGCGCAGTTCGTCCGCCACCTGGGCACCAACCTCGCCGTGTTCACCGCGCCGAACTTCCTGGGCCTCGACCACTGGCAGGTGTTCCAGCAGGGCGAGGTCGTCGGCGGCGGGGTCATGAGCGCCCGCGCCAACGCGGAGTGCCGGGTCTACATGGGGTTCTACGGCGAGGTGGACTTCGACCACCGCGACGTCGAGGCCCAGCGGCGGCTGGTGGCGGAGAAGTTCGCCGACGCCGGGTGGGAGTGGCAGACCGCGCTCAAGCACATGTGGGAGGCGCCGGACTTCCACTTCGACGCCATGGCGCAGGTCCGGATGCCGTCCTGGTCGCGCGGCGGCGTCGTGCTGCTCGGCGACGCCGGCTACTGCGGTTCGCCGTTGTCCGGTCAGGGCACGAGCTTGGCGCTCGTCGGTGCGTACGTGCTGGCTGGCGAGCTGAGCGTGAACCGCGAGACCGCGTTCCAGCGCTACGAGGAGCTGCTGCGCCCGTACGTGACGGCCAACCAGGACATGGCGCTGAAGAACCAGGCCAACGGCGGGCAGCCGACCGAGGAGTTCGCCGCGGTCGTGAGCTCCTTCCAGCTCCCCGGCCGCTGATGGCCCGGCTCACAGCCATTTGACTCGGGGTGATCCCTCCCGCACGATCGGGTGGACAACAGCATCCGCACGCCGCGGGGGAAGCCGGTGGAACTCCGGCGCTGACCCGCAACGGTGACAGTCCGAATGCCCGTGGCGCGCGGTGGCTCCATCGACCCGTCGAGGACAGCGGGGCAGGGGGAAGAGCAGTGATCCGGACATCCGCGCTGGCCGCAGTGGTAGCGGCCGCGCTCGTCGTGACACCGGCCGCTCAGGCGGCCGAGCCGCCGTCAGCGGGAACGTGGCTGGCCGGCCAGTTCGTCGGTGGCGACCACCTGGTGAAGGGGCCGGACCTCGTCGACCACGGCCTGACCGCGGACGGCGTCTACGGGCTCGCGGCCGCCGGTGTCGGCCGGTCGACGGCGGTGCGGGCCGCGGCGTGGCTCGCCGAACCCGAGCAGTTCCAGTACTTCGCGGGCGACGGCGAGGCCGAGTCCTACGTCGGTGGCCTGGTGAAGCTCGCGCTGGTCGCGCAGGCGCTGGGCACCGACCCGCACGCGTTCGCCGGTGCCGACCTGCTCGAACGCCTTGCGGCGCTGCGGGAGGAGTCCGGCCGCTACCGCGACCGCACCGACCCCGACTACGACCAGACCAACGCGTTCACGCAGGCGCTGGCGATCATCGTGCTGACCCGCGCCGACCAGCCGGTGGCGCAGCCGGTCGCGTTCCAGGTGTCCACGCAGTGCGCTGACGGCGGGTTCCCGATCTCGTTCGGGCAGCCGGTCTGCAAGTCCGATGTGGACGCGACGGCGATCGTGCTGCAGGCGTTGCAGGCGGCGGGGGAGCCGACGGCGTCCGCGCGGGCGCTGGACTGGCTGGTGGCGCAGCAGAAGGCGGACGGCGGGTTCCCGTCGGCGTTGCAGGGCTCGAACGCCAACAGCACCGGCCTCGCGGTCGGCGCGCTCGTCGAGGGCGGCCGGACGGCGGCCGCGGACCGGGCCGTGGCGTACCTGCGGTCGTTGCAGGTCGGCTGTGCCGGACCGGAGGCCGCTCGCGGCGCGATCGCCTACGACAGCACGGGTTTCGAGGTCTACGGCGCCGTGCGCGCGACCACCCAGGCGATGCTCGGCCTGGCCCGCAAGGGCCTCGCCGACGTGTCGTTCGCCGGTGCCACGCCCGGTGTGCCCGCGGTCGACTGCGCGACCCCGCCGACCACCACGCCCCCGTCGACCACCGCACAGCCGACCGTGCCGCCGACGACGACCGCTCCGGTGACCACCTCGTCGACGGCCACCCCGGTCGCTCCCGCGCCGGCCGGTCCGACGCCCCCGGCCACTCAGCGGCTCGCCGCGACCGGCCCCGAGGAGGCCGTCGCGCTGACCCTGCTCGGTTCCTCCGCGCTGCTCGCCGGCGCCGTGCTCGTCCTCGTGTCCCGTCGTCGGAAGGTTGGTGCGTGATGCGCCGCATCCTCGCTGTCCTCGCCCTGGTCGCGAGCTCGTTCGTCGTCGCACCCGCCTCCGCCGCGGACTGCGCGGGCGTGAAGGTCGTGGTGGACTTCACCGCGCTGGGCGGCGGCGTCCAGACCGGCTGCGCTCCCGGCGACCCGGCCACCGGTCTCGCCGCGCTGACCGGCGCGGGCTTCACGTACTCGTTCGTGCCGCGCCAGGCCGGTTTCGTGTGCCGGATCAACGCGCTGCCGAACCCGTGCACCGCGCCCACGACCAGCGCCTACTGGTCGTACTGGCACGCCTCGCCCGGCGGTTCCTGGGCCTACAGCTCCGCGGGTGCGGGCAGCTACGACCCGGCGCCCGGCAGCGTCGAGGGCTGGGCGTTCGGTGCCGGCACCGCCCCCGGCGCCACCCCGTGACGAGGTTCTTCTGCGTGCTGGCACTGGTGATCGCCGCGGCGGTCCCGGTGCCGGCTCAGGCGGCGGGCTGTGACGGCGTGACCGTCGTCGTCGACTTCCGCGGTCTCGGCGGTGGTGTGCAGCAGGGGTGCGCGGCGGGCAGTCCGGGTTCCGGGGTGGCGGCGCTGGCGGCGGCCGGGTTCAGCTACGCCTACGCGTCACGGCAGCAGGGGTTCGTCTGCCGCATCAACGGCAGGCCGGGCACCGACACCGACAGGTGCGTCACCACCTCGCCCGCCACCGCGTACTGGTCGTACTGGCACGCCTCAGCCGGTGGTTCGTGGTCCTACAGCAACCAGGGCGCGGCGACCTACGTGCCGGCTCGCGGCAGCGTCGAGGGGTGGGCGTTCGGGGCGGGGGAGCAGCCGGGGATCGCCCCGCCGGCCGCACCCGCCCCACAGCCACCGGTCCAGCAGCCGCCCGCTCAGCAACCGCCTGCCCAGCAGCCTCCGGCCCAGCAACCGCCCGCACCGCCGCAGGTCCCCGTGACCCCGCCTGCCGGGCAGCCGTCCACCACTGCACCGCCCCCGTCCTCTGCCGCGACGACTTCGGCGTCGGCTTCGGAGCCGTCTTCGAGCACGTCCGCCGCTGTGACCTCGGCCGCGGTCGAGGAGAAGGCGCAGCAGCAGGACCGGGAGCCGGGTAGTCCGTTGTGGACGGTGCTCGGCGTGCTGGCGATCGGCGCGCTGGTCGTTGCGGGACTGCTCGTGGCCCGTCGCCGGCGCAGCGCGGAAGAGTGAGCGCTCGGCGGGGGTCCGCGGCGTGAGGCTCCACTCCGGCGCGTGGTGGCTGTGGGCCCTGGGCCTGGCCACCGCCGCCAGCCGCACCACGAACCCGTTGCTGCTGGGCCTGGTCCTGGCGGTGGCGGGGGTCGTGGTCGTGACGTGCCGCGCGAACACGCCGTGGGCGGGAACCTATGGCGTGTTCCTCAAGTTCGGGCTGCTGGTCATCGGCCTGCGGGTGCTGCTGCACGTGGTCCTCGGCGGCATCGCGGGCCCGACGACGTTGTTCACCTTGCCGCAGGTCCCGTTGCCGGACTGGGCCCAGGGCATCCGCATCGGCGGACCGGTGACCGCGGAGGGGCTGGTCTTCGCGCTGTACCAGGGGTTGTTGCTCGCCACGATCCTGAGCTGCGTCGGCGCCGCGAACGCCCTCGCCAACCCGAAACGCCTCCTGCGCTCCCTGCCCGCCGCGCTGTACGAGGTGAGCGTGGCCGTGGTGGTGGCGCTGACCGTTGCGCCGCAACTGGTGTCGTCGGCGCGTTCGGTTCGCAAGGCCCGTCAGCTGCGCGGTGACACGGCCCACGGCGTGCACGCGATCCGCACGCTGCTGGTGCCGGTGCTGGAGGACGCGCTGGAACGCTCGCTCGTCCTCGCCGCCTCCATGGACTCGCGCGGCTACGGCCGCACCGCCGGCATCTCGCGCCGCGACCGCGCGGTGACCGGCGCACTGGTCCTGGCGGGCCTCTTCGGCCTCTGCATCGGCACGTACGGCCTGCTCGCCGACGCCTACTCCGGTTGGCCCCTGCTCGCGCTCGGCGTGCTGCTGGCCGTCGCGGGCCTGCTGGTCGGCGCCCGCCGGGTGCCGCGCACCCGCTACCGCCCCGACTGCTGGACCCCGCGCGCGGTCGCCGTGGCGCTGAGCGGCGTGGCGAGCGCCGCGGCACTGGTGCTCTCGACCGACCCGGCGCTGTCGCCGGCGACGGTCCCGCTGCAGGCACCCGAACTACCGCTCGCACCGGCGCTGGCCGTGCTGGTGGCGCTGGCACCGCTGGGGATCGCGAGGGAACGATGATCAGGTTCGAGGACGTCACCATCACCTACACCGGCACCCCGGTGCTCACCGGCCTGTCCGCGGAGATCCCCGAGGGAGAAGCTCTGCCTGGTCGTCGGCCGCACCGGCGCGGGCAAGTCGACGTTCCTGCGCGCGATCAACGGCCTCGTCCCGCACTTCAGCGGCGGCACCCTGGAGGGCCGCGTCCTCGTCGACGGCCGCGACACCGCCCACCACCCACCCCGCGAACTCGCCGACGTGGTCGGCTTCGTCGGCCAGGACCCGCAGGCGGGCTTCGTGGCGGACAACGTCGAGGACGAGCTGGCCTACTCCATGGAGTCCCTCGGCCTGCCCGGCGACGTCATGCGCAAGCGGGTGGAGGAAACCCTGGACCTGCTGGGCATCGCGGACCTGCGCGACCGTCCACTCGCGACCCTGAGCGGCGGCCAGCAACAACGCGTCGCCATCGGCGCCGCCCTCACCGCCCACCCGCGCGTCCTGGTGCTCGACGAACCCACCTCCGCCCTCGACCCCGGCGCCGCCGAGGACGTCCTGGCAGCCGTGCAACGCCTGGTGCACGACCTCGGCATGACCGTCGTGATCGCCGAACACCGCCTCGAACGCGTGGCCCAGTACGCCGACTCCGCGCTGCTCCTGCCGGGCGGCGAGCTGGGGGACGTGGGCGCGACCCTGGCCAAGGCCCCGGTCGCCCCGCCCGTGGTGCGCCTGGCGCAGCTGGCGGGGTGGACGCCGGTGCCGGTCTCGGTCCGGGACGCGCGCCGCATGGCCAAGGACTTCAGGGCCCGGCTCACCGAACCACCTGCTGCAACGGCACCACGCGGTGACACCGCCCTTGCGGTCGACCAGGTCGTCGTCAAGTACGGCGACGTCCACGCCGTGCGCAACGTTTCCCTCCAGGTCGCGCACGGCGAACGCGTGGCGCTGATGGGCCGCAACGGTTCCGGCAAGTCCACCTTCCTGTGGGCCGCCCAGGGCAGCGGCCGCCGCACCTCCGGCACCGTCACCGTCGCCGGCACCGACCCGAAGACCCTCAAGCCCGCCGAGCGCCGCCGCACCGTCGCCCTGGTCCCCCAGCAGCCGAGCGACCTGCTCTACCTGGAGACCGTCGCCGACGAGTGCGCCCAGGCCGACCGCGAGTCCGGCCGCCCCGCGGGGACGTGCCGCGCGGTGCTGGACGGACTGGCCGACGTCCCCGACGGGACGCACCCGCGTGATCTGTCCGAGGGGCAACGGCTCGCGCTCGTGCTCGCGGTCATGCTGACCGGCACCCCGCGGGTGTTGCTGCTCGACGAACCGACCCGCGGTCTCGACTACCCGGCCAAGGCCGCGCTCGCGCGGGTGCTCGCAGGTCTGGGGAGCGCGGTCGTCCTGGCCACCCACGACGTCGAGTTCGTCGCGGAGTTCGCGACGCGCGTGGTGGTGCTGGCCGACGGCGAGGTCGTCGCGGACGGGCCCGCGCGTGCGGTGGTCACGTCGTCGCCGGTGTTCGCGCCGCAGGTCAGCAAGGTCCTCGGGCCGTGGTTGACCGTGGAGGAGGTCGAGGCAGCGCGATGATCGCCCTCCGCACCCGCTCGGCCGTCGCGCTCGCGATCTCCGGGGTTCTCGGGCTGGCCGCGTTCACGTGGCCGTTGTTCATCGCGCCGACCAGTGACCTCGCACGTGGTGGTGACGCGCCGTGGACGTTCGCGTTGCTGCTGCCGGTGGTGCTGGCCGTGGTGCTCGCGGAGATCAGCGACCGCGGCATGGACTCCAAGGCGGTCGCGATGCTCGGCGTGCTGTCGGCGCTCGGTGCCGCCATCCGGCCGCTCGGTGCGGGCACCGCCGGCATCGAGACGGTCTTCTTCCTCATGGTTCTCGGCGGGCGGGTGTTCGGGCCGGGGTTCGGGTTCGTGCTGGGCAACACGACGTTGTTCGCCTCCGCCCTGCTGACCGGCGGCGTCGGGCCGTGGCTGCCGTACCAGATGCTCGGCGCAGCCTGGGTCGCGCTCGGGGCCGGGCTGCTGCCGCAGTGGCGCGGCAAGGCGGAGATCGCGCTGCTCGCCGGGTACGGGGTGGTCAGCTCGCTGGTCTACGGGTTCCTGCTGAACCTGTCGTTCTGGCCGTTCGCGGCCGGCGAGGGCACGAGCGTCAGCTTCGACCCGGAGGCCTCCGCCGCGCAGAACCTCGTGAAGCTCGCCGCGTTCACCCTCGCCACCTCGCTCGGCTGGGACCTCGGGCGCGCCGCCACCACCGCCGTGCTCGTCGCGGTGACGGGGCCGGTGCTGCTCAGGACGTTGCGCCGGGCGGCGCGGAAGGCGGCCTTCCTGCCCGGTCGCGACCGGGCAGGAAGGCGGCCTTCCTGCCCGGTCGCGACCGGCCGGAATTGGCTCAGACCATTGACGGCAATCGGGAGGTGTGACCACCCTGTGAGTCGGGCCGCCGCCCCCGACTCGGAGGAGGAGTCGTGAGAACTCGTGTTCTCGCCGCGGTCATCACCGTGACCGCCGCGCTCTCCGTCAGCGCGCAGTCGCAGGCCGCGGAACCGTTGCAGGGCCTGGTGCCGGTCCCGGTCTCCGTGCAGGCACGTGCCGGCGTCACGCACGCGCTGACCGCCACCACCAAGGTCTACACCGCTCCGGCGGCACGGGACGTGGGCGACTTCCTGGCCGGCGTGCTGCGGCCGTCGACCGGATTCGCGCTGCCGGTGTCCGACACGACCGGCACGCCCGCCGACGGCATCGCGCTCCTGCTCTCCGGTGCGCCGGGCACCGTGGGGCAGCAGGGGTACCAGCTCGACGTGGCCGCGTCCGCGATCACCATTCGCGCCAACACCTCCGAGGGTCTGTTCGCGGGTGTGCAGACGTTGCGGCAGCTGTTGCCCGCCAAGGTGGAGAGCACGACCGCGCAGCCCGGTCCGTGGACCGTGCCGGGTGCGTTGATCGTCGACCACCCGCGGTTCTCCTACCGCGGCGCGATGCTGGACGTGGCACGGCACTTCCACCCCGTCGCCTCGGTCAAGAGCTACCTCGACCAGCTCGCGCTCTACAAGATCAACTACCTCCACCTGCACCTGAGCGACGACCAGGGCTGGCGGATCGTGGTCGACAGCTGGCCGCGGCTCACCTCCCACGGCGGCAGCACGCAGGTCGGCGGCGGCCCCGGCGGCTTCTACACCAAGGCCCAGTACAGCGAGATCGTGCAGTACGCGGCGGCCCGCAAGATCACGGTCATCCCGGAGGTCGACCTGCCGGGCCACACCAACGCGGCGCTCTCCTCGTACGCGGAGCTCAACTGCACCGGTCAGGCCCCGCCGCTGCGCACCGACATCGAGGTCGGCTACTCCTCGTTGTGCGTCAGCAAGGACATCACCTACAGGTTCGTCGACGACGTGGTCCGCGAGATCGCGGCGCTGACCCCCGGCCCGTACTTCCACATCGGCGGCGACGAGGCGCACGCGACCACCGACGCCGACTACAAGGCGTTCATGGACCGCGCCCTGCCGATCGTCAAGAAGTACGGCAAGACCGTGCTCGGCTGGCACGAGTTCGTGAAGACGACGACCGACACCGCCGCGATCCCGCAGTACTGGGGCACCTCCACGGCCAACGCGACGGTGCAGGCGGCGGTCGCGCGCGGCAACAAGGTCGTCATGTCGCCCGCGAACAAGGCGTACCTGGACATGAAGTACAACTCCAGCACGCCGATCGGCCTGACGTGGGCGGGCCTGATCGAGGTCCAGACCGCGTACGACTGGAACCCCGGCACGCACCTGAGCGGCGTCCCCGAGTCCGCCGTCCAGGGCGTCGAGGCTCCACTGTGGACCGAGACGGTCGCGACCTCGAACGACGTCGAGTACCTGGCGTTCCCGCGGCTCGCGGCGATTGCCGAGCTGGCCTGGTCGCCGTGGTTGACGCACAGTTGGGACCAGTTCAAGGTGCGCCTGGGCAGCCACGGCCCGCGCTGGACCACCATGGGCATCAACTTCTACCGGTCCGCCCAGGTCCCGTGGGACACCGGTGGCCCTGGGCCCGGCCCGTGCGCGGAGCCCGCGTGGGACCGCGACAAGGCCTACAGCGGCGGCAACGTCGTTTCGCACGGCGGCCACAGGTGGATCGCGCAGTGGTGGACGCGGGGCGAGGAGCCGGGAACCACCGGGCAGTGGGGTGCGTGGCGCGACGGCGGCGTGTGTTGAGCGCTTCTGGGTACTCCGCCGGACATGACTGATCCGGAAGAAGCCGAGGAGTTCGCCGAAGAGGTCGGTGTCGACCCGACCCCGCAGGAGGTGGACGAGTACCGCGAGATGACGCAACCGGGCGAGTGGCGCGCCGACGAGAAGATGGCACCGGGTGGCGCGCCCGCACCGCAGGACGGCGACGACCCGACCGGCGGTTCCGGCGCGTGATGTCCGATTTATCCGGTGCGGGTGAATAGTGTTCGCCCGCACCGGGTACCAGGATGCCGTGGATGCCCGAGTTGCCGTATTCGCCCCGTCCCCTCAACTGACCGTCACCGTCGAGGACCTCGACGGTGAGCCCGACGTGCACCTGCACGCGGGCGGCCAGGGTTTCTGGCAGTCCAGGATGATCGCCGCGTTGGGTGTCGAAGCCGTCGTGTGCGCGACCTTCGGCGGCGAGACCGGACGTGTGCTGCGCACGTTGCTGGAAGGCGAGCACGTCGACCTGCGCGCACGTGATGTCGCCGCGCGCAACGGCGCCTACGTGCACGACCGCCGCGACGGAAGCCGGTCCGAGGTGGTCGAGATGCTCCCGGACGCGTTGTCCCGCCACGAGCTCGACGACGTCTACGAGCTGGCCCTGATCGAGGGCATCCGCGCCGGCACGGCCGTGCTGAGCGGCCCGTCCGACGACCGGGTGCTGCCGCACGACGTCTACCACCGCCTCACCGCCGACCTCACCAGCAACGGCTGCCGCGTGATCGTCGACCTCGCCGGCGACCGGCTGGCCGAGGCCGTGCGCGGCGGCCCGCACGTCGTGAAGGTCAGCCACGAGGAGCTGGGCGAGGAGGACGTGCCCAAGCTCATCGCGAAGTGCCGCGAGCTCGCCGAGTCGTGCGTCCACGGCGTGGTGGTCTCCCGTGCGGACGAACCGGCATTGGCCCTGCTGGAGGACAAGCTGTACTTCGTGAAGATGCCCCAGTTGCAGCCGGTCGACACGCGGGGCGCGGGCGACTCCATGACCGCGGGGATTTCAGCGGGCCTCGCACTGGGTATGTCGTTGGAGGACGCGGTGAAGCTCGGCGCCGCCGCGGGCGCGGTCAACGTGACGCGCCACGGTCTCGGCAGCGGGAGCGGCGACGCGGTGCGGGAGCTGAGCAAACGCGTGGAACTGGAGCCGATCGAGGAATGAGCGGATGCGCGCGCTGATCACCAACGACGACGGAATCGACTCGCCCGGCCTGCTGGTGCTGGCGCAGGCCGCGGTCTCACTGGGCTACGAGGTGGTCGTCGCGGCACCGGCCCAGCAGGCCAGCGGCACCAGCGCCTCGGTGGCGGCGGTCGGCGACACCGGCAGGGTGGTCAGCGAACGCCGTGACCTGCCCGGTCTCGACGTCGAGGCGTGGGCGGTCGCCGCCCACCCCGGCCTGATCTCGCTGATCGCCTGCCAGGGCGGTTTGGGCGGCAAGCCCGACGTGCTGCTCTCCGGCATCAACCTGGGCGCGAACGTCGGACGCGCCGTCCTGCACTCCGGCACCGTCGGCGCTGCCCTGACCGCGCACGTGAACGACGTGTCCGCGCTCGCGGTGTCGCTCGACGTCGGGTTGGACCACCCCGAACCGCTGTGGGACAAGGCGGGCGAGCTGGCACGCGTCGTGCTGCCGCTGCTGGGGGAGATGCCCGATGCGACGGTGCTCTCGCTCAACGTGCCGAACGCCGGTGACGTGCGCGGACTCCGCTGGGCGGAGCTGGCCCGGTTCGGCACGGTGCAGAGCCGCGTGGACGAGGCCGGCGAGAACGAGGTCGAGCTCGTCGCCGTGTACTCCGAGGAGTCACCCGCACCCGGCACGGACGCCGCGCTGCTCGGCGAGGGCTACGCGACGCTGACCGCGCTGCGCTCGGTGGAGCGCGACACTAGCGTCGAGCGCCCTTTGCCGCCCTGGCCAGCGTGATCACGAGCCCGATCAGCGCGGTCCGCACCTCCAGGAAGCTCTCGGCCGTGATGTCGTCGACGTAGAACGCCAGCAAGCCGAACGACACGAGCAGCAGGAGGCCGTACATCCGCGCCAGGTCGAGCCGCCACGCCATGACGACGCCGAGCGCGCCGACGCCGATCTGCAGCACGTGGTAGTTCGGGTCGAGCCCGAACAGGTCGAGCCACCCGAAGACGAGCTGGAACACCCCGGCCGTGAGGGTGAGCGCCTGTGGCCTGGTGAACCGGAAGCGGTCGGTCGTCGCCAAGGCCATGGTCGCCCTACCCTTCGGATCGCCGCCACACCGCGTCGTACTTCGCTTGGCTTTCGCGGTCCTGCGCGGCATTGCGCTCTCGACGGCCTGCGGTCGCTGTTCCTCTGGGATACCCGTACTTCGTGAGGCGGTAATCCACGCTTTCGGGTGCGTAGGACAACGCGAAGTAAAGGCCCACAACGAATCCCAGCGCACCGCACGCGATGGCGAGCGGCCACGGCGACCCGAGCCCGAACACGAGCGCCAGCGTGATGGCCGTCGTCAGCGGCGTGACCTGCACCAGGCTGCGGAGCGTGAAGCGCAGCAACCACTTCGGACCGGTCACGTCGTCGTAGACGAACGCGCGGTGCTTCTGCGGCACGCGCCCACCGGCGTAGTACCAGAGCTTCAGCGCGGGGTTCATGCCGTGGCCTTCGCGATCACCTTGCGCAGCACCTCGTTCAGCTGGGCGAGCTCCTCGAACGACATGCCGAGCTGCTCGACGACCTTGAAGGGGATCTTCAGCGCCTCGTTCCTGAGCTCCTGCCCCTGCTCGGTGAGGGTCAGCGCCAGCGCGCGCTCGTCGGCCTTGTCGCGCTGCCGCTCGACGTACCCGATGGCCTCCAGCCGCTTCAGCAACGGGCTGAGGGTGCCGGGGTCGAGCTGCAGGGCCGTGGAGAGGTCCTTCACCGTGCGCGGCGACCGCTCCCACAGGGCCAGCATCACCAGGTACTGCGGGTGGGTGAGGTTGAGGGGTTCGAGGATCGGCCGGTAGACCGCGATCACCGTGCGGCTGGCCACCGTGAGCCCGAAGCAGACCTGCCGCTCCAGCTCAAGGGGGTTCTCCGGGATACTTGGCGTGCTAATCATTTGTGCACACAGTATCTCGGGGGCGTGTCTGCGGTCCAGCGGGTGTGGCGGGGGAGACGTTCCCCGCTCCAGGCCCTACCTCAGCGCTTCGGTCAGCACCCCGGCCGTCACCGCGGCACCGGCGGCCGTCATCACCGTGCCCCCGTGGTCGACCTCGGGGATCAGCACCGGCTCGTGCAGCACGGGCAGCGCCGCGCGGAACCCGGCCGCGTCCTGCGCCGAGTAGGCGGGCGGGGTGTCCGGCCCGGTGCTCCACCCGGCGTGCACGAACCACGTCGGCACGGTCAGCGAGCGCCAGGGCGAGGTGCCGAGGACGGTGTCGCGCGCGTCGGCGAGGACGGTGGCCCGGTCGAGCCTGCGGTGGCCGTCGGGGGACAGGTCGTGGGCGAAGTACGCGCGCTGCAGCGGGTCGGCCGGGTCGATGAGCGGGTTCGCGGCGGCGTTCGCGGCGAGGTAGCCGTCCGGTGTCCAGGTCCGGTCCAGGACGGCGAGCTGCGGAGCGAACGCGGCCTCGATCAGCTCGGGGGTCATGGCGGCGTGCGCGGGCATGGGCAGACCGCCGTCCACGAGAACGAGCGCGCGCACCCGGTCCGGATGGCGCACGGCGAGGTCGACGCCGACGTACGCGCCCATGGACATGCCGCACACCGTCACCGCGTCGAGTTCCAACGCGTCCAGCACGCGCACCATGTCGTCGGTGTGCTGCCGGAGCGACGAGCCCGTCAGTGCCACGCTGTCGGCACGGCCGCGCAGGTCGGGTGCCACCAGCGTGAAGCCGTGCGCGGCGACCCAGCTCCACAGCTTGCGGTTGCTGGTCAGGCCGTGGACGGCGAGCACGGGTGCGGTGTCGCCGTCCACCACCTCGACGGTCAGGGTCCCGCCGGTGACGGGGACGTGGTGCAGCATGTGCCGGAGCTCCTCTCAGGCCTTGCCCGGGTTGAAGATGCGCAACGGGTCGAGGGTGTGCTTGACGGCGTCCTGCACGGCGCACACGTCGGGGCCGAGCTCGCGGATCATGCCGTCGCGCTTGAGCAGGCCCACGCCGTGCTCGCCGGTGACGGTGCCGCCGAGTGCGAGCGCGGCGTCGATGATGTCGGTGAACGCGGCCTGCGCGGCGATGCGCGCGTTGTCGTCGCCGGGCGGGGTGACGAGCATCGGGTGCAGGTTGCCGTCGCCGGCGTGGGCGATGGTCGCCACCTGGACGCCGTGCCGCGCACCGATCTCCACGATCCGCGCGAGCATCGCGGGCACGGCCGACCGCGGCACGCACACGTCCTCGGTCAGCAGCGGCCCGAGGCGTTCCAGCGCCGGGTAGGCGAGGCGGCGGGCGGCGAACAGCGCCTCGGCCTCGGTCGAGTCGGTCGACCGCTCGGTCCACACGGCGCCGGCCTCGGTGAACGCGCTGGCCAGGCCGTCGGCGTCCGCGGCGGTCTCGGCGCGGGCCAGCAGCATGGCCTCGGTGTCGGGTTCGATGCCCAGGCGCTTCCAGTCCTCGACGGCCCGCAGGCACGCGCGGTCGACCAGCTCCAGCGCCGCCGGTTGCAGGCCGCGGCGGGTGCACAGCGCGACCGCGTCACCCGCGGCGACGAGTCCGGCGAACGCGCCGACGACGGTGGCCTGCGGTGCGGGCGCGGGGCGCAGCCGCAGGGTGATCTCGGTGACGACGCCGAGCGTGCCCTCCGAGCCGACCAGCAGGCTGGTCAGGTCGTACCCGGCGACGCCCTTGGTGGTGCGCCGCCCCAGCCGGACCGCCGTGCCGTACTCGACGGGCCCGCCCATCACGACCTCCAGGCCGAGGACGTAGTCGCGGGTCACGCCGTACTTCAGGCAGCACAGGCCGCCGGCGTTCGTGGCGACGTTGCCGCCGATGGTCGACCACGGCGAGCTGGCCGGGTCCGGCGGGTACCAGAGCCCCTGCGCGGCAACGGCTTTCTTGAGGTCGTCGTTCACCACGCCGGGCTGCACGACGGCGAGCAGGTTCTCCTGGTCGATCTCCAGCACCCGGTCCATCCGGCTGAGGTCGAGCACGAGGCAGCCGTCGACGGCGTTCGCCCCGCCGGACAGCCCGGTACCCGCACCGCGCGGCACGATCGGGACGTTGTGGGCGGCGCAGTGCCGCACCGCCTCCTGGACCTCCGCCGTGGACTGCGGCCGGAACGCGGCCCAGGGCGTGCCCGCGGGCGCCCACTCGGCCTCGTCGTGGCTCAGGTTCACGAGCGAGTTCGGGTCGGTGATCAGGTTCGGCAAGGTCATGACCGCTCCAACGCGCCGTGCGCGGCCTTGTGCGCCACGCGTTCCAGTTCCGCACCCCACTCTGCCGGAGTCGTGTCCGCGTGGAACGGCACGACGCCGAACCCCGCCACCGCGAACCGCGCGAAGAGCAGCAGGTCGAAGGCCTGCGCGGGGGAGGCGAGCGGGGGTGTGAGCAGCGCGGCGATGCTCTCGGCACCCGCGTTGAGCTCCCGGGTACCGGTGGCGATGAGGTCCGGTTCCCGCAGGATCACCTCGCGGCGGCCGAGCTTGAGCGCCCACTGCTCCGGCGTGATCGTGCCGACCGCGGCGCGAACCGCGTCCACCAGTGCCGCGACGGGGTCCGGGCCCGGCCGCAGCGCGCGGACGACCCGGCTGAGGAACGCGTCGTACCAGAAGATCGCGGCCTTGCTGCCGAACGTGCGGAACAGCGTCCGCTCGGACACCCCGGCCCGGTCGGCGATCGCCTTGGTCGAGGTCGCCGCGAACCCGTGCTCCAGGCACAGCTCGATGGCCGCCTGCTGGATGGCGAGGCGGGTGCGCAGGTCCTTCGCGGCGCGGCCGGTGAGCGTCTCCACGCGGCTCAACCTAGCGCGAAATGTCAGCAACTGCCAGATTTTCTGGCAGGAACTGTCAGAGTGTGGGGTGCGGGTTCTGGGGTAGACGACCTGCATGCCCCGCACGACCGTCGTCATCGCCACGCGGAACCGCGCCGACAGCCTGCTGCGCACCCTCGCGCACCTCAGCCCGTCGCGGGTGCCGGTGATCGTGGTCGACAACGCCTCCACCGACGACACCGCCGCACGCGTGCGGGCCGAGTTCCCGCTGGTCCGGGTGTTGCAGTCGCCGGTCAACCGCGGTGCGGCCGGTCGCAACGCCGGGGTGCTGGCCGCGCGCACGCCGTACGTGGCGTTCGCGGACGACGACTCGTGGTGGGCGCCGGGGGCGTTCGAGCGGGCCGAGCGGATCTTCGACGACCACCCGGACCTCGCCGTGATCGCGGGCCGCACGCTCGTCGGTCCTGAGGAGAGACCGGACCCGATCACACCGCTGCTGCGCGACAGCCCGCTCGGTCAGGGCGTGGCGGGGCCCGCGGTGCTGGGGTTCCTGGCCTGCTCGGCGATCGTGCGGCGGCAGGCGTTCGAGGAGGTCGGCGGGTTCAGCGCGCTGCTGTTCTTCCGCGGCGAGGAGACGCTGCTGGCGTGGGACCTCGCGGCAGCGGGCTGGGCGCTCTGCTACGTCGAGGACGTGGTGGCGCACCACCACCCGTCACCGCACCGCGAGCAGGGAGGGGAGATCGTCGAACGGCGCAACGCCGTGCTGACGTCGTGGATGCGCAGGCCCGTGAGCCGGGCACTGGCGGACTCGCTGCGGGACCCGGTGGCGTTCCGCGCGGCCGTGCCCCGCCTGCGCCAGGCGCTCCGGCAGCGCAGCGCGTTGCCGGAGCACCTGGAGGCGCAGATCAGGAAAGCGAGCGGACCGCCGCGGCGAGGCGCGTGATGCCCTCGTCGATCTGCTCCGGCGTGACACCCGAGAACGCGAGGCGCATCTCGTTGTCGCCGCCCTCCAGCAGGAAGTCGGAGCCCTTCACGAACTCGACGCCGTGCTCCTTGGCGACCGGGAACAGCTTCTCGATCGACACGCCCGGCAGCTCGACCCACATGAAGTAGCCGCCCTGCGGCGCCGTGAACACGGCCTCGGGCAGCTCCCGCCGCAACGCCGCGACGAGCGCGTCCCGGCGGGCGCGCAGCGCGGTGCGCACGTTGACGACCGACTCGTCGAGGCGACCGGACCGGCAGTACGAGTTCACGATCGACTGCGCCACCATGTTCGGCGAGATGTACGTGGTGGTGGCGATGTCCTGGACCGCCTTGATGACGGACTTCGGCCCCACCAGGTACCCGCAGCGGATGCCGGGCGCCATGGTCTTCGAGAACGACGACGCGTAGACGACCTTCTCGTTCTCGTCCTGCGACAGCATCGTCGGCAGCGGCTCGCCCTCGAACCGCACCTTCACGTACGGGTCGTCCTCGAACAGCACGAAGTCGTACCGGGCCGCGAGCTCCAGCAGCCGCGCCCGCTTGGCCGCGGACAGCGTGTAGCCGGCCGGGTTGTGGAAGTTCGGGATGATGTGCGCGAGCTTCGGCCGCACACCGCTCTCCAGCAGCTTCTCCAGCGCGTCGACGTCGATGCCGTCGGTCTGCAGCTCGATCGCGTGGACCTTCGCGCCGCGCTGGCGCAGGTTCAGCAGCGTGCGGTCGTAGGTCGGCGCCTCGACCACGACGTCGTCGCCCTCGCCCACGAGCAGCTCGAACAGGAACGCGTCGGCCTGCATCGACCCGTTGGTGACGAGCACCTGCTCCGGCTCGACCCCGTGCTGCTCCGCGAGCCAGGTCCGCAGCGGCACGTAGCCGACGCTCGTTCCGTACGCGAAGGTGCCGCCGGGGTCGTCCGTGAAGGCTTTCTGCGCTGCTTCGCGCAGACCTTCCTGGTCGATGATGTCGAGAGAGGGCGCTCCGCGCGTGAACAGGATCGAGGCCATGCGCGGAGCGTACAACTCCCACTATTTGGGCTACGGCGCGTATGCGTATGCGTTGAGCTGGTCGACCGCGCTCTTCGCGCCACCGAGGTGGTAGAGGTCGACCGACAGGTAGTTCGGCTTCTTCCGCGCCGCGGGCTGGCAGAACTGCTGCGCCCGGTTCAGCACCTTCTCGTTGTCCGTCGTGGCGGTGTTCGTGAACGGCACGTCCCGGAAGTGGTTCATGACGAACAGCGGCTGGAACCGGTCGGTGGCCGTGAGCGGTTTTTCAGCCCATCGGCTGTAGCAGGACCAGTCGGACGCGCCCACCCCCGGCCCCATCGACCAGTAGTTCTCGACGGTCCAGTCCCGCTGGTACAGCACACCGGTGTCCTCGCGCCCGTCCTTGTCGTGGTCGGTGAAGACGATCAACCGCTTGTTCGCGCTCTGGAGCTGGCTGCGCGTCGGCCAGCCGTTCTCCTTCACGCCCTCGGCCCGGTACAGCACGTCGTTGAGCCCGTTGACCTTGCGCAGCTCGGCGCGCAGCGTGGCGGCGTCGACGTAGTCCTCCAGGAAGACCGTGATGATCTCCTGGCGGTTGTTCCGCAGGAAGTCGACCATGCGCTGCAGGTCGACGTTGAGCGCCACGGGCCGGCTGACGAGCGTGCAGCTGTTGTGGCAGAGGATCGCGCCGTCCGGCGTCTGGTGGATGTCGAGCATGAACCCGCGCACGCCGTCGTTCAGCTGCTGCACGATGCCGCGCGTCTGGTTCTTGGCGAGGTTGACGAACGGCGGCGCGAACCCGCCGTCGACCCCGTTCGCATACGCGTTGTGGGCCGTCAGGAACGTCATCTGGTCGAGCCGCGGGTCAGCCGGCATCGGGTTCTGCCGACCGGTGACGGGCGTGAGGTACCACCGCGTCTCCCCGCCGAGGCCGAAGACCTCCCACTGGTCACCGAACTGCGTGAGCGAGTGGACCGTGTCCCCCTGTGAGCACGGCGCCATGCTGAGCTGGCGGGTGATGCACTGCCCCGGCGAGTCGGTGTTCTCGAACCTCCCGTCGGCGAGCCGCCACTGCTGGTGGTCCTCGTTGCCCTTCGGGCGGTGCAGGGCGAGTCCGGTGCCGCTCTGGGCGACGTTGAGCCCGGTGCGCACACCGGTGACGTAGAACGTGCCGCTCGGGGCCGCCACCGCCGGGGAGGCGGTGACGACGGGCACCAGGGGCAGTAGCAGCGCGGCTGCGATGGCAGGGAGGTATCGCATGGTGAACAGCGTCACTTAGATGAGCGAAACATGAAACATCTTCAGCAGTGTGAACGTTTAACACTGTGGATGTTCCGCGCGTCGGACCGCCCGCCGCACCTGGTTGCGGGGCCGGTTGAGGGCCTGGTCACGGGCCTGGTTGCGAGCAAGGCAGCCGTCACCCAGCCGAAGGGTCAGGGCCAGTGTGGAGCGCCGCCTCCACAAGCCGCGCAGGGTTCGACTCCCTCAGTCGCCACTCGCCGCGGTGCCACTCGCCGCGGTGCCACTCGCCGCGGTGCCACTCGCCGCGGTGCCACTCGCCGCGGTGCCACTCGCCGCGGTGCCGCTCGCCGCGGTGTCGCTCGCCGCGGTGTCGCTCGCCGCACGGCGCGGGTTCCGCGCGGCACAGACCTCGCCGGGCTACGCGTCAGCCCGGCGGCCCACTTCCAGGCGCCTCCTCCGCCCGGCGACCCACCTTCCAGCGCCTTCTCACTCCAGCGCCCCTCCCGGACCTCCTCGCCCCGGCGAGGCCAGCACGGCACGCAGCCGCTCCTCCACGTACCGCAGCGCCTCCCGCAGCTGCCCCTCGGTCGCACCCCGGCGCGACCTCACGCCGACCCGGCGGTTCACCTCCCGCGGGTGCCGCCACGTCCAGCGGGCGAGCTGGACGACCCTGGCGTTGACGGCGGAGGCGAGGTGCGTGCTGTCGATCACTGGTCCTCCTCGGACACGAAGTCGTGGAGAACCCAGGATGACGACGAGGTCTGACATTTTCGGGAACCGCAGGTCAGAGCCGCGGGAAACCTCAGGGACGTCCCGGATGCCCCCACCCCGCCCCCTCGCCACCATCAGAACCATGGACGACGGGCTGCGGAGGCTGACCGGCATCGCCTCGATCATCTTCACCACCGGCACGGCACTGCACGCGTTCGTGGTCGTCAACCACCACACGCTCACCCTGATGATGGTGAAGGCGAACGCCGACCCCGCCACCGCCGGCCAGTTCCTGACCACGTTCCGCGTCGTCGGCTGTCTCTACATCGCCGGCAACGCCCTCGGCGTCCTCGCCCTGCGCAAGAGCCCGCCGAGGTGGCTCTTCTGGCCGGTCCTCGCGGTCAACGTCACCCAAGCCGCCGGGGTGTTCATGGTGCCGCCGGAGATGTGGGCGGCCGCGAGAGAGGAGTTCGGCCTGGCGGGCATGCTGCCGTCGCTGGTCACGGACGGCGGCGCGCTCGTCCTCGCCGTCATCCTCGTCGTCGGCCGAGGCCTGAGCATGCGAAAGGGCCCGTTCAGCGGAGCTGAACGGGCCCTTCGTCACACCAAGAGCGAAATCAGATGACGCGGACGTCCTGCGCCTGCGGTCCCTTCTGACCCTGCCCGATCTCGAACTCCACGCGCTGCTGCTCGTCCAGCGACTTGAAGCCGTTGCCGGAGATCTGCGAGTAGTGAACGAAAACGTCCGGTCCGCCGCCGTCCTGGGCGATGAATCCGAAGCCCTTTTCGCCGTTGAACCACTTAACGGTGCCCTGCGCCATGCGAAATGCTCCCTAAAGTCTGCCAACCCCGGAGACCGGGGTAGGACCCAGTGTGCCAGGTCCGCGTCCTTCTCACATCGTGGTTAGCCCGGTGGTGTGAAGAAGTAAGTTGGCACGGGTGCCACCGAGAGGAGCAGGGATGACGAACTGGCTGGACGTCGCGCGGGACGTCGCGGCGACGCTCAGGTCCGACGCGGCGGACCGGGACCGGGCCAACCAGCCGCCCACCAAGGAGGTGGAGCTGCTCCGGCAGAGCGGCCTGCTGAACGTCGGCGACTGGGCCGTGCAGCAGCGGGTCACCCGGGTCATCGGGGCCGCCGACGCCAACGCCGGGCACCTCCTCGGGTACCACTACCTGCAGGTCTGGCGTTCCGGCCTGTTCGACACGTCCTTCTCCCGCCACGACGACCAGTTCTGGGCCGGGGTCAGCAACCCGCTCGACGCCGCGCTCGAACTGACGCCCACGGGCTCCGGGTTCCTGCTCAACGGGCGCAAGACGTTCGCCACCGGCGCGAGCGTCGCCGACCGCATCGTGGTCAGCGCGACGCGCACCGACAACGGCGAGAAGCTGACCTTCCTGCTCGACGGAAAAGCGACGGGAATCACCTACCTGGACGACTGGGACAACATCGGTCAGCGGCTCACCGCGTCCGGCGGGGTCGTGTTCGAGAACGTCGAGGTCTCCGAGGTCCTGGGCGTGCAGCCGGCGAACGAGGACCCGCGGCTCAGCCTCGCCGCGATCGGGTTCCAGCTCGTGCTCGCGCAGCTCTACGTCGCCATCGCCGAGGGCGCGCTGGAGGAGGCCGCCGACTACACCCGCACGAAGACCCGCCCGTGGTTCGTCAGCGGGGTCGACGCCGCGACCGAGGACCCGTACGTCGTCGCCGCCTACGGCGAGATGGTGGCGCAGACGAAGGCGGCCGGGCTGCTCGCGGACCGGGCGGCCGAGCTGCTCTGGGAGGCCAGTGAGCTGGGCCGGGGCCTCACGCCGCAGAAGCGCGCGCAGGTGGCCGTCGAGATCTCCGCCGCCAAGGTGGTCAGCACCAAGCTCGTCAACGACGTCACCAGCCGCATCTTCGAACAGGTCGGCGCGCGCGGCACGGCGGCCAAGTACGGCGTTGACCGGTTCTGGCGCAACGCGCGCACGCTCACGTTGCACGACCCGGTCGTCTACAAGGCCCGTGAGGTCGGCGAGCACTTCCTCACCGGTGCCCGTCCCGCGCACACCGGGTACAGCTGATGGAACCCGTTCTCGCCGACTCGGTCCGGCTCACCGACGAGGGCGTGCTGGTCCTGGACCGCCGCCGCTTCCCGTTCGAACGCGAGTGGGTGCTGTGCCGGACGGCCGAGGAGGTCGCGAAGGCCGTCGAGGACATGGTCACCCAGTCCTCCGGACCGTACTTCGCCGTCCTCTACGGCATGGTGCTCAAGGCCCGCACCCTCGAACACCTGCCGTTCGAGCAGGCCAGGCAGCAGCTCGCCGCCACCGCGCACGTGCTGGAGAACACCCGGCGCACCAACAACGCCCTGCGCAAGGCCACCGCGGTCGTCCTGGAGGCGGTCGACGAGCACCGGGACGTCAGCCGGGCGCTCGACGGCGCCCGCACCGGGGACGAGCGCTACCGCGGCAAGAGCCGCGCGCTCGGCGAGCACACCGCGGCCCTGCTGCCCGACGACGCGACCGTCCTCACCCACTGCTGGGCCGACCTCTACCTCACGGAGACGGTCAAAGCCGCCCAGCGGCGGGGCAAGCGGCTCAAGTTCTTCTGCACGGAGACCCGCCCGTACCTGCAGGGCGCCCGGCTCACCGCCGAGACGTTGATCGAGATGGGCGTCGACACCACGCTCATCACCGACGGCATGGGCGCGGCGGTGTTGCAGAGCGGTGAGGTCGACGCCTTGGTCACGGCGGCCGACCGGGTGACCATGGACGGGCACGTGGTGAACAAGGTCGGCACACTGGGCCTGGCCGTGGCCGCGCACGCGTTCGGCGTGCCGTTCCACGCCCAGGTGCAGGCGCCCGACCTGGATGCGCCGACGGCGGAGGACGTGGAGATCGAGTACCGCGATGGCGCCGAGGTGCTGCAGGTGCTCGGCCGGCCGAGTGCCACGCCGCGGGCGAAGGGGCTGTACCCGGCGTTCGACGTGACGCCGCCGCGGTTCGTCACCGACGTGGTGACCGACCGCGGTGTCTTCCGCGCCGGGGAGCTGGACGAGTACTACGAGGGAGAACAGCGGTGAGCAAGTGGGTCGTGCTCGACATCGAGGGCACGCTGAGCGCGACGGACCAGGTGCTGGTCGTCCTCTACGACTACGCGCGCCCGCGGCTCGGGCCGTGGATCGAGCAGCACGGCGACGACCCGGTGGTCGCCGACGCGGTCGCGCAGGTCAAGGAGCTGTCCGGTCACGACGACGTCGTGAAGGCGCTGCACGACTGGATGGACGCCGACCAGAAGGTCACGCCGCTCAAGACGTTGCAGGGCCTCATCTGGCAGCAGGGCTACGCGCAGGGCGACCTGGTGGCGGAGTTCTTCCCGGACGTCGTGCCCGCCATGCGCAAGTGGCACGGCGAGGGCGTGAAGCTCGCGATCTTCTCCAGCGGGTCGGTCGCGGGCCAGGTCGCGTTCTTCCGGCACACCACCGACGGCGACCTGACCCCGTTGCTGGAGCACCACTTCGACACGGTCAACGCCGGCCCGAAGCGCGAGGCCGCGTCGTACCACAAGATCGCCGAGACGCTGCGGTCCGACGACATCACCTTCTACAGCGACGTTCCCGCGGAGCTGCACGCCGCGCAGGAGGCGGGCTGGAAGACGGTCGGTGTCGCGCGCGCGGGCGAGCCGTACGCCAACGCCGACTTCGCGCCGCACCCGACGGTGTGGGAGCTGTCGTGACCGCGGAGCTCGCCCGCGAGTGCGCCCGGTTCGCCGCGATGGGCTGGATGCGCGGCACCTCGGGCAACCTCTCCGTGGTCCTGCAACGCGATCCGCTGCGGCTCGCGGTCACGGTCAGCGGCGTCGACAAGGGCGAGATCACCGCCGAGGACAGCGTCGTGATCGACGAGAACGGCGCCGCCGTGGACAGCGACAAGGTCCCGAGCGCCGAGGCGGGCCTGCACGCCCGCATCGCGAAGGTCGCCGGGGCGGGCGCGGTCGTCCACGTCCACGCGCTGGCACCGGTCGTGGCGGCCGAGCACTGGCCGGACGGCGTGGTGCTCAAGGACCTGGAGATGCTCAAGGGCTTCGGCCGGTACGCGCACGAGGAGGTGGTCGTCCCGGTCGTGCCGAACTCGCAGGACATGGTCGAGCTGGGCGACGCCTTCGAGAAGGGCTTCGACCCGCGCACGCCCGCGCTGATCGTCGCACGGCACGGCGTCTACGTCTGGGGCGACGACCTGGTGCAGGCCCGGCACCGGCTGGAATGCCTGGAGTGGTTGCTGCGCTTCAAGGTGGAGACGCGCACGGAAACCTTCACGGGGAGGCACGCATGACGCTGCTGACGGTGTGGCCGGACTCCGGCCCCGAGGAAACCCTGCTCCGCACCAGCGACCCCGAGGAGGTCGCCACCGCGCTCAAGGAGCACGGCGTGCGGTTCTCCCGCTGGTCCGTCGTGGACGGTGTGACGGCCGAGAACGCGTTGCAGGCGTACGAGAAGGACATCGCCCGCGTCAGCGAGACGGAGGGCTACACCTACGTCGACGCGATGGAGATGACCCCCGCCGACACCGACGAGTACCGCGCGAAGGCCGTCGAGTTCCGCAACCGGTTCCTCGCCGAGCACACGCACGACGACGACGAGGACCGCTACTTCGCCCGTGGCGCCGGTGTTTTCTACCTGCACATCGGCGACAGGGTGTACGGCGTGCTGTGCACCGAGGGCGACCTGCTGAGCGTCCCGGCGAACACCACGCACTGGTTCGACATGGGCACGAAGCCGGACTACGTGTCGGTGCGGTTCTTCCACGACGACGACGGCTGGGTCGGCAACTTCACCGGCAGCGACATCGCCACGAAGTTCCCCACCTTCGACGAGCTGGTCTCCGGTTCAGGAATGTGAAAAGTTCGCCCATCTGAATGTTGTTCCGGAATTCCGGAGAACTGTTGATCCCTCCGCCTTCGTGCCCCCAAAGTGGTGCAGACCACTTGTCGAAGGTCGGAGGGATTCACCGTGGAAACCCCTGCGCTCCACCCACGCCGTTCCGTGCTCGCCCTCGCCCTCACCGCACCCCTGCTCGTCGCGCCGGCCGGTCAGGCCCTCGCCCAGCCGCCCTCTGCCCAATGGGTTTCGGCGCCGTACACCTACACCGTGCAGAAGCCGCACAACCTCGCCACCAGCGCGCGCTACAAGTTCGAAGGCGGCGTCCACACCATGTGGGTCTACGACTACGACGAGCCGCACACCCCCGGCAGCCCAACTGATCCCCGCACCGAGCTGCGCTTCAACCAGGAGTACTCCAGCGGGTCGCGCGCCTGGGAGGGCGAGGTCTACATCCCGTCCGGCGTCAGCGGCCCGACGGTCGTGCAGATCCTGCGCGGCAGCCGCCCGGACGGCACCCGCGCCACCGACGTGATGCTCAACGTCGCCAACATCAACGGCGGCACCCTGCGCAAGGACAGCGACCAGGTCATCGCGACCGGCATTTACAACAAGTGGTTCCGCATTCGCGTGGAGCACACCGCCGTCGCGGGCGGGCGCGGCACCGTGAAGACCTATTACAACGGCACCCTCAAACTCACCCACCAGGACGAGGGCCCGGCCACGCGGTACTTCAAGAACGGCGTCTACCACCACGGCAGCGGCCGCGCGGAGGCCCGTTTCCGCAACATCACCTACTGGCGCCAGTGATCCTTTGCCGGAACGGCAACGGAAGTGGTGCGGGTCGGGTCGCGGCTGGCAGGTTTCACCCATGCACGTTTTCCTCACGGGCGCCGGCGGCTACATCGGCGGCGCCGTCGCCAGGCGGCTCATCGGCGCCGGCCACACCGTGCGCGGCCTGACCCGCACCCCCGGCGTCGTCGGCGAGCTGGCCGCGGCGGGCATCGACCCGGTCGTCGGCGACCTCGGCGACACCGCCCTGCTCGACCGGGAGGCCCGGCGGGTGGACGCGGTCGTCAACACCGCGAACAGCGACCACCGCGGTGCGGTGGACACCTTCGTGGAGGCGTTGCGCGGCACGGACAAGGTGCTGGTCCACACCAGCGGCACCAGCGTGGTCGGCGACGACGCGCAGGGCGGGCCGTCCGGCACCGTCGTCGACGACGCCGTGCCGTTCACCCCGGGGGACCACCCGGTCCGGCGTGCCCGCTACGACCTCGACCGCGCCGTGGTCGACGCGGACCTGCGCTCGGTCGTCCTGTGCAACTCGCTGGTCTACGGCACCGGCACCGGCCCCCGCCCGCAGACCGTCCTGGTCCCGCCGCTGGTCGAGCAGGCCAGGAGCAGCGGTGTGGTCCGCGTGGTCGGCCGCGGCCTCAACCGCTGGTCCACCGTGCACCTCGACGACATGGCCGACCTCTACCTCCTGGCCCTCACCGAGCCCGCGGCCACCGGGTTGTACTTCGTGGCGGGCGGTGAGGACGTCTCGTTCGCCGACATCGGCCAGGCCATCGCCCGCCGCCTCGGCCTCGGCCCGGTGCGGCCGTGGGGCCTGGAGGAAGCCGGTGCCGCGTGGGGCGAGGGGTTCGCCCGCTACGCGCTCGGCGCCAACAGCCGGGTCCGCGCCACCCGCGCCCGCGCCCTCGGCTGGCGCCCCTCGCGTCCGTCCCTCACGGACTGGCTCGAACACGAGATGCCCTTATCGTGAGCGCATGGGCTCACAGGTGGCGGTGGCATCGCTCGGCGGCACGATCACGATGACGGGCTCCGGCGCGGTGTCACCGACCCTGGGCGCGCGGGACCTCGTCGGCGGCCTGGAGGTCGGCGAGATCGCCACCCTCGCCACCACCCCCGGCGCCTCGCTGACGTTCGACGTGCTCTTGGAGACCTTCGACTGGGCCGACCGGCAGGTCGCCGAGGGCGCGAGTGGTGTGGTGATCGTCCAGGGCACCGACACCCTCGAAGAGACCGCGTACTTCTTCGACTGCCTGTGGCCGCACGACCACCCGCTCGTCGTCACCGGCGCCATGCGCCACCCCGGCCTGCCCGGCGCGGACGGCCCGGCGAACCTCGCGGCGGCCGTCGCCGTGGCCCTGGCCGGGAACTCCCGCGGTCGCGGCGCGCTCCTGGTGCTGGGCGACGAGGTCCACGCCGCCCGCTGGGTCCGCAAGACGCACAGCAGCCTGCCCAGCGCCTTCAGCTCCTTCCCCGGCCCGCTCGGTCTCCTCGTGGAGGGCGCCCCGCACTACTTCCACCCCGCCCACCGGCTGCCCGCCCTGCCACGGCCCCGCACCGTGCCACCGGTCCCGCTCGTCGAGGCCACGATCGACGACGACGGCACCCTGCTCGACTGGCTCAACGTCGGGGGAGTGGTCATCGCCGCGACGGGCGTCGGGCACGTGTCGGCGGGCATGGCCGCGGCGATCTCACGGGCGCGGTTCCCGGTCGTCGTCGCCACGCGGACGGGCGCGGGCACCACGTTCCAGAACACCTACGGCTTCACCGGCTCCGAGTCCGACCTCATCCAGCGCGGCGCGGTGATGGCCGGCTGGCTATGTCCCCGTAAGGCACGCGTGCTGCTGCGGCTCGCCCTCGGCGCGATGGTGCCTATCAACGACGTATTCGCAGCTCGCGGCGGGGTTTTCTAGCTCTGTTTTCACCCGAACGAGCCCGTTACTTGGTTTCATTCCACGCCATAACTTCCTTGCTATGGCAGCAATCGCGTCCACTCCGTACAGCCGGGACCTCGGCGACGAGCTCCGCCGTATACGGGAGTCGTGCACCTCGTTCCATGGTCGGGCGATGGCACTGCACCTGGGTTGGGACCCGAGCAAGGTGTCCGACATCGAACTCGGCAAGGCTCGCGCAAGCGACATCGACCTCGTGCAGTACCTGGCGACCTGCGGGAAGAACCTGGAGTTCGTCGAGTCCTTCCGCCGCCGGTACCACCACGCGTTCGACCTGTACTTCGCGCAGGACAACAGCAACCTGCGCACGCTGGCGATGACAGAGACGATGGCCACCAGGATCTTCGCCTACGACCTGATCATCGTCAACGGCCTCCTCCAGACGGAACGCTACGCACGGGAGTTGTTCGTCGACTCCCACATCGAGGCGCCAGAGGATATCGAGGCGTACATCGAGGCTCGCATGGAGCGCCAGGCGATTCTCAAGCGGTGGAACCGGCCAGACTGCGTGTTCTACGTGCACGAACTTGCTCTGCAGATGCGGATGGGCGACGCTCAGATCCGTGAAGACCAGTACCTGCGGCTGCTCTTCAACACGCACATACTGCGCATCGTGCCCGCGCACATCACCAGTTTCAGGTCGCCGAGCGTGTTGTACGAGTTCGCAAAGGCGTCTCCGGTGGTCTTCACGGAAACCGACACCACTCAGGTCTTCGCTCAGGAGAAGGCCGCTGTCGCACAGGCCAGGAGACTCTTTCAGCGGCTGGATGCCGTTGCGTTGGATGAGGAACAATCGCGGAGCAAGCTGATGGAGTACGTCAGCGGACTGCGAGAGGATTCTCATGACCCAGGAACAGACCTGGCGTAAGAGCAGCTACAGCACCGGCAACGGCAACGGCAACTGTGTGGAGGTGTCACTGGTCCAGGACGCGCTCGTGCGGGACACCAAGAACGTGAGCGGTGACGTGCTCACGTTCTCGACTCCCGCGTGGCGCGCGCTCGTCAGCTGGATCGGCTGACGGCGACCGAGGTGTTCGCGGTCTCGACCGTCACGCGGACGGTCTGAGGGGCGAGCGACTGCAGGTACTGGGCGTGGTCGCGGCCGATGGTGTCGCCGAGCGCGATGAACGCGAGGCGCGGCAGGTCGAACGCCGTGGTGGCGCAGAAGTCCTCCAGCCGGTCGAAGCCGCGCCGGATGCCGGTGGCGTCGAGGCCGAAGACGGCGTGCCGGTCGAGCTTGGCGGCGCCCACGTCGAGCAGGTGCAACGCGTGCAGGGCGTGGGTGAACGCCATCGCGCACACCTCGATGCGGGCGCACGACGCCAGGAGCGTGCGCACCATCGACGGGTGCAGCGACTTGCCGGACGTGCGCAGGACGACGTCGATGCCGGCTCGGCGGAACTTCTCGACGATCTCGAACAGGCCGGGCACGCCGAGGGGTTCGCCCCCTCCGAGCGTGACCGTGTCGGGGCGCATGGAGATGAGCGCCTTGGCGATGTGCAGCATGCGGTCGTGGCTGAGCCGCGCGTGTGCGACGTCCCAGGTGATGTCCATGGGCAGGGCTCCCTGAAGGCTCGGCGGATGCGCCGATCGAAGCCGGGGAGGTGTCCCGCTGTCAGGTGACCGGTGTCCCGAACCGGCCGGGACGGCGGTTGCTCACGAGCTGCCGAGGCCTGCTTCCCGTGCCGCCACGATGGCCTGCGCGCGGTCCGCGACCTGGAGTTTCGTGAAGATGGCGGAGACCCGGTTGCGGACGGTCTTCTGCGAGAGGCTGAGCCGGTGCGCGATGGAGGCGTTGTCCTTGCCGGAGGCCATCAGCTCCAGCACGTCGCGTTCGCGGTCGGTCAGCTGCGGGAACGCCACCGCCTTGGACGACGAGATCGCCGTGAAGTAGCCCATCATGCGCTGGGCGATGGTCGCGCTGAAGATCGCCTCACCGGCTCCTATGGCCTGCACCGCGCGCACGATCTCGTCGTCGTCCGTGGTCTTGACGAGGTACCCGCGTGCGCCGGCCCGCATCGCGGCGAAGACGAGTTCGTCGTCCTCGTGCATCGTCAGCACGAGCACGCCGACCTCCGGCAGGGCCGCCAGCATCTGCTTCGCGGCCTCGACACCGCCCAGCCGCGGCATGTGCAGGTCGAGCACGACGACGTCCGGGCGGGTGGCGAGCACGACCTCCACGGCCTCGACGCCGTCGGCCGCCGTGCCGACCACCGCGATGCCGTCCTCGCCGTCCAGCAACGCCTTCATGCCGCGCCGGAACACCGGGTGGTCGTCGGCGATCACGACCCGCGCCATCGAGAACCTCCCGCATCAGCGGACTTCCAGCGGAAGCCGCGCGACCACCCGAGTGCCGTGTGGTTGTGCGGGTCCCACTGTGCACGATCCGCCCAGTTCGGCGCAGCGTTCTCGCATGGAGTCCAGCCCGACGCCGGGCGTCGCGTCCGGTGCCACGCCGCGGCCGTCGTCGGTGATCTCCACGACCAGGTCGCCGTCGTGCCGGACCGTGATGACGCAGTGCCGTGCGCCCGAGTGCCGTGCGGTGTTCGTCAACGCCTCCGCGACGATCCGGTAGGCGGCGACCTCGACCGCGGCGGACAGGCCCTCGACCTCCTCGGCCTCGACGCGCACCGCCAGCTCGCCGTGGAACCGCGCGGCCTCGTCCCGCACCGCCAGCGCCAAGCCCTGGTCGAGGATCGGTGGCCGCAACCCGTCCACCAGCCTGCGCACCTCGCCCGCCGTGGAGTCGACGTCACCGAGCACCGGGTCCAGCGCCTCACCCATCGACCGCCGCAATGCCTTGAGCTGCAACCGGATGCCCACCAACGCCGGTCCCACGCCGTCGTGCAGGTCGCGCCGCAGCCGCAGCCGTTCTTCTTCGCGCGCACGCACGAGCCGTTCGCGAGCGAGTTGCAGATCGGCCGTCAGCTTCATCGACTGGGCGGCCGGTGCGGTGGACCGCGCCAGGTCGACCAGGAGGCTGAGCTCCTTGTCGCTCAACCGCTCGTCCGGCGCACGCGGCTCGACCACCAGGTCACCGACCGCGGCACCGCGGTAGGTCATGGGGAACCGCAGCTGCGGCCACCCGCGGCTGCGCCCGTGCTCGGCCAGCACCGACCCGCCGCGGATCGCGACGTACGGCAGCTTCAACGACTCGGCGACCGTCTGCGCGACGGTCGGCAGCACGTCCTGGGACCGTTCGAGCTTCTCGCTCAACGTCGACAGCGCGGCATAAGGGTCAGACCGTTCGCCATAAAGCCACCGGTCGAGCTTCTTCTGCACCCAGCTGCGGAACGGCGCGAACACCAGCCCCGCCGCCACGACCCCGATGACCTCGGCGTCACTGCTGAACAACTGACCGGCCGCGAGCATCACACCCAGGTAGATGAGCAGCAACGCCACCGTGAGCGTGCCGTAGAGCAACGACCGGTGGATGAGCAGGCTGATGTCGTACAGCCCGTACCGCACGATCGCGATCACCGCGGCCGCCGGGAACGCCAGCACCCCGATGACCCACGCGAAGTGCCCGTCCGTGGTCTCCAGCGCCGTCGCGACGACCGCCAGCGCCAGCAACGCGAACGCCCACACGAGCAGCCGGCGTTCGTCCCCCTCGGCCCGCCGCCAGCGCAGGAACAACGCCGCCACCGCCGCGACCACCGACACCCCGGCCGCGAGCACGGCGACCACCGTGATGCCCTTGGCCAGCCCGCCACCCGCGTGCTCCCAGAAACCCGCCGGGTCACCCCACGACCCCCAGGCGAGCCCGACCGTGCCGAGGACGGCGCTCACCAGGCTCGCGCCGATGGCGAACCACCACCGGTGCCCCAACGGCCTGCCGTTCGGGAAGACCAGCGCCACAGCGGGCAGCAGCGCGTAGGTCGGCCACCAGACCCACGCCTCCACCCACCGCGCCGGGTGCTCGACCGGCTGGCCCGCCACGGCGACCGTGATCCCGCCGAACAGGCCCATGACGAGCAGCAACCAGCCGACGGCCGACCGTTCCACGTGACCGATCACCCGCACCCCGAGCAGGGTGCAGGCGAAGGCCACGAGCCAGTTGCGGGGATGCGAGACCGCGCCGGTGAGCGCCGTGTGCACCACGGCGTAGAGCACACAGGCGGCCACCAGCGCGCCGACGACCCTGGCGAGGGCGACCTCGCCGCGGGTCAGGCGCTGAGCCAGTGCCACAGGTTGTGGAACGGAGAACCGGAGTCCATCGTGCTGAGCCCGGACCCGCCCGGCCAGCCCTGGAACGTGAGCAGTCGGTGCCGCAGCTGCTCCACGGTCATCGGCTTGCCCGGCCGGTGGGCGTGGTCGAAATCGACGTCACCAGGCTGCGGGCTCATCGCCCGCGCCTGAAGCTCCGCGTACCAGGACAGGAGCTCTTCGTCTGACATGGTCGAGAAGTAGGGCGGCAGCTGTACTTCCTGCCCGGCTTTCTGCTCGGACTTCGACATGCCCAGTAGGAGCCGTCGTGCACACCCCAGATACACGGGTGGCCCCGATCGTTGCGACGATCGGGGCCACGCGGGGTTGCGCTGGTGACTCAGGGTAGGACCTGCATCGCGATGACCGCTTTTCCGGTTGTCTCCCCGTGCCATCATCGGCTGCGGTGGAGGTGGCGCCGTGCCGACACTCGGCGAAGTCGGGGAAAAGCTCCGGTTGGTGCTCGACAAGATCAGCCAGGCGATCGGCGCGGCGCACACCGCGGCGGACCTGGCCGAAGATGCCCGGCGCCTGGTCGGTGTCGCCGGTTGGGCTCACCTCAGAACACATCGCACGACTTCGGGGTCGGCTGCCACCACCTGTGCAGGAACGAGGCCAGAAGACGTACGGGCGGTGGTTCACACCAGATTCCCCTGATCAGGAAATCGTGAGTGGCGGGGGAGCGGAGGCTGATGCTGCCGCCGAGTTCCTCAAGAGCCTCGACATGCCCCGTCGCGGTGTGCCGTTCGTGGCCTCGCATGTTGAAACGAAGCTCGCGGTGCGCATGCGCAACAACGGTATGAGCAGATGATCACAGGAGGTGAGAAGGCGCCGTGGTGACACTCAGAGCCGTTTTCGACCACGAAACCGGCATGTCTCCGCTCCTCGTCAGCACTCACGACGAGCTGGCCGAGCTGATCGCTCAGGTGATCGCGCTGTCGGAAGGCGAATCGATCGCCTCGATCGTGGAGATCGGAGTCGACGACGAGAACCCGTACGCCTTTCCCGCGCTTCAAGCGGGCATCGGGCCGGAGTCCGGTTTCGTCTACGAGCTGTGGAGTTCCTCGCGGGCGACGATCGGCGCGTCGGACGCCGACGGCACCGTCCTGTTCGACTACGCGGGTCACGTGCAGGAGATCCCGTCGCGCCACGTCGTGCCGCTTGCGGCAGTGCGGGCTGTGCTGTCGGCCTATCTCGAACACGACGGGTTCATCCCACCGGACTTCGCCGCGCTGCACGAGGTCGAGGACTGAGCACGGGTTCTGCCTGCGCAGAGCAGGCAGAACCCGCGGTTGCTACGGCAGGACCTGGATCTTGCGGCCCTTCCCGGCCTTGAACTGGTCGAGCGCGCCGGCGTAGTCGGCCAGCGGCAGCCGGTCGCTGATGAACACCTCCGGGTCGAGCACCCCGGTCGCGAACAGGTCGGCCGCCCGTTCGAAGGAGTGCAGCACCGCCATCGAGCCGGTGATCGTGATCTCCTGGTTGTAGATCTTGTACGGCTCGATCGTGACCCGCGCCGAGTAGTCCGAGACGCCGAACTGGAGGAACGTGCCGCCCTTCGCGACCCGGCCCAGCCCGTCCTGGATGGCCTTCTCGTTGCCGGTCGCGTCGATGACGAGGTCCCAGCCCTGCGGCCGGTCCAGCTCGTCCGGCGACGCCGCCGTGGCCGTGACGCCCAGCTGCTGCGCCGTCTTGAGCCGTTCGGCGTTGAGGTCGACGACCTCGATGGACGACGCGCCGGTGAGCTTGCCGAGCTGGAGCATCATCAGGCCCATCGTGCCCGAGCCGTAGATCAGCACCCGGGACGCCATCTGCGAGCGCAGCACGTCGTAGCCGCGCACCGCGCACGACAGCGGCTCGATCAGCGCCGCGTCCTCGGTCCGCACGTGGTCGGGCAGCTTCACGCAGTTCGCCACCGGCGCCACCGCGTACTCCGCCGCGCCACCGGCCGTCGTGACGCCGATGGCCGCCCAGCGCTCGCACAGGTTGTTCTTGCCGTTGCGGCACATCCGGCACTCGTGGCAGTACAGCGACGGGTCGACGGCCACGCGGTCGCCGACCTTCACCTCGTTGACCTGCGCACCGATTTCCACGACCGTGCCCGCGAACTCGTGGCCCGGCACGACCGGCAGGGTGGGTGCGAACTCGCCCTGCAGGATGTGCAGGTCAGTGCCGCACAGGCCGCACGCCGCCACGTCCACGACCACTTCGCGCGGACCGCACCTGGGATCGTCCACAGTGGTCACCTCGACGGACCCGACGCCCGTGATCACTGCTGCTTTCACTTGACCGCTCCCAACGAAAGGCCCTGGACCAGCTTGTCCTGGGCGGCGAACCCGGCGATGAGCACCGGCAGAGACACCACGACCGCGGCCGCGCACACCTTCGCGAGGAACAGGCCCTGCGAGGTGACGAACCCGGTGAGGTAGACGGGCGCGGTACCGGCGACGACACCGGTCAGCACCCGCGCGAACAGCAGTTCGTTCCAGCTGAAGATGAAGCAGATCAACGCCGTCGCCGCGATGCCCGGCATCGCGATCGGCGCCACGACCCTGCGCAGGATCGTCAGCAGGCCGGCACCGTCGATCGACGCGGCCTCCAGGATCTCCTTCGGCACCTCGGACAGGAACGACCGCATCAGCCACACCGCGATCGGCAGGTTCATCGAGGTGTAGAGCAGCGTGAGGAACGAGATGTTGTCGAGCATCCCGGAGAACTGCGCGAACAGGTAGATCGGCAGCAGCGCCGCGACGACCGGCATCATCTTGGTGGACAGGAAGAAGAACAGGACGTCCGTCCACTTCTCCACCGGCCTGATCGACAACGCGTACGCGGCCGGGATCGCCAGCAGCAGCACGATGATCGTCGAGCCGATGGACGCGCTGAACGAGTTCAGCAACGGCGGCCACGCGCCGGCGTCGAAGAACTCGCCGTACCCGTCCAGCGTCAGCGGCGCCAGCAGCGACGGCGGGTTGGTCGCGGCGTCCGACTCGCTGTGCAGCGAGGTCAGGAACATCCACGCCACCGGCGCGAAGAACACCAGGCCGCAGAACCAGGCGAGCGCGCCCCAAGCGCGGCCGATCCACTTGGCGGTCATCGCTTCTCCTCCTTGAACAGCGAGGACACCGTGCGCAGCGCGAACGTCGCGATGATGATCGACCCCGCCACCACGATCACGCCGGCCGCGGAGGCCTCGCCGTACTCGTGGGCCTGGTAGAAGGTCTGGTAGATCATGTACGGCAGGTTCGCCGTGCCCAGACCACCGGACGTGATGGTGAAGACGGCGTCGAAGTTCTGCACGACGTAGATCGAGCCGAGCAGACCGCCGAGCTTCCAGGTACTGCCGCAGGTGCGGGAACGTCAGGTACCGGAAGATCTGGAACGACGACGCGCCGTCGATCGTCGCGGCCTCGACCGGTTCGACCGGCTTCGACTGCAGGCCCGCCAGCAGGATCAGCATCATGAACGGCGTCCACTGCCACACCAGCGACAGCACGACCGCGGTCATCGGCATGCTGGAGATCCAGTCCGGCTGGGCGTCGAAACCCAGCCAGTTCAGGATGCCGTTGAACAGGCCGTACTCCGGGTTGTAGAGCACGTGCTTCCAGATCAGCGCCGCCGCCACCGGCACCACGAGGAACGGTGCGATCAGCAGCGTGCGCACCAGCCCGCGGCCGGCGAACTTCTTGTCCAGCAACAGGGCCAGCCCCAGCCCGAGGACGAGGCTGATGAGCACGACCGACGCCGTCAGCACGATGGTGTTGACGACCGACGAGCGCAGGTCGGGGTCGGTGAAGACGTTGACGTAGTTGTCGAACCCGGCGAACCCGCGGTTGGCGGGGTCGAGCGAGTTCCACTTCATGAACGAGATGACCAGCGTGGCGACGAACGGCAGCTGCGTCACGATGATCAGGAAGATCAGCGCGGGCAGCAGCGGTGCCCGCGTGACCCACCGGTTGGTCTTCTTGCGGGGGACGGGCGGCGGCCGGTCGTCGGTGTCCGGCCGCGCCTGCGTCATGACTGCCATGTCAACGGCCCCTTCACTGGCCCTTGTACTTCGCGGCGACCTTCTCAGCGAGCCCCTGACCGTTGTTCAGCGCCTCGTCGACGCTCACCGCACCCGCGATGGCGGAGCTGATCTGCTGCGACACCTGCGTGCCCAGGTCGGTGAACTCGGGGATGCCGACGAACTGGATGCCGGGCGCCGGACGTTCCTGCACACCGGGGTTGAGCGGCTTCGCGCTCTTGATCGCGGCCTCGGCCATCGCGGAGAACGAGCCGGACGACTGCTTGTACTCGGCGCGCTGGTAGGTCGACGCGCGCTTGCCGTCGGGCAGCTTCGACCAGCCGAGGTTCTTGCCGACCAGCTCCTCGTAGCCCTTGCCGGACGCCCACGAGACGAACTTCCAGGCCGCGTCCTGCTTCTTCGAGGCCTTCTGGATGCCGAACGCCCAGGTGTAGAGCCAGCCGGAGCTGTCGGTCTTCACGACCGGCGCCTGGGTGAAGCCGAGCTTGCCCTTGACCGGCGAGTCGGCGGCCTCCAGCAGACCGGCGGCGACCGTGGCGTCGTACCACATCGCGACCTTGCCCTGCGTCATGTTGTTCAGGCACTCGGCGAACCCGGCCTGCGGGGCGCCCGCCTCACCGTGGTTGCGGACGAGGTCCACGTAGAACTTGGTGGCCTCCTTGAACTCCGGCGCGTTGACCTGCGCCTGCCAGTCCTTGGTGAACCACGTGCCGCCGAAGGTGTTCACGACCGTGGTGAGCGGCGCCATGACCTGGCCCCAGCCCGGCTGGCCGCGCAGGCAGATGCCGCGCACCTCGGGCGTCGCGACCTTCTGCGCGGCCTCGGCGACCTGCTGCCAGGTCGGCTTCTCCGGCAGCGTGACGCCCTTGGCCTCGAAGATGTCCTTGCGGTACATGAGGAACGACGACTCGCCGTAGAACGGCTGCGCGTACACCTTGCCGTCCGCAGCAGTCAGCGACTGCTTGATCGGCTCCAGGATGTCGGCCTGGTCGAAGGCGCTGTCCTTGGCCACGAAGTCGTCCATCGGCGCCAGCCAGCCGTTCTTGGCGAACATCGGCGTCTCGTAGTTGGAGATCGTGGCGACGTCGTACTGACCGGCCTGGCTGGAGAAGTCCTGGCTGATCTTGTCGCGGACGTCGTTCTCGGGCAGCACGGTGAAGTTCACCTTGATGCCGGTGTCCTTGGTGAAGTTGTCCGCGGTGAGCTTCTGCAGGTCCTGCATCTGCGGGTTGTTCACCATCAGGACGTTCACGGAGTCGGCACCGCCGCCTCCGCCACCGCCGGCGCCCGCGCAGGCGGAAGCGAGGAGCAGCACAGCGGTCGCGGCGCCGAGCGTGCGGATCGACGACATCGTCGGTTCCTTTCGGGGGATTTCGGGCACGGCGAAGACACCAGGCGTACCCGTCAGGGGGCTTGTCCTGGCGTCTGCAAGTACCGCCAACTGGCTGTTGGCAGTACTTGCAGACGCCCTCAGGCTCTGATCACTTTGGGGCCGAGCAAGGAGTAGCGGTGGGCCTCGTGGGCGGACAGGCCCGAGTCCGTGACGATCGCCTCCAGGTCGCCGATCTCGGCGAACCGGTTGAAGCTCGACACGCCGAACTTCGTGTGCACCCCGACGAAGATCTTCCGCCGGGACACGCTGAGCGCCTTGGCCTTCACCGCGCCGACCACCGGGTCGGGCGTGGTCAGACCGTGCTCGCGGGAGATCCCGTTCGCACCGATGTAAGCCAGGTCGATCACCATCTCGCCGAGCATCCGCAGCACCCAGTGGTCCACGGTGGCCAGCGTGTGGCCGCGGACCCGGCCGCCCAGCAGCAGGACGACGCACGACGGGTGCTCCGACATCGCCGCCGCGGTCGGCAGCGACGCGGTGATGACCGTGAGCGGGTTGGTGGTCGGCAACGCTTCCGCGACGAGCTGCGGCGTGAAACCCTCGTCGATGAAGACCGTCTCGGCGTCGTCGAGCCGTTCGGCCGCGGCCTTCGCGATGCGCCGCTTCTCCGGCACGTGCGACCCGGCCCGGAACCGCAGACCGGTCTCGAAGCCGGCGCTCTCGACCGGAACCGCGCCACCGTGCGTGCGCCGCACCAGCCCGTGCTCGTCGAGCAACCGCAGGTCACGCCGGACGGTCTCCGGTGCGACCTGGAGCTCCTGGGCCATCTCCACCACGTCGACGCGCCCGTCGGCGCGAGCCCTGGCCAGGATGCGGCGCTTGCGGTCCTCGGCTCGCATGTCACCTGCCCGTTCGGATCTGCTGATGCCCGTTCGGGCTGTGCATAGATGAAACACCCCTGAAACGTTGTGGTCGGTACCACAACAGAGTGACATCTTGCCCGGTTTCAGCCCGTTTCACATGGCAAAAGCCGCGCCCACCTGGGACGCGGCTTTCGGGCATGCCCGTTTCGGGTGTCCGAATGGCCCGTTTCTAGCCCAACCAGGCAGCCGCGTCGACCGGCAGCCTGCCGTCGTCGTCGAGCGGCACGCTGGTCACCACCGGTGTCCCGGGCAGCGCGACCGGGTGGCCGGACAGGTTGACGACACAGGTGTGGTCGCCGCGCCGGAACGCCAGCACGTCCTCGCCCAGGTCGAGCCACTCCAGGTCGCCCTCGACGGCCTTGCGCAGGGCGAAGACCCGCCGGTACAGCTCCAGCATGGACCCCGGTTCGCCGGTCTGCGCGCTGACCGAGAACTCCTGCCAGTTCTCCGGTTGCGGCAACCAGCTCGGACCGTCGTCAGCGGACCAGGGGAGCGGCACCCGGCACCCGTCGCGCCCGCGGTCGGTGAACCCCGACCGGTGCCACACCGGGTCCTCCCTCAGCTCGTCCGGCAGGTCCTCGACCTCCCACAACCCCAGTTCCTCGCCCTGGTAGACGTACACCCCACCGGGCAGCGCCGCCGTGAGCATGATCGCCGCGCGGGCCCGTTTCGTGCCCAGTTCGAAGTCCGTGGGCGCCCCGTGCTGCCGGTCCGCGAACGAGAACCCGGTCTTCTCCCGCCCGTACCGCGTGACGTGCCGCGTGACGTCGTGGTTGGACAGCACCCAGGTCGGCGGCGCGCCCACGGGTTCGTGCGCCGCGAGCGTGCTGTCGACGACCTTGCGCAGCTCGGCCGCGTTCCACGGGCAGCACAGGAAGTCGAAGTTGAACGCGCTGTGCATCTCGTCGTTGCGCAGGTACCGCGCGAACCGCTCCGGGTCCGGCAGCCACATCTCCCCGACGAGGATCCGGTCGCCGTCGTACTCGTCGACGACCTTGCGCCAGTGCCGGTAGATCTCGTGCACGCCGTCCTGGTCGGAGTAGGGCAGGTCCGCGTCCGGCTTCGAGAAGTCCTTGACCAGCCCGTCGGCCACGTCGATGCGGAACCCGTCGACACCCCGGTCGAGCCAGAAGCGCAGGATGTCCTCGAACTCCTGGTGGACCACCGGGTTCTCCCAGTTGAAGTCCGGCTGCTCGGCGGCGTAGAGGTGCAGGTACCACCGCCCGTCGTCGAGCTTGCTCCACGCGGGCCCGCCGAACCGCGACTTCCAGTCGTTCGGCAGCTCCTCGCCGTCGCGGATGTGGAAGCGGTCCCACAACCCGTCCCTGAACCACGGGTGCTGGTCGCTGCAGTGGTTCGGCACCAGGTCGATGATGATCCGGATGCCGAGGTCGTGCGCGTCGGCGATGAGCTCCTCGGCATCGGCCAGCGTGCCGAACACCGGCTCGATGTCGCGGTAGTCGGCCACGTCGTACCCGCCGTCGGCCAGCGGGCTGGGGTACCAGGGGTTGAGCCAGATCGCGTCGAACCCGAGTCCGGCGATGTGCTGGAGACGCTGCCTGAGGCCGGCGAGGTCGCCGACGCCGTCACCGTTGCCGTCGGCGAAGCTGCGGAGGTAGACCTGGTAGATGGATGCGTTGCGCCACCAGCTCATGCGCGGTGTCCTTTCAGCCCTTGATAGATCCTGCGGTGAGCCCCGCGAGGATGTGCCGCTGGAACGCCAGGAACAGCGCCACCATCGGCAGGCTCGCCAGCACCAGCCCGGCGAGCAGGAGGTTGATCGGGGTGTCCGGTGCGAAGCGCTGCAACGCGACGCTGAGCGTCTGCTTCGCCGGGTCGGGGAACACGAGCAGCGGCCAGATGAAGTCCTTCCACGCCGCCACGACCGTGAAGATGGAGACGACGGCGAGGATCGGGCGCGAGATCGGCAGGACGATGCGCGTGAGGACCGTCCAGGTGCTCGCACCGTCCATCCTGGCCGCCTCCAGCAGCTCCTCGGGGATCTGGTCGAAGAAGCGCTTGAGCAGGTAGACGTTCAGCGCGTTCGCCGCGGCCGGCAGCCAGATGCCGGCCGGGTTGTTCAGCAGGTCCAAGTCGGTGAGCGTGAGGTACACCGGCACCAGCAGGGCCGTGGCGGGCAGCATCATCGTGGCCAGCATCAGGCCGAGGACCACGTTGCCGAACAACGGCTTCAGCTTCGACAGCGCGTACGCGGCCGGGATGATCACGACCATCTGCACCGCCCACGCCCCGAACGCGACGACGACGGTGTTCAGGAAGAACTTGCCGAGGTCCATGTAGTTCCAGGCGTCGGCGTACGCACCCGGCTCCCACGTCCGCGGCAGGACCGTCGGCGGCTGCTGGGCGAGCTCGGCCGGTGGTTTGAACGCACCGAGCAGCACCCACACCAGCGGCACGAGGAACGCGACCGTGAACAGGACGAGGGTGAGCGCGAGGACGACCCAGTAGAGCTTGCCGCCGGGTTTGGTGAGGGTCCTCACGCGTCCGCCCTCCTGGTGAGCTTGAGGTAGAGGAAGGAGAAGACGCCGAGCACCGCGAACAGGATGAGGCTGAGCGCGCTGGCGGTGCCGAAGTCGTTGTAGACGAAGGCGTAGCGGTAGAGCAGGAGCAGGACCGTGACGGTCGAGTCCTCCGGGGCCGCCGCCGGTCATGATGAACGGCTCGGTGAAGACCTGCATGGTCGCGACGACCTGCAGCAGCAACAACATCAGCAGCACGAACTTGGTCTGGGGGATCGTGACGTTCCAGACCTTCCTGAAGATCCCCGCGCCGTCGAGCTCCGCGGCCTCGTACAGCTCGCCGGGGATCGTCTGCAGCGCGGCCAGGTAGATCAGCGTCGCCGCGCCCATGTTCGCCCACGTGGTGAGCAGGACGATGCTGATCAGGCTGGTGTCCGCCGAGTCGAGCCACTGCAGGCCCGGCAGCCCGGCTCCGCGCAGGACCGAGTTGAACAGGCCGGGTCCCGGGTCGTAGAACCACTTCCACAGCAGGGCCGTGACGACCGGCGGCAGCATCACCGGCAGGTAGACCAGCAGCCGGAAGTAGCCCTTGGCGTGCCGCAGCTCGTTGAGCACCACGGCGGTGAGGAACGGGACGCCGAAACCGATCAGCAGCGCGAGGACCGTGTAGTAGGCCGTGTTGCGCCACGCCACCGCGAACAGCGGGTCGTCGAACAGGCGCCGGAAGTTCTCCCATCCGACCCACTCGGGGTCGGAGACGAAGTTGACCTGCTGGAAGCTCAGGACCACCCCGCGCACGATCGGGTACCAGGAGAACACCGCGAAGACGACGAGCGCGAGGCTGAGGAAGCCGTACGCGGTGACGTGCCGCCGCAACCTACTTCACCTGCGCCAGAACGGCGTTGACCTTGGTCTCCGCGTCCGCGAGCAGCTGCGCGTGGTCGGCGTCCCTGTTCGTGAGGACCGCCTGCACGACGTTGTCGAGGATCGCGTAGACCTGCTGCGCCTGCGGCGGTTCGAGGCTGCCCCTGGTCTTCTCCGAACCGTCCACGTAGGCCTGGAAGTTCTGCACCGGCATGGTGGCGTACCTGCCCTTGAGCTCCTCCTGCCGCTTGCGCGGCTCACCGGTCCAGATGTCGGCGATCGGCGGGATCGGCAGGCCGACGGGCTGGCCGCGGTCCTTGTACTTCTGCAGGTTCGCTTCGAGCCGGTCCGGGTTGAGGTACTTCCACTGCACCCACTTGAGACCGGCCTTGATCTTCTCCGGCGTGGCCTTCGGGTTGATCATGTAGCCCTCGCCGCCGAGCAGCGTGCCCTGCTGACCGGGGATCGCGGCGAGGCCGTAGTCGTCGTACTTGCCCTTGAACTGGTTGACGATCGCGGCGACGTTGTCCGGCGCGGCCAGGTACATGCCGAGCTGCCCGGCGCCCATCATGTTCTGCACGTCGCCGATCTCCAGGAGCTGCTTCTCGCCCATGGAGCCGTCGTCCCAGCGCATCTCCCTGAGCCGGCGCAGGACTTCCTTGCCCTTGTCGTTGTTGAAGTCGGCCCTGTACTTCTCGCCGTCCTTGCGCGCGACGTCCCCGCCGACGGACTTCATCCACGTGGTGAAGTGCCAGCCGCCCTGGTTGCTCTTGCTGTACTCGGCGAACCCGGTGACACCGGCGTCCTTGAGCTTCTTGGCGGCCGCGCGGACCTCGTCCCACGTCCGCGGCGGCGTGTTCGGGTCGAGGCCCGCCTTGGTGAAGTTCGCGCGGCTGTAGAGCAGGCCCATCGTGTAGTTGGCGGTGGGCAGCCCGTAGACCTTGCCGTCGACCGTGAAGACGTCCTTGAGCTCCTGCTTGAGGTCGCCGTAATGCGGGACGTCCTTGACGTAGTCGGTGATGTCGGCGGCCTGCTTGCGCGCGATGAGCGCCGCCGGATCGGTGAAGTAGACGTAGAAGACGTCCTCCAGCTGCCCGCCGGCGAGCTTGGCGGAGAACGTCTTCGGGTCCATGAACCCCTCGTGCGGCACGAGGTCGACGTCGGGGTTCTGCTGCTCGAACTCCGCGACGTCCTCGTCGAACACCTTGCGGTCGAACGCCTGCGTCTGCGGCGGCTGACCGTTGATGTTGATCACGACCTTGCCGCCCGTGTCAGCCGTGGTACCGCTCCCACAGCCGGCAACGAGCACGCAGCCCAACAACACGGCAGCGGACTTCTTCATGGTGGGGCCGCCCTTCTCGCGAGCGCGTCGATGTGACGGCGACCATAAGTCCCCGTTACATCTGAACGCAATATCCAGACTGAAACTCGCAAGAAGTTGACTGACCTACCTGGCCGGTGCCGTGGAGGCCCTCACCACCAGTTCCGGCTCGAACAGCAGCTCGTCGGGCGCGACGGCGTTGCCGCTGATCTGGTTCGCCAGCAGCTCCACGGCCGCCCGCCCCATGGCCTCGATCGGCTGCCGCACCGTGGTGAGGGGCGGATCGGTGCAGGTCATGAAGGCGCTGTCGTCGTACCCGATGATCGACACATCCTTGGGCACGTCCAGCCCCGCCCGCCGGACGGCCCTGATGGCGCCGAGCGCCAGCGGGTCACTGGCGCAGATGATCGCCGTGACGCCGCGCTGCACCAGCTTGGTCGCCGCCGCCTGCCCGCCTTCGAGGCTGAACATGGCGTGCTCGACGTCCGCCCCGCCACACCGCTGGATCGTCTCCAGCTTGCGCTGGCTCGGCATGTGGTCCGGCGGCCCCAGCACCGCACCGATCCGCTTGTGCCCCAACGAGGTCAGGTGCCCGTACGCCTGCTCCACCGCCACCGCGTCGTCGCAGCTGACCCGCGGGAACGCCAGGTCGTCTATGGCGGCGTTGACCAGCACCGCGGGCAGCTTCCTGGCCATCATCTGCTGGTAGTGCCCGTGGCTTGCATCCCTTTGCGCGTACAGCCCGCCGGCGAACACGATCCCGCTGACGTGCTGTTCGAGGAGCAGCTCCAGGTACTCCGCCTCCGTGACCCCACCGGCCGTCCGCGTGCACAGCACGGGCGTGAAGCCCCGTTGGGCCAACGCGTTGCCCACCACGTCCGCGAACGCCGGGAAGATCGGGTTCTGCAGCTCCGGCAGCACCAGCCCGACCAACCGCGCCCGCTCACCCCGCAGCTGGGTGGGCCGCTCGTACCCCAGCACGTCCAGCGCCGTCAGCACCGCCGACCGGGTGGCGTCCGACACGCCGGGCTTGCCGTTCAGCACCCGGCTGACGGTGGCCTCGCTGACCCCGACCTTGGCCGCGACCTCGGCCAGCCTCCGTTGCGTCATGGCGCAAGTGTACGCAAGTTCTTGCGCTCATTTGCGCGCCACGCTCACCCGGCTGGCGGGAGGCCGCCGGGGTGGCTCGTGGCTACGCTGGAGGGCCGTTCCCGGGCGAGGGGAGACGTCATGGCTTCCGAACCTGTTCCGAGCGTGCCCGCGCCGATGGTGCCCGCGCCGGCCGAGCCGGACCGGTTCGGCCAGCCGCAGCCGAAGGTGAGCGGCGTGGACTGGTTCCGGCGGATGCCGAACGGCGGCGGCACGGTCTACCGGCGTCCCTGACCCTTGCACGAGATCCCGCGCGCTCGACACCTTCCGGGAGGCGGCGAACGCGTTCGAGGAGCGGCTCGAGTGCTACGCGGGACCGGAGCACGGCGCGGTGCGCAAAGCCGAGTTCCGCAGGGTGCCGGCCAGCGCTCTGCGCCGGCACATCTCGTTGCCGGTCGGGATGACGGACGCCGACGTTGTGCTCTTCATCGCCGACCTGAGCCGGGAGACGTCGGAGCTCGTTCGCGTGCGGCACCACTACCGGTGGTCGCAGACGCTCGCCGACCACTTCCTGTTCTGGTCCGCTGTCAGGCCGATGTTCGTCCGGACGGTCGCGATGGTCCTGCGCGAGCTCACGCAGGACGGTGAGCTGCAGGTGTGGGTGCAGCCGTTCCTCGACGGCGTCGGCTCGCTCATCCTCGACACCAAGGGCGGCAGGGCATCGCGGCCATCTGGTGACCGCGGCCGGCGGTCAGCCCAGCGCCTCCCGCCACAGCAACGCCACCCCGTGCCCCGGCAACAACCACGACCGCACGTCCAGGTCCCGCAGCTCCCCGGCCTGCAGCCACTGCGCGGACGCCGTCGCCGACCGGAACGTGAACGGCATGACCCGGAACTCGTGCGGCGGCGACTCGGCGACCGCGAGCCCCGTCGCGTCGAAGCTGATGGTGTCCACGAAGGACGGGTAGGGCGACTGCCAGTAGCAGAACCCGTCGTTGGTGCGCTGCAAGGTGCGCGACCACACCGTCAGGCCGCAGATCGCGCGCACCACGTGGTCGTCGGCGATGCCGGAGAGGTCGCACTCGAAGATCCGCAGGTCGCTCATGTGGCTCATCGGGCTGAGCTTGGGCAGCGGGCCCATCGCCTCGCGGAAGAACGTCAGGTAGGTGGCCCACTCGCCGAACCTCACCTCGACCGGCGGGATCTGGCTCGGTTCCGCCGAACGGCGCTGGCCCTCGTGGTCGAGGTAGTCGATGGCGATCTGGGTGGAGCGGCGCAGGTCGTCGACGGACTCCAGGAACAGCGACGAGTCGGGGATGAAGTACAGCTCGAAGAGCGGGTAGCGGCAGGCGGCGCTGATGGTGTCGCGCAGCAGGGCGTTGGAGGTCGCGAAGATGACGAAGCGGTCGACGGGGACGCTGTTGCGGAACTGGTACCGCTGCGTCGTCATCAGGTGGTAGGTCTTGGTGTCGATGCCCTGCAGCTCCAGCTTCACGGTGGTGCCGGTGCTGATCGTGAGGTCGTCGCCGCGAGGGAGCATGCCGCTGCCGCCCAGGACGCCGGCGACCACGTCGTCGTTGGCGACGTTCGGGCCGTAGACGGAGGCCAGGAACGTGCGCAGCACCTCGGAGGGGAGCAGGTGCTCCAGGAAGACGGGACCGGTCAGCCGGCCGACCTCGGCGACCAGGCGCTGGTGCCAGAAGAGCTCGTAGGCGCCGAGCAGGAACCCGGCCAGCGCGGGCAGCGGCCAGGCGACGACGAGCACGTCGTGCAGCACCGAGCGGGTGGCGGGTTGCCAGAGCAGGACGACGCTCAGGTCGAGGGCGGCCAGCAGGACCAAGAAAAGTGCGAGGGCCAGCGCCTGTACCCGCCTGTGCGCCACCTTCCCGCCGCCCCCTCACTCCACCGGCTCGTCCATACATGGTGGGAGTGACGGGGCAGCGGCACCAGACCCGTTCGGTGGACGCCGTACTAGCGGGAGCGGTCCCACATCGGCTCGTCGTGCACGCCGACGTAGGTGCTCAGGCCGGCGCGGGGCTTGGTGTCGTCGGACGTCAGGTCGTCGTACAACCCGAGCAGGTGCGTGGTCATCGCGCTCTTCGCGCCCACCTCGTCGTGGCGGCGCAGGAACCAGATGACCTGCTCGTGCTCGTTCGCCGAGCGGTTGTGCACCTCGCGGGACGGGTGCGCGTGGCGCTTGCAGTCCTGCAGACCGGGCACGAGGGCCTGGTACATCTGCTCCAGCAGCTCGTTGTGCGCCGCGCGGATCAGGGCCGAGTGGAACTCCTCATCCGCCTCGATCACCTCCTGCACGTCCTCCACCTCGGCGCGCTGGTAGCGGTGGTTGAGCTTCGCGAGCTCGTCCAGCTCGCCGTCACCCGCGCGGACCGCGGCCAGCGAGGCGGCCGTGGTCTCCAGGGCGATGCGCACCTCCAGCAGGTCGGTGTGCGTGAACTGGCGGGCGGCGAGGCGGCCCTCCAGGTGCTCCTCGACAGCGGTCAGGTCGGTGCGGCGGACGTACCAGCCCAGGCCGCGGCGGACCTCGACGATGCCCTGGAGCTGAAGGCGCTGCAGAGCCGTGCGCAACGACGAGCGGGCGACGTCCAGTTTGCGGGCCAGCTCCGGCTCGGTGGGCAGTCGATCACCCGCCCTGAGGGTGCCGCCGATGATCTGCTCCCGGAGCTTCTGCTCGATGAGTTCCGGAAGCGGCCGTCGCGAGTCGGGCGAGAGCGCCCAGCTCTCGCCCGGATGGGAGTCGTCGGCGGGCATTGGCCCAGCGTAGGGCGCTGGCGGTCTGGTTGCAACTTGTCTGGCAACCTGTCCGCAGTTGACAGACAACCTACAACTAGGCGATCCTTGCACTGGGGCGAGAGGCCTCGGACCGCCCACACCGAGGAGCCCCGGCTCGCCCAGTCGGGAGGGGAACGAGATGTCCGCAGGGAGTGCACTCGGAATCGCAGCAGCCGTCGCAGTCGCCGTCACCGCGATCGGATGGCGCACCGTGCTCACGATGGTCGCCGTCTCGGTCGTCGCGCTGGCCGTCGTCGGCTTCGTGAACGTCACCAGCATCATGTTCGGCTGATGAGCAGAACCAGGGTGCCCGGTCTGCGCCGCCCGCAGGCCGGGCACCTCCTCTTCCGGGCGCCGTTCCGGGAAAGGGCCACCGGGTGCTCTAGGGTCTCGGCGGTGGCCACTGCTCACACGCTGCACGCGCGCATCGCGCCCGCAGCCGTCCTGGTCGACGAACGGCGCACGCTCTACCGCCTCGCGGCCGACCTGTTCGCGCCGGGCACCGAGTTGTCGGACAACCTCGCCGACCACCCGGTCGTCCGCTACGAGATCGGCCGCGCCCTCGCCGGTGCCGGCGACCTGGACCTCGCTCGCCTGCACGAGGCGGCCGGCCTGCGCGTGCGGGACGCCGGTGTGCCGGTGGCCGCGGACCCGAGGTCGGCCGTGCTGCTCGAAGCACCGCTGCGGATCATCGCGCCGCCCGGTGTGGTCGTGGAGCCGCTGACCGAGGCGGACGGGGAGCGCTTCTCGGCGGCGCTGCGGGTCGTCACCGACGGTGTCCGGCTGTTCCGCGCCCTCGCCCCCGACACCGCCGGCGACCTGCTCGCCCACGTGTCGATGCTCGCCGTGCTCAAGCGGGAGACGTCCGGGGGAGTCGTCTCCGCGTCGTCGCGGTACGTGCCCGGCATCGTGCTGGTCGACGAGCCCGCGCTGCCGATCGAGGTGGCCGAGGCCCTCGTGCACGAGGGCGCGCACGAGAAGTTCTTCGACCTGGCGATCACTCGCGAGTTCCTCGACGCGCACGCCGAGGACGTCGAGCTCTTCGAGACGTCCTGGTCGCACGCGCGGTGGCCGCTGGAGCAGACGTTCGCGGCCTGGCACGCCTACAGTTGCCTCGCCCAGTTCGCGCAGGCCTGCGCGGGCGTCGAGCCCGGCCCCGACTCGCTGCTGCCGAAGGCGCGCGAGCGGGCCGAGGAGATCGGCGCGTGGCTGCTCACCCATGAACAGGACCTGCGTCCGGACGCGCGCTGGCTGTTGCGCGCTCTCGCGGGCGAGCCGGGCGGCGCTCCGTCCGTTGTGGACGACGGCGGTGCCGGGATCGGCGCCGGCGACCGGTTCCGCCTCGGCGCGGGCGTCCGCCACCGGCGTGCCGCGTCGGGACGTGCGGTGGTGGGCCGGGTGGCCCCGCTGCCGGAGATCTTCTTCCTGGACGAGGACGCGGGCCGGGTGATCGGCCGGCTACCGCACGACGGCGGTCCGGTGGCGTACGACGACATCGTTGCGGGGGCGAGCAGGTCGTGGACGGTGGACGGGGAGACCGCGGCGCGGCGTTCGAGGGCCGCGCTGGCCTCGCTCCTGGCGAGCTCGATCGTCGAACGGGTGTCCTGAGCGGTCCGCGGCTGGCGCTCCCGCCGGGTGCCGTTCGTCCCGGTGAAGCGGTGCGGCTTACCGAAGGTTCCGCCGCGCGAACCCGATCGGGTGAGAATGCAAAGCTGCTCGCGCCGGGCTCGTCCGTGTCGGGAAAACTGCTGGTGAAAGGGGTTTGCGGTCCGACGTAGACTGCCGAATCCCGTTCCGCGGGAAGCGGCGGTTGACGGCCCACGAAGCCCGGTCCGCTAGTTTTCGGCGACGCACGTTCCGGTTCGAGTTCCGCACCGGTGCGGTGCGGCACCATCTGAAGATCATCACAGGGTTCCGCTTCACTTCTCGAGAAGGAACGATGACCACCCCGAACCAGCCTCTTCGCCGGCCGCAGACTCCCGGCGTCCCTGTTCCGCACCTCCCGACCGGTGCGGGTCCGGTGATCGGTCAGCCCGTCACCCCGGTCGACTGGTTCAGGCGGATGCCGAACGGTGGCACCGTGTTCCTGAGGCCCTCCGAGGGCGCGCAGAACGACTGAGTCGTGATCGACGGAGGAGGGCCGGCCACCAGCCGGCCCTTTCCTCGTTCGGGTGCACACCTCCTCGTGGTCGTATAACAACTGGGCCACAAGGCCTACTGTGAGTTGGTTACTGGTCCGTCAAGCGCACGCCGATGGTCTTAGATCTCGGCAACCCGCCGACCCCAACGGAGCAACCCGATGCGCATGACGCCCCTGAGAACCGCCGGCCTCGCCGCCTCCGCCGTGGCGGCCCTGTTCGCGCTCACGACCGCCGCCACCGCCAAGCCGGCACCGGCGCCGGTGTCCGGTGACGAGCGTGCGGTCGCCTACGACGGCAACGTCGACATCAACCACAGGGACGCCTGCACCGTCGGTGGGCTCAGCGGCACGCCGATCGCACCCGGTCAGTTCACCTTCACCGGTGGCGCGAACCAGCAGGACGTCGACATCACCGCCGTCCCGGCCGGCACCACGATCACGGGTGTCGTGGTCAAGGGCGGGGACGCCTACAACGTCTACCTGGCCCCCAAGCTCGCTTCGCTGCCGTGGAACGACCTGCGGGCGCCGCAGAACAACGGCGGGCAGGTGCCGGCGATCAGCCACTGGTACGCGTGCGGGACCACCACGCAGCAGTCGAGCAGCAGCAGCTCGACCACCACGACGACCACGACGGTCACGACCACGTCGAGCAGTGGCACCACCACGACGACGACCTCGCCGGTGACGACCACGACCACCTCGTCCTCCGGCGCCGTCACGTCCGCGCCGGCCGTCACCACCACCAACGCCGCCGTCGTGCCGGTGAACGAGGACGACGACCTGGCCTCCACGGGCTTCGGGTCCGCCTGGCTGATCGGCCTGGGCGCCGCCCTGCTCGCCGCCGGTGCCGCCGTGCTGTTCGTGCTGCGCAAGCGCCGCGCATAGGGCCTGTGCCGAAGTCCATGTTCGCGATAGCCGGGCCTGAGGCGGCCCCTGGGGGCACGGGCGGACAGCCCACATACAACACCGGTATGCGGGCTGTCCGCCCGCACCGCCAGGAACCACCTCAGGCGCGACTCTCATCGAACGGGACCTCGACACAGGCCCTAGGAGTTCTGCATCAGCACGCCCCAGAGCGTGCCGAACAGGATGCGTGTGCGGACGTGGAACTCCACGTCCTCGGAAGCCGCCCCGCCACCGTAGGTCTCCACGGTGCGCCGGGCGGCTTCCGCGCCTTCGGCACCGGCCAGGCAGGCGAGGTCCCAGGCGACCGGGCCGCGCCAGGTGTCCTCGAAATCGAGCCACACGGGACCGTGCGGGCCCATCAGCAGGTTGCCGCAGTGCGGGTCGCCGTGCAGAGGCTGGACGTCGCGGTAGTGGGCGTCCCACGACGCCATGAGTTCGGCACGGCGTTCACGGAACGGTTCAAGATCCGGCACGCCTATGCCATTCAGATAGGCCAGCGTGTTGTCGACGTCGTCCACAGGGCCGCGCACGGGCAGAGGGCCGTCATAGGACCGCAGCTCGGCGTGCAGGGCGGGCAGCAGCTTGAGCACGTCAAGTCGTGAGAACTCGTAGCCGGGGTCGTGCGGCACGAACGTGCTGAACGACACCACGAACCCGTCGTACGGATGCGGCCCCGCGGGAAGCTCCGCCGAGGGCATCACGACCGGCACGCCACGAGCGGCCAGGAACGCGGAAATCGCCAGGTCACGCGCGAAGTGATCGGCCACGGACGGGCGCACCAGGGCCGTGCGGGCGGCGACGCGGGCCACCACCGGTGCCGGGCGCAGGTGGACGATGACGTTGCTGCCGTCCTTCAGCACGGCCGGGTCCGTGGCGGTGATGCCGTGCGCGGCGGCCAGTGACACGGCGGCCCTCACGGCGGCGGAGGCGCTCATGGGGACGAGGGTCACATCACCCCTGGGGCAGGAGCGACTCCATTTCCGCGATCTCCTTCTCCTGAGCTGTGACGACGTCCTGCGCGAGCGAGCGCGCGCCCGGGTCGGTACCGGCGTCGAGGTGCTTGCGCGCCATCTCCACGGCGCCGCGGTGGTGCTGGATCATCAGCGACAGCCACTGCCGGTCGAAGTCGGTCCCGCGCAGGTCGGCGAGGGTGCCGAGGTCGACCACGCCGTGGTCGGCTGCGTGCCCGTGGTCCGCGTGCGACGAGGCCTTCACCGGGGCGCCCCACGCCTTGAGCCAGCCGTTCATGCGGTCGATCTCCGGCTGCTGGTGCCGCGCGATGCGCTCGGCCAGGTCGACGACGTGCGCGCTGTCCGTGCGCTCGGCCACCAGACCGGTCATCTCCACGGCCTGCTCGTGGTGCGGGACCATGCCCTGCGCGAACGCGACGTCCGCCGAGTTGTGCGTGGCGGGCGAGCCGCACGCGGCCAAAGGGGACATACCCAGCAGAAGGGTCGCGGCTACGGCGAACGTACGAAGCACGGGGGTCACCTTACGTGTGACCTGCGCTACGCCGCTGGCCACGGGCCATGGCCCACCCGAGTGGAGCTGATCGGCTGCGTCTAATATCCGGGGAGTTTCCCGAACGACTGGTCCCACCAAGGCCTGGAGGCACCGTGACGGCCGTAGCCCCGCAGCCGATCGCAACGCGTCCTTTTCCGACGCGCACTGCGGTCAAGGGGTCCTTCCTGCTGCGGATGTTCCGCACCACGGACCACAAGCAAATCGGCATCATGTACCTGGTCACCTCGTTCGCCTTCTTCATGGTCGGCGGCGCGATGGCCATGCTGATGCGGACCGAGCTGGCTAGGCCCGGCATGCAGTTCCTCTCGCAGGAGCAGTTCAACCAGCTCTTCACGATGCACGGCACCGTGATGCTGCTGCTGTACGCGACGCCGATCGTGTTCGGCTTCGCGAACTTCGTCCTCCCGCTGCAGATCGGTTCGCCCGACGTGGCGTTCCCGCGGTTGAACGCGTTCTCGTACTGGCTGTACCTCTTCGGCGGCCTGATCGTGATGTCGGGCTTCATCACCCCCGGTGGTGCCGCCGACTTCGGCTGGTTCGCGTACACGCCGCTGAGCAACGCCATCCACTCGCCCGGTGTCGGCGCCGACCTGTGGATCGCCGGTCTGGTGATCGGTGGTCTCGGCACGATCCTCGGCGCGGTGAACATGATCACCACCGTGGTCTGCCTGCGCGCGCCCGGCATGACGATGTTCCGGATGCCGATCTTCACCTGGAACATCCTGGTGACGTCGGTGCTGGTGCTGCTCGCGTTCCCGATCCTCACCGCGGCGCTGCTCGGCCTGCTGGCCGACCGCCACCTCGGTGCCCACGTGTTCGACACCGCCAACGGCGGCGTGATCCTGTGGCAGCACCTGTTCTGGTTCTTCGGCCACCCCGAGGTCTACATCGTCGCGCTGCCGTTCTTCGGCATCGTGTCGGAGATCTTCCCGGTGTTCAGCCGCAAGCCGATCTTCGGTTACAACGGCCTGGTCTACGCGACGCTCGGCATCGCCGCCCTGTCGGTGGCCGTGTGGGCGCACCACATGTACGCGACCGGCGCCGTGCTGCTGCCGTTCTTCGCCTTCATGACGTTCCTCATCGCGGTCCCGACCGGTGTGAAGTTCTTCAACTGGATCGGCACGATGTGGAAGGGCCAGCTGACGTTCGAGACGCCCATGCTGTTCAGCATCGGCTTCATCGTCACGTTCCTCTTCGGTGGTCTCTCCGGCATCCTGCTGGCCGCGCCCGCGATCGACTTCCACGTGTCCGACACGTACTTCGTCGTGGCGCACTTCCACTACGTGCTCTACGGCACGATCGTCTTCGCGACCTTCGCGGGCATCTACTTCTGGTTCCCGAAGATCACCGGTCGCTTCATGGACGAGCCGCTGGGCAAGCTGCACTTCTGGACGACGTTCCTCGGCTTCCACGCGACGTTCCTCGTCCAGCACTGGCTGGGCAACGAGGGCATGCCGCGCCGGTACGCCGACTACCTGGCGTCCGACGGCTTCACCACGCTCAACATGATCTCCACGATCGGCGCCTACATCCTGGGCGCGTCGACGCTGCCGTTCATCTGGAACGTCTTCAAGTCGTACCGGTACGGCGAGGTCGTGACCGTGGACGACCCGTGGGGCTACGGCAACTCGCTGGAGTGGGCGACCTCGTCCCCGCCGCCGCGGCACAACTTCACCGAGCTGCCCCGTATCCGTTCGGAGCGCCCGGCGTTCGAGCTGCACTACCCGCACATGGTGGAGCGCATCCGCAACGAGGGTCACGTGACCTTCACCGGCAAGGCGATCCGGCACGAGGACGCGCCGCCCGCCCTGTCGGAGCTGGCGGCCTCCGCGCTGAAGTCGGGGACGGCCTCCGAGAAGGACGACTCCGACCACAAGTAACCTGCACGTCACAGGTTCAACGACGAGCCCCGGCCGCCGCGTGCGGCCGGGGCTCGTCGCGTACTACGCGTGCTGCGAGGAGACGACGACGTGAAAACGCCCGTGCTGATCACCGTGACCGGTCCCGACAAGCCCGGTGTCTCCTCGGTGCTGTTCGCCGTGCTGACCAGGCACGGGGTCGAGGTGCTCGACGTCGAGCAGGTCGTGATCCGGGGCCGGCTGGTGCTGGGTGCGCTGGTGTCGACCGACCACGACCCGGAGGGCCTGCAGGAGGCCGTCGAGCAGGCCATGGCGACCGTCTCGATGCAGGTGGAGATCGAGGTCGGCGCCGACTCGAAGCGCAGCGCGCGCCTGGAGTCCTCGCACGTGCTGATCGTCCTGGGCCGCCCGGTGACCGCCAAGGCGTTCACCGAGGTCGCCCGCCGGCTCGCCTCGCTGGGCGTCAACATCGACGCGATCCGCGGTGTGGCCGACTACCCCGTCACCGGTCTCGAACTGCGCGTGTCCGTCGCGGACGACACGCTGGAGAACGACTCGGAGCTGCGGTCGGCGCTCGCGGACGTCTCCGTGCGGGTCGGCCTCGACATCGCGGTCGAACGGGCCGGGCTCACCCGGCGGGCGAAGCGGCTCGTCGTGTTCGACGTCGACTCCACGCTGATCCAGGGCGAGGTGATCGAGATGCTGGCCGCGCACGTCGGGTGCGAGGAGCAGGTCCGCGAAATCACCGAGGCCGCGATGCGCGGCGAGCTCGACTTCGCCGAGTCGCTGCGGCGGCGGGTGGCGCTGCTGGAGGGCCTCGACGCGACGGTGCTGGACGAGGTCGGGGCGTCGCTGGAGCTGCACGGCCGGTGCCCGCACGACGATCCGGACGCTCAAGCGCCTCGGCTTCTACTGCGGTGTGGTGTCCGGCGGGTTCACGTCGGTGATCACCGGCCTCGCGGACGAGCTGCAGCTGGACTTCTGCGCGGCGAACACGCTGGAGGTCGTCGACGGCAAGCTGACCGGCAAGGTCGTCGGCGAGATCGTCGACCGGCCGGGCAAGGCCGTGGCGCTGCGCCGGTTCGCCGAGGAGGCCGGCGTGTCGCTGGCCCAGTGCGTGGCGGTCGGTGACGGTGCGAACGACATCGACATGCTGAACGCGGCGGGCCTGGGCATCGCGTTCAACGCCAAGCCCGCGTTGCGCGAGGTGGCCGACACGGCGCTGTCGCACCCGTTCCTGGACGCCGTGCTGTTCATCCTGGGCGTCACCCGCGCCGAGGTGGAGGCCGCGGACGCCGCGGACGGCCTGGAGTCGACCCGGCTGTGACGATCCTCGACCTGATCGCCTCCCGGAACTACGCCGAGGAGTCGGAAGTCCGCGCGATGCCGATGGTCATGCGCATCGAACGCGTCGACCCGCCGGGCCGCACCGCGTTGCTGGAGGCCGCGGCCGCGTCGGCGGTCGCGGTGTGCCTCGACCCGCGTGCCGACGAGGGCGGGGAGTGGCACGAGGCCGTGCGGGCGTGGGTGGCCGGGCGGATCCGGAAGGTGTCGCGGCGGGCTCGTGGCGTGCAGTGGGAGGCCGTGCAGGCGCTGCCGGGCGTGACGGTCACCGTGGAGGGCGCGTCGGTCCGCTCGCTGCTGCCGGTGCTGGTCTCCGAGACGCCCCGCGAGGTCGCCAAGCTGCAGATCTCCGGGTCGGACCTGCCCCTCGACGAGCCGGGTGCGGTGCCCGAGGGGGCCCACGTGCTGTACACGAACCCTCGCGTGGAGATGTCCGCCGGCAAGCTCGCGGCCCAGGTCGGCCACGCGTCGATGCTGCTCGCACCGCACCTGTCCGGCGACGAGCTGAAGGCGTGGGCGGCGATCGACTACCGCTGCGCCGTGCGCACGCCGTCGGTGGCCGAGTGGGACGCGCTGGTGCACAGCGCGGACGTCGTGGCGGTGCGGGACGCCGGTTTCACCGAGGTGGAGCCGGGGACGACAACTGTGATCGCACCTCTGGGCTGACATTTCGGGTTAGAACCGCGTAATTCGGGTAAATCCACGTTCTGTGGGCCTACTCGACGTGCTCGACTCCAGGCTGGGTGACGGCCTGGAGAACCTGCTGTGCTCGCACCACACGCGCAGGCTCCGCCGGCTCGGCTGGGGCGAGGTGCTGGACGGCGACGGCGCCGGGTGGTTCACCCCGCGCCGTCCGGTCCAGCACGGCAACAAGATCCAGGTCCTCGTCGACGGCGCCGAGGCGTTCCCCGCCATCGCCGAGGCCATCGAGAACGCCCAGAAGTACGTGCACATCGCGAACTGGCACGCCTCGCCTGACTTCCGGCTGACCCGTGAGCCGGGTGCGCCGCAGCTGCGCGAGCTGCTGGCCGCCGCCGCGGAACGGGTGCCGGTGCGGGTGCTGCTGTGGGCGGGACCGCCGGTGCCGTTCTTCGAGCCGACCCGCAAACGCGCGGAGGCCGCGAAGCACGCGTTCCTGGAGTGCGGTGCGGTCCGGTGCGAGCTGGACGCGCGTGAGCGGACGCTGCACTGCCACCACGAGAAGGTCGTGATCGTCGACGACGTGGCGTTCGTCGGCGGCCTCGACATGACCGCGGTGGAGGGCGACCGGCACGACTCGCCCGAGCACCCGCCGCGCGACCTCGGCTGGCACGACCACATCGCGAAGGTCTCCGGCCCGGCCGTGTCCGAGGTGGCCGCCCACTTCGCCGCCCGGTGGCTGGAGATCGCGGGGGAGACCCTGCCCGCGCCCGAGGTGCCACCGGAGGCGGGCTCGTCGTCGGTGCAGCTGGTGCGGACGATCCCCGAGGGCACCTACGACTTCGCGCCGCACGGCGACTTCACGCTGCTCGACTCGTACCTGCGGGCGTTCCGCGCGGCCAAGTCGCTGATCTACATCGAGAACCAGTTCCTGTGGTCGCCCGAGATCACCGAGGTGCTGCTGGAGAAGCTGAGCAACCCGCCGTCGGACGAGTTCCGGATGGTGCTGCTGCTGCCGCAGAAGCCCAGCAACGGCGCCGACACCACCCGCGGGCAGCTGGGCAGGCTGCTCGACGCCGACCCCGAGGGCGGCCGGCTGATCGCCGCGACCCTCGTCTCCCACGGCGATGCACCGGTGTACGTGCACGCCAAGTTGTCCATTGTGGACGACGAGTGGCTGTCGATCGGCTCGGCGAACCTGAACGAGCACTCGCTGTTCAACGACACCGAGGTGAACGTCGTGACCGACGACGCCGAGGTGGCCCGCTCGACCCGGCTGCGGCTGTGGGCGGAGCACCTGGACGCCGACGTGTCCGGGCCCGCGCACGAGGTCGTGGACGAGATCTGGCGCCCGGCGCTGAAGCGGCCGTCACGGGTGATGCCGCTGCCCGGGGTGTCGCGACGGGCTGGAAGACTGCAAGGGCCGTTGCGCGGATTGCTGGTCGACGGCTGATCTCCGGGTCTAGCGTGGCCTGCGTGGCCAACGAGGTGACGATCCCGCTGCTGCCGTGCGCCTCTATCGACGAGGTGGCCGAGTTCTACGTGATGCTCGGGTTCACGATCACGCACCGGCAGTACCGGCCGACGCCCTACCTGTCGGTGCGGCGCGAGGACGTCCAGCTCCACTTCTTCGGCATCCGCGGCTTCGACCCGGCCACGTCGTACAGCTCGTGCCTGGTGCAGGTGGAGGACACGCGTGAGGTGTTCGACGCGTTCGCCCACGGCATGCGGGCGGTGTACGGGAAGGTGCTGTCGTCCGGCATCCCGCGGATGACCCGGCCCCGGCGCGACGGGTTCCTCGTGGTCGACCCCGGCGGCAACTGGATCCGCGTCGTGCCGGCGGTGGAGGAGAGCGAGCCCGCGCGCAACGGGCTGGCGCGGGCGCTGCACAGCGCGGAGACGCTGGCCGGGTCGCACGGGGCGGAACGGCAGGCGTTGCGCATCCTCGAAGGGGCGCTGGCCCGCGAGCGGGACGCATCGGAGGACGACCTGGCGTCGGCGCTGGAGTTCCGCGAAGAGCTGCTTGAACGGCTTAATCTACATAGGTAGTATTACTGGCGTGGAGCCACTGCGCCGCATCGGCAAGGCCACGGTGGACGTGCTGGAGGTGCTGCTCGGCGCCTCCGGACCCCGCTGGGGCCTGGAGATCATCAAGCTGACCGGGCGGCCGTCGGGCAGCGTGTACCCGTTGCTGGACCGGTTGGAGCGGGCCGGCTGGGTGACGTCGTCGTGGGAGGACGACGACACGCGCAAGGGGCCGCGGCGGCGGATGTACGTGCTGACGCCCGACGGTGCGGCGGAGGCTCGTCGCGTGGTCGCGGCGCGTGCTCCGGAACCGCGTTTCGTGCCGAGGACGGCGCAATGAGAGTCGCGTTGTTGTTGGTGCGCCTTGCGGCTGCCGTTGTGGGCGATGAGCGCTATCGCGAGCAATGGGAAGCGGACGTTGCCGGTGCGCGCGAACTCGGCATGTCGCCGGTGCGCGTGGCGTTCGGGGCTTTGCTCGCTGTTGTCGTCATGCCGTCGAAGGGAGCTGTTGTGGCTGGGATCGGACCGTTGGGGATGGCGTTGCGGCACGCGCAGACGCCGCGTGGCCGTGTGCTGGCGATCGCGGTGGTGTCGGCGTTGTTCGTGCTGGCCGGCGTGGTCATGCTGTTCGCATGAGCAAATAGCTCGGTGTCGTTTCGGCGGGACCGGGCTTAGCTTCGGGCGGTGGCGAACGAACTGACGATTCCACTTCTGCCCTGTCCCTCTATCGACGAGATCGCGCCGTTCTACGAGATGCTCGGGTTCGAGATCACGTACCGGCAGACGAAGCCGAACCCCTATGTGGCGTTGCGGCGCGAAGACATCAACCTGCACTTCTTCGGCATGGACGGCTACGACCCGGAGCAGTCGTACAGCACGTGCGTGGTCATCGTGCCGGACATCAACGAGTTGTTCGAAGCGTTCGCGGCGGGAATGCGTGCCGTGCACGGAAAACTGCTCATCTCCGGCATCCCGCGGATGACCCGGCCCCGGCTGCGCAACGACCGGTACACCGGGTTCGCCGTCGTCGACCCCGGCGGCAACTGGATCCGGATCAGCACGCCCGGCACCGCACCCGAGGCACGGACCGCGCTGGCCAGGGCGATGGAGAACGCCGCACGCCAGGGGGACGCGCGCGGAGATGAGCGCCAGGCGTTGAAGATCCTGGAGGGTGCGCTGAAGCGGGCCTCCGCCGACGATCCGGAACGGGCGGCGGCGGAGGCCTACCGCGACGAGCTGGTCGAGCGCGTCACCGGGTCTGCGCCGCGTCCAGGCGCTGGAGAGCGGCCCTGACCACGTCCGGGTCGTAGGTCGTCCAGAACGGAGGCAGCGAGGCGCGCAGGAAGCCGCCGTAACGGGCGGTGGCGAGGCGCGGGTCGAGGATCGCGACCACGCCCTTGTCCGACATCGACCGCAGCAGGCGGCCGGCGCCCTGGGCGAGCAGCAGGGCCGCGTGCGTCGCCGCGACCGTCAGGAAGCCGTTGCCTCCACGGGAGTTGACGGCTTTCTGGCGTGCGGAGGCCAGCGGGTCGTCCGGGCGCGGGAACGGGATGCGGTCCATGATCACCAGCTGCAGGCTCGGCCCCGGCACGTCCACGCCCTGCCACAGCGACAGCGTGCCGAACAGGCACGTGCGCTCGTCCTCTGCGAACTTCTTCACCAGCAGGCCGGTCGCGTCGTCGCCCTGGCAGAGGATCGGGTACTCGATCTTGTCCCGCAACGCCTCCGCAGCCGCCTTGGCCGCCCGCGTCGAGGAGAACAGCCCCAGCGCGCGACCGCCGGCGGCGTTCACCAGCCCCTCGATCTCGTCGAGGTACTCCTTCGGCAGCCCGTCCCGCCCCGGCTGCGGCAGGTGCCGTGCCACGTAGAGGATGCCGCTCGACCGGTGCTCGAACGGCGACCCGACGTCGAGACCGCTCCACTTCGGACCGTCGACGTCCCTGACCTCCTTGTCGGTGGCCGCACCCTCGATCTTGCGGACCTGCTCCGACGGCGGCAGCCCCCACTGCCGCGCCATCGCGTCGAACGCGCCGCCCAGCGTGAGCGTCGCCGACGTGAGAACCGTGGTGCGCTTGCCGAACAACCGCTCCCGCAACAGCCCGCCGACCCCGAGCGGGGCGACGCGCAACGCCGGCGTCTTCTGGTTGAAGTCGCCCGACACCCACACCACGTCGCGCTCCTCGCCGAACGCGTCGAGGATGCGCACCGCGCAGTCGTGGACCTCCTCCAGCAACGACATCGCGAGCTTGCGGTCCGTGGCGCCGTCCACGTCCTCCTTGCGCTCCGGCCCGAGCGACGACATGCACATGTGCGCCGCGTCCCTGGTCGCCGCCAGCGCACCGGCCAAGGCCCGCGGCAGCTCGTCCAGCCGGCCGGCGGGCAGGTCCTCCAGGATCATCGCGAGCCCGTCGCTCGCCTCCGCCAGCCGGTCGGCGACGTCCTGGTCGATCAGCCGCCCGCAGCGCCGTGCCGCGATCGAGATCGACGCCCCGGTGAGCTCCTCCGTGGCCACCGACGTGACCCGGTCGACCAGGTCGTGCGCCTCGTCGATCACCACCACGTCGTGCTCCGGCAGCACCTGGTAGCCCTCAAGGGCGTCGATGGCGAGCATCGCGTGGTTCGTGACCACGACATCGGCCTTGCCGGCCTGCGCCCGTGCCCGTTCGGCGAAGCAGTCGGACCCGATCGGGCACTTCGACACCCCGAGGCACTCCCTGGCCGTGACGCTCACCTGCCGCCACGCGTGCTCGCTGACACCGGGCACCAGCTCGTCCCGGTCGCCCGTCTCGGTGTCCGACGACCACTCGTGCAGCCGCTTCACCTCACGCCCGAGCTTCGACACGGCGAACGGGTCGAACAGCGCGTCCTCCGGCTCCTCCGGCGCGCCGTTGTGCACCCGGTGCATGCACAGGTAGTTCCGCCGCCCCTTGAGGATGGCGTACGTGGGCTCGCGCCCCAGCTCCTTCTTCAACGCCTTCGCGAGCCGCGGCAGGTCCCGGTCCACCAGCTGCCGCTGCAACGCGATCGTGGCCGTCGACACCACCACGGTCTCGCTCTCGGCGACCGCGTGCCGGATGCTCGGCACCAGGTAGGCGAGCGACTTGCCGGTGCCGGTCCCCGCCTGCACGGCCAGGTGCTCACCGGTGCGGATGGAGCGGTCGACGGCCTCGGCCATCTCCACCTGACCGGGGCGCTCGGCGCCGCCGACGGCGTGGACGGCGGTTTCCAGCAGGCTCAGGGTGGGGGGAACTTCAGGCACGGGGAAGACCGTACCCGCCACCCCTGACACTCCTGCTCCACCCGCATCTGCGAGTACCGCCAACTCAACATCAACAGGCACTTTTCCACTACCGACTGGGTCAGTCGCCGCCTCCGCCGCCGCAACCGCCGCCGCAGCTGCTGCCGCCGTCGCTGCTGCTGCTGCTGCAACTGCTCGACGAGCAACCGCCGCCGCAGCTGCTGCCGCCGTCCGACGACTTGGTCCGCGCACCCACCACGGCCGGGGTGAGCCCGAACAACGCCGCCTGCCCGCCCAGACCGGCCACGGCGACCGCGCGCAGGCGGTAGTGCGGGGTGTGGCGTTCGGGACTGCGCGCGGACGACACCTGGGCTTCGGCGCGGCGCACGATCCGCATCGCCGCCCGTGTGCGCAGGCGGCCGGGGTCACGGGCACCGAGCACGGCGGCCAGCGCGATCAGGGCCACCGCCGCGGGGAAGTACGCCCAGCCCGGCACGGTCACCGGCACGAACGACAGCACGTCCGGTGCCACGAACGACACGACGCCCGCACCGATCAGGGCGAAGCCCAGCAGGAACAGCCACGGGTACAGGCGCGGGCGCAGGGAACGGCGGGCGCGCAGCAGACCGCGGTCCACCAGGTGGGCGCGCAGGCCTGCGGCCTCCTGGCTCTCGGCCACCGCGGACAGCAGGTCCGGCAGGTAGCGGCCGGAGCGGCGGAGCTCGCCGAGGACGCGGGCCTCCAGCGGGGTGGCGGCGCCGTGGCGGGAGGTGGCCGTGGCGAAGCCTTCACGGGACAGGCGCAGCTGGCCCGCGTCGGCGAGGCGGGCGACGGCGACCTCGGCGGCGCGGCGGGGGCCGCCGGCGAGGCAGGCGAGTTCCTCGGGGGTGGTCTGCACTGGGGGATCTCCGTGAGCAGGGGACGTCACGGAGTTCTCGACGGGCCGGGGCACGGTGTTACGCCGGTCACCGAACGAGGTCAGGCGGTCACGTCGGCGAGGACGCGGTCACCCAGGCCGAGTGCCGCCGCGAGGTGGTCCGGCGTCAGCACGACGGCGGCGTCCCGGCGAGCCTCGACCAGGTCCAGGAGCAACGGGCCGAGGTCGGGCCACTGCTCGGCGGCCAGGACGCCGGCGCGGGACTTGCTGACGATCTCACCCGTGCGGATGGTGTGCCACAGGCGCGCGGGACCCAGACCGACCCACAGCACGGCCTCGCGGAACACCGGGATGCGCTGGTCGACGGTCCTCAGCGCGGCACGACCGGCGTCGAGCTGAGGCTTCCAGTACGACACGAGGTTCGCACGGCAGTACGCCGCCACCTCAGCAGCAGTGACCGGGCATGCGGGCCGTGTGCCGCGCACGGTCTGACCGACGGTCCGCAACTGTTGCCACAGCACGGGCGTGACTTCGCCGAAAAGAGGCGTCACCGAAGAAACGGGACGAGAGAGGTCGCCCGCCATCACCACGGAAACGTCCACACCGTCCACGGCGGGCACATCAGCAGCAGCGGCGAGCTCGACGACGACGTCCAGATCGGAGTCGAACACCACGTCGTCCAGCACGCGCGAGCCGTGAAGATGCGCGCCTGCCACAAGACCGGGCAGGCGCGCATCCAGCAGGTCCAGGTACTCCCCGGGCGTCACCACCCGGTCCACGCTACCGGCGGCGGACGAGGGCCCAGGCGCCCGGCAGCAGACCGGCGGCCAGTGCGACCTTCAGCAGGTCACCGAGCAGGAACGGCAGCACGCCCACCGACAGCGCCTTCACGAAGCCCATGCCGGTCATCGCCATCAGCCACGGCACGCCGACCGCGTAGATCGCGAGGTTGCCCAGCACCATCGTGCCGGCCGTGCGCACCGGCGTGCGGTCACCACCGCGGGCGGCGAGCGCGCCGACCAGGGCACCGGCGAACACGAAGCCCACCACGTAGCCCAGCGACACCGGGACGCCGGACGAACCGCCCTGGAACCACGGCACACCGGCGACACCGGCGATCAGGTACAGCAGCATCGAGATCGCGCCGCGCTGCCAGCCCAGCGCGGCACCGACCAGCAGCGCGGCGAACGTCTGACCGGTCAGCGGCACCGGGCTGCCCGGGATCGGCAGCGCCACCTGCGCGGCGAGACCGGTGAGGGCGGCACCGGCCACCACGAGGGTGAGGTCGCGGGCGAGTGCGCCCGGGACGAAGTCGGCGAGCACGGTGCGACGGGGCGCGAGTGCGAGAGCGGCCACGAGCGTTCCCTCCCAGGCGGAATGGCAAGAGGGCCTGAGATTAACCAGGGGAACTCGAGAACGTCTTTGTCTGATCTGCACAAAGTGACCGGTCACACATCGAGTGCGACCTTGCCGCCCACGCGTTCGGTGTTGCGCCTGGTCTTCGCCCATCCGTTGTGGCCTCGGGCCAGCCTGACCACCGCGCGCCACGACGTGATGTAGAAGGTGTAGATGTACAACGCGTAACCGAACCCGTACCCGATGGACCTCCAGAAACCCACGGGCTCGCAACGCGCGCGGTACACCGGTCCCCACAGCACGAACGGCAACAGCCCGAACGCGCCGTACACGGTGAACAGGACCCACGCGCCGTCGAAGAACCAGAACACGACCTCCGACGGCGACACGGCGAACCGGTAGGCCATGAGCGCCACCGGGATCGGGTAGATCAGCGTGCCGAGCAGCTGCATCCACGGCTGGGCGAGGTAGTACGTCATCTCGGCAGCGCCCAGCGTGGTCAGGTGGTCGGAGTCCCAGATGCGCCGCAGGTAGCGCGTGCACTGCATCGTCCCCTGACCCCACCGGGTGCGTTGCGCGAGGAACCGGCGCAACGAGTACAGCGCCTCCTGGTTCACGTGCGTGTCGAGCGTGAACCCGGTGTGCCAGCCCTCGGTCAGCAGGTGCACGCCGAGCTCGAAGTCCTCCAGCAGCGACCCGCGCCACGGGCTGCCCGCCGGTCCGGCGATCGAGTCCAAAGCGGACAGTCGCGTGGCCTGTCCGTTGCCGCCCATGGAGATCGTGCCGGTCGCGCCGCGCGAGAGCTGGATCGCCGCGATGGCCGTGCGGAACTCCAGGTCCTGCATGCGCACCAGCCCGGCGCCGAACGCGCGCCGCCACCGCGACACCCCCGGCTGGCGCTGGCCCACGTTGATCATCCGCACGTCCACCTGCACCGCGCCGATCCGCGGGTTGCCGAAGAGGTGCTGGGCCGCGCACACCTCCAGGAAGTTCGGTGCCGGCCGGCCGTCCGCGTCGACCACGACGATGATCGCGCTCTCGGTGTCCGCGCGCCGGCCCATCCACAGCTTCACCGTGCGGTAGGCGTCGTTCAACGCGTTGCCCTTGCCGGTGCGCGCGTACGGGCGTTGGCGTTGCACGAGATGGATGTTCGGGTCGCGAACGCCACCGTTGCGCTTCAACGCGCGCACGACTCCCGCGGTGCGGTCGTCGGAGTCGTCGTCGATGACCCACACGTGCGCGATGGGGAACGTCCCGCGCAGATAGCGGATCGTGTCACCGATGACGGCCTCTTCGTCACGGCACGGCACGAAGAAGTGCCACTCCAACGACGACGGCTCACCGACGGGCGCGGGCTTGCGCCGCAGGTACGGCACCACGATCACGAACACGTACGTCACGAAGGCGACGCTCATGGTCAGGGCGAGCGCCTGCGTGAACCCGAGGACGAGGTCGAGACTCACTTCCGCGTCGCCAGCCACACGAATGCGACGAGTGCCGCCGCGCCACCGAACACGCTCACCATCGACCCCAGCAGCGTGTGCCCCCAGTAGTAGCCGGTGTCCACGCCCAGCCAGTCCACCAGCCCCACCAGCGTGAGCACCCGGAACTGGTTGACCACCACGACCGCCAGCGCGGCCACGCCCAGCGCGACCAGCACGCGCGACTGGACCCGCGGCCGCAGCGCGATCATCACCGCGCCCACGACCACCAGCGGCAGCACCAGGAACGCCGACGTGCACTCGGGCGTCATGCGCAGGCCCAGCGGCGTGTCCGAGCCCAGTCCGAAGTAGACGGTCTGGCGGTCGGCGACGACCTCCACGCCGTAGGAGCTGACGGCGCTCAGCACCGCACCGGACAGCGAGATCTCCACCGTGCGGTAGAGGCGGTGCGCGAACACGAGTCCGGCGGCGAGTGCGAGCAGGACGACCACCGTCACCCGGCTCGGGAATGCGGCGCGGCGCAGGGCAAGCGTCACCCGAGAATCCTTTCCACCGATGAGGGAGCGCCCAGACGGGCTACTTGACCTTCCATCGGTTGACGGAACGTCAGCCCTCATCCCCGGATCGAGTGATGCCGTGACCGGAAATTGATCAAAAGTCCCACGATCCGTGGCACCGACTGGGCGAGTCGAGTGATCATGTCGCCCGATACGGGGAGTAACCCTCAGTTCCCCCGGAATAACGCCGATGCCGGTAACTGCCCCCGGAAAGCGTGAACCAGCTTGGTTCGAACGCGCCCTGGGGCCGGAGGAATGACGGAGGGAGTTTCATGCGTTTCCGACTGACGGGACTGGCCGGAGTTGCTGCCATCGCAGCACTTCTGGCCGGTGCCGCACCCGCTTCGGCCGCTCCGGGGGACGCCTCGGCCCACGGCGCGAAGCTCACCGTGACCCTGCTCGGCAGCCCGGCGGTCAACGCCGAGCCGTTCGCCGCCGCCAGCGCGAACGGGCCGACGCAGAACACGTTCCTGGGCGTCGACCTCACCGGCATCCTCAAGACCGGTGTGATCAACGCTTCCGCGTCGCGCGACGAGAGGTCCGGCGGCGTGTCCTCGCGGGCGAGCACCGCGGACGTCCGGGTCGACCTGCTGTCCGGGGTCACCGGCAAGGTCTCCGCCGAGCTGGTGGAGGCGGAGTGCGCGGCCACCCAGAAGGGCCTGGCCGGCAAGGCGAAGCTCACGGGCGTCGACCTGGGCGAGCTCGGCCAGGTCAACGCCGACCCGGCGCCGAACACCGTGCTCGACGTCGCGCTCGCCGGGGTCAAGGTCGCCGAGGTGGTCTTCAACGAGCAGCTGAAGAACGCCGACGGCAGCCTCACGGTCAACGCGATCCACATCAGGCTGCTGCAGGGCGTGCTCGGCTCGATCGGCACCGGTGACGTGATCATCTCGTCCGCCACCTGCGGCCCCGCCGGCCTGCCCATCCCGATGGCGTCGGGCGCCGGCCTGTGGATCGGCCTCGGCCTGCTCGGTGTCGTCGCCGTCCCGGTCGCGTTCGTGGCGCTGCGCAGGCGCGCGTCGCTCACCGCGGTCTAGGAGAGCGGCCGATGTACAAGGTCCCCGGAACCGGCGTGGGCGTCGGCACGGGTGTCGGTGCCCTCGCGGTCACCGGCGCGGACGTGACGTGGTGGATCGCCGCGGGAGTCGTGCTGCTCGTCGCGGGCGCGTTCCTCCTGCGCTCGGCGCGCAGGAAGCGGCGCGCGGTCCCCGTCCCGGCCACAACCAGACCGAATCGAGCGGGCTGATCACCGGTCCGCCCGGGGATGCCCCCGCACCCGGGCGGACCGGCCCGCCTCCCCCGAGAGGACAACGGTGTGAGCAAGGAAGTTCTGCTGGTCGCGGGCACCCGCCCGGAAGCCGTGAAGATCGCCCCCGTCGCGATCGCGTTGAGGGGGCACCCCGGCCTCCGCCCCACGATCGTCCACAGCGGACAGCACTCCGGCATGGTCGAGCAGGCCCTCAGCGCGTTCGACCTCGTCCCCGACCTGCGCCTGGACGTGCCCAGGACCAGCGGCACCCAGGCCGAGCTGGTCTCCCGGCTGCTGCCCGAGTTCGACGCCGTGCTGGCCGGCCGCGACCCGGCGGTCACGCTGGTGCAGGGCGACACGACCACCGCCCTCGCCGCGGCGCTCGCCTCGTACTGGCGCGGCATCCCCGTGGCGCACCTGGAGGCCGGTCTGCGCACCGGCGACCTGTACGGCCCGTTCCCCGAGGAGGGGAACCGGCAGATGATCTCCCGCGTCACCTCGCTGCACCTGGCGCCGACCGACGACGCGGCCAACGCCCTCCACGCGGAGTCCTTGCCGGACAGCCACGTCGTGGTCACCGGCAACACGGTCGTGGACGCCGTGCAGCGGGTCGCCGCCCTCGACCTCCCTGCCCGCAGCGCCGACCTCGCCGCGCTGGAACGCGGCCTGGACGCCACCGGCGGCCGGCTGCTGCTGCTCACCGTGCACCGGCGCGAGTCGTGGGGCCGGCCGTTGATGCGCGTGCTCAACGCCGTGCGGTCCCTCGCCGACCGCCACCCCGACCTGCACGTGCTGGTCCCCGCGCACCCGAACCCCGGTGTGCGCGAACAGGTCGTCTCCCTGCTCGGCGGGCACGAGCGGGTCGTCATCACCGGCCCGCTCGACTACCCGGACCTGGTGCGGGTGCTCAAGCGCGCCGCACTGGTGCTCACCGACTCCGGCGGACTCCAGGAGGAGGCGCCGTCGTTCGGCGTGCCCGTGCTGGTGCTGCGCGAGACGACCGAACGCGTGCTGGCCGTCGACGCCGGGTGCGCCTGGCTCGTCGGCACCGACACCACCCGCATCCTCGCCGAGGCGGGCTGGGTGCTCGGCTCCCGGTTGCGGCTCCCCCCAGGGCGCAACCCCTTCGGCGACGGGCGTGCCGCCGTCCGGGTCTGCGCGGCGATCGAGCGGCTGGCCGGCCTGCCGACCGCACTGCCGCGCCGGGAGCCGTTCGCCACCCTCGCGGGCGTGTATTAGCAGCTCGTGCGTCACCAGGTCGGTTGGTCCGGCTTCCACGAACGGGTGATGTACGGGGCGAACTGTCGGCTCAGCCGTGCGACGCGGAGAGGATCGGGGTCAGGAACCGAACATGACCGAGCCCTAGGGGACCGAAGTGCGCAAGAGTGTGATCGCCGGTGTCGTGGTCGCGTTGACCTTCGCCACGGCCGCGCCCGCGCTGGCGGCGAACCCGCCCGGCCGCGCGTCGTCCGGGTCCGCGGACTTCGCGCAGCAGGGCGGCCAGACGGTCGTGGTCGGCCCGCTCGCCGTGTGCGACGTGAACCCGGAGCAGGCGGGCACGGTCACCGGGGCGAGCCCCGCGGTGAGCGGGACCGGGCTCAAGATCGGTGCGACGTCCTCCACCTGCACGACCACCGTGGTCAACGAGGCGGAGTTCACCACCACGACGACGTCGACGGCCAAGGGCACCGCCTTCGAGCTGTCGGCGCTGATGGCGCAGAAGGGCCCGCGGCTCAAGATCGCCGAGTGGACGATCACCTGCTCCGCCGACGCGGAGGGCACGCAGGCGGCCTGGGGGCTCAAGGGCCTGTCCGGCTGGCCGGGGCTGCCCGCGCAGATCCCCGCCGGGTACGTCCACGACGTCAAGTCCAGCACCGGAACCGTGCTGGCCAAGGCGAAGTTCACCGACACCGCGTTCCCGGAGCCGAACGACGGCAGCCTCAGCACGACCCTGCTGCGGATCACGTTCGAGCCGTCGTCCGGCTACACGGGCAGCATCACCCTCGGCACGGCGGCCTGCTCGCCCACCCCGTAGCGGTCGGGGCAGCTCAGGACACCACGACACCCGCGGCGCGCAGCTCGTCCAGAGCGGCGTCGCGGGTGTTCTGCGCCACGGCCGCGGTCAGCCCGGCCAGCACCGTCGTGCGGAACCCGTTGCGGTGCGCGTCGAGCGCCGTGGCCCGCACGCAGTGGTCCGTCGCGATGCCCACGACGTCCACCTCGGTCACGCCCTTGGCGGTGAGCCAGCCCGCGAGGTCGTTCTCCGCCTCGAACCCGGAGTACGCCGCGGCGAACCGGCCCTTCGAGAACACCTGCTCGATCCCGGCGACGTCGAGCTCGGGGTGGAACGACGCACCGGCCGTGCCGGCCACGCAGTGCACCGGCCAGCTGTCGACGAAGTCCGGCGTCTCGCTGAAGTGCTCACCGGGGTCCACGTGGTAGTCGCGGGTCGCCACGACGTGGTCGTAGGACGAGGCCGCGATGTGCCGCGAGATGGCCTCCGCCACGGCCGCGCCACCGGCGACCGCGAGGGACCCGCCCTCGCAGAAGTCGTTCTGCACGTCGACGACGATCAGTGCCTTGGTCACTTCGACTCCTCCAGGTAGACCGTCGGGATCGCGGGCTCGCCGCGCGAGAGCTTCAGGCCCTCCCACGGCACGCTGACCAGCGCGGCCCGCAGGCGTTCGCGGTTCTGCTCCAGCCCGGGGACGCCGTCGGCGAGCTTGCCCGCCCGCATCAGCGGGACCTGCACGAGCCGGTCGTGCGGGCCCAGCTCGGGTTCCGCGGTGGCCTGGAACACGACCTCCTCCAGCGCCGTGCCGGTGTCCTTGTGCCGGCGCAGCGCCTTCTTCCAGCCGCCGCGCGACTGCTTCGACGTGCTGCGCTTCTCCACGTGCCGCCCGTCGACCTCGACGAGCTTGTAGACCATGCCCGCGGTCGGCGCGCCGGACCCGGTCACGACCGAGGTGCCCACGCCGTAGGCGTCCACGGGCTCCGCGCGCAGGGCGGCGATGGCGTACTCGTCGAGGTCGCTGGACACGACGATCCGGGTGTTCTTCGCACCCAGCGCGTCGAGCTGGTCGCGCGCCTGCCTGGCCATCACGCCGAGGTCACCGGAGTCGATCCGGATCGCGCCCAGCTCGGGGCCCGCGACGGCCACGGCCGTCTTGATGCCCTCGGTGATGTCGTAGGTGTCGACCAGCAGCGTCGTGCCGACGCCCAGCGCCTCGACCTGGCTGCGGAACGCCTCTTCCTCGGTGTCGTGCAGCAACGTGAACGCGTGCGCGCACGTGCCGGCCGTCGGGATGCCGTGCCTGCGGCCCGCCTCCAGGTTGGAGGTCGCGTGGAAGCCCGCCAGGTAGGCCGCGCGGGCACATGCCACGGCGGCTTCCTCGTGCGTGCGGCGGGAGCCCATCTCGATCATGTGCCGGCCGTTCGCGGCGGTGACCATGCGGGCGGCGGCCGAGGCGATGGCGCTGTCGTGGTTGAGGATCGACAGCGCCAGCGTCTCCAGCACCACGCCCTCGGCGAACGAGGCGCGCACGGTCAGCACCGGGGAGCCGGGGAAGTAGAGCTCGCCCTCCGGGTAGCCGTCGACCTCACCGGAGAACCGGTAGTTCGCGAGCCACTCCAGCGTGGCGTCGTCGACCACGGCGTTGCGGCGCAGCTGGTCGATCTCCTCCTCGCCGAAGCGGAAGTCCTCGATGGCGTCGAGCAGCCGGTTCACCCCCGCGACCACGCCGTAGCGGCGGCCGTCCGGGAGCCTGCGCGCGAACACCTCGAACACGCACGGACGGTCACCGGTGCCGTCACGCAGCGCGGCCGCGAGCATCGTCAGCTCGTAGTGGTCGGTCAGCAAGGCCGTGGAGTTCATGGTCACCCACCCTAAGGTCGCATCCGGTTTAGCCGCATGCCGTCTCCGCGACTGCGGCGAACATGACACCATTGGCGGTATGACCACGCCCGTCGAACAGGAACGGACGCATGCCGAGCCCATTGGCGCGGAGATCGCAGCCGAGGACCGGCCATGGCAGACCGTGGTCTGGAACGACCCGGTCAACCTCATGTCGTACGTGACGTACGTCTTCCAGAAGCTGTTCGGGTTCAGCAGGGACAAAGCGACCAAGCTGATGCTCGACGTGCACCACAAGGGCAAGGCGATCGTGACATCGGGCACCAAGGACAAGGTGGAGGCCGACGTGGCGAAGCTCCACGCGGCAGGGCTCTGGGCGACCATGCAGCGGGCCTCGTGAAGCGGTGGATCCGCGACGGTGACGTCGTCGTCGGCAGGCTCGACCGCCAGGAGGCGGCGGTCGTGCGGGGTCTGGTCAGCCAGATCCAGGACATGCTGATGGCCCGCGCCGAGGAAGCGCCCCAGGACGAGCTCGCCGAGCTGACCGGGATCAGGACCGGACCCTCGCAGGCACCCGACGACCCGATCCTGGGCCGGTTGCTGCCGGACTTCCACCGGCTCGACGACGACGCGCCCGACCCCGCGGAGGTGGACTCCGCGGCGGCTCTGCGGTCGTTGCACGAGCCGGAGCTGCTGGACCAGAAGACCGGTGCCGCCGAGACCGTGCTGCGGACCTGCTCTCCCGACGGCGGGGAGATCAGGCTGACGATCGGTGAGGCGGAGGCCTGGCTCGCGTCGCTCAACGACGTGCGTCTGGCCCTCGGGACGGCGCTGGACGTCCAGGAGGACATGCCGGACGAGCTGCCCCCGGAGGACCCGCGCTCGCCGCACCTGGGCGTCTACCACTGGCTCACCTGGGTGCAGGAGACGCTGGTCGAGGCGATGCTGGCGTGATCCCCGGCGTGCTGGTCGGGCACCACCACCGCGTCGAACCCGGCTGGAACACCGGCACGACGGTCGTGCTGGTGCCCGCCGGCGCGGTGGGCGCGGTCGACGGCCGCGGCGGCGCCCCGGGCACCCGCGAGACCGACCTGCTGGACCCGGCGAACCTGGTGCAGCAGGTGCACGCGATCTGCCTGTCCGGCGGGTCGGCGTACGGGCTCGCGGCGGCGGACGGCGTGATGCGCTGGCTCTCCGAACGCTCGATCGGCTTCCAGGTCGGCGCGCAGCCGCACCACGTGGTGCCGATCGTGCCCGGTGCGGTGATCTTCGACCTGCCGATGTCCGAGTGGGGCAACCGGCCGGACGCCTCGTTCGGCTACGAAGCCTGTGCCGCTGCCGCCGCGGAGTTCGCCCTGGGCTGCGTCGGCGCGGGTGCCGGTGCGCGGGTCGGGTCGCTCAAGGGCGGCATCGGCGCGTTCACCGGCCGGGTCGGTGACCACCACATCGGGGCGCTCGCCGTGGTCAACGCGGCCGGTGAGGTCGTGGACCGCGCGACGGGCCTGCCGTGGCTGCCGTCACTCGGCACGTCACCGGTGGTGCTGCCGCAGCGCAAACCGGACGGGCTGAACACCACGATCGGCGTGGTCGCCGTCGACGCGGAACTGTCCAAAGCGGAGTGCCAGCGCCTCGCGATGGTCGCCCAGGACGGGCTCGCGCGGGCGGTGCGCCCCGCGCACTCCATGTTCGACGGTGACACGGTGTTCGCACTGGCCACCGGCGCCCGCCCGCTCGCGGAACCGCGCGCGTTCGCCTTGGACGCGCTCTGCACGGCCGCCGCGGACGCGTTCGCCGAGGCCGTGGTGTCCGGTGCGCGCGAGGCGACGACCGCGAACGGCGTGCAGGCGTTCCGCGACCTCTGAGTGGGTAACCCGCCGGCATGGCCGATGTGATCGATCAGGCAGCCGGTGTCGTGTCCGAGCTCGTACCGCCCTCCGTGGCGGGCCGCGAGGTGCCCGGGAGGGAGCTGGTGGCGGTCGCGCCCGCCGGGCTCTTCGTGGCGTCCTTCCTGGTCCCGCCGGGGGTCGGGAAGGTGCTGATGAAGCTGGGCGTGCTCACCACCCCGCTCGCCGCGTGGGCGGAGCTGGCCGCATGGCGCACCCTGGACCAGGGGCAGCGGCGGCGCGGTGTGGCGTTGCTGGCGCTCTACCTCGTGGTGGTGCTCAGCCGGCGGCGGTGACCGTCCCGGAGCCCGCATCTGCGCAGGCAAGGCCAGGTGCGGGAGGTGTTATCTCGCATACCGAGACAACTTCCGCCAGCCCGTAGGATTGACTGCGTGCTGGTGATTCGCCGTGACCTGGTGGACGCGATGGTGGCCCACGCCCGCCGTGACCACCCCGACGAGGCGTGCGGGGTGATCGCCGGGCCCGCGGGCTCGGACCGCCCCGAGCGCTTCATCGAGATGGAGAACGCCGAGAGGTCGCCCACCTTCTACCGGTTCGACGCGGGTGAGCAGCTCAAGGTGTGGCGGGAGATGGACGCCAACGACGAGGTGCCGGTGGTCGTCTACCACTCGCACACCGCCACCGAGGCGTACCCGTCCCGCACCGACATCTCGTTCGCGGGCGAGCCGGAGGCGCACTACGTGCTGGTCTCCACGCGTGACCCGATCGAGCACGAGCTGCGGTCGTACCGCATCGTCGACGGCGTCGTGACCGAGGAACCGGTCAAGATCATCGAATCCTGAAGTTTCTCCCGGAGGTAGAACCACCATGGCCGTCACCGTGTCGATCCCGACCATCCTGCGCACCCACACCGGGGGCGAGAAGTCGGTGTCCGCCACCGGCGCGACGCTCGCCGAGGTCATCGACGACCTGGAGAACAACCACGGCGGCCTCAAGGCCCGCCTGGTCAAGGAGGGTGCGCTGCACCGCTTCGTCAACGTCTACGTCAACGACGAGGACGTGCGCTTCGCCGGTGGCCTCGACGCCGCGGTGAAGGACGGCGACAACGTCACCATCCTCCCGGCCGTCGCGGGCGGCTGAGCCACACCATGGCGCGCTACGACTCGCTGCTGGACGCGCTCGGCGGGACCCCGCTGGTGGGCCTGCCGAGGCTGTCCCCGTCGGAGAACGTGCGCATCTGGGCGAAGCTCGAGGACCGCAACCCGACCGGCTCGATCAAGGACCGGCCCGCGCTGGCCATGATCGAGGCGGCGGAGCGGGACGGCGTGCTGCGCCCCGGTGCCACGATCCTGGAGCCGACCTCGGGCAACACCGGCATCGCGCTGGCCATGGCCGCGAAGCTCAAGGGCTACGGCCTGGTGTGCGTGATGCCGGAGAACACCTCGACCGAACGCCGCCAGCTGCTGCAGGCCTACGGCGCGCGGATCGTGTTCTCCCCGGCGGCCGGCGGGTCGAACCAGGCCGTCGCCACGGCCAAGGAGCTCGCCAAGCAGAACCCGGACTGGGTGATGCTCTACCAGTACGGCAACCCGGCCAACGCCGACGCGCACTTCCGCGGCACCGGGCCGGAGATCCTCGCCGACCTGCCGGAGATCACGCACTTCGTGGCCGGCCTGGGCACGACGGGCACGCTCGTCGGTGTCGGTCGGTACCTGCGCGAGGCCAAGCCGGACGTGCAGATCATCGCCGCGGAACCGCGCTACGGCGAGCTGGTGTACGGCCTGCGCAACCTCGACGAGGGCTTCGTGCCGGAGCTGTACGACGAGTCGGTGCTGACCGGGCGGTACTCGGTCGGCTCCTACGACGCGTTGCGCCGCACCCGGCAGCTGCTGGAGTCCGAGGGCATCTTCGCGGGCATCTCGACCGGTGCGATCCTGCACGCCGCGCTGGCCGTGGCGCAGAAGGCCGAGGTCGCAGGCAAGTCCGCCGAGATCGTGTTCATCGTCTGCGACGCCGGCTGGAAGTACCTGTCCACGGGCGCGTACTCGGGCACCCTGGACGAGGCGGCGGCGCGGCTCGACGGGCACCTCTGGGCCTGACCGGTTGTGCGGTGACCACTCCGGTCACCGCACCTCAGCCCGCGAACGCGACTCCCGGCAGTCCGGCGCCGATCCCGGGCAGCACGAGCACGGACCCGTTGAGCTGCCGCTGCACCAACGTCTCGTCGGACAGCCCGACGCGGGCCGAGGTGACGTAGAGGTCGGTGAAGTCGCTGCCGCCGAAGCAGCACGCCGTCGGCTGGTCCACCGGCAGCGCCACCTCCCGGTCCAGCTCGCCGCCCGGGGTGTAGCGGCGCACCGCGTGACCACCCCACAGCGCGACCCACACGCACCCGTCGGCGTCCACCGTCAGCCCGTCCGGTGAGCCGTCGGTGCCGCCGATATGGGCGAGCGGGCGGCGGTTCGAGACCGTGCCCGCGGCGTTGTCGAAGTCGAACACGTCGATGCGGCGGGTGGGCGTGTCGATGAAGTACATGAGCGTGCCGTCCGGGCTCCAGCCCACGCCGTTGCTCGTGTTGACCTCGCTGACCACGACCTTCGCCGCGCCGTCACCGGAGACCCGCGCGAGCCAGCCCTCGTTCGCCGCCTGGTCGTAGCGCATCGTCCCGGCCCACAGCCGGCCGGACGGGTCGACGCCCGCGTCGTTGCCGCGCACCCCGTCGCGCGCCCAGTAGACGAGCCAGCTCTTGGTGCCGTCGCGGTCGACCAGCGCGATGCCGTCGCGCAGGTTGCAGACGAGGCCGCCCTGCGCACGCGGCTTCGCGGCGCCCACGTGCTGGGGGAGCGCGAGCACCGCGTCGTCGTCACGCGCCGGCGCGTACCGGTGCACCTCGGACGCCAGGATGTCCACCCACAGCAGGGTGGAGCTGCTGTGGTCCCAGGTCGGCCCCTCGCCGAGCTGGGCCGATACGCGCACCGCTACCTCGATCGACACCCGACCACCTTAGGTGCACGTAGGCTGGACACGTGGACCGCACTGCGCTCGCGAAACGGGTCATACCGCCGCACCCCGTGCTGTCGCTGCTGGTGGTGGCCGGGTTCGTCGGCTTCCTCTACGTCGTCGAGGCCTTCGACGTCGCCACCGGTGGCTCGCTGGAGGACGACGGCGTGCGGCCGCGCGACTTCAGCCAGTGGGACAACCTGGCGTGGATGCCGCTGATCCACGGCGACTGGAGCCACCTCACCGGCAACGCGGTTCCGTTGCTGCTGCTGGGGTTCCTGGCCTCCTCCGGTGGGTTGAAGCAGTTCTTCCAGGTCACCGCGGTCATCTGGTTGACGAGCACGCTCGGCGTCTGGGTGTTCGGCAGCGAGGGCAGCCACATCGGCGCGTCCGGGCTCGTGTTCGGCTTCCTCACCTTCCTGCTGGTGCGCGGTGTCTTCGCGCGGTCGTGGCTGCAGCTCGTGATCGCCGTCGGCGTGTTCGCCCTGTACGGCGCGGCGCTGTGGGGTGTGCTGCCGGGCCAGCCGGGCGTGTCGTGGGAAGGCCACCTGTTCGGCGCAATGGGTGGAGTCCTGGCCGCGTGGGGTGTTTCTCGCGACAACCGCAGGGCGGCCGCACCGGCTACATTCACGGCGTGACGATCGGGATCATGGACTCGGGCGTCGGCGGCCTGACGGTCGCCAGAGCCGTCGTGGAACAGCTGCCCGGCGAGTCGATCCACTACATCGGTGACACCGCGAACGGTCCCTACGGGCCGCTGCCCATCGCGCAGGCCCGCAAGCACGCCCTGGAGGTGTGCGACCGGCTGGTCGGCGAGGGCGCCAAGATGCTCGTGATCGCCTGCAACACCGCCTCCGCCGCCTGCTTCCGCGATGCGCGGGAACGTTACGACGTGCCGGTGGTCGAGGTGATCCTGCCCGCGGTGCGCCGCGCGGTGCGGTCGACGCGGTCCGGCCGGGTCGGTGTGATCGCCACGGTCGGCACGATCAACTCGCACGCCTACCAGGACTCCTTCCAGGCCGCGCGGGACGTCACCGTCACGGCGGCGGCCTGCCCGCGGTTCGTCGACTTCGTGGAACGCGGCGTCACCTCCGGCCGGCAGGTGCTGGGTCTCGCCCAGGCCTACCTGGAACCGTTGCAGCGCGCCGAGGTCGACACCGTGGTGCTGGGGTGCACCCACTACCCGCTGCTGACCGGCGTGATCCAGATCGTCATGGGCGAGCACGTGACGCTGGTGTCCAGCGCCGAGGAGACCGTGAAGGACGTGGTGCGGCTGCTGACCGAACGCGACGACTTCGCCGCCGACCCGCCCGTGCACCGGGTGACGTGCACCGGTCCGCCGGAGCGCTTCGCCAAGCTGGCCGCCAGGTTCCTGCCGACGTTCGAACAGTGGGGGTAACGGTGCTGCTGACCGTGCTGGGCTGCTCCGGCAGCATTCCGGGACCTGGCGCGGCGGCGTCGGGGTACCTGCTGGAGGCGGACGGCTTCACGCTGGTGCTGGAGCTCGGCAACGGCGTGCTGGGGCGGTTCCAGCAGGAGCGCCCGCTGTTCTCGATGGACGCGCTGGTGCTGTCGCACCTGCACCCCGACCACTGCATCGACGTGTCGTCGCTGTACGTGGCGCGCAAGTACCACCCCAGCCCGCCGTCCGCCGTCCTGCCGGTCTACGCGCCTTCCCAGGCCCACGCGCGGTTCGCCGCCGCCTACGCGCCTTCCGAGGAGGAACGCGCGTCGCTGGACCTCACGGACGTCTTCGAGTTCCACCCGCTGGGCTCCACCGTCCACATCGGACCGTTCACCGTGGAGTCCGCTGTGGTCGCGCATCCTTGCGAGGCGTACGGGTTCCGGATCTCCTGCGGTGGCGCGACACTGGCCTACACCGGTGACAGCGGGCCGTGCGCGGCGCTGGACGCGCTGGCCGACGGGGTGGACGTGCTGCTCGCGGAGGCGAGCTGGACGCACGCGCCCGACCGGGTCGCGGACCTGCACCTGTCCGGGCTCGAAGCGGGACAGCTGGCCGCGCGGGCCGGCGCGGGGCGGCTGCTGGTGACGCACGTTCCGCCGTGGACGTCGCGGGACGACGTGCTCGCGGAGGCCCGGTCGGCCTTCGCCGGGCCGAGCGAACTGGTCGTAGAGGGCGGCCGGTACGAAGTGGGGGAGATGGCGTGATCGAGCTGGAACGGGTGGGCGAGCACGAGTTCGTCGCGACGAACGACCGCGGCGCGTCGGTGCGGATCGGGCGCAAGGGGCAGGAGGGCTCGTTCAGCCCGGTGGAGCTGCTCGTCGCGGCCGCCGCGGGCTGCGCGCTGGTGACGTCGGAGACGCTGATCCTGCGCCGCACCGGCGGTGAGGAGCTGTCGGCGGTCGCGGACGCCGTCCAGTCCGAGAGCGGCAACGAGGTCGTGTCGATCCCGGTGGCGCTGTCCTACGACCTGTCCGCGGTGGACGACCCGGAGGCCCTGGAGGTCGTCGTGCGGCGTGCCGTGGAGCAGTTCTGCACGGTCACCCGCACGCTGAAGCAGTCCGCGACCGCGCCGCTTCAGCTCCCGACGCCGCTCCAGACGGCCTCCGACCCGCTGTGACCGGCCCTGACCGTCTGCACCACGGTCCCGGCCGCGAGCACGACGACCAGCACCGACACGACGACTGAGACCACCCGCCACGTCCTCGTGGTGGGTGCCTCCGCCTCGCGTTCCCGGTCGGCGAGGCGCCCGGCGACCAGCAGCGCGATCACCGCGACGCCGAAGCCGAGCGCGACGGGCAGCAGCAGGTCGCCCAGGTCCGCGTGCGCCTGGATGACCGGGTTCGCCGCACCGGTGGCGCGTTCGAGTGCGGCCTGGAGGTCCTCGCCCGCCTGCTTCGCGACCGGCACGGCGGCGACACCGGCCAGGGTGACCCCGAGAACGGGCCAGGCGTACCTGCGCCGCCAGGCCGGGACCAGTGCGATCGCGATCGAGCCGAGCGCCGCCAGGGGCAGCAGCACGACCACGGCGTGCACGAGCAACGGGTGGATCGGAATACCGTCGATCGTCAGCATGTCTCTCCCTACGCCAGTGCGCCCCGCGGGGTTCATTAGGGTATGGGCCGTGGTGCGAAGCGACGGCCGAAACGACGACGTGTTGCGTGACATCCGGATCACGCGTGGATATCAGACCTGGCCGGCCGGCTCGGTCCTGATCGAGTTCGGGAACACCCGCGTGCTGTGCGCCGCGAGTGTCACCGAAGGCGTTCCCCGCTGGCGGTCGGGCTCGGGTCTCGGCTGGGTGACCGCCGAGTACGCGATGCTCCCGTCCGCCACGCACTCCCGCAGCGACCGGGAGTCCGTGAAGGGCCGCATCGGCGGGCGCACGCACGAGATCTCCCGGCTGATCGGCCGCTCGTTGCGCGCGTGCATCGACCTGGCGGCGCTGGGCGAGAACACCATCGTCATCGACTGCGACGTGATCCAGGCCGACGGCGGCACCCGCACGGCGGCGATCACCGGCGCCTACGTGGCGCTGGCCGACGCGGTGACGTACCTGGGCGCGGCCGGTCGCCTGGCCGACCCGTCGCCGCTGTCGTGCGCGGTGTCCGCGGTGTCGGTGGGCGTGGTCGACGGCCGCGTGCGCCTGGACCTGCCCTACGAGGAGGACTCGCGCGCCGAGGTCGACATGAACGTCGTCGCCACCGACGCGGGCACGTTGATCGAGGTGCAGGGCACCGGTGAGGGCGCCACGTTCGCCCGGTCCACCCTGGACCGCATGCTGGACGTGGCCCTGGAGGGCTGCGCGCAGCTCAACCGCCTGCAGGCCGAGGCCCTGTCCGCCCCGTACCCCGGCGTGCTGCCCGAGCCGAAGTCCGGTGGTCGCCGGTGAAGCTCCTGCTCGCCTCCCGCAACGCCAAGAAGCTCCGCGAGCTGCAGCGCATCGTCGTGGCCGAGGAGCTGTCGGGCATCGAGGTGCTGTCGCTCGCGGACGTGCCGGAGTTCCCCGAGGCACCGGAGACCGCGCCGGACTTCGAGGGCAACGCGCTGGCCAAGGCCCGTGACGCCGCTGCGGCCACCGGTCTGGTGTCCGTGGCCGACGACTCCGGCCTGGCCGTCGACGAGCTGAACGGCATGCCCGGCGTGCTGTCCGCGCGCTGGTCCGGCCGCCACGGCGACGACGACGCGAACCTCGACCTGCTCCTGGGCCAGCTCGGCGACGTGCCGGACGAACGCCGTGGCGCGGCGTTCGTGTCGGTGGTCGCGCTGGTCGTGCCCGGCGGCGAGGAGGTCGTGGTCCGCGGCGAGTGGCGGGGTTCCCTGCTGCGCGAGCGGCGCGGGACGAACGGCTTCGGCTACGACCCGATCTTCCTGCCCGAGGGCTACATGGTCACCTCGGCGGAGCTGAGCGCCGAGGAGAAGGACGCCCAGTCCCACCGGGGCCGGGCGCTGAAGCTGCTGGTCCCGCACCTGCGCAAGCTGCGTTAGGCCGTGACGGCGTGTGCGTGCGAGGCGACCGACACCACGCACACGCCGGCCGCGATGAGCGCCATGCCGCCGAGCATGGCGAGGTTCAGCGGGTCGGAGAACAGCACGCGGCTGGTGAGGGTGACCAGCGCGATGCCCGCGCCCGCCCAGATCGCGTACGTGATGGCGACCGGCAGCCCCATCCGGATCACCACCGACTCCAGGTAGAGAGCGGTGAGGAACCCGGCGCCGAGACCGACGACGGGCCACGGTTTCGTGAAACCGTCGGAGTACTTCAGACAAAGGGTCGCGAAAACTTCCGCTGCCACGGCGATGGTGAGCAGCACCCACTTGAGCATTGAATTTTCCCAGCACGAAATGCACGCAGCGCCAGGCATGCGTGTTTGCTTGCGAACGGTGGACTGAGGGCAGAACGCCCTGGTCAACCGCCGCGCGTGGGGAAGTGGACGCGCAAGACGAAATCAGACGGGATGTCGGGGCCGCGAGGTGCCGTCAAGCGACACACGGTGTATCACCCTCACCGGAACAGGGGCGGCAGTTGTTGCACGCCCTCACCTCGACCATACCCGAAGAAGGGGCCGCCGCCGCAAGTCCTGCGGCGGCGGTATCACATTTCCAGGTGATTTTTCAGGCCGGGAGCTCGCGCAGCAGCTTCGCGACGTGACCGGTGGCGCGCACGTTGTACATCGCCTTCACGACCTTGCCGTCCGGGCCGACGAGGAACGTGGAGCGGATGACGCCCTGCACGGTGCGCCCGTAGTTCTGCTTCTCGCCGAACGCGCCCCACTCGGTGAGGACGGTCTTCTCGGTGTCACCGAGCAGCGGGAAGGTGAGGCCCTCCGCGTCGCGGAACTTCGCGAGCTTCTCCTGCTTGTCCGGCGAGATGCCGACGACGGCGTAGCCCAGGTCGTTCAGCTGGGCGAGGCTGTCGCGGAAGTCGCAGGCCTGCTTGGTGCAGCCCGGGGTGCTCGCGGCCGGGTAGAAGTACACGACCACTGACCTGCCGAGGTAGTCGGACAGCGACACCGGCTTGCCGTCGCTGTCGGGCAGCGTGAAGGCGGGTGCGGTGTCCCCTGGTTCGAGACGGGTGCTCATGGCCTTGAGACTAGGCCTGGCCCTCGAACACGGTCGGTGCGTCCTGGCCCTGGCCGCCGGGCTGCACGGTCAGCTGCATCTGCACCGGCCCCTCCGCCACGGCGAACGCGAGCACCACCTGGGTGTCCTTGCCGGGCGGCAGCTCGGCGACGGCCGCGGCGAGGCCGTTGAGGCCCTGCACCGAGTCGACCAGCTCGGGAGCCGCGGCACCGTTCGCCGTCGCCTTCACGGCGAGCTGAGAGGGCTTGTAGGCGTTCTTCGAGCCGTTGTAGACGGTGAGCGTGAAGACGGCCGTGCGCGCGGCGCGCGGGGTGGCCGTGTCCGACGGTGAGAGCGATCTCGGGGCCGACACCACGACGGAGAGACCGGAGCCCCACACCCGCTGGGTGCCGAAGGCGGCGTTGGTGGCGGCGTCGGGCGTCTCGGCCCGTTGCTCGACGGTCAGGCTCTCGTCCGTGGTGACGGCGACACTGGGGCCCGCACATCCCGCCACGGCCAGCAGCAGGCAGAGACCCGCTGCCGATTTGGCGAACTTCACGAACTCCCCTTTCCCACCCCGGCGGTGGGTGTGGACGACTCCCGTCAACTGTGACGGTGCCGCGGGGCGAGCGGGGGAGGAAAGGGGCCCTTGAAGCGGACCTGGTGCCGGGACGATGCCGACTCGTGATGGGCGGCGTGGGCGGCGCCACAAGAGAGCGCCGGCCCCACGCCGTCCGTCGGGTGAAGCTAGGGAGCGCGTCGGGGGGCGTGCGCGCTCACACCGATCATCGCGCAGGGTGTGCCTCGCGCTACAAGCGGAGCCGATTATCACCCGTTCAGACCAACGTCAGTCGTACGAAACGTGAAGCTCAGGCGTGACCGACTCACGTATGTGCGGCTGAACGGCCCAGCGCGGGCGTCCGTTCGGCAAGCTCGCTCAGCAGTTCGAACGACCGCAGCCGGTCCTGCTGCCCGTGCACGATGGTCGTCACCATGAGCTCGTCGGCCGCCGTCGACTCCAGCAGCTCGCCCAGTCCGGCGGCGACCGTCTGCGGCGAACCGATGACCTGGGTGGCCATCCGGTCCTCGATCACGAGCTCGTCGATCTCGGTGTACGGGTAGGCGGCGGCCTCCTCCGGCGTGGCCAGCGGAGCCGGCCGGCCCTGGCGCAGCTTCACGAACGACAGCGCACCCGGACCCGCGAGGTAGCGGGCGCGCTCGTCGGTGTCGGCCACGACCACCGAGGCGCACACCATCGCGTACGGCTCGCTGAGGACCTCCGAGGGCCGGAAGTGCTTGCGGTACAACGCGAGCGCCGGCAGCGTGTTCTGCGCGCTGAAGTGGTGGGCGAACGCGAACGGCAGCCCCAGCAGCCCCGCGGCCTGCGCGCTGTAGCCGGACGAGCCGAGCAGCCAGATCGGCGGCTTGTTGCCCGCGGCGGGCACGGCGTTGAGCTCGGCGGTGCCGTCGAAGTAGCCGATCAGCTCGGTCAGCTCCTGCGGGAAGTTCTCCGCGGACAGCCCGGCCTCGGTCCGCCGCAGCGCCCGCGCCGTCTTCTGGTCGGTACCGGGCGCGCGCCCGATGCCCAGGTCGATGCGGCCGGGGTGCAGCGCCTCCAGCATGCCGAACTGCTCGGCGACCACGAGCGGCGCGTGGTTGGGCAGCATGACGCCACCCGACCCGACGCGAATCCGCTCGGTCGCCGACGCGACGTGCCCGATCAGCACCGCGGGCGCCGAGCTCGCGATACCGGGCATGTTGTGGTGCTCGGCGAACCAGTAGCGGTGGTAGCCGAGGCGTTCGGCCTGCTGGGCGAGCTCCCTGGAGTTCTGCAGCGCGGCCGTCGCGTCCGAGCCCGAACCGATCGGGGCGAGGTCGAGGACGGACAGCGGGATCTCACTGAGGCGGCTCATACATCGATCAACACCGATACTTCGCGACTTCTTCCGTGAGCCGGGTAACTCGTCGGGCGTCCGCCGGTCCGAGCCTGCGCGCGGTGCTGGTGACTGCTCGGTCACATCCGAAATCACCCGGTGGCGGTCGCGGGTTGACGTGGGTGTGACGGATGTCGTGGTGATCGGAGCGGGCCAGGCGGGCCTCTCGGCCTCCTACTTCCTGCGCAGGCGGAACGTCGACCACGTCGTGCTGGACGCGAACCCCGCACCCGGCGGCGCGTGGCAGCACCGGTGGCCGAGCCTGCGCATGCGCACCGTGCACGGCATCCACGAGCTCCCCGGCATGCCCTTCGAACAACCACCCCCGGACGCCCCCGCCCGCGAGGCGATCCCGTCGTACTTCGCGCGCTACGAGCGCCTGTTCGACCTGCCGGTGCTGCGCCCGGTGACCGTCTCCGCGGTCACCTCCGACTCGCCCCTGCTGCGGGTCGAGACCTCCGCGGGCACCTGGACCACCCGCGGCCTGATCAACGCGACCGGCACGTGGCGCCGCCCGTTCTGGCCGCACTACCCCGGCCAGTCCACGTTCCGCGGCCTGCACCTGCACACCGCCGACTACCAGGGCCCCACCGCCTTCGCCGGCAAACGCGTGGTCGTGGTCGGCGGCGGCGCCTCAGCCACCCAACTGCTGATGGAAATCGCCCCGCTCGCCGCCTCGACCCGCTGGGTCACCCGCCACGAACCGGTGTGGCACGAGGGCCCGTTCACCGAGGACTACGGCCGCCAGGTCGTCGCCCTGGTGGAGGAACGCGTCCGCGCCGGCCTGATCCCGCGCAGCGTGGTGAGCGTGACCGGCCTCCCCCTGAACGACCGGACCCTCGCCGCGCTGGCCGACGGCGTCCTCCAGCGCTGGCCGATGTTCTCCCGCGTCGTCCCCGACGGCGTCGAATGGGAGTCGGGCGAGCGGTACGCCGCCGACGTCATCCTGTGGGCCACCGGGTTCCGGCACGACCTCGACCACCTGGCGCCGCTGCGTCTGCGTGCGGCCGGGGGTGGGGTGCAGGTGGACGGGACGCGGGTCGTGCGTGATCCGCGGATCCACCTGGTCGGGTACGGGCCTTCGGCCAGCACCATCGGGGCGAACCGGGCGGGGCGGAGTGCGGTGCGGGAGTTGGTGCGGTTTCTCGGTCTTGAGGCTGGGGGTTCGGGGGCTGGGAGTCCGGGGGTTGGGCGCTCGGGGGTTGAGGGTGCTTTGGCGGGGTGAAGGCGCTGGTAGCGGCGTTGCGGCGGTCTCGCGTTGTCGCTCGATCGGGTGGCGCGTGTCCTGATCCGGCGGTTCGCCCGTCTTACCGGGGTGACTTCGTGTGGTGTCGCTCGATCGGGTGACTTGTGTCCGGAATCGGCCGCTCGCTCGCCCCGTGGGGGAAGAGGAACGCGGGGAGGCGGGACGGAACGTGTCGGAACGCGTGGGTGCCGGACCGGGTCAGGAGTCCGAGTGGGTCCGGCGCTTGGGCTTGGCGAGTCGGGAGGCGGCGAGCCGGGTGGTGGCGAGTCGGGAGGTGGTGAGCCGGGAGGTGGTGAGCCGGGTGGTGATGAAGACGGCCAGCGCGACACCGGCCAGCGCCAGCACACCCGTGGAGGCCAGGCCGACGTACTGCTCGACGAGGTGCCAGTTGTCGCCGAGGAGGTAGCCCGCGAGGATCAGCGCGGTGTTCCAGAGGAGGCTGCCGGCCGCGGTGTAGCCGAGGAACGGTGCCAGTCGCATCCGCTCCACGCCGGCCGGGATGGAGATCAGGCTGCGGAACACCGGGATCATCCGGCCGAAGAAGACCGCGCGGTAGCCGTTGCGGAGGAACCAGGCCTCGGTCTTGTCCACGTCGGACACGCGCACCAGCGGCATGCGGGCGGCGATGCGCCGGACCCGGTCGCGGCCCAGCAGGTGGCCGAGCCAGTAGAGGAGCAGGGCGCCGGCCACCGAACCCGCGGTGGTCCAGAGGATCGCGTCGAGCAGGGACATCTTGCCCTGGGCCGCGGTGAAACCGGCCAGGGGGAGGAAGACCTCGCTGGGCAGGGGCGGGAAGAGGTTCTCCAGCGCGATCGCCAGTGCCGCTCCGGGTGCGCCGGCCGATTGCATCAGGTCGGTGACCCAGTCGACGAGGTTCATGGGATCGACGGTACGGATTCGGGTGGCCGGTGACATTGGGGGAAACCCGAGGTCCTGGGTGGGGGTGACCCCACCCAGGGGTCGGGGTTTGCCGGGGGTGAGCTGGGAAGTCGTTGCCGCGGACGGGGAAACGCGGTAGGCCCCCGAGGGCCGCGGTGGTGTCCGAAATGTCGCGTGAGAGTGCTCACGCGACCGGGTGCGGTGGGCGGACCGAGGGCGAGGTTCGGCGGGTCGAGCGGTCCACAGTGGACTGGAGCGGGACGGTGTGCGGGTACGTCCATTGGGCCACATCTGGTGGAAAGGCCTTTCCGGGGCTGAACAGGGTCGTTAGGCTCCGTGCGATGACCGACCAGGCGGGGACGTGTGCGACGTGTGGCGCCGCGACCGCTACCTCCCGGCGGAGTCAGGCCCGGTACTGCTCGAACGCGTGCCGGCAGCGCGCGTACCGGCGGCGGGCCACCAACCGGCAGCCGACCGGCGGCTGGCAGACCGGCAACGGCTGGCAAACGACCAACGGCTGGCAGGCGGGCGGCAACCAGCCAGGCAGCAGCCAACCAAGCAACAGTCAGCGAAGCAACGGCCAGCCGAGCAGCGGCCGCGCGAACCACCAGAGCACTGGCCACACCATCCACCGCGCCACCAACGTCCAAGCCGACCAACGCACCAACCAGCCGCCGAACCACCCAGCGAACCAGCCCAAGAACCACCCGACGAACGAGCCCGCCCACCGCCACCCAGCCCTTGACAGCTTCATCGGCCGCACCGAGGACCTGAACCGCCTGGCAGCCCTCCACACCACCGGCACCGCCCGCGTCCTCACCCTCACCGGCCCGGCCGGTGTCGGCAAGACCAGGCTCGCCAAGGAGTTCACCGCCCGCCTGCCCGAGGTCGCCTGGGTGGAGCTCGCCTCGGTCGCGGGAGGCGACCACGTGCCGCGAGCGTGTGCGACGAGTTTGGGCATCGGCGAGGTCACCGGTGAGACGGTGCTGAGCACGGTGGTGCACGCGTTGGCCGGGCGGACGGTGGTGCTGGTGCTGGACAACTGCGAGCGGGTCGCCGGGGAGTGCGCGGCGTTGCTGGAGCCGTTGCTGATCGGCTGTCCCGGGGTGCGGGTGGTGGCGACGAGCCGGGAGCCGTTGCGGGTGCCGGGGGAGGTGCTGGTGCCGGTGCCGCCGTTGCCGGTCGAGGGGGCGGTCGCGTTGTTCGCCGACCGTGCGGAGGCCAGTCAGCTCGGGGTGCGGTTGCCGGGGCGGGAGGTGCTCGCCGGGCTGTGTGTGCGGCTGGACCGGCTGCCGTTGGCGGTCGAGCTGGCCGCGCGGCTGGTGACGGTGCTGCCGGTCAGCGAGTTGCTGGCCCGTCTGGACGACCGGTTGGAGCTGCTCAACCGCGGCAACCGGACCGCAGCCGTGCGGCACCAGAGCCTGCGCGCGGCCGTCGAGTGGAGCTACGACCACCTCGGCGCCGACGAGCAGCACGTGTTCCGCTGCCTGTCGGTGTTCCCCGGCGGGTTCGGGCTGGAGGTGGCGGTCGCGGCGTGTGCGCTGCGCACGGACCGGGTGCTGGCGCTGCTGTCGGGGCTCGTGTCGAAGTCGCTGCTCACGTTCACGGGCGCGGGGCGGTTCGAGCAGCTGGAGACGCTCCGGTTGTACGGCAGGGAGGAGCTCGGCGAGCTGCGGGACGTCGTGCTGGCGCGGGTCGCGCACTGGTTCGCCGGCCGCTGGACCGCGTTCACGGCGACCGTGTTCAGCGCGCCGGCCGTCGTCGAACCGCTGATCGCCGAGTGCGCCGCGCTGCAGAGCGCCGTCGACTGGGCGGCCCGCACCGGCGACCGGAACCACCTGCGGCTCGCGACGATGCTCGCCACGGCCTGGCGCGACCAGGGGCAGGTGTCGCAGGGGCGCCGGTCGCTGCACGCGGCGGTGCGCTCCACGGTGCCCAGCGAACCCGCCGTGCGCTGCCTCGCCCTGTGCCACCTCGCCTACCTGGCCGGCACCGACGACGACACCGGTCTGCCCACGGCCGAGCAGGCCGTCGCGCTGGCCCGCGAGCTCGGCGCACCGGTGCTGCTCGCCCAGGCCCTGAACGCGGTCGCGGGCGAGCTGGTGCGCGCGGGCCGGACCAGCGAGGCGCGCAAGCACTACGAGGAGGCGCTGGCGTTGCTGGTGCCGGTCGCCGGGCCGCTGGACCTCGCGATCATCGAGCACAACCTGGCCTGGTCGGCGCTGCGGGCGGGCGACGAGGAGTTCGCGGACGCCCTGCTCGCCGACGTGCTGCCGGTCTACCGGCGGTTCGCTCCACCACGCCGACTAGCGGTCTTCCTGCACACGGTCGGCGTGCGCGCGTTGCAACGCGGCGAGACAGACGAGGCCACGGACTGGTTCGAGCAGTCGCTTCGTGCGTCCTGCACGGGTTTCTGGGTGGCGGACGTGCTGGAGGGGCTGGCCGTGATCGCGTACCGGCGCCGTGACCCGAGGCGCGCGCTCAGGCTGGTCGGCGCGGCCTCGTGCCTGAGGGAAGGCGGGCCCACCGACGACCTCGTGTGGCAGCGGGAGGTCGTCGAGGTCGTGCGGGCCGCACGGGTCGCCGTGGGGAACTCGTGTCTCGCCGACGGCCGGCAGATGACGCGTGAGCAAGCGGTCGCCTACGCGCTGGAGGGCCGGATCGAGCAGCAGGAGCTCAGCGCACGCGAACGGCAGGTCGTCGCGCTGGTGGCCGCGGGGCGGACGAACGGTGGCATCGGCACGGAGCTGCACATCTCGCAGCGGATGGTGGAGACGCACCTGCAACGGGTCCGGCGCAAGCTCGACCTGACCAGCCGCACTCAGATCGCGGACTGGGTCGAACGCAGGAACATGCGATCTGACCTGGGCGAACGTGCCCCGTGAGCACACCGCGCCCAGGACGATCGTGAGGTCGGGGGGACTCGAACCCCCACTGGCTGGGACCTAAACCCAGTGCCTCTGCCAATTGGGCTACGACCCCTCGGGTGGAAGCCTATAGCGCGGCCATGTACACGCTCTCCCGGGGCGCACGTGGGTCGTGTGCGGCCCCGCCCACGGCCGTCCACTACGGTGACTGCCAGAACCGCTGCTAGGAGGACATGTGGCACGCGATCCCGACACCATCCAGCGCGAGATCGAACAGGCTCGTGCCGCGCTGGCCAACACCCTGGACGAGCTCAGCGAGCGCGCGAACCCGCAGAAGCTCGTCGAACAGGGCCGCTCGTCCGTGCTGGCCACGCTGAGCCAGCCCAAGGTCAAGTACACCTTGATCGCGGTCGGTGCCGTGGTCGGCTTCGCGCTCGTGCGCAAGCTCTTCCGCTGAGCACCTGGCCAGAAGTCTCGTCCGCCCCCTCGTTGCTGCCCAGGCGTCTGCAAGTACCACCAACATGGTCGCCGCCCGTCGAACCGGATTCCAGGTCCGCGGACGGCCGGCGGAGCTGTTGGCAGTAGAAAAGTGCTTGGTGATGTTGAGTCGGTGGTACTTGCAGATGCCGGCAAAGCCGGGGGGCGCTAGGCGTGCACCAACGGTAGTAGGACCTGCTCGACGACCTTCTCCACGAACGGCTCGTCGAGCGGGTCACCGGTGAGCATCAGCCGGTAGATCAACGCCGCGCCCGCGATCTCCACGGCCATGCCGCGCGGGGCGTCGGCCCTCAGCTCACCCCGGTCGGCGGCCCGGTCGAGGATTCCGCGCAGCACGTCGCGCTGCGAGATCAGGAACGTCTCCCGGAACGCCGCCGCCAGCTCCGGCTCGTGCGGCAGCTCGCCCACCAGCGCCTGAGCGGCCTTGCCGATCGGACCGGACAGGAACGCGGCGAACGACGACAGGAACTCGCGCAGGTCACCGGCGAGCGAGCCGGTGTCCGGTGCGCCGAGGTTCTGCGTGGCGAGCTGCGTGCACGTGTCGATCACCAGATCGAGCTTCGACTCCCAGCGCCGGTAGATCGTGGCCTTGCCCGCTCTCGCGCGCGCTGCCACCGCGTCCATGGTGAGGGCCCGGTATCCGACCTCGGCCATCACTTCGAGCGCTGCCTGACGTAATGCGTCGTCCCTGCTGGCGTCGCGAGGCCGGCCCCGCTGTGGGGCCCTTCCCTCGTTGAGCGCCGCTGTCGGCACGGCCATGCCACCTCCTAGTGCAAGGGCACGGCTCGTGCGTGTTCTCCCCGCCCCTTTGGCGGGACATCCTAGGCGTCTCGCCCTACTCGCAGGGGCAGCAGCACCCGGTTGTTGGATCGTGTTGTGGTCGGTCGACTCCTGTGCGGCCGGTACCGGGAAGAGGACCGGGAACTCCGTTCCGGCACCTGTCGAGAACCTGAAGATCGTGCCAGGGAGCTGGACAGTCCACATCAGACGGTCAGTCCGCCGGTGCCTTCACGGCCGTGGCCAGCTGGGTCAGGTACCGCTTGGTGATCCGGCCGCCGTAGCGGGTGTCGATGAGCCTGCCGATGCCGGCGACCAGCTCGTCGCGGGTGGGCAGCGTGATGTGGTTCGAGTACGTGAGCAGCAGGTCGACGTAGGTTTCCGCGGTGTAGTCGCGCTCCCACTCGTACCTGCGGAACTCCGGCGGCTCGAAGAACGGGCTGTCGTCGAGCTCGAACGGCACGGTGCCGGCCGTCGGCTGCCGGAAGCCCGGCGGCGTGCCCGGGTCCCAGCGCTCGTAGAGCTCCTGCACGTCGGCGAAGAACTGCTCGGTGCCGCCCGCGACGTGGTGCGTGGAGATCACGGCGAGCGTCCCGCCGTTCCGCAACGCGCGTGCGCACCGGGCCATGCGGGTGTCCGGGTCCAGCCAGTGGAACGCCGTCGCGGACACCACGAGGTCGAACTCCCCGTCCGGCTCCCACTCGTCGAAGTCCGCCACCACGACGTGCGCGCGCGGCGCGTGGGTGCGGGCGATCGCGGCGAGGTCCGGGCTCAGCTCCACGGCGGTCACGGAACCGAGCGCGGTCAGCGGCAGCGTGGCCTGGCCGGTGCCAGGGCCGATCTCCAGGATGCGGTCGCCGTGCAGCGCGGCGAAGAGCTCGGCGGGGTAGGTCGGACGGGCCCGGTGGTAGCGGGCCGCGTCCGTGCCGAAGGTGGCGCGCAGGCGCTCGCGTTCGGTCATGCGCCGAGCTCGAGCTCGCGCGAGGGCAGCGCGTCGATCCCCTTCCGGGCGAAGTCGGTCCACGTCCGCCGCACGACCGCGGCCAGCGCCGGGTCCGGCTCCTGCCCGGCCAGCATGCCCGCGCCCCTCCAGGCGTCCGGGTCGAACAGGAACGGCAGCTCCATGCAGTGGCAGGCCCCCAGCGGAGCGCCCTCCGGCCGCCAGCGGAAGTCGTAGGTGGCGGCCTGGCCACCGGCCTTGGCCCAGTCGGCGGCCAGCCGGCGCGCGGGGCCCGCGAAGACGAGCTCGGTGGCGACGGCCCAGGCCTCCGGGTGGTTCGCGACGTACGGGCTGCCGTCGTCCCGCGTGTGTCCGACGAGCAGCTCCACCCGCGGCGCCACCGCGGTCAGGTCGGGCTCGCCCGGCAGCTCCGGGCCGAACGGCATGCTGCCCGACGGCGTGAACCTCGGCCCCAGCTCGGCGGTGACGCGCTGCTGGGCGGCCAGCACGTCCGCCACGGGGGTGCCGGCGTCGACGGAGGCGGCGACGTGTTCGCGCAGCGCCGCCGTCATGGCCGGGCGGTCGGGGCTGCGGGTGCCCAGCGGCGCGCTTTGCAGGATCGCGCGCTGGAACAGGCCCTCGGTGTCGGTGAGCAGCAGCGCGTACACGGAGTCAGCGCCCGCGGACTGGCCGAACGCCGTCACGTTCGCCGGGTCGCCACCGAACTCCGCGATGGTGTCGCGCACCCACCGCAACGCCGCCAGCTGGTCCAGCAGCCCCAGGTCGTCCCGCAGGTAACCGAAGATCCCGAGCCGGTAGCTGACGCTCACGACCACGACGCCCTGCGCGGCCAAGAGCCCTGCGTCGTACTTCGCCGACTCGCCGCTGCCGGTCACGTACGCGCCGCCGTGGAACCACACCATCACCGGCAGGCCGTCGGCGTCGGCCGGTGCCGTCACGCTCAGCACCTCGCAGTGCTCGTCGAACGACAGCCCCTCGACCGAGTTGCCGACCACCGCGGCCAGCGCCGACGGCGACTGCGGGCAGGCTGGCCCGCGGCGGGTGTCGTCCACCACGCCGTCCCAGGTGAGCGGCTCTGGCGCGGCGAACCGGGCCGCCGTCGCGTAACGGATCGCGCGTGCCCGCACGAGGCCTTCCGCAGTGTTCAGCACGTCCCCGATGGTAGGCGTGGGTGGTCAACTCCACAGCCTCCCGAGTGGGCGCGACCGGCCTGCCCGGAGCACGATGGACCGGTTGGACCACGAGGCAGAGGAGGAACCCAGGTGCGGGCTACGACGATCTACGGCACCCGTGACATCCGCGTCGAGGAGGTGCCCGACGCGCGCGTCCAGGAGCCGGGTGACGTCGTCGTCCGGGTCGAGCTCGCCTGCATCTGCGGCAGCGACCTGTGGGCGTACCGGGGTGTCGCCAAGCGCGAGAGCGGTCAGCGGATCGGCCACGAGTTCCTCGGTGTCGTCGAGGAGGTCGGCGCGGACGTGCGCAGCGTCCAGGCCGGCGACCGGGTCATCGCGCCGTTCGTGTGGAGCGACGGCACCTGCGCCTACTGCCAGGCCGGGTTGCAGACGTCGTGCCTCAACGGCGGGTTCTGGGGCGGCAAGGGCAGCGACGGCGGCCAGGGCGAGGCCGTGCGGGTGCCGCAGGCCGACGGCACGCTGGTGCGCGTCCCGGCCGACGCGCCGGCGGAGCTGCTGCCCGCGTTCCTGAGCCTGAGCGACGTCATGGGCACCGGGCACCACGCGGCACTGGGCGCGGGCGTGCAACCCGGCAGCACCGTCGCGGTCGTCGGTGACGGCGCCGTGGGCCTGTGCGGTGTGCTCGCGGCCAAGCGCCTCGGCGCCGAGCGGATCATCGCGCTGGGCCGCCACGAGGACCGCGCCAAGATCGCGACCCTGTTCGGCGCGACCGACCAGGTGGCCGAACGCGGTGACGCCGCCGTCGAGCGGATCAAGGAGATGACCGGCGGGCTCGGGGCGGCCGCGGTGCTGGAGTGCGTGGGCACGGAGCAGTCGTGGCAGACCGCCATGGGCATCGTGCGCGACGGCGGCCGCATCGGGTACGTCGGCGTGCCGCACGAGATGCCGGGGCTGCCGCTGGGCAAGCTGTTCGGCCGCAACATCGCCATCGGCGGCGGCGTCGCACCCGCGCGCGCCTACCTGCCCGAGCTGCTCGCCGACGTGCTCGCCGGGCGGATCGACCCCGGTCCCGTGTTCGACCGGACGGTCGCGCTCGCCGACGTCGCCCAGGGCTACCAGGCGATGGACGAGCGGACCGCCCTCAAGGTCATCGTCAAGCCGTGACTCACGGCGCCGGCGTCCGCGCGGCGGCGGTGAGCACGTAGTCCTCGGCGCGCACGCGCTTCGTCCGCATCCAGTACCGCCAGGTGAAGCCCGGCCACACGGTGCGGTTGACGCCCTGCGCGTCGAGGTACCAGCTCTTGCAGCCGCCCTGGGTCCACACGCCCTTGGTCAGCTTGCCCTGGATCTCGCGGTTGAACTCCTGCTGGGCCTCCCGCCGCACGTCCAGCTCCGCCGCGCGGTGCCGGTCGAGGAGCCGGAGGCACTGCGAGATGTACCGGATCTGCGACTCGATCATGAACACGACCGAGTTGTGCCCGAGTCCGGTGTTGGGGCCCAGCAGGAAGAACAGGTTGGGGAAGCCGGACACCGTGATGCCGTAGTAGGTCTCGATGCCCTGCTCGCGCCACTTCTTGGCGAGGTCGACCCCGCCCTTGCCCTGGATGTCCAGGTAGTCGAACGAGTCGACGACGTGGAACCCGGTGCCGTAGATGATGGCGTCGACCTCGTGCTCGACGCCCGCGCTGTCCACGACGGACCTCTCGCGCACCTCGGAGATCTTGTCCGTCACCAGGTCCACGTTGGACCGCGACAGCGCCGGGTAGTAGTCGTTGGAGATCAGCACGCGCTTGCAGCCCATGGTGTAGTCGGGCTTCAGCGCCTTGCGCAGCTCCGGGTCCGGCACCTGCTTCTTCAGGTGCCGCACCGCGATCCCCTGCGCGAACTGCATGATCTTCGGGTTGACCGCGAAGCCCAGCGCCGACGACTCGCGGGTCCAGTAGACGAAGTCGCGGTAGAGCCGCTGCGTGAACGGCAGGGCGCGGAACAGCTTCCGCTCCCAGCCGGTGATCTCGCGGTCGGCCTTGGGCATGATCCACGGCGGCGTGCGCTGGAAGACCTTGAGCGACCCGACCTGCCCGGCGATCTTCGGCACGAACTGGATCGCCGACGCGCCCGTGCCGACGACGGCGACCCGCTTGCCGGTCAGGTCGTAGTCGTGGTCCCACTGCGCGCTGTGGAACGTCTTGCCGGTGAAGTTCTCGATGCCCGGCAGCTCGGGGACGTTCGGGATGTGCAGCGCGCCGACGCCCGCGACCAGCGCCGTGGCGGTGTAGGTGTCGCCCTGCTCGGTGGTGACGTGCCAGCGCTTGGCCTCGTCGTCCCACCGCGCGCCGGAGACCTTGGTGTTGAAGCGGATGTGCGGTCGCAGCCGGTGCTTGTCGGCGACCTTGCGCAGGTACTCCCAGATCTCGCCCTGCTGGGCGAACATCCGCGACCACCCCGGGTTCAGCTCGAACGAGAACGAGTACATGTGCGACGGCACGTCGCACGCGCAACCGGGGTAGGAGTTGTCCCGCCACGTGCCACCGAGGTCGCTCGCCTTTTCGAGGACCACGAAGTCGTGCTCACCGCGGCGCTTCAGCTCGACGGCCATCCCGAGGCCGGAGAAGCCGGTGCCGATGACGAGCACTTTCGTCTCTCGGTGCATGGGGACACCCTCCCACTCGCTTGGCTACTTCGCAGTAGGTTACTCGAAGTAAGTTACGAGCGGTAGACTCCATTCGTGACCGCTCCAGCGCCACGGCGCCGCATGCCCAGGGCGCAGCGCATGGCCCAGATGCTCACCGTCGCCGAGGAGGTCTTCGCGGAGCAGGGCTACCTCGCCACCTCCATGGACGAGATCGCCGAACGCTGCGGCGTCTCCAAGCCGATGATCTACGAGTACTTCGGGTCCAAGGAGGGCCTGCTGATCGGCTGCATCCACCGGGCGCGCGCCGAGCTGCGGGAGAAGACGGCCGCGGCCATCGCGGGCGCGCAGGACCCCGAGCAGTTCCTGCGGCTGGGGCTGCTCGCGTTCTTCGAGTTCATCGTCGACCACCAGCGGTCCTGGGCCCTGCTGCGGCAGGAGGCGGCGATCGCGGTGCCGTCGGCGCAGGAGGAGGTCGAGGGCATCCGGCAGCAGCAGACGGACATGATCGGGTCCGTGCTGGTGTCGTTCGCGCCGGAGATCGACCCGCTGGAGGCGGAGGCGTTCGCGGAGATCGTCGTCGGCGCGTGCGAACGGCTCGCCGTGTGGTGCGAGCGCAGGCCCGGTGTGGGACCCGCGCTCGCGACCGACTACGTGATGGCCGTGGTCTGGCCGGGCGTCGCCGACCGGCTCACGAAGCTGCCTTGACCCGTTCCGCGCGCATCTGCGTGACGGCGGGCAGGTCCAGCGGCGCCACCTTCGTGCCGGTGGCCCACTCGATCAGCATGTCGGCGAGCTGCGGGTTGCGCGGCAGCACCGGGCCGTGCAGGTAGGTGCAGACGATCCGGCCCTGCACCGCGCCCTCGACGCTGCCGTCGTTGCCGGTGCCGACCTTCACGTGCGCCAGCGGACGCGCGGACGGGCCCAGCACCGTGCGGCCCTGGTGGTTCTCGAACCCGGTCAGCACACCGGAGAACAGGCCGTCCGCCGGCTCGGCCAGCACCTCGCCGATGGCACGGCTGCCCCCGGCGTGCGAGGTCGAGTCGATCAGGCCCATGCCGGGGTGCGTCACGTTGTCGGCGCGGGTGAAGCTCTCGCCGAAGATCTGGATGCCCGCGCACACCCCGAGCACCACGGCGCCCTTCGTGACCGCGCGCTGCAGACCGGGGTGCTCGCGCAGGTGCTTCACCGCGAGCGTCTGCGCGGTGTCCTCGCCACCGCCGACGACGTAGATGTCGCACGAGTCCGGCACCGGCTGGCCGTAGTTGATCGGCACGACCTCGGCCTTGATCCCGCGCCACGCCATGCGCTTCTCCAGCACGACGGCGTTGCCGAAGTCCCCGTAGGTGCCGAGGAGGTCCGGCAGCACGAGGGCGATCTGGACGGTCGACTCACTCATCAGCGGCAGCCCTGGCATTCAAGTCGCGGAACGCGGTGTAGTTGGCGATGACCTCGACCGCGCCGGCGGGCAGCTGGTCGAGGGCCCTCAGCGGGTCTTTGACGATCGTGTGCTCGACCTCGGCGTACGTCAGGCGCACGGCCAGGTCGCTGGCGCGCTCACCGGACGCGATCACCTGGCGGCCGCGCAGCTTCTCGAACGGGACGTCCCACAGCCAGCTCAGGTCGCGGCCGTCGGCCTCCTGGGCGTTGATGACCAGGACGGCCGGGTGGTGCGCCTCCCTGACCACGGTGAGCGTCTCGCTCCAGCCCGCCGGGTTCTTGCTCAGCAGCAGCCGCGCACTGCGGCCGTTGCGCTGGATCGTGCGGTACCGGCCGCTGACGTTGCTCACGCCACGCAAACGGCGCACCGCCTCGTCGACCGGCACACCGAGCGTGTGCGCGGCCGCCGTGGCCATGACGGCGTTCGCCTGGTTGAACTTGCCCGGCAGCGTCAGCCGCAGCTCCAGCTTCCGGTGCTCCGGCGTGATCATGGCCTCGTCGGCGGTGATCCACGTCGGGTGCGGCCGCGCCAGGTCGCAGTTCGTGCAGTGCCAGTGCTCGCCCTGCCAGCGGATCGGGTCACCGCACCGCGGGCAGCTCGCGCTGTCGTGGTGCCAGCTCGTGCCGGTGGCGACCCAGACGACGTTCTTCGCGTCCCTCGCCGCACTGGTCACCATCACGTCGTCGCAGTTGGCGACGATCACGCAGTTCTGCAGCCCGGCGATCGTGTCGCGGATGCTGCGCTCGATCGTGCGCACCTCACCGACCCGGTCGAGCTGGTCGCGGCTGAGGTTCAGGATCACCGCGACCGCCGGGTTGCTGGCACCGGCGACGGCGGGGAAGTACCCCTCGTCGCACTCCAGCACGGCGTACGGGGCGTCCGGCTGCTTCGACAGCGCCGTCACGTGCCCGTCTGGCATGTTCGCGCCGCTGTGGTTGGTGGCGACCTCACCCAGCGCCGTGACGGCCCTGGCCAGCATCATCGTGCTGGTCGTCTTGCCGTTCGTGCCGGTGACCACGGCGACCCTGCGGCCGGCGGTCAGGCGGTTCAACGCCTGGGGGTCGAGCTTGAGGGCGACTCGGCCGCCGATCATGCCACCTGCGCCGAGACCCATCTTCTGGGACAGCGTGGAGCTCAGGTTGCCCAGCTTCACGGCGGCTGCGGTGCGCAGGGGGAGGCGGGCGGGGGAATCGTTCACCCCGGCGATGCTACCGGCGTGGGCGGGTAACCCTTCGTGGGCGGTGGTTTCGGTGGTGTGAACGGGGTTCGGTACAACGGTGGGTGCTGTTCCCGCGGCTCCGCCCGCGTTCCCCGCGACCGTTCTAACGGGACATCGACCGCAGCGTGCGGATCAGCTCCACCGTCGGCAGCTGGCAGAGCTGCGCCATGTTCTCCACCGCCGCCAGGTCGAGGTGCACCTCCGGTGACGCCCCGGGAGGCAGCACGTGCAGGCGCCCGGCCGCCCACCGGCGCAGTGGCGCGAGGCGGGGGTTGTCCGTGGCGGCGACCAGGGACAGGTTCAGGGTCAGGTGACCTGCCGGCGTGTCGCCGAAGAAGCGTTCGTGCACGCGGGCCAGCACCTCGTGCGCGGGCACGTCGAGTGCGTGGCAGATCTCGACCAGGCGCACGACCGAGCACTGGCGGGTGCCCAGCTCGTACGTCGCCAGGGTCTGCAGGGAGATCTCCGTCTGCAAGCGCTTGTTCAGTTCTTTCCTGGTCCAGCCGCGCTGCTTGCGAAGGCTGCGGATCTCGTCACCGAGCACGCGTTGGTACGCGGCTGTGTCGATCGGTCCTGTCGCAGTCGTCACCGGTTTCCTCCACCCCATGAGCGGGTCTCACGCTGATGGAAGGCGCCGATGCTTCGCCGCTTACGCAACTTACGGCCAACATCCCCCGAACGGGGTAAAGAACTCTACTCTGAGTATCAGTTCACGCAGCGCACGCCGTCCGCGGAGATGGGGGCAGGGGGCGGGGCGGGCTGCTGGCGGGCGCCGTCCAGTGCGAGCAGCGGGGTGCCGGTGAAGCCCTGCGAGCCGGGACCGGAGTAGTCCGCGCCGAGGAACACGCGGACGCGGCCGGCGGGGAGGTCGCCGTCCTCCTCGGTGTCGATGCCGCCCAGGACCTGCTGGACGGCCTTGCCGGCCGCCTCACCGCCCTGGGGGTAGCGGACGACGGACGTGGCCAGCGCGGCGGCGTTGCCGGTCTGGCCGCCGACGAAGCCCTTCGTGACGAGGGACTGCAGGACCGTGGCCGCGAGGCCGGGCTGGCCGGAGGCGTTGCGGACGTCGACCGTGACGGTGGCGTTGTCGAAGGTCGGGTCGGGGACGTCGGCGGCGTCCGGGGTCTTGCCGAGGTTCTTCACGAACTTGCGGACCTCGTTCTCCTTCACCTCGACCGCGCTGCCGTCCTCGGGGGTCTGCAGGTCGGGGTTGCCGGTCGGGATGGTCTGGAACGTCATGTTCCCGCCGGTCATGTCCTTCATCTGCAACGCGAACCTCGTGATGTCCCAGCCGTCGTCGAGCACGATCGCGCCGGACACGGCCTTGATCATGTCGTTGCGCTTGGTGCTGTCGGCCAGCACGCCCGCGGAGAGCATCTTCTTCGCCAGACCGGCCATGAACACCTGCTGGCGGACGACGCGGTCGAGGTCGCCCATGGGCAGGCCGTGGCGCTGGCGGACGAACGCCAGCGCGTTCTTGCCCTCGATGGTCTGCGGGCCTGCCTTGAAGTTCGCGCCGGAGAAGCTGTCGCGGACGTTCGAGTTCAGGCACACGTCGATGCCGCCGATGGCCTTGGTGATCTCGTAGAAGCCGACCAGGTTGACCTCGGCGTAGTGGTCGATCTTCACGTCGGTCAGGTTCTGGATGGTCTCGATGAGGTTGTTCGCGCCGGCCTTGCGCGACTCCATCTCGACCTCGGGGCCGCTCTTGCCGCTGCCCTTGAGCTTCTCGGCGGCCTGGTTCTTGGCGTAGCCGTAGGCGGAGTTGATCTTGTGGCGGCCGAAGCCGCCCGCGATCTTCACGTAGGAGTCGCGCGGGAACGACACCGCGAAGGCCTTGCCGCTGTCGTTCGGGATGTGCAGCAGGATCAGCGTGTCGGTGTTGAACCCGCCGTCGTCGCTGCCGCCCGCCTGCAGCTCGTTCAGGACGTTCTGCGGCAGCGGGTTGCCCTTGGAGTCGGTGCGGCTGTCCATGCCGACGAGCAGGATGTCGATCGCGCCGTCGGCGGGCTTCTCCCCGGCGTCGGCGAGGTTCAGGTCCTGCTTGGTGAGGCCGTCGGTCAACGAGGTGAGGTTCTGCCACGCGATGCCGGTGACCAGCAGGACCGTCGCCGACAGCATGCTGATGAAGATCCTGGCGCCGGTCGACGCACCGCGCTGGGCCGCGCTCGGGCGGCGGGCGGCGGCGGGACGCGGGCGCTGGGCAGGGCGCTGCGGCGGCTTGGCGGCGGGCGCGGCGGTCTTCGCCGGGGTCGTGCGGACGGTGGGGCGGTCGGCCACCGGACGCGGGCGCGGGCCGGACGACGAGGCGCGGGCGGGCACACGGCGCGGCTCCGCGCGGCCCGCTGGCTCGCCGCGGGTGTCCGACGTGCCGCGACGGGGTGGTTCCACGCGCCTGGGCGGCTCCCGGCGCGGCGGTTCCTGGCGCTTCGGCTGGTCCGACCGGCGCGGGTCCCTGCGGGGCGGCTCCGAGCCGCGCGGCGGGTCCTGAGGACGGCGGGGCTGCCCCGACGGCGGACGCGGGGTGGCGCTGGGTCGCCGAGGAGACCCGTTCGGCTCTCCTGGCCGCGGCGGCCGGTTGTCCACACCCACTCCTCTCGGCACGTGCGGGTACCCCAAGTAGACGTGGTGACTCCCCACTTGGTTGTGCGTAGCGTGACACAGTGGGGAAGACCACCCGATCCAGGCCCCGTGACCAGGGGTTTTGTCCGCTTCGTAGACTGGCCGCCGTGTTGACGATGCAGGACGCGCTGCTCGCGCTGACCAAGTACTGGACCGAACGGGGCTGCCTCGTCGTGCAGCCCTTCAACACCGAGGTCGGAGCCGGGACGCTGAACCCGGCGACCGTGCTCCGGGTGCTCGGTCCCGAGCCGTGGCGCGTCGCGTACGTGGAGCCGTCCGTGCGGCCCGACGACGCCCGTTACGGCGAGAACCCGAACCGGCTGCAGACCCACACCCAGTTCCAGGTGATCCTCAAGCCCGACCCCGGCAACCCGCAGGAGCTCTACCTGGGCTCGCTGGAGGCGCTGGGCATCGACGTGCGGGCCCACGACGTGCGGTTCGTCGAGGACAACTGGGCCTCGCCCGCACTGGGCGCGTGGGGCCTGGGCTGGGAGGTCTGGCTCGACGGCCTGGAGATCACCCAGTTCACCTACTTCCAGCAGGCCGGCGGCATGACGCTGGACCCGGTGTCGGTGGAGATCACCTACGGCATCGAGCGGATCATGATGGCGCTGCAGGGCGTCGACCACTTCAAGAAGATCGCCTACGCGCCCGGCATCTCCTACGGCGAGGCGTTCGGCCAGTCCGAGTACGAGATGTCGCGGTACTACCTCGACGACGCGGACGTGGAGGCGAACAAGCGCCTCTTCGAGGAGTTCGCGGCCGAGGCGCGCCGGATGCTCGACGCCCGCCTGCCCGTCCCGGCGCACAGCTTCGTGCTGAAGTGCTCGCACATCTTCAACGTGCTCGACGCGCGCGGTTCGATCTCCACGACCGAGCGCGCGCGTGCGTTCGGCCGGATGCGCGGACTGGCCCGCGAGGTCGCCGCGCTGTGGGCGGAGCGGCGCGAGGAGCTCGGCCACCCGCTGGGCCTCGCCGAGACCCTGGCCCCCGCCGCCGCGCCGACGTCGTTCGCCGACGTGACCGAGCCCGCGACGCTGCTGTTCGAGATCGGCACGGAGGAGCTGCCGCCGGCCGAGGTGCTGCGGACCGTGGACGCGGTGCGCGCCGGTGTGACGGCGAAGCTCGGTGCGACCCGCCTGACGCACGGCGAGGTGACCGTGCACGGCACGCCGCGCCGGATCGTCGTGCTGGTGCCCGAGGTGTCGCCGCGGGAGCCGGACGCCGAGCGCACGGTGCGCGGACCGCGGGTCTCCGCCGCGTTCGACGCCGACGGCAACCCGACGAAGGCCGTGCAGGGCTTCGCCCGCGGCCAGGGCGTCGACGTCGCCGCGCTGGGCCGGGTCGAGGAGAACGGCGTCGAGTTCGTGGCGCTCACCAGGACCGATGCCGGCCGCGGTGCCGTCGAGGTGCTCAGCGGGCTGCTCGGCGAGGTCATCTCCGACCTGCGCGCCGAGAAGAACATGAAGTGGAACGACCCGAAGCTGTCGTTCACCCGCCCGATCCGCTGGCTGCTCGCGCTGCTCGGCACCACGCCGGTGCCGGTCGCGGTGTCGGCGCTGGCCTCCGGCACGGTCACCCGCGTGCACCGCACGGCCGACGCGCCGGTGGTCGAGGTGTCCGCCGCGGACGGTTACCCGGAGTTCCTGTCCTCACACGGCATCCAGGTCGACGCGCAGGCCCGCGCCGAGGCGATCGTGGCCGCCGCGCAGGAGCTCGCCGCGTCCGCCGGCGGTGTCGCGGAGGTCGACGGCCTGCTGGACGAGGTGACGAACCTGGTCGAGTGGCCGACGCCGATCCTCGGCTCGTTCGAGGAGCGGTACCTGGAGCTGCCCGGCCAGATCCTCACCACGGTCATGCGCAAGCACCAGCGGTACCTGCCGGTCCGCACCGCCGACGGCGCGCTGCTGCCGCACTTCGTGGCCGTGGCGAACGGGTCGGTGGACGCCGACCTGGTCCGCGCGGGCAACGAGGCCGTGCTGCGCGCCCGGTACGAGGACGCGGCGTTCTTCTGGCGCGCCGACCTCAAGACGCCGCTGGAGGAGATGAAGGCGGGGCTGGCGAAGCTCACGTTCGCGGACAAGCTCGGCTCGATGGCCGACCGCGCCGGCCGCATCGCCGCACTGGCCGGCCGGTTCGCCGGTGTGGTCGAGGTCGACCGCGAGACGCTGGACCGCGCGGGGCAGCTCGCGAAGTTCGACCTCGGCTCGCAGATGGTGATCGAGCTGTCGTCGCTCGCCGGTGTGATGGCGAAGGAGTACGCGGTGCGGGCGGGGGAGACCCCCGAGGTCGCGCAGGCGTTGTGGGAGATGGAGCTGCCGCGGTCGGCCGGTGACGCGCTGCCGTCGTCGGTGCCGGGTGCGCTGCTGTCGCTCGCTGACCGGTTCGACCTGCTCGCGGGCCTCTTCGGCATCGGGGCGCAGCCGACCGGCTCGTCCGACCCGTTCGGGCTCCGGCGGGCGGCGCTGGGCGCGGTGAGCGTGCTGCGCGCGTTCCCCGACCTGCGCGCGATCACGCTGACGAAGGCGTTGTCGCTCGCCGCGGAAGGGCTCGAGGTGCCGGCCGAGGCGCTGGAGACGGCACGGGAGTTCGCCGTCCGCCGCTACGAGCAGGCGCTGCTCGACGCGGGCCACGAGCACCGGTTCGTGCAGGCGGTGCTGCCGCTGGCCGACTCGCCGGTCCTCGCCGACGAGACGCTCGCGCAGCTGGAGTCGCTGGCGGGCGACGAGTCCTTCGACGCACTCGCGGCCGCGTTGCAGCGGGTGCGCCGGATCGTGCCCGCGGACGTGGCGCCGTCCTACGACGCCGCGGTGCAGGCCGAGCCGGCGGAAGTGGCGCTGCACAAGGCGTTCGACGGTGTGACCAAGGACGTTGCCGGTCTCGCGGCGTTCGTGGCGGCGGCCGGGGAGCTGACCGGGCCGATCAACACGTTCTTCGACGAGGTGCTCGTGATGGCCGAGGACGCGGACGTGAAGGCGGCCCGCCTGGGGCTGCTGGCGTCCATCCGCGACTTCGCGGCGCCGGTGCTCGACTGGACCCAGCTCTAGGAAGTGGCGTCTGCAAGTACCACCGACATGAAGTCGGTGGTACTTGCAGACGCCCGCTCAGCAGGACGGGGCGGGGGTGCCGGGGTGCAGCGTCACGCTGCGGACCCGGCCCACCGCCCCGTTCTGCTTCTGCGGCAACGGGCACACCCGCACGACCGGCGGCTCGGCGCCGACCCGGTTGCCGTCGTTGTCGAACATGATCGGCCCGCCCGCTCCCAGCACCGCGGTCTCCGGTGAGGAGACGAAGCTGATCTGGGTGTTCACCTGGCTGCGCTGCACCGGTTTGGTCACCGGCAGCTTGTTGACGGCCTCCTCGACCACGGACACGGCGTCGTAGCCGTTGACCGCCCAGCCCGCGTCGGTGTGCGCCACGTCGAACCCGATCCGGGTGAACTGGCGCTCGAAGTCGGCGAACCCGGTGTTGCCGGGGACCTGCTTGTCCGCCCCACCGACCAGGGTGGCCACCAGGCGCAGCTTGCCGGAGGTGAAGGAGGGCGAGGACAACGCCTGCACGCGCAGGTCCTCCAGCCGCGGGTCGAGCTCGGCCGCCCGCACCCGCTGCCCGTCCGACGTGCTCACCACCGTGATCGAGCTCGCCGAGCAGTGGCCCTGCGAGAACTCCTGGTCGAGGCTGTGCAGGAACATCGCCAGGTCGCGGCCGCGGGCGATGTAGCCGACCGTCACGTCCTTGGTCACGTTGCAGACCCGCCTGGCGGTCTGCGACACCGTGCTCGCCTCGTCCGGGTCGAACTTGACCTCGGTGATGTTGCCGCCGAACTGCTTGTGCATCAACGGCAACGCGGTGCAGGTGTAGGGGTCGGTGCCGCCGGTCGGCACCATGATGAAGTCGAGCCGGGTGCCCGGCAGCGCCGCGCCGAGCGAGCGGATCTGCTCGGAGCCGCGGAAGGCCACCCGGTAGTAGTGGTCGCGGCCCACGCCGTTCTGGTAGGTCGTGTCGGGCTCGCAGCCGCTGTAGTCCGTCTCCTGCGCCGTGGAACCGCTCTGGTCGAACCCCTCCGCCGTGACCAGGTCCGAGACCATCGGGATCTTCTCCGCCGCCAGCAGGTCGGCGATCTCCGCCGAGTGCTGGTGGCTCAGCCCGATCCCGGCCACGGCGACGACCTCGGGGTGGTCGGCGAGTCGGCGCGCGACCTGCACGGCCTCCTGCTCCGGCCCGTACGCGCCGATGTTGCCGACCAGCAGCCGCACCGGGTGCAGGCAGCCGGTGCCGTTCGCGCGGGCCTGCCCGGCCGCCATGCCCTCCAGCTCGTGCACGGCTCGCGCACCGGCGTACTGGTCGGTCATCGTGAGCAGCACGCCGACCGTCACCGGGGTGCCGCTGGGGTCGCAGACCTCGGCTGCCGCGGCGTTCTGCTTCTCGATCACCTTCAGCACGTTCGTGAACGCGTCGAGCTCGAAGGCGTAGGGCCCCTGGCTCAGCCCGACGCACTCGCCGCCGGCCGACCACACGTCCGCGCTGGGCAACCAGCCGTCCTTGCAGGACAACCGCTTCCACAGCCATGGACCGCCGGTGACGCTCCCGGCCACGAGCGCGACGACCGCGAGCACGGCGACCGGGCGCAGCCAGTCGGTCCACTTCGCGGGGTGCCGCAGCGCTCGCGGTCTGGGCCAGATCCCGAGGTAGAAGCGTTCGGTGAACGTCACCGGTGGTTCCTCCCGAACCGTTCGTAGCGCTGTGCGCGCCTGAGCAGCAGCGCCGGGTCCTGCGCGCGGTTGGAGAGCTGCCGCAGGGCTTGTTCCACGTGCACGGCGTAGTCCTGCAGCACGTCGGGGTCCGTGACGCACGGGTCGTGGTCGAACGCGGGCACGACGCCGAGCAGCCGGTGGACGTGGGCCAGGTCGCTGCCGCGCGCGGCACCGCCGATCGAGTCCGGCGCGGTCTCGCGCGGGTTCACCTCACCGGTGACCAGGTCGAAGAGGTCGAGCCAAGCCTTGGTCGCCATGTCCGCCAACGACTCCAGCAGCTCCGCCGCCACCGCCGCGCGGTCGCCCAGCAGCAGCGTGTGCCGCAGCCGGGGACCCTCGTCACCGGCGTGGTCGCGCAGCTTGCCGACCACCGCGTCCCACGACGCCTCGTCGGTGCCGGGCCGCGCGGCCAGCAGCCGCAGGCCGAGGTAGCGGACGAGCGGTGGCAGCCGCTGCTCACCGGACTCACCCGGTGTCCACAGCGTCGGCGACGAGTACAGCGGCGAGCCCAGCCCGACCGGGTCGGGCAGCAGCGGGGCGAGCGTCTGCGCCTCCAGCTTGGTGAGCGCCGCCGACAACGTGACGAGGGCCTGCACGTGGTGCTTGTTCGCCCTGCCCCCGGCGGAGAACTCGCGCACGAACGGTTCGAGCAGGCCCGTCTCCGCGCCGCGCAGCAGCCTGGCGGGCTCACGGGTGCGGCTCGGTTCGTCGTGGAGCTTGCGCAGCAGCGTGTCGACGGACTTCGGGTGACCGCGGCTCAACCGGTGCACGACCTTGCCCACGGTGCTCGCGGCGAGGTCGTTGGGCCACAGGTGGCTCTTGGCGAGCTGCACGACGTCCTTGCTCGTCAGGTCCTCCGACCGGACCCGCAGCCACACGCGTGCTGAGCGGGCGAGGTCGGCGTCCACATCGGACTCGGCGAGCACCGGTGCCTCCGGCAGCTCGTCCTCGGCCAGTTCCTCGGCCAGCAGCCCGCCGCTCGTGGTCACGACGAGCAGCGGGTCGGGCAGCGCGGGATGGCCGCCGCGGGCGGTGTCCGCGATCGCCCTGCGCACCCGCAGCAGCGCGCGGACGAACGTCGTGGCCACCGCGATGTCGCCGTCGTCGAGCAGCATCAGCACGTTGTGCCGCCGGGTGCTGACCGGCGCGAGGCTGTGCCGCAGATCGGCCAGCAGGGCGGCGACGAGCAGGTCGTCGACGTCGCGGCGCACGTCGGGGTCCCTGCTGCGGGCCTGGGCGCTCAGCCGCAACCGGGCCTGGTCGGCGTTGAGGGAGAGCCGCTGGTCCTGGTGCCCGAACCACTCCAGCGCCGCCCTGCTCCAGCGGAAGCCGGACGCCCGGCGCGAGGTCTCCAGCATGCCGCCGAGGTAGTCGGCGATCCGGTTCACCACCGGCGCCGGGTCCACCGGCAGCTGGATCAGCGAGCCGGCCGTGGCGGCGAGGTCGCGCACCAGGTCGCGCAGGTTGCGGTCGCGGTAGTTGTTCGTCTGCCGGTTGAGCTCTTCGAGCGCGGCCTCCTGGTCGAGGGTGTCGGTGTCGACGCGCATGGCGATCTGCGCGAGCAGGACGCGTTCGAACGACAGGGGGAAGCCGGGGACCTCGGTGCTCAGCCCCAGCAGCACGGCCGCGAGCACCGGCCGCACCGCGCTGTCCCACGCGGTGTCCTCGTCGTCGGCGCTCAGCTCACGCGGCCGCACGAGCACCGTGGGCGTCCGGTCCTGCCACTCCAGCACCGTCTGGTGCAGCAGCGCGGACTTGCCGGAGCCTCCGCAGCCCTCGACGACGAGCACCGGTGTCGCACCTGCCCCCACGGCCCCGACCAGGCCTTGGACGAGTCCGCGCAGCCGGGTGCGCCCTTCGAACACCGTTGGCCTCCTCCGAGGTGCGGGGATCGAAGAACTCTATGCAGCCGTGGAGTTCCTACGGGGGCGAACGACGCAATCTGCCTGCGGTTTCGCCGTGTTGGCCGAATGGATCACCCGTTCGGCCGCGCGGGGGAACGCGCTGCGTCGAAGCGCGGCAGGGGGCCACCCCCGGTCGCACGGCGAAGGGCGCCCCGATCGGGACGCCCTTCGCCTGCGCGGTCACGAGGTCACCTGATCTCGAAGCTGTCGCCGTAGACCTTCCACTTGAGCGGCGTCTTCAGGTCGAAGTTGCCTGCCTTGAGCCACACGCGCTGCGCGGTCTCGATGCGGGAGACGTCCTCGTGCGCGGCCTCCTGCTTCATCGCCCACACGCGGGCGTCCATGAACGCGTTGAGCCAGGTGGTCTCGTTGCCGCCCTGCGACGGCGGCTTCGCCTTGCCCAGCGCGCGCTTGCGGATGTTGCTGAAGCTGGTCTTGTCGCCACCGTCGCCGTGGACGACGATCGCGTCGTAGTAAGCGAACTGGCCGAGCGCGCGCACTCCGTCGGCCTTGCCCTGTGCCACGGCCGGGTTGAAGTACACGCGGTCGCGTTCGGACTCCTGGGCCGCCTTGAAGGTCGAGTCCTTCGCCGCGGTCTTCCAGTCCCTGGTGAAGTTCGGGTCCAGGCCCGAGTGCGAGTCCGTGCCGTTCACCCTGCGCAGTGCGGGGAGGTACTTCTCCAGCACGTTGCCGGGCTTGCGGGACTTGTAGAGCTCGACCAGGTCGAGCATGTCCCCCGTGCCACTGCAGAAGCCGATGATCCCGGCGGTGTAGCCGCGACCGTCGTCGATGTCCTCGATGTAGCCGAACTGGGCCCTCCAGTCCGTGGAGGAGTTCTCCGCGCTGGACACGATCTGCATCGCGATGTCCTTGAGGCGCGGCTCGTCGAGGTTGGCTGCGGAAGCCGTTGTTGCGGTGGTGGTGATGAGCGCGGCGCACGCCAGAAGCGCGGCCGCGATGCGACCAGAGAGTTTCACGGTTCTCCTCCGGGGCAGAGATGTGTGGGGTCCCGGGCGGCGTGAGGGCAACGGTAAGCGGTCCACACCACTATTGGCAAGAGTCTTTACTAATTAGCGAAACGGACAATCTCCGCAACAGGCCCCGGAAACGGCAAAGGCTCCCGGCCGAAGCCGGGAGCCCCTGTGGTGCAACGGAAATCAGATGAACTGACCGCCGCGGGTCACCGCGCCGTAGGCGTCCACGATGCCGTGACCGTAGAAGCCGTTGAACTTCGCGTCACCCTCGCAGGTGGCGTCGAACTCGGCGGAACGACCGACGTTGACGTACGACACCGTGCGCGGGTTCGGGCACGCACGCTGGATCGCCGTCTTGTACAGCACCTTCTCGACCTTGTCGGGGTCGAGGGTGAGGCCGCCGTTCTTCTTGTCCTTCTTGCCGTACTGGCTCACGACCAGCGCGGCGACACCAGCGGCGTGCGGGGCGGCCATCGAGGTGCCCTGCAGGTACTGGTAGTAGCCGACCCTGTCACCGTCGACGGCCTTCTTGACGCCGGCGTCGAGGCCCTTCTGCGTGATGTTCCCGGCCTCGTCGATGTTGCCCTCGGCGAGGGCGACGTTGCGCGGGTAGGTCGACAGGATCATGTTCTCGTTGGTGCGGTACCACGGCGTGCCGAGGCCGTCGCGGAAGTAGCCGCCGGGAGCCGAGAGCGCGGTCTGCTCCACACCGTAGTTGGAGTAGTCCGCCTTGGCGGTCGACGGGCCGAGCGACGAGACCGAGATGACGTGGTTGCCCTCGGTCGGCAGGTTGAGGCAGGTGGCGTTGTCGATCGGGCGGGGACGGGCGTGACCCGGCGGGTAGTTCGGGCTCGCCGTGTCGGTGCGCGGCTTGCCGAGGTCCTCGTGGTTGTTGCCGCCCGCGCCGATCAGCGTGACGCCCTTGCGGTGCGCGTAGTTCAGGGCGCGCTGCACGGTCGCGATGATCGTGCGCTGCTCCAGCTGCTCCTCCGCCGTGGCGGTGGAGTCGTTGGCGCAGTTCATGTACCACGGGTCGACGTAGAACGACATGTTGATCACGTCGAGGCCGATGTCGGCGCCGTAGGTCAGCGCGTCGACGACCGGCTGCAGGAAGAACGACCCCGCGTCCTGCCCACCGCGGATGTTGACCAGCGACACGCCCGGCGCGACACCGGAGATGCCGAAGCCGTTGGCAGCGGCGCCGATGGTGCCGGCGACGTGCGTGCCGTGGCCGCCGTCGTCCCAGTTGGCCGGGTCGACGCAGCCGCGGAACTCGCACGGGCCGTCGAACTCGCCACCGTCGGCGTCGTTCGGGATGTCGACGGTGAAGTTGCGCGACAGCTCGTTGTTGAAGTTCGGCGCGATGTCCGGGTGCGAACCGTCCACACCGGTGTCGAGGATGCCGACGTACACCCGCTTGTCACCGGTCTGCTTGGCGCGGGCGATGTTCGAGCGGACGAGGTTCAGGCCCCACAGGTCGCCGTCGAGCGGGTCCATGCCCGCGGTCGACTTCGGCGCGGCGGGAGCCTTGTTCGCCGCGGTGGTGGTGTTCTCCTTCTCCACGTTGTCGCGCTTGGCCTTCTCGGCCTTCTTCTGCGCCGGCGCGTGGCCGATCGGCTTCGCGCGTGCGGCGCCGGCGACGTCCTTCGACGCCGAGACCTTCTCCACGAAGCCGTTCGCGGGTGCCTTCACGGTCAGCAGGCCGATCGCCTGGTTGTCCCGCACGACCTCGCCACCCGCCGCGTGCACGGCGTCGATCGCGAAGTCGCGGTTGCCCGGGTCCTGCAGGAGCACCGTGTACTCCGTGTCCTGCTGCTGCCCGGCCGCGGCCGGCGCTGCCCCCGCCGCCGATGTGCCCGCGGCGATCAGCGACACCGTTGCCGCCACCGCCATCACGGTTCTGCGCGTTCTCACCTAGCTGTCTCCTCACACCCGGTCAGGGCTGGATCCAACACAGAAGGTACGGCCCCCGATTGCCGCCCAAGTCCAGCACACTAGGTGCGAAATAGGGCGAACATCAGCGCCTTTCGTACGGAATCGAACTGTAGTCGATCGGCCGCAGAGCGTGATGGCCGAGAAGAAATCTTGACTTAACATCTCGCAAGCGATGAACTCCGCGTTTATGCGAAGACGGGTAATGGCGGCGTCGGCATGCGCGCTCCTCCTTCTCTCCGGTTGCGGCGATGCTGACCAGGGCGGTCTGTCCCTGCCCACGCGCGGCCCCAAACCCGTTGTCGGTGTAATCCTTCCGGACCGAACGTCCTCGACGCGGTGGGAAGAACAAGATCGCCCATTGTTGACGCAGGCGTTCAACTACGCCGACATCGAGCCGTTCATCGAGAACGCGGACGGCAACGAGGCGAAGTTCGCCCAGATCGCCGACGAGATGATCCGGCGCAAGGTGAAGGTACTGGTCATCACGCCGTTGTCGTCGGCCGGTGGCCTCGCCGTGCAGAAGAAGGCGAAAGACGCCGGCATCACGGTCATCGACTACGACCGCGTGACGCTCGGCGGCCTGGCCGAGTACCACGTCGGTTTCGACAGCCGCAACGTCGGCCAGCTCCAGGCGGAGGGGCTGCTCGGCTGCCTCGGTGACCGGCCGGGTGCGCAGATCATCGAGGTCGAGGGCGCGCCCACCGACCACAACGCGACGCTGTTCGCGCAGGGCCACAAGGACCGGCTGGAGGCCAAGTACGCCAGCGGGGCGCTGAAGCTCGTGAAGTCGGCGCCGGTGGACAACTGGGACGCGGTCCTCGGCGGACAGGTGTTCGAGCGGATCCTTACCGAGAACGGCGGCAAGGTCGACGGCGTGGTCGCCGCGAACGACGGCCTCGGCGGCGCGGTCATCGAGGTGCTCAGGAAGAAGGGCCTCGCGGGCAAGGTCCCGGTCACCGGGCAGGACGCCACACTGGACGGTCTGCGGGCCGTGCTGCGCGGCGACCAGTGCGTGACCGTCTACAAGCCGGTGCGCGACGAGGCGGAGGCGGCCGCCCGGCTGGCCATCGCGGTCGCCCGCGGCGACCTGGCCGGTGCCGACGACCTCGCGACGGGCAACCTGCGCGACCCCGTCTCCCGGCGGGACGTGAAGGCCGTGCTGCTGGGCGCCACGCTGATCAAGCGCGACACGGTGCGCACCATGGTGACCCAGGGCGTGATCAAGGCGCAGGAGCTGTGCGCGAGCGAGCTGCAACCGGTGTGCGTGCAGCAGGACATCGTCGGCGGCTGACCCCGGTCGCCCGCCACGACCTCCCCGGCACTAGTCGGGGAGGTCGTGGCGGCCGGAGATGAACTCCTGCACGGCGATCTTCGCCCGGATGATCGGCTGCCGGATCCGCGCCTCGCGCCGGTACGCGCGGGCCAGCTTCCGCGAGCCCTCCCGGTAGCGCCAGCGCGCCCACGGCGACCCCGGCCGCGCGAGCCGGACCGCGCCCACCGCGGGCACGACCGGCACCAGCAGGCCCAGCAGCCCGGTCCAGATCTTGCCCTTGAGCAGTGCCGCGATGGCGAAGCACAGGTTGACGCCGATCGCGATGAGCCGCAACGTGAACGTGCTCGCCGGCGTGGTCTCCGGGTTGAGCTGCAGCACCTCGTCGTAGCCCAGCGGCCGCGCGCCCAGCAGGAACAGCCCGGTCAGCCCCACGGCGAGGAACACCGCGTCCACCGACAGCCGGCCCGCCTTCGTCCAGTACACGTCCCGCAGGTGCAGGATCAGCGCGAACTCGTCCAGCACCAGCGCGGCCCCGACCCCGAGCCCGGCCGCGGCCGCGAGCCGCGCGCCGTGCAGGTCGTCCGGGATCACCAGGCTGGTCACGCTGGACAGGAGCAGCAGCACCGTGCCGAACACGACGTGGTGCACGTGCGTGTCCCCGTGCACGACGTTGCGCGGCCACCAGCGCACCTTCGCCCTGATCATGCGCACGCTGATGCGGATGAACACGAACGTGGTCACCAGTCCGACGAAGAAGAAGAGCAGTCGTTCACTGCCGGTCAAAGCCACGGCCCCCCGGGTCCAACGACCCTCCAGGTTACCGCCTCCGGTGCGGCCCGGAGCCGATGTTGATGCCACCGTCGACGTTTCCGGTGACCTGGACCACGTTGCCGGTGACGGTCCCGGTGACGAGGTTCGTCACGCCGCCGGAGGGCCGCGGGGCGAGCTCGGCGGACAGGCTGGTCAACCGGGCGAGCAGGAGGGCGTGCAGTCCGGCGCGCACGCGCGGGGCCACCGCCACCGTGATCGACAACGCCGCCACCTGGGGCACGGCCACCTCCGCGTCCTCGTTCCGGATCTCACGGTAGCAGCGCGAACGATGGCTCGACTGGGAGCGGGAGGTCGTGGTTCACTGTCCATGGTCGTACGTTGTGTGTTCGTGCTTGAGCGTGATCATGCGACGAGGTTGAGAGCGTGTGGATTCTCCAGGTTCCGGAGATGACGCAGTTCCAAGCTTGACCCGGTGGTCGCGAGCGCGATCCGGCACCTGTTAGAGGAGAAGTAGCAAGATGGCAGTACAGGGCACCGTCAAGTGGTTCAACGCGGAGAAGGGCTTCGGCTTCATCTCCCCTGACAACGGTGGCGCCGACGTGTTCGTCCACTACTCCGAGATCCAGATGAACGGCTACAAGGCTCTCGAGGAGAACCAGCGGGTCGAGTTCGAGATCGGTCAGGGCCAGAAGGGCCCGCAGGCCCAGGGCGTTCGCGCCGTCTGAGTCTGACTGGTCAGCACATCTGATCTGTCGCGAAGCCGCTGTCCGTTTTCGGGCAGCGGCTTCGCTGCGTCTTGTGCCCGTGCGGGCGCTAATACTCTTGCGGGGCCTCGATCAGGCCGAGCTGGTGCAGCACCGTCGCAGAGTCGCCGTAGACGCGTTGGCAGACCAGCACGTCCTTGTCGAACAGGAAGAACCCGGACATCCGGACCTTGAACGACTTGCCGGTCACCGGTTCGCCGGTCAGGCTGCCCAGGTGCGTGCCCTGCAGCTCGAACTCGACGATCACGGCGTCGTCGGCGTGGTAGACCTCGACGACCTTGCTCTTCTGGTCGGGGAACGCCGCGCGCGTGCGCGTCCAGTAGTCCCGCACCGCCTTGGTGCCGTCGAGGACCTGACCGGTGGCCATGATCTCGAACCGGGGGCGGCTGAAGGGGGCCAGGCCCGCGTCGAAGTCGTACTCGTTCTGCGACTCGATGAGCTCCAGGACGATCGCCTCGCGCAGCGCTCTGAGCGCCTTGGACTCGGTCATGCCGCCCGACCTCCTACGTACGCCGTACGTCGGACGGAAGCTACTCCACGTCGTATGGTCTTCGCCAGTGTCCTCGCCCCGTGAACCGCTGACCCGCGCCCGCATCGTGGATGTGGCGGTGCGGCTGATCGAACGCGAGGGCGTGGAGGCCGTCTCGATGCGGCGGCTCGCGGCGGAGCTGGGCGCGGGCACGATGTCGCTGTACAACCACGTGCCGAACAAGGCGGTGCTGGTCGACCTCGCCGCCGAGCGGATCATGGCGCAGGCCAAGCCCTACCACGTCGACAGCGACGACTGGCGCGACCACGTCCGTGCGCACGCGCGTGCGGTGCGGGAGCTCGCGCGGCAGCACCCGCGGGCGTTCGTGCTGCTCGCGACCCGGCGGCTGAGCGGGGAGGCGGGGTTCCGGACCATCGAGGCCGCGCTGGTGAACATCGAGAAGGCCGGCTTCCGCGGCAAGGTCGCCGTCGGGATGATGCGGGCGATGGTGTCGTACCTGCTCGGAACCCTGATGAGGGAGGTCGCGACGTCGCCGGAGCTCGGCGGGATCGCGCTCTCACCGTTCGAGGGCGTGGACGCGGCGGCGTTCCCGTTGTCGGCGGAGGTCATCGACGAGCTGGGGACCTACGACCACGACCAGGAGTTCGAGTTCGGGCTCGAACTCCTGATCACGGCGTTGGAGCGCTACCAGGGCTAGGGGCGCATCTCGTAGCGGCCGGAGAGCGCGACCACCTGCTGCCACACGGCGTCGAAGCGGGCCTGGTCGACGTGCGGCTTGCGGATCTGCCGCACCGCCCACTGCTGCTGGGCCTCGGTGCTGCTCGGCTTGCCGTGCAACGCGGTCGCGTACCCGGCGAAGTCGCGGACCAGCACGTCGAAGATCTGGTCGACGACGGCGTCACCGGTGCCGGTGGCCTTGGCCTGCTCCAGCACCAGCTGGCCGTAGACGACCAGGGTGAAGAGGTGACCCAGGTTCAGCAGGAAGTCGAGGTCCTTCTGCTGCTCCGCGTCCGGTGCCGCGGTGGTGAGCAGGGTCTTGAGCGCGTTCGCCTGCTCGTGGAACAGCGCCACGTTCGGCAGGTGCGCGTGCTCGGTGTAGATCGGCTCCCAGTCGTGGAACTGGACCTTGCCGAGACCGCGCGCGGGGCCCTGGTGCCAGAAGAAGTCGTCGTCGCTCGCGTCGTGGCGGGTCGGGACCTCGGCGTAGTCCTTGGGGTTGAACAGGTAGTTGGGCATGAACTTCAGCACCAGGGCCAGGTTCACGTGCACGGTGCCCTCGAGCTTGGGCAGTGCGCGGATGTCGGCCGTGGCGCGGGTGAAGTACGTGTCCTTCTCGAAACCCTTGGCGGCGATGACGTCCCAGAGCAGGTCGATGACGTTCTCGCCCTCGCTCGTGACCTTCATCTTGGTGATGGGGTTGAAGAGCAGGTAGCGGCGGTCGTCCTCGCCGGCGCTGCGGAAGTAGTCGACGCTGCGGTCGGCGAAGAGCTTCATCGCGGCGAGGCGGGCGTAGGCGTCGACGAAGTTCTGCCGCACGTGCGGGAAGTCGGTGACCGGGTTGCCGTAGAGGATCCGGTTGTGGGCGTGGGTGATCGCCTCGTAGAAGGAGTGCTCGCAGATGCCGATGCTGGCCGTGCACAGGTTGAACTTGCCGACGTTGACGGTGTTCAGCGCGGCGGAGAAGGCGTCGGGGCCGCGGTGCAGGACGTCCGCGTCGGTCAGCGGGTAGTCCTCCAGGCGGAACTCGCTGACGAACATCTGGCTGTCGACGACGTTCTTCACCAGCTTGAAGTTCTCGTGCTGGCTGTCCACGGCGAAGAAGAGGTACTCGTCGTCGATCTTGCCGAAGACGCTGACCATGCCGGCGACGTTGCCGTTGCCGATGTAGTACTTGCTGCCGTTGGCGCGGTAACCGTCGGCGGTCTTCGTGACGATCATGTCGGTGCTGTAGACGTCGGCGCCGTGCTCCTTCTCGGAGAGGCCGAACGCGAAGACGGCGCCGGAGTCGAGGAGCGCGGCCGCCTTCTGCTTGGCCTCCTCGTTGCCGCTCATCCAGATCGGGCCGAGGCCGAGCACCGTGACCTGCCAGGCGTACCAGTACTGCAGGCCGTAGAAGCCGAGCACCTCGCTGAACGCGGCGTTGCGTGCGGCGTCCCAGCGCTTGGCGGGGTCGACGCTCGCGGGCGTGCAGAAGGTGGCGAAGAGCTTCTCCCGCTTCACGAAGTCGAGGAACTCCGCGTACCAGACCTTGTCCTGGGCGTCGGCGATGAGCTGCCGCTTGCCGCGGGCCTCGAACCAGTCGACCGTGGCCTTGAGCAGGCGGCGGGTCTCGTCGTCGAGGTGCGCGGGGTCGTAGTGGTTCGGGTCGAGCAGCACGGGGAGCCTCCTTCGTCTCTCCGCCGGACGCTACCAGTGAGTAACTTGCGGGTCTACGTGGCCTTTCCTCCACCACCGGAAATTGTCAGACCCCCGGCGTAACGTGCTCCACATCACATCTTCGAGGAGGCGCGAGATGACGGTGTTGCTGGCGATCGGCACCCGCAAGGGCCTGTGGCTGGCCCGCAGCGAGGACCGCGTGACGTGGCAGGTGGACGGCCCGCACCACCCCATGCAGGAGGTGTACGCGGTCGCGTTCGACACCCGCGGGGGCACCCGCCTGCTCGCCGGGGTGTCGTCCCCGCACTTCGGCCCCGGCGTGTCCACATCGGACGACCTCGGCGCCACCTGGGACGAACCGGAGTCACCCCCGATCGCGTTCCCGGCCGACGCCTCCCTGGAACGCGTCTGGCAGCTCCAGCCCGCCCCCGCCACCCAGCCCGGCGTCGTCTACGCGGGCACCCAGCCCTCCGCGCTGTTCAAGTCCACCGACGGCGGCCGCACGTTCGAGCTTCGTCGAGGGCCTCTGGAACCACCCGCACCGCCCCGAGTGGTCGGCGGGCTTCGGCGGCCAGGCCGTCCACACGATCGTCCCCGACCCGGAAGACCCCGACCGCGTGCTCGTGGCCATGTCCACCGGCGGCGTCTACCGCACCGCCGACGGCGGCAAGTCCTGGGAGGCCCGCAACAAGGGCATCAAGGCGTACTTCTTCCCCGATCCGTGGCCCGAGTTCGGCCAGTGCGTCCACAAGGTGGCCCAGCACCCCTCGTCCCCGTCCCGCTTCTACGCCCAGAACCACCACGGCGTCTACCGCAGCGACGACGGCGGCGACACCTGGCAGTCCATCGCCGACGGCCTCCCCACCGACTTCGGCTTCGCCATGGTCGTGCACCCCCACGACCCGGACACCGTCTTCACGTTCCCGATCGAGGCCGACGCCCGCCGCTTCCCACCCGAGGGCAAGTGCCGCGTCTACCGCACCCGCGACGCCGGCTCGTCGTGGCAGGCCCTGGGCGCCGGCCTGCCCGACGCCTTCTGGACCGCCGTGATGCGCGACGCCATGTGCACCGACACCGCCCCCACCCCCGGCGTCTACTTCGGCTCCCGCTCCGGCGAGGTCTACGCGAGCCCCGACGAGGGCGAGACCTGGCACCAGGTAGCCGCCCACCTGCCCGACGTGATGTCGATCCGCGCGGCGGTGCTCCCTTGACGCCCGCCGGCCCACTCGCGGCGCTTCCTCTCGCGGCCCTCTGTTCCGCGGCGCCTCAACTCGTGGCGTCTCCACCTGCGGCGCTCCGTCCTGCGGCGCTGGTGCCTGCGGCGCCTCCGCCTCCACTCGCGGCCCTCTGTTCCGCGACGCCTCTACTCGCGGCGCTCCCAACCGTGGTGTCCCCACCCGCGGCACCCCGTCCCGCAGCGCCCCCACCCGCCGCGACTCCCAGGCCCGCCGCAAGGCCCGCGCCTGCGGTGCTCAGGCTCGCCGCGACACCCGCGACACCCGCGACACCCGGTCGCGCCGCGGTCCCGGCGCGCTTGTCGTCCAGGCCCGCCGCGGCGCCTGCCCACACAGCCCTCAGGCCCGCAGCAAGGCCCGAGTCCGTGGCGCCCAAGTCCGCCGTGGTGCCCGCCCACGCGGCGTCCGCGCTCACCCCGGAGGTGCCCGCATGAAGGTCACCGTCCTGATCCCCGGCGTCCTGCGCACCGCCACGGCCGGCGCTTCCCACGTCGACGTCGACGTCCCCGAACCCGCCACCCTCGGCGCCGCCCTGGACGTCCTCGCCGACACCTACCCCGGCCTGGACCGCCGCCTGCGCGACGAACGCTCCACCCTCCGCCGCTACGTCAACTTCTACGTCAACGGCGAGGAGTGCCGCCGCCTCTCCGGCCCGGCCACCCCACTCCCGGCAGGCGCCGAGATCCAGATCCTGCCCTCGGTGGCCGGCGGCTAGCCGCCGGTGTCGTCCAGGGGTCCGCGGCCACGGGGACGGGTCGCGGACCTCCGGACGGCGCGCTCACGGGTACCGGCCTCCGAGGCGGGTGTGCCCGCCATTCGCATTCCTGACCTCGCTGGTCAGTGCGACTGGTCCCCGGAACCGCCCGCACGGGCGGCGGACCTCTGGGTCCACATGGCCCAGCCACCGACGACGGCGCAGAGCACGGTCACCGAAGCGAGCACCACGAGCAGCGGTGGCACCCACGGTGTCGGCTGTTCGTCGTGGGTGCGGCCGTCCTCGAAGACGCAGGTGCTCGTGAGCGTCCACGGGTCCTGCACTTCTTCCTTGAGCACTGCCCTCTCGTAGACCAGGCCTCGCGCGCACATCTCGTCGTGCTCGCTGATGACGAACAGGATGTTGCCCCAGGCGAAAACGGCCCCCATGAGCACCAGCAACAGCGGGACCGGCACGACGAGCCAGGTCAGCTTCTCCCTCATCTGGCCAGCATCCCGCAAATCGCTCACGTGCCGGTCACATCGGTAGGCGGTTCGGCGAGCCGCAGGTACGCCGGCCGCAGCAGGTCCACGAGGTTGTCGCGCCGAACGGAGATCGGAACCGCGTCGAGCTGGTCGAGGACCGCGTCCGGGCGCACCGCGGCCGTCGGGTCGCCGAGGGGGATGGCGGTCGTGGTCTGGCGGTGCCAGAACGTGTCGAGGCACTGGGTGAGCGGCGGGGCCTCCTCGCGGGTCACCGTCGTGCGGGTGGCGCCGCGGAGGGTGCGGAGGCGGTCGAGGAGGTCCTCACGGCCGCGGCCGCGCCAGGCGAGGATCTCGAACGGGTCGTTGTCGAAGGACTCGGCCAGCAGGTAGCAGGTGGCGGCCAGGTGTTTGCAGGGCACCTCCCAGTCAGGGCAGGTGCAGTCCATCGTCAGCTCGCGCATCGTCGCCGGGAACAGCTGCAGGCCGAGGCCGGCGAAGAGGGTCTCGATGTCGCGGGGCATCTCGCCGGCCAGCAGCTTCGCGGTGTAGAGGGCTTGGCCGGCGAGGGCGTGTTCGATGCGCTGCCACTCGGGTGTGGTGAACGACTTGATCGCGATGCGGGCCCGGTACGGGGTGGGGCGGGAGCCCTGGACCAGGGCGATCACCATGCTCGTGGACAGCGACAGGCTCAGCACCTGGCCCTGGCGCGCGTAGTTGCGGCCGCGGGTCAGGCGGCCGCCCATGCCGAACGACTCCAGGACCTCCAGGAAGCAGCGCGACCACCAGGTGGTGGCGATGTCGCCGCGCTGGCTCTTCGCCCTGATGCCGTTGTCGGCCTTGATGGTCCTGCCGTAGCGGGGGTGTTCACCGGACCAGTGGTCACTCACCGACGGCCTCCCCGGAGAGCATGAGCAGGTCGCGCAGCTGAGAGGTGGACAGCTCGGTGAGCCAGTTCTCGCCCGCGCCCACGACCAGCTGGGCCAGTGCGCGTTTCTCCTCGATCATGGTGTCGATGCGTTCTTCGAGCGTGCCGATGCAGACGAACTTGCGCACCTGGACGTTGCGGTTCTGGCCGATGCGGAACGCGCGGTCCGTCGCCTGGTCCTCGACCGCGGGGTTCCACCAGCGGTCCAGGTGGATGACGTGGTTGGCGGCGGTCAGGTTGAGGCCGGTGCCACCTGCCTTGAGGGACAACAGGAACAGCGACGGGCCGGTGCTGTCCTGGAAGCGTTCGACCATGCGGTCGCGGGCCGCCTTGCCGGTGCCACCGTGCAGGAACATCACCTCGGTGTCGAAGCGGGCCGCGAGGTGGGGCACGAGCATGCTGCCGAACTCGGTGAACTGCGTGAAGCACAACGCCTTGTCGCCCTCGGCGAGGACCTCTTCGAGTACTTCCTCAAGGCGCGCGAGCTTGCCGGAGCGGCCGGAGATGCGGGAGCCGTCGCCCAGGAAGTGGGCCGGGTGGTTGCAGACCTGCTTGAGCTTCGACATCGTCGCCAGCACCAGGCCCTTGCGACCGATGCCCTCTGCTTCCTCGATCTTCTCCAGCATGTCGTTCACGACGGCCTGGTAGAGCGAGGCCTGCTCGGTGGTGAGGTTGCACAGCTGGCGCACCTCGACCTTGTCCGGCAGGTCGCTGATGATGCGCGGGTCGGTCTTCACGCGGCGCAGCACGAACGGGTTCGTGATCTTGCGCAGGCGGGCGGCGGCGTCCTTGTCGTTGTGGCGTTCCACCGGGACCGCGAAGCGCGCGCGGAAGGTGTTGATCGTGCCGAGCACGCCGGGGTTCGCGAAGTCCATGATCGACCACAGCTCGGCGAGGCGGTTCTCCACCGGGGTGCCGGTCAGGGCGACGCGGTGGCGGGCCTTGAGCTGGCGCACGGCCTGGGACTGGCGGGTGGCGCTGTTCTTGATGTTCTGCGCCTCGTCGAGCACGACCCGGTCCCAGGTCAGGTCGCCCAGCGCGGCACTGTCGCGGCCCGCCAGCGCGTACGTCGTGAGGACCAGGTCGTGGCTCTCGACGGCCTCGCGCAGCGCGTCGCCGTCGAGGCGGCCGGTGCCGTGGTGCACGTGGACGGAGAGCTCCGGCGTGAACCTCGCCGCCTCGCGCTGCCAGTTGCCGACGACCGACATCGGGCAGATCAGCAGGGTCGGCGGGCGCTTGCCGTTCGCGCGGTTCAGGGCCTCCAGCGCCAGCAGCTGCACGGTCTTGCCCAAGCCCATGTCGTCGGCGAGGCAGGCGCCCAGGCCGATCTTGTCGAGGAACGCCAGCCACGCCAGACCGCGCTGCTGGTACGGGCGCAGCCGGGCGCCGAAGCCCGCCGGCGGCTCGACCGGTTCGATCTGCTCGTCGGCCCTGCCGGACAACAGGTCGCCGAGCCAGCCGTCCGCCTCGACCGACGTGAGCGGCAGCGGCAGGCTCTCGTCCTCCTCGGTCAGTCCACTGTGGAGCATCACCTCGGCGGCGGTCATCTGGCCACCGCCGCGCCGGAGGAACGCGAGCCCCGCCGCCAGGCGCTTCTGGTCGACCTGCACCCACTGGCCGCGCACCTGCACCAGCGGCACCTTCGCCCTGGCGAGCTCGGCCAGCTCCGCGTCGGTGAGCGAGTCCTCGCCCAGAGCGAGCTCCCACCTGTAGTCCACGATGGACTTCAGGCCGATCTCGCTCTCCTTCGCCACGGTCCCCGCGGTGCCGCGGCTCTTCGTGGTGAGCTTCAACCCGAGCCGCACCCGCTGCTGCCACCACGACGGCAGCAGCACGCCGAAACCGGCCTGCGCCAGCACCGGCGCCGCGGTCAGGAACCGGTACGCGCCTTCGGTTCCGACCTCCAGCTCCGCCGGGTGCGGGCCGCGCAGCGCCTCGTCCAGGTCGGGGTGCAGCCGGCTCGCGCGGCCGAGGTCCGCCAGCAGGTGCTCCTGCGGCGCCGGGATCCAGCGCCGCAGCACGGCGTCGTCGGCGAACCACACCTGGTGCGCGGGCACCAGCACGCTCGGCTCGTCGACGGCCTGCAGCAGGAACTCGACCGCCCACTCGTCCTCGCCGCGCTGCTCGGGCGAACGCAACCGGAAGCACGTGCGCACCGGACTCTCGCTGCCCGCGCTCTGCCGCCACCGGTCGAGCTGTTCGCGCAGCTCGTAGAGCTCCACCGGGTCCGCGTCGAACTCCGGGTCCCCGGTCAGCGCGGCGAGCCACGCCTCCGCCGTCGTCTGCTGCCCTCGGCGGCGCGGCGCGAGCGAGGTCTTGTCGAGGCGGGCGCGCACCTGCTCGTCCACCACCGCCGTGAGCGCCGCGCGCACCAGCTCCGTCGGGTCGGCGGCGATCTCCTCGCAGCGGCACGCGGGCGGCATCGCGGCCTGCAACGCGGCGAACCGCGCCGAGTCCGTGCCTGACAGCACCGGCACCCACCGCGCCCGCGGCCGGTCCGGTGCGACCGAGGGCAGCACGCGCCCGCGCGTGACGAGGTCCGCCGCGAAGCCCGCCACGTCGAACACGAACCGCGCCGAGTCGCTCAACCGCACGTCCGGACCCGGTTCCGGCCGATCGCCGAACCGGATCGTGGGCACACCCCACTGCTTCAGCCCGACCTTGCCGCGCTGCGCCCGGCCCGCCGTGAGCGGGTCGCGCACCAGCTCCGGCGACGCCATCGGACCCGACGCGTAGGAGGGCAGCAGCAACGCGCGCCGCGTCGCCCGTTCGTCGTCGATCCCGAGCGCCGCCGCGAGCGACTCCGCCGTGGCCGCGAACGGGTGCGGTGCGTCCCGGCGGCTGCTCTCACTGCGTGCGGGCAGCCCGGAATCCTCGGCCCACAGCGCAAGCGCGCCGTCGGTCGTGCACAGGCCATGCAGTACGAGCACCTGTGAACCCTATGTGTTCACATTGTCGCCATGGTCGATGACACCCCTGTCGTGCTGGACGGTCAGTCCCTCGGCGGCGACGACGTCCTGCGCGTGGCTAGGTACCACACGCCGGTGGTCCTGCACGCCGACGGGCTCGACCGCCTCGAAGCGTCGTGGCGCGCCAGCCAGCGCCTCGTCGTGCGCAGGCAGGTGTACGGCCGCACCACCGGTGTGGGCGCGAACCGCGACCAGCTCGTCACCAACGAAGGCTGGGCCGAGCACGGTCTGCGCCTGCTGCGCAGCCACGCCGGCGGCCTCGGCGGCATGCTGCCGGAGGAACAGGTGCGCGCCATGATGGTCGTGCGCCTGAACCAGCTCCTCGCCGGCGGCGCGGGCGTCCGCCGTGCCGTGGCCGACGCCCTGCTCGCGGCGTTGAACAGCAGCTGCTACCCCGGCGTGCACGAGTACGGCGCGATCGGCACCGGCGACCTCACCGCACTCGCCGAGACCGGCCTCACCCTGATCGGCGAGCGCTACTGGCTCGGGTCCACGCAAACCCCGGACCCGATCGACCTCGACTCCGGCGACGCCCTCGCGTTGATCAGCAGCAACGCCCTGACCATCGGCATGGCGGGCCTCGCCTGGCACGACGCCGCGGAACTGCTCAGGGCCACCCACGTCGTGGCCGCCCTGTCGTTCCTCGCCGTCGACGGCGCCGTCGAGGCCTACGCCGAACGCGTCCACCTCGGCCGCCCGCACCCCGGCCAGGTCGCCGTCGCCGCCGAGATGCGCAGGCTGCTCGGCGAGCCGTCCCGCCCGCCCGCACGCATCCAGGACCCGTTCGGCTACCGCTGCTTCCCGCAGATCCACGGCCCCGCCGTCGACGCCGCCACCGACCTCGGCCGCGTCCTCGACGTCGAGTTCAACGCCGCCGCCGAGAACCCGCTCATCGTCTCCGACCACTTCGGCCCCGAGGACGACGCCGCCTACCACCACGGCGCCTTCCACAGCGCGTACCTCGGCCAGGCCCTCGACCGCCTGCGGTTGGCCCTGCTGCACACCGGTCACCTCTCGACCGCCCGGCTCGCCACCCTCGTCGAGCCGAACTTCACCGGCCTGCACCCGTTCCTGGCCGAAGGCGTGCGCGGCAGCTCGGGCGTGATGATCCTGGAGTACAGCGCCAACTCCGCGCTCGCCGAGGTCCGCACCCTGGCCGAGCCGGCCAGCATCGGTAACGCCGTCGTCTCGCGCGGCCAGGAGGAGAACTCGAGCTTCGCCTTCCAGTCCGCGAGCCAGGCCCTGCGCTCGCTCGGCGCGTTCCGCCTCGTGCTCGCCTGCGAGATCGTCGCCGCCGTGCGCGCCCTGCGGCTGCGCGGCATCGCGCCCGACACCCCGGAGCTGCGCGCGGCCTTCGAGCTCGCCGAGTCGAAGCTCAACCCGGACATGTCCGACCGCCAGCTCAGCCCGGACGTGGAGGTGGCCTCCGGTCTGCTCGCCGAGTTCGCTTCCTGCTGATTCGCACCTTCCTCTCCCCGCTGTTGGGCGGTGGGGTTGCTGTGGGTGGGGTGGGCGGACGCTGGGGGTGTCAGTGGTGGATGGGTTGGCCTGTTGCCGGTGATGGGTGGGGTGAGGCGGCCTGTGGCGCGAAGCGGCGCGGGCGCTGTGCTGGCGACGGGAGTCGGCCGGGAGCAGCGGGCGCGCCGGGGCCCTGGGGAGCCGGGGGAGGGAACGGGCCTGGCGGCGGGACCGGTCCTGTGACGGGTGCGAGCGTTGGTGAGGCTGGGCGAGCCAGCTGGTGGTGTGGTGGGAGGTGCTCCTCTCGTCGCTGGGTGAGGTGGGCCTGGCGTTGAGGTGCGGGCCTGGGGCGGCACGGGACGTGATGCGTGGCCAGGGATGCGGCGGTCGGCGCGGGCGCTGTGGGACACGGGTGTGGGGCGTGGCCGGGTGCGGCGGGCGTGCCGGGACCGCAGGTGCCGGGATGGCGGCGGACGGCGCGGGCGCTTGCGTGGGCAACGCGTGAGGCGTGGCTGGGCAGCGGGCGCGTCGGAGACCGCGGGGTGCCGGGGGATGGCGGTGGTTGACGCGGGCGCTTGCGGAGCAACGCGTGAGGCGTGGTTGAGGTGGGGCGGGCGGCCGGAAACCGCGGAGTGCCGGGTTGGCGGCGGACAGTGCGGGCGCTTGCGTGGCAACGCGTGAGGCGTGGCTGGGCAGCGGGCGCGTCGGAGACCGCGGGGTGGCGGTGGTTGACGCGGGCGCTTGCGGAGCACGCGTTGGGCGTGGTCGGGGTGCGGCGGGCGGCCGAGGATGCGCGTGCCGGAGCGGCGGTGGTCGGCGCGGGCGCTTGCGGGGTACGCGGTGCGGGCGTGGCCGGGGGAAGCGGTGCGGGCGTGGCCGGGGAAGCGGGCGCGTCGAAGGGCCGGGGAGGTGGGCCGCGGGGACGGCGGGCGGCGCGCGAGGCGTGCGGGATCAAGGCACGGGGTGTGCGCGGCGGGCGCCGAGGGCGGGGTCAGGTGCGACCGGGGACCGGTGGCGGGCCGAGGTGCCGGCGGGCTGTGCGACGGCGGTTGGCGCGAGGGCGGTCGGCGGTCGGGAGAGGTGCGGTTTGTGGGGAGGTTGTGCGGTGACGGGGTGGACAAGGCCGGGTGGGGCACTGACGGGTCCACCCGGCCGGTGGCGGCGGGAAGCCGGCCACGAGGGATGGGTCAGTGGACGAGGGGGGACCTCGTGCGGCGGTTGGCGAGGGTGGTGACGCCGGCGCCGGCCAGGCCGACCTGGAGGGCCAGCTCGATCCAGTCGATGCCCGCGGTGTCGGCGACGCCGAGGACGGTGGCCGCCGCGGTGCCCAGCAGAGCCGCCGCGATGCCGACGAGGATCGTCGTGAGCAGCGAGACGTGTTGCCTGCCGGGGACCACCAGGCGGCCGAGGCCGCCGATGAAGGCGCCGATGAGCAGGGCGCTGATCAGGCCGGTGATTTCCACGGTTACCCCCTGAAGACTCTGGTGCGTACTGCTCCAGGGTCCGCCGCCGCGGGGGTCCGCCGAATCAGGTCTTCCCCTGAGGCTGCCCTGACATTCCCCCTAGCAGTGCGGCGGCGGTGGAGGAGAGCTCGCGGCCGGGCACGTCCGGGTCGCAGCCCACGCGGGCCAGGCGGGCCCGGATGGCGGTCGAGGAGCGCTGCATCTCCTCGCCCAGTGCGCGGATGAGGACGGTGGCGTCGTCGGTGGACGGGGCCAGCCAGGCTGCGCGGAGGTCGGAGTCGAGGGAGTCGGTCCAGGGCTGGTTGGCGTTCGCATGGCGGGCGGGGCGGCCGCGCAGGCGCGTGTGGGCGCCCAGGACGCGGGAGAGCAGCTTGCCGACGGCTGCCCCGCCCTCGGAGGGCAGCCTGAGGCGGCCGTCGGCCACCACCTCCCCCGAGGGGGCGGACCCCAGCAGGTCCAGGACCACGGACTCGTCCGCGTCCGTCGTGGCGCTCAGCCGGTACAGGACCTCGCCGAGCTTCGTCTCGTTCTGGTAGGTGCTTGGCATGGGGTTGACGTTAGGGAGGGGGTCTGACGGTTTTCGGCCCCGGTTGCCCCGGGACGGCCCCGGGAAGGGGGAGTTCACTCGAACGGGTACGGGGTCAGCCCCGTGGCACGGCCTTCCGGCCCGTTCCCAGGTCCGCGGCGTCCGCCGCCGCCCGCCCCGCGCCCCACCCGGCGGCCGACCGCACCGTCACGCGCGAGGTCCGCGTCCGCGTGAACATCTCGTCGAACAACGTGTCCACGGCCTTCCTGCGGTTCGCCAGCACCGGCAGCAGCCGCTCGTCCGGCACCGGCTCGTCGGCGGTGTGCAGCCGCTCCGCGATCCGGGACGCGTAGGCGATCAGGAACGACTTGCGGAACGGCCGCGACCGCGCCTCGCTGCCCTTGGTCTCCTTCCCGCCGGCGGCCACCATCGCGCGCGTTGCCTGCACCAGCAACGACGTGGACAGCAGCTCCACGATCTCCAGGTCCACCTCGTCGCCCACGAGCGCGACGAACCCGAACCCGTCGTAGGCCACCGCACGTGCCCGCGATGCCTCCGCCACCACGTGCACGAGCTGCGACTTCTCCTTGAAGTACGCCTTGTCGAGCCACATCCGCCGCGACGTCGCGAGCTGCGGCAGGTCCGCGTCCAGCACCGCCCGTTCGAGCGCGTGCCGGTTCATCAGGTCCTGCGCCTTGGCCGACAGCGCCTCCGCCTCCTCCGGGAACGACGTCGACTCGGCCTTCGCCAGCAGCCCGCGCACCCGGTTGAGCACCTTCGGATCCACACCCGCGCGCACGAGACCGCTCAGCGCGTCACCGGGCAGCGGCAGGATCCGCGGCAGGGTCGGCAGCCGGTTCAGGAACGCGAGCAGCTCCGCGGCCGTGCGGGACGCGTAGGACGCCGTCTCGATGTGCCGTGCCGCCCACGCCTCCAGCAGCGGTCCCTCCCACCAGACCGCGGCGCCGATCTCGTCCAGCTGCCGTTGCCAGCGCGGGTGCACCGTGCTCGGGGCATGGGGCGAACAGGACGAAGCGATCACGTCCACCACGAGCGAGGTGGCCGACTCGTCGAGCGAACGCGACACGATCTCGCGAACGTCGTAGGGCAACCATCCCCGCTCCCACAGCGCGTCGACCGCTTTCACCAGTTCCACGCAGGGCAGTATGAGACGTCCGCCATGTGCACAGGCCGGGGCCCGCCTGGTAGACACGGGATGTGATCGAGCTCCAGTTCCGCGGCCGGACCGTCGTCCGCGACCACGCGCTGGTGATGGCGATCATCAACCGCACCCCGGACTCGTTCTACGACAGGGGCGCCACCTACGCCGAGGACGTCGCCATGGAGGCCGTCCACCGCGTGGTCGGCGAGGGCGCGGACATCGTCGACATCGGCGGGGTGAAGGCCGGTCCGGGCGACCTCGTCGACCCCGAAGAAGAAGTGCGCCGCGTCGTGCCGTTCATCGCCCGTGTGCGCGACGCGTACCCGGACCTCATCATCAGCAGCGACACGTGGCGCGCCGACGTCGGCCGGCTGGCCTGCGAGGCCGGTGCGGACCTGCTCAACGACACGTGGGCGGGCGCGGACCCGAGGCTGGCCGAGGTCGCGGCCGAGTACGGCGCCGGGTACGTCTGTTCGCACACCGGGGGCGTGAAGCCGCGGACGCGTCCGCATAGGGTGAGCTACCCGGACCTCGTGGCGGACGTCGTCGCGGAGACGACGGCGCACGCGGAGAAGGTGGTCGCCCTGGGCGTGCCGCGCAAGAGCGTGCTCATCGACCCCACGCACGACTTCGGCAAGAACACCTGGCACAGCCTCGCGCTGGTGCGGCACACGGACGAGCTGGTCGCCACCGGGTGGCCGGTGCTGATGGCGTTGTCCAACAAGGATTTCGTCGGGGAGACCCTCGGCGTTGAACTGCACGAGCGCGTCGAGGGCACCCTCGTCGCGACTGCGATCGCGGCGGTGGCGGGCGCCGCGGTGTTCCGCGCGCACGAAGTGGCGCGCACCAGACGAGTACTCGAGGCCGTCGCCCGGCTGCAGCAGGAGGTATGAGGTGGACGACGTCTTCGCCCGGTTCTCGGACGACCGGTGGGACGACTTCCTCGACGAGCTCGACAAGATCCGCGTCACGGCGGTGGACCCCGCGGAACGGCAGCAGGTCAAGGCCACCGCGCGCCGTGACGCACGGGAGGCGGCCGGTCAGCCGTTGCTCGTGCGGATGGCCATCGCGGACCACTACCTGAACCTGCTCGCCGTCGGCGTGTGGGCGGGCGACGAGAGCTGGCGCGCGGAGCTGCGTGACCTGGTCGTTTCTCTCGTGCCCGAGGACGACGAGACGCGCGACGACGGCCTGTTGAGCTCCGTCATCGCCGTGGTGCTCGCACAGCTGCTGCAGGACGCCCGTCTGCGCGGTGGTTCCGAGGCGGACGTCATCGCGCGCACGGCGTGGGAGAAGGCGCAGGAGTGGGCCGCCTACGCGGAGGACCGCCACGTCGAACGGCTGCTGCACCACTCGACGGAGGCCGGCGCACGCGTCGTGACCGCCACCGAGGTGCAGGAGGTCGTGGAACTGGCCACGGCCGCCGCCGACGACCAGCACGCGGAGACCATCGCGGCGCTGGAGGCCGAAGGGCTGTCCGCGGAGCTGATGAACGGCGTCTGGGTCGTGGACGGCGACTTCCGCAACCCGGTCCGCGCCGCCGCCCGCGCCATCACCCTCACGGGCTACGGGTGCGTGCTCGCGCGGAACATCCGCCAGTCGGCCGTGATGCTGTGGCACGAGAACACGCTCGCCATGGCGGACTCCAAGGTCCCGCGCTGGCGGGTCTACCCGATCCTCGCGCCGGTCACCCCGCAGTCGAAGTTCTCCGGCGGCGAGGGCCTGCCCTTCACCCGTGACACCCACCCGCTGGCACCCGCTCCAGAAGTCGTGCGCCGGTTGGCCGACGCCGTTGGTGTCAACCTGTCCCATCTGCTGGCTGCATTGCGGTGAAAGGGTGATCTTTGGCTTTCCGCAACCTTCAGTGGTTAATCTTGGTGCCATGCCCAGATTTGCCGAGTTCGATGTGGAAGGCCTGCGGAAATCCAGCGCCGTCGCGGACTTTCCCTGGTCAGAGACGTGGGTCACGCTGATCCGCGTCGACGCCAAGGGAGTTGTCCGGCAAGCCAGCTCGTTGTCGGAGAAAGTTTCTCTGCTGACCGTTGCGTCGGACAAGGACCTCGTCATCGCCTCCTGTCCGGAGATTTACGCGGTCGACGACCTGTCGGCCGCCCGAGCAGCCGTCAGGGCTTCGGTCGCACGCGAGATGTCGCCAAGCCTCGGATGAAGCACCACCCGCCACTCGGGCTCAGCGGCGAGCACGAGTTCCGGGAACCGCCGCAACACCACCTGGAAGCGCTCTCACCCCCAGGTCACGACTCGTCCGGTTGCAGGCTGTGGCCGTCCCACGTGAACCGCACCGTCGTCACCGCGTCGTCGCCGTCGGTGCCCGTGGTCAGCTGGTGGATCGCGATGCCGCTGAGCTCCTGGTAGTCGCACCACTCGTGGTCCGAGGTGAGGACCAGGTCGAGGTCGAACGCGACGAGCAGCTCCAGGAGTTGGCCCCGGTTCGTGGCGTCGACGCCGACGAAGACCTCGTCGAGCAGGATCAGGCGGGGTGCGGTCGGGGTGGCCTGGTAGTGGGCGGCAGCCGCGGCGAACAGCGGGAGGTGCAGGACGATGGCCTTCTCGCCGCCGGACAGGGCGCCGTGGACGCGTTTGGTGACGGGGATCCAGCCGTCGCCGCGGTCGACCTTCACCACGAACTGGTGCCAGGTCGTGTAGTCGAGGACCTGGGCGAGCTGTTGTTCCCAGCCTGTCGCGGTGCCGTGGGCGCGTGCCTCTTCCACGCGCTCGCGGAAGAACTGGTGCAGGGTCGCGCGTTCGTCGTCCCTGAGGCCGGAGGGGTCGCGGAGCAGGAGGTCGCGGGCCTCGTAGGTGCCGAGGGGGAGTTGCGGGTCCACCTGCCAGACGAGCTGCACGCGGATGTTCGACGCGGTCTGCACGCGCTCCAGGCGCTGGTTCATCGTGTCGACGAGGTCGATGGTGGAGCTGATGCGCTGGGCGAGGTGACGGCGGGTGTCGCCGGTGAGGAGCTGGTCGAAGAGGGCGTGCTCGCTGTCGGCGATGTGCGCGAGCATGCGGTCGCGGTCGGAGCGCAGGGTGGCCAGCAGGCCGGAGGCGCCGGTGCTCACGCCGTTCACGGTGGCGGTGAGCAGGGTGACGTCGTCGTCGGGTTCGAGGGAGAGGTCGACGCGGCCGGCGAGCTGGTGGCGTGCGTCGTGCACGGTGTTGTTGAGCTGGGCCTCGGCGTCGCGGATCAGGCGTTGTTCGAACGGGACGTCCGCCAGCTCCTCGACGAGCCCCGCGGCGTCCGATGTGGACACGAGGGCGTCGGCGGGCAGCCGGCTGCCGATCAGGTGGCCGAACCGGGTCCTCGCGGCGTCACGGGCCGTGGTGGCCGCGAAGGCGCGGGCGGTGTCGGCCTTGCGGCGTTCCTCCCACGTGCCGAGGACGCGCGCGAGCGAGGTCTGCTTGTGCCGCAACGCCTCCTGCGAGTCGAGCAGTGAACGGGCCTGCGCGCGCAACGTGACGAGCTGCTGGTCCAGCTCCTGGTACTCGGCGCCGGAGGAGCGTTCGACGGTCTCCAGGACGATCGCGAGCCCCTCGGCCTCCTGCTGCTGCGTCGCGGCGGAGTCGGAGGCCTCCTCCGCGAAGCTCGGCGCTGGTGGCCGCGCGGGCCACGGCGTCGGCGGCCAGTGCTTCGGCGGCGGCCGCGTCGAGGCGGTCGTCCAGCCAGCGCTGGCCCGTGGTGCGGAACGTCGCGACCGCGGCCAGGACCGCGTCGAGCCCCTGCTCGGTCGTGGGCAGGTCGGTCGCCAGCGCGGTCACGGCGCGCAGGGCCTCGGTGACGGCGAGGTCGGCCTCCGCGCACCGGGTGGTCGCGGCGGCGACGGCGTCTTTCCGTGCGGCACAACGGAGCTGGGCGCGCGTGCGCTGCTCCTCGGCGAGCTCCAGGGGGTCGTGGCTGGGCTGGCGGGCGATCTCACCGGCCAGGGTCGCGCGGCGCACGGACAGCAGCGACAGGGCCGCGTCGAGGCCGGAGAGGTCGGTGGCGAGCTCCTCGATCGACGCGGTGAGCTCGGCGATGCGCCGGGAACGGCCCCGCTCCCGTGCCGCGGCACCGATGTAGGTGGGCTCCGGCTTGGTCCAGCGGCCGTGCGCCGCCGCGAGCCGCCACGAACCGTCGGCGCCGATGGCCGCCGTGTGACCGGTCGCGGTCTCACCGAACGCGATGCCTTCGAGCAGCTGTCGGGCGCGGTTGTCCTCGCTGGTCAGCACGTCGAGCAGAGTGCGGCCGGGTGCGGGCGCGGCCAGCAGGGGCTCGGCGAAGCGGTCCTCGTCGCTCAGGCCGTACGAGTTGACCGGCGTGAGCCACGCGTCGAGCAGGCCGGACGCCTCCAGTGCCGCCTCGACGGACCCGCGCACCGGGGTGGGCACGTCCGGGTGGAACTCGACGAGACGCCACAGCGGGGTGCCCGCGGCCGTCATCCGATGGTCGAGGTCGCGGGTGTAAGGCGCCGGAGGTGGCACGTCGACCTGGTTGGCCAGCTTCTCGCGGATGGCGTTGTACTGCGAGAGCTGCCGGTTCAGCGCGTTGCGGCTCTCGTGCAACGTCGCCTCGGCGCGTGCGAACTCCTCACGGGCCAGCGCGGCGGCCTCCACGACGGCGGAGGGCACGATCTCGGTGGGGTCGGCCAGCGTCAGCTCGGAGCAGCCGCGGGCCCACGTCGCGAACTCCTCCGCGAAGCGCGCAAACGCTTGCTCGTGCGCTTTCTGCGCCTGGACCTCCGCCTGCTCGGCCTGCGCCAGCTCGTCGCGGGTCTCCTCCAGCCGCTGCTGCGCCGCCTTCTGCACGTGCAGGGCCACCTCGTGCGCGAGGAGCACCCGCCGCACGTCGGCGACCTGCGCGGTCCTGGCGTCGACGGCCGCGTCGAGCAGTTGGCGTTGCACGCGCACGTCGGTGCCGCGGTCGAGCTCGCCGAACACCGACGGCATGCCCGCGCGTTCGGCGGCGTGCTCGGCCTCGGTGGCGGACTTGCGCAGGTGCTCGGCCCGGTCGGCGGCCGTGGACCTGGCCGCGGCCGCCCGTTCTGCGTCCTCGGTGGCACGGGCGCGCAGCTTCTCGGCGTGCGCGGCGGCAGCGGCGGCCCACGCGCTCGCGGTGTCGAGCTGGCGGCGCAGCCGGTCGACCTGCTTGCCCTTCCGGTAGGCGGGCAGTTCGGTGATGCCGGTGATCTCGGCCTCGACCCCACTCGCCTCCGCGATCAGGGCGGTGAGCTGCTCCGCGTTCTGCTCCACGTAGGAGACCTGCTGGTGGTAGCGCTGCTCGCTCTCCTCGGCGGCACGGGTGCGTTCGGCCAGCTCCGCCTCGGCGGACGTCAGCGCCGTGGCCGCCGCACGCAGCACGCGCTGGGCATAGGTGCGTTGACGTGCGGCGAGCACGTCGGCCGTGGCGATCTCCTCGTTGAGCCGCCGCAGCTCCTCGCGTTGCCCGTCGAGCAGCTCGAAGCCCTCGGCGATCTCCCCGAGCTCAGTGGTGTCCAGCGGCGGAAGTGCCCTGGACAGCAACGTCGACAGCACGCTCGGGTCGAGCCGCTCGGACAGCTTCGGCGTGCGCAGCTGCAGCAGGGCCGTGATCAACGAGTCGTAGCGCTGCTCGCTCACGCCGGGGAACAACGTCGTGCGGACCGTGTCGCGGTACTCGGCCGGAGACGGGTGCACGGCGCCGTGCTCACCGATCGCGGTCACGAGGTCGGAGCTGGTCAGCGGCCGTCCGGCCTCGTTGACCAGCGCCAGGTCGCCGACGCGCTGGTCGGTGGTGAAGTAGTGCGTGGTGACGTTGTTGGTGTTCGTGGTCGCCTGCAATCGCGCGCCACAGGTGAACCAGCGCTCGCCCTGCTGGAACTCCAGCCACACATAGCCCACGCGAGTGCTGCCGTGCACACCCTCGCCCATGAGGTTCCAGTGCATGGTGCGGTCCGCGCTGCCGAACGTCGACAGGCGGTGCGGGCGCAGGTTCGCGTCGAACAGGTACGGCAGCAGCAGTTCGAGCGCCTTCGACTTGCCGGTGCCGTTCGGGCCCCTGAGCAGCAGCCGGCCCTCGTGGAAGGTGAAGATCTCGTCGTAGTAGCGCCAGACGTTGATGATGCCGGCGCGGCTGGGTTGCCACCGGTCAGTCATGCAGCTCCTCGACCGCGTACCTGGCTGCCGCGGGCAGCCTGCTCACGTTGCCGTCCTCGACGCGGGCCAGCCCGAACGCCCGCAGCAGCGCGAGCCCGTCCTGCGCGAGCCGGGCGGCGCCGCCGTCCGAACGGTAGGCCTTGGCCCAGTTGGGGAACCGGGTCAGCAGCTCGTCGGTCTCCGCGACCAGGTCGTCCTCGGTCGCGTCGCCCCGCGCGAGCCGGTCGAGCAGGACCAGCGCGGCGACCTTGGCGTGGTCGTCGTCATCGGGGAACCGCGTGTCCGTCGCGATCGCGTCGGCGTCGACGACCAGGAAGCCCTCCGCGCGCTCCTCCAGCGTGCACCCGGCGATGCCGACCGCGGTGTGCACGAGCTTGCGCCCGCTCGGCGAGGCCAGGAACGCACGCTGGTCCTCGGTGAGCTCGTCGCGGTACACCACCGGATCGTCGACCAGCCGCCGCAGCACCGAGTGCCGGGTCCAGGTCGTGCGCTGGACCGCCGAGCTGTCCTCGTAGCGGTTCTCCCGGGTCAGGCCCTCGATGTCATCCACTGTGGACGGTGCGACGGGCGCGGCGAGCAGCCGGGTGACGAGCGCGGCGTCCACCCGGTACAGCACCTTCGCGCCGGGCTGGTCGAGGAAGCTCTCCGCCTTGCCGTCGACAGGCCGTGCGGCACCGTGCTGTTCGAGGAACAGCAGCACGTCCACGAACGCCGACCGCTCGTCCCGGCGGGACGGTTCGAACACCGGCAACCCCTCCAGCGCGGTCGTCTGCCGCACGCGGTCGGCGAGCAGGCCGATCGTCGTCGCCGGACCGGACAGCAACTCCGCGCACACCACGCACAGCAGCGTGTAGCGGCGGCGGTCGAACGGCGCCCGTCCCGACCGCGCACGCCGCGCCGGCCGGGTCGGGTCGGGCCGCTGCGTGGTCTTGGTCAGCCGGGCGTACCCGGCGCGCGGCTCGACGTGCAGCCGCCAGCCGCAGTAGTAGTCGAACCACTTCGTGATCGGCTCACGGCGGCGGCGCACCAGGTCGAACCCGTCCGGTTCGAGCGCGGCGGTCAGCAACGGGCTCGCGAGCAGCATCCTGATGCCACGCGCCACCTCCTCGCTCTCCAACCGCGCGAGCTGGTTCCCGGTCCGGCTCATCGGCGCTGCACTTCGATCACGTAGTCCGGGCCGCTCAACGTACCCCTCTGCGTGGTGATCTTCGCCCACCCGCGGGCGTTGCGCAGCCTGATGTGCACCCGGCCGTCACTGGTGGAGGCCGCGCGGGTGCCCGTGCTGTCCGGCATCGCCCCGAGCGCCCTGCCGACCAGGTCGAGCAGCCGGTCGAACGTGTCGTGGTCGAGCTCCTGCAGGCTGGAGATCCGGATCGGCCCGTCGGTCTGCAGCTGCTGCCAGGCGAGCTCCAGCTGCTGCCGCTCCCGCTGCGCCTGCTCCTTGCGCGCCCGGCGGATCTGCTCGACGTCGCGGACCTTGCCGGTCGCGCCGATGTGCTCCTGCCTGCCGGACTTGCGCAGCTGCGGCGACACCGGCACTGCGGGCGTGTTGTGCCACGGCTCCGCGCTCGGGATCAGCTCGCCGTCCGCGTGCTGCAGGTGCGCGTGCCTGGCCGGCCACAACCCGAACGCCGCGTTGAACAGCGCGTGCGCCTCGTCGTCGTCGCTCGTGCGCGCGAACCAGCTCGCGAGCGCCCGGAAGTCGGCGGCGGTGTTGGTGGGTTTGCGGCGCTGCTCGCCGATCCGGTCGAGCTTGCCGAGGAAGTCGACGATGGCGGCGCGGACGACGTCCTCGAGCCGGTCGAGCCGCCGCGACCAGGCGGTGAGCTCCTCGACGCGTTCGTGCAGGTCATCACGGGTGAGCCCGGCGAGCGCGCGGCGGATGCGGTCCTTGCGCGCGTCCAGGTCCTCGACGAACCCCTGCAGGTGGCCGACGGTGTCGGCGGTGGGCACGTGCTCCCCGCGCTGCAGCTCGCCGACGAAGAGCACGATGTCCGTGCGGAACGCGTCCAGGTGCGCTTCGAGCTCCCGGAGCGTCGCCTTCGTGCGCGTCTCGGCGGCGGCCAGCGCTTCGAGGCGGTCGGCGATGGCGTCGAGGTGGGTGGCGTCGAGCGCGCCACGGCTCGTGATCGTCCTCAGCGCTTCCCTGGTGGCGGCGACGGCGGCCTCGCCGTGGCGGGTCAGGACGTGGACGACGTTGTAGCGCTCGTACTCGGCCGCGGTCGTGAAGTGCGCGGCGTGCCGCTGGACCGTCTCCGTGAGACCCCACCGCCCGAGGTTCCCGAGAGCGGTCTTCAGCTCCTCGTCGCCGACCGGGCGGTGCGTCCTGCGCAGCTCCTCGTGGAGGTCGTCGGTGGTGAGAGCGGTCTCAAGGCGCTCGGCCGCCTCGCCGAACACGTGGAGGACCGCGGTGTGCAGCTCCGCGTTCGGCGCCGTGGTGAAGCGGAACAGGTCCGCGGGCACCGTCGGAAACGTCGTCACCTGCACCACCGTAGCGGGTGCGCCTACTTCTTCCGGGTGACATCGTGGGCCGTCAGCCCGTTCTCGGCGGAAGCGGCTGCCGGGGCAGACCGGGGTGCTCCAGGTCGCGGATGCGCGACAGGTCGTAGAGCGGCTTGGCGAGCAGGGCGACGCCGCCTGCCAGCAGGAGGACCAGCGCCGTCTTGGCGAACCGGTGCTCGAAGGGCTGGTCAGCCACCTCCCACGTGGTGCCGATGAGCGTCACGGGCTGCGGCCGGCCGACCTCGGTGAACTGCGAGTGGGCAATCGTCTGCGTGACCTTCTCGCCGGTGCCGGCGGTGATGTCGACGGTGCAGCGCCAGGTGGCGGAGAGGTAGCGCCAGTCGCGGTCGCAGGAGGTGGCGGTGCCGGTGCCCTCGACGGGACGGGGCCAGAAGTCGGCGCGGGCGGCGATGCGGTCGGCTTGGGCGACGGGGCTGCCCTTCGGGCCGTGGTCCTCCCAGAACAGGAAGAGGAAGGCGGCGGCGTAGGTGCAGAGGGCCAGCCAGACCAGGGCGAGCCAGCGTTGGTGGTGTCCTTTCACGACACCGGCTTCCTCTTGTCGCGGAACATGCGGAAGGTGATGAGGAGGGCGATGCCCGGGATGCCCATGAGGCACAGGACGTAAGCCGCCTTGTTGGGTTCCACGCGCCGGGCGAGACCCCATTCCGCGCTGGCCTGGGACGACCTGCCGCCGGTGCGGATCATGGTGCTGGTCATCGGCACCCGCTCGCCGATGTCTGCCGGGGTGAGCAGTGAGTTCTTGCTGCTGTACGGGTAGCGCTTGCCGTCGTCGGCCACGACTGTGGCGTCGCAGTACCAGAGCAGGCCGAAGGCGTACCAGTTGCGGGTGCAGGAGATGTCCTGGGCGTAGCCCTTCGGCTCTCCGCCGGAGGCCGCGTCGCCGTCGAAGAACAGGGTGGCGGCTTGGGAGGTGTAGAGGGCGACGGCCCACAGGACGACGGCGAGGGCGATTCGTTTGGTCATGAGAGGAAGCTCTGGTTCAGCGCGTCGCGTCCGGGGGCGGTGTTCTCCAGGCGCCGGGCCATCTGGAGGTTGGTCAGCGGCTTGGCGACCACCGTGCCGACGAGGAGCAGGAGCACCGTGAACGCCTTGGCGAACCGGTTCTCGTAGGGCTGGTCGACGGCTTCCCAGGCGCCGTCCACCAGCGTCACCGGCTTTTGCTCACCGCGGTCACCGGGAGTGAACCAGGTGATCGACTCCGTGGTCCTGGCACCGGTCTTCGAGGTGACGTCGACGGTGCAGCGCCGAACCGCGCCGAGGTAGCGCCAGTCGCGGCCGCAGGACTGGACGACGCCGGTGCCGTCGGTGGGAAGGGCGACGATGCCGTTGTCGTCGATGTGCGAGGCGACGAAGACGCCGTGCACGAAGAATGCGCCGTAGAGCCCCAGCGCGCCGATAGCAAGGTTCTTCGGCCATTGCGCGCGGAGGCGGCGGGCTTCAGCGAGACGTGCCTCGCGGGTCTTCGGCCAGCCGAGGCGGTCACGTGGCCACAGCACGACGAGGCCGGCGATGCCGAGGGCGATGAAGGCCAGCGTGCCGACGAGGTTCCACGGCATCGGGGCGAACTCGGCCCGTGCGGTGGTGAAGGTCGGTGGCGACTTCTTCGAGGTGAACTTCTCCATCGCGACCTCGGTGCCGATGTCCGCCGGGGTCAGCAGGGACGAGTCGCTGGTGAAGCGGTACTGCGCGCCGTCCGCGTCGGTCACGGTCGCCGAGCAGCTCCAGCGGGTGCCGAGCAGGAACCAGTTGCGGGAGCACTGGATGTCGTCCGCTGTTGCGACCGCTTTGCCCTCGTCGCTCGCGTCAGCCCAGTAGCTGCCGAGGAACGCCGCGCCGTAAAGGCAGAAGACGAGCCACGCGAGGGCGAAGCTGCGTTTGCGGTACTTCGTCACCTGCGGTCCTTCTCATCCCACTTCTGCTTGTCGTCGGCGACGAACATGTTGTTGTGCTCCTTCATGCCTTCCTTGGTGGGAGCGATCAGGTCGCCCCAGTTCGGCATGAGGTGGCTGATGTCGCGGCTCGAAACGGCGCGGACCCAGTTCTGGCCGTCGAGCAGGCCCTTGCTGAGCGGTGCGTCGATGCGGTCACCCGCGTTCTGCACCGCTGTCCGCGGGTCGGGCAGGTCGTCACGGCGTGTGCTCAGGGGTGGCTGGTTCATTCGCTCGTAGTAGTCCTTGATCGCCTGCTTGCGGCTGGGACCGTTCTCCTTCACGCGGGCTGCCCAGTCGTCGCCCTTCTGGCTGGTGCGCTGCGCCCAGTCGTCCACCCTGGTCATGGCGTTGTCGGCGGACTCGCGAATCCGGGTGCCGGCGTCGGTCAGGTTGTCGCCGAGCTCGTCGAGGCCGTCGGCGCGGGAGGTCCGCGTCGCGGCGTCGTGCGCGAGTTCCCCGGCGCGTTGGTTGCCAAAGGGCGAGTTCGGCATCGACTTGCCGAGGGCGGCCAGCTCGTCGGCCTTCTTGCGCATGACGTCGCCGGCGGCCTTGGCGAGTCCGCCGAGCTTGTCGAGCGCCTTGAACAGCTTCGTCAGGAACTTCATGATCTTGGTGCCGATGGAGATCGCCTTCGTCACCGCGCGGGTGATGAAGGCGGCGACCGAGGCGCCCGCGGTGGGAACGGCTGCCGCGGCGGCGGGAATGCCCCAGGCCAGGAGGGTGCCGGCGAGCTCGGCGATCAGGTCGCGGACCAGGGTCCTCGTCGCGGCCACGCAGACGCCCGCGACCTTGATCTTGTTCGCCACCGCCGCCGCCGCTTCGGACGTCTGGTGGAGGCTGCCGATGAGCACGGAGCAGCGCATCCGGTAGGTGTCCGCGGCGGGACCGGTCCAGCCACCGAGGGAGGAGAGCTGGGTCTGGTACCCGTCCCTCTCCTCGCCGAGGCGCTTGGCGATGTTCTCCCAGGTGGTCGCGGCGGCCTCGATGGCGGGTGGGTCACCTGCCAGCTTGTCGAACGGCTCGCGGACGAAGTCGACGTTCTCGATGATCCAGCCGACGACCGACGCGGCCAGGGTGCCCAGCGGGTCGGCCATCAGGCCGGCCACGTCCATCACGGCCGCGGCGGCGTCGATGCCGAGTGCCGTCGGGTCCAGGCCCTTCCCCTCCTGGAACGGCAGGACGACGTCGCGCGCCACGTCCTCGAGGGAGTCGAACGGGCCTGCCCCGGTGAGCCCCTTCGTGTCGTCCTGGACCTTCGCGATCAGCGGTTCGCTCACTGGTGCAGCCCTTCCAACGAGCCTGCGTTGCCGGTGTCGGTGTTCTGGTAGAGCTCCGCGGTCTTGCCGAGCTGGTCGCCGGTCGCCTCCACGACGGCGGGCAGCAGGCCGACCAGCTGCTTCGCCTTGTCCAGCTCGTCGTTGAAGATGAACGCGTAGGCCTGGCAGAGCTCGCCCATCACGTTCGGGCCGAGACTGGTCTGGGAGGCCGTCACGACCTCCTGCAGCGACGGCGCGACGGCGTTGACCAACTGCTTGCCGTGCGCGGCGATCGCATCGGACCGGGCGGCGAATCCTCCGGTCATCGCAGCACCGAGTTCCCGCCGAAGTCGTCGTCGTCGCCCTGCGGCGGGGCAGGGCGGCCGGGTGGTTCGGAGACGGTGCCCGCCGGGTCGATCACGGCGATGCCCCGGTCGATCTGTTCGCGCAGGAAGGCCATGCCCTCGCCGTCGCCGAGGACGGGCTGGAGGGTGGTCTCGATCTTGCGGGCGGCTTCGACCTGGGCGCGGCGGATGGTGTCCATGATGGTGCGGGCCAGGGTGGTGTGGCCGAGGTCGTCGGCGCGCGGGGTGAGGTGCAGGGACTCGATGCGGCCGCCGGAGCCGACGGTGACGGCGACCGAGCCGTCGGGGCTGTGGGCTTCGGTGCGGGAGTCGCGGAACGCGGTCTGGATCGCGGTGGCCTGTTCCTGGGCCTGGGCGAGGCGCTGTTCGAAGGACGCGAGGTACTCGTACGGGTCGGTCACGGTTCGGATGTTCTCATTCCTCACGACTCTCCGCGCACGGTTCGGCACAATGCGTGCATGTTCATGCCGCTGGTGACGAGGGAGATGCGGGAACGGGCGCGGCTCGTGCCCAACAACTGGTTGCACGTGGTGGATCCCGCGTACGACCGGGTCGTGGCCGAGGCGGTGGTCGGGCGCTACCTCGTCGACGAACGCGGGGAGATCACCGGGCAGTACGTGCCGAACCCGCGGTACCGGGCGAAGGAGCTGGTCTTCGACAACGACCTGGAGTCGTTGATGTACCTCGTGCAGCACGGGCGGGCGGAGAAGCGGGAGCTGGTCGACGCGGTGCTGGCCGCCGAGCTGGTGCTGCCCGCGGACCCGGCGCGCAGGGCGCGGGAGCACGTGGTGATGCGCGGGAACGTCATCGACGCGTTCGCGTCGGAGAAGGCGGTGCCGCCGGACTGGCCGCCGCACTGGCAGCGGTTCAGCGGGGTCGAGCTGGCGGTGGTCGCCGACGCGGTCGCGGAACCGGTCGTGGTGGTGATCGGCGCGCAGGGCGGGGTGCGGTTCGAGGTTCCGGGGGACGTGCTGGTCGACGGGCTGCGCGCGGTGATCACGATGTGGTGAACCAGGGGGCGCCGGGGAGCAACAACGGCGTGCTGTTGCGCCGATCGGGCTAACCTCCGGCCGTGCGGACGAGGCTGAACCCGGTGCAGCAGGCGGTGGTGGCCGCCGGACGGCCGTTGCCGCAGCTCACGGACCCGTTGGAGGTCGAGCTGCGGGTCAGTGCCGCGGTGGGGGCGGTGGCGCACGACGAGCAGTTCTGGGAGGTCGTCGTCCGGCACCTGGCCGACCTGCCCAGCCGGCGCAGCGGGGCGTTGCTCACGGCGCTGGGGCACCTGGTGCCGGGACGGGTCGGGGCGTGGGCGCGGGAGGCTGCGCGGGAGCAGGAACGGCCGCCGTGGGACCTCGGGCGGCTCGTGTTCGGGGAGTGCTGGATCGGGGACCGCTCGATCGACGCGGGCTATCTCGCACTGATGTGCACCTATGCCTATGACGACGAGCCGCACGCCATGGTTTTCATGATCGACGAAATCAGCGGGAGCCTCACGCGGCACGCGTTCCTGACGCGGCAGGTGCAGGAGACGCTGGCGCGGGTGGAGGAGCAGGTGCGGCTCCAGGCGATTCCACCGGAAGCGGCGCACTGGCTGCTTTCCCGCAGCTACGACCGGTTCGAACGGCGGCCGGGGCTCGCGGTGAGCGCGGACGTGCACCACACGCGGCTGGTGGCGCGCAGGCGCATCGGGCTCGCCATGAATTAGGGCTGTGCGGATCGCAACGTGCTGGTTCGGCCGACTGTGCAGATTGTCTGTAGCTCGATCGTGACTCCGCCATTACTGTCCGAGTTGTCGATCACAGGGCGGAGGGACGATCATGGCCGCTCTTCTCGGACATGACGACCAGACCCTCACCCGTGTCCCTGACCAGGCGCGGCACCCGTGGTTGTCGGTCGCGACCCAGCGCTTCGGGCAGACTTCCGCGCTGAGCCAGTTGCTGCTGGGCGCGACCCTCGGGTTCGGCATGGAGTTCTGGGACGCGTTCCTCGCGCTGACGATCGGCGCCGTGCTGCTCAACGTCCTCGCGATCGCGGTCGGCGTGATCGGGCAACGCGAAGGGCTTCCCACGGCGGTCCTCAGCCGCTGGACCGGGTTCGGGCACGCCGGGTCGGCCGTGCTCGGGCTGGTCGTCGCGCTCGCCGCCACCGGGTGGTTCGGGGTGCAGACGGGGCTCGCCGGGGTGGCGCTCGCCGGGGTCGCGGGACTGCCGGCGCCGGTGTGGTCGCTGGTGTTCGGGCTCGCGGTCACCGTCATCGCCGCTTTCGGCGTGCGGTGGAGGGCGTGGACGGCCTACCTGACCGTGCCCGCCTATCTCCTCCTCGTCTTCTGGGTCGTGCACGCGAACGTCGCCGACGTCCCCGCGGCGGTGGCGGCACCGGCGCCGGGACCGGGGATCGGCCTGCCGACCGCGGTCACGCTGGTCGTCGGCAGCTTCGTCCTCGGTGCCGCGATCGCGCCGGACACCACCAGGTTCAACCGGTCCACGGCGGACGTGGTGAAGCAGACCGTCCTCGGCGTCACGGCCGGGCAGTGGGTCGCCGGGTGCGCGGGCGTGCTCCTCGCGCACGGGCTCGGCACCACCGACGTCATGGGCGCGGTCAGCCGGTCGGGCGGCTGGGTCGGCGTGCTGGTCGTCGTCGCGGTGGTGCTGAAGGTCAACGACTGGAACCTCCGCTCCGCCTCGCTCGGGCTCGGCAACTTCTTCGACGCGGTGTTCGACCGGCGGATCAGCCGGGCGCAGGTGACCGTCGTGGCCGGCTGCGCGGGCAGCTTCCTGGCCGCAGCGGGAATCCTGCACCAGTTCACGCACTTCCTGGTGCTGCTCGGCGTGGTGTTCCCGCCGGTCGCCGGGATCATGATCGCCGAGTACTACGTGGTGCGGCGGTGGCGCAACGAGATCATCTCCACCCGGCCGCGCGTGCCCAGGTCGGCGCCGTCGTGGGTGCCCGCGACCGTGGTCATCTGGCCCGCCTCCGCCGTCGTCGGCGAGCTCGTCCCGTTCGGCCAGCCCAGTGTGAACGCGCTCCTGCTCGCGTTCGCGCTCTACGTCTCAGCTGGCCGGTTGGACCTGCTGCGCATGCGGTGCAGGCGTGCCACGAACCGTAGGGTGGCCGGGGAAGCGACCGCTGTCTGAGGGGTTCGTACATGCACATCGGTATCGACGTCGGCGGCACGAACACCGATGCCGTTCTCGTTGACGGACGCCGCGTCCTGGCCGAGTGCAAGAGAACCACGACCGCCGACGTCACCACCGGCATCGTCGCCGCGGTCGGCGGGCTGCGGGCGGCGTGCGCGTTCGAACCCGCGGCCGTGCGGGCGGTCATGATCGGGACCACGCACTTCGTCAACGCCGTCGTCGAGGGCAGGGGCCTCGCGCAGACCGCGGCCGTGCGGCTCGGACTTCCCGCCACGAAAGCACTTCCGCCGTTCGTCGACTGGCCGGACCGGCTGCGGCGGGTGATCGGCGGGCACGCCTACCTGTGCCACGGCGGGTACGAGTACGACGGCCGGCTGATCTCGCCGCTCGACCACGACGAGCTGCGCGCGGTGGCCGCTGACATCGCCGCGAAGGGCGTGCGGTCGGTCGCGATCTCCTCGGTGTTCTCGCTCGTCGACGGCGACCTCGAACGCCAGGCGGCGGAGGTCCTCACCGCAGAGGTGCCGGACCTGGTGGTCAGCTTCTCCCACGAGCTCGGCCGGCTCGGCCTGCTGGAGCGGGAGAACGCGACGATCATCAACGCCGCGCTGCGCGAGCTCGCCGCGCAGATCGCCGACGGGCTCGTGGAGTCGTTGGCGGCACAGGGCATCGACGCGCCGCTCTTCCTCAGCCAGAACGACGGCACGCTGATGGACCTGGAGCACGCGCGCTGCTACCCGGTCGCCACCTTCTCCTCCGGGCCGACGAACTCGATGCGCGGCGGCGCGTTCCTGTCCGGGCTGGACGAGTGCGTGGTGGTCGACGTCGGCGGCACCACGACCGACGTCGGCGTGCTGCACAACGGTTTCCCGCGCGAGGCCTCCTCCCAGGTGCAGATCAGCGGGGTGCGCACGAACTTCCGGATGCCCGACGTGCTGTCGGTCGGCCTCGGCGGCGGCAGCGTCGTGCGGGAACGCGACGGCGTCCTCGTCGGACCGGACAGCGTCGGATTCCGGTTGGCGCAGAAGGCCCTGGTGTTCGGCGGTGACACGTTGACGGCCACGGACGTCGCCGTCGCCGCCGGGCGCGCGGACATCGGCGACGCCTCGCTCGTGCGCCACCTGGACCGCTCGCTGGTGACCGCGGTGCTCTGCCACGCCGGCGAGCGCATCACCGGGCTGGTCGACCGGATGCGCGCGAGCCCGACGCCGGTGCCGGTCGTGCTGGTCGGCGGCGGCAGCGTCCTGGTGCCGGAGGAGCTCGCCGGTGTCAGCGAGCTCGTCCGGCCGGAGCACCACGGGTTCGCCAACGCCATCGGCGCGGCGATCGCGCAGGTCGGCGGCGAGGTGGACCGCGTGTTCACGATCGACCCGGCACGGCGCGGCGACGTGCTCGACGCGGCCAGGCAGGAGGCCGTGGACAAGGCGGTGGCCGCGGGCGCGAAGGCGGACACCGTGCGGATCGTGGAGGTCGAGGAGATTCCGTTGGCCTACTTGCCGGGCAACGCGAGCAGGGTGCGCGCACGGGCCGTGGGCGATCTCGTGCTGGAGGGCCTGCCGAGGAGGGCCCGTGCGTGAGATCGGAGTCGAGGAGCTGCGGTACCTCGCCCGCGGCGCGGCGATCCTGGGCGCGGGCGGCGGTGGTGACCCCTACATCGGGCGGCTCGTGGCGGAGCAGGCGCTGCGGGAGCACGGGCCGGTGCTCGCGGTCGAGCCGCACGAGGTGCCCGACGACGCGCTGGTGGCCGGCATCGGCATGATCGGCGCCCCGACCGTGATGGTCGAGAAGCTGCCCTCCGGCACCGAGGCGGTGACGGCTTTCCGGACCCTGCAACGGGAGCTGGGCCGCCCGATCACGCACGTGCTGCCGATCGAGGTCGGCGGGATGAACTCGCTGGCGCCGTTCCCGGTCGCCGCCGCGCTCGGGCTGCCGGTGCTGGACGCGGACTGCATGGGCCGCGCGTTCCCGATGGTGCAGATGGTGGTGTGCACGCTCGACGGCGTGCAGGCCAAGCCGCTCGCGGTCGCGGACGAGAAGGGCAACTCGGTCGTCCTCGACGTGCTCGACAACCACTGGGCGGAACGGCTCGCGCGCTCGGCGGCGGTCAGGATGGGCTGCACGGCGGTCCTGTGCAGCTTCCCGATGTCCGGTGCGCAGGCCCGCGGCACCGTCATCCCGCGCACGCTGACCCGCGCGGCCCGGCTCGGGCGGCTCGTCGAGCAGGCGCGGCGCGACCACGCCGACCCGTGCGCGGCCGTGGCGGACCACCTCGGCGGGCGGGTGCTGTTCACCGGCAAGGTGGCCGGCGTGCTGCGGGAGAACGACCCCGGCTTCGCCAGGGGCGAGGCGCTGCTGGAGGGGTCCGGCGCGCACGACGGGTCGCGCTGCCGGCTCGCGTTCCAGAACGAGCACCTCGTGGCCACCCGCGACGACGTGGTGGTGGCGTCCGTGCCCGACCTCATCTGCGTGCTGGAGGCCGACGGCGAACCGGTCCCCGGCGAGCGGCTGCGGTACGGGCAGCGCGTGGTCGTCGTGGGAGCGCCGTGCCACCCGCGCTGGCGGACGCCGGAGGGGCTTGCGCTGGTGGGCCCGTCGGCGTTCGGCTACCCGCACGGGTACGAGCCGCTCGGACCGGCCTGACCGCCCCGGACGCGCCGTCGCGGGAGCTTCTCGCCCGCACGGCGCGGCACTACTGTTCCGCGCATGCACCTGCTCCAGCCCGACGAGGTCGACCGGCTCGCGCTGGGCGTGGTCGTGCTCGGCAGCGGTGGGGGCGGCGGGGAACGCGAGACGCACGCCTTCGCGGCCATGTTGCGCCAGCAGTTGCGGGAGAGCGGCCCGGTCACCGTCCTGTCGCCGGAGGAGGCGGACCCGGACGGGCACGGCGCGCGGGTCGGGCTGATCGGTGCGCCGTCGGTGGTGATCGAGAAGCTGCCGTCCGGCCGGGAGGCGGAGGAGGCGCTCAAGGCGTTGCGGGGCCACGACGACACGGCCGTGACCGCCGTGATCGGGTGGGAGGTCGGCGGGTGCAACGGCCTGCTGCCGCTCATCCTGGCCGCGCGGCTGGGCCTGCCGTACGTCGACGTGGACGGGATGGGGAGAGCGTTCCCACGGATCGACCAGACGACCTACGACGCGGCCGGGCTGCCCACGACCCCGTTGGCCATCACCGAACCCGGCGGCAACCGGGCCGTGCTCGACGCGACCGGCATCGAGAAGCTCGCGCGCACGGTCATGGTCGACTTCGGCGGCTGGGCGATGATGGTGGCGAAGCCGTTGCGGCTCGGGGACGCGCTCGGCGCGGGCGTGACGGGCTCGCTGATGCGGGCGTTGCGGCTGGGGGAGATCTGGTCGCGCCGGACCGCACCCGTCGCCGACAGGGCCGCGGAGTCGGGCGGGTTCCTGGTGGCACGGGGGAAGGTCGTCGAGGTCTGGCGCGAGTCGAGCGGTGACTTCCCGCGCGGGACGGCGGCGCTGCGGCTGCTGGACGACGACGACGCCTACGTGCGCCTGGAGATGCAGGGCGAGTACCTGGCCGCGCTGGCCGACGGCGAGACCCTCGTGACGACGCCCGACCTGCTCTGCTGCCTCGACGCCGAGTCGGGCACGCCGGTGTCGGCGGAGCGGCTCACGTTCGGCGCCGTGGTCGACGTGGTAGCGCTCCCATCACCGGCGCAGTGGCTGCACGGCGACGTGCTCGGCCGGGTGGAACCGCGGGCGTTCGGCTACGACCTCGACTACGTGCCCTTCGGGGCCGCCCGGTGATCGACGACGCCGACGCGCTGACCGTGCGGGACCTGCTCGACATCGGCGTGCTCGACGACGCCTCTCTGCTCGCCGGTGGACGTGGGCTCGACGTCGAGGTCGGTGACGTGCGGCTGGCGGCGGACCTGACCGCGGTGGAGGCGTGCGCCGCCGGTGACGTGGTGATCCTGACCGGGAACCAGCCGTACCTCGTCGAGGTGGCGCTGCGCAGGGCCTACAGCGCGGACGTGCGGGCCGTCGTGCTGGTGCGGCCGGTCTCCGGCACCCACCAGCCGCCGTCCGCCGCGACGCTGTCGTTCGCGAACCGGCTCGGCGTGCCGCTGCTGCAGACCGGTGCCGCCGATCCGCTGCTGGTGGCCGATGCGCTGCGCACCGCGGTCCGCCATCCCGAGGTGGTCGCGGCCCGGTTGCTCGTCGCCGTCACCGCGCGGCTGGGCCGGTCCCGCCCCGACCCGCGGTCGGTCGTCACCATCCTGTCCGGCGAGCTGCACGTGACGTGCGCGGTGATCAGCGCCGACGGCACCGCGATCGAGGGCCTGGCCCCACCGGGCCTGCCCGCCGACGTGCTGGTGGGCTCGGTCGCGACGACCGTGGAGCTGGCCGAGGGCTTCGCCGCCGCCGTGCCGGTGGAGACCGACCGCACCGGTCACGTGCACCTGTGGCTCGTCGTGCACGCCGGCGGACGCAACCGGCGCTGGGCGCAGACGGTGCTGCAGATCAGCCAGGTCGCGTCCTGGGCGCTGGGCAGCTGGGTCGCCGCCGAACGGCTGGAGACCGAACGCAGGGCCCGTTCCCGCGGCTCGCTGCTGTCGGAGCTGCTCGCGGCCGGTGACCACGTGCCGCCGCTGCTGGTGCAACAGGCGGTGCTCGCGGGGTGGCGGCTCGACGGCTGGCACACCGGCGTCCACGTGGTGGCACCCCCGCCGGTGCCCGGTGTGCACGACCCCGGCCACACCGAACGGCTGCGCGTCGAGCTGTCCCGCCGCGGCCTGCACGGCCAGCTCGTCGAGGGTGCGGAGGGCTGGTCGTTCTGGCTCACCAACGACTCAGAGCCACCGCAGTCGCAGCACCGCGAGCTGACCGCGCGGATCGCCGCCGCGCTCGGCCCGAGCCGGTTGGTGGCGGGCATCGGCCGGCCGCACCCGGGAGCGGCCGGTGTCGGGCGGACGCTCGCGGAGGCGCGTGAGGCGGCGGCGATGACCGGCACGGCGAAGGTCGTGCACATCGACGAGCTCGGCGTGCGGCGGTTGCTGTCGATGGCGGCCGAGACGCCGGCGCTGGTCGAGCAGGCGACCCGGCTGCTGGAACCGCTGGTGGGGGTGGAGGACGGGCAGCTGCTGCGGACCCTCGCCGTGTACCTCGACGAGGAGTCCGTGACGTCGTCGGCCGCGGTGCGGCTGAAGGTGCACCGCAACACCGTGTCGCAGCGGATCAACCGGGCGGAGCAGCTGCTCGGGGTGAGCCTGCTGAACGCCGACGAGCGACTGGCCGTGCACCTGGCCTGCCGGGCGGCCCGCGCGTCCGACGAGCTCTAGCCCCGCTCCAGAGCCCTCGTCCGTGGCACAGGCAGATGCCGGTGAAGCTAGGTCGGGACGAACGCGGGCAGCACGGCGTCCACCTCGTAGCCGCCGTCCGACGTCGGGCCGGCGGTCAGGGTGCCACCGACCATCTCCACGCGGCCGCGCAGGCCGAGCAGGCCGGTGCCCGGTGTCGGCAGAGGACCGGGGGCGGTCGCGGGCGGGGTGTTGCGGATGACGGCGCGGACACTGTTCGGTCCACAGTGGACGGTTATGGCGGTCTCGGCGCCGGGCGCGTGCTTGTGGACGTTGGTCAGGGACTCCTGGACGACGCGGTACATCGTGCGGCGGACGGCGGGGGAGACGGTGTCGGCGTCGCCGTGCTCGGTCAGGGTGACGGTGAGGCCGGTGGCGGCGACGAGGCTGGACAGCTCGTCGGGCAGGACGTCCGGGATGCGGGCGGTGCGGCCCGCGCGCAGGACGCCGACCAGGTCGCGCAGCTCGTCGAGGGCCTTCAGGCCCGCGGTGCGCAGGTCGTCGGCGGCCCTGCGCACGGCGTCGGTCCGCGCGGCCATGCGGAGGGCGCCGGCGTGCAGGACCACCAGCTTCAGGCGGTGGGTGACGACGTCGTGCATCTCGGAGGCCAGGCGGGTGCGTTCGTCGGCGCGGGCCTGTTCGAGCAGCAGGGCCTGAGCGGCCTGGGCCTGGCTGAGGCGGTGCTGGGTGCCCTGGTGCAGGCCGGTGAGGGCGGCGATCACGAGCAGGGCCGGGGTGGTGGGGTCCGGTGACCAGGCGCCGAGCGCCCACGCCGCGGGCAGCGTGGCGGCGACCCAGCGGCGGCGGGGCTGGGTGGCGACCGTGACGGCAACCGGGAACGCGGCGTAGCTCGGGGCGAGCAGGCAGAGCAGCCCGACCGCCGTGGCCGAGGTCAGCGGGCGGGAACGGCGCCACCACAGCGCGGCGGCGGCGAGCAGGTGCACCGCCAGGTAGGCGGCGGTCGGGGCGGCCACCAGGTGTGCGGGCGCGGTCAGCTCGCGCCACGTGCCCAGGGCTGCGACGAGCAGCACCAGTGCCAGGTCGCCGGCGGCTTTCACCTCCCTGACGATACTGCGCGGAAGTGGTCCGGATCACCTACGTCAGCAGGCTGTGGACCCTACTTTCGCAGGTGGCGACCGGTCCGGTTTCCGCCTGCCGGACACCGTTGTCCGGCAGGCGGTTCGAGGTCCTGTGTGGACTCGCGTCATGGCCTGCCGAACAGCACTGTCCACAGGGACGACCTGCCGAGCGCCACGGACGAAACCGGCTCGCCGGGTACGAGGACCGGTGTGCGGTTGCGCTCTCGTACACCGTATGGGAGCCTTGACCACATGATCTTCTGACACCACATCCGTGCATCCGAACTTCTCCTCTCGGTAGTGGGTGGTGTCATGTCAGGTCAGTTGACGCTGAAGAAGATCAGCAAGAGCTTCGCCCACCGGCGGGTGTTCGACGACGTTTCGCTCACGGTCAGGCCGGGCGAGCGGGTCGGCGTCGTCGGTGAGAACGGTTCGGGCAAGTCGACGTTGCTACGGCTGGCCGCCGGGGTGGACACCCCGGACGACGGCGAGGTCACCGTGGTGGCGCAGGGCGTCGGGCACCTCGGGCAGGTGCTCGACCTGCCGCCCGGCGCGACCGTGGGCGACGCCGTCGACTCCGCGCTGGCCGACCTCCGGTCGCTGGAACGGCGGCTCGCGGTCGCGGCGCGGGAGCAGCGGCTCGCGGAGTACGGCGACCTGCTCACGGCGTTCGAGCTGCGCGGCGGGTACACGGCCGACGCGCGGGTCGAGGCGGCCATGTCGGCGCTCGGGGTCGGCGGGATCGGCCGGGACCGCGAGCTCGGCGCGGTGTCCGGCGGGCAACGGGCCCGGCTCGCGCTCGCGGGAGTGCTGTCGGCGGAACCGGAGCTGTTGCTGCTGGACGAGCCGACCAACCACCTCGACGGGGAAGCGTTGCGGTGGCTGGAGAAAAGGCTGCTGGCCCACCGCGGCACGGTGGTCGTGGTGACGCACGACCGGCTGCTGCTGGAACGGGTGGCCACCACGATCGTCGAGGTCGACGGCGACCGGCGGACCACCGCCCGCTACGGCACCGGGTACGCGGGCTACCTCGCCGAACGCAGGGCCGCGCGGCAGCGGTGGGAGCAGGCGTACGCGGAGTGGACGGGCGAGGTCGGCCACTGGACGCGGTGGCGTGGCACGACAGCGCACCGGGTCGCGCCCGGCCGCCCGATCCCCGACCACAACAAGTGCAAGTACAACGGCGACGGGCGGCGGGTGCAGGCGTCCGTCCGGACACGGGTGCGCAGCGCCTCCGAACGGCTGGAGCGGTTGCGCGCCGCACCCGTGCCGAGGCCGCCGGACCCGTTGCACCTCAACGCTCCGCTCGACGCGGCAGTGCGCGAGGGCGCGGTGCTGGAGCTGCGGGACGTGGTGGTCGGCGAGCGGCTGGCGCTGGCGGAGCTGACCGTCGACGCGGGGCAGCGGCTGCTGGTGACCGGGCCGAACGGTGCGGGCAAGTCGACGTTGCTCGACGTGCTCGCCGGGGTGCTGCGACCGGACAGCGGCACAGTCGAACGGCACGGTGCCGTCGGCTACCTGCCGCAGGAAACCGTTGTCGCACAACCACGACAGCCGGTGCTGGCGGCCTTCGGCGGTGACGCCGGCGAGCTGGCGGCGCTGGGGTTGTTCCGGGAGGACGACTTCGCGACCCCGGTGGGCGCGCTGTCGGTGGGGCAACGGCGGAGGCTCGCGCTGGCGCGGCTCCTGCGGGTCGAGTGGGACGTGCTGCTGCTCGACGAGCCGACGAACCACCTGTCGCCCGCGCTGGTGGAGGAGCTGGAGGCGGCGCTCGCGGACTACCCCGGCGCGGTGGTCGTGGCGTCGCACGACCGGTTGCTGCGTCAGCGCTGGCACGGCGCCCGCCTCGGCGAACGGCTGCGGGCCGAGGAGGCGCCGCTGGTGCGCCTGCTCGACCTGACCGGCGGTACCGACGAGGTGCGGCACCGCCGGGCGATCAGCGCCTCCGCTCACGGCCGGAAGATCGGCTCGATCCAGTAGTTGCTCGCGTTCCACGTCTCGGTGGGGAAGCCGCCACCTTCGCCGTAGCGGTAGACCCCGGCCTCCACCCCGGCGTAGAACGGCGCGTTCGCCACGCCGCCGAGGAAGTAGCCCTCGGAGGCGACGTACCCGCCGGCCGGTGTGTAGTAGGAGACGACGTAGTCGACGCCCGGCTGCACCGGGACCGGGGTGTCGAAGGTGATCCGCTGCGAGTGCGCGGCACCGGGCGCGGCCTGCTGCGCGAGCAGCGTTCCGTCCGGTCCCCAGACCCGTGCGGTCACGGGACCGGTGTAGCCGCCCCGGCGCAGGACCACGGCCGGGACCGAGCCCGCGCGGTCGAACCGGGTGCGCAGACCGAGCTCGACGGCGGCGAGGTCGGGGTCGAGCTCGGCCGGATGGCCCGGCTGCGGCGGCAGGACCAGCTTGGTGTCGCCGTGCAGCGGCGGGGTGGTGCTGCCGCCGACGTGGATGGTGGTCGAGGCGGTGACCGCGCCGAGCGCCGAGGCGGTGCGGGCGCGCGCCCAGATCGTGACCGGGCCGGGAACGCTCGGGAAGAGCACCGTCGACCACGTCTCGGTGCGCGCGTCGAGCGAGGTCCAGTTGACCCCGTCGGAGGAGAACTCGACGGTGGTGACGCCGCCGGACTCGCCGTTGACCGCGCCACCGGCGAGCACCAGCGGGGTGTTGAGCGGTACCGAGGTGCCCGTGCTCGGCGAGTGGATCATCGCGTACGGGGTGTCCGCCGCGAGGGCGGGCGCCGCCTGGAGCAGGAGCAGGGCCGGCAGGAGTGCGGCTAATCGCTTCATGGTGCGCAAGTGTCGCACCAGCGGCGGACGGCCCCTGCCTCGGCCGAACGACCGACCCCCGCCCGGGTTGCCGTCTGAAAGCACGACTTTTCCCGGCCCGCCGACCGATCCGGCCGGGTGCCGGTGATCGGCACGCTCGTCCACGTCGGACGGCGGGAGGGCGCGGGCGGTGCTGGATCAGGTGGTTACCCGGTGGGTGGTGCGGATCGACCTCCGCTGGGTGTGGGCGGCGGTCGCGACCGGGGTGCTGGTGTGGGTGGCGGCACGCGTTCCCCACGGCGGTTCGCTGGACCTGCGGGTGTACCTCGCGGGCGGGGAGGCGCTGTGGTCGGGCGAGGGCCTCTACGGACCGGACTTCCCCGGCCCGCGGGGGTTGCCGTTCACCTACCCGCCGTTCGCCGCCGCTCTCTTCGGCCTGCTGGCACCGCTGCGGCTCGTGGTCGCCGCGGTGGCGTGGGCGGCGGCCGGGATCGTGCTGTTCACGCTCGCGTGCCAGGTCGCGGTGAGCCGGGCGGCCGCGCCGGGCACCGTGCCGCGGGCCGGGTTCGGGCTGGCGGCGGCGTGCCTGCTGCTGGAACCGGTGCGCGGCGGGCTCGACCTCGGGCAGGTCAACCTCGTGCTGCTGGGCCTGGTCGCCCTGGACTGCCTGCTGCCGCGCACGCCGTGGCCGCGCGGGCTGCTGGTCGGGCTCGCCGCCGCGGTGAAGCTGACGCCAGCGGTCTTCGTGCTGTTCTTCCTGTGCCGCGGGCGGTGGCGCGCGGTGGCGACCGCCGTGGCGGCGTTCGCGGGCTGCGCCGCCGTCGGCTGGGTGCTGGCGCCGGGGGAGTCGCGGCGGTTCTGGTTCGACGCCGTGCTCGACCCGCAGCGCGTCGGCGGCCTCGCGTACACGGCGAACCAGTCGCTGCGCGGGCTGCTGGTGCGGGCGCAGGCACCGGAGTCGCTGTGGGTCGTGCTGTGCGCGGCGGTGGTCGCGGTGCTGCTGCTCGTGCTGCCGCGGTTGCGGGACGACCTGACCGCCGTGGTGGCGGTCGCCGTCACCGGCCTGCTGGTCTCGCCGGTGTCCTGGTCGCACCACTGGGCGTGGGTCGCGCTCGCGGTCCCGCTGCTGCACGGCCGGGTGCGCGTCGCGGTCGTGCTGCTCTTCGCGGCCGGCGTGCACTGGTGGCTGCCCAAGGAGGCCGATCGCGAGCTGCGGTGGACGTGGTGGCAGCACCTCGCCGGCAACGCCTACGTGTGGCTCGGGCTGGCCTTCCTCGGCTGGTGTTTAATGCGAACACGCAAACTTGCGCGTACGCAAGAATGGCGGCTACCCTCGGCGGCGTCGACCGACGCGGAGGAGAACGGCCATGCGGGGCAAGGGAATCGCGTACAGCACGGGGTTCGTGCTGAAGGGGGAGAACTCGTTGCCGGTGTTCGACCCGGAGGCGGTGCGGCGTGACCTGCGGGTCATCCGCGACGAGCTGCACTGCACCGCCGTGCACCTGGTCGGCGGCGACCCGGACCGGCTGGAGCGGGCTGCCCGGTGGGCGGCCGAGCTGGGACTGGAGGTCTGGTTCTCGCCGTACCCGCTGGAGCTGACGGCGCAGCAGCTCACCGCGTTGCTCGCCGACTGCGCCGAGCGGGCGGAACGGGTGCGCGCGGACGGCGCCGAGGTCGTGTTCGTGACCGGTGTCGAGCTGAGCATCATGAACCGCGGGTTCACCCCCGGTGACGACGTCCTGGACCGCGTCGGGCAGCTGCTGGGGAACCCCGCGCGGATGGCGGAGGCGGCCACCCGGCTGAACGAGTTCCTGGCGGACGCGGTGACGAGGGTGCGCGAGGTGTTCCACGGGCGGGTCACCTATGCGGCCATCCCGTTCGAACGGGTCGACTGGGACCTGTTCGACGTCGTGTCACTGGAGCTGATCCGCTCGGCCGAGGTCGCCGACCGGTACGCCGAGGGCATCCGGTCCGTTGTGGCGCAGGGGAAACCGGTCGCGATCACCGGGTTCGGCACGGCGGCGTGGCGCGGGTCGGGTGCGGTCGCGCCGCGCAGCATGGAGATCGTCGAGCACGACCGGGACGGGCGGCCGGTGGGGATCAAGGCCGGTTACGAGCGCGATGAGGACGAACAGGCGCGGTACCTGCGCGAGGTGCTGGCGGTCTTCGAGGTGGAACGGGTCGACAGCGCGTTCGTGTACCTGTTCGCGCTCAACGACTTCCCGCACCGCCCCGGTGACCCGCGGCGCGACCTCGACATGGCGAGCCCGGGCATCGTGAAGGTCCGCGAGGACGGGTCGTGGGAACCCAAGGCGGCGTTCGCCGCGGTCGCCGAGCACTACGCGCGCACCGGCTGAAACTCGCTTGGCCGCGCGGAAACCGTGCGGCCACAATCGGCTCATCATGAGCACAAGGCTGAGAGCGATCGCCCACGAGACCGTGGCCATCGCGCAGAGCGGTTCTTACCGCACCGCGACGGGAACCGTGCCGGTCGACGTCGCCCCGGCGGTCAGCGGAACGCGGTTGTACACCCCCGAAGACGTCGTGCCGCTGCCCGAGCAGGGCGGTCCGCCGCGCGTCGAGGTCACCGCCGAGTCGACGCTGGTGGCGACCCGGCGGCTGGGCGGGGACGTCGCGGCGCTGGTGTTCGCCTCCGCCCGCAACCCCGGCGGTGGTTTCCTGAACGGCGCGCAGGCCCAGGAGGAGAGCGTCGCGCGGGCGTCGGCGCTGTACCCGTGCCTGCTGGCGGCCGGCGACTTCTACGCCCACCACCGCGCGCACGACGACCTGTCCTACAGCGACCGGGTCATCCACTCGCCGGGCGTGCCGGTGTTCCGCGACGACCGCGGTGAGCTCCTGCCGCGGCCGTACCCGGTGTCGTTCCTCACCGCGGCCGCGCCGAACCTGGGCGCGATCCTGCGCACGCAGCCCGAACGCGCGCCGGCCGTTCCCGGGCAGCTGCGCAGGCGCGCGGTCCGGGTGCTGCACGTCGCGGCCGCCCACGGCCACCGGCGGCTCGTCCTGGGCGCGTGGGGCTGCGGTGTGTTCGCCAACGACCCGGCGACCGTGGCACGGGCGTTCCACGACGCGCTGGGGGAGTGCCGCTTCTTCGACGAGGTGGTGTTCGCGGTGTTCGACCGGCAGCGGGACAGCCCCGCGCTGAGGGCGTTCACCGGGGTGTTCGCCGGGAGCTGACCTCCCGGAAAAAATTTCCGGGGTTCTGTTGAACCGCCGCGGCCCGCTGTCCGTGTGGGTGGCGTCGGGCCGCCAGCCGGCCGGTCGACGAACCCCAGGGAGCACCGATGCCAGCCACGCTGTTGGCCCTGTTCGCCATGCCGGTTTCCGGCCGAGGAGCGCGGCGATGAGCGACTACGACTTCGTCGTCGTCGGCGGTGGCACGGCGGGCTGCGTGCTGGCCGCGCGCCTGTCGGAGAACCCGGCGCACACGGTCCTGCTGCTCGAAGCCGGCCACCACGACACCCCGGACACGCCCACGGCCCACGTCCGAGCCCACCGCTCCAGCTACGACGCGTGGGAGGCGGCCGGGGCCACCGGCTGGAACTTCCAGACCCTGCTGCCACACCTCAAACGCGCCGAGCACGCCGCGGGCATGGACCCGCGGTGGCGCGGCCGTGGCGGCCCGGTGGTCGTGTCACCGGCGCCGATGGCCGAGCCCGGCTCGTTCTACGACGCCTGCTACCGCGCGGCGGAAGAGGTCGGTGCGCCGTTCACCGCCGACGGCAACGGCCGGGTCGCGGAGGGCGTGGCGCGCACCGAGGTCAACCTCGTCGGCTTCACCCCGCAGAGCCCGTTCGCCGCCTACCTGAAACCGCTGCGCCGCCCCAACCTCACCGTCCTCACCGGTGCCCGCGCCCGGCAGCTGCTCTTCGCCGGACGGCGCTGCACCGGCGTCGAGCACGTGGTCGACGGCCGCCCGCGCATCGCGTTCGCCTCGCGCGAGGTCCTGCTCGCCGCCGGTGCGGTCGGGTCGGCGCAGTTGCTGCTGCTGTCCGGTGTCGGACCGGCGAACCGGTTGCGGGAGCTGGGGATCGACGTCGTGCGCGATCTGCCCGGCGTCGGGGAGAACCTCCAGGACCACCCCTTCGGCCACGTCACGTTCACGTCGCGCGTCTCCGCCGACGACGGGCGGGTGCCGGACACACCGCAGGTGCTGCTGCGCAGCGACCCCGTCGCGGACCCGGACCTGCGGCTGGTGTTCACGCACTTCGCGTTGCCGCACGGCAAGCCGGACAACGGCTTCTCCGTCATGTTCTCGTTGCAGCGCCCGCACAGCCGGGGTTCGGTGCGGCTCGTGACCGCCGATCCGCACGAGGTGCCGCTGGTCGACCCCGGCCACTACCGCGACCCGCGCGACCTCGACCTCATGGTGACGGGGCTGCGGCGGGCCAGGGAGGTGGGCGAGGCGGCCGCGTTGTCCCGGTGGCGGATCGGCGAGCACCTGCCCGGTGCGGGCGTCACGTCCGACGAGGAGCTGCGGGCGTACGTGCGGCGGGTGACCGGGACGTTCCTGCACTTCGCCGGGACGTGCGCGATCGGCGCGGTCGTCGACCCGCAGTTGCGCGTGTACGGGACCGGCGGGCTGCGGGTCGTGGACGCCTCCGTCATGCCGACGGTCGTCGCCGCACCCCCGAGCGCGTCCGTGCTGGCGGTCGCCGAGCGGGCGGCGGTGCTCGTGGCGCGGCGGTGGGAGGACGAACGGGCGGTGCGCGCGACCGGCTGAGGCCGGTCGCTTCGGTGTGGCCGGGCGTGGGCACAGCCAGGCCGTGCCCGGCCACACCTCGGCACCGGCGCCGTTGTCGGGACGGCACCGGTGGTGATCCGCTCCCGGTCGCGGCGGCGGCGCCGGCGCGACCGGGGCGTGTCAGGCGGCCGTCGACAACCCGGCGGCGCGGTCGAGCAGATCGGTGTAGACCGACGGGTCGTCGGCGTCGATCACCGGGAACCCGGTGCCGAACCCGCCGTTGACCCAGCGGGTGCGGATGCCGGGGTTCGCGAGGTTCGTCCCGTCGTGCAGGAACACGTGCGGGCTGCAGTTCACCCGCCCGTCCTTCGCGGCCTCGTACTGGCTCATGACGTCCGCACGGGCACGGCCGTCGTCGAGCGCGCGAGCCAGTTCGCCGACGTCCACGACACCGGTCGACCCGGCGATGTCGAGGATCTCGTGGCGCAGGGAGATGCAGCGGCCCTCCGCCCAGAACGCCCGGCGCAGCGCCAGGTCGAGCTGTTCGGAGGCGTGCCAGCCCTGGGCCTTCGCGGCCTGCACCGCCTCCAGCGGCGGCAGCATCGTGACCGGGTACGTCCAGTCCGGTCCCTGCCACAGCCGCCAGCCCGCGTCCGGTTCCAGCGCGCCGATCACGGACACCTCGGAGTCGACGCCGGGGCGTTCGTTGACCGTGCGGTTGAACAGCTCCAGCGGGAAGGCCCGGTGGTCGAACCAGATCCGGCCCTCCAGCCCCAGCCTGCGCCGTGCCTCGTGCAACCGGTACACGGCCAGGTGGGCGAAGGAGCAGTTGAGGTCGGTGAAGACCGTGATCGTGTCGTGGCTCGACGGGAGCCGCGGGTCAGTCGGCATGCGCGAGAACCCTTTCCGGGAACAGGCGGCACAGCACGTCGTACAGGACCGCGGCGACCACGAACGGGACCACCGCGCTCAGGTCGATCCCGCCCGCCAGCCCCGCGAGCGGGCCGGTGTAGAGGGTGTTGCCGACGAACAGCAGTCCCAGCAGGACGGACGGCACGAACGCGCACACCGCGCGGAGGTTGAACCCGCCGGTGTACCAGTAGCGGCCCTGGCCGGCGGAGGTGAACGCGAGCAGGTCCGCGGCCGAGTAGCGGCCACCGTGCTGCCGGTAGCCCACCAGCATGATCGCGGCCCACGGCGCCACGAACACCAGCAGCACCAGCACGAACGCCGAGATCGAGTCGATCGCGTCGTACACCACCGCGCCCACGTACAGCGCGCTGACGCCGACCACCGACACCAGGACCGTCGCCACCGGCCGGGACAGCCGCCAGAAGATCGACTGCGCCGACAGGCCCGCCGCGTAGATGCACAGGCCACCCTGCGGCAGGGTGCCCGCGAGCCCGTAGGCCACCACGACGACCGCGAACCACGCCGGCACCACACCGGCCACACCGATGATCCACGGCTTACCGGGATCGGTCAGCAGCGTGGTGACGAACGCGCCCACGCCCAGCGCCACCGCGTTGCTCAGGTACATCGCGGAACCGTTCCACCACACGGCGGTCCGGTCGCTCACCGACCTCGGCAGGTAGCGGCTGTAGTCGCCCTGGAAGGTCGAGTACGAGATCGGCACCGTCGCGCTGAACGTGACCGCGAGCAGCCACGTCCTGGTGAAGTCGCCGAGCGCGTACGCACCGCCGGCGTACCCGGGGTCGAACTCCGGCAGCAGCACCACGACGAGCCCCAGCAGCACCGCGGCACCGATGATCGTCATCACCCGGTAGGTGGCCAGCAGCACCGCGTGGCCGTACACCGCGACGAGCACCACGACCACCGCCACGACCGGTGCGACCACGGCGAGCGCCGCACCGTCCGCGGGCGTGCCGAGCAGGCGTTGCCCGGCGAACAGGATCGCGGTCGCGCCGGTCCACACGGCGATCGAGAAGAACCCGATCGCCGCGCAGACCGTGATGACGTTGCCGATGACCCGCCCGCGCACGCCGAAGTGGGCGCCGCTCGACACCGGGTCGTTGGCGCCGGTGGCCTTGCCGAACCGCACCAGCGGCGCGACCACGACCGTGCCGATCAGCAGCCCGATCAGCAACGAGCTGATGCTCGCCCACCAGCCGAGCCCGAACGCCACCGGCACCGAGCCGAGCACGACGGTGCCCAGCGAGAACTGCGCGGAGTTCCAGATCCAGAAGAACTCCCCCGGCGACGACGTCCGCTCCTCGTCCGGGACGACGTCCACGCCGCGGGTCTCCACCACGACCTTCTGCGGAGTGCTCATCGGGCCTCCTCCGCCGCTGCCAGCAGCGCGCGGGCGGTGTCCGGGTCGGGCACCTCGGCGCCCTCCGCCAGCGGTGCCACCACGAGCTCGCGGCACGGTGGCCCGGTGACCTGCCTGCCGGTGGTGAGGTCGAACGACGAGAGGTGCAGCGGGCAGGTGATGCGCAGCGTGCGGCCGTTGACGTAGCCGTAGCGCAGCCGGCCGCGGCGGTGCGGGCAGGCGGACTCGGTGAGGATCCGCCTGCCCGCGACCTCCACCAGGATCAGGTCCTCCGCGAGCTGGCGCACCACGGGTTCGGCGCTCATGCCGCCCTCGCCCTGTCGATCGCGGCCTCGGTCGCCTCGGCCACGACCGCGCTGGTCAGCGTCACGCCGGTCCACACCTTCGCGAGGTCGACCGGCCGCTCGTCGGCCAGCGCCTTGATCGACGCCTGCATCTGCCTGCTGTGGTAGGCGTCGATGTAGAGGTGCTCGTCGTAGTACCTGCGGTTGACGACCCCCAGCCGGTCGCACGCCTGCGCGTAGCACCGGAACGCGTACAGCACGCTCGACTCGAAGTAGGTGTAGGCGCCGAGGAAGTACTCCGGCGCGGGCGCCCGTTCGGCGAGCCAGTGGAACAGGTTGACGTAGGCGAAGCTCTCGTCGCCGACCCGCTCCACGTACCAGTCGAGGTCGGTCGGCATGCCGAGCTCGGCCACCAGCTTGCCGTACAGCGCCGAGTGCTCCTGCTCGTCGTTGCCGCAGCCGAACTCGTCGATCAGCACGCGCAGCACGGCCATCCGCGCCTTGTTCGGCAGCCGCGGCAGGATTCCCAGGTGCGACTGGGACTCCACCAGCCCGTCGACGGCGAACTCCCGCACCACCACGCGGAACTGGTCCAGCGTGGCCTCCTCGGCGAGGAACCGCTCGTGCTCGGACGGACCGGCGGCCTCCTCCTCCTTGAGGAACGCCTCGATCGCCTCCAGCAGCTCACGGCGGTGGCCGAACGACGGCGCCGCCGCCTCCAGCTCCGCGGCCTTGGGCACGACCCAGCGGCTCTCGATGTCGAGCAGGTCGGCGTAGGCGCCGAGGTCGAGGACCGAGCGGTTGTGCACGTAGAGCTGCCGCTGGTCGCTCATGTGCCCACCACCCGGTCTGTCTTGATGATCCCGCGCTCGCGCAGGGCCGTCTTGACGTGGCGGTACCAGTCGTCCTCGAACACGCCGTACTTCTCGCACAGCGCGTTGATCTCGTCCTGCCGCTCCTGCGTGGGCTCGGCGAGCATCTCCGTGCACACCTTCGGCTCCAGGTTGGCGAGCGGGCCGATGAAGCCCGCGACGCCCTGCGCCTCCAGCAGCAGGTTCTCCCAGCCCTCGAACACCGGCAGGCCGGGGCACTCGGCGACCAGCGCGCGGGTCAGCTCCGCGGAGCCGCTGGACTCCTTGACGCCGACGACGTTCGGCAGCTGCGTGCAGACGCGCCGCAGCGTCGCGGGCTCGATGCTGTTGCCGGACACGGCTTTCTCGTTGTAGAGGAAGAGTCCGACGTCGAGCGCCTCGGAGACCTCCCGGTAGTGCTGGAAGATCTCGTCCTGGCTGATGTCCGCGCGGAACGGCGTGGTGACCACCACCGCCGACACGCCGAGCCGTTCGGCCAGCCGCGACCGCTCGACCACCGACTCGGTGTCGGGCAGCTGAACGCCGGCCAGCACCGGCAACCCACCGGAGTGCTCGACGGTCGCGCTCACCATGTCGGTCCACTGCCGGGTGTCGAGCAGCCAGCCCTCGCCGGAGCTCAGCGTGGGCATCAGCCCGTTCACGTTGCCCCGCACCGACTCCACGAGCCGCGCGACGCTGTCGGTGTCCACCTGCCCGCTGTCGTCGAGCGGGGTCACCAGCGGCACGATCGTTCCGGAGTAAGCCATCGTCGTTCACACCCTCTCCGGAGCAACCCGCAACGCCAGCGACTCTTCGTAGAGCCGTTCCAGCGGTTGCGGGAAGTCCACCGTGGACTCTTCTGCGGTGTTCCACACCGACACCACCGCGGCGGGCAGGTCGGTGCGGGCGGTGAGCCGGCTGCTGGCCGTGTGCACGGTGGCACCGAGCCTGGTCGCCATGGCGAGCAGCAGCCGTTCGTGCCAGGGCAGGTCGGGCGGCCAGGCCCGGTCGAGGGCGAACTTGAGGTCCGTCTCCTCGTAGCCGATGCGGTCGATCCGCATGTCCGTGTGGAGGACGTCCATGAACGGGTAGTACGCGTCCTGCTCCGCTCTGGGGTGGCTCCACACCAGGTTGTCGCAAAACCCCACGTGTTCGAGGCTCATCGAGACCCGGTCCGCCATCCGCTGCGCGAAGAAGCTCTTGCAGCGGAGGCGGATCGTGTCGTCGGTGCTGTGCATGCCCATGAACAGCGAGGCGTCGATCATCGCCTCAGCGCTCATCGGACAGCAGCACCTCCCGCATCTTGCGCGCGGCGCCGGCGAAGTGCTCCGGCTGGCGGGCGAGCGCGATGCGGACGAACCGCTCGCCGCGGGCCGGCTCGTTCCAGTAGAAGAACGTGCCGGGCAGCACGTAGACCTCGTGCTCCAGCATGGAGGCCTGCAGCTCGGTGGCCGTCAGGTTCTCGTCCGCGATGCGGAACCACGCGACGCTGGTGTCCACGACCGGCTGGACGTACTCGAGGATCGTGCCCTCGAGCGCCTCGCGGATGGTGGCCCGGTTCTCGCTGATGACGTCGCGCACCGACGCGAAGTCGTCGGCGATGGAGTCCTCGACGTACTGGGTGAGGACGTTCAGCACGAACGGCGAGACGTTGAGCAGCACCGCCGTGTGGATGTTGTAGACCTCTTCGCGGATGTTCTCGCTGACCGTGATCATCGCGCACTTGGCGTCCTGCACCGGCCAGGTCTTGCCGGTGTCCTCGATCGCCATGTACGTGACGCCCGAGTCCTCCAGCAGCTGGTAGACGTCGAAGCGGTCCATGCCCTGGTCGCACAGCGCGAACGAGGCGAAGCAGAAGTCGATGACGAGCAGCTTGTCGTGGTCGACGCAGAAGCGGACGACCTCCTCGAAACCGCTGCGGCCGTCCTTGAGCAGCGTGAACCCGGTGGGGTTGTTGGGGTCGACCAGGTAGATCGCGTCGGTCTCGACGACCTTCAGGTTCTCGTAGATCGAGCCGACGTCGTGCAGCGCGGTCTCGGCCAGCGGCCGGGTGTCCACCCGCATGCACTTCAGCAGATCGACCAAGTTGTCGAAGCACGGTTCGACCAAAGAGACGGACATGTTGCGCTGCTTCATGTACATCGCCGCGACCATCGTGGAGACGCTGGCCGAGTAGGACAGCCAGGTCTTTCCCATTGCCAGCGCGGTCGGCTGCTTGTGCAGCCGGAAGAAAGCATCGATGAACTTCTGCTCGAAGTGGGCCTGCTGGTCGCGCTCAGCCTCGTACCACAGGTCAGGAAGTCGAGAAACGATCTTGTCCTGACTCGGCGACTGGTACTGGTGGGTGTGCGCGTCAGCGAGGTTGAACTTTGTTCGAAGAGCGAGCAGTTCGTGCTGTGTGAGATCGACGAAATCTTCCACAGCATTGTTGTTACTCACAGTAATTCCCCCGAGGAATTGTTGTGGGTGGTTTCGCGAACTCCCCAGCCGCGATGGGTGCAAAGCTATCCGAACGCTTCGAGAATTTGTGTAACGGAAAGGTAACGCCAATGTTTCTGCAAAGTTGCCTATGGGATTCCTGAGCTGCTTTTTCGGGAACGCCGAAATGGCGCTGCCCCTGAAGGGGCGCGCCATGCCGGTTTCTGGTGTTCTGCTTGTTATTTAGCGGAGGATGGTTAAGTTTTTTCTGTGTCCGTTTTGACTGGGTTCCGCGGTCAGGCCGCCGAACGCTTCAGGATTTCCTCGTAGACGTCGCTGTCGTCGGCCTCCACGACGGGCCAGCCGACGCCGTAACCGCCCTCCCAGCGCACCTGGATGCCGGGGTTGGCGTGGTCGCTGCCGTCGGGCAGGAACAGGTGCGGGCTGCAGTTCACGACGTCCGTGGCCGCGATGGCCGCCTGGTCGCTCAGCGTGCGGCGGGCCCGGCCGTCGTCGAGTGCCTCGACGAGCTCGGCCACGTCGACCGCACCGGTGTCCTGGGCGCAGTCGACGATCACCTTGCGGTTGCTGATGTTGCGCGACTCGGCCCAGAAAGCCTTGCGCAGCCTCAGGTCGAGCTGCTCGGAGGCGTGCAGGCCCTGCAGCTTGGCCGCCTGCACCGCCTCCAGCGCCGGGAGGACGGTCGACGGGTACAGCCAGTCCTGCACCTGCCACAGCTGCCAGCCGGCGGCGGGCTCCTGCGCCGCCATCCGCCCGACCTCGCTGTCCGTGCCCGAGCGCGGGCTGGAGGCGTTGTTCAGCAGCTCCAGCGGGAACGCGCGCAGGTCGAACCGGACGCGGTCCTGCAGGCCGAGCCGTTCGCGGGTGGCGTGCAGGCGGTGGATGCCGATGTGGGCGAAGGAGCACCAGATGTCGGAGAACACGACGATGGTGCCCTGCTCCGGCGTGAGGTCTGCCTTGGTGACGGTCACTGCGCACTCCTCTGGTCTGCTTCGTACTGGGCGAGCACCGACTCGACCTCGACGTCCTCGTCGGGCAGCCACGGGTCCATCGCGGGCACGCCGCGGACGGTCTCGATGAGCCGCTCGACGCGGTCGGTCGCGGTCGGGCCGTGCGAGCTGAGGACCCGGCGCGGCCGCAGCCGGGCGAGGTCGTCGAGGTTGCGGTCCCACTTGGCCTGGTCGACCAGGGCGGTCCACGGGGCGTTGGCGCGCGTGAAGAGCGCCATGCCCTCCAGGTACTCGCTCTCCTTGGCGTCCGTGGCGTCGTCGACCAGGTCCGGGATGATCGTGCCGAAGCTGTCCGCGCTGAAGAACGCTTCCTCCTGGTGCTCGTACACGGCGAGCGTGGAGGGGGAGTCGTAGGACGGCGGGCGCAGCAGCGTGATCTTGCGGTCGCCCAGGTCGAGCGTCCGGCCGGGGTTGACGAGGCGCACCCGGTTCGGCGGCACGTCCCACTCCTCGCCGAGGCGGGCGACGGCGAGGCCGTTGGTGATCAGCATGGCGTTCGGTGCCGCCATGAGGACTTCCTTGAGGTTCCCCGCGTGGTCGCGGTCGTCGTGGGTGAGCACGATCCACCGCAGGTCCACCGGATCGACCAAAGACCACAGCGACTCCAGGAAGTCGCTGCGGTCGATGCCCATGCCGGTGTCGACGAGGACGGGTTCCCGTGCGCGGACCAGGTGCGCGTTGACGGGCAGCAGGCCCGCGCCGGGAATCGGTAAGTACGACGGGAGGGTGAAGATCTCGGGAGCTGCGCGGTAGGGCTTGCGCATGTTCGGCGGCACGGGTGGTCCCCCCAAGTGCGTGGTGTCAGGTGAGTTGGACGAGTGCGGAACCGACGACCAGCAGCGCGAGGCCGGTGACGCGGACCGCGGTGAAGGGCCGGCGCGGCATCTGGAACAGACCGCGGCTGTCGATCAGCGCGGAGGCCAGCTGCTGGCCGGTGACGGTGAGCGCGACCGTGGTGGCGGCGCCGATCTCCGGGATGAGCATGAACGTCGCGGTGACGTAGGCGGCGGCGCACGCGCCACCGAGCCAGCCCCACCACGGCATCGTCTTGAGCGGCGCCAGCTTCGGCGCGGGCGTGCGGTTGAGCGCGCGCATGACGAGCAGCACGATCGTGATGGCGAGCGTGGCCACCACGAAGCTGATCATCGCGACGGTGATCGGCGCCTTGAGGTCGGCGCGCAGCTTGGCGTTCACCGCGCCCTGGATCGGCAGCACGGCACCGGCGACGATGCCGAGCACGATCCAGCCGGCCTGCTTCACGCTCGTGCCGGACGCGGACTTCGTCGCGACGGCGGTGCCACCGCCCGCGGGCGTGGCCGGTGCGGGCGCGGCGCTGGCGGGTGCGGCTGCCTTCTGCGCCTTGAGCTGACCGCGGATGATCACGGTGATGCCGGCCAGGACGGCGAGGGCGCCCACCGCGATGCCGATCGTGAGCGGCTGCCTCGGCACGCCGAACAGCCCGAACAGGTCCAGCGCGAGCGAGGCGAACATCTGGCCGGTGACGAAGAGGCCGACGGCCGCCAGCGCGCCCAGGCGCGGGAACAGCAGGATGCCGCTGGTGATGTAGAGCGGGCTTGCGAGGCCACCGAGCAGGTGCCACGGCTCGACGTCGGGCACGAGGGAGACCGCGCCGATCGTGCCGACCGCGACCGCGAGGATCGCGAGCAGTGCGGTGGCCACGCTGAGCTGCAGCGTCGAGGCGCCGTACGGCGTGCCGACCGCCTTGTTCAGCTGAAGGTTCACCGACGCCTGCACGGCGAGCAGACATCCGACCAGCAGCGCCGCCGCCAAGAGTGCGAAGTACACGGGACTACCCCCGACCTGAATAAGTGGACAGCGTGTCCATATGACCGCGTCAGCCTAAGGGGCAAGTGGACGAGCTGTCCACTTCCTTGCGGTGCGCGTAGGATTCGGCCATGGCCATCAGGGGCGGACAGGGTGAGGCCCTGCTCGCGGTGACGACCGGGCAGCCGGAGGTCAAGGAGCGCGTCGACGCCGCGCGCAACCGTGCGCGCGTGCTCGCGGCCGCGGAACAGGTGTTCGCGGCCAAGGACGCGCGTCAGGTCACGATGGAGGACATCGCCCGCGCCGCCGGTGTCGGCAGGGCGACGCTGTACCGCCGGTACCCGGACCCGGCGTCGATCGCCGCGGCACTGCTGGACGAGCACGAACGGCAACTGCAGGAGCAGTTGCTGCGCGGCGAGCCGCCGCTCGGTCCCGGCGCGACGCCGTCGGACCGGCTGGCGGCGTTCTACGGCGCGATGACCTCGTTGCTGGACCGGCACCTGCACCTCGTGCTGGGCGCGGAGGTCGGGTCCGCCCGGTTCGGCACGGGCGCCTACGGGTTCTGGCGGGTGCACGTGCGGTCGCTGCTGGTCGAGGCCGGCGTCACGGAGCCGAACGGGCTGATCGAGGTGTTGCTGGCCCCGCTGGCGCCGGAGGTCTACCAGGAGCAGCGCCGCCGCGGCGTGAGCAGGGAGCAGATCGCGGAGGGGCTCACGTGGATGAGCCACCGCCTGCTGATGCCCTGAGCCACGCTGAGCCAGCCTGAGCCGCCGGGTGCCACCCGGCTCGGTCGTGCTGCGGTCCGAAGGCCACTTCCGAGTCGCTGTGGCACCGCGTGAGCCATCCTGCTTCACTGCTGTGAGCTGCGACTATCCTGCCTGAGACTGGATTTTGAGCCACGGTGATGCCAAATTGAGCCAAAGGTGCTTGTGGGTGGTGCCACCGTGTGCCATAGTGGTGCCATGGATCTGACCCCGTATGTGGCTTCCCTCGGCCGCGAGCTCCTCACCGCCGCCGAGATGGGCAGCGGCGAGGACAGCGCGCTGGTCGAGCGGTTGACCGTGTCGATGGAGTCGGCGATCCGGCTGGCGCTGCTCGAAGCGCTCTCCGCCGCCGCCGACGAGATCACCGCGGACCTGGCACCGGACTCGGTGCAGGTGCTGCTGCGGGGCCGTGACCCCCGGTTCGTCGTGACCCGCCGCGCACCGGAGCCGCAGCCGGCCGAGGTCGCGCCGGAGCCCGCCCCGGCACCGGCCGAGGACGCCTCCGGTTACGAGGACGGCGCCACCGTGCGCATCAACGTCCGCCTGCCCGAACAGCTCAAGGCCGCGATCGACGAGGCAGCCGCCAAGGAGGGCCGCTCGGTCAACGCGTGGCTGGTCCGTGCCGCGACGGCCCAGCTGGCTCCCAAGCGCGACACCGGCACCGACTCCTGGCTGGGCGGCGTCGCCCAGTCGCAGCGGTTCACCGGCTGGGTCCGCTAGCTCCCTGCCGCTCTTCACCTCACGTCTCTGACCTGCGGAGACGGTTTTCCGACACCTTCTGAGGGGACAGCCATGCCTTCTTACGACACGCCAGAACCGATTTCGGTGCTGCTCGACATCTACGCGGGCCACGTCGAGATCAGGGCGAGCGACCGCACGACGACCTCGGTCGAGATCCGGCCGTCCGACCCGCGCGACACCTCCGACGTCGAGGCCGCGCAGAAGACCCGCGTCGACTTCGCCGACGGCACGCTGACCGTCCGCGGCCAGAAGCGCACGTTCGACTTCTCCAAGAAGACCAGGAGCGTCGACGTGGTCATCGAGCTGCCGACCGGTTCGAAGGCCGACCTCGACGTGACCGCGGGCGGCATCCGCACCAGCGGCGTGCTCGGGGAGACCGGGGCCGACATGTCCGCGGGCCACGTCCACGTCGACCGCACCGGCAAGCTGAAGGTCGACACCGGTGCCGGTCAGGTCACCGTCGGCGCCGTGAACGGCGACGCCGACGTGAAGTCCGGCAGCGGCAGCATCCGCGTCGGTGCCGTCACCGGCTCGCTGACGGTGAAGAACTCCAACGGCAACACCGAGATCGGCACGGTCGGCGGCGAGCTGCGGGCCCGCGCCGCCAACGGCGACATCACCGCCGAGCGGGTCGGCGCGCTGCTGGACGCCAAGACCGCCATGGGGTCCGTCACCGTCGGCGAGGTCGTCCGCGACACCGCCACGCTCAGCACCGCGATGGGCAGCATCGAGCTCGGCATCGCCAGGGGCACCGCCGCGTGGCTCGACGTCAAGACCGGGTTCGGCCGCGTCACCAACACCCTCGACGGCAGCGACGGCCCCGGCGACTCCACCCAGACCGTCAAGGTCCACGCCAGCACGTCGTTCGGCGACATCACGATCCGCCGGGCCTGAGGAGCAACCCCGATGAACGCGATCAAGGCAACCGGCCTGCGCCGCTCGTACGGCGACACCGAAGTGCTCAAGGGCGTCGACCTGACCGTGCCGCGCGGCACCGTCTTCTCGTTGCTCGGCGCGAACGGCGCGGGCAAGACCACCACGGTCAAGATCCTCTCCACGTTGATCCGCGCCGACGGCGGCAGTGCTTCCGTTGCGGGACATGACGTTGCCGCCGACCCGGACGCCGTGCGCGCCGCCATCGGCGTCACCGGCCAGTTCTCCGCCGTCGACAACCTGATGACGGGCAGGGAGAACCTGAAGCTGATGGCCGACCTGCACCACCTCGGCAAGACCGAGGGCAGGCGCAGGGCCGACCGGCTGCTGGAGCAGTTCGACCTCGTCGACGCGGCGGACCGGTCGGCGTCGACCTACTCCGGCGGCATGCGGCGCCGGCTCGACCTCGCGATGACGCTCGTGGGCTCACCGCAGGTGATCTTCCTGGACGAGCCGACCACCGGGCTCGACCCCCGCAGCCGCCGCGCCATGTGGCAGGTCGTGCGGGAGCTGGTCGCCTCCGGCGTCACGATCTTCCTGACCACCCAGTACCTGGAGGAGGCCGACGAGCTCGCCGACCGGATCGCGGTGCTCGACAACGGCCGGGTCGTCGCCGAGGGCACCGCCGACGAGCTCAAGCGGCGCATCCCCGGTGGTCACGTCCTGCTGCAGTTCACCGACCCGCGCCACCTGGAGTCCGCCCTGCGGGTCGTCCGCACCGCCACCCGCGACGGCGACGCGCTCGCGGTGCGCGTGCCGAACGACGGCAGCGTGAGCTCGCTCAAGGCGCTGCTCGACCGGCTCGACCACAACGCCGTCCCGGTCGGCTCGCTGAGCACGCACACCCCCGACCTCGACGACGTCTTCCTCGCCCTCACCGGCAATCCCGAAAAGGTGGCCCAGCCATGAGCTACGTGCTGACCGACTCGGCGACGATGGTCCGCCGCAACCTGCGGCGGATGGTCCGCTACCCGTCGATGACGTTCCAGCTGCTGCTGATGCCGGTCGTCTTCCTGCTGCTGTTCGTCTACGTCTTCGGCGGCACGCTCGGCGCCGGCCTCGGCGGGCCGTCCGGTGGCCGCGCCGAGTACCTGAGCTACGTCACCCCGACGATCGTCCTGATGGCGATCACCGCGGCGGTGCAGGGCACGTCGATCTCCATCGCGATGGACATGACCGAGGGCATCGTCGACCGGTTCCGCACCATGCGGATCGCACGGGTGTCCGTCCTCACCGGACACGTCGTCGGCAGCCTCGTGCAGACCGTGCTCGCCATGGCGTTCGTCTTCGGCGTCGCCGTGGCCATCGGGTTCCGGCCGCAGGCGGGCCCGGTCGAGTGGCTGGCCGTCATCGGCCTGCTGGTGGGCATGTCGTTCGCGCTCATCTGGCTCTCCGCCGCGCTGGGCCTCGCCAGCAGGTCCGTCGAGTCGTCGAGCAACATCGGCCTGCCGCTGATCCTGCTGCCGTTCTTCGGCAACGGGTTCGTGCCCACCGACTCGATGCCGGCGGTGCTGCGCTGGTTCGCCGAGTACCAGCCGTTCACCCCGTTCATCGACGCGCTGCGCGGCCTGCTCACGGGCACGCCGATCGGCCACAGCGGCTGGATCGCGCTGGGCTGGTGCGTCGTCATCGGGTTCGGCGGCTACCTGTGGTCCAAGAAGCTGTTCAACCGCGAGTCCACCCGCTGAGAAGGAGACCGAACCATGTTGCAAGGCTTGCCGATGGACCGCGACGCCGGCCCGTTCGTCCCGCCCAGCGCCATCACCGCCGTGCGGTCGGAGCGCCCGGTCAGTCCGATGCTCTTCCCCGACGGCCACGAGGGGTGGCTGGTCACCGGCTACGAGGCCGTCCGGCAGGCGCTGGCGGACACCCGGTTCAGCTCCCGCCAGGACCTCGGGGTCCTGCACGTGCCGTACCCGACGCCGGGCTGGCCGGAGCAGACCGAGCCGTCCCCGCAGGAGCCCGGCCTGTTCCTGAGCATGGACCCACCGGACCACACCCGGCTGCGGCGCAAGCTCACCGGCGCGTTCACCGTCCGGCGGATGAAGGCGCTCGAAGAGGGCATCATCGCGATCACCGAACGGCAGCTCGACGCGCTGGCACAGCTCACCCCGCCGGTCGACCTGGTCGCCGAGTTCGCGCTTCCGGTGCCGTCGCTGGTGATCTGCGAGCTGCTCGGCGTCCCGTACGCCGACCGGGAGACCTTCCAGGTGAACTCCTCCAGGATGATGGAGCGGGACATCACCCTGGAGGACAAGATGGCCGCCTACACGGCCATCGCCACCTACCTGGCCGGCCTCGTCACCGCCAAGCGCGCCGACCCCGCCGACGACCTGCTGTCCGACCTCGCCCGCGACGAGGACCTGAGCGTCCCGGAACTGGTCGGCATGTCCTTCCTGCTGCTGCTCGCCGGGCACGAGACGACGGCGAACATGCTGGCGCTGGGCACGTTCGCGCTGCTGGAGCACCCCGACCAGCTCGCGGCGCTGCGGGCGGACCCCGAGCTGGTCCCCGGCGCCGTCGAGGAGCTGCTGCGCTACCTCGCGGTCGCCGACGTGTTCTTCCGCTACGCAGCGGAGGACGTCGAGTTCTTCGGCGAGACGATCCCGCGGGGGTCGACGGTCGTCCTGTCACTGCTGGCGGGCAACCACGACCCCGCGAGGTTCACCGGCGCCGACGAGCTGGACGTGCACCGCAACGCACGCGGCCACCTGGCGTTCGGGCACGGCATCCACCAGTGCCTCGGCCAGCAGCTGGCCCGCATCGAGATGCGGGCCGGCTTCGAGGGGTTGCTGCGCCGGTTCCCGACGCTGCGGCTGGCCGTGCCCGCTGACGAGGTGAGGCTCAGGACCGACATGAACATCTACGGCGTGCACGCCCTGCCGGTCACCTGGGGGCAGTAGCGGTCAGGCGGTGAACCCGCCGTCGGCGTTGACGGAGGCTCCGGTGACGTACGCACCGGCGTCCCCCGCGAGCGCCACCACCACCTCGGCGATCTCCGCAGCCTGCCCGTAGCGCCCCAGCGCGGTCAGCCCGCGGATCGTCTCCGCCATCGGCCCGTCCGCCGGGTTCATGTCCGTGTCGGTCGGACCGGGGTTCACGATGTTCGCGGTGATGCCCCGCGGTCCCAGTTCGCGGGCCAGGCCCTTCGTCATCCCGATGAGCGCCGTCTTGCTCGCCGAGTACAACGCGAAACCGGGGAACGGCGCGTACACCGCGACGTTGCTGCCGATGCTGATGATCCGGCCGCCGTCGCGCATGTGCCGTGCCGCCGCCCGTGCCGCGAGGTAGGGCGCACGGACGTTCACGGCCATGGTGTGGTCGAACTCGGCACGGCCGATCTCGTCCAGCGGCCCCACCTGGAACGTGCCCGCGTTGTTCACCAGCACGTCGAGCCGGCCGAACTCCGCCGCGGCCGAGTCGACCGCCGCGACCACCGCGTCCGGGTCGGCGCTGTCCGCCCTGATCGCGAACCCGTTGTCCGGCTTGGTGTTCTGGTACGTCACCGCCACCCGCGCACCCAGCGCGGCGAGCCTGGCGGCGACTGCGGCCCCGATCCCGCGGCTGCCACCGGTGACCAGTGCTGCTTTGCCTTCAAGTGATCCCATGGGGCAAAGCCTGGTCGAACGGCAGCCGCGGGTCTGGCGGGAATCAGACCGCGGGTTTGACCCGCAGCGGTGCGGCCGCCTCGTGCAGGTGCTCCAGCACGTACCCGTACGAGCGGAACAGCCCGCACTGGGCGTAGGAGATGCCGTGCTGCTCGCAGAACTCCCGCACGATCACCTGGGCGTGCCGCAGCGCCGGACGGGGCATGCTGGGGAACAGGTGGTGCTCGATCTGGTAGTTCAGCCCGCCGAGCAGGAGGTCGACGAACCAGCCGCCGGTGATGTTGCGGGAGGTCAGCACCTGCTTGCGCAGGAAGTCGAGCGAGTGCCCGGCCGAGAGCACCGGCATGCCCTTGTGGTTGGGGGCGAACGAACATCCCATGTAGAGCCCCCACACCCCCTGGTGCACCAGCACGAACGCGATGGCGTACACGGGGGACAGCACCCAGAAGACGACGCCGAGGTACACGACGACGTTCGCGATCATCACGTACCGCTCCTGGCCGGAGTACCTGATCGAGTGCCAGTGCAGCGCAAAGCCTTCGAGCAGCAGCAGCGGGAAGAACAGGAAGGCCTGGCGGGCGGCGATCCAGCGCAGCGGCCCGCGCTTGGCCGCGCTCTGCCGCTGGGTGAACGCCAGCACCGAGATGTCGACGTCCGGGTCCTCGTCCTCGTGGTTGGGGTTGGCGTGGTGGCGGCTGTGCTTGCCCACCCACCAGTCGTAGCTGACCCCCACCAGTCCACTGTGGAAGTAGCCGGTGACCTCGTTCCAGCGCCGGGACGCGAAGATCTGCTTGTGGCCGGCGTCGTGGCCGATGAACGCCAGCTGCGTGGTCATGACCGCCAGCGCGACCGCCACCGCGAGCTGCCACCAGCTGTCGCCCAGCACCGCGAACACCACCCACAGCGAGGCGTACACCAGCAGGTTCGCACCGATGCGGACGTAGTAAGAGCCGCGCCGTCGCCGCAGCAGGCCGGCCTGCTTGATCAACGCGGACAGCTGGGCGAAGTCGCTCGCCTGCCGAAGCACCATTCGTGCAGTTTGACGTGCTTCGGCGGCAAGTCAACGCACAACCGGTGACGGATGCGCAAAGGCCGCCCGCACCGCGCACCGGCGAGTTCGAGCTCGCCCACCACGGCTGGATGTCACCCGGTGTGATGACGTGCGCACGCCTGAGCAGCCACTGCGGCGTCCCGCCCGCCGACCCGCGGGCCGGCCTCCGCGAGCTCACCGCACGGCGCGTCGCGCGACCCGTCCGGGTAGGTTCGGGGGCATCATCGACGCTGTGCGGTCGGGCGGCCGCGGCGGACCGGGCTTGGCTAGTGTGTGCGTCTGGTCCGTGCCGGGTCCGGCACAGTCGACCACGATGCTGGGAGGTCTCCGCCTTGTCTGGGCAGTCGTTCGTCCACCTGCACGTGCACACCGAGTACTCGATGCTCGACGGTGCGGCCAAGGTGGCCCCGCTGTTCGAGGAAGCCGAGCGGCTGGGCATGTCCGCGGTGGGCATGAGCGACCACGGCAACATGTACGGGGCCGACGAGTTCTACCAGACGGCGACGAAGACCGGCATCAAGCCGATCATCGGCATCGAGGCCTACCTCGCACCGCACAACCGGCTGCACAACAAGCCCGTGTTCTGGGGCGACCCGTCCCAGCGCGGTGACGACATCTCCGGTGCGGGCGCCTACACCCACATGACGATGTGGGCGAAGAACGCCACCGGCCTGCGCAACCTGTTCCGGCTGCACACCGAGGCCAGCAAGACCGGCTACTACTACAAGCCGCGCATGGACCGCGGCCTGGTCGCCGAGCACTCCGAGGGCATCATCGCCACGACCGGGTGCCCGTCCGGCGAGGTGCAGACCCGGCTGCGGCTCGGCCAGGTCGAGGAGGCCTACAAGGCCGCAGGCGACTACCAGGACATCTTCGGCAAGGAGAACTTCTTCCTGGAGCTGATGGACCACGGTCTCAGCATCGAGACGCGGGTCCGCGAGGACCTGCTCGCGATCAGCAAGAAGCTCGGCATCCCGCCGCTGGCGACGAACGACAGCCACTACGTCACCAAGGAGCAGGCAGACACGCACTCCGCGTTGCTCTGCGTGCAGTCCGGCAAGATGCTGACCGACCCGAACCGGTTCAAGTTCGACGGTGACGGTTACTACCTGAAGTCGGCCGCCGAGATGCGCGAGGTCTTCAAGGACCTGCCGGAGGCGTGCGACAACACGCTGCTCGTGGCCGAGATGATCGAGTCGTACGAGGACGTGTGGACCCCGCGCGACCGCATCCCGAACTTCGAGGTCCCCGAGGGCGAGGACCAGGCGTCCTGGTTCCGCAAGGAGATCCAGCGCGGCCTGGAGTGGCGGTTCAAGGGGCAGCCGGTCCCCGAGGAGTACATCAAGCGCTGCGACTACGAGGCCCAGGTCATCATCGACAAGGGCTTCCCGGCGTACTTCCTCATCGTCGCCGACCTGATCAGCTACGCCCGCAGCGTCGGCATCCGGGTGGGTCCCGGCCGTGGCTCCGCCGCGGGTGCCGCCGTGTCGTGGGCGATGGGCATCACGAACATCGACCCGATCCCGCACGGTCTGCTGTTCGAGCGGTTCCTGAACCCCGAGCGCACCGCCATGCCCGACATCGACATCGACTTCGACGACCGCCGGCGCGGCGAGATGATCCGCTACGCGAGCGAGAAGTACGGCGCGGACAAGGTGGCGCAGGTCATCACGTTCGGCACCATCAAAACCAAAGCCGCGCTGAAGGACTCGGCGCGCGTGCACCACGGCCAGCCGGGCTTCGCGATCGCCGACAAGATCTCCAAGGCGCTGCCGCCGCCGATCATGGCGAAGGACATCCCGCTCAAGGGCATCGTCGACAAGAGCCACCCGCGCTACGGCGAGGCGGCCGAGGTGCGGTCGCTGCTCGAGACCGACGTGCAGGTGAAGGAGATCTTCGACACCGCGCTCGGCCTCGAGGGCCTGATCCGCAACGCCGGTGTGCACGCGTGCGCGGTCATCATGTCGAAGGACCCGCTCACCGAGTCCATCCCGCTCTGGTACCGCCCCGACGGCTCGTTCATCACCGGCTGGGACTACCCGTCGTGCGAGAACATCGGCCTGCTCAAGATGGACTTCCTCGGTCTGCGCAACCTCACCGTGATGGGTGACGCGATCGACAACATCAAGGCCAACCGCGGTGAGGCCGCCGTCCCGGACTTCGACAACCTGTCGCTGGACGACCCGGAGACCTACGCGCTGCTCGGCCGCGGTGACACGCTCGGCGTGTTCCAGCTCGACGGTGGCCCCATGCGCGACCTGCTGCGGCGCATGCAGCCGACGACGTTCGAGGACATCGTCGCCGTCGGCGCGCTGTACCGGCCCGGCCCGATGGGCGTGAACGCGCACAACGACTACGCCGACCGCAAGAACGGCCGCCAGGACGTCAAGCCGATCCACCCGCAGCTCGAGGAACCGCTCAAGGAGATCCTCGGCGAGACGCACGGCCTGATCGTCTACCAAGAGCAGATCATGTTCATCGCCCAGGAGGTCGCCGGCTACTCCATGGGCCGCGCGGACGTGCTCCGCAAGGCGATGGGCAAGAAGAAGGCCGAGGTCCTCGCGAAGGAGTTCGAGGGCTTCCAGGCGGGTATGCGGGCCGACCCGCGCGGCTTCTCCGACGAGGCCATCCAGGCGCTCTGGGACACGATCCTCCCGTTCGCCGGCTACGCGTTCAACAAGTCGCACGCCGCCGCGTACGGCCTGATCTCCTACTGGACCGCCTACCTGAAGGCGAACTTCCAGGCCGAGTACATGGCCGCCCTGCTCACCTCGGTCGGCGACAACAAGGACAAGTCGGCGGTCTACCTCGCCGAGTGCCGCCGCCTGGGCATCAAGGTCCTCCCGCCGGACGTCAACGAGTCGGCGCTGCGGTTCAGCGCGGTCGGCACCGACATCCGCTTCGGCCTCGGCGCGATCCGCAACGTCGGCGCGAACGTCGTCGAGTCGATCATCAAGACCCGTGCCGAGAAGGGCGCCTACACGTCGTTCACGGACTTCATGGACAAGTCCGAGCTCGTGGTCTGCAACAAGCGCGTCATCGAGTCGCTGACGAAGGCCGGCGCGTTCGACTCGTTCGGCCACCCCCGCCTGGGCATCTTCCAGGTCCACGAGGACGCGGTCGACGGCGTGGTGCCGATCAAGCGCAAGGAGGCGGAGGGCCAGTTCGACCTCTTCGGCTCCGACAGCGCCGACGAGCCGGACGACAGCACCTCACCGCTCGCGCACCTCAAGATCGGCGCGGACGAGTACCCGCGCAAGCAGATGCTCAGCTACGAGAAGGAGATGCTGGGCCTCTACGTCTCCTCGCACCCGCTCGACGGCGCCGAGCGCATCCTGCGCAAGCACGCCCCGCGGCCCATCGCCGTGATCCTGGACGACCCGCCCAAGGACGGCGAGCTGATCGTCTCCGGCATGATCTCCTCGATCGAGCGCCGGGTGAACAAGAACGGCCAGCCCTGGGCCATCACCGTGATCGAGGACCTGGACGCCTCGATCGAGGTGCTGTTCTTCCCGAAGTCCTACGAGGTGCTGAAGGACGACCTGGAGCTCGACTCCGCCGTCTGCGTCAAGGGCCGCGTCAACTGGCGCGAGGACAAGATGGCGATCTTCGGCGACGGCGTCATCCCGCTCGACATCAGCGACGCCGAGCTGAACCCCGACGCCGACCCGCCGATCGTGCTGGGCCTGCAGGCGAAGAACCTCACGCCGGAGATCGTCGAGGAGCTGAAGCTGACCCTCAAGTCGCACGAGGGCCACGTCGCCGTGCACCTGGAGGTCCAGCGCCGCGACAAGACGAAGGAGCTGCTGGTCGTGGACAACTACCGCGTCCAGCCGACCCCGTCGTTCTTCGGCGACCTCAAGACGATCCGCGGTGTGACCGTCCAGAGGTGAATTCGATTCGACGAGGACTGCTTTCCGCGTCAGCACCGCAAATGGCCTGAGCGATAACTCAGCCGTATCAGCGGAACTGGTCCGCAGGAGTGACGCGCGGGATTTCTGCGCATTGCTGTGGATGATGGGAAATGTGGACCACGGGTCGAGCGCGGTCAGCAACCAGGCGGTGGGGGCACGGGAGCCGGTGGTCCAGGCCGGCACCGTGCACGGGGGCGTCCACGTGCACCCGGACACCGCGCAGCGCCGCCACGTCCCCCGCCAGCTGCCCGCTACCAGCAGGTACTTCGTCGGCAGGTCGGACGCGCTCGCGGCGCTGACTGCGCTGGCGGAGACCCCGGCCGGGCGGGGGAACCGGGTCTGCGTGGTCGAGGGAGCACCCGGAGTCGGCAAGACGTGCCTGGTCACGCGGTGGGCGAGGGACGTCGTCGAGCGGTTGTTCCCCGACGGGCAGATCTACCTCGACCTGCACGGGTTCACGCCGGGACAGCCCGCCGTCAGCCGGGACCGGGCCACACTGGCGTTGTTGTCCGCGCTGCGGGTACCTCCCGGCGAGGTGCCGCCGGACAGCGACGAGCGAATGGCTCTTTTCCGCGATCTGGTGCACGACCGCTCTTTGTTGCTGGTGCTCGACAACGCGCGGGACAGCGGTCAGGTGCAACCGCTGTTGCCCGGTGACGGGTGTTTCGTGGTCGTCACCACGCGCCGCAGCCCCGCCGCGCTGTACGCGTTGTACGGCGCGGAGGTCCTGCGACTGGGAACGCTGACGCGCGCCGAGTCGCTGGAGCTGTTCGAGAACCACCTCGGCGCCGAACGGGCCGGTGATCCGCGGTCGCGCTGCTCGCCGAGGAGTGCGCCGACCTGCCGCTCGCCGTGTCGATCGCGGCGGCCTCCGCGGTGCAGCACCCCGGGATGGACCTGGAGCGCTTCGCGGGGGAGCTGCGGGAGCACGGTCTGCGGCTGGACATCCCCGCCGCCGACCTGGGCGCGGTCATCTCCAGCTCGTACGACCTGCTGTCGGACGGGGCCGCCCGCACGGTGCGGTTGACGAGCCTGTGGCCCGGTGACTCCTTCAGCGTCGAGGGCGCGGCGGCGGTGAGCGGGCTGACCGTGCGGGAGGCCGGCGGCCACCTGCGCGAGCTCACGTCGCACAACCTGCTGCTCGCCGACGCCGGCCGGTACCGCTTCCACGACCTGCTCCGGGTGTTCGCACGGGAACGGTGCGCGGCCGTCGACCCGGACGAGGTGCGCCGCACGGCGATCACCGGCTTCCTCGACCACGCCCTGCACACCGCCCTCCGCGCCGACCGCGTGCTGAACTCGCACCGGCGGCCGATCGACGCGCCCGCCCCGCCCGAGGGGATGGTCCTCCCCGCGGTGGCGGGCTACACCGAGGCGGTCGACTGGTTCGCGGCCGAGATCACGGCCCTGCTCGCCGCCGCCCGCATCGCGTTCGACCAGGGGGCGTTCGTCCACGCGTGGATGATCCCGTGGGCGCTCACCGACTTCCTGCACCTGCACGGCCGGTGGCAGGACTGGGCCGACTGCCACACCACCGCGCTCCAAGCCGCGCGGGTGCTGGCCGACGTGGCCGCCGAGAACCGCGTCCTGCAGTCCCTGGCCAGGGCGTACGCCGAGATCGGTGAACCGGCGAAGTCAGCGGAGTGCTACTCGGCCGCGCTGGAGAACTACCGCCGCTGCGGCGACACCCACGGCGAGGCCAACTGCCTCAACGGAAGGGCCGGGAGCCACCTGTACGCGGGCAGGCCGGAGGAGGCGTGCGACGACGCCACCGCCGCGCTGCGGATCTACACCGCCCGCGCCGACCTGGCGGGACAGGCGAGCACGGTCAACCTCCTCGGCCGGGTCCGCACCGCGCAGGGGTCGCTGGCAGCGGGGTCGTGCTGCACGCCAAGGCGGTCCGGCTCTTCCGGCGGCTCGGCGACCGCTACGGCCAGGCGCAGGCGCTCGACGCGATGGGCGTCGCGCTGTCCTCGGCGGGACGACACCGGTTCGCGTTCGTCTGCCACCGGCGGGCCGTCGAGCTCAACGAGGAGCTGGGGAGCACCGTCCACCTGGCCCGCTCGCGGGGGCCGCACTGGCGCTGGAGGCTGCGCGGTGAACATGCTGTTCCTGTCCGCTGAGGCGTCGGACGGCGAGCTCGTCTCCGCCCTGAACCTGGTGGTCGTGGTCCTGCTGCCGGTGGTGGCCGCCGCGGCGCTGTACTGGTCCGGTTCCCGCGAGGAGGTCGGTTCGCAACGGGACCTGCGCCGACGGCTGGGACACGTCGCCACGGGGGTCGCCCTCGCCGGCGCCTGGCTGTCGGGCGTGGTGTTCGACGTGGTCGTGGCGCTCGACGACGTCCCGGTCCGCAGCACCGTCCTGCTCACGATCCTGGGCGGTGGCGTGCTGGCCGTGCCGCTCCTGGTCCTGACGACCAGGCCGCGCCGCACCAGGGAGGTGGGGAGCAGGAGCCACTGGATGCCGTTCCTCTCGATCGGCAAGGCGCTCACCCTGGCCGTCCCGGTGGGACTCGCCGTCATCCACCTGACCGGTGGGGCGCACGTCTTCGCCGTGCCGTTCATCGTCCTGGCGAGCCTCTTCCTCGACGCGGCGCTGCGCAAGGACAAGGCAGAGGCGGAGAGGGACGTGGTCCTCCAGGCCGGCGCGGTGGTCTACATCCGCGGGTTCCGCCGCGAGCTCGACCTGTTCGCGCACACCTCCGCTGACCACGGGGTGAACACCGGGCTCGGCATCACGTACAAGCCCAACCGGTTCCGCTGCGGCAGGGCGTCGTTCGCCGAGTTCCTGGAGCCCACCGCCAGCGAGCTGCTGGGACGCTGGCAGCACATGGGGAACCTGCACGACCGCCTGCCCCTGCACGGGGGAACGGCGGCCTACACGGCCGACAAGGAGTGGCGCGAGCAGTTCGCGTGGCTGGTGGAGCACTCCCGCTGCGTCATCACGTTCCCGCACCCGTACCGGCAGCTGAGCTACGAGCTGGCGGTCATCAGGAAGGCCGGCGCGCACACGCGGCTCTTCCTGCTCACCTCGCCGGAGTCCCCTTCTCGCCGGAGCGCCCTGCACGCGCGCCGCTGGGCTGCCTTCGCCGCCGCGGCTGCCCAGCCCCACAAAGACTTCGGCCTCGGCGGCTACACCCTCGAAGACAACCCCGGGCCGGGCGCGGTCGTCGCGTTCGACGACGACTGCAAGGCCGTCGTGCTGTGCAGGAACGCGAAGACCCCGGCCGACTACGCCCAGGTCGTCCGAGCCCGCCTGGAAGCGACCAGGAACGTCGGGAACCAGCAGCAGCCGTGGGCCGAGGTCGAGCCGGTGGTGGTCTGCGACGAACGCCGCACAAAAGGAGAAGCAGGGACTAAGAGTCATCGGGTGGGCCTTCGTAGTGGTGTCGCGTGATGTCAGCGAGTGCTGTCTTTGCATCACAGATACGAGATGCGAATGCCGTTCTTGTCGTGATGTGTCGTCCTAGAACGTCGCATGTCAGGGATCTCGGGCTCCTCTCGGACGCAGCTTCGGGCACGAGAGGAGGTGAATGAGTACCGGACTCAGACCCGGTATTGATCCACTTAGAACGCCGTGACGCGTCCCCTCATGCCGACGAGCGGACGTTCGTTCGCGATTGCCGGGCCGCTCGGCGTCCGCGCAGTCGTGGGCGACCTCGATGCTGCGCGCCTCGGAGGCTTCGGCCTGGTTGGCGAACTGATCGGCGGTGCGACTGTGGCCCGCAAGTCCGGCACCTCCACGTTGTCGGGCAGTGCGACACCGTTGATCGCGCGCTCGACCGACGCGGTGAGCGCCTCCATGTCGGGCTCCGGGCCAGGCTCGGCGTTCGGCCCGGAGGCGGTGCGGCTGTCCACGTGCATCCGGCCGATCTCCTGGTTTGCCTCCACGAACGAGCGCATCCGAGCTTCGTAGGCCGCGAACCCGCTTCCGGATTCCACCCGGCGGCAGCCAACTCCCCGGCCATTAGATAAGCGCCAACCAGAGCCATCCCGGTACCCCCACCGGGCATCGGCGACGAGCTGAACGCCGCGTCACCGATCAGCCCCACCCGTCCGTCTGACCAGTGGTCCATCACGACCTGGGCGACCTGGTCGAGGTAGAAGTCCGGGCTGTCGTCGACGTGGGCGAGGATCCGCAGCGCCAACCAGCCGAGCCCGGCCATCCGCTTGCGCAGCATGCGCTTCTGCGCCTCGACGTCGCGGTGGTCGACGTCGAAATCGGCTGCGGGAAAGGAGAACATCGCCATCGCCCGTGTGGCGTCCTTGAGCGGCCGAAGACCGGTGGAATGCCAACCACAGACTTCAGCTCATCGAAAGATGGGCTCACACAGAAGGCTCTGGTCGACAGGCGCGGTTGGAACCCCTGGCGCAGTCGGTTATGATTATGTTGTAATGGGGAGTTTATGTTTGTGCTGTGGCAGTTACGGGGGTCGAGCGCTAGTTCGTTGCGTCGCCCGCCTGGCGTATCGGTAGTGATGCGCGTCCCTGGGCTCGGGTGCCCGTGTCGATGACGCCTGTGGAACTGATCGACGAGGCGCTGGATGTAGTCGCGAACTCCGTAACCCTGCGTGTGCTAGGTGGCGCTTCGACCCACACTGCCATCGTTGCTGATGGGCTAGATCAGCCCAAGGTCGCTACTGCGCTCGGTCGGTATCTTGTTGGCGCGCTCGCCGGAATCGTGGGCGAGGATGCTCGGTTGTCGACGGTCATGCTTGAGCAAGGAGTCGATGCGCAGATCGAACTCCGAGAAGCCGTCATACGCCTCATTGGCGACACAAATGTGTTTGTGGCTGAGGGCGAGATAAAGTTTCGCGATACGCGGCGCAATGCTTGGATCGCTGAAGGTGTTGCTCATGCATTGCTAGTTGTGCGTGCCAGGATTGATACAGCCTTCCTGGTGGGGCCAGTTTACGCCCTGAAGGCGCAGCACAGTATTCCGAGCCAACAAGGGCTTGATCTGGTCGCTATCTACACGGATAACTCGGACGTGGTAGTTGCGATTGGCGAGAGTAAAGCTTCTCGTGAGGATGGCAGCGCGCAACTTACCGAGGCTGCGGGTATGTTCAAGAAGATCGACGAAGGTAACTATGGGGTCGAGCTTCGGTCGGTGCTAAGTTCGCTGCGCAACGTACTTTCGGACGATTTGGCGGTTCAAGTCACTGGCGGGATTTGGCGCAGGCATAGGTGCTACTTTCCGGTAATCGTTCATGAGACGGCTTTTACGCTGACTACTGCTCGCCCGACTCTTGGTGCACTTGAACCGCCGGTGGATCGTCGTCGGCTCCTTGCTCTTCGTCTGATGGGCTTCCACGCCTTCTTCGATCTCGTGGCAGACGCGATGCGCGCCGCTGTTGCGGAGGTAGTTTTCTAGTGTTCAACCGAGGTGTAGACGACCTACTCCAGGCGCTCCCGCAGTTGGGAGACGTCAACCCAGACGATGTGCGTCGGATGCTTACCCGAGCCTGGCTTGAAGCGGTCGATCGTCGGGATCTTGGGGGAGCTGGCGTTGACGGTGCCGAGCTAGTCAGAGACCTTCGTCGGCTCGCCACAGCGCTTGAGCTTTACGCGATCCTTGTGAACAACATCGAAACCGTGACCTTGCGGGCCTCGGCCTTCGTTGCTGCCGAGGCTCTCGAGGTTGTCGCGGAGGTTGCGGCGCTCGATCCGGAAGTGCCTCGGCCATGGCTGTTTGGTACGCACAGCCGTTTCGAACGGGTTGAGGCGGGACTGTTGTATTTGACCGCCGGCTATGATGCGAATGCTGCACTTATCGGGCAGAGTCTTGACATGCCAAGCGATCGCGGAGACATCGTCGAAGATTCAGTCTCAAAATGGGTGCTCGGCCTTGTCCGCGGGCTGTTGCTCCTGCGGCCACCATCAGACAGCACGGAACCTCCGGACCCAGGGACGGAATTCTCCCTGCGCGACCGCGTGCGGCATGTGATCTGGATGCGACTGGGAACCGCGGTTCGAGACCACTTGTTGTGGCTGTCGCTCGCTAGTAACGACGGTGAGAGCCCGATCCAGAGCATCCGTGCTTTGATCGCAGAGCTGGAACGGTCGGATGAAGGTCAAGGCAGCGGTGTTCAGCACGCAGATCTGCACCACTTGGCACTGCTTCTCGTTGTGGCGATGGAAGGAACTGCGGGGCGTGCCCTACGAGCGGTACCGCCTCCACCAGATGACTCGGGTCGATTCGCAGACTTCCAACGGCGGCGAGCAGCTACGCGTCCGCTGTTGTGGCCCGCTGCGGCAGAGTATGCCGACCGGTGCCTGCCTGGTCCCGACATCCACGCCGTGGTCTCAGTTCCCACCGGGGCCGGCAAGTCGGCCGTTGCTGAGCTCGCGATCGCCCAGGCCGTTCGCGACGGATGGGTGCTGTATCTATCGCCCACGAACGCGCTAGCCGGGCAGATCCGCCGCCAGCTCAACGAAGTCGTCGGTCAACTTCCCGGTGTGACGGTGCGGGAGTTTGTGGGAGGCGCTGAGTACACCGAGCTCGAAGGTGAAGATCTCGGCATCATCGGGCAGCGGCAGATCTTGGTAATGACGCCGGAGAAGTGCTCGCTCGCGCTGCGGCAGAACCCCGATGCGTTCAAGCGGATGGCGCTCTGTGTGGTGGACGAGGCCCACATCCTCGGTGAGCCCGGCGCGCGGGCGGTCATCGCTGAGTTGGTGCTCGCCGAGGTTCTGCATCGTGCGCCGCAGGCACGAGTGCTGATGTTGTCGGCACTTCTTGCCAATCCCGAGGACATCGCGACCTGGCTTCGAGAGGCGACCGGAGTCGATGCTCAGGTTGTCGATAGCCCATGGCGGCCAACCCGGACGCTCCGCGCCATCGCTGGGTTCGACCAAGAGCGGACCAAAGAGGCAGCTGGCCGGGCAGTCGACACGCTGAAGACCTTGCCTGCAAGCCGCAAGAACATCACGTTTCGCGCGCCGTTAGCTCTGTTCGCAGGATTGCAAGGGGCCTGGCGAACCTCTGAGCTCGTGGACTTCGCCTTCGTCCCGACGACGATCGAAGCGCCCCTGACCTATCACCGTACAAAGGGCTTCGATCTCAAGGGGTACCTAAACCCCACAGTGCAGGCTTTGGTTCAGGGCCTTGGGGTCAATCGACACCGCGTCCTGGCGTTTCTGCCGAGGAACAAACACTACAGCTTCCTGGCTGCGCGCAACATTCCTGGTTTTGGAGACGGATCGGCCGAGTTCACCCCTGAAATTAGGGCGCTCCTGGCACTTTCGGATGCGGAGCTTGGCGCCCCAACAGCTCTTTGGGACGCACTCGGCAAGCGGGTTGGCGTGCACACCAGCGCCATGCTGCAACAGGAACGGCGCGCCAGCGAGATCGCGTTTGATATCGAGGTCGCGTGGGTGATGTTCGCTACTGGAACGATGGCTCAGGGCCTCAACCTGCCGGCGACCGCAGTGGTCATTGGTGGCACCAAGATTGGCTGGGATCAGAGCGCGACCAGCGAGGAGGAGCGGCAACGTGAGCGTGCACAACTGCTGAATGCGATCGGTCGAGCTGGTCGGGCCAACGTTGCTCCTCGTTCGATGGCGATCGTTGTGCCAGACAAAGTGATTGCCTTCACTACCGAGACGGATGCTGCGATGACCATCCGGCGAGCCGCCTTCCTGCGCGAAGAAGATGCATCCACAGAGGTGTACAGCCAACTGGACGGTCTCATAGCGCGAGCGCTCGACGGCAGCTTGGACATGACGACCATGAGTTCCTCCGAACAGACCGCGTTTGCATTCCTCTCGTATGCAGCAGAAGGCAACGATGCGCCGGGTGTGTTGCGCCGTAGTTGGGCCGTGCAGCGGGCCGCTGCTGCCGCGCAGGCGGACGAGATCGCCCGAGTGCTGGGTCAGCTCGGGTCGGAGTTCCTTGCAGATCGTTCTGCGCCCGAGTGGGTAGCACTAGCTGCGCACCGCTCGGGTCTGCCGCTACCCGAGACCGCAGGGCTGTACGGTGCGCTGCGCCAGCACCTTATCGATCAGCCAGCGCCTACGACCGTTCGCGAGTGGGCGGCCGCGATGATTGCGGTGCTGCAAGCGTTGCCACGTGAAGAACTTGGGCGTGCCCTACCTCCTGAACCGTATCGGTCGACGCGGCTTGAGCCCATTTGGAGTGGCGGCGAGTCGCAACGCACCGCCGGGTGGACCGCACTCCAGGCCACTCTGGACGCTTGGTTTGCGGGCAGACCTTTGCTTGAGGTGGCGGTACAGACCGAGTGGAAGGATCCTGCCGATAAGGCTGGACGTGGCCAGCAAGATCCTCTGCCGCGTGTCTTGCGTGTGGTCAACGATGGATTTGGGTTCGGCCTCTCGATCGTTGCCGGGGCACTCGGCGCCATCGTGGCGGCAGGCAGGGAGACTGACCCTGACGGACCGTGGCAGCTCTCAGACAGTAGCGCCAGATCGTTGGCGCTTCTGCCTCTTGCCGTGCGATTCGGTGCTGGAAATCCAAACACCATCGCTTGGATGCGTGCCGGGGCTCGTCCACGCGTGGTGTCGCATCTGCTCGATCAGCTGATCCAACCGCCCTCAGACATCAGTACTGATGAAGACCTCAGAGCATGGGCGTCCCGAACGTTGATGGACATCGGCGACGAATTCATCATTCCGGGACGGAACGATGACGAGAAGGCTCTCATCGCGGCGATGCTCATCGCGCGTGGGGCGTCATGACGTCGGCGCAGGCCAACCTCTACTGTGGTCTGATTACGGCATCTGTCCATCGAATCGAGCTGCGGAGCCACACTCCGGACCAGGCCGTTAGGCTAGCTGTGATCAATCGGTGCAGGGTCGGGCTTAGAGTTCCTAACAGAATGATCAACGTGGTGGCGTGCAGCATGTCGGATGTGGATCATGTTTGACCGTGAGGAGGGGTCAGTCGCCGCCGTGGATCGTCTCGGACGATCTGTGGGAGCGGATCGAGCCGTTACTGCCGGTGGTGCCGCGCAGGCCGCGTAATCCTGGTCGTAAGAGGATGCCGGACCGGCAGGTGCTGTGCGGAATTCTGTTCGTGCTGCACACCGGGATCCAGTGGGAGTTCCTGCCGCAGGAGTTGGGCTTCGGCTCCGGGATGACCTGCTGGCGGCGGTTGCGCGACTGGAACGAGGCTGGCGTGTGGTCGCGGCTGCATGAGCTTCTGCTGGCGGAGTTGCACTCGGCGGGCAGGCTGGACTGGGACCGGGCAGTGATCGACACCTCGCACGTCCGTGCTGCTCGACGCGGCCCAAAAGCGGGCCGAGCCCGGTCGACCGCGCCCGGCCGGGCTCCAAACACCACGTCCTGACCGACGGCGGGGGCATCCCGCTCGCGGTCCTGCTCACCGGCGGCAACCGCAACGACGTCACCGGTCTCGAGCCGCTACTGGACGCGGTGCCCAACGTGCGCGGCAGACGGGGCCGGCCGCGCCGACGCCCGAGGACGGTCTACGCCGACCGCGGCTACGACCACGACAAGTACCGCAGACGCCTGCGCGCCAGGGGAATCACGCCGCGGATCGCTCGCCGCGGCGAGTCCCACGGCTCCGGCCTGGGGACAGTCCGCTGGGTCGTGGAGCGCACGATCGCCTGGTACCACGGTATGAAACGCCTGCGCATCCGCTGGGAACGCCGCGACGACATCCACGAAGCCTTCCTCGGCCTCGCTACCTGCATCATCTGCTACCGCCACGTCCAACGATTCTGTTAGGACCTCTTAGTGATCAGTTCAGAATGAGTTTGCGCAGGCAGATGATTGAGCAGGCAAGGCTGAGCACGGCCTGATGGACACCGGCTCGCCGTTCGGTGCGCACGCGGAGCCGCCGGAAACCTTTGGGCCAGGCAAGGTGCGTTCTACCGGCCAACGGACAGTGCCCAGGTCGGAGCCGTGGTCGACGCCGCAGCAGGCGATGCCAGTTGTGACGCCGCGAACTCGGATCATGCGTCGGTACTCGTCGTGGTCGTAGCCGCGATCGGCGTAGATCCGCTTCGGTCGGCGCCGTGGTTTGCCGAGCACTCTGCGGATCGGCGGGATCGCGTCGACGAGTGGGATCAGCTGGGTGACGTCGTTGCGGTGCCCGCCGGTGAGTGTGAACGGCCAGCGGTATCCCGCTCGCGTTGGTGATCAGGTGGTGTTTGGAACTGGGTTTGCGGCGGTCGACCGGGCTCGGTCCGGTGTGGGCCCCTTTGAGCGCGCGCAGGCGGCTGGAGTCGACCAGGGCCCCTGGACAGGTCCAGTAACCCCGGCGGCATGCAACTCGGCAAGCAGCCGCTCATGCAGTTGCTGCCAGACGCCGGCCTCCTGCCATTCGGGTCTGCCGCACTGTTAGGTGACAACGGAGGTGGCTAGCCCAGCATCGGAGCAGAGGGGGCAGAAGGACTTTCCTAGCGGGTGAGCTTGACTTGGTCATAGCTGCGGCCGGACCGACAGGATGCAGCACGACGGCTGCTGGTGGGTGAGCACTTGGCTATTGCGGAGCGGGTAAGTCCTTCCCGAGGCGCGTGCGCTTGCCGGCGGCCGGGGACGAGCGACCGCTGAAGGGATGTCGTGCCACCGTGGCACTGATGTGAGCACAGGACCATTGACCGCCGGCGTTCTCCCGCTGATCGAGTGCTGCCGAGGCGTGGAGGTGTGTGAGGTGTTGTTCCTAGGTGATGACTGGGCTGAAGGTCATCACGACATCAAGATCATGGACGCGACCGGCCGCACGCTGGCCGCGGTGTGGCTGCCGGACGGGAGGAAGGGATCACGCGCTTGCACGCGCTGATTGCCGATCACTCCGATGGTATGGAATCGGAGCAGGTGCTGATCGCGATCGAGACGGATCGTGGCCTGTGGGTGACGGCACTCATCGCGGCGGGGTACCGGGTGTTCGCGGTGAACCCGCGCCAGACCGGCAGGTTCCGCGAGCGGTTCGTTCTGTCCGGCGCGAAGAGCGACGCCGCGGACGCGCACGCGTTGGCGGACATGGTGCGGACCGACTCCCACCAGTTGCGCCCTGTCGCTGGTGACAGCGACTTGCCCGAGACGATCAAGCTGCTGGCTCGCACGCATCAGACGTTGATCTGGGATCGTCAGCACCAGGTCACCCGGCTGCGGGCGCAACTGCGGGACTTCTACCCAGCCGCGCTGGCCGCGTTCGGCGAGGACTCTGCCGCCTCCGACGTGCTTGAGTTGCTCAAACGCGCTCCGGAGCCGGACGCCGTGGCCAAGCTCCCGCGTGAGCAGATCGTCGCAGCGCTGCAGCGAGCAGGCAGGAGATTGAAGATCGAACCGACAGGATCCACTCGGCTCTCAACACCAACCAACTGCGCGTGCCTGCGGCTCTGCAGCGCGCGTATGTCGTTACAGTGAAGTCGCTGGTGGCGGTGATCGCCGTGCTCGTTGCGGAGATCACCGTCCTCGAGAACGAGATGGTCAAACGCTTGCGCAGACACGCGGACGCGGAGCTCCACCTGTCCCAGCCGGGCGTGGGCGAGACCCTGAGTGCCAGGGCGCTTGGCGAGTTCGGCGACGACCGCACCCGCTATGCCAGCCCGAAGGTCCGTAAGAACTACGCTGGCACCAGCCCGGTCACCATCGCTTCCGGCCGCAAGACCACCGTGAACTGCCGGTACGTGCGCAACACCAGACTGGTCGACTCACTCATGCGCCAAGCGATGAGCGCGCTGAGTACTTCGCCGGGCGCACGTGCCTACTACGACCGTCAACGCGCCCGCGGCGCGCTGCACAACGCCGCCCTGCGCCACCTCGCCAACCGCCTCGTCGGCATCATCCACGGCTGCCTCGCCAGCCGCACCACCTACGACGAGACCACCGCCTGGGCGCACCACGCCGCAATGTGACCCCTTAATCCCCAGGGATGTCCTCGGGCGCGCCAAGCATGATCCAGAACGAGGAGAGGGAGAATTCGGATGAGCACCCGAAATACGGAGAAGCAGGTCGAGACGAATCTCGACCTGCTTCTCCGGTGTACGCCGCCAGGGACTCGAACCCCGGACCCGCTGATTAAGAGTCAGCTGCTCTAACCAACTGAGCTAGCGGCGCTTGTTTGTGTGCCGGTGTCCTGCTCGTTCCGACGAGAAGAACGTTAGCACACGCCTGGGAACCGTTTTACGAGGGCTCCCCCCGACCCTGCGCGAAGCCGGTGTGCAGCAGCCACTGCGCGGCCGCGTAGGTCGGCATCACCCCGGCCGACGCGATGCGGGCGGCACGTCCTTTGAGGACGAACCGACTCGCGCCGAGCAGCGCGTCCGAGGTCATGAACAGGGTTGCGCCGCCGAGGACGCGGCGGGCGCCGGTGCCGCGGGCGGTGGACGCGGCGGCGACCATCGTGCCCAGGGTGAGGGCGTAGAGGGCGACCGGGCGTCCCAGCGGGCCGGCCGCGCGGCCGAAGAGCGCTGCGGCGGCTGCGGAAGCGGCGACGATCGGCACGACGGCGCCGCGGGTGCCGGGGCGGGAGCGGCGGGCCAGTGCCGCCGTGTACCCGAGGTGGGCGGCCAGAAACGAGAACAGGCCGGTGCGGAACGCGCGGTCGGAGTCGCCGAGCAGGGCCACGTCGCCCGCCCACGAGCCGGCGAGGCCCACGGCCATGCCGGGGTCGCGGGGTGGGCTGGCGACCGCCAAAGCGGGCATCAGCGCGGTTTTCGTCACCTTGCGCACGGAGGTGGTGCGGCGCGCGGCCGCGATCGAGTCCACGACCGCGGCCAGCGCGTAGGCCTGTTTCTTCACGTGCGCAGCCTAAAGCGGCCGCGGCACCGTCACGCGACGGTGATCTCCATCACCTTCTCGCCGGTGGGGGTGGGCGAACCTCCTTGTGGCTCAACGGTGACGGCCACCCGTTCGGCGCCGGTGACGCCGCCGGTCAGCAGTGGTGCCGAGCCCGAGGGGAGCACGCCGGCCGAGTGCGGGCCGTCGGAGTTGATCACCCACAGCTGGTAGACGCGGTCGGTCGGCGGGGCGGGCATCGAGCGGCTGAGGAACAGCAGTTCGTTGCGGCTGGGGGAGATCACGGCGGTGGCGGTCGACCCGGCCGGTCCGTTCGCGGTCACCAGCCTGGCGTCCGGTGTGGACAGCAGGTCGGAGAACCGGCCGTACTCGCTCGCCAGCTGGGTCAGCTGGTCCTGCGACGAGTCGGAACCCGTGACCTGCACGGTCAGCACGACGGCCGCGACCAGGCAGGCGGCGGCGAGAAGGCCGCCGGCGGGACGCCAGCTGCGGGAACGGGCGGCGCGCGGGGTGTGCGGGGGCAGCTGGCGGGTCTCGCTCGCCGCCGCCAGCACGCGGGCGCGCAGGTGCGGTGGGGGCGTGAACTCGACGGCGACGCCCAGGCGGGTCGCGGTGGCCGCCAGCTCGGCGACCTCCACGGCGCAACCGGCGCAGTGGGCCAGGTGGGTCTCGAACGCGGCGCGTTCGAGGTCGGACAGGGCGTTCACGGCGTAGGCGCCGGTGAGCGTGTGCAGATCGGGGGACGTGGTCCTCATCCGGTCACCCCCATGCAGTCGCGGAGCCGGATCAGGCCGTCGCGCATCCTCGTCTTGACCGTGCCGAGCGGCAGGCCCAGCAGGCTCGCCACCTCGGGGTAGGAGTAGCCCTGGTAGTAGGCGAGCACGACGGACTCGCGCTGCAGCTCGGTGAGGAAGCTCAGGCAGCGGCGCACCTGGCGTTGCTCGAACCGGCCGGAGACCTGCTCGCTCACCTCGTCGAACGGCCGCGCGGGGTCGAGCCGCGCCACGTGCTCCTCGCGGTTGCTCGCCGCCTGCGCGGACCGGACCCGGTCCACGGCACGGCGGTGCGTCAGGGTCATGATCCAGGTCGTGGCACTGCCCCTCTCGGGGTCGAACCTCGTCGCCGTCCGCCACACCTCGAGCATCACCTCCTGGAACACCTCCTCCGACTGCGCCTGGTCCCGCACCACCCGCCTGATCAGGCCGAACACCGAACCGGACGCCACGTCGTAGAGCCGTTCGAACGCGGCCTCGTCACCACGCGCGACCAGGGCCAGCAGCTCGTCGGCTGACGGTTCGGCCGGGTGGCCGGTGGCCGGTGGCAGGCCGTGCAGCGGCCGCTCGAGCTTCGGCATCCTGCGTCCTCTCCTGGAGCGTTGTCCTCTGGTGTTCGCAGCAGGAGCGCGAATGGATCGGTCGGTGTCCGACTGACTGGTTGAAGCGCAGGTCACCGCCCTCGACGCCGACTGTGGGCGACGGCTTCGGGTAACGGATCGATAACCGCACCCATCCGCTCACCGGGGGGTCGCGAATCACCGGCAGCAACCGCTCGACCACTCCCTGGAGATGTCCTGTCATGAACAAGACCGTCCGCACCACCGTCCTGGCCGTCGGCGCCGCCTCGCTCGCCCTCTTCGGCGCGGCCTGCGGCTCGGGTGACACGGCCGGCGGCAGCTCCACCACCGCGACCACGTCGGCGACCTCGATGGCACCGCCGTCCTCGTCGGCGATGGCCGACCCCGCCTCGAACCTCGTCGGCCCCGGCTGTGCCGACTACGCGAAGCAGGTGCCGTCGGGTGCCGGTTCCGTCGCGGGCATGGCCGCCGACCCGGTCGCCGTCGCCGCGAGCAACAACCCGCTGCTCACGACGCTGGTCAGCGCCGTGTCCGGCAAGCTCAACCCGAAGGTCGACCTGGTCTCGACGCTCAACGGCGCCGAGTTCACCGTGTTCGCGCCGGTCGACTCGGCGTTCGCGAAGATCGACGCCGCGACGATCGAGAAGCTCAAGACCGACGACGCCCTGCTGACCAAGATCCTGACCTACCACGTGGTGCCCGGCCAGATCGCGCCCGACAAGATCGCCGGCGACCAGAAGACCGTGCAGACCGGCACCGTCAAGGTCAGCGGCTCCGGCAACGCGCTGAAGGTCAACGACGCCAACGTGATCTGCGGTGGCGTGAAGACCGCGAACGCGACCGTCTACCTCATCGACACGGTCCTGATGCCGGCCTGACCCTCGTCGGTTGAGCTCACCAGAGGCGCTGCTCAGGAACCCGTGACGTTCCTGAGCAGCGCCTCGGCGACGTCGCGCAGCTTCCTGTTCTCCCGCTGGGACTGCTGCACCAGCATCGCGAACGCGTCGTCCGCCGTGCACGCGTGCACCGCCATGAGCACGCCCTTGGCCTGGTCGATGACCGCGCGCGAGACCAGCGCCGCCTCCAGGTGCTTGACGTGCTCACGCGAGCGCTGCCACTGGTGGGAGTTGCCGATCGACGCGCTGGCCGCCGTCGAGAAGAGCCGCATCAGGCCCTCGTCGAAAGGGTCGAACGCCGCCGTGCTGTAGCTGTAGATGTTCAGCGAGCCCACGTGCCGCGCGTCGCTGCGGTCCGAGGCGGGCAGGACCGACGGCACGGACAGGTAGGCCCGCACGCCGTGCCGGCTGGCGCAGGACTCGAACTCCGGCCACACGCGGGCGTTCTCGCCCACGACCGCCCGCACGGGCTTGAGCGTCCGCGCCGCCTCCAGGCAGGGACCGCGGTCCGCGTGGAACTGCGCCTCGTCGATCTCCACGAACACCTTGTTCGTGGCCGCCGCCGTCCGCGGCCGTTCCGGGTCGACGGTGACCGTCACGACGTCGGCGTCCTGCACCGCCGTCGCCGTCGTCTCGGCGAGCCGTTGCAGCACCTGGTCGAGCGGTTCCTCCGCGGAGATGTTCTCCTGCAACGCGGTGAGGGCGGTGGTCGCCTCGTCGAGCCGTTCCACCGGGTCCGACCGGTGGCTGTCGGCCCACGACGCGGCGGGCAGGTCGGGCAGCGTCGTCTTGTCATCCATGCCGCGGTGCCTTCCGTGGGAGAGCGACTTCGGCGCTGGATGCTCAACGCTCGGAGGGGAATCCTACGACCCGGCACCGACCGGCGTGCACACCCGGCGCGGTGATCTCGAACGCGAAGTGCGCCGGGGTTCCGCACACGGCAAGGTGGGAGGTGCACACGGTCGCAGAAGGGGGCGGTGGAGGTGCCGTACGTGCCACCCAGCGCGGCGGACTGGCGCCGCGACAGGGACCGGTTCGCCGCGGACGCGCGCCAGGCGGTCCTGCGCGACCGCCCACCGGCCCGCGACCACGGCGCACCGCTGGGGCCGCTGGCCCAGCAGTTCGCCACGCTGACCTGCTCGCTGCTCGACGCCACCACCGCCGGAGAAGTGCTGGAGCAGGTCGTGCGGGCCGCCGTGCTGTTCGTGCCGGGTGCGGAGCTCGTCAGCGTCACGCTGCGCTCACCCGACGGACGGTTCCACACGCCGGTCGAGACCGATCCCGTGGCGGTGGAGCTGGACCGGCTGCAGTACGACCTGCACGAGGGGCCCTGCCTCGACGTCGCGGAACCGTCCGGGCCCGCCGTCGTGACCGCGACCGGCCTGGCCACCACCCCGTTCTGGCCCCGGTTCGGCCCCGCCGCCGCGCAGCTGGGGATGGGTGCCGTGCTCGCCACCGCGCTGCTGCCCGGCGTCCGGCCGCCGCGGTTGTCCGGCGCGCTCAACATCTACACGCGCACGTCCTCCGGCCTGGACGAGACGGCGCAGGCGGCGGCGTTGCTGCTCGCCACCCACGCCTCGCTGGCGCTGGCGCACACCGGCGCGGTCGGTGCCGCCGAGCTGCAGGCCCAGCACCTGCGCCGCGCGATCGACTCCCGTGACGTCATCGGGCAGGCCAAGGGCATCCTGATGGCCCGGCGCGGCCTCACCGCCGACGAGGCGTTCGACCAGCTGCGGCACACCTCGCAGCAGCTCAACGTGAAGCTCGTCGCGATCGCCGAGATGGTCGCGAGCGGGCACCCCGGCCTGGACCCGTCAGGGGGAGACCGGCCGGAGGGAGACCTGCCACACGGAGATCAGCCGGAGGGGACCCTGCCGGCGGGGGACCAGCCAGCGGGGAAGTTGCCAGGGGGAACCCCGCCGGTGGGCGCCCCGCCGGCCGGGGACGAGCCCGGAGAAGACCTGCCCGGCGGCCCCGGTCCGGCGGGCTGACCGGCGGCCGGGACGCGCTCGCGGGAGGGCAGGCGGGACGACGGGTGGACGAGCGACGCCGACACCGGCTCAGCCGGCTGGTGGCCGAGTGCGGTGCGGCCGGTGCCGCACTGGGCCGGTCGCTGTGCGCGGCACTGCCGTCGCAGCTGCCGGGCGTCGACGGCGCGGCGCTGGTCCTGCACGGCAGCGACCGGGCCGAGGAGCTGGTCGGGGCGAGCGACCCGTGGGCGGCGGGCCTGGCGGAGGAGCAGTTCACGCTCGGCGAGGGTCCCGTGCCCGCCGCGATCGGCGCGGGCGAACCGGTGCTGGCCGGTGACCTGGCCGCCGAGTCCGCCCGGTGGCCCGCGTTCACCGCGGCGGCGAGGGCCGGTGGGCTGGCGGCGGTGTTCGTGTTCCCGCTGCGGGCGGACACGGCCGTGCTGGGCACCCTCGCGCTGTACAGCAGGCGGGCGGGCGACCTGTCGGAGGACGCCGCCGCCGATGCCGCGGTGCTGGCCGACCTCGTGACCCGCGCGCTGCTCGCACAGCACGAGCGCATGGACGACGAGGAACGGCTGCGCGTGGACCTGGCGTACCAGGAGGTGAACATGGCCTCCGGCATGCTGGCCGTGCAACTGGGAGTCAGCCTCGAAGAGGCGTTGGTGCGGTTGCGCGCACACGCCTTCGCCACCGGCCGGTCGGTGCGGGAGTTGGCGAAAGACGTTCTGGCACGGCGCATCCCGCTGAACCGGCTGGCCGACTGACGGTCCACAAAGGTCAGTCGTGCGCGACGACGAGGCGGAAACCGGCGTCCCACTCGTCGAGGGCGAGCAGGTCGCGGTGGTCCTCCTGCCACCGGCCGCTGGCCAGGTCCTCCCGCAGGCGGCGGACACCGCGGTCGACGGCGGCGGGATCGGTCTGCGCGAGCGCGGAGCAGGCACGGCGCACGCGCGGGTCCAGATAGGCGGCCGGGCGGCGCCAGTGCGCGGGGAACACGCCGTCGGTGAAGTCCCAGGGCACCGGCAGCGGCGTGACGCTGTCGGCACCCAGCTCCTCGGCGACGTCGGCCGCGGAGGGCCGGGTCAGCTCCAGCGCGGCGATCTCGGGCACGTACTCGCGGACGAACCAGAACTCGACGTGCCGGCGCGGCTCGTAGGCGAGCACCACCTGCCGCGGCGCCACCCGGCGCAGCTCGGCCAGTCCGGCCCGCCAGTCGGTCCAGTGGTGGACGGTGAGCACGGCCAGTGCGGCGTCGGCGGCGTTGTCGTGCAACGGCAGCGACTCGGCGACCGCGCGCACGGCGGGTGCGGCGCCGTGCGGTCGTTGCCGGATCATCTCCAGGGACGGCTCCAGCGCGAGCACCGTCCGCCCTGCGGGTTCGTAGGACCCCGTGCCCGCGCCCACGTCGACGACCGTCCGCGCGTCGCCGAGCGCGGTGAGGACGGCCGCCTCCCAGCGCGGGTCGGTGCGGCGGCCCAGTGAGTACCCCGCGCCGATGTCGTCGTACAGCTCCGCCCCGGCCATGCCGAACCCCCCGGTCGATCGACTGACGGGCAGCCTATCGCCGTTCACGAACGGCTTGCCGGCACACGGAGTCCGGCTTCCGGTATTGACAGGGTTCGTCTCCGCGCACAACCATGGAAGCGCTCTCATAACCGGTCTGGACCAGTTGTCGGACCGGAGGACCCCGGCCGCCCTGAAGCCGGTCGGGGACCTGCCGGCGGAGCACCCCCTGCACAAGGAGTCCCATGCGCACTCGAACGAAGTGGTGGAGCGCGCTCGCCGCACTGGCGGCGACCGTGTCGACCGCCGTCGCGATCCCGCCCGCACAGGCGATCGGCCCCGACCTGCTGCCGCTGACCGTCACCAACAACAGCGGCCGGTCCGAGGCCGTGCACCTGTACGTCCTGGGCACCGACATCCGCAGCGGCCGCCTCGGCCACGTCAACCAGGCCGGCGCTTTCACGCCGTGGTCGCCGGGCGGCAACCCGCCCACCCCGGCACCGGACGTGTCGATCGCCGGTCCCGGCCAGGGCGGCACCGCCACGCTGAAGGTGCCGCGGTTCATCTCCGGCCGCGTCTACATGTCGTTCGGCGAGAAGCTCAAGTTCTTCCCGACCCCCGACGGCCTGGTGCAGCCGGCACCGTGGGCGTCCGGCGACCCGAACAGCGGCATCCTGTTCGACTGGAGCGAGTTCACCTACAACGACGCCGGCCTGTGGCTGAACAGCTCCCAGGTGGACATGTTCGCGGTGCCGCACGCGGTGACCGTCACGGGTGCGAGCGGCACCACGAAGAAGACCGGTGAGCTCAAGCCCGGCGGGCGCGACGCCGTCATCAACGGCATCCGGAACCAGTCCGGCTGGGGCGGGTCGGTCATGTCCCGTTCGGACGGAACCGTGCTGCGCGTGCTCGCACCGGGCAAGGCCGCCGACGTCGGCCAGTTCGACCGCAACTACCTCGACCCGTACATCACCCAGGCGTGGAACGCCTATGCGGGCAAGACGCTGACCGTGCAGCCGTTCGGCGACCGCCCGGACGTGAAGTACTTCGGTCGCACCTCCGGCGCCACCATGAACTTCACGAACACGTCCGGTCAGCAGGTGGCGTCGTTCAGCAAGCCGACGACCTCGAACGTGTGGGGCTGCGACGGCGCCCTGCACGCGCCCAACGACCAGGTGGTCGGCCCGATCGCCCGCACCCTGTGCGCCGCCCTGCACCGCAGCACGCTCGGCCGCATCGACGTGCAGCCCGGCGGCGGCCCCGCGGACTTCTACCAGGGCACGATCACCAACCACTACTCGCGGCTGGTGCACCAGAACATGGTGGACGGCAAGGCGTACGGGTTCGCGTTCGACGACGTGCAGGCACAGGAGTCGCTGGTGCACGACGGCGACCCGCGCTCGGCCGGCATCGTCCTGACGCCGTTCACCGGCGGCGGCTCCACCCCTCCGCCCGCGAACGGCTTCAGCAGCGTCGTGAGCGACTGGCACGGCAAGTGCATCGACGTGCCGAACTGGAACTTCGCCGACGGCCAGCGCCTCATCGTGTGGAACTGCACCGGCGGCACGAACCAGCGGTTCGAGTGGGTCGGCGGCACCCTGCGCACCGAGAACAACAAGTGCGTGGACGTGGCGTGGGGCTCGACGGCCAACGGCGCGGCCGTGCAGCTCGCCACCTGCTCCGGCAACCCGGCCCAGCAGTTCGTGCTGTCCGATGCGGGCGACCTGGTGAACCCGCAGGCGAACAAGTGCGTCGACATCGCGGAGTGGAACCCGGACAACGATGCCGTTCTGCACATGTGGGACTGCGTCGGCGGCGCCAACCAGAAGTGGCACCGCGGCTGACATCGCACGCGGTTTCGCAACCGGGGCGGAAACGGAGATCGGGAACAGCTCCGGAAATGCAGAGAAGCAGGTCACAAATCTGTGACCTGCTTCTCTGGAGTACGCCGCCAGGGACTCGAACCCCGGACCCGCTGATTAAGAGTCAGCTGCTCTAACCAACTGAGCTAGCGGCGCTTGTTTGTGTGCCGGATGTGGTGCTCGTTCCGACGGGAAGAACGTTAGCACACGGCTGTCGCACGCTCCCAATCGGCTGGTCAAGGGTGGTTTCGGGTGCATCGGGCACGTAACGATCCGGCCACTCGCGCAACGTCACCGAACGAGCTGGCGTCACCTGTTCGGGGGACGCCAATACGAGCACGTGCGGGCAGTCTCGGGAGTGCGACGAGTAGATCGGAAGTGCGTCGATGGGGATGTGGGGCAGGCGCGGTCGCGGGGTGGTCGCAGCGGGGGTCGCTGTGATGCTGATCGCAGGGTGTTCGGGTGGCAGCGCGGGGGGCTCGGGTGCCGCCGAGACCCCGTCGAGTGCTCCTCCTCCGCCCAAGCCCGTCACGCTGACGCTGGCGTTGAACGACGGCGCGGTGGACGTCTCGCCCGGCCTGCCGGTCATCGCCACCGCGGCGGACGGGAAGCTCACCGAGGTGACGCTGACGAACCCCGACGGCAAGGTCGTCGAGGGCAAGCTGAACCCCGAGGGCACGCAGTGGAACAACATCGAGCCGCTCGGGTACGCGAAGACCTACAAGCTCACCGCCACGGCGACGGGTGCGGACGGCAAGCCGCAGACCAAGACGTCGTCGTTCACCACGGTCAAGCCGCGCACGCTGACCTACGTGTCCACGAACCCGGTGGACGGCACCACGATCGGCGTGGGGCAGCCGCTCGCGTTCTACTTCGACGAGCCGGTGGCCGACCGGGTCGCGGCCGAGCAGATGCTGGAGGTCACCACCGAGCCCAAGGTGGAGGGCGCCTTCTACTGGTTCAACAAGAAGGAAGTGCACTGGCGGCCGCGGGAGTTCTGGGCGGCCGGCACCAAGATCACGATGCACGTCAAGGTCTACGGCAAGCACGTCGGTGACGGCATCTACGGCCAGGAGGACCGCGTCATCACGACCACCGTCGGCGACGCCGTCATCCACGAGGCCGACGGGCAGACCCACCAGGTCGTGACGAAGGTCAACGGCCAGGTCGTGCGCACCATGCCGACGTCGATGGGCAACGCCGCCAACACCACCCCCACCGGCACGTACGTGCTGATGGAGAAGCACTCGCACATGATCATGGACTCGACCACGTACGGCCTCGCGCTGGAGAACGGCGGCTACAAGACGCCGGTCGACTGGGCGTACCGGATGTCCAACAGCGGCATCTTCTTCCACAGCGCCCCGTGGTCCGTCGGCGACCAGGGCCGCCGCAACGTGAGCCACGGCTGCCTCAACCTCTCGCCGGAGAACGCCAAGTGGGTGTTCGACAACAGCAAGCAGGGCGACGTCGTGATCGTCCGCAACTCCGGCGGGCCGGTGCTGGAGTCGTGGGACGGGTTCGGCGACTGGCAGGTGCCGTGGGAGACCTGGGTCAAGGGCAACCGCTGAGCAGGTTGCCCGATGTTGTGCCTGTGACGCCCCGAAGTCTCGCCCCTGGCTCGCCTGGGCAACAACGAGGAGGGGGCGGGCAAGACTTCTGGCAACAGGCTTAGAGCATCGGAAAGGGGCCGCGCCACGCCGGGTGCGGCCCCTTCCGCTTGTCCTCAGTGGACCGTCACCTGGCCGCCGGCCACGGTGACGCGGCGGTTCACCTGCACCGCCTCCAGCATCCGCCGGTCGTGCGTCACGAGCAGCAACGTGCCGGTGTAGGTCTCCAGCGCCTGCTCCAGCTGCTCGATCGCCGCCAGGTCGAGGTGGTTCGTCGGCTCGTCGAGCACCAGCAGGTTCACCCCGCGGCCCTGCAGCAGCGCGAGCGCCGCCCGCGTCCGTTCGCCGGGGGACAGGGACGCCGCCGGGCGCAGCACGTGCGCGGCCTTGAGGCCGAACTTCGCCAGCAACGTCCGCACGTCGCCGGGCGTCATGTCCGGCACGGCCTCCTGGAACGCGTCCACGAGCGGCAGCGGGCCCAGGAACAGCCCGCGCGCCTGGTCCACCTCGCCCACCACGACACCGGAGCCCAGCGTCGCGTGGCCGGAGGACAGCGGGGCCCGGCCCAGCAACGCGGCCAGCAGCGTCGACTTGCCCGCGCCGTTCGCGCCGGTGATCGCCACCCGGTCCGCCCAGTCGACCTGCAGGTCCACCGGGCCCAGCGTGAACGAACCGCGGGAGACCACCGCCGCCCGCAGCGACGCCACGACCGCGCCGGAACGGGGTGCGGCGGCGATCTCCATCCGCAGCTCCCACTCCTTGCGCGGTTCCTCGACGACCTCCAGGCGTTCGATCATCCGGTCGGTCTGGCGGGCCTTCGAGGCCTGCTTCTCGGTGGCGTCGGCGCGGAACTTGCGGGCGTTCTTGTCGTTGTCGCCCGCCTTGCGCCGGGCGTTCTTCACGCCCTTCTCCATCCACGCGCGCTGCATCCGGCCGCGGGCCTCCAGGGAGGACTTCGTGTCGGCGAACTCCTCGTAGTCGTCACGGGCGTGCTGCCGCGACCGCGCGCGTTCCTCCAGGTACGACTCGTAGCCGCCGCCGTACAAGCGCACCTGGTTCTGGTGCAGGTCGAGTTCCAGCACGCGGGTCACCGTGCGGGCCAGGAACTCGCGGTCGTGCGAGACCAGGACCGTGGCGGCGCGCAGGCCCGTGACGAACTTCTCCAGCCGCTCCAGGCCGTCGAGGTCCAGGTCGTTGGTCGGCTCGTCGAGCAGGAACACGTCGTAGCGGCTCAGCAGCAACGACGCCATGCCCGCCCGTGCCGCCTGACCGCCGGAGAGCGATGTCATCAGCGCGTCCAGGCCCACGGTCAGGCCGATGTCGGCCACGACCTCCAGCGAGCGTTCCTCCAGGTCCGCGCCGCCCAGGGCGAGCCAGCGGTCCAGCGCGTCCGAGTAGCCCTCGTCGTCGCCCGCGGTCAACGCCTCCGTGGCGCGGTCCAGGTCGGCCTGGGCCGCGGCGACACCGGTGCGGCGGGCCAGGAAGTCCCGCACGGTCTCGCCCTCGCGGCGGTCCGGCTCCTGCGGCAGGTGCCCGACGTTCGCCGAGGGCGGGTTCAGCGAGACGCGGCCCGACTCGGCGGGGATCAGCCCGGCCAGGGTCTTCAGCAGCGTCGACTTGCCGGCGCCGTTGACGCCCACGAGCCCGATCACGTCGCCGGGCGCGACCACCAGGTCGAGGCCGGAGAACAGGACGCGGTCACCGTGACCTGCGGCGAGGTCCTTCGCGACGAGCGTGGTCATCGAAACTCCCCTGAACGTGAAGAAAGGCCCCCGCAGGTGCGGAGGCCTTTCGACAAAGGGTGAGTGACGGGACTTGAACCCGCGACACCTGGGATCACAACCCAGTGCTCTACCGGCTGAGCTACACCCACCATTGCCAGTCGTTGACTGGCGAGGAAAGCATAGCAACGGCATCCACCGAGATAAAAATCAGGGGTCTAGTCGACGTTCTTCAGCAGGTCAGCGGCCACGGCCTGGGCCTGTTCGCTCGTCGGTCCCGGCTGCGGCACGAACGCCGTGCGCCGGTAGTACGCGAGCTCCCGGATCGACTCGACGATGTCGGCGAGCGCCCGGTGCGCGAGGCCCTTGCCCGGCTGCGCGTAGTAGATCCGCGGGTACCAGCGCCGGCACAGCTCCTTGATCGACGACACGTCGACCATCCGGTAGTGCAGGTGCGCGTCCAGCGCCGGCATGTCGCGGGCGATGAACCCGCGGTCGGTGGCGATGGAGTTGCCGGCCAGGGGAGCGGTCCGGGGGTCCGGCACCCACTCCTTGATGTAGGCGAGCACGGCCGCCTCTGCCTCCTCCAGCGTCACCGCGGAGGCGCGCACCTCCTCGGTCAGGCCCGACCTGGCGTGCATCTCCATGACGACGTCCGGCATCGAGGCCAGCACTTCGTCATCCGCGTGGATCACAACGTCCACGCCGTCGCCGAGCACGTTCAGCTCGGCGTCCGTGACCAGTGCCGCGATCTCGATCAGAGCGTCCTTGCCCAGGTCGAGTCCGGTCATCTCGCAGTCGATCCACACCAGACGATCCATCACGCCCCGAACATTACTGCGCGGAGCGTCAACTTCGAGTGGCGGCGTGCAGCAACCTGGTTACGCTCCCCGTGCATGACGGCTCAAGCTGAGATCGCTGCGGGATACGCCTCCGAGGGCGCGGCCATCGAGCTCGGTGCCGTGCTGGTCGGCGATCAGGTGGAACCGACCGCCCACGTCCGCATCCCGTTGTCCATGGTCAACCGGCACGGACTCGTCGCCGGCGCAACGGGAACGGGCAAGACGAAGACCCTCCAGCTGCTCGCGGAACAGCTCTCCGCCCACGGTGTTCCGGTGCTCATGGCGGACGTGAAGGGCGACTTGTCCGGTCTGTCGCGGCAGGGGGAGGTGAGCGACCGCACCACCGCCCGCGCGCAGGACACCGGCGACGACTGGCAGCCGCAGGCCTGCCCGGTCCAGTTCCTCTCCATCGGCACCGGCGGCATCGGCGTGCCGCTGCGGGCGACGGTCACGAGCTTCGGCCCGATCCTGCTGTCGAAGGTGCTCGGCCTGAACGACACCCAGGAGTCGACGCTCGGCCTGATCTTCCACTGGGCCGACTCGAAGGGCCTGCCGCTGCTCGACACCAAGGACCTGCGCAGCGTCGTCCAGCACCTCACCAGCGACGAGGGCAAGGGCGACCTCAAGGGCATCGGCGGCGTCTCCAGCGCCACGGCGGGCGTGATCCTGCGGGCGCTGGTCAACCTGGAGGCGCAGGGCGGCGACCGGTTCTTCGGCGAACCGGAGCTCGACCCGGCCGACCTGATGCGCGAACGCGACGGCAAGGGCGTCGTCAGCCTGCTCGAACTGGCCGAGCTGCAGGGCAACCCGGTGCTGTTCTCCACGTTCCTGATGTGGCTGCTGGCGGAGCTGTTCGAGACGCTGCCGGAGGAGGGCGACGTCGAGAAGCCCAAGCTGGTGTTCGTCTTCGACGAGGCGCACCTGCTGTTCGCGAACGCCTCGAAGGCGTTCCTCGACCGGATCACCCAGACCGTGAAGCTCATCCGGTCCAAGGGGATCGGAGTCTTCTTCTGCACCCAGCTGCCCACCGACGTCCCCAACGAGGTGCTGTCGCAGCTCGGCGCCCGCGTCCAGCACGCACTGCGCGCGTTCACGCCGGACGACCAGAAGGCGTTGGCGCGCACGGTGAAGACGTACCCGACGACACCGCACTACGACCTGGAGAAGGCGCTCACGTCCCTCGGCATCGGCGAGGCGGTCGTCACCGTGCTCAGCGAGAAGGGCGCGCCGACGCCGGTCGCGTGGACCCGGCTGCGCGCCCCGCGGTCGTTGATGGACACCATCGGCACCGACGCGATCAGGCAGGAGGCCCAGGCGTCCGACCTGCATGGCAAGTACGCCGAGACCGTGGACCGCGAGTCGGCCTACGAGCAGCTGATGGCCAAAGTCGCGCCACCGCACCAGGAACGAGCCCCTGAAGCTCCTCCTCCTCCTCCTCCTCCGCAGCGGCGGGAGGAGGAGGAACCGGGGCTCGTCGAGAAGGTCCTCGGCAACAGCGCCGTGAAGTCGTTCCTGCGGTCAGCGGGCAGCGCCCTGGCCCGCGAGATCACGCGGGGCGTCTTCGGCACCTCGCGCAAGCGACGCTGAGAGCACCGCGGCACCGATGCAGAGCGCGCCCGCGACGTACCAGGCCAGGTCGTAGCTGCCCAGGTGGTCGCGGGTGAGCCCGGCAGCGGACGCCGCGATCGCCGCGCCGACCTGGTGCGAGGCGAACACCCAGCCGAACACGACAGGACCGGACACGCCGAAGTACTGGCGGCACAACGCCACCGTGGGCGGCACGGTCGCGACCCAGTCCAGGCCGTAGAAGATGATGAACACCAGCATCGACGGGTGCGCCGACTCGCCGAACAGCTGCGGCAGCAGCATCAGCGACAGCCCGCGCAGCGCGTAGTAGGCCGCCAGCAGCATCCGCGAGTCGACCTTGTCGGTCAGCCAGCCGGACGCGATCGTGCCCACGACGTCGAACACGCCCACCAGCGCCAGCAGCCCGGCCGCGGTCGTCGTGGGCATGCCGTGGTCGTGCGCGGCGGGGATGAAGTGCGTGCCCACCAGGCCGTTCGTCGAGGCGCCGCAGATCGCGAAACCGCCGGCCAGCAACCAGAACGGCCGGGTCCTGGCGGCCGAGAGCAACCCGCCGATCGCCCGCCGTGCCGCGCCACCACCGGGCGGCGGCGGGGTGTCCTCGGTCGCGCCCAGCGGCAGCAACCCGACGTCACGCGGGTACTCGCGCAGGAAGAACGCCGCCAGCGGCACCACGGCGAGCGCCGCGATGCAGATCACCAGGGACGCCGGCCGCCAGCCGTAGCTCTCGGACAGCCACGCCACGGTCGGCAGGAACACCAGCTGCCCGGCCGCGCCACCCGCGGTCAGCACGCCCGTGACCAGGCCGCGGTGCCGCACGAACCAGCGTCCGGTGATGGTGGCGACGAACGCCAGCGCCATGGAGCCGGTGCCGAGCCCGACCACCACGCCCCAGAGCAGCACGAGCTGCCACGACTCGGTCATGAACACGGTCAGTCCGCTGCCGATGGCGACCATCGTCAGCGCGTAGGTGACCACGATCCGCACGCCGAACCTGTCCATCAGGGCGGCGGCGAACGGCGCGGTCAGCCCGTACAGCAACAGGTTGATCGAGATCGCGAGCGAGATCGTGCCGGTCGACCAGCCGAACTCGCTCTGCAACGGCTCGATCAACGCACCCGGCGCCGCGCGGAACGACGCGGCACCCACCAGGGCGATGAACGACACACCTGCGACAACCCAGGCCCAATGCAGTCTCACGCCGACAAGGTTCGGTGATGACCGACCCGGCGACCAGTGGCCCGATGGTCAACATGTGAAAGAATCGGGCCATGCACCGGATCGCCGTCCTCGCGCTCGAACAGTCGGTGGCGTTCGACATCGGCAGCTCGACGCACATGTTCGCCCGGCTCGCCGACCGCTACGAGGTGGTCGTCTGCTCGCCGGACCGCCGCCCGATCCCCACCAGCGGCGGCTTCACGATCGCGCCCGAGCACGGCTTGGAGGTGCTGCGGGACGCGGACACGGTGCTCGTCCCCGGCACGCACTACCGGCCCGCACGGGAGGGGTGGCTCGAACCGGCGGTGCGGGAGGCGCTCACGACGACGAACGCCCGGCGGATCATGTCGATCTGCACCGGCGCGTTCGTGCTGGCCGCCGCCGGGCTGCTGGACGGACGGCCGGCGACCACGCACTGGCGCACCACCGAGGAGTTCCGCGCGCTCTACCCGGAGGTGCGGCTCAACCCGGACGTGCTGTTCATCGACGACGGAGACGTGCTCACCTCGGCCGGTGTCGCCGCGGGCATCGACCTGTGCCTGCACGTCATCCGGTCCGACCACGGCAGCGAGGTGGCGAACTGGGTCGCCCGCTACTGCGTCGTCCCCGCGTGGCGGCAGGGCGGCCAGTCCCAGTTCGTCGACCGCCCGGTGCCGAGCTACCCGGACACCTCCACGGCGCTCGCCCGCGAGTGGGCCTTGGAGCGACTCCAAGAACCGCTCGACCTCGCCGCGATGGCCGCGCAGGTGCGGATGAGCGTGCGCACGTTCACCCGCCGGTTCCGCGCCGAGACCGGCATGTCGCCCGGCCAGTGGCTGACCCAGCAGCGCCTCGACCGCGCACGGCACCTGCTGGAGTCCACGGACCTGCCGGTCGACCAGGTCGCGAACCACGCCGGGTTCGGCACGGGAGCGGCGTTGCGGCAGCAGCTGGCGGCGTCGATCGGGGTGTCGCCGAGCGCCTACCGGCAGACGTTCCGCACGGCCTGACGCCGGGCGGTCAGCCCTCGACCAGGAACGGGCGCAACAGGTCCGGCACCGCCTCGTCGGCGAGCGCCAGCCCGTCGGACTCGCCGACGTCGGTCACGCGGTAGATGCCCGCCCCGGCCGCCGTCGTGGCGCCGACGGTCAGCAGACCGCTGCGGCGCTGGAAGAACGACCGCTGGATGCGCCAGCCGATGATGCCGGTGCGTTGCAGCGCGACCGTGCTGCGGACCAGGGAACCGTTGCGGGTCACCAGGTAGCGCGGGTCCAGCGCGTGGCCGAGCGAGCGGTAGTTGTCCCAGCCGACCAGCGCGGAGAACGGCAGGACCACCAGCGGGATCGGCCACGCCCACGACGGTGCCCAGACCGCCAGCCCCGCCGCGATCACCACCCACGGCACGACGTGGCGGACCAGGCTGCGGCGCAACGCGGCGAACGGGTGCCCGCGCAACGCCCTGGTCGTCGGGTCGTCCTCGACCCGCAGCACGTCGCGCGCCACCTGGTGGGCCACCGCGATCGGCGCGGGCGGCAGCAGCAGGCTGCTCTCGCCCTTCGAGCCCAGACCCGTCGTCACCGCGACGGCCTTCGCGCCCTTGCCGGCGCGCACCAGCAGCGGTTCCTGGACGTCGACGCCGCGCAGCCGCTGCTCCTCCACCGACACCGAGCGGGTGGTGAGCAGCCCCCGTTGCACGCGCAGGGTCCTGTCCGGTTCGCGGGTCAGCCGGTAGTTCCAGAACTGCAGGACGTACAGCGGCACGGACAGCACGAGCCCCAGGACGACCAGCGCGATGGCGAACCCGCCGAAGAGCTGGAAGCTCGGGTGCTCGAACAGCCAGCCCCACAGGTCGTGCACCACGTCGAGACCGAGGTCGTCGGCGTAGTTCGACAGCACGCCGAACACCGCGCCGATCGCGACCAGGCCCGACAGCGACAGCGGCGCGAACCGCAGCCACCGCGGGTCGAGCTGCGAGATCACCTCGGACGGCGCGGGCTCAGCCGGTGCCGCGCCGTCCTCGGCCGACCGCGGCTGGGCGACCGCCTTGCGCAGCAACAGCACCCGCAGCCGCTCAGCCTCCTCGGACGTCACCGCGTCGAGCGTGAGGCCGTCGGTGCCGGGGGTGTCCTGCTGCCCGGTGCCGATCCGCACAGCGGACAACCCGAACACGCGGTGGCCGGGCTTCGAGGTGAGGTCGACCGTCCTGATGCGATCGCGCGGCACCGAGAGCTGCTTGCGGGTCAGCAGACCGGTGTGCAGCTCCACCTGGTCGTCGGTGATGCGGTACTTCGTGGTGCGCCACAGCAGGAAGCTGAACGCGAGGATCATCGTGACCGTGGCGCCGCTCGCGATGAGCCGCCACTTCTCGCCGTCACCGGTGAAGAGCAGCACCAGGATCGGCACCAGCATCGCCATGCCCTCGTTGAGCGGGCGCACGATGAGCATCCGCACGTGCAACCGGTGCCACTGCGACAACGGTTCCGCGAGCTCGGGTGCGGCGGGCAGCCCCGCGGGCAGGTTCGCGGGTGTCGTCACGTGGCATCACCCGGCGTGGCCTGGGTCGTGGTGGTGAGCTCCTCCACGAGCCTGCGCGCGGTCTCGTGGTCCAGGCCCTCGATCTCCACCGGTCCCGCCGCCGACGCGGTCGTGACGGTGACCGTGGCCAGGCCGAGCAGCTGCTGGAACGGACCGCGCTTGGTGTCGACGGTCTGGATGCGCGAGACCGGGGCGACCCGCCACTCCTGGTTCAGCCAGCCCGACAACGTGTAGACCGCGTCGGAGGTCGTCTCCCAGCGGTGCACGCGGTAGCGCCAGCTCGGTTCGACCGCCGTGTGCACGAGCCCGACGACACCGGTGGCCACCAGCAGCACCAGCTCCCACGTGGGCGGCTGGGGCACCAGCAGGAACACGACGAGCTGCGGGATGAAGAGCACCAGCCAGAACACGGCGGCCTGCATCGTCCACAGCAGGACCGACCTCGGGCTGACCTGGTGACGTGGCGCGCGCAGTTGCAGAGTCACCCCACAACTGTGCCTCACCGGTGCGCACCCGTGTGGCCAGGTGTGTCAATTGGTGTGCCGGTGCCGGTGCCGGTGCGGTCGCGCTTGCGAGGGAGGCGGGACCGCACCGGCACCGGCCGGGGTGATCAGTGCGCGATGCTGTACGGCGGCGTGAACAGCTCGGCCGGGTCGGCCGACGCCGTCGCGGAGATCGCCGCTACCGCGCCCAAACCGAGGATCACGGCGGCGATGGTCCGAGCGATACTGTGCAACTTCATTGAGGTGCTCCGTTCCGATTGGTGGCGACCGTGGATGAGGGCAGGAAGTCTTTGACGAGGTTCGGCGCGCGGTTGCGGGCGGTTCGGCTGCAACGCGGTTTGTCGCAAAAGGACCTCGCCTGCCCCGGCGTCTCCATGAGCTACGTGTCGAGACTGGAGTCCGGCGAACGCGTGCCGTCGCCCGCCGTCGTGCGCAGGCTCGCCGAGGTGCTGGGCGTCGACCCCACCGAGCTGGTGGTCGACGAGGACCGCACCGCCGTGCAGGACGAGGCGCTGGCGTGGTGCGAGGCCCTGTTCGCCTACCACGACGGCGACCTGGTGACCGCCGCCGACCTGTTGGAGGCGCTGGGGAAGCGGGCGGACGAGCAGATGTTCGGCTGGAGCGCGCGCTGGACCAGGCTCGTGGTGCTGGCCAGGCAGCACGACGACGAGGGGCTGCTGCTGGCGGCGGCGGAGCTGCGCCGGTCGTGGTCTCCCGGCCCCGCGGTGGACGCGCTGGTGGAGGTGCTGCGCGCCGCGGCGTTGCGGCGCCTTGGCCGGTCCGCCGAGTCCGTGCGGGCCGCGACCGAGGCCGTCGAGCTCGCCGGCGGTGACGGCGACCGGGTGCGCCGGGTCGGCACCCGCGCCCTGATCGCGCTGTGCGCCGAGCTCACCGCCGCGGGCCGGCTCGCCGACGCCGAACAGGTCGTGGAGCAGCTGTCCGTGCGGCTGCCCGAGCTCGGCCGCGACCGGCTGGCGATCTCCACGTGGTGGGTGCGCGCCAGGGTGGCCGACCGGCTCGGCGACCGCACCGAGGCCGCGCACTGCATGCGCGAGGCGCTGGCGCTGCTCGCCGGCCACGACGGCGACCCCGAGTTCCGCTGCCGGGTCCGGCTCGCCGGTGCCGCCCTCGCGCTGCGGGCACCGGGTGTGAACCTCGACGAGGTCGTCGCGCTGCTGGACGAGGTGGAGAGGGCCGCCGCCGCGCTGCGCCGCCCGGACGGGCTGCTCGCCCACGCCCGCGCGGTGCGCGCCGAGCTGGCGTTGCGCGACGGGGAGGTCGACCGCGCGCGGGACCTCGCGGAGCAGGCGCTGGCGACCGGTGCGCTCGAAGCCGAGCACCAGCTGCGGTGCCACCTGCTGCTCGTGCGGGCCGCGGACGAGGTCGACCCGGACGGCGGCAGTGCCGCGCGCACGGCGCTGGCCGCGCTGCTGGAGCACATCAACCCCGAGGGCGTCGATCCGCTCCTCTGGCGCGACGTGGCGCGCATCGCTCTGCGCAAGCACTGAGCGCGGGCCGCATTGCCCGGTCATGACCGCCCCTCGCTCGTGATCGGGACACCTTGTTAACGGAGCATGACACAGACCAGATACCCGTCACATCACCCAATTCAACCGTGACGACATGGGTAAATCACCCGGATTCCGGCACCACCCCGTCAGCGGCAAGCGGCCGAACGGTCGAACGATGAGCAGGCCGGTCGGGGCAGTTGTCAACCGGTTGACAACGCATGACTACGAGTCGGTCAGGCTCATCCACCACACGACGGCGCCGGAGCGCCCGTTGACGTCGAGCGTCGAGTAGATCCGCTGGAGGTGGTTCTGCACCGTTTTCGGCGACAGGCCGAGCGCGTCGGCGATCATCGTGGTGCTCGCGCCCGCCGCCACGAGCCGCAGCACCTCGATGCCGCGCTTGGTCAGCCCGGCCCGCAACGCCCGTGCGATCCGGGTGTTCGTGTGCTCGGCGGTACCGGTCTCGCGCAGCTCGCCGGTCTGCGGCACGCGCACCACCGCGTCCTCGCGCTTGGGCTCGAAACGCCTGTGCGCCAACTGTTCCACCAGCCGCGAGGACGGGTCGTGCTCGCGCATCCGCAGCAGGTCCCTGCCCTCCTGCAGCTCCCACAACCGGTACTGCTCCAGCTGCACCCGCGCGTGCCGCAACGCCCGCTCGAAGTCGCCGGCCCGTTCGTAGGCCTCGCTCAGCTGCTGGTGGGCGTGCACCGCGACCTCGCGCGCGAGGCAGCTCATGGCCAGCTCGGCTGCCTGCGTCAGCTGGGTGATCTGCTCGGGGTAGCGGCCGCGCGCCCCGCTCAGCCGCGCCCGCGCCATCAGCGCCTCCGCACGCGCCACCGGCCGGTTCCTTCCGGCAAGCAACTGGTCAGCGCGCTGCCAGCTGCGGTGCGCGCGGTCAAGTTCGCCCAGATCGATGCGCACGTGTGTCAGCAGGACGTTGACCACGGCCATCCGCACCGGGTCGCCGACCTGCTTCCACCGGTCGCGCACCTGCGCGCACAACGCCTCCGCGCGCCGGAGCTTGCGCACGCACGGTTCGCCGTCGAGGCTGCAGCGGCTCTCCTCGGTGCGGATCATGCAGTGCTCGTGGTACTGCATGCGCATCACCCGCGCCTGCTCGAACAGCACCGAGCCGATCAGCTCGCTGTCGCCGGTGAGCTCGGCCAGCCCGAGCGCGCGGGCGAACGAGGTGAAGCTGCGTTCCCGCGAGTCGAGGCGGAGCTCCACCACCGCGCGGGAGAAGCTGCACCGCGCCTGCAGTCCGATGTGGCGGTTCGCCGCCGCGATCTCCTGCACCCGGTCGATGGTGTCGAGCGCGCTGGGCCACAGACCGCGCTTGCCCAGTGCCACCGACTGGGCGAGCACGCCCTCCGCGACGCCCTCGACGTCGTCCAGCCAGGAGAACGCGGCGACGGCCTTCTCCGCGAACTCCAGAGCCTCGCCGGGCCTGCCCTCGTCCAGTGCGATGCGGGCCTCGCGCAGGTTGTGCACCGCGGTGGACCGCGGGTCAGCCGTCCGGCCGGGAACCGTCATGAACCTCTAGCCCCCTCACTCCGGGGGCAGACTCTAGCCCGTTCCCCGCAGCTGCCGTTTCACCACTTTGCCCGCCGCGTTGCGGGGCAGCTCGTCGACGAAGAAGACCTCGCGGGGCACGGAGAACCGCGCCAGGTTCGCGCGCACGTGGTCGCGCACCCGGTCGGCCGTCAGGGTTTCGTCGCCCACCACGTACGCCACGAGGCGCTGGCCGAAGTCCTCGTCCGCCACACCGAGCACGGCGACCTCGGTGACGCCGTCGAGCTGGGAGAGCAGGTCCTCGACCTCGCGCGGGTAGACGTTCTCGCCGCCGGAGACGATCATCTCGTCGTCGCGGCCGGCCACGAACAACAGGCCGTCCCGCAGGTACCCGAGGTCACCGGTGGACATCAGGCCGTTCAGCGACTCCTTGCTGGTGCCGTTGGTGTAGCCGTCGAACAGCATCTCGTTGCCGACGAAGATCCGGCCGGTCTCGCCGGGGGCCACCGGTGCGCCGTGCTCGTCCACAATGGCCAGTCGGGTGCCCAGCGGCGGCTGACCCGCGGTTCCGGGGTCGCGCAGCATCTCCTCCGGTGTCGCGATGCTCGCCCAGCTCACCTCCGTCGACCCGTAGAGGTTGTAGAGGACGGGTCCGAACTCCTCCAGGGTGCGGGTGGCGACCTTGGGCGGCAACGAGGAGCCGCTGGAGGCGATGACCCGCAGCTTCGGCCGGTGCGGTGTCTCCAGCATCCGTTGCAGCATAACGGGAACGACGAACATGGCGGTGCACCGCTCGGCGTCGCGCAACGCCTGCTCGGGGTCGAACCGGCGGCGCAGCACGAGGGTGGCGCCGAGCACGAGCCCGAGCTGGAACGCGGCGAGGCCCCAGGCGTGGAACAGCGGCGAGGTGATGGAGATGACGTCACCGTGCCGCAGCGGTATCCGCGACAGCAGGGCGGCGGCCGGGGTGAGGCTCGCGGGCTCCGGGCGGCGCGCGCCCTTGGGGCTGCCGGTGGTGCCGGAGGTGAGGATGATCAGGCGTCCGCGCGGGGGACGGCGGGGCAGCGGTGCGTCGGAACCGGTGCGGGCCAACGACTCCAGCTCGTCGGTGAAGATCGTGGGGCGGTCCGGCAGCACGTCGGCGAACTCGCGGTCGGCGACGAACCGGTCGATCCGCTGGTCCTGCGCGACCTGGGCGAGCTGACCGCGGCTCAGGCCGGTGTTGAGCAGCACGGCGTCGGCGCCGATCTTCGTGCAGGCGGTGAGCGTCTCGATGAAGCCGCGGTGGTTGCGGCACAACAGCCCGATGCGTTCCCTCTGGCGGAAGGCGTGCGCGAGCCGGGTGGTGCGCTCGTGGACCTCGGCGTAGGTGAGCACGCCGTCGTCGTCGATGATCGCCGCGCGGTCCGGGTGGCGCCCGGCGCCGGTCTGGTACCCCCACGCGAGCGTGATGTTCCAGTGGAGGAACCCGGTCGCCGTGGCGGCGAGCCCGCGCGGGCCCAGCGGGCGGATCACTCCGGCCTTGACCAGGGTCAGCAGCACGCGGGTCAGCATGCGCCCCACTCTGCCACTTACCTACTTGCGAGTAGGTAACGGTGTGATCGCGATCACAAGGTGCTGATCCGGTTCAGGCCTCGGTGTTCGAGGCGGCCACGACCGCCTCGCGCAGGGCGGCCCGCAGCCGGCCGACCTCCAGCGGTGTCAACACGGCGGCTTCGCCCGGCGGCACGTTGATCACGATGTGCCCCTGGCTGACGAACACCGTCATGTCCCGTCGGCGCGAAGCGATGTCGCGGCAGCTCACCTGCCACTCCTCATTGGCTCCCACGGGTGTGCTCCTCCAGCTCGTCCGGCGCCGGCCCGGACGGCCCCGGGCGCTCGCATCACTGAGACGCACGTGACCCAGGGTCATGACGGAGATTTTCGCTTTCTCCGCCGCGCGACCGCGCCGAGCTGCGGATAGCGTCGCACGTGAGACGAGAGCACGTCACCTGAAGGGGTGAAAGATGGCGGAACCGCAACGCATCGTGATCGTCGGGTCCGGTCTGGCCGGTGCCGCGGCAGCGGGCGCGCTCCGAGACCGCGGCTTCGGCGGGCGGATCACCGTGCTCGGCACCGAGCTGCACCGCCCGTACGAACTGCCCGCGCTGTCCAAGGACGTGCTGCTGGGCAAGGCGGCCGAACCGGCCTGGGTGCACGAGACGAGCTTCTACTCCGACAACGAGATCGACCTCCAGCTCGGCGTCTCCGCGCTGGAGCTGCGCCCCGGCGACCACGCGCTCGTCGACTCGAACGGCGCCGTCCGCACCTACGACCGGCTGCTGCTCGCCACCGGCTCCCGCCCACGCGTTCTTCCTGGCGCACAAGGACATGTGCTCAGGACGCTGGACGACTCCCACGCCCTGCGCTCGGCGTTGCGCGAGGACCGGCACGTCCTGGTGATCGGCGCGGGCTGGATCGGCTGCGAGGTGGCCGCCGCCGCCCGCGGCCACGGCTGCCGCGTCACCGTCGTGGACCCGCTGGCCGAACCGCTGGTGCGCGTGCTCGGACCGGAGGTGGGCGCGATGTTCCGCCGCCTGCACGAGTCGCACGGCGTGGAGTTCCGCCTGGGCACCGGCGTCGCCCGCTTCTCCCCGTCCGGCGTGGTGCTGGGGAACGGCGACGAGCTGCTGGCCGACGTCGTCGTCCTGGCCGTGGGTGCCGCACCCCGCCTGGAGCTCGCCGAGACCGCCGGCCTGGACCTGGCCGCCGGCGGCGTCGCCGTCGACGCGACCCTGCGCACCTCGGCACCCGACGTGTTCGCGGCCGGCGACATCGCGGCCCACGACCACCCGCGGTACGGCCACCGCGTCCGCGTCGAGCACTGGGCGAACGCGAAGGACCAGGGCACCCACGTCGCCGGCTCGTTGCTGGGCCTCGACGAGCCGTACCAGAAGTCCCCGTACTTCTTCACCGACCAGTACGACCTGGGCATGGAGTACCGCGGCCTGGCCGGCCCTGACGACGAGCTGGTGGTCCGCGGCGAGCTGGAGTCGCGGCAGTTCATCGCGTTCTGGCTGCGCGACGGCCGCTTGCGCGCGGCCATGAACGTCAACGTCTGGGACCACGGCACGGCACTGCAGGCCCTGGTGGACGCGCAGGCGACGGTGACGCCGACCCAGCTGCGGGAGGCCGACCTGGGGTCGCTGGCCTAGTCGTCAGTTCGTTCGGTGTGCGCCTGACCCGGCGCAAGGCTGCCTAGGAAGAATGGGCGCCGATCCGTCGGCGGCAGCCATTCGGCGTCGATGCGGAACTCGCGTGTCGGCGCCGAATGTTCGCAGAGGACGGGCCAGACCCGTGGTGGTCGATAGGCCCTCACGACGTTGCCGCGCTTGTCCCGGAAGTTGTTCCGGTAACGAATGCGGATCCAACGCTCCGATGCACTTATGACGGTGGCTGGTTTCCATGTCGTCTCCCACACCCACACCGGATCGTCCGATTCGTAGTGCGTTGACGGGGTGTAGGCGCCTAGCTGGGTCAAACCCGGCAGGTTGGCCAGAGGGGAAGGTCGGCTTCCTCCGAGCACCTCGTACTCCGGCGGGGTCGAGAACGGCGGGGTGGCATGCGGTGACCAGCCGGGATCGCGGTCGACCAACCGCACGTCCCGAGGGTGGAAGTCCCAGAACGTCGGCGTTCCCACGGGCAGAAACCGAAGGCCGTTGTTGACGGAAGTCAATTCCGGGAGACAGAGGGTGACCCGTACGCGCTCATGGACGGAGATGTCCTCACGATACCGATCTCTGATGACGCGGGCAGGTATCCACTGGCCGTTGTCGAACCTGGTCACGACCTTGTCGCCGACGTGAAAAACTTGTTCAAGCATGAAGGCACAGTATTCCCAGCATCAACGTAGCACATAGTGCGGATATCAGGCGCATGGCTCGACACAATTCGCCCACGTCGGAGACCTGAGCTGGACCTGAACGCGGAATTTTGAGTCCGGCTAGATGCAGGAGCCGTGCGTCGGCCCCTCGCCGCGCGACAGGTCCTGCAGGGCCTTGCGTATGGTCTCCATCTCCTGCGGGGAGAAGCGGGCGTGGAAGGCGCGTTCGACCTCGGCGAGCGCGTCGCCCGCCTCCTTCTGCAGCGCGCGGCCCTTGTCGGTGATCACCGGCGTGCGCACCCTGCGGTCGGACGGGTCGGGTACCCGCACGAGCAGCTCGGCGCGTTCCAGCTTGTCGAGCTCGCTGGTCAGCGTCGTCTTGTCGAGGCCGAGCATGGCGCCGAGCGCGAGCTGCGTGCGCTGGGCCTCCTCGGTGGCGAGCGCCTGGAGGATCAGCTGGCCGCGCAGGGAGATGCCGAACCGCTGGATCTCCTCGGCGAACGCGGCGCCGACGCGTTGGGCGGCGCGGTGCAGCAGCCAGTTGAAGTCCCACTTCTCCGCGCACGCGGCGATGAGTTCCGGCTGCTCCTGCATGTGACCCATCCTACCTCCCGGAGGAGATGTTCTCAGTTCGGAACATCTTGACTCGGAAGTTCTTCACTCGTATGTTCTGGGTATGACCAACCTGCTGCACCTCGACTCGAGCATCCGCTACGACGGGTCCGTGACCCGCGACATCACCAGGGCCTTCGCCGACAGCTGGCGCGCGGCCAACCCGGAGGGCGGCTACACCTACCGGGACCTCCACGCCGTGCCCGTGCCGCACAAGGACGGCACCGAGCAGGGGATCGCGGCCGAGCTGACCGCCGAGCTCAAGGCCGCCGACGTGCTCCTGATCGGCGCGCCGATGTACAACTTCTCGATCCCGTCCACGTTGAAGGCGTGGATCGACCAGGTCGCGACCTCGGAGTTCTTCGCCCGCGAGGACGGCACGTGGCCGCTGGGGGAGAAGCGGGTCGTCGTCGTGACGGCGCGCGGTGGTTCCTACAAGCCGGGCACGCCGCGCGAGGGCTTCGACTTCCAGGAGCCGTACCTGCGGGCCGTGCTGTCGATGATCGGCCTGGACCGCACCCTGGAGTTCGTGCACGCCGAGCTGACGCTGGCCGACGTGGTGCCGCAGATGCACCAGTTCCGCGAGCTGGCCGTGGAGTCGCTGGCCGACGCGCACCGCGTGGTCAAGGAGCTCGCGTCCGCCTAGCCTGGCGGCATGATCGACAAGATCGCCTGGATCCTGCTGGAGAACGGCCGGGTGCTCGGCACCCGCTCGGCCGGCAAGGACACGTACTACCTGCCCGGTGGCAAGCGCGAGCCGGGGGAGACCGACGTCGAGACGCTCGTGCGCGAGATCCGCGAGGAGCTGTCCGTCGACATCGATGCCGCCTCGGCGCGGCACGTCGGGACGTTCGAGGCGCAGGCGCACGGCCGTTCGTCGGGGGTGACCGTGCGGATGACCTGCTACACGGCGTCGTTCACGGGGGAGCTGGCCGCCGCGAGCGAGATCGAGGAGCTCGCGTGGCTCACGACCGCCGACGTGGACCGGATCTCACCGGTCGTCCGGATCATCTTCGCCCACCTGCACGAGGCGGGCCTGCTGACCTGAGGTAAGCGCTTGCCACGTGATGCGCGTGACTTTCGGTGCAACCGGGACTCACCGGCCGCGGTCCGTCGTTGCAGCAGGTGCGGCAGGGATCGCGGCCCGTCACTCCATCTGACCGGCCGTCGATCGCGCGGGGGCCTCGTGCGCAGTGAAGCGGCGCACCCGGTCCCCGCGCGTCCACATCCACATCCACCACGACCACGCTGACCAGCGCGAAGAGTGCCCAGGCAGTCACCCGTTCGAGGTGCCGTGGTGCGCTGTCACACTGGGCGGCGTGTCCGAGCCGACGACCGCGGTGCTGTTGCGCGCCGCTGAGCTCGCCGCCTCGGGGAAGCCGCGGCAGGCGATCGACCTGCTGCGTCCCCTCGTGACGGCGAACCCTCGGCACGCCGAGGCCTGGTGCCGGCTCGCCGCCGCCCACCTCGACCTGCGCGAACCCGGTCCCGCCCTCGACTCGGCCAAGCGCGCCATGGTGCTCGACGGGGAACGGGCCTGGTCGCAGCGGCTGGCCGCGCTCGCGCTGAGCGACCTGGGCCGCCACCCCGAGGCGGCGGTCGCGGCACGGGAGGCCGTGCGGCAGAAGCCGGGCGACTGGCGCGGCTACGTCGTGCTGGCCGAGGTGCTCGCCGACGTCCCCGACGGCGCGGTGGAGGCGTTCGACGCCGCACTGCACGCCTCGCAGCTCGCACCGTCGGAGGTCCGCGCGGCCCAGGTCCTCGGCGACGCGGCGCTGCGGATGCGCGACTGGGGCACCGCCGAGCACGCCTACCGCCAGGCGATCAAGCTCGACCCGTCCGACGCCGACTCGAAGGCGAACCTCGCCACCGTGCAGCGCCGCCGCACCGCCAAGCCGCCCGCGCAGCTCAACAAGGCGCAGGTGTGGCGGTCGCTGCGCACGCTGGCGTTGCTGCTGGTCGGCGGCGGGTTGCTGGCGCTGCTCGCCGGCATGCCCCGCCCCACTCCCTACCTGGCGTTCCTGACCTCCGCGCTGGTGCTCGGCTGCCTGGTCGTGGGCCTGCGGCTGCGGCCGTTCAAGGCGCTGTGGCACCTGCGCAAGCTCGCCGTGACCGTGTCGCTGCTCGGCGCGTCGGCCGCGTTGCTCGCCGGCTGGACCGTCGCGCTGGTGCTGGGCGCCACCACGATGCAGCCTCTTGTGCTTTCCTGGTTGTGCGCCGTGGTCGGCGGCGCCCTGGTCTACGTCGGGGGAGGCAGGAGGCGGTGATGCGGCGCAACGCGGTCGCGCTCGCGATCATGCTGTTCCTCGGACAGCTGTTCGTCCTCGCCGCGCCCGCACCCGCCGCCCACGTCGGGGGCTCGGTCGTGCAGCACACGCACGACGTGGCGAACCTGCCAGGAGCCGCCCCCAAACCGCACAACCAGCAGGCCGCCCAGGTGCCGCTGGCCCAGCTCGCCGCCGACGTGCCGCCGGTCGCGAAGCCCGCGCTGCCCGTCCGGTTCCTCGTCGCGTTCACCCGGCGCGTGCACCGCACGCCCGAGGGCGTCCGCTGGACCCCGCAGCGGGACCGCTCACCGCCTTCCGGTCGCTGACACCGCGTTCTCAGCCACCACTTTCCTCCCGGAAGGCTCTCCCAACCCATGTCGCGCGACACCGCGCGACGAGGGCTGCTCGTGCGCGCACTGCTGTCGCTCGGCGTCCTCGTCGCCTCCGCTTTCCTGCTGCTCACCACAGATCCCCGCCTCGGCCTCGACCTGCGCGGCGGCACCCAGATCGTCCTGGAGGCCAAGGGCGACTCCGACTCCACCGACCGCGCCCTCGAAGTGCTGCGCCGCCGCGTCGACGAGCTCGGCGTGGCCGAACCCGTCCTGGCCCGCTCCGGCGAGAACCGGATCGTCGTCGAGCTGCCCGGCGTGCAGGACCCGGAAGAGGCCGTGAAGGTCCTCGGCCGCACCGCCCAGCTCACCGTCGAACGCAACGGCGCCCAGGTCATGACCGGTGAGGGCATCTCCGACGCCACCGCCGTGCGCAACCAGCAGGGCGCCGGCTACGTGGTCAACATCCAGTTCCAGGGCGACGCGCCCAAGACGTGGCAGAAGGTCACCGGCGAGGCCGCCTGCGTGCCCTCCGGCGACCCCGGCCGCCAGATCGCGTTCAAGCTCGACGGCAACGTCGTCTCCTCACCCGAGGTCAGCACCGACACCCCGTGCGGCGGCGGCCAGCCCGGCGGCGCCACGACCATCACCGGCCGGTTCTCCCAGGCCGAGGCCAACGAGCTGGCCCTGGTGATCCGCTCCGGCGCACTGCCCGTGCCCGTCGAGGTGATCGAGCAGCGCACGGTCGGCGCCACCCTCGGCGCCGAGGCGATCGACGCGAGCGCCCAGGCCGCGATCATCGGCATCGCGCTGACCTCGCTGTTCCTCGTCTTCGCCTACCGGCTCGCCGGTTTCCTCGCCGTCGTCGCCCTGGTCGGCTACGCGGGTGTCGCCTACGCCGGACTGCTGGCCGTGGGGGCGACCCTGACCTTGCCGGGCCTGGCCGGCTTCGTGCTGGCCATCGGCATGGCGGTCGACGCGAACGTCCTGATCTTCGAACGGGCCCGCGAGGAGTACGCGCGGAAGGCGAACCTGCGGCGGGCGTCCGAGGCGGGCTTCCGCGGTGCGCTGAGCGCCATCGCGGACTCCAACGTGACGACGCTGCTGGCAGCCGGCCTGCTGTTCTGGCTGGCCACCGGACCGGTGCGCGGCTTCGGCGTGACGCTGACCATCGGTGTCCTCGCGTCGATGTTCAGCGCGCTCGTGCTGTCCCGCGTGCTGGTGCTGTGGGCGATGGGCACGCGTTTCGTGGCCAAGCGGCCCCGGCTGAGCGGCCTGGACTCGCTCGGTTTCGTCCGGTCGAGGCTGAAGCTCGTCCTGTACCGCCGCCCGTGGCTGTGGCTGAGCAGCGCCGCCGTCCTGGTGCTGGTCGCGGTCTCCGGCCTGCTCCTGCGCGGCCTCAACCTGGGCGTCGAGTTCACCGGCGGCCGCATGCTCGACTTCACCGCCGGCGGCCCCGTCGACGCCGGCCGCGTCCGCGGCGCACTGGCCGACGCGGGCTTCGAGGACGTCGTCGTGTCGTCCTCCGGCAGCGACGTCTCCCTGCGCACCGGCCCGATCGACGACGCCGCCTCGAACCGCATCGGCGAGGTCGTGAACTCCGCGGTCGACGGCGGCGCCCGCCAGTCGAGCAACGAGCTCATCGGCCCGTCGCTGTCCTCCGAACTGCGCCGCAACGCCGTCATCGGCCTCGCCATCGCCGTCGCGGCCCAGCTCGGCTACCTGGCCATCCGCTTCGACTGGCGCCTCGGCGTCGCCACGGTCGCCGCACTGCTGAGCGACGTGCTGGTCCTCGTCGGCATCTTCGCGTGGCTCGGCAAGACCGCGGACGGCGTGTTCCTCGCCGCCCTGCTCACCGTCATCGGCTACTCCGTCAACGACTCCGTCGTCGTCTTCGACCGCCTCCGCACCCTGCGCGGCTCCCGCCTGAAAGCCGCCTACCAGGACGTGGTCTCCGACGCCGTGGTCCAGACCGTGCCACGCACCGTGAACACCGGCATCGGCGTGCTGTTCGTGCTCGCCGCACTGCTCGTGCTGGGCGACGGCTCACTGGCGAACTTCGCGACCGCCCTGCTCATCGGCCTGATCTTCGGCACGATGTCCACAGTGGTCACGGCGGCGCCGGTCGCGATCTGGCTGGAGCAGCGATGGCCGCGCCCGGTGCGGGCGGCGACCCGCAAGGCACCGGCGGGAGCCCGCGTGTAGCTCTTCCTCACGCCGCGGGACTCGTAGCAGAGTAGGGGCCATGACCTCTTTCGCCGCGTACCAGAACGAGATCTACCTCCAGGGGCTCGGCGGCACCGTGCCGCCGTTCACCACCGACCCGGACGCGCTGGAGGACTCCGCGCGGTCCCGGCTGGGACCGGGTCCGTTCTGGTACGTGGCGGGAGGTGCGGGCTCGGGTGCCACCGTGCGGGCGAACCGCGAGGCCTTCGACCGGGTGCGGATCGTGCCGCGGATGCTCACCGACGCCACCGAACGGCACCTCGGCGTCACGGTGCTGGGCACCGAGCTGCCGGCGCCGGTGATGCTCGCACCCGTTGGCGTGCAGTCGATCCTGCACCCCGACGGGGAGCTCGCCACCGCGCGGGCCGCGGCCGAGCTGGGCGTGCCGATGGTGTTGTCCACGGCGTCGTCGCACACGATCGAGGAGGTCGCGGAGGCGTCCGGCGCCGGGCCGCGGTGGTACCAGCTGTACTGGCCGAACGACCAGGACGTCTGCGCGTCGCTGCTGGAGCGGGCGAAGAAGGCCGGGTACACGGCGCTGGTCGTCACCCTCGACACGTGGACGCTGGCGTGGCGGCCGCACGACCTCGACCAGGCCTACCTGCCGTTCCTGCGCGGCGTCGGGACCGCCATCCCGTTCAGCGACCCGGCTTTCCGCGCGGGGCTCGCGAAGTCGCCGGAGGAGGACCTGCCGATGGCGATCCTGCGGTGGGTGCAGCTGTTCACCGGCACCGACAAGTCGTGGGACCGGCTGGCGTTCCTGCGCGAGCACTGGGACGGACCGATCGTCCTCAAGGGAATCCAGCACCCAGACGACGCGCGCAAAGCGGTCGAGTCCGGAATGGACGGTGTCGTCGTGTCCAACCACGGCGGGCGCCAGGTCGACGGCGCCGTCGGGTCGCTCGACGTGCTGCCCACCGTCGTGGAGGCGGTGGGGGAGCAGGTCGACGTGCTGTTCGACTCCGGCATCCGCACCGGCGCCGACGTCGTGAAGGCGCTGGCGCTGGGTGCCAAGGCGGTGCTGGTCGGGCGGCCGTTCGCGTACGGGCTGGCGCACGGCGGGCAGGTCGGCGTGAAGCACGTCCTGCGCGGCCTGCTCGCGGACTTCGACCTGACCCTGGGGCTCTCGGGTCACCGCAGCCCGGCCGAACTGGGCCCGGACGCGCTGCGGTTCTCCTGAGTCCCGCTACGGCATCGTCGCGGTGAGCCGGGCGAGCGTGCCGAAGTCGGCCGGCTGCACCCGCAGCCAGCCCTCGCTCTTCGCCGCCACGTACCGCCCGCTCACCGTGTCGAGGTAGGTGAGCGGGGCGGCGCAGCGCTGCTTGCGCCCGGTGTGGTCGCGCTTGGCCGAGTACAGCTGGCCGCCACCGGTCCGAGGCTCCGACATGATCGTCTTGAGCTGCGCGACCAGCTGGTCGTTCGGCGTGCTGGTCGGCCGGCTCTGCTGCAGGAACGAGCCGGTGTCCTCGTAGGACGGCTGCCGCTTCTGCTGCAACGCGTCCTCCGGCAACGTGATCGGCGCGCCCTTCCCGGCCGGCGTCGGCGGCAGCGCGGCCACCAGCGACTGCGGCGCCTCGTCCGCCCGCACCGGCTCCAGCACGAAGAGCTGGTCCGGCGTCAGCACGACCCGCAGCGCGTCCTGGCCGTTCGACACGACCAGGACCGCCTGCTGAGGACCGTCCTTCTGGCTGAAGAACGCCCAGTACTCCGCACCGGCCTCGACCACGAGCCGCAACGCGCCGGCGAGGTCCGGGTGGATCTCCCCGCCGCGCGCGAGCCCGGTCTGCTCCAGCTGCGCCCACGCCGTGCGCTGCAGCCGTTCCAACCCGCTCAGGTCGCCCTCCTCGAGCGACTCCGAGTCGAAGTCGACCTGCGTGACCAATGCCCTGTGCAGCTGCGGCAGACCCGCGACCTGCCACGCCTGGTACAGCGCGACGACAGGGATGGCGACCCTGCTCCGAAGCACAATTCCCCCTTAACCGCCGATGACCGGCGGAGCGACCATCGTCCCGTCGCCGAAGATGTCCTCGGTCTCCTGCAGGTACGACGCGGACTTGTGCTCCTTGTCCTCGTCACCCTGACCGCGGCCTCCGGCACCACCCATGCCGCCCATGCCGGCCGCACCCGCGGCACCACGACCACCGGCCGCACCCGCACCCGCGGGCCCGAAGCCACCGGCGCCACCACGTCCCTGCTCGGCACCGGCCACACCGGCCGCACCACCGAAGCCGCTACCGGCACCCATGCCGCCCATGCCACCGGGCCCCTTGCCGAGCCCGGCCGCGGCAGCACCACCGATGCCACCGGCACCCGGCGGCCGCATGCCACCACCGGCACCGCCACCACCGCCCCCACCGGGCCGGCCACCGCCGGGCACCCCGGGCCCACCGGGCCGGTTGCGCGGGTCGTTCGGCCCACCCGGCCGGTTGCGCGGGTCGTTGGGGTCGAACCGCCCGCCCGGCGGGATGGTGGGATCGAGGCCGGGAGGCCGGTTGCGGGGGTCGTTCGGGTCCACGAAGACCGGCGGCCGGTTGCGCGGGTCGTTCGGGTTGAGCTGCGACGGGTTGGTGTCGTCGCCACCGGAGCCCGGCGGCTTCCAGCCCGACGTGCCGGTGTCGTCACCGGGGCCACCGATGCCCGGCGGCGTGCCGGTACCGGGCGGCGTCCCCGTGCCCGGCGGCGGGTTGCTGCCGATGGGCGGCGGCTGCGTGCTCGGCGGCGTGACCCGGTCGATCGACCGGTTGTTCTGCTCCTGCATGTTCGCGTCGGTCGCGTCCGGCGAGATGAACGTCGGCATCTGGTTGGTGCTCTGGTTCACCGCCTCCGCGTACTGGTTGAACGCGCGGATGTTCTGCTCGCTGACCTGCTGGTTCTTCTCGACGGCCTTGTCGTAGTCGGTGTCCCACGGGGCCAAGTCGTTGAGGAACGGCTTGTCGGGGACCTCCGGCGGCTTCTGCATCTGGTACTTGGCGTTCGTGTACGCCTCACCGATGGAGTCGGCCGTGTTGCCGGCGTCCTGAGCGGACTTGCCGGTCATGTCCGCCCAGGTCGCGAGCGGCGAGGTGGTGCTGCGGGCCGCGTCACCGGCCTGGCCCTCCCACGCTGCGCCGGAGTCGCGCACCGCCTTGTTGATGATCTCGGCGATGTCGTTGTGGCTGCTCGCGAGGGTCCGCCAGCCGTCACTGGCCGGCGCGGTGCTCTGGCTCGGGCCCTTGCCCTTGTCGAACCAGTTGTAGATCGTCTCGCCGCCCGCGAACGGGAGCAGGGCGAAGGTTGCGATGTTCGGCTCATCCCCAGCCATGGCCTACCCCTTCAGATTTCCGATGACTGCCGCCGCGAGCTTCTCGCTCTCCGTGCACGGCTTCTGGGCCGAAAGCTTGTTCTTCGCAACGTCGACCGCCGCTCCGATGGTGCCCTTCTCGCCCGCCTCGATGATGGTGAGGCAGCTGCGGGAGCCGTCCGTGCTGTCCCTGCTGAACGTCCGGACGCCGTCGATGGTCTTCTCGCTGAAGACCGCGGCGCTGCGCGAGCTCGCCAGCTGGTTGTCGTAGACCTGGTCAGCGGCGATCCTCGCCTCGTAGGTCGAGTCGTCGAGAAGCGACTTGCCCTCCCAGGTGCACACCGGACCGGTCGAGCTCGTCCTCGACTTGGTTTCGACGTTGCCCAGAGCGGTGATCTGCGCGGCGGTCAGCAGGTCGCAGGCGTTGCCCTTGACCTTGTCGAGGTCCAGCTTGGCGGCGGGGGACCCGGTCGAACTCGTCTCACTCGTCTCCGTGGCCGGAGGCGGCGTGCTGCCGGTGGTCGGGTTGCCGCCGTTGATGCTCGTGCAGCCGGCCAGAGCCGTCGCCGCGAACAAGATCGCCATCAAAGTGGTGCGCTTCAAGGCGGACTTACCTTCCCATCGCATTCATCGCATCGTCGTCCGTGCCGCGGTACTCCGCGAGAGCCTTCTTGATGTTCGCGACCGTCGCTTCGAGGGCTTCCACTGCCTTCTTGTTCGCCCACGCGTAGCCGCCGGGTTCTTCACCGGCGGTTCGACGGATCGCGATGGTGGCAATACCGCTGTAGGGGTCGGGGCCGGGTGCGCCGGTGCTCGTGAGGAACTCCGCCTCGCGGATGAGGCCCTTCAGCTGCTTCGCGGCCGTTTCGAGGCCGTCGATCATCTTCTGCGCCTGGTCCGGGTCGACCGCGAACCTCGTGGTCCCGGCACCGGCGGCACCGGCAGCCGCACCTGCCGCGGCGGCAGCAGCACCGGCTGCCGCGCCGACCGCGCCGCTCACGGCCCACGGTGTGATCGCGTCGAACATCAGCATCTCGGCCAGCTCCCCTCAGAACTTCCACACACCCCTGTTGGAGGATTTTTGCACAGCGCCGGTTCCCCCGGCGGGCGAACGAGTGAGCTGACCTGGTCACATGGCCGTTTCGTCCAAGACGTGGCGCGACCAGGCGGCTTAGGTTCGCAGGCATGATCGAACGCGCGAGGGACTTCATCTGGCACAACGCCCGCACGCTGGAGCAGCGGTGGTTCGAGTACGCCTTCGACGGCGGCAGCGGGGACGCGGTGGTGCGGGCGGTGCTGGCCTTCCGCAACGACGACGGCGGGTACGGGCACGGGCTGGAGCCGGACCACCGGGGACCGACGAGCCAGCCGTTGCACGCGTTGCGGGCGTTGCAGATGTTCGCCGAGGTCAGCGCGCCGGAACCGGCCGGGTCGGTGCTGAGCTGGCTCGATGCGACCTGTCCCGACGGGAGTGTGCCGTTCGGGCTGTCCACGTCGAAGGGGCACCCGGTGGCGCCGTGGGTCACGCTCGACGACCAGGGCGGGTTGTTGCTCACCGCCCAGATCGCGGCGGCCCTGCACGCGTTGGGGGTCACCCACCCGTGGCTCGACCGGGCCACCGACTACTGCTGGCGGCAGGTCGAGGCGCTCGGCGAGACCCACCCGTACGAGCTGCGGGCCGCGGTGATGTTCCTCGACGAGGTGCCGGACCGGGAACGGGCGGCGCTCGCGGCGGCGCGGATCGGGCAGCTCAAGCCCAGCACGGACGGGTACGCGCAGGGGGAGGGCATGGCGCCGCACTTCTTCGCGGCGCGGGCCGGCGGCCTGGCGCGGTCGTGGTTCAGCGAGGCGGAGCTGGAGCGCGACCTCGATGAGCTGCGTGCGGGGCAGCAGGAGGACGGCGGCTGGAACTTCGGCTTCCCCGCGTTCACGCCGGTCGTCACGTTCGAGTGGCGGTCCATCGCCACGATCGACGCGTTGCTCACGCTGCGCAGCTACGGCCGGATCAGCTGACCAGCTGCCCCAGCGGCACACCGGCCAGCGCGCGCACCTCGCGGGAGAGGTGCGCCTGGTCGGCGTAGCCGGCGTCGGCGGCGACCGCGGCGAAGGGGCGGCCGGTCCACGCCAGGCGCAGGGCGTGGTCGAAGCGCAGCACCCGCTGCAGCACCTTGGGCGGGTAGCCGAACGCGTCCAGGCACCGCCGCCGCAGCTGCCGCTCGCTCAGCCCGATGTCCCAGGCCGCCGACCTGACGTCACCGGTGCGCAGCAACGCGGCGGTACCCGCGAGAGCGGGGTCGACGACCACGCGGGCCGCGCAGAACGTCACCACCTCCGAGAACGCAGACAGCCGCGCGGACGGCACCAGCTCCGCCAGCGGCACCCGCAGGTCGCGCACCTCGCACGCCGGCACGCCGAACACCGACGGGAACGCGCCGGGCGGCAACCGCACCCCGTACAACGTGCCGGGCGCGACGGAAGCGAGCTGCGCGCGGGTGTCCGGACCGGCCACGGACAACGCGCCCGTCGTGGGTGTCCACATCAGATCCGTGCACCCGTCGGGCACCACCCGCTGCACGGTCTCCGACGACACCGTGCGCGTCCACAGGCAGGCCAGACCGGCGGGGGCGGGACGTTCGGCGTACACGGGTCAATCAAAGCAAAAGGCGCCGCATCCCGGGGGATGCGGCGCCATGAGCGCGAGAAACGTGGACGATACTGGGATTGAACCAGTGACCCCTACCGTGTCAAGGTAGTGCTCTCCCGCTGAGCTAATCGTCCTCGTGGTGCAGGACGAGATTCTAGCGGACGGGCACGGCCCGGCGAACACGAGGGTCTAGAGGCCGAACTTCACCCAGTTCGCGCTCACGTACGCCGCCGGCTGGCCGCTCGTGAACGTCACGTACACGTCGTGCGTCCCGGAGATGTTCGAGATGTTCGCGGGAATGGTCCTCCACGAGTCCCAGCCCCCGGTGTTACCCACCGCGATCGACCCCACGGGGGTTGCCGTGCGCGACCCGAGCCGGACCTCGACCAGACCGCTCACGCCGCCAGCGGCACCCGAGGCGACGCGGGCGTAGAACTGCCGCGCCGGACCGGAGCCGAAGTTGACGCCGGAAAACTTCAGGTAGCCGCCGTTGGCGATCTGGTGGACACCCGAACCGCCCTCGGCCGGTGCCACCGAGCCGCCGGACCGCTCGGAGGCGTTCTCCGCCTGGAGCTCGCTGTACGCCGAACCACCACCGCCGGGGTTCGAGGTCGTCGTGGTGGTCGTGGGCGGAGTCGTCGTCGAACCGCCAGCCGTGTAGACGGCCACGTAGTCCACGACCATGGAGTGTCCGGACTGGGTGGCCGCGACAGGGGTCGGCTGGTTGTTGTTCAACGCGTTCGGGAACGCGCCGCCCATCGCCAGGTTCAGCAGGATGAAGTACCCGGCGTGCGACGTCATCCGGTCCCACACGCCCGCGCCGAGCTGGGCCTGCGTGACCGTGTGGTACTGCTGGCCGTCGACGAACCACTTGAAGGACTTCCCGGCGTCGTCCCACTCGAAGCGGTACGTGTGGAACGCCGTCTGGCACGACGCGCCGGGGCAGGCCCGCGAGTTGCCGATGCCGGTGAACTCGTTGCACGCACCGCCGGGTGCGACGTCGCAGTGCAGCACGCCCCACACCGAGTTGATGCCGTTGACGTTCTCCATCACGTCGAACTCACCGATGCCCGGCCAGTTCCAGTAGTTGCCGCGGAACGGCGAGCCCAGCGCCCAGAACGCCGGCCAGTAGCCCAGCGCCGCCTGACCGGTGACGTTCGGCATCTGGATGCGGCCCTCGATGGCGAGCTTGCCGCCCGGCGCCGGCTTGAAGTTCGACCGCTGGGTCTCGATGCGCGACGACGTCCAGTTGCCCGCGCCGTCCTTCAGCGCGGTGATGCGCAGGTTGCCGGCACCGTCGAGCTTGATGTTGTTGGTGCTGTTCGTGTAGTTCTGGATCTCCCCGGTGCCCCAGTTCGCAGGTCCACCGGGGTAGCCGTGGCCCAGGTCGAAGATCCAGTTCGAGCTGGACGGCAGGGTTCCGCTCGCTCCGTTGAAGTCGTCGCCCCACACCTGCGTCCATCCCGCTGCGGGGGGTGGGATCGAAGCGTTGGCGGACATGGCGGCGATCGCCAGGGGTACCGCGGCAAGAAGAGCTGTCGTGGCCGCGAGGATGCGACTGCGTTGCCTCATGCGCGAGTGACCTCCTTGTCACGGGTGCAGTCCATTTATGAGAGCGCTCTCACGACCCGTGGACAAGCGGCCATTCGGACGAACGGCCACAAAGCGCGCTGGTGCCGCTACGTCTCGTTTGGACACGCGAGGTGCGCGGATCTTGCCGACGGCCCTCACTTCGCGTCCGCGTAGCACTCCACCGGCACGGCGTTCATCGGGAACCGCACCCGTGTGTCGCCGAACAGCAGCCGGGTCGCCGCCTGGCCCGCCTCCGCGATGGCCGCCACCACCCCGTCGACGTCGGCTGCCGGGCAGTGCACGAGGACCTCGTCGTGCTGGAAGAACACCAGCGCCGCCTCGCGCGGTAACCGGGTGCGCAGCACGCCGAGCAGGGCGGCCGTCCAGTCCGCGGCGCTGCCCTGCACCACGAAGTTGCGCGTGAAGCGGCCCCAGTTGCGGGCGGCCTGGCGGGAGGAGCTGGACACGTTGCCCGCGTCGTCGGCGCCGTTGACCAGGTCTTGCCACGACGCGGACGGTTCAGGGGAGGTGCGGCCGAGGCGGGTGCGCACCATGCGGCCCTGTTCGCCGGCCTGGGCCGCGGCCTCCACGTAACCGACCGCGATCGGGAAGCGCTTGCGCAGCACGGCGAGCAGCGGGCCGGCCTCGCCGGAGGTGCCGCCGTACATGGCGGAGAGCATCGCGATCTTCGCGCGGGGGCGTTCGCCCTTGAACGAGTCCGCGGCCAGCGCGGCGTACAGGTCGTCGTCGCCGCAGACGTCGATCAGCCTCTCGTCGCCGGACAGCGCGGCCAGGATGCGCGGCTCCAGCTGGGAGGCGTCGGCGGCCACCAGGCGCCAGCCGTCGTCCGCGCGCACCGCCTGGCGCAGCAGGCGCGGGATCTGCAGAGCCGCGCCGCCGCGGGAGGCCCACCGGCCGGTGACGACGCCGCCGACCACGTACTCCGGGCGGAACCGCCCTGCCGAGACCCACGTGTCGAGCCACGACCAGCCGTGCGCCGCCCACAGGCGCGCGAGCTCCTTGTACTCCACCAGCAACGCCACCGCGGGGTGGTCGACCTTCTTCAGCACCCAGCGCCGCGAGGACGACACCTCGATGCCCACGCGCTTGAACGCCCGCACGATGCTGGCCGGCGCGTCCGGGTTCACGTCGTAGCCGCCGAACGCCTCCCGGATGCGGTCAGCCAGCCCCTGCAGCACCTTCGGCCGCGCGCCGGGGCCGGGGCGCGGGCCCAGTAGGTCCTCCAGCAGCGCGAGGTGCACGTCCTCCCGCCACGGCAGCCCGTGGTGGGTCATCTCCGCCGCCGCCAGCGCCGACGCCGACTCGGCCGCGATCAGCAGCGACAGCGCCGGATTGCGTTGCTGCGCCTGGAAGACCAGCGACAGCGCGGCCAGCTCGTCGGTGCCGCCGGGCAGCTCCACCGGCTCCGGTTCGAACAACGTCAGCGCGACGTCCTTCTTGCGCGGGCCCACGTCCGCCGGCGCGGGCAGGCGCAACGCGCGCGCCACCGCCGCCGGCAGCTCGCGCGGTTCGCGGTGCCTGCCCTCGGCGCCCAGCAGCAGCGCCTCGGTCAGGTGCAGGTCCCAGCACCGGTCCACCCGCACGCCGGCCGCCAGCAGCGCGGGGTAGGCCTCCGCGGTGTCCGCCCACAGCCACCGCGGTCTGTGGGCGCGCTCCAGCGACGCGACGGCCGAGGCCAGTGACGGCGCTGACGTCGCGGGACCCGCCGGGGTCCCGTCGTCGTTCAGCTCCTGCCACCGCCCCGCGCCGTCCGCTTCGGGGACGAGGGAAACCAGCACGCCTCTGATTGTGCCCAGGGGGTCTGACAATTTCGGTCGAGCCGGCCATCTACACCGCCGTCAGCACCACAATTCCGTTGGAGTTCCTCCAAGCCAGCCAGCGAAGGAGTGAAGGAAAAACGCGAAGATTCCCCGATGGTGTGGTCTTGCTGTCCCTCACCTGACCACCGGCCGACTATGAAGCCGTGGACCGAGCACTCAGCGTCGCCGCATTGCTGGACCCCACCCACCAGGTGGTCCCCTTTCACGGCAGAGAACCCGAACTCGACGCACTCGTGGCGTGGCGCGACAGCCCCGTCCCGCAGGCGTCCCTGCTCGTGCACGCCCCGGCGGGCGCGGGCAAGACCCGGCTGCTCCAGCGGTTCGCGGAGCTGTGGGACGACGACGCGCACGGGCGGCTGCTGGTCCTCGACGACGCCGACCGCCGCACCTGGCAACAGGTCTTCGAGCAGCTCCAGGACACCCTGCGGCACGGCCCGCAGCGCACCAGGGTGCTGCTGGCGAGCCGGATCACGGGCTGGTGGTGGTCCTCGACCCGCCAGCGCGTCGCCGACTTCGACCACGAGGTCACCGAGCTCGCGCTCCCGCCGAGCCCGGCCGACCGCGCCGAGTCGTTCACCCTCGCCTGCGAGCACTTCGCCAAGCAGCTCGGCGTCACCGCACCCGACGAACCACCGCCGAACATCGCCGACGAGACCACCCTCGACCTGCACATGGCCGCGCTCACCGCGGTGCACGGCGACCCGTGCGAGGTGAACCGCACCCAGCTCGTCCGCCAGCTCCTCCGGCGCGACAGCGGTCCACGCACCGGCCGCATCGCCGAGGACTACCTCGCCGTGGCCACCCCGGACTCCCCGGACCCCGACCTGCTCGCCCGCGCCGCCCTGCGCTGGCCCGCACTGCGGCCGCGGCTCGACCGGCTCGTCGCCGAGCACCCGGAGGTCGTCCGCGACATGGCCCGCGACAGCCTGCGCATCACCGCGGAGATCGGCTCCCGCGCCACGGCGGAGCACCTGGCCCGCCGGCTCTTCCGCGACGAGCGGTTCGCCACCGACGCCATTCCGTCGATGCTCACCCGCAGGCTGATCGAGGGCGCCGAGGACACCCTGGAACGCGCCGAGATGTACGGGATGCTCAGCGCCCGCACGATGGTGTGCGGGCTGCGGCACGAGTCCGTCGAGGCCTCCCGCCAGGAGGTCGAGTGCTACCGGGAGCTGGCGCGGCGGGACCCGGAGAACCGGCCGCTGCTCGCGGACGCGCTGGGGGACCTCGGCCTGCGGCTCATCAACGCCCAGCGCCGCGACGAGGTGCTGCAGGTCTCCGAGGAGGCCATCGGGCTGTGGCGCGAGATCGCGGAGGACGACCCGGAGACCATCCCGCAGCTCGCGTCCGCGCTGGAGCAGATCAGCTACCGCTACCAGGCGCTGCACCAGGACGAGGCGGCGATGACGGCGCTCAGCCGCGCCACCCTGCTCTTCCAGGAGCTGGCGAAGAACCACCCCTCGCTGTTCCGCGGCGACTACGCCAGGGTCGCCGCCGCGATGGCTCGCCGCTTCCACGCCGAGGGCGAGAAGCAGCACGCCGCCGAGTCGATGCAGCTGTCCATCGCGAACTGGCGGGTGCTCGCCCAGGAGGACCCGCGGTTCGAACCGGAGCTGGCCCGCAACCTCGCCATGGCCGGTGTGATGCTCACCGACCTGCGCCGCGCGGAGGCCGCGAGCGAGACGCTGCGGGAGGCCGTCGAGCTGTTCCGCAGGCTCGCGGTCGTCAACCCCGACACGTTCCGCTCGGAGCTGGCGGACGCGCTGACTCGGTACAGCAGGGCGGTGCACGAACTCGGCGACCCGGACGCCCGGCTGGTCGCGCAGGAGGCCGTGATGCTGTGGCGCGAGACGGACGACCGCAAGGGCCTCGGCACGGCGCTGCTCACCGTGGTGCACGTCGCGGACGACCTGCACGCGGCGGAGGAAGCCGTTGCGGTGCACCGGGAACTGGTCGCACGGGATCTCGTGTGGAACCAGGTCGACCTGGTGCTCGCCCTCGCCGTCCTCACCGAGCAGGAGCTGCTGCACGACCGGCACGAGGAGGCGCTGCGGCACGCGGACGAGTTCCTGGAGATCTGCGACCGGCTGCCGTCACAGCTCATCGACTTCTTCGGCACGAAACTGGCACCGGGTCTGCAACCGGTGGTTCGTGCACTCTCCGAAGCGGACCACCACGTCCGCGCGCTGCGGGCATCGGAGTTCGCGCTCGGCGTGTGGCGGGTGCTGATCCCGAAGACCGGACCGGTCGCCCACCTCGCCGCGCTCCAGCAGCACGCGTGCAAGCTCCGTGCCGCGGAACGGAAGGAGGAGGCCAGGAACACCGCGCACACCGCGATCGTGCTGTGGCACCTGCTCGGACCGGAGCTGGACGAGCAACCTGGGTACGCCGACGCGCTCACCATCTACAGCAGGCTGTGCGTGGAGACGGGGTTCGAGGTCGACAAGGCGCTCCGGCTCGCCCACCGCGCGGTGCGGATCGCACGCGAGGTGGGCGACGAGGCGAAGCTGGAGTTCGCGCTGGAGACGGCAGCCGCGGCCGAGAGCGCGCTCAGCTGGTCGTGAGCAGCGACCGCACGAAGAACGCCACGTTGGCGGGGCGCTCGGCGAGCCGGCGCATGAAGTAGCCGTACCACTCGTCGCCGTACGGCACGTAGACGCGCATCCGGTTGCCCTCGGACGCGATGCGCCGCTGCTCCTCCGGCCGGATGCCGTACAGCATCTGGAACTCGTAGGTGTCCTTCGACCGCGCGGACGCGAGGTCGGCGGCGATGGCGATCAGCCGCGGGTCGTGCGAGGCCACCATCGGGTAGCCGGCGCCCTCCATCAGCACCCTGAGGCACCGCACGTACGACAGGTCGACGTCGTGCTTGTCCTGGTACGCAACGGAAGCAGGCTCCTGGTAGGCGCCCTTGCACAGCCGCACGCGGGAACCGGCGTGCGCGAGATCGCGGCAGTCCTGCTCGGTGCGCTTCAGGTAGGCCTGCAGCACCGCACCCACCCACGGGAAGTCCACCCGCAGCTCGCGCAGGATGCCCAGCGTCGAGTCGGTGGTGGTGTGGTCCTCCATGTCGAGCGTCACGGTCGTGCCGACGACGGCGGCCGCGGCGCAGATGCGGCGGGCGTTCTCCAGCGCGATCTTCTCGCCGTCCACCGGCAGCGACTGGCCGACGGCCGACAGCTTGACCGACACCTCGGCGCCGTCGGTGAGCCCGTGCCGCTCCAGCTGCGCCAGCAACGTCAGGTACGCCTCGACGGTGTCGTTCGCCTGCGACTCCTCGACGGTGTCCTCACCGAGGTGGTCCAGCGTGACCAGGCGACCGTCACCGAGCACCTCGGCGGTCGTGTGGATCGCGGAGGAGACGTCGGCACCGGCGACGAACCGCTCGACGACGGGCCGGGTCAGCGGCGTCGACTCGACGAGCTTGCGGGTACCCGCGCTGCGGGACGCCAGGAGGAGGCTGGAGCGCAACATGGTTCACGTCCTCGGGGTGTGAGAGGTGAGGGGAACGTCGAAGTGCTTGTGGCACAACGACGTTCCCCTCACCCAGGAGGGCCTGGTCTAGCCCTGGTGCGGGTGGAGGTGGGAGGTGGGGGCCACGAACGTCTCCTTGATGGAGCGCGGGCTCACCCAGCGGAGCAGGTTGTGGACCGACCCCGCCTTGTCGTTCGTGCCGGACGCGCGGCCGCCGCCGAAGGGCTGCTGGCCGACGACGGCACCGGTGGGCTTGTCGTTGACGTAGAAGTTGCCCGCGGCGAACCGCAGCTCCTCCTGCGCGTGCGCCACGGCGGCGCGGTCACGGGCGATGATCGAGCCGGTGAGGCCGTACGGCGCCGCGCTCTCCATCTGCTTGAGCACCGTCGGGTAGTCGGCGTCCTCGAAGACGTGGACCGCGAGCACCGGGCCGAAGAACTCGGTGGTGAACACGGAGTTCGCCGGGTCGGAGCCGAGCAGCACGGTGGGCCGGACGAAGAAGCCGTCCGAGTCGTCCGCGGTGCCGCCGGCGACGATCTCCAGCGAGGAGTCCGCCCGCGCGGCCTGCAGCACGCCCGACAGCTTGTCGAACGAACGGCGGTCGATCACCGCGCCACCGAAGTTCGAGAAGTCGGTGACGTCGCCGTAGGTCAGCGCCTCGACCTCGGCCAGGAACTGGTCCTTGATCTTGTTCCACACCGAGCGCGGCACGTAGGCGCGCGACGCGGCGGAGCACTTCTGGCCCTGGTACTCGAAAGCACCGCGGATCATGGCCACGCGCAGCACGTCCGGGTCGGCCGACGGGTGCGCGAGGATGAAGTCCTTGCCGCCGGTCTCGCCGACGATCCGCGGGTACGAGCGGTAGTTCGCGATGTTCGCGCCGACCTGCGCCCACAGCTTCTGGAACGTCGCGGTGGAGCCGGTGAAGTGGATGCCCGCGAGGTCGGGGAAGCTCAGCGCGACCTCGGAGACGGCCAGGCCGTCACCGGGCAGCAGGTTGATGACGCCGGGCGGCATGCCCGCCTCCTCCAGCAGCCGCATGGTGAGGTGCGCGGCGAACGACTGGGTCGGCGACGGCTTCCACAGCACCACGTTGCCCATCAGCGCGGGCGCGGTCGGCAGGTTGCCGGCGATGGCGGTGAAGTTGAACGGCGTGATCGCGTAGACGAAGCCCTCCAGCGGGCGGTGGTCCGTGCGGTTCCACACACCGGGGGAGGAGATCGGCTGCTCGCTCAGCAGGTTGCGGGCGAACTGCACGTTGAAGCGCCAGAAGTCGATCAGCTCGCAGGCGGAGTCGATCTCCGCCTGGATCGCGGTCTTCGACTGGCCGAGCATGGTCGCGGCGTTCAGCGTCTGCCGCCACGGACCGGCGAGCAGGTCGGCGGCGCGCAGCAGGATCGCCGCGCGGTCGTCGAACGACATCGCGCGCCACGCGGGGGCGGCCTCGCGAGCCGCGCGCAGGGCGTCGGTGGTGTCCTGCTGGGTCGCGCCGGCGAGGGTGCCGAGGACCGAGCGGTGGTTGTGCGGCTGGACGACGTCGAACCGCTCGCCGCCACCCATGCGCTGCTCGCCACCGATGGTGAGCGTCAGCTCGAGCGGCTCCTTCTGCAGCTCGGTCAGCTTGGCCTGCAGCTCGGCGCGCTCCGGGGTGCCGGGGGCGTACTGCAGGACCGGCTCGTTGACCGGGGCGGGAACCTGGGTGACCGCGTCCACTCGCAACTCCTCGTCGAATCGTCGGTGCCCCAACCGTAAGTCCGGTCAAGCCGTCATCCGTTGTCCGACCAACCAAATTTCACCAGTTCAGATGTACGATCCGACAGTGTTGAAGTGCACGCGGGGAGCTTTCGTACCCCAGGAGGGAACGCGGGGCCCCCGCGTGCCGGAGCAGCAGGAGCGGCGGGGGTGGGGGCGGGGATGAGTTTGCGGCACATCCTGATCGCGCTCGGTGATCCGCTCGTCGAGCTGCAGGTCGCGCCACACGGCCTGGAGGTCGACGTGCGCGACGTCGTGATCATGGACCCGGACGACCCGCCGGACGTGGCGGCGGGGGACCTCGCGCTGGTCATCGGCGCACGTGGCCGAGCGGCGTTGCCGCTGGTCAAGGCTGCCGGACGGGCGAAGGCCGCCGCCGTTGCCGTAAAAGAGGAGCTCGCCGGCGCTCGAACAGGCGGCGACGGACGCGGGCGTGGCGTTGCTGGAGGTCAGGCCGGAGGTGCGGTGGGCGCACCTGGAGTCGTTGGCCAAAGGCGTGCTCACGACGACGACCGACGACGGCGAGGTGCTCGGCGACCTGTTCGCGCTCGCGCAGACGATCGCCACCCTCACCGGCGGCATCGTCAGCATCGAGGACACCGCGAGCCGCGTGCTGGCCTACTCGCGGTCGTCCGACGAGGTCGACGAGCTGCGCCGGCTGTCGATCCTCGGCCGCCAGGGGCCGGAGCCGTACCTGAAGATGCTGCGCGAGTGGGGCGTCTACAACCTGCTGCGGTCGGGCGAGGAGGTCGTGCGCATCGACGAACGCCCCGAGCTCGGCATCCGCCGCCGCATCGCCGTCGGCATCCACGCGGGGTCGCAGCCGCTCGGCACGATCTGGGTGCAGGAGGGCGACCAGCCGCTCACCGCCCAGGCCGAACGCGCACTGCTCGGCGCCGCCCGCGTCACCGCCCCGCACCTGATCCAGCAGCGCAACCAGCCCACGTCCCGGTTCCGGGAGAACCTCCTCGCCGCCCTGCTCACCGGCCGGATGGACGCGGCCACCGTCGCCGGCCAGATCGGCGCCGACCCCGGCAAACCCGCCGCGGTGGTGGTCTTCGCGCTCAGGAGCGCCGAGGGCGACCGCAGCGAGCACGAGCTGCGCAGGGCCGAGATGACCGGCCTGATCTCCGTGCACGCGGCGGCGTACCGGCGCAGCGCGCTGGTCAGCGAGTCCGGCGGCCGCACCTACGTGCTGCTGCCCGACCTCGCCCCGAACGCGCAGCTGCTGAACCTCACCCGCGAGATCGTCACCACGGCCCGCCGCCACCTGCACACGGCGGTGCAGGCGGCGGTCGGCTCGACGGTGGCCACGCTCGACGAGGTGCGGGTGTCGCGGCAGGAGGCCGAACGCGTGCTCGACGCGATGGCCCGCGACCTCGACGCCGAGGTCGCCACGCTCGCCGACGTGCGCTCGCAGGTGCTGGTGAGCGAGATCCTCGCGCTGCTGCAGGACAACCCGAGGATTCGCGACCCCCGCATCGACGCGCTGGACCCGGAGCTCGCGAAGTCGCTGCTCGCCTACCTCGACGCGCTGGGGGACGTGCGGGCCGCGGCGGACCGGCTGCACGTCCACCCGAACACGCTGCGGTACCGGCTGCGGCGGATCGACCTGGACCTGGACGACCCGCTGGTGCGCCTGATCGCCCAGCTTCAGCTCAGGATGCGGTAGAGCAGCGCCCGTTCCGCGATCGTCCACGTCGTCGTGGTGAGCAGGTACAGCCCGGCGGCCAGCGGCAGGTAGGCCGCGACCAGGATCGTGCCGAACGGCAGCACCTTCACCAGCCCGGTCATGAACCCCGGCGCGGGCGTGGTGGTCAGCTGCGACCGCTGCCACCGCACGGTCAGGTACGCCACCACGGCCAGCGCCGCGAACAGCGCGAAGAACACCCACGCGAAGCCGGTGGTGAAGTGCGAACCGAGTGAGACGCCGAACAACGTGCCCTCCAGCAACGGGTTCGGCGTGGTGACGACCTGGTAGACGACCATGAAGAACGGGGCCGTCGCGAGCATCGGCAGCAGTCCCGCGAACATCGAGACGCCGTTGCTCTGGTAGACCTTCTGCGACTCCTCCGAGAACCGCACCAGGTCCTTGCCGTACTTCTTCTGCAGCTCCCGGATCTCCGGCGCGAGCTTGGCCTTGGCCTTCTCCCCGCGCACGGCGGCGCGGTACAGCGGGTGCAGCGCGAGCCGCACGACGATGGTGAACAGGACGATGGCGAGCGCGGGCGTGCCGAAGCTCGCCAGGGCAGCGCCCAGGTCAGCGAACAAGGGTTCTTTCTCCGTCTTGAGTCGGGTGTGCGGGACGTGTCAGAACGTCCGGCACCCCGGTGCTCGGGGACGGGGCCGACCAGCGGTGTCGGGGTTGCGCAGCCGCAGCTGCGCCGATCGTTCAGCGCGTTCGCGGATCGCGAGCGACCGGGCCGGTGCCACCGAGCGCGGCACGAGCGCGACCACGACGAGCAACGCGAGCGCCAAGGCGGTCACGGCCGCGACGACCTCGGTCGGCGAGGACAGCAGCGTGAACGCGTAGAGAGCGGGCAGGAAGACGGCGAGCAGCAGCACCGCCCGATTCCTGGTCTCCTGCCGCATCACGTCCCCGAGTGTACGGCCACGGCGGGGGCGCGGTCCCGGGAACGCCGCGTGGAGCAGGGACGGGTCACGACTCGACGAGGCCCGGCCGGTCGGGGTGGTCGTAGCGCACGACCAGGTCGGCCACCGGCTCGTAGTCGTCGAACGCGGGCAGCGTCCACTGCTCGGCGGTCTTGCGGCGCAGCGCTCCCGGCGAGAGCCACAGGTGCACGGTCAGCTCCGCGGGCAGCCACCGGTCGAGCAGCAGGGTGCCGTCGACCAGCACCACGCCGTTCTCCGGCACGTCCACGTACTCCGCGCGGCTGGCCCGGTCGGTGGCGGCGTTCCACAGCGACGGCAGCACCTTGCCGTCCAGCGCGGGGTCGAGCACCTCGCGTTGCAGACCGGCCAGGTCGAACCAGTCGTGCCGGTAGGAGTACGGGTCGGTGCGGCCGTGCTCCAGCCGCACCGACGCCGGTCGCAGGAAGTCCTGTGTGGACACGCGCTGGACGGAACGGCCCGTGGCGCGCAACGGTTCCACGAGCGCGTCGGCGAGCTTGCCCGGTTCGGCGGCGGGAGCGCCGTCGAGGAGCACGCGCACCCGGCCGTCCAGCGCGGTGACGCGGGAGACGATCTCGGCGACCAGGGTGTCGTGGGAGAGCGGCCGGACCTTCATCGCCACCCCGGTGACGGCGCCCAGTCCGCCCAGGCCGTGTCCCACCAGATCTCACCGGACGCCAGCATCTGCTCGATCTTCACGCCCTCCGCGCGGATCGCCTCGGCCTCCGCCGCGGAGTACTTGCCGGCCGCCACCTGCTCCTCGAACTCGTCGAGGTCGCGCTGCTGCCACGTGCCGTCGGGCGCCATGGTGTAGTCGAGCGCGTGGTCGAGGGTCTCGAAACCGTCGGCCGTGCGCCGGTAGGGCGCCTGCAGGTTCAGGTAGTAGTTGCCGAAGCGGCGGTCCTCGCCGTGCCAGAACAGGTCGACCGAGTAGGCGTCGTCCGGGCGGTGCAGCATGAGCTTGCCGTGGCCGCGCCAGAAACCGCGTTCCGGCCGGTCCCACGGGTGCGGGTGGTGGTGCTCGGGGTAGGTGAGCGGGGTGCCCGGCTCCACGAACACCGCGAGCAGCCCCGGCTCGTCGACCACGACCCTGGTCGGCATCTCCGACCAGACCCTGCCGTGCAGCACCTCCCGCCGCACGACCACCTCACCCGGCGTGAACAACCTCATGCGCCGAACTTACGTGATCACGCTCGGCCGCGTCCCTCGCCATCATGCGCCGCTTGAGCGCGGGAACGGCGTTCGTGACGCGCAGGACCGTGCGGAACATCGCGAGCACGACCCGGCCGATCACGGGCCTGTGCAGCATGCCGGTGCCGTCCATCTGCTCACGCGAGGCGAGCACGGCCTTGAACCCGTACTCCACCATCTCGGTCTCGTACTCACCGATGGCGGTGACCACGTCCTTGCCGCGGTGGGCCTCGGTGAGCTTGCGGGTCAGCAGCTCCGCGTCGCGCAACGCGGTGTTCGCGCCGATGCCGCGGCCCGGCGTCATGAGGTGCACGGCGTCACCGATCAGCGTGACGTTGCTGGGCTTCCACGGCCGCACCGGCTCCGACGTGCGGACCTTGATCCGGAACACGGTCCGCGGGTCGGCCAACCGGAAGAGCTCGCGCAGGTTCGGGTGGAACTTCGGCGTCATCCCCAGCACGACCTGCTTGAGCTGCTCCTGGTCCAGCCCGTCGAGCTCGGGGAACTTGTCGTGTGCCGCCGCGTAGCCCCACATGATGTAGTCGTCCTCGACGCCCGCGGTGTCGAAGCGCATGACGTGCAGGATCACGAACGAGCCGCGCGGGCCGTGGAGCAGCGTCACGGCCCGTTCCGCCTGCGGTGGCAGCAGCGCCAGGTTCTCCGGGGTGAGCGGCAGCTTGCCGGCGATCGAGGTGATGCCGGTGTCGGAGATCCGCGCGTGCGGCAGGTACTGCTTGCGCAGCTTCGACTGCGCGCCATCGGCTCCGACGAGCACGTCACCGGTCTCGGAGGTGCCGTCGGCGAAGAACGCGGTGACCGAGCCGTCGTCGTTGCGGCTGAAGCGGGTGAACGCCTTGTCGAACCGCACGACGTCCTCCAGCCCGGTCAGCAGCGCGGTCCGCATCGCGATGCGGCTCACCGACTTCTCGCTGCGGGACTCGTCGCTCTGCTCGGGCAGTTCCGCGACCAGCAGCTCGCGGTACTTCTCGGTGCGCATGTTGATCAGCTTCGGCGGCCGGGCCGTGGTGCGCACGAACTCGGCGAACACCTCCTCGGGTAAGCAGCTGTGCAGCGCCTTGCTGCCGTCCGGGCTGATCCCGACCCGGTAGCCGATCAGCATGCTGCGCGGCGTGCGGTCGCGTTCGAACAGCGCCACGTCCACGCCGGCCTTCTTCAGCCCGTGTGCCAGGCACAGGCCACCGGTCCCCGCTCCGATGATGAGTACGCGCATGACTTCCCCCTCAACCAAGTATCTTAGTTGAGAAGATATTCATGCTCTGAGAGTCTTGTCAATCGTCCTGGTTGAGCCTCCGCAGCCGGGCGGTCGTGATCGCGACCCGCACGTCGTTCGGCGGCAACAGCCTGACCAGCTGTTCCATCGCCTCGGCGTCGTGCTCACCGGAGTCGGTCTGGACGAACGTCCACAGCGCGTTCGCGTCACCGCGCGACAGCACGGCCCGGCGCACACCGCTCGCCAGGTCGTCGCGCTCGGCCAGCACGACCGGCGCTTCGGAACGGGGGAGCAGCGTGCCGCGGTAGCGGGAGGCGGCCAGCGGGACGTCACCGTTGCGGAGGGCGGCGCGCACGGCCAGGAAGTCGGCCTCCACGTGCGCGGTCAGCCGGTACGGGCGGGTCGCGAGCACGCCGGCGCCCAGCTGCGCGCGCAACCGGTGCAGCTCCGCACGAACGGTCGTGGGATTGCCGCGCTCGCCGTAGAGCCGCAACGCGAGCTGGTCGGCGGTCAGGCCGCCGTGCACCGTCAGCGCGCACAGGATCTCCGCGTGCCGCAACGAGATCGGCACCTCGCGGGCGTCCAGCACCACCTTCGGTTCGGGCAGCAGGAACGACAGCGACAGCACCGAACGGCGCACGAGCCGCTGCCGGGGAACGCGCAGCAGGTACCCGTGGGCGAGCGGTTCCAGCACGGCGTCACGGCCGTCGGGCAACCGCACCCGGTCCGACGACACGTCGACGCGCGGCGGTACCAGCCCGTACGGCTCGGCGGCGACGACCCGGCCGGTCGGGCTGAGCAACGCGCCCGGCTCACCGCGCAACGCGACCAGGTGCCGCATGTTGCGCGCCCGCAGCTCCTCGTCCTGGGCGCTCATCCTGGCCAGCAGCGCCGACTCGGCGAGCCGGGCGGAGGCCGACACCAGCGCCACCATCGACGGGTGCATCGTCTCCATCGGACCGCTCAGGTCGACGACGCCGATCACCTCGCCGGTGTCCGGGTCGCGCACCGGGCTCCCCGCGCACGTCCAGTGGTGGTAGGTGCGCACCAGGTGCTCCGCGGAGTGGACGGTGACGCTGGAGTTCACCGCGAGCGCGGTGCCCATCGCGTTCGTCCCCGCCGCGTCCTCCGACCAGAGCGTCCCCGCGCCCAGGCCGACGTCCTCGGCGTAGGAGCGGGTCGGGTGGGAGCCCTCGCACCACAGGATGTGGCCCTGGGCGTCCGCGACCACCATGATGTGCCTCGCCTCCTCGGCGAAGCCCAGCAGCGTCTCGCGCAGCACCGGCAGCGTCGGGTGCAGCGGGTGCCGTTCACGCAGGTCCGGCAGCTCGTCCTGGGCGAACACCGTCGGCGCGGTGTGCAGGTCGGGGTTCACGTTGGCCGCGAGTGACCGCTGCCACGACGCCGAGATGACGGAGCGTGGCGAATCGGCCGTGCGAGTGCCACTCAACACGGCATCTCTGACCCGGCTGAGCAACAGTGCGTGTTGCCGGTGGTCGGCGGTCACTGGTCCATCCACGGCTTGCAACGAGCATGCAACGTTCTGCTGCCTACTTTCTCATTTCCCCCACCTCAGGCGATCGGTGGGCCATCTTCCGCAGGGAGTCGAGAATGACGCAGTACGCGGCACCGGGGCAGCCCGGCAGCGTGGTCGCGTACCGGCCCAGGTACGACCACTTCATCGGCGGCGACCACGTGCCACCCGTCGCCGGCGAGTACGCCGAGAACGTGACGCCGGTGACCGGCGAGGTGTTCACGGAGGTCGCGCGCGGCACCGACGCCGATCGCGCCCGTGCGCTGCACTCGGCCGGCGGTGCCGCACAGGCCTGGGGGCGCACCACGGCACGGGAGCGCGCCACGGTCCTGGGTGAGATCGCCGACCGGGTCGAGGAGCACGCCACCGAGCTGGCCGTCGCGGAGACGTGGGACAACGGCAAGCCGGTGCGCGAGGCGCTGGTCAACGACGTCCCGATGCTGATCGAGCAGTTCCGCCAGGTCGCCGCCGTCATCCGCACCGAGGTCGGCACGGTCGAGCAGCTCGGCTGCGGCACCACCGACTACCGCACCCACCAGCCCGTCGGCGTGGTGCAGCGCAGGCTCGGCTGGGCGTTCCCGCTGCTGCACGCCGCCCGCGTGCTCGCCCCCGCGCTCGGCGCCGGGAACACCGTGGTCCTGGAGCCCGCGCTGCAGACGCCCGCGTCGGTCCACGTGCTCATGGACGTGATCGCCGACCTGCTGCCACCCGGTGTGGTGAACGTGATCACCGGATCTGATGACCACCCGGCGGTCGCCGGCCGCTGCCCGAACATCTTCTTCGCCGACGTCACCGCCCAGCGCGACGACTTCCTCGACAAGGCGCTGGAGGGCTTCGCGATGTTCGCCGCCAACCAGGGCCAGGTGGCCACGGCCCCGTCCCGCGCGCTGGTCCAGACCGCGGGCTACGAAGAGCTGCTGCACCTCGCGACCGAACGCACCCGGCAGCTGCGCACCGGCAACCCCCTCGACACCGACACGGTGGTCGGCGCCGTGGTGTCGCTGGCCCAGCGCGACCGCGTGCTCGCCTACGTCGCCCGCGGCAGGGCCGAGGGCGCCCGCCTGGTCACCGGCGGCGAGGCCTCCGGCCACTACGTCCAGCCGACGATCTTCGAGGGCGACCACCGCTCCGGCGTGTTCGCCGACGACGTGCTCGGCCCGGTCGTGTCGGTGACCAGGTTCGACGACCGCGACGACGCCGTGAAGATCGCCAACGAGGCCACCGCCCAGATCGGCGCCGGCGTCTGGTCCCGCGACGTCGTGCTGGCCCACCGCCTCGGCCAGGAGCTGCGCGCGGAACGGGTCTGGGTGAACAACTACCACGCGTACCCGGCGAACACCGCGGTGCTCGCCGAGTACCGGCGCGTGAAGCACCTGCTGGTCAGCTACACCGACCGCGCGCAGGGCTACTTCTGACCGCTCACTTGCGCCAGGGCACCTGAGGGGAGGCGTAGTAGCCGATGCCCATCGCCTCCCACCGGGGTGCCTGCGCGCCCAGCCGCGGCGCGAACCGCTCCCAGTCGTGGACCGAGGCGGGTGCCCAGCCGAGCTCGGCCACCACGGGCAGGCGCGGGAACGCCATGTGCTCGATGTCGGCCGTCGTCCGCAGCGTCTCCGTCCACAGTGGAGCCTCGACGCCGCGGACACTGGCCTCGCCGACCCCGTCGAGGTACGCGCCGGGGTTCCAGCTGTAAGCGTCCTTCACCTCGACGTACCCGGCCCAGCTGAGGCCGAGTGCGGTGTTCTTGTCGTACTTCATGTCGAGGTAGACCCGGTTCGCCGGCGACATGAGCACCTTGTTGCCGCGCTGGGCCGCCGCGGCCACGTCCGCGTTGGTCGTCTTGGTGCCCCAGAACTGCGGGACGACGGAGGTGTCGGTGGTGGTCTTGACGAACTCGTGCCAGCCGACGGTGGTCTTGCCGTACTTCTTCACGATCGGCAGCGCGCGGTCCATGAACGTCTGGTAGTCCGCGTCGGAGGTCGAGTGGGCCTCGTCGCCGCCGAGGTGGAAGTACGGACCGGGCGTGATCGCCGAGACCTCGCGGACGACGTCCTCGACGAACCGGTACGTGACGTCGTTGTTGATGCACAACGACGAGAAGCCGACCTCGATGCCGGTGTAGAGCGGCCGCTTCTGGCCGTCGCAGTTCAGCTCGGCGTAGCTCGCCTGGGCGGCGTTGGTGTGACCCGGCATGTCGAACTCGGGGATCACCGTGATGCCGCGCGACGCCGCGTGCGCGACGAGGTCCTTGTACTGCTGCTGCGTGTAGTAGAGCCGGCCGGTGCGGCCGCCGACCTCGGTGCTGCCGCCGATCTTCGTCAGCTCGGGCCACGACTTGATCTCCAGCCGCCACCCCTGGTCGTCGGACAGGTGGAGGTGGAAGTAGTTGACCTTGAACGTGGCGAGCTGGTCGACGTAGCGCTTCACCTGGTCGGTGGTGAAGAAGTGCCGGCTGACGTCGAGCATCGCGCCGCGGTGGTGGTAGCGCGGGAAGTCCGTGATGCTCGCGCCCCTGACCTGCCACGGCCCGGGCTGCTTCCGCTTCGCCTCCGCCTTGGCGGGCAACAGCTGGCGCAACGTGGCCACGCCGTTGAAGTGGCCGGCCGCCGTGTTGGCGCGGATGACCACCTGCCTCGGCGTCACGTCGAGCTGGTAGCCCTCGGGACCGACCTTCCGGTCGGCGCCGCCCGCGAAGACGATCCCGGTGTGGCCGAGCCGGTCGGTGACCGGCAGGCGGAAACCGGTGGAGGGCCGCAGGGTGTCGGCCAGGAGCTCGGCGGGTGCGGCGGCGTGCCGCGTGGTCACCTGGATCTTGGCGGACGGCGACAGCGTGAAGACGCCGGGACGCGCGGTCAGCTGGGCGGGGTGCGGAACGAGCTGCGGGGGCGGCGGGGCTGCGTCGGCGGTACCGGTCACCAGGACTCCAGATGCGGCGATCAGCACGGCCGCCAGGGCGGATTTGGCTCGATGTCGTGCCACGACTCGTCCTCCAGGGCAGGGAGCGAAGTGGCGGCGGCGCTGGGGATCACGGTTTCAGCGCCCGGCCGGGATGTCAAGGTCCAGACCAATTGTGCCGGTTCCCGGAGGCTTGCGCGAACGGGCCGGGGGCGGGACGTCCCGCCCCCGGCCCGACCCTGAATCCCTGCGGTCTAAGGGTGTTCCTTCGACAGCTTGTGCCACAGCGCCGGAAGCGCCGCCTCCGTCCGGTGGGCGAGCTCCACCTCCTGCCCGTACAGCAGCCCGAACGTGAACCCGTTGTCGTCGCCCCGTCCCAGCTCCAGCAGCACCGGCCGGGCCACGACGGAGTCCTGGTGGTCGCCGAGCAGGGTCTGCACCTCCTTGGCGCGCTTGCGCAGGGCCGTGGCGTGCTTGCCGAGCGCGGGTTCGGCGACCTCGGCGGAGTAGCGCAGGCGCTTCGCGGCCTTGCGGGCCTCGTGCAGGGGCGTGTCGCTGTCGTCGGTGGCGAGGGCGGTCTTGATGCGGGCGTCCAGGCGGTGGCGGGCCTTCTCCACGAGCTTGGGCAGGACGTCCTTGGCCCTGCCCGCGGCGAGCGGGGTGAGAGGGGGATCGGTGAGCAGCGTGTCGATGGAGTTCAGCAGGGCGAAGTAGCGCTCGTCGTCGAGGGCGGCGACGGAGGCCTCGTGGGCGGCGGCCTCGCGCGGGGCGAAGTGGCGGGTGAGGCGTGCGGCCACGTCACCGAGGGCCAGCTCCGGCGGGAGGGCGTGCAGGGCCTGCTCGAAGCGCGTCCGCAGCACCTCCAGGTCACGGGAGGTGCCCAGGACGCCCGCGAGCCACTTCAGCTCGTCGGTCAGGGTGCGGGTGGCGTCGCGGTCGACGACCTTGCCGAACGCCTGCAGTGCCGAGCGCATGCGGCGGGTGGCGACGCGCATCTGGTGCACGGCGTCGTCCTCGCTGCGGCGCACGCGCGGGTCCTGGTTCTGCAGGGCGGCGCGTTGCTCGTGCAGGTAGGCGAGGACGACGTCGCCCGCCGTGGACTTCTTCGTCACGCGCGGTATCGGGTCGCGTTTGACGCCGATCACCTGCGAGAGCTTCGAGGCCGACGACGAGCGGTGGATGCCCGCGTCGCCCAGGTGCTGTTCGACGGTGTCGAGCAGGGCGCGGTCGCCGGTGCCGAGCTCGACCTCGATCTCGCGCCACGAGGTGGTGCGGGTGGACGACCCCATGGTCTGGGCGGTCACCACGTCGTCGACGACCTCGGCCAGCACCTCGCCGTCGCCGTTGGACAGCTGCCAGCGGCGGCGGTTCGTCTTGATCTGCGCCACCGGCGCCAGGGACGAGCCGCGGGTGTGGGCGCGCACCAGGGACGTGAGGTCCTTCGGCGGTGTCTTCACGGCGCGGCCGAGCGGGGCGTGCAGCTCCTGGCGCGAGTCGGTGCCGGCGGGCAGCTTGAGGTGCCAGCCCTCGTCGTGACCGCCGACGCGCCTGCGCAGGGTCACGCCGGCGCGGGCGAGGCGGTAGTCGTCGGTGTCGAAGTAGGTGGCTTCGAGGTCGAACTCCTCGGGGCCCGTCACGACACCGGTGATCTCGGTGAGGTCCGGCAGACTCGCGTCCGATGGGGCCTCGTACTTGCGTTCGGTCTCGGTAGCAGAGGTCGCCATTTCCCATTCATACCCCGCTTCGGCCCAGTTCACCCGCGTCGTGACGGTGGGTGAGGACGGGTGCCTCGGCCGGGCGGAAGCGGTACTCGATGGCGTGCAATCCGGGGCACGCGCCTTGGCCGGTCGGGCACCGTCCGGTTCGCTGGTCGCGTGCCCACGGAGAAGGAACGCCTCGACGTCGTCGAACCGCAGGTCGCCACGCTGATCAGCCACGTCGGCCAGCTCGCCGCGGAGCTGGAGCGGGTGACGGCGCGGCTCACGGCGCTGGAGCGCAGGCTGTCCGGTGCCGGTGACGGCGCGCTGGTGGACCTCGACGCGGTCGCCGACGACATCGCGCCGCTGGTCAGTGCGCTGCGGACGGCGTGGGACGCGGAGCAGGAGCTCCTCGCCGACCCGATGCGGGTCGAGCTGCGCCGGGAGGTGCTGGAGTTCGAGGGCCTCAAGGCGCGCCGCGACGAGGCCCGCTCCAGGCTCGCCAGCGGACGGGTGCCGCGCTTCGAACGCGACGCCCTCAGCCACGAGGTGCGCCAGGTGGAGTGGCTGATCCACGCCAACGAGGCCAGTGCGCTCCGCGCGGCCGAACGGCTGGCGGCCGACGAGGAGGCCGTCGGCGAGGAGTGGCGCACCGAGGCCGTGCGCGCGGGCGAGAAGGCCCGCGCCGAGATCAGGGACGCCGCCGCCCGCCGCATCTCCGACGCGCTCGGGCAGTACGCGCGGATGCCGGTGTGGTTCCGCGTCGGCCTGGGCGAGATCACCGCGCCGGACCCGTCGTTCTGGCTGGAGTCGGCGATCGCGGTCCTCGCCTACCGGCTGGAGTACGGCGTCACCGACGCGGTCTCGCCGCTGGGCACGCCGCCGTCCGCGAGCAGCGGCACCGAGGCGTGGGTGCGCCGGGCCGACGTCCACGCCGACGTCGCCGACCGGCTCGCGACGCTGGCCGCCACGTTCCACCTCCAGTAGCCTTGCTGCAACCGCACGGTTGCAGGAGGGCTCCGCAGGGTGAAGCAGGACGATCAGGACCGGGTCAGCGAGGTCCTCGCCGCGCTCGCGGACCCCATGCGCCGCCAGGTCCTCGACCTCGTCGCCGCCCGCGGCCCGGTGTCGGCGTCGGCGCTCGCGGGCGAGCTCCCGGTCAGCCGCCAGGCGATCGTGAAGCACCTGGCCGTGCTCGAACGCGCCGAGCTGGTGACGTCGCGGCGGGCCGGCCGGGAGAACTGCTTCTCGGTCCGGTCCGACGCGCTCGACGCCACCGCCTCCTGGATGGCGTCGCTGGCCTCGCAGTGGGACAGCCGCCTCGCCAGGCTCAAGCGGATCGCTGAGGCATGAGGTTCCCGCCGACCATCGTGGCCAGCACGGGGATGTCGGCGATCGCGTCGCTGGTGCGCGGGTCGTCGCCGAGCACCACGAGGTCGGCGAGCTTGCCCGGGGCGAGGCTGCCCAGCACGTCCTCCTTGCGGCACGCGTAGGCGCTGCCGAGCGTGTACGCGCGGATCGCCTCCTCGACGCTGATCGCCTCGTCCTGACCGACCGCGCGACCGCCGGACGACCGCCGCCGCACCATGAACTCGATGCCGCGCAACGGTGCGCCGTCCGCGACCGGCCGGTCGGAGCTGCCCGCCACGGTGATGCCGTGGTCGAGGAACGACCGCCCGCGGTACATCCAGGGCGCCCGGCCCGGTCCCATGATCTCGCTGTAGTCGTCGCCGTAGGCCCACAGGAACGTCGGCTGGACGACGGGGATCATGCCGAGGGCCGCGATCCGCCCGAGCTGTTCGGGACGCACCAGGCCGCAGTGCTCGACCCGGTGCCGGGCGTCCGGGCGCGGTCGTGCGGACTGCGCCCGCTCCACCGCGTCGAGGGTGAAGTCGATCGCCCGGTCGCCGATCGCGTGGACCGCGAGCTGCCACCCGGCGTTGTGCGCGTCGGCGATCGCCGCCCGCATGAGCTCCTCCGGCTCGGCGAGCTGCCCGACGTTGTCGCTCCCGGCGTACGGCTCGGTCAACGCGGCCGTGCGCGCGATCATGCCGCCGTCGGTCCACAGCTTCATGGCGCCCAACGACAGCATGTCGTCGCCGAACCCGGTGCGCAGCCCGAGGTCGATCGCCCGTGCGATGCCATCGGCCGGATCGGCGGCCACGTCGTGCAGCACGTGTGCGGACACCATGAGCTGCACCCGGATCGGCAGCTCGGCCCGCTGGTAGGCCAGGGCCTCCAGCGGGCTCGACGCGATCAGCCCGGCGCCGATGCCCGCCTCCGCGCACATCGTCACGCCCTCGGCCAGCACCTGCTCCGCACTGCGCCGCAGCTCGTCGACGACCTCGTCGACCGAGTAGGGCAGCCGCAACGACCGCGCGGCCAGCTGTTCGTTCTCGGTCAGCCAGCCGTCGCTCGTGATGCCCGGCAGCCGGCGCAGCACGGCGGAGCTGCACGACGCACGCGTGCCCGGACAGGTCGGCCACGTACACCGGCCGGTCGCCGCTGATCGCGTCGAGGTCCACCGCGGTCAGCGGGCGGTCCATGATCCGCCGGTCGTAGCCGGACGCCTCGATCCACGCCGTGCCGGGCGCGTCGGCCAACGCGTGCTGCACGGCGGCGACGGTGTCCAGCCCGGTCACGTCGACGGTGCGCCGGCCGTTCCACGCCAGGTGCGTGTGCGCGTCGATGAAACCGGGCAGCACCACGGCGCCGCCGAGGTCGATGGTCTCGGCCGCCGACAGGTCCTCGACCTGCTCGTCCAGCCCGGCGATGCGGCCCTGCCAGATGCCGATCGTGTGCGCGGCGGGGCGGGCCGGGTCCATCGTGAGGGCCCGGCAGCCCGTCAGCTTCAGGTCGAGTCTCACGCGGTCGCGAGGACCGGCACGGGGGTGTTGGTCAGCACGGAGTCCAGGATCTCACCTGACCGCACCGCGACGTTGGACAACAGCGACGACGTGATGCCGTGCGAGTGCTCGGTGCCGCCCTGCACGTAGATGCCGCCGCGCAACGACGTCCGCACGCGGTAGTCCCGGCCCACGACCAGCCGCCCCGCGGCGTCACGGGCGCACGTCGCGTCGAGCGCACCGAGGGCGGGCGCGGCCTCGTCGTAGCCGGTCGCGAGCAGCACCAGGTCGGTGTCGAGGAACTCCTGCTCGCCGGTGACGAGCGACTGCACCACGGCACGGGCGCCGGCCGCGGACTCCTCGACCGCCACGAGCCGGGTCATGTTCATCATCTTCAGCCGCTCGGTGCCGAGCACCTTCTCCCGGTAGGTGGTCCGGTACAGCTGGGCGATGAGGTCGACGTCGACCACGGAGTAGTTGGTGTTGCGGTGGTAGTCCATCAGCCGCTGCTTCACCGCGTCCGGCGCGTCGAAGTAGTGGTCGACGGCCTCCGGGTCGAAGATCCGGTTCGCGAACGAGCTGTCGTCGGCGGGGCTGTAGCCGTAGCGGGAGAACACCGAGCAGATCTCGGCACCGGGGAACTCGCGGTGCAGGTGGGCGACCGCTTCCGCCGCGCTCTGCCCGGCACCCACGACGACAAGGCGCTTCGGGTCCTCCAGCTCACCGACGCGGTGCAGGAACTGGCTGTTGTGCCACACGCGGTCCGACAGCACGACGCCCTCGGGAACGGTCGGGCGCAGGCCCGTGGCGAAGACGAGGTTGCGGGCGCGGTAGACGTCACCCGTGGCGGTCGTCACCTCGAACAGGTCGTCCTCGACCGCTTCCACGCCAACGGCTTCCGCGTCGTAGGTGACCAGGTCGTCGACCTGCGCGGCGGCCCACTCGAAGTAGTCGTGGAACTCGACCCGCAGCGGGAACAGGTTCTTGTGGTTGACGAAGTCGACGAGCCGGCCGCGGTCCTTGAGGTAGCACAGGAACGAGAAGCGGCTGGTCGGGTTCCGCATGGTGACCAGGTCCTTGAGGAACGAGACCTGCATCGTGGCGTCGTCGAGCAACATGCCGCGATGCCAGCCGAACGCCTGCTGGCGTTCCAGGAACACCGCGGTGACAGGGGTTTCGGCCTGCTCGTTGTGCTCGGTGAGAGCGATGGCGAGCGCCAGGTTGGAAGGTCCGAACCCGATGCCGACGACGTCGTAGATGGGGTGCACGAGCATTCAACTTAGGGCAGCCTAAGCTTATCTGCAAGCACTTCGTTAGGTTAGCCTGACCGTATCTCACCGCGTCGAAGGAGGACACCCCCATGAGGGTCGTCATGTTCGGGTTCCAGACCTGGGGTCATCGCACCCTGCAGGCACTTTTGGCATCTGAGCACGAGGTCGTCCTGGTGGTGACCCACCCGAGGGGTGAGGGCGTGTACGAGAAGGTCTGGAGCGACTCGGTCGAGGACCTGGCCCGCGAGAGCGGCGTCGACGTCCTGATCCGCGAACGGCCGGAGGACCAGGAGCTGCTCGACGCGCTCAAGGCCGCCGACCCGGACGTGATCGTCGCGTGCAACTGGCGGACGTGGATCCCGCCGCAGGTCTTCGCCCTGCCCAAGCGCGGCACGCTGAACGTGCACGACTCGCTGCTGCCGAAGTACGCGGGCTTCTCCCCGTTGATCTGGGCGCTGATCAACGACGAGAAGGAGGTCGGCGTGACCGCGCACATGATGGACGACACCCTCGACGCCGGCGACATCGTGCTGCAGCGCTCGGTCCCCGTCGGCCCGCGCGACACCGCCGCCGACCTGTTCGCCAAGACGCTGGAGCTGTTCGGCCCGATCACCGTCGACGGCCTCGCCGAGATCGCCTCCGGGCGCACGGACTTCACCAAGCAGGACCGGTCGCAGGCCTCCTTCTTCCACAAGCGCGCGGAGGAGGACCTGCGCATCGACTTCACCTGGAGCGCGGAGGAGCTGGACCGGCTGGTGCGGGCGCAGTGCGCGCCGTACCCGAGCGCGTTCTGCTTCCACCGCGGTGAGCGCCTGGAGATCATCGAGGCCGACGTCTCCGCCGAGGTCTACGGCGGCACCCCCGGCCGCATCTTCTACCGCGAGGGCGACGGCGTGGCGGTCGTCGCCGGCGCAGAGGCCCGTCGCGGTCGCAGCAAGGCGTTGCTGGTCAAGAAGGTTCGCACCGCGGACGGCACCGAGCTCAAGGCGCAGGAGTACTTCCGCACCATGGGCGGCTACCTGACCTCGCGTCCGCAGTAACACCGCTCGTCCGGCATGCGGAATCACGGGCCGGGTGACCTGCCCGTGACCCGCATGGTCGATCATTGCCGCATGAATCGCGCTGCGGTGACGTCACTTGTCGTCTTCGTGCTGCTGGTGGCAGTGGGCTGGTACCTGACCGAGCTCCAGTCGAAGGACGACGGGCCCACGACGACCAGCACGCCGGCACCGCGGCCGGGCAGCTCGACCGACCTCAACGCGCTGCAGATCGCGCCCGAGGGCAAGATGACCGGCTACAGCCGCGACCGGTTCCCGCACTGGGCATCGCAGGGGGACTCCTGCGACACCAGGGAGATCGTGCTGCAGCGCCAGGGCGCCGACGTCACGACGGACAAGGACTGCAAGGCCGTCTCCGGCACCTGGACCAGCCCGTACGACAACGTGGTGGTCAAGGACGCGGCCGAGATCGACATCGACCACACCGTGCCGCTGGCCGAGGCTTGGCGCTCCGGCGCCGACAAGTGGACCGACGAGCAGCGCAAGGCGTTCGCAAACGACCTCGGCGGCATCCAGCTGGTCGCCGTGACCGCGAAGACCAACCGCGGCAAGGGCGACCAGGACCCGGCGAAGTGGAAGCCGCCGGTGGAGTCCTACTGGTGCACCTACGCCCAGCACTGGATCTCGGTGAAGATCAGCTACAAGCTGACCGTCGACCAGGCCGAGCACGACGCGCTGGCCGCGCTGCTCAAGGCCTGCTGACCGCCTCGGGGGCACGTCGCCGGTGGGCGACGACATCCGCGCGGTGACCGGGCCCGGCCGTGGACGGGCCCGGTTGGCTTGTCGGTCGCGGCGTTCGGGGATGGTGGCCCGGATGCCGCGGCGGCTCAGGCGAGAGCGGACGGGCTTGCTGGAGCAGCCCTTGTCCGCTCGGGCAGGGCACGCCACGACACCCCGGTCTTGGCCTTGAACAACACCCGTTCCCCGCACGCCGGTCATCCACCCGCGGACGACCACTCACACCCGAGACCGGCTGCAACCACATCCGCGCGGTGACCCGGCCCGGCCGTGGACGGGCCGAGTCGAGCCGGAGCTAGCCGACCTGGACCGACTCGAACAGGCCGGACAGCTTCCAGTGCGTCACGTAGCCCATAGCCTCGGCCGCGATCAGCACGTCGAGCTTGCCCAGGTTCGTGCGCTTGGGCATCTGGTAGGCCTTGCCGCGCCGCGCGTCGAGCACCATCGGCGTGGCGCCCGGCAGCGTGCCGGCGGTGGTGTGCTGCAGTATCCGCAGGCCGACGTTCGCCGCCTCCCTGGTCAGCGGCACCTCCTTGGTGTGGACGAGCACCGCGTAGGTGGAGCCGTCCTTGCGCCGCAGACCCAGGTGCGGGCGCACCCGGAGCGTGAGCTCGCCGGCCCGGTAGGTGGTGCCCTCGACCGGCACGCCGGTCGCCTTGAACGCGGCGAGCCAGGGCAGGAAGCCGTCGGCGATCTCCTCGAACGCCCGCGGCTGGCCGGTGCGGTTGGCGGCCATGACGGCCTTCTTCAGCTCCAGCTCGGGTTCGGTGGAGTTGACCGCTCGGCGCATGGCGTCGCGGATCGGGTTGTAGAAGCCGCAGACCCTCGGGTCGTCGGTCAGGTACATCCCCCGTTGTTCCGACACGATGTTGATGCGTCCACGCTGACCGCTCATGACGTACTCGGTGAACGACAGTGCGGTGACGCTGACGTTGTTGTCCGGCAACGTTTTCTCCCCTCGTACCGCCTTCTTCGCCTGACGTTAGCGGAGGGGTCTGACAAAAACGGCGCTGCTCTGAACGGGCTAGTGATTACGTAGTGTTGCTTGTTCACTCAATCGTGTGGCACTCAGGGTGGTGCTCTGGACCTCATTCGGTGAACGGACCGTGACGGACCGGCGACCGATCAACCACCTGACCGCTCGTCTGCCGTTCGCCGACGCTCACCCAACGCTCACCGCACGACCAGCGGGAGTAACCCTGCGTAGAAGATCAACTGAAGACAATGGGTTCACCAGGAGATTTCGCAGCGAGGGAGCACGATGGCGGGAAAGGCGGTTCAGGCCGCTGGATGTTCACCCGAAAGGGAGGGTGCCCGTCGGCCGATGAGGTGGCCCGTCCGCCTCGGCCAGTGGCCGCACGCCGCGCAGGTGACGGTCATCCTCGTGCTGATCGCGCTGCTGCTGTGGGCCATCGCCCTCACCCTCGGCCCGGACCAGGCGTTCATCGTCGGTTCCGCCGGTGTCGCTGCCAAGCTCATCTGCATGTACCTCGACACCCGCACCGGGGACTAGCGCGCGTAGCGCTCGGCGGCCCGCGCCTTCGCCTTGGCCGCCTCGACCTCGCGGTCCTTCGGCGGCGCCGACGTCACCAGCGCGTCGAGCAGCTCCTGCGTGGCCGCCGCGACGGCCGCCACCGCCCGGTCGAAGGCCTCCTGGTTCGCGGCGGACGGCTTGGCCGCCCCGCTGACCTTGCGCACGTACTGCACCGCGGCGGCCTGCACCTCCGACGAGGTGGCCGGCGGTTCGAAGTTGTGGAGCACCCGGATGTTTCGGCACATGCGCCCACTCTATGACCGCTTCGGCGGCGCGGCGCGGGTGTGGATGCGTTCGCCCTGCTTGCCGAACAGGCTGATGATCTCCGCGGGCCTGCCGTCCGCGCTGCTCATCGCGTGCGGCTGGCGGCAGTCGAACTCGGCCACCTCGCCGGCCCGCAGCACGACCTCCTTCTCGCCCAGGCGCAGCCGGACCCGTCCGCTGAGCACGTAGAACCACTCGTAGCCCTCGTGCACGCGCGGCTCGTGCAGCCGGTCGTCGGTGATGATCATCTTCCACGCCTGCAGCGGGCCGATCGAGCGGGTCAGCGGGACGGCGACGCGGCCGTGGTCGAGCTGGCGCGGCTTCAGCTGCACCCTCGGGTCACCGACCTCCGGCGCTCCGACCAGGTCGTCCAGCGTGACCTGGTAGGTGCGCGACAGCGGCAGCAGCAGCTCCAGCGTCGGCTTGCGCTGGTCGGTCTCCAGGCGCGACAGCGTCGACTTGGAGATGCCCGTCCTCTCGGACAGCTCCGCCAAGGTCAGGTCGTGCTCGGCCCGCAACGCGGCGAGCCGATGTCCCAGTGTTGCCATTTCAGCAACATACGTTGCCGTTTTCAGGCTGTCGACCACATCCTCGGTCCCATGGACTACGAAGTGGTGATCATCGGCGGGGGAGCGGCCGGCCTGAGCGCCGCCCTGATGCTGACCAGGGCGCGCCGCAGCGTCCTGGTGGTCGACAGCGGTGAACCGCGCAACCAGCCCGCCGCACACATGCACAACTACCTCTCCCGAGACGGCTTCTCACCGTTGGAGCTGCTCAAGCACGGCCGTGCCGAGGTCGAGGGCTACGGCGGCGAGATCGTGCGGGACGAGGTGCGGTCCGTGGCGAAACGGGACGACGGGTTCGCCGTCCGGCTGGCTGAGCGCACCGTCGGAGCGCGCGCCGTGCTGTTCGCGACCGGGCTGGTCGACGAGGTGCCGGAAAACCTGCGCGAGCGCTGGGGCCGTGACGTCTTCGGCTGCCCGTACTGCCACGGCTACGAGGTGCGCGACCAGCGGCTTGTCGTGTTCGGCGAGGAGAAGAAGGTGGCGCTCGTGCGGCAGTGGTCCGCCGACGTCACGCACGTCGAGTCGGTCGACGGCGTCGAGGTGGTCGACGACCGGCTGGTCGCGGTGATCTCGAATGGCGAACGCCACCCGGCCGACGCGCTCGTGTACTCCGCGCCGGTCAAGCCGCGCGACGAGCACCTGCTCGCCCTGGGTGCCGAGACCGAGGACACCATCGCCGGTCCGTTCGTGCGCACCGACCGGTTCGGCCGCACCAGCGTTCCCGGTGTCTACGCGGCGGGCAACGTCGCCGACCCCACCGCCATCGTGGTCGTCGCCGCCGCGCAGGGCGCCCAGGCCGCCGGGATGATCAACATGGACCTGCTCACACCGGCAGGCTGATCCGGAACGTCGACCCCTCGCCAGGGGCGCTCGTCACCGACACCGTGCCGCCGTGCGCCTCCACCAGGTGCCGGGTGATCGCGAGCCCGAGCCCGCTGCCGCCCGTGCTGCGGCTGCGCGACTTGTCCGCGCGCCAGAACCGGTCGAACACGTGCGGCAGGTCCTCCGCCGCGATCCCGGTGCCGGTGTCGGTGACCTCGACGACCGCGTTGCCGTTGTCCTCGAACAACTTCACGACGACCTCGCCACCGGCGGGCGTGTAGCGCACGGCGTTCGCGACGAGGTTGCCCAGCGCCTGCCGCAGCCGCACCGGGTCTGCGGTGGCGTGCACCGGCGTGGTCTCCGCGCGCAGCAGGACCGACCGGTTCTGCTGCGCGTTCACGACCTGGTCCACGACGTCGTCGAGCGCGATCGGCTCGGGGTGCAGCCGCAGCGTGCCCGCGTCGGCCTGCGCCAGGTCGTGCAGGTCGTCCACGAGCCGTTGCAGCAGCAGGGACTCCTCCAGCAGCATGCCGACCAGGTGCGGGTCCGGCTCGGCCAGCCCGTCCTGGGTGGCCTCCAGCCAGCCGGTGATGGTGCCCAGCGGCGTGCGCAGCTCGTGCGCGACGTCGCTGACCAGTGCCTGCCGCTGCCGTTCGGTCTCGGCCAGCTTCTCCGACATCGCGTTGAACGACCGCGCCAGCTCGCCGATCTCGCCGCTGCCGCCGTCGACCCGCGCCGTCCGATCCCCTTCGGCGGTGCGCTTCGTGGCCGCGGTGAGCGCCCGGATCGGCCGCACCAGCTGCGCCGCGGTGAGCCACGACGCGAACCCGGCGAGCGCGAGGATTCCCAGCGCCACCAGCGTGATCCGGGTCGTGCCGGTGGTGGACAGGTCGATCGTCATCGGCTCGTCGCCGGTCACCGGCGTGAGGAACAGCTGCGCCTGCTCGGCGACGTGCGGCCGCAGCTGCTCGCGCCGCGCGCGGTCCATGCACGCCACGTCCTCGGGCGGCGAGTCGCGGACGGTCGTGATCTCCCAGTCCAGCGCCGCGGGGCCCGGCGACTTGGCCATGACCCGCCCGCCGGGGAACTCCTCCTCCAGGCACTCGGCGAACAACCGCTGCAACTCCCCGTACGCCGCCTTCTCCGTCACCGTGAGGGTGTAGAGCCGTTCCCCGGCCTCGCAGTCGTCCCAGATCGAGAGCCGGCCGGGTTCGTCGCCTGCCAGCCGCGGCCGGCCGTTGGGCGCGTCCACGGTCCTGATGGAGGAGTTGCACTGGCCCAGCCGGTCGGCGTGGGCGTGCAGCGTCCGGTACTCCTCGTCGGTGAGCTTGAACGGTCCCACCGCCCGCGGGTCGATGCGCCCGTTGACGTTCAACGGGTCGATGATCGCCTTCGGGGTGATGGGCAGCTTTGGCGAGCTCTCGTTCCCGGTGTCCACCAACTTCTTGCCGCTGTTGTCGGTCAGGGCGATGCGCCGGTCGTGCTCGCGTGCGATGCGGTCCACTTCGGACTTCGCCGCGCTCCAGTCGCGGTGCGCCGCCGCGTACGCCACCAGCTCGTCGATGATCCGCGCGTCGGTCTCGAAGGCCTCGCCCTGCTCCTGCCGGATCGTGCCGGTCGTCGCCTGGCTCGCGAGCCAGGCCGTGACGGCGATCGAGCAGGCCGCGATCACCAGGGAGAACAGGAAGAACCGGACCAGGAGGCTGTTCATGCGAGCTTGTAGCCGATGCCGTAGACGGTAAGGAGCCGCTCGGGTCGCCGCGGGTCCTTCTCGATCTTGCGGCGCAGCTTCATCATGTGCACGTCCACGGTCCGCGCGGTGATGAACCCGTCCTCCAGCAGCTGTTCGCGCGTGAACACCCGCTGCGGCTGCGCGGCCATCTTCGCCAGCAACCGGAACTCCGCCGGGGTCAGCGCCACCGGGTCGTCGCCGAGGTGCACCTCGTGCCGGACCGGGTCGACCACCAGGTCACCCACCCTGAGCACCGCCGCGTTCGTCTCACGCGCCCGCCCGGCACGCCGCAGGATCGTGCGGACCCGCGCCACCATCTGCCGCGGCCGGAACGGCTTGGTGATGTAGTCGTCGGCGCCGAGGTCGAACCCGAGCAGCACGTCGTCCTCGGTGGAGCGGGCGGTCAGCAGCACGATCGGCACGTCGGACTCCGCGCGGACCACGCGCACCACGTCGATGCCGTCCACCAGCGGCATCATCACGTCCAGCACCAGCAGGTCGGGGTTGCGCCGCCGGGTCTCGTCGATCGCCGCCCGCCCGTCGTGCACGACGACCACGGAATGCCCGTCGTGCTCCAGGTAGCGGCGCACCAGCTCGGCCTGGTGGACGTTGTCCTCGGCGACGAGGATGTGGGCGCACACGTGGGCAGTATGCAGTCCTTCACGACAGTCAAGCGGGTCGCAAACAGGTTCTTCATCAGTTACGGCGAGCGTGGTCGCCATGAAGAGGCTGTACGTGTCGCTGGGGGCGTGCGCGGTGGCGGCGGTGCTGCTCACGACGACCCAGCCGGTCGCGGAGACGTCCCCGGCCGCGGCGCCGACGAGCACCACCTCGACAACCGCCACCTCGACGACGTCGTCCGCGGCACCTGCGGCGCCGCCGGTGGCGCGCGTCTACGCGTCCGGCTCCGACCTGCCCGACGGCCCGGATTTCCCGGTCGCGGGCGCCGGCACGTTCCACGTCGTCCCCGCCGAGGGCCAGGTCGTCGGCACCGGCGGCCCGGTGCACACCTACGCCGTCGAGGTCGAGGACGGCATCCCGGTGGATGAACAGGCCTTCGCCGCGTTCGTCGACGCCACCCTGGCCGACCCGCGCGGCTGGACCGCGACCGGCGCCCGCCGGGTGCAGCGCGTCTCCGGGGCCGCCTTCGTGCGCATCCGCCTGACCTCGCAGCAGACGGCCCGCGCGGTGTGCGGGTTCGAGATCCCGGTCGACGTGTCGTGCCGCGACGGCGGTCTCGTCCACCTCAGCGCCGCCCGCTGGACCCGCGGAGCCGTCGCCTACCTCGGCGACCTCACGGGGTACCGGCGGTACGTGGTCAACCACGAGGTGGGCCACGCGTTCGGCCAGCCCCACCGGCCCTGCGCGGCCGAGGGCGGACCGGCGCCGGTGATGATGCAGCAGACCTTCAGCGTCTCCAACGACGAGATCGTGCGCATCACCGGTGGCGTGCCGCAGGGCGCGGTCATCCCGCGGGACGGCAAGACGTGCGCGCCGAACCCGTGGCCGCATCCGTGACCGTGGTCGTCATGACGGCCGAGCTAGTGGACCACCAGTTCGCGCGCGTGTTCCCGGTCGCCTGACAGCACACGCGCCCCCGCGCGGTACTCGCTCGGGCTGACCCCGTGCACCCGCTTGAACGCGGCGCTGAACCCGAACGCGTCCGCGTACCCGACCCGCTTGGCCACCGCGGCGACCGTGGCCGTCGAGTCCGTCAGCAGGTCGGCGGCCAGTGCCATCCGCCACTCGGTCAGGTACGTCAGCGGCGGCGTGCCGACCAGCTTCGCGAACCGGCCGGCCAGCGTCGTGCGCGACACCTTCGCCTCCCTGGCCAGCAACGCGAGCGTCCACGGCCGCGCCGGGTCCGCGTGCATCGCCCGCAACGCCGGACCGGCCACGTCGTCGGCCAGCGCGCCGAACCAGCCGGTGCGGTGCTCGCTGTCGAACCAGGTCCGCAGGCCGCACACCATGATCCAGTCCAGCAACCGGTCCGCCACCACGCCCGACTCCTCGTCGAGCGTGCCGTAGAACTCCGCACACCCCTCCGTGCCGCGGGACACCAGCACCTCGGGCAGCACCGCGGCGAGCCTGCTCGCGACGGCACCGGTGAGGTCGTAGGTCCCGGTCACCACCTCGGCCCGCCCGGTCAGCGTGAACGGTCCGCGCGCGACCAGGACGTCGCCCGCCCGCGCGGTCTCGCCCGCGACCTCCACCCAGCCGGACACCAGCGCGTACACGGCGAGGCGGTCGCACTCGACGGTGCCGATGACCTCCGACCGGCGCAGGTCACCGCCGTCCGCGCGCACCCCGCGCAGCAACTCCTCGAACGGGTCCATGACACCCACGATAGTGGCTCGAACGATCGAACATCATCGATGAACTCTCGGACATGGGCCGATCGCGCCGGTCCCGGTTGGCTGGACGCCATGACACAGGAGATCTTGGTTCTGGGCGCCACCGGCAAGACCGGCCGCCGCGTGGCCGACGCCCTCCGCGGCGCCGGCGCGACCGTCCGCCCCGCGTCCCGTTCCAGCGCGGTCCGCTTCGACTGGACCGACCGCTCCACCTGGCGGCCCGCCCTCACCGGTGTGACCGGCGCGTACCTGATCGCACCGCACGACCCGGCCGACGCGGCACCGTTCGTCGAACTGGCCGAAGAGCAGGGCGTCCGCCGCCTGGTGCTGCTCTCCGGGCGCGGCCTCGACCGGACCCCGCGCCACGTGTTCGCGGGCATGCACGCGGCCGAGGACGCCGTGCGCGCCTCCGGGCTGGACTGGACCGTGCTGCGCGCCAACAACTTCACCCAGAACTTCTCCGAGGAGATCTGGGAACTGGAGGTCCGCGCCGGCCGGTTGTCGCTGCCGGTGGACGACACCCCGGAGCCGTTCGTGGACGTGCGGGACATCGCCGACGTGGCGGTCAAGGCGTTCACCGAGGACCACACCGGGCAGACCTACGACCTGAGCGGGCCCGCCGGGGTGACGTTCGCCGACGCGGTCGCCAAGATCGGCGCGCGGACCGGGCGCACCATCGAGCTGGTCCGGCTGACACCGGAGGAGTACCGGGACGCGTTGCTCTCGTACGGTGTCTCGGAGGAGGAAGCCGCGGAGCTGAACGGCATGTTCGAGGGGATGCGCAAGGGCCTGCTCGCGACCCCGGCCGACGACATCGCGCGGCTGCTCGGCCGCCCGGCCACCGACTTCGACACCTACGTGGCCGACACCTGGGGCTGACGCGGCAGCAGCAGGTGCACCGCGAACCCCGCGGCCGCCGTCAGCACGGCCTGGTAGACGACCGAGAGCCGGTACTGCCCCGCGACCAGGAACGCGGCCTCCAGCCCGGTCGTCCACCAGCCGGCGAGCGCACCGAGCCCCAGCACGTGCCACCCGAAGAACCCCGCGCACCAGCCGACCACCGCCCAGGCCGCCCGCCCTCCCCGCCGCACGAGCAACCCGGTCGACACCGCCGCCACCGCGTTGAACGCGAGCGCGATGCCCGTCAGCGTCGTGTCAGCGCTCCACACCAGACTGGCCAGGGTCTGCACGACGATCACCGCGACCACCACACCGATGCCCACCCGCGTCTTGTCCACGCGTCACGGTAACGCGCGGAATCGCGAGGCAACCGGTTGACTGTCACCGGCGTCGTCATGATCGGAACCAACTGGGGAGTTGATCTCGTGAAACCACTGTTGATGGCGGCGGCGCTGCTGGTCGGTCTGGCACCGGCGGCGACCGCCCAGGCCGGGTCCGGGGCCCAGACCCCGGCGCTGTCCTGGCAGGACTGCCAGGACGGGTTCCAGTGCGCCACCGCCGAGGTGCCGCTCGACCACGACCAGCCGCGCGGCACGAAGATCGACCTCGCGCTGATCCGCCTGCCCGCGACCGACCCGGGCAAGCGGATCGGCTCGCTGTTCGTGAACTTCGGCGGCCCCGGCTCGTCCGGCGTCGACCGGCTGCGCGCCCGCGCCAGGTGGGAGTGGCTGTTCTCGTCCGAGCTGCGCTCCCGCTTCGACGTCGTGTCGTGGGACCCGCGCGGCATCGGCAGGAGCGCGACCGTGCGCTGCTTCGACTCCGTCGAGGACCAGCAGGCGTTCCTGAACTCCATCCCGCTCTACCCGGTCACGGCCGCAGACGAGCCCGCGTTCCACGCCAAGCACCAGGAGTTCGCCCAGCGCTGCGAGGACAGGTCGGGCGACCTGCTCGACCACGTCTCGTCGGCGAACACCGCCCGCGACCTCGACCTGCTGCGCAAGGCCGTCGGTGACAAGAAGCTGACCTACCACGGCATCTCCTACGGCACGCACCTCGGCGCGATCTACGCGAACCTGTTCCCGGACAAGGTGCGCGCGCTCGTGTTCGACGGCTCACTCGACTTCATCGGCAACGCCACCGGCCACGGCGACCAGGGCAGGACCGTGCCGCTGGACACCCGCCAGGACGTGCCGCGCGGCACCGCCGAGACGTTCGACCAGTTCCTGACTCAGTGCGCGACAGCAGCCACGAAGTGCGCGTTCGCCGGCGGTGACCTGAAGAAGAAGTGGGCGGACCTCGTCACCAAGGTGACCGCGACACCGATCACCACACCCGACGGCACGTTCGACCGCGCCGCGCTGATCGGCACGGTGTGGGACGCGATGTCCCAGCCCGACACCTGGCAGTCCACCGCGCAGGTTCTGCAAACCCTGTGGGAGACGCAACCCGCGCTCGCCCGCACCGCCGTCGCCGCACCGGACTACATCTCCAACCGCACCGAGGCGTTCAACGCGATCCAGTGCTCCGACAGCAACTTCCCGCGCGACACCGCCGCGTACACCAGGTACGGCAAGAGCGAGGACGAGCGCGTCCCGTACTGGGGCCGCCCGATCGTGTACGACATGATGCCGTGCGCGTTCTGGCAGGGCCGTGACACCGACCGCTACACCGGCCCGTGGAACCGCTGGACCTCCGCGCCGATCCTGTTCGTCAACAGCAGGTTCGACCCGGCCACCCCGCTGCACGGCGCACAGGACGGCGCCGCGGAGATGGCCCGCACCGGCTTCCTGACCGTCGAGGGCTCCGGCCACACCTCGATGTACGTCCGCAGCACGTGCGCGGAGAAGGCCAAGCGCGAGTACCTGTTCACCGGCGTCCTGCCGACCCAGCGCACCTGCGCCGTCGACCAGGCCCCGTTCGCCTAGCACAAGCTCGGCACCGTCCGGTGTGGACGGTGCCGAGCTCACTCCCGGCTCCGCCCCATCCGCACCAGCACGTCGAGCTGCGCCGAGTTGTACAGGTCCACCAACGCCCGCCCCGCAGCCTCACTGGCGTACTTCGCCCCACGCGGCGCGTCGGCGTAGATCCCACCGGGGAACATCACCTTCATCTCCCGCACGATCGGCAACTCCAGCATCGCCTCCGCAAGCCGCTGCCGAGTCCCCTCGTCCGCGTCCTCGGCCAGCTCGTCGAACTCGACCTCCACCGGCCACCGCCCGTGCTCCCGCACCGACTCCGCGTACCGCGCGAACGTCTCCGGCGCCAACACCTGCGCCAACACCACGGAAAACGCCCGATCCGCCGCAGACAGGTCCGCCTCCGCCACCACCTTCGCCACCGCCGGCGGCAACTCGGTGGGCGACGCCTGCCGCAGGATCACCCCCAACTCCACCCGCACCCGCTGCAACCGCTCAATGGTGCTGGCCAACTCCGCATCAAGCGCCCGCAACGCCTCCTCGGGGTGCTCATCCGCATCCCCGAGCTCAGCGATCCGCGCCAACGACAACCCAAGCCCGGTCAACCGCTTGACGCGCAACACCCGCACCAGGTGCGCCACCCCGTAACTCTTGTACCCGTTGGCCCTGCGCTCCGGCTCCGCCAGCAACCCCACCTCGTGGTAGTGCCGGATGGTGCGCAACGTCGTGCCGGCCAGCTCCGCCAACTGCCGGGTGCTCCACCCCACGCCCTGCCCCTTCTCGACGGCTTCAAGCCTTTCTACGCCCGTCGATCGGGTAGCGCCGGATTCGACCGAGCGCCGCTACCCGATCGGTCTCCTCTTCGCGTTTCGTGGTTGCGACGCACGCCCGGCTCGCGAATCCCTGTGCCAGGTCGTCGCGCCCCGTGAACAGGTCGACCACCTTGAGTGTTGATGCCTCAGCGCCGGATCCGGACCGATCAGACATCGAACTCCGTCTCCGCGCTGCGGGTCGAACCGGCTCGACCTACTGATCGAACCTGTGTTCACATGTTAGCCGGCCGCTGCCGCTGGTTCTGACCCGTCCGCCGGCGTGGCGTCCGATCCCGACGGCGTGCGCGTGTACTCCATCCGAGGCGAATCGGTTTGGATGGAGGCGATTCGAGTAACGAATGCGTCGTCTTGTGCGATCGTTAGGGTTACTTGGTAGATGTGCGGCCTGAGCGAATTCGCTGAAAAGTGCCGTCGAAAACGCGAGCTGCCCGCACTGGTGGAGGATCCGTGGTGTCCAGGTTCGAGCAGGTGTACGAAGTCTTCTTGGATCTGCTCGAGTCCGGTACGCCGGACGAGGCGATCAAGAAGATGACGATCCTCGGCGCTGACCAGGAGCTGTTGCAGCAGGTCAGTGAGTACCACGAACAGGAGACCATCAAGATCAAGGAGCGCGAGGAGCCGAAGTCGGTCGTCCTCGGCAACCGCTTCACCTGGTACACCGGCCCTCGCCCCAAGGACAAGTGCTGGCCCGCCATCACCGGTCTGCTCAGCAAAGACGGCTGGTCCGACGAGTCCATCGAGAATCTCGACGCCGCGTCGACCAAGGTCGTTTCGATGCTCAGGCACCCGAAGGAAAAAGCGTTCTCCACCCGCGGTCTGGTGGTCGGGTACGTGCAGTCCGGCAAAACCACGAACTTCACGGCGGTCATGGCCAAAGCGGCTGATCGCGGGTACAAGCTGTTCATCGTGCTGGCCGGTATCCACAACGGTCTGCGCAGGCAGACCCAACTGCGGCTGGAACAGCAGCTGGTCGACCCCAACCGGTCCGGCTGGATGCCACTCACCGATCCGGACAAGGACTTCAACCCTCCCGCAAATGCCGCCGGGTACTTCGCCACGGGGAACAAGCAGCACGTCCTCTGCGTCATCAAGAAGAACCGGACGGTGCTGGAGAAGTTCAACGAATGGCTCGGTTCGGCGGCGGAGCACCTGCGCGACTGCCCCGCTCTGATCATCGATGACGAGGCCGACCAGGCGACGGTCGCAACCGGGACGATCAACCCTTTGATCTGCCAGATCCTCGAGCGGCTGCCCAAGTCGGCGTACGTCGGCTACACGGCGACGCCGTTCGCGAACCTGCTGATCGACCCCTCGATGCCGAAAGACCTGTATCCGAGGGACTTCATCGTGAACCTCCCGCAGCCGAAGGGCCACTTCGGCACGGAGGTGCTGTTCGGACGGGACGCCCTGGACGGTGAGGACCCGGAGGACGTCTTCGACGGCCACGACATGATCCGCGAAGTGCCTGCCGCGGAGATCGAGAACGTTCGGCCTGTTTCCAAGAACGACGTCGACGGCTTCATGCCCAAGATCGCTGGAAGCCTTCGCGACGCGGTCCTCTACTTCTGGCTGACCACCGCTGCGCGACGGGTGCGCGGCACCGGTAAGGCCCACTGCACGATGCTGATCCACACCAGCGTCAACACCTCGGTGCACAACAGCTTCGGCCCGCCGCTGAGGGCGATGAGGGACAAGTGCCTTCGCGCGGTCGAAGCGGGTGACCAAGCGCTGCTCGACGAGTTCCAGAGCATCTGGGAGAAGGAGACGAGCAGGGTCAACGCCGAGCTCTTCGGCGAGCGCACCGTCGAGTTCAACGAGCTCCGGTCGCGGTTGGCCGAGTCCATCAGGTCCTGCAAGATCGTGATGGACAACTCCAGCAGCAAGGATCGGCTCGACTACGAAGGCGGCGCGGTGACCGCCATCGCCGTCGGTGGGAACACCCTGTCCCGTGGCCTGACGCTCGAAGGCCTCGCGGTGAGCTACTTCGTGCGCGCTGTGTCGGCCTACGACACCCTGCTGCAGATGGGGCGCTGGTTCGGTTATCGCGACGGGTACGCGGACCTGCCGCGGATCTGGATGACCGATGAGCTCCGTGACTGGTTCCGCCACCTGGCGACGGTGGAGAACGAGATGCGGCGTGACATCGACGTCTACATGGTCGAGGACAAGACGCCGATGCAGTTCGCGGTACGTCTCAGGACCCATCCGAAGCTGAGGGTCACGGCCGCGGCCAAGATGAAGGACGCTGTGTCAGCGGCCTGTGCGTACGGCGGGCATCGAATCCAGACCCGATACTTCAAGACCGACCCGGAATGGTTGCGCAACAACCAACTGGCGGCGAAGAGGCTGGTCGCGGACGCCATCGCGGACGGCGCCGTCAACGACTCGAAGGGCCTGCTGCCCGGCCGGGTCCTGTTCCGCGACGTCTCCTACGAGCGGATCTTGAACTTCCTCGACACCTACGAGTTCCACGAGAAGTCCCAGGAGTGCGACGCCGGACTCATCGCGTCGTACATCAACAAGCGTGTGAAGGCGGCCTCCGCGTTGCGCAGGTGGAACGTGGCGATCGTGGGCAACCCGGCCGGGCGGACCGGCGCCGAAGACTTCGAGTTCGCTCCGGACGTACGCGTCGGCAAGGTGACGCGTGCGCGGTTGGAAGGACCCGTTGTCGACGGTTTCGTCGACATCAAGACCCTGATGAGCCGCAGAGACGCGGCCGTCGACCTGCAGGTGACCGGGCAGAGCGGATTGGAGGAGCGAGACATCAAGAAGCTTCGTCGTGACCAGCTCCCTGCTACGGGGCTCCTCGTGCTCTACCCGATCGACAAGGACTCCACGCCCAGCAAGAAGAGCGAACAGAACCGCGAACCCCTCGGTCTTGAAGAGGACGCCATCGGCGTCGGTCTGGTGTTCCCCGAGCCACAGGGCGAGGACACCACGGTCAGGTGGACGTACGTGAGCGCGGACCTCTCGAAGGTCGTGATCGAAGAAGAGGACATCACGGCACTGGACGAAGTGGACGTGTGATGGCCGCTTCGTTCCGGGAGCTGCTCGACCAGCGCTGGCTCGAACTCGAGCAGCAGGTGGCATCCGCTCCCAACAGGCTTCGCACGACAACGCTCCCGACCACTTCGGTCAACGGCCCACTCGACGTCGCGGTGGACCACGAAGGCCGCCGTCACCTGCTCGTACCGCTGTCTGCGAGTCAGCACGTGCGGACCAGGGGAGATGGTTCCGCGTTGCGACTGCGCGAACGTCCTCTGGAAGATCAGGACTCCTATGTCCGCTATGCGGACCTGGCTTGTGCGCGTACCGACCTCAACGACGTGTTCACCGGCCTGTGCGCAGACGTGCTCCAAGCGGTCGAAGCGACACCGAAGCGACCGTTGAAGGCTTTGTACACAGTCCTCGACCGGTGGCGAGCCCTGTTCCAGAAGTCATCCGTAGAACTGGGTCCTGAGCAGTTGGCGGGGTTGTTCGGCGAGCTCCTGGTCCTGCGACGCCTTCTGGAGTCGTGGCCGACGGCCACCGACTGGTGGCTCGGGCCTGGAGGCGGCAGGCACGACGTCGTCGTCGGTGCTCATGCGATTGAGGTCAAGTCTTCGTTGGCCCAGGAGGAGAGGAGGTTCCGGGTACACGGCGCGGCGCAGCTCGAAGCGCCGGTGGGCGGGGACCTCCACCTGGTGTGGTTCCGGCTCTCCCGAGCGCAGGACCAGGGGGTGGGGTTGTTGGAGCTGCTGGAACAGACACGGCGACTCGCCGACGACGAGAGCGGGTTCTTCAACAAGCTCGCCCTGGTCGGTTACCGACCTGTGGACGCAGATCTCTACCGCGACGTTCGGTACGTCACCCAGGAGGAGCGGTGGTACGAGGTCACCGAATCCTTCCCCAGAATCCGTCCTGACCTCGTTCCGGACTCCATCAGGGACGTCCACTACACAGTCGACCTGGACACCATCGCGACGCAGCCGATGGACAAGTCGCAGGTCGACGATCGCCTTGCCGAGATCCTTCGGGAGAACCGATGAACAACCCCGTGTGGTACTCCCAGCCCTTCCCGCCAGAGGGAGCGAGCGCGGCCGAGGGGATCCGCAACCAGCTCGGTCGGCCGGAGCTCGACCTGTTGACCGTGCTGGTGCGTGAGTCGGCCCAGAACAGCTGGGACGCTCGACTTCCCGGCAACACCGTCGACTACCGGATCGACTTCCAGACCGTCGGCGCCGCCTACGCCCCGGTCTGGCGTGAAGAGCTCCTGCGTGAAGCGCCTCAGACCGAACACCTCCCGCTCAGAGCCGCGTTGTCCGCGGGGACCATCGACATCCTGACCATTTCGGACCGGGGCACGAGTGGTTTGGGAGGGCCGACGCGTGCGGACAACGCCGTCACGCAGAACCACGACTTCGTCTCGTTCGTGCGCAACATCGGGGAACCCCGGGACACCGCGCTGGGCGGTGGTACCTACGGCTTCGGCAAAGGCATCTTCTACCTCATCGCGAAGTCCGGCTCGGTTCTGGTGCACACCCGCTGCCGGGTGAAGGGTGGTTTCGAGACCCGCCTCATCGGATGTGCCATGTGGCAGAGCTTCGTCAAGGGAGCCGGCGCCCACGCGACGCGCTACACCGGTCGTCACTGGTGGGGCGACAACGCTGGAGAGGTCGTGGAACCGCTGGTCGGATCGGCCGCGGAAGCGATGGCGCACAGGCTCGGTTTGCGCGCGTTCGGGCCGGACGAGACCGGGACGAGCATCGTGGTGATCGATCCTGATCTCGGCGACCTGGCTTCGCCGGACGCCGCGAACTACCTGGCCGACACGATCCTGTGGAATCTCTGGCCGAAGATGCTGCCTGCGGCCGATGGTCGGCAGCCGATGACGTTCTCCGTCTGGCATCAAGGTTCTGAAGTGGCCGTACCGGATCCCAGGGACACATATCCCATCCGACTGTTCGTCGAGGCTCACGACAACATGCGCTCAACGGACAAAGGCCATGTGCTCGAGTCGTACAATCCGAGACGCGTACTCGGTCGCCTGGGGCTGGAGAAGCAGCTCGCGTTGCCGTTCGAGCCGACCGCGGCCGCCAGTGTCATGGGAGTCGAGAAGACCGTTCACCACGTTTGTCTGATGCGCACGGCTGAACTCGTCGTGACGTACTACAAAGGCCCCAAGCCGCCTGCCGAGTACCTGTCCTACGCCGGCGTGTTCCGTGCGGACGAGAACATGGACGCGACGTTCGCCGCTTCCGAACCACCCACTCATGACGCTTGGACCTGGCAGTTCTTGGAAGGTCACGAGAAGACCTTCGTACGCGTCACCTACACGCGTCTGAAGGAGAAGCTGGAAGCGTTCGTCGAGATCAACGACAAGGTCAGGTCGTCCGGGGTCGAGGTGCCCTTGGGGGCTGCGAGCAGGGCGTTCTCCAGCCTCGTCACCGGCTCGTGGGGAGTCGGGGGCGGCGTCCAGTTCGGCAAGCCCAGGAAGCCTCCGACAACTCCGGTGGACGACAGCTGGGACGTGCACGACCACGATGATGAGTACGGTCACGCGAGGCCCAGCGATCACCAGGACAGCGCGAACGCTCACCCTGCACAACAGCATTCGGATACCACAGGTGAGGCGCCCGACTGGGAGAGCAGCCAGCAGCCGGCTACCTCGGTCGACCCGCATGAACCGTACAGCGGTGCACGGACAACGCAGGACGAACGGTCTGCCTGGTCGTTCGCAGGCACACTTCCCGCAGCGCCACCGGCACCTCGCCCGAAGGTGCAGTACGTCGACGAGCCTTACTACGACACCCAAGACGGGCAGGTCGTCCTCGTACAGGAGTTCCGTCTTCCTGTTCCTGGCTCACAGCAGGTCTCTCCTCAGCTGTCGATCCTGCTGCCGGGCAACGGTGTGCGGGAGACGGACCCACCCGTCAACGCGGCTCGGCCGCAGTTCTTCGGCTGGCAGAGCGAGGAAGGGGCGCTCAACCGCTCCAGCACCCTCGTGGTATCAGGAGGCCCAGGTACTTGGCGGCTGCTGGTTGTCCCTGCTCCTGACACGGTGACGGAGATCAGCGTTGCGGTCAGGCGAGCGGAGGTCGCGAGGTGAGTCGTAGGGCACTTCCTTATCGCACGCCGGGCGAGGAGGCGGTCAAAGCGCAGCAGTGGACCCTTGTCATCGACGGTCACGCGTTCGAGCTGCCCGACGCCCTGCCGGACTGGGACTACCAGATGAACCTCTTCCTGAGGAACGAGGTCCACGTCGACCTCGACTCCGTCCACGCGGCCACCGGGCTCACACCTGATGCGAAGTTGTCGCTCGTGGTCGTCTGGACCGCGACTGGGTCGGGTCTGCGCGGTACCGCCAAGCGAGTCCCCTTGTCCGGTGTCGGCGCCCAGACGGTGGAGCTCGACATCGAACTGCCCGGTACGCAACTGGGCGGCTTGCTGACGCTCGACACCCAGTTGGTCCTCGCGGGGCATCGGACGAGCAACGCCGTTGCCGCTCCTCGTCGCGGGGGCTCGGTTCTGTGGACGCACAGGCGGTCGCTTCGGCTGCAGGGCGACGCTCCGCAGTTCCCCATCGCGGTGGTCGACTTCTCAGCCACTCACCTGCCCGCCGAGTCTGCCTGGCACGTGCAGCTGAGCGGGGACCTCAACACGGCCACGATGGGAGCCCTGCTGCTGCTCATCAACGAAAAGAAGAAGCCAGTCGTGACCGCCTTCCAGAACGCGGCGTCTCCACGAGCCATCGACAAGGTGTACCTGTCGGCCGCGTACGCCGACATCGCCAGGACGATGGTCGAGCACGCGCTGGCAGATCCTGACTTCGGCCTGGAGAACGACTACGCGGAAGACAGCCTGGGCGCCACTCTGCAGAGTCTGCTGAACAACTTCTTCCCGAATGTCTCCGTTCAACACCTGCGCCAACGCCGAGACCAGTCGCCGAACCTGTTCGCCACCGAGGTCCAGGCCGCAGCGAGCATCTTCGAGGACGTCTGATGAGCCGCCTTTATCCACGTCTGCTGCCCTGGCAGGCCAAAAACCTGTACGCGGAGTACTGCGGTCTGACGCCGGCGGAGCTCACGACACGCAGCGACACCATGCACACCTCTGCTGTGTTCGTGGCGACTGGAGGTGATCGGGTCACCGCCGCCGACTTGGCGCGGCTCCGCACGAAGGTGGTCGCGCTGGCGACGGATGCAGGTTTTCCGAGCGAAACGAGCAGGTCAGCGAGTGCCGACTTCGACCTGGCGCTGGCAGCGTTGCTGCACACCGAGATGGGAATGGTGCCGGCGGAAGCCGCGTCCGGGGACGTCTGGGCCTTCCTCGCCCTGGTCCTGCTGCCGGACGTCGCCTACTGGCGGTATGGCCCTTCCCCGACCGGTGACCGGGTGTTGGCCTCGGACATCACTCGTCATGTGTTCGGCCGCCTGTGGTGGCGTGCGCAACTCGTTCACGACCCGAGCGATTCCAACCCCTACTCTGCGCTGGCGGTCCTGGGCGAGGCCGCCTTCGATCAGGTCTACGCGCGTCGCAAGGCGCTAGGCGGAAGCCCGTACCTGGTCAAGGCCATCCTCCGGGTGTGGGGTGGCCTGGACCGAGGCGGCTTGAACGAACGAGAGCTGCTCCGGGATTTCCTGAAGAGGCTCCTCCGCCTCGCCTCGTTCGTCAGCTTCGAGGCGATGGAGAACGACGACTTGGACGCCGAGTTGGTTCGCGCCGCTCATGACAGCGTTCTCGCGCTGCGCGAGAAGCCAGGCGACGTTGTGGCTACCGCCAGCCGTTGACGTCGGTGGGGTCGACCTCTATTGAGGCCGACCCCACCGACGAACTGTCACAACCAGCGCCCCTGGCAGGATTCGAACCTGCGACCTCGGGATTAGAAGTGATGCATTCGTTATGGTTATGCTGTTCTACCAGGTCTTCTGGTTTGGAGCCATGTCCGATCTGTCCGTCTAGGGTCATGGTTCTCCGAGCGTTGGCTCCACGGATGGCTCCACGATGCGAGCTATCCGGTAGCACTCGTAGTTGATCTTCCCTTGTGGATTAGATCTGTCAACTCCGAACTCACGCGCAACTATTTCGACCGCGAAAATTGGATAAGCTAGCCTATGGCAGGTGAGACGGTGCATAGCCTACGCACATGCTTGGATGCCTCATCGCTTTCGTGAGCGCCAGCTTTCAGGGCAGCCCGTAGCCACTCGTTTCCTTTCCTTTCGTTGACGCCTAGGCCTTGTGCGAAGCATTCAAGCTCACCTACTCTGACGATTACGAGGCCAATTTTATCCATTTTGTCGAAAAACTGTATGGCCCTGAGATCAACGCTCTTGTCGAAAGTGCTGACTCCGTGCTTCTTTAGCTCTTTCCAAGGACTTTGATCGCTTCGCGTTGCTGCCCGAATCTCCTCTGCTAGCTTGGAGTCCCACTTCCGCTTGGGATCCTCTTCGAGTATCCGCTTGAAAACGTCTTCGATGCTCGTGGCGACCTGGGCGGCGAGTAGCGGGGTTCTCGGGGTCCGGAATTGTCCTGTGATTAGCGTGTATTCCTCCTCAAACTCTTCCCAAGAGTGTCCCAGATATTCGACAAGTTTCTTGATCTTTGCGGAGTCGTTCAGAATATCGATGTCCGGGGAGGCCACCGTTGGTATCTTTATTGCTTTAAGCGCCTTGACGACAGGTGCTAGGCCGTCCTTGCCATTTGTTGGCACAAAAAGTATGTCGCTTGGGGCAATAGGTAGAGGTGACTTCTCGTGCGCGGCGTCGAGTGCGGCAGCATAGAAGGTGCAGTCCCGCTGATTCTCGACGAGTACAACTCGTGTGTGAAACAGGCCGTCGAGGACGTGACTGTACCGCAGGGACGGTTCTGACCAAATAGATTCGATCTGGTCCGGATCAAGCTGACTGGCCGTTGTGGTATCGCCTTCTCTGTTCAGGCGTACCACTGAAAGTGGAGTTCTGCTTTCGAGAAGGCCGATGATTATGTTTCGATCGTGCGTAGCGATAATTACCTGCACTCCGACTTCTTTGGCGAGCGTGCCCAAGTAGCGCCCCAAGCGCGTGGCCTGGGGTGGGTGCAAAAATGCTTCAGGTTCGTCGATCATGATAATGTGATATGCCGAGGTCATAATCGGCAATAGCTTGCCGATAAATGCCTTCATCCCGTCGCCCTGATGATCGAGAAGGCTAAGCCGATCCAAAGCTTCCCGATAGGGTCGCTCATCATCATCATATCCTGGAGGAGGGATGTCTTCTGGTGGCTTCCCTACCCTAAGGCATACTTGCTGACCTAGCTTATCCACCGTAATATGAACATTAAAAACTTCGTAAGAAATTTTGTCTTTTGCGTCGCGAAGATCTTTACTGTGTTCCAAGTAGTGAAGTGGATCGCTCGGAGGTTGTGCCGGATTTTGTCGACGTCCGGTATTGAATCCGTAGCCACTCCCTGCGGGAAGATAGTGCTTTATAAACTCGCCAGCGGGACCAAGATGGCTGCCTCCGTTATCTATCGTGCTCCAGGCCTGCTTAAAAGACTCGGCGTCTACCACGGATGTCCGGGGCCGAACGTAGCCTTCTTGTGGGATTGGATTGGTAGGAGTTCTCTCGTTGTAAGTGGAGTTCTCCTGGATCCAATGGATGAATTTCTCCTGAGTGCCAACCTTGGCGAGCTGCAGGTTGTGAAGTATCTTGTGTTCGTTCATTGGCGGATCTGCAAAAGGCATATTTGAGATCCAGTTAGACATCTGTCTCAAGAGTGTTGACTTACCTGAGTTATTACCTCCTACAATGGCTGTTACGCCATTGCTGGGCAGTGATATGGTGATCTCGTTGGATAGGGTCACTTCCGAAATATGTATGGATGCCATACTTTCTTCTTCGAGATTTTCCATGTGGCTCCTTGTGGCTGGTCTAAGATACTTGGCACTCTTCGTTGGAAATCGACAGAGCGTGGTGCTGTGTTACAGTAACTGCCTCAGACGAGTGCTAATTAAGATAGGTTCAAGGTCCCGGCGTGCGCGCAAAGCCGGGCCGCAGACTCTTACCTTGTTTTCGGTAGCACTGAATCAAGGTGCTGTTGAACTGGCTCGAAGAATGGGTAAGGCACATATGTGGAGAGTTCGTTGTGGCGCACCCAGGCGAACGAGTCGAGCTCTTCGTTGTCGGCTACTCGCGCATCACCCTCGATTGAGCTGAACGCGACATAGATCATCAGTCGTCCTGTGTTTGGGTGGATACGCTCACCAAGCTTCTTTCCGCTGTCGACTGTGACGCCAGTTTCCTCATTGGCTTCCCGTGCTGCTGCGGCTTCCGGCGACTCGTCCGGCTCCACTTCTCCAGCTGGGAACTGCCAGGATAGGCTTCCTTCCTTGACTCGACGCCTGACGAGTAGTACCGCACCATCCTGGATGATCACGGCGGCTGCAATCGGTGGCCGCTGATCGTCAGGTGTCTGTTCACTCACTGTCTTGTACCTCCAGGGCATCCAATATCGGAGGAAAGATGGTCTCTGTGGGGATGAACCGGGTAAGCCGGTCGCTGGGCGTCCATATAACGCTGACGTTTTCCACTGTGTCTATGTTCTGTGCCTCTCCGGCTAGATACTCGCAGAGAAGGTACTCACAGTACACCTGAGTGATCGGGTGCAATCGGCTACCAAGGTGTCGTGTCACGCGGCAGTGAACGCCTGTTTCAGAAAGTGTTTCGCGGATCGCCGTCGTCGCGGCTGAGGCGCGTGGCTTGATCATTCCTGCCGGGAACTGCCACGACGTCGAGCCGTCGTCTTCCCGACGCTGGACCATCAGGACATTTCGTTCGTCCACAACGACGGCTATCGCGACTCGTAGGATGTGACCGCTGTCCGACTTGGCCGGTGGCCGCTCGGTCGGTTGTTGGGACTCAAGCTCTACCGCGAACCGTGCTCGTACAGAGGTCGACGCTCGTTCGAGCACGTGGTCTAGGAGCTGCTGTGTCTCGTGGCGTGGCCGGCTGTCGGGCTCCGCATGCCACTTTGCGACCGCGCGCGGGGAGAGGCCGAGGGTAGCGGCGAAGGTCTCGTTGGACTCGCGTAGTGCGCGCTGGAGTGCGGTCGCTGTGCGGCCGGTCCACTCGCGCACAAGATCCACGGCTTACACCGCCGCTCGCCGGCGAAGTGCACTGGAGTTGCATGGAACTTGCATCGCTCTTGCACTGGACATGCATGGTTGGTACGCGGTTTTCGGCGTTGACTCATTGGCATGAGAAACAGCCATTCGAACCCCCTACTGACCGAGTTGTTTCCGCTCGACTCCAAGGCTTCCAGCAAGCTTTTCGACGTTCTCGTTGATCTCTCGCACCTGATCGGTGAGAGCATCGATTCCGCCGAGTCGGGCGACGATTTCGCGCAACTGATGCTCGATCACGGCCAGCCGGCCGAGTACATCGTCATCGCGGGCTGCGGGCTCCCCGACCTGCGGCGGGATGCGGCCACCCAGCACGGCTTGCAAGTGGTTGGGGTGCCAGTCGAGAGCGACGGAGAGAGCTTCGAGCGTTCGTTCACTGCGGCGGCGTTGAACGGTGTTGTTCTGAAGTTCGCCAACGATCGCTTTCGACACTTGCGAGCGTTCTGTGAGTTCTCGCTGATTCATGCCGAGTTCGGTCATGCGCTGGTTGATCGCTCTTGCGACCGCACTCCAGTCGTCCGCCACGTATTCCTCCGCGCTCCGCCTCGCTGCTGAGCGTAGCGCGGGGGCAATTCCGCGGCCCGGACATCGACAACGTGGCTGCGGGTTGGGCTCCCTTTGTGTCTGGATGGGATGAAATCATCCCGATCTTTTGGTCGAAATTATCCAGCTCCGCTTAGAAGGGCACCAATCCCATGAACGAGAAGACCGAGAACGCCCGACCGGCGTTCTACACAGTCAGAGAGGCCGCCCGGATTCTGCGGGTTGCGCCTTCCACCCTCTACCGAGTGATCAGGGAGGGCGACTTCCCGGCGGTGCAGTTGCGCACTCGCTACGTGGTTCCCGCCGCAGCGGTTGAGCAGTTGCTGAACGAGGCGACGGCGACCGGTGGGCTCGTCGACCCCGCACGTATCGCCGCTGAGCGGCGTGCGGCCCGCGAGTTCGCGCAAAAGTCCGGGGGTGCGTGGTGAACCCGGAGAACTTCTACGAGGTGGTGGCGGCCGAGTTGGACCGCTACGCGAAGGTGCCGGACGAGGTCCTGTTGGAGATCGTGACGCGGGACGGCGTGTGCATGTGGTTGTGGGCCGACGGCGACGGTCCGGAGTGGGAGCAGGAGGAGATCGGCGACCGCGAGGCTGCTGCGCGGTTGTGTGCGGACTGCCCTGTCCGGGGCGTGTGTCTGGAGTTGGAGTTGCGCACGGCCGGTGAGGACACCGTGGGTGTGTGGGGTGGTCTGTCGCAGGAGGACCGCCGTGAGGTGTTCCGGGTGTGGCGTGCTCGCCGTGAGGGTGGTGGGTCGTCATGACGATCAACCTGACTCCAACGCAGATCCTCGCTGTGGTGGGTGTGGTCGTGGTGTTGCTGTGGGTCTGGCGGGCGAGTGCCCGACGGGCGAAGACAGCGGCGAACGCGGCACGTGCCGGTGCCCGGTTGCTGTCGCTGACCGGGCGGGTGCTGGTGATGGCCGGGGCGATCGTGGGTGTGCAGTGGGTGGTGATCACGCACCGGGGTGACACGACTTTGTTGCTCGTGGTGCTGGGTCTGCCCGCGTTGTTCGCGGCGTACACGCTGACGAAGGCGCTCACGATCACCACGCACGACAGTCCCCGTCGGGGTGAGCGGCGATGAGGACGCTAGGACGGGTTCGGGAAGGGGTGGCCGCCTTCGGGCGGCCACCCGCCGCCGCCCCGGCGGCGGAGAGACTGGCCGCCGATGCGGCGGAGGCGGCGAAGCTGCGGGCGTACGCGACGCATCCGGATGTGATCGCGTTGCGGGTCGAGCGGGTGCGCGGTCAGGTGGATCGGTTGTGCTGGTCGGGGATTGTGCTGGGTCTCGCGTTCACGATGACCAACGTGCAGTCCTTCGCGGCGGCAGGCACGCCGGCGTGGTCGCTGCCGTGGCTGGCGGCATGGCTGCTCGATCCCACCGTCTCACTGGTATTGCTTGCGATCCTGCGGGCCGAGCAGGTGACCGCGCGGTACCGGGTGCGTACGGGTGCTTGGACGCGGCGGGCGAAGTGGTTCACGCTCGCCGCCACCTATGTCATGAACACCTGGCACTCGTGGGCGACCGGATCAGTGTCCGGGGTGGTGCTGCACTCGGTTCCACCGCTCGTGGTGTTCGTCGCGGCGGAGGCGGTGACGGATCTGCGGGACAAGCTCACGGAGGCGGTGTCGGCGGCGTTCATGGAAGCGTCCACACGCGAGGCACCGGCCACCGCGGACTCACCTGTAGCGGTCGTTCATGAACCTGCGAGGCCTCTGCGGCACAGGCGGAAGGTTCAGCGGCGGGTGTCGTTTGAGGACTACTTGAAGCGAGCGCGTGAGCAGTGGTCGCCTGGTGTCGTGGTGAGTCCGGCGTGGGTCCGTGGTGTCACTGGTTGCTCACGTGGTCTGTCGTCTCGGCTGTCGGCCGCGTTGCTTGCCGAGATGGGCGGTGATTCCGATGACTGATCACGGTCAGGAACTCGCCGGCGTGGACCAGGTGCTGCCGGTGCGGCAGGTGCTCGAAGGCGAGTTCGTGAACGACGCGTCCCCGGCTACGCGCGCGTCGTGGTGGCGGAAGTTCGTGAACGGATGGCGGCGTTCACCACGGGTGCCTTTGTGGGCGAAGGACCGTGTTCATGCGGTGCAGGCCGCGAAGGATGTCGTCGTGGCGGTGCTGCGTTCGCCGTTCCGGTTCGTGGGGGCAGTCGTTCGTGGGCTCGTGGTCGCGGTGCGGTGGTGGCGGTCGTGGGTGACAGTGCGGGACTACCGCCAGGCTGCCGAGCAGTCGGAGAAGCTGGCGGACAAGTTCGGTGACATTCGCGCGCTCACTCTGTTCCGGTGGAAGGTCACCGGGGCCGTAGCAACCGTAGTACCGACGGTGGGGCTGGTGTTGTGGTTGCTCTATGGGCCGCGTTCGTTGTGGCTCGCCGGTCTGGTCGCGGCGGTGTCGTTGGCGGTGCTGGGGCGCCGGAAGGACGGCAGTCCGGGACGTCGGGCGGTGCTCGCCGGACCGCGCACGCTGACGTGGACGATGGACCCGCAGGTGCTCGTGGACGCGTTCCGGGACGCGAAGCTGATCGGCAAGGACGAGACGCTGCGCCTGGTCCACCGCGCCACCCGGCAGGGTGAAGGGTGGGCGGTCACCGTCGACCTGCCCGCCACTCGCAAGGCCGTGGACGTGGTGAAGAACCGGGACGCGCTGGCGTCCGCGCTCGCCGTGGACGAGATTCAGCTCAACGTGGAGCGCGTGCGGGGCAACGGCGGCCACGCCGGACGCGTGGCGCTGTGGGTCGCGGATGAGGACCCCTACAGCGCTCCGCCGATCCGCACGCCGCTGCTGGCGGTGCAGCGGTGGGACGCGTGGCGGCCGGTGCCGTTTGGCACCGACGCGCGCGGCCGCAGGATCGACCTGCCGTTAGTGTGGACGTCGCTGCTGATCGGTGCGATACCCCGGCAGGGCAAGACGATGGCCGAACGGCTGGCGGCCGCGGGCTTGATCTTGGACCCGCACGTGCGGGTCTACGTCGCCGACTTCAAGAACGGAAAGGACTGGAAGGCAGCCGAGCAGGTGGCGCACCGGTTCATGGCCGGTGACGACTCCGAGCACGTGCTGAGGTTCGTGGACTGGCTCGTGGAGCTCGTGGCCGACGTGCAGGCCCGGTACCGGCGGATGCAGGAGCTCGACGACATCACGTGCCCGGAGTCCAAGGTCACGCCGGCGATGTCCCGCGACGTCGCACTAGGGATGCCGATCACCGCCCTGGTCGTGGACGAGGTCCAGATCCCGTTGGAGGACCGGACACCAGTGGAGGTGCAAGGCAAGAAGCTCACCGCCGGGGAGTACTGCGGCGAACTGCTGATGTGGCTCGCCAAGAAGGCACCAGCGGCCGGAGTGATCCTGCTACTGGCGACACAGCGGCCGGACGGTAAGACCATCCCATCCGGGCTGCGGGCGGTGCTCGGATCACGGTTCGCGCTGCGGGTCATGGACTGGCGCGACAGCAACATCATCCTCGGAGAGCAGATGAACACCCGAGGCTACGACTCCAGCCGCCTGCTGCCCTCCCACAAGGGCGTGGGCATCCTGCGCCCGGACGGCGAGACACAAGCCGGTGCGGACGTGCTGGCACTGACCGTGCGCACGTTCTACATGCCCAACGAAGACTGGCGCGAAATCTGCGCACAAGGCCGCGCACTACGAGAACAGGAGGGCACTCTCACCGGCCACGCGGCAGGACAGACCACACCGGCAAGGCTTGATTACGCGGCAGTGGCAAGGGCTATCGCCGGAGGTGCACCCGCACCAGTCGAGGCGGAACGCGTGGCGGAAGTCGAGTTGCCGGAACCGCTGGCGTCCGTCATGGACTACCTCGCTGACGACGATGGCCGGGACTTCGTGCCCACGGCCGAACTCGTGGCGGCACTGGGTGTCGAGCCCAAAGGGTTCGGTCTGGACATGGCCGAGTTTGGCTGTCGTCCAACCCGTGACCGAGTGGCCACAGACGATGGGACGAGGCAGGTGCGCGGCTACGACGTGGCAGACATCCGTGCGGCCGTCGAGCGTATCCGCCGCGCCGCCGTGGTCGAGGCGGAGGTGATCGACGATGGCCGCTGACCTGTCACAACCCGTCCCACTGGCCGGGTCACCCGTCACAAGCCCTGTGACGGGTAGCGAACCACCGATGACCAGCGGAAATGGGCCGCCGTGACGGGTGTGACGAGTGACGGATAACCCGTCACAACTGCCCAGAAACAGCCGTGTGCCGCGCCATCCCGAGAGACGGCGCGGCACACGGTGTGTCTACGCGAGAGGCGGAAGCGGCGCGTCAGGGTCAGCGTCGGGCAGCGGGAGGCCGTCACACAGGCTGGCGATGAAAGCTGTGGACGTCTCCTCGTCCCAACTCGTGTCGTCGAGCGCGCGAACGACGTTGTCGTAGCCTTCGACCGCGTCCGGTGTCTCGTCGAGCAGGCTGGAGTTCTCGGTAGCTACCCACACCAGCGGCTCGTACGTGTCCAGGGTCAGGTGCGTGAACGACCCCGCCAGACCTGCGTGCGCGCCCAACGCCGCAGGCACGATCCGGATGCTGACGTTCTTCCAGGCCGACATGGACAGCAGGTGCAGCAACTGCCCGGCGTAGACCTCAGCACCGCCGATCTGTAGGTGCAATGCCAGCTCGTGGATGAAGAAGGTGCACTTCGTCCGGCTGAGCCGAAGCACGTCCTGCATCGCAAGCTGTGCCTGCACCCGGTCCAGCACCTCGTCCTGCGGCACCGTCGAGGAAGCGAGCAGCACCTCACGCATGTAGTGCGCCGTCTGGAGAAACAGCGGCACCATGTGCGTGTGCCAGCTTGTCAGCGTCTGGGCCACCTTCAGGTGTTCGACCACCGTGTGCAGTCGGATGGGTGCGCACCTGCCGTACTGTTGCCACCAGCCCCGGATGTGCGTGTCCTGGTGAAGCGTCAGCAGACGGGCGAGTTCGCCGGCGTTGACCCGGCACATCCCCAGCAGTACGGCGACTTCGAGCTGACTGACGCCGCCCTTGCCGTTCAGCAGGTTCGAGACCTTGGACGGGTCCCAGTCCAGCATCCTGGCGGCAGCGTTCCCCGTCAGGCTGGCACCCTCAAGCGCCGCGCGCACACCCACGCCGAACTCTCGACCACGCGCGGTCGAGAACCTTCTCGTCATACCGGTTCCTTGTACTGGTTCCTTTTGTGACACAACTTGATCAGGACGCGGCGTCCTTGAACCGCTGCGCGGCCTGCACGATTCGTTCTGACGTCTCGGCTACCGGAAGCGCGACATCCATCAGCCGCCCAAAGGCGTCTGCGTAGGGCTGCCGCTCAGCTTCGCTCTCCAGCCACACATCCCCGTGCAGGTGGTCGAGATGCACCACGTCGTCGAACTGCGGCTGACGGAACGACAGCAGGGAGAACGACGTCATCCCCGCGAACGCGCCCACCTCGTCGGGCACGAGGAACACCCGTGCGCCGTCAAGATCAGCGAACGCCGCCAACTGGAACAACTGATCCGCCATCACCAACGGGCCACCCACCGGCCGCCTCAACACCGCCGCGCCCAGCACGATGTCCATCCGCAGCGAGACCACGCCCGTCAGATGCCGCAACATCTGCTCACGGTGGCCGTCGGGATAGCGACGATGCCCCTGCTCGGACACTGCTCCGACCTGTTGACGGCCGACCGCACCTGAGTACTCCGGCGTGCGGACCAACGGCGGTAAGACGTCCAACGCGACCGCTCGCACGTGGTTCGCCTCTGCCTCCACTTCGTCGTAGGTCCACCCGACGCATGGCACCGTGCCGCCGGTCAGCAGATCGAACCTGCGTGGGTTACGCGCTCGCTGTGCTCCCCAGAACACCGGCTCACGCCGCGCATCGTCGATCCCGTACGCAAGAGCAAGCGCCATCACATCGGCATCGGTGATCGGCGTCAGCCCGTTCTGCATCATCGACGTCTTGGCCGACGACCATTGCACACGCTTGCTCACGTCGGACAGGCTCAAGGCGCTTTCCCTGCACCACAACGCAAGCGCGCGGGCAACAGCACGGTTCTGAAGGCTGGACTTGAAGTTCTTCGGCATCGTTCGGCTCACTCCGTGAAGTGCGGTGGAGGAAGCCGACGCGACTGCGCGCGTCGCGTCGGCCCCCGCACCAGCCCTCAACCGGGCTGGTGGTCTTCGTCCGGGCCTGCGGGTAGGTCGAGGAGTGAACCGAGGCTCGGATCCATGCCGAACTGGTGGAGCACCGTCATCCGGTACGCGACGAAGCCGTACCTGACCAGCACTTCCAAGGCCTCGTCCGGCGAGAGGTTCGCGTACCGCTTAACCCGCGTCAGCATCTCGACGGTCAGCGGTGCGAGCCGGAACTGTCGTGCAACGTTCATCGGATCTCCTTGACCGGAGCCAGAGGGCTGCGGAAGAGACAGCCGACGCACGGCATGCCGTCCGGAGCGTGAAGTAGTTCCGCCGCACCAGGCAGGATCACAAGACCGCAGTACCCCGTGAGCGACGCTGGAATCTCGTCGTCAGGTGGCGCCGGAACGAGGTGACACACGCGCTGCGTCTCGCCGACCTCGCCACGGCGCAGGCGTACGAGGAGAACGGAGCGATTCACCTCCGGCACGACATCACCTCGGGGAGGCGTGATTCGTCGAGCCGATGCCTGCCGCCCGTGCTCGGTGGCTGGACCGGGGTGAGTTCCTGGGTGTCCTCGGTGCGCGCGGCCGGTATAACGGGATGAGTGTCGTCGTCCGGGCATTCGGCGGCTTGGAGGTCGTCCAAGACGTCTTGGACTTCCTCGCACGCCCACGTTGCTTCCTGCGCCGCTTCTCGTGCCAACCGGACGTACCGGCGACCGAGCGCAATTACGTAGACCAGCGGCAACACGAGCCAGATCAAGAACAGGGCGATTCCGCCCGCGTCCTTCGCCAGTTCACTCCACACCGTCACCCACCCGCCTCTGTCCGCGTGAACGGGGCACTCGAAAGACCCGTTGCGAAGGGGTCTGTGCCAGACTGAAATCAAGCCTGACGTTGAACCGGGCTCATGAACATGACATGCGGATGCCATGAGTGCGCCGTTTGAGCGCCACTGGTGGTGGGGAGGTCGGGATGACCGCGAAGACGTTGACGGCGACACCTGCCCGCACCGTGCTCGAAGAGCAGATCAAGGCGCGGCAGTTGACCTATGAGGAGTTCGTGGAGTTCGCGACAGACTTCGCGCGCGAACACAACGAGCCGGGCACGCTCAGCGTGCGGCATCTCCTCCGGCTGGTCGCCGGAGTGCGGAAGGACGGAACGCCGCTGGGGCCGGTGCGGCCCGCCAACGCCCGGTTGCTCGAACGCATCTTCGGTCTCTCGATAGCCGAACTGCTGTCGCCGCCTCAGCAGCCGGACGCGCACACGGCCGTACACCCGTTGCGGGTCGCGATAGCGGTCGTGTTGAGGGGTTCAGAGGTGTTGGTCGTGCGTCGGCGTGGCGACGATGGACCGGCTGGGTGGCAGTTTCCGGCAGGAATGGTCAAGCCCGGTGCCGCGCCAGAGACGATTGCCGTGCGCGAGACGCTCAGCGAGACGGATGTTCACTGCGTCGTACGCGGGGGACTGGGGACGAGACTGCATCCGGCGACACAGGTTCTCTGCGAGTACGTGCTCTGCGACTACGTCGCCGGCGCGGCCAAGAACGTTGACGCGTTCGAGAACGCGGACGTGCAGTGGGTGGACAAGTCGAGCTTGGTCGGTCTCATTCCGGCCGAACGCATCTACCAGCCGGTGCTGAAGGCGCTGGACCTGTAGCGGCTACTTGTTCGCGCGCCTGTTCTTCAGGCTGACGACGTTCGCGAAGCTCGACTCACTCAACGGCGCCACTACCGCGCGCTTGCCACGACTTGCCGTGACAAGCCCGTCTGCCTTCAGTTCGGCGACCGCGCGGTTCGCCGTTCCCGCTGCCACGTTGTAGCGCTGGCAGAGTTCCACAACGGTGGGGATGTTGTCCCCAGGCTTCAATGCGCCGCACACGATCGCGCCGCGCAGATCAGCGGCGATTTGTTGGTACGGACCCCGGATTTCGGGCTCCACGGTGCTGGCCGCTGAACCGTCGACATCGATGGAAACCGGCATGGTCGGCATGCGGCCACGAAGGTTTCCGGCCGCGCGCTGATCCGCCTCTGAGACCCAGGCGGAGTACACCCGCAGCGTCGTGGCGCCACCGCCGCCGTGTCCCAGGCGTCCGGCGACGGTGCGCGGGTCCACGCCTGCGCTGATGAGTTCAGTGGCCGAGTAGTGGCGCAGTGAGTGAAGATCGGTGTCGACCTCCAGCTTCTCGCAGAGACGGGAGAAGCGCTGCGAAACCGTGTCGGGCTTCCAATAGGTGCTGTGGTCGATCGAGTTCGAGAAGATCCGCCCGTCCCGCTTGAGCTTCTGCGCGAACTCGGCCGCTTTGTCTTCGCACTGCTGCCGGTAAGCGTGGAGCAACGCGACGGTTTCCGCGTCCAGAGCGATGCGGCGTTGCTGATGGGTCTTGGTGTCCTTCTCCCAGGTTTCTTTGCCCTCCTGCCCGATGCTCGTCTTGATCTGGAGAACTGCCCGGTCCAGGTCGAGGAGATCCCACCGGAGTGCACACATCTCGCCACGCCGCGCTCCGGTGACCATCGTCAGCCAGACGAAAGTGCCCCACGCGAAGTCTCGGAAGGCCGCGCTGACGACGGCCGCCGCTTCTTCGGGCTCCGGCGGATGGGGGTTGGGCGTCGGAGTCGGGGGAGTCTCGGCTTGGTTCAGCGGGTTGATCCGGAGCCAGTCCCACTTGACGGCACGTTTCAGGGCTCCGCCGAGGATTGAATGGATCTGCCGGATGGTCGAAACGTCCAAGCCGCGGCACACGTGCTTCCTGCATTTCTCGTTGCAGACGTGCTGTCGCTTCGTGCGATGTTCGATGAAGTTGCCCTTGCCGCCGCAGTGGGCGCGGCACGCGCGCAACGTCGAGTAGAAGGTGTCGATGGCGTGAGCGTCGAGCTTGGAAAGCTTGAGGTGACCGATCAGCGGCCGGATGTGGTTCCGGATCTTGCCCTCATAGCCGATGCGCGTGCTCTTATCGACGTTGATCTTCTCCAGGTACTCGTCCAGGAGTGCGTCAACCGTCGCGTTGGTGCGCGGGTTGCGCTGCTCGTCGACCTGGTTGAGAAACCTCGTGCGAACCCGCTCAGCTTCCTTCTCAAGCTCCGGGTGCGTGTGCGGGATGGTCTCCGTCAGGAAGTTCTTCTTGCCCGTGATCGGGTCCTTCCCGGCGTACACCCGCACCTTCAGCGAGCCGCTGGGCAGCGGGAGGATCTCGCCCCGCTGCTTGGGCTTCGAGGGTGACTTTCGAGGGGCCATAGAGCCACGGTAGGGCAGGTTGGCTCCACGTGTGGCTCCACCGGAGCGGCCTAAGATCAAGAACGAAGAAGGCCGCTGACCTGTCTGTGCAGGTCAGCGGCCTTGTTATCCAGCGCCCCTGGCAGGATTCGAACCTGCGACCTCGGGATTAGAAGTCCCTCGCTCTCTCCACTGAGCTACAGAGGCTGGAGGGGTGCGGGAGCGGCCACGATGCGTGGTCGCCCGCTGCCCCCACCGGACACATCGTCCGGAGTCGATCGTCCGTTTCCGCCCTACGGCCAAACGGGTGGCGGAAACGGGGTAAACGTGACGCGGATCACGTTCTAGGGGCCGTTGAGGCTCTCTCCACGAGGGAAACGTCGAGTCTCGTCGGCTGGGGCGGTCTGCTGCCGGCCAGCAGTTCCAGGGCCAGTTCGCCGGCTCGGCGGCCCTTGTCGGCCAGGGGTTGACGCACCGTGGTCAGCGGTGGGTCGCTGTAGGCCGCCTCGGGGACGTCGTCGAAGCCTGCGATCGACACGTCGGAGGGGACCGAAAGGCCTAGGTCGCGGGCGGCCCGGAGTGCGCCGAACGCCAGTTGGTCCGACGCGCACAGCAAAGCGCTCGGCCGGGGCGTGCGGGTGAGCAGCCACCGCGCGCCGAGACGTCCGAACTCGCGATCACTGCCGCGCGCCTCCCACACCGGAACATTGTCCGGTTGCACCCCGGCTTTTGCCAAAGTGTCCAGGTAGCCGGCCAGGCGGTCGCGGCTCACGCGGAACGGCACGGCCGATCGGCGGTCAGCGGAGACCGGGCCGGATGCGCCGTCAGGGTGAAGCGCGAACATCAGCACGCCGAAGCGGGTGTGGCCCAGGGACAGCAGGTGTTCCGCCGCGAGCGAGGTGCCCCGGTGGTCCTGGACCTCGACGCGTGCGGAGTCGGGCAGCTCGGGCTGGTCGATCACCACGAGTGGCAGGCCGCGGGCGGCCACGGCGTCCAGTGCCGGTGCGGAGTCGGGAAGTGAGTAGGCGACCATCACGTCCGCTTGCGCGCGCGTCACGATTGAGGGGCGTGGTCCGCCTGTGGTGTCGCCGGGCATGAGGACGAGGCTGTGGTCGTGGCCGTCCACGGTCTGTGCGAGGCCGTCGAGCACGATGGACAGCGCCGGATCCGTGAACGCCCCGCGGAGGCCCTGCGGCAGCATGAAGCCCACGGCGGCTGACAACCGTGTGGCCAGTGAGCGTGCAACGGGGTCTGGGCCCGCATAGCCCAGAGAGCGCGCCGTCTCGAGGATGCGTTCGCGCAACGACGACGAGAGTTGGTCGGGGCGGTTGTACGCGTTCGACACCGTTGCCCGCGATACCCCGACCGCGGCGGCGACGGTGTCCAGCGTCGGCCTGCGGCGGCGGTCGGAGTCCACGGACAGCATCGTAGGCGAGGAGGCGTAAGAAGGGAGTTGGCGACCCTGAAGCGCTTCAGTCATGCTGGGGGACATGTCCCCACGGCTCGTCACGTTCGTCGTCTTCCTGCTGAACGGCGCCGCCTTCGGCACTTGGGCCTCCCGCGTGCCCGCCCTCGCCGACCAGGTCGGTGCAGACGAGGGCGTCCTCGGGCTCGCGTTGCTCGGTGCGAGCGCCGGGCTGGCGTTCACCGCGCCCGTGGCGGCCCGGATCTGTGCCGTCTACGGGTCGCGAGGGGTGCTGATAGCGAGCACCCTCCTCTGTCCGCTCCTTCTGCCGGTGCTGGCGCTGTCGCAGTCGCCGTTGCAGATGGGGCTGAGCCTGGTCGCGTTGGGCGCGAGCGTCGCCGCAATGGACGTGTCGATGAACATCGCCGCCGTCACGGTCGTCCGCGACCTGCGGCGGCCGTTGATGCCGCAGTTCCACGCCGGCTTCAGCGTCGGCGGCCTCATCGGGTCGTTGGGCAGCGCTGCCGCCGCTCAGGCGCAGTGGACGCCCATGAGGCACTTCCTGGTTGCGGCGCTCATCGGCCTGATCGTCACGGCGATTGTGGCGAAGAGCATTCCCGGAGGAGTGGGGGAGCGGCATAGGCAAGAGGCCACCGAACGTGCCAGCGTCCTCAAGAGCCCTGTGTTGTGGTTGTTGGCGGCCGTGGCGTTGTGCAGTGCCATCGCGGAAGGGGCGACAGCGGACTGGTCGGCGTTGTTCATGGTGCGTGAGCGCGGTATGGGTGACGCGGCGGCGGCCTACGCTTATGCGGGCTTCTCGGTCACGATGGCGCTCGCACGGTGGTTCGGTGAGCCGGTGCAGCGGAAGCTCGGGCCGCACCGCCTGCTGGCCGCGGGTGGCGGGCTGGCCGCGACGGGGCTGGCGCTCACCGTCCTCGTGCCGGTCCCGGCCGCGGGTTACGCCGGGTTCGGGCTGGCCGGGCTGGGGCTCGCGTTCTCGTTCCCGGTGGTCATGGACCTGGCGGGCGAGGCGGGCAAGCGCGCGGACGGCAGCGGTGGGGCACGCGAGCTGGGGCTGGTGACGACGATCGCCTACACCGGGTTCCTCGCAGGGCCGCCGATCGTGGGCGGGCTCGCGCACGTGAGCTCGCTCGTGCTGTCGCTCGGGTTCGTGGCGCTGGTCACCGCGCTCATCATCCCCGCGACCTGGCTCGCGAAACGGGCTACGAGGCAGCCGGCAGGCGTTTGAGGGCGGTCTGGGCGACCGGTTCCAGCAGCTTCGTCGCCTGCGTGCCGGTCGAGGCCTTCTTGCTGATCGCGACCAGCAACGACTCGTTGCGCGACACCGCGATCGTGGCCGTGCACACCATGTTCTCGCCCTCCTGGCCGCAGGACAGCCACGTGGCGTGCTTGAGCGTCTGGACCTCGGAGCCCTTCGTCTGCCGGCTCTTCGACTCGTCGAACGACCGGTACGGCACCGCCACCATCACCTGGGCGTCCTCGTTCAGGACGAACAGGCACGAGTGGGGGATCTTGTCGTTCTGCGGGCTCGGCTTGTACTTGGGCGTGCCGATCGACTTCAGGTCGTCGTCGCCGATGAGCGTGCACGGGTCGACGTTCGCCGTCTTGCGCGGTGTCGCCACGGCGGGGCCGGGCGGCAACGGTGCGGCCACGGGATCGCCCTGGATGCTGTACGAGCAGCCGGCCAGGACGAACGCGACCACCAGCAGGAGGGGAGAACGGCTCACACAGGGCAACACTAGAGGGTGCGTAGGCTCCAGGCCGTGGCTATCGAGCGCTCGACCAGAACAGGTCTGATCCCACTCGTCGTCATCGGCTTCGCGGTGGCGGCGCTCGTCGCCGTCGCGCTGAGCGCGCTCTCGCCCAACCCGCCGGCCGGTCTGCTCGTCGTGCGCGTCCTCACCGAGGTGGGTGCGGTCGTGACCATCGGCTCGTTGCTGCTGGCGGCGTTCCTCGTGCCACCGCAGCAGTCCGGGAACCTCGCGGCCGACGGGTACGCGGCGTTGCGCACGGCCGGATGGGCGTCCCTGGTCTGGTTGGTCGGCGCGGTGCTGTCTGTGCCGTTCACCACTGCCTCGGCCATCGACCGGCCGGTGTCGTCGTTCACGGTCACCCAGATGATCGACACGTCGATGTTGCTGGAGCAGTCGAAGGCGTGGGCGCTGACGGCGATCGTCGTGGCGCTGCTCGCGCTCGGCTGCCGGCTGGTGCTGTCGTGGGGCTGGACCGCGGTCCTGCTGTTCGTGGCGATCTTCGCGCTGGTGCCGGTCGCGGTCACCGGCCACTCGTCGTCGGGTGGTTCGCACGACATGGCCACCAACAGCCTGTTGTGGCACCTCGTCGCCGTGGTGCTGTGGGTGGGCGGTCTGATCGCATTGCTCGCACACGGGCGCCGTGGCGGTGCGCACCTGCCGCTGGCCGCGTCCCGCTTCTCGAAGCTGGCGCTGGTCTGCTGGATCGTCCTGGCCGTCTCCGGCGTGGTGAACGCGCTGGTCAGGATCACGCCCGGCGACCTCGTGACCTCCACCTACGGCTGGCTGACGCTCGGCAAGATCGCCTGCCTGGTGGTGCTCGGCGTGTTCGGGTACTTCCAGCGCGAACGCGGCGTGAAGGGCGTGGTCGACGGCCGGCCCGCGGCGCTGCTGAAGCTCGCGGGCGTCGAGGTCCTGCTGATGATGTTCACGATCGGGCTCGCCGTCGCGCTCGCCAGGACACCTCCGCCGACCGGCAGCGTCGCGCTGCCCAGCCGCACCGAGATCGCCATCGGCTACGAGCTCGACGGGCCGCCGACCCTGGCGCGGATCCTGTTCGACTGGCGGTTCGACCTCATCTTCGGCACGGTCGCGGTCATCCTCGCCGTGCTCTACGTGCTGGGCGTGCGCCGGCTCACCAAGCGCGGCGACAAGTGGCCGGTCGGGCGCACCGCCGCGTGGCTGTGCGGGTGCTTCTCGCTGCTGTTCGCGACGTCGTCGGGCATGGGCCGCTATTCGCCCGCGATGTTCAGCGTGCACATGGAAGCGCACATGGTGCTGTCCATGCTCACGCCGATCCTGTTCGTCCTGGGCGGCCCGGTGACGCTCGCGTTGCGCGCCCTGCCGGTGAGCAAGGAGGTGCCGGGGCCGCGGGAGTGGGTCCTGGCGTTCGTGCACTCGCCGGTCGCGCGTCTGCTCACGAACCCGTTCGTGGCGCTGGCGTTGTTCGTCGGCTCGTTCTACGCGCTGTACTTCTCGGGGCTGTTCGAGGCCGCGCTGCCGTTCCACTGGGCGCACCTCGCCATGAACGCCCACTTCATCCTCGCCGGCTACGTCTTCTACTGGCCCGTGATCGGCGTGGACCCGTCACCGAACAAGCTGCCGCCGCTGGGGCGGTTGGGCCTGTTGTTCGCGTCGATCCCGTTCCACGCGTTCTTCGGCGTCGTGCTGATGAGTTCGCAGAACGTCATCGGCGAGCAGTTCTACCGCGGGCTGGCGCTGCCGTGGGTGCAGGACCTGCTGGAGGACCAGCGGCTCGGCGGCGGCATCGCGTGGGCGGCGGGGGAGCTGCCGTTGCTGGTGGTGATGGTGGCCCTGCTCACGCAGTGGGCCCGGCAGGACGGCCGGGACGCGAAGCGGTTGGACCGCAAGGCCGACGCCGATGGCGACGCCGACCTCGAGGCCTACAACGCGATGCTGCGGAAGATGTCCGGGAAGGACTAGAGCGACAACGGCCTGCGGAAGCCGCGGACCGCGAAGAACGCTCCGATGGCGGCGATCACGCCGCTCGTGACCAGTGCGCCGGCCACGCCCGTGACGGGGTGGGCGAGTGCGAGGCTGCGGGCGGCGTCGACCGCGTAGGTCAGCGGGTTGACCTTGGCGACCGCCTGCAACCAGCCCGGCAGGCCGTTGATCGGCACGAACGCGCTGGACGCGAACATCAGCGGGAACATCGCGAGGAAGCCGACGGTCTGCATCAGCTCGGCCTTGCGCACCCACGCCGCGATCGCGATGAACACCCAGCTCAGCGCCCACCCCACGACCAGCGCGAGTCCCAGCGCCGCGAGCGTGCCGAGCACACCGCCGTCGGGCCGGAACCCGAACACCAGCACGCCGAACGCGATCATCAGCACGAGCTGGAACGCGGTCCGCACGGCGTCGGAGAGGTTGCGTGCCAACAGAACCGTGCTGGGCCTGATGGGCAGCGAACGGAACCGTGCGAGCACACCGTTCGACATGTCCTGCACGAGCCCGATGCCGGACGCGAGAGAGGACTGCATCGCGGTGTTCACGAGGATCGCGGGCAGCAGGAAGTTGATGTAGCTCATGCCCGGCGGGAAGTTCGCCGTCGAGGTGATGCTGCTGAAGATCTGGCTGAACAGCGTCAGCATGATCAACGGCTGCAGGATGCTGAAGAACACCAGCGCGGGCGTGCGCAGCAGTGCGCGCAGCGAACGGCCGGTCAGCACGAGAACCTGTGTCGGGTAGCTGCTGCCGTGCCAGGTCAATGTCGCCATGATTTCCCCCTAGTTCGCGGCGAGCGTGAGGTAGACGTCGTCCAAAGTGGGCTCTTTGAGGCCGATCTCGTGTGCCTCCAAGCCGTTGTCGTCCAACGCGCGCACGACCGTCGCAAGGTCGCATGAGGCGCTGACGGGAGTGGTGAGCGTGAGGCCTTCTGCGACCGGGTGGAGGCCGACCGAGGTGATCGCCCGCACCGCGGTGTCCACATCGGACGCCGAGTCGAGCGTCACGGTCACCGTGCGCTGGCCGACCTGGGCCTTGAGCTCCGCGGACGTGCCGGACGCGACGACCTTGCCGTGGGACAGCACGGTGATCGAGTGGGCGAGCCGGTCGGCCTCGTCCAGGTACTGCGTCGTGAGCAGCACGGTCGTGCCGTCCGCGACGAGCTTCTCGACGATCTCCCACATCGCGAGGCGGCTGGCCGGGTCGAGACCGGTGGTCGGCTCGTCCAGGAACAGCACCTCGGGGCGGCCGACCAGCGACGCGGCCAGGTCGAGGCGGCGCCGCATGCCGCCGGAGTAGGTCTTGGCGTTGCGCCTGGCCGCGTCGGTGAGGTCGAACTGCTCCAGCAGCTCGTCCGCGCGCTGGTGGGCCTGCCGTCCGCTGGCACCGAGCAGGCGTGCGATCAGCACGAGGTTGTCGTGGCCGCTCAGCTGTTCGTCGACGGCGGCGAACTGGCCGGTGAGGCCGATCCGGCTGCGCACCTCGTGGCCCTGCTTCACGACGTCGAAGCCGGCGACCCGCGCGTCGCCACCGGTGGGCGGCAGCATGGTCGTGAGGATGTTGACCAGCGTGGTCTTGCCGGCGCCGTTGTGGCCGAGCAGGCCCAGCACGGTGCCCTTCCTGGCGGTGACGCTCACGCCGTCGAGCGCGGTCACGTCACCGAACTTCTTGCTGACCTCGTGGGCCTCGATCATGAGCTCACTCATGTGTTCCCCCTTTGAGCGCGCCGTGCAGGAAGAGCTCGACGATGGCGGCGGGTTCGGCTTCTGTCTCGCCGAAGCCCGCGCCCATGCGGTTGGTGAAGACGGCGCCGAGCAGCATCCGCCCGGCGAGGTCGGGGCTGACGCGCAGATCCGCGTCGCCGAAGAGCTCCGCGACCGCGTCCGACAGCTGCTGCATGCCGATGGGCGGTCCCTTGTGCTTCTTGTGGTCTTCGTCGTGCGGTCGGTAACCCGTCTCGCGCAACGTGCCGATGAGGCCCCACATGCGGTCCAGGTAGCCGCTGAACGTGGCGACCCCCGCGGTCAGGCGTTCCTCCAGCGGTGCGTCCGCCGGGATCGCCGCGAGCCGGGCGACCTCCTCGTCGGAGTGCAACGCGCGCTGGACGCACGCGTCCAGCAGCTCCGCCTTGTCCCTGAAGACGCGGAACACCGTGCCCTCCGCGATCCCGGCCGCGGCGGCGATCTGGCTGGTGGTGACGTTCGCGCCGGCCTTGACGACGAGCGGCAGCGTCGCCTGGACGATCGCTTCGCGGCGGTCTTCCGGGCTCATCGCCGGGGCGCGGCGGCGGCGTGGTTCCTCTGGCACGTCCGCCACTGTATGAGTGAGTACTCACTCATGTCAATGAGTGGGCGCTCACTCACTCGCGCTGGTCGAGCGGCGCACTAGCACACGGGACCGACAATTCCCCGGTCCGAGGCGGTTCAAGATCCCGACCTGTCCACAACCCGCGAGTAGTCCACAGATCCCCGTCCACGCCACCACCCCGCCCCGCCACCGGAGCAACCTGGACCCGCAACCCCTCGACCTGGAGGCGAGTCCCATGGCCTGGAATTCCACCGTGATCACCGTTGTTGGCACCGTGGTCGGCGACGTCAGCCACCGCGTCGGCGAGGACGGCAGGAGCAACGCCTTCTTCCGCATCGCCTCGACCGAGCGCCGGTACAACACCGCGATCGGCGACTGGGAGGACGGCGAGACCCTGACGCTCGGGGTCACGTGCTGGCGCAAGCTCGCCGACACCGTGCGCACCGCGGTCGGCAAGGGCGATCCCGTGGTGGTCCAGGGCAGGCTCCGGACACGGGTCTACGAGAAGGACGACCAGAAGAAGACCGTGCTGAACGTGGACGCGAGCACCATCGGGCTCGACCTCAGCCGGGTCCAGTCCCTGGGCGCTGCCACGGTTGTAGAACCGCGAGTGAGCGAAGATCTCGCGGGGAACCCGGCCGTGGCGACCGCACCGTTCTGATCTTGCGCCGATCGGGGCAACTCGTACCGGAGTTCGGGAACCCGCACGATCCGGCGGTACCGCCGGAGATGATGTACGCACTGCGATCCGAGAAGGAGGGAAGCTCGTAGATCGGGCCGACGAGGACCGATCGCCGAGGGTCGTTCACGTTCGAATGGAATGAGCTGGTCACCGTCTCGCGTGCCGCTCGATCCGGACCTGGACACCTGCTTGTCGGCGACCGAGGTCAACGGCCTCCGGGCACCGCTCTACGATCGCCGCCATGGCCGAGTTCATCTACACCATGAAAAAGGTGCGCAAGGCGCACGGTGACAAGGTCATCCTCGATGACGTCACGATCATGTTCTACCCCGGCGCGAAGATCGGTGTGGTCGGTCCCAACGGCGCCGGCAAGTCGAGCGTGCTCAAGATCATGGCGGGGTTGGACACGCCCAACAACGGCGAGGCGTACCTGTCGCCCGGCTACACCGTGGGCATCCTCCAGCAGGAGCCGCCGCTCAACGAGGAGAAGACCGTCCTCGGCAACGTCCAGGAGGGCCTGGGCGAGATCAAGGTGAAGCTCGACCGCTTCAACGAGATCGCCGAGCTGATGGCGACCGACTACTCCGACGAGCTGATGGAGGAGATGGGCAAGCTCCAGGAGGAGCTCGACCACGCCGACGCGTGGGACCTCGACTCCCAGCTGGAACAGGCGATGGACGCCCTGCGCTGCCCGCCCCCGGACGCCGACGTCACCAAGCTCTCCGGTGGTGAGCGCCGCCGCGTCGCGCTGTGCAAGCTGCTGCTGAGCAAGCCCGACCTGCTGCTGCTCGACGAGCCCACCAACCACCTGGACGCGGAGAGCGTCCTGTGGCTGGAGCAGCACCTCGCGCAGTACGCCGGCGCCGTGCTCGCCGTGACCCACGACCGGTACTTCCTGGACAACCTGGCCGAGTGGATCCTCGAGATCGACCGCGGCCGGACCCACCCGTACGAGGGCAACTACTCCACCTACCTGGAGAAGAAGGCCGAGCGGCTCGCGGTCCAGGGCAAGAAGGACCAGAAGCTGCAGAAGCGCCTCAAGGACGAGCTGGAGTGGGTGCGCTCCGGCGCCAAGGCCCGCCAGGCCAAGTCCAAGGCGCGTCTCGACCGCTACGAGGAGATGGCGGCCGAGGCGGAGAAGACCCGCAAGCTCGACTTCGAGGAGATCCAGATCCCGCCGGGCCCGCGTCTGGGCAGCGTCGTGGTCGAGGTCGACAAGCTGAAGAAGGGCTTCGGCGACCGGGTCCTGATCAACGACCTGTCGTTCACGTTGCCGCGCAACGGCATCGTCGGCGTCATCGGTCCGAACGGCGTCGGCAAGACGACGCTGTTCAAGACCATCGTCGGTCTCGAGGAGCCGGACGCCGGCACCGTGAAGGTCGGCGAGACGGTCCTGCTGTCCTACGTCGACCAGAACCGCGGCGGCATCGACCCGAAGAAGAACGTGTGGGAGGTCGTGTCCGGCGGGCTCGACTACATCCACGTCGGCAACGTCGAGATGCCGTCCCGCGCGTACGTCAGCGCCTTCGGCTTCAAGGGTCCTGACCAGCAGAAGCCCGCGGGTGTGCTGTCCGGCGGTGAGCGCAACCGCCTGAACCTCGCGCTCACGCTCAAGCTCGGCGGCAACCTGATCCTGCTGGACGAGCCGACGAACGACCTGGACGTCGAGACCCTGGGCTCGCTGGAGAACGCGCTTGAGCAGTTCCCCGGCTGCGCCGTGGTCATCTCCCACGACCGGTGGTTCCTCGACCGCGTCGCCACGCACATCCTCGCGTGGGAGGGCACGGACGAGGACCCGTCGAAGTGGTACTGGTTCGAGGGCAACTTCGAGGGGTACGAGAAGAACAAGCTCGAGCGCCTGGGTGCCGACGCCGCGAGGCCGCACCGCGTCACCTACCGCAAGTTGACACGGGACTGAGAGGGCAACGGCGACGTCGTGGCGGCGAGGGGCGAGACGCAGGCGAACGTCGAGGTGAGCACGCTGGCCGTGCCCGCCTGGCGGCTGCGTTGGCGGGCACCGGAGCTCGCTCTGGTGCTGGGTGAGCGCGTGCTGGCGCTCACCTCCGCTCGTCAGGACGACGCCGAGCGGTTGCGGGCCGAGGCGCTCGTGGTCTTCGCGGGCAACCGCGTGGGCCGCGGCGTCCGGGTCGCCGACCGGGCACTCGACGCGCTGAAGGCGGCCGAGGCCGCCGGGGACCAAGAGACGGCGTGGCTGCTGCGGGTCGAGCTGGCGGCGTGCGCGCGTGCCGTGGGCGCGCCGCTGACCGGGTTCGCAGCCGTCATGCCCGTCCTGGAGGCGGCGGACGTGCCCGCGGAGCTGCGGGCGTCCGCTCTCGTGCAGGCCAGCGAGTGCCTGGTCACCGTCGGCCGCGGCGACGAGCCGACCCGCGCGCTCGCCGAGGCCGACCAGCTCTACGTCGCCGACACCGAGCTCGACGAGGACATGCGGCTGGTGCTGCGCGGTCTCATCCGCGCCGTGCAGGCCGCGCAGCACCGCCGGTGGGGCGACATCGCCGCCGCCATCGGTGCCGCACGCGAAGGCCTCGACCTGCTGAGCCGGCTCGCCGACCAGTCAGCGGACAGCGGCCAGGCGCACGGCCGGCTGACGCTGGAGCTGGCGCTCGCGTTGATGGACGCGAACCGCATGCTCGACGCGACCGAGGTCGGCGCCCCACTGCTCGACCGCCCGGTGCGCGCACCGGGCGCCTCCACCGCGGGCTGGCTCCGCCTGGCCCTCGCCACGCGGGTGCACCTGCCCGCCGGCCGGGTCGCCGTGGCCCGCGACATGCTGCGCGACGCCGCGACCAGCGCCGAACGCCACCAGCTCGACACGGTGCTCGCCGAGAGCCTGCTGGCGCTGGCGCACGTGCACGAGGTGGCCGGTGACCTCGCCGACGCGCTCACCAACCTCCGTTCCGCCCACGCCGCGGAACGCCGCCGTGCCCGCGCCGTCTACGCCGTGCGCGCCCGGTTCGCCGCCGAGTTCTCCGGCGTCCACCGCCAGCCCGCCGACCTGCACCGGCAGCTCGCGGACCTGCTCCGCCCGATCGAGGGCATGACCAGGCCCGCCGACGGCCTCCTGCCCGCCGCCCTGAAGCAGCAGCTCCGGCAGTGGCGCCCGGTCCAGGTCCGCAAGGCGGACGGCCTGAAGGTCAAGCGGGCACGCCGGGCTGCCGAAGACATGACCGTGGAGGGTTTGTCCGCGGCACGAGCACACGCCGCCGATCGCTGGCGCTTGGTCCAGCCCTTCGGCGAGCCCGGCGACAAGACGCCGGACCCGGTCGAGCCGCCACCCGTCTCCGAGCGCACGGTTCCCGCGTCCGGTCTCATCGCCTCGGCCGGCGCCATGGTCAGCGGCCGCCGCCGTGCCGCCCGCGTTGCCGCCGGCGAGATCGAGGACACACCTGCCGCCGCCACCGAGGTCATCCCCGTCATCCCCGCGTCGCCCGAGGATGCCCCGTCGGCGAATCCCGCGCCGGCCGAGCCGCAGCTGAGCGCCGACCAGGAGCGCAAGCGCAAGGTCGAGCAGCAGCTCATGGAGTTGCAGCGCGAGGCCCGCCGCCAGATCGAGGCAGAACGCGCGGCGCGCGCCGAGGAGCGCGCCAAGGTCGAACGCGAGGCCCGCCAGGCCGCCGAGGAGGCCGCCCGCCAGGAGGCTGCCCGCCAAGAGGCCGCTCGCCGGGAGGCTCAGCGCCGGGAAGCCGCGCGGCAAGAGGCGGCCCGCCAGCAAGCTGCTCGGGAGGAAGCCGCCCGGCAGGAAGCGGCCCGGCAGGAGGCGGCCCGTCAGGAGGCGGCCCGTCAGGAGGCCGCCCGGCAGGAAGCCGCTCGCCAAGAGGCGGCCCGGCAAGAGGCGGCCCGGCAGGAGGCGGCCCGGCAGGAGGCGGCTCGCCAGGAGGCGGCGCTTCAGGAGGCCGCTCGCGAGGTCGCCGCCCGTGAGGCCGCCCGCGTCGAAGCTGCCCGAGCCCAGGCCGCCCGCGTGGAAGCGGCTCGGCAGGAGGCCGCCCGCCTGGAAGCAGCGCGCCAGGAGGCTGCGCGTCAAGAGGCCGTGCGCGAAGAAGCCGCGCGTCAGGAAGCCCTCCGCGCCTCCGCGGAACGCGAGGAGGCCGCACGGCAGGAGGCTGCGCGCCACGAGGCAGCAAGGCAGGAGGCGGCCCGGCAGGAGGCGGTGCGGCACGAGTCCGCTCGTCACGAGGCTGCGCGGCAGGAGATACCGCGGCAGGAGGCAGCGCGCCGGGAAGCGGCCCTTCACCAGGGTTCGCACCAGGAGAGTGCGAGCCAGGAAGCCGCTCTCAAGGGTGCTGCTCGCGCGGCCGCCGACAGCGACACCGCCGGTGGCGACACCGCCGGTGGCGACACCGCTTATCCGGACACCGCATCTCCGGACGGCACGGCCTCCGGGGTCGGCGTCGCGGACCCCGACCGCCAGGCCACCCTGCGCACCAGGTCGCCGTTCGCGCAGCCGCCGTTCGTGCCCTCCTCGCAGGAGGAGAGCGTCCTCGACAAGCTCAAGGCGCAGGGCCTGCGCGCCGGTGGTCGCCGCCGTGCCCCCGACGCCACCCGTTCGGCGCCGGTCGAGTCCGAGGCGGACGCCCCGTCGTGGCGCGTCGACCCCCCGAACCGGCTGCGCGACGAGCGCGTTCCCGGCTACTCCGCAGACGCTGCGGACCCCGGTACGTCCCAGTCCTTCTTCGCGGACCTCTCCACGAGTCCGCCCGCGCAAGCGGCCTCCGATGAGCCGTCAGGCCCTCCGGAGACCACCGGCCCGAACCTCTTCGGCGACCCCGACCAGCCGGACCGCACCGCCCGCCCCGGCCTGGCGGCGGCCTTCTCCCGCCCGCCGGCCGCTCCCGACTTCGGTCCGCACGTCGACGACCCGGCCTACCCGCTCTTCACCCCGGCATCAGGCTTCCCGGCGGCCGAGCCGACACCGCCCCCGGCCCCCGAACCGGCTGAGCCGGACCTGGACCCGCAGGACCTGGACCTGCCGGATTTGAGCCTGCCGGACCTGAAGCTGCCCGAGCTCACGCTGCCGGAACTCGACTTCAGCTCCCTCGACCTCGGTGACCTCGCGGCGCGCTCGCAGTCCGCCAAGCCCGACTGGTCGACGTCCTCGATCCCACACCCGGAGCCCGCCGAGCCGCCGGACCCCTCCCAGCCCCGCCCCACCCCGGAGCACGAGCCGGAGCCGGTGCCGCCCGTCCCGGACCCGGTGCCGTCCGTCCCCGTGCCGGACGAGGTCCCGCGGCCCTCCGAGCCGGACCTGCTGACGAACACGTTCCTGAGCGCTGCCGACGTCGACGACGACCTCGCCGACCTCCCGACCGCTCCTGTCCAGCTCCACCCCGACGCGCACACGGCCCGGACCCCGCGCTCCGCCGGGTTCTCGTCCGCAGTTGCCGCACCGTCGGAGCAGGGCCTGGGCGAAACGGCAGGACCGGGCGTCGAGGCCGACCCCGCCGCGGCGACCGAAGCCGTCGGTTCGCCCGCTCCGGTGGAGGACACGCCCGCGAAGCCGTCGAACGGCCGCCCGAGCAGCCGCCGCAAGCCGAGTGACCTGAGCCTGGCCGACCTCCTGGCCGAGGCCCTGGTCGCCTACGAGACCGGTCGCCGCGAGGACGAGGAACAGTTCCAGGCCGCCGACCTGGCCACTGAGGACTGGTCGACAGTGGACGGTGACCAGCCGACGCCCGCAGTGCCGCTCGGCCAGGACGAGCCGCAGCCGGGCCTCCCGTCCACGCAGGACCAGACACCGCCCGCGTTTCCGCTGATCCCGGACCAGCCACTGTCGGACGGCTACCCGCTGATCCCGGACCAGCCGACCGGTGCTCCGGCACCGGGTGAGTCCGGCTTGCCGTTCATCCCCGGCCAGCCGCTGCCGCCCGACCTGGCGCTGCCCCAGCTCCCGGTACCGGAACCCTCTCCGGTCCAGGAGCAGCCCCTCCCGTCCGGCGACGGTACGCCGTTCGGCTCCGGTCGACCGTCGTTCGCCGACCAGCCGTTCGTCCCCGGCCACCTGCTGGGCTCCGGGCAGCAGTTCGGCGCGGAGCCGTCGTTCGGCTCGCCCGCGCCGCAGTTCGGGGCGAACGCGCAGTTCGGTCTGCCCGCGCTGCCCTCGACCGAACACCCCGTCCCGGCCGCGGACACGTCGGGGAACCCGCCCACGACCCCGCCCGGCGGCCTGTCGGTCGAGGCCAGCCGCGAGGAGACCACGGGCCCGATCGTCCCCGTGGGCACCGCGTCGGAGGAAGAGACCACCGGCCCGATCCGTCGCGTTCAGACCGACGGTGTTGGCGGCTGGACCCTGCCGGGTACCTAGGTCCGGCGAGAACAGATCCACTCAGGACTGCCGGGAGGACCCGGCGGTCGGTGGAAGGCCGCGCCGAACAGGTCGGCGGTGGTGCGCCGGCCCGGTTGTGAGAGGTGCGGAATGAGACAGAGGAACGGAGGTGTGGCGAGTGTCGCTCGTGCACGTCGTGGGATTGCGTCCACCATGCGGAATGCCTTGGGATCACTGATGAAGTGACTCGATTCAGCCCTCGATTCAGTGGTTCGACAGTGCCCCTCCCGTTGCCGGTGACGGCCGCCACCCCATCTAGGGTGGGGGCGGACCCGGCACACAGAGGTGCCGGATAGCGTGGAGTCGCCTGAAGATGACCTCGACTGGAGCCCCGACCCGAACCGACGACGTCTCCGCGGTGACCACCGCGGACGGCGGCAGTCGACCGGCCAGTCCTGAGCAGGTCCGTGACGAGCTGATCGAACGGGCCGCCGCCAATGCCCCCGAACTCGCTGATCTGATCCGCCTGTTCTACCGCCACGTGCCCGCCGAGGAAGTCAACGACGACGACCCGGTGGACCTGGTCGGTGCGGTGCGGTCGAACTACCGGCTGGCCGAGAGCCGCGTGCCCGGGAGGGCAGCGGTCAGGATCTTGAACCCGACCCGCTCGCAGGACGGCTGGCAGTGCCCCGTCACCGTGGTGCAGGTCGTGACCGACGACATGCCGTACCTGGTCGACTCGGTCGCGTCCGAGCTCACCCGCGGCGGTCTGCAGGTGCAGCGGGTGGTGCACCCGATCGTCGTGGTGCGCCGCGACCCGGTGACCGGTGAGCGCCTGGAGGTGCTGCCGACCGCGGACCCGGCCGATCCGCCGGCCGACGCGCTCGCCGAGTCGTGGATGAACATCGAGGTCGACCTCATCACCGACGCCGACCGGGCGCGGGAGCTGGAGTCCCGGCTGCTGTCGGTGCTGACCGACGTCCGCGAGGTCGTCGAGGACACCGACCGGATGGCGTCGACGGCGTTGCAGCTGGCCGACGAGCTGGACAAGGGCGCCTCCGACGAGGCGTCCGCGGATGCCGCGAAGCTCCTGCGGTGGCTCGCGGACGGGCACTTCACGTTCATGGGCTACCGGCAGTACGAGCTCGTGCAGGAGGACGACGACCCGGCGTTGCGGGCCGTGCTCGCGAGCGGGCTCGGGGTGTTGCGGCAGGACAGCCTCGCCGCGCGGAGCCTCACCGAGGGGCCGGACAACGGCGCGCAGGCGCTGAGCCCGAACCCGCTGGTGCTGACGCAGGCGAGTGCGCAGAGCAGCGTGCACCGCAGCGTCTACCCGTACTACGTGGGCGTGAAGACGTTCGACGGCGCCGGCAACGTGACCGGGGAGCACCGGTTCCTCGGCATCTTCAGCACCACGGCGTTGCACGAGGACGTGCTGGACATCCCGGTGATCGAGCGCCGCGTGCGCGACGTGATCCACCGCGCGGGCTTCCCGCTGCAGTCCTACTCGGGCCAGCGGATGCTGGAGGTGATCCAGAACTACCCGCGCACCGAGCTGTTCTCGGTGGACGAGGAGTGGCTCTACCAGACCACGACGGGGGTCATCGCCCTCGCGGAACGCCGCCGGCTGCGGCTGTTCCTGCGGCGCGACCCGTACGGCCGGTTCTTCTCCTGCCTGGTCTACCTGCCGCGCGACCGCTACACGACGACGAGCCGGCTGGCGATGCAGGAGGTGCTGCTCGCGGAGCTAGGCGGGCTGAACCTGGAGTACAGCGCGCGCATCGGCGAGTCGGCGCTGGCGCGGGTGCACTTCATGGTGCACACGGACCCGCACCGGACGCTGGAGCCGGACACGCACGCGATCCAGCTGAAGCTGGCCGAGGCCATCCGCAGCTGGGACGACCGCATGGTCGAGGCCGTCGTCGGCGACGACCTGGGCGCCGAGTCGGCCACGGAGCAGGGCCAGCGGTTCGCCGCGGTCTTCCCGGAGGCCTACAAGGAGGACTTCCCCGCCTCCACGGGCCTGGAGGACTACCGGCGCATCGAGGCGCTCGTGCAGGGCGACCTCGACATGGTGTTCTACGTGCCCGAGAACGCCGAGCCGGGGGAGCGGCGCTTCAAGCTGTTCGTGACCGGCGACGGCATCACGCTCTCGGACGTGCTGCCGATGCTGCAGCGCATGGGCGTGATCGTGGTCGACGAACGGCCGTACGAGATCGCGCGCGAGGACGGCGTGCAGTGCTGGATCTACGACTTCGGCCTGCGCATCGACAAGGCCGCGCTGTCGCAGCTGTCCGAGGCCGGCCTCGACAACGTGCGGGTGCGGTTCCAGGACGCGTTCGCCGCCGTCTGGCGCGGCGAGGCCGAGGTCGACCGGTTCAACTCGCTGGTGCTGCAGGCCGGGCTGACCTGGCAGCAGGCCGCGATGCTGCGCGCGTACGCGAAGTACCTGCGGCAGGCGGGCACGCCGTACTCGCAGGACTACATCGAGGACGCGGTGCTCAGCCACACGAGCGTGGCGATCGCGCTGGTCGCGTTGTTCGAGGCGCGGTTCGACCCGCGGCTCGACGACGCCACGCGCACCGACCGCACCGAGACCATGGTCGTCGAGACCGGCAAGCTGATCGACGACGTGACGAGCCTCGACGCGGACCGGATCCTGCGCAGCCTGCTCACGCTGATCAACGCCACGCTGCGGACGAACTACTTCTTCCGCGACGCCGACGGCAACGCCCGGCCGTACCTGTCGGTCAAGCTCGACCCGCAGGCCATCCCGGACCTGCCGGCACCGCGGCCGAAGTTCGAGATCTTCGTGTACTCGCCGCGCGTCGAGGGCGTGCACCTGCGCTTCGGCAGCGTCGCCCGCGGTGGTCTGCGCTGGTCCGACCGCCGCGAGGACTTCCGCACGGAGGTACTCGGCCTGGTCAAGGCGCAGGCCGTGAAGAACGCGGTGATCGTGCCGGTCGGCGCGAAGGGCGGGTTCGTGGTCAAGAAGCCGATCGCCCCGACGGGCGACCCCGGCATCGACCGCGAGAACTTCATGTCCGAGGGCATCGCCTGCTACAAGATGTTCATCTCGGGCCTGCTCGACCTCACCGACAACCTGATCAACAACGAGGTCGTGCCCGCGCCGCAGGTCGTGCGCTACGACGCCGACGACACCTACCTGGTCGTCGCCGCGGACAAGGGCACCGCGACGTTCTCCGACATCGCCAACGGCGTGTCGCAGAGCTACGGCTTCTGGCTCGGTGACGCGTTCGCCTCCGGTGGCTCCATCGGCTACGACCACAAGGCCATGGGCATCACGGCCAAGGGCGCGTGGGAGAGCGTGAAGCGCTCGTTCCGCGAGCTGGGCCTCGACACCCAGACCGAGGAGTTCACGGTCGTCGGCATCGGCGACATGAGCGGTGACGTGTTCGGCAACGGCATGATGCTGTCCGAGCACATCCGGCTCGTGGCCGCGTTCGACCACCGGCACATCTTCATCGACCCGAACCCGGTGGCGGCCACGTCGTTCGCCGAGCGGGTGCGGCTGTTCTCCGTGCCGCGCTCGTCGTGGGACGACTACGACCGCTCGCTGATCAGCGAGGGCGGCGGCGTCTTCCCGCTCACGGCGAAGTCGATCCCGATCTCCGAGCAGGTCCGCGTCGCACTGGGGCTGCCGGAGGGCGTGCAGAAGCTGTCCCCGCCGGAGCTGAAGAAGGCCATCCTGCTCGCGCCGGTCGACCTGCTGTGGAACGGCGGCATCGGCACGTACGTGAAGGCGTCCATCGAGTCGCACGCCGACGTCGGCGACAAGGCGAACGACTCGATCCGCGTCAACGGCGCCGACCTGCGGGTCAAGGTCATCGGCGAGGGCGGCAACCTGGGGCTGACCCAGCGCGGCCGCATCGAGTTCGCGCGCACCGGCGGCAAGGTCAACACCGACGCGCTCGACAACTCCGCCGGCGTCGACTGCTCCGACCACGAGGTCAACATCAAGATCCTGCTGGACCACCTGGTCCGGGAGGGGTCGCTGGAGCAGCAGCAGCGCAACGAGGTCCTCGCCGAGATGACCGACGAGGTCGGCCGGCTCGTGCTGGCGGACAACTACTCGCAGAACAACGTGCTGGGCGTCAGCCGGGCGCACGCCGCCCCGATGCTGTCGGTGCACGCGCGGCTCACGGCCGACCTGGAGGCCCGCGGCGCGCTGAGCCGCCAGCTGGAGGCGCTGCCGAGCCCGGCGGAGTTCAAGGCGCTGGAGAAGGCGGGCGAGGGCCTCACCTCGCCGGAGCTCGCGACGCTGCTCGCGTTCACGAAGCTCACGCTGAAGGAGGAGCTGCTCGCCAGCGACATCCCGACGATCGACACGTTCACCCGCAAGCTGCCGGACTACTTCCCGAGCCTGCTGCGCGAACGCTTCGGCGCCGCGATCCCGAACCACCCGCTGGCCAGGGAGATCATCACCACCGTCGTGGTCAACGAGGTCGTCGACGGTGGCGGCATCTCCTACGCGTTCCGCCTCGCCGAGGAGACGAGCGCCTCGGCCACGGACGCGGTGCGCGCGTACGCCGTGGTCACCCAGGTCTTCGACCTGCCGTCGATCTGGCGGGAGATCGAGGCGCTGGACACCGCGGTCTCGACGGACGTGCAGGACAGCATGGTCCTGGAGACCCGCCGCCTGCTCGACCGGGCGTCGCGCTGGCTGCTGTCGAACCGCCCGCAGCCGCTCGCGGTGGGCTCGACGATCAGCCGCTTCCGCGGCGTGGTGGAGCAGCTGAGCCCGTCGGCCTTCGACCTGCTGCAGGGCAAGGAGCTGGCGGTCGTCGCGGGCAAGGCCGAGCGGTACGTCGAACAGGGCGTTCCCGCGGAGCTGGCCCGCAAGGTCGCCGCGCTGCTCTACATGTACGGCCTGCTCGACGTCACCGAGATCGCCGAGCTGGCAGAACGCGAGTTCGGCCCGACCGGCGGAGCGGGCCCGGAGCGCACCCACCGGGAGACGGCCGAGCTGTACTTCGCGCTGTCCGACCACCTCGACATCGACCACATGCTGGACTCGGTGACGAGCCTGGAACGCGGCAACCGCTGGCACGCGCTGGCCCGGCTCGCGCTGCGCGACGACTTCTACACGTCGCTGCGGGCCATCTCGGTCGACGTGCTGAGGGCGAGCGACGAGGACGACACGGCGGCCGAGAAGATCGCCAAGTGGGAGCAGGCCAACGCCTCGCGCCTGGCCCGTTCCCGCGGCGCGCTGGAGGAGATCAACCGGGTCCACCAGCTCGACCTGGCCACGCTCTCCGTCGCCGCGCGGCAGGTGCGGAGCATGGTCCGCTAGCAGGCACGGACGACAGGGGCGCCGCGGAGGAGTTCTCTCCGCGGCGCCCCTGCCGTTCCACCCGTTCCGCGAGGGGACTCGCTCGTGATGCGGCGGGGTTTGCTCGGTAGGGTCCGTGCATGGGTGTCTTCGTCACTGGTGTGCGACCGCGGTGGTCGGACATGGATGCGTTCGGTCACATCAACCACGCGAAGACGGTGACACTGCTGGAAGAAGCCCGCATCGAGCTGCTGTTCACCGAGGCCGCCCGTCACGGGGTCAAGGAGATGGCCGAGGGCATGGTCGTGGCGCGGCTGGTGGTCGACTACCTCGCGCCGATCGTGTTCACCGGCGAGGAGATCGTCGTGGAGATGTCGGTGCGCGAGCTGCGGTCGGCGTCCTTCACCCTCGACTACGTGGTGCGGAGCGGCCGGGAAACGGGTAGCCCGGTGGTCGCCAAGGCGGAGACGCTGATGGCTCCCTACAACTTGACGACTGCGCGCCCGCGTCGTCTGACCGAGGCCGAACGCGACTTCCTCGCGGGTTGGCGTGCCGGAGGTAACGGTGCCTGAGCTGGTGTTGGCCGACGCGGCCGAGAGAGACGACCTCGGCGCGTTCGCCGCGCGCGCGGTGCGGCTGGACGGGCAGACGGTGGTGCGTCTGCGCAACCGCGACGAGGAGCTGCTGGACGCGTGGGTGGCGACGCCGTTCGACACGCTGGCCACGCGGACCGTTGCGGGGCAGGCGAACCCGGCGGACGTCACGGTGGCCGGGTCGGAGCTGCTGACCGGTCTCGCGGTGATGCGCGACGAGCGCATCGACCCGGGACCGGCCAAGGACCTGATGTGGCGCTCGGCCCTGCCGCCCGCGGAGGGCTGGCTGCTGGTGGACCGGTTACCGGTCGAGGTCGTCGCGAAGCTCGCGGACGAGGGCGTCGAGGTGGCGCGGGAGAACACCGGCCCGCAGGGCACGCCACCGGCCTCGCTGCTGGACCAGGTCGTGCTGACGGTGACCGGGTCCGGGCTGGACGTGAAGATCCCGCTGCGGTGCCTGTTCGCGTTGTCCGGCATGGGTTTCCTCGGTGAGGACGGCGAGGTGCGGGTGACCGCGACGGACTCGTGGCTGCGGATCGACGCGCGCTACGGGGCCGTGGTGCGGCGCCGGCACTCGATGCTGCCGCTGATCGTCTGACCCGCTACCGGCGGTCGAGGGCGACCTCCGGCCGGGCGGGCAACGCCAGCAACGACAGCCCGCCGAGCACCAGCAGCCCGCCGGCGACCGTGGCCGCGGTGATCTCCTCACCCAGCACCAGCACTCCCAGCGCGGTCGCCACGACCGGCTCGGCGAGCGTCAGCGTGGCCACGGTCGCGGCGGGCAGCACCTTGAGCCCGGCACCGAACAGCAGGTACGCCACCACCGTGGGCACCAGCGCCAGGTACAGGGCGATGCTGATGCCGCCGGTGGAGTCGAGGCCGCCCGGCCACCGCCAGATCAGCATCGGCACCAACACCAGCGCACCCACGCCGAACATGAGCCCCATCGCACCGTGGGAACGCTGGCCGTGCGCGATCAACCGCGACCCGGCCACCGTGTAGACGCCGTACCCGAGCCCGGCCAGCAACGACGCCGCCACCCCGAGCCACGACACACCGGTGCCGCCGCCGGTCAGCACCGCCACGCCCGCGACCGCCAGCGCCGTGGCGGCCAGCCAGCGCGCCGATGGCGTCCTGCGCGTGCTCAGCCACTCGACGACGCCCGCCCACACGGGCCCGGAGCCCAGCGCCACGACCGTGCCGACCGCGACCCCGCTCAGCCGCACACCGGTGAAGAACCCGATCTGGAAAGCGACGACCCCGACCGCTCCCGCGACCACGACGGGCCACGAGAAGCGGGTGCCGCGGTAAGCGCCCGACACCTGGGCGACGGCGAACAGGACCGCCCCGGCGAGCACGACGCGGGCAGCGCCCACCGCGAGCGGGTCGAGGCCACCGGGACCGAGCTCCTGCGCGGTCCCGGTCGTGCCGAACAGGACGGCGGCGGCGAGGACGGCGAGGACTCCACGGGAACGCACGCCCGCCATCCTCACCGGCCCCGCCGCCGCGGTCGAACGAATTGCGGTGTCAGACCAGCCACACGGCGGTGTCCGGCGGCAGCTGGTCGCCGTCCATCGGACCGGACGACAGCAGCACCCGGCCAGGGGGCAGCGGCACGGACGCGCCCGAGGTGTTCAGCGCGCAGATCAGCCCGCCGCCCTTGCGCCGGAACGCGAAGCAGCCCGCCGGGGCGCCGTACCACTCGAGCTCGTTGCCACCGAACGCCGGCGACGTCTTGCGGTGCTCCAGGGCCTCCCGGTACAGCGAGAGCATCGAGCCGGGGTCCTCCAGCTGCGCCTCCGCGGTGAGGTGGTCCCACTCGTTCGGCTGCGGCAGCCAGGTGTTGACCGCGGTCGAGAAGCCGAACGGCGGGGCGGTGCCCTCCCACGGGATCGGCACCCGGCAGCCGTCGCGGCCGCGTTCGGTGTGGCCGGAGCGCTCCCAGGTCGGGTCCTGCAGGGCCCAGTCCGGCAGCTCGACGTTGGGCAGGCCCAGCTCTTCGCCGTTGTACAGGTAGATCACGCCGGGCAGGGCCAGCTCGACCAGCGTCATCGCCCGCGCGCGCTGCTCGCCCAGCGCACCGCCGCCGTAGCGGGTCACGTGCCGCACCACGTCGTGGTTGGACAGCGTCCACGCCGCGGGCGTGCCGCTCAGGGCCACCGCGGCCAGCGTGTGCTCGATCGCCGAACGGACGGCGTCGGCGTCGAAGCCGGCCTCGACCAGGCGGAAGTTGAAGCCCAGGTGCAGCTCGTCGGGGCGGACGTAGGCGGCGAAGCGCTCGTCGTCCTTCACCCAGATCTCGCCGACGGCCATGGTGCCGGGGTAGCCGTCCATGACCTTGCGGATCATGCGGTGGATCTCGTGCACGCCCTCGTTGTCGAACCGCGGGTCGTGCGCGTCGTCGCTCAGCACGCCCGGCGCCTGCGGGCGGATGTCCATGTCCGGCAGGCCCTCCGGCTTGGCCATGCCGTGCGCCACGTCGATGCGGAAGCCGTCGACACCGCGGTCGAGCCAGAACCGCAGCGTCTGCTCCAGGTCGGCGCGGACCTCCGGGTGCTCCCAGTTCAGGTCGGGCTGCTCGGGCGCGAACAGGTGCAGGTACCACTGGCCGTCCGGCACGCGGGTCCACGCGGGACCACCGAAGACCGACGTCCAGTTGTTCGGCGGCTGCGAGCCGTCGAAGCCGCGGCCCTCGCGGAAGATGTAGCGGGTGCGCTCCATGCTGCCGGGACCGGCCTGCAGGGCCTCCTGGAACCACTCGTGCAGGTCGCTCGTGTGGTTCGGCACCAGGTCGACGGTCACCCGGATGTTGTGCTCGTGCGCGTCCGCCACCAGCCGGTCGAACGCGGCCAGGTCGCCGAACAACGGGTCCACGTCGCGCGGGTCGGCCACGTCGTAGCCGTGGTCGGCCATGGGGGAGCGGTAGAACGGGGTGAGCCACAGGGCGTCGACACCGAGCAGTTCGAGGTAGCCCAGGCGGGACCGGATGCCGTCGAGGTCGCCGACGCCGTCGCCGTTGGAGTCGGCGAAGGAACGCACGTAGACCTGGTAGAAGACGGCGTCACGCCACCAACCGGACTCTTCGGCGATCTCGGGGCTGAGGTCGGAGGATCGTCGCACGGGGGGTCATCCTGCCATTCGTGTCGCTGCGTAAGGACCCGATCGGGTGATGGGCGATCAAGACCAGCTGTTCATCAGGCTGTTCGCGGCCATCTCCAGGTAGTCCCAGAGCTGCTTGCGGTGGGCCTCGTCGAGTCCGGCCTCGTCGACGGCGACCCTCATGCAGCGCAGCCACGCGTCCCGCTCGACCGGTCCGATCGTGAACGGCACGTGCCGCATTCGCAGCCGGGGGTGTCCCCGGTTCTCCGAGTACGTGTGCGGGCCGCCCCAGTACTGCATCAGGAACAGCCGCAGGCGCTCCTCCGCAGGTCCGAGGTCCTCCTCCGGGTAGAGGGGGAGCAGGACGTCGTCGGACTTCACCTCGTGGTAGAAGCGCGCGACGATGCGGCGGAACGTCTCCTCGCCGCCGACCTGTTCGAAGAAGCTGACCGGGTTGCCCACACACCCATCCTGACTCACGCGCGTGCGCGCGTGCAGGGCGCCCCGCCTGTTGTCTCGGTCATAGGCCTGTGAACTGGTACGACACCGGGTGATCACCGTCTCGAATGCGTGTTCTACCTCACCCAGCATCCAGGTTTGAACCCGGGCCCGCCTACTTCGCGGTGAAGCCGGCTTCCTCCAGCGCGGGCATGAGCTGCGCGCGCAGGTTGCGCTGGACCGCCCACTGGCGGCCGGGGCGCGTCTTCACGGTGACCCGCAGGGTGATGCCCTCCGGCGTGAACTTCTCGACGCCGAGCACGTCCGGTTTGGCCGTGATGTCGTTCTTCAACGGCTCCTTGTCGGCCGCGTCGGCGGCTCGGCGCTCCAGCACCTTGGTCGCCTCGGCGAGGTTGGCGCCGTAGCTCAGCGGCAGGTCGACGACCGCGACCGCGAAGCCCTGCGACGAGTTGCCGACGCGCAGGATCTCGCCGTTGCGGACGTACCAGACGGTGCCACCGGTGTCGCGGATCGTGGTGGTGCGCAGGGCGACCGCCTCGACGGTGCCGGTGATGGACGGGCCGAGGTCGACGACGTCGCCGACGCCGTACTGGTCCTCCATCAGCATGAACATGCCGGACAGGAAGTCCTTGACGAGGTTCTGGGCGCCGAAGCCGATCGCGACGCCCAGGATGCCCGCCGAGGTCAGCACGGGCGTGATGTCGAGCGTCAGCACGATCATGATCTCGAGGAACGCGATTCCGAAGACCAGGATCGTGACGACGGACTTCAGCACGGAGCCGATCGTCTTCGCCCGCTGCTCGCGGCGCTCGGAGATCAGGTTCCCGAGCGCCTGCGGAGCACGTTCGCGCAGCGGCTTGAGCAGGCCGGGCTTCTTGCCCTCCTTGCCCGGCGTGGTGATCCGGTCGATGACCTTGCGCAGCAGGGCCCTGATCACGAACGCGGCGATCAGGATCACGAGGATCTTGACCGCGCCCGCGATGATGTCCGGCCCGTACCTGTCGAAGAACTCAACCGCCTCCGCGGTCTTGTTCGCGGCGTCATCCACCGGATTCGTCGCCAACACGTGGTCGTGCCCTCCTACAACTCCATGCCCGTGGCATTCGCGAGAAACGTCAGCTGGTCCACGGCGAGAGCCACCGTCCGGCTGACCGACCGGCCCGCGTGACCGACCTCGGTCTCGCGGCGGATCAGCACCGGGTGCTTGGTCGGATCGCTGGACGAAGCGTGCTGCAGTGCCGCGCACATCTTCCTGGCGTGGTTGGGGTCCACACGAGAATCCGACTCGAACACCGTGAACAAGACGGAAGGGTACTCAACGTCCGTTACCACTTGGTGATAAGGCGAGTAGGAGAGCAGCCAGCCCAGTTCCTCGGACACGCTCGCGCTGCCGTACTCGTCCGCCCACAGCCGCCCGAGCAGGAACTTCTCGTAGCGCACCATGTCGAGCAGTGGTGCTGAGCACACCACGGCCGCGTACAGGTCGGGCCGCTGGGTCAGCGCGGCGCCCACGAGCAGACCGCCGTTGCTGCCGCCCATGACCGACAGCTGCTGCGGGGTGGTCCACCCGGTGCGCACGAGGTGCTCGGCCGCGGCGTGGAAGTCGTCGAAGACGTTCTGCTTGTTCTGCCGCATGCCGTCGACGTGCCACTCCTCGCCCTCCTCGTCGCCGCCGCGCAACGACACGTGCACCCACACGCCGCCGGCCTCGACCCACGCGAGGGTGGTGGCGCTGTAGCCGGGGCCGCGGCCGATCGCGAAGCCGCCGTAGCCGGTCAGCAGCGCCGGGCGGGGCAGGTCGGGCTTCTGCTCGCCGCTGACGACGAACATCCGCACCGTCGTGCCGTCCTTGGACGTGTACGCGACCTGCTGCGTCGTCACCGCGGGCAGCTCGACGCGACCGGGAGCGGCCTCGTGCAGCACCGTCTGGCCGGTGGCGGCGGAGTAGCGGAACACCGAGGCGGGCGTGACGAAGTCCGTCCACCCGAACCACAGCGCGTCCTCGTCGTGGCCGGTCAGGGCGTCCACGACGGACAGACCGTGCACGGAGCCGGTGCCGGGCATGGGGACGACCTGCAGGTGCGCGCCGGTCTCGGCGTTGTGCAGGTGCAGCTCGGACACCGCGTGCCGGGTGCGCAGGACGACCAGGTCGCCGTTCAGCCAGCGCACGCCGTCGAGCACCGAGTCCGGCTCCTCGCTGATCAGCTCGGTCCACTCAGCCGGGTTCGCCGGGTCGGCCACGCACAGCCGCTGCCGGGGCGCGCCGAGGTTGGTGTGCAGGTAGAGCCGTCCGTCACGGGCGACGAACGCCGAGCACTGCGCGCCGGCGTCGGACAGGAGCACCGGGTTCAGCACCGCGTCGCCGTGCAGGTCGGCGATCCACACCGAGTCGTGCTTCAACGTGCTGGGCGCACCGCTCACGACCAGCCAGCGGCCGTCCTGCGAGACGGTGAGCGAGTAGTAGAACGTGTGCTCCAGGCCGTCGCCGTGCACGTTGAGGTCGGTCTCCGGGTCGGTGCCGACCCGGTGGCGCCACACGCGGCGGTGGAAGAGCTTCTCGTCCTCGGGCAGCAGCGCCGGGTCGAGCTGGCGGACGTAGTAGAACTCCTCGCCGCCGGGCAGCCAGCCGACGGAGGAGTAGCGGCACCGGTCGATCGGTCCCTCGACCAGCTCACCGGTGTCCACGTCGAGCACGTGCAGCAGCGAGTGCTCGTTGCCGCCGACCGACACCTGGTAGGCCAGGCGCGTGCCTTCGAGGCTCGGGGACCAGCGGTCCAGGGTGGTCCTGCCGGACGGGTCGAGCACGCTCACGTCCAACAGCACGCGCTCGGTGCCGTCGGTCTCGCGCACGACGACGACCGGGTGGTCCTGCTCGGGGCCGCGGCGGGTGAAGAACGCGCGGCCGGCGCGCCAGGTCGGCGTGGACACCGAACCCGTGCGCATCAGCTCCCTCAGGCGCTCGCCCAGGCGGTCACGGCCGGGCATCGCGTCCAGCCAGGAGCGGGCCAGCCCGTCCTGCGCCTGCGACCACGCCTCGGTGCGGGGGTCCGCGGTGTCCTCGAGCCAGCGGTAGGGGTCGGCGACCTCTCGCCCGTGGAGCTGCTCGACGAGGTTCAGCCGCTCGGCGATCGGGTACGTGATCGTCGCAGGCAGTGGTGTGGAAGGGGCTTCTGTCACCTTGGCAAGGGTAGCGGCTGTTGAAAACGATCCCCGATAGGGCGCTGGTTCACCCCGGGTTCGATCACACATCCGTGACGCGTCACTTATCACACGTGATTTTTTCCTGGTAAGTGTGGTCTCCTAGGGCTGAACCGGTGGAGGTGGTCGCGTGCCAGACCGACAACCGACCCCTATCGGCGCCTCGCCACCAGGCGAGACGGCGCCGACGGTCCCCCCATGCCGAAATCAGCCCGAGCTGCGGGCAGTGCCCGACGGGGGCCGCGACGGGGGAGGTTCCGGTCCGACGCCGGCGGTGTTCCCCTGGGGCAGACGCAAGGTCCTGCTGCTCAACGCCACGTTCGAGCCGCTCACGGCGCTGTCGCTGCGCCGGGCGGTGGTCCTGGTGGTGTGCGGGAAAGCCGAGGTCGTGCACGGTGACGCCTCCGGGCTCGTGCTGCACTCGTCGAAGTCCGAGGTGCTCGTGCCCTCGGTCATCCGGCTGAGCACCTACGTTCGCGTGCCTTACCGCGGCCGCGTGCCGATGACCCGTGCCGGGCTCATGCACCGCGACCGCTACCGCTGCGCCTACTGCGGCGGACGGGCGGAGACGATCGACCACGTCGTGCCGCGTTCGCGTGGCGGACCTCACACCTGGACGAACTGCGTCGCGTGCTGCGCGAAGTGCAACCACCGCAAGGCGGACAAGCTGCTGTCCGAACTGGGCTGGCGGTTGCGCGTCGTGCCGGCCGCGCCCCGTGGTCCGCACTGGAGACTGCTCGCGGGTGTCGCCGAGGCTGACCCGCAGTGGTTGCAGTACCTGGGTGAACCCGCGGCCTGAGCTGCCGCCCCCTGGTGGTTCAGGCCGCGAGGGTGAGCTCGTTGCGACGGGCCGTGATGCGGACCGAGTCGTCGTCGCACGCCGTGATGCGGACGGAGTCGTCGGACGCGGTGATGCGGACCGAGTCGTCCGTGGCCGTGATCCGGACCGAGTCGTCCGTGGCCGTGATCCGGACCGAGTCGTCCGTGGCAGTGATCCGGACCGAGTCGTCCGTGGCCGTGATCCTGACCGAATCGCTCGCCGTGATGCGCACGGAGTCGGTCATCGTGATGCGCACCGAGTCCCCGGCCGTGATGCGCACGGAATCGGCCGCGGTGATCCGAACGGAGTCGTTCGCCGTGATGCGAACGGAGTCACTTGCGGTGATACGCACGGAATCGTCCTTGTAGCTCGGAAGAGTGACAGACAGGGCCTGGGGGCGGGTCATCGTTGACATTTCGTGTCCTCCAGGACGCTCGGGGCGGGTGCGCAAGACCCGTATAGGTGAAAAGCTAGGAGGTGGGTGTTCCGGGAACAAGACCCCAAACCGGCACCCGTTCGCCGCCGACCGGGTGAGGACTGACCGGGTGTAACCGCTGCGCCGCACGAGAGTGCTCATTGGCTCTACTGGTCGGTACGCACACGCTCCGTGACGTGAAATTCGGCCTGAAGTGATGTGCGTCATAGTGCAAATGGAGTGCTCAGGCGGAAAAACCGGGACGTTTTCCGGTGCTGTGTCACAGGAACAGCACTCGCGGGTGGTTTTGAGCAGGCCCGAACGGTCCGAATCCGGTCACCACGCCGGTGACGGTGATCGCGCCGGCGCGGTCGTACCGCTGGTCGTCCCGCATGTGGACGCGCGAGAGGACGGGACGCGGTCGTCCGGTGAGGCGTTCGTGGGATGTGGGGGTGACCGGAATGCTCGCCGAGGGGTGCAACTCGTTTGGGACCTGACAACGTCGTCACTGCTGGTTGTCGTCGCAACAACAGCAGTGCTCTACTCCAACCAGGTCTTCCTCAAGGGCGAACCGGGTGGTTCACGGGCTCGTCCGGTGCGCGGTGCTCCCGGCTCTGCTAGCCCTCGCGGCTCGCCGCGCGGTGGCCCGGCCACTCGTGCGCGACCGAGTTCGGCTACGGTACCGCCCGTGACCATCGTGGAGACCGTTCTCGTCTTCGCGCTGATCCCGCTGGCTATCTACGGCGTGATCACGCTGCTGACGGTGAGGCCAAAGGCCACCCGGATCCCCCGGTACCGGCCCGGCCAGGAGTGGGGCTACGCCCCGGTGTGGTGGAGTGCGAACCCGGCCGGGCTGAGCGCGGACCACCGCGGTTCCGCCGAGTCCGCCGCGGCGGGTTCGACTGCCAAGGGAGGCGCTCGTGGCAACTGGTAAGGCCATCGCGGCCGTCGACCCGTCGTCGCTGCCGCTCGGTGCGGTCGTGACGAACAGCGGTCGCGTCTCCGCCGCCAAGATGTACGAGCCGCACACCCCCGAGCTGCCGTTCTCGCCCACCCAGCTCGCGCAGCTGGACGAGGCCCTCACGCTGTCCAGCCGCGCGACCGGGCTCGACTTCAGCGTGTACCTCGGCGAGCTGGGCAGCTCGTCCCGCCAGCGCGCCGAGGAGCTGCACGCCTCGACCGAGCGCCCCTCGCACCACGTCCTCGTGGCCGTCTCGCCGGGCGAGCGCGTCGTCGAGGTCGTGACCGGCGAGGAGTCGCACCGCCGCCTCGCCGACCGCGGCGCCAAGCTCGCGGTGATGAGCATGGTCGCGTCCTTCAAGGAGGGCGACCTCGCCGGCGGCCTGGTGTCCGGTCTGCGCATGCTGACCGACCAGGCGGGCAACGCACCGCGTTCCTGACCCGACCTCGCGACAGCCCCCGGCCACCTCCGGCCGGGGGCTGTCGCCGTGTCAGGGGCTCAGCCGCGCGGCGACCTGGTTCTGCGCCACCACCAGGTCGGAGATCCGCTCCCAGCCGAGCCGGCGGTAGAGGTGCACGCCGTCGGCCGAGGAGAACAGCAACCCGGTGTCCGCGCCGTCCGCGAGCGCCTCGTGCACCAGCGTGCCCATGACGACGCTGCCCAGCCCGCGCCGCCGGTGCTCGGCCGCGGTCTCGATCCGGTGCGCCACCGCGTCCGTGCCGACCACGGCCATCAGCCCGCTCGCCGCGAGCTCACCGCCGGCGAGCACCCGCACCCGCAGCACGGGCTCGCGCGTCACCTCCACCGCGTACCCGGCCGGCGGCGCGGGCAGCGGGTGACCGGCGAGCGCACGCCGCATGAACGTCTCGTCCGGCCGCGCGACGACCAGCCCGGCCCGTTCCAGCTCGCCGACCACCTGCGCCGGGTCGGAGGTGGGCACGCTGAGCCAGTTCGGTTCCCGCGTCGCGGCCACGAGCGCGGCCAGCTCCGCGACCTCGGCCTCGTCGGTGGCGAGCCACTCGTACTTCCGGTGCGGCCGGTCGACGTGCACGACGAGGTGCCCGTCGCGAACCTCGGACGTGAGCCCGTCGGCGGCGGTCCAGCCGCGGTGCCAGCGTTCGACGAGCGTGCCGATGTGGTTCACGTTCCCCCTTGCGGTGATCGCTTCGTGCCGGCTCTGCGCCGAATCGGTGAGGCGGTTGCGCCGATCCACCTCGTCGCGCCCCGCGTCGTTCCTGGCGACGACGAGGTCCGCGACCCGTTCCCAGCCGTGCTCGCGGTGGTCGTCCCCGGCCACGACCAGCCCGGTCCCGCTCCGCAGGACCGTCCGCTGCGGCTGCAGCTCCAACCCGTTGCGCAGCAGGGTCTTCGCGACCTCGGCCGGCGAGTGCGTCACCACCGCGATCCGCTCACCCCGCGTCGACACGGCGGCGTCGGCCGCCACCAGGTCGAGCTTCCAGCGGCGGTTGTCGGTGAGCACGTGCTCGCCCGCCTCGGCCAGGCGGCCGGCCAGCTCGTCCAAGGCGGACCTGCGGTCCAGCTCGGTGGAGGCGCAGTCCAGCTCGACCACCACCCCGTTGGCGCGCAACAGCTCCACGACCTCGAAGAACAGCTCACCGACCGACTCCAGGGCAGTGCGGGCGTCGCGCCACCCGAGCGTCGACCCGGCCGCGCGGGCGTCTGCCAGACAGGCCAGGAAGGAGTCGAAGTGCCGGCCGAAGTACTGGCCGGGCCCCGCGAACGCCTCGCTCAGCGCCAGGTACAGCCCGGGTTCGTCGGTGACGTGCCCGCCGTCGAGGTGGAACGTCCCCGCGCCCAGCTCCGCCGTGCTCTCCCAGTCGACGAACGTGAGGTCGAGCCACGACCGGCGTTCCTCGGTGCCCAGCTCCGCCCACAGCCCGCGGTGCCGTGGCCGGCCCCGCCGCCAGAGGTCCCACACCGCTGCCGCGGCGGGCGACGGCCGTTCCCGCCACCTCGGCACGGGGTGCGAGCCCGACTGGTCGAGCACCACGTCGAACCGCCCGTCCGCGCGGGGACGCACCTCCGTGACGTCGAGGTCGAGCCGGACTTCGCCCATCACGCGCCCGGTGACGTCCAACGCGCGCACACCGGTCCACAGATCGTAGCGGTCACACGGGAGATCCGGCGTGTCGCAGCCGAGCACCGTGACCGGCGGCCACGACCAGCCCTCCCACCTGTCCGGCAGCCCCTCGACCTCGCACCAGCCCACGAGCCGGTGCCCCTGGAAGACCCGGTACCGCGGCTGTGCCGGCCGGTGCAGCGCCTGCGGACGGTCTTCCTCCTGCAGCGCGACGGAAGCGGTGACGACGACGTGGTCGGCCTCCTCCCGCACGACCGGGTCGAGCACGTCCCAGAACCATAGCCACTGCCGTCCGTCGAGCACCTCGATCGTGAAGCCACCGGACAGCGCCGCCACGTCCAGCTCACCGCGCAGGACGAGCTCACGGCGTTCGAGCGGGAGGGCTTCCGCGAACAGCCCCTCGACGTCCTCGGCCCGGTCAGCACCTCGTGCAGCTCGTCGTCGCCCACCTCGTACCGCCGCACCACTTCCCACATGATCCCTCCAGCCCGTGAACAGCCGGCCGACGATACGCGGAAGCCCCGCACCGCGCGAACGCGTTGCGGGGCTTCCAGGACCGGTCAGGAGCGGTCGAACTCCTGTGCCGCAAGGGCGCGCACGATGCCCGCACGGCCTTCGGACACCAGGCGGCGCAGGGCCGGCGGGTGCTCGTCGGCCAGCCACGCGTCAGCGGCCTCCACAGTGGACTTCGCGATCGACCACGCCGGGAACATGCCGACCACCATCGACTGCGCGCGTTCCGAGGAACGGCGGTCCCACACGCCCTTCACGTCGGCGAAGTAGCGCTCGACGTACGGCGCGAGCAGCTCCTTCTGCGAGGGGTGCGAGATGCCGGCGATGATGGCCTCGCTGACCGCGTTGGGCAGGTCGTCGTCGTTGACCGCCCGGTCCCACGCCTCGTCCTTGGCCTCGGCCGTCGGGCGCAGGGCGCGGGTGGACTGGGCGCGGCGGTGACCGGTGGAGGTGGGGTCGCGCTCCTCCTCCGCGGCGATCTCCGGCAGGTCCGCCCTGCCGTGCGCGACGAGGGCCTGCAGCAGGCGCCAGCGCAGGTCGGTGTCGACCTCAAGGCCTTCCAAGCCCGCGGAACCGTCGTACCAGCCGCGCAGCACGTCCAGAGTGGACTCGTCCAGCACCGAGGAGGCGAGCGCGTTCACGAACGCCAGCTGGTGGTCCGAACCCGGCTCCGCGGCCCGCGCCAGTTCCAGGGTCTTCGTGACGAACCGGCGCCAGCCCTCCGCGCGCCACGAGTCGTCCGCGTAGGACGACAGCGAGGTCTGGGCCTGCAGCAGGAGCCGCTGCACGACACCGACCTCCGACTCGGCGTGCAGACCGCCGAGCACCAGGTTCACGAAGTCGCGGGCCTTCAGCTCGGCCTCGCGGGTCATCTCCCACGCGGCCGACCAGCACAGCGTGCGGGGCAGCGGCTCCGCGATGTCGGAGATGTGGTCGATCAGCCCGGCCAGCGAGTCGGGGTCCAGGCGCATCGTGCAGTACGTGAGGTCGTCGTCGTTGACCAGCACGATCTTGCCGCGGTGCACGCCGACCAGCTCGGGGACCTCGGTGCGGTCGCCGGTGACGTCCAGCTCGTGGCGGTGCGTGCGGACCAGCTTGCCGCTGCCGTCGTCGTCGTACACGCCGATGGCGATGCGGTGCGTGCGGAACTCGCCCGCACCCGGACGTGCGCCGCCCTGCAGCACGGCGAACTCGGTGAACTTGCCGTCCGCGTCGACGGTGAACTTGGGGCGCAACAGGTTCAGGCCGGTGGTCTCCAGCCACTGCGCGCTCCACCACGACAGGTCGCGGCCGGACGCCTCCTCCAGCGCGCCCAGCAGGTCCGCGAGCGTCGCGTTGCCCCAGGCGTGCTTGGCGAAGTAGACCCGCAGGCCCGCCAGGAAGTTCTCCAGGCCGACGTACGCGACGAGCTGCTTCAGCACGGAAGCGCCCTTGGCGTAGGTGATGCCGTCGAAGTTGACCTCGACCGCCTGCACGTCCGGGATGTCCGCGGCGACCGGGTGCGTGCTCGGCAGCTGGTCTTGCCGGTACGCCCACGACTTCTCGATCTTCGCGAACGTCGTCCACGCCTGGCGGTACTCGGTGGCCTCCGCCTGCGCGAGCACCGACGCCCAGGTGGCGAACGACTCGTTCAGCCACAGGTCGTCCCACCAGCGCATGGTCACCAGGTCGCCGAACCACATGTGCGCCATCTCGTGCAGCACGGTCTCGGACCGGCGCTCGTAGAGGTAGCGGGTGACCCGGCTGCGGAAGACGTAGTCCTCCAGGAAAGTGACGCAGCCCGCGTTCTCCATCGCGCCCGCGTTGAACTCCGGCACGAAGCACTGGTCGTACTTGCCGAACGGGTACTTCACGCCGAACGCCTGGTGGAAGAACCCGAAACCCTGCTTGGTCTCGGTGAACAGCCGCTCGTGGTCCATGTGCGGGGCGAGCGAGGCGCGGCAGTAGATGCCGAGCGGGATGCGGAAGTCGCCGTCCACGAACTCGTCGCGCCATTCCGCGTACGGACCGGCGACGAGCGCGACGATGTACGTCGACATCGGCTTGGTCGTGGCGAACGTGTGCACGTCCGCGCCGCCCTCGCCGTCCTCGGTGCCGGTGATCTCGCCGTTGGAGATCACCTTCCAGTCGTGCGGCGCGGTGACCTTCAGCGAGAACACCGACTTCAGGTCCGGCTGGTCGAAGCACGCGAACATGCGCTTGGCGTCGGCGGTCTCGAACTGCGAGTACAGGTACACGCCGCCGTCGACCGGGTCGACGAACCGGTGCAGGCCCTCGCCGGTGTTCATGTACCGGCAGTCGGCCTCGATCGTCAGCTCGTTCGTCTCCGCGAGGTCCGACAGCCGGACGCCGTCCTCCTCGCGGTAGTCGGAGACGTCGATCTCCTCGCCGTTCAGCACGGCCCGGTGCACGGTCGCCGCCACGATGTCGATCCACGAGGAAGCACCCGGAGTCCGGCTGCGGAACACCACGGTGGTGGTGGAGCGGAACGTGTCCGAACCCGGCTTTCCGCCGCCGTCGGTCAGGTCCAGCTCGATCCGGTAGGACTCCACTTCCAGCAGCCCAGAACGTTCCTGGGCCTGGTCGCGGGTGAGGTTGGGCGCGGCCACTGTTCACCTCGTCTGCCACGCGTGTGGTTACGCGCTGACGTCGTCGGGAATGGTTATGACTCCCGCATCCAATCACGGAACCGGCGTGCGGGAAGAGATGACGGGGTGATCTGGTTGGGCTGTTGGGGGGACAACCCCACCTACCGTGACTGAAGGGGCACCCATGGCTGAGAAGGCCAAGGTCGATTTCTACTTCGACCCGCTTTGTCCGTTCGCGTGGATCACCTCCAGGTGGATCCTCGAAGTGGAGCAGGTCCGCGACATCGACCTCAGCTTCCACGTGATGAGCCTGGCCGTGCTGAACGAGGGCCGCGACCTGCCCGAGCAGTACAGGGAGCTCATGACCAAGGGCTGGGGTCCCGTCCGCGTGGCCATCGCGGCCGAGCAGAAGTTCGGCAACGAGGTGCTGCCCCGGCTCTACGCCGCCATGGGCACCCGCATCCACAACGAGGGCAACCAGGACTTCGACGACGTCGTCAAGCTGGCACTCGCCGACGCCGAGCTGCCCGCAGAGCTGGCAGAGGCCGCGCACTCGACCGAGTACGACGAGGAGCTGCGGGCCTCGCACCACCGCGGCATGGACCCCGTCGGGATGGACGTCGGCACGCCGACCATCCACATCGACGGCGTCGCCTTCTTCGGCCCGGTGCTCACGAAGATCCCGCGCGGCGAGGAGGCCGGCCGGATCTTCGACGGCGCCCGGCTGCTCGCCGGCTACCCGCACTTCTTCGAGCTGAAGCGCACTCGAACGGGTGACTTGGACTTCAGCTGAGGTCCGTGCCGCGGCTTCGTCGACGCGCGGCGAATTTTCGGGGCGACTTTTCTGCCGGGGTGTCGGCGGACGTGGCGCCGCGCCGAGGTCTTTCACGACCCGGTGTGGCGCCACCGCCGTTTCACCGGAGCGGGCGTGCGCATGGCCGATGACCACCGCCCACCCGATGTGACAGTCTGGACGTCGTCCGCGCCAAACCTGTCACATCCGTCTGGAGGGCTCTCGTGATCGAGGTCGTCAACCCCGCCACCGAGGAAGTCGTCGGCACGCTCGCCGAAGGCACGCCGGCCGACGTCGACGCGGCCGTGGCCGCTGCCGTCGCCGCCTTTCCGGCGTGGTCGCTGACGGCGGTGCCCGAGCGGGTGAAGGTGGTGCGGGCGATCGTCGACGGGCTGCGAGAGCGGGCCGACGAGCTCGCGGCCACCATGACCCGGGAGATGGGCACGCCGCTGGCGTTCAGCCGGAAGGTGCAGGTCGCGAACCCGATCGGGATCGCGGAGGGTGTCGCGGACGTGCTGGAGCGCGGGTACTTCGAGCCGGAGGAGATCGGCAACTCGCTGGTGCTGCGCGAGCCGGTCGGGGTGGTCGCGGCCATCACGCCGTGGAACTTCCCGTTGCAGCAGATGGTGGCGAAGGTCGTGCCGGCGCTGGCCGCGGGCAACACCGTGGTGCTCAAGCCGAGCGAGCTGGCACCGCGGACCGCAGACCTGCTGGCGGAGATCGTCACGAGCGCCACGCCCAGCGGGGTCTTCGGCCTCGTGCACGGCACCGGGCCGGTGGCCGGGGAGGCGCTCGCGGCGCACCCGGACGTCGACATGGTGTCGTTCACCGGGTCCACGCGGGCGGGACGGCGGGTGTCGGCGGTGGCCGCCGAGACGGTCAAGCGGGTCGCGCTGGAGCTGGGCGGCAAGTCGGCCTGCGTGGTGCTCGACGACGCCGACCTCGGGCGGGCCGTGAAGATCGCCGTCGGGAACTCGTTCATGAACAACGGCCAGGCGTGCAGCGCGTGGACGCGGTTGCTGGTGCCCGCCGACCGGCACGACGAGGCGGTGCGGTTGGCGGTCGCCGCGGCGGCCAAGTACGTGCCGGGTGACCCGGCGGAGCCGGCGACGCGGATCGGGCCTGCCGTGTCCGCCGCCCAGCGGGACCGGGTGGTCGGCTACATCCGCAAGGGTGTCGAGGAGGGCGCGCAGCTGGCGGTCGGTGGGCCGGACGCGCCGTTGCCGAAGGGGTTCTACGTGGCGCCGACGGTGTTCGGCGGGGTCACGCCGGAGATGACCATCGCCCAGGAGGAGATCTTCGGGCCGGTGCTGTCGGTCATGCCGTACGCGGACGAGGACGACGCGGTGCGCATCGCGAACTCCACCATCTACGGGCTCGGGGGTGCCGTGTTCTCCGCGGACACCGACCGCGCGCTCGCCGTGGCCAAGCGGTTGCGCACCGGGCAGGTCGACATCAACGGCGGTGCGTTCAACACGAGCGCGCCCTTCGGCGGGTACCGGCAGTCGGGCAACGGGCGCGAGTTCGGCAGGTTCGGCCTCGACGAGTTCTGCGAGATCAAGTCGATCCAGCGGTAAATGAGCTGCGGAACCGGCCGTGGCGGCGTATCACTGCCGCCATGGCCGACTCGACGCTGAGCATCAGGACCATCGACCGCTCTGACCTCGACGACTTCCGGCGGGTGTTCGCCTGGGCGTTCCTCGACGAACCGCGCGACAGCGAGCACCGCTGGACCAAGGTGCTGGAGCTCGACCGCACCCACGCGGTGTTCGACGGTGACGAGATGATCGGCACCGGCGGGATTCTCAGCCGCGAGCTGACGGTCCCCGGCGGCGCGCTCGCACCGGTCGGCGCCGTGACCGTCGTGGGCGTCAAACCCGGCCACAGGCGCCGTGGCGTGGCATCGCTGCTGATGAAGACCCAGCTGCACCAGATGCACGAAGCGGGCGACTCGATCGCGATCCTCTGGGCGTCGGAGGGCGGGATCTACCGGCGGTTCGGCTACGGCGAGCACGCGTCGAGCCGGTCGATGATGACGATGCCGACGCGCATGCCGTTCCACCCCGGCGTGCGGGTCGGCGACGCGCGCATCCGGCAGGTCACGCGCGACGAGGCGCTGCCGTTCATGCGCGAGGTCCACGACCGCGTGCGCCGCACCAGGACCGGCTGGCTGAGCCGGGTCGAGAGGTCGTGGGACGTGCACCTGTCCGACGACGAGTCCGACCGCAACGGCCTCTCGTCCTACCGCTACTGCCTGCACCCGCAGGGGTACGTGGTGTTCCGCGTGAAGCACGAGTGGGACAACAGCGGGCCGCGCAACGAGCTGCACGTGCGCGAGCTCGCGTGCGAGACCGAGCAGGCGTACGCGGACCTCTACCGGTTCCTGCTCGACGTCGACCTGGCCGCTCGGATCTCCTTCTACACCGCCACCGATGAACCGATCTTGCACATGGTCGCTGACCCGCGGAAGGTGCGCCAGGAACTCGGGGACGCGCTGTGGCTGCGGATCGTCGACGTGGACCGCGCTCTGCCGCTGCGCCGCTACCTGTCCGATGTGGACAGCGTGCTGGCCGTCGAGGACGCGTTGTGCCCGTGGAACTCGGGCCGCTGGCGCCTCACGGTGAAGGGCGGTGAGGCGGTCGTCACCCGCACCGAGGACCCCGCGGACGTGTCGCTCGACATCGCCGCGCTCGGCAGCGCCTACCTCGGCGGCGTGCGGCTTTCCGTGCTCGCACGAGCACATCGCGTGGTCGAGCACACGCCAGGGCATGTCGACGCGCTGACGTTGGCGTTCCTCAACACACACGAACCGCACTGCCCCGAGGTGTTCTAACGGAACTCTGGCCCGCTTTTGCTCGTTGACGGTTTGTCTGCCGTGGGAGGTAAACCGTGGGCACGATCGTGTGGGTCGTTGTGCTGGTGCTGCTGGTCGCCGGCGTGTTCTACCTGGTCAGCCAGAGCAACGCGCGCAAGGCGCGGGAGCTCGACGACGCCAAGGCCGAGGCACGCCGCTGGGTCGAGCGGCTGGGTGGTCAGGTGATGAGCCTCACCGGCAGCAACACCGCCTCCACCCAGGCGCTGGCCGACGCCTCCGAGCGCTTCACCGCCGCCGGTTCCCAGATGGAGCAGGCCCGCACGATCCCGCAGGCCCGCCTGGTCACCCAGACCGCGATGGAGGGCCTGCACTACGTCCGCGCCGCGCGTGAGGCCATGGGCATGGACCCCGGTCCCGCGCTGCCCGAGATCGCGGGCCAGAAGCAGGCCGGTGCCGTCAGCGAGGACCGCCGGGTCACCGTCGAGGGCCACGACTACGCCGCCTCGCCGCAGTCGGGCGCGGGCACGCCGTACTACTACCCCGGCGGCATGGTCGCCGGCCGCCCGGTGCCCCGCGGCTGGTACTCCGAGCCGTGGTGGAAGCCCGCGCTCGTGGCGGGTGCCTGGGGCGTCGGCACGTTCCTGCTGATGGACGCCATGTTCTCCGGCATGCACGGCATCGGCGACTACGGCGCGGCCGACCTGGGCATGGGCGCCGACGCGGGCATGAACGACATGGGCGGCGACTTCGGTGGCGGCGACATGGGCGACTCCGGTGGCTTCGACTTCGGCGACATGGGCGGCGGGTTCGACTTCTAGCCGGGCCGTGAACGACACGAGGCCGCCCCCGCACACGCGCGGGGGCGGCCTCCGTCGTTGTCGGGTGTCAGGCCTGGCAGACGGGGCACCAGAACAGGTTCCGCGCCGCCAGCTCCTTCGTCAGCACCTCGGTGCCGCACACCAGGCACGGCTCACCGGCCCGCCGGTACACGTACACCTCACCGCCGTGCCGGTCCACGCGCGGCGGGCGCTTCATCGCCCGCGGCATGTGCTCGCGGCGCACGGTGTCGATCCGCCCGACCTTCACGCCGTCCTTCATCAGCACGACCAGGTCGTTCCACAGGTCGTCCCACAGCTCGCGGCTGACCTCGGTACCCGGCGTCATCGGGTTGACGTTGTGCCGGAACAGCACCTCGGCGCGGTAGACGTTGCCGACGCCCGCGATGACCTTCTGGTCCATCAGCAGCACGGCCAGCGACTGGCGGGAGCGGCTGACCCGCTCGTGGGCCAGGTCCGGCCGCGCGTCACGGCGCAGCGGGTCGGGGCCCAGACGAGCCCGGATGGCCTTGACCTCGTCGGCGTTCAGCACCTCGCACGCCGTCGGGCCGCGCAGGTCGGTCCAGTGGGTCGCGCCGACCATGCGCATCCGCACCTGGCCGACCGGTAGCAGCACGGGCGGGGTGTGCTCGGTGAACGTGCCGTAGAGACCGAGGTGCACGTGCACCACCGCGTCCGGGCCGTACACGTGGAACAGGTGCTTGCCGTGCGCCTCGGCGCGCACGAGCGTCCGTCCGTCCACAAGGGACGCCGAGAAGCGGCCCTGTGGACTGGAGACGGCCACCGGGGCACCCGCGTACCGGCGCTGGTGCAGCCGCGCGAGGCGGTGCAGGGTGTGGCCCTCTGGCATCGGTCAGCCGGTCTTGCCGGAGTTCTCGTAGGCGCTGACCTGGTCGATGCGCCGCTGGTGGCGGGCGTCGCCGGAGAACGGCGTCTCGAGGAACGCCACGACGATCGCGGTCGCCTCCTCCGCGGTGTGCTGGCGGGCGCCGATGCCGACCAGCAGGGCGTCGTTGTGCTGGCGGGCCAGCTGCGCGGTGTCGACGTTCCACGCCAGCGCGGCGCGGGCACCCTTCACCTTGTTCGCGGCGATCTGCTCGCCGTTGCCGGAGCCGCCGATCACCACGCCGAGGCTGCCGGGGTCGTTCACGACCCGCTCGGCGGCGTCGACGCAGAACGACGGGTAGTCGTCCAGGGCGTCGTACTCGTGGGCGCCGACGTCGACGACCTCGTAACCCTGCTCCTTGAGAGCCGTGGACAGGTGGGACTTCAGCTCGAAGCCAGCGTGGTCTGCTGCCAGATAAACGCGCACGTCACGGAGTCTGACACGCTGGTGCCCATGTTCAGCCAGGAGGGGTACCGGCTGCGGCTGGAGTGGGGACCAGAGGGGATCGACGCGCTCAAGGGCTGCGACGTGCTCGTGGTGGTCGACGTGCTGTCGTTCACGACGTCGGTGGACCTGGTCGTCGGCAACGGGGGACAGGTCCGGCCGTCGCGCTGGGGACCGGAGTCCGGGCGGACGCCGCGACCGGCGTCACTGGCCGGGGCGACCGGGCTGGTGGAGCTGCCGTCGCCGAACGGGTCGAACCTCAGCTCGCTCGCGGCGGCGACCGGTGCGCACGTGCTGGCGGCCTGCCTGCGCAACGCCGAGGCCGTCGCGGAACGCGCCGCGCAGCTGGGCGAGGTCGTCGGCGTGGTGCCCGGTGGCGAGCGGTGGGGCCTCGACGTCCTGGGCACCGGACCGCGCGAGTTCGGCCCGTTGCGGCCGTGCGTCGAGGACCACCTGGGCGCCGGCGCGGTGCTGGCGGCGCTCGCGAGCCGGCTGCCCGCGGGTCAGGCGTCGCCCGAGGCGGAGCTCGCGATCACGGCGTTCACGCACACCGACGTCGTGCGGGCCGTGCGGGAGTGCGGGTCGGGGCGGGAGCTGACCGGGAACGGGCACGCCGCCGACGTCGAGCTGGCGGTCGCCCTCGGGGTCAGCCGGGTCGTGCCGCAGCTGGTGGAAGGGGTCTTCCGGTGATCGAGATCGCGGACGGCGTGTTCGTGCTCCGGCACGCCGAGCTGGACCTCACCCTCGGCCTGATCACTGGATCGGGTGATTCGCTGCTGGTGGACTCCGGCATGGACGAGGGCCTGGCCGAGCGGCTGAGCCCGTCGCGGATCGTGCTGACGCACAACCACTTCGACCACGTGCTCGCGACGGAGGCGTTCCTGCCGTGCGAGGTGTGGGCGCACGAGGACTGCGTGGTCGACGAGAGCCTGCTGGAGAGCCGCGCCCGGTACTACGACGAGCCGTTCACGGGCAGACTCGTCGCGCCGACGCACACGTTCGGCGACAGCACCACGCTCGACGTCGGGGGCCGCCGGGTCGACCTGCACCACTTCGGTCCCGCGCACACCTCGCACGACGTGGTCGTGCACATGCCGGACGCCGGCGTGGTCTTCGCGGGCGACCTGGTCGAGGAGGGCGCTCCCGCGCAGGCCGGTCCGGACGCGACGCCGGCGAACTGGCGGCACGTCCTCGACCGGGTGCTGGCGCTCGGCCCGCGCATCGTCGTGCCCGGCCACGGCAACCCGGTCGACGCGGCGTTCGTGCGCGCGATGGCTATCCCGGCGGCCAGCTGAGGCCGCGCCCGCCGAGCACGTGGCAGTGCACGTGGAACACGGTCTGGCCGCCGTCGCGCCCGGTGTTGAACACGAGCCGGTAGCCGGACCCGTCGACGCCCTCGGCCTTCGCCACCTGGTGCGCGGTCGCGAGGACCTGCCCGGCGAGCAGCGGGTCGAGGTCGCCGACGGCCCGGTGGTGCTCCTTGGGGATCACCAGGACGTGCGTCGGGGCCTTGGGGTCGATGTCGCGGAACGCGAACGTGGTGTCGGTCTCGGCCACGACGGTCGCCGGGATCTCACCCGCGACGATGCGGCAGAACAGGCAGTCGGTCACCCCGCGATGGTATTGGTCCCGTTGGACCCTGTTGTTCCTGGCGCGCGACGGTCAATCATGTCGGGGTGAAGGGCGCCAAGCTCCTGCTCGTGGTGCGGTGCCTCATCAGCTTCGCGATCGGCGTGCTGCTCGTCGTGCTCGCCGTCCGCTTCGGTGAGGCGCTCTGGCGGGCCTTCCACTCGTGATCGCCTTTGGACGAACCTGCGCTAGTCGCGCACGAAGCAGAACTCGTTGCCCTCGGGGTCGCGCATCACCTGAAAGCTGCCCTGCTCGTCGGTGTGCACCACGCCCTCGCGCGTGCCGCCCAGGTTGACCGCCCGCACGACGGCGGCCTCGATGTCGTCGACCTGGAAGTCGAGGTGCAGCCGGTTCTTCACGTCCTTGCGCTCGGGCACCGGCTGGAACGACATCCGCACCCCGCCCGGCGGCTCCACGTGCGCCCACCCGAGCGCCCGCTCGACGGGCTCACCGCCGAGCAGCTCCGCCCAGAACCGCACGAGCATCGCCGGGTCGTTGCTGTCGATGACGATCTGTTCCAGCCTCACGTCTCCACCAGGTCCTCTCGTGCCCAGTCGCGCAGCCTACCTCCGCGGCCATGGCGAAGATCGTTGTTTTCGGGGCCTGAGGCCAGGCCGGACGGGGGCGTGGCGGTGAGCGCCGCCGCACACAGGTCGGGGCCGCCTCGATGTGAGCCGCATCACGAAAAAGGGCCGAGTGCGGGTGCACTCGGCCCTTCGTGTCGAGCGGGCGACGGGAATCGAACCCGCGTAGCTAGTTTGGAAGACTAGGGCTCTACCATTGAGCTACGCCCGCTTGCCGCCCGTTGTCGGGGCTGCGATCGATACTTTAGCGGGTGGCGGTAAGCTTGGTGCAACCGGGGCGTGGCGCAGTTTGGTAGCGCACCCGCTTTGGGAGCGGGGGGTCGCAGGTTCAAATCCTGTCGCCCCGATCGGTTGCCGAAAACCCGCAGCGCTCGCCGCTGCGGGTTTTCGCCTTCTCCACCCCCGCAGGTAGCGGCTGGCCCACGTCGCCAGCACCCGCGCCACGTACGTCGCGTCCGCCCGGTCGGCCAGCAGGTGTTCCACGTGGGCGGTGTCGGCGGAGGCGCCGATGGTCGACGACCGCGAAAAGCGTTTCTCCACGTCACTACTGTCCGGTCCGTGCGCTACCAGTACCTCGACGCCCGGCTGCGGCAGGCCTTCGACGACGCCGGGCTCAGCCGGTGCCAGCGGGCGTTGCTGCAGGGCGTGCTGCGCGCGCTCGACCCCGATGCGCACCTCGGCGAGCACGTCGCCGGGCTGGGCAGTGCGTTCCTGGCCGTCCAACGCGCGCAGACCGCCCTTGCCAGCCACGCCGCCGAGGACCACCCGCGGTGGAACCTGCTGCGCCGCATCATCAGCACCTCCGTCACGGTGGTGGACGCCGCCGCGCCCGCCTACGCGCACGGCGGCGCCGCGGAGCTTGCCGAGGCACGGCGGACGTTGCTCGACGTGGACGCCGCCATCGCCGCCGACGGGCAGAAGCTCGCCCCCGCCGTCACGGCCGCGGCTGCCGCGAAGCTCGACCCCGAGGCGCTCAGGGCCGCGGTCGAGCGGTGGCTCGCTCCACTGTGGAACGGTGTCGAGCTGCCGTTGCGGGCCAGGATGATCGCCGAGGTCGCGGTCGTCACGGCCGACCACGGGCGGGACGGGCGGCACCTGCGCACCGACCTGTTGCGGTTCCTCAAGAAACCGGACGACCTGGCGCAGGTGCTGTGGCCGCTGCCGCGCAGGCACGTGGTGGCGCTGGTCGTGCGCGGGGCCAGGGTGCTGCGGCACCTCGACGAGCTGCTGCCGGGGGCGCGGCAGGAACCGTTGCACCGCAGCAGGTTGCCGAGGGACGACTTCCTCAAGGACGTGGTCACCGGCTCGTCGGCGCTGGTCCGGCTGCCGGTCACGGCCGCGGACGCGCACACCGCGGCGGTGCTCGGCAGGCGGGTGCTGAGCGAGGCGCTCGACCAGTACGCGGCGGGGGAGCGGCTGACGGAGCTCGACATCGCGCCGGTGTGGCAGGTCAGCGGGCCGACCGGGCGGGTGACCCGCGGCGGGGAGCACCAGCGCACGGTCGGCAACGCCTACCCGCTCACCCCGTACTGGCCGGGTGAGCTGCGGTCGGCGATGCGGGTCGCGAACCTGGCACGGCAGGTCGACGCGCCGATGGCGGCCGCGGGGCTCGCGTGGAGCGCGCTGGAGGCGACCGGGCTGGACCCGAGCCGGATCGGCTGGCTGGCCAAGGCGTGCGCGCTGCAGGTGTTGCGGCAGCACCTGGTCAGCCTGCACGTCGTCGTCACCCACCACGACCGCGAGCTGAGGGCACCGCTCGACGCGCACGTGCCGACGACCGGGGTGAAGCACCACCTGAGGTCCGTCGACGCGTGGCTGGAGGTGCTCGTCCGGCACCCCCGGCCGAACGAGCGGCTGAAGGCCGCGCAGGACGCCGTCACCGCGCTCGCGGAGAGCGAGGGCGGGCTGGTGCCAGACCTCGTGGAGCTGTGGCGGTCGCGGCTCGCGGACTCGAACGCCCTCGCGGACTGGTTGCAGGAGCAGGAGGACACGGCCGCGGCCTTGCTGGAATGGCTCTACGCCACGCGGAACCTCGCCTTCCACGCCGGCACGTTCGCCGCGCCCGGCGACGTGCTGACCGCGCACGCCGGGCAGGCGCTCGCCGACCTGGCGCTCGAGTTCCTCGGCAACTGGCGCACGCGGGAACGCCGGCAGGGCCGGGACGAGACGCCCGCGCTGGAGGTCTACCGCCGCCTCGCCCAGCGCAAGGACCAGCTCACCGCGCGACTGCGGCGGGCGAACTCCGTGCGCAGGCTCAGCGTCGAGGACATCTCCGGCCCTGACGAGAAGTGGTGGACGCGGGGCGAGGGCTGAGGGGTCGAGGCCAACGGCGACAAGGTCAAGGCCCGGCTGCCGAAGGTCTGACGACCGACACGGGTCGTGGGTGGTTCCTGGACGAGAGGAACCACCCACGACCCGTTTCACGCATCAGGCGGCCTGGCGCCCGTTGGGCACCTCAGGCTCGTGGCGGTGCGTCATGCGGTGCCACCACGACCGCGGCCGGCCACCGCTGCGGTAGTACTCCTGGACGCGGCGGGCGTCCTCGCGCAGCGCCGCCTGCCGGTAGTCCATCTCGGCCTTGATCGCCTCGGGCGTCCACTCCACCTGAACCAGCTCCTCAGTTCGCTTCGTTGACGAGACCGAGGTTGCCCCTGAGGGATGGCCCCTCACATCGAACGATCACCCAAGGCTGCGCCGCGAGACCCCTTACTCAGCCGAAAGCGCCCGGGTGGAAGGGTTCCACCCGGGCGCCTGAGGCGTGCTAGCTCACGCGCGCGGTCGTACCGGGACGCACGGTCGTGGTCGTGGCCTGCGCCTGGTTGTCCGCGGGCCTCGCGTCCTGGTACCAGTCGGGGGACGAGGCCACCGCCCGGAACGTCACCTGGCCCGCCGCGGCGTCGGCGGCGGAGTAGGTGTACGCGAACACGAACTCGGTGCGGGCGGTCGGTGAAGCGGCCACGCGCTGCAGGGTGTAGCCGATCTCCTGGCCTTGGGCGCCGTTCGCGCTGACCTTGTAGAGCGTGACCTTGACGTTCCCGTCGTGGTGGGGGTTCGCCACGTACGCCTTGATCGTCTTGGTCTGGCCGGCCCGTGCCGCCTCCGGCACGGACAGGGCGGTGATCGCCAGGTCGTGCGTCTCGACCGTCAGCTTCTCCGGCACGCTGCTGCCGGTGCGGCCGTCGGACGTCGTCGCGGTCACGGAGACCGAGTAGTCACCGTCCTTCGCGTACCGGTGCCTGATCCGCTCACCGGGCACGATCGGCGCCGACCCGCCGTCGCCGAAGTAGACGGTGCCGCTGACCAACGGCCGCTGCTCACCCGCGGACGGCACGAACTCGACGTCGGTGTAGATGGTCGGGTTGTTGGGGTACGGCGACAGCCACGGCCGCAGCGGCGCAGCGGTGCTGAACTCCACGAACGCCGGCTCCGCGTCCGCGGGCGTCTCCGCCACCCGGACCAGGTAGGACTCGCCGGCCTCGGCCGAGAAGACCGACCGCATGCCGTTGCGCTCGTTGTCGTCCGTGGACACGCAGTCCACTTCGGACAGGTCGGCGGCGCGGTACACGCTGACGGCGCCCTCGCTGGCGAGGACCTGGACGAACCTGCTGCTGGTCGGGGCGTAGCGGTACCAGACGGACTGCGTCGCCGCCGGGTCGCAGCTCGCGGACAGCTCGCCCGGCTCCGCCGTCGTGCGCCGCAGGTCGACGTCGTGCCTGCTCGGCACCGCGACCGCCGCGGCGTTCGCGCGGTTGTCGTTCGACAGGCCGGGAACGCCGCGGAAGTCGATCAGGACCGGGCCGCCGCCGGAGTAGTACTCGACCACCATCACGTGGTAGGTCGTGCCCGCTTTGACCGCGAACGTGTCGTCCCTCGGACCGTTCGCGGTGCAGGCGCCCTCGACCGGCGTCAGCGCGCCGCGCTCGCCGGTGAAGACGCCGTAGAACGGCCCGTACCGCTCGCTGTGCGTGGCCAGCCGGACGAAGCCGTCGGCGGGTGCGGTGTAGCGCAGCCACACCGACCCCGTACCCCAGTAGTTGCAGGCGTTCGGGTCGTCGGCGGCCTTGGTGGCACCGGTGGTGTCGACGGTGGCCGTGAACGGCAGTGCGGTGACGTCAAGAGCGGTGTCGAAGTCGTCGTTGCCCGGTGCGGCGTGCGCGACACCCGGTACGGACAGGGCGAGCAGGGCCGCGGCACCGAAGGCCAGCGCACGCGTTCTGATGGACAGTCTCATGATCCCCCCAGATCAGTTCAGGACGGCGGCGGCGGCGAGTGCGGGACGCACGGTGGTCGCGATCGCGATCACCTCGTTGTCGCCGGTGTTCGCGTCGTACACCGGGTACTCCAGCTTCACCTCGGCCTTGAACGTCACCTTGCCGGTCACCGCGTCCTCCGGCGTGAAGGTGTAGGAGAACGGGAAGCTCACCTTGCGCGTCGGGTGCGCGGGCACGTCGAGCTTCAGCACGCCGACCTCACGCCACCACTCGCCGTCGTGCTTGTAGAGCCTCACCGTGGCCTGCTCCAGGTACCGGGTGTTGCCCACCTGCACGGTGATCTGCTTCTGCTGTCCGGCCCGTGCCGAGGTGGGCACGGTGAACTTGGTGATGCCGACGTCGTGCGTCTTGACCGTGACCTCGACGGTGTCGGTGGAGACGCGGCCGTCGGACGTGGTCGAGCGGATCGCCGCCGTGTACACGCCGTCCTTGGTGTACCGGTGGTTCCGGTCGGTCTCCTCGCTCGCGGGCAGCGTGGTGCCGTCACCGAAGTCCCACTCGGTCAGCACCGGGTCGTCGAAGTCGTTGCCGGTGTAGACCCGGAACGGGATGGTGTCGTTGACCGACGGACCACCCGACGTGGTGGAGTAGCTGAGGTTCGTCGTGAACGCGGGTGCTTCCTTCAGCTCCAGCGTGAACCGGGAGTCGTCGCCGGCGCTGCTGACGAGCTGGAAGAAGTAGGTCTTGCCGCCCGTGAGGCCGACTGCCTTGCCGTTGTAGGCGGACGTCCCGGTGCACTTGCGCAGTTCCAGCCCGCCCAGTGCGGCGCCGTCGAAGACGCTGATCACCGGGCTGCTGCCGCCGCTCGACTTGACCTGCACGACCACTGACTGGTCCTGGGCGGGCGTGTAGGAGTACCAGACCGACGGCCGGCCCTCGGAGCTGTGACAGGCCGCCGCGTACGGCTCGGCGTCCTGGGCGGAGGCCAGCGAGAAGTCCGGACCGGGTGTGGAGAACGGCAACGTCACCGGCTGCGCGTTCGCGAAGTCGTCGTTGGCCAGCGGGGAGATCCGGTCGAGCGCGAGCTTCAGCGCGCCACCCGTCACGTTCTGCCCGGTCACCATGAAGTGGTAGGTCTCGCCCGCGGTCGCGCGGAACGTGACCGGGTCGGTCCGGCTGCGGCTGCAGCCGTCGGAGTACCAGTCGACGTGGCGCAGCTCGTGCCGCGGCCCGGTGAGCGTCGTGACCACCAGGTCTCGGCCGCTGCCCTCGGTCTTGAGCCGCAGCAGGCCGTCCTCGGTCGCGGTGTAGCTGAACCACACCGAACCGCTTGCGATGTAACCGGTGCAGTCGTACGGGTCGTCGAGCGCCTTGGTGGCGGACGTCGTGTCCTGTTCGGTCACGTACGGCAGGGCGTTGATCACGGTGGGCGTGTCGAAGTCGTCGTTGGTCGGTGGTGCCGCGTGTGCCACACCGGGCACCAGCACCCCGACCAGGGCGACGGCCGCGACCGCCGCTGATCTCCAGGAAGGCATGCGAAAGTTCCCCCAAGTCCCCAGACCCCGGCCTTGATGGCAGGGGTACCCCGACCCTAGATCGCGACGGATGGGGTGTTCGTTGCACGTTCCGGCCGAATTGCCCCATCCGGCGCAGCGCGCGCGTTACCTCGTGAACCGCAGGGTGATCACCTGGAACGGGCGCAGCACCACCTCCGCGCCCGCGGCACCCAGCGGCCGTTCGAGCAGGTCGGTCTCCTGGATGCCCCGGTGCGCGAAGGAGGTGCTGATCGAGGCGCGGGCACGACCGCCGTGCGCCTCGTAGAGCCGGACGACGACATCGCCCGACCGGTCGTCGGCCAGCTTCACGGCCTCGACCCTGACCGCCGGGTTGCCGGTGCGCACCAGCGGTTGCGGTGCGGCCGAGCCCTGGACGGTCCGCGGCGGCAGGTTGATCCGGTAGCCCGCGTCCACGGCCTCCGGCAGGCCGCCGAGCACGAGGGCGTAGCGGAAGCGGTGGTGGCCCTGGTCGGTCTCGGGGTCGGGGAACCGGGGCGCGCGCAGCAGGGACAGGCGCACGGTCGTGGTGGTCCCGCCGTCCTCGCGGGTGGTGCGGGTGACCTCGTGGCCGTAGGTCGAGTCGTTGACCACCGCGACGCCGTAGCCGGGTTCGCCGACGTGCAGGAAGCGGTGGGCGCAGATCTCGAACTTCGCCGCCTCCCACGAGGTGTTGGTGTGGACGGGCCGGTGCAGGTGGCCGAACTGGGTCTCGGCGGTGGAGACCTCGGCGCGCAGGTCGAGCGGGAACGCGATCTTGAGCAGCTTCTCGCGTTCCTGCCAGTCGACCTCGGTCTCGAAGTCGACCTGCTTGGAGCCCTCGCGCAGCCGGATCGTCTGGGTGAGCGCGGAGTCGCCGAACTCGGTGCGCACGACCACGGCGTCGGCGGCGTCGACGCGTTCGGTCGGGGCCAGGTCGGACCGCCAGTTGCGGTAGAACGGGTCGACGTCCCAGGCGTCCCACTGGTTCGGGTTGTCCTTGTGCAGCTGAGGCAGGCCCGCGCACCCGTGCGGCGGCAGGACCTCGCGCTGCTCCTCCAGGTCGAGGACGGAGGTGATCACGCCGTCGCCGTCGACCGTCACGCGGAGGCGGCCGTTGTCGAGCACGCCGCCCACGGGCGCGACGAACGGCCTGGGCGCGTCACCGCTGAACACGTCGAAGACGACCTCGGCGGAGCCGTCGCCCTTGACCGCGTCGATCGCACGGGTCGTGAGCTGCTCCAGCTCCGCCGCCATCCGCGCGTAGGTCGCCTCGGCCTCGCGGTGCACCCAGGCGATCGAGCTGCCCGGCAGGATGTCGTGGAACTGGTGCAGCAGCACGGTCTTCCACAACCGGTCGAGGTCGTCGTACGGGTACTCGGCACCGTGGAGCGCCGCCGCGGTCGACCAGTGCTCTGCCTCGCGCAGCAGGTGCTCGCAACGCCGGTTGCCCTGCTTGGTCTTGGCCTGCGTGGTGTAGGTGGCGCGGTGCTTCTCCAGGTACAGCTCGCCCGCCCACACCGGCGCGTCCGGGTACTCGTCCTGCGCGGCCTGGAAGAAGTCGCGCGGCGGCTCGACCGTCACGGTCGGGGAGCCTTCGAGGTCCGCGACCCGGTGCGCGGTCTCCATCATCTCGCGGGTGGGGCCGCCACCACCGTCGCCGTAGCCGAACGGGACCAGCGACCGGGAGGCCTTGGCGTGCTCGGCGAACTGGCGTGACGCCCGTGCGAGCTCCTCGCCGCTCAACGAGGAGTTGTAGGTGTCGACCGGCGGGAAGTGCGTGAAGATCCGGGTGCCGTCGATGCCCTCCCACCAGAACGTGTGGTGCGGGAACCGGTTGACCTGGTTCCACGACAGCTTCTGCGTGAGGAACCAGCGCGAGCCGGACAGCTTGATCAGCTGGGGGAGCGCGGCGCTGTAGCCGAACGAGTCCGGCAGCCACACCTCCTCGGTCTCCACGCCGAAGTTGTCGAGGAAGAACCGCTTGCCGTGCACCAGCTGCCGGGCCATCGCCTCACCGCCGGGCATGTTCGTGTCCGACTCGACCCACATGCCGCCGACCGGCACGAACTGCCCACTGCGGACCTTCTCGCGCACGCGGTCCCACACGTGCGGGTGGTGCTCCTTCATCCACGCGTACTGCTGGGCCTGCGAGCACGCGAAGTAGAAGTCCGGATACTCGTCCATCAGCCTCGTGACGTTGGAGAACGTCCTGGCGCACTTGCGGACCGTCTCCCGCAGCGGCCACAGCCACGCGGAGTCGATGTGCGCGTGGCCGATCGCGGAGACCTTGTGCGCGGAGGCCGTGGCGGGCATCGACAGCACGCCGGCGAGCCGGTCGCGGGCGTCGGCGGCGGTCTCCGCGACCGCGTTGAGGTCGAGCGCGTCCATCGCCCGGTCCAGCGCGTGCAGCACCTTGTGCCGGCGCGGGTCGTGCTCGGGCAGCTCCTCCATCAGACCCTGCAACACCTCGATGTCGAGCATGAGGTGCCAGACTTGCGGCCGGAACACCGCGAGCTCGGCCTTGCGGATCTTGTACAACGGCTCGGTGCCCGCGGTGTCCTTGTCGCCCAAAGCGGTCGGCACGAACGGGTGGAAGTCGAGGATCGTCGGGTTGCCCGCGGCTTCGAGGTAGTAGCGGACCTCGCTGCCCTCGACCGGCAGGTGGGTGTTGCGCGGCTCGATGCCCTTGATCGGCACGCCGTCGGCGGTGTAGGCGAGGCCTTCGGACTGGAAACCGGGGCCGGGGTGGGTGAAGCCGAGGTCGAGCACCACCTCGACCTGCTCGCCCCGCCACGCCTCCGGGACGGTGCCGGTCAGCCGGAACCAGCTGGTGCTCCACGGCGCACCCCAGTCGTCGCCGACCCGCGCGGGTTCGTAGTGAGCGGCGAGGGCTTCGGCGACCGGCACCGGCTCGTCCGGCACGGTCCACACGGCCAGCTCCAGCGGCGCGGTCTCGCCGTAGACCGCCGGGCGGATGCGTTCCTCCAGCGTGCGGTTGAGGCGTTCTTCCAGCAGCGCGCGTTCGTCGTGCATGTCAGTTCCCCAACTCGATCGAGGCCCGCACACCCGTGCGCGCGAGGGCCATCCACTCTTCGAAGAAGGCGCCACCGGGACCCCACGAGGGCCGGTCGCCGTGCAGCGTGATCGGCGTGCGCTCGGCCGGCGCGGGCGGCGTCTCCCCTGCGATCCGGGCGATCACTTCGCCGAGCGGCTTGACCTCGCGTCCGGTGGTCATCAGCCCCAACTCGTACTCGCGTTCGGGGAAGTCCACCAGCGCGCGGTCGACGTCGAACGAGCACCACCACGTGACGCCCCACAGGTCCGCGCACGTCAGCACGTTCGCAAGCGTTCGCTCGGCGAACTCCGGCGCCTGCTCGGCGCTGATCTCGGGCTGGGCGGCGCCGACCTCCTGCAACCACACCGGCCGCCGCGGGTCCCTCGCGTGCGCCTTCGCGAGCTCGATCAGGTACTCGGCGTGGTGGACGCTCTCCGGCGACATCGGGCCGTAGAGCTGCGCGGTGCCGTTGAAGACCCACGAGTGCACAGTGGTCATTGCGCCCTTGTTGGCCGCGTGCTCCGGCAGGAACGAGTGCTCGCTCTCGTACCAGACGGCGTCGTACTCGGAGTGCACGTGCGGGTGGTCCGGCGCGGCCGCGGCGCACTCGGCGAGCAGCGCATCGATCCACTCGCCGGCCTGCTCGGGCGTGCACGGGTTGGACTCGGTGAGCAGGTTGACCTCGTTGCCGAGGGTGAAGCCGAGGAAGTTCGGCTTGTCGCGCAGCGCCTCGGCGAGCGTGCGGACGTAGAGCCTCTGCCCGCTGATCACCTCGGGGTTGGTGAAGATGTTGGCGCGGTGCCAGGTCTGCACCCACGACGGGTAGAAGTCGAAGCTCGACAGGTGGCCCTGCAGCACGTCGACCTGCACGTCCAGGCCGTGTTCGCGGGCCGCGTCGAGCACCTGGCCGAGCTGCTCGACCGCCTTCGGGCGGACCAGGCCCCGGTTGGGCTGGAACACCGGCCACAGCGGGAACACCCGCACGTGGTCGAGCCCCAGCCCGGCGATCGCCGCGAAGTCCGCTTTCACGTCGTCCAGCGAGAAGTCGAGCCAGTGGTGGAACCAACCGGTGGACGGGGTGTAGTTCACGCCGAAACGCAAGGTTGAACTCCTCGGGTTTAGCCCTTGATCGCGCCTTCTCCCACTCCGCGGAAGAAGTGCTTCTGCAGCAACAGGAACAGCAGGACCAGCGGGACGACGGCGATGATCGTGCCCGCCGCCACCAGCCGCTGGTTCTGCACGAACGTGCCCTGGAGGTACGCCAGGCCGATGGTGAGCGTGTACTTCTCCTGGTCGCTCAGGACGATGAGCGGCCACAGGAAGTCGTCCCAGCTGAACATGAACGAGAACAGCGCCACCACGACCAGCGTGCCCTTCACCGACGGCAGCGCGAGGCGGGTGAAGCGCTGCCACGCGTTGGCGCCGTCGATGACCGCCGCCTCCTCCACCTCGGCGGGCAGGGCGAGGAAGGCGTTGCGCAGCAACAGGACGTTGAGCGCGGCGACCGCACCGGGCAGCACGACCGCGGTGAGCGTGTTCGTGAGCCCGAACCCGCGCATCACCAGGAACAGCGAGATCATGATCGCCTCGAACGGCACCAGGATGCTGCTCGCGAACACCACCGCGGCGAACCGGCGGCCGCGGAACCGCAACCGCGCCAGCGCGTAGCCGGCCATGGCGGCGCCGAGGCAGTTCGTGACGACGTTGACGCTCGCCACGCCCAGCGAGTTGAGCGCGAACGACCAGACCGGCACCACGTCGGCGACGGCCGCGTAGTTCGCGAACGTCGGGTCGTCCGGGATGAAGTCGGGGACGAAGACGTCCTCACCGGGCCCCTTGATGCTCGTCGCGAACTGCCACAGGAACGGTCCGACGCTGATCGCGAGGACGGCGAGCAACCCGAGGTAGCGCAGGCCGAGGAGGACGTGGGCGCGCTTCACAGCTGGTCCTCCCGGCGGTTGAGCTTCAGCGTGACCAGCAGCAGCCCCAGCAGGACGACGAACAGGACCACGCTGAGCGCGGAGGCGTACCCGACCTCGCCGGTGAGACCGCGGCCGGCGGACTGGATGAGCATCACCAGCGTGGTGCTCGCCCCGCCCGGCCCGCCGGTGCCGCCGGACAGAAGGTAGACCTCGGAGAACACGCGGAACCCGTTGACCGCGCTCAGTGCCGCGACCAGCACCATCGTCGGCCGCAGGCTCGGCACGGTGACCGACCAGAACCTCCTGACCGGTCCCGCGCCGTCGACCATCGCGGCCTCGTGCAGGTCCTTCGGCACGTTCGCGAGCGCGGCCAGGTAGATCACCATGTAGTAGCCCAGACCGCGCCAGACCGTGACGACCATCGAGCTGACGAGGAGCAGGCCGGAGTCGGTCAGGAACGGGACCCGGTCACCGCCCAGCGCCTCGACCACGCTGTTCACCAGGCCGCGGCTGTCGAGCAGCCACGTCCAGATGAGCCCGACCACGACCGTGGACGCGATCACCGGCGTGAAGAACGCCGTCCGGAAGACCCCGATGCCCGGCACGACCTTCTGCGCGAGCACCGCGACCAGCAGCGGCAGCAGCACCAGCGGGGGCACGACGCCCGCCATGTACAGCAGGCTGTTGCACGCGGCGGCCCAGAACCTGGGGTCCTGGGCCATCCGAACGAAGTTGTCCACGCCGGTGAACGTGCCGCCGCCCAGTGCGCTCGCGTCGGTGAACGCGAGCACGATCATGTTCAGGAACGGGAAGATCACGAACAGCGAGCAGATGGCCAGTCCTGGCGCCAGGAACAGCCACGGCGTGTACGGGCGGTGCGTCACCTCAGCAGCCGGTTGCACTCGGTGACGGCGTCGTCGAGTGCCTGCTTCGGCGACTTCTTGCCGAGCATGGCGTCCGCGAGCTGTTGCAGCAGCGCCTCGCGCATCTGGTCGCTGAACTGCACCGGCGTGTAGTTCACCGCCGTCTTGAGCTGCTTGGCCGCGGCGACGCGCACGCGTGCCTCGTCCGTGCCGTCCTCGGTGGTGAAGTACGGGTCGTCGCCGCCCCTGCTGGTGCTGGGGAAGATCGAGGCGAGCTTCGCGAACGCCACCTGGTTCTCGGCGTTGGTGAGGAACCGGCCGAAAGCCAGTGCCGTCGCCTGGTTCTTGCTGCTCTTCGGCACGCTGACGCCGTGCAGGAACATGTTGGCGCTGCCCGTGTTCGTGATGGGCGTGGTGATGCCGATGTTCGCGTGGAGGCTGGGCGCGTCGGTCTTGAACTTGCCGAGGTCGTAGGCGCTGCCGGGGTTCATCGCGGTCTGCTGCGCCATGAACTTCGCGCCGGCGCCGGTGTAGTTCTGCGTGAGCGCCTCGGGGATGAGCGCGCCCGCGTCGTACATGCGCTTGTAGCTCTCGACGAACTCGACGCCCTTGGGTTCGTTGAAGGTGAACCTGTCGTTCTCGAACAGCTTCACGCCGTACAGCCCGAAGTCGGCGATGCTCGGGGTCTGGCCGAGGATCGCGATCTTCTTCTCGGCGAGCTTGAGGGCCGTGACTTCAAGCTCCTTGAAGTTCGTCGGCGGCTTGCTCGGGTCGAGACCGGCCTGCTGGAACAGGGCCTTGTTGTAGAAGATCGGCCCGGTGTTGAGGTACCAGGGGAACCCGTAGCAGCCGCCCTTGCCGGGGATCTCGAACGCCTGCCAGGCGTTCGCCAGGTACTCCTGCCTGGCGTCCTTGAGGTTCTCGTCGAGGTTGACGAGCTGCCCCGCCTTGGCGAGCGGGAAGCTGAGGTCCGGCGGGACGTTGATGACGTCGGGCAGGCTCCCGGCGCTCGCGTCCGCCATGACCTTGGCCAGGTAGCCGTCCGCGGGCTGGTCGACCCACTTCACGGTGGTGCCCCGGTGCCGCTTCTGGAAAGCGTCGACGACACCGTTGACGTAGTCGGTGTACTTGGGCTTGAGGGACCAGGTCTGGACCGTGATCTCGCCCGTGACCTGGCCCGACGCCGATGAGCCTGTGTTCGGTGTGCCGGACAGTCCGCATCCCGCCACGGGCACCGCCGCCAGGCCCGCGAGGAACGTGCGCCTCTTCATCAACAGCCACCTCCTTGCTGGCGGACCCTAGCTAAACCGGTTTATCTGCGGCTAGCCTCCGATCGTCTTGTTGTCTCGTTCCGGACAGGGTGCGCAGCGGTGAAGAGGCCAACGATCAAGGACATCGCGGCGGCCGCCGGCGTGTCCAAGGGCGCCGCGTCACTGGCGCTGAACGGCCGCTCCGGCGTGTCCGAGACGACCCGCGCCCGCGTGCTGGCCGTGGCCTCGTCCCTGGGCTATCGCCCCTCCGCGACCGCGCGCGCGTTGTCCTCCGCCTCCGCCGACGCGGTCGGGTTGGTCCTGGTGCGCCCACCGCGCGCGTTGGGGGACGAGGCGTTCTTCTTCCAGTTGATCGCCGGCATGCAGTCGGAGATGTCATGCGCACTGCTGCTGCAGGTGGTGTCGTCGCGCGCCGAGGAGATCGCGCTCTACGAACGGTGGTTCGCCGAACACCGGGTCGACGGGGTGTTCCTCGTCGACCTGCTGGTGTCGGATCCGCGGGTGGAGCTGATGTCGTCGCTCGGGATGCCGGCGGTCGTGGTCGGCGGCGCGGGGCACCACGGAGCGCTGGCTTCGGTGTGGGCCGACGACTACGCGGCGATGACGTCGGTCGTGTCGCACCTGAAGGCGTTGGGGCACCGGAGGATCGCGCGCGTGGCCGGGTTGCCGTCGCTGCTGCACACGGTGCGGCGGGACGCGGCGTTCTCCTCGTCCGTCGTGGACGGTGTCGTGGTGTACGGGGACTACACCGCCGAGTCCGGGGCGTCGGCCACGCGGGAGCTGCTGGGAGCGGCCGAACCGCCCACCGCGATCGTGTACGACAACGACGTGATGGCGGTGGCCGGGGCCGAGGTCGCCGGTGCGCTGGGGGTGGCGGTGCCGCAACGGCTGTCGATCGTCGCCTGGGACGACTCGGTCCTGTGCCAGCACGGGCGGCTGACGGCCCTGTCGCGGGACACGTTCGCGTTCGGGGCACGGGCGGCTCGGGCACTGCTGGCGGTGCTGGGCGGCGCGGTGCCGACGGACGTGGAGGACGTGCTGCCGGAGCTGGTGGTGCGGGGAAGCTCCGGGGTGGCACCGGGCAGTGCCTGAGGGCGGCCTCGCCCGGTGGACGGCGCGCGGCCGCCACCGGGCGAGGTCCTGCGCTCGGGACGGTCAGGTCAGCGAGGCCACCTGGTCGCTGACCACCTGGGCCGCCGCCGACACGAGTGCGGTCACCGCCGGGTTCGTCGAGTTGTCCTGGCGCCAGCCGAACTGGGTGTAGACGCGGAAGTTCGGGGACCAGGGCAAGCGGACCAACCTGCCGTCGGCCAGCTCGGCGGCGACGGTGACCTCCGGCATCAGCGCGATGCCGAGGCCGGAGGAGACGGCGCGCTTCGCCGCGTCGATCGAGTCCAGCTCCAGGACCGGGGCCCGCGTCTCGTCGAAGGCGAGGGAGCTCTCGAACAGGTCGTGGTAGGCGGCGCCGTTCTCGGCGCGGATCAGCGTGCTGCCGGTGAGGTCGTCCTCCGTGAGGGACTGGCGCTGCGTCAGCATGTGGTTCGGGCCGGCCACCACCACGAGCGGTTCCGGGCACAGCACCGTCGTCTCCAGGCCCTCGCGCGGCTCGATGGCGCCGATGAAGAACGCGCAGTCGAGTTGGCCGTCGCGCACCGAGTTCAGGTTGTTCAGGGCGTTGCGCGAGTGGAGCGAGAGTTGGACGCTCGGGTAGCGCCAGCACATGTATTCGATGAGCGGTAACAGACGGTAGTCGGTCAAACTCTGTGCGGAACCGATGACGAGTTTGCCGTGCGGCTCGCCGTTCATCGTGATGGCTTTTCGGGCCTTTTCCGTGAGGTTGATGATGTTTCGCGCGAACGGGAGCAGTTCCACGCCTGCGGAGGTCATCTGGATACCCCGCGGCAGGCGTCGGAATAGCACGACGCCGAGTGCCTCCTCCAGGGCCTTGATGCGGGTCGTGATGGTCGGCTGCGAGCAGTTGAGCGTGGCTGCGGCCTTGGTGAAGCTCCCTGTCTGAACCACGGTCGTGAACGCGAGAAGCTGGCGTGTCTCCATCAGGCGGATCCTCGGATTAAAACGGTGCGACGACTTTTTCTCGTTCGTTCCCGTGGTCCTGTTACGGATGGTGCGAGGGTCGTAACGCTACCTGTCCCCCTTGGCCGCAACATTGGTGCTAATGGAGTCATCTTGATCGGTCGCGAAAGGGGGTTTCCGCCGAAAGAGTGATTTTAGAGAGGTGGTCTGCGACAGGCCGTAGCGGGCCGACTCTTTTCAGTGATCCTTTCGCCAGGCGAACAAACAACGCCGCCACCTCGCAGAGGTGACGGCGTTGTGGGCGGAGGTGCGGATCAGGCGCCGCAGGCCCCGCCGCCGAGCAGGAAGCTGTAGACGACCGGCGGTTCGGTGCCCAGCTGCTGCGTCACGGTGAGGCGGATGCCGTCCGCCCACTCGTAGGTGTGGGGGAACTCGCTGCGCCACGGTTCGAGGATGGACGCCCGCTGCGCGCCGCGGAGCTCGACCGTGGTGGTCCGCTGCGCGCCGTCCGGGGTCGCGGAGTCGCCCGCGTCGACGCCCGTCAGGGTGTGCACGCCGATGCCGTTGGCCGGCGCCTTGACCATCCGGCCCGCCGCGTCGCGGAGGTGCAGGGCGAGGTTCGACATCTCGCTGACCGTGTTGTAGCTGTCCGGGTCGGTGGTGCACCACGCCGTGCGGTTGATCTCGGCGAACGCCAGGAACGGGCCCCGCGAGTCCGTGAGCGCGATCGAGGCGAGGCGTTCGGCCTTGAGGTTCGTGCTGTCACCGGGGCCCGCGTAGAGGACCACGGCGGACTCGGGCAGCTGCGGCGCCACGTCCTCGTCGGCCAGGTGCACGCCCCAGCCGGGGTGCAGGGCGGTGCGGCCGACCACGACCTCGTCCGCGCGGAACCCGGCGGGCTCGTCGCCGGGGAGCCAGGTGCGGCTGAGGCCCTCGGTCCGGCCGTTGACGGTCAGCGCGTAGGCGGACGCCGTGGCGACCTGCGGGAAGACCGGGGTGCCCGCCGACGCGGGTGCGACCGCGGCCGCTCCCAGGACGGCGCCGGCGGCGGTGATGGCGAGAAGTCTGCTGACAGCACTGTGCACGTCGAACTCCCGATGATCGGGTGAAGCCCCCATAACGGCACGAACCGGCCGTGTGCGGAGAAGGGTAGCGACGGCTGCCGGCCGGTCCCGCGGGGCGCGGAACCGGGGTGGCGGCGGTCACACGGCGGGCCTCGCCTAGACTCGCTGGGAATCCGGGCGCCACGAGTGGCGGTACCGGCTGTCTGCACGTTCTTGTTCGTATCGAGGAGTCCACGTTGAAGAGCACCGTCGAGCACCTGAGCCCGACGAGGGTCCGGATCAACGTCGAGGTGCCGTTCGACGAGCTCAAGTCGAACTTCGACCAGGCGTACCGGAAGCTCGCGAAGCAGGTCCGCATCCCCGGCTTCCGCCCCGGCAAGGCCCCCGCCAAGGTGCTGGAGAGCCGCATCGGCCGCGCTCCGGTCCTGGACGAGGTCATCCAGGAGGCCATCCCGGCCAAGTACCTGGAGGCGGTCAACGCCGGTGAGGTGCGCACGCTGGGCCGCCCCGACTTCGAGGTCACCAAGATCGAGGACGGCGCGACGCTCGAGTTCACGGCCGAGGTCGACGTCCGTCCCGAGATCACCGTGCCCGCGTTCGGCGAGCTCGCGGTGACCGTGGACGAGCAGGAGGTCGCCGACGAGGACGTGACCACGCAGCTGGACGAGCTCCGCGCCCGCTTCGGCACGCTGACCGGCGTCAGCCGCCCCGCGCAGACCGGCGACTTCGTCGTCGTCGACCTGTCCGCCACCGTCGGCGGCGAGGAGGTCGAGGAGGCGCGCACCAGCGGCCTGTCCTACGAGATCGGTTCCGGCCAGCTCGTCGAGGGCATCGACGAGGCGCTCGTCGGCGCGTCCGAGGGCGAGACCAAGACCTTCACCACCACGCTCGTCGCCGGTGAGCACGAGGGCAGCGAGGCCGAGGTCACCGTCGTGCTGAACACGGTGAAGGAGCGCCAGCTCCCCGAGCTCGACGACGAGTTCGCGCAGCTCGCCAGCGAGTTCGACACGCTCGACGAGCTCAAGGCCGACCTGCGGACCCGCCTGGGCCGCGTCAAGAAGATGCAGCAGGGCGTGCAGGCGCGCGACAAGGTCCTCGAGGCGCTGCTGGAGACCACCGAGGTCCCGCTGCCCGAGGGCATCGTCCAGGGCGAGATCGACGCCCGCAAGCACGACGCCGTGCACGCCTTCGACCACGACGACGCGAAGTTCGCCGCGTGGCTCGAGGAGCAGGGCCAGTCGGAGGAGGAGTTCGACGCCGAGCTGCGCAAGGCCGCCGAGCAGGCCGTCAAGACGCAGCTGGTGCTCGACTCGATCGCCGACGCCGAGCAGGTCACGGTGTCCGACGGCGAGCTGACCGAGCGGATCATCTACCAGGCCCAGCGCTTCGGCATCAGCCCCGACGAGTACGTCAAGCGCGCGCAGCAGTCCGGCCAGCTCGGCGCGATCTTCGCCGACGTCCGCCGCGGCAAGGCGCTCGCGAGCGTCGTGCGCCAGGCGACGGTCAGCGACACCAGCGGCGAGAAGCTGGACCTCGACGAGCTCTTCGGCGAGACCAAGTCCCAAGAGGACGCGGAGTAGTTCGGCGCCCTCGCCGCGTGACGCGGCGAACGCCGGAAATACAGCCCTGAGCGAACGCGGGCGGTGTCGGGCATCTGACGCCGCCCGCCTTCGTTAAGGTCGATCGCAGAGAGTTTTCGCTTCCAGATTCGTTCCACCTGGAGTTAGGCAGGCAGACGTGACGCAGCACTCCTTCCCGACCCCCGAGATGCGGTCGGCCACCGCCGGGATGAACCTCAACGACTCGGTGTACGAGCGGCTGCTCCGCGAGCGGATCATCGTCCTGGGATCGCAGGTCGAAGAGGGCATCGCCAACCAGATCACCGCTCAGTTGCTGCTGCTGGCCGCTGAGGACCCCGAGAAGGACATCACCCTCTACATCAACTCGCCGGGTGGTTCCGTCACGGCGGGCATGGCCATCTACGACACGATGCAGCTGATCGAGCCGGACGTGGCCACGGTCGCCATGGGTCTCGCGGCGTCGATGGGTCAGTTCCTGCTCTCCGCGGGTGCCCGCGGCAAGCGCCAGGCGCTCCCGCACGCGCGCATCCTCATGCACCAGCCGTCGGCGGGTGTCGGTGGTACGGCGGCGGACATCGCGATCCAGGCGGACATGCTGACGCGCACCAAGCGCGAGATGGCCGAGCTGATCGCCGAGCACACCGGCCAGCCGGTCGAGCGCATCATCGCCGACTCCGACCGCGACCGCTGGTTCACCGCGCAGGAAGCGCTGGAGTACGGCTTCGTCGACAAGGTCGTCACCCGGTCGCAGCCCGTCGGCGACTCGAACAACTGACGTCAGCTAGGAGACCTCAAGTGAGCCAGTTCCACATGCCTCAGTCGCGGTACGTGCTGCCGTCGTTCGTCGAACGCACCAGCTACGGCATGAAGGAGTCGAACCCGTACAACAAGCTGTTCGAGGAGCGCATCATCTTCCTCGGCGTGCAGGTTGACGACGCCTCGGCCAACGACGTCATGGCGCAGCTGCTGGTCCTCGAGTCCGAGGACCCGGACCGCGACATCCTGATGTACATCAACTCGCCGGGTGGCTCGTTCACCTCGCTGATGGCCATCTACGACACCATGCAGTTCGTCCGCCCGGACATCCAGACGTACTGCCTCGGCCAGGCCGCCTCGGCCGCCGCGGTGCTGCTGGCCGCCGGCACCCCCGGCAAGCGCCACGCGCTGCCGAACGCGCGAATCCTGATCCACCAGCCCTCCATGGAGGGCGCGTACGGTCAGGTGTCCGACCTGGAGATCCAGTCGAACGAGATCCAGCGCGTGCGCCGCCTGATGGAGTCCACCCTCGCGCGGCACACCAACCGCACGGCGGAGGAGGTTCGCGAGAGCATCGAGCGCGACCGCATCCTCACGGCCGACGAGGCCAAGGACTACGGCATCGTCGACTCGGTGCTGCCCTACCGCAAGCTCTCCGCGAAGTCCTGAAGCGTCGTCTCCCGAGGGCTGGGAAGCCGGCCCTCGGGAACCGCCGACACGCCGATGTGACCGGGCAACTGGCCTGATCGGGGCGTCGGGGGGACGCTGGTCCTCCCCTGAAACGGGGTCGGCCGGGTACCGTCAGGAGAACGGGCGAAGCACCCACAGCCAGTGGGACTGCCACAGCAAGTCAGCAGGCGCACTACAGCAGGTGTGCGCCGGAGGGGACATAGGTCAGCGGTCATGGCGCGTATCGGTGACGGCGGCGACTTGCTGAAGTGCTCTTTCTGCGGAAAGAGCCAGAAGCAGGTGAAGAAACTCATCGCCGGCCCCGGCGTCTACATCTGCGATGAGTGCATCGATCTCTGCAACGAGATCATCGAGGAGGAGCTGGCGGAAGCCGGCGACGTGAAGCTCGACGAGCTGCCGAAGCCCGCCGAGATCCACGAGTTCCTCGACCAGTACGTCATCGGCCAGAGCGATGCGAAGCGCACCCTCTCCGTCGCCGTCTACAACCACTACAAGCGCATCCAGGCGGGCGACCGCGGGCGCGAGGGTCGTGACGACGGTGTCGAGCTGGCCAAGTCGAACATCCTGATGCTCGGCCCGACGGGCTGTGGCAAGACCTACCTCGCGCAGACGCTCGCGAAGATGCTGAACGTGCCGTTCGCCATCGCCGACGCGACCGCGCTGACGGAGGCCGGGTACGTCGGTGAGGACGTCGAGAACATCCTGTTGAAGCTCATCCAGGCCGCCGACTACGACGTCAAGCGGGCCGAGACGGGCATCATCTACATCGACGAGGTCGACAAGATCGCTCGAAAGAGTGAAAACCCGTCGATCACGCGCGACGTCTCCGGCGAGGGCGTGCAGCAGGCGCTGTTGAAGATCCTGGAGGGCACCACCGCATCGGTGCCACCGCAGGGCGGCCGCAAGCACCCGCACCAGGAGTTCATCCAGATCGACACGACGAACGTGCTGTTCATCGTGGCCGGTGCCTTCGCGGGCCTGGAGAAGATCATCCAGGACCGGGTCGGCAAGCGCGGCCTGGGCTTCGGTGCCGAGGTCCGCTCCAAGGCCGAGACGGACGCGGCGGACTACTTCGCCGACTCCATGCCGGAGGACCTGATCAAGTTCGGTCTGATCCCCGAGTTCATCGGGCGTCTGCCGATGGTCGCCTCCGTCACGAACCTCGACAAGCCGTCGCTGGTGCAGATCCTCACCGAGCCGAAGAACGCGCTGGTCAAGCAGTACCAGAAGCTCTTCGAGATGGACGGGGTCGAGCTGGAGTTCACCAAGACCGCGCTCGAGGCGGTGGCCGACCAGGCCATCCTGCGCGGGACCGGTGCCCGAGGGCTCCGCGCGATCATGGAAGAGGTCCTGCTCCCGGTGATGTACGACATCCCGAGCCGCACGGACGTCGCCAAGGTCGTGATCACCGAGCAGACGGTGAAGGAGAACGTGAACCCGACCATCGTGGCCCGGCAGCCCTCGCGCCGGGAGCGTCGGGAGAAGTCCGCGTAGTACTCGCTCGTGAGAAGGGCGCCGGTGAGCTCACCGGCGCCCTTTCGCGTTTCCGGGGGGATCGGGATGTCGTTCGACGCGCGGGTGGCCGCTCACGGGGCCGTGTCCACGGCGCTGGCCGGTCTCGGGGACGAGAAGCTGGCCGCTCTCGTGGCCGCGGCCAGGCCGCTGGGGGCGGGGATCGGCGGGACGTCGGCGTTGCTGCACGTCGACGGGGTTCCGGTCTTCGTCAAACGGGTGCCGCTGACCGAGCTGGAGCTGCGGCCGGAGCACGTCCGGTCCACGGCGAACCTCTTCGGCCTGCCCGCCTTCTGCCACTACGGCGTCGGGCTCGTCGGCGCGCCGGGGTTCGGTGCCTGGCGCGAGCTCGCCGTGCACGAGCTGACGACGGACTGGGTGCTCGCGGGCGACCACGAGGGCTTCCCGCTGCTGCACCACTGGCGGGTCCTGCCGCACCCCGGGCAGTCGCTGCCCGACGAGCTGGCCGACGTCGACGGGGCGGTGGCCTACTGGGAGGACACGCCGGCGGCGCGGCACCGGATCGAGGCGCTGCGGGACTCCACGGCGAGCATCGCGTTGTTCCTGGAGCACTTCCCGCACGACCTGCACGACTGGTTGCGGCAGCAGGTCCGCGCCGGCGCCGAGGCCACCGCGAACGCTTGCGCGATGGTCGAGCGGGAGCTGGCGGCCGGGATCGCCGCCATGAACGCCCGCGGCCTGCTGCACCTCGACGCCCACTTCCGCAACGTCCTGACCGACGGCGAACGGCTGTACTTCGCCGACTTCGGTCTCGCGCTGACCGCGGACTTCGACCTGGCCCGGGACGAGGCGGACTTCTTCGCCGGGCACCAGGGCTACGACCGCGACTACGCCGCCACCCACCTGGTGCTCTGGCTGACCGCCGAGCTGTACGGGCACCGCGGCGCCGAGCACAGCGCGTTCCTGCGCGCGTGCGCCCGCGGGGAGCGTCCGGCGGGGGTGCCGCGGCAGGTCGCCGACGTCCTCGTCCGCCACGCGCCGACCGCCGAGCTGATGACCGGCTTCTACCGCCGCTTCCAGCAGGAGAGCAGGCACGTCCCGTACCCGGCGGCCACTAGGGTGGTGCCATGTCGCTGCCCCACGTGCTCCTGATCCACGGCTGGACCGGTTCGGGCCCCGAACACTGGCAGAGCAAGCTCGCCCACGCGGTCGCCGAACACGGCGGCCTGGTCGACATGCCGCACTTCAGCGACCCCGACCAGCCCGACCTGACCACGTGGCTGCGGGAGCTCGACACCCACCTCGAAGCCGCGCCGGCCGACCGCGAACGGGTGGTCATCGCCCACTCGCTGGGCTGCTACCTGTGGCTGCACCACGCGGCCCGCGAGGGCATCGCGCACGTCGACCGCGTCCTGCTGGTCGCCCCGCCCGCCCCGGACTACCCCGAGCCCGCCATCAAGACGTTCTTCCCGGCACCGCTCGACCCGGCCGGGCTGCGGCGCGCGGCCACCGACACGCGGCTGGTGCTCGGCGAGGGCGACCCGTACCTGCCGGTGGCGGCCGGGAAGCAGCTCGCGGAGTCGTTGCGGATCGAGGTCGACGTGGTGCCGGGTGCGGGGCACATCAACGTGGACGCGGGCTACGGCGAGTGGCCGGCGGTGCTCAAGTGGGTCCGGTCGAAGACGGTGCCGCTGACGCCCCGCTAGGTGCTAGACGGCCTGCTTCGCGTACTTGGCGAGGAACCGGACCACGTCCGGCGTGATCTTGCGGTAGAAGCCGTCGTCGTGCCCGCCGGGCTTGACCGTGCCCACCTCGGGCCGTTCGTCGCGGATGAACTGCCGCGTGCCCACGATGAACCGGTCGCGGTCGCCGATCCACACGCCCAGCGCGGTCGGGCCGGTCGCACGCGGGTGCCGCAGCGGGTCCAGCGCGGCCCACTCGGCCTCGCTCTTGAACGCCCTGCGCTTGGCCATCTCCGGCCACGACGTGAGCAGGCCCGGGGAGATGGCGGCGGCCGCGGTGACCGGGTCGCCGCGCTCGGCCCTGCGGCGGGCGTACAGCAGCGCGCCGAAACCGCCCATGGAGACCCCGGTGATCGCGAACGGGTCGCCGTAGCCGCGGTCGTGCAGCCAGGTGGGGACCTCGTCGAGCAGCATCTTCATCGGGTCGTCGCCGGGGACGTTCTCGTGCCAGTAGTTGTCGCCGCCGTCGACCGCGACGAAGCCGAACGCGGGCACCGAGCCCTTGGCGACGGCATCGGCCAGGTTCTCGGCGAGGCTGCCGACCGCGGCGTCGCGGGCGCTGCCGTGCAGGCCGTGCAGCAGGATCGACATGGGCAGGCCGCGCGGAGCCTTGTTCGTGGGGGTGAAGAACGCGAGCGTGATCTCACGGCGGCGCGCGGACGAGTAGACCCGCTCGAAGCGGATGGCGGGTTTCGCGCCGGACTTGGTGGCGACGCGGTTGGCGGTGGCGACCTGGTGCTGCGCCGCGCGGTGAGCGGAGACGTACACGGCGGTGCCGACGGCCATCGCGACGACGACGCCGACAGCCGCCAGCAGTGTGCGGCGACGGCGGTGGTTCGGTTCCCCCATGCTCACCTCATCGCGCAGGTTCCTGTCCTCGTTTCCAGAAGACGGAACGCGCGCGCAACGAGGTCAGTTCCTCGTCGGAGCATCCCAGCCAGCGGAGCACGCGGTCATTGTGCTCGCCGAGGGCGGGCACCGCACCCGGTGACCACTCCCAGCCGCGCACCGGCGGCGGCAGCATCCGCACCGAACCACCGGGCACCGCGACGTCCGTCCACGCGCTGAGCTGCGGGTGTTCGGGCAGCTCGGTGATCGAGCGGGTCAGTGCGGCCGGCACGTCGGCCTCGTCCAGCGCGGCCAGCAGCTGTGCGGCGGTCATGTCCGCGAACGCCCGTTCGAGCAGTGCCTGCAGCTCGCCGCGGTGCTCCACCCGTGAGCTGCACTGTGGCGAACCTCTCCTGCGGGGCGAGGCCGATGAGCGTGCTGAGACGCTGCCACTGGCCGTCGTTCTGCACGGCCAGGTGCACCGCGCCGTCCGCACAGGCCACCGGCCCGTACGGCGCGATGCTCGGGTGGTGCGCGCCCGACCGCGGCGCGGCGGCTCCCGTGCCGACGGCGTAGAGCATCGGCTGGTGCATCCACTCCGCGAGCGCGTCGAACAGCGACAGCCGCAGCCGGGTGCCCAGTCCCGTGCGCGCCTTCTGCAGCAACGCCGCCAGCACCGCCGCGTGCAGCTGCACCCCGGCCGCGATGTCGGCCACGGAGATGCCGGCGCGCGCCCTCACGTCGCCCTCGCCGGTCAGCGACACCAGGCCCGCCTCGGACTGCACCAGCGCGTCGAACGCCTTGCGGTCCGCGTACGGGCCGTCCCAGCCGTAGCCGGACAGCTCGGCCACCACGAGCGTCTCGGGCAGCTCCAGCCCCAGCCGGTCCCACACCCGCGGCGACAGGTTGCACAGCAGCACGTCGGCGCGGTCGACGAGCCGGTCGAGCCACGCCCGGCCGTCCGGGTGGAAGACGTCGAGCGACACCGACTCCTTGCCGACGTTCGTCCACGCGAAGTACGACGACACCTCGCCGCACGCCGAGTCGTAGTGCCGCGCGAAGTCACCGCTGCCGGGTCGTTCGACCTTGATGACGCGGGCGCCCAGGTCGGCCAGCAACCGCGTCGCGTACGGCACGGCGACGGCCTGCTCCAGGCTCACCACCACGACGCCGTCAAGCGGCCTCAACGACGCGCTCCCCGCCGGTGTAGACGTTCATCGAGTCGCCGCGCAGGAACCCGACGAGGGTCATGCCCTGCTCCTCGGCCAGCTCGACGGCGAGCGACGACGGCGCCGACACCGCGGCCAGCAGCGCGATCCCGGCCATCGCGGCCTTCTGCACCAGCTCGAACGACGCCCGCCCGGACACCATCAGCACCGACCCGGTCAGCGGCACCAGGTCCTGCAGCACCGCCCAGCCCAGCACCTTGTCCACGGCGTTGTGCCGGCCCACGTCCTCGCGCACGACCAGCGGCTCGCCGTCGCGGAACAACCCGGCCGCGTGCAGCCCGCCGGTGGAGGAGAAGACCTTCTGCCTGGCCCGCAGCGCGTCCGGGAACGCCGTCAGCTCCTCCGGGGTGACCCGCAGCGGGTCGGCGGCGGGCGAGAAGCGGGTCTTGAGCTTCACCGCGTCCAGCGCGCCCTTGCCGCACACCCCGCACGACGACGTGGTGTAGAAGTTCCGCTCCACTCCGGTGTCCGGCTCCGGGACACCGGGTGCCAGCGCGACGTCGAGCACGTTGTAGGTGTTCATCCCGTCCGGCCCGGTGCCCTCGCAGAACCGCGCGACCGACACGTCCTGAGCGGCCCCGATCACGCCCTCGCTGAGCAGGAAGCCGTGCGCGAGCTCGACGTCCTGGCCGGGCGTGCGCATCGTGACGGCCAGCGCCCGCCCGTTGACCCGCAGCTCCATCGGCTCCTCGGCGGCCAGCGCGTCGACCCGCCGCCGCCGGTCACCCGGCGACACCCGCTCGACCGCCCGGCGCACCGTCACTCGGCCCATGTGCACCTCTCCTTCGGACCGCTATGTTCCCCACGACCAGGCTACGTGGGAGGGATCTCGGGGCATGGACGACGTCGTGATCGTGGGAGGCGGCCACAACGGGCTCGTGGCCGCCGCGTACCTGGCCGGGGCCGGCCGGTCGGTGACCGTGCTGGAGAAGCTCCCGCACGTCGGCGGCGCCGCGGTGAGCGCGTCGCCGTGGGCCGGTGTCGACGCCCGGCTCTCCCGCTTCTCCTACCTGGTGAGCCTGCTGCCGGACCGGATCGTCTCCGACCTCGGGCTGAGGCTGGCGCTGCGGTCGCGGGCCGCGTCCTCCTACACGCCCGGTGGCGGGTCCGGGCTGCTCGTCGAGCGGTCACCGGGCGAGGCGACCACCCGGTCGTTCCAGGAGGTGTGCGGTGACCTCGGCGACTGGGAGCGCTGGCAGCGCTGGTACGCCGACCTCGACCTGATGGCCCGCGCGCTGGCGCCGACGCTGCTGGAGCCGCTGGTCTCCCGCGAGCACCTGCGCGTGCACGTCGACGCGGTGGCGCGCGGCCGGGTGTGGGAGCAGGTCTTCGAACGGCCGATCGGCGCGACGCTGCGGGAGCTGTTCGAGAACGACCTGGTGCGCGGGGTCGTCGCGACCGACGCGTTGATCGGCACGCACTCGTCGCTGCACTCGTTGCAGGCCAACAGGTGCTTCCTCTACCACGTGATCGGCAACGGCACGGGGGAGTGGAAGGTCCCGGTCGGCGGCATGGGAGCGGTCACCGCCGAGCTGGAACGGGCGGCGCGCGCGGCCGGCGCGAAGATCGTCACCGGCGCCGAGGTGACCTCCGTCGAAGCCGACGGGAAGACGGCCTCCGTGGCGTACAACGGCACCTCGGTGGACGCGAGGTTCGTGCTGTCGAACGTGGCCCCGTCCGTGCTGGGACGGTTGCGGGGCAAGGAGGTCCACGACTCGCCCGGCTGCCAGCTGAAGATCAACATGCTGCTGCGCAGGCTGCCCGCGCTCAAGTCCGGTGTGGACGCTCGGCTCGCGTTCGCCGGCACGTTCCACCTCGACGAGTCCTACGACCAGCTGGAGACCGCCTACCGGGAGAGCGCCGCCGGACGGGTGCCGTCGGTGCTGCCGGGCGAGATGTACTGCCACTCGCTGACCGACCCGTCGATCCTCGGCCCGTCGCTCGCGGGCCACGAGACGCTGACGCTGTTCGGCCTGCACCTGCCGGCGGCGCTGTTCGAGGGCCGCAACGAGGAGCTGCGCGACCGGCTCGTCGAGCGCTACCTCGACCAGCTCAACGCCCACCTCGTCGAGCCGGTGCAGGACTGCCTGGCGGTGGACGCCGACGGCAGGCCGTGCATCGAGGCGCGCACACCGCTCGACCTGCAGGAGGAGCTGGGCCTGCCGGGCGGCAACATCTTCCACGGCGAGCTCGCGTGGCCGTTCGCCGAGAGCGAGGACGAGGTCGGCCGCTGGGGCGTGGAGACCGACGTGGACAACGTCTTCGTCTGCGGCGCGGGCTCCCGGCGCGGCGGCGGGGTCAGCGGCATCGGCGGCCACAACGCGGCGCGGGCTGTGCTGGAACGCGGCTGAGACATTCTCGATGACGTGAGTCGTCATCTCTGGTTACAGTGGTGCCCGTGGGGGACTTCTACGGGATCGCGGAGATCGCCGACGCCATGGGCCTGAGCCGCCAGCTCGTCACGGTGTGGCGCAAGCGCCGTTCGCACGGCATCCCGGAGCCGGACGCGGAGCTCGCGTCCGGCCCGATCTGGCGCCGGGAGACGGTCGAGCCGTGGATCGATCGCACCCGCGGCCGGCTGGGGCTCGCCGGCGGCCCGGAGTCGGCGTCGCGCAGCCTGCGGTTGCGCACGAGCCGGCGGGTCCTGCGGCTGGCGGCACTGATGCTCGAAGAACCCCTGCGCCCGCGCGTGCTCAACGAGGCCGCCGCCCAGCTGCGCGACCTGGCGCACGAGATCGACTCGACGGCGGACGACGTCGTGGGGGCGTTGCTGCGCGAGCTGGTCGAGCCGGTGCGTGACCCCGACGTGCCCGCCGAGCTGCTGCGGGTGCCGGTCATCGAGTCGTTGCCGCTGGTCACGGCGGTGGCCCGGAACTCGCCGGACTGGTGACGCGGCTATCTAAAGACTTCTATATCAAGGAACCTTGCTAAGGGTTCCTTGATACGCGTACCGTCGTGTCATGACCGACGCTCCCATCACCGACCCCAAGGCGCTCCGGGCGCTGTCGCACCCGTTCCGCTGGAAGGTGCTCCAGCTGCTCACCGAGCAGGGGCCGCAGACCGCGACCCAGTGCTCGGCGGTGCTCGGTGAGAGCGTCGCGAGCTGCTCGTACCACCTGAACATGCTGGCCAAGTACGGCTTCGTCGAAGAGGTCGAGGGGCCGGGCAGGCAGAAGCCGTGGAAGATCGTCCCGAAGCGCCAGTCCATCTCGACCGAGGGTCTGGAGGGTGAGGCGGCGCTCGCGGCCGAGGCGGCGTCGATGGCCTACCTGGACCAGGAGTTCGAACGCATCCGGTCGAGCCTGCGCCAGTTCGACCGGATGCCCGCGGAGTGGCGCCCGGCGATCGGCACCGAGGGCACGGTCAAGTTCGTCACCCCCGAGGAGGCCGTCGCCCTCGTCGAGGAGCTGCGGGCCGTCTTCGAGAAGTACGGCGAGCGCAAGCTGAACCCCGGGCTGCGCCCCGAGGGCGCGCGGGCGGTCCGGTTCTTCCTGAGCCACACGGTCGCACCCGAGTAACCAACCGACTCGAAGGAGAGCTCGCATGATCCCGCACGACCACGTGTTCGCAATCGCGAAGTCCCGTCAGCAGGACTTCGAGGCCGACGCCGCCGCGCGCCGGCTCGTCAGGAAGACCGAGCAGGAACCCGCGGCCGAACCCGAGCGGCGCCGGTTACGGCTGTCCGTCCGGGTCCGGCACGCCTGATCAGGCCGCCGGCTCCAGCCGCACGACCACCGACTTGGAGGTCGGCGTACCCGAGATGTCGGCCTTGGAGTCCAGCGGCACCAACGGGTTCGCCTCAGGGAAGTACGTCGCCGCGCACCCGCGCGCGGTCGGGTACGACACGATCCGGAACGACTCGGCGCGGCGTTCGACGACGCCCGTCGGGTCGTCCTTCCACTCCGAGACGATGTCGACCATCTGGCCATCGGAGAACCCGAGCGCCTTGAGGTCGTCCGGGTTGACGAACACCACGCGCCGGCCGTCCTTGACGCCCCGGTAGCGGTCGTCCAGGCCGTAGATCGTGGTGTTGTACTGGTCGTGGCTGCGCAGGGTCTGCATGAGCAGCCGGCCCTCCGGCACCTCCAGCACGGTCAGCTCGTTCGCCGTGAAGTTGGCCTTGCCGGTGGCCGTCGCGAACTCCTGCGAGTCGCGCGGCGGGTGCGGCAGCACGAAACCGTCCGGCTGGCGCACGCGCGTGTTGTAGTCGGTGCAGCCCGGCACGACGCGCGCGATGTGCTCGCGGATGACGTCGTAGTCCTTCTCGAACTCCTCCCAGGCGACCGGGTGCGCGGCGCCGAGCACCTTGCGCGCCAGCCGGCAGACGATCGAGACCTCGGACAGCAGCCGGTCGGAGGCGGGCGCCAGGCGGCCCCGCGAGCGGTGCACGACCGACATCGAGTCCTCGACCGTCACGAACTGCTCGCCGGAGTGCTGCACGTCGCTCTCGGTGCGGCCCAGCGCGGGCAGGATCAGCGCGGTGCGGCCGTGCACGACGTGCGAGCGGTTGAGCTTCGTGGAGACGTGCACGGTCAGCGAGCACTGCTCCAGCGCCTTCTCGGTCACCGGGGTGTCCGGGGTGGCGCTGACGAAGTTGCCGCCCATCGCGATGAACACCTTGCCGCGGCCGTGGCGCATGGCGTTGATCGCGTCGACGGTGTCGAAGCCGTGCTTGCGCGGGACGGAGATGCCGAACTCGTTCTCCAGCGCCAGCAGGAACTTCTCCGGCATCTTCTCGTAGATGCCCATCGTGCGGTCGCCCTGCACGTTCGAGTGGCCGCGCACCGGGCACAGGCCCGCACCCGGCTTGCCGATCATGCCGCGCAGGAACATCACGTTCGTGATCTCGCGGATCGTCGGCACGCTGTGCTTGTGCTGCGTGAGGCCCATGGCCCAGCACGCGATCGTGCGCTGCGAGTCGACGAACATGCCGGCGACCCTGGTGATCTGCTCGCGGGTCAGGCCGGTCGCGGTGAGCACGCGGTCCCAGTCGAGCTCGCGCAGGCTCTCGGCGTAGGCCTCGAACCCGTGCGTCTTCGCGGCGATGAACGCCTTGTCGAGCTTGTCCCACCGCAGCAGCAGGTGACCGACCGCCTGGAACAGCGCCTGGTCGCCGCCGACCTTGATCTGCACGAACTCGTCGGACAGCGCGGTGCCGCGGCCGACGACGCCGGCGACGTTCTGCGGGTTCTTGAACCGCATCAGGCCCGCCTCCGGCAGCGGGTTGATCGCGATGATCTTCGCGCCGTTCTTCTTGGCGTCCTCCAGCGCGCTGAGCATGCGCGGGTGGTTCGTGCCGGGGTTCTGGCCGATGACCACGATCAGGTCGGCGAGGTCGAAGTCCTTGATCGACACCGAGCCCTTGCCGATGCCGATCGTCTCGTTCAGCGCGGAGCCGGACGACTCGTGGCACATGTTCGAGCAGTCCGGCAGGTTGTTCGTGCCGAACGAGCGGACCAGCAGCTGGTAGAGGAACGCGGCCTCGTTGCTGGTGCGGCCGGAGGTGTAGAAGATCGCCTCGTCCGGCGCTGACAACGCTGTCAGCTCGTCGGCGATGAGCGTGAACGCGTCGTCCCAGTCGATGGGCGTGTAGTGGGTGGCGCCGGGGCGCAGGACCATCGGCTCGGTGATCCGGCCCTGCTGCCCGAGCCAGTAGTCGGTCTTCGTCCGCAGGCTCTCGAGGGAGTGGGCGGCGAAGAACTCCGGCCCGATGCGGCGCTTGGTCGCCTCCTCGGCCACGGCCTTCGCGCCGTTCTCGCAGAACTCCGCCATCTTGCGGTGGCCCTGCGGCTCCGGCCACGCACAGCCGGGGCAGTCGAACCCCTCGCGCTGGTTGAGCAGGCGCAACGTCTTGACCGTCCGGGTCACGCCCATCTGCTCGACCGCGCGGTCGAGCGAGACGAGGACACCCGGAACACCCGCTGCCCAGCTCTTCGGCGTGGACACTTCGAGCGCGGACTCGTCGACGTCGTGCTGCGGAGGCTTGCTGCTCATGTCCTTCATTCAACGCCGATGGACGTCGGCGCCGCCAGCGCCCCCGAAGAACGCGGCGGCGTCGCCATCACGGGCCCCAAGGGGTTGAACGGTCCGTGACGGTCAATTGTGATCGCCGTCACGGTCGATCGGCACCTCTGAACGAGTGATCAGTGGCATCCGCTCTCGGTGGGGATCGGCGCGTCGGACGCGAACCACTCGTCGGGCCCGCGCTCGCTGCCCCCGTCGTCCCGCTGCCGCTTCTCGGTGAACATCGGCGCCAGGTAGCCGTCCTTCGACGCCTGGCAGGCCATCAGGTAGTGGTAGCCGTCGACCCTGGTGACCCACAGCCCCTCGGCGTCGAGCTGGAAGTCCACGTCCGCCCGGACCATCGCGAGCAGGTCGGTCTGCTCGAACAGCGAGTTCCGCATCTCGCCCGGTTCGAACGCGTAGGCGAACCGGTAGCTGGTGTGCACGACCGGCAGCCCGTTCTCGTCCTGGCCCGGCCACATCCGCCCGTCCACCTTGACCGGCACCGGCAGCAACGCCGTGCCCGCCTTGGTGCGCGTCCACAGGACCGTGTCCTGCACCGGTTCGAAGTGGTCGGCGACCTCGGGTGCGAGCAGCGCGAGGAACGGCGTCCGGTCGCGCTCGACCACCATCCTCGGGTCCAGGTGCGCGGCGATGATCGCCCTGCGTGCCGCCTCGTAGATCGGCGCGTACCGCGGGTCCTGGTCCGGCGCGACGATCCCGGCCTCCCCGTCGGCCCACTTCTCGGCCGGTGTCCGCGCGTACGGCTGCGCGGTGTCGACGCCCTTGTGGGAACCCCGCAGGTCCGGCATCGACAGCTCGCCGAACGTGCCCGCCCTGTACAGCCCCACTACCACGCCGACGATGACGACGAGCGCGACCGCGGACACGACCTTGCCGCCGTGCCTGCGCATGCGGGCCTGTCTGCGCTGCCTGCGGATGTCCTGCTTCGCGCGTCTGTTCGCCGCGCGGAGCCAGGCGTCGTCCTTCAGGTCGGGATGGTCTTCGATTCCCCCAGGAATGCTCACAGCCCGCGGATCTTAGGGGCTCGCCCGTCCGTTAGCAGGTATCTCGGTGTAAGTCGATAGCCACGCCTCCGTAGACTTGTCAGCTGTGACTGAACTCGACACCGCAACCCAGCGTCCTGACCTCCCCGCCGCGTGGACTCCGGCGGAGGTAGAGGCGGAGCTGTACCAGCGGTGGGTCGACCGGCGGTACTTCGAGGCGGACGTCAAGAGCGACAAGCCGCCGTTCACGATCGTGCTGCCCCCGCCGAACGTCACCGGCAGCCTCCACATGGGCCACGCGATGAACCACAGCGTGATGGACGCCCTGACGCGCCGCCGCCGCATGCAGGGCTACGAGGTCCTGTGGCTGCCGGGCATGGACCACGCCGGCATCGCGACGCAGAACGCCGTCGAGCGCGACCTCGCGAAGCAGGGCCTGTCGCGGCAGGACCTCGGGCGCGAGAAGTTCGTCGAGCGCGTCTGGGAGTGGAAGGAGGAGTACGGCGGCAAGATCCTCGACCAGATGAAGCGGCTCGGCGACGGCATCGACTGGTCGCGCGAGCGCTTCACCATGGACGAGGGGCTGTCGCGCGCCGTCCAGACGATCTTCAAGAAGATGTACGACGACGGTCTGATCTACCAGGCCGAGCGGATCATCAACTGGTGCCCGCGCTGCCAGACGGCGCTGTCGGACATCGAGGTCGACCACAGCGACGACGAGGGCGAGCTCGTCTCGATCCGCTACGGCGACGGGGACGCGTCGATCGTCGTCGCGACCACGCGCGCCGAGACGATGCTGGGTGACACCGCGGTCGCCGTCCACCCCGACGACGAGCGCTACCGGCACCTGATCGGCACCGAGGTCGAGCTGCCGCTGACCGGCCGCCGCATCCCGATCGTCGCCGACGCGCACGTCGACCCGAAGTTCGGCACCGGTGCGGTCAAGGTGACGCCCGCGCACGACCCGAACGACTTCGAGATCGGCCAGCGCCACGGCCTGCCGAACCTCACGGTCATGGACGGCCGCGCCACCATCACCGTGCCCGGCCCGTTCCTCGGGCTCGACCGCTTCGAGGCGCGCCCGGCGATCGTCGCCGCGCTGCGCGCCGAGGGCCGGATCGTGGCGGAGAAGCGGCCGTACGTCCACTCCGTCGGGCACTGCTCGCGCTGCAACACGGTCGTCGAGCCGCGGCTGTCGCTGCAGTGGTGGGTCAAGGTCGAGGGCATCGCGGCCAAGGCGTCCGCCGCCGTCCGCGACGGCCGCACCAAGATCCACCCGGCCGAGCTGAACAAGCGCTACTTCGACTGGACCGACAACCTGCACGACTGGTGCATCTCGCGCCAGCTGTGGTGGGGCCACCGCATCCCGGTCTACTACGGCCCGAACGGCGAGGTCGTCTGCGTCGGACCCGACGACGAGGTGCCCACCGGTGAGGGCTGGCGCCAGGACGAGGACGTCCTCGACACCTGGTTCTCCTCGGGCCTGTGGCCGTTCTCGACGCTGGGCTGGCCGGACTCCACCGAGGACCTGAAGAAGTTCTACCCGACCAGCGTTCTGTCGACCGGCTACGACATCCTGTTCTTCTGGGTCGTCCGGATGATGATGTTCGGCCTGTACGCGATGGACGAGGTCCAGCCGTTCGACCACGTCTTCCTGCACGGTCTCATCCGGGACCAGCACGGCAAGAAGATGTCGAAGTCCAAGGGCAACGGCATCGACCCGCTGGACTGGATGGAGCGCTACGGCGCGGACGCCACCCGGTTCACGTTGCTGCGCGGCACGAACCCCGGTTCGGACATGGCCGTCGCCGAGGAGTGGGCGGCCGGCTCCCGCAACTTCACCACGAAGCTGTGGAACGCCACCAGGTTCGCCCTCTCCAACGGTGCGACGGTGGCCCGCCCGCTGCCCGCCCGCGACGAGCTGACGGCGGCTGACCGCTGGATCCTCGACGAGCTCGACGCCCTCGTGTCCACGGTGGACACGAACTTCGAGGCGTTCCAGTTCTCCCGTGCCTGTGAGGCGCTGTACAGCTTCACCTGGGACGAGTTCTGCGACTGGTACCTGGAGATCGCGAAGGTCCAGATCGCCGACGGCCGGGTCGAGGCCACGCAGTCGGTCCTGGGCCACGTCCTCGACACGCTGCTGCGCCTGCTGCACCCGGCGGTCCCGTTCATCACCGAGACGCTGTGGACCACGCTCACCGGCGAGGAGTCGCTCGTCGTCGCCGCGTGGCCGCAGGCCTCCGGTGCCGAGCGCGACGCGGACGCCAAGGCCGAGGTCGAGGGCCTCAAGAAGCTGGCCACCGAGATCCGCCGGTTCCGCTCGGAGCAGGGCCTCAAGCCGGGGCAGAAGGTCGCGGGCAAGGTCCGCGGCGCGTGCTGCGTCGGCCTGACCGACCAGGTGCCGTCGGTCCGCTCGATGACGCGCCTGACCGAGCCGGGCGAGGACTTCACCGTCTCCGCCACGCTGGAGGTCGGCCTGCCCAGGGGAGCGGTGAAGGTCGAGCTGGACCTGTCCGGCGCGATCGACGTCGTGGCCGAGCGCAAGCGCCTCGAGAAGGACCTCGCGGCAGCGCAGAAGGAGCTTCGCCCAGACCTCGGGCAAGCTCGGCAACGCGGGCTTCCTCGCCAAGGCGCCGGCCGACGTCGTCGCCAAGATCGAGGAGCGCAAGGCCACCGCCGAGGCCGACATCACCCGCATCAACGAGCGCCTGGCCGCGCTGCCGGAGAAGTAACCGATGGACACCAACCTCGACGAGTTCCTCGACGTCGAGAACGAGCTCAACCAGCGCTGGCCCGAGACCAAGCTCGAGCCGTCGCTGGACCGGATCAAGGCGCTGGCGCACGTGCTGGGCGACCCCCAGACGAGCTACCCGGTCGTGCAGCTGACGGGCACGAACGGCAAGACGTCGACGTCGCGCATGGTCGACGCGCTGTTCACGCGCATCGGCCTGCGCACCGGCCGCTACACCAGCCCGCACCTGCAGCTGGCCACCGAGCGGATCAGCCTCGACAACCAGCCGATCAGCCCCGAGCGCTACGTCGAGGTCTTCCGCGACATCGAGCCGTACGTAGCGATGGTGGACGCGCGGTCCGAGATCCGGATGAGCAAGTTCGAGGTGCTCACCGGCATGGCCTACGCCGCCTTCGCCGACGCACCGGTCGACGTCGCGGTCGTCGAGGTCGGCATGGGCGGCACGTGGGACGCGACCTCGATCGCCGACGCGAAGATCGCGATCCTCACGCCGATCTCGATCGACCACACCGAGTACCTGGGCAACCGGATCGAGGACATCGCGACCGAGAAGGCCGGGATCATCAAGCCCGGCTCGGTCGCCGTCATCGGCGAGCAGACGCCCGAGGCGATGCGGGTCGTCCTGGAACGCGTGGCCGAGGTCGACGCCACGGTCGCGCGCTTCGGCAGCGAGTTCGGCGTCGTCTCCCGCTCGGTCGCCGTCGGCGGCCAGCTCGTGACGCTGCAGGGCCTCGGCGGGGTCTACGAGGACATCTTCCTGCCGCTGCACGGGGAGCACCAGGCGGCGAACGCGGCGCTGGCGCTGGCCGCGGTCGAGGCGTTCTTCGGCGCGGGCACCGACCGGCAGCTCGACGTCGAGGCGATCCGCGAGGGCTTCGCGACGGTCGTCTCACCGGGCCGGCTGGAACGGGTCCGCTCTGCGCCGAACGTCTTCGTCGACGCCGCGCACAACCCGCACGGCGCCGCGGCACTGGCCAAGGCGCTGGAGTCGGAGTTCGGGTTCCGCAAGCTCGTGGCCGTCGTCGCCGTGATGTCGGACAAGGACGCCGAGGGCATCCTCTCGGCGCTCGAACCGGTGGTGTCCGAACTGGTCATCACCACGAACTCGTCGCCGCGCGCCATGGACCCGGACGTGCTGGCCGGTCTCGCCGTGCCGATCTTCGGCGAGGACCGCTTCGAGGTCCGTCCCCGCCTGGTCGACGCGATCGACGAGGCCATCCACCTCACCGAGGACGAGCTGTCCGGCGGCGGTGTCATCGTCACCGGCTCCGTCGTCACCGCCGGTGAGGCCCGCGCGTTGTTCGGAAAGGAACCGGCATGAGCGAGAACCCGGTGCCGGCACCGAAGAAGGACCCGATGAAGGCGTTCCGCGGCATCATGGCGGGCACCTTGATCCTCGAAGTCATCGTCGTGGCGCTGGCGTTGCCGGTCATCGCGAAGCTGCACGGCGGCGTCACCTCGCTCGTGGGCTGGGTGACGTTCGGCTTCATCGTCGCCTTCATCGCGCTGTGCGCGTTCGTCCGCCGCCCGTGGGCCATCGGCGTGCTGATCGGCCTGCACGTGCTGCTGATCGCGACGTGGGTCCTGCTGCCCGCGCTCGGCGTGATCGGCGTGATCTTCGCGCTGGTGTGGGCGTACCTGCTGTGGCTGCGCAAGGACCTGCTCAAGCGGATGGCCGAGGGACGGCTGCCGTCCCAGCAGCAGCAGGCCGGCTGACGAAGGACCGGTGAGAGGACGAGTTCGCGGCCCCCGCGAATTCGTCCTCTTTCTGTGAAGGCGGCGGGTCATGACCGGCCGAGCGCCGTCTGCGCGGGCCACGCAGTCGCCGCGGCAGCTGCCGGCCCGGCCGCTGGCTGGTGGTCAAGCACACCGGCCGGAACGAAGTTCACCCGCGGTTGGGGCTGTGGTCAGAACCGGCGACTAGAAACCGCGCATGACCTTCGACCGACGCACGTTGTTCAAGGCAGGCGCGCTGGGCACGGCGGCAGCGCTGGTGCCGACCGGAGCCGGCCTCGCGAAGACCGACCGGCCGCTGCTCACGCACGGCGTGCAGTCCGGTGACGTCACCTGGGACGGTGGCATCGTCTGGACCCGCGCCGACCGCCCCTCCCGGATGCTCGTCGAGGTGTCGAACGACCCGGGGTTCCGCTTCTCCCGGCGCATCCGCGGCCCGTTGCTCACGCCCGAGACCGGTGGCACCGGCCACGTCCGGGTGTCGAGCCTGCTGCCCGGCCGCCGCGCCTACTACCGCGTGACGGCGGAGGACCTGCACGGCCGCACCCGCAGCGCACCGGTCACCGGCAGCTTCACCACCGCGCCGCTGGGCCGTGACGAGGTGCGGTTCGTGTGGTCCGGTGACGTCGCTGGCCAGGGCTGGGGCATCAACCCCGACATCGGCGGCATGCCGATCTTCCGCGCGATGGCCGACCGCCGCCCGGACTTCTTCATCCACAGCGGGGACAGCGTCTACTCCGACAACCCGCTGAAGGAGTCGGTGACGCTGCCGGACGGCCGGGTCTGGCGCAACGTCGTGACGCCGGAGAAGCTCAAGGTCGCCGAGACGCTCGACGAGTACCGCGGCCAGTTCGCCTACAACCTGCTCGACGACAACGTGAAGCGGTTCGCAGCCGAGGTTCCCGTCTTCGCGCAGTGGGACGACCACGAGGTCACGAACAACTGGTACCCCGGCGAGATCCTCGACCTCCCGCAGTACACCGAGAAGCGCGTGGACGTGCTGGCGCAACGGGCGTTCCAGGCGTTCCACGAGTGGATGCCGATCGACCGCCACCGCGCCGTGGACGGCCGCGTCTACCGGAAGTTCGCCTACGGCCGCAACGTCGAGGTGTTCGTGCTCGACATGCGCACCTACAAGGACCGCAACACCGCGCCGAAGGACCAGCCGGGCGTGATCCTCGATGCGGCGCAGGCGAAGTGGCTCGTCGAGAGTCTCGCGCGCAGCACCGCCACGTGGAAGGTCATCGCCGCCGACCTGCCCATCGGGCTGACCGTGCCGGACGGCACCGACATCGAGGGCGTGGCGAACGGCCTGCCCGGCGCACCGAACGGCCGCGAGCACGAGATCGCGTGGGTGCTGCGCGAGCTCAAGCGGCGCCGGGTGCGCAACACGGTGTGGCTGACGGCGGACGTCCACTACACCGCCGCCCACCACTACTCGCCGGAGCGGGCCGCCGCCGGCGACTTCGACCCGTTCTGGGAGTTCGTGTCCGGCCCGCTGCACTCCGGCGCGTTCGGCCCCAACACGCTCGACCCGACCTTCGGTCCCGAAGCCGTGTTCGTGCACGCACCGCCCGCCGCGAACACCAGCCCGCTCGACGCCTTCCAGCACTTCGGCGAGGTCAGGGCCGACCGGAACGAGCTCACGGTGTGGCTGCGTGACGCATCCGGCGCAGCGCTCTGGTCCACAACGCTCAACGCGCGCTGAAGATCGCAATAGGGTTGGTGCGTGCCCATCACGTTCGACACCACCGGCTTCCAGCAGCACGAAGAGAACTCCTGGCTCCACGGAGGCGGTGACCGGCTCGCGCTGACCGTCTACGACGGCCCGGCCGACCTGCCGGTGGGGCTGGACGACCTGCAGGGGCTGCGGCGTGAGCTCGCGGTCCGCTACGCCCCGACGGGCTGTCTCGTCGAGGCGCAGGTCGTCCGGCTCGGCGACGTGCCCGCGCTGCTGCAGATCGCCAAGGTGCCGCTGGGGAACCGGCCCGGCCAGGCGTTCGGCCTCTCGCTGACCGTGCAGGGGGTGAACGCGCACGCGGTGCTGTCGCTGGTGGCGGAGGAACGCGGCACGACCGGCGTGCGCGAGGGTGTGCTGGCCGCCGAGATCGGGTTCCAGCGCTGGGTCCTGCCGCACCCGTACGCGCCGCAGGTGCAGGGCCGGCTGCCGTTCCACGCGGGCGACGACCCGCGGTTCGACAGCCGCTTCCCCGACCACCCGCTGTCGCGCGTGCGCCGGTTGATGCACCAGCTCGTGAGCACCGCACGGGTCGACCCGGCGTTCGTGGCACCACCGGCGCCGCAGCTCCCGCCGGAGGTGGACGCGGTGTTCAACTCCCAGCTCGTCAATGCCGAGTGCGGCCTCCCGGTCAACGGCCACATCGCGCTGCAGATCGGCGAACGCACCACCTACTGGAAGCTGGTCGGCGAGGCCGTGCCGCACCGGCTCGGCCGTGGCACCCTGGGTCGCTCCCCACACGGCGAGGCCCGGTTCCGCGAGGTGCTCGTGGTCGACGAGCGCACCGGAACCGCCCTGATGATGGACCGGTTCATGACCGACGGCGCCTCCCTGGGCGTCCACACCCGGCTCCAGCCGGTCACCCGTGACGAGGCGTACGCGGCGGTCACGCCCGAGGCGCTCAAGGAGGCCTACCGCGGCCTCGGGCGGCTGGCCGACATGGCCGACGGCCGCAACGAGTACCTCACGATCGAACCGATCACGCACCAGGTCGGGCGGTCGGAGCCGTTCGCGGTGCTGAGCATGCAGCACCACGAGGGCGAGGACGTCGTGCTCGTCTCGTGCTCGCCGGCGCCCTCGGAGAACACGCCGTTCCAGGGCAGTCCGGGGATCAGGGCGCCCGTCACGGCGGAGAACCTGCGCGGCATCGGTGAGCTCGTCCTGCACGCGGCGCTCGAATGGGGCCCGCACCCGTTGGACATGGCGGTCACCTTCCACCGCCACGCGGGCACGACGGAGGCGCCGGGCACGCCGGAGAGCCTCGCGGACGAGGTGCGTGCGCAGTTCAGCGGGCAGCTGGCCACGGCGGTGCCGGGCATCCCGGTCGGCGGCTGCGTGGCGTTGCAGCAGGGGGAGCAGCGGACGTACTGGCGGTTGCCCGACGACGCGCTGTCGAGCCGGCTCGGTTCCGGGGTGCTGACCCGCGCCCACTCGCCGGGCCACCGGTTCCGCGACTTCGTGCTGCTCGACCAGGACACCGGCGAGCTGTTGATCCCGAACCGCTACGGCGACGCCACGACCGGGACCAAGACCGTGCTCACCGGGGTGAGCGAGGAGGAGGCGCTGGCGGCGGCGACACCGGAGGCGTGCCGGGAGGCGTTCGAACGGCTCGGCCGGTGCGTGTTCGCCGCGGCGAAACGCGGTGAGCACATCTTCGTCGAGCAGCTGGAGAACGAGCTGAAGCAGGACCCGTACGTGTTGCTGACCGTGCAGGGCCTCTTCGACGGCGACCCGGTCGCGATCGCCTCCGCGTCCCCCGCGCCGTCGGCGAACACCCAGTTCAACGGCCTGCCCACGCTGGAGGCCCCGGCGGCGGCGAACAACGTGGTCGGGCTGGGCCAGCTCGCGTTGCAGGCGATCACCGACTGGGGCGTCCACCCGCTGCACGTGGTGCCGACCTACCACCGCCCGACCCGCTGACCGCAAATGTTTGCACGCCCCGACGTATTGTTTCCCCCTGTTTCTCGTGGTTTCGTGCAGCAACCCTGCAAGAAGTTGCGACAAGGAGGTCGCGATGCGTCGGGTCGTCGCCGCGCTCGCTGCACTGGTCCTACTGCCTCTCACACCCGTCCAGGCCGTTGCCGCTCCACCGGAGCAACGCCTGGCCGTGGGGGAGGTGGTGGATATCGCGCCCGGTGTGCGCGCCGGTGACTCGAAACTCGCCTTGCCGCCCAAGCGGGACGACCTGCGGGGTGAGCGCTTCTACTTCGTGATGCCGGACCGGTTCGCGAACGGCGACCCCCGCAACGACCGCGGTCGCAGCAGCAGCGCCGAGAACGGGTTCAACCCGGCCGACAAGGGCTTCTACCACGGTGGTGACCTCAAGGGCCTGCACCAGAAGCTCGACTACCTCGACGGCATGGGCATCACGGCGATCTGGATGACGCCGATGTTCCTCAACCGCTGGGTGCAGGGCGACAGCGCCGCCTACCACGGCTACTGGACCATCGACTTCACCAAGCTCGACCCGCACTTCGGCACCACGCAGGAGATGCGCGAGCTGATCCGCGACGCGCACCGGCGTGGCATCAAGGTGTTCTTCGACATCGTCGCGAACCACACCGCCGACGTGATCAAGTACGCCGAGGGCAAGAACGCGTACGTGTCCACGGGTGCGCAGCCGTACCTGGACGCTTCGGGCAAGCCGTTCGACCTCGCCGACCACGCGGGGCGGAAGGACTTCCCGAAGCTGGACGCGGCCAAGTCGTTCCCGTACACGCCGGTCAAGGACGGCCCGACGAAGTTCCCGTTGTGGCTCAACGACTCCACGCTCTACCACAACCGCGGCGACTCGACGTTCTCCGGTGAGTCGAGCGAGCAGGGCGACTTCTCCGGGCTCGACGACCTGATGACCGAGCACCCGCGCGTGGTCAACGGCATGAAGGACATCTTCACCAGCTGGATCGACACGCTCGACATCGACGGCTACCGGGTCGACACGGTCAAGCACGTCAACCTGGAGTTCTGGCAGGCGCTCGCGCCGCACGTGAAGCAGTACGCGAACCGCAAGGGCAAGAAGGACTTCTTCGTGTTCGGCGAGGTCTTCGACTCCTCACCGGAGAACACCTCGAAGTACACGACCGAGGGCCGGATGCAGGCCACGCTGGACTTCCCGTTCCAGAGCAGCGCCGTGAGCTTTCTGGCCGGCAAGGGCTCCCAGCGCCTCGGCGAGGTGCTGCTCGACGACGACCGCTACACCGACGCCGACTCCAACGCCTCGTCGCTGCCGACGTTCCTGGGCAACCACGACATGGGCCGGGTCGCGTGGATGATCCGCAACGACCGGCCCGGCATCACCGACGCCGAGCTGCTGGAGCGCCTCAAGCTCGGCAACCGGCTGATGTACCTGTGGCGCGGCAACCCGGTCGTCTACTACGGCGACGAGCAGGGCTTCGCGGGCACGGGTGGCGACAAGCTGGCGCGCCAGGACATGTTCGCCTCGAAGACGCCCGAGTACGTGGCGGAGAAGCTGATCGGCTCCGACCGCACCGGCGCCGTCGACAACTTCAACACCGCGCACCCGCTGTACCAGCAGCTCAAGGCCCTCGCGGCGCAGGTCGACGAGGACCCCGTGTGGCGGGACGGCAACCAGGTGCTGCGGTACGCCGACGGGGACGTGTTCGCGTTCAGCCGCATCCTCGGTCGTGAGCACCTCGTCGTCGCGAACGCCGGTACCGCGCCCGCGACCGTCACCGTGCCGGTGTCCTCGGCCGGGTTCGAGAACGCCCAGGTCCAGAACGGCCGTGTCACGGTGACCGTGCCCGCGCTGTCGGCGTTGGTGCTCAAGGGCACCAGCGACGTCGCCAAGTCGAAGCCGGCGCCCGTGCTGGTCGCCCCGGCCGCCGGAACCGTGCTGGACGAACGGGTCGAGCTGCGTGCCGACGGCATCGGCACGGCCAACGCGGCCGCCACCTTCGCCGCTCGCGTCGAGGGCAAGTTCGACTGGACCGTGCTGGGCACCGACGACGCGGCGCCGTACCGGGTGTTCGCGGACCTGTCGGCGCTGCCGGGTGCGGCCGTGGGCAAGCGCGTCGAGCTGCGGGTGGTCGCGAAGTCCGGCGAGATCGGCGCGGACGGCGCGTTCGTGTCGCTCGTGGCCGCACCGCCGCTGCCGGACCCCGGCACGAAGAACCCGGACTGGCTGGTCGTGCACTACGCGCGCGGCGACTACGACGGCTGGGGCCTGCACGTCTGGGGCGACGTCGAGACGCCGACCGAGTGGAGCACGCCGCTGCCGTTCGCCGGCGAGGACACCTACGGGCGGTTCGCGTGGGTGAAGCTGAAGCCGGGCGCGAAGTCCGTCGGGATCATCGCGCACAAGGGCGACGAGAAGGACACGAACGCCGACCGGGTCGTCGACCCGAGCGTGACGCCCGAGGTGTGGCTGAAGCAGGACGACCCGGCCGTGCACCCGTCCGAGCAGGCGGCCACCGGCAAGGCGGTCGTGCACCACGTCGGTGACTCCACGGGTGCCGTGGTGCGCGTGGCCGGACGTGCCGACGTGCCGTTCTCGAACGGGATCGCGGAACTGCCGCCGACCACCGACTTCTCGGTGGTGCGCGGGACGACCGTGGAGGCGTCCGGCAAGTTCACGAGCGGTCACGCGTGGGTGGCGAACGGCGAGGTGCACGCTTCCCCGGCCGCGGCCGAGAACCGGGCGGTGATCCACTACAACCGGCCGGACGGCGACTACACCGACTGGACGATGTACCACTGGACGGGCTCCGCGGAGCCGTCACCTGGCTGGAACCAGTCGCGGGTGCCGGACGGGCGGGACCGGTTCGGCGTGTACTGGTCGGTGCCGCTCGCCGCGGGCGCCGCGGGGCTGAGCTACCTCGTCCACCGCGGCGACGCCAAGGACCCCGGGCCCGACCAGTTCCTCGACCTGGGGCAGAAGGGGAACGAGGTGTGGCAGTTGCAGGGGAACGAGACCTACCTGCTGCCGCCGAACGCCGGTCCGGCCGCCGATGACGACCTGACCAAGGAGAAGGCGATCTGGATCTCGCGCGACAGGGTCGTGTGGGACGTGCCGGTCGTGCAGTCCGACGGCTACCGGCTGGAGCACGGCTCACGCGTGCTGAGGCTCTCGCCCACGACCGAGGCGGTGCCGGCGCGGCTCCCGCACCTCAAGGGCAAGCCGGTGTTCGCGGTGCGCGGGTTCGTCGACGAAGCGTTGCGGGACAAGCTCTCCGCCGTCCACGTCGACGCGGGCGGTGCGATCCGGCACCGGACGGGCGTGCAGATCGCGGGCGTGCTGGACGACCGCTATGCCGCCGCCGCGACGAAGCTGGCGTTCGGGCCGACCTTCGACCACGGCCGCGCATCGGTCCGGCTGTGGGCGCCGACGGCGAAGAACGTGAAGCTGCGCCTGTTCGACCAGCCCTCCGGTGAGCCGCGGAAGGTCGTGCAGCTCAAGCGCGACGACGCCTCGGGGTCGTGGACCGGTTCCGGCGACTGGGAGAACAGGTACTACCAGTTCGAGGTCGCCAACTGGCAGCGCACGGTCGTGGTCACCGACCCGTACTCCGTGGCGCTGTCGGTGAACTCGACGCACTCGCAGTTCGCGGACCTCGAGGACAGCCGGACCATGCCCGCCGGGTGGTCGCGCGACGTCGCTCGCGGGATGGGCGGTGCGATCACCGAGCTGCACGTGCGGGACTTCTCGATCGGCGACGAGTCCGTTCCGGCCGCCGACCGCGGCACGTACAAGGCGTTCACGCACCGTGACTCGGTCGGCATGAAGCACCTCAGGAAGCTGGCCGCGGCGGGCATGGACACCGTGCACCTGCTGCCGACGTTCGACATCGCGACGATCCCCGAGAAGCGCTCCGAGCAGGCCACGCCCGCGTGCGACCTGCCGTCGCTGCCCGCGGACTCGGACCAGCAGCAGGCCTGCGTGGGCGCGGTGGCCGCCCGTGACGGCTTCAACTGGGGCTACGACCCGTTCCACTACGACGTTCCCGAGGGCTCTTACGCCACGGCGGACGCGCAGAACGGCTGGGCCCGCTCGAAGCAGTACCGCGAGATGGTGAAGTCGTTGCACGACAACGGCAACCGCGTGGTCGTGGACGTCGTCTACAACCACACGGCGGCGTTCGGCGACGCACCGACCTCGGTGCTCGACAAGGTCGTGCCCGGCTACTACCAGCGGCTCAACCTCGACGGGTCGGTCGCGAACTCCACGTGCTGTGCGAACACGGCGACCGAGAACGCCATGATGGGCAAGCTCGTCGTCGACTCGGTGGTGCGGTGGGCCCGCATGTACAAGGTGGACGGGTTCCGGTTCGACCTGATGGGCCACCACCCGAAGGCGAACATCCTCGCCGTGCGCGCCGCTCTGGACGCGTTGACGGTGGAGCGCGACGGCGTGGACGGGCGCAAGATCGGCGTCTACGGCGAGGGCTGGGACTTCGGCGAGGTCGCGGGCAACGCCCGGTTCGAGCAGGCCACGCAGGCGAACATGGCAGGGACGGGCATCGGCACGTTCAGCGACCGGCTGCGCGACGCGGTGCGCGGCGGCGGGCCGTTCGACGACGACCCGCGCGTGCAGGGCCTCGGCTCCGGTCTGGCCGGTGACGTGAACTCCTCGCCCGCCAACGGGAACGTCGCGGCACGGCTGGAGAACTACAGCGACCTGGTGAAGCTCGGCATGGCCGGGAACATGGCGTCGTACCGCTTCCAATCCACCGCCGGGCCGGTCGTCGCCGGCCGGGACGTGCAGTACAACGGCACCGCCGCCGGGTACACCGGGCAGCCGTTGGAGGCCATCACGTACGTGGACGCGCACGACAACGAGGCGTTGTTCGACGCGTTGACGTACAAGCTGAAGCCCGAGACGTCGATGGCGGACCGGGTGAAGATGCAGACGGTGGCGCTGGCACCGGTGTTGCTGGGGCAGGGGCGGCCGTTCGTCCACGCGGGCACCGAGTTCCTGCGCTCGAAGTCGTTGGACCGCAACAGCTACGACTCCGGTGACTGGTTCAACCGGTACGATCCGTCGTTGCGCGACAACGGTTTCGGCCGCGGGTTGCCGCCCAAGGCCGACAACGAGGCGAAGTGGCCGTACGCGAAGCCGTTGCTGTCGCTGCCGAAGCCGGCGTCCGCGGACATGAAGGCCGCGCTGGACGCGACGCTGGAGCTGCTGCGGATCCGGCAGTCCTCACCGCTGTTCTCGCTCGGGTCGGCCGACCTGGTGCAGCAGAAGGTGTCGTTCCCGGCGGCGCGGTCCGGTGTGGTCGTCATGCACGTCGACGACACCGTCGGACCCGACGTGGACCCGGCCCGGCGCGGCGTGCTCGTGGTCATCAACCCGTACCCGGAAGACCAGGCCATCGCGCTGCCGCCGGGTGACTGGAAGCCGGTGACCAGCGAGAAGAAGGCGGGAGCCGCGCGGTCGGTCGTGGTGCTGGAGCGGTAGTACCGCTGGAAAACAGTTTATAACAAAATAGTTTGGTACCTTAGTGCTCATGGGCACGAAGGGGTGTACCGACCTGATGATGCTGTTGCACCGCACAGGTCACGCACTGGAGACCGAACTGACGGCGAGGCTCGCGGAGATCGGGTTGACTCCGCGAGCCCGCTGCGTCCTGGCGACCGCTCTCGACGCGGACCGCACGCAGACCGAGATCGCCGACATCGTCAGCATCGACAAGACGACCATGGTCGTGACGATGGACGCCCTGGAGGCCGCGGGGTTCGCCGAGCGCAGGCCGTCCCCGACGGACCGCCGTGCCCGCGTCGTCGTCGTCACCGAACGGGGCCGGTCCATCTCGGAGCAGGCCGACGACGTGTACGCGGACGTCGTGAACAGCGTCCTGCTGTCGTTGCCGGAAGACGAGCGGTCCGGCCTCGTCAACGGCCTGACCAGGCTGGTCGAGGGCCGTCTCGGTGCCGTCGTCCCCTGCGAGAAGCCCCCGCGCAAGAGGGCGCTGCGCCAGGCGATCGGGTAACAGATAGTCCCGTAGAAAACTATCTGCTACGGTCCCTCTTATGACAACAGGGGGACCGAAGACGGACTCGCGCTGGCCGGCGCTGATCGTGCTGTGCGCGGGGATGTTGATGATCGTGCTGGACCAGACGATCGTGAACGTCGCGCTGCCCGCGATCGACGAGGACCTGAAGTTCGGCCAGGCGGGCCTCGCCTGGGTCGTGAACGCGTACCTGATCGCCTACGGCGGTCTGCTGCTGCTCGCCGGCCGCCTCGGCGACCTGGTCGGGCACAAGAGGGTGTTCCTGATCGGCCTCGGCGTGTTCACCGCCGCCTCGCTGCTGTGCGGCCTGTCGATCAGCTCCGAGATGCTCGTCGTGGCGCGGTTCGTGCAGGGCGCCGGCGGCGCGCTGGCCACGTCCGTGACGCTGGGCATGGTCGTGACGATGTTCCCGAAGCCCGACGAGCAGAGGCGCGCCATCGGCGTGTTCAGCTTCGTCGCAGCAGCGGGCGCGTCCATCGGCCTGCTGCTCGGCGGCGTGCTCACGGACACCATGTCGTGGCACTGGATCTTCTTCGTGAACATCCCGATCGGCATCGTGGCCGCCCTTGCCGCCATGCGCCTGGTGCCCGACTCACCCGGCCTGGGCCTGCGCGAGGGCGCGGACGTGCTGGGCGCGCTGCTGATCGTCGCCGCGGTGATGCTGGGCGTCTACACGATCGTCAAGGCCGAGCACTACGGCTTCGGCTCGGTGCACACCCTGGCCCTCGGCGCCGTGGCGGTGGCGTTGCTGGTGGCGTTCGTCCTGCGCCAACGACACGCCACCAAGCCGTTGCTGCCGCTGCGCGTGTTCCGCTCCCGGAACGTGACGGGTGCGAACCTCGTGCAGATCTCGATGGTCGCGGGCATGTTCGGCCTGTTCTTCCTCGGCACCCTCTACATGCAGCTCGTGCTGGCGTACACGCCGTTGCAGATCGGCCTGGCCTTCATGCCCGTCGCCGTTGCCATCGCGGTGTTCTCGGTGTCGCTCTCGGCCCGCCTGAACACCCGGTTCGGCGAGCGCAACATGCTGATCCTCGGCCTGGTCCTGATGCTGGTGGGCATGGTCGTCTTCACGCAGGTGCCGGTCGACGGCTCGTACGTGGCCGACATCCTGCCCGCGGTCGCACCGGTCGGCATCGGCATGGGCCTGTCGTTCCCGTCGCTGATGACGCTGGCCATGTCCGGCGCCGCCCACGACGAGGCGGGCCTCGCCTCCGGCCTGGTGAACACCACCGCCCAGGTCGGCGGCGCACTGGGCCTCGCCGTCCTCGCCACCACCTCGACCACGTACACCTCGTCGCTGCTGGCGTCCGGCGTCGGCCGGCTGGAGGCGCTGACGTCGGGCTTCCACCTGGCGTTCTGGATCAGCGCCGGCCTGGTGGCGGTCGCGCTGGCACTGGCGGTGTTCGTGCTCCGGCAGGTCGCGGTGTCCCGCGACGCCCAGCCGGTGCTCGTGCACTGAGGGGGAGCGGGCGGTGGGTGGCGGCGCGTGCCACTCACCGCCCGTTTCGTTTCAGAACCGCGGATCGTTTGCGAGGTGATCGCATTGCCGATGCTCGTGTACCTGGACAAGCAGGCCGAGGACGGCAAGCTGGCGCGAGCGTGGCTCAGCACCGGTGCGGTCCCCGAGCGGCTGGTCCACCAGAGCTGACGCGGCCCGGCGTCAGTGGTCCGCCAGCTCCACCCGCTTGGTGACGTCCTCGGAGCGCAGGATCGCGAACTCGCGGTCCTGCGCCTTGAGCACCTTGAGGTAGCCGGGGCTCGTCTCGAACACGTAGACGTCCTCGGAGTCGTTGATCCGCTCCTTCGGCACCCACGGCGTGCTGACGACCGCCGCCACCGCGAGCGCCGTCCCGGCCAGGAGCCACGCGAACCAGTGCAGCAACCACCGCGCGTTCCTGATGACCAGCACGAACACCACCCCCAGCGCGACCGCGCCGAGCGGCATCCACCACCGGTGGTACGTGAGCGTGTGCGACACCATCAGCGCCACGAGCACGATCAACGTGAGCAACGCCGTCGTGTTCGCCCGCTCGGGGTCCTTGCGCGTGCGGAGGTAGAAGAAGAAGGTCGCCGGCGTGACCACCATCAGCAACACCGTGCTGATCCGGTCGTCCGCCATGAACGTGCCGAGGAACAACCCGGGCGCGTCATCCAGTTCCAGCGTGTGCAGCAGCGCGAACGCCGTGTGCCAATCATAGTGCGACACGGCCAGCAGCCTGAGCAGGACGAACAGAACGGCGGCGCCGGTCACCGCGGACCCGGTGTGCTTTGCATCCACCCGCAGAACTATGGCGTATCGCCGGTCACAGCCCTCCCGACGTGCACCGCGCGGGCGCGGCTACCCTGTGCGGACATCCCGTACCTGTTTTCGAGGAGTCACACCGTCGTGTCCGAGCGCACCCTGGTTCTGGTCAAGCCCGATGGCGTCGAGCGTGGTCTGGTCGGCGAGGTGATCGCCCGCATCGAGCGCAAGGGCCTCAAGCTCGCCGCGCTGGAGCTCCGCACGGCTGACCGTGCTACCGCCGAGCAGCACTACGCGGAGCACGACGGCAAGCCGTTCTACAACGACCTCGTCGACTTCATCACCGGCGGCCCGCTGGTCGCGCTCGTCGTCGAGGGCGTCCGCGCCATCCCGGCGTTCCGCCAGCTCGCCGGCGGCACCGACCCCGTCGAGAAGGCCACGCCCGGCACGATCCGCGGCGACTTCGGCACCGAGGTGCAGTACAACCTCGTGCACGGCTCGGACTCGGCGGAGTCGGCGGAGCGCGAGATCAAGATCTGGTTCCCGAACCTCTGAGGTTGTGAGGATTCTGCGTGAAGCGGTGAGCTGAGCGCGTTGAGCTTGGGCGCTTGAGCGTCCGAGCCGTCTGAGTTCGTCGGACCCCCTGGTTGTCAGACCCGCTGAGTACAGTCGGGTTGATCAGGGGGTCCTGTTTCTGAGGGGACGCCTGCGGGAGCGTGTCCTTGCGCTCGACATCCCCTCTCAGGCCCGGCAGGACCATCGGAGCGCTCGACGGGGAAGCCACCACCGCCAAAGCCCGAGGAAGAGGCTCGAAACGCCTCGCCTTCGGCTCGATCAAAACCCAGCTCCCCGCCGAGGGCTTGATCCCAGCCCACCCGGCGACGAGCCGTTCAACCGCGTCCCCTCGGGATGACCGAGCGGCAGGTACATCCACACGTCGTCCCAGCGGTCCGCCCCGACGGCGATCGCGTTGGGCATCCGCCCGCATTCGCGGAACCCGAGCTGCTCGTACAGCTCGATCGCCCCGTGGTTGTTGCCGCGCACGCCGAGCATGGCGATCTCGAACCCGGCCGCCCGCGCGCTGTCCACCAAGCCCTGCACCACCAGCCGCCCCAGCCCGAGCCCACGCGCGGCTGGGTGGGCCATGACCTGTTGAACCTCGCAGCGGTGCTGGAACACGGCGGTGCCCCCGCGCCGCCACAACCCGACGGCGCGCACCACGCCGTCGACCACGGCGGTCACGAACGCGGCGTCGCCGTCGCGGACCTGTTCCAGAACGCCGTCCAGCCACGCCGAGAGCCGGTCCGGACCCGGCGGCGAGTGGTAGCCGACGGCGCCGCCGGCAGCGACCACGTCGTGCACGACGGTGTGGATCTCGGCGCGCAGCCGGGGGTTTGCCTCGTGCGGCCACCGCAGTTCGATCTCCGGCATGGGGCGATCGTAAATGCGTCGAGAATTGTCAGACCCCTTGGCTAACGTCGGGCGGGTGGAGAACCTCGTCGAGGCCAAGGCGCTCACCAAGCACTTCGGGGCGTTCGAGGCCGTGCGCGGCATCGACGTCGAGGTGCGCAAGGGGGAGGCGTTCGGGTTCCTGGGGCCGAACGGGGCGGGCAAGTCGTCGACCATGCGGATGATCTCCTGCGTGTCGGGGCGGACCGGTGGGGACCTGAAGGTGCTCGGCCTGGACCCGGACGTGGACGGGCCGAGGATCCGCGCGCGGCTCGGGGTGGTGCCGCAGCTCGACAACCTCGACACGGAGCTCACGGTCCGGCAGAACCTGCAGGTCTACGGCAGGTACTTCGGGATGTCGCGGCAGCGGTGCCGGGAGAAGGCCACCGAGCTGCTGGAGTTCGCCCAGCTCGCCGACCGCGCGGACCACGAGGTGGAGCCGTTGTCGGGTGGGATGAAGCGCAGGCTCACGATCGCGCGGTCGTTGGTCAACGACCCGGAGCTGCTGCTGCTCGACGAACCGACCACGGGGCTCGACCCGCAGGCGCGGCACCTGTTGTGGGACAGGCTGTTCCGGCTCAAGCAAGAAGGCGTCACGCTCATCATCACCACGCACTACATGGACGAGGCCGAGCAGCTGTGCGACCGGCTCGTGGTCATGGACGGCGGGCGGATCGCGGCCGAGGGGTCGCCCGCGGAGCTGATCAGCCGCTACTCCACGCGGGAGGTGCTGGAGCTGCGGTTCCGGCCCGGTGCGGAGAAACCGGACCTCGGGCGGTTCGCGGAGCGGGTCGAGGTGCTGCCGGACCGGTTGCTGCTGTACACCCAGGACGGTGAGCGGGCGCTGCAAGCCGTGCACGACAACGGGGTGCAGCCGGTGTCCAGCCTGGTGCGGCGCAGTTCGCTGGAGGACGTGTTCCTCCGGCTCACCGGCCGGACGTTGGTGGACTGATGCGGACGTTGCGGGCCTCCTGGTACGGGTTCGAGAAGCACTGGACGTGGTACCGGCGCAACTGGCGGGCCACGGTCGTGTCGAGCTTCCTCACGCCCGTGCTGTTCCTGCTGGCGCTCGGGTTCGGGTTCGGGTCGCAGGTGCGGTCGACCGAGCTGCTCGGCGGCGTGCCGTACCTGCAGTACCTCGCGCCCGCGCTGGTCGTCGTCACGGCGTTGCAGGGCGCCACGTTCGAGTCGACGTACGCGATCATGTCGGCGTTCCTGTGGCAGAAGACGTACATCGGCATGGTGGCCACCCCGATCACGCCCGCTCAGGTGCTGTACGGGCAGGTCATGTGGATCGGCACCCAGCTCGTGGCGCGGTCCGCGGTGTTCGTCGTCATCGCCGCGGCGCTGGGAGCGGCGGCCGGACCGGGAATCCTGTGGGCGGTCCCGTTCGGGGCGCTGGCGGGGCTCGCGTTCAGCGCGCCGCTCATCGCCTACAGCGCGCGGCTGGACAAACCGGACAGCTTCACGACGGTCTTCCGGTTCGTGCTGATGCCGATGACCCTGTTCACCGGCGCGTTCTTCCCTGTCGCCCAACTGCCGGAGTGGCTGCTGCCGGTGGTGTGGCTGACGCCCGCGTGGCACGGCATCGAGCTGGCCAGGGGAGCGGCGTTCGGCACGCTCGGGGTGCTGCCCGCGCTCGGGCACGTCGCGTACCTCGCGGTGCTGGCGGCGGCCGGGCTCGCGCTCGGCGTCAGGTACTTCCGACGCAGGCTGGCGGTGTGAGATGACCGGGACCCTCGACCGGCGACGGGCCGTGCCCGCCAGCGTGGGGCTGCTGTGGCGGGTGGTACCGCCGGGGCTCTACGGCGGGAAGGCGAGCGTGCTCGTCGAACGGGCCGCCGTCGTCAACCGGCGCGCGTGGTTCGTGCTGGTCGGCGGTGCCTTCGAGCCGATGCTGTTCCTGTGGTCGCTCGGGCTCGGGTTCGGCCAGATGGTCACGGCCGTCACCGGGCCGGACGGGCAGCCGGTCGGCTATGCGGCGTTCGTGGCGCCGGCGCTGCTGGCGGCCAGCGCGATGAACGGGGCCGTGTACGACGCCACGTTCAACGTGTTCTTCAAGTTCAAGTACCTGAAGCTCTACGACGCGATGCTGGCCACGCCGATGGGGCCGATGGACATCGCGATCGGCGAGATCGCCTGGGCGTTGCTGCGCGGCGGCCTGTACTCGGCCGGGTTCCTCGCCGTGATGCTCGGCATGGGTCTGATCGCGTCGCCGTGGGCGTTGCTCGCGCTGCCGGTGGCGTTGCTGGTCGCGTTCGCGTTCGCGGCGGTGGGCATGGCGGCGACGACGTTCATGCGCTCGTGGCAGGACTTCGACCTGGTGCAGCTGGCCGTGCTGCCGCTGTTCCTGTTCTCGACCACGTTCTACCCGCTGTCGGTCTACCCCGGCTGGGTGCGGGTCGTGGTCTCGTGGACCCCGCTCTACCACGCGATCGAGCTGATGCGCGGCCTCACGCTGGGCGTCGTGGGCTGGGGGATGCTCGGCCACCTCGCGTACTTCGCGGTGATGGCCGCGGTGGGCACGGTGGTGGCGGCGCGGCGGCTCGGCAAACTGCTGCTGGACTGAGCGGTGCGGCACGCGATTCGGCCGTCAACGTGGGGGCGGTTACTCTGGTCGCGTGAGTGCCGAGTCTGTTTTCCCCAGGTTGGAGCCCCTGCTGCCGCGGATCTCCAAGCCGGTGCAGTACGTCGGCGGGGAGCTCAACGCGACCGTCAAGGACTGGGACGAGGCGTCCGTGCGCTGGGCGTTGATGTACCCGGACGCGTACGAGGTCGGGCTGCCCAACCAGGGCGTCATGATCCTCTACGAGATCCTCAACGAGCTCCCGGACGTGCTCGCCGAGCGCACGTACGCCGTGTGGCCGGACCTCGAAGCGCTGATGCGCGAGCACGGGGTGCCGCAGTTCACGGTCGACGGGCACCGGCCGCTGAAGGCGTTCGACCTGATGGGCATCAGCTTCGCCACGGAGCTGGGCTACACGAACATGCTCACGGCGCTGGACCTCGCGGGCGTCCCGCTGCACGCCGCCGACCGCACCGAGGACGACCCGATCGTGGTCGCCGGTGGGCACGCGGCGTTCAACCCGGAACCGATCGCGGACTTCGTCGACGCGGCGGTGCTGGGCGACGGTGAGGAAGCCGTCCTCGAGATCACCGAGATCGTCAAGAACTGGAAGGCCGAGGGCCGCCCCGGTGGCCGCGACGAGGTGCTGACCCGCCTGGCCGAGACCGGCGGCGTCTACATCCCGCGGTTCTACGACGTGGAGTACCTGCCGGACGGCCGCATCCAGCGCGTGGTGCCCAACCGCGACCGGGTGCCGTACCGCGTCTTCAAGCGGACCACGATGGACCTCGACGCGTGGCCGTACCCGAAGCAGCCGCTGGTGCCGCTCGCCGAGAGCGTCCACGAGCGGATGAGCGTCGAGATCTTCCGCGGCTGCACCCGCGGCTGCCGCTTCTGCCAGGCCGGCATGATCACCCGCCCGGTGCGCGAGCGGTCCATCGAGGGCATCGGCGCCATGGTCCAGAAGGGCCTGGAGGCGACCGGTTTCGAAGAGGTCGGCCTGCTGTCGCTGTCCAGTGCGGACCACAGCGAGATCGCCGAGATCACCAAGGGTCTCGCCGACCGCTACGAGGGCACCAACACGGGCCTGAGCCTGCCGAGCACCCGCGTCGACGCGTTCAACATCGACCTCGCGAACGAGCTGTCCCGCAACGGACGGCGCTCGGGCCTCACCTTCGCGCCCGAGGGCGGCAGCGAGCGGATGCGGCGCGTCATCAACAAGATGGTGTCCGAAGAGGACCTCATCAGAACGGTGTCCGCGGCGTTCTCCAACGGCTGGCGGCAGGTGAAGCTGTACTTCATGTGCGGCCTGCCCACCGAGGAGGACGAGGACGTCCTGCAGATCGCCGAGATGGCCAAGAACGTCATCCGCGCCGGCCGCCAGGCCAGTGGCCGCAACGACGTCCGCTGCACCATCTCGATCGGCGGGTTCGTGCCCAAGCCGCACACGCCGTTCCAGTGGGCCCCGCAGTGCGACCCGGACGTCGTGGACGACCGGCTGCGCAAGCTCCGCGAGGCCGTCAACGCCGACCGCAGCCTCGGCCGCAACATCGGCATGCGCTACCACGACGGCAAGCCCAGCCTCATCGAAGGCCTGCTCAGCCGCGGTGACCGCCGCATCGGCAAGGTCATCGAGGCGGTGTGGCGCGACGGCGGCCGGTTCGACGGCTGGAGCGAGCACTTCTCCTACGAGCGCTGGACCACGATGGCCGCGCGCGAGCTGGAGCCGCTCGGCGTCGACCTCGCCTGGTTCACCACCCGCGAGCGCGAGGAGCTGGAGGTCCTGCCCTGGGACCACCTCGACTCGGGCCTCGACAAGGAGTGGCTCTGGGCCGACTGGCAGGACGCGCTCGACGAGCGCGAGCAGGACGACTGCCGCTGGACCCCGTGCTTCGACTGCGGCGTGTGCCCCGCGATGGGCACCGACATCGAGGTCGGCCCGACGGGCCGCAAACTGCTGCCGATCTCCCCGGTCGGCGTCGGTTCGCCGGTGAAGAACCCGGCGCTCACCTCGAAGTGAACGACCCCGTGTCCTGAACGACGCCTCTGCTGCTCGAAGTAGCGGGGGCGTCGTTCAGTGCGGAAACGGGACCGTCCGTGGCCTGCGACGTCACCTCGTGACGGCGGCCAGCGCGTCCACCAGACCGTGTCCGTAGAACGAGTTGTACTCCGAGTACCCGGTGCAGAACGCGTCCTGCACCCCGGTCCCGTACAGGTCGTAGTCCGCAGGGCACGCCAGCGTCGTGGCCTGCACGTTCAGCATCCGGCCCAGCTGCAGCGCGTCGGCCTCCGGGTGGGCCGAGGCGATCAGCGCCGCCACCCCGGCCGCGTGCGGCGCCGCCATCGACGTGCCGCACGAGTAGTCGTAGCCGGACGGCACCGTCGACAGCACGCACCCGCCGGGGGACCGCGAGTCGCCACCGGGCGCCGTCACGTCGATCGCCCCCAGGCCGTACGAGCTGTACGAGGACTTGGTCTTGGTCGCGTCCACCGCCGACACGCCGACGACGTTCTTCAGCTGCACCGGCAGCACCACGCACGACGGGTCCACGGGCCGGGTCTGCGCCTCGCCGTTCGTCGGCGACACCGAGTCACGGCCCGGCCGCGACAGGTCGGCGGCGTTGTTGCCCGCGGCGGCGACGGTCAGCACGTTGCGCGAGGTCGCGTGGTCCACGGCACGCCGCACGGCCTCGTAGACGACCCGCTGACCCGGCGCGTTCTGGCACGTGAACAGGTACGGGTCGATGAAGTAGCTGTTGTTCGTGATGGTCATGCCCTGCGCGGCGGCCCACATGAAGCCGCACACCGCGTACTCGGGGTAGATGAACCCGTCGTCGTCGACGACCTTCACGGACGCGATGCGCACGCCGGGCGCCACGCCCGTGATGCCGCGGCCGTCGTTGGCCGCCGCGATCGTGCCGGCGACGTGCGTGCCGTGTGCCGACGTGGTCGGTGCCCAAGCCGCGGGGGAGGGGTCGGGCTTGCCGGTCAGGCAGCCCGCGGACAGCTCCGGTGCCAGCGCCGCGGCCAGGTCGGGGTGCCGGGCGACGCCCGAGTCGAGCACCCCGACCACCACGGACCGCGAACCGGTCGTGATCGAGTGCGCCGCCGGGGCGTTGATGAGATCCATGTCCCACTGCTCGCTCGACCGGGCGCCGGCGGGCTGCAGCAGCTCGGTGTCGTCCTTCTTGCGCTTCACCGTGCGCTTGGAGGCACCCTCGGCCTGGGCGCTGTAGGCGCGCTGCGGGCCGATCAGCCGGAGGAACGACGGGTCCGGTGACGTGGCCACGGCGACCGCGATCTCCGGGTAGTACACGGTGGTGGTGCCACACGCCCCAGCAATTTCCGACTGCGCCGTAGCAGGGGTCGTGAGCTGCGGGAACACCACGAGGTAGCGCAGCAGCGGACCCGGCTGGGTGCAGCTGGTGAGCACCGGCTCGGCGCCGGCGGGCGTGGACGCCACCAGTCCTGCGGCGAGCAGCGCGGTGGTCACCGCAGCCGCCCGTGCGCGGTGGAGCAGAGGCACCAGGGACCTCCAGGTTGGCGGGGCGTCCGGTCAGCCGGACCGTAACCACGCGCAACGATCTAGACAAGCTGAACGTCCTGAATCAAGTTCACGGTACCGTCCTACTGGACGAACAGCCTGCGCCGATGGGACCGCTCACCCGTCAGGCCCACCCGTGGGGAGCACCACTGAGCCGCCACCAGCCCAACAACCCGTCGGCAGCAGCCGTGCAGAAACTGCGCCTCCGCTACACCAAGCGGGGGAGGCTGCGCTTCACGTCGCACCGCGACATCGCTCGTACGTTCGAACGAGCACTGCGCAGGGCCGGCGTACCCATGGCGTACTCGCAGGGCTTCAGCCCTCACCCGAAGGTGTCGTGGGTCGGCGCGGCGCCGACCGGCGTCGCCAGCGAGGCGGAGTACGTCGAGGTGTCCGTGGTCGAGCAGGTCGACCCGGCGGCGCTGAAGCTCGCCCTCGACGCGGCGCTGCCACCCGGCATCGACGTGGTCGAGGTCGTGCAGGCCCGCGGGGGCAACCTCACCGAGCGGATCGACGCGAGCGAATGGCGGATCGAGCTCGACGGCGTCGACCCCGCTGAGCTCGCGAAAGCGGTCGAGCTCCTGCTCTCCGCCGAACGGGTGGAGGTCGAGCGGCTCACGAAGAACGGCGTGAAGACGGTCGACGTCCGGCCTGCGGTCGTGTCGGCACAGGTCGGGCCACGTTCGAGCGACGCCGGACACGATGACGCCGCAATGTCACCACCGTGTGGGATACTCATGACGGTCGTTCGGCAGGTAACGCCTACCGTCCGACCCGACGACGTGCTGAATGCGCTTCGTGTCGTCGCCGATCTCGTGCCACCGGTTCCTGCGAGAGCAATCCGGATGGCGCAGGGACGGCTCGACGACGAAGGCAGGCTGGCGGACCCGCTCCAGCAGGACAGAGAGTCCTGACGAGCGCCGGAACGCCGGTCAGCGACGCAAACAGGAGGAGCGGCGCTGGAGGCGGCGTCGTCGTGGGACCTGCGCAAGCGTGCGCCCGCTGAGGCGTCACGCCGCTGCGCGCGAGGCAAGGATTCCCGCCGCGAGCATGCGGTGGAGAGAGACAAGAGAGGCCCCTGCGCGGCCGCGTCCTCACGGGACGCGCCCGGGGGTGGAGGAGCTGCATGTCGAACACGGAAAAGCCCGCCGGTGCGACCGGCGGGCAGGGTGTGGTTTCCGCACGCCCTGAGCTGGCCGATCTGCCCGACAAGTTGCGGGTGCACGCCTTGGCCAAACTGCTGGACGTCAGCAGCAAGGACGTGATGACGGCGCTGGCCGACCTCGGTGAGGTCGCGCGCAGTGCGCAGTCGAGCGTGAGCCGCGACGTCGCGCTGAAGGTCGCAGAGACCCTGCTGGACTGGGACGACGTCGTCACCGGTGAGATCACCGAGGACTACGAGGCCCCGGCGGTCCCCGCGTTCGAGGCCCCGGCGCTCGCGCCGGTCTTCGCCGCGCCGAGCGCGGTCTTCCTGCCGCCGACGCCGATCGAGCGGCCCAAGGCGTCCGCCTCGCCGTTCGTCGTCGAGCAGGAGCCGGTCGAGGACGAGAAGTCGGTGGGCGAGCTCGCCGCCGACGAGCTCGACGCCGCCGAGGCCGCCGACGTCGACGCGGACACCGACGGCGACATCGACGTCGACGGTGACGACGAGGGCGAGGGCCGTCGCCGGCGCCGCCGCGGTCGCCGTGGCCGTGGCCGCGGCAAGGGCGCGGATGCCGAGAACGGCGGTGAGGACGGCGACGACACCCAGTCCGAGGACGCCGAGGCGCCCGCGGAGGGTGCCGACGCCGACGACACCGCCGAGGACGAGGGTGACGAGGGCTCGACCCGCCGTCGCCGCCGTCGCCGCCGCCGCAAGACCGGCGCGGACGAGGACGTGTCGTCCGAGGACGACCCGCCGAACACGGTCGTGCACGTGCGCGAGGTGCGCGACGAGAAGGCCGACGACGCCGCCCAGAGCGAGGCCGCGCGCAGCGAGGTCCGCAGCATCCGCGGCTCGACGCGCCTGGAGGCCAAGCGCCAGCGCCGCCGCGACGGCCGCGAGGCCGGCCGCCGCCGCGCCCCGGTGCTGACCGAGGCCGAGTTCCTGGCCCGCCGCGAGGCCGTGGCCCGCACGATGGTCGTCCGCGAGCACGGTGACCGCACCCAGATCGGCGTGCTGGAAGACGGCGTGCTGGTCGAGCACTTCGTCACGTCGTCGGGCTCCGGCTCGATCGTCGGCAACGTGTACCTCGGCCGTGTGCAGAACGTGCTGCCGAGCATGGAGGCCGCGTTCATCGACATCGGCCGCGGCCGCAACGCCGTGCTCTACGCCGGTGAGGTCGACTGGGACGCCGCCGGTCTCGAGGGCAAGTCCCGCAAGATCGAGCAGGCGCTCTCCAGCGGCGACTCGGTGCTCGTCCAGGTCACGAAGGACCCGGTCGGCCACAAGGGCGCCCGCCTGACCACCCAGATCAGCCTGCCCGGCCGCTTCCTGGTGTACGTGCCGGGCGGCGGTGCCACGGGCATCAGCCGCAAGCTGCCCGACAACGAGCGCAAGCGCCTCAAGGACATCCTCAAGCGGGTCGTCCCCGAGGACGCCGGCGTGATCATCCGCACCGCGTCGGAGGGCATCTCCGAGGAGGAGCTGGCGCGCGACGTCACCCGCCTGCAGGCGCAGTGGAAGGTCATCAAGGAGAAGTCCGCCAGCACTTCCACCAAGGCGCCGACGCTGCTCTACGAGGAGCCGGACCTGCTGGTGAAGGTCGTCCGCGACCTGTTCACCGAGGACTTCGCGCAGCTCGTCGTCCAGGGCGACGAGGCGTGGGACGTCATCGACGGCTACGTCCGCCACGTGGCGCCGGACCTGCAGGACCGCCTGAAGAAGCACGTCGGCAACAACGACGCGTTCGTCGAGTACCGCATCGACGAGCAGCTGATGAAGGCGCTGGACCGCAAGGTCTGGCTGCCCTCGGGCGGCTACCTGATCATCGACCGCACCGAGGCGATGACGGTCATCGACGTCAACACCGGCAAGTTCACCGGGTCGGGCGGCAACCTCGAGGAGACCGTCACCCGCAACAACCTGGAGTCGGCGGAGGAGATCGTCCGCCAGCTCCGGTTGCGCGACATCGGCGGCATCATCGTCATCGACTTCATCGACATGGTCCTGGAGTCGAACCGCGACCTGGTGCTGCGCCGCCTGACCGAGTGCCTCGGCCGCGACCGCACCCGCCACCAGGTCGCCGAGGTCACCTCGCTGGGCCTGGTGCAGATGACCCGCAAGCGGGTCGGCACCGGCCTGCTGGAGGCGTTCAGCCAGACCTGTGAGCACTGCCGCGGCCGTGGCGTCGTCGTGTCGACCGAGCCGGTGCACTCGCACGGCGGTGGCAGCGGCAACGGTGGCCAGCAGCAGCAGTCGCAGGGCGGTGGCCGCAAGTCGCGCCGCAACAAGGGCGGCGACCAGGCCGCGGAGACCACCGAGGTGGTGGAGGCGGCCGTCGAGGCCCCCGAAGCGCCGGTCGAGCCGCAGGTCGTGGAGCCGGCCGAGCCCGAGGACACCTCCGAGGACGCCGTCGCGGCCGACCAGGAGCACGAGGGCCACGGCCGTCGTCGCCGCCGCCGTCGTGGCCGCGACAAGGAGCCGCAGGCCGTCGTCGACGCGGTCGTCGTCGAGGAGCAGGCGCTCAACGGCGACGTGCCGCACGAGGTCGCCGAGGACCCCGAGCCGGTCGAGATCGACCCGGTCGTCGAGCCCGAAGCGGTCGCCGAGCCTGCCCCGGTCGTCGAGTCGGCCCCGGCCGTCGAGCCTGAGGCGGCCGTCGAGCCCGAGGTGGTCGAGGAGACCGCGGCGGAGCTCGTCGAGCCGGTCGCCCCGGAACCCGTGAAGCCGGTCGTGACCGGCCGCATCGGCTCCCAGCTGGCCAAGCCGGTGGCCGAGCCCGAGCAGGAGGCCGTCGCGGCCCCGCAGCCGGTCTCGGCACCCGAGCCCGTCGCGCCGGTCGCCGTGCAGCCTCCCGCGGCCCGTCCGCGGCGTCGTGCGGCCAAGCGCGCCGCCGGTGCCCCGCCGGCCGTCGAGGCGCCCCCCGTGGTGGTCGCCGAGGTCCCGAAGCAGCCCGAGGTCCAGCTGCCCGCTCCGGTGGTCACCACCACCCGCAGGCGCCGTGCCGTGTCGCGGCCCGCGGGCCCGCCGGTCCAGGAGGACTGAGGTCAGCAACCGTCGAACCGGGGTCGCTCACGCGGCCCCGGTTCTGCGTTGTCAGGGGTGCGCGACCGCACCTGTGAGGGACCGCACAGCCTGCGGAAACAGGTTCAGGGGACCCCAGTTTGCTCCGGGTGCACCCACTCCCGTAACCTTGTCTGCGGCCCGCCATCCGACGGGTCCTGTCGTGTGCCTCCTCTGCTGGTTTCTCGCAGACGGTTTGGCACATGGCCCGTCACCATCGAGTAGCAGGAGACTTCCGTCCTGATGTACGCGATCGTCAAGACCGGCGGCAAGCAGTACAAGGTCGCTGTCGGCGACATCGTCGAGGTCGAGAAGCTCGAGGGCGAGCCGGGCACCGAAATCTCCCTCCAGACGCTGCTCGTGGTCGACGGCACTGACGTCACCGCTGACGCGGCGGCCCTGGAGAAGTTCTCGGTGACCGGCAAGGTCGTCGAGCACACCAAGGGCCCGAAGATCCGCATCCACAAGTTCAAGAACAAGACCGGGTACCACAAGCGGCAGGGTCACCGTCAGAAGTTGACCCGCGTCGAGGTCACCGGCATCACCGGTAAGTGAGGACCTGACTTCTCATGGCACACAAAAAGGGTGCATCCAGTTCCCGCAACGGCCGTGACTCCAACCCCCAGTACCTGGGTGTGAAGCGGTTCGGCGGTCAGGTCGTCAAGGCCGGCGAGATCCTGATCCGCCAGCGCGGCACCAAGTTCCACCCCGGCGTCGGTGTGGGCATCGGCAAGGACGACACGCTGTTCGCCCTGCTGCCGGGTGCGGTGGAGTTCGGCACGAAGCGCGGTCGCAAGACCGTCAACATCGTTCCGGTCGCGGTCTGAGGATCGTTTCCGCAACGTAGCTAGACCTCGGCGAGGGGCGGGACCGGTCATCCGGCACCGCCCCTCGTCGCTTGTTCCAGAACTTTGAGAGGAAGTAGTTCCGTGGCTCGTTTTGTTGACCGGGTGGTGATCCACGCTGCCGCCGGCAACGGGGGCAACGGCTGTGCTTCCGTGCACCGCGAGAAGTTCAAGCCCCTCGGCGGCCCGGACGGCGGCAACGGGGGCAGTGGCGGCAACGTCATCCTCGTCGTCGACTCGCAGGTGCACACCCTGCTGGACTTCCACTTCCGCCCGCACGCCTCCGCCACCAACGGCAAGGCGGGCGCGGGTGCGAACCGCGACGGCGCGAACGGCGAGGACCTGGTCCTGCGCGTCCCGGACGGCACGGTCGTGCTGACCGAGGACGGCGAGGTCGTCGCGGACCTCGTCGGCGAGGGCACCCAGCTGATCGCCGCCGCCGGTGGCCGGGGCGGCCTGGGCAACGCGTCGCTCGCGTCCAAGGCGCGCAAGGCCCCCGGCTTCGCGCTGCTCGGCGAGCCCGGTGAGACCCGCGACCTGGTGCTGGAGCTCAAGTCCGTCGCGGACGTCGGTCTGCTCGGCTTCCCGTCGGCCGGCAAGTCGTCGCTGATCTCGGTGCTCTCCGCCGCGAAGCCGAAGATCGCCGACTACCCGTTCACCACGCTGGTGCCGAACCTCGGCGTGATCACCGCGGGCGACACCGTCTTCACGATGGCCGACGTCCCCGGCCTGATCCCCGGCGCCTCGCAGGGCAAGGGCCTCGGCCTGGACTTCCTGCGCCACATCGAGCGCACCGCCGTTCTCGCGCACGTCGTCGACTGCGCCACGTACGAACCGGGCCGCGACCCGATCGCGGACATCGACGCGCTGGAGAAGGAGCTCTCGGAGTACACGCCGTCGCTGGGCGGCAACTTCGAGGACCGCCCGCGCGTGGTGATCCTCAACAAGGTCGACATCCCGGACGCGCAGGACCTCGCCGACATCGTCCGCCCGGAGATCGAGGCCCGCGGCCTGCCGGTCTTCGAGGTGTCGACCGTGTCCCGCCAGGGTCTGCGCGAGCTGACGTTCAAGCTGGCCGAGGTCGTGCGCGAGTACCGCGCGGCCCAGCCGAAGAAGGAGTCGACCCGAATCGTGCTGCGGCCGACCGCCGTGGACGACCAGGGCTTCACCGTGACCGAGGACCCCTCGGTCGAGGGTGGCTTCATCGTGAAGGGCGAACGCCCCGAGCGCTGGATCCGCCAGACCGACTTCTCCAACGACGAAGCCGTCGGTTACCTCGCGGACCGCCTCAACAGGCTGGGCGTCGAGGACAAGCTCGTGAAGATGGGCGCCGTTCCCGGCTGCCAGGTCACCATCGGCGACCTGGTCTTCGACTGGGAGCCGACCACCCCGGCCGGCATCGCGATGACGATGACCGGACGTGGCACGGACGCCCGTCTCGAGCGCAACGACCGCATCGGCGCCCACGAGCGCAAGGCCCTGAAGAAGGCCCGCCGCGCGCCCGGCGCCGGTGACGACGGTGACGACTTCGACGAGGAGTGAACCCGTGACGGCCCCCGTGGTCTCACCAGCTCGCACCGCGGTCGCCTCGGCGAACCGCATCGTGGTCAAGGTCGGGTCTTCCTCCCTGACCACAGCGGAAGGCGGGCTCGACCCGGCGCGTCTCGACGCGCTGGTCGACGCCCTCGCCGCGCGGTGTGCGGCGGGCAGCCAGGTCGTGCTCGTGTCCTCCGGCGCGATCGCCGCTGGCCTGGCGCCGTTGAAGATCTCCCGCCGCCCGCGCGACCTCGCCACCCAGCAGGCCGCGGCGAGCGTCGGCCAGCTGACGCTCGCGCACGCGTACGCGAACTCGTTCGGCCGGTACGCGCTGACCGTCGGCCAGGTGCTGCTGACGGCGGACGACGTGGTGCGCCGTGCCCACTACCGCAACGCCCAGCGCACGTTCGACCGCCTGCTCGCCCTCGGTGCGGTGCCGGTCGTGAACGAGAACGACACCGTTGCCACCGAGGAGATCCGCTTCGGCGACAACGACCGCCTCGCCGCGCTGGTGGCGCACCTCGTCGGCGCGGACGCGTTGTTCCTGCTGTCCGATGTGGACGCGCTGTACTCCGGTGACCCGCGTCAGCCCGGTGCGGTGCGCATCTCCGAGGTCGCGTCCGCCGCGGACGTGGACGGTGTGCGGGCCGGGAGCGTCGGCGCGTCCGGCCTGGGCACCGGTGGCATGGCCTCCAAGCTCGCCGCGGCACGGCTGGCGTCCTCCGCAGGCATCCCGGTGCTGCTGACCGGCGCCACCGAGGCCCACCGCGCGCTGACCTCCGCCGACGTCGGCACCGCTTTCGCCGCAACGGGTTCACGGCTCACCGCCCGCCGCTTCTGGCTCGGGTACGCCACCGACGCCAACGGCCGCCTGCACCTCGACGACGGCGCTGTCGCCGCTGTCGTGGGCCGGCGCCGGTCGCTGCTGGCCGCGGGCATCACCGGTGTGGACGGCGACTTCGAGGCGGGTGACGTCGTCGAGCTGGTCAGCCTCGCCGGTGACGTGGTGGCCCGCGGTGTCGTGGGCTACGACTCGGCGGAGCTGCCGTCGGTGATCGGCCGCAAGTCCCACGACCTGCCCGCGGAACAACGCCGCGAGGTCGTGCACGCCGACGACCTGGTGCCGCTGCACCGCTAGCCTCGGTCGCATGGCCCGGATGCACGACGTCGTCATCGACTGCGCCCACCCCGCCTCGCTCGCCAGGTTCTGGGCGGCGGTGCTGGACGACCACGAGCTCGCGCCGTACACCGATGAAGAGCTGGAACGGTTGCGCGGCAAGGGGATCGCCGACCCCGAGGACGACCCGTCGGTGTTGCTGGACGGGTCGCCCCGGTTCTTCTTCAACCGCGTCCCGGAACCCAAGACCGGCAAGAACCGCGTGCACGTCGACCTGTGGTGCGACGACGTCGAGGCCGAGGTGGCCCGGCTCGTCGCCCTCGGCGCCGCGGTGATCAGCCGGGACGGCGTGTGGTTCGTGCTCGCCGACCCCGAGGGCAACGAGTTCTGCCTCAGCTCAACCGAACACCCCTTGTCTCCGGAAGGGTGAGGATCGCCAGGAACGTGATCACCGCCGCCACCGCCACGTACCAGAAGAACGTGGTGCCCGGCAGCGCCTGGATCACCAGCGGCGCCGTGCCGCCGAACAACGCGACCGTGAGGTTGTACCAGGCACCGATCCCGAGCCCGCGCAGCTCCGTCGGGAACAGCTCGCTCATCAACGCCGGCGCGATCGACGTGATCGTCGTGTAGAGCCCCAGGCCCACGCAGAACACCACGAGCAGGTTCCCCAGCCCCGGCTGCACCAGCGCGGACAGCGGCACGATCAGCACCGCCGTCACCGCCGACCACACCAGGATCTGCGGCTTGCGCCCCACCCGGTCCGCCAGCCAGCCCATCGGGTACTGCAGGACGATGAACACACCGGTGGCGATCGACAACGCCAGGAACACGTCGACGTCGTCCGCACCGCGGGTCTTCACCGCGAACGGCGTCAGCGCCGAGAAGAACGTGTAGAAGCACAGCGTCGACAACAGCGTGAAGCCCACCAGCTGCCCGACCGCTTTGGGGTGCTCCCGCAGCGTGGTCAGCAACGGGTTCTTCAGCTTCTCCGCCTTCGCACGGTTCTCCTCGAACTGCTCGGTCTCCGGCAGCGCCCGCCGCAGCCACAGCCCGATCAGCCCGAGCACGCCGCCGACCAGGAACGGCACCCGCCACCCGTAGGACGCCATCGCCGCCGCGTCGAGGCTGCGGCTGAGGAAGAACCCGAGCAGCGACGCCACCAGCACTGCGGCACCGGTCGAGATGTAGAAGAACGACGAGTACCGCCCGCGGTGGCTCGGCTTGGCGATCTCACCTAGGTACGCCGACGCGTTGGAGACCTCGCCGCCCAGCGCCATGCCCTGGGCGATCCGCGCCAGCACCAGCAGGGCCGGGGACAGCCACCCGACCTGCTCGAACGTCGGCAGCAACCCGATCACCACCGACCCGCCCGACATGAGCACGATCGTCAGCAGCATCGCGGTCCGCCGCCCGCGGACGTCCGCGAACCGGCCGAGCAGGTACCCGCCGAGCGGGCGGAAGAAGAAGGCCAGCGCGAACGTCGCGAACGTGCTCAGCAGGGCAGCGGCCTCGTTGCCCTTCGGGAAGATCTGCGTGGCGAAGTAGATGCTGAACGCGGTGTAGATGCCCCAGTCGTACCACTCGACCGCGTTGCCGGCCGAGGCCGCGACCAGCTTGCGCACGGGCAGTCGATGCGTTTCCGAAGTAACCGCCATGCGATCACCCTGTCACACAGCGCAATCCCCTGTGGGTGCGTCTCATCAGGCGGGGAGGGCGATACTCGTCGGCGTGCGATCCATTGGTTTGGTGACGTTGGTGGTCCGCGACTACGACGAGGCGATCCGCTTCTACGTGGACGGTCTCGGGTTCACGCTGGTCGAGGACACGCCACAGGGCGACAAGCGCTGGGTGGTGGTGTCGGCGGGCGACGGTGCGTCGTTGTTGTTGGCGGAGGCCACATCGGAGGAACAGGCCGCACGCGTCGGTGACCAGACCGGTGGCCGGGTCGGGTTCTTCCTCACCACCGACGACTTCGACCGCGACCACGCCCGCATGACCGCGTTCGGCGTGCGCTTCCTGGAGACGCCACGCGACGAGGTCTACGGCAAGGTGGCCGTGTTCGAAGACCTCTACGGCAACCGCTGGGACCTGCTTCAGCCCGCGCGGGCCTGACCGGGCGAGACGCCGACGACGCGTTTGAACGCCCGGCTGAACGCCGCCTCCGACTCGTAGCCCAGGCCGCGTGCGATCTCGCTGACCGTGGAGTCGCGGTCCTGCAAGCGGTTCATCGCCACGTGCATGCGCCACCGCGTCACGTACCGCATCGCCGACTCGCCGACCAGGCCGGTGAAGCGGGCCGCGAACGCCGAACGGGACATCGCGGTCCGCTGGGCGAGGCGGTCGACGGTCCACGGGTGCGCGGGGTCGCGGTGGATCAGCGCGAGCGCCCGGCCGATCTGCCGGTCCTGCAACGCGCCCAGCCACCCGGTGCGCGCCGCCGGGTCGTTCGCGAGCCAGGAGCGGATGGTCTGGATCACCAGCACGTCGGCGAGGCGGGTGATGACCGCCTCCCCGCCGGGGCGCAGCGTCCGCGCCTCGGCGGCCATCAGGTCGATGATCGCGCGCATGTCGTCGGCCTGGCGGACGTGCAGGACCTGCGGCAGCACCTCGACCAGGTGCTGGGCGGCCGGGTGGTCGAACCGCACCGTGCCGCACACCAGGTGCGTCACGCCGCCACCGCCGCCATGGCGCAGGATCGCGTAGTTGTCGGTCTCGAACTCGTGCGGCAAGGTCGTCACCACCGGCGACGCGGCGTCCGCGGTGCTGAACAGGCGGTGGCCCTGGCCGCCGGGCACCAGCAGGACGTCACCGGGGGCGAGGACGGTGGTCCCGCCGTCGGCCTCGACCTGGCAGCGACCGCTCGTGAGCACGTGGAACCACAGGCAGTCCGCCATGTCGGGCATCGTGAGGCCCCACGGCTCGGTCAGCTCGTTCCGGCAGTAGAAGGTGCCGGACATGCGCAGCAGGTGCAGGGCTTCGGCCAGCGCGTCCGTCATGCCCGACATTCTGGACGATCGAGCAAAGCTGCGCGATGAACTGTCATTGAGAGTCCACGCTGATCGGGACAGGGTTGGCATCATGGACACCACCACGCTCATCGCAAGCGCCGCAACCGGTCTGATGGCCGGCGTCTTCTTCGCGTTCTCCACCTCGGTGATGCCCGGTCTCGCGGACCTTCCGCCCGAACACGGCCGCGCGGCCATGCGGCGCCTGAACGCCCGCATCCAGAACCCGGTGTTCCTGCTCGTCTTCCTTGGTACCGCGGTGGTGTGCGGGATCGAGGTCGTCCAGGGGCGCCATGTCGGCGGCCTGCTTTACCTCGTCGGCGTGTTCGTGCTGACGATGGTCGTCAACGTGCCGATGAACAACCGTCTTGAACGGACCGACGACGCCTACTGGCCCGAGTACCTGCGCCGGTGGACGTTGTGGAACCACGTGCGCGGCGTCGCCGGTCTCGCCTCGGCGGTCACCCTGCCACTCGGACTTTGATGCCTTGCTTCGGTCGCATCGCCGCCAGGCTCACCGGTGTGACCCGCTGGGCGAGCAACACCGGTTTCGGCCGCTGCAGCAAAGCCTTCAGCATCACGGTCAGCTCCGTCACGGCGAGACCGGCGCCGATGCACCGGTGCGGCCCGCCGCCGAACGGCAGGAACTCGTGCGGCGCGGGCTTGTGCTCCCAGCGGTCCGGGTCGAACCGCAGCGGATCCGGCCACACCTCGGGCAACCGGTGCGTGACGTACGGGCTGTACAGCAGGAAGGTGCCCTGTTCGATCCGCTTCCCGGCGAACTCGAAGTCCCGCGTCGCGGTCCGCGCCGACACCACCGCGGGCGGGTAGAGCCGCAGCGTCTCGTTCACGACGTTGCCGAGGAACTCGTCGTCCTCCGCCGCGCGCTCCCAGATCCCGTTGTGCCGCAACAGGTTGAACACCGACCACGCCATCGCGGCACTCGTCGTCTCGTACCCGGCGGCGATCAGCGTCACCACCTGGTCGCGCACCTCCAGGTCGCTCAGCCCGTCGTCACCCCCGCCGTGCACGAGCGCCGCGAGCACGTGGTCGTCCTCGGCCGTCCCCTTCTCCCGCGCCTCCTCGATCGCCCGGTACACCCGCGCGTCGACGGCCCGCCGCGCCCGCATCGCGTTGCGCCAGGCAGGGGCGTTCAGCCGGCGCAGCACCGTCACCACGGCCGGGTTGCGGTCGATCAGGTTGATCAGCACCTGCAGGTGCGCCCCGAAGAAGTCCGCGTCCCCGGCGAGCTCCGCCCCGAACAACGCCTCGATCGTGCTGCGCCGGATCGCCCGCCGGAACTCCTGGTAGACGTCGACCACCGCACCGGGCCGCCACGCGTCGAGCGCCGCCTCGGCGTTGGCCACCATCACCGGTGCGTACCCGGCGATCCGCCGGTGCGCCAACGCCGGCTGCACGAGCCGGCGCCGCCGCCCGTGGTCCTCGCCGTCGCTGACGATCAACGACGTCGGCCCGTCGACCGGCACCAGCGACTGGAACGCCCGCTCCACCCCGAACAGCCCGGAGTTCGCGACACGAACCGGTTCGCCTCCGGCCCGAGCAGGCAGGTGTACGGGCCCAGCCGCACGACCGGCCCGAACCGCCGGTGTGCCGCGAGGAGGAGCTCGGCCCGCCGGAACCGCACGACACCCGCAGTCATGCCGAGGACACTGCCACAGAGGACCCTTCGGCAGGTGGCCTACCGCGGCGGCCGCCTCCAACGCCTGCTCCTGCACGGCTGGCCGGTGAGCACCAGCGTGAACACCACCGCGATGCTGTTCGTCGAGTGCTCGCGCCCGCTGCGGTCCGTCAGCCGGGAAAGCCCCGTCTTCGGTTCACGCTCACCCCGAACACGTCCGGTCTCGCCCTGAGCCCGTCCGGGTCGAGCTCCCGCCGCGCACCGCGCACCTCCGCGGGGTCGATGTCGGCGATCACGAGCCGCTCCTCGCCCCGCACGGGTGCCACCAGCCACCGGCCGTCCGGCCCCGCGATCGCCGACCCGCCGTCGTAGGGCGAGCGGTGCCGGGCCGCCAGGACCTCGTCCCGCAGCGGGAAACCGGCTGGCACGTCCGCGTAGTCGACCACCGCTCCGGCCGCGAGCGAGTACACCCCGCCCTCCAGCGCGACGAACCGGGTGATGTCGCCGGTCAGCCTGGTGGAGCCCGGCCACACCGACACGTGCAGGTCCGGTGCCTGCGCGTAGAGACTGTGCCGCGCCAACGGCATCCAGTTCTCCCAGCAGCACAGGCCGCCGACGCGCACACCGCCGACCTCGTGCACCTGCAGGCCGTGCCCGTCCCCGTTGCTCCACACCGCCCGTTCCTCCGGCGTGGGCACCAGCTTGCGATGCACACCGCACACACCGGTCACCGGGTCGATGGCCAGCAGCGTGCAGTACACGGTGCCGCGCCCCGGCCCGCGCTCGGCGATCCCGAGGTAGGTGAACACCCCGTGGTCCCGGACGGACTCGACGACCACCCGCACCTCGGGTCCGCTCAGCTCGACCGCGAGCTCCCGGTACGCCGCGCAGGCCGCCTCCTGCCGGTCGTCGTCGAACTCCACACCACCGGCCTCGCTGAGCCAGATCGGGTAGCCCGGCAAGAAGGTCTCCGGGAACACGACGAGCTCCACACCCTCTGCCGCGGCCCGCCCCACGAAGTCGACCACCTTGCGCACGCCTGCCTCGCGGTCCAGCCACGGACAGCGGGCCTGGGCAGCGGCAACGCGCACGACGACCTCCTCTAGGTTGACGACATGGCTGTCTCCCAACGCGACCTGCTGCGCTGGCAGTTCGAGCTGACCTGGTCGCTGTTCGAGCACCACCTGGAGCTGCTGGACCCCGCGGACCTCCTCTGGGAACCGCAGGCCCCTGCCGTGTTCACCATGCGCCACAACGGCACGGGGTGGGACCGCGACTGGCCCACGCCCGAGCAGGAACCCACCGGCGTGGCCACGACGGCCTGGCTGACGTGGCACATCGGCTGGTGGTGGACGGCCGCGATCGACCACGTGCGCGGGGACGAGCCGCGAGAGGTGGTGTGGCCGGGGCCGGAGCTGGCCGTGGAGTGGTTGCGCGGATTGCGCGCGCAGTGGCTGGACGTGCTGGCGACCGCCGACCTGGAGGCGACCACCGGCTTCCCGTGGCCGGACGGGACGATGTCCGTCGCGCACACCCTCGCCTGGGTCAACGCCGAGCTGATGAAGAACGTGGCCGAGATCGGACAGCTCCGGCGGCTGGCCGCCCGGTAGAGCCCGGCGTCAGTTCGTCACCGCCAGCGCGAACGGCAGCACCGCGGGCACCCCCTCCCTCCTGAGCAGCCGGGCGGCCACGGTCATCGTCCAGCCGGTGTCGACGTGGTCGTCCACCAGCAGCACCGGACCGTCCACACCGGACAGGTCGGGGACCTCGCCGGACCGCACCAGGCCGGCCAGCCGCTGGGCGCTGTTGGCCCGGTGCGTCGACTCGCCGAGCCAGACCGTGCCCAGCAACGGCAGCCGGCCGATCGACGAGATGCGCTGACCGAAGCTGCCCACCAGGGACGGGCGGTTGCGGGAGCCGACCACCACCACGCCGACCGGGCGCTCGTCCCAGCCCCACACCGACAGCACCTTCACGCAGGCCGCGAACACGTCGTCGGGGATCTCCCGGTCGGCGCCGTCGCCGAGCAGGTCGCGCAGCCGGTTGCCCCAGCCGATGTCGGTGAGCCGGCCCAGCGCCCGTCCCGTGGCCGCCACCTCGGACGCGGGGATCTTGCCGGACAGGTCGACGCCGATCGCCTTCATGCCGGTCGGCCACATCTTGCGCGGCGCCACGTCAACGCCCGGCCGCAGCAGCCGTTCGCGGGCAGCGCCGGCCGCGGTCTCGGACACGTCCACCGACAACCGCTCGCCCGTGCAGTTGTCGCAGCGGCCGCAGTCGTGCGCGGTCGGGTCGTCGAGCTGGTCCTGCAGGAACCGCATCCGGCACGCCGACGTCCGCTGGTACTCGATCATCACCTGCTGCTCGGCGCGGCGGGCCTCGGCGATCCGCGCGTACCGCTCGCCGTCGTACTCCCACGGCCGCCCGGTCGCCTCCCAGCCACCGCGCACCCTGCGGACGGCGCCGTCCACGTCCAGCACCTTGAGCACGACCTCGAGCCGCCCGCGCGACAGCTCGACCACCGGCTCCAGCGCGGCCGTCGACAGCGCCCTGCCCGCCCCGGACAACGCGGACAGCACCTGCCGCACGACCACCTCGGCCGGGAACGCCAGGGACGCGAAGTACGCCCAGATGTCCCGGTCCTCGTGGCCGGGCAACAGGATCACCTCGGCGCGTTCGACACCGCGGCCCGCCCGGCCGATCTGCTGGTAGTAGGCGATGGGGGAGGAGGGCGCGCCGACGTGCACGACGAACCCCAGGTCCGGCTTGTCGAACCCCATGCCCAGCGCGGAGGTGGCGACGAGGGCCTTGACCCTGTTGGCGAGCAGGTCCTCCTCGGCCCGCTGCCGTTCGGCCGGCTCGGTCTTGCCCGAGTACGCGGCCACCGCGAAGCCCCGGTCGGACAGGAACGCGGCGATGTCGTCCGCCGCCGCGACCGTGAGGGTGTAGATGATCCCCGAGCCAGGCAGCCGCTCCAGCCGCTCGGCGAGCCAGCCCAGGCGCGCCTCGGCGGTCGGCAGCTGCGCCACGCCCAGCCGCAGGCTGTCGCGGTCCAGCGGCCCGCGCAGCACCAGCGTGCCCTCCTCGGCACCGAGCCCCAGCTGCTCGGTGACGTCGTGGACCACCCGGTCGTTGGCCGTCGCCGTCGTGGCCAGCACCGGCACGCCCGGCGGCAGCTCCGCCAGCAGCGTCCGCAGTCTGCGGTAGTCCGGCCGGAAGTCGTGGCCCCAGTCGGAGATGCAGTGCGCCTCGTCGACCACGAGCAGACCGGCCGAGGCCGTCAGCGAGGGCAGCACCGAGTCGCGGAAGTCCGGGTTGTTCAGCCGTTCCGGGCTCACCAGGAGCACGTCGACCTCACCGGCGGCGACCTGCGCCTGCACCGCGTCCCACTCGTCGGTGTTGGCGGAGTTGATCGTCACCGCGTGCACCCCGGCCCGCGCCGCCGCGTCGACCTGGTTGCGCATCAACGCGAGCAACGGCGAGACGATGACCGTCGGGCCCTCGCCGAGCTGCCGCAGCAACGCCGTGGCGATGAAGTACACCGCCGACTTGCCCCACCCCGTGCGCTGGACGACCAGTGCCCTGCGGCGCTGCGCCACGAGGGTGTGGATCGCCGTCCACTGGTCCTCGCGCAGCACCGCCTCCGGGCCCGCCAGTGCCCGGAGCCGCTCCTCCGCCAGTTCCCGCAACGCGATGTCGTCCATGGGGAGCAAGCTTGCCAGGTAGGTCTGACAATTGTGATTGCCGCAGGTCGTAAGCTGTGCGGCGTGACTGAAGACCTGCGCGACCAGGTGCACGCCGCAGCCCGCCGCGCCCGCGTCGCCGCCGACGACCTCGTCCTCGCCACCCGTGAGCGCAAGGACGCCGCGCTGCACGAGATGGCCGCCGCCCTCCGCGCGCGCACGCCGGAGATCATCGAGGCCAACGGGAAGGACCTCGAAGCGGGCAGGGCGGCCGGTCTGCCGGAGAACATCCTCGACCGGCTCACGCTGACCGAGGCGCGCGTCGACGCCGTGGCCAAGGGCCTGGAGACCGTCGCGGGACTCGCCGACCCGGTCGGCGAGGTCGTGCGCGGCTCGATCCTGCCGAACGGGCTGGAGCTCAAGCAGGTCCGCGTCCCGATGGGCGTCGTCGGCATGGTCTACGAGGGCCGCCCGAACGTCACGGTCGACGCCGCCGGTCTCGCGCTGAAGTCGGGCAACGCCGCTCTGCTGCGCGGTTCCTCTACCGCCGAGCACTCGAACACGACGCTCGTCGCCGTCCTGCGCGACGCACTCGAAAGCGTGAACCTGCCGGCTGACTGCGTACAGCTGCTGCCGTGCCACGACCGCGCGTCCGTCACGGCCCTCATCACCGCACGCGGCCTGGTCGACCTGGTGATCCCGCGCGGCGGCTCCGGCCTGATCAACGCCGTCGTCGAGCAGGCGACCGTGCCCACGATCGAGACCGGCGTCGGCAACTGCCACGTCTACGTGGACGCGCACGCCGACCTCGACATGGCCGAGGCCATCGTCCTCAACGCCAAGACCCGGCGCACCAGCGTGTGCAACGCGGCCGAGTCCCTGCTGGTGCACAAGGACGTCGCCGCGGAGTTCGTCCCGCGCATCACCAAGGCGCTGCAGCAGGAGGACGTCACCATCCACGGTGACGACCAGTTCGCGCAGCAGCCCGATGTCGTGCAGGCCAACGACGACGACTGGGGCACCGAGTACCTGAGCCTCGACATCGCCGCGAGGGTGGTCGACTCCCTCGACGACGCGGTCAAGCACATCGCCCAGCACGGCTCCGGGCACAGCGAGGCCATCGTGACGAACGACGTCGCGGCGGCACGCAGGTTCACCGCCCGTGTGGACGCGGCGGCGGTGTTCGTCAACGCCTCCACGGCCTTCACCGACGGCGCCGAGTTCGGCATGGGCGCGGAGATCGGCATCTCCACGCAGAAGCTGCACGCCCGCGGCCCGATGGGCCTGACCGAGCTGACGTCCACGAAGTGGGTCGCGTGGGGCGAAGGGCACACGCGCCCGAAGGCGTAGCCCTACCTTCGGGGACATGGCTCCCACCTACCCGTTCTCCGAACCCGACGGCCTGGCCCTCGACCCGGCGTATGAACGGTTACGGCGCGAAGAACCCGTTGCGCGCGTGATGTTCCCCTACGGCGGCGAGGGCTGGCTCGTCACGTCGTACGAAGAGACGAAGTTCGTCCTGGGCGACCCGCGGTTCAGCCGCGCCCGCACCGTCGGGCGGGACGTGCCGCGGATGCAGCCCCTCATCGCGCCCGGCGGGTCGATCCTGACCTCCGACGGCGAGGACCACGCCCGCCTGCGCCGCCTCGTGTCGAAGGCGTTCACCGTGCGGCGGGTCGAGGCGCTGCGGCCGCGTGCCCAGGAGATCACCGAGGACCTGCTCGACCGCCTCGACAACCCCGGCGACCTGGTCGAGGGCTTCACGACGCCGTTCCCGGTCACGATCATCTGCGAGCTGCTCGGCGTGCCCTTCGCGGACCGCGCGGAGTTCCGCACGTGGTCGAACCAGGTCATGGGCACGGTCGGCGGCAACACGCCCCAGGAGGCGGCGGAGGGCGTCGCGAAGCTCCACGCCTACTTCACCGCACTGGTGGCGAAACGCCGTGCGCAGCCCACGGACGACCTGTACAGCGCACTGGTCGCCGCCCGTGACAACGACGACCGGCTCAGCGAGGACGAGCTGGTCCGGTTCGGCATCACGCTGCTCGTCGCCGGTCATGAGACCACCGCGAACATGCTCGGCAACAGCATCCTCACGCTGCTGGAACACCCCGGCGTCTGGCAGCGGCTGGTCGACGACCCCCAGGAAGTTCCCCGCGCGGTCGAGGAGCTGCTGCGGTTCGTCCCGCTGGGCAGCGGCGCCGGCTTCCCGCGGATCGCGACCGAGGCCGTCCGGATCGGGGACGTGCGGGTCGAGGAGGGTGACGCGCTGCTGGTCGTGGTGTCGTCGGCCAACCGCGACGAGTCCGTGTACCGCGACAGCGCCGAGTTCGACCTGGACCGCGAGACCGGTCAGCACCTGCAGTTCGGCCACGGCGTCCACTTCTGCCTCGGTTCGCAGCTCGCGCGGATGGAGCTGCACGTCGCACTGGCCGCGGTGCTGCGCAGGATGCCGGGGCTGCGGCTGGCCGAATCCGTCGAGTTCCGCAAGGGTTCGCTGGTCAGGGGCCCGTTGCGGCTCGTGGCGAGCTGGTGAGAAAAATCTTCACGAAGTCGCGTAATGGGGGAGCGGCGGGTGCGTTTCCCCGGTGCGCGGCTCTGCTTCGGGGTGGGCCGCGACCCGCACGGCCCGTCCTCCCCCTGGGCCGTGCGGTGTGATCAGCACGACGGGCGCCGGAGCTCGGGAGCGGTCCGGCGCCCGTCTACGCTGTTTCGATGCGCATCGGCGTCATGGGCGGCACGTTCGACCCCGTCCACCACGGCCACCTCGTGGCCGCCAGCGAGGTGCAGGCCAGGTTCGACCTGGACCGCGTGATCTTCGTACCGACCGGTCAGCCCTGGCAGAAGGCCTCGCGCGAGGTCTCCCCGGCCGAGGACCGCTACCTGATGACGGTCATCGCCACCGCATCCAACCCCCGGTTCTCGGTCAGCCGCGTGGACATCGACCGCGAGGGCCCCACCTACACCGTGGACACGCTGACCGACCTCAAGGCGCAGTACCCGGACGCCGAGCTGTTCTTCATCACCGGCGCGGACGCGCTCGAGCAGATCCTGTCCTGGAAACGCGCGGAGGACGCGTTCGCGTTGGCCCACTTCATCGGAGTCACCCGTCCGGGCTACACGTTGGACGACCACCACCTGCCGCCGGGCGCCGTCTCGTTGGTCGAGGTCCCGGCCATGGCGATCTCCTCCACGGGCTGCCGCGACCGCACCGCCTCGGGCCAACCGGTCTGGTACCTCGTACCGGACGGGGTGGTCCAGTACATCGCCAAGACGGGCCTGTACTCCGAGTCGTAATCACGTTCGAGTGGATTTTGCGTGCATCCGAGGGCCCGGGGAGCAACAATCGACGGGTTGTTGCTGGTTCGTGGAAGGCAAGACTTTGGCTACAGGCACCGTGAAGTGGTTCAACGCCGAAAAGGGCTTCGGGTTCATCGCGCCCGACGACGGCTCGGCTGACGTCTTCGTGCACTACTCGGAGATCCAGTCCAAGGGGTTCCGCTCGCTCGAGGAGAACCAGAAGGTCGAGTTCGAGGTCGGTCAGGGCCAGAAGGGCCCGCAGGCCCAGCAGGTCCGCCCGATCTAGTCTTCGGCGCAGGTGAAGGCCACCTCAGGGCGCTGAGGTGGCCTTCGTCATGCCTGGGCGTGAAGTACCTGTTTGGCGCTCGCCGGTACCCTCAGTAACTCGTGCGGGCGTATCGACGTCCGCCGGAAGTCAGAGGAGTGACGTGGCAGCCACCGACGAGGCACGACGGCTGGCGCTGGTCGCGGCGAACGCAGCGGCCGACAAGAAGGCGCACGACGTGACGGTGCTCGACGTCTCCGACCAGCTCGTGATCACCGATGTGTTCGTGATCGCGTCCGCTCCCAACGAGCGGCAGGTCGGAGCGATCGTCGACAACATCGAGGAGAAGCTGCGGGAGGCCGGCACGAAGCCGGTGCGCCGCGAAGGGGCCCGCGAGGGCCGGTGGGTGCTGCTGGACTTCGTGGACGTCGTCGTGCACGTGCAGCACACCGAGGAGCGCAGCTTCTACGGCCTGGAGCGGCTGTGGAAGGACTGCCCGCGCATCGAGTTCGAAGCGGACGTCCCCGCCGACACCGCGGCCGAGCAGGGGTAGCCGATGGCCCTGAGCCGGCTCGTGCTGTGGCGGCACGGCGAGACCGACTACAACGCGACCGGCCGCCTGCAGGGCCACCTGGACTCGGCGCTCACCGAGACCGGCCTCAACCAGGCGCGCTTCGCCGTTCCGGTGCTCGCCGGCTTCGAACCGGAGGTCGTGGTCGCCTCCGATCTGCAACGTGCGCGCGACACGGCGCGTGTGTTCACCACGTCCGCGGACGTGCCGTTGCGCATCGACGCGCGGCTGCGCGAGACGCACCTGGGCAAGTGGCAGGGGCTGACCACGGCCGAGGTGGACCAGGAGTGGCCGGGTGCGGTCACCGTGTGGCGCACCGACCCCACCTACACGCCGCCGGACGGTGAGTCGCGGGTCGAGGTCGCCGAGCGGGCCATCAAGGTCGTGCAGGAGGTCGACGCGGAGTTCTCCGAGACCGTCCTGCTGTGCGCGCACGGCGGCCTGATCAGCGCGTTGACCGGGCGACTGCTCGAACTGCCGGTGGAGAACTGGTCGCAGCTCGGCGGCATCTCGAACTGCCACTGGACCGTGTTCACCCGGCGCAACGACCGGTGGCGGCTGTCGTCGTACAACGCGGGCACCACGCGTTGAGACTGCTCGTCCTGGGCGACTCGCTGTCGTTCTTCGGACCGTCCGGGCCGTTGCCCGCCGATCATCCGCGGCTGTGGCACAACCTCTGTGCCGCGGCCCTGGGCGGGTCGGCGGAGCTGGCCGCGGGGTTCGGGTGGACGGCGCGGGACGCCTGGTGGGCGTTGACGGGTGATCCGCGGATCTGGTCGTTGCTGCCGTCCACGGACGTGCTGATCTTCGCGGTCGGCAGCATGGACACGCTGCCGTCGCCGCTGCCGACCTATCTGCGCGAAGGGCTGCGTTATGTGCGGCCTGACTGGTTGCGACGGTGGGTGCGCGCGCGTTACATCGCCGCGCAGCCACTGTTGGCGCCGTATGCGCGCGTTGCCCTGCCTCCGGCGCTGACGGCTCGTTATCTGCGCGACTCGCTGCAGTCAGTGCGCAATCTCCAGTACACGATGCCCGCGATCGGGATGGTGCCGTCAGTGCACCGGGCCGAGTCGTACGGGTTCGTGCACTCCGGGCACGCGGCTGCGGTGAAGGCTGTGCGCGGGTGGGCCGCACATGCGGAGGTGCCCCTGCTGGACCTGCCCGCGGTGATCGGCCCGCACGTCCGTTCGGGTGCGGGCAACCCCGATGGGATGCACTGGGGCTGGGAGGGGCACGAGCTGGTGGGCGAGGCCATGGCCGAGCTCATCTCGTCCGTGGCGGTCAATCACACGGAGGAGTGAGGGCCGTAGGCTCGTCGCTCGTGCGCATCTCCATCGTCACCGACTCCACGGCGTATCTGCCCGAGGGGTTCGCGCAGCGCCATTCGATCACCGTGGTGCCGTTGCACGTCGCGGTGGACGGTGCCGGGCGTCTCGACGGCGTCGACTTCGGCCCGGCCGAGCTCGCCGCCGCGCTGGCGGAGCACCGCCGGGTGACCACGTCGCGTCCGACACCGGGCGAGATGGCCGACGTGTACCGGGACGTGTTGTCGTCGTCCGACGCGATCGTGTCCGTTCATCTCTCGCGCGAGCTCTCGGGGACGTGGGAGGCAGCACGGCTCGCGGCGGAGGAGATCGACCCGTCCCGCATCCGCGTGGTCGACTCGCGGTCGACGGGCATGGGGCTCGGGTTCGCCGTGCTGCGCGCGTGTGCCGCTGTCGGTGCCGGGCATTCGCACGCCGAGGTCGAGGACGCCGCGTCCACCGCGGCCGCCGAGACCCGGATGTTCTTCTGCGTCGAAACCCTGGACCACCTGCGCCGCGGCGGCCGGATCGGTGCGGCCGCGGCCCTGGTGGGCACCGCGCTGGCCGTGAAGCCGCTGCTGCACGTCGACGACGGCCGGATCGTGCCGCTGGAGAAGGTGCGCACGATGAGCCGGGCGGTGGCCCGACTGGTGGACCTCGCCGCGGCGGCGGCCGGCGACGGCCCGGTGGGACTGGCTGTGCACCACCTCGCAGCCCCGGAACGCGCCGCAGAACTGGCCACCCACCTGGACGAACGCCTCCCCGGCTCGACCGGGTGCGTGATCTCGGAGGTCGGCGCGGTGATCGGCGCGCACACGGGCCCCGGCGTCCTCGGCGTGGTGGTCCTGCCAGGAGGACCGGACATCCTCCCACACACCCCCGACAATCCCGGTTCCCCGAGCAGCGAGTGATCGCGACCTGTCCACAACCCGCGAGTAACCCACAGCCCGGCACTTCCCCCGCACCCCCCACCCCTCCCACTCCGTAACTTCGACCCCATGCTCCCCCGCTCCCACCACGACGACACCCCGGCCGACCGCCTGGAAGCACTGGCCGCCAAGGTCCGCGCCGACCCGACCCTCGTCCACGCGAACTCCGCCGACTCCACTGAACACGGCCACCCCCGCCGCTTCCGGCTGCCCCGGCTGCCCCGGCTGCCCCGCCGCGGCCTGCTCGCCTTCGGCATCGCCGTTGCCTGCACGGTCATCGGCCTGTCCACCTGGCTGCAACGCCCCACCGCCGAGTCCGCACCGGACCTGGCCCTGGTCAGCACCAGCGCCCCGGCCCCCGAACTGGTCGTGAACGTGATCGGCGAGGTCGCCACCCCCGGCCTCGTCACCGCCACCTCCGGCGCCCGCGTCGCCGACGCCCTGCGCCTGGCCGGCGGCATCCACCCCGGCACCGACCTCCACGGCCTCAACCTGGCCCGCAAACTGACCGACGGCGAACAGATCGCGGTCGGCATCCCACCCCCACCCGCGGCCGTGCACCCGGCCAAGCTGAACCTGAACACTGCCTCGGCCACCGACCTCGACTCCCTGCCCGGAGTAGGCCCGGTCACCGCCCAGCGCATCGTCGACCACCGCACCCGCAAGGGCCCGTTCGCCTCCGTCGACGAACTCCGCGACGTGGAAGGCATCGGCGACACCAAACTCGCGAAACTCGCCGACCTGGTCCACACCTGACCCCCAGCGCTTCCACCCGCTGGCCCCATCCCAGACGCCGGGCTCCCGCAGCCATCCCGCTGACCTCGCCCGCCCCTGGCTGCCTGCACCTCGTCCCCGCTGACGGCCCGCACCCGAGGCCCGGCGCTCGACACCTCGCCCCACGCGCCCCACCGCGCCCTGCCCACCGCGCCCTGCCCACCGCGCCCTGCCCGCCGCGCCCTGCCCGCCGCGCCCTGCCCGCCGCGCCCTGCCCGCCGCGCCCTGCCCGCCGCGCCCTGCCCGCCGCGCCCTGCCCGCCGCGCCCTGCCCGCCGCGCCCTGCCCGCCGCGCCCTGCCCGCCGCGCCCTGCCCACCGCGCCCTGCCCACCGCGCCCTGCCCACCCGCGCCCGCGTCCCACTCACGCCCGCGCTCCACCCCACGCCCGCGCCCGTGCCCGACGCCGCGCGTTCCACAGCCCACCTCGCACTCGCCGAGAGGAACTCCCATGCCTTGCATCGTCGCCATGCCCGCACCCGACCTCATCTGGCACCAGTCCACCCGCCCCGGCCGCCTGTACTCCGGCCTCCTGCGCACCCCGTTCGTCACCGTCCGCGAGTTCTCCCCGAACGGCCTCCCACACCGCCGAGCCCGCACCCGCACAACAACCAGCCGTGCCCCCGCCACCACGCCCCGGCCTCCCACTGCCGCGCCCCGCCCTCCCACCGCCGCCTCCCGGTCTCCCACGGCCGCACCTCGATCTCCCGCCCCCGCGCCCCGGTCCTCCACCATCGCGGCGCGACCTCCCACACCCGAGCCCCGCAGACACCCAGCCCACGACCACCCCCTAATCCCCGCAACCGCCGCTGTATGGGCAACCGCCCTGGCCGCCCTGTTCCTGACCCGCCACACGGCAGTCCTCATCGGACTGTCCACAGGAACAGCCGTCCTGCTCGCCCAACGCCGAGCCTGGCGCCGCCGAGCCTGGTGCTCCAACCGCCGCGCACTCGCCACCCTCCTCACCGACCCCACCCCAAGCGCCCCGACAGCGAAGGCCCGACCATGCCTCGCAGACACCCGGTAACCCACGACTACCGCTTGGTCCCCGCAGCCACCGCGGTGTGGGCAACGGCCCTGTCCGGCCTCTACCTGAGCTGGCAGGCCGCAGTCCTCATCGGACTGTCCGCCGGCGCGGTCGGCCTGATCGCCTGGCACCGGGCGTGGTGGCCCAAGACGTGCGCGATCGCCCTCCTGCTCGCCGGCCCGATCGCCGGTGCCTGGGTCGGCAGCCACGTCCTGCGCGCCGAGACCCACCCGCTCCGCCTGGCCGCCGACGAGGGCCGCACGACCACGGTGACCGCGGAGTTGAGCACGAGACCGCGTGGCATCCGGGCCGCGGGGTTCGGCGGGCACCAGGCCGGGGTGGACCACGTCGTCGTCACCGCGACGGCGAACGGGGCCACCGTCGTCATCCTCGCGCCGGCCGCGCAGTGGCGTGATCTGCTGCCCGGTCAGCGGGTCACGGTGAAGGGCTCGCTCGCGCCGCCGAGACCGGGCGACCTCACCTCCGCCCTGCTCCGGGTCCGCGGGCCACCGGCGGACGTGCAGCCGCCACCGGCCTGGCAGCGCTGGGCCGACCACCTCCGCGACGGCCTGAGCAGGGCCAGCGCCACCCTCGGCGAGGAGGAGGCGGGACTGCTGCCCGCGTTGGTGGTGGGCGACACCGAGCACATGGTGCCGCGCGTCGTCGACGAGTTCCGGACAGCGGGCCTGGCCCACCTGCTCGCGGTGAGCGGCGCGAACCTGGCCATCGTCTGCGGCGCGGTCTACCTGCTGCTGCGGAAGACCGGTCCGCGCAAGGCGGCGGTGGGTGCGTTGGTGGCACTCGTGGGGTTTGTGGCCCTGGCCGGTCCCGAGCCGAGCGTGCTGCGGGCCGCGGTGATGGGTGCCGTCGCGTTGCTGGCGCTGTTCATCGGCCGCGAACGGTCAGCGCTGCCGTCGTTGGCGACGACGGTGCTCGTCCTGGTGCTCGTCGATCCGGCGCTGGGAGCCGATCCCGGGTTCGCGTTGTCCGTGACGGCCACGGCGGCGTTGGTGCTCGTGGCACCGAGATGGGCACGCAGGCTGAAGGAACGCGGTGTGCCGCAAGGGTTCGCCGAAGCACTTGCCGTGCCCGCGGTCGCCAGCCTCGCGACGGCTCCGCTCGTGGTCGGGTTGTCGGGGCAGATCAGCCTCGTGTCGGTGCTCGCGAACCTGGCCGTCGCACCGGTGGTGGCACCCGCGACGGTGCTGGGTGTGGTGGCGGCGGTCATCGCGCCGCTGTTCCCACCGGCTGCCGAGGTGGTGGTGCACGTGGCCGGGCCGGCCGTGACGTGGCTGGTCCTGGTCGGGCGGCACGCGGCGACGGTGCCGGGTGCGTCGCTGAGCTGGCCGGAGGGCTGGGTCGGCGGGCTCGCGCTGGCGGTGGTCACGGCGATCGTCTTCCTGTTGTTGCGCAACAAGAAGACGCGGGTGCTGACGGTCGCGCTCCTCGTCGGCGGCTTCGTGGCGCTGGTGCCGATGCGGACCATCGCGCCGATGTGGCCACCGGCCGGCTGGAAAGTCGTGAGCTGCGACGTCGGCCAAGGCGACGCGCTCGTGCTGGCCACTGCGGAGGCCGACCGCGCGGTTGTGGTCGACACCGGGCCCGACCCCGGCGCGATCGACCGGTGCCTGAGGACGTTGGGGATCACGCGGATCCCGCTGATCGTGCTGTCGCACCTGCACGCCGACCACATCGGCGGTCTGCAGGCGGTGCTCGCCGGGCGTGCGGTGGGCGCGGTGGCGGTGGGACCGCTCAAGGAGCCGGCGTGGGCGTGGAAGGAGGTCAACGAGCAGGCGCGCGCGAATGGCGTGCGGGTGCTGGAACCGAAGGCGGGTGAGCGGTTCGCCTGGCCGGGGCTGGAACTGGAGGTGCTGGGCCCGCGGCGGCAACCGGTCGTCGCGGAGACGAACACGGTCGTGAACGACTACTCGCTCGTACTGCGGGCCACCACACCCGCGGGCCGGGTGCTGCTCACCGGTGACGTCGAACTGGCCGGCCAGGCCGCGTTGCTGGGGGAGCGGGACCTGGGGGCCGAGGTGCTCAAGGTGCCCCACCACGGCTCACGTTCCTCGTTGCCCGCGTTCCTGGAACGCGTGCGACCGCGGATCGCACTGGTGAGCGTCGGCACCGGCAACCGCTACGGGCACCCGAGCCCGCAGGTGATCGACGCGCTGCGGGCGGGTGGCGCCCTGGTGTTGCGCACGGACAAGGACGGCGACCTGGCGGTGTTGCCAGGAAGCCGAGTCGTACGAAGGAAAAGGAGAAGGAAGATGGACCAGGTCTGGATCAGGCTCCACAACGCGCGCTACCCGATTCCCGGCGGCACGCCCGGTTTCGCCTGGGCGATGTGGCAGCCCGGTTACCCCGCCACCCAGTGGCCGCACGACGAACTGAAGCCCGACTTCGCCTACTACCTCTGCGAAACACTGGAGGACGGCAGCCGCGCCATCACCTACCGCGCCCGCGCCACGCACGTGCTGCCACCCACGGAGGCCGCCGACGCGGACGCCGCCTACGACCTCGTCGCCGAGCACGTGTTCGACGACGGCATGCGCATCGCCCCGGACGTCTGGCACGAGTACCACTACAACGCCCTCAAAGCAGAAGCCCCGTGGCCGCAACGGATCGTGGCCTGGCGCGCCGAGGTGGAACCGGTCGGCCCGCACGTTCGCGACGAGCTGCGCCGCTTCCCGCGCACGGGCTGGACGAAGTCGGCCGCGATCACCCTCTGACGCTCACCGCGTGAAACGACGCGGTCCGGGGACGCGGACGTCCCCGGACCGGGAGGAGGTGATCTGCTGAACGAACGACCTAGCCCAGTGCCTTGAGCACGGCCTCGGCCGACGGCGGCACAGTGGCGCGCGGGCCGATCGTGTCGCCGAGGGCGTCGAGGGTCTTGAGGCCGTCACCGGTGATCAGCAGGACGGTCTCGCCGTCGGGGTCGAGCTGGCCCGTCTCGATCAGCTTCTTCGCCGTCGCCACGGTCACGCCGCCGGCGGTCTCGGCGAAGATGCCCTCGGTGCGGGCGAGGAGCTTGATGCCCTCGACGACCTCTTCGTCGGTCACGTCCTCGATGGCGCCGTTGGTGCGGCGGACCGTGTCGAGCACGTACGGGCCGTCGGCGGGGGCACCGATCGCCAGCGAGCGGGCGATGGTGTCGGGGCGGACCGGGCGGATGACGTCGTGGCCGTCCTTGAAGGCGGTGGACACGGGCGAGCAGCCGGTGGCCTGGGCGCCGAACACGCGGTACGGGGAGGCCTCGACGAGGTCGAGCTGGCCGAGCTCGCGGAAGGCCTTGTCGATCTTGGTGAGCTGGGAGCCGGAGGCGACCGGCACGACGATCTGGTCGGGCAGGCGCCAGCCGAGCTGCTCGGCGACCTCGTAGCCGAGGGTCTTGGAGCCCTCCGCGTAGTACGGGCGGACGTTGACGTTCACGAACGCCCAGTCCTCGTGTTCGGCGGCGAGCTCCTGGGCGAGGCGGTTGACGTCGTCGTAGTTGCCGTCGACGGCGATCAGGGCGCCCTCGTAGACGGCGCTCATGAGGATCTTGGCGCGTTCCAGGGAGGAGGGGACCAGTACGACGGACTCCCAGCCGGCGCGGGCGGCGGCCGCGGCGACGGCGTTGGCGAGGTTGCCGGTGGAGGGGCAGGCCAGGACCTTGAAGCCGAGCTCGCGGGCGGCGGCCAGTGCCACGCCGACCACGCGGTCCTTGAAGGAGTGGGTGGGGTTGCCGGTGTCGTCCTTCACCCAGACCTTGCGTACGCCCAGCGCCTTCGCGAGGCGGTCGGCCTCGACCAGGCGGGTGCCGCCGGGGTCGGTGTTCGGGTGCTGTTCCACAGTGGACGGAACGGGCAGAAGGCCGCGGTAGCGCCAGATCGAGCGGGGGCCGGCCTCGATGTCCTCGCGCCGCACCTTGCCGAAGTCGTAGGCCACTTCCAGCGGCCCGAAACACTCGAGACAGGCGTATTCCGGAGCGAGAGGGGTCTCATTTCCGCACTCACGGCACAGCAGCGCGCGGGCGGGGCCGAGGTCGAACTTGGTGCTCGTGGGCACAGTGACAGCAGTCATCGCGAGGTATCTCCTCATCTTTCCCGCGAAATCGAACGGGTCGGAATTGGCACCGTGATCGTCTGCGCATAGCGCTGACGCCGGTTGCCGGGGCTTCTTCGGGCCGGTCCCTCTGCCCCTCTGGATGAGCGGTGTTCAGTTGTGGCCACCAACGTACGGCACGTCTCCGCCGCTCGGCCACAAACGTCCACGATTCGGGACGTGGGAGGATGCGGAGCGTGAGCGCACCGGAGTCACTGCACCTCGTCGTCGGCGAGGAGGAGTTGCTGGTCGAACGCGCAGTTCGGGCGGCACTCGAGGCCGCGCGCGCGGTCGACGCGTCGGCCGACCTGACCCGCGTTCAGGTGAGCGATCTCACGCCGCCGGAGCTCGCCGAGCTGGTGAGCCCGTCGCTGTTCGCCGAGGGCCGGGTGATCGTCCTGCAGAACGCGCAGGACATCAGCAAGGAGATCGCCGACACGGTGCTCTCCTACCTCAAGGCGCCCGCGGACGGGGTGACGCTCGTCGTCGTGCACACCGGTGGCGGCCGCAGCAAGGCGGCCAAGGACCTGCCCGGCCAGCTGAAGAAGGCCGGTGCGGCGGTCACCGAGTGCGGCAAGGTCACCAAGTCGGCCGAGCGCGAGGCGTTCGTGCGCAACGAGGTGCGGCAGGCAGGCGGCAAGATCGACCCCGAGGCGGTCGCGACGCTCATCGACGCCGTGGGCACGAACCTGCGCGAGCTCGCCGCGGCGGCCTCCCAGCTGGTGTCGGACACCGACGGCAAGGTGACGGTCGAGGAGATCCGCCGCTACCACCAGGGCAAGGCCGAGGTGACCGGTTTCGCCGTCGCGGAGAAGGCCGTCACCGGTGACCGTGCGGGCGCGATGGAGTCGTTGCGGTGGGCCATGCAGCTCGGTGTGCCGCACGTGCTGGTCGCCGACGCGCTGGCGGACGCGGTGCGCACGGTCGCACGCGTCTCCGCGGTGGGCCGGGCCGACCCGTTCAGCCTGGCCGGTCCGCTCGGCATGCCGCCGTGGAAGATCAAGAAAGCTCAGGCGCAGGCCCGCGGCTGGGAGCAGGCGGGTCTCGCGGACGCGATGCAGGTGGTCGCGGGGCTCAACGCCGACGTGAAGGGCGTGGCCGCCGACGCCGACTACGCGCTGGAGCGCGCCGTGCTGCGGATCGTGGCGGCACACGGCCGCCGGTAGCACCCTCGCGGCGTTCCCGCGGAACCGTCCACGCACCGGAATTGACCGTGCCGCGCCAGCTTCCGCACGGAACGGCGCGTCGTGAAGCCCAATGAGGTGAATGCGTGGAGCGACTCCATGGCCCTCATCCCCACCAGAACAGCGAAAAGGGCCCGCTCCACGAGGAGCGAGCCCTTCCCGACGGCTCTGAGGTGAGCGGAATCAGCCCTCGAGCTGGTTCGCGCGCAGCGCCATCGCCGACTTCTTGTTGGCGGCCTGGTTGGCGTGGATGACGCCCTTGGTGGCGGCCTTGTCGAGCTTGCGGGACGCGTCCTGCAGCAGCTCCAGGGCCTTCGCCTTGTCACCGGCCTCGGCAGCCTCGCGGAACTTGCGGATGGCCGTCTTGAGGGACGACTTGACCGACTTGTTGCGCAGGCGCGCCTTCTCGTTGGTCTTGATCCGCTTGAGCTGGGACTTGATGTTCGCCATGCGACATCACCCTTCTGTGTCGAAACCGGAGTTCGTGACGCGCTTGGTCGGCACCGGCGAGAGCCGGCTCTCCTCCACGGCGGAGCGCCGCGCGTTCACGACGACGAAGGATATCAGGCCAGCTCAGCGCACCGTGAACCCGGCCTGGTCGGCACGAGCTGACAGCACGAACGCCGTGGAAGCGGTTCAATGCTGCTGAAACGCCTGTTCAGCGTGCCGCAGTGACCGGTCAACCCGCGTCCGGTTCCGGTTCCGGTTTTTTCGGCGGACGGCCGCGGCGCGGCATCTTCTTCGCTTCACCGGGCAGCCGGCCTGCCTCCGCCAGCGCACGCCGCAGCAGGAACTCGATCTGCGCGTTGGTGCTGCGCAGCTCGTCGTTCGCCCACCTGCTCAACGCGTCGTGCACGGCCGGGTCGAGCCTGAGCAGAACGCTTTTGCGCTCCGCCATCAGGTGTACAGCGACCCGGTGTTGACCACGGGCTGGGTGGAGCGGTCACCGCACAGGACGACGAGCAGGTTCGAGACCATCGCCGCCTTGCGCTCCTCGTCGAGCTCCACGACGTCGTGCGCGGCGAGCCGTTCCAGCGCGAGCTCGACCATGCCGACGGCGCCCTCGACGATCCGGGTGCGGGCCGCCACGACCGCGCCCGCCTGCTGCCGCTGCAACATGGCGTGGGCGATCTCCGGCGCGTACGCGAGGTGCGTGAGCCGCGACTCGATGACCTTCACGCCCGCGGACTGCACGCGTGCCGAGATCTCGATCGCGAGCGTCTCGGTGATCTCGTCCGCGTTCTCCCGCAGCGACAGCCCCGCCCCCTCGTGGTTGTCGTACGGGTAGCTCGTCGCGATGTGCCGGACCGCGGTCTCGGTCTGGATGCCCACGAACCGCACGAAGTCGTCGACCTCGAACCGTGCGCGCGCGGTGTCCTCGACCTGCCACACGACCACGGCGGCGATCTCGATCGGGTTGCCGTCCGCGTCGTTGACCTTCAGCGTCTGCGTCTCGTGGTTGCGGATGCGGGTGGAGATCTTCTCCCGCGTCGTCAGCGGGTTCGCCCACCGCAGGCCGTCCGAGCGGACCGTGCCGACGTAGCGGCCGAGGAACTGCAGCACCCGCGCCTCACCGGGCGCGACGGTGAACAGCCCCTTCATCAGCAGCGACGCCGCCAGGAGCACCAGCACCCCCGCGACCAGCAGCCCCGCCGACGGCTCGCCGCCGTTGGCCTCCGCGACCCTGACTCCCTCGATGATCGTCCACACGCCCACCGCGAACACCGCCAACCCTGCGAAGAACATCGGCAGACCGGCGATCTCCCGTGCGTGCTTCTCGCGCACGACAGGTGCCGGCATGTGCACTGTCGTGTCGATGGTTGCGCTCATCCAGACCCCCTGGTGAAGTAGTATCTAAGTGATATCACTTTTTTGCGGTTGATCGCAAGTTAGGCTGAGCCGCATGAGGGTGAAGAAGCAGCGTGTGGCCGCGTACGGGGTGTGCGTCGACGAGGCGGACCGGATCCTGCTGGCGCGCTGGCTTGGCCCAACGGGCAAACGTTGGATCCTCCCCGGCGGTGGCATCGAGCACGGCGAGCACCCGTACGACGCGGTCGTCCGCGAGGTCGAGGAGGAGACCGGGTTCACCGTCGAGGTGGTGCGCCTGCTCGGCATCGACTCGGAGCTCCGCACCGAGTCCCGCCGCGACTACCACGCACTTCGCATCATGTACGAGGTCCGGATCATCGGCGGCGAGCTGCGCAACGAGGTGGGCGGCACGACCGACCTCGCCCAGTGGCACCCGCTCGCAGACGTCGGACAACTCGACCGCGTGCCGTCCCTCGACACCGCCCTCGGCCTCTACCGGACCGCCCCACCCGCGGGAATTCTGCGGTAGGTTCGCTCCTGCCGCCGCCAACTGCCCACAACGGAGTTGGCGAATGATCCGATCACTGGCCGCTGTCGCCGCGGCCGCCCTGCTGTTGTCCTTCGTCCACGTGCCGGCCCAGGCCGCCGTGGTCGCCGTCTCGACCGTGTCCTCCCTGCAGGCCGCGATCGACACCGCCCGCCCAGGCCAGCGCATCGTCCTCGCACGAGGCGTCCACCCGGCCGACCGGCCCGTCAAGATCACCAGGTCCGGCATCACCGTCGCCGCGCAGACCGTCGGC
>NZ_JBSDZT010000002.1:7675000-8102500 GCF_054300775.1 Lentzea chajnantorensis | reverse complement strand
AGTGGTAGTACTGGTGCAAGCGTGTAGGGAGAAGCATAGGCAAATCCGTGCTTCACATATCCTGAGACGTGATGCGTAGCCGATTGAGGCGAAGTAGAGTGATCCCATGCTGCCGAGAAAAGCCTCTAGCGAGCTTTCACGCGGCCCGTACCCCAAACCGACACAGGTGGTCAGGTAGAGAATACCGAGGCGATCGGGCGAACTGTGGTTAAGGAACTCGGCAAAATGCCCCCGTAACTTCGGGAGAAGGGGGGCCGTAGCGCTTGAAGCCTTTTGCGGGCTAGGGCGAGACGGCCGCAGAGACCAGCGAGAAGCGACTGTTTACTAAAAACACAGGTCCATGCGAAGTCGCAAGACGATGTATATGGACTGACGCCTGCCCGGTGCTGGAACGTTAAGGGGACCGGTTAGTCCTTCGGGGCGAAGCTGAGAACTTAAGCGCCAGTAAACGGCGGTGGTAACTATAACCATCCTAAGGTAGCGAAATTCCTTGTCGGGTAAGTTCCGACCTGCACGAATGGCGTAACGACTTCTCGACTGTCTCAACCGCAGGCCCGGCGAAATTGCATTACGAGTAAAGATGCTCGTTACGCGCGGCAGGACGGAAAGACCCCGGGACCTTTACTATAGCTTGGTATTGGTGTTCGATTCGGCTTGTGTAGGATAGGTGGGAGACTGTGAAGCGGCCACGCCAGTGGTTGTGGAGTCATCGTTGAAATACCACTCTGGTCGTATTGGATGTCTAACCTCGGTCCGTGATCCGGATCAGGGACAGTGCCTGGTGGGTAGTTTAACTGGGGCGGTTGCCTCCCAAAGAGTAACGGAGGCGCTCAAAGGTTCCCTCAGCCTGGTTGGCAATCAGGTGTCGAGTGCAAGTGCACAAGGGAGCTTGACTGTGAGACTGACGGGTCGAGCAGGGACGAAAGTCGGAACTAGTGATCCGGCCATGGCTTGTGGAAGCGTGGTCGCTCAACGGATAAAAGGTACCCCGGGGATAACAGGCTGATCTTGCCCAAGAGTCCATATCGACGGCATGGTTTGGCACCTCGATGTCGGCTCGTCGCATCCTGGGGCTGGAGTAGGTCCCAAGGGTTGGGCTGTTCGCCCATTAAAGCGGTACGCGAGCTGGGTTTAGAACGTCGTGAGACAGTTCGGTCCCTATCCGCCGCGCGCGTAGGATACTTGAGGAAGGCTGTCCCTAGTACGAGAGGACCGGGACGGACGGACCGCTGGTGTGCCAGTTGTTCTGCCAAGAGCATTGCTGGTTGGCTACGTTCGGAAGGGATAACCGCTGAAGGCATCTAAGCGGGAAGCTCGTTCCAAGATGAGGTATCCCACCCTTTGTGGGTTAAGGCCCCCAGCTAGACCACTGGGTTGATAGGCCAGAGGTGGAAGACCGGTAACGGTTGGAGCTGACTGGTACTAATAGGCCGAGGACTTGTTACGAAGACGCTACGCATCCACTGTGCGGTTCTGGAAGAACAACCAGAACCGATAGGTCGACTCCGGTCGGCTGGTTGTAATTTCATAGTGTTTCGGTGGTTATAGCGTTGGGGAAACACCCGGTCCCATTCCGAACCCGGTAGTTAAGCCCTTCTGCGCCGATGGTACTGCACTGGTTACGGTGTGGGAGAGTAGGTCGCCGCCGAACTTAATTTGCCCTGCGGGTTGAGCGCCACAAGCGCTCCCCGCAGGGCTTTTTTTCGTGTTCCACGACCGTCGAGCGAGGTCAGCCGGCCGTGCCGGAGCTGAGCGCTGCCAACTGATCCGCGTACTCGATGCGCTCGACCCACTCCTGCGGCCACGCGGCGAGTCCGTGCGCGGCGCCGGCGAACGCCCCGGCCAACGCCGCGATCGAGTCCGAGTCACCACTGGTCCTCGCGCCCCGCACCAAGCACCGCACCGGGTCGTCGGCGTGCCGGATCGCGCAGTACAGTCCGGTCACCAGCGCCTCCTCCGCGATCCAGCCCTCGCCGGTGGCCAGGCTCGCGTCCTGCCCGTCATCGGGTTCGGCGAGGGCGGCCACCAGCCGTTCGAGCACCTCGGCGCACTCGTCCCAGCCGCGCGCGATGAAGTCGGCCGGCGTCGTCGCACCCGGCGTCCGCCACAGGGGACCCAGCCACTGCTCCAGGTAGACCGAGCGCCGTTCGCGGCAGCGGTCCAGCATCGCGGCGGGCACCTCGGCCAGGTCGCGTCCGTCGACCAGCAGCCTGGTCGCGTACGCGGTGAGCTCGGACGCGGCGAGCGCCGTGGGATGACCATGCGTCATGGCGGCCTGCAGCTGCGACACCCCGGCGAGGACGTCGAGGTCGAGGTCGGGCACCAGTCCCACCGGCGTGACCCGCATGTTCGCACCGCAGCCCTTGGACCCCGCGATGGTCGCCTCCACCCACGGCAGGCCCTCCGCCAGGCCGCCGCACGCGCGCAGACACGTCATCCCGGGTGCGCGGTTGTTCTCCGGGCTGTGCGCCCAGGACACGAACCGCTCGCGCAGCCGCGGTTCGAGCACGTCGGCGGTGTACCGGTCGACGCCGTGCAGCGCCCACGCGACGGCCAGTGCCATCTGCGTGTCGTCGGTGACCAGGGCGGGGTCGCCAACCAGGTCGTCCGGTCCGTGAGGACCGAACCGCCGGTCGATCTCCGCAACGGACAGGAACTCCGTCGGCTTGCCGAGCGCGTCCCCGAAAGCCAACCCGTACAACGATCCCGCGACTCGGTCCACGGTCCGACCCTACTTGCGCGAGCGGTGCAACGGTGTGGAACCCTTGAAGTGCATTTGTTCCGGTGGCGCGGCAACGGCAATGGACTCCGTCGACATCACCGGAGTCGTCCAGGCGCTCTTTTCACCCGAAAGGGCCCGTACCATGGAATAAATACAAGCCATAGCGTTTTGGCGTGACTGTATTCACATCTACCGCGTACAGCAGGGACCTGGGCGACGAGCTGCGCCGCGTCCGGGAGGCCGGCACCGGCATGAGCGGGGCGGCGCTGGCCGTGCGACTGGGGTGGGACCCGAGCAAGGTGTCCAACCTGGAGCACGGCAAGGTGCGGGCCACCGACATCGACCTCGTGCAGCTGTTCACCATGTGCGGCAAGGACATCCAGTACATCGACGACTTCCGGCGCCGGTACCGGTACGCCTTCGACGAGTACGTCGTGCACGCGCCGGAGGACGTGCGCACGGCGAGGATCGGGGAGTCCGCGGCCACGTCGATCACGAGCTATTCGGTGACCAAGCTGCCCAGTCTGGTGCAGACCCACGAATACGCCGACGCGCTGCACCGGCTCGGTGGTTTCACGACCGGCGACCGAATTGCTGCGGCCGTGCAGCACCGCATGGACCGGCAAGTAGTCCTGCGTCGGAACAACCCGCCGAAATGCTTGTTCTACATCCACGAGTTCGCGTTGCAGCAACGGGTCGGCGGCCGGCGGGTGATGGAGGACCAGTGCGCGCGGCTGCTGTCCGAGGAGCACAGCGTCCGGGTCGTGCCGATGCGGGCCGTGGTGCCGTCCAGCGGCTGCGTGCTCTGGGAGTACGAGAAGGCGATGCCGGTCGTGTTCAGCGAGACCGAGCTCGCGCAGGTGTTCGTGCAGGACCCCGGCGCGATCGCGCGGATCAGGCTGGTGTTCGACCGGCTGGCCGAGGTCGCGCTGGACGAGGAGCAGTCGCTGGGCAAGCTCGGGGAGTACGCGGGGCGCCGGCGGGCCGCGCGCGACGACCAGGGGCCGCACGCGGCGTGACGGGCGGCTGCGGGGGCGCGTGGTCAGGCGCCCCCGCACCCGTGGGGGTCAGCGCCAGCCGTGGCGTGCGCGCAGGGCGTCCACGACCTGGCCGAAGGCGACCGGGCCGAGCACGGCGCCCTCGCGGCGGATGTCGTCGTCGGAGTCGAGGGCGAACACCCGGTCCAGTCGCAGGTAGGACGGGCGGCCGTCGCGGTCCCAGGCACCGGAGCCCAGCTCCAGGTAGTCGTCGCGCGGCTCCTTCGAGGAGAGCATCAACGCGATCAGCTCGCCCTTCGCGCGGCCCACGACCAGCAGCGGGCGGTCCTTGCCGCGGTTCGCGTCCTCCTCGTAGGGCACCCACGCCCAGACGACCTCGCCGGGGTCCGCGTCACCGTCCACCGAGGGCTCGTACTCGAGCTTGGCGGCCTCCGCCGCGTCGAAGATCTCGCGGACCGCGCCCTTGGCCGGGCGGGGGTCTTCACCGTTCATCAGCACGAACGCACCCTAGTGGTGCAGAGCACGTGGGCCTCTATGGGACCATAAGGGGACACCCGTCCGATTTCCTGCTGAGGACCGCCTTGACCACGTTCGCCGACACGACGTTCACGCCGCCGGAACTCATCCGGAACTTCTGCATCATCGCGCACATCGACCACGGCAAGTCCACGCTGGCCGACCGCATGCTGCAGCTCACCGGCGTGGTCGAAGCGCGGGCGATGCGCGCTCAGTACCTCGACCGCATGGACATCGAGCGGGAGCGCGGCATCACCATCAAGGCGCAGAACGTGCGCCTGCCCTGGCAGGTCAACGGGCAGGACCACGTCCTGCACATGATCGACACGCCGGGCCACGTCGACTTCACCTACGAGGTCTCCCGTGCGCTGGAGGCCTGCGAGGGCGCGATCCTGCTGGTCGACGCCGCGCAGGGCATCGAGGCGCAGACGCTCGCGAACCTGTACCTGGCGATGGAGAAGGACCTCACCATCATCCCGGTGCTCAACAAGATCGACCTGCCCGCCGCGGACCCGGACAAGTACGCGAAGGAGATCGCGCACATCGTCGGCTGCGAGCCCGACGAGGTGCTGCGGGTCTCCGCCAAGACCGGTCTCGGCGTCGAGGCGCTGCTCGACGAGGTCGTGAAGCTGGTCCCGCCGCCCGTGGGCGAGGCGGACGCACCGGCCCGCGCGATGATCTTCGACTCGGTCTACGACACCTACCGCGGCGTCGTCACCTACATCCGCGTCGTCGACGGCAAGATCACGCCGCGCGAGCGCATCAAGATGATGTCGACCGGTGCCACCCACGAGATCCTCGAGGTCGGCATCGTCTCGCCGGAGCCGAAGCCGTCCCGCGGCCTGGGCGTCGGCGAGGTCGGCTACCTGATCACCGGCGTGAAGGACGTGCGCCAGTCGAAGGTCGGCGACACCGTCACCTCCGAGCGCAAGGGCGCCACCGAGCCGCTGGCCGGCTACCGCGAGCCGCGCCCGATGGTCTACTCGGGCCTGTACCCGGTCGACGGCTCCGACTACCCGGAGCTGCGCGAGGCGCTGGAGAAGCTCCAGCTCAACGACGCCGCGCTGACGTTCGAACCGGAGACCTCCGCGGCACTGGGCTTCGGCTTCCGCTGCGGCTTCCTCGGCCTGCTGCACCTGGAGATCACCCGCGACCGCCTCGAACGCGAGTACGGCCTCGACCTGATCTCCACGGCACCGAACGTCGTCTACCGCGTGATCATGGAAGACGGCGCCGAGCACGTCGTGACGAACCCGTCCGACTGGCCGGAGGGCAAGCGCGCCGAGGTGTACGAGCCCGTCACCAAGTGCACGATCATCGCCCCGTCGGACTACATCGGCGCGATCATGGAGCTGTGCCAGGCCAAGCGCGGCCAGCTCGGCGGCATGGACTACCTGTCGGAGGACCGCGTCGAGCTGCGCTACACCATGCCGCTCGGCGAGATCATCTTCGACTTCTTCGACTCGCTGAAGTCCCGCACCCGCGGCTACGCCTCGCTGGACTACGAGGAGTCGGGCGAGGCCGAGTCGGAGCTGGTCAAGGTCGACATCCTGCTGCAGGGCGAGGCCGTCGACGCGTTCTCCGCGATCGTGCACAAGGACCACGCCTACGGCTACGGCACGCGCATGGCCACGAAGCTGCGCGAGCTCATCCCGCGACAGCAGTTCGAGGTGCCGATCCAGGCGGCCATCGGGTCCCGTGTGATCGCCCGCGAGACGATCCGCGCGATCCGCAAGGACGTCCTGGCCAAGTGCTACGGCGGTGACATCACCCGCAAGCGCAAGCTGCTGGAGAAGCAGAAGGAAGGCAAGAAGCGCATGAAGATGGTGGGGCGCGTGGAAGTGCCGCAGGAGGCCTTCGTCGCCGCGCTGTCGACCGAGGAGCCGAAGGGCAAGAAGTAGGAGCCGTGGCACGCCTTCACGTCGGCTGCGCCATGTGGAACCACAAGGCGTGGCCAGGGCGGTTCCTGCCGCAGTCGCTTCCCGCGGGGGAGCGGCTGCGGGCCTACGCCGGCTGGTGCAACGCCGTCGAGGGCAACACCACGTTCTACGCGACGCCCGCCCGCAAGACCGTCGAGACCTGGGCGCAGCAGACGGACCCGGACTTCCGGTTCGTGGTCAAGCTGCCCAAGGTCGTCACGCACGAGCGCCGGCTCGCCGGTGTCGAGGTGCCGATGCGGGCGTTCCTCGACGCCATCGAGCCCCTGGGCGAGCGCGCGGTCCTGTGGACCCAGCTGCCCGGCTCGTTCGGCCCGGCGGACGTCGAGGCACTGAGCCGCTTCCTGCGCAGGCTGCCCGTCGGCTTGCGGCGTGCCGTGGAGGTGCGCCACCCCGTGTTCTTCACCGACGCCGGTGCGACGTCGCTGCTGGAGGGGGCCCTCGACGACGTGGACGCAGAGTGGGTGCCGTTCGACACCGAGGTCTTCTTCCAGAGCCCGCCGACCAGCGACGCCGAGCGCGAGGCCTGGGACCGCAAACCGCGGTTGCCCCGGCGGACGCGGGCGCTGACCGACCAGCCGATCGTCCGCTACCTGGGCCGCGACTCGGTCGAGGAGACGGTCGAGGGGTGGCGGCCGTGGGCCGAGGTGGTCGCCGGCTGGCTGCGGGAGGGCCGGTCGCCGACGGTGTTCCTGCACACCCCCGACAACGACGACGCGCCCGCGCTCGCCCGCCGGTTCCACGACGACGTCCGCACGCTCGTGCCCGAGCTCGACGCGCTGCCCGAGCCCGAACCGGTCGAACCCGCCACGCTGTTCTGACCGCGTTTGTTGCCGGATCGGCAACGGAGTTTGCCGCTCCGGCACAACGGTGGGCATCGTGGACGGCATGACGACTGCGCTGGAGGACGGGGAGCGCAACAGCATCCTCAAGCGGGCCGCGGAGGCGGTCGCGCCGGGCGGGCGGCTGGTGGTCGGTGGGCACGCCGGGGCGCCGTCGTGGTCCGAGCACCGCGACTACTACTTCCCGACGACCAAGGACGTGCTCGACCACCTCCGGCTCGGCGACAACTGGATCATCATCACCGACGACGTGGTCGAACGGCCGCTCGTCGGGCCGGACGGTCAGCAGGAGTCGCGCAAGGACAACGTGCTGACGGTGAAGCGCCTGTACTGAAAACGCAAAGGCCACCCGCGGCGGCGTTGCCGGGGGTGGCCCACACAGGTACCGGTCAGGCGCGGATCAAGCGGTCCATCGCCTGGCGGTTGATGATCGAACGGAGGCTCGCCCGTCTCCTCGGCGCTGTGGCGGGAGAGGATGGCGTCCAGTTCGAGGCGGTCGCTCTCGGTGGTGTAGCTGGCCAACTGCCGCTCCAGGCTCCGGCGCTTCAGCCGGGCGTCACGGCGGACGGCCAGGTTCGAGCGCAGGGACTTCACGGACAGGTCGTGGCGGGTCATCGTGTCCTTCCAATCTTGGTTACGATTCGATAATACACCCAGTTCACGACACCTGTACCGATGAAGAAGGTCAGCTAGCTCACGTACTCGTCGAGCAACCCCAGGGCGCGCGCGTACTTGGCCTTCAACCGCTCCTGCGTGGCCGCGTCGAGGCGGGCGACGCGGGCCGGCGAGAGGTTGTCGCCGATGTCCGCGCGCTTCACCGTGACGGCCAGCGGGTTGGCGGCGACGCGGCGCAGGTAGTCCTCCTGCGGCTCGTCCGGCAGGTGCGACAGCGCCACGACCGCGTCGACCACCTCGGGCGGGCAGCCGCGGGCGAGCAGGCCGGCCGCGGTCACGGGGGTGTCCTCGACGACGTCGTGCAGCACGGCGGCCATCTGCTCGTGCTCGCCGCTCACGGCGGCCATGACCCGCAACGGGTGCCCGATGTAGGGCAGGCCCGACTTGTCGACCTGGCCCTCGTGGGCCTCGGTGGCGATCGTGATCGCGTTTTCGAGGGTGAACACGCCCTCAAGCTAAACCAGGGCTTGACCAACCGCAGTGGTCTAGTCCATTTTTAGTCCACTCACAACATGGTCGCCGCATGAGTGTGTGGAGGTGGACCATGTCCAAAACCAGACGAGCGGCGATCGCGCTGCTGTCGGCGTTCATCGCATGTGCCGGTCTGGTGTTGGTGATCAACGGCAACGCCGCCGCCGCCAACCTCGCGGCCAACAACGGGTTCGAGGCGGGCAACCTGAGCGGCTGGACCTGCACCGAGGGCACCAGCGCCACGTCCGGCACCAAACGCACCGGCCAGTACGCGCTGCAGGGCACACCTGTCGGCCAGAGCACCGCGCGGTGCCAGCAAACCGTTTCGGTGCAACCGAACACGGCGTACAAGCTGTCGGCCTGGGTGCAGGGCAGCTACGTCTACCTCGGCGTCACCGGCGGCGTGGAGAAGAGCACCTGGACGCCCGGTTCCAGCGGCTTCTCCCAGCTGACCCTCGACTTCACGTCCGGCAGCGCCACCAGCGTGACGATCTACCTGCACGGCTGGTACGGCCAGCCCGCCTACTACGCTGACGACGTCAACCTCGACGGCCCCGGCACTCCGCCGACGTCCACGAGCACGACGACGTCGACCACCACCACTACGACGACCACGACCACGACGACCACCACGACGACGACGAGCAACCCGCCGATCACCGGTCTGCCCAAGCACGTGCTGACGGGCTACTGGCAGAACTTCTACAACGGTGCGCGCGCTCTGCGGCTGTCCGACGTCCCCACCACCTACGACATCATCGCGGTCTCGTTCGCCGATGCCACGGCGGTGCAGGGGCAGGTCGCGTTCAACCTCGACCCCGGTCTGAGCAGCCAGCTCGGCGGCTACACCGACGCGCAGTTCCGCGCCGACGTGAAGACCGTGCAGGCCCGCGGCCAGAAGGTGATCATCTCCGTCGGTGGTGAGAAGGGCACGATCAGCGTCGCCAACTCCACCGCCGCGACCAACTTCGCCAACAGCGTCAAGGGCCTGATCTCCACCTACGGCTTCGACGGCGTCGACATCGACCTGGAGAACGGCGTCAACGCCCAGTACATGGGCCAGGCGCTGCGCAGCATCCACGCCGGTGGCGGCAAGGTCATCACCATGGCGCCGCAGACGATCGACATGCAGAACGTCAACGCCGAGTACTTCAAGCTGGCGCTGGCCACGAAGGACATCCTGACCATCGTCAACATGCAGTACTACAACTCCGGTTCGATGCTCGGCTGCGACCAGCAGGTCCACAGCCAGGGCACGGTCAACTTCCTGACCGCGCTCGCGTGCATCCAGCTGCAGAGCGGCCTGCGCGCCGACCAGGTGGGCCTCGGCCTGCCCGCGTCGCCGTCGGGTGCCGGTGGCGGGTACCAGTCGCCCGCCAACGTCAACAACGCCCTCAGCTGCCTCGCGCGTGGCACGAACTGCGGGACGTTCAAGCCGAGCACGACCTGGCCGTCGATCCGCGGCGCCATGACGTGGTCGATCAACTGGGACGCCTCGAACAACTGGCAGTTCGCCAACACGGTCGCCCCTCATCTGGACTCCCTGCCCTAGATGATGGCGCGGTCCGGCTGACGGACTGCCTCAGATGACGGACTGACCGTCACCCCCGCCCGACGGTTCGGGGAGGCCGAACAGCCTCCCCACCGTCGGTGCGACATCCACAGTGGACGCGGGTGTCATCGAGACCCCGCGCCCCACCACGGGATCGCCACCGGCGACGAGCAGCGGCACCGGCTCGGCCGCGGCACGTCCCCGGTGCACCACCAGGTCGCCGGCCTCCGGTCCGAGGCGCAGCTCGGCCGGCCGGTGCGCCGACCGCACACCGGGCACTCGCGAGACCACCGACTCCAGGTGCCGCACGGCCAGGGCGCGGTCCGAGGCGGGGCCGGTCCAGTACAGCAGGTCGGCGCCGTCGTTCTGCACGACCACAACCCTGTTGCGCAGCAACGGATCTGTCTGGATGTGCTCCTCCGGCGACACCGGGGACCGGTCCGCGGCGGGAGTCGCGGTGACGAGGAGGACGGACCGCTCCCACCGCCCGGTCGCCCTGAGGTGCCGCACCAGCTTGCTGAGCTGCTCGTCCGCCGTGCGCGCGGCCAGCGACCGCCCCGCGGCAGCGGCCGGGGCTCCGGTGCCGAACTGCACGACCACCAGGTCGGGGTCTGCCTCGTCGACCACGGCGTGCAGGGCGTGCGAGGTGAACGCGTCCGGCGCGGTCCCCGTGACCGGCGGCCGGGGTTCCCACCCGTACGTCGCCCGCGTGCCGACCACCCGGCGCAGGTCTTCCTCCGGCAGCACCGCGCCCGTGCGGAAACCCAGCTCCGGCAAGCGTTCCAGCACCGTCGGGAACCTCGGCTCGCTCAGCCGCCGCACACCGCGCGCCCGGTCGAACACGACGTCGGCGGGCACACCGCTGCGGTCGGGCCGCACCCCGGTCAGCATCATGACGAGGTGCGCGATGCTCCCGGCGGCTGGCAGCGAACGAGCCCGCGGGAAGTACGTGCCGTCCGCCCGCAGCGCGACGAGGTTCGGCGTCAGCGCGGTCCCCACCTCGTCCGCCCGCAGACCGGCGAGCACGACCACGTACACCCGCCGGCCCCGGCCGGTCGCGCCGAACGCGGCACCGGGCGCGGCGGAGAGGACGACCGAGCCTGCGGCGGCCCTGAGCAGGGTGCGGCGTTTCACGGACCGAGTCTCACCCACCGGCATGACCGGGAGGTGAACGGCGTTTCCTTGCGCCACCGTGAACACAGCCACTTCGCCGGGCGTTCACGGGCCCGCCCAACTAGGTTGGGCTCATGTTCCAGACGCTGGCCGTGCCCGTGATCGCCGCACCCATGGCGGGCGGCGCCTCCACACCCGAGCTGGTCGCCGCGGTGAACGACGCCGGCGGGCTCGGGTTCCTGGCGGCCGGGTACGTCTCCGTCGAGCAGCTCGCCGAGAAGGTCACGCGCACCCGGGAGCTGACCGGGGCGCCGTTCGGGGTCAACCTGTTCGTGCCGGGCACCCGGCCGACCGCCGACATCTCGTCCTACGTGGACCGGGTGACCGCGTTCGCGGGGAAGCTCGGCGCGGTGCCGGGCGAGCCGCGCTGGGACGACGACAACTACGCGGCGAAGCTCGAACTGGTGCTGGCGCTGCGGGTGCCGGTGGTGTCGTTCACGTTCGGGCTGCCCGACGTCGACGACGTGCAGCGGCTGAAGGCGGCGGGGGCGACCGTCGTGGTCACGGTGACCACCCCTGCCGAGGCGCGGCAGGCCCGGCAGATCGGCGCGGACGTGCTGTGCGTGCAGGGATCGGACGCGGGCGGGCACCGCGGCACCTTCACCGACGACGGCGTCTCGCCCGGAGGTGGCGAGCTGTACGGGACGCTCGCCGCGCTCCGGCTGGTCAGGGGCACCGTCGACCTGCCGGTGATCGCGACCGGCGGGCTGGTGCACGGCGCCGACGTCGCGGCGGTGCTCGCGGCCGGTGCGGTCGCGGCCCAGCTGGGCACCGCGTTCCTCGGCTGCCCGGAGGCGGGAACCGCCGCACCGCAACGGGAGGCGTTGCGCGCGGGTGGCCGCAGGACGGCGCTGACCCGTGCGTTCAGCGGACGGCCGGCGCGCGGGCTGGTCAACCGGTTCCTGGTCGAGAACACCCCGCACGCGCCCGCCGCGTACCCGAACGTGCACCACCTCACGAAACCGGTGCGCGCCACCGGTGAGCTGGAGGCCATGTCGCTGTGGGCGGGCACCACCTACCCGCTCGCGCCGGCCGCACCGGCCGCCGAGGTCGTGCGCAGGCTCGACGCGGAGCTGCGGGAAGCGGTCGACTCGCTGGCGCAGAGGTTCGCGCGCGGCTAGGAACGGTCCGGTGACCTCACCCGCGGATGAGATGTTCCAGGCCTTCTGCGACCGGGACCCGGTGTTCACCTCGGTGCTCGGGGGTGCCCGGCTGCCCCGCGTCGGCTGCGAGATGGGCCTGTTCTCGTCGGACGAGCAACGCCTCGGGATGCCGTCCGCGGACGCGATGCGCGCGGCCAGGCTCGTGGTCGACACCGGCCTGCACGCGTTCGGGGGGGCGCGGCAGCGGGCGGTCGGCTACCTGCGCGAGAACACCGCGATGCCGGAGCCGGAGATCCAGTCCGAGGTCGACCGCTACATCGAGGTACCCGGCCAGGCGCTCGCTTACATGATCGGGCGGATCGAGATCCAGCGGCTGCGGGTGGAGGCGGGGCGGCACTGAGCGAGCGGTTCGACGTGCGGGCGTTCCACGACCTCGTGCTAGGTGCTGGACCGGTTCCGCTGCCGACGCTCGGCGAGCTCGTCGGTCAATTCGTTGGCGAAGCGGGGTGAGCGCGGCTATGAAGGACGGTGTGACCTCGCTCTCCGATGAGACGTTCCAGGCGATGATGGACTGGACGCCCGCGTTCGCGACCATGGTCGGCCTGCCCGGCTGGGACGACCGGCTCGACGACCTCAGCGTCGAGGGCCATCAGGCCCTGCGCGCCCGCCTCGCGGACATCGTGAGCCGCGTCGACACCAGCGACGAGGACCCGGTCACCAGGTCCGTGATCAGGCACCAGGCCGAGTCGATCATCACGAAGATCGACGCCCGGCTGGTCGAGCACACCGTGGCCGCGGGACTGAGCGCGCCGGTCGGCGGTCTGCTCGGGCTGGCCTCCCAGGTCGACTTCTCGAAGCGGCTGGACCAGATCCCGCGGTTCCTCGACCAGGCGGCCACCCGGCTGCTCGACACCGACCGCAGGCCGTTGCGGCGGCACGTCGTGAACGGCGCGGCGCACCTGGAGCGGTTCCTCGCCTCGCCGCGGCAGCCGTGGGAGGGGGACGCGGACCTGCGGCCGGCGTTCGCCCGGTTCCGCGAGGTGCTGCTGTCGCTCGACGGCCGCGAGGACGCGCAGGCCGGCCTGTGCTGGCTGCCGGAGGGCGAGCAGAACTACGCCCGGCTGGTCCGCGACTACACGACCACGGCCTACACGCCGGCCGAGCTGCACCGGCTCGGGCTCGACCTGATCGCCCGGCTGCGCGAGGAGTACGCGGAGATCGGCGCACGGGTGTGGGGCACCTCGGACGTCACCGAGATCTTCACGCGGCTGCGCACGGAGCTGCTGTGGGACAACGAGGACGACATGGTCACCAGCGCGGTCGAGGCCGTCGCGCGGGCCGAGGCCGTCGCGCCGCGGTGGTTCGGCCGGCTGCCCAAGGCGCCCTGCGAGGTGCGGCTCGTCCCCGAGGTGGACCGCGAGGTCGCGCCGCTCGCGTACTACATGGACGCCGCGCTGGACGGCTCCCGTCCCGGCGTCTACTTCCTGAACCCGTTGGGCGCCACCGAACGCAGCCGCACGCTCTCGGAGGTGACGGCGTTCCACGAGGCCATCCCCGGCCACCACTTCCAGATCACGATCGCCGCCGAGACCGACCTGCACAACGTGCGCAAGTTCGCGTTCATCGACGCCTACCTCGAAGGCTGGGGCCTCTACACCGAGCGCTTGGCCGAGGAGATGGGGCTGTACTCGTCCGACGAGCAGCGGCTGGGCATGCTGTCGCTCGACGCGATGCGCGCAGGGCGGCTCGTCGTCGACACCGGCCTGCACGCCCTCGGGTGGTCGCGCCGGCAGGCCGTGGACTACCTGCGCGAGAACACCGTGATGACCGCGCCGGAGATCGAGTCCGAGGTCGACCGGTACATCGAGACGCCGGGGCAGGCGCTCGCGTACATGGTGGGGCGGCTGGAGATCCTCCGGTTGCGCGAGGAAGCGGCCACCCGGCTGGGTGACCGCTTCGACGTGCGCGCGTTCCACGACCTCGTGCTGGCGAACGGCCCGGTGCCGCTCGCCACGCTCGACTCCCTGGTTACCGCTTGGACTCCTTCTCCATGACGGAGTTGCGCTTCGAGTAGGTGAAGTAGACGACCAGGCCGATCACGAACCAGACCGCGAACCGCAGCCAGGTCTCCGGCGTGAGGAACGTGATCAGCCAGATCGAGAAGACGACACCGATGATCGGCACGACCGGCATGCCCGGCGTCTTGAACGTGCGCGGCAGGTCGGGCTGCTTGTAGCGCAGCACGACCACGGCGACGCAGACGACGACGAACGCCAGCAGGATGCCGATGTTGGTGAGCTCGGCGGCCTCCGCGATCGGCAGGAAGCCCGCGATGACCGCGGAGGCGATGCCCAGCACCCAGGTGATGCGCGTCGGCACGTGCTTCACCGGGTGCGTCTTCGCGAACCACTGCGGCAGCAGGCCGTCGCGGCTCATCGAGTAGCCGACGCGGGCGGCGCCCAGCAGGAACGTGAAGAGCACCGTCGTGATGCCCAGGATCGCGCCGACGGAGATGATGATGCCCAGGGCGGGCAGGCCGATGTCGGCGAAGGCCGTGGCGAACGCGGACTCCGCGTCGACGTCCTTGTAGTTGACCATGCCGGTGAGCACGAGGCAGGCCAGCACGTACAGCACCATCGACACGGCGAGCGAGTAGATGATCGCCTTCGGCATGTGCTTCTGGGAGTCCTTCGACTCCTCGGCGGCCGTGGACATCGCGTCGTAGCCGAACACCGCGAAGAACACCGTCGCCGCACCCGTGAGCGCACCCGAGATGCCGAACGGGAAGAACGGGTTGTAGTTGTCGGTGTTGATGTGGAACGCGCCGACGACGACGACCAGCGCCACCACGGCGATCTTGAGGTACACCAGCGTGGTCTCGAAGCGCGCGGCGTTCTTCATGCCCTGGTTCAGCACGAACGCGATCAGCAGGCACAGCAGCACGGCGAACAGGTTCACCTTGTACGTGCCCGCGGCGACGCCGTCGGCCTCGGTGCCCGGTGCGCCCAGCATCCACTGCGGCAGGTGGACGTTCAGCAGCGACAGCAGCTCGGTGAAGTAGCCGGAGATGCCGATCGCGACCACCGCCACGATCGCGGTGTACTCCAGCAGCAGGTCCCAGCCGATGAACCAGCCGACGATCTCGCCGAGCACCGCGTAGCCGTAGGTGTAGGCGCTGCCGGCCTTGGGGATCAGGCCCGCGAACTCCGCGTACGAGAACGCCGCCGCCGCGCTCGCGATACCGGCGATCAGGAACGACACCAGCACCGCGGGACCGGCTGTCTTGTTCGCGACGGCACCGGCGAGCGAGAAGATGCCCGCGCCGATGATGCCGCCGATGCCGATCGCGGTGAGCTGCCACAGGCCCAGCGTTCTGGTGAGCCCGTCGCCCCTGTCCTCGGCGATCCGGTCGATGGGCTTGCGCCGGAAGACGCCCTGTGTGGTCATTGCCTAGCTCCCTTGAAGAGTGGGTCCGGGCGAACCTATTCGGGACCACTGTCACGCGGTTTGTCCGAACCCACCAATCAGGGAACCGATTTTTGGCTTCCGGTGCTGTTTACGGCCTGCTGAACACGATCTTTCCGGCGGTCTCGCCGTCCAGCATCGCCCTGAGGCCCTGCTCGGCGTCCTCGAACCGCAGCTCGGCGCCGATCTGCGGCCTGAGGTCGTTGAGCGCGCAGAACCGGATCAGGTCGCCCAGCTCCTCGCGGGTGCCCATGGTCGAGCCGACCACGCGCAGCTGCAGGAAGAACAGCCGCTGCAGCTCGGCCGCCGACGCGTCACCGGACGTCGCGCCGGAGATGACGACGATGCCGCCGGGCTTGAGCGCCTTCATCGAGTGCGACCAGGTGGCCTTGCCGACGGTCTCGAACACCGCGTCGACCCGTTCCGGCAGGCGGGCACCGGACTCGAAGGTGTCATGGGCGCCGAGGGTCTGCGCCAGAGCGCGCTTCTCCTCGGTGCGGCCGGTGACCCAGACGCGGAACCCGGCCGCGCGGCCGAGCTGGATGAGCGCGGTCGAGACACCGCCGGACGCGCCCTGCACGAGCATCGTCTGACCGGGGCGCAGGCCCGACTTCACGAACAGCATCCGGTACGCGGTCAGCCACGCCGTGCCCATGCACGCGGCCTCGGCGAACGTGAGGTCCGCCGGCTTGGGCAGTGCGTTGCGGGCGGGGACCACGACGTAGTCGGCGAACGTGCCCTGGTGCTTCTCGGTGAGCAGCGTGCGCTTCGGGTCGAGGGTCTCGTCGCCGTCCCAGCCGGGGTCGCCGATGACGGAGTGCAGCACCACCTCGGTGCCGTCGTCGAGGACGCCCGCGCCGTCGCAGCCCAGGACCATCGGGAACTGCTCGGGCTTGATGCCGACCCCGCGCAGCGTCCACAGGTCGTGCATGTTGAGGCTGGCCGCCTTGACCGCGACCCGCACCCACCCGGCGGGCACCTCGGGGTCGGGGCGCTCGCCGACGCGGAGCGAGGCCAGCGGGTTCTCGGGACTGGGTTCTGCTGCGTAAACGGCGAACATGGTTCGCAACATACCCAGCGGCGTCCCCGCCGACCGCCGTGACCCGGCTCACCAGGCTAGGCTCGTGCGGGTGGACGGGCTTTGGCAGTGGTGGGACGGGGTCGAGCTGTGGCTCGTGCAACTGCCCGTCGCCGTGCAGTTCCCCCTCGTGATGGTCGTGGTGCTGCCGCTGTGCCTGGGCGTGGCGCGGCTCGTCGACCGGGTGGCCGACTGGGGTGCCAAGAACCCGGCCTCCCTCGCACCCGAGCCGGAGGACGGGGCCTCCGATCCCGAGTCCGAGAAGGTCGCCGTATGAGTCCCGGTCGTCGCCTCACCGTCGCACTCGTCGGCCTGGTCCTGCTGGTCCTGGTCGGCTGGTTCGTGCGCGACGGCGCATCCGAGCCCGAACCCCGGTCGAGCGCGCCCACCAGCAGCGCGAGCAGTGCGCCCGGCACGGCACCCGCGGTGCCCGGCGCGCAGGAGTCCGGCCTTGAGGTGAAGCCGCTGTCGTCGCTGCCGCCCGAGGCCGCGAAGACGTACAAGCTGATCGGGGGCGAGAGCCCCATGCCGTACCCGAAGAACGACGGCGTGACGTTCGAGAACCGCGAGAAGCGGCTGCCGCAGCACAAGTCCGGGTACTACAAGGAGTACACGGTGCCGACGCCGGGCAGTCCCGACCGCGGCGCGCGCCGGCTCGTGACCGGGGACAAGCGCGAGGTCTACTACACCGGCGACCACTACGCGTCGTTCGTCGTCGTGGACGTGAAGAAGTGAAGCGGCACATCCTCGTTTCGGAGAAGAAGGCCGCCATCGGCGCCATCGCCGAGGCGTTGTCGTTCCCCTCCTGGTTCGGCCAGAACCTCGACGCGTTGTACGACAGCCTGACCGACCTGTCGTGGCTGCCCGCGGGGGAGTACGTGCTGGTCGTGCCCGCCGACCTGGACGCGTCCGTGTCCGAGGTGCTGCGCGACGCGGCGAGGCAGACCGCCGGATCAGGTGACCGGACGCTGCGGGTGGTTCGCACGGAACGGTGACCCGGCCTGCGCGAAAGCCGCCGGTACCGCTTTCGCGCAGGGCGTCATCGAGGCGCCGCCTGGTTCTGATGTCCGACGTGTCAGTCCTCGGCGGGCACCCAGGACGGCTTGCGCTTCTCGCGGAACGCCGTGATGCCCTCCTGGCCCTCGGGACCGCCGAAGTGCTGCGCCGACAGCGCGAGCATGTCCGCGAACACCTCGCCGAGGTTCGTGGACCGTTCCTGCTGGAGCATCCGCTTGGTCGCGGCGAGCGCGTTCGGTGCGCCCAGCGCGAGCATGTCGGTGTAGCGGCGGACCTCGGCGTCGACGCCGTCGAGCGGCACCGCGGAGTTGAGCAGGCCGATCTCGACCGCGCGGGCGGCGTCGAAGGTCTCGCCGGTGAGGAACAGCTCGTGCGCGGCGCGGGGGAGCAGGCGCGGCAGCACCGTCACCGAGATGACCGCCGGCACCACGCCGATGCGGACCTCGCTGAACGCGAACGTCGCCTCGCGCGCCGCGACCGCGATGTCGCAGGCAGCGACGATGCCGACACCACCCGCGCGAGCAGGGCCGTTCAGCGCGGCGACGACCGGCTTGGGGCTGGTCCAGAGCTGGTCGAGGATCGCGGGGAACTCGTTGACGCCCTGGTCGCCGGCACTCGCACCGGCGGCCTCCTTGAGGTCCATGCCCGAGCAGAACACCGGGCCCGTGTGGGTCAGCACGACCACGCGCACCCCGTCGTCGGCGGCGGTCGCGGTCAGGTGCTCGCGGAGCTCCCGGCGCAGCTGCGCGGACAGGGCGTTGCGGTTGTGGGGGGAGTCCAGCGTGATCGTCGCGATGCCACGCCGCACCTCGTAGTGGACCAGCTCGTCTGCCATGGCGCTGACCTTAGCTGCCGAGTTTCGCCGCGGTGGAACGGCTGCGCGCGGCCCAGTACGAGTGGGCGAACCGCGTCAGTGCGCAGGTCTCCGTGGAGGACCTGCGCACTGACGCTCGACACGATGACCGAGCTGGTCGCTGCTACGTCCTGATGCCCGGCAGGGGGTGGGGCACCGGGGCGGTCAGCCGATCGTCGTGGTCGTCAGGACGGGGCTGGGGTCCGGGTAGCCCTTCGCGGCGGCGTTGACCGGGAACCCGAGCACCGACACGACGGCGGTGAAGGTGAGGCCGGGGGCGTCGTAGCTGCTGCCACCGAGCTTCGTGGTGATCGTGCCGGAGGCGTCGGCCTGCAGGGTGATCGTGACCACCGGCAGCTCGAACGCGGCACCGCCCTTGAGCGGGCCGGGCACGGAGAGCACGACGTCGTTGCCGGACAGGGCGATCGTCGGCGTGCCACCCAGCCCGGACCCGCCGGACAGCGACGCGGACCGGAACTTCGAGCCGGCCGGCACCGGCAGCCGCAGCGCGAGCCCCTTGATCTCCCGCACCTGCCGCCCGGCCGCCTCGGACGGCACCTGGTTGGGCGCCGGGTCGACGGTGACCTTGACGACCCCGTTCGGTGCGACGGTGGCCGGTGCGGACGCGCTCACGCCCTGGTCGAGCGTGAAGTCCGACGTCTGCCCGACGGCGGTCGCCCTGAGCTTGAAGGTGATGGTCTGCGGAGCTGCTGACGCGTTCGCGGTGAACACCAGCATCGGTACCAGTAGCAGTGAAGCGACTCCGGCCAGCCTCATGGTCTCTCCCCGTTGAGTGGACGAGGGGCACTCCCAGCACGCGACGTGGTTCTCTGCCTACTCATGAGTAAGTTTCACGTCAACACCTCGCGCCGCACATCGCCCGAACGGCGCTGCGGACCCGATCTCGCGGCGGCGTCCGGAAGTGTCACCCGGAACGGCGAAGGGCGGTCTGCCGCAGCAGACCGCCCTCCGGTTCGTCTTCGCCCTAAGCGGAGCGGGCCACCGGCTGACGGGCCAGGGCCTCGTCGTACCGGTCCAGCACCAGCTGCGCCACCTCGACGTCGTCCCCCAACGGCCGCGCCACCAGCACGTCGGGTCCGGCCAGCGCCGCCACCTTGTCCGGCAGCAGGCCCGGTGCCAGGAACCACGACGCGACGGCGATGCGGCGGGCGCCGCGGGCCTTCAGCCGTTCCACGGCCTCGGGCACGGTCGGCGTGGCGATCGACGCGAACGCCGCCTCCACGCCGGCCCAGCCCGACTCCCGCGCCCACCGCCGGGCGACCCGTGCCACGGCCTCGTTGGCCGGTGCGTGCGAGGAGCCGGTGCCGGCCACGACCACGCCCAGGGACCGGTCGCCGAACGACACGCCGGCCTCCGACAACCGCCGCAGTGCCGCCGACTCCAGCCGCGGGTCCGGTCCGAGCACGTCCGCCACCTCGGCGGGCACGCGCGACTCGGCCACCGCGGCCGGCACGTCCACCCGTGCGTGGAACGCCTTGCCCAGCAACAGGGGGACGACGACGGAGGGCTCGCGCAGCACGTCGTGCAGCCGCGGTGCGCACAGGTCCAGGAACGCCCCGCGCACGTCGAGCTCCGGGCGCAGCGAGCGCACCACGTCCAGCAGCGCGTGGATCGACGCTGCCGAACGCGGGTCGCGGCTGCCGTGCGCCACGGCGATCAGCGGGGTCACAGCGCCCCCGTCAGGCCGCGGGCGCGCAGCACCGCGCGTTCCATCGGGCGGAACAGCAGCAGCTCGATGCCGATGCCCACCAGCAGGATCAGGAAGATCGCCGCGATCACCATGTTGATGTCGTTCAGCGACGACCCGTTGTGCAGGTACTGGCCGAGGCCGGTGCCCAGCTGCGGCGAGGTGGCGATGATCTCCGCGGCCATCAGCGAGCGCCACGAGAACGCCCAGCCCTGCTTCAGGCCCGCCAGGTAACCGGGCAGAGCGGCGGGCAGCAGGATGTGCCGGGCCGAGGCCAGCCTGCCCGCTCCCAGCGCGCGGCCGACCCGCGGCAGCAGCGGCGGGATCTGGTCGATGCCCGCCACCAGGCCGTTCGCGATCGACGGCACCGAACCCATCAGCACGACGAAGTAGATCGTCGACGGCGTCACGCCGAACCACAGGATCGCGGCCGGCACCCAGGCCACCGACGGCAGCGACTGCAGGCCGGTCAGCAACGACCCGATCGCCGCGCGCACCACCTTGACCTTGGCCACCAGCAGACCCAGCGGGGTCGCGATCAGCACCGCCGCGATGAACCCGAACACCGCGCGGTGCAACGAGGTCCACAGGATGCCGAAGGCCTCGCCGGAGCCGATCGAGCGCACCAGCTCGTTCCACACGTTGACCGGGGCCGGCAGCTGGAACTCCGGCAGGACCGCCGACGCCCACAGCGCCTGCCACACGCCGATGAGCAGGGCGAAGGCGATGATCGGCGGCACGCCGGTCTTCAGGAAGCGGCGCCACACCGGCGGTTTCTGCGTCTCGACGGGGACGTCGAGTGCGTCGAGGCCGGCGCCGACCTTGTCGAGCGTGTCAGGAGGCGTGGCCACTGATGACCTCTCGCAGGTGGGTGTTGATCTCGTCGAGCAGCTCGTCGCGCGAGTCCGCCACGTCCCACTCGCGCACCACGCGACCGGGGCGGGAGGACAGCAGCACGACCCGCTGGCCCAGCCGGACCGCCTCGCGCACGTCGTGCGTGACGAAGATGATCGCGGTGTTCGTGGTCTCCCACACCCGGATCAGCTCGGCCTGCAGCACGTCGCGGGTGATCGCGTCGAGCGCGGCGAACGGCTCGTCCATCAGCAGCAGGGCCGGGGAACCGTCTGCGGCCACGGTGGTGGACGCCAGCGCGCGGGCCAGCGCCACGCGCTGCCGCATGCCGCCGGACAGCTCGTGCGGGCGCTTGTCCGCGACGTCGCCCAGCCGCACCAGCTCCAGCAGCTCCAGCGCCCGCCGCTTGCGCGCCAGGCGGCCGACACCGGCGAACCGCAACGCCAGCTCGACGTTGCGGGCGGCGGTGAGCCACGGCATGAGCGCGGGCTCCTGGAACATCACGGCCGGGCGCGACGTGTTGAGCCGCAGCTCCCCCGCCGTCGCGCCGTCGAGGCCGGCCACGATGTTCAGCAGCGTGCTCTTGCCGCAGCCCGACGCGCCGAGGAGGCACACGAACTCACCGGGCTTGACCTTGAGGTCCACCCCGTCGAGCGCTACCACGGCCGAGCTGCCGTGGCCGAAAACCTTGCGGACCCCGGCCAGTTCGACGGCGGTGTCCACGGTGGACTGGAAAGTGGTCTCGAGCGTGGCGGTCATGTTCGGGTGCCTTCCCCTCGGCTTCGAAGACTACTTCTGGTCCAGTCCGGCTGCTTGCACCTGCGGCTTGCCCTGCGCCTGGAGCACCTTGTTCAGCAGCGTGAAGTCGGCGTACCCGGCGACGTTCGCGGCCTCCTTGGCCACGCCCGCGGTCACGGCGTCCTTCGCGAGCTGCGGGAAGTGCTTGGCCTGCGCGTCGGTGGTGAGCTCGATGTTGTCCCACGCGGCGTCGAGGATCTTGTCGCCGAGCTTCTTGGACGTGAGCTTCTCCAGGGCCGCGTTGGCGGTCTTCTTGGCCTCGTCCCTGTTCGCCTTGGCCCAGTCGATCGCGGCGACGTGGCCCTTCAGCACGGCCTCGACCGTCTCCGGGTGCTCCTGCAGGAACTTCGTCCGCACGATGACCACGGTGGTCGGGAACGCCCCGCCCTCCCACAGCGTCTTCTCGTCCAGCAGCACCTTGCCGCCGCCCTCGGCGACGATGCGCGCCGACCACGGCTGCGGTGCCCACGCGGCCTGGATGTCGCCCTTCTTGAACAGGTCGAGCGAGGCCGCGTTCTCCACGTTCTGCACGGTGACCTGGCCGGTGAGGTTCTTCTCCGCCAGGTACTTCTTCAGCGACACGTCCTGGGTGTTCGCGAGCTGCGGCGTGGCGACGACCTTGCCCTTGAGGTCCTCGATCGAGTTGACCTCGGGCTTCACGACGAGCTGCGCGCCACCGGACGTCGCGCCGGCGATCAGGCGAACGGCCTCGCCCTTCGACTTCGAGTAGGCGTTGATCGCCGGACCGGAGCCGATGTAGGCGATGTCGAGCGACTCGCCGAGCAGGGCGTTGACCTCGTCGGGGCCCGCGTTGAACGTCTGCGTCGTCAGCTTCGTGCCGCCCAGCTCCTTGGCGTACAGGCCCTTTTCGACGCCGATCAGCGCGGCGGCGTGGGTGATGTTCGGGAAGTACCCGAGGCGGACCTCGGCGGCGGCGCCCTTGGACTCGGCGGCGGGGGTGTCACTCGTCCCGGCGCGGCTGCACCCGGAGATGGCGGTCAAGGAGATCAGAGCGACGGCAAGGGCGGACTTGAGGTTCACGGCGGTGTGGCCTTTCAGGGACCGGGGGAGACGAGGGCGTGGTTGTCGGGGGTAGCGGTGCTACCCCCGGTACAGCTCTCCACGCCGTTCTCGAGCAGCGGCAGCGGAGCCCCGACCAGTCCGGCGGCGAGAGTGGAACCGTCACTCGCGTCGATCACCAGGAAGGACCCGGTGCGCCGGCTGAAGCTGTAGTCGTCCAGTGGAACGGGCTCTGCCAGGCGCAGAGCCACTCGGCCGATCTCGTTGAGCTCCAACGCGGCAGGGCGGTCCACACTGGACAGCGTCTGCTCGTCGAAGCGGTCGCGCAGGTCGGTGACCATCGCCTGCACGGTGCGCGTTCCGTGCTTGACGAGGACTCGGGCGCCGGGTCGCAGGGGCTTCTCCGCGAGCCAGCAGAGGGTGGCGTCCAGCTCGTCGGTGACCGTGGGCTCGTTGCCCGCCACCGAGATCAGGTCGCCGCGGGAGATGTCGATGTCGTCGGCCAGCAGCAGCGTGACGGACTGGCCGGCCGCCGCTTCGGCCAGTTCGCCATCTGCCGTGTCGATCTTCGTGACGGTCGAGCGCCTGCCGGAGGGCAGCACGACGACCTCGTCGCCCGGCGTGACCGTGCCCGCCGCGACCAGGCCCGCGTACCCGCGGTAGTCGAGGTGCTCGGCCGTGCGCGGGCGGATCACGTACTGCACCGGGAACCGGAACGGGGCGTCGTGCGGGTCGGGCTCGACCGGAACGGTCTCCAGGTGCTCCAGCAGGGTCGGGCCGGAGTACCAGGGCGTGTTCGCGGACTTCTCCACGACGTTGTCCCCGGCCAGCGCCGACACCGGGATCTCGACGACCGAGTCCTCGGTGTAACCCAGGGCCGTGGCGTGCGCGGTGAACTCCTTGGCGATGCGCGCGAACGTCACCTCGTCGTAGCCCACGAGGTCGATCTTGTTGACCGCCAGCACGAGCCGCGGCACGCCCAGCAGCGCGAGAACCGCCGCGTGGCGCCGGGTCTGCTCGATGACGCCCTTGCGCGCGTCGACCAGCAGCACCGCGAGCTGTGCGGTGGACGCGCCGGTGACGGTGTTGCGGGTGTACTGCACGTGACCGGGGGTGTCCGCGAGGACGAACGACCGCTTCGGCGTCGCGAAGTACCGGTACGCCACGTCGATCGTGATGCCCTGCTCGCGCTCCGACCGCAGGCCGTCGACCAGCAACGACAGGTCCGGCGTCGCGAGACCGCGGTCGGCGCTCGCGCGGTGCACGGCGTCGAGCGTGTCCGCGAGCACGGACTTGGTGTCGTAGAGCAGCCTGCCCACGAGCGTGGACTTGCCGTCGTCCACGCTGCCCGCGGTGGCCAGCCTCAACAGGTCGCTCATCTAGAAGTACCCCTCCCGCTTGCGGTCTTCCATGGCGGCCTCGGACAGCCGGTCGTCGGCACGGGTCGCGCCGCGCTCGGTCAGCCGGGACGCGGCGACCTCGGCGATCACCGCGTGGATGTCGGCGGCGTCGGACTCGACGGCACCGGTGCAGGAGCCGTCGCCGACCGTGCGGTAGCGGACCACCTTGCGCTGCAACGTCTCACCCTCGCGCGCGGTGCCCCACGGGCCCTCGGCGAGCCACATGCCGTCGCGCAGGAACACCTCGCGTTCGTGCGAGTAGTAGATGTCCGGCAGCTCGATGCCCTCGCGCTCGATGTAGTTCCACACGTCGAGCTCGGTCCAGTTGGACAGCGGGAACACGCGGACGTGCTCACCGGCGCGGTGCCGGCCGTTGTAGAGGTTCCACAGCTCGGGGCGCTGGCGCTTCGGGTCCCACTGGCCGAACGCCGTGCGCAGGCTGAAGATCCGCTCCTTGGCGCGGGCGCGTTCCTCGTCCCGGCGGCCGCCGCCGAAGACCGCGTCGAACCTGTGCTGCGTGATGGAGTCCAGCAGCGGCACGGTCTGCAACGGGTTGCGCGTGCCGTCCGGGCGCTCCTCCAGGCGGCCGTCGTCGATCCAGTCCTGGACCTTCGCGACCTCCAGGCGCAGCCCGTGCCGTGCGACGACGCGGTCGCGGAACTCGATGACCTCGTCGAAGTTGTGCCCGGTGTCGACGTGCAGCAGCGGGAACGGCACCGGTGCCGGGTAGAACGCCTTGATCGCGAGGTGCAGCAGCAGCGTCGAGTCCTTGCCGCCGGAGAAGAGGATCACCGGCCGGTCGAACTCGCCTGCGACCTCGCGGAAGATGTGGATCGCCTCGGACTCGAGGCGTCCCAACGTGTCCAGAGCCAGTGTCATCCGTGCAACCCGCATTCCGTCTTCGACTGACCGGCCCACCGGCCGCTGCGGGCGTCCTGGCCCGGCAGCGGCTTCGACGTGCACGGCAGGCACCCGATGGAGGGGTACCCCTCCTGCACCAACAGGTTCTCCAGAACACCCTTCTCGTGGAGGTAGGCGTTGAACTCGTCGTCCGACCACGGCGCGATCGGGTTGACCTTGACCAGGCCGTTGCGCTCGTCCCACTGCACGATCGGCGTGCCGGCCCGCGTCGGTGCGTCCACCCGGCGCACCCCGGTCACCCAGGCGTCGTACTTCGCGAGCTCCCGCCGCAGCGGCACGACCTTGCGCAGGTGGCAGCACCGGGCCGGGTCGGTCTGGTGCAGCAGGCCGAACTCGCGTTCCTGGTCCTCCACCGACTGCTCGGCGGCGGCGTTCACGATCCGCACCTCCGGGTAGACGACACCGACGGCGTCGCGCACGCCGATCGTCTCCGGGAAGTGGTAGCCGGTCTCCAGGAACAGCACGTCGAAGTTCGGCTTCACCTGCGCGGCGAGGTCGATCAGCACGGCGTCCTGCATGTTGGAGGCGACGACGTAGCTGTCGCCGAACGTCCGCGCGGTCCACTCCAGCGCCTCGATCGCGCTGGCGTTGGCCAGCTCCTCCTGCGCGGCCTCGGCGACGATCTTGAGGTCTTCCTTCAGATCGCTCACTTCTTCACCTCCTGCGGCAGGTTGAGCCCGACGAAACTGACCTTGAAGACACGGCGGCACCCGGTGCACAGCCAGGCGTAGGCGGGTTCCTCCTGCGGGCGGAGGTCCTCATCGCCGCAGTAGGGGCAGTAGAACGGCGTCGCGCGCTCGCTCATCGCAGCGACCCCTCCTCGGCGCGGGCGACCCACTGGGCGAACCGCTCGTCGGTCTCCCGCTGCGCAACGAAGTTCCGCACCACGCGCTCGACGTACTCGGGCAGCTCGGCCGCGGTGACCTTGTGGCCGCGCAGCTTGCGGCCGAACCCTGCGTCGAGGCCGAGGCCGCCGCCCAGGTGCACCTGGAAGCCCTCGACCTGGTTGCCCTCGTCGTCGGTGACGATCTGGCCCTTGAGCCCGATGTCCGCGGTCTGGATGCGGGCGCACGAGTTGGGGCAGCCGTTGATGTGCACGGTGATCGGCGCGGTGACGCCGTCGACGATGTCCTTGAGGTTCGCTTCGAGCTGCGTGACGAGGTCGAGCGCACGGGCCTTGGTCTCGACGATCGCGAGCTTGCAGAACTCGATGCCGGTGCAGGCCATGATCCCCCGCCGCCACGGCGACGGGTCGACCTGCAGGCCGAGCTTCGCGAGGTCGCTCTTGAGCGCCGGCACCGCGGTCTCGGCCACGTCCAGCACGATGATCTTCTGCTGCGGCGTGAACCGGACGCGGCCGGAGCCCGCCCGTTCCGCGATCTTCGCGACCTCGACCAGGACCGAGCCGGAGACGCGGCCCGCGACCGGTGCGGCGCCGACGAAGAACAGGCCGTCCTTCTGCTTGTGCACGCCGATGTGGTCGAGCTGCTGGTCGAGGACCTCCGGCGCGGGGCCGTCGATCATCTTGCGCTTGAGGTACTCGTCCTCCACGACCTGGCGGAACTTCTCCGGACCCCAGTCGGCGACGAGGAACTTGATCCGTGCGCGGTGCCGCAGCCGGCGGTAGCCGTAGTCGCGGAAGACGGAGATGACCGCCTCCCAGACGTCCGGGACCTCGTCGAGCGGCACCCAGGCGCCGAGCCGCTTGCCCAGCATGGGGTTCGTGGACAGGCCGCCGCCGACCCAGAGGTCGAAGCCGGGCCCGTGCTCGGGGTGGTGCACGCCGACGAACGCGACGTCGTGGATCTCGTGCGCGACGTCCTGCAGACCGGAGATGGCGGTCTTGAACTTGCGCGGCAGGTTCGAGAAGCGCGGGTCGCCGATGTAGCGCTCGAGGATCGTGTCGATCGCCGGCTGGCCGTTGACCACCTCGTCCTGCGAGATGCCCGCGACCGGCGACCCGAGGATGACGCGCGGGCTGTCGCCGCACGCCTCCACCGTGGTGAGGCCGACGGCTTCGAGCTGCTGCCAGATCGTGGGGACGTCCTCGATCCGGATCCAGTGGTACTGGATGTTCTGCCGGTCGGTGATGTCCGCGGTGTCGCGGGCGTAGGTCTGCGAGATCTCACCCAGCACCCTGAGCTGCTGCGTGGTGAGCGCGCCACCGTCGCTGCGCACGCGCATCATGAAGAACTCGTCGTCCAGCTCCTCCGGTTCGAGGGTGGCCGTGCGGCCGCCGTCGATGCCGGGCTTGCGCTGGGTGTAGAGGCCGTACCAGCGGAACCGGCCACGCAGGTCGGCCGGGTCGATCGAGTCGAAACCGCCGTGGGCGTAGATGTTCTCGATGCGGGCGCGGACGTTGAGCGGGTTGTCGTCCTTCTTGCTCCGCTCGTTGGGGTTCAGCGGCTCTCGGTAGCCGAGTGCCCACTGCCCCTCGCCGCGACGCTGCTTGGCGCGCGGTGACGTCTGCGGCGAGACCATCGCCATCCTCCGGGGTTTCGAGGCGCTCGGTGCGCGTGCGAGCCCGGAGGTGCTTGTGGTGGGGGCGTCGTCAGCGCGCCGGGCGCCGACGGGAACAAATCAGCGCGCGGTCAGGCCGAACGACGGCACATCGCGCTGGAGACACGACGGAAGTCGACGTGGCGGCGGGCCACGAGGCGGACTCCAGTCGAATGCATGACCTCAGTGTGCATGCCGCCCAGAGCGTGGTCCACCGCCAACCGGATGCTGGGATTGACGAGCGGGGGTTGACATCCTAGGCTGGTTTCATTCCGTAATACTTCTGTCACCGACAGATACTTCCCCTGGTCGAACACCGCCATTCGGGCCGCGTAGGGGACACTGGGGGTCATGCCCTCCGCTTTGCCCGAAGGCGAGCCCGTGCCCGCCGACGGTTCGCTCCCGCCCTCCGCCCTCGCCGGTGTCGGCTCCCGCCCGTTCGGGATCTACGTGCACGTGCCGTTCTGCGCGACCCGCTGCGGCTACTGCGACTTCAACACCTACACCCCCGGCGAGCTCGGCACGTCCGCCTCGCCCCAGTCGTGGCTGGAGGGCCTGCGCCGCGAGCTCGACCTGGCGGCCTCCGTGCTGGGGACGCCAGTGCCCGCCGAGACCGTGTTCGTCGGCGGTGGCACGCCGTCGTTGCTCGGTGCCTCCGGCCTGGCCGACGTGCTGGACGCGGTGCGCCGGTCGTTCGGCCTGGCTCCCGGTGCCGAGGTCACGACTGAGTCGAACCCGGAGTCGACGTCGCCGTCGTTCTTCGAGGGCATCCGCGCCGCCGGCTACACGCGGGTGTCGCTGGGCATGCAGTCCGCCGCCCGCCACGTGTTGCGGGTGCTCGACCGCAAGCACACCCCCGGCCGTCCGGTCGACGCCGCACGGGAAGCGCGCGCCGCGGGCTTCGACCACGTCAACCTCGACCTGATCTACGGCACACCGGGTGAGCAGCCGGCGGACCTGGCGGCGTCGCTGGACGCCGTGCTCGACGCCGGCGTCGACCACGTCTCCGCCTACGCGCTGATCGTCGAGGACGGCACCGGCCTCGCGCGCCGCATCCGCCGCGGCGACCTGCCGATGCCGGACGACGACGTGCTCGCCTCGTCCTACGAGCTGGTCGACGCGAAGCTGAGTGGCGCCGGGTTCTCCTGGTACGAGGTGTCGAACTGGGCCACCTCGGTGGAGGCGCGGTGCCGGCACAACGTCCTGTACTGGAAGGGCGCCGACTGGTGGGGCTTCGGGCCCGGCGCGCACAGCCACGTCGGCGGCGTCCGCTTCTGGAACGTGAAGCACCCGGCGCGGTACTCGTCGTTGCTGGCCGAGGGGAAGTCCCCGGCGGCGGGCCGGGAGCTGCTCACCGCCGAGGACCGCCGCGTCGAACGCGTGCTGCTGGAGCTGCGGCTCGCCGAGGGCCTGCCGGTCGACGTGCTGGACGCGGCCGGTCGCGAGGAGGCGGAGCAGGCGGTCGCCGACGGCTTGCTGGAGCCGTTCGACGACCGCTGCGTGCTCACCGACCGCGGGCGGCTGCTCGCCGACGCCGTCGTCCGCAGGCTGCTCCCGTAGCTCGCGGGCCACTGGCGGGGGATCAGCCGCCGATCGCCGCCTGTACCGCTGACAGGACGGCAGAGGCGTGCCGGGGTGTGCAGATGAGCAGGTCCGGCAGGTAGGGCTTGGGCCGGTTGTACTCCAGCGGTGAGCCGTCGATGCGGGAGGCGTGCAGGCCAGCCGCGAGCGCGACGCCGACGGGTGCGGCGGAGTCCCACTCCCACTGACCACCGGCGTGCAGGTAGACGTCGGCCTCGCCGCGGACCACCGCCATCGCCTTCGCGCCCGCCGACCCCATCGGCACGAAGCTCGGCGCCGAGGGTGTCGGCGACGGGGGCCGCGAACTCGGGGGGTCTGCTGGCGCTCACCACGATCCGCAGCGGGCCGCTGGTCTGGGCGGCCGTGGTGCCGCCGGTCGTGTAGACGGCGTCCAGCGCGGGTTGGGCGACGGCGGCGTCGGTGATGCCGCGGCCGCGCTGCCACAGCGCCACGTGCACGGCCCAGTCGGCGTGGTCGGCCTGCCCGTACTCGCGGGTGCCGTCGAGCGGGTCGACGATCCACACGCGGTCGGCGGACAGGCGGGCGGTGTCGTCGTCGCCCTCCTCGGAGAGCACGGCGTCGGCCGGACGGGCCTCGGCGAGGGCCTTGACGAGCAGCTCGTGCGACTGCTCGTCACCGGCCTTGCCGAGCTCCTTGCCGCGCAACGGTCCCCGGCGCAGCTCCTGCAGCAGTTGCCCGGATCTCTCGGCCAGCTCGGCGGCGAGCTCGACGTCCGAAGTCATGGCACCTCCTCCTCGGTCAGCGGTTGCGCACGACGAACCCGATCGTCGCCGCGGCCGCCACCATGAACGCGATCAGGCTCAGCGCGATCGGCAGGCCGACCTCGCCGGCCAGGAACCCGATCGTGGGCGGCGCGAGCAGGATGCCCCCGTAGCCGAGCGTCGAAGCGACAGCCACCCCGTTCGGCCCACCGAGCTGACCGGCGCGGGCCATCGCCACCGGGAAGATGTTCGCGAGACCGAGGCCGGTCGCGGCCAGGCCGGCGAACGCCAGCGGCAGGCCGGGGGACAGCGCGGCGACGAGTGTCCCGGCGCACGCGAGCGCACCGCCGATGACGACGACCCTGGTCTGCCCCAGGCGTTCCAGCAGGCGGACACCGGACAGGCGGCCGACGGTCATGGTGCCCTGGACGACGGCGTAGCCCGCGGCGGCCAGGCCCTGGCTCGCGCCGAGGTCGTCGCTCAGGTGCAGCGGGACCCAGCTGTCGAGCGCACCCTGGCTGTAGGCCGCGCACAGGCCGATGAGGCCGAACAGCAGCACACCGGAGGTGAACTTCGGCAGCCGCAGGCCGGTGGCGCCGTCGTCGGCGTGCGAGCTGGGCAGCGGGTGCGCCAGCAGGACCCGGCCGAACCACGCCGTGATCAGCAGGCCGACCGGGGCGAGGAGCAGCATGTGTGCGGTGGGTGTCAGGTGCGAGGCCAGCAGGCCGCCGAGTCCCGCGCCGGCGAGGCTGCCGAGGCTGTTCGCCGCGTGCAGGCTGGGCATGACCGGGCGCTGCACCGCCTCGACGAGGTCGATGGCGACGCTGTTGACCGCCACGTCGATGCCGCCGTACGCGACGCCGAACAGCAGCAGCGACAGGCCGAGCGTCAGCGCCGAGTGCGTGAACGTCGGCAGCACGACGCTGACCGACAGCAGCGCGGCCGTGGCGATGGTGACCTGCCTGCTGCCGAAGCGCTGGCAGAGGCTGCCCGCCACGCTCATGGTGGCGACCGCCGAGCCGGTCATCGCGAAGAGCGCGAGGCCGAGGGCACCGGGTGTGGCCGCTGTCTGGTCCTTGATCGCGGGGATGCGCACCGCCCAGCCGGCGAAGAGGAAGCCGCCGAGCGCGAAGAACATGGTCACCGCGATGCGCAGCTGCACGAGTGCAGCCGGTGCCGGGTTCGTGGTCGTGGATAATTTGTTCATCGGTGGCACAAAATGAGTGTAGGGGCATGACGGAGACGAGGCCAAGGCTGAAGCGCGGGCACGCCGTCCTGGGGCGGGTGCTCTCGCTGGTGCACCTCGGGCAGGTCGCGACACGCGCTGACCTGACCGCTGAGCTGGGCGTTTCCCGCGCGACGACGGGTGCGGTGACCGCCGAGCTGGAGGCGCTGGGACTGATCCACAACGACACCCGTCCGGGGGCACCCGCTACGTCGCGTGGCCGGCCGTCGCACCGGATCGTGCTCGACCCGGACGGCCCGGTCGTGCTGGCGGCGCAGGTGCACGTGGACGGGTTCCGGGTGGCCGTCGTGGGCCTCGGCGGGGTGGTCGTGGCGACCGCGGCCGAGCGCTCGCCGGTCGGCGCCGATCCCGCGGACGTGCTGTCCGCCGTGGTGGGCGCGGGTGCCGAGCTGGTCGGGTGGACCGGCCGGCGGTGCGTGGGCGCCGGTCTGGCCGTGCCGTCCGCGGTGAGCCGCCCCGGCGGGACGGCGTTGAACCCGCTGCACCTGGCGTGGCCGGTCGGCGCGCCGGTGCTGGCCGTCTTCACCGAGCAGGTGCACCGGGCAGGGCTCGCGGTGCCGGCGTTCGTCGCGAACGACGTCAACCTCGCCGCGCTGGCCGAGCACCGGCACGGCGCCGGCCGGGGTGCCACGCACCTGCTGATGACCGCCACCGGGCACCGCGGTGTCGGTGGCGCGTTCGTGGTCGGCGGACAGCTCTACACGGGCAGTTCCGGGCTGTCGATGGAGGTCGGTCATGTCACGGTCAACCCCTCTGGTCGGTGGTGCCACTGCGGCAACCGGGGCTGTCTCGACGTGGAGACCGACCCGATCGGGCTGCTGGAGGCGGCCGGGCGCGAGGTGCGACCGGACGTCGCGCCCCTCGTGCAGGCCGAGGAACTGGTGCGGGACGGGCATCCCGCGGTGCGGGGCGTGGTCGAACGGCTCGCGGTCGGCCTCGCCGGACTGGTGAACGTGCTGAACCCGGACCGGATCGTGCTCGGCGGGCTGCACGCGGCGCTGCTCGAACGCGATCCGCGGCGGCTGGCCGCGCTGGTCGCCGACCGCGGGCTGTGGGAGCGCAGCGTGCCGCTCGTGCCGGCGGAGCTGGCGCACAACAGCCTGGTCGGGGCCGCGGAGCTGGCGTGGCAGCCGGTGCTCGACGACCCGCTGGGGGTCCTGGGTTAGCACGGCACCCCCAGCGCGCTCGTCACGGACCGGGCCACCGCCGCGGCCTGCGCGCGGATCTCCGGGAACGCCGTCGTCTCCCAGAGGTTCCCGCGCCGCAGCGCACCGAGCGTCCACAGTGGAGCGCCACCGCGCACCCGGCCGTCCGGCAGCGTGTCGAAGCCGAGCCCGAGCGGTCCGGGGGTCGCGTGGCCGTCGGCGAGCAGGCCGGCGACGAGCGGGTCGGGGCAGCGCCGCACGTCGTGGCGCACGCCGGTGCAGTTGACGACGGTGCCCGCCGTGCAGCTCGGTCCCGTCGCCCAGCCGCAGGACGACCCCGCCGGGGACCATCCGCACACCGGTGACCCCGGTGCGGTGGGTGCGCAGCTCTCCCGCGCGGCGCAGGCGGACCAGCGTCCGCGCGGTCGTGCCGGGCATGCGGTGCCGGTGGACCTCCCACGACCGCAGGTCCTCCGCGAGGAACCGGGAGCGGTCCGGCAACGGCAGCAGGTCCCACAGCCGCGCGGTGACCGGGCGGAGGCTGTCCAGCGCGGGCCGCCAGTCGCCGTGGCGCCGCAACGACTCCCGCACGTGCGCCGACACCACCCGGCGGACGTCGTCGAGACCGGTGCAGCCGGCGAGCTCCGGTGGTCGCATCGGTTGTGCCGGGCGGTGGCGGCGTGGCAGCAGACCGGTGCGCGACACGGCGTGCACCACGCGACCGGGCCGGCCGAGCGTCATCGCGAGGTCGACGGCGGTCAGGCCGGTGCCGACCAGCACGACGTCGCGGTCGTCGCGGATGCGCTCCAGCGCGCCGGGAGCCCAGGGGTCCGGCACGAACGCGGCCGAGTCCGGGGTGTCGGTGGGCACCCAGTCGTCGCGGGTGCCGACCGCGCCCAGCGCGAGAACGGCGGCGTCGGCGAGGAGGAAGTCGCCCGCTGCCAACGAGATCCGCACGGCACCGGCGTCGTGGCCGATCCTCGTCGCGCGGTCGCGCACCACCCGCAGCCGGCCGGGGTGGCGGGCCGACACGCCGTCCAGGTGAGCGGCGAGGTAGGCACCGAACACCCGGCGCGGCACGAAGTCCGCCGCCGCCACCCCGGCCCACCGCGCGAAGTCACCGGGGTCGTCCTCCCGCGCGCTCATCTTCCCCGCGGGGACGTTGAGCAGGTGCCGGGGGTCGTCGGTGCGGTAGGCGACCCCGCGCCCGCGTTCCTCGGCCGGGTCGACCAGGCACACGGCGGCACCGCGCTCCAGCAGCCGGGCCGCTGTCGTCACCCCGGCCGCGCCCGCCCCGATCACCGCGATCACGCCGCGCCCACCCCGGCGGGCTGGGCGCACGACAGCGAGCGCACCAGGCTGAGCACCCCGAACCGGGAGCGCCCCTGCGCGGAGGCGGGCCGCACCACGCCGCTGACGAGCAGGCCGCGCACGAGCCGCGCGCAGGTGCTCGGCGGCAGGCCGGTGGCGGTCACGGCGTCGGTGACCGACCAGGCGCTGTCGAGCAGCGACAGGCGTTCGAGCAGCACGCGTTCGGCGCCGTCCAGCGCGTCCAGGCGTGCCGTGATGCGGTCGCGCAGGCCGTCGAAGAAGCCGAACGGGTCGTCGTTCACCTGGTCGCACAGGGCGTCCGGCTCGTAGACCGCGAGCCACTGCGCGACCGAGGCCAGCACCGCGGGGATGCCGTCGGTGCCGCGGGCGAGCCCGGCCACCGCGTGCAGGTTGGCGTCGGTGAGCCGGAAACCGGGACGGGACTGGCGCGCGTACCGGATGAGCAGCTCGACCGACGGCACCCGCGCGACCTCGGCCGGGCCGGTGTGGCGGTGCGGGACCGCCAGCGGACCCAGCGGGACCACGCGTTCGCCGGGCAGGCGCAGCGGGTCCGCCGCGGTGATCAGGACGCGCACCCGCGGGCAGTCCTGCAGCAGCGCCAGTGCCAGCTCCGGCCGGTGCGCGGTCCAGGAGTCCAGCACGACCAGCGCCGGTTGGTCGGCGATGATCTCGGCCAGCTCACCGGCACCGTGCCCGCGCAGGGCGTCGAGACCGGACCGCAGCACCGCGCCGAGCTGCGCGGCGGCGCGCACCGACGTCGGGTGCAGCGGGTCGGGCGAGGACCACAGCACCGCCAGTCCGTCCATGTCGTGCAGCGCCACCGCCACCTCCAGCGCGAGGCGGGTCTTGCCCACGCCGCCGAGGCCGGTGATCGTGACGAGCCGGTCGCCGCCCGAGCGCAGCGAACCGGCCAGCGCGGCCAGTTCCGCGCGCCGTCCGACGAGCGCGTCGATGGGCGAGGGAGGGGGCATCTCGCTCGTCGCGAACACGAAGCGCAGGTCCTCCGTGGTCACGCGCCGACCCGAGGCCTCCTCGATTTCCGTGTGTTCCCGACTGGTCAGTCCCAGCGCATTGGCCATGAGCCGCACGGTCTCCCTGCGGGGTTGCTGGGAGCTGCCGAGCTCGATGTCCCTAATCGTGCGCACGCTGACGCCCGACAGTTTCGCCAATTGGCGTTGCGTGAGGCGCCTATCTGTTCGGTATTTCCGGAACAGCAAGCCGAGTTGCCGTTGCGTTAAGGAATCCATGCAGACCAGACCCCCGAGTCGTCGGTTGTCGACAGAATGCCGGTCCGGTGTACCGCATCGATTCCGTTTTGGCTCCCCTCACGCTGTGCAACTCGTGGCTGGTATGTACGGGTGAATATTCCACTTCCGTGTTTAAAAGGAACTAATGAAGCTGAATCCAGCACAGGCGGTGCGCTGGGTCGGCATTCTGGGTGAAGTGGAATGATCACCGCTGACATGGGGGCGGGTGTGGAATTTCGTGTGCTCGGCGCCTTCGAGGCGTGGTCGGGCGGGTCGAGGATCCCGTTGGGCGGTGCGCGTGCCGAATGCGTTCTCGCGGTGTTGCTGCTGGAGCGCAACCGTGCGGTCATGGTCGAGCGGCTCGTCGAGGCCGCCTGGGGTGAGCAGCCGCCGATGACCGCGGCGACCCAGGTCCGCAAGATCGTCGCGGACCTGCGCAGGCGGCTGCCGGGCGGTGCGGGGCTGATCGTCACCGACGGCGCCGGCTACCGGGCGGTGGTGCAGGACACCCAGACCGATCTCGGGCTGTTCGACCTGCGGGTGCGGCAGGCCCGCGAGGCAGAGGACGCCGCCGGGGTGATCGAGCACCTGACCGCCGCGCTGTCGCTGTGGCGCGGTCCTGCGCTCGCGGGCATCGACAGCCCGGTCGTCCGCGCGGCCGTGGCGGTGCTCGACGAACGCCGGATCGCCGCCGCCGACCAGCTGATGGAGACCAGGCTGGAGCTGGGCGCGGCACGGGAGCTCGTCGCCGACCTGCGCGCGCTGCTGGACGAGCACCCGCTGCGCGAGACCACCCGCGGCCAGCTGATGCTCGCGCTGTACCGGTCGGGCCGGCAGGCGGACGCCCTGCGGGTCTACGAGCAGGGGCGCCGGCTGCTCGCGGACGAGCTGGGCATCGACCCCGGTCCGGAGCTGATGCAGCTGCACGAACGCATCCTGCGCAACGAGCCGGAGCTCGACACCGCCGTGCACGCGCCGCAGGAGACGGCGGTGCCGCAGGCGTTGCCGTACGACATGACCGACTTTGTGGGCCGGGTGGACGAACAGCGGCGGATCAGCGAGTTCGTCGGCGGCAGGGCCGGCCGGGGGCTGATGATCGTCGCGGTCGACGGGATGGCCGGTGTCGGCAAGACCTCGCTGCTCGTGCACATGGCGCACCGGCTCGCGGACGGCTTCCCGGACGGGCAGTTCTACGTCGACCTGCTCGGGTATGCCGTCGACCGCAAGCCCATGGACCCGGTCGAGGCGCTCGGGACGGTGCTGCGGCAGGCCGGTGTGCCGCGCGACCAGCTGCCCGACGACCTGTCCGCGCGGGCCGTGCTGTGGCGGATGCGCACGGCGGGCCGGCGGATCATGGTGCTGCTGGACAACGTCGTGGACAGCGCGCAGGTCAGGGCGTTGCTGCCGGGGTCGTCCGACGGTCTCGTGATGATCACCAGCCGGTCCCGGCTCACCGGTCTCGACGGCACGCTGTCGTTGTCGCTCGCACCGCCGCCCGAGGAGGAGGGGCTGGAGCTGGTCCTCGGCATCCTCGGCGACGACCGGGTCGCCCGCGAACCCGAGGCGGCCCGCGACCTCGTCACCGCCTGCGACCGGCTGCCGCTCGCGATCCGGATCGCCTGCACCCGGCTGCACAACCGGGAGCGCTGGACGATCCGCTACCTCGTCGACCGGCTGCGGGACGAGGAGCGCAAGATGAGCGAGCTCGCGGTCGGCGACCGCAGCGTCGCGGCCGCGATCGGCCTGTCCTACGACGCGCTCGAACCCGGTCACCAGCGGGTGTTCCGGCTGCTCGGCCTGGTGCCCGCGACCGAGGTCGACGTCCACGCCGTCGCGGCGCTCGCCGACATGGCGCTGGGCAGGGCCGAGAGCGTCCTGGAGGACCTGCTGGACGTGCGGCTGGTCGTGCAGCTCGCGCAGGGCCGGTACGGCCTGCACGACCTGGTGCACAGCCTGGCCCGCTCGCTGGTGGGCCGGGTGGAACCGCCGGGGCTGCGCACGATGGCGGTGCACCGGCTGCTCGACTACCAGCTCTGCGCCGCCAACGCCGCGGCCGACCTGCTGGTGCACCGCCGGGCCCGGCCCCGGCCGCGCTACCTGTACCCGCCCGCGCAGCTGCCCCGGTTGCGCACCAGGAACGACGCGGTGACGTGGTTCGACGCCGAGTGCGGCGGGTTGCTGGCCGCCGTGCGCGGTGCCGCGGCCGACGAGCTGCACGAGCACGTGTGCCACCTTTCCGAGGCGCTGCACCCGTACCTGCGGCTGCGCGGGCGCATGACGGACATGCTGTGGGTGCACGAACAGGCGCTGGAGTCCGCCCGCGCCGCCGGTGACCGGACGCTGGAGGGCCGGGTCCTGCACCGGCTCGCCACCCCGCACTGGCACTTCGGCCGGCTCGGTCAGGCCCACGAGTGCGCGGACCAGGCGCTCGCCATCGCCGTGGAGGACGGCGACGTGGTGCTGCGCCGGGCAGCCGAGGCCGTGATCGGCAAGCTGCTCAACGAGTTCGGCCGCTTCACCGAGGCGTTGCCGTACCACCGGGCCGCCGCGGAGGACGGGCACCGGCTCGACGTGTCCTGCGAGGTGGCCGTGCTGGTGGACTACGCCTCCGCGCAGGCCGCCGTGCACGACTTCACCGCCGCCCGGCTCACCCTGGACTCCGCGCTGCGCCTGGCGAAGGACAGCGCCTCGCCCGGCGACGAGGGCATCGTGCTCGCCCGCTACGCCGACGTGTGCCGGCGCGAGGGCAGCCTCGACGAGGCGGGGGAGCTCGGGTCGTACGCCTCGGCGTTGTTGCGGTCCCAGGGGAACCAGGCCCAGGCGGCGTGGGCGGCGAACCTGCTCGGGCGCGTGCACTACGACCGCGGCGAGCTGGACGTGGCGCTGGAACGGCACGACCGGGCCCGCAGGCTCGCCGAGGACACCGGGTTCCGGGTGGAGATCGCCCGTGCCCTCGACGGTGCCGCGCGGGTGCTGGCCGACCGGTCCGACACCGGTGGTGCGGCGGAGCGCTGGCGGATCGCGTTGCGGCACTTCGAGGAGATGGGGGTGCCGGAGGCGGCGGTGGTGCGGCAGGGGCTGGCCGCCGTCAGCTGACCGGCCCCGCCGCAGGTCACACCGCCTCGATCAGCCCGACCGCCGCCGTGCCGCCGCTGCCCTCCTCGACCAGCACGAACCCGCCGGTGGCACGGCTGTCGCGGTACCGGTCCGCCACCAGCGGGTCGGCGAACCGCAGCCGGATCGCGCCGATGTCGTTGAGCGCCAGCGACTCCGCGGGCTCGGAGCCGAACGTGCTCACGTTCAGCCGGCTCTCCACCGCCTCGACGACGGCCCGCGACTCGCTGGTGGTGTGCCGCACGACGTACCGCGCGCCCGGTTCCAGCGGGGTGCCGGTCATCCAGCACACGGTCGCCGTCACCGCGGAGGTGACGGTGCCGGGCCTACCGGTGCTGATCATCGCGCCGCGGCCGGCGTCGAGGTCGTCGGCGATGCTGACCACGACGGACTGGCCGGTCGTGGCGCAGGACAGCGGTCCGTCGTAGGTGTCGATCGCGGTGATCGTGGTCTGCCAGCCGCCGGGCTGCACCACCACCGGGTCGCCGACGTGCAGCGTGCCGGAGGCGACCCGCCCGCCGTAGCCGCGGAAGTCGCGGTGCTCCGGCGTGCGCGGCCGGATCACCAGCTGCACCGCGAACCGGCCACCGGGTGAGGGCGCCGGCGGCAGCACCAGGTCCTCCAGGTGCGCGAGCAGCGGAACGCCGCCGTACCAGGGGGTCTCGTCCGACGGGGTCACCACGTTGTCGCCGCGCAGCGCCGAGATCGGGATCGCGGTCCACGAGCTGTCGCAGACCCGCGCGAACTCGGCGACCACCTCGTCGAACACGTCCTCGCGGTAGCCGGCCAGGTCCATCTTGTTCACCGCCAGCACCACGTGCCGGATGCCGAGCAGGCCCGCGATGGCGGTGTGCCGCCGGGACTGCTCGGTCAGGCCGGTCCGCGCGTCCACCAGCACGACGGCGACGTCGGCGGTCGACGCCCCGGTCACCATGTTGCGGGTGTACTGGACGTGCCCCGGTGTGTCGGCGAGGACGAACGACCGCTTCGGTGTCGCGAAGTACCGGTACGCCACGTCGATCGTGATGCCCTGTTCCCGTTCCGCGCGCAGGCCGTCCACCAGCAGCGCGAGGTCGGTCTCCGCGTACCCGCGGCGCCGGCTCGCCGACGTCACGGCCTGGAGCTGGTCGGCGAGCACGGCCTTGGAGTCGTGCAGCAGCCGGCCGATCAGCGTGCTCTTGCCGTCGTCGACGCTGCCCGCCGTCGCTACCCGCAGCAGTCCCGGCATCAGAAGTACCCCTCCCGTTTGCGGTCTTCCATGGCGGCCTCGGAGGCGCGGTCGTCCGCGCGGGTGGCGCCGCGTTCGGTCAGCGTGCTCGCCGCGACCTCGTCGACCACCTCGTCCACAGTGGACGCGTCGGAGCGCACGGCACCGGTGCACGTGGTGTCGCCGACGGTCCGGTAGCGCACGGTCTCGACGCACACCTCCTCGTTCTCGAAGGGAGGTGTGAACGGGGTGACGGCGATGAGCATGCCGTCGCGCCGCACGACCTCCCGCCGGTGCGCGTAGTAGATGGACGGCACCTCGATGCCCTCACGGCGGATGTAGCCCCACACGTCGAGCTCGGTCCAGTTCGACAGCGGGAACACCCGGACGTGCTCACCGGCGCGGTGCCGGCCGTTGTAGAGGTCCCACAGCTCGGGCCGCTGGTTGCGCGGGTCCCACCGGCCGAACTCGTCGCGCACCGAGAACACCCGTTCCTTCGCACGGGCCTTCTCCTCGTCGCGCCGCGCCCCGCCGAGCACCGCGGTGAACCGGTGCCCGGCGATGGCGTCGAGCAGCGTGACGGTCTGCAGCGGGTTGCGCAGCTGGCCGGGCTGCTCGGTGACCCGGCCGCGGTCGATCGAGTCCTGCACGGAGGCCACGACCAGCTCGACGCCGAGCTCGGCCACCCTGCGGTCGCGGAACTCGACCACCTCGGGGAAGTTGTGGCCGGTGTCGACGTGCATGACGGGGAACGGGATCTTCCCCGGCCAGCAGGCCTTCTCGGCCAGCCGGAGCATGACGATGGAGTCCTTGCCGCCGCTGAACAGCAGCACCGGCCGGTCGAACGTCGCCACCACCTCCCGCAGGATGTGGATCGACTCGTCCTCCAGGTCGGCGAGCGCGGCCTCCCGGTCGCCCAGCCGGTGGTCCACCGCGGTCAGCGTCATCGCAGCATTCCCTTCTCGCACAGCAGGGCCACCACCGCGTCGGCGCTGTCGTCCACGGTGTTGCCGCGGGTGTCCAGCCGCAGCTCCGGTGCGGGCGGTGGCTCGTAGACGTCGTCGACCCCGGTCAGGCCGCGGATCGCGCCGGCGCGCTGCTGGGCGTACAGGCCCTTCACGTCCCGTTCGGAGCACTCCTCCACGGGCGTCGCGACGTGCACCTCGACGAACGGCGTGCCGCTCGCCTGATGGCGCCTGCGGACCTGGTCGCGGGCCGCGCGGAACGGGGAGATCACCGCGGCGAACACGAGCACGCCGTTGCGCGCCAGCAGGTCCGCGACGAACCCGATGCGGTCGATGTTGGCCTCGCGGTCGGCGCGGGAGAAGCCGAGGCCCGCGGACAGCGTCTGCCGCACCTCGTCCCCGTCGAGCAGCTCGACCCGGCCGGTCGGCAGCCGGTCGGCCACCGCCCTGCTGAGCGTGCTCTTGCCCGCGCTGGGCAGGCCGGTGAACCAGACGGTGCCGCCGCCGTTGACGGCGAGCGGCGACGTGTAGCCGGCAACGTGCGTCACCTGTTCCTCCCGGAGGTGTCGGGACCGGTGAAGTGGCGGTCCGTGAAGGCGTTGGTGAACTTCCCGGCCGGGTCGTAGCGGTGCAGCAAGGCCCGGAAGTCCGGCATGCGCTCGTACTCGGCGGTCGCCACGGACGTCTTCGCCCAGTGCGGCCGTGGCGAGAACGGCGCGAGCTGCCGTTCCACGCAGCTCCACGACCGGCAGCACGACCGACATGTCGGAGGTCCACGTGAAGTGGATGCTCACCGTCTCGCGGCCGTAGCAGGTGCTCAGCCAGAAGTCGTCGCGCGCCGCCGTGCGGACCTCGCAGATCTGCAGCGCCGGCCGGATCCGCTCGCGCACCTCGCCGAGCGCGCGCAGGGCGGCGACGGCGTCGGTCGCCGGGATCATGTACTCGGACTGCAGCTCGTCACCGGAGCTGCTCGGCGGCTGGTCGGAGCGGAAGTGCGGCAGCCGTTCGAACCACGGCCCCGGCACGCCGCCCTGGGTGGTGCAGCTGACCGGGTCCACGCCGTCGACCGGGTGCCGCGGCCCGTCGGCGGGCACGGCGGTGAACCACGACGGCAGCGTCGCCGGCTCGTCCACGCGTTCCTGCACCCACACCTGCGTGAGCACCGGTTCTCGCCAGTCGGTGAACAGGCACACGCTGTACGCGCACGACATGAGCTCGGCGAAGTGGTCGTCGAGCACCTCCAGCGGCAGGCCCTCGTACACGCGTTGCCGCACCTGGTAGGTCGGCACGAGGTCCAGCGTCAGGTGCGTGACCACGCCCAGCGACCCCAGCCCGACGACGACGCCGGCGAAGTCGGGGTCGTCGCGGCCGATGCCGACGACGTCGCCGTCGGCGGTCACCAGCTCGAGCTCGCGGACCGCCGCGGACAGCACCTGGTTGCGCACGCCTGAGCCGTGCGTGGCCGTCGCGACCGCCCCGCCGACGCTGATGTGCGGCAACGACGCCATCGCCGGCAACGCGAAGCCCGCCGCGTCCAGCCGGGGTGCCAGCTCGGCGTAGCTCAGCCCGGCCGCCACCCGCGCCGTGGCACGGGTGGCGTCGACGTCGACGACGGGCGGCAGGTCGGCCACCGACACCAGCACACCGGGGCAGTCGGCCAGGTCGTTGAACGAGTGGCGGGTGCCCAGCGCCCGCACGTGCCCGGCGTGCGCGACGGTCTTGCGCACCTGCTCGACGGTGGCCGGCCGCACGAACTCGGTCGCGGTGTAGTGGACATTACCGGCCCAGTTGCTGGTCACGGCCCCGCCTCCGCGTCTGCCGGGTCGCCCGCGGTGAGCTTCAGCACGACGCCCTCGTGGTCGCTCAGCTCCAGCGGTCGCAGCGTGACGACGCCCTCGCGGCCGGTCCGGGTGGACAGCTCGACCCGCCCGGCGGCGGCACCGGGCACGTCGAACGCCACCGGGTGGCCGGCGAAGTTCAACGCCACCAGCAGGTCGCCCCGCCGGTAGGCGAACACGTCCGCCGGGCTGTCCAGCGACACGTAGCCGCCGCGCAGCAGGTCCTCGCTGCCGCGCCGGTAGGCGATCAGCCGCCGGTACAGGTTGAGCAGCGACCCGGGGTCGTCCTCCTGTGCCTCGACGTTGACCACGTGCTGGTCGGCGGCCAGCGGCAGCCACGGCGTACCGGTGGTGAACCCGCCGGTGGCGTCCCACTGCATCGGCGTGCGCTGCCCGTCGCGCCCGTCCACGTCCTGCTCCAGGGCGGGCGGGGCGTCGGCCATGCCGATCTCCTCGCCGTAGTAGACGCAGGCGACACCGCGCAGGGTCAGCATCATCATCGCGGCGACCGGGGCGTGCTCGGCCCCGTACCGGCTCACGGTCCGCGAGATGTCGTGGGTGGACAACGCGTAGGTGGGCACCGCGTCGGTCCGGGTGTGGGCGATCAGCCCGTCGACGCACGCGCGGAACGCCCTGGCGTCCCACGGCTGCTCCCAGAACGCGATGTGGAACGCCGTCTGCATCCCGTCGCCGCCGAAGTAGGTGGCGAGCCGGGCGTCGTCGCTGATCGGCACCTCGCCCAGCGCGAACCGGTCGCCGTACCCGTCGAGCACGACCCGCATGTCGCGCAGCACGTCGTGCACCTCGGGCAGGTCGAGGTTGCGCTGCCGCACCGAGGGGTGCGTGAAGTGCCGGCGCGCGTGCGCGACCTCCGGCGGGTTGTCGCGCAGCTGCGGGTCCTTCATCAGCCGGTGCGCGACGTCGATGCGGAACCCGTCCACCCCGCGGTCGAGCCAGAACTGCCACACCTTGCGGATCGCCGCGTGCACGTCCGGGTTGCGCCAGTTCAGGTCGGGCTGACCGGGCGTGAAGCTGTGCAGGTAGTACTGCCCGGTCGGCTCGTCGAGCCGCCACGCCGTGCCGCAGCGCTCGAACGCGCTGAGCCAGTTGTTCGGCGGGCCGCCGTCCGGTGCGGGGTCGGCCCAGATGTACCAGTCCCGCCGGGGGTTCGTGCGGTCCGACCGCGACTCCAGGAACCACGGGTGCCGGTCGGACGTGTGGTTCATGACGATGTCGACGACGACCCGGATGCCGCGCTCGTGCGCCGCCGCCACCATCGCGTCGAAGTCGTCCAGCGTCCCGTAGACGGGGTCGACCGACTCGTAATCGCTGATGTCGTAGCCGAAATCGGCCTGCGGTGACGGGTAGAACGGCGAGAGCCAGATCGCGTCGGCACCGAGCCGCGCCACGTGGTCCAGCCGGGCGGTGATGCCAGGCAGGTCGCCGATGCCGTCACCGTTCGAGTCGGCGAAGCTGCGCGGGTAGATCTGGTAGAGGACGGCGTCGCGCCACCACTGGCCGCTCATAGGTCCACCTTCGTCATTCCTGCCGCGAAGTACCGGTCACCCCGCACGGCACCGGGCGGTGCGACCTCGTCGAGCAGGGCCAGCTCGTCCGCCGACAGCTCCACGTCGAGCGCGCCGGTGTTCTCCTTGAGCCGCACGGAGTTCTTCGTGCCGGGGATGGGGACGACGCCCTGGCGCAGCACCCACGCGATCGCGAGCTGCGCGATGGAGACGCCCTTGGCCCAGGCCAGCTCGGCCACCCGCGCGACGACCTCGTTGTTGTGCGCCAGGTTCTCCGGCTGGAACCGGGGGAGCTGCCGGCGGAAGTCGTCCGGCCGCAGGTCCTCGAACCGGCTGAACCGGCCGGTGAGCATGCCCCGTCCCAGCGGCGAGTAGGCGACGAACCCGATGCCCAGCTCCCGCAGCACGCCGAACAGCTCGGCCTCGGGGTCGCGGCTCACGAGCGAGTACTCGGTCTGCACCGCGGTCACCGGGTGCACGGCGTGCACCCGCCGGACCGTCGCCGGCGCTGCCTCGCAGATGCCCAGGTGCCGGACCTTGCCCTCCCGCACCAGCTCCGCCATGGCGCCCCAGGTGTCCTCCAGCGGGACGCCCTTGTCGATGCGGTGCTGGTAGTAGAGGTCGATGTGGTCGACCCCGAGGCGCCGCAACGACCCCTCGCAGGAGGTGCGCACGTACTCCGGGTGGCCGTTCACGCCGACGTTGTCGCCCGCGCCGTTCTTGAGGTTGCCGAACTTGGTCGCGATGACGACGTCGTCGCGGCGGCCGCACACCGCCCGGCCGACCAGCTCCTCGTTGGTGTACGGGCCGTACATGTCCGCGGTGTCCAGGAACGTGACGCCGAGGTCGAGCGCCTCCAGCAACGTGCGCAGCGACTCGGTGTCGTCCCAGGTGTCGTAGAACTGCGACATGCCCATGCAGCCCAGGCCGAGGTCGGACACGACCGGCCCGTTCGCTCCGAGCCCGCGCATCACACCACCTCCACGGTCACGGCGGACCTGATGAGCCCGGCCCAGTCGGTCAGGTGCCGGTCGGGCAGGTAGCACTCGCTCACCCGCCGCCGGGCGCCCTCACCGAGCCGGCGCGCCAGCACCGGGTCGGTGAGCAGCCGCCGGATCAGCGCCGCCGTCGTGGCCAGGTCGTGCGGGTCGTCGACGAGCAGGCCGGACTCGCCGTGCACGATCTGCTCGCGCAGCCCGCCGACCGCGCTCGCGACCAGCGGCTTGCCCTTCCACATCGCCTCGGTCGCGGTGAGGCCGAAGCCCTCGGCGATGCTCTTCTGCACCACCGCGGTCGCGTGCCGCTGCAACGCGTTGACCACCAGCGCGTTCTCCCGCAGGTCGGTCATCGGCAGGCAGAGCAGCTGGACGCGCCGGCGGTGCTCGACCGGCAGGGCCTTCCACTGCTCCACGCACTCGTCCCAGAACCGGTGGGCGTCCGGGTCGTCGGCGACACCGACGACGTCCGCGCCCGCCAGCGTGAGGCAGGAGTTCTCGACATCGGCGTCGAGGAACGCCCGCAGCACCCCGGCCATGTCCTTCAGCTCGTCCCACCGCGACACCTGCACCACCATCGGCACGTCGGCCGTTGGCGCGACCTCGCGGACGATGGTCGCCTTGTGCCGCACGGTGACCTGCTCGCCCACGGGCGGACGGATGGTCACCGGGTCCGCGGTGCCCGCGACGATCTCGGTGCGCCGCAGGATCGCAAGCGTTTGCTCGTCCGTGAGCTCCAGGTTCTTGGGGGCGCACGGGTCGATCGACGGCGGGATGATGTGCGGCCGCGGCGCCCAGTCCGGGCAGGCGTTCCGGGTGAGGAACACCGTGGCGTCGGCGTTCTCCACGAACCTGCGCAGGAACGCCCAGCCCTCCTCGGTGTGCTCGTTCGGCTCGTCCGTGCCGATGTGCCTGCGCCACACCGCCGTCGCACCGAGCCTGCGGGCGACGTCGACCAGACCGGCCGGCTGCGCCTCGTGCACGACCACCAGGTCGCCGGGCCGGATCCGGGCCGCGAGCGCGCCGCCTTCCCGCTCGGTCGTCGCGCGGTAGTGCTGCAGCTGCTCCGGTCCCAGCGGCTCGGAGTCGCCGGGCGCGCCGTACAGCCTGGTGCACAACCGCTTCGCGATGGCGAAGAACTCGGCGTCACCGTCGATGACCAGCCAGCGCGTGTCGATCCCGAGTGCGCGGGCCAGCGGCATCAGCGCGTGCAGCAGCTCGGCCACGCCGCCGCCCGCGGCCGTCGAGTTGACGTTCCACACGGTCCGGCCGTGCAGTGCCCTCGACGCCTCCTCCGCGGTGTCCCGCAGCGCTTCCATCCGTTCGTCGCCGAACACCTCCCGGTACGGGGTCAGCGGTGCGGCTCCTATCGCGACCTCATGCACGGGCCACCTCCTCGGGTGCGGCCTTCTTCTGCTGCTCGAAGCCCTCGGTGATCCACACGCCGGCCCAGAACTCCGGGTCGGAGGGCAGGACCAGCTCGATCAGCGTCGGCCCTGTCTCCTCGGCGGCCACCTGCAACGCCTGCGCGAACGTCTCCAGCCGGGTGGCGCTGCGGTCGCGGTCGAGCCACTCGCCCAGGTCCACCCGCCAGCTGCGCACGCCCCACGCCTCGGCGATGTCGACGTACCGCATGCCCGCGGCGTTGTCGAGGTACTGCCCGTGGCCCGCGTCGAGCCAGCCCGACGGCCGCGACTGCTTGCGCAACGACACCGCGCCACCGTTGTTGCACACGATGAACGTGACCGGCGCGGACTCCTGCACGGCGGCCGCGAGGCCCTGCACCGAGTTCGTGAAGCCCTGGTCGCCCAGGGTGCAGAACACCTTCGCCGCCGGCTCGCCCAGCGCGAGGCCGGTCGCGATCGTGATGCCGCAGCCGACGAACCCGCCGTGCCCGCCGAACACCCGCAGCCCGTGCGGGAACTGGTCGTAGTCCTCGGCGAGCATGCCGCCGAACATCTGGCTGTCGTCGACCAGCACGGCCCGGCGCCGCGACCGCGCAGCGGCAGCGCCGATCGCCCGTGCCACCCCGGTGCGGATCACGGCGGCCTCCGCCGGCGGCGTCTCCCCCGCGGGAGCGGGCTCGTCGGAGAGCCCGGTGTACCAGCTGCCGTCGAGGTCGGGTGCCTCGTCGGTCAGCTCGCGCAGCGCGGCCACGACGTCACCGGCCACCAGCACGTCACCGGCTTCGAGGTAGCCGTTCTTCTCCACGGCCGCGGGCTTCGTGTTCACCGCGATCTTCGGGCAGTCCGGCAGCGGGCCGACCACCCGCGGGTACATGTTGCGGTCCTCCAGCGTGATCAGCAGGTCGGTCGTGTCGAGCACCGCGCGGTGCATCGGCGACTTCGGGTCGTACCAGCCGATGAACTCCGGCACGTCCGCGGTGTGCAGCCGTTCGAACAGCATCGGGCCGCGGCGGTACTTCACCTGCAGCACCGGTGCTCCGGTGCGGGCGCAGAACGCGGCCAGCGCGGCCTGCACGCCCCGGTGGGTCAGCGCGTAGTCGTCGATCAGCACCGCGGGCCTGCGGGCAACCGCGAGCAGCTCGGCCGCCCGGTTCAGCGCGCCCTCGTCGAACGCAGGCTGCTCGGCCACCGGGATGAGCGGCAGCGCCGTCAGCGGCAGCCACTCCGCCTCGGCCACGTCCTGCGGCAGCGCGAACAGCACCGGCCCGTGCGGGGCCTGGCGGACGTCGTCGATGGCCTGCAACAGCTTCGTGCCGAACTCCTCGACGTAGCCGCGCGGGTCGTCCTTGGGCACGGCACCGAGCTCGAACCACGACTTGGCGAAGTCGCCGGAGGCCGCGATCAGGTCCGGTTCGCCGTGCGGCGGCAGGAACGGCTGCGAACCGGTCGACGGCATGCCGACCACGGCCAGCGTGCCCATCTCGTTGCGGCGCAGGTCCGCCAGCGCACCCAGCGCGTTGGTGAGGCCACGCGCGCCGTGCAGGATCGCCGCACCGGTGCCCGCCTGCAGCCGGCTCGCGCCACCGGCCTGGAACAGCGACTCGCGGTCGCCGCGGCCGTTGACGAGCAGCCCGACCCGCGCCAGCGCGTCGCACAGCGCCAGCTCGGACGTGCCGGCGTAGGCGAACGCGACCCTGGTGCCGCAGCGGTGCAACGCGAGCGCGACGGCCTCGGCGCCGGTGAGCTTGACGTCGTCGTAGTCCGGGATCGCCGCCAGCACCATGTGCTCGATGGCGGACGCGGACCCGCGCAGCACGGCGGCGACGGCCTCGATGAACGCGTCGGTGCCGTGCTCCTGGACCAGGCCGAGGGTGAGGCCGTTGTACGTGCCGGTCGGGCGGCTCAGCAGCGTCCGCACGACGTCGGACACCGTGCCGCCGGAGTTGCAGGCGGTGCGGACCTCGTTGGGGTACAGGCCGAACCCGCTCAGCGCCTCGTAGTCGGGGTGACCGGAGACGACGCTGACGTCGAGCACCAGCGCGCTGTCCTGGTCGAGCTGGTCGAACGGGACGCCGTTGTCCTGGGCGAGCGTGACGTGCAGTTTGTAGAGCCCCGGCAGGTCCGGCACGCGGGTGCGGACGGGCACGCGGGTGACGGCCTCCGGCGGCAGCGACTGGGGGAGCGCCGACCGGATGGGCTGGGTGGGCACCTCGCTGCCGTCGGCGGCGGTCCAGCGGTGCACCACGCGCACCGGGAACGGCGGTGCCGGCGTCAGCACGCCCGCGCCGGTGTTGCGCACCAGGCAGTCCAGCGTCAGCAGGCCACCCGCCTCCGCGTCGTCGACGACCGGGCCGTCCAGCGTGATCGAGGCGTGGCACTCGTCCTCGGCCAGCGGGTCGCCGACCGCCCACAGCCGCCGCGGCCGCACGCCGAGCCGGTCGAACATCTGCCACTGGCCCTGCTCGTGCACGCGGGTCTGGTTGGCGCCGAAGCCCTGCCGCGCGCCCTCGACGAGCGCGGCCGGTGCGAGCGCCAGCGCGTAGACCTCGCGGGCGGGCAGGTTCACCACGCCGAGGACCGACCAGTTCGCCCGGTCGACCACCGCGACCGCCGCCGTCTCGACCGAGGTCGCGGCGTGCCGGTGCGGGCTCAGGCCGACGAACAGGTGGTGGCCCGCGGCGACCAGGCCGCGCGGCCAGCCGGGCAGGGCGAGCCTGCGCTGCTGGGTGCGGTCGGTGTCGTCGATCTCGACCAGGTCGCCGGTCGCGGAGTCGCAGACCAGCCACGTGCCGTCGGCGTAGTACGGGTTGTGCGGTGCCTTCAGCCCCTCCAGGACCGGTTCGCCGGTCTCCAGGTCGACCACGCGGCCGCTCGCGGGCTTGCCGTTCTCGTCCCAGCCGTGGCGGCGCAGGAACTCGCCGAACCCGCACACGACGGTGCGGTCGCCGTAGCGGGCGAGGCTGTTGAGGTGCCAGCTGTCCGCCTCGCCGGGGGCCTGCCAGCGCCACGCCACCTCACCGTCGGGGCCGACGCACTGCACCTCGTTCTGCATGGTCGCGGCGACCAGCACGTTGCCGTCGACGACGAGGATGTCGTGCGGCGTGGAGACGTTGTCGAGCCGGTGGTAGCGGCGCACCCCCGTCTCGTCGTAGACCACGAGCTCGGCGGGGCTCCCGTCGGCGCTCCACAGGCAGCGGTACAGCAGGCCCTCGCCGGCGCACAGGCCCGAGCTGGAGATCCGGTCGATCTCCTCCACGGCCTCGCCGATCGCGAACAGGCCACCGCCGATCGTGTGGTGCGCGTCGAAGCAGGACGCCAGCAGCCGGTGCCCGTCGGGCAACAGCCCGTCGAGCCCGATCAGCTCCGCGGTGCTCTTCCTGTCGGTCGTGAGACTCATCAGGACTCCTGCCTGTCTCGCGTGGTGGAAAGAACGGTGTCGGCGATCGCCTCCGGGTCGTCCCCGGTGTCGACGACGACGTCGAAGCCGCCGTAGGCCAGCACTGCCTCGCGCTCGGGGTCGGTGCCCGGCAGCGCGACCGCGCGGCGTTCGCCCTGGTGCTTCTGGATCTCCTCGACGGCCGCGGCGATGCGGTCGTGGTCGCGGCCCGCGACCGCCACGTGCGCGGCGGAGGCGGTGAGCCGTTCCGCGACGCCGATCGCGACGTCGTCCGGCAGACCCGTGACGAGCACGACCTGACCGGCCAGCCGCCCGTCGCGGGGGACCAGCTGCGGTTTCATCCGGATCAGCGGCCAGTACTCGTCGGCGGTGCTCTGCTCCTCGGTGAGCGTGACGTAGCCACCGGCCGCGTCGGCGGCGCGGATGACGGTCATCGTCTGTCCGAAGTGGTCGGCGCACAGCCGTGCCTTCGCCGCGTCCGGGCCGGAGCAGACGACACCGATGCCGGGCAGCACGACGACGTGCGGTGCGTCGGTGCGTTTGGTGGTGGGGAAGGAGATGTACCGCTCGAAGGCCGCGTTGTACCACTCCTGGTGGCGTTTGATGCCGTCCTCGATGGACTCACCGGGTGCCGGCACGAGCGGCCGGTGGCCGGCGGTGACGACGTGGTCGGGGCAGCCGGGACCCACCTGGCTCAGCTCGGGCCCGCGGGCCGACGAGGCGAACGCGACCGCCTGCTCGCTGCGGTCCACGTGCAGGATCTCGCCGCCCAACGCCTTGCGCAGCACGGGGAGCACCTCGACGAGCACGTCCTCGGGGTGCTCGTGGCGCGGCACGACCTGGCCGCCGAGGTCGGCCGGCCGGCTGATCGCGCGGCGCAGCGCGGCGGTGGACCGGGCGACGGCCTCCAGCGAGTTGCGGTAGCACTGCTCGCTCGTGCCGGCCCAGGTGAAGATGCCGTGGTTGGCGAGCAGGACGAACCGCGCCCGCGGGCTCGAACGGATCTTGCGGCCCAGCTCGCGGGCCACGTCCACGTCGAACTGCCGGTAGTCGAACCAGATGGCCTCCTCGCCGAACTCCTCCTCGGCGTACTTGCGACCGTCCGGGAACGACGTGAGCGCGATGACCGCATCCGGGTGGCAGTGGTCGACGTGCTCGGCCGGGATGAACGCGTGCGTGAGCGTCTCGATGCCGGGCCGCTTCTGGCCGGGCCGCAGCCCGCTCGCGACCAGGAGGTCGACCATCTCGCGCTCGTCCATCGGACCGCCGTCGAGCACCGGCAGCAGGTCGTCCAGCCGCAGCACCGGGAAGTCCTCGTGCGTGGTCACCGCGCCGTCGCAGCCCCACGAGCTCATCCACAGCACCGCGGTGGGCTCGCCGAACTGGTCGGGCGCGACGCCCTTGACCGAGAAGTTGCCGCCGCCCTCCCTGGTGAGCGCCGGATCGGCGCCGACCAGGTGCGAGCGGTAGACCACCTCGTCCGGCCCGACGAGCGCGTCCGCGACGGCGGCGTCCCAGCGGTCCCGCGGCTCCGTGAACAGGTCGGCCGGCACGAACGGCAGCTCGCGCTCCGGCGTGCGCAGGGCACCACCGCCGAACGAGACCTCACGGAAGTCGCGCACCACCGCGGCGGCACCGGCCGCGCACACGGCGGCCTCGCGGTGCGGCGGTGCCAGCGCGACGCACGTGGCGCCCGCGGCGACCGCCGAGGTGATGCCGCTGTCGGCGTCCTCGAACACGACGCACCGCTCGACCGGCACGCCGAGCCGGTGCGCGGCGAGCGCGTAGCAGGCCGGGTCCGGCTTGCCGTGCTCCACGTCGGCGGAGGTGACCGTGACGTCGAACTCCAGCCCGAGCTGCCTCAGCACCGCCGCCGCCTTGTACGGCTCGGCACCGGTGACCAGCGCGACCGGCGTCCTGGTCGCGCGCAGCGACCCGAGCAGCGGCAGGACACCGGGGATCGTGGAGTAGTGCAGGGTCTCGTTGTCGACCCGCATCAGCTCGTAGACCTCGGGGTGTCGCTCCGCCGGGATCATCGGGAAGAGCTCGCGCAACGTGTGCAGCGCGCTGCGCCCGTACACGTGCCGGTCCAGGTCCGCCGCGCTGATCGAGAAGCCGTGCGAGCGCGCCAGGTCCTGCCAGAAGTCGGCGACCGACGCCTCGGTGTCGACCAGCACCCCGTCCATGTCGAAGAGCACCGCCTCGAACACGGCTCAGCCCCCGTACTCGCCGGCGAAGGCCTGCTCGGCCTCCAGCGCGGCGGGGTGGGCGAGGACCTGGGTGAGCACGCCCAGCGGCGCGGTGACCGCGTCCGCGCCGTCGGCGAACGCCTGGGTGAACTGCCCGGCGTTCTTCACCGATGCCGCGACGATGCGGGTGCTCCCGCGCCGCAGGGCGGCGAGCTGGCGGACGAGGTCGTTGCCGATGCGCGGGTCGCGCCACGCGCGGTCGACGTAGGGGATCACGCTCGCCGCGCCGATCGCCTCGGCGATGATCATGGCGTTGGGCGACTGGGCCGCGGTCAGCGAGACCGGCACGCCCTCGCGCACGAGCCGCTGGGCGAGGACGGCACCGCCGGGGGTCGCCGGCACCTTGAGCACGATGCGCTCCGGTGCGAGCTTCCACGCCTGCAGCGCCTCGTCGAGAAGGTCGCCGTGCGCGCCCGTCGGCTGGTAGTACACCTCGGGGAAGTCGGTCGCGGCCAGCAGCTCGGCCGCGTGCGTGAGCGGGTCGGAGGTGACCTGGCGCAGCAGCGTCGGGTTCGTCGTGACGCCGGTGACGAAGCCGAGCGCTGCCGCGGCGGACACGTCGTTCAGATCAGCGGAGTCCAGCAGGACAGTCATGTGGATCGAAGCCCCCGTGTCGTCGGCAGGTGACTTCGAAGCTACGAACGGGCAGGCCCCTCTCCGGCGGTTCACGGCGGACCTGCCGCCCAACTGCCGCTCCCGCTGCCGTCCTACTTCGACCCGATGTCCAATACATTGGATATCGGCGCCCGAGCCGGCCTGAGGCCTGGTTGAGCCCGGTCACAGCAGCTTCACGGACGTGGCACCCCGCAGGAAACCGGCTGGGTAAACTCGGGAGCAGTGGGACACGGGAGGTGAACAGCGGTGAACTCCGATGAGCGTCGGTTCGAGGTGCTGCGCGCCATCGTCGCCGACTACGTGTCCAACCAGGAGCCCGTCGGGTCGAAGGCCCTGGTCGAGCGGCACAACCTGGGTGTGTCGAGCGCGACCGTGCGCAACGACATGGCCGCGCTGGAGGACGAGGGCCTGATCGCCCAGCCGCACACCAGCGCGGGCCGCGTGCCGACGGACAAGGGCTACCGCCTCTTCGTCGACCGGCTGAGCGAGATCAAGCCGCTCTCGCAGGCCGAGCGGCGGGCCATCCGCAGCTTCCTCGACGGGGCGCTCGACCTCGACGACGTGATGCGCCGCAGCGTGCGGTTGCTCGCCCAGCTGACCAGGCAGGTCGCGGTGATCCAGGTGCCGACCCTGTCGCGTGCGGCCGTGCGGCACCTGGAGGTGCTGCCCATCACACCGGCGCGGCTCATGCTGGTGCTGATCACCGACACCGGCCGCGTCGACCAGCGGATCGTCGAGCTGGGCGACGTCGTCTCCGAACAGGACGTGGCCGACCTGCGCGCGTCGCTGAACCAGGCGATGGCGGGCAAGAAGCTGTCCGACGCGAGCGCCAAGGTCGCCGAGCTGCCCGACGAGATCCGCCAGGACCTGCGCGACCCGATGCTGCGCCTCGCGACGGTGCTGATCGAGACGCTCGTCGAGCACCCGGAGGAACGGCTCGTGCTCGGCGGCACCGCGAACCTCACCCGCAACGTCGCGGACTTCCCCGGCTCGTTGCGCCAGGTGCTGGAGGCGCTGGAGGAGCAGGTCGTGGTGCTGAAGCTCCTGGCCGCCTCGCGCGACCCCGGCCGTGTCATGGTGTACATCGGGGAGGAGAACGAGGCCGCCGAGATGCGCAGCACCTCAGTGGTGTCCATCGGGTACGGCAGCCGCGACAACCCGCTGGGCGGCTTGGGCGTCGTGGGACCGACGCGCATGGACTACCCGGGAACCATGGCGGCCGTCCGCGCGGTCGCCAACTACGTCGGTGAGATCCTGACCGGTCGTTGAACCAGGACTTGTGCTGAAAGATGAACACGAAAGCGAACAAGGTGGCCAGGGATTACTACGGCATCCTCGGTGTGGCGCAGAACGCGACACAGGATGAGATCAAGCGCGCCTACCGCAAGCTCGCAAGGCAGCTGCACCCGGACGTCAATCCCAACGAGGAGGCCCGCTTCAAGGAGGTGACGGCCGCCTACGAGGTGTTGTCGAACCCCGAGAAGCGCCGCGTCGTCGACCTCGGCGGCGACCCGCTCGACTCCGGTGGCGGACGCGGCGGCGGTGACCCGTTCGCGGGCTTCGGCCTCGGCGACATCATGGACGCGTTCTTCGGCGCCTCGGGCGGCGGTGGTGGTGGCCGCGGTCCGCGCAGCCGCGTGCAGCCGGGCTCGGACGCGCTGATCCGCCTCGACATGACGCTGGAGGAGTGCGCCTCCGGCGCCAGCCGCGAGCTGACCGTCGACACCGCGATCCTCTGCGACCGCTGCCACGGCGCCGGCACCGCCGGCGACTCCAAGCCGATCCGCTGCGACACCTGCAACGGCCGCGGCGAGGTCCAGTCCGTGCAGCGCTCGTTCCTCGGCCAGGTCGTCACGTCCCGCCCGTGCCCGGTCTGCCGCGGCTACGGCGAGGTCATCCCCGACCCGTGCCAGCAGTGCGCCGGCGACGGCCGCACCCGCTCGCGCCGCACCATCTCGGTCAACATCCCCGCGGGTGTCGCCGAGGGCATGCGCGTGCGCCTCGCGGGCCAGGGCGAGGTCGGCCCCGGCGGTGGCCCCGCGGGCGACCTGTACGTCGAGGTCGAGGAGCACCCGCACGAGATCTTCGAACGCGACGGCGCCGACCTGCACTGCGTCGTGCAGATCCCGATGACGACCGCCGCGCTCGGCGCCACGCTGCCGCTGAAGACGCTCGACGGCGAGGAGGAGCTGCAGATCGACCCCGGCACGCAGCCCAACACGCAGCTGGTGCTCACCGGCCGCGGCATGCCGAAGCTGCGCTCCACCGGCCGCGTCGACGGCCGCGGCGACCTGCACGTGCACCTCGACGTGGTCGTGCCGACCAAGCTCGACGCGGCCCAGTCCACGCTGCTGCGCGAACTGGCCGAGCTGCGCGGCGAGAGCGAACCGTCCCTGTCGCACAACGGCAAGGGCGGCGGCGGTCTGTTCTCCCGCCTGCGCTCCTCCCGCGGCAACCGGTGACCCTGCCGGTCTTCCTCGTCCCCGCGCTGCCCTCGGGCGAGTCGTTCGTGCTGGACGGCCCCGAGGGCCGGCACGCGGCGACGGTCAAACGGCTGCGCGCCGACGAGGAGCTCGTGCTCTCCGACGGCTCCGGCACCCAGGTCCGCTGCGTCGTCGTGGCGGTCCTGGACAAGGACGCCCTGTCGCTGCGCGTCGTCGAACGCTGGACCGAACCCGAACCGGCCCCCCGCGTCGTCCTCGCCCAAGCGCTCGTGAAGGGCGACCGCGGCGAGCTCGCCGTCGAACTGGCCACCGAGGCCGGCGTCGACGGCGTGCTGCCCTGGCGCGCCGCCCGGTGCGTCGCCAAGTGGGAGGACGGCCCGCGAGGCGCCAAAGCCCTGGGCCGCTGGCGGTCCACGGTCCGCGAAGCGGCCAAGCAGGCCCGCCGCGCCCGCGTGCCGTTCGTCGACGAACCGGTCAGCACCGCGCAACTGGCACAGCGCGTGTCGTCCTCGGCGCTGACGCTCGTGTTGCACGAGAGCGCCACCGACCGGCTCGCCGACGTCGCACTGCCCACCGCCGGGGACGTCCTGCTCGTCGTGGGTCCCGAAGGCGGGGTCACCCCCGACGAGCTCGACGCGTTGCGATCTTCGGGTGCACGAGTGGTCCGATTGGGCCCAACCGTTCTGCGTGCATCTACCGCCGCAGCCGTTGCTCTTGGTGCCATCGGGGTGCTCACTCCCCGCTGGTGACCCCGATCACTCCGAAGAGGAACACCCGATGGATTGGCTTGACGAGAGTTGTAGCGAATCCCAGGCCCTCGGGGTTACCCTTGTCCACAGAGGGGATGATTGGTCTATCCGGAAACGGAGTAGACGATTAGGCCCTTCTGCCCAAAAGACTCGCCGGACACCTCCCCCCTCGGTCCGGCGTCGGCGCCTCGCGGCGAAGCGACCCCCAGGCTTCGGACCGCGGGGCGCCTCCTTATTTCTCCCGCCTCGCGCGCTCGGCGCTGCGCGCCTTCGCCGCTCGGCGAAAGAAGGGTGTTTTTTGGGGGCCGAGCCCCCAAACCCCAGCCGGGCGGCTTCGCCCCCGGACCCCCGGACCAGGTGCCTGCTGCCCCTCCTCTGCCGTCCCTCCTCACCCTCACCTGCTCTTTTTGGGCCTTCCCACCTGCCCTTTCCGGCTCGTTTCCCTCTTCGCTGGCGGCAGCCTTACCGTCCTGGCGATTGGCGTAGGTTCGGGTGTGTGCAGCGGATTGCTTACGGTGACCACCCCAGTCAGTTCGGTGAGCTTTGTGTTCCCGAAGGGACTGCGGAGGGTGCTGTTGTCGTCATCCACGGTGGTTTTTGGCATCAGCGGTACGGGCTCGAGTTGGGGCGGCCACTTGCCGATGTGCTCGTGCGGCGCGGATTCACCGTGTGGAACGTCGAATATCGGCGCGTCGGCGGTGGCGGTGGGTGGCCGGTAACCGGACAGGACGTGCTGGCCGCCATTGATGCCGTCGACATCGGGCCCGTCGTGACATTGGGGCACAGCGCCGGGGGACACCTCGCCGTGTGGGCCGCCAAGCACAGCGACCGGGTCGTCGGCGCGGTCGCACAGGCCGCGGTCCTCGACTTCACCCGGCACATCACCGCACGGGCGCTGGAGCTGTGCACCGAGGAGCAGTTCGCCGAGGCGTCACCGGCCGCGCTGGTGCCGATCGGCAAACCGGTGGTGTGCGTGCACGGCGACCGCGACGAGGACGTGCCCGTGGAGCAGAGCACCGAGTTCTGCGCCGTGGAGCCGCAGGCGGAGCTCGTCGTCGTCGAGGGCGCCGGGCACATGGACGTGATCACCCCCGGCACGGCGTCCTGGCAGCGGTGCGAGGAGGCGGTCGTCCGGCTGGCGCGCGGCTGCTAGAAAGGGCCGGTGCCGAAGGTTGTCGACCACGAGGAACGCCGCCGCGAGCTGGCCGAGGCCGTCTGGCGCATCGTGCGGCGCGACGGGATCGACCACGCCTCCGTGCGGGCCGTAGCGGCCGAGTCCGGGTGGTCCAGCGGGTCGCTGCGCCACTACTTCCCGACGCAGGACTCGCTGCTGGGCTTCGCGATGGAGCTCGCCTACCGGCGGTTCCTCGCCCGGTTCGAGCAGATCGACCCCGCACTCGGCAACCGCGAGCGGGTGGCGGCGATCGCCCACGAGATGCTCGCGCTGGACGAGGACCGGCGGGTCGAGGCGGCGGTGCTGCTGTCGTTCCTGCCGCGGGCACTGGTGGAACCGTCGCTGCGCGAGCTGGAGCGCTACGGCACGCGCGAGCTGTACAACGAGGTCGCGCGCGTGTTCGCCGCCGCGGCGGAAGCAGGCGAGCTGCGCGCCGGCGTGGTGCCGTTGAAGGCGGCACGGAGGTTCATCGCGCTGGTCGACGGGCTCAACGTCCACCACCAGCTCGGGCCCGACGAGCTCACCGCCGAGGAGATGACCGAGGCGGTCGACGACCAGCTGGCCGCCCTGTTCCGCTGAACCCCGCTAGCGTGTGATCGCATGGCCTGTTTGTTCTGCAGCATCGTCCAAGGCGAGATCCCGGCGACCGTCGTGCACGAGACCGCGACGACGCTGGCGTTCCGCGACATCCACCCCAAGGCACCCGTGCACGTGCTGCTGATCCCGCGCGAGCACGTCCCGCACGCCGTGGCACTCGACCGCGACCAGCTCGGCGACCTCTTCGCCGCCGCGAAGGAGGTCGCCGAGGCCGAGGGCGTCGCGGAGAGCGGCTACCGACTGCAGTTCAACACCGGGACCGACGGCGGGCAGGAGGTCTTCCACGCCCACCTGCACCTGCTCGGCGGCAAACGCCTCTGACGAGGGGCCTTCCACCCGGATGGCCTCGCCCCACGACCTCAGACCGTGTGCTTGCTCGAGCTCGACGACCTTCGTGCCGAGGTCGTCGAGCTCGCGATATATCGGATATCGGCGTGGTCAGCTCGCCGTGTGCAAGCGCGGCAGTTCCGATCGAGTCCCTGCGTCACCCGAGTGCGTGCGAGGCGGGGGCGAAGTAGCGCGACCGGTCACCCGGCACGTCGTCGGCACCGCACACCATCAACGTGCACCCGCCGCCACCCTGCTCGAACCCGCGTCCCCGCAGGAAGGCCGCCACCTCGGCGTCACCGGTGTCCACGCGGACCCGGCCCGCACCGGCGGCCACGTCCACGAGCATCGCGCACGCGACCTCAGCCGACGGCGCGATCAGCGGCCCCACGGTCTCCCCGGCCGGGTTCGGCCGCGTCGCGACGACACCCTCCGCCGACATCAGCACCCGGTACGGCGACGCCGGGTCGAGCAGCCGCTCCCACAGCAACGGCCGCGTGAACCCGCTCACCTCCTCGTCCAGCGCGGCGAGCACGGGCAAGTCTGCGGGCGTCGCCGACCGCGTCCTCCCGCTCGCGGGACCGGTGAGCTCGCCCTGGAGCTTCGACCGTTGCCCCGACGGGGTGAAAGCCGAGCCGCGCGTACAGCGGCTCACCCATGGCCGTCGCGAACAACACCGAAGGACTGATGTCCAATACATTGGTCATGAGCTGAGTGCCGATGCCCCTGCGTCCCGCCCACGAACCCACCAGCACACCGCTGATGGCCTGCATCTGCGGGTACGGCGTCGTCACCGCGGTGCCGAGCAACCCGGTCTCGTCGAACGCGCCCCACGCCGGCCCCAGCGCGAGCATCAGCTCCCACTGCTCGGGCGTCCAGGCCCAACCCCGGTCCGTGATGAGCTTCATGCAGTCGGGTACGTCGGCGACGGTCAGCCTGCGGATCTCCACAACCGGTGAGCACACACGGTGAGCAATCCGGTAGCCACTCATTTTCGGCCGGACTAGCATCGTGGCCATCAGATCCGAGCGACAGGAAGCAGGCCGGGGCCTCGTGGCCGAAGAAACACAGCAGAGCAACAAGGAAGGTCAGTCCCGGTTCGCCGTGCCCGACGGTGCGGTGCTCAGCCTGCTGGGGTCGCGCGACGAGAACCTCCGCCTCGCCGAGGAACTGCTCGACGCCGACGTCCACGTGCGCGGGAACGAGATCACCCTCTCCGGCGCCCCCGCCGACGTCGCCTTCGCGGAACGCGTGTTCACCGAGCTCGTCACCCTCGCGAGCCGCGGCCAGGCCGTCGACACCAACACTGTCCGCCGCACCGTCGCCATGCTGAGCGCGAACACGGACGAGTCGCCCGCCGAGGTCCTGAGCCTCGACATCATCAGCCGCCGCGGCCGCACCATCCGGCCGAAGACGCTGAACCAGAAGCACTACGTCGACGCCATCGACAAGAACACGATCGTGTTCGGCATCGGCCCCGCGGGCACCGGCAAGACCTACCTCGCCATGGCCAAGGCCGTCCAGGCCCTGCAGGCCAAGCAGGTCAACCGCATCATCCTGACCCGCCCGGCCGTCGAGGCCGGCGAACGCCTCGGCTACCTGCCCGGCACCCTGTACGAGAAGATCGACCCGTACCTGCGCCCGCTCTACGACGCGCTGCACGACATGGTCGACCCGGAGTCGATCCCGCGCCTCACGCAGGCGGGCACGATCGAGGTCGCCCCCCTCGCCTACATGCGCGGCCGCGCCCAGCCGATCTTCACCCCGGTGCTGACCCCGGAGGGCTTCCGGCCGATCGGGTCGCTCCAGGTCGGTGACCTGGTCATCGGCTCGAACGGCGAGCCGACGCCGGTGCTGGGCGTCTACCCGCAGGGGGAGAAGGACGTCTACCGGGTCACGGCCCAGGACGGTTCGTCCACCCTCGCGTGCGGTGAGCACCTGTGGACGGTCCGCACGGCGTCCGACCGCCGCCGCGACAAGCCGTGGCGGGTGCTCCAGACGAAGGAGATGATCGGCAATCTCCGTGCTGCGCACGCACGCCGGTATGAGCTGCCGATGCTCAGTGCGCCGGTGTGCCTGCCGGAACGCGAAGTGCCGATGGACGCGTACGCGCTCGGCCTGCTCATCGGCGACGGGTGCCTCACGGGCGCGACGACGCCGGCGTTCTCGACGGCCGACCCGGCTCTCGCGTCCGCGCCGGCCCGCGTCATCGCGTCCGGCGACGTGATGACGATCGCCGATCCCAAGACCGCGGTGCTGCGCGAGCTGGGCCTTGACGGCACGACCGCGTTCGTCCCCGAGGTCTACCTCCACAACAGCGCCGACGTGCGCCTGGCGTTGCTGCAGGGCCTGCTCGACGCCGACGGCGGACCGGTCACCCGGATCGGTCGCACGTGCCGCATCCGGTACACGGCGACCTCGGAGCGGCTACGGGACGACGTCGTCGAGCTGGTCCGCTCGCTCGGCGGTCTCGCACACCGCCACGACGCCCACGTCCTGGACATCCGGCTGCCCGCGGGCGTCGAGCCGTTCCGGCTCGAGCGCAAGCGGGAGAAGTACCACGCCGCCGGTGGCGGTGGGCGTCCGATGCGCTTCATCGACAGCATCGAGCCCGCCGGTCGCACCGAGACGGTCTGCATCCAGGTCGCGGCGCAGGACTCCCTGTACGTGACCGAGGACCACCTGCTCACCCACAACACGCTCAACGACGCGTTCATCATCCTCGACGAGGCGCAGAACACGACGCCCGAGCAGATGAAGATGTTCCTCACCCGCCTGGGCTTCGGCTCCAAGGTCGTCGTGACCGGTGACATCACCCAGGTCGACCTCCCCGGCGGCCAGCGCAGTGGTCTGAGAGTCGTCCAGGAGATCCTCGACGGCGTCGACGACGTGCACTTCTCGGTGCTGACCAGCCAGGACGTGGTGCGCCACCGCCTGGTCGGCGACATCGTCGACGCGTACGAGAAGTGGCAGGTCGACCAGGACGCGCTGGACCAGAACGGGCGGCACCAGGGACCCGGTGCACGGCGGGGGAACCAGCGGCGGGGACGATAGGCGCCGTGAGCATCGAGATCGCCAACGAGTCGGGCGTCGGGGTCGACGAGGGTTCCATCGTCTCCGCCGCCCGCTTCGCGCTGGACCGCATGGGCGTGAGCCCGCTGGCCGAGCTGTCCGTCCTGCTCGTCGAGCTGGACGTCATGGCCGACCTGCACGAGCGCTGGATGGACCTGCCCGGTCCCACGGACGTCATGGCCTTCCCCATGGACGAGCTGGACTCAGCCCGCAGGCCCGACGCGGCGGGGCTCGGTCCCGCGCTGCTCGGGGACATCGTGCTGTGCCCGGCGTTCGCCAAGGACCAGGCCAAGAAGGCGGGCCACGGCCTGCTGGACGAGCTGCACCTGCTGACCGTGCACGGCGTGCTGCACCTGCTCGGCTACGACCACGCCGAGCCGGCCGAGGAACGTGAGATGTTCACGTTGCAGAACCGCATCCTCGCGGACTTCCACGCGGCGCGGGACGAGGCCGAGCGGGCCGCGCACCAGCGCAGTGCGGATGACAAGGTGCTCGGCGCCGTCGGTCTCGACGAGCAGAAGCCGCTGCAGCACCCCGAAGAAGACTGATCGCGCCAAGAGAGACTGAGAATGAGCGAGAGCCCTGCCGGTCTCCTGCTGCTGGCCGTCGTCCTCGTGCTCGCCGCGGGCCTGTTCGCGTGTGCTGACGCCGCGCTGGGCACCGTGTCGAGTGCGCGGGTGGAAGCACTGCAACGGCAGGGCCGGTGGGGGACCGGCCAGCTGTTGCAGGTGCTCAACGACCGGCCGCGGCACGTCAACCTGTTGCTGCTGCTGCGGCTGTTCTGCGAGCTGTCCGCGACAGTGCTGGTCACGGGCGTGTTCCTGCAGTACGTCGAGGAGGACTGGCTCGCGGCGCTGTACTCGTGCCTGAGCATGCTGGTCGTGTCGTACGTGCTGGTGGGTGTCGGGCCGCGCACGATCGGCCGTCAGCACCCGTACGGCGTGAGCTTGGCCGCGGCGGGCACGGTCCGCCAGCTCGGCCGGGTGCTGGGGCCGTTGTCGAAGCTGCTGATCCTGATCGGCAACGCGATCACGCCGGGCAAGGGGTTCCGCGAGGGCCCGTTCTCCTCCGAGGTGGAGCTGCGCGAGCTCGTCGACATGGCGCAGGAGCGCGGTGTGGTCGACGAGGGCGAGCGGGAGATGATCCACTCGGTGTTCGAGCTGGGTGACACGATCGCCCGCGAGATCATGGTGCCGCGCACCGAGATCGTGTGGATCGAGCAGGCCAAGTCGCTGCGGCAGGCGCTCGCGCTGTCGTTGCGCACCGGCTACACCCGCGTGCCGGTGATCGGGGAGAGCGTCGACGACATCCTGGGCGTGGTGAACCTCAAGGACCTGATGCGGGCGACGCTCGCGGAGGACGAGAACCCCGAGCACGTCGCCGAGCTGATGCGGCCGGTGAGCTTCATCCCGGACACGAAGCCGATCGCGGACCTGCTGCGGGAGATGCAGCTGTCGCGGCGGCACATGGCGATCGTGGTCGACGAGTACGGCGGCACGGCGGGGCTGCTGACGATCGAGGACATCCTCGAGGAGATCGTCGGCGAGATCACCGACGAGTCCGACACCGACGACCGCCCGCCGGTGGAGCACCTGCCCGACGGGACGGTGCGGGTGAGCGCGCGGCTGCCGGTCGACGACCTGGACGCGTTGTTCGGCACCGAGCTCGACGACCACGAGGTGGAGACCGTCGGCGGCCTGCTCGCGCAGCGCCTGGGCCGGGTGCCGCTGCCCGGCACGGAGGCGGAGATCGCCGGTCTGCGCATGCGGGCGGAGGGCGGCAAGGACGAACGCGGCCGCATCCGGGTCACCACGGTGCTGGTGCGCCCGCTGCCCAACCAGGAGGAGAAGGATGACTGACGTCGGTGTCGACGGCCTGGGTGCCGAGGACGCGAAGCTCGTCACGCTCGCGCGGTCGGTGCGTGCGCGCAACGGTGCGGCGGAGGGTGCCGCGGTCCGCGACCTGGACGGGCGCACCTACAACGCGTCCACGGTGTCGTTGCCGTCGTTGCGGCTCACCGCGCTGCAGGCGGCCGTCGCGGCTGCGGTGTCGAGCGGTGCGGAGGGCTTGGAGGCGGCGGTCGTGGTGACCGACGCGGGCGGTCTGGACGAGGCGTCCGTGGCGGCGGTGCGGGATCTCGCGGCAACTGCGCCGGTTTTTCGTGCAACTTCGGCCGGAGAGGTCGCGGACGTGGTGCGCTGACCCCGTGGGCGGGGGAGCCCGCCTGGTACGAGGGGGAAGTGCGGATGAGACGTTTGACCGCTTTGTTCAGCGTGCTCGCGATCGCCGCGGGCACGCTGTTCCTGTCCGGGCCGGTGGCGCACGCGGCCTGGAGCGACTGGACCGGGCACGGCGGGCAGGTGTACGGCACGCCCGCCGTCACGACGTGGGGTCCCGGCCGGCTCGACGTGTTCGCCGTGGGCACCGACTACGCGTTGCGGCACCGGGTGTACGAGAACGGCCGCTGGCACGACTGGGAGTCGCTCGGCGGCTACCTCACGACCTCGCCGTCCGCGGTGGCGTGGGGTCCCGGCCGCATCGACGTGGTGGCCGGTGACGCCGCGGGCGGGGTGCAGCGGCTGGTCTACGACGGCGTGTGGCGCCCGTGGGAGACGCTCGACACCGGCACGTACCGCTACGGCGCGGCGATCTCGTCGCGCGGTCCCGGCCGGCTCGACCTGTTCACCGTTGGCCGCGGCGGCGCCGGGGACACCGGTCTGCACGTGAAGAGCTTCGCCGACGGCACCTGGTCGGGCTGGACCGCGCTGGGCGGCGACCTGGCCTCGACGCCCGCGGCGGTGTCGTGGGACGCGAACCGGGTCGACGTGTTCGCCAAGGGCGCCGACAGCTCGCTGCACCACACGTGGGCCGACAACGGCGTGTGGGGGTCGTGGGAGTCGCTGGGCGGGGGCATCGACCAGGCACCGGGTGTCGCGTCGTGGGCGCCCGGCCGGCTCGACGTGTTCGCCCGCGGCACGGACAACTCGCTCTACCACAAGGCGTTCGACACGGTCTGGCACGCGTGGGAGTGGCACGGCGGGGTGCTGTCGTCCGGTGCCGCCGCGGTGTCGTGGGGCCCGAACCGCATCGACGCCTTCGTGACCGGCAACGACAGCGCGGTGCACCAGAAGGCCTGGTCCTGACGGTCGTGTGCGGCGTGGAATAGCAGATCCCGGGACCGGCGACAACCCCGTTGCCGGTCCCAGGGACAATGGCGGGATGGATGGTTACCGCTCCGGGTTCGCGTGCTTCGTCGGCCGCCCGAACGCAGGGAAGTCGACGCTGACGAACGCGCTGGTGGGCACGAAGGTCGCCATCACGTCGAGCAAGCCGCAGACGACCCGGCACACGATCCGCGGCATCGTGCACCGCGAGGACGGCCAGCTGGTGCTGGTGGACACGCCGGGGCTGCACCGGCCGCGCACGTTGCTGGGTCAGCGCCTGAACGACCTGGTGCGCGAGACGTGGTCGGAGGTCGACGTGGTCGGCTTCTGCGTGCCGGCCGACCAGAAGGTCGGGCCGGGCGACAAGTTCATCGCCGCCGAGCTGGAGAAGGTCGCGAAGCGCACGCCGGTGGTCGGCATCGTCACCAAGACCGACCTGGTGTCGCAGCAGCAGGTGGTGGAGCAGCTGCTCGCGTTGCAGAAGGTCATGGAGTTCGCCGAGATCATCCCGGTGTCGGCGGTCGACGGCTTCCAGGTCGACAAGCTCGGTGACCTGCTGCTGGGCAAGCTGCCGGAGGGCCCGCCGCTGTACCCGGACGGCGACCTGACCGACGAGCCGGAGCAGACGCTGGTCGGCGAGCTGATCCGCGAGGCCGCGCTGGAGGGCGTGCGCGACGAGCTGCCGCACTCCATCGCCGTGGTGGTCGAGGAGATGCTGCCGCGCGAGGGCCGCGACGACCTGATCGACATCCACGCGTTCGTGTTCGTGGAGCGGCCGTCGCAGAAGGCGATCATCCTGGGACACCGGGGTGAGCGGCTCAAGCAGGTCGGCACGGCCGCGCGCAAGCAGATCGAGGCGCTGCTGGGCACCCGCGTGTACCTGGACCTGCACATCAAGATCGCCAAGGACTGGCAGCGCGACCCGAAGCAGTTGCGCCGCCTGGGCTTCTGATGGCGAACCTGTACCGCGACACCGGGATCGTGCTGCGCGTGCAGAAGCTCGGTGAAGCGGACCGGATCATCACCTTCCTGACCCAGCGGCACGGCAAGCTGCGCGCCGTGGCCAAGGGCGTGCGCCGCACGACGTCGAAGTTCGGCGCGCGGCTGGAGCCGTTCTGCCACGTCGACGCGCAGTTCCACCCCGGCCGTTCGCTCGACATCGTCACGCAGGTGCAGACGCTCGACGCGTTCGGCGTGGGCATCGTGGACGACTACCAGCGCTACACGGCCGCGTGCGCGGTGCTGGAGACCGCCGACCGGCTCACCGCCGAAGAGGGCGAACCGGCCGTGCGGCTGTACCTGCTGGTCGCGGGCGCGCTGCGGGCGTTGGCGGCGGCTGAGCGCGATCCGTCGCTGGTCCTGGACGCGTTCCTGATGCGGGCGATGTCGTTCGCCGGGTGGGCGCCCGCGGTCAACGAGTGCGCGAAGTGCGGTGACCCCGGTCCGCACCGCGCGTTCAGCGTCCAGGCCGGTGGGTCGGTGTGCCCGAACTGCCGTCCGCCGGGGTCCGCGTCGCCGTCGAGCGACACGCTGTCGTTGCTGTCCGCGTTGCTGCACGGGCAGTGGGACGTGGTCGACGGGATTCCGCACCTGGCCCGCCGTGACGCGAGTGGGCTGGTCGCGGCGCACCTGCAGTGGCACCTGGAGCGGCAGCTGCGGTCGTTGCCGTTGGTCGAGCGCAAGGCCCGTGCCGACGAAGGCTAATGTGGCGCCTACCGACAACGGTTTTCGCCCGAGAGGATGCCTGGTCCAATGCTGCGTCGACGTCGTGCCGAGGCTGAGAAGCGCGTGCCGCGCCCGCCGGAGCCGCACCCGTCCGGCGCTGTGCCCCCGGCGATCCCGGCCGAGTTCGTGCCCAAGCACATCGCGATCGTCATGGACGGCAACGGCCGCTGGGCCAACCAGCGCGGCCTGTCCAGGGTCGAGGGCCACAAGCGCGGTGAGCAGGTCGTCGTCGAGGTCGCCAAGGGCGCGATCGAGATGGGTGTGAAGTGGCTGTCGTTGTACGCCTTCTCCACGGAGAACTGGCGCCGCAGCCCGGAAGAGGTCCGCTTCCTGATGGGCTTCTCCCGCGACGTGATCCACCACCGCACCGACGAGCTCGACGAGCTGGGCGTGCGGGTGCGCTGGGCGGGACGCCGGCCGCGGTTGTGGCGCAGCGTCATCAAGGAGCTGGAGGTCGCGGAGGAGCGCACCCGCGACAACGACCGGCTGAACCTCGCGATGTGCATCAACTACGGCGGCCGCGCCGAGATCGGTGACGCCGCCCGCGAGATCGCGCGGCTGGTCGCCGCCGGGCAGCTCAACCCGGAGAAGGTCGACGAGAAGACCCTCGCCCGCTACCTGTACCAGCCCGAGATGCCGGACGTGGACCTGTTCATCCGGCCGTCCGGCGAGCAGCGCACCTCGAACTTCATGCTCTGGCAGTCCGCGTACGCCGAGCTGGTGTTCCAGGACATCCTCTGGCCCGACTTCGACCGCCGCGACCTGTGGCGCGCCTGCGAGAAGTTCGCCGAGCGCGACCGGCGCTTCGGTGGTGCGGTCGACAAGCCCGACTCGGAGGTCTCGTGAACGCCACAGGTGACGCCCTGGAGTCCGCCCGCAAGGCGCTGGAGCTGTTCCACGACGTCGCGGTCGACGACGACGGCGCGCTCAGCTTCCGCCACGGCGACGTGCCGTGCGCGGTGCAGGGCATGGAGCTGGCCGACGGCCTGACCGTTCTCTCGCTGACGTGCGTCGTCGCGTGGGACCTGCCGGCCGACGCCGCCGTCTGGGTGGCGGAACGCGCTGGTCAGGGCCTCTTCGGCACGCTCGGCGTGATCGCGTCCCAGCGCGGTGTCGACGTGATGCTGCGGTACGCGTTCCCGGCGGACGGGCTCAAGCCCGAGCCGCTGAGCACGCTGCTCATGCTCGTCGTCTCGACCGCGTCGCAGGTGCGCGGCGAGCTGCTGTCCCGCTTCTCCTAGCTTTTCAGAAAGGAACCCCTTCCATGGGTGGCGTGATCATTTACGAGCCGGAAGAGGACTCCGAGGTCAACGAGTTCCCGTGGACGGTGACGTTCGAGCCGTCCGGCGGGGAGGAGTGGGACTCCTTCATCTGCGGGCCCTACGAGCGCGACCACGCGGTGGCGCTGGCCGAGGCCGTGGCGCTCGACGACACCGAGGGCGGCGTGCTGGCCGTCGTCGCACCGATGCTGCCGGCGCTGAGCGCGGCCGACGTCATCGCGACGATCGAGGACCTGCGTGAAGCCGCGGCCGAGGAGGACGAGGCCGAGGACGACACCGTCAACGGCACCGCGGTCGACTTCGACGACGAGGAGCTCGTCGAGGAGGAGGCCGAGTTCGCGGAGCCGCCCTCGCCCGAGGAGGTCCGCGCGGGCATGGAGCGCACCTACCGCAGGCTGCTGGACGCGGAATGACGATCACCGGCGAGATCCGCTCGCCGAAGCGCCGCTCCGGCCCGCCTCGGCTGAAGATCACGTCGTTGGAGGTGCTGTGCGGGGTGCTCGTCCTCGCACTGCTCTTCCAGTCCCGGCTCGTCGACCTGCTCGACGTGCCGAAGCTGCGCACCGCCTCGACGGTGTTCGTCGCCATCTGCGTGCAGGCCATGCCGTTCCTGGTGCTGGGCGTGCTGATCTCGGGCGCGATCGCGGCGTTCGTCCCGGCCTCGGTGCTGCGCAGGGCGCTGCCGTCGAAGACGGCGCTGGCGGTCCCGGTCGCGGGTGTCGCGGGCGTGGCGCTGCCGGGCTGCGAGTGCGCGTCGGTGCCGGTGGCGCGGCGGCTCATGCAGCAGGGCGTGGCACCCGCGGTGGCGCTGACGTTCCTGCTCGCGGCCCCCGCCGTGAACCCGATCGTGCTGGTCTCGACGGCGGTGGCGTTCAACGACACCCCGATGATGGTCGTCGCGCGGTTCGCCGGCTCGCTGCTCACGGCGATGGTCATGGGCTGGCTGTGGGTCCGCTTCGGCAAGGCCGAGTGGATCGCGGAGCGGGCGCTGGCCCGCATGAAGGACAACACCGGCGCCAACAGGTGGACCGTTTTCGCCGAGAGCGCGCGGCACGACCTGGTCGACGCCGGCGGGTTCCTCGTGCTCGGCGGCCTGTTCGCGGCGGCGTTCAAGACGTTCGTGCCAGTGGCCTGGATGGAGACCATCGGCGGCCAGATCGTGCTGGGCGTGCTGGTCATGGCGGTCCTGGCGGTCGTGCTGGCGCTGTGCTCGGAGGCCGACGCGTTCGTGGCCGTCGCGTTCTCCGCGCTGCCGCTGCTGCCGCGCCTGGTGTTCCTGGTCGTCGGCCCCGCCGTCGACGTGAAGCTGATCGCCCTGCAGGCGGGTGCGTTCGGCAGGTCCTTCGCCTTCCGCTTCGCACCCGCTACCTTCGTGGTGGCGATCTTGTGCGCGGTCCTGACCGGGGTGGTGCTGCTGTGAGGCGGGAAACCCAGAACATCCTGCTGGTCCTGCTCGGCGGTGCGCTGCTGAAGATCAGCTTCTCGGGCCTGTACCTGCGCTACGTGAAGCCGGGCCTGCTGCCCCTGCTGATCGCGGGCGGCGTGATCATGATCGGCCTGGCGCTGTTCGCGATCGTCCGCGACATCCGCGCGGCCAGGCCGGTCGAGGCCGCGGACCACGACCACGCCGAACACGGTCACGAGCACTCGTCGCGTTCGACGTGGCTGTTGCTGCTGCCGGTGCTCGCCGTGTTCCTGATCTCGCCCCCCGCGCTGGGCGGTGACGTCGTGGGCTCTGCCGCCGACACCAACCAGACGCAGCGCGCCCGCAACCTGCTCGGCGAGCTGCCCTCCGGTGACGTCATCCCGCTGTCGATGACCGAGTTCATCACCCGCACGGCGTGGGACGAGTCCGGCACGCTCGACGGCCGCAAGGTCAAGCTCACCGGCTTCCTGACCCGCGCGGAGGGCTCGACGTACGTGGCCCGCATCGCGATCTCGTGCTGCGCCGCCGACGCCCGCCCGCTCAAGGTGAAGCTGCTCGGCGACGTGCCGGCGCTGCCCGACGAGCAGTGGGTCGAGGTGACCGGCCAGGTGGTGCCGAAGTCGGCGTCGGAGCAGACGTCGTGGGTGCCGAGCTTCACCGTGGAGTCGTCCGACCCGGTGGCCGAGCCAGCCGAGCCCTACGAGTCCTGACCGTCCGTTCCCGCGCGCACGCGGGGACCTTTCGTACCCCACAACGGTACGAAAGCTCCCCGCGTGCACTAAGCCGGTGGCCGAGTCGGCCGAGCCCTACGAGAGCTGAGCGGCCGTTCCCGAGTGCACGCGGGGACCTTTCGTACCCCACAACGGTACGAAAGGTCCCCGCGTGCACTGGGCCGGTGGGCTACTTGAGGCCCTTGGCGGTGCACTCCGCGCACGTTCCGAAGATCTCGACGGTGTGCGAGACCTCCGAGAAGCCGTTCTCCGCCGCCACCCGGTCCGCCCACTTCTCGACCGCGGGGCCCTCGACCTCGACGGTGCGGCCGCAGTGGCGGCACACCAGGTGATGGTGGTGGTGGGCGGAGCAGCGGCGGTAGATGGCCTCGCCGGTGTCCGTGCGCAGCACGTCGACCTGGCCCGCGTCGGCCAGCGACTGCAGGGTGCGGTAGACCGTGGTCAAGCCGATGCCCTCGCCGCGACGGCGGAGCTCCTCGTGCAGTTCCTGGGCGCTGCGGAAGTCGTCGAGCTGGTCGAGCAGGTTCGAGACGGCCGTGCGCTGCTTGGTGGACCTGAGTCCGGTCACAACTTCTCCTCGACGTGCGTCACAGCGTCTACCACTATGTGCGCCAGGTGTTCGTCCACGAGCCGATAGACGACCTCGCGGCCGTGCCGTTCGCCGTGCACCACGCCCGCTGACTTGAGCACGCGCAGGTGCTGGCTGATGAGCGGCTGCGCGACGCCCAGCGCCTCGACCAGCTCGTGCACGCAACGGTCGTGTTCCTGCAGTTGGAGCACGATGGCGATGCGCACGGGAGCGGCGAGTGCGCGGAGCAGGTCGCCGGCCGCGGCCAGGGTCTGCGCGGAGCGCGGTGGCAGCGGTGCGGGGGCCGCGCGTTCGGGGGAGTGCTCGCCGTGCAGCTGGACGGTCATGGCGGCACACCTCACCTGGTAGGGATTTTCAGAACCAATTCTAGTGCGATGAGGACGAGTACCAGCAGGACCACCACGCGCAACGTGCGATGAGCTGGGGAAAGAACCTTCCAGGTGGCGGCCAGGAGGGCGACGGCACCGACGATCAGGACGCCCAGCAGCACCGCGCCGACCGTGCCGCCGACCAGGACGCCCGTGACGAACAGGGCGAGCACGGCGAGGAACGCCACCGCCGGGCGCACGCGGGCGAGCGGGCCGTCGCCGGGCAGGAGAGGGCGCTTGGAGTTCACCGTGCCATCCTTGCACCGTGCTGCTCGTGTGCCGGTTCCGCGTGTCCGACCCAGAGACGTTCACCGCGCGGGTGAGACGCGCCCTCGAGCTCCTGACCGCCCAGCCGGGATGTCTCAGGGGCACGCTGGCGCGGTCCACCGACGAGGACGACCGCTGGGTGCTCACGGTGGAGTTCGAGTCCGTGGTCGCCTACCGGCGGGCGATGTCGCCGTTCCCGGTGCGCGAGCACGTGGTGCCGTTGCTCTCCGAGGCGTTGACCGACGAGCCCGCGATGTACGAGCCGACGCTGACCAGCACCGGCGGCGCGGTCGAGGAGCACACGAGCCTGCTCGCCGAGGACGCGTTCACGGTGCGGCTGGGTGAGGCGGCGGGCCCGGCTACGCCTCGGCGATAGCCCGCATCTCCTCGACCCACTCGTCGTGCGAGTCGTGGGGGAGCAGCTCCAGCGCCCTGCGCGCCGCCGCCGCGGCCTCCTCGGTGCGGCCCAGCGCGTGCAGCGTCTTGGCCTTGCCGCTCTCCGCGTACGCCTCCGGCGTCTTCTCGAACGCCTCCAGCGCCTCGTCGAAGCGGCCGTTCTCGAAGTAGTACCAGCCCAGGTTGTTGTGCAGCGGACCCAGCCAGCGGCCCAGCTCCGGGTTGCCCCCGACCAGCTCCAGGCCCTGCTTCGTCCACTTCTCCGGGTCGTCGACCAGCGACGCCATGTGCGCGGCGTCCACGGCCAGCGACAGGTCACCGCGGGTCTTGGCGAGGATGAACGCCGCCACGAACAGCGGTTGCGCCGCCTGCGGGTCACCGGCGGAGCGGTGCAGCCGGCCGCGTTCGAGCAGCACCCGCACACGGCCGGTGGAGTCGGGTGCGATCAGCGCCTCCGCTTCGTCCACGAGCGCGTGACCTGCGGCGAAGTTCTCCCGCAAACCCTCGGCGCGGGCGAGCTGGGTCAGCACCTCCGCCCGCTCGTCGTCGGTGCGCACGTTCTCCAGGAACGCGCGGAACCGCGCCTCGGTGCCGTCGAGGTCGGCGAAGTCCCACAGCTCCCGCAGCCGGTCTTCCATTCGTGCAGGGTAAGGCTTCCGGTCGCCCGTTCGGGGCGCGACGTGACGGGCTAGGCTGTGGCCCCCGATTCTCATTCCCCCGTTGGAGTTCGAAGTTGGCCGCCGATCGCATCGAGACCGTTGTCAGCCTCTGCAAGCGCAGGGGGTTCGTCTACCCGTGCGGGGAGATCTACGGCGGTACCCGCTCGGCGTGGGACTACGGCCCCCTGGGCGTGGAGCTCAAGGACAACATCAAGCGCCAGTGGTGGAACTTCATGGTCCGCGGCCGCGAGGACGTCGTCGGCCTGGACTCATCGGTCATCCTGCCGCGTGACGTGTGGGTCGCCTCCGGTCACGTCGAGGCGTTCGTCGACCCGCTGATCGAGTGCGAGTCGTGCCACAAGCGGTTCCGCGCGGACACCCTGTCCGAGGAGTACGCCGAGCGCACCGGCAAGGAGGTCGCCGAGGGCGACGTCTCCGACGCGCCGTGCCCCAACTGCGGCGTGCGCGGCAAGTACACCGAGCCGAAGATGTTCAACGGCCTGCTCAAGACGCACCTCGGTCCGGTCGAGACCGAGGAGGGCCTGCACTACCTGCGCCCGGAGACCGCGCAGGGCATCTTCACGAACTTCCTGAACGTGCAGACGACCTCGCGCAAGAAGCCGCCGTTCGGCATCGGCCAGATCGGCAAGTCGTTCCGCAACGAGATCACGCCGGGCAACTTCATCTTCCGCACCCGCGAGTTCGAGCAGATGGAGATGGAGTTCTTCGTCGAGCCCGGCACAGACGAGGAATGGCACCAGTACTGGATCGACGAGCGCACCCGCTGGTACACGGAACTGGGTGTGTCGAAGGAGAACCTGCGCCACTACGAGCACCCGAAGGAGAAGCTGTCGCACTACTCGAAGCGGACCGTCGACATCGAGTACCGCTTCCAGTTCGGCGGCCAGGAGTGGGGCGAGCTCGAAGGCATCGCCAACCGCACCGACTTCGACCTCACCACGCACTCCAACGCCTCGGGTGTCGACCTGTCGTACTTCGACCAGGCCACGAACTCGCGCTACAAGCCGTTCGTCATCGAGCCCGCGGCGGGTGTCGGCCGGCCGATGATGGCGTTCCTGCTGGAGGCCTACACCGAGGACGAGGCCCCGAACGCCAAGGGCGGTGTCGACAAGCGCGTCGTGCTGAAGCTCGACCGCAGGCTCGCACCGGTGAAGGTCGCCGTGCTGCCGCTGTCGCGCAACGCCGACCTCTCGCCGAAGGCCCGTGACCTCGCGACGGACCTGCGCCGCAACTGGAACGTCGACTTCGACGACGCGGGTGCCATCGGTCGCCGCTACCGCCGCCAGGACGAGATCGGCACGCCGTTCTGCGTGACGGTCGACTTCGACACGCTCACCGACCTCGCCGTGACGGTGAGGGAGCGGGACACGATGTCGCAGGAGCGGGTGGCGATGGACCAGCTGGAGTCGTACCTGGCCGCGCGCCTGGTCGGCTGCTGAGTCGCACACGGGTTCCGCGGAGCGGGTCGGGCGTCGAGCCCGGCCCGCTTTCGCGTTGTCCGGGGGTGTTGTGCGCTCGGGCGGGCGACCGGGAACGGTGGGCCGGGTGGGTCGGGCGGCGGTGGGCGCCGCTGACGCGGGTGGTTGACGTGCACGCCGTGCACGGTGGGATCGTGCTCGCCCACCTGGTGGTGTGCGGGTGCACCGGGGAGCGGCCCTGGCCGGAACCGGAACGGCTCAGCCGTTGACGCCGAGCTTCGCGAGCAGCGCGGTGGTCACGGCGTCGATGGCCTGGCGCGCGGTGGTCCAGGACCCGGTCGGGCTCGTGGTGAGGACGGCGACGGCGTAGCGGTCGTCGAGCACGCCGGCGCTGTGCAGGTAGACGTCGCTGGGCAGGTAGTACATCCAGCCCTGCTTGGCGTACGCGCCGGTGCCGCCGAGCAGGCCGAACGCCTGGTCGAAGCCGTCGGCCGCGGTGGCGGGCGCCGCGGACAGAGCCGTGACGACCGCGTCGCGCACCGGCGAGCTGAGGACGTACCGGTAGAGCCGCACCATGTCGTCGGCCGTGATGACGACCTCGCCCCACTGCGACGGGTCGTCCGGCGCGTGCGTGCCGGTGAGTCCGGCGGCCGCGGCGACGCGACCGATGGCGCCCACGCCGTCGAACCTGGTCCAGAGCACGTCCATCGCGCTGTCGTCGCTCGCGCTCAACGCGCGATGTATCAGTTCGCGGTCCGCGTCGGTCACGGGCTGCTGGAGCGCGTCCACCGCCAGCAGCAGCTTCGACAACGACGCCGAGTAGAACTGCTGCTCGCCCTGCTGCTCGACGAGCTGACCCGTCTTCAGGTCGAGCACCGCGACGCCGACGTCGGACGCACCGCCCGCAGCTACCGCCGCCGATATGTCAGCTGCTGATATATCGGATATCGCCGACGAACCCGTATCCGATATATCGCCGGTAGCTCCGGAGTCCGGGCTGATATCCAGTACATCAGGTCCACGGAAAACTGATATATCGGATATCGGTTGGCCTTGGGCGAAGCAGGGCGCGGCGTCCGGGACCACGTAGACGGCCGCCGCGATGAGGACGATCAGCAGCCGGCGCACACCTCCAAGGTGTGCCTCACAGCAGGCGGGTGTCGAGCTTTTCCTCCTGTGCGGTTGCTGAAGAAACGTCCCTGGTCACGACGTACGCGCCGCTGCCGGGACGTTCCGCCACGGCCTCGACGAGCTCGGTGCCGCGGTAGAGCAGCCCGGCGCCGTCGTCGGTGCAGTAGGTCGTCGGCAGCACGCCCGCGGCCACCGCCTCGTGGACCTTGGGCCGGCGCTGCTCCTCGGAGTCGTAGTGCACGCCGTTGCCGTAGGGCAGCAGGCCGAGGCCGTTGGTGACGATGCGCAGGTCCGGTCCGAACGAGTCGGTCGCGCCGCCGGTGTGCCAGCAGATCGAGCCCGCGGAGACACCGCTGAGCACGACACCGGCCTCCCACGCCTTGCGGAACACCGGTCCGAGGCCGTGCACCTCCCACACCGCGAGCAGGTTCGCCACCGAACCGCCGCCCACCCACACGACGTCCTGCGCCAGCACGAACGACTCCAGGTCGTCGGTCGGCGGCATCGTGAACAGGTTGAGCACCGACACCTCGACGCCGGCGACGGCACCGGCCTCGACCACGTTGGCGTTCATCGCCCGCTGGTCGCCGCCCGCTGTCCCGACGTGGCAGAACCGCGGCTTGCGCCCCTGCACCCCGGACAGCTCCAGGGCGAAGTGGATCAGCTTGTTGAACTCGAGGTTGGTCCGGCGGCCGGAGCGGTAGCCCCCGGACGTCGCGAGGATGGTCGGCTGCTCAGCAGGCATGACGAAGATCCTCGCAGGGGCGTCAACGCGGGACCCCCGCCGTCTGGGAGCATGCTGGGTGTGCGGACGACCACCCTGAGACCACTCGCCAGGATTCGCCGGATCGTGTTGCGCCTCGTCTTCGGTGCGCTGGTCGTCGGGCTGCTGGTCGTGGGCGGCACGGCGGTCCGCGTGTGGCAGGTCGCGCGGGTGGACGACTGGACGAAGGCCGACATGGCGATCGTCCTGGGCGCCGCGCAGTACAACGGCGTGCCCTCCGACGTGCTCGAAGCCCGCCTGGGACACGCACTCGGGCTCTACCAGGAGGGCGTCGTCCGGTACATCGCCACCACCGGCGGCCGCCAGCCCGGCGACAACTTCACCGAGGGCCAGGTCGGCAAGCTGTGGCTGGTCGAGCGCGGGGTTCCCGAGGACCGGGTGCTGCAGGTCGGCGAGGGCGCGGACACGCTCGGCTCGCTGCGCGCCGTCGCGTCGGTCGCCAAGGAGCGCGACCTCAAGACCGCCGTGATCGTCAGCGACCCGTGGCACTCGCTGCGCGCCCGCACGATGGCCGAGGACGCCGGCCTGCGCGCGTGGACGTCGCCGACCAGGGTCGGCCCGAACGTGCAGACCCGCCAAGCGCAGCTGTTCTACATCAAGCGCGAGACCGGGGCGTTGCTGTACTACCGGCTGATGAAGGCGCACGCAGGCGTGTTCGACGAGCTCAAGCTCCCTAAGATCGGGTGATGGGATACACCGGCCACGACGCGGAGCGCCTGCTCGCGGAAGGACCCAAGAGCGCCGCGCTGCCGGGGGCCCGCACAGAAAAGCGCACCCCGTTCTCCCGCGACCGCGCCCGCGTCCTGCACTCCGCGGCGCTGCGCAGGCTCGCCGGCAAGACCCAGGTCGTCGGCCCTGGTGAGGGCTCCGAGGTCACCGGTGTGCCGCGGACCCGCCTGACGCACTCGCTGGAGGTCGCCCAGATCGGCCGCGGCATCGGCGAGGAGCTCGGCTGCGACCCGGACATCGTCGACACGGCCGGTCTCGCGCACGACATCGGCCACCCGCCGTTCGGGCACAACGGCGAGAGGGCGCTGAACGAGCTCGCGGGCCCGTGCGGTGGTTTTGAGGGGAACGCGCAGACGTTCCGCATCCTCGCCCGCCTCGAACCCAAGTCGCGGCACGGCCTCAACCTCACGCGCGCGGTGCTCGACGCGGCGACGAAGTACCCGTGGCCGCGCATGCCGGGCGTGGTGAAGTTCGGCGCGTACGACGACGACCTCGACGTGTTCGAGTGGATGCGCGCGGGCGCACCGGACCGGGCGAGGTGCATCGAGGCGCAGGTGATGGACTGGTCCGACGACGTCGCGTACTCGGTGCACGACGTCGAGGACGGCGTGCTGGCCCACCGCATCAGCCTCGCCGCGCTCGCCCGCCCCGACGAACGGGCCGCGATCGCCTCGCTGGCCGCGAAGACGTTCTCCGACGAGTCGGTCGCCACGCTGGAGGCCACCGCGCAGCAGCTCGTCGAGCTGCCCGTGATCGCGTACTTCACCGAACACGAGTACGACGGCTCGCTCGGCGCGCAGGTCGCGTTGAAGAACCTCACCAGCGAGCTGGTCGGCCGGTTCGCGAGCGCCGCCGTCACCGCGACCCGCGCCGTGCACGGCGACGGCCCGCTGACCAGGTACGGGGCCGCGCTGGAGGTCCCCGGCCAGGTCGCGGCCGAGGTGGCGCTGCTCAAGGCGATGGCCGTCCGCTACGTCATGAGCGACCCGGCCCGCCTGGCCATGCAGGCCGCGCAACGCGAGCTGATCACCGAGCTCGTCACCCGCCTGCTGCGGCGCCCGGAACTGCTCGACCCCGCGTTCCGCCCGGTGTTCGCCGCCGCCACCACCGACGCGGCCCGGCTGCGCGTCGTGGTCGACCAGGTCGCCCTGCTGACCGACGCGCAGGCCGTGGCCTGGCACCGCGCATCGGCGTAGCTTCGGGGGAACAGGAGACGGGTACCCACCGGGTCCGCGCATCTTGGAGGAGGGTCTTCGTGACCGATCAGGCCGACTTCGCACTGAACCTGCACCGCGTCGCCGTCCCTGATCCCGCCGAGACCGCCTGCTGGTCGCCGTTCTCCGTGGCCAGCGCGCTCGCACTGGCCCGCGCGGCCGCCGCCGGGCCGACCCGCACCGAGCTCGACGCGCTGCTCGGGGACTTCTCCGACACCGACTCGCTCGACGTGCCGGAGCTGTCCGTCGCGAACACCCTGTGGGCCGACGACGACCTGACGGTCGACCCGAGCTTCCCGCTGGCGGACTCGGTGCGCCGCACCGCGTTCTCCGACCCGCAGACCGTGCGCAAGCTCGTCAACACCGACGTCGCCGAGACCACCCGCGGCCTGATCCCCGAGCTGCTCGCCGCACCACCGCCCGCGGACGCCGCCGCGATCATCGTCAACGCCCTGTACCTCAAGACCGGCTGGCTGAACGCGTTCCCCGAGGCCGACACCGAGCAGCGGCCGTTCCACGCACCCGGCGGCGACGTCGACGTGCCGACCATGCGGGTCACCGAGAAGTTCCGCTACGCCCACCAGGGCGGCTGGCAGTCGATCGCGCTGCCCGCCGACTCCGGGATCGAGACCGTGGTCCTGCTGCCGGACACCTCGCTCGACCAGCCGCTCGACCCGTCCGTGCTCACCGCGGGCAGCCACGTGCGCCTCGAGCTCTCACTGCCCAAAGTGGACGTCCGGGCGCGGTTCAACCTCAAGGGAACGCTGCGGCGGCTCGGCGTCGAGCGCATGTTCACGCGCGAGGCCGACTTCTCCGGGCTCTCCCCGGACGAGCGGATGTTCGTCGACGACGTGGTGCACGAGGCGGTGCTGCGCCTGGACGAGGAAGGCCTCGAAGGCGCCGCGGCGACCGCGGTCACGTTCCGCACGGTGTCCTTCGAGATCCCGTCCGACCCGGTCGTGGTGACCGTCGACCGGCCGTTCCTGCTCGCCGTCCGCAACGCGCGGTCCGGCGCCGTCTACTTCCTCGCGCAGGTCGCCCGTCCCTGACCAGCCACCCGTGGGCACCATTCGCCCTGTAGAGCGAGCGTTTCGCGCGGCGAGATCATGATCTTGCCCTTACCGTTCTGGCATGACCCAGCACGGTGCCGGTGAGCAGTACGTCGTGCTCGCGGCCGCGGGCGCCACGCGGATCACCTGCTTCAGCGGCGTCACCATCCCGGTCCTGCTGCGCACCGAGTGCTACTCGAAGGCGCTGACGGCCGCGCTCGGGCTCGCACCCACGCCGGAGCTGCTGCGCGACGGCGTGCTGCCGCACTGCGTCTTCTTCATCCACGAGTACGCGCTGCGCACCGTCGTCGGCGGCAACCGGCTGATGGAGGACCAGGTCCTGCACCTGCTGTTCCACGCCCCGTCGATCAGGGTCGTGCCGGCCAGTGCGGGCGGGGCAGCGGCCATCGGGACCGACGTGGCGCTCATCCAGTACGCCCACGAACCTCCGCTCGTCTACCTGGCGAACTGGGTCACGGCCAGCGACACCGCGACCGTCGAACGGTGCGTGTGCGCCTTCCGCCGGTTGCACGACGTGGCGCTCGACAACGAACGCTCTCGCGACCTCCTCATGGAGTACGTGGCCGTCTACGACCGCTAGTTCGGGGTGTTGCGCCGCAGGAAGAGCCGCATCCCGTCCTCGCCGGGCAGCGCGCACAGCAGCAGGCGGACGTTCTGGTGCCGCACCGGGACCGCGCACGAGTCGCCCGCCAGCAGCGTTCCCGCCAGCAGGCCGGCCGACTCGTGGTCGATGTCCAGCACGAAGTCGTTGCTCATGAACTGGACCCTATGAGCTGCCAGGTCCACGACCCAGTCACCCAAAGGTGTCACATTCCGCGGAGCTGCCCCGTCCACCGGCCAGGACGAGGGCCAAGGGGGTTCGCCGGTGGGGACGCCTGCCGGACCCCGGCACACTGGGAGACGTGGAGAAGATCACGCTCACCGGTGCGCAGGAGACGATGCTCGCCACGCTGTACGGCAGGGCCCTGGACAGCGAGCGGGCGGCCTCCGTGCTGCACGACGTGGAGGCCCGCCGCGCGGTCGACCGGATCGACTACGACTTCACCAGGACCGGCATGACCACCACCAGCGCCGTCGGCGTCGCCATCAGGGCGAAGGTGCTCGACGACTGGACCGCCGACTTCCTCCGGCGCACCCCGTCGTGCACCGTCCTGCACCTCGCGTGCGGCCTCGACACGCGCGTGCACCGGCTGGACCGGCCCGACACCGTGCGGTGGGTGGACGTCGACCTGCCGGACGTGGTGGCGTTGCGGCACAAGCTGCTGCCGGTGCCGACCGGCGAGTACCGGCTCGTCGCCGGGTCGGTCGCCGACGACGGGTGGCTCGACGCCGTGTCGCCGGCCCGCCCGGTCGTCGTCGTGTTCGAGGGCCTGTCGATGTACCTCACCCGTGCCGAGGGGCACGCGCTGGTCCGGCGCGTCACCGAGCGGTTCGAGACCGGCGAGCTGCTGTTCGACGTCTACGGCACGTGGGGGATCAAGCTCCAGCGGCTCGTCCCGGCCGTGCGCAACGCCGGGGCGACGTTGCACTGGGGCGTCGACGACCCGCGCGAGGTCGAGGCGCTGCACCCCGGACTGACCACGGTGGACGCGCTGCGCAGCGTGGACCTGCCGCACCTGGGCGCGTTGCCCAGGTCCGGCAGGGTCCAGCTGAAGCTCGTCAGCGCGATCCCGAAGCTCCGCGACGTCGGGAAGGTGCTGCGGATGCGGTGGTGATCACCCGTGCGGCCACATCGTCAGCCTTCGACGACGAAGTCGAACTTAGCGGTGTACCGGTTGCCCACCAGCGGCCCGAGCGCGACCTCGCACTCGCGGTCGAGGTAGGCGTCGCGCCGGTTCAGCCAGGCCACGTTCATCCCGTACGCCCGCAGGTTGTCCGGGAAGAACAGCTGCGTGGTGAGGATCGGGCCGCCGCGGGCCTGCACCTTCACGTGGATGTGCGGGGTCCGGCCGGGGTAGTCCTTCGGGATGATCGTCTCCAGCACGTAGGCGCCGGAGGCGTTCGTGAACTGGTGGCCGCGCATCTTGAAGGTCGTGTTGTCGTACACGCCGCGGTCGTCGGCCTGCCAGAAGTCCAGCAGGGCGTTCTGGATCGGCGCGCACTTCATCGTGTACACGAACCCGGTGAGGCTCAGCACGATCCCGGTGACACCGGGCGTGCGCAGGTTCGTGCGCTGCGGGGAGTTGCGCTTGAAGTAGGGGCCTTCGATGTTCGACGGGGTGTCGTCGTCATCGACGCAGGTCGGGGTCAGGGGAAGAGGGGCGCTGCGCGCCGTCGTGGTGCCGGCGGCGGTCAGTGCGACCACGGCGGCCGCGCTGGTGGCGGTCGCCAGGAACGCCCGGCGGGTGGGGATCTCGTCGTGTTCGGGCATGTTCGGACTCCGGTGGTTGCAACCCGCGGCAGGGGGGCTTGGGCTGGCCAACTCGTCCGAACGTAAGCGGCGAAACGATCCAGGGACCAGTTGTGGTCCAGACCAAAAAACGCGGTCAGAACACCACGTGGGCGAGCTTGTCCGGGTTCGCCATGTCGTAGACCGCGTGCACCTTGCCGTCGTGCACGGCCATGGTGATCACGCGCCGGGACGCCTCGCCCGTCGCGGCCATGACCACCCCCAGCTCGCCGTTGACGAGCGTGGGCCGCAGCTCCGGCATGCCGTCCCGGTCGAAGCCGTACTTGCGCATGAGGCCGAAGAAGAAGCGGGCGATCTTCTCCGCGCCGGTGACCGTGTGGACCGCGGTGCGCGCCTTGCCGCCGCCGTCGCCGACCATGACCGCCTGCGGGTGCAGCAGGCCCAAGACGGCGTCGATGTCACCGCTCGACATGGCGTGCAGGAACTTCTCCAGCACCTCCTGCTGCTCGGCGAGCGCCGAGCGGGGCGGCGGTTCGGCACCGGCCACGGCCTTGCGCGCACGGGAGGCGTGCTGGCGAGCGGAGGCCTCCGAGACGCCGAGCACGTCGGCGATCTCGCTGAACGGCAGGGAGAACGCGTCGTGCAGCACGAACGCCACGCGCTGGTCGGGCGTGAGCCGGTCGAGCACCACGAGCGCGGCCATGCGCACGCCGTCCGCCTGCACGACCGACGCCAGCGGGTCGTCCGCCTCACCGGTCGTGAGCAGCGGCTCGGGCAGCCACGAGCCCACGTACGTCTCCCGGCGCACGGCCGCCGACCGCAGCCGGTCCAGGCAGATGCGGCTCACGACGGTGGTGAGCCACGCGCGGGCGTCGTCCAGACCCACGGCCTTGGCGAACTTCGGCCACGCCTCCTGCACCGCGTCCTCGGCGTCGGCGACGCTGCCGGTCAGCCGGTAGGCCACGCCGATCAGGTGCGTGCGGTGCAGTGCGAAGACGTCGGCCGCGGTCACGGGGTGCAGTCTGCCACTGCCGGATTTCGGCAGGCCGTAGACTCGGGGTGTGGCAGGACGCATCAGGGAAAGCGACATCGCGTTGGTGCGTGAACGCAGCCGCATCGACGAGGTCGTGGGCGACCAGGTGTCGCTCAAGCGGGCCGGCGGGGGAGCGTTGAAGGGCCTGTGCCCCTTCCACGACGAGAAGACGCCGTCGTTCAACGTGCGCCCGTCGCACGGCACGTTCCACTGCTTCGGCTGCGGCGAGGGCGGCGACGTGATCGCCTTCGTGATGAAGGTCGAGCACCTGTCGTTCGTGGAGGCCGTCGAGCGGCTCGCCGACCGGGCGGGCATCCAGCTCACCTACGAGGGCGGCGGCAACACGATCCAGCGCGACCGGGGCACGCGCAGCCGGCTCATCGAGGCGCACAAGGCGGCCGCCGAATGGTACGCGGAGCAGCTCGCGACGCCCGAGGCCCAGCCGGCCCGCGAGTTCCTCGCCGAGCGCGGGTTCGACGAGGCCGCGGCACGCCAGTTCGGCTGCGGCTACGCCCCCGGCGGCTGGGACAAGCTCACCAAGCACCTGCTGGGCCGCGGCTTCGAGCTGGCGGAGCTGATCAAGTCGCAGCTGGTCAAGGAGGGCCGCCAGGGCCCGATCGACCGGTTCCACCGGCGGCTGCTGTGGCCGATCAGGGACATCGGCGGCGAGGTCGTCGGCTTCGGCGCGCGGCGGATCTTCGACGACGACCCGATCCAGGCGAAGTACCTCAACACCAGCGAGTCGATGATCTACAAGAAGTCGCAGGTGCTGTTCGGCCTCGACCAGGCCAAGCGGGAGATCGCCAAGCGCAAGCAGGCCGTGATCGTCGAGGGCTACACCGACGTGATGGCCATGCACCTGGCCGGCGTCCCGACCGCGGTCGCCTCGTGCGGCACGGCGTTCGGCACCGACCACATGAACGTGCTGCGCAGACTGCTGATCGACGACGACGTGAACGGCGAGGTCATCTTCACCTTCGACGGCGACGAGGCCGGCCAGAAGGCGGCGCTGAAGGCGTTCGAGGGCGAACAGCAGTTCTCCGCGCAGACCTACATCGCGGTGGCGCCCGACGGCATGGACCCGTGCGAGCTGCGGCAGGCCAAGGGCGACGTGGCCGTGCGCGACCTGGTGGCCCGCCGCACGCCGTTGATCGAGTTCGCCATCAAAGCCCAGCTGCGCTCCTACGACCTCGACTCGGTCGACGGCCGCGTGGAGGCGCTGAAGAAGATGGTGCCGTTCGTCGCGCAGATCAAGGACCGCGCCAAGCGCGACGGCTACGCCACGCGCCTGGCCTGGTGGGTGGGCTGGGACGACGAGGCCATGGTCGTGCGCCGGGTGCGCCAGGTCGCGGGCGGCAAGGCCCCGGCCGTGGCGCCGCGCGCGGACCCGAACCAGATGGCGCTGTCCGTCGACGTCGACGGCCCCGCGCGCCCGAACCCGCGCGATCCCCGCCTGGTGCCCGAACGCGAGGTGCTGAAGGTGGCGCTGCGGCTGCCCGAGTACGCGGGCCCGCTGTACGACTCGCTGCCCGACGAGGCGTTCACCGACCCGGCCTACGTGGCTCTGCACCGCGCGATCCGCGCGGCCGGCGGCGCCTCGTCCGGTCTGGCGGGCACGGCGTACCTGGACGCGATCTCGCAGAACTGCTCGCACGCGTCGGTGCGGTCGGTGCTGACGGAGCTGGCCGTGGAACCGCTGGCGGTCAAGCAGGACGACGAGTTCCGCTACGTGTCGATGGTCATCGCGCGCCTGCAGGAGGTGCAGGTGAGCAAGCAGATCGAGGACGTGAAGTCGCGGCTGCGGCGCCTGTCCCCGATCAAGGACGCCGACGAGTACCGGGCGCTGTGGGGCGACCTCGTGGCGCTGGAGGAGTACCGCAAGGCACTGCTGCAGCAGAGCGCCGGGGTCCTGTAGATGGGCTTGTGGAAGCGGTTGTTCGGCTCCGGAGCGCCGGACGGGTTCGACGGGACGTTGGAGCCCGAGGAGACCGTGGTGGCGTGGGCCGCCGTCACCGGTGGCGGGCACCTCGTCGTGACGTCGCTGGGGCTGTGGGTGCCGGGACCGCGGCGGATCGGCTGGCACCTGGTCAGCAAGGTGAAGTGGGAGAAGCTCGCTGCGGGTCGTGGAGGCCCGCGAAGCCGACGTCGTCGAGTCCGTGGTGCTGCTGGAAGACCTTGCGCCGCAACGGTTCGCGCTGGAGGAACCCGGCCGGGTGATGCGCGCGATCTCGCAGCGGGTCGAGGGGTCGATCCGGCACCGGGAACGCGTGGACCCGCCCGGGGTGTGGGTCCTGCAGCGGAAGGTCCCGGGACGGGACGGGTCGGTGTGGCAGGCCCGCGGTGACGCCGGGGTGGACGAGGCGGCGGTGCGGGCGGCGGTGACGGCGTTCGTCGAGAAGCAGCCGCGTTAGCGCTGTTCACGCAAGAGCTGGCGCGCTAGCAGTACGCGTGTACTGTAAGCGGCATGTGGGATCCGGCGCAGTACCTGGCCTTCGCCGATCACCGGGCGCGGCCGTTCTACGAGCTCCTGGCACGCGTGCGGGCGGAGTCGCCGCGGCGCGTGGTCGACGTGGGCTGCGGCCCCGGCAACCTGACGGTGTCGCTGCGCGAGCGGTGGCCGGGCGCAGTGGTCGAGGCGTTCGACTCGTCGCCGGAGATGGTCGAGGCCGCGCGGCGGGCCGGTGTGGACGCGCGGGTGGACGACGTCACGACCTGGGAGCCGCCGCCCGACACCGATGTCGTGGTGTCCAACGCGGTGCTCCAGTGGATTGCGTCACACCCCGTGATCGCGCAGAGGTGGGCGGCCGTGCTGCCCGAGGGGGCGTGGCTCGCGTTCCAGGTGCCCGGCAACTACGCCGACGCCTCGCACCGGTTGATCCGGGAGGTCGCGGGTGAGCGGCTGGCGCACGTCTTCCGGGCCGAGCAGCCGGTGCTGCAGCCGGTCGAGTACGCCGAGCTGCTGGCCGGCTGCTCCTCCGTAGACGCCTGGGAAACCACGTACGTGCAGCGGCTCTCCGGCGCGGACCCCGTGCTGGAGTGGGTCTCCGGCACGGCGTTGCGGCCGGTGCGGGCCGCGCTGTCCTCTTCGGACTACGACGCGTACGTCGCGGAGCTGGCACCGCGGCTGCGCGAGGCCTACCCGCGGCGAGCCGACGGCACGACGTGGTTCCCGTTCAGGCGGATCTTCGTGGTCGCTCAGGTGTGACGACCGTCTCAGGTCACCGGCTGCCCGTTGGACCAGGTGGTGGTCTTCTCCTTGGTCCAGGGCGCCTTCTCCTTGGCGACGTGCGCGGCCTCGACCGACTTCTCCTTGGCGATGTGAGCCGCCTCGAACGCCTTGTCCTTGGCCGTACCAGCGGCTTTGCGCACGGTCGGGCTTTCGGTGAGCCGGTGCCAGGCGCGCACGATCTGGTCGTAGCGCTCCCGCCCGGCCTTCGCTCCGAGCACGTAGCCGACGGCCGCTCCGATCAGCATGGCCTTCATCATCCGGTTCCCTCTCGTAACAGGCCTGGTCAAGTGGTGTTCCTGGGCTAAACGGGGGGTGCCTGCAGAACCCGTTTCCAGCCTCATGTAGAGTTACCCACTGTCAGGAGGAACCAAGCCTGACGGAGACAACAGAACATTCCCCCATAGCTCAATTGGCAGAGCATGCGACTGTTAATCGCAGGGTTACTGGTTCGAGTCCAGTTGGGGGAGCTTCTCAAGACCCTGGTCATCCGACTGGGGTCTTTTGGTTTCGAGGCCCATGCGTGACCTTGGGGCCATGCGCTTCGCGAACCTCCGCCGCATCACCTCGCTGGACCCGGTGGCCGACCACCAGGAGGTCCTGCGCATCTCCGCCGGCCTGGAGTTCCCGTGGGACTACCAGAAGGCGCTGGAGTTCGCGCTGTTCCGCACCTACTGCGTCCCCACGATCTCCGGTCTGCTGGAACGCACCGGCGAGTTCGAACGCCGCCCGCAGAAGCGCTACGACGACACCGCCGTGCTGATGGCCGAGCTCGTCGAACACGGCTACGACTCCCCGCGCGGCCGCGAGGCCCTGCGGGTCGTCAACCGGCAGCACGGCCGTTACGACATCTCCAACGACGACATGCGGTACGTGCTCGCCACGTTCATCTACGACCCGATCGACTGGCTCACCCAGTACGGCTGGCGTCCTCTCTCACGCAACGAGCAACTGGCCGCGTTCCACTTCTACCGCGCGGTCGGCGCGCGCATGGGCATCCGCGACATCCCCGCGGACTTCGACGAGTACCGCGCGTTCAAGAAGGCCTACGAGGACCGGCACTTCGTCTACGCGCCCTCGAACCGCCGCATCGGCCAGTACACCCTGGACCTGTTCTGCTCGTGGTACCCGGCAGCGGTCCGCCCGGCGGTCGCACGGGCCGTGGTCGCGCTGCTCGACCAGCCGATGATCCGCGCGTTCGGCTTCACCGCGGCCCCGGCGTGGCTCAGCGCCCTCGGCCGTTTCGCCTTGCGCACCCGTGCCGCCGTGGTGCGCCACATGCCCGTGCGCCGCACGTTGAAGCTCACGAACGCCCGCAACCGCACCTACCCCGGCTACCCGAGGGGTTACCGGCCCTCGGACCTCGGCGCGAGCTCCAGCACCGCCCGCTGACCGTTCAGCACGAACCCCATCGCCCTCAGGAACTCGACGCCGGGCTCGAAGTCGCTGAGCCCGGCCTGCACCCGCGTGACCGCCGGGAACCGCTCGCGCAGCGCCCTGACCATCTCGCTGCCGATGCCCCACCGCCGCAGGTCGCCCGGCACCAGGAAGAACCCGATGCTCGCGTGCCCCGGCTCCGGGTGGTCGACCACCAGGTCCACGAACCCGATCATGCCCTCGGCCTCGGCGACCAGCAGGTGCTTCTGCTCGAACGCGGCCCCCTCCGGCAACGCGTAGAACAACCCCTGCACGTCGCCGGGCCCGGACGGGTGCCCCGTGGCGGCCTGGAACCAGTCGTCGCAGGCGGCGAACAGCCGCAGCACCTCGGCCTCGTCCGCCGGCGTGAAGTCGCGGAGGGTCAAACGCACGCGTGCAGCCTATGTGGCGCTCGCCACGGGGGCGCGCAAGGTCTGATCGGCGTGATCGGTATCCTCCTTCACGCAGTGCGCAGCCGTGCGGACGGCCGCTGCGCGGGGGAAGTAGCTCAGTTGGTCAGAGCAGCGGACTCATAATCCGTCAGGTCGTGGGTTCGAGCCCCACCTTCCCCACCGGTTCGTCTGGCGCGGGTCCGCTGGCGCGGTCGGGTGCTGGTCAGCGCCGGATGGCGTGGAAGGTGGATGACTCCGTGGATGTCCTGGAACCGCGGGAAGAGCAGGTCGACGAGCTGGTGGCCGAGTTCGATGACTGGGCTGCAGGGCGGGGGCTCGAGGTCGACCTCTTCGTCGTCGAGGCGGCGTTGGACGCACGGGTTCCGCACGTCGAGGTGCTCCTGCTCGAATGGTTCCCGCGGAAGGCCACGCTGGAGCGGCCGCACTGGTCGGGTGTGCTGACCACGCTGCACCACTGGGCCGACTTCCTGACCGCGACCCGCGGTGACGAGGAGTGGAACGGGGGCGAGCTGCACGCGGCGATCGACCGGAGCGCTCCGGAGTTCCTGGCCAGGATGGCGGACGAGCGCAACTACGGGCCGGCGAAGTTCTGGGCGACCCGGATGATCGAGCACGGCGTCGACCCCGAGGACGAGGACGACGTCCGCGACTTCCTGCTGGCGGTTCAGGGCGGTGCGGTCGAGTACGACGAGGACGTGCTGGCCGAGATCATGCGCAGGCACGCGGACGGCGGTGGAGCCGACCTGCTCCTCCCCGAGTTCGGCGGGGGTGCGCCGGGGCCGTTGCCGCCGGTGCCCGTTCCGCCCGATGGCGAGCTCGCGGCACTGGCGGAGGCCACCGGGGTGGTGACCCGGTTGCGGACGTTGGTGACGTGGGTGGGTGCCGGTCGTGCGGTGACGACCACGAAGCACCTGCTCGTTGCGGACGCCCGTGAGCTGGCAGTGCTGCTGGGACTGGACGAGCCGGGTGCGGAACGGGCGCGCGGCAGCGAGGACCTGCCGGAGGTGTCGCTGCTGGTGGCCTGGGCCAGGGCCGTTCGCCTGGTCCGGGTGGTCAAGGGCAGGCTCGTGGCGGTCAAGAGTGCGGCCGGCCTCCTGGACCGGCCGGTGGAGCTGTGGTGGCGGGCGTTCGAGGCGTACGGCGGGCTGGGGCCCGAGGCGTGCGCGCCCGCGAGCCGGCACGAGGCACCCTCTCCGCTCGGGCTGGCGCTGCGGGAGGTGCTGCTGGACCTGTGGCTGGGCCTCTACCCGGCAGGCGGGGCACCGGTACCGGTGGAGCTGCTGGCGGAGAGCGCTCACCACGCGGTGTCCGCGTGGTTCGAGGTCGGCGGGTTGCCGGCCGGTGCCCGGGAGGTGATGTGGCGGCGGGATTTCGCCGCTGTGCTCGGGGCCCTGGCGGTGCTGGGGGTGGTCGAGCTGGCGGTGTCCGCGGACGCGGAGGAGCACGCCGAGATCATCGAGCTGTCCGGCAACGATGATCCCGACCTCACCCTCGCCCGGCTGACACCCCTCGGCCGGTGGGCTGTGCAGCGGGCGTTGCGCGCGGAGGGGTTCGACGCGCCGTCCGTGGAGGAGTTCGCGCAGTTCCCGCTGGAGGAGGTGTGCGAGGCGGTGGAGCCCTGCGCACCGGAGGTCGCCGAACCGGTCCTGGCTGCCTGGGTCGCGGCCAGGGACGCCGGGGAGGCGGCGGCCGAGCTCGCGGCGTTCTGCGTGGACGGGCCGTCCGCCGAGGTGCGGCTGCTGGCGTGGGCCGCGCTGGAGCACGCCGGTGCACCGGGTGCGGAGCAGGCCCGCCGGCTGCGCTCCGCAGGAGTGGTGCCGACCGAGTGGCCGGCCGTGGCGAGCTGACCTCCCGGCCGCAGCGCGATGGGAGTCCACTGAGGACGGACCGTCCGCCTGACCAGGCCCGTCACCCGGCTCCATGCGGGCTCCAGGGCTTGTGACTACCGTGGTCGGGGTGCGAGTGGCGACCTGGAACGTGAACTCCGTCAAGCAACGCGTGCCGAGGCTCTTGCCGTGGCTGGACCAGCGGCAGCCGGACGTGGTGTGCCTGCAGGAGACCAAGCTGGCCGACGACGCCTTCACCGCCCTGCTCGGCGCGGAGCTGGAGCAGCGCGGGTACCAGGTCGCGGTGTTCGGCGAGACGCAGTGGAACGGGGTTGCGATCCTGTCGCGCGTCGGGCTGGAGGACGTGGAGGTCGGTGTCGCCGGTGCGCCGGGGTTCCCGCACCAGGAGGCACGGGCCGTGGCCGCCACGTGTGGTGGTGTGCGGGTGCATTCGCTGTACGTGCCGAACGGGCGTGAGCCGGAGTCGGACCACTACAAGTACAAGCTGGAGTGGCTCGCCGCACTCAGGGACGTGCTCGCAGCCGGGCCGGCGGACGCGCTGGTCTGCGGTGACATCAACATCGCCCCCGCCGACGCCGACGTGTTCGACCCCGACGCCTTCGCCGGGCACACGCACGTGACGGAGCCGGAACGGGCGGCGCTGCGGGCGATCGAGGCGCTCGGGTTCCACGACGTCGTGCGCGAGCGGTGGCCGGACGAGCGGATCTTCAGCTACTGGGACTACCGGGCCGGCATGTTCCACCGCGACCTGGGCATGCGGATCGACCTGGTCCTGGCGAGCGACGGGGTGGCGCCGCGGGCGAAGGCCGCGTGGATCGACCGGCACGCGCGCAAGGGCACCGGACCGAGCGACCACGCGCCGGTCGTCGTCGACCTCGACGAGGCGCCGGACGGTGACATCGGGCCCGTCGTGCCGCCGCCGTCGGCTCCGGGCGCGAAGAAGAAGGTCAAGCTGCCCCAGGCGAAGTGAGCGGCAGGGCCACGGTGAACGCGGCCCCGCCCTCCGGTGCGGGGCCCGCCGTGATCGTGCCGCCCATCCGGGTGACCAGGCCGTGCACCAGCGCCAGGCCCACACCGGTGCCGACCGGGCGGGTCTGCTGGTAGCGGGCGTGCAGCACGCCGCGGTCGAACGCCACGGGGTAGTCCTCCGGTGCCAGGCCGGGGCCGCCGTCGCGCACCTCCAGCACCGACGACACCGCGAGCACGACCGGGCGGCCCGCGGGCGTCACGCGCAGGGCGTTCTCCAGCAGGCCGTCGATCACCTGGCGCAGCCGCCGGGGGTCCGCGCGCACCACCGGGGAGGCCGTGACGTCGACCGAGAACCGCACGCCGGCCGCGTGGCAGCGGGCGTGCCACACCTCGGCGGCCGAGCGGACCACGGGGACCAGCTCGACGGCGGCGAGGTCGAGGCGGAAGTCGTCGGCGCCCAGGCGGGCCAGGTCGAGCAGGTCGGACACGAGCCGGTCCAGCCGGCGGGCCTCGGACAGGACCACCGCGCCGACCGGGGCCACCTGCTCGCCGGTGACCACGCCGTCGGCCAGCGACTCGGCGAACCCGGTGACGGCGGTCAGCGGCGTGCGCAGCTCGTGCGACACCGACAGCAGGAAGTCGCGCTGCCGGGACTCGCTGCGCTGCAACGCGTCCGCGAGGTCGTTCACCGACCTCGACACCTCGGCCAGCTCGTACGGGCCGGACACCGGCACGCGCAGGTCCCGCCGGCCACCGCTCATCGCGTGCGCGACCCCGGCGACCCGGCGCAACGGCCGCGCCAGCACCGTGCCCAGCGCCAACCCGGCCACGCAGGCCACGACCAACCCGATGGCGAGCGCGAACAGGACGTTGCGGACCAGCGCACGCGCGTTGCCGCCCGTCTCGGTCTCCTGCACCAGCGCGAACCCGCCGCCACCGGACGGCCGCGCCTCGACCAGCAGCCGCCCGCTCGTCTTCGACACCGGTTTCCCGGTGAGGACCTCCTCGGCGTGCACGGCGCGTGCGGCCCGCACGGCAGCCTTGTCCTGGCCGGACACCTCACCGGTCGCGGACATCGTGACGATCGCGATGCCCTGCCCCTCCAGCACCTGCTCGACCCGCCTGTTCGACACCTGGCCCGCGACGACGTCGGCCTGGTTCGCCAGGATCTCGCGGCTCACCTCGCGGGAGGTGCTCAGCAACAGGCGCGTGGACACGAACCCGGCGACGAGGACCGCGACGAACGCGACCCCCAGGCACAGCAACGCGATCCGGGTGGCGAGGTTCACGACGCGTCCGCCGAGTAGCCGACGCCGCGCACCGTCCGGATAGGACTGGAGACGCCGAACTTCGCGCGCAGCTGGGCGATGTGCACGTCGACCGTGCGCGTCCCGGCCGCGGACGAGTACCCCCACACCGCGCTCAGCAGCTGCTCGCGGGAGAACACCCGGCGCGGGTGCCGCATCAGGTGGGCGAGCAGGCCGAACTCCGTCGAGGTCAGGGAGACCTCGGCGGAGCCGGCCCACGCGCGGCGTTCCCCGACGTCCAGCCGCACGTCACCCACCCGCAGCGCCTCGGTGGCGGTCGCGGCGGGCGTGGCCCTGCGCAGCACCGTGCGGACCCGCAGCGCGAGCTCGCGCGGGCTGAACGGCTTGGTGACGTAGTCGTCCGCGCCGAGCTCCAGCCCGAGCAGCCGGTCGACCTCGTCGTCGCGCGCGGTCACGAACAGCACCGGCGTCCAGTCGCCCGCCGCCCGCAGCGCGCGGCAGACCTCGATGCCGCTCATCCCCGGCAGGCCCACGTCCAGCACGACCGCGACCGGCGCGAGTGAGCGGACCGCGGCCAGTGCCGCGTCCCCCGCGGCCTCCAGGTGCACGCCGAACCCGTCGCGCCGCAGGTAGAGGGCGACGAGCTCGGCGATCGCCGGTTCGTCCTCCACGACGAGCACCAGGCCACGTTCCACTGCTCACCCCAGTTGGTCGATCTCGGACTCGATGCTGTTCAGCGTCGATTCCACAGCATCGAGGTCGAGGGCCGGCTCCTCACCCCGGCACGCCGTCAGCGAGACCAGCAACGCGAGCGCGGCCACCCACCTCACTTGGCACCGCAGTGCTCGGACTTGAACCTCGCCACCCGCTCACCGGCCTGGCCGAGCCGCACGAGCTGGGCCGCGCGCAGCTTCACCCGCGCGTCCAGCACGTCCGCACGCGCCGTGTTGCCGGCCTTGCGCGCGTCGGCCGCCTTCTGCTCCAGCCACTTGGTCGAGCCGAGCGTCTCGGGCGTGCCGTTGATCCTGTCGGTCAGCGCCTTGACCTTGGCCTCGACTCGCGGCACGCGCTGCTCGCAGATCTTGCGCACCTTCTCCGGGCTGATCGTGACCGGTTCCTGGGCCGACGCGGTGCCCGCGCCGAGCAGCAGCAGTCCGGCGACGACCACGCCGATTCGTGAAATGTCCATGACGCAGAACGATGGCGGCCCGCCGTCAGAGGCAGGTCCGGCGGATGTTCGGGTTCTGCAAAGACCCGGAGGGGTTAGGCCGGGTGGGTGAAGGCGACGGTCTCGCCGAACGCGGCGGGACGGCGCCGGCTGTCCTGCGGCACGTCGAGCAACGCCCAGATGACGTGCCGTCCGCCCCCGGCCGGCGTCTCACCCATGGTGAAGTTGCAGACGGCGATGGACGCGACGTTGCGCCGCATGGTGTTCCACTGCCTGAGGTCAAGCCGTGCGGTCGTGCGCACCGCCACGGACAACTTGTCACCACGCATGCGCAGCAACAACGAGACCGGCTGCTCGTCCTCGACGTGCGACACGAGCTCCACGGCCAGCTGCGGCGCCACGTCCAGCAACGCCTGCACGCCCCACCGTTCGCACGCGCGCTCGGTGATGCGCTCTGCCACATGCGGCGCACACCGGCACGTGGGCAGCACGGCGTCCACTCGGTCCTCGTGCTGCAAACGGGTCACGTTCGCGAGTGCGGCCTCCGTGGTGGCGTGCAGCGGGATGTGCCGCGGCAGACCGCGCGCCCCCAGCGTCGACCGCAACCGGTGGTCGCCCACGACGAGGCTCAGCGAGATGCCCGGCCAGCGCGCCGCCGACAGCCACACCACGTCGAACACCACGAGCAGCGCGGGCGACTCGGCCACGAGGCCGTCGAGCTCGACGACGACGCCGACCAGCTCCCTGGTGGCGCAGTCGAGCAGCACGTCCTGCACGCGCAGGTACGTGGACCAGTCCAGGCGGCCGGTGAAACGCACCACCAGCACGCCGTTCTGCTCCCGGAGGCCGACGGCGAGACCGTGCGCGGCGGTGTCAGCGGTCATGGTCCTTCCCTCCCCGGAACGCGGGCTCCCACCTCCCACACTGGCTGTCACGACCCGGTCGCCCTAGGGGGTAACTACCCGTGTTCCGGCGTTGGTACCTCCGGGGGACCGCGTTGCAGCGGCCGATCGCACCGACCTAGGGTGCGGTGTGGGCAGCGCACTTTCCCCGAGTCGCAAAGGCAACCTGCCTGCCGACACCACTGCTTTTGTGGGCAGGAAACAGGATGTCGCCGAGGTCAGGAGACTCCTGGCGGAGTCGCGCCTGGTCACCCTGACGGGGGTCGGCGGGGTGGGCAAGACCCGGCTCGCGCTGCGGGCGGCGGCCGAGCTGCGCCGGGCGTTCCCCGACGGCGTGTGGTTCGTGGAGCTGGGCGGGCTGAACGACCCGGACCTGGTCGTGCACACCGTGCTGGAGTCGTTGGGGGTGCACGACGACACGGTCCGCCGGCACCGGACCGTCCTGGTGGAACACCTGCGCGACCGGCAGGTGCTGGTGGTGCTGGACAACTGCGAGCACGTCGTCGGCGCGATCGCCGACCTGGTGGACGGGCTGCTGCGCGGTGTGCCCGGCCTGCGCGTGCTCGCGACCAGCCGGGAACGCCTCGGCGTGGACGGTGAGCACCTGTGGCAGGTCGCGCCGCTGCCGCGGGACCCGGCGCTGGACCTGTTCGCCGAACGCGCGGCCGCCGTCGAGCCGGGGTTCGCGATCACGGCGGCCAACCACGCCGCGGTGAGCCAGATCTGCGCGCTGCTGGGTGGAATCCCACTGGCCATCGAACTGGCCGCGGTGCGGTTGCGGGTGCTGACGCTCGACCACCTGCTGTCCAGGTTGGACGACACGTTCCGGGTGCTGGGCGACGGACGGCGCGGGGGCGACCCGCGGCACCAGACGCTGCAGGCGGCGGTGGACTGGAGCTTCCACCTGTGCACCCGCGCCGAACAGGTGCTGTGGGCGCGCGCGTCGGTGTTCTCCGGCACGTTCGACCTGGAGGCCGCGGAACGGGTGTGCTCCGGTGAGAGCGTGGACACCCACGAGGTCATGCGGTCGCTGGCCGGTCTGGTCGACAAGTCCGTGGTGGTGGCCGAGCAGCACCCGTCCGGCACCCGGTTCCGGTTGCTGGAGCCGTTGCGCCAGTACGGCTTGGACAAGCTGCGCTCCGCCGGGTGCGAGCAGGTGCTGCGCGAACGGCACCGCGACCACTACATCGAGTGGGCCCGGCGGCGCGAGGAGGAGTGGTTCGGCCCGGCCCAGCCGCGGATCTTCGCGCTGACCCACCTGGAGAACGCGAACCTCCGGTCCGCGCTGGACTTCTGCTTCTCCGCCGCCGGTGACCACTGCGTCCACCTCGCCGGCACGCTGTGGTTCTACTGGGCGGGCTGCGGGATGCTCGGCGAGGGCCGGCACTGGCTCGACCGCGCGCTCCAGACGTCCGCGACCGGCCCGGTGCGGGCCAAGGCCCTGTGGGTCAACGGCTACGTGGCCACGTTGCAGGGCGACATCGCCACCTCGGTACGCATGCTCGACGAGTGCCGCGACTACGCGCGCACGGCCGGTGACGAGTCGGCGCTCGCCTACGCCACCCACCGACTGGCCTGCACCCACCTCGTCGGCGACGACCTGGACCTGGCCGACGAGCTGTTCGAGGAGGCCAGGAGGCGCTACCGCAGCCTCGGCGCGGTCAACAGCCACACCATGCTCGCGGGCATCGAGCTCGCGATCTCCGCTACCTTCCGCCGCGACTTCGCCACCGCGGAACGGCTCTGCGTCGAGGCGAAGGCCGTGGGCGAGGAGCACGGCGAGCTGTGGGCGCAGGCGTACGCCATCTACGTGCTCGCGTTGTGCGCGTGGGCCAGCGGCGACCTCGCGCGGGCGGACGCGCTGGGCCGCGACTGCCTGCGGATCAAGCGCACGTTCCACGACCTGCTCGGCATCGTGCTCGGCATGGAGGTGCTGGCCTGGATCGCCGCCTCGCAGGGCAACGCCCGGCGCGCGGCGACGCTGCTCGGTGCGACCAGCGAGATCTGGCGGTCGGTCGGCTACCCGATGTTCGGCTCCCGCTACTTCGGCACGCCGCACGGGGAGTGCGAGTCGGCGGTCGTCACGGCGCTGGGCGAGGCGGAGTTCCGGGTGGCGTTCCGGCACGGCATGGACCTGGAGCTGGAGGACGCGCTCGCGTTCGCCATCGGTGAGGAGCCGGCGGTACCGGAGCCGGTCGAGCCGCCCACCCCGCTGACCCGCCGCGAGCAGCAGGTGGCCGACCTGATCGCCGGCGGCATGTCGAACAAGGAGATCGCGGCCCGGCTCGTGATCGCGCGGCGGACCGCGGAGGGCCACGTCGAACGCATCCTGCAGAAGCTCGGGTTCACGTCACGGGCGCAGATCGCGACGTGGGTGACCGAACGCCGCACCTGAGCAGCACGGGGGCGCGTTAGTCGACGCAGGGGACGCCGTCGTTCGGTGGGGGTGGTGGGGGAGCGGTCGCCAGCTCGGTGACCTTCGCCCGCACCTTCTCCTGGTCGACGCGGTTCACGTCCTGCCCGCCGACGTGCGCGCCGCCCTCGACCGGCAGCGTGTCGAACCGGACCTCGGACGGCAGGTTCCCGGCCAGCTCGGCCAGGTCGAGGTCCGCGTCGAGCACCACGTCCTGCTTGGCCGTGTTGATCATCGCCGGGACCGCCGCCGGGTCCTTCAGCCGCCGTGCCACGGCCGACAGGAACGCCTGCTGGCGCCGGGTGCGGGCGAGGTCGCCGCCGGGCAGCCCGTGGCGCTGCCGCACGAACGACAGCGCCTGGCCCGCGTCGAGGTGCTGCGGGCCCGCCGGGAAGTCCGCACCCGACAACGGGTCCGCCGTCGCGTTCCGCAGGCACACGTCCACGCCGCCGAGGCCCTCCGCGATGTGGAAGAAACCGATCAGCGAGATCTCCACGAGGTGGTCGATCGGCTGGTCGAGGAACGCCGACACGGTCTGCACCTGGGCCCGCCGACCGGCTTCGCGCCCAGCGCGTTCCAACCGGCGCTTGTCCGCCATGCCCGCGGCGCGCAGCCGGTCCTCCTCGGCGATCTTCGCGCGCCCGTAGGCCTCCTTGACCTTGCCCTCACCGCCGGAGGCCAGCGGGACGAGGTTGTCGCGCGGCACGGACATCGCCACGGCCGGACCGGACGCCGGCAGGTGCAGCAGGATCAGCGTGTTCGCGTTGTACCCGCCCCGGTCGCTCTCGCCGGCCTGCAGCCGCCGCAGCACGTCGTCGGGCAGCGGTTCGCCGTGCAGGTCGAGCCGGGTGGTCAGGCCCATGATCAAGACGTTGCGCCCGGACACCGACCGCGGCGCGTCGGCGGCGATGGCGTGGGAGCGCTCCACCCCGGTCGAGATCGTGGCCACCGTCGACCACGCGACGCCCGCCACGACGAGCACCGCGGCGCACACCAGCACCCACGCCGTGCGCAGGATCACGTGGCAGGCACGCCGGAAGCGGCCGGCAGAACTCATGAGATCCCCCATCCCCTCGACTATTCTACGTGCTCATGGGGGTGCAGCTGCCGGGTTTGGCGGCGCTCGCGATGCTCACGGTGTTCGCCCAGGTGGGTCTCTGGGTGGACGGGGACAACCTCGGGTGGCCCTTCGGCGTCTGGCTGGTGGGGGGCGCCGTGGTCGCCTCGGCGCTCGTGCGCCGGGTGGGGTTGTGGACGGTGGCACCGGCGCCACCGGTCGTCTTCGTCGTCCTCGCCGCGGGCAACGCGGCGTGGCAGCGGCTGGCGACGGGGCAGTCGTTCTGGGGAAGCAGCGAGGAGGTCGCCGCGGCAGCGGTCCCGTGGTTCGTCAACGGGTTCCCGTGGCTCGCGGCATCGGTCGGCGCGGCCGTGGTGGTCGCGGTCGTCCGCACGGTTTCTGGGGGGAATCGGACATGCAGGTCTTCGTCGACGGCAACGGCGGCAGACGGGTAGTGGCGAAGCTGGTCAGCGTGACGCTCGCGGGCGGGCTGGTGGTGTTCGCCGCGGTGGTCGGCGGCACGCTGCTGGCGGTGTGGTGAGGCGCACGCCCCGGTTGCACTGGCTGTCGATCCTGCTCGGGCTCCTGGTGCTGCTGTGCGTGGTGTCGTTCCACGCCCACGCCGCGCTGAGACCCGAGCCGGTGCCCGCACCGCACGCGGTGCACGAGCTGCCCGATCGCACGGTCGCGCTGGCGTTCCACGGCGGCCCTGATCCGAAGTGGACACCGCATCTGCTCGACGCGTTGCGGGAGGCCGACGTGAAAGCGACCTTCTTCGTGCTGGGCACGCAGGTCACCCGCAACCCGGAGGTGACGGCCAGAATCGCGGCAGAGGGGCACCGGATCGGCATCGACGGCTTCCGCACCGAGGGCGACTGGGTGAACCCGCTCGACCTCGCGTTCGCGCAGGCCGCGCTCGCCGACGTGCTGGGTGTCCACACGCGACTGGTCGGCGCGCCGGTCGAGGTCGACAGCGGTGACCGCGAGCACCAGGACATCGGCACGCTGGTGCGGATGTCGCTGGCGCAGGGCCGCGGCGTGGTCCGGCTGCACGACGACGGCAGCATCGGCGCGGACATCGCCCGGCAGCTGGCGCGCACCCCCGGCCTGCGGTTCGCGCAGCTCGGGGACGGCGTGACCGCGGCGGGCCCGGCCGAACGCTTCACCGGCGCCGTCACCGGGTGGGCGCAGCGCAACGGGGGTGCGGTCGTCGCGGTGATGGGCACGGCGATCGCCGTGGCGGCGCTGCTCGGCATCCTGCGCACGCTGATGCAGCTCGGCCTCGCGCACACCGACCGCCGCCTGCGCAGGGAGAGCGAGCACGCGCCGCCGCCGTGGACCGCGCCACCGGTGTCGGTGATCATCCCGGCGTACAACGAGGCCGTGAACATCGCGGCCACCGTCCGGTCGATCGCCGCGAACGACCACCTCGCCGACGTGGAGGTGGTCGTCGTCGACGACGGCTCGACCGACGGCACCGCCGACCGCGCCGAGGAGCTGGGCCTGCCCGGCGTCACCGTCCTGCGCCAGGACAACCAGGGCAAGCCGGCCGCGCTGAACGCGGGTGTCCGTGCCGCCCGCCACGACGTGCTGGTGCTGCTCGACGGCGACACGGTCTTCGAACCGGACACGATCGGCCAGCTCGTGCAGCCGTTCGCCGACAGCGGGGTCGGCGCGGTGGCGGGCAACGCGAAGGTCGGCAACCGGCAGGGCCTGCTCGGTCGCTGGCAGCACCTGGAGTACTGCGCGGGGTCCAACCTGGACCGGCAGATCCTGCACGCGCTGCGGTGCATCCCGACCGTGCCCGGTGCGGTGGGGGCGTTCCGGCGGTCGGCGCTCACCGACGTCGGCGGCGTGCCGGAGCACACGCTGGCCGAGGACACCGACCTGACGATGGCGGTCACGCGGGCGGGCTGGCGGGTGGCGTACCGGCCGCAGGCCAAGGCGTGGACCGAGGCGCCGGTGACCGTGCACGGGCTGTTCCGGCAGCGGTACCGGTGGTCCTACGGCACGTTCCAGGCGATGTGGAAGCACCGCGGCGCGTTGCTGGAGAACGGGCCGATGGGCCGGTTCGGGTTGCTCTACCTGCTGGCGTTCCACCTGCTGCTGCCGCTGCTCGCACCGGTGATGGACCTCTACGTGCTGTACGGGTTCATCGTCGCGGACGCGCCGCTGGCGTTCATCGTGTGGACCGTGTTCCTCCTGCTGCAGACCGCGAGTGCGGGATACGCGCTGCGGCTGGACGGTGAGTCGGTGAAACCGTTGTGGGCGTACCCGTTGCAGCAGGTGGTGTACCGGCAGTTGATGTACGCGGTGGTGATCCAGTCGTTGGTCACGGCCCTGCACGGAACTCAGCTCAGGTGGATGTCGGTCCGGCGCACGGGTCGGCTCGCGGACGCACCCGGCGGTAGCGTGGCCCGCACTTGAGACCGGAGGGGACCAGGGTGGGCCGCACGCCTCTCGACACGCCCGCACGGCAGCAGGAGGTGTTCGCCGCCGTGCTCCACGTGTTCGCCGACGTCGGCTACGCCCGGTTCAACATGGACCTCGTCGCGAGCCGCGCCAGGGCGAGCAAGGCGAGCCTGTACCAGCGCTGGCCGTCGAAGGCGCGGCTGATCGTCGACGCGCTGAGGGCGAACATGCCGGTGCTCGCCCAGCCGGACGAGGGCTCGTTCGTGGAGGACGTGCGGGCGATCATGCGGTCGTGGGGCGAGCCGAGGCCGTTCGACCTGACGGGGATTTTCCTCGGGCTGCTGGAGGGCAGCCGGCAGGACGCCGACCTGGTGCGCCTGCGCGAAGAGCACGTCGACCGCGTCTACACCGAGCAGCTGCAGGTGGCCGTGGTGCGGGCGAAGGACCGCGGTGAGCTGCCGTGCGACCTCGACGCCGACGTGCTCATGACGGCGCTGGTCTCGACGTTCGTGCTGCGGTCGGAGGAGGCCGACGTGGTCGGCGGGATCGTCGACGGCCTGCTGCGACCGCTGATCGGCAGGTCCTTCGCCACCGAACCACTCGTCAAGGAGTAGCCGCTGCGCTACGTTCGGTCGTGGATCCAAAAGAACAGATTTGTTCTGTTGAAGGGAACACCCGTGACCGAAGCTGCCGTCTGCCCCGTCCACCACGAACGCGACCACCCCCTCCAGTCGCCGACCGGCTTCGCCGACGCCGTCTCCGGCGGCCCGGTCAGGATGCTGTGGCCCAACGGCGTCGAGGCGTGGGTCGTCTCCAGCTACTCCGGTGTCCGCAAGGTGCTCTCCGACCCGCGCTTCAGCACCCGCAAGGGCGGTCAGCCGGAGATGCGCACCGACGAGGGCGAACCCGTCCTCGACGCCGACCAGCCGGGCAACATCAACGGCATCGACGGCGACGCGCACCTGCGCCTGCGCCGTCCCCTCTCGCGCGGGTTCATGGTCAAGCGGATGAACCAGCTGCGGCCGCGCATCCAGGAGATCGTCGACGAGCACCTGGACGCGATGGAGGCCAAGGGCGCACCGGCCGACCTGGTCACCTCGCTGTGCCTGCCGCTGCCGTCGCTGGTGATCGCCGAGCTGCTGGGCGTGCCGCCGGAGCACCAGGAGCTGTTCCAGGCCACCGCCGGCGACCTGTTCGGCAAGAACGGCTCCAAGGACGAGTACATCGCGCACGCGACCAAGCTCTCCCAGGTGCTCGCGCCGATCGTCGCCGCGAAGAAGGCTGCGGGCACGAACGACGACCTGATCGGCCTGATGGCCAACGACACCGACTTCAGCATGGAAGAGCTGATCTTCCTCTGCATCGGGCTGCTCGCGGCCGGGCACGAGACCACGTCGAACTTCCTCGGCCTGTTCACGCTGCACCTGTTCGAGCGCCCCGACCAGCTGGCGGTCCTGCAGCGCGACCCGAGCCGCGCCGACGTGGTCGTCGAGGAGCTCATGCGCTACACCGTCGGCTCCCTCGGCGGTCCCGGCCTCACCCGGCGGGCGACCGAGGACGTCGAGGTCGACGGCGTGCTGATCAAGGCCGGTGAGTGGGTGAGCGTGTCGCTGATGGCGAACCTCGACGAGGAGCTCTGCCCGCGCGCCGACGAGCTCGACCTCGAACGCGACGCCGTGTCGCACCTCGGGTTCGGCTTCGGCCCGCACCAGTGCCTGGGCGCGAACCTCGCCCGCGCGGAGCTGCAGATCGGCCTGCGGTCGTTGTTCGAGCGGTTCCCGAACCTGCGCCCGGCCGTGCCGGTCACGGAGCTGACCTACCGCAACGACATGATCACCTACGGCGCAGCAGAGATCCCGGTGGTGTGGTGAGCGCGGTCGTCCGGATCGACCAGACCAGGTGCATCGGGGCGGGCCAGTGCGTGCTCGCCGCACCGGACGTGTTCGACCAGCGCGACGACGACGGCATCGGCGTCGTGCTGGTGCCCGAGCCGGCGGCCGGTCTGCTGCCGGGGGTGCGTGACGCGGTGGAGAGGTGCCCCGCCCAGGTGGTGACCCTGCAAGAGTGACCTGATCGGCCGTTCCGGTGAGCCGTCGTCACGGGAACGGATTCAGCCGCCGACCGCTGACACCTCGTTGGCCCCTTCCCGGTCATGCCGTCCGTCCAGAATCGTGAGCGCGGCCGCCACAACGTCGTGGCGGTCGCGCTCACGCCGGTCCAGGGAGCCGAAAGACCCTTCCCGACCAGGCCGGACAGCGAGATGGTGGCGGCGGCGCGGTGAGTACCGGCGGTGTGCGACGGGTACCTGGCGACAGGTGGCCGGCGCACGTCAGGAGGGCCAGCGATGTTCAACGGCGACGCAGTTCCCGTGCGCGTGGACAAGACCGACGCACGGCACGTGGAGGCACTGACCGGTGCGCTGCGGGCACTCGACCACGAGCACGGCGGCGGTGCCTGCCGCGACGCCTGCGTGGCGTTGCTGAGCTGGGCGAACCCGCTGCTCGACACCGGGCCGTCCAGCCGGGTGCTGCGCCGGTTGCAGGTGGCCATCGCCGACCTGCACAACCTGGCCGGCTGGGCGTCGTTCGACATGGGCCTGCTGGAGTCCGCGCACGTGCACTTCGGCCGTGCGATGGACCTCGTGCGCGCGTCCGGCAACAGCGCGTTGGAGGCCAACATCCTCTACCGCATGGGACGCGTGCACCTGCACTACGACCTCGCCGAGGACGCCTTGGCGTCGTTCCAACGCGGACTGCCCATCGCACAGGCCAGCGGTTCCACCTTGGCCGTGTCCATCCTGCACGCCAACGAGGCGTGGGCGTTCGCGAAGATGGGCGCCGAGAAGCACGCCTTGCGCCAGCTCGCGCGTGCAGAAGAAGAGTTCGACCGTGCGTCCAACGAAGACGCACCGCCGTGGGCTCGTTTCTTCGACCAGGCCGACCTGGTGTCCATCGGCGGGATGGTGCACACGGAACTGGCGCGCACGTGCGACGTGAAGTACGGGCGGACCGCGATCCCGTTGCTGACGCGCGCGATCGCCTCCGGCGGTGAGGACGCGGCGCGCAGCCAGTCGTTCCGCCTGGCCGCGCTGTCGATGAACTACCTGGTGCAGAACGAACCCGAGCCGGCGCGCGCCGCCGGCGTGCGGGCGATCGAGGTGTCCTGGCCGATCCGGTCGGTGCGCACGCGGGACCGGATGCGGCCGTTGCGGCAGGAGGTCGAACGGCTGCGGGGCAACGAGGCCGCCGACGAGCTGTCCGCGCGGCTGGGGACGTTCATGTCGGCGTCGCGCGGCGCCGCCTGAGCGGAAGGCGTCGCCGGGCCCGAGGAGAGGTTCGGGCTTCGGGCCCGGCGACGGCAAGGCAGGAGCGGCACCCGGCTGGGGGCCACAGGAACCGCTCCCGGTCACGGGATCAGCGGCCGACGACAACGCGCCGGAGGCACCGGAGGTTGACCGCTTCCTGGGCGAGAAGCATCACGTCACCCGCTGACATTTCGCTGACACCCCGGGTTACCGGCTGGTTAGGATCTGCGCCATGCCGCGGTGGGAGTTCAAGGTTCTCGGATCGTTGCAGGTCCTCGACTCGGGCCGACCGGTGGAACTGCGCTCGGCCAAACAGCGCGTTCTGCTCGCCGCGTTGCTGATGAAGCCCAACGCGCCCGTGTCGTTCTACGAGCTGATGGAACACCTGTGGGGCGAGGAGCCTTCCGGTTCGGCGCGGGCGACGTTGCAGACGTACGTCATGCGCTTGAGGCAGTCGTTGGACGACTTCGCGGACCGCAAGCTCGTGCGCACGTGGCCGACCGGCTACTCGATCCACGTCGGGGACGACCAGCTCGACCTGCTGACGTTCCAGCGGTTGCGGGCCGAGGCACGCCGGGCACCGGACCTGGAGACCGAGGCGCGGCTGCTCGGCGAGGCGGCGGCGCTGTGGCGGGGACCGGCGCTCGACCAGCTGTCGTCGCTGCGCGTGGAGCAGACCGACGTGCAGCGGCTCAACGAGCAGCGCTGGGAGGTGCTGGAGCGGCGCAACGACGCCGAGCTCCAGCTGGGACGGCACGACCAGCTCGTCGACGAGCTGCGGTCGCTGGTCGCGCACCACCCGCTGCGGGAACGCTTCTGGTACCAGCTCATGCTCGCCCTGCACCGCACCGGCCAGCAGGCGCAGGCGCTCGACGTGTACCGCAGGGCCGGCGAGGTGCTGGCGGAGGAGCTGGGCATCGACCCGAACGCCGAGCTGCGCGCGCTGCACATGGAGGTGCTGGCGGGGTCTTCCGCACCGGTGGCCGTCCAGGCGGGACCGTCGTGGCTGCCGCCCGCGGTCGGCGACTTCTCCGGCCGCGCGGACGAGGTGGCGCGGCTGACGACCGGGTTGCGCGGCGGTGGCACGTGGACGGTCACCGGGTCCGGCGGCGTCGGCAAGACCTCGCTGGCGGTGCACTGCGCACACCTGGTGCGCGACGCGTTCCCGGACGGCCAGCTGTACCTGAACCTGCGCGGCGGTGAGCAGAAGCCGGTGGAGCCCGCGGCGGCGCTGGACCGGTTGCTGCGCGGCCTCGGCGTGTCCGGCGGCGCGATCCCGTCCACTGTGGACGACCGGGTCGACCTGTACCGCGACCTGCTGTCGGACCGGCGGGTCCTGGTCGTGCTGGACAACGCGGTCAACGAGGCCCAGGTGCGGCCGTTGTTGCCAGGCACGACGTCCGGTGCGGCGCTGGTGACGTCACGGGCCGCGCTCGCGGGCCTGGAGGCCGCGCACGTCGTCCCGCTGGACGTGCTGCCGCCCGCGGACGCGCTGGGCCTGCTGCGGTCCGCGCTGGGGGACGTCAGGGTCGCCGCGGAACCCGGTGCCGCGCAAGCGATCGTGACCTACTGCGGGCGGCTGCCGCTGGCGTTGCGGGTCGCCGCGGCCCGGCTGGTCGCCCGCCCGCACTGGCAGCTCGCGAAGCTCGCGGGCCGCCTGTCCGACGAACGCCGCCGCTTCGACGAGCTCTCGCTGGGCGACCTCGACGTGCGCGCGTCGCTGGCCCTGTCCTACGACGGTCTCGACGAGACGCACCGCCGCGCGTTCCGGCTGCTGTCGCTGGTCGACACACCGGACTTCCCGGCCTGGGTGGCGGCGCCGTTGCTGGGCCTGGACCTCGACGACGCGGAGGACCACGTCGAGGCCCTCGTCGACGCCCGCCTCGTCGACTACGCGGGCCGTGACGCCCTCGGCCAGGTCCGCTACCGCCTGCACGACCTGCTGCGCGCGTTCGGCCGGGAAGCCGCCGACGAGGACCCGGCCACCGCGCTGAAGCCGTTGGTCGAACGCTGGCTCGACCTCGTCACGCGCGCCGACGCCGACCTGCCGCACCAGGGCGTCCGCCTGGCCCCGCGGGCGCTGGAGCCGTTCGACCTGGGCGACGCCGCCGAGTGGTTCGACGCGGAGTGGCTGAACATCGGGGCGGTCCTGACCCAGGCCGCCGCGCTGGGCCTCGGCGACCTGGCGGCACAGCTCGCGATCCGCTCGTCGGCGTTCTGCGACCTGCGGGCCCGCTTCGACGACTGGGAGCAGATCAACGACATCGGCCTCGCATGCGGTTCGGCCGCGCTGAAGCCGGTGCTGCACCAGCAGCGCGGAATCCTGCGCGCCCGGCTGCACGACTACGCCGGCGCGTCGGCGGAGTTCCGGTCGGCGCAGGAGGGCTTCGCGGCGGCCGGGGACGTGTGGGGCGAGGCGTACGGCTGGTACGGCATGGGGTGGATGCACGAGTGGAGCGGCCGCTCGCGGGAGGCCCGCGCCGCGCACCGGGAGGCGATGACCCGGTTCGTGGCCGCCGGCAACCCGCACGGCGAGGTCGAGGTGCTGTGCTCGCTGGGCGCCATCGAACGCCGGGCCGGTGGTCTGACCGCGGCGCAGGACTACCTGGAACGGGCGCGGCGCGTGGCCGGGCAGCTGGGGGACGAGCAGAGCGAGCTGATGGCGACGCTGGAACTGGGGCGGCTGCACCAGTTCACCGGCGAGCTCGACCTGTCGGCGGCGTTCCTGCGGTCGTCGCTGGCCGCGGCGCAGAAGCTCGGCGACCCGGACATGGCGGCGAACATCCGGTTGTTCCTGGCCGACACCCTGGTGCGCTCCGGTGCCGTCGCACCCGCGCAGGAGCAGCTGACGGCGGCGTGGGAGTTCTTCGAGGAGCACGACGACCGGCAGGGGCGCATCTGGGTGTGGCGCCTGCGGTCCGGCCTCGCGGCCTCCGCCGACGAGGCGCTGCGACTGGCCGGACTGGCGCTGAAGGCGGCGCGCGAGATGGACTCGCCGCCGGAGCTGGGGCGGTCCCTGCGGGTGATGGGCGACGCGCTGGAGCGGTGCGGGCGCGGCGACGAGGCCCGCGAGCACTGGCGGCAGGCGGAGGAGACGCTGACCGCGGCCGGGTTCCAGGCGGAGGTGGACGAACTGCGGCTCACGACGTCCTGATCCTGGCTCGACGTCGTCGTGGTGCGGCGCGGTGGTGCCAGGCGACGGGGCACGGATGTCGCCTGGCAGCTCCCAACGGCTACCGCGCGCGGATCAGCTGACCGTGATCGCGCCCGCCGGGCAGAGGCCGGCCGCTTCCTGCGCGGTGGCCTCGTGCGCGGCGTCGGGGTGCTCCTGCAGGAGCACCACCGTGCCGTCCTCCTCGTTCTGGTCGAAGAGGTCCGGGTCGGTCAGGACGCACATCCCCGAACCGCAGCACTTCGACTGGTCGACGGAAATCTTCATGTTCACCACGCTACTGGCAACGAGTGGACCCCGTAGATGCCCATGTCGGTCCGCAGCGGCACCTCCTCGGGCGCGACGTCGAGCCGCAGGTCCGGGAACGCCGCGAACAGCCGGCTGAAGCCGATCCGCATCTCGATGCGGGCGAGCTGCTGGCCCAGGCACTGGTGGATGCCGTGGCCGAACGCGACGTGGCCGGAGGCCGGGCGGCGCAGGTCGAGCTCGTCGGGGTTGCCGCCGAACTTCTCCGGGTCCCGGTTCGCGGCCGGCACGTGCATCACCACGGTGTCACCGGCCTTGATGAGGTGGCCGTCGATCTCCACGTCCTCCAGCGCCGTGCGCGACGGTCCGAAGTGGATGATCGACAGGTACCGCATCAGCTCCTCGACGGCGTTGTCGACCACGTCCGGCTCGTCGCGCAGGATCTTGAGCTGGTCCGGGTGCTGCAGGAGCGTGAACGTGCCGATGCCCAGCATGTTCGCCGTGGTCTCGTGGCCGGCGAGCAGCAGGAGCAGCGCCATGTTCGACGCCTCCTCGTCGGTCGGCTCACCCGTGGCGATCAGGTCGCTGATCATGTCGTCGCCGGGGTTCGCCTTCTTGCGCTCGATCAGCTCGCGCATGAACTCCTGGATGCGCGCGAACGCCGCCATGGACTCCTTGACGGGGGTCTCCAGCGACAGCATCTTCGCGGTGTCCTCCTGGAAGCGGTGCCGTTCGTCGTAGGCGACGCCCAGCAGCGCGCAGATCACCAGCGAGGGCACCGGCAGCGCGAACTCCTTGACCAGGTCGGCCTTCCCGCCCAGTGAGCGCATGTGCGCGATCTGGTCGTCGACGATCTGGCCGATCCACTCGGACAGCTGGTTCATCCGCCGCACGGTGAACTGGCCCTGGAGCATCTTGCGCAGCCGGGTGTGGTCGGGCGGGTCCTGGCTGAGGAACAAGCCCGGCTGGACCTTGCGGTTCTCCGGTGGAGCCTCCCCCTGGAACCGCAGGTCCAGCAGGTGGTGCTCTTCGGGGCGGTTGGTGAACTTGGGGCTGCCCAGCACCTCCCGCACCTGGTGGTGGCCGGTGACCAGCCAGCCGAGGTGGCCGTCGGCGAACTTCAGCCTGCTGATGCGGGCCTTCTCGCGGATGGCGGTGATCTCGGCGGGCGGGTCGAACGGGTTCTGGCGGGTGGTCGGCAGTTGTTCGGAGATCAGTTCGGTCATCTCGCACACCTCCCAGTGCTCAGTAGAGGACCTGTTCCGAAGCTACAGAACTTTCACGACTCCGTGAAGGTGAATTGAGGATCACGGTGCGCCACCGGTCGAAATCTGTCCGCATCTGCCGGTCGTGGGTCGCGACGGCCACGGCGGCCCTCGTCCGCAGCAGCGCCTCGGTCAGCTCGTCGACCAGTGCGATCGACAGGTGGTTCGTCGGCTCGTCCAGCACCAGCCGTCCCGGCACCTCGAGCGGCGTCGCGTGCAGCAGGTCGCCGCTCGCCGTCAGCTCCGGTGGCGTGAAGCGCAGCGGGGGCGGGGGAGCGGCCACGCGCTGGTCGTCGAGCTCCTCCAGCCTGCGGGCGACGGTGCGCATCTTGTTCGCCGCACGGGTGCCGCGCTTGTGCTTGAACGCGCCCTTCGGCGGCCGCCAGGCGTCCTGCAACCGGCTCTGCGCGCGTTCGACCCTGTCGGCCAGCTCGTCGTGCTCGGCGGCCTCCTGGGCGAACCGCTGCTCCCAGCGCTGCCGTTCGGCGCGCTTGGCCTCCTTGAACGCCCGGTAGCCGCCGCCGTGCAGGCGCACCTCGCCGTCCGGCGTCGGGTCCAGGTCGAGCAGCTGGGTGCAGACGTCGTCGAGCAGCGCGCGGTCGTGGCTGACCAGCACGGTCACGCCGGGGTGCTGCCGCAGGCGCTCGGTGAGGAACCCCAGTGCCGCCGCGTCCAGGTGGTTCGTCGGCTCGTCGAGCAGCAGGACGTCGGCGCGCTCGGCCAGCAGGCACGCGAGCCGCACCCGGTAGCGCTGCCCCACCGACAGGGTCGCGAGCGGCGTGGCCCGGTCGTGGTCCGCGTCGAGCGCCTTGAGCGCGATGCCGGCCCGGCGCTCGGCGTCCCACGCCTCGACGTCCTCCGCGTGCGCCAGCGCCCGCTCGTAGCGCGGCTCGTCGAACGGCTCCGCCGCACTGTCCAGTTCGGACAGTGCGAGCCGGCTCACGCGCAGCGCCTCGTCCAGCAGGTCCCCCACCGTCTCCCGTTCCTGGAACGGCATCTCCTGTCGCACCAGGCTCAACGAACCGTGCCGGGTGACGGTTCCCTGGTCGGGTGCGAGGTCGCCGGCGAGCAGGCGGAGCAACGTGGTCTTGCCACGGCCGTTCTCACCGATGATGCCGAGGCGCTGCCCGGCGGAGACCTTCAGCGAGACACCGTCGACGACGGGACCGCTCTCATAGCCCTTGGTGAGGTCTTGGGTCGTCAGATGAACATGCGAACGCATGCCGGATCCTCTTCTGGGTACGTGAAATCAGGACGTGTGGCTGGGCGACACGTCCTGGCTCAGAGGTAGAAGACCCCGTACCCGAATCCCATGAGACCCACGGTACCTACGGTCGCAACGCCTTTTCGACGGCCCGGCGCAGGTCCTGGCGGCTCTCCTCGGTGCCCGGCTCCGGTCCCGAGGTGCTGCCGCCGCCGACGAGCCGGTAGAAGAGCAGGCCTTCGAGGAACGCCATGATGTGCCCGCCGGACGCCTCCGGGTCCTCGTGGCCCAGTGCCCGCGCGAGCTCCGTCGCCCGTTCCCGCGGGGAGTGCGCGAGGATCGAGCGCAGCTCCGGGTGGTGCGTGGCCTCCAGCATCGCCGCGTACCGCGCGAGCGTCCGGTTCCGCTCCACCAGCCAGTTGTCGACCGTCCTGGCGAGACCGCCGGCCAGGTCGTCCCGGTCGAGGACGACCTCCTCCTGCTCCTTCAGCGCGAGCCGTTCGACGAACCCCTCCACCAACGCCTTGCGGGTGCGGAAGTAGGCGCTCGTCGACCCCTCCGGCAGCCCGGCCTGCCGGTCGACCGCGCGGTGCGTGAGGCCCCGCATGCCGGAGGTCGCCACCAGGTCGATCGCGGCGTCGGTGATCAGGTCCCTGCGCATGTGCTCCCCGTCATCTCTACAGCTGTAGTCTACAGGTGTAGTGTCCTCTACATCTGTAGAGGAGAGTGGCCGTGAAGGCGATCGTGGTCGGTGGCGGTATCGGGGGACTGGCGGCAGCGGTGTCGTTGCGGCGCGTGGGCTGGGAGGTCGAGGTCCGCGAGCGCGCCGCCGCGTTCGGCGAGATCGGCGCCGGGGTGGGGGTGATGCCGAACGCGCTGCGGGCGCTGTCGTGGATGGGGTTGGAGGACGAGGTCCGGCGGCTGGGGACGCCGCGGGTGTCGGGCGGCGTGCGCGCGTCGGACGGTCGTTGGCTGGTGCACCTGCCCGACGTCGGCCAGGAGAAGATCATCGCGATGCACCGCGCCGACCTGCACGGCGTGCTGCTGCGCGCGTTGCCGCCGGAGGTCCTCTTCACCGACTCCGAGGTCACCGGCGTCGAGGACCTCGACGCGGACCTCGTGGTGGCGGCGGACGGCATCAACAGCCGCCTGCGCGCGCAGCTGTTCCCCGACGTGCCGGGACCGGTGTACGCGGGCGCCACGGCGTGGCGGGGAGTGGCGCCGGGTCCCTTCGAGCTGCCGATCACGCAGACGCTCGGTCCCGGCGGCGAGGCGGGCGTGCTGCCGCTGGGCGACGGCCGGGTCTGCTGGTACCTCGCACGAGTGGCGCCGGCCGCGGCCGACCTCGACCCGGTGGAGCTGTTCGGCGGCTGGCACGACCCGATCCCGGACCTGGTGGCGTCGACCCCGGCCGTGGTCCGGCACGACGTCCACCACCTGCCGCCGCTGCGGACGTTCGTGTCGGGCCGGGTGGCGCTGCTCGGGGACGCGGCCCACGCGATGGTCCCGTACCTGGGGCAGGGCGCGTGCATGGCGCTGGAGGACGCCGTGACGCTGGCGGCCTGCGGCGGTGACCTGGCCCGGTACGACGCCGTGCGACGGCCGCGCACGCAGGCGGTGTGGCGGGGGTCGCGGACGGCCGGGCGGTTCGGGATCGAGCTGCGGTCACCGGTCGCGGTGGCGTTGCGCGATCTCGTGTTCCGCGCGGTTCCGGCGGCGGTGGCGGTGCGCGGCATGGCCCGCTTTTCGTCATGGGAGGTGCCCGCGATGCCCACGCCCGTGGGTTCACTCGACCGGGTCGAACCGGGCGGTGACGTGGATCACTGATAAATGTTCGGTTGCGGCGAGATAACGGTCGAAGACCATTCTTTGTCGCAGGCATCGTCACCCGGTTGCGGTATCAAGTACTCGCTGAGCGTGTCGGATGCGGTCCAATGATCCAACCGGTGTAGCGCGAGAGGCGGTTTTCGCCACACGAAAGCGGCGATACGGTGCCTCGCCATGACCCCCGTCCCGACTGATGTGATGCCCCGTTCCCTCACGGCGTTCCCCCCGGCGCCGGGCGAGACCGCCGGCGAGCTCGACATCGCCGAGGTGGAGGACTTCGTCCGCCTGCACCACGCCGAACACCCCGACCTGGGTCCGGTCGAAGCCCGGCTCGCCGAGGTGCACGCCGAGATCGCGGCGACCGGCACCTACCGCCACACCGCCGCCGAGCTGACCTTCGGCGCACGGGTGGCCTGGCGCAACAGCTCCCGCTGCATCGGCCGCCTCTACTGGCGGAGCTTGAAGGTGCGCGACCTGCGGGAGCTGTCCGCCCCCGCCGACGTGGCCGCGGAGTGCGTCGAACACCTCCGCGTCGCCACGAACGAGGGGAAGATCCGGCCGGTCATCTCGATCTTCTCCCCGGCCGAGCCCGGCATGCCCGCCCCGCAGGTCCTCAACGAGCAGATCATCCGCTACGCCGCCTACCGCGGGCCCGACGGCGGGGTGCTCGGCGACGCCCGCAACCTCGCGCTCACCGAGCTCGCCGTCGAGCACGGGTGGCAGCCGCCCGCCACGCGCGGGCCGTTCGACGTGCTGCCGCTGCTGGTCTCCTGCGAGGGCCACGAGCCCGCGCTGGTCGAGATCCCCGCCGACGCGGTGCTCGAGGTGCCGCTGTCGCACCCCGACCTGCCGTGGCTCGCCAAGCTCGGCGTGAAGTGGCACGCGGTCCCGGCGATCAGCAACATGCGCCTGCGCATCGGTGGCATCGACTACCCGTGCGCCCCCTTCAACGGCTGGTACATGGGCACCGAGATCGGCGCCCGCAACCTGGCCGACCACGACCGGTACGACCTGCTGCCCTACCTCGCCAAGCGGATGGGCCTGGACATGTCGTCGGAGGCGACGTTGTGGCGCGACCGGGCCCTCGTGGAGCTCAACCGCGCCGTCCTGCACTCGTTCGCCCAGGCCGGTGTCACGATCACCGACCACCACACCGAGTCGAAGAGGTTCCTGACGCACCTGGAGAAGGAGGAGGCCGCCGGACGTTCCTGCCCCGCGGACTGGTCCTGGATCGTGCCGCCCGTGTCGGGCGGGCTGACGCCGGTCTACCACCGCTACTACGACACCGGTGAACTGCTGCCGAACTTCTTCCCCTCGGCGGCCCCCGGGAAGTGCCCTGTCGCACACTGACCACGTGCAGCTCGCCAGAAGCCTGACCCTCACCGACGCCGTCTTCGTCGGGCTCGGCTCGATGATCGGCGCCGGTGTCTTCGCGGTGTTCGCCCCGGCCGCGGCGGCCGCCGGGTCCGCACTGCTCGTCAGCCTGGTGATCGCGGGCGTGATCGCCTGCTGCAACGCGTTGTCGAGCGCCTGGCTCGCGGCGCGGTACCCGCGCTCCGGCGGCACGTACGTCTACGGCCGGGAACGCCTCGGGCGGGTGTGGGGCGACCTGGCCGGGTGGGCGTTCGTGCTCGGCAAGACGGCGTCGTGCGCGGCCATGGCGCTGACCGTCGGCACCTACGCCGGCGCACCGAAAACCGTTGCCGTGGCGGCGATCGTGGCGCTGACGGTGCTCAACCTGACCGGTGTGCAGAAGTCCGCGCTGGTCACCAGGGCCATCGTGGTCGCGGTGCTGCTGGTGCTCGTCGCGACGACCGTGACCGCGCGTGAAGCCGTGCAGCTGGCGGAGTTCCTGTCCGCGGGAATCCTTCCCGCCGCCGCGCTGCTGTTCTTCGCGTTCGCCGGCTACGCGCGCATCGCGACCCTCGGAGAGGAGGTCAAGGAACCGGAGCGAACCATTCCCCGTGCCGTGGTCATCTCGTTGGCGATCACGCTCGTCGTGTACGCGGCCGTCGCGGTCACCGCGCTGAGCGCGCTGGGCAGCGACCTCGCCACGAGGACGCTCGCCGACGTGTCACCCGCGCTGGCGCCGGTGATCCGGGTCGCCGCCTGCCTGGCCGCGCTCGGCTCGCTGCTGTCGTTGCAGCTGGGCGTCAGCCGGACCGCTCTGGCGATGGCGCGCGACCGCAGGCTGCCGGGTCTGCTCGCGGACCTGCGCGCCGCCGAGGTCGCCACCGGCCTGGTCGCGATCGTGTTGGTGCTCACCGTCGACGTCACTCGGGCGATCGTGTTCAGCTCGTTCTGCGTGCTGCTCTACTACGCGATCGCCAACGCCAGCGCGTGGACGCTCGGTAAGCGGTTCGTGCCCGCCGTTGGGCTCGTCGGGTGCCTCACCCTCGCCGGTGCGGTGCTCTGGCAACTGTGATGTGGCCCAGGTCACCTTTGATCGCGTAACGTGCGTACGGTGAAAGTGGGAACACCCGCAGAGTCGCGGCCCGCCGAGCGTCGCGTCGCCTGCGTACCGGAAACGGTGTCGTCGCTGGTCGATGCCGGTCTGACCGTGCACGTCCAAGAAGGTGCGGGGCGCCACGCGCACGCTCCCGACGCCGCCTACCGGGCGGCCGGGGCGACCGTGACGTCCGAGGACCCGACCGCCGAGTCCGACGTCGTCGTGTCCGTCCAACCGCTGACCCCGGAGCAGGCGTCCCGGCTGAAACCGGGCGCCGTCACCATCAGCTTCCTGCAACCCGCCACCGACCAGGACCTGATCCGCGTGTACGCCGAGCGACGGGTCACGTCCTTCAGCTTCGACCTCCTGCCCCGCGTCACCCGAGCCCAGAGCGCGGACGCGTTGTCCTCGCAGGCCCTGGTCTCCGGCTACCGCGCGGTCCTGGTCGCCGCCGAACGACTACCGCGCTTCCTGCCGATGTTCACCACCGCGGCGGGCACCGTCCCCCCGGCCAAGGTCCTCGTGCTGGGCGCCGGGGTGGCGGGCCTGCAGGCCATCGCGACCGCACGCCGCCTCGGCGCCGTCGTCGAGGCCTACGACGTGCGCAAGGCCGCGGGCGAGGAGGTCCGCAGCCTCGGCGCGAAGTTCCTGGAGCTCGACCTGGAGACCCAGTCCGGCGTCTACGCCTCCGTGCAGTCCGAGGAGTTCCTGGAACGCCAACGGGAACTGATCGGCGCGCACGTCGCCGCCTCGGACGTCGTCATCACCACGGCCGCGATCCCCGGCCGCAAGGCGCCGGTGCTCGTGACCACCGACATGCTCAAGGCGATGCCGCCCGGTTCCGTGCTCGTCGACCTGGCCGCGGAGTCCGGTGGCAACTGCACCGACACCGTTGCCGGGGAGGAGAACTGGGTCGGCGAGGTGCTGGTGCACGGCGTGCGGAACCTGCCGTCCTCCATGCCCGTGCACGCGAGCCGCCTGTACTCGCGCAACGTCCTCAACCTGCTCAAGCTGATGGTCGTGGACGGCGTCGTCCTGCCGGACCTCGACGACGAGGTGCTCGCCGGCTGCTGCGTGACCCACGACGGCCGGATCCGCAAGGAGTTGCCGTGATCGACCTGCTGACGATCTTCGTGCTGGCCGTGTTCGTGGGCTTCGAGGTGGTCTCGAAGGTCTCCACGATCCTGCACACGCCGCTGATGTCCGGCGCCAACGCCATCCACGGCGTGATCCTGGTGGGCGCGATCCTCATCACCGGGTCCGCGGAGAGCACGCTGGAGCTCGTCCTGGGGCTGCTGGCGGTGTTCCTGGCGACGGTGAACGTGGTGGGCGGGTTCGTGGTGACCGACCGGATGCTGGAGATGTTCAAACGATGACCGTCCAGCTGATGTACCTCGTCGCCGCGCTCTGCTTCATCCTGGCGCTGAAGGGCCTGAGCTCGCCGAAGTACGCGCGCTACGGCAACTTCATCGGCGCGTTCGGCATGCTGGTCGCCGTCGTCACCGCCTACGTCCACGGCGTCGTCCACAACGGACTGTGGATTCTGCTCGCCGTCGCACTCGGTGTGGTGGTGGGCATCCCGGCCGCGCGGTCGGTGAAGATGACCGCCATCCCGCAGATGGTGGCGCTGTTCAACGGTGTCGGTGGCGCCGCCGCGGCACTCGTGGCGCTGGCCGAGTTCTTCGCGGTGCCCGACCCGGGGTTCTTGTTCAGCCTCGCGACGGTGCTCACGGTGCTGATCGGCTCGGTCAGCTTCTCCGGCTCGGTGGTGACGTTCCTGAAGCTGCAGGAGCTGATGACGACCCGCCCGGTGCTGCTGCCGGCCGGTCAGCAGCTCGCGATCGCGGCCGCGGTGTCGTCGATCGCCCTGTGCGCCTTGGTGGTCAGCTCCGAGTCCGGGCTGCTGCTGTGGCTCCTGGCGGTCGTCGGGCTCGCGCTCGGTGCGTTGTTCGTGCTGCCGGTGGGTGGCGCGGACGTGCCGATCGCGATCTCGTTGCTCAACGCGTTCACCGGCCTCGCGGTCGCGGCGTCGGGCTACGTGCTGGCGAACACGCTGCTGATCGTCGCGGGCACGCTCGTCGGCGCGTCCGGCACGATCCTCACCCGGCTGATGGCGCAGGCGATGGGGCGGTCGCTCACGAACATCCTGTTCGGGGCGTTCAAGACGGCAACCGTTGTGGCGCAGGGAGAAGAGCAGCGGCCGGTCAAGTCGGGCACGGTCGAGGACGTCGCGATCCTGTTGGGGTACGCGAACAACGTGGTGGTGGTGCCCGGTTACGGGCTCGCGGTCGCCCAGGCGCAGCACGCCGTGCGTGAGCTCGTGGCGCAGCTCGAACAGCGCGGGGTGTCGGTGGCGTACGGCATCCACCCCGTCGCCGGGCGCATGCCGGGGCACATGAACGTGCTGCTGGCCGAGGCCGACGTGCCGTACGAGCAGCTCAAGGAGCTCGACGACGTCAACCCCGGCATCACGTCGGTGGACGTGGCCGTGGTGGTCGGCGCGAACGACGTGGTGAACCCGGGAGCGCGCGACGAGCCGTCCAGCCCGATCTACGGCATGCCGATCTTCGACGTGGACCGCGCGAAGTCCGTGGTGTTCATGAAGCGGTCGATGCGGCCGGGGTTCGCGGGTGTGGACAACGAGCTGCTGTACAACCCGAAGACGACGCTGCTGTTCGGTGACGCGAAGGACTCGCTCACGAAGCTGCTGGCGGCGGTGAAGCAGTTGTGAGCAGCTCGGTCACCTCGTCGGCGGTCAGTGCGGGCAGCAGGCCGATCACCCCGTCGGCGCCCAGTGAACGCCAGAGGTCGGCCTCCTCCGCCGTGTGCACCTCGTCGACGCCGAACCGCACGCCGAGGCCGTGCACGGTGGTCACGAGGTCGCGCATCGGCTGGAGCAGCGGCGAGCCGGAGCCCGGTGCCGGTGCGCGGGTGATCACCGAGCGGACCGGCACCTCGGCGAGCACGGCCAGTTCGTCGTGGCCGCCGCGGAAGCCGTCGAGCGCGACGACGATGCCGCTGTCGTGCAGCACCAGCGCGTTGTCGTCGCCGGCCAGCACGGAGGAGATGTCGAGCGCGATCCGCAGCCGTTCCGGGGGCAGGCCGGTCTCGTCGAGGGCGCGTTTGACGTCGGCGACCAGGTCCTCGTCCCGGGACTGCAGGGCGCCCAGTGCGACGTGCAGCGTGGGAGCGCGCTCACCGAGCCGCGCCACCCAGGCCGCGGCCTGCCCGCACGCCTCGCGCAGCAGCCACCGGCCCAGCGGCAGGGACAGGCCGGTCGAGTCGGCGAGCGCCATGGTGTCGTTGTGGCTCAGGTCGTCCCAGTGCAGGCGGGCGACGGCGCCGAGCAGCTCCCGGGTCTCCAGGTCGTGCACCGGCGCGTAGACGATCTTCAGCTCACCGTGCTCCCAGGCGCCGGGCATCGACGCCGCCAGCGCGTACCGGCCCCGCCTGCGCGCGTCGTCGTGCGGGTCGTGCAACGCCCACTGCCGTTTGCCGCGCGCTTTCGCCTGGCGCAGCGCGGCGTTCGCGCACCGCATCAGCTCACCCGCGGTCGCGAACGCGGGCGGCCGGTCCACCACGCCGATGCTGGCCGACAGCGCGATGCCGTGGTCGTCCACGAAGGTCGGTTCCGCGAGTGCGTCCTGGATCTCCTCGACGGTCGTGGTGACGGTGTCGGAGACCGTCAGCAACGCGAACTCGTCGCCGCCGATCCGGGCCAGCACGGCGTGCTTCTCACCGGCGAGCTTGCCGAGCCGGTTCGCGACGATCTTGAGCAGCTTGTCGCCGGTGTCGTGGCCGAGACCGTTGTTGACGACCGAGAACGCGTCCAGGCCGAGGTGGTAGAGCGTGACCTGGTCGGTGTCGAGGCGGCGTTCGACCTGCGTCACGAAGTGCTGTCGGTTCGACAGGCCGGTGAGCGAGTCGTGCAGCAGCTGGTGGTCGAGGCTGCGCTGCAACAGGTGCAGCTCGCTGATGTCCTCGACCATCGTCACGTGGTGCGTCGGCTCGCCGTCCGCGTCGCGCAGCACCGACACCGCGAGGTGCACCCACACCGGCTCGCTGTCCACGCGGATCAGCTTGCGCTGGTCGCGGAAGCGGTCGACGTGCCCGTCGCGCACCTGCTGGTACGACGCGCTCAACGCGGCCAGGTCGTCCGGGTGGTAGAAGTCGGTCAGGTCGCGCCCGTGCAGGTCCGCGCCCGACTCCAGTCCGATGATCTCGGCCAGCGCGTCGTTCGCCTCGACGCAGCGGCCGTTGAAGTCCGTGATCACGATGCCCAGCGCGGCGGAGTCGAACACCTCCTGGAACCGCGCCTGGCTGACCTTGAGCGTGCGCTCGACCCGCTGTTTGGCCCGCACGATCGCGACCTTGATCTGCTCCTGCTGGTCGAACGCGTCCATCCGCATGGCCTGCGCGTACGCCGAGCTGAGCTGGGCGAGCACTGGCAGGCCGAAGGTGGGGGAGAGCAGCTCGATCGTGACGCGCAACGACTCCGGGCCGGTTGCGTGCAGTGACACCAGCCGTTTCGCAACCGCTTCGGGGGAGTCGGCCAGCGTGTGCAGCGCGTCGAGCAGGGTCTGCTCGATCTCGGCGTGGGACAGCGGGATGTACGCGGTCGACGTCAGCGCGTGCATCCAGCGGCGGGCGAGCTGCGGAAGTTCCATCCTGTGCACAGAGCGTACGGATTCGCCGCCGCCGGGCCAACATCGACGAGCAGGGGAGCCGGCCCGGCCGGCCCCTCCCGGCCAGGCCCGCCGGTCCGGAACCGCTGGTTCAGACCTTGCGCCCGACCGCCGCGTAGATGCCCGCCTTGTCCGGGTCCTCGGTGTTCGTGCCCTCCGGGCGCCACAGCGGCAACGGCACGATGCCCGGCTCGACCAGTTCGAAGCCGTCGAAGAACGCCTCGACCTCACCGCGGGTGCGCGGGTGCATCGGGTTCTGGCTCTTCTTCATGACCTCGACGATCCCGGCCATCTCCGCGGGCTGGAGGTCTTGCGTGAACTGGGAGAACGCGAGGTAGCTGCCCTCGGGCACGGCGTCGCGGTAGGTGGCCACGACCGCCCTCGGGTCCGCTTCCGGTGGCACGAAGTGGAAGACGCCGACGGCCAGCACGCCGACGGGCCGCGTGAAGTCGATCACGCCGCTCTCCCGCGCGGCCTTGAGCACCGCGACGGGGCTGGTCAGGTCCTCCTGCACGATCGCGGCGCGCGGGTCGCCCTCCAGGATGAGCTGGCTGTGCGCGACCGCGACCTCCTCGAAGTCCACGTAGAGGACGCGCGAGTCCTGGTCGGCCTTCTGCGCGATCTCGTGCACGTTGCCGACCGTCGGGATGCCGCTGCCCAGGTCGAGGAACTGCCGGATGCCGTTGTCCATCATGAACAACACGGCCCTGCGCAGGAACGCCCTGTTCAGCCGCGCGATCGTGCGCGCGTTCGGCTGCGCCTTCAGGAACTTCTCCGCGAGCGCCCGGTCGGCGGCGAAGTTGTGCCCCCCGCCGAGCAGGTAGTCGTACAGGCGCGCGGCACTCGGCTTCCCGGTGTCGACGTTCTGCGGGACCCAGCTCACCCGTTCAGACATGCGCCCAGGCTACTGAGGCACCACCGGCGAGCGGGAGGGGTAGCGCCCCGAGGCGCCCTTTCGGCCTAGCGGAAACCGGTGCCACTACTGGAACGCGTTGATGAGCAGCGACGCGACGGCGACACCCAGCGCGGTGCCGAGTCCGCGCGCGACGTTGACCATCCCGCTGCCCACACCGGCCTGGTGGTCCGGCAACGCGCCCATCACCCGTCGCGTGCACGACGGCGCGATGATGCCCAGCCCGATGCCCGCCGCGAGCAGCTGCACCACCGGCGGCACCGGCATGAGCACCGCCACGGCGGCGATCAACGCCCCGGTCCTGGCACCCGGCCGGTGGATGAGCGTCGCGGCGACCGCGAACCCCAGCGGCAGCGCGGCGATCGTGAGCCCTATGTGCGCCAACGGTTGTTTCATCGTGAACGGCAGCAACGTCATCGGCGCGAACAACGCCGCGTAGGTCAGCCCGACGCCGAGCAGCCCCGGCAGCACCGCGAGACCGGGCCTGCCGCGCTCTTCCCGCGTGCTCCTGGTGCGGGGCAACAGGTAGTGGCCCGCGATCATGGCGACGACGCCGATGGGCACGTTGATCGCGAACACCGCCTGCCACCCGTGGTGCTCGACGAGGTACCCGCCCAGCAACGGCCCCGCCGCGAGCCCGGCCGCCTGCGCCGCGGCTTGGATGCCGAGCGCCTTGCGCCGCAGCTCCGGCGGCACGTTCGTCGTGACCAGCGCGACGCTGTTGGCCTGCAACATCGCCGCGCCCGCCGCCTGCGCGATCCTGGCACCGACGAGCAGCTCGAAGTTCGGCGCGTACGCGCACGCCACCGACGCGGCCGTGAAGAGCGCGAACCCGTAGATGTAGACGATCTTGCGCCCGGCCCGGTCGGCGATCCTGCCCATTGGGACGAGCAACGCCACCAGCGTGACCAGGTAGCTGATCGAGACGATCTCCGGGTCGTGCCCGAAGTGCTCTGCCATCGCGGGGAACGCGAGCGTGACGATCGAGGCGTCCAACTGCCCCATGAACGCCCCGAAGCACACGGTCGCGATGACCAGCCAACGCGCTTTCGGCCACTGCGCGATCCACGCCGGCCTGGGGGACTCCGTGACGAACCAGTTCATCGTGGTCAGATTATATCTGACACAGAGCTATATCCCCGCGTTCAGTAAGATTTCCGCATGTCAGACGAAGCCCGCACGCTCACCGACGTCGTCACCCGCCTGCGCCGGGCGCTGCGGACGAGCATCCGTGCGGACTGGCCGTGGGAGTCCCTGCCGATGGCGCAGGTAGAGCTGCTGCAAACCCTCGCGGAACGCCCCCCGATGAAGGTCGGCGACCTCGCCGCGTCGCTGCGGCTGGCCCCCAACACGGTCTCCGGCCTGGTGTCCCAGCTGATCGACTCGGGCCTGGTCGTCCGCGGCGCCGACCCCAGGGACAGGCGGGTAGCACGGCTATCCGTCTCACCCCGTGGACACGAACAGCTGCTCGTCTGGCAGCGCGAGCACGAGAAGCGCATCGGCGCCGCACTGGGCAAGCTGGAGTCCTCGGAACGGGAGGACGTCGTGCGCGCGCTGAAGGCCCTGGACCACCTGGTGGAGCACCTTGCCGAACCGTCCTGACCCCCGGTTCGTGGCCCTGGTGTCGCTCGGCGGCGGACTCGGCGGCGTGGCGCGCTACGGGATGTCGGCGTTCGTGCCCGGCGCACTGGGGCTGTTCGTGATCAACGTGCTGGGGTCGTTCCTGATCGGCGTGCTGATGGGCACCGCGCCGCGGCCGTTGGTCCGCGCGTTCTTCGGCGTCGGGTTCCTGGGCGGGTTCACGACGTTCTCGTCGTACGCGCTGGCGGGACGGCCTTTGTTCCTTCTGCTGACGCCGATTTGTGCTGTGGCTGCGGCTTTCGTCGGGGTGCGGGTGACGCGGTGACGGTGCTCGCCGTGTTCGTGGGGGCGGCTTTGGGTGCGCCGGCCCGGTACCTGGTCGACTGGGCGGTGAAGGAGCGGGCCGGGTCGGCGTTCCCGTACGGCACGTTGGTCGTGAACGTGCTGGGGTGCTTCCTGATCGGGTTCTTCGTGGGGACGGCGTGGATGCCGCTCCTCGGGGTGGGGTTCTGCGGTGGGCTGACGACGTACTCGACGTTCAGCTACGAGACGGTGTCGTTGCTGGAGCAGGAGAAGTACCGGGCGGCGCTGGTGAACGTCGCGGTCAGCGTCGTGCTGGGGGTGGGGGCCGCGACTCTGGGGCTGGCGCTGGCACGCTGAACGTTCCCGGCCTCCTCCGCGCCCACGATGCCGTCGGCGGCACCGCGACCGTTTCGCGCAGGAGGCCGGGCGGAGCTGCAGTCCTTCAAGCGGGACAACACGTCCGGCAACGACCCGGAGTGCACGACGCCCAACCGCTGCGTCGCACGCGTCAACGCCACGTACAGGTCGGAGGCCCCGCGCGGCGACTCCTCCAGGATGCCCGAGGGGTCGACCACGACCACCGAGTCGAACTCCAGCCCCTTGGCGTCGGTCACCCCCAGCACCACGACCTGCGCGTCCTCCAGCTCGCCCGTCGACGAGTTCGCGACCTCCGACACCACGGCCGCACCGACCGAGGGCAGCAGTGCCGCGGGAACGATCACCGCCACCTTGCCGTCGCCCACGGCCGCGACCTCGGACGAGATCAGCGCCGGGACCTCGGAGGCGTACGACGACACCGACGCGACCCACGGCGGCACACCGGTGTCGCGCACCGAAGCGGGCGGCACGAGAGAAGGGTCCACCGACGCGAGCACGTCCGCGGCCACCTCCATGATCTCGGCCGGGGTGCGGTAGTTGACGGTGAGCTCGGTGAGGCGCCAGCGGTTCTGCACGTACGGGGACAGCACGGAGTCCCACGACAGCGCGCCGCCGACGTCGCCGGTCTGGGCGATGTCGCCGACCACCGTCATGGACTTGCTGGGGCAGCGGCGCATCAGCGTGCGCCACGCCATCGCGGACAGCTCCTGGGCCTCGTCCACGATGACGTGGCCGAAGGTCCAGGTGCGGTCGGCCGCGGCGCGTTCGGCCGCGGTCTCGTAGCGGTCCACGCCGTGGCGTTCGGCCAGCCGGTAAGCGTCCATCAGGTCCGTGGCCATCAGGATGTCCGGGTCGGCGTCGTCCTCCAGGTCGAGGATGTCGAGGACGCCCTGGGCGTACTCGATGGCCTGGCGGCGCTGGCGTTCGGCGCGGGCCTTGGCCTCCGTGTCGTCCTCGCCGAGCAGTTCCGCGGCCTCGTCGAGCAACGGGACGTCGGCCGGGGTCCAGTCGTCCGAGGTCCGCTGCAGCAGGTCGCGTTCCTCGCGGGTGAACTTCGACATCGCGCGGTTGCGGCGCTTCGGGTTCGCGTACAGCTCGGACAGCAGCGAGAACGGCGTCAGCACCGGCCACAGCGCCGAGATCGCGGCCTGGACCTCCTCGGACTCGCGCAGCTCGCGGCGGATGTCGTCCACGTCCGCCTTGTCGAGCAGGTGCCCGCCGAGCTTGGCCGCCACCATGCCGCCGAGCGTCGAGATGATCTCGCGTGCGAACGTGCGGCGGGCCTCGTTGTGCGGGCGGCGGGTGCGGCGGGCGCGGCCGCGGGCGTCGGAGATGGCGCGGCGGTCCAGGCGCAGCACGTCGTTGTCGAAGCGGATGTCGAAGAACGGCGGGGCCTCCTGGCGGTCGCGGATCGCGGCGGCGATCACGTCGGCCATCTGGACGCGGCCCTTCAGCGTCGCGACCTCCGGCGACTCCCTGCCCACCGCCGTGAGGCCGGGGAACAGCTCGCCGACGGTCGAGAGCAGCACGCCGGTCTCGCCCAGCGAGGGCAGGACCTGGCTGATGTAGCGCAGGAACGTGGTGTTCGGGCCGACCACGAGCACGCCGCGCTTGGCCAGCTGGCGGCGGTGCGTGTAGAGCAGGTAGGCGGCGCGGTGCAGGGCCACCGCGGTCTTGCCGGTGCCGGGACCGCCCTGCACGACGACGACGCCGTTCAGCTCGGACCGGATGATGACGTCCTGCTCGGCCTGGATGGTCGCGACGATGTCGCTCATCTGGCCGGTGCGGGAGGCGTTCAACGCGGCCAGCAGGGTCGCCTCGCCGGTCAGGCCCTCGTTGCGGGACGGCTCGACCGAGTTGATGTCGAGGACCTCGTCGTCGAGGCCGATGACCTTGCGGGAGCGCGTGCGCAGGTGCCGGCGGCGGCGCACGCCGTCGGGGGAGGCGGCAGTCGCGAGGTAGAACGGGCGGGCCGCGGGGGCGCGCCAGTCCATCAGCAGCGGCTCGTATTCCTTGTCCTCGTCGAAGAGACCGATTCGGCCGATGTAGAACCGGTCACCGTTGTGGAAATCGAGCCGGCCGAACGCGAGGCCGTTCTCGACCGCGCTGTACTGCGCCAGCTGATCTGTGTACATCGCGACGGAGGTGTCGCGCTCGGACCGCATCTGGTGCGTGCCGCCGGTTTGTCGCAACGATTGTGCGAGTCGTTTCGACGTCTGTTCGCGGAGGTCGTCGAGCCGGCCGTACAACATGGCCACGTATTCCTGCTCCGGCTCCATTTCGGCCGACCGGAGGTCATCGGAGGGGCTTGACAACGTGCCTCATTTCTCGATACCCTGCGACGTCAGGTTTTATCCTGAATCGCATTCTCCTGCCCGCACTCCGTCGTCTGAGCGCAGACTGGCTAATCTACACGCATGTCCGCGTGGTGCAGGTAGGCCTTCCGCAGCAGTGTGGTCAGTGCGACCCGCTCGGGCTCGGTCAACGACGCCAGCAGCTCCTCCTCGTGCGCCCGCGCCGCCTCCAGCCGTTGCCGCAACGCCTCGCGCCCGGCCGCGGTGATCGACACGGTGAACCGCCGCCGGTCCCGCACGTCACGCCTGCGCTGGGCGAACCCGCGGCCCTCCAGGTCGTCGAGCACCGACACCAGGTCACTCGGGTCCATCCGCACCTGCTCGCTGATCCGCTTCTGCGCGACCGCCTCCTGCTCGGCCAGACAGGCCAGCACCGTCACCTGGGGCCCGCGCAGCTCGCCCCGGCCCAGCCGCCGCGCCTCGCGCACCAGCTGCAGCATCAGGTAGCTGGGCAGACGCAGGAGCTGATCGATGCTCATCACTTCAGCATAGGAAAGATCCGTCACACGATCGTGGATTGCGCAGCGTGGTCGACACCCCCGGACGAGGGCCGCACGGGTGAGCATCGGGGTGACGTTTCTCCACGGAGCACCGCGGGACGGCAAGGTGGGGGTATGACGCGCGCGGAGATCGTCCGGCTCGCCCGCTGCGTGGTGCGCCGGCCACGGTGGCAGCTCGCACTCGCGGTGCTGCTGTCGGCGTGGCTGCTCGCCTGGGTCCTGGGCCAGCTCGCCGCCCACCCGCCGACACCGCTCGGCCTGCTCTCCTGGACCGGCCTGCCCCTGCACGTCGCGACCGCCTGGGCGCAGGACCGCGCCGACGTCCTCGCCTGGCTCGCCACCCTGGGGGGCCTGAGCTGGGCGGCGACCACCGAACAGGGGCAGCTGCCCGCCCTGGCTGGCTGGTTCGCGGTGCTCGTCGCCGGTGAGGCGGCCGGGTACGAGCACGCCGTGCAACGGGCGATGCTCAGCATGCTCGTGTTCCTGGCCGTCCTCGCCGTCGTGTCGCTCACCGGGCGGCGCGCGTTCGTCGTCGACCGGGTCGCCGTCATGCCCAGGGACGTGCTGAGGGCCGCGACCACCGCCGCCGTGCTGACCGCCGTGGTGCCGCTCATCGCGCCCGGTGTGGCGCTCACCCGCCTCGTTCAGCCCTACGTGACGAAACCGCCGCGGCCGCTGAGGTCGGTTGAGGCGCCGCTGCTGCGGGAAACCGGGTGAGGTGAGCGACTACCTCCCTCCGCCCGCCCCGCCGCGCAGCGCGCTGACGCTGCGGCTGTGGCTCGCCGGCTTCGGGCTGGTCTTCAACTCGGTCGCCGGGTGGCTGGCCCTGCGCGCCGACCTCGTCTGGCTCGCCGTCGTGCTGTGGCTGCTCGCCGTCGTGTGCCTCGTCGACCTCGCCTGGGTGGCCCGCCGGAAACGGCGCGGAGATCCCGGCTGAGAACTGCCGGGAACCCGTGCTTGGGCTTGGCCGTCCGATGGATGAAGATGTCGTTGTGCATGAAGATCCGGCCAGGGGCAGGTTGGCCAGGGTGATGCGTCGGCAGCCGGTGCAACAACGCGGTGCGGCCACCGTCTCCGCGATCCTGGACGCTTGTGCGAGCCTGCTGAACGAATACGACTACGACGACATCACCACGGCGCGCATCGTCGACGTGGCCGGAGTGCCCATCGGTTCTTTCTACCAATACTTCCCGGACAAGCGGTCCGTGGTGCACGCGCTCGCCTTGCGCGGTATGGAGGCATATCTGAGCGAGGTCGAGGAACTGTTCTCCAGCGACCTCATCGCGGACACCTGGCGCGAGGCCATGACCCAGGTCGTCGCCGTCTACATGCGGATGCTGGCGGAGCTGCCGGGCTTCGGCCGGGTGCGGTTCAGCGACATGCTGGACAGCCACCGGCTCGACTCCAGCGTCGACCAGTACGAGCTGATGGCCGAACGGCTCGCCGAGATGTTCGTCAACCGCTTCGGCGCGCACGGCGACGCACCGGTCATGCTGACCTTCCGCATCGCCGTGCAGACCGCGGACGCGTTGTTCAAGCTGGCCGAACGGGTCGACCCCGACGACCGCGCGTACGTGGTCGGCACGGCGAACGAGCTGCTCACGGGCATGCTCGGCGGCGTGCTGGAACCTCAGAGGCCGTAAGCCTCCAGCATCCGCAGCCACACCTCGCTGATCGTCGGGTAGGCGGGCACCGCGTGCCACAGCCGGTCGACGGTCACCTCGCCGACGATCGCGATGGTGGCGGCGTGCAGCAGCTCGGCCACGTCCTGGCCGACGAACGTGACACCGACCAGGGTGCGGGTGCGCTCGTCGACGACCATCCGCGCCTTGCCGCTGTAGCCGTCGGCGTGCAGCGACGACCCGGCGACCGCGATGTCGAGGTCCACGACCTTGACGTCGCGTCCGGCTGCCCGTGCCTCCTCCGCGGTGTGCCCGACGAAGGCCACCTCGGGGTCGGTGAACACGACCTGCGGCACCGCCACGTGGTCGGCGCTGGCCTGGCCCGCCGACCACGGCTCCGGCTCGGAGCCGCGCGACCGCTCCAGGATCGCCGACCCGACCGCCCGGCCCTGGTACTTGCCCTGGTGGGTGAGCAGCGCACGCCCGGTGACGTCACCGGCCGCGTACAGCCACCGCCCGTCCACGCCGGACACGAGACCGGTGTCGTCGATGCTCATCGGCTTGCCGTCCTTCGTCGCCGGCACCCGCCCGGTCGCGACGAGGATCTCCGCGCCCCGCACGACCCGGCCGTCCCGCAACGTCAGCGCGCCCGGCTCGACGGCCGCGGCCCGCGCGTTCAGCAGCACCTCGACCCCGTCGGCCCGCAGGCCCTCGGCGACCAGCGGCCCGACGAAGTCCTCCATGCGCGGCAACGGGCGGTCGCCCGACACCACGAGCGTCACCTTCGACCCGAGCCGCGCCCACGCCTGCGCCATCTCGACACCGACCACGCCGCCGCCGAGCACCACGAGCGACTCCGGCACCGCGCGCGCCGACGTGGCCTCGCGGGACGTCCACACCGGAGTGTCGTCGATGCCGTCCAGCGGCGGCATCTTCGGCACGCTGCCGGTGCACACCACCACGGCCAGCCGCGCCCGGTGCACCTCGCCGCCGACGGTGACCTCGCGTTCGCCGGTCACCTCGCCGTCACCGCGCAGGACGGTGATGCCGACCGACTCGGCCCACTGCACCTGACCCGCGTCGTCCCAGTCGGACGTGAACGAGGTGCGCCGCTCCAGCACCGCCAGCGGGTCGAGGCTGCCGCCGACCACGCCCTTGACCCGCTGGGCGGCCGCGAGCGCGTGACCGGAGCGCAGCAACGCCTTGGACGGCATGCACGCCCAGTACGAGCACTCGCCGCCGACCAGCTCCTTCTCGACCATGGCGGTGGACAGGCCACCGGCGGCCGTCCGCCAGGCCACGTTCTCACCCACGGGGCCACCACCGATGACGATGACGTCGAAATCCATGGCGCCACACTAGAACGGTTCTAGGTGAGCCACAGGAGGCAGAACGTGTGCCCGACCGGGTCGGTGTAGACGCGGTAGTCGTCGGGGTTGTCGCGCGCGAGCAGCTTGGCCCCGAGCGCGAGCACCTGGGACTCGGCGAGCTCCACGTCCTCGACCAGCACGTCGAGGTGGAACTGCTGCGAGCCGTGCGGGTCGGGGAACACCGGCGGCACGTACTCGGGCGCGCGCTGGAACGCGATCCGCGTGCCGCTCGCGACGACCACCACCCAGTCGGGGTCCTCGCTGCCGGCGAGGCGTTCGCCGCCGAGGAGCTTCTCGTAGAACGACGCCAGCTCGGAGGGGTCGGGGCAGTCGACCACCACGGAACGAAGTTGTCCGATCATGCCCTCCACCCTCTACCGGGAGGTGGGCAGCCGCAACGCCTGCTTGGCGATCGGGTCGAGCGCGGCGTCGCCGGCCCCGCCGGACCACACCACGAACGCCAGCTGGACGTGGCTGCCCTTCACGCCGCTCGCGAACGTCGCGTTCGCCAGCGGGTTGCCGTCCGGCGCGTTCACGCCACCGGAGCCGGGGGCCGCCACGATCGCGTGGAACGCCTTGGCGCTGGGGGCGTCCATCACGTCGAGGTCCGCGACCAGCACGGACGCCTTGCGGCCGTTGACGGTCGTCTCGTAGGTGGCGCGCTGGACCCGGCCGCACTCGTTCGCCACCAGCCAGGCCTTGACGTCGCCGAACGCCTGCGCAGCGCAGTCCTCGTCCTGCTGGGCGTCTCGGGGGACGAACGTCGTGCCGTCCACGACCACCGTCGTCGGGCCGGGCGGCGGCGTCTCCGTGGCAACGACCTGCGGGTCACCGCCGGGCAGCGCCACGACCAGCCACACGAGCAGGACCAGCACGAGCAGACCGGCGCCCGCGAGGTAGGGCCAGCGCAGCTTGACCGGCCCGCGCCTGCCCACCGGCGGTCGCACGCCGATCTTCGGGATCAGCATGGTGCTGGCGGAGGCCAGGTCGGGGGAGACGGCGTCGGAGAAGCCCTCGCCCAGCAGCGACGCGGTGTCCGGCGGCGTGCCGGTGGTCTGCAGGACGGCGAGCAGCTTGGCCGCGTGCTCGGCCGAGCACGGCACCGCCGACGTGGCCAGCTCGCGTGCCGCGGTGAGCAATGTGGACGGTTTGGGGTGCAGCACCCGCACACCGCGGTTGAGGTCCGCGGAGGGTTGCACGACCTGGCTCACGAACGGGCCGACCGCGACGACCGTGCTCACCGGCAGCGGTTCGGCGCGCATGGCCTGCAACCGCTGGGCCACCGCCGTCGCCGCCGCCACGGCCTCGGTCGCCGGGTTCGGCATGCCGTCCTGGCTGACCAGCGGCCAGCCGTCGATCGTCCACGTCCCGCCGAGCGGGGCCTCCAGCTTCACGGCGGGGTCGGGCAGGTCCACGCCCACGATCACCAGCACGCCCTTGGGCAACACCACGACCGCGTCCAGCGGCACCGGGCAGTCGGGGGGCTGCACGCCGGTCAACGCGACCCCGCCGAGCACCTCCGTGCCTGCGCCGCACGCGGTGAGGGCAGCGCGGACGTCCGCCCCGATGGCCGAGGGTTCAGCGCCCAGACGGATCAACCGCACGAGTCCCCACCTTTCCGCACGGGGGCACACCGTAGCGCTCCGGGGTCGTTCACCTGCGGCCAGTCGAGACGTTGCGTGACACCCGTCACCGGAAAGTGGATCACTCGTTGGATGGATTGTCTGCCTATGTTCACGGAGGGTCCATTTGCAGCCGTGCTGCGCTGCTCGCCGTGGTGCCCGTGGCCGCCGCCTCCCCTGTCGCGGCGGCCACGACAGGTCGTCGGCAACTCCTGGGCCGTCCGGTGGCGGGGCGTTCGACCCTGGCCCGGTGACGGTCAAGCCGCAGCACGGTCCCGCCCTGCTCGACCTGGGCACGTCCACCACGATCGTCGCCGCGGTAAACGCGCTGGAGATCACGATCACGCATCGCTCGGCAGGGGAGATCGGGACTTAAGACCTGTATCTGACCCGGTCGGGTGATGATCGAGCTGGTTCTTATGGCGGACATGCCTCAAGTCGAGGCAGAATGCAGCGAACGGGTTCCACGGTGATCACCTCACTCGGCAAAGGCGTAGGGGAAGACGTCCCTCGTCGAGTAGCGGAGGTCAGCAGTGAGCACCCGTGGCAGCACCAGTGGCGTGGTCTACGTCCACTCGTCGCCGTCTGCGGTCTGTCCGCACGTCGAGTGGGCGATCTCGGGCACCCTTGGCGAACGAGTGGACCTCAGGTGGGCAGCGCAACCCGCGGCACCAGGACAGTTGCGCGCTGAATGTGCGTGGGCCGGTGACGCCGGTACCGGCGCGAAACTCGTTGCTGCGCTGCGCGCGTGGCCGATGCTCCGTTTCGAGGTGACCGAGGAACCGTCCCCAGGTCAGGACGGAGAGCGCTTCTGCTTCGCGCCCGTGCTGGGGTTGTGGCACGCGCGCACTTCGGCGAACGGCGACATCGTCGTGAACGAGGACCAGCTGCGTGCGCTGGCCGCACGCTCCCGCGGCGGTGAGTCCTTCGCGCACGGTGTCGACGAGCTCCTCGGCGCGGCGTGGGACGACGCGCTGGAACCGTTCCGCCGTGCCGGCGACGGCGCGCCGGTCACGTGGCTGCACCGCGTCGGGTGAGCGCCCGGCCAGTCCTGAGTGGACCCCGCTACCGGTTGGGCAGCGGGGTTCGCTCCTGGTGGGTGGGGTCCCAGGCGAGCATCAGCCTGCCGTAGGTCGGCGAGGTCTCCAGAAGCTGCTCGTGCGTGCCCAGAAGAGGCGCGCCACCGTCCATGACCAGCACCCGGTCCGCCCGCAACGCCGAGCTCAGCCGGTGTGCGATCACCACGAGGACGCCCTTCCTGGCCGCGAACGCGCGCTCCACCCGCGCCTCCGCCGCCGGGTCCAGGTGCGAGGTCGCCTCGTCGAGGATCACCACCGCCGCCGGCGTCGCGTGGACCCGTGCCAGCGCGAGCAGCTGCGCCTCTCCGGCGGACAGCCCTTCGCCCGCGTGGCCCAGCCGTGCGTCCAGACCGCCCAGCCGGTCAAGAAGTGGTTTGGCCCCAACGCTTTTCACCGCCGCGAGGAGCTCGGCGTCGGTGGCCTGCGGCGCCAGCAGGGCGAGGTTCTCGCGCACGGTCCCGGTGAACAGGTAGGTCTCCTGCGGGATCAGCGCGATCGCCTGGTGCCGGACCGACGGCACCACCCGGTCCACCGGCCGCCCGCCGAACAGCACCTCGCCCCGGTCCGGTGGCATCAGACCGGTGAGCAGACCGGCCACAGTGGACTTGCCGATGCCCGACGGCCCGACGACGGCCAGGTGGTCGCCCGGTCCGATGCACAGGTTCAGGTCCTTCACCACCGGCACGGCGTCCGGGCTCCAGCCGAACGTGACGTCCCTGAGGGTGAACTCACAGCTGACGGGCACCTCCACGCCGTCGTCGCCGGTCTGCCGCGGCGCCGCCTCCTGAAGTCGTTTGAGTGCGACCATCAGCCGCATCACGACGGTGCTCGTGGTGCGGGCCAGGCCGTGCAGCGCCGGGTTGACGCTGTTGGTCAGGTAGACGACCGCCGCCAGCACCGCGCCGGTGGTGAGCTGACCGGACGCCACCAGCGGCGGTGCGAACGCGACGAGCAGCACGACCGGTGCGAAGCCGCCGAGAGCGATCACGGTGGCCCGCAGGGCGTTCGCCCAGGCCACCGCGACCGTCGCCGCCGCCTGCTCGTCGACCTGCGCCCGGACGTCCGCGAACGCCTCCTGCTCGGCCCGGCACGCGGCGACGTCGCGCAGCCCGGTGAGCACCCCGCCGGTCGCCTCCGCGGTGCGTTCCTCGGCCATGACCGCGTTGCGCTGCCGTTTCGCCAGTGACGGCAGCAGGAACCCGAACAGCACCAGCGCCGCGACGATCGGCAGGACGACGAGCCAGACCAGCGCGGCCGCGGTCGTGGCGAGCCCGACGAGCGCGGCGACCGTGGTGACCAGCAGCGCGCGGGCCTGCACGAGCACGCCGGCGGTGGCGTCGCGGACCACCTCGACGTGACGGGTGATCATCGCGACGGCGCTGGCGTCCGGGGTGCGGCGGTGCGTCCGGTTGTTCAGCACGCCCTTGACGACCTGCGTGACCAGGGCGTCGCGCATGGGCTCGACGACATCGCCGAGCCGGGCGAACACCTGGCGCTGACCGAGCGCGCCGGCGACGGCGAGCGCGGCGAACGCGAGCAGCCACAGCAGCCCGGCCACCGGGCGGCCCGCGGCGAACCCGCTGTCCACGGCGGTGCCGACGAGCTTGCCGCCGAAGAACGCCGGGATGCCCTCCAGTGCGGACCAGGCGAGCAGGACGAGCACGCCGCGGCGGTGCCCGGCCAGCGTGGAGAGGTAGAAGCGCATCACTCGCCCCCGGTGAACACGGCGCGGTACTCCTGGTCGTCCCACAGCCCCTGGTGGGTGCCGGTCGCGCGCACCCGGCCGTTCTCCAGCCACACCACCAGGTCCGCGCGGGCCGCCGTCGCCGGCCGGTGCGTGACGACGACGCGGGTGCGGCCGGGCAGCGCGGTGGTGAGCGCGTCGTCCACCCTGGCCTCGGTGACGGTGTCCAGGCTGGCGGTGGCGTCGTCCAGCACGAGTACCTCGGGGTCGCGCACGATCGCACGCGCCAGGCCTATCCGCTGCGCCTCACCGCCGGACAGCGGGGTGTCGGCGACCGGCGTCTCATACCCGTGAGGCAGCCGCACCAGCACGTCGTGCACCTGGGCGGCGACGGCGGCGGCGCGGACCCGCGCCTCGTCCGCGTCCGTTCCGTAGGCGATCGAACGACCGATCGTGGTGCCCAGCAAAGCGGGGCGCTCGAAGGCGTACCCGACGTCGCCGGACCGCGCGACCTCACCGGAGTCCACTGGGGACAGTCCGCCGAGCACGGCGGCCAGCGCGGACTTGCCCGCGCCGGAGCTGCCCACGACCGCGCAGAACGCGCCGGCCGGGACGACGAGGTCGACGTCGTGGAGCGCGCCGTCGACGCTGACACCGCGCAGTTCGAGTGCCCCGTCGCGGGGGGCGCGGGCGAAGGGGCGGTGCGGTGGCGGGGTGTCGAGCACCTCGGCGATCCGGCCGGCGGAGGCGCGGGTGCGTTCCAGCACGGTGAGCTGGGTGATCTGGCCGACGATCCCCATGCCCAGCGCGGCGTAGCCGAGGGCGGCGAGCACGTCACCGGCGCTCAGCCTGCCCTGCAGCACCCCGAACCCGGCGGCCGCGAGCACCGCGACCTCCACGGCGGGCAACAGGAGCCCGGCTCGCCACATCATCCTGGCCTGGGTGCGCCACATCCCGGCGCCCGCCGCGGCGAGCCGGGGGAGCGGCTGCAGCACGCGGCGCGTCTCGCGGTCGGCGAGACCGGCGGCGGAGATCGTGCGCAGGCCGGACACGGAGTCGAGCAGCCGGGCCGACACCTCGCCGGAGACCTCCTGGTAGGTCAGCACGTCGTCGGCGGTGAGGCGCAGGTGGGTGCGGATCAGCAGGCCCGCCAGCGGGGCGCTGACCAGGAACACCGCGGCGAGCCGCCAGTCCAGCAGCGCCAGCGCGACGACCGAGCCCACCGACGACACGACGCTGACGAGCAGGCCGATGACCGTGACGGCGACACCGCCCGCGTTGCCGCAGTCACCCGTGACGCGGCTGACGGCGTCGCCGTGGGCGAACGGCGCGGGGTGACCGATCGTGAGCAGCTGCCGGGACAGCCGGTGGCGCAACCACGCGGTGCCGCGGGCGGTGATGCTCGCCGCGAGCACGATCCCGATCGCGTCGCCGACGATTTCGACCGCGGCCAGCACCAGCAGGAACAGGATCGTCGCGAGCACGAACCGCCCGCCCAGCGCCATGTCGACGGCACCGGCCAGCGCGGCCGGCAGCAGCAGACCGGCGGCGGTGGTGACCGCGGCGTTGAGGAGCAGCAGCCACGGCCGGTAGTCGCGCTTGACGGTGGAGAACAGCAGAGCGTCACCGGGTTTGGTCATCGCTGTTCCTCCCGAGGGCGTCAGGGCGCATCATGAGCGAGGGCCCGACAGCTGGCCGGCTGCCGGGCCCTGCAGGTGGCGGATGAGCGGCATACTTCGCCTATGCCGCTCATCGGCCGGGGTAGCTCAGTTGTGGAACAGCTCAGCAGGCCAGCAGGCTGACGGTGCTGTGCGAGCAGGGGAGCAGCAGCGAGGCGTTGGACGCGGTGGTCGAACCGCCGCCACCGCCGCCGGAGCCGCCGCCCGCCAGCACGTTGGCCGGCGCCTCGGGGGTCTCGAGGTCCTGCATGTCGAGGATGAAGCCCATGACGGTCTCCTTGCTAAGAGGGATCTTGCTGGATCACTGCTACCGGTCCGCGAGGACCGGGGTCTGGGTCCTCCCCAGGAAGGGGAGGGGAGCGCGGCCGTCCACAGTGGACGCGATGGCGAGCAGGACGCCCGCACCGCCGGTGGTGAGGTCCATCGACATCCGGCGCAGCTGCACACCGGGGAACGCGAGCCCGCCGCCGAAGCGCACGGCGTGCCAGCCCAGTGCCCGCAGGTGCTGCCGGATCGAGCGCTCGTACCGCTCGTCCGGGCGGTGGCGCGTCGCGTGGGCGAGGGTGGCCAGCTGACCGGCCCTGCCCAGCGTCAACGCCGGTTGGATGACGAACTCGCTGGTGCAGGCGTCGAGCAGGCCGGGGAGCTGCTCGACGCACGGGCGTTCCGGTGCGATGGCGGCGAGCTCGGTGAGCACGAGCGCGATGCCCGCACCGCCGATGCCGACGTAGGGCAGCGACCGGAAGTTGCCGTCCCGCACCTGCAGCGAACCGTCGAGCGCGACCATCGTCTCCGCCAGGTCGCGTTCGAGCGCCTGCTCGGCGAGGTCGAGCCAGCGGTGTTCGCCGGTGCGGTCGAACATCCGCAGGAAGAACAGCGCCGGACCGGACCAGCCGTGCAGCAGTCCCGCCCGCGCCTTGCCACCGGGACCCGGTGCGTCGGCGAGCTGCCGCGCGAGCCGTTCGGCCAGCACCTCGGCCTGCTCCGCGAAACCGTGGTCGTGCCGGGAGTCGGCGAAGTGCAGCAGGTTGAGCCCGATGCCGGACAGGCCGGCGCTCAGCCCGTGGTCCTGCGTGGTCGCGACGAGCGGCGCGTAGCTCTCGACCAGCTCGGCCGCGAGGTCGTGGTGGCCGAAGTTCTCCAGCACGTGGGCGATGCCGTGCGCGCCGACGTAGAACCCGGGCTGCTTGGGCGGTTCCCTGCGGACCGACGCGATCAGCCAGTCCTCGTGCTCGGGGTACCGGCCCTCGCCGCTCACGTCGAGCGCGTGCAGCACACCCGCCGCGCCGTAGGCGAACCCGGCTCCGCCGACCTCGAACTGCTCGATGTCGCCGGGGAACAGCCGGTCCTTCCGCTGCGGGGTGGCGCTGTGCAGGATCGCGGTCGCGATCTCCTTGCGCACCAGCGTCCAGTCCGGTTCCTCGTCGTCGAACGCGGTGAACGCCGGATCCGCCGGCGGGTCGACCCGCGGCCGGAGGACGTCGACGATGCCCCGGCAGTACTCGTCGTCGAGCCCGAAGCGGTCCCGCACCACCCGCACGTGCTGGTCGAGCTTCGCGGGTGAGAGCTCCAGGACCGCGTTGAGCGGCAGGAAGATCCACAGCTTGAGCGCGGCCAGCGGGTAGGCGTCGATGTCGAAGCCGTCGCGGTCGGCCGGTGCCTGGAAGCCGGGGGCCCCGAGCGTCGGCCGGTGCAGGTCCTCGATCGTCGACGACAGCTCGAAGTCGATCAGCGAGACCTCGTCGTCCTCGTCGACCAGGACGTTCATGGTGTGCAGGTCGCCGAAGACGACGCCGCGTTCGTGCACCCGCGCCACCAGGTCCTCGACCTTGCGCACGAGGGAGAGCGCGCGGTCCCGGTAAGCGGTGACCTTCTCGTCGCCGGCTTCCTTGTGCGTCAACGGGTAGTTCATCCCCAGCCACTGGCCGAGCGACCGGCCTGGCATGAACTCCATGGCGACGAACAGGTGCTCCCACTCGGTGAAGCGGTCGTACACCGCGGGAACGCCCCGCACGCCGGCGAGCCGGGTGAGCACCTCGTACTCGCGCTCCAGCCGTGCCACCGCGTCGCGCCCCTCGCGGTCGAGCCCGGCGTGCGGCCGCGCCTCCTTGAGGACGACCTCCCTGCCGTCGCTCTTGCGGGTCGCGAGGTACACGCCGCCACCGTTGGAGAAGTGCAGCGAGCTCTTGATCCGGTAGGGGAACTTCTCCGGGTCACCGGCGTTGCGCTCCGCGAGGTGCGGCGCCAGGAACTCCGGCAGCTCCACCCACTCCGGCAGGCTGAACACCGGCTTGCGCTGGTCGGCCACGAGCTCGCCGTCCGGCCCCTCGATCGCGAGCACCTGCTGCCCGTCGACCTCGAGCCACTGCTCGGAGAACCCGCCGTAGCGCACGTACAGCGGCCCCTTGCCGTAGCGCAGGTCGCTGAGGATGTACGCGCCGTGCTGCCCGTCGAGCACTGCAGCGAGCTCGGTCAGGACCTGCTCCAGCTGCTCCGTGCTCGTCGGGTAGATCGTGATGAGCTTGCCGCTGCCCTCACGGGGCGCGTACTTCGAGTTGCGCGCCAGCACGATCGAGACGGTCTGCAGGTACTTGAACGGGATCCGCCGCTCGACGCAGTAGTCGAAGGTCGCCTTGAGCACCGCGGTCGCGTTGTCCAGGCCGGCCGAGACGTGGATCTTCCACCCCTGCTTCGGCAGCTGCACCCCGTGCGGGTGCAGGTGCCGCCAGACGTTGCGCTCGGCCTGCACCCAGCCGTCCGGAAGAGCGGGCAGCTGGTGCGCGAAGTCATCGCCCGGGAGGCCGCTTTCGGTGCTGCTCTGCAGATCGTAGAACCGTCGATCCGCGAAGCAGAACGCCTCGTATCTGAGATCCACCGAATTACCTCCCTCACTGTTTCGCAATTCCGTTGACGCCGCATATTCCCGCACATTTTCGAAGCTATGGCCAATCCGCCATTGGGGGCATATGGGTAACCCGTTCGTGTCCGAAAGACCCGGGGTTACCGGCGCGTATGTTGCTCAGAGTAAAGAGGTTTGGAGCCAGATCACCCGGTTGAGAGGTTTCTGATCGATGAGTCAGCTTCGCTTGCTGGGCACCTCGCTAAACGGCACCAGCGCGTTCTTTTAATTGCGAAGCGCTGACCTGCGGTATTCCACACGGTTCGCGACGTATAGTTAGGGGTGGGCAACGGTCGGACACGGCCCGTGTCCCTTGGGCTGTCCGGGTGAAGCCGAAAATCGCGACATATGCGCGTTTGATGCGGCCGAATGGCGGTAGGGTTACCCCCGAAGGAACTCATTCGGAGTATGGGATTGGTCATCAGCTTTTTATGTGCCAATCATTGTCTTGCCACATGCAACCGCTGATCACGACACAATCTCAACTTTTCGAGTGAATCTTTCTTTCCGGTGTAACGGAGCACCGGGTGCGTGCGGCACGGGACCACCCCCGGTGCGCGGGGTCTAGGCTTCCCTGGTGGGGAGCGCAGCGAGTCGCTGGCTGGTGCCGGCCGTCGTGGTGATCACCGGTGCGGCCGTCGCGGCCGGAATGGTGGGCAGGGCCGTGTACCTGCGCCCTGCGGAGGCCTCGGGAGAACCCGCCGTCGCCTCCTCCGCAGGGCAGCTGCCCGGATCGCCGGAGGTGCGGCTCAGCGCGGACTCGTTCACCCACCCCGACCGCCAGCAGGTGCAGTCGGTGCTGCAGCGGTACTTCGACGCCATCAACGCCCGCGACTTCCGGGCCTGGTCGGCCGCGGTGTCCTCCCGCCGCGCGTCCCAGGCGGTCGAGGAGACGTGGCGGGCCGCCTACGAGACCACCCGCGACGGTGGTGTGGTCGTGCAGCGCATCGAGTCCGACGTGGTCGGGCGGCGGGTGCGGGCGCTCATCTCGTTCGTGTCCACGCAGGACGTCGCCAAGGCCCCCGTCGCGTTGCCGGAGGGGTGCATCCGGTGGCGGGTCGTGTACGTGGTGGTGCGGGAGGGCGGGGAATGGCGGGTGGACGAGGCCCCGGAGAACCGGACGCCGCAGATGGAGCGGTGCTAGCGGCTCGTCGCCGACCTCCACCGTTCGAGGGTTCCCGCTGACTCGGCCGCCCGACGGCTCCCGCCGGCCCGGCAACACGTCCGCGAGTGCCACCGGCTCGCGCTTGCCCACCCACCGGCCGCCACTGGCCTAAGCCGAGAAACGGCAGCGCCCCGGTCGCCGAAGCGGACCGGGGCGCTGCGCACAGCGGGAACTAGACCGAGGTGAAGGCCAGTGCCACGTTGTGACCGCCGAAGCCGAACGAGTCGTTCACGGCGGCGTCGAGCTTGATCTTGCGGGGCTCACCGGCCACCACGTCCAGCGTGACCGCGGGGTCCAGGTTCTCCAGGTTCAGCGTCTGGGGAACGATGCCGTCGCGGATCGACAGGACGGTGATGATCGCCTCCACCGCGCCCGCCGCGCCCAGCAGGTGCCCGAGGGCGCCCTTGGGGGCGGTGAGGACCGGGTGGTCGCCGATGGCCTTGCGGACGGCCACGGTCTCCGCCACGTCGCCCACCGGGGTGGAGGTGGCGTGGCAGTTCACGTGACCGACGTCGGACGGGTCGATGCCGCCGGACCGCAGGGATGCGGCGATGGCACGCGACTGACCGACGCCCTCGGGGTCGGGGGCGGTGATGTGGTAGCCGTCGGCGGAGGTGCCGATGCCCGCCAGGCGGCCGTAGATCTTGGCGCCGCGGGCCTCGGCGAACTCGCGCCGTTCCAGGACCATGACGCCCGCGCCCTCGCCGAGGACGAAGCCGTCGCGGGCCGTGTCGAACGGGCGCGAGGCCTTCTCCGGCTCGTCGTTGCGGGTGCTCATGGTGCGGGCCTGGGAGAAGCCGGCCACCGGGATGGCGGTGATGCAGGCTTCCGCGCCGCCCGCCACGACCACGTCGGCTTCGCCGGCCTTGATCATGCGGTAGGCCCAGGCGATGGCTTCCGCCCCGGACGCGCAGGCCGAGACCGGTGCGTGCACGCCCGCCTGCGCCTTGAGCTCCAGGCCCACGTGCGCGGCCGGGCCGTTCGGCATCAGCATCGGGACGGTCAGCGGCGACACCTTGCGCAGGCCGTGCTGCTCCAGGAGGTCGTCCTGGGTCAGGAGGGTGATCGCGCCGCCGATGCCCGTGCCGATGATGACGGCGAGGCGCTCGCGGTCGACGGTGTCGTCGTCGTGGCCCGCGTCGGCCCACGCCTGGCGCGAGGCGACGATGGCCACCTGCTCCGAACGGTCCAGGCGCCGCGCCTCGACGCGGGGCAGGACCTCGGTGGGGTCGACGACGAGCTGCGACGCGATCTTCACCGGCAGGTCGTACTTCTCGACCCAGTCGTGGGTCATGGGGCTGACCCCGGACCTGCCTGCCAGCAACGCGTCCCAGGTGGACGTCACGTCACCACCGAGCGGGGTGGTGGCACCCAGCCCGGTGATGACGACGTCGATGTTCGAACTCATGCGTTCTTGGTGATGTAATCCACCGCATCACCAACGGTCTTGAGGTTCGCCAGCTCGTCGTCCGGGATCTTCACACCGAACTTGTCCTCGGCCTGGACGGCGATCTCGACCATCGACAGCGAGTCGATGTCGAGGTCGTCCACGAAGGACTTGTCAGCGGTGACGTCGTCGGCGGCCACACCGGCGACCTCTTCGACGATCTCGGCAAGACCGGTCAGGACGTTGTCGCTCACTGAAGTTCCCTTTCGATTGACACACTCTGGAAAATCACGGGCACCGGACCACCTGTCCCGCGTAGGACAGTCCTGCGCCGAACCCGACCATCAGCACCACGTCTCCGCTGGAGATCTCGCCCGCCGACCGCATGTGGTCCAGTGCCATGGGGATCGAGGCCGAGGAGGTGTTACCGGATTCGACGATGTCTCGAGCGACCTTCAGGTCCTCGCGCGCACCATTCTTGCGCAGGCGCTTGGCGATCGCTTCGATGATCCTGAGGTTCGCCTGGTGCGGGACGAACACGTCCACGTCGGACAGTTCGACACCCGCCAGTTCGGCTGCGCGGATCGCCACCGGGGCGACCTGCGTCGTCGCCCACCGGAAGACCGCCTGGCCCTCCTGGTGGATGAACGAGTCGCGGTCGTCGATCCTGATGACCTCGGACATGGAACCGTCCGAGCCCCAGGCGACGGGGCCGATCTCGTTCGCGTCACCGGCGCCGACCACGACGGCACCCGCGCCGTCCGCGAAGATGATCGCGGTCGAGCGGTCGTCCTGGTGGGTCCAGTCGGTGAGCTTCTCCGCGCCGATGACGAGGATGTTGCGCACGGTGCCGGCGCGGACGATGTCCGCCGCGGTCGCGACGGCGTAGCAGAAGCCCGCGCACGCGGCGTTGAGGTCGAACGCGGCCGCTGCCTGGATGCCGATCCTCGTGGCGACCTGGGCGGCGGCGTTCGGGATGGTCGACGGCATGGTGCACGTCGCCACGATCACGCCGCCGATGTCCTCCGGCGTCAGGCCCGCGTCCTCGATCGCCTTGGTGCCCGCGATGACGGACATGTCGACGACGCCCTCGTCCTTCGCCGCGACCCGGCGGTTGGCGATGCCGACGCGCTCGCGGATCCACTCGTCGGAGGTGTCCATGCGCTGGGCGAGGTCGTGGTTGCTCACCACGGTCTCCGGCTGGTAGCTGCCGAGACCGAGGATGCGGCTGCCCGCGGCAGCCTGCGGGGCCTCGAAGGTCGTCACTGAGTCTCTCCCGCGGTGACGAAGAGCTCAGCGACCTTCTCCAGCTGGTCGGGCGTCTTCAGGGCGAGGGTGGCGGTGCCCTTCATCGCACGCTTGGCCAGACCCGTGAGCGCGCCGGCCGGCGGCAGCTCGACGGAACCGGTGACGCCCTTCTCGACGAGGGTGGCCTGGCAGACGTCCCAGCGCACCGGGCTGGTGACCTGGGACACCAGGCGGCGCAGCACCTCGGCGCCCTCGGTGACGACGGCGCCGTCCTTGTTGGACAGCAGCGGCAGCGACGGGTCCTGCGTGACGACTTCGGCGGCACGGGCGCGCACGGCCTCTTCGGCGGGCGCCATGTACCGGGTGTGGAACGCGCCCGCGACGGCCAGCTTGCGGACCTTCGACGTGCTCGGCGGGTTCTCCGCGAGCTCGTCCAGCGCGGTCCGCGGACCGGCGGCGACGATCTGGCCCGCGCCGTTGCGGTTGGCGGGCACGAGACCGAGCTCCTCCAGGCGGGCGAGGACCTCCGGCTCGTCGCCGCCGAGCACCGCGGCCATGCCGGTCGGCTCCAGCGCGCACGCCTCGGCCATCGCACGACCGCGCACGGCGGCCAGGGCGACGGCGTCATCGGCGCTGATCACGCCGGCCATCGACGCGGCGGCCAGCTCGCCGACCGAGTGGCCCGCGACGACGACGTCGGCGGGCAGTTCGAGGCGGCGGCGCAGCTCACCGAACGCGAGCAGCGCGAGCGCCACGACCAGCGGCTGGGTGATGGCGGTGTCGACGATCTCCTCGGCCTCCGCGGTGGTGCCGAGCCGCACCAGGTCGAGACCGGTGAGGTCCGACCACGTCCGCACCTGCTTCTCCGCCCCCTCCAGTTCGAGCCAGGGGGTGAGCATGCCGGGCGTCTGGGACCCTTGGCCGGGCGCGAGGAGTGCGATCACGTCGATTACTAAAGCCGGTCGCCCCGCCGGCGCCCCATGCCGGAAAGGACGAAGTACGGCGATCGTATTTGTAGAGACCCTACAAAAGTGTCCTCGCGATGCGCCGGGCGTGACGTCACCGCAGCTCAGCGGGGTACCAGGTCGTTTGGCCCTCACTCCACCGGATGTGTGCGAACTCCGTCACAGGAGGCGGGTTACCACAGCCCCCGGGAGCGGGCAAGTCGCCCTACAGACAAAGCGACGCGAAGCACAAGTGCGTCTCGAGCGTCATGTGCATTTCTTCCCGTCATTTCCTGAACGCGCCGAAGGCGATATCTGACCGTGTTCGGGTGCACGAACAACCGTTTCGCGCACGTCTCCAGCACGCCGCCGACCTCCAGGAACGCGTCCACGGTCTCCAGCAGCGCACCGCCGGCGTCCTCCAGCGGCCGCGCCACCCGGTCGACCAGCTGCCACTCCGCCTCGGGATCGCCAGCCAGCGCGCGTTCGGGCAGCAGGTCGAGCGACCGCACCGGCCGGGGCGCCGCGGGCCAGCCGACGACCGCGCGCAACCCGCTCAGCGCGTCGCTGGCGCTGCGGTGCGCCTCGGACAGCGACGACACGGTCGGTCCCGCCACCACCGGGCCCTCGCCGAAGCCCTCGGCGATGCGGCCCAGCACGTCCTCACCGGTGTCGGTCGGCCCGCCGAGCACGACCACCAGCCGCGAGCCCTGCACGCTGAGCAGCACCGGGCGGCTCGCCCGCGCCGCCTTGCTGCGCACCGAGTAGACGATCGTCGGCGGGTCCTCCCCGCCGGGGTTGCCGACCAGCACGGTCGCCTCTGCCCCCGGGTCCCAGCCCAGCGCGGCGGCCCGCGACAGCAGCGACTCCTCCGGATCACCGCGCACGATGCCGTCCACGACCAGTGCCTCCAGCCGGGCGTCCCACGCACCGCGCGCCTCGGCCGCCGTCGCGTACGAGGTGGCGGCGGAGAACGCGATCTCCCGGCCGTACCGCAGCACGCCCTCCATCAGCAGCGCGCGCTCGGTCTCGTCTGCGGCCATCGCCGGCATCTGCTCCTCGAACAGCTCCAGCGCTATCCGGACCAGCTCGACGGTCTGGCGGAGGCTCACCCAGCGGGAGATGTCCTTGGGGGCGCTGCGAAACGCGTCCGCGGTCAGCCGGATCGCCTGCTGCCGGTCGTGCAGCCACTCGACGAACCCGGCCACGCCGTTCTGGATCAGCAGCAGCACGCTCGCCCGCTGGTCCGCCGGCATCCGCGCGAACCACGGCAGGCGCCGCTCCATCTCGGCGACGCTCGCGGTGGCGAGGTTGCCGGACGCGCGCTCGATCTTGCGCATCGTGCGCGGCGACAGGACCGGAGGGTGCACCTCCTCCTTCGTGTTCTCGGAAGTCGGGCTGCTGGTCATGTCCGCAGCCTATGCCGTGGCGGCGGACATCACCGGAACAGGTGACACAAACCCGTGGCGGCGCCTGAGCGGCCATACCTTCGGGCACCAGATGGTCTTCAGTTCGTCCGGCGCGGAGGTTTCGTCTTGCACAGGTACCCGGCACTCGCCCTCGGGGTCGTCGCGGTCATGGCCGTGGGCACGGCCGCGTCCGCCGACCCGCCCGACCCACTGGCCGAGCTCGTCGCCCAACCGGTGAAGTGGGCGCCGTGCACGGGAAAGCTGACCGAGCTGGAGTGCGCGACGCTCGTCGCGCCGCTCGACTACACCAGGCCGGGCGGCGACCGGATCAACCTGACGGTCAGCCGCAAGAGGGCCACGGCACCGGAGCGCCGCCGCGGTGTCCTGTTCACCAATCCGGGTGGACCTGGCGGGTCCGGGCTCGGCCTGCCGCAGTTCCTGGCCAAGTCCGACCTCGTGCAGGTCTACGACCTGATCGGCATCGACCCGCGCGGCGTCGGCGGCTCGACCGCGCTGAACTGCCGCACCGCGCCCGCGATCGCCGAGCCCGAGTCCCGGCCCGCGGACTCCGAGTTCGGCAAGTGGGCGGCCGAGGCGCGCGAGGCGGAGGAGGCCTGCCAGCGCTCCGCCGGCGGGATCAGGCAGTTCGTCAGCACCCCGAACACCGCGCGGGACATGGACCTCGTGCGCGCGGTGCTCGGCGAGCCGAAGATCAACTACCTGGGCTACTCCTACGGCACGTACCTGGGCGCGGTGTACGGGACGCTGTTCCCGGACCGGCTCGACCGCAGCGTCCTCGACAGCGCCGTGCACCCGGAGTGGATCTGGCACGAGCAGTTCCGCCAGCAGGCGGTGGCCTACCGGCGCGACGCCGAGGCGTGGGCGGCGTGGGTGGCGGAGCGCAACGAGAAGTTCGCGCTCGGCAAGTCCCCGGCCGAGGTGCTGGCCGCGGTGGAGTCGGTCGCCGCGAAGCTGCACGCCACGCCGGTCGAAGGCCACACGCGGTCGTCGTTCGACGGCGCCATGGGCGTCGGGTCCCGCTACCGTCCTCTGTGGACAGACCTGGCCGACATCGTGGCGAAGCTGAGGTCGGGCGACCAGCCCGCGAACGCCCAGGGTGCCCAGGCCGCCCAGCTGCTGGCCAGGACCGGGCTGCAGGAGCTGCGCTCGGGCGTGTTCGACACGGTGACCTGCGAGTCCGACTGGCCGACGGACCTGGACACCTACTACGAGGACATGCGCACGTTCCGCGAGCGCTACCCGTACGGCTACGGCATCATCCGCGCGGCACCGATGACCTGCACGTTCCGCTCGTTCACCCCGCCGGAGCCGCCGGTGCGGCTCGCGCGTGCGGGCTACCCGGTCGGCATCGTCGTGCAGGCGGAGGGCGACACGCAGACGCAGTACGCCGGCGGCCCGGCGATGGCGAGGCGGCTCGGGCACAACCTGATCACCGTCCTCGACGAGGGCAAGCACGGCCTCTACAACGGCGGCAACACCTGTGTCGACCGGAAGGTCAACCGGTACCTGATCGACGGCGCCCTGCCCGGCAGCAGCTCCGAGTGCCTGGGCGACCCGCGCCCGAACGTGCCGAAGGACGGGTCGGGAACCACGGCGGAGGCACCCGCGCTGTCGGCCGAGCACATCCAGCAGTACCTGGACGGCCGGGGCCTGAGCGCCCTCCCGTAGGAGACCCGGAAATGTGGAAGCGCCCGACACGGAGCGTGTCGGGCGCTTCCCTCTCCCCGGTCCCCACCGGTAGTTCCACTCTGGACGGTATTACGACAAAAATCCACGTCAGCCACCCTTTCGTGTCACAGTGTCGCTGTTGCTGAGTGGTGTGATCCGCGAAACGATCACCTGGTCGGAGCTTCACTCACCGCAACTTCGTTCTAGGAGGGCCCGTGGGCTCGCAAATCACCGAGGGCCTGGGCCAGGCGTGGGCGATGGTGGCCACGTTCGTGCCGAAGCTGCTCGGCTTCCTGCTCGTCCTGGTCATCGGCTGGTTCATCGCCAAGGCGCTCTCGAAGGGCGTGGGCTTCCTGCTGAAGCGCGTCGGCTTCGACAAGCTCGTGCAGCGCTCCGGCCTGACCGGTGCGCTGAAGCAGTCGTCCATGGACGCGACCGGCCTGATCGCCAAGATCGTGTACTACTTCGTGCTGCTGATCGCGCTGCAGCTGGCGTTCGGCGTCTTCGGCGCCTCGAACCCGGTCAGCACGCTGCTGAACGAGGTCATCGCGTACCTGCCGCGCATCGTCGTCGCACTGGTGCTGGTGATCGTCGCGTCGGCGATCGGCACCGCCCTGCGCGGCCTGGTCACCGGTGCGCTGGGCCAGCGCTCGTACACCCGGCTGCTGGGCAACATCACCTACGGCTTCGTGATCGCGCTGGGCGTCATCGCCGCGCTCAACCAGCTCGGCATCGCCGTCTCGGTGACCATGCCGGTGCTCGTCGCCGTGCTCGCCACCGTGGCCGGTGTGGTCATCATCGGTGTCGGCGGCGGTCTGGTCCGCCCGATGCAGGCGCGCTGGGAGGGCTGGCTGAACCGCGTGCAGGAGGAGGCGCAGACCCGGTCGCCGATGCCGCGCGCGTCGCAGGAGGTGCCGGCGAACGTCAGCGGCCGGATGGGTGACGCCCCCACCCCGCCGTCGGGCACGCCGATGTCCGACCGGTAGGTCCCACCTGCTGGAAGGGGCCCCGCGCAAACATCACGCGCGGGGCCCCTTCCTCGTGTTCTGACCGTTCTCCAGCTGTCGTCCAGCGCGCGGCCCGACGCTCGTCCCCACCCGAACTACCCGCTGCCGCGGTGGAGGACCCATGAAAGCTCTTGTGCTGTCCGGAGGTGCGGGGACGCGGATGCGCCCGGCCGGGTACCCGCTGCCGAGGCAACTGGTGCCCATCGCGAACAAACCGGTGCTGGAGTACGTGCTGGAGAACCTGCGCGACATCGGCATCACCGAGATCGGTGTCGTCGTCGGCGAGAACGGCAGCGAGATCATCGAGATGTTCGGCGACGGCGCCGTGCTGGGGGTCTCGCTCACCTACCTCGACCAGGACTTCGCGCTGGGCGTCGCGCACTGCGTGAAGATCGCCCGGCCGTTCCTCGGCGACGACGACTTCGTGCTGTACCTGGGGGACTACGTCCTCACCGACGGCATCGGGCAGATCGCCGACGAGTTCGCGCGGCTGCGGCCGTCCGCCCAGGTGCTCGTGGACAAGGTGGAGGACCCGCGCCTGTACGGCGTGGCGGAGGTCGACGAGAACTCGCGCGTGACGCGGCTGATCGAGCACCCGCGGGAGCCGCGCAGCGACCTCGCGATGATCGGCGTCTACTTCTTCACGCCCGCGATCCACGTCGCGATCGACTCGATCGAGCCGTCGTGGCGCGGCCAGTTCGAGATCACCGACGCCCTGCAGTGGCTCGTCACGCACGAGCGCGACGTGCGAGCGCGGATCTACTCCGGGTTCTGGAAGGACACCGGCAAGGTCGAGGACGTGCTGGAGTGCAACCGCGAGCTGCTGATGGGGCTGCGCGGCGACGTCCAGGGCATCGTCGACGACGAGTCGCGGCTCATCGGTGACGTCGTGGTGGAGGAGGGCGCGCGCGTGGTGCGGTCGTGCATCGTCGGGCCCGCGATCATCGGTCCCGGCACGCTGGTCGAGGAGTCGATCATCGGCCCGTACGTGTCGATCGGCGCGGACTGCCGGATCACCGAGTCCGGCGTGGCCGACTCGATCGTGCTCAGCGAGGCGTCGGTGCACAACGTGTCCGGCATCGAGACGTCGCTGATCGGGCGCCGCGCACGGGTCGGGTCGGCGGGCCGCCACCGGCTGGTCGTCGGTGACGGCGCACACGTGGACGTGGCCGCCGCCTGACCAGCTCACCCCTGCCTCTCCCGGCATCTGCAAGTACCACCAACTCAATGTCAACCAGCACTTTTCTACTGCCAACAGCGCCGCCGGCCACCCGTGGACACAGGGCTGGTTCGTTAGACGACGAACAGGTTGGTGGTAGTCGGCGGCGATTTGATCATGTGTTGGTGGTACTTGCAGATGCTCTCGTCAAGGGGGTCAGCACAGCCAGTCGCGAAGGCGGTCGGCCTCCTGGTCGACCGCCTTCTGCCGGCTCTTCGGCATCCGGTCGAGGTAGTCGACGGTGACGCCGCAGTCCTTGCCGATCGACCAGGTGGCGACGACGTAGCCGTCGACGAGGACGGTGGGCTTGCCGCCGATGACGACGCCGAGCCGGTCGTCGGCGATGACCCTGCGGCGGTCGGCGTGGGCGAGCAGGATGTTGTCGAACTCGGGCAGGAACCGCACCGGCAGCTCGGTGTCCGCGCCGGGGCGTGGGGCGTCGGGCAGGTCGAAGAGCTCCTTGCCCGCTTCGGTGCGGAACGTCACGAGCTGTGGCCGCAGCTGTTCGAAGACCTCGCCGAGCCGGGTGGTTCCCGACCACTGCTGGGCGTCCATGACGGTCGCCGGACCGAACGCCCGCAGGTAGCGCAGGACCAGCTCGGTGCGCGGCACGGCCCGCTGCGGCTGCCCGAGCCAGTTCTCGACGGTCGTGCAGACCGCCCTCCCGCTGGTGTGCCAGAGGCCACGGGGCGGGACCTGGACGAGGGCGAGCTTGTTGCGCAGGACGTTGCCCAGGACGGTGTGCTCGCGGTCGGGCCAGCGCGCCTGCAGCAGCTTGCCGGCGTCGGCGGTGCCCATGGCGGTGTCGTCGAGGATCTCGCGGCCGGCCTCGGCGATCTCGTCGAAGTCGAGGCCCCGCAGCCGTTTCGCGAACGGGCCGCTCCGCAGCTCGCGGTCGAGCTTGAGCTGGGTGAGCGGGCGCAGTCCGAGCGCGTCCCGTGCGCTGACCAGGTGGATCGTGCCGCGCATGAGCAGCATGCGGACGGCCTGGCGACCGGTGAGCAGGTCTTCGAGCTCGGCGGGCCGGAAACCCTCGACCCTGCTCCACAGGCCGACGTAGGGCGACTTCGGTTCCTGCGCCTGGACGCCGAAGAGGTGCTCGATCGTGGCGAGCGCGCTCGTCTCGGCGCGCTCGCGCAGCAGCTGGCGTTCGATCAGTGCCCTGTTGAGCGCGTCCTGGCTCAAAGTCCCCATCGGGACAGGTTATGCCGGACGAAGGCGAATCCGGTGCCGTTCTCGCGTTCCCCGTCGTGGACGACGAGCAGGTTCAGCTTGCCGAGCACGACGTCGGCGCCGTCGGAGTGCTCGACGTCCTCGACCCGGAAGTCCTTGAGCGGCTTCATGTCGGCTTTGCGGTACACGACGAACCGGGAGTCGCCCTGGCTGGAGGCGAGCAGCACGTCACCGGCGATCGCGAGCCCCTCGGCGTCGGCTTCGAGCCACCTGCCGCCGAAGCCGGGGTCCGGGCCGTCGGCCACGCACTCCTCGGTCGCCGGGTCGTACTTCTGCGGCGCGCCGAACGCGCGGACCCTGTCGACGAGCTGTGGCGTGCCGAAACCGTTGGCGCGCAACGGGATGCGCCAGATCCCGACGTCCTCCTGGGCTGCGTAGAGGGTGCCGGTGGCCTCGTCGACGACCATGCCCTCGACCTGCGGGCCCTCACCGGGCTCGCCGCAGACCGTCCAGCGCGTGCCGTCGGGCAGGGTGAAGGTGTCCGGCAGCTCCAGGGTGGACACCTTGCGGGTGTCGTACCGCGCGCCCCTGACGACGTGCAGCAGCGCGATGCTCGTCTCGTTGCGGCGGCTGGTGACGACGACGTCCGTGCCGTGCACCCGGCCCGCCGCGAGGCCGTAGGCGGTGCGCTGCTCCTCGACCTCGGCCTCGGTCTTCGCGAACACCGGCCTGGTCGCCGGGGCCGTGACGTCCCTCGCACCGCGTTCGTCCACTTGGAACACCCGGATGCGGTCGCGCCCCCGGTCGCTCACGAACGCGAGGTTCCCGAGCACGTCGACGTTGTTGTACCGGCCGGGCTTGGCCCCCGGTGACGGCGGCAGCGGTGCCGGGCTCACGCCGATCGTGCGGCCGTTCAGGTCGAACGCCGCCAGGCCGCCTTCCTTGAGCGTGCCCAGCACCACACTGCGTTCCGGGTCGCGCGGGTTCACCCAGATGGCCGGGTCGTCCGCGTCGGCGGGTTCCTCGAACGTCCGGGTGACCACCGTCGGTGTGATGACCGGCGTCGCGGCCGGAGTGAGGAACAAAGGCACGAGCGCCAGTGCTAAGGAGGATGACATGGTGGCAAGGTAGGAAACACCGGTATACGGCGACTGAACCACGGGGGAACAAGCCGTGTGGTACGAGATGGGACTGACGATCTTCGGGCAGAAGATCGCGTACACCGAGCTGGTCGGGCAGGTGCTGGCACTCGCCGTCGTCTTCCTGGCGCAGCGCCGTTCACTCCTGACCTGGCCGGTTCAGCTCGTCTCGGTGGCGCTGCTGTTCACGGTCTACCTGTCCTCGCACCTGGGCGGGCTGGCCACGCGGCAGGTCGTCGTCGGGCTGATCGCGCTCTACGGCTGGTACGCGTGGGTGCGCCGGCGTGACCCGGTGTTCGGCGTCGTGGTGCGCAAGGGCTCCTGGCTCGAACGCGGTGTCGTCGCCGGCGTCTTCGTCGTGGGCACGGTCGCGTTCGCGCTGCTCCTGGACGCGCTGGACGCCTCGTGGGCGCCGTGGCCGGACGCCGCGATCTTCGTCGGCACCGTGCTCGCGTTCGCGCTGCAGGGCCTGGGGCTGGTGGAGTTCTGGCTGGTGTGGCTGGTGGTCGACGCGGTCGGCGTGCCGCTGCAGGTCCAGTCGGGCCTGTACTTCAGCGCGTTCGTCTACGTGATCTTCGCGGGCCTGGTGGTCCACGGTTTCATCGACTGGAACCGCACCGCCCGCCGGTTGACACAGGCGGCAAAGTCTCCCCTATGAGGGGACTGATCGCGTTACTCGCCGCACTGTCGTTGCTGGTCACCGTCCCGGCCACCGCCGCGGCGGCTCCTGAGCCGCGCACCGGGTTCGAGCTCACCGGCAGGTGGACCACCGAGTCCGAGGAACAGGCCTACCTGCGCTCGCTGGGCCTGCCGCTCACCCGGATCGGCACCACCCTGCAGGGCCGTCCCGTGCAGCTCGTGCGGGTCGGCCCCGCCTCGGCCCGCACCGTGGTGCTGTTCATCTGCTCCCAGCACGGCGACGAGCCGGCGGGCCGCGAGGCGTGCCTCATCCGCATGCGCTCCCTGCCGCGCACCGGCCCGGTGACCTACCTGTTCGTCCCGAACGCCAACCCCGACGGCCGCGCCCTCGACACGCGGGGCAACTCCTCCGGCATCGACGTCAACCGCGACCACCTGCTGCTGCGCACCGCCGAGGCCCGCGCGATGGCCGCCGTGATCCGCGACTTCCAGCCCGACGTCATCCACGACCTGCACGAGTTCGGCCCGACCGCGCCGTACTACGTGAAGGACGTCCTCTGGCTGTGGCCGCGCAACCTCAACGTCGCCCCCGGCGTGCACGACCTGTCCGAGACGCTGTCCCGCTCGTACGTCCGCCCGTCGGTCGAGGCAGCCGGCCGCACCTCCGGTGTCTACGGCATCTACGTCGACCCGGTGACCGGTGAGCCGATCCGCCAGGTCGCGGGCGACGGCCAGGAACGCATCCTGCGCAACACCGGCGGCCTCAAGCACGGCATGGGCCTGCTGGTCGAGACGAACGCCGACGGCACCCCGGCGTTCCGCGTCGACTCGCACCTGAAGGCCCTCGACGGCACCCGGTCGTTCGTCCGCGAGAACCGCTCGGCCATCGAGTCCGCCAACGCCGCCTCGCGTGCCGTGCGGTCCGGGCCGGTGTACTTCGGCGGCGCCGACAACCAGGCCCCGGACCCCTCGGACGTGCTGGCCACCCCGCCGTGCGGCTACGTCGTGACCGGCGCCCAGTACTCGGAGTACCGCGACAGCTTGAACTGCACGGCATCAAGTCGCAGTACCTGCGCGGCGGCGACCGCATCGTGCCGCTGAAGCAGGAGGCCCGCGCGCTCATCCCGTTGCTCCTCGACGCCCGCGCCGACCAGCCCCTGTTCGCCGCCCAGCCCGTCGCCCAGTGCCAGTAGCTCGCTGACCAGCGGTTACTCACCCTGTTGCAAAAGACGTTTGCGGACGTCCGCAAACGTCTTTTGCAACAGGGGACGTGCCGGTGAACTGATATATCGGTCGCGAGCTACTGCTGCGTCGTGGTCGGATGCCCGTCGTGCGAGTCGAGCAGTACAGCTACTTCGCCCTCACGAGCGACACCGTGCCCGCCGCCGAGATCACCCGGCGGCTGGGCCTGGAACCGGATGAGGTGCTCGTCCGCGACAGCGAACAACCCGAGCACGACCTCCCGCGGCGCCACGTGTGGAAGCTCGTCCACCGAGGCCCCGAACGCCTCGACGAGCAGGTCCAACTCCTCGTCGACCGCCTGCTCCCGGTCCGTGACGAGCTCGTCGAGCTCACCGCCGTATCCGATATATCAGCGAGCTTCGTCCTGGTGCGGAACGACGGCGACGGCGGGCCGTTGCGCGAGCTCACCACCGACCTGACGGCGAGCGCGGAGCAGAACCTCGCCGAGCACGCCTGCCACCTCCACCGCCACCTGCCGGGCGCGACCGTGACGCGGACCGGCGACCTCCTCGTCGCCGACAGCGGCCTGGCCGACGACACGTTCAACATCGTCGCCACCGCCCGCTTCACCCCGGTCACCGCCGCCACCCGCATCGCGGAGACGGTGGCGGCGCTGAAGGCGACCGGACGCCCGTTCTCCTGGTGGGTCGGCCCCACCACCACGCCACCCGGCCTCGCCACCCTGCTCACCCAGGCCGGTCTGACCGCGGCCGAGACCGAGGCGGCGATGTGGGCGGAACTGCCGGACGACCTCCCCGAACCCCACGCCGACGGCCTCGACCTCCGCCGCGTCACCACCGAGGCCGAGCTCGCCGACTACGCCACCGTCCTGGCCGCCAACTGGACCCCGCCCGCCGCCACGGTCCGCGAGTTCTACGCCGCCACCGCCGCGCACGCGTTGCGCAGCCAGGCCCGCTACCTCGTCGGCTACGTCGGCGGCCGGGCGGTCTGCACCGCGGAGGTGTTCCTGCACGCGGGCGTCGCCGGCATCTACAACATCGCCACCCTCGCCACGGACCGCCGCCGCGGCTACGGCGGCGCGATCACATTGGCCGCCTTGCACACCGCACGCGCCGAGGGGTACCGCATCGCCGTCTTGCAGGCGTCGGAGGAAGGCGAGCCGGTCTACCGCCGACTCGGGTTCACGGTCGCAGGCCGGTTCACCGAGTACGCCGTCGATGGGGGCGGGGGGCGCTGAGCGGCCCGTGGATCTCCAGCCACACCCGTTCGCGGTGATCGTGTGGGCGAGGACGGCTCCGGTCGCCACAGTCGCGCTGAAATGGCCGGAGGGCCGTTCCACGCGAAGTGGAACGGCCCTCCGGAGGACGAAGACCTACGCGAGACCCGCGTCCGACGTGGACGGCCCCGCCGCCTGCACGTCGTCGATCTTGTACTTGCGCGCCGCCTCGACGACCTTCGACCGCTCCACCTCACCGCGCTTGGCCAGCGCCGCCAGCGTCGCGACGACGACCGACTCCGCGTCCACCAGGAAGTGCCGGCGGGCTGCCGGGCGGGTGTCGGAGAAGCCGAAGCCGTCCGTGCCCAGCGTCGTCATGTCGGTCGGCACGTACGGGCGGATCAGGTCAGGGATCGCCGACGCCCAGTCGGACACCGCGATGACCGGGCCCTGCACGTCCTTCAGCACCTGCGTCACGTACGGCACGCGCGGCTCGGCGTCCACGTGCAGCAGGTTGTGGCGGTCGGTCTCCACGGCCTCGCGGCGCAGCTCCGAGTACGACGTGGCGGACCACACGTCCGCGGAGACGCCCCAGTCGTCGGACAGCATCTGCTGGGCCTTGAGCGCCCACGGCAGGCCCACACCGGAGCCGAGGATCTGCGCGCGCGGACCGGGCGTCGCCGGGCCGTCCTGGTACTTGTACAGGCCCCGCAGCAGGCCCTCCACGTCCAGGCCCTCCGGCTCGGCCGGCTGCACGTACGGCTCGTTGTAGACCGTCATGTAGTAGAAGATGTTCTCGGCGTTCTCGCCGTACATCCTGCGCAGACCGTCCTTGACGATGTGCGCCACCTCGAACGACCACGCCGGGTCGTACGCGATCACGGCCGGGTTCGTGTGCGCCAGCAGCAGCGAGTGGCCGTCGGCGTGCTGCAGGCCCTCACCGGTCAGCGTCGTGCGGCCCGCGGTGGCACCGAGCACGAAGCCGCGCGCCATCTGGTCCGCCGCCGCCCACAGGCCGTCACCGGTGCGCTGGAAGCCGAACATCGAGTAGAAGATGTAGATCGGGATCATCGGCTCGCCCTGCGTGGCGTAGGACGTGCCGACCGCCGTGAACGACGCCGTGGAACCCGCCTCGTTGATGCCCTCGTGCAGGATCTGGCCCTGCTCGGACTCCTTGTAGGCGAGCATCAGGTTGGCGTCCACCGAGGTGTACGCCTGGCCGTTCGGGTTGTAGATCTTCTGCGTCGGGAACATGGAGTCCATGCCGAACGTTCGTGCCTCGTCCGGGATGATCGGCACGATGCGCGGGCCGATCTCCGGGTCCTTCGCGAGGTCGCGGACGAGCCGGACGAACGCCATCGTCGTGGCGACCTCCTGCTTGCCGGAACCGCGGCGCACGCCCTCGTAGACCTTGTCGCCCGGCAGCACCAGCGCCTTGGACTTCGTGCGGCGCTCCGGCACGAACCCGCCCAGCTGACGGCGGCGTTCCTGCATGTACTGGATCTCCGGCGAGTCCTGCCCGGGGTGGTAGTACGGCGGCAGGTACGGGTCGGCCTCGAGCTGCTCGTCCGTGATCGGGATGCGCAGGCTGTCGCGGAAGCCCTTCAGGTCCTGCAGGGTCATCTTCTTCATCTGGTGCGTCGCGTTGCGGGCCGCGAAGTGCGGGCCGAGCGAGTAGCCCTTGATGGTCTTGGCGAGGATCACGGTCGGCTGGCCGACGGTCTCGGTCGCCGCCTTGTACGCCGCGTAGACCTTGCGGTAGTCGTGACCGCCGCGCTTGAGGTTCCACACCTCGTCGTCGCTCATGGCGTCGACGAGGGCCTTCGTGCGCGGGTCGCGGCCGAAGAAGTGCTCCTTGACGTACGCGCCGTCGTTCGCCTTGTAGGTCTGGTAGTCGCCGTCGGGCGTGTTGTTCATCAGGTTCACGAGCGCGCCGTCGCGGTCCGCGTGCAGCAGCGCGTCCCACTCGCGGCCCCACACGACCTTGATGACGTTCCAGCCGGCACCGCGGAAGAACGACTCCAGCTCCTGGATGATCTTGCCGTTGCCGCGCACCGGGCCGTCGAGGCGCTGCAGGTTGCAGTTGACCACGAACGTCAGGTTGTCGAGCTGCTCGTTCGCCGCCAGCTGCAGCAGGCCGCGCGACTCCGGCTCGTCCATCTCACCGTCGCCGAGGAACGCCCACACGTGCTGGTCGGAGGTGTCCTTGAAGCCGCGGTCGTGCAGGTAGCGGTTGAACCGCGCCTGGTAGATCGCGTTCATCGGGCCGATGCCCATCGAGACCGTGGGGAACTCCCAGAAGTCCGGCATCAGCCGCGGGTGCGGGTACGACGGCAGGCCGCCACCGGGACCGGCGTGCGAGTACTCCTGGCGGAAGCCGTCGAGCTGGTGCTCGGACAGGCGCCCCTCCAGGTACGCGCGGGCGTAGACGCCGGGGGAGGCGTGCCCCTGGATGAAGATCTGGTCGCCGCCACCGGGGTGGTTCTTGCCGCGGAAGAAGTGGTTGAAGCCGACCTCGTAGAGCGACGCGCTGGACGCGTACGTCGAGATGTGGCCACCGACACCCACGCCGGGTCGCTGCGCGCGGTGCACGGTCATCGCGGCGTTCCAGCGGATCCACGCGCGGTAACGGCGCTCCACCTCCTCGTCACCGGGGAACCACGGCTCCCGCTCGGTGGGGATGGTGTTGACGTAGTCGGTGCTGATCAGCGAGGGCATGCCGACCTGGTTCTCGCCCGCGCGCTCCAGCAGCCGCAGCATCAGGTACCGAGCGCGCTGCTGTCCGCCACCCTTGAGGACCTCGTCGAACGACTCGAGCCACTCGGCCGTCTCTTCGGGGTCGATGTCCGGCAGGTGCGCTGCCAGGCCGTCGCGAATGACACGTACCCGCTCGGGGCCTGTGTTCTGCGGGCTCAAGGTGTCTCCTCGGCTTCGTTGGCGGTACACGCGCTGGCCCGGAAAACCGTGCCACGCGCTCCTATCGTTGTCCTTGCGCGACGACTTCGTCACCGCTACTGATCGGTAGTTCTGGATCGTGTCGCTCACGCGCGCGCGATAAGAGGTATGTAGAGCATGCCTGGTGCCAGTCTAAGCACCTTCACAGGGGTCCCCCACACGGCGTGTCACGTGGTCAACAGTTGCGCCGGGGGTAGCCGACAGTGTTCGCTGTCCCGTGTAGTGGACCATCCGGCGACAGTCTTCACGGGCTGTCGCCCTTGCGTAGTTGGAGGAGTGAAAACCGTGGTCGCCGCGGAAGACGCCGGCAAGATCGGCGTCGCCGAGAAGCTCGGGATCGAATCGGGCATGGTCGTCCAGGAGATCGGCTGGGACGAGGACGTCGACGACGCCCTCCGCGCAGCGGTCGAAGAGCAGATCGGGGCCGACATCCTCGACGAGGAGGCCGACGAGACGGTGAACGTCGTCTTGCTCTGGTTCCGGGAGGACGATGGCGACCTGGTGGACTCCTTGCTCGAAGCCACCAACCTCCTGGCAGAGGACGGCATCATCTGGGTGCTGACCCCGAAGACGGGCCGTACCGGCCACGTCGAGCCGAGTGACATCGCCGACGCCTCCGGGACTGCGGGCCTCTCGCAGACCTCGAACATCAGCGTGGCCGACGACTGGGCCGGCACGAGGCTGGTGTGGCCGAAGTCCGCCAAGGCCAAGCGCTGACTCGAGCACGGCCCGCATAGGCTGTGACCCACGGGCGGTTGTCACCCGTCCGTGGTTCAGTCGTGTGTCAACCGGAGAGGTCTTCCTTCATGGCGGTCGAGGTCGGTTCACAAGCCCCGGACTTCACGCTCAACGACTACAACAAGCAGCCGGTGACGCTGTCGTCGTTCCGCGGCTCGAAGAACGTGCTCCTGGTCTTCTACCCGTTCGCCTTCAGCGGCACCTGCCACGGCGAGCTGTGCCAGGTGCGCGACGAGATCGCGGCCTACGAGGACGAGAACGTCCAGGTGCTCGGCGTGTCGGTCGACAGCGTGTTCGCCCTGAAGGCCTGGGCGACGCAGGAGGGCTACTCCTTCCCGCTGCTGTCGGACTTCTGGCCGCACGGCGCCGTCGCGCAGGCCTACGGCGTGTTCAACGACGCGGTCGGCATGGCGGTGCGGGGCACGTTCCTGGTCGACACCGGGGGTGTGGTGCGCTTCGCCGAGGTCAACGGCCCCGGTGAGGCCCGCGATCAGGAAGGCTGGAAGAAGGCCGTAGCCTCCTTGAAGGCATGATGTACCTGTCCGGCGCCGTGGTGGCGGCGGGCGGCACGGGCGTGTAGCTCAGCGGAAGAGCACTCGGTTTACACCCGAGCGGTCGCAGGTTCGAACCCTGTCGCGCCCACCACAAGTACGTCTTTCAAACCACGCACCAAAGGGATGCCTCTACGGTGCGTGGTTTTTTGGTTGCTTAGCGTGATATTGTCGTCGAACGACGTCCGAAGAACCGCCGAAGGCGATGCGCGCCCTTCGGTGCCGCTAGTTTCCGCACCTTCGGCCACACCCCTTTTGGCACCTTCGAACCCTCCCTGAAGCGGACTACGCGCTTCCAAAAGCGTTCTGAACGGCTCGTTGAGCACTGCTCGCTCGACCGATCCATCCGCGGCGATGAGCAGCTTCTCGAAGAACCCGCGGTTGATCTGACGCCGGATTTGGTTCGGTGCCCCCACGTACGCCACATCACAACCAGCTACCGCCTTCAGCGCCAGCTGTAGCGTCAAAGAGACGTCCGCCGTCGCCGCGCCAGCCACTCGCAGTTGTCCATCCGCCTGAGTCAACTCGCGCGTGAACCGTTGCATCTCGCTGGCGAGCAGATCCTGAGGGACAGCACCGGCGTAGTGAGCCCGAAGCAGCACTTGGCGCTCGTCCTCGATCGCCGCCCTGCGCTTCTTCGCCCGCCGTACTGTCGATGGCAGCACCGCCGAAGATGTCGAAGCCGTGAGCTTCGGCTTGGACGGTGTCACCTACGAGATCGATCTGAAGCAGGACAACGCTGCGAAGCTCCGTGACGCCCTGGTTGACTTCGTCGCCAGCGCCCGCCGCACGAGTGGCCGCTCCAAGAGGGCTACGAGCTCCAGCCGCACCATCGTGGCCGAGTCCCGTACCAAGGAGCAGACGAAGGCTATTCGCGAGTGGGCCAAAGCCACCGGCCACGAACTCTCCGATCGTGGGCGCATCCCTACGAACATCATCGAGGAGTTCGAGAAGGCGCATCGCTGAGCAGGCTCTTGCGGCTGCGGAGCCCGCATGGTCGGTGCTGCTGACAGATCAGTAGCATCGACTTCCGCCCTGAGATGGAGAGCCATGTCTGACAGCAGTCCGATCGAGTGGACCGAAGCGACGTGGAATCCCACCACCGGCTGTGACCGCATCTCGAAGGGCTGCGACAACTGCTACGCGCTGACGCTCTCCAAGCGGCTCAAGGCGATGGGCGCTGCCAAGTACCAGACTGACGGTGATCCGCGGACTTCCGGCCCAGGCTTCGGCGTCGCCGTCCACCCGGACGCGCTCGAGCTGCCGTACCGGTGGCGTCGGCCGCGGGTGGTCTTCGTGAACTCGATGTCGGACTTGTTCCACGCCAAGGTGCCGATCGGTTTCGTGCGGGATGTCTTCACCGTGATGCGGGAGACCCCACAGCACACCTACCAGGTGCTCACGAAGCGTTCGGCACGCCTTCGCCGGATGGCTGACCGGCTGGACTGGCCCTCGAATCTGTGGATGGGGGTCTCGGTCGAAGACGAGAGCCAGCTACCTCGTGTCGATGACCTGCGGGGCGTCGGTGCCGCAGTGCGCTTCATCTCCGCTGAACCCCTCCTCGGACCGCTTCCGTCGTTGGAAGCTCAGCTGCATCCACTGGGTGATCACCGGGGGAGAATCGGGGCCAGGATCACGACCGTGCGATCCGCAGTGGGTGCGCGGTATCCGGGACTCTTGCGCGGCTGAAGGGGTTGCCTTCTTCCATAAGCAGTGGGGTGGCCGTCACCCGAAGGCTGGGGGCCGCGAGCTCGATGGGCGCGTACACAGCGAGATGCCGACCGCTGCACGCAGCTTCGAGCTCAAGGCCATCTAGGACTCAGGCGGGATGCGTACCCACGAGTCGTACTTGATGCGCCCGGTTGGGGGAGACGTCTCAACCTTGCGCTCCTCGCGGAGCATCGCGATCGTCCTGATGATCTGCTGGAAGCGAAACACAGTCTCGAACTGCACGTAGTCCTTCAGCTTGTGCACCTGCAGCCCCTTCTGGCCAGCTTTCTCGATCTGCGGCAGGAGAAGCCTGCCCAGCGGCCCAAGCTGCGGCTCATCGAGTTCGAAGAGCCCTTCGTCCTGCTGATCCCGCGGGTCGCGGAAGCCGATGCCGAAGGAGCGGTCGACCTCCCATAGGGCGTCCTTCATCACCTCGACCCCCTTCGGATGGTTGGTACCGAACACGAGGTACAGCGGATCGCCGCGGCGATCTACCAGCTCAAAGTCGAGGAGGAAGCGGAACCCCGCCGCCTTCAGGGTGCGTCGATAGCAGTCGAGGATGTGCCGGCGTTTGGCAGCGCCGTTACCCGCGTTTGTCACCTGGCGCCACTCTGGATTGCCGCCGAACACCTCGTCGGCATCCTCACTGAGGGCCGTCACGAAGCGCACGAAGTGGTGCGGCTTGAAGGTGACGATGACTTCGCTCGCCGGGTTCGCGGCCAAGCGTTGGAGCACGCGGTAGGAGACCGGCGCGTTCCCCCATGAGTCGAGGATCGCCAAGATCGGCTGACCCCAGGCGTTGATGCCGGTGAGCGCGTCTTCAAACGTCTCTTCGCACTTACCTTGCTGCACCGTGATCGGCATGGTCTGGGGCGTCCGCGGTGAGTCCTCGACGATCGGAGCGAGCTGCTGCTTGAGCAAGCTGATGCAACGAGGATCGTCGTCGATGAAGAGGAAGCGGCTGATGCCCTTCGAAGCGTCCACCTTGTCATGAAGTGCCTTGAGCGCGATAACCGGTGAACCGGGTTCGCCGGCCTTGTAGATGCCAGGCCCGGAGAAACCCTCGGCGTAGGTGGCGGACGGGTAGGCGTTACCACCACCGATGAGGATGGGAAACCAGCGCCGCAGATACCGCCGGTAGATGTCGTGCTTCGCTGACGTGTGCTCAACGATCTGCCAGGGAACTTCGCCTTCAGTCGGCATGTGGACCCCTCCTCGCAAGAGCACTCGTTAGGCACCATACCTAGGGCGACCTGGCGGAGGATCGGTAGAAGCGTACGTCCGCCTACCGGAGTAGGAGGATCGATCACCTGATCGATGGAGAGCGGATGACCTGTCCTGTGGTGAGGCCGGGCTGCGGTCGGAGTAGCTCTCCGTGTGTGAGTGGCTGGCTCGCTCGCTCCTCATGTATTTTCTTGACTACGGCCTAAGTAGATGCAGTAACGGGCTACGCGTAACCAACGATAGGCCTACTTGCCAGAAATTTAGCTGGGGAGGTAGCGGTGGATTGCAGGCACTGCGGGGCCAAGCACAGTTTGACAAAGGTATCGAACGAGGCGGCAGAGCAAGGAAACGTCGAGAATCATGAAGGTTATCCCATCGTCTGGGACCTTCACGTTGTGGTGATGCGATGTGCGCACTGCAGGTCCTTCACCTCTGCACCTATGAGAGTGAAGGTGGAAGGCATCCCGAAGGCGAAGAAGACGATTACGCCTACATGATTCTGTATCCGCAAGTTCAAGACTTCAGCTTGGTCCCACCGAATGTTCGAGCAGAGTACGAGAAGGCCCAGCGTGTACGCGCTATCGACAGCGAATTTTATGCACTTGGCCTGAGGGGAACACTTGAGGCGTTGTGCATCGAGCACGGCTTGATTGGCGATGGGAATCTATTCGGAAAGCTAAAGCAGCTGGCTACTGACAAGTCCTTGCCGGGTGTCTTCTCGGATATGGCCGATTACTTGAGACAGCTAGGAAATTTCGGTGCGCATATCTCTGGCCTTACGGTTAACCCTGAAGACGTAGTTGCCGCTAACGAATTCATTGAGGCCATCTTCGAGTACTTGTACGTAGCGCCGGCGAAGCTGAACCGAGTCACAAGTGAACTCGCCTGCCGCAAGGCAAAGATGACCGCAGCTAAGTAGAGGGCGCGGCTCGCGCCGACGGCCGGGTGATCACACGACCGGTCAACTGTCCGCTAGTTCCTCGAAGCGCGCGATCACCGCAGTGAGCGTCGTTTCAAGGGCGTCTGCTACGAGGCGGAACTCCACGACAGCCGCTGAACAGGGGCGAAGCGGTTTGAAAGGGCCTCGGTGTCGCCCATCTCAGACGGGGCGAGGTGCGTTGACGCACCTCGCCCCGTTCTTCTGCCGGTGGTGCGACTCCGATCGTGGTGGCATCTGGAACCGGCCAGGTCGGTGCCGTACTTTTACGGCCTGTCGGGGACGTTTGGGCCCACCACCTCCGAAGGACGACGACTCGTGAAGCGCAGGGGCAAGACGCCGCGGCCCGACCTCGGCACCGTCACGCAGGAGCAGGTGAAGCTGCTCGCGCTGGTCGAGCAGGGCGGGGTGCACCGCGGCGCCACCAGCTGGTACCTGGAGCACCGGCCCGCGAAGCAGTGGGACGCCGAGGCGCTGGAGGTCCTGCGGCTGCGCGGCTGGATCAGCTGGGTGAAGCCCGACCGCGCGATCGACCACGGCATGGCCGCGCCGGTCGACATCACGCCGGAGGGGCGGGTGGCGTTGCGGCACCACCTGCCCGACTGGGTGCTGGGGCGCAGGGCGATCGCCGCCTCGCCGCCGCGGCTGCCCGCGGTGGAGACGATCGGCGTGTTCGACGCACTGCGGTGACCGCGGGTCCGGGGAAGACGGAGAGGCCATGACGAACCTGTTGACCGGCGGCGAGCTGCGGGCTCGTGAGCACCACCGCATCGAGGACGAAGCGCGCGCGTCCGGGCCCGTGCACCCGGTGACGCTGCCGAACGGCGTGCGCCTGCAGGTCGTCACCGTCGGGCTGGAGCTCACCCGCAGGCTGCTGACCGACCGGCGGCTGTCGAAGGACAGCGACGCCTTGCAGCGGGAGATGAAACGCCAGCTCGCCGCGCTCGGCAGCACCCAGACCGAGTTCGCGGGGCTGTTCGGGCCGAGCATGCTCAACAGCGACAACCCGAAGCACGCCCGGTTGCGCGGGCTCGCGGCCAAGGCGTTCACCTGGCCGGCGGTGCAGCGGCTCGCCCCGCGCGTGGAGCAGGTCACCGCGGAGCTCGTCGGCGCGCTGCCGGTGGGGGAGGAGGTCGACGTCGTCGCCGCGGTCGCCGTGCCGGTGCCGTTGCACATCATCGGCGAGGTGCTCGGTGTGCCCGAGGGTGACCGTGCGCGCGTGCGGACGTTGATCGAGACGATGATGTCGATGGAGCCGGAGGTGTCGCAGCCGGCCAGCGACGCGCTGGGCGGTTACTTCCACGCTCTGCTGAGCGGCGGCGGCCTGGACGAAAGCTCGCTGTTCGGTGCGTTGGTGGCAGCCGACGACGACGGCGACCGGTTGACCCACGACGAGCTCATGGCGATGGCGTTCCTCCTCGTAGTAGCGGGCCACGAGACGACGGCGGGTCTCATCACCAACGTCATCCACGACGCGGTCGACCACGGTCTGTGGGAGCGGGTCGCGGCCGAACCCGAGTTGGTGCCGGTTCTCGTCGAGGAGACGCTGCGGCAGAACTCACCGGTCCGCAGCGCCACGCACCGGATCACCACCGAGCCGGTCGAGATCGGCGGTGTGGTGGTGCCGGAGGGCACGCTGCTGCTCATCAACCTCGGCGCAGCCGGACGCTGCCCGGTCGCGCACGAGGACGCCGCGCGGTACCGGGTCGACCGGGCGGCGACGGGGCACGCGTCGTTCGGTCACGGTCCGCACTTCTGCCTGGGGTCGGGGCTGGCGCGGCTGGAGACCGAGACCGTGCTGCGGCAGCTCACCGCACGGTTCCCGCGCGCCCGGTTCGCCGGCGACGGGCCGCCGGCCGTGACGCACAACGACATCATGGTCAGCGTCCGTGAGCTTCCCGTCGTGTTCGGCGGTCCACACGGGACGGACACCGGTCCGGCCGAGTGGAGCAGCGCAACGGGTTCTCTGTCGTAACGGGCGTGCGAGAGCCGCGACAGCGTTCAGCGGGGGATTAGGGGACCAACCCCCAATGCGGCTGACCAGGGCTATCCCCGAGTCCAACCGGGACGTAGCTTCCCCTCATGTCACTGCGCACGTTCGCCGTCGTGGTCGGTCTTGCGTTCCTCCTGGGTGGGAGCGCGATCTTGTTCGTGGCGCTGGCCGTCGAGTCGCCGAGCGGTGCGCTCGTGCAGTGCGGCAACGGCCTGGGCATCGGCTTCGACGAGTCGGCCGCCGCCGCGATGGGATCGGCCTATGTGGACATCTGCGGTGACCTGCGCCTGCGTCGGCTGTACTGGGCATTGCCCGTCATCGGCGTGGGCGCCGTGCTGCTGATCGGCTCTTTGGTCGCTTCCCGCGACGCTACTCGCCGGTAAGGTCGCGGCATGACGTGGATGGTCTACGGAGCCAACGGGTACACCGGCCGGCTCATCGCCGAGCTCGCCGTCAAGCGCGGCGAACGACCGGTCCTCGCGGGCCGCTCCGCCGAGAAGGTCGAGCCGATCGCCGCCGCCCTCGGCCTGGAACACCGCGCGTTCGACCTCTCGCAGGCCCGCGCGCACCTGGAGGACGTCGACGCCGTCGTGCACTGCGCCGGCCCGTTCGCCCACACCGCGACCGCCATGGTCGACGCGTGCCTCAAGACCGGCACGCACTACCTCGACATCACCGGTGAGATCGACGTCTTCGAGTCCATCGCCCTACGCGACGCCGACGCGCGCAAGGCCGGCATCGTGCTGCTCCCCGGCGCGGGTTTCGACGTCGTCCCCACCGACTGCGTGGCCGCGATCCTGAAGAACGCCCTGCCGACCGCGACCCACCTCGACCTCGCGTTCGTCGTCGGCGGGGGAGCGAGCGCGGGCACCACGAAGACCTCCGTCGAGGCCGCCGCGGTCGGTGGCCGCATCCGCGAGGACGGTGCGTTGAAGAGCGTCCGCATCGGACACCGCAGGCGCACCGCCTACTTCCGCTCCGGCCCGCGCGAGGTCGGCAGCATCCCGTGGGGCGACGTGAGCACCGCCCACCGCTCGACCGGTATCCCGAACATCACGACGTTCACCCTCGTGCCCGGCGCGCTGGGGCGGCTGCAGAAGGTGTTCGCCCCGGTCCTGCAGGCGCCGTTCGTGCAGAACGCCGCCAAGACCGTCGCCGCCAAGGTCAAGGGCCCCGACGAACGCAAGCGCGCCACCACCCGCGCCGAGGTGTTCGGCGAGGCCTGGGACGCCTCCACCAAGGTCGACTGCGCCCTCACCACCCCGAACGCCTACAGCCTCACCGCCGACTCCGTGCTGCGCGCCATCGGCAAGGTCACCGGCGTCGCCCCCGGCGCCCACACCCCGTCGAGCGCGTTCGGCGCCGACTTCATCCGCGAGCTCGACGGCGTCGTCGTCGGCGAGGTCCGCTTCAGCTAGCTCCCCCGGTCTGGCCAGCTCGAAGCTCACCGATATATCAGCTGCACGCAAAATACGTTTGCGCACGTCCGCAAAAGACTCATTGCAAAGGGGTCAGCGAACAACAGCGCCCAACCGGTACATCGGCGTGAGCTGCCGATATATCAGTTGGGCGCTGTCGTCGTGGAGCTGAGGGTCAGCGGGGCGCGAGCAGGCTCGTGATCTCCTGCGAGGCCGACACGGTGAGCAGGTGCTGGAGGTTCTCCGGCAGCTCTTCGCCGCGCTTCTGCTTGGCCTGCGCGTACAGGCGGCCGGCGCGGTAGGAGGAGCGGACCAGCGGCCCGGCCATCACACCGAGGAAGCCGATCTCCTCGGCCGTCTCCTTGTGCTGGACGAACTCCTCGGGCTTCACCCAGCGCTCCACCGGGTGGTGCCGCGGCGACGGGCGCAGGTACTGGGTGATGGTGATGATGTCGCAGCCCGCGTCGTGCAGGTCGGCGAGCGCCTCGGTGACCTCCTCCGGCGTCTCGCCCATGCCGAGGATCAGGTTCGACTTCGTGACCAGGCCGAACTCGCGGGCCTTCGTGATCACCTCGAGGGAGCGCTCGTAGCGGAACGCGGGACGGATGCGCTTGAAGATCCGCGGCACCGTCTCCAGGTTGTGCGCGAGCACCTCGGGACGGGACTCGAAGACCTCGGTCAGCTGCTCCGGGACCGCGTTGAAGTCCGGGATCAGCAGCTCGACGCCCGTGCCGGGGTTCATCTCGTGGATCTGGCGGACGGTCTCGGCGTACAGCCACGCGCCGCCGTCGGCCAGGTCGTCGCGCGCGACGCCGGTGACCGTGGAGTAGCGCAGGCCCATCGCCTGGACCGACTCGGCGACGCGGCGGGGCTCGTCGCGGTCGAGGTCGGCGGGCTTGCCGGTGTCGATCTGGCAGAAGTCGCAGCGCCGCGTGCACTGCTCGCCGCCGATCAGGAACGTGGCCTCGCGGTCTTCCCAGCACTCATAGATGTTGGGACAGCCGGCCTCTTCGCAGACCGTGTGGAGGCCTTCGCGTTTGACCAGACCCTTGAGCTCCCGGTATTCGGGGCCCATCTTCGCGCGCGTCTTGATCCAAGACGGCTTCTTCTCGATCGGCGTCTGGCTGTTGCGGACCTCGAGCCGCAGCAGCTTCCGACCCTCTGGTACCACAGTCACCACCTCACCCTACGCTGCGCCCCCGCGTGTCCGGCGTCACGCACGTCCGACGGTGGGACGCCGTGCCGGACGCCGGGTGGAGCAGCCTCGTTGTTCACGATCTGTTGTTCACGCGAGTCGTGTCGACCATGAACAACGCGCCGCGCCGAGACTGTTCCTCGCCCGGAGGTGACGACCGGGTAGCCGGTGTCCTCCGACTCCCCCCAAGCGGGGGCACCGGCCCGGCCCTTCCCGCCTACGGCAGGTCGGGGGTGATCCCGGTCAGCTTGACGGTGAGGTCCCAGAGGCGGCTCGCGGCGAGGTCGTCGCGAGCCGCCGGGGTCATCCCGGCGATCGCGGGGTGGCCGCGCAGGCCGTTGAAACCGCCTGGCCCGTAGTAGAGGCCGCCGTGCGCGTCCGGTGAGGTCGCCGCGTAGAGCTGCGGCAGCGCGCCCATCTCCACCGACTGCGAGAACAGGTGGCTCAGGCGGCCGCCGAGGCGCATCACCGACGACCGGTGCGCGCTGGCCATGTTGTTGGTCAGCTCGGTGGCCGTCATGCCGGGGTGCGCGCCGATCGACGCCACGTCCGGGCAGCGGCGGTCCAGCTCGCGTGCGAACAGGATGTTGGCGAGCTTCGACTGGGAGTACGCGGCGGCGGCGTGGTACGAGCGGTGTTCCCAGTTCGGGTCGTCGAAGTTCATGCGGCCGTACTTGTGCATGATCGACGCCACGGTCACCACCCGCGCGCCTGGCCGTTGCCGCAGCACGGGGAGCAGCAGGAACGTCAGGGCCGCGTGGCCGAGGTGGTTGGTGCCGAACTGGCGCTCGAAGCCGTCGGCCGTCCGGCCGAGCGGGACGGCCATGATGCCGGCGTTGTTGACCAGGACGTCGAGCGTGCCGACCCGGTGGGCCGCGGCGCGGACGGAGGCCAGGTCGGCGAGGTCGAGCGGGAGGACCTCGGCGGACCCCCTGACCTGGCGCCGGGCCGCCTCACCGCGTTCGGTGGAGCGGCAGCCCATCAGCACGTGGGCGCCTTTGTCCGCCAGCACCTGGGCGGTGCGCAGGCCGAGACCTGAGTTCGCACCGGTCACCAGCACGGTGCGGCCGGTCTGGTCGGGGATGTCCGCGTCGGTCCAACGACTCATGGGGTCATTCCTACCGCCCGGTAACTGCCGAGCGGAAGGTGGGCGTCGAGTACCGCTCGCAAGACCGGCTCGTCGGCCGCGAGCTCCGCGGTCACCCGGTCCTCGTCGACGGGGCCGTCGAGCGCGGCGGCCTCCATGCGCGCGGTCAGCTTGTTGTGCCAGCGGTGGTCGAGCGCCAGCAGCAGTTCGTCGAGCGAGGAGAACACGTCCGGATCCACGATGAGCGGCGCGGACGGGTCGCGACGGGCGTCGTGCAGCACGGCGTCGAGCGCGTCGCGGCGTCGGTAGTGATCGGCCCAGGCCATGGTTCGTACCCCCGGTTTCTCGCATACCTTCGGTATGACACGACCATACCACCGGTACGTACCGCCGGTATGTGAGCTACGTTTCGTCCGTGCGAAACCGACGGGCCGAGTACTCGGAGTCGACCAGGCAGGCGCTGGTCGACAGCGCGGTCGACCTGTTCACCAAACGCGGCTACGCCGGCACGTCACTCGACGAGGTCGTCAAACGCGCACGTGTGACGAAAGGCGCGCTTTACCACCACTTCAGCGGCAAGCAGGCGTTGTTCGAGGCGGCGTTCGCGCAGGTCGAGACGAAGTCGATCGAGCCGCTGGCGGCTCTGGTGACCGGCGAGGGCGAACCGTGGGACATCGCGGTCGCCGGGTTGCGCGCCTACGTCCGCAAGTGCCTCGACCCCGAATACCAGCGGATCATCGTGCACGAAGCGCCGGTGGTGATGGGCTGGGAACGCTGGCGCGAGGCGGAGGAGCACTTCAGCTTCGGCCTGCTGCGCACCGCCGTGCAGCTGCTCGTGGACGCCGGTGAGATCGAGGAGGCGCCGGTGGAGATCATGGCGCGGCTGCTGTTCGGGGCGCTGTCCGCGGGCGCGAGCACCATCGCCAGCTCGTCCGACCCGAAGCGCACGGGCCGCGAGGTCGAAAGCGCGATCCTGCGGGTGCTGGAGGGACTGCGCAAGAAGTAGTCGAGTTCCGCCCTAGCGGCCCGGCGCAACGTCGATCACCACGCGGACAACGAGGTGGTCAGCATCATGATCGAACCGGTCAACACGCGCCTGGGACTCGACGGCAAGCTAGCGCTGGTGACGGCGGGGACCCACGGGCTCGGTCTCGCCATCGCGAGCAAGCTCTGCGACAACGGCGCCCACGTCATCCTCACGACCTCTGCCGACGACGTCGACCTGGAGCGCGCGAAGCTCGTGCTCGCGGGCAAGCCCGGCTCGGTGACGGTCACCCAGCTGGACATCACCGACGAGCACTCGGTGCGCCTGCTCCTCGACCGGGTCAAGGAGGAGCGAGGTCAGCTCGACGTGTTCGTGCACCACGCCGTCTCGCCCGACCTCACGCCGTTGCTCAACGTCGTGGAGCCGCTGGCCAAGGCCTTCGTCGACGGCGGGCGGGTGGTCGTCGCCGGCTACACCGTGACACCGGTGCACGGCGTGATCCGCACACTCGCCCTGGAGATGGCCTGGTACCGGGTGGCCGTCAACGCCGTCGTCACCACCGTCGTCGACAACGGCCCCATGAACATCGACCCCGACCTGGTCGACCGGCTCGCCATCAAGAGCCCGTCCGGGCGGGTGACCCTGCCGGAGGACATCGCGAACGCGGTCGCATTGCTGTGCACCGACGAGGCCTCCTGGATTCAGGGTCAAGTCATCACCGTTGACGGCGGACTCGAACTGCTGGAGCGGTGGGGCGAAACGCGCTGATCTTCGCGAGGTGCATGCTCCACCGGTCCGCTCGGGTGCCACTCGAGCGGACCGGTTCGCGTTTCGGAAACCGAGCGAGGAGTGAGCGTCCGGTGACCCGCGGTCATCTGGTGATCGGCAACATTAATTGCTCATAGCGCATTCGGAGTAACGCTGGCCGCAATGGGTCCCGATGCTTGTCCTGCATGGTCACCGAGTGTAAAACTCAAAATGGTGACCTGGGGGCAAGCTAGGGGGTCGGATGATCAGAGTGCTGCTCGCCGAGGACGTGCAAATGGTCCGGGGCGCTTTGGTCGCTTTGTTGAACCTCGAACCGGATATTGAGGTCGTCGCGTCCGTCGCGACCGGTGACGAAATCATCGCGGCGGTGGAGAAGAACAAACCGGACGTCGCGGTGCTCGACATCGACCTCCCCGGCATGGACGGCCTTTCCGCCGCCACCGTCATCCACGACACCGCCCCTGACACCCGGACGCTGATTCTCACGAGCCTCGGCCGGCCGGGAACGCTGCGCCGCGCGTTGAACGCCCGCGTCAACGGTTTCATCCTCAAGGACGCTCCCGTCAGCGAGCTCGCGGACGCCATCCGCGGCGTCTCCGTAGGCCGCAGGGTGATCGACTCGCAGCTCGCCCTCTCGGCGTGGGACACCGACGAGTGCCCGCTCACGCCGCGAGAAGCTTCGAGGTGCTGCGGCTCGCCTCCGACGGCGCCGACGCCATGGAGATAGCCACGACGCTGTTCCTGTCCGTCGGCACCGTGCGCAACTACCTGACGGCCGCGACGGCCAAGCTCGACGCCCGCAACCGGGTCGACGCCGTCCGCATCGCCCGCAAGTCCGGCTGGTTCTGACCGGGCTGCTCTGACAGCTCACCCTTTGCAATGACTCTTTGGACGACGTCCGCAAAAGACCAGTTGCAAAGGGGTAGCTGTCTGACGCGAGCTATCTGAGGCGAGCTGCCGGCGGTGAGCTACCTGGCGGTTGAGCAACTTTGCAACGAGTCTTTGGACGACGTCCGCAAAAGAGTCGTTGCAAAGGTGCAGGTCAGAGGGCTGTGAGGAGCGCGACTGGAGGGCTGGGCGCAACTGATATATCGGTGTAGCTACACCTGAGGGTGTGCGTTGGCGCGGGCCGGGACGCACGGGATCGCGGCGTGCACGTGGAACGAGCCGTCGCCGGTGTGGCGGGCGGTGAAGGTGCCGCCGGCGGCTTGGACGCGTTCGGCCTGGTTGCGGACGCCGTTGCAGTCGAGCGAGGTGGAGCGGACGGCGGCGCCGTCGTTGACGACGTCGAGCAGGACCGTGCCGCCGCGCTGGTGGACGCCGATGGTGCAGGTGCTGGCGTCGCTGTGGCGCAGGACGTTCGTCACGGCCTCGCAGAGCACCGCGGACAGCACGGTCTCGATGGCCTCGGGCAGCGGGTCGTGGTCGAGCTCGACGCGGACGTCGATGTCGGAGGCCGCGAGCATCGCCTTGGCGGAGTTCGAGATGTCTGCGAGCGAGAGCGGGCGGTAGGCGCGGGCCAGGGAACGGACGTCGGCCAGGGCGTGGTGGGTGATGGTGAGGATCTCGCTGATGTGCTGCTTGGCGTGGTCGGGGCTGTCGGCGACGATGCGGTGCGCGAGCTCGCTCTTCAGCTTGATCGCGCTGAGGCTGTAGCCGAGCAGGTCGTGCAGGTCGCGGGCCACGCGGAGGCGTTCGGCGGCCACGGCGGCGACGGTGGTGTCGACCGCGTCCAGGGGCAGCGGGTCCGGGGGTGCCGCGACGGGGGCGGCGGGGACCGGGCGGTGCGTCGCGAAACCCGTGGCCAGGCCTGCCAGTAGCAACGCGGTCGCGGCGGTGGCCATCATGGCCTCGCCGTGCGCTGCTTGGGCGAGACCGGTGGCGATCACGGTCAGGATGAACAGCGACCAGCCGAAGAACGGGCGCAGCACGACCAGGGCGTTGCCCGCCACCAGGCCCGCCACACCCGCCCAGGAATGCCCGAACGCGACGTGCGGCAGCACCAGCAGCAGGGCCTGCGCGGCCAGCACCAGGTGCCTGCGGAGTACCGACAGCTGCCCGAAATAGGTCAGTTGCAGTACGACTAGCAGTGAGAAATCAATGGCCGAGACCACCAATTCGGGGGTGTCGCCGGCGAGCAGCAGAGCGCGGGTCAGGTCCGTCAGGCAGACACCGGCGAACAGGGCGACGATGACCGCGCGGTATCTCGGTATCGCAGGCGATGCAATCAACGTGCCCCCCAAGAGCAAACCGCCCAAGAGCAGACGCAGCACTCTCGTGATCACGACGTGCGCTCAGGCCCGAATACTAGACAGACCAGAGCAGTCAGGTCTGACTTACTGTATCGGTGCAGATCGTTGTTTCGCATTGACTCGCAGCTCAATTTCACGCGAAAGGACCAGTATTTTCGGCAACAGTCACCGCATGTGTTCGCGTGCTTACCGGACGGATCTGTTTGGGTTCGTTTGAGCATATGAATTTTTCACGCTGGCCGCAGTAGTTCGCCATCCGAGAGTCGTGGCGGGATACGTGGCGTGCGATAGCCCCGCTCAGGTGAACTTGGTGGCACGACCAAGTCGACCGCCGCTGTCAGGGGAGGATCCAATGGAGATCAAGGTTCTGGGACCGCTGGAGGCACGGGAGAACGGCGTCTCGATCGCGCCGAGCGCGGTGAAGCCCCGTCAGGTGCTCTCGCTGCTGGGCCTGCAGGCCGGGCACGTCGTCACGGTCCCGACGTTGATCGAAGAGCTCTGGGGGATGACACCGCCGCGCAGCGCGCTCACCACGCTGCAGACCTACGTGCTGCAGGTGCGGCGGCGCATCGAGGCGGCCATGCCGGGCGAGGGTCCCGGTGTCGCGAAGAACGTCCTGGTCACCCGGTACGGCGGCTACATGCTGGACGTGCCGCCGGAGGCCGTGGACGTCCGCAGCTACGAGCGGCTCGCCACCGCGGGTCAGCGCGCGTTCGAGATCGGTGACCTGGAGTCCGCCTCCCGGCTGCTGCGCAACGCCGCCGACGTGTGGCGCGGCCCGGTGCTCGTGGACGTGCAGATCGGCGTGCGGCTGGGCATGGAGGTCACCCGCCTGCAGGAGAGCCGCCTGGGCGTGCTGGAGACGCGCATCGAGGCCGACCTGCAGCTGGGCAAGCACCAGTCGCTGCTGAGCGAGCTGTCCGTGCTCACCGCGCAGCACCCCATGCACGAGAACCTGTGCGCGCAGTACATGCTCGCGCTCTACCGGGCCGGCCGGCAGTGGAAGTCGCTGGAGGCCTACCAGGCGCTGCGGGACACGCTCATCGAGGAGCTCGGGCTTGAGCCGTCCGAAAGGCTGCGTCAGTTGCAGCGGGCGATCCTGAGCTCCGAACCGTCGCTCGACAAGCCCCTGTCCCCTCGCCAGCTGGAGCGTCAGCTCGCGGGCTGAACCCCCGTCGGGAGCACATCGTGGAGACCACCGGTGCAGGTGCGTTGATCAAAGCGCTTGAGGACGTGGGCTGCGAGGTGATCTTCGGGATGCCCGGTGGGGCGATCCTGCCCGCGTACGACCCGCTGTTCGACTCGAAGATCCGGCACGTGCTGGTGCGGCACGAGCAGGGCGCCGGGCACGCCGCGCAGGGGTACGCGCAGGCCACCGGGCGGGTCGGGGTGTGCATGGCGACGTCGGGTCCGGGGGCGACGAACCTGGTCACGCCGATCGCGGACGCCTACATGGACTCCGTGCCGATCGTGGCGATCACCGGCCAGGTCAGCCGGTCGGTGATCGGCACGGACGCCTTCCAGGAGGCGGACATCCGCAGCATCACGCTGCCGATCACCAAGCACAGCTTCCAGGTGCACGACCCGGCCGACATCCCGCGGGTGGTGGCCGAGGCGTTCCGGCTCGCCGCCACCGGACGGCCGGGACCGGTGCTGGTGGACCTGCCCAAGGACGTGCTGGCCGCCACCACCACCTACACCCCGCCCAAGCCCGTCGCGCAGTCCCGCCCGGCGCTCTCGCCGGTGCAGGTCCGCACCGCCGCCCAGCTCATGGGCACGTCGAAGCGCCCGGTGTTCTACGTGGGCGGGGGAGTGGTCCGCTCCGGTGCCGCGGCGGAGCTGCTCAAGCTCGCGAACTCCACCGGCATCCCGGTCGTCACCACGCTGATGGCGCGCGGCGCGTTCCCCGACTCGCACCGCCAGCACCTGGGGATGCCGGGCATGCACGGCACGGTGCCCGCCGTCGCCGCCCTCCAGCGGGCCGACCTGCTGATCGCGCTGGGGACCCGGTTCGACGACCGGGTCACCGGGTCGCTGCCGCACTTCGCCCCGCACGCCGCGGTGGTGCACGCCGACATCGACCCGGCCGAGATCTCCAAGAACCGCAAGGCCGACGTCGGCATCGTCGGCGACTGCCGCGACGTGCTCGCCGCCCTCAACGCGGTCGTCTCCCACGTCCCCGACCTCACCGAGTGGTGGGCCTACCTCGACGGCCTGCGCACCACCTACCCGCTCGGCTACGACCACCCCGAGGACGGCGCGCTCGCACCGCAGTACGTCATCGAACGGCTCAGCACGCTCGTCGGCCCCGAGGCGATCTACACCTCGGGCGTCGGCCAGCACCAGATGTGGGCCGCCCAGTACGTGCGCTACGAACGCCCCGGCTCGTTCATCAACTCCGGTGGCGCGGGCACGATGGGGTTCGCCGTGCCCGCCGCCATGGGAGCGCAGACCGGCGCGCCCGACCGCACGGTGTGGGCGATCGACGGCGACGGCTGCTTCCAGATGACCAACCAGGAGCTCGCCACCTGCGCCGCCGAGGGCATCCCGATCAAGGTCGCGATCATCAACAACGGCAACCTCGGCATGGTCCGGCAGTGGCAGACCCTGTTCTACGAGGGCCGGTACTCCAACACCCGGCTCGGCACGCACGACCGGCACCCCGACTTCGTCAAGCTGGCGGAGGCGCTGGGCTGCGTCGGGCTCCGCTGCACCACGCAGTCCGAAGTGGACGACGTCATCCTGGAGGCCATGTCCGTGCGGGACCGGCCGGTCGTCATCGACTTCGTGGTGGGGCAGGACGCCCAGGTCTGGCCGATGGTGCCCGCCGGCACCGGCAACGACGAGGTCATGGCCGCACGAGGAATCCGCCCCCTGTTCGACGAGGAAGAGTGATGACCAGACATTCGCTGTCCCTGCTGCTGCGCAACGACCCCGGTGCGCTCGCCCGGATCGTGGTGCTGTTCTCCAGCCGCGGCGTCGAGGTCGAGTCGCTGAGCCTCGGCCCCGCCGAGCGCGGTGAGCTGTCGCGCCTCGACGTCGTGGTCGACCTGCAACCCGGCCGCACGCCGGCCCAGCTCATCAAGCAGCTCGGCCGGATCGTCGACGTCAAGAGCGTCGTCGACCGCACCCACGACGAGGCGCTCGAACTGGGCGCCTGAACAACGGAGAATGGCCGCCCCGAACCTGCGGGGCGGCCATTCTCCGTTCCTGCGCCGGGGTGCCTCAGGCCGCCTTGGGGACGTGGCGGTCGACGACGCCGGCGTACTTCTCCAGCGTCTCGCCGGGGGACGGACCGTCGAGGGCCTTGTGGATGCTCTCGGCGATCTCGCCGTGGCGGTGCAGGTCGGCGTGCGTCAGCGTGACCTTCGTCGTGGCCGGGCCGACGACCTCGAAGTCCACCTTGATGAACGACGCCTTGTCGTCCTCGAAGATCGGCTGCCAGTAGGGGCCGACCCGCCACGTCATGACGAGGCGCTTCGGCGGGTCCCACTCGGTGATGGTGCCCCAGGCGATCTCCTCGCCGTCAGCGCCGCGCTCGAAGTAGCGGCCGCCGACGAACGGCTCGATCGTGATGGCCTGCCGGTCCTTGACGAAGACGTGCGACTCCGGCCACCACTCGATCGGCCGTCCGGCGAAGATCGCGAACGCCTGCTCGATCGTCGCCTCGACCGTCACCGACTTGGCGACATCGGGAGTTGAGGCCATGTGGCCCTCCTCGCGGGGTTGGGTTGCGGGTGATGTCGCTGTTCACCGTGACCGGTTTGTCTCAACCGCCGATCGAACCGAGGTCGAACCAGGACGGCTCGACCGGATGTCCAGTGCCGCCACCCATATTCGCGGTAGCGAAACCCGGCAGACCGAGGAGTTGTCGTGTCCCCAGCCAGTGTTGCCGCCTCCGTTGCGGTCTACATCGAGGTCCAGACGTTCTACGCCCGGCAGATGCGGCTGCTCGACGCGTTGGACGTGGAGGGCTACGCCCAGACGTTCACCGAGGACGGCGTCACCGACCACGCCCACCGCGGCGAGAAGGTCGAGGGCCGTGCCGCCCTGATCGCCGGCGCCAGCGCCGCGCTGCCCCGCTACAAGGGGGTCGCCGTGCGGCACTGGAACGACCACTACCTGGTCGAGGAGGTCGACGAGAACACGCTGAACGTCAGCTACGCCTCGCTCGTCACCCGCACCACGCTGGACGGCCAGGTGTCGTTCGAGCCCACGTTCTCCATCGAGGACGTGCTCGTGCGCATCGACGGACAGCTCTACACCAGGTCCCGCACGATCCACCGCGACCTGCCCGTCCAGGCCGCGTGACCTGCACACCCAGGAGGTGACGAGGTGACTGCTCAACAAACCGGGCTGGCCGCCGCCGCGGAGAAGGTCAAGCTGATCGCCGCGGAGCACGCGGTGCAGGCCGACACCACCCGCGAGCTGGCCCCCGAGGTCGTGGAGGCACTGCGCGACGCCGGGTTCGCGCGGCACTTCGTCGCAGCCGGGCGCGGCGGCTCGCAGGGCACGTTCGCGGAGCTGACCGAGGCCGTCATCACCGTGGGGCAGGGCTGCTCGGCCGCCGCGTGGTGCGCGTCGCTGTCGGCGTACTCCTCCCGGTTCGCCGGGCTGCTGCCCGAAGAGGGCCACGACGAGATCTGGGCGTCCGGCCCGGACACGTTCGTCGTCACCGGCCAGCCGCCCATGGGCAAGGGCACGGTCGTGGACGGCGGCCACCGGCTCAGCGGCCGGTGGACCTACGTCAGCGGCGTGGACTTCGCCGACTGGGCGCTGCTGTGCGGCATGGTCGGTGACGAGGGCCGCTTCTTCGCGGTGCCGCGCGGCGACCTCACGGTCCTCAGGACGTGGGACAGCGTCGGGATGAAGGCGACCAGCAGCCATTCCGTCGTGGTGGACGACGTCTTCGTGCCGTCCCACCTGTCGCTGAACCGCGCCGACCTGCTCACCGGCACCAGCTGGTCGCCGGTGCCGAGCCACAACGTCCCGTTCCAGGCGGTCGGCGGCCTCACGTTCGTCGCACCGGCCGTCGGAGCGGCGATGGGAGCGCTCGACGCGTGCGTCTCGGTGCTGTCGGGGAAGAAGCAGTCCGTCACGTCCGCGGTCGACCTGGTCCGCGCGTCCGGTCAGGTCGAGTCGGCGAAGCTGCTCGTGGAGCAGAACGCCAGGGTGCTCGACGACCGCGAGTTCACCCCGGCCGCGATGGCGCGCAACGAGCGCAACGTCGCCTACGTGGCCGAGGTCCTGGTCGACGCGACCGGTGGCCTGGTGCGGGCCGCCGGCACCGGTGGCCTCGCGGAAGGTGGTGCGCTGCAACGGTTCTGGCGCGACGTCGTGAGCTGCTCCAGCCACGTCGCGCTGCGGTACGAGACCGCGTCCGTGCGCACCTACCCGGCGTCGCTCTTCGGCTGACGCCGGGAGAACCGGCCCCGGCGCCACTGCGCGGCGCCGGGGCCGCAGGCGTGCCGTCGTTCCGCTCCGCCGCGACCTGACCGGGACTCAAGCGGAGGGGATCACCCTGGTAGCTCGACCGGCAGTCGTCGTTTGGAGGCAGGAGGTGGGACCTCGTTCAACAAGACCGGCTCTCCAGCCACGACGAGTCCTGACCCACCCCCTGCCGTGCGCAGCGGAACATCAGTCATCTGAGGAGAAATCGTGACCTCCACCAACACCAACCCCGACCTGGAGTCGCCACCGGCGGCTGCCGCTGCGCAGGCGGCTGCGGTCGTCGACGCGCCGGCGGCCGACCCGCGCCGCTGGATCGCGTTCATCATCATGACCGTCGCGACGTTCATGGACATGCTGGACGGCAGCATCGTCAACGTCGCACTCCCCGCGATCCAGCACGGCATGGGCGCGAGCTTCGTGCAGCTGCAGTGGATCACCGCGGGCTACGTCTTCGCGTTCGCCCTCACACTGATCACCGGCGGTCGCCTCGGTGACATCTACGGCCGCCGCCGGATGTTCCAGCTCGGCGTCCTCGGCTTCGTCCTCACGTCGTTCCTGTGCGGCATCTCGATCAATCCGGAGATGCTCGTGGCCTCCCGCCTCGCGCAGGGCCTCGCGGCCGGCCTGATGGTGCCGCAGGTCATGTCGATCATCCACGTCACCTTCCCCGACAAGGAGAAGGGCGCGGTCTTCGCCATCCAGGGCACCATCGGTGGTCTCGCGGCCACGATCGCGCCGCTCGTCGGTGGCCTCCTGGTCGCCTGGAACGTCTTCGGCTGGGACTGGCGGACGATCTTCCTGGTCAACGTCCCGATCGGCATCCTCGGCTACGTGCTGGGCTGGAAGTACATCAACGAGTCGAAGGCCCCGAGCCGCATCCGCCTCGACCTCGTCGGCGTCGTCCTCGCGACCGTCAGCCTCACGGCCCTGCTGTTCCCGCTGACCTTCGGCCGCGAGCTGCACTGGCCGGCCTGGGGCTTCGTGCTGATGGCCGCCTCCGTCGTCGGCTTCATCGGCTTCGTCGCCTACGAGAAGGCCAAGCAGCGCAAGGACGGCATGCCGCTCGTGCCGCTGAACCTGTTCAAGTCCCGCAGCTTCTCCGCGGCCCTCGCGCTGATGCTGGGCATGTTCAGCTTCACCGGCATGTTCATGCTGGCGCTCTACCTGTACCTGCAGGAGGGTCTCGGCTTCTCGCCGCTGCGGACCGGTGTCACGCTGCTGGCGTTCTGCATCGGTGCGTTCATCACCGCGTCGGCCTCGGTCATCGCGCTGGTGCCGAAGTTCGGCCGCGCCGTCCTGCAGGTCGGTGCCGTCGTCATCGCCGTCGGTGTCGCGGTGCTGCTGTTCTCGGTCAGCCCCGACGTCACGAGCTGGGGCCTGGTTCCCGGGCTGCTGCTCATCGGCCTCGGCTTCGGCATGACGGCCACCCCGATCGCGCTGTTCGCACTGCAGGAGGTGCCGCACGAGGACGCGGGTGCGGCCTCCGGCCTGATCAACACCAAGCAGCAGCTCGGTTTCGCGGTCGGCATCTCGGTCGTGACGCTGGCGTTCTTCTCGCCGCTGGCCTCCCACGGCGCGACCAACGCGGAGTCGCTGACCCCGCAGGTCCGCCAGGAGCTCGTGGCAGCCGGTGTCGCCGACGCCAGGGCGGACGAGCTGGCCGGCGCGTTCAAGACCTGCGCCGTCAGCGGGTTCGCCGGCACGCCGGAGTCCGGTGCGGCGGCGTGCGCCGCCCTGCAGGCCGACCCGCAGGCCAAGGCCGTCGCCGACAGGTACACGCACCAGGCCGCGGGCCAGTCCTTCACGGACGCGTTCCGCACCACGCTGTACGTCGGCTTCGGCTTCGCGGCCCTCGCGCTGCTGCTCGCCTCCTTCCTGCCGCGCTGGCTGAAGCAGGAGGAGTGGGGCGCTCCCGCCGAGGACGGTGCCGCCGAAGGCGCTGAGGAACCCGCCAAGGCGTAGTTCCACCCGCTGTCGCAATGGGCCCCGGACCACCCGTCCGGGGCCCTCTGCTGTGAGCACGCGGGGGCCCCGCGTGCCTCCTGGGGGAACGCGGGGCCCCCGCGTGCACGAGAACAGGCCCCCACACGGGTGGTGGGGGCCTGTGGGGTGACGGGGTGTGACGGGGGGTCAGATGCGGAACGCGGCGCCCTCGACGTCGACGGGGCCCTGCCACGGGGTGCCGTCGTTCATGTTGATGTAGGTGTGTGCCTTGGTGCTGAACTTCTTCTTGTTCGCGCTGATCTTGCCCAGGTGGCTCGCGTTGATCGAGCCGACCGGGTTGCCGTTCTCGTCGCGGTGCGCGTGGTGGGTGATCCAGAAGCTGAACTGGCCGTCCTTCGCCGCCGTCCAGACGCCCCGGCCCTCGAGGTGGTCGGGGTAGCCGGGCTTGGTCTCGCAGTGCAGCTGGTAGTCGGCGGTGAAGTCGCAGAACAGCGGCGTCAGCAGCGGCGGCTGTTCGATGTGGATGGTGACGGTGAGGTCCCAGCGGCCGACGAGCGCGTTCTCGTAGCTGGGCTTCGCGGTGGCACCGGCGGCGGCGACGACGGGTACTGCCAGCGCACAGGCGGCCACGGCGGCCATGGCCTTCTTGCGGACGTTCATGGGGGACGCCTCCGATGAGGTGGGGCAGCGGACGCGCTGAGTGTTGTTCGCGCAGCTCAAGCACCCCTGTAGCGCCAGTTGTGACCCGAGGCGGCTTCGAGGCGGGTTGCGGAGGATGGCACAAAGCGAGAGGAGCTGGGGCATGTCTGCATCGGTGACCGACGCGTTCCGCTGCCGGGCGGCCAGGACGCCCGACGCGGTCGCGCTGTCCGCGGGACACGACGTCGTGACGTACGCGGAGCTGGACAGGTGGTCCGACGCGCTCGCCGGCGAGCTCGTCGAGGCCGGTGTGCGGTCCGGCGACCGGGTGGCGGTGTGCCTGGAACGGTCGGCGCAGCTCGTCGTGGCACTGCTCGGCGTGCTCAAGGCCGGCGCCGCGTACGTGCCGATCGATCCCGAGGACCCCGAGGCGCGGGTGTCGATGATGCTCGCCGACGCGCAGGTGTCCGTCGTGGTGGGCCGGTTCTCCGCCGGGTTCACCACGCTGAAGGTGCCGCCGCGCGGGTCGAGGTCCACTGTGGACGCACTCCCGGTCGTGGCACCGGAGGACGTGGCGTACCTGATGTTCACCTCCGGCTCGACGGGCCGGCCCAAGGCGGCGATGGTGGAGCACCGCAACATCGCGAACCTCGTCACGGCGCCGAACTACCTGGAGATCACCGCACAGGACCGGTTCCTCCAGCTCGCCACGGTGGCGTTCGACGCCGCCACGTTCGAGATCTGGGCCGCCCTGCTCAACGGCGCCCGGCTCGTGCTCGCCCCACCCGGTGTGGTGCAGGCGGAGGAGCTCGGCGACCTGCTGCGCACCAACGAGATCACCGTCCTGTTCCTCACCGCGGCGCTCTTCCACCGGCAGATCGACGTGGACGTCGACGCGTTCAAAGGCCTGCACACGGTCATGTCCGGCGGTGACGTCCTGTCCGTGCCGCACATCCGGCGGCTGCGGGAGGCGCTGCCGACCGTGCAGATCATCAACTGCTACGGCCCGACCGAGACCACCACGTTCGTCACCTGCCACCGCGTCGGCGCGGACGAGGACCTCGGCGGCACCCTCCCGATCGGCAGGCAGCTGCAGAACACCGACGTCGTCATCGTCGGCGACGACGGGACACCGGTGCCCGACGGCACCGCGGGCGAGCTGTGGGCGGGCGGCGCCCAGGTGGGCCGCGGCTACTGGCAGCGCCCGGACCTCACCGAGGAGCGGTTCGTGCGCGGCAGCTGGAACGGCGTGCGCTACTACCGCACCGGCGACCAGGCCCGGCGGCGCCCGGACGGCGTCGTCGAGTTCCTCGGCCGGATGGACGACCAGTTCAAGCTGCGCGGGTTCCGCATCGAACCGGGCGAGGTCGAGAACGCGCTCACCGAACACCCGCAGGTGCGCGCCGCGGCGGTGGGCGTGCGCACCCACCCCAGCGGTGACCGCAGGCTGGTGGCGTGGGTGGTGCCCTCCGACGAGGGGATCGACAAGCGCTCGCTGCGTGCCCACATGCGTGCGAGCGCACCGGAGCACATGGTGCCGGCCGGGTTCGTCGTGGTGGACGAGCTGCCGATCACGAGCAACGGCAAGACCGACCGCAAGGCGCTGCCGGAACCGGACTGGAGCTCGAAGGCGCTCTACGTCTGAGCGGGTCAGGACACGCGGAAAGGGGCGGGCTCGCAGGGAGAGCCCGCCCCTTTCGACGCGTCCGCTAGAGCCAGGACGGGACTTCCAGGATCTCCAGCACCGCGGCGGTCCAGACGTAGCCGGCGCCGGAGGACTGCAGGACGACCAGGTCGCCCGGCTTCGGGTCGCGCTCGGCCAGCACGTGGTCGAGGCCGATCGCGATGTCCGCGGTGCCGACCATGCTGTACTGCTTGGCCCAGTCGTAGGTCGTGGAAGCGCGGTCGACCCCCAGGAGACCGCAGATCCCGTGCGTGACGATGGTCTCCGCGAGCTGCTGGTGCAGGAAGAACCGCGCGTCCGCGAGCTCGATCTCCGCTTCGTACAACGCCATCTTGAGCGAGTGCCGCACCCCGCCGCCGATCCGCGCGATCATGTCGTCGAGGTCGACGTCGGCGTTGCGCAGGAAGTCCTCGACACCGCTGTTGAGCTGCAGGGTCCGGCCGTCGAGGAACGGTCCGGTGGTCCACGGCTGGAACCCGCGCGACATCTGCTCCAGGGTGGAGTCGGCGTGGGAGTGGATCGAGCGGACCCGCGCGAAACCGGAGCGGTTGGACAGCACCAGCGCCCCCGCGCCGTCGCCGTTGACGTTCTGCTCCTCCGACGCCCACCGGTCGAAGTACGGCAGGTGGAACGCGTCGCCCGCCGTCACGAGCGCGGCCGAGGTGTCCCGGTGCGACGACAGGTACGACGCCGCGAGGTCCACCGCGGCCATGAAACCGTTGCAGCCCTGCTTGACCTCGAACGCGGGCCCGGTGCCGCCGACGGTGTTGGCCTGCACGTAGCTCGCCGGCGTCCAGAGGTCGAGCCCCTGGTGCGACAGGGAGGCGTGCACGGTCAGGCCGAAGTCCAGCGGGCTCAGGCCGGAGCGCTCCACGGCTTCCAGACCGGCTTTCGCCGCCATGACGGGACCGGTCTCGCCCGGAGCGGCGACGCGCAGCTCCCGGTAGCCGTTCATGGCCTTCTTCTCTTCCGTGTACCGGCCGGCCGCGATGGCGTCGTCCACCGTCTCGACCTGCTCGGGCAGGTATGTGCCCACACCGGCGATGTACAGGTCATTCCACCGCATGTCGAACTCCTAGGCTGCCTGGTCCAGCTGCTTGGCGACGGCGCGCGCCGTCGGGTCCTCGTAGAAGCTGCGCAACGGGACGCGGACGCCGTACCGCTCGTGGAGCTGCTTGACCAGCTTCGACGCGAGCAGTGAATGGCCCCCCAGGTCGAAGAAGTGGTCCTGCGGCTCGATCCCCGGCACTCCGAGCACCTCCCCGAACAGGTCGCAGAGCTCTGTCTCCCGATCTGTCACGGCGTCCTCCCTGTCAGCCCTTGAGTAATGAGAACTTTGCGTTGCCCGGGTCGAGATGGGCTTGGGCCGCAACGGAAAACACCGCGTTCGAGCCGTTCTGGAGTTTGCGCCGAGGGAAGTCGTCCACGGTTGCGCGCGTCCGTCGCAAGCAACCTGGGTTGGGAGCCACACAGATGCAGACGTTCACTCCGAAACGGTCGACCGCCCTCATGCGCGCAGCAGCGGTCACAGCCGTGGTCCTGCTCGCGTTAACGGGCCTGACCACGGCCGCGAACGCGACGGGCTGCACACCGGTCGGCAGCTGGACCGGTCACGTGACCCGCACGGACGGGGACCACCCGACCAAGCTGGTGTTCAAGGCCAACGGCAGCGTGTTCCTCACCAACGAGCAGAACACCACCACCAAGGGCTCGTGGTGGTGGACCGGCGCCACCACGTTCCACTACAAGTTCCGCGGGGAGAAGGTCTACGACGAGAACGGCGCCTACTTCGCCTACGTCGACTTCGACCAGGACGCCGTCCAAAGCGGACCGCACGGCTTCATCAGCTCCGGCCCGTCGACGTTCTTCCTCGCCGACGGCACGAACCTGGGCACGTCGGCCATCACGTTCACGATGACGCGGGTCTGACGCGCGGCCGGAGCCGGGGCAGGTCCGCCGCCCCGGCTCCGGCACGGGGTCACACCAGGAACGAGGCGTGCTCCTCCACCCACTGGCGGAACGTGCGGGCCGGCTTTCCGGTGATCCGCTCGGCGGTCGCGCCGGTCTCCGCAGGGACACCGACCGCGGCCTCCCACTGGTTCAGCAGCGAGGTCAGCACGGGCGGCGGCACGAAGGCGCTCATCTGCGCCTCACCCTCCTCGCGGGTCAGGCCGTTGACCACGAGCTCGCGGCCGAGCACCTCGCCGACGATCTCCAGCTCCCGCCGGAACGTGAGCGACTCCGGCCCGGTGAGGTCGACGACCTCGTCCTCCAGCTTCTTCTCCGTCAACGCGACCACGGCCACGTCGGCGATGTCGTCCTCGTGCACCGGGGCGACCTGCGCCTCGGGGAAGACCTGGTCGATCGTGTCGCCGGCCTGCAGCGCGTAGCTCCAGCCGAACGCGTTGCTCATGAAGGCACCCGGCCGCAGGATCGTGTAGGTCAGGCCCGACGCGACGACGGCCTCCTCCACGACCTTGTGGTGGTGTGCCAGCGGGTCCTCGTCGGCGCCCGGGAGGCCGACGGTGTTCGACGACAGCAGCACGACGCGCTCGACGCCCGCCTTCTCGGCCTCGTCGAGGAACTGCGTGATGCCGTCCGGCTCCGCGTAGAGCAGCACCTTGGAGACACCGGCGAGGGCCGCGACGAACGTCTCCTGGTCGGTGAGGTCGAGGGTGACGGTCTCCACGCCCTCGGGGACGTCGAGCTCCGCGGGGTTTCGGCCGGACGCGCGGAGGCTGTGACCCGCCGCGTAGAGCCGCTGGAGCACGCGGCGGCCCACGTTGCCGCGCGCTCCGGTGACGAGGATGGTCATGGTTGATCTCCAGAATGGGGATGGTTCGCCTGGATGGCCGATCACGCTCAGCGTCCACTCGGTCACTCGAACCGCGCTGGACCGGGGTTCAGGCCACCACTCCTAACGTGCGGAAACATCCCATGAGCGTGAGGAGCGCACGGTGGTCACCTTTCCCGTTCCCGGATCCAGCTACCGCGGTCCGGCGCCGGAGTTCGCGCGGTTCCGCGCGACGAGCCCGGTCGTGCGCCTGCCCGCCGCCGGTGGCGGCCACTGCTGGGTCGCCACCACGCAGGACGCGGTCCGCGCCGTTCTCGACGACGTGCGGTTCTCCCGCGCGGCGTCCTACGAACCGGGCGCGCCGGTGTTCCCCGGTCTCTTCCAGGCACCGCCAGGCATGATCATCTCCCTCGACCCGCCCGCGCACACCCGGCTGCGCGACCTGGTGTCGCAGGCGTTCTCGGTGGACCGGGTCGAGTCCATGCGACCGAGAATCCAGCAGCTGGTGGGAGAGTTGCTGGACCGCGCCGACGACGAGGCCAGGCAGGGACCGGTCGACCTGCTGGGGACGTTCACGTTCCCGCTGGCCATCACCGCGATCAGCGAGCTGCTCGGTGTGCCCGCCGCCGAACGCGACACGTTCGCGCGGCTGATCCGGGAGTTCGCCGCCGTGGACGCACCGGAGGTCGCGGCCGCGGCGGGGGAGCAGCTCGGCGAGTACATGGCGGCGCTGGTGTTCGGCAAGCTGCGCGCCCCCGGCGACGACGTGCTGTCGGCGCTGACGCAGGTCCGGATCGGCGACGACGGCCTGGCGGTCGACGAGCTGATCGGCCTCGGCTACACGCTGCTCGGCGCGGGCGGCGACTCCACGGCGTGCCACCTCGCCAGTTCGGTGCTGACCCTGCTCGGCCACCACCGCGACGGGTGGGTGCGGCTGGGCGGGCACCCGGAGGAGGTGCCGGCCGCGGTCGAGGAGCTGCTGCGCTGGATCGCGTTGTCCACCAACGACACCACGGGCCTGCCGCGGATCGCCGCGGAGGACGTCGCGTTGTTCGGGGTCACGATCCCCAAGGGCGACGCGGTGTTCGTGTCGACGAGCTCGGCCAACCGCGACGAGACCCTGTTCGCCGACCCGGACGTGCTCGACCTCTCCCGCACCGGCAACGCGCACGTCGCCTTCGGGCACGGCATCCACCGCTGCCTCGGCGCCCCGCTGGCCCGCATCGAGCTGACCGCCGCGCTGGAGGAGCTGACCCGGCGCTTCCCGGCCGCCCGGCTCGCGGTGCCGGAGGAGGAGCTGCGGTGGCAGCGCGCCGACATGAACCACCGGCTCGTCGAGCTGCCCGTGGACCTGCACGGCAAGGGTTTCTGACACACGAAGAACGGCCCCCGGGAAGCTTTCCGGGGGCCGTTCTCGTTGTGCGGCTACTTCTTGCGGGGTACGGCGAGTGCCGCCAGCGCTCCGCAGAAGGTGAAGACGCCCGCACCGAGCAACGCGAGCCCGTACCCGGACCCGAGCGAGTGCCGCAACGGTTCACCGGCGGCCAGCAACGAGTCCGCACGGGCCGACGACATCGTCGCGAGCACGACCAGGCCGATCGCGCTGCCCATCTGCCGGATCGTGTTCAGCAGCCCGGACGCGAGGCCCGCCTGCTCGCGCGGGACACCGGACGTGGCGGCGTTCGTGGTCGCGTTCAGCACCGCGCCCATGCCGAGGCCCAGCACCGTCGTCGGCACGAGGATCGTGCCGAGGAACGTCGACGTCTCGTCCGCTGTGGACACCCACAGCAGGCCGGCGGTCGCCGAGAGCAGCCCCGCGAGCAGCACCGGCCGCGGTCCGATCCTCGGGACGATCCGCGCCACGCCGAACCCGCCCAGCGCGATGCCGATCGACAGCGGCAGGTAGCCGAGGCCGGTCGCGAGCGCGCTCAGCCCCATCACCTGCTGCAGCACCAGGGTGAGGAAGTAGAAGGTGCTGAACAGGGCCGCGATCGCGAAGAACGCCACGACGTTCGTCGCGGTCACCGAGCGGTTGCGGAAGATGCCGAGCGGCATCAGCGGGTGGGCCGACACCGTCTGCTGGCGCAGGAAGAACGCGAACAGGACCACGGAGAGCGCGAGCGACCCGGCGACCTGCCAGGAGCCCCAGCCCAGCTCGTGCGACTGCGCGATGCCGTAGACCAGTGCCATCAGGCCGATCGTCACGGTGATCGCACCCGGTACGTCGAGGCTCTTGCGGCCCCCGTTGCTGGGTGTCTCCGGCACGGCGCCGCGGATCATCGACACCAGCGCGATGCCGAGCGGCACGTTGATCAGCAGCACCCACCGCCAGCCCAGCGACTCGGTGACGATGCCGCCGAGCAGCACGCCGACCGCGCCACCCGTACCGGACACCGCGCTCCACCAGCCGAACGCCTTCGCGCGGGCGGTGGGGTCGGTGAACGTGGTGCCCAGGACCGTGAGCGAGGCCGGTGCCATCACGGCCGCGCCCAGGCCCTGGAAGCCGCGGGCCGCGATCAGGGTGCCGGGCGAGGTCGCCATGCCGCCGACGGCGCTCGCGACCGTGAACAGCGCGGCACCGAGCAGGAACACCCGGCGCTGCCCGAACAGGTCGGCGAGCCGCCCGCCCAGCAGCAGGAAGCCGCACACCGCGATGGTGTACGCGCTGTTCACCCACTGCAGGTCGTGCCGCTCGAACCCGAGGTCCTCGTAGATCGAGGGCAGCGCGACGTTCATGACCGACGCGTCCAGCACGTTCATGAACTGCGCCAGGCAGCACACCGCCAGAACGAGCCCGAGCTTGGCACCGGGCCTGTTCAGCGTCGCCGTCATGCGCGCACCAGCCGGAAGAACGTCCGCAGCTCCTCGACCAGGACGACCGGGTTCTCCAGCGCGGGGAAGTGACCGCCGGACGGCATCTCCCGCCAGTAGCGCAGGTCGGTGAACCGGTGCTCGGCCCACGCCCTGGGCATCCGCGCGTCGGCGGGGAACACCGAGAACCCGGTCGGCACGGACACCTGCGTCAGCGGCGACTTGTTGTAGCTCTCCCAGTACAGCCGGCCCGAGGACGCGGCGGTGGCGGTGAACCAGCACACCGACACCATGTCGAGGATCCGGTCGCGGGGGATGATCTTCTCCGCGTCACCGTCGTGGTCGCTCCAGGACCAGTACTTCTCGCCGGCCCAGCCGAGCTGGCCGACGGGGGAGTCGGTGAGCCCGTAGGCCAGCGACTGCGGCTTGGTGTTCATCACCGCCGCGTACGCGGACTCCTTCGCGGCGAACTCCTTGAGCGCACCCAGGCCCTCGTAGTCCCGTTGCGTCAGCTGGACCTCCGCCTCGGGGGCGGACGCGAACGGCATGACGAGGTGGATCGCCTCGACGTGGCCGGGCGCGATGTGGCCGAGGATGCCCGTGATGAACGAGCCCCAGTCGTTGCCGTGCGCGTAGAACCTGTCGTAGCCGACACGTCCCATCAGCGTGACGAGGGAGGCGGCGATCTTCTCCAGCGTCCAGCCGGTGCCGGTCGGCTTGTCGCTGAAACCGTAGCCGGGCAACGAGGGCGCGACGACGTGGAACGCGTCGGCCGGGTCCGGCGGGTTGGTCAGCGGCTCGATGACGTCGAGGAACTCGGCGACCGAACCGGGCCAGCCGTGTGTGAGCAGCAACGGCTTCGCGTCCGGGTGCGGGGAGCGGGCGTGCAGGAAGTGGATCCCGACACCGTCGATCTCGGTCTTGAACTGGGGGACGGCGTTCAACCGGGCCTCGGTGGCGCGCCAGTCGTAGACGCTCGCCCAGTACTCGGCCAGTTCCTTGGCGTAGGCCAGCGGCATGCCCTGCGACCAGTCGTCCACGGTCTCCGCGTCCGGCCACCTGGTCGCCGCCAGTCGCCGGGTGAGGTCCGCCAGTTCGGAGTCGGGAACCTCGACCCGGAACGGCACGAGTGCAGTGTCCATGGCGCGAAGGTAGGGACGAAACCTCGAACCCCGGTCGACATCCGGGTTTCGAGCCGCCTTCGAGGTGCGCGGAGCAGGGTTCGGCGCGAGGCCAGGCCGAAATTTCCCGGAGGTGTCCCGTGCTGCCCCTTGAACTGGACGAGGAGTTCCCGTTCAGCGGTTCCTCCTACCGCGGCCCGGACCCGAAGTACGACGAGCTGCGCGCCACGTGCCCCGTTGCCAAGGTGCGCACCAACACCGGCACGCCGACCTGGGTGGTCACCGGCTACTCCGACGTCCGCGCCGGGCTCGCCGACCCCAGGCTGAGCCGCGCGTTGACGTGCGCCGAGGGTGCTCCCCAGGTCGGCGGCGCCATGACCACCACCCCCGAGATGATCATCTCGCTGGACGGGTCCGAGCACTCCCGGCTGCGCAAGCTCGTGATGGGCGCGTTCACCGTCCGCAAGGTCGAGGCGATGCGCGCGGGCGTGCAGAAGGTGTGCGACGAGCTGCTGGACGCCGTCGAGCTCGACGGCGGGCCGGTCGACCTCGTCGAGAAGCTCTGCGTCCCGTTGCCGCTCACCGTCATCGGTGACCTGCTCGGCGTGCCCACCGAGGACCTGAAGATCTTCGAGACCGACGCGCGGGCGTTCGCGACGTTCGACGAGAACGACCCGGAGGCGCCGATGCGGGCGTTCGGGCGGCTCGCCGGGTACGTCATGGGCCTGATCGCGCAGAAGCGCGAGAAGCCCGGCCAGGACATGCTGTCCGACCTGATCTCCGCGCGGGACGACGACGACAAGCTCAGCGAGCAGGAGCTGGTGACGTTCGCGTTCACGCTGATCGGCGCCGGCTTCGACACGGCAGCCAACCAGATCTCCAACTCGGTGCTGGCGCTGCTGCACGACCACCCGGACACCTGGCGGCGCCTGGTCGCCGACCCGTCGCTGATCCCGGCGGCCGTCGAGGAGCTGCTGCGGCACGTCAACCTCTTCGCCACCGACACCACCGGGTTCCACCGCATCGCGGCGGAGGACCTGGAGCTCGGCGGGCAGAGGATCGCGAAGGGCGACGCGGTGTTCTTCGTGCTGTCGTCGGCGAACCGGGACGCCGCGGTCTTCGAGAACCCCGACGTGCTCGACATCGACCGCGCCACCAACCCGCACATCGCGTTCGGGCACGGCGTGCACTACTGCCTCGGCAAGCAGCTGGGGCGCATGGAGATGGCGATCGCCATCGAGGGCCTGACCCGCCGCTTCCCGGACCTGCGGCTCGCCGTGCCGTACGAGGACCTGCGGTGGCACCAGGGCGAGATCAACCACTCACTCGTCACCTTCCCCGTCACGTGGGGGCTGGAGAACCAAGGAGAGTCATGAGCATCCCCGAGAAGCAGTGGGAGGTCAGGCTCGCCAAGCACGTCGAGGACGACCTGACCCCCGAGCACTTCGACCTCGTCGAGGTGGCCGTCCCCGAGATCGGCGACGGTGAGGTGCTGGTGCGCGTCGGCTACGTGTCGGTGGCGGCCGCCTTCAAGGAGTTCATGCGGGCCGACTGCCAGATCCCCGGCGTGCCGCCGTGGAAGGTCGGCGAGCCCGCCGGCGCCGGTGGCGTGGGCACCGTGGTGAAGTCGAACAGCCCCGACCTCGCGGTCGGCGACCTGGTGCAGTCGTTCGGGCCGTGGCAGGAGTACTGGTCCGGGCCCGCGCAGCAGTTCATCAAGCAGAACCCTCACCACGTGCCGTCACCGGTGTACTTCCTGTCGCAGGGCCCCACCGCCTACTACGGCATGGCGACCATCGCGCAGGCCGGTGAGGGCGACGTCGTGTTCGTCACCGGCGCCGCCGGCGGTGTCGGGTCGCTCGCCGGGCAGATCGCGAAAGCCCGCGGTGCCAGGGTGATCGGCTCGGCCGGCTCGCAGGCCAAGGTCGACTGGCTGGTGAACGAGCTGGGCTTCGACGCCGCGTTCAACTACAAGGACGGCCCGGTGGCCGACCGGCTGCGCGAGCTGGCACCGGACGGCATCAGCGTGTTCTTCGACAACGTCGGCGGCGAGCAGTTCGAGGCGGCGGTCCAGGCCGCCCGCCCGCACGCCCGGTTCGCGCTGTGCGGTGCGCTGGCCAACCAGGCCGGTGGCTCGGCCGAGCACCCGCGGCTCGACCTGATGACGGCCATCACGAAGCACCTGGAGATCCGCCCGTTCGCCTGCTACCACCTGCCGGAGCAGATCCAGGACTGGGTGGTCCACTTCGGACAGTGGTTGCAGGAGGGGAAGTTCGTCTTCCCGCACACGATCGTCGAGGGCGGGGTCAAGGCGGCGCCGCAGGCGTTGCTGTCGCTGCTCTCCGGCGCCTACACCGGGAACGTGACGGTCAGGTTCTCCTGATCGCGGCGATCCTGACGTGCGCCGTGCGGATGGTGCTGCCATCCGCACGGCGCACTGTCGTGATCCCGGTGCTGACGAACGCGTCACCGCTCAGCACGGCGTCCTGGGCGATCTCGACGGTGCCGGGCGGCTCGGCCATCTCCTCGGTGATCCGGTAGGAGAACGTGCCGGGCCCGGTCGCCGTCCAGGTGCCGGACCCCGTGCCACCGCCCAGGAGCGCGGCCGTGCCGTCGTCCGCGAAACCGAGCTCGCTGACCGCATCGCCACCCGGCCGGCCGACCCGTGCGCGCCATCGTCCCGTGATGTCCATGCCCCACAGGGTTTCCGTCACTGCTGGACCTGGACTCAAGGAACACCGAGCAGGGTTGGCGGCGACTGCTCTTACAGGAGAGAAAGAAGCTGGAGGCGTCATGTCGGACGCACCATTTGCCGGACAGCAGGTCGTCGTGACGGGTGGGGGAACCGGCATCGGCCGCGCGGCGGCGCTGGCGTTCGCCGACCTCGGCGCCGCGAACGTGATCATCACCGGCCGCCGCGAGAACCGGCTCACCGAGGTCGTCGCGCTGCACCCGGCCATCACCGCCGTGGTCGCCGACGTGACCACCGAGGAGGGCGCGCAGAAGGTCGTCGACGCCGTGAAGCTCGGTGGCGGCAAGGTCGACGTGCTCGTGCACAACGCCGGGATCTTCCGGTTCACCCCGGTCGCCGGTTTCGACCTCGGCACGGCCCGCGACGTGCTGGAGACCAACCTGGTCGGCCCGCTGGTGCTGACCGCCAAGCTGCTGCCGCAGCTGACCTCGCCCGGCGGCAGCATCGTGTTCGTCTCGAGCAACGCGGGCCACATCGCCGTGCCCGGCGGCGGCGTGTACGGCGCCAGCAAGGCCGCCGTGGACAGCCTGGTGCGCAGCTGGGCGCTCGAGCTTCGCCCCGCAGGGCATCCGCGTCAACGCGGTCGCGCCCGCCGCCGTGCGCACCGAGGTCTACGCGGCCAACGGCCTGAGCCCCGAGGAGGTCGAGGGCTACTTCGGCTTCCAGGCCTCGCAGACCCCGCTGGGGCGCACCGGTGAGGTCGACGACGTCGTCCCGTGGATCACCCGCTTCGCCGAGCCGGCGAGCTCGTGGGTGACCGGTCAGATCATCACGCTCGATGGCGGCGCTGACCTGGCGTGAGCCAACCCGAACCAGGAGGAACCGAAAGATGACCAGCAGCGCCACCGAGCCCGGTGTGGACACGTTCCCGTACAAGCGCCAGTGCCCGTTCACCCCGCCCGCGCAGTACGCGCAGATGGCGGAGGAGGACGTCGTCGAGGTCACGCTGACCGGGTCCGGCCTGCGGATCTGGACGATCAGCGGCTACCACACGATCAAGCAGCTCCTGACCGACCCGCGGATCAGCGCCTCCCGCAAGCACGACAACTTCCCGTTCTACTTCATCGCGCCGCCGGAGTTCCGCACCGAGACGTCGTTCATCGGCTACGACAACCCCGAGCACACCAAGACCCGGCGCAAGGCGGCGGTGACGTTCACCAACCGCCAGGTGAAGCGGCTGCGCGGGCGCATCCAGGAGATCGTCGACGAGTACATCGACAAGATCCTCACGATGACCCCGCCCATCGACTTCCACCGCGAGTTCTCGCTCGCCGTGCCGATGACGGTCATCTGCGAGCTGCTCGGCATCCCGCAGGACGAGCACGACTTCTTCATCGAGCACGGCACCTGCCTGCTGGGCGGGCACTCGACACCCGAGCAGCGCCAGGCGGCGATCGTCGAGGTGAACGCCTACGTCGACAAGCTGATCACGTTGAAGGAGCAGGAGCCCGGCGAGGACCTGCTGTCGAGGGCGATGGCCGAGTACGCGGCCTCCGGCGAGGAGTACACGCGCCGCGACCTGTTCAACATGATCCGCCTGCTGATGAACGGCGGCCACGAGACCACGGCCTCGATGCTGTCGCTGGGCACCGCGGCGCTGCTGGAGCACCCGGAGGAGCTGCAGAAGCTGCTCGACGACCCCGAGGGCATGATCGAGCCGGCCGTCGAGGAGCTGGTGCGCATCGCGACCATCGGTGACACCGCCATCCCGCGCGTCGCGCTGGAGGACATCGAGATCGCCGGCAAGACCATCAAGGCCGGCGACGGCATCCTGTGCCTGGGCCTCAACGGCAACCGCGACCCGGAGGTCTTCCCGGAGCCGGAGAAGCTGATCCTGGAGCGCGGCACCCGCAAGCACCTCGGGTTCGGCCACGGCCTGCACCACTGCATCGGCGCCGACCTCGCGCGGCTGGAGATGCAGCTGGTGTGGACGACGCTGTTCCAGCGCATCCCGTCGCTGCGCCTGGCGAAGCCGTTCCTGGAGATCCCCCGCAAGGAGGGCGCCGTGATCTACGGCCTCTGGGAGCTGCCGGTCACGTGGGACCTGCCCGCGGAGGACTGACCGCACGCGCAAAGGGGCCCCGCTCACGAAGAGCGGGGCCCCTTTCGCGTTGCTCAGTCCTTCGGGATGTCCGGGCGCCGCACGTGTCCCGGGATCCGGGTGTGCCCGCTCCGCGGGAGCACGCCGTCGACGAGGTAGTCGTCGACCAGGGCGTCGAGGACCTCGTTGCCGGCCAGCGCGTACACCTCGTGGTCACCGGAGTCCTCGACGACGACCAGCGGGTGGTCCAGCAGCGCGGCGAGCTCGACGCCGCCCTCGACGCGGTCCATCGGGTCGCCGTCGGCCTGCACCACCAGGCCCTTGGGGTAACCGGGCTGCGCGAGCTCCGTCGGCGGTTCGAGGCTCTCGAACGTCCGGAACGCACCGACCCACGGCTGCGCCCGCAGGACCCCGTAGCCGTACGGGTGCGTGGCCCGGTGCTTGCGGACGTCGGCGTAGTAGACCTCCAGGTCCTGCGGCCAGTACGTCTCCAGCGTGATGGCCTCCAGCACCCCGACCCGCAGGTCGCCCTCGGAGTCCTGCGGCCGCCACGTGCCCTGCCCGACGATCAACGTCTTCGCCTTGTCGAGGTTGCCGTCGCCGAGCGCGGTGTTCAGGTCGCCGATGAGGTAGCCCAGCGAGTCCCACTGCGCCCGGTCCGTGGCCCTGGTGCCGACCGCGCCGTCGAGCAGCGTCCTGAGGTGCACCTGGCCCTGCTCGTCGAGCGCCGCCACGACCTTCTCGACCTCGGCGATGACGTCCGCGGCGTTCGTGCCGAGGTGGAAGTGCCCGTCGCGCTCCGCTGTCCACTCCGCCCACAGCTCGACGTTGCGGTAGACCGCCTCCGCCTGCGTGACGAACTGCTGGCGCCAGGTCCACTGCGGGTTGATGCACGAGTCGAGCACCGTGCGGTCGAGGTGCTCGGGGAACATCGTCCCGTACACCGCACCGACGTACGTGCCGTACGCGTAGCCGACGAATGAGATCTTCTCCTCGCCCAGCACGACCCGGACCAGGTCCATGTCGCGGGCGGTGTTGCGGGTCGTGATGTGCGGCCGCAGCTCCCCGCCCGCCTTCTGGCAGCCGAGCTCGCGCAGCCGCATGTCCTCGGCCAGCTGCTCGAACAGCGAGTCCGGCGGCCGGCTGTCGAACGGCGCCTTGGGGATCGTGACCTCGCTGTAGAGCTTGGTCGACTCGCCGTACCCGCGCGGGTCGAACCCGATGAGGTCGTAGGCGGACCTGAGGCGCGCCCCGAAGTGCTTGATCAGCCCCAGTCCGTCACCACCGTCGCCGCCGGGACCACCGTTGACCGCGAGCAGCACGCCACGCCGCCGCGCCGAGTCGGTGGCCTTCAGCCGGGCGAGCGCGATGGTCAGCCTGGGACCGTCCGGGTCGGAGTAGTCGCGTGGCACGACGACCGTCGCGCGTTCAAGGCCGTCCTCGAACGGCGGTGACCAGTTCACCTGCTGGTCGTAGAACTCCCTGAGGGGCACGGTGGAACCTCCGCGTGTGGGTGTGCGCCGACACCCCAGCGTCGCAACAGGTCCTTGAACGCCAGCGGAGCAGGAGCGTTCAAGGTGACCTCCACCGGGCGCACAGCGCGACCGCCCAAGGTGGAGCACGTCCGGCGAGCCGCAGATCCGTGGGAGAACTGCCATGCCAAAGATCACTTACGTAGCGCACGACGGTGTCGAGACCGTCGTCGACGTTGCCCAGGAAGACACCGTGATGCGCGGCGCGGTTCTCAACGGTGTCAAGGGGATCGTCGCCCAGTGCGGCGGCGGCGCCTCCTGCGGCACGTGCCACGTGTACGTCGACCCGGAGAACACCAAGCCGTTGGCGCCGATGCACCAGGTCGAGGACGAGCTCCTCTACTTCACGGCCTGCGAGCGCAGGGAGAACAGCCGGTTGAGCTGCCAGCTCCCGGTGACCGAGGAGCAGGACGGGCTCGTCGTGCACATGCCCGAGAAGCAACTCTGAGGCCGAGCAGCAACCCCGAGGGAGAGAAGAGCATGAGCAAGCGACGGGTCGCCCTGGTCACGGGCGCCACCAGTGGGATCGGCCTCGAGGTCGCGCGCAGCCTCGGTCAGCAGGGGCACGCGGTGTTCGTCGTGGCCCGCACCGCCGAGAACGTCACCACCACGGTGAAGCAGCTCAGGGAAGAGGGCTGCGAGGCCGACGGCGCCGCAGCCGACGTGACGTCCACAGAGGACATCCGCGGCGCGGTGCGGAAGGCCGTCGACACGTTCGGCCCGGTCGAGATCCTCGTCAACAACGCGGGCCGCGGCGGCGGTGGCATCACCGCCGAGCTCGACGAGGACCTGTGGCTGGACGTCATCGACACCAACCTCAACGGCGTCTTCCGCTTCACCAAGGAGGTGCTGAGCACCGGCAAGATGGTGGAGCAGAGCTGGGGCCGGATCATCAACATCGCCTCCACCGGCGGCAAGCAGGGCGTCGTGTTCGCCGCGCCCTACTCGGCCTCCAAGCACGGCGTCGTCGGCTTCACCAAGGCCGTCGGCATCGAGCTCGCCAAGTCCGGCATCACCGTCAACGCGGTGTGCCCCGGCTACGTCGAGACGCCGATGGCCGGCCGGGTCCGCCAGGGCTACGCCAACCACTGGGGTGTCAGCGAGGACGAGGTCCTCGAGAAGTTCAACGCCAAGATCCCGCTGGGTCGGTACAGCACGCCGGAAGAGGTCGCCGGTCTCGTGACGTACCTGACGACGGACACCGCGTCCTCGATCACCGCGCAGGCGCTCAACGTCTGCGGCGGGCTGGGCAACTACTGACATGCGCGGCGAGTCGGTAGTCGTCGTCGGGGCCGGGCAGGCGGGCTGCCAGGTCGCGGTGTCCCTGCGCGAGCAGGGGCACCGCGGCCCCATCACCCTCATCGGTGACGAAGCCCAGAAGCCCTACCAGCGGCCCCCTCTCACGAAGGCCTACCTGGCGGGGGAGACCGACCTCGCCGGGCTGGTGCTGCGGCAGGACTCCTACTACGAGGACCACGGCATCAAGCTCGTCACCGGCGAGCGGGTGCTGGGCGTCGACCGGTCCGCACGGGTCGCGGTGCTGGGCTGTGCGCGCACCATCGGCTACGACCACCTGGTGTTCGCCACGGGGGCGCGGCCGCGGCCGTTGTCCATCCCCGGCGCCGAGCACGTGCTGAACCTGCGCTCGGTCGCCGACGCGGACGTGCTCCGGCAGCGGCTCGACGGGCAGGTCGGGCTCGACGTCGTCGTCATCGGCGGCGGGTTCATCGGCCTCGAGCTCGCCGCCGTGGTGCGCAAGCTGCGCCACGAGGTGACCGTCGTCGAGACCCAGCCGCAGGTGATGCAGCGCGCCGTCACACCGGAGACCGCGCGGCAGCTCGTCAACCGGCACCGGTCGGAGGGCGTGCAGGTCCTGACCGGCCGGGGCGTCGCCGCCGTCCGGGAGGGCCTCGTCGAGCTGACCGACGGCACGGTGCTGGTGGCCGACCTGGTCGTCGCCGGCATCGGCGTCCTGCCCAACACCGAGGTCGCGCAGCGCTCCGGGCTCGCCACCGACAACGGCATCGTGGTCGACGCGCACCTGCGCACCGTCGACCAGCGCGTGCACGCCGTCGGTGACTGCGCCCGGTTCGCCAGCACGCTCACCGGCGGGCTCACCCGCCTGGAGTCCGTGCAGAACGCCACCGACCAGGCCACCTGCGTGGCCGGGGCGATCCTGGGCAGCGCCGAGCCCTACACCGCGCTGCCGTGGTTCTGGAGCGACCAGTACGACGTGAAGCTGCAGATCGCGGGCCTCACCGAGGGCCACGACCGCGCGGTCACCGTCGGCGACCCCGCGGAGGGCCGGTTCTCGGTGTTCTGCTTCCGCGGCGACAAGCTGGTCGGTGTCGAGGCCTACAACAAGCCGATCGACTTCATCATGGCCCGCAGGGTCCTCGAGGGCGGCAACACCCTCACCCCCGAGATCGTCGCGCGGCCCGGGTTCGACCTGCGCGGCAGCCTGCAGCGGGCGGCGTGAGCCGTGCCGTCCGCGGACCCGTCACAGCCAGCCGGCGTCGTCGGCGATGCGGATGGCGTCCACCCGGTTGCGGGCGTTGAGCTTGGTCATGGTCGTCGTCAGGTAGTTGCGCACCGTGCCGACCGACAACGACAGCGCGGTCGCGATGTCCGGCGCGTCGGCACCGTTGGCCGCGAGCCGCAGCACCTCCAGCTCGCGGTCGGTGAGCGGGCACTCGCCGCGGTCCCACGCGGCCAGTGCCAGCTGGCTGTCCACGACCCGTTCCCCCGCGGCGACGCGGCGGATCGCGTCGGCGAGCTCACCGGGCGGCGCGTCCTTCAGCAGGAAACCGTCCACCCTGGCCGCCAACGCCCGCCGCAACGTCCCCGGCCGGCCGAGCGAGGTCAGCATCAACGTCCTGACCTGTGGCATCGACTCGCGGATCGTCGCCGCGGCACTCAGCCCGTCGAGGATCGGCAGGTCGATGTCGATCACGCAGACGTCCGGGCCGTGCTGCCGCACCGCCGGCACGATCTTGTCGCCGGAGCTGCACCTCGGCCACGACCTCGATGTCCGGTTCGAGGTTGAGCAGCGCGATGAGAGCACCGCGCACCATGTGCATGTCCTCCGCGAGCAGAACCCTGATCATCGCGCCCCTCCGCGCGACACCATATCCCCCGGCGTTCATGTCGCGCTCCACGCCACATCAAGGCCACCCGGCAAGGGTGAGGACAGCTGCCTTGCGAAGGGATGCGCCATGGAACGCAGCGTCAACGTGACAGTCGTGTACTACTCCTCGACGGGAACGATCCACCGGCTGGCCACGGAGATGGTCGAGACGGCGGAGAAGCACGGCGCTGAGGTGCGGCTGGTGCGCGCGGCGGAGCTGGCGCCCGCCACGGTCGTCGAGTCGCGGCCCGCCTGGAAGGCGCACCTGCTCGACACCGCCGACGTGCCGATCGCGGCCGTCGACGACGTGCTGTGGGCCGACGCCGTCATCCTCGGCACGCCCACCCGCTTCGGCAACGTCTCGGCGCAGCTCAAGCAGTTCATCGACACCCTCGGGCCCGCGTGGTTCAGCGGCCTGCTCGCGAACAAGGTCTACAGCGCGTTCACCTCGGGCGGCAGCACCCACGGCGGCATGGAGACCACGCTGGTGTCGATCTACAACATGGTCTGCCACTTCGGCGGGATCATCGTGCCGCCCGGTGGCGACTTCAACCCCTACGGCACGTCCCACGTGCTGGGTGCGGACAACCGGCCGGTCTGCGACGTGACGTTGCGGGCGGCCGGGGTGCAGGCAGAACGCGTCGTGCGGGTCGCCCGCGCGCTGAAGGAGGTCTGACCGCGGTGCGAGTGAAGGACATCTTCGTCAGTGGCAGCGGGGTGCGCCTGCCCGCGACGCTGTCGGTCGCGGACGCGATCGCGTCGGGGGAGTGCGAGCCGAAGCTCGTCGCGCGCACGGACGTCGAGTCGGTGGCCGTGTCCCCGACCGAGTCGGCGGCCGAGATGGCGGTCGCCGCCGCCCAGGTCGCGCTGGAACGGGGCCGGTCGGGACCGGCCGACATCGACCTCATCCTGCACGCCACCACCTACCACCAGGGCCAGGACCTGTGGCCCGTCGGCTCCTACATCCAGCGCGAGACGGTCAGGAACTCCTGCCTGGCGCTGGAGATCCGGCAGATGTCCAACGGCGGCATGGCCGCGCTGGACCTCGCGGTGTCCTACCTGGCGGCACGACCGGGCCGCGACGCCCTGCTGACCACGTCGGACCGCTTCTGCCTGCCCGGCATCGACCGGTGGCGCACCGACCCGGGAACCCCGTACGGCGACGGCGCTTCCGCGATCGTGCTGACCAGCAGGGGCGGGTTCGCGCAGGTGCTCTCGCTGGCCATCAACGCCGACTCCGACCTCGAACCGCTGCACCGCGGCGACGTGCCGTTCGGGCTGGCGCCGTTCTCGCACCGCATCCCGGTGGACTTCGAGGAGGCCAAGCACACGTTCAGCCGCGAGTTCGGCCTGTCCTACGGCATCAACAAGGCCAACGCCGGTCAGGCCAGGGTCGTGGAGGAGGCGCTCGCCGACGCCGACATGAAGCTCGGCGACGCCGACTGGGTGATCCTGCCGCACTTCGGCCGCCGCCGGCTCGACGTGAACTACCTGCGCCCCTACGACCTCGAACCGGAGCGCACCACGTGGGAGTGGAGCCGCACGGTCGGGCACCTCGGCGCCGGTGACCAGTTCGCGAGCCTCGACCACCTGGTGCGGAGCGGCAAGGCGACGTCCGGTCAGCGGATCGTCATGTTCGGCGTGGGCGCCGGCTACAGCTGGGGCTGCGCGGTCCTGGAGATGCTGTGACCGGCAGCCGGACCCCGGTGAGCTTCCGGTAGACGCGCTGTCCTCGGCGGGTGACCTGCACGCAGGTCACCCGCCGATCGCATGTCCACTTGTTCCGGTGTGCGGCCGAGGTGATCAGGTGCCGAACGACGGGAGACCGAGCGGAGGCCGCCTCAGCTGACCGGCAGCGGGATCTCCGCGCGCAACCGGAACTTCTGGTCGGGCAGCAGGCCCGCGTGCAGGTCACCGCCGAGCGCGCGGACGCGGGTGGTGAGGTTGCCGATGCCGCTGCCGTCCCGCGACCTGCACGCCGTCTCCGGGATGCCGTCGTTGACGATGTCCATCCGCACCAGCTCCGGCGAGCTCGACAGCACGATCTCGCAGTGCTCGGCCTTGCTGTGCCGCAGCAGGTTCGTCACGCCCTCGCGCAGCACGGTCGCGAGCGTCACCTTCACGTCCTTGGGCAGCTTGTCGCACGCGTCGATCCGCACGGTGACCGCGATGTCGGCCGCGGTCAGCAGCGCCTGCGCCGACTGGGTCTCCTCGTCGAACGACAGCTCGCGGTAGCTCAGCGCCACCGACCGCACGTCCGCGAGCGCCTGCCGGGAGATCTCCAGCACCTCGGAGAAGCTCCTGCCGGGCCCGGCCGGGGTCGAGGGTGACCAGCCGGTGCGTGAGCTCGCTCTTCAGCGTGATCGCGGAGAGGCTGTAGCCGAGCAGGTCGTGCAGGTCGCGTGCGAACCGCAGCCGTTCCTGGGCGACCGCCGCCGTGGCCAGCTCCTCGCGCGCCTCGTGCAGCTCGGTCACCATCGACCGCAGCCGGGTCAACGCGTAGAGCACCAGCCCGTGGTTCGTCGCGGCGATGATGCCGTACGCCACCCAGGCACCGGTGAACCCGGTCGCGGTGTAGACGAAGTACTGGCCGCCGACGACCGCGAGGAACGCCGCCCAGCCGTACGGGCGGGGGAGCAGCAGCGCGGCCGACCCCGCGAGGAAGCCCGGCACGCTCATCAGCGCGTTCCCGTACAGCAGCACCGGCACGTACACGCAGACGGCCAGGCCGGCGAGCACGGCGACGGTGCTCACGAGGTTCAGCCGCTTGTGCGGACGGCCCACGACCGCCACGACCAGCCCGACCACGCCCGCGGTGCCGAGCACCTCGGCCGCCATGCCCGGCAGCCCGATGCGCGGCAGGTCGAACGCCACCTGCGCGAGCGACATCAGGCCGTAGCCGACCACCACCGCCGTGAACAGCACCTGCGCGAACCGGGTCGCCATCGGCGTTCCGGCGAACCTGCGGGTCCGCGACGGTTCCTCCGGCCGCGGCTCGGCCGGCACCTCGGCGTGCAACCGGTGGGTGCCGGCGTCCACCTCGGCGCGCAGCGACCCGCCGATCGCCGTGGCGCGGGTGGCGAGGTTCGCCAGGCCGCTGCCGCGGTCGGTGCCCAGCCGGGCGGGGGCGCCGTCGTTGACGATGTCGATCGACACCACCGGCCCCGTCCCGGAGACGGTGATGGTGCAGCGGGTGGCCTCGCTGTGCCGCAGCAGGTTCGTCACGCCCTCGCGCAGCACCGTGGCGAGCACGGTCCGGGAGCGCGGGGACAGCTCGGCGAGGTCGGTCTCGATGGTCGTCGCGACGCCCGCCGCGGTGAGCACGGACCGCGCCGACTCGATCTCGTCGGCCAGCGACAGCTCGCGGTAGCTCGACGCCACCGCACGAACGTCCGTCAGCGCCTCGCGGGCGATGCCCAGCACCTCGGCCAGCTCGCGCAACGCCCGTTCGGTCTGCTCGCCGATCAGCCTGCGCGCCAGCTCCACCTTCAGCGTGATCGCCGACAGGCTGAACCCGAGCAGGTCGTGCAGGTCCCGCGCGAACCGCAGCCGCTCCTGCGACACGGCGAGCTCCGCGCAGCTCGGACCGGACCGTCTCCAGCTGCTTGACCAGCGACGGGAGCCGTGACAGGCCGTACACGACGAGGCCCGCGACCAGCGGTGACAGCACGTAGTAGGCCAGCGAGGACGGGCTGTCGACGTAAGCGGCCTGGATCGCGCCGTTGCTGAGCGCGACCACGCCGAAGACGACCCAGCGCACCCGGCCGGGCAGCACCAGCAGCGCACTGCCCGCGAAGAACCCCGGCATGCCGGCCCAGGCGGAGTGCAGCAGCGGCATCGGCGCGTACACCAGCGCCGCCATCGCCCCGAGCGCCAGGTAGGCCTTGCCGGAACGCAGGTTCGCGCTCGGCCGGGAGAACACCCGCAGCTGCAGGAACCCGATGGCGAGCAGGCAGGCGAGCGCACCCGCGGTCCACGCCGGCTCCACACCGGTCTGCAGGACGGAGATGAACGCGTTGCCCAGGTAGTTGGCGAAGACCACGCTGATGACGACGTACGCCAGACGACGGGACACCGATGAGCGTTCCAGTCGTTGCGTCACAGCGGCTCCCACACGAGGTTCGGGACGCGGCCATGATACGGGCGGGACCTGTGCGGGTCCCGGGTTCCGGCTCGCCGATCGGAGCAACATGACCCGTTCAGCCCTCTGTCGCGACCACGAGCCCCGCACCGGCCAGGTAGGCGACGACGTCGGCGACCAGCTCCGCGTCGACCTGCAGCGCCTCCGCGACCTCCACGACGGTGCTGTCGGCGGCGAGCAGGGCCTTCGTGATCTCGGTGGCCGGCGCGCTGTGCAGGATCACCTGGTAGGGCTGACCGGGGCACGCCAGGGCCTGGTCGCCGTTCAGCCGTTCGATCTCGGTGCCCGGCCGCACGCCCACGACCGCGCGCTCACCGAGGTGCGGGAGCGTGAACACCGCGTCACCGGTCACCGCCACGACGGACAGGATCGGGCCGGCACCGTCGTTCAGCCCGAGCGACGGCACGACGCAGCCGCCCAGCTGGTCCAGCGTGCTCTTGAGCTTGCGCCAGATCAGGCACGGCCCCGAACCGGTCTTCCAGCGCACGAAGTTGTCGTGCAGCGCCGAGATGTTCTCCAGCGCGACCGGTCCGAGGCTCATCCGGTGCAGCGCCTCGCGCACCAGCGGACTGGTGTCCGCGAGCTCGATGGCGCCCCACCGGCCGTGCACGGTCAGCGTCTCGCTCCCCTCGTCCACGAAGGCGTCCTCCAGCAGCGACCACAGCGGGCGCCCGGACGGGACGTGCGACTGCGTGGTCACCACGGCGCCTCCGCTCTGCAAGGTGCTCACATGAACAAGGGAATCGGGTTGAGCTCGTCGTAACTCCTGGGCCGGGCCAGTCGTCCCAGTTGTACAGGTACGTCGTAGAGCCGCCCTTGAGCGAACCTCGACCAGAAGTGCCGCAGTCCCGGCACGACCACCCGCACCACCGGGAGTCCCACGTCGGGACGGGTCTGGTCGAGCACGAGCAGCTCCATGCCCTTCGCCTCCAGCACGTCCTGGATCGCCCGGATGTCGTCGAGCAGGTCCGGCCGGTGGACGTAGGTGTGGAACCGCGGTGCGCGGGCCGGTACGTCCGGGTCCGGTGCCAGGTAGGGCTGCTCGGCCAGGCGCGCGGTCTCGAACCAGCGCCGCATGTCGACGTCGAACCGGCACATGTCGACCGGGTCGCACACCATCGGCATGCACTGGTTGAGCTCGGTGAGCGCCCGGCGCGCAGCCAGCCGCGGGTCCAGGTGCGCGCCGCAGCCGAACATGATGTCCTCGCGCGGCCCGCTCGTGCGGCGGGACACCGCGACCATGGTGGGCACGCCGAGGTCGGAGGTGACGTCGAGCAGCCACACCTCACGGCCCAGGCCCGCGTGCACCGCGCGCAGCTCGTCGATCCACGGGTCGCCGAACGCGTCCAGGTCCATGCCCGGCACCGGCGTGCGGTTGTACCACCAGATCGACACGGCGTCGCGTTCCACGAGTTCCAGCAGGCCTTGCAGCACCGCGTCCTCCACGCTGCTGCCCGCGGCGCAGCCGTTGGAGTTGGACGTGACACTCGGCGGACAGGGGGCGCCGAAGTAGAGCAGGCCGGTGGGCAGGAACCTGTGGCGCTGACCGGTGAGCGACCACAGCGGCGTCCAGTCCATCACCTCGTCCTCGTCGAACGGGGCGGTGACGTGCTGGAACGACGAGTGGTCCGCGTTCCACTCCTGCCGGGTCGCGTACTGGCGGGGGTGGTAGAGCTGCACCGCGTCGGGGTGCAGTGCGGCGGTGCCGAGCGAGCGGTAGCTGCCGCGGACCGCGGCCTCCTCGCCGAAGTACGCGCCGCTGCGGCGTTCCACTGCCTCGCACAGCGCGCCGACCTCGGCGTCGAGCGGCGTCACGCCCTTGCCGCCGCTGTCCGCGCGCAACGCCGACCGCAGGCCCTCAAGGCCCTCGCCGGCCGCGGCGATGTTCGTGCCGGACTGGTAGGAGTTGAAGAACGCGGGCCCCGTCTCGTTGCGCCGGATCTCCTTGATGATCCCGGTGACCGGGCCGACCAGGTGCCGGTAGGTGTCGAGCACCTCCTGCGGCGACGACGACCGGTGGCCGCCACCGTCGCAGGAGCGCTTCACGCGGCTGAACAGCTCGACCGGCTCGAACGTCCTGCGGGCGACGATCCCGGGGTCACCGCAGCCCTGGCACTGCGGGCGGGCCCGCACCTCGTGCTGGGTGACCTTCATGGTCAGGCTGTCGTAGCTCCAGATGGACCGCTGCTCGGGCGGCCGCAGGCCGGCGAGCCACTTGGTGGCCTCGACCGCGGCGGTCTCCAGCGCCATGTGCACGAGCGACGGCAGCCCGATGGCCGGGCGCGGCGCGGGACCGGTCTGCCCGCAGCGGGCCCGGATGTGGGCCTCCGCCTTGCGGTTGGCCGACAGCCGCACGGCCAGGCAGCGCCAGCACGGCCCGTCGCCGGGGGTGAAGAACGGGCCCACGCACACCTGCGCGCCGACCGGTTTGACCAGCAGCCACGGGATGCCCGCGGCGCGGTGGGCCGCGTCGATCTCGCGCAGCTCCGGTGCCAGGTAGTCCGCGCAGACGACGACGGTCAGGTCACCACCGCCCGGGGTGATCGCGAGTCCGTTGCGCTGCAACGCCCGTTCGAGCGGCTCGTGGTCGATGTCGCCGACCGCGACCACGGAGACGAGCGACGTCGTCGTCGCCGCCACCGCGTCACACGGGTCGAGGCCCGCCGCGTCCCAGTAGGCGAGCGCGGCCTCGGTGCCGGCCGAACCGTCCTGGCCGCCCCGCCTGCTGATCAGGCCGGCGGCGGTGAGGCGCTCGAGCATGCGCGCCACCTTGTCGGCGGTCAGTTCGGCGGGGACGTCGCGCAGCAGGCCCGCGAGGTCGCGGGTGCCGTCGAGGAGGTGGGCGAGCGTTTCGACGTGGGTCCCCGCAACAGCGGTCACCCCTGACTCGCCGATCAGGTACACCGCCTCACCGCGCACGATCTGCGGCTGGAGGTGTCGTTTGAAACCGATCTTCTCGTCGCCCGGTTCGGCCAGCTCGTGTCTCATGCCGCGAGGACCTCGTCGTAGGCCGTGTACTGGCTGCCGACGACGCAGGTGCCGCTGCTGCAGCAGCTCCAGATGATGATGTCCATCGAGGCCTCACGGTCGAACTGGTAGATCTTCATGTCGTCGGAGTCGTCGGTGGCGGGACTGACGGAAGCCAGGTGCTCCACGGTGGCGGTGGCGGACATCTGCATCTCCGATGTTTGCGAGTCGGCTGATGTGGGTAATCATGCGGACCTGCGGTAATGGGTCGGTAGTTACCGGCTAATGCGCAGCGGTATGAAGTTTTCATACCCGTCACGGGTCGAACTCATCTGAGATCGGGGACCTCCGCACTAACGCCCGCGCGTTGGGCCGAGCAGACTAACGGTGTGCTCGGAACCGAAGGAGGGGTCGCGATGCAGATCAAGGTCCTGGGGCCCGTCGAGGCCAAGGTGAACGGTCGCTCGGTGACGCCCACCGCGGCCAAGCCGCGGCAGGTCCTGGCGCTGCTCGCGCTGCACTCCGGGCAGGTCGTGTCCGTCCCGACCCTCATCGAGGAGCTCTGGGGCGACCGGCCGCCGCGCAGTGCGCGGACCACCCTGCAGACCTACGTCCTGCAGCTGCGCAAGCTCATCGGCGACGCACTCTCCGCCGACGGTGCGAACGCCGCGAAGGAGGTGCTGGTCACCCGGTACGGCGGCTACCTGCTCGACGTGCCGGAGGAGGCCGTCGACGTGCACGAGTTCGAACGCCTGGCCCGCGCCGGCCAGCAGGCGAGCGAGGTCGAGGACTTCGCCTCCGCGTCCCGGCTGCTGCGCCAGGCGCTGGAGATGTGGCGCGGCCCGGCCGTCGTCGACGTGCGCCCCGGCATGCCGCTGAGCATCGAGGTCGTGCGGCTGGAGGAGGCCCGGCTGGGCGTGCTCGAGGCGCGCATCGACGCCGAGCTGCGGCTGGGCAGGCACAAGTCGCTGCTGAGCGAGCTGTCCGTGCTGACCGTGCAGAACCCGATGAACGAGAACCTGTGCGCGCAGTACATGATCTCGCTGTTCCGGGCCGGCCGGCAGTGGCAGGCGCTGGACGCGTTCAAGGCGCTGCGCAACACCCTGATCGAGGAGCTCGGCGTCGAGCCCTCGTCCCGGCTGCAGGGGCTGCAGCACGCCATCCTCACGTCCGACCCGCGGCTGGACAGCGCGGAAACCCGTCAGTTGCAACGACTTCTGGCCTGAGTGTCGTTCCAGCGGCCCCCGTCACCCTGTGGCGGGGGCCGTTTTTCGTTGTGCGGCAACAATTTCTTCGAGGACATCTCCAGCGGTGCACAGCCGCGCGCTGGCAACCTCACTGGTGGGCGCGCGGAAACCGCCCGCTGGAGGAAAGGAAGCTAGCCGTGAGCGCACTGAGCATCGAGGGCCTCAAGGAGATCCTCAACGAGGCCGCGGGCGACGACGACTCGTTCAAGCAGGGCCAGGACATTCTCGACATCCCGTTCCTCGAGCTGGGCTTCGACTCGCTCGCCCTGCTGGAGACGGTCGCGCTGATCAAGCGCAAGCACGGGGTCGCCATCGCCGACGACGAGATGGCGTACCTGGAGACACCGCGTCAGCTGCTGGACAAGGTCAACGGGCAGATCGCGGCCTGACGCCGGCGACTCGGATACGGAGACGGACATGACGCACACCACCACGCACACGGTCATGATCGGGGCTCCCGCCAAGGTGGTGTACGACCTGGTCGCGGACGTGACGACCTGGCCGTACATCTTCGGACCCACGGTGCACGCCGAGGTGTTCGAACGGGACGGCTCGACCGAGCGGTTGCGGTTGCACGCTTTCGCCAACGGTGACGTGCGCACGTGGACGTCCCGCCGTGAGCTGGACCCGGCGAACCTGCGCATCGAGTTCCAGCAGGAGCGCTCTGCCGCACCGGTGAAGACGATGGGTGGGGAGTGGCGGATCGTCCCGATCGCCGACTCGGCGACCCGGGTCGATCTGCTCCACCACTTCACCGCGGCGCAGCCCGAGGCGGTCGACGTCATCCTGACCGCCGTCAACAACAACAGCGACGCCGAGCTCGCCGCCCTCAAGCGGGCGGCCGAGTACGGCGACGACTACGACAAGCTGGTGCTGTCGTTCTCCGACAGCATCACGATCCACGCGAGCCGCAAGGACGTCTACGAGTTCCTGTACCGGTCAGACCTGTGGCCGCAGCGCCTGCCGCACGTCGCCCGGCTGGACCTCACGGAGGCCGTCACCGGTGTGCAGTCCATGGAGATGGACACGCGCAGCCCGGACGGGTCGATCCACACCACGCACTCGGTGCGGGTCTGCACCCCGTACGACGGCATCGTCTACAAGCAGACGCACACGCCGCCGATCATGGCGGCGCACGTCGGCCGGTGGACGTTCCGCGACATCGGCGACGGTGTCGAGGCCGGGATCGAGGCGACCTCGCACCACACGGTCGTCATCCGGCCCGAGGTGGTTCCCGAGGTGCTGGGAGCGGACGGGACGATCGAGCGCGCCCGCGAGCTGATCCGCCACGCGCTGGGCACCAACAGCCTCACGACCCTCCGGCACGCGAAGGAATTCGCCGAGAACGGATGACAGGGGTGACGTGATGAGGTTGGCTGGCGCGGACTTGCTCACCGCCGCTGCACGCGCTGCGAGCCGCAACGGGCTCTACGTGGTCTCCACGTACCTGGAGAAGGCCGCGGTCGAGCACCAGCGCAGGGGTTGCCCTTCCGACGTGGGGCACTGCGCGTACGAGATCGAGGCCTCCCGAGTGCTGTTGTCGGGGTTCTAGATGGACCTCTACGACATCTCGCTGCGCCGCGCCGGCCAGTCCACCTCGGACGGGCTGGTCGCGGTGCGGCGCCTCGACGCGCTCGGCGTCGCGTTCGTCGACGGAGGAAGACCCACCCGGTCGTTCTACCGCCGGGCGGCCGTCGAGCTCCGGTTGCGGATCGCCACCCTCATCGCGTCGGGCGGTGCGGAGGACCTCGACGCACTGCTGGCCGCGGAAACACCCGCGGTGGCGGTGGTTGTCCAAGGGCACGGCATTTCGGTGGTCCGAGACGCCGTGCGTCAGCTCGTGCGCGCCGAACGACGAGTGGTCGTGGAGGCGCGGGACTTCTTCGACGGCTGGCTGACCGACCCCGAACACGCGTTGGAGGTCGTGCTGTCGGCCGCGGAGGCTGGGGCGGAAACCGTGTTGCTGCACGACACAGCGGGCAAGCTGTGGCCGGACCAGATCGGCGAGATCATCTCCTCGGTCGCGGAAACCGGTGTGCCCCTTGGATTTGGTTGTCACGACGACGGCGCGGCGGCCGCGAAGCAGCTGTTCGCGGCCGATGCGGGGGCCGGCCTCGTACAGGGGTCCTACGCCGTCGTTCGAGGTGGCCTCGATCGGGCCGTTTCACCATCGGTTCATTCGGCAGAAACAGGTGTCGCTCCCGTGCCCTGTCCGAGATTGGAGCAGACCGTGTCCGCACAGAAGGCGATTGGAGGTGTCCGATGAGTCGTCGCGCCGTCATCACCGGGGTGGGCGTGGTCGCACCTGGTGGCATCGGAACGAAGGCGTATTGGAAACTGCTGTCCGAAGGGCGTACGGCGACTCGCAACATCACGCACTTCGACGCGTCTCCGTACCGCTCCCGCATGGCGGGGGAAGCAGATTTCGACCCAGTGCGCGAAGGCTTGACGCCGCAGGAGATCCGCCGGCTCGACCGGGCCGCGCAGTTCGCGGTCGTCGCGGGTCGTGAGGCGATGTCCGACTCCGGCATCGAGTTCGACCAGCTCGACCCCGGCCGCATCGGTGTCTCGCTCGGCACCGCAGTCGGCTGCACGACCTCGCTGGAGCGCGAGTTCATCGTCGGCTCCGACCGGGGCAAGTACTGGGAGGTCGACCAGTCCTACGCGGTCCCGCACCTCTACGACTACTTCACGCCGTCCTCGATGGCGACGGAGCTGGCGTGGACGGTCGGTGCCGAGGGACCGGTGTCCGTGGTCTCCACGGGCTGCACCTCCGGTCTCGACTCGGTGGGCTACGCGGCCGAGCTGATCATGGAGGGCTCCGCGGACGTCGTCGTCACCGGCGGCACCGAGGCCCCGCTCTCCCCGATCACCGTGGTGTGCTTCGACGTGATCCGCGCGTCCAGCACCCGCAACGACGACCCGACAACGGCGTGCCGGCCGTTCGACAAGACCCGCGACGGCCTGGTGCTGGGCGAGGGTTGCGCGATCATCGTGCTGGAGGAGCTGGAGCACGCCCGTGCCCGCGGCGCCCACATCTACGGTGAGGTCGCCGGCTTCGCCTCCCGGTGCAACGCCTACCACATGACGGGCCTGCACCCCGAGGGCATCGAGATGTCCGACGCCATCAACATCGCGCTGAAGCAGGCGCGGTCGGACGCCACGGACGTCGGCTACATCAACGCGCACGGGTCGGGCACCAAGCAGAACGACCTGCACGAGACAGCGGCGTTCAAGCGCTCTCTCGGTGCGCACGCCTACAAGACCCCGGTCTCCGGCTTCAAGTCGATGATCGGGCACTCGCTGGGTGCGATCGGGTCCCTGGAGATCGTCGGCTCGCTGCTGGCGTTCGAGCAGGACCTCATCCCGCCGACGGCGAACCTCCACGAGCAGGACCCGGAGTGCGACCTCGACTACACGCCGCTGGTGGCGCGTGAGAAGAAGGTCGACACGCTCCTGACCGTGGGCAGTGGTTTCGGTGGGTTCCAGAGCGCCATGGTGCTCAAGAAGGTGGAAGGGGCAGGCCGGTGACTCGGGCGGTGGTGACGGGAATCGGCATCGCGTCGCCGAACGGATTGGGGCCGACCGCGTACTGGCGGGCGACCCTGCACGGTGAGGCGGCGATCAAGCCGATCACCCGGTTCGACAGCGCGAACTACTGGGCGAAGATCGCCGGCGAGGTGCCCGGCTTCGAGGCAGGGCGGCACCTGCAGGGTCGCCTGCTGCCGCAGACGGACCACATGACGCGGCTGACACTGGTCGGCACGGACTGGGCGTTGCGTGGTGCGGGTGTGCAGCCGAACGACATCCCCGACACCGACATCGCGGTGATCACCGCGGCGACGGCGGGCGGGTACGAGTTCGGGCAGCGCGAACTGCAGAAGCTGTGGCACCAGGGCCCGGAGTACGTCTCGGCGTACCAGTCGTTCGCGTGGTTCTACGCGGTCAACACGGGGCAGATCTCCATCCGGCACGGCACGCGCGGTCCCGGCGCGGTCGTGGTGTCCGAGCAGGCCGGTGGCATCGACTCCATCGGTCACGCCCGCCGGCAGCTGCGCAAGGGCGTGCAGCTCGCGCTGACCGGCGGCATGGACTCCTCGCTGTGCCCGTGGGCGTGGGTCGCCCACCAGGCGTCGGGTTGCCTGTCGCGCAACAACAACCCGAAGCGCGCCTACCTGCCGTTCGACCGCGACGCCTCCGGGTACGTCGCCGGTGAGGGCGGTGCGATCATGGTCGTCGAGACGCCGGAGTCGGCGGCGGGACGGCCGGGGACGCGCATCTACGGCGAGATCGTCGGGTACGCCTCGACGTTCGACTCGAAGATGCCGTCGCGGGAGCCGGGGCTGAAGCGCGCCGCCGAGCTGGCGCTGCGTGACGCCGGCATGGACGCCTCGGAGATCGACGTGGTGTTCGCCGACGCGGCGGGCATCCCGGAGCTCGACAAGGCGGAGGCCGACGCGATCAAGGCCATCTTCGGGCCGTACGGCGTGCCGGTGACGGCGCCGAAGACCATGACCGGCCGCCTCTTCGCCGGTGGCGGGTCCCTGGACGTGGCCTCGGCGATCCTCTCCATCTACTGGAGCGCGATCCCGCCGACCGTCAACGTCGAGAACCCGGTGCCGGAGTACGAGATCGACCTCGTGATGAACGAGGCGCGGCACGGCAAGGTGAAGGCCGCTCTGGTGCTCGGGCGCGGCAAGGGCGGCTTCAACTCCGCCATGGTGGTCCGCGAGTACAGGTGATGTCACCCGCACAGGGGTCGTGAGGTCTTCCTCGCGGCCCCTGTCGCTTTTCTGGAGGCTTTCTGTGGACGTAGCACTGATGTTTCCCGGGCAGGGGTCGCAGTACCCGCGGATGGCGGCGTTGCTGTACGGCACCGAACCGGTGTTCACCGCGGCCGTCGACGAGGTGGTCGAGCTGTTCGGCGAGGTCGGGTCGGTGGCCTGCGCGGACTGGCTCGCCGGCGACGACATCGACCACGTGTCCCGCGCGCAGCCGCTGCTGTACGCGGTCGACTACGCGCTGGGGCGCCTGGTCCTGTCGTGGGGCGTGCGACCGGTCGCGCTGATCGGGCACTCCGCCGGCGAGGTCGTCGCGGCGACCCTGGCCGGGGTGTTCACGCTGCCCGAGGCCGTGTCGCTGGTGCGCGACCGGGTCGTGTCGGCGGTGTCGATCCCGTCCGGCGGGATGCTCGCCGTCGCCGCCTCCGAGGCCGACCTGCTGCCGTACCTGGAGGGCGACGTCGCCATCGCCGCGGTGAACTCGGCGCGGCAGACGATGCTGGCCGGGCCCGACGAACCGCTCGCGCGGGTGCGGGCGCGGCTGGAGGCCGATGAGTACGTCGTCGTCACCGTGCCGGCCACGACCCCGTTCCACAGTCCGGCGATGCAGCCCGCCGTCGACGAGGCGCTGGCCGCGTGGACCGTGTCCCCGCGCGCGCCGCGGCTGCCGCTCTACTCCGGGTACACGGGCAAGCTGATGACCGAGGCCGACGCGTCGTCCGCGCGGTTCTGGACGCGGCAGCTGACCGACGCCGTGTACTTCGGGCCGGCGCTGAACGAGCTCGTGGCGATGCACGACGTGCTGCTGGTGGAGGCCGGTCCCGGGCAGACGCTGACGTCGTTCGCGCGGCGCACGAAGGCCGTCCGGTCGGGCGCCTCGGCCGTGCTGCCGCTGCTGGACGCCGCGGACTCCGTCGAGACCGCCCGCGCCCGCCTCGCGTGACAACGGTTCCCAAGACGTAAAAGGGCCGCCCTCTCCCGGAGTGACTCCTGGGGGAAGGGCGGCCCTTTGGCGGCGTTCAGTCGATCCCGCGGACGATGTGGTCTTCGTTCTCCGGTGGCCATATTTCGTTGTTTTCCATACCTTCACGGTAGGTATGGTGATTCAGCTCTCACTTGAGAGCTAGTCGTCGAGAAGGGCGACGGCCCTCGTCCAGCCCGCGCCGGCACCCTTGATCTTCACCGGGAACGCGACGACGGTGAAACCGAAGTCCGGCAACGCGTCCAGGTTCGCGAGGCGTTCGATCTGGCAGTACTCGCGGTCGCGGCCGGCGAAGTGCGCGGGCCACAGCACGCCCTCGTCCCCGGTCGCCAGGTAGCGCTTCACGATGTCGGGGAACGGCGCGTCGAGGCTGAACGCGTCGGTGGCGATCACCTTGACCCCGAGGTCCAGCAACAGGTTCGTGGCAGGGCCGTCGAGCCCGGTGTAGTCGGTGAAGTAGGTCTGGGTGCCCGCGTGCTCGGCAGCGCCGGTGTCGAGGATGACGACGTCCATCGGCTTGGGCGTGTAGCCGATGCGGGCGAACTCCTTCTCCAGCACCTCGGGGCCGATGACGCCGGTGCCGTGGCCGCGCACGTCGAGCTTCACGCCGGGGTTGTGGAACCACTCCAGCGGCATCTCGTCGATGTGGCGCGGGACGCCGGTGCCGTAGGTGGTCTTCGAGCCGTAGTGGCTGGGAGCGTCGACGTGGGTGCCGGTGTGGGAGGTGAGGCTGATCCGGTCCAGCGTCAGGAACTCCGAGTCCCGCAGCACGGAGACGTCGAACTCGATGCCGAGCCGCGCCTTCAGCTGCTCGGCCATGTGTTCGGCACCCTGGGCGGCCGTGAGCACCTCGTGCGTCACCGGGTCCGCTTCGTACGCGGATGCGTCAATGGGGGAAGACAGATCGATGATGCGCATGCCGACGAGCCTGGCGGGCGTTCCTTGAGCACGTCTCAAGACGCGGTGTGCATGGTCTTCGCAGGTGTCCGGTCCGATTGGGGAGTGCCTCGCGATGATCACCTTCGTCAACCGCTTCAAGCTCACCGGCGAGCCCGAGGAGTTCGAGAAGGCCTTCGACTCCACGGCCGAGTTCCTGCGCGCCCAGCCCGGTCTGGTCAAGTACACGCTGTCGCGCCAGCTCGACGAGCCGACCTCCTACATCAACATCGCCCTCTGGGAGAGCGCGGACGCCCTGCGCGCGGCGCTCGCGCACCCGGACTTCGGCAACCACGCCAAGGCGATGCGCGGCCTGGCCGAGTCGCAGGGCGCCATCTTCGGCCCGCGGCTGTCCTTCGACGCGCCCGTCGCCGAAGCGGCCTGATGAACCCGTTGCAGGGCCTGCGGGTCGTCGAGTTCGGCGGCATCGGGCCCGGTCCGCACGGCGCGATGCTGCTCGCGGACCTCGGCGCGGAGGTCGTGCGCGTCGAGCGCCCGTCCGGCGGCCTGTCCGTGGTGCCGGACGCCTCCCGCGACTTCCTGTTGCGCGGCAGGCGTTCGGTGACCGCGGACCTGAAGTCGGCCTCGGGCAGGTCCGAGGTGCTGTCGCTGATCGCCTCGGCCGACGTGGTGGTCGAGGGCTTCCGGCCCGGTGTGCTGGAACGGCTCGGGCTCGGCCCGTCCGACTGCCTCGCGGTCAACCCCGGTCTGGTCTACGCGCGGATGACCGGCTGGGGCCAGGACGGCCCGCTGGCCCAGCGCGCAGGGCACGACATCAACTACCTGTCGGTGACCGGGGTGCTGCACGCCATCGGCAAACCACCGCTGAACCTCGTCGGTGACTTCGGCGGCGGCTCGCTGTACCTGGTGCTGGGCGTGCTGGCGGCGCTGTGGGAACGCCAGCGCACCGGCCGCGGCCAGGTCGTCGACGCGGCGATCGTCGACGGGGTGGCCTCGCTCGCGCAGATGATCTGGTCGATGAAGGCGCAGTCGGTGTGGACCGACGCCCCCGACGCGAACCTGCTGGACGGCGGCTGCCCGTTCTACTCGCTCTACGAGTGCGCGGACGGCGGTTCGGTGGCGGTGGGGTCGCTGGAGCCGCAGTTCTACGCGCTGCTGCTGGCCGGGCTCGGGCTGTCGGGCGAGGACCTGCCCGCGCAGCTCGACCGGGACGGGTGGCCGTTGCTGCGCAAGGCGTTCGCGGAGGTGTTCCTGAGCCGGACCCGCGACGAGTGGGCCGACGTGTTCGCCGGCACCGACGCCTGCGTGACACCGGTGCTGTCGCTGGAGGAGGCGGCGTCGCACCCGCACCTGGTGGCGCGCGGGGTGTTCACCCCGGACGGTGCCGCCGTCCCTGCGCCGCGCTTCTCCGCCGACTAGGTTCGGGATGTGGAACTTCGCATCTTCACCGAGCCCCAGCAGGGGGCGAGCTACGACGACCTGCTCCGGGTGGCGCGGACCGCGGAGGACGCCGGCTACGGCGCCTTCTTCCGCTCCGACCACTACCTGAAGATGGGCTCGGCCGACGGCCTGCCCGGTCCCACGGACCCGTGGATCACGTTCGCGGGCCTGGCCAGGGACACGTCGACGATCCGCCTGGGCACGCTGATGACCGCCGCGACGTTCCGCTACCCCGGCCCGCTCGCCATCAGCGTCGCCCAGGTCGACCAGATGTCCGGCGGCCGCGTGGAGTTCGGCATCGGCGCCGGCTGGTACGAGGCAGAGCACACCGCCTACGGCATCCCGTTCCCGGCGCTGGGGGAGCGCTTCGAGCGGTACGAGGAGCAGCTCGCCATCATCACCGGCCTCTGGGAGACACCGCTCGGCGGCACGTTCTCGTTCGAGGGCAGGCACTACTCGCTGACCGACTCGCCCGCGCTGCCCAAGCCCGCTCAGGAGCAGATCCCGGTGCTGGTCGGCGGCACGGGCGCCCGCCGCACCCCGGCGCTGGCCGCGTCGTACGCCACCGAGTTCAACCTGCCGTTCACCGGCATGGACAAGGCGGTCGAGCAGTTCGCCCGCGTCGACGCCGCCTGCGCCGAGATCGACCGCGACCCGGCGGAGATCATCCGTTCGGTCGCGCTCGTCGCGTGCGTCGGCCGCACCGACGCCGAGGTCGCCCGCCGGGCCGCCGCCATCGACCGCGAGCTCGACGAGCTCAAGGCCGACGGCCTCGCCGGCAGCCCGGCGGAGGTCGTCGACCGCATCGGCCGCTGGCGCGAGCAGACCGGGATCCAGCGCGTCTACCTGCAGGTGCTGGACCTGGCCGACCTCGACCACATCACCGAGATCGCCGCCGACGTAGCTCCACAGCTCACCTGATATCCCATATATCGCGTACGGGACATCAGCTCAGAGCTGCGCGCACTGCTGCCGGCATCGGCAGCACGTAGCTCGCGAACCGCCACCGACATCCGATATATCGCAGCTGTAGGCCGGGGTCGTCGAGGTAGCGCTGCTCCAGGCCGCCCTGACCGAGCACGAGCGTGAGCCCGCGCCCGAGCATCGACGGCGAGTCGAGCTCGAACCGGTCGCGCAGCACGTCGGCGGCCGCGTGGTCACCGAGCTCCAGAGCAGCCCGGCGCACAGCTTCGACCGGCACCATCAGGTTCTGCTCGTCAGCTCGGACGCCGTCGCGATGTGCGATGTCCAATACATCGAGTGCTCTCTGATGAGCTCCGCCGTCGAGGCCCAGGTAGTACTGCTCCCAGTCACCGACGCGCACCTCGCCGCTCCAGGCCCGCACGGGCGCGGCCACCGCCGCCGCGCCCGTGCTCGCCCACAGTCCCGATGATGCGAATGCCGTAACACCGGCAGCCGTGAACAACTGGCGTCGGGAAAGCTTCACGACGCACCCTCCTCCGCAAACCCGCGGCCCGCGCGGGGCTACGGAATGCTAGCGAAGGTGATACCCGGAGCGACGGGTCCAGAGCGGGCCAAAGTGCGGTCCGTCAGGGGGAGCGTGCCGTCGAGCGCGGCCAGCACCGCGTCACGGGCGAGCGGCAGGACCTCGGCGACGGTGACGTCGCGGCCGAGCTCGTGCGACAGCGACGCGACCCCCGCGTCCTTGATGCCGCACGGGATGATGTCGCCGAACGCGTCGAGGCTCGCGTTGCAGTTGATCTCGAAGCCGTGCATGGTCACGCCGCGCTGCACGCGGATGCCGATCGCGGCGACCTTGCGCTCCGGGCCGCGGTCGTCGGCGGGCAGCCACACGCCGCTGCGGCCCTCGACCCGGCCGGTGTGCACGCCCAGCCGGTCGCACACCTCGATCAGGCCCTGCTCGACGCGCCGCACGTAGTCGACGACGTCCATCGGCTCGGCCAGCCGGACGATCGGGTAGCCCACGAGCTGGCCGGGGCCGTGCCAGGTGATCTTGCCGCCGCGGTCGACGTCGACGACCGGGGTGTCGCCGCCGACGGGCCGTTCCTCGTCGAGCGTGCGCCGACCGCACGTGTAGACCGGCGGGTGTTCGAGCAGCAGGAGCGTGTCAGGGCCGGTACCGCCGGCACGCGCCTCCGCGATCTCCTTCTGCAGGTCCCACGCCGCCATGTAGTCGATGAGGCCCAGCTCACGGACGACGACGGGGTCTGGCGAGGTGCGGCACGAGTTCACGTACCGACGTTACCAACCCCAGCGCGAGGCCGACCAGGATGCCGACCCCCGTCACACCCAGCACCGCGCCGATGACGTCGGTCACCCAGTGCATCTCCAGCACGATCCGCGCGAAGCCCGCCACCAGCACCGCGAGCACCGCCCACAGCACGCCCCGGCGGAACAGCACCACCAGCGTGAACGCCACCGACGCCACCGCCACCGTGTGCCCGCTCGGGTAGCTGGGCAGGTGGTACTCCAGCGGCCGGACGCGGTCGAACAGCCACCGCGTCAGCACCGTCGCCGAGCAGAGCGCGTGCAGCGCGAGCGCCTTCCACAGCCGGGTGTCGCGCCGCCGCCACGCCAGCACGGCGAGCACCGCCGCGAACGCCCACCCGATCGTCGGCCCCAGCACCAGGCTCACCGCGAACGCCACCGCCCGCAGCCACTCCGGCCGCGGCAGGGCGTCGTGCACCCACACGTCGAGCCCGGTGACCTCGGGCAGTCCGAGCAACACCCAGGAGATCACCAGCACGGCGCCCAGTGCGCGCGTCATGCGACCGCCGCGTTCAACGCCGCCGACAGCGCCGGGTGCAGGAACGTGAACCCGCGGCTCTCCAGCACCTTCGGCGTCAGCCCCGGCCCGGTGAGCAGCAGCTCCTCCGCCATCTCGCCACCGAGCAGCGCCTTCAGCGCGAACGCGGGCACCGACCACGGCGCAGGCCGGCCCAGCGCCGCCGCCACCGCCCTGGTGAACTCGGCGTTCGTCACCGGCGCCGGCCCGGCCACGTTGACCGGCCCGCGGACGTCGTCGTGCTCGACCACGAACCGGTAGGCGGAGACGACGTCGTCCAGCGACACCCACGGGAAGTACTGCTCACCCGACCCGAGCTTGCCGCCGAGGAAGAGCTGGAACACCGGCTTCAACCGCCCGAACACCCCGCCGGTGGGGGAGATGACGACCGCCGTGCGCATCAGCACGACCCGCACGCCGGCCTCCTGCGCCACCGCCGTCGCCGCCTCCCACTGCTGGGTCAGCCGCGACATGAACGTGTGCCCGGCCGGGGCGTCCTCGTCGGCGAGCCGCGACCCGGTGTCGCCGTAGAAGTGCGCACCCGACGAGCTCACCAGCACCGGCACCCCGTGCTCGACGACCGCCGCCGACAGCACCTCCGCCGGCACGATCCGGCTGTCGTGCAGCACCTGCTTGCGCGCGTCGTCCCACCGCTTGTCGCCGATGCCCGCACCGCAGAGGTTGACGACGGCGTCGACGCCGTCGAACGTGCCGTCGTCGACGCGGCCGGCGTACGGGTCCCAGCCGCGCTCGTCCGGCGCGGCGGCCCTGCGGCGCACCAGCCGCAGCACCTCGTGACCGGCGGCGCGCATCGACGCCACCAGGCTCGTTCCGATCAGGCCCGACGATCCCGCGATGACAACTCGCATGCCTGAATCGTTCCGCAGACGACCAGCCGCTGCACAGTGGCGGCAAATGTGCTGAAGGCCACCCCGGACAAACCGGGATGGCCTTCAGCTACGAGCGATGTGCGATATGTCAGAGACCGAGGTCGGCCTCGAACGAGCCTTCCTCCAGGCGGTTCTTCACCGTCGTGAGGAAGCGGCCCGCGTCCGCACCGTCGACCAGGCGGTGGTCGTAGGTGAGCGCGAGGTACATCATCGAGCGGATCGCGATGGTGTCGTTGCCGTCCTCGTCGGTCAGGACGACCGGGCGCTTCTTCACGACGCCGACGCCCAGGATGCCGACCTGCGGCTGCTGGATGATCGGGGTGTCGAAGAGCGCGCCGTTGCTGCCCAGGTTGGTCAGCGAGAACGTGCCACCGGTCAGCTCGTCCGGCGTGAGCTTGTTCGACCGCGCCCGCGCGGCCAGGTCACCGATCTTGTGGGCGATGCCCGACAGGTTCAGGTCACCGGCGTTGTGGATCACGGCGTTGAGCAGGCCGCGCTCCGTGTCGATCGCCAGACCGAGGTGCTCGGCACCGTGGTAGGTGACCTCCTTGCGCTCCTCGTCGATCGACGCGTTGAGCACCGGGTGGGCCTTGAGCGCCTCGATGGCGGCCTTGGCGAAGAACGGCAGGAACGTGAGCTTCGCGCCCTCCCGCGCCTCGAACGCCTTCTTCGCCTGGTTGCGCAGGCGGGCGATCTTGGTGACGTCGACCTCGAACACCTGGGTGAGCTGGGCCGACATCTGCAGCGACTCGCGGGTGCGCTGCGCGACGATCTGACGCAGGCGCGGGAGCTTCTGCACGGTGCCGCGCTTGCCCGAGTCGTCGGCCGCGGCCGGGGTGGCGGTGCGGCCGGCGGGAGCGGCGGCGGCCGGAGCAGCGGCGGCGGGCGCGGGAGCCGGGGCCTTCTTGGCCTCGACCGCGGCCAGCACGTCCTGCTTGCGGATGCGGCCACCGACACCGGTGCCCTTCAGCGAGCCCAGGTCGATGCCGTTCTCCGACGCGAGCTTGCGCACCAGCGGCGTGACGTACGGCGTGCCGTTGGCGTCGTCGCCGGAGGTGGCCGGAGCCGACTGCTGCGGGGCGGCCTGCGGGGCCGGTGCCTGCTGCTTCGGTGCCTCTTCCTGCTTCGGCGCCTCCTGCTGCTGGGCGGGAGCGGGTGCCTCCTGCTTCGGCGCGGGGGCTTCCTGCTCGGGCTCCGGCTTCGACTCCGGTGCGGGCGCCGACTGGGCCGGGCTGCCGGAGCCGATGACGGCGAGCTTGCCGCCGACCTCGACGGTCTCGTCCTCACCGGCGGTGATCTCCAGCAGCGTGCCGGCGACCGGGGAGGGGATCTCGGTGTCGACCTTGTCGGTCGAGACCTCGAGCAGCGGCTCGTCGACGTCGACGCTGTCGCCGACCTGCTTCAGCCAGCGGGTGACGGTGCCCTCGGTCACGGACTCGCCGAGCGCGGGCATCGTGACGTCGGTGCCCTCGGCCGAACCACCGGACTGCGCCGGGGCCGCGGGCGCCTCCTGGGCTTCCTCGGAGGGCTGCTGCCCGGAAGGCTGCGTCTGCTGCGGCTCCTCCTGCTCGGGAGCGGACTCCTGCTCGGGAGCCGGGGCCGAGTCGGACGAACCGCCGTCACCGTCGCCGATGACCGCGAGCTCGCCGCCGACCTCGACGGTGTCGTCCTCCTGGGCGACGATCTTCTGCAGGACGCCCGCCGCGGGGGAGGGGATCTCGGTGTCGACCTTGTCGGTGGACACCTCGAGCAACGGCTCGTCCACCTCCACCCGGTCGCCTTCCTGCTTCAACCACCGGGTGACCGTGCCCTCGGTGACACTCTCACCGAGTGCGGGCATCTGGACGGAGAAGGCCATTGTTCGCTGACTCCTCGTGCTCTCGTGTGGCTGACTTGGATGGGAAGCGGTCAGCCGTGCACGTGCAGCGGCTTGCCGGCCAGGGCGAGGAACGCCTCGCCGAGGGCTTCAGTCTGGGTCGGGTGGGCGTGGACCAGCGGGGCCACGTCGTCCGGGTAAGCCTCCCAGCTGTAGATCAGCTGGGCCTCACCGATGAGTTCGCCGACGCGCTCGCCGACCATGGTGATGCCGACGACCGGGCCGTCGGGCGCCTTGACGAGCTTCACGCCGCCGGCGGTCTTGAGGATCTGGCTCTTGCCGTTGCCCGCGAGGTCGTACACGAACGTCTCGGCGGAGCCGTACTTCTCCTTCGCGGCGGCCTCGGTGAGACCGACGGAGGCGACCTCGGGCTTGCAGTAGGTGACGCGCGGGATCCCCGCCTCGTCGATCACCTTCGGGTTCTGGCCCGCGATCTCCTCGGCCACGAAGATGCCCTGCTGGAAACCGCGGTGCGCGAGCTGCAGGCCCGGCACGATGTCGCCGACGGCGTAGACGCCCGGCAGGTTCGTGCGCAGCCGCTCGTCGGTGACGACGAACCCGCGGTCGATCGTGATGCCGGCCTCCTCGTAGCCGTGCCCCGCGCTGTTCGGGCCGCGGCCGACCGCGACGAGCAGCAGGTCGGCGTCGAGGACGTCGCCGTTCTCCAGCGTGACGGACACGCCCGAGTCGGACTGGGTGGCGCCGGTGAACTTCACGCCGGTCTTGAACTTGATCCCGCGCTTGCGGAACGCGCGCTCCAGCTGCTTGGAGGCGTACTCGTCCTCGGCGGGCACCAGCCGGGGCAGCGCCTCGACGATGGTGACCTCGGCGCCGAACGACCGCCACACGCTCGCGAACTCCACGCCGATGACGCCGCCGCCCAGGACGACGACCTTCTCCGGGATGAAGTCCAGGGTGAGCGCCTGGTCGCTGGTGATCACGCGGCCGCCGATCTCCAGACCGGGCAGGCTGCGCGCGTACGAACCGGTCGCGAGCACCACGTTCTTGCCGGTGTAGCGCTGACCGTCCACCACGACGGTGTTCGGGCCGACGAACGTGCCGGCGCCCTCGACGAAGGTGACCTTGTTGGCCTTCGCGAGTCCCTGCAGGCCCTTGTAGAGCCGCGAGACCACACCGTCCTTGTACGAGTTCACGCCGGCGATGTCGATGCCCTCGAGCGAGCTCTTCACACCGAACTGGTCGCCTTCGCGGGCGTTGTCCGCGACCTCGGCCGCGTGCAGCAGCGCCTTGGTCGGGATGCAGCCGCGGTGCAGGCACGTGCCACCCAGCTTGTCCTTCTCGACCAGGACGACGGACAGGCCGAGCTCGGCCGCGCGGAACGCGCAGGCGTAGCCACCCGAACCACCGCCGAGGATGACGAGATCGGCGTTGGTGGCCGACTCCAGTTCCGGCGAAGTCACTTCGGATCTCCTCGGGATTACTTACTACGCGCGGGTGCGCGCGAGGTACGCGGCCATCTTGTCACTAGTTGCCGGAGCGTGGTGATCCGGCATGGGCCACCCGGCTGGCTTTCTGATCATTCACCTACTCATGACACCCCTTCCTGGCACCATGGTGGAGGGAGTCGCAGGAGGTGCCCGATGGGGCTGTTCGACCGTTTCCGCAGGAAACCACGTCCTGGAGTGCTGCGCACCGCGTCCAACCAGGACACGAGCCACCTCGAGGAGTGGACGAGGAGCCGTCAGGGGGTGGAGGCCTACGTCGAGCCGAAGACCACGGTGACCGAAACCACTGTGGTCCTGGTCGCGCACGACGGCGAGTGGACCCGCCGCCGCGTCGCGAGCACCGACGCCGCCCGCTCGTTCGCCCGCAAGCACGGCATGCCGATCTACGACGCGGGCATCGTCGGCTACCCCAAGCGCATGCGCGACTACACCGCGCGCCAGAAGAAGCTGGGCAACGGCTAGCACGCCTCGCTCGCCGTCGCCCGCGCCGTGCAGCGGCCTGCCGCCTCGACCTCGACCAGCCGGTGCAGGTGCTCGGCGAACGCGGGGTGGCCGGTGAGCCCGTCGGTGACCTCGGCCCAGAACTCGCCGAGCAGCCGTTCCCGGTCCTCATCGGACATCGGGGCGAGCCCGTGCGGCACGGCCCTGCGCGCGACGTCCCCGATGGGGTGGAAGCCCGGTTTCACCGCACCGTCGGCTCATGCCGCACCGGGAAGTTCACGCTCGCCGCGATGAAGCACATCGAGTGCGCCTTCTCGTGCAACGCCTGCGCGGTGGCCCGCATCTCCGGGTCGGCCACGGTCACGACCGGCTTCAGCAGGACCTCGGTGAAGCGGCCCGACCCGTCCGGGTGCTCGGCCATGGTGCCGCCTGCCTGGTCGCGGTAGTCCGTCACGACCACCCCGTTGAGCGACGCGAGGTGCAGGAACCACAGCATGTGGCACTGCGACAGCGACGCGAGGAGCAGCTCCTCGGGGTTGTAGCGCGCCGGGTCGCCGCGGAACGCCGGGTCCGACGACCCGGGGATCGTCTCCTTGCCCGGTGCCCGCACCTCGTGCGCGCGTTCGTAGGCCTTGTAGCCGGCGGTGCCGCTGCCGGTGTTGCCCGTCCAGACGACCTCGACCTCGTAGCGATGCGTCCCCATGCGGAAATACTCCTCTCCTCGGGCGGTGTGCCCAAACCCGGCGAGAGGCGTGTCCCCACACGCGGTCCCGCGACCGTCCACGCCGGACGATCGCGGGACCCGGTCACCTCAGCCGTTGGCCGCGATGTCGGCGAGCACCGCCGCGATCGTGCGGACCGGGACGCCCGTGCCGCCCTTGGAGGTGTAGCCGTAGGGGCCGCCGGTGTGGAACGCCGGGCCGGCGATGTCGATGTGCGCCCACTGCACGCCCTCGGCCACGAACTCGCGCAGGAACAGGCCCGCGGCGAGCATGCCGCCCCACCGGTGACCGGTGACGTTCGCGAGGTCCGCGAGGCGCGAGTCGAGGTCGGCGCGCAGCTCCTCCGGCAGCGGCATGGCCCACGCCGACTCGCCGACGGCGGTGCCGATGCGGGCGACGCGGTCGCGGAACTCCTCCGAGCCCATGACACCGGACGTGCGCTTGCCCAGCGCCACGACCTGCGCGCCGGTCAGCGTCGCGGTCTCGATCAGGTAGTCGGGGCCGTCCTCGCAGGCGCGCACGATCGCGTCGGACAGGATCAGCCGGCCCTCGGCGTCGGTGTTGAGCACCTCGACGGTCTTGCCGCCGTACATGGTGAGCACGTCACCGGGGCGGTAGGCGTCGCCGGAGGGCATGTTCTCCGCCATCGGGATCGAGGCGATGATCTCCAGCGGGTACTTGAGCTTCGCGGCGAGCACCATCGAGGCGACGATCGCGGCGGCACCGGACATGTCCGAGGTCATCTCGTCCATGCCCGCGGCCGGCTTGATCGAGATGCCGCCGGTGTCGAACGTGATGCCCTTGCCGACCAGGGCGACCTTCTTGGTGGCCTTGGCACCCTTGTAGGAGATGCGCACGAGGCGCGGCTGGCGGGTCGAGCCGCCGCCGACGCCCAGGATGCCGCCGAAGCCCTGCTTCTTCAGCGCCTTCTCGTCCAGCACCTCGACGTCGAGACCGGCGGCGGTCGCGAGCTTCGCGGCGCGGTCGGCGAACGAACCGGGGTAGAGGTCGTTCGGCGGGGTGTTGATGAAGTCGCGTGCGATGGCGACCGACTCGGCGATCGCGACGGCGGCCTTCAGCGCGGCCTTGTTCTCCTTGGAACCGGCGGCGTGCAGGTCGACCTTCACGACCGCGGCCTCGCCCTTGTCCGACTTGTACTCGGTGAACGAGTACGCGCCGAGCAGGGTGCCCTCGGCGGCGGCACCGACGTGCAGCGCGCCCAGGGTGTTCACGGCGCGCTTCTTGCCGGCGAGCGCGCGGGCGGCGACACCGGACGCGCGGCGCACCTGCTCCTCGCCCGCGGTCTTGCCCAGGCCGACGGCCAGGACGAGCGGGGCGGAGATCTTGCCGAACGTCGGCACCTTGACGAGCTCGTCGGCCTTGCCCGTCGCGCGCAGGGTGCCGAGCACCTCGAGCAGCGCGCCGTCGAACGCGGCGTCGACCGCTTCGGCACCGGGCGCGAGCTCCAGACCGTCCGCACCCTGCAGGGTGCCCACGACGACTGCGTCCGCGGCGGTGGTGCTCAGGTCACCTTCGGTGAGGGCCAGCTTCGGGGCTGTCACGTGCTGCTCCATGGGGTTGTGCGTGGTATGTGTGCTCGGAATCGTGACCTATGCTAAAGGTCGGAGTGCGCCGCCAATGCCGAGCCCCGCCTCGTTCGGCGGCAATCCGTGACGTTGACAGTTGCTAAGAGTGTCCGAACCGGGCGTGTTCGCCCGATCCGTGCGTCATTCGACCGGGTGGTTACGGCCTGATGCCCCATCTGCGAATGTGTACCCCGTGACCCACACGCCTCGCGAGATCGCAGCGGCGATCGCGCTCGGTCTGCCCGCGGTGCTCGGTGCGGGGGTCTTCGCCGGATTCGTTCCCGCCGCAGGTCTTGCGGGCTGGTGGCTGCTCCCGGCGCTGGCCATCTCCGCGGCAGCCGCCCTGTGCTCGGCCTTCTCGACAGCGGACCAGTCCCGTGCCTACCCCGACGTCGGCGGCGGTTACGGATACGTACGTGCTCAGCTCGGTGTGTGGCCCGCACGGATGACAGCGAGCGCGCACCTGCTCGGCCGGTGCGCGATGGCGGCGGCGGTGGCGGTGATGTTCGGCGCGTACGTGGTGCCGGACCAGCCGCTGGCCGGTGCGCTCGTCCTCGTGGCGGCCACGGCGCTGCTGGGCGCGGCCGGGTTCCGCTGGGACGTCGGCGTCAGCACGGCGGCCGCGGTGGTCGTGCTCGGCGTGCTGGTGCTCGTGGCCGTGGCGAGCTTCGCCATCCCGCCGGTGCCGTCGGCGGGGGAGACGGGCAGCGCCAACGAGCTCGTCGGTGCCGCCGGCCTGATGTTCGTGGCGTTCACCGGCTTCGAGCGCGTCACCGCCCCGCACCGCGGTGAGCGGCCGCACCCGCCGGGTGTGCTGCGGATCGCCATCCCCGTCCTGGTCGGACTGCCGTTCGCGGTGTACCTGGCCGTGGGCGCCGGTGTGCTGCGCCAGCTCGGCAGCGCGCGCCTCGCCCTGTCGCCCGCGCCGCTGCGGGACGCGCTCGTCGCGGCGGACGCGGCGGCGCTGGTGCCGCTCGTGCAGATCGCCGCCGCGGTGGCCGGGGTGACCGCGTTGCACTTCGTGCTCGCGTCGGCGCACCGGACGCTGACCGGGCTGGTGGAGGACGGCGACCTGCCGGGCCGCCTCAAGCCCGCGGTGCTGTCGGTCGTGGTCGTGGCCGCGTGCGCGCTCGCGGTGGTCGTCATGCCGTTGTCGATCGCGCTGGGCGTGGCGGCGTGCGCGACGCTCTTCTACTACGCGTTCACGAACGCGTCGGCGCGCGTGTTGCTGCAGAACGACCGCACGTGGCCCATGCGCACCGCCTGCCTCGGGCTCGGGCTCTCCGTGCTGCTCGCCATGAGCACGCCGGTGCCCGCGCTGCTCATCTCGCTCGCGGGAGTGGGCGCCGGCACGGGGCTGATCGGCGCTACAGCGTCGCTGAGAGGAAGACGAGCAGCGTCACGCCGACACACGCCACCAGCCCGTACACCCGGCCGTTCGTAGAGGGCTTGTCCTTGCTGATGCCGTAGTACCCGGCGAGGAAGAAGACGGCCAGGAACACGGCGCCCACGACACCGCCGGCCCCGCCGAGCACGTAGCCGTCGAGCAGCGTCAGCCCGGTGCCCAGCACGAGCAGCGCGGCCTGCAGCACGGTGCGGACGTCAGCACCCTTCGAAGATCGTTCCTGCTCGGTCATGGTCGGGGACTCTAACCGGTGTGACTTAGTAGGACGTCCGAGTTTTGGGAAGACGATTTTCCGTATCCCGACCTGCGTATTACCGTGCTCACATGACGAGCGCGTTGCCTTTCACCCGGACCTCCCACCCGCAGCCGGCGACCCCGGAACGCGTAGCGGAGGTGCTTGCCAAGCCGGGCTTCGGGCAGCACTTCACCGACCACATGGTGACGATCCGCTGGAACCGCGAGCAGGGCTGGCACGACGCAGAGGTCGGCCCGTACTCCACCCTCGCACTGGACCCCGCGGCAATGGTGCTGCACTACGGCCAGGCGATCTTCGAAGGGCTCAAGGCCTACCGGCAGCCCGACGGTTCGATCGCGTCCTTCCGCCCTGAGGCGAACGCCGAGCGCTTCCGCGCGTCGGCTCGCCGCATGGCCATGCCCGAGCTTCCCCGACGAGCTGTTCCTCGAGTCGGTGCGGCAGATCCTCGCCGTCGACGGCCACTGGGTGCCCTCGGCGCCCGAGGAGTCGCTCTACCTGCGGCCCTTCATGATCTCGACGGAGAAGGGACTCGGCGTGCGACCCTCGTCCGAGTACCTCTACGTGCTGATCGCCTCCCCCGCCGGCTCCTACTTCGCGAGCGGCGTCCGCCCGGTGAGCGTGTGGCTCTCGACCGAGTACGTCCGCGCGGCCCCCGGTGGCACCGGCGCGGCCAAGTTCGCCGGCAACTACGCCGCGTCCCTGGTGGCGCAGGCGCAGGCCGCGGAGAAGGGGTGCGACCAGGTCGTCTGGCTCGACGCGGTGGAACGCCGCTGGGTCGAGGAGATGGGCGGCATGAACCTGTTCTTCGTCTACGGCGACAAGGTCGTCACCCCCGAGCTGACCGGCACGCTGCTTCCCGGCATCACCCGGAGCTCGCTGCTGCGGCTGGCGTCCGACCTCGGCCTGACCGTCGAGGAACGGCGCATCTCGACCGACGAGTGGGAGAAGGCGAACGCTTCCGGTGAGCTCACCGAGGTCTTCGCGTGCGGCACGGCCGCCGTCATCACCCCCGTCGGCCACGTCAAGCACGCCGGTGGCGAGTTCTCCATCGCCGACGGCGGCACCGGCTCGGTGACCATGAAGCTGCGCGAGCGCCTGACCGGCCTGCAGCACGGCCACGTCGCCGACACCCACGGCTGGATGACGGTGCTCGGCTAGGTCCCCGTCCTGGTCAGGTCCCCTACCCGGAGACGACCAGCACGACGAGCAGTGCGAGTTCGGCGGCAGCACCGAGCACATCACCGGTGATGCCGCCGAACCGCCGCACGGTGTGCCGCACGAGCAACCACACCAGCAGGGCCGCGGCGACGACGGCGACGACGGCGCGCACCCCGAGCGGAACCGCCGCGACGGCGAGCACCACCCACGTGCCGGCGACGACCGCCGGGTGCTGCGTGCCCGCGACGAGCGCGCCGAGCCCCTCCGGCCGAGCCGCGGGCACGCCGCGCAGGCAGCAGATCCCGAACGCGGCCCGGCTCACCGCGAACGCCAGCAGCACCGTTCCCCAGTGGGCCTGGGGCAGCGCCGCTGCCTGAGCTTCCGAGCACCACGATCAACGTGACGACGCCGAACGGCCCGGCGCCGCCGTCCTTCATGACCTTCAGCGCCCGCTCGGGCGGCCCGTAGCAACCGAGGCCGTCGGCGACGTCGGCGAGCCCGTCGACGTGCATGCCGCGCGACACCAGAGCTACGACGCCGACGACCAGGAACCCAGCCACCAGCGCTGATATATCGGATATCGCGAGCAGCTCCAGCACACCAGCCGCGAACGCGCCGAGCAGCAGGCCGACGACCGGTGCCCAGCTGATGGCCCGCCGAGCCGCGACGCCGTCGACGGCGTCGACGCGGATCGGCAGGACCGTCAGCCAGGAGAGGGCGAGCTTCACTCAGCCGGTTCTTCGCGGCTCGGTTCCCGGCGGCTCAGCTCTGCGTCGTCGTCATCGTCGACACCGTCGAGCTGCTTCTCCAGCACGTGCTGGTCCTCGCGGGCCGTGACACCGGCGCTCTCGAACGTCGCCATCTCCGCGAGCACCTTCACCGCGGCGCTGAGCAACGGCAGCGCCGCCACCGCACCGGAGCCCTCGCCGAGCCGCATGCCGAACTCCAGCAGCGGCTTCAGGTTCAGGTGCCCCAGTGCGATCGCGTGCGCGGGCTCGGCCGACTCGTGCCCGGCGACCCACCACTCGCGCGCACCCGGCGCCAGCTCCTCGGCCACCACCGCGGCCGCACCGACGACGACGCCGTCGAGCACCACCGGGGTCTTGCGCACCGCCGCCTGGGCCAGGAACCCGGCCATCGCCGCGATGTCCGCGCCACTGGCCGTGGCCAGCAACGCCACCGGGTCGCTGATCACCAGCCGCGCCCGGCGCAGCGCGTCGCGGATCGCCGCCGTCTTGCGCATCCACGCCTGGTCGTCGATGCCGGTGCCGCGGCCGACGACCGCGACCGGCTCCGACCCGGTCAGCGACGCGATCAGCACCGCCGCCGGCGTCGTGTTGCCGATGCCCATGTCGCCCGCGACGAGCACGTCGGCGCCCGAGTCGACCTCCTCGTCGGCGACGGCGCGACCGGCCGCGATGGCCGCCTCGCACTGCTCGCGGGTGAGCGCGTCCTCGCGGTCGATCGACCCGGACGAGCGCCGCACCTTGTGCGCGCTGACCGCGGCGGGGGTGTCGGAGTCGACGGCCATGTCGACCACGCGCACGGTGGCTCCCGCGACCTGCGCGAGGACGTTCACCGCGGCGCCGCCGGTCAGGAAGTTGGCGACCATCTGCCCGGTCACCTCGCTCGGGTACGCCGACACGCCCTGCGCGGTGATGCCGTGGTCACCCGCGAACACCACGACCCGCGGCCGCACGAACGGCTTGGGCGGCACGACGCCCTGGCACGCCGCGACCCACATGCCGAGGTCCTCCAGGCGGCCGAGCGAGCCGACCGGCTTGGTCAGCACCGCGTGCCTGGCTCGCGCCTCGCGCAGAGCGGTCTCGTCCGGCGCCTCCACCGGCGGGAACTCGGTGCTCACCTGGTCACTCCTCATCGCAGTCTCAGCGGGATGCCGGCGACGAGCAGCAGCACCTCGTCGCACACCCCGGCGACGCGCGCGTTGAGCGCACCGAGGTGGTCGCGGAAGAGCCTGCCAGAGCGCGTCGACGGAACGACGCCGAGGCCGACCTCCGCGCTCACCAGCACGAGCCGCGCCCGGCAGGTGGCGATGGAGCCGACGAGCTCGTCGACGGCGCGTTCGACCGCGCCGATGCCGTGGCCCTCCCACGCGCCGGCGTCGTCGAGCGCGCCCACCAGCCACGTCGACAGGTCGTCGACCAGGATCGGCGGGTCGTCGTACGACGTCGCGGTGAGCAACGCCGACAGGTCACCGGACGCGGGCGCCTCCACGGTGTGCCAGGTGGACGGGCGGCGGGCGACGTGCTTGGCGATGCGCGCGTCCCAGTCCGGGTCGTCGGGGTAGCGGCGCGCCGTTGCGACATATGTCACGGTCGCGTCCGTGAGCAGGCCTTCCGCGTGCGCGGACTTGCCCGAACGGGCGCCGCCGAGCACGAGCGTTCTGGTGGTCAAGGGTTAGCCTTCGTCCATGGAGTTCCGCTGGCGCTACCAGGATGCACAGGGCCGGGACGTGGCCGGCCCGGACGTGGTGTTCGCCGACCAGGCGGAGGCGGAGGAGTGGTTCAGCGCCGGGTGGCGCGACCTGCTCGACGCCGGGGTCGAGCAGGTCACGCTCCTGCGCGCGGAGTCCGAGGTGTACGGCCCGATGAGCCTGCACCCCGCGGGCTGAGGATCAGCCGGCGGCGGTGAGCCTCGGGTCGTCCGTGACGACGCCCTCGAGCACGCCGTCGATCTTCTTCAGCACCTCGTCGTCGAGCTCGACGTCGACCGCCTTGACGTTCTCGACGACCTGCTCCGGCCGCGAGGCACCGATGATCGCGGACGCGACGTTCGGGTTCTTGAGCACCCACGCCACCGCGAGCTGCGCCATCGTGACGCCCACCTCGTCGGCGATCGGCTTGAGCTGCTGCACCGCGGTCAGCACGTCGTCGCGCACCCAGCGGGCGATCATCTGCGACCCGCGCTCGTCGGCCAGCCGCGAGCCCGCCGGCGCCTCGGCACCCGGCAGGTACTTGCCGGTCAGGACGCCCTGCGCGATCGGGGAGAACACGATCTGGCTGATGCCCTCGCGCTCGCACACCGGCACGACCTGCGGTTCGATGACGCGCCACAGCATCGAGTACTGCGGCTGGTGCGACACGAACGGCACCTTGAGCTCACGGGCCAGCGCGGCACCGCGGGTGATCTGCTCGGCGGTCCACTCGGAGACACCGACGTAGAGGACCTTGCCCTGGCGGACGAGGTCGGCGAACGCCAGCATCGTCTCCTCCAGCGGCACCGAGTGGTCGTACCGGTGGGCCTGGTAGAGGTCGACGTAGTCGGTCTGCAGGCGCTTCAGGGAGGCGTTGGCCGACTCCATGACGTGCTTGCGGCCCAGGCCGCGGTCGTTGGGACCGCCGGGGCCGGTCGGCCAGTAGACCTTCGTGAGCAGCTCCAGGGACTCGCGCCGTTCGCCCTTGAGCGCCCGGCCGAGCACCGACTCCGCCGCGGTGTTCGCGTAGACGTCGGCGGTGTCGAAGGTCGTGATGCCGGACTCCAGCGCCGCCTTCACGCAGGCGTGCGCTTGGTCCTCCTCGATCTGCGAACCGTGCGTGAGCCAGTTGCCGTAGGTGATCTCGCTGACGCTCAGGCCGCTGCGGCCAAGACGACGGAACTTCATACATCGGAGCTTAGTCCGAGTTCCTTCGGCTTGCTAATGAACTTCGGGAGCGTCCCAGACCAGCGTGTACCGCCAGAACAACCGCCTGCGCACGCGCGCACCGGGCGTGCTCTCCCGCGCCGCCGCGCGGATCTCGGCCAACGTCGGAGCGGTCCACACGACCGGCATCTCCGAGTCGTGCGCACCGGTGCGCTGACCGGTGGCCCACTTCGCGATCCCGACGAGCGCGTTCGCGGGCAGCGCGACGGCCTCCACCACCAGCTCGGCCTTCGTGGCGAGCGAGTACAGCCCCACGACGACCAGCCGCCCGCCCGGCGCGGTCAGCCCGGCCAGCCGCGCGAGCCCCTCGCGCAACGGCAGGTGGTGCAGGCTCGCCTCGGCCGTGACGACGTCGAACCGCCCCAGGTCGTGCGTGAGGACGTCGCCGTGGACCCACCGCACGCGCGTGCTCGTCGCACTGGCGCGCTCGACCATGCGCTCGTTCGCGTCGATCGCCGTGACGCTCCGCGCGTCGACCGACCGGGCGAGGTCACCGAGCCCGCAGCCCACGTCCAGCGCCGACCCGGCCCCGGACGGCAACTGCCGGAGCAGCCAGCGGCGGTACCACGCGTTGTGGTCCCACCGCAGCCGCTCCGGCAGTGACAGCCGGACCACCTACTTGACGGCGTCGCCGGGGCCCACGCGCGGCTTGGGGATGCGCAGCTTGCGCAGCTGGCTCGCGCGGATGAACGCGTACCAGCCGATCGAGATGCCCTTGATCGGCTCGGTCGGGAACTTCGCCCGCACCCGCTTCGTGACGATCCGGCCGAGGACGAAGCCCTCGATGATCATCGCGATCAGCATGAACGTCGTCGCCAGCGTCGCGTACCGCTGCACCGCCAGCGACGGCGTCAGCAGCGCCACGAACACCAGGATCGCGAGCGGCATGAACAGGCCCATGAGGTTGCGGCGCGAGTCGACCAAGTCGCGGATGTAGGCCTTGACCGGCCCGCGGTCGCGCACCGGCAGGTACTTCTCGTCGCCCGCCATCATCCGCGCACGGCGGTCGGCGGCCGCGGCACGGCGCTCTTCCTTGCTCACCTTGTTGCCGCGCATGCGCTTGAACGCCTCGCGCTGCGTGCGGGGCGGCGGCGGGACGGGACCGCTGCGCCGGGCCTGCGCTTCCCGGCGCTTCGGCGTCGCACGGCCCTTGCCCGCGGTCCGGTTCCGGTCGAGCGGCTCGGCGAGCTCGGCCTCCGTCGCGGGTGCTTCGGTGGCGGTGGCGGTGTCGTCGGAGTTGCGGCGCAGGAACCTCACGGCACCAGGGTAGGGCAGTGGTTCTTCTGTACCTTTCGCGAGGTGCGCGTACTCATCGCCCCGGACTGCTTCGGCGGCACCCTGACCGCCCGCGAGGCCGCCGACGCCATCGCCACCGGCTGGCACGAGGCCAAGCCGGACGACGTCGTCGTGCGGCGCCCGCTCGCCGACGGCGGCCCCGGCTTCGTCGAGGTTCTGCACGCCGCACTCGACGGCGATGTCCAACACACCACCGTCACCGGCCCACTCGGCACGCCGGTCGAAGCACGCTGGCTGCGGCACACCCACGACGGCAAGCGCACCGCGTACGTCGAGTCCGCGGAGGCGTGCGGCCTGCACCTCGTCCCGGCCGAGCTGCGCGCCGCGTCCTGCGAGACCGCCACGACCCACGGCGTCGGCGAGCTCATCGCGGCAGCTGCGGCTGACAACGATGTCATCGTCGTCGGCCTCGGCGGCTCCGGCACTACCGACGGCGGCGCGGGCATGCTCGCCGCGTTGGCCGACGCCGCCGTCGAGCTGACTGATATATCGCTGGTGGCCGCATCGGACGTGGAGAACCCGCTGCTCGGCCCGCACGGCGCCGCCCGCACGTTCGGCCCGCAGAAGGGCGCGTCCCCGGAAGCTGTGGAACGCCTCGAAGCCAAGCTCGCCGCCATGGACGTCCTGAAGCCCGTATCCGATATATCAGGCGCCGGAGCTGCCGGAGGTCTCGGCGCCGCCCTGCTCACCCTCGGCGCGACCGTGCGGTCCGGCGCCGGCCTCGTCCGCGAGCTCACCGCCCTCGACGCCGCACTCGACGCCGCCGACCTCGTCGTCACCGGCGAGGGCAGCTTCGACTGGCAGTCCCTGCGCGGCAAGCTCATCACCGCCGTCGCCGCCGGAGCGGCCGACCGCGCCGTCCCCTGCATCGCCATCGCCGGCCAGGTCAGCGTCGGCCGCCGCGAGATGGCCGCCGCTGGCGTCCAGGACGCCTACTCCGTCTCCGAGCACGTCGGCTCCGTGCAAAAATCGATTGCGGACGCCCGCAAAAGTCTCGTTGCAACGGCACGGCACGTGGCCCGGCAGTGGTCGCACTGACCCGCCGACTGATATATCGGTCGGCGTCGTCGCTGGTGGCTGGAGGGTGGCCCACGTGACGTTCGACAAGGGGCCGTGTTGTGGGACCATGGAGAGCGGAACAAAGCGGGGAACGCCCGTGTTGTTGAAGGGCGAACCGCCCGCAAAGGACCTCTTAGGAGAGCCATGACGACCGCTCAGGATGCCGCTTCGACCTCCGAGGCGCCGACCCACGGCGTGACGCTGACCGATGCGGCCGCCGTCAAGGCCAAGGCGCTGCTCGACCAGGAGGGCCGCGACGACATGCACCTGCGCATCGCCGTCCAGCCCGGTGGTTGTGCCGGCCTGAAGTACCAGCTGTTCTTCGACGAGCGCACGCTCGACGGCGACGCGATGGTGGACTTCAACGGCATGAAGGTCGCCGTTGACCGCATGAGCGCCCCGTACGTCGAAGGCGCCGTCATCGACTTCGTGGACACGATCGAGAAGCAGGGCTTCACGATCGACAACCCGAACGCCGGCGGGTCCTGCGCCTGCGGCGACTCGTTCCACTAAGGCGACCAATGCGCGAGGCCGCGTTCCCGCACGACGGGAACGCGGCCTCGCGCTGTGTGGACCTGCTGTCCGGGCTCCGAGCGGTCAGACGCCGTACTCGGCCAGGCCCTCGACCTGGCTCGTGCTGCGGTCGTCGATCAGCCAGGCCGCGGCCGCCCGCGGTGCGGGCAGGGGGTGCTCGGGGTGGGTCAGAGCGAAGGGGAGCTGCGCGCAGTCGTCGATCAGCTCGGTCATCGTGGTCGCCTCGGGGATCGTCACCGCTCGACCGTATGTCGGTGCTGTGACCTGCGAAAGCCCTACCAAACAGTAGTCTTCGCGGCTGCACTCGTCCGGGTCAGCCGCGCGTCGAGCAACAAGAAAGTGAGGGCCGACTGGTGCCGGTAGCCGTGTGCGGCAGCATCGCGACCGACCATCTCATGCACTTCCCCGGCCGGTTCGCGGACCAGCTGGTCGCGGAGCGCCTCGACCGGGTGTCGCTGAGCTTCCTGGTCGACGACCTCGTCGTCCGCCGCGGCGGCATCGGCGCGAACATCGCGTTCGGTCTCGGTGTGCTGGGGATGCGGCCGGTGCTCGTGGGCGCCGTCGGCAAGGACTTCGACGACTACCGCTCGTGGCTGGAACGGCACGGCGTCGACACCTCCGGCGTGTACGTCTCCGAGGTCGCGCACACCGCGCGGTTCGTCTGCACCACGGACGACGACATGTGCCAGATCGCCTCCTTCTACGCCGGCGCGATGGCCGAGGCCCGCAACATCGAGCTGGCCCCGATCGCGAACAGGGTCGCCGACCTCGAGCTCGTCGTGATCAGCCCGGACGACCCCGCCGCCATGCTCCGCCATGCCGAGGAGTGCCGTCAGCGCGGCTACCGCTTCGCCGTCGACCCGTCGCAGCAGCTGGCCCGCATGGACGGCGAGCAGGCGCGCACGTTCGTCGAGGGCGCCGAGTACCTGTTCAGCAACGACTACGAGTGGGAGCTGCTGCTCCAGAAGACCGGCTGGACCGAGGCCGACGTGCTGTCCAGGGTCGGCCGCCGGGTCACCACCCTCGGCGCCAAGGGCGTGGAGATCGTCGACCGCGACGGCTCCTCGCTGCACGTGCCCGCCGTCCCCGAGGTCGCGAAGACCGACCCGACCGGTGTCGGCGACGGCTTCCGCGCCGGGTTCCTCGCCGGCACCTCCGCGGGCCTGGGCCTGGAACGCGCAGCTCAGCTCGGCTCCCTGATCGCCGTCGAGGTCCTCGAGACCGTCGGCACGCAGGAGTGGAAGCTCGAGCGCGAGCCCGCCCTCGCCCGCATCCGCGGCGCGTTCGGCGGCGAAGCGGCTGAGGAGATCGCCCCGGTCCTGCCATGATCGGACAATGGGGACGTACCTGTTAGGCGACTCCGGTGAGTCGCTCGACCCGCAGTTCGACGCGCTGAGCTCCCTGCTCGACGCGGGCACCTTCGCCCGCGTCGAGCGGCTCGGCATCACAGACGGCTGGCGCTGCCTCGAGATCGGTGGCGGTGGCGGATCGGTGGCGAACTGGCTCGCCGACGTCGTCGCCCCGTCCGGGCACGTGACGGTCACCGACCTCGACGTCTCGCGGCTGCGGGAGCGCGACAACGTCACCGTTCTCGAACACGACGTGGTGTCCAACATATTGCCGGGCAACGCGTTCGACCTGGTCCACGCCCGCGGCGTGCTCTTCCACCTCCCGGCCCGCGACCTCGTCCTGCGCAAGCTGCGCGACGCGCTGCGCCCCGGCGGCTGGCTCGTGCTCGACGAGTTCGACTGCCTCCCGCTGGAGGTCCTCGCCGCCGCCCCCGACGACGCCAAGCTCATCATGCGGGTGAAGAACGCCCTGCTCACGCTGCTCGACCAGGCCGGTGCCGAACTCGCCTGGGGCGCCCGCGTCGAACGCGCGCTGCAGGACGTCGGAATGCACGACGTCAGCGGCTCCCGCGAGGTGCAGGAGTGGCAGGGCGGCTCGTCGGGCTGCCGGCTGCTCGCCGCCAGCGCACGCCAGGCCCGCGCGAAGCTCCCGCTGTCCGACGACGAGCTCGACCGCTACCTGGAGCTCATGGCGGCACCGGAGACCGTCGTCAGCTCCTACGCGATGTGCAGCGCACAGGGCCGCCGGTAACCACCGCCGAACGAAAGGGCCCCTCCGCGGAGGGGCCCTTTCGCGTCCTGGCTAGAGCTTGACCGGGTAGTGCGGCTCCGGCACCACCGGCGTGATGCGGTTCTCGACGAAGATGCCGTGCCAGATCATGAACACCAGCAGCGCCCAGATGCGGCGGCTGTGGTCGAGCACGCCCGACCGGTGCTCCTCGATCAGCCGCAGCACCGCCTGCTTGTCGATGTACTGGTCGGTCTGCGACGCGCGCACGTGCTCGACCGCCCAGTCGTGCATCTCGTCCTTGAGCCAGTGCCGGATCGGCACGGGGAAGCCGAGCTTGCGGCGGTTCAGCACGTGCGCGGGCACGATGTCGCGGATCGCCTTGCGCAACGCGAACTTCGTGGTGTCCTTCGTGATCTTCAGCTCGCTCGGGATCTGCGAGGCGATCTTGAAGACCTCCGGGTCCAGGAACGGGACGCGCAGCTCCAGCGAGTTCGCCATGGTCATCTTGTCGGCCTTGACCAGGATGTCGCCGCGCAGCCAGGTGAACAGGTCGACGTGCTGCATGCGCGTGACCGGGTCCCAGTGCCGCGACTCGCGGTACGGCTGGGCCGTCACGTCCCTGTGCGAGGTGTTCGGGTCGTACGTGCGCAGGACCTCCCGCAGCTGCGGGTCGAGGAAGATGCGCGCGTTGCCGTAGTAGCGCTCCTCCAGCGTCAGCGCGCCCCGGCGCAGCAGGTCCTTGCCGCGCACGCCCTGCGGGATCTTCGTCGACACCTTGCCCATCGCCTTGCGCAGCGCCCCCGGCACCTTCTCGAACGCCGACAGCGACAACGGCTCGCGGTAGATCGTGTACCCGCCGAACAGCTCGTCCGCGCCCTCACCGGACAGCACGACCTTGACGTGCCGGCGCGCCTCCCGCGCGATGAACCACAGCGGCACCAGCGCCGGGTCCGCCACCGGGTCGTCGAGGTACCAGGTGATCAGCGGCAGGGAGTCCATCATCTCCTGCGGGCTGACCGTGCGCACGACGTGCTTCACGCCGATCAGCGCCGCCGACTCCGCCGCCACGTCGACCTCGGAGAAGCCCTGGCGCTCGAACCCCGTGGTGAACGTGATCAGGTCCGGGTTGTGCTCCTTGGCCAGCGCCGCGACCACGGTGGAGTCGATGCCGCCGGACAGGAACGAGCCGACCGTCACGTCCGCGCGCATGTGCTTGGCGACCGAGTCGCGCAGCGCGGCGGTGATCTCGTCGTACAGCGCGTCGGCCTCCGCCTCGCTGCGGACGGTGCGCACCCGGAACTCGGCCGGGAAGTACCGCTCGAACCGCGGCGCCTCACCGGGGACCAGCGTGAACGAGTGACCGGACTCGACCCGGTGGATCGAGTCGTGCAGCGAGTCGGGCTCCGGCACGTACTGCAGCGTCAGGTACTGCTGCAGGCCCTTCACGTTGAGCTGCGGGTTGATGGCCAGCGTGCGGGAGATCTCCAGCAGGATCTTCTTCTCGCTGGAGAACGCGACGCCCAGCGCCCCCTGCGCCCAGTACAGCGGCTTGATGCCGAACGGGTCGCGGCCGCCGAACAGCACCCTGCGCTCGGCGTCCCAGATGATGAAGGCGAACATGCCGCGCAGCTTCGAGATCGCCGCGGGGCCGAAGTAGTGGTAGGCGGCGACGATCGTCTCGGTGTCGCCGTCGGTGTGGAAGACCGCGCCGTGCTTCTCGGTGAGCTCGGCGCGCAGCTCCAGGTAGTTGTAGACCTCGCCGTTGAAGTTGATCGTGTACCGGTTCGGCGACTCCGGCGGTCCCCAGGTCAGCGGCTGGTGGGAGTGCTCGATGTCGATGATCGCCAGGCGGTTGAACCCGAAGACGACCTCGTCCACCCGCCGCGTGCCGCTCTCGTCCGGGCCGCGGTGCCGCATGCAGCGCAGTGCGGACTCCACCGCCGGGCGGGCGCTCTCGGCCTCGTTCTCGCTAGGGCATACAAGTCCTGCCAGGCCGCACAAGGCTCTCGCACCTCTCAGAAATACGAAGGGGGAAGTCCCCAGTATGCCGAAGGGGCTCTGTGTGACCGAAACTGCACCGCAGCGGCGGTGCCCCCGAGGGGTGAGCCCTCCCGCGCTGGGCTACGCTCCCGCTTGATCCGTTGGCATGGAACGAGGAGGCGGGCGAGCAGTGGGCCTGAAGGAGGGCACCAGGGCATCCCGGCTGGCGAAAACCGCTGGCCTGGTGGGCCTGGTCGGTATCGGGGCCACCGGTTGCTCCACGGACGAGGTGCTGCGCTTCGGCTGGCCGGTGGCCGTCACGCCGCAGGCCGAGAAGATGCGCGAGCTCTGGACCTGGTCCGTGATCGCCGCGCTCGTCGTCGGCGTCATCGTGTGGGGTCTGATCCTGTGGTCGGTGGCGTTCCACCGCAAGAAGTCGGAGGAGCTGCCGCGTCAGACGGCGTACAACCTCCCGCTGGAGATCGTGCTCATCGTCGTGCCGACGGTGATCGTGGCGGTGCTGTTCTACTTCACGGCCGTCACGCAGAACTACGTGACGGACAAGTCGGGCAAGCCGGACGTGAACGTCGACGTCATCGCGTTCCAGTGGAACTGGGAGTTCCAGTACCCGGACCACAAGACCGAGGCGGGCAACGTCGTCAGCACGGTCGGCACCTCGGGTGAGGTCCCGATCCTGGTGCTCCCGGCCGGCAAGCGCGTCCAGTTCACCCTGGAGTCGACGGACGTCATCCACTCGTTCTTCGTGCCGGAGTTCCACTTCAAGCGGGACGTCTTCCCGGACCCGAAGAAGAACAACCAGGACAACGTCTTCCAGATCGACGAGATCAAGCGTCCCGGTGCGTTCGTCGGCCGGTGCGCCGAGCTGTGCGGCTCCTACCACGCGGTGATGAACTTCGAGGTCCGCGCCCTGGAGCAGGCGGACTTCGACAAGTACATCGGGTTCCGCAAGGAGACGAACGAGAAGACGGGCAAGCCGTACACCACGGCCGAGGCGCTCGCCAAGGTGGGCTGCAAGGACTGGTGCTCGCCGCTGGCCACCACGACCACCCCGTTCAACACCGACCGGACCGCCCGTGAGGCGTCCGGCGCGGGTCAGAAGTAGGGACGCCCCGCGATGAAGATCGAAGCTCGCGTATTCGACCTGGTGATGGCCTTCTCGTTCCTGATGGCCGTCGTCTACGGCTACTGGACGCACCAGGCGACCGGCGCGGTCGAGCCCGCCGGCACGGTGGCGCTCGCGCTCACCGGTGGTCTGGCGCTCATCGTCGGCACCTACTTCCGGTTCGTCGCTCGCCGCATCGAGGTCCGTCCCGAGGACAACCCCGAGGCCGAGGTCTCCGACGGTGCCGGTGAGCTGGGCTTCTTCAGCCCCGGCTCGTACTGGCCGATCGGCCTCGCCGCCGCGGCGGCGACCGCGGGTGTCGCGGTGGCGTTCTGGCACGTGTGGCTGCTCGTGATCGCGATCATCCTCGTGCTGATCACCGTCGGCGGCCTGGTGTTCGAGTACCACACCGGACCCAACCACGACTGATATCCGATATATCGGATATTTGCTCTACCGAGGCCCCCTCTGTTCGCGGAGGGGGCCTCGGTCGTGCACGGCGTCCCGCATCTCGCACGAAGGCCCTCCCGTCGCTGTGCTCGCGCCAGCGGGGGAGGGCCTTCGACATGGTCCCTGCGACGGCCTCAGCGGGCCGTGAGCGGTCTAAGCGGCGACCGGGGTCTTCTGGTACGCGTCGACGTACTCCTGGCCGCTCAGGTCGAGGATGCGGTAGATGATCTCGTCGGTGACGCTGCGCAGCACCGGCAGCGACTCCTGCATGCCGTCGTAGCGGCTGAAGTCGAGCGGCTCGCCGAACCGCACGGTCACCGGGACGATCTTCGGGAACCGGCTGCCGACCGGCTGGACCTTGTCCGTGCCGATGATGCCGACCGGCACGACCGGCGCACCCGACTCCAGCGCCATGCGCGCGACACCGGTGCGACCGCGGTGCAACATGCCGTCGAGCGAGCGGGTGCCCTCGGGGTAAATGGCGAACGCGTCCCCGCGCGCCAGGATCTCCGCCGCCGTGTCGAGCGCGGCACGGGCGTCACGGCCCTTGCCGCGGTGCACCGGCACGTGGCCCAGCGACGAGAAGAACCAGCGGGACATCGCGCCCTTGACCCCGGTGCCGGTGAAGTACTCGGCCTTCGCCAGGAACGACACGCGCCGCGGCACCACCATGGGGATCACGACGCTGTCGATGAAGCTGAGGTGGTTCGCCGCCAGGATGACGGGGCCGTCGGTCGGGACGTTCTCCAGACCGTCGACCACCGGGCGGTAGACCATGCGGGCTGCGCGCGCGACGACGTGCTTCATCACCGGGTAGAGGACCATGGCTCCAGCATTCCAGGTGGCGGTTGCCGCCGGGTTACCACGTGGCGCGCATCTCCGGGCCGTCACTCGCACGGACTACGCCACTGCGGCAGCCGCACCGGCCCGGTCACGCGCCGAACGCGCCGCGTGACCGAACCGGGTGGTCTCAGCCCTTCAGGGACGTCGAGAAGCTCCACCCAACGGCCCAGCAGCGTGCTCGCCGCACCCGAGTCGACCGCCTCGGCGGCACGGCCCAGCGAAGCAGCCAGGTCGGCGTGCAGGTCGTCCGAGAACCCGCCGTGCGCCGCGATGGCGCCCGCCGCGTTCACGAGCACCGCGTCGCGCACGGAACCCGTCTTGCCGGCCACCAGGTCGCGGACCACCTGGGCGTTGACCGACGCGTCGCCGCCCTTCAGGTCCTCCTCGCGCGCGGGCTGCACACCCAGCACCGCCGGGTCGATCCGCTCCTCGCGCACCTCGCCGTCCTGCGCGAGCCACGCCGACGTCGTCGTGGTGGTCGTGATCTCGTCGAGGCCGTCGTCACCGCGCACGACCAGCGCCGTGTTGCGGCGGCGTGCGAACACCCCCGCGATCAGCGGAGCCGCGACCGCCCGCGCGCAGCCGATCAGGCCGACCTGCGGCTGCGCCGGGTTCGTGAGCGGCCCGAGCAGGTTGAACGACGTCGGGATGCCGATCTCCCGCCGCACCGGGCCCGCGTGCCGGAAGCCGGGGTGGAACACCGGCGCGAAGCAGAACCCGATGCCCAGCTCCGCCACGGTCGCCCGCACGCCCTCCGGCGGCAGGTCGATCGCGACGCCCAGCGCCTCCAGCACGTCCGCCGTGCCGCACTGCGACGACGCCGCCCGGTTGCCGTGCTTGACCACCGGGACGCCCGCCGCGGCCGTGACGATCGCGGCCATCGTCGAGATGTTCACCGAACCGGAATGATCGCCGCCGGTGCCCACGATGTCGGTCGCGCGCACGCCCACGTCGAAGCGGCGGGCGTGGCTGAGCATCATCGTCGCCAGGCCGTCGACCTCCTCCGGCGTCTCGCCCTTCGCGCGCAACGCGACGACGAACGCCGAGATCTGCGCCGGCGTCGCCTCGCCCGACATGACCCGGTCCATGCCCCAGGCCGTGTCGTCGGCGGTCAGGTCGACACCGTCGAGCAGGCGGTTGAGCAGCGACGGCCAGGTGCGCTCGCCCATCGCGGGCTCAGCCCCTGACGACGGGAACAGCCGAGCCCCGCAGCACCTCTGCCACGGTCTCGGCGGCGGCCAGCGGGTCCAGCGGGTGCACCAGCACCGCGTCGGCCTGCGACCAGGTCGCGAGCCACCGGTCGTCCTTGCGGCGCACGGCCACGACGATCGGCGGGCAGTTCGTGATCTCGTCCTTGAGCTGGCGGGACAGGCCCATGCCACCGGTCGGCTGCGCCTCGCCGTCGAGGATCAGCAGGTCGACGGTGCCGTTGTCCACCTCGTACAGCACGTCGGCGATCGCGCCGGCCTCGACGTAGTCCACGCGGGGCAGGTCCGGCGCCGGGCGGCGGCCGACGGCAGTGATGATCGTCTCACGCACCTCGGGTCGGTGGCTGAACACCAGGATCTTCGTGGTCTGCGTGCTCATCTCTCGATCCTCCACTGCTACTGCTGACTGGGTCGTGAAGAAAGTGACCAAGGTCGCGGCGATGCTATCGGGCCGGTTGCAGGGCGTCCCACCCCAGGGCGTCACCGCCGAGCCGCTGCGCCAGCGACGCCATCCGCGACCGCTCCTGCGCGCAGTGCAGCGCGTCCAGCTTCTGCACCCGGCTGATATGCGATATATCACCGGCGACGAGCACCCAGCCGTCCGGCTCCAGCAGCTCCCGCGCGCGTTCTACCTGGTCAGGCGGGATGCGGACGTGGTGCCGCAACACCGCGAGCTCGTCGGCCCGCCACCGCGGCGACCGCGCCAGAGCGGCCGAATCGGCCTCCACGACGTCGAACGCCTCGACGACCACGACGAGGTCCGGATCGTTCAAGGACAGCACCGGTTCGTCCCGCCGGTGCAGCAGTTCCCGCAATCGGCCCAGCAAGCCCATCCCTTTGACCTCCTCCTGGGTCACGCGCCGTGTGACCCAGCCGACCCATGATCCGCCCAGGACCCGATGGGCGGGCGGAAATAGCGCAGGCAATAATGCTGCTCGTGACCACGGCAGCGCCTTCAATCGGCCAGCGCGTGCACTCGCTGAACCGCCCGAACATGGTCAGCGTCGGCACGATCGTCTGGCTGTCCAGCGAGCTCATGTTCTTCGCTGGCCTCTTCGCCATGTTCTTCACGGTGAAGGCCCAGAACGAGGGACCTTGGCCCCCGCCTCCGACCCACCTGAACGTCCCCTACGCGTCGGTCTTCACGATCATCCTGGTCGCGTCGTCCTTCACCTGTCAGTGGGGCGTGTTCGCAGCGGAGCGCGGTGACGTCTTCGGTCTGCGTCGCTGGTACATCGTGACGCTGATCATGGGCGCGATCTTCGTGGGCGGCCAGGCGGGTGAGTACGTCGAGCTGGTCGAGCACGGCACGACGATCCCGTCGTCGGCCTACGGCACCGTCTTCTACCTGACGACCGGCTTCCACGGCCTGCACGTCATCGGCGGTCTGATCGCGTTCGTCTACCTGTTGATCCGGACGAAGCTCAGCAAGTTCACGCCGGCTCAGGCCACCTCCGCCATCGTCGTGTCGTACTACTGGCACTTCGTCGACGTCGTGTGGATCGGCCTGTTCGCCATCATCTACATCGTGCCCTGACCCAGTCGGCACACAGCCAAGCCACGAGCTCCCGAACTGACAGCAAGGGTTGCCGCACACCATGACCACCACTACGAAACGCCCCCGCGGCGCCCGCACGAAGCTGCGCCGCCGGGTCGCCGGCCTGCTCGCACTGGGGTTCGGCCTGCTGAGCGCCGGCCTGCTGTTCACCGCGTTCGCGCCCACCGCGCAGACCGCGCAGGCACAGCAGCAGGACGCCCTGGTCCGCCAGGGCGAGCAGATCTACCTGAACACCTGCCAGAGCTGCCACGGCAGGTCCCTGGAGGGTGTCGAGAGCCGCGGGCCGAGCCTCGTCGGCGTCGGTGACGCCGCGGTCTACTTCCAGACTTCCTCCGGCCGCATGCCCATGGCGCGGCAGGAGGCGCAGGCCATCCGCAAGCCCGCGAAGCTCTCCCCCGAGGAGATCAACGCGCTGATGGCCTACATCGACGCCAACGGCGGCGCGGGCCCGAAGAAGCCCTCCGAGTCCGGCGAGGCCCTGCGCGGCGACAACCCGGCGCGCGGTGGCGAGCTCTTCCGCCTCAACTGCGCCAGCTGCCACAACTTCACGGGGCGTGGTGGCGCGCTGTCGTCCGGCAAGTTCGCGCCGGCGCTCGACGGCGTCACCGAGGACCAGATCTACACGGCGATGCTGAGCGGCCCGCAGAACATGCCGAAGTTCGGCGAGCGCCAGCTCACGCCGGAAGAGAAGAAAGACATCATCGCGTACGTCAAGTCGGTCACCGACGGGAACAACAACTCCGGCGGTAACGCCCTGGGTGGGTTCGGACCCGTCTCCGAGGGCTTGATCGCGTTCATCGTGGGCATCGCCGCGCTCATCGGCGTGACCCTCTGGATCGGAGCCAAGGCATGAGCGGCGACAAGCCGACCGAGCTGCCCAGCGAGGCAGAGCTCGCGGAGATGAGCCGGGACGACCTCGTCAAGCTCGGCACCAGGATGGACGGCGTCGAGCTCGTCCACTACGAGGAGAAGTGGCCGGTCGAGGGCACGCGCGCCGAGCGCCGCGCCCAGCGCCAGGTGGCCATCTGGTTCCTGATCTCGGCGCTGTCCGGCCTCGCCTTCCTCGGCGTGTTCCTCTTCTGGCCGTGGGAGTACGAGTCCCCGTCCAACGCCGAGGGCCACCTCCTGCACAACCTGTACAACCCGCTGATCGGCCTGTTCCTCGGCCTGTCCGTGCTGGGCCTGGGCGTCGGCGCGCTGCTCTACACCAAGAAGTTCCTCCCCGACGAGCTCGCGGTGCAGCAGCGCCACGACGGCCCGTCGACCGCGGTCGACCGCGCCACCCTGGTGGCCGAGCTGTCCGACGCGGGCCAGCGCAGCGGCATCGGCCGCCGCAGCCTGATCAAGCGCACCGCCGGTCTCGGCGCGGGCGTGCTGGGCCTGGGCGTGGCCGTCGTCCCGCTGGGCGCGCTGGTCAAGAACCCGCACTCCGACAGCGAGACCAAGAACTCGCTCTGGCACACCGGCTGGAAGGCGGAGAAGGGCGAGAAGGTCTATCTCCGCCGCCACACCGGCAACTTCCACGAGGTCTCCCTGGTGCGTCCCGAGGACGTCGAGCCGGGCGGCTTCGAGACGGTCTTCCCGTTCCGCGAGTCCGAGCGGAACGACGAGCACGCACTGGTCGCCGCCCTCAAGCGGGCCGACGCTCCGGTCATGCTCATCCGCATGCGGCCGAACCAGGCGATCACGAAGCGCGCGGGCCAGGAGGACTTCAACTACGGCGACCTGTACGCGTACTCGAAGATCTGCACGCACCTGGGTTGCCCGACCTCGCTGTTCGAGCAGCAGACCGGTCTGCTGCTCTGCCCGTGCCACCAGTCGCAGTTCGACGTGTTCGAGTACGCCAAGCCGCGGTTCGGGCCGGCGACCCGTCCTCTCCCACAGCTTCCGATCACTGTGGACGAAGAGGGATACTTGGTTGCCCGCAGTGACTTCATCGAGGCTGTGGGTCCGGCGTTCTGGGAGCGTAAGTCATGAGTGCCATCACCACGCCGACGAAGCCGGCCAACGCGGCCGCGCGCGTCGCAGGGGCGGCGGCCAACGCTGCCGATGAGCGGTTCCACGCGGCCTCCGGGCTGCGCAAGCAGCTGAACAAGGTGTTCCCGACGCACTGGTCGTTCCTGCTCGGTGAGATCGCCCTGTACAGCTTCATCGTGTTGTTGTTGTCGGGTACGTACCTGGCGTTGTTCTTCGACCCGTCGATGACGGAGGTCACCTACAACGGGGCGTTCGAGAACCTGCGGGGGATCGAGATGTCGCGGGCGTTCGCGTCCACGCTGGACATCTCGTTCGAGACCCGTGGCGGGTTGTTCGTGCGTCAGGTGCACCACTGGGCTGCGTTGCTGTTCATGGCGGCGATCGTGGTGCACATGTTCCGGATCTTCTTCACCGGTGCGTTCCGCAAGCCGCGTGAGATCAACTGGGTCATCGGCATCGTGTTGTTCATGCTCGGTGCGATCGAGGGTTTCCTGGGCTACTCGCTGCCCGACGACCTGCTCTCCGGCACCGGCCTGCGGGTGATGGCGGCGCTGCTGATCTCGTTCCCGGTGATCGGCACGTGGCTGAACTGGTTGATGTTCGGCGGTGAGTTCCCGGGCACGGACATCATCCCGTTGCTCTACACCGCGCACATCCTGCTCATCCCGGCGATCATCCTGGGGTTGATCGGTGCGCACCTGGGTCTGGTGTGGTACCAGAAGCACACCCAGTTCCCGGGTGTGGGCCGCAAGGAGACCAACGTCGTCGGTGTGCGGATCATGCCGGTGTTCGCGGCGAAGGGCGGCGGGTTCTTCGCCGTCGTCGTGGGTGTCATCGCGATCATGGGCGGGGTGTTCCAGATCAACCCGATCTGGAACATCGGCCCGTACAACCCGGCGCAGGTCTCGGCGGGGTCGCAGCCGGACTGGTACATGGGCTGGACCGACGGCCTGGTGCGCATCTGGCCGGCGTGGGAGTTCTACCTGGGCAACTACACGATCCCCGCGCCGTTCCTGCCGTTCATCCTCGGTCTGCCGCTGCTGACCGGGATCGCGGCGGTGTACCCGTGGATCGAACGGCGGATGACCAAGGACTACGCGCATCACAACCTGTTGCAGCGCCCGCGTGACGTGCCGGTGCGCACGGCGCTGGGGTGGATGGCGATCACGTACTTCATGGTGTTGCTGCTGATGGGCGCGAACGACATCTTCGCCTACCAGTTCGACATCTCGTTGAACCTGACGACGTGGATGGGCCGCATCGGCATGCTGGTCCTGCCGCCGATCGCGTACTTCATCGCGTACCGCACCTGCATCGGGTTGCAGCGGGCGGACCGTGAGGTGCTGGAGCACGGTGTGGAGACCGGCATCATCAAGCGGTTGCCGCACGGTGAGTTCATCGAGGTCCACCAGCCGCTGGGCCCGGTGGACGACCACGGTCATCCGATCCCCCTGGCCTATCAGGGCGCGTCGGTGCCGAAGAAGATGAACAAGCTCGGTTCGGCCGGGCACCCGGTCGCGGGCAGCACCTGGTCGCCGGACCCGGTCGAAGAGACCGTGGCCCTGGAGAACGCACGCCGCAGGGCGCACGTCTCCGAAGGCATCAGCGCCGAGGACACCGCGGGTGAGCTGGCCGGCAAGCCCTCCGACCCCAAGGCCTGAGCCTGCTGAAGCAGTGAAAAGCCCCCGTGGACGATCTCCACGGGGGCTTTTCGCATGCGTCTTCGGCTACTGCGCGTCGTCCAGGCCGATCGCGAACGCCGCCTCGTCGTCCCGCTTCGAGTAGCTGCGGAACGCGATGTGCGTGTCGGTGTTCAGCACGCCCTCGACCTTGCTGATCTTGCCCGGCACCAGCGCGGCGAGGTCCTCGTGCTTGCTGACCTTGACCAGCGCGATCAGGTCCACGTCACCGGCGCAGGAGTACACCTCCGTGACTCCGTCGATGTCGGCGATCTCCTGCGCCGCCTCGGGAATGCGCTCGGCGGCGGCCTGGATCAGCACGATGGCGGTGACCACGGCGTCCTCCTCGGGTCTCACTACGGGTACCAAAGCACCCGTAGTCTGCCCTACCCGCTGATCGCGAGCGCCACGAACTCCGCACGCTCCCGCGACACCGACCTCCCGCGCACCGGACCGCCTCAGTGCCAGCGGTCCACCAGCGGGCGTGCGCTCGACGCCTGCTCAGCCCACGGCACCCATGCCGCCGCCGCACCGGCCGGTGAGGCCCACGGTTCGTCCGCGTACACCAGGCGGGTACCGGGCTGGTCGAGCCAGCGCAGCACCACCCCGGTCTCCTCCGGCGGCGCACCGCGCAACGGGCCCGCGGTCGGGATGACCGTCTCCGCCGAGGCCACCAGCGCGTCGACCACCGGCATCGGGCGGGTGCCGCGGCGGGCGACACCGGCCGAGGCCAGCCGGCCGTAGCGGACGACTGAGAACTCCCAGCCACCGTCGCGGTCCGGGCGGGCGGCCACGAGCTGCGGCAGGGCGGCCAGCGCGGCGAGGCGCTGGGCGCGGTCCAGCGAGCGGACGAGGCCCGCGAGGCGGTCGCGGCGGGTGGCGGCCTCCTCGAAGCGCTCGGCCGTGGCCAGGGAGCCCAGCTGCTCCGCGAGACCGCGCAACGGGTCCGCGCTGCGGCCCACCACCAGGTCGCGCACCGCCACGACGGCGGGGGAGTACTCCTCCACGGTCTGCCGGCCTGCGCAGGGGGCCTGGCAGCGGCCGAGCTCGGCCAGGGCGCACGGCGAGGCGCGCTGGTTCGTGGCCGGGATCTTGAGCGTGCACGACCGCAGCGGCACGGCGTCGAGCAGCGCGTCCGCCACCGACTCGGCCGCACGGCGGGTGCGGAACGGGCCCAGCGCACCGTCGCGCGGGGTGCGGACCAGCGACAACCGGGGGAACGGCTCGTCGGTCAGCACCAGCCACCACGCGTGGTGCGGGTTCTTCGACCTCTTGTTGTACGCGGGGCGGTGCGCGCGCAGCAGCCGCAGCTCGCGCACCTCGGCCTCCAGCGAATGAGCGCACTCGACGGCGTCGACCCGCACCGCGAGCGCGACCATCTCGCGCAGCCGGCGTCTGCCCTCGCTCGCGGTGAAGTACTGCCGCACCCGCCGCCGCAGGTCCGACGCCGTGCCGACGTACAGCACCTCCTCCTTGGGCCCGCGGAAGAGGTACACGCCGGGCACCGACGGCAGGTGCGCGGCCAGGGAGCGCTTGCGGCGCTGCTCCGGCGTCACCTCCGGCAGGTACGCCAGCAGCTCCTCCAGCGAGTGCACCCCCACGTTGCCCACGCGCTCCAGCAACGCGTGCAGCACCTCGACCGTGGTGCGCGCATCGGCCAGTGCCCGGTGCGTCGGCCGGGTCCGCGTGTGGAACAGGTCCGCCAGCGCCGACAGGCGGCACGACGGCGCCTCGTCGCGGCTCAGCACCCGTCGCGCCAGTCGCACCGTGCACACCACCGGCGGCTTCGGCCACCGGTAGCCCTGCCGCTCGCACGCCGCCTTGACGAACCCGACGTCGAACCCGGAGTTGTGCGCGACCAGCACCGCTCCGGCCGCGAACTCCAGGAACGCGGGCAGCACCGTCTGCATCCGGGGCGCACCGGTCACCATCAGCTGCGTGATCCCCGTCAGCTGCGCGACCTGCGGCGGGATGCCGCGCTCGGGGTCGACGAGCGTGGCGAACTCGCCGATCACCTCGCCGCCGCGCACCTTCACCGCGCCGATCTCGGTGACGGCGTCCTGCTCGGCACTTCCTCCCGTCGTCTCCAGGTCGAAGACGACGAACGTCGTGTCGCGCAGCGGCGTCCCGAGCTCGTCGAAGGACAGTTGACCGGTCACCCCGCTGACGTTAGCGACGGGGTCTGACAATTTTTGGAGCTAGCCTCACCGGTGTGCGGATCACGCTCCTGGGACCTTCCGGCCTGCCCCTCAGCGTTCGGCAGCGGTCGCTGCTCGCGGCGCTCGCCCTGCAGCCCGGCCACGTGGTGCGGTCGGAACGCCTGATCGAGTCGATGTGGGGTGCCGACGAGAAGCCCATGCACGTCAACGCGCTGCACCAGCACGTCTTCCGGTTGCGGCAGGCGCTGGACGGCATCGTGGTCTCCACGCGCGCGGACGGCTATGTGCTCGAAGCAGGACCTGACGACGTCGATCTGCACCACTTCCGCCACCTCGTCGCGAACGCGCGCGCTCTGGACGACGACGCGGCAGCGGCCCGTTTGTTCGAAGCAGCGCTGGCGTTGTGGCAGCAGGAACCCCTCGCCGACCTGCCCGCGGCCCCGCCGTGGAGCGATGTCCGCGCCGCACTGGAGGAGGAGCGCCTGGAGGTCGTCGAAGACCACCTGGAACGCCGGCTGCGCCTCGGCGAGGACGTCTCCGCCGAGCTGGCCGACCTGGTCGACCGCTACCCGCACCGCCAACGACCGCGTGAGCTGCGGGGCGTCACATCGGAGCCGACCCAGCGCGTTGTGCCGCACCAGTTGCCCGCGGACCTGCCGAACTTCACCGGCCGTGCGTCCGCGTTGGCCGAGCTCGGCGCCATCGGGCGAACGGTCGTCATCACCGCGATCGACGGCACAGCAGGCGTCGGCAAGACGGCGTTGGCGCTGCACCACGCGCACACGGTCGCCGACCAGTTCCCCGACGGCCAGCTCTACGCGAACCTGCGCGGCTTCGACCGGGACACCCCGCCGTTGCCGCCCGGCGACGTGCTGGCGCGGTTCCTGCGCGCACTGGGCATCGCCGGGCCGCGCATCCCGCAGCAGCTGGAGCAGCAGACCGACCTCTACCGCATGTTGTTGCGCGACCGGCGGATGCTGGTCGTGCTGGACAACGCCGCGACCGCCGCCCAGGTCGCACCGCTGCTGCCCGGCGCGGAGGGCTGCCGCGTCGTGATCACCAGCCGCAACCGGCTCTCCGGTCTAGACGCGTGGCCGGTGCTGCTGGACGTCATGGCGCCGGAGGAGGCCGTCGCGCTGCTGCGCGGCATGCTCGGCGACGCACCCGAGCTGCCCGAGCTGGCCCGGTTGTGCGGCCACCTCCCGCTCGCGCTGAGGATCGCCGCGGCGAACGCCACCGGATCGGTCGCGGACCTGGTCGACGAGCTGCGCGAAGAAGAAGGCAGGCTCGCGGCGTTGCGAGTCGACGACGACGAACGTCTCGCCGTGCGCGCAGCACTCGACCTCTCGTTCCGTTCGCTGCCCGCAGCAGCACAAGAGCTGTTCAGGCGGTTGGGCGCCATCGCAGGACACGACTTCACGGCCGAGGTGGCCGCACTGCTCGGCACCGGCCTCGACCAGCTGGTCACGGCGAACCTCGTGGAACGCCAAGGTGATCGCTATCACCTCCACGACCTCGTGCGCCTGTACGCACGTGATCTGCTGACGGAGGAGGAGACGAACGCACTGCGCGCACGGCTGGCGTTGTGGCACATCGGTACAGCGGCCAACGCCTCGCGCATGTGTTACGTCGCCGACGACGTGCTGTTCGAGGCAACGGACGGCCGCACGTTCGAGACGTCGGCGGAGGCCTTGGCCTGGTTGGTCGCCGAGAAGACAAACCTCGTCGCGATCGCCGCCACCGGTCCGTTCGCCTGGCGGCTCGCCGACGCGACGCACAGCTTCTTCGCCGCACGCCGTGATCACGCGAGCTGGGCCGTGGTGCGCGAGGCCGGGCTTGCGTCCGCACGGCAAGAGGGGGAGATGCGCGGCGAGGCGGCGGCACTGGCGAGCGAGGCGATCGCACGCATGTACTCCGGTCGTTCCAGCGAAGCGCTGGGGTTGGTCCAGCAGGCGCTCGACCTGGCCGAACGCGACGACTGGCCCGCCGGCACGCTCCGGTTCCTCACGGTCCTCGGCCACGTCTCCCGCGAGGTCGGCGACACCGACCGCGCCGCCGAGAGCTACCTCAGGGTCGCCGAGCTCAGCCACGAGCTGGGGCAGCTGCGGCGGGAGGCGCACGCGTTGTCCCAGCTCGGGTCCACGTGCTGGATGCGCGGCCGGTTGCGGGACGCCGAGGCGCACCACCGCCGGTCCTTCGCGCTCTACCAGCAGATCGGCGTGAAGAACGGGCGCCCGATCGCCGAGCTGGGCTGTGCGCTGCGCGACCTGGGGCGGCTGGACGAGGCGGTGGTGACGTTCGAGCAGGCGCTGGTGGACATCAGGGCGCTGGGCCAGCGCGGCCTGGAGTCGTACCTGCTCGACGACGTCTCCGCCGTGCACCGCGAGGCCGGGCGGCTCGACCTGGCGGTGGAGGCCGGCCGGGAGGCGTTGCAGATCGCCCTGGAGGTGAACGACCCCGGCGGTGAGGTCGACGCACGGCACGGCATCGGCGCCGCGCTGCTGCGGCTCGGTGATCCGGCCGCGGAGGAGGAGTACCGGCGTGCGGTGTCCGTTGCCCAGCGCATCGGCTACAAACACGGCGAGGCGCAGGCGCTCGCGGGTCTCGGAAGGGCAACGGGCCGCGCCGAACACCTGCACCAGGCGCTGGCCATGGCACGGGAGCACGGCTACGGCCTGATCGAGGGCACGGCGCTGACCGCGTTGGCGACGCTGCACCTGGCCGATGATCCCGACCGGGCGCTGAAGTTCGCCCAGGAGGCCGTTGACCTGCATCGACGCAACGGCTGCCGACTCGGTGAAGCCCGTTCACTGCAGGTGCTCGGACACGGTCGCGAAGGTGCGTGGGAGCAGGCCCTGGCGATCTTCGAGGAGATCGGCGTGCCGGAGGCCGGAGATGTCCGTGCGCTGCTCAAGCGCGGGGGCTCTAGCCTGTAACGGTGCCAGACCCGATGCCCGAGCCCGAGTACGACCCGCCCGCCGACGAGGTGGGCGAGTCCACTGTGGACTGGGGTGCGCTGCCGGAGCCGCTGCGGATGCGGCTCGCGGAGCTCGGCGCCGACGCCCTCGGGGAGATGGCGAAGGTCGACGTGCCGCAGCACCTGCGGCCCGTGGCCAAGTTCGCGCCGACCAAACGCGCCCGGCTCGGCGGCGCGCAGGTCGTGGCCGGGCTGCGCGACTCGGCGAACTTCCGCACCGCCGTCGTGGAGTGGCTGCGCAAGAACCGGCCGTCGACGCTGGAGGTGACCTCGCCGGACCCGGTGGCCGCCGCCGCGGCCGCCGTGCTGACCGGGGACGAGGTCGCACCGCACTACGTGGAGCTGGTGTCGCGGCGGGTCGGCGACGCGACGCTGCGGGCCGAGCGGGACGCGGCGGTCGTGCGCTCGGAACGGCTGGAGGGCGAGCTCGAACGGCTGCGCGCCGAACGCAGCCAGCTCGACGGCGCCGCCGAACGCGTGCGCGCGGACGCCGAGGTCGAGCTGGAACGGCTGCGCAAGCGGTTGCGCGAACAGGGCGTGAAGCTGCGCGAGGCCAAGGACGCGGCCGAGGCGGCGGCGGCCGAGGTCGAACGCGTGCGGGAACGCACGGCCGAGGAGCTGAAGCGGCTGACCGCGGAGCGCGACCGGGAACGGGAACGTGCGGAGACCGAGCGGGGCAAGGCGCAACGGGCGATCGCGGACGCCGAGGTCGCCCGGCAGTCGGCGCGGGAGGCCCGGCAGGCCGACGAGGTGCGGCTCGCGCTGCTGGTGGACACCCTCGACGGCGCGGTGACGGGACTGCGGCGGGAGCTGGCGCTGGGCGGCTCCGGACCACGTCCAGCCGACCTCGTGCGCGGTGCGTCGGCGTCGCAGGGCGCGGTGGGACGGGTGGAGGACCCGGCGGCGCTGGACCGGTTGCTGGCGTTGCCGGCCGTGCACCTCGTCGTGGACGGCTACAACGTCACGAAGACCGGTTACCCGGAGCTGTCGTTGTCCGATCAGCGCGACCGGCTCGTGCACCAGCTCGCGGTGCTCGCCGCGCGCACCGGTGCCGAGGTGACGCTGGTGTTCGACGGCGCCGGAGTGGTCGCCGTGCCCGCGGCGGCGCCTCGCGGCGTGCGGGTGCTCTTCAGCGATCCCGGTGTTCTCGCTGATGACGTCATTCGCGCGTTGGTCACCGCCGAGCCGGAGGGGCGGCCGGTGGTGGTGGTGACGTCGGATCGCGCGGTCGCCGACTCGGTGCGCCGACGTGGTGCGCACCCGGTGCCGTCCGCGGTGTTGCTGGCCCGGCTCGGTCGCGTTTAGTCACGCGGTAGCCTGCTCGCGTCGATCTTGGAACTGTGTGACGCGAAGGGGATCGGCGACGTGCTGTCGCGCAAGCTCACCCGCGGTGCTCTGGTTGTCGTGCTGCTCTGCTGCGCCGCCCCGGCGGTGTCCTCGGCAGCGCAACCCGCCGACCCCGCCCGCAGGTACGCCCAGCTGACCGAGCAGGCGACCAAGCTGAACGAGGAGGTGCTGCGCGCGCAGGAGGACCTCACGCTGCGCAGGGCCGAGCTCGAACGCGCCACGGCGGACGTCGCGGCGGCGCAGCAGATCGAGGTGCAGGCCAAGGCCGACGAGGAGGGCTTCCGCGGCCAGGTCGACCTGCTGACCGAGGCGTCGTTCGAGGGCGCGCGGTTCAACCAGCTCTCCGCGCTGCTCGTCGCGGACTCGCAGCAGGACTTCCTGCTGCGGCTCGAGATGATGCGAATCCTGGCTGAGGACAAGGCCGACTCGCTCGCGCGGCTGTCCGGCGCGGTGGAGAAGGCGCGGCAGGCCCACCAGGTGGCGGAGAACGCGCGCTCGCGTGCCGCCGCGGCCACCGAGGCGGCGGAACGGCTGAAGGCCGACCTGGAGGCCCGCAAGCGGGCGTTGCAGGGCCAGGTCGACGAGGTGCGCACGGCACTGGCACGGCTGCCCGCGCCGGTCGTGCAGCAGCTGCGGGATCCGGGCGACCGGTCGCGGGTCAGCGTGCCAAGTGGTGCCGCCGGGATCGCGCTGCAGTTCGCGCTGGAGCAGCGCGGGGACGAGTACCGCTACGGCGCCACCGGGCTCGACCAGTGGGACTGCGCCGGGCTCACGATGAAGGCGTACGCCGCTGCGAACGTGGCCCTGCCCCGCACGTCCGGGGGACAGGCCTCGGTCGGACGCGCGGTGTCGCGCTCCGACGTCCGAGCCGGTGACCTGATCATCTACTACGCCAGCCGCTCGCACGTGGCCATGGCGGTCGACAACGCGCGCGCTGTGCACGCCTCCACCGAGGGGCAGCCGGTGAAGATCGCGCCGATCGACGCCATCGGGCCCATCGCGGTTATTCGTCGCATCGACGGCTAGCGTTGCGCGCGTGAGGCGCTTCAGGACGGTGTTGGCGGTGCTGGTCGTCGTCACGTTCCTGCTCAGCCTCAACGTGGCGTTGCACCCCAGCGCCGTTGAGTTGCCGTCGACCGCAACACCCGATTGCACAGCAATCTCGCGCTCGGCGGCGATGGGTACGGTGACCAGCAGTTCCTGTGACGGGGAGCTGGCGGCGCGGGTGCAAGGGTTGCTCGACGAAGCGGTAGCAGCCGTATCCAATGTATTGGATATCGGTCGTGGGCTGAGCTGGTCGCGGCGCGTCGACGTCGTCATCCCCGCCTCGGACGCCGAGCTGGTGTCGCTGGTCGGGCCGGCGTTCAAGGACATGGCGGGCATCGCCATCCGCGACGGCGCCGCGCAACGGGTGGTGCTCAACCGGGTGCGGGTGGCGCCGTTGTCGGACCTGGAGCTGGGCGTGCTGCTGCGGCACGAGATCACCCACGTCGCGACCCGCGACCAGACGTCGGACTCGGCGCCGCTGTGGCTGGTGGAGGGGTTCGCGGACTGGGTGGCGTTCCAGGCGACCGGGCTGCCGCTGCGGGAGGCGGCGCCGCTGCTGACGGCCGACGTGTCCGCGTTGCCCACCGACTTCACCGGCCCCGGCCGCGACCTCGCCTACCAGCAGGCGTACTCGGTCGTGGTGTACCTGCAGTCGCGGCTGGGGGAGCGCGGCGTCGTCGAGTTCTTCCTGCGCAACGCGTCGCTGTCCGCTGTGGACGCCCGCGCCGTGGACGTGGCGGACTGGCGCGACTTCCTGCGGACCACGATCGGATAGCGTTGGTCCGTGCGCCGAACCTTGCTGGTGACCAACGACTTCCCGCCCCGCCCCGGTGGCATCCAGGCCTACCTGCACGCACTGGCGACCCGCCTGCCCGCCGACTCGCTCGTGGTCTACGCGCCGAAGTGGAAGGGCGACGCCGAGTTCGACGCGCGCCAGCCGTTCCCCGTCGTGCGGCACCCGACGTCGCTGATGCTGCCGACCCCCGACGTGCTGCGCCGCGCCCGTGCCATCGCGCGCACCGAGTCGTGCGACGCCGCCTGGTTCGGCGCGGCCGCCCCGCTCGCACTGCTGGCACCGCGCCTCGGCCTGAGCCGGTCGGTCGCGAGCACCCACGGCCACGAGGTCGGCTGGTCGATGCTGCCCGTGGCCAGCCAGGCGTTGCGCGCCATCGGATCCGGTGTGGACGTCGTGACCTACGTCAGCCGCTACACCCGCTCCCGCTTCGCGGCGGCGTTCGGCCCGCTCGCCGCCCTCGAACACCTGCCGTCCGGTGTGGACACGGACCTCTACCGCCCCGACCCGGCCGCACGCGCGGAGCTCCGCCGCCGCTACGGCCTCGGCGACCGCCCGGTCGTCGTCTGCGTGTCCCGCCTCGTGCCGCGCAAGGGTCAGGACGTCCTCATCCGCGCGCTCCCGCTGATCCGCCGCTCGGTGCCGGACGCGGCCCTGCTGATCGTCGGCGGCGGCCCCTACCGCGCGAAGCTCGACGCCCTCGTCGCCGAAACCGGCCAGGCGGGCAACGTCGTGCTGACCGGCTCGGTGCCGTGGGAGGAGCTGCCGGCCCACTACAACGCCGGTGACGTCTTCGCGATGCCCTGCCGCACCCGTGGCCGCGGCCTCGACGTCGAAGGCCTCGGCATCGTCTACCTCGAAGCGTCCGCGACCGGTCTGCCCGTCGTCGCCGGACGGTCCGGCGGCGCACCCGAGACGGTCCGCGACGGCATCACCGGCAACGTCGTCGACGGCCGCGACGTCGACGACGTCGCCACCAAGGTCGCCGCCCTGCTCGCCGACCCCGCTATGGCCACCGAGATGGGCCGCGCCGGCCGGGACTGGGTGAGCACCCACTGGCAGTGGGACCAGCTCGCTCACCGGCTCCAGCAGCTCATCGGCTGACCGGTATCCGATACGCCATATCCAATACCCGATATATCGCCTAGCTACGGACGGCAATGCTCAGCTGGTCACATATGACAACGTTGTCATCAGCAGCTAACCGTCGGCAGCAGACTGATGTATTGGATATGGGATATGGCGCGATAGCTCGCGCCAAGCTCAGCTCATGCCAAGCTCCAGCTCACCAAGCTCCAGCTCGCTGAGCTCAGCTCGCTGGCGCCGGCGCGTCTCAGCTGAGCGCGCGAGCTCGCGTCTCCAGGGCGTGCAGACCTAGCTCGGTGCTGCGCCGGATCGCCTCAGCGGCAGCCGAGCGAGCTTCCACGTCCGACCCGAGGTCGCGCCGCACCGCCGCGAGCACGATCAACGCCCGCACCTCACCGGAGGCGTACCCGATGCGCCGGGCCGTCGCGAGCGCCTGGTCCAGGTACTCCACGGCCCCGTCGAGCTGGGCCAGCGCCCGGTGGACCTCGCCGAGCGTGATCCGCACCGACGCCGCCACCTGCTGGTCACCGCCGTCGGCGACCAGCGCCAGCGCGCGTGAGGCGAGGGAGAGGGCGAGGTCGGCGTTGCCCTCGGCGAGTTCCAGGGCGGCGAGGTTCTCCAGGGTCTCGGCCTCGCCGGCGGGGACGTTGCCGATCTCCAGGGCACGGGTCAGGTGAGCGCGGGCCTCGTCGTGACGGCCCTGCAGGCGCAGCGCCATGCCGAGGTAGGTGTGACCGTCGGCGTTCGGCGCCAGCGCCAGGGCCTGGGTGAAGTGCTCCACGGCCTCGTCGACCTCACCCAGCTCGACGGCCAGCTGACCGAGGTTGTACAGGCCCGTGCTGACGCTGTCCTCCGAGCGCAGCATCTCCAGGCACCGCAGCAGGGCGTCCTTCGCGGCACCGAGCTGACCGGAGCGGCGGTAGACGAGGCTGAGGTTGTTCAGCACGCCCGCCTCGGCGTCCTTGTCGCCCAGCGCGCGGTACAGCTCCACGGCCCGGCTGTGGTGGTCGACGGACCGCGCGTACTCGCCGAGCCGCAGGTAGAGGGTGCCGAGGTTCGCGTGCATCGCCGCCTCCGCCGGGCGGTGTGCGGACGCCTGGGCGGCCTGCAGGCCGTGGTGGGCGGTCGCGAGCCATTCGCCGACGTGCTGTCCGATCCACAGGTAGCCGCGCAGCGCGTCGGCCAGCTGGAACGCCACGGGGGCCGGGCCGTGCAGGGCGGCGTGCCGGATGGCGGCGGTCAGGTTCGGGCGTTCGGCGTCGAGCCACGCCAGCGCGTCGGCCTGCGTCGAGATCCGCGGCACCGGGCCCGACGCCGTCGACGGCAGCCGCAGGATGCCGGGGTAGAGCAGCTCGGCGCAGCGTTCTGCGCCGCGCACGTAGTGGTCGAGCAACGCCGTCAGCGCCGCCTGCTGCTCGGCCGGCGTGTCCAGCTCCGCCCGCAGCGACGCCGCGTAGTGCATCAGCTCGTCGTGGAACCGGTAGCGACCCGGAGCGGGCGACACCACCAGGTTCGCGATCACCAGCACCGTCAGCAGGCCCTCGGCGTCCACGTCGGCCAGCGCGGACGCGGCCTCCGCGGTGAAGTCCGGTCCCGGCACCAGCGACAGCAACCGGAACAACCGCTGCGGCGCCGGTGGCAGCGCGGCGTAGGCGAGCTCGATCGGCGAACCCGAGATCGTCACGTCGTCGCGCCCGGCCAGGTACGCCGCCGCCACCCGCAGCGCCAGCGGCAGGTGCCCGCACCGCGCGGCCAGCTCCGCGTGCTCACCCGGTCCCAGCAGCTTCTCCAGCAACGCCACCGACTCGCCCGGCGTGAACACGTCCACCGGCACGGTCCGCGCGCCGTTCATGGCGATCAGCCCGCGCAGGTCGTCGCGCGAGGTCACGATCACCGGGCACGACGCCGTCCCCGGCAGCAGCGCCCGCACCTGGTCGGGCGCGGAGGCGTTGTCGAGCACCAGCAGCACCCGCCGGCCCGACAGCAACGACCGCAGCATCGTGCTCTGCTCGTCCGCGTCCGGTGGGATCTCGTCCGGCGGCACGCCCAGCGCCCGCAGGAACCGCGACAGCACGTCCACCCCGTCCGCGGGCGGGCCCAGCGCGTATCCGCGCAGGTCGACGTACAGCTGCCCGTCGGGGAACCGGTCCCGCAGCACGTGCGCCACCCGCACGGCCAGCGTCGTCTTGCCCACCCCCGGTGGCCCCGCCAGCGTCACGATCGGCACCGCGTTGCCCAGTGCCCCGGTGACCAGCGCCGTGATCCGCTCGACGTGCCGTTCCCGCCCGGTGAAGTCCGGGGTGTCCGCCGGCAGCTGCAGCGGTGACGGCGGCGCGCGGTCGGGTGCCCGTTCCGGCACCGGTGCCGCGAGCTCGGGTGAGCGGACCAGGATCGCCTGGTGCAACGCCCGCAGCTCGGCCGACGGGTCGATCCCGAGCTGCTCGTCCAGGGTCCGGTCGAGCTGCCGGAACGCCTCCAGCGCCTCCGCCTGCCGGCTGCTGCGGTACAGCGCGAGCATCAGCTGCCCCCAGAACCGCTCGCGCAACGGGTGGTCCCGCGTCAGCGCGAACAGCTCCGGCACCAGGTCCGCGTGGTTGCCCAGCGCGAGCTCCACGTCGACCCGCTGCTCGTGCACGGTCATCAGCAGCTCGGTCAACCGCGGCGCGTGCTCGGCGTACAACGTCTCCGAAGGCACGTCCGACAGCACCGGCCCGCGCCACAGCTCCAACGCTTCAGCAAACGCTTTCCGCGCCTTGACCAGGTCGTTCGCCGCCGCCGCTCGTCCGCGTGCCGCCGCGTCGGCGAACCGGTGGACGTCCACGGCCAACGGGTCGACGCGCATCCGGTAGCCGTCGGCGGCGGTCTGGATCAGCGACGGGTCGCCCAGCGCGGCACGCAACCGCATCACGTACGTCTGCAACGTGCCCCGCGTCCGCGCGGGCGGCGCGTCACCCCACACGTGCTCGACCAGTTCCGTCACGGGCACCACGCGGTTGGGCCGCAGCAGCAGCGCCGCGAGCAACGCCCGGTGCTTGCCGGCGCGGAGCAGGACGGCGGAGTCGCCCAGGCGCACCTCCATCGGGCCGAGCAGCCGGAACTGCGGACCCGAGGTCATTGCCTTCCCCCTACGCGCGCCGGATGATCCCGTCTCACTCACAGCCTATTAGCGCGCTGTCGCCGAGTGACATCGGCGCGTCAGCGATACGTCAGCGCCGTCCGGCAGTCTTCTACTCGTCCCGGTCGGGGGGCCGGGGCAACAACACTTCTCGGGTTCCGCGGAGGTTCGCGGATCACGATCGCTGGGGGTCGAAAGGCCCAGGAGCTCTCTTCCAGCTCCTGGGCCTTTCGCGCTGTTCAGGACCTACTTCGCGTAGATCGCGTCGATGTCGGAGGCGTACGTGTTCGCCACGACCGACCGCTTCAGCTTCAGCGACGGCGTCATCTCGCCACCGGCCTCGGTGAAGTCCACCGGCAGCACGCGGAACTTGCGGATCGCCTCCGCCTTGGACACCGACCTGTTCGCCTCGTCCACCACGGCCTGGATCTCGGCCAGCAGGTCGGGGTCCTCGACCAGGTCGGGCACCTCGGCCGAGGCCGGCTTGCCGTGCGACTCCTTCCACGCCGGGAAGAACTCCGGGTCGATCGTGATCAGCGCGCCGATGAACGGCTGCTTGTCGCCGACGACCATGCACTGCGAGATCAGCGGGTGCGCCCGGATGCGGTCCTCGAGCTGTGCGGGGGAGACGTTCTTGCCACCGGCGGTGACGATGATCTCCTTCTTGCGCCCGGTGATCCTCAGGAAGCCCTCGCCGTCGAGCTCGCCGATGTCACCGGTGTGGAACCAGCCGTCCTCCAGCGCCTCCTCGGTGGCGGCCTCGTTGTTCCAGTAGCCGGTGAAGACGATGTCGCCCTTGATGAGGATCTCGCCGTCCTCGGCGATGCGCACCGACGTGCCGGGCACCGGCAGGCCGACCGTGCCGACCTTCTCCTGGCCCTTGAACGTCACGCACGCCGCCGCCGACGTCTCGGTCAGGCCGTAGCCCTCGTAGACCGGGATGCCCGCGCCGCGGAAGAAGTGCGACAACCGGTCGCCCAGCGGCGCACCACCGGACACTGCGGCGACCGCGCGGCCACCGAGCGCGGCGCGCAGCTTCGAGAACACCAGCTTGTCGAACACGGCGTGCTTGACCCGCAGGCCGAAGCCGGGGCCGCCGTCGTCGAGCGCCTGGCTGTAGGCGACCGAGGTGGCCTCGGCGGCGTCGAAGATCTTGCCCTTGCCGCCGGCGTGCGCCTTCTGCTTGGCGCCGTTGTAGACCTTCTCGAACACGCGCGGCACGGCGACGACGAACGTCGGGCGGAACTGGCCGAGGTCGCCGACGAGGTTCTGCACGTCCGCGGTGTGGCCCAGCGTGGCACGCGAGTACACGCACGCGAGGTACAGGGCACGCGCCAGGATGTGCGCGAGCGGCAGGAACAGCAGCAGCGAGTTGCCGGCCGCGAGGATCTCCGGGAACCGCGACAGCGCCGACCGCACCTCGGACAGCAGGTTGCGGTGCGTCAGCGTGCAGCCCTTGGGGCGGCCGGTGGTGCCGGAGGTGTAGACGAGCGTCGCCGTCTCGTCCGCCTTCACCTGGCCGCGGCGCTCGTGCACCTGCTCGTCGGTGATCTCGGCACCCAGCGCCGTCAGCTCGTCGACGGCGGGCGCGGAGCCCTCGATCTGCCACACGTGCCGCAGCTCGGGCAGCGTGCCGACGACCTCGTCGACCAGCGCGCGGTGCTGCGCGGCCTCGACGAACACCGCCTTCGCGCCCGAGTCGGACAGGATCCACTGGATCTGGCCTGCCGACGAGGTCTCGTAGATCGGCACGACCACGCCGCCCGCCGCCCAGATGGCGAAGTCGAGCAGCGACCACTCGTAGCGGGTCTTCGACACCAGGCCGACGCGGTCGCCGTGCTCCAGGCCGGCGGCGATCATGCCCTTGGCGACCGCCATGACCTGCGCGGCGAAGTCCCGCGCGGTGATGTCGACCCAGGTGCCGTCGACCTGCCTGCGGAAGCTGACGGCGTTGCCGAACCGTTCCGCGTTGGCCCACACCATGTCGGTGAGGTTCTCCTCAGGAGCCACTGCGGCGGTGGCGGGGACGCTGAACTCGCGCACGTCAACCTCCGTACGATGATTTGTTACTGGTGGGGAAACTTAGCGTGTGATTCCGGCGATACAAAGGTTGGTACGCCCTTCCGTTACCTTTTGACCCCATGGCCAGTGTGGACGTCGTCGACGAGACATTCCTGGCGGTCCCGCCCAGCGTGGTCGCCGCAGCCTTCTCCGTGCCGTCGTCGTGGCGGGCGTTCTGGCCGGACCTGGAGCTCGACGTCTACGCAGACCGGGGCCAGGAGGGCCTGCGCTGGACGGTGGGCGGCGCGCTCGTGGGCACCATGGAGGTCTGGCTCGAGCCGATGCTCGACGGCACCCTGCTGCACTACTTCCTCCGCGCTGATCCGCCCGCCGGGTCGCTCACTCCGCGCAGCGCGCGCCGTGAGGTGCAACGCCGCCAGCTCGCCGCCAAGTCCGTGGCACTCGGCCTCAAGCTGACCCTGGAGGACGGCCGTCCGGCCGGCTGCCCTCCGGCCGGGTGATCGACAGTGGCACGTGTCTCGTGAAACCCCGGTGCGCCCGTTGAACTAGGTTGGGACCGTGCGGGTTCACGTGGTTTCGGATGTGCACGGCAACGCGGAGGCGCTGGCGCGTGCCGGTGACGGGGCGGACGCGCTCGTCGTGCTGGGCGACCTCATCGACTTCGTGGACTACTACGACCACTCCAAGGGCATCATGGGCCGCGTGTTCGGCCCGGAGAAGGTCGGGGTCTTCGCCGAGCTGCGCCGCGGCACCCGGCGCGCCGACACCGCGGGCTACGTCCGGTCCCTGTGGGACGGTCTGGACGACGCCCGCGCGGTCGTGGAGGAAGCGGTGCTGGAGCAGTACCACGCGTTGTTCGGGGCGATGTCCGCGCCGACGTACGCGACACCGGGCAATGTGGACAGTCCGCACCTGTGGCCGCGGTTCGCCCGCGACGGCGTGCACGTCGTCGACGGCGCCGCGGTGGAGATCGGCGGCCTGCGGTTCGGGTTCGCGGGCGGCGGGCTGCTCATGCCGGGACACGTGCGCAACCCCGACGCGCCCTGGTTCCCGTACCTGCGCACCGAGCAGGACATGGCGGCCGCGCTGGACCGGATGGGGGAGGTCGACGTGCTGTGCACGCACATCCCGCCGCAGGTCCCCGACCTGACCTACGACGTCGTCGCGCGCCGCCCGGAGTGGGGCTCGCGGCCGGCGCTGGACAAGATCGTGCGGGAACGCCCGCGCTGGTCGGTGTTCGGGCACGTGCACCAGCCGCTGGCCCGCCGGGTGCGCGTCGGCTACACCGATTGCATCAACGTCGGGCACTTCCAGCGCAGCGGCAAGCCTCACGTCCTCAACTGGTAAAGACGCGAGTAGCCTCCTGTTCCATGGCCGACGAGTCCACTCAGTCCATCGTCATCGACGCGCCGCCTGAGAAGATCATGGCGATCATCGCGGACTTCCCGTCGTACCCGGACTGGGCGAACGGGATGAAGGAGGTCGAGGTCCTCGACACCCGCGACGACGGCCGCGCCGAGCAGGTGCGGTTCGCGATCGACCAGGGTCCCGTGAAGGACGAGTACACGCTGAGGTACGACTGGGCGCCCGACGGCCTCTCGGTGCGCTGGGACCTCGTCAAGGGCACCATGCAGAAGTCGCAGCACGGCAGCTACGTGCTGGAGCCGTCGGGGACCGGCACCAAGGTCACCTACACGCTGTCGGTGCAGCTGGTGATCCCGATGATCGGGCTGTTCCGCCGCAAGGCCGAGAAGCTGATCCTCGACACCGCGCTCAAGGAGCTCAAGAAGCGCGCGGAGAAGGCGGCTTGAGCCGGGTCCTGCTCTTCACCGGCAAGGGCGGGGTCGGCAAGACCACCCTGGCCGCCGCGACGGCGGCGACGCTCGCGGCGCACGGCCGCAAGGCGCTCGTGGTGTCGACCGATCCCGCGCACTCCCTGGGCGACGCGCTCGACGTGCGCCTGGGTGCCGCCCCGTCCGAAGTGGACGGTGCAGGCGGCCTGTTCGCCTGCCAGATCGACCCCCGCGGACTCGTCGACGACGCCTGGGGTGACCTGCGCGGGCACCTGCGCACCGTGCTGGCCGGCGCCGGGGTCGACGAGCTCGACGCCGAGGAGCTGACCGTCCTGCCGGGCGTGGAGGAGCTCCTCGCGCTGGCGGAGGTGCGCAGGCTCGCCGCGGCCGGGCCGTGGGAGGTCGTGGTCGTCGACTGCGGTCCGACGGCGGAGACGCTGCGGCTGCTGTCGCTGCCCGAGGCGTTCGCGGGCTACCTGGAGAGGCTCTTCCCGACGCACCGGCGCGTGGTGCGCGGCCTGCTGGCCGGTGTCGCGGGTACCGGCACCGTCGAGAAGTGGGACGCGACGGCGGACGCGCTGAGCCGGCTGGCGGAGCGGCTGGACGCGCTGCGGTCGATGCTCGCGGACCCGTCCTCGTGCTCGGTGCGGCTGGTGCTCACGCCCGAACGCGTGGTCGCCGCGGAGACCCGGCGGACGCTGACCGCGTTGGCGCTGCAGGGGATCCGGGTCGACAGCGTGATCGCGAACCGGCTGGTGCCGTCACCGGGACCGGCGCGCGGCGCGGCCGCCACGTGGCTGCGGACCCGGCGGCACGAGCAGGACGCGGTGCTCGCCGAGCTGACCGGCATCGGCGAGATCCGCACGGTCGACCACCGCGCGTCCGAACCCGTGGGCGTGACGGCGTTGCTGGAGGTCGCGGCGCAGCTGTACGGCGACGAGGACCCGTTGCCCGGTGCCGCGGTGTCGGAGTCGCTGCTGGAGGTGTCGGGCAGCGGACGCGGGCTCGACGCCCGATACTCGCTGCGGATCGCGTTGCCGCTGGCCGATGACACGGAACTGGACCTTGCGCGCGTGGGCGACGACCTGGCGCTGACCGTCGATGGCCGGCGTCGGCTCGTGGCGCTGCCCTCGTTGCTGAGGCGCTGCATCGTGACCGGTGCGGAGATGGACTCGGCCGGCGTGACGGTGGGGTTCCGGCCGGACCCGGCGCTGTGGCGTTGACCTCGTGGCGCTGATCAGGAGTTTTTCATGACCGAGAACAACGGCAAGCTCGCCGAGGAGCTGCGGCTGCTCATCGACACCGCCGCCGAGCGCATGCAGCCGTGGCTGCAGCGCGTGGCCGAAGCGGGCGATGGCGCGCACGCGCCGGAGACGTGCGGCTGGTGCCCGGTGTGCAACGGCGTCGCACTGCTGCGCGGCGACCGTTCCGAGCTCGCCGCGAAGGCCGCGGAGCACGCCGCCGGGCTGGTGGCGGTGCTGCGGGCCGCTCTGCGCGAACCGGGCACGCCCGCACCGGCCGAACCGGCCGAACCGGCCGAACCCGCTGACGCCGGGCAGCGCGTTCAGCACATCAAGGTCGTCAGGAAGACCGACTAGTGCTCACCGTCGGAGTCGATATCGGGGGCACCAGTGTGCGCGCTGGTGTCGTGGACGCGCGTGGGTCCGTGCTCGACACCTCGCGCGCACCGACACCCGCTGGTGAACGCGCTCTCGAAGACGCGCTCGTCGCCGCCGTGGAAGAGGTCGCGGCCCGGCACGCGGTGGACGCCGTCGGCCTCGCCGTCGCCGGGTTCATCGCCTCGGACCGCCGCACGGTGCGGTTCGCGCCGCACCTGGCGTGGCGGCAGATGAACGTCGCCGACCGCATGAGCGACCGCCTCGGCCTGCCCGTCGTGCTGGAACACGACGCGAACGCCGCCGCGCTGGCCGAACACCGCTTCGGTGCCGCTCGCGGCGCCAAGACCGCTGTTCTGGTGGCCATCGGGACCGGTATCGGCGCGGCCCTGCTGCTGGACGGCGAGGTGTTCCGCGGCGCGTACGGCGTTGCACCCGAGCTCGGTCATCTGCGCGTGGTGCCCGACGGCCGTCCGTGCCCGTGCGGCAAGAACGGCTGCTGGGAGCGCTACTGCAGCGGGACGGCACTGAGTGCGACCGCCGTGGAGCTGCTGGCCAAGCACCCCGGCATCTCGACCGTGCTCGGCCGTGAGGCCGCAGGCGACTCACGCGCCGTGACGGGTCGTCGAGTCGCCGGTGCCGCACGCGACGGTGACCCGTTGGCGCAACGCGCGATGGCCGACCTGGCGCGCTGGCTCGGCGAGGGCCTGGCGCTGGTCGCCGACGTCTACGACCCCGAGGTGATCGTCATCGGGGGAGGGGTGTCGGAGTCGGCGCCGCTGTTCCTCGACGACGCCCGCGAGCGCTACGCCGCCGTCGTGACCGGCGCCGGTCACCGCCCGCTGGCCAGGATCCGCACCGCGCAGCTCGGCGACGACGCCGGCATCGTCGGTGCGGCGACCCTGGCCCGCGAGACGGTGTCGTCGATGGCCCGCAACCACCACCGCCCCTGAGTCAGCTCTTCAGGGGGTCGTGGCCCCAGTTCATGAGCGAGTAGCGCCACCGGCTGCTCTCGATCTCGCTGGTGGGCTGGTCGGGCCGCTGGGCGAGGTGGCGGTGCACGTAGCCGACCACCTTGCGCATGTGCCCGTAGTCGTCATCGGTCAGATCGGCCTTCTTGGCCTGCAGCAGCGCGACGATGCGGCGACCGGACGCGTGCCCGGTCGACTCGCCGCCGCTCTTGTCACCGACCTCCTTCGACTCGGCGGTGCCGAGCCACTTCTCCAGCTGGCTCGCGGTCATGTTCACGGCCTCGCCGAACTCCTTGCGCGTCTGCTCCTCGTCACCCACGTGCGTGTCCTCTCCTCCGTGTCGATCCCTGGCGGCCGGGTACCCGTGGTTACGCCGAACGACGCAACGCGACGAAGGGTCGGACGATGAGCGAGCACCCGTACAAGCCCGGCGACGAGGTCGAGTGGTCGAGTCACGGCAGCCGCACGCACGGCGAGGTGGAGGAGGAGATCACCACCGAGAAGCAGGCCGCCGGCCGCAAGGTGAAGGCGTCCGAGGACGAGCCGCAGTACCGCGTCCGCAGCGCCAAGAGCGGCCGCGACGCCGTCCACAAGCCGAGCGCCCTCCACCCGCACCGCTCGTCGTCCTCCGACTGACGCCGCGCCCGCCACACCTTTGCAACGAGTCTTTTGCGGACGTCGTCAAAAGACTTGTTGCAAAGCAGCAGGTCAGCTCAGTCGAGTTTGGGCTCGGCGGCGTCTGGTTACTGGCTGCGGCGGTAGCTAAGAGCTATGGGGCTAGCTGAGGCCAGCTGATATATCGCGTGAGGAGTGTCGCGGAGCGTGTCGGGGTCTGTTCGCCCGCCGCGAACACTTGGCCCGAAATGCCCAGTTTTGCCCATCGGGGGCCGCGGGACTGTCGGTCTTCGCGAGGAGAATGAAAGCAAGGGGTCCCCCTTCGCGGGGGACCCCTGCGTCAGCTCGGAGAAGCGGTGGTCTGGGTGTCAGCGGCCGAGCACGCGCAGGATGCGCGGCCGGCGGCGCTTGGCGCGGTCGGCGTCCTTCTTGCTCAGTGGTCGCCAGGGCGCGGGCCATCATCAGGTGCTGCATCTGGTCCATGCCGGCACCATAAGCACCGCCGAAACGTTATCTGAAGGTATGAGTGGCCGTTATCACGCCGTTACGAACCCGGCCGTGAGGTGTCACACCTGGGCGCCGTCGTCCCAGCCCGAGTCCGGCGGCGGGGTGTTGCGCATGCGCAGGATCAGCAGGCCGATGCCCGCGCACAGGGCCACGAGCGACAGCGGCGTGCCCAGGCTCGCGTGCAACCCGAAGAGCCCGGGGGCCACCAGCAGCACGATGCCCAGCACCAGGATCAGCAGCGCCACGATCGTCGAGGCGCGCAGCACCGGGAACGGCGGCGGCTCCGGCGGCACGTAGTGCTCGTCGGCTTCGGACCGGTCGCGGTCGTCGTCCTCCGGTTCGGGGAGCACGTCCTCGGCCGGGTCGTCCCGGTCCTCGGTCCGCGTCCTCACGTCCTCCGTGCCCGCCTCGTCGAGGTCGAGCCAGTCCTTGCCGACCCCGTCCCGCTCGAGACCCGCGACGATCTCGGCAAAGAGCTCGTCGACGTTCTCGGGGCCGTCGGTCGAGTCGCGCCGGGCGTTCATCCAGAGCCTCTCCATGTGCCGCAACCCTCTGACCCCTCATCGTTGCACGGAGCGGATGTGTTGCGGGTTACGGCAGTCGGCTCAGTCACGCCCGTGACGCACAACCGCGGGACTCGTTGTGTGAGCAGCGGTCGGCTCCGTAGGCTGGTTGCCGGGATCAAGGTTCGCGGGGTCTAGGGAGGCGCTTCCCAAAGTGCTGTACTGGTTGATGAAGCACGTCCTCCTGGGACCGGTTCTGCGGCTGTTCTTCCAGCCGAAGATCATCGAGGGCGCCGAGAACATCCCCAAGGAGGGTGGCGCCATCCTGGCGAGCAACCACCTCGCCGTCTCCGACTCGTTCTTCCTGCCGCTGATGCTGTCGCGGCGGGTCACCTTCCCCGCGAAGATCGAGTACTTCACCGGCACGGGGATCAAGGGCAAGCTGCAGAAGTGGTTCTTCTCCGGCGTCGGCCAGGTGCCGATCGACCGGTCCAGCGCCTCCGCCGCGCAGGGCGCCCTCGACACCGGTGTGCGGATCGTGCGCGAGGGCAAGCTGCTCGGCATCTACCCCGAGGGCACCCGTTCGCCCGACGCCCGCCTCTACAAGGGCAAGGTCGGGGTCGCGTGGATCGCGCTGGAGTCCGGTGCGCCGGTCATCCCCGTGGCGATGTTCGGCACGGACAAGGCCAACCCCATCGGCTCGAGGATGTGGAAGCCGCACCCGATCCGCATCAAGATCGGCAAGCCGCTCGACTTCTCGCGCTACGAGGGCCTGTCCGGCGACCGGTTCGTGCTGCGGTCGATCACCGACGAGATCATGTACGCGCTCATGGAGCTCTCCGGCCAGGAGTACGTCGACGTCTACGCGGCCAAGGCCAAGGAGCTGCCCGGCAACGCGTCCGAGCAGGGCGGGAAGGCCGACCGGGTGCCCGAGAAGAAGGCGAGCTGAGCGGCACCCTAGGGTGTCGCGGTGCGGTTCTTCTACGACTGTGAGTTCATCGAGGACGGGGTGACGATCGACCTGGTGTCGATCGGTGTGGTCGACGAGGAAGGCCGCGAGTTCTACGCCGTGTCCACCGAGTTCGACCCCGAGCGCGCGGGTCCGTGGGTGCGGCAGAACGTCCTCAACCAGCTGCCCTCACCCGCGGACAAGGCGTGGCGCAGCCGCGCCCGCATCCGCGAGGACCTGCTCGACTTCCTCGGCGCCCGCAACGCCGCGCGCGACGACGTCGAGCTGTGGGCGTGGTTCGCCGCCTACGACCACGTGGCGCTGGCGCAGCTGTGGGGCGCCATGCCGGCGTTGCCGCGCGCCCTGCCCCGGTTCACCCGCGACTTGCGGCAACGCTGGGACGACGTCGGCCGCCCCAAGCTGCCCGCCCCTCCCGCCGACGCCCACGACGCCCTGGCCGACGCGCGGCACAACCTCGCGCGCTGGAAGGTGATCGAGGAACACCGGCAGAAAACCGGTTTTCCGGTCCGGTAAGTGAGACCCGCATTGCTGCACCGATACAGCTCGTGAAAGTCTGCGTGACACAGAACACGAGAGATGGGGAAGCAGATGCGCATCGGTGTGCTCACTGGCGGTGGTGACTGCCCCGGTCTGAACGCCGTGATCCGGGCCGTGGTCCGCAAGGGCATCAAGGCACACGGCTGGGAGATCGTCGGGTTCCGCAACGGGTGGCAGGGCCCGATCGAGAACCTCACCAAGTCGATCGACCTCGCGGACGTCGAGGAGATCCTGACCCGCGGTGGCACGATCCTGGGCTCGTCGCGCACGAACCCCTACAAGGTCGAGGGCGGTGTCGACCGCATCCGCGAGACCATCGCGGCGAACAACGTCGACGCCATCATCGCGATCGGCGGCGAGGACACCCTCGGTGTCGCCAAGCGCCTGACCGACGACGGCATCGGCGTCGTCGGCGTGCCGAAGACGATCGACAACGACCTCGGCGCCACGGACTACACGTTCGGCTTCGACACGGCCGTCCACATCGCGACCGAGGCCATCGACCGCCTGCGCACCACGGCCGAGTCGCACCACCGTGCGCTCGTCGTCGAGGTCATGGGCCGGCACGCGGGCTGGATCGCGCTGCACTCCGGTCTCGCCGGTGGCGCGAACGTCATCCTCGTCCCGGAGCGCCCGTTCAGCGTCGACAAGGTCGTCGAGCACGTCGAGCGCCGCTTCGAGAGCGAGTTCGCGCCGATCATCGTCGTCGCCGAGGGCGCGATCCCCGAGGGCGGCGCCGAGGTGCTGCACTCCGGTGAGCGCGACGCGTTCGGCCACGTCCGCCTCGGCGGTGTCGGCCAGTGGCTCGCGGAGGAGATCGCGGACCGCACCGGCAAGGAGTCCCGCGCGGCCGTCCTCGGCCACATCCAGCGCGGTGGCACGCCGACCGCCTACGACCGCGTGCTCGCGACCCGCTTCGGCCTGCACGCCGTCGACGCCGTCGCCGCCGGTGACTTCGGCACCATGGTCGCGCTGCGCGGCACCGAGATCGTGCGCGTGAAGCTCTCCGAGGCCACGGCCGAGCTCAAGACCGTCCCGGCCGAGCGCTACGAAGAGGCCGAGGTCTTCTTCGGCGCCTGACCCGGTAGCTCACGGGCAACCGATATATCAGTTGTGCAAAAGACGTTTGCGGACGACCGCAAACGTCTTTTGCATGAGTGGCGATTTGTGCTGGTCAGAAGGCTTTGACGTCGAGGTAGGCGGCGAAGGTGCCGAGCCAGTGGTCAGCCATGTAGCCGTGGCCGCCGAACACGTAGGTCCACCCGGCTTCGCGGTGTGCGGCGGAGGCCGTGCGCGCCAGGTCCGCGTACCGGTGCCCGGCCGGCACCGCGTCGGCGATCGCCTCCCAGTTCCAGGCGCGCGACAACGCGAGCCCGGCCAGGTGCGAGCCGTACGGGTCACTGGGGTCGTCGACCGGGAACGGCTCACGCAGCGACCGCCACCGTTCCGCGTCCAGCTCCGGCAGGTAGGCGTCGAGCCAGGCGGCGAACTCGCCGGTGCCCAGCGCGCGCCGCATCAGGTCGGCCGTCGTCAGCGCGGGGGACAGGAAGTCGGCGGCGTCCGGTTCGAACCCGCCGTACGCCTTCTCGTCGCCGTGCCAGCGCAACGCCGCCTCGGCGCACGCGGTGACCAGCTCGGTGTCGCCGTTCGCCTGAGCCGCGTCGAACACCAGCCCGGTCGCGAACGCCGTGTTGCTGTGCGTCCCCGTCCGGATCGGCAACCGGGCCGCCGAGACCCACTCCAGCCACCGGTCGCGCAGCACGTCCGCGATCGGCGCCACCGACCACGGCAGCCCGGACGACCGCAGCTCCGCGTCGAGCAGCAGCAACCACGCCCACCCGTAGGGCCGCTCCCAGTACCGGCCCGCCGGTGAGGCGAAGAACGCGGCCTCCACGGCGCAGTTGTCCTGCGTGATCAGCTTGTCCAGCACGTCCCGCGCCAGGTCCGCGCCCTCCAGCTCCGGCCGCAACCGCAGCAGCCGCACCGCGAGCCACGTCTGGTGCACGCAGGAGTGCCAGTCGAACGACCCGGCGAACACCGGGTGCAGCACCCGTTGCGGCACCAGCCGGTCGTCGTTGTCGATCACGTGGGTCCAGTGCACGGGGTGGTCGCGCTGGACGTTGTCGATCGCGATGGCCAGCAGCCGGGCCGCGGTGCGGTCATCCAATCGGGTGGCATTCATGTGGCAATCATGCAATGTGACGTCTCAACAGGGCAGAGGCCAGCTGCCGCTGCCGATCGTTGACAACTGACAGACGACCGGGCAAAGCCGCTCGTCAACCGGTCGTGGCCGCGGTCGTGATCTTCGGCGGGCGGCTGACAGGGCCGACCCGGTCTCTCAGTGTGGAACAACTAAGCTGAGCAGCGTGAACTGGACCGTGGACGTGCCCATCGACACGCTTCCCGAGCTTCCGCCGCTGCCTCCCGAGATGCGCAAGCGCCTGGACGACGCCCTGTCGCGCCCGGCCGCCCAGCAGCCGGAGTGGCCCGACGCCGAACAGGTGCGTCGTGTGCGGACGGTGCTCGAGAGCGTGCCGCCGATCACCGTGCCCGCCGAGATCGACCGGCTGCACACGCAACTGGCGCAGGTCGCGAACGGTCAGGCGTTTCTGCTGCAGGGTGGTGACTGCGCGGAGACGTTCGCGGACAACACCGAGCCGCACATCCGCGCGAACATCCGGACCCTGCTGCAGATGGCCGTGGTACTGACCTACGGCGCGAGCCTGCCGGTGGTGAAGGTCGGCCGCATCGCCGGCCAGTACGCCAAGCCGCGTTCGTCGAACATCGACGCCCTCGGCCTGCCGTCCTACCGCGGCGACATCATCAACTCCCTGGTGGCCACGCCCGAGGCCCGTGTCCCGGACCCCGGTCGCATGATCCGCGCGTACGCCAACGCCGGTGCCGCGATGAACCTGCTGCGGGCGCTGACCGGCGCGGGTCTGGCCGACCTGCACCGCGTGCACGACTGGAACCGCGACTTCGTGCGCACCTCGCCCGCCGGTGAGCGCTACGAGGCGCTGGCCGGTGAGATCGACCGCGGCCTGCGGTTCATGTCGGCGTGCGGGGTCACCGACCAGTCGCTGCACGGCACCGAGATCTTCGCCTCGCACGAGGCGCTGCTGCTCGACTACGAGCGCGCCCTGCTGCGCCTGGACACCACCGGTGAGCAGCCCAGGCTGTACGACCTGTCGTCGCACTTCGTGTGGATCGGTGAGCGCACCCGCCAGCTCGACGGCGCGCACATCGCGTTCGCGGAGCTGCTGGCCAACCCGATCGGCCTGAAGATCGGCCCGTCGACGTCGCCGGAGATGGCCGTGGAGTACGTCGAGCGCCTCGACCCGCGGGGCGAACCGGGCCGCCTGACGCTCATCTCGCGCATGGGCAACCAGAAGGTCCGCGACGTGCTCCCGGCGATCGTGGAGAAGGTCGAGGCCAGCGGCCACAAGGTCATCTGGCAGTGCGACCCGATGCACGGCAACACCCACGAGTCGAGCACCGGCTACAAGACCCGCCACTTCGACCGCATCGTCGACGAGGTGCAGGGCTTCTTCGAGGTGCACCGGCGCCTGGGCACCCACCCCGGCGGCATCCACATCGAGCTGACCGGCGAGGACGTCACCGAGTGCCTGGGCGGCGCCCAGGAGATCTCCGACGCCGACCTGGCCGGCCGCTACGAGACGGCCTGCGACCCGCGCCTGAACACCCAGCAGTCACTGGAGCTGGCGTTCCTCGTCGCGGAGATGCTGCGCTCGTAGGTTTCCTGAAGACCGGCTGAAGAACGGAGGGCCCCGCGTCGAGAACGCGGGGCCCTCCGTGTTCTCACGGTCAGAGACCGATGATCGTGATCTCGGTACCGCGGCGCACCTTGCTGCGCGGCTGCGGGTCCTGGTTCACGACGGTCGCGTTGCCGCTCTTGTTGAACTCGACCTTGACCTTGAAGCCGAGGCGTTCGAGCTCCTCCTTGGCCTCGCGGACCTTCTTGCGGGTCACGTCCGGCACCTCGACCTCGCTGGTGTCCTCGAAGAACACCGTGACGCGCTTGCTCGACCCGACCTCCAGCACCGTGTTGGCCGCGGGATCGGTCCGGGTGACCCGCAGGTCGTCGGGGTTGCCGCCGTTCTGGCCCGCCTCCACCGGTTCGAGGCCCAGGCGCTGCAGCTCGGCGAACGCCTCGTCCCTCTTCTTGCCCTTCAGGTCCGGCACGGTCACCCGCGGCGCCGGGCCCTTGCTCAGCACCAGCGTGACCGGCTTGCCGATCTCCAGCGCCGTACCGGGCCGCGGGTCGAGCGCCACGACCTTGCCGATCGGCACGGTCTCGTGGAACGCGTCCTTCGCCGGGTCCTTGGTCGCCGTCAGACCGACCGCCTCGACCTCCTTGGTCGCGACCTCCACCTCGACGCCGACGGTCACGAACGGCACGACCGGCTTGCCCCGCGACACGATGAGCTTCACCGACTCGCTCTTGCGCATCTCGGTGCCGTTGCCCGGCTCGGTGCGGATGACCTGACCCAGCGGCACCGTGTTCGACGGCTCCCGCACGACCAGCGGCGTGAGGTCGGCGCTCGACAGCAACCGGGTCGCGTTCGTCTCCGACTGACCCGACACCTCCGGCACGGTCGTCCAGCGGCCCGCGCTGAGGTACCAGGAGAACAGCCCGGCGATCAGCACCAGCACCGCGGCAACGGACCCCCAGATGGTCATCAGCCGCTTCTTGCGCTTGCGCTCCTCCTCGGCCGCGTCGACCTTCTTCTTGCGCTCAGGGGGGCGCCGGCGGGGCGGTTCGGGCCGCTGCATCGTGCGGGTGGCCGTCGCGGCCGGGGGAGGACCGGTGTTGACCGTCGTCATCGCCGGCTTGCGCACCGGCGTCGTCGCCTCGGCCACGGCCACCGGCGTCACACCGACGGCCACCGGGACGGGGCGCATCACGACGGTCCTGTCGTTCTCGGGCGCCGTACCGGGAACGGGCACCGGCTGCGGCGTCAGGCCCAGCTCCGCGCCCACGCGTTCGAGCTCGGCGAGGAACGCGTCCGCGTTCGCCGGCCGCAGCGCCGGGTCGCGCCGCGTCGCCTTGCGCACGAGCGTGTCCAGGGCCAGCGGGATCTCGGGGATCGACGGGACGTCCGAGGTCACGTGCCGGTAAGCGACGGAGATGGGGGTCTCGCCGCGGTAGGGCGCCTGCCCGGCCAGCATCTCGTAGAGCACGATCCCGGCCGAGTACACGTCACTGCGCGCGTCCGCCGAACCCGTCTCCACCTGTTCGGGTGAAAGGTAGGCGACGGTGCCGAGGATCTCGCTGTCGCTGGTGATGCCGTTCTCACCGATCGCGCGCGCCAGCCCGAAGTCGGCGACCTTCACCTGGCCGGCCGACCCGATCAGCACGTTCTCCGGCTTCACGTCGCGGTGCACCAGGCCGGCGCGGTGGGCCGCACCCAGCGCGGACAGCACCGGGCCCAGCACGCTGAGCGCCGTGGCGGGAGGGAGCTTGCCGCGCTGGTTGAGCAGGTCGCGGAGGTTGCCGCCGTCGATCAGCTCCATCACCAGGTACACCTGGTCACCGTCGACGCCCTGGTCGTGCACCGACACCACGGCCGGGTGGTGCAGCTGCGCCGACGCGCGCGCCTCGCGTTCGAAGCGCGCGACGAAAGCGGGGTCCGCGGTCAGGCGCGGATCCATCACCTTCACGGCGACCTCGCGGTCAAGGCGGGTGTCGCGACCTCGATAGACGGTGGACATGCCACCGCGCGCGAGCACGGAGTCCACCCGGTAGCGCTGCTCCAGCAGTCCACCCATCACGTTCGAAACCGACCTCTCCACAGTGCGAGATGGTAAAGCTCAGGATGACCCGGTTGGCGGAAGGGCGTTCACAGTTGAGTTATGGCATCGTGACCCCCGTGAGTGCGATTCCTGCCGCTGCGGATGTACTGGCTGCCGACCTGGAGGTTCTTCCCCTCCCGGAGGTGGCCGACCGATTGGGACTTCCGGTCACCCGGGTCCACCAAATGCTGCGCGACGGGCAGCTGCTCGCCGAGCGGCGCGACGGCGTCCTCGTCGTTCCCGAAGCCTTCCTCGCCGCCGCGGGGGTGGTGAAGGGGCTGCCCGGCACCATCACGGTGCTGCGCGACCAGGGCTTCTCGACGAACGAGATCCTGCGCTGGCTGTTCGCGGAGGACGACAGCCTCCCCGGCACTCCGATCGAAGCATTGCGCGGAGACCGTGGGCGTGAGGTGAAGCGACGCGCCCAGGCGATGGGCTTCTAGATCACCCGATGCGGCGGTTCCGGGCGTCTCCGCAGACCAGAGGCGTCCGGAACCCCTGACCCGACGTGCCCGCCCGCGACGCCGAACGCCGCCGGGTAACGCCGGCCTCATCCGGTGGACGCTCGGGCGAGCACCACCCGGCCTGCTGTGCCGGCGCTCATTCGTAGCGGGTGGACAGGCCGAACGGGTCCGGCTTCACCAGCGACCTCGCCGCGAGCGCAGACACCAGCAACGCGAAGAACAGGTAGCCCCACGAGTACAGCGCGGTGTCGCCGTTGGGGAACGTCACCAGCAGCAGGAACACCGAGGCCAGCGACACCGCCACCAGCGCGCCCGTGGTCCACGCGAACCCGGCGGCCAGCGCCAGCGGCCAGCTGAAGTACCACGGCAGCGTGGCGGGGGACAGCAGCGCGACCGCCAGCATCGTCACCGCGCCGCGGCGGATGGCGTTGCGGACCTCGCCGTCACGCGACGCCCACCACTGCGTGTACGCGATCCAGACGAGCACGATCGACCCGAGGGCCCGTGCGACGCCGAGGAAGATGCCGCCGTCGACGTAGACGAACCAGTTGACGACCATCCGCACGAAGTCGCCGACCGCGCTCGGGACCGACAGCCAGTTGATGATCATCGACGAGCTGCGCAGCGCCGGTATCCAGCCGAGGCCCACCCCCGCGACGAGCGTGCACGCGAGGAACGCCCCGGCGAACGCCGCCACACCGGGCAGCAGCGCCTTGCGGAACCGGGCGCGCTTGTCGCCCTCCAGCCGCGCCGCCCAGATCCACACCAGGAACGGCACGACCACGACCGCCGTCGCCTTCACCGAGAACGCGAGGCCGAGCAGCACGAAGCCCAGCACGTGCCTGCGGTCGAGCACCAGCAGCACACCGGCGGCCATCAGCCCGATCATCAGGAGGTCGTTGTGCGCGCCGCCGACCAGGTGGATCAGCAGCAGCGGGTTGGCCGCCACCAGCCACAGCGCGATCGCCGACTTCCCGCCCAGGTGCCGCGCGATGCCGGGCAGCGCCCAGCACAGCAGCACCAGCCCGCCGGCCAGCGCGAAGCGCATCGCGACGACGCCGAGGATCACGCTCGCGTCGGTCGCCCACACGATCGCCTTCGCGACCAGGATGAACAGCGGCCCGTACGGTGCCGGCGTGTGCTGCCAGACCCAGCTGACGTTGTCGCTCAGGGTGCTCTGCAGCACCGCGGGCCCGACCTCGTACGGGTCGTAGCCGGTCAGCGCGAGCTGGCCCTGCGCGAGGTAGCTGTAGATGTCCTTGCTGAACAGCGGCGGTGCGAACAGCAACGGCAACGTCCACACCGTCACCGCGACCAGCACCGCGAAGTCACCGATCTCGCCCCACCGCACGAGGCGGCCCAGGCGGACCCACGCCCAGATGACGAGGCCCAGGCCGATGTAGAGCACCATGTTGGCCAGGTCGTGGCCGTGGCCGTAGCGCAGCCAGCTCAGCCCGACCTTCGTGAGCAGCGGGTCCCGTTGCAGGATCGCGCCCGCGCCCATTCCGCCCAGCGCGATCAGCGCGACGCCCAGCAGGCCGAGCATGGTCGTGCGGATGGGGATGGCGTAGGGGTTCTTCTCGAGCACAGCTTCAAGAGGCTCCTGTGGAGACACCTCGGAGCTCGTGCGGGGAAGGGACGGGGTTGCAGCCATCGCCCGAACATCGTTGCACAAGGCGCGGAAGCGTCAGCAAGCAACGGCCCCCACTGGTCACGAGGAGTTAATCAGCGCACACGGCCGACGAGCGGCGGTCGTCCTCAGAAGGTCCGCTTCGTCGAGCTGATCGCGAGCTCGGCGAGCTTCGCGGCGGCCGGTTCCGCGACGGGGGCGTCGTCGAGCGCGGCGAGGGCGCTCTTGGTGAGGTCCTCGATGCGTTCCTCGACGGCGTCGACGGCGCCGACCTCGACGAGCTGGCGGCGGACCTCCTCGACGGTGGCGAGGTCGAGGTCCGGCTTGCCGAGCGCGATGTCCAACACATCGGCACCGAACTGCATGCCCAGCGCCACGAGCAGGGTGCGCTTGCCCTCGGCGAGGTCGTCGCCCGCGGGCTTGCCGGTCACCCCGGGGTCGCCGAACACGCCGAGCAGGTCGTCGCGCAGCTGGAACGCGACGCCGATGTCGGCACCGAACGCCCGCAGCCCGTCGACCAGCTCCGGCGAGCCGCCGGCCATCGCCGCGCCCATGTGCAGCGGCCGTTCGACGGTGTAGGCGGCGGTCTTGAGCCGGTCGATCCGCACCGCCGCGTCCGCCGACGAGTCGCCCCGCGCCTGCGTGAGGACGTCGAGGTACTGGCCGGCGAGCATCTCGGTGCGCATGTCCCGCCACGGCTCGCTCAGCCGGCGCAGCACGTCCGACGGCAGCCCGGCGGCGAAGAGCATGTCGTCGGCCCAGGCCAGTGCGATGTCACCGATGAGCACCGCCGCCGACATGCCGAACCGCTCCGGCGAACCGAGCCAGCCCTGCTCGCGGTGCCGCTCGCCGAACGCGATGTGCACGGTCGGCTTGCCCCGGCGCACCGAGGAGGCGTCCATCAGGTCGTCGTGGATCAACGCGCACGCCTGGATCAGCTCCAGCGAGCTGACCGCGGTGAGCACCTCACCGGCGAGGCTCGCCGTCGGGGTCGCCCCCCGCCGCGCGCCACCCCCACCACGCGTAGGTCGGGCGGATGCGCTTGCCGCCGCCCAGCACGAACCCGGACAGCGCGTCCACCGCGCTCGCGAAGCTCGGGTCCATCGCCTCGCCCGACGCGCGCCGGGAGGCCAGGTACGTGGTCAGCGCTTCTTCGACGTGCGCGGGCAGTGCGACGTCGACGGGGTGGTGGGACACCCCTCCATGGTCCGCTGTGTCGGGTGCCACCCGCACGTCGGGGCGACCCCGTCCACATCGTGAGCCACCGTCCCACCAGGCGGACGACCCATTAGGGTGGGGACCATGACGTCGGTGGTGGAGCGGCTGCAGGGGCAGTCCCCCAAGTTCTCGGTCGAGTTCCTCCCGCCGAGGAACGCGGACGACGAGCGTGTCCTGTGGACCGCCGTGCGCGAGCTGGAGGCGTTCGACCCGGCGTTCGTCTCGATCACCTACGGCGCCGGCGGTTCGAGCCGCGACCGCACGATCCGCGCCACCGCCCGCGTCGCCCAGGAGACGACGCTGCTGCCGGTCGCCCACCTCACCGCCGTCGACCACTCGGTGGCCGAGCTGCGCAACGTCATCGGCTGGTACGCGGCGGTCGGCGTGCGCAACGTGCTGGCGCTGCGCGGCGACCCCCCTGGCGACCCGATGGGCGAGTGGGTCGCGCACCCGCAGGGCCTGACCTACGCGGAGGAGCTCGTGCGGCTCGTGCGCGAGCTCGGCGACTTCTGCGTGGGCGTGGCGGCGTTCCCGTACGGGCACCCGCGCTCCGGTGACCTCGCGACCGACGTGAAGTTCCTGGTGCGCAAGCTGAACGCCGGCGCGGACTACGCGGTGGCGCAGCTGTTCCACGAACCGGAGCCGTTCCTGCGGATGCGCGACAGCGTGGCGGCGACGGGCTGCACGGCGACGTTGCTGCCGGGGATCATGCCGATCCTGTCGCCGCGCGCGCTCACGAAGATCGTGGAGCTGTCCGGCGCCGACCTGCCGGTGGAGCTGGCACGCCGGCTGGACCGCTACGCCGACGACCCGGCCGGGTTCCGCGCGACCGGCATCGACATCGCCACCGAGATGTGCCGGCGCCTGCTCGACGAGGGCGTGCCGGCGCTGCACTTCTACACGATGAACCGGGCCAAGGCGACGCGCGAGGTCCTGGGCCGCCTGGGCCTGGTGACGCGCGCCTAGACCGTCACGTTGCGCTTGTGCGCGAGGAGCGCGAGCACGACGACGATCAGCGCCGCACCGCCGGTGAGACCCGCGACGAGCAACACCCAGCCGAGGAACGAGCTGGAGTTCTCGCCCGCGTACTGCACGGTGGCCTGCAGCATCGACGCCTGACCGGGTTTCGGAGACCACGCGATCGTGTTGTTCTCCTCCTCCCGGCCGTTGGTGTTCACGACCCGGCCGGGGAAGCTGACCTTGACCTGGATGTCCGCGCGTTCCACCGGCACCTGGGTCAGGTCGACCGAGCCCGACAGCGTGACCAGGTCGCCGGAGCGCCGGAAGTTCAGGCTGTAGCGGCTGTTCGACGAGCTGGTGGCGGTGGAGAGCGTGCGCATCTCCTCGAACGACAACCCGTTGAAGAACAGCTGCGTGCCCGCGTACGACTCCACCCGGTACGGCTTGGTGGTGACGCGGCTCGCGAGCTCCGGCGGCACCTTGAGCTGGGGACCGGGGTCGTTGTCCTGCGTGGGCGGGGTGGCCGCGACGATCTCACCCGAGACGCGGTCGTCGTCGGACACGGCCATCGCCGCGTACACGCGAACGCAACCGCTCAACGAGAACAGGGTGAGCAGCAGGAAGACCGGCACGAGCAGTGCCGAGGATCTACGCACGGCGGACATCCTGCCAGGACGGCCGGGACGACGCAGTCCCTCCTTTGGTCGTGAGCTTGACTAACTACCTTTTGGCGTCGATCACCGCGAGGTAGCGTCTGCGGCCATGGCATCCGTGCACGACATCAGCAACAAGTTCGTCACCGACCACGTGGCGCTCGACCCCATCACGGCCACCAGCCTGGGCTTCGCCGGTTCCGACGACCAGCTGACGGACTTCTCCCCGGAAGGGCACGCGGCACGCGACGAGGTCGCCGCCCGCGCACTCGCCGACATCACGGCCGCCGACCCCGCGGATGCTTCTGAAGCGGCGGCGAAAGCCGTGTTCCAGGAACGGGTCGGCCTCGAACGCGAGCTGTACGCCGCCGGCCTCACCGAATCCTCGCTGAACGTGATCGCGAGCCCCATCCAGTCGGTCCGCGACATCTTCGACCAGATGCCGACCGACACGCCCGGGCAATGGGCCACGATCGGGCGGCGTCTCGCGGCGGTACCTGCCTCCCTGTCCGGTCTGCGGGCCTCGCTGTCGGCCGCCGCGGCCCGCGGGAACGTGTCCGCGCTGCGCCAGGTGACCAAGGTGGCCGACCAGTGCGACACGTGGGCCGGCACGTTCTTCGGCTCCTTCGTCGCCAAGGCGGACGTCCCCGGCTCGGTGCGCGCCGACCTCGACTCCGGTGCCGCGGCCGCGTCCGCCGCCTACGCCGACTTCGCCTCATTCCTGCGCACGTCGCTGGCACCGCTCGCACCCGAGAAGGACGCCGTCGGCGAGGAGCGCTACCGCCTCGGCTCCCGCTACTTCACCGGCTCGAAGCTCGACCTGGCCGAGGCCTACGCGTGGGGCTGGGAGGAGTTCCTCTCCATCGAGGCGGAGATGAAGGAGGTCGCGGCACGGCTCAAGCCCGGCGCCTCGCTCGCGGAGACGGCGGCATATCTCGACGAGCACCCCCGCTACCAGGTGCACGGCCAGGACGGCCTGCGGGCGTGGATGCAGGAGCTGTCCGACAAGGCCCTGCTCGACCTGCGCGACGTGCACTTCGACCTGCCGGACGCGCTGATGAACCTCGAGTGCAAGATCGCCCCGCCCGGCGGTGGCGTCGGCGCCTACTACACGCCGCCGACCGCGGACTTCTCCCGGCCCGGCCGCATGTGGTGGTCGGTCGCCGAGGGCAAGACGGTGTTCCCGACGTGGCGGGAGACCTCGACGGTCTACCACGAGGGCGTGCCGGGGCACCACCTCCAGTGCGCGACGGCGGTGTACCAGTCGGAGAGCTTGAACGACTTCCAGCGCCTCATGTGCTGGGTGTCGGGTCACGGCGAGGGCTGGGCGCTGTACTCGGAACGCCTCATGCGCGAGCTCGGCTACCTCGACGACGACGGCGACCTGCTCGGCATGCTCGACGCGCACCTGTTCCGCGCCGCCCGCGTCATCATCGACATCGGCATGCACCTGGAGCTGGAGATCCCGCAGGGGACCGGGTTCCACCCCGGTGAGCGCTGGACGCCCGAGCTGGGCCTGGAGTTCATGCTCACCAGGACGCTGACCGAGGCCGCGCACGTCCACGACGAGATCGACCGCTACCTCGGCTGGCCCGGCCAGGCCCCGGCGTACAAGATCGGCGAACGCCTCTGGCTCGCCGCCCGCGAGGACGCCCGTGCCCGCAAGGGCGCGGACTTCGACCTCAAGCAGTTCCACCAGCAGTCGCTGGAGATGGGCTCGATGGGCCTCGACACCCTCCGCGAACGCCTCGCCGCGCTGTAGCTGCGTTCAGCAAGCGATGTGCGATGTGCGATATCCGGTATATCGGCGTGAGCACCGGCTGCGCCCCAGCTGACTGATATACCGGATATCGCACATCGGTGGTGTGCAACGCCACACCGGTCAGGACACGGCGGCGGCCCACCGCACGCGGACGCGGTTCGTGAACGGGTCGGCGTCATCGGTGCGCACGAACTCCAGCCACGGCCCGCCGGCCTCCGGCCGCACCGAGGCGAACCCGTCCCCGCTGCGCACCACCGGGTGCCCGGTCGCCCGCGCCGCCGCGAGCGGGTCGTGCGCGTCGACGACCACCGCCGCGATCGCACCGGTGTACTCGGGACGAGGTTCGAGCACGCAGAACTCGTTGCCCTGCGGGTCTCTCAGCACCACCCACGGCACATCGCGCTGTCCGACGTCGGCGTGCTCGGCACCCAGTTCCACCGCCCGCGCCACGATGTCCGCCTGGTTCTGCGGCGAGGTCGACGCCAGGTCGAGGTGCACCCGGTTCTTCTCGATCTTCGGCGCGTCGCTCCACACGAACGTCAGCTCGACCTCGTCGCCCGCGAGCTCGGACCAGAACGCCGCCAGCGCGGAGGGATCTGCGGCGTCGAACGTGATTTCCACTCGTACGAGGGTACTGTCTCGCGGGTGACGAAGCTGGTGCTCGGACCGCTCCTCAGGTACGTCGACTCGACCTCGGCCACGGTGTGGGTCGAGACGGACGCGGCGTGTGAGGTGACCATCGCCGGCCACACGGCGAGGACGTTCCAGGTGGGCCGCCAGCACTACGCCCTGGTGCGCATCGAGAACCTGGGGCCCCGCACCGAGTACGACGTCCGGCTCGACCGCGAGCTGGTCTGGCCGGAGCCGGGCAGCGACTTCCCGAAACCGGTCATCCGCACCGGCCGGGTGCGCCGCATCGCGTTCGGTTCCTGCCGCGCCGCCCCCGACCAGCCGCTGGGCCCCGACGCCCTCGACGCCTTCGCGCAACGGCTGATGCGCCAGCCGGAGGAGGAGTGGCCGCAGGCGTTGCTCCTGCTGGGAGACCAGGTCTACGCCGACGAACCGACCGAGGGCACCAAGCGGTGGCTGCGCGAGCACCGCCGCGGTTCGGAGGAACCCGACGGCGAGGTCGTGCACTTCTCCGAGTACGCCCGGCTCTACCACGAGACCTGGGGCGACCCGGAGATCCGCTGGCTGCTGTCGGTCGTGCCGACGTCGATGATCTTCGACGACCACGACGTGCGCGACGACTGGAACACCTCCTCCGCCTGGAAGCAGCGGATGCAGGACAAGCCGTGGTGGCGCGACCGCATCCGCGGCGCGCTGTCCTCGTACTGGGTGTACCAGCACATCGGCAACCTCGCCCCGGACGAGCTCGCCCGCGATCCCTTGTACGCCAAGGTGAAGGCGCAGGGCACCGACGTGCAGCCGATGCTGGAGGAGTTCGCCGAGCAGGCCGACAAGGAGAACGAGGGCCGCAAGTCCACGCGGTGGAGCTACCGGCGCGACTTCGACCGCATCCGGCTGCTGATGATCGACACGCGCTGCGGCCGCATCCTGGAGGACGACCGCAGGCAGATGGTCAGCGACGCGGAGTTCGAATGGCTCGAACGCAACTCCGAGGGCGACTACGACCACCTGCTGATCGGCTCGTCGCTGCCGTGGCTGATGCCGCACGCGCTCAGCCACTTCCAGTCCATCAACGAGGTCGGCGCGCGCAAACCCGGCTGGCAGGGCAAAGCCGCCGAGCAGGTCCGCCAGGTGCTCGACCTGGAGCACTGGCCCGCGTTTCGCGAGTCGTTCGACCGGCTGACCCGGATGATCCGCAACGCGGCCGACAACGGCTGCGCCACCGTGAACGTGCTGTCCGGCGACGTCCACCACAGCTACGTCGCCGAAGCCGACTTCCCCGTGCCCGCCAAGGCAACGGTGACGCAGCTCGTGTGCTCGCCGGTGCACAACGAGGCGCCCAAGGCGTTGCGCCCGGCGTTCCGGCTGTCGTGGTCACGCGGCGCCGGACGGGTGTTCCGCCGGCTCGCCACGTTCGCCGGTGTGCCGGAGGACGTCGTGCGGTGGCGCAAGACCACCGGCCCGCACTTCGGGAACTCCGTGGCACTGCTGGACTTCGACGGCCGCCGCGCCCGCTACCGGCTGATCTCGGCAGCGGGCGGGGAGACCGCCTCGGTGTCACTTGGTCGCGAGCCGCAGTAGCGCCCACAGCTGCGCGATGGCGTCGTGGTCGCCGTAGACCTCGATCATCCGGTCGGGCAGGCGACCCCACAGCCAGCGGTACATCGTCATCGGGCTCGCCGTCACCAGTGCGTCGGCGTGGTCGGCGTCCTCTGGCTCGACCCGCCACGCCGAAGCGCCCTGCGGCCCGCACCGGGTGAGCCACACGTGGTCCTCGACGCGCACGGCGACCAGCTCGTCACGCGACCCCCGCACACCGAGGGTGTCGAGCTTGTGCCCCAGCCACAACGTGAGCACCTCGTCGACGCCGTCGAGCGCGACCTCGTCGCCGACCGGGCCGGCCGCCAAGCCCGCGGCGCCCTGCACGTCCATGCGGTGCACCGTGGTCTCGTGCGCGAGCCGGCGCCGCCAGAAGCCGTAGTTCCGCTGTTCGGGCCACCACGTCGCGCACGGCTCGTCCTCGTCGTGCGCGGCGAGCTCCGCGATCACGGCCTCGGCACCCGAACGCGTGAAGTCCAGCAGGTCCTGCCCGTCCGCGGGGTGGCGCTGCCACCGCCGCGGCTCCTCCCTGACGCGCAGGTACTCCAACGTCCAGTGGTAGCCGCTGCCGACGTGCCGCACGGTCTCGCCCAGGTTCAGGCCGGGACAGGCGGGCACGCCCTTGTGCGTGGGCTGGCCGAGCGCGGACATGACGAGCAGATCAGCCTCACGCCGCAACACTTCCAGTGCGTTCACCGCCTGCCCTCGTTCATCACGTGACCCACCAGACCGACGAACTGCTCGGTCTGCCTCACCAAGTCGTCGGCCGTGCGCGCGTTGACGTGGCGTGTGATCCCCGCGAGCACAGCGGCGCGCGTCGAAGACCACTCCGCGAAGAACGCCGCCCACTCCCGCATCTCCGGTGCTATCGCGGCAAGCAACACCCACGCGCTCGTAGGCCTGGAACGCCCGCGGTGCGGGCGTCCGCGCAACGCGAGCACCGCCGCCGCGGCGCGCAGAGCGGCCAGGTAGGCGGCGGCGAACCGCTCCGGTGGGTCGGGGGTGCGTTCCGCCTCGGCGAGCGAGTCGCGTGCCTGCTGCAGCAACGCGAGCGCTGAAGCGGGGGGCAAGGGGATCGGGAAGGCTGGTGCTGACATCTCGGCCTCCTCGTGGCGTCGGTGAACGACGTCTCCGCCGAGGGGAAGCCGGCGGCTCTCGGAGGTGGGGTGCTTCCCCCACCCCACCTCCGAGGCATTGTGCGACTCGAACACATGTTCGAGCCCTCTCCAGCGTAGCTCCCGGCCGATGGATTCCTCAACCCGGCCCACCGCTCAGCGCCCGCTCGTGGTCTGATGGTGTGGTGAGTGCTGTCGAAAACCCTGCGGAGCACCCCGGGATCCGCAAAGTCGCCGCCGCTCTGCCGCCCGCCGCCGCGGCGCGCATCGTCGTGCTGTCCGACGCGGTGCGCACGGCGGCCGCCGCAGCCGAGGCGGTGGGGGTGCCGGTGGGCGCGATCGCGAACAGCCTGCTGTTCGCCGCCGTCCGCGACGGCGTCGCGACCCCGCTGCTGGTGCTGACCTCCGGCGCGCACCGCGCGGACACCGCGCTGGTGGCCGGGCTGGTGGGCGCGGACGCGGTCAAGCGCGCCGACCCCGACTTCGTGCGCGAGCACACGGGCCAGGTGATCGGCGGCGTCTCCCCGGTCGGGCACCCGGCGCCGATCGAGACGCTGGTCGACGAGTCGCTGTCGGGCTACGAGGAGGTCTGGGCCGCCGCCGGGCACCCCCGCGCCGTGTACCCCACGACGTTCGCGGAGCTGGTCGAGCTGACCGGCGGCCGCGTGGCGGTGGTCGCGCAATGACCGCGTCGCCACGCCTGGAGCGCATCGTCGAGATGAGCGCCGCCGAGCTGAACGTGCGACTGAGCGAGGCGCTCGAGCTGTACGTGACCGCGATGAACTACCCGCCCGGCACCGTCGAGCAGCGCGCCCCGATGTGGCTCGCGCACATGATGCGCGAGGACTGGCGCTGCGTGGTCGCGGTGGGGGAGCAGGACGAGCTCGTCGGCATCGGCTACGGCTACCGCGGCGCCACCGGGCAGTGGTGGCACGAACAGGTGCGGCGCGGCCTCATGGCCGTCTCGTCGCCCTCGGTCGTCAACGAGTGGCTCCAGGACTACTTCGAGCTCACCGAGCTGCACGTGCTGCCGCGCGCCCAGGGTCGTGGCCTCGGCGAGGAGCTGCTGCGCAGGCTGCTGGACGGCGTTTCCTCCTCGCGCGTGCTGCTGTCCACCCCCGAAGGCCCGAGCAAGGCGTGGAAGCTGTACCGCCGCGTCGGGTTCCAGGACGTGCTGCGGCACTACCAGTTCACCGGCGACCCGCGCCCGTTCGCCGTGCTCGGCCGGATTCTGCCGGTCACCTAGCTCTACGTCGTCCCACTTCCCGGCCGCAGCACACCTCGTGCTGCGGCCGGTTGCGTTTGCCTGTGACCCACCCTACTCTCACCAATATGCAATATATTGGATATGGGTCGCTGAAAGAGCGAGCTGCGGCGGAGATCAGGTCGGCGATCGTGCGCGGCGACCTCGAACCGGGCACCGCCATCAAGGACGTCGAGCTGGCCCAGAAACTCGGCCTCTCCCGCACCCCGGTGCGCGAAGCCCTGGCGACCCTCACCGACGAAGGCCTCGTCGAGACCAAACCACACGCCTACACCCGCGTCACCGCACTGGAAGCAGAACCCGTGCGCGACGCCCTCGTCGTCGTCCAGACGATGCACGCCCTCGCCGCCGGCCTCGCCGTCCCCCGGATGACCGACGACGACTTCACCGCCATGCACACCGCCAACAAGGCGTTCAAGAAGGCCCTCGACGCCAACGACGCCGTAGCTGCCCTCGCCGCCGACGACGAGTTCCACGCCGTCGCCGTTCACCGCTGCGACAACTTCGCGATCACCGCCACCATCGACCGCTTCACCCCACTCGTCCGCCGCGCCGAGCACAACCGCTTCTCGTCCCCCCACGCCCGCCACTCGGTGACCCAGCACCAGCAGATCATCGAGGCCTGCGAACGACGCGACGACAAACAGGCCGCTCTTCTCGTGGACGAGAACTGGGGCACCCTCCTGGAGGAGCTGTGAACAGGTTCCCGCTGCTCTTCGGCCCGTCCCCGGTCCACCGCCTCGACCGCCTGACCGCTCACCTCGGCGGCGCCGCGGTCTGGGCCAAGCGCGAGGACTGCAACTCCGGCCTCGCCTACGGCGGCAACAAGACCCGCAAACTCGAGTACCTCGTCGCCGACGCCCTCGCCACCGGCTGCGACACCCTCGTCTCCATCGGCGGCATCCAGTCCAACCACACCCGCCAGGTGGCCGCCGCAGCCGCCCGCGCCGGCCTCAAAGCCGTGCTGGTGCAGGAAAGCTGGGTCGACTGGACCGACACCGGCCACGACCGCGTGGGCAACATCCTGCTGAGCCGCATGATGGGCGCCGACGTCCGCCTCGTGAACGCCGACTTCGGCATCGGCGTCAAACCCGCCTGGGAACAGGCCATCAACGACGTCCGCGCCGCCGGCGGCACCCCCTACCCGATCCCGGCAGGCGCCTCCGACCACCCCTTGGGCGGCATGGGCTTCGCAACCTGGGCCGACGAGGTCCGCGAACAAGAGGCCCAGCTCGGCGTCTTCTTCGACACCATCATCGTCTGCTCGGTCACCGGCAGCACCCAGGCCGGCATGGTCGCCGGCTTCGCAGGCGACCCCAACCGCCGCGTCCTGGGCATCGACGCCTCCGCGAAGCCCGCGGAAACCCTCGCCCAGATCACCCGCATCGCCCACAACACCGCCAAGCTCCGCAACACCACGGTGTCCGAAGAGGACATCCTCCTCGACGACCGCTTCCACGCCGGCGTCTACGGCCTGGCCGACGACACCACCCTCGACGCCATGCGCCTCGGCGCCCAGCTCGAAGGCATGATCACCGACCCCGTCTACGAGGGCAAGTCCCTGGCCGGCCTCATCCACCTCGTGAGCTCAGGCGAGATCGACCGCAACTCCACCGTCCTCTACGCCCACCTCGGCGGCCAACCCGCACTCAACGCCTACAGCTCCCTCTTCCCGGCCTGATGCTCGTTGCCTGTCACTCCAACGGGTGAACCTTGTCCTGATCCGCCCTGTCTGTCGTCTTCTTCCACATGCACCCGCCGAACGATGTCCTGATCCGTCAGTTCGCCCGCCCGCAATGCGGAGGAACGCGGGGGTGCGGCCAGGGTTCGGATTTGAGGTGAGGAGGAAGGTCGACGAGCAGACACGGTTCGAGCCAGCTGACGGAAGCCGGGTCAGCACGGCCAGTGCCGAGTGAGATGGGTGGAGTTGCAGGGCGGGTGAGATGTCAGCGCGGGTTGTCGACTGTGGACTGTCGTCGATGAGTGGGTGGCATCTGCGACGTGGTGAGTCGGGAGTGCTCGGCTCGGCGGGCTGGGCTCGGCGGTAGCGCAGGATCGGGTGTCGCACTTGGATTGGAGATCGTGCTGGGTGAAGCGCGCCCATCGAGTCAGCCAACGCTGCTCGGGTCGGCATCAGCAGGCTTGTTGAGCCGGACCGGGTGATCGGGCACCAGCGGAAGTTTGCTGGCTGCACCTGACCAATCGCACTCGGCCAAGTGGTGCCGCGCCAAGCCGTGCGTGCCTGCTCGCGCCGCGCTCCGCTAACCCGCACCTTTCTGTCACGCCGCACTCCGGACGACCTGCGCCCGGACGACCTGCGCCCCTGCCAACCCGCGCCCCTGCCAACCCGCGTCCCGCCAACCTGGACCCTCGCCACGCCGCGGCCCGGCCAATCCGCGCCCTGGCCAACTCGCGCCCGGCCACAGCCGCGCGCCACCCATGTTGCCTACGCCAATCCGGCTCTGGGGTGGGGTCAGGCGCGGAGGCGGAGGCCCTTCGGGGTGGCGCGGAAGCCGGCCTCTTGCAGGACGGTGGCCAGGTGGGAGGTGAGGGCGGATTCGCCGTCGGCGCGTTGGACGGCCAGTTGGCCCAGCCAGCCGTCGCGGACTGCGCGGCTCAGGGCGGTTGCGGCGGTGCGGAGGGTTTGGTCGTCGTCGGTGAAGGAGAGCAGGGACTTGCCGCCGCGTTCCACGTAGAGGGCCGGGGTGCCGTCGACCAGGACGGCCAGGGCACCGGCTTTGCGGGCGGGGCGGTGTTTGCCTTCGCCGAGTGGGGTGGGCCAGGTGAGGGCGGCGCCGTAGGGCTGGGCCGGGTCGGCTGCGGCCAGGACCACGGCGGGCTGGTCCGCCTGTGCGGGTTGGCCCGGGGAGCGGGAGAGGGTGCGGAGGCGGTCGACGGCGCCGCGGGCGGCGAACTGGGCGGCGCCCAGGCCTTCCACGACGTAGCCGCGGATGACCTGACCGGACTCCTCCATGGCGCGCAGGACGCGGTAGACGGAGCTGAAGCCGCCGGTCACGCGCTCGGTGTCGAGGGCGCCGCGGGTGAGGACGCCGTGGCGTTCGAGGAACGACTCGGCGCGGGCGGCGGCGCGGCGGGTCGGGTCGGCGGCCGGGGCGACGGCGAGGGACCAGCGGCCGGCCGCTGATGGCGGGCCGGTGCGGGAGGGCAGGTCGGGGCGGGCGGCGCGCAGGCGGGCGTAGCGGCCGCGCGGGGTGGCGCGGCGGGACTTGTGGGCGGCGCCGCCGCCGGAGACCAGGGCGCGCAGCGGGGCCAGGGTGTCGTTCGTGGCCAGGCCCGCCCAGACCAGGTCCCAGAGGGTGCCGACGACCTCGGCGTCGGTGCACTGCACGGACAGCGAGGTGCGGTCGACGACCTGGCGGAAGAAGAGCGCGCCGCCGGACAGGGACTCCAGCACCGCGGTGTGCAACGGGGACTCGGGGATCGACTCCGGCACCAGGTCGGGCAGCAGCAGGTCGGCCACGTCGGTGGGGGCCAGCGCGATCCAGCCGTCGCCACCGGACAGGGAACCGCAGCCGGTCCAGGTGACCTCGCCGGACGCGGTCAGCTCGTCGAGCAGGGCCGGGTAGTAGCCGGGCAGGCGCGACGGCAGCAGCAACGACTCCAGCGCACTTGCGGGCAATGGGGCGCCGGCGAGCTGTTCGACGACGGAGAACACGTCGTCGGCGGTCGGGGCGGAGCGCAGGCGGCGGCCGAGACCGTGCCACGCGGGCAGGAAACGGCCGAGCGCGGCGGGCTCGACCGGCTCGACCTCGGAACGCAGGCGGGCCAGGGAGCCGCGGCGCAGGCGGCGCAGCACGTCGGCGTCGCAGTACTCGGTGTGGGTGCCGCCGGGGCGCAGCTCACCGCGGACCAGGCGGCCGGTGGCGGCCATGCGTTCCAGCACACCCGTCACGACGGCCACACCCAGGCCGAAACGGGCCGCGGGCTCGGTGGCGGCGAACGGGCCGTGGGTGCGGGTGTAGCGGTTCAGCAGGTCGCCGAGCGGATCGGCGACCGGTTCGGTGAAGGCCTCCGGGACACCGACAGGCAGTGCCACGCCCAACGCGTCGCGCACCCGGCCCGCGTCCTCGATGGCGATCGTGCGTTCCTCACCGGCGATGCGGACACGGATCGCACGGCGCTCCGCCACCAGCTCGTCCAGCCACTCCCGCGGCACACCGCGCTCCGCCGCCTCCGCGTCGGAGAGGTCTCCCAGGAACCGCAACAGGTCCGCGGTGTCCTCCGCGTGCCGGGGACGGCGGTCCGCGGACAGGCGCTGCAGGCTCTGCTCGACCTCTGCGACCACCTCGGGGTCGAGCAGCTCGCGGATCGCCTCGGAGCCCAGCAGCTCGGCCAGCAGCGTCGAGTCGAGTGACAACGCGGCCGCGCGGCGTTCGGCGAGCGGCGCGTCGAGCTCGTAGAGGAACATGCCGACGTACCCGAAGAGAAGACTGCGGGCGAACGGCGACGGCGACGGCGTCTCCACCTCGACCACGCGCACCCGCCGCGCGCGCACGTCCGACATCAGCTCACGCAGGCCCGGCACGTCGTAGACGTCCTGCAGGCACTCGCGCATCGCTTCCAGCACAACGGGAAAACGCTCGTACTTCGAGGCCACCGACAACAGCTGCGCCGAACGCTGCCGCTGCTGCCACAACGGGGTGCGCCGGCGCGGGTCGCGACGGGGCAGCAACAGCGACCGGGCCGCGCACTCGCGGAACCGGGCCGCGAACAACGCCGAGCCACCGACCTCGGCGACCACGATCTGCTCGACCTCGTCCGGGTCCAGCAGCACGTCCTCCGCGCTCGCGGTGACCTCCTGCCCGTCGGCGTCCAGCGCGTCGGGCAGCCGCAGGACGATGCCGTCGTCCGAGTGCGCCGTCTGCGCCTCGACCCCGCGCCGCTCCCGCAACCGTGCCGCGATCGCGAGGGCCCACGGCGCGTTCACCTGCGCGCCGAACGGCGAGTGCACCACGAGCCGCCAGTCGCCCAGCTCGTCGCGGAACCGCTCCACCAGCACGGTCCGGTCGTTCGGCACGTGCCGCGTGGCCTCCCGCTGCTCACCCAGGTACGCCAGCAGGTTGTCCGTCGCCCACTCGTCCAGCCCCGCCGAGGCCGCACGGGCACGCGCCGCCGCGTCCTCCATCGTGGACACCTCGCGCAGGAACTTCCCCATGGCACGGCCCAGTTCCAGCGGCCGGCCCGGCGCGTCGCCCTTCCAGAACGGCATCCGCGCCGGCTGGCCGGGAGCGGGCACCACGATCACCCGGTCGTGCGTGATGTCCTCGACCCGCCACGACGACGTGCCCAGCAGGAACGTGTCGCCCACCCGCGACTCGTAGACCATCTCCTCGTCGAGCTCACCGACCCGCGACCCGGGACCGTTCTCCGACGGCGGCGTCATCACCGCGAACAGCCCGCGGTCGGGGATCGTGCCGCCGGAGGTGACCGCCAGCCGCTGCGAACCAGGACGGCCGCGCAGCTCGGAGTTCACCCGGTCCCACGTGATCCGCGGCCGCAGCTCGCCGAACTCCTCCGACGGGTACCGGCCCGACAGCATGTCCAGCACCGCGTGCAACGCCGAGTCCGGCAGTCCCGCGAACGGTGCCGCCCGCCGCACCAGCGCCGTCAGCTCGTCGACCGGCCACGCCTCCATGGCCACCATCGCGACGATGTGCTGCGCCAGCACGTCCAGCGGGTTGCGCGGGAACCGCACCGCCTCGATCGCACCGCTCTGCATCCGCTCGGCCACCACCGCGCACGACACCAGGTCGCCGCGGAACTTCGGGAACATCACGCCCCGCGACACCGCGCCCACCTGGTGACCCGCGCGGCCGACGCGCTGCAGACCCGACGCGACCGACGGCGGCGCCTCCACCTGCACCACCAGGTCGACCGCGCCCATGTCGATGCCGAGCTCCAGCGACGACGTGGCCACCACGCACGGCAGCCGCCCCGACTTCAGGTCCTCCTCCACGGCGGTGCGCTGCTCCCGCGACATCGACCCGTGGTGCGCACGGGCCACCGACGCGGACTTCTGCACCGTCAGCCCCGACTGCCCGATCGCCTCCGCCGGGAACGACTCCGGCCCGGTGCCCTCCGCGGCCGCGGCCGCCTCCTCGTCGAGCTCGTTCAGCCGCGCCGTGAGTCGCTCCGCGAGCCGGCGCGAGTTCGCGAACACGATCGTCGACCGGTGCGCCCGCACCAGCTCCAGGATCCGCGCCTCGACCGACGGCCAGATCGACGTGCGCTGCTCGGCACCGGCCGCCGACCCCGACACCTCACCCGTCGGCTGGCCGAGCACCGACATGTCCTCGACCGGCACCTCCACCTCGACCTGGATGGTCTTCGGGGTCTTCGGCTGCACCACCGACACCGGCCGCCCACCGGCGAGGAACGTGCTGATCTCCTCGACCGGCCGCACCGTGGCCGACAGCCCGATCCGCTGCGCCGGCCGTTCCAGCAGCGAGTCCAGCCGTTCGAGTGACAACGCCAGGTGCGCGCCGCGCTTGGTGCCCGCCACCGCGTGCACCTCGTCGACGATCACCGTCTCCACCCCGCGCAGCGACTCCCGCGCCGAGGACGTGAGCAGCAGGAACAACGACTCCGGCGTCGTCACCAGCACGTCCGGCGGGGTCCGCCCGAACGCCCGCCGCTCCTCGGGCGACGTGTCACCCGTGCGCATGCCCACCGTGATCGACGGTTCCGCCAGCCCCAGCCGCTGCGCCGCCTGCCGGATGCCCGTCAGCGGCGCCCGCAGGTTCCGCTCCACGTCCACGGCCAGCGCCTTCAGCGGCGACACGTACAGCACCCGGCACCGCCGCCGCGGCTCTTCCGGGACCGCGGCCGACGCCAGCCGGTCCAGCGCCCACAGGAACGCGGCCAGCGTCTTGCCCGAGCCCGTCGGTGCGATGACCAGCGCGTGCTCGCCCGCCGCAGCGGCCGCCCACGCACCCGTCTGCGCCTGGGTGGGCGCCGCGAAGGCCCCGGCGAACCACTGCCTGGTCGCCGGTGAGAATGCCTTCGTCACGTCCATGGAGACCATCATGACGCCGGGGTCTGACAATTTCTGATTGCGCAGGTCCGAGCACCCGCCGGAGCCCCCTGTGGCACGATCACCCCCGAACGTCTGTGAGGGGAGACCGGTGCGCGTCCTGTCCGTCGACCTGGGCACCGCCAACACGGTTGCGGTGCTGTCCGACCACGGTGTCGTGGATGTGGACGGGGGGCCGACCATGCCCTCGTCGGTCTACCTCGACGAGGACGGCACCCTGCTCGTCGGCAGGGAGGCCGAACGCCGGTCCCGGCAGGACCCGTCGCGCTACGAGGCCACGCCCAAGCGCCACATCGACAAGCCCACGATCAAGCTCGCCGGCACGCAGCTCCCGCTCAACGACGCGCTCGCGGCCGTCTACGCACGCGTGATGGAGGCGGTGACCCCGCTGCTGCAGGGCGGGCAGCTCGACGAGATCCGCCTGACCCACCCGGCCGAATGGGGCCCGACCAGGCGCAACAAGCTCCTGTCCGCCGCACGGCTCGCGGGCATGACCGGTGAGCTCGTGCCCGTCCCCGAGGCCATCGCGGTGGCCTCGCTCGGCGGTGGCCGCCCGCTCGCGGTCTACGACTTCGGCGCCGACACGTTCGACGTTTCCGTGCTCGACGCGGAGCACCGCATCCTCGCCGACGGCAGCCTCAGCGACGTCGGTGGCCTGGACGTGGACGAGGCGCTGCTGGAGCACATCGGCCGCACCGTCTCGCACAAGGACCCGGCTGGCTGGCAGCGGCTGCTGCGCCCGGTCACCACCGACGACCACCGCGCCCGCCTCGGCCTGCGCGAGGAGCTGCGGCTCGCGAAGGAGGACCTCTCCGAGCTGCCCCAGGTCGAGGTGATGATGCCGGAGCCGTTCGAGAAGGTCGTCGTCACGCGCGACGAGCTGGAGGCGCTGATCCGGCCCAGCCTGATCCGCAGCACCGAGCTGCTCATCTCCACCGTCCGCAGGGCCGGCGTCACGCCCGAGCACGTCTACCTCGTCGGCGGCTCCTGCCGGATGCCGCTGGTCGCGCAGACCATCGCGGAGAAGGTCGGCATCGTCCCGACCAACCCCGACCACCCCGAGACCATCGTCGCGTCCGGTGCTCTCGCCGTGGACCGCGCGACGATCACCCTGAAGGCCGAGGACGACAAGCCCCGGTACGACGAGCCGCCCACGGTCGTGACCACGCCGGTCAGCCCGGCCGTGAGCGCTCCGCACTCGGTCGGCCCCACCACCAGCGGCTCGTACCCGGTCGGCCCCACCGCGAGCGGTTCGCACCCGGTCAACCCGAGCACCAGCGGCGCCTACTCCGCCAGCGGCAGCTACCCGGTCACCGGCCCCTACCCGGTGAACCCGTCGGTCAGCGGCAGCTACCCGATGAACTTCCCCGTCCCCCAGCAGGTGCAGAAGAAGGACAGCAAGAAGGTCCTGCTCGGCATCGGCGGCGTGGTCGTGCTGGTCGCCGGCGTCATCGGCGCGGTCTTCGCGCTGTCCGGCCCCGACCTGCCCAGCGCCGATGAGTGCAAGGACGACGTCACCCAGGACGGCCAGGGCTTCACCCGCTGCCTGCGCCAGCTCGCCGGCACCGTGCCCGACGGCGGCGGCTGCGAGAAGGCCGACTCCGCGCAGATCACCGGCATGGACGAGATCAAGGGCACGGTCGTGAGCTGCGCGGTCCGCGACGGCTACGAGGTCCAGTACATCCTCACCGACAGCGTCACCGGCGCCGAGAACAACGCCGACGCCGTCGTGAGGTCGTTCCAGACCGACCGGGTCGAGGCCGACTGGACCGGCAACGGCCTGGAGGGCACCTACCGGGCGGCCACCTCGAGCGGCACCGGCGTGCTGGTCTTCACGGCCAAGGGCCGCCCCATGTTCGGCATCCTCACCAAGCACGCCGAGGAGAACGCCGACGAGCTCAAGCCCGACGAGGTCGCCGACTTCTTCGAGAAGTCCGTCCAACCGGGGGAGTAACCGCAACGGCCCTGTCGGCGGGGCGCCCCGGCGTGCCACGATCGCGATCATGGTGACCGTCGCGCCGCAGGTCGAACGCGTGCAGCGCAAGGTCGTTCGGGTCCTGACCGGCACCCAGATCATGGGGTCGGCCGCGATGACGATCGGCCTCGCGATCAGCACGCTGATCGCCGCGTCGCTGTCCGGGTCCGACGCCGTCGGCGGGCTCGCGCAGACCGCGGCCGTCGCCGGAGCCGCACTGCTCGCCCTGCCCGGCGCCCGTCTCGCACAACGGCGCGGGCGCCGCCCGGCGTTGACCCTCGGCTACGGCATGGGCGCTATCGGTGCGTTGGTCGCCGCTGTCGCCGTGGCCCTCGGATGGTGGCCCATGTTGTTAGTGGGACTCCTCCTGTTCGGCGGTGCGTCGAGTGCGAACCTCGCGGCTCGTTATGCCGCAACGGATCTCGCGCACCCACAACGCCGTGCGCGTGAGCTGTCGCGCGTGGTGTGGGCGGCCATGATCGGCGCGATCGTCGGGCCGAACCTCGCGGATCCAGCCGGTCGGGTGACGGCCGCGATCGGGCTGCCGGTGGGCGTCGGGCCGTTCGTCCTCTCCGCGCTGGTGCTCGGGATCGCGGTGCTAGGCATCCAGCTCGGCCTGCGCCCCGACCCGTTGGTGGTGGTCAGGAGCACCCGGCCGGTGCAACCGGCGCACTGCTCCGGCGGCGGGGCGCCCGGTGGGGTGCGGATCTGGGGATCGCTCGGGCCGATGGCACGGCTTGCACTCGTTGGGGTGATGTTGTGCCACACGGCGATGGTCGGGCTGATGTCGATGACACCGGTCCACATGAACCACGCCGGGTCGTCGTTGCGCGTGGTCGGCATCGTGATCAGCCTGCACGTGGCCGCGATGTACGCGGCGAGCCCGTTGTTCGGGTGGCTGGCGGACCGGCTGGGCCGGGTGCCGGTGCTCGCCATCGGGGCGTCGCTGGTCGTAGCGGCCGCCGCGATCGCGGGCATGGCGCCCTCGCACGACGCCCCGCAGCTCGCCGCGGGCCTGGTGGTGCTCGGGTTCGGCTGGTCGGCGGGGCTGGTGTCGGGGTCCGCGCTGCTCACGGAGTCCGTGAGTGTGGACGAGCGCCCCGCGGCGCAGGGGCTGTCCGATCTGATGATGAACGTCGGCGGCGCCGTGGGTGGCGCGGTGGCCGGTGTCGTCGTGACGGCGTGGTCGTACGCCGCGCTCGGGCTGATCGTGGGGTTCACCGCGCTGCCGCTGCTCGTCGTCTGCCTCTTCGCGTCGCTGCGCAGGACCGCCCGTTAGGGTCTGTGCGTGCGCCTCACCATGTTCCGCAAGCTGATGTCGGGGGAGTTCGGCGAGGTCAGGGGGGAGATGATCGCCCGCGACCACGTGCTGTCGTCGCTCGGCGGCCGCACCGCCGACCAGGCGCTGGAGGCCGGGATCGACGCGAAAGCGGTCTGGGTCGCCGTGTGCGAGGCGTTCGAAATCCCCGAAAACCGCCGCTGACCTCGCGGGCCGGAGTGTCACGTGTGCTCGAACACGTGTTCGGCTACAGTGGGCCCGACCCCCGGCTTCGCAAAATTGTCAGACCCCGCCAGTAGCGTCAGGTCCAACATGACGAAGCAACGGCAGACGACAAAAGGTGGACCCAAGATGGCACCCGCAGCACCCGACCGGGACAAGGCGCTCGAGCTGGCCCTGGCGCAGATCGACAAGCAGTTCGGCAAGGGCTCCGTGATGCGCCTCGGCGAAGAGGGCCGCGCTCCGATCGAGGTGATCCCGACCGGTGCGATCGCCCTGGACGTGGCGCTCGGCATCGGTGGTCTGCCGAGGGGTCGTGTCGTCGAGATCTACGGTCCGGAGTCCTCCGGTAAGACGACCGTGGCGCTGCACGCCGTGGCGAACGCCCAGAAGGCCGGTGGCATCGCGGCGTTCATCGACGCCGAGCACGCGCTCGACCCGGAGTACGCGAAGAAGCTGGGCGTCGACACCGACGCGCTGCTGGTCTCCCAGCCCGACACCGGTGAGCAGGCCCTGGAGATCGCGGACATGCTGGTCCGCTCCGGTGCGCTCGACATCCTGGTCATCGACTCGGTCGCCGCCCTCGTGCCGCGCGCCGAGATCGAGGGCGAGATGGGCGACAACCACGTCGGTCTGCAGGCCCGCCTGATGAGCCAGGCGCTGCGCAAGATCACCGGTGCGCTCAGCGCGTCCAACACGACCGCGATCTTCATCAACCAGCTGCGCGAGAAGATCGGCGTGATGTTCGGCTCCCCGGAGACCACGACCGGTGGTAAGGCGCTGAAGTTCTACGCCTCCGTGCGCCTGGACGTCCGCCGCATCGAGACCCTGAAGGACGGCGGCGAGCCCGTCGGCAACCGCACCAGGGTCAAGGTCGTGAAGAACAAGGTCGCGCCGCCGTTCAAGCAGGCCGAGTTCGACATCCTCTACGGCAAGGGCGTCAGCCGCGAGGGCTCGCTCATCGACATGGGCGTCGACCAGGGCATCCTGCGCAAGTCCGGTGCCTGGTACACCTACGAGGGCGACCAGCTCGGCCAGGGCAAGGAGAACGCCCGCAAGTTCCTGCTGGAGAACCCGGACATCGCGAACGAGATCGAGAAGCGGATCAAGGACAAGCTCGGCATCGGCGCCACGCTCGACGCCGACGAGTCGGCACCCGCGGCTCCCGTCGAGTTCTGAGTTCCGCGTTGGACGAGGCTGAGGAGCAGCGCAAGGCGCGCGACATCTGCTACGCGCTGCTCACCGCTCGTGCCCGGTCCCGGCGCGAGCTGCACGACGCGTTGCTGCGCAAGGGGATCAGCGAAGGCGTGGCCGAGGTCGTCCTCGGCAAGTTCGACCGCGCCGGCCTGATCGACGACGCGCAGTTCGCGGAGATGTGGGTGCAGTCGCGGCACAACTACAACGGTCTCGGCCGCCGCGCCCTCACCATGGAGCTGCGCCGCAAGGGCGTCGCCGACGAGGTGGTGGCCGAGGCCGTCGCCGCCGTCGACGGTGAGGCCGAGGAGGAGAAGGCCCGCGAGCTGGTCCGCAAACGGCTGCGCACCATGTCCGGTGTGGACGAGACGGCGAAGATACGCCGTCTCGTGGGGGCGTTGGCGCGCAAGGGATACGCGGAAGGCCTCGCGTACCGGGTGGTGCGCGACGAGCTGCGTGCCGCCGGGGACGAGGCCTCGGCGCTGGACGAGCCCTGGTCGTAGGCCCGTGCAGCACGGGGCCGCGCTCGCCCGGTTACCGGTGGACGACCAGGTCATGGCGTTGCGTGCGGTCCTCGCGCGCAACGAGCTGCTGGTCGAGGTCCTGACCCGGGCCGCGGGACTGGGCCTGCCGGGTTGGTACCTCACGGCGGGCTGCGTGGTCCAGACGGTGTGGAACGTCATCACCGGTTGCCCGTCGGGCGAGGGCATCAAGGACTACGACCTGTTCTACTTCGACGACTCCGACCTCGGCTGGGCCGCCGAGAACGAGGTCATCGAGGCCGGCGCGCGGGTTTTCGGCGACCTGCCGGTGGACGTCGAGATCCGCAACGAGGCTCGTGTGCACCTCTGGTACGAGGACCGGTTCGGCGTGCCCTGCGCGCCCCACACTTCAACCGAGGCGGCCATCGACTCGTTCGCCGCCACGACCTGTTGCGTGGGCATCAGGCTCGAAGGCGACCGGTGGCGGGTCTACGCGCCACACGGGCTGGCCGACGTGTTCACCCTCGTAGTCCGCCCGAACCCGGTGCTCGCTCCTCGCGGTGTCTACGAGGAGAAGACCCGGCGGTGGCGTGCTCAGTGGCCGGAGCTGACTGTGCTCCCGTGGCCCGAACCGGTGATCGACGGCCGGTGACCGATCTTGCCGCTCGTCCGGTTCGTCACGAGTAGCCTGAACCACGTGAGCACCACTCCCGAGGCGTCGCCCGCTGTGACCCCCACGGTCTCCGAACTGCTGTGCTTCGACCTCTACACGACGTCGCGGGCGGTCACCGGGTTTTACCGGCCGATCCTGGACAAGGCCGGCATCACCTACCCGCAGTTCCTGGTGATGCTGCTGCTGTGGGAGCGGGACTCGCGGCCGATCAGGGAACTCGTCCAGGAGCTCGACCTGGAGTACAGCACCCTGTCGCCGTTGATCAAACGGCTGGAGAAGAGCGGGCTGCTGGTGCGCGTCACGCACCCCGATGACGAGCGTTCGGTGCTGGTCCAGCTCACCGACAAGGGCCGTGAGCTCAGGTGGATCGGTGCGGAGATCACCACCCGGCTGAGCCAGGCGCTCGGCATGGACGCCCAGGAGATCGAGGTCCTGCGCAAGGCCCTGCACCGGGTGAAGCACGGCGCCGAACGCCAGTGAGCTGAATTACATCGCATACGAGGTAACTCGTCCGGTAGTTTACATCGTGCACGACTTAATCGAGCACGATGCACCATCACCCGGTGCCGGACGAGAGTGAGAGAGCAATGCGAGTTCGCAAGGTTTTCGCCGTTCTGGGGACCCTGCTGGCCCTGGCCGCCGCCGTTCCGTCGGGTGCCGGTGCCGCGGAGAAGACCGAAAAGCCCGGCGCCAAGAAGCCGACCATCGTGCTGGTGCACGGCGCGTTCGCGGACGCCTCCAGCTGGAACGGGGTCGTGGAACGCCTGCAGCGCAAGGGATTCCCGGTCGTCGCGGTGGCGAACCCGCTGCGCGGCCTGACCTACGACGCCAACTACCTGCGCAGGGTCCTCGCCTCGATCGAGGGTCCCGTCGTGCTGGCCGGTCACTCCTACGGCGGCATGGTCGGGTCGCAGGCCGCGCTGGGCAACCAGAACGTGAAGTCGCTGGTCTACGTCGCCGCGTTCGCGCCGGAGAAGGGCGAGAGCGCGCTGGAGCTGTCGAACAAGTTCCCCGGCAGCACGCTCGGCGACACGCTGCAGGTCATCGACCTCGGTGACGGCACCAAGGACCTCGCGATCCAGCAGGACGAGTACTGGCAGCAGTTCGCCGCCGACGTCCCCCGCCGTGAGGCGACGCTGGCCGCGGCGACGCAACGGCCGGTCAACGACTCCGCGCTGTCGGAGGGCGCCGGTGAGCCCGCGTGGCACGCGATCCCGTCGTACTTCGTGAACGCGGGCAAGGACAAGAACATCCCGGTCGCGGCGCAGCGGTGGATGGCCGAGCGCGCCCACGCCAAGGCCGTCGTCGAGGTCCGCGACGCCTCGCACTCGGTCGCGGTGTCGCACCCGGAGGCCGTCGCCGACATGATCGTCCGCGCGGCGCGGTAGTGCGCGGACCAGGAAGCCGGGACGCGGCAAGGGGCGTCCCGGCTTCCGCCGTGCCTACGGCTTCGCGACCGCGCAGTCCGGCAACGACAGGTCGAGCGTCGTTCCGGGGCCGAAGCAGGAGACGAAGCCGAACGTCTGCTGGCCGTAGTTGATGCCGCGCCGGACGGTCACCTGGCCGGCGGCGTCCACCTCGCACGGGTTGTTCATCGTGCAGCGGCCACCGCTCTCGTTGCCGGTGTTGTTGACGCCGACGACCTTGCCGCTGGTGTTGTCGATGATCGGCGAGCCCGAGGTTCCGCCGATCGTGTTGCACGCGGACGTGTAGCGGATGGAGTCGCGCCAGGTCCAGGCGTCCTCCCTGAGCTGGTGCACGAACCCGTCGATCTGGCAGGAGTAGATCCGCTTCCAGTAGCCGGAGACGACACGGATGTCCGTCTGGGCAACGGGGTGCGAGGCCGACAGTTCCAGCGCACGGCTGCCGTACTGCTGCTGGATCTGCCCGTAGGTCGTGTTGAGCTGGTAGAGCGCGGCGTCCGTGCCCGTCATCGTCGCGTAGACGAGCTTGGTGCCGGTGAGGGTCGCGATCTTCGAGCCGGACCCGCCGAGCAGGCTGAAGCTGCGGGACACGGTCTGGTTGACGATCACCTCGCCGGCCTTCATCAGCTTGACGCAGTGCCCGTTCGTGAGCACGAGCGCCTTGTCCGCCGCCGTCGAGGACGGCAGCCGGACCAGTGAGCCGGAGCAGTTGTTGAGCGCCACGATGCCGGTGAAGTCGACAGCGGCCTGAGCGGGTGCCGTCGTCGCGCCGATCGCGGCGATCGCCGCGAGCAGGGTTCCGAGGAGTCGTCGTGCCATTGCAGGGTCCTTTCGGGAAATGGCATCCAACCGGGCCAGCGTGTACGGATCGTATCCGCGCCGCTACCTTCGGAAGTCGGGTGCCGCGCCCGCGTTAACTCGATCGGGCGGTGTCCGTAGGTGGATCTTCGCGCTGTTCGTGCTGTTCACGGCCGGTGTCGTGGTCGGCCGGTCATCATCTTCAACAACGTCACCGCCATCGCCGCGTTCGTCGGACTGGTGCTCGGCAACGACGCGCAGTTCAACGGGCAGAAGGCGGAACGGGTGTTCGACACCGCCGGCACGCAGCCGGGCGAGATGCAGCTCGTGTTCGAACCGAGCTTCGGCTCCGACAAGGCGGCGTTCGTCGGCCAGGCGTAAACCGTTCGCCCCCGCCTGCCGCGGCGGGCTACAAATCGGGGCATGTTGCGCAAGTACCCGCGGACGCCCCACCTCCAGGGCTCGCGCCTGCAACCGGGCGACGAGGACCTCGACCAGGTGCCGTTCCGTGCGATCGCGGGACGGCACCTCGTCGTCGAGGAGAAGCTCGACGGTGCCAACGCGGGCATCAGCTTCACGCCCGACGGCGTGCTGCGGCTCCAGTCCCGCGGCCACTACCTGACCGGTGGGCCGCGCGAACGGCAGTTCGCGCCGCTCAAGGCGTGGGCCGCGACGCATCAGGCGGTGCTGCACGAACGGCTCGGCTCACGTTTCGTGCTGTACGGGGAATGGTTGTACGCCAAGCACACCGTGTTCTACGACGCGCTGCCGCACCACTTCTGCGAGTTCGACCTGCTCGACCGGGAGACCGGCGAGTTCCTGTCCACTCCGGAACGCCGGCGCGTGCTCGCGGGCACGCCCGTGGTGTCCGTGCCCGTGCTGCACGAAGGTCCGTTGCGGGCGCTCAAGGACCTGAAGGCGTTGGTCGGGCCGTCGACGTGCCGCACGGCGCGATGGCGTGACGTCTTGGTGGAGGCGGCGCGCTCGGCCGGACAGGACCCGGATGTCGTTGTCGCGGAAACGGATTCCGACGACGACATGGAAGGCCTCTACATCAAGGTGGAGGAGGACGGTCGTACGGTCGAGCGGTACAAGTGGGTGCGCCCGACGTTCCTCACCGCCGTGCTGCACTCGGGCAGCCATTGGCAGGACCGGCCTGCCCTGCCGAACCGGGTGGTGGACCGTGTTTGAGCAGCTCTGCCCAGCCGGTCCATCGTGGACGCTGGACTGGGATGCGGTGCGTGACGAGTTCGCCTGGGTGCGCGCGTTGGAAGGTGTTCCGCAGGACTCGGTACATCACGCCGAGGGAGACGTTGCGACGCACACGCGAATGGCGTGCGAGGCGTTGGCCGAGCTGCCGGAGTGGCGGGCGCGACCGGAGGCGGACCGGGTGCGGTTGTTCGCGGCGGTGCTGCTGCACGACGTGGCGAAACCGTTCCGCACGCAGGTCGAGGACGGCCGGATCACCGCACACGGCCACTCGCGGGCCGGGGACCTGATGGCGCGCCGGCTGCTGTGGGAGATGGGGCGGCCGATCGAGTGGCGTGAGCACGTCGCCGCCCTGGTGCGCCACCACCAAGTGCCGTTCTGGGCGCTGGAACGGCCGGACCTCGACCACATCGCGTTCCGGGTGAGCCTGCTCGCGCGCAACGACGACCTGGCGACGCTCGCCCGCGCCGACATCCTCGGCCGGATCTGCGGTGACGCCGCGTCGGTGCTGGAGAACATCGCGCTGTTCGAGGAGTACTGCCGCGAACGCGCGTGCCTGGACCGGCCGCGGGAGTTCCCGTCGGACCACGCCCGGTTCCAGTACTTCCGAACGCCTGGCCGCGACCCCGGTTACGCCGCCTACGACGACACGCGCGTCGAGGTGACCGTGCTGTCGGGTCTGCCCGGTGTCGGGAAGGACCACTGGATTGCCACCCATCGGCCGGGCTGGCCCGTGGTGAGTTTGGACGCCGTGCGCACACGGCTCGGTATCGCTCCCGATGGCGACCAACGGGCCGTGGCGGCGGCTGCGTTCGAAGAAGCGCGGGTGCTGCTGCGGGCGAAGGAGCGGTTCGTGTGGAACGCGACCAACATCTCGCGGCAGCTCCGTGACCGTTGCATCGGGCTCGCGGCGGACTACCGCGCGCGAATCACGCTCGTCGGGCTGGAAGCACCGAAGGACGTGATCCACGCCCGCAACCGCTCCCGTCCGGAACCCGTGCCGGCCGCCGTGATCGACCGGCTCGTCGACAGGTGGGAAGCCGTCGACCCCACCGAGGCACACATCGTCGACCGCGTCGACACCTCCCACTGCTGACGACCTCGTCATCCGACAGCTGGCGAACTAATACCGCGCTGACCTGGCCTCTAGCAACCAGTCTTTTGACGACGACCGCAAATGAGTCATTGCAAAGGCTGCTTCCGGTGGGTGCAGAGCTACAGCGAGAGCTAAGGGCGGAGTGCTGATATATCGGTTGGCGAGCGCTCAGCCGATATATCAGCGGCGGTGCTCGCCGTGGTGGCCGACGGCGCGGACGAGCCAGAGGGTTCCGGCGCCGACGACGACGAGCACGGCGATGCCGGTGAGGAAGCCGATGCTCGTGGAGGAGTCGCCGGGTGGCGGCGGGGTGTTCTGCTTGGCCTGGGCGACCGGTGCCTCGGTCATCTGCAGGGACGTCGCCTTCACCAGGCCCGTGCTCTCCAGCAGCAGCATGTGCTTGAGCAGGAGCGTCAGGCCGGTCTGCGCGGCGGTGCGGGCGGGGGCACTCCTGGTCGTTGCGCGAGCTTGGGCGACCTCGACGATGAGCGAGCCGTCCGCGGCGCGCGCCAGGTTCGCGAACATGCGGTCGAGCTCATCGCCCGAGCTGGACGAGACGGCGTTCGCCCACGACTTCTGCTCGGCTGTCGGCTCCGCCGGCAGAGCCACGCCGAGCTGCGCGGCGGCGTCGGTCACTGCCCGGGACAGCTGGGTGTGCTCGGCGGCGAGCTGACCCGCCACCTTGCGGACCTGGGCGTCCCTGCCCCGGTCGGAGGCCTCCCGGCTGGTCGGCTTCTGCCACAGCGAATGCCGGGCGAGCAGTACCAGCACCTCGCGGTCCGGTAGTTCCACGTTCTGGCCGATCGCCCGCACCGAGTTCACCTGCGCCTTGGCGGTCACCAACTCGAAAGCGGACGGGTCGGCCAGGCCGGCGGGGTCGAGCACCTCGAACGGGCGCTCGAAGAACACCTGTCCGAACAGGACCGGCTGTCGGTCGAGGTCGAGCTCGGGCACGCCGAACACCTGGGGGACAACAGGCTCGGCCGCGACCGGGTGCGCGACGCGTTGATGCGGTGCGAGGACCCGCAGCTCGCTGCCACCGTCGCGTTGTCGTTGATCCAGCGCATGTGCACGGGCTCGGACGCCCACTTCGCGGTGTCGCTCGCGATCATGGTCATCGCGCGGTTGCTGCCCGAGGACCGCGACCTGGTCTGGAACCTCGTCTGCACCACGTACCTGCTCTCGGCGAACCGCGACGCGCAGATCGCGAACTGCGCGGGCAAGTACTTCGAAGACCTCGTCGGCGAGGTCCCGCAGGACCCGGACCTGCGGCGCGCGCGGTCGGCGTTGCTGGCGGTCGGCAACGCCCGCGGTGGTGACTCGTCCACGGAGGCCGTCGGGCACGCGCTCGAGGCGTTGGAGGGCGGCTGGGTCGACGTCTTCGGTGAGCCCTACCTGTTCACGTTCCTGGTGCCGGTGCTCGGCGACGACCCGGAGCACATCGCCAAGCTCTGGCTCACCCACAGCACCGCGCCGGTCTCGAACGACCCGCACCTGCGCCGCGGCATGCTCAGCACAATCGCCCGCGGCTGCGCGTTCCACAACGGTGGCGACCTCGCACGCGCCTACACGTTCCTGACGCCGCCGGTCTCGACCGGCAACCTCGACTGCCCCGCGGTCCTGCTCGCCTCCGCGAAGCTCGCCGAGGTGTGTGTCGAGATGGGACAGTTCGACGAAGCCGCCCCGTTGGTCACCGCGGACGGGGAACTGTTGCAGCACATCAACGTCCTCTACGCGCGGGGCCGGCTCAAGCTCGCGTCGTGCCACGCGGAGGGTGCGCTGGAGGACCTGCTGGAAGCCGGTCGCCGCCTGGTCGCGCGGGAGATGCCGAACCCGGCGCTGATGGCGTGGCGGCACCACGCCGTGCGCGCGCACCTGGTGGTGGGCAACCGGGATGACGCCGCGCGGCTCGCGCACGAGGAGTTCGACCTGGCCAAGCGGTGGGGGTCGCCGCGGGTGGTCGGGACGGCGTTGATGAGCGTCGGCATCAGCACCGACGACGCCGACGTCCTCGCCGAGGCCGAACAGGTGCTCGCCGGGACACCGCACCGGCTGCTGCACGCGCAGTCGCTGTACTGGCTGGGGCACCACCTGCGCCGCAAGGGCCGCACCGACGCCGCGGCCCCGCACCTGCGCCGCGCGTTCGACCTGGCCCGCCAGCTCAGCGCGCACCCGCTGGCCAAGCTCGCGGGAGACGAGGTGCGCGACGAGGGCGACCAGGTGCAGGGCCTGACCAAGCAGGAGAACCGGGTCGCGCGGATGGCGGCGCAGGGGCAGACGAACCGGCAGATCGCCGAGACCCTGCACCTCACCCGCCGCACGGTCGAGCTGCACCTGTCGAGCGCCTACCGCAAGCTCGGCATCACGGGACGGGCCGAGCTCGTCGCCGCTCTGTGGTCCTGAACCGATGAGCACGACGCCTTTCGACGCCGTGCTCGTGGCGCCGCCGGGCTAGCCGAGCTGGCTCGCCTCGCGGGCGAGGGCCTCGACGCGGTCCCAGTCGCCTGCCTGCAGGGCGTCCTTGGGGGCGAGCCAGGAGCCGCCGACGCAGCCGACGTTGGGCAGCTTCAGGTAGTTCGGCGCCGTCTGCGGGGTGATGCCGCCGGTGGGGCAGAACCGGACGTGCGGGATCGGGCCGCCGATCGACTTCAGGTAGTCGACACCGCCCGCGGCCTCGGCCGGGAAGAACTTGAGCGCGTCGAGCCCGCGTTCCAGCAGCCGCATCACCTCGGACACGGTCGCGGCACCGGGCAGGTACGGCAGCCCGGTCGCGTCGGCGGCGTCGAGGACCCGGTCGGTCGTACCGGGCGTGACGAGGAACGCCGCCCCCGCCTTCGCCGCCTGCTCGGCGTGCTCGGGCGCGGTGACGGTGCCCGCGCCGATCACGATCTCCGGCACCTCGCGGGCGACGTTCTCGATCGCGGCGAGCGCGGCCGGCGTGCGCAGCGTGAGCTCGATGACGCGGACGCCCCCGCGCAGCAGTGCCTGCGCGAGCGGCACGGCGTGGTCGGCGTCGTCGACCACGACGACGGGGATGACGGGCGACAACGCGAGCAGGTCCGCCCCGGTGGTCGCCCTCGAAATGTCACCGCTGGTCACTGGTGCTCTCCTTGATCGAAAACCGATATATCGCGTGCTGCGTGCTGTGCCGCCCACCCTGCTGCAGCGGTCTCGCGGATGCAAAGCCGAGCTCGTTTGCCGTGCCGAGCTCACCGACCCCGGATGCAAAAAACGTTTGCGGACGTCCGCAAAAGACTGGTTGCAAAGGTCGTTGAGCTGGGCGGCCGTGGGCTGGGCGGAGCTGGTGAGCGGGGGTAGCTCGACGCCGCCGGCCCGAGCTTCGACGTGCCTTAGCAATGACTCGTTTGCCGTCGACCGCAAACGAGTCATTGCTAAGACGCAGGTCAGCGAGTAGGGGAGGCGGCAATATATGGGCTAGTGGTGGGTGACCGGGGCGAAGTGGTCGGCGGTGATGGGGCCGAACACGGTTGCCCCGCGGTCGGCTGGGCCGACGCTCCGGCGCAGTGCCGCGAAGAGCTCGCGGCCCGTGCCGACCCATTCACGGCCGGTCGGCGGGAAGTCGACGAGTGGGCGTTCGGCGAGCTCGTCGGCGGAGACCTGGACCTCGAGGGTTCCTGCGGTGGCGTCGAGGCGGACGACGTCACCGTCGCGGACCCGGCCGAGCGGGCCACCGATGGCGGCTTCCGGGGTGAGCTGGATGGCGGCCGGGATCTTGCCAGAAGCGCCGGACATGCGGCCGTCGGTCACGAGCGCGACCCGGTAGCCGCGGTCCATCAGCACGCCCAGCGGCGGGGTCAGCTTGTGCAGCTCGGGCATGCCGTTGGCCTGCGGGCCCTGCTGGCGGACGACGACGACCACGTCCCGGTCGAGCTCGCCGGCTTTGAACGCCTCCTGGAACGCCTCCTGCGTGGTGAACACGCGGGCGGGGGCCTCGACGACGTGGTTCTCCTCCGCCACCGCCGACACCTTGATGACCGAACGGCCCAGGTTGCCCGACAGCATCCGCAGGCCACCGTCGGCGGCGAACGGGGCCGAGGCGGGGCGCAGGACGTTCTCGTCGAGGCTGTGACCGGGGCCGTCGAGCCACACCAGCTCACCGTCGACCAGCGCCGGCTCCTGGCGGTAGCGGTCCAGCCCGAAGCCCGCCACGGTGTTCACGTCACCGTGCAGCAGGCCCGCGTCGAGCAGCGTGCCCACCACGAACTGCACGCCGCCCGCGGCCTGGAAGTGGTTGATGTCGGCGCTGCCGTTCGGGTAGACCCGCGCGATCAGCGGCACGACCGACGACAGGTCGGAGAAGTCGTCCCAGCTCAGCTCGATGCCCGCCGCCGCGGCCACCGCAACGAGGTGCATGGTGTGGTTCGTCGAGCCGCCGGTCGCCAGCAGCGCCACCACGCCGTTGACGACGGCCTTCTCGTCGACGATGTGCGCGATCGGCGTGTACGACTCGCCCTTGGCCATCTCGACGGCACGGCGGCCCGCGTGCTCGGTCAGCGCGCGGCGCAACGGCGTGCCCGGCGGCACGAACGACGCGCCCGGCAGGTGCAGGCCCATGACCTCGACGACCATCTGGTTCGAGTTCGCGGTGCCGTAGAACGTGCAGGTGCCGGGGGAGTGGTACGACGCGGCCTCGGCGTCGAGCAGCTCCTCGCGGGTCGCCTTGCCCTCCGCGTACAGCTGCCGGACGCGGGCCTTCTCCTTGTTCGACAGACCCGACTCCATCGGTCCCGCGGGCACCAGGATCGACGGCAGGTGGCCGAACGACAGGGCGCCGATCAGCAGGCCCGGCACGATCTTGTCGCACACGCCGAGCAGCACGGCGGCGTCGAACATCTCGTGCGACAGCGCTACACCGGTGGACATGGCGATGACGTCGCGGCTGAACAGCGACAGCTCCATGCCCTCACGGCCCTGCGTGATGCCGTCGCACATCGCGGGCACACCGCCCGCGAACTGGGACACCCCGCCGGCGGCGCGGACCGAGTCCTTGATCCAGGACGGGTACTCCTGGAACGGCTGGTGGGCCGACAGCATGTCGTTGTAGGAGGACACGATCGCGATGTTCGACTTGCGCAGCGCGCGCAGCGCGGCCTTGTCGCCACCGGTGATCCCGGCGAAGCCGTGCGCGAGGTTGCTGCACGCGAAGCCGGACCGGGACGTGCCGTCCTGCGCGGCCGCGGTCACTCGTTCGAGGTAGACGCGGCGGGAGTCCGCGCTGCGGGCGGCAATCCTGCGTGTCACCTCGGTCAGTACGGGATGCACAGCGCTCATGGGGATCTCCGGGTCATCACGGGCCGTGGTGGGGCCCTTACGAGACGACAACGGTGGCGTCCCACAGACGGGCGTGACGCCACACACAGTAAGTCATGGCTGGTCGCCGACACAAAAACGATTCAGTAAGTGGGAGGCGGCCAGTGTCGAATGTTGGCGTGTGGTGCTTGTCACATGGCTTGAGATTGGGCAGAGTGCGGGGCACGACCTTGGAACGGAGGTGTCCCCATGACGTCCACGGAGATCGTCGAACTGCGCCGGGTCATCGGTCAGATGCGGCACTGCGTCAGCTCGCTGCGAGCCAGGTACGGCGATGTGGCGGCCGTGCAGCGGCTCGCCAACGACGTTGAACGCATGGACATCGACGCCACCGAGCTCGTCGACCTGAGCACCCCGAGGCAGCGTGAAGCGCCTCTGGTGGAACGCGAGGTCGTGGTCGTGCCAGACACGCCCTACGACGAGTCGTTGTGGAAGGACGCGGACGACGAAGGACTCGGTGGCTACCGGCACCGGACCTGATCCGAGCTGATCACACGGCCCCCGCTAGACGCGGGGGCCGCTGTCGTTCCTCCACAACGGCGTGGACCCCCAGAAAGGTGAGCAATGGCGAGGGCAGAGATCGCCGCCAGGACTCTGCGCACGGACCGATGGTGGTTGCCGCCGCTGACGACATTCGTCGGGCTGCTGCTCATCTCGATCTACGCGGCGTTCCGCACGTTCCAGGGGGACTACTACTGGGTCGACCAGTACCACTACCTCACACCGATGTACTCCCCGTGCCTCACCGAGGAGTGCATCCCGGCAGCCTCGCACTTCGGCCAGTGGTTCCCCGCACTGCCCGGCTTCCTGACCCCGCCGCTGCTGATCATCCCGTTCCTGCTGGGCTTCCGGATCACCTGCTACTACTACCGCAAGGCCTACTACCGCGCGGCCTGGGCGTCACCGCCCGCCTGCGCCGTGGCCGAGCCGCACTCGAAGTACACCGGCGAGACCCGGTTCCCGCTGATCGCGCAGAACCTGCACCGCTACTTCTTCTACGCGGCCTCGCTCCTGCTGCTGATCAACATCTACGACGCGGTGCTCGCGTTCGGCACCGGCCTGGGCCTCGGCAACATCATCCTGCTCGTCAACGTCAGCCTCCTTGCCGCGTACACGCTGTCGTGCCACTCGTGCCGCCACATCGCCGGCGGCCGGCTCAAGCACTTCTCCAAGCACCCGGTCCGGTACTGGATGTGGACGCAGATCTCGAAGCTCAACAACCGGCACATGCAGCTCGCGTGGGCCTCGCTGATCTTCGTCTGCCTCACCGACCTCTACGTCGCGCTGGTCGCCTCGGGAACGATCTCCGACCTCCGCTTCATCAACTAAGGAGTGGTTTTGCCCGAGCTGGAAAGGCATTCGTTCGACGTCCTCGTGATCGGCGCGGGTGGTGCCGGTCTGCGCGCCGCGATCGAGGCCCGTGAGCACGGCATGCGCACCGCTGTCCTCTGCAAGTCGTTGTTCGGCAAGGCCCACACCGTCATGGCCGAGGGCGGCATCGCCGCCGCCATGGGCAACGCGAACGAGAACGACAACTGGCAGGTGCACTTCCGCGACACCATGCGCGGCGGCAAGTTCCTCAACAACTGGCGCATGGCCGAGCTGCACGCGCAGGAGGCACCGCAACGGGTCTGGGAGCTGGAGACCTACGGCGCGCTGTTCGACCGCACCAAGGACGGCCGCATCTCGCAGCGCAACTTCGGCGGCCACGAGTACCCGCGGCTCGCGCACGTCGGTGACCGCACCGGCCTGGAGCTGATCCGCACGCTGCAGCAGAAGATCGTGTCGTTGCAGCAGGACGACTTCAAGGAGTCCGGCGACTACGAGGAACGCCTGCGGGTCTTCCAGGAGTTCACCGTCACCGACCTGGTGAAGGACGGCGACCGGATCGCCGGCGTGTTCGGCTACTGGCGCGAGTCCGGCCGGTTCGTGCTGTTCGAGGCACCGGCGGTGATCCTCGCGACCGGCGGCATCGGCAAGTCGTTCAAGGTCACCTCGAACTCCTGGGAGTACACCGGCGACGGCCACGCGCTGGCCCTGCGCGCGGGCGCCTCGCTGATCAACATGGAGTTCATCCAGTTCCACCCCACCGGGATGGTCTGGCCGCCGTCGGTCAAGGGCATCCTCGTCACCGAGTCCGTCCGCGGTGACGGCGGCGTGCTGCGCAACTCTGACGGCAAGCGGTTCATGTTCGACTACATCCCCGACGTCTTCAAGGACAAGTACGCCGACAACGAGGAGGAAGCCGACCGCTGGTACACCGACCAGGCGAACAACCGGCGCCCACCGGAGCTGCTGCCGCGCGACGAGGTGGCGCGCGCGATCAACTCCGAGGTCAAGGCCGGGCGCGGGTCACCCCACGGCGGTGTCTTCCTCGACGTGTCGACCCGGTTGCCCGCCGAGGAGATCCGCCGCCGGCTGCCGTCGATGCACCACCAGTTCAAGGAGCTGGCCGACGTCGACATCACCGCGCAACCCATGGAGGTCGGCCCGACCTGCCACTACGTGATGGGCGGCGTCGAGGTCGACCCGGACACCGGGTCGTCCGCCGTGCCGGGGCTCTTCGCCGCCGGTGAGGTCTCCGGCGGCATGCACGGCTCGAACCGCCTGGGCGGCAACTCGTTGTCGGACCTGCTGGTCTTCGGACGGCGGGCAGGTGCGGGTGCCTCCGAGTACGTGCGCTCGATGGGCGAACGGCCTGCCGTCGCCGAGGAGGCGGTCACCGAAGCGCGTGCGACCGCGTTGAAGCCCTTCCAGCAGGAGGGCGGGGAGAACCCGTACACGCTGCACATGGAGCTGCAGCAGTCGATGAACGACCTCGTCGGCATCATCCGGCGCGCGGGCGAGATGGAAGAAGCCCTGCAACGCCTGGAGAAGCTCAAGGAACGGGCCCGCTCGCTCAGCGTCGAGGGCCACCAGCAGTTCAACCCGGGCTGGCACCTCGCGCTCGACCTGAGGAACATGTTGCTGGTGTCGGAGTGCGTCGCGAAGGCCGCGCTGCTGCGGACCGAGTCCCGCGGCGGGCACACCCGCGACGACCACCCGTCGATGGACGCGCAGTGGCGGCGCAAGCTGCTGGTGTGCACCGCGTCCGGCGACGGGGCGGAGGTCGCGGAGAAACCGCAGATCCCGATCCGGTCCGACCTGCTCGACCTGTTCGACCGCACCGAGCTGGAGAAGTACCTCACCGCCGAGGAGCTGTCATGAGCTACCAGGGGAAGTTCCGGGTGTGGCGCGGCGACGACACCGGCGGCGGGCTGGAGGACTTCACCGTCGAGGTCAACGAGGGCGAGGTCGTCCTCGACATCATCCACCGCCTGCAGGCCACCCAGGCACCGGACCTCGCGGTGCGGTGGAACTGCAAGGCCGGCAAGTGCGGGTCGTGCTCCGCGGAGATCAACGGCAGGCCGCGGCTGCTGTGCATGACGCGCATGTCGGTGTTCTCCGAGACCGAGACGATCACGGTCACGCCGATGCGGACGTTCCCGATCATCCGCGACCTCGTGACCGACGTGTCCTTCAACTACACCAAGGCCCGCGAGGTCCCGTCGTTCCAGCCGCCGAAGGACCTCGCACCGGGCGAGTACCGGATGCAGCAGGTGGACGTCGAGCGCTCGCAGGAGTTCCGCAAGTGCATCGAGTGCTTCCTGTGCCAGAACACCTGCCACGTGGTGCGTGACCACGAGGAGAACAAGGAGGCGTTCTCCGGGCCGAGGTTCCTGATGCGCGTGGCCGAGCTGGAGATGCACCCGCTCGACACCGCGGACCGCGTGGACCAGGCGCAGGACGAGCACGGCCTCGGGTACTGCAACATCACCAAGTGCTGCAGCGAGGTGTGCCCCGAGCACATCCACATCACCGACAACGCGCTCATCCCGATGAAGGAACGCGTCGCCGACCGCAAGTACGACCCGGTCGTGTGGCTCGGCAACAAGCTGTTCCGGCGGTCCTAGCGACGAGCCGCGGCCTGACCAGCCCCGGCTCGCGGAGACGCGAACGGGGCGCGTCCGAAGTGGACACGCCCCGTTCCGGTCAGCCCGGCGTCAAGCCTGGTGGTCGTTCCCGATGACCACCAGCTCCGCCTTGTCGTTCTCCAGCGCGATGACCTTCTTGTTGCGGCGGTTGCGCTTCTCCAGGTAGTTCGCGAACCACGTCAGCAACAGGCACAGTCCGATGTAGGTGGCCGCGACCACGATCATCGTCGGGATCAGCGGACGGCCGAACTGCAGCTGACCACCGATCTGACGGCCCCAGTACAGCAGCTCCTCGAACGTGATGAGGAAGCCGAGCGCGGTGTCCTTCAGCAGCACGACGAGCTGGCTGATGATGGTCGGCATCATCGCCCGCAACGCCTGCGGCAGCAGCACGAACACCATCACCTGCGTCTTGCGCATGCCCAGCGCGTACGCGGCCTCCGCCTGCCCCTTGGGCAGCGAGTTGATGCCCGCGCGGAACACCTCGGCGAGCACCGAGCCGTTGTACAGCATGAGGCTCAGCACCACGGACGTGAAGGCGGTGAGCTTCACGCCCGTCGCCGGCAGGCCGTAGTAGAAGAAGAACATCATGATGACGAGCGGGATCGCCCGGAACAGCTCGACGACCACGGCGGCGGGAGCGCTGACCCACCGGTGGTCCGACAGCCGGGCCGCGGCGAAGACCGCACCGAACACGAGCGCGAGCGCCGCGCCGACCGCGAACGCGCTGAGCGTGCGGCCGAGTGCCTCGACCAGCGAGATCTGGATCTGCTTGTACTCGATCCAGCTCCACTTGCGGCCCTCGAACTGGCCGGTGTCGATGAAGCGCCAGATCACGTAGCCGAGGAACGCGACGATCGCGGCGATGCCGACGACCGCGAGCAGCCGGTGCCGGACCCTGGCCCGCGGACCGGGGACGTCGAAGAGGACGGTGGTCATCGGGCCACGCTCCAGCGCTTTTCGAGAACCCGCTGCAGGAACGTCAGCGGCAGGACCAGCAGGACGAAGATGCCGGCGACCCACAGCATGCCGACCAGCGTGCTCTCACCGGCCTCCGACAGCGCGTCGCGGATGGCACCCGCCTCCCGGACCGAGAAGCCCGCCGCGACGGTGGTGTTCTTCAGCAGGGCGATGAACGTGCTCACCATCGGCGGGACGACCGACCGCATGGCCTGCGGCAGCACGATGCTGCCGAGCATCTGGGTGAACGTGAGCCCCAGCGCCCTGGACGCCTCAGCCTGGCCGACCGGCACCGTGTTGATGCCCGACCGGACCACCTCGCAGACGAACGCCGAGGTGTAGATCGACAGCGCCACGACAGCGGCGGTGAAGAACTCGAACTTGATGATCTCCAGGTACGGGTACGCGAACACGAAGAACACGAACACCAGGGTCAGCGGGGTGTTGCGCACCACCGTGACGTACAGCGTGCCGACCCCGCGGAACACCGGGACGGGGCTGACGCGCAGCATGGCCAGGAAGACACCGGCCAGCAGTGAGATCACCGCGGAGAACGCGAACAGCCGCAGCGTTTCCCCGAAGTGAGCCACGAAGAGGTCGAGATTGCGGGTGAGGACGCCCATCGATTTCCTTGCCGTCGTCCGTCGTCAATGGAACGGCCGGTGAACCCGCCGTGCGAGTCCACCGGCCACAGAGGAACGTCAGTACTTCTCGAGGGTCGGGTGCTTGCCCTCAGAGCCCGACTTGCCCAGCGTGTTCTTGTAGATGTCGTCCCACTTGCCGTCGGACAGCGACTTCTCGAGGATCTCGTTGACCTTGTCGCGCAGCGCCTTGTCGTCCTTCGGCAGGCCGATGCCGTACTTCTCCGTGGAGAACGTCTTGCCGACGACCTTCAGCTTGTCCGGCTCGGCGGCCGCGTAGCCCTTGAGGATCGCGTCGTCGGTGCTGACCGCGTCGATCTCACCGTCGAGCAGCTTCGTGACGCACAGCGAGTAGCTCTGCAGCTCGACCACGTTGGTGTCGGGCTGGACCAGCTTGTCCTCGCGCAGCTTCTTGGCCGGCGTCGCGCCCGTGACCGAGCAGACCTTCTTGTCCTTGATGGTGTCCGGACCGGTGATGGCGGAGTTGTCCTTCTTCACCAGCAGGTCCTGGCCCGCGATGTAGTACGGGCCGGCGAAGGACACCTTCTCCTTGCGGGCGGCGGTGATCGAGTACGTGCCGACGTAGTAGTCGATGTCCCCGTTGATGATCGCCTGCTCGCGGGCGGCCGACTGGATCGTCTTGAACTCGACCTTCGACGCGGGGTCGAAGCCCAGCTGCGCCGCGATCAGCTTCGCCATGTCGATGTCGAAGCCGGTGTACTTGTTGGTCGTCGGGTCCTTGAAGCCCAGACCCGGCTGGTCCTCCTTGACGCCGACCACCAGCGAACCACGCGACTTGATCTTGTCGAACGTCGGCGAGCCCTCGACCTTGACGTCCTTGGCCACCTCGAAGACGCCGGCGGGTGCCGCCGCCGTGTCGGTGCCGGTGCCTTCCTTGCCACACGCGGTCAGGGCGAGGCCACCCGCCAGCAGTACCGCCGTAAGGGCGCGAACCCTCATCGTCCTTCTCCTGCCATTCGTTCGAAAAGTGAGCTGACTACTAGTGAGTCAGGATCTTGCCAAGGAAGTCCTTCGCGCGGTTGGACTTCGGGGCCGAGAAGAACTCTTCCGGGGTGGAATCCTCGACGACTTCACCGTCGGACATGAAGATCACCCGGTCTGCGGCCTTGCGGGCGAAGCCCATCTCGTGGGTGACCACGAGCATCGTCATGCCGTCCTTCGCGAGGCCGGTCATGACGTCGAGCACCTCCTGGACCATCTCGGGGTCCAAAGCGGAGGTCGGCTCGTCGAACAGCATCACCTTCGGCTTCATCGCGAGCGCACGGGCGATCGCCGCGCGCTGCTGCTGACCACCGGAGAGCTGAGCCGGGAACTTGTCGGCCTGGTTCGCGATGCCGACGCGCTCGAGCAGTTCCATCGCGGTCCTGCGGGCCTCCGCGGCCGGGGTCTTGCGCACCTTGACCGGCGCGAGCATCACGTTCTCGACGATGGTCTTGTGCGCGAAGAGGTTGAAGGACTGGAACACCATGCCCACGTCGGCACGCAGGCGAGCCAGTTCCTTGCCCTCCGCGGGAAGCGGCTGGCCGTCCACCTCGATGACACCGGAGTCGATCGGTTCGAGGCGGTTGATGGTCCTGCACAGGGTCGACTTGCCGGAACCCGACGGCCCGAGCACGACCACGACCTGCCCCTTCGGCACCTCCAGCTGCACGTTCTTGAGCACGTGCAGCGGGCCGAAGAACTTGTCCACACCCGCCACACGGATCATCGGCGGGGTAGAGGCGGCAGTCATCCAGTCCTCCATGAGGGGTCGTCGGCGTTGGCGGAAACCTAGGTGTCCGCCACCACAGCAGTCCAGGGCATTGAGCAAGACTTAGGGTCTCAACTCTGTCACAGGCAGACATCGGTTGCCCGGGAGGTAGCGAAAGTGCGCGTGCTGCTGGTCGAAGACGACGACCGGGTCGCGGAGGCGCTGGTACCGGCCCTGACCAGACGGGGTTTCCACGTGGACCGGCAGGCCACCGGCCGCGGCACCCTCGACCGTCTCGCGGGCGTCGACGTGGTGCTGCTCGACCTGGGCCTGCCCGACATGGACGGCGTGACGCTGTGCCGTGCCATCAGAGCGGCCTCGGACGTGGCGATCATCGTGGTGTCCGCCCGCGGGGAGATCGACGACCGCATCCTCGGCCTGCACGCGGGGGCCGACGACTACCTGGTCAAGCCCTACGACGTGGGGGAGCTGGTCGCGCGGGTGCACGCGGTGCGGCGCCGCCGCGGTGCCGACCCGGTCGCGCCCGGCTCGTCGTCGACGGAGGTGTTCGAGACCGGCGACGTCCGCGTCGACCTGGGCCGCCACGAGGTCACCGTGGCGGGTGAATCCGTGGCTCTTTCGCGCAAGGAGTTCCAGGTGCTCGCGCTCGTCATGGCGGCCGGCGGGGCGGTGTGCACGCGGGAGCGGATCCTCGCCGAGGTGTGGGGGCGGACGTGGTCGGGTGCGAACAGGACACTGGACGTGCACGTCGCGACGTTGCGCACCAAGCTGGGCCGGCCCGCGCTGCTCGAGACCGTGCGCGGGGTCGGGTACCGGCTGGGTCAGGTGTCGTGAGCGCGTGAGTTGGTGTGATCTGGGTCGCCGCGTCTTTCGCGGGTGCGTCCCGTCGCGGTTGGGTGACCCACCGTGAGGTCTCGACTGCTGGGCGTGGTGCTCGCCCTGATCGTGCTGGTGCTCGTCGGTCTCGGCGTGCCGCTGGGCCGTGGCGTGGCGACCGCGGAGCAGCAGGAGATGTTCCTCGACCGGCTGACCGACACCAGCCGGTTCGCCTCGCTCGCGCAGGGACCGCTGATCGACGACCGGCCGCACCTGATGCTGCCCGAGCTTCCAGCGCTACGACGACATCTACGGCATCGGCGTCGCGGTCGTCGCCCGTGACGCGCCGACGGTGCCGTTGGTGGCCTCGCGCAGCGACCTCGCGCTGGGCGACCCGGCGGTGCAGGAGCTGATCGGCAAGGCGCTGGCGGGCCGGTTGCCGGTGGCGCCGCCGTTCTTCATGCCGTGGAGCGACACCCAGGTTGTGCTCGCCGAGCCGGTGCTGGTCGACGGCGAGGTGCGCGGGGCGGTGATCACGTTCTCGCCGACGTCGAAGACCCGCTTCGAGATCCTGGCCTGGTGGGCGTTGCTGCTCGCGGCGAGCCTGCTGGTGCTGGCGCTCGCGGTGCTGCTGGCGCTGCCCGTGGTCCGCTGGACGCTGCGCCCGGTGCAGGCACTTGACGACGCCACCGGCAAGCTCCTCGCCGCCGTCGTGGCCGGCCGCCCGGTGCCGCCGGTGGGGGCCGAGAGCGGTCCGCCGGAGCTGCGCCAGCTCAGCCGGTCGTTCGACCAGATGGCCGCGAACGTCAGCGATGTGCTCGCCGCGCAACGCGCCTTCGTCGCCGACGCCTCGCACCAGCTGCGCAACCCGTTGACCGCGCTGAAGCTGCGACTGTCCAACCTGGAGGGACACGTCGACGCCGAGGCCGAGGTGCACCAGGTCGAGGCGCTGAGCGAGACCGACCGGCTCAACCGCATCCTCGACGAGCTGCTCGCCATGGCCCGCACCGAGTCGAGCTCGGTGGACCCGGTGCCGGTCGACGTCGACAGGTCCGTGGCCGCCCGGCTGTCCGCGTGGCAGGCCGCCGCGGCCGCGAAGGAGGTGCACCTCGTGCTCGACGGCCAGCCCGTCGGCATGGCCCTCGCCCCGCCGCGCGGCGTCGAGACGGTGCTCGACGCGCTGCTCGACAACGCCCTCAAGTTCACCCCGGAGGGCACGCTCGTCATCGTCGACGTCCGCAAGGAAGGCGACGTCGTCCGCCTGTCGGTGGCCGACCACGGCCCCGGGTTGCAGCCCGACGAACTGGACCGGGCGACCGACCGGTTCTGGCGCAGCCCCGCCCACCAGAACGTTCCCGGCTCCGGTCTGGGGCTGTCGATCGTCCGGCTGGTGGTCGAACGCGTGAACGGCACCGTCCGCCTGGAGTCGCCAGAGGACGGCGGCTTGAAGGTCGTGATCGAGCTACCGGCCATCTGATATCCGATATACGGGCAGCTGATATCCGATATCCAATATTTAGAACATCGGATATTGGATATCGCGGAGCTGCGTTGCTGCTGCTCAGACCTTGAAGTCGCGGTAGTACCGGACCGCACCGGGGTGCAGCTGCACCGGCGACGTCTCGATCGCCGACCGCTGCTCTATCGTGCGCGCCGCCGAATGCGCCTTCACCAGGTCCGGCTGCGCCTCGAACAACTGCCGGACCAGCGCCTCGGCCACGTCGTCGGGCATGGATTCGGTGACGAGCAGGAAGTTGCGCACCACGAGCGTGATGACCGGGCCGGACGGCAGGTTGTAGATGGACGCGGGCAGCGTCGCCGAGCCGTAGGCGGGGTACTGCTCGCGGAACGACGACAGCACGTCCTTCAGGTCGAGCATCCGCACCTGGAGGTCCCTGGTGAGCCGCGTGATGCTCCCGGTCGGCAGGCCGCCGGACCAGAAGAACGCGTCGAGCCTGCCCTCCCGCATCGCGTCCGCCGAGGCGTCCAGGCCGAGGTTCAGCTGCTGCTGCGGCTTCACGTTCGTCGCCTTCAGCAGGCTGTTCGCGATGATCTCGACACCCGACTCCCTGGCGCCGATCGACACCCGCAGCCCGGCCAGGTCGGCGAACCGCGTCACCGGCAGGTCGGCCCGCACGATCACCTGCAGGTAGTCGTCGTGCATCCGGGCCAGCGCCCGCAGCTTCGACCCGCCCGGCACGTCCTCGATGGCGTCTGCCTGCGAGAACCCGACCTGCGCCTGGTTGTTGACCAGGCGCAGCACGTTGTCCTTCGACCCGTTCGTCACCACGACCTGCGGCCGCGCGATGCCCAGCCGCCCGCTCCAGGCGTCGGCCAGGCCATTGCCCAGGGAGTAGTAGACGCCGCCCTGCGGGCCGGTCGCCATCGTGATCTTGACGTCCTCGAGCGTGCTGCTGCAGCCCGTCAGGACCGTTGCGGCGGCCAGCAGGCTCACGGCGGCATGCACTCGTCCCAGCACCAGCGCATCGTGCCACGCGGACGTTCGCCGCCTGCACCCGACGAAAGGTTGGTAGCCGTCTCACCAGCTCACCGGTGGTCAACGGGTAACCCCTGGTCAGGGCGGACGTGGGCGCCCGCGCGCCCGGTCCGCCGGAGAGGGGCTGCTGACCAGGCGTTATCGTGTCGGTGTGAGCACGGTGCAGGTTCAGAAGACCTTCCAGATCCGCACGTTCGGGTGTCAGATGAACGTGCACGACTCCGAGCGGCTCGCCGGTCTGCTGGAGGACGCCGGGTACGAGCGGGCCGCTGAGGACCAACAGGCCGACGTCGTCGTCTTCAACACCTGCGCGGTGCGCGAGAACGCCGACAACAAGCTCTACGGCACCCTCGGGCACCTGGCCCCGCAGAAGGCGGCCAAGCCCGGCATGCAGATCGCCGTCGGCGGCTGCCTGGCGCAGAAGGACCGCAGCGAGATCGTGCGGCGCGCCCCGTGGGTGGACGTCGTGTTCGGCACGCACAACATCGGCTCGCTGCCGGTGCTGCTCGAACGCGCCCGCCACAACTCGGAGGCGCAGGTCGAGATCCTCGACGCGCTGGAGACGTTCCCGTCGGCGCTGCCGGCCGCCCGCGACTCCGCCTACTCGGGCTGGGTGTCGATCTCGGTGGGCTGCAACAACACCTGCACGTTCTGCATCGTGCCGTCGTTGCGCGGCAAGGAGAAGGACCGCCGTCCCGGCGACGTGCTCGCCGAGGTGCAGACGCTGGTCGACGAGGGCGTGCTGGAGGTGACGCTGCTGGGGCAGAACGTCAACTCCTACGGCGTCGAGTTCGGCGACCGGTTCGCGTTCGGCAAGCTGCTGCGCGCCTGCGGCGAGATCGACGGCCTCGAACGGGTGCGCTTCACCTCGCCGCACCCCAAGGACTTCACCGACGACGTCATCGCCGCCATGGCCGAGACGCCGAACGTGTGCCACCAGCTGCACATGCCGCTGCAGTCCGGTTCGGACCGGGTGCTGAAGGCGATGCGCCGCTCGTACCGCACCGAGAAGTACCTCGGCATCATCGAGAAGGTCCGCGCAGCCATGCCGGACGCCGCGATCACCACGGACATCATCGTGGGCTTCCCCGGCGAGACCGAGGAGGACTTCCAGGGCACCCTCGACGTGGTGCGCCGGGCCAGGTTCTCCTCCGCGTTCACGTTCCAGTACTCGAAGCGCCCCGGCACCCCGGCCGCCGACCTGCCCGACCAGCTGCCGAAGGCCGTCGTGCAGGAACGCTTCGACCGCCTCGTCGCGGTGCAGAACGAGATGACCCACTCGCTCAACACCGAGCAGCTCGGCCACACCGTCGAGGTCCTGGTCGCCACCGGTGAGGGCAAGCGCGACGCCGAGACCCACCGCATGAGCGGCCGCGCCCGCGACGGCCGGCTCGTGCACTTCACGCCCGGCACCACCGCACCGCGCCCCGGTGACGTCGTCGAGACCGTCGTCACCTATGCCGCCCCGCACTACCTGGTCGCCGACGGCGAACCGCTGTCGTGGCGCCGCACCAGGGCGGGTGACCGGTCGGAGGCGGGCCTCAAGCCCAAGACCCAGGGCGTCGGCTTGGGCCTGCCGTCGTTCGGCAAGCCGGCCCCGCTGCCCGTCGCCGTGTCGGGATGTGCTGCCCAGTGAGCGACGAGGAGTACCTGCGCAGGGAGATCGACGAGGTGGAACGCACCGCCGCCCGCCGCATCGACCCCGGCACCGGAGCGCTGACGATCTCCATCGCGGTGCTCGCCCTGCTCGTCTCGCTGATCCTGCCGTGGGTCGGCGAGCACACCGGCCTGCAGGTCGTGCTGGGCGAGTCCGAGACGTTCCTGCCGCGCCTGTTCGCGTTCCTCGCCCTCGGCGTCGGCGTGGTCGGCTCCGGCCTCACGCTCGCCGTGCGCCGCTGGACGCTCGCGTGGGTGTGCTCGCTGGGCCTGTTCGCGGCGTCGGTCACCGGTGTGCTGTCGATCTGGACCCAGCAGACCACCACCAGCAACAAGACGATCGGCCCCGGTCCGGGCCTCGGCCTGACCATCGCCGTCGTCGCCGTGCTGGTGCTGCTGGTGAAGTGGCTGCGGATGGCCGCGTCCCGCCCGCCGCAGCTCTGAGCGGGTGCACGGTCCCGGCTTCCTCTTGCCTCGAAGGTGAACGCGGAGGCCGGGAGAGTGCCTCGACGACGTGAGCCAACGCTGGCGAATTGCCCGCTGAACGCACCGAGGGGCCCCTCCCGCATGGGAGGGGCCCCTCGGTGCGTCAAACCTGACTAGCGGGTCGCCAGCGCCTGCTCAGCGGCGGCCAGCCACTCACGCCACTGCGCGGCCTGCGCCTCTGCCTGCTCGGTGCGGCGCTTGTCGCCCGCGGCACGGGCCTTGGCGGCCTGCGCCTCGAACTGCTCCACGCGCTCGCGGAACTGCGCCACGCGGGCCTCGGCCTCGGGGTCGGAGCGACGCCACTGGGCGTCGACCGCGCCGCGCACCCTCTCCTCGATCGAGCGCAGCTTGCCCTCGAGCTCGCGAATCCGCTCGCGCGGCACCTTGCCGATGGCGTCCCAGCGCTCCTGGATCTTGTACAGGTGTGCCCTGGCCGCCTCGAGGTCGCCCGACGGGTCGATCGTCTCGGCCTCGGCGAGCAGCTCCTCCTTCAGCTTCGCGTTGGCCGTGAACTCGGCGTCCCGCTCGCTGAAGGCCTCGGAGCGCTTCTGGAAGAACGCGTCCTGCGCGGCGCGGAAGCGCTGCCACAGCGCGTCGTCGGCCTCCTTGGGCGCACGCCCGGCGGCCTTCCACTCGACCATGAGCTCCTTGTAGCGACCGGCCGTGGCACCCCAGTCGTCGGAGTCGACGAGCTTCTCCGCCTCCTCGACGAGGGACTGCTTGGAGGACTTCGCCACCGAACGCTGCCGGTCGAGGTCCGCGAAGTGCGAGCCGCGACGGCGGTTGAACGCGTCACGGGCCTTCGAGAACCGGCGCCACAGCTGCTCGTCGGTCTTGCGGTCGACGCCGCGGATGGTCTTCCACTCGTCGAGGATCTGGCGCAGCCGGTCGCCGGCGACCTTCCACTGGGTCGACTCGTTCGCGATCGACTCGGCCTCGTCGACCAGCGCCTGCTTGCGCGCGACGGACTGGGCGCGGGCGGCCTCCTTGGCCTCCTTCGCCTTCTCCATGCCCGCCTCGGCCCGCTCCAGCACGTGCTCGACGCGGGCGGCCAGCGCCTTCAGGTCGCCGACCACCGCGGCTTCGGCGAGCTGCTCCTTGACGTGCTTCGCGCTGGTCAGGGCGTGCTTCGGGTCGCCGGCACCGGACGCGAGCCGCGTCACCAGCAGCTCGACCTCGGTGCGCAGGTCGTCGAACCGGCGCGCGAAGTGCGCGAGGCCCTCGACCGGCTCGCCCGCCTGCCACGACCCGACGACGCGCTCGCCGTCCTCGGTCTTCACGTAAACGGTGCCGTCGGCGTCCACGCGCCCCCAGCGGTCAGGGTGGTCCGACGCCACGGGGACGGCCGGAGGCGTTGCCGCCGCGGTCTCCTTCGGCGTTTCCTCGACTCCACCCTCGACCTCGGTGACGGTCTCGACCTCGGTCGCGACCGCGACGGTCTCCGGTGTGCTGTCCTGCTCCGACATCGCCGGTTCCTCCCATCTGACGCCCGTGCCAGCCACGAGCGCCCCGCCAGCGGCGGGGCCGATGCAATACGGGCGCTGGAGGGTCTCCCGTCCCCAGTTCCCCGCGCGCATTCAAACAGGTCAGGGCTCGACTCGGTACTGGGAGTCCACGATAGGTAGCCTGGTTCGTCGTGATCACCCGTGCCGCGGTGGTGCCGCACCCGCCGCTTCTGGTGCCAGAACTGGTCGCCGGAGCCGCCGCAGAAACCGCCTCCGTGCGAGCCGCAACCGTTGCGGCGGCAGGGAAGTTGCCTGGTCCGTGGATCGCCGTCGCGGTCGACGCCGGTGGCCGGGCGACGTACCGGCCGCCGTTGTCGGGAACTTTTCTCGGCTACGGGGTCGACGTGCCGGTGACCCTCGGGGGTGATGCTCCCGCCGACCCCCGGCTGCCGCTGCCGGTGCTGGTCACCGGGTGGCTGAGGGAACGCTGCGCGGTCGAGGTGTCACGCGTCGAGCTCGTCCCGCCCGGCTGGTCCGCGGCCGACTGCGTCTCGTTCGGACGGCAGCTCGCGGACGAGGAGTGCGGTCTGCTCGTCCTCGGCGACGGCTCCACCCGTCACGGCCCGCGCTCACCCGGTTCGGACGACGAGCGTTCGGGACCGTTCGACGAGCACGTCCACCGCCTGCTGGCCGCCGCGGACACCGCCGGCCTGCTCGCACTCGACCCCGGCCTCGCCCGCGAGCTGGGCGCGCAGGGCCGCGCGGCGTGGCAGGTCCTCGCCGGCGTGCCCGGTCCGTGGCGCTGCGCGAGCGCCGAGTTCTTCGCACCGTTCGGCGTGGGCTACCACGTCGCAGTCTGGGAGCGCCCGTGATCAGTCCGATCGCCGTCGTCGGCCCCACCGCTACCGGCAAGTCCGACCTGGCCGTCGCCCTCGCCGAGCGGTTCGGGGGAGAGGTCGTCAACGCCGACGCCCTGCAGCTCTACCGCGGCATGGACATCGGCACGGCCAAGATGCCCCTCGCCGACCGCCGCGGCATCCCGCACCACCTGCTCGACGTGCTCGACGTGACCGAGACCGCCTCCGTCGCCGCCTACCAGCGCGAGACCCGCGCCGTGGTCGAACGCCTACTGGCCGCCGGACGCCCGCCGGTCCTCGTCGGCGGCTCGGGGCTGTACGTGCAGGCCGTGCTCGACGACCTGAAGTTCCCCGGCACCGACGACGCGGTGCGGGAGCGGTTCGAGGCCGAGCTTGCCTCGGCCGGCCCCGAGGTGCTGCACCGGCGCCTGCGGGAGCTCGACCCGGTCGCCGCGATCGCGATCCTGCCGTCGAACGGCCGCCGCATCGTGCGCGCGCTGGAGGTCATCGAGCTCACCGGTCAGCCGTTCTCGGCGAACCTGCCCAAGCCCGGTCCCGCCCGCTACGGCACCGTCCAGATCGGCATTGACCGCGAGGTGTCCGAACTGGACGCGCGCGTGGACCGGCGGGTGGACCTGATGTTCGAGGCGGGCCTGGAGGACGAGGTCCGCGCGCTGGTGAAGCTCGGCCTGCGCGACGGCAGGACCGCCTCGCGGGCGCTGGGCTACCAGCAGGTGCTGTCCGCGATGGACGGAGCCTGCACGATCGACTTCGCCGCCGAGGAGACCAAGCGCGCCACCCGCCGGTTCGTGCGCAGGCAGCGGTCCTGGTTCCGGCGCGACCAGCGCATCACCTGGTTGGACGGTGCGCGCCCCGACCTGGTGGCGGCCGCCGGTAACCTGGTGCCGTGGAGTTCCTGAAGGGGCACGGCACGGAGAACGACTTCGTCGTCCTGCCCGACCTCGACGACCGGCTGGACCTGACGGTGGCGCGCGTGCAGGCGCTGTGCGACCGGCAGCGCGGCCTCGGCGCGGACGGCGTGCTGCGCGTCGTGCGGACCGACGGCCAGTGGTTCATGGACTACCGCAACGCCGACGGCTCCATCGCCGAGATGTGCGGCAACGGCCTGCGCGTCTTCGCCCGCTACCTGGTCGACGCGGGCCACCAGCCGCAGGGCACGTTCGTCGTCGCCACGCGGGCGGGGGACCGGACCGTGACCACGCACCCGGACGGCTCGGTCACCAACGACATGGGCCCGGCGCGCGTCACCGGCACCTCCATCGCCGCGGTCGACGGCCACGGCATCGGCGGCTTCGCGGTCGACGTCGGCAACCCGCACCTCGCCTGCGTCACCGACGTCCCGGTCGACGGCTTCGACCTCACCGTCCCGCCCGGCCACGACCCGGTGATGTTCCCGCACGGCGTCAACGTCGAGCTGGTCAACGTCCTCGACGCCGGCTCCGGCGGCACCACCCGCGGTGCGCTGAAGATGCGCGTACACGAACGCGGTGTCGGCGAGACCCGCTCCTGCGGCACCGGCACCGTCGCGGCCGTCGCGTCGTGGCTCGCCGGTCAGGGCAGGACGACCGGCTCGGCCACCGTCGACGTCCTCGGCGGCCAGGTCACCGTCACGATCGAGCCGACGACGTCGACACTCACCGGTCCCGCGGTGTTCGTGGCACGCGGTGAGCTCGACAAGTCGTGGTGGGATGCCCTCGCCTAGGGCGATATCCGATATATCAGTTCCGGTTCACCTCAGGTCGCAGACCTCGACCCGGCCGAGCCGCTCCGCCCTGACCACGTTCGGGTGCGAGTCGGGTGCGGTGAGGCAGACGAGCTTGTCACCGACGACGGCGACGGCGAAGCAGTTCTGCGTCGTCTCCACCCGGTGCGTGACCGTGCCGCCCTCGGTCACCCGGAACACCGCCGGTTGCACCGACGGCGCCACCCACACGCCGTCCCCGTCGCCGGCGATGCCGTCGGGCGCGATGCCGAGCTCCGCCACCTCCGCCCACGTCCCGCGGTTGTGCAACGATCCGTTGCGGTCGACCGCAAATGAAGTGAGCTTGAACGCAACGGTCTCCGCGACGACGAGGATGTTGCCGCTCTCCGACTCACCGGTCGGGTCGGGCAGCAGCGCCATGCCGTTCGGGAACTTGAGGTCCTCGGCGGCGGCGGAGACCGACCCGTCGGGCCGCACCAGCGCGAGCGCCGCGCCCTGCGGGACGAAGTCCGGTTCGAGCAACCGCGGCAGGCCGACCTCGTCGATCAGCCCGTGCAGGTCGAAGCCGAAGTTGCCCACGTAGGCGCGGCCCTCGTCGTCGACGAGCATGTCGTTGGCGTGGTAGCCCGCGATATCCGATATATCGGCGTGCAGGACGAGGTCGTCGCCTTCCAGCCGCCGCACGGTGCGGTCGAGCATCGACACGACGAGCAGCCGGCCGTCGGGCAGCCAGCCGAGCCCGGACGGCTGGCCGTCGAAGGCGACGACGAGCTCGTCCGCACCGGACGCGAGGTCGAGCGCGTGCACCTCGCCCGCGTAGAAGTCCGAGTAGTACAGGCGACCGTCGGGGCCGCGCCGCGGTCCCTCGCCGAAGTGCAGACCGTCCCGCAGCACCGTCGTGTCAGCCATGGGCGTCGACGCTAGTAGCGGCCGGCAGGTCCCGCATAGACCGCAGCGGCGACACCAGCAGCCACACCATCCCGAGCACCGCGCCGACCAAGGAGACCCACAGCGTCGGCACCACGCCGATCCACGACCCGAGCGCACCACCGGTGAGCGCGCCCAGCGGCGTTGCACCCCACACCACCCAGCGGATCGAGGCGTTCATCCGGCCCAGCAGGTGGTCGGGGCAGATCGCCTGCCGGTAGCTCACCTGGCCCACGTTGTAGACGACGACGCCGAACACCGAGATCGCGAGCCCCACCATCGGCAGCACGAGCCCCCAGCCGCCGGAGACGAACGGCAGCGCCAGGGTGAACGGCCAGGTCAGCACGGGCACGAGCCAGATCATCCTGGCCTGCCCGAACACCGTGCCCAGCCGGAACGCCACCGCCGCGCCGGCCACGCCGCCGACGCCGCCCGCGCTCAGCACCAGCCCCGCGGTGCCCTCGCTGAGCCCGGCGACGTTCAGCAGGAAGAGGACCAGCACGGCGTTCTGGACGCCGTGGAAGAAGTTCGAGGTGCCGGTGCAGGCCACGATCGCGCGCAGGTTCACGTTGCCGAAGACGAACCGCAGCCCCTCCATGACCTCACGGCGCAGGTTCGGTGTGGCGTGCCGGTGCGGCACCGGCTCCACCGCGGAGATCCGGAACAGGAAGAACGCCGAGCTCAGGTAGCCCACGCCGGTCGCGAGCACGCCGTTGGCGGCGCCGAGGAACTGTGCGACGTACCCGCCGATCGCGGGCCCCGAGACCTCCGCGACCGACATGCTGGCCTGCAGCTTCGAGTTGCCCTCGACGAGCTGGTCGCGTCCCACCAGCGACGGCAGGTACGACTGGTAGGCCACGTCGAAGAACACCGTGCACACGCCCACCGCCAGGCTCACGACGACCAGCTGCGGCAGGTCGAGCACGCCCAGCCACCACGCCACCGGCACGCTGAGCATGAGCACGGCGCGGGCGATGTCCATCGCGATCATCAACGGCTTGCGGCGCACCCGGTCGACCCACACGCCCGCGGGCAGCCCGATCAGCAGGAACGCCATCGTGCCCGCCGCCGCCAGCAGGCCCATCTCGAACGGAGTCGCGTTCAGCACCCCCGCCGCGAGCAGCGGGATCACCGTCAGGCCGATCGTCGACCCGAACTGGCTGATCGTGTCGCCGGCCCACAGCCTGCGGAAGTCCCGATGCCCCCAAAGCGTCATGGCGGCGAGTCTGCGCCCAGTGATTGGAAACTGTCAATCACTTAGACTGCGCCCGTGCCCCTCTACAAGGACCGGCGTCCCGCGACGAGCGAGGAGGCCGCCGCGCTCAGCTCCGACCTGCGGCTGCGGATGATCCGCATGACGTTCGAACGCCCCCTCACCAACAAGGAGCTGGCGCAGCGCCTCGGCAAGGACCCGGCCACGACGCTGCACCACGTGCGCAAGCTCGTCGCCGCCGGGTTCATGGAGGCGATGCCCCCGCGCGCGGGCAACCGGGGCGCGAAGGAGATCCCCTACCGGTCGACCGGATTGTCACGGGAGCTCGACAACAGCGAAAACATGGTGGCCGTCGGCGAGGCGATGTTGCACGCTTTCCTCGGCGAGGTCGCCGACATCGGGCTCAGTGACGTGGATCAGAGCCGTCTGGTCGTCACCGTCGACCCCGAGGAACTAAAGCAGCGGCTCGCAGCGTTGATGGATGAGCTGGCCGCGCAACCGGTCAGACCGGACGTTCCCCGTGTGGCGATCTACCTCGCGGTGTATCCGGGGGACTGACGGTCCATGGGACGATGAAGGGCAAATGACGGAAAACATCCAGAGCACAGAGTTCGACCCGGAGTTCGACTCGACGTGGGAAGAGGAGAACCTCTCCACGGGCGACTTCGAACGCGCCGAACGCGCCGCGCTGCGCCGTGTCGCGGGGTTGTCCACCGAACTCGAGGACATCACCGAGGTCGAGTACCGGCAGCTCCGCCTGGAGCGGGTCGTGCTCGTCGGGGTGTGGACCGAGGGCACGGCCGCCGACTCCGACGCCTCGATGGCCGAGCTCGCGCGCCTCGCCGAGACCGCGGGTTCCGAGGTCCTCGAAGGCGTCGTGCAACGGCGTGACAAACCGGACGCGGCGACGTACATCGGCTCCGGCAAGGTCTCCGAGCTGCGCGACGTGGTGCAGGCGACCGGCGCGGACACGGTGATCTGCGACGGTGAGCTCTCGCCCGGCCAGCTGCGGCAGCTGGAGGAGAAGCTCAAGGTCAAGGTCATCGACCGCACCGCGCTCATCCTGGACATCTTCGCGCAGCACGCGCAGTCCAAGGAGGGCAAGGCGCAGGTCGAGCTGGCCCAGCTGCAGTACCTGATGCCGCGGCTGCGCGGCTGGGGTGAGTCGCTGTCCCGGCAGGCCGGTGGTCGTGCCGGCGGCGGCAACGGCGGCGTGGGTCTGCGCGGTCCCGGTGAGACCAAGATCGAGACCGACCGCCGCCGGATCCGCGCGCGCATCTCGAAGCTGCGCCGCGAGATCGCCGCGATCGGCGTCATCCGCGAGACCAAGCGGGGCCGCCGCACCGCGAACGAGATCCCGAGCGTCGCCATCGCCGGGTACACGAACGCGGGCAAGTCGTCGCTGCTCAACGCGCTGACGGGCGCCGGTGTCCTGGTGGAGGACGCGCTGTTCGCCACCCTCGACCCGACGACGCGCCGCGCGCTGACGCCCGAGGGCCTGCCGTACACGCTGACCGACACGGTCGGCTTCGTCCGGCACCTGCCGCACCAGCTGGTCGAGGCGTTCCGCTCCACGCTGGAGGAGGTCGGCCAGGCCGACCTGCTGGTGCACGTGGTCGACGGTTCCGACGCCATGCCGGAGAGCCAGGTCAAGGCGGTGCGCGAGGTGCTCGCCGAGATCAACGAGCGCAACGACGTGCCCATGCCGCGCGAGCTGCTGGTCGTCAACAAGATCGACGCGGTGGGCGACCTGGGTCTGGCCCGGCTGCGGCACCTGTTCCCGGACGCGTCGTTCGTGTCGGCGCACTCGGGCGTGGGCATCGAGGAGCTGAAGGTCCGCGTCGCCGAGCTGATGCCGCGGCCCGAGGTCGTGGTCGAGGCGCACGTGCCGTACGCGCGCGGCGAGGTCGTCGCCCGCGTGCACCGTGACGGCGAGGTGCTGTCCGAGAAGCACACCGAGTCGGGCACGTTGCTCAGCGCTCGCGTGCGCCCGGACCTCGCGGGTGTGCTCGAGGAGTTCGCGACGAACGGATCACCTGCTTGATCCTCCCGCCTCCACCGGTGGACGTGTGCCCGGTAGCCATGCAGGAGCTCTCCGGGCTCACGTCCGACGGCAAGCAGTTCTACGCCGTCAGCGACAGCGACAACGGGACGCTGCGCATCCAGGTCATGGGCCGCGACTGCGTCGTGAAGCGCACGATCACCGCGGCCGTCGACCCCTACGACGTCGAGGACCTGGCGATGGCGCCGGACGGCACCCTGTGGGCGTCCGACACCGGAGACAACGGCAAGACCCGCTCCACGGTCGCCCTGCACAAGGTCTCGCCGACAGGTGCCGTGGAGCGGTTCCGCCTCACGTACCCGGACGGCAAGCACGACGCCGAGGCGTTGCTCCTCGACAGGTCCGGCACGCCGTACATCATCACCAAGGAACCGCTCGGCTCCGCGCTCGTCTACCGCCCGGCAGCAGCACTGCGCACTGATATATCGGTGCCGTTGGAGCAGGTGGCGCGCGTGTCGCTGTCGACCACCGACACGCCGGGCGGCCCGCTGGAGGGCACCCTCGACTCGCGCCTGGTGACGGGTGCCGCGTCGACGGCCGACGGTTCCGTCATCGCCCTGCGCACCTACACCGACGCCTACCTCTACCCGGTCCCCGACGGAGACCTGGTGAAGGCGCTGTCCGGCGACCCGGTCCGCGTGCCGTTGCCGAACGAGCCGCAGGGCGAGGCCATCGCCTTCGACCCGGACGGCACCCTGCTCTCCGCCTCGGAAGGCGCCGGCACCCCGATCCGCGCGGTCGCGGGCGCTGCCGCTCTGGCGAAATCAGCCCCGACGCCGACGACGACGGCCCCGGCACCCGCCGCGGACCAGTCGCAGGCGTCGCCGGCGGAGACCGCGACGAGCTCGTCGTGGCAGAACTGGCCGCTCGCGCTGGGCCTTGGCGGCATCGTGCTCGTCGTCGCCCTCGTCGTCGGCCTGCGCCTGCGCCGCCGAGCGTGAGAACCGATATATCAGCTGCTCAGTCCCAGGCGACGGGCAGGCGCTCCAAGCCGCCGATCACCAAGCTCGCGCGGTGCGGCAGCTCCTCCTCCGCGACGGCGAGCCGCAGCTTCGGGAACCGCGTGAACAACGCGGGGAACGCGATCCTCAGCTCGACCCGCGCCAGGTGCTGCCCGATGCACTGGTGGATGCCGTGCCCGAACGCGACATGCCCCGCCGAGCCGCGAGCCAGGTCGAGGACGTCGGGATCGGCGTAGCGCGCCGGGTCGCGGTTCGCTGAGCCCAGCTCGACCGTGACGGTGTCGCCCTTGCGCACGAGCACGCCGTCGAGCTCGACGTCCTCCAACGCCGTGCGCACGGTCACCGGCGTCAGACTGATATATCGCAGCAGCTCCTCGACGGCGGCGTCGGGACCGGCGAGCATCGCGTCGACCCGTGCCCGGTCGCGCAGCAGCTCCAGCGTGCCGAGCGACAGCATGTTCGTCGTCGTGTCGAGTCCACCTCCGAGCAACGCCATGCCCATCGTGGCCATCTCGTCGTCGGAGAGCGGGTCGGCGGCTCCGCCGTCGGCCTCGGAGCTGACCAGGTCGCTGAGCACGTCGTCGGTCGGCGCGGCCCGCTTCGCCGCGACCATCTCCAGCATGAACCGCTGCAACCGCTCGAACGCCGCGAACATCGCCTCGGCCTCACCGGCCTCCGCGCCGCTGGCACCGGTCAGCAGCACCGCGTCCTGCTGGAACTCGGCGCGCCGCTCGTAGGGCACGCCCAGCAGCTCGCAGATCATCAGCCCCGGCACCGGTGACGCGACGTGCTCGACGAGGTCCGCCGGCGACCCCGCACCCGCGAGCTCGTCGAGCTGCGCCGCGGTGATTTCCTCCAGCCGCTGCGCGAGCAACCGCATCCGCCGCACGGTGAACTGCCCGGTCAGCCGGCCGCGGTAGCGGGTGTGCTCCGGCGGGTCGTGGTCGGTGAACGCACCGGGCGGCGACGGCGGCGCGTCACCGGGACTGCCCGGACCGAACGGGTTGTGCATCAGGTCCGGCCGGATGCTGAACCGGTGGTCCGCGAGCACGGCACGCACGCTCGCGTGGTCGTGCGCGCGCCAGCCGACGTGCCCGTCCGGGTACGTCATCGGACTGAGCGGCATTGCTCCCCCTTGCACCGAGTCCGTTTCTCTCCCCTTCAAGCTAAAAACGTTTGCGGACGTCGTCAAAAGACTCGTTGCAATGGCTTGAGGGGCAAGGCACGATGAGGTCGTGCCTGGTAAACGGCTGGATGAAGAGGAACGGCAGCTCATCGCCCAGTGGCTGTGGGACGGGCTGGGGTACTCCGAGATCGGCAGGCGGTTGCAAAGGCCGGCCTCGACGATCCAGCGCGAGGTGCTGCGCAACGGCGGCCACAACAACTACCTGCCGGGTGCCGCGCACCGGGCCGCGAGCGAACGGGCCATGCGCCGGATGCCGGCGGTGGACGACCTGGACGTCGACGACGAGGCCTACTCGTTCGACCGCAGCCCCGGCGAGGTGCAGGAGTTCCACCTGCGGCTGGTCGCGGTGTTCCGGCAGACCGGGCTGACGCGCACGGCGGCGCGGATCCTCGCCGAGGTCTTCATGTGCGACAGGGGCAGCCTGACCGCGACGGAGCTGGTGCTGCGGCTGTCGGTCAGCCCGGGCACGATCTCACGCTCCACCGCTCACCTGCAGGAGCTCGAACTGCTGCGCGCCGAGCGCGACGGCAAACGCATGCGCTACTACCTCGACGACGACATCTGGTACCGGGCGTGGCTGTCGAGCGCCCAGCGCAACTCCACCTGGGCGCGCACCGCACTGGACGGTGCCGAGATCTTCGGTCTCGGCACGCCAGTGGGTGCACGCCTCAAGGACATGGGGCAGTTCTTCAGCTTCGTCGTCGTGGACATGGAGGCCACGCGGCAGAAATGGCTCGACTTCTTCGAGAAGAAGAAGCGCGCCCGCGGAGACAGCCCGAGCAGCTAGGGAAGCCGCCGCAGCACGGTGACGACCTTGCCGAGGATGGTGGCCTCGTCGCCGTTGATCGGCTGGTAGGCCGGGTTGTGCGGCATCAACCACACGTGGCCGTCCTTGCGCTTGAACGTCTTCACCGTGGCCTCGCCGTCGATCATGGCGGCCACGATCTCGCCCTGGTCGGCCGTCGGCTGCTTGCGGATCACGACCCAGTCGCCGTCGGTGATCGCGGCGTCGATCATCGAGTCGCCGACGACGCGCAGCAGGAACAGCTCGCCCTCACCGACGATCTCGCGCGGCAGCGGGAACACGTCCTCGATCGACTCCTCGGCCAGGATCGGGCCACCTGCCGCGATCCGGCCGACCATCGGCACGTACGCGGGCGTCGGCTTGGACATCGGGTCGAGACCGGCGTCGATCTCGGTGGGCAGCATCCCCACCGCGCGCGGGCGGTTCGGGTCGCGGCGCAGGAAGCCCTTCCGCTCCAGCGCGCGCAGCTGGTAGGCCACCGACGAGGTCGAGGTCAGGCCGACGGCCTCACCGATCTCCCGCACGCTCGGCGGGTAGCCGAAGCGGTCGACCCAGTCGCGGATCACGTCGAGTACCTTGCGCTGCCGCAGGGTCAGACCGGCGTTGCCCGCGATCTCACTCACCGCCGGCTCGACAAGAGCGGGGTCTGGGTCGATCGTCTTGCCTGCCACGGTCGCTGTCCTCCTCGCCGCCCCCAGTTCGAATGGGATTCCGGCCTCCGTCGATCTTCCTGCCCGACGGTAGTCGTGTTTGCTGCGCAGATCAAACACCTGTTCGAGGTATTTGACGGCGTGTTGTGGCGTCCCGAGAGGCGGTCTGGTAGAAATTCGCACGGACGTTCGATAGAACGCATGTTCGATCAAGGTGCTTGACCTGCGATGGAGGGCGTCATGGCGGTTCTGGTCGAGAAGCGGTTGCGCGTTGTCGAAGACGCGGACGTCGCAGCGGGCCGCCCACTCCGTTCGGGTCCCCGTGTCATGCCCAGGCGCCCCGCCACCAAGCCGCACCCGGTCGTCGTCCCGGCCGCGCGCGAGTCGAGCTCGTGCGACGTCCGGTCGAAGCGCGAGTCCACCCTGGAGCTCATCGCCGTCGGCGTGCTGAGCGCGCTGACCGTCGTCGCCCTTGGGGTGCTCTACCTCCAGCAGATGGGTGTCACGCCGTAAGGCGCCCCCACATCTTGTGTCCGACACGCCCGCAGTGACGCCAACGCAGCGTCATGTGCGGGCGTCTTTGCGTAATCGCCGCTGATCATTCGCGGTTCCGCCAACCGGGTGATGGCCGACGCGTCGTGTCGACTTGCATCCCCGCAGGCGTCGATCTAGGTTCTACCCCTACATCTAGTGGTTGCACCGTTGTAAGTAGTCCACAGGTTGTGGGTAACCCGACCAGTGTGGTTACTGCGACGAATGCTGCGCGGGGGAAGGGGTGAGGTGGCGTGCGGTGTCCGTTCTGCCGCCATTCGGACTCGCGGGTGGTCGACTCCCGTGAGGTGGACGAGGGTCAGGTGATCCGTCGTCGCCGCTCCTGCAACAGCTGCAGCCGCAGGTTCACCACGGTCGAGGAAGCGGTTCTCGCCGTGGTCAAGCGCTCCGGGGTGACGGAGCCCTTCAGCCGCGACAAGGTGGTCGTCGGCGTGCGCAGGGCGTGCCAGGGCCGCCCGGTCGACGAGGACGCGTTCCAGGTGCTCGCACAGCGGGTGGAAGAGTCGATCCGGTCGACGGGATGTGCGGAAATCCCGAGCCACGAGGTGGGGCTGGCCATTCTGGGGCCCCTGCGCGAGCTCGACGAGGTCGCTTATCTGCGCTTCGCGAGCGTCTACAGGTCCTTCTCGTCCGTCGAGGACTTCGAGAAGGAAATCCTCGATCTTCGCACTGCCCGGGCCGAAGCGGCCCAGGAGCAGTGATTCGCGCGCATTGAGTGCGCGCGACAACACCATCTTTCTGAAGCACCAGCACGAGGGAGATCCACCGTGACCGAGACCGTCGGCGGCTCAGCCAAGAAGACAGCCGCACGGGCGGCTGCCAAGCCTGCTGCCGCGCTGAAGGTCCAGCGCGTCTACACCACCGAGGGCCGCCACCCCTATGACGAGGTCACGTGGGAGCGCCGCGACGTCGTCATGACGAACTGGCGCGACGGCTCGGTGAACTTCGAGCAGCGCGGTGTCGAGTTCCCCGAGTTCTGGTCGGTGAACGCCACGAACATCGTCACCAGCAAGTACTTCCGCGGTGCCGTCGGCAGCGAGAAGCGCGAGCAGTCGCTGCGCCAGCTCATCGACCGCGTGGTGAAGACCTACGTGGGCGCCGGCAAGGAGCACGGGTACTTCGCGGGCGAGCAGGACGCGGAGATCTTCGAGCACGAGCTGACGTACATGCTGCTGCACCAGGTGTTCAGCTTCAACTCGCCGGTGTGGTTCAACGTCGGCACGTCGTCGCCGCAGCAGGTCAGCGCCTGCTTCATCCTCGCGGTCGACGACACCATGGAGTCGATCCTGAACTGGTACCGCGAGGAGGGCCTGATCTTCAAGGGCGGCTCCGGTGCCGGCCTGAACCTCTCGCGCATCCGCTCCTCCAAGGAGCTGCTGTCCTCCGGTGGCACCGCGTCCGGCCCGGTGTCGTTCATGCGCGGCGCCGACGCGTCCGCGGGCACCATCAAGTCCGGTGGCGCCACCCGCCGTGCCGCGAAGATGGTCGTCCTCGACGTCGACCACCCCGACGTGGTCGAGTTCATCGAGACCAAGGCGCGCGAGGAGGACAAGATCCGCGCGCTGCGCGACGCCGGGTTCGACATGGACCTCGGTGGCGCGGACATCGTGTCGGTGCAGTACCAGAACGCGAACAACTCGATCCGCGTGTCGGACGAGTTCATGCACGCCTACGAGAGCGGCGGCGACTTCGGCCTGCGCGCCCGCCAGACCGGCGAGGTCATCGAGCGCATCGACGCCAAGGAGCTGTTCGGCAAGCTCGCCAAGGCCGCGTGGGAGTGCGCCGACCCCGGCATCCAGTACGACGACACGATCAACGACTGGCACACCTGCCCCGAGTCGGGCCGCATCACCGCGTCCAACCCGTGCTCGGAGTACATGCACCTGGACAACTCCAGCTGCAACCTCGCCTCGCTGAACCTGATGAAGTTCCTCGGCGCCGACGGCAAGTTCGACGCCGTCACGTTCGCCAAGGCCGTCGAGCTGATCATCACCGCGATGGACATCTCGATCTGCTTCGCGGACTTCCCGACCGAGCCGATCGCGGACACCACCCGCAGGTTCCGCCAGCTCGGCATCGGCTACGCCAACCTCGGCGCGCTGCTGATGGCCACCGGCCACGCGTACGACTCCGAGGGCGGCCGCGCGCTCGCCGCGACCATCACCTCGCTGATGACCGGTGTGTCCTACCGCCGTTCCGCGGAGCTCGCGGGCATCGTCGGCGCGTACGACGGCTACAAGCGCAACGCCACCGCGCACCAGCGCGTCATGCGCAAGCACGCCGCGGCGAACGACCTGATCCGCACCTACCACGCGAACGACTCGGCGGTGCACAAGGTCGCGACCGAGGCGTGGCAGCAGGCCCTGGAGGTCGGCGCGAAGAACGGCTGGCGCAACGCCCAGGCGTCCGTGCTGGCCCCCACCGGCACCATCGGCCTGATGATGGACTGCGACACCACCGGCATCGAGCCCGACCTGGCGCTGGTCAAGTTCAAGAAGCTCGTCGGCGGCGGCTCGATGCAGATCGTCAACCAGACGGTCCCGCGCGCGCTGAAGGCACTGGGCTACCAGGACGAGCAGATCGAGGCGATCGTCGAGTTCATCGGCGAGCACGGCCACGTCGTGGACGCGCCGGGCCTGCGCCGCGAGCACTACGAGGTCTTCGACTGCGCCATGGGCGAGCGTTCCATCGCGCCCATGGGCCACGTGCGGATGATGGCGGCCACGCAGCCGTTCCTGTCCGGCGCGATCTCCAAGACGGTCAACATGCCGGAGACGGCGACCGTCGAGGACGTCGAGGGGATCTACTACCAGGGCTGGAAGCTCGGCCTGAAGGCGCTCGCGATCTACCGCGACAACTGCAAGGTCGGCCAGCCGCTGTCGGCGGGCAAGGGCGCGAAGGCGACCGAGGAGAAGAAGGCCGCGACGGAGACGGTCGTCGAGTACCGCCCGGTCCGCAAGCGCCTGCCGAAGAAGCGCCCGTCGCAGACCGTGTCGTTCACCGTCGGTGGCGCCGAGGGCTACCTGACCGCCGGCTCCTACCCGGACAACGGTCTCGGCGAGGTGTTCGTCAAGCTCGGCAAGCAGGGCTCCACGCTGGCCGGTGTGATGGACGCGTTCTCGATGTCGATCTCGGTGGGCCTGCAGTACGGCATCCCGCTGGAGTTCTACGTCTCGAAGTTCCAGAACCTGCGCTTCGAGCCGGCGGGCATGACCGACGACCCGGACGTGCGCATCGCGACCTCGGTGCTGGACTACCTGTTCCGCCGCCTGGCGCTCGACTACCTGCCGTACGACAAGCGCGCGCAGCTCGGCATCTTCACCGCCGACGAGCGTTCGGCGCAGGTCGCCGGCGAGTACGGCGCCCCGGTGACGTCCGATGTGGACCTCGAGGGCCTGCGTGGTTCCGTCGAGGCGGCGCCGACCCAGGTCGACGCGCCCGCGGAGGCGCCGAAGCAGGTCGGCAGCTCGACCGAGCTGCTGGAGCTGCACCTGGGCAAGGCGGCGGACGCGCCGTTGTGCATGACCTGTGGCACGAAGATGCGTCCGGCCGGCTCGTGCTACCTGTGCGAGGGCTGCGGCAGCACCTCCGGCTGCAGCTGATGCGGTGAGCGGACCGTCACGGCAGCTCGATGCCGTGGCGGTCCGCCAGCTTCCTCTCGATCTCCGCGATCACGCACGCGATCGTCGACGGGTTGAGCCTTCCCTCCCCGAACTGCACGACGGTCTTCGCGAACTCGTCAGCCGCCAGCTCGCGGCACTCCGCGTTCAACGTCCCGTGGTCGACCGCGGCTTCTTTGAAGCACTCCAACGGTTTGCGGCCGAAGATGACCTCGAACTCCGCCCACCCGCGGATGGTCCAGTAAGTGTCGTGCGAGGACACTGACGTCGCACGCAGCCATCGCCACAGGTAGCGCGGATCGGTGTGCGTCGGGGCCTCGCGGTGGCAGCGGCCGCACAGCAGCACGAGGTTCGACACCACATCGGTGCCACCCAGCGACGTCGGCACGATGTGGCACTGTTCCAGCGAGGCCCGGTATCCGCAGCGCCAGCAGCGTTCGCAGGCTTCGCTCCAGTCGACGGCGACCCGCTCCAGCGGCGCCCAGTGCCCGACGATCTGCTCGGCGTCCATCTGCCCTCCCCGGTTGTTGACCATCCTGTCGTCGGTGGAGCCATTTGCGTTTCGCATGTGGGCCGTCTGATAGAACAACGGCAAAGGGGCGGCCATCTCCCGGCCGTCCCTTTCCGTGTTGTCGCAGGGGGATGGATGCGTTCGTTCGACGACTTGCGCGATTACCTGTCCGAGCAGCTCAACGCCGCGATCAGGCGGCCGGGCATGCACGGCGGCGAGCCGGTGATCCTGACGTTGTTCGACGCCTTGGCGTTTGCCGACAGCCGCACGGACCGGTGGCAGGCCGAGCTGGAGGCACTGGTGACGCGCGGTGCGGCGAACGCGGCGATGGTGACCGGTGCCGTGCACGAGGTGCTCGGGTACCGCAGCGAGGACGTGATGGCGTCGGTGTACGCCGACCTCGCGCACCGGCAGGGCTGGCTGACGCTCGACACCGACAGCCGGATTCCCGGTGTGCTCGGGGAGGGCGACTGCGTGCTGACCGAGGTGGTAGAGGAGTTCGGGGCGCCACCGCTGTGGTTCGGCGGCACGAACCCGGCGTTCCCGAAAACGCTCGGCTACCCGGACCGGTCGGGTGCCCTGGTGTTCTTCCACTTCATGCCGGAGCTGCGGCTGATGGCGACGAGGCGGGGTGACGGCGACTTCCGCGACAGCTTCCTGTTCACCCCCGCCGGGCGGTCCCGGTGAACCGCTTCACGCCCAGGGCGGCGCGCTAGTCCTTGTGCCGCTGGTAGTACCGCGCCACCCGCACCCGGTTCCCGCACGTCGCGGGGTCGCACCACCGGCGTCGCGGGTGCGCGGGCACGAACAGCAGCCGGCAGCCCGGCCCCTCGCACGTCTTCACCTTCCGCACGACCGGTGACGCCAGCAGCTCCGCCGCCGCACCCGCGAGCAGGCCGAGCGCCCGCGCGACCTCGTTCCCGGCGCGTTCGCGGGACACCACGACGCCGTCGGACCACGACAGCACCTCGAACGCCGGAGCGCCGCGCAACGCCGCGTTCAACGGCGCCAGGTCCGGTTCGGTGCCGTCACGGGCGGCGAGCACCGCCGCCTCCACCTGCCCCCGCAGCTCCACCACGGCCTCCGACCAGGGCAGACCCTGCTCGGCCAGCCACTGCGGCAGCCGGATCACCGTCTTCTACCGGGAGGCGGGCGATCCCGCGGCGCCCAAACTCCTGCTGCTGCACGGCTTCCCGTCCGCGTCGCACCAGTACGCGCGGCTCATCGAGGAGCTGAAGGACGACTTCCACGTCGTGGCGCCCGACCACCCCGGCTCCGGCCACACCGTGGTGCCGGGGGAGCGGCACCACACGTTCGACCTCCTCGCCGACACCGTCGAGAAGTTCCTGCAGGAGCTGAACTTCACCGGTTTCACCATGTACGTCTTCGACTTCGGCGCACCGGTCGGCTTCCGCGTCGCGACCCGCCACCCGGAGTGGGTGAAGGGGCTCGTCGTCCAGAACGGCAACGCCTACGAGGACGGCCTCTCCGACCTCGCCAAGGGCTTCATCGGCAACAGCGACCCGCAGGCCGCGCGCGCCCTGCTCGCGCCGGAGCACACGAGGTTCGGCTACCTGGAGGGTGCCCGCGACCCCGAGTCGATCTCGCCGGACACCTGGACGCTGGACCAGCACCACCTCGACCTGCGCCCGCAGCCCTAGGTGGACCTGCTCCTCGACTACCACACCAACGTCGCCCGGTACCCGCAGTGGCAGGCGTACTTCCGCGAGCACCAGCCGCCCACGCTGATCGTGTGGGGCCAGGGCGACCCGTTCTTCCTCGAACCCGGCGCCAGGGCCTACCTGCGCGACCTGCCCGACGCGCAGCTGCGCCTGTTCGACACCGGCCACTTCGCGCTGGAGGAGGAGCTGACCGAGATCGCCGCGCTGATCAGGGAGTTCGCCGCGAAGAGGTGATTTATTCATCAGATGTTGAGTTTCTTGCCGTGTGCTCGTAGCGTCATCCCCTGGGCAGACCGCGGAGGGGTTGCGATGGCGTTCGTCAGGGACTTCGAGGAGATCGACGGCACGATGGCGGCCGTCGTGGGCGGCAAGGCGGCGAACCTCGGCGAGCTCACCCGAGCGGGCCTGCCGGTGCCGCAGGGCTTTTGCGTCACCACGGACGCGTACCGCGCGGTCGCGGGAGCCGGCGCGCCGGCGGGCACCACACCGGGGAACGCGCGCCGCACCGTGCTGGAAACCCCGGTGCCGCAGGAGATCAGGGACGCGGTCGTCGCCGCGTACCGGGGCCTCGGCGACGACGTCCCGGTCGCGGTGCGTTCCAGTGCCACGGCCGAGGACCTGCCGTTCGCGAGCTTCGCGGGCCAGCAGGACACGTTCCTCAACGTCGTCGGTGAGGACGCCGTGGTCGACGCGGTGCGCCGGTGCTGGGCCTCGCTGTGGACCGGCCGCGCCGTCAGCTACCGCGAGACGAACGGCATCGACCACCGCACGACCTACCTCGCCGTCGTGGTGCAGCGGATGGTGCAGTCCGCGGTGTCCGGCGTGCTGTTCACCGCGAACCCGGTCACCGGCACGCGCGACCAGGTCGTCATCGACGCGAGCCCCGGCCTGGGCGAGGCGGTCGTGTCCGGGGCGGTGAACCCGGACCACTTCGTCGTCGACGGCACCGAGATCGTGCAGAGGCGCCCGGGGGACAAGCGGTTCCTCATCAGGTCGCTGCCCGGCGGCGGCACCGAGCACGTCGAGGTCGACGCCGCCGACGGGCCGTGCCTGACCGACGACCAGGTCCACGCGCTCGCCGAGCTGGGCCGCAGGACGCAGGCGCACTACGGCAGCCCGCAGGACGTCGAGTGGGCGATCGACGCCGCCGGCGCGCTCCACCTCACCCAGGCGCGGCCGATCACGACGCTGTTCCCGTTGCCGGAGAACAACAAAGCCGGTCACGCCTACTTCTGCTTCAGCCTCGCCCAGGGGCTGGAACGGCCGATCACGCCGATGGGCCGCGCGGTGTTCCGGGAGATCGCCGGGTCGGCGTTCGAGATCGTCATCGGCGACCCGGCCAGTCAGTCCTATGTGGAGGTCGGTGAGCGCATCTTCTTCGATGTCACCAAGGTGCTGCGCAGCCGGGTGGGCCGCGAGTTCGTCACCCGGCTGCTCGGGGTCATGGAGGCGCGGTCGGCGGAGGTGCTGCGCGGGCTGTTCGACGACCCGCGGTTCGCCGTCACGAGCTCCTCGCCGATGCCGGCGCTCCGGCGCGTCCTCCGGCTCGCACGCCGCTTCCACGCGCCGCAGACCGTGCTGAGGGCGCTCGCCGACCCGGAGAAGGCCGCACGCGGCGCTCGTGCACTGGAACGCGAGGTCCTGGAGAAAGCCGCCGGTCTGACGGTCGAGCAGGCGTTGCGGCAGTGCGTCGTCCCGGTGCTGCCGCGGCTCGCACCGACCGCTCTCGCCGGGTTCGCGCTGCTCGGGCTCGTCGGCAAGGTCGTCGACGTCAGGCCGGGGGAGCTGCAGGCGGTGCTGCGCGGCCTGCCGAACAACGTCACCACCGAGATGGACCTGGCGATGTGGGACCTCGCGCGGGAGATCCGCCGAGACCCGGCCGCCCTGCGGCAGTTCCGCAACGGTGAACGCCCGGCGGCGCTGGACGCGTTCCTGGCGAAGTGGGGGCACCGGGCGGTCGCCGAGATCGACCTGGGACTGCCGCGCTGGTCGGACGACCCGGCGCACGTCATCGGCGTGGTGCGCAACCTCCTGCTGCTGGAGGACGCAGACGCCGCTCCCGACGCGGTGTTCGCCCGCGGTGCCGCCGAGGCCGAGGCGATGATCGAGACGCTGGCGCGGCGCTCGTGGGGCCGCGGCTGGTTCGTGCGCTTCGCGTTGCGCCGCACGAGGGTGCTCGCCGGTCTGCGGGAGCACCCGAAGTACCTGGTGATCACCCTGTTCGGCGTGCTGCGCGAGCGGATCGCCCGGGCCGGGGCGGACTTGGTGGCGCAGGGCCGGCTCCGGGCCGCCGACGACGTGTTCTTCCTGAACTTCGAGGAACTGCGTTCCACGCAGGGTGATCTGCGCGAGGTCGTGGCCCGCCGGCGTGAGGTGTACGACCGTGAGATGCGGCGCCGGCACATCCCGCGCGTGCTGCTCTCCGACGGCACCGACGCCGAAGCCGTGCACCACGGCACCGCGGTGGAAGGTGACCTCGTCGGCACACCGGCGTCGGCGGGCACCGTCACCGGAGCCGCGCGCGTCGTGATGGACCCCGTCGGCGCACACCTCGAACCCGGCGAGATCCTCGTGGCGCCGTCGACGGACCCCGGCTGGACGCCCTTGTTCCTCACCGCGGGCGGGCTCGTGATGGAGATGGGCGGCGCGAACTCGCACGGCGCCGTCGTGGCCCGCGAGTACGGCATCCCCGCCGTGGTCGGTGTGCGCGAGGCCGTGACGCGGATCAGGACCGGTGACCGCATCACGGTCGACGGCAGCACCGGCGCGGTGACCACACCAGGCTGAGGGCGACGAACAACGCTGCTACCGGCCGTTGACACGTCGCCGCGGCGCCCGGACGCGTAATCTCGGGGTCGTGGCCGACTCCAAGGGTGAGCTGAGCAAGGCTCAGCAGGGCATCGCCGACTACCTGCTGCGCGCCGGTGTGGACGGGTTCGGCCCGTTCAAGAGCGCTCGCGAAGCCGCGACCGACGCCCTGGCGAAGAAGGGCGACGAGACCGCCGCGGTCCGGCACCTGGTCCGCACGCACGTGGCGCTGGCCGGTGCGCAGGGGTTCATCACGAACCTCGGCGGGCTGATCACGTTGCCGATCTCGCTGCCGTCCAACGTCGCGGCCGCGTACGTGATCCAGACGCACCTCATCGCGTCGATCGCGTCCTTGCGCGGCCACGACGTCGACAGCGAGGAAGTGCAGACGGCCATCCTGCTGTGCCTGCTCGGCAATGCCGGAACCGAACTGTTCAAAAAGGTCGGCATCAAGCAGTTCACGAAGAAGGCCGCCTCGGCGCTCATCACGAAATACGGTACAAAAAAGCTCGGTTCGGTCGTCGTGAAGGGCGTTCCGGTCCTGGGCGGCGTCATCGGCGGTGGCGTCGACGCCGCTTCCACCAGGGCGGTCGGCGCGTTCGCGAACCGCTATTTCACCCAGACGGACCGCGAGCACCCGTTGCCGAGCGTCATCGACGGTGAGGTGCTGTCCGTGGAGATCGAGGAAGCGGGCGGAACGGCCGAGTCGCGGTAACCGTCAGCTGAGCCGGTCGAGCGTCGAGGTGAACGCGTCCGGTGAGATCTGCACACCGCCGCTGAACGGGTTCTGCAACTGATGTATCGCGAACAGCAGCAGCACCAGCGTCGAGCTCAGCGTGACCGTGATGAGCAGCTGTGACACCAGGTTCGGGCCACCGAACAGGTACGGGAACAGCAGCGACAGGCCGGTGCCGATGAGCAGCGCGAGCCAGACGACGGGGTTGACGCCGCCGTCGGCCGCGTCGACGCGCTCCTGGCGGGCCTGGTAGACCTCCCACAGCTGGTTCGCGGCCTCGGTCTTGCGGTCCTCCTGCCAGCCGCCGTCCGGCGCGGTCGCCGCGATGGTGTCCCGCAGCTGGTTGAGGGTGTTCCAGCCCTTGCCGTCGACGTTCTCGCCCTCGCGCATCTTCGGCCACTCCTCGTCGACGACGGTCTGCACGTAGCTGCGGACCAGCTGGTCGACGCGGGACTTCGCCGGCTCGGGCAGCGAGCCGGTCGACCAGGTGACGGCGACCAGCGCGTTGGCCTCCTTCTGCACCTGCTCCTCGGCGGCGTTGGCCGCGTCGAACAGGGAGATGAGGATGAACGCGGTCAGCACCGCGTGCAGGCCGGCGACGATGCTGAACACCGAGCCGCCGACAGCGAGGTTCTTCTCGCCGACCTCCTCCGAGTTGAACCGGCGCGTGAAGACGACGATGACGGACGAGACCACGGCCGCGCCGAGAACCCAGAGCAGACCGGACACGTAAATACTCAATTCGGCCCCTTTCTGGTGTGGGATTAGACCACGGTCTACTGTGGCCGGTACAGCGCGGTCCGGTCACGAGCAATGGTCAGGTGGGAATGCGCGGCAACAGCAGAATTACCCGGTTGTCGTATCAAGCTGCTCCATTCCGGTGGAGCAGGAATGCGTTCGCCCTGGGTGGCGTCACCGCTCTTCTCGCGCTTTCCACCCCGCTCACCAGCGCTGTTGCCCAAGCCGCACCGGTGGCGTGCGACGCGTTCCAGGTCCGCGCGGTTCACCGTGGTGGGTGGTCGACGCTCACGCGGCTCGACGTGTCATCCGGTGGGGTGACCCCGGTAGCGCGAATCGACTACTCGGTGAATGCGTTGGGTTATTCCTCCGTGCTGGGCCGCTTGGTCGGTCTCACCTCGAAGGGCCACCACAGCTGGATGCATCCCACGCACGTCGTGCTCATCGACACCAAAGGCGTGGTCAACGATCTCGGGCCGGTCGTGGCGCCGTGGTTCCGCACCGACGACGTGTCCGCGGGCGCGGTCGTGGGGATGACGTTCTACGTGCGCGACAACGCCCGGTTGCACGCGATCGACATCGACCCGGCGAGCGCGTCCTACCTGCGGATCGTGCGGTCGGTGGCGCTGGACTGGCCGGCGCTCGCGCTGGACGACTTCACCCCCGGACCCGGCGGCGGGCTGACCGGGGTCTCGGCGGCGGGCCACGGACCGGGCGAGGTCGTGACGTTCGACCCGGTGTCGGGGCGGTCGGTGCGGCGGGCCGAGGTGGCGGGGCTGCCCGGCAAGTCGACCTACGGTGCCGTCGCGATCGACTCGGCGGGCACGATCTACGCGGTGAACAACGGCTACAAAGGTCGCAGCCGCGTCTACCGGATCGCGGACGGCGCCGCCGTGGAGCTGTCCACCGACCAGCCGTTCGGCCTGATCGACGGCGCCGGGTGCCTGCCCGCGCCGATGCCACCGCAGGTGGTACCGCCCACGCCGAAGCCGGACGTCCCACCGGCGCCCGCACCTGTTCCCGTTGTGCCGCCCCGGGTGTCGACGCCCGCCCCGGTTCCGGCCGCACCGGTCGCCCCCGCCGTCCCGCCCGCCGCGGTGGTGCCATCCGCACCTGCACCCTCGCCGCAGCCGGTCCCGGTACGCGCGGCGCGGCGGGAACCGCAGTCCCGTGCGGAGCTTCCCGCTCGACCCGAAGACCACGCCGATGACCAAGTCCCGCAAGTGGGCGATCGTCACGGTTGTCCTGGTGATGCTGGGGGCCGGAGCGGCCGCCGCACGCGCCCGCGGATAAATCGGTTGGCGGCGCCGGTCGGCGCCGCTACCGTTGCCGTCATGCTCATCATCTGAGAAGCCCCGCAGCGCTTCCGCCGCTGCCGCGTGTGCTCTTGGTGACCCTTCTCGCGGGTCCTTTTCCACGGCTGTCGTTTCCGCCGTGCCCTTGCACGCCCTCGTCACAGAGGAGGCTTTCGCATGCCTGCTGCCACCCCGCCCTCGAACCGAGCCGCTCGCCGCGCCCAGAAGCGCGGCCAGCAGCCGGCCGAGCAGAACACCCGGTTCGCGTTGCCCCAGCAACGGGTTCCGGTGGTCCCGCCGCGCCAGTTCGCCGCCCGTCGCCGCGGATCCGCGTAGCCGACGCCCGAACCGGTGCGGCCACGGCAGGGGGACGCGCGTTGCTCGTGTCCCCCTGCTCCCTTCGTGGGACGATCTCCCGTTCTGTCCGGATCCGCTCTAGCCTGAGGTGCTACCGGACCGACAGGATCGGAGGCGCCTGATGAGGATCGCTGACGTGTTGCGGACCAAGGGCTCTGCGGTTGCGACCATCGCCCCGGACGCACCGGTGTCCGATCTCCTCAGAACACTCGCGGAGCACAACGTCGGCGCCATCGTGGTCGTCGGCCCGTCCGGTGTCGTGGGCATCGTGTCGGAACGCGACGTCGTGCGCCGGCTGCACGAAACCGGTGCCGGGCTGCTGACCTCACCGGTGTCGTCGATCATGACCGCCGAGGTCTTCACGTGCACGCCTTCGGACACAGTGGACAGTCTGACCGTCGTGATGACCGAACGGCGGTTCCGCCACGTTCCCGTTGTGGCAGAAGGGGAACTGGTCGGCATCGTGTCCATCGGCGACGTCGTGAAGAGCCGCATCGGACAGTTGGAACAGAGCCAGGACCAGCTCCAGGCCTACATCGCCCAGGGCTGACCTCACCGGGCTCGCCCCTCACTAGGCTCAGCCGGGTGAAGCCTTCTCCCGGCAAGCCCGAACTGGTCGAGGTCGCGCCGTCCGTCCACGCCTACGTCCAGCCCGACGGGTCCTGGATGATCAACAACACCGGTGTCGTCGTCGGCTCCGACGGCACGCTGCTGCTTGTCGACACCACGTCCACCGAGGCCCGCAACCGCGCGTTGCTCGCCTCGGTGGCGACGGTGTCCGACGCTGCGCCCAACTACGTCGTGAACACCCACCACCACGGCGACCACACCTTCGGCAACTGGCTGGTCCCCTCGTCGACGGTGATCGTCGCCCACGACGCCTGCCGCGACGAGGTGCTCACCGCCGGCCTGCTCGCCGCGCAGGTGCTGACCGGCCCGGACTACGGCCACCTCGAAGTGCGCCCGCCGTCGCTCACCTACACCTCGTCCCTGACGCTGCACCTCGGCGACCGCGTCGTCGAGCTGCACCACCCCGGTCCCGCCCACACCCGCGGCGACACCGTCGTGTGGCTGCCCGACGAGCGCGTGCTGTTCACCGGTGACCTGGTGTTCGCGGGCGGCCAGCCGTTCCTCGCGGAGGGCAGCATCAGCGGTTACCTGTCGGCCCTGGAGTTCCTGCGCGCGTTCGACGCCGAGGTCCTCGTGCCCGGCCACGGCCCGCTGCTGCGCGGCGCCGACATCATCCGCGTCCTCGACGACCTCGTCGCCTACACGACGTACCTGTCCGAGCTCGCCGCCACCGGTCACGCCGCCGGCCGCGCCCCTCTGCAGGTCGTCCAGGGCGCGGGCCCGTCCCGCTTCTCGTCGTGGCAGGAGTCCGAACGACTCGTCGGCAACCTCCACCGCGCGTACCACGAGCTCGACGGCAAACCGCTCTCCGAACGCCTCGAACTGCTCCGCGTCTGGCAGGACATGACCATCCTCCACGGCGGCCCCATCACCTGCCACGCTTAGCTCGCGACCGATATATCACCTTCACCACCCTGCCCTCACCTGCTGCTTAGCAATGAGTCTTTGGACGACGACGTCCAAAGACTCATTGCAAAAGCGGTTTTCACGTTTGCGCGGTCTCAACGACCTGCTTGAGCACGCGAGGACGCTCTTCCAAGGCGCGTCGACCTTGTCGAGCCGCTCGGCGCTCTCCGTCCAGCCGGAGCTGCGCAACGTGACGCGCGGTACCGCCGGCGCCCTCAGGTGATTGCTCCGCTGCCGGCCCCCGGCTCCACGAGCACGCCGAGGATCGCTTCCAGCACCCAACCGCGTCACAAGAGGAGCTCGCGTCTCGTCCATATCTACATGGGCACTCTTCGCGCAGGTCTCGCGTTCCTCGCCGTCGTCCAAGCCGTCATCGGCGTCTGGCCCTTGGCAGCGCCGCAGAGCTTCTACGACAACTTCCCGCTGCCCACGAACCCATGGGTGTCCTACTTCCCGCCGTTCAACGAACACTTGCTGCGCGACTTCGGCTCACTGAACCTCGCGTTGTGCGTGATGCTGGTGTTCGCGGCGGTGACACTCGAACGCGCGCTGACCCAGGCCGTGCTGGTCGGCTACCTGGTGTTCGCGGTGCCGCACATGACCTTCCACCTGTTCCACCTGGGGCACATGCCGGTGGCTGACCGGATCGGCAACGTCGTCTCGCTGGCCGCCGCCGTCCTGGTCCCGCTGGTGCTGCTACCGCTGACCCGCCGGATCGAACGGAAGCAGGCCCCGGTGCTCACCCGGTGACACGAACCTCGACGTCATCAGCAGCGCAACGAGCTGCCCGGCCTATAAGTTCGAGTGATGCTGCACGACGTCGCTGACGCCACGCGCCAATACATTGGTTTGCTCGCCGACGACCAGCGCGACCGAGCTGTCCGCGCGATCACCGACGACGACCTCAGGCACCGCTGGGCCTACACTCCCGGCGACCGCTCCGGCCTCGTGTTCGGCGGGCTACGACGTGATCAGCGCAAAGCCGTTCACGGCATGCTCGCGACCGTGCTGAGCCCACACGCCTACGCACAAGTCGCGGCGGTGATGGCTCTGGAAGACGTGCTCGACCACCGCGAGGGCGGCCACCGCGACCGGCACAGCGGCGACTACTGGACGGTGCTCTTCGGCGCGCCCGGCGGCGACGAACCGTGGGGGTGGCGAGTCGAGGGGCACCACCTGTCCGTGAACGTCATCGTCGCCGACGGCCGCGTCTCGGCGACCCCGTTCTTCCTCGGCGCGAACCCGTCCCGCGTCACCTACCGAGGCCGCGTCGTCAGCCAGCCGCTGCGGCTGGAGGAGGAACTGGCCCGCGAGCTGCTCGACCGCATGGGCCCGACCGCTCGCGGCCTAGCCGTTGTCTCGGACACCGCCCCGCACGACATCCGCACCGGCAACGCCTCGCGCATCACGCCGTCCGACCCCGTCGGCGTGACACCCGCGCAGCTCGGCAAACAGGCGGGGGAGCTGCTCGTCGACATCGTCCGCCTCTACCTGGACCGGCTCGCGTTCGAGCTCGCCGACGACGAGTTCGCCGCGCTCGACCCCGACCGCCTGCACTTCTCGTGGGAAGGCTCGCTGCGCCGCGGCGAAGGCCACTACTACCGCGTCCAAGGTCCCGAGCTGCTCATCGAATACGACAACACGGCCAACGAGGCCAACCACATCCACACCGTGTGGCGCCGACACTCCGGTGACTTCGGCGCCGACCTCCTCGCCGCCCACTACGACACGTCACGGCACACTGTCGCCCGTGGAATGGCCCAGAACGGTTGACGACGCCATCGCGCTGCAAGAACACCTGCGCAACCAGGTGATCACCACCAGCGCCCCCGACCTGCACATCGACACCGTCGCCGGCCTCGACGTCGGCTACCGCGACACCGGCCTTTGCAACGACTCGGTTGTCGGCGTCTGCGTGGTGTTCGATGCAACGACGCTGGCCGTCCTCGACGAGGTCGTCGTCGAGGACACCACGGACTTCCCGTACATCCCCGGGCTCTTCGCGTTCCGCGAGATGCCGGTGCTGCTACGCGCCCTCGACCAGCTCACCGTCACCCCCGACCTGCTGGTCGCGGACGGCCAGGGCGTCGCCCACCCGCGCCGGTTCGGTCTCGCCTGCCACCTCGGCGTGCACACCGGCATCCCGAGCATCGGCGTGGCCAAGAACCCGATGGGCAGGTTCGACCCGCCCGGCGACAAGCGCGGCTCGACGAGCGACCTCGTCATGGACGGCGCCGACGGCGACGAGGTCGTCGGCCGCGCACTGCGCACGCAGGACGGTGTGAAGCCGGTGTTCGTGTCGGTCGGGCACAAGATCGACCTGGACCGCGCGTGCGCCGAGGTGCTCCGCCTGGCCCCGCGCTACCGGCTGCCTGAGACGACCCGCCGCGCCGACGCGCTCACTCGGCAGGCTGCTTCTGCGGCTGGAAGCTGAGCAGCACGAGCAGGATCGCACCGCAGACAAGCGCGATGTCCGCGACGTTGCCGACGAACCAGCCGTTGTAGTCGATGAAGTCGACGACGTGCCCGCGCGCGAAACCCGGCGGCCGGAACAACCGGTCGAGCAGGTGCGTCGTCGCGCCGCCCAGCATCAACGCCAGTGCGACCGCCCGCAGCCGGGTCTGCGGCTGCAGCCCGTACCGCGTCAGGAACACGACGGCCACGGCGGCGACGATGGTGAAGACCCACGTCGACCCCGCGCCGATCGAGAACGCGGCACCGGGGTTGTAGAGAAGCCTGAGCTGCAAGAACTCCCCGAGCACCGGGATGGGCGCGCGTCCGGTCAGCGCGTTCTCGGCCCAGAACTTCGTGGCCTGGTCCAGCAGCAGCACGAGCACGGCGATGCCCATCACGAGCGGCACGCGGCGAGAAGTGGTGGTGTCCATTTGCCGACGAGCGTAGTTAAGCCGCCGGCACCGTGCGGCAACGGCCACCGGTACATCAGTCGCCGCGTGCTCCGAACGCCCCGGACAGCAACGGGTGGGCGTCCACGATCCGCCGAGCAACGTTGACGGAATCAACCAGCGGATGCAGCGCCAGCGCCTTCACGGCATGCGCGCGCTCGCCGCTGATAGCCGCCTTGATCGTCGCGCGCTCGACGACCTTGAGCGCGGTGACGAGCCCGACGCCCTCGTCCGGCAGCTGGCTGACCGCCACAGGCCGCGCGCCGTTGGCGTCGACCAAGCTCGGAACCTCGACGATCGCATCGGCGTCCAGGCACGACAGCGTCGTCCTGTTCGGCACGTTGAGGATCAACGTCGTCCGCTTGTCCGCCGCGATGGCGTGCATCAACGCGAGCGCGACCTGCTCGTACCCGCCACCGTCGAGGTCGTTGCTGTCCCGCTCCTCGTCACGAGTCTCCGCCATGTACGTCTGCTCACGCTCCAGACGCGTCCGGTCCCAGCTCGCCAACGACGGCGCCGCATAGAACTGCTTCTGCTGCTCCAGCAGGAACGCCCCACGCGATGCACCGGACTCCACCGCCTCGCGGGTGAAGTAGTAGTAGTGCAGGTATTCGTTCGGAATCGCGCCCAGCGTCCGCAGCCACTCCGCCCCGAAGAGCTTGCCTTCCTCGAACGACTCCAGCTGCTCAGTGTCGGCCAGCAGATCCGGCAGCACGTCCCGCCCGCGCACGTGCACACCCCGCAGCCAGCCGAGGTGGTTGAGCCCGGCGTAGTCGAGCCACGCGTCGTCGAGGCTCGCGCCGACCGCGCGGGCGACCCGCCGGCCGAGCCCGACGGGGGAGTCGCAGATGCCGATGACCCGGTGACCGAGGTGAGCGGCCATCGCTTCGGTGACCATGCCGGCAGGGTTGGTGAAGTTGATGACCCACGCGTCCGGCGCGTGCACCGAGATACGACGTGCGATGTCGAGCGCGACCGGCACAGTGCGCAACCCGTACGCCACACCGCCGGCCCCGACCGTCTCCTGCCCGAGCACCCCGCGCCCGGCCGCGACGCTCTCGTCGGCCGCGCGTCCGTCGAGCCCGCCCACGCGGATCGCCGAGAACACGAAGTCCGCCCCACGCACCGCCTCGTCGAGATCCGTCGACGTCGTCACCACGGGAGCATCCAGCACATCGGCGGCGAGCTCGGCGAGAACGCCGCTGATCGCCACGAGCCTGGAGGCGTCGACGTCGTGCAGCACGACCTCGGTGACGCGGCCGGGGGACCGGTCGGCGAGCAAAGCGCGATATACGAGCGGCACGCGGAACCCACCGCCACCGAGAACAACCAGCTTCATGCCCACCACTCCGCACCGGCGACATTTCTCCCGCAGTACGCACCGTACAACCAACGCTGCACAGGCATCAGCAAGATCCTTGGTTCGCACACCGCAGCGGCGACAGTTCCCGCAGCTCGGACTACCCGCGCATTGCCCTGAAAATAAGTCCCGAAGGGGTTCCCGCGCACGCCAAATCTGTGCTACAAAGAATAGATTTGGGGTTTCGGAATGAATATTCCGGAAAGATAGATTTATTGTATCACGGGGGGCAAGGTGTTGGCGAGCGAACAGGCACGGATCACCTCTCTGTATGAAAAGCTCGACCAGGAACGGAACAAAGCGGCCGCCGATCTTGCGGCCGCCCTGCGGGACACCCACACCGGACGGCTGGACCGTGAAGCCAGCGTCCAGGTGCTGACCAGGCAGATTGGCAAGTACCGCGCAGCGGAGGACGGTCTGTGCTTCGGCCGGATCGACTCGGAGAACGGCGAAAGCACCTACATCGGGCGCGTCGGCCTGTTCGACGACGAGTTCCAGCCGCTGTTGCTGGACTGGCGCGCGCCGGCGGCGCGGCCGTTCTACACCGCGACCGCCGCGAATCCGGAAGGCCTCGTGTTGCGCCGCCACTTCCGCGTCCGCGACCGGGAGCTGCGCGATTTCCACGACGACGAGCTGCTGGCCGACGCGACCGCATTGCTCGACGCCCTCAACGCGCCGCGGACCGCGACGATGCGCGACATCGTCTCGACCATCCAGGCCGAGCAGGACGAGATCATCCGTTACTCCGGCCCCGGCGTGCTGGTGATCGAAGGCGGCCCCGGCACGGGCAAGACCGCGGTCGCGCTGCACCGCGTCGCGTACCTGCTGTACACGCGCCGCGAGCGCCTTTCCCGCCACGGCGTCCTGATCGTCGGACCGAACACCGGTTTCCTGCATTACGTCAGCGACGTGCTGCCATCGCTGGGGGAGACCGACGTCGTGTTCGCAACACCCGGCGAGCTCTATCCCGGAGTGGTCACCGACGTCGAGGACACCCCGTCGTTGCAACACCTCAAAGGCCATGTATCAGTGCTGGACCTGCTGGCCGTCGCCGTGGCCGACCGGCAGGAGCTCCCCGACGAGCCCATCGAAATCGAGCTTGAGGACGTCGTCGTCCCCCTTGACGCGCACGTCGCCGCCGTCGCACGCGAGAAGACGCGGTACTACGAGCTACCGCACAACGCGGCACGCAAGTACTTCTTCCTCGCTCTCGCCGAAGAGCTTCGTCGCCCCGGCGATGAAGCTTATCGGCGTCGACTGGCCCGAGATCGAGGAGGACGTGCGGCACGAGCTGCGCCACAGCACGGCATTGCGCGACGCCGTTGACCGGTTGTGGCCGGAGCTCACACCCGAGCAGCTGCTCGCCGACCTGTACGCGGGCCGGTGCTACCGGATCGGCGCACCCGAGCTGTACCGCGAAGCCGCCGACGCGTGGACGGTGTCCGATGTGCCGCTGCTCGACGAGCTCGCCGATCTGCTCGGCTCGGACGGCTCAGCCGAACGCCAGGCGCGGCGGGAGGAAGAGGAAGGACTTGCCTACGCCCGCGGTGTCATGGACGTGCTGTCGATCGATGAGCGTGCCGACGACGATGAGTACATCGTCACCGACTTCGTCAACGCCGAGACGCTCGCGTACCGGCACGAGGCACGCGACCACCGCACGCTCGCCGAACGAGCTGCCGACGACCGCACCTGGACCTACGGCCACGTCGTCGTCGACGAGGCACAGGAGCTGTCCGCAATGGACTGGCGCGTCCTGCTCCGTCGTTGCCCCAACAGGTCGATGACCGTCGTCGGCGACCTGGCGCAACGCCAAGCCGCAGGCGGCGCCCGCAGCTGGGGCTCGGTGTTCGACCGCTTCACCTACCGCAGGCTGGAGGTCAACTACCGCACTCCCGGCGAGATCATGGCCGTCGCCACCCCGGTGCTGAAGCTCGTCGACCCCGACGCCGCCGCACCGACGTCAGTGCGCAGCACCGGCGTCCGCCCCTGGGCCCGCCGCGTCACCGACCTCTCAGCGGCGGTCCGCGACGAGCTCGACGCACACGCCGAAGCTTTGCCCGGCCGCACGATCGCCGTGATCGGCGACGGCTGGATGCCGCCGAGGTCGTCCAAGGGGCTGGAGTTCGACGTCGTCATCGTCGTCGAACCGCAGCTCATGACCCCGAGCGAGCTGTACGTGGCGTTGACGAGGGCGACGCAACGACTCGGCGTCCTGCACACCGAGCCGCTCCCGCGTCACCTACGAAGTCTCCTCTGAGACCCAGCGGAGGTAATCGTCGTTGCCCCCGACGACGGGGGTGACGACGACCTCCGGCACGTCATAGCTGTGCTGGTTCTTGATGTGCGCGATCAGCTCGTCGATGCGAGCGGCAGACGTCTTCACGACGCACTGCCACTCGTCGTCGACGCGCACCTCACCGTCCCACCGGTAGACGCTGCGGATCGGCACGATTTGCACACACGCGCCCAGCCGTGCCTCGACGACCCCTCTCGCCAACGACTCCGCCGCCTCGGCGGAGTCCACGGTCGTCGTCACCACGTTCACGGTGGTCATACGGCGTCGATCTCCTTCAACAGCTGCTTCTTCAACGCATCCGGCGCGAACGACGCCCGAACTCCCGCTCGCGCCAGCTCCGCGAGCTTCATCGCTCCCGAACCCGAACTGCTCGTGGCACACCAGGTACTCGCGGTCGAGGTCGGTGTGGAACATGCCGGGGTCGTCGGTGCTGACCGTCACCGGCACACCGGCCTCCACCAGCCGCGGCAACGGGTGCTCGTCCAGCGACGCGACCGCGCCGGTCCGGATGTTCGACGTCGGGCACACCTCCAGCACGACGCCCTCGTCGGTGAGGTACCGCAGCAGCTCCGGGTCCTGCACCGCGCTGACGCCGTGTCCAATCCGTTCGGCACGCAGGTCCCGCACCGCGGCCCAGATCTCGCTGGGCGGCATCGTCTCGCCGGCATGCGGCACCATGTGCAGCCCGGCATCACGCGCCATCGCGAACGCCTCGCGGAACTTCGTCCGCGGCGAGTCCGCCTCGAACCCGCCGAGCCCGAACCCGACCAGCCCCTCCGGCCGGTGCTCGGTGGCGAACCGCGCACTCGTCATGCCCCAGTCGCGATCCCAGATGCCGGGCACGTCGAAGATCCACTGCAATGTCACACCGTGCAGCTCCAACGCCTCAGCCCGTCCCGCGGCCAACGCCTCGACGAGCTCGTCGGGCGCGATGCCGGCCCGCAGGTGACTCGTCGCACTCACGGTGACTTCCGCGTACCGGACGTTGGTCCGCGCCGCGTCACGCGCGTACCCGACGACCAGCGTGCGAACGTCCTCACCGGTCGTGACGAGGTCGTTGACGACGCCGTACACGGTGATGAAGTGCCGGAAGTCCGTGAACTCGTAGAACTTCCGCAGCTCGGCCTCGTCGGTCGGAACCGGACCGCCTGGGTGGTTGCGGGCGAGCGCGAGGACGGTGTCGACGGAAGCCGCGCCCACGAGGTGGACGTGCAGCTCGGCCTTCGGCAACGCGTGGACGAAGTCGGAAATGGGCACGGTCCATGCTCTCAGGTCAAGAGCCGTTCGACGGGTGACATGTCTTGCAGTCACGGGGAAGGGTGCAGGGCGAATCCCTGTCCCCGGCTTCGCATTGGGGGTGCCTCGTGAGGGGCGCACGAAGAGTCGCACTGCTGACCGCGGTGCTAGTTCTGCCGTTCCTGCCCGCCACGGCCACCGCTGCCGAGGGGCCGGTGTTCAAGGACGGCGAGGCGCAACCCGTCTTCGACCCGAAGGACGTGGTCAAGGAGAGCCTCTGGGTCCGCGCACCGGTCGACAGCGACCGCGACGGCAAGGACGACGAGGTCTACACCGAGGTCGTCCGGCCGCGTGCCACCGAACGAGGGCTCAAGGTCCCCGTCGTCTACATGGTCAGCCCGTACTTCTCCGGCGGCAACGACGTTCCCAACCACAACGTCGACGTCGAGCTGTACGTCCCCGACAAGCGCAACGGCCGTCTGCTCAAAGCCTCCTCCGACGAACGCGTCACCGCAGCCCTCGGTCCCAACCCGATCACGTCGGGTCGTTACGAGTCCTATTTCATCTCACGCGGCTACGCCGTCGTGTACGCCGAGTCGCTCGGCACCGGCAAGTCCACGGGGTGCCCAACGACGGGCGACGTCAACGAGACGATCGGCGCGCGTGTCGTCGTCGACTGGCTCAACGGCCGTGCGTCGGCACGCACCGCCACGGGCGAGGCGATCAAGGCGACGTGGTCGACCGGCAAGACCGGCATGATGGGTGTTTCCTACAACGGGACGCTGCCCAACGCCGTCGCCTCCACCGGCGTCCGCGGCCTCGAAGCGATCGTGCCGATCGCCGCGATCTCCAGCTGGTACGACTACTACCGCGCGGACGGCGCCGTCGTCGCCCCCGGCACGTTCCAGGGCGAGGACGCCGACGTGCTCGCGGACTACGTCTACACCCGCGCGGACCGCGAGATCTGCAAGCCGATCATCGCCGAGATCGCGAAGGACCAGGACCGCATCACCGGCGACTACAGCCGGTTCTGGGACAAGCGCAACTACCTCAACGACGTCCGCAAGGTGCGTGCGGCCGTCCTCGCCGTCCACGGGCTCAACGACTGGAACGTCAAGATGACGCACGTCGAGCAGTGGTACTCGGCGCTGAAGAAGGTCGGTGTGCCGCACAAGATCTGGCTGCACCAGTCCGGCCACACCGACGCCGACACGCTCCGCTCGGTCGAGTGGCGCCGCACCCTCAACCGCTGGTTCACCCAGTACCTGTGGGGCCACCGCAACGGCATCGACAAGGAGCCGCGCGCGACGATCCAGCGCGAGGACAAGACGTGGGTCGACGAGAAGGACTGGCCGGCCCCCGGCACGTCCGACGTGCGGCTGCGGCTGTCCGCGGGCGGACCGGCCAAGGGCGGCCTCGGCCTGCGACCCGGCCACGGCGTGGAGAACCTGACCGACGACGCGACGAAGACAGCCGAGTCGTTGATCGACCAGGCCACCTCGCCGAACCGCCTGTCCTACGCGACCGAGCCGACGCAGAAGCCGTTGCGCCTGTCCGGCAAGTCGACCGCGCACCTGCGGGTCGCGTTCGACCGTCCCGCCGCCAACGTCACGACGCTGCTCGTCGACCGCGCTCCGGACGGCAGGTCGCACGTCATCACCCGCGGCTGGACCGACCCGCAGAACCGCGAACGCCCCGACAAGACCTCGCCGGTCAAACCCGGCAAGTTCTACGACGTCGACGTGCCGATCGTGCCGGACGACTACGTCCTGCAGGCCGGGCACCGGCTCGAGTTCGTGCTGATCTCCAGCGACTACGACTACACGCTGCGCCCGAAGCCGGGTGCCGGCCTCTCGCTGGACCTCGCCAGGACCTCGGTCGAGCTGCCGGTCGTCGGCGGCTGGCGCGCGTTGTTCCAGACGTTCTGAGCTGTGGTGCCGCGCTTCGGTCTCGTGAGGGCTGAAGCGCGGCACGATAGCACTCACTCCCGAACCCGAGCGCCCCAAGATCTCAACCTGTCCACAACTCACGAGTAATCCACAGCTTCCACATCAACGAAGCCCCACAGCCCAGCCACCCGCCACAGTGGCACCATGCCCACAACCCTCCCCAAACCGATCCGCCTCCGCGCCCCCGGCGACCTCTACGCGGCCATCCCGCACCTGATGGGTTTCCACCCGACGGAGTCGCTCGTCGTGCTGGTCCTGCGGGACGGCGCGGTCTCCATGACGATGCGCGTCGACCTGCCCCGCACGCGACATAGAGGGCTTCTGGTGGCCCAGCTGGAAATGCCGCTCCTGGAGCAAGGCGCGGAGGGCGTGATCCTCGCGGTCATCAGCGCACCCTCTGAGCACATGCCGGAGGAGCTTCCGCACGAGCCGCTGATCACCGCACTTGCGAACAGTCTCGGCGGGCACGGCATCGATGTCCTCGAAGCCGTGTGGCTGCATGCGTGCGAGAAGGACGCACCGTGGTACTGCTACTTCGACCTCGACTGCCACGGGCGGTTGCCGGACCCGCAGGTGTCCGCAGTGGCCGCGGCGTGCGCGAGCGACGGCAACGTGACGTTCGAGTCGCGCGCCGCGCTGGCAGCGGTGGTCACGCTCGACTCGGTGGAGGCCCGCGAACGCAGGTCCGTGCTGCTCGACGAGCTGATGAACACCGAGGAACCGCCTGAGCCGGCAGCGGAACTCCGTCGCGTGCGTGCCGCGATCGACGCCTCGGAGCAACGCAAGGGACCGTTGTCCGACGCGGAGATCGTCGCGTTGAGCAGAGCCCTGGCGCACCCGGAGGTGCGTGACGCCTGCCTGTCGTACGCGGTGCAGAACAACGCCAGGGCGGCCGAACGGCTGTGGCTCGACCTCACGAGGTCCTGCCCGTCACCGGAACGCGCGGAACCCGCGTGTCTCCTGGCGTTCTTCGCCTACCACCGCGGCGACGGCGGACTCGCGTCGGTCGCGCTCGACGTGGCCGAAGAAGCCTGCTTCGGCCACGCGCTGGCGCGGCTGTTGCGCGGCGCACTGAGCGCCGCGCTGCCTCCCGAAGAGCTCAAGACGCTGGCGGACAAGGCCGTCCTGAACGCCCGCGAGCTGCTCTCCGCGGGAACTCAGAGCAGCTCCGGCCGCTCCCACTCCTGATCGAGGACGTGCTCGGCCAGGAACGCCCACACCGTCTCGTACCAGACCCGAGAGTTCCCGGGGGTGAGAATCCAGTGATTTTCCGTAGGAAAGTAAAGGTACTTCGCGGTGACGCCGTGCCGGACCAGGTCGAAGTACAGCCGCTGCCCCTCGCCGACGGGGACCCGGTAGTCCTTGTCCCCGTGGATGACGAGCATCGGCGTCTTGATGTCGGCGACCCGCAGGTGCGGGGAGTTGGCGAGGACCCGCTCGGGCCGGGTGATGGGGTCACCCATCTCCCGCATCCAGAAGTACGAGTCGTCGGTGGCGCCGGAGAACGCGTCGAGGTGCCACAGCGAGGCGTGGGTGACGATCGCGCGGAACCGGTCGGTCTGGGTGGCGATCCAGTTGGCCATGTAACCGCCGAAGGACCCGCCCATGGCGGCGGTGCGCGAGCCGTCGATCTCGGGCCGCTCGACGGTCACGTCGGTGATGGCCATGAGGTCGGTGTAGGGCTCGGCGCCCCAGCGACCCCAGCCGGCCGCGATGAAGTCGGGCCCGTACCCCGTGGACAGCGCGGGGTCGGGCAGCAGGACGGCGTAGCCGCGGGCGGCCATGAGCCACGGGTTCCAGCGCCACGTCCAGCCGTTCCAGCTCATCACGGGTCCACCGTGGACCCAGAGCAGCAGCGGGGCGGGGGAGTCCGCGGAGGCACCGTCGGGCAGCACCAGCCAGGCGCGGACGGTCCTGCCGTCGGCCACGACGGTGGAGACCTCGGTGAGCGTGCCGGGCACCGAGGTCAGGGCACCGGGGGCGGGCAGCCGCACCGGGTCCTGGTCAGCTCCGGTGCTGGCGAACCGCACGGGCTGTGGCGGGTGGTCGACCGAGTTGCGCAGTGCGTACAGCGTCTCGCCGTCCGGGCTCACGACCACGTCGCTGTAGTAACCCGAGAGCGTCAGCTTCGTGACCTCGCCCGTGGCGAGGTCGAGCCGCCACACCGGCTGGTGCCCGAGGTGGCTCGCGACGAAGAAGACGGCCGAGGAGTCGGGGCTCACCACCGGGTGCGCCGGTTCTTCCTGGAAGTCCGGCGCCAGTGGCGTGATCGAGTCGTCGGCCAGGTCGATGCGCACCAGGCTGCTGCGGTACGGCGCGTCCGCGGTGGACTCGCGGAACCGGATGGCGATCACGTCCGAGGAGCCGTGGGTGAACGCGGCGTCGAAGAACGAGAAGCCTTCCTCGGAGGCGATGATCCGCGAGGAGCTGCCGTCGGTGGCGACGAGCCGCAGCTCGGTCCGGCGGCCGTAGGCGGCACTGACGTCGACGGCGTACCCGTGGACGGCCCACCTGCCGTCGGGGCTGAGCGCGATGTCCTCGTCGCTCAGCCTGCTCTCGGAGTCGTCGCTGAGGGCGGTGACGTGCTCGGCAGCCGGGCTGTCCAGCGGGACGGAGAACAGCCGCGGGTAGCTGGGGCCGAGGTCGGAGTCCCAGTACCGGATCGGGTAGGACTCGTGCAGGATCGCCGTCACGCCGGCGTCCTCGCGGGCCTTGCGCTTGGCGTCGTCTTCGCCGCCGAACTCCGCGAGGCGGTGCGCGTACGACGTCAGCAGCAGCGTCTCGCCCGCGACACGCACCTGGCCGACCCCGCCGCCGGGCCGCAGCACCTCGGCGGCCTCGCCGCGGACCGGCAGCCGCCACAGCGCCGTCTTGTCCTTGGCCTCGTCCGGCTTCGTGAGCGGGTCCGGGCGCTTCGACAGGAACAGCAGCGAACCGTCCGGCGCGAAGACCGGCGCGGCGTCGCTCTTCGTGGAGTAGGTGAGGCGGGTGGCGTCCCGCTCACCGGTGGGGTCGACCTCCCAGAGGGCGCCCTGCCAGGTCTTGCCGTCCGGCGCGAGCGAGGAGACGACGGTGACGAGCCGCGTGCCGTCCGGGGACAGCGCGAGCGACGCGAGCCGCGGGGTGGAGTTGTAGCTCTCGAAAGAGGCGAAGTCGGTCATCGTGGTTCAGGCTCCGTGTCGGGCGCGGGTGAACTCCCACGCGTCGCGGACGATGCCGGCGAGGTCGGCGCGCTCGGGCTTCCACCCGAGCTCGGTGCGGGCCCGCTCGGCGGAGGCGACGAGAACAGCAGGGTCTCCTGCCCGCCGCGGTGCGACGACTGCGGGGATCGGGTGGCCGGTGACCTCGCGGCACGTGTCGATGACCTGCTTCACCGAGAAGCCCGTGCCGTTGCCGAGGTTGTAGATCCGGTGCTCGCCGGCAGTAGCGTGGTCGAGCGCCAGGAGGTGGGCGTCGGCGAGGTCCGTGACGTGGATGTAGTCGCGGACGCAGGTGCCGTCCTCGGTCGGCCAGTCCTCGCCGTAGATCGAGATGTGCTCCCGCTGACCGAGCGCGACCTGCAGCACGAGCGGGATCAGGTGGGTCTCGGTCGCGTGCCGCTCGCCGATGCTGCCGTAGGCGCCGGCGACGTTGAAGTACCGCAGGCTCGTCGCGGCCAGCCCGTGGGCGGCGGCGTACGACGTGATCGCGTGGTCGATGGCCAGCTTGGTGGCGCCGTAGGTGTTGGTGGGCTGCGTGGGCGCGGTCTCGGGGATCGGCACCTCCCGCGGCTCGCCGTACGTCGCGGCAGTCGAGGAGAAGACGAGCTTCGGCGTGCCGTGCTCCTTCATCGCGGTGAGCAGGCGAACCGCGGTGAGGACGTTGCCCGTCCAGTACTTCCCGGGGTCCTGCATGGACTCACCGACGAGGGACTTCGCGGCGAAGTGCAGCACACCGTCGAAGCCCTCGGCGAGGACGTCGCCGATCACCTCGGCGATGTCACCCCGCACGAAGCGCGCACCCGCGGGAACGGCGTCCTCGTGGCCGGTGGAGAGGTCGTCGAGCACGACCACCTCGTGCCCAGCTTCGAGCAGGCGCGCAGCGCAGACGCTGCCGACGTAGCCGGCCCCGCCCGTCACGAGCAGCTTCACCACAGTCCTCGCAATCCTCGTCAAGATCGGTTTCCGCTACCTGTCCCGGCCCGCGCCCGCAGAGGGAACCGCCGTGAAAAGTCGCGGCCGCACGAGCGAACGCGCGGCGAAGGCGGCGAGCACGGCCCGCTCGACCGCGTTGTGCCGTTCGACGGGCACGAGGGCGATCGCGGAGCCGCCGAAGCCGCCGCCGGTCATCCGGGCGCCGAGCGCCCCGGCCGCCCTCGACGCCTCGACCGCGACGTCGAGTTCGAGGCAGGAGACTCGGTAGTCTTCGTCAAGGCTCACGTGCGACGCCGAAAGAAGAGGGCCGATCTCGGCGAGCCGGCCCGCGCGCAGCAGGTCGACGGTCCGCAGGACGCGATCGTTCTCGGTCACCACGTGCCGCACCAGCGGACGCAGCTCTTCGGGCAGCCGGACGAGCGCGTCGTCGAGCTCGGTGATGTCCACGTCGCGCAGCGCGGGAACGCCGAGGATGCCGGCGGCCCGCTCGCAGCCCGCCCGCCGGGCGCCGTAGCCGCCGTCGACGTGGGAGTGGCTGGCGCGGGTGTCGATAACCAGCACCTCAAGGCCGCTGGCGGCGGCGTCGAACGCGACCTGCTCCGACTTGCCGGAGCGTACGTCGTAAAACAGTGCGTGCGCTTCGATGCAGGACAGCGATGCCGTCTGGTCCAGGATGCCGGTCGGCGCGCCCACGAAGTCGTTCTCCGACCGCTGCACCCAGCGCGCGATGTCCGGCCGTTCGGCGGTCACGTCCGCCAGGCCCAGCAGCGCGAGCGCGACTGCGCATTCAAGGGCGTGCGAGGACGACAAGCCCGCGCCGGCGGGCACGTCGCCCGCGATCACGAGGTCCGCTCCTGCGGTCACCGGGAGGCCCTGTTCGCGCAGGGCCCAGGCGACGCCGCCGGGGTACGCGGCCCACCCGCGGATGGTGCGAGGCGCTAGGTCGGCGACCGCGACCGGCGCCGCGTGCTGCACCCCGCCGTCGTCGCCCAGCGTGCTGACAGCGAGCACACCGTCGGCACGGGGCGATGCCGCGACCGCGGTGCGGTGGGGCAGGGCGAATGGCAGCACGTAGCCGTCGTTGTAGTCGGTGTGCTCGCCGATGAGGTTGACGCGGCCGGGTGCCGACCAGACCCCGTGAGGTGCACGTCCGTGCAGGCGGTGGAACGTCTCCGCCGCCTTGGCGGCCGGAGTCGTCGTCGCCTGGGTCACCGGGCGAGCACCAGCACGGCGTGGGCGACCGCCGGGTCGAGTTCGGCCAGGTTGCCGTTCGGGCCGCGCACCTGGATGACCTTGGCGTTGCCGAGCGACTCCACCTTGACGGTGCCGCCGGGGATGACGCCGGCCTCCTTCAGTTCGGCCATCAGGTCCGGGTCGAGCTGGACGTGCTCGGCGATGCGGCGCACCTCGACGGGGCCACCGCCGCGGCGGGCCACCTCGTCGATGCGCACGAGGTCCGCCTCGGCGGGCGGGGCGGGCTCGCCGTCGCCCAGCTTGTCGAGACCGGGGATGGGGTTGCCGTAAGGGGAGGTGGTGGGGTTGCCGAGGAGTTTGATGAGTTTGCGTTCGACCGCTTCGCTCATGACGTGTTCCCAGCGGCAGGCCTCGCTGTGGACGTGCTCCCACTCGAGCCCGATGATGTCCACGAGGAGTCGCTCGGCGAGCCGGTGCTTGCGCATGACGGCGATCGCCAGGTTGCGGCCCTGGTCGGTGAGTTCGAGGTGACGGTCTTCCGCCACGACGACCAGGCCGTCGCGCTCCATGCGGCCGACGGTCTGGCTCACAGTCGGTCCACTTTGGCCGAGGCGCTCGGCGATGCGGGCGCGCAGGGGCACCACGCCTTCTTCTTCGAGCTCGTAGATCGTGCGGAGATACATCTCCGTGGTGTCGATGAGGTCGTTCACACCCGCTCCCCTTCGTGTGGTGTCAATGGTAGTCGTGCCGGGGGACACAGGTGTCCGCGCGGTGCAGGATGTGACCCGTGCATGCCTTGATCACTCCTGAAGCCCTCGCTGACGCGCTGAGTGCGCGGCCGGCGGCCGTTGTGCTGGATGTCCGGTGGCGGCTCGGTGGGCCGCCCGGACGCCAAGACTACGAGGTCAGCCACGTGCCCGGCGCGGTGTACGTGGACCTGGACACCGAGTTGTCCGCCCCGCCGGGGGTGGGCGGCAGGCATCCGCTGCCCGATCCGGAGCGGCTGCAGGAGGTGCTGCGGCGTGCCGGGGTGCGTGAGGGTGGCCGGGTCGTGGCCTATGACGCGGGTGACGGTTCGGTGGCGGCGCGGGTGTGGTGGCTCCTGCGGTGGGCCGGGTTCAGGGACGTGGCGGTGCTGGACGGCGGGTTCGCCGCCTGGGAGGCGGCGGGGTTGCCGGTGAGCGCCGAGGAGGTCGTGCCGGAGGAGGGGGACGTCGTGGTGCGGGCCGGGCAGATGCCGGTGCTGGACGCGGACGGTGCGGCGGCGCTGGCGCGGGACGGGGTGCTGCTGGACGCGCGGGCGCCGCAGCGGTACCGCGGGGAGACCGAGCCCGTGGACCCGAAGGCGGGGCACGTTCCCGGGGCGCTCAACGCGCCGTCGGCCGGGCATGTCGGGGCCGACGGGCGGTGGCTCGGTGCGGAGGAACTGGCGGAGCGGTTCGCCGGGATCGGGGTGCCGGCGGAGGCGGGCGGTGCGGTGGCCGTCGGCGCGTACTGCGGGTCGGGCGTGACCGCGTCGTCCGTGGTGCTCGCGTTGGAGGTGGCGGGGATCACGTCGGCGGAGGAGCCGGCGGCGTTGTACGCCGGGTCGTGGTCGAACTGGTGTGCGTTGGACAGGGAGGTGGCGACGGGCTGACGGGTGACCAGCCGGGATGGCTGGTCCGGGGTCAGGCGTTCGGGATGCGGTCGAAGCCGGCGGTGGCGAGTTTCAGGGCGGCGCCGCAGGTGTCCAGTTCGTCGAGGGCGAGAACGCTCACCGAGAAGGCGGTGGTGATGGCGGTGGGGTCGTCGGTCAGCATGACGGTGACCTGGCAGTCCTCTTTGGAGGTGGCGACCTGCCAGGCGGTGTTGCCGCCGATCTCGATCTGCTTCTTCTCGCCCTCCTCGTCGACCACCTCGGGGACGGTGACCATCTGGGTCACCACCACGGAGGGGTTGGAGAGGGTGTGGATGCAGCCGCCGTCCGCCGCGGACTTGCCGCCGGTCGCGGCCTCGACGTCGGCGGCCTTGAGGACGCCGCAGGTTTCGAGGCCGGCGGTCTTCTTCTTGGTGGCGATCTTGATGTCGCCCGGTTTGGTCGGGACGCTGCTGGTGGAGGGGGTCTTCTGCGTGGTGCTGGTGGACGGCTTCTTCGAGGTGGAGACCGGGGCCTCCGGTTCGGGGACCGCGTTGGTGTCGGCGACGGCCGAGCCCTTGACCTGCTCCGCGCAGCCCGTGGCGGCGGTGAGGACGAGGCCCAGTGCGAGGAGGAGGGCTGCTGCTGGTCGCGGGTGCATGTCGCCTCTGACCCCTGTTCGGTGGGTTCGGTTCCGGGGCCGTGGGGGGTTCACGCCCGGCGAGGGGACTGTAGGCGCCGGGCGGGGCACGGGCACACGGGGCGACCATGTTGTGATCACGGGTTGGGCCGATCGGTGGGTAGGTTGCAGGCATGGGTAAGCCAGCCGCTGTTGTCTGGGACAGGTCCTTCCTCGGGTACGACCTCGGTGGCGACCACCCGCTGAACCCCGTGCGGCTCGACCTCACGGTGCGGCTCGCGACGGCGCTCGGGGTGCTGCAGGACGTGGAGCTGCTCGTCCCGGAGCCGGCCGGCGACGAGGAGATCGAGCTGGTGCACCGGCCGGGGTACCTGAGCGCGGTGCAGGCGGCGCCCACCGCCGGGTGGGACGTGGGGCACGGGCTGGGGACGCCGGACAACCCGGTGTTCGAGCGGATGCACGAGGCGTCGGCGCTGGTGGTGGGCGGGTCGCTGAGGGCGGCGCGGGCCATCGCGAGCGGGGAGGCCGACCGGGCGGTCAACATCGCCGGTGGGCTGCACCACGCCATGCCCGACAGCGCGGCGGGGTTCTGCGTCTACAACGACTGCGCGGTGGCCATCGAGTGGCTGTTGCGCAACGGGGTCGAGCGCATCGCGTACGTGGACGTCGACGTGCACCACGGGGACGGGGTGCAGACGGCGTTCTGGGACGACCCGCGGGTGTTGACGGTGTCGTTGCACCAGCACCCGATGAGCCTGTGGCCGGGCACCGGGTGGGCCGGTGAGGTCGGCGGCGCGGGGGCCGAGGGGAGTGCGGTCAACGTGGCGTTGCCGGCCGGTACGAAGGACGGGGCGTGGTTGCGGGCGTTCCACGCGACGGTGCCGGCGCTGCTGACGGCGTTCCGGCCGCAGGTGCTGGTCACGCAGTGCGGGGTCGACACGCACAAGGAGGACCCGCTGGCGGACCTCGAGCTGAGCGTGGACGGGCACCGGGCCATCTACCAGGCGTTCCGCGAGCTGGTGACCGAGCACGGGTTCAAGTGGCTGGCTCTCGGCGGCGGCGGGTACGAGCTGCTGCGGGTGGTGCCGCGGTCGTGGACGCACCTGCTCGCGACGGTGCTGGACCGCGATGTGGACGTGCACCGGCCGTTGCCCGCGGAGTGGGTGGCGCACGCGACGCGCATCGCGCCCGGCTGGCCGCTGCCTGCGTCGATGACCGATGAGTGCGACCCTGGACACCAGCCGTGGGGCGGGGACGCGGAGGAGCCGGTGGACCGGGCGATCCGCGAGACGCGTCGTGCGGTGTTCCCCCTGCACGGACTCGACCCGGACGACCCGAGGGACTGACACCAGTGGCCGACGACACGAACGGGCACAGGGATCCGTTCGACTTCCCGCGGCACTGGGAGGCCGACGTCGTCCTCAGCGACGGCGGCACCGTGCACCTGCGGCCGATCACGCCGGACGACGCCGAGCAGCTCAGGGAGTTCCACGGCAGGCTGTCCGAGCGGACGCGGTACTTCCGCTACTTCGGGCCCTACCCGCGGATTCCGCAGCGCGACCTCGAGCGGTTCAGCACGGTCGACCACCACGACCGGGTGGCGCTCATCGCGGTGCTCGGCGACGACATCGTCGCGGTCGGCCGGTTCGACCGGCTGCACCGCGGGGAGTCGGCGGAGGTCGCGTTCGTCGTCGAGGACGCGCACCAGGGGCGCGGGCTCGGCAGCATCCTGCTGGAGCACCTCGCGGCCGCGGCCAGGGAGGTCGGGCTCGCCCGGTTCGAGGCCGAGGTGCTGGCCGAGAACGGGCAGATGGTCCGGGTGTTCCGCGACGCCGGCTACCAGGTCAGCAGGGCGTTCGAGGAGGGCGTGCTGCACCTGGAGTTCGCGATCGACCCGACCGACGAGTCCGTCGCCGTCGCCAGGGCGCGCGAGCAGGCCGCCGAGGCGCGCAGCGTGCACAACCTGCTGCACCCGCGCAGCGTCGCGGTCATCGGGGCGTCCACCGACCCGACGAAGATCGGGCACGCGGTGCTCAAGAACCTGCTCGAAGCCGACTTCAACGGGCCCGTCTACCCGGTCAACGCCGAGCACCGCGCGGTGCGGGGCGTGCGGGCGTACCCGACCGTGCTCGACATCCCCGACGATGTCGACCTCGCCGTCGTCGCCGTACCGGCGGCCAGTGTCGACGAGGTCATGGACGGGTGCCTCGCGAAGGGCGTGAAGGCGCTGGTTGTCGTGTCGAGCGGCTACGGAGAGACGGGGCCGGACGGGCTGTCCGCCGAACGCCGGCTCGCGGCCGAGGCCAGGGCGCACGGCATGCGGGTCGTGGGGCCCAACGCCCTCGGCGTGCTCAACCTCGACCCCAGGGTCCGCCTGAACGCGAGCCTCGCGCCGAAGCTGCCGGAGAAGGGCCGCGCGGGGTTCTTCTGCCAGTCCGGCGCGCTCGGCACGGCCATCCTCGCCAACGCCGCCGGCTGGGGCCTGGGGCTGTCGACGTTCGTGTCGGCGGGCAACCGGGCCGATGTCTCCGGCAACGACCTGCTGCAGTACTGGGAGACCGACCCCGCCACCGACGTCGTGCTGCTCTACCTGGAGTCCTTCGGCAACCCGCGCAAGTTCGCCCGGCTCGCTCGCAGGCTCGGCCGCACCAAGCCGATCGTCGCCGTGAAGTCCGGCCGGCACGCCGTCACGCCCGGCCTGGCCGCGACCGGCGTCAAGGTCGACGAGGCGAGCGTCCAGGCGTTGTTCGAGCAGGCCGGCGTGATCAGGGTCGACTCGCTGGCCCAGCTCTTCGACACCGCCCTGCTGCTGGCCCACCAGCCGCTGCCGAAGGGCAAGCGGGTCGCCGTCGTCGGCAACTCCACCGCCATCGGCCTGCTCGCCGCGGACACGCTGCTCGCCCAGGACCTCGCGCTCGCGGGCGACCCGGTCGACGTCGGCGCCCAGGCCACGCCGGAGGAGTTCGCGAAGGCCGTGCGGGAAGCCCTCGAACGGCCCGAGACCGACGCGCTGGTGGTCGTGTTCGTGCCGCCGGTGGCGGTTCCGGGCACCGCCTATGCCCGCGCGTTGAAAGAGGCCGCGCACCGCACGAAACCGATCGTGTCGACGTTCCTCGCGGTCGAAGGAATTCCCGAGGAGCTGAAGGTTCCCGGGAAAGGCTCCATTCCCAGTTACGCGAGCCCGGAACGCGCGGTTCTCGCATTGGCGCGAGCGGTTCGTTATGCACGATGGCGCGCCGCGCCCCAGGGCCACTTCATGCGGCCGGAAGGCATCGACGCGGCCGCGGCCAGATCCATTGTGGACGAGAGGATCGAGGCGACCGACCGCGCGATCGACGACCGCACGGCCGTCGAGCTGCTGAGGTGCTACGGCATCGACGTCGTCCCGTTCCGCATCGCCCACAGCGCGGAAGAGGCTGCTCAGGCCGCGGCCGGGCTCGGCTACCCAGTCGCGATGAAGGCCACCAGCGAACGGCTGCGCCACCGCACGGACCTGGTCGGCGTGCGGCTCGACATCGCCCAGGTGGAATCGGTCAAGGCCGCCTACCGGGACCTCGCGGCGCTGTCCGGCAAACCGGACGTGTACGTGCAACGCATGGCGCCCAAGGGAGTCAGCTGCGTCCTGGGCCTGCAGGACGACCCCAGCTTCGGCACGCTGGTCTCGTTCGGACTGTCCGGCGTCGTCAGCGACCTGCTCGGCGACCGGGCCTACCGGGCGGTACCGCTGACCGACACCGACGCGGCGGAGCTCGTCGCGGCACCGAAGGCGGCACCGTTGCTGACGGGCTACCGCGGCGACGAACCCGCTGACCTGAAAGCCCTCCAGGACCTGGTACTCCGTTTGGCGGCATTGGCGGAGGACCTGCCGGAGGTGCGTTCGCTGAAGCTCGAACCAGTTCTTGCTTCTGCCGCAGGCGCTTTCGTCAGCAGTGCCCGAATAGTGCTCGGACCTCCTCCTTCGTTGCACGACGCGGGTCCGCGGCGGCTGCGCTGACCCCGGTTACGGCAACGATTCCGCAGGTTTCATCCACGCTGAGGTATGGACATGCGTCCACGGGCCGCCTAGGTTTCCGACATCGCCGAGCACACACAGGAAGTTGCATCGGCGCATGCCCGTGGAACCCAGCTGTAAGAGGGACGAATGACGCCGAGAGCGCTCCTCCGCCTGGTAGCGACGACATGTGCGGCCGTGCTGCTCCTGGCCTCGTGCGCGGGCAGTGACGAGTCCACGATGGTGGGCCGGGTCAGCAAGAACGAACGCATCGTCATCGCCGTGTCCTACGACCAGCCGGGCATGGCGGTGCGCCGGCTCGACGGCACCTACCGCGGGTTCGACGTCGACGTCGCGAAGTTCATCGCGAAGGAGATCGGCATCGACGAGCAGAACATCACCTGGAAGGAGGCGCAGCCCGGCAACCGGGAGACGCTGCTGACCACCGGTGAGGCCGACATGGTCGTCTCGACCTACTCGATCACGGAGAAGCGCAAGCAGGTCATCGACTTCGTCGGCCCGTACTTCGTCGCAGGCCAGGACCTCCTGGTGCGCCTGAACGAGAACCGCATCACCGGCCCGAAGTCGCTCAACGCGACCCTGCGGCTGTGCTCCACGGCCGGCTCCACGTCGGCGGCCTACGTGAAGGAGCAGTTCGCGAAGGACGTGAAGCTGGAGGAGTACGCCAAGTTCAGCGACTGCGTGACCGCCCTGCTGGCCAACAACGTCGACGCCGTCACGACCGACGACGTCCTGCTGGCGGGATACGCGGCGCAGAACCCGGAGCTGCTGCGGGTCGTCGGCGAACCGTTCAGCAAGGAGGAGTATGGCGTCGGCCTGCGCCGCGACGACCCCGAGAGCAAGGCGAAGGTCCAGGCCGCGCTGCAGAAGATGATCGACACGGGGGCCTGGCGCAAGTCGCTGGAGGCCAACATCGGATCTTCCGGCTACAAGATCCCCGACCCGCCGAAGCTCGCGGCCTGATCACACGGGGCGTGACGTAGGCTCACGCCACGTGAACCGCGTCCCGCCGCACCGCGCTGATCGACCTGTTCGCGCGGGCATCCCAGAACACGGCCGAGTTCCGCGCTACTACGCGGTCAAGGCCGAGCTGTTCGACCTCGTCGAGACCCTCGGCGAAGGTACCGTGCTGCCGTCCGAACGCGAGCTCGCCGAACGGTTCTCCGTCTCGCGCGTCACGCTGCGCCAGGCGGTCAGCGAGCTCGTGCTCGAAGGCAAGCTCCTCCGCCGCCAGGGCAGTGGCACGTTCGTCGCCCCGCCCAAGCTCGTGCAACCGTTGTCGCTGGTCAGCTACACCGAGGGCATGCGAAGGCAGGGGGTGGAGCCCACCCGCACGGTGATCACGCTGGAGGAGCTCAGCGCCGACGAGGGCCTCGCCCGCGACCTGGTGCTCGAACCGGGCGAGAAGGTCGTCCACCTCGAACGCGTGCTGCTCGCCGACGACGAGCGCATCGGCCTGGAGTCGACCTACCTGAGCAGCCGCCGCTTCCCCGACCTGCTCGACAAGCTCGACCCGGGCGGCTCGCTCTACGCGTGCCTCACCGAACGCCTCGGCGTGCGCTTCGCCGAGGCAGAGGAACGCGTCGAGACGGTCCTCGCCACCCCGCGCGAGGCACTGCTGATCGGCACGAACCCCGCTTTGCCGATGCTGTTGCTGCACCGCGTCTCCTACGACGTGGAAGGCCATCCGATCGAACGCGCGCGCTCGCTGTACCGGGGTGATCGGTTCAGCTTCGTCGCACGCCTGCACGCAGACCGTTAGGAACGGAACAAATACATCCTCGCGAGCGTCTAGGGACCATGGCGCTGGAACCGGAGATCGGGCTCGTCGGCAGAGACGAGCTGACCAGACTGGTCGAGTCGCTGGTCGAACGTCGTGGCAACCACCCCCTGCCGGTGGTCGTCGCGTACGGTCCCGGCGGCAGCGGCAAGACCTCGCTGCTCGACCACGTCCGCAGGCGCTACCGCGAGGCCCCGGTCGCCCACGTCGACCTCGACAAGGCCGGCTCCCGCTCCTGCAAGGACATCCTCGACGTCGCCGCCGAGCAGCTGCGCTCCTACCGGCACGCCGACTTCGGCCGGATGCGGCTGCCGCGCTACGACCTCGCCCGTCTCGCGTTCCACGGCGAACCGGCCGACGACCCGCACCACCGCGCCCGCGAGCTCGCCGCCAAGCAGATGACCCGGCTGGTCGCGGTCGCCGACGCCGCGGAGGTCGTCGAGGTGCTGCCCCCGGCCCAGGGCCTGGGCAAGGTGCTGCGGCCGTTGCTGTTGTGGCTCATCGGTCTCGCGGTCGTCGCACCGCAGCCGCTGCGGTGGCTGCTCGGCGGCCCGCGGGTCGCGCGCGCCCTGAGGTGGTTCGAGAACCACACCGGCAAGGAGCTCAAGGGCGGGCACCGGCCCAAGTTCGACGCGGCGCTCGTGCACCTGTGGGGCCTGCACCGCTCCGGGGAGACGCTGGAGCTCGACCGGGTGCTGGTCGCCGCGTTCCTGGCGGACGTCCAGGCCGCGTACCGGTTCCGCCGCTACCGCAGGATGAACTCCCTGCTGCTGCTCGACGGCGCCGACCTGCTCGACGGCATCGACTCCTACCTGCCGCCGAAACGCCCGCGGCCCGCCGCGCGTCCCACCGACTTCCTGCACCTGCTCGCGGAACGCCGGCTCGTGCAACCGGACGTGCCGCTGCTAGTCATCGCGACCAAGCAGGCCGCCCCGCCGCTGCCCGAGGCCGAGCTCGACCACACGGCCTGGCTGGAACGGTGCGAGAACGAACGGACCGCCCAGTCGATGTTCCTGCCGGTGCAGCTCAAGCCGTTCACGCCGGAGCAGACGCGGCAGTTCCTCGCCGAGTGGAACCGGGCCCGCAACAGCACCGTGGAGTCCGAGGCGCTCGTCGAGGAGCTGCACGAGGTCACGCACGGGCACCCGCTTGCGGTCCGCTTGGCCATCCAGCTCGTCCAGTACATGTTCGCGCGTGACCAGGTGCTGCCGTCGGTGCGCGCGGTGTTCGACGAACGCCTGCCGGTCGACGAGACCACGACGTTCCAGGACGCCACGGTCGGCGACTACCTGCTGCTGCGGTTCTTCCAGCGGATTCCCGGTGCGGAGGAGATGCCGGAACGCCAGGCCGCCCGCGAGATCTTCGCCCGCCTGGCCGCGCCGCGCGTGCTGGACCGGCACGTGGTCCACGCGCTGCTGCCGCGGGAGTGGGACCGCGACAACATGCGCGCTCTGCTGGCACAGCTCAGTTTCGCGTCCCGCCACGGCGACGACTTCGTGCTGCACCCGCTGCTGCGCGACCTGCTCGCCCGGCGGCTGCGGGAGGCACCGGACGGCGAGTTCTCGCACGTGGGCGTGCACCGGCTGCTGAAGGAGCGCTTCGACAGCCTCGGCCGCCGTGAGGACGCGCTCTACCACGCGCTCGCGCTCGGCGAGGTCCACTTCGTCGCACAACGGCTGCGGCCGCACGTCGACGAACGCGGTGACGGCTGGATCGCCGAGCTCGCCACCATCGCCGAGGCCCCGATGCCGCCGGGTGAGGGAGAAGAGCCACGTGAGGAGGAATCACGCGCGTGGTGGCAGCGGTTGCGCGGCACCAGCGCCCGCCGGACCCTGCACCGCCACGTCGACCGCGTCGTGCGCCCGGAGACCGCGCTGCTCGAAGACGCCGTCCTCGCGACGTGGGACCTGCGTTCCCGCAGCCGCACCGCGCGGCCGACCGTCGAGATGTACGACCGGGTGCTGCGCTCGCACCAGGAGCTCCACGGTCCCGAGGAACGCCTGACCTCCTACCGCGCGACGAAGAGGGCGCTTGAGCACAACACGCCCGCCTCACCGCCCGCGCCGCTGCCGCGCCAGTCCACCGTCGGCGTCCACCCGTACCCACGGCACTGGCCCGGCCGCAACGGCGTGCGCCGCGTCGTCGTCTACCTCGTCGCGGTGCTGCTCGTGGGGTACGGCGCGGCGTTCTACCTCCAGAACAGCACCCACTGCCTGCGTTACGGCATCTACGAACCCGGCGAGCTCGTCGCCGACCTGTCCGGCCACCGCACCCGTCTGTCCAAAGTGGATGACGTGCAGTGCGTCGGGATGAGCGAACGGCCCGGCCGGTTCGCCCACGGCGACCCGACCCTGCAGAACAGCGACGACGCCGAGGTCGGCGAGCTGGCCCAGCTGATCGCCGACGAGAACGCCAGGGTCGCGAAGGCCAAGGACCGCCCCAGCGTCACGATCGTCGTCGCCACCATGCTCAGCTCCACGGAGCGGGTGAAGCGCGACCTGTCGGCCGGCGTGAACGAGCTGCGCGGCGCCTACCTCGCCCAGCACGAGTGGAACCAGCTCGACGGCATCGCCCGCAACCCGTTGGTGCGCCTGGTGCTCGCGAACTTCGGCGGCGAGTCGGCGCACGCGAGGGTGGTCGCCGAGCAGATCAAGACCTACGCCGAACGCGACCGCACCGTCGTCGCGGTGACCGGGCTCGGGCAGAGCCGCGCCTCCACCGCCGCGGCGCTGCAGGCGCTGGCACCCACGAAGGACCGCCAGGTCGGCGTCCCGATGGTCGGGTCGGCGCTGTCGTCGACGACCTACAGCCAGAAGCCGTACTTCTTCCGCATCGCGCCGTCCAACGACCGGCAGGCGGAGGTCGTCGCGCGGATCATCGAACGCACCGAGGCGTTGCGCGGCCGCCCGCTGCACCTCGTGCACAGCCCGGGAGACGAGTACAGCGCCGATCTGGCGCAGCTCTTCGAACGCCGGCTGCGTCCCAGGATGCACGGCTACGACGAGAGCACAACCGTGGCCGCGCAGCTCGCGCACGTCGTCATGGACATCTGCGGCAAGTCCCGCAACCCGCTCATCCTCTACACCGGCCGCACCGCGGAGATCGGCGGGCTGCTGACCGAGCTCAGCGGCAACGGCAACTGCCAGGACCCCGTCGTCTTCGGCGGTGACGACCTCACCCAACTGGAGACGACGAACTTCGCGGACCTGGAGGGCGTCAAACAATTCGCCGACGGGAGGTTGTACTTCTCCACGTTCGCGTGGACGCCGGACATGGCGCAAGTTCCGCAAACGACGCAACAGTTCTTCCGGCTTTACGAAACAGCGCAGAACCGGCACGTGCGGCGCGCATTTCTTTCGGGCCCCAACGGACACATCCTCCTCGCCTATGATGCGGTGAAGGTCGTCGCGCGCGCCGCTGAACACGGTGAGGCCCGGCAGGCTGTTTTCCAGTACCTGCGTACTTTGCGTGACTTCGACGGCGCGTCCGGGAGGCTGACGTTCGCCCGGGACGACGCCAGCGGCACGTCCGGCTGCGACCCGGTCGACAAGCTGGTCGTCGCGCAGGTCGTCAAGCTGGACAACGGAGTTCTCGTGTCCCGGCACGTTGCGCACGAGGGCACGTGAACGGCAGGAGAAGTGACTGAAGGTCACCGGAATCCTGCCTGGGCCCGGGAAGATACCGCCCGTTCGCACTCGTTTCCGGGAAAGGCTGCGGAGGTACTGTTGACGGCACGAACTCAAGACGTCCGCAGCGGTGCGGAGGAGCGGGGGTGTGCCGTGTCCTTCAAGGCGGAGTTCCTCGCTGAGCTGGAGGACTGCCTGCGCGGTTATGGCGCGGTTCCGGTGAGCAACCCCGACGCGCTGGCGTTGTTCGTGGAGTTCGTCCGCTCACTTCCGGAGACCGACCAGAGGCTGCGGTGCCTCGAAGGCGTCGACCAGGGGTCCGGGTCGTTCTGGAACAACCCGGCGGTGTGGTGGGAGCAGGTGCCGCGCTTCGGGACGGGACTGGCCCGGTGCGGGTCGGCGGAGTGCCGCAAGCTGCTCGACGACATGCTCGACGAGGCCATCAGCGACGAGATCGACGTGCTGGAGATGGAGATCCGCGAGCTGCCCAGCTGACCGCCGGCGAGCTGGTGCGGACATGCCTGCCGGCGCCGCAACCTGTTACGGCCGCGGCGCCGGGGCGTTGGATCACCTGGTCGCTACGAGCGACCTGAACAGTTCCCGATAGCGGTGGAGCGCGAGTCGCAGCTCCTCGGTCTCGTGCTTGCCCTCGCCCTTCCACTGCTGGGAGAGCGTGCGGTGGCGCGAGGTCAGCTCCTCGATCGCCTTCTGCACGAGGTCGTCCGCCTTGCGCACCGCGGCGTGCGGGTCGTCGACGAACTCGAACTGCACCGCCTGCCACTCGTCCTCGAGCCGGCCCGGCAACCGCTCGGCCTGGGGGCGCTCGGACTGGGAGCGCTCGGCCTGCGCCGTGTGCGCGGTCTGGGTGTGGGTCTGGCGTCCGGACTCCTGCGCCCGGCCGTCGTGACGCACGGCGTCCTGGCGGTGGGTCTCGTGGCGCTGCGTTTCCTGGCGCTGGGCCTGCTGCGGCACGACGTCGCGCTGGTGGGTTTCCCGTTGCGCGGCCAGGTTCTCGTGCTGACCACCCTCGCGTTGCACGCCTTCACGCTGCGTGCCCTCGCGCTGGGCGTCGGCGCGCTGCATGTCCTCGCGCTGGGCGTGCGCGGCGCGTTCCTCACGCCGCTCCTCGCGCACCGTCTGGTCCTTCTGCTCCTGCTGTGCCTGCGCTGCCGCGGCCCGTGAGTGGACGGCCTCAGACATCGCTCTTCTCCTTCCGGGGAACGTCCTTGCGGGAACCCGCGCCGCGTTCGAGCAGGTCGTCGAACAGCTCGCGGTAGTGCACCATCGCGGTGCGCAGGTCCTCGGTGCTCGCCTCGCCGATCTCCTGGCGTTCGGAGATGTCGTGGGCCTTGCGGTAGTGCTCCAGCGTCCGCGCGTGCTCGACGGACAGCACGCTCAGCTGCGCCTCGTACCCCTCGGTGGGGTACCCGCGCTCGGCCATCAGGTCGGTCACCAGTCGGTCGGCGTCCGCGATCGCCGTGTTCGGCGAGTCGACGAACTTGGCCTGCACGGTGGCCCAGTGCCGGCGGTAACTCTCCTGCGCCGCAGGGGAAAGCGGCTTCAGGTCGAACTCGCTGTGGCGGTGCTCCCGCTCGGCGAGCTCCTTCTCCGCGGCCGTCCTGTCGTCACTTTCCGCGACCGCGCGGTCGTACTCGGGGCCGAAGCGGTCGCGCAGCTTCTTGCGCTGCATGGCGGGCCTCAGCACGAACGCGAGGACCACCAGCACCACGAGAACCGCGACCACCAGACCGATGATGGCGCCCGTTGACATGGAAAACCTCCAAGACAGGCAGGAACTCTGCTGTCCGGAGGCTTTCCAATGCGCGCGCCGGGGAAACATTCAACCCTTGATACAAACCACCTGCTTGAGCTTGGCGACCACCTCGACCAGGTCGGACTGGTTCGCCATCACGGTGTCGATGTCCTTGTAGGCGCCCGGGATCTCGTCCACCACACCGGAGTCCTTGCGGCACTCCACCCCACTTGTCTGGTCGGCGAGATCCTGCGTCGTGAACGTCTTGCGGGCCTTGTTGCGCGACATCCGCCGGCCCGCGCCGTGCGACGCCGACTGGAACGAGTCGGGGTTGCCGAGCCCGCGCACGATGTACGAACCGGTGCCCATCGAACCGGGGATGATGCCCAGCTCACCGCGGCCGGCGCGGATCGCGCCCTTGCGGGTCACCAGCACGTCCTCGCCGAAGTGCGTCTCCTCCGCGACGTAGTTGTGATGACAGGAGATCGGCTCCTCGAACGCGATGTGCGGGAACTCCGCGCGCAGCACGTCGGACACCAGGCGCAGCATGACCGAACGGTTGCGCCGCGCGTAGTCCTGCGCCCAGTACAGGTCGTGCCGGTAGGACGCCATCTCCGGCGTGCCCGCGAGGAACACCGCCAGGTCCGGGTCCGGCAGCTCGGCGTTGTGCGCGAGCGTGCGCGCCACCGCGATGTGGTGCTGCGCCAGCTCGTTGCCGATCCCGCGCGACCCGGAGTGCAGCATCATCCACACCCGCTGGTCGCCGTCGAGGCAGACCTCCAGGAAGTGGTTGCCGCCGCCGAGCGTGCCCATCTGGTGCATCGCCTTGTCGGCACGCGCCTTCACGGCCGGCGTCAGGTCGTCGAACCGCCGCCAGAACGATCCCCAGTCGGACGCGTCCCTCTCGGTGAACGCCGTCGCCCTGTGCTGGCCGAACCCGACGGGCACGACCGACTCCATGCGCGACCTGAGACCACGCAACGTCTCCGGCAGATCGCTCGCCGTGAGCGACGTGCGCACGGCGGTCATGCCGCAGCCGATGTCCACGCCGACGGCCGCGGGGGAGACGGCGTCGCGCAACGCGATCACCGAACCCACCGTGGCCCCCTTGCCGTAGTGCACGTCCGGCATCACCGCAATGTGCTTGACGGCCCACGGCAGCGCGGAGATGTTCTGGAGCTGTCGCATGGCGAACTCCTCGACCTCGTCGGGCCGGGTCCACATGCGGATGTCCACGTTCTGGCCGCGGACGACGGTTGCTGCCATGAGAACGAGGTTAGGCCGCGTTCTCGTTGATCCACAAAGGAGTTTCCGCGGCCGACACGAACTCCCAGGTGCCCTTGCGCACCTTCGCCCTGCTCATGTCGCCGCCCAGGGACGTGACGAACGCGCGCACGACCGGCAGGTCTCCGACGCCGGCGATGAGGATCGCCCGGTTCTGGAGCGTGACGCTGCCGCCACCGAGCGTCTCGCGCGCCACGGCGTCGTTGAGCAGGCCTTCCCGCAGCTGCTGCGCGGTGATGCCGTCGACCTCGACCTGCACGGCGTCGACCTGCGGCGAGTTCGCGGGCAGGAAGCGGAACGTCAGCACCGACTCCTGCCGGAACCGCTTGCCGATCGTGGCGGCGGCGTGCCGCAGGCCCTCCTCGCCGAGGGTGACGTCGAACTTGCGGGAGCGCTCGAACGTCGTCCGCTGCTGCTCGCTCGACCAGAACACGCCGTCGAGCAGCGTGGAGCGGGTGGTGACGCCGCCGTGCGCGAAGACGATGCCGCGGACCTCGCGGTCGAAGCCGGTCAGCCGGTCCCGCAGGCGGGGGTCGGCGGGGTCGGTGATGATCGCGGTGTTGTTCGTCGCGAAGATCTCCGGCAACGGCAACGAGGTGCCCGCCGCCGTTCCGGTGGAGACAGAGAACGCCAGCACCGAGGTGACTGCAACGAGTAGTTTTCGCATGCGCGTCAAGGTATTGGCCCGAGCCGGTCGGCGTGCGGAATCCCAGCAGGCGGGCCGGGTCGATCATTGACAGCCGCACAGAACGTGAGAATCCTTCAGTCATGGATCGCGTGTGCGTCATCGGAGCGGGTTCGTCCGGCATCGCCGCTTGTCAGGTGCTGAGCGCCCGCGGCGTCGACTACGACTGCTACGAGGCCGGCTCCGACATCGGCGGGAACTGGCGCTACCTCAACGACAACGGCATGTCGTCCGCCTACCGCTCGCTCCACATCAACACCTCGCGGCAGATGATGGAGTTCAGGTCCTTCCCGATGCCGGCACACCTGCCGGCGTACCCGTCGCACTTCCAGATCGCCGAGTACTTCGACGACTTCGTGAAGCACCACGGCTTCCGCGACCGCATCCGGTTCCGCACCGAGGTCACGTCCGTGGTGCCCACCGCCGGGGGCTACGCGGTCACCTCGCGCGACCGGGACACGGGGGAGCCGGTCACGACCTCGTACGGCTCGGTCGTCGTCGCGAACGGGCACCACTGGTCGCCGCGCTGGCCGGAGCCGGCGTTCGAGGGCACGTTCGACGGCGAGCAGATGCACGCGCACTTCTACAAGACGCCGGAGCGGTTCGCCGGCAAGAAGGTCCTGGTGCTCGGCATCGGCAACTCGGCCTGCGACATCGCCGTCGAGTCGTCGCGGGTGTCCGCGCGGACGTTCCTGGCGATGCGCCGCGGCGCGCACATCATGCCGAAGTTCCTGTTCGGCATGCCTACCGACCACCTGACGACCTCACCGCTCGCCCGGTTCGCGCCGTCGTGGCTGCAGGCGCTGTCACTGCGGCTCATGCTGCGGATCTCGCGCGGCAAGCTCACCGACTACGGTCTGCCGCAGCCCGCGCACGGCATCCTCGCCGCGCACCCGACGGTGTCCGACGACCTGCTCACCCGGCTCGGGCACGGCGACATCACGGTGAAGCCGAACGTCGCCCGGCTCGACGGGACCGGTGTCGTCTTCACCGACGGCAGCCGCGAGGACGTCGACGTCATCGTCTACTGCACCGGGTACAAGGTCGAGTTCCCATTCCTGGAGGCGTCCGCGTTCCCCTCGGTGTCGTCGGCCGACAACGAGGTGTCGCTCTACAAGCGGGTCGTCGACCCCGAGCACCCCGGGCTCTACTTCCTCGGGCTGATCCAGCCGCTCGGGGCGGTCATGCCGCTCGCGGAGGCGCAGGCCGAGTGGGTCGCCGACCTGCTCACCGGACGGGCGGTGCTGCCGCCGGTGCCGGACATGAAAGCGGAGGTCCTCGCGTACCGGCAGGGGCTGCGCAGCCGGTACGTCGCGTCGAAGCGGCACACCCTGGAGGTCGACTTCCTCGGGTACCAGCGGGAGCTGCTGGCGGAACGGCGCCGCACGCCCGCTCACTGATATATCGGCTGCTTCGTAGCTCACGACACCCTGCTGACCTGTACCTTAGCAATGAGTCTTTGGACGACGACCGCAAAGAATCGTTGCAAAGGGGCAGGGCAGCAGCCAGCTGGAGGTGAGCTGACGGTGGTGAGCTGACGGGTGGTGAGCTACGGGAAGGCTGGGGCAGGCGTGACGGGGGAGCGGGCTGGGTACGGTCCAGGTGTGGCTCAGGTGATCGTGCTCAACGGCGGGTCCAGCGCGGGCAAGTCCGGGATCGCGCGGTGCCTGCAGGCGGTGTTCCCGGAGCCGTGGCTGGCGTTCGGGGTGGACACGCTGATCGACGCGATGCCGGCGCGGTTGCGGCTCGGCGAGGAGGGCATCGGGTTCGCCGACGACGGTGAGGTGACCGTCGGCGGGGAGTTCCGCGAGCTGGAGGACGCGTGGATCGGCGGTGTCGCCGCGATGGCACGGGCCGGGGCGCGCGTGATCGTGGACGAGGTGTTCCTCGGCGGCACGGAGTCGCGGGCGCGGTGGGAGAAGGCGCTGCACGGGCTCGACGTGGTGTGGGTCGGGGTGCGGTGCGACGCGACGGTCGCCACCGGGCGTGAGCTCGCCCGCGGGGACCGGGTGAGCGGCATGGCGGAAGCGCAGGCGGACCTGGTGCACCGGGACATGACCTACGACGTCGAGGTCGACACCACGCACACCGAGTCACTGGACTGCGCGAAAGCGATTGCGGGTTTCCTGAGCAGCAAGAACGGCTGAGCCAGGGGGTTCGGTGGGCGCCACACCGAACCGGTGAACGGGACTCAGGTCAGCAGCACTCGCAGCACGTGCAGCACTCGTCCGTCATCGGGATCACCTCCCCTCCGGTGGGCACCACGGGGGACAGTCGGTGCTCTCGACCATCTCCGCCAGCTCGGTGCGGAGCCGGGCCAGCCGCGTCATCTCGGCGTCGATGTCCGCGATGTGCCGCCGCAGCAGCTCCGAGGCGGGTTCGCACGGGCACTCGCCGGTGTCGCGGACGGCCAGCAGCGAGGCGATCTCGCGCAATGTGAGCCCGAACCGCTGGCAGTCGCGGATGAACCGGATCCGCTCGGCGGCCGCCTCCGGGTACTGCCGGTAGCCCGACGACGTGCGCGGCGGGGGAGCGAGCAACCCCGCCCGCTCGTAGTACCGCACCGTGTCCGGCGCGACCCCCACCTCCCGTGCGAGCTCCGCAACTCTCATGCCGCCCACGCTAAACCTGGGAGTGCACTCCAGGGTCAAGCACGACGAAGGGGGCGGCCGGCGTGATGCCGGCCGCCCCCTTCGGGCGAACGGGTCAGTGCACGCCGAGCACGCCGTCGACGCGGCGCGGGATGCCCAGCGGGTTCGCGTCCTGCAGCTCGGCCGGCAGCAGGGCGTCCGGCCACGACTGGTAGGTCACCGGTGCGATCCAGCGGCGGATCGACGTCGCGCCCACCGAGGTGTGCAGCGGGTTCGTCGTCGACGGCCACGGGCCACCGTGGTGCTGGCCCCACGCCACGGCGACACCGGTCGGCCAGGCGTTGAAGATGATGCGGCCCGCGACGTGCCGCAGGACCTCGGCGACCGCACCGGCCTCGGCGTGGTCCGACTCGGCCGCGTGCACGGTGCCGGTCAGCGTTCCCGGCAGCTTCGCGAGCACGGGGTGCAGCTCCGCGGGCGACGAGTACGTCACGACCAGCGCCGCCGGGCCGAAGTGCTCCTCGGTCAGCTTCTCCAGGTTCTGCTCGAACACCGAGATCGGCACGCTGAACAGCCGCGGCGACACCGCCCACGCCTCGTCCGGCCGGCTGCCGGTCGACACGACGGTCACCAGGTCCGACGCGGCCAGCGCGTCCGTCGAGGCGGTGTAGGAGTCGCACATCCGCTCGTTGAGCATCGCGCCACCGGCCGTCGCCGCCACCGCCTCGCCCAGCGCGGGCACCAGCTCCGCGGGCGCGAACACCAGGCCGGGGTTCGTGCAGAACTGGCCGACGCCCATCGTCAGCGACTGCGCGAAACCGGCGGCGACGTCCGGGGTCGCCGCACCCGGCAGGATCACCGTCGGGTTCACGCTGCCCAGCTCGCCGTAGAACGGGATCGGGTCCGGCCTGCCCTGCGCCAGGTCGAACAACGCCCGCCCGCCACCGGTCGACCCGGTGAAGCCGACAGCCCGCACGACCGGGTGCTGCACCAGGGCCACACCGGCCTGGGTGCCGTAGACGATCCCGAACACGCCCTCGGGCGCACCGGCCGCGCGCAGCGCGTCCACGACCACGCGGGCGGTCTCCCGCGAGGTCGACGGGTGCGCCGAGTGTGCCTTCACCACGACGGAACAGCCGGACGCGAGCGCGGACACCGTGTCACCGCCGGCCACCGAGAACGCGAACGGGAAGTTCGACGCGGAGAACACCGCGACCGTCCCCAGTGGACGCAGCACGCGGCGCAACACCGGGCGCGGCGGGATGATGTCCGGGTTCGCCGAGTCCAGCGTCGCCTCGACGTAGCTGCCCTCGCGCAGCACCTCCGCGAACAGCCGCAGCTGGTTCGTCGTGCGCTTGAGCTCGGTGGTCAGCCGCGGCACGCCCAGCGCCGTCTCGCTGTCCGCCGTGGAGACCAGCAGCTCCGACTCCGCGTCGAGCGCGTCGGCGACCTCCTCCAGCACCACCGCGCGGTCGGCGGCCGGCGCGAGCGACCACGCCGGGAACGCGACGGCGGCAGCCGAGGCGATCCGGTCCACCTCGCTGTCCGGGGTCTTGGCGACCGGTTCGCCGAACGGCTCACCGGTGCGCGGGTTGTATCCCTGAACGACGTGGCTCAACGCCCTGCCTCCTTGACTGCCGTGTCGAAATCGGGGCCGCACCAGGCCCCGCCCACGTACTTGCCCGCATACGACGACGGGTCGAGCTCACCGCCGTGCGCGGCCAGCACCTCTTCCGCGAACACCTCGGAGTCGTCCTGCGGTTCGTAGCCCAGCGCGCGGGCCTCGTCGAGCGAGAACCAGCCGCGCGTGTTGGCCGAGACGCCCCACACGATCCGGAACCCCGGTGAGGCGACCGACAGCGCCGCCTCGAACAGCCGGGCGCCGTCGTCGGGTGACATCCACGTCGACAGCATCCGCACGTCGCGCGGCTTCGGGAAGCACGAGCCGATGCGCAGTGCGATCACGTCCATCCCGTAGCGGTCGGCGTACAACGACCCCAGCGCCTCCAGCGCCACCTTCGACACACCGTAGTAGGTGTCCGGGCGCGGGAAGAGGTAGTCACCGGCCTCGCCGTCGGCGCGTTCGACGTACCCGACGGCGTGGTTGGAGCTCGCCAGCACCACCCGCCGCACACCGCAGCGGCGCGCGGCCTCCAGGACCGTGTGCGTGCCGTCGATGTTGACCCGCAGGATCTTCTCCCACGACTCCTCCAGGCTGTGCCCGCCGAGGTGGATCACGGCGTCCACGTCCCGCATCGCCGCCTCCATCGCGGCCATGTCGGTCACCGACGCCTGGACGAGCTCGACGTCCTCGCCGTCCGCCGCGGCGGGCAGCTCGGCGATGTCCAGCAGCCGCAGGACACGGCCCTGTGCGGCGAGCCGGGGACGCATGAGCGTTCCCACCACGCCGGCCGCGCCGGTGATCAGGATGCGTGCGGTCACGGGTTCGACCCCTCCGTCGTGTGCGTGTGTCTGGTGGAGCTCGGGTTCAGCGGCCGAACTGGCGGAGGAGCTCGGTGATCGTCCTGGCGGCGTCCAGCAGGGCGGCGATGACCTGCCGCTCGTGTTCCGGGGTCAGCCGGCCCAGCGGGACCGAGCAGCTCATCGCGTCCAGCACGGGGTTGCGGTACGGCAGGGCGACGGCGAAGCAGCCGAGCCCCGGCGTGTTCTCCTCGCGCTCGTGGGCGTACCCGGCGTTGCGGAACCCGGCGAGCTGCTCGTGCAGGGCCGCCCGGTCGGTCACCGTGTTCGGCGTCAGCGGCGCCAGCCCGTCGGGGAGGATCAGGTCGACCTCCTCCGGCGTCCGCGTGGACAGCACGGCCTTGCCCAGCGACGTGGAGTGCGCGGGCAGCCGGCGGCCGACGCGCGAGACGACGCGCAGGTGGTGCTCGGACTCGCGGCTCGCCAGGTAGACGACGTCGGCACCGTCCAAACGGGCGAGGTGCACGGTCTCGTTGATCTCCTGGCGCACCTGCTCCATCACCCGGATGGCCGCCCGCACGACGGGGTCGTGGTCCAGGTAGGACGTACCGACGAGCAGCGCGCGAACGCCGATGCCGTAGGTGCCCCTGTCCGAGTCGACCTCCACCCAGCCGCGCGCGACGAGCGTCTGCAGCAGCATGTAGAGGCTGGACTTGGGGTAGCTGAGCTCGCGGTGCAGCTCCGTGAGCGTCAGCCTGCGGTCTGACGCGGACAGCACCTCGAGCAGCTCCACCGTGCGGTCGGCGGACTTCACCGCACCCGGACGAGCCGTGCCCTTGTCGATCGGCGACGCCACCTGGCCTCCTCGAAACAGGAAAGCAACTTGCCCTTGACACGTTGCTGTCCTGATTCTTACAGTCCTGCACCAGGTTCACAAGTACGACCCAGGTTCACATACCTGAACTCGAAGGGCCTGACGATGCGCCGTAGAACAGCCACCACCGTCGCCACGCTCAGCGTGGCCGCCCTGCTCGCGGGGTGTGGCAGCGGCAGCACGGCCTCGTCGGCCAAGGACCCGGACAAGCCCCTCGAGGTGTGGACCCGCTCGACCGAGGCGACGGCGAAGGTCTACGAGAAGATCTTCAAGTCCTTCACCGAGAAGACCGGTGTGCGGGTCGACTACAAGCCGATCTTCAACGACTTCGACAAGCAGGTGCAGCAGCGCGCCGCGTCGAAGGACCTCCCCGACGTCGTCATCACAGACACCGGCTCGCTCGGCAACTTCGTCAAGCAGGGCTGGACGACCGAGGTGAACCGCGGCGACGTCGAGGGCGGCTCCGACGTCGTCGACCGGGCGTGGAACAACGCCAAGGGCGCGGACGGCAAGTTCTACGCCATCCCCTACTCCACCCAGGCGATGGTCACGCTGATCCGCAAGGACTGGCGCGAGAAGCTCGGCAAGCCGATCCCCACGACGTGGGAGGAGCTCGACGACCTCGCGAGGGCCTTCACCCGCGACGACCCCGACGGCAACGGGCAGAACGACACCTACGGCATGCTCGTCCCCGGCACCACCGACCGCGGCTACCTCGCCTGGTGGGCGTCGAGCTACATCTGGCAGGGCGGCGGCGACATCCTGGAGGAGCAGGGCGACGGCAAGTTCCGCGTCGGCATCGACTCCCCGGAGTCGGTCAAGGCCGTCGAACGGCTGCGCAAGCTCTTCTGCGAGGACAAGGTCGTGCAGCCCGGCTCGCTGACACTGGGCACCAACGACGCGCACCCGCTGTTCGAGGCCGGCAAGAGCGGCATCTACCTCACCGGCCCCTACATGATCGGCCGCTTCGACAAGTCGGTCGGCAAGGACAGGTACGAGGTCATCGCGTCCCCGCGCGGCCCGGCCGGTGCCACCGTGCTCGGTGAGGGCGAGAACATCTACCGGATGGCCGGCTCCGCGAAGACCGCCGACCAGGAGAAGCTCGCCGAGTACCTCATCACGCCCGAGGCGCAGCAGGCCGGCATGAAGGGCGACCCGCAGCCCGTGGTCCGCCTGCCCGTCAACAAGAACGTCGACGTCGACGCGACCTACGACGACCCGCGCTGGGCAACCGTGGCGGGCGTGTACTCCAGCGAGGCGCGGCCGTTCCCGAGCGTCCCGAACTTCGCGCCGTTCCGGCAGAAGACCTCGGAGACCCTGAACTCCATCCTCGCGAAGTGCCCCGCCGACTCCTCGTCCGAGCTGAGGTCGCTCGCGGAGGCGCTCAAGAAGGAGCTCGACAACCAGAAGGCGTCGAAGTGACGGCAGTGCGGTCACCCGGCGACACCCGAGACGTGGGCTTGACGGCTAGTGGCGGCGGTGCCGTCGAGACCCACCCCGTGAGGCGGCGCCGCCGGCGCCGCCTCACGGGAGCCACCTTCGTCCCCTGGCTGTTCCTGCTCCCCGCCGCGCTGATCTTCCTGGTCTTCAAGTTCATCCCGATGGCAGAGGGCATCCGGCTCTCGCTGTACCAGGTGCGGCCGTTCCTCGGTGACATCTTCGTCGGGTTCGAGAACTACGCCACGATCCTGCGGGACGAGAAGTTCCTGACCGCCGGCTGGCACACCCTCGTGCTGGCCGGCGGTCAGACGGCCGGTGCGATGGTGATCGGCTTCTTCCTCGCGTTGTTGCTGGAAGGCCACACCAAGACGCTGTGGTTCGTGCGGTCCGCGGTGTTTCTGCCCGTCGTGGCGGCCACCGCGGTCATCGGTGAGATCTGGCGGCTCTTCTTCTACCCGGCACCGGAAGGCTTCCTCAACGAGCTCATCTCGTGGGTCGGGCTCGGCCCGTGGGAGTACATCCACGACCCCGGCACGTCGCTGGTGTCGGTGATGTTCGTCGGCATCTGGAAGCACGCGCCGTACGACATGGTGCTGATCCTCGCCGGTCTGGCCGGCATCGACCGCCGGCAGTACGAAGCGGCCGCGATCGACGGTGCCTCGACGCCCCAGCGGATCTGGAACGTGACACTGCCCGCGTTGCGGCCCGTCATCACGATCCTGCTGACGCTGGCGGCGATCCGCGGCCTGCGCGTGTTCACCGAGGTGTACGTGCTGACCGGCGGCGGACCGGCCGGGTCGACCGACGTCTGGATGACCCGCGTCTACACCACCGCGTTCGAGCAGTCCGAAGCCGGGCTCGCCTCCGCTGGCTCCGTGCTGTTGTTCCTGGTTACCTTGGTTTTGACGGTCAGCGTGCAGTGGTACCGCCGCCGGAGGGAGGCGCGATGAGCAGCGTCAACTCAAGCCGTTTCGACAGCGCCCTCGGCTGGTCCACCCACACCGGCGCGTGGTTCAGCCGGGGCCTCCGCTTCGTCCTGGGCGCCCTCGCGGTGGTCCTCTTCTGCGGGCCGCTGCTGGTCATCTTCTCGGGCGCCTTCGACCACAACCCGGACCCGACGAAGCTGTCGGTGGTACCGGACGACCCGTCGCTGATCAACTTCCGGGTCGCGGCGGAGAACAGGATCTGGCACTACCTGGCCAACTCGCTGATCATCGCCGGCGGCGCCTTGCTGCTGCAGCTCGCGGTCAGCGTGTTCGCCGCCTACGCGCTGGCGCGCAAGAAGTTCCGCGGACAGGCCATCGCGCTGCTGGTCATCCTCGCCACGATGATGCTGCCGGAGGAGGTCATCGCGATCCCGCTGTCCCTGGTGATCGGCGACCTCCCGCTGCTGCACGTGAGCCTCAGGGGCACCCTGCTCGGCGTCATCCTCCCGTTGGGGGCGTGGGGTTTCTCCATCTTCGTCATGACGGAGTTCATGAGGGAGATCCCCGCGGAGCTGGAGGAGGCGGCCAAAGTGGACGGTGCGGGGGAGCTGCGGCTCTTCGCGCAGATCATCCTCCCGCTGTGCAGGCCGGCGCTGGGCGTCATCGCCGTGTTCGGCTTCAACATGATCTGGGAGCAGTACCTGCTCCCCCTGATCGTCGCCGCCGACCCCTCCGACTACACGCTCACGGTCGCACTGCTCGCGCTCCGCTCCGACGACATGGTCGGGACGGGGATCGTGCTGGCCGGTGCGTTGCTGGCGCTGGTACCGAGCCTGGTCGTGTACCTGTCGCTGCAGAAGTCCTTCCTGCGTGGGATCACCACGGGAGCGATCAAGGGATGAGTGCTGGTATGCAACTCGATGGTGTGCTGTTCTTTCCGGTGACCCCGTTCGACACCGAGGGAAACATCGCCTGCGACGTGCTCGCCGAGCACGTCAAGCACGGTGTGTCGGCCGGTCCGGGCGCGGTGTTCGTCGCCTGCGGCACCGGCGAGTTCCACGCGTTGGAGCTGGCGGAGTTCGAACGCGCGGTGGCGGTCGCGGTCGAGGCGACCGGCGGGCGGGTACCGGTGTTCGCCGGTGCCGGTGGCTCGGTGGCGTTCACCAAGCAGTTCGTGCAGGCCGCCGAACGCGCCGGTGCCGACGGCATCCTGCTGCTGCCGCCGTACCTCGTGACGAACCCGGCCGCCGGCCTCGTGCGGTACGTGGCCGAGGTCGCGGGCGCCACGGAGCTGCCGATCATCGTGTACCAGCGCAACAACGCGCGGTTCACGCCGGACACCGCCGTCGAGGTCGCGTCGATCCCGAACGTCATCGGCCTCAAGGACGGCCTGGGCGACCTCGACCAGATGCAGCGCATCGTGCTCTCGGTGCGCGCCGGCGTCGACAAGCCGTTCCAGTTCTTCAACGGCCTGCCGACCGCGGAGATGACCCAGCTCGCCTACCGGGCCATCGGCGTCGAGCTGTACTCGTCGGCGGTGTTCTGCTTCGCGCCGGAGATCTCCCTCGGCTTCTACCAGGCCGTGCAGTCCGGGAACACCGAGCTGGTCAACCGGTTCCTGCACGAGTTCTACAAGCCGCTGGTCGAGCTGCGCGACCAGGTCCCCGGCTACGCCGTCGCCCTGGTGAAGGCGGCCGTGCGCGCGAACGGCCTCGACGTCGGCGGCGTGCGCGCGCCGCTGGTCGACCCGTCCGACGAGCACCTCGCCGCGCTGGACAAGATCATCGCCGCGGGCAAGGCCCTGCTGGCCTGAGGGGACGGTCGCCGTGAAGATCACCGAGATTGTTCTGACACCGATCGCGTTCCGCGACCCGCCGCTGCTGAACTCGGCCGGTGTGCACGAGCCGTGGGCGCTGCGCACGATCGTCGAGGTGCACACCGACGAGGGCATCTCCGGGCTGGGGGAGACCTACGGCGACCTCGGGCACCTGGAGCGCTCGCGGTCCGTCGTCGGCTCGCTCGTCGGCCTGGACGTGTTCGCGCTCAACGAGATGCACGCGCGCGTCTCCGCCGTGCTCGGCGGCACCGTCGGGCTCGACAAGCACGGCCTGACCGGCCAGATCACCGCGGAGAGCACCGTCGACCGGGTGTTCTCGCCGTTCGAGGTCGCGTGCCTGGACATCCAGGGCAAGGCGCTGGGCCGCCCGGTGCACGACCTGCTGGGCGGCGCCGTCCGCCCGGCGGTGCCGTACTCCGCCTACCTGTTCTACAAGTGGGACGGGCACCCCGGTGCCGAACCCGACGAGTGGGGCGCGGCGGTCGACCCCGCGGGCATCGTGGCGCAGGCGCAGAAGATGATCGGGCAGTACGGCTTCGGGTCGATCAAGCTCAAGGGCGGCGTCTTCCCGCCGGAGCAGGAGGTCGAGGCGATCCGCGCGCTGCGCGAGGCGTTCCCCGGCCACCCGCTGCGGCTCGACCCGAACGCGGCCTGGTCCCCGGCGACGTCGCTGCGGGTCGCGGCCGAGCTGGACGGCGTCCTGGAGTACCTGGAGGACCCGACCGCGCAGATCGCCGGCATGGCCGAGGTGGCCGCGCGGGCACCGATGCCGTTGGCCACCAACATGTGCGTGGTCGCGTTCGAGCACCTGCGGCCGTCGGTCGAGCAGGGTGCCGTGCAGGTGATCCTGTCCGACCACCACTACTGGGGCGGGCTGCAGCGGTCGCGGCAGCTGGGCATGATCTGCCAGACGTTCGGCATCGGCCTGTCGATGCACTCGAACTCGCACCTGGGCATCTCGCTGGCCGCTATGACGCACCTGGCCGCCGCGACGCCGAACCTGAACTACGCCTGCGACACGCACTACCCGTGGAACGCGGCCGACGAGGTCGTCGAACCCGGCGTGCTGTCCTTCGTGGACGGTGCGGTGCCGGTGCCCACCGGTCCGGGCCTGGGCGTGTCGCTCGACCGGGACGCGCTGGCCCGGCTGGCGGAGAACTACGAGCGGTGCGGCATCACGGCCCGTGACGACACGGGGTACATGCAGAAGTTCGACCCGAGCTACGAGAGGAAGCGCCCCCGGTGGTGAAGTCGGTTGTCCACGCCTACCCGTGGGACCTGATCGGTGATCCTGACGCCGTTGCGCGGTACCGGGACCTCGGTGTCGACGCGGTCGCCCTGGCCGCCTCGTACCACACGGTGCGGGCGGCGACCCCCTTGCACCCGGAGCACCGTCTGGTCGACGCGCGGCACGCGGCGTTCTACCTGCCCGTGCGCCCGGAGAAGTACGGGCGGCTCGTGCCGGCGGAACCGTCCTGGGTGGACGGTCCCGACTCGTTCGGCGAGGCGGCCGCGCTGGTCCGTGCGGCCGGGTTGCCGGTGTACGCGTGGACCGTGCTGACGCACAGCTCGCGGCTGGGCGACCTGCACCCGGACGTCACCGTGGTGAACGCGTTCGGCGACCGGTACCCGTACGCGCTGTGCACGGCGCAGCCCGACGTCGTGGAGTACACGTCGGCGCTGGTGTCGGAGGTGCTGGAGCTCGGTGCGCCGGACGGGGTCGTCCTGGAGGCCTGCGGGCCACTGGGGTTCGTCCACGGCGGGCACCACGAGAAGACCGACGGAACCGACTGGAACGCGGTGCAGCAGAAGCTGTTGTCGCTCTGCTTCTGCTCGGCCTGCACCGCCCTGTACGCCGACCCGGACGCCGTGCGCGCAGCGGTGCGGGCCGGGGTCGACCGCGGCGCACCCGGCGTCGAGGAAGCGCTGGGTGCGCTCGCGGACGACGTCCGCGCGGTGCGCACGGGTGTGGTGCGGTCGTTGCGGCAACGCGTCGTCGGTGAGATCCGTGCCGCCGCGCCTTCCGTCCGGATCGGCATGCACGTGACGGCGGACCCGTGGGGCACCGGGCCGTTCGCGACCGTCGCCGGCGGGCTGGACGCGGACGTCGACGTGCTCACCACCATGTGCTGGCCGGGCCCGGAGGTCGCGGTGCCGGGCATCGAGGCGTTGCGCGCGGCCGCCCCGGACACGCGGATCGCCGCGTACGTGCTGGGACTGCCGCCGAAACCGGCCGACGGAGCGGCGCTGTCGAAGGAGTGGCTGGCGTACGCGGACGCGGGGGTTGAGGAGTTCCACCTCTACCACGGCGGCCTGGCGTCGGCGGCCCGGCTGGAGGCGCTGCGCGAGGCGGTCGCGGCCGTTTCCCGGTAACTGTGAAGCGAACTCGCTGCAACCCGTTGTGAGCGCGGTTCCGTCCTTGGTGCATGAGGCACATCGGAACCGTAGTTGGCACTGGCGCCCTGCTGCTGGTGATGACCGCCTGTGGCAGTGCGCAGAACACCGGCACTGGAGCAGGTGGCGGTCCAACCTTGCCGACCGCCACCTCGTCCTCCTCGGAGGTGCCGCCGGGCATCGCGCCCGGTGAGGTGCCGCCCGACGGCACACCGGTGACGAAGCTGGACACCAACGCCCTGGCGTCGGACTACCCGCGCACCGCGTGGACCCAGGGCGACGGCAAGACCGTCACCGTCGTGGCCCAGGAGGCCGGGTGCGGCAAGGCCAGCGCGTCGGTGCTGGAGCAGTCGGCGTCGGTCGTGAAGATCGAGCTGCTGGAGACGCTGCCGCTCACCAAGCAGATGTGCACGATGGACATCCGCTTCCCCCCGCTGAAGGTGCAGCTGGACGAGCCCCTGGGTGAGCGCACGGTCGTGCTGACGTCGCGGCAGGAACAGAAGTAGACCTCCCTCCCCCGGTGCCCGGCTGGCACCTGCCCCGTCGGCCGGGCACCACCCGCGCTCAGCTCCGTTTGCAAGGATGGTGCGCATGAGAAACGTCGTCGCTGCCGTTGCTCTCGCTGTCGTGGTCGCCGGGTGCTCGTCCGGTGGCACGTCGAGCGCGCCGGGTTCGAGCTCCTCGTCCGGTGCCGCGCCGACCGGGACCTCCGCGCCCGGCACGTCGACGCCGGGGTCGAGCTCGCCCTCCGCCCCCGTGCAGCCGCCGGTGTCGATCTCGCAGGAGAAGCCGGTCGTGCCGCCGGACGTCACGCCGGTGCCTCAGGAGAAGGTCGACTCGACATCGTTGTCAGAGACCTTCCGCACCGAGGCGTACGTGTTCGGCGACGGTCGCGACGTCGAGGTCTTCGGCGTCGGCGGTGGCTGCAAGGAGGCCCGCGCCGAGGTGACCGCGCAGTCCGCCGAGGTCGTGCAGGTGACGCTGGTGACGATCACCAAGCAGCCGCCGGGCACGGTCTGCACGCAGGAGGTCCGCGAGGTCCCGCTGACCGTCCGCCTCGACGCGCCGCTGGGCGACCGCAGGCTCGTGCTGGAGTCCCGCGAGGAGTCCGGCTGACGGCTGGGACACCGATGTGTGGATCTTCGCCTGGGGAACCGCGAGCTGCACGTGCACGACGTCGGGGAGGGCGCCGGTCTTCTGGCACCACGGCACGCCCAACCTCGGCCTCCCGCCCGAGCCGTTGTTCCGGCCGGGTGTCCGCTGGCTCTCGTACGACCGGCCCGGCTATGGCACGTCGACCCCGCTGCCCGGCCGTACGGTGGCGTCGGCCGTAACTGATATATCGCACATCGCCGACGAGCTCGGCCTGTCGGCGTTCGCGGTCGTCGGCCATTCCGGTGGCGGCCCGCACACCCTGGCCTGTGCCACTCTGCTCGGTGACCGCGTCACCGCCGGCGTCGCCGCCGCGTGCCTGGCGCCGTTCGACGCCACCGGCCTGGACCACTTCGCCGGCATGATCCCCTCCGGCTCGGCCTCGCTGCGGGCCGTGCGGCGAAGGAGCAGCACGAGTCCTCCGGCGCCGAGTACGACCCGGAGTTCACCGAGGCGACCTCGCCGCGCTGCGCGGTGACTGGTCGTGGTTCGAGCAGGTCGTCGGTCCCGCCCTCGCCAACGGCCCTGGCCCGCTCATCGACGACGACCTCGCCCACGTGACCCCGTGGGGCTTCGACCCGTCGGCCATCACCGCACCGACCGTGCTGCTGCACGGCGAACGCGACGGCATCGCCCCCGCCGCCCACGCCCGCTGGCTGGCCGGCCGCATCCCCGGCGCCGAGCTTCCGCCTGTTCGCCGACGACGGCCGCATCTCCGTGCTCACCCACGTGCCCGCCGTCCTCGACCAGCTCCTACCTGCCTCTTTGCAACGACTCTTTGGACGACGACCGCAAAAGAGTCGTTGCAAAGGGGTGGGCCAAGCAACGGCCGGGTCAACCGATATATCAGTTGGCCCGGCCGTTGAGGTGTTGCGGCAGCTCGGCTGGAAGCCGCTGTGCGAGCTAGCGGCGGAAGCTGATCTGCAGGGTCGGGGCGGAGGTCTCGGCGAAGAAGTCGTTGCCCTTGTCATCGACGACGACGAACGCCGGGAAGTCCTCGACCTCGATCTTCCAGACCGCCTCCATGCCGAGCTCGGGGTACTCCAGCACCTCGACCTTGCGGATGCAGTCCTGCGCCAGTCGCGCCGCCGGGCCGCCGATCGAACCGAGGTAGAAGCCGCCGTGCGTGGCGCACGCGGACGTCACCTGCTTGGAGCGGTTGCCCTTCGCGAGCATCACCAGCGAGCCGCCCGCGGCCTGGAACTGCTCGACGTAGGAGTCCATGCGGCCGGCGGTCGTCGGGCCGAACGACCCGGAGGCGTACCCCTCCGGCGTCTTGGCCGGGCCCGCGTAGTAGACCGGGTGGTCCTTCAGGTACTGCGGCATCTCTTCGCCGGCGTCGAGGCGTTCCTTGATCTTGGCGTGCGCGATGTCGCGGGCCACGACCAGCGGACCGGTCAGCGACACGCGGGTCTTCACCGGCAGCTGGGTGAGGACCTCGCGGATCTCGGCCATCGGGCGGGTGAGGTCGATGCGGACGACCTCGTCGGACAGGTCCTCGCCCTCGACCTCGGGCAGGAACTGGGCCGGGTCGCGTTCGAGCTGTTCCAGGAACACGCCCTCGGCGGTGATGCGGGCCTTGGCCTGGCGGTCCGCCGAGCACGACACCGCGATGCCGACCGGCAGGGACGCGCCGTGGCGGGGCAGGCGGATGACGCGCACGTCGTGGCAGAAGTACTTGCCGCCGAACTGGGCGCCGATGCCGAAGTTGCGGGTCAGCTCCAGGACCTGCTGCTCCAGGTCGCGGTCGCGGAACGCGTGGCCCGACGCCGAACCCTCCGACGGCAGGTTGTCCAGGTAGCGGGCCGACGCCAGCTTCGCGACCTTCAGGTTCTGCTCCGCGGACAGGCCACCGACCACCACCGCGAGGTGGTACGGCGGGCAGGCGGCGGTGCCGAGCGAGCGCAGCTTCTCGTCGAGGAACGACGCGAGGCGCTTCGGGTTCAGCACCGCCTTCGTCTCCTGGTACAGGAACGTCTTGTTCGCGCTGCCGCCGCCCTTGGCCATGAACAGGAACTCGTACACCGGGTCCTGGCCGGGCTTGTGGAACACCTCGATCTGCGCGGGCAGGTTGGTGCCGGTGTTCTTCTCGTCCCAGAACGTCAGCGGCGCCATCTGCGAGTAGCGCAGGTTGAGCTCCTGGTAGGCCTCGTAGACGCCGCGGGCCAGTGCCTGCTCGTCGTCGCCGCCGGTCAGGACCGTCTCCGTGCGCTTGCCCATGATGATCGCCGTGCCGGTGTCCTGGCACATCGGCAGCACGCCGCCGGAGGAGATGGCCGCGTTGCGCAGCAGGTCCATCGCGACGAAGCGGTCGTTTCCGGACGCCTCGGGGTCGTCGATGATCTTGCGCAGCTGGGCGAGGTGCGACGGGCGCAGCAGGTGCTGGATGTCGCGGACGGCTTCCTTCGCGAGCAGCGTCAGGGTCTCCGGCGCGATCTCCAGGAACCTGCGGTCGCCGGCCTCGATCAGCTTCACCCCGTCGGAGGTGACGAGGCGGTACTCGGTCTCGGTGTCCTTCGCGAGCGGGAGGACGTCGGTGTACTCGAAAGTGGTGGGCACGGCGTACACAACTCCAACGGTGTGCAGTTCGGATCAGAAAACCGTACCGCCACCAAAGGGACGTACCACGCCCCGTCCACCGTGTTCTTCGCTACGGCCGCCCGAAACGCGGAAGGCCGGGGCAGCCCCCGGCTGCCCCGACCTTCCTCCGTGTGCGACGTCCGGCTCTCGGCGGGCGTCGCGTGGCTTGGTAACGCCCGACCGTGCCGTGCGTTGAGTCACAAGTCAATGCTCGCGGTCGCCTGAGATCCGACCGTGACACCACCTGGCCCAACGGGTCTCAGGAGGCGTATGCCCGCAGCTTCGCGGCCCTCTCGCCCTGGCGCAGCTTCGACATGACCTCGCGCTCGATCTGGCGCACCCGCTCGCGGGACAGGCCGAACCGCTTGCCGATCTGGTCGAGGGTGCGCGGCTGACCGTCTTCGAGGCCGTAGCGCAGCCGGATCACGGCCTGCTCGCGCGGCTCCAGCGTGGCGAGCACGCGGCGCAGGTCGTCCTGCAGCAGGCCGGAGATGACGGCGCTCTCGGCGTCGGTCGCGTCCGAGTCCTCGATGAAGTCACCGAGGGGAGCGTCCTCCTCCGTGCCGACCGGCATGTCGAGCGATACCGGGTCACGGGCGTGGTCGAGCAGGTCGGAGACCTTGTCCACGGAGATGCCCGACTCCTTGGCGAGCTCCTCGTGCGTGGCCTCGCGGCCCAGCGACTGGTGCAGGTCGCGCTTGATCCGCGCGAGCTTGTTCACCTGCTCGACCAGGTGGACGGGGAGGCGGATGGTGCGGCCCTGGTCGGCCATGCCGCGGGTGATGGCCTGGCGGATCCACCACGTCGCGTACGTCGAGAACTTGAAGCCCTTGGTGTAGTCGAACTTCTCCACCGCGCGGATCAGGCCCAGGTTGCCCTCCTGGATCAGGTCCAGCAGCGGCATGCCGCGGCCCGTGTAGCGCTTCGCGAGCGACACGACGAGGCGCAGGTTGGCCTTGAGCAGGTGGTCCTTGGCACGGCGGCCGTCGCGGACGAGCTCCCCCAGCTCTTCGCGACGGGTGGGAGTCAGGCGCTTGGCCGTCTCCAGGACGTGGTGGGCGAACACGCCCGCCTCGATGCGCTTCGCGAGGTCGACTTCCTCCTCGGCGGTGAGCAGCGCTGTCTTGCCGATTCCGTTCAGGTAGACTCGAACGAGGTCGGCCGCTGGCCCCTGAGCGTCGAGGTCGGCTGCTTCGACGGCGGTGTTGTCTCCGACTTCACGGTCGAAGATCCTGGTGACGGTCATGGATCTCCCTCCCCCTGCTGCGGGCGACGCGGTCGCGGGCACGGTGGTCAAGGCGGCGCGGCGCTGCGCCCTGGTGCCGGTTCGCGGCGGGCCCGCTCTGTGGATCCCATCGCTTGCTGGCTCTCATCCGGGGTAACGAACCGGATTCCGAATTCGTTCCCGACTTCCTGACCTGAAGACGTCGCCGCTGTCACAACGGTTGCGCGAGTAATCTGAGGATTGGCTGAGAAGCCTTTCCTCAGACCTCCACGAGCACCGTGAACGGACCGTCGTTCACGCTCCGCACCTTCATCTCCGCCCGGAAACGTCCCGTTTCGACCCGTGCGCCCATTTGGCGCAGCTCCGCCACGACGGCGTTCACCAACGGTTCCGCGTGCTCGGGCCGCGCGGCCGCCGTCCAGGACGGGCGGCGGCCCTTGCGCGTGTCTCCGTAGAGGGTGAACTGGCTGACGACCAGCAGGGGAGCGCCGGTCGACTCGCACGACTGCTCGTCATCGAGGATTCGCAGCCCGTGCAACTTGCGCGCCATTTTGGCGGCGTGGCCCGCGGTGTCGTCGTGGTGGACGCCGAGCAGGACCAGCAATCCGGGCTCGGTGATCGCCCCGACGACCTCCCCTTCGACTTCCACACTCGCCTCTGTGACGCGCGCCACAACGGCTTTCACGCGGGAATCAACATTCCGTGCCGGATGAGATCACGAACGATCGGCAACGCGGCTTCCGAATCGATTTCTCCATACGCGAACTCCAGCAACGCGAGCAGGTCCGCCAACGGCAGCGCACCCGTGCACCCGGCGACGAGCTTGGCCGTCGCCTCGTCCACCTCGTGCTGCCAGCCGGGCCCGTCGGTGCGGTGCAGCCGGGCCACGACCTTGCGCCAGCCCTCCTCGCCCGCCTCGGACACCTCCTCCAGCAGCACGGTGTCCGCGACCCGGAACGTCCGGTCCAGCAGGTCGGGGTTCGCGCGCAGCCACGCCACGTTGTCGAGCCACCGCGCCGCCTCCGGGCCCAGCGGGTCGTCGAACGCGTGCCGCAGGTCCTCGCACACGACCTCGGAGTGCAGCTCGTCGGTGCGCCGCAGCGTCACGTACCCGAAGCCGACCCCCTGGACGTCGTTCTCCTCGAACCAGTCGAGCCACGCGGCGGCCTTCGCCCGCCCCTCCGGACTGCGCGGGTCGACGCCCGCGTCCTTGAGCCACGTGCCGACGTACAGCGCCGGCTCCGCGATGTCGCGCTGCACGAACCACGCGTCCACACCGCCGCGGGGGAGCCAGCCGGAGACGCGCTCCTCCCAGTCCTCGCCCTTGCGGTGCACCCAGGACGCGAGCAGCTGCCCCACACCACCCTCGTTGAGGAACGCGGGCAGCTGCCGGATCACCAGCGCCGACGCGTCGTCACCGCCGAGACCGGAGTCGCGGTAGACGTAGTCGACCCGCGGCGGACCGACGACGAACGGCGGGTTGCACACGACCTGGTCGAACCGCCGGTGGCGCACCGGGCCGAACCACTCGCCCTGCAACGTCTCCACGTCCAGCCCGTTGATGCGGAACGTGCCCTGTGCGAGCCGTAGCGCGCGCTCGGACAGATCGGTGGCCGTGATGCGTTCGGCGTGCTTGCTGGCGTGCAACGCCTGGACACCGCAGCCGGTGCCGAGGTCGAGCAGCGAGCCGACCGGGGTGCGCCGGGTGGCGCGGGCGAGGCTGATCGAGGCGTGGCCGACGCCCAGGACGTGGTCCTCGGGCACGGAACCGCCGCGCAGGTCGGAGTCGAGGTCGGCGATGACCCACCAGTTGTCCTCGTAGGGCCGCACGTCCAGCCCGGCGGTCAGCTCGCTCGTCAGCACCTCGTTCGCGACGAGGTCGTCGATGTCGGTCCCGGCCAGCGCCCTGCGGACGTCCTGCTCGGGTTCGGGGTCGCCGAGCAGGAACAGGCGGATCAGCGTGCCGAGGGTCCCGGCGTCCCTGCTGGCGCGGCGGGCGGGTTCCGGCTCGCCCCTGCCGAGGGCGGCGTGGGCCTGCGGGCCGAGCGCGTCGACCACGCCGTCCGCGGTGTAGCCGGCGTTCTCGAAGGCCTCGCGCAGGCGGGCGCACAGGTCGGCGGAAAGATCAGGGTGCACGGCTGCACATGTTTTCACGGCACCGGGATCAGCGCGTGGCCGACAGCCTCATCACCGACAGCGCGATCGCCATCGCCAGCCGCTGGTCCGGGTCGTCGAGCGGAAGCGGTGTCACCTCCGCCATCTTCTGCATGCGGTACCGCAGCGTGTTCGGGTGCACGTTGAGCTCCCGCGCGGCGGCCCGCACGTCACCCTGGGCTGCGAGCCACGCCTTCAGCGTCGATGCGTAGTTCGTCCCGAACTCCTCGTCGTGTCGCAATATGTTGGATATCGGTCCACGGGTCGGCAGCCGTCCGGCGTCGGCGACGGCCGCGAGCCGGTGCAGCAGCACCCGTGCCCACGCGTCGTCGTACACGACCGGCTCACCCGTCGACAGCGCCAGGCACTCGTCGGCCTCCTGGCGCGAGGTCGGCAGCTGCGTCGCCTCGGCCGGCCCGCCGACACCGGCCAGCACCGTCGCCTCCGCCGGCAGCTCCCGCACCAGCGAGCGCACCCAGTCGACGGCGTCGTCGGCGGCGGGGATCACCGTGTAGAGGACGTTGCCGAACAACGCGCTGCGCCCCGGCCGCGACCAGCCGAAGCCCGCGGTGGCCCGCTGGAACGCCAGCACCGCCGCCCCGTGCTCGCCCTCGCCCGCGTGCGCCTGCACCGCGATCACCCGCAGGTCCGCCGACGGCAGGCCGAGCCGGGCGACGTCCGCGGACTCCGGGTGTTCGAGCAGCCGGATGACCAGGTCGGCCTCCGCCTGGCGTTCGAGGTCGGTCGAGGCACGCGAGCGCAGCAGGTGCAACGCGGCCGTGCGCGCGCCGTCCACCAACGCCGCCGTGCGGGCCGCGTCGACCGGGCCGGTCACCTCCACCCACACCGAACCGAGCAGCTCGCGTCCGGCGCGCACGGCGGCCACCAGGCGGTTGCCCAGCTGCGGGGTCAGCTTGGGCACGAAGATCGGTTCGTCGGACGAGGCGAGGTGCGTGAAGACGCCGTACTCGTCGAGCGCGCGCCGGGCCTCCTCCGGCACCCGGCGGCCCAGGATGGTTTGCACCCGCACCGGGTCGACGTCCTGCTGGCGGTAGGAGTAGGCGAGCACGCGGGACTGCTGGTCCTCGATCGTCACCGGCCCGCCGACCACGCCCGCGATGACGTCGGCCAGCCCGAACAGGTCACCGGTGCGCGTGCCGCCGTTGACCAGTGTCTGCGTCACGTTCGCGAGCTGGCTCCACGGCACCGAGGGGTCCACGAGCAGCACGGCCGCGCCGGACTTCTTCGCGGCGACCACGACCCGTTCGTCCAGCGGCGGCCTGCCGTGCAGCACCACCGCGGAGGCCGCGGTCGACGACACCAGCCGGGCCGCCGCGGCGACCGACGGCGTGCCCAGGCCCAGCAGCACGTCCCCCGCGGCGGCGGGCGTGTTCTCGGCCGGGTCGTGCAGGGCGACCCCGCGCAGCTCGGCGGCACGGCCCCTCGGCGCGCACGCCAGGTGCGTGCCCAGGCTGCCGAGCACGTCCACGAGGCGATCAAGGGCGACCACCCGCGGATGTTAACCGCCGACCGGCCGTCCCGGTCGTCACCCGGACGTGCGACCATGGATGCCGGAGGTGGTGTCGTGAGCAGTCCAGACCGGAACGACACCCCGGTGTTGATCACCGAGGCGGCCCCGTCCTACGAGGAACAGCACGCCGCCCGGCGCCGCAAGTACGCGATCATGATGAGCCTGCGCTTCCCGTGCCTCATCCTCGCGGCGCTGTTCGCGCACACGTGGTGGCTCGCGCTGTTCTTCATCGTGCTGTCCGTGCCGTTGCCGTGGATGGCCGTGCTGATCGCGAACGACCGGCCGCCGCGCAAGTCCGAGAAGGTGAACCGGCACCAGGTCGAACGCCGCGCGATCGCACCGAAGAGCACGACCGTCATCGACGGTTAACGGGGCGGCTGGGCGCCGACGACGGCGACCGCCCGCGAACCCGCGCGCACGCCACCGAGCAATGCGTCGCGCTTGGACGCACCCGAGAGCCACGCCGCGAGGAACCCCGCGTCGAACGCGTCACCGGCACCGGTCGAGTCGACGCACTCGGCGCGCTCGGCCGGAACCGACACGATCTCGTCGGCGTCGACCCACGAGGCACCGTCCGGGCCGGAGGTGACCACGACGGCCCCGACGTGCGAGAGCAGCTGCTTGGCCGCGGCCGGGTCGGGTGAGCCCGCCAGCGCCGCCAGCTCGTCGGCGTTGGGCATCAGCACGTCGACGCCCCGCACGTCCTCCAGGAACCACGGCGTGGCCTCGATCAGCACCGCGGCCTGCGGGTCCACCGACGTGGTCCAGCCGGCCGCCCGCGCCGCCGCCAGCGCCGCCAGCCCGGCGGGCCGCGAGGTGGCGTCGAGCAGCACGTAACCGGACAGGTGCAGGTGGCCGTCCGCGCCCGCGAGCAGGCCGGGGTCGAGGTCGGCGGGGGAGAACCGGGCGTTCGCTCCGCGGTCGGGCAGCATCGAGCGCTGGCCGTTCTCGTCGACCAGCACGACCACGCAGCACGTCGCGAGGTCCGGGTCGACCGCGAACGCGCACCGCACGCCCGCGGCGGTCAGCTCGGCGTGCACCTGCCGTCCCGCCGAGTCGGCGCCCACGCGCGCGACCAGCACCGGCGACGCACCGCACGCGGCCAGCCACACGGCCGTGTTCGCGCCCGCGCCGCCGGGTTCGATCGTCACCTTCGCGCGCACGTCACCGCCGTGCGCGATGGGGCCGGAGTGGCGGGCGACGACGTCCAGGCCGGCATCGCCGACCACGACGACCGGCCTCACCGGCACAGCTCCACCGCGACCTCGGCCGCGACCTGGACGTTGCTGACGACGAGCTCCTCGTTCGCGTCGAGGCTCACGCCCCCGCTCGCGGTGTGGAAGTGCTCCAGCAGCACCGGCGTGACGTCCTTGCCGCGCACGTCGCCGTCGACGAGCTTCCGCAGGCCCTCGGCGAGCAGCCGGTCGTGCAGCCCGGCGTCCATCTCGAACGCCTCCGGGATCGGGTTGACCAGCAGCATGCCGCGCTCGCCCGCCGCGAACACCGCGGCCGCCTGCTTCGCGTCCTCGACCCGCCACGGCACGCCGAACTCCGACTCGCGCCGGTAGAACGCGGGGAAGCGGTCGGTCCGGTAGCCGACGACCGGCACGGACCGGGTCTCCAGCACCTCCAGCGTCGCGCCCATGTCGAGGATCGACTTCACCCCGGAGGACACCACGAGCACCGGCGTCGTCGCGACCACGTCGAGGTCGGCCGAGACGTCCCACGTCTCGTGCGCGCCGCGGTGCACACCGCCGAGGCCGCCGGTGCCGAACACGCGGATGCCGGCCCGGTGGGCGAGCGCGGTCGTGGACGCCACGGTCGTGGCACCGCTGCGGCCGAGCGCGCAGGCGGCACCCAGGTCGCGCAGGGACAGCTTCAGCAGCTCCTCGGAGCAGACCCGCTCCAGTTCGGCGGTGGTGAGGCCGATGTGCGGCACGCCGTCGAGCACGGCGATCGTGGCCGGGACGGCACCGGCCTCCCGCACCACGTGCTCCAGGCGTGCGGCGACGGTCAGGTTGCGCGGGGCGGGCAGCCCGTGGGACAGGATCGTGCTCTCAAGTGCGACGACCGGCCGGTTCTCGGCCAGTGCGGCGGCAACTTCCTCAGCGATGTGCAGCGTAGTCACGAGAGGGCATCTTCCCAGGTACTCTGGGCGGGTGAGCACCCAGACTCTCCCCGAGGTCGACGTACGGCCGGATGAGACCGACCAGTCCTCGGACGACGCCCCGAAGATGTTCCACTACGTGCGCAAGGCGAAGATCGCCGAGAGCGCCGTGATGGGCACCCACGTGGTCGCACTGTGCGGCGAGGTCTTCCCGGTCACGCGGTCGCCGAAGCCCGGCTCGCCGGTGTGCCCGGACTGCAAGAAGATCTACGAGAACCTGCCCGAGGGCGGCGGCGAGGAGTAGCCCTCCTGTCCTGCGACGCGAGCCCCGGCGCCTGCTGCTCAGGCGCCGGGGCTCGCGTGCGTCGCGGACCTGTCAGGGGCCGCTGGTGCGTTCGCGTTCCTGCTTGACGGCCTGGACCGGTAACGGTGTCGTGAGCTGCGTGTCGGCGGGAGAGGGCGCGGTGTGGGCGGTCTGCTCCGGCCTGGCCGGCCGGGGCCGCGCGGCCTCCTCGCGGATGCGCGACGCGGCGCGTTCCAGCTCCAGGCGGCGCCACCGGCGGCGCTGGCGGCGGGTCATCTTCGCGGGCCACATGTCCTGGATGGCGCTGTTGAAGTACGCGCCGATCGTGATCGCCAGGCCGATGAAGAACACGAACAGCAGGAACGCGATCGGCGTCGCCAGCGCGCCGTAGGTGTAGCCGGTGGTGGTGATCCACTGGATGTACAGGCGCAGGCCGATCGACGACAGGATGAACACCGCCATCGCGAGGACCGCGCCGGGCAGCACCCGGTGCCACGGCAGCTTCCGCGGCAGGGCGAGCTTGTAGAGCATCGACAGCGACAGCACGAGCAGCAGCCCCACACCGGGGTAGTAGAAGCGGCTCACCCACGTCTCGACGTAGGGCTGCCACGACGCCGGGAACAGCTGCGGCAGGATTTCCGGGCCCAGCGCCAGCACCGGCAGGCCGACCACCAGCGCGACCAGCGACACCATGTACAGCAGCAGGGCGAACAGGCGCTGCCACAGTTCGTTGCGCACGCCGTACTGGCCGTGCGCGACCGTGATCGCGTCCACGAACGACGACATCGCCGAAGACCCCGCCCACAGCGAGATCAGGAAGCCGATGGAGACGATCTCGCCCTTGCCGGTGCTCAGGATCTCGGTGACCGTCGGCTGGATCACCCCGTTCACCACGTCCCCGCTGAAGATCGTCCGGGTGAACCCGATGATCCTGTCCTGGACGGCGCTCACGACCGCGGAGCCGAACCAGTCGCCGAGGTAACCCATGGCGCCCAGCACTCCGAGCAGCAGCGGGGGGAACGAGAGCGTCTGCCAGAACGCGGCCTCGGCGGCTTCTGAGAAGATGTTTCCCTGCCACGCCTTCGACAGCGTGCGCGCCAGTAGACGCAGCGGCGTCTTGCGGCCGGACCTGCGTGCGTCGTTGTCGGTAGGCGAACCCATCGCAAGGTCAAGCATGGTGCATGTGGCCACGTTTCGCGGCATCGGCGTCCGGAACAGGTAGGGTCGGGGTGCCCTCGGCGACGGCCTGCCTGAGGGCAGTTTTGTGTCGAAACCACGTTCGACCTGCGCAAACGAGGAGAAACACGTCTGTGACAGCGACAGCGACAGCGACAGCAGCAATGCGACCGCTGCGGGCATGGCAACGCCGCGCGCTGACCAAGTACCTGGCGGCGAAGCCCCAGGACTTCCTCGCCGTCGCCACGCCCGGTGCGGGGAAGACGACCTTCGGCCTCCGGGTGGCGGCCGAGCTGCTCGCCGACCGCACGATCGAGGCCGTCACGATCGTCACGCCCACCGAGCACCTCAAGCACCAGTGGGCGAAGTCCGCGGCCGAGCAGGGCATCGCGATCGACTCGAACTTCCGCAACACCAACGCGATCACCTCCCGCGACTACCACGGTGTCGCGGTCACGTACGCCCAGGTCGCCGCGCACCCGTCGCTGCACCGGGTGCGCACGGAGAACCGCAAGACGCTCGTGCTGCTCGACGAGATCCACCACGGCGGTGACGCGAAGTCGTGGGGTGACGCGATCCGCGAGGCGTTCACGCCCGCCGTGCGCCGGCTGTGCCTGACCGGCACGCCGTTCCGCTCCGACGACTCGCCGATCCCGTTCGTGCAGTACGAGGAGGGCGCGGGCGGGTTCAAGACCTCGAAGGCCGACCACACCTACGGCTACTCCGACGCGCTGCGCGACGGCGTCGTCCGGCCCGTGCTCTTCATGGCGTACTCGGGTGAGGCGTCGTGGCGGACCAGCGCGGGCGAGGAGTTCACGGCACGGCTGGGCGAACCGCTCACCCAGGAGCAGACCGCGCGGGCCTGGCGCACCGCGCTGGACCCGGCCGGCGACTGGATGGCCTCCGTGCTGCGCGCCGCCGACCAGCGGCTCACGCAGAAGCGCGAGAACGGCATCCCCGACGCCGCCGGCCTGGTGATCGCGACCGACCAGGAGACGGCGAAGGCCTACGCGCAGGTGCTCCTGCGCGTGACCGGCCACACCGCGACCGTCGTCCTCTCCGACGACCCGAAGGCCTCCGGCAAGATCGCCGAGTTCGCCGCGACGAACGAACGCTGGATGATCGCCGTCCGCATGGTGTCCGAGGGCGTCGACGTCCCGCGGCTCGCGGTCGGCGTGTACGCCACGTCGTCGTCGACCCCGCTGTTCTTCGCGCAGGCCGTCGGACGCTTCGTGCGCGCCCGCAAACCCGGCGAGACCGCGTCGGTGTTCCTGCCCTCGGTGCCGGTCCTGCTGCAGCTCGCGGCCGAGCTGGAGGCCCAGCGCGACCACGTCCTGGGCAAGCCGCACCGGGAGAAGGACGGCTGGGACGACGAGCTGCTCGCCGACGCGAACCAGACCAAGGACGAACCCGGCGAGGAGGAACGCGCCTTCACCGCGCTGGGCACCACCGCCGAGCTCGACCAGGTCATCTACGACGGTTCGTCGTTCGGCACGGCGGCGTTCGCGGGCTCGCAGGAGGAGCAGGAGTACCTCGGCCTGCCGGGGCTGCTGGAGCCCGACCAGGTGCGCACGCTCCTGTTGCAACGCCAGGAGGAGCAGCTCGCGTCAGCGGCCAAGCGCCCCAAGGCGGAAGCCCCGGTGCGGGAGGTGCGGACGGCCAGCGTCCAGGAACGGCTCGCCTCACTGCGCAAGGAGCTCAACACCCTCGTCGCCATGCACCACCACCGCACGAAGAAGCCGCACGGCAAGATCCACAACCAGCTGCGCGAGTACTGCGGTGGCCCGGTGACGGCGATGGCGAGCATCGAGCAGCTCGAAGAGCGGATCGCGACGCTCCGCTCCTGGTGAGCGCCGATATATCGGATATGGCACATCGCTGATCAGGCGATATGCCATATCCGGTATCCAGTATGCGATATCCCGTATGCGATATATCGCTCAAGCTCGGACGACGGCGACCGCGAGCGTGCTGTAGCTCGCGGTGAAGCCACCACCCATGGCGTCGATCGCGTTGCTGACGGCGTCGATGACGACGTCGACCTTGTCGCGGGCGAGCGGCGTGAGCGAGCCCGTGGTGAGCATGAGGTCGAGGTAGCTGCCGGTCGTGTAGCTGTGCTCCCAGTCGGCACGCCACTGCTCGGCACCGCTGAACTCGCCGGTGGCCAGGAACGCGTCGGCGGTCCGGGTGCAGCCAGCCGCGTAGCTCTGCAGCGCCTGCTCGGCCGTGGTGCTGAGCTGGAACGGTGCGTCGGGCACGACGCGCCGGTACGCATCGGCGAAGGCCTGGGCAACCGGGTCCGGCGGCGTGAACACGTGCCACAGCGCGACGAACAACCCACCGGGCCGCAGCACCCGCGCGACCTGAGCGGGGCCGGCCGCGGGATCGACCCAGTGCCACGACTGGGCCGCGACGACGGCGTCGACCGTGCGGCCGGCCGGGTCCCAGCTCTCGAACGCCGCCGTCTCGACGATCACACCGGTGCCGCGGGCGAACTCGGCCATCCGCTCGTCGGGCTCGACGCCGAGCACGGTGCAGCCCGCGTCCCGCAGCTGCCGGGCGGCGATGCCCGTGCCGCAGCCGACGTCGAGCACGCGCGGACCGGTGCTGAGGCCTGGGTCGGAGCCGGTGTCGGGGCCATGGCCGGAGTCCGTGTCGGGATTCGCGCCGGAGCCAGTGGCGTAGCCCAGGCCGGAGTCTGTGTTGGGCCCGCGTTCGGAGGTTGCGCCGGAGCCCATGTCGAGACTGTGGCCGGAGCCCGTGTCGGAACCCCGGCCGGAACTCGCGTCGGGAACCCGGCTGGAGCCCATGGCGGAACTGCGGCCGGAACTCGTGTCGGGAACCCGGCCCAAGCCTGCGTCGAGACCCTGGCCCGAGCCCGTGTCGGAACTCGCGCTGGGGCTCCGGCCCGAGCCCGTGTCAGGACCGCGTCCGATGCGGGCGATCCGGTCGACCATCTCGGCGGGGTAGGGCGGGCGAGCGCGGTCGTAGCGGTCGGCGTCCGAGCCGAAGCTCTGCGACCACCCGGCTAGAGTGGGCATGTGCCCACCGTAGTGGGCATGCGCCCACTTGTGAACCGAGCGAGGGTGGAGGCGCGAGCCGTGCCGACCGGGGTGCATCTGCGTGACGTGCGGGAACAGCTGTTCGGTGCGGCCGAGCAAGTGCTGCGCGAGGGCGGGCCCAGCGCGTTGACCAGCCGCGCGGTCACGGAGACCGCGGGCGTCGCCAAAGGTGTGTTGCACCGGCACTTCGCGGACTTCGACGCGTTCCTCGCCGCGTTCGTCGTGGACCGCGCGACCAGGACGGAACGACGGCTCGCGGAGCTGACCGCGGGTGAGGGGACGGTCGTCGGCAACCTGGCCGAGGCCGTCGAGGCGGTCTTCACGTCCGTCGCCGTGTCGGTGGTCGCGCTGATCACCTTCCGGGACGAGTTGCGCGCCCGGCTGCGTGACACCTGGCCCGCCGGGGTGCCGGTGCTGACCGAGGCGGTCGAGCTGATCGCGGCCTACCTCGCCGCGGAACAGCGGCTCGGCCGGGTCGAGGCCGGCGTCGAGGTCGACGGGCTGGCGCCGATGCTCATCGGCAGCGCCCACCTGTTGTTCGCCGACCGGCAGGCGCGGCCGGACGCGGAGAGCGTTCGACAGCTGGTTCGACGGGTCGTTCGACCGGCCGTCGATTCCTCGGCCGACAACTGATATCCGATATATCAGTACTGGTTGCAGTAGTGCCTTGGTAACGCTCTCACAACGCTCGGTAGCTAAATTGCGGCAGAGTTACCGCATCGTGACGACTTAATCGATGCAGTGTGGTTCCGGTCACGCGTATGTCGGGCATACGTTGTGCGCCACAACATTCTCTGTGACACAGCGCAGTGAAAGGGATGGCGGATGCGCAGCAAGACTCTCGCTTCCATCGCCGTTACCGCGGGCCTCGCCCTGGCGGTCTCGGCGTGCGGCGCCAACACGTCCTCCGGCACCGGGGGAAGCACCGAAACGAACTCTGGCAGCGGCAGTGGCGCGAAGGTCGGCGTGATCCTTCCTGAGACCGCCTCCTCCGCACGCTGGGAGGGCTTCGACAAGCCGCTCCTCAAGGCCGCTCTGGAGAAGGAGGGGCTCGTCCCCGACATCCAGAACGCCCAGGGCGACGTCCAGAAGTTCAGCACCCTCGCCGACGGCATGATCAACGCCGGCGTCAAGGTCCTGATCATCGCCACGCCCAACAGCGAGGTCGGCGCCTCCGTCGCCAAGAAGGCGCAGGCCCAGGGCATCCAGGTCATCGACTACGACCGCCTGAACACCGGTGGCTCCTCGTCCTACTACGTGTCGTTCGACAACGTGAAGGTCGGCGAGCTGCAGGGCCAGGGCCTCGCGGACGCGCTGAAGGCCGCGCCGCAGGGCGCGAACGTCATCGAGGTCGAGGGCGCGCCGACGGACAACAACGCGACCCTGTTCCACGAGGGGCAGCAGAAGGTCCTCAAGCCGCTCTACGAGTCCGGCAAGCTCAAGCTCGTGCAGTCCCAGCCGATCGACAACTGGGACAACCAGAAGGGTGGCCAGGTCTTCGAGCAGATCCTGACCTCCAACGGCGGCAAGGTGGACGGCGTCGTCGCCGCGAACGACGGCCTCGCCGGCGCGGTGATCACGGTCCTCAAGAAGGTCGGCCTGAACGGCAAGGTCCCGGTCACCGGTCAGGACGCCACCCCGGACGGTCTGCAGGCCGTGCTCCGCGGTGACCAGTACATGACCGTCTTCAAGCCGATCAAGGACGAGGCCGAGGCCGCCGCCAAGCTGGCCGCCGCCCTCGCCAAGGGCGACACGGCCGCCGCCGACGCCCTCGCGACCGGCACGACGAAGGACGGCAAGGCCAACCGCGACGTCAAGTCCGTGCTGCTCACCGCTCAGCTGATCACCAAGGACAAGGTCAAGTCCGTGGTCGACGCGGGCTTCGTCAAGGCCTCGGAGATCTGCGTGGCCGACACCCAGGCCGCCTGCACCGAGCTCGGCATCAAGTAGTAGGACCGCTTGCGTCCAGGCGGGGTGCGGACTGCGCACCCCGCCTCGGCGCGTGGTAACTCCGGAGGAACCCCCAGTGAGCGAGCCGATTCTCGAGCTGCGCGGCATCAACAAGAGCTTCGGTCCCGTGCACGTCCTGCACGACATCGACCTCGTCGTGAACCCCGGCGAGGTCACCGCCCTCGTCGGCGACAACGGCGCGGGCAAGTCGACGCTGGTCAAGTGCATTGCGGGCATCCACCCGACGGACTCGGGTGAGGTCCTTTTCAACGGCGAACCGGTGCACATCAAGGGCCCGCGCGACGCCGCAGAGCTCGGAATCGAGGTCGTCTACCAGGACCTCGCGCTGGCCGACAACCTCGACATCGTCCAGAACATGTTCCTCGGCCGCGAGCGCACCAAGGGCGGTCTGCTCGACGAGACCGACATGGAGCAGGCGGCGCGCAAGACGCTGGCGTCGCTGTCGGTGCGCACGGTGAAGTCGGTGCGCACGCAGGTCTCGTCGCTGTCCGGTGGTCAGCGCCAGACCGTGGCGATCGCCAAGGCCGTGCTGTGGAACAGCAAGGTCGTGCTGCTCGACGAACCCACCGCCGCACTCGGCGTCGCGCAGACGCGCCAGGTGCTCGACCTGGTCCGCCGGCTCGCCGAGCAGGGCCTGGGCGTCGTCCTGATCAGCCACAACATGAACGACGTCTTCGAGGTCGCCGACCGCATCGCGTGCCTGTACCTGGGCCGCATGGCCGCCGTCGTGGGGTCCAAGGACGTCACGCACGGCCAGGTGGTCGAGCTGATCACCGCCGGACGTTCCGGTGACCTGGGCATCGCCCGCCCCGAGGCGGCGACGATCTGATGAGTTCCGAAGAGGCCAGCATGACCGACACCACCGAAACGCACGAGGCGGAGACCGCCCAGCAGGGCGCGATCTCCGACTTCGGCATCGACACGACCTCCATGTCCACCGGCGAAGCGGTGCGCGACTACTGGGCCAGGGTCCGCGGCGGCGAGCTCGGCTCGCTCCCCGCGCTCCTCGGGCTCGTGGTGCTGCTCATCGTGTTCAGCTCGCTGTCCGACACGTTCTTCACCCTGGGCAACCTCGCCAACCTGCTCCAGCAGGGCGCCAGCATCACCATCATCGCGATGGGCCTGGTGTTCGTGCTGCTGCTCGGCGAGATCGACCTGTCGGCCGGTACCGCGTCCGGTGTGACCGCTGCGGTGATGGCGCTGCACCTGATCCACAACGGCAACCTGCTCGGCGGCATGGGCGACACGGTGTTCTACGTGTTCTGCGGCCTGCTGGTGCTGGCGATCGTGCTCGCCGTGGTGATGAAGATCTGGGCGGGCGCCGCGCTGTCGGCCATCGCACTGGTGATCGCCGCCGTCGGCGTTCCCGCGAACGCCTGGCTGGAGATGCTGCTCGCCGTCTGCGTCGGCGCGGCCATCGGCTGCATCACCGGCTTCCTGGTCGCGAAGGTCGGCATCCCGTCGTTCGTCGTGACCCTGGCGCTGTTCCTCGTCTGGGGCGGTGTCGTGCTGCAGCTCATCGGCCAGGGCGGCACGCTCGGCCTGCGGGACGACACGATCTTCAACGTCGCCAACGGCAACCTCAACTTCGTCGGCTCGTGGGTGCTGTTCGTCGTCGCCGTCGGCGGCTACGCGGCGGTCGTGCTCACCCGGCACTTCTCCCGCCTGCGCCGGGGCCTCGTGGCCCAGCCGACCACGCTGGTGCTGGCCAAGATCGGTGCCCTCGCGGTGCTGGCCGCCGTCATCACCTACGCGCTCTCGCTCAACCGCGCGCCGAGCAACCTCGTCGTCATCGAGGGTGTGCCGTACGTGGTGCCGCTGGTGCTCGTGCTGCTGGTGATCGGCACCTTCGTGCTCGACCGCACCTCCTACGGCCGCCACGTCTACGCCGTGGGTGGCAACAAGGAAGCCGCGCGCCGTGCCGGCATCAACGTCGAGCGGATCCGGATGAGCGTCTTCGTGATCGCCTCCTCCGCCGCCGCGATCGGCGCGATCGTGTACTCGTCGAAGGTCGGCTCGGTCGACCCGAACGCCGGTGGCGGCAACACGCTGCTGCTGTCGGTCGGCGCGGCCGTCATCGGTGGCACGTCGCTGTTCGGTGGCAAGGGCCGTCTGCGCGACGCCGTCATCGGTGGCGCCGTGCTCGCGATCATCCAGAACGGCATGGGCCTGCTCAAGCAGCCCGCCGCGGTCGTGTTCATCGTGACCGGTCTGGTCCTGCTGCTCGCCGCGAGCGTCGACGCCCTGTCCCGACGCCGAGCGGCGAACTCGGCTCGCTGACGCGGTGACTGGACCCACGTCCGGCACCCGTCCCGACGAGATCCGCAGGCACAACAGGACGGCGCTGCTGCGCCGCCTGCACGTCGACGGACCGTCCACCAGGGCGTCGCTCGCGGCCGAGCTCGGGCTCAACCGCAGCACGATCAAGGCACTGGTGGACGGTCTCGCCGAAGCCGGCGTGGTCGCCGAACGCGTGCCCGCTCTGCGCAGCGGAGCGGGCCGCCCGTCCCTGCTCGTCCTGCCCCAGCCGCACGCGGCGGTCGTGATCGCGATCGACGTGCGCGTGGAGCACGTGGCGATGGGGTTCGTCGGCCTCGGTGGGGAGATCCTCGGGCGGGACAGCTGGAACCTGCACCGGACGCGTGATCCGGGTGAGGTCATCACGCACATCGTCGACTCGGCGCGCCTCATGGCCGACGACCTCGACGCCACCGCCGTCGGAGTGGGCGTCTCGGTGCCCGGAGTCGTGCGGCGTGCCGACGGGCACGTGCACGAGGCACCGAACCTGCACTGGACGGACGTGGCCCTCGGCACACGCCTGGAGGCGGTGCTGAAGGTGCCCGTCCAGGTCGGCAACGACGCGGAGCTCGGCGCGCTCGCGGAGCACGTGCGCGGCGCGGCGCAGCAGTCCTCGGACATGGTCTACATCTCCGCCGACGTGGGCGTCGGCGGCGGCGTCATCCTGTCGGGGCAGCCGTTGCGCGGCACCGGCGGCTACGTCGGCGAGCTGGGGCACATGGTGGTCAACCCGCGCGGGCGGCAGTGCTACTGCGGCTGCACCGGCTGCTGGGAGACCGAGGTCGGGGAACCGGCGCTGTGCCGGGCACTCGGCCTGCCCGACGACGCCCCGCGCGGCGCTGTCGTCGCGGCGCTGCGGGCACTCGACGACCCGTCCGTGCTCGACGAGTTCGCCGACTGGCTCGCACTGGGGCTCGCGAACATCGTCAACGTCCTCGGCCCGGAGATGGTCGTGCTGGGCGACCTCTACACGGCGCTGCCGGCGTCGGTGGTCGACGGGGTCAGCGCGGCCGTGCAGCGGCGCAGCCTCGTCTCCAGGGCCGTCGGCGGCACCCAGGTCGTCACGTCCCCGCTGGGCAGGGACGCGAAGCTCGTCGGCGCAGCGGAGCTGGCCTTCGAACCGGTGCTCGACACCATCTGACCGCTGGGGGGAGACCACCCGCGGAAGCGAAGGGGCCGGAGATCCAGTGGATCTCCGGCCCGAGCGGCTAGGTGGGGTGGAAGTCAGCCCTGCTGAATCTCAGCAGCGAGTTCGCGCAACTTCTCACTGTGCGCGCGAGCGTGGTGCCCGCAGAACAGCAGCTCGCCCCCGGACGGGAGCAAGGCGCGAACCTGGGCAGCAGCCCCGCAGCGGTCGCAGCGGTCGGCAGCGGTCAACTCGGGGCGGGTGAGTGCTGCAGTCATGATGAATCTCCCTCCGTCCCAGCAACGAAACGTTGTGTTCCGGTGCCCTCTTACCAAGCTGCGACCACAGCGCCCCTGGCTTGGTGCGCGTGCTCGCTGGCTCCACTCTGACAGACGTTTTGGCGATAGTCAGTGTTCCCGTGTGCGTGGCGACTCGCGTCACTCCGGGATTTACCCGCTTGACGCAGGCTCACACCTGGGTTTGCCACCGGTTCACCGGCTTGACAGGTACCCACAGCAACCGAAAACGTGCTGGTGGAGCAGCCCTTCAGGGCCGTTCGGTCGGTTGCGTGCAACCGGGAGTGTGATATCGGTTGCTCTTGTCCGCCCGCAGCGAACAGGTCACGAACGTCCCACGATTCGGACGCGAAACCGTGATCAAAACGCCCTCGCAAGCACCTGACTTGGAAGCACGACGGCCCCGCACCGAACCGGTGCGGGGCCGTCGTGCGTATGTCCTTGTAAGACGCTGTCCTAGTCGAGGTAGTCGCGCAGGACCTGCGACCGCGACGGGTGCCGCAGCTTCGACATCGTCTTCGACTCGATCTGCCGGATGCGTTCCCGCGTGACGCCGTAGACCTGGCCGATCTCGTCGAGCGTGCGCGGCTGGCCGTCGGTGAGGCCGAAGCGCAGCCGGACGACGCCCGCCTCGCGCTCGGACAGCGTCGCGAGCACGGACTGCAGCTGGTCCTGCAGCAACGTGAACGAGACGGCGTCCACGGCGACGACGGCTTCCGAGTCCTCGATGAAGTCACCGAGCTGGCTGTCGCCCTCGTCACCGATCGTCTGGTCCAGCGAGATGGGCTCACGCGCGTACTGCTGGATCTCCAGCACCTTCTCCGGCGTGATGTCCATTTCCTTGGCGCAGCTCTTCGGGAGTGGGCTCGCGGCCCAGGTCCTGCAGCAGCTCGCGCTGGATGCGACCCAGCTTGTTGATGACCTCGACCATGTGCACCGGGATGCGGATGGTGCGGGCCTGGTCGGCCATCGCGCGGGTGATCGCCTGGCGGATCCACCACGTGGCGTACGTGGAGAACTTGTAGCCCTTGGTGTAGTCGAACTTCTCGACCGCGCGGATCAGGCCCAGGTTGCCCTCCTGGATCAGGTCCAGGAACGCCATGCCGCGGCCGGTGTAGCGCTTGGCCAGCGACACGACGAGGCGGAGGTTCGCCTCGAGCAGGTGGTTCTTGGCGCGCTCGCCGTCGCGGACGATCCAGCGCAGGTCGCGGCGCAGCTGCGGCGTGAGCTTCTCGGCCTCCTCCTCGGAGCGGCGCACGCGTTCGGCGGCGTAGAGACCGGCCTCGATGCGCTTGGCCAGCTCGACCTCCTCCTCGGCGTTGAGGAGGGCGACCTTGCCGATCTGCTTGAGGTAGGCGCGGACCGAGTCGGCCGAGGCGGTGAGCTCCGCGTCCTTGCGCGCCTGGCGCAGGGCCTCGGACTCCTCCTCGTCCCAGACGAAGTCGCCCTCGCTCTTGGGGTCCTCGGCCTCTTCCGGCTCGTCGGCGATCGGCTCGTCGACCAGCTCGACGTCCTCCAGGTCGCCTTCGCCGGGAGCGCCTTCCACGTCCTCCGGCTCGTCGCCCTCGCCGGCCTTCTTCGGCCCGCCCTTGGCGGCGGCGTCCTTGGCCCCTGCCTTGCGCGGAGCGCGGGTGGTCTTGGCGCCGGCGGCCTTGGCTGCGGGCTTCTTGGCTGCCGCAGCGGTCGTCTTGCGCTTCGTCGTCTCCTCGGCCTCGCCGGCCGCGGTCGACTTGGTGGTCTTGGCGGCGCTCGCGGCGGAGCTGGAGCGTCGGGTTGCGGTTTCTGCGGCTGCCACGTACGCCCTTTCGCGACGGTCGTTCAAGGCTGACCAGAGGGCGCGAAACCTCGGTCGCCAGAGTTCAGGGGATCTCCCCGCCGATCTTGACTGGCGGGTGTGCGTTCCATTGTAACGACGTCCGTGACGCGGTGTTGCGCCCCGAGGCTGTTCGAGGCGCTCCCACCTGCGTTCTCGCAGCTAGATCCAGTCGAGAGGAACGGACACGTTTCGGTGTCGGTTACCCGCTACGGCCGGGCGCCGTGCGCCGCGGCCCACGCGACACCGACGATGCCCGCGTCGTTCTTCAGCGCGGCCGCGACGACCTCCGTGCGCACCTTGAGCAACGGCAGCCACTTGTGCGCCTTCTTGCTCACGCCGCCGCCCGCGATGACGAGGTCCGGCCAGATGAGGTCCTCCAGCACGTTGACGTACCGGCTGACCCTGGGCGTCCACTCCTCCCAGGACAGCTCCTTCTCCTCCTTGACCGACGCCGCCGCGCGCTTCTCCGCGTCGTGCCCGTCGACCTGGAGGTGGCCGAACTCGGTGTTCGGGACGAGCTTGCCGTCCAGGAACACCGCGCTGCCGATGCCCGTGCCGAACGTCAGCAGCACCACGGTCCCGAGCCTGTCCACACCCGCGCCGTACGACATCTCCGCGATGCCGGCGGCGTCCGCGTCGTTCATCACGACGATGTCCTCGGGCTTGCGGCCCAGGCGTTCGGCGAACAACGACGCCGCGTCGCAGCCGATCCAGCCCTTGTCCACGTTCGCGGCGCTGTGCGCGACGCCGTGCTTGACGACGCACGGCAGCGTCACGCCGACCGGTCCGTCCCACTGGAACTTCTCGACGATCTCGGCGACGACGTCCGCCACCGCGTCGGGAGTCGAGGGCTGGGGCGTGGGGATCCGCATCCGTTCGCCGTCCAGTGAGCCGGTTTCGAGATCGACCAGCCCGCCCTTGATGCCGGAGCCGCCGATGTCCACACCGAACCCGCGGGTGATGCCCATCCCCGTGGTCCTTCCTACTCGATTCAGTAACCGTGGTGCGCAGACATTAGCCTGACGTTGTCCGATAGTCCCGTGCTAGTGACGCAGGAGGGAACCGGTCGTGCTTGATCCCCGGCCACTCGTCGACATCGCCGCAGCCATCGGACGGGAAGCAGGTGCTCTCGTCCAGCGCATGCGCGCGTCCGCGGTGGTGTCGTTCGACACGAAGAGCACCTCCACCGACGTGGTGACGGAAGCCGACCGCGCCTCGGAACAACTCGTTCGGACGCGTCTGTCCGAGGCCCGGCCCGGTGAGCCGGTGCTGGGCGAGGAGGAGGGCGGGTCCGTCGGCTCCGGCCTGACCTGGGTCGTCGACCCGATCGACGGCACCGTCAACTACCTCTACGGCATCCCCTGGTACTCGGTGTCGATCGCGGCGCAGCTCGACGGCGAGTCCGTCGCCGGCGCGGTCTTCGAGCCGGCGACCGGCCGGATGTGGACGGCGGCGCGCGGGCACGGCGCGTTCCTCGACGGCGAACCGGTGCGCGTGTCGGCGGCCACGGACCTGTCGCTGTCGCTGCTGGGCTACGGCTTCGAATACCGCGCCGAACGCCGTCAGCGCCAGGCCGACACCTGGGCAGCGATGTCGACCCGCGTGCGGGACATGCGCCGTGCCGGTGCCGCCTCGCTCGACCTGTGCTCGGTGGCCGCCGGTCGCCTCGACGCCTACGCCGAGCACGGCCTGGGCCGCTGGGACTGGGCGGCGGGCGCGCTGGTCGCCGCCGAGGCGGGTGCGGTGGTGCGGCTGCCGGGGACGTCGCCGGAGCTGGGGGAGGACGCCACGTTCGCCGCCGCGCCCGGTGTCGCCGACGCCATGTACACGGCGTTGGTGGAGTCGGGCTTCGGCAAGGTCTGATTGACGCGGCTTGTGCACGTTGACCGGATCAACATGTGGATTGATCCGGTCAACTGATGACTGATCGCTGTCCAGTCAACCTGGACTCAGCTGGAGCCGTCTGGCTCACGGCCGGGTGGAGCGGGACGAGAGGTCAGCAGGTCACTTCACGGGCCGCGGCCACGTTGTCGGCGTTCAGCGTCGGCGGGTTCGGCTCGGCGACCTGACCGCCCTGCTGCTCCGGCTGCTGGTCCGCCCACTCCTTGAGCTGGTCGAGGACCTTGCGGGCGGCGCTGTTCGGCTTGACCTCGTCGAACTTCTTGCCCACCGACACGTCGACGGTCGCGTCCTGGCGGTCGTCGCGCACCAGCTCCAGGCACGGTTCGACGAGCGACAACGTCCGCGCCGCCTGGGCGCCGGGCGCACCGAAGCGGAGCTGGCCGCGGCAGTTCATGTCCCCCGCGGGGTAGACCGGGTCGTTGCCGGGTTCGGCCGCCTGCTTCATGCCGAGCTCGGTGAGCATCACCGCCACGGCCTTCGCGTGGTTGCGCTGCGTCGAGGCGTTCACCACGCGGAAGTTCACGTCACCCACCGGAACCGGGTTCGTGCGGTCCAGCGCGTCGTGCTCCAGCACCGTGCCCAGGGCGGGCGGCGGCGCGACCGGCGCTGCCGCCGGGTCGACCACGCTCGTCACGTTCGTGGTCGTGCCGCCGGGCGGGTTGCACCTGATGGCCGCGTCCACGTCACTGGCGCTGCCGAGCACCTCCACCCACACGAAGACGGAGCTGACCAGCAGCACCGTGAACAGGATGAGCGCGGGTACCGGCCGGCGCCGCTTGTACGGCGTCAAGCTTCCCGATGCGGGTCCCACGTCCGAAGCCCTCCCCGTGTTCCAACCCTCTGATCAGCCTAGGCCCTGCCCGGCCGGCGTGCGCCGCGGCGCACGTGACCCACCGCACCGGCCCGGTCGCTCTCAGTCAGGACGGTACCTGCCCGGAGCGAGGTTGCACGCCGAGCCGAAGGTGCTCCCGCACAGGGTATCGGTCCAGCGTAGAAAGGTTGTGTCACCCGTCCGGTCGGTAAGGGGTAACCCGATGTCGGGTCATTCGGGCAGTGAGCTACCCTCTGCGCGCTCCGCACACATGTCGATCAAGCCGACGGTCACGTCAAGGGGGTTGGCTTGCCACGGAGTGCGAGAGACCTACGTCACCTTGACGTGGGGCACAAAAGAGGGCGCTGGAGCGTTAACCAGCGACACGAACAGTCTCCGTAGACCGCAGGGGTGAAGAAGATGGCGACCGACTACGACGCGCCGCGTCGCAGCGAGGCGGACGAACTCGCTGAGGACTCCCTCGAGGAGTTGAAGGCCCGGCGGAACGAGACGCAGTCCGGCGTCGTCGACGTCGACGAGGACGCGAGCGCGGAGAACTTCGAGCTTCCCCGGAGCCGACCTGTCCGGCGAGGAGCTGACGTTCAAGGTCCTGCCCAAGCAGGCCGACGAGTTCACGTGCTCCAAGTGCTTCCTGGTGCACCACCGCAGCAGGCTCGCCGAGGACAACGGCGGCGTGTACATCTGCCGCGACTGCGCCTGATCCGCAGGCCTCAACAGCACTGGGCGCTCACCCGCACGGGTGGCGCCCAGTTGTGTCTTGACCGACCTCGACGGCACCGTCGAACTTCAGCCTTTCGGGGAAACCTCAGGCCTTCAGCGCGGCGGCGAGCCGCTCGGGGTGGCGGGTGCTGACCAGCCAGTAGGGCGTCGGGTCCTCCGGGTCGGTCACCCGCACGCGCACCATCGGCTTGACCCAGCCGCGGTGCAGCACGAACGCCGCCGGGTCTAGCTCACGGCCCATGGCGGCGCGCCGGGCCTCCGGCGCGATGACCTCCACCTCGCCCAGCAGCTCCAGCGGGATGTGGGCCTCGCCCACGTGCAGCTCACCGCCGGACACCTCGACCTTCGTCGACCCCATCCGGACGATCAGCAGGACGGTCAGCGGCAGCAGGACCGCGTACGGCAGCCAGGAGCGCACCCCGGGGAACCCCATGTGCACCTCGGCGGCCAGCAGCGCGGCGGCCAGCAGAGGCAGCGGCCAGATCCACCACGTCACGTACAGGCGCTCGCGGAAGGTCGTAGTGGCGGTCACGGCAGTCTCACTCACGTCGTCAGGGTAATCTCGGCCGCCGTGTCCAGCGTCGAGGTGTTGCTGACCCGGCTCGATCCGGGGGTTCCCGTGCCCGCCTACGCCCGTCCCGGCGACGCGGGCGCCGACCTGGTCACCACGTCGGACGTGGTCATTCCACCAGGCGAGCGCGCGGTGGTCGGCACCGGTGTCGCGATCGCGCTCCCCGACGGGTTCGCGGGCTTCGTGCACCCCCGCTCCGGCCTGGCCGCGCGGGTCGGGTTGAGCGTGGTGAACACGCCGGGGACGATCGACTCGGGCTACCGCGGTGAGATCCGCGTTTGCCTCGTGAACCATGATCTGCGTGAGCCGATCGCCCTCTCGCGCGGCGACCGGATCGCCCAGCTCGTCGTGCAACGCGTCGAGCATGCGGTGTTCCGGGAGGTCACGGCGCTGCCGGAGACGGAGCGCGGTGCGGGGGGCTACGGCTCGACCGGCGGGCACGTGGTGCTCGCCGGCACGGCAACCACAGAGACCGAGGGGTAAGGGATGTTCGGAAGGCGCCGCAAGCGCGGTCGTCACTCCGCGGGGGGCGTTGACACCGGCCTGGAGAACGACGAGGTCTTCGACGACGTGGAAGGCCCGTGGGACTCGACCGTCGCACCGAAGGACGACGTGCAGCGGCTCGACCTGGGTTCGGTGCTGCTGCCCATGCCGGACGAGGCCCAGCTGCAGGTCGAGATGGACCAGCAGAGCGCATCCGTGCGCGCGGTGCACATCCTCACGCCCGTCGGTCAGCTGACGGTGAGCGCGTTCGCCGCGCCGAAGTCCGGTGGCCTCTGGAAGGAGGTCGGCGCCGAGCTGATCGCGGGCCTCAAGGAGGACGGCGCCCGCATCAACCGGGAGAACGGCGAGTGGGGCGAGGAGATCACCGCGCGCAACCAGGGCGTGCAGATCCTCTTCGTCGGCATCGACGGCCCGCGCTGGATGCTGCGCGGTGTCGCCGCCGGTCCCGAGGAGCACTTCGAGCACAACGCCGCGGCGTTGCGCGAGATGATCCGCGGCACCGTGGTCGTGCGCGGTGAGCAGCCGATGCCGCCCCGCACCCCGCTGCCCGTCGAGCTGCCGGAGGCGATCGCCCGGCAGATCCAGCAGCAGCAGGGCTAACGCCCCTGCGCCCGACGCCACGCCTGCACCGCACGCCCCAGCGCGTGCGGGTAGGCGTCCAGCGTCGTCTCCACCAGCACGGCGCGCGGCAGTGCGTCCGCCCACGCGCGTGCGACCTCGACCGGGTGCACCGGGTCGTCGACGCAGCCGACGATCCCCGCGGGCACGTCGAGGGACCTCAGCTCCGCCAGGGTCGGCGCGACCGACTCGGCCGCCTCGGCGAGGTGCGGCACGAGCAGCTCGCCGTAGCCGTGCCAGGCGCGCCGCAGCTCGTCGTGCAGCCAGCCGGACGTGCCGGCGAGCGCTGCGTCGATCCCATGTGCCGCAACGACTTGCGCGCTCGCCCTCGCCGCGAGTGCGGCCGGTGCGCCGTCCGGGCTGCCGTTCCACGCGGGCAGCGCGAGCACGAGCCCCGCGCACCGGTCCGGGTTGCGGACCGCCCACGACGCGGCGACGTGCGCGCCGAGCGAGACGCCCCCCACCACGATCGGGTGCTCTGCGGCGGCGTGTTCCAGTGCCGTCAACCGTTCACTGAGTGTGCGGACGTGCGGAGCGTCAATCACTGCTCCGACCTGCGACAACGGGTCCGTGAAGACGGAACGGACAAACACGGCGTCGGAGGCGGTACCGGGCAGCAGGAGGACAGTCTCGACAGGCACGGCCGAGATTGTCCGCCCTCGTGCGTACCCTCACTGTCAGACGGTCCACACCACTGGGCCACCAAGGCACTGCAGGAGTCGGGGATGGGCGGCTATTGGCACCGCTTGGTGCGTCGCTTGACCAGCGACGTCGCCGAGCTCGACGCGGACGACCTGTCGCGGAAAGCGGAGGCCGTCGGCGCGGTGAAGGCCTGCGACTGCAAGTCCGGTGAGGAGGTCACCGTCCTGGGCCGGCTCCGCAGCGTGGAGCTCTGCCCCCGCGACGCGGCCGCCACCCTGGAAGCCGAGCTCTACGACGGCACCGAGGGCGTCACCCTCGTCTGGCTCGGCCGCCGTCGCATCGCGGGCATCGAGCCTGGTCGGACGATCAAGGCCCGTGGCCGCATCGCCGTGCGCGACGGGCGCAAGGTGCTCTACAACCCCTATTACGAGTTGCAGATCGCTTCATGACCTCAGCCAAGACCGAAGAAAAGCAGCCCACCGTCCTCGAGCAGATGGGCGGAGTGAGCGGAATGCTCTACTCCTCGCTGCCCGTCGTCGTCTTCGTGATCGTCAACTTCGCCGCCAAGAACCTCATGGCCGCGATCATCAGCGCCCTGGCGGCGGCCGTCGTGATCGGCGTGGTCCTCGCCGTCCGCAAGGGCACGATCCAGCCCGCCATCTCCGCCGTCTTCGGCGTCGGCATCGCCGCGTTCATCGCCTACAAGACAGGTGAGGCCAAGGGCTTCTTCCTGTTCGGCATCTGGCAGAGCGTCGTCTACGGCGGCGCGTTCCTGCTGTCGATCCTCGTGCGCTGGCCGCTGGCCGGCGTGATCTGGGCTTTCCTCAACGGCAGGGACCGCTCCTGGCGCTCCGACAAGGCCTCGCTGCGCGACTACGACATCGCCACCTTCGTGTGGGCGCTCGTCTTCTTCGCCCGCTTCGTCGTGCAGCGCTGGCTCTACGAGGAGGACCAGGTCGGCTGGCTGGCCGTCGCCCGCCTCGGCATGGGCTACCCGCTGATGGCCATCGCCCTCGTCGCCACCGTGTGGGCCGTCCGCCGCGCCGACAAGCGCCTCAAGGCCGCGGAGGAAGCAGCCGAGCGGGAGGCGGAGGCCGAGCTCGCCGCGGAGACCGACGAGGTCCTCGCCCGCACGGCCGACGACCTGCTCACCCCGGACATGGACGAGCTGAAGCGCACCGTCGAGCAGGAGTCGCGCGAGAAGTCCCGCGACTGACGCACTTTCGACACGGACAGGGCCGGGCCTCCGCGAGGAAGCCCGGCCCTGTCCCGTTCCGCACGAGGCTCGTCGCGGGACCGGTCGCTCGCTAGCACTGGCCGAAGAGCGCGCGCAGCCCGCACCGCCCGGTGACGCCGACCGCCGCGTACGTGGTGTGCAGGTGGTTGTCGACGGTGCGCTTGGCGATGGCCAGGCGGTCGGCGATCTCGGTGTTCGTCAGCCCCGCCACGGCCAGGCGCGCGATCTCCCGCTGACGGTGGGTGAGGGCGACGAGCGTGCTCGTGACCGCCAGGCCCGGTGTGGTCGCGCCGTCGAACGACTCGGCGAGCGCGGCGGCCTGCCGTTCCAACCGGTCCGCGTCGCGGGGCCGGTCGTGCAGGCGGGACAGGCGGCCGGCCTCGGCGATCGACTCGGCGGCGAACAACGTGGCACCGCACGCCAGGAACGCCGCCGCCACCTCCTCCAGCCCCGCCGGGTCACGCAACGCGCGCGCCTGCGCGTGGGTGGCGTATGCGGTTGTGAGCGGGTCTTTGCGCGACTTCGCCAGTTCCAGCAGACGCGGTGAGGTGTCGGCACCGAATCGTGCAGCGTCGTGCAGCGACACGATTTCCTCGGAATGTGCGCCGTGGGCCCATGCGGCGGCGGCGTTGTCCAACGCTGCCTGCACGGCCTCATCGACCCGTCCCGCACTCGCGAGCACCCACGACCGTGCGCCACCGACGGTGAACCGCGCCACGCGCCAGGCCGGTCGCAACCCGGCCTCGGCACCGGCCAGCGCGCGTTGCGCGCGATCGGTCTGCCCCCGCAGTGCGGCTCCGGTGGCGAACTCGGCCAGCAGCACGACGTCCCACAGCGTCAGCGGTGTGTTCGGCTCGGGAAGGCCTTCGGCGCTGATCCGCACAGCCGCCGCCGCTTGTCCGCGCATGCGCGCGCTCTGGCTCAACAACACCCGCGACGACACCTGGGATGCCGTGCTGTGCCCTTCTTCGGCCAACGTCCGCGTGGCACGTTCCTCGGCCGGCGCCAGGTCACCGGAGAGCAGAAGGCTCGCCGTGCAGACCTCGTCATCGGCTTCGACCCGCGCGATGGCGTCGGCGTGGTGGCCGCTGAGCCGGTCGGCGACCGCGAGCACCCGCCGGCCGGCCCGTTCGTCCTCGGCGAGCAGCAGCGCGCCGACCAGCCGGAGCACCGGTACCGGTGCGGCCTCCACCGCGAACTCCGCCGCGGTGTGCAGGACCGCGCGTTCCAGCTCCGCGGGCAGTGCCGCCGCTGTCAGCTCGTCCAGCACGGCGACAGCGGCTTCCTCGTCTCCCAGACCGAAGAACAGCTCGGACGCCCGCGTGCGGGCGACCTCGACCCGCCGCGCTTCGTCGCGCCCGACCAGGGGCAACTGATCGCTCACAGCTGGTAAGTGTGCGGATGCGCTCCGCAGATACCGCTCGATCGGTGTGTCCTGCGGTCCGATGCCGACGTCGGGGCCGCATGACACTCCTGAAGCCGGGAACGACCAGCCACAGCGCAGCGGTCGAGATCGCCGGTCCCAACCGGTTTAACGGCATCGCGGTGCAGCTATGGGACTGCCATGGCGGCGACGACCAGCACTGGAACGCACCCTGATATCCGATATCCAGTACATCAGCACGCGATATATCGGATATGAGCTCTAGCTCCGAGCCCATATCCGATATGCAGTATCCGATATGCGGTATATCAGTAGCCGAGCGCGGACTTGATGTCCTGCTCGACCGCGGCGGTCGTGACGAACAGCAGCTCGTCGCCGCCTTCGAGGGTGTCGTCCGGCTGCGGCACGATGACCCGCCCGCCCCGCAGGATCGTCACCAGCGCGGCGTCACGCGGCAGGGTCAGCTCCGACACCGCGCGCCCGGCGAACGGCGTCGACTCGTCGAGCGTGATCTCCACCAGGTTCGCCTGGCCCTGGCGCAGCGTCAGCAGCCGCACCACGTCGCCGATCGTCACCGACTCCTCGACCATCGCGGCGAGCAACCGCGGCGTCGACACGGCGACGTCGACCCCCCACGACTCGGTGAAGAGCCATTCGTTCGTCGGGTCGTTCACTCGCGCCACCACGCGCCGCACCGCGAACTCGGTCTTCGCGAGCAGCGACACCACCAGGTTGACCTTGTCGTCACCGGTCGCGGCGATCACCACGTCGCACAGCTGCATGCCGGCGTCCTCCAGGGACGACAGCTCGCACGCGTCGGCCTGCACCCACTCGGCCTGCTCCACCGAGTTCGGGTCGAAGTGCGCCCGGTCCCGTTCGATCAGCATGACCTGGTGCCCGTCCTGGACGAGCTCCTGCGCGATGGACCGCCCCACCGCACCCGCACCAGCGATCGCGATCCGCATCAGCTCTCCTCCGGTGCCTGCAGCGCCGCGGCCGCGACGTCGGTGACCGTGCCGGACAACGCCGCCACGTAGATGGTGTCGTCCGCCTGCACCGTGGTCTTCGCGTCGGGCAGCACGCCCGTGCCGAACCGCATGAGGAACGCCACCCGCGCCCCCACCGCGGCCTCCAGCTCGAACACCGGCCGGCCCACCCACCGCTCGTCGACCTCGACCGGCAGCACCGCCACCGTGCCGGACGGGTCGCGCCACGCCGTCGCCGCGCCCTCGGGCAGCAGCATGCGCAGGAACCGGTCGGTGCTCCACGGCACCGTGGCCACCGTCGGGATGCCCAGCCGCTCGTACACCGCGGCCCGCTTGTGGTCGTAGATGCGCGCGACGACGTGCTCCACGCCGAACGTCTCCCGCGCCACCCGCGCCGAGATGATGTTCGAGTTGTCGCCGCTGGAGACCGCCGCGAACGCGCCGGCGCGCTCGACACCCGCCTCGATCAGCACGTTGCGGTCGAACCCGTTCCCGACGACCTGCTGGCCGTGGAAGTCCCCGCCCAGCCTGCGGAACGACTGCGCGTCCTTGTCGATCACGGCGACCTGGTGGTCCAGCCGTTCCAGGGCCTTGGCCAGGGACGCCCCCACCCGCCCGCAACCCATGATCACCACGTGCACCGAATGCCTCCTCAGGCGAACTCTGCGCAGAACCTACCGAGCATTAGCCCGTCCCGGTGAGCGGACCCCTTACGCTCTGGCCGTGTCCAAGCTCGCCACCGCTGCCAAACGCCTCCTGGTCGGACGGCCGTTCCGCAGCGATCGCCTCGCTCACACCCTGCTGCCCAAGCGCATCGCCTTGCCGGTCTTCGCCTCCGACGCCATGTCGTCGGTCGCGTACGCGCCGGAGGAGATCTTCCTGATGCTGTCGGTGGCGGGCTTGAGCGCCTATGCGATGGCACCGTGGGTGGGGGTGGCGGTCGTGGTCGTGATGCTGACCGTGGTCGCCAGCTACCGGCAGAACGTGCACGCCTACCCGTCGGGTGGCGGTGACTACGAGGTCGCGACGGTCAACCTGGGCCGCAGGGCAGGGCTCACGGTGGCCAGCGCCCTGCTCGTCGACTACATCCTCACCGTCGCGGTGTCGATCTCGGCGGCGATGGCGAACATCGGCTCGGCCATCCCGTTCGTCGCCACGCACAAGGCGGAGTTCGCGGTGGCGGCCATCGTGCTGCTGACGGCGGTGAACCTGCGCGGCATCCGCGAGTCCGGCAGCGCGTTCGCCGTCCCCGTCTACGCGTTCATGATCGGCGTGTTCGGCCTGATCGGCTACGGGCTGTTCCGCGGCTTCGTCCTGGGCGACGAGATGCGTGCGGAGAAGCTCCGGCCTGGAGATCCACGCCGAGTCGGACCACCTGATGGGACTGGCGTTCGTGTTCCTGGTGCTGCGGGCTTTTTCGTCCGGTTGCGCCGCTTTGACCGGTGTCGAGGCGATCAGCAACGGCGTGCCCGCGTTCCGCAAGCCGAAGTCGCGCAACGCCGCGACGACGTTGTTGCTGATGGGCGGCATCTCGGTCGTCATGCTGATGGGCCTGATCATCCTCGCCCAGCTCACCGACGTGCGGATGGCCGAGTCGCCCGCGCAGCAGATCACCAACGCCCCTGAGGGCTACGAGCAGAAGACGATGGTCGCGCAGATCGCGCACGCCGTGTTCGACAGCTTCCCGCCCGGCTTCTACTTCATCGCCGGCGTCACCGCGCTCATCCTGGTGCTCGCCGCGAACACCGCGTTCAACGGCTTCCCGGTGCTCGGCTCGATCCTCGCCCAGGACCGCTACCTGCCCCGCCAGCTGCACACCCGCGGCGACCGGCTGGCGTTCTCCAACGGCATCCTGTTCCTCGCCGGCTTCGCGGTCGTGCTGGTGATCGCGTTCGACGCCGAGGTCACCCGGCTGATCCAGCTCTACATCGTGGGCGTGTTCGTGTCGTTCACGCTCAGCCAGCTCGGCATGATCAAGCACTGGCAGCGGCTGCTCAGGACCGAGACCGACGCCCAGGCACGCACCAGGATGCGCCGCTCCCAGATGATCAACACCTTCGGCCTGGCGCTGACCGCGACCGTGCTGATCATCGTGCTCATCACGAAGTTCACGAAGGGCGCGTGGATCGCCATCGCGGCGATGGCGGCCATCTACGCGTTGATGACCGCGATCCGCAAGCACTACGACACCGTCGCCGAGGAGCTGCGCCAGCAGGAGCGGGTCCGCACGCTGCCGGCCCGCAACCACGCGATGGTCCTGGTGTCCAAACTGCACATGCCGACGCTGCGGGCGCTGTCCTACGCCAAGGCCACCCGCCCGGACGTGCTGGAGGCCGTCACGGTCAACGTCGACGACGGCGACACCCGCAAGCTCGTCGCGGACTGGGAGCGGGAGAACTTCAAGGTCCCGCTGAAGGTCATCGAGTCGCCGTACCGCGAGATCACCAAGCCCGTCCTCGACTACGTGAAGCGGGTCAGGTCGGACAACCCGCGCGATGTCGTTACGGTGTTCATCCCCGAGTACGTGGTCGGCCACTGGTGGGAGCAGCTGCTGCACAACCAGAGCGCGTTGCGGCTCAAGGGAAGGCTGCTTTTCCAGCCGGGAGTGATGGTGACGAGCGTGCCCTGGCAGCTCACGTCGGCGGCCAAGGTCCGCGACAAGGACGTCATCGCGCCCGGCGCTGTCCGGAGGGGACTTGACGACCGGTGAGCTGGGTAGGACGACGTTTCGAGGTAGAGGTGGGGCCCGTCGCGCACGGCGGGCACTTCGTCGCACGGCACGAGGGCCGTGTTCTGTTCGTGCGCCACGCATTGCCCGGTGAGCGCGTTGTCGCCTCCGTGTACGAGGACAACGGCGGGTCGTTCTGCCGTGCGGACGCCGTGGAGGTCCTCCAGGCGTCACCGGACCGCGTCGAGGCCCCATGTCCGTTCAGCGGGCCGGGGCTGTGCGGCGGCTGCGACTTCCAGCACGTGGCGTGGGACGCGCAACGGGAGCTGAAGGCGCAGGTCGTCCGCGAGCAGCTGAGCCGTCTCGGCAAGATCGAGCGGGACGTGGTCGTGGAGGCGCTGCCGGGCGGGCCGCTGGAGTGGCGGACCCGCATCCGGATGGCCGTCGACGGTGACGGGCGACCCGGTTTCCGCGGCACCCGTTCCCACGATGTGATCCCGGTCGACCACTGTGTGATCAGCCGGCCGGGCATGGTCGAGGCCGTGACCGACCGCAGGTGGCGGGCGCAGGAGCTGACGATCGTCCAAGACGGTGACGGCAACCGCCATGTGGGTGAGGTGCGCGGCCGACACACCGTGCGACGCGCCGGAACCGGTACGGCCGTCGAGACGGCCGCCAGCCGAAAGTGGCGAATTTCCGCCGACGGCTTCTGGCAGGTCCACCCGGCGGCGGCGGACACGTTCGCGACCGTCGTGGGGCAGTGGGCCGCGGCCGAGCCCGGCCAGCGCGCGTGGGACCTCTACGGCGGCGCCGGGCTGTTCGCGTCGGTGCTCGGCCGCCAGGTCGGTGACACCGGGTCCGTGCTGGTCGTGGAGTCCTTCCCGGGCGCGGTCGAGGACGGCAGGCGCAACCTGCGGCGCATGCCCCAGGTCGAGTGGGTCGTGGGCAAGGTAGAACGCCTGGTGACCCGTCCGCTGCCGGTGGAGGACCCGCAGGTCGTGGTCCTCGACCCACCGCGCAAGGGGGCGGGCAAGGTCGTTGTGGCTGAAGTCGCACGGCGCCGTCCGCAGCGGGTGGTCTACGTGGCCTGCGACCCCGCCGCACTGGCACGTGACCTGGCCGAATTCACAGTTCAGGGGTACCGGCTCGACCAGCTGCGGGCCTTCGACGCGTTCCCGATGACCCACCACGTGGAGTGCATCGCCCTGCTCGTACCTGAGACGCGCTGACCATGCGTCTCAGTCGCGTCTCCGTAGACTGAGCCGAAGTCTTCAGGAGTGAGGTGGCGTGGTGACCCTGCTGGAGTCCGTGCACGGACCGGCTGATCTGAAACGGATGGACGAGGCGCAGCTGACGCAGCTGTGCGAGGAGATCCGGCGTTTCCTGGTCGACAAGGTGTCCAAGACGGGCGGGCACCTCGGCCCGAACCTGGGTGTCGTCGAGCTGACCGTGGCACTGCACCGGGTGTTCGACTCGCCGCAGGACCCGATCGTGTTCGACACCGGGCACCAGTCGTACGTCCACAAGATCGTCACCGGCCGGCGCGACGGTTTCGACCGGCTGCGCCAGCAGGGCGGCATGTCGGGCTACCCGTCGCGGTCGGAGTCCGAGCACGACGTGCAGGAGAGCTCGCACGCCTCGACGGCGCTGTCCTACGCGGACGGCCTGGCCAAGGCGAAGCAGATCAACGGCAGCGGCGGCCACGTGGTCGCCGTCGTCGGCGACGGCGCGCTGACCGGCGGCATGTGCTGGGAGGCGCTGAACAACATCGCGGCGGACAAGACGCGCCCGGTCGTGATCGTGGTCAACGACAACGGCCGCTCGTACTCGCCGACGATCGGTGGTCTCGCCGACCACCTGTCGTCGCTGCGGCTGCGCCCCGGCTACGAGCGCGTGCTGGAGAAGGGCAAGAGCGCCCTGCAGCAGACGCCGTTCTTCGGCAAGCCGCTCTACGCCGCCCTGCACGCCGCCAAGCGCGGCATCAAGGACGCGCTGGCGCCGCAGGCGATGTTCGAGGACCTCGGCCTCAAGTACATCGGCCCGGTCGACGGCCACGACCAGGCGACGCTCGAGTCCGCGTTGCAGCGCGCGAAGTCGTTCGGCGGCCCGGTGATCGTGCACGCGGTCACCCGCAAGGGCATGGGCTTCGCGCCGGCCGAGAACCACGAGGCCGACCAGATGCACGCCACCGGGATCATCGACCCGATCACCGGCGAGGACGTGAAGCCGGCCGGCCGGACCTGGACGCACGTGTTCTCCGACGCGCTCGTCGACGTCGGCCGCGAGCGCTCCGACGTCGTGGCGATCACCGCCGCGATGCAGGGGCCCACCGGCCTCGACCCGTTCGCCAAGGCGTTCCCGGAGCGCTTCTTCGACGTCGGCATCGCCGAGCAGCACGCGCTGACCTCCGCCGCCGGCCTCGCCATCGGCGGCCTGCACCCGGTCGTCGCCGTCTACGCCACGTTCCTCAACCGGGCGTTCGACCAGCTGCTCATGGACGTCGCGCTGCACCGGCAGGGCGTCACGGTCGTGCTCGACCGCGCGGGCGTCACCGGCCCGGACGGCGCGTCGCACCACGGCATGTGGGACATGTCGATCCTCGGCGTGATCCCCGGCGTCCACGTGGCGGCACCGCGCGACGCCGCCTCGCTGGTCGAGGAGCTGCGCGAGGCCGTGGAGATCTCGGACGCGCCCACCGTCATCCGCTACCCGAAGGCGTCCGTGGGCAAGGACCTGCCCGCGGTGGAACGCGTGGGCTCGGTCGACGTGCTCCGCCGCTCCGGCAACGACGTGCTGCTGGTCACGGTCGGCGCGCTGGGCGAGCTGGGGCTGGAGGCCGCGCAACGGCTTGAGGACCAGGGCATCGGCGTGACGGTCGTCGACCCGAGGTGGATCTACCCGATGTCGGGCGACCTCGTGGAGCTGGCCGCGGCGCACAAGCTCGTCGTGACCGTCGAGGACGGCGGCCGCCACGGCGGCTTCGGTTCGGCGCTCGCGGCCGCGCTGCGCGACGCCGACGTCGAGGTGCCGTTGCGTGACATCGCCCTGCCGCAGCAGTTCCACGACCACGGCTCGCGCGGCGAGGTGCTGTCGCTGTGCGGCATCACCGCGCAGGACGTGGCGCGCCGCGTCACCGAGTGGGCGGCCCGCCTGGAGTGCCTGCCGGTGGAAATCGACGCGCGGGCGGACAAGCAGGTCGGCTAGCCTCCTCCTCGCGCCCGCTCCCCGGTGGCCCGGCAGGTCTTCCTCGCCCGGGTTCCACGATCGAAGCGGGCACTGGGTGCCTTTGAAGCACCAGGTTCGAATCCTGGAACCACGACCCCGGTCGCACACGGGGGCGTCGGGCCCTGCGCGTCCCTTGTGGACGCCCGCCCGCCGTCCCGCCGGCCGGGGTCGCGGTGTACCCGGACCGAGGGGGGAGAGATGGTGAAGCACACGCTGTACCCGTGGGAGCGGGGTGTCCGGTTCGACCGCGGTGTGCTGGTGGGCGAGGTCGGTCCCGGCCGGCACCGCCTACCGTGGCGGGCCGCGCTGCACCGCGTTGACGTCCGCCCGCGCACGATGACCCCGGCGGCGCAGGACGTGCCCACCTCCGACGGTGTGCTGGTGCGCGTGACCGTCGTGGTGCGGTGGGCGGTGTCGTCGCCGACGAGGTTCATCGTCGAGTCAGCGTCTACCGAAGCTGAGCTGTACACGGCCGTGCAGCTGGCGTTGCGCGGTGCGGTGCTCACGCGCGCCCATTCGGCGGTAGACCCCGAGCGCGAGGCCATCGCGGCCGAGGTCGCCGCCGGTGTCGCCGCACGGGCCGAAGAGCTGGGCATCTCCGTTGCCGAGGTGGCCGTGCGCGACGTCGTGATGCCCGGTGAGCTGCGCCGTGCGGCGCTGGCCGAGCTGGTCGCGGCCGCGGAGGGACGGGCCGCGCTGGAGCGGGCGCGCGGGGAGACCGCGGCGCTGCGGTCGTTGCTGAACGCCGCCCGGCTGGCCGAGGAGCACCCGGCGCTGCTGGAGCTGCGGGCGTTGCAGGCGGCGTCGACCGTCGTCGTGGACCGGCCTAGGCGAGCCTGACCGGCAACGAGCGCAGCCGGCCGCCCATGATCCCGACCGGTTCGGTGCGGGTGGGGACGGCGGTCAGCCGCGCGTTCGGGTAGGCGGTCCGGAAGGTCTCCGCGAGGGCGCGCAGCTCCAGCTGGGCCAGCTGCGCGCCGATGCAGTAGTGCGGGCCGTGCCCGAACACCAGGTCCGGGACGCGGGTCAGGTCGACCAGCACGGGCGAGCCCGCGGGCACCCTCGTGCCGCCGAGGTCCACCTCGGCCGTGGTGAAGCGCCACAGCGTGTACGGCGCCGGTGGGTGCTCCCGCAACGACTCCCGCACCAGCACGTCCGGCGGCTCGTCGGTAGTGAGCAGGCGGGCGACGAGCGAGCCGGCCGCGAGGTCGGTGGTGATCTGCCCGGCGAACAGGATCGTGAACACCTGGTAGTGCAGGTCCTGCTCGGTCGTGCCGGGCGGCATGCGGAAGCTCCGCGGTCGCCTCCGCCGACAGCCGTGCGAAACCGGCCATGGCGGCGGGGACGTGCGCCGGGTAGTCGACCAGCATCAGGCGGCACGACGTCATCGCCGTCTCGACGTGGTGCGCGGGGATGCCGAGCAGCTCGCACAGCACCGCCAGCGGGTACCGCGGCGTGAAGTCCTCGACGAGGTCGACCTCGTCGGGCAGCTCACCGAGCAGCTGCTCCGCGATATATCGCACACGGGGGTAGAACGCGCGCAGCTTCGCGGCGTTGAACAGCGGCGCGAAGGCCTTGCGCAGCTCCGCGTGCGGCTCACCGTCGAGCGTGGTGATCGCGAGCTGTTGTCCGGCTGTCGGTTCGAGGCCCGCTGTCGCGGCGTCCCAGTGCTTCGGCGCGAGCGCGGTGTCCTTGGCGAACCGGCTGTCGGTGAGCACCTCCTTCGCCAGGCCGGGTTCGGTGACGATCCAGACGGGGTGGTCGTACCAGATTTGCTGCATCACGCAGTGACTGTATCGCGCAGTAGCTGCGTTGCGCAGTGATTGTGCGGCGCTCGTATGCTCGCGACCATGACGCAGCTGCTGGACGAGGTCTTGCGTGCCGTGGCCAGGTGGCAGATCCCGGTGATCCAGTTCAACGGGATGCTCGCCGAGCGCCTCGGCATGAACTGGACAGACCTCCAGGCGCTGTTCGTGCTGGCCAACGACGGCCCGGCCACTCCGGGCGAGCTCGCCAAGCGGGTCAACCTGACCAGCGGCTCCGCCTCGCGGATGATCGAGCGGCTCGTCCGGGCCGGGTACGTGCGCCGGGTGCCGGACCCGCACGACCGGCGCAAGGTCGTCATCGAACCCGACGACGACGCGGTGCGCCGGGTCGGCGGGCTCTACGACTCGCTGAACGAACGGCACCTGGCCGACCTCGGCTCGTTCGACGAGACCGAGCTGGCCGCGGTGCTGCGGTTCCTGCGGACCGCGGCCGCCCGCACGGAGGAGCAGATCCGACAGGGCCTGTGAAGGTGCCGTTAAGCGCCTTCTCAGGTGTTTGTGGCACCTTTGTGGCGTGCGGATATTGGTAGTCGAGGACGAGGTGCCGCTGGCCGACGCGATCGCTCGCGGCCTGAGGCGCGAGGGCATGGCCGTGGACGTCGCCTACGACGGCGAGACCGGGCACGAGAAGTCGACGGTCACCAGGTACGACGTCGTCGTCCTCGACCGGGACCTGCCCGGCATGTCCGGTGACGAGCTGTGCAAGGAGATCCTCAGCTCCGGCGCGCTGACCAGGGTCATGATGCTGACCGCCAGCGGGTCGATCGAGGACCGCGTGTCCGGGCTCTCGCTGGGCGCCGACGACTACCTCGCCAAGCCCTTCGCGTTCCCCGAGCTTCGTCGCACGCGTGCGCGCACTGGCCCGCCGCGCGACGCCGGCGACGCCGCCCGTGCTCTCGGCGCAGGACGTCGAGCTCGACCCCGCACGGCGGACCGTGTCCCGCGGCGGGACGCCGATCGAGCTGACCCGCAAGGAGTTCGGCGTGCTCGAGGTCCTCCTCGCCGCCAAGGGCTCCGTCGTCAGCAGCGAGGAGCTGCTCGAACGCGTCTGGGACGAGAACGCCGACCCGTTCACCACGACCGTGCGCGTCACCGTGATGACGTTGCGCAAGAAGCTGGGCGAGCCGGGCATCATCGACACCGTGGTGGGTTCCGGTTACCGGGTGCCCAGTGCCTCGATCGGGTCTGCAGAGGTCTGACACGTGCGACGGCGCGGGCCGGGGCTGAGGCTCCGGATCACGCTCCTCACCACCGCGCTGGTCGCGGTGGTGAGTGCTGTGCTGCTCGCGCTCGGGTGGGTGCTGGTCGGCCGCGTCTTCGACTCGTCACCGTCGTTCCCCGCAGGCAGTCAAGTCAACGTTGACGGCGTCAACGTCGACGTGACGGTGTTGACGGAGGCGTTGACCACCGCAGCTCGCCAGGACCTAGTGCGGGCGGGGCTGGTGGCGTTCGCGTGCATGGTGCTGGCCGCGGCCGTGCTGGCGTGGACGTTCACCGGCCGGGTGCTCAAGCCCCTGCACGACGTCACCGGAGCCGCACAACGCCTGTCCGCCGAGTCGCTCGGCTCGCGGTTGCGCCTGGAGGGGCCGCGCGACGAGGTCGCGGAGCTCGCGGACACCTTCGACGCGATGCTCGACCGCCTCGAAGCCGCCTTCGACTCCCAGCGCCGGTTCGTCGCGAACGCGTCGCACGAACTGCGCACCCCCCTGTCCGTGGTGCGCACCGAGCTGGACGTGACCCTGTCCGACCCGGACGCCGACGTCGAAGAGCTGCGGCGCATGGCCGGCGTCGTGCGCGCGGCGGGGGAGCGGGCCGAACAACTGGTGTCCGCGCTGCTGTTGCTCGCGCGCACGGACGGCATCGGACTCGCGGTCCGCGAACCCGTCGACCTGTCGGCGTTGGTCGAGTCGGCGTGGAGGGCCGTGCGCGCGGAGGCCGAGGCACGTCATCTGCGCACCGTCTTCCGCTGTGCGCCCGCACTCGCCGTCGGCGACCCGGCACTGCTGGAGCGCATCGCGGGCAACCTGCTGGAGAACGCCGTCCGGCACAACCACGTCAACGGCTGGATCGAGACGACCGTCGAAACCGGCCCGCAGTGGTCGGTGCTGCGGGTGTCGTCGTCAGGTCAGCTCATCGCCCCGGACCGCGTCGAGGAGCTGTTCGAGCCGTTCCGCCGCGGCGTCAAGGACCGGACCAGCCAGTCCGGCACCGGCCTCGGACTCTCGATCGTGCGCGCCGCCGTGGCCGCGCACGGCGGGTTTGTGCAGGCAGTGGCCGTGCCGGCGGGTGGCCTGTCGGTGACCGTGCACCTGCCCAGCGCACCTCGGTGAGGCCAGGTGCAAGATCTTCGACGTGGCCCCGGTCACACTGTGCGTCGATCTTGGGGTGTTTAGGCCTTCCGTGCGAGGTCTGACCTGCGCAGATGTAGTGGCGGACCCCCGATTTGGATGTTGGGAGGCCACCGTGTAAATTTCTCTCTGCCAGCGCGGAACGGGCCGGGAAACACCGGAACGGAGCGCGGCGAAAGACTTCTAAGCCTGACACAGCCCCGGAAGTGACTC
>NZ_JBSDZT010000002.1:3670000-7672500 GCF_054300775.1 Lentzea chajnantorensis | reverse complement strand
GTGAATCTGGCGGGACCACCCGCTAAGCCTAAATACTCCCTGGTGACCGATAGCGGACTAGTACCGTGAGGGAAAGATGAAAAGTACCCCGGGAGGGGAGTGAAATAGTACCTGAAACCGTGTGCCTACAATCCGTCGGAGCCTTTAGGGGTGACGGCGTGCCTTTTGAAGAATGAGCCTGCGAGTTAGTGCTACGTGGCGAGGTTAACCCGTGTGGGGTAGCCGTAGCGAAAGCGAGTCTGAACAGGGCGTCATAGTCGCGTGGTCTAGACCCGAAGCGGTGTGATCTAGCCATGGCCAGGGTGAAGCGCGGGTAAGACCGCGTGGAGGCCCGAACCCACCAGGGTTGAAAACCTGGGGGATGAGCTGTGGTTAGGGGTGAAAGGCCAATCAAACACCGTGATAGCTGGTTCTCCCCGAAATGCATTTAGGTGCAGCGTCGTATGTTTCACCGCGGGGGTAGAGCACTGGATGGTCTAGGGGGCCCACAAGCTTACCGAAATCAACCAAACTCCGAATACCGTGGTGTGAGAGTGCGGCAGTGAGACTGCGGGGGATAAGCTTCGTAGTCGAGAGGGAAACAGCCCAGAACGCCAGCTAAGGCCCCTAAGTGTGTGCTAAGTGGGAAAGGATGTGGGGTCGCACAGACAGCCAGGAGGTTGGCTTAGAAGCAGCCACCCTTTAAAGAGTGCGTAATAGCTCACTGGTCAAGTGGTCCTGCGCCGACAATGTAGCGGGGCTTAAGCACACCGCCGAAGCTGTGTCATTTCGAGCTTGACTCGGGATGGGTAGGGGAGCGTCGTGTAGCGGTTGAAGCGGCGGAGGAATCCAGCCGTGGACGCTACGCGAGTGAGAATGCAGGCATGAGTAGCGAAAGACGAGTGAGAAACTCGTCCGCCGGATGACCAAGGGTTCCTGGGCCAGGCTAATCCGCCCAGGGTAAGTCGGGACCTAAGGCGAGGCCGACAGGCGTAGTCGATGGACAACGGGTTGATATTCCCGTACCCGTGTGAACGCGCCCATGATGAACCTTGTGATACTAACCGCCCGAAGCCCTCCGAAGATCCTTCGGGATCGAGGGGTAAGTGGAGCGCGGGACCTGAACTTGTAGTAGTCAAGCGATGGGGTGACGCAGGAGGGTAGCTCCGCCAGTGAGTGGTAGTACTGGTGCAAGCGTGTAGGGAGTCCGGTAGGCAAATCCGCCGGGCATGTATCCTGAGACGTGATGCGTAGCCGATTGAGGCGAAGTAGAGTGATCCCATGCTGCCGAGAAAAGCCTCTAGCGAGCTTTCACGCGGCCCGTACCCCAAACCGACACAGGTGGTCAGGTAGAGAATACCGAGGCGATCGGGCGAACTGTGGTTAAGGAACTCGGCAAAATGCCCCCGTAACTTCGGGAGAAGGGGGGCCGTAGCGCTTGAAGCCTTTTGCAGGCTAGGGCGAGACGGCCGCAGAGACCAGCGAGAAGCGACTGTTTACTAAAAACACAGGTCCATGCGAAGTCGCAAGACGATGTATATGGACTGACGCCTGCCCGGTGCTGGAACGTTAAGGGGACCGGTTAGTCCTTCGGGGCGAAGCTGAGAACTTAAGCGCCAGTAAACGGCGGTGGTAACTATAACCATCCTAAGGTAGCGAAATTCCTTGTCGGGTAAGTTCCGACCTGCACGAATGGCGTAACGACTTCTCGACTGTCTCAACCGCAGGCCCGGCGAAATTGCATTACGAGTAAAGATGCTCGTTACGCGCGGCAGGACGGAAAGACCCCGGGACCTTTACTATAGCTTGGTATTGGTGTTCGATTCGGCTTGTGTAGGATAGGTGGGAGACTGTGAAGCGGCCACGCCAGTGGTTGTGGAGTCATCGTTGAAATACCACTCTGGTCGTATTGGATGTCTAACCTCGGTCCGTGATCCGGATCAGGGACAGTGCCTGGTGGGTAGTTTAACTGGGGCGGTTGCCTCCCAAAGAGTAACGGAGGCGCTCAAAGGTTCCCTCAGCCTGGTTGGCAATCAGGTGTCGAGTGCAAGTGCACAAGGGAGCTTGACTGTGAGACTGACGGGTCGAGCAGGGACGAAAGTCGGAACTAGTGATCCGGCCATGGCTTGTGGAAGCGTGGTCGCTCAACGGATAAAAGGTACCCCGGGGATAACAGGCTGATCTTGCCCAAGAGTCCATATCGACGGCATGGTTTGGCACCTCGATGTCGGCTCGTCGCATCCTGGGGCTGGAGTAGGTCCCAAGGGTTGGGCTGTTCGCCCATTAAAGCGGTACGCGAGCTGGGTTTAGAACGTCGTGAGACAGTTCGGTCCCTATCCGCCGCGCGCGTAGGATACTTGAGGAAGGCTGTCCCTAGTACGAGAGGACCGGGACGGACGGACCGCTGGTGTGCCAGTTGTTCTGCCAAGAGCATTGCTGGTTGGCTACGTTCGGAAGGGATAACCGCTGAAGGCATCTAAGCGGGAAGCTCGTTCCAAGATGAGGTATCCCACCCTTTGTGGGTTAAGGCCCCCAGCTAGACCACTGGGTTGATAGGCCAGAGGTGGAAGACCGGTAACGGTTGGAGCTGACTGGTACTAATAGGCCGAGGACTTGTTACGAAGACGCTACGCATCCACTGTGCGGTTCTGGAAGAACAACCAGAACCGATCGCGACCCTTGCGGGGTTGCTGGTTGTAATTTCATAGTGTTTCGGTGGTTATAGCGTTGGGGAAACACCCGGTCCCATTCCGAACCCGGTAGTTAAGCCCTTCTGCGCCGATGGTACTGCACTGGTTACGGTGTGGGAGAGTAGGTCGCCGCCGAACTTAATTTGCCCTGCGGGTTGAGCGCCACAAGCGCTCCCCGCAGGGCTTTTTCGTGTCCCCGCGGAATGCCGGCGCAGTGCGCGGCCGACCGGGTGATGTGCTCCAGGCGAGCGGGTGACGGCCGTCAGGCCCAGGCCGTCCGTCCCTACCGTGATCGCCATGAACGGTCAGTGGGCAGGGGAGGCACCTTTGCGGTGGCGAGCGCGCAGGAGGCGGGGCAGGCACGCCCGCGAACCCGCGCCGTCCTCGCAGTCACTCCTGCCCGCAGTGCTCGGCGTCGTGCTGCTGGTGTGCCTGATCCTCCTCCTGCTGACGTACCTCTAGCGGGACTGCAGCGCGTCGAGCGCATCGGCCTCACCACGCGGGCCGGCGGTCGGCGTCAGAACCCTGGGAACCGCGCCACGTGGTGGCCGCGGAGCCCAGGTCCTCCTGTCGGCGCTGAACACGGGGGCGCCGTTCTTCCGTGCGACGCCGCAGAGGTACCGCACGGAGAACGGCGCTTCGCCCATCAACAGACCAACCGCACGATCTATCGGCTCAACGCTCACGCTGCTCGACGTTGTCGTCCACGGGAACAGGAACCAGGCTGCCGGTGGGGAACCGCCGCTCGTTGCGCTCGATCTTCGCGAACGCGGCCTCGACGAGGTCGACGCCGAGCTTGTCCGCCAGCCGCGTCAAGTAGTGCATGACGTCCGCGAGCTCGTCGCGCACGTTCCAGGCGAGCTGCGGATCGCTCATCGCGTCCTTCGCCTCCTCCGGCGTCAGCCACTGGAAGAGGTCGGTCAGCTCGCCGACCTCCGCGGACAACGCCATCACCAAGTTCTTCGGCGTGTGGTAGCTGTCCCAGTCACGGGCAGCGGCGAACGCGCGCAAGGCGTCCCTCAGGTCCACGAGATCACGCTGACTCATGAACATTGACTACCACGTGGACTAGCGAGCAAGTACACAGGTTGACGGAGCATGGAGTGTCCAGATCAACGTTGATCAGCTGGCGGAGATCCGTTCGAAGCTGCCGTGCAGGACTCCGGTGTGGAGTGGACGGTCCTGCGGCCCACGTGGTTCATGCAGAACTTCGACGAGGACCTGTTCGCCGCACCCGTTCAGCAGCGCATCTGTCCGATGGTGTGCGGAGGGTGCTCGGCCGGGAACCGCGAACGTTTGCGGACTACCTGGGCAGCAGCAGCTTCGCGTGAAGGCCGCGCGTGCCCTCGTTGACGATGATCGCTTCGCAGAGCGCGCGCCCGGTCCGGGCTCGCCACCTCTGCACCATCTCGTAGTAGCGCAGACCGGTGGTGTGGGAGAGCTGGCCGATGCGTTCACCTTCGAGGAGCACTTCGAGCGTGTGCTCGCCCGTGTGCGTTCCCTTGGCGATGCGGCAGTCGCGGAGCTCGGCGATGACGTGGACGGGCGTGCGGCCGTTGACCACCCGGTGCAGCACGTGCTGGTGGGCTTCTTCGTCCGTGATGCCTATCTGCTTCTCGGCCGGCAACGTCGGCGCGGTGCCGAGCGCCTCGTGGTCGAGCAGCAACAGCCGTGCGTCGCCCAGGTGCAGGTGCACGCCGAGGTACCGCTGGCCCATGATCCGGGCCGGGCAGGAGCCGACCTCGCCGCGTTCGGCGAGCTGGAGCAGCAGCGGGTAGTAGGTGTACGCGTGGTCGGTGCGCAGGTAGCCGGCGGTCACCGCCGAACCGTCACCGCGCAGCAGGTCGACCCGCACGGCGTGCTCGTCGTGGCGGCCGGCCGACTCCGGCACGAGCACCGCGGTCGCGGGGATGCCGACGTCGAGGCTGCCCGGGCCGGGCACGGCCGGATCAGGGGCGAACGCGGAGTTGTTCCGCGCCACCTCGGTGATGGCGTCCTGGTGGTGCGCCTCCCCGACGATCGCGACCCGGCCCGCCGTGGACAGGCGGCGGATGCGGGAACGGGTGCGCGTCGGCACGATCGGCTCGACCGAGCCCTTCTTCGTGCCGACGAACATCAGCGCGAACAGTGCGAGACCGATGACGAAGCCCAGCGGGCCGAAGGCAACGGTCAGAACCAGCGCGAGCACGGCGACGGCGATCAAGACTGCGGCGGGCGACGGTTCTGTGCGTTGCTGCATCGTCACGGGCATCCTCCCGACTCAGTGCGCTCGTCACTCTGAGTGTCGGAAAAGCCGGGAGATGCGTTTCACAGATCGCTCATATGGCCTAACGCAACCGGCGAAGAACTCCAGCCGGTGACCGGAAGGTGACGGGGATCGGGGTCGTCGGCGAGGGGCGAGCGCGGGTTCTCCTCGGCGAGCCGCTGGCTCGTGACGAAGCTCCACCAGGCGCGGGCAGTCCCGTAACCGATGCCGCCGAACAAGGCCACGCCGATCAGATAACCCCAGCTCGTGGTGAAGACGCGGTACACCGCGAACAACGCCATCGCCGTCGTGAGGGCACTCATCACCAGCAACCAGTGCTGGCCGTTCTGCACCTTCTGCGTGTTGCGCTGGGCCGGGTCGCCATTCAAGCTCCACAGCGGTTTCGCCAGGTCCCACCGGCTGCTCTCCAGCGGCGGCCGCGGGTCGGCCTGCGCGCGCACCGCCGCGCGCTCGGTGACCAGGCGATGCAGCTCCTCCGCGTTGTCACACGGCAGCAACCACTCCTGGCCGCCCCCGATGATCCGCAGCACCGGGCCGGGCGTGACCGTGAGCTCGCTGGAGTTGGCGAACCGCCACACCGCAGGCGTCAGCACGTCCCCCACCTCGACGTGGGTGATCCGGTCGAACCGCAGCGCGACCCGGTTGACCGTGGCCGCCGCGTGCACCGGCGCCGGCAGCTTGTCGAGCAGCAGCCGCCGCGACTGCACCCGCAGCCGCCCACCGCCGCGCAGCCGCACGCCGACCTCGGCCGGTGACCGCCGCACGTCACCGGTGACCGGCCGCGACACGACCCGCGCCGCCAGCCACGCCAGCGTCCATGCCACCAACGGTGCCGCCAGCGCCGCGACCGTGCTCAGCAGCTCGGTGAACCCCGCGGTGATCAGCCCGCCGACCGCGATGCACCCCGACGGCAGCAACGCGATCCGCGGCCACACCGTCGTCGTCCGCCACAACACCACGAACAGCACCAGCGCCAGCGGGATCGGCCAGAACCCGTCGTACTCGGTGAGCCGCTCGGTCAGCTCCGCGCCGACGTCGAACGGGGTGTCCCGCCACCGCCGCAACGTGTACGCGGACAGCAGCTGACAGGCGATCGGCACCCCCGCGGCACTGGCGACGAGCAGCGGTGCGGCCACCAGGTACCGCAGGAACGTCAGCATTGCTTCCCCCAGGCGTGTCAGTGCACCAGGGTAAGGCGTGCCCGGCGCACCGGTCCCGGTTCTCCGCCACCCGGCAACGCGGTCAGCACCAACCCGACCACGAGCCCGTTGAGGTCCTCCAACCCCAGCGTCAGCTCGTGTGCCACCTGGTGCGGCGTCGTGCCGTTCTCCCGCAACGCCCGGAACACCTTGGTGAGCAGCTTCGACGTCTCCCGCCGCGGCATGCCCTCCGTCTCGGCCGGCACGGTGGCGACGCCACGCGCACGCTCGTCGAACGTCTTCTTGTCCACGTGCCAGTGCCGGTGGTGCGTTCCCTGCAGCTGACCGGCGGGCAGCAGGAACTCCGCGGCGAACTCCCGCGCGTCCTCGTGCCCGAGCAACGTCCCCAGCTCCGCCGCCGCGTCGAACCGCGCCCGCTCCGCCGTCGTCGCCGGGCTGAGGAACACGTACGGCGTCCCGTTGTGCCAGCACGAGAACGCGCCGACGTCCGGGCAGTCCACCGAGAACACCCGCACACCGTGGAACTCCAGCAGCTGCACCATGTTCGGCGCAGGCCCGGTGCTCATCCGCCACTGCCGGCGCACCTCACCCGGACCGGTCCGCGGCCGCGGCAGGTTCGGCTGCGGCAGCACGAACATGCGCTCCAGCCACCCGCTGAACTCGATCGCCAGCTGCGCCACGCACACCGCTTCCGGCCGCGTCGTGCTGATCGACTGCGGCAACGCCGGCTCGGGCGCGCTCAGGAACGTCGCCGGGAACCCGAGCGCCGTCGCGAGCACCTCCCGCGTGGCCGGCGCCGGCCTGCGCTGCCCGCGCTCGTACTCGATGACCGCGCTCGTCGTCAGCCCTGCCTTGCGCGCCAGCTCGGCCGCGGTGAGACCGCGCCGGGTGCGGGCGAGCGTGAGTCGCGACGGCGTGAACATGATCCGGTCATTCTCACCGCTCGCTCAGCGTGGTGCCACGCGGGGCGGCTATCGGCGGAACGCGACGGAGAAGTCCACCTCCTCGGGTCCGTCGACGTTGGGAGCCTTGAGCTGTGGGAACTCCATCGGCGGCAGCGGGATGCGGTGCGCCCACCGGTCGATCACCTGGTTCTGCGGCGTCGGCTCGGGCTGCGACACCTCGCGCAGCACCACGAGCCGGTCCTCCAGCTGCAGCGGGTAGGTGACCAGGAACCACAGCTTCAGGCCCTCGTTGCGCGCGCTCTCGAACAACGCGAACTGGTCGTGGTCGTTGTCGCGCATCATCGCCGCGATCGCGGGCCCCTTCGCGTAGTCGCTGCGCAACGGCGCGTCCGGCGACCCCGTGCCGCGGTTGCCCTGCATCGCGCCGAGCAGGATCGGCCGCGACGGGTGCCTGACCAGGCCCGCGTTCCACTGGTCGAGCCGCTCCCAGCCCTCCGCCGCCAGCAGCTGCCGCAGCGTGCCGACCCGGTGGATCCAGTCGAGCAGCCCCGGCGCGTTCGTCGGCCCGAACGGGGGCGACGCGGCGCGCGCGTCGATGCCGGCGGTGATGGCGCGGTCCAGGACCGCGAGGCGCAGGCCCAGCTCGGCCAGCCGCTCGTCGGCGGTGGGGGTGAGCTTGCGGAAGGCGGCGTTGGTCATGGGACGACGGTAGCGCCGGGGTCTGACAATTTCGGGACACCGCACGTCGTGTACCGCTACGTCGACGCTGGTCCGGCCCCGTCCGCCACCTCGGAGGCGACGTCGCGCACCATGCGCCGGACCCGCCGGACGGGCACCGCTCCGGAGCTCGCCGTCCGGCGGGCGCTGCACCGGCGCGGGCTGAGGTACCTCGTCGACGTCGCCGCACCGGGCACCAGTCGGCGCCGACGCGTCGACGTGCTGCTGCGGGGCGCCAGGATCGCGTTGCTCGTCGACGGGTGCTTCTGGCACTCGTGCCCGGAACACGGTCAGGTGCCCAAGGCCAACCGCGAGTGGTGGCAGGTCAAGCTGCACGGCGTGGTCGTGCGGGACCGCGACACCGACGCGCAGCTCGCCTCCGCCGGCTGGCTCGTCGTCCGCGTGTGGGAGCACGAGGACCCGGAAGAGGCGGCGGACCGCGTCGCCGCTCTTGTCGCCGCACGATGGAACGCATGACCGCCCAGGGCGCACCGGGCGGGTCAGGCGGCCACCGGCGTCAGCTGGTGCAGCACGTCGCGGTCACCCAGCTGTTCCCGGGCCCACTCCACCACCACCGTCTCCTGCGCGAACACCACGATCTGCCGGTCCGCCGACAACCGCAGCAGCAGGTCCAGCACCGCACGCGTGCGGGTGTCGTCAGCCTGCACGGTCACGTCGTCGAGCAGCAGCGGGCACGGTTCGGTGGCCAGGTGCTGGGCCAGTGCGACCCGCAGCAGCAGGTAGACCTGCTCCGCCGTGCCCAGGGACAGGCGGGAGGCCTGGTGCCACGACTCCGAGGCCGCGCGCACCCGCACGGTCAGCGAGGCGGAGTCCACGGCGGCGTCGACGTAGCGGCCTCCGGTCACGGTCGGCAGCCAGGTGCGGAGCGTGTCCTCCAGGGCCGGTGCGATGGTGCTGTGGACCTTGTCGCGGGCCGCGGTCAGGTACTGCAACGCGAGGGTGACGGCCTCGACCTCGGCGGTGATCTCGGCGACGGTGGAGCTCGCCGCCTGCACGGCCTCCTCGGCTTCCGGGACGCTGGGCAGGGTGCGCGCCAGCTCGGTCACAGTGGCGGCGAGGGAGTCCGCCGAGGCGGCCAGTGCCGGGTCGATCGGGCCGCAGGCGGCGTAGCGGCGGGCGGCTTCGAGCAGAGTCGCGTGCAGGGACTGGGCCGCCGACAGGGAGGTCTCCATGTCGTCCAGGCTCTCGGCGGCGAGCAGGGTGGTGAGCTCGGCCCAGGCGTTGCGCTCGTCCTCGGCCTCGCGCAGCAGGCGGTCCCAGCCGCGTTGCCAGTCGGCGATGGCGCGCAGCAGGTCCTCCGGGCGCTCGCCGGAGCCGCCGATCGCCTGCACGGCGGCGCGGAGCAGGTCCAGGGCTTTCGCGCGGGCCGCCACGGCCTCGGCGACGGTGGCCTCCGCGACGCGGCGGTCCTCCAGCGCCGCGGCCAGCAGGGGGCGTTGGGCTGCCAGCAGCGCCTGGCGGGAGCGGACCTTGCAGTCGGTCTCGTAGTCCACCAGCAGGTCGGGCACGGACATCGCCGGCTCGACCTTGCCGCGGGCGCCCAGCTCCGCGCGGACGGCCTCCTCGGTGCGGGCCACCTCGGTGAGCAGGTCGGCGTGCTCGGCCTCCCACACGGCGCGGTTCGCCAAGCGCCACAACGTCTCGCGGTCCGCGGGGACACCCAGTGCGGCGCACTCGGCCGCGGCGTCGTCGTGCAGGCGCACGGCCTCCAGCGCGACGGCGCGCTGACCCTCGGCCTCGGCGAGGGCGCGGTCGGCGGTGAACAACGCGGCGCGGGCCTCGGAAACCGCGGACGCGCGCTCGGCGGCGAAGGCGATCGCCGCCTCACGGGCCGGTGCGTCGCCACGGGACAGGAAACCGCCGACACCGGCCACGACGGCCGCCACCAGGACGCCCGCCGCCGCCAGGGGCTGACCGATGACGACGAGCAGCAGGGCGACCAGCAGCGTCAGGCAGCTCAACGCGACAAGAGCGTTGCGCAGGAACGGGTTCGGCATCGCGATCTCCTGCACGTGCGCGGCCGCCACATCCGCCTCGACCTGGGCACGCGCCGCGCCGGCCGACGCCCCCTCCTGCACCTGCCGGGCCGTGTCCACCGCGAGTGATGCCGTCGTGAGCCGGGCGCCGCTCGCGGGGTCGATGCGCGTGGCCAGCCCGCGCAGCTGATCGGGGGTGGCGGTGGTGGTGACGGCCGGGTGGCGTTCCTGGTGCGCGGCGGCGACCGCGGCGGCCACCTCGTACGCACCGGCGACCACGCGCAGCTCGTCGTCGACGGCCGTCTCGCCGTCCGGGCGCGCCGGCAACGCCTCCAGCTCGTCCTCCAGCGTGGCGGCGGACGGACCGGTCAGCGTCCGCGGTGCCGGTGCGGCGCGCCACGCGGCCATCGCCCGGTTCACCGCGGCGGCGAGCTCCTCCTGGGCGGCCAGACCGGACGGCGGCGAGTCGCCGAAGCGGTCCTGCAGCTCGCGGACACGGGCGATCCGCGCGGCCAGCGCCTCCAGCTCGGCGGCGTGCTCCTGCACGGTCACGCGGGCGCGCGCCGCGCAAGCCTGCCGGGCCCGAGCGCTCAGCTCCACGTACCGGGTGTGCTCGCGGCGGGCCACGGCGAGGTCGGTCTGGGCCTCCCGCAAGCGGTTGCGGGCCTTCTGCAAGGCCTCGGCGGGCACGACGAGCCGTTCCAGCGCCTGCTCGACGGTCCCGTCCGTGCCCGCGGTGGCGGCGGCCCGGCGCAGGTGCTCCTGCAGGCCGTCGGCCGAGTCCAGCACGGACAGCAGCTGCGCCTGGTCGACGCACGCGGTCGCGGCGAACGAGCTGCGGTCCATGCCCACCCGGCGTGCGACGTCGAGCGCGCTGTCGTCGTTCAGGTCGCGGTCCACGGTCAGCGTCTCACCGGACTCCAGCGCCACGGTCGCCGCGACCCGCCACGACTCGCCCTCCCAGGGGCGGTGGCGTGCGGCCGGCGACCCGCACAGGGCCGCGCGGATCGCCGCGTGCCACGACGACTTCGCCGACTCGTTCACGCCCGACACCACGGTCATGCCCGGTGCGAGCGGCAACGTGCGGTCGTGCAGCGGCCCGAAGGCGTGCGCGGTGACCGACTCGATCCTCATCGTTCCTCCAGGGCGCGCAAGCCGGTCATCAGCACACGGCTGCGCAACGCCACGTCCAGAGCGGGGTCCGCCAGCACGTCGCGCACGAACTGGCCGCGCACGGTCCGTTCGGCGGCAACGGAGTCGAAGTCCAGCGACGGGAACGCCTCGGACGCCTCCGCCGGCAGCCCGAGCGACCGCGACGCCGACACGTCGAACACCTCGCGCGACACCGTGCCGTCGTCGTGCACGGTGCACATCACCGCGCCGCGTTCACCGGTCTCGCCCGGCGTCAGCGGGTCCGGGTTGCCAGGGAAGGTGTGGCGGGTGGCGTGCTCGGGTGTGTGCACGTGCCCGAGGAACGCGTGGTCCAGCCCGGTGATCGCGACGTCACCGGGCGTGGAACCGTGGCACAGCGCCAGGTTCACGCCGGACCGGTTGACCGTGAAGCCCTCCAGGAGGTCGCGCGTCGGACCGGGACCGACGTGCGCGGCGCCCCACAGCGTCACGCCGTCGGCCAGCGCCACCGGGGTGAAGCAGCCAGAGGTGAACACGTGCACGTTGGGCGTCCAGTCCACCTGCTGGTAGACCGACTCCGCGCCGTACCAGTCGTCGTTGCCCGGTGCCAGGTAGACCGGCACCGAGCAGTCGAACGCACCGCGCAGGAACGCCGCGGTGCCGGGGGAGCAGCGGTCGTGCTCGTACAGGTCGCCCGCGCACAGCACCGCGTCGACCGACTCGGTTTCCGCGAGCTCGACGATGTGGCCCAACGTGTCGCGCAACGCCTGGCGCCGCGCCGGACCGGCGCTCGCGAAGCGCGTGTCCAGGTGCAGGTCCGCGAACAGCAGCAGTTTCACCGGATGCCTTCAGGGGAGGTCGATCATGCCGGACGGGGTCGGGGTGGGCTCCAGCACGTGAGGTGAGGTCGTCTCGGGCCAGTCGGCCGGCCATCGGTTCGAGCAACCCGGCTTCACCCGCCACGGTCACGTTTCCTCCAGCTGCCACCACTCGATAGGGCGGCAACTTAGGCACCAAATAAGGCCTACTGGCGGGTACTCACACGATCGAGTGGTGTTACCCAGGGTGACTAAAGTACCTCGGGCTGATCAAGGCCCCCACACCTCGACCGCCCGGATGACGAAGTACGCGTCCGGCACGTAGGTGCCGTGCTTCGGGTACGTGGTGAACTCGGCCTCGGTCGAGCAGTTCTCCCGCTGGTAGACGCTCGCGTCCCTGCTCAGGCGGTTGGCGAAGGACCGGCCGACCACGTTCAGCGTGATGCACTCGCCGGGGTTCGCGGTCTCCAGGTCGAGGCGCTGGACCGTCCCCGTGTAGTCCGGCCCCGCCCACACGCAGAACTCGCCCTTGTCACAGGACTTGTCACTCTGCGCTACAGCGATCCCACTGGAGGCAACCGCGCCCGCAGTGACCGCCAGGGCGGCGATGAGGCTCTTCGTCGACATGGGCGCACCTCCGTCGGGAAAGAGTGTGCGGCCATTCGGCTCAGTCGGCCAGCCGATCTTGAAGCGCCATCGCGTCCCGCGGCGCGTACGCCTTCGCGTCGTTGTCGAAGTAGACGAACACGTCGCCGTGCTCCCGCCACTTCCTGATCTTCTCCGCCCACTCGTCGAGGCCCTCGTCGGTGTAGCCGCTGACGTAGAGCTCGTCGTGGCCGTGCAGCCGGACGTAGGTGAAGCCGGCGGTGACCTCCTCGATCAACGGGTACCTGCCGGCCGCGTCGGCGATCACGAGCGCGATGTCGTGGCGGCGCAGCAGGTCGAGGAACTCCGGCGTGGCGTAGCTGTCGTGGCGGATCTCCAGCGCGTACCGCATCGGCCGGTCGGCGTCGGTGGTGGTGTGCGCCGGGTCGACGCGGTGGTCGTGCCGCTGCGCGACCTCCGCTGCCTCGGCGGTGGTGCGGGGCAGGGCCGCGAAGAAGTGCGTCAGCAGCTCGGCGTCGTAGCGCAGCGTGGGCGGCAGCTGCCAGAGGACCGGGCCGAGCTTGGGCCCGAGCGCGAGGACTCCGGACGCCAGGTAGTTGGCGAGCAGGTCGTTGCCGTCCTTGAGCCGCTTCATGTGCGTGATGAACCGGCTGCCCTTGACGGCGAACACGAAGTCGTCCGGCGTCTCCGCGGCCCACCGCTGGTAGCTGGACGGGCGTTGCAGCGAGTAGAAGGAGCCGTTGACCTCCACCGAGCCGAGCCTCTCGCTCAGGTAGGCCAGCTCGCGCTTCTGCGTGACGCCCTTGGGGTAGAACTTGCCGCGCCAGGGCGGGTAGACCCATCCCGAAGTACCGATCCTCACCTCACCCATGCGGCTATCGTGACACGGTGGACGCCTACCTACAGCGCATCGGTGCCTCGCGGGACTCGTCGCTGGCGCAGCTGCAGGAGTCGCACCTGCGCAGCGTTCCGTTCGAGAACCTCTACACGCACATGGACATCCGGATCGTGCTGGAGATCCCGTGGCTGTACGACAAGGTCGTGGTGCAGCGGCGGGGCGGGTTCTGCTACGAGCTCAACGGGTTGTTCGCGGAGCTGTTGCGGCACCTGGGACATCACGTCGACCTGCTGGCCGTGCGGGTCTTCGGCGGTGAGGAGCTCGGGCCGCCGTTCGGCCACCTGACGCTGCTGGTGGACCACGAGTGGCTGTGCGACGTCGGCTTCGGCGCGTTCACGCTGCACCCGTTGCGGTGGGACTCGCGCGAGGAGCAGCAGGACCCGCACGGGCTCTACCGCCTGGTCGACCACGGTGACGACGTGGACGTGTACGAGGAGGACCGGCTGCGCTACCGGGTCGAACGCCGGCCGCGCGAGCTGGCCGAGTTCGTGCCGGCCTGCTGGTGGCAGCAGACCGCGCCGGAGTCGCACTTCCGGGTCGCGCCGCGGGCGACGGTCCTGACACCGCACGGGCGCAAGACGCAGACGGACCAGAAGCTCGTGGTGACCACCCGCGGCTGCCGGGTCGACTCGCCGGTGGACGACCCCGCAGCCGCGTTCCTGGAGAACTTCGGGCTTCACTTCCGGCAGAGCAGCGCGTCCGGCGTCCTGCGCCAGTCGTAGGCGACACCGGCGATGTGCTCGTCCTGGGCGCACTGCCCCTTGTAGTGCCCGTTCGCCCAGTCACCGCCCTGGTCCGGCCGGTTGTCACCGCGGTCGAACCACAGCACGCGCGTGCTCGTGCCCTGCGCCACGGGCGCGCAGACCAGCGTGAAGTTCGCGTACCCGACGGCGGCGCCGCCCTGCGGGCACTGGAGCTTCGTGTAGCCGGCGGCCCAGTCGTTCGTGACGTGCCGCTCGTCGGTGACGCGCGTGGTCGTGCTCCACTGTGGACCGCTCACGCACAGGCCGCGGTTGCCGGTGTGGCTGATGCCGACGAGCTTCTGGCTCTGCGGGCAGGACTCCTTGACGAGCTGGTTCCAGCGGGTCTCGCGCGGGACCTGCCCGCTGCGGCTCGGCGCGGTGACGAGCCGGTTCCACGCGGACGCGCGCCAGTCGTCACCGTCGTTGACGCCCATGCGGTTGCCGTTGGCGTCCCAGTGCAGCAACGCCCATCCGTTGCCGCGCCGGTTGTCGTGGAACCCGACCAGCGGCCAGTAGGCGAAGTCCGTGTCGGTGGCCACGAGGTGGTCCACGAACCGCTCGAACCAGTCGCGTGCCCTGGGGTTGGACTCCTCCCGGCCACCGACGCCGAACTCGCTGACCCACAACGGCGCGGTGAAGTGCTTCTGCGCCTCGGTGATGAAGAAGGCCTGCCGTTGCAGGACGTTGACGTGCTCCTGCGGTGAGAGGTCCTGGTACCGCGGGTCGGTCGTCTCGCCGATCCCGGTGGCACCGCTGTGGTTCGGTCCGGTGTAGCCGTAGAAGTGGGCGGAGTACACGAGCTTCTCGGGGTTCGCGAGCGTGTGGCTGAGGAACCGGGCGGGCTCCAGCGTCGGCCGTCCGTGCGCGAAGCCGTCGACCGGGATGCCGGTCCAGTTGATGCCCTCGACGATCACCAGCAGGTCCGGGGCGGTCTGCTGGATGCGGTCCGCGGCCTGCTGCGCGGCCTTGTGCCAGTCGTGGTCGTTGCCCCAGCCCCAGTTCGGGTCGTCCCAGACGTTGCGGCGCACCTCGTTGTACAGATCGGCGCCCACGACCCGTTTGTCGTCCTTGTAGCGGTTGGCCATGAACGCCCAGTCGGTGATCCACTGGTCCGTGCTCTGGCTGGTGTTCCACCGCTCGTTGCCGTCGACCCCGCAGCACCACCGCGACGTGGTGGTGTGGTTGTTGAGGATGACGGCGAGGTCGTTGCGCGTCAGCTCGGCGACCACGGCGTCGTAGACCTGCAGCGGCGTCTTGCCGTTGAGCTGCGCGTCCTTCAGACCGTTGACGGGACGGGTGTCCTTGATCATCTGGTTGGAGAACGGCAACCGGACGCTGTTGACGCCGATCTCCTTGAAACCGCTGACGATCGTGGCCATCGTCGCGCGGTCGAGGCCGAGCGGGACCTGGTCGGCCTTCTCGCCCGCGTGGTGGGTGGTGGGGTCGTTGATGTCACCGGAGCCGTTCCAGGTGCCGCTGGCCCCGTGCCAGTTGCCGGACCTGAGCTTGAAGCGGTCACCGTGGGCGTCGACGATCCACCGGCCCCTGGTGCTGAGGGGACCGGTCCAGGTCGCCTCGTCCGCTCGTGCCTGAACGGGCGCCACGAGACTCGCGGCCAGGAGCAGGGGAGCCAAGACGCGAATTGGTTTCATGTCTGAACAGGTTAGCGGTGAAGCAGGCCCTGCAGGGTCGCGGAATTCTCTTCGGGCCGTGCTGAGACGTCCACGCCGATCACGTCGATGGCCGCGATCCGGCGGCCCAGGTGCTTGACGTCGATCGTGCGCTTCGCGGTCGGGGCCGTCGACGGGTGCACGATGACCGCGCGCGGGTCGTGGGGCTGGTAGGCGTGGGCGTAGGTCAGCAGCTGGTGGACGTCCTCACGGGTGACGGCACGCCGGTCGTAGTCCTTCCACTTCGCGTCGACCGGCAGCCGTTCGGCCAGGGCGTCCGGGCGGTAAGGCCGCGCCCGGTCGCCGTACCGGTGCACCATGACCCCTTCGATCGTCGCCGGGCTGCCGACCATCCGGTGCACCACTCGTTCCCACACCTTCTCGATCACCAGCAGGTGCGACTCACCGACCAGCGTGCGCGGCAGGAACAGCTCCGAGACACCGCCGGCCCTGAGCACCACCTCGGCCCACGCGTGCGCGGCCCGGTACCGGAGGTTCAGCCGGTTGTGCCGCGACCTGGCGAGCGTCGAGCGGGCGACCTCGGCTGTGCAGAGCGGGAACTCGGTGGAGAGCTGCCTGGCCTGCTGGCGGAGCTTCGCGGTGGTGGCGGTCTTCGCGGCGTGCCGCAGAGCGGCGCCGCACACCTCGTTCTCCCAGATCTGCACGGTGCGGTCGAACGTGCGGACGTGCAGCCGGTCGAGCATCCCGAAGCGGTGGGTGGCTTGGCGGGTGAGGTCGAGCCTGCCCCGGACAGCCGCCTCGACGGTCTGTCGCGGCTGGTAGTCCTTGCGCAGTTGGTCGCGCAGCAACGTCCGGCACTCGTCGAGCAACGCTTCGACCGCCATGTCCGGGAAGTAGTCCCCGTCGGCGTCCCACCCGCGCCGTTGCGACGAGGCCGGGTGGTCCCGGTTCGCCGCATAATGCAGCCAGTGCAGCAACATCTCGCCGCTCACCGGAACCTTCGGCTCGATGACCAGGTCGGCGTTGTCCAGCTTGAGGAGGCCGACGACCTTGCGGACGGTCAGGGTCGTGCCCTTGGCGGTCGGGCGTGGCGTGAAGTACTTCCTCAGCTCCGGGCCGTCGAACTTGCGCAGATCCGCTTCGGTGAGCTCGAAGTCCAGCAGGGTCGTGTGCTGCTCACGGAACTTATTCATTCGTGTCCGCGTCCGCGCTGAACTCCTTCGCCAGCACCTCCAGCAGGTCACCGGGAGTGGTCTCCGGGCCGACCTTGGCCTTGCCGAGGACCGCTTCGAGGAGGACCTGGTCGTTGCTCGTGCAGTCCTCCAGCAACGGCAGCACGTCGTGGAAGTACACCGAGTGGACGTCGCGCTCGTTGTCGAGCGGTTTGTCGTCGCGCAGGAAGAACGCGTGCCCGATCTCGTGGTCGGGGCTGAGGTGTTCGGCGATCCGGCCGTTGAGCTCGGTCAGGAAGACCCCGAGCTCAAGAGGGCCCACCGCGCCCGCGATGACCTCGTAGTCGGTGCGCACGGGCTGGAACTCGAACCGCCTGCGGATCGCGGCGTCCAGGTGGGAGACGCTGCGGTCGGCGGTGTTCATGGTGGCGATGATGTAGACGTTCGCCGGAACGCTGAACGGTTCGTTCCCCGTCGAGAGTTGGAACTCCTTGCCGCGCTTGTCCTTCTCCAGGTAGGTGACCAGCTCGCCGAGCACCCGCGGCAGGTCCGCGCGGTTGATCTCGTCGATGACCAGGACGTGGTTCGGCTCGTTCCGCGCCCGCTCGCAGACCCGGTAGAACACGCCCTTGGCGAGTGTCAGCGACAGACCGCCACCCTCCGTCTCGGTCGGCCGGTAGCCGAGGATGAAGTCCTCGTAGCCGTAGGACGGGTGGAACGTCGTGTGCGTGACCCGGTCGCCGGCGAACTCCGCCGCCGCGGCGAAGGCCAGCCGGGTCTTGCCAGTACCCGGCGGGCCGAAGAGGACGACCTGGTTCTTGCGTTCCAGGCCGCGGATGACGTCCTCGACGTCCTTCGGCACCGGAACGGGTTGGGCGGCCGCGCCGGGGACGGCTTTCGCGCTGATGGTGTTCCACAGTGCCGGTCGCACCGGCGCGAACGTGCGGAGCCAGGCTCCGACCGGCACGTCGAGATCCTGTTCGTACGAGGGGTCCCAGTCGACCGAGACGGTGTGGCGGTAGTGCTCGATCCCCGGGTCGTAGCGGTAGCCGCGGTCGGTGACGGTGCCGACGGCGAGCACCTTCGACTTGCCCTGGTTCGCGATGACCTTCGCGCCCGCCGGGAGATCGCGGAAGTACTGGAACAGCCGGGTCGCGCTCGCGCGGTGGGACTGCGCGGACTTGTCGGGGTACTCCTCGGCGAGCGCGAGGGCGAGTTCTCCGCCGGTCGTGTACTGCCTGAGGTCACCGACCCGGTCCCAGCCGACGCGGATCACCTCGTCCCGCAGGCACTCGTCCCAGTACCGGCCGCCACGTCCAGGCGCGATCTTGATGATCGTCTTGGCGGAGACGGGTGCGAGGAAGTGCTCGTGCAGGTAGCGGACGACCTCGGCGTACTTCCAGCGCCGGAGCACCGGATGTGCGTCAACCGCCTCCCTCAGCTGGAGGTTGAGCTCCCACACCAGGCCGTTGGCGGTCGGGGTGCGACCGAGGAGCTGGATGAGTGCACGCAGGTCCGCCGACGAGTAGATCGGCAGGTAGGACTCCGGCGCGTAGGTGTGAAGCGCCTTGGTGACAAGTGACTGCCCGTGGCGCAGGAGCGGTGCCTCTGCGAAATCACCGTCGAGCAGCGCCTCCACGAGCTGGTCCCTCAACACCATCCACGACCTCTCCGGCGCGGAGAAGCCGCGAGAGCCTGCGGTGTACCACTCCTGGCTGCGTTCGCGTCGGAAGATGACGTACTTGGCGAAGCTCCCGCCCTTGATGTTGCCCAGGTGCGGGGTGCCGTCCTCCATCGCCGCGCAGAACGACGGTTCACCCGTGCCGATCGCGAAGCGTTCCAGTGGCAGCTGTGTCCACTCGTTCAGCGGGTGGTCGGCGAGCACCTGCTCACGTTCGCGCTCGGCCAGTTCCAGCTCGTCGTCCATCTCCGGCTTGGGATGGGTCTCCAGAGCTGTGGTCAGGTGGTCCAAGCCGGGCACGAATGCTCCTCACGACGGCGGGCCTTCGGGAAGAGCATCGAACATCAGGGCCGGAATGTCCTCAACGCCGCGCTTCGGATGTGCACCTGGCCATGAGAGCGAGTGCGTTGCTGGGCGCGGCGCCGTGCATCGTGTTGTCGAAGTACACGTAGGTGTCGCGGTCCCACTCCTCGACCTTGCGCGCCCACTCGTCGAGCTGGTCCTCGCTGTACGAGCTGATGTACAGCTCGTCGTGCCCGTGCAGCCGCACGTAGGCGAAGTCCGCGGTCACGGCCTCGATGCACGGGAACGTCGGCGCGTCCGACACCACGTGGGCGATGTTGTGCGCGTGCAGGAGGTCGAAGTAGGCGTCGGTGCGGAACGACTCGTGGCGCGGTTCGAGGGCGTGCCGGCCCGGTGGCAGCGCGGCGAGGAAGTCCTGGAGCAGGCCGCGGTCGAAGCGCAGGGACGGTGGCAGCTGCCAGATGATCGGGCCCTGCTTGTCGCCGAGGTCGAGGGTGTCGGTGAACGCCTTGAGCGCGTCCTCGGTGTGGCGCAGGCGTTTGTCGTGCGTGATCAGCTTCGGGCCCTTCACGGCGAACGTGAAGCCGGTCGGGGTCTCGGTGGCCCACTTGCGGTAGTAGGCGGGTGGCTGGAGGCGGTAGAAGGAGCTGTTGACCTCGATCGTGGCGACGTGGGAGGCCAGGTGGGTCAGCCACAGGCGTTGGGGGATGCCGCGGTAGAAGCCGTCGCGCCATTCGGGGTAGCGCCAACCCGACGTGCCGATTCTGATCACGGAGGCGGGGTAACCGCAGCGGGCTGTCGCTACTCCGTAGCGCTTTTTGGGCAGAAGTGCTACGTTGGTGCTATGTCGCCCACTGCTATCGGACAACGGCAGCTCCGCAACGACAACGCGGAGATCATGCGGCGGGTCGAGGCGGGGGAGAGCTTCGTCGTCACCCGCAACAACAAGCCAGTCGCCCAGCTGTCGCCGTACCGGGTCGACGTGAGGTGGCACGAGCAGCCGCGGGTGCGGCTCGGTGCCGTGCAGGACGCGTTCCGGCAGCTGCCGCCGGTGGACGCGGAGCGCTGGGAGGCAGACCGGCGTGCGGCCGACGAGGTCTTCGGTGAGGACGACCCGGCGGACGACCCGTGGCAGAGGTGAACCGGGCCCTGCTCGACACGGGTGTGGTGATCCGCCTTGAGCACGTCGACCTGGGGCCGTACGTGCAGGCGCAGCCGTTCCTGAGCGCCGTCACGATCGCGGAGCTGGCGTTCGGGCTCGACACCGACGACCCGGTGGAGCGGTTCGCGCGCACCGAGCGGTTCTACGCCGCGCAGCAGCAGTTCGAGGTGCTGCCGTTCGGCTTGGAGGAGGCCAAGCTCTACGGGCAGATGGCGTCGCTGGTGCGCAGGGCGGGGCGCTCACCCCGGCCGCGGCGCATGGACCTGCAGATCGCCGCGACCGCGGCCGCCGCGGGGATGCCGGTGCTGACCATGAACGTCAAGGACTTCGCGGACCTGGACCGCCTCGTCGAGGTCGTGCCGGTGCGCCAGGCCTGAACATCGCCAAAAGCCGTTTGAGACGCAACGTTCCCCTCTAGGCTGCCCGCATGTCGGTCACGAAGGGCTTCACCTGCACCTGCTGCGGTCAGGAACACGGCGGTCTGCCGTTCGCTCAACTGCTGGCCGCGCCGGCCTACTGGTCCGATGAGTTCGCGGGAAAACCCGGCAACGTCCTGGGCGACGAGATGTGCGTGATCGACAACGAGCACTTCTTCGTGCGCGGCCGCATCGTGCTGCCGGTGCGTGACGCCGACGAGAACTTCGAGTGGGGCGCCTGGGTGTCGTTGTCGAAGGACAACTTCGCGCGCATGGGCGAGGTGTTCGACGACCCCGGCCGTGTGCACGAGCCGCCGTACTTCGGCTGGTTGTCGGTGGCCCTGCCCGGTTACGAGCCGACGACGCTCAACCTCAAGACCAACCTGCACACGCAGGAGCGCGGCATCCGGCCGATCATCGAGCTGGAACCCACCGACCACCCGCTCGCGGTGGAGCAGCGCGAGGGCATCACCGTCGCGCGCGTCCAGGAGTTCGCGGAGTTCGCCCTGCACCGGTGACACCGGTGGTTTCGGTGGTGCTGGTGAGGAACGTCAGCACCTGCTCCAGGTGGTCGATCCCGATGCCGGTCCGTGCGGGGACCGGTACCAGCAGCGTGCCGGGTCGTGCCGCCGCCCATTCGGCGTCCCGCCGCTGGAACTCGTCGTCCAGCCACGCGATCTGCCGTTCACCGGCCCACGCCGTGATCGCCGGGACCTTGCCGTGCCGGCCGTCGTGGTGCTCCGACCCGCGGCCGCCGAAGTCGATCCACTCCAGCTCGGGCAGGCCCAGCCGGGGCCCGATGAACTCGTTCGCCTCGTGTTCCCACGTCGTCGCCCACACCAGGTCCGCGCCGGTCGCGGCGGCCAGTGAGAGCAGCCACGGCCCGTGCGACGGGTCGAGCCACACCCGCAGCGGGCGGCGGAAACCCGCGGGGCGCAGGCGGTGGGTGTGGTAGCCGGCGGGACGGCGGGTCGGTTTCGCCGCGTACGGGTTCAGCGGCCCGTCGACGTCGACCAGGATTGCGGGTCGCGGGAACATGACGTGATCGAAACATCCCGAACGCTAATGATCCCGCGAATCATCCCGATACGGGTCACATGACTCTCGCGGAGATCGTGACATCGGGGACGGCGGCCCACGTGCGGGCCGCGCTCGAACGGCAGCTCGACGGTGCGCTGGTGGAGGTTCCCGAGGAGGACGGCTCGCCGCGAAGGGCGTTCAGCGAGGCGTTGCGCAGGGCGTTGATGCTGCGGCAGAAGCACCCGTTCGACGTCGTCGCGCTCGGCCTGCCGGACCTGCTGCGGTACCGGGACCTGGTGGCGGGGTCCGAGGTGACGTTGCGGGCCACGAACATCGAGGCCTGCTTCATCCGGCCGGACGGCAGCGTGGAGCACTACCGGCCTGAGACGGAGTGAAGCCCGGCCCCCGCGGAAGGAGAGCCGGGCTTCACCGTGCAGCGACTAGGCGGGGACGGAGGCCACGCCCGGAGCCAGGAACCGCTTGCCGGTCACCTTCTCCGAGATGCCGGTGCGGTCCAGGTACGGCGTGATGCCGCCCAGCCAGAACGGCCACCCGGCGCCGAGGATCATGCACAGGTCGATGTCCTGCGCCTCCGCGACCACGCCCTCGTCGAGCATGATCCGGATCTCCTCGGCCAGCGCCTCCAGCGCGCGCGTCTTGACCTCTTCGCCCGTGAGCGGGGAGGAGCCGAACTCCCACAGCGCCAGGACCTCGGGGTCGACGGTCTGGTTGCCGGAGGAGTCCCACTGCCAGACGGCGCCCTTGCCCGCGGCGACGAACTTCTTCATGTTCTCCGACACCGAGAAGCGGTCGGGGAACGCGCCGTGCATCGTCTCCGACACGTGCAGCGCGACGGCGGAACCGACCAGCTGCAGCAGGATCATCGGCGACATCGGCAGGCCCAGCGGTTCGGTGGCCTTGTCGGCGACCTCGAACGACGTGCCCTCGTCGACCGACTTGATGACTTCGCCCATGAAGCGGGTCAGCAGGCGGTTCACGACGAACGCGGGCGCGTCCTTCACGAGCACCGAGGACTTCTTGAGCTGCTTGCCGACCGCGAACGCCGTGGCCAGCGTGGCGTCGTCGGTCTGCTCGGCGCGCACGATCTCCAGCAGCGGCATGACCGCGACCGGGTTGAAGAAGTGGAAGCCCACGACCCGCTCGGGGTGCTTGAGCTTCGACGCCATGTCCGTGATCGACAGCGACGACGTGTTCGTGGCCAGGATCGCCTCGGCGGAGACGTGCTCCTCGACCTCGGCGAACACCTGCTGCTTCACGGCGAGGTCCTCGAACACGGCCTCGATGACGAAGTCGGCGTCGGCGAACGCGGCCTTGTCGAGCGAGCCGGACACCAGCGCCTTGAGGCGGTTCGCCTCGTCCGGTGAGATCCGGCCCTTGCCCGCGAGCTTGTCGATCTCGGCGTGCACGTAGCCGACGCCCTTGTCCACGCGCGCCTGGTCGATGTCGGTCAGCACGACCGGCACGTGCAGGCGGCGGATGAACAGCAGCGCCATCTGCGAGGCCATCAGGCCCGCGCCGACGACACCGACCTTGGTGACCTTGCGCGCCAGCGACTTGTCCGGTGCGCCGGCCGGGCGCTTGGCCCGCTTCTGCACCAGGTTGAACGAGTACAGGCCCGCGCGCAGCTCGTCGCTCATGACGAGGTCCGCGAGGCCCTCGGTCTCGGCGGCGTAGCCCTTCTCCAGGTCGTTCTCGCGCGCCAGCTCCAGCAGCTCCAGCGCCTTCTCCGCACCGGGGGCCGCGCCCTTGGTCTTGCCGTGGACGATGGCCTTGGCCCGCGCGACGGCGGCGTCCCACGCCTCGCCGCGGTCGATCTCCTTGCGCGGCACCGTGATCTCACCGCGCACGACACCGGACAGCCACAGCAGCGACTGCTCCAGGTAGTCCGCGGAGTCGAACAGCACGTCCGCGATGCCCAGCTTCAGCGCGTCGGCCGGCCTGAGCATCTTGTTCTGGTTCAACGCGTTCTCGAAGATCACCGTCACGGCGTCGTTGGCGCCGATCAGGTTCGGCAGCAGCTGCGTGCCGCCCCAGCCGGGGAACAGGCCCAGGAACACCTCGGGCAGCGCGATCGCCGCCGCGTTCGACGCGAGCGTGCGGTAGTGGCACGACAGCGCGAGCTCGAGGCCACCGCCCATGACCGCGCCGTTGACGAAGGCGAAGGTCGGGATGTCCGAGTCGGTGAACTTCTTGAAGACGTTGTGGCCCAGCTTGCCGATCGCCACGCCCTGCGAGCGGTCCGACGCCTGCTCGACGGCGGACAGGTCCGCGCCGACGGCGAAGATGAACGGCTTGCCGGTCACCGCGATGGCGGCGGGGGAGGCCGCGTAGGCCTCGTCGAACGCCGCGCCCAGGGACACGAGCGACTGCGGGCCGAACGTCGACGGACGGGTGTGGTCCAGGCCGTTGTCGATCGTGATGAACGCGACCGGCTTGTCGAGGCCGGGCACGGTGATCAGACGCGTCTTGGCGTGGGTGACGACCTCGTCGGGGAAGATCGCCTTTGCTTCCTCAGCGGTGATGGTCACTTGCCACTCCAGTTCGGGTTCTCCCAGATGACCGTTCCACCCATGCCGATGCCGATGCACATGGTGGTGAGGCCGTAGCGGACGTCCGGTCGCTCGGCGAACTGACGCGACAGCTGCGTCATCAGGCGCACGCCGGACGAGGCCAGCGGGTGGCCGGTCGCGATGGCGCCGCCCCACTGGTTCACGCGCGGGTCGTCGTCGGCGATCTTGAAGTGGTCGAGGAACGCCAGCACCTGCACGGCGAACGCCTCGTTGATCTCGAACAGGCCGATGTCCTCGATGGACAGGCCCGCGCGGGACAGCGCGCGCTCGGTGGCGGGCACCGGGCCGACGCCCATGACCGACGGGTCGACGCCCTGGAACGCGTAGCCCACCAGGCGCATGCCGATCGGCAGGCCGAGCTCGCGGGCGGTCTCCTCCTCGGCCAGGATCGCGCCGGTCGCGCCGTCGTTCAGGCCGGCCGCGTTGCCCGCGGTGACCCGGCCGTGCGGGCGGAACGGCGTCTTGAGCTTGCCGAGGTCCTCGACCGTGGTGCCAGGACGCGGCGGCTCGTCGGCCGTCGCGAGGCCCCAGCCGTGCTCGGCGGACCGGGTCGCGACCGGCACCAGCTCGGGGCCGATCTTGCCCGCGGCCAGCGCGGCCGCGTACTTGGCCTGCGAGGCGGCGGCGTAGGCGTCCGCGCGGTCCTTGGTGATCTCCGGGAACCGGTCGTGCAGGTTCTCCGCGGTCTGGCCCATGACCAGCGCGCTCGGGTCGACGATCTTGTCCGACAGGAAGCGCGGGTTCGGGTCGACGCCCTCACCCATCGGGTGGCGGCCCATGTGCTCGACACCGCCGGCGATGACGACGTCGTAGGCGCCGAACGCGATGCCGCTGGCCGCCGTGGTGACGGCGGTCATCGCACCCGCGCACATGCGGTCGATCGCGTAGCCGGGCACCGACTTCGGCAGGCCCGCGAGCAGCGCCGCGGTCCGGCCGATCGTCAGGCCCTGGTCACCGGTCTGCGTGGTCGCGGCGATGGCGACCTCGTCGACGCGCTCCGGCGGCAGCTCGGGGTGCCTGCGCAGCAGCTCACGGATGACCTTGACGACGAGGTCGTCGGCACGGGTCTCGGCGAAAATCCCCTTGGGGCCGGCCTTGCCGAACGGCGTGCGGACGCCGTCGACGAAGACCACGTTCCGAACGCGTGCCGGCGCTGCTGGTGCGGCCACGGCGTCTCCTCCACTTGTGGTGACAACTCTGTCCACTCCGGCGGGGGTGCGCGACATCCCTACCGGTCGGTAACGCCAACTCTAGCCCTAGTTACTGGCCGGTAACCACCGTGGCGCCCCTGTTCGTTGTGTCACACACCTTGCGGACGACGAGGAAGAGCGGCAACCCGACCGGGGCCAGCAGGATCGTGATCACCAGAACGGGTGCCATGATCAGCGGGTTGACGTCCAGGCGGCGGCTTTCGAGGTACATCCAGCGTCCGACGAACAGGTCCCACGCGAGCATGTGCGCCCACACGACCGCCGTGCCGACGTCCGTGGCCAGGTACGCCGCCAGCGATCCGATCTCCGGCCGCGTGACCAGCGGCAAGACCTCGGGCAGCTCCGGGACGACCAGCACCACGTAGATCAGGACCGCGGGCAGCACGATCAGGTACGACTCGGCGATCCGCCGCGTCCACGACCACTTCGGCGCGAAGATCATGAGCGCCCAGAACGGCGCGGCCACCAGGAACGTCAGGTCGAACAGCGTGGCGGTCATGCGGGAACGAGCTCCTTCTTCGGTGCGCGCGCCCACACCACACCCAGTGCGGTCGCGACGACGATCCCGGCGAGCGCGAGCAGTGTCGTGCCGTCGGGCTGGGCCAGTGACTGACCGCGCAGCGCCTGCCACGTCACGAGCAGGAAGACCCCCAGGAACGACCCGCTCGCGACCCAGGCGAACCGGGCGTTGGCACGGCGCCCGAGCAGGGCGACGACCACCGGCAGCACCTGCAGCGCGTGCATGCCGACGAAGTGCCCGACGCGCAGGTCGCCGTGCTCGGTGCTCCAGCCGGTGAGCGCCATGTACGCACCGCCGTCGGGTGCGCCGACCGTGTGGGCGCCGAGCGTGTCACCGTCGAGCGCCTGGCCGGGCTTCGGCTGCGTCATCAGGAAGCCGACGCCGAGGCCCAGGAACGAGATGACCAGCCCGAGCCGGATCGACCACGCGAGCGCCCTGTTCTCGATCTCGGTGCGCCACAGCAGGACCGCGACGATCGCGTGCGTCACCCAGAGCACGACGATCGTCGAGCCCATGATCGAGAACAGGGCCGCATCGAGCGGCGTCTCGAAGTTGAAGTGGCTGCGCTTGCCGCGCACGACCTGACCGACGATCACGACCATCTCGGCGGCGCCGGCGACCGCGAGCACGGTGCCCGCCCACCAGCCGACGCGCTGGAACCTCTTCAGGTAGGTGAGCAGCCAGGCGAGCGTGAACGCGTAGACCGACAGCGACACGGCGAACTTGAGCGGCTTGAGCCAGATCGGCGAGTTCACGACCGTGCGGTCGTCGAGCAAGAGCCCGAGGAGCGCTACCGGGACCAGGACCACCATCGACCAGCCGAACAGGACTAACGGACGGTGCCACGTGCGAGTCATCTCTCTGCCCCCTGAATGGATAGCGGTACTGTCTGCTATCCGGAAGTTACACTATCCATATGCGTGTTGGCGAGCTTGCGAAGCGAAGTGGCGTCCCGGTGCCGACGATCAAGTACTACCTGCGTGAGGGACTGCTGCCGGCCGGCGTGCTGACCAGCCCGAACCAGGCGCACTACGACGAGGAGCACCTCCGCAGGCTCCGGCTGGTGCGGGCGCTGGTCGACGTCGGCGGCCTCTCCATCGCGGCCGTGCGGGAGGTGCTCGCCGCGGTCGACACCCGTGACGACTCACTGCACAACAAGCTCGGCGCCGTGCAGGAGGCCATCAGCCAGCCGGGTTCGGTCGAGCTGGACCCACTCGCGGTGCGGGACGTCCAGTCGTTCTTCGCACGGCACGGCGAGACGGAGTGCGCCGACGTCGCGGAGAGCAACGTGACCCGCATGCTCGCCGCCGCCCTGTCAGCGGCCCGGTCGGTCGGGCACGACCACTTCGAGGAGCTGCTCGACCCCTACCTGGAGGGGATGCGGCTCATCGCACGGGCCGACCTCGAGTACATCGCGCGGCGCGGCTCCTCCGACGCGGTCATCGAGGCGATGGTCGTGGGCACCCTCATCGGCGACGCCGTGATCAAGGCGGTGCGCCGGCTCGCGCACGTGCAGGTGTCCCGCGAGGTGATCGGCGACGGCTTCGACGGCTGAGCTCCGGTAGCTCGCGCAGCCGATATATCAGTTGCCCACGCAGCTACGCATCCAGCCCGGACGCCGCTGACCTGCACCCTTGCAATGAGTCTTTTGCGGACGTCGTCAAAAGACTCATTGCAAGGGTGTCAGCGTGACTGCAGAAGTAGCTGCCAGCGGACCTCGCCGTCGTGCAGCTCGCCGGTGGCGGTCAGCCCGGCCGACGCAGCCACCTTGGCCGACGCGTGGTGCTCGGGGTGGACGTGCGCGACGACGGTCCGCACCGGCTGCGTGCGCAGCCACTCGACGAGTCCGCGCGCTGCCTCGCTCGCGATGCCGCGGCCCTGCCACGGCGTGCCGACCACCCAGGCGATCTCGGCTGTCGCGTCGGCCGCGGCGACCGTCGCCTGGGCGGTGCCGGTGAGCTCGCCGGTCTCACGCAGCCGGATCACCCAGTTCAGCCACCGCACGTCCGGATCGGGCGATCCCGCGACCAGCCGCCGGTACCGCGCAGCGAGCTCGTCCGGTGCGTACGGGGTTCCGCCGATGAACGCGTGCAGCGCCGGGTCCGCCAGCACCTCGGCCATCTCCGCGGCGTGCTCGACGCGCAACGGCACCAGGTCCAGCCGACCCGTGCGAATCTCCGTGCCGACCTGCGAGCTGCCATCCTTCGTCACGCAGCTGATCATTCCCGACCACACCCCTTGCAACCGTTCTTTTGTGGTCGTCGTCCAAAGACTCATTGCAAAGATGCAGGTCAACGGCAGCTCAGGACTGATATATCGGGTGAGGTGCGTGCCTGACTGACTGCGGGCGGGGCCGAGCAAAGACCGGGGCGGGCTGGCCGCGGCAAGTACTTCGTGCGCGGCCGGCCCGTCCCGGCGACAGGATGGTCAGGACGCCGGCGGGGGTGCTGTCGCGGTGAGGGCCTTCGCCAGGGCGTCGAGGGTCAGCCCGACCTGCCACGACCGCGCCCCTCCCTCGCGCAGCACGGCGGCCACGGACTCGGGGGACAGGTCGGCGGGCGGCTGCCAGCAGGTGCGGCGCACCAGGTCGGGCAGCAGCAGGTTCTCCACCGGCAGGGTGTTGGCCTCGGCGATGGTCGCGAGTGCCGCGCGGGCGGCGGCGAGCCGGGCCGCGGCATCCGGGTCCTTGTCCGCCCAGCGGTTGGGCGGGGGAGGGCCGTCGTGCTGGCCGGCGGGTTCGGGGGAGCTCCGCCTTGGACAGCGCCGAGGCGCGTCGCAGGGCGTTCATCCAGGTGCCGGACATCCGGCGCTGGGCACGGCCGCGGAACACCGGGAGCGCGAGCAGTTCGGCTTCCGATGCGGGGTTGCGGGCGGCGGCTTCCATGAGGGCGGAGTCCGGGAGGACTCGGCCTGGAGCGATGTCGCGTTCGCGGGCCACGGCGTCGCGGGCTTCCCACAACGCGCGGACCAGCGCGAGCTGGCGCTGGTTGCGCACGCGGTGGATGCCCGACGTGCGCCGCCAGGGGTCGGTACGGGGGCGCGGCAACGGCGCCGTCCGTACCGCCTCGAACTCCTCGAGCGCCCAGGCGAGCTTGCCCTGGCGCTCCAGCTCGGCTTCGAGAACGTCGCGCAGCTGCACGAGCAGCTCCACGTCCAGAGCGGCGTACGTCAGCCAGTCGGCAGGAAGGGGGCGGCGCGACCAGTCGGCCGCGCCGTGCCCCTTCTCCAGCCGATAGCCGAGCAGCCGCTCGACCAGCGTGCCCAATGCCACGCGTTCGAACCCAGCCAGCCTGCCCGCCAGCTCGGTGTCGAACAGCACGCCAGGTCGGAGCCCGAGCTCGGCGAGGCACGGCAGGTCCTGGGACGCTGCGTGCAACACCCACTCGGTGCCCTCCAACGCCTCCACCAGGGGGTCGAGCCGTCCGCCGAGGGCGATCGGGTCGACCAACCAGGTGCCGGCGCCTTCCCGGCGCAGTTGCACCAGATAGGCACGCTGTGAGTAGCGGTAGCCCGAGGCTCGCTCGGTGTCCACCGCGACCGGGCCCTCCGCCCCGGCGAGCGCGTCAGCGGCTCGCCGGAGCGCAGAAGGATCGGCGACCACCGGCGGAACCCCATCAGCAGGCTCCGTCAGCGGTACCGGACCGGGTCCGGCTGGTGCGGTTGGCTCGTCGGCGGGTACATCCACAGCGGAAGACCCTACGACGATCGCACCACTCACAGGTGTTCTCGGCCGGTTCAGTGCTTCAAACCGGTGTCTAACGGATCACGCCGGCACGCATGGCCAGCGCGACCATCTGAGCGCGATCCCCGGTGCCCAGCTTCCGGCCGATCCGCGACAGGTGAGACTTCACCGTCAACGCGGACAGGCTCAGAGCCTCGCCGATCTCCTTGTTGCTCTGGCCATCGGCGACCAGCTGGAGCACCTCGACCTCACGTGCGGAGAGTTCCCGCGGCGTGTTGTCGGTGCCCGGCACCCGAGTACCCGCTGCGAGTACTGGTGCCACGCTCGGATCTGCGTAAACGCCGCCGTCGAGAACCCTGCGCACCCCGTCGGTGACCACCATCGGAGAGGCGGACTTCAGGAGGTACGCCTGGGCGCCCGCCTGGAAGGCCGACCTGACCGCGTAGGGGTCGTCGGAGGATGCGAGGACCACGATGCGGGGCCAGCCCTGGGCACGGAGCCTCCGTGACCAGGTCGATGCCGGTGCCATCCGGCAGGCCCAGATCGAGGATCGCGAGGTCGCACGGTCCGGTTGCAAGTGCCCGCGCCCGAGCCTCTGCCACCGATGCGGCCTCATGCACTGTCCCGGCTCCCATTTGGGTGAGCCGAGCTGATATCGCCTCCCTCAGCAGTGGGTGGTCGTCGACCACCAGCACTGAAAAAAGCTCTTCCCGCGGGTGCGGGACCATGTTCGCCGGCAACGAGCCGGCTGGCGTGGTACGAACGGCCTGACCTAAGCCGACGGCAGCCACGTCACTACCTCCCTGGAGTCGGTCGTGCCCCCCGACCGGCACCGGAGACTTTCGTCCAATCAGCCGCGCCACTGATCGACCGAAAGTGGTGTCGTCTGGGGCAGCGTAGCCGCCCATGCGGGTCTACGGGACGATCAATCGGGTATCTATCCCTATTGAGTTGTGACAGATGGCCTCATGTGTCACACGATTGGATGACAACTGGATAGGGGGTGTAACGCGGACCCCTTCCGGAACGACATCTAGGAGTTGGTTGTGCCGAGTTCTGCCGGTCGTGAACGAGCGCGGGCATTGCTGCAGCGTGTGCCCCTCGTCGACGGCCACAACGACCTCCCGTGGGCACTGCGCGAGTTCGGCGAGGGAACCGGCGAGGACGTCTTCACGACCGCCGCCAAGATCGATCTGACCGAACGTCATCCGGACCTGCACACGGACCTCGTGAAAATGCGCGAGGGCGGTCTGGGCATGCAGTTCTGGTCCGTTTGGATTCCCGGCAGGCTCGCCGGCGACGGAGCTGTGACCGCCGTGCTGGAGCAGGTCGAGCTCGTCTACGAGCTGGCGGAGCGGTATGCCGGCCACCTCGGGATCGCGACCACTGCGGCCGAGGCCGAAAAAGTTTTCTCCTCCGGGCGTGTCGCGTCACTCCTCGGGGCTGAGGGCGGACATTCCATCAACTCTTCACTCGGCGTCCTGCGCGCACTGCGCCGCCTGGGTGTCCGGTACATGACGCTCACCCACAACGACAACACGCCGTGGGCTGACAGCGCCACTGACCAGCCGGAACACGGCGGGCTGACCGAGTTCGGCCGTGCGGTCGTGCGCGAGATGAACCGCATCGGCATGCTCGTCGACCTCAGCCACGTCGCGCCCAGCACGATGCACGCGGCGCTCGACACGAGCGTCAAGCCCGTCATCTTCAGCCACTCGTCGTGCCGCCACGTCGCGGACCACCCGCGCAACATCCCGGACGACGTCCTCGTGAAGCTCAGGGACAACGGCGGTGTGGCCATGATCACATTCGTTCCGGACTTCGTGTCGCCCCGTGTCGCTGAATGGGACGCAGCCCTTCGTGACGCGATGACGGCCGCCGGCGCGAGCCATGCCGACATGGGCGAGCGCAAGACGTTCAGCGAGGAGTGGGTCCGGGAGCACCCGAAGCCGGGCGCGACGCTCGACGACGTCGTCACGCACCTGGAGCACGCCCGCGAGGTCGTCGGCATCGACCACCTCGGCCTCGGCGGCGACTACGACGGCGTGACGGCGCTCCCGCAGGGGCTCGAGGACGTCTCGACGTACCCGAACCTGCTCGGCGCGCTGCTCGACAAGGGCTGGTCCGAGGACGACTGCACGAAGCTCGCCGGCGCGAACGTGCTGCGCGTGTTGCACGACGCCGACAACTGATCGTTGCAACGGGCGAGCTCGCCGCGCCTGCATGCAGCTAGCTCACCTGCTGTTTTGCAACTGGTCTTTTGACGACGACCGCAAAAGACCAGTTGCAAGGGGTGCTGCGGGCGCGCTGATATATCGGTGGGAACGTCGGGTGGTGTACCGGGTGGGTCAGGAGCGCTGACCGAACATGGTCACGCCGACCGGGGGCAGGCCCACGGCCGTGGCCATCAGCTCGTAGAACGCGGTGCCGTGCTCGGCGAGCTCGCCGTCGAGGGCGGTCCACGAGGCGCGCAGCTCCAGGTCGTCCGTGCGGGCCGGGCCGGCGATGTCGCCGAAGCGGGCCGAGGACGTCTGCGTCACGGTGCCGCCCAGCGCGGTGAACCGGGCACCCGACTGCTCCAGCGCCTCCGTCAGCCACGACCACCCGACCTCGGGCAGCAGCGGGTCCGACGCCAGTTCGTGGTCGAGCTCCACGCGCACGTAGGCGACGACGCGGAGCACGCCACCCCACGCCTCGTCGCCGTCCGGGTCGTGCAGCAGCACGAGCCTGCCCGTCGACAGCTCGTCGGACGGGCCGGTGACCTCCGCTGTCAACGCGTACGCCCAGGGCGCGAGCCGCTGCGGCGGTCGAACCTCGGTGAGTTCGATCTCGGGCCTGTGGCGAACCGACTTGAGCGTCCCCACCGCCCGGCGGAAGATTTCCGGCTCGGTCACGCAACTGACTGTATGCCTCGCAAACCGACCGAGTGACGGCGGCACGCCGAGACGTGGGACCATGGAAGAAAGAGAGAGATGGCTTGACTGTGTCTGATTTTGCGCAACCCCTTCTCGTGGCCGCGCGGGGCGGCACCCCGTCGCACACCCCTGTCTGGTTCATGCGGCAGGCGGGACGGTCGCTGCCCGAGTACCGGGCGCTCCGCCAGGGCACCGCGATGCTCGACGCCTGCATGGACCCGGAGATGGTCTGCGAGATCACCATGCAGCCGATCCGGCGGCACGGCGTGGACGGCGCGATCCTGTTCTCCGACATCGTGGTGCCGCTCAAGGCCGCCGGTGTCGACCTCGACATCGTCGCCGGCACCGGGCCCGTCGTCGCGAACCCGGTGCGGACGCTCGACGACGTGAACGCGCTCCCGCAGCTGCACGCCGAGCAGGTCCAGCCGGTCGCCGACGCGATCGGGCTGCTGCTGAAGGAACTGCCCGCCGAGGTCGCCCTGATCGGGTTCGCCGGCGCGCCGTTCACGCTCGCCTCCTACCTCGTCGAGGGCGGGCCGAGCAAGAACCACGAGCGCACCAAGGCGCTCATGCACGGCAACCCCGAGCTGTGGCACGCGCTGCTCGCGAAGATCGCCGACATCACCGCGGCGTTCCTGCACGCGCAGCTCGACGCGGGCGTGCAGGCCGTCCAGCTGTTCGACTCGTGGGCGGGCGCGCTGTCCGAGCGCGACTACCGCGAGTTCGTGCTGCCGCACTCGAAGCGGGTGCTGGAGACGATCAGCACCGTGCCGCGGATCCACTTCGGCGTCGGCACCGGCGAGCTGCTGCCCGCGATGCGCGAGGCCGGCGCGGACGTCGTCGGCGTCGACTGGCGCCTGCCCCTCGACGTCGCGGTCGAGCGGCTCGAGCGGGCCCACCCCGAGCTGCCCAAGCCGGTGGTGCAGGGCAACCTGGACCCGGCGCTGTTCTTCGCGGGCTTCGCGGCCGTCGAACGCGAGGTGCGCCGCATCCACGCCGAGGGCAAGGCCGCCGCAGGCCACATCTTCAACCTCGGCCACGGCGTCCTGCCCGACACCGATCCGGAGATCATCACCCGGACCGTCGAACTGATCCACAGCTTGTAATGAACGCAAGAGCACCCAGGGTCGCCGTCGTCGGAGGTGGCATCTCCGGTCTCGCCGCCGCGCACCGGCTGCGGATGCTGCTCGGGCCCGACGCGCGGATCACCGTCATCGAGCAGTCCGACCGGCTCGGCGGCAAGCTGCGCACCGTCGAGCTCGCCGGGGTGCGGTTCGACGTGGGCGCGGAGGCCTTCCTGCACCGCAAGCCCGAGGCGCAGGAGCTGATCGACGAGGTCGGCCTCACCGGCCGGGTGGTGCACCCCACCGGCGCCAAGGCCACCGTGCACGCGGCCGGGCGCACGCACCGGCTGCCTGCGCACACGTTCATGGGCGTCCCGGCGAGCGTCGAGACCGTGCGGCACCTGCTGTCGTCCGAGGGCGCGCTGCGGGTCGAGATGGAACCGACGCTGCCGCCGGTCGACCTGCGCGGCGGTGACGTCGCGGTCGGCGCGCTGATGAAGGACCGGTTCGGCCCCGAGATCGCCGACCGGCTCGTCGGACCGCTGCTCGGCGGCGTCTACGCGGGCCGCGCGGACGAGCTCGGCCTGCGCGCCACGATGCCGCAGATCGCCACCCTGCTCGACAAGGGCGTCGGCTCACTGCTCGCCGCCGCCGCGATGATCATGCCCGCGCCGCCGCAGCCCCGTGCCGCGCGGCCGCCGGTGTTCGCGAGCCTCGACGGCGGTGTCTCCTCCCTCGTCGACCGGCTCGCCGAGGTCGCCAGGCCCGAGGTGCGCCTGGGCCTGCCGGTGCGCGTGCTGTCGTGGCTGGGCGACGGCTGGCGGCTGGAGATCGGCTCGGCCGCGACCCCGCAGTACCTGGAGTGCGACGGCGTCGTGCTCGCCGTGCCCGCGCCGGCGTCGCGCAAGCTGCTCGCCGAGATCGCGCCGCAGGTGTCCGCCGCGTACGGCAAGGTCGAGGTCGCCTCCATGGCCGTGGTGGCGCTCGCACTGCCGCCGGGCACCGAGCTGCCGGACCGCTCCGGTGTGCTGATCGCGGAGGGGGAGCGGTACTCCGACCGCATCACCCCGTTCACCGCCAAGGCGTTCACGTTCTCCAGCCGCAAGTGGGGCCACCTCGGTGAGCCGGTGCTCCTGCGCGGCTCGGTCGGCCGCCACGGCGAGACGGCGCTGCTGCAGCGCAGCGACGCCGACCTGGTGAAGGCCGTGCGCAACGACCTGTACGAGCTCACCGGCGTCAACGCCACCCCGGTCGACTCGGTGGTGCAGCGCTGGGGCGGTGGGCTGCCGCAGTACGGCGTCGGTCACGTCGACCTGGTGGAGGCGATCGAGAAGGGCATCGGCGACGTGCCAGGCCTGGCCGTGGCGGGCGCCACCCTGCACGGCGTGGGCGTGCCCGCGTGCATCGCCACCGCAGACTCGGCCGCCGCCCGTGTCGCAGCCCACCTGCTGGGCCGCGTCCGGCGTTGAGCGGCGCGTGCCAAGATGGACGTATGGCGCGCCTGAACTACAACGAGCTCAACGACACCATCCGCTACACGATGTGGTCGGTGTTCCGGGTCGAACCCGGCAAGCTGCCCGAGGACCGCAGTGCCGCCGCGAGCGAGACCCAGAACTACCTGGACGCGTTGGAGGGCAAGGGCGTCATCGTCCGCGGCGTCTACGACGTGGCCGGTCTGCGCGCCGACGCGGACTTCATGATCTGGTGGCACGCCGAGGAGATCGAGCAGGTGCAGCAGGCCTACACGGGCTTCCGCCGCACGCCGCTCGGCAAGGTCTCCACGCCGGTGTGGTCGCAGGTCGCCCTGCACCGCCCCGCGGAGTTCAACCGCAGCCACATCCCCGCGTTCCTCGCGGGTGAGGAGGCGCGCAAGTACATCTGCGTGTACCCGTTCGTGCGGTCCTACGAGTGGTACCTGCTGCCGGAGGAGGACCGCCGCAAGATGCTGGCGGACCACGGCAAGGAGGCCCGCGACTTCCCGGACGTGCGCGCGAACACCGTCGCGTCGTTCGCGCTGGGCGACTACGAGTGGCTGCTCGCGTTCGAGGCCGACGAGCTGCACCGCATCGTCGACCTGATGCGCCACCTGCGCGGCACCGAGGCGCGGCTGCACGTGCGCGAGGAGATCCCGTTCTACACGGGCACCCGCGTCCCGGCGGCCGAGCTGGTGCTCAACCTCCCGTAGCCCTGACGACGACAAGGCCGCCCGGAGCACCTCCGGGCGGCCTTTCGCGTCACCCGGCTACTGCGCGGCCACCCGGTAGGCGCGGATGACCGTCAGCTCGACGGTGCCGCCCTTCGCGTCGACCGCAGTGGCCCTCAGCGAGGCCCACTTCGCGTCCGCCGGGTGGTGAACGAGCGCACTGGTGCCGACCACCCCCGCACGACGCCACGACGCGCCGTCGTCGAACGAGTACTCGACACCGGTGACGCGCACCGCGCCCGTGTCGCCCTGCGACTGCGTGAGCAGACCGAGGCGCTGCAACGTTCCGGCGGGCACGGCGCCGTTCGCGTCGAGCTTCGGAGCGAACCGCACGACCGACAGCGGCAGCACCGAACGCTGCTCACCGGTCGCCTTGGACCTGAACGTCCACCTGCCCGACACCCGCGTGCTGAGCTCGAACCGCGAGCCGCGGTCGAGGCTCATCTCGGCGCGGTAGTCCGCCTCACCTGCGGGCAGGCCCTCGAACAGGCCACCGCTCTGCGGCAGCTCACCGGCCAGGGTGCCCTCCCGGTACAGGGCCGTGCGGGCGGTGTCCACAGTGGACGTGCCACTGCCGTGGTTGCCGTCGCCCAGCATCGGCACGCCGAAGTAGAGCTCGTCCCGCAGGCGTTCGGCGAACGGGTACGGCGACTCCGGCAGCGCCGGCGAGAACACCGGCACGACCTCGCGCTCCTGGTGGGTGCGGCCGGGTGCGTAGGTGCGCGGGCCGGAGATCACGCGTTCCTGCGCGCCGTTGGCGTGCTGGGTGCTCACGACGGACTGCCAGCGCAGGTCCTCGGTGGTCAGGTAGTCGACCGCCTTGGCACCGGAGGGCACCGGGTAGAGCGCCGAGGAGCCGCTGAGGCCGTGCACCGTCAACGGGAACTCGCCCTTGGTCGCCGTGCTGCCCGGCTTCAGGCCACCGATGGCGGTCTCGACGCGCGCGAGGTCCTCCTTGCGCGGTGTGCGGGTGAGGCCGGTGGGCAGGCTGCCGCCGACCGGGTAGGCGAGCCGGTAGTAGGTCGCCGGGTCGGCCGCCGAGTTGGCGTGCAGGGCCGTGAGCGACGAAAGCTCGCGCGGCGGGAGCGGACCGCCGATCTGCGCGGCCGCCACCCCCTCGAAGCCGCCGAACGAGAGGATGCCTGCCCCGACCGTGCGGTCGCCGTACGTGCGCTGCCAGCTCAGCTCACCGACGACGAACGAGCCGGGCGGTTCCGGTGCCCGCACGTCGATCCGCTGCGCGAGCCGGGCGTCCTGCCGCACAGTCAGGTCGCCCGTCACCGCCACCGTCGGGTGGAGGAGCACGTCCAGGTGCTCCGGGGTGCTGATCGACGAGTCGAGCACGTAGGTGCCCCTGGGCAGCCGGATCTTCTGGTCACCGGCGCCGACGAGCACCTTGAAGCCGGTGGAGTCGAGGCCGTCGACGAACGTGATCGAGCTCGCCGGGTCCTGCCCCTCGCGGTCGGTCAGGTCGACCGTGAGGGTGTACGACTCGACCTCGCGGTCGATGCCGACGAGAGTGCGGACGGTGTGCGAGCCGGAGGTCGCCACGACCACGCCGGTGTACGTGCCGTCCTTGCCGCCGACGCGGGTGTCGCCGGTGACCTGCACCGCCGCCGTGCCCTTCGCGGGAACGGTGACCCTGGTGGCGCCCAGCGTGAACATGCCCGCCGGAGCGGTCGTGTCGATCCTGAGGTCCAGCGTGACCGGCGCGTCCGTCGGGTTGGTGTAGGTGACCGGCTTGGTCTCCGGTTCGTCGTCGGCGTGCGGCCACTCGTGCCGGCCGAGGTTCAGCGCGACGACGTCGGCGGTCAGCACCTGCTCGACGGCCTTCGCCACGTCGATGCGGCCGGCGCCCTGGTCGAACGCGCTGACGCCGGCGGCCGGCCTGGCCGTGGTCGCGAGCGCCGACTTCACCTGGGCGGGCGTCCACTCCGGGTGCTGCTGGCGCAGCAACGCCGCCGCGCCCGCCACGTGCGGGGTCGCCATCGACGTGCCGCTGGCGGCGACGTGCTCGCCGTTGGTGCCCGCGGCCGCCGCGACGATGTCGACGCCCGGCGCGGTCACCTCGGGCTTGAGACCGCTGTCCCCGGTGCGCGGGCCCCTGCTGGAGAACGGCGCGAGCTTGTCGTCGCGGTCGACGGCCCCCACCGAGAGCGCGGCCTCGGCCGTGCTGGGGGAGCCGACCGTGCCCGTGCCGCCGGAGTTGCCCGCGGCGATGACGAACAACGTGCCGTACCGCGCGGTCAGGTCGTTGACCGCCTGCTCCAGCGGGTCGACCTCCGGTGTGTCGCTGCCACCGAGGCTCATGTTGACCACCTGGGCGCCCTGCTCGGCCGCCCAGCGCATGCCGTCGAGGATCCACGACTCCTGGCAGCCGGACTCGACGCACACCTTGGCGTCGAGCAGCTGCGCGCCGGGTGCGACGCCGCCGTACTTCACGTCGTGGCTCGCGACGGTCGCCCCGACGTGCGTGCCGTGGCCGACGTTGTCGGTGTTGTCCGGGTCGGTGGTGAAGTTCCGCTCGGCGACCTGCTGGCCGCGGAGGTCGGGGTGGTTCTCGTCGACACCGGTGTCGACGATGGCGACCTTCACGCCCTTGCCGGTGATGCCGCGCTGGTGGGCCGCGGGTGCGCCGATCTGCCGCACGCTGCGGTCCAGGACCGGCTTGCGGATGCCGTCGAGCCAGACCTTGGCCGCACCGGACCGCAGCGCGCCCCAGTCGCCGGTCGTGCGCGCGCCGAGCCTGGCCCGGCCGTCCACGACCAACGGCATCCGGTCCCGGTAGCCGAACTCCAGCAACGTGGTGACGTCGAAGAGCCTGCGGTCGAGCCGGTCCGCCGCCAGCGGCCCGATCGCGTCGCCGGGGACGACCAGGGTGTGCCCGTCGGCACCGCGGTGCGTCCGGAACGTCATGTCCTGCCTGCCCTCGCCGGGTTGGATGCCGAGCACCCGCTGCCCCGCGCCGAGCAGCACCCTGTCACCGGTGACGAGAGTGACCTCGTCAACGGCCTGGGCGGGCTGGTTCCCGGTCGGTGCCGCGGTGGCAGCGGTGGCCGGCAGGGCGGTCAGGGTGAGCGCCGCGAAGGCGGCGCCCAGCACTTTCGTTTTGCCGCGCATTCGAATCCCCTCGTGGTTCGAATTGCTGCGCGCTGTGGTCCGCGCAGGCCGGAAGGCCTTCCGCGGAAAAGCGAAGGCAAGGCGAAAAAGGTCCCCCGACGCTTTCGAACGTATCGAGGGTGGCCCGGATCACACAGGGCTGAACGGGGTATTCTCCTGCGGCTTCTCCGCGCCCGTCAGCGCGACCGCCAGAACTTCCAGCGCGACCTGGGCGGCGCCTGCAGCTCACCGGCGGCGCGCAGCCAGTCGGCGAACGCGGCGGCGTCCTCGCGGGCCCGTGACCCCGCCTTGCGGGGGTTGGCCAGCGCATACCGGTCGAAGAGCGGCCGGAACCGGTCGCCCAGCTCGTGTGCGACCTCCGGGCCCAGCATCCGCACGATGCCCCGGCGTTTCGCGAGCAACGCGCGCCGTTCGACCTCAATGCGTCGTTCGTCGAACCCCGCAGGTGCGGGGGTGCCCGTGAGCAATGCATTCAACAGTTCCGCCTGCTGCGCGGCAAGCCTTTTGCGTGCAGCCGAAGCGTCAATGTGGTCGTGTTTCTCAGTCACGGTGTTTGTCCACCACCGTGCGGATAGCGGTCAGCTCGGACGAGATTTCGGCGTCCGACGGGTAGTTGTCGTCGCGTTCGAGCAGAACACCGGGAGGCGCGACGCGCGAGCACAGCTCGTCGAGCACGTCGAGCACCTCGGGCAGCACCGCGTGGGCGTGCGTGTCGTGGTAGATGTCGCCGTGCTGCTCGCCGCCGGCCACGTGCACGTACGCCAGGCGCTCCAGCGGGATCTCGTCGAGGAACCGCTGCGGGTCCGTGCCGATGTTGCGGGCGTTGGCGTAGAGGTTCGCGACGTCGACGAGCAACCAGCAGTCGGTGCGCTCGACGAGCTCGGCCAGGAACTGGCCCTCGGTCAGCTCGCCGTCCGGCCACTCCAGCAGTGCGGCGACGTTCTCCAGCGCGAGCGGCACCGGCAGGTGCTCCTGGGCGCGCTTGACGTTCGCGACGAGCACGTCGAGCGCGTCCCTGGTCCGGGGTACCGGCATCAGGTGTCCCGAGTCGAGCCCGCCCGCGCGCACGAAGCACACGTGGTCGCTCACCAGCGGAGCACCGACGGCCTCCGCGACCGACGCGAGGTGCTCGACGCGCTGGAGGTCGACCTCCTCCGCGCCGCCCAGCGACAGCGACACGGCGTGGGGGAGCACCGGGATGCCGCGCTCCAGCAGGATCGTCACCGACTCCGGCAGGTGGCCGGTGTGCAGGTTCTCGGCGACGACCTCCACGAAGTCCACGCCGGGCAGCCGTTCCACGGTCAGGTCGATCTCCGACCGCCAGCCGATGCCGACGCCCAGGTCCTTGATGACCGCCATCAGTCGCCTCCTCCGCCACCGCCGCAGCCACCACCGCCGCAGCTGCTGCCACCACTCGACGAACAGCCGCTGCCGCTCGAAGCGCATCCACTGCTACCACACCCGGCACCACAGCTGCCGCACGACGACCCGCCGCGGTCCGGAGTGGACTTCTTCAGGTGGCCCTTGCGCGGCAACATCCGCACCACGCTCTGCGACAGGCCGAAGAGCCCGGCGACCGGGCGCCCGTCGACCTTCCCGCAGAACCCGTGCACCGCCACCGCGTGCACCCGGTCGTGCGCGGTGGCGTGCAGGAGGGCCTGCCGGCCCGCCTTGGTGAGCGGCTCGCGGCCACGGGCCCAGACGACCAGCAGAACGGCGACCGGCACACCGATGAGGAACATCGGCGAGGACACGACCCCGAGCAGGAGCAGGGCGGCGACGAGCACGAGGTAGGTCCACCAGGCGTCACTGCGCCGGCGTGACGGCTGCATCAGCCGCCGCGCCACCAGGTACCGGTGCAGCGCCTGCGCCTCCGGGCTGAACGCGGCGGACTCCACGACCAGCTCGAACCGCACGGCGGTGCTCAGCTGGTCGAGGACCTGCCGTTCCAGCGACGTGGTCGCGGCCTGGCCGTCCTGGCGCACGGCCGTCACGAGCCCGTCGCGCGACACCCGGACCGCGCCGGTGTCGACCAGCCGGGCCAGCGCGGTCTCCGCGGCCCGGCCGGGTCCCGCCGTCAGGTACCCGATCTCCTCCGCGGACAGCCGGGTGCCCTGGGGCGTCGTCGTGGTCATCCGGTCTTCCCCCTCAGCTGCTGGAGCCGCAGCTGCTCGAACTGCCACAGCTGCTGCTCGAACTGCTGCAACTACTGCTGGAACTGCTGCAACTGCTGCTGGAGCTGCCGCAGCTGCTGCTGGAACCGCCGCAGCCGCTGCTCGAACAGCCGCTGCCGGAACCGCAGCCGCTCCCGGCGCAGTTCGACGCCGCGCCGCAGGTGTAGACGTAGCCGGACCCGGCGGTGTAGTGCCAGCCACCGTTGTCCGAAGTGGACCGCCTGCTGCGCTTGCCCGGCGTGAGACCGCGGGTCGCCACGGTGTGCGGCCGGCTGAGCATGTTGTGCCGTGCGTACTTCAGCACGGTGCTGCCCAGGGGCGTCAGCGGGCCCCTCCTGCGGACCAGGAACGCCAGGAACGCCGTCAGCGCGGCGAACACCCAGAACACGTGCTCGGCGAACCCGATGCCGAAGAACAGGACGGTCATCAGGATGCAGACCACCTGGAGGCCGGTGGACCCGCTGACCTTGCGCCGCCGCAGGCCCCGGTCGACCAGGCTCTGCTGCAGCGAGGCCATCTCCGGGCTGCGGGCGGCCCACGCCACGACCGAGCGCATCGGCTGACCGGCACCCTGGACCCCGGCCAGGACCTTGGCCTCGATCCGGGTCGTGGCGCCGTAGCCGTTCTGGTGGACGGCGGTCACGAGCCCCTCGCGGGAGACCCGCACCAGACCGCCGTCCATCAGCCGGGCCAGTGCGGCCTGCGCCGCCCTGTCCGGTCCCCCTGCCAGGTACCCGATCTCCTCTGCGGACCAGTCGGTCCTGGTCGAAGACTTGGCCATCAGCACTCCCCGTTCCACTGGTGCCGTCGCACCTTCGACGTGGAATCCGCTGCTCGGTTCCTCTCGTTACCCGAACGGCACCGTGGGCTCAGCAGCCGCCGCCGCCTCCGCCGCAGCCGCCCCCGCCACCGCCACCGCCGCAGCTGCTCCCGCCCGAACACGAGGAGGAGCTCGACGAACACGAACTGCCACCGGTGTAGCCCGCCGACGTCCCGGCCGGTGCGGCGAGCAACGAGCTGCGCACCGCGAGGTCCGGGTAGACGGCGAGGCCCCCGAGGGCGACCAGCGCGGCCGCGCCCACGAAGGTCTCGTGGTCCGGGCGGGTCTCCCCACCCCTTGCGGTGCGGGCGTCGTCGAAAGCGCGATCCCCCTTGGTCGTGCGCACGAGCTTGCCGCGCCGCGTGACGAGGAAGAGCAGCAGGAGGGTGAGGACGAGCTGCAGGGACAGCCAGCCGACGGGTGCGTCGATCGCGATGCCGTTGACCCAGCGCACCACGCCGACCGCGAACAGCAACCAGAACAACACCGATCCGTTGCGCCGCGCGCTTTTCGCGGCCTCCGGGCGGATGAGGAGACCCATGTCCTCGAGGCGGCGGCCGATCGAGGTGACGGCGGGGTCGCCGGTCATCGTCAGGACCAGCAGGGAGACCGTGCGGTTCTGGTAGCGCCGGCTGTCGGCGAGCACGGCGCGGTCCACGGGGTTGCGCGACTGCGCGGAGCTGGTGGCTTGAACGGCGCCACGGCGGGAGACCCTGAGCTCACCCGCGGTGAGCAGGCGGGCGATGGCCGTCTCGACCACGCGCCGCGGACCGCCCACCAGGTAGGCGATCTCGTCCACGTCGAGCAGGCGCACGGGCTGGCTCCCACCGGCCCGTGCGCGCACCCGGAACACGATCGCGACCAGCACGGCCAGTGCCAGCCCGATCCAGTAGAGCTGGAGGAACTCCGGTCCGGACAATCCCCAAGGCCTCATGCGACCCACCCCCTGACTGCCCCCAAGACCCTGCTTGGGTGACGTTCATGGTGTGGTCCGCGCCACAGGCTCACAAGGCTTGTTGACGAAGCCTTAGGGTTGCCCGCTCCCGGTCGCGGTTTCTGCCCGTGGGCGGGGAATGCGGCTCAGCTGGAGGAGCCGCCGTCGACCCCGCTGGAGCCCTCGCCGTCGGTGCCGAACTCGGTGAAGATCATCGCGCCTCCCAGGTTCTGTCCGGCCGTTCCGCCGGACCCGGTCCAGTCTCCTATTCGGACGGAACGAGTTTCAAGGAGACGGAGTTGATGCAGTAGCGCTGGTCCGTCGGTGTGGGGTACCCCTCACCTTCGAAAACGTGCCCGAGGTGGCTGTGGCACGTGGCGCAGAGCACTTCCACGCGCTTCATGCCGAGCGTCCGGTCCTCGCGCAGGATGACCGAGTCGCCCGCCAGCGGTGAGAAGAACGACGGCCAGCCGCAGTGCGAGTCGAACTTGGTGTCGCTGCGGAACAGCTCCGCGCCGCACGCACGGCACTCGTAGACGCCCTCGGTCTTGGTCTCGACGTACTCGCCGCTCCAGGGCCGTTCGGTGCCGGCCTGCCGCAGCACCGCGAACTCGGCGGGGTTGAGCTGGGTGCGCCATTCCTCTTCGGAGCGCACGATCTTGGGAGTGGTGCCGACAACAGGTTCCATGACCCTTTATAACGCCGCGGCGGTCGCTGGGCTTCCCGGCGGGGGCATCGAGGGGCGCAGGCGTAAGACCCCGTTAAGGACTGGTTCAGAAGATGATGGCGATGATGTCGCTCAGCGCGAACCAGATCGTGAGCACCACGCCGAGCAGGATCAGCCCCACGACGAACACGGCCACCAGGCGCTGGTGGCCGGTCGTGCGGTTCGCGGAGTCGGCGAAGTCCTGCACCCCGTCCAGGTAGCCCTCGACGGTGTAGCCGGGGCGTTCGCGCTTCATCCGGTCGAGGTGCGCGGCGAACGCCTTCGTCTCCGGGTCCTGCGGGTCGAGGCCGATCAGCTCCTCCTGGATCTGCTCGCGCTCGTCCTTCGAATCGCCCATGACCACCAGCTTAGTGGCTGAGGGCCGAGTTCCACCGGTGCGAAGCGGTGATCCGCGCGGCCGTTCAGCTGGCGACGGCGAGCGAGGGCCGGACCGCGCCGACCGCCCTGCCGTGGCCGAGCACCGGCACGGTCGCGAGTCCGGCGGCCTTCCCGACGTCGACGCCGAGGCGCTTGAGCACGGCGACGACGACCACCGCGCGGGCGCGCGACGAGCCGTCCGCGATCTTCAGCGCGATGCCCTCACCGCTCGGCAGGCCCACCGCGTAGACGCCCTCGGCGCCGTCCTTGGCGATCACGCCGGGCAGCGCGTCCATCAGCTCGGTGACGTCGCGGCCGGTGCCGCCGACCCACTGCGGGAAGGCGTTCATGGCGGCGGCGACCCGGTGCTCCAGCGTGCCCTCCTCGGCACCGGCGAGCAGCCCGAACGCCCTGGCGAGAGCGGTCAGGCTGATCGCGAAGATCGGTGCGCCGCAGCCGTCGACGCCCACCTGGGCGACCGGCTCGCCCGCGACGTCCTCGATGGTGGCGCGGGTGGCCACCTGCAGCGGGTGCGCCGGGTCGAGGTAGTCCTCGGTCGACCAGCCGTTGACGACGCAGGTCGCGAGCATCGCGGCGTGCTTGCCGGAGCAGTTCATGTACTTCGGGGCCGCGTCCAGGCCGCGGGCGAGGTGCCGGGCGCGGGCCGCCTCGCCCAGGGGGAGGTCGGGCGTGCACCGCAGGGCGTCCTCGGTGAGCCCGGCACCGGCGAGGATGCGCAGGGCGCCCTCGACGTGGAAGTCCTCGCCGGAGTGCGAGGCGCAGGCCAGTGCGAGCAGCTCGCCGTCGAGGTCGAGGCCGCTGCGCAGCATCGCGAGCGCCTGCAGCGGCTTGTTGGACGACCGGGGGAACGCCACGTCGCCGGGCCGGCCGACCGAGAGCACCGGGGTGCCGGTCGCGTCCGTCGCCACGACGGTGCCGTGGTGCACCGACTCCAGGAAGTCGCCCCGCCAGACCTCCGCGACCACCTCGTGCCCCATGACGCCCTCCCTCACGACCGAAGAACAGAACTGCCAACTGTCGACAGTTGACTACGCACCTAATGTAACCCCCGGACGGTCGGTGCCGTCCAGATCAGGAGACGAACGTGACACCTCCGCTGCACCTGAGCCTGGCCGGCCAGGCGGTCGACGTCCTGCGCGAGCAGGTGCTGACCGGGGTCATCCCCGCCGGGTCGCGGGTGAACGAGGTCGAGGTGGCCCACCAGCTCGGCATCAGCCGCGGCCCGCTGCGCGAGGCGATCCGGCACCTGGCCTCGGAGGGGCTGCTGACGCTCGTGCCGCACCGGGGCGCGTTCGTGCCGGCGGCCGACGAGGACGAGGTGCGGGCGTTGTTCGAGCTGCGCACGGCGCTGGAGTGCGCGGCGGCGGAGCTGGCGGCGTCCCGGCGCACCGACGTCGACCTGGTGCGGCTGCACGAGGTGTGCGCCGAGTCGCGGCGCGACTACACGGCGGGGCAACCGTTCCCGTACCGGCTGGACCTCGCGTTCCACCGGGCGTTGCTGGAGGCCGCGCGCAGCCCGCGGATCGCCGAGCAGGTGTGGCTGGTGCAGCAACGGGTGGTGCTGCTGCGCAGCGCGCTGGAGGACGACCCGCCGCACCAGCACGCGTCGCTGGACGACCATGACGAGCTCGTGCGCGCGGTCGAGGAAGGTGACGCGGCGCGCGCTTCGGGTGTGATGCGCCGCCATCTGTCCCGAGTGTGCGCGCAGATGCTGACGAGCCTCAAGGCCTGAATAATCGCCGTCGGACGAGGTGGGTGTGCGAAGGCGGGGGAATGCGCGGGACGACGTTCGGTGAGTTCCTGCGGTTCTACCGCCGCAGGGCCGGACTCACGCAGGAACAGCTCGCGTCTCGCACAGGGCTGAGCGTGCGCGCGTTGAGCGACCTCGAACGCGGTCGCGTCCACACACCACAGGCGACGACCGTCGACCTGCTCGTCACCGGCCTGGGGCTGGACCTGGGCGAGGCGGGGGAGTTCGGCACGCTGGCCCGCTTGGGCGAGGCGGGGCAGCCGCGGCCCGACCACGCTGACCGGACCGCCTGCGCACCGCCGCCCGCCACGGAGGCTCACCGGCCGCGAGGCGGCGCGGCGCGAGCTCGCGGACCGCGTGCGGGTGGCCGGTACGGCGCAGGTGCTCGACGTCGTCGTCGTGCACGGGCCGCCCGGCGTGGGCAAGACCGCGCTCGCCGTGGACGCCGCGCACCGGTTCGCCGGGTCGTTCGCCGACGGCTGCCTGTACCTGGACCTGCGCGGCGTGGACGCCGAACCGCTGCCGGCCGACCGGGCGGTCACCCGGCTGCTCACCGCGTTCGGCGTGCCCGACGCCCGGATGCCGTCCGACCCGGCCGACCGCGACCGGCTCCACCGCTCGATGATGCGCGACCGCGCGGTGCTGCTGGTGCTCGACAACGCCGCCGACGAAGCCCAGGTCCGCCCGCTGCTCACCGCCGCACCCGGCTCGCTCGTGCTCGTGACCAGCCGCAACGTCCTGGCGGGCCTCGTCGCCCGGCACCGCGTCGAGCTCGGTCCGCTCGGCCGCGACGACGCCGTCGCGCTGCTCGCGGCGGTGGCCGGTGACCGCGTGGCGGCCGACCGGGAGGCCGCGGGTGCGGTCGCGGGGCTGTGCGGCGGCATCCCGCTGGCGCTCGCGATCGCGGGCCACCGGCTCACCGGGCCGCGGTCGCTGCGCCGGCTCGCCGAGCAGCTCTCCGACGAACGTGCGCGCCTCGACGTGCTCGCCACCGGCGACGTCCAGGTGCGGACCGCGTTCGAGCTGTCCTACCGGCTGCTCGCACCGGGGACCGCCGCGGTGTTCCGCAGGCTCGCGCTGGTGCCCGGCCACGACACGTCGGTCGAGCTCGCCGCCGTCGCCGCCGGGGTCCCGCCCGACGACGCGGAGGCGCTGCTGGAGGAGCTGGTCGACGCGAGTCTCGTGCGTCCCGGTGACCTCCCCGGCCGGTACACGTTCCACGACCTGATCCGGGACTACGCGCGCGAACGCCTGCACGGCGAAGAACCCGGCATCGACGAGCACCGCCTGCGGACGCGGAACTGGCTGATGACCACCGCGACGGCCACGGCGGCGTTGTTCCACCCGGACGAGCAGGGCGCGGCGGACCTGGAGTGCGCGGACCGCTGGTTGCTCGCGGAGGTGGCGAACTGGCGTGGTGCGCTGAGGGAGGCCGTGCGCGCGGGTGACCACAAAGCCGTGCTGGCACTGGCGAACGCGATGCACTGGTACTCCGACCACCGCGGCCAGAGCGATCTGTGGCTGGAGGTCTACACGGCCGGTGTCGACGCAGCGCGCGCACTCGGCCGCAAGGAAGACGAAGCGAAACAGCTCAACTTCGTGTCGTGGGTGTACTTCGCCCGTGCTGTCCGCCTGCCCGCTGCCCTGGAGGCCCACGAGGCGGCGCTGCTGGTGGCGCAGGAGTGCGGTTCGGTGCTGGAGACGGCGTGGGCGCACTACTACCGCGCGGGCATCGAGACCCGCAGGGGCGACCAGGCGACGGCGGTCACGCACGGCCGGCGCGCCGCCGAGCTGTTCCGCCGGGCCGGGCTGCCGATGGCGGTGGTGTTCGCGCTGTCGTTCACCGGCGTGGTGCTGCAACGCACCGGGCGCGTCGCCGACGCCGTGGAAACCCACCTCGCGGCCATCGCGGAGGAACGGGCCGTGCGCGGCACCCAGCGCGGTGTGGCGAAGGAGAACACGGCGCAGCTGCTGCTGCGGCTCGCCGACAGCCTCACCGCCGCGGGGGACCCGGAGCGGGCGCTGACGGTCGTGGCCGAGGCGGACGCGTTGATCGGCGAGTTCGGCGGTCTGCGCGCGATGGTGCGGCACAGCCGGGGCCGTGCGCTCGGCGCCGCCGGCCGGTGCGGGGAGGCGCGTGAACAGTTCGCCCGCGCGGCCGAGGGCATGGGTGACCCGGAGGCCAGGGTGTCCGTGCTGATCGAGCTCGCGCAGACGTGCGATCGGATGGGAGACCACGACGCTGCCACACGGCACCGCGTGCGCGCGTTGGCCGAGAGCGAGGGCTACGAGTCGCCTGGCATGACGAAGCTCCAGCACGACGTGGCGGAAGCGCTCGGCATCGCGCTGACGGCTTAGCGGAGGACCGTGCTGAGGAACGCGTCCGCGTCGAACCGCTCCGAGCCCGCCGGGACCAGGCAGTAGGCGGCGTCGAGGAACTCGCGCAGGGTCGCCAGGGGCACCCGCAGCACCGTGGTGTGCCGGGAGGAGACGAGCTCCAGCACCACCGCTCTGCCACTCGGGCGCACCCGCACGTCACCCTTGCCCGACGGCCGCGACAGGCCGTCCCGCAGCAGGTCGCGGCCCATGATCCAGGTCGCCACCGCGTCGCCCGCGTGGAAGTGCATCGAGACGGCGAACGGGTCCTCGCCGGTGTAGACCAGCTCGGTGTCCACGGGTGCGGTCGTGCCGTCGGCACGGACGAAGTCGAAGACGGTGCGTGACGCGACCCGCATGGGAGCTCCCGAATGTTCGCCGGTGGTTCACCCGGGTTCACGTGGCCGGCACCGAAATGGTTCACAGGTACGTGGACCGGTTTCCTGTTTCCACCGGCCCTGAAACGAGCGCGCGGCGCCAATCTGATGAGATTTGCCTGATCGAACGGTCCGAGCGGTTTTCCGACGTGCGACGGCGGCGCTGTGGCCCTCGTCCCAGCCGGTGCGCGGCGGCGGGACTTCTGCCGGTCGTTCTGCATGGTCCTTCCGCTGACGAGGCGATTTCCTGGAATCCGTCCCAGAAAGGACGGGTGACATGAGTGCCCCTTCTGCCCGCCGCCCGCGACCGGCCGGTGCGGTGCCGGGTCAAGTGGCCGGCCGGCTCGTCGGCCGCGAACGGGAGGTCGCCGCGCTGGCCGAGGCGCTCGGTGCCGGGCGGTCGTGCGTGGTGCACGGTGCCGTCGGCACGGGCAAGAGCGCGCTGCTGGCCGTCGCGTCGTCGATCGCGGTGCGCAGCGGACTGACACCGGTGCGGGCGTGGCCCGGTGCCGACCGGCGCGCTGTGCTGGTGGTCGACGACGCCGACCAGCTGCCCGCGGAGCAGCTCCAGCGGCTCGCGCGGTTCCGCGGACCGGTGCTGGTGGCCGGCGACCTCGACCCGGACGCGGTGCCGGTCCTGCTGCCGGACGCGGAACGGGTGGCGGTGCGGCCGGTCGGTGCCGAGGCGGTGGCCGAGCTGGTGCGCCGCCGGGCAGGTGCCGAGGTGCCGCCGGAGGTGACCCGGCTGTTCCTGCGTTTCAGCGGCGGTGCGGCCGGCGTGCTGAGCGACGCGCTGGACCTGGTGGCTGAGGGAGGTCTCACGGCAGCGTGCCTGCGCGACACGCTGCCGTCGCTGCGGCTGCCGCGGTTGCTGCGCGCCGTGCGGCGACGCTGGGACTCCCTCGACGCCGGGGCGGTGGCCGTCGGCCGCGCGCTCGCCGTGCTCGGGGAGACGTCGCTGGACGTGCTGTGCGAGGTGGCCGGGACGCCGTCGCTGGAGGCCCTGGCGGCGTTCGAACGGCTGGTGGACGCGCGGGTCGCCGCCGACGGGCCGATGCGGGTCTGCTCGCCCGCCCTGGGGCACGCGGTCCGGCACGAGATGGCGCCACAGGACCGCGAACGACTGCACCGCACCGCGGCCCGCGTCCTGCACCGGCGCCGTGACACCGCGACCGCTGTGGCCGGGCACGTCGTGGCGTGCGCGGAACCCGTCGCGCAGCCGTGGGTGGCACCGGTGCTGTCGGCGGCAGCCCGGCTGCACCGGGCGGCGGGACGGGCCGGGGACGCGGCGCGGTGCCTGCGCGCGGCGGTGCGCGAGCCGATGGACGACCGGGTCGCGGCCGAGGTGGCGGACGGCCTGGCGGAGCTGCACCTGCGCTGCGGCGTCGCGCCCCGCGCCGGTGAGCTCGGCCGGCTCGCGGGCGGGGACCGGCTCGGTGCCGTGGTGCTCGACTGGCAGTGCGACGAGGAGCTGCTCGGGCTGGAGCTCGGACCGGTCGCGAGCGCCGTCAGCGCGGCGCACGCCGGTGCGGCCGACCGGAGCGGCGGGCCGGCGTTGCGGGCGTTCTGGCTCAGCCTGCGCGGGGACGGCGCCGAGCTCGCCGAGCAGGTGCTGGGCGCGGTCGCGGACGGTGCCGGCGACGCGGTGCCGGACCTGGTGTTCGCCGGACTCGCGTTGCTGCACAGCACGTCCGACTACGCGGCCGTGCTGCTGGAGCTCGTACCGCGGCTGCGGGCGCGGCTGGTCGGTGCCGAGGACGACTGGCTGGTGGCGCTGGAGGCGTGGGCGCACCGGGCGAACGGCGACCACACCGCGGTGTCCCGGCTGGTGCGGGAGCTGACGGCGCGGACCTCACCCGCGCGGGGCTGCGCGGCGCTGGGAGCGGCGGCGTTCGCGGCGTCCGCTGTGGACGGTGGCGTGCCGGACGAGGCGGCGGAACTGCTGGGGCGCCTGGGTTACGCGGGCACGCTGCCGCCGGCGTGGGTGTGCACGACGCTGCTGCACCACCGCGGCCGCATGCACCTGGAGCTGGGCTCACCGCGGGCGGCGCTGGCCGACGCGACCGAGTGCGGAGAGCGGCTCGCGCTGTGGCGCGCGGACAACCCGGCGATCGCGCCGTGGCGGCTGGTCGCGGCAGCGGCGAAGGCACGGCTCGGCGCGAGGGCCACCGCGCGGGAACCGGTCCGGCGGATCGGGGCGGCGTGGGGCCGGTTGACGCCGCACGAGTCGCGCATCGTCCGGCTGGCGCTCGCCGGCGAGACGAACCGGGCCATCGCCACCCGGTTCGGCGTCACGCAACGGGCGGTCGAGCTGCACCTCACCCGCGTCTACCGCAAGACCGGCATCAGCCGGCGGGTGCAGCTCTCCGCGGTGTTCGGCGACTGAGCCTCACAGCAGGCCGGAGCGGATCGCCCACGCCACCGCGTGCACCCGGTTGCGCAGCCCGAACCGCTCCAGCACCTGGTGCAGCGCGTACTTCACGGTCCGCTCCGAGCAGAACAGCCGCTGCGCGACCTCCGCGACGGTGGCGCCCTCGGCGAGCAGCCGCAGCAGCTGCACGTCGCGGTCGCTCAGCACCGACCCGGCCCCGGTGACGGGCTGCCCGCCGAGCAGCAGCTTCTCCAGCCGTTCGGTGGTGACGTCGGCGCGGCGCACCGGCACCGGGAGCCCGGCCTGCGCGGCGATCGACGGCGTGAGGTCGTGCAGCCGTGCGGCGATGACGACGACACGGGGTGCCGCGATGGCCTTGAGCCGTGCGGCCTGTTGCGCGCACAGCTCGTTCACCACGGCCAGCAGCACGTGCGCGTCGGCGCGGTCGGACACCACCCGCACCCGAGGGGAGCTCTTCAGCAGGTGCGCCACCCCTGCGGCGCTGATCAGGTCACGGGAGTCGACGGCGACGCGGACCGGTTCGATCCCGGCGTCCACGAGGGCGAGGGCGGAACTCATGCCCCGATGGTTCACCGGTCCGGTGTGCGTCCACTTCGGAAAACCGAACCGATCAGCACCTGCCGCCCGGCCACCGACGTGCGGAACTCGCCAGTGGGCCAGTGCTCGACCCGCAGCTCGTCACCGGGCAGCACCGGGGCGGTGAACCGCGCGTGCAGCTCGGTGAACTCCCTGCCGCGCACGGTGATCCCGAGCGTGCACAGGCCGTGCAGAACAGGACGGTCGAACCCGGCCGCCCGCGCGAACTCCCGGTCGTGGTGCATCGGGTTGACGTCACCGGTCTCGCGGTAGCGCAGCGCCTGGTCGGCGGTGGTGCGGACGACGGTCACCTCCGGTTCGGCGGCCGGCACCGCGAACTCGCGGGTCGTGCCCCGCGCACCGCCGAAGCCGCCCTCACCCTTGACGAAGCACGACGAGCGGGTGGACGCGTACTCCGACTCCCAGGTGCTCACCACGAGCGCGCCGGAGCCCTTGTCGAGGATGTCCGTGACGGTCTTCGTGACGACCGCCGAACCCTCGCGCGGCAACGGCCCGTGCAGCCACAGCGACTGCTCGGCGTGCAGCACGCGTGTCATGTCGGCGCCGGTCAGGCCGAGCTGCGGGCCGCCGTGCTGCAGCAACGGGATGGCGAACGCGGGGGAGAACCCGCCGACCGCGGCCGCGTACACCTCGGCGTCGCCGGACGACCAGGTGCGGACCTGTCGTTCGACGACACCGAGGATGCCGTGGTCGAGCATTACCCGAGGGTGCCGCGGACGTTCGCGTGACCCTTGAGCAGGTTGCGGGCGATCGTGCGGCGCTGGATCTCGTCGGTGCCCTCGTAGATGCGCAGCAGCCGCAGCTCGCGGTACCAGCGCTCGATCGGCAGCTCGCGGGTGTAGCCCATGCCGCCGTGGATCTGCAGCACGCGGTCGACGATCTCGTTGGCCTTGATGCCGCCGTAGAGCTTCGCGATGGACTGCGCCTGCCGCGAGTCCTGCTTCTGGTCCACGAGCCACGCCGCGTGCAGCACGAGCCAGCGCAGCGCCTCGATCTCGACCGCGGAGTCCGCGATCATCCACTGGATGGCCTGGTACTCGGCGATCGGCTGGCCGAACGTGACGCGGTTCTTCGCCTGCTCCACCGCCATCTCGACCAGCCGCTCGACGCTGCCCAGCGCGCGGGCGGGCAGCAGGTAGCGGCCCTGGCCGATCCACTGCATGGCGAGGTGGAAGCCCTTGCCCTCCTCGCCGAGGATGTTCTCGTGCGGCACGCGCACGTTGTCGAACACCAGCGCGGCCGGGCCCCACTGGCCCATGGTCGGGATGGGCTCTGACTTCCAGCCCATGTCGCGGTCGACGAGGAAGCAGGTGACGCCGCCGTCGGCGCCCTTCTCCCTGTCCGTCACGGCGAACACCATCACGAAGTCGGCCTCGTTGCCCTGCGTGATGAAGGTCTTCTCACCGTTGATGACCCACTCGTCGCCGTCGCGGACGGCGGAGGTGCGGATGGCCTTGGCGTCGCTGCCGGCACCGGGCTCGGTGATCGCGAAGCACGAGACGCGCTCGCCGGAGATCGTCGGCAGCAGGTAGCGCTGCTTCTGCTCCTCGTTGCCGTGGAACAGGATGTTGTCCGCGTAGCCGCCGAAGCGGAACGGCACGAAGCTACGGCCCAGCTCGGCCTCGACGAGCGCGGTCATCAGCGCGCCCAGGCCCATGCCGCCGTACTCCTGCGGCGTCAGCACGCCGAAGAAGCCCGCCGCCTTCGCCTTGTCCTGCAACGCCTTCAGCTCGTCCTTGGGCAGGCCGGGCTGCCCGGCGCGCTCCCGGCGCAGCACCTCCGGCTCCAGCGGGACGATCTCCTTGCGCACGAAGGTCCGCACCCAGTCGCGGATCTCCTTCTGCTCGGCGTCGAGCGTGAAGTCCATTTCTCTCCCTTAGACGAACGCGTTGATGCCGGTCAGCGCCCGGCCGATGAGCAGTTTCTGGATCTGGCTGGTGCCCTCGTAGAGGGTGGTGACGCGGGCGTCGCGCAGGAACTTGCCCACCGGGTACTCGTCGATGTAGCCGTAGCCGCCGAACACCTGGATCGCGTTGTTCGCGACCTTGACCGCGGCCTCGCTGGCGTAGAGCTTGGCCATGGACGCCGCCGTGCTCAGGGGCAGGCCCCGGTCGGCGAGGTCGGCGGCCCGCCAGGTGAGCAGCCGGGCGGCCTCGGTCTCCACGGCCATGTCGGCGAGCAGCTCCTGCACGAGCTGGAAGCCCGCGATGGGCTTGCCGAACTGCTCGCGTTCCCCGGCGTAGCGGAGAGCGGCGTCGAGCGCACCCTGGGCGGCACCGACGCAGCCCGCCGCGACGGACATGCGGCCCTTGTCGAGCGCGCCCATCGCGAGCTTGAAGCCCTCCTCGCTGAGCAGGGCGTCCGCGCCGACGTGCACCCCCTGCAGGGTGATCTCGGCGGTGGCTTGGCCGCGCATGCCGAGCTTGCCCTTGACCTCGGTGGCGGTGAACCCCTCGGTCGCGGTGGGGACGAGGAACGCGCTGACGCCCTTCGGCCCCGGTCCGCCGGTGCGGGCGAACACCAGGGCGACGTCGGCCCACGTGCCGTTGGTGATGAAGACCTTGCTGCCGTCGAGCACCCAGCCGTCACCGGACCTGGTGGCCCTGGTGGCGAGGCTGCCCGCGTCGCTGCCGGTGCCGGGTTCGGTGAGCGCGAAGCAGCCGACCAGCTCGCCGCTGGTCAGACCGGGCAGCCAGCGCTGCTTCTGCTCCTCGGTGCCGTGCCGCGCGATCGACTTCGCGACCAGCCCGAGCGACACGGAGATGATCCCGCGCACCGCGCTGTCGCCACGGGCGACCTCCTCCAGCACCAGGCAGTACGCGAGGTTGTCACCGCCGGAACCGCCGTGGGCCTCGTCGATCCCCAGCCCGAGGAAGCCGACCTCGCCGAGCTGCGGCACGAGCGCGCGGTCGATGGCCTCCTCGCGGTCCCACCGGGTCGCGTGCGGGACGATGCGCTCGTCCGTGAACCGCCGGGCCAGCTCCCTGAGCTGCCGGTGTTCGTCAGAAAGCGTCAAGTCCACAGGCCCTCCCGATAAACCGAACAGTGTTAGGTTAACTCACATGCCGCGGCCGAGCACCCCTCTGTTGAGCCCCGACCGGATCCGGTCGGCGGCACTGGCCATCATCGACCGCGACGGCCTCGACGGCCTGTCGATGCGCAGGCTGGCCGCGGAGCTCGGCGTGCAGGCCGCGTCGCTCTACGGGCACGTGAAGACCAAGGACGCCCTGCTCAACGACGTGGCCGCGGCGATCCTCGCCACGATCGACGTGTCCGGCTTCGCCTCGGGCGACTGGCGCGCCGGACTCGTCCAGTGCGCGCGCTCTTACCGCGAGGCGCTGGCGTCACATCCGAACATCGTGCCGTTCCTGGCCTACGGCCCCGCCGGTCGCGAGGAGTCGCTCAAGCGCCTGGACGTGATGCACGGCGCCTTGGTCGACGCCGGCTGGTCCCGCCGCGAGGCCACGATGATCGCCGCGGGCGTCATGTACATCGTGTTCGGCTCCGCGCTCAGCTCGTTCTCCAGCGGCTTCTCCTCCGACCCCGCCGCCTACTCCGGCCGCTACCCGCACCTCGACCGCGCCCACCTGCTGCCCGGTGTGGCCCGCGAGCTGGACCGCGACAGCTTCGAGCTGGCGCTCGCGGCGTTCGTGCGGGGCCTCTAGTGTTTCGGCGTGGCTGCTGCGAAGTCGAAGGCGATCGAGCTCGAGGTCGGTGACCGGCTGGTGCGGGTGTCCAACCCGGACAAGCCGTACTTCCCGGCGCGAGGCATCACGAAGCTCCAGGTGGTGGAGTACTACCGCACGGTCGCGCCCGTGCTGCTGTCCGTCCTGCGCGATCGCCCGGTCGTCCTGAAGCGCTACGTCGACGGCGTGGAGGGCGAGGCGTTCTACCAGAAGCGCGTGCCCAAGGGCGCCCCCGACTACGTCGAGACGGTGACGGTGAGGTTCCCGTCCGGCCGCCCCGCCGACGAGATCTGCCCGACCTCGGAGGCCGTGGTCGTGTGGGCGGCGAACCTCGGCACGTTCGACTTCCACCCGTGGCCCGTCCGCCGCCCGCTGGTCGACCTGCCCGACGAGCTGCGCATCGACCTGGACCCGCAGCCCGGCACCGGCTTCCGCGACGCCGCACGGGTCGCCGGCGTGCTGCGCGAGGTGCTGGCCGACGCGGGCCTCACCGGTCACCCGAAGACGTCCGGCGGTCGTGGCATCCACGTGGCGGTGCGCATCCGGCCAGAGTGGGACTTCGTCGACGTCCGGCACGCGGTGATCGCGCTGGCCCGCGAGGTGGAGAAGCGCGCGCCGTCCCTGGCGACTTCGGCGTGGTGGAAGGAAGAACGCGGCGAGCGGGTGTTCATCGACTTCAACCAGGCCGCCCGCGACCGCACGATCGCGTCGGCCTGGTCGGTGCGCGGCACCCCGCGTGCCACCGTGTCGACGCCGGTGACGTGGGACGAGCTGTCCACTGTGGACCCGGACGACTTCGACGTGCTGACCGTGCCCTCCTACCTGGCCGAGCGCGGGGACCCGCACGCGGGGCTGGACTCGGAGGCGTTCGGGATCGAGACGCTGCTGGAGTGGTACGCGGCAGACCCGCGCGGGGAGATGCCGTACCCGCCGGACTACCCGAAGATGCCGGGCGAGCCGCTGCGGGTGCAGCCTTCTCGGAAGAAGAACTGAGCACCTGGCCAGAGGTCTTGTTCGCCCCTCCCCCTCCTTGCAGACGCCGGCACAGCCAGGGGCGGGGCCTTGGGGCGTCGAAGGCACAACAGCTGGCGACCTGCTCAGAGCTGGGAAACTCGTTCCTGCGCCTTGGGTTCAGTGCTGCTGGAAGCCGGGCGGCAGGTGCAGCCAGGCGGTGGATTCGGCGTCCCAGCCGGTGAGGACGGCGGTGCCGTGCGGCGTCCTGACCGGGACGTGGTGCGCTGTGAGGAGGCCGGTCACGGTCAGGTGCACGGCATCGAGGTCTTCGGCGGCGCGACTCCAGCAGACCCGAGCGCGTCCCGCTGACGAGTGCGGGTAGCGGGTCACCAGCCGCCCGTAGTCGGAGGGCGAGCCGATGGTGAACAACCGGACGCCCGCCGGGTCGAAGGTGACGGTGGACAGCGGTCTCATCTGACCGAACTCCGACCACTCTCCCCATTGCCACATGCTGGTGCCGCCCGGCAGGAGGGACGAGGTCCACAGTGCTCCGACCGGTTTGTCGTCACCTGCGGGTTCATCGGCTACCTGAACCTTGTGCGGTGTCGCGTCCGTCGCGTACCGCGCCTGGGGCGACCGCAGTGAGGGATCGCCCAGGGGCCCGGTTGCCAGCCGCCGCAGCACGGCGGCTGCGACCTGGTCGAGCTTCCGGAGCGGGCCGCGCGGTGAAGTCACGGCCGGAATGCTGAAGGGATACCGCGAAGGCGATGTGCCGGTAAAGGTCGTCGTCGTTCAGGTCGGTCAGGTCGAGGTCGTCGAGGAAGTCGCGCAGCAGCAGGCACAGTTCGATGAGGACGGGGCTGCGGAGCTGGTCGGTGGGGCCATCGGCCATGGCGGGCCTCGTGTTCCAGTGGGGTGCCTGACCTCCCGGACGGTAGTCCTGCCCAGGCAGCCGTCGCGGGCGCGCGAGCAGGGGTGACGCGCTGGCCGTCCGGTCGTCCGGCAGGTGGGCCAACCGGCTGTACCCGCTCTGGATCCGGTGGGTGACCTCGTAGACTGGGCGGAACGAGAGGAGGTCGCCATGGCCCAGCCCTACGTCGTCCGATACGTCGGCGGTCCCCTCGACGGGCGCGTGGACTCGCTGCCCTCCGTGCCGGAGGAGCCGAAGCAGACGGTCACGTACGTGCACCTGCACGGCGGCCCCAAGATCGTGCACGTCTACGACCTCGCCTACGTGGTCGAGTACGGGTGCGAGTACCGGTTGCGCGCAGAAGAGGCGTGACCGGCCCGTTCGCCTGAGAGCGCTTTCACCGCACGGTTCCCGTGACTTGATCTTGCCGTCGACCCGGTGCTCAGAATTGTCAGGGGTGTAGGGCATGCTGGGGCACAGGTGTTCGAATGGCGGGAGGCAGCGCGATGGCGAAGAAGAGCGGGCTGTCGGCGGAGGACGTCGGCGACCTGCGCTCACAGCTCGACGGGGGCACTCAGCCGCTGGTGTGGTTCACGGCGGCCGCGGTGGGCATGGAGGCGGGGAGGTCGGCGAAGGTGCTCGCCTTCACCGACCCGGAGGAGGGCGACTTCATCCAGGTGCGGCCGACGGGGTCGAAGGACGAGATGTCGTTCGGCCCGTCCGAGCTGACGCTGGAGAAACCACCGCCCCGCAAGAAGCCCGCCGCACCACCCGCCGCGCAGCCCGAGCCGCCGCGGGAGACTGTGGTCGAGTACCCCTACGTCCCGGAGGTGCCGGTGAAGCCCGCGGCCCCCAAGCCGAAACCCGCTCCCGCAGTCGAGGCGCCCCCGCCGCCGAAGCCCGCCCGCAAGCAGGGTGGTGCGAAGGCGGCGCCGGAGGTCACCATCACCCTGGTGAGCGCCGGTGAGGGCGAGTGGACCGTCGAGGTCATGCAGGGCGCGCGCAAGTCCGTGCGGCCGACGGCGGTCTCGCCGGCCTCCGTCGCGCAGGCCGCGAAGCTGCTCACGCCCGAGGTCGCCGAGATCGTCGAGGGCGTGCTGAACGCGGCGCGTGCCCAGCAGCTCGCCCGCGTGGAGCAGCTGCGCGCCGAACTGGAGGCAGCGCAGAAGGCGCTGGAGGACCTGGGCGCGTAACGCGGTCACCGGCTGCGACCGCACCGGTGGTGGTGTGGCCGCGTTCGGGTGAGGGGGCTTCCCAGAGCCGGTGGCGGGGCGGACCGTGGAACGCGCGGAGGTCCCGCTGGTCCGGCGTGAAAACGGGAGGCCCTGATGGGTACGTGTGGATGCTGTTCCGGGTGCACGGGGCCCGGCTGCGGCTGCTGTTCGAGCTGCTGACACCAGAACCGAGCAGGGGGAGCCTTCCCGAACCGCGGAAGGCTCCCCCTGCTGATGTCCTGGAAGATCAGGGCGGGCAGACCGTGCCGTTCGTCGGCACCTTCGCCTCGACCAGGTAGTCGCGCACCGCGGTGGTCGCACAGCCCGACACCCCGAGCGCCCCGTGCCCGCTGCCCTGCCAGCCGATCAGCACCGACCCCGGCAGCCGCTGCGCCGCGTGCTCGGTGCCCGAGGCGGGCGTGGCCGGGTCGTCGGCGGTGCTGAGCAGCACGATCGGCGGCGCGCTCTTCAGCGGGTCCACCTTCGCGAGCGACGGCACCGGGAACGGGCTGCAGTGCAGCAGCTGCCGGGCGAACAGCGTGCCGAACAGCGGGTGCTTGCCCTGCCAGTCCGTCGCCAGCGCCTTCACCCGGTCCGGTGGGATGCGGGTGGTGGTGTCGTTGCAGCCGATCACGAGGCCGGCGTCGAAGCGCGGCGGGTTCTCGTCGAGGTCGCCGACCAGCGGGTTGAGGAACGTGAACAGCGCGGTGCCGTCGCCCGCGCGGGCCTTCACGATCGCGTCGGCGAGCGCGGGCCAGCGGGAGCGGTCGCCCAGGCCGGACAGGATCGCGTTCAGCGCGGACCCGGCCGTCAGGTCCACGTACTCGCCGCGGATGCGGGTGGTGCGCAGCTGGGTGAGCAGGCCGTTCACGTCGTCGCGCGGCTTGGTGAGCGCGCAGCCGCGGGCCAGGCAGTCGCGGGCGAAGGCCTCGAACGTCGCCTCGGCGGCCGCCGCGCGGGACTCGAGGACACCGGCCTGGTCGAGCGTCGGGTCGGGGGCGCCGTCGAGCACGGTGCGGCCGATGCGGTTCGGGTAGCGCTGGGCGTAGGTCGTGACGACCCGCGAGCCCTCCCCGATGCCGAGCAGGTTCAGCCGGTCGGTGCCGAGGTGGTCGCGGAGCCGTTCGAGGTCGGCGGCCGCGCGCCACGAGTCGAACGCGGTCAGCCTGCCCTCCAGGTCGAGCACGCACTCCTGCGCCGCCTCACCGGCCGCGACCACCAGCTGGGACTGCTCGGGCTCGGCCGGGTCGTACTCGACGAGCGCCGCACGCGTCCCGGACGGCACGCAGGCCATGCCCTCGGACCGGCCGGTGCCGCGCCGGTCCACGCCGATGATCGTGTAGGTGGTGAGCAGGTCCTCCGGCAGCGCCGCCGCGAGCCGCGCGGCCTTCACCGTGCCGGACTCCCCGGCGGGGTCGCCGACCACGACCAGCGCGCTCTTGCCGGAGCCGACGCGGGTCAGCGAGACGCTGAGCGAACCGCGGCCGGGACGTCCCGGCGGGTCGAGCACCACGCTCATCCGTGCGCACTCGTACTTCTGGTCGCCCTCGGGCACGTTCGTGCCGATCCGGTCGCGCATCTGCTCGCCGCACGGCGACCACGCGAGCGAGTCCGACCGGTAGTCCTCCAGCGGCGGAACGGGCTGCGGTCCCGCGAGCGCGCTCTGGTCGGCGGGCTGGTCGCCCTCGCCCCTGACCGCGATCACCGGCCGCAGCGACGGCCCGGCGCTGCACGCCGTCAGCACGCTCACTGCCAGCAGGACCAGGGCAGCGCGACGCACAGGTGTTCCTCACTTCCGTCCAACTCGGGCTCGGGTGGAGCCTCGCACGCGCCAGGTGTGAACAAGGTGAGTCAGGCCGTTCCCGGCCTGTGGGAAACCGCATCGGGTGCCGAAAGGACCTCCTGCACGATGGAGCGATGTCTCATGCGGACGGTCTGCCCGTCGCACGCCTGATGGGGGCGGTCCCGCCGCCGGCGCTCGTGCTGCTCGGCATCGTGAGCGTCCAGGTCGGAGCGGCCTTCGCGAAGCAGCTCTTCACGTCCGTCGGCGCGACCGGGACGGTGGCGGTGCGGCTCGTGCTCGCCGCCGCGGTGCTGCTGCTCATCTGGCGCCCGTCGCTGCGGGTGGACCGCCGCACGCTGCTGGTCGTCGCGAGCTACGGCGGTGTCCTGGCCGCGATGAACCTGACCTTCTACCAGGCGCTCGACCGCATCCCGCTCGGCGCGACGGTGACCATCGAGTTCCTCGGCCCGCTCGCGGTGGCGGTCGCCGGGTCGCGCCGCTGGCTCGACGGGGTGTGGGTCGTGCTGGCCGGCGGCGGCGTTCTGCTGCTCACCCGCGCGCAGGGCGGCCTCGACCTGGTCGGCGTGCTGTTCGCGCTGGCGGCGGCGGTGTGCTGGGCGGGCTACATCCTGATCGCGGCCAAGCTCGGCAGCCAGACCTCCGACGGCAAGGGGCTGGCGCTGGCGATGGTCGTCGGTGCGGTGATCGCGTTGCCGTTCGGCGCAGCGTCGGCGGGCACGGCGTTGCTGGACCCGTTCGTGCTGGTCGCGGGCTTGGCGGTGGCGTTGCTGTCGTCGGTCGTGCCGTACTCGCTGGAGCTGGAGGCGCTGCGCCGCATCCCGCCGCGGGTGTTCGGCATCCTGATGTCGCTGGAACCCGCGGTCGCCGCCGTGGCCGGGCTGGTCCTGCTCGGCGAGCACCTCGAACCGGCGCAGTGGGTGGCCGTGTGCTGCGTGGTCATCGCATCCGTGGGGGCCACGCGGTCCGCGCGTCCCGAGGCCTAACGGGCCCGCAGCTCACCCTTCAGCACCGAGGCCACGTCGTAGCGCGCCGGGATCTCCAGCTGGTCGTACCGGCACGACAGCGGCTCGCGGTCCGGCCGCCAGCGCGCGAACTGACCGTTGTGCCGCAACCGCACCGGCGCGTCGCCCTCGGTCTGCGTGTAGTGGATCTCCACGACCCGCTCCGGCCGCAGCGCCACGTACCCGGCCTGCTGCCCGCGCCACCGGTTGATCTCCCCCGGAATCCGCTGCCCCGGCCGCGGGGCCGCCCACGGGTGGTCGTCGGCGGTCGTGATCAACGGCGCCAGCTCGGCCGCCAGCTCACGGCGTTCGGCCGCCTTGAACGAGCCGCAGACACCGATGTGGTGCAGCACGTCGTTGTCGTCGTAGACGCCGAGCAGCATCGACCCGACGGCCGTGCCCGGCTCGGTGTCCTTGTGCCAACGCAGACCCGCCAGCACGACGTCGGCCGTGCGCGCGTGCTTCACCTTGATCATCGAACGCTTGCCGGGCGTGTACGGGCCGTCGGCGAGCTTGCCCATCACCCCGTCCAGACCGGCGCCCTCGAACAGCGTGAACCACTGCCGAGCGGTCTCCACCGACGTCGTCGCCGGCGTCACGTTCAGGCCCGGCAGCTCCAGCAGCGCCGCCCGCCGGTCCACCGTCGCCGACTCCAGCAGCTCCCGTGAGCCCAGTGCGAGCAGGTCGAACGCCACGAACGTCGCCGGTGACGTCTCGGACAGCAGCGCCACCCGCGAGGCCGCCGGGTGGATGCGCTCGGACAACGCGTCGAAGTCCAGCTCGTCGTCGCGGGCCACGACGAGCTCGCCGTCGACGACCACGCGTTCGGGCAGCACCGCCAGCATCGACGCCACGACCTCGGGGAAGTAGCGGTTCAGCGGCTTGCCGCTGCGCGACTGCAGGACGACCTCGTCACCGCAGCGGAACACCACGCAGCGGAAGCCGTCCCACTTCGGTTCGAACAGCAGGTCGCCCGAGTCGGGGACGCCGTTCACCGCGGTGGCCAGCATCGGCTGCAGGGGAGGGGTCAGTGGCAGGTCCACGCGGCACATCCTGCACCGTCAGCGGGAGTCCCGCCGCCGGTACCGCAGCAACAGCACGTCGTCCGCCCGCAGCACCGACCGCAGCTCCAGGTCCGCGGGCACCCCGCCCGGTCCGTGCGCGATCCGCCCGGCGTCACCGGCCGCGAGCACCGGCGCCACCGTCAGGTTCAGCTCGTCGACCAGCCCGGCGGCGAGCATCGTGCCGAACAGCTTCGGCCCGCCCTCCAGGTTGATCCTGCGCAGCCCGCGCGCCGCCAGCTCCCGCACCGCCACCGCGAGGTCGACCTCGTCCTCACCGGCGACGACCACGTCGGCGGGCAGCTCGGGCAGCTCCGCCCGCGCCGTCGTGACCACGATCGGCGGGACCGCCGTGTCGGTGAACAGCGGCAAGCCGGGGGTGAGCGAGCCGCGCGCCGTGACGACCGCGATCGGCAACGCCGGCGCGAGGCCCAGCCGTTCCCGCCGCGCCACGTCGGGCCGCGCACCCCGGTAGCCCTCGGCCAGCACCGTTCCCGCGCCCACCAGCACGACGTCCGCGAGGTCGCGCCCGAGCAGGTAGATCCGCTTGTCCGCGGGCGAGCCGAGCCCCGCCGAGCGCCCGTCGACCGTCACCGCACCGTCCACGCTGGACACGAAGTTCGCGGTCACCCACGTGCGGTCCGCCGGGTAGCCGTAGAGGTCCTCCAGCGCTGTGTCGGTCATCTCAACGCCCGGTGAGGGCCACAACATCTGCACTGGGCCATCCCATCACGCCGATAGGCTGCGGGGCATGCGCCTGTCCGACCGGGATCCCCAGATCGGGGCCGACGAACTGGTCGAGGGCCTGGTGCCCCCGCCCAGGTTCGACACCGTCAGCTTCGACAGCTACATCCCCAACCCGGACGAGCCCAGCCAGGCCGCCGCCGTCAAGGCCGGTCAGGAGTTCGCCGCGCGGGTGAACGCGCGCCGCAGGAAGTGGTCGCTGTTCGGCAGGTCCGAGGACGAGGGCAAGCTCGGCCTGTACCTCGACGGCGGCTTCGGCGTCGGCAAGACCCACCTGCTCGCCTCGCTGTGGCACGCCGTGCCCGGCCCCAAGGCGTACGGCACGTTCGTCGAGCTGCACGAACCTCGTCGGCGTGCTGACGTTCCCCGAGGCGGTCAAGCGGCTGAGCGGGCACCGGCTGCTCGCCATCGACGAGTTCGAGCTCGACGACCCCGGCGACACCATGCTCGTCACCCGGCTCATCAAGGAGCTGATGGCGCAGGGCGTGCACATCGCCGCCACCTCCAACACGCTGCCGGACAAGCTCGGCGAGGGCCGGTTCGCCGCCGCCGACTTCCTGCGCGAGATCCAGTCGATGTCGGCGAAGTTCGACGTCGTGCGCGTCGACGGCCCCGACTACCGCCACCGCGGCCTGCCCGACGCACCGCCGCCGATGACCGACGACGAGCTCCAGGCGCGTGCCGAGCAGATGCCCGGCTCGACCCTCGACGACTTCGGCGACCTGCTCAAGGCCCTCGCCCGCATCCACCCGTCGAAGTACGGGCGGCTCGTCGACGGCGTCAGCACCGTGCACCTGCGCGGGGTCACCGCGGCGCCCGACCAGTCCGTCGCGTTGCGGCTGGTCGCGCTGGGGGACCGGCTCTACGACCGCGACATCCCGGTGGCGGTGTCCGGGCAGCCGCTGTCGGACCTCTTCACCGAGGAGATGCTGCGCGGCGGCTACCGCAAGAAGTACCTGCGGGCGGTGTCCAGGCTCGTGGCCCTGAGCCGGTGAAACTCGCCCGTTCGGCGAGTTTGAGTCCGGTGTTCTTCGAGTATCCCCTGGTGGACGAGTGGGAATGATGACGTCCCGACGTCTCCCCGGAGGCCCCGATGCTGAGCGAAGCCGAACGCCGCTCCCTCGACGAGATCGAGCAGCGGCTCCGCACCGAAGAACCCGGTCTGGCCCGCGCCATGACCAGCTCGCGGTCCGCGCGGCCGTGGCTGTTCTGGCTCCTGCTGGTCGTGTTCGGCGGGTTGACCGTGCTGTGCCTGACGATCTCCGCGTTCGGGCCGGCGTTCCAGTGCCTGCTGGTGACCGCCGGCGTGCTCGTGTGGCACCGGCATCCAATACGCATCCGCTGATATCCAATATATTGCTCAGCGCAGAGGCTGTCCGAAACTCGGTGGCGCCCAGACCCCTGCTGCCGTGACCATCTCGGCGTGGGTTATCTGGAAGCGAACGGGCTGGCGTACGCACTCCCCGACGGCCGGGAGCTGTTCCGCGACGTCTCGTTCAAGGTGAGCGGCGGGACCGTCGTCGCGCTGGTGGGGGCGAACGGGGTCGGCAAGACGACGCTGCAGCGCATCCTGTCCGGCGAGCTGACGCCGAAGCAGGGCAGCGTGCACGTGCAGGGCGGGCTCGCGGTGATGCCGCAGTTCATCGGCTCGGTGCGCGACGACACCCTGGTCAGGGACCTGCTGCTGGCCGTGGCGCCGCAGCCGTTGCGCGCGGCCGCGAAGGAGCTCGACGACGCCGAGCTCGCGTTGATGGACACCGACGACGAGGCCGCGCAGATGCGGTACGCGACCGCGCTCACCGACTACGGCGAGGCCGGCGGGTACGACGTCGAGGTGCTCTGGGACACCGTGACGGTGGCGGCGCTCGGCCTGCCGTTCGACCGCGCCCGGTTCCGCGAGGTGCGCACGCTGTCGGGTGGCGAGCAGAAGCGGCTGGTGCTGGAGGCGTTGCTGCGCGGCCACGAACAGGTGCTCCTGCTCGACGAGCCGGACAACTACCTCGACGTGCCCGGCAAGCGCTGGCTGGAGGACCGCCTGCGCGCCACCGACAAGGCCGTGCTGGTCGTGAGCCACGACCGCGAGCTGCTCGCGAACGCCGCCACGCACGTCGTGACCGTCGAGGCGCACTCGGCGTGGACGCACCCCGGTTCGTTCGCGACCTGGCACGACGCCCGCGCGCGGCGCATCGAGAAGCTGCTGGAGGACCACCGCCGCTGGAACGAGGAGCACGAACGCCTCAAGGAGCTCGTGCGCTCACTGCAGCAGCAGGCGAAGTACTACGAGTCGATGGCGCCGAAGTACCGCGTGATGGCCGCACGGCTGCAACGGTTCGAGGACGCCGGACCGCCACCGGAGGTCCCGCAGGACGAGAAGGTCGCGCCGCGGCTCCGTGGCGGCCGCACCGGTGTCCGCGCGATCACGTGCGAGCAGCTGGAGCTGACCGGGCTGATGAAGCCGTTCTCGCAGGAGATCTTCTTCGGCGACCGGGTGGCGGTGCTGGGTTCCAACGGCTCGGGCAAGAGCCACTTCCTGCGCCTGCTCGGCGGTGACGACGTGCGCACCACAGGCGCGTGGAAGCTCGGCGCGCGCGTTGTGCCGGGTCTGTTCGCGCAGACGCACGAGCACCCGGAGTGGCTCGGCCGCACGCTCGTGGACATCCTCTGGCACGGCGACGGCCAGCGCGCCGGCCGCGACCGGGGTGCCGCGATGTCGGTGCTGCAGCGCTACGGCCTGCACCAGGCGGGCGACCAGCGGTTCGAGCACCTGTCCGGCGGCCAGCAGGCCCGGTTCCAGATCCTGCTGCTGGAGCTGTCCGGTGCGACGCTGCTGCTGCTCGACGAGCCGACCGACAACCTCGACCTCGCCTCCGCGGAGGCGTTGCAGGACGCGCTCGCCGACTTCGAGGGCACCGTCGTCGCGGTGACGCACGACCGGTGGTTCGCGCGGTCGTTCGACCGGTTCCTGCACTTCCGCGCGGACGGCCGCGTGTCCGAAGTGGACGAGCCGGTCTGGACCTGAGCCCCCGCCTCTCGTCCTCCCTGGCCAGGCATCTGCAAGTACCACCAACACATGATCAAATCGCCGCTGACCACCACCGACATGTTCGCCATCTGCCGAACCAGGGCCGCGGGCGGGGTCAGGCCTCCGGTGGAACGGTGAACGGCAGGTTCCAGGCGACGAGCGCGCCGTCGCCGACCAGCCCGCCGGCCTTGCGGTAGGTGGCCTGCGCCGCCGTGTCGCCGGTGGCGGTGCCGGTCCACATCGCGTAGCAGCCCCGTTCCGCCGCCAGCGTGCGCAGCGCCTCGACCAGCGCCGTGCCGATGCCGCGGCGCAGGAACGCCTCGTCCACGCCCAGCTCGTAGAGGAACATCTCGGTGCCCTTGTCCGGGTGCGTGGTCTCCACACCGGACACGAACCCGGCCGGCCGCTCGCCGACGTAGGCGATCAGCAGGTGGTGGTGGTCCTGGGCGAGGAACCGCGCCGTCGCGTCCGGCAGCGGCGGCGTGTCGAACAGGTGCGCTGCGGCGGACACGTCGTCGGGGGAGGCGGCGCGGCGGATCTTCATGTGACCAGGCTAAACATTCTTCCCACCCGCCTCGGTGCGGCGGATCCGCTGGCGTGTCGGCCCGCGCGGTCACTCGACGTGCGCGGGCAGCTTCCCGTTCTTGACCAGCGCCGCGAGCTCGGCGTGGTCGGCCTCGGTCCGGTCGGCGTAGTCGAACGCGTACTTCGCGAACGCCTCGTCGAGGTCCTCGCCGCCGCCGTTGCGGAAGTAGCCCGCGAGCAGCCGCGGGTCGACCGAGCGGGTGTGCGCGCGGGCCAGCAGCGCGCCCGCGAACCGGCCGTAGTCGTCGAGGTCGTCGCGCTTGAGCGTGGTCGCGTCGATCTCGCCCTTGCGGTTGCGGAACTGCCGCACGATGAACGGCCGGCCCTCGATCGTCGTCCAGCCCAGCAGGATGTCGGTCTCGGCCTGCACCAGCCGCGCGCCGTGCACGATCCGCTTGCCCTCGTGCTTGGCCGGCTCGACGTCCAGGAACGGCTGCAGCGCCGACGGCCTGGCCTCCTTGCACTGCAGCACGAGCGCCTCGTCCCCGTTGCCGTGCAACAGGACCAGGTAGTTGCGCAGGCCGACGCTGCCGGTGCCGACGACCCGGAACGCCACGTCCGACACGCCATAGCGCATGATCAGGTTGGTCCGGGACTCGCGCAGGGTGTCCACGTAGGACGGCAGTGCGGCGACCACCGCGTCGGCGGTGCGCTGCGTGACGGAGGTGAAGGTCGGCGGGTTCGTGACGAACCGCCACCGCTCGCCGTCGTGCGCGGTCCACCTCGCGGCGAACCGGGCACTGGTGTTCTTGCGCGACTTCTGCGCTGCCTTGGAGAAGTCGTTGATCAGGTCGTCGGCCTTGACCTTCGACAGCGTCGACTCGTCGCCCAGTGCGGTCCACGATTCCATGAACGGGACCTCCGCCAGGTGCGCGATCACCGAGCGGTAGGCGCTGACGGCGTCCTCGGCGGCGTCACGGCACCCCTTGTCGGACACGCCGCCGGTGCGCCCGGCGAGCACCAGCGACGTGACGAGCCGCTTGAGGTCCCACTCCCACGGGCCCGGCAGCGTCTCGTCGAAGTCGTTGACGTCCATGACGATCTGGCCCTCGGGCGTGCCGTAGAGGCCGAAGTTCGCCGCGTGCGCGTCACCGCACAGCTGGGCGTGCACACCGGTCGAGACCCCGGCGGCCAGGTCGCCCGCCTGCAGGCCGGCCGCGCCGCGGAAGAACGCGAACGGGTTGGCCAGCATCCGCCCGATCCGCAACGGGACCAGGTGCTCCAGCCGGCCCTGGTTGCTCGCGTGCAGGAACTCCTCTACCGAGGGGCGCCGCGCGGCCAGCGAGACGGCCCTGTGCGCCTTGAAGTCCACAGTGGACCGCAACGCGCGGCCTCGCGCGTAGACCTCCTCCGGCTCGACCCACCGGCCCAGCGCGGCGGCAGCCCGAGCCCGCACCCGTTCACCCATGCGAGCCATGATGCATCGGCCGGGTGGACGGTGTGCCTGGTCCGCAGCATTTGTGACCTACGGCCCTGAGTCGATTCGCCCAGACGGGCACGAACCGTCACGCGTTGCGCGCGGCGCGGTCGATCTCCGCCCTCCGCCGCTCCCAGAACGCCGCGTCCCTGCCCGTGACCTCGACCGTGCCGTCGAGCTGCTCGCGCAGGACGTCGGCGTGCCCGGCGTGCCGGTTGGTCTCGGTGAGCACGTGGACGAGGACGTTGAACAACAGCACGTCCGGGCGCGGCCACCACGGGACGTGGCCGGGCGCGTCGACCGGCAGCGCGGCGATCGTCGCGTCCGAGTGCTCCCAGGCGCGCCGATAGCCCTCGACGATCTCCGCGCGCGTCTCGTGCTCGGTCGCCCACAGGTCGGTGCCGCGCACCGCCGGGTCGTCCCAGCGGGCCACCGGCCACGGACACCGACGGCCGAAGACCTCGCCGAAGTAGCGGGACTCCGTGAGGGTCAGGTGCTTGACCAGGCCGAGCAGGTTCGTGCCCGTCGTGGTCAGCGGCCGGCGGGCGTCGTACTCGGACAGCCCGTCGAGCTTGCGCACCATCACCTCACGGATCTCCCGGAGGTCCTCGTGCAGGTACTGCTTCGCGAAGTCGTCGATCACCCCGCCAGGGTGCCAGCTACGGTGCGACGACCGCCGCGATCGCCCGCACACCGAGGTCGATCTCGTCCCGCGTGATCACCAGCGGCGGCGCGACGCGCAACGTGGACGCGTGGGTCTCCTTGCACAGCACGCCCCGCGCGGAGAGCGCCTCGGACGCCGCACGGCCGACCGGGCCGCCGGGCGCGATCTCGACACCGGCCCACAGGCCGCGCCCGCGCACCTCGGCGACGCCGTGGCCCACCAGCTTGCCGAGCTCGGCGTGCAGGTACCCGCCCAGCTCGCGGGACCGCTCCTGGAACTCGCCGGTGGCCAGCAGCCGCACCACCGCGCGGCCGACGGCGCAGGCGAGCGGGTTGCCGCCGAACGTGGAGCCGTGCTCGCCGGGCTTGAGCACACCCAGCACCGTCTTCGACCCGACCACCGCGGACACCGGCAGGATGCCGCCGCCCAGCGCCTTGCCCAGCGTGTAGAGGTCGGCGCGCACACCCTCGTGGTCGAGCGCGAACAGCTCACCGGTGCGGCCGAGACCGGACTGGATCTCGTCGGCGATCATCAGCACGTCGTGCTCGTCGCACAGGCGGCGGATGCCCGCGAGGTACCCGGCGGGCGGCACGACGACGCCGGCCTCGCCCTGGATCGGCTCGATCAGCACGGCGGCGGTGCGCTCGGAGATCGCGGACTCGACCTCGTCGAGGTTGCCGTACTTGACGACCTTGAAGCCCGGCGTGAACGGACCGAAGTCGTTGCGCGCGGTGTCGTCGGTGGAGAACGACACGATCGTCGTGGTGCGGCCGTGGAAGTTCGAGCCGGCCACGATGATCTCGGCGGTGCCCTCGGGCACGCCCTTGACCCGGTAGGCCCACTTGCGCGCCACCTTGATCGCGGACTCGACGGCCTCCGCGCCGGAGTTCATCGCGAGGACCAGCTCGGTGCCGGTGAGCTGGGCGAAGCTCGCGGCAGAACAGGCCGAACTGGTCGTGGTGGAACGCGCGGCTGGTGAGCGTCACGCGGCCGAGCTGCTCGACGGCGGCGGCCACCAGGTCGGGGTGGCGGTGGCCGAAGTTCAGCGACGAGTAGCCGGACAGGAAGTCGAGGTAACGGCGCCCCTCGACGTCGGTGACCCACGCCCCCTCGCCGTGCGAGATGACCACCGGCAGCGGGTGGTAGTTGTGCGTGCTCCACTCCTCGTCGAGTGCGACGTAATCAGCGCTGGCCAGGTTCATGGTTCCCCTGGTGTGGTGGTCGGCGATGGCGGTCATCCTCCAAGGCTAGGGTGCCGGACAGGCGATTTCAGCCGCGAAGCGTTGCGGGGAGCCGTCAAATGTTGCGTAGATCCACCGATCGGTGGGTGATCTTTGCATGACGAGCGGACTGGGCGGTGAATCGCTACGGTCGACTGATGGCGAAGAAGTCGGTTCGTGCGGCCCTGCGACTCGACGAGGTGGACCTCTCCACCCTCGACCCGGCCGGTCGGCCGATCGGGCCGGCGAACAAGAAGGAGGCGGCCGAGGACCTCGCCGCCACCGGGACCGAGCTGGACAGCTTGCAGGAGGCGCTCTACGCGGAGGACTCCCGTGCGGTCCTGCTGGTGCTGCAGGGCATGGACACCTCGGGCAAGGGCGGGGTCGTCAGCCACGTCGTCGGCCTGGTGAACCCGCAGGGCGTGCGGATCGCGTCGTTCAAGAAGCCGACCCCGGCCGAACGCCGCCAGCACTTCCTGACACGGGTCCGCAAGGCGCTGCCGGAGAAGGGCCGCATCGGCGCGTTCGACCGCTCGCACTACGAGGACGTGCTGGTGCCGAAGGTGGAGAAGCTGCTGACGGCGGCGGAGCTGCGCAAGCGGTACAGCGAGATCAACGACTTCGAGGCCGAGCTCGCCGAGAGCGGAACCACGCTCATCAAGTGCTTCCTGCACATCTCGCCGGAGGTGCAGAAGGAGCGGCTGCTCGCACGGCTGGACGACCCGCGCAAGAACTGGAAGTACAACCCGGCCGACATCGACGTGCGGTCCAAGTGGTCGAAGTACCAGGAGGCGTACACGGCGGCGTTGCGGGCCTGCTCGGCGACGCCCTGGTACGCGGTGCCCGCCGACCGCAAGTGGTACCGGAACTGGGCGGTGAGCCGGCTGCTGCTGGAGACGCTGCGCGAGATGGACCCGAAGTTCCCGCAGCCCGCCTACGACCTCGCGGCCGAGAAGGCCCGGCTGATCTCCGCCGACCCGTTGCGGTAGGCGCAATCTTTGTTGCACCTATTGCCGGACTGTATCGATCTGGGCCACTGTGGGCTGCGCCGCCGCCGTTGAGATCGAACCGGAGGTGCGGACGTGGGTGTGGACCGGCGACGATTTCTCGGAGCCATGGGCGTGGGAGCGGGACTGCTGATGACCGGAGGAACCGCCGAGGCGGCTGCCACCACGCGGAGAGTCTTCTTCGGGGCGTACACGACGTGGAGCGGTGGCGCCCAGGGCATCGGCATCGGCACCTACGACACCGCCTCGGGGCAGCTGCGGCAGACCGGTGTCATCAAGGGCGTGGTGAACCCCTCGTTCGTCATCGAGTCGCGCGACGGCCGCTTCCTCTACGCGGTCAACGAGACGAGCAACGGCGAGGTCACCGCGATCGACGCCACCTCGCTGAAGGTGGTCAACAAGGTCGCGACCGGTGGCGCCGACCCGTGCCACCTGACGCTGGACCCGTCGGGCCGGTACCTGATCACCGCCGACTACTCGTCGGGCACGCTCAGCGTGTTCCCGCTGCGCTCCGACGGCGGCATCGGCGCGCGGTCGCAGCTGGTGCGGCACACCGGCTCCGGCCCCGACCCGGACCGCCAGCAGGGCCCGCACGCCCACCAGGTCCTGTTCGACCCGGCCGGCCGGTACGCGCTGGCCGTCGACCTGGGCGCGGACGCCGTGTTCACCTACTCGCTGGCGGCCGGGAAGCTCACCAGGGTCGCGACGGCGAAGCTCAAGCCCGGCGCCGGACCGCGGCACCTGGCGTTCCACCCGAACGGCAAGGTCGCCTACGTGGCCAACGAGCTCGACTCGACCATCGTGTCGTGCGGCTACGCCGACGGGCGGCTCACGCCCGGCCAGGTCCTGCAGACCGCACCGGCGGGCGGGGCGCGCAACTACCCGGCCGAGGTCCTGGTCTCCGGCGACGGCAGGTTCGTCTACCTGTCCAACCGCGGCCACGACAGCGTCGCGCAGTTCGCGGTGAGCGGCTCCGAGCTGTCCCTGGTCGGCACCACGCCGGTCGGCGGCAGGTACCCGCGGCACATCACCACCGACCCGAGCGGGCGGTTCCTGTTCGCCGCCAACCAGAACTCGAACACGGTCACGTCGTTCGCCGTGGACGGCGCGACCGGCAAGCTGACCCCGTCCGGAACCGCGCTGCAGACCCCGATCCCGGTCTGCGTGCTGCCCGCGCGACTGGGGTGACGCCCGCTCGCCGCGGTGGCGTCCCCCGCCACCGCGGCCGGCCGAGCCGGAGCGGAATCCCGCTCGGCTCCGCGCGGGTGTTCGTGTGATCATGCGCGGGTGAGTTCTCTGAGGGAGGTCACGGCCACCCGGTACGTGACGCCGTTCCGCGAGGGCGGTTCCATGCCGGGGCTGGTCGAGGCCGATGACCTGGGCATGTACGTGGTGAAGTTCCGCGGCGCGGGGCAGGGCGTGAAGGTGCTCGTCGCCGAGGTGGTCGTCGGCGAGCTGGCGCGGCGGCTGGGGTTCCGGGTGCCGGAGATCGTGCTCGTGCACCTCGACCCCGAGCTGGCCCGCGCGGAACCGGACCAGGAGGTCCAGGAGCTGCTGCGCGCCAGCGGCGGGCTCAACCTCGGCTTCGACTACCTGCCCGGCTCGTTCGACTTCAACCCGGTGGTGCGCGACCCCGGTGTGGAGCTCGCGACCCGGCTGCTGTGGTTCGACGCGCTCACCCTCAACGTCGACCGCAGCTGGCGCAACCCGAACATGCTGCTGTGGCACCGGGAACCGTGGCTCATCGACCACGGCGCGAGCCTGTACTTCCACTACTCCTGGAGCGAGGACAGGCCCGCCACCAAGGAGTTCCGCTACGACGCCTCCGACCACGCCATGCTGCCCAACGCCGGTGCTCTGTCCGAAGTGGACGCGGAGTTCGCCGCGAAGATCACGCCGGAGCTGCTCGACGAGGTGCTCGCGCTCGTGCCCGACGAGTGGCTGGAGGGTGACCCGCAGGAACTCAGGCGGCGCTACAAGGACTTCTTCACCTTCCGCCTCGCCCACCGCGGCTGGGTCGACTCGCTGGAGGCCGCGCGTGCCGCACGTGTTTGAGTACGCGCTGCTGCGGGCGGTGCCGCGGCAGGAGCGGGGCGAGTTCGTGAACGTCGGCGTGATCGTCTACTGCGCCGCGCTGGACTTCCTGTGCGCCAAGACCCATGTGGACGGTGACCGGCTCCGGGCGCTCGACCCGGCGCTCGACCTCGAGACGCTCGGCAGCAGCCTGGCCCACCTGGCGAGCTCGTGCGACGGCACGCCGGACGCGGGACCGGTGAGCCGGACGACGATCGGGCAGCGGTTCCGTTGGCTCACGGCGCCGCGCAGCACCGTCGTGCAGACCTCGCCCGCGCACACGGGCTGGACCGACGACCCGTCGGCTGAGGTCACCCGCCTCTTCGAAGCGCTCGTGCTGCCGCCCCGGTAGGTTCGTCGCAACCTGAACGGGCGCACCGCGTCCCTAGGTGCAAAGCGAAACTGATGCGATCGGGGTTGGCGACACATGAGCGCTGGGTACCACCAGGGCTATCAGCAGCAGCGGCGTCCCATGCCGCAGGGGCGACCGAGGAAGAGGAAGCGTCCCGGACGCACCATCCTCGTCGTGCTGCTGGTCTTGCTGCTGGCCGCAGTCGGGTTCTTCTTCTACGTCGACTCGACCCTCAAGCGCATCGACGCGCTGCCGGACTACGAGGGGCGGCCGGCCGAGACGCCGGGCACCACGTGGCTGCTCGTCGGTTCCGACGCGCGGGAAGGCCTGTCGCAGGAGCAGAAGGACGCTCTCGCGACCGGTGACGCGGCGGGCCGGCGCACCGACACCATCATGATGCTGCACCTGCCGGACAACAGCGCGGCCAAGCCGACGCTGCTGTCGTTGCCGCGCGACTCCTACGTCCCCATCCCGGAGAACGGGCGCAACAAGATCAACGCGGCGTTCGCGTTCGGTGGGCCGCAGCTGCTCGTGCGGACCGTCGAGGGTGCGACGGGCGTGCGGATCGACCACTACATGGAGATCGGCTTCGGCGGGTTCTCCGACATGGTCGACGCGGTCGGCGGCGTCGACATCTGCATCGACGAGCCGATCAAGGACCCGCTGGCCGGCATCGACCTGCCCGCCGGCTGCCAGGAGCTCGACGGGCCGCAGGCGCTCGGGTTCGTGCGGACCCGTGCGTTCGCGACCGCGGACCTGCAGCGCGTGCAGAACCAGCGCAAGTTCCTGTCGGCGCTGTTCGAGAAGGTGCAGAGCCCTGCCACCCTCGCGAACCCGTTCCGCGTCGTTCCGCTGCTCAACGCGGCGTCCGGTGCGGTGTCGGTCAACGAGGACGACCACGTGTGGCACCTCGCGAGCGTCGCCCTCAACATGGGCGAGGCGCAGAGCGGGACGGTGCCGATCGCGGGCACCCCGACGGTGCCCGGTGCGGGTTCGGTCGTGCAGTGGAACAAGGAGCAGGCGTCCCAGCTGTTCGACCTGATCAGCAAGGACCAGCCGGTTCCCGCTGACCTGATCGCTGTCCCGAAGTAGTCACTCGGCGGGTTCGGGGACGGGCTCCGAACCGGTCAGACCGGCCTCCTGTGCGATCTCTTCGAGCTCGCGCAGGAGGTCGTCGTATATGGGTGTCAAAGACATGGTGGTAGCCCCCTCGTTCTGATCTTCCCCCGTTCAGGTGACGGGAGCTTACGCCCCTGTACCCGGCGTTCTCGCGACATATGCCCGAATCTCGCTAAATGGTGGCTAAATCTACCTTGCGACCAGGCAATATGTGGAGCCGCCACATGTCGGTCACGACCGGTCACGCCTACCGTTTCCGGCCATGTCGAGTGTCACGGGCCACACCGCACTGGTCACCGGAGCCGCCAGCGGCATCGGCCTGGCCTGCGCCCGCGCCCTGTCGTCTGACGGCGCGAAAGTCCACCTGGTCGACGTCGACCCCGGCGTGCTGCCGCTCGCCGAGGAGATCGGCGGTGTCGGGCACGTCCTCGACCTGACCGGTGACGTCGGCGCTTTGCCCGCCGAGGTCGACGTCCTCGTCAACAACGCCGGCGTGCAGCACGTCGCCCCCATCCACGAGTTCCCCGCCGACCGCTTCTCGGCGATGCTGGAACTCATGCTCGGTGCCGCGTTCCGGCTCACCCGGCACGTCCTGCCGCACATGTACGACCGCGGCTGGGGACGGCTGGTCCACGTCTCCAGCGTGCACGGGCTGCGGGCGTCGGCGTTCAAGTCCGCCTACGTGGCGGCGAAGCACGGCCTGGAGGGCTTCTCCAAGGTCGCCGCGATCGAGGGCGCGCCGCACGGCGTGACCTCCAACTGCGTGGCACCCGGCTACGTGCGGACCCCGTTGGTGGAGAAGCAGATCGCCGACCAGGCGCGGGTGCACGGCATCCCCGCGGCCGACGTCGCGGAGCAGGTCTTCCTCAAGCGCAGCGCAGTCAAGCGGCTGATCGAGCCCGACGAGGTGGCGGCAGCCGTGCTGTGGTTGTGCGACAACAGTTTTGTGACCGGTACGTCGTTGGCCGTCGACGGCGGCTGGACTGCTCAATGAGGAGTTGTCGATGATCAAGAAAGTGGTTGGGGCCTCACTCATCGGGACAACGGTGGAGTGGTACGACTTCTTCCTCTACGGGTCGGCCGCCGCCCTGGTGTTCAACAAGCTCTTCTTCCCGACCGCCGATCCGCTGACCGGCACGCTGCTCGCCTTCACCACGTACGCGATCGGCTTCCTCGCACGGCCGCTGGGCGGGCTGGTGTTCGGCCACTACGGCGACCGGCTGGGGCGCAAGAAGCTGCTGGTGCTGTCGTTGCTGCTGATGGGTGGCGCGACGATGCTGATGGGCGTGCTGCCCACGTACGCGTCGGTGGGCGTCCTGGCGCCGTTGCTGCTGACGTTCCTGCGGCTGGTGCAGGGCTTCGCGCTCGGCGGCGAGTGGGGCGGGGCCGTGCTCATCGTGTCCGAGCACGGTGATCCGCAGCGGCGCGGGTTCTGGGCGTCGTGGCCGCAGGCCGGTGTGCCGTGCGGCAACCTGCTCGCGACGGCGGTGCTCGCGGTCCTCGCGGCGGTGCAGTCGGACGCGGACTTCCTCGCGTGGGGCTGGCGCATCCCGTTCCTGCTCTCCGGTGTGCTCGTGGTGATCGGTCTGTGGATTCGGCTCACCGTGTCGGAGTCGCCGATCTTCCTGGCCGCCCAGGAGAAGGCGGCACAGGAGACGAAGGCGAAGGGGCCGGCCGAGGAGAAGGCGCCCGCGCTGGAGCTGCTCAAGCACAACTGGCGCGAGGTGCTGATCGCGATGGGCGCGCGGTTCGCCGAGAACGTGTCGTACTACGTGATCACGGCGTTCATCCTCGTCTACGTCGTCACCGGCCTCGGGCTGTCGAAGTCGGTCGGTCTCAACGCGGTGCTGGTCGCCTCGGCGGTGCACCTGGTGACGATCCCGGTGTGGGGCCACCTCTCCGACCGGTTCGGGCGGAAGCCGGTCTACCTCGTCGGCACGGTCGGCATGGCCGGGTGGATCTTCGCGTTCTTCGCGCTGCTCGACACCAGGGACCCGGTGCTGATCACCCTCGCCACGACCGTCGGACTCGTGCTGCACGGCGCGATGTACGGGCCGCAGGCGGCGTTCTTCTCGGAGCTGTTCGGCACGCGGGTGCGCTACTCGGGTGCATCGGTCGGCTACCAGCTCGCCTCGATCGCGGCCGGCGCGCTGGCCCCGTTGATCGCGACCGCGCTGCTGCAGGCGTACGGGTCGTCGTTCCCCATCGCCGTCTACGTGGTCCTCACCTGCGTGATCACCGTGGTCGCGATCGTCTTCGCGAAGGAGACCCGTGGTGCGGACCTGGAGGAACGTGACAGGGTTGGGGTGTGACACGACGGCGTGAAGCCGAACTGGCGGCGTTGTTCGACACCGCGTCCGAGCTCGCGGGCATGCGCGAGCCGGACGCGGTCCTCCGCTCGATCGTGCGGAGGGCGCGCACGCTGCTCGGCACCGACCTGTCGTACCTGTCGATGAACGACCCGGCCGGCACCTACATGCGGGTGACGGACGGGTCGGTCTCGCCGCTCTTCCAGCAGGTCCGGCTCGGCCTCGGCGAGGGCCTGGGCGGGCTCGTGGCGCAGACCGCCCAGCCCTACGTCACGCCCGACTACTTCGGCGACGCCCGGTTCAACCACACCGGCCCGATCGACTCGGCGGTGCGCGACGAGGGCCTGGTGGCGATCCTGGGCGTGCCGCTGAAGCTCGGTTCGAAGGTCATCGGCGTGCTCTACGCGGCCGACCGGACCGCGCGGGAGTTCCCGCCGGAGGAGGTCTCGCTGCTGCAGTCGCTGGCCGACCACGCGGCCATCGCGATCGACACGGCGTCGCTGTTCGAGACCATCCAGGCCAACAACGCCGCGATGAAACGCGCGGAGGAGGCGCACGACCGGCTCACGGACTTGGTGCTGCGCGGTGGTTCCGCCGCCGACGTGGCCGCCGCGGTGGGGGAGCTGCTGGGCGGTGCGGTGGAGGTCCTGGAGACCGCGCCGACGCCCGCGGTGCGCGCCAACGGCCGTGCGGTGCGGATCGACGGCGTGTGGGTGTGCGCGGTGCTCGCGGGTTCGGAGCTGCTCGGCGGGGTCACCCTGTCCGGGCGGCCAGAGCTGTCGGACGCCGACCGGCGGCTGTTCGAACGGTCGGCGGTCGTGACGGCGTTGCTGTTGCTGCTGCGCAGGACCGTGGCGGAGGCGGAGAACAAGGTCCGCGGCGAGCTGATCACCGACCTCCTCGACGGGCGCGACCCGGCGGGGCTGCTGGCGCGGGCACGCCGGGTCGGCGTCGAGCTGACCGACCCGCACGTCGTGCTCGTGGCGGACGGGAACCTGGGCGCCGCCACGCACTACGCATCGGTCCACAGAGGACTGGCGGGGTCGCGGGACCGGGACGTGGTGCTGGCGCTGCCGTCCGGGTCGACGGCGGTCGCCCAGGAGGTCGCGCGGGCACTGGGAGCCACGGTCGGCGCGTCCGGGCCGGTCGCGGGACCGGTGGCCATCGCGGCCGCCTACGAGGAGGCCCGCCGCTGCCTGCGGGCGCTGCGGTTGCTGGGCAGGGAGAAGGACGCCGCGACGATGGCCGACCTCGGGTTCGTCGGCGTGCTGCTCGGGGAACGCGCGGACGTGTCCGGCTACGTGCGGTCCGTGCTGGGCCCGGTGCTCGACTACGACACCGAACGCGGCACGGAGCTGGTGCACACGCTGGAGGTCTACTTCCGCTGCGGCGCGAGCCTGAGCCGCGCCAAGGCCGAGCTGCACCTCCACGTCAACACGGTCACGCAACGGCTCGACCGGGTCACGTCGCTGCTCGGCGACTGGCAGTCGCCGGACCGCGTGCTGGAGGTGCAGCTCGCCCTGCGGCTGCTGCGCCTCCTCGGCTGACACCGGCACCGCACCACCGGCCGCCGCGTCGGAGTCGCCGAACGGCTTCGCGATCGGCACGCAGAGCAGGCCGAGGCCGACCACGAGCGCACCGCTGAGGATCGAAGCCGTAGCACTGGTAGAGGTCGATGATGCCGCCGCGAAGAACGCCGGCAGGTAGCCGCCGGAGCCTTCCGCGCCGTAGCTGACCGACGCGATGGTGACCAGCAGGGCGATCAGGTGACCCAGCCGGTCCTCGGCGGTCACCGCCGCTACGCCTGCCTGATCAGGTCGGCGGCCCGCTCTCCGATCATGAGGACGGTGACCATGGGGTTCACCGTCGGCATGGTGGGGAACACGGACGCGTCGACGACGCGGAGGCCGTCGAGGCCGATGACCTTCAGGTCACCGTCCACAACGGACCCGATCGCGCAGGTGCCTGCCGGGTGGTAGACGGTGTGCGCGGCCCTGCGGCCGTACTCGGACAGCTCCTCGTCGCTCGTGACGTCCGGGCCGGGGGCGATCTCCCGTTTGAGCCACGACCTCAACGGCTCCTGCTCGGCGATCTTCCGCGCGATCCTGAAGCCGTCGACCAGGGTCTGCTCGTCGTAGCCGTCGGGGTGGGTGAAGTAGCCGAAGTCGAGCGCGGGCTTCTCCGCCGGGTCGCTGGACCGCAACCACATCCGGCCCCTGCTGTGCGGGCGCGGGACGTTCGGCGTCATGCACACGCCGTGCTCCACCGCCGGGTGGCCGAGGCGTTCCGTGTGGACGGTGAACGGGATCTGGTAGAAGTGGAACATCAGGTCCGGCCGCGGGTCGGCGGCGTCGCGGCGGATGAACAGGCCCGCGTCGGAGTCCATCACCGAGTTCTCCGGCAACGGTCCCGTGGTCTCCCACACGATCACCGACTCGGGGTGGTCGAGCAGGTTCTCGCCGACACCGGGCAGGTCGTGCTTCGGCTCGATGCCGATGCTGCTCAGGTGCTCGGCGTCACCGACGCCGGAGAGCATCAGCAGGCGGGGCGTGTCGATGGCGCCCGCGCACAGCAGGACCTCCTTGTTCGCCTCGACGTAGCCCTTGTCGGTGTGCACGCCGATCGCGCGGTCGCCGTCGAGCTCGATCTTGCTCGCCCACGTGTGGAGCAGCAGCGTCAGGTTCCTGCGCTCCAGGACCGGGTGCACGTACGCCGTGGACGCGCTCGAACGCTGGTTGCCCTTCTCCGGGTGGTAGGCGATGGAGAAGAAACCCACGCCGTCCTGGAACGGCCCGGCGTTGAAGTCCTCGACCTCGGGAACACCGGTGGCCCGCCGCGCCGCGGCCACGAAGTCCCGCGCGATCGGGTTCCGGTCCTTCTCCGCCACCGGGATGATGTTGAGCTGGACCCTGTCGAAGTACGGGCCGACCGCGTCCCACGTCCAGCCGTGGCCCCAGTCGTCGAGGTCCTGCGGCAGCGGCCGGAAGCAGATCAGCGTGTTGTGGCTGGAACACCCGCCCAGGACCTTCGCGCGGCTGTGCCGGATGTGCGAGTTGCCGTTGGGCTGCTCGACCGTCGGGTAGTCGTAGTCGTACTCGGTCTCCAGCAGGTTGATCCAGTTGCGCAGGTTCAGGATCTTCTCGTCGCCCACGTCGGAGGGACCGCCCTCGATGACCGCAACGGTGACGTTCTCGTCCTCGGTCAGCCGTGCCGCGAGCACGCAGCCCGCCGTGCCGCCGCCGACGATCACGTAGTCGTACGCGGTCACTCGGTGTCCTCCCGCGCGGAACGAGTGCGGCGTGCGAACCAGTTCTGGGCCTGTGGCTTGAGGTTCTGGTAGACGTGCTTGGGCTCGGTGTACTCGTGCAGACCGGCGGTGCCGAGCTCGCGGCCGACACCGGAGCGCTTGAAGCCGCCCCACTCGGCCTGCGGCAGGTAGGGGCCGAACTCGTTGATCCACATGGTGCCGTGGCGCAGCTTCTTGGCGACCCGCTGCGCCTTGTCGAGGTCCTGGCTCCACACACCGCCGGCGAGGCCGTAGTCGGTGTTGTTGCCCAGCGCGATCGCCTCCTGCTCGGTCTGGAAGCGCTCGGCGGTGATGATCGGGCCGAACGTCTCGTCCTGGACGAGCCGCATGTCCGCGCGGCAGTCCGCGTAGACGGTGGGGCGGAAGAAGAAACCGTTCCGCAGTTCGGGTTCGTCCGGTCGCCTGCCGCCGGCCTTCAGGGTGGCGCCCTCCTGCTCCGCGATCTCGACGTAACGCTCGACCTTGGCGCGGTGCTCGGCGGAGACGAGGGGACCGGACTCGGTGTCGGGGTCGAAGCCGTTGCCCAGCTTGACGAGGTCGGCACGGCGGGCGACCTCGTCCACGAAGTCGTCGTAGACCTCGGTGTGCACGATGAGCCGCGTGCCGGACGAGCAGACCTGGCCCGCGTGGAAGAACGCGGCGGTGAGCGCGTAGTCGACGGCGACGTCGAGGTCGGCGTCCGCGAAGACGATGTTCGGGTTCTTGCCGCCCAGCTCCAGCGCGACCTTCTTCACCGTCCGCGCCGCGGCGGCCATGATCCGCTGACCGGTGGCGAGGCTGCCGGTGAACGAGATCAGGTCCACGTCCGGGTGCTCGCTCAGCGGGGCACCCACCTCGGGGCCGGTGCCGAGCACGAGGTTCGCGACACCGTCGGGCAGCCCGGCCTCGGTCAGCAGCTCGAACAGCTTGATCGTGGTGAGCGGGGTGATCTCGCTCGGTTTGGCGACCAGCGTGTTGCCCGCCAGCAGCGCCGGTGCGATCTTCCAGGAGATCTGCAGCAGCGGGTAGTTCCAGGGCGCGATCATGCCGCACACGCCGACCGGTTCGTGGTCGACGCGGCTGATGACGTCTTCCGGCGTGCCCTGGATGATCTTCGGGTGCAGCAGGCCGGCCAGCCCGCCGTAGTAGCGGAAGACCGAGACGACGTCGTCCACGTCGATCCGGCTCTCCACCAGCGTCTTGCCGGTGTCGAGGGTCTCGGTGCGGGCGATGTCCTCCTTGTCGCGCTCCAGCAGGTCCGCGACCCGGTTCAGCACGGCGGCGCGGTGCTCGGGCGCCGAGTGCTGCCAGTCGCCGTGGTCGAAAGCGGTTCTGGCCTTCGCGATCGCCTGGGTCGCCTGTTCGCGGGTCTGGTCCTCGACCTCGGTGAGAACACTCTGGTCGAAGGGGTTGATGATCTGCCGCACCGGCGACACGGAGGCCTCCCTCTCGTCTGTCCACGCAGGACATGGGGGTGTTGCCGGTCGCCGGCGGCGGTCAAACCGTGACAACCGTCTCTACCGGAGATCCCGGCGGAATCGGGTGAAGAGCCGGGCGTTGCTCATGGCCAGGACACCGACGACCGCGTCCTCGTCACGGTCGTCCCGGTAGGTCGCGACGAACTTCCGGTCCTCGATGGACCCGTCTTCGACGCGAACGACGTTCGTCGCTCGTCCGGCGAACTGGATCCGCACGCCGTACTGGTCCGACCACACGTAGCCGCCGCTGGCGTGCGTGGCGACGGTCTCGCCCGCGAGCAGGTTGCGGACGGCGACCTGCGCCTGCTCGGTGGCCGACGTCCAGTGCTCGGCGCGGTGCCCCGCGCAGTTGGCGACGTCCCCGACGGCGACGACGTTGCGGAGGTTCGTCACGCCGCCCGCGTCGCACGCGACGCCGTTGTTCAGGTCGACCGGGCCGCCGGCGAGCCAGTCGGTCGCCGGACGGGCTCCGATGCCCGCGACGACGACGTCGGCGCCGACGAGCCGGCCGTCGGCGAGCTTGATCCCGCCGTCAACGTTGACCGACTCAACGTTGACGCCGGTGATCAACGTTGATCCGTGGTCGCCGTGCAGCTGCCCGCACGCGGCGCCCATCTCCGGTCCCAGCACGCGGGTCAACGGCGTCGGCAGCGCCTCGACGACCGTGACCTCCTTGCCGAGCGCGCGGGCGCTCGACGCGATCTCCGCGCCGATGAACCCGGCACCGATGATGCCGACGTGCTGCGCGCCGGCGAACGCGTCGCGCAGCCTGGTCGCGTCGTCGAGGGTGCGCAGGACGTGCGTGCCCGGCATCGTGCGCGCGACACCGCCGGTGGCGATGACGAACCCGTCGGCGGCGACGGTGGTGCCGTCGCTGAGTGAGACTTCGCGCGCGGACAGCCCGGTGGCCCGCACGCCGAGCCGCCACTGCGCGTCAAGCTCGTCGAGGTCCTCCTGGTCGGCCAGCGGCACCGCCTCGCACTTGCCCAGCAGGAAGTCCTTCGACAACGGCGGCCGGTCGTAGGGCAGGTGGACCTCCTCACCCACCACGACGACCCGTCCGTCGAACCCCTGCCTGCGCAGTGCCTGCGCCGACCTCAGACCGGCCAGCGAAGCACCGATGATCGCGATCGTCCTCACGCCACGTCCCTGTTCACCTCGACATCGACATAGACCTCACCATCCTCCACGCGAACGGGGTAGGTCCTCACCGGTCGTTTGGCGGGCAGACACGTGGGCTCGCCCGTGCGAAGGTCGAACGACGCGGCGTGCAGCGGGCACTCGACGAGGCACCCCTCCAGCCACCCCTCGCTGAGGGAGGCGTCCTGGTGGGTGCAGGTGTCGTCGATGGCGTACAGGGTGCCGTCGGCGTTGAAGACGGCGATCGGCGCATGAGGACCGACGATGCGCACCGCCTCTCCTGGGGGCAGGTCCGTGAGAGCGCAGGCGCGGATCATCGTCGGCCTCCGTTGCGTGAAGCGAAACGCGTTCCGAATGACGCAACACAATGTCCGGCTCCGCCGACTCGCCGTCAAGAGTTCGGCCGGGTGTTTTGCTTCCCGGTTACTGTTGCGCGATGGGCAACTCCGACTCGGCAGCTCAGGTGCAGTCCGTCGACCGGGCGATCAGCGTGCTGGAGCTGCTGGCCCAGGGCGAGGCCGGGATCACCGAGATCGCGGGTGAGCTGGGCGTGCACAAGTCCACGGTGTCGAGGCTCGTCTCCGTCCTGGAGGCCCGCGGACTGGTCGAGCAACTGGGGGAACGCGGCAAGTACGCGATCGGCTTCGGCGTGGTCCGGCTCGCGGGCGCCGCCACCGGCCGGATGGACCTCACCAAGCTCGGCCAGCCCGTCTGCCAGGCCCTCGCCGACGAGCTCGGCGAGACCGTGAACATCGCCGTGCACGACGCCGGCGTCGCCATCAACACCACCCAGGCCCGCGGTTCCGCCGCCGTCTCGGCGGTGAACTGGATCGGCCGGCGGACCCCGTTGCACGCCACCTCGTCCGGCAAGGTCCTCCTGGCCCACCTGCCGGAGGCCGAGCGCACGCGGCTGGCCGCGCAGGACCTCGACCCCTACACCGAGAACACCGTGGTCGACCCCGTTCGCCTGCTGGCCGAGCTCGACGAGGTCGCACGGCAGGGGTTCGCGGTGTGCTTCGAGGAGCTGGAGCTCGGCCTGCACGCGGTCGCGGTCCCGGTGCGCGGCCACCGCGGCGAGGTGGTCGCGGCGATGAGCGCGTCCGGGCCGTCGTACCGGTTGTCGCGGCACCGGGTGCGGGAGATCGTCCCGACGATGTCGGCGGCCGCGGCCGGTCTGTCGGCGCAGCTCGGCTACTTCGCGGGCTGAGCGGGCCCGTAAGCGTTCGGCGTGGGTGCCGCGCCAACCGAGGTCAACAGCACCGCTGCCGCCCGTTTTCACGGTCCGGCACACGCCCGCGGCACGAACGGCGGTATTGACAGGCGGTCCCGCTGGCCGCAGCTTGTTGCATATAGCGGAACGAGTTCTGTGACGCGCAACAGCGGCGAAGGGGTGTCCTGATGCCTGGTGCAGTGCCTCGCGTGGTGCTCGTGGGGGCGGGGATCGTCGGGTGCGCGCTCGCCGACGAGCTCACCGAACGCGGTTTCACCGACGTCACGGTCCTCGACCAGGCGGACGGGCCCGCGGCGGGCGGGTCCAGCGGCCACGCACCGGGCCTGGTGTTCCAGACGAACCCCTGCCGCAGCATGACCGCGTTCGCCCGCTACACGGTCGAGAAGTACACCGCGCTGGGCTGCTTCGACCAGGTCGGCGGCCTGGAGATCGCCACGACCCCCGAGCGGCTCGCCGACCTGTCCCGCCGGCACGGCTGGGCCACGGCGTGGGGCGTGCCGAGCCGGCTCGTCGACGCCGGCGAGGTGGCGCGCCTGCACCCGTTGCTCGACCACGACCAGGTCCTCGGCGGCTTCCTGATCCCGAGCGACGGTCTCGCGAGACCCGTTGCCGCCGCCGAGGTGCAGGCGCGGAGGGCGGTCGAGCGGGGCGCGCGGTTCGAGTACGGGCAGCGGGTCGTCGCCGTCGAGACCTCCGGCGACCGGGTGACCGCGGTGCGGACCGGGAGCGGCGCCTTCCCGGCCGACGTCGTGGTGTCGTGCGCCGGGATGTGGGGGCCGGTGCTGGGGGAGATGGTCGGGCTGACCGTCCCGCTCGTGCCGATGGCGCACCAGTACGCCTTCACCGGTGAGCTGGCCGCCGACCCGCGGGCATTGGCGCGGCAGCCGATCCTGCGGCACCAGGAAGCCGACCTGTACTTCCGCTCGCACGGCCGGGCGCTGGGCATCGGGGCCTACGGGCACCGGCCCATGCCGATCGCCGCCGGGGACATCACCGGCTCGGAGTTGCCGTTCACCGAGGAGGACTTCGCGCCGTCGTGGGAGGCCGCGGTCGAACTGTTCCCGGCGCTGGCCGAGGCGGGGGTCGAGCGCGGGTTCAACGGGCTGTTCTCGTTCACCAGCGACGGGATGCCGCTGCTGGGGGAGCACCCGCGGGTGCGCGGGTTCTGGGTCGCGGAGGCGGTGTGGATCACGCACTCGGCCGGGGTGGCGCGGTCGGTGGCCGAGTGGATCGTCGACGGGCAGCCGCGGCTCGACCTGCACGCCAGCGACCTCGGCCGGTTCGAACAGGTGCAGCTGGCGCCGGACTACGTGCTGGAGCGCAGCTGCCGGAACTTCACCGAGGTCTACGACGTGCTGCACCCGCTGCAGCCCGTGGAGAGCCCCCGGCCGCTGCGGACGAGCCCCTTTTACGCGCGGCACCGGGAGCTGGGCGCGTTCTTCCTCGAAGCCGCCGGCTGGGAGCGGCCGCACTGGTTCGAGGCCAATGCGGACCTGCCCGAGGTCGCGGAGGTCCCGGAGCGCGGCGAGTGGGCGAGTCGGTACTGGTCGCCGATCTGCGGCGCCGAGGCCCTGGTGACGCGCAGGCGCGTGGCGATGTTCGACATGACCCCGTTGAAGCGGCTGGAGGTCGGCGGGCCGGGCGCGCTGGAGTTCCTGCAGCGCATGACGACCAACAACCTCCGGCGCAAACCGGGCGCAGTCGTGTACACGTTGCTGCTCGACGAGACCGGCGGTGTGCGCAGCGACCTCACGGTCGCGCGGCTCGACGAGACCACCTTCCAGGTCGGAGCCAACGGCAACCTCGACCTGGCGTGGCTCACCCGGCACGCACCGGACGACGTCCACGTCCGGGACATCACGGCGGGAACGTGCTGCATCGGCCTGTGGGGACCCAGGGCACGCGACCTGCTCAACGGCGTCGCGCACACGCTCGACACCGGGAAGGGCTACTTCACCGCGCAACGGGGGTTCGTCAAGAACGTGCCGGTGACCGCGCTGCGACTGTCCTATGTGGGCGAACTGGGCTGGGAGCTGTACACGACGGCCGACCTCGGCGTGACGCTGTGGGACACGCTGTGGGAGGCGGGGCGAGAGCACGGCGTGATCGCGGCCGGGCGCGGGGCGTTCGCGAGCCTGCGGCTGGAGAAGGGCTACCGGTCGTGGGGCACCGACGTGACCGACGAGCACGACCCGTTCGAGGCGGGCCTCGGGTTCGCGGTGCGGGAGGACGAGGACTTCCTCGGCAAGGAGGCGCTCGGGAAGCGTTCCAGCGACCGGAAACTCACGTGTCTGGCGATCGACGACCCGCACCAGGTCGTCATGGGCAGCGAGCCGGTGTTCCACGGCGGTGAGCCGGTCGGGTACGTCACGAGCGCGGCCTACGGGTACACGACGGGCGTCAACATCGCCTACGCGTGGCTGCCCGAGGGCGTCGGCGAGGTCGAGATCGAGTACTTCGGCTCCAGGGTGCGCGCGCGGCCGGTGCCGGAGCCGCTGTTCGACCCCGGGATGAAGCGGCTGCGCGGGTGAGCGGCACCTACGACGTCGTCGTGGTCGGGCTCGGCGGCATGGGCAGCGCCGCGGCCTGGCACCTGGCCCGGCGCGGACTCCGGGTGCTGGGGCTCGAGCAGTTCACGCCCGTGCACGCACTGGGCTCCAGCCACGGCGAGTCGCGGATCACGCGGCAGGCCTACTTCGAGGACCCGGCCTACGTCCCGTTGCTGCTGCGCGCGCACGAGCTGTGGGACCGGGTCGAGCACGACAGCGGGCAGCGGATCTTCCACCGGGTCGGCGGCGTCCTCGTCGGCGCACCGGACAGCCGCACCGTCGCGGACAGCCGGCGCAGCGCCGAGCAGTACGGCCTGCGGCACGAGGTGCTGGACGCGCACGACATCCGCCGGCGCTTCCCGGTGATGCGGCCGCACCCGCACGAGGTCGCGCTGCACGAACCCGGAGCGGGCTACGTCGTGCCGGAGAGCGCCGTGCGCGCCCACCTCGACCTCGCCGCACGGGCGGGCGCCGAGCTGCGCTTCGCGGAACCGGTGACCCGCTGGGAGGCCGGCCGCGTCACCACCGCGAAGGGCACCTACGAGACCGGTCACGTCGTCCTCGCACCGGGACCGTGGGCGCCGCGGCTGCTGGCGCACCTGGGCGTCACGTTCGAGGTCGAACGACAGGTGCAGCACTTCTTCCGCCCCACCGCGGACCTCCGCGACCACCCCACCTACATCTGGGAACGCACCGGCCGCACGTTCTACGGCTTCCCCGAACGCGGCGGCACCGTCAAGGTCGCCATCTACGGCGAAGGCCGGTCCTGCACACCGGAGACCATCGACCGCACCGTCCACGACCACGAGGTCGAGGCGGCCAGGGCGCTGGTCGCCGACCGCATGCCCGGTGTCACCGGCACCTTCGACCGGGCGTCCACCTGCATGTTCACCAACACCGCCGACGGCCACTTCGTGATCGCGCGCCAAGGCGGCGTCACGGTGGCGTGCGGGTTCTCCGGGCACGGCTTCAAGTTCGTGCCGGTGGTCGGCGAGATCGTCGCCGACCTCGCAGCCGAGGGTGCGACGAGGCACCCGATCGCCCTGTTCGACCCGGCGCGTCTGAGAGGCGGAGCATGACCGGCAGCCTGATCCCCACGCTGGAGGGCCGCTACTACACCGATCCCGCGATCTTCGAACGGGAACAGGCGGCCATCTTCGAGCGCATGTGGTTCTGCGCGGTCCGCGCGGCCGACCTCCCGGACGCCGGCGACTTCCGCACGGTGCAGGTCGGACGGGAGAGCGTGCTCGTCGCACGCGACCGCCGCGGTGCGCTCAACGCGTTCCTCAACGTGTGCCGCCACCGCGGCGCGCGCATCTGCGTCGAGGAGGCCGGCAGCGTCAAACGCGCGTTCCAGTGCCCTTACCACGCCTGGACCTACGCGTTGGACGGAAACCTGATCGCCGCACCCAACCTCACCTCAATGCCCGACGTCGATCGCGTTGCGTATGGACTGACGAAGGTGCATTTGCGCGAATGGCTCGGCTACGTGTGGGTGAACCTTTCGGACAGTCCTCCGAGGTTCGAGGACGACGTGCTGAGCGCGGTGACCGAACGTTTGGGGTCACTCGACGCCATCGACGGCTACGAGGTCGACCGGTTGTCCGTGGGCAGGCGGATCGTCTACGACGTCAGGGCCAACTGGAAGCTGATCATCGAGAACTTCATGGAGTGCTACCACTGCGCGACCATCCACCCCGAGCTGACCGAGGTGCTGCCCGAGTTCGCCGACGGCTACGCGGCGCAGTACTACGTCGGCCACGGCGCCGAGTTCGGCGAGGACGTCCAGGGGTTCACCGTCGACGGTGGTGAGGGCTTCGCAAGGCTTGCGGCGCTGGAGGAGGAACGCGACCGGAAGTACTACGCCATCACCGTCAAACCGCAGGTCTTCGTGAACCTCGTGCCGGACCACGTGATCGTGCACCGCATGTACCCGGTGGCCGCGGACCGGACGGTCGTGGAGTGCGATTGGCTCTACGCCAAGGAAGTCGTCGCCACCGGCCGTGACGTCTCCCGCTCGGTCGAGCTGTTCCACCGGGTGAACGAGCAGGACTTCGAAGCCTGCGAGCGATGCCAGCCCGCCATGGCCTCGAAGGCCTACGCGCAGGGCGGAGTGCTGGTGCCCTCCGAGCACCACATCGGCGACTTCCACGCCTGGCTCCTCCGCAAACTGGAATCAGCCGACTAGGGGATCGACTGGTCACCCGTGCACGCGAAAGCTTGCACGGGTGATGGAGCAGACGGACTTCTTGCCCCCCAACGGGGAGCACGATCTCCTCCGCCGCATCCGCCAACTGGCCGAGCGAGCGGAACGGACGGCGCACAACAGGTCCAACTTCGTGGGACCACCGCCGTCGCAGGAGCACCTCGACATCCTCGCGGAGATCAGGACGCTCTCCGAGGAGATGACGACGGCGAGCAGGAGCACGGCCGCGCCCGCGGTGGCGGCCAGACCCGCGGCCACCCCGGCGAGGGCGGTCACGCGGGCCGAGGAACTGCCCAGGCCCGCCAGGGCGGCCGACGACCTGCTGCCCAGATCGTGACGATCGGACCGGCACGGTCGAGCCGCGACGATCGGACCGCGACGGTCGAGCCGCGACCGTCGAGCCGCAACCGTCGGACCGTCACGGCCGGGCAGCGACGGTCCGACCCGTGACGGTCCGGCCCGTGACGGTCAGCGCCGCTGGCCGCGCACCATCTTGACCAGACCCTTCATCGTCTCCTCCAGCCCGGAGCCGAACGGGTTGTCGTGCACCAGGTACGTCCACGTCGAGCTGGGGCGCTTCACCCCGGCGTCGGCGAGGTCGTAGCCGTCGTCGGTGATCTTCGCTGCCTCGTACTTCTCCTTCGCGAGCTTCCCACGACTCCGGCACGATCTTGTTGAACGCCGGGATGGCCTCGCGGTGGAACTCGTCGAGCGGGTTCTGCCGCGCCAGCGCGCGCAGGTGGATGCCCTCGCGCAGGTCGGACAGGAACGTCAGGTGGTGCGTCCACAGGTCGTCGAGGAAGAACAGCGTGATCCCGCGCGCCGCCTCCGCCGCGATCTCGTCGGGCGCACCCTCCTTCTCGCCGAGCTTCTCGAACGCGGCGTCCGTGCGCAGCACCACGTCCCGGTGCTTGAGCAGCAGGTCGCGCTGGTGCTCGATCAGCTTGTTGTAGCGCCACGTGTTGCGGTGGATCTCCAGGTCCACGCCCTCGGCCACGCGCTGGGCGTGCTCGAAGGTGTGCAGCAGGCCCTTGTCGCGCACCCGGCCGTCGGTGTCCACTTCGGACGGGTCCTCGGCGTCGGGCGCGTACTGGGTGATGAGGTCGTCCTGCAGCGACGAGAAGAACACCGAGCCACCGGGGTCGCCCTGGCGGCCGGCGCGGCCGCGCAGCTGGTCGTCGAGGCGGGAGGACGAGTGCCGGCCGGTGCCGACCACGTACAGGCCGCCCAGCTCGGCGATGCGGTCGTGGTCCTCGCCCTCGTGGCCGCCCAGGCGGATGTCCGTGCCGCGACCGGCCATCTGCGTCGACACGGTGATGCGCCCGAACGAGCCGGCGTCGGCGATGATCGCCGCCTCCTCGGCGTCGTTCTTCGCGTTCAGCACCACGCACTCGAGCCCGGCCTTGCGCAGCTTCGTGGAGATCCGCTCCGACTCGGCGACGTCGAGCGTGCCGACGAGGATCGGGCGCCCGCTCTCGTGCGCGGTCTTGATCTCCTCGACGATCGCGGCTTCCTTCTGCTCCAGCGTCGCGTAGAGGCGGAAGTGCTCGTCCTCGCGGATGTTCTCCTTGTTCGGCGGGATCACGAGGACCTCGAGCGAGTAGAACTCGCGCAGGGTCTCCGCGACCGCCACGGCCGTGCCGGTCATGCCGCACCGCGTCGGGTACCGCGACAGCAGCGCCTGCACGGTCATCGAGTCGAGGATCTCGCCCGACTCGGTCGTCTGCACGTTCTCCTTGGCCTCGACCGCGGCCTGCAGGCCGTCCGGCCACCGCTGCAGCTTCGCGACGCGGCCGCGGGTGTCGTTGATCAGGTGCACCTTGCCGTCGCGCACGATGTAGTCGACGTCGCGGTGCAGCAGGACCTGCGCGTGCAGGGCCACGTTGACCTTCGACAGCGTCGAGGTGACGTGCTCCTGCGAGTACAGGTCGATCTCGCCCAGCGCGCGCTCGACGGCCTCGGAGCCCGCGCCGGTGAGGAAGACGTTGCGCTCCTCGTCGTCGATCTCGTAGTGCAGGTTCTGCCGCAGCCGCTTCACCAGGTCGGCGATCACCGGGTCGGCGGCCTCCGCGCTGGTCGAACCGGCCAGCACGAGCGGCACGCGGGCCTCGTCGACGAGCACCGAGTCGGCCTCGTCGATCAGCGCGACCTCGGGCTCGGGGACGATCAGGTCCTCCGGCCGGGTGGCGATGCGGTCGCGCAGGATGTCGAACCCGATCTCGCTGACCGGTGCGTACGTGACCTCGCACTGGTAGGCGTCGCGCCGCTCCTCGTGCTTGGAGCTGCCGTTGAGCCACCCGGCGCTGACGCCGAGCAGCCGGTACAGCGGCCCCATCCACTCGGCGTCGCGCTGGGCCAGGTAGTCGTTGACGCTGACCACGTGGACGCGCTTGCCCTTGATCGCGAACCCGGCCGCGGCCATGGCGCCGGCGAGCGTCTTGCCCTCACCGGTGGCCATCTCGACGACGAGGCCGTTGAGCAGGCCCAGCGCGCCCAGCACCTGCACGTCGAACGGCCGCTGCCCGATGGCGCGGTCCGCGGCCTCCCTGGTCAGCGCGACCAGCTCGGTGTCGGTGCACTCCTCGCGCAGCTTCACGGCGTGGGCCGTCAGCTCCTCGTCGCTGAACGCCTTGAACGCCTCGGCGTGTTTGTCCACGTCAGCGAGCCGGGCCGAGAACGGTGCGAGGTCGATCGACGCCGGTTTCTGCGCGAACCGGCGCATCCGCTGCTTGAAGCGCGCCATGAGAGTGGTCACGACGCAGCAACGTACGGCATTGCCGCGAGGTTCCGCAGAGGTCTTGACTGTGAAGGCCCGGATTGTCGGGTTCATCCGGGCCTCCACAGCCGTGATCAGGCCTGTTCCGGTTGGTGCGTCTCCGGCAGCCGCAGCACCGACACCAGTGTCACCACCGCCATGAGCAGCAGGAACGCCGACACCGACAGCGAGGTCCCGGTCGCGCCCAGCAGCGCCGTCATGATGACCGGCGTACCGCCGCTGACCAGGATCGACGCCAGCTGGTAGGCCAGCGACGCGCCCGAGTAGCGGACCTCGGGCGCGAACAGCTCACCCAGGTAGGCGGCGATCGGCCCGTAGACCAGCGAGGTCGCGATGCCGCCGACGGTCGTGGCCACGAACATCCACAGCAGCGAGCCCGTGTCGACCAGCAGGAAGTACGGGAACGCCCAGACGAGCATGCCGACCGTGCCCGCGATGATCAGCGGGCGGCGGCCCAGCCGGTCCGACAGCGCACCGGCGTAGAGGATCACCGGGATGCCGACGAGCGAGGACAGCAGGCTCACCATCAGCACGGACTCGCGCGCCAGCCCCAGCGTCGTGGTCGCGTACGACAGCACGCCCGCGATCGAGACGTAGAAGATGGCGTTCGAGGCGAACATCAGGCCGGCGCCGAGCAGGATCTGCCTGCGGTGCGAGCGCAGGGCCTCCTTCAGGGGAGCGTGGACGACGGCGGGACCGGCGGCGCGGCGTTGCTGCAGCTCGCGGAACACCGGGCTGTCCTCGACCTTGAGCTGGATGAACAGCACGACCGGGAACAGCAGGGCGCTCGCGAGGAACGGCACGCGCCAGCCCCACGAGGCGAACGCCTCCTGGCTCATCGTCGTGGTGGCGGCGATGAAGGCGACGTTGCCGAGGAACACGCCGATCGGCACACCGGCCTGCCCGAACGTGCCCGCGAACCCGCGGCGGCGCGGTCCTGCGGACTCGGTGAGCAGCAGGACGACACCGCCCCACTGGCCGCCGACGGCGATGCCCTGCAGGAACCGCAGCACGACGAGCAGCAGGGGAGCGCCGACGCCGATGCTCGCCGAGGTCGGCAGCAGGCCGATCAGGAACGTGGCACCGGCCATCATGGCGAGGCAGATGACCAGCGCCGGCTTGCGGCCGAACCGGTCACCGACGTGCCCGAAGACCAGGCCGCCGATGGGGCGGGCGACGAAGCCCGCCCAGAAGGTGCTGAACGACAGCAGCAGCGCGACCAGCGGCGTCGCTTCCGGGAAGAACAGCTTCGGGAAGACGAGCGCTGCCGCGGTCGCGTAGATGAAGAAGTCGTACCACTCGATGCTGGATCCGGCCAGACCGGCTGCCATGAGCCTGCGCAAGGTCTTCTGTTCCGGGGCGACACTGACCACGGGGGTGCTCCTCACCAGGTGTCCACGAACGGGCGTTTCTTCCCTTGGGGGCGGGAAGCTGAGGGGGCGAGCGCCGTCGCGACCCACCGGCGGGTGTCCGCGGGGTCGATCACGTCGTCGATCTCGAAGACCGACGCGACGTTGAGCGCTTTGCCGTGTTCGTACGCCGCCGCGACCATGTGGTCGTAGCGCGCGGCGCGTTCCTGCGGGTCCTCGATGGCGTCGAGCTCGCGCCTGAACCCGAGCTTCACCGCCCCTTCGAGGCCCATGGGGCCGAACTCACCGGTGGGCCAGGAGACGGCGAACTGGGGGACCTTGAGGCTGCCGGCGGCCATGGCCTGGGCACCGAGCCCGTAGGCCTTGCGGGTCACGACGAGTCCGAAGGGGACGGACAGGTTCGCGCCCGTGACGACCATGCGGGTGAGGTGCCGGACGGTGGCGGTGCGCTCGGCGTCCGGGCCGACCATGAAGCCGGGGGTGTCGCAGAGGCTCACGACGGCGAGGTCGAACGCGTCGCACAGCTGCAGGAAGCGGGCGGCCTTGTCGGCGGCGTCGGCGTCGATGGCGCCACCGAGGACGTGCGGGTCGTTGGCGATGACGCCGAGCGGACGGCCTTCGACGCGGACGAGCGCGGTGACGACGCCCCTGCCGAAGCCCCTGCGCAGTTCCAGGACGGAGCCGGTGTCGGCGAGGGTGTCGATGATCGGGCGCACGTCGTAGGCGCGCAGGCGGTTCTCCGGGACGGCGTGGCGCAGCAGGCGCTGGTCCGCGCACTCCCACGACGACTGGTGCCCCTGGAAGTACGAGAGGTACTGGCGGGCCACGGCGACGGCTTCTTCTTCGGAGCCGACCACGACGTCAACGACACCGTTGGGCACCTGCACGTCCAACGGCCCGATGTCCTCGGGGCGGAACGTGCCGAGCCCGCCGCCCTCGATCATCGCCGGGCCGCCCATGCCGATGTTCGCGCCCTCGACCGCGATGATCACGTCGCACGTGCCCAGCAGCACCGCGTTACCGGCGAAGCACCGCCCCGCGACCACGCCCACCAGCGGCACCTGGCCGCTCAGCTGCGCGAACGCGTGGAACGAGCCGCAGTCGAGCCCGCTGACCATGCTGTGGTCGGTGTCGCCGGGCCGCCCGCCACCGCCTTCGGCGAACAGCACCACCGGCAGGTTCTCCTGCCGTGCCAACGCGAAGAGCCGGTCTTTCTTCTGGTGGTTGCGCAGGCCCTGGGTACCGGCGAGCACCGCGTAGTCGTACGACATCGCCACGATCCGCTGCCCGTTCACGACACCGATGCCGGCCACCATGCCGTCGGCGGGCGTGCGTTCGATGAGCTCGGGCAACGACCGGCGCGCGCGTTGGGCGGCGATCGCCAGACCGCCGTACTCGACGAAGTCCGTGCAGAGGTCGGCGATGTTCTCCCGTGCGGTGCGGCCACCGGCCGCGTGCCGCCGTGCCGCGGACTCGGGCCGGTCGAAGGAGTGCCGGTGCAGCACCTCGGCGAGGTCGGGCCGGACCTCCGCCGGGTCGGCCGGTGCGGCGTCCTCAGTGGACTCACCGGCGCCGGAGGCGAGCGGCTGACCGGCGGCGACCGTGTCCCCGACGGCGACCAGCACCTCGCCGGACACGCGCACGACGTGCTGCATCTTCATCGCTTCGAGCACGACGGAGTCCGCCGCCACCGCGACCACGGTCCCCGCCAGCGGGGCCCGCATGCCATCGGCCGGTTCCTCGACGAGGAAGTTGGTCGGCACGCCGACGACGTCGCGGGTGAGCAGCGTCCGGAGGAACTCCAGGTTGGTCGGGACGCCCTCGACCCGGAACTCGCCCAGCGCCCGCCGTGCACGGGTGAGCGCCACGTCCAGGTCCTCGCCGTGCACCACGAGCTTCGCGAGCAGCCCGTCGTAGCGCGTCCCGACCCGGTAGCCGGGGTAGGCGTGCGTGTCGACCCGGATGCCCGGCCCGGACGGCGGCTGGAACACCGACAGCGTCCCGCCGGAGGTCTGGTTCACCCGCAGCTGCACGGCGCTGCCCCGGTCCAGCGGCGTGACGTCGACGTCGCCGCCCTGCGCCAGCAGCAGCTGGGTGCGCACGAGGTCCACTCCGGACACCACCTCGGTCACCGTGTGCTCGACCTGCAGCCGCGGGTTGACCTCCAGGAACGCGAACTCGTCGCCGGAGACCAGGAACTCCACCGTGCCGACGCCGGTGTACCCGGCGGCGGTGGCGATCGCGGCCGCCGCGGAGTGCAGCGCCCGGCGCAGTGCGGGGTCGAGCAGCGGCGCGGGGGCGATCTCGGCGACCTTCTGGTGCCGCAGCTGCAGCGAGCAGTCGCGGTCGCCGAGGACCGCGGTGCCGACCAGCTGCACCTCGATGTGCCGTGCGGAGGGCAGCAACCGTTCGAAGTAGACGTCGTCGTCGCCGAACGCCGCCAGCGCCTCCGCACGGCACGCCTCGATCGCGGCGTCGAGGTCCGCCGGGTCGTGCACCGCCCGCATGCCCTTGCCACCGCCGCCCGCGACGGCCTTCACCATCACCGGGAACTCGCCGGGCACCGCGTCCAGCACCGGGATGCCCAGCGACGCGGCCAGCTCGCGGGCCCGCCGCTTGTCGCCCAGCAGCTCCAGCACCTCCGGTGACGGCCCGACGAACGCGAGGCCGCGATCCCGGCACGCCCGTGCGAACGCCGCGTTCTCCGACAGGAACCCCCAGCCGGGGTGCACGGCCCGACAGCCCTCCGCGGCGTCGAGGAGCTGCTCGGCGTCCAGGTAGGGGGCCGGTCCACGCAGCGCGACGGCCCGGTCCGCGAGCGTCACGTGCAGCGACGACGCGTCGTCCTCGGCGTACACCGCCACGGTGCGGATTCCCAGGTCAGCGGCGGCGCGCAGGACGCGCACGGCGACCTCGCCCCGGTTGGCGACCAACAGCACTGCAACCTCCTGAGCGACCGCTTAGTATGTGACGGCGGTCGCATGTTGCCATCTGAGGTCAACAGAAGTCCACACGGAACCGATCGGGGGAATGGGACGTCCACGGAACGGTTCGGCGCGAACGGACGATCCAGCAGGCAGACTCGCCGCACAGGTGCGAAGGGCTTCAGGAGGCCGCAGTGGTGTTCAAGAGGATGATGCGCGCGTTCGGCGTGGGCGGGCCGACTGTCGACACGGTCCTGACCAACCCGAACGTCCGGCCGGGCGAGGTGCTGAGCGGCGAGGTCAGGATCGCCGGCGGCGACCACCCGGCCGAGATCGACCACGTGACGCTGGCGCTGCTCACCCGCGTCGAGGTCGAGAGCGGCGACAACGAGTACAACACCAACATGGAGTTCCACAAGTTCTCCGTGGGCCAGCGCATCCTGGCGCAGCCGCACCAGAACCTGTCGCTGCCGTTCCAGATCCCGGTGCCGGTCGAGTGCCCGCTGAACGTCGTCGGCGGCATGCAGCTCGCGGGCATGCAGCTGGGCCTGCGCACCGAGTTGGAGGTCCGCGGCGCGGTCGACCCCGGCGACCTCGACCCGATCTGGGTGCACCCGCTGCCCTCGCAGGACGTGGTGCTGCAGGCGTTCGGGCAGATGGGCTTCCGCTTCACCAAGGCCGACAACGAGCGCGGCCGCATCCACGGCGTGCCGCAGACGCTGCCGTTCTACCAGGAGATCGAGTTCTACCCGCCGCCGCAGTTCGCGGGCCGCCTCAAGCAGGTCGAGCTGACCTTCGTCACTACCCCGCAGCACCTGCACGTGATCCTGGAGGCCGACAAGCGCGCCGGTCTGCTGCGCGCCGGCGGCGACGCCTACGGCCGGTTCGCCGTCACGCACGAGCAGTCGGTGGGCACCGACTGGACCGCCACCATCACCCAGTGGATGAGCCAGGTCTCCGGCAGCCGCTGGTAACCCGATAGGGCCGAAAGGCCCATCGCACTGCTCCTCGTGCTGCGGATCTCGGCATCCGAAGGGATGATCGAAGGAGATCCGAACACCATCGAGGAGGAGGCGGTCATGACCATCGGCGGTGTCATCGGCGCGCTCGTCATCGGCCTGGTACTGGGCCTGCTCGGCAAGCTGTTCGCGCCGGGCAAGCAGAACATCCCGGTCTGGCTGACCATCCTGGTCGGCATCGCGGCCGCGTTCATCGGTTCGTGGATCGCGCGGCTGCTGGGCGTGGAGGACACGCCCGGCATCGACTGGATCGAGGTGATCGTGCAGATCGTGGTCGCCGCGATCGGCGTGTCGCTCGTGGCCGGGCTGTACGGCCGCAACAGGGTCAGCTAGCGGGCCTGAGCATCCGCAGGACGAGGTCGGCGTACAGCGCGCCGATCTCGTCCGGTGTGCGCCGCCCGCCCGGCTGGTACCACCGCGCGACGTCGATGCACAGCGACAGCACCGCGAGCGTCGCGCCCCGCGGGTCCGGCACGTCGAACACGCCCGCGTCGATGCCGTCGGAGATGAACGACCGCATCCGCCCGTCGATCTGCCTGCGCAGCTCCGCCACCTCCGCGTGGTGTTCCGGGGAGAGCGCGCCCAGCTCGTACTGCACCACGCGTGCCGTCGTGTGGAACTCCGCGTGCCACCCCGCGAACGCCGCGACCGCGTTCTGCAGCCGCTGCACCGGGTCGTCGCCGCGGATGCCCGACAGCAGCGCCAGCGACGTCTCGTGGCCGACCCGCGAGATGTTGAACAGCAGCTCTTCCTTGGACCGGTAGTGGATGTACACCGCGGCCGGCGACATCCCGGCCAGAGCGGCGATGTCCCTGGTGGTCGTGGCGTGATATCCCTTGTCCGCGAACGCGTGCACGGCGGCGATGAGCATCCTGCGGGCGGCGTCCGGGGTGATCGAGCGCCACGTCTCGTCGAGCAGCGCGAAGCCCTCCAGGCCGGTCGTCGTCATCGGGCGCTCCTCGCGTGTTGACAGGTGATCGATCGTACTGCACGCTAAGCGTGCGCTTAGCGCTAAGCAACCGCTTAGTATGGAGGAGAAGATCGTGCAGCGGACGCTGTTCAACGAGGACCACGTCGCGTTCCGCGAGTCGGCGAAGGAGTTCGTCGACCGCACGATCGCGCCGAACGTCGAGAAGTTCATCGAGCAGCGGGTCATCGACCGCGACGTGTGGCTGGAGGCGGGCCGCCAGGGGCTGCTCGGCCTGGAGATCCCGGAGTCCTACGGCGGCAGCGGCGCGAACGACTACCGCTTCAACGCCGTGTTCGCCGAGGAGCTGTGCCGGGTCAACGCCGCCGTCGCGTCGTCGCTGGGCATCCACGGCGACGTCGTGGCCCCGTACCTGGTCGACCTGTGCACCGAGGAGCAGAAGCAGCGCTGGCTGCCCGGCATGTGCACCGGTGAGCTGAAGACCGGCATCGCGATGACCGAGCCGTCCGGCGGCTCCGACCTCGCCGCGCTGAAGACGAACGCCGTGCGCGACGGTGACGACTGGGTCCTCAACGGCTCCAAGACGTTCATCACCAACGGCTACACCGCCGACCTGATCGTCGTCGCTGCCCGCACCGACCCGGCCAAGGGCGCGCGCGGCATCACGCTGTTCGCCGTCGAGACCGGCATGCCCGGCTTCGAGCGCGGCCGCAAGCTCGACAAGGTCGGCCAGCACCCCTCCGACACCGCGGAGCTGTTCTTCTCCGACGTCCGGCTGCCCGCCGAGAACATGATCGGCGAGGAGGGCCAGGGCTTCATCTACATGATGGAACGCCTGCCGCAGGAGCGCATCGGCGCCGCCATCTCGAACCTCGCGCACGCCCAGGGCATCTTCGACGAGACCCTGGAGTACGTGAAGGAGCGCAAGGCGTTCGGGCAGGCGATCGGCAAGTTCCAGCACAACAAGTTCCTGCTCTCGGAGCTGCGCACCAAGCTCGACGTCACGCAGGCGTTCGTGGACAACCTGACGGTGCAGCACGTGCGCAAGGAGCTGACCGCGGTCGAGGCGGCGCAGGCGAAGTACTGGAGCGCCGACATCGAGAACGAGGTCATCGACGCCTGCGTGCAGCTGCACGGCGGCTACGGCTACATGACCGAGTACCGCGTCGCCCGCGCGTGGATGGACGCCCGCGTCACGAAGATCTGGGCGGGCTCCAACGAGATCATGAAGGAACTCATCGGCCGCGACCTGGGCCTGTAGGGGAGTGCGACATGGCTGAAGCCGTCATCGTTTCCACCGCCCGCTCGCCGATCGGCCGTGCGCGCAAGGGGTCGCTCGCCTCACTGCGGCCCGACGACCTCGCCGCGCAGGTGATCGCCGCGGCGCTGGCGGACGTCCCCGCCACCGAAATCACCGACCTGCACCTCGGGTGCGCCGAGCCGCAGGACGAGCACGGCCAGAACATCGCGCGGCGGGTGGCCGTGCAGCTCGGCCACGACACCCTGCCGGGAACGACGGTCAACCGGTTCTGCGCCTCCTCGGTGCAGACCGCGCGCATGGCGTTCCACGCGATCAAAGCGGGCGAGGGCCACGCGTTCATCTCCGCCGGCGTCGAGTGCGTCTCGCGGTACCTGCACTCCGGCGTGCCGTCGTCCAACCCGCTCTTCGACGAGGCGCAGCAGCGGACCCAGGACACCGCCGCGTCCAACGCCCCGTGGACCGACCCGCGGTCGGACGGCAAGCTGCCCGACTACTACATCGCGATGGGGCAGACCGCGGAGAACGTCGCCACGCAGCTCGGCATCTCCCGGCACGACCAGGACGAGTTCGCGGTCCGGTCGCAGAACCTCGCGGAGAAGGCCATCGCGGACGGGTTCTTCGCCCGCGAGATCACGCCGGTGACGCTGCCGGACGGCACCGTCGTGTCCACTGACGACGGTCCGCGGGCCGGCGTGACCTACGAAGCGGTGTCGGCGCTCAAGCCGTCGTTCCGCCCCGGGGGCACCGTCACCGCGGGCAACTGCTGCCCGCTCAACGACGGCGCCGCCGCGGTCGTGGTCATGAGCGACGTGCGGGCCCGCGAGCTCGGCCTGACCCCGTTGGCACGCATCGTGTCCACCGGTGTGTCCGGGCTTTCGCCGGAGATCATGGGCCTCGGGCCGGTGGAAGCGACGCAGCAAGCGCTTGCGCACGCCGGTATGTCCATTTCGGACATCGACCTGGTGGAGATCAACGAGGCGTTCGCCGTGCAGGTGCTCGGCAGCCAGCGCGCACTGGGCATCGACCTCGACAGGCTGAACGTCCACGGCGGCGCCATCGCGCTGGGCCACCCGTTCGGCTCGACCGGCGCCCGGATCATGACCACGCTGATCAACGGCATGCAGGCCCGCGACGCCCAGTTCGGGCTGGAGACGATGTGCGTCGGCGGCGGCCAGGGCATGGCGATCGTCCTGGAACGACTGAGCTGAAGGGTTCTGGCCAAGTGGGCATCCTCGACAAGTTCCGCCTCGACGGGAAGGTCGCGATCGTCACCGGCGCGTCCTCCGGCCTCGGCGTCGCGTTCGCCAAGGGCCTCGCGGAGGCGGGTGCGGACGTCGTCCTCGCGGCCCGTCGTGCGGACCGGCTGAAGGACACGGCCGCGCTGGTCGAGTCGACCGGCCGCCGCGCCCTGGTGGTGCAGGCCGACGTCTCGCAGCCCGACGACTGCCGGGAGGTGGCGCGTGCCGCCGCCGAGTTCGGCCCGGTGCACGTGCTCGTCAACAACGCGGGTGTGGCGTCGGCGGTGCCGGCCTCGCGGGAGACGCCGGAGCAGTTCCTCGGCGTGATCGACGTGAACCTCAACGGCGCCTACTGGATGGCGCAGGCCGCCGCCGCGGTGATGACCGCCGGTGGTTCGATCATCAACATCTCCAGCGTGCTCGGACTCGTGACCGGCGGCATCCCGCAGGCCGCGTACTCGGCGTCGAAGGCCGGTCTGCTCGGCCTGACGCGCGACCTCGCGCAGCAGTGGACCGGGCGCAAGGGCATCAGGGTCAACGCGATCTGCCCCGGGTTCTTCGCCTCGGAGATGACCGACCAGTACCCGCCCGGCTACCTGGAGAAGATGCGGGCGGCGCTGCCCGCGGGGCGCATCGGCGACCCGGAGGAGCTGGCCGCGGCCGTCGTGTTCCTCGCCTCGCCCGCCGGTGGCTACGTTACCGGTGAGACGCTGGTGGTCGACGGTGGAGCGGTCATCGTCTGAGCCCGTGACCACTGCCTGAACGGCCTAGTGCCAAGAGCCCCCTCGACGCGTCTAATCCTCGTCGGGGGCTTTTCGGCATGAGGGGGAGTCGTGCAGGAGCCGGATTTCAAGGCGGTCGACCCGCGAAGACGTTTCCTGCTGTGGTTCGCGCCGCCGCTCGCGGTGTTCGTGGCCGGGCTGGTGGTGCTGCTGGTGACCGGGCACGTCACCGGGCCGTTCCGGAGCACCACCGTGGTGCGGGTGATGCTCGCGTCGAAGCGGGAGTTCTTCCAGGACGAGCAGGTGAAGCAGATCCTGATGGCGCGCGGCTACCAGGTGCACGTGACCCCGATCGGGTCGCGCGACCTCGCCGACAGCCCCGACCTGGACAGCTACCACTTCGTGTTCCCGTCGGGGCACGTGGCGAACGAACGGGTCAAGGCACGCCGCGAGGGCAAGCACGCGGTGCCGTTCCGCCCGTTCTTCACCCCGGTCGTGCTCGCCACCTTCCGCGAGCACGCCGAGGCGCTGAGGCGGGCGGGCGCCGCCGTGGCGCACGACGAGAACCCCGCGCCGCTGTTCTACGACCTCGACCTCGACAAGTTCATGGCGTTGTCCGAGCAGAGGTGGAGCGACCTCGGGTTGAGCAACAACAACCTCGTCGTCGCCCAGTCACCGGACCCGTGCAAGGCCTACTCGGGCGCGGCCCTCGTCGGGTTCTACGCGGCCGCGCTGCGCGACGAACCGGTGCAGAGCCTGCGGGAGGCGGAGGAGCTGGGGCTGCTGGTCAAACCGCACATCGCCGCGCAGGGCCAGGCCGGTGAGGACATGTCGCCGAAGTTCTTCGTGCCGGAAGGACGCACGCACGCGGTCATCGCGGTGATGTACGAGCACCAGTACATCGCATATCAGTTGCGGCGGGAACAGCCCGACCGCGACCGCGTGCTGCTCTACCCGACGGCGCAGCACCAGAGCACGCCCGAGCTCATCTCGTTCACGCCCGAGGGCGACCGGATCGGCGAGCTGATGATGAACGACCCGCAGCTGCGCCGCCGCGCCGTCGAGCTCGGGTTCCACCCGCTGGGCTGGAGCGGGGAGACCGACCAGGACTTCGGTCGCGTCATCACCGAGCACGGGCTGCCGCAGCCACCGGTGGGCCAGGCCGGCCGGGTGCCGCTGCCCAAGGCCGAGTTCTTCGAGCGCATGCTCGACGTCGTCGGCGACTGCCGGTGAGGGTCGTCGCCGCGGTGCTGCTGCTCGTGCTGACCGCGTGCACCTCCAGCTCACCGCCGCCGGTGCGGTTGCGGGTGCTGGCGAGCCCCGAGCTCGCCGACCTCGCCCCGGTGCTGGCCGAGCTGAGGCGCGCCACCGGTGTCGAGCTGGCGGTCGAGCACCGCGGCACGGTCGAGGCCAGCCGGTCGCTCGCCGGGTTCGACCTGGCGTGGCTGTCCAGCAACCGGTTCCTGCGGCTGCGCGGCGCCGAGCCAGCGTTGTCGGCGAGCATCATGACCTCCCCGGTGGTGCTGGGCGTGCGGCCGGGCCGGCGGGCCGTGCTGGGGGAGCGGCCGACGTGGGCCGACGTCGCGGACCGGGCGGCGGTGGGGGAGTTCCGCTACGGCATGGCCGACCCGCGGGTGTCCGGTGGCGGGATGGCCGCGCTCATCGGGGTGGCCACCGCGGCCGCGGGCACCGGTGCGGCGCTGCGGCCGGAGGACGTGAGCTGCGACCGCCTGCAGGGGTTCCTCGCCGGGCGGGCGTTCGACGTGCCCGACCCGGTGGCAGAGCTCGTCCGGCGGTCTTCCGACGACACCGTCGACGGCGTCGTCGCGCACGAGTCGGAGCTGCTGGCGCTCAACGCCTCCGGGCGGCTCCCCGAACCGCTGGAGCTCGTGTACCCGCGCGACGGGATCGTGCTGTCGGACTACCCGCTGATGCTGGTCGACCCCGCGCACCGGACCGCCTACGACCGGGTCGTGGACTGGCTGCGGTCACCGCCCGCGCAGCGGATGATCGCCGAACGCACCTGGCGGCGCCCGGTCGACCCGGCCGCACCGCGCGACCGGCGGCTGACCGCCGACATCGGCACCGCCCTGTACTTCCCGGACCGGCAGGAGGTGCTCGACCGGCTGCTCGTGTTCCACGACCGGGCGGGCGAGGGTCGTCAGGTGGTGTTCGTGCTGGACTACTCGACGTCCATGCGCGGCGAGCGGATCACCGCGCTGCGCGAGGCGTTCGCGTCGCTCACCGGGTTCGACCGCTTCTACGTCGGCGAGACGGTCACGATCGTCCGGTTCGCGGGCACCGTGCTGGAAGAGCGCTCGGTGACCGTGCGCGGGAGGGCCGACCTCGACGCGTTGCTGGCCGTCGTCGCGTCCGATGACCTGCGCGACAACACGGCCATCTGGGGTGCGCTCGACCACGCGCTGCGGCTGGCCCGCGGGGAGACGGCGGTCGTGCTGATGACCGACGGCGAGAACAACGCGGGCCCGTCGGTGGACGAGTTCCTGCGGGTCGGGCGGGGCGAGGTGCCGGTGTACCCCATCCGGTTCGGCGAGGCGGACCGCGCGGAGCTCGACCGCGTGGCGCAGGCCAGTGGTGGCCGGCTCGTGGACGCCGGCACGACGTCGTTGCCGCAGGCGGTGAGGGAGATCCGTGGATGTCGATAGAGGGCTCTGGTGGTCGGTCCTGTGGGGCTGGCTCCTGCTGTGGGGCGTGACGCTGGCCGCGCTCGTCGTGGTCGTCGCGCTGGCCGTGCACTGGATGCGCCGCCGCGACCCGCAGCCGGAGGTGCCGGGCCTGCTGTTCTACGTGCACGGCCAGCGGATGATCAACCTGTGCAAGGTCGGCCGCTACGACGACGCCGTCACCCGGCAGTTCGTCAAGCAGATCACCGTCACCAAGAACGGCAAGCTCCAGGTCGGGCCGAACGAGTTCGGCATCGGCGTGGACGGGTCGGTGGTGGAGCAGAACACCGACACCTACGAGAAACCGGCCACGGAGATCGACGTGATCGGCGTGGTCCTGGCAGGGCTGCGGGCCGCGCACGGCGTCGTGGACGTCGACCTGACCACGCGGACCATCACCGCGGACGAGGCGTGGCGGCGTGGCCGGGCCACCCGGCTCAACGACATCCGCGACTACGTGTCGCTGCACGGCCGGTTCGAGCTCGGCGACGACGCCGGTGACCGGGCGGTGCTGCTCGCTTCCGCGGGCGAGCACCGGGTGCGGGTGGAGTGCGACCGGGCGAGCCTGCGCGACACGCTGCCGCCGGGGCAGTTCAACGCGCGCTGCCTGGGCAAGGTGCAGTCGTGGAACGCCGAGGCCGGCGAGGTCGTCGTGCTGCCCGTCGTCGTGTTCCAGTAGACGGGGCGGGGATGATCGGCACGTGATCGCACTGGACCACGTGCTGGTCGTCGACGTCGAGTCGACCTGCTGGGAGGGGACGCCGCCGCCCGGCGAGGTCTCGGAGATCATCGAGATCGGGATCAGCCCGCTCGAGGTGAGCTCGGGGAAGCGGGGTGAGCGGCGCAGCGTGCTCGTGCGGCCGGTGCTGTCGTCCGTCAGCCCCTTCTGCACCCGGCTCACGACGCTGACCGCGGGGCAGGTCGCGGGCGGTGTCCCGTTCGCCGAGGCGTGTGCGTTGCTGCGCAAGGAGTACCGCTCCGCCGACCGCGTCTGGGCGTCGTACGGCAACTACGACCGCATCATGTTCGAGCGGCAGTGCGCCGCACTGGGGGTGAAGTACCCGTTCGGGCCCCGGCACCTCAACGTCAAGACGTTGTTCGCGCTGGCGCACGCGTTGCCGCGGGAGGTCGGGATGGCCGAGGCGCTGCGGATCGCCGGGCAGCGCCTCGACGGCACGCACCACCGCGGCCACGACGACGCCCACAACATCGCGGGCCTGCTGGCCGGGCTGCTCAAGAGGTGATCACGTCGGCGGGAGTCCACTGTGGAGTCGACGGCAACCGTCCAGTGGCTGGTCATTGCCCGGGTTCCCCACGCCCTGGCGGTACGCTCCGGGCGTGACCGTGCCTGAAAGACTGATCGACGCCGCCACCCGCCTGTTCGCGGACAAGGGCTACGAACGGGTCGCCGTGCAGGAGGTCGTGGAACACGCCGGCGTCACCAAGGGCGCCATGTACCACTACTTCGGGTCGAAGGACGACCTGCTGCACGAGATCTACGGGCGGCTGCTGCGCCTGCAGACCGAACACCTGGAGAAGATCGTCTCCGGCGACGGGCCGGTCACCGCGCGGCTGCGCGAGGCCGCGGTCGACGTGATCATCACGAGCATCGAGGACTTCGACGCCGCCAAGGTGTTCTTCCGGTCGATGAACCACCTCTCGGCCGAGAAGCAGAAGGAGGTGCGCGCCGAACGGCGGCGCTACCACGAGCGGTTCCGCGGCCTGGTCGAAGAGGGGCAGCGCGACGGGTCGTTCCGCGCCGACGTGCCGGCCGACGTCGCCACCCACTACTTCTTCGGCTCACTGCACCAGCTGGGCACCTGGTACCGCCCGGACGGGGAGATCCCGGCCGGGCGGCTGGCGGAGCACTACGCGGACCTGCTGATCCACTCGATCACGGCACGATGACGCTGACGATCTCGGCGACGCACGCGGGCTTGTCGCTGCCCTCGATCTCGACGACGACCTTCGTGACGAGCTGCTTGCCCAGTGCGATGTCCGAGACGTCCAGCAGCTCCACCCCGGCCCTCACCCGCGCGCCCACGAGCACGGGCTGCGGGAAGCGGACCTTGTTGCTGCCGTAGTTCACGCCCATCTTGATGTTCTTGACCGTGTAGACGTCGCGCACCAGGTACGGCACCAGCGACAACGTCAGGTAGCCGTGCGCGACCGGGCCGCCGAACGGGCCCTGTGCGGCCTTCTCGACGTCGATGTGGATCCACTGGTGGTCCAGCGTCGCGTCGGCGAACAGGTTGACCTGCTCCTGCGTGACCTCGTGCCACTCGCCGAACCCGAGGTGCTCGCCCTTCGCGGCGACCAGCTCGTCGATGCTCTCGAACGCGCGCATGGGGCTGCCCTCAGTCCTTCGGTCCGCCGGCGACGTAGATGACCTGACCGGACACGAAGCCCGCACCCTCGCTGACGAGGAACGACGCGGTGTGCGCGATGTCCTCCGGCTGCCCGACGCGCGCGACCGGGATCGTCTGCGCGGCACCGTTGACGAGGTCCTCGAACGAGATCTTCATGCGCTCGGCGGTCGCCTTGGTCATCTCGGTGGCGATGAAACCGGGCGCGATCGCGTTGACCGTGACGCCGAACTTGCCGAGCTCGATCGCGAGGGTCTTCGTGAAGCCCTGCAGACCGGCCTTGGCGGCGGAGTAGTTGGCCTGGCCGCGGTTGCCCAGCGCGCTCGTGGACGACAGGTTGACGATGCGGCCGAAGCCTTCCTTCGTCTGGAACGCCTGCACGGCCTTGCTCATGAGGAACGCGCCGCGCAGGTGCACGTTCATGACCGTGTCCCAGTCGCTCGCGGACATCTTGAACAGCAGGTTGTCGCGCAGCACACCGGCGTTGTTGACGAGCACGGTCGGCGCGCCGAGCTCCTCGGCCACCTTGGCCACGGCCGCGTTGACCTGCTCCTCGTCGGCCACGTCGACCTTGAGCCCGATGGCGCGCCCACCGCCCGCGACGATCTTGTCGGCGCCTTCGAGCACGCCCTGCTCGTCGAGGTCGAGCAACGCGACGGCCAGGCCGTCCGCGGCGAGGCGCTGCGCGACGGCGGCACCGATGCCACGCGCCGCGCCGGTGACGATGGCAACCCTGTCGGCCACGGGTCCTCCTCCAATTGTGAGCTAAGCAAGCGCTTAGTAACGTACCCATCAGTCCGCTTGACGTCCAGCGCCGTGCGGACGACCATACCGACTGGTCGGAATGTTGCACATCTTCGAGGAGGCAGGTGCCAGTGGAGCTCACCGGCAAGGTCGCGCTCATCACCGGCGGGTCCAACGGCATCGGCGCCGCGTCCGCCCGCCGCCTGGCCGGGCTCGGTGTCCGGCTCGTGGTCGCCGACGTGGACGTCGAGCGGGGCAAGCTCGTCGCCGACGAGGCCGGCGGCGTGTTCGTGCGCTGCGACGTGACGCAGCCCGCCGACTCGGCCGAGGCCGTCGCGGTCGCGGTGCGCGAGTTCGGCGGCCTGGACATCGCGTTCCTGAACGCCGGCATCGGCACCGGCTGCTCACTGGGCGACGACTTCGACGCCGACGTGTACCGGCGCGCGATGGCCATCAACCTCGACGGCGTCGTCTACGGCGCACACGCCGCGTTGTCCCACGTGCGCGCGTCGGGCGGCCAGATCATCGCCACCGCGTCGATGGCCGGCCTCATGCCGATGCCCGGCGACCCGGTCTACGGCGCGAACAAGGCCGCCGTGGTCGGCCTGGTCCGTTCCCTGGCCGGCGCGTACCCCGACATCCGCGTGAACGCCCTCTGCCCGGCGTTCGCCGACACCGGCATCATCACGCCGCTGCGTTCGACGTTGCAGGACATCGGCATGCCGATCCTGCCCGTGTCGGCCGTCGTGGACACCTTCATGTCCATTGTGGAGGGCTCTGGCACCGGCGAGGCGTGGTTCGTGCAGTCCGGCCGGCCCTCCGAGCCGTTCGGCTTCCGCAACCCGCCCGGCCCGCGCAACCCCGACGGCTCGCGCATCGACGCCGCCCGCAAGGACCCCGTTTCGATCGCGCTCGAGGAGAACTGACGTGCGTGCCATCCAGATCACCGAGTTCGGCGGCCCCGAGGTGCTCCAGCGGGTGGAGCTGCCCGACCCCGTACCGGCCGAGGGCGAGGTGCTGATCAATGTCAGCCGCGCCGGCCTCAACTACGCCGACACGCACCAGGCGGAGAACTCCTACCTGGCGAAGATGACCCTGCCCCTGGTCCCCGGCGGCGAGGTCGTCGGGTCCACTGAGGACGGACGCAGGGTCGTGGCACTGACGAAGAACTCCGGCGGCTACGCCGAGAAGGCCGTGGCCCCCGCGCTGACGACGTTCGACGTGCCCGACGGCGTCGACGACCTGACCGCACTCTCGCTGATCGTGCAGGGCGCCACCGCCTGGCTGCTGCTGCGCAAGTCCACGCACCAGGAACCCGGCGAGACCGTCGTCGTCCACGCCGCCGCGGGCGGCGTCGGCACCATCGCCGTGCAGCTGGCGAAACTCTGGGGCGCCGGCCGCGTCATCGCCACCGCGTCGTCCGACGACAAGCGCAAACTGGCCCTCGACCTCGGCGCCGACGTGGCAGTCGACTCCCGCGCGGAAGACATGACGGCCGCCCTGATCGAGGCGAACAACGGACGCCGCGTCGACGTCGTCCTGGACATGACCGGCGGTGCGACCACCGACCAGTCGCTGGCCGCGCTGGCCCCGTTCGGCCGCCTCGCGTTCTACGGCATGGCCTCACGCGAAAGGCCGAAGCCAGTCGACCTCGGCGCCCTGCTCGTGCACTCCACGACCGTCGCGGGCATGTGGCTGCCCCACGCCCTGAAGGTCCGCGACGCCGACCACGGCACCCTCGCCCACCGCGCGATGGCCGAGCTGTTCCAGCTCGTGGTCGACGGCAAGCTGAAGGCGGTCCCGGGCGGCGAGTACGGGATGGGCGAGATCCGGCAGGCCCACGAGGACCTGCGGTCCCGCCGGACGGCGGGCAAGCTGCTGCTGGACCCGTCGCGGTAGCGCCGGCTGAGGGTGAGGGGGTGGTTCGCTGCGGCGGGCCGCCCCCTTGCTTTTCTCGGCTCGCGGCTCGCGGCTCGCGGCTCGCGGCTCGCGGCGCGGCGCGGCGCGGTTCGGTCCGGCGCGGCCCCAGGCCTCGGGGCCTCAGCTTGGCTGGCCCGATGTGGCTCAGGCCCGGCACGGCCCTGCCCAACCCCGCCCGCGTCACCCGCCCTGCGCGGCCTCGCCTCCGTCCAGCACGGCCCGGCTCGGCTCCGCGTGGCTCTCCTCGGCCAGGGCGCACCTCCGCGGTACCGCGGACGTGTCACCCAGGGCCGGCCGCCGCACCTCCTCATTCCGGGGCGCGCGAGCCCATGAGATCCGGACGTGAACAAGACGAGCCCAGGCGCAGATCCGGACAAGCTTCACCCGTCCGAGTGACGTGTCTCGCGCTGGCCGGTACCGGACTCGAACCAGTAACCCTGCGATTGACAGTCACATGCGGAACGCCGAAGGGGCGGCCCGCCACACGCGGACCGCCCCCAGGGCCGTACTGCGGAACAACGACGCGCTGTTACTCCGACAGCTCCGCCAGCTGCGCCTTCACCCTGGCGAGCTCGGCTTCGAGCTCCTCCATGCGGGTGCGGTGCTGGTCGCGGGCCGCCTCGAGCACCGACTCGATGCCCTCCGCGATGTCCTCGTGCAGTTCCTTGGCGGCCTTCGCCACGGCGATGGCGGGGATGACGAGGCCCGACACCACGCGCTGCGTGCCGTGGACCAGGTCGGCCTGCCATTCGCCTTCGGCGGTGCCGGTGACCGTGAGCGTGCAGCTCGACGGTGCGGGTCTTCTTCGCCGTGCTCTTGGTGCGGGCGGCCGCCTTGGGCTTCTCGGCCTTGGGAGCCGCCTCGACGGGCTTCGCGGCCTCGACCGGCTTGGCAGCGTCGACCGCAGGGTCGGCCGCGGCATCAACCACAGCAGCTGCAGCGTCAGCCGCAGCGGGCTTCACGGCGCCGACCGGCCCGGCGGCGGGCGCCGGGGTGCCCTCCACCACGGTCTTCTCGACTGCCTGCACCTCGGTGAGCGTGTCCGACACGATCAGGTTTCCTCTCTGCGCAACGACGTGACCCCGCGCACAATCGTAGAACACGTGTTCGATCGAGCAGGAATGGGGTCAGCGCAGAGCCTAGTCACCAGGGTGGAAGCTGCACGCGCCACTGCCGTTCCACGTCGATGACACCGCGCACCGCGAGCAGCGTGGGGATCGCGCGGATCTCGGCGGTGCCGGTGACGACGCCCAGCGCCTCCAGGACGGTGTCGACGACCAGGCCGGCCTCCCGCAGGTCGTCGAGCACCTGCGGGAGGGAGCCCTCGGTCACGGAGACCATCACCTGGTCCACCGAACCGGTCATGGCGCCTGGACGAGTCCGGTGCCGATGTCGGTCGACGGCAGGGGCAGGCGCAGGGCGGTGCCGGCCAGGCGGGCCCAGAGCTCGTAGCCGCGTGCGCCGGTGCGTTCGGCGACCAGGGCCGCCACGCCGGAGACGTGCGGGGTCGCCATGGACGTGCCGCGCAGGCGGCGGTACTTCTCGGGCAGCTTGAACGACGAGTGCACGTCCACGCCGGGGGCGCACACGTCGACCTGGCCGATCTTGTCCGCCGAGCCCGAGGAGAACGACGCGATCGCGCGGTTCACGTCGATCGCCGCCACCGCGATGATGGACGGGCAGCGCGCCGGGTGACCGACCGGTGCGACCCGGCCGGGGCGCGTGGAGGCGTTGCCGGCCGCGGCGATGATCAGCGTGCCCTTCGCGAGCGCGCGCTGGGCGACCGTCTCGTAGATCTGCGAGTACGGGGTGCCCGCGGGGACGTCCGCGCCCAATGACATCGAGATGACCGCGCAGCCGTTGGCCACGGCCCAGTCGATGCCCGCGAGGATGCCGCCGTCGGAGCCGGAGCCCGCGTTCGACAGGACCTTGCCCGCGAAGACCTCCGCCTCGAACGCCACGCCGTAGCCGGGCGGGGTCGCCGGCTTGCGCGGGCCCGCGGCGGTGCCGATGCAGTGCGTGCCGTGGCCGTGGCCGTCCTGCACGTCCTCGCCGGTGATGAACGACCTCGTGGTGATGGTCCGGCCGGTGAAGTCCGGGTGGTTCTGCTCCCAGCCGGTGTCGAGCACGGCGATCTTGACGCCCTTGCCGGTCGCCGTGCTGACGTCCGCGCCCACCGCCTGCAGGCCCCAGGTCAGCACCGACTCGTCCGCCGCCGGTTCCGGCTCGTCGTCGGGCACGGGTGCGGCGAACACGTGCACGACGCGTTCCGGTTCGACGACCTGCACCGGGCCGGGGCCCTCGGCGGCGCCGTTCAGCTCGGCCAGCAGGGCCGGGTCCGCGGACACCACGGCCACGCCCAGCTCCGGGAACACCTGCACGGTGTCCGGGTCCAGGTCTCCGCTGTTCGGGTCGAACCCGGCGATCGCGCCGAGCTCGGCCACCCCCTCGTCGACGGCGTCCTCCCGCAGCAGCACCAGGAATCGGCCCGTCGTCTCCACTTCCGCTGGTTCGGTCATGATGATCGCCCCTACTCTCCTGTAGCCCTATTAGAGAGAGTCGTCATCCGGAGGCGTCTGTTTCAGGCCATCTGCCGACGTCGCTGGAAAAATTCACCGATCGGCTCAACGTACCTGGCCGCGATCGGCCCCAGGATCGCCATCAGGAGGACGTACGCGGTCGCGAGCGCCGCCAGCTCCCCGTTCACCTGACCGGACGCCACCGCCAGGCCGGCGATGACGATGGAGAACTCACCGCGCGCCACCAGCGCCGCCCCCGCACGCATGCGGCCCATCTTGCCGATGCCCTGCCGCCGCGCCGCCCACCAGCCGGTGACGACCTTCGTCGCGGTCGTGATCACCGCCAGCGCCACCGCGATTCCGAGGACGGGTGGGATCGACTTCGGATCGGTGTTGAGGCCGAACACCACGAAGAAGATCGCCGCGAACAGGTCGCGCAACGGCTCCAGCAACCGGGTGGCGTTCTCCGCCGTCGACCCGGAGATCGCGATGCCGAGCAGGAACGCGCCGACCGCCGCCGACACCTGCAGCTGCGAGGCGACACCGGCCACCAGCAGCGCGGAGCCGAGCAGCTTCAGCAGGAACACCTCGTGGTCCGGGCTGTCCACAATGGCCGAGATGAACCGCCCGTACTTCAGCGCCACCACCAGCACCACGGTGATCGCGAGCAGCGAGATGCCGACCGAGGTGAGGCCGCCGAGGAAGCTCACGCCCGACAGCACCGCGGTCAGCACCGGCAGGTACACCGCCATCGCGAGGTCCTCGAACACCAGCACCGACAGCACGACCGGTGTCTCGCGGTTGCCCAGCCGGCCCAGGTCGCCGAGGACCTTCGCGACGATGCCGGAGGAGGAGATGTAGGTGACGCCCGCCATCGCGAGCGCCGCCACCGGCCCCCAGCCCAGCAGGAACGCCGCGATGGCGCCCGGTGCCGCGTTCAGCACCAGGTCGAGCACACCGGCCATCCACGAGCGCTTCAGGCCGGTGGTGAGCTCGGAGGCCGAGTACTCCAGGCCGAGCAGCAGCAGGAGCAGCACGACGCCGATCTCGCTGGCCAGGTGCGTGAACTCGTCGATGCCGTGCAACGGGACCAAGCCGCCCACGCCGAAGGCGAGGCCGCCGACGAGGTAGAGCGGGATCGGCGAGATGCCGATCTTCCAGGCGACGCGGCCGAGCAGACCAAGACCGAAGAACACCGCGCCGAGCTGGATGATGGCGATGGTTGTCTCATGCACTGTGCTTAACCGCCGTGGAGGATCTCGGCGGCGGCGTCGAGGCCCTCCGCTGTGCCGACGACGACCGCGAGGTCACCGTTCTCGAAGATGAAGTCGGGTCCTGGCGACGGGTGGGCGTTGCCCGAGCGCACCACGGCCACGATGGACGCACCGGTCCTGGTGCGCAGGGCGGTCTCGCCCAGGGTGTGGTTCGCGAACGCGGTCACCGGCAGCTGGCGGGTCGTGATGCCCGCGATGTCACGGGTCTCCTCGCGCAGGTGGGCGACGAGCTGCGGCGCGCCGAGCAGGCCCGCGAGCGTGTTCGCCTCCTCCGGTGAGAGGGGTATCGACGCCGCGCACGAGTCGGGGTCGCTCGCCTTGGACAGGATGAGCTCGAACCTGCCGTCGCGGTAGGTGATCACACCGACCCGGCGCCCGGCGCGGATGGTGAAGTCCTGACGCGTCCCGATGCCCGGAAGGGGCGTGATCTCCACGTTCACACAGATCATGATACGTGGATGTCTCTCCCAGTTCGCCCGGTGCGACGAGGGTGGGTGGTGCGCGACCGCGTGCCCGGCCCCGACGTCGACGAGTTCGCCGAGCCCGGCCAGGTCATCGGCGCCCTGGCCCGCGCCCCGCACGGCACCCTGCTGGCCGTCCAGCACCCGCACCGCACGCCGCGGGCGCTCGCGGCGGGCACCGGCCTGCTCGAAGCGCTGCCGGCCGCCCGCGCCGAGCTCGCCGCCCTGATCCGGCGGGCCTACCGCGAGGTGACCGACGTGGTCGCGCCCTACCGGGTGGACGGGCCGGACGGCACGGCGTGCGGGCTGCTGTGCCTGGTCGACCCGGACGCCATCGCGCACACCGAGGACGTCTACCCCGGTGTGGTCGCCGAACGGGCCGAGGTGCTGGCCACCCTCGGCATCGCCACGAGCGCGGCGATGCTCGTCCCGATGACACCGCACGACGGGCTCACGGAGCTGGTGCACGGCATGACCGAGGACCCGGCCGTGTCACTCGTGGACTCCGGTGGCCGCCGGCACTGGGTGTGGCTGGTCGGCCCCGGTGAGCGGCAGGACGCGTTCCTGGCGGCCGCGGGGGCGCACCGGCTGCTGGTCGCGGACGGCAACCACCGGGTCGCCGCGGCCAGGGAGGCGGGCCTCGCCGGGCTGCTCGCGCTCGTCACCTCCGGGCCCGGTCTGCGGGTGGGACCGTTCCACCGCGCGGTCGTCGGCACCGGGCTGGGCACGGCCGACCTGGTGGCGGCGTGGGAACGGGTCGGGCTGCGCGTCGGCGAGCTGCCGTTCGTCACCGACCCGGAACCGGGCGTGGTCGTCGTGCGCACCCCGGACACCGTGCTGCGCGTCGAGCTGCCCGCGGGACGCGGCGTCGACCACGCCGTGGTGGAGTCGGTGCTGCTGCACGAGGCGCTGGACCTGGACCCGGAGAGCCCGTGCGTGAAGGCCGTGGTCGACCCGCAGGTCGAGGCCGAGGCGATGCTGCTGATCGCGCCGGTGCCGCTGTCCGCCGTGCTGGCCGGGGCCAAGATGCCGCGCAAGAGCACCTACTTCACCCCCAAACCGCGCAGCGGGCTGCTGCTCGCGGACCTGACCCCGCAGGACCCCGCCGAGCGGGTTCCCTAGCCCTGCCGGACGTGCCGCTGCTGTCGGCGACGGAGATCGCCGTGCCGGGGCGATGCCGCGGGTGGTCCGGCTGCTCGCGCACATGGAGATGGACGGACCTGCCGCGGGGCGTCGGTCAAGCACGTGCACCTGCGCGGCGCGGCGGCGCTGCGCACGGACCTCAACCACTGAGGGGCGCCACCGGCTCAGCGCTCGGGCACCAGCGGCAGCATCCGCACCGCCTGCTCCAGCGCCAGCCGCTCGTGGTCGTCGTAGGCCAGGAACGAGATGCGCTCCAGCGCCGTCTCCGGGTGCCGTTCGACGTGGTGGACCGCCGCCTGCACCAGCATCCGCGCCGTGTGCGGGACGTCCGCGCCCGCGACCCCGGTGCCCAGCAACGGGAACAGGATCGTCCGCACCCCCAGCGGCTCGACCCGGTCCAGCGCCGTCGTGACGCACCCGCCGATGTCCGACACCTGCCGGTACCCCGCGCCCGGCTCGCCCTGCACCGCGGCGACGTGCACGACGAACCGCACGTTGTGCGTCGCCGCCAGGGCCCCCGACCCGGTCACCAGCGCCGTTCCGGGCGCCACCGGGCGGCGGGGTGCCACGAGCTCCTCCAGCTCGTCGGCCACCAGGTCGCGGACGATCCGCCCGGTCTCGTCGCGCGCCGAACCCCAGTACCGGATGATCGCCGACACCGAGAAGTCCGTGTGCCGCGCCATCCGCATGTCGGTGTTCTCGCTGTTCACCCACGCGTCGCAGTCGTACACCCTGCGGATCGACCCCGCGTGGATCGCGATCCGGCACGACCGGTCGCCCAGCCGGAACACCGACGGCGACGGGCGGTCGCCGGCGATGCCGCGCAGGTGCGTGACGAGCGCGGAGATGTCGCTGTCGACCGAGTAGTGCCGCAGCCGCACGTACTGGCAGCGGTGCAGCGCCTCCACGCCCGCGGGCAGGCCGGTGGGCAGCTCGGCGTCCTCGACCAGCACCGGCACCACGCGGATGCCGAGCTCGAACGCCTCGGCGATCTCGCGCAGCACCCAGTCCTCGCCGGGGTCGCCGGTGTGGTCGAGCCAGCGCGGCCCGATCACCGCGAGCAGCACCTGCGAGCGGCGCAGGTGGGCGAAGACCTCCTCGACGAAGTCGTCGCCCGCCCGCAGCGACCGCGAGGCGAGGAACACCCGGTCCGCGCCGAACGCCTGCGCGAGCTCGCGGTGCAGCAGCGTCGCGTAGCCGGGCTGCTCCCGCACGCGGTAGTTGACGAAGACCGTCGGCATCGCGTCAGCCCAGCAGGTGGTGTTCCTGGCCGGTCAGGGTGATGCCGACGCGGGCAGCGACACCGCGCCCGATCACCGTCACCTGCCCCGGCACCAGCGGGAGGTCGTCGAGCCACGTGCCGAACACCCCGCGCAGCAACGACTGCTGCGGCGCACCGAGGTCGCCGGCCACCGCGAAGTCCGCGACCTCCAGCAACGGCACGTGCTCCGGCCCGAGGTCGGCGACCACGAGCACCGCGTGGTGCGAGCCGGGCAGGCCCGCGAGCCCCGGCACCTCGGCCGGGCGGTCCAGCACGAGCAGGTGCGGCAACCGCGGACCGCCCAGCGCCACCGCGGGCGGACCCGGCCGCGCGTGCCCGAACGGACCGGGCCACGGCGCCTCCGACTGCACGGTCACGCCCGCACCGCAGCTGACCGACCGCGCCGCGACCAGGTGCGCCAGCCGTGCGCTCGTGACCACGCCGACCACCGGCCGTTCCCGGAACAGCCGCAACGGCGCGTGCGCCTGCCGCACGACGTCCCACCCGAGCACCACGCCCGCGCCACCGGTCCACGCCGCGGCCCGACCGGCGACGTGCGGCGGTTCGACGTGCGTCCAGGACTGCTTGGAGGGCAACGAGGGCGGCACGCACACCGGTACCGTCACCGCGGCCGCCGAGGCGTGGTGCCCGTTCAGCCGCTGCAACCGCCCCGCGTGCCGGACACCGTTCGTGAGCCACGTCTCGGCGCCCTGCAGGGCTTTCACGTCGGGACCGCTCAGCCGCAGCACCCGTTCCGCGACGAACTCGCCGCCGGTCCGCGCGACCCGCACCCCGACCGTGGCGCCCACGGCGGGGAACCGGCTCAGCAGCTCCAGCACCGGGGCCTCCGACCAGGTGAAGCAGGCGTGCAGCTCCGCGCCCATCGTGCACGCCTCGAACCCGCGCTCGATCAGCTTCGCCGACGCCGCCGCACCGTCGAGGCCACCGAGGAACGCGACGACGTCCAGCAGCTCGTCCTGGTCCAGCTGCGCGGCGGTGAAACCGTGCTGCCGCAACACGTTCTGCGTCCAGACCGAGGCCGAGGCGGGGTCGTCGGAGGAGACCGCGACGTAGGTCCAGCGGTGCGCGGGGACACCGTGCTGGATCAGCTCGCGGTAGGCACCGGGCGCCGGTGGCCGCGTGTGCACGACGACCTGCGCGCCGGTCAACGGCGACCCGGGGGCGAGCAGCGCGGTCAGCGGCGGCAACCGCGCCGGCCACGACAGCACCTCCTCGCCCGCCGGTGCCACGGCGAACGTGAGCGAGTGCGCCAGGGCACCGGAGGGCAGCAAGGCGTTCAGCAGCGCCGCCCGCCGGTCGCCGCGCGCCCCGGTGTAGGCCATGCGGTCGAGCAGCGCGTCGGCGACCGGCAGCCGCTTCACGAACCGGCGCGGGTCCATCACCCGATCTCCCGGCGCTGCTCCCAGCTGCTCTGCAGCTCCCGGAACTGCTGCTGCTCGGCGAAGTCCTGCCAGCGGCGCTGCCGGCGGTCGCGCTGCCGGGAGATCCACTCACGGCCTTCGCGGGCCACGGCCTGCAGGATGTGCAACGCGCTCTGCACACCCGAGGACTGCTGCGCGATCTCCCGCAGCTTCGCCTCGTCCTCGCTCTCGTCGGTCATCCCGCGGAAGTCGTCGACGAGCACGTAGATGTCCTGGCTGTTCACCAGCGACAGCTGCATCGCCTGCCGGAACGTGAACTGGTCGCCCACCTGGACGTTGTCGCCCATCCGCACGATGTGCCTGCGCTTGCCGGAGAACTGGACGCCGACCTCGTTCAGCGTCGCCGAGGCCACCGCGTCGTAGCGGAACGACATGTCGTGCGGGTCGTGCACGTTGCCGTTGAAGAAGTCCAGCCAGTACTCGGTCTCGTGCACACCGCCGCTGGTCAGCAGGAAGACCTTGACCCAGTACTCGGAGTACCGCACCGGCGCCATCTTGTCGCGGGCCCGCAACGCCCCCGGCGCGCCCTCGGTGAGCTCGACGTGGCAGATGATGTCCTTGCTGGACAGCTGGCTGCGTCGCATCGCACGGCACTTCAGGTGCAGCACGTCGAACCGCAGCCAGTACGCGATCTCGTCGTCGGAGGGCCGGTCCCGCAGCAGGTCGAGCCAGCCGCGGTAGGCCTCGGTCTCCTCGCGCAGCTGCTCGGCGTAGTCGGCCCGCAGCGCCGCCCGCACCCGGAACGCCGCCAGCACCTCGCTCGCACCGAACGCGCACACGCCCAGCCCGAGGGCGAACAACGAGCCGGGACCCGGCTGCATCCCGATCAGCGACAGCCCGAACAGCACCACGAGCACGATCCCGGCCACCGGCAGCACCTTGGCGTACCACGGGGTCTTGAGCTCCTTGCGGAACGCGTGCAGCCCGTCGGCCTGCCACTGCTCCCTGAGCCGCCGGGTGTGCCAGCGGATCAGCCACATCAGCCCGGACGGCTCGGTGTGCGTGGCGCCGTAGATGCGCACGAACCAGTCGACCATCGACACCCGCAGACCCGCGGTGTCGGCGTCCCAGTCCTTCTGCGGCTCCGGGTTCTTCGGGTTGACGTGGTGGCGGACCGTGCGCTTCGGCGGCCGTTCCGCGTCGAACGCCGCGTGCACGCGCCAGGAGATCTCCTCGACCTTCCAGTCGGGCACCTCCCGCGGCGGGCCCTCGTTCCAGCCGCGCAGCCGCGCCTCGCGCACACCGCGGCGGCGGTCCAGCACCTTGGCCTGGACGCGGAACCACACGAAGAGGAACGCCCCGCCCAGCACCAGGAGCACCGCGAGCCACGCCGCACCCGGTGCCGCGCCGGTGAGGAAGTCGAAGAGCCGCACCAGGCCCCACAGCCCGGCGAGCCCGCCGAGCACGGACATGGCCCACGCCTTGAGGTCCACCGGCGCCTTCACCGGTTCCGCGAGCAGCGGCGGCGCCGGTTCCGGCTGGAAGTACAGCCACGCCCGGTGCTCGCGCCGGTTGTCCATCCGGCGCTGCTCGGCGAGGGCCGCGATCGAGGCGTCGAGCGAGTCCTGCACCGCGCCGTCGAGGATCATGTCGAGGTGCCGGGCGATCTCCTGCTGGCGTGCGGCCGGCAGCTCCCGGAACGCCGTGGACACCTCGTGCAGCTCGCCGCCGCTCGGGTCAGCGGCGCGGTCCTGCCGTTCGATGTAGGCGATCAGGTGCTCGACCACCCACAGCGCCCGGTGGTACTCGCCCGGCGTCTCCGGCGAGGTCTTCGCGCTGGACAGCTCGAACACGATCTTCTTGAACTCGCTGGGCGGCAGCTCGTTCAGCGTGCGGTCGCTCAGCAGCGCCAGCACGTAGTAGTAGTGGAAGCGGGTGGTGACCAGACCGGCCTGCCGCACCTGTTCGAGCAGCCGCTCGGCCATCCGCGGCTGGCCACCGCGCAAGTACGTCAGCGCGTTCTCGAACTTGGTCTCCGGCGGCTCGCCGGCGTTGTTGTTGTAGATCGACGTCTTGTGGATGACGCCGTTGTTGACGCCGACCTGGGTCTCGACGTCGCCGTGGTTGTCGAAGGTGTTGGTCGCTGCAGCGGTCATCTAGTCGTCCACTATGGAGTCGAGCACCGGGCGGAGGGCGGGCACGCCGCCGAGCAGTGCCTTGAGGGGGCGGAGGTCGAGCGGTGCGGAGGAGTTGCGCAGGTTGTCCAGCGCCACCATGGCCGTGGTGAACCACGCGGTGTCCATCTGGCCGTTCTTGTGTGCGTGCACCACCGCCGCCGTGATGGCGTCCAGCCGGTCGCGCGGTGCGGCGGCCGGGTGCGCCGAGCTGCACGACGCCGTTGTTGATGCCGATCTGCTGACCGACACCGCTGTAGTTGTGGAAGTTGTTCGTCGTGTCGCCCACGGGCCGGGCCTTTCCCTTGTGACGGCGGGGCTGCGCGAGTGCGCCGGCGAGGGCGATGGCGAACGCGGCGGCGTTGGCAGCGGCCTTGGGCTGCCACCCCTGCTTGTCGGTGAGGTCCTTGTCGTCGACCAGGTCGCTGATGCCGCGCACGGTCACCGACGGGGTGGCCATGTGCAGGTGGGCGGCGTTCGCGACCCCGGCGCTCTCCATCTCGACCGCCACCGCGTCGTTGTAGTTGCGGTGGATCTGCCTGGCCAGCGTCGACTCGGTCGAGTTGAGCACCACCTCGCCGGCCGCGATCGGTTCGAAGTGGACGTTCGGCGGGTTCGCGCTCCACTCCTTCGCACGCGCGATCGAGCGGGCGATCTGCTCGACGTGGTGCGGGACGTCCCACGCCCGCGGCCGCGCCAGGAACTCGTCCTCCGTCTCGCGGCCGCCGTGGTAGCCGTAGACCCGGCTCGCGACCACGACGTCACCGAGCCGCAGCCAGTCGCGCAGGCCGCCGGCGACGCCGACGAACAGCACGACGTCCGGGTCGAACTCGGTGATGGCGCGTTCGGTCATCGTGGCGGCGCTGGAGTTGCCCATGCCGGTGAGGGCGATGGCGACCTGCTGCCCACCACCGGTGGTGCCGACCTCGAACAGGGTGCCGGACGCGTGGTGGTGGAGGGCGGTGCCGGACAGGTGCGCGCGCACCGCGGCGTACTCCACTTCGAGCGCGGTGAGCATCACGATCATGTGTCGCTCCGGTCGTTTGGATCCGAGTTCCAGACGGTAGCCGACGGGGTGAGTTTCCGTCAACATGACGGATAGTGGGTTAGTGTCGTGGGATGACCGAGGAGGAGTGGACGATCCCGGATGTCGCGGTGGCCGTCGACCTCGCAGTGCTCACCGTCCGAGCGGAGCAACTGCAGATCCTGCTGGTAGAGCGGGGGATTGAGCCGTTCCGGGGAGCGCTGGCGCTGCCGGGCGGCTTCCTCGCGTCTGCTCTGGAGGACATCGAGAAGGCGGCCAGGAGAGAGCTCGCGGAGGAGACCGGTTTAGCCGCGGACGGGCTGCACCTGGAGCAGCTGCGCACCTACGGCAGCCCCGACCGCGACCCCCGGCGGCGCGTCATCACCGTGTGCTACCTCGCGGTGCTGCCGAACCTGCCGGTGCCGGTCGCCGGGGGAGACGCCGACGAGGCGCGGTGGGTGCCGGTGGAGGCGGCGCTGGCCGGTCCGCTGGCGTTCGACCACGCCCGCATCATCGCCGACGCGCTCGAACGCACCCGCTCGAAGCTGGAGTACACGACCCTGGCCACGGCGTTCTGCCCGGCCGAGTTCACCGTCACCGAGCTGCGGCGCGTCTACGAGATCGTCTGGGGCGAGCAGCTCGAACCCCGCAACTTCCACCGCAAGGTCACCGGCGCGGAGGGCTTCCTGGTGCCCACGGGCGAGAAGACGATCCGCAACGGCGGCCGTCCCGCCCTGCTCTACCGCCGCGGTCCCGCCACGCTGCTGCACCCGGCGTTGTTGCGTTCCCGAGGGTCCCTGGAGGTGACCGCATGATCGTTGTCTTAACGGCCACCGAGACCGCATATGGTTCGGTGCGAGCCCTGCTGTCCGGTCCGCGCATGTACGAGGGGCCGGCCGGCTCCCTCTACGACGTGGGCGAGGTGGCCGGTCGCCCGGTCGCGCTCGCGTTGGTGGGCAAGGGGAACCCGAACGCGGCGGCGCTGACCGAGCGCGTGCTCACCGAGTTTGCGCCGTCCGCGGCGTTCATCGTCGGCGAGGCGGGCGCGCTGCACTCGTGGGTCGAGCAGGGTGACGTCGTCGTCGCGACCAAGGTCTACGGCTACCACGGCGGCAAGGAGGACGACGCCGGTCTCAAGGCCCGCCCGGACGCCTGGCCCGCACCGCACGCCCTGGAGCAACGCGCGCGGTACGTGCACCGCTCGTTCCCGGCCAAGGTGCACTTCGAACCGGTCGCGGCCGGCGAGCTCCTGCTCACCCCCGGCTCGTCGACCGCGGCGTTCCTCGACGCCGGCTACAACGACGCCGCGGCCGTAGACACCGAGAGCGCCGGGGTCGCGAGCGCGGCCCACCTGAACAACGCGACGCCCGTGCTGACGGTCCGCTCCATCGGCACCCCGGCGCCCGCCGCCGCGTTCGTGGCCGCCCTCATCGCCGAGCTGCCCGCCGGCCAGGACACCCGCAAGCCCAAGGAGGAGCGCCCGGTGGTCCACAGCGTGCACAACGTCCACACCGGCAACAGCCACGGCATCGTCATCCAGGCCGGCAACATCAACGGCGGCGTCCACACCCACGGCTCCGCCACCCCGGCCCGCGACGAGGACCTGAACACCTCGCTGACCGCCGCCGCCCAGGCCGGTCTGCTCGACGAGTCGACGTACTTCCGCGTGATGCTGGCACTGCACGAGATGAAGGCCCGCCCGTCCGACCCGGCACCGCGGGGCGTGGTCCGCGACCTGCTCGCCGGCCACCCGGACCTGCAACGCCGGTTGGAGAGCTCCTGAGTTCCGGTGCCCGCCCGGAACCGGTCACCGGTTCCGGGCGGGCCGGCGGCGTCAGCCGGGGAACTCCCGGCCGGGCAGCCAGCCGTTGGGGATGTCCGTCACGCGCCACCGCGGCACCGTCAGCACGACCGGGCGGACCGGCGCGGCCAGGAACGGCGCCGCCTCCGGCACCTTCGCCACGAGCCGCTCCCGCACCGCCTCGCCCTCCGCGCCCCCGACCACCCTGGCCACGGCCCGCGCCTGCAGGAACGGCTCCATCGGCGACCCGGCCGACACGACGACGGCGACCTCGGGGTTCTCCTCGACCGCCTTCAGCGTCCGGCCCCGCTCCTCCAGCACGAGCACGAGCCGCTGCGGGCCGTCCTCGGCGAAGTAGACGCCGCTCACCCACGACCCGTCCGAGCCGGACGTGGCCAGGAACATCGTCCTGTGCCTGGCGAGCGTGCACTCCAGCAGGGTCTGGACGGCGGGGTTGCGTTCGGTCGTGGTCATCGGTCCTCCACACGGGTCGGTGCTGCGCTGACCTGATCGGCGCCACCGGCCCGGTGCTGGTGCGGATTCCCCCGATCGATACCCCCGCGGTGACGGCCGATCACGCGCCTGGACCGTCCCGCTGCCGGTGCGGGCGTCCGCACCAGGCACAATGAGGGCCGTGGGTGTCTCGGAGGGAGCTGTGGTGGGCCAGGGTCAGTTGCGCGGCGTGGTGGCACTCGACGGGCCGTCGGGCACCGGCAAGTCCACCGTCGCGAAGCGCCTCGCGTCGGCGCTCGACGCGCGCTACCTCGACACCGGCTCGATGTACCGGGCGGTCACGGTCGCCGTGCTGCGCGCCGGCGTCGACCCGGCGGACGAGGCCGCCGTCGGCGGGGTCGCCGACGCCGCGGTGCTCGTCGTCGGCACTGACCCGGAGCGGCCGGGCATCACGCTCGACGGCGACGACGTCTCCGCCGAGATCCGCGGCCCCGAGGTGACGCTCGCCGTGTCGCCGGTCTCCGCGACCAGGCACGTGCGCGAGCTGCTCGTCGCCCAGCAGCGGGCGATCATCGCGGACGCGGTCGACACCGTCGGCGGCATCGTGGTCGAGGGCCGCGACATCGGCACCGTCGTGTCGCCGGACGCCCCGCTCAAGGTGTACCTGACCGCGTCGGCGGACGCGCGGGCGCAGCGGCGCACCAAGCAGGACAACGCGGCCGGTCGCGTGTCCACTGTGGACGCAGTGCTGAAGGACGTGCAGCGCAGGGACACCTACGACTCGTCGCGCGCCGTGTCGCCGTTGAAGGCGGCCGACGACGCCGTCGAGTTCGACAACACCGACCTCGACCTCGCCGGCACCGTGCACGCGCTGCTGGACCTCGTCGAACGGCGCGGGCTGCGGGTGACCGGGTGAGCCATCCCGAGGGCACCGTGCCCTGGATGTTCGACTTCGGCCGCTGGATCGGGCGCGTGCCCTACGCGTGGCAGTTCCGGATTCGGGTGCGCGGCCTCGACCGCGTACCCTTGAGCGGCGGCGTGGTCGTCGTCGCCAACCACAGCTCGATGGCGGACGGCCCGATCCTGTTCGGGGTGCTGCCCCGGCGCGTGACGTTCCTGATCAAGCAGGAGATGTTCGCCAACGCCGTGGTGGGCCACCTGCTGCGCAAGATCGGCCAGATCCCGGTGAAGCGGGGAGAAGCCGACCGCACGGCACTGACCAGCGCGTTGTCCGTCCTGCGGGCGGGCGGCGTGATCGGGGTCTTCCCCGAGGGCACGCGCGGGGACGGCGGCGTCACCAGCGCGCAGAACGGTGCGGCGTGGCTGGCCAAGACCTCCGGCGCGGTGGTGCTGCCGGTCGCCTGCCGGGGGACCTACCGGGCCACGGGCTGGCGTCCGCCGGTCGACGTGCTGATCGGTGAGCCGTTCCACCTCCCGGAAGGGAAGGGGCGGGCCGCACTGGGCGTTGCCACCGAGCAGGTGCGCGACCGCCTGGCGACACTGGTCGCCGAACTCGATGGACTTCGTGTGAGTGAGGTTGAAGGACGATGACGGACCTGGACGGCACCTGGGAGGACGAGGCCGACTGGTCAGCCTTCGACGACCTCTCCTCCGGCGAGGACGGCGAGTCGACTCCGCCGCAGCCGGTGCTCGCGGTGGTCGGGCGACCCAACGTCGGCAAGTCCACGCTGGTCAACCGCATCATCGGCCGCCGGGAGGCCGTGGTGCAGGACGTCCCGGGCGTGACGCGTGACCGCGTGACCTACGACGCGCTGTGGAACGGCCGCAAGTTCACCGTGGTCGACACGGGCGGCTGGGAGCCCGACGCGCAGGGCCTGCAGGCCGCCGTCGCCGCCCAGGCCGAGCTCGCGATGGCGACCGCCGACGTGATCCTCGTGGTCGTGGACGCCACGGTGGGCGCCACGGCGACCGAGGAAGCCGTCGCGAAGGTGCTGCGCCGGTCCAAGAAGCCGGTGATCCTGTGCGCGTCCAAGGTGGACGACGAGCGGCTGATGGCCGACATCGCGTCGCTGTGGTCGCTGGGCCTGGGCGAGCCGTTCCCGGTGTCGGGCCTGCACGGCCGCGGCTCCGGCGACCTGCTCGACGTGATCCTCGACCGGCTGCCCGAGACCCCGCGCGACGACTTCGGCGCCCGCAGCGGCGGCCCCCGGCGCGTGGCACTGGTCGGCAAGCCCAACGTCGGCAAGTCCTCGCTGCTCAACCGCCTGACCGGCGAGAACCGCTCGGTCGTCGACTCGGTCGCCGGCACCACCGTCGACCCGGTCGACTCGCTGGTCGAGCTCGACGGCGAGATCTGGCGGTTCGTCGACACCGCGGGCCTGCGCAAGCGGGTGAAGTTCGAGAGCGGCGCCGAGTACTACGCCTCGCTGCGCACCAAGTCCGCCATCGAGACCGCCGAGGTCGCGATCGTGCTGCTGGACTCGCACGAGCCGTTGTCCGAACAGGACCTCCGCGTGCTGACCATGGTCGTCGAGTCCGGCCGCGCGTGCGTGCTCGCGTTCAACAAGTGGGACCTCGTCGACGAGGACCGCCGCAACGAGATGGTCCGCGAGCTCGAACGCGGCCTGGTCCGCGTCCCGTGGGCCGACCGGGTCAACATCTCGGCCCTGACCGGCCGCGCCGTGCACAAGCTCGCCCCGGCCCTGCGCACCGCGCTGAACTCGTGGGACACCCGCGTCCCCACCGGCCGCCTCAACCAGTGGCTGACCGAGCTGATCGCCGCGACCCCGCCGCCCGTGCGCGGCGGCAAGCAGCCCAAGGTGCTGTTCGCGACCCAGGCCTCGACCCGCCCGCCGACGTTCGTGCTGTTCACGACCGGTTTCCTGGAGGCGGGCTACCGCCGGTTCATCGAGCGCAAGCTGCGTGAGGAGTTCGGCTTCGAAGGCAGCCCGGTCCGCATCTCCGTGCGCGTGCGCGAGAAGAAGAAGGCCGGCGCGGGCAAGAAGTAGTTCCTCAACCCCACGGTTGCTCTTTGCCATGGGGTGCGGTTGGTTGGGTTCGTGGCCGTACGAGTGGTGCTTGCCGACGACGAGTCCCTGCTGCGGCGGGGCCTGAAGGTCCTGCTGGAGGCCGACGGCCGGGTGGAGGTGGTCGGCGAGGCCGCCGACGGCGCCGAGCTCGTCGAGGTCACGCTGACCCACCTGCCCGACGTGGTGCTGGTCGACGTGCAGATGCCGGGCGTCGACGGCCTGGAGGCCGTCCGGCGCCTGCGCACGTGGGCCACCCCACCCGCCATCGCCGTGCTGACCACGTTCGACCTGGACGACTACGTCGCCACGGCACTGGACCTGGGCGCCCAGGGCTTCCTGCTCAAGGACGCCGAACCCGACACCCTCGTCCGCGCCGTCGTCGACCTGGCAGCCGGCGGCGCGGTCCTGGACCCCCGCATCACCGCCCGCCTCCTCCCACGCCTGCGCGGCTTCCGCGCGAACCGCCGCCTGGACTCCCTCTCCGCCCGCGAACGCCAGGTCCTGGAGCTCCTCGCCGGCGGCCGCTCCAACCACGCCATCGCCGAGGAGCTCTGCCTCTCCGAGGCCACGGTGAAGAGCTACGTCTCCACCGTCCTGACCAAGCTGGGCGTCGAGAACCGGGTGCAGGCGGCCCTCGTCGCCCACCAGGTCGGTGTGTGGTGAAGCAGCTCCTGCGCGAGCTCCTGACCGTCGGCACCACCACCGGCGTCGTGCTGCTGACCCAGGACCGCCCGTTCCCGTGGTCGCTCTGGACCGCCGTCCTCGCCGCACTGCTGCTCCCGGTGCGCCTGCGCTGGCCGTGGCTCGCTTCCCTGATCTGCGTCCCCGCCGTGGCCGGCGGCCTCGGCTGGGCCCCCGCACTCGTCGCCCAGTACCGCCTGGGCCGCGAGGAGAAGTCCGTCCCCGTCCAGCTCCTGTGGGTCGTCCTCCTGACCGCGGCCTCCGTCCTCCCCGCCGTGCTGACCGAAACCGTCCCCCTGGGCCCCCTCCTCCTGGCGACGGCGTTCTCCTTCGGCCTCTCCGCAGCCCCCACCGCACTCGGCGCCCTGGTCACCACCCGCAAGGACCTGACCCAGTCCCTCTACGAAACCCGCAGGGCCCGAGCAGCAGAACTGGAAGCCCTCGAAACCTCCGCCCGCGCCGCGGAACGCGCCCGCATAGCCCGCGAAATCCACGACGCCGTGGGCCACCACGCCACCCTCATCGCGGTGGAGTCCGCCGCCCTGGCCGCCACCGCCCCCGACGACACCGTCCGCGCCACCGCCCTCCGCCTCCGCGCCCTGGCGAAGGAGTCCCTCTCCGAGATGCGCACGGCCCTGGGCCTCCTGAACTCCGACACCACCTACCCCTCCCTGCAAGAACTGGTCGACCGCGCCCGCGTGGCCGGCGTCTCCGTGACCCTCATCGAAACCGGCGACGGTGTGACGACCCCAGCCGTGTCCAGAGCCCTCTTCCGCGTCGTCCAGGAGTCCCTGACCAACGTGACGAAACACGCCCCAGGCGCCCCCGTGACCGTGACCGTGGACCGCGGCTCCCCACTCCGCGTGACAGTCGTCAACGGCCCCAGCGACCTCCCCACCCAAGCCGACGGCGGCGGCGCCGGCCTCCACGGCCTGTCCGAACGCATCCGCCTGGTGGGCGGCACCCTCACCACCTCCTACCGTGCAGACGGCGGCTTCAGCGTCACCGCCGTCCTGCCACCCGGCGCTCCGAAGGCCGACGACCGGGACTCGACTTTCGGCGGTGGCGCCCGGGACCCGGCCACCGCATAGTTCTCCTCGTCGGTCGAAGATCGGGGGATCGGTCGGGCCGAGGGGACCCGGTTCGGGTCCCCGCCGCATCTCCGCATCTCTGCATTTCCGCAGGTCGTTGTGGGTGCGGGGGGTCGTTTTTGATCTCCGTTGGTGGTGTTGTAGGATTCTTCTTGCACGCCGGGGAACCGGGAGTGTGGCCGGGACGTGGCGCAGTTTGGTAGCGCACTTGACTGGGGGTCAAGGGGTCGCAGGTTCAAATCCTGTCGTCCCGACGGTCGTGAAAGGCCCTCTGATCGCGGCATAATGCCTGGTCAGAGGGCCTTTCGCATGTCACCGGTTTGATCATAGACGTGATCTTTCCGGGGACCATTTGGGGACCTGAGTGACTAACTGAGTGACAACGGTCTAACCGGCCAGCGGGAAAATGTCGTCCATCGTGATGGCGGCTTGCTGCATCACAGGCACGATCTGGTGGCGGTACACCGTCTCCGTGACCGTCGTGCTGCTGTGGCCGACCAGGCGCGCGATGTCCTCCAGCTTCACACCGGACGCGGAGAGCACCGACACGAAGCTGTGGCGCATCTCCCGCGGCGTCCACTCCTTGCCAACCAGTCCGGCCGCGTTGACGACTCGCCTGAACGCGCGCCGGACGTTGTGCGAGTCGAGGGGCGTACCGACCTTGGAGGCGAACACCAGGTCATGTTCCTGCCAACGAGCGCCGGCGAGCTTGCGTCTGGCGTCCTGGTAGGTGCGGTGCGTCTTCAACGCCTCGACACATCGCGTCGGCATCGCGAGAGTTCGCCGTGATTTCCTGGTCTTGGTGTCACCACCTTCCCGTACCGAGCGCCATACCGAGATCGAGGGCAGCACGAGTGGAACGGTGTCTGGGCTGCCGACCAGGTCCACGTGCGCCCACGTCAACGCACGCAGTTCTTCGGTGCGTGCGCCGATGAGCAGCGACAGCACGATGTAGGCGTGCATCGCGGTGTTCTCCGCTGCGGCCAGCACAGCCTCGACCTGGTCGAGGGTGAGTGACTTGGACGGGCGCCCATCCTGGCCGATCGGCACTTCGCACAACTGCACGACGTTGCGCTTGACCTTGTCGCGTTTCTGGGCCATGCGCACAGCACGATTGAGGATTGAGTGGACCAGGCGCAGGGTGCGGGTGGACAACGTGAGCGACAGTTCCTCCAACCAGTCATCCACTTCATCGGCGGCCAACTCGCGAAGGTTCCGATCACCCAGGCTCGGGATGATGTGCCCGTCCGCAAGGTAGGTGTAGTTCTTCACCGTTTCCTTGCTGCACTTGCGCAACCCGTACTTGAGGAACGCCTGCACCGCTTCCTTGACCTTGTACATGTGCGGTGTGACAGGCAGGCCATCGTCGAGTTCGCGTTGGATCTCCTTGAGCTTTTCTTTGGCCTCCGTGTATGTCTTGCCGCTGGCCCTCCTGGTCTTGCGCTTCCCGCGAGCGTCAAAGCCGAGGTCTACCGTGGCGATGTACCGCTGGCGTGTCTCGTCCCAGTGAATGCCACCGTCGCCGCGGCTACGCCGCTTCTTGGGTTCCTGATTGCTACGCGGTTTCGCCATAGTGCGCCTCCGCCTCCCGCTCCAACAGCGCCACGTAGTCCCGGATGGCCGACGCCGGAATGAGCGTCGCCCTGCCCTGCTTGACGAACCGCAACCGTCCTGCGCGAATCTGTTCGTAGATGACCGAGCGGCTAAGCGAGAGCAGTGCCATCGCTTCCGGAATCTTGTAGAGGTACTTCGCCAAATCAACGATGTTGTTGCTCATGGCTGGGTTCCGTTCTGTGGGGTGGTGCGGTGTGGTCGTCCGGGCGGTGCGTGGTTGGCGGTTCGAGCCGTCCGGACGGTGTGGGTGCCCGCGTGTGCGGGCGGGTGTGGGATGCGGGTTTGCAAACCCGCAAACCCGCAACCGGGGTGTCGCGGGGCTGTGACCTGCGGTGTTGTAGTGCGGGTTTGGGTGCGGGTCAAACCCGCGGGAAACCCGGAGCAAACCCGCAGACCTGCGCTAAACCCGCAACGGGCGCACTTGGTGCGCGGCGGGCGTTCTGCTGTCGTACCGGTCAGGCGGTCAGCGTGGTGGTGATCAGCCGGTGGTCGAGTGACCAAGCGGCCGGGTACTCGGCGGTGGGCTGGTGGACCTGGTAGCTGGTCGGGTCGATCAGTTCGATTGCGGCGGGGTTGGCCAGGTACCAGCTTGTGAGCAGCCGTCCGGTGGACGCGCCGCTGTTGGTGGTGGGCCGGAACGCTTCCTCGGCCGGGACGCCGGCGGCATGGGCCAGCTCGGCGACGGCCCGCCATCCGGCGCCGCCGGCACGGGTGCTGGCAGCGTTGTTCCATTCGCCGATCAACGCGTCCAGGGCGCGGGTGTCGGCGACCCATTGGCCGTGCTGGTCGAGCATCGCTTTGTGCCGGCGCTTGTGGGGCGGCACGAGCGCCCAGTCGCGCTGTGGCAGGTGGGGGCCGCTGCCGGTGGCGTTGAGGTCGCCGACCAGCAGGGTGGGCAGCCCGTCGCCGGCGGGTTCGGCGTCCTGTTCGGCCTCGGCCAGGCGTTCGGTGCCGGAGTCGAACGAGTAGTGCCGCACGATCATCCGCAGCCGGACCGGGTTGCCCCGTATGGCGAATGTCGCGGTGTTGCGCTCGTGGACGGCGTTGGTTTCGTGGTCCAGGCCGGTCCAGGTTTCCAGGCGCAGCACCTGGGGGTCCCACACGATGGCGGGGCCGTAGTCGCCGCGCCGGTGCCAGCCGGGCAGCCCGGTGTACGGGCGGCTGAGCAGGTCGTCCAGAACGGCGCACGCACCGTGGACGCCCGCGCCGCCGTCGTTTGCCCACCGTTGGGCCTCGGTGAGCGCGATCAGGGCGGGGGCGTGGCCGACCAGCGGCGTGAACGCGCGGCGCAGCGGGTCGAAGTCGAATCCGGAGCCGGGCAGCAGCCCGCCGTCGCGGTAGTTCAGGAACGCGGTGCCCACTGTGGTCATCGGATCTCCTTGGTGAGCGCAGGTTTTCGAGTCGGAACTCCTCGCCGCAGAAACGCGCCCACGGCCAAGCCACCGCGCGCGGCGGAGAGATACGTAGCCGGGTGCCGAGCCCTACTAGCTGCGGCTAGACGTCCAACGAGGCCTGTTCGCTGGTGTCTGGCGTGTCGTGGTGGCCGGGTTGTGCCTGCTCGGGGCTGGTTTCGACCCAGAACACGAGGGAGTTGGCGTGGCGGTCGAGGGTGCTGCGCAGGACGTGGCGGCCGTGCCAGCGTCCGACGTGGCCGGTGAGCAGCTTGCCGATGCTCTTCGGGGACAGGATGCGGTCGCGGTCGTCGGTGAGGAACGTGCCTTCCCACCGGTCGACCAGCTGGTCGCCGATGAGCTGGGGTTCGGCGCTGTGGCAGAGGACCTTGCTCCTGAGTCGCTGGTCGCCGTGCAGTTCGTGCCATTGGGCGAGGAACGCGGTCCATTCGGTGTTGGCGTCGTCGGCCTCGCGCATCTCCTCGATGTTGTCGAGGAAGCCGTCGATGCCGTGGTGGGCGAGGAACCCGCCGGCCGCGCCTGCCCAGCTGGTGAACTGGCGCATGGTGTGACCACTGCGGGGTGCTCCGGCGTTGATCCAGTCCATGACCAGGATGAGCAGGTGCCGCAGGACGGTGACGCGGTTGGCGGGTTTCTTGAGCCAGTCGTCCAGGTGCGGGATGCCGAACCCGGTCTGGTCGCGCTGGTCGGGGTGCGGGTCGTTGGGGTCCAGGCGCACCAGGGCGGTGCGGGTGGCCATGTCGCCGCCCAGGCGGATGTTGTTGCCGGTGGCCAGCCAGAGCCGGTCGTTGGCGGCCTCGAACCCGGCGCCGTTGGAGCCCAGGTTGCGCGCATCCCACTGCGGGCCGGTGAGCAGCTTCGCGAGCACCGCGGAGTTGACCTCGGTGCCTTCGGCGAGGTTGTCCCAGAGCATGACCGGGGCGGTGCTGTGCAGGGCGGAGGTGATGGCCTTCTCCAGCTCGGAGTCGTCGCCCTTGCGCCACACGAGGTGCTTGCGGCCGTAGAGGTAGCCGGGGATCTCGGCCAGCAGCGTCTTGCCGCTGGACTGCGTGGTGGCGGAGATCAGCCCGAACGGGGTCAGGCACCCGAGGAACGGCCGCAGGATCGGGGCGACCAGCAGGCCGATGTGGTTGGCCTTGTCCGCGTCGGCGACGAAGGGGAAGTTCCGCAGCAGCTTGCCCAGCAGGAACTCACGCGCGTCGTGGACTTCCTGTGTGGACGGTTGCGCGGGGATGGGCGGCATGGCGGTGGCCGGGGCGTAGTACAGGCCGGTCCCGGTGTCGTATCCGGCGGTCTGCAACAGGGTGCCGTCCGGGCGCAGCACCGGTGAGGTGACCACGCCGGTCAGGGGGCGGACGTCGGGCCAGTAGCGGGTGGACAGCACCGCGGACAGGGCGGCTTTGGTGGGGCTGGCCTCGACCTCCTCCCACTGCTCGGTGTCCTTGTTCTTCTTCTTGCGGAACACGAACGCGTGGTGGGCCAGCAGCCAGGCCAGCGACGGGGCGGTGAGCGGGTCGGCCTGCACGGGCAGTGCACCGGTGGCGGCCTGGTGGGCGTGCTCGGCGGCACCGGCGGCTTTGCCGGATACACGGGACAGGTGCACCAGCTGCCCGCCGGCCACGTAGACGTCCGGGAGCGTGCCCTGCCCGAGGGCGGTGGTCAGGACGCGGATGGTCTCGGCCTCGCCGCCGATCTGGATGGCGGGACGGTCGGTGGGCGGCGCGTGGTCGTCGGCGCCGCCGGTCGAGGTGTCGTTGCTGGTGTCGGCGGTGATGCTCACGCGCGGTCCTCCTCTCCGTGCCGGGGCGTGGTTGGTGCGGCGGTGGTGCGGGTGGTGCTCACGCGGCGCTCCGGATGTCGGGAACGGGAAGCGGCCGGGCGAACCCGGATGCCAGGACGTAGCGGATCTCCCCGGCTGGGAGCCCGGCGTGCCGGGCGGCGTCGGCCAGGGCAGCCTCGACCACGTCCCGGTCGATCCACCCGGCGGCGGCCATGCCCGCCAGGCGGGTGGTGGAGCGGAACAGCTTGCGGTTGCGCCCGCTGTCGGGCTCCATCGCGGCGAGCTCGGCGCAGGCGGACCGCAGCGCGCTGGCGGCGTAGCGGGCCGGGCCGCTGTTCCCGCCGGTGACTGCGGGCACCGATGCGGGCGTGGTCGCGGCGGCCGGGGCGGTGGTGCGGTCGTGGCCGGTGCGGGTCAGAGCGTCGGCCAGCCACGGGTCCAGCGGGCGGGGTGTGGTGGTGGTGGAGCTGCGTCGGTAGAGACCGGCTTGGCTGGTGGAGCCGGGCAGCACGACATAGCCGCCGTAGGCCTTGATGTCGATCTGCCAGCCAAGTCCTGTTCGGACGGTGTCGTCGCCGTCGCGGACCTTGCCGTGACTTCCTTTCCAGTCCCGGCCGCCGTCGTCGTAGACCAGGTGCAGGCCACCAGAGGGGGTGTCGGTGGTGAACGTGTCGGTGCCGACCGTGCCGCCGGACAGGGCGGCCAGGGTGGCGTAGGTGTCCAGGCCATCGGCGGGCAGTGGTTCGTCGGCGGGCCAGGCCAAGCCGTTGAGCGGGTGACGGGGTGGCGGGCCGGGGCGGGTGTCGAGGTCGACCGCGAGCAGCCCGGACACGGCGAGGTGCACGGCCCAGACGCTGGTGTGCCAGCGCTGCGCCCACCGGCCGATCACGTGCGGGTCGGTGGTGGCGGCCCACACTCCGTGGCACAGCGCCCCGTCACCGCGGGCCAGGCACGGGCAGGTCTGCGGGGTGTGGTCGGTGTTCTCGGCGCGGCAGTCGGCACAGCCGCGCAGCGGGGTTTTGGTGCCGTAGTTGAGCGGCAGGACGTGCCAGCCGCGGTGCACTGCCAGCCACAGCGCGGCGTCGGCGGCGGCCTGGACAGTCGGGTTCGTGGTCATGGTCATGGTCGGCCGGTTCCTTCCCGGTGGGCTGTGGTGGTTGCGGTGCAACGGGAAGCGGGGCACGGCCTGGTATGGCCGTGCCCCGCTTCGGCTGGGTGGGTCAGTCGCGCAGTTCGATACCGGCGTCGGCCAGTGCGCCCTCAATGGCTTCATGGGCGATGAACAGGTGATCCGTCAGCGAGATCGAGAGAACCTGTTGAGCGTGCAGCGATTGAAGGATTCGCATCATCTGGTCACGGGTGACACTGCTGCCCAGACCAGCGCGGTCGGCCTGGCATTGCGTGCAGCCGAACAGGGCACTGCACTTGGTCTTGTTCGGAGGGCCGTCCGCCGGTTCGGGCGAGTCGTGCAGCCACCAGCCGTGGCGCGACCATCCGAGACACAGCCACTGGCGATTGCGTTCCCTCACTTGACCTCCACACGGATCGAGTCCGCCAGCGACGGCGGGCCGTCGATGTGCAGGACGATGGCGGTCATGTTGTCGAGCGGTTCGCCGGCGGGTGCGGCGTCGAGGGTTGCGGCGATCAGCTCGTGCGCCGCCTGGTCGACGTCTTCGGGGAACGCGGTCAGCACGGCGGCGATCTGGTCGTCGGTGAGGACCTTGTGGATGCCGTCGCTGGTGAGCAGCACGCGTTCCGCGACGACGTCCGCGACGGGGATGGTGGCGACGGTGGCGTTGGCGATGCTGGTGCGCACCCAGTTGTCGTGCAGCTGGGCGTGCTGCTCCTGCACGCCGACCATGCGCAGCAGCTCGCCCACGGTGTGGTCGGTGGTGTGGCGGGTGAGCACCCCGCCGGTCATCGAGTAGACGCGGCAGTCACCGACGTGCGCGATGACGGTCGCCCGGTCGGAGGGGTAGACGACCGCGACCGCACCGACCGCGTTGGGCTTGGGCGTCTCCGGTCCCGGCCCGGAGATCAGCTCGTGCGCGGCCAGCAGACCGGGCACCGTGCCGCGGCGCGTGGCCATGCGGGCGGCGACCTCGGCCAGCAGACCGGCCGTGTGCTCGACCTCGGGCGTGCTGCCGATGCCGTCGACGATCGCGACCGCGGTGGTGAAACCGTTGCTGTGCACGGCGGTGGCGTCGCAGTTGTGCGACCGGCCGCCGATGTCGGTGGCGGTACCGACCGACACGGTCATCGTCTTGTAGTCGTGACGGATCACAGCTCTCCTGACTGGGTTGGGTGGTGTGTCTGTCGTGGACAGCGGTTGGTGGCTGTCGCGTCGTGGGTGCGCGCGGGTTACAGGACCTGTGCGAGGCGGGTAGCGAGCCACTGCGCGACGTTGGAGCTGACGGCGTTGCCCGCCTGCATGGTCTGTTCGCCGGAGTTGCCGGTGACGATGTAGCTGGCCGGGAACCGTTGGGCGGCCAGGTGCTCACTCGGCTTGAGCATGCGGAAGCGGCAGTCCTCGACCGCGTACCCGGCGTGCATGAGGCCGTGCTGCTCACGGGTGGCGACGGTGGAGATCGGCTGGGTGTCCGCGCGGTGCGGCTTGGCGCCACGCCGGTACGGCACGACCAGGCTGTGGTTGCCGCCGGACGCGGTGACCGCCCCGAGGGGCTGCGTGACGGGCCGGGACTTCGAGGGGGCATGCCCGCCGTAGTGGCGTGTCACGAACGCGTCCTGCGGCACGACCAGGCCGTGGTGGTTGCCCCCCGCGGTCACGGTTGCCAGCGGGTGCGCGACGGGGCGGGCGGTCGAGCCGCCGCCGCGCAGCTCGGCCACGAACGGCGGCGCGACCGCCAGGCCGTCGCCGATCTTCGTGGTGCGTGAGGGCAGCGGTCGGGCGTCGGCGGGGTAGGCGCGGCCGTGGCCGTCGTGGTTGACCGACACCATCACCGGCGGGCACACCAGCGCGTCGGTGTCGCGGGTGGTGCGGGTCCGCATCGGCGCGGCGATCGGGCTCGGCGCCTCGTTCCACGTCCCGCCGGCCGGTGCCAGGAACGGCGGCACGGCGACCCCGTCACCGGGAGTGCCGGTGCGGGCCATCGCCGGGGACCGCAGGGCGGGCCACGCCCGCACGTAGTCCGACCCCGGCCGCTCCCACGTGTTTCCACCGGCGGCGGCGACGATGGGTTCGGCGAACATGTCCAGCCCGGCCTGGATGCGCTTGATTGTCTTGGCGGCCAGGGGCTTGGTGCGCTCGCCGATGACCTGCCCGAGGTCGGACCAGTCGATCGCCGCCGACGCGGGCAGCACGTACGGTTCCACGACCGCGTGGCGGCACCGGCTGTTGGGGCAGCGGTAGAGGTACTGCTGGCCGTACTTGCCGATCGCGCGGCGCTCCGGCCGCTTCCACGACTGGACCGCCTCGACCACCTGGTCGCAGCTCGTGCAGTAGGCGACCGGGCGCGGGGCGACGTCGGGCAGGGCGATGTCCTTGCGGGTGAACACGATGTAGAGCCGGTCACGCCACTGCGGTGCGTGCGGGTTGCCGGGGCCGCCGATGTGGGCGCTGCTGACGGAGACGTACTGGACGTTGTAGCCGGGGCGCAGCTGGCACATGCCCTGCACCCACCAGTCGAACAGCTCCCAGTCGCTGGCCACGTTGGTGACGTTCTCGACCAGGACGGCCTTGTAGCGGTGAACCTCGGTGGCGCGGATGACGTCGTGGAACGTGGCCCGCGTGCGGGTCAGGGCGTCGGTGCTGACCGGGCCGTGCTCGTTGAGGTCGGCCAGCAGGTCCAGCTGCCCGCGGCTCTTCTTGCGCCCGCCGGCGGGGCTGAGCTCGGTGCAGATCGGCGAGGCCCACAGCACGTCGGTGCGGGGCAGGCGGCGCATGTCGTAGTTCGACACGTCCGCGCACAGGTGCTCCGCGTCGCGGAAGTTCGCGGCGTGCGTCTCGATCGCGCGGTCCCAGTGGTTCGCGGCCAGCTTCAGCTCGAACCCGGCGGCGGTCAGGCCGATCGAGGAACCGCCCGCGCCACAGAAGATGTCGGTGTAGGTGATGCTCATGGCGTCTGCCTTTCGCGCTCGACAGGACGCGAGCCGCGCCCCTTCGGAGGTGTGAAGGGCAGGCCCCACTAGCCCGCGCGGGGTAGTGGGGCCTGCTGGTGAGGTGTGCGGCTGGAAGGTGCCGGGAAGGATGCGGGCGTGGATGCGGGTTTGCGGGTGTCGAACCCGCGCGTCCGGCTAAACCCGCACCCAAACCCGCATGGTGTTTCCGCAGCTCAAGCGTTCTGCCCGAGCACGTCTGCGGGTTTGCGGGTTTGTTCTCTCATCCTGAGAAGAGTTGTTGTTGTAGTTAGGCGCGTGCCGTGTGCGCGGGTGCCGGGCCGGGGCTGCTGGGCAGCTCATCGCCGTGTCGCGTTCGCGCGCTCGCAGGCCGGGCACTTGATGTTGCCCGACAGCGACGGGAACCAGACCCTGTTCGTCTCCGAGCTGTCGATGGTGTCCCCGCACGCCGTGGTGACAGTGCCGCTCCACCAGGACTTGGACGCTACGACGTGCATGACCTCGCGTGTCATCAAGTACCTCATCTCTGTCACTGTGAGTGACCGTGTGGGGGTGCGTGGATAGGCCGCGTGCACGGTGGTGCGGGTGCGTCGCGGTGAGGGTGTATGGGTGTTGCGGGAGAGGCGTGGGACCCCTAGCAGCGGCCGAAAACAGGGTGTTTTCGGGGGTTTTCGCTGGTGGCGAGGGGGTGGGTCCCGGGGTCCCATTGCGAGTGTTTGCCCTGCTCATCCCATGGGACCCCGTCGTGGGAGGGGGTATGGGACTAGTCCCACGGACACGGCGGGGTCCCATTAGGGGTCCCGCCGCGTCGCGGCGCCGTCCAGACCGCGTGCACGGCCCTATTCGGCGGTGTCGGACTCGTCGTCGAACGCCTCACCTTTGTCACGCTTGGTGATTGCGGTGCGGACGTCATCGGCCTTGATGAGCTTGACGCTGGCCTTGACCACCGGGATGCCCCAGTGGCGCAGTTCCTCGGCGAGACGTTCGGCGTTCCAGCTTTCGTAGGTGGTCGGGTTGTCCTCGATCAGCCGCGCGAGCACCACGGTGGTGCGGGTGCGGTCCTCATCGCGCATGGCGCGTTCGATGGCGGCCAGGTGATCGACCGGTTCGGGCTCCTCGGGGGTCTCGGCCGCGGTGACCTGGCGGCCGTGGCGCTTGAGGATGTCCATCGCGCGGGCGATGACCGCATAGGCGTCCTTGGTGGACACGTAGTGGCTGCGCACGATGACGAACGCCTGACCTGCGGGAATGTCCTCTACTTCGCCGGTCATGACGATGGTTCCGGCGTCTGCGCCGGGCCGCAGGTCCTGTGGGCGGGCGCCCCGGTCCACCGCGTCGGCCAGGATCATCTTCGCGGTGGCCTCGTTGGGGACGTTGAGCGAGCCGCGCACGTGCGCGCCCTCGCGGACCCGCACCGGAAGCGTGCGGTCGTCCGGGCGCTGGGTGGCTTGCATGAGGTGGATGTTGACCGCGCGTGCCTGGTCGTGCAGCCGCTTGGCGGCCTTGACCGCGCGGGCACCGTCCTTGGTGCCGCCCACCGGGTGCTCCGCGCCGTAGAGGACCTGGCACTCGTCCACGATCAGGTAGACCGGGTGGAACCCGGAACCCTTGCGCCGCGAGATCTCCCGCGTGATCGGCCCGACCATGTTCTGGTCGGCTTTGGCCTGGTAGCGGCGTTCCATCTCCGCCACTCCCCATTCGAGCATGGCGGCGGTGGCTTCGGCGTCCTCCTCGGTGGAGCCCTCGATGAACGTGGTGGCGCGCGGGGTGAACATCTTCCAGTCGCCGTCGCCCTTGAGATCGGCGATCTTGAGTTCGATCGTCGGATCGAGCGCCAGGCACAGGGCGATCAGCCGCATGACGGTGGATTTGCCCTGCTTGGAGGTGGCGCCGATGAGCCAGTGCTTCTGCAGGGCGCCGACTTCGATCTGTTCCTGGCGCATGGTGACGCCGAACGGGATGCGTTCGCGGAACACGTCGAACTCGCCGGTCTCCAGCAGCGGCCAGGCCGGGGCGGGCTTGTCCATCGTGCCCTTGTCGGCCACCCACAGGTCCAGCACGCGGGCGTCGGCGGCCGGGTCGCGCTGCGGCCACACCTCGTGCTTGTGCCGCCCGAGGTTGCCTGCCAGCAGTTCGACCTTCTTCGATGGCAGCAGCTCGGCCGCCACCACCCCGAAGGGCAGTCTGACCTGCAAGTATGTGCCGCCGCCCTGCTCACGCGGCTGGATCAGGTACTCCAGCTGGCCGCCGTCCTTGAGGAACTTGGTCAGGGCGGGGAGCTTGACGTGCATGAGCGCCTGGGTCACCAGGTCCGGCGTGATCTCGGAGTCCATCTCCGCGCGCTCGATGTCGCTGACCAGCCAGCGCGGCACGATCCCGGCACGCTGTCCTTCGCGCCAGGCGGCGAACAGCCACGCCGGGGCCGCGCCCCACAGCACCGTGTGCAGGGCGATCGTGACGAACACGCCGGCGATGCCGACGACGTCACCGACCAGGCTCCACCAGTCGCTCCACGTCCAGCCGCCGGGGGTGAGCTGGAAGGCCAGCCCCGCCATCAGCATGACGCCGGCGGCGATGATGGTCACCACCGCGGCGGCCCGCAGGCCCGCGTAGATGGTGGCCGGAAGCTCACGCATGCGTTGCGCGCGACCGGTTTTGAGCATGTTCAGCCGCTCGGTCCACTCGGCCAGGGCGACGCTGTCTCCCTGCATGCGGGCCAGGCGGATCTGTTCGCGGACGTGGCCGAAGGTCACCGCGTCGGTGGCGCGGCGCATCCACGACCCGTGGCCCTGCGCCACGGTCCATCCCGCGCGGGCGGTACGGCGCACGGCCTTGCCGCCCCGCGTGACGACCACGACCCGCGCGCGGCCGATGCGGGTCTGGGGGATGGTGCGCAGCTCCCCGCGCTGTACCCGCGCCTCCAGCTCGGCAGCCGCGGGGCCGGTCACGATCTCGCTGTCGTGCGTTCCCGGCTGACCCGCGTCGCCGTCCACGGCGTGCTGATCGGCGGCGGTGGTGGTGCGGTGCGCGGACAGGTCGTACACCCGCGCACCGGGCTCGTCGGGGTGGTCGGGCTGTGTGTTGCCTGGGGTGCTCATGCGGTCACCTCCTGACGGCCGTCGTCGCCGCCGTTGTCGTGGTCGGTCGCGGCCTGCCACACGGCCGCCGCGTAGGTGGCGCGGATGCGCAGGAACTTGCGCACCGCGTCCTTGCTCGGCGAGGCCGGAAGGCGCCCGCTGTCGATGGCCGCGCGGACCCGCGCGACGTAGCCGCCGAACTTGTCGGCGATCTCCGCCGGGACCTCCACCGCCGGGGCCTGCGCGGGCGTTTGCCCTCTTCCCGAGGGGTGCGGGGTCTTCCCGGTCGTGGTGGTGTCCGGGGCCGGGAGGGCGGCGAGGTAGGCGCCGATCTGGTCGGCCAAGTCGTCTGCCACTTCGTCCCCGAGGGGGTCGACGGGAAGACCGGGAACGGTCGCCGGGACCAGCCGCGACCGGGGGCCGAACCCGCCGCGCAGGACGAACGTGCCGGGCCGGTAGAGCAGGGTCGCGGTGCCGTCGGCGGCGACCTGCGCGGCGGCCTGGCGGACGGCGGCGCGGCGCACGCGCTGCAACCGGCGGTGCGCGTCGCGCTCGACCTTCAGCGCGGCGCGTTCAGTGCGGGTGCGGCGGGTGCGCATGGGGTTGGCGTGCACGAGCTGGTGCACGACCACGCCGCCGATCGACACCAGCGCCATGACGATGCCGTGGCCGATGCCCCCGCCGTCCGCGTCCAAGCCGTGGACGAAGTTCAGTGCCGCGGCGACGGCGGCGAACACCCACGTGCCCAGCTGCAACCAGCCGGTGGCCCGGCCCGCGCGGGCGGCGATGGCGACGGCGAACGCGAACACCCACATCGCCCCCTCGGAGAACAGGGGCAGCAGCACGCCGGGTGCGCCGAAGATTTTCGTGCCGTAGTCGGCCATCGCGGTCCAGGCGAGCACCGCGGGGACGATGATGACCGGCAGGAACAACAGGTCGAGCACGTGCGCGCGGCACCAGCCGGTGAGCGTGGCCAGGCGGGCGGCGCGGTCGGCGCGGGCCTTGTCGGCGGCCTGGCGGCGCAGCTGCGCGTCTGCGGCCTTGTCGGCGCGGCGCTGCTCCAGCAGCATCCGCTGCGTCTCGCGTGCCTGCTCGGCGGCGGCCACGCGGTCGGCGCGGCGGTTCTCGGCCCAGGTGCTCATGCCATTGCCTCCCAACGGGTCTGGTGCGCGCGGCGGCGCGGGTTGAACGAGCTACGAGCACGGTGCAGGCGTGCCTGTGCGGAACGGCCGGCGGCACGCGGCAGGTACAGCAGCGCGGCGGCGGCCAGCAGCGCGGGCAACGCGAACGCGGCGGCCTGCACGGCCGGGTTGTCGGCGAACCCGGTCACGAACGCCCACTGCGCGACGGCGATGCCGCCGGTGAGCACCAGCAGCTTCCACAGCAGCACCGCCAGCGCCAGCGCGACACCGGAACCCAGCAGCAGCGGCAGCATGAACGGGTCGCTCATCGCGTCCCCCCCGGCCTGGCAGGCGCCGCGGGCGTCGGCGGAGTACTTCGCGGCCAGCACGCAGGCGTCGTCGTGCTCGGGGTGGCTGGGGTCGGAGGTGATCGGGGTGAGCAGGTGCACGCACTGGGCGAACCAGGCGGAGACCTCGCCGTGGGTGGCGGTCAGGGACGGGCAGTGCTCGGTCATCGCGGCCATGACGGCGCGCAACGTCGTGCGGGTGGCGGTCGAGGGCATGACACAGAGGTCCTTTCTGCGAGGTGGTGAAGCCCTTGGCGGGCGGTGCGTGTGTTGGGCGGTTCGAGCCGCCCGTCAAGGGCGTGGAGGGTCAGGCGGTGTAGGTGCCGGTCATGCGTGCCGGGCCGCATCCCTGCGGGCAGTCACCCCAGGTCTCGATGCTTCCGCGTCCGCCGCGGGGCACGTCCACGGTCTTGTCGAACCAGCCGGGGTGCCCCTTCGGGCACTTGCCCTGCACCCGCACGACGATCCTGACCAACTTGGGGGCCATGGCTGTCACCTTTCGTTGCTGCGAATGGGTAGTGCGGCCTGATACAGGCCGGAGTGGACGGTGCGGAGGGCAGTCAGAGCACGTGCAACGCGGTACGCAGCAGCGGCAGGTGCGTCGGGTAGAGCTGTCCGCCGTCCTTCTTCTGCACGGCGTTGACCAGCGCCACCAGGCTGCTGAACGGGAACCAGGCGGCGTCGAGGGCGTCGTCGGCGCCGACCGCGAGCACGGTGTGCGGCAGCCGGTACACCGCGGCGGTGGTGCAGATCCAGGCGTGGTCGGAGTTGCGCGGGTCATCGACGTAGCCGCACGCGACGATCGCCGGCGCCTGTCCGGCCAGGTCGACTCCGGTTTCCTCGCGCAGCTCCCGCACCAACGCGGCCGGGGCGGTCTCGCCGCGGTCGACCATGCCGCCGGGGATGGCCCACTGCCCGGTGTCACTGCGCAGGATCAGCAGCACGTAGCGTTCGCCGTCGCGGTCGAGGTCACCGGCGACCACGATCGGGTCGGCCGCGGGGTTCTCACCCCAGCGGCCCAGGTTGCGGCCGGTCTTGCCGGTGCGGCCGGTGGGGTTGAGCGGCCAGCGGTAGGCGTCGAAGGTGAACGGCACCAGCGCCCGCGCCGCGCGGGTGGGCCAGTCCCGCACGTCCTCCGGGGTCACCGCGGGCTCGGCCCAGCCTTCCGCCACCGACTGAGCCAGGCCCGTGCGGCGCAGCTGGGGCGGGGTGATGTCCACGGGCGTGTAGTAGGGCCAGGACGTCGTCCACGGCCGCAGGTCGGCGGGCACGGGGATTCCGGGCGGGGTGAACTTGTTCTCGGGCATGGTGAACAGGCCCTTTCGGGTCGAGGTGGACTGGAGGGACGTCACGCTTTGCCCGTGCGCACAGGTGCGGGACACTGTGCGGGCCTGCGCGCGGTCCTGGTGGACCGTGTGAGGTGGTGCAACCTGGTCCGGCGGTGCGTGCTTGGCGGTTCGAGCCGCCGGACCAGGGCCTGTCAGCACGCGCCAGGGCTGCGTGCTCAGCTGCGGGGTGGCTGCGAGCGCGCCGCGGTGCCGCGCTCGTTGTCGGTGAGACGCCGGCGGATCAGGTCCGCGGCGTCGGTGCTGGCGGTGTCAGCGATCTCGGCGAGCAGCCGCCGCAGGTCTTCCTCGGTGCTCACGACTGCCGCTACTTGGTCTTCTGCCGTTCCATCGCGAGTTCTTCACCGGCCAGGTACCAGTACTGGCAGTCCGTGCCGAAGCAGGTGACGCCGTTGGACATGCGGCCCTTGCCGATCGGCTTGCCGCAGTGGCGGCCCTTCTTGCCGGTGGGCGCCATGCAGTGGGTGGCGCTGGACTTGGTACCCAGCCTGCGGATGTTCAACATCGGGCATACCTCGATTCGGTGCGGTCACGGCGGGGGTGAGGTGGTGCAACCTGGTCCGGCGGTGCGTGATGGCGGTTCGAGCCGCCGGACCAGGGCGACGTCAGCGGCGGGCGCGGTTCTCCGGCCACGTGTGCGGCCACTTGTTGTAGGCGCACCAGCCGACCGAGCACTGGCCGTTCGTGGCGCGGTGGCCGTTCGCGCAGGTGTCCGCCGCCCCGCTGGTGCGGTTGGTGTTGCTGGACTTGCTCATCGCTGTCGGGTCCTTTCGTCAGTCGGCCGCGGACCCGTGCGGTCCGCGGTTGCATCCCGCGCACACCTCGCCGCTGCTGATCGGCGTGCCGCAGGAGAAACAGGTGGTGGCCATGTCGGCTCCGTCCAGGCCGGGGTGTCCGGCCGGTCGTTGTGCAGCGGGGGAAGTCAGCGGCGGCGGCCTGGGGTGCGCGGGCAGGCGTACTCGTAGGTGCCGGCGTGCACGCGGACCGGGTCGCCGTATCCGGGGTCGACCAGCACGGTCTTGAGGTCGCAGCCGTTCGGGCAGTTCTTGACGGTGTGGGTCAGCACCTTCACGAACGCGGCGGTCATGACTCTGTCCTTTCAGGACGGCGTGGTGCGGTTGACGGGACGGTTACGAGTCCGGGTCCTGGTCGGGGAAGTCGGCGCCGCCGCTGCCCTGGCAGTCCGAGCAGTCGCAGCACCCGTCGCCGCAGGTTCCGTCGCCGTCGCACGCGATGCAGTTCACCCACATCACGACACCCGCCCGTCCGGCTTGAGCTGACCGGTCCAGGGCAGCGTCAGGCCGTCGTTCTCGCGGCGCGGCACGAAGTGGATGTGCAGGTGGAACACCGTCTGCGTGGCGAGGTGCCCGCGGCTGGTGATGAGGTTGAAGTCCACACCGGACCGAACGGCGTACACGGCCGCCAGGCGCATGGTCGCCGCGGTGACGTCCGCGTCGGCGGCGGCGTCGGTGACGTGCAGCCGGGGCACGATCAGCATGTGCCCCGGCGTGACCGGGTGACGTGGCGCGAAGATCACCGCGTCACGGTCGCCCTCGTCGTACTTGCCGTTGACGACCCGCTGGCAGAACACACAGTCCCGGTCGAACAACAGCTTGGCAGTCGCAGCACTCATCGATGCAGTTCCGGTCACTTCGTGGGTCGGCCAGCATCGGACCTGTTGACCTGCAACCAGGTCGTCACCCAGGCTGCGGTCTTGTCGCTCGGGTCATCCCACGTGGTGTCAGGGTCGGCGTGGAACTCCTGGCACAGCCGCACGGCCAGCGCCTGGTCCGGCAGTCCGACCGGCAGGACCTGCGTCTTGCCGTTGGCGATGCGAGCCGGAGACCACTGGCTGAAGTCGATCTGCACGCTCACGCCGACGTCGGCACCCTTGACGCGCGGGACCAGCGCGAGACCGTTGCCGATCCGCATGAACGGCAGCGGGAACTGCACGGCGGTGCCGTCACTGAACCTCGCGGTGACCGACGGGTCGAACACGACGACCTGGTCGCCGCGGTTCTCGACGTAGTGACTGGTGAGTTGCAGGTACGTGGACATCACGCGGCCTCCGTCATCTCGGTGTTCTCGTTGGCTTCAAAGCACGGCCAGCACTGACGGGTGCTGGTCGGCAGCACGTACAGCGGGTCCCGCCCGCAGGTGCGGCAGATACGGCGGGCCAGGTTCGCCTTCGCCAGCGCAGCGTGTTTGGCCGGCGTCATCGGCCGCACCGGCTTGGCACGCGAGATCAGGTAGAGGTTGGCGAACCACTTCGCCTTGGAACCGCGGTGCCGCCCGTACAGCATCGCCACCGGGTCCTGCCCGCCGGGACGCAGCCCCAGAGCGCGCAGTTGGCGGTAGGTGGCCAGCGTGTCCCGTGGCGCACAACCGCGCGACAGCAACGGCAACCCGTCGAGAGTGCCGCGGGTGAACTCCTGCGCCTGCGACCAGGGCACCGGCGCAAGGACCCACGGGTACTGGCGGCCCGGCACGACCGCCTACCGGTTCGTGTCGTCGTCGGTGCTGGACATGACGCCGTAGTTGTCGCCGTAGACCTCGTTCGTCACGCCGGTGTCGTCGGTGGTGCCGCCGATGCGGACCTTGCCGCCGCCGATGGTCAGGCCGCCGGTGATCGTGCCGGTCATGACGCCGTAGTTGTTGCCGTGCACGCGGTTCGTCGTCATCGCATGTGCTCCAGTTCGGTGAGGGTGGATGGGGTCAGGCGGTGGCGGTGACCAGGGCGGCCACGAACAGCCACAGCCAGTGGAAGGACTGGTCCAGCGCGTAGGCGCCGGTACCCAGTGAGGGGTTGTCGTCCCGGCCGGCGCGCGGCACGCCCAGGACGTAGAACGTGCTCTTGCCCAGCAGGGCGGCCAGGCGGGCGAGGGTGAAGCGGCGGTCCGCCCAGTAGTGCGTCACCGCCGACACCAGCTGCCCCGCCACGAACCCCGCCGGGCTGATGTCGAGGTCAAGGACCAGCCACAGCAGGGCCACCGCCACGGCGGTCACCGCGGTGTAGGACACGACGTGCGCCAGGCACGCCACCCGACCAGCCTTCCCGGTCTGGCCTTTGGTCTGGGCTTGGTGGTCGGTCTGCGCCCAGTGGTCGGCGACGTTGTGCGCGACCAGCAGGCCGGGCAGCACCGCCGCGAACGTCACCGCCGCGTTCACGCCGCCACCGTCAGCTCGGGCGTACCGGCGGCGGCCTTGGCCTGCGCCATCCACACCATGTCGGACTGCCGCTGCGCCCGCTGCCAGCGCTCGTAGGCCAGCCGGGTGCGCTGCTCCGCGTCGATCTGCCGGCCGACCAGCTCGCCCAGCACCGTGCGGTAGTCGATCCGGTCCGGACGCTCCCGCACCAGCTGGCTCAGCGACGCGACCCGTGCCGACAGTCGCACCATCGCCTTGCGGGCCTTGAGGTAACCGGCGCAGGTGTGCTCCTCGTACAGGCGGAACGCCACCAGCGGCGACACAACGAACTGCTTCACGGACATGAGAATTCCTTTGCGAATGCGAATGACTCAGGGATAGGGCTACCTGCGGAGACAGGCGCCTCCGCAGTTAGACAGAAGAACCGCATTGGGTCCCGGAGCCTCACCGGCCGGGCCGAAGCCGCGAACGATGAGGAACCGGCACGCAACGAACGAGTTCGTCAGGTGCTTCTCAAGGGGTCAGCCTCGGCCGTGGATCTCCCGGCATTGGCGTCCAATGCCACACGTTCGCTCGCCGGCGCGGAGCTGGGCTCTGCGCGGGTCGTTGCGGGCTAGCGCCAGGCCGTGAGGCCCGAACGTGCTGCCAGGGGTGCGGGTTTTGCTGACCCTGTTCAGTTGTCAAAGAGCAAGACCTGCGGCGGCGGTACCGACGTGGAGTCCGGTCCTGCTCGCCGTGTCACTGAGCTGCGGTAACTCGCTAGCTTGACTCACCTGGCTAGTCATGCGGTGAGCTGAGAATGAGCTTGGCCTACCTGGCTAGCCATGTCAAGTGGTCACTCGAAGAAAGACTGTCTTGGCTAGTCAGGGGCGGTAAGGTGGCCGCCATGACCGACGCCTTGCGGCACTTGGCCGACCTTGATCCGGATGATCCGCGCACGGAGTCGCAGCAGATTGCGAACGTGCTGCGCGCAGTGATCCTCACTCGCAAACTTCAGCCGGGCGAGAAGCTTCCTTCGCAGCCTGAGCTTGCGGCACGGTACGGAGTGGCGCGGGAGACGGTGAAGGCAGCACTTCGTGTCTTGGCGAACGAACGCCTGATCATCAGCAGGCAGGGGAGCGGGACGTTTGTCCGGGCTCAGACGGAGCGGCCAGTTGGTCTCCGGCCGCACGTTGAGGCGGCGTTTGCGCGGGCACACGTGACCATTGACTTTGCGGGGTTCACCGCCGAGACGTTTCGGAACGCGCTGTCGGAAGTGCTCGACAAGGTAAGGGCGGGACGCCTTACTCCTGAATCAATCGCTATTCGAATCATGGTTTCCGACATGACCGTACCGATGGCTCTGCCGTGTCGAGTAGATACGGCGGCTGATGACCCGGCTATCCGAAAGCGTCAGGGGAGAATCATGAGGCGTGCGATTGAAAGCATTGTGGACGACGTCGAGGAGCTTGCCAACCTCGGACTGGTTAAATCAGCGACTGCTCAAGTCCGTGTCCACGGAGCGGCTCCGTTGTTCAAGTTGTACATTTTGAACAACGAGGAAGCGTTTTTCGGCTTCTATCCGGTCGTGCAGCATGAAGTGACAATCAATGGTGAAGCTGTTCCTGTCTTTGATCCGATGGGGAAAGATGCAACTCTCTTCCACTACTCGGTCAGCGCTGAAGACGACACGTCGACTGCGACCGAGTATGTGATGCAGGCGCGAACGTGGTTCGACTCTCTCTGGAACACCATCTCTCGGGAGTATGCGCGTGACTAATATAGCTCATGTTCTTGGGACTGCTGAGGCCATCTTCTTTGACTTTGACGGCCCGGTTTGCAGTGTATTTGCTGGTTATCCAGCTTCTGCTGTTGCAGCCGAAATGTTGAAAGCACTCAGTGTCGAGTTGGGTGGATTGCCTGCCACGATCGCGGGCGAGGCCGACCCTATGGAGGTGCTTCGGTGGACTGGTCAGAATTGGCCTAATTTGGTGTCGTGTATTGATGATGTGCTCTGTGCGGCGGAATACGCTGCTGTTGACGGTGCGGGACCGACGCCGTTTGCGCACGAGGCGATCGAGGCAGCGCGCCGCCGTGGTCAATCAACTGCGATCGTTAGCAATAACTCGGCCCCCGCTATTGAGAAGTATCTGAATTTTCACTCACTGAAACCGTTTGTCGACTTCATTGCGGGCCGTCCCTACGCTGAACCTACGCGCATGAAGCCAAACCCAGATTCCCTGATCCGCGCAGTCAATGCGCTCGGCATCAAGCCTGACGCGGCGCTGCTAATCGGCGACGCGGTTACGGACATTGAGGCGTCTCTTGTAGCCGGGGTGGTTCCGGTTGGATACGCCAAGACAGCCGCGCGGCGAGTCGAGTTGGAAAACGCCGGCGCCACAGTGGTGATCGACAGCATGGACGGCCTACTGGTCGGGCGCTGACAGCTTGCCGTACGTGGATGGTCGGCGCTAGCTAAGTCTCTGCGAGGCAGTTCAGCGGTTGTCCATAGTGGACGGCTGTGGTGTGTGACTGAGTGACCAACTGAGTGACAATCCTTGCGGACCAAGCAGGACGCCCACAGACGTCAACGCACTGTTGATGCTGGTTATCTATTCTGTCCATGCTGGACGATTAGTCCAGCAAAGTGCCTGGGGGTCAAGGGGTCGCAGGTTCAAATCCTGTCGTCCCGACGGTCTGAATCAGCCCGCTGATTCTGGGTGAAAGCCCAGTTCAGCGGGCTTTTTCGTGCGCATTTTTCGATCTTGAAGTGACTGTCCACAGTGGTCTGTACTGGTCAGTAACCCGGTGTTTGGGAGGATTTTGGGAGAATCGGTTTGCGCGGGGCGAAATGGGGTCGCGTTGGCTAAGCGAATCGTGTCCTCCGTTCGGGTGTTCTTCCTGGTCATGATCGGCGTGTGACGGCGTTGTCCAAGTGCGGCAGAGCCTGGTGATCTCATGGATCGTGGAAGTTGCACCTGCGGAGCTGGGCTGTGGCCAGTGGGGTGACATCGCGGCGTTCCTCGCGCGCGGCGGTCATCTGGGGCGGTGACGGGTTTGTCGGGGCAGGTCGTCTTCGTCGATGGGCGACCGGTGTCAGACCATGCTGGCGGGGCCGGGGCGGCGTCGACGGGTGGACACTGGTGGAGGCAGAGATCGTCAGAGAAGTTGGCGACCACGAGCTGGCCGAGGAGAATGTCGCTGTGCCCAAGCCCTACCCCCGGGAGTTCCGCGACGATGTTGTGCGGGTCGCCCGTGACCGCGAGCCCGGCGTGACGGTCGAGCAGATCGCGAAGGACTTCGGGGTGCACCCGATGACGTCGTTCAAGTGGTTGCGCCAGGCCGAGGTCGAGGAAGGCGCCAAGGCCGGTGCGAGCCGGGCCGAGTCGGCTGAGCTGCGTGAGGCGCGTAAGCGGATCAAGCTGCTGGAGCAGGAGAACGAGGTCCTGCGCCGCGCGACGGCGTATCTGTCGCAGGCGAACTTGTCGGGAAAAGGCTCTACCCGCTCGTGACCGAGCTGGCCGCGGACGGGATCCCGGTCGCGGTGACGTGCCGGGTACTCGGGATCGCTCGACAGCCGTACTACCGGTGGCGCGTCTGGCCGGTCACCGGGATCGAACTCGAGCGGGCTCAGCGGGCGAACGCGTTGTTCGACGCGCACCGCGACGATCCGGAGTTCGGCTACCGGTTCCTGGCCGACGAGGCCCGCGACGCCGGTGTGTCGATGGCGGACCGGACCGCGTGGCGGATCTGCTCGTCCATGGGCTGGTGGAGCACGTTCGGCAAGAAACGCGGCCGCAACGGCAAGAAAGCCGGTCCGCCGGTGCACGACGACCTGGTGCGCCGTGACTTCACCGCCACCGCACCGAACCGGCTGTGGCTGGCCGACCTCACCGAACACCGCACCACAGAAGGAAAGCTGTATCTCTGCGCGGTCAAGGACGCCTGCTCCAACCGGATCGTCGGCTACTCCATCGACTCCCGGATGAAGTCCCGCCTCGCCGTCACCGCACTCACCAACGGCCGTCGCGAGATGTGACGAGGTCGCCGGCTGCGTGGTCCACACCGACTGCGGATCGCAATTTCGATCCAGGAAATTCGTCCGCGCGCTCGCTCGTCACGGCCTGTCCGGTTGGATGGGCCGGGTCGGCGCCGCCGGAGACAACGCCGCGATGGAGAGCTTCTTCGCGTTGCTGCAGAACAATGTTCTCGACCGGCGCACCTGGACCACGCGCGAGGAACTGCGGATCGCGATCGTGACCTGGATCGAACGCACCTACCACCGCCGCCGGCGCCAGGCAGCTCTCGGCAGGTTGACCCCGATCGAATACGAAGCAATCATGGCCACGCCAGCCAGCCGGGCTGCGTGACTACCACTGTCACCTACTCGTGCAGCAGACCCACTCGACATCTTTGGCCGCCGAGGATGGGCCGAGCAGAGCCAGCCAGCCGACAAGTCGGACGAAGATGAAGTACAGCAGCCTCAACGCCACGTTCACGATCATGCCGCCGCTATGGCGATGACGCACGATTACCTCAGCTCAGCGGCGAGTCCAGAGCTCTGGCACCCCACAGTCTTTGATGGCTTGCGCGTCGCTGTCGAGGAGCGACCTCTCGTGTTCCGCCGGCTTGACCTTGAGGGTCCAGCCGTCTCGTGCGTAGCGCGGGGGGACGGCAGCGCGGCGAGCACCGCGCGGTCGGGGTTGGTTCAGCGCAGTACCGCGACCTCGTGCCGCATCACCAGTAGTTCGATGTCCTTCGACGTTGGGGGCGGCTGAGCAAGATCAGCCAGCCGATGAGGCGGACGGGGACCAGATGTAACAGGCGTAAGATGAGCATGCCCTGGGATCGCCTATGTGGAATTCTGTGCTCAGCGGCACAGTGCGGACTTCGACACCACGCGGGCGTTATGAGACACGATTTTCACGTCCGTGTCGAGCCGAGTGTTTGCCGCGCGTCGCGGGTCGCGCGGACTCTTGCGCAAACCTTGCGCTACTCGTGAAACCGAGACTGTGCAGAAGTCGCGGGCACAGCTGTCATTGATCAGCTGGCTTCGGCGTGGCTGGGACAATCAGAGGTACGACGGAGGGGTCATTTGGGGGACTGTGGTACCCATCGCTTTGGTGAAGGAGTAGGTTGAACATTGTTGCCCCGGACCTCGGTGACGTGACCTGTTCACAACAATTGTGGACACAGATCACGGGCCGAGGCTTTTGTGTGGACGGCCCGATGTGCAGGCCGTTCTGATCGGGTGCCCTGCCCGCAGTCTTTCTGTCTTTCTCCGTTGGCGCCTTCGTGTCGGCGGTTTCCCCAATTTTCGTTTCAGGAAATGAACTCGTCATGCAACGCATCCGCACCACTCTCCACGCCATGATCGGAGCCACGATCGTGGCTGCCGGTCTGGTCACCCTTGCCCCCGTCGCGCAAGCCATCACCATTCCGGTGGCGTGCAGCGAGAACGCTTTGGTCGCGGCGGTGAACCAGGCCAACGGCACTCCCGCCTCGGACACGCTCGTGCTGGCGGGCGGCTGCACCTATCAGTTGACCTCCGCTCACGGTGGTCTGACCACCGGGCTGCCGGTGATCACGACCCCGATCCAGATGATCGGCCCGGCGGTCATCACCCGTTCCTCCGCGCTGCCGTTCCGGATCGCCGAAGTCGGCTCGACCGGCAGTCTGACCCTGACGACCTCGGTCGTGTTCACGAACGGCAGCGCCGTCGGTGACGGCGGCGGCATCCTCAACCGGGGTGCGGTCACCCTCACCAACAGCGGCCTCGTCGGGAACGTGGCCACGCTCAACGGTGGTGGACTGGCCAACGCCGACACCGCCTCGGACACCGCGCCCGCCGCGACCTTCACCAGGAGCAACGTCACCGGCAACACCGCGCTGCTGCGCGGTGGTGGCATTTACAACGGCCTGCGCGGCACGTTGAGCACCACAGGTGTGTCCGGCAGCCCGCTGTTCATCCTCAACAACACCGGCTCTGAAGGTGGTGGTGTCGCCGCCGTCAACTCCACCGCGACCACCATGACCCAAACCGCCGTCACGGTTAACACCGCGGTGCTGACCGCCGGTGGCGTCTACCGCCTCGGCGGCACCATGACCGCAACCAACTCGCCCATCACCGCCAACACCCCCAACAACTGCGTCGGCAGTGTTCCGGCTGTGCCCGGCTGCACCGGCTGACCATCGCGCGGACGAACCGCACACGACCCAGTAAATGCTCTACTCAACAGCAAGGAGATCTCGTCATGGGAATCATCATCATCGGCGGCCTGATCGACTCCGTCATCGGCATCGTCAACGGCGCCGTGGCCGGCATCCTCGGTGCCGCTGGCGCGCTCCTCCCCATCATCTGATAGCGGAGCCAGACCTGCGCGACCCCCACCAGGCCTTTGCGGGCTGGTGGGGGTCGCGCCGCTTGCAGGTGATAAAAGAAATGCGAAAACCTCTGCGAACGGGTGTTGCGCAATTTGCGGAACGCATTTTGTCGTCCAGGTGCGAGGCCCTCGTCGGTGGCGGCATCAGTGGGGACTTGACCGCATATGGGTGACCGGCCGCTCCTTTTGTTGCCAGCGGTGTCGAATGCGTGAAAGCTCGGTCGTATCGAGGGTTGCTTGGTGCCGGTGCCCTCATCTTCCGGCATCGGACAATGGCTCCAGACCCCGGTCATCACACCACCTCGCAAGTTCGTGGCGTCAGCTGCGGATTCTCTTCACGGGTGGAAGGTTGATCATGAGATCGACAGAACGCATCAGCACGGCAGGCCGGGCCGGTCGGGCCCTCATCGCCTTGGGCACCGCGGCGGGGTTCTCCCTGCTGGTTCCCGCGCAGGCGTTGGCGCTCCCGCCGGGATGCACCCAGAGCGGCGCCAACTTCACCTGCACCGCCGGGATCCCCGTCGGTCAAGTGCTGACCGGGACCACGGGCAACAACATCATCACCATCACCGGCGGTGCCGTGAACGGCACGGTGAACAGCCTTGCCGGTGGCGACACCATCAGTGTCACCGGCGTCGTCGGTACGGCGGGCATCAGCGGCCCGGCAGGCGCCAACGGCAATGCCGGCACTCCTGCGGGAAATGCCGGCGGCAACGGCGGAGCCGGCAACGTCGGCGGCGCCGGCGTGGGGACCACCGGTGTCATCGACGCCGGTGCGGGCACGGACAGCATCATCGTCACCGGTGGCGCCGGGGGTAACGGGGGCAACGGCGGCCAGGGCGGGGCCGGGTTCGCCTCCGGTGCCGGTGGCGCCGGAGGCGATGGTGGCGTCGGCGGGATCGGTGGCGTCGGTAACGCCGGGAACGTCACCGGTGGCGCCGGTAGCGACACTGTCGTACTCACCGCGGGCAGGGGCGGCAATGGTGGCCTTGGCGGCCTTGGTGGTAACAGCGGTCTCGTCGCCGGTGGCGCGGGTGCCGGGGGTATCGGTGGCGCGGGCGCGGCCGGTGGCGTCGGGAACTCCGGAACCTTCACCGGTGATCTCGGTGATGCCGGTCTCGACAACGTGACCACCAACGGTGGTGCCGGTGGTACCGGTGCGGCCGGTGGCGTGGGTGGTTGCGGTTACGGCGGCGGCGCCGGTGGCGTCGGCGGTGCCGGCGGTGCGGGTGGGGTCGGGAACTCCGGGACCATCAGCGGCGGTGCCGGTGCTGACTCGCTCAAGGCCAACGGTGGTCTCGGCGGCAACGGTGGCGTCGGTGGCAAGGGCGGCAACGGTCTGGCGGCCGTTCAGCCCGGTGGCGCCGGTGGCGTGGGCGGTGCCGGTGGCGCCGGTGGGATCGGAAACTCCGGCACCCTGACCGGCGGAACCGGCGTGGACACCATCACCGCGACCGGTGGCAAGGGTGGCAACGGTGCCGGTGGCGGCAACGGCGGCACCGGCTGCAGTGGCCCCGGCGGTCCCGGGGGCATCGGCGGTGCCGCGGGTGCCGGCGGTCTCGGGAACTCCGGAACCATCAACGACGGGCTCGACATCATCACCACCCCGTCGGGCGCCAGCGGCCTCGCGGGCGGCAACGGCGCCGCCGGGGTCAACAACGGCGGCATCTGCACCTGCTGACAGCGGTATCAACGGGCAGCGGCAACACCAGCGGCAACGGTGTTGCCGCTGCCCTCGGCGATCCCAGGGACGCTGTAGCCGCCGACAACTCCGTCCACGACACATCATCCTGCGGTTCTGGTGCGGCTCACACTGCTCACACCCATACCCACGCCCGCTGTGGCCGGCGCGCAGCAGCGATCCACTCCGGGCACCACGCCTGTTCACCCGTTCGCGTGCCGCCCTGTTCGGTGGCAGCATTGGGGGAAAGAGCTCGGCTATGTTCGGGTAGCAGTCGGCTCACGCCGACGAATGTGCAGTCCCCTCGCCGGTTCGGTGGCCTGTGAGCCGCTGGACATCGAGGGCGTGTGACCGTCCTGGACCCCGGCGGCGACCACTTCTCCAGTTTTACTGTCAGGAGTGCCGCTATGGCCACCGCGGAATCCTTCCCCGGCGCGGAACGTGCGCCCCGCACGATCGGTTTGCCCGACGTCGAACAGCTGAAGGCGGACACGCACGCCCTGCGCCTGGTGCACTACCGCCAAGGCGGCGATGCGTGTCTCGACGCGATCCGCCGCCGGATGGGGGAGGGGCGGTTGATGCTCGACGCGTCAGCCGCCGAGTACGTGCGGCGCCGGTTGCACGTGGCACTGGGCGATCTCTACAACCTCGCCGGCTGGGTGTGCTTCGACGTCGGCCTGGCCGGCAGTGCCCGTGTCCACTTCGCCCAAGCGTTCGTGCTCGCCGGTCGGGGCCGGCACAACGGCCTGGTGGCCAACATCTGCTACCGGCTCGGCCGCGTGTGCTTGCACCACGGGAGCCTCGCCGAGGCGTTGGACTACTTCGAGCTGGGTCAGCTGGCCGCGGCCGGGCCGGGCGGTGAGATCGCTGCCCGCATCCTGTCGATGAACTCGGCCTGGACCCATGCCAGGAAGGGCGACGGTGGTCAGGCGCTCGCCGAGCTCGATCGCGGCAGGGACCGGTTCGCGGCCGCCGGCCACACCGATGTGCCCAGCTGGGCCGGGTTCTTCACCGAGACGGATCTGTCGGCCATGGTCGGCGCCGTCCACACCGACCTGGCCCGCACCACGAGCCCTCGCCACGCCCGAATCGCGATTCCGCTGCTCACCGGAGCGGTCGACGACTACGGCGACGACATGGCCCGCAGCCGTGTGTTCAGCCTCGTCCTGCTGTCGATCAACCACCTGCTCGACCGGGACCTCGGTCACGGCGTAGCTGTCGGGTTCCGCGCGCTGGCGCCCGCCGAGACCTTCACCTCGGCACGCGTCCGCGATCGCATCCGGCCACTCGGCGAGCAAGCGGCGCGCCACCGCTCCCACACGGTGCGCGGGAGCTCATCGCGCGCATCGCCGAATACGCCGGCCTCCCGCACCGGCAACACTGACTCGTTTCCGTCGGAGCTTCCCGCGCTCGGCCCAGCTCCACCTCTGCGCCGGTCCCCGTGGTTCGGCAACCGAGGCGGTGGGCGGTGGCGTGAAGGGCTATGGTTCGTTCTGGATCACAATGGCGAGGAGTGACCGGCATGGGCACGAATCGGCATCTCGACATCCTCGCGGTGGTCAACAAGATCGCCGTGGCCGAGCGGGAGCCCGTCGGCGTCCGCCATGTCTGCCTCGCCTGCCGGACCGGTCTGAACGCGGCCGGTGTCGCGGTCTACCTGGTCGGTACCGCGCAACCGCTCGAAGTCGCCGGAACTGCCGGTGACGAGATCGCCGAGCTCCAGGCAACGGTGGGCGAGGGGCCTGTGTCGGAGGCTCTGCGGCAGAACCAGCCGGTGTTCGCATCCGATCTGGCGGGCGGGTGGAGTGCGCGGCGCTGGCCCGTGTTCGCCCCGGCCGCGGCCGCCGCGGGAGTGGCGGCGATCTTCGTGATTCCCTTGACGCTCGGCGCGATCGCGCTGGGCGCCTTGGAGATCTGCCGGGATGTCGACGGCCCGCTGTCGGCGGAGGAGCTCGCGGACGCGCTGCTGTTCGCGGACACGGCGACGGCGCTGCTGCTCGGCCGGACCGCGGCGCCGGAGGCGCTGGACGGCGGCGACCTGTGGGCCACCGAGCCGGAACGCCGCTGGGGCGTGGTGCACCAGGCCACCGGCATGGTGTCGGTGCAGCTGGACACCGATCTCGGGGAAGCGTTCCTGAGATTGCGGGCGCACGCGTATCTCGCCGGCCTGCGTCTGTCGGAGGTGGCGGCCGACGTGGTCGCGCGCAGACTGAGATTCACCCCGGACACCGATTTCGAGAAACAGAGGTGAGTCACATGTTGGACCGGCGGATCACCCAGACCTTCGTCGAGCTGGCGGACACGCTCGTGCTGCGGTTCGACGCCATCGACTTCCTGCAGACGTTGACAGAACGCTGCGTCGAACTGCTCGAGTTGGACGCGGTCGGGATCCTGCTGGCAGACCAGCGCGGTGCGCTGAACCTGGTGGCCGCGTCCACCGAACAGGCCCGCATGCTGGAACTGTTCCAGCTGCAGGACGAGGAAGGCCCCTGCCTGGACTGCTTCCACACCGGGCAGCCCGTGGAGTGCGCCGACCTGGAGCAGGAACCGCAGCGCTGGCCCCGGTTCACGGCCGCGGCGCGCGACCAGGGATTCGCCGCCGTGCACGCGGTGCCGATGCGGCTGCGCGAGCAGGTCGTCGGCGCGCTGAACCTGTTCCGGACCTCGCCCAGCGCCATCCCGCAGGACGCGGTCGAACTGGCCCAGTCCTTCGCCAACGTCGCGACGATCAGCATCCTCCAGGTCCGGGCGCTGCGGCACAGCGAAATGGTCACCGAACAACTGCAGAACGCGCTCAACAGCCGCATCGTCATCGAGCAGGCGAAGGGCATCCTGGCCGAGCGCCTGCAGATCGATGTCGCGGACGCGTTCTCCCTCATGCGCACCCACGCCCGCAACAGCAACCAGCTCCTGTCAGAGGTTGCGCAGCACGTCGTATCGCGATCACCGGAGATCACCGAGCTGATGAGGGACAGCAGCCCCCGACGCCCGTAAAAAGCGGCGTACAGCCCACCGGCGTAAGTTCGAGGTGCCGAGGGCACTTCGCGCGTCGGAAGCCGGACTGGCGCTGTCCTCGGTGTTCCCCGGAAACGGTCGTCGTACGGCCGGAACGGGAGTGGTGAACACGATGCCGAGCCAGCGCGCCCATAAGGTTCCTGTGCGGACCATCCTCGCGACTATCGGGCTGACCCTGGCCACGGTCGTGGCAGTGGTGTTCGTGATGCACGTCCAGCGAGTTCTGGTGTGGATGCTCATCGCGGTCGTCTTCACGGTCGCGCTCTACCCGGCGGTGAACTGGCTGCAAGACCATGTCAGGTGGTGCCGCCGCCCGCTGGCGACCCTGGTCGTGTTCCTCGTCGTCGTGCTGGCGTTCGGCGGCATTCTCACGTTGTTCGCCGTGCCGCTGGCCGAGCAGGGCACACGATTGGCGGCGGCGCTGCCGGACATGATCGCGGACGCACGTGGTGGCAGAGGCCCCGTCGGGATCTTGCTGGAGCGCACGAACGCGCTGGAGCTCGCCCGTGACAACGAAGAACGCATCCGGGAGTTCGCCACCGGCCTCGGCACCCCGGCGCTGGGCCTGTTGCGCAGCGCGGTCACCGGCATCGTCGCGACCATCTCCATCTTCGTGATCGCCTACCTCGCGGTGCTGGAGGGTCCGAAGGTCGTCGAGGGAACGCTCGCGCTGTTCTCCTCACAGCGGGCGGAGCACATCCGCAGGGTGGGCGGCGACTGCGCGAAGACCGTCACCGGCTACATCTCGGGCAATCTCCTCATCAGCGCGATCTGCGGTGTGCTGACCTACGTCGTGCTGAAGATCTTCGGTGTGCCGTTCGCCGAGCTGATCGCGATCTTCGTCGCGATCGCAGACCTGATCCCCCTGGTCGGCGCCACCCTCGGCGCGGTGGTCGCGGGTGTCGCCGCGCTCATCCACTCGCTGCCCGCGGCCATCACCGTGGTCATCTTCTTCATCGTTTACCAGCAGCTGGAGAACCACCTGCTGCAACCGGTGATCTTCTCCAGGACGGTCAAGCTCAACCCGTTGACCGTGCTCGTCGCCTTGCTCCTGGCGACCGAACTCGCCGGAATACTCGGCGCACTGCTCGCCATCCCGGTCGTCGGCGTCATCCAGGTCGTCCTGCGCGACATCTGGCACCACCGCGGCGGACAACCGGTTGCGGCGCCGACCGCGGTGACGGACACCACGATCCGAGGAGACGCGGCCTGGACGACCGGTTCGTCGAACACCGTCCACAACAGACGATCGCTACAACCTGATGAGGAGTCACGCTCGTGACACGCACCGACCTGGCACCGGCCTTCACCCGGCACGACCTCGAGCTGATCGATGCGTACTGGCGGGCGGCGAACTACCTGTCGGTCGGTCAGATCTACCTGTTGGACAACCCGTTGCTGCGCGATCCGCTGCGGACCGAACACGTCAAGCCGCGCCTGCTCGGGCACTGGGGAACCACTCCCGGGCTGAACCTGTTGTACGCGCACATGAACCGGGTCATCAACGCTCGTGACCTCAACGCGCTGTACGTGACCGGTCCTGGTCATGGTGGTCCAGGACTGGTCGCCAATGCCTACCTGGAAGGCACCTACAGCGAGGTCTACTCCTCGATCGGGCAGGACGAGGACGGGCTGCGGGCGTTGTTCCGGCAGTTCTCCTTCCCCGGCGGCATTCCCAGCCACGTCGCGCCCGAGACACCCGGTTCCGTCCACGAGGGCGGAGAAGCTCGGCTACGCGCTGGTGCACGCCTACGGTGCGGCGTTCGACAACCCGGACCTGCTGGTGCTGTGCGTGGTGGGGGACGGGGAAGCGGAAACCGGTCCGCTGGCGGCCAGCTGGCATTCAAACAAGTTCCTCAACCCGGCGACGGACGGCGCGGTGCTGCCGGTGCTGCACCTCAACGGCTACAAGATCGCCAACCCGGCCGTGCTCGCACGGATCCCCGACGACGAGCTCACCGCGTTGATGCGCGGGTACGGCTATGTCCCGCACTTCGTCGTGGGTGACGATCCCATGGACGTGCACGAGCAACTGGCGGCCACGCTCGACCTCGTGCTCGATGACATCGCCGCCATCCAGCACCGGGCCCGCGAAGGATCCGGCACGGGGAAGCGCCCGCTGTGGCCGATGATCGTGCTGCGCACGCCGAAAGGCTGGACGGGGCCCAAGGTGGTCGACGGCCTGCCGGTCGAGGGCACGTTCCGCGCCCACCAGGTACCGGTCGCCGCGACCCGCGCGAACCCCGAGCACCGTGAACTGCTGGAACAGTGGATGCGCGGATACCGCCCGGACGAGCTGTTCGACCGCACCGGGCGACTGATCCCGGAACTGCAGGCACTCGCCCCGCGAGGGACCCGGCGGATGAGCGCCAACCCGCACGCCAACGGCGGCCTGCTGTTGCGCGACCTCGTCATGCCCGACTTCCGCGACCACGCCGTACCGGTGGAGCGTCCTGCCGCAGAAGCCGCCGAGGCGACCAAGGTGCTGGGCGCGTTCCTGCGCGACATCATCATCCGCAATCCCGACCGGTTCCGCGTCATGGGGCCGGACGAGACGGCGTCCAACCGCCTCTCCGCGGTGTTCGAGGCGACCGACCGCACGTGGAACGCCATCACCGAGCCCGGTGACGATCACCTCGCTCCGGACGGACGGGTGATGGAGGTGCTGTCCGAGCACCTGTGCCAGGGCTGGCTCGAGGGCTACCTGCTCACCGGCCGTCACGGCTTGTTCAACTGCTACGAGGCGTTCATCCACATCATCGACTCGATGTTCAACCAGCACGCGAAGTGGCTCAAGACGACACGCGCGATTCCGTGGCGAGCACCGATCGCGTCACTGAACTACCTGCTGTCGTCGCACGTCTGGCGCCAGGACCACAACGGGTTCTCCCACCAGGACCCCGGGTTCATCGACCACGTGGTCAACAAGAAAGCCGAGATCATCCGGGTGTACCTGCCGCCGGACGCCAACACGCTGCTGTCGGTGACCGACCATTGCCTGCGCAGCAAGCACTACGTGAACGTCATCGTCGCCGGCAAACAGCCCGCGTTGACCTACCTGAGCATCGACGAGGCGGTCGCGCACTGCACGCGCGGTCTCGGGATCTGGCCGTGGGCGAGCAACACCGACGGCGAGCCCGATGTCGTACTCGCCTGCGCGGGAGAGATCCCGACGCTGGAAACCTTGGCCGCCGCGGATTTGCTGCGCGCCCACCTTCCCCAGCTGAGGGTGCGGGTCATCAACGTCGTGGACCTGATGCGGCTGCAGCCCGCCAGCGAACATCCGCACGGGCTGTCCGACGGCGACTTCGACGCGCTGTTCACCACGGACAAACCGGTGATCTTCGCATTCCACGGCTATCCGGCGCTGATCCACCGGCTCACGTACCGGCGCAACAACCACCACAACCTCCATGTGCGCGGCTACAAAGAAGAAGGCACCACGACCACGCCGTTCGACGTCCTGATGCTCAACGACCTCGACCGCTTCCACCTCGTCATGGACGTCATCGACCGCGTCCCGTCGTTGGGCAGCAACGCCGCGACGCTGCGCCAGCGGATGACGGACGCTCGTTTGGCGGCACGCCGGTACACCCGCGAACACGGCGAGGACGACCCGGCGATCTCCGGCTGGACCTGGCCGGAACAGGACTGAGCAGTGCGAGTGCTGGTCGTCAACGCGGGCTCGTCGAGCCTGAAGCTCCGCTTCCTCGACGAGCACGACGCGGTGCGGCACACCGCTGACCTGCCTGCCGGAGCGGACGGGTTCGACACGTCGCGCCTCGCCGGAGTCCTGCGTGACTGGGACGAACCGGATGTGGTCGGGCATCGTGTCGTGCACGGTGGAACCGGCTTCACCGGTCCGGTACGGATCGACGACGTGGTGCGGGAGCGGTTGCACGATCTGACCGGCCTCGCCCCGCTGCACCAACCCAAGTCGCTCGCCGCTCTGGACGCCGTCACCGGACAATTCCCCGGTATCGCCGCGGTGGCGTGCTTCGACACCGCTTTCCACGCCACGATCCCGGAGGCGGCCGCGACCTACGCGGTGCCACGCGAATGGCGGGACCGCTACGCGATCCGGCGCTACGGATTCCACGGCCTCTCGCACGGCTACTGCTCGCGCCGCGCGGCAGAACTGCTCGACCGGCCGCAGGCCGGACTGCGGGTCGTCTCCTGTCACCTGGGCGCGGGAGCGTCGCTCGCGGCAGTGGTGGACGGACGCAGCGTCGACACCACCATGGGCTTCACCCCGTTGGAAGGTCTCGTGATGGCGACCCGGTCCGGTACCGTCGATCCCGGATTGGTGCTCTGGCTGGAAGAGCACGAACACCTGTCACCGCACGAGGTCGCCACGGCGTTGGAACAGCGCTCCGGACTCACCGCGCTCGCCGGCACCGGTGACATGCGCGAAGTAGAAGCCGCGGCGGATCGTGGAGACACGGACGCGGCCCTCGCTCTGGACGTCTACACACATCGACTGGTGGGTGGCATCGGCGCCATGGCGGCGGCAACCGGGGGGATGGACGTTCTCGCGTTCACCGGTGGGGTCGGTGAACACTCGTCCGCGGTGCGACGTCGAGCGGTCGAGCGGCTGCGGTTCCTCGGCGCGGCCATCGATCTCGACCGCAACGACACCGTGCGCGACGATCAGGACATCACCGCCGCCGGTGCGGACGTGAGGACACTGGTGATCACCGCTCGGGAAGACCTCCAGATCGCTCGCGAGGCGCGCGGTATCGTCACAGCAGAGCGGTCGCGATGACGAAGTAGACGTAGACCGAGAGCAGGTCCTGGACGACGGTGGCCAGCGGGCCAGAACCGAACGCGGGATCGCGGCCCAGCCGGTGCAGCAGCCACGGCAGGGCCATGGCGATGGCGGTCGCGATCGACGAAGCCACCAGCAACGCGGCCGACACGGCCAGCGCCACTTGGAAGTCACCCCACACCAGCAGGATCGGCGGGAAGGCGATCGCCGCGAGCAGGGTGCCGAGCAGCACGCCGGTGACGACCTCGCGCAGCGCGACACGTCCGATCCCGATGCCCACGGACAGCCCTCGGATCACGAGGGCCACGGTCTGGGTGCCGACCGCGTCGGCGATGTACACCACTCCCGGCACGAACAGCGCGACGAGGACCTGGCGGGCCAGCAGTTCCTCGAAGGACCCGACGATTCCCGCCGCCAGCAGTGCTCCCGCCAAGCCGACGAGCAGCCACGGCAGACGGTGCCACAGCCGCCTTGCCACCCGCTCCGTGCTCGCGCTTCGCGCAGATGCAGATGTCGTGAGGAAACCGCCGAGCCTGGCGAGGTCCTCGTCGTGCTCCTCGATGAGGACGCCGAGCAGGCGCTGTGCCGAGATCAACCCGCGGAACCGGCCGTCCGGTGTGATGACGGCGAGCCCGGGTTCCCGGTTCTGCACCGCCTGCCGGGCCGCTTTCTCCTGATCGACGTGGGGGTGCACCACAGGAGGCCGGGCATCCATGATCGCGCTCATCGGCGTGTCAGGCGAGGCCGCGAGCAGCTGCTCGATCGTGACGAGCCCGATCAGGGCGTCGCCACGACACACGGCCAGCACCGCCGCGCTGTCGAACTTCCGCCCCCGCAGACCGGCGTGCACCTCGTCCGCGATGTCGGTCGCCGCCACGACCGGCACGTTCATGGAGGCGTGCGCGGCCGCTGTGCTGAGCAGATCGGCCGGTCCCCGGCCGGTCACCGGCTGGTTCGGATCCGCGGTCCCGGACAGGGACGGGTTCATCGTCTTGCGTGCCGGTGGTCGGTTGACCGGCGCCAGCCGATGAAAATGTTCACGGACGTCTCCTCACGAGACCGTGGCGACCGCGGGGTCGGGCGGGCGTGAAGGAAGGTTGCTCGAGCGTAGAGACCAGCATCCTTCCCGCACAAGGTGCGCTCCTGTCCGAGGCCCTCTACGCTGAGTGGTACATCCGCCCCGGACCTCGGCGGCGCACGCGTGGATCGCTGACGCGCCGAGGAGGTCGTGGGATGTTCCCTCTTAAGTCGCCGAATTGTCGCGCAACGTGATCGCCGTGCACCGAATCGCCGGAACCTCGCTCGCGAGGGTTCCGCGTCTCCGCGCGCCACTTGGGTGTGTCCTGAGTGGATGGTGATGCCCACGTACGACTCTTGGTATGAGGAGAACTCGTGATGAAGGGACCTGCGGCACCCGTCGTGGTCGGTATCGACGGCTCGTCCTCTGCGCTCGCGGCGGTGAGGTGGGCAGCCGACGACTGCGCCCGCCACCACGCACCGTTGCGCCTGGTGCACGGCTACCTCCTGCCGAGCCGCGGCTATCCGGAGGTCATCCTCACGGGCACCGAGGTCCACCAGGCGATCGAAGCACAAGCGCGCACATGGCTGGACGAGGCCGCCCAAGCCGCACTGGCTGGTGCGCCCGACATCGATGTGACGACGCACGTCGTCGCAGGGGGTGCAGCGACATCGCTGATCGAGGAGTCGCGTGAGGCCCGGCTGATGGTGCTCGGATCGCAAGGACTCGGCGGCGTCACCGGGTTGCTCGTCGGCTCGACCGCGCTCGCACTGGCGTCGCACGGCCAATGCCCGCTCGTGGTCGTGCGTGGGACACCGCGTTCTGAGGGGCCGGTGGTCGTCGGCGTCGACGGGTCGCCGACGAGCGAGGCAGCGGTGGCGTTCGCGTTCGAGGCCGCATCGGTGCGTCGCGCGCCGCTCACCGCGGTGATGTCGTGGCACAACCTCATGATCGGCAGCGACTTCGACGACTCGCAGTTCGCGATCAACTGGAACCGTGTCGAGGAGCAGGAACAACGCCTGCTGGCACAACAACTCGCCGGCTGGCAGGAGAAGTACCCAGACGTGCAGGTCGACCGCGTCGTGCTGCACGACCGGCCGGTACGAGCCTTGACGCGGTTCGGCGAGCAGGCCCAGCTGCTGGTGGTGGGCAGTCGAGGGTACGGCGGGTTCGTCGGAATGCTGATCGGCTCGACCAGCCAGGCGCTGGTTTACCACGCGCCCTGCCCGCTCGCGATCGTACGGCCATGAGCGACATCGCGACCGGGACCATCGTGGTTGGCGTGGACGGATCTCCCTCCAGCGAGGCGGCACCGGGCTGGGCTCCGGCGGAGGCGCGGCACCACGGCTACCCGGTCGTCGCGATCTTCGCCTGGCACCGGCACCACGCCCTGATGATCGGTCCGATTCCCGTCGAGTTCGGCATGGAGTGGACGTCCGAACGCGTGCGCGCGGGACACCAGGCCGTACTCGACAAAGCGGTGAGGGCGGGCAACGGCTCCGGGGTGTGCAGGACCCTCGCCGAGGGCGATCCCAAGTCGGTGCTGATCGAGGCCTCGCGCAGCGCCGTGCTGCTCGTGGCAGCGCTTTCCGACGCGGGTCAAGGACAGGCAACGCGTGCCGGCGCCCGCCGCCGGTCGAGGCTCGGAGTCGACGAGGTGGAGTCATGAGCACAGCAAACCCGATCGTTGTCGGGGTCGATGGAACGTCGGTGTCAGAGCGAGCGTTGCAGTGGGCGATGGACGAGGCTCTCGTCCGCGACTGCCCGCTGCACGTCGTGCACGCGTGGAACTACGAGCCGCTCGCGGACTGGACGCAAACAGACGCGGCCCGAGGGATGCCGGCGTCCGAAGCACTGGTGGAGAACGCGTTGCGTGCCACCCTGGCAGGGCGCACCGACATCCCTGTGATCGTCCGGCGAAGCGTTCGAGGCGACGCCGCCGAAGTGCTGGAGCAGCAGTCGGTGGGTGCGACCATGCTCGTCGTGGCCACTCACAGCGGGCACTGGCTGCGCAAGACCGTTCTCGGATCGACCAGCACGCACTGCGTGCGGCACTCGTCCGCACCCGTCCTCGTGATCCCCGTGCAACGAGAGGCACGCAACGAGCAGAGCCATGCCGCTGACCAGAGCTGATCCCAAGGCTCCCACTCCGCACGCGCAGCCGGCCGACGAGGTCGTGCGACAGGCCCGCTCCGATGCGATGACCGGACTGTCCACTTCAGACTGGCAGAGCAGGCTCGCGGAGCTCGGACCGAACGAGTTACCGCCCAGCCGAGGGTCGAACTGGGTTGTGCGGCTGCTGAAACAGCTGCACAACCCGCTGATCTACGTCCTGCTCGCGGCTGCGGTGCTCACCGCCGCACTCGGCGAGATCGTCGACGCGTCTGTCGTGCTCGCCGTCGTCGTGATCAACGCGATCATCGGGTTTCTGCAGGAGATGCGGGCCGAACGCGCACTGGACGCCCTCGCGGCGATGACACGCACCGAGGCCACGGTGTTGCGCGACGGCGTCACGTCCCGTGTCCCATCCGCCCAACTGGTGACCGGTGACGTCGTTCTCCTGGAAGCGGGCGACCAGGTGGCCGCCGACCTGAGACTTGTCGACACGCAGGAGCTCAGCGTCGACGAGTCCGCACTCACCGGCGAATCCTCGCCGGTGTCGAAAGACCCACTGGCACTGCCACCGGACACCGCGCTCGCCGACCGGGCCAACACGGCCTACTCCAGCACACTGGTCACTGCCGGCAGCGGCCGAGGCGTCGTCACCGCGACGGGCACCGACACCGAGATCGGCCGAGTGCACCGCCTCGTGGGCACGACGGTGACGGTCCGGACGCCGCTGACACGCAAACTCGCACGGTTCAGCCAGGTGCTGACACTGGTGATCCTCGGGCTGGCCGTGGCCAGCGTCGCGGTCGGACTGCTGCGAGGAGAACCGCTGGCGGGCATGGTGACCGCGGCGGTTGCCCTCGCGGTGGGCGCGATTCCGGAAGGCCTGCCCGCGGCGGTGACGGCGACGCTCGCGATCGGCGTCGCGCGGATGGCACGCAGGAACGCGATCGTTCGCCGGCTGCCCGCCGTGGAAACCCTCGGCAGCACCACGGTGATCTGCACCGACAAGACCGGCACCTTGACCGCAAACGCCATGACCGTGCGGACGGTCGTCGTCGGCACCCGGCACCCGGCACCACGAGCTAAGCGGTATCGGCTATTCCCCAGAAGGGGACCTCGCGCCACCCGCGGACGCGGCGGTCCGAGAATGCCTGCTCGCCGCGTGGGCGTGCAACGACGCGCGAATCATCGAGGAGAAAAGTGAGTGGCAGCCTGTCGGCGACCCGACCGAGGCCGCACTCGTCGTCGCGGCCCGCAAAGCAGGACTCGGCACCGCCGACGTGCCGGCACGGGTGGACGTGCTGCCGTTCAGCTCGGAACGCCTGTTCATGGCGACCCAGCACACCGGCGGCGCCGTGTACGTCAAGGGCGCGGTGGAACGCGTGCTCGAACTCGCAGGCTTGGAACACGGCGTCGAAGCAGAAGAACTGGCACGCGACGGCCTGCGAGTGCTCGCGATCGGAACCGCCCATGGCGCTGAGCTGACCGAGGAAGCACTGCGCGGCAAGGTGACCTTGCTCGGACTGGTCGCGATGCAGGACCCACCTCGTCCCGAGGCGATCGAGGCCGTGCACGCCTGCCAGGCCGCCGGCATCGAAGTGAAGATGATCACCGGTGACCACCCGGCGACCGCACGGTCGATCGCGGCCCACTTCGACATCGACGACGTCTACGCGAGAGTGTCACCGGAGGAGAAGCTGCGGCTGGTCACGGAATTCCAGGCACGAGGCGAGGTGGTCGCGATGACCGGGGACGGTGTGAACGACGCACCCGCCCTGCGCCGCGCGGACATCGGCGTGGCGATGGGCAAGGGAGGCACCGAGGTCGCCAAGCAGGCGGCCGACATGGTGCTCACCGACGACAACTTCTCCTCGATCCGCGCCGCCGTCGAGGAAGGCCGCGCGGTCTTCGACAACCTGCGCAAGTTCATCATCTGGACCCTGCCCACCAACATGGCAGAAGGCCTGGTGATCCTCACCGCGATCGTGCTGGGCACAGCCCTGCCGATCCTCCCGGTGCAGATCCTGTGGATCAACATGACCACCGCCGTCGCGCTCGGCCTGCCCCTCGCCTTCGAACCCCGCGAGCCAGGCGTCATGCGCCGGCCGCCGTTGCCGCCGACCCTGCCCCTGCTGACCAGATCGCTGGTGGGGCGCGTCGCGTTCGTCTCCGCGGTCCTGCTCGCCTGCTCGTTCGGAGCGTTCCGCTGGCAGCTCTCCTCCGGGGCGTCACTCGAACTCGCCCGCACCGTGGCGGTCAACGTGTTCGTCGGCGCGCAGATCGCCTACCTGATGAACTGTCGATCACTGGAAAACCTGCGGTCGCGCGCCGGACTGCTGAGCAACCGATGGCTGCTCGGTGGTATCGCGCTGACCATCGGTCTGCAACTGCTGCTGACCTACCTGCCCGCGATGAACACCTTGTTCCACACCGCGCCAATGCCCTGGCACACCTGGACTTCCGTCCTGGTGCTGAGCGCCCTGACGTACGTGCTGGTGGAACTCGACAAATGGCGCCGCCGTATCGCAGCGGTGAGGCGACGTCCTTCCGGCTAGCGGCACTGGCGTCGCCGCAGCGCTCTTGGTACCTGCGTCAGCTCTTTTCACTTGGTTTGCGCACGGGCGTCCGCGCTCCGCAGCGGTCGGCATGTGCCGGCTGGCCGGGGGAGAACACTGGAAGAAGTCGAGGTGTGGCAACAGGGTCGAGCTGCGCTGAACCAGCTGCGACAGCGGGACCGGCCTCGCGCCGGGGATGTCAGGCACGCTTCACCGGGGCGAGGGTGAGCAGCCCGCAGCCGTAGGCCTTGCCGTGTCCGATGCCGTGGGTGAGGCTGTGCCGCAGCGCGTCGGGGTCGGTGATCTCCAGACGGCCCTCGAACACGGCGGTGGCCAGGGTGACGGTGCGTCCTTGGCGCTGGAACTTGAGGTGTTCGCGACCGCGGACGGCCACGTCGGTTTCTTTGTGCTCGCCGCGGGGAATGGTGAAGCCGTGGCGTTCGGTCCGGGTGAGCAGCCAGTCGGTCTGCTGGGCCACGGTGACGTGCCCGAAACGCTGTGACCGTGCGGCGTCGTCGCTTTTGCGGCGGCTGCTCACCGGGTTGGCCTTGAGTCGGAACGCCCACTCGTCGCCGGCCTTGAGCCGGTCGAGCAGGCGGGTGTAGTCGCGGGTGTCCCAACCGTGGGTGGTGGGCCAGCCGACGTCCTCGACCAGGTGAGTGAGATCGGGCTTGTGCGGGCTGACGATGTAGAGCAGGGTCTGGTAGTCACGCTGATCAAGCCGCCACAACACCCGCCCGTTCCCGGCCGGTGCTGCGGCCAGGGTGGGGAACCGGCCAGCACGGCGGCGTGGAGTTTCTGCGGTGAGGCGAGCAGATCGCGGGCGGCGCGGCGGGCCGGGTTGATCTCGAACCGGGTCAGGTGCATCAGAAGATCTCCTCGAACACAGTCATCGGGTCGAGGGGATCGCTGGCGGCGTCCGCAGGCACTGGCTGGTAGGCCGGGTTGGGGATGGTGACGCGGCCGTGTCGCACGGATCGCCACCCGTAGCGGCGTTCGCGGGGGTCGAAGCTCAGCGGTTCGTCGCGGACGAGTTCGCTGCCGGGCTCGCCCTCGGGGCACTTCGGAGAGCAGCTGGTTGGTGTTGCGGGCGTGGGTGCGCATCAGCGAGAAGGCGTCCTCCACGTCGATCTGCGGGCGCTCCGTCAGCACGCCCTTGGCCTGCTCGATGGTGATGTGGCTCGTGAGTGCGGCTTGCAGCTGTTCCGCGAGCACCCGGTTCCGCCGGATCGCGCGCACCTGGAGAAGGCTGATCGTCGCGACGTTCGCGAACGACTGCGCCAACGTCGTCGCCTCGGGGGGAGTGCATCCGGCGAGGTCCGGAACAGGTTGAGCGTGCCGATGACCTCGCTCCGCAGCCGCATCGGCACCGCGTCGACCGCGACGAACCCGAGGCGCACCGAGGCGGCGTTGAACCGGGGCCACCGCGGTGGCCCCGCGCGCAGGTCGTCACACCGGACGCTCTGACCTGAGCGGAAGCACTCCTCGGAAGGGCCTTCTCCGTCGTGTGCCAGGTGGTGCTCCAGCGGCCGGGTCATCTTGGTCGAGACGGCCATCAGCTTGAGCACCTTGTTCGTCGGCCAGCGCGACGAAGGTCTGGGCCACCCGGTCCGACATTCGCGCCACCTCTACTTGTCGATGTTGGTGCACATGAGTCCGCGCTCGGCCCGGTCGTTCGCCACCGAGAAGAGGTGGCGGACCGCAGGGCCGGACGGTCCACGCGTGCGGATGGACGCCTTTCCGCCGTGCTCGTCCTCTGCGCTCCGGCCCGCGGGCCGGTCGAGCAACAGGGCCGTGGCCACGTCGGCCAGGTGCACCGCGTCGGCGATCTCGTCCGGGAGCAGGGCGCCGCAGGCGTCCCGGTGGATCTCCAGAGTGCCGAGCGAGTGCGCGTTGAGCACCAATGGGAACGCGAACATCGCCGCCACCCCGATCGCGATGGCAGCGGGGGCGAAGACGGGCCAGTGCTTCGTGGCGGCGAGGTCCGGCACCAGCACGGGCCAGTTCTGCCGCGTCGCCGTGAAAGCCGGACCCTCCGCGAGCATGGTCTGCAATTCAGCGATTTCCACCCCGCAGAAGCCGGCGGTCTCGAACGGCTGGACGCCATTTCGTGTGGTCCGCAGGTAGATCGCGCTGCCGACCGCGTTCGTCCGCACGCCGCAGGCGATGCAGACGTGGCGAACGGCGACCTGCCGGTGCTCGTCCTCGTTCTCGTAGGTCTCCACGTCGGCCACCTGGCGGTGCTGCTCGGTGCTCATGTCGCTAGCCGATCCCGGGTTCGGGCGCCACCGGCCGCAGCGATCGGTTGTGACGCGGTTCGGTGCGGGTCTGTCTTCGCCTCGTCGACCTGACGGATCAGGTCGTCCCTGGCCTCGCCGAGTGCCGACGACAACAACCGCTGCTTCGACGAGGTCGCGACGAAGTGCACGCGGTGCGCGCTGCTGATCCAGCACTGCGGGACGACCCGCTGCTCGTCGCCGTCGCGGTCCTTCAGGCTGATCTCCAGGTCCACCTGGTCGTCGCGGTACGACCGCAGGCGGGTGCCGAGCGCGGCCAGACACCCCACGACCCAGTCGCGTCCGGTGGCGTGGAAGCCGGCGGAGAGATGCAGGCGCTGGACGATCACTGACGCGTCGGCCGGGACCGCGTTCATGCTTTGCCGCATACGGTGCTCAACTGAAATCTCCTCGTGAGATCAGAGCGACCGCGGGGTCCGGGCGGATCAATATCAGAGTAGCCCCTGCGCGGTCGTTCTCAAACTTCTTCAACTCATTGTGCGAAGGCCGCGCCGGGCGGCCGGTGCTGCGGGACGGGCGTGCGCGTGACCTGGTGCCGGACTGAAAGTGCACGTGACCAGCGTTCTCTGTCGAAGGGTGGGCTGCAGTAGGGCCCTGGTGTCGCTCCGCATGGTCGCGCCAGAATGGTTTCCGGGGGTTTGTTCTGAAACAATCTCCCTTAGGAAAAATTGGACCATCTCGTGGTCAACGATTTTGTCGCGATTTTTCGCGGTGCGGCTCACAAACGTATCGACGCTCGTGCGTCTGTTTGGCGAGTGGCGGAAGCACCGATGCAGTGATTGCGCCTCACGGCACCGAGGTCAGGACAGCCTGATCACAGCACGGAGGGTTTCGAGCGCCTGGTGCTGCACCAGGCGTACCGCTGCTGGCGTGGACCCGAGCACGTGTGCCGTCTGCTCCGCGGAGAGGCCTCGAACGACCCGCAGGCGCAGGACTTCGCGCTGATCTTCGGTGAGTGCCGCGAGGTGCCGAAGGCCGGGCCACACCGGACCGCTCACGACGCCCTGGAAGTACCGTGACCCGCGTCGATGTGGTCGGCGAGGCCCCACGCCCCTGCGTAGTCCTCATGCCTGCGTACCAGGGACGCGAGCGGGCGGAAGCGGTCGCGCACGCGGGCCGAGTCGACGAGTGCCGACATCATGAGGGCCCGCATCCCGCAGTCCACCACGCCCCGGACGTCTCCTTCGACCAGATGGCTGGTGGACAACAGGATCAAGCTGAACGTTCGGCCCCGGACCAGTATCTCGTCGTACTCGCCGATTGCCGTGGTGAGCAGGGGAACGGCGGTCCGCGCGTGCCGTCGTCCCACCGTGACCGACAGGTCCGTGTGCACGGCTCTTGCGATCGCGGAGAAGCTCCGCCTCGGTGAAGAAAGCCGCCCAACCGGCCACGTCGACGCGGTTCACGGCGGCGAACTCGTCCTGGCCGCGATCGAGCAGCGCGAGGGCGCCGTGCTCGGCCCCCTTCTTGGCGTACGCCCACGCCGCGTTCACGGAGAGGATGCCGGCCGCGAGGTCGTCGCCGGCCTTGGCAGCCGCGAGCCGGCCGATGTCGAAGTGGCGCAACGCCTTGTCGATCTGCCCGTGGTGCAGGAACACGCGCCCCAGCCGGTAGCACACGTTGGCCGTCAACCCGTCCGCACGCGCGAGCCCGACCAGGGCGAGGGCGTGGCCGAAGTGGTGGTGCGCGGAGCTCACCAGGCCCGCGTCGAATCTGGCCCACCCCGCGATGTTCCGCAGATTTGCCACAGCGGCGTGCAGTCGCTGCCGTACGTGCGCCGGCACGCGTGTGGTGAGCAACGGCAGGCTGTCACGGACCTGGCGCCGGATGTCATCGAGGCAGTTCTCACCGCCACTGCGGTGGTCCAGTTCGCGCAACGCCCGAGTGTGTTCTTCCGGGCGTGTGGCGTTGGAAAGTCCGATCATGACGGGCACCCCGAGCCTTGAGTGGCGGATGGTGCCGCCGGGGTCCGGGGCGGCTGGATCGACATCGATCTTAGTACGGCACCCACGTCGTGATCCGCCGCTGTTCGGGTGCATATGACTCGGGTCGCCATGTACCTGGGCGGACCGACCGGACCTGCTCACCGCCCGGCGACGCTGCCGTGGAGGTGCCTGGCGACGTCACGGAGTCTGACGTCGTTGTGCTGCGACTGCTGGACGAGCAGTTCGAAGGCCTGGTCGGCGGTGCAGGCGTGCACCGCCATGAGAATCCGCTTGGCCTGCTCGATGACTGCACGTGAGGCCAGCGCGGTCTCGAGGTTGCCGATGTGCTCACGCGATCTCTGCTGCTGGTGGGCGTTGCTGATCGCCGCGCTGGCCGCCGTGGTGAACAACCACATCACGCTCTCGTCGGACGGGTCGAAGGCCGGCGCGCTGTAGCTGCAGATGTTGAGCGATCCCATGTGGACGGCGTCGTTGCTGTCCGATGCCGGAAGCTCGATGGCCACGGAAAGGCAAGCGCGCGCGGATTCCAGGCAGGGGCCGCGGTCGGCGTCGTACTGCCTCTCGTCGGCTCCGGCGAAAGTGCTGTCGCTGGCCGCGGCGGTCCTCGGGCGCTCATCGTTGACCATGACCATGACCGTGACCGCGTCGGCGTCCTGGATCGCTTTCGTCGCGGTGTCGGCGAGCCGCTCGAGGATGTCCGTCGAGGGGCTCCTCGACGGACATCCCGTCCCTCAGCGTGGTCAGAGCCACGGCCGCCTCGTCCCGGCACTCCACCGCGTCCCTGCGGGTCGGCTTCGGCGGTGTGCGCGTTTTCCGTCCGAGGACGGTAGCCAGGTTGTCCATGCCGCATCGCCTTCCGCGGGGAACGAGTTCGCGGCGCTCGTGCTCAACGCGCAGCGAATGGTACGGCGCAGAGGTGTCGGCGAGAGTGCCGCGAAGGCGAGGACGACGAATCGATGTGGTGACCGGGTGTTCCAAGGCCCGTACCAGCCCGGCGGCCACGCGAAGCGGTTCCACGACAACGAAGGCGGTCGGCAGCGCTCGCGTCGCGACCCTGCGGCCACCCCGGACGGCCAGAGCACCCGCCCGCCCACGACCGAGTTCTCCGGGAACTCGGTCGTGTAGTTGTACGCGGCGATCCACCTGACGAGTTCGACGGTCCGGTGTGCCGCCTGCCTGGCGAGGAGCTTCGGGTGCAGGCCTGCCAACAGTTCGGCGCCGGTGAACCGGGTGGGCAGCCACCGGTTCAGCACGGCGGAGACCTCGTCGTCGTGGCCGCGTTCGGAGAGCTTGCCCTGGAAGACGCTCTTCTCGTGGACGGCGTCGCGGCGCAGGCCGATGCTGATGACGTCTGGTCGTGAATCCGTGCTGACGTCGTCACCGGGCCCCAGCGTCCCGGTCTGGAAACTTGTCGAGGGCAGGTGCCCCTCGTCGATGCAGCGGACGCTCAGCACGAACCTCAGCCGGTCGGGTGCCATCCCGCTCTGGTCGGGATGCACGACCATGGACGGGGTGCACACCGCCGCTCCCTACGACGGCGTACACGTGGGTGAAGTACGCGCCGATCAGCAACCGGCGGGGTTCGGCCAGGTCGACGTCCGCGGGCAGGCGGTGGCTGACGCTCGCGAAGTTGTCCGCGAAGGTCGCGCGGATGTCCTGGTGCCGTTCCGCGAACAGGCGGACCGTGCGCTCGAGCGCGGCGAGGACGACGCCGTCGTCGAGTGCCATGACCCGCCGGATCACGGCTGCGGACCGCGACTCGTGCTCGGGCACCTTCTCGCCGGGCACGAACAGCCTGGTGATCACCCGGCGCGGGTCCGGACGCAGCCGCAGCCGGCTTCGGGTGACGCGTGCGTTCATCCGGTGCTCCTCAGGAGCGTGCGCAGGTGCTGGCGGGTGGAGATCAGAGCCAGGGTCGACTCGGCCCCCTGGTTGTTGTTCGGGCCTTGCGGGGTCAGCCCGTCGTAACCGCCGCCGGTCTGATCGTCGCGCATCGACGAGCCGAGGTCGTTGTCACCGTTGAACCACGCGATCGAACGGTGGATGCCGCGAGTCAGGTGGGGTCGCCGGTGCAGCGGTAGCCGCGGGCGCAGGCGTCGGCCATCGCGGCCGCCTCGATCGGCTGCTGGTCGAACGCCGGGCGCTGCTCGCCGAGGAACCACCCACCGGTTGGGACCGGTGAGAGGTGGAAGTCCGTGGACTCGACGCCCAGCAGCCACTCCAGCAGCCGCAGGCCGTCATCGCGCACCTTGTCGTCGGCGAGGAGATCCCCGCGGCGATCAGCGCCTCGGCCAGCGCGGCGTTGGCGTAGAACAGCCGGTTCTCGGGCCACGGCCACGTCGGGTCGGGACGTGGTTCACCGACGTACGAGGGGACATCGCCGAGCAGCGCGGCGGCGGAGGCGTGGACCGGATCGGCGCTGAGGCCCTCGGCGGCGCCGAGCGCGGCGAACGTCATCGAGCGCACCGACGGCGGCCGGCGGTGCGCGCTGCGGTCGAAGCACTCCAGTGCTGTCCGGCGGATCGAGGGCACCGGGCAGCGGGCGGCGGCGGTGTCGAGTCCCCACAGCGCCCGGCCCCACCAGTCGCCCAGTCCCGGCTCGTCCTGCCAGTCGCGGCCTAGGCCCGAGACGGTTGTGGAAGCGCCCGTCCTCGTTCTGCGCGTAGGCCATGAAGGCCAGATAGCCCTCAGCCAGCCCGGCCAGTTCGGCGGGCAGTTCCGGTTCGCGGCTCAGGACCACCAGACCCCTGGCGACGTCGTCGAGGCAGTAGCCGTGCTCCCGCCGCGGCAAGGGGCCTTCCGCGTGCTCGTAGAGACCCGTGTCGTCGCTGAGCCGCACCAGGTGGGAGAAGTCGGGTTCCCTCATCGTGTCAGGACGACTCGGGTGGTGAGCAGGTCCTCGGCGAGGCGGAGATACCGGCCGGCCACCGCGGGCCAGCTCAGCGCCGGACGGAGCTCGGTGGAGCGGTCGTGCATTCCCGCGGCGAGCTGGGGCTCCGTCAGCACGCGCCGCAGCGCCGCCGTGATGGCCGCAGGGTCTCGGTGCGGCACCAGCAGACCGGCTCCGCCGGCCAGCAGTTCGACGGCGTGCGGGAACACCGTGGTGACGACCGGTCCGCACGCCGCGAGCGCTTCGACGAGCACGCCCGACGTGACCTGTTCGGAGGAGTCGTAGGGGAGCGGGACGACATCGGCCCGGCCCACGAGGTCCGCCAGCGCGTTCGCCTCGAGGTAGGTCGGATCGAACTCCACCAGGTCCCCGACGCCGTGGGCGGCGGCACGGTCGCGCAGGTGCGTCCGGTACCTCTCGCCCCCGTGCGCCAGCACCTTCGGATGGGTCTGCCCCGCGATCAGAGCCGCCGCGAGCAGCGCGAGCAAGCACGCCACCACGACGGCACCCGTTCGAACCCTTCCCGTGATTCTGGGGGATCCGTTGTGCGGCCGTTCGCCGTTCACCGATTCTTCAATTTTTGAACACTGTCTGCCGCTTATCCGACCGTGGCGTTCGAAGTCCACTGTGGATGTTGTCGCGAATTGGGCCGGCCTCGTTCAGCAGGACGGCGGAACGCCACCAGCACAGGACAGTCGCGTTGCCGGCGGCCGCCAGAGATTCAGCGGGAGAGAGTGCGCGGGTCGCGCCCGCGGGGGTACACCTCGTGCTCCGCGACCGAACCGTCCCGGCCGCGGACGACGTGGTCCACCGCGTGCGAGATGGCCATCTCACGGCCGTTCGTGCGCGCATCTTCCTTGGACAGGTGAATGCTGGAAGGAAGGTCGTTCCCCTCGACCTTGTTCTTCCACCGGCCGTTTTCGAAGTAGGTCTCGATGTCGCCACGCATGGGCTCACTCCCCGCAGGTTCGACCTTCCGAGTACCCGCTGGCGCCGGCTGTCACACCGCTTGCCCTCCGCGAGCCGATCGGTCGCGCCGCTTGGTCGAGATGCCCGTCGTGCGGGCCTTGTGCAGCGTGCCCGCGCAGATCAGGTTCGGAAGCCGCTGCCCGGAAACCCGATCGAGATCAGATCAAAGCGAGTTCGTGCATGCCGGGAATACGTTTCGTGCAGGTCAGCCGAGCGTCGGTGGATCGCGGCCATCACCGGTCATCCACGACACCGGTGGCGTCCACCTCGACAGCCAGATGTCTGGCCAGCGCCCGCACACCCCTCCGAGGCTCGCCCGAAGTCACCGAGCCCGTCGTGTTTCGACAGGTTTCGCGTTGCCAGGCGAGGGATCCGTCCCGCGCCCGGCGGATCAGCTCGGCCCGGTCGCCGCCGGCACCGCCCTGCTCGAAGTCGTCCATGCGCCCGCCGAGCATCGTGCGAGCTTTCGCCGCAGCCTCGGCCAGGCTGCACCGGTGGTGCCGGGCGAGCACAGTGATGAGATTGTCCGTGCCCTCCTCCAACTCCCGCCGCGCGGAACGCAGGTCGTTGGTCCAGGCGATGATGTCGGCGGTCGCGTTGCGCAACCCGTCCAGTTGACGGGCCTCGGGCAGAGCGCGTTCCATGACGGCCAGCACCGGCAACACCGTGATGGTGCGTCGGCGCAACACCACGTAATCGTCGAGCCCGAGCCGCTCACCAGACGCCCGCAGCTCCGCCTCCGTGCGGATGGCCTCGGCAAAGTCCCGGTACAGCCCGATGAACTGGTCGCTTCATCCCGGCCGAGCCGCCGCTTTCGTGCGGCCCCACAGGTCGCCGAGTGCGCGCACCGCTGCCACCGGGTGCTCACTTCGGTCCGCGCCGCTGAGCACCTCAAGGAGCTGTTGCAGCAGCTTCCGCACCTCGGCCGGTGACTGCCCTTCCTGGTCGAACCTGTCGTCGACCAGCGCGACGAACGCACCCCACTCGGCTTTGACCCCCAGCTCAGCAGGGTCCGCATGCGGAGTCAGCCATCCGGCCATGCGCCCGTGCCCCATGCGACCCAACCGCCGCGCCTGCTCGCCCTCGCTGACCAGGCCGTGTCGGGCAGCCCACGACCTGGCCTGGCGTTCAGCGTGAATCCAGTACGAGTTGCAGATAGTGATCATCGCATCGGGCACTACCGACGAATGGCCGCGACCCGAGCCGTCCGTTCAGGCGGTTGCTGAGACACCCGGGAGAGTGATTACTTCTCGGACGGTGCGAGGTCGCGCACGTGTCATCTCATGATGCCGGGGCGTTCTTGACCCAGCAGATCTTCCGCTGGTGGCCGTCGAGGTCCTCGAAGACGCGTTGATGGAAGAAGTCCGCATCCCACGGTGGCGAGTACTCCTGGCCGCCAGCGATGATGGCTCGGTCGACGATGAGCTCCACATCGCCGCGGTCGTTGGCGAAGATGTCGAACACGGCTTCGATTTCGGTCCGGGTGTCGACGACGCGTGAGATCGAGGTCGAACCGAAGCCCGATCGCGGTGAAGAACTCCTTGCGGCGGGAAAGATCCGCTACCCGCATGACGGTGAACAGACGATGTTCCATCGACTCTCTCCCCGCCCTCGACCCACGCCCTTCAGTACACGAAACTCGTGCCGAACCCGTGCACGGAGCGGTAGAAGCAGACCGCGGCGGACAGGTGTGGCGTCTTGGCCCGGTTGCGCTCGGCCTGTGCAACGATCGACTGGCCGATGGTTGTGACGATGTCCAAACGGAGGAGCGTTTCGTTGCATGAGCGGCGGGCCCGACCGGCGAGGTGCCTTGTCGGAGGTTGGGGATCAGTATGTCCACATCGGACTACATTCTGCTGGGCAGGACACTTCGGTCTGGAATTTCACCCGGTTGCGATACCTGCTGAGAGAGTTCGCAACCGGTCGAAGACGCCACGAGCGGCGTTCCGGGGCTGACAGGTGCGTTCGGCACGAGGACCCTGGCCTCCGCGGAGCCCGGGGCCCTCTCGGGACGGGATCAGGGCCTGACTTCTCTCCTCGCTCGGATGCCCAGCGACTGGATCAGTTCGTGGGGCGGATACCTCATGGCGTGGTCGGTAGGAGGCAGGTGTAGCTCAGGGGGAGCAGGCTCACGAACGTTCCTCCGGCTCCGGTGCAGATGCTGCGGGCTTCCTGGACGCGGCGGTTCGCCGGGCTGAGGGGGTTGAACACGCAGACATATCCCACCGGGTTCACGGTGAGGGTGAGCACGCCGCCGGTCACGATGCACAGTGCGGTTGCGTTTCCCGTGCCCGAGCCGGGGCCCGTTGCCGGCGGGGTGCTGGTGTTCTCGCAGCTGGCGTGGATGTCGGGGTCCGGTGCGGGCCCCTGGCAGGTGTCGACGCCGAGGCCACCGTCGAGGCTGTCCTGGCTGCCGTCGACGGAAGCGCCGATGAGGGTGTCGGTGCCCGCGCTGCCGGAGATCGTGTCGATGCCCAGGCCGCCGGTGAGGGTGTCGTTGCCGGTGCCGCCGGTGAGGGTGTCGTTGCCGTCGCCGCCGTCGATCGTGTCGTCGAGCGCTGAGCCGGTGATGGTGTCGTTGCCACCGTTGCCGCGGATCGTCTTGGCGGGATCCGTTCCGCCGCAGTCGATCGTGTCGTTGCCGGGACTTCCAATCACGACGGTGTCGGTCTGGGTCACACCGGCGCTCACGACGCAGTTGACGGCGGCCTGGGCGGTCAGTGGAGCGACCGCCCACAAGCCGGGGACCGCGAGAACTCCGGCCACCGCGGCGACGATCACCCGGCGGATCTGACTCTGCTGGATCCTCATGTCTTCATTTCCCGAACACGATTTGTTCATAGCCGCACAGCGCGGACGCGCCAGCGGAGAAGAGTGCGCGAGCGACGCGCGGAGACCTTGCCGAAGCAGCCTGTGCGGCTACTCGCACATACGAAAACCTCGGCTCGTGATCTGTACCCATGATCATCGCGGGTCATGTCACGTCACCGAGGTCCGGGGTAACAGACCGAAGTGTACTCCTTCAGATGCGCCGACCGTTACCGCCGTCCCCTAAATGGCCCACCTGTGCGGAAGTTGATTGTGGTGGGCTTGGTGAAAAACCTGATCAGACACTATGGAACACATATTTCCTCATGGCTTGGAACCGAGGTTGTCCCACAGATTTGGTCAACGTCCCGGTGAAGATCGCAGGCTAGTACCGGTTGATCGTTGCCGCTGTTCTCGTAATTCGCGCCTCCGTAATTTCCGTCCGCTGTTTCGGTGATATTTTCGTGGCGTGTGGGAGGTCAGGCGGGCGAAAGCAAGGCAGGCGGTGGCAGAGGAGACCTCAGTCCCGGGCTCACTTCAGAGTGAAAGGTCGGTCAAGGGATCGACAGCACGTACCAGTACGACGGGCCGGGCCCTGGTCGACCTGGGCACCGCGGTGGGACGGCTTTACCGGCAACGCCGGGACCGTCACCGGCGGCGCCGGTAGCGATACCGTCGTGCGCACCGCGGGCAAGGGCGGCAACGGCGGTCTTGGCGGCCTCGGAGGTAACAGCGGTCTCGTCGCCGGTGGCGCGGGTGCCGGTGGTATCGGTGGCGCCGGTGCGGCCGGCGGCGTCGGCACTGGCGTTGGACGAGGGCGCTTGCGAACCGGTGGCAGGAGCAGCCAGGACCCGTGTTTGGGTGTGGTGGATCTCGAGTCGCTGAGCCAGGGCGAAGGCCTCGCCGGGGTCGAAGGCTTCGTAGAGCGAGGCGATGCCGTGGGTGTTGAGGTTGTCCATGACCAGCACGACGGTCTCGGCGTCGGGATAGTCCACGGTCAGTAGGTGTTTGACCTGCCCTGCTCAGTCGAGTTTGGTGCGCTGGGCCAGGGCATGCACGCGGCGCCAGCCACGCAGCGGTTCTGCCCACACGAAGATCGAGCAGGTGCCGCACCGGACGTACTCACTGTCCTGGCGGGCATCGCGGCCCGGCCGGGCCGGCAGCGGGTCGCGGACCTCGCCAAGGAACTGGAAGGGCTTCTCGTCCATGCACACGACCGGGCGGGCAGGGTCGTGCGGGCGGGCGTAGACGGCGAGGACGTCTTCCATGCGGGCTGCGAACTCCGCGTTCGCCTTCGGCGGGATGTTCCAGCACTTCCTCAGATGAGGACGCAGTTCTGTTTTTTCAAAACCCGGCCGATGGTCGAGTGGTCCAGGTTCGGGATGTCCTCGGTGAGCTCGACGTGTTTTTCCAGCAGCCGCAACGACCATCGAGCATGCCCCGCCGGCGGCTGCGAGCACGCCAGGGCGATCAACCGGGCTTCGACCTCACCGGTGACCGGCGAGGGCACCGGCGGAAGGTCACGCTTCTTGCGTCCGATCGTGGCCAGGACATCACCGCCGGTCTCGGCGAATCGCTTGGCGACCAGCCGCAGCATCTCACCCGAGACCCCGAGCCGATCTGCGATCACTTCCTTCGGATCGGGCTCACCTGCCGAGGTGTCCAGCGCGAGCAGTACCCGCGCCCGCCTGATCGCTGAGGCTGAGTGCACACCAGTGGTGGTCAGCCGGATCAGCTCTTCACGATCCCGCGCCGACAACGTCACCGGCCGCTTCAACTGGGAGGCCATGACAACAGCCTCCCAGCCAAACGCGCCATAACTAAGCAGCGACACTACTGGTGCCGCATCTCGGAACGTTGACCCGGTGATCGGCTCGGTCTGCTGACGGTCCAGGCTGGTCCTCCCATGTCGAGCGGGGCGAGTGCGGTGCTGACGATCGCTCCGATGCGCGTCGTACATCTTCTGCGCGTCGACGAACTCGCAGCTCTTGGGCCCTGATTGCACGCCATGGGGCTGTAACCTGCACAAATGATCAATCCGTTCGGGGTGAGTCTCGGCGCCAAGGCCGCACGCCTGCTGGCCCGGCTCGGACGCGCCGAGATCCGCCCAGGGTTGACGGAGCAGGAGTTGACCGGTATCGAAGCGCGGTTCGGGTTCGCGTTCGCCGACGACCACCGCGCTTTTCTCGCGGCGGGGCTGCCCACGGGAGGGGCATGGCCCGACTGGCGTCACGGCAACGCCGCGCAGCTTCGTTCCTGGCTCGACAGACCGGTCGAGGACGTGGTATTCGCGGTGGCGGAGGCGGACTTCTGGCATCCGAGCTGGGGCACGCGCCCTGCCCGGCGGACCGACGCCGTAGCCGGCGCGAGGGCGCACTTGGCGTCAGTGCCGCAGCTGGTTCCGGTCTACTCCCATCGCTACCTGCCCGCGGGCCAGGCGACATTCGCTCACCCGGTGTTGTCGATCCGCGGCGCCGACATCATCCCCTACGGGTACGACCTCATCGACTACGTGCACCAGGAGTTCGGCGGCCCGCAGGGCAGAGCCGACGAGGAGCGGCACGTCGTTGCCGCCACAGCAGCGTTCTGGTCGGATTTCCTGTCCTGGTCGAACCGGGAAGGGTAGGGGGACCACGCACCGCTCGGCACGGATGAGCCATGAGCACCGCGCCGACCGGGTCCGCCCCACGGTTGGGCTCTGCGGGATGGGAAGCCCTCGCAGAAACCTCCGTCAACGCGCCTCAGCCTGAGCTGAAAGACCCAGCTAGTGCTGCGTCACGCAACCTTGATCAGGTAATGGGTCCAGGTGCGGATAGCGGTCGGCCCGATGTTTCGGCAGAGCCCCATCAGTATGCCGAGTTTTGAGGTGGAGCTCCCACGAAACCGGCGAGTTGCGTCTTCAGCGTGGAGGGAGTCGGCGACGTGCGCCCAGACGTCGCCTTGCTCATTGACACGCCCACCAGCGCACCGCATGCGGGCGAACAGTTCGCGCGTCCACGATCCCCGCTTTCCCGGCGCCGCCGCCGCACATCACTCGAGGCCACGGTCGACGGCGGAGAGCTTCATCAGCGGCGCCTCAGAACGCTTGAGAACCCAGGACGAATAGCTGGCGGGGCGAGGTGTTGCCCGTCTGCCGCGAACGGCGCCGACCGTTCAGGAACCGGCGACCGAGTCGAGGAGGTTCTTGGCTACGTCGCGGAGTTTGACGTTCTCGTGCTGCGAGCGCTGCACGAGCATCGTGAAGGCTTCGTCGGCGCTGCAGGAGTGCACGGCCATCAGCACACCTTTGGCCTGGTCGATGACGGCCCGGGAGGCGAGGGCCTTCTCCAGGCTGTCGATGTGGTCTCGTGAGCGTTGCCAGCGCTGGGCGCTGGCGATCGTGACCGACGCGGCTGTCGTGAACAGCCGCATGAGCCCTTCGTCGAAGGGGTCGAAGGCCGCGGCCGTGTGGCTGTAGATGTTGAGTGAACCGAGGTGCTTTTCGTCGGAGGAGTTCGAGGAGGGCAGCAGCACCGGCACGGACAGGTAGGCGCGGATCGCGTGCGCCGCGGCGGCTGCCTCGAACTCCGGCCACTCGTCGAGGTGCTCGCCGACGACAGCCCGCACAGGCCGCAGGGTGCGCGCGGACTCCAGGCACGGGCCCCGGTCAGCGGCGTACTGCTTCTCGTCGACTTCGATCAACTCGGGGCTCGTGGAGGCGGCAGTGCGCGGCCGCGCCGGATCCATCAGCGACACCGTCACCGAGTCGGCATCCGGGATCGCCCTGCTCGCGGTGTCGGCCAGCCTCTGCAACGCGTTGTCGAGCGGCTCCTCGTCGGTGAAGTAGTCCCGCAGCACCGTCACCGCCTCGGCGGTCTCGTCGAGTCTGCTCAGGGCATCAGGACGACTACCGCCGCCCGGCTCGGCCGCGGACGTCTCGGACGCGTTCGTCTCATCGGCCATGCCGCCGCACCTCGTAGCTCAGAGGAACTGATCTACGGCGCCGCTGCTTGACGTCGTCAGGGCATGGTACGCAATGATCACGACACAACCACGGCCAACGGGCCGCGCGAGCGAACCGGAACCGGCGCGGGGAAGCTGCACAGTTTCAACTGTCCCCGCGCCGGAGCCGGCCGGCCCGCCCGAAAGCGGCCCACCGTGTTCACGCGCACGTGCTACGGCGCCCCTTCCATACCCCTGCGGCGCTGATCCAATCCTGCGTTGATCAGATCGACGCAGAAATCGCAGCTTCCGCCGGACCGCACAGCGGCTTCCTCGTCGCGGCAGAGGCGAGTCATGACCGTCACAGCCCGCCGTTGGCCACGTCGATCGTGAACCGCTTCACCACGGCCGCGTCCCGCGCCTGCAGCGAGTCGGGCAGGCCGAATCGGTCGCGGCCGAGGGAGGTCACGGCGTCAGCGCTTCGACGGAGGACACCGCCGGCGCCGGTCCGGTTCCGTTGAGTGGCCGGTCGCCCCAGCCCGTGGCGCCGAGGAGGGCGTTGTTGCGGCGCCGGATGGCGGCGGGGACGGTGGTGTTGTAGACGGTGATGAAGTCGATTTCGTCGTCGGCGGCGCTGGCTTCGTCGAAGGTGTGCAGAACGGTGAACCAGACGTTGAGCAGGCCGCTGAAGTGAACGGTGAGCCAGGTCAGTTCGACGAGCATGCCGGTGGCGTAGGCGTTGTGGTAGGCGGGGGTGTCGGTGCAGGGCGGTGCGCCGGGGCGGTCGAAGGTGGGGTTGCCGTGGTCGTCGACCAGGTGCAGCAGCATTGCCTCGGCCTGCTCGGCGCGGGTGTCGGGGTCGGGGTGGGGCAGCAGCTCGGACAGGGTGTTGTAGCCGATGACGGTGTGGTGGGTCATGGAGTAGCGGCTGCGGTTGAGCAGGCTGACGACGTTGATGACCAGTTCCTTGGTGACCCGGTCGAGGAAGCCCGAGGTCGGGTAGCGGACGGTGCCGCCCTGTGCGGTGTCCCGCCCGGCTCCGCCGTGTCCACGCACGGGTTCGGAACCACCGAAGGATGAGGCGGAGCAGCGGTGCTGTCGTCCAGGGGTGGTTTGGTCTCGCGCGCGTGACAGCCGACCCCGGCACCAACTGGGAATCGATGAGGATCGGGTGATCGGTGAGCACACGCTGGGCAGCGAGATCGAGGACCACGACGACAGCTTCGCGATGCGGTTCCTCTACGCGTTCTGGCGCCTGTGCGAGCAGTGGATCGCCGTGACCGAGCCAGCCGAGGTTCGCCACTCCGCACGAGGCTGCCGAGTTCCTGGAGACGGACCTCCCGGAGGCCTTCCGGCCAGGAGCCGCGTTCGCCGATGTGCCGAACGGCTGCTTCGCGACCGGCAACGGCTCGTCCATCACTTGACGCGAGGTGCGCGCCCCAGCGTGCTGTGGCGGGCGATCAACCGGTGCGGGGCGCGCACCTCTATGCCGGGCAGTGGATCCGTGCTGCCGATGCGCAGGAGCAGCCGTTCCACCGCTGTTGTGGCGATGGCGTCCTTGTCCGGCGAGATGGTGCTGATCGCCGGGTTGGCGTAACGGCCTTCCTCGATGTCGTCGTAGCCGATCACCGCGATGTCCTCGGGCACGCGCAGCCCGCGTTCCAGCACCTCGTGCAACGCGCCGAGCGCCACGGTGTCGTTGTAGCCGAAAACGGCGTCCGGTGGGTCGTCCCGATCGAGCAACGCCCGCATGGCGGCCGCACCGGCGGCGCGGTTGAACCGGCGCGTCTGGACGATCAGCGACTCGTCGACCGGGAGACCGGCGTCCGCGTGGGCCTGCCGGTACCCGAGGGTGCGCAACTGCGCCGCCTCGCCGGTCGGGTACGGCTGATCGCCTATCGCGGCGATCCGGCGCCTGCCCAGGCCGATCAGATGCGCTGTGGCCGCACGGGATGCCTCGACGTCGTCGATGCCGACATGGTCGAAGAAAGCGTTGGACGACCGCTCACCGAGCAGGACGAGCGGGAACGTCGGGTCGCTCTCGGCCAGGTCCTCCTGCGCGAGGCCGAGCGGGCTGTAGATCATCCCGTCGAACAGGGCCGCCCGTGCGCCGCGCCGGATCAGTTCTCGCTCGTGGGTGGGATCGCCGTCGGTCTGGTCGATCAGCACGTGGTAGCCCCGCTCACGGGCCTTCGGGATGATCGCCTGCAGCAGCTCGGAGAAGTAGGGCACGTCCAGGAAGGGAACCACCACCGCGATCTGCCCTGACCGGCCGTTCGCCAGGTTGCGGGCCAGCACGTTGGGCCGGTAGCCCAACTCCTTGATCGCCTTCTCGACCTTCTCGCGGGTGGGGTCGGTGACCGGGGCGTAGCCGTTGACCACGTTAGACACCGTGCGTGCGGACACACCAGCCAGCTCAGCAACGTCACGCAGCGTGGCATCGCGCATGTACTCACTCCGTCGAGACCGGCGCGGCGGCCCACCGCTGCAGCGCTGCAGCGCAGTGTGCCTGCCGATCCCCGCCACGACAAGTCCCGGTCTTCCGAGTGTCGTGGGACCGCACCCGCATCTGGCTCGAACTACGTCAGATTGGGTCTTGCAGCGCGGCAAAAGCCAGTACATAGTGCTTTGCAGCGCAGCAAGACCCAACCGCCACGGTGGCAGTACCGGTCGATCCGCTCCCTCCCGCCAACCGTGGTGCAGCACCTCACGACCTCAGCGGTCCTCGGTTCGTGCCTCACGGGGTCACCGCATTTCCGATCACTCACCGTGACGGCGATCGAGCATGCACTGACGCATGCCGCGACGGAAAGGCGCTACTCATGCTCGGCACCAGATGGATGGCGAAACTCCGTGCAGGGCTCGTCGCCACCGGCCTGCTCGCCGTGGCCGCGTGCGGCGGTGCCGTGGACGACGCCGACGGACCCGTGCGCGTGTCGGTCTGGGCCTGGTACCCGGAGTTCAAGGCCGTGGTCGACGCGTTCAACGCCTCCCACGACGACATCCAGGTCGACTGGACCAACGTCGGCACCGGCCCGGACCAGTACGCCAAGCTGAAGACGGCGTTCACCGCCGGCAAGGGCGCGCCGGACGTCGCGATGGTCGAGTTCCAGCAGATCCCGACGTTCGTCATCCTCGACGCACTGGTGGACATGGGGCAGCACGGCGCCAACGACGACAAGAGCCTCTACGCCGAATGGGCGTGGAGCCAGGCCACCGACGGCGACAAGGTCTACGCCATCCCGGTGGACGGCGGACCGATGGCGCTGATGTACCGCAAAGACCTCTTCGACCAGCACGGCATCCCGGTGCCGACGACCTGGCAGGAGTACGCCGACGCGGCCGCGAAGATCAAGGCCGTCGATCCGAACGCCTACATCGCGAGCTTCGGCAGCGACGGCGGCTGGCTCAACGGGCTGATGTGGCAGGCGGGTTGCCGGCCGTACGGCTACTCGCAGGCCAAGGCCAAGGACCAGGTGAAGATCAACCTGACCGCACCCGAGTGCGAGAAGGTCGTCAACCTGTACGGCGACCTGGTGAGCAAGGGGCAGATGGCCCAGGACAAGTTCTTCACCGCCGACGCCACCGCGGCGCTCGACTCCGGCAAGTACTGGACCTGGGCCGCGGCCGGCTGGACACCCGGATACGTGGCCGGCTCGCTCAAGAACACCGCGGGCAAGTGGGCGGTCGCGCCGATGCCGCAGTGGACCGCGGGCGCCGACGAGCAGGGCGACTGGGGCGGTTCGACGTTCACCGTGACCAAGCAGGCCAAGAACCCGAAGGCAGCGACCACGGTGGCCCGCGAGCTGTTCGGCCGCTCGAAGGCCGCGTGGGACATCGGGCTGAACAAGGCGTTCCTCTACCCGCTGGCGAAGGAGGTCGCGGCCGACCCGGCGTTCACCGGCAAGGCGTACGACTTCTTCAACGGGCAGAAGGTGAACGAGATCTTCGTGCCGGTGTCGCAGAAGCTCGGTGAGTTCCAGTACACGCCGTTCCAGGACTTCGTCTTCAAGGACCTGAACGACCGCACCGCCGAGGCGATGTCGGGCAGCAGGCGGTGGAGCACGGTGCTGGGGGAGACGCAGAAGAACGTCATCGCGTACGCCGAGAAGCAGGGCTTCAAGGTCAGCCGTTAGTGCACCCGAGGTCTGCCGCGACCCACGGGTCGCGGCAGACCCCCAGTCCAGGAGGTTTCCCGTGACGCGGTCATCACCGATCACGGCACCCGCGGCCGACGACCTGCCGCCGTCTCCCCGTCCGGTCGAGCACCGGCCACGGCGCAAGCCGCGCCGGGTCACCGAGCACCCGGTGGCCGGAGCGCTGTTCGTACTGCCGTTCTTCCTCGTCGTCGTGGCGTTTCTGGTCGTGCCACTCGGTTATGCGTTCTGGCTCAGCCTGTCCAGCAAGAGCCTCGCGCTCGGCACCCGGTTCACCGGCATCGGCAACTACGTGCGCGCGTTCACCGATCCGGTGCTGCTGGACGGCCTGCTGCGGGTCGTCCTCTTCGGACTGGTGCAGATCCCCGTCATGCTGGGCATCGCGCTGGCCGGAGCGTTGACGCTCGACGCCGTCACGACCAGGTTCGCCCTGGCGTTCCGGCTCATCGCGTTCATGCCCTACGCCGTGCCGGCCGTCGTCGGCGCGCTCATGTGGGGCTTCCTGTACAGCCGCACGTTCGGTCCGTTCGCGGATCTGCCGACGCTCGTCGGCGGCGACCCGATCGACTTCTTCAGCTCCTCGCTGCTGCTGGTGTCGCTCGGCAACATCGTGACCTGGGCGTGGACCGGTTACAACATGATCATCCTGTACTCGGCGTTGCAGGGCGTGCCGCGCGAGATGTACGAGGCCGCGGTCATCGACGGGGCGACGCCGGTGCAGATCGCGTTGCGGGTCAAGGTTCCCGCGATCAGGCAGGCCATCTCGCTGGCCGTGATCTTCACCGTCATCGGCACCATGCAGTTCTTCACCGAACCGCAGATCATGGCCCGGTTCGCGCCGCAGGTCTCGGCCGGCTACACGCCGAACCTCTACGCCTACAACCAGGCCTTCGCCTACTCGGACTTCAACTACTCGGCCGCACTCTCGTTCGCGCTCGGTTTCCTGGTGTTCGTGGTGGCCTACGCGTTCGTGTTCGTCAGCCGCAGGCGGGGAGCACACTCATGACCAGCGGCACAGCCGGCGACACGACGGCGAAGACCTGGCTTCCACATGTGCTGATGGGCGCGGGCATCCTGTACTTCCTGGTGCCACTGCTCTGGGTGGTCATCGCGGCCACCAAGAGCCAGCCGGACCTGCTCGACAGCCCGGCGCTGTGGTTCGCCGACTTCAACCTGCTGGAGAACATCGAGCAGCTGTTCCACGAGGACGGCGGCGTCTACGGCGGGTGGCTGGTCAACACGGCGTTGTACTCGGGGCTCAGCGCTCTGGGCGCGACCGCGCTCGCCGCCGCCGCGGGCTACGGGCTGGCGCGGTTCACGTTCCTGGGCAAGCGGTTCTTCGAGACCGCGCTGCTCGGCATGATCATGGTGCCGGCCACCGCGCTGGTGCTGCCGACGTACCTGATCCTGTCCGAGCTCGACCTCGTCAACACCATGTGGGCGGTCGTCCTGCCGTCGCTGCTCAGCCCGTTCGGTGCGTACCTGGTCCGCGTCTACGTGGACGAGAGCGTGCCGGCGGAGCTGATCGACGCCGCCCGGATCGACCGGGCGAGCGAGCTGCGCATCTTCTGGCAGATCGTGCTGCCGATGATGCGTCCCGCCCTCGTCACCGTCTTCCTGTTCACCCTGGTCGCGACGTGGAACAACTACTTCCTGCCGCTGGTGATGCTCAGCGACGCCGACCTGTACCCGCTGACCGTCGGACTGACCACCTGGTTCAACACCGCGCAGCAGGACGCCGGGAACCGGATGCTGTTCAACCTCGTCGTCACCGGCTCTCTGCTGGCCATCGTCCCGCTCGTCATCGCCTTCGTCCTGTTGCAGCGCTTCTGGCGCAGCGGGGCGGCGGCAGGCGCTCTGAAGTAGGAGAACCGTGCTCAACGCTTCCCTGGTCCTCAATCCCCACTACGTCATCGCGCCGGTGCGACGCCGGCTCTTCGGGTCGTTCGTCGAACACATGGGCCGCTGCGTCTACACCGGCATCTACGAGCCAGGGCATCCAACCGCCGACGAGGACGGCTTCCGGGGCGACGTGCTGGAACTGACCCGTGAGCTCGGGGTCGAGCTGGTCCGGTATCCCGGCGGCAACTTCGTCTCCGGCTACCGCTGGGAGGACGGCGTCGGCCCGGTCGCCGGGCGGCCGGTGCGCCGCGAGCTCGCGTGGCACAGCCTCGAGACGAACGAGGTCGGCATCGACGAGTTCGTCCGCTGGGCACGCAAGGCCGATGTCGAGGTGATGTACGCGGTGAACCTCGGCACCCGCGGTGTCGCCGAAGCGCTCGACGTGCACGAGTACATGAACCACGAAGGCGGTACGCACCTGTCGGAGCTGCGCAGGGCGAACGGGTCCGAGGCGCCGCACGGGGTGAAGTTGTGGTGCCTGGGCAACGAGCTGGACGGTCCGTGGCAGCTCGGCCACAAGACCGCGCACGAGTACGGACGGCTGGCCGCCGAGACGGCCCGTGCGTTGCGGCAGGCCGAGCCGGACCTGGAACTGGTGGCGTGCGGCAGCTCGAACTCGGCCATGCCCACCTTCGGCGAGTGGGAGTCCATCGTGCTGGAGCTGGCGTACGAGGAGGTGGACCACATCTCCCTGCACGCCTACTACGAGGTGCTGGACGGTGACGTGGACAGCTTCCTCGCCTCCGCGGTGGACATGGACCGGTTCATCGACAGGGTCGTCGCCACGGCGGACGCGGTCGGCGCGCGGCTGAAGAGCGACAAGCGGATCACGTTGTCGTTCGACGAGTGGAACGTCTGGTACATGCAGCGGTTCCACGACACGCCGCGCACCGAGTGGGAGGTCGCGCCGCGGGTCATCGAGGACCAGTACGACGTGAACGACGCGGTCGTCGTCGGCAACCTGCTGATGTCGTTGCTGCGGCACAGCGACCGGGTGGCCGTGGCGTGCCAGGCACAGCTGGTCAACGTGATCGCGCCGATCCGCAGCGAGCCGGGCGGGCCGGCGTGGCGGCAGACGATCTTCCACCCGTTCGCGTTGACCTCGCGGCTGGCGCGCGGGCAGGTGCTGCGGGTGGAGACGTCCTCGCCGGTGTACTCGACCAAGCGCTTCGGTGACGTCCCCGTCGTGGACGCGGTCGCGACGCACGACCCAGGAACGGGCGACACGGTGGTGTTCGCGGTCAACCGGCACCAGACCGAACCGGTGGAGCTCCGTGCGGACCTGTCGGCGTTCGGGGAGGTGGCGGTGGCCGAGGCGTGGTCCGTGCACGACGAGGACGGTGCGGCGACCAACACCGAGGCCGATCCTGACCGTGTCGTCCCACGACCGCGGCAAGCCGACGTCGCCGACGGCGCCCTGCACGTGGTCCTGCCGCCCAGGTCCTGGACCGCCGTCCGCCTCACTGGCGGTCAGTAGCCGACGCGGAAGGTGGCGTCCTGGCGGTCGGCCGCCGCCGACCCGGTCGAGATCGGGTCGATGCGCAGGACGTACCCGGAGTGCCGGATGTGGCGGTCGGGGAAGTTGTGGGAGCGGAACGAGGTCCACGCCGGGTCGGCGAGTCCCGCGACCCGGTGGAAGGTGGCGTCGGCGGCGAAGGTCGCGCTGCCGTCGTTCGCCGCCAGGACGAGCGCGTAGTCGGCGTGGCGCAGGTAGCGGTCCGGGTAGTTGACCGAGCGGAACGAGATGCCGGCCGAGGCCGCCAGGCCCGGGACGAGCTGCCACATCGCGTCCTGGTACGGGTCGAACGGATAGGGGTCGATGCGGGCGGCGTTACCGGAGTGCCGGATGAGGTGATCGGAGAAGTTGTAGGACTTGATCCGGTTCCAGGCGGGCGCACCCCAGCGGTTGACCAGGCCGTTGTACTCGGTCGCGGTGATGCCGCAGATGGTGGGGTGCTTGGCGTTGAGCGGCTGGGTGTACTGGGCCTTGGTCAGCGGCGACCACGAGTCGGTGGCGATGTCGGCAGAGCGCCAGGCGTACAGCTCGCCGTTGACGGGGGAGAACGAGTCGCCCCACAGCCACCATTCGTTGCGGTCGTGGGCCTTCACCACGATCGGGGCCTCGATTCCGCCGCTCACCACGCCGGCGGTGTAGGTGCCCCGGTCGAAGCTGCGCGGGGTGAGCGTGGCGGACCGGGCGCCGTAGAGGCGGCCGTCGCTGAAGCTCTTGTAGTACAGGTAGTTGACCCCGTTGCCGACGTGCACGGTGGCGTCGAGGACGTTGAAGCCGGGGTCGAAGAACAGCTGCGGGGTGCCGACGTTGACGAAGTCCTTGGTGTAGTTGACGTAGAAGGCGTCACGGCCGCCGCTGTTGGCGGAATAGAGGATGCCGTGCTGGTTGCGCGAGGCGTCCCAGAACGCCTCCGGTGCCCACGTGTGGGTCGGCATGGAGTGCATCTTCAGCCTCCGGTACCCGGTGAACGACCGCAGGTCGGCCGAGTCCCAGGCGTGGATGTACTGGTTCTGGCGGGTGAAGTCGGTGCCGGTCAGGTCGGTGGCCAGCACGACGAACCCGCCGTTCTGCTTGCGCATGATGAACGGGTCCCGCAGGCCCCTGGTGCCCGCGGTGGGAGTGGCCACCGGGTTGCCCTGGTTGAGCGGCATCCAGTTCAGGCCGTCGGTGCTCACCGCCAGGTGCAGGGCGTACCGGTCGGCGACCTTGCCGGGCGACTCGGTGAAGTAGCCCATCACGTAGGCGGTGTCACCCGGTGCGGCGAGCGCGGGGAGCCGGTTCGCGCCTGCCAGGGCGACTGAGGCCACTCCACCGGCGAGAAAAGTGCGTCGTTGCAGCACGGACGTCTCCTGTCGGGAGCGGTGGGGGATGGCCGGCGGCGAGGGCCGCCGGCCATCGGAGGGGTGGTCGGTCAGGCCGCGGGTTCGCCGGATGGAGCGGCGAGCTGCGTGCCGAGGCGGACCGGGGTGCCGAAGTTCGGCGTGCCGTCGGAGTTCCAGGTGAATTTCTGGGCACGCGTCGACCGGTTCATGTCACAGCCACCGGAGGCGCTGTCGTTGGCGTGGTAGACGATCCAGTCCTCGGTGCCGTCGGGCGACTTGAAGAACCCGTTGTGGCCGGGGGCGAACACGCCGTTGCCGTCGTTGCGCTGGAACACCGGGTTCGGCGACTTCGTCCAGTGCGACCGGTTGAGCGGGTCGGAGCCGGTGAGCGTGAGCAGTCCCAGCTTGTAGTCGGGACCCCAGCACGCGCTGGCCGAGTACACGATCATCGTCTTCCCGTCGCGGTACAGCGGCTCCGCGCCCTCGTTGACCGCACCCGTCTGCCGCTCCCAGGACAGCGTCGGCTGGCTGATCGTGCGCCGCGCGCCGCTGAGCGTGTAGGGGTTCGACATCGGGGTGATGGTCAGCGACTGGGTGCCGTCCATCGCGCTGCCCATCAGGTACAGCTTGCCGCCGTGCTGCAGGATGCTCGGGTCCAGCTCCCAGGTGTTGCCCAGGTCGGCCTTGAAGCTGTAGGGCCCCATGGGATCGGTGCCGGAGGACTCCAGCACGTGCAGCCGTTGGGTGGGGTTGTAGTCCGGCACGTTCTGCCCGGCGACGTAGTAGAAGTACCAGCGGCCGTTCAGCAGGTGGAACTCCGGTGCCCACATGTTGCAGCACCCGTTCGGGCGGCCTGCCAGGTTGAAGATCACTTGGTCGGCGGCGCTCGACAGCCCGGCGAGGGTGCGCGACCGCCGCATGGTGATCGTGGAGTTCCACGTCGTCGTCGCCAGGTAGTAGTACCCGTTGTGGTACTGCAGCCACGGGTCAGGGCCGTTGCGCTTGATCGGGTTGGTGAACGTTCCCGCCGCCGGAGCGCCCAGCTTCACCAGCTGCCACTGCTGGTTCGCGCCCCCGGTGTCCGGCCACTGCACGACCCTGGCACCGTCGGCGGTGGACCACTCGTAGGTCTCCACGGCCTTGCCGCTGTTGCGGTTGAGGAGCCGCACGTACCCACCGGACGAGTCCGCGAGCCGGAACTGCTGACTGGTCGCGTTGCTGTCGGTCCACTGCACCAGGTCAGCGGCGTCAGCGGTCGAGCCGCCCGAGAACTGAAGGACCTTGTTGCTGTGCCTGGACTTGAGCCGGTAGTAGCCGCCGCCGGAGTCGACGAACTGCCACTGCTGCCACGCCCCGTCGTTGCGCGTGTACTGCGCGATCCGGGCGCCGTCGTTCGTAGCGAGGTCATAGACGTCCATGGCCTTGCCGCTGTTGCGATTGACCAGCACGTACGACGCGTTGGTGTCCACTGTGGCCGCCGACACCGCCGGTGGCAGGGCGGAGGTGATCCCGCCGAGCAACGCGGTGGTGGCGAGCAGGACGAGGGTGGTTCGCCGTCGTTCACGGCGGCTGATGGTCGAGATCATGCTTTTCCCCCTGCGGGCCGCTGCACGGGTGTCGGTTGCGTTCGATCAGCGGACGTAGGGCCAGCCGGCGGAGTCGATCGCCAGCAGGTTGATGCCGAGCAGGGATGCGCCGTTGTCCGCGTAGTAGTGGTAGACCAGCACGTCGCTGTCGCTGTCGGCCAGCACGTCCTGGTGCCCCGGACCGTGGATGCTGCCCTGACCGGCGAGGACCTCGGTGCCGCCGCCGGAGGTCAGCGCCGTGCCGTTGCGGTCGACGTAGGGGCCGGTGACACTGGTGGAGCGGCCGACCATGACGCGGTAGGTGCTGGCGACGCCCTGACAGCAGCGGTCGAACGAGACGAAGAGGTAGTAGTAGCTGCCGCGCTTCACGATGTTCGGCGCCTCGATCGCGCCGCCGTTGCGACCGGCGAGCGCGCGGATCGTGGAGTCGGAACGCAGACCGGTCGACGGGTTGAGCGCGATCATCTTGATGCCGGACCAGAAGGAGCCGAAGCTCAGCCACCAGCGGCCCTGGTCGTCGATGACGAGGTCGGGGTCGATGGCGTTGAAGTTGTCGCTGGTGCGCGACTCGACGACCAGACCGCGGTTGGTCCACGTGCCGGAGTTGCCGCTGGGGCTGGTGGCCAGGAAGATCGCCGATCGGTTCGAGCCGAACGTCGAGGCCGAGTAGTACATCCAGTACTGGCCGCTGCGGTAGGAGATGTCCGGCGCCCAGAGGTTGCGGCTGTTCGCGGTGTAGGTGTTGGCCCATGGCGTGCCGTTGGGGAAGGCGGCGCCGGCGTTGCGGAACGCGGTGCGGTCGGTGGAGGTCTTGAGCGCGATTCCGTTGCCGGTGTGCGCGAGCAGGTAGCTGCCGTCCGAGCGCTTGACGGTACTCGGGTCGTGCACGCCGATGTCACCGGTGACCCGGCCTGGGGCGGGGTAGGCCGCCGACGCGGACGGTGTCACCGCAACGGTGACGGCCAAAGCCAGCAGGGGTATCAGAACGCGTTTCATCGATGAGACCACGATGTCCTCGATTTCTGGCGAGTGGTTGCGGCGGCGCGGGTTCCTGCCGATCCGGAGCGGCGCGGTCTCGGCTGGTGGAGTCGAGCGGTGTCAGCGCAAGCGGAAGAACGTCCGGTGCCGGTGTGGTGATCTGCGCAGGACCAGGACGTCGGCAGCCCGGAAAGTCGTCCGCGGGAGTGAGCCCATGCCTCGCCTCCTCGCGAGCGGGAACCTGAGTGCACCACCGGTCGTGTTCCGGGCTATAACTCCGGATGCGCTTTTAGCACGATATCGAGGACCGGCACGGTCGACAAGACCTTCTGTTATCGCTAACAGCGGTTGTGATGTCGAATTTTTCGACCATGCAAGTTTCGAAACACTGTTGAGCTGCGGAAACTGATGATCAACTAAAACGGGGACGAACTGGCCCGGCGGCGTGATGTTAGCGATCACATCGGCGGGTGCTGTGGGATCTGGCGGCGCCGCGGCTCTCCCGGGCAGGTGCGCACCTGCTCATGCTCGGCAGCTGCTCCGCGGACATCGAAGACCTTGATCGGTTGAGGCCGGTCGCGGTGACGATGTCCCAGACGCCTGCCGACACCGCATCTCGCCACCAGAACAACGCCATCGCCTCGTCGAGCTCGGCGTCCAGGTTGAGTGCTTCGCGTCGAGCGTTGGTGCCACCTCAAGCCGGCGCTGTCCACGTTGTCGCGAGTGCTGACCTTTTCTCGTCGTTCCGGCCAACCGGATTCGTTGCCCAGAGCTGGATGCGTCTGCCGCCGAACCGGGCGAAGGACAGATTTGGCCGTACACCTATGACGCGCTAGGTCGCAAGACGAGCACGCGTGATGACTCTGAGGCCGACCCCCGCAGTCGGAGTGGTTCTACGACACGCTCGCTGATAGCACGATCCTCAAGGGCGTGCCGGCCAGGTCATGCGTCACGGTGATCTCGGCCGGTGCGCCATGCGGCACGTGGGAATCAGGTCGACCACCAACCGCGCGCCACCGCGGTCGACACGGACGCGTCATGGGGAAAGATGGGAGCAAATTGGGAGAAGTCAAGGCGTGGCAACAGGATCAAGCTGCACTCAAGTGCGTCCAACTGTGCCGCCATGACCTGCCGATTCAACGTATCCGCAGGTCACGACATAATCCGATCCACCCTGCGGATCAAGGGGCCGCAGGTTCAAATCCTGTCGTCCCGACGGTCTGAACCAGCCCGCTGATTCTGGATGAAAGCCCAGGTCAGTGGGCTTTTTGGGTGCGAGCAGGCCCCAGCGTCGCAGCGACCAGTGTGCTGGCGTCGATGAGTTAAGCCCCGAGGACGAGCAGCACGCAGATCTCCGCGACCAGCACGACGACGTGGATGGCCAACGCCCAACAGGGCGGCGACGGCGCAGCACCTCGTTCCCCTGCTCCAGCAGCTTGATCGGCGCACACGCCTCACGCAGCTCAGCCGAACCAGCCCGGCTCGCACCGAGCTCGGCGCAGCCACTTGAACAACGTTGTCGGGCGCACCCCGAAATCTTCGGCGATCTGCTCGACCGTCACACCAGGCTCGCGGTCACGAGCGACCCGCACGACATGGCCGCGGAGCTCCTGGAGCGGGGTTTGGACACAGCGACATCCCGCACAACCGTTCTGTCGGTCAGAGGCCGGCGTCTCCGCGATCAACCCAGGGCTTCGGGCTGGTCAGGAACGACGCCAGCACGACCACCACCGAGATTGCTGCGGCGACCCTGAACGCTGTCTGCACTCCAGGAACGTCCGGTGTCCCGCCGGTGACCGACGACAGCGTCACCACGGTCACGAACAGCGCCGTGCCGGCCGCGCCGGCGACCTGCTGGATCGTTGCCAGGATCGCGCTGCCGTGGGAGTACAGGTCGGTGGGCAGGGTGGCCAGCGAGTCGGTCATCAGGGGTGTGAACATCGCGGACAGGGCGGCCGTGACCGCGGTGTAGAGGAGCACGACCTCCCAGATCGAGGATTCGGCGTCGAGGGTCGACATCGTCCACAGCGCCGCGCTCAGCAGGACCGCACCGGATACGACCAGGTACCGGGCGCCGTAGCGGTCGTAAGCACGCCCGATGATCGGGCCGAGGACGCCCATCAGCAGGCCCCCCGGCAGGAGCATCAACCCGGCCACGAACGCACTGCGTTCCTGCACGTTCTGGATGTACAGCGGCAGCAGGATGATCATGCCGAACATCGACATGAACCCGACCATGATCAGCACCAGCGACACCGTGAAGCGCCGATCGGAGAACGGGCGCAGGTCCAGCAGCGCCCGCCCCCGGCGTTGCAGGTGCAGCTGGCGGGCAACGAACGCGACCATCGACACCGCGCCGAGGACCAGTGGCACCCATGGCGGAATCCCATTTCCCGCACCGTGCGCCCTCTCCCCGATCAGCGACAGCCCGAGCACCAGCCCGGCGAACGCCACCGCGGACAGCGGCACGGACAGCACGTCGAGGCGTACCGGGTCGGTGCGCTCGTCACGCAGGCGCAGCCAGATGGCGCCCACCGCGAGCGCTACCAGCGCGATCGGCAGCACGACCCAGAACAGCCAGCGCCAGCCCAGAGTCGAAAGGACCACGCCGGACAGCGTCGGGCCGACGGCCGGCGCCACCGCGGTCACGATCGTGAGCGTGCCCATGGTTTGACCTCGGCGCTCGGCCGGGACCAGGGTCAGGATCGTGGTCATCAGCAGCGGCGTCATCACCGCCGTCCCGCTCGCCTGCACGACCCGCGCTGCCAGCAGCACACCGAAGCCCGGTGCAAGCGCCGCCAGCAGCGTCCCGATCGAGAACAGGCTCATCGCCGTCAGGTAGACCGCCCGTGCGGGGAAGCGCCGCAGCAGGAAGCCGGTGATCGGGATGACCACCGCCATCGTCAGCAGGAAGCCACTGGTCAGCCATTGAGCAGTGCCCGTGGACACCTGCAGTTGGACGATCAGCACCGGCAGTGCGACGCTCATGATCGTCTCGTTCAGGATCATCACGAACACCGAGCCGGCCAGCAGCCAGATCACCAGCCTGGCATTCACCACCGGCTGCGGCGTCGCACCTGTTCCCGGGCCCGCAGGTCCGCCGCCTGGGTTCGACGTGTCAGTCGTGCCGATCTTCGACCCCATGGTCATCCCAACTCTTGTCCACCCTGCACGGCCACTTCCTCAGACCGCTGCTCACTCGGCGAGCGAGGTGCGCATGGTCCAGCGGAAGACCGAGGGCTTGTCCTCGGACACCCGCTCGAAGTGCTCGTGACCGCCGCGGCACGGCAGCTTGATCTTCCCTCGGTCGACGGTGACCTGTTCCGGGATGGTGATGTTCCCCGGACCGCCCTCCAGCACGACGTGGATGTGGTTGCCTTGGTCGAGCGCCTGGATCTGGATGTTCATCGGAACCCTCTGGTTTCTCATAGGACGATCAGTTTCTGGAGCAGGTCCTTGGCGGCGTCCGCGATGACGGTGCCGGGTGGGAAGATCGCCGCCGCTCCGGCCGCGTGCAGCTCGTCGAAGTCCTGTGGCGGGATGACGCCGCCGACGACGATCATGATGTCGGCGCGGTCGAGCTTGGCCAGCTCCTCGCGCAGCGCGGGCACCAGCGTGAGGTGCCCGGCGGCGAGGGAGGAGACGCCGACGATGTGCACGTCGGCCTCGACGGCCTGGCGGGCGACTTCGTCGGGTGTCTGGAACAGCGGGCCGACGTCGACGTCGAAGCCGAGGTCGGCGAACGCCGTGGCGATCACCTTCTGGCCGCGGTCGTGCCCGTCCTGGCCCATCTTGGCGACCAGGATGCGCGGCCGGCGGCCTTCCTGTTCGGCGAACGTGTCGACGACCTCGCGGCAGGCGTCCACGTTGGACACTGGGCCGACCTCCTGCCGGTAGACACCGGAAATGGTGCGGATCTGCGCGGAGTGCCGGCCCCACACCTTGCCCAGCGCCTCGGAGATCTCGCCGACGGTGGCTTTGGCGCGGGCGGCGTTGATCGCCAGCTCCAGCAGGTTGCCCCCGCCGCCTGCCGCGTTCGTCAGGGCGTCGAGGGCACTGTCCACGGCGGACTGGTCGCGTTCTTCGCGGAGGCGGCGCAGTTTCTCCAGTTGCTGTGCGCGCACGCCGGCGTTGTCGACCTTGAGGACCTCGATCTGCTCGTCGCCGGTCACCGGGTACTTGTTGACGCCGATCACGGGTTGGCGGCCGGAGTCGATGCGCGCCTGCGTGCGGGCGGCGGCTTCCTCGATGCGCAGCTTGGGGATGCCCTCGTCGATCGCGCGGGCCATCCCGCCGGCCTTCTCGACCTCGGTGATGTGCCCCCACGCCTTCGCCGCCAGCTCGGCGGTCAGCCGTTCGACGTAGGCGCTGCCACCCCACGGGTCGATCACCCGCGTGGTGCCCGATTCCTGTTGCAGCAGCAGCTGCGTGTTGCGGGCGATGCGGGCGCTGAAGTCGGTGGGCAGTGCGAGCGCTTCGTCGAGTGCGTTGGTGTGCAACGACTGCGTGTGGCCCTGCGTCGCCGCCATCGCTTCGACGCAGGTGCGCGCGACGTTGTTGAACACGTCCTGCGCGGTCAGCGACCAGCCGGATGTCTGGCAGTGGGTGCGCAGGCTGAGCGACTTCTGGCTCTTCGGCTGGAACTCGTTGACCAGCTTCGCCCAGAGCAGGCGCGCGGCCCGCATTTTGGCGATCTCCATGAAGAAGTTCATGCCGATGGCCCAGAAGAAGCTCAGCCGCGGGGCGAACCTGTCGACGTCGAGCCCGGCTGCCTGGCCTGCGCGCAGGTACTCCACGCCGTCGGCGAGGGTGTAGGCGAGTTCCAGGTCGGCGGTCGCGCCCGCTTCCTGCATGTGGTAGCCGGAGATCGAGATGGAGTTGAACTTCGGCATGTGCTCGGAGGTGTGGCTGAAGATGTCGGAGATGATCCGCATCGACGGCTGGGGCGGGTAGATGTAGGTGTTGCGGACCATGAACTCCTTGAGGATGTCGTTCTGGATGGTCCCCGTGAGCTGCTCCGGCCGCACCCCCTGCTCCTGCGCGGCCACCACGAACAGGGCCAGGATCGGCAGCACCGCGCCGTTCATCGTCATCGACACCGACATCTTGTCCAGCGGGATGCCGTCGAACAGGGTGCGCATGTCGTAGATCGAGTCGATCGCCACCCCCGCCATGCCGACGTCACCGGCCACCCGCGGATGGTCCGAGTCGTAGCCGCGGTGCGTGGCCAGGTCGAACGCCACCGACAAGCCCTTCTGACCGGCCGCGAGGTTGCGCCGGTAGAAAGCGTTCGACTCCTCCGCCGTCGAGAACCCCGCGTACTGGCGCACCGTCCACGGCTGGTTGACATACATCGTCGGATATGGGCCGCGCAGGAACGGCGCGACACCGGGATAGGTCCGCAGGAAGTCGAGGCCGTCGAGGTCCTGCGGCCCGTAGACCGGCTTGACCGCGATGCCCTCCGGCGTCTCCCACACGGGCAGATCGGTCTCGTACTTCGCCGACGGGAGCGAGCCGAGGTCGACGTCCGCGAAGTCGGGGATCATCGCTGCACTCCCAGGAGCTCGTAGGTGCTGTTCAGGATCTCCAGCGCCGGACAGCCCGCGTACACGCGGCCGTCGACGTCGGCATCGGTCTTCTTGCCGGCCAGGAGCACCCGTGCCGCACCGGCTTTCCGCAGCGCTTCGACGGTGTCGACGGCCAGTTCGGCGTAGCTGGAGTCGCTGCCGCACACGACCGCGATCTTGGCGCCCGAGCCCCGGAACCGGTCGGCCACCTCGTCGGCGGTCTTCGTCGGGCCCGCGCTCGGGGTGGCGAAACCGCCGGCGTTGAACAGGTTGGCCGCGAACGTGGCGCGTGCGGTGTGGGCGGCGACCGGGCCCAGGGTGGCGAGGAAGACCACGGGGCGTTCGGGCTGGGCGTCGGCGAGGTCGCGCAGCTCCTCGAAGGCCTGTGCATAACGCACCCGCGGCAGCCCGAAACTGTCAGACCCGCCTGAGATGATCGGGATGGGGGGTGCGTCCCCCCTGGGGGCCTGCGAGTCGGTATCGATTCCGAAGGGCGGGGCCGCGGACACCGGGGAGGCCGAGGCAGGCGCGGGTGCGTGGGGCGGGCGGACCACGGGCTTCTCGGCCAGGTCCGGGAACTCGCTGACCCCCGTGATCGGGTCGCTGCGGTCCGCCAGCCGGGCCGACCGCCGCGCCCACGTCTCCGCGATCCGCGAGGCGACCAGCGCAGAGGCGTCCGGCAGCCCACCGGCCCGTTCGAGCTCCTGGAACCACGTCCACGCCGCCACGGCAAGCGACTCGGTCAGCTGCTCCACGTACCAGGACCCCGCCGCCGGGTCGATCACCGCGCCGAGGTGCGACTCCTCCAGCAGCAGGTTCTGCGTGTTGCGCGCGATCCGGCGCGCGAACTCGTCCGGCAGCCCGATCGCCGCGTCGAACGGCTGCACCGTCACCGCGTCGGCACCGCCCAGACCGGCGGCCAGGGTGGCGACGGTGGTGCGCAGCATGTTCACCCACGGATCACGGCGCGTCATCATCGCCGACGACGTCACCGCGTGCTGCACCTGCGGCACGTCCACGCCCGACACCTCAGCCACCCGCGCCCACAACCGGCGCGCCGCACGCAGCTTCGCGATCGTCGCGAACTGGTCCGCCGTGGCCGCGAAGCGGAACTCCAGCTGCGCGAACGCCGACTCGACCGACAGACCACCGGAAACCAGAGCACGCAGGTAGGACACGGCCAAGGCCAGCGACGCACCCAGTTCCTCCGCGTCCGACCCGCCCGCGTCGTGGAACGGCAACGCGTCCACAACGACCGTCCGCAGACCGGGGAACGTGCGGGAAACCCGCGTGATCAAGTCGAGTGCGTCGCCGGTCGGCCTGAGCGCGAGGTTTCCGCGGACGGACTCCGGAGCGATCCGGCCCCACAGCCGCAGCATGGCGACGGCCACCTCCGGCGAGCCGTCCAGCACGATCGGCGCCAGGTCCAGGTGGACGTCCGCCAGCACGGTCTTGAGGGAATCGGCCGGTACGGACAGCCACAACGACGTGACGCCGCCTTCGAGGTCGTTCATCAGCGCGACCGGGTCGGGCACGGCGTGGCGCTGGCGGATGTCCCAGCCCTGCTTCACCGGTGCCAGGCAGGGAAAGCTCGCCGGTGCGTCGGTGTAGAGAGGCTGAACGTCGATGCCGTCGGGTATGCGGGTGATCAGTGAGTCGAAGTCCGCTCCCGACTTGCGGAGCACGGCGTCGACCAGATCGCGCCACTGTCCGTACGACGCTGCTGGGAACTCTGCTGCCAGCTCCATCATGTGTCGAGTCTTTCCACGACTACGGGCTTCGACAACCCCTATCCCACAACGCTTAGGGGTGCCGGGGCCGGTCAGCGCGAGCGGCGTGCGGTGCAGGAGAACCGAGTCCCCAAAGCTTTCGCCGAGATCACGTCCGTATGTCCATTGTGGACTCAATGAACGCGCGTTCGCCGCGATGCACAAAGCCGCCATGCCACACCTGCAGGCGAGCGGCGGCGGGGTGGTCACCGCCTCCAGTGCGGACAGGAGCGCGGGAACCGTTCGAGTGGCTGGGACAACCACTCGAACAGCGCCCGGCCGCCAGACTTCAGACGCTCGCGGTGTTCAGGACGATCGTGCGCGCCGGACACAGGTCCGCCGCCTGGTGGACCGAGTCGTGCAGGTCCTCGGCGGGGTGGTCCTGGAGCACGACGACCAGACCGTTGTCGTCCTGGTCGAACACCTCGGGGCTGACCATGGCGCACTGACCCGCGCCCACGCAGCGGGCACTGTCGGTGGTGACGTGCATCAGGGTGCTCCTCTTGCCGTTCCTCACCAGGTGACGGGAAGTTCGTAGACGCCGTAGACCATCGCGTCGTCCTTGTAGCGCAGCTGGTCGGCGGGTACGGCCAGTTTCAGCCCGGGAATCCGCTGGAGCAGCGTTCCGTAGACGACCTCGAGCTCGACGCGGGCGAGGTTGGCGCCGATGCACTGGTGGATGCCGAAACCGAAGGCCAGGTGGCTGCGGGCCTCCTTGCGGTGGAGGTCGATCACGCCGGGGTCGGGGAACACCGACGCGTCGTGGTTCGCGGCGCCGTTCAGGGCGAGGATGCCGTCGCCGGCCGGGATGGTCACGCCGCCGACCTCGATGTCCTCCAGCGCGACCCTGGCGGTGCCGGAGTCGGAGATCGAGAACGTGCGCAGCAGCTCCTCGATCGCGCCGGGCAGCAGGGACGGGTCAGCGCGCAGCTCCTCGGACAGCCCGGGGTGCTCCAGCAGCGCCAGCACGCCCAGGGAGATCATGTTCGCCGTCGTCTCGTGCCCGCCGACGAGCATCAGCCGGGCCATCGTGACCACGTCGAGGTGGTCGGCGACCTGCTCCACCCGGTTCTTCTCCAGGAACCGGCTGATCAGGTCGTCACCGGGCTCCTTCTCCTTGGCGGTGACCAGCCCGTCGAGGTAGGCGTCCAACGCCTGCACGGCCGCGCCGTACTCGGCCGGGCTCAGCTCGTGGTTCATCATGGCCGCCGACCACTCCTCGAACTGCGCGTGGTCGGCGTAGGGCACGCCGAGCAGTTCGCAGATCACCAGTGACGGCACCGGCAGCGCGAGTGCCGTGACCAGGTCCGCAGGACCGCCTGCCGCGAGCATCGCGTCGATCCGCTCGTCCACGATCTGCTGGATGCGCGGGCGCATCTCACGGACGCGCCGGGCGGTGAACTCGGGGATCAGCATCCGTCGCTGCGCGGTGTGGTCCGGCGGGTCCATCGACAGCATCATCAGCCGCACCTGTGCCAGCAGCTCCGGTGGGATGTGGAACTGGTGCGGGTAGCCGGGCAGCTTGAGGTTCGAGCTGACGCGCGGGTCGCCGAGAACCTGCTTGACGTCGGCGTGCCGGGTGACCAACCACGCGGGTCGTCCGGTGACCTTCACCGTCGCCCGTGAGACGGGTTCACGTTCCCGCAGCTCCGAGTAGGCAGCCGGCTCCTTGAACGGGCATTCGCGGCGCATCGGGAACTGCGGCAGCTCTGGCTCTGCGCCGACGGTGCCGGGGGACTGGAGCGATTCGGTCATGACTGCCTCTCGGAAGGCGTGGGCGGTCTCAGCAGTGGACGGGCAGCTCGTAGACGCCATAGACGATGGCGTCGTCCTTGAAGCGCAGTTCTTCCAGCGGTGCGGCGAGGCGCAACCCCGGCACGCGGCGCAGCAGCGTCGAGTACACGATCTCCAGCTCCATGCGGGCGAGGTTCTGCCCGACGCACTGGTGCACCCCGTAGCCGAAGGCGACGTGGCTGCGCGCTTCGCGCCGCACGTCCAGCCGGTCGGGGTCCTCGAAGACGTTCACGTCGCGGTTCGCGGCGTGGTTGAGCGGCAGGATGCCCTCACCGGCGCGGATGGTGACCCCGCCGAGCTCGATGTCCTCCATCGCCACGCGCGCGGTACCCGCGTCGGAGATGGAGAAGTACCGCAGCAGCTCTTCCACCGCGGTCGTCATCAGCTCCGGCTCGGCGCGCAGTGCGGCGAGCTGGTCGGGGTGCTCCAGCAGGGCGAGCACGCCGAGGGCGATCATGTTGGCCGTCGTCTCGTGCCCGGTGATCAGCATGACCTTGGCCATGCTGGAGAGCTCGGAGTGCGTGACCGACGGGGTCTCCCGGTTGAACGCGATCAGCCGGCTGATCATGTCGTCGCCCGGCTCCGACTCCTTGAGCGTGACCAGCTCGTCGACGTAGCGGTCCAGCTCGTAGTGCGCGCGGCCGCGTTCCTCCTCGCTCAGCTCGTGGCTCATGATCGCCCACGCCCAGGCCTCGAAGCGACCGTGGTCGGCGTAGGGCACGCCGAGCAGTTCGCAGATCACCAGCGAGGGCACCGGCAGCGCGAGCACGGACACCAGGTCCACCGGGCCGTCGCCCGCCTTGGCCAGCAGCTCGTCCACCCGCTCGTCGACGATCTCCTGCACGCGGGTGCGCAGCTGGCGCATCCTGCGCACGCTGAACTCCGGCGTGAGCATGCGCCGCTGCACGGAGTGCTCCGGCGGGTCCAGCGACAGGAAGGTGTGCGGGACCTGCTGGAGGATCTCGTCGGGCACCGGGACCTGGAGCGGGTAGCCGGGCAGCTTGAGGTTCGAGCTCACCCTCGAGTCCGACAGCAGCTTCTTGTACAGGTCGTGCCGGGTCACCAGCCAGGTGTGCTTGCCGTTGACCTTCAGCTTCGCCTTGGAGACGGGCTCGGTCTCGCGCAGTCGCGCGTACTCGGCGGGCGGGCTGAACGGACAGGCCCTGCGCATCGGGAAGTCCGGGAGATCGGAGTCGCCGACCGGTGCGGAGGGGGAGTCGGGGGTAGCCATGGGAGGTCCTCGTCGCTGGGGTAGACGGACGGGATGGCAGCGGTGCACGCCACTGTCCGCAACCTAGGGAGAGGGGGAGAGCGCTCCCACCCCTAATCGCCCCTAGAAACCGCTGTCCGTAGTGAGACGCTTTCGGTTGTGCCGTGAGGGCTTTCCGTTGTGAGCGTTCTCATTTCTGAAGCGAACCACACAGGGGACGCACCTCACGGAGCACCGGAACCCGACCCCGCCGCGTAGGGGCTTTTAGGGGTCGGGGTCGGCGATAGCTTTCGGCTGGAAGTTCGGTCCCCAACGGTCAGCGCGCCATTTTGCCGGTGCCGCGGCCGTTCCAGCGAGTGCTGCCCGAGGAGGTGGTCTTCGTGCCGTTCGGAACCCGTGTCCCCTTGGCCAGCACCAAGGGAACGGTGGCCTTCCGCGACTACCGGACCTGGTACCGCGTGACCGGTGAGCTCGGCGGCGACCGGCCGGCCGTGGTCGCGGTCCACGGTGGACCGGGCAGCACGCACGACTACCTGCTGCCGCTGGCGCGGCTCGCGGACGACGGCTGGCCGGTGGTGCACTACGACCAGCTCGGCAACGGCGGGTCGACGCACCTGCCCGACGCCGATCCGGCGTTCTGGACGGTCGAGCTCTTCCTGGAGGAGCTGGACAACCTGCTGACCGGCCTCGGGATCGCCGACAACTACGTCCTCTTCGGACAGTCGTGGGGCGGTCCGCTGTGCGCGAAGCACGCCGCGGCCGGCCCGGCAGGGCTGCGCGGGCTGGTGGTGGCCAACGCGCCGGCCTCGTACCCGATCTGGTTGCAGGAGATGGCGCGCCTGCGCGCCGACCTGCCGAGGGAGACCCAGGAAGCGTTGCTCCGCCACGAGGCGGCCGGCACCTACGACGACCGGGAGTACCTCGCCGCGATGCGGGTCTTCTACGACCGGCACGTCTGCCGCGCCCGGCCGTGGCCGCGCGACTTCGTCTCCTCGTACATGGAGATCTACAACGACCCCACCGTCTACTACGCGATGAACGGGCCGAACGAGTTCCACGTGATCGGCTCGCTCAAGGACTTCTCGGTCATCGACGACCTCCCCGCGATCGACACCCCGACGCTGCTGCTCAGCGGCCGCTACGACGAGGCGACGCCGACCGTGATGCGGCCCTACGAGGAGCACGTCAAGGGCGCGCGCTGGGAGGTCTTCGAGAACTCCGCGCACCTTCCGCACCTCGAAGAGCCCGAGCTCTTCCACGAGGTGCTCGTCGACTTCCTCAAGGGACTCTGAACGGTGGGCGCGCCCAGTGGCGGCGGTGGGTTCACCACGGCGATGGTCTTCCCCGGCATGGGACCGGTGCCGTTCCGCGACATCGGCCGGTTCATGGTGGCCAACCCGTTCGCGCGGGAACTGGTCGCCGTGGCCGACGACGTGCTCGGCTACTCGCTGGTGGACTCGCTGCGCGAGGACCCCGGCGACTACACCGAGGCCGCGCAGGTGGCGTTCTTCGTGAACTGCCTCGCCTGCGCGCGGTGGGCAGAGGCGGACCTCGGCGTGACACCGGACGTGGTGACGGGACCCAGTTTCGGCGAGAAGGCGGTGCTCGCCTACACCGGCGTGCTCGAACTGCCTGACGCGGTGCGGCTCACCGCCGACATCGCCCGGTGCCTCGACGAGTACTTCGCCGAGGAGCACACCGATGTCGTCACGCTGTCCTTCGTCCGCGCCCCCATGGCGAAGATCGAGCCGATCTTCGCCGAGCTCACCGAACGCGGCGAGTGGCACGAGATCTCCTGCTACGTCGACGACGGGTTCTTCATGGTGTCGATCGCGGAGAGCGAGGTCGAGTGGCTGGCGGCACGGGTGCGCGGGATCGGCGGGATGCCGCTGTACACGATGCGGCCGCCGATGCACGCCTCACTCTTCCGCGGGCTGCGCGACAAGGCCGAGCGCGAGGTCGTCTCGCGCTACCGGTTCGCCGACCCCTCGCTGCCCGTCGTGGCCGACCAGGACGGCTCGCTGCTGCACACCGGTGAGCAGCTGCGCACGATGCTGCTCGACGGGTTCGACCACCCGATGAACTGGCCGAGCGTGACGGACGCGCTGCGCGACTCCGGCGTGCGGCGGCTGTGCGTCGCCGGGCCGGACAGCCTGTTCGGCCGCGTTCCGTGCGCGGCGGAGCGGTTCGACGTCGTCGCCGCCCAGCCGCGGCTCGCGATGACACCCCGGCGCCGCGTGCTCGCGGCCTGAGCCAGACAGATGGAGGAAACCATGTGGAACGATGACTTCGAGGACCTGGTCCGCGGCTTTCTGCCGTTCCTTCCCGACACCGAGGACCTGGCACCGGAGGCCGACCTCAAGGAGGCTCGGCCTCGACTCGCTGAACGCGGTGCACCTGCTCAGCGTTCTGGAGAACGCCTACCGCGTCCGCTTCGACGACAGCGCGCTGAGCATGGAGACCTTCCGCACGGCGGGCATGCTGTGGTCGACCGTGGAGCGCACACTCGACCACGCGGCGCGCTGAGCCATGACGGCGAACCTGGTCCAGATCACCGACAGCACCCTGGCGGGACGGTTCTCCCGCGGCCTCGCTCTGTCACCGGAGCGGCCGGCCGTGCGCGCGGACGGGGGCGTGACGACCTTCCGCGAGCTGCACGAGCGGGCACTGCTGCTCGCCGGCTCCGCACTCGCCGGCCTCGCCGAGGACACCCGGACGCTCGGGGTGCTGGTGGGCAAGGGAACCTCGGCCTACGCGACCCTGCTCGCGGGATTCTACAGTGGACTGACCGTGGTGCCGCTGCAGCCCGCGTTCCCCGCGGCGCGCACCCGGCAGATGATCGAGGCGGCCGGTGTGCAGGCACTTCTCGCCGACGACGACTCCCTGCCCGCGCTGCGCGCGCTGGCGGACGAGGGGGTCGAGCTGCCGACGTTGTTCGCGCCGGGCGGCCACCCGGCGCCGGGTCTGCGGATCGACCCCGGCAGCGCGTTGACGGCCCCGATGCCGACACGTCCGCACGACGTCGCGTACGTGCTGTTCACCTCGGGGTCCACGGGACGTCCCAAGGGCGTCCCGGTCACGCACGCCAACACGGCGCACTACTTCGCCTTGCAGGACAAGCGCTACGACTTCGGTCCCGAGGACGTCTTCTCGCAGACCTTCGACCTCAACTTCGACTGCGCGATGTTCGACCTGTTCTGCGCCTGGGGTGCGGGCGCGCCGGTGGTTCCGCTGCCGCCCCAAGCCTACGCGCGGCTCCCCGAGTTCCTGAGCGAGCACGGCATCACGGTGTGGTTCTCCACGCCGAGCGCGATCTCCCTGGTGCGCAAGACCGGCGGTCTCCAGGCGGGGTCCCTCAGCACCCTGCGGTGGAGCTTCTTCGCCGGTGAGGCGCTGCACGACGTCGACGCCGCCGACTGGGCGCAGGCCGCGTCCAGGTCCACCCTGGAGAACCTCTACGGGCCCACCGAGCTGACGATCACCGTCAGCGCCTACCGCTGGTGCGACGAGGAACGGCGGCACCACGTCGTGCCCATCGGCGAGCTCCACGAAGGTCACGACCTGGTGCTGCTGGACGACAACGGCAGGCCGAGCCGGACCGGGGAGGGCGAGCTGTGCGTCGCGGGCCCGCAGCTGACCGCGGGCTACCTCGACCCGGCCGACGACGTGAACCGCTTCCTGGTGCACGAGGGAAAGCGCTTCTACCGCACCGGCGACCGCGTGCGGCTCGCCACCGACGGCGCGGGGCTGCTGTACCTGGGCCGCAGGGACTCCCAGGTGCAGGTGCACGGCATCCGCGTCGAACTGGCCGAGGTGGACGCGGCGGTCCGGGACTGCGAAGGCGTCGACCAGGCCGTCACGGTGGCGCTGGAGATGGAGGGCACGGTCGAGCTGGCCGTGTTCCACACCGGGGAACCGCTCTCGCCCGCGCGGCTCGCGCGGCACCTGCGCGACCGGCTGCCCTCCGGCGTCGTGCCGCGGGCCTACTACCACATCGACGCGTTCCCGTTGAACAGCAATCGCAAGATCGACCGCTCGAAGCTCACCTCCGAGGCGAGCGGGGCCGCGGTCAGAGGCCGGCCCCGCCCTCGCGGCGGCCGGTGACCGGGAACCAGCACGAAAGGCCCGAGCCACAAGTGAACTCCACCCAGACCACCGGGGCCCGCACCGGCGCCCTGGTCCACGACCTGCTCGACGAAGCCCTCGCCGGCCACCCCGACTCCTTCGCGATCAGCGACTCCGCCGGCCGGTGGACCTACCGGGAACTGGCCGGCCACAGCCACGCCGTCGACGCCTGGCTGGCCCTCTCCGGCATCGGCCGCGGCGACCGCGTGCTGGTCCAGCTGCCGAGCAACCGCGAACTGGCGGCCCTGCTGTACGGCACGTCGCGCTGCGGCGCGGTGCTGGTGCCGATCAACACCGGGATGAAGGACTTCCACCTCCGCGCGGTGGTGCAGAACGCCGAACCGGCGCTCATCATCGTGCCCGACGAGGCGGTGGACCGCGTCGCCGCGTTCTCCGGCGGCGTGGCCGTGCGCGGCTTCTCCGGTGTGTGGGCCGAGATCGAGGACCTGTACCGGATGAAAGCGCGGGGCGCCGGCACCGACGTGCACCCCGACGACGTCGCCGTGCTCGTCTACACCTCGGGCTCGACCGCGGCGCCCAAGGCGGTGATCTGCCCGCACCGGCAGATGGTGTTCGTCACCGGGGCGATCAACGCCGAGCTCGGCTACCGGCCCGACGACGTGGTCTTCTGCCGGTTCCCCATCTCCTGGGACTACGGGCTCTACAAGGTGCTGCTCACCGCAGCCGGCCACAGCGAGCTGGTGCTCGCCGACGGCGAGTCGGACCTGCTGCTGCTGAGCCGGATCGTGGACACCGGCGCGACCGTCGTGCCGATCGTGCCCTCGCTGGCCACCATGATCAGCACGCTCGCGGAGCGCGGTGTCCCGGAGGGTGCGCGGGTGCGGATGTTCACCAACACCGGTGCCGCGCTGCCGAAGCCCACCGCCGACGCGTTGCGCGCGGCCTTCCCCGGCGCCGAGGTGATCATCCAGTTCGGACAGACCGAGTGCAAGCGGGTGTCCGTGCTGCCGCCGGAGCTCGCCGGCAGCAAGCCGGACTCGGTGGGCAGGCCACTGCCCGGCACCCGCGCCTTCGTCGTGGACGAGCACGGTGAGCCGTTGCCGCCGGGAGAGATCGGGGAGATCGTGGTCGAAGGACCGCACGTGATGCCGGGCTACTGGCGCGCCCCCGAGCAGACCGCGCGTTCCTTCCGCGTCGGGTCCGATGGCGGGCTTCGGTTGCACACCGGTGATTTCGGCCGTGTGGACGAGGACGGGTTCCTCTACTACGAGGGCCGCCGCGACGACATGTTCAAGCACAAGGGCGTGCGCATGAGCACGACCGAGCTGGAGGCCGCGGCCGCCGACGTGCCCGGTGTGCGCGCGGCAGCCGCGGTACCGCCCGAGGACGGTCGCGCGCTCGCCGTGTTCGTGGAAGGCGACATCGAACCGCACGCACTGCTGCGGGAGCTCGCGCGCCGGCTCGAACCCGCGAAGGTGCCCTCGGTGGCGAGGATCGTCGAAGAACTGCCGCTGACCCAGCACGGCAAGTACGACAGGGCCCGCCTCACCAAGCTCCTGGAAGGAGTCGCACCGTGACCGGCTACCGGGAGATCGCGGACCGCTTCGGCACGCCTGCCTTCGTCTACGACCTCGACCGCGTCGTGGCGGCCAGGGACGACCTGCTCGCGGCGTTGCCCGAGCAGGTGGTGCTGTACTACGCGGCGAAGGCCAACCCCCACCCCGAGCTGCTGCGCGAGCTGCGTTCCGGCGAACGCGGCGTCCGCGCGGAGATCAGCTCGACCGGCGAGCTGGACGCGGTGCTGCGCGCCGGTTTCCGCGGTGACGAGGTGCTCTACACCGGCCCCGGCAAGACGGCGGGCGAACTCGCCACGGCGATCGCGCACGGCGTGCGGCTGTTCTCGGTCGAGTCGATCGGGGACCTGCGCCGCGTCGGCGCGGTGGCGCTGGAGGCGGGCACGACCGCGGACTGCCTCCTGCGCGTCAACAACGCCACGGGGGCCGCGGCGACGAGCATCCGGATGACCGGTGTGCCGTCGCAGTTCGGGTTCGACAGCGAGACGCTGGCCGACCTCGCCCCGGCTCTGCGCGAGGTGCCCGGGACGACCATCGCCGGGCTGCACTTCTTCCCGTTGAGCAACACCCAGGACGAGGACAGCCTCATCGCGGAGTTCCAGCACACCATCACCAGCGCCGCACGGCTGCAGGACGTTCTCGGTGTCCGGTTCCGCTTGGTCGACATCGGCGGTGGTTTCGCCGCGCCGTACGCCGTGCAGGGCCACCGCCCTGTCTACGAGTACCTGGGCAAGGCCATGTCGGAGGCGCTCGACGAGCACTTCCCCGGCTGGCGGGACGGCGCGCCGCGGATCGCCTGCGAGTCGGGCCGGTACCTCGTCGCGGACAGCGGCACGCTGCTGACCTCGGTCGTCAACGTCAAGCACAGCAGGGGACAGCGCTACCTGGTCCTCGACGCGGGGATCAACACCTTCGGCGGCATGTCCGGGCTCGGGCGGATCATGCCGATCTCCGTCGAGCCGCACGAGGCCGTCGCCGAGGGCGCCGGCGCGCACCTCGCCGGTCCGCTGTGCACCCCCGGCGACCTGCTCGGCAGGGGGGTCCGGCTGCCCGACCTGGAGCCCGGTGAACTGCTGACCGTGCCCAACGCCGGGTCCTACGGCCCGACCGCGAGCCTGTTGATGTTCCTCGGCAGGCCCGCGCCCACCGAAGTCGTCGTCCGCGGTGCCGATGTCGTCTCCGCCTCCCGCATCGAGCACTCACGAGCATATGAACACGGAGAGGCACTCTGATGAACATTTCTTCGCCGCGGCGCGACAACCTCGATCTCCTTCCCGGCGACGCGGGCGACCAGCCCGTGCTCGTGGCGGGCGGTACGTCGGACTCGCACACCTGGAACCTCGTCTACCTGCAGCTGTTGATCGAGGAGCACGGCAGGCGGGTGGTCAACCTCGGCCCGTGCGTGCCGGAGGACCTGCTCGTCGAAGAGGCGGTGGCGGAGCAGCCCGCGCTCGTGGTCGTGAGCAGCGTCAACGGCCACGGCTTCCACGACGGCATCCGGATGGTCACCCGACTGCGCGCGCGGCAGGAGCTCGCCGACGTCCCCGCGGTGATCGGGGGCAAGCTCGGCATCACCGGCAGCTCGTCCGCGGAACAGGTCGCCGAGCTGAAGGCGGCGGGCTACGACGCGGTGTTCGCCGACGGCGTGGACAGCGGGGGCATCGACGAGTTCAGCCGCCTGCTGTTCGAACTGCCCCAGCGGCTGCGGGTATGACCCGCGCGAGAACCGGTTTCGGCGCCTTCGTCCGCGAGGCGCACGAGCGCGGCAGGCTCGTCGTGCAACCGCGCATGGGGATGAGCGATCCCGAGCGGATGCGCGCGGGCCTGCGGGCCACCAGGAAGGCCGACGCGACCACGGTCGGCACCCTGACCATCGACAGCTACACGCGCGTCGGTGATCTGGAGTCGGCCCGCCTGGCCCTGCTCGAAGGGGCCGCGCTCAACGGGTACCCGATCGTGAGCCACGAGCGCCGGACCACCGAGGCGGTGCTCGACGGCGTCTGCGGACCGGACTTCCCGGTCCAGGTGCGGCACGGTTCGGCGGCACCGGAGGACATCATCCGCGCTCTGCTCGAGGTCGGGCTGGACGCTTCGGAGGGCGGGCCGATCTCCTACTGCCTGCCCTACGGGCGGGTGTCGCTGCGGGAGTCCGTGGCGCACTGGACGGCGGCGTCCGAGCTGATGGCGGCCGCGCGCGGGCCGGGCGTGGAACCGCACCTCGAGACGTTCGGCGGGTGCATGCTCGGGCAGCTGTGCCCGCCGAGCCTGCTCGTCGCGATCAGCGTGCTGGAAGCGGTGTTCTTCCGGCGGCTGGGCATACGCAGCATCTCGGTCAGCTATGCGCAGCAGACGAACGAGGCCCAGGACGCCGAAGCCGTCGCCGCGTTGCGCGCGCTGTGCTCGGTGCTCCTGCCGGACGTCGACTGGCACGTCGTCATCTACGCCTACATGGGAGTGTTCCCGGAGACCGAGGACGGCGCGCGTGCGTTGCTCGGCGCGGCGGCAGGGCTGGCGTCGCGCACGGGGTCGGAGCGGATCATCGTCAAGACGGTCGCGGAGTCGCAACGCATCCCGTCGATCGAGGAGAACGTGGCCGCCCTGGAGCTGGCCTCCGACGTCGCCGCCCGCACGCCGTACGCGCCGGCCCCGCTGGAGGGCAACGCCGTCCACGCCGAAGCCCGCGCACTGGTGGAGGCCGTGCTGGCGTTGAACGACGACCTCGGCCAGGCGTTCCTGACGGCGTTCGCGACGGGCCTGCTCGACGTGCCGTACTGCCTGCACCCGGACAACGCGGGGGAGAGCAGGAGCTACATCGACACCGATGGCAGCCTGCGCTGGTCGCGGATCGGGCGGATGCCGTTGCGCGGTATCGCCGAGAGCCGCGCGGCGCGCGGACTCACGTCGTCGGAACTGCTGCGGTCGCTGTCCTTCGTGCGCCGCAGCTACGACGGCATGGCCGCCGCCGGTGTGTCTTAGGGGCTTTTAAGGGTGGGGTCCCTCCTCCTGCTCTCGTTACGTTCCAAGCAAGGACCAGAGATCGCGCCGGTCAGTCGGGAGATGCGCGGATGAACGGGCTCGTAGCCGAATCAGCACTGGCGACACGGCTGGCGCAGGCCGCGCCGGGCGGACGCCGCCGGGTGGTCACCGAGTTGGTGCGCGCCGCCGTGGCGGAGGCCATCGCGCAGGCGCGGCCGGACGCAGCGGCCGCCGGTGGCGCGCTCGACGCCGAGCAGTCCTTCGCGGCGCAGGGGCTCGACTCGCTGGCCGCCGTCCACCTGCACCACGTCCTCACCGAGCGCACCGGGATTCCCCTGCCGGTGAGCCTCGCCTACGACTGCCCGACGCTGCCGGAGCTGGTGGACCGGCTGCTGCGCGCGGCCGACGGAACCGACGACGCCGCGGACGTGCCCGCCGCCCCCGCCACCCCCGCCGCCGTCGACGACGAGCCGGTCGCGATCGTGGGCATCGGCTGCCGCTTCCCCGGCGGCATCGACGATCCGGCGGCGTTGTGGCAGCTGCTCGCCGAGGGCGGCACCGTGCTGTCCGACTTCCCCTCCGACCGCGGTTGGGACCTCGGCGCCCTGTTCGACGACGATCCCGAGACGCCGGGCAGCGCCTACGTGCGCAAGGGCGGGTTCCTCGGCACCGCGACCGACTTCGACGCCGAGTTCTTCGGCATCAGCCCGCGCGAGGCGCTGGGCATGGACCCGCAGCAGCGGCTCGTGCTCGAGACCACCTGGCACGCGCTCGAGAACGCCGGGATCGACCCCACCGCGTTGCGCGGCACGGCGACCGGTGTCTTCGTCGGTGCGGAGATGCTGGACTACGGCCCGCACCTGCACGAGGCACCCGACGGCATGGACGCGTACCTGTTGGCGGGCAACGCCTCCAGCGTCGTGTCCGGCCGGGTCGCGTACGTGCTCGGTGTGGAAGGTCCCGCCCTCACCGTGGACACGGCGTGCTCCGCGGGACTCGTCTCGCTGCACCTGGCGTGCCGCTCGTTGCGCGCGGGGGAAACGACGCTCGCGCTCGCCGGTGGTGTGGCCGTGCTCGGTGGACCGGGTGTCTTCACCGCGTTCAGCAGGCAGCGCGGCCTCGCACCGGACGGGGTCTGCAAACCCTTCGCCGCGGCCGCGGACGGCACCGGTTTCGCCGAAGGCGTGGGCGTCCTGGTCCTGGAGCGGCTGTCGGACGCGCGGAAGAACGGCCACCGGGTGCTCGCCGTGGTGCGCGGCTCCGCGGTGAACTCCGACGGCGCGTCCAACGGCCTCACCGCGCCCAACGGCACCGCGCAGCAGCGGGTCATCCGCAGTGCGCTCGCGTCAGCGGGACTCACGCCGGCGGACGTCGACGTCGTCGAGGCGCACGGCACCGGTACCCGGCTCGGCGACCCGATCGAGGCGACGGCGCTGCTGGCCACCTACGGACGCGACCGCGCGAGGCCCCTGCTGCTCGGGTCGGTGAAGTCCAACCTCGGGCACACCCAGGCCGCCGCCGGCGTTGCCGGGGTGATCAAGGCCGTGCTCGCGATGCAGCACGGCGAGGTTCCCGCGACGCTGCACGTCGACGAACCGACGCCGCACGTCGACTGGTCCTCCGGCCAGGTCGAGCTGACCGTCGAGTCCCGTCCGTGGCCGGAGACGGGCCGCCCGCGCCGCGCCGCCGTGTCGTCCTTCGGCGTCAGCGGCACCAACGCGCACGTCATCCTCGAACGCCCCGAGCAGGAACCGGACACCTCCGCGCCGAGCCCGGCCGGCGCCCGCCCGCTGGCGTTCCCGCTGTCCGCGCGCGGCGAGGACGCGCTCCGCGCGCGTGCCCGTGACCTGCTGCCCCTCGTCGACACCGTCGAACCGGTGGAGCTGGCACAGGCGCTCGGCACCACGCGTGCCGCGCTGCGCGACTCGGCGGTGCTCGTCGCGACCGGCCGGGACGAGCTGCGCGCTGCCCTGGAGGGACTCGCGAACGGTGCCACCGCGGTGCCGCAGCGGGTGCCGGGCGAGATCGCGTTCCTGTTCGCCGGGCAGGGCAGCCAGCGCGCGGGGATGGGCCGCGAGCTGGCGGCCACCTACCCCGTCTTCGCGGACTCGCTCGCCGCGACCTGTGCCCACTTCGACCTCCAGCTGCCGCGCCGGCTCGACGAGCTGATGTTCGCCGAGCCGGGCAGTGCCGACGCCGCCCTGCTGGACACGACGGAGTACGCGCAGCCCGCGCTGTTCGCCGTCGAGGTCGCGCTGTACCGGCTGTTCGAGAGCTGGGGCCTCACGCCGGACCACCTCGCGGGCCACTCCGTCGGCGAGATCGCGGCCGCGCACGTCGCGGGCGTGCTGACGCTGCAGGACGCGACGATCCTCGTCGCCGCGCGCGGCCGGCTCATGCAGCGGCTGCCCGCCGGGGGCGCGATGCTCGCCGTTCGCGCGTCCGAGGCCGAAGTGACCCCTCTGCTGACCGCGGCAACCGGGATCGCCGCCGTCAACGGCCCCGAGTCGGTGGTGGTGTCGGGCGAGCTCGGCGACGTCGAGCGGATCGCCGCCGAGCTGTCGTCACGTGATCGCGACACCCGGCGTCTGCGCGTGAGCCACGCCTTCCACTCGCCGCTCATGGAGCCGGTGCTCGACGAGTTCCGCCGCGTCGTGCGCGTGCTCGACTTCCGCGAGCCGCGCCTGCCGATCGTGTCGACCGTGACCGGGCAGCCGGTGTCGGTCGAGATGTGCGATCCGGAGTACTGGGTCGGCCACGTCCGCGCACAGGTGCGTTTCCACGACGCGCTGCGGCTGCTCGCCGACACGGGCGTGCGCACGTTCCTCGAGCTCGGACCGGGTGCCACGCTGTCGGCGATGGGACCGGAGTGCGTGGACGCCGGCGGAGTGGCCTTCATCGCGGCGCTGCGCCGGGACCGGCCCGAAGCGCACGAGGCCATGTCGGGGCTCGCGGCCGTGCACTCGCGCGGCGTCCCCGTCGACTGGCGGCGGCACTTCGCCGGGTTCGGTGGCGCTCCGGTCCAGTTGCCCCAGTACCCGTTCCAGCGGCGGCGCTTCTGGCTCGACCAGGGCACGTCCGCCGGCGCCGGCGCGCTCGGACAGCTGCCCGCCGATCACCCGCTGCTCGCCGCTGTCGCCGGCGTGGGCGCGGACGCCGCGGTGCTGACCGGACGGATCTCCACGCGCACCCAGCCGTGGCTCGCCGATCACGTCATCGGCGGCAGGGTGCTGTTCCCCGGCACGGCGTTCGTGGAGCTCGCTCTGCGCGCCGCCGACCACGTACCCGCCGGCCCGCCGCTGCAGCTGGAGGAACTGACCCTGAGCGCACCGCTCGTCCTCGGTGGCGACGAGGAGGTCTCCGTCCAGGTGGCGGTCGGCGTGGCGGACGAGGACGGTCGTCGTCAGGTCACCGTCCACAGCCGCGCCGACCAGGCGGGCCCGTGGACCGAGCACGCCGCGGGTGTCCTCGCCCCGGCCGACGCCGCCGATCCCGCGCCGTTCGGCGAGTGGCCGCCGCCGGGTGCCGACCCGGTCGACACGAACGACCTCTACGAGCGCCTGGCCGACGAGGGGTACGGCTACGGGCCGGCGTTCCGGGGTCTTCGCGCGGCGTGGCGGCAGGGCGGCACCGTGTACGCCGAGGTCGCGTTGCCGGAGGGGATCGCGGAGAGCGCGGGTGCGTTCGGCCTGCACCCCGCGTTGCTCGACGCGGCGTTGCACGCGGCGGACCTGGACGCGCCTCCGTCGGAGGTGAGCGTGCCGTTCGCCTGGACCGGCGTCACGCTGCACGCCACCGGCGCGACCGCCGTGCGCGTCGCGATCACGCGCGGCGAAGGAGGCGGCATCTCACTCCGGCTCGCCGACGTCACCGGTGCGCCGGTGGCCGACATCGGCGGACTGGTTTCCCGGCTCGTGCAGGACCAGGAGGTCCTGCACGCTGTGCGGTGGGTGCCACACCGTGCCCCGGCACCCACCGCAGTTCCACAGGGCACTGTCGTGCACCGCTTCGGCGGTGCCGCGAGCGCGGACGCGCGGGACGCCCGCGAGCACGCCGGCACGGCACTGCGCCTGGTGCGCACGTGGCTGGAAGACGACAGCACGACCGCACCGCTCGTCGTGGTGACGCCGCCCGCGAGCCCCGCGCACGCCGCGGTCCGCGGGCTCGTCCGCGCGGCGCAGGCCGAGAACCCCGGTCGTTTCGTGCTCGTCGAGCACGATGCCGAGCCTTCCGAGGCCGAACTGGCCCAGGCCCTCGCCAGCGGTGAGCCGGAGCTGTCGCTGACCGGCGGGCAGTTCCTCGTCCCGCGCCTGGTCTCCGCTCCGGTCTCGGTCCCGGCCACCGCAGCCGCCGCCGACGACTGGGGCACCGTGCTGGTGACCGGTGGCACCGGCGGGGTTGGGTCGCTCGTGGCGCGGCACCTGGTCGAGGCGCACGGCGTCCGCCGCCTGGTGCTGGCCGGCAGGCGCGGGGAGGTGCCCGGCTTCGTCGGGGACCTGGACGCCGAGGTGACCGTGGTGGCCTGCGACATCGGCGACCGCGACGCCGTCACGCGGTTGCTGGCGGAGCACCCCGCCGACTCGGTGGTGCACGCGGCGGGAGTCGTCCGCGATGGCCTGCTCGGCTCGCTCACCGACGAGATGGTCGATGAGGTCTTCCACGCCAAGGCCCACGGCGCCTGGCTGTTGCACGAGCTGACGCTCGACCGCCCGCTGAAGCGGTTCGTGCTGTTCTCCTCGCTCGCCGCGGTGCTCGACGCGCCGGGCCAGGCCAACTACGCCGCCGCCAACGCCTACCTGGACGCGCTCGCCGAGCACCGCGCGTCACTCGGCCTGCCCGCCACGGCGCTGTCCTGGAGCCTGTGGGCGACGGGCACCGGCATGGGTGCCGCACTCGACGCCGCCGCGCTGCGCCGCATCGCCGCCGCCGGGCTGCCGGGACTCCCGGCGGAACGGTCGCTGCGGCTGTTCGACCTCGCCGTCCGATCAGGACGGTCCACCGCGGTGCCGGTCGAGGTGGACGCGGCCGCCGTGCGACGCCGTCCCGACGGCGTGCCGCACCTGTTGCGCGAGCTCGTGCGTCCCGCCGTGCGCCGTGCTGCCGCGGGCGGTGCGCGGACCACCGAGGAAGGCCAGTTCGCCACCGTTCCGGTCGCCGAGCGCGAACGCGTGGTGCTGGACCTCGTGCGCACCGAGGTGGCCGACGTGCTGCGCCACGACGGAGCCTCCGCCATCGACCCGGCGCGCGCGTTCACCGAGCTCGGGTTCGACTCCCTCGCCGCCGTCGAGCTGCGCAACCGGCTCAACGCGGTGACCGGGCTGCGGCTGACCGCCACCCTCGTGTTCGACCACCCGACGCCGCGCGCGCTCGCCAAGCACGTCGAGGAGGGCCTGTTCGGCAGCGCCGAGCCCGTGGCTCCCGTCGTCGTGCGCGACCCCGGCACCACCACCGATCCGATCGTCATCGTCGGCACGGCCTGCCGCTATCCCGGCGGCGTCACCTCGCCCGAGGACCTGTGGCGGCTGGTCGCCGACGGCGTCGACGCGGTGGGCGGGTTCCCCGCCGACCGCGGCTGGGACGCCGACGCGCTCTACGACCCCGAGCCGGGCACGCCCGGCCGCACGTACACGCGGGAAGGCGCGTTCCTCCACGACGCCGCGCGGTTCGACGCCGGCTTCTTCGGCATCAGCCCCCGGGAGGCCACCGCGATGGACCCGCAGCAGCGGTTGCTGCTGGAGGTGTCCTGGGAGGCGCTGGAACGGGCGTCGATCGACCCCGCCACCGTGCGCGGCAGCCGGACCGGCGTCTACGCGGGCGTGATGTACCACGACTACGGTGCCTGGCTCCCCGAGCTGCCGGAGGACCTCGCGGCCTACGCGGGCAACGGCAACCTGGGCAGTGTCGTCTCCGGCCGCGTCGCGTACGCGCTCGGTCTCGAGGGTCCCGCGGTCACCGTCGACACGGCGTGCTCCTCGTCCCTGGTCACGTTGCACCTCGCCGCTCAGGCGCTGCGGCAGGGCGAATGCGACCTCGCCCTCGCCGGCGGCGTCACGGTGATGTCCACACCGGACACGTTCATCGACTTCTCCCGCCAGCGCGGGCTCGCCGCCGACGGCCGCTGCAAGTCGTTCGCCGACGGCGCGGACGGCACGGGCTGGGGCGAGGGCGTCGGGGTGCTCGTCGTCGAACGGCTCTCCGACGCGCGGCGCAACGGGCACCGGGTGCTGGCCGTGGTGAGCGGTTCCGCGATCAACCAGGACGGCGCGTCGAACGGGCTGACGGCGCCGAACGGCCCGTCGCAGCAACGGGTCATCCGCGCGGCCCTCGCCGCGGCCGGCCTGGCACCGTCCGATGTGGACGCCGTGGAGGCGCACGGCACCGGCACGACCCTCGGTGACCCGATCGAGGCGCAGGCGCTGCTGGCGACCTACGGTCAGGACCGCGGTGAACCGCTGTGGCTCGGTTCGATCAAGTCGAACATCGGGCACACGCAGGCCGCGGCGGGTGTCGCGGGTGTCATCAAGATGGTCGAGGCCCTGCGGCACGGCGTCCTCCCGAAGACGTTGCACGTCGACGCGCCGTCCTCGAAGGTCGACTGGGAGGCGGGCTCCGTCGAGCTGCTCACCGAGGCCCGTCCGTGGGAACCCGGAGCCCGGCCGCGCCGTGCCGCCGTGTCGTCCTTCGGCATCAGCGGCACGAACGCCCACGTCATCATCGAAGAGCCCGGCGCGCAGGAGGCGGTGGCCGGGGGAGAAGCGCCCCCGGTCGTCGCCCTGCCGGTCTCGGCGCGGACGACCGCGGCGCTGCGCGACCAGGCACGCAACCTGGTCACCGCGGCGTCCACCACCGCCCCCGCCGACCTCGGCTTCGCCCTCGCCACCACGCGCGCGGCGCACGACGAGCGCGCCGTCGTCCTCGCCGGCGCGGACTCCTCCGACGACGTCACGGCGGGCCTCGACGCGCTCGCCCTGGCCGCCGACGCGCCGGGGCTCGTCGTGACCGGTTCGGTCACCGACGGCACGCTGGCGTTCCTGTTCTCCGGTCAGGGTGCCCAGCGACCGGGCATGGGACGCGACTGGTACCGCACCCACCCCGTCTTCGCGGAGCACTTCGACCGCATCGCCGCGCAGTTCGCCGGTCACCTCGGTCACCCGCTCGCCGACGTGCTGTTCGGCGACGGCGAGGCGGCCGCGCTGCTCGACCAGACCGCCTACACGCAGGCCGCGCTGTTCACCACGCAGGTGGCCCTCTACCGGGTGCTCGAGTCGGCGGGGCTGCGTCCGGCGTGGCTCGCGGGGCACTCCATCGGCGAGTTCGCCGCCGCGCACGTGGCGGGTGTCTGGTCGCTGTCCGACGCGGTGACCGCGGTCGCCGCGCGGGGCGAGCTGATGCAGGCCCTGCCCGCCGGCGGGGCCATGATCGCCGTGCAGGCCACCGAGGAGGAGGTCACCCCGCTCCTCGGCGAGCGGTGCGGCATCGCCGCGGTCAACGGGCCCCGCGCGGTCGTGGTGTCCGGTGACGAGGACGCCGTGGAGGCGGTCGCCGCGCGGTTCGCCACGACCCGGCGGCTGCGGGTCTCGCACGCCTTCCACTCGCCGCGCATGGAACCGATGCTGGCCGGCTTCCGCGAGGTCATGGCCGGGCTCACCGCGCACGAGCCCGCGGTGCCGATCATGTCCACGCTCACCGGCGAGCCCGCGACCGCCGCCCAGCTCGGCTCGGCCGGCTACTGGGTGGACCACGTGCGCGGGACCGTGCGCTTCGCCGACGCCGTGCGCGCGCTCGCCGACCGCGGCGTCGACACGTTCCTGGAGCTCGGCGCCGCCCCCGTGCTGACCGCGATGGGACCCGACTGCCTCGTCGAAGCCCAGGGCGATGCCGAACCGGCCTTCGCGTGCACCGCGCGCAAGGACACCGGGGAGGTGCGCGCGCTGCTGACCTCGCTCGCCGAGGTGCACGTGCGGGGCTTCGACGTCGACTGGCGTCAGCTCTACGGCGACTTCACCGGCGCGCACGTGGACCTGCCGACCTACCCGTTCCAGCACCGGCACCACTGGCTGCCGCTGGCCGCGACCGGCGGCGACGTCACCGCGCACGGACTGTCCTCAGTGGACCATCCGCTGGTCAGCGCGGCCGTGGACCTGCCGGGTGCCGGCGGCCTGCTGCTCACCGGACGCGTCTCGCTCGCCACGCACCCGCTGCTCGCCGAGCACGCCGTCCTCGGCACCGTGCTGGTACCCGGTGCCGCGCTGGTCGGCCTCGCCCTGCACGCCGGCCGCCTCACCGGCCGCCCCGCGCTCACCGAGCTGACCCTGCAGTCGCCGCTCGTCGTGCCGGGGGAGTCGGCCGTGCGGCTGCACGTCTCGGCCGCCGCCGACGGCACCGTCGAGATCCACTCGCGGCCCGACGACGCGACCGGCGAGTGGACCTGCCACGCCACGGGCGTTCTCGACGTGGTCGGGGACGCGTCCGGTCAGGCGCCGGTCGCCGAGTGGCCCGCGCCGGGCGCGACCGGGCTCGACGTCAGCGGCCTGTACGAGCGGATGCACGCCGAGGGCTACGACTACGGGCCCGTCTTCCGCGCCGTGCGCGCCGCGTGGCGGGCCGGCGAGGACACCGTGCTCGCGGAGCTGGAACTGCCCGCGGAGGCCAGGCACGACGCCGCCCGCTACGGCCTGCACCCGGCGTTGCTCGACGCGGCGCTGCACGTCACCGGTCTGCTCGACCCGCGAGCCGAGTCCGCCGGTGCCGGCGCGGGCGTGGTCGAGCTGCCGTTCGCGTGGACCGGGGTCACCCAGCACGGCTCCGGCGCGCTCGCCGCCAGGGTGCGCGTGACCCGCGCAGGCACCGGCGGCCTGCGGATCGAACTCTCCACAGAGGACGGAGCACCGCTGGCGACCGTGGCGTCGTACGTGACGCGGCCCGTCGCCGCAGACCGGCTGGGTGCCCCGGCCCGGGAGCTGTACGTCGTGGCCGGCGAGCCGGTGCCGAAGCCCGTCGTGCGGGCACACCGGAACTGGGCGGTGCTCGGTGACGACGACCTCGGACTCGGCGTCCCGGTCGCACCGGAGCCCGCCGCGCTGGGCACCGCCGACGCGGTCCTGTACGCCGCACCGGTGCCGGACGGCACCGCTGTGCCGGACGCCGTGCGGTCAGCCCTCGCCGGGACCCTGCGGGTCGTGCAGGCGTGGCTCGCCGACGAACGGCAGGCGGTGCTCGTCGTGCTGACCCGCGACGATCTCGCCGGCGCGGCGGTGCGCGGTCTCGTCCGTGCCGCGTACGCGGAGGAACCCGGACGCGTGGTGCTCGTGGACCTCGGAGACGCCCGGCCGGACCTCGCGTCCCTCGGCGCGGCACTCGACACCGGTGAGCCGGAGGTGCGCCTCAAGGACGGCGACGTGCACGCACCGCGTCTCGTCCGCGCACCGGACGCGGCGGACCGCACGGCGCAGCGCCCGTGGGGCACCGTGCTCATCACCGGAGGGACGGGCGGGCTCGGCGCGCTCGTCGCGAAGCACCTCGCACGGCGCAACGACGTCGAAAGGCTCGTTCTCACGAGCAGGCGCGGGCCGGACGCGCCGGGTGCCGCCGACCTGCTCGGCGAGCTGAGCGCGCTGGGCGCCAAGGCCGAGGTCGTCGCCTGCGACGTCGCCGACCGCGCGGCCGTCGCCGCGTTGCTCGCGCTCACACCGGTCGACAGCGTCGTGCACACGGCCGGTGTGCTGGACGACGGCGTCATCACGGCGCTGACACCGTCGCGTGTGGACACCGTGCTGCGCCCGAAGGCCGAGGCCGCCTGGCACCTGCACGAGCTGACCCTCGGCCGCGAGCTGGCGCACTTCGTGCTGTTCTCGTCGGCCGCGGGCACCATCGACGCCTCCGGCCAGGGCAACTACGCGGCGGCCAACGCGTTCCTCGACGCGCTCGCCGCGCACCGGGCGGACCTCGGGCTCGCCGCGACGTCGATGGCGTGGGGCCTGTGGGCGGGCGGCGGCATGGGCGCGTCGCTGGACGAGGGCGAGCTTCGCCCGGATCGAGCGTTCCGGCGTCGGCGTGCTCGAACCGGACGACGCGCTCGCCCTCTTCGACGCCGCCGTGACGACCGGCCTGCCCGCCGTGCTGCCGGTCCGGCTCGACCTCCGGGCGCTGCGGCGGCGAGGCGAGGAGGTGCCCGCGCCGCTGCGGACGCTCGCCGGCGTCGCCGTGGCACCCGCCCAGCACGCCCGCACCCTCGGCGACCGGCTCGCCGGGCTGCCGAAGGCCGACCACGAGCACGTCGTGCTCACCGCCGTCCGCACCGAGGTGGCCGGGGTGCTCGGCCACGCAGGGCCCGCCGACGTGGAACCACGGCGCGCTTTCACCGAGCTGGGGTTCGACTCGCTCGCCGCGGTGGAGCTGCGCAACCGGCTCAACGCCGTCAGCGGGCTGCGGCTGCCGTCCACGATGATCTTCGACTACGCGACGCCCGCCGCACTCGCCGGCTACCTCCTCGGCCGCCTGGCCCCGGAACCGCCGGCCGAACCGCAGGTGCCGCGGACAGCGGACGGCGAACCCGGCACCGACATCAAGTCCATGGACGTGGCCGACCTCGTGCGCGCCGCGTTGAACCGCAGCGGCACCTGAGCCGCCCGCCCGGCCACCCGGGGAAGCAGGGCCAAGCCGAGCGAGCAGGGGAGCGACACCGAGCATGGAAACATCCGTCGAACAGATCGTCGAAGCGCTGCGTCAGTCGTTGATCGAGAACGAGCGGCTGCGCGCGCAGAACGCCCAAGCGGCCAGGGAACCGGTCGCGATCGTCGGGATGAGCTGCCGGTATCCCGGTGGCGCCGACACCCCGGAGAAGCTCTGGGAGCTGGTCGCCGGAGGCACCGACGCGATCGGGGACTTCCCGGCCGACCGCGACTGGGACGTCGACAACATCTACGACCCCGATCCCGACGCACCGGGCAGGACCCACGTGCGCGAAGGCGGGTTCCTGCACGAGGCCGCGTGGTTCGACCCCGCCTTCTTCGGCATCAGCCCGCGGGAGGCGCTCGCCATGGACCCGCAGCAGCGGTTGCTGCTGGAGGTCTGCTGGGAGGCCCTGGAACGCGCGGGCATCGACCCCCACAGCCTGCGCGGCACCCGGACCGGCATCTACGCGGGCGTGATGTACCACGACTACGGGACCTGGCTCACCGAGGTGCCCGAGGAGGTCGAGGGCTACCTCGGCAACGGCAACCTGGGCAGCGTCGCGTCCGGGCGGGTGTCGTACACGCTCGGGCTGGAAGGCCCCGCCGTCACGGTGGACACGGCGTGCTCGTCCTCGCTGGTCGCGCTGCACCTCGCGGTGCAGGCGCTCCGGTCAGGCGAGTGCTCGCTGGCGCTCGCGGGCGGCGTGACGGTGATGTCCACCCCGGACACGTTCATCGACTTCTCGAAGCAGCGCGGTCTCGCGCAGGACGGGCGCTGCAAGTCGTTCGCCGAGGGCGCGGACGGCACGGGCTGGGGCGAGGGCACCGGGATGGTGTTGCTCGAACGCCTCTCCGACGCGCGGCGCAACGGGCACCGCGTGCTGGCCGTGGTGAGCGGTTCCGCGATCAACCAGGACGGCGCGTCGAACGGGCTGACGGCGCCGAACGGCCCGTCGCAGCAACGCGTGATCCGGGCGGCGCTGGCCGACGCGGAACTCGAACCGTCCGATGTGGACGTCGTGGAGGCGCACGGCACCGGCACGCCGCTCGGCGACCCGATCGAGGCGCAGGCGCTGCTCGCGACCTACGGCCAGGACCGCGGTGAACCGCTGTGGCTCGGTTCGATCAAGTCGAACATCGGGCACACGCAGGCCGCGGCGGGCGTCGCCGGGATCATCAAGATGGTCGAGGCCATGCGGCACGGCAGGCTGCCCCGGACCCTCCACGCCGGCGAGCCCACCTCGAAGGTCGACTGGGAGGAGGGCGCGGTCGAGCTGCTCCGCGAGGCGCGCGACTGGCCGGCGCGCGACGGACGGCGCAGGGCCGCCGTGTCCTCGTTCGGCATCAGCGGCACCAACGCCCACGTCATCCTCGAGTCACCGCCGGCGGAAGAGCCCGTCGCGGAACCGGCCGAGCCGTGGTCGGGCCCGGTGCCCCTGGTGCTGTCGGGAGCGAGCGGACGCGGCCTCGCGGCGCAGGCCCGCCGGATGCTCGACCACCTCGCCGCGACCCCGGACTCCCCGGCCGACATCGCGTACGGCCTCGTGGCGTCGCGTGCTGTGCTCGACGAACGCGCTGTCGTCGTCGGGAACGACCTCGCCGCGCTGACGGCGGGGCTCACCGCGCTGGCCGCGGGCGACACCGCCACCGGTGTCGTGCGCGGTGCCCGCGCCCCCGAGTCGCGGGTCGCGTTCGTCTTCCCGGGCCAGGGCTCGCAGTGGGCCGGCATGGCCGCCGACCTCCTCGACTCCTCACCGGCGTTCTCCGCCGCGCTGGCGGAGTGCGCGGCGGTGCTCGACCCCATCACGGGATGGGACCTGCTCGACACCGTCCGCGCCCGGCGTGAGCTGGGCCGCGTCGACGTCGTGCAGCCGGTGCTGTGGGCGGTCATGGTGTCGCTGGCGGCACTCTGGCGTGCGCACGGGGTCGAGCCCGCGGCGGTCATCGGCCACTCGCAGGGCGAGATCGCCGCCGCGTGCGTGGCGGGCGCGCTCAGCCTCGCCGACGGTGCGAAGGTGGTGACCCTGCGCGCGAAGGCCATCGCCGACGAGCTTCTCCGGCCGCGGCGGGATGCTGTCGGTCGCGCTCCCGGCCGAGCAGGTGCGCGAACGACTCGCGGCCCACGGCGGCCTCCTCGAGATCGCCGTGGTGAACGGCCCGCTGTCGGTGGTGGTCTCCGGCGACCCCGAGGCGCTCGGCGAACTGCGCGCGGCGGTGATCGCGGACGGGCACCGGGCCAAGCTCGTGCCGGTCGACTACGCGTCGCACTGCGCGCACGTCGAGGCGATCCACGAGCGGCTGCTCACCGACCTCGCCGGCATCCGGCCGCGCACGGCGGACGTGCCGTTCTACTCGACCGTGACCGGCGGCCGGATCGACACGGTGGTCCTCGACGCCCAGTACTGGTACGAGAACCTGCGGCAGACCGTCCTCTTCGAACAGACGACCCGCGAGCTGTTCGACGCCGGGTACGGTGCCTTCATCGAGTGCAGCCCGCATCCGGTGCTGCTGCACAGCATCGCGGAGACGGCCGACGCCGCCGGAGTCGACGTCACCGGGGTCGGGTCGCTGCGCCGGCACGACGGCGGTCCCGAACGGCTGTTCACCTCGCTGGCCGAGGCGTTCGTCGCCGGGGTCCCCGTGGACTGGCGCGCGGTGTTGAGCGCTTCCGGCGCGCGCGTGACCGATCTGCCGACGTACGCGTTCCAGCGGGAACGCTACTGGCTGGGCCGGTCCGGGGCGACGGGCGACGTCACGGCGGCCGGCCTCGACACCGTCGCGCACCCGCTCGTCGGCGCCGCGGTCCCCGTGGCCCAGGACGAGGACGGTGCGGGAGCGGTGGTCTTCACCGCCCGTCTCTCGACGTCGGCGCTGCCGTGGCTCGCCGATCACGCCGTGGCCGGCACGGTGCTGCTCCCCGGCACGGCGCTGGTCGAGCTCGCGCTGTCGCTGGGCCACGACCTCGGGCACGGTCACCTCGCGGAGCTCACCCTCCACGCGCCGGTCGTGCTGGCCGGGCGGGGGAGCGTCCAGCTGCAGGTGCGCGTCGACGCGCCGGACGAGACCGGGCACCGCGCGCTGACCGTCCACTCGCGACCGCACGGCGATCCCGGCGAACCCTGGTCGCGCAACGCCTCCGGCCTGCTCGCTCCCCAGCCCGCGGCCGCGGCCTTCGACCTGGCGGTGTGGCCGCCGAGCGGCGCGGAACCGCTGGTCGTCGACGACGCCTACGACAGGCTCGCCGCGCTCGGCTACGACTACGGTCCCTCCTTCCAGGGGCTGCGCGCGGCCTGGCGGCGGGGTGACGAGCTGTTCGCCGAGGTGGAGCTGCCCGTCGAGGCGGCGGGCTTCGGCCTGCACCCGGCGCTGTTCGACGCCGCCCTGCACGTGGACGGCCTGGCCGCCGACGGTGCCGGCGAGACGAGCCTGCCGTTCGCCTGGACCGGTGTCTCCCTGCACGCCACCGGCGCGACCGCCCTGCGAGTGGCGATCCGGCGCGGTGAGACCCTGTCGCTGCGCATGGCCGACCCCACCGGCGCGCCGGTGGCGGAGGTGGAAGCGCTGGTGGCACGCCCGGTCGACCGGGGTGCCGTCGCCACCCGCACCGACGACCTCTACCGCCTGAGCTGGCCGGTGCTGCCGGTGCCCAGGACCGAACCCGGCTCGTTCGTCGTGTGGGACGGTGACTCCGCACTGCCCGATGGCGCACACGAGTGGGTGGTCCTGCCGATCGACGGGACCACCGGAGGCGCTCTCGACCCCGCTGCCGCGGCACGCGGCACCACGGGACTCGCGCTCGCCGCGATCCAGCGCTGGATCACCGAGGAGCCTTCCGCGCGGCTGCTCGTGCTCACCGGGGGCGCAGTCACCGAACCCGTCCGCGACGTGGCCGCCGCCGCGGTGTGGGGCCTGGTGCGCGCGGCCCAGGACGAACACCCCGGCCGGTTCGTGCTGGTCGACTCCGGCGACGGAGTGGAGGCGGCGGTCGCGGCCGCGGGCGCGACCACCGAACCGCAGCTCGCCGTGCACGACGGCACCGTGTCCGTGCCACGCCTCGCGCGGGTGCCCGCCACCGCGCCGACCGCGACCCTCGACCCGGAGGGCACGGTGCTCCTGACGGGGGGCACCGGTGTCCTCGGTTGCCTGGTCGCCCGGCACCTGGTGCGGGAGCACGGTGTGCGGCGGCTCGTCCTCACCGGCCGTCGCGGTGTGGCGGCGGACGACCTGTCGGACCTCGGCGCCGACGTGTCGGTGGTCGCCTGCGACGCCGCCGACCGCGACCAGCTCGCCCGCGTGGTGGCCGCCGTGGACCCCGCACACCCGCTGACCGCCGTGGTGCACCTCGCGGGTGTGCTCGACGACGGCCTGGTGAGCGACCAGACCCCCGAACGCCTCGACGCGGTGCTGCGGCCCAAGGCGGACGCGGCGTGGCACCTGCACGAGCTGACGAAGGACCTGGACCTCGCGGCGTTCGTGCTGTTCTCCTCGGCCGCCGGCACGGTCGACGGCGGGGGACAGGCCGGCTACGCGGCGGCCAACGCGTTCCTCGACGCGCTCGCCGCGCACCGCCGGTCCCTCGGCCTGCCCGCGCACTCCCTCGCCTGGGGGTTCTGGGACCAGCGCACCGGGCTCACCGAGCACCTGACCGACGCCGACGTCGAGCGCATGGCCCGCGCGGGCGTGCGCCCGATCCAGACCGCCGACGGACTCCGGTTGTTCGACGTGGCGCTGTCCGCGCCGGACGCCCGGCTGGTGCCGATCGCTCTCGACCTCCCGGCTCTGCGCAGGGCGGGAGAGGTGGCACCGCTGCTGCGGGGGCTCGTGCCCACGGGCAAGCGCGCCGCGACCGGTCTCGCCGCCGCCGCGCGGTCGTCGCTCGTCGACCGCCTCACCGCCCTCGGTCCCGCCGAACGCGACACCGAGCTGCGCGAGCTCCTGCGCACGCTCGTCGCCGCCGTGCTCGGCTTCGGTGACGACCTCGTGCTCGACCCGCGCCGCCCGTTCCGGGAGACCGGCTTCGACTCGCTGACCGCCGTGGAACTGCGCAACCGCCTCGGCACGGCGCTGGGCCTGCGACTGCCCGCCACGCTCGTCTTCGACTACCCCGACGCCGACGCGCTGATCGCATACGTCAGCACGGAGCTGTTCGGCGCCGAGGCGGACGAGCCCGTGCCGGCCGTGCCGGTCACCGTGGACGCGCAGGACGATCCGGTGGTGATCGTCGGCATGGCCTGCCGGTTCCCCGGCGGCATCGCCACGCCGGAGGACCTGTGGCAGCTCGTCACCGACGGCCGCGACGGCATGGGCGGGTTCCCCACCGACCGCGGCTGGGACCTCGCGCACCTCTACGACCCGGAGCCGGGCAAGGCCGGGCACTGCAGCACGGCCGTGGGCGGGTTCCTCCACGACGCCGACCGGTTCGACCCCGACTTCTTCGGCATCGGCCCGCGGGAGGCGCTCGCCATGGACCCGCAGCAGCGGTTGCTGCTGGAGGTCTCCTGGGAGGCGCTGGAGCGCGCGGGCGTCGACCCGCACACCGTGCGCGGCACCCGGACCGGTGTCTACGTGGGCGTGATGTACCACGACTACGGCAGCAGGCTGCGCGCCGTGCCCGAGGAGGTGCGCGACTACCTCGGCAACGGCAGTCTCGGCAGTGTCGCCTCCGGCCGCGTCGCCTACGCGCTGGGACTGGAGGGCCCGACGCTCTCCGTGGACACCGCGTGCTCGTCGTCGCTCGTCGCGCTGCACCTCGCCGCTGAGGCCGTGCGACGGGGCGAATGCGACCGTGCTCTCGCCGGTGGCGTGAGCGTGATGTCGACCGCGGACACGTTCGTGGACTTCAGCAGGCAGCGCAACCTCGCGGCCGACGGCAAGGTCAAGGCCTTCTCCGACGACGCGGACGGCACGGCGCTGTCCGAAGGCGTCGGCGTCCTCGTGGTGGAACGGCTGTCGCAGGCCCGGCGCCACGGCCACGACGTGCTGGCCGTCGTCCGCGGCTCCGCGGTGAACTCGGACGGGGCGTCGAACGGCCTCACCGCGCCCAACGGCCCGTCGCAGCAGCGCGTGATCAGGGAGGCGTTGCGCGTCTCCGGCCTCGGACCGTCCGATGTGGACGCCGTGGAGGCGCACGGCACCGGCACGACCCTCGGCGATCCGATCGAGGCGCAGGCGCTGCTGGCGACCTACGGCCAGGGCCGCGGTGAACCGCTGTGGCTCGGTTCGATCAAGTCGAACCTCGGGCACACGCAGGCCGCGGCGGGCGTCGCCGGGGTGGTGAAGATGGTGCAGGCGATGCGCCACGGCGTCCTGCCCGCGACGCTGAACGTCACCGCGCCGTCGGCGGAGGTGGACTGGGACGCCGGTGCCGTGCGGCTGGTCACCGAGCAGCGCGCCTGGCCGGAGTCCGGCCACCCGCGTCGTGCGGGCGTGTCGTCGTTCGGGATCAGCGGCACCAACGCCCACCTGATCCTGGAGCAGGCCCCGGCCGCCCCTCCCGCGCCGGAACCCGCGGCGGAGGCCCCCCTGCTGCCGTTCGTGGTCTCCGCGACCACACCGGACGCACTCGCCGCGCAGGCCGCGCGACTGCGGCAGGTCGCGGGCGCGTCGCTGCCGGACCTCGCCTACTCGCTGTTCACGACGCGCAGCACGTTCGGCCATCGTGCCGCCGTGGTGGCGTGCGACGCCGGGGAGCTGGACGCGGCGCTCGAGGCGCTCGCCGGGGGACGCACGTCGGAGGCCGTCGTCACCGGGCGTCCAGTGGCGGGCAAGGTCGCGTTCCTGTTCACCGGGCAGGGCGCCCAGCGACTCGGCATGGGGCGTGCGCTGTACGAGAGCCACCTCGTGTTCCGCGCCGCCTTCGACGAGGTCTGCGAGGCGCTGGACGAGCACCTCGACGTACCGCTGCGCGAGGTCGTGTGGGCCGATGCGGACGACATGAGCGCGTTGCTCGACCGCACCGACTACACCCAGTGCGCGTTGTTCGCCGTCGAGACCGCGCTCTTCCGGCTGCTCGCGTCCTACGGCGTGCGGCCGGACTGGGTGGCGGGCCACTCGATCGGCGAGCTGACCGCGGCCCACGTCGCTGGCGTGTGGTCGCTGCGGGACGCCGCGCGTCTCGTCGCCGCACGCGGACGACTCATGGCCGCCCTGCCCGCCGGTGGCACGATGCTCGCCGTCGACGCGGCGGAAACCGACGTGCTGCCGTACCTGACGGCCGACGACGTGGCGATCGCCGCGGTCAACGGGCCGAGTGCCGTCGTCGTGTCCGGCTCCGAAGCCGCCGTGGCCGCGGTGGCGGACAAGCTGACCGGCCGCCGCACGAAGCGGTTGCGGGTGAGCCACGCCTTCCACTCGCCGCTGATGGAACCGATGCTCGCGGAGTTCGAGCAGGTCGCAGCTGGACTGGAGTTCGCCGCGCCGTCGATCCCCCTGGTGTCCAACGTGACCGGTGAGCGCGCGACCGACGAGGAGCTGTGCTCGCCGGCGTACTGGGTGCGGCACGTGCGCGAGGCCGTGCGCTTCGCCGATGGCGTTCGCACGCTCGCCGACGCCGGGGTGAGCACCTTCATCGAGGTCGGTCCCGACGCGGTTCTCACCGCGATGGGCCGCGAGGTCGTCGGGAACGCGGAGAACGCCACGCCGGCCTTCACACCGGTGTGCCGACGCGGGCACGACGAGGTGCGCACCTTCGCCACGCTGCTCGGCACCGCCCACGTCCGGGGAGTCGACGTCGACTGGGCGCAGGCGTTCGAGGGCACCGGCGCGCGCACGATCGACCTGCCGACCTACGCCTTCCAGCACCAGCGGCTGTGGCTGCACGACGAGCCCGGCGCGGTGGTGGACGCCCGCGGCCTCGGCCAGACCCCCGCGGCGCACCCGATGCTGGGCGCGGCCGTGACGCTCGCGGGCGACGACACCGTGGCGCTGACCGGGCGGCTGTCGATCGCGACGCACCCGTGGCTCGCCGACCACGTCGTCGCCGGGAGCGTGCTCGTGCCCGGCAGCGCGTTCGTGGAGCTCGCTGTGCGCGCGGGCGACCAGGCCGGCTGCCCGCACCTGGCCGAGCTGACGCTCGAACGGCCGCTGACGCTCGCCGCCGGTGAGGCCGTGCAGCTGCAGGTGACCGCCGCCGCACCAGGATCGGACGGCAGTCGCGCACTCGCCGTGCACTCGCGTCCGGAAGGGACGGACGCGGCCTGGACGCGGCACGCCACCGGTGTCCTCGTCACGGCCTCGGCGGAGGAACCGCCCGCGCTGGGCGAGTGGCCGCCCGCGGGTGCGGAGCCGATCGACGTCAGCGGCGTCTACGACCGGCTTTCGGCACAGGGCTACGACTACGGGCCGCTGTTCCGCGGGCTGCGCGCCGCGTGGCGCGACGGTGCCGACGTGTGCGCCGAAGTGCGACTGCCGGACGGCAAGGGCACCGGTTTCGGCCTGCACCCGGCACTGCTGGACTCGGCACTGCACCTGCTCGACCTCCTCGATGGCCAGGACCCGGACGTCATGGCCCTGCCGTTCTCGTGGGAGGGCGTCGACGTGCACGCCACCGGGGCGACCGCGCTCCGGGTGCGGTTGACGCCGCTGGAGCAGGGCCGGCTCGGCGTGCGCCTGTACGACGGCGTGGGCGCTCCGGTCGCCGACGTCGCCGCGCTGAGCCTGCGCGAGATCGACCCCGGCCAGCTGCGGACGACCGAGCCCGGTGACCTGCTGCGCCTCCACTGGACGCCGAAGCCGGTCGGAACCGCGACCGCCGAACCGCGGGTGCACACCGTGGACCACGCCGGTGGCGAGGTGACGGCCGCGACGCGTGCGACGGTGGCGGCCACCCTCGCGGTGCTGCAACGCGAGGCCGGCGGCACCGCGAGCGGTCCGCTCGTGGTCCGCACCCGGCGTGCGGTGGCGGTCACCGCGGACGAGACCCCCGACCTCGCGCAGGCGGCGGTGTGGGGCATGGTGCGCGCGGCCGCCGTCGAGCACCCCGGCCTGTTCGTGCTGCTCGACTCCGACGGCACGGCCGAGTCGGACGCCGTCCTCGCGGCCGCTGTCGCGACCGGGGCTCCGGAGCTGGCGTTGCGCGCCGGGGTGGCCCACGTCCCCGAGCTGTCCGAAGTGGACGGTCCGGGCACGCCCGTGCCGCTCGACCCGGCGGGCACGGTGCTCGTCCTCGGCGGCACCGGTGGCCTCGGTCTGCTGCTGGCCCGGCACCTGGTGGCGAACCACGGGGTCCGTCACCTGGTGCTGGTGGGGCGCGGTCACCGCGAGCCGGACCTGACGGAGCTCCACGAGCTCGGTGCGCGGGTGGAGGTGGTGGTCTGTGACGTCACCGACCGCGCCGCGCTGGCCGGACTGGTCGCCGCGGTGCCCGCGGACCGCCCGCTGACGGCCGTCGTGCACGCGGCGGGCGTCCTCGACGACGGACTGCTCACCGACCTCACCCCGCACCGGTTCGAGACGGTGCTGCGGCCCAAGGCGGACGCGGCGTGGCACCTGCACGAGCTGACGAAGGACCTGGACCTGGCGGCGTTCGTGCTGTTCTCGTCGGCGGCGGGCACCCTGGGAGCCGCGGGACAGGCCAACTACGCGGCGGGCAACGCCTTCCTCGACGCCCTCGCCGCGTACCGCCGTTCCCTGGGCCTGCCGGCGCACTCGCTCGGGTGGGGCCTGTGGGAGACCGCGGGCGCGGGAGGCATGGGCGCGAGCCTGGACGAGGCGGAGCGGAGCAGGCTCGCCCGCGACGGCATCCTGCCGTTGCCGGTGAGTCGCGCGCTGGAGTTGTTCGACGCCGCGCTCGGTGCCGACCACGCTGCCGTCCTGCCGGTGCGGGTGCGCGTCACCGAGGACGCTCCCGCCCTCGTCCGCGCGCTGTCCGGGCACGCCGCGGCGGCACCGGTTCGCCGGGTGGCGAACGCCGCCGGTGAGGTCGTGGCCGAGCCGCTGTCCGCACGGCTGCCGAAGCTCCCGGCGGCCGAAGGCAGGAAGCTGCTCACCGAACTGGTGTGCGGTCACGTCGCCGGCGTGCTGGGCCACACCTCCGCGGCCGCGGTCGAACCCGACCGCTCCCTGGGTGACCTCGGCGTGGACTCACTGGCCGCGCTCGAGCTCCGCAACCGGCTCGGAGCCGACACCGGCCTGCGGTTGTCGAGCACGCTCACGTTCGACCACCCGACCGCCGACGCACTCGCCGAGCACCTGTTCACCGAGCTGGGCGGGGCGACAGCGGCCGCGGGGGTGGTGGACCTGGAGGCCGAGGTGGTCCGGCTGGAGACGCTGCTGGACTCCACCGCGGACCCGGCCTCGGTGGACGACGAGCAGCGCGCCAGGGTGGGCGCCCGGCTGCGCGCACTGAGCGCGCGCTGGGACGGTGCCGCCACCTACGGCACGGACGTACCGGTCGTGAGCGACGAGCGCGCGCTGGAGACCGCGACCGTGGAGGAACTGCTCGGCATCCTGGACGACGAGCTCGGAAGCCACATCTGACGCGCGAAGCGGCCCGCCATCCTGTGGCGGGCCGCTTCGGCACGTCTGGGCTCGTCCCCCGGGCGGTTGTCAGTCCACCGCCGTCTTCTGCCGCTGCGCCTGCTCACCGACGATGATGTCCGACGGGAAGCCGGAGCGCTTGGCGACGTTGAGCTTGCGGTACACGCGGGTCAGGTGTTGTTCGACGGTGCTGATCGTGACGTGCAACCGGTCGCTGATCTCGCGGTTGGTGTAGCCGAGCACGGCGAAGTGCGCGACGCGGCGTTCGGCGTCGCTGAGCAGGACGGTCCCCCTCTGGTCGGAGTCGGAGGCCGTCGGTTCCGCGTCCTCGAGCAGGTGCTGGTCGACGGGGGAGACCATCCGGCACGCCTCCGCCTCGCGCGCGGCGTGCTTGGCGACCAGCCGTGCGCGGGCGAACTCGCCGAACTCGTAGTGCGCGGACGCCAGTTCGGCGTACGCGTGAGCGAGGGACTGCCGGTCGCCGCAAGCCTTGAGCAGGTCGATCGACTGGTGGAGCAGCGGTGCGCGCTGGTAGGGCTTGCTGGTCGCCGCCAGCACCCTCAGCGCGAGGGCCTGGGCGTTCGCGCTGCTGGTCCGCGAACGCCGCAGCTCCTCCTCGGCCAGTGTGCGGGCCGTGCGCGTCTTGCCCAGCCGCAGGTACGCCATGGCGAGGTCGGTGCGCCACGGAATGCCGCGCTGCAGCTGGGAGTTGCCCTCCCGGATCAGCCGTGCGCTGGTCTCGAAGTCGTTCAGTGCGGCGAACGGCTGCGCGGTCTCCAGGTAGTGGTGCCCTCGCGCGCGCAGGTACTGCACGCCGAACACGGTGCGGTACATCGGTTTCGGCACGGGGAGGTTGAGCAGCTGCTCGTTGTGCGCGATCGCGCCCAGCCCGGGGTTGGCGAACAACGCGGTGGACAGCGGCAGGCCGATGAGCACACCCCACCCCTGCGGGGCCAGCAGCTCCACCGCCTCCCTCGCCCCTGTCAGCGCGGCCGGCAGGTCTCCCTGTAATCGTGCGACCTCGGCCTGCACGCTCCCCAGGATCGCCTGCCACGTCTTGGCACGCCGCGCGACGGCGGACTCCAGCAGTCCCTCGCAGGCGGCGCCGGCCAGCGCCGGCTGGCCGGCGTACGCGATCGCCAGCAGCGACATCGCCACGATCTCGAGGTTGAGGTCGTCCAGCCGGTGGCCCTGCAGGCACTGCGCCAGCGCGGTGGTGGACTCCGCCGTGTCCACCCCGTTGAGCAGCGCGCTCAGCGGCGCCATGATGCCGTACATGGTGCGCCGTTTGTCGGGGTGCCCGTTCGAACGGGAGGGGCCGGCGGGTTCGCCCGCGCCGTAGAACCACTGCCGGATCATGTCGACCTCTTGCCGCACCAGCTCGTCGGCCGAGGAGACCGGCGGCGGCAGCGCTTCCGCGATCCGGCCGGCCAGCTCCGTGTCGCCCTGCCACAGCACGTGCCGGAGCACCGTGGTGGCATCACGCAGGTCCAGCTCGCCCTTCTCGGCGGCCTGCCGCAGCGGGTCGAGGCGTCTGCCGGCCGCGGCCGGGTTGGTGAGCCACTCGACCCTGGCGAGCGCCGCGGTGATCTCGTGGCTTTCCGCGGTGCCGGAGCAGCCGCGCAGGGCGAGCTGGAGGCAGGCGGCACAGCGTTCGAGGTCGTCCCGCCCGAGCGCCGCCTCCGCGGCGCTGCGCAGCGTGCTCGTGCCCCAGCCCGCCGGCACGAGCTCGGCGGCGAGCAGGTGTGAGGCGACCACCTCGGCCGGTGCGCCGGAGTTGTAGAGCGCTTCGGCGATCCTGCAGTGCAGCGTCGTGCGCAGGTCCGGTCTCATGTCCTCGCGCACCGCGGCCGCCGCGGCCGGGTCGAGGAAACGGCGACCGGTGAGCAGGCCGGTCGAGTTGCCCCGGTCGACGGCGTTGCTGACCGTTTCGTCGCTCACACCCATGGTCTCGGACAGGTTGACGCTGTCGATGGTGTCGCTGAGGTGTTGGACGGACTCGCCGAACAACGCCAGCAGCCGCAGCACGTGGATCTTCTCGGACGAGTTGCGGTGCAGCAGTTGCAGGACCGCGTTGCGGTACGCGGCTCCCGCGACCGGCCGCTCGACCAGGGCGCCGCGCGTCTTGCAGTCGTCCAGGAGCGCGTGCGCGAGCAGCGGGACACCCGCGGTCATCCGGGAGAACCCGGTCGTCAGTTCCTCGGAAGGCGGTCCTCCGGCGTCCGCGGCGAGCAGCTCGGCGAGCTCCGCGGCGGACAGCGGCGCCAGCCGGATGCGCCGGTGCGGATGGCGGTTCAGCTGCCGGGAGGAGACGGTGCGCGAGGCGTCGTCCTCGATCCCGAGCGTGCACACGACGAGCAGCTTGCGGAACCGGCCGCGCTGCAGCAGGTGCACGATGCTCGTGGTGGACCAGGCGTCCATCAGGTGGGCGTCGTCCACCGCGAGCACCAGCGGGCAGTCCTCGTCCGCGCGGCCGAGCAGAGCCTCCGCAGAGGCTTCCAGCTCGGCCGTGGGGAAATCGACTTCTTCACTTTTTTCTCGCGGAGGGTGAACGCGGTCGGAAACGATGTGGTCTTGCTTTTCGCTCCACAGCTCCGGGCAGGCGGTTCCGCTGTTCTTCAGCAAATTCCGGGCGAGGCTCAGCGGTCTGTCCCGGGAGGCGGGGTCTGCCGTGGCGTGCAGTATCCGCGCACCCGATTCCCGGACGCTGATCAGAAACTCGTCGAGAACCTGGGTCTTTCCGGAACCGGGTGTGCCGCTCACCAGTACGAGCAGGCCGTTTCCTCTGGTGCTCTCGACGAATGCTTCGTGCAGACTGGCCAGTTCTCTCGTTCGACCGAATATGCGCGCCATCGCCTCGTATTCCGTCCCAGTACCCGCAGGGAGCCGGGGAACTCGCACTCGCCGTTGTGTGCGGCCGCGCCCTGGTGCGAAGCCACCGCCGGTGAGAAGGGTGATGACCGTTCGTCCGCGGTCACTCCGACCTCACGGGGAACGACTCCGCAATGACTGCTTCCGGAGTCGCTCATGTCATGCAGCGGTGTTGCCCGGCATGGGTCCAAGCTAGCACGATTCGGGATACTTTCGCCGGTGTACGAAGGGCACATGTCTCAATTCGCGCCCGGCCGTTCAAGATCCTTTCCGGACGGTGAACCTGCCGGTAACACCGTTGTTAACTGACTCGCGGATCAACGCGGAACCGTCCTGGGAATTCTCCTAAACCACTTGGTCGCGCGTGTGTGCCGGTCTCATCCGGCCCTCTCCGGCAAGCGACCTGCGCCAGGGTGTGCCGGCCCGTCCCCACGTCTGACCCCTGCACTGCAGGACGCCCTCCTGGGGGCATTAGGGGTACCTGACGTGAATGCCGTCTCCCTAGCCTCCGATGCAGAGCGGCCAAGGGGGTCCGCGGGCGGAAGCCAACGGCCGAACAGGCACGGCGATCGTGATCGGATGGCGCGCTGGTGAACAACGAAGATCAGCTCCTCGACTACCTCAAGCGGACCACGGCGGAGCTGCGGGAGGCGCGGAAGCGGTTGCGCGAGCAGGAAGAGCGGGAACGCGGCCCGGTCGCGATCATCGGGATCGGCTGCCGGTTCCCCGGTGGCGTCACGGCGCCGGAACACCTGTGGGACCTGGTCTCCTCCGGTGTCGACGCGATCTCGGAGTTCCCGTCGAACCGGAACTGGGACATCTCGGCGCTGTACGACCCCGATCCGTCGCGCCGCGGGCACACCTACGCCCGCACGGGCGGATTCCTGCACGACGCCGCCGAGTTCGACCACGACTTCTTCGGCATCAGCCCGCGTGAAGCGCTCGCCATGGACCCGCAGCAGCGGCTGTTGCTCGAAACGTCCTTCGAGGCGTTTGAACGTGCCGGCATCGCCCCGTCGTCCCTGCGGGGCAGCCGCACCGGAGTCTTCGCGGGCGTCATGTACAACGACTACGCCACCAGGATCACCTCGGTCCCGGAAGACCTCGACGGCTACCTCTCCAACGGCAGCGCCGCGAGCATCGCCTCCGGTCGCGTCGCCTACACCTTCGGGCTCGAAGGCCCGGTCGTCACCGTCGACACCGCCTGTTCCTCCTCCCTGGTCGGGCTGCACTGGGCGGTGCGCGCGCTGCAGTCCGGCGAGTGCTCACTCGCGCTGGCCGGCGGCGTGACGGTGATGTCGACTCCCGAGACGTTCGTGGACTTCTCGCGGCAGCGCGGACTTGCTCCCGACGGCCGGTGCAAGGCGTTCTCGGCCGACGCGGACGGCACGGGCTGGGGCGAAGGCGCCGGGATGGTCCTGCTGGAACGCCTGTCCGACGCTCAGCGCAACGGTCACCCCGTGCTCGCGGTGATCCGCGGTTCCGCGATCAACTCCGACGGTGCGAGCAGCAGGCTGACCGCGCCGAACGGGCCGTCGCAGCAGCGCGTCATCCGGCAGGCGCTGGCGAGTGCCGGTCTGAAGCCGTCCGACGTGGACGTCGTGGAGGCGCACGGCACCGGTACGGCGCTGGGCGACCCGATCGAGGCGCAGGCGCTGCTGGCCACCTACGGTCAGGACCGCGCGCACCCGCTGCTGCTCGGTTCGGTGAAGTCGAACATCGGTCACGCCCAGGCCGCGGCCGGGATCGCGGGCGTGATCAAGGTGGTGCTGGCCATGAAGCACGGCGAGGTTCCGCCGACGCTGCACGCCGACACCGCCACCGACCAGGTGGACTGGACCGCGGGCGCCGTCGAGCTGGCGGTGAAGCGGCAGCCGTGGCCGGAGACCGGCCGGCCGCGCAGGGCCGCCGTGTCCTCGTTCGGGCTCAGCGGGACCAACGCGCACGTGGTGCTGGAGCAGCCTCCCGCGCCGGCACCGCCCCCGGAGGCCGGGACACCGGCGAGTTCCGCGGTGCCGTGGATCGTCACCGCGCGCACGCCGCGCGCACTCGAGGACCAGCGTGCCCGCCTGCGAGCGCACCTCGCCGAACACCCCGAGCTGCGCAGTGCGGACGTCGCGCTGTCCCTTGCCGTCACACGGTCCAGGTTCGAGCACGGCGTGATCGCCGTCGGCAGGGACGAGGGGGAGCTGCTCGACCGGCTCGCCCTCGCGTCCCCGTTGGCCGGCAAGAGGGGTTCGACGGCGTTCTTGTTCACCGGCCAGGGTTCGCAGCGGATCGGCATGGGCCGCGCGCTGCGTGCGGCGTTCCCCGTGTACGCCGAAACCTTCGACGCCGTGTGCGTGCTCGCGGACCGGTACCTGGACGAGCCGCTGGCCGCCGTGATCGACGGCGACGCCGAGCTGCTGAACCGCACCGACTACGCGCAGCTCGCCATCTTCGCCGTGGAGGTCGCGCTGTACCGGTTGTTCGAGTCCTGGGGGATCGTGCCCGGCCACCTGGTCGGCCACTCGGTCGGTGAGCTGGCCGCCGCTCACGTCGCCGGTGTGTTCTCGCTGGAGGACGCGGTCGCGCTGACCGGTGCGCGGGGTCGCCTGATGGCGGCACTGCCGTCCGGGGGCGCGATGGCCGCGGTGCGGGCCTCCGAGGCCGAGGTCGCGCCGTTCCTCACCGGCCAGGTGGCACTCGCGGCCGTCAACGGCGAGCGGTCGGTCGTCGTCTCCGGCACGGCCGAAGCCGTCGACGAGCTCGCCGCGCGGTTCGGGAAGGTCAAGCGGCTCACCGTGTCCCACGCCTTCCACTCGCCGCTGATGCGTCCGATGCTCGCGGAGTTCGCGCAGGTGGCGGAACGGTGCTCCTACGCGGAGCCGCGGGTGCCGATCGTCTCGACGATGACGGGTGAGCTCGCGACCACCGCGCTGACCACACCGGAGTACTGGGTCGAGCACGTGGTGAAACCGGTCCGCTTCGCCCCCGCGCTGGCGGCTGCGCACGCGCTCGGCGCGCGCCGGTTCGTCGAGCTGGGACCGGACGCCGCGCTCACCGCGCTCGCCGCCGACGCACTCGGCGGTGACAGCGTGGCGATCGCCGGGCTCCGCCGCGACGGTGACGAGGAACTGGACGTCGTCAGCGCCGCCGCGACCCTGCACGCCGCGGGGGGCACAGTCGACTGGGAGCGCTTCTTCGCCGCCCACAACGCCCAGCGGGTGGAGCTGCCGACCTATGCGTTCCAGCGCGAACGGTTGTGGCTGGAGGAGAGCACGACGCCGGCGGGCGACCCGGAGGGGCTCGGCCAGCACTCGACCGGGCACCCGCTGGTGCCCGCGGCGACCGACGTGCCCGAGAACGGGGCCGCCGTGCTCACCGGACGGCTCTCGCCGACGGCGCAGACCTGGCTGGCCGACCACTCGGTGCACGGCGCGGTGCTGCTGCCCGGTACGGCGTTCGTCGAGCTGGCCCTGCGAGCGGGCGAGCACGTCGGGTGCGACACCGTCGAGGAGCTGACCCTCGACGCACCGCTGCTCCTCCCCGGCGACGGCGCGGTGGCCGTCCGGGTGGTCGTCGGCGGTGCGCGCGACGACGCGCCGGACCGCCGTGAACTGACCATCTGGTCCCGCCGGGGTGACGCCGCCGACGAAGGTGGCTCCTGGACGCGCCACGCGAGCGGCACCCTGGCCGCGGGTGCGGGGGAAGCGGCCGCGGCGCCGGAGGTCTGGCCGCCGGAGGGAGCGGAGCCGGTCGAGCTGGCCGACCTGTACCCGCGGCTGGCGCGCACCGGCTACGGCTACGGCGAGGTGTTCCAGGGCCTGCGGGCCATGTGGCGCCGCGGCGACGAGCTGTTCGGCGAAGCCGCGCTACCCGACTCCGCCCGGGGCACCGCCGCCGGGTTCGGCCTGCACCCCGCGCTGCTCGACGCCGTGTTGCACGTCAACCTGCTCGACCTGCCCGACGGACGTGCCGTGCTGCCGTTCGCGTGGGGCGGGGTGCGGTTGCACCGCGCCGGAGCCGACGTGCTGCGGCTGCGGCTCTCGCCGGACGGGACGGGTGCGGTGTCGCTCGAGCTGTCCGATCAGCACGGGCACCCGGTGGCCAGTGTGCGCAGCCTCGTCGCGCGCCCGGTGTCCCCGGAGGCGCTCGCGGGCTCCGCGGACCTGCCGCTGTACCGGATCGAGCTGGTCGCGGCGTCCGGTGCGGCCGACCGCTCCGACACCGACCCCGTGTTCGTCCCGCCGGTGCCCGACGCCGGTGACGAGGTGCCGGGAATGGTGCGGGAACGCGTGCACACGACGCTCGACCGGGTGCGGGGGTGGCTGGACGACCCGCTGTCCGCCGGACGCCGCCTGGCCGTGGTGCTGCGCACGGGCGACCTCGCCCACGCGGCCGTGCGCGGGCTGATCCGCGCCGCGGAGGCGGAGAACCCCGGCCGGTTCCTCGTCGTGAGCACCGATCTGGCCGCGACCGACGAGCAGGTCGCCGCCGACGACGCGGTCCGCGCGGCGCTGACCGTCGGCGAGCCGGAGGTCGTCGTCGCCGGCGGTGAGCTGTGGGTGCCGCGCCTCGCACGGGCCGAGTCGGCCGAACCGCTGTCCTGGGATTCCGACGGACTTGTGCTCATCACCGGCGGCACAGGTGGCCTCGGCGCGCAGCTCGCGCGGCACCTCGTCGCGGAACGCGGTGTGCGGCGGCTGCTCCTGGCCGGGCGCAGGGGAGCGGCCGCGCCCGGCGCCGAGGAGCTGCGCGCGGAGCTGGAGGCGGCCGGCGCGTCGGTGACGCTCGCCCGCTGCGACGTGACGGACCGCGCGGCGCTCGCCGCGCTGCTCGCCGAGCACGACGTGCGCGCCGTGGTGCACGCGGCCGGCGTGGTGGACAACGGTGTGCTGGCCGGGCTCGACCCCGAGCGCGTCGACCGGGTGCTGCGGCCGAAGGTGGACGCCGCGTGGCACCTGCACGAGCTGCACGAGCGAACGGAACCTGTCGGCCTTCGTGCTGCTGTCGTCGGCCGCGGGCACGCTGGTACCGGGCGGCCAGGGCAACTACGCCGCGGCGAACACCTTCCTCGACGGGCTCGCCGAGCACCGCCGCGCGCTGGGACTTCCCGCCGTCTCACTCGCCTACGGCCTGTGGACGGGCACCGGCGGCATGAGCGACGACATGGACGAGGCGGACACCGAACGCCTGCGGCGCCTCGGGTTCCCGCCGCTGACCGCCGAGCAGGGCCTGCGCCTCTTCGACGCCGCGGTCGGTGGCGAGGAGGCGGTGCTCGTCCCCACTCGGCTCGACGCGGCCGCCGTGCGGCACCGCGCGGGCGGTGTGCCGCCGTTGCTGCGCGGTCTCGTGCGCGCACCGCGGCGGGCAGCCGAGCCGGGTGCCGGCGCCGCGAACGGCGCGGGCTGGCGCGAGCGACTCGCGTCGCTCACCGAAGCGCAGCGGGACAAGGCGTTGCTGGACCTCGTGCGCACTCACGTGGCCGGTGTGCTCGGCCACCCGTCGGCCGAGTCGATCGACCCGGGCCGCGCGTTCCAGGAGCTGGGGTTCGACTCGCTCGCCGCCGTGGAGCTGCGCAACCTGCTCGCCGCGGCGACGGGACTGACCCTCCCGGCGACGCTGGTGTTCGACCAGCCGAACCCGATCGCGCTCGCCGCGCACCTCAAGGCCGCACTCGTGCCCGGCCCCGAGGACCTCGCCCAGGCGGTGCTGACCGAGATCGACGGCCTGGAAGCGGCCCTGCGCGCGCTGCACGGCGACGGTGACGGGCAGGCCCGCGTGACGGCACGGCTGGAGGCGTTGCTGCACGCCTGGCGCGACGGCCGCACGGACGGCTCCGAACCCGCCTCGCCCGATGCCGGCGAGGCGAGCGACGACGAGCTCTTCGCGAGGATCGACAACGAACTGGGAGCCCTCTGATGGATGCCACGGCAGATTCGGCGACTGCGGACAAGCTCCGCGACTACCTCAAGCGGGCGACGACGGAGCTGGAGCGCAGCCGCCGCCGCGTCCGCGAGCTGGAGGACCGCCACCGCGAGCCCATCGCGATCATCGGCATGGGCTGCCGGTACCCCGGCGGGGTGCGCACGCCGGAGGACCTGTGGGAGATCGTCGCCGACGGCGTCGACGTGGTGAGCGAGTTCCCGTCCGACCGGGGCTGGGACGCCGAGTCGTTCTACGTCCCCGAGCCCGGCCCGCCCGGCACCTCCTACGTCCGCGAGGGCGGCTTCCTGCACGACGCCGCCGAGTGCGACCCCGCGTTCTTCGGCATCAGCCCCAAGGACGCTCCGGGCACCGACCCGCAGCAGCGACTGCTGCTGGAGGTCACGTGGGAGGCGTTCGAGCGCGCGGGAATCGACCCCGGGGCCTGCAAGGGCACCCCGACCGGGGTCTTCGTCGGACTGATGCACCACGACTACGTCGGCGGCACCATCTCCGGCAGCATCGTCTCCGGCCGCATCGCCTACACGCTCGGACTGGAGGGGCCCGCGGTCACGATGGACACCGCGTGCTCGTCCTCGCTGGTCGCACTGCACTCGGCGATCGGGTCGCTGCGCCGCGGGGAGTGCACGCTCGCCCTCGCCGGCGGCGCCGCGGTCATGGCGAGCCCGGAGATGTTCCTCGAGTTCAGCGAGCGCCGCGCGCTGTCCCCGGACGGGCGCTGCCACTCCTTCTCCGACGACGCGGCCGGTGCCGCCTGGTCGGAGGGAGCGGGGATGCTGCTGCTCGAACGCCTCTCGGACGCCGTGCGCAACGGGCACGAGGTGCTGGCCGTCGTGCGCGGCAGCGCGGTCAACCAGGACGGCGCCTCCAACGGCCTCACCGCGCCCAGCGGCCCGGCGCAGGTGCGCGTGATCGAGCAGGCGCTCGCCGACGCGCGGCTCGCACCGCACCACGTCGACGCGGTCGAGGCGCACGGCACCGGCACCACGCTCGGGGACCCGATCGAGGCGCAGTCCGTGATCACCGCCTACGGCCAGAACCGCCAGGCGCCGCTGTGGCTGGGCTCGATCAAGTCGAACATGGGTCACCCGCAGGCGGCGGCGGGCGTGGCCTCGATCATCAAGGCGGTCCAGGCGATCCGGCACGGCGTGCTCCCGAAGACGCTGCACGTCACCGAGCCGAGCAAGGCCGTGGACTGGTCCGCGGGCAACGTCCGGCTGCTCACCGAGACCCGCGACTGGCCGGAGCAGGACCACCCGCGCCGCATCGGTGTCTCGTCGTTCGGCATCTCCGGCACCAACTCGCACGTGATCGTCGAGCAGGCACCCGAGCCCGCCGCCGGGCAGGAGCGGGAGCGCGCCGCGCTGCCGGTGGTGCCGTGGGTGCTGTCGGGCAAGGGGTCCGACGCCGTGCGGCGTCAGGCCGACCGGCTGCGCGCGAGGTTCGGCGACGACGCCGACGCCGATCCGTTCGACATCGGGTTCTCGCTCGCCACCACGCGCGCGGCGTTCTCCCACCGCGCCGCCGTGACCGGCAGGAACCGCGCCGAACTGCTGGAGGCGCTGCGCGCGGTCGCGTCCGGGGACACCCCCGCCGTCGTCGCCGGGGCGCCCGGCGGGCTCGCGGTCCTCTTCTCGGGCCAGGGTTCCCAGCGACCCGGCATGGGCCGCACGCTGCACGCCGGGTTCGACGTGTTCGCGCAGACCTTCGACGAGCTCTGCCTGGCGTTCGGCAAGCACCTCGACGAACCGCTGCGCGACCTGATGTTCGCCGACCCCGAGGACCCGGCCGCCGTGACGGCGCTCGCGCGCACGGCCTACACGCAGGCGGCGTTGTTCACCTTCGAGACCGCGCTCTACCGCCAGCTGGAGCACTGGGGCGTGCGTCCCGACCACGTCGGCGGTCACTCGATCGGCGAGGTGGTGGCCGCGCACGTCGCGGGCGTGCTGAGCGTCGAGGACGCCGTCGCGCTGGTGGCCGCGCGCGGCAGGCTGATGCAGGCCTTGCCGTCCGGTGGTGCGATGGTGTCGCTGCTGGCCGCCGAAGCCGACGTCGTCCCGCTGCTGACCGAGGGCGTCGACATCGCGGCGGTCAACGGACCGCGCTCGGTCGTGATCTCCGGTGACGAGGACGCCGTGACCGCGGTGGCCGCGCACTTCGAGAAGACCACCCGCCTGACCGTCTCGCACGCCTTCCACTCGCACCGCATGGACCCGATGCTCGGACAGTTCCGCGAAGTCCTGTCCGGACTGACGTTCCACGAGCCCTCGCTGCCGGTGGTCTCCAACGTCACCGGCGTGCTCGCCACGGCGGAGGAGCTGACCTCACCGGAGTACTGGGTGCGGCACGTGCGCCAGGCCGTGCGCTTCGGCGACGGTGTCTCCACGCTGGTCGAGGAAGGCGCGACGCGGCTGCTCGAGGTGGGGCCGGACTCGGTGCTGACCACCATGGCACTGGCCGTGGTGGGCGAGACGGTCGCGGTCCTCCGCACGCAGCGGCGCGACCGGCCCGAGGACGAGACCCTCGTGGAAGCCCTGTGCGCACTGCACACCACCGGCGGAGGTCCTGAGTGGAGGGCCGTGTTCGCCGGCGGCCGCAAGGTGGACCTGCCGACGTACCCGTTCCGGCGCGACCGCTACTGGGAGGACGCGCCGATCCTGCAGGCCGAACGGTCCGCAGGCACCCGCGGCGACGTGACCGCCGCCTTCTGGGACCTGGTGTCCGAAGGGAACCTGGCCTCTCTCACCGCGACGCTGGGCGTCGGCGAGGACTCGGTCGCGCCGGTGCTTCCCGCACTCGCCTCGTGGTACGACCGGCAGCGCGCCGACGCGGCCGCCGACGCCTGGCGCCACCGGGTCACGTGGGCTCCGCTGGCACCGCCCGCGACGCCCGGTGGAGCGGCCTCCTGGCTCGTCCTGGCACCGCAGGACCCCGACGACTGGACGCGCGCGGTGCTCGACGGTCTCGCGGCGGCCGGGTTGCGGACCGAGGTGCTCGCCGTGCCCGGTGGCACCGGTCGCACCGCGCTCGCCGAGCTGCTCGCCTCGGCCGGCCCCGGCGCCGACGGAGTGCTGTCGCTGCTCGCACCGGCCGCCGGCACCGCGGTGGAGGCGGCCGCGGTGACCGCGGCCCTCGTCCAGGCCCTCGGCGACGCCGGCCACGGCGCACCGCTCTGGTGTGTCACACGGGATGCGGTGGCCCACGGCGCCTCATCCGCGGTGACCGGGGTCGACCAGGCGGCGGTCTGGGGCCTCGCCAGGGTCGCCGCGCTGGAGCACCCCGACCGGTGGGGCGGCGTCGTGGACCTGCCCGCCGAGCTGGGAACCGCCGCCGTGGCGCGGTTCGCGGCCGTGCTCGCCGACCCGGGAGACGAGGACCAGCTGCTCGTCCGCGAGTCCGTCGCCTACGGCAGGCGGCTCGAACCCGCGCCCGCGCGGATCGCCTCCCGCTGGGAGCCGGAGGGAACGGTGCTGGTCACCGGCGCCACCGGTGCGGTCGGCGCCGCCGTCACCGGCTGGCTCGTCGACCAGGGTGCGAAGCACCTGCTGCTGATCTCGCGGCGCGGCGCGGAGGCACCCGGTGCGGACGAGCTCGTCGCCGAACTGGCCGCGGCGGGTGTCGAGGCGCGCCTGGTCGCCTGCGACGTGGCCGACCGCGACGCGGTGGCCGCACTGCTCGACGGCATCCCCGCAGACCGTCCACTCTCGACGGTCGTGCACCTCGCGGGCGTGCTGGACGACGGCGTGCTCGACTCGCTCACGCCCGAGCGGTTCAGCGGCGTCTTCGCGCCGAAGGCCGACGCCGCGAGGCATCTGCACGAGCTGACGAAGGACAAGGGCCTCTCGGCGTTCGTGCTCTTCTCCTCGCTGACCGCGACGGTCGGCGGCGCGGGCCAGGCCAACTACGCGGCGGCCAACGCCTACCTCGACGCGCTCGCCGAGCACCGCCGTGGCATGGGACTCGCGGCGACGTCGGTGGCCTGGGGACCGTGGGGCGGCGAGGGCATGGCGGCACACGGCGCGGTGCGCTCCGCGACGGCCGCCATGGGCATCACGGCGCTCGACCCCGGCAAAGCGCTGGTGGCGTTGCGCCGTGCGCTCGACGGAGGCGACAGTGCGGTGACCGTCGCGGACGTCGAGTGGTCCACCTTCGCCCCAGCGTTCACCGCGACGCGGCCGAGCCCGCTGCTGGCGGAGCTTCCCGGGGCCACCGTCAGCGCGGGCGGCGGTGCCGGCACCGCCGAGCTCGCGGGCTTCGCCGACAGCCTCGCCGGCCTGACCGCCGGTGAGCGCGACCGGGCGTTGCAGGACCTCGTGTGCACCCAGGCCGCGTCGGTGCTCGGCTACGAGAGCGGTACCGCGATCGAGCCGGGCACCGCGTTCCGCGACCTCGGCTTCGACTCGCTGACCTCGGTGGACCTGCGCAACCGGATCAGCAGCGCGGCCGGCGTCCCGTTGCCCGCGACGCTGATCTTCGACTACGCCACGCCACTGGCCCTCGCCCGGCACCTGGACGAGCAGATCGGCGGCGGCGCGGCCGCGGACGCGGCGGGCACCGTGGACGGCGTGGTGGCCGAGCTGGAGGGCATGGCCGCCCGGCTGACCGCGATGAGCCCGTCCGACCTGGAGCAGGGCCGGATCACCATGCGGCTGCAGGCGCTGCTCACCGACCTGAACGAGGCCCTCGTCGGTGACGGGGCGGCTGTGCTGGCCGGACGGCTGGAGGAGGCGTCGGCGGACGACGTCTTCGCCTTCATCGACAAAGAACTCGGCTCGGCCTGATCCGGCCGCGGCCCTCGGCTTCGCACAGGAGTGGCGACACACCGATGACCAACGACGAGAAGCTGCTCGCCTACCTCAAGCGCGTCTCGGGCGAGCTGCACGCGACGCGGCAGCGGCTGCGCGAGGTCGAGACGCAGGACGCCGAACCGATCGCGATCGTCGGCATGGGCTGCCGGTTCCCCGGCGGTGTCACCACGCCGGAACAGCTGTGGCAGCTGGTGACCGGTGGGGTCGACGCGGTGGACGAGTTCCCGTCCGACCGCGGCTGGGACATCGGGCAGCTCTTCGACCCGGACCCCGACGCCGAGGGGAAGACCTACCTCACCCGCGGCGCCTTCCTCGACGACGCCGCGGGGTTCGAGCCGGACTTCTTCGGCATCAGCCCGCGCGAGGCGCTCGCGATGGACCCCCAGCAGAGGTTGCTGCTCGAAACCTCCTGGGAGGCGCTGGAGCGGTCCGGGGTGGCGCCGGGCACCCTGCGGGGCGCGCGCGTCGGTGTCTTCGCGGGCACGAACGGGCAGGACTACAAGGACCTGCTCGCCCGGATGCCGAGCGACCGGGAGGCGGCGCTCGGGACCGGTGTGCTCGCCGCGGTGCTCTCCGGCCGCATCTCCTACACCCTCGGGCTCGAAGGCCCGGCGGTCACGGTCGACACCGCGTGCTCGTCCGCGCTCGTCGCGGTGCACCTCGCCATCCAGGCGCTGCGGGCGAAGGAGTGCACGCTCGCGCTCGCGGGCGGCGCGACGGTCATGGCCACGCCGAACGCCTTCATCGCGTTCAGCCGCCAGCGCGGGCTGTCGGCGGACGGCCGGTGCAAGGCCTTCTCCGACTCCGCGGACGGCACGGGCTGGGGCGAGGGCGCCGGGATGCTCGTGCTCGAACGGCTCTCCGACGCGCGCCGCAACGGCCACGAGGTGCTGGCCGTCGTGCGCGGCAGCGCGGTGAACCAGGACGGCGCCTCGAACGGCCTCACCGCCCCGAACGGACCGTCGCAGCAGCGCGTCATCCGCGCGGCGCTGGACTCGGCCAGGCTCACCCCGGCCGATGTGGACCTGGTCGAGGCGCACGGCACCGGCACCACGCTCGGCGACCCGATCGAAGCCCAGTCCCTGCAGGCGACGTACGGCGCGGAGCACACCCGTGAGGCCCCGCTGTTCCTCGGTTCGGTCAAGACCAACATCGGGCACACCCAGGCCGCCGCGGGCGTCGCCGGGATCATCAAGGTCGTCATGGCGTTGCGGCACCGCACCCTGCCGAAGACGCTGCACGGCGAAGAGCCGACGTCCAAGGTGGACTGGAGCGGCGGCGAGATCCGGCTGCTGACCGAGAACCGGCCGTGGCCGGAGGCGGACCGTCCCCGGAGGGCCGCCGTGTCGTCGTTCGGCGCCAGCGGCACCAACGCGCACACCATCATCGAGGAAGCCCCGGTCGTGGAGCCCGCGGGCGAAGGGGAAGCACCGGTGGACCGCCTCGTGCCGGCGGTCGTGCCGTGGGTGCTGTCGGGTCGCACGCCGGCGGCGGTCCGCGCACAGGCAGCGGGACTGGCCGAGCACGCTCGCGACCTGGACCCGCTGGACGTCGCCTGGTCGCTCGCCGGGACGCGCACCGCCCAGCAGTACCGCGCGGTGGTGCTGGGCGCGGACCGCGACGCGCTGCTGGCCGCCGTCGCGCGCGTCGCCGAAGGCGGACCCGCCGCCGTGGCCGGTCGTGTCCGGAAAGGACAGACCGCGTACCTGTTCACCGGACAGGGCTCGCAGCGGCCCGGCATGGGCAGGGAGCTGCACGCCGGCTTCCCGGTCTTCGCGGCGGCGTTCGACGAGCTGTGCGAGCGTTTCGCACAGGAGGACGCGGCGCTGTCCGGCTTGCGCGACGTCATGTTCGGCACCGACGCCGAACCGCTGAACCGCACCGCGGTGACGCAGGCCGCGTTGTTCACCTTCGAGGTCGCGCTGTACCGGTTGATCGAGTCCTGGGGCATGGCACCGGACCACGTCGGCGGCCACTCGATCGGCGAGCTGGCCGCGGCGCACGTCGCCGGGGTGCTCGACCTGGACAACGCCGTCCGGCTGGTGGCCGCGCGCGGCAGGCTCATGCAGGCGCTGCCGGAGGGCGGCGCCATGGTGTCGCTGCGCGCCACCGAGAGCGAGGTCCTGCCGCTGCTCGACAGGACCGGCGGACGGGTGGGCATCGCGGCCGTCAACGGACCGCGGTCCGTGGTCATCTCGGGTGACACCGACGCCGTGCGGTCGGTTGCCGCGCAGTTCGAGAAGACCCGGCAGCTGCGCGTGTCCCACGCCTTCCACTCGCCGCTCATGGAGCCGATGCTGGCCGAGTTCCGCGCGGTCGCCGCCGCGCTGACCTACCGGCGCGCGACGATTCCCGTCGTCTCCAACGTCAGCGGCGCGCTCGCCGGGCACGAAGAGCTCGCCGCACCGGAGTACTGGGTGCGTCACGTGCGTGAGGCGGTGCGCTTCCACGACGGCGTGCGCGCCCTCCACAACGCGGGCGTCACCCGTTTCCTGGAGATCGGCCCGGACGCGGTGCTCACCGCGATGGCGCGCGAGTGCCTGGTCGCCGAGGACGGCACCGAGGCGGACGTGGTGCTGGTCGCGACGGCGCGCCGTGAGCGCGACGAGGCCGAGACGCTCCTGACCGCCGCGGCCGGGCTGCACGTCTCCGGCGCCGGTCCCGAGTGGACGGAGCTGGTGCGCGGCGCACGTCCGGTCGACCTGCCGCCGACGGCGTTCCAGCGCGACCGGTTCTGGCCGGAGACGGTCGGGGACACGGGCTCGACGGGTTCGGTCGCCGCGTTCGGTGTCGACGCGGCCGAGCACCCGCTGCTGGGCGCGGTGACGGTGGTCGCCGGTTCGGGCGGGGTGGTGCTCACGGGCAGGCTCTCCACCCGCACGCACCCGTGGCTCGCCGATCACGTCGTGGGCGGCGCGGTGGTGCTGCCCGGTACCGCGATGGTGGAGCTCGCCGTCCGCGCGGGAGACCAGGTCGGCGCGCGGAGCATCGACGAGCTGACGCTCGAGGTGCCCCTCGTGCTCCCACCCGACGGGGCCGTGCGCATCCAGGTCGTCGTCGGCGGGGGACAGGACGACCTCCGGGAGGTCGCGGTGTACGCGCGTCCCGAGCAGGCGGCGCCGGACGAGCCCTGGACGCTGCACGCGTCGGGCCTGCTCGGCTCCGGGCGGACTGAGCGGCCGGCCGGGCTGGACGTCTGGCCGCCCGAGGACGCCGAACCGCTCGACGTCACCGGCCTCTACGAGCGGCTGGCCGGGTCCGGGCTGGACTACGGCCCCGCGTTCCGCGCGCTCACGGCGGCGTGGCGCGGTGCGACCGGTGAGGTGTACGCCGAGGTCCGCCTCCCGGACGGCCCGGCGGCCGACGCCGGCCGGTTCGGTCTGCACCCGGCCGCGTTCGACGCCGCACTGCACTCCCTCGCGCTGCTCGGCGGCGACACCCCGGGAGGTGACGGCGCGCGGCTGCCGTTCCTGTTCACCGGAGTCGCGCTGCACGCCACGGGTGCGGCGGTGCTGCGCGCGCGGCTGCTGCCGCTGTCCGACGGCGAGTTCGCGGTGGAGCTCGCCGACAGCGAGGGCGCACCGGTCGCCACCGCGGCCTCGCTCGTCTCGCGGCCACTGGCGAACCTGCGCCGGGAGCACGACGCGACCGCCGACGCGCTGTACGCCCTCGGCTGGCAGCCGGTGACGCTCGGCGAGACCGGCGGCGACTCCGGCTACCGGGTGCTGATGACGACACCCGGTACCACGCCCGAGGCGGTCCGCATGGCGACGCACGCCGCGCTGGCCGCGCTCCAGGAGGACGACGCGCGGCCGCTCGCGGTCGTGACGCGCGGCGCGGTCGACCACACCGGCGCCGGAGGTGTCACCGACCTGGCCGGTGCCGCGGTGTGGGGCCTGGTGCGGTCCGCCCAGTCCGAGCAGCCGGACCGGTTCCTGCTGGTCGACCTCGAACCCGGCGCCGCCGACAACCTCGCCGAGCTCGTCCCGGCGGCTCTCGCCTCCGGCGAACCGCAGCTCGCCGTCCGCGACGGCCGGACCTACGCGGCCCGCCTCCTGCGCGCGAACCGCGCCGCGGACGACGACCGGCCCGCGTTCGACCCCGAAGGCACGGTGCTGCTCACCGGTGCCACCGGCGGTCTCGGCCCGGTGCTCGCCCGGCACCTCGTCACCGAGCACGGCGTGCGGCACCTGCTGCTGGTCAGCCGGAGCGGCGCGGGTGCGGAGCTGGTGGCGGAGCTGACCGATCTCGGCGCGGCGGTGACGAGCGCCGCCTGCGACGTGGCCGACCGCGCCGCGCTCGCCGCCGTGCTCGCCGCCATCCCGGCCGGGCACCCGCTCACCGCCGTCGTGCACGCGGCCGGCGTGCTCGACGACGGCGTCGTGGACTCCCTGACACCGCAACGGCTCGACACCGTGCTGGGGCCGAAGGCGCTCGGCGCGCTGCACCTGCACGAACTGGCCGGCGAGGTCTCGGCGTTCGTGCTGTTCTCCTCGATCGCCGGCACCGCCGGCGCACCGGGCCAGGGCAACTACGCCGCGGCGAACGCCCTCCTCGACGCCCTCGCCGCGCACCGCGCCGCGAGCGGTCTGCCCGCGCTGTCGCTCGCATGGGGACCCTGGGTGCCCACCGGTGGGATGACGAGCACGATCGAGGCGGCCGACCACGCGCGGATCGCGCGCGGCGGCATGACGCCGCTGACGGAAGAAGAAGGCACGGCGCTGTTCGACCGTGCCCTGCGCACCGCCGTGCCGGCGCTCGCACCGGTGCGGCTCGACCTCACCGCGTTGCGCGCGCAGGGTGAGTCGCTCGCCCCCGTGTTCCGCGCGCTCGCCGGACGGACCGAGCGCCGCAGGGCCGCCGCGGGCGAGACGGGGACGGCCTTCGCCGACCGCATCGCCGCCCTCGGGGACGAAGAACGCGCCGAGGCGCTGCTGCAGCTCGTGCGCACGCACGTCGCCGCGGTGCTGGGGCACGCCTCACCCGAGGGGATCGAGGCCGACCGCGCGTTCAACGACCTCGGCTTCGACTCGCTCGCCGCGATCGAGCTGCGCAACGCGCTCATCCAGGAGACGGGGCTGCGCCTGCCGGCGACGCTCGTGTTCGACCACCCGTCGTCCGAGGTGCTCAGCAGCTACCTCGGCACCCTCGTCACCGGCGGAGGGCGCAAGCGTCGCGGCCGCACCTCCACCGCCCCCGCGGACGAGCCGCTCGCGATCGTCGGCATGGCCTGCCGGTACCCCGGTGGTGTCACCTCGCCCGACGAGCTGTGGCGGCTGGTGCACGACGCCTCCGACGCGATCACCCCGTTCCCGCGCAACCGCGGCTGGGACGTCGACCGCGTCCTCGACCCGACCGGCGGGCGTCCCGGCACCAGCTACGTCGGCGAAGGCGGCTTCCTGCACGAGGCAGGCGAGTTCGACGCGGCGTTCTTCGGCATCAGCCCCAACGAGGCCGCGGTGATGGACCCGCAGCAGCGGTTGCTGCTCGAAGCCTCCTGGGAGGCGCTGGAAGCGGCGGGCATCGACCCGCAGTCCCTCAAGGGCAGCCGCACGGGCGTGTTCGCCGGTGTGCAGTACCACGACTACCTCGGCAGCTTCGGCACCGGCAGCATCATCTCCGGCCGGATCTCCTACACCCTCGGACTGGAGGGCCCGAGCCTGTCCGTGGACACCGCGTGCTCCTCCTCGCTGGTGGCGCTGCACCTCGCGGGACAGGCGCTGCGGCAGGGCGAGTGCGGGCTGGCGCTCGTCGGCGGTGTCGCGGTGATGGCGACGCCGGACACGTTCGTGGAGTTCAGCCGGCAGGGCGCGCTCGCCGCCGATGCCCGCACCCACGCCTTCGCCGACTCGGCGTCCGGCACGGTGTGGGGAGAGGGCGTCGGCGTGCTGGTCGTGGAACGGCTCTCCGAAGCACGCCGCAACGGCCACGAGGTCCTCGCCCTGGTCCGCGGGACCGCGGTGAACTCGGACGGCGCCTCCAACGGCCTGACCGCGCCGAACGGGCCGTCGCAGGAGCGCGTCATCCTGGACGCGCTGGCGAACGCGCGCCTCTCACCGTCCGATGTGGACGTCGTGGAGGCGCACGGCACGGGCACCACCCTGGGCGACCCCATCGAGGCGCAGGCGCTGCTCGCCACCTACGGGCAGGAACGCGGCGAGCACGGCGAACCGCTGTGGCTCGGCTCGATCAAGTCGAACATCGGTCACACCCAGGCGGCCGCCGGTGTCGCCGGCGTCATCAAGATGGTCCAAGCGCTGCGCCACGGCATCATGCCGAAGACCCTGCACGTCGACGCCCCTTCGTCCAAGGTGGACTGGGAGGCGGGCGAGGTGCGGCTGCTGACCGAGGCGAGGGAGTGGCCCGCGCTGTCCCGTCCGCGCCGCGCAGGGATCTCCTCGTTCGGGATCAGCGGCACCAACACGCACGTCATCGTCGAGCAGGCGCCCGCCGTGCCCGCCGCGAGCGCCGCCGGGGAAGGAGCGCGGCTGCCCTGGCTGCTCTCCGCGAAGACGCCGGACGCGCTCGCGGGCCAGGCGGCCACCCTGCGCGACCACCTGAACGCGCATCCCGGGCTCGGCACGCCGGAAGTCGGCTGGTCGCTCGCCCACGGCAGGGCACGCTTCGCGCAGCGCGCGTCCATCACCGGTACCGACGCGGAACGGCACGAGGCCCTGGCCGCGCTCGCGGCCGGCGGCACCCACGCCGCGCTCACCTCCGCCACCGCGGCGGGCAGGGCCAAGCCGGTGTTCGTCTTCCCCGGCCAGGGGTCGCAGTGGCGGGGCATGGCCACCGAGCTGATCGACTCCTCACCGGTGTTCGCCGCGCGCATGGCCGACTGCGCGGCCGCGCTGAAGCCGTACACCGACTGGGACTTCGACTCCGAGCTCTCCGGCGCGCTGGACCGCGTGGACGTGGTGCAACCACTGCTGTGGGCGGTGATGGTGTCGCTGGCGCACACCTGGCAGGCGGCCGGCGTCACCCCCGCGGCCTTCATCGGCCACTCGCAGGGGGAGATCGCCGCCGCGTGCGCCGCGGGCGCGCTGTCGCTGGCCGATGGCGCCCGTGTCGTGGCGTTGCGGTCGCGCGCCATCGCGGAGGTGCTCGCGGGCACCGGCGGCATGATGTCGGTCGGTGCCGGGGTGGACGACGTCCGGGAACGCCTCGGCGCGTGGGAGGGGAGGCTGTCGGTCGCCGCCGTCAACGGTGCCGCCTCGACCGTGGTCTCCGGTGACGGTGACGCGCTCGACGAGCTGTACGAGCAGCTGGTGGCCGGCGGCGTCCGGGCGAAGCGGCTCCCGGTGGACTACGCCTCGCACAGCGCGCACGTCGAGTCGTTGCGCGAACGCCTCGCCGAGGTGCTCGACGGCCTGCGGCCGAGCTCGACCGGCGTGCCGTTCTACTCGACGGTGACCGGTGAGCCGATCGACACCGCCACGATGGGCGCCGGCTACTGGTACACGAACCTGCGCGGCACCGTCCTGTTCGAACAGGCCGTGCGCGCGGCGGTCGACGCCGGGCACACGCTCTTCGTGGAGGCGAGCCCGCACCCGGTTCTCACCGTGGGAATCCAGGAGACCGACGCCGCGGTGGCCGCTGTCGGCTCGCTGCGCCGCGACGACGGAGGCCTCGACCGGGTCCTCGCCTCGTTCGGTGAGGCGTTCGCGCACGGTGCCGCCGTGGACTGGGCCGCCGTCGCCGACGGTCACGGCGGGCGTCCGAAGCGGGTGGCGCTGCCCGGCTACGCGTTCCAGCGCGAGTGGTACTGGCTCGACAGCACCGCGGCCGGCGCCGACGTGACCTCGCTCGGCCTCGCGCCCACGGAGCACGCCGTGCTCGGTGCGGCGGTCCTGCGCGCGGACGAGGACAGCGCCGTGTTCACGGGACGGCTCTCGCCCGCGTTGCAGCCCTGGCTGAACGACCACCGCGTGGCCGGCCGGCTGCTGTTCCCCGGCACCGGGCACCTGGAGATCGCCCTGCGCGCGGGAGAGCAGGTCGGCACCGGTGACGTCGCCGAGCTGACCCTCGGCGCCCCGCTGGTGGTGCCCGACGAGGGCGCGGTCCAGCTGCAGGTGGTGGTCGGCGCCGCGGACCCGGGCAACGGCACGCGCGAGGTCGGTGTCTACTCGCGGCCGGCCGACCGCGACGACGAGGTGAGCTGGACCCGGCACGCCGAAGGTGTCCTCGCCCCGACCGGCACGCTGCCCGCCGTCCCCGGTGCGGACCTGGCCGCCTGGCCACCGGCGAACGCGGAACCGCTGCCGCTCGAAGGGTTCTACGACGAGCTCGCCGAGATCGGGCTGGGTTACGGACCGCTGTTCCGCGGCCTGCGCGCCGCGTGGCGCACGGCGGACGGCCTCTGCGCGGACCTGGTGCTCGACGGTCGCGGCGCCACCGCCGACGGGTTCGGCCTGCACCCCGCGCTGTCCGACGCGGCACTGCACACCGTGGCGCTCGCCGGCGAGGTGCTCGGCGGCTCCGGGTCCGGCCCGATGCTGCCGTTCGCGTGGTCCGGTGTGCGCCTGCACGCCACCGGTGCGACGGCCCTGCGCGCGCTGATCCGCCCGCTGGGCGAAGGCGCGGTCTCACTGGTGCTCGCCGATCCCGCGGGCGGCGTCGTGGCGACGGCCGAGTCGCTGACGCTGCGGCCGTTGCGCACCGACGCACTCGCCGCCGCCGAGCAGGCCGGTGCGAACGGCGCCCTGTACGGCGTCGGCTGGACACCCGTGGCCGTACCGGACGCCACCGGCGAACCCGTCGCGGCGGTCCTGCGGGCGGCGGAAGGCAGCAGTGCGGGCGAAGCGCGCGCCGCGGTGAACCAGGTGTGCGCCCAGCTGCGGGACGCCCTCGCCGCGGACGGTCTGCTGGCGGTCGTGACCGGGTCCGATCCCGTGGGCGCCGCGGTCGCCGGGTTCGTGCGCTCGGCGCAGTCGGAGAACCCCGGCCGCGTGCTGCTCGTGGAGAGCGACGGCGCGGACGTGACGGAAGACCGGATCAGCCAGGCCGTCGCGATCGGTGAACCGCACGTGCTGCTGCGGGACGGCGCGTGGTTCGTGCCGCGGCTCACCAGGAGCACGATCGAGGACACCGAACCGGCGTCCCTCGCGGAAGGGACCGTGCTGCTCACCGGCGCCACCGGTGCACTCGGCACGGCGATCGCGCGCCACCTGGTCACCGCGCGGGGCGTCCGCAACCTCCTGCTGCTCAGCCGGCGCGGCGCCGCGCCGGAGTTCGTCGACGAGCTGACCGCGCTCGGCGCCGAGGTGACGTCGGTCGCCTGCGACGTCGCCGACCGCGCCGCGCTCGCCGCCGTGCTGGCGGGCCTGCCCCCGGAGCGCCCGCTGGCCGCGGTGATCCACGCCGCGGGCGTGCTCGCGGACGGCGTGCTGGAGTCGATGACGCCGGAGCGCGTGGACGCGGTGTTCCGGCCCAAGGTCGACGCCGCGTGGAACCTCCACGAGTTGACGGCGGGCAGTGCGCTGGCGGAGTTCGTCGTGTTCTCCTCGTCGGCCGCCACCCTCGGATCGCCGGGACAGGCCAACTACGCGGCGGCGAACAGCTACCTCGACGCGCTTGCGCGGCACCGGCACGGACTCGGACTGCCCGCGCGCTCCCTCGCGTGGGGCCTGTGGGACCAGTCGGGCGGCATGACCGGCACGCTCGACGAGACCGACCGCTCGCGCATCGCGCGCGGGGGTGTCGCGCCTCTGTCCACGGCGGACGGTCTGGCGCTGTTCGACGCCGCGCTGCGCGGCAGCGAGCCCGTCGTGCTCCCCGTCCGGTTGGAGCTGGCGGCGTTGCGCGCTCAGGGCGAGGATCTGGCGCCGTTGTTCCGCGGCCTCGTGCCGGTCCGCCGCGTCGCGGCGGGCAGGGCGAGCACGGCCGGCGCCGGCGGGCTGCGCGAACGGCTCGCCGCCGTGGCCGAGCCCGACCGCGAACCACTGCTGGTCGACCTGGTCCGCGAGCACGTGGCGGCCATCCTCGGCTACCGGTCGGCGCAGGAGGTCGACCGCACCCTCGCGTTCCGCGAGCTCGGGTTCGACTCCCTGGCCGCGGTGGAACTGCGCAACGGCCTGTCCAGGGCGACGGGCCTGCGGCTGCCCGCGACGCTCGTGTTCGACCACCCGACGTCCGCCGCGCTCGGGCGGCACCTGCTGGACGAGTTCGCGGGCACGATCGCCACGGCGGTCAGCGCGCCGCGCCCGAAGGCGGGCGGGGCCTCGGACGAGCCGATCGCCGTCATCGGCATCGGCTGCCGGCTTCCCGGTGGGATCGGCTCTCCCGAGGACCTGTGGCGGGTCGTCGCCGAAGGCCGTGACGTGGTGGGCGAGTTCCCGCAGGACCGCGGCTGGGACGTCGCGAACCTGTACGACCCCACCCTCGACCGGCCGGGCACGAGCTACACGAAGCACGGCTCGTTCCTCGACGGCGCCGCCGACTTCGACCCCGGCTTCTTCGGCATGGACGACGAGGAGGCGCTCACCACCGACCCCCAGCAGCGGTTGCTGCTGGAGACCTCGTGGGAGGCGCTCGAACGCGCGTCGATCGACCCCGTGACCCTGCGCGGCTCCGACACCGGTGTGTTCGCGGGCGTGATGTACCACGACTACGTCGGCAGTGCCGGTTCCGGCAGCGTGGTGTCCGGCCGCGTGGCGTACGAGCTGGGACTCGAAGGGCCGACGCTGTCGATCGACACCGCGTGCTCGTCGTCGCTCGTCGCGCTGCACCTCGCCGTGCAGTCGCTGCGGCAGGGCGACTGCGCGCTGGCGCTGGCCGGTGGCGTGACCGTCATGGCGACGCCGGGAACCTTCGTGGAGTTCAGCAAGCACCGCGGGCTCTCGCGGGACGGCCGGTGCAGGCCGTTCGCCGACGGTGCCGACGGCACCGGTTTCGGTGAGGGCTCCGGCGTGCTCGTCCTCGAACGGCTCTCCGACGCCCGGCGCAACGGCAGGCGCGTGCTGGCCGTCGTGCGGGGCAGCGCCGTGAACTCCGACGGCGCGTCCAACGGCATCACCGCTCCGAACGGGCCCGCGCAGCAGCGCGTGATCCGCAGGGCGCTCGACGCCGCGGGACTCGCACCGTCCGATGTGGACGTGGTGGAGGCGCACGGCACGGGCACGACGCTGGGCGACCCGATCGAGGCGCAGGCCCTGCAGGCCACCTACGGCGCCGGCCGGTCCGCGGACACGCCGCTGTGGCTGGGATCGGTGAAGTCCAACCTCGGTCACACGCAGGCCGCGGCGGGCGTCGCCGGGGTGATCAAGATGATCGAGGCGATGCGTGCCGGGACGATGCCGGCGAGCCTCGGCGTCGACGCCCCCTCCCGGCACGTGGAGTGGGAGGGCGGCAACGTCCAGCTGCTCACCGAGTCGCGCCCGTGGCCCGCGTCCGGCCGTCCCCGCCGCGCCGGTGTGTCCTCGTTCGGCATCTCGGGCACCAACGCGCACGTGATCATCGAAGCCGCGCCGGAAGACGAGGTACCGGCGAGCGAACCGGCCGCGCCGGACACCGGTGTCGTCCCGTGGCTGCTGTCCGGCCACACACCGGAGGCGTTGCGCGCGCAGGCCGCCCGGCTGCTGGACCACGTCACCGGGGGTACCGGGGAACCGATCGCGGTGCTCGCGGGTGGACTGGCGAGCGCCCGCACCCGGCTGCGGCACCGTGCCGCCGTGCTCGGCGGCACCGTCGAGGAACTGACCGGCGGGCTGCGCGAGGTCGCCGAAGGCCGGTCGCCGCGCACCGGCGCGTCGGGCGCCGCCACCGAGGGCAAGCTCGCCTTCCTGTTCTCCGGACAGGGGTCGCAGCGAGCGGGCATGGGCAAGCGGCTCCGCGAGGTGTTCCCCGTCTACGCCGAGGCCTTCGCCGAGGTCCGCGCGCACCTCGACCCGCTGCTCGAACGGCCGCTGGACGACGTGCTCGACGACGCCGCCGCGCTGGACCGCACCGGGTACACGCAGCCCGCGCTCTTCGCGCACCAGGTGGCGTTGTTCCGGCTGCTCACCGCGCTCGGCGTCCGGCCGGACGCCGTCGCGGGGCACTCGGTCGGGGAGTTCGCGGCCGCGCACGTCGCGGGTGTGCTCGACCTGCCCGACGCGTGCCGCCTCGTCGCCGCGCGCGGCAGGCTCATGCAGGAGCTGCCCGCGGGCGGCGTGATGATCGCGATCAAGGCCACCGAGGCCGAGGTGGCGCCACTGCTGACCCGGGACGTGAGCATCGCCGCGGTCAACGGCCCGTCGTCGGTGGTCGTGGCGGGCCCCGCGGAACCGGTGCGGGCGATCGCGGCGCGGTTCGGCCGCACACGGGAGCTGAAGGTCAGCCACGCCTTCCACTCGTCCCTGATGGACCCGATGCTCGCCGAGTTCCGCGAGATCGCCGAGTCGGTGAGCTTCGGAACGCCGCGCATCGCGTTCGTCTCCAGCCTGACCGGGACGGCGGTCACCGGCGCCGACCTGGCCTCACCCGGGTACTGGGTGCGCCACGCGCGTGAAGCGGTGCGGTTCGCCGACGCGGTCGGCGCGCTGCACGACGCGGGGGTGCGCCGGTTCGCCGAGGTCGGCACCGGCAACGCCCTCACCGCGGCCGCGGTCGAATGCCTGCCGGAGGACGGCAGCGCGGTCGTTCCCCTGCTGCGCAAGGACTCCGACGAGGCCGCGTCGCTGGTGTCCGCGCTCGCCGCTCTGCACGTGCACGGTGCCGCCGTCGACTGGACGGCGCTGCTGCCGCACCGCGACGGCGCGAGCCTGCCGACGTACGCCTTCCAGCACCGGCGGTTCTGGCTCACCAGCGGCGCCGCGGCCTCGTCAGGGGGCGGGCACCCGCTGCTGGGCACCGCCGTCGACCTCGCGGGCAGCGAGGGCGTGGTCCACACGGCACGGCTGTCGCTGGCCGAGCAGCCGTGGCTCGCCGAGCACGCCGTGGGCGGCGTGCCGCTGCTCGCGGGCGCGGCGTTCGTGGAGCTGGCGCTGGCCGCCGGTGCCGGGCTCGGCTGTGCGCGGATCGACGAGCTGCTGGTCACCGAGCCGCTGGTCCTGCCGGACCACGCGGCGGTGCGGGTGCAGTGCACCGTGGGGGAGCCCGACGACGCCGGACGTCGTGAGTTCCGCTGCTACGCGGCGGTCGGGAGCGAGCCGTGGACGCTGCACGCGTCCGGCCTGCTGCGGCCCGCGCACGGGCAGACGGCCGACCTCGGTGCGTGGCCTCCGCCGGCCGCGGAACCCGTCGCGCTCGACGGCGTGTACGAACGCTTCGCCGAGCTGGGCGCGGACTACGGTCCCCGCTTCCAGGGCCTGCGCTCGGCCTGGCGGCGCGGCGAGGACGTCTACGCCGAGGTGGAGGTGCCGCGCGAACCGGTCGCCCCGGAGCCGTTCCTGCTGTACCCGGCGTTGCTGGACGCGGTGCTGCACGGCATCGGCCTGCGCTCCGGCGAGGAGCCGGAGCGGATCCGGCTGCCGTTCGCGTGGAACGGCGTGGAGCTGGCGACGCGGGGAGCGACCGCGCTGCGCGTCAGGATCAGCCCGAGCGGTGGCGACGCCGTGCGGGTCGTGGCCACCGACGCGACCGGCCGCCTGGTGTTCACCGTGGACTCCCTCGCCCTGCGCGAGATCCGGCCCGAGCAGCTCTCCGCGGCCGCGTCCGGCGGGCACGAGCACCTGTTCCAGCTCGCGTGGACGCCGCTCGCCGTGCCGTCCGCTCCGAGCGCGGGACGGTGGACCGTGCTCGGCCAGGGCGACGTGCCGGACTCGCGGTGCAAGGAGGTCGCGAGCGTGCTCGAAGAGGCCGTCGCCGAGGTGGTCCTCGCCAGGGACCTCCGCGAGCTGGACAGCACGACCGACACGCTCGTCGTGCTCGCCGAGCCCGGCGGCGACGGTCCTGACTCCGCGCGTGCCGCCCTCGAACGGCTGCTCGCCCTGGTGCGGGACTGGCTCACGGACGACCGGTTCGCCGACATGACGCTCGTGGTGGTCACGCACGGCGCGGCGGGGCCGGACCCGACCCGTCCCGGTCAGGCGGCCGCGTGGGGGCTGCTCCGCTCGGCACAGACGGAGAACCCCGGCCGCGTGGTGCTCGCGGACCTCGAAGCCCCCGACACCGCGGGGAAGCTCCTGGCGAGCGCTGCCCGGTGCCGTGGCGTCCGGCGAACCGCAGTTCGTCGTGCGCGAGGGCCACGTCGCCATCCCCCGGCTCGTGCGTGCCCCGAAGCGGGCCGCGGACCCGGCCGACTGGTCCGGGGGTGTGCTGGTGACCGGTGGCACGGGTGCGCTCGGCGCCGCCGTCGCACGGCACCTGGTCACCGCGCACGGTGCCGACCGGCTCGTGCTGGTGAGCCGCAGTGGTCCCGACGCCCCCGGAGCGCTCGCGCTGCGGGACGAGCTGGCCGGGGCAGGTGCCGAGGTGACCGTCGTCGCCTGCGACACCGCGGACCGCGCGGAGCTGGCCAGGGTGCTCGACGAACACCCGGTGTCCTCCGTCGTGCACACCGCGGGTGTGCTGGCCGACGCCGTGCTGACCTCCCTGACCGCCGAACGGCTGAGCGAGGTCCTGCGCCCGAAGCTGGACGCGGCCTGGCACCTGCACGAGCTGACCCGTGACCGGGGCCTGAGGCGGTTCGTGCTGTTCTCCTCGGCGGCGGGTCTGCTCGGCAGCCCGGGACAGGCCGGGTACGCGGCGGGCAACGCGTTCCTCGACGCGCTCGCCGAACACCGTCGTGCGCTCGGACTCCCCGCCGTGTCGCTCGCCTGGGGACCGTGGGAGGGGGCCGGCATGGCCGCCTCGCTGGACGACGGCGACGCCGGCCGGATGAGCAGGGGTGGTGTGCTCCCGCTCGCCCGGGAGGCCGCGCTCGCGTTGTTCGACACCGCGACGGCCGGGGAGGCGGGGGAGTCCGCGCTGCTGCTCGCCGCCGTACTCGACACCTCGGCTCCGCGCGATGCCGCTCACGTGGCCCCGTTGCTGCGCGGGCTCGTCAGGGTGCCGAAGCAGCAGGCGGCGGCGTCCGGCTCCGGTGCGGCGGCGGCGTTGCGGCGCGAGCTGGCGGCGCTGGACGAGGAGGGCCGCGCGGAACGGCTGGTGCGGCTCGTCGAGGAGGAGGTGCGGTACGCGCTCGGCGTCGAGCGGATCGAGGAGGGCCTGTCGTTCAAGGACCTCGGGTTCGACTCGCTCAGCGCCGTCGAGTTCCGCAACCGCCTCAACGAGGCCACCGGTCTGCGGCTGCCGGCGACGCTCGTCTTCGACTACCCGAACCCGGACGCGCTGACCGCGCACCTCGCGGCACAGCTCGAGCCCGTGACGCCCGCTCCGCGTGGCGGCGACGGCGCCGAAGCGGACGTCCGGGCGGTGCTCGCGTCGATCCCGGTGGGCAGGCTCCGCGAGGCCGGTCTGCTCGACACCCTGCTCGCGCTCGCCGAGCCCCGTCCCGCCGCCACCGGGACGAACGCCCCGGTGGCCGACGCGCTGGACGATCTCGACACCGAAGCCCTCATCAGTCTCGCCCTCGGCGAGACCGGCGACGAGTTCGCCGGCGAAGGGCTGTGACATGGAGGCACGGATGGCTGACAACGCCGGCAAACCGGACGCCAGACTCGTCGAGGCCCTGCGTGCCTCGCTGAAGGAGAACGAGCGGCTGCGCGAGCTCAACCGCTCCCTCACCGAGGTGGCCGACGACCCGGTGGTGCTCGTCGGCATGGCGTGCCGGTACCCCGGCGGGGTCACGACACCGGACGAGCTGTGGCAGCTGGTCGTGGAGGGCCGGGAGGGCATCACCGCCTTCCCCTCCGACCGCGACTGGGACCCCGCGCTGTACGACCCGGAACCGGGGAAGGCAGGACACACCTACACCTGGGAAGGCGGTTTCCTGCACGACGCGGGGGAGTTCGACGCCGCGTTCTTCGGCATCAGCCCGAACGAGGCCGCGGTGCTCGACCCCCAGCAACGGCTGCTGCTGGAGGCCTCCTGGGAGGCCCTGGAAGACGCGGGAATCGACCCGCACTCGCTCAAGGGCAGCCGCACCGGCGTCTACGCGGGCGTGATGTACCACGACTACTTCGGCAGCTTCGGCACCGGCAACATGGTCTCCGGCCGCGTGTCGTACGTGCTGGGCCTGGAAGGCCCGACGATGTCGGTGGACACCGCCTGCTCCTCGTCGCTCGTCGCGCTGCACCTCGCCGCCGAGGCCATCCGCGGCGGCCAGTGCGACCGGGCGCTGGCAGGCGGTGTGACGGTGATGGGCACCCCCGGCACCTTCGTGGAGTTCAGCAGGCAGGGAGGACTGTCCCCGGACGGCCGCTGCCGGTCGTTCTCCGACGACGCCAACGGAACCGGCTTCGCCGAGGGCGTCGGGGTCGTCGTGCTGGAGCGGCTGTCGGAAGCGCGGCGGTGCGGTCACGAGGTGCTCGCCGTCCTGCGCGGCTCCGCCGTGAACTCCGACGGCGCGTCGAACGGCATCACCGCGCCCAACGGGCCGTCGCAGCAGCGCGTCATCGCGCAGGCCCTCGCCGCGGCGGAGCTGGCACCGTCCGATGTGGACGTGGTGGAGGCGCACGGCACCGGAACGACCCTCGGTGACCCGATCGAGGCGCAGGCGCTGCTGGCCACCTACGGCCAGGGCCGTGAGGGCGGCGAACCGCTGTGGCTCGGCTCGGTCAAGTCGAACATCGGGCACACCCAGGCCGCCGCCGGTGCGGCGGCCGTGATCAAGATGGTGCTCGCCATGCGGCACGGGGTCCTGCCGCGGACGCTGCACGTCGGCACCCCGTCCACCAGGGTGGACTGGTCGGCGGGAGCCGTGCGGCCGCTGATCCGGCAACGGGCGTGGCCGGAGACCGGCCGTCCGCGCCGCGCGGGGATCTCCTCGTTCGGCATCAGCGGCACGAACGCCCACGTGGTGCTCGAAGCACCTCCCGCGGCACCCGAGCCGGGAGACGAGCCCCCGGCACCCGTCGTGGTGTGGCCGTTGTCCGCACGGTCGCCCTGCGCGCTCGCCGCGCAGGCCGGCAAGCTGCACGCCTTCCTGGCGGAGCGGGAGGCGGAGCCGATCACCGCCGTCGCGCGGACGCTCGGCACGGCGCGGTCGGCGTTCGAGCACCGCGCGGCCGTCTTCGGTTCCACCGGGGAACAGCTGCTCGACGCGTTGCGCGCGTTCGAGGCGGGCGAACCGAGCGCGGCAGCCGTCAGCGGCCGTGCGCAGAACCGCGGCCGCACGGCGTTCCTCTTCACCGGCCAGGGCGCCCAGCGCCCCGGCATGGGGCTGGCCCTGCGCGCGCACCACCCGGTGTTCGCGGAAGCGTTCGACGAGATCGACGCCGTGTCCGGCCTCGGCCTCGCGGAGGTGCTGGCCTCGGAGGACCCCGAGCTGGTGCGCAGGACCGAGTACGCGCAACCGGCGTTGTTCGCCTTCGAGGTCGCGATGTTCCGGCTGGTCACCTCGCTCGGGGTGAAACCGGCCGCCCTGACGGGACATTCGATCGGCGAGCTCGCCGCCGCGCACGTGGCGGGGGTGCTCGACCTGCCCGACGCGTGCGCGCTCGTCGTGGCGCGCGGCAAGCTGATGCAGGCGCTGCCGGAAGGCGGCGTGATGGTCGCGGTGGCCGCGAGCGAGGACGACGTCCTCCCGCTGCTGGCGGACGCTCCCGGCCGCGTGGCGGTCGCGGCGGTCAACGGACCCGGTTCGGTGGTGCTCTCCGGCGACGAGGCGGCCGTGCTGGCGGTCGCGGGACGGTTCGCGAAGACCCGCCGGCTCACCGTCTCGCACGCCTTCCACTCCCCGCTGATGGACGACATGCTCGCCGACTTCCGCGTGGTGGCGGAAAAGCTCACGTACCACGAGCCGCGCATCCCGATCGTCTCGGCGCTCACCGGCCGCGCGGCCGCGGCCGAGCTGACCGACCCCGGCTACTGGGTGCGCCACGTGCGCGAGACCGTGCGGTTCGCGGACGCGGTGGCGACCCTGCGCGCCTCCGGTGTCACCCGCTACGTCGAGCTCGGCCCCGACGCCGTGCTGACCGGCATGACCGGCGAGTGTCTAGACGAGGACGGCAAGACCGGGCTCATCGCCCTCGGACGTCGCCAGGTCGAGGAACCCCTGGCACTGGCCGCCGGTCTCGCGCGGCTGCACGTCAGCGGAGTGGCGCTCGACTGGCGGAGGCTGTTCCCCGGCACGCGCCGCGCGGCGCTGCCCACGTACGCCTTCCAGCGCGAGCGCTACTGGCTGGCCTCGCAGGCGCAGCTCACCTTCGACACGTTGCCCGGTCACGTCGACGACGCCCCGCCCGAGAAGGCGTTGTGGGCGAGGATCTCCGGACTGCCCCGCGAGGAGCAGCTGGCGCGGCTGACCGACGCGGTGCGCGCGCACACCGCCGCCGTGCTCGGTCACGCGGGTCCCGGCGACGTCGACGAGGACGCGGTGTTCCTGGAGATCGGCATGGACTCGGTCTCGGCCGCCGAGCTCCGCAACTCCCTCGCCGGCGCTCTCGGCACGACGCTGCCCGCCGGCACCGTGTTCGACCACGGCACCCCGTACGCGCTCGCCGCGCACCTGCAGGAGCAGCTGGTCGCGGGGGAGCAGCCTGCTTCCGGCGGTCTCACCGAGGACGAGTCGGTCGCCGGGTTGGTGCGCAGGGCCGCGGCGGACGGCCGGATGTCCGCGGTGATCGACCTGCTGCGCTGCGTCGCGGACGTCCTGCCCGCGTTCGACGGCGTCGAGGAGTTCGGCGTGGTGCCGCCGCCGGTCCGGCTCTCCACCGGGGACGCCCCCGTCCGGCTGGTGTGCGTGCCCTCGCCGATGGCCCTCGGCGGCGCGCACCAGTACGCGCGGTTCGCCCGGCACTTCCACGGCGTGCGCGACGTCCTCGTGCCCGCCGTGCCCGGTTTCGGTGCCGGTGAGCCGCTGCCGGCTTCGGTGGCCGCGGTGGTGGACGTGGTGGTCGAGGGCGTTCGCGCCGCCTGTGAGGACGGCCGGCCCTACGTGCTCGTGGGCTACTCCTCCGGCGGGCAGTTCGCGCACGCCGCCGCCGAAGCCCTGGAGAGGGCCGGTCTGCCTGCCGGCGGTGTGGTGCTGGTGGACACGTACCTGCCCGGCGGCGAGGGCAGGGACGACCTGTGGCAGCAGATGTTCGGCGGGATGCTGGACCGCGAGTCGGCGTTCGGCGGGTTCGGCACCTCCCGGCTCGCGGCGATGAGCCGCTACAGCGACCTGATCCAGCACTGCCCCCCTGGCGCGCTGACCGCGCCCGTCCTGTTCGTGCGGCCTTCCGAGTCCTTCGCCGAGGGGGATTCCGAGTGGCGGGCGACCTGGCCCGGCGACCACGAGCTGACCGAGGTTCCCGGAACGCATTTCACCGTGCTGGAGGATTTCGCCACGTCGACGGCCGAAGCCGTCGACCGCTGGGTGCGCACGTCCCGTGAAGTCAGCCGGTGAGAGCAGCGGCCGGAAGTGACGGGAAACGGCGACGGGGTTGCTCAGTTCGTCTTCATGCGAAAATGTGCCAGCCAGGCTTCCGCGTCACACCGCACGGAGTCGGCGTCCACATTCAACTGCCACGCAATTTCGTGTGCTGCCAGATCCGGCCGCCAGTCGCTGCGCCGCAGTGCGATCCACATCGCGGTACCGCGCCGGCTGCACTTGTGCCAGGTCTGCTCGCTCTGGCAGAAGAGTTCGAGACATCCGTCGGGCAGCACACGTGCGATGAATTCCTCATCATGCGCCGTCATGGCGTGAACCTCCGAGTCCGCGGCCGTCGCCGCGGATTCCGCACTGATCTTGACATCTGGAGGTTACCGGACCTGAAGTGCGAATGCATTGGTGCTGAGGTCAATTCATGCGGTGGTACGAACCGGAGCGGAAACAGTGGAGAAAACTGGAGGTTCGACGGGGAGGTTCCTCCCCGCGCGGCTACTGAGCGTGTCGAGGTGGAGAAAAGTCTACCTTCAATCGGCGGGTTAGAGCCAATGTGGCCTCCCGGCCCGATCACTAATCTCGAATCCAGACGCCGTGCTAGGAGCGCGGGAATCCAGTCAGGAGACCGCAGTGACCACAACTGCCATCCGCGGCCGCACGAAGGCGGTCCGGCTCGAGTCCGTGTCGAAGACCTATGGCAAGGGCAACAGCCAGGTCGCCGCGTTGCGCGGTCTGAGCCTCGACTTCGGCGACGGCACCTTCACCGCCGTGATGGGACCCTCCGGTTCCGGCAAGAGCACCTTCCTGCACTGCGCGGCGGGGCTCGTGACGCCGACCTCGGGCCGGGTGACCGTCGGCGGCATCGACCTGTCCGGTCTGGACAGCACCCAGCTCACCGAGCTGCGGCGCGACCGGATCGGCTTCATCTTCCAGTCCTTCAACCTGATGCCCGCGCTGACGGTGATGGAGAACATCACCCTGCCGCTGCAGCTGGCGGGCAAGCGCGCGGACAAGGCGCTCATCAGCGAGGTCGTCCACCGCGTCGGTCTGGCCGACCGGCTCAAGCACCGGCCGTCGGAGCTTCTCCGGCGGTCAGCAGCAGCGCGTCGCCATCGCGCGGGCGCTGGTGACCCGGCCCGCCGTGGTGTTCGCCGACGAGCCGACCGGCGCCCTCGACACCCGTACCGCCTCCTCGGTGCTCGCCCTGCTGCGCCAGTCGGTCAACCAGGCCGGCCAGACGCTCGTCATGGTCACCCACGACCCGGTCGCCGCGTCCTACGCGGACCGCGTGGTGTTCCTGGCCGACGGCGCCATCGCGGGTGAGCTGGTGTCGCCGACGGCCGACGCGGTCGCGGCGCGGATGACCCGGCTCGGCGCCTGGCAGGACGACACGGCGGCCGCGCCCATGAGGGGTGGGTTCTGATGTTCCGGCTGGCACTGAGCACGCTCAAGTTCCGCAGGGCGAGCTTCGTCGCGACGTTCCTCGCGATGTTCCTCGGCGCCGCGATCGTGATCGCCTGCGGCGCGCTGATGGAGACCGGCATCCGGATGTCCGCCGAGCCCCAGCGGCTCGGCGGTGCGCCGATCGTCGTCACCGGGCAGCAGTCCGGCGACGCGGGGGCGCTCACCGAGCGCCGCCACCTCGATCCGAAGCTGGCCGCCACCGTGGCGTCGGTGCCCGGTGTCGAAGGCGTGGTTCCCGACGTCTCGGTCCAGTCCGCCGTGCTGCGCGACGGCAAGGCCGTGGGCGGCACCTCCTACGGCCACGGCTGGGGGAGTGCGGGCCTGACGCCCTACACCCTCTCCGACGGCAAGGCGCCCGCCGGTCGTGACGACGTCGTGCTCGACTCCGGCCTGGCAGCGGCCGCGGGGGTCAAGCCGGGTGCGTCGGTGCGGGTCGCCGTCCGCGGCGTCACCCAGACCTTCCGCGTCACCGGTGTCGCCGGGCAGAACGGCGACGCGAACCCCGCGGGCGCACTGTTCTTCACCGACGACACCGCACGCCGGCTCGCGGGCGGCAGCATCGACTCCGTGGCCGTCGTGCTCGCTCCGGGCGCCGACGTGACCGCGGTCGCCGCCGCGATCAGCGCCAAGGTCGGTACCGGCGCCGAAGTCCTCACCGGGGACACCCGCGGGCTCGCCGAGCTGCCGGGCACGCTCGCGAGCCGGGAGACGATCGTCATCCTCGCCGCGGTCTTCGGCACGGCGGTCGTGCTCATCGTGATGTTCGGTGTCGCCTCGACGTTCGGGCTGTCCCTGCAGCAGCGGGTGCGCGAGATGGCACTGCTGCGCGGCGTCGGCGCCACGCCGGGGCAGCTGCGGCGGATGATCGGGTCCGAGACGGCCGTGCTGTCGGTGCTGGCCGTGCTCCTGGCGCTCTTCCCCGGGTACTGGCTCGGCAACGCGCTCTTCGCCGTGCTGTCCTCGAGCGGCGTGGTGTCCTCCTCGGTGGTCTACCACGCGGGCTGGGCGCCCATGGCCGTCGGCGCGCTGGTCACCGTCCTGGCCGCGGCGCTCGCGACCCGCTTCGCCGGGCGGAAGTCCGCGCGCACCGAACCGGTGGTGGCCGCAGCGGAGAGCGCGTCGGAAGCCAAGTGGTTCAGCAAGTGGCGGCTGATCTTCGCGTTGTTCTTCCTCGCCAACGGCATCGGGCTCGCCGTGGCCACCGCGACGCTGATGGAGAACGGTCCCACGCTGGCCAGCACGGCGGGACCCGCCTCGGTGCTGTTCTGCATCGGCATCGCGCTGCTCGCCCCCGGCATCACCAAGGCGCTGATCGCCGTGCTGTGGTGGCCGGTCCGGCTGCTCAGCGGGCTGTCGGGCAGGCTCGCGGTGCGGAACGCGATGACCTCGTCGGTGCGGACGGCCGGTGCCATCGCGCCGATCATCCTGCTCGTCGGCATCGCCACGGGCACGCTGTACATGCAGGCCACCGAGGACACCGTGTCGCAGGCCTCGTACGACCGGAACGTGCTCGCGGACCACCTGCTCGTCTCCTCTTCCGGCGGCTTCGCCCCCGAGGTGCTCGACCGGGTGCGGACCACACCGGGTGTGGCGGCGGCCACGGACTTCGTCACCAGCACGGGCTACCTGGGGGGCGGCGGCGACTCGGTCGAGCTGCGCGGTGTCTCCGCGGACGGCGTGGCGCGGAACCTCGACCTGCCGCTGGTCGCGGGTTCGCTGGACCGGCTGACCGGTGACGCGGTGGCGCTGTCGGACAAGACCGCGGAGAAGCAGGGCGTCAAGGTCGGCGACCGGCTGCCGCTGCAGCTCGGCGACGGCACCGGCGTCCGGCCCACCGTGGTCGCCCTGTACGCCGACAACCCCGACCAGAACTACCTGACGCTGCCCGCGGACACCCTCGCGCGGCACACCACCGAAGGCGTGGTCAGCCAGATCCTGGTTCGCTCCAACGAGGGCCAGGTGGGCGCGGTGCGCGACCGGCTCTCGACCCTCGCCGCCGGCGTGCCCGGCACCGAGCTGGTCGACAGCTCCGCGCTGGCCGCTCGCAACAACCAGATCCAGCAGATCCTCGCCTCGGCCAACTACACGATCGTCGCGATGATCGTGAGCTACGCGGCGATCACCGTGCTCAACACGCTGATCGCGGTGACCCGCAAGCGGAAGGCCGAGTTCGGGCTGCAGCAGCTGGTCGGCGCGACCAAGCGGCAGGTGCTCGGGATGCTGACGGCCGAGGGCGTGCTGGTCGGTGTGGTGGCGATCCTGCTCGGCACGATCGCGTCGGCCACCACGATCGTGCCCTACAGCCTGGTGAAGACCGGCGACTGGCTGCCGTCCGGCTCCATCGGCATCTACCTGGCGATCGTCGCCGGCTCGCTGCTGCTGGTGTTCGGCGCGACGCTGACGTCCTCCTGGCGGGGCATGCGCTCGCCGGCGGTGGAGGCGGTCAAGGAAGGATGACCGCGACCACCGGTCACGGATCGCCCCCGTTCCAGAACTGGGGCGATCCGCCTGCCGCACTCGGGGAATGGGATCATGTTCGGGTGCACACGATCGCGGCCTCCTGGCGCCCCTGGCTCCGCCGTGCCGTCCTGCACACCGCGATCGGTGCGGCCGCCGGAGCCGGCGCGTTGCTCTCGATCGTCCTGTTCATCTCGACGACGTACTTCACCATCCTGTGCCTGATCGGCATCGGCTTCGTCGTGCTGCCGCACCTGACCGCGGCCGTGCGGTGGTTGTGCGACCTCAACCGCCGCGCTGCCACCCGGCTCGGAGTGCCGGTCGAGCGCCCGTACCGCCCGCAGCCGGAGCAGGTGGAGCGCGACATCGTCGGCTGGACGCGCCGCTGCAAGTGGATCCTCGCCGACCCGGCGACCTGGCGCGACCTGCTGTGGCTGCTGCTGAACTGCGTGGCCGGCCTCGTGGCCGTGCTGCCCGCGGCGCTGCTCTACTACGTCGGTCACGGGCTCGTGCTCGCGAGCGGCCTCTGGATTCCCTTGGCCGAGGACGGTTCTCCGACCTGGTACGCCTTCTTCCAGGTCGGCAGCTGGGTCTCCGCGGCGGCCGTGGCGGGCCTCGCGGTCGTGGGGTTCGTGGTGTGGCTGACGCTGTCGCCGTGGATCGTCACGGGCTATGCGCACTTCGTCCGCTTGCTGCTCGGCCCCACCGAGCGGAGCCGGCTCGCCTCCCGCGTGCGGCACCTCGCCGAGACGCGTTCCGGCGCGCTGGACACCCAGGCGGCGGAGCTGCGGCGGATCGAGCGCGATCTGCACGACGGCGTGCAGGCCCGGCTGGTGAGCCTCGGCCTGCAGCTCGGCGTGGCCGACCGCCACGTCGGCAACAACGACGCCGAGAAAGCGCGGCAGGTGCTGCGCGAGGCCCGTGCGTCGTCCGTGCAGGCGCTGCGGGAGCTCCGCGACCTGGTGCGCGGTATCCACCCCCCGGTGCTCGCCGAACGTGGCCTCGCCGACGCCGTGCGCGCGCTCGGGCTGGCCAGTCCGCTGGCCGTCGAGGTGACGTTCGACCTGCCGGGGAAGCTGCCCGACCCGGTGGAGTCGGCGGTGTACTTCTCGATCTCGGAGCTGCTGGCGAACGTGCTCAAGCACTCCGATGCGCGCCACGTGGACATCATCGGCGGCTACGACGAGGGCACGTTCCACGTCACGGTCACCGATGACGGCCGTGGCGGCGCGGTCCTCACCGAGGAGGGCGGACTCGGTGGGATCCGGCGCAGACTTGCCGCGTTCGACGGAAGTTTCGACCTGGACAGCCCGCCCGGCGGTCCCACGAGAACAAAGATGGAGGTGCCGTGCGCGTTGTTCTCGCCGAGGACCTCTTCCTCCTGAGACAAGGCATTGTTCAACTGCTGGAGGTGCACGGGTGCACGGTGCTGGAGGCGGTCGACAACGGCGCCGACTTCGTGACCGCCGTCGCCCGGCATCGGCCGGACGTGGCGATCGTGGACGTGCGCCTGCCCCCCACCTTCACCACCGAGGGCCTGCAAGCCGCGCTGCGGGTGCGGCGTGAACACTCCGGGCTGCCGATCCTCGTGCTGTCGCAGCACGTGGAGCAGATGTACGCACGGGAGCTGCTCAGCGACGGCAAGGGAGGGATCGGCTATCTGCTCAAGGACAGTGTCCTCGACGACGTGCAGTTCATCGACGCGGTGCGCAGGGTCGCCGGCGGCGGAACCGCCATGGACCCCACAGTGGTGGCACAGCTGATGGTCAGCCACTCCAAGGACGAACCGCTGGCCGCGCTCACCGCCCGCGAGCGCGAGATCCTCGAGCTGATGGCGGAGGGCCGTTCGAACACCTCGATCGCCCAGCACCTCGCGGTCACCGAAGGCGCCGTGGCGAAGCACATCTCCAGCATCTTCACGAAGCTGGTGCTCCCGGCGACCGGGGACACCAATCGCCGGGTGCTCGCGGTGCTGGCCTACCTCAACACCTGAGCTCGTTCAGCCGAGCAGCCGCCGCTTGATCATGTCGATCACCGCGGTGGCGTGCTCGTCGAGGAAGAAGTGCCCGCCGGGGTACACGTGGAAGTCGAACTCCCCGCTCGTGTGCCGATCCCACGCGCGCGCCTCGTCCACGGTCACCTTGGAGTCGGCATCTCCGACCATGCTGACGACGGGTGCCCGCAGAGGTTCTCCCGGCTCGTACCGGTAGGTCTCCGCCGCCTCGTAGTCGGCGCGCAGCGCGGGCAGCACCATCCGCATGATCTCCTCGTCGCCGAAGAGCCGTGCGTCGGTGCCGCTGAGCGCGCGCACATCGGCCAGCAGCTGCTCGTCGTCCTCCTGGTGGACGCGCTCGTCGCGGAAGCACGAGGGCGCCCGCCTGCCCGAGACGAACAACGCCACCGGAACCGTGCCCGCCCGCTCCAGCCTGCGCGCGACCTCGAAGCCGAGCGTCGCGCCCATGCTGTGCCCGAACAACGCCAGCGGGCGGTCCGTCCAGCCGCTCAACTGCTCGGTGACGAGCTCGGCCAGCTCGTCGATGGTGCGCACGAACGGCTCGGTACGCCGGTCCTGGCGGCCGGGGTACTGGACCGCCAGGACGTCCACCGAGGGATCCAGCGCCGCTGCCACGGGCAGGAAGTAGGTCGCCGAACCTCCGGCGTGCGGAAGGCAGACCAGGCGCACGGGGGCGCTGTCCCGCGGCCGGAACCGCCGCAACCAAGCATTTGAGGTGATAGCTGAGCTCATGCCACGAATCTCGCAACGTGTCCCGGCAGGGGCTACCCCTGGCACCCCCTGCCGAGTGCACGCTTCAGTCCGCGGGCGGAGGCCGGTGACTTCTCCAATCGCCCGTCGACATCGGCGATGACCAAGCGACCGTCCACGGCTTGTGGACCGCTCCCCACCACCGCGAAACAGGTGTGCGGTTGCCGGGCTGATGTTCCAGCGCCGGCAACCGCACCACGCGTCAGCTGAGCGTGACCGCCGTGTCGTCGATGACGAACGAGGTCTGCTGGGAGGCGTCTTCAGTGCCGTTGAACTTCACCGACACGGTCTGACCCGCGAACGAGGACAGGTTGAACGTCTTCAGCACGTAGCCGGAGGCCGCGTTGGCGTTCGAGAACGTGCCGAGGGTGGTGCTCCCGGCCGTGACCGTCAGCTTGTCGTACACGGTGCTGCCGGTCTCGTTGGTGTCGATGTGCAGGTAGAACGTGAGGGTCGCCTTGCAGCCGGCCGGGATCGTCACCGACTGGGTCAGCGAGTCGGTGTGCGACGAGCCGTAGCCGTTCAGCCACGACGACCAGGTGCCGGACCGCGCGGGCTCACCGTTGCTGCCGTGCTGGCCGATGACACCGGAGGTCGCCGTCCAGGAGGTGTTGCCGGACTCGAAGCCCGGGTTGGCGAGCTTCTGGCCGGAGCAGTTGCCGCCGCCCGTGCCGACGGTCCAGCTGAACGACGCGGTGCCGCTCTTGTTCGCGCTGTCCGTGGCGGTCACCGTGACGTTCGACGTGGCCGCGGTGGTCGGCGTGCCGGAGATGGTGCCGGTGCTGGAGTTGATGGACAGGCCGGCGGGCAGGCCGGTGGCCGACCACGTGTACGGCGCGGTGCCGCCGCTCGCCGACAGCGGCAGGCTCACCGCGGTGCCGACGGTGCTGGACTGGTTGCCGGGGTTGCTGATGGTGACCGTGCCGGTCGCGCTGCACGTCGGGTCGGCCGTCTGCGCGGGCACGCTGATCGCGTCCCAGGCGGCCTTGACGGTGTTGAACTCCGCGCAGCTGCCGGGGTAGAGGTTCTTCGCCGCGGTCAGCGTCCACGTGCGGTACCTGGGGTACGAGCTGCCGGAGGTCTTGAGCAGCATGGCGTTGTAGAAGATCTTGACGGCCTTCTCGACGCCGAGACCCGTGATCGAGGTGTTGTTGCACGTCGAGCTGGTCGGCTGGCCGTTGGTCGGGTTCGTGCCCTGCGACAGCAGGTAGAACCAGTGGTTGCCGGGCCCGGCCGCCGCGTGCACCTCGGTGTTCGGGATCGAGCTGCTGTAGCAGTTCGCGTGGCCGATGGCGCTCGGGTTGTACATGTTGCGGATCGGGCCGCTGCCGACGAGGTTGATCGTCTCGCCGACCAGGAAGTCAGGCGTGTCGTAGGGCGACGGCTCGTTGGCGAACCACTCGGTGGTGGCGCCGAAGACGTCCGCGACGAACTCCTGCGTGCCCGCACCGGAGATGCCACCCGGCGTGTGGTCGTCGATGCCGTGACCGAGCTCGTGCGCCACGACGTCGAGCGAGCCGATCCACTGCCCGTTGGTGTTCTTGCCGATCTGGACCTGGCTGCCGTCGTAGTAGGCGTTCTGGTCGTTCAGGCCGACGCGCATCGGCCAGCCACCGCCGTTGCCGTCGAAACCGTTGCGGCCCAGCCACTGCGTGAGCATCTTCGACTCGGTCTGCGCTGCGAACAGCACGTCGGTGCAGCCGGTCTCGCGGTTGGTCGCGTTGCCGTTGCCCCACGAGTCGGAGGACTTGGTGAACGTGGTGTTGGTCGCCGCGTCCTGGCAGCTGACGTTGGTGAGGTTCGGGTCCTTCAGGGAGTACGTCGACCCGGACTGCGTGGTGGCGAGGGGGACGGAGGGACCGTTCCACCCGCTGTTGCCGGTGCCGTGCAGGACGTGCTCCTGCGTGTGCAGCACCTGGCCGGTCGTCGCGTCCACGACCACGTCGAGCTTGCTCGGGCCCTCGGAGCCCCGGCCGGTGACCGAGACCTTCCAAGCGAGCTTCGGCGTGGAGTCGAGCGCGTAGACGACCTGCTCGGGCGCGCCGACACCATCCACAGTGGACAGGGCGGTCCGCGCGGTCTTCTCGGCCTGCGCCTTGGTGACGGACGGCGTCGTGTTCGCCAGGTCGATCGTGGAGCTCTGGCCGACCGAGGTGTGCAGCACCTGCCCGGTCGAGTTGGTGACGACGACGAAGTCACCGCCGACCACCGGCATGCCCTTGTAGGTCCGGTCGTAGGGGACGTACTTGAGGCCGTTGGTGGACGAGATGACGTTGTGCCGCACGAACTGGTCGCTCGCGCTGGCGTGCAGCTGGCTGGGCCGGCTGTCGACGAGGCTCGCGGCCGCGTCCACCGCCAGCGCCTCAGCGGTCTGGCCCGGTTGGGGCTGCGGGGCCGCGTGCGCACCTGTCTGGGTGAGCATGGCGACGGCCAGTGACCCGGCCGCGGCCAGCACAAAACTACGTCTCGCTTGCATCGTTCTCCTCGTTGCAGGGCGAACGGCCCGGCTCTGCGGTTGCAGGGAGAGCCGGACGTTCGTCGAGGTGAATGTGTTTACGGAGCACGGCAAGGATCTGTTGCGAACCGATCGTTAACAAGGACTAACTTATTAACACCCACTTGTTTGTGCGCATTTGCAGGGCTTGCTGCCGAACATTCCTTTGTCGTCGTGCTTGTTCGGTTTGCCCCAGCTTGTGCCGCATGTCGGGCGTGCGTGTCCGCTGTTTTTGCCGGTCGGCGCAGATCGTCCTGAGGGCGAGGGGCCGCAGGTTCAAATCCTGGCGTCCGGCGGTCTGAGCCAGCCCGCTGGTTCCTTTTTTGGCCCACGTCGAGCGAGATCGTCCGCGAATGGGCGATTTTGCTTCGTCAGGTCGGCAACGACCGCAGGTTGGAGTCGACCGCGATGATCACCCGGTCCAGTGTTTGCTGGGCGGGGGAGTTCGGCGGGTGCTCCTGCCTGGACCTGTGGGCCGCCTTCCGGATCGAGATCAGCTCGCCCCGGACGTTCTGGAAGCTCGTAGCGGCTCGTGATGCTCTGATGTTCGTAGCGCGACATCAGGTCGTTGAACCGGGACACGCAGGTGATGAACCTCTTGAGCCGGGCCACTTCGGCGAGCTCGCTGTCGATCCTGGCCGTCAGTTTGTCGCGCTGGGCGGTCAGCTCGGGGTCGAAGGCCATCTTCGGCGCGATCCGCGCGGCTGCGGACAGGTGTCGTTCGGCGATCGTCAGCGTGCGCGGGTTGATCGTCCTGAGTGCCTTGTCGGCCGCGAGGGCCTCGGCGGTGGCGTGCAGGTAGGCGATGGTGCCGTAGCGCCCGTCGATGGCCTCGGCGCGTTCGCAGTGTTCGCCGGCGGCCTCGAAGTCGCCGCGCTCGAAGGCCTTCATCACCTCGGTGAACTCCTCGGTCAGCAGCCGCCCGAGCACCTCCTGGAGGCTGTCCGCGTCCAGCGGCACGACGTTCGCGCGGCGTGCGCGGCGCCAGCCGATGATCGGCACCTTCTTCGCGTACCGCTCGTGCGCGTAGGACCACAGCCACTCGTGCATGGGCTCGCTGTGCAGTGCGTCGCCGCAGACTTCGAGGTGTTCGATGGCGGCCTTGGGCTGACCGGCCCGCAACGACCGGCAGGCGCGGTCCACCTGGGGTTTGCACAGCCTGGACAGGATCACCCGGTGCAGCTCGGCGAACATCTCGCTGTCCGGTGCGGTGGCCAGCGCCGCCTCGACCACCTCGCGTGCCTGTGCGGGCCGGTCGGCGATGAGCAGCACCGAACCGTGGACGTAGTGCAGTCCGAGCACCTCCGGGTGCTTGGCCCGTCGCTGCCCGGTGTACTCGACCGCCTCCGGCGTGCGGCCCTCCCGCAGGAGCTCGTCCGCGCGGACGGTGACGTGTTTGGTCAGCCTGAGCCGGCAGCCGTCCCGCAGGCGCAGCAGGACGGTCACCTCGTCGGCGTCGGTGGCGTGCTGCCGTGCCGTCGCCAGCAGGTCGAGCGCGCTGTCGAACGCTTCGAGCGCGTCGTGGCAGCGGGCACCGAGCAGGAGTGCGGCCACGTTGGCGGGCGCGATCCGCAACGCCGCCTCGACGTGCTCCCACGCCTCGCCGGCACGGCCGGCCCGCAGCGCGCGGTCCGCGTTGGTCAGCAGGGCGCGCAGCCTCAGGTCGGCCTGGTGCTCCTCGAGCTTTGCCAGGTCGTCGCGCAACCGGTCGTCGTCCGCGTCGATCCACAGGCCGTCGCCGGCCGGCTCGAACCGGTCGCCGATCTCACCGAGACGGGTCTTCCGGCCGATCTCGGGCTCCGGTGCGAACGCGCCTCGGCGGCCGAGATCGAGTGGCTCGAACGCTTCGGCCGTCTTCCTGACGAAGGTCAGGTCCGAGTCCTCGCCTGGCTGGAAGGCGAGACCGGCGTCTTCACCGTGGTCCACGCCGTTGTCATCCACGTCGCTTCGCCTTGCCTTCCTTGCGGTTCTTCGCCACCGCGGTCACGAGCGCCGTCTCCGCGGGGTGGTCCAGCTCGGCGATCGCGAGGATCGAGCGGCGCAGCTCGATCCGCCGCATCGAGTCGCCCATGGCCTCGTCGGTGAACTCCAGCTCCGGCTCCGGCAGCTCGTCCAGGCAGTCGGCGGGGGAGATGTGCTTTCTCGCCATCAGGTCACCTCTCGTCGTCGCCGAGCAGCCAGTCTCCGATGAGCACCAGCAGGTCCGCTTCCTTCGCCTCCACGGAATGCGCCTGCTCCGCCAGCACCCGGCTGTCGTCCTCCAGGTTGTGCACCAGCCGCTGGGCAGCGGTCAGGTTCTCGTTGCCGCTCTGGGCGCTCATCAGCTGGCTCACCCGTTCCCGCAGCAGCTCGGTGCGGCTGTTCATCTCGTCCACCGTCGGCGCCACGGTGCGCGCCTTGGCCAGTTCCGGCCGGCGGTCCAGCGAACGCACCTTGCTGAACCGCGACAACCGTTCGAGCAGGCTGACCCGGACCTCGTGGCGGACCGACGGGTCCTCGATGAACTGGTCGAGCACCTGCAGGTACCGGTCGGCCGCGTCCCTGCGGGCCTGGCCCCGGCGGGCCTCCTCGTTGAGGATGCGCACGACCTCCGGTTCCCGCACGCCCAGTCGCTGGGCGTGCCGCAGCAGGGCGACCCCGTCGTCGCGTTCCCGCGCCGTCGTCGCCAGGTAGCACTTGAGCAGACCGGCGACCAGGTACGGGTCACCGAGCTCCGGGTCGTACTCGCGGGCGCACGCCAGCCGCCCGAGCACCTCGGCCAGCCGCTTGGCGTCCCCCTCGCGCGTGCGTTTGCCCGCCGCCCAGAGGCGCAGCACGGCAGCGGCGCGCAGCAGGTGGACGGCGCGCAACGTGATGTCGCGTTCGGTGATCTCGGCCGCCCTGCCCTGGCGGGCGACCAGTGCGGCCAGTCGCTCCGTGACGCTCTCGTCGTCGGGAACGCAACTCCACTCCCGCTCGGTCTCCGCGTCCGGGTCGAGGTGCTTCGCCGCGCTCTCCAGCAACTCGTCCACCTGGCCCGTCGACGCCACCGTGTGCTCCAGCCACGCCGCCAGCGCCAGGCCGATCTTCGCCGACGCCAGCATCGACTCCCGCCGGTCGGGGTCCGCGTCCGCTGCCGCCCGCGCCAGGTCCTCGAACTGGCCGCGAGCCACGACCAGGTCCCGGTCGAACAACGCCTGCGCGCCCAGCACGGCGTGCTGGTTGCGCAGGTCGGCAGGCACCCGGTCGGCGAAGTCGCCGAGCCTCTCCACCTTCTGGAACAACATGGCCGCGGCATCGACCCGGCCGTCGCGCAACGCCGCCAGCGCACGGTGGAACTCCACGATGCCGTAGAGCCGGCGCGCCCGCGGTTCGCCCATCCCGCCCGCCGCCTCGATCGCCTCCAGCAACGGCTCCGCGCCGTCGTGATCTTGGCGTTCCACCCGCAGGTAGGCCAGCAGGTACGCGACGTCGACGTCGCGGGGGTTCTCCCGGTGCAGCGCGGCCAGCCGGTACTCCGCCTCCTCCGGAAGGCCGGCCTTGACCAGTGCGAAGGCGGCGAAGAACCCGGCCTCGGCCCGGTGCTTCTCCGGCAGCCGGTGTTCGAGCCGTTCGAGCGCGGGCAACGCCTTCACGTGGTCGCCGCGCTTGACCATGCCCACCGCGTCGCGGTACTCGCGGACCTGGCGGCGCGGCGCGACCAGCCTGCGGTAGCCGACCAGGACACCGATCAGCAGCAGGACGACGGCGAGAACCGCGAGCAATGTCGTCCAGAACCCCGATGACGATTCGGACGACGACGACCCGGATGACGACGCGGCCGGTTGGCCGGTGGTGGCCGACGAAGGCGCGGCCGAACCGTTCGTCGTCGGCTGTCCACTGGGGACAGCGGGCTGGGTCGTGCCGGCCGCGGGAGCACCGGGCACGACGACCTCGGCCGTCACGACCCCTGACCCCGTGTCGATCCTGGCCTGGTGGCGGCCGGGCGGCAGCACGGTGCCGCTGGGCAGGACGATCACGGGGTCCTGTGGAGCGCCGTGGGCCGGTGCCGCGACCAGCACGGCCACGACCGCGATGATCAGGACAACAGCCGGGCGAACCGCTCGTACCACTGCTGTGCCTCCCCTGACGTGAGCAGCTGTGTGTCGACCATGCGCTCGATGCGCCGCCGTGCCTCGGCCCCGGTCCGCCTGGCGTTCTGGACATCGCCCAGTTCGAGCCAGCAGCGGCAGTACGCCACCAGCGCGTCGAGGTCACCCGGGTCACGGGCGAGCACGGTGAAGAGCTCCCGTGCGGCCGCGCCCGGATCGCCGAGCAGCAGGTGCACCTCGGCGGCCCGCTGGTGCAGCGCGGAGTCGTCGTCCTCGGGGTTCGTCTGCTTGAGCAGGGTGATGTCGTCCAGGAGCACCTCGCCCAGCGCGCGATCCGCCGGTCGTGCCGCGAACACCCGCCACGCGGCCTCGTACCGGCGGCGGCGCAGGTCGAACCGGTACGGCGCGGACCGGACCACCCCGTTCAGGTGGCGCAGGGCCGTCTCGTCGTCACCGCGGCCGGCGGCGATCTCCGCCCCGAGCAGGCCCGCGCGGACGTGCGCGGCTCCGCCGTCCTCCCGCACCCACCGCAGGACGTCCAGCGCGAGCAGCGGATCGGTGTCGCGGAGCCGGGTCGCGATCGACACCGGATCCGCCAGCGCCGCCAGCGCCGACCGCAGCTCCTCCGCGTCCGCGGGCCGGGCACTCGGCACGGCGTGGCGGTAGTGCTCGACCGCGCGGAACAGGTCCTCGCCCTCCTGAACGGCGGCCAGCGCGCTCGGTATCCGCGTCCGGGACCGCAGCGCGGGCCACAGCATGCCGCGCGCCTGTGCCTCGACCTGGTCCTCGGCGGCGACGGACGACGGCACGTCGTCGTCGCACAAAGCCTGCGCCACCACCGTGCCGAGGGCGTAGCAGTCCACCGCCCGGTGGTCCGGCCGCAGCCCGCGCACGATCTCCGGGGCCAGCGCCGCGACCGCCGGGGTGTCCACTCCGAACAGGTCGCACGGCGTGGCCGGGGTGATCTCCGGGCAGGGCAACAACCACGGCAGCCAGCGGTCGTCCTCCGCCACCACCACGATGTCGTGCAGGCTCAGCCCGAGCGGGTGCACCGGGCTGCGCTGCCAGCGGGAGAACAGCGAGCAGACCCGTTCCAGCAGCACCACCCGGTCCTGCCAGTCCGCGAGTCCGGCCAGCCGCTCGGCCAGCGTCAGCCAGGCGTCACCGGTGGCGTACTCGAGGTAGTAGCAGCCGTCGGGGGTCCAGTCGTGCCCGATGATCGCGACCATCCCGGCCGGCTGCCGCCTGGCGAGCGCGGCGACGGCCTGCCGGAAGACGCCGTCGGCGAACCGCGGCTCGACGATGCGCACGATCCGGTCGTCCGGCTGCCGCCTGCTCGCGCGCCACAGGGTGCCGCGGCCGGTGCTGCCGACCGCGGCCACCATCTCGACCCCCGGTGGTCCCTGCACGGTTACCTGTACCGGTAGAAGACGTCGCTGAGCTGGTCGCCGAGGTCCTCCAGCTCAGCGGAGCCGTTGCGCACGGCGATCACGAACGCCAGGTACGCCGACGTGAGCTCCGCCCGCCGCGCCTCCGGCAGCTGCGGGATCAGCTTGTACGACCGCCTCACCACGCTCTTGAACTCGGCCGGGGTGTCGTCCGGCGGCGGGGGCAGCGCCGCGGCGTCGCTCTGGTCCCCTGGTGCCCCAGGGGGTTTCGGCAGCCCGTCCGGCACGACCTCGGTGCCACCGGGCGGTTCCGGCAGCCCGGCGCCCTGATGACCGGCCATCGCTTCCTTCAGGTGCGCCGCGCTCTTCTCGATCTGCTCGCGGGTGGCCCGCACGTCGCACTGCAGCTTGGTTTCCCACAACCGGTTGTCGTTCAGGTTCCGCACGCCGACGGCCAGCAGCCCGCTCTCGTCGATCGAGAACGTCACGGCGAACCTGTAGTAGCCCTGTTCCCGCGACTCGGGCAGTTCGATGGGCAGCTTGCCGATCAGGTCGTTCTCGTAGGCGACCGGGTTCTCGCCCTGGAAGATGCGGACCATCAGCAGCTTGCCGGGACCGGAGTTGGTGAAGTGGTCCTTCGTCTCGCTGCCGGGAATCCGGCTGTCCTTGGGCAGGATCGGCACGAAGTCCGTCTTGTTCGCCAGGATGCCCAGGGTGTGGCTGGTGACGTCCTGCAGGACGATCATCCCGCCCTCGGGCGAGGCCCCGCCGATCACCAGGCCGTTCTCGTCCTCCACCGGGGCCATCTCGATGTCGGCGCCCTCGTAACCGTCGGCGGCGGGGTAGTCCCGCGCGACCATGCCCGCGCCGCGGGCGACCACCTCGTCAGGGCTGATGTCGGATCGGATGTCCTTGAGCTCCAGGCCCAGGTGCTCGGCGAGCATCCCGCGGATGCACGCGATCCTGGTGGACCCGCCGACCAGCAGCACCTGCTCGATCTCGTCGCGCTCGATGCCGTTGCTCTCCCGCGCCGACTCGATCGCCTCGTCGAGGCAGGTGAGCGAGCGGTCGAGCAGGTCCTTGATCAGCGACTCGAACACGGTCCTGGTCAGCGGCACGTTCACCGACAGGTCCTTGGTGAGGAACGGCAGGTTGAGCGTCGCGGCGTTGGCGACCGACAGCTCGCGCTTGCGCATCTCCGCCTCCCGCTTCACCCGCTGCCAGATCGCGCGGTCGCCGGAGAGGTCGGTGCCGTGCTTCTCCTTGATGTGGTTGAGCACGTAGCCGGTGATGAGGTCGTCGAAGTCGCCGCCGCCCAGCCGGGGGTCGCCGCCGGTGCCGACGACGCTGATGTTGCCGGGGCTGACCTGGATGATCGACACGTCGAACGTGCCGCCGCCGAGGTCGTACACCGCGTAGGTGTGGGTCTGGTCGTCCTCGATCTTGTCCGCGCCGAAGCACACCGCGGCGGAGGTCGGCTCGTTCACCAGCCGGCGCACGTTCAGCCTGGCCATCCTGGCCGCGTCCTCGGTCGCGCCGCGCTGGGGTTCGCGGAAGTACGCGGGCACCGTGATCACGGCGTCGTGGATCGGCTCGCCGACGAACTCCTCGGCCTGCCGCTTGAGCTCCATCAGGATGAACGCGGAGATCTCCTGCGGCAGGTAGTCCCTGCCGCGGAACCGGACCCGCTTGGGCTCGCCGGAGTCCTCCGGCCCGGTCGGCTCCCTGAGGTACGCGCCCATGTCGCGCTTGACCTCGATGACGGTGTTCTCCGGGTCGCTGGCCAGGTTGTTCTGCGCGGGCGCCCCGACGATCACCTGACCCTCCGGGTCGAGCCCCACGACGCTCGGCACCGTCTTCGTGCCGAGCGCGCTCTCGATGACGACGGTGTCCTTGCCGTCGTAGATGGACACCGCGGAGTAGGTGGTGCCCAGGTCGATCCCGATGACCTTGTGGAATGGCATGACTCTCCTATGCCTCTGCGGTGTCGGTGTCGGTGTCCGTGGTCGTGCCGGTTTCCGGCTCGGTACCGGCGGCGGGACGGTCGGCCTGCACCTCCACCGCGACGGGCGTGAGCAGGCGTTGATCGAGCAGGTAGCCGTCTTCGAGCACGCGCACGACGGTGCGGGGCGGGGCGTCCGGGAACGGCGACTCGTCCGGCGCCACCAGGCTGACGCAGCGGTGCCGGTTGGGGTTGAACGCCTCCTCGCCGAGCGAGACGGCGATGCGCTCCGCACCCATCCGGCTCAGCACCCCGTGCAACGTGATCACGAGACTGCGCACGTGCCCGGACACGGCCTCGGTGTCGGTGAAGTCGGCCTTGTCCAGCATCGCCTCCATCGCGCCCAGCGGGCCGATCAGCTCGACGCACAGGTCCTTGAGGGTGCGGTAGGCGAGGCCGGCCGCGAGGTCCCGGCGCAGCTCGCCGAGCTCCCGCCGCACGTCGGCGCCCAGCGCGCGCTGTGCGTGGCCGAGCTGGTTCATCGACGTCGTGACGGCGGTGTTGTCGTCGACGACCTCCTCCAGCAACGCCCCGATCCGGTCCAGCCGCTCGACAGCGGGGTCGGTGCCGGCCGGCGGGTCAGCGGTGTGGTCCGTCGTGGGCTCTGGGGCCGTCGTGGGTTCTGGGGCCGTCGTGGGTTCCGGGTCGGTCTTGAGCTCCGGTTCGGTCGTGCGGTCGGTGTCCGGCGCCGTGTCCATCAGCACTGTCCGATCAGGTCGTCGAGGAGGGTGTTCGGGGTCACGTCGGCCGCGAAGTCGCTGCGGTCCACATCGGACAGCGGACGGAGCTCGACTCCGGCCGCTCGCAGATGAGCGCTGATCACCCGGTGCAGCACGTCGATCCGGTCCGCCTGGCTGGTGAACACCGGCGCGGCCGCGGAGCGGATCGTGAAGAACCGCAGGTGCTCGTGCCCCCTGTCGTACTGCTGCCGCTTCGCCGGACGGACCAGCACGTCCGCGACACCGTTGATCTGCTGCTGCCGTTCGGTGAGCTCGTCCTTGCGCCCCGGTTCGCGGCGCACCCGTTCCCGCAGCTCGCGGATCAACCGGTCCCTGGCCTGCCGGATCTCTTCTGCGGAGGCGTCCGGTGACACCCCCAGCCGCGAGTAGTGGGAGTCACCCCCGAGGTCGATCATGAACATCGTCATCTCCCAGCGTCTTCCAGCTCGCCTGCCAGCCGGGCCGCCATCTCCCGCAGCCTGGCGAGGGCCTTGTCCAGTGACGCGCGTTCCGCGTCGAGCCCCGCCTGCTCCGCGATCCGCAGCCCTTCGGTCACCTTGTCGACGGCCACGCGCACGGCCGTCAGCGCCGACTTCCTCGTCTCGTCGCCGGTGTCGCGCACGTACTCGGCGATCGCGGCACTGGCCGCCTCCTGGGCCGGCTCCACCAGCTGCCGGAGCGACGCGCGGACCGGCGCGGCCGCCGCCACCGGCTCCAGCGCCACGAGCCGCTCGGTGAAGTCGGCCCGTTGCCCCGCGCTCAGCGCCAGCTCGATGCCCTCGCTCAGCAGGGCGATCGCCTCGTTCGTCTCCGCCACGCGGCCCGTCGCCGACAGCTGCTTCACCAGCTCCCGCCGCAGCTGCCCGCAGCGCGGGAACCGTTCCAGCTCCCGCCGGGCCGCCGCGATCGCCGCCTCCCGGCTCGGCAGGCTCCGCGGGATGCCCTCCATGCCGATGAGGTCGACCAGGGCGACCAGCTCGTCGACCGTCGCCTGCCGGTTGTCGTCCTCGTCCTGCGGTGGCGGGAGCTCCAGTGCTGCCACCGCGGCCGCGTACGCGTCGTCATGCCGGTTCACGGCGCGCAGCGCCAGGCACCGCATCAACCGCAGCGTCAGGTCGTGCGGCACCACCTCGACGCAACCGTCCAAGAGGGACAACCGATCGGCCGACTCCTCGTCGGTGCGCGGCTTCGGGGTGTCCCAGTAGGTCGCCAGCGCGACGAGGTCCTGTTCGAACATCCGGACGAGGTCGAAGTCGTCGGCGATCGCACCGATCGCGACGCAGATCGGCCGCAGCGCCCGCCAGGGCAGCACCAGCTGCCGGCGTGCCAGCTCGTAGCCCATCCGGAGCTGCGCACCGGACGGTCTCCTGTGCAGCTCCTTCATCATCTCCCGCAGGATCAGCCCGCGGCGCAACGCCAGCTCGGCCAGCGACCGTGCCTCCTGGCGCTCCGGCTCGTAGTAGGCGTCCCTGGTCTCGCCGATCGACAGGCGGGCGCGCCGGGCCTGCCCGGCGGCCAGGGTCGCGAAAACGCCGACACCGGCCCAGTCCCGCCCGCTCAAGGCCAGCCGCAGGTGCTTGACGAACGCCTCCTCGGCCGCCACGTGGTCCTCCTGGCCGGCGTCGGCGGGAACCCCGAGCAGGTGGGCCGGTGACCGGAAACCGAGGCGTGCGTTGACGTAGTGGAGGTCCCACTGGTGCAGCCATTCGGTCAGCGCGTCCGGATCGGCCATCCACGCCGTGATCTCCTCGGCACTCGGTGTGTCCCTGAGTCCGGTGCGCTCGCAGTGCCGCTGGTGGGCCTGCTGGGTCAGGGCGGAGTGCAACGACCGGCGCTCCTCCAGCAGCAGCTGGACGTCGCCGGCGCCGGCCGCGTGCAGGTAGAGCAGCTCGCTCGCCCGGTCCCAGGCCGGGCCGTAGTCCTGCTCCGACTTCGTCTTGGCGGCCAGCAACGCGAGGTTGAGCGCCACCGGGACGCGGAACCTGTCGATCGAGCCTGCCTCCTGCCACAGCAACCTGGCCTCGTCGAACCGTTCGGCCGCCCACGCCTTGCGCGCGTGCCCGTCCAGCACGGCCAGCCTCAGCTCGTCGAAGCCGTCGGAGTCCCGAAGCGCCCGCGGGTAGGTGTCCAGCAGTGCGAGCGCCTCGACGGCAGAGCTGTGGTGGTCCGGTCCGTACCGGTCCAGATGCAGGCAGCACACCAGTTCCAGTGGCAGCGTGCCGTTCTCGACGTGCTCGGCCGCCGTCGTGACGAACGCCGCCGGACCGCCCGCCTCGGCGAGGTCCAGTGCCGCGGCGAGCATCCTGACCGCCGGGTGGTCCGAGTGCCCGGCCATGACGGGCTTGGCGAACTCCCGGACCGAACGCGGTTTCTGGCCGTTCGCCAGCAGCAACGCGCACGCGGTGGCGTACTCGCCGACCTCACCGGCTTCGCCCACGCGCAGCAGTCCCGCCTGCAGGAGGGCGGAAAGCTGGCTCGCCTGCGTCTTGCCACGGGTGATCTGCTCGTGCAGCGCGACCCGCCAGGCGGCCGGCGCGCCCTGCACGCCGCGGTTGGGGGCGGGACGGCGGGACTTCCGGTCACCGCCGGGGGTGCCCTGGTCCTCCAGCCACGAGTCCACCTCGGCGACGGCGGCCTTCAGGTCCTGCGGGCTGCCGCTGTTCAGGCCCGCGAGCACCCGGTCGCCGAGCTCACGGGTGTGCTTCCCGATGTCCAGCAGTGCCAGCGCGAGCAGCAGGTGCGCCCGGCGGCTGTTCGGTGCCAGGCGGATGGCGTGGCGGTACTCGGGCACTGCGGCCACCGCGCCGCCGGACCTGTGCAACAACCGACCGAGGTGCAGGAACAGCTTGGGGCAGAACGGGTCCTGCTCGATGGCGGCGCGCAGCCGGTCGATCGCCTCCGCCGGTTCGGTGTCCTCCGCGACGGCCAGCCGGAACTCGGCCTCTGCCAGCGCGATCCGCACGGCCGGTGTGGCGTCGCGGGCGCGCAGCTCCTCGATCGCCGCCAGCAGCGATGTCCTCGTGTTGCCGCCGGTGGCCGTGACCGTCACGTGAAGTCCTCGTACAGCTCGACGACACCGGGCCGGCAGACGGCGAGCAACCGGCCGTTCGCCGAGATGGTGGCGGTGGTCGCGTTGGGCCACAGTGCCTGCGGCTCCCCGTCGCGCCAGTAGGCGTACCCACCGTCCGGATCGGACACGATGAACCGGCCGGGCACCCCGCAGGTGCCGATCAGCGAGTGGCCCGCGGGGAAGACGTGGTCGCGCACCTGCCGGTCCGCCGCGTCGACCAGCCACGTCTCGGTTCCGGCCGCCGTCTCGACCAGCAGCGTGCACTGGCCGGCTGCCGAACCGGGCAACAGCCCGCGCGCACCGGGTCGCGGTTCGCCCACGCCGATCGAGCCGTCCAGCCGCAGACTCGTCAGCGCCTCACCGGTGAGCAGGACCAGCCGGGTGCCCGCGTAGGCGAGATCGGTCACGAAGCCGACCGCCGGCATGTTGGCGACGCGGCGGTTGTCGGAGTAGATGGCGAGCCCGCCGGACAGGTCGGCGACGGCGAACCGGTCACGGGCGTCGGCCGCCGCGATGCGGTGCACCCCGGCCTTGACCTCGAGCAGCTCGTGGCGCCGGCCGTCCGGCGCGAACAGCCACAGGTGCTGCTTCCACGACCCCGCGACCAGGTTGTCACCGACGAAGCACAGGTCGCCGACCGCGCCGTCCATCCGCGCGGTGACCACGGGAGCCCCGTCGGCGAAGCAGCGCACCGCTCCGTCCCAGCCGCCGACGGCCAGCCGCCCGTCCGGTCCGCGGGCCACCCGGCGCACCACGACCGCACAGCTGTCCCGCCAGACCGTGTGCTCGCCCTCCCGGACGACCAGGGTGTCGGTGCCGCGTTCCCACACCACCAGCCGGCCGTCGCCGAGGGGCCAGGCCGCCCGGCTCTCGATCCGGCACGTCTCCACCAGCTGCGTGGCCCGGCCGTCCCGCCGCGGGGCCGTTCGCGTCGAGCCGCGGAAACGCCGGTACACCGAACCGAGGCTGTCCTCGGACGGCAGGTCGCGGCACGCGTCGCGGAGGATCCGGCAGGCCCGCACCGCGGTCGTGCAGGACGCCAGCCGCTCGGCGAGCGGACCGTCCACCAGTGCGGCGAGCGCGCTCAGGTCCTCGGCCCTGGTCGTGGTCCTCGGCCGGCCCGGACACAGCGCCACGGTGCCCAGCGCACCGACGACCACGTTGGCGAGCACGACATCACCGTGCACGACCGGCGGATCCGCCTCGTGCAGTCCGCGCAGCACCTCCGCGACGCCCAGCGCCAGCTCGCAGGCGGCGCGGGGTGGCAGCTCCCGCACGTGCTCGACCAGGTTCTCGGCCCAGACACCGTCGATCGCGGGCATCGCGAGGTAGTGCAGCCGGCGACCGGCGATCACGAGGTCGCCGCCGTCGTCGGGCGCCAGGACGCCGCCACGCCGCCCGTGCGCGAACCGGGCGACGTGCTGGCGGAAGGCGCGTTCGTCGGCCGGTGGCGGTTCGACGAGGACGACCGTCATCGGCTTGTCGCGGCTCGTGTCGTGCGCGCCGTAGAGCGGTCCGAGCGTGGTGCGCCCCAGCGCGGGGCCGCGCAGCAGGTAGTCGGTGCCGGGCAACCGCCGGGTTCCGTCCTCACCGGCGGGCAGGACGTCCCAGGCCGCCACCTGTTCGTCCGGCCGGTGCCAGTCGGGGAACACCCACTGCGTCAGCATCGCCAGGGTCTTGAGCGGGGACTCGATCGTCTCCGCCGTCACGGCCGGCCCGTCGACGTAGCCGGGTACGACCTGTCGTCCGTAGCCCTCCATGGTCGCCAGCGCGTCCCGGATCTCGGCAGGCAGGCTCCGCCGCATCATCAGCCGGTCGGTGATCCAGCCGAACTCCGCGTGCCCTGGAATTTCGCCGACTTCCTGGCGGTACAAATACTGGCACAGTTCACGATAGGCCCGGTACGCCTCGAACAACGCTCGTTCCGGTTGGTCGACGTGACCGAACGGGGTGGCACATATTTGGCCGAGCGCGTCTTTCCCCGGACTCGTCGGCTCCACCCTCCGGCGAATTCGTCTGGTGACGAGCAGGTACTGCTGGTCGTAGTCGTGGCGCCGGTTTGTCAGGTCGCAGATGGTCAGCTGGCTCAGGTACGACGGCACCTTCATCGTCAGCGGCCGGAAGATCGCCGGAATCGTTCGCACCTCCCGCGCGCCGGGATCTCGCGCGAGGCTGATGTGCAGCTCAGCCTTGGTCCAGTCGCGTCCGAGGTAGGCGTCGGACAGGCAGACGATCATGTGTGCCGACTGCGCGATCCCGTCCGCCAGCTGTTCCATGACGGGAACGCCGCCCGCCATCTGCTCGTAGTCGATCCAGACCTGGAACCCATCCCTTTTGAGAGCCGTGACAAAAGGTTTGACCAAGTCCTCGTCGGCGATCGCGTAACTGATGAACACGTCGAAAACGGGGGACAGGTCGTCCCGGTCAGCCAACTCGAAATCCTCCGTCCGCGACCTTGTCGGTCACCCCCCGGATTCCGGCAGGTTATCAGCGCGGGGCGCGGCGTCAGTGGCCAAAAAGAGGACAAATAGAGGCCAGAACGCGCAGTCGAAACCCGTGTTCGGCCTTGCCGGACAACCGGGACACCGACGCGTGTGCACGCTCTCGGCAGTTTCGGTGCGGCGAGAAGCGTTCGCGATCTTCGCCGCGGCCTGCTGGCTCACTCGAACGGCGCATCTCCACCGGCAAAGGCTCACTGCGGGCGTCGAGACCGCGCAGATCATGCACCGAAAGGGTGAGGGGAACGGCTCCAGCTGATCTCTTTAGTGTGAAGCAGCGCCCCTATATAGAGTACAAGAAACCCAGGTCACGGTACTGTCCCGCCATGTTCTGGCGACGGCGGCGTCACGCCGGTCGCGTGCTGCGGGCCCTGACAGCACGACCCGACCTCGAGCTCGACACGGCAGCACTTGCGGAGGCGGCTGCCCTCAGTCCAGCGCGGTTGTACCCCGTCCTGGTGCGCCTGCGCCGGCTGAACCAGGTCGCCACCCGCTGGGCCGCGACCCCCGGGCGCTCGGGGCGCCAGCTGCACCGGGCAACGGTCTACGGGCGGTGGGTCTCCGCCGAGCACCGTCCGCGGTTCGTCCCCTCGTGGCCCGCCGATGGGAAGACCGCCGAGTGAACACCGTCTGGCTGCCGATCGCTGATGGCGGCTATGACAGAGCGGCTGCGCTCTACGCGGTGCTGATCGAAGGCGGCGACCACACGTCGCAGGTTCCCGCCGGCGCCGGCGCTGTGGCCGGCGTGGTCGCCGTGCTCTACGCGGTGCGCTACTGCCTTGTCGTCCGGTCGCTGTCGGTGCAGCCGCGTGAGGTGGCCTGGCTCCTCCTGATCGCACCGCTGCTGCCGCTCGGCGAGGCCCGCGCGTGGATCGCGGACTTCGAAGGACAGCTCGCTGATCTCCCGCCGCGGCAACGTGATGCGGTGCGTTCGCACATCGGGATGTCGTTCCTGGTGTTGCTGCGCGCAACATGGGCGGCATGGGTGGCGAAGAAGCTCGACGTCCTGCGCGAGCTGTCCAGCTGGCTCACCGCCGTGTGGATGTTGCCCCGCATCGGCCGGGTGAACGCGCTGCTGCGCTCCAGGATGCCGGTCTGGCCGAAGCACGAGGAGCAGCTCCACCAGCTCCAGAGGCAGCTGAGGAAGCTCCGGCTGTGGGGGTGGTTGCTGGCGCGCGGCGTGAGCGAGCGGCACCACCCGAAGATCGTCACCAACGCCGCGTGGCTGGCGAGGAGCTGCACCGGTCTGCTCGCGGAGCAGGAGCGGCCTGACCGGGCTCGCCCGCAGGACCGCCTGCCGTCCCCGCTGGAGGTCGCCTACCTGCTGGAGATCAACCACACGACGCTGGTGATCACGCAGCTCGTCGAGCGGCTGGCAACGTCACGGCGTGGCTGGAAGCGTGAGGTGGGCGGGGCGGCCTAGGGCCTGTGTCGAGGTCCCGTTCGATGAGAGTCGCGCCTGAGGTGGTTCCTGGCGGTGCGGGCGACCAGCCCGCATACCGGTGTTGTATGTGGGCTGTTCGCCCGTGCCCCCGGGGGCCGCCTCAGGCCCGGCTGTCGCGAACACGGACTTCGACACAGGCCCTAGCTCAGGCCGTTCGCGAGGCGTCCCTGCTGGAAGGACTGCGCGAAACCCTTCGTGGCCGCGGTGCGGAGCGCTTCACGGGCTTTCTCGGCGCCGTCCTCGGTGAGCTTGAAGTAGCGCCGCCGCGGCCGTTCTTCCTCGTGCGGGTCGACGTCCTCCCAGCGATCGGTGATCCAGCCTGCCGTGAGCAGGCGAACCAGGATCGGGTAGGTCGTGCCGGGCATCAGGTGGGTGCGGTCGGCGATCTCCAGGCCGTACAGCTCGGCGGTCGGATCAGCCAGAAGAGCGTGCAAAACGGCCTGCGTCTGGACGGTCATCCGCAGTGCTCCCACAACGAGGCACCCTATATCGAGTTGTGGAGCCGCCGCAGGGCCATGTGCGTGGAAACACCCTTACGTGCACTCGGACGGCGCGATCGGGCCATCAGACGTAGACGTCCATTCCCAGCGCGTCGTTGAGTGGTCACGCCGACCAGTACACGATCGGGTGGTTGCGGCGCCGACCCTATATAGAGATCATTATAGGGGTGTAGGTTCTGCCCATGACGCAGCTGCGGCGAGTCCGCACCGCCATCGCCGACCTGGCCGACAGGTCCATGCCCGCGTGCCCCCGTTCGTCCCGCGCGTTGTCCCGCTCAAGGCTTACCGCACACCCCTGACAATTGTGAGCGCCTTGCTGTGGCGGGCGCGCTGCGCATGCCCTGATCCGTTCTCCCCGGTCGGCTTTCACGTGAGGTACTTCGTTCAATGTCCCCGCAGCACCGTCCTCGGCGCACGCCTGTCCAGCGGGCCGGCCGCCGCAGGCGCGTCACCCCTGTGGCTGCAGTACTGGGTGGCGGAGGCTCTCTCGCGAGCGTCTTCCTCGCCTCCTGGATGTCCTGGTTAGTGGCCGGGCTCCTGTTCATCGCGCTGGTCACGGTCAGCGGGGTGTTCTTGGCCGTGTTCTCCAAGAGGCACGAGCCCTTCGCCCGCGTGACCGAGCTGGCACGCCTGGCCAAAGGCGACGAGGAGTCGGGAGGCCTGCCGTCGGCGGTGCAGCGCTGTGAGGGGAAGCCCTGATGGAGTGGTGTCGCCTGATAACGAGAGCATCACGGGATGATCTCGGTGAGAATACCGGGGTGAGCTGGAGGGTGCGCCGCACTCCCGACAAACGGAGGAGTGCTTGAAAGAGCCGGGCGAGCGCTGCTTCTGGCTGGCGCTTCTCGCAGCGCTTCCACTCGGGACCACCCTGAGCCAGGTTCTCGAACTCTCGCTCCTGACCTCGCTGGTCGTGGGGTTGGGCGCCATGGTGATGTGGGGCGGCGCCGCGCTGGCCCTGTGGTCATGGCTCTACGTGCGCGACCTCCACGCCGAGACGCGTCACTGGGTGCTGACCTTCGTCGCGATCGGCATGCCGGAGCACTACGTGCCCGTGTGGCTCGAACAGATGCAGGCGCAGCTCAACGAGCTGAGCGGGCAGCGTCGCAAGACGTTCCTCACCGACCTGTTCCTCACGGCGCCGAAGAACTGGGTCGAGCTGAGCTGGACGCGCTTCCGGTACCTCCGCGCCAGTCGCTTCAGGGGCAACGAGCTGCGGTTGGCGCAGCACCTGGTCATGGTGCTGGCGCCCGACGGGAGGCGCAGCACGACCTTCGACCTCCTCCACGCCGTGGGGATCTCACGCCTGCAGAACCGCCGTGCCGCGCACAACGTGCCCGCCCTGGTGATGGCGCAGCGGCTGCTCGCGACGGAGAGCAAGCACTTCAGGGCCGCTCGTGAGCTCGCTGCCGAACTGCTCGACACCAGGGAACGGGTGTACCTGCTGAACCGTGACGTGCTTCGGATGCACCGCCGGGTGTGGCCGCGGCACGAACAGCCTCCGCACTCGCTCAGGTTCGAGGAGCTCGACCGGCTCCGGTCCCACGCGCTCGACCTGAGCCGGCGCCTGCGTGCCGCGCTCATGACGGGCATGGCCCGGGAGCTGGACGGCTAGCGCATGAAGATCACCCGGCAGCCGTAGGAGGTCAGCCGCCGGTGCACCTCGTCGGCCTCGGCCTCGTCCTGGGAGAGGTGCCAGGTGCTCGGCGTGATCACGGTGGTGATGTGCAGCTCCCACACGACGTCGAGCAGGACCCTGAACGCGTTGCGTTCCAGCGGGCTTCCGGGGCGCAGGTCGACGAAGATCGGGTGGTAGAGCGCGAAGCCGAGCTCCCTGGCGTGCGTCATGATCCGTTCTTGCAGCTGCGGCACGGAGACCCGCTTGCCTTCTCCCCTCCGCAGGTAGCCGCAGGCGATCGGGAGGTCGCCGACGGCCAACGGGTGGGGAGGACGTTCGGGCGACTCCGCGCGTTCGGTCATCTTCGTCCCACCGTGCTCTTGCTCCTGCGCAACGTGCTCACCGCTCGCTCTACGTCCTCTGTGTGGTTGTACGGCGTCGCCGGGGTGTGCGGTTCGACGTCCGCCATTCGGCCGGACGCGGAGCCACTCCTTCGGCTGAGTTGATCAACAGGATTTCAGTGCGGACGCAACGGCGTCATCCCGCCGGGGTGAGGACGTCACTCGTTCGGCCGCCTGCCGTTCGGTGCACGTCGGCTGCGCCGTTGAGCGGTGGCGCGTGGAGGGTCGACGAGTGGTGGCCGCTTCAGCCGAGCGGCCGCGAAGACCCCGCCTTGGCCAGCGCCGGCCGCGCGGCGAGCACACCGGTCTCGGTGAGCCGGTAGAACCGGCGCCTGGGTCGGCCCGCCGCGCGGGGATCGACGTTCTCCCAGCGGGTCTCGAGCCAGCCCAGCCGCACCAGGCGAGCCAGGATCGGATAAGCGGTGCCGGGCATCATGCCGGCCGACTTGGCGATCTCCAGCCCGAAGTGCTCCGCGGTCGGGTCGGACAGCAGCAGTCGCAACACGGCCTGGACGTGGACGGTCATCCTCGGCCGGGCGGTCATGAGATTGCTCGGCAGCGTGCGGTGCGCCTGCCATTCGGGACTGCGAGACATGTTCGATCGCTTTCGCAGATGGGAACGCGAGTGGCATATCTTGGTGGTGATCCACGGTGATCGAAGATCAGGCTATTGCGGGTGCGGAAATCCGTCGCCGATCTGGCGTGAACCTATCATCCAGGCGTTCCACCTGCGTCAACGTTCGGCGAACCGAATGGGTGAACTGGAGGTTCTTCACCTCGTGTGGTTGTATTGCGGCCATTCCAATCAAGGGTGGCCCTGACCGTCTCCGGGGTTTGGCAGGGGAGGCGTGGCGATTCTGAAATTCGGTTCACGGTCTGGCGGCAGGCTCTGGACGGTGAGCGCTGCGGCGGCATCAATGCGCACGGCCATGGGGGCGTGCAGCTCAAGCACGAGCCGGTCGCGGTCATCGCCACAAAGGCTTCGAGGTCGTCGAAGTTGCCCGCGAGCCCGTTGCCGACACCCGCGCGGTCTCTGTGGGAGGTGGAGGTCTCTCACCTGCACCGGCGAGGTCGAGGGCGAGACGTGCTCCCATGCGCACTGTGATGGGGAACGGGCCCGGCCATTGAGATGTCTGATGCCGCAGGCGGTTTCAGGGGATGGGTTCGGTATTGCGCGACTGCTCCAGACGGGCTATCCGGTCGCGGAGCGCGCAGAACGCTCATCGCTCGGTTCCCGAGCAATTCGGTCCAATGCTGAAGAAACTCGCCCTTTGGGCTGTTCGGGTGTATTCCACGGGACCACTATTTTTGTGAAGAAAACGCTCCCACGCCTGGGGTAGCCTCGGCGAAGATCCAACGTCGCCCGCGGCGTGCGGCGTCGTGCACGTCGGCGTGCCGTGGCGATCGAGCCACCGTGATGGGGGAACGGGAGCTTGACATGGGGCTTGGGCTGCTCGGGCCGGTCGAGTTGGTCCTGGACGGCCGGTCGGTGGAGCTGGGGGGCCCGCGGCAGCGGGTCGTGCTGGCGGTCCTCGGCCTCAACGCCAACCGGGTGGTGCCGGTCGAGCAGCTGATCGACGCCGTGTGGGGCACGGCTCCGCCGTCGACGGCGCGGGGACAGGTTCAGATCTCCATCTCGTTGCTGCGCAAGCTGTTCGCCGACGCCGGCCGGTCGGACGTGATCGTGACCCGCCCACCGGGGTACGTGCTGCGGCTCGGTGCCGGGGAGGTGGACAGCCTCCGGTTCGGTGAGCTCGTGGCGGCGTCGCGGGAGCTGGCCGAGAGCGGGAAACCCGTGGACGCGGCGGCGACGTTGCGCGAGGCACTGGGGTTGTGGCGGGGGCCCGCGCTGGCGGACCTGCCCAGTGATCTGGTGCAGCGCAGCGCCACCGTGCTGGAGGAGCAGCGGCTGGCCGCGATCGAGGCCCGCATCCGGCTCGACCTGGGGCTCGGGCGGCACCGCGAGGTGGTCGTCGAGCTGCGGGCGCTGGTGGACGGGCACCCGCTGCGGGAGGGGCTGTACGGGCTGCTGATGCTCGCGTTGTACCGGACCGGGCGCCAGGCCGAGGCGCTGGAGGTGGGACGGCGCGCCCGCGCGCTCCTCATCGAGGAGGTGGGGCTGGAACCCGGTCAGGAGCTGCGGGACCTGGAGCAGGCGATCCTGCGCGGGGACGCGGCACTCGGTGTGCCGGAGTCACCGCTGCCGCTCGGTCCGCCGGCCCCGCCCGCGCCCGCCGCCGGTGAACGGCCGGCCCTGGGCGTGGTGCCGCGGCAGCTGCCGGCCAGCATCGCGGACTTCACCGGCCGCGAGGAGCAGCTGGACGAGATCATGCGGTTGCTGGACGTGGACGAGGACAAGCGCTGGAGCATGCCGATCATCGCCATCTCCGGCAAGGGGGGCGTCGGGAAGTCCACGCTCGCGGCCCGCGCGGCCCACCAGCTGAGCAGCCGCTACCCGGACGGCCAGCTGTACGCCGACATGGGGGCGGCCGGCGACAACGACCACACGGCCAAGCTGCTCGCGCGGTTCCTGCGGGCGCTGGGCGTGGCCGGCTCGGCGGTGCCGGAGGACGTGGAGGAACGGACCGAGCTGTACCGCAGCAAGCTGTCCGGCAAGCGGGTGCTGCTCGTGCTGGACGGTGTGTCCGACGAGTCGCAGGTGCGGCCGCTGCTGCCGGGCAGCCCGTCGTGTGCGGTGATCATGACGAGCCGGGTCCGCCTGAGCGGGCTGCCGGGGGTCCGTCAGCTCGACGTCGGCGTGTTCGGCGTGGCGAAGTCGCTGGAACTGCTGAACCGGATCATCGGCCCGGCGCGGGCCGGGGCCGAGCCGGACGCCGCGGTGGAGCTGGTCCGGTTGTGCGGCGGACTGCCGCTCGCCCTGCGCATCGCGGGCGCGCGGCTGGTGTCCCGGCCGCACTGGCGGTTGAGCGGGCTGGTCCGGCGGCTGCACGACGAGGCGCGGCGGCTGGACGAGTTCGCCCACCACGGGTTGGAGCTGCGGTCGACGTTCGAGATCACCCACCGGGTGCTGGGCGAGCAGGCCCGGCGGCTGTTCCGGCTGTGCTCGCTGGTCACGGCGCCCGACTTCCCGGGGTGGACGGCCGCCGCACTGCTGGACACCACTGCGGCGGAGGCCGAGGAGGTGCTGGAGAGCCTGGTCGACGCCCAGCTGGTGGACATCGTCCAGTACGGGGAGGCGTCACCGCGCTACCGGCTGCACGACCTGATCCGGGTCTACGCCGCCGAACGGTTGCAGCAGGACACCACGGAGGAGGAGCGGACCGACGCGCTCGGGCGGGTGCTGGGCGGCTGGCTGGCGCTGGCCGAGGAGGCGCACCGGCGCGAGTACGGCGGCGACTACACCGTCCTGCACGGCACCGCGCGCCGGTGGCACCCCGGCGCCGCCGAGCTCGACGACCACCTCGGCGAACCCGCGCACTGGTGGGAGGCGGAGCGCAGGGCCCTGGTGGCGGCGGTCCGGCAGGCCGCAGAGGCCGGGTTGGACGAGCTGTGCTGGGACCTCGCCCTGACCTCCGTCACGCTGTTCGAGGCCAAGGGGTACTTCGACGACTGGCTGGAGTGCTCCGGGCTCGCCCACGAGGCGGCTCGGCAGGCGGGCAACCGGCTCGGGATGGCCGCGACGCAGTACTCCCTCGGAACGCTCCACGTGTTCCAGGCCCGGCTCGACGACGCGGAGAGGTGCTTCACGGTCGCGCTGGAGCTGTTCGACGCGGTGGGGAACGAGCACGGCAGGGCGCTGGTGCTGCGGAACTACGCGCACGTCCACGGACTCCGCGGCGACACCGCCGCGATGATGGCCAAGTACCTCGAAGCGCTGGCGGTGCTGCGGGCGGTGGGCGACCGGATCGGCGAGGCGCACGTCCTGCGCAGCATCGCCAAGCACCGGGTCGACGAGGGGGACACCGAGAGCGCGGCCCGCCTGCTGGACCAGGCGCTGACGATCACCAGGGAGACCGGCTGCCTGCGGGTCGAGGCGCAGGTGGAGCACAGGTTCGCCGAGCTCCACCTGGCCACCGGTCAGCTCGACGCCGCCAGGGACGCGTTGCACCGCGTGCTGCGCATCGTGCGCGACAACGGTGACCGGATCGGCGAGGTCTACGCCGTGCACGGCCTGGGACTGCTCCGGCAGCGCGAGGGGCGGCTGGACAACGCCGACACGACGCTGGTGAACGCGCTGCAGCTGGCCCGGCGGGTGGGGGAGCGGTTGATCGAAGCCAGGTCCCGGTACTCGCTCGGCGAGATCGCGCTCGCCCGTGGCGACGTGGACGGGGGCGCGGCGCACCTGGAGGAGGCCCTGCGGCTCTTCGACGAGCTCGGATCGGCGCTGTGGCAGGCCAAGGCGCTCGCGTTGCTGGCGGAGCACTTCGACGGCGCGGAGTCGCGGGAGCGGGTCGAGCAGGCCCTCGTGCTCCTGTACGGCATCGAGTCCGCCGAGGCGGTCGAGCTCGTGGCGCGGTTGCGCGAGCGGCTGGCGTGCGGGTCCGTCGTGGGGTGAGCGGGCTTTCCGCGTGACGGCCCGGCGGCGGGTGCTGCCGGCCGGGCCGTTGCGTCGGTCGATCCGCTCACCAGTGCGTGTCGTCCACGCACATCTGCAGCTTGTCACTCCAGTGGGTGTCCGGCGGGCACTGCACGGCCGCCGTGGCCGTCGAGTCCGCGAGGACGGCCGCCGCAGGGCCCGCGATGACGGACACACCGACCACGACCGCGGTGAGCAGGGACTTCAGCACCGGATTCTCCTTCCGTCCGTGCCGTTCTGGCTCGGTGCGACCAGCAGACCCGCTCCCGCCTTCGACGCGCCTTCCCCGCGCTCACAGCACCTGGCCCGCAACCGATAGCGGGCGGAAAGCGCATCGACAGCGCCGCCCCGCACCGTTGTTCCCGTACCTGCTGCGGCGACCACGGAGGGCAGCGCACGTGAACTGTTCCCAGGTGGGCTCCAGGCGACACCTGGCGCCCGATCTCGTGGACGCCGTGGTCGAGCGGCTCATGACCGGTGCGGCCGTGACGGGTGCGCTGCGGTCGGCGGTAGCGCAGGAGCACCACACCGCGGTGCTCACCGCGCTGGCCGCCCGGTACCTGCTCGCACCCGGCGTGGTCACCGCGTCGGTGGTGGGCACGGGCCAGGCGGTGCGGGCTCAGCTGGAGTCGCTGACCCGCTCCGTGCCGGACCTGACCCACGTCGCGGTCCGCGTGCTCGACGGCGCGCCGCTGGACCGCGACCTGGTGGACGGGCTCCACCGGACCGGCATCGGGCTGCACGTGGCCGCCACGGCGGCTGAGGCGGTGTTCGGGGCGAACCTCGTGGTCGTCACCTCCGGCGCCGGCCTCGACACGTGGCCCACGCACCTGCCCCGCGGGGCGTTGCTGGTCAACGCCAGCGGCGGCGAGCTGCCCGCGGCGCTGACCGGCGCGGTGGACGGCCGGTTCGTCGACGACCTGGCTCTGCTGAGCGCGGCGTGCCCGCAGGGCCGTCCCGTCGAGGCGGACCTGCGGCAGGTCGTCACCGGCGAGCGCGCCGGCCGCACCGGTGCGGACCACGTGCTGCTCGTCGACCTGCTGACCGAACAACGGCAGCACGGACAAACCCAGGAGGAGGACCACGAGTGTCGATCGAGAACGAGGTCAAGCGGTTCATCGTGACCACCTTCGCCCCGGACGTCACACCCGACCAGCTCCCGTCCGACTACGACCTGCTGGACAACGGGGTGGTGGACAGCCTGGGCCTGCTCCGCCTCATCGCCTGGGTGGGCGAGCGCTACGAGATCCCGGTCGAGGAGCGCGACGTCTCCCCGGCCCAGTTCAGCTCGGTGGAGGCCATCACGGCCTTCATCGCGGACGCACACACCTACGTCTGAAAGACCGAGGAGAGGGAGGGCTCACGCACATGATCGTGCGCGACAAGGCCGGCATCGACGGCATCGACTGGGGGAACGGGCTCAGCTACCGGCTCTTGGTCCAGAAGGACAACATGGGCTTCACGATCGCTCACACCGTCGTGAAGGCGGGGTCGAAGTCCCCGCTGGAGTACCGCAACCACCTGGAGGCGTGCTACTGCATCGCGGGGCGCGGACAGGTGATCGACGAGGACGGCACGACGCACGAGATCGAGCCGGGCGTGATGTACGCGCTGGACCGGCACGACCGGCACTTCCTGATCGCCTCCCCCGAACAGGACCTGGAGCTGATCAGCGTCTTCAACCCGCCGCTGCGCGGGGACGAGCGGCACAACTTCGACACGGACGAGTTCTCCCAGTACTGACCGGCGACCGGTGGCGTGGGAGCGCTCCCGCTTCCACGCCACCGGCCGACCCCAAGACACGACGCGAAGGAGTTCACGGTGTCCGCACGCGACGAGTTCTTCTCGGTGTCCGAGGAGGTCGCCGACGCGCTGGCCGAGGGCCGGCCGGTGGTGGCGCTGGAGTCTTCCGGTGTGGTGCAGGGCCTGCCGCACCCGCTGAACCTCCAGACCGCGCTCGACATGGACAAGGCCATCCGCGCCGAAGGCGCCGTGCCCGCCCGCACCGGCATCGTGTCCGGCCGGCTCGTGGTGGGCATGTCCGACGAGCAGGTGGAGCTGTTCGCCACCACGCCGACCGTGCCGAAGGTCGGGGCCCGCGACCTCGGTCCCGTGCTGGCCGGCGGTGGGCACGGCGGCACGACGGTCTCCGCGGCCCTGGTCGCCGCCGCCAGGGCCGGCATCGAGGTGTTCGCGGTCGCCGGCATCGGCGGTGTCCACTTCGGAGCGCAGCGCAGCTTCGACATCTCAGCGGACCTGGTGGAGTTCACCCGGCACCGGGTGGCCGTGGTCTGCGCGGGTGCCAAGTCGCTGCTGGACCCGGCGCTCACCCTGGAGTACCTGGAAACCCAGGGCGTTCCGGTGGTGGGCTACCGCTGCGACGACTTCCCGGCCTACTACAGCGTCTCCAGCGGCGAGCGCAACCCGCGCCGCGTGGACGACCTCGACGAGCTGGCGGCCGCGGTGCGCCTGCACTGGGCGGTGGGCAACACCGGTGGCTTCCTCGTCACCCACCCGATCCACGCCGAGGACGCCCTGCCCGCGGACGAGGTCTACGCGCTGGTGCGGGAGAAGCAGGCCGAGACCGAGGCGGCGGGCGTGCAGGGCAAGGACGTGACGCCGGCCATCCTCAGCGCGGTCGGCAAGGCCACCAGCGGCCGCACCGGCGAGGCCAACCGGTCGGTCCTGCTGTCCACCAGCGCCTTGGCCGCCGGGTTCGCCTCGGCGCTCCAGCGCAGCCGCCCGGAGGAGCAGGCGTGAGCACCGCCGTTCTGTTCGACGTCGACGGCACGCTGGTCGACACGCCGGCCGGGATGACGGCGGTGCTGCGCCAGGTGGTGGCCGAGAACGGCGGCTCTGCGGACGAGGCGCGGCTGCGCGCCACCGTCGGCCGCCCGCTGGTCGCCTCCCTGGCGCTGCTGCTCGGCCTCCCGCCCGAACACCCCGGTGCCGAGCGCGCCGCCGACCGGGCCCGTGAGCTGTTCACCGAGGTGGTCATCCCGTCGGCGCGCGAGCTGGTCCTGCCCGGCGTGCCCGAGCTGCTCGACGGCCTGCGCGCGGACGGCCGTCCCGTCGCCGCGGTCACCAGCAAGGTGCACCGCAGCGCGGTGGAGCTGCTGGCGGCCACCGGTTTGCTGGTCCACTTCGACGTTCTCGTCTGCCACGGCATGGCCGACCGCGGCAAACCGCACCCCGACCTGGCCCTGCTGGCGGCCGACCGGCTCGGCGTCATCCCGGCCGACTGCGTCGTCGTCGGTGACGCGGTCGACGACATGGCCATGGCCCGTGCCGCGGGCATGACCGCCCTGGGCGTGGCCACCGGCGTCGCCACCGCCGACGAGCTGCTGGCCGCGGGGGCGAGTGCCGTGCACGCCGACGCGCTCGGGCTCGGCACCGTCCTCCTCCCCGATCAGCACCCCTTCGAGGTGATCACCATGACCAGTACGGAAGACGCCACGGCACGCGGGCGCACCGCGAACGCGGCACTCGCGATCCTCGCCGTGGCGCAGTTCCTCATCGCACTCGACTACTCCATCGTCTACATCGCACTGCCCAGCGTCGGCGCGGACCTGGCGCTGACCGAGAGCTCCCTGCAGTGGGTGGTCAGCGGCTACGCGGTGTTCTTCGCCGGGTTCCTCGTCGTCGGCGGCCGGGTGTCGGACCGGTTCGGCCCGCGCCGCCTGTTCATCGCAGGCACCCTGCTGTTCGGCGTGGCCTCGCTGCTGGGCGGCCTCGCGCCGAGCGCACCGCTGCTCCTGGTGGCCCGCGCCGCCCAGGGCGTCGCGGCCGCGGTGCTCCAGCCCGCGGTCATCGCCCTGATCAACACCTCGTTCCCCGCCGGACCCGCCCGCAACCGCGCCCTGGGCGTGTGGGGAACGGTCGGCGCGTCCGGGCTGGCCGCGGGCGTGGTCATCGGTGGCCTGCTGACCACGGTGTCCTGGCGGTGGGTGTTCCTGATCAACCTGCCACTGGCGGCGATCTGCGCGTTCGCCGCGCCGAAGCTCCTGCCCCGCAACGAGATCACCACCGCTGATCGCGGCGGTCTCAACGTGCCCAGCGCCGTGCTGTGCACCGGTGCCGTGCTGTCCGCGGCGCTGGCGCTGACGCTGACGGCGGGCGGCAGCTGGACGGACCCCGGTGCCCTGGCGGCGTTCGGCGCGGCCGCGGTGCTCCTCGCCTGGTTCGTGGTCCAGGAGCGGCGCAGCGAACGCCCGCTGGTCGACCCCGTGCTGCGGCGCACCCGTTCGCTGCTGGTCGGCTGCGGCACCACGGCGCTCTACATGGCCAGCGTCGGCAACCAGTTCTTCGTGGTGACGCTGCTGGTGCAGCAGCTGCGCGGCTACGACCCGCTGGCCGCGGGGCTGGCGTTCCTGCCGATGGCGGTGGCGATCGCGGTGGCGAACTCCGTGGCGGCGCGCATCGTGGCCGCGATCGGGGTGCGGGCCACGCTCGCGCTGGCGTTCGTCGCGGACGCGGCCGGCCTGCTGCTGCTCGCGTTCCAGGCGCACGGCGACAGCTACGTCGTGCACCTGTTGCCGGGTCTGCTGATCACCGGCTTCGCCCACGGCGTGACCTACGTGTCGATGTTCATCGCCGGCACGGCCGACGTCGAGGACCGCAACCAGGGCACCGGAAGCGCGCTGATGACGACCTCGCAGTACATGGCGGGCGCCCTCGGCGTGGCCGTGCTGGTGCTGGTGCTCGGTCGTGAGCCCGACGCCGGCGCGTTCGCCGCGGCGTTCGTGACCACCGCCGTGGCGGCTGCGGCAGGCGCGCTGCTGGCCTGGTTCGGGCCGGTCCGGCGTGAGGGGAGCCGGTCGTGAGGGCGCAGGCCTGGACCGCGCGGCTGGGGGTGCTGGTCGTGCACAACGACCCGGTGGTCGAGGCGGAGCTGTGGTCCATGGCGCCGCCGGGCGTCACCGTCCACACGGCCCGCTTCGAGAGCCCGACCAGCACCGGCGCCGAGTACACCAGCGAGTCCTGGGAACGCGTGGTGTCCAGCCCGGACGTGCGGCGCGGCCTGGTGCAGCTCGGCGAGCTGGGCGTCTCGGCGATCTGCCTGTGCTTCGGGTCGGCCAGCTTCTTCGGCGGCCTGGAGTTCGACACCGGGTTCACCGCCGCGGCCGCGGAGCTGACCGGCGGCACCCCGGTCTACACCGCCGGGCAGGCCATCCGCGCCGCGCTGACCACGCTCGGCGTGCGCCGTCCCATGGTGCTCGCGCCGCCGTGGTTCACCGCGCCGACGTTCGCCGCCGCGGAGTCCTACCTGACGGCCGCCGGGTTCGAACCCGCCGCGCTGGTGCCCTTCCGGCTGGGCGAGCGGTGGGACGGCGTCGAGCGCCACCGGCTCTTCGACCGCGGCGGGCGCTGGGACGTGCACCCCGCCGAGGTGTGCCGCCAGGCCGCGGCGGCCTTCCCCGCGCACGCCGACGGGCTGCTGCTGCCCGGCAGCGGCTTCCGCTCCTGGGAGGCCGTCGAGGAGCTGGAGCGCCGGCTCGGCGTGCCGGTCGTGACCTCCAACCAGGCGTGCCTGTGGCGACTGCTCGACCTCACCGGCCTGGACGCGCGGGTGCCCGGTGGCGGACTGCTGACCGCCGGCCGCTGAGCCGGCCCGACCTCGACTGGGGAACCACCATGCCCACCACATCGTTCGTGACCGCGTTCGCCGCGCAGGTGGACGCACGACCGCACGCCCCGGCGTTGTCCTGGGCCGGGGCCGCGGTGGACTACGCCTCCCTGGACCGGCTGGCGCGGGAGTCCGCGTCGCTGCTGCACGACGTCCCGGCCGACGCGCCGGTGTGCGTGCCCGCGCACAAGTCGCCGGAGACCATCGCACTGCTCATCGCGTGCTTCCGCGAGAACAGGCGGGTGCTGCTGCCCTCCGCGACGCTGGGCCACGACGCCCTGCTGCGGCTGTGCGAGCAGGTCGGCTGCTCGCACGTGCTCACCCCGCAGGGCGTGCGGACGACCGGCGCCGACGCCGCCGTGCTGCCCGGACCCGGTCTGCTGCTGACCACCTCCGGCTCCACCGGCACGCCCAAGGTCGTCGTGCTCGCCGAACGGGGCGTGGACGAGTTCCTCGCCTGGTCCGCCCGCACGTTCGGCATCGGCCCCGGCGTCGGGGTGCTCAACTACGCGCCGCTCAACTTCGACCTGTGCCTGCTGGACCTGTGGGCGGCACTGGCCGTCGGCGCCCGCACGGACCTGGTCGACCCCGAACGCGCGACCGACGGCGACCACCTGGCCGATCTGTGCGCCGAGTGGGCACCCGCGGTGGTGCAGGCGGTGCCGCTGTTCTTCCGGCTGGTCACCGCGACCGGGCGGGTCCTCCCGGCCGTGCGGGAGGTCCTGCTCACCGGGGACGCCGCTCCGCCCGCACTGCTCACCGGCGTCGCGGCCGCCTTCCCGCAGGCCCGGCTGTGGAACGTCTACGGCTGCACCGAGACCAACGACAGCTTCGTGCACCGCATCGACCCGACCCGCACGCCGACGCCGATCGGCACCCCGATCGACGGTGTCGAGTTCCGCATCGTCGACGACGAGGACCGCGACGCCGACAGCGGCGAGCTGGTGGTGCGCACCCCGTTCCGCGCCGAGGGCTACCTCGACCCCGAGCTCACCCGCGACCGGTGGCACGACGGCTGGTTCCGCACCGGTGACCTGGTCCGCCGCGACGGGACCGGGCTCGTGCACCTCACCGGCCGCACCGACCACCAGGTGAAGGTGCGCGGCGTGCGCACCAACGTCCAGGAGGTCGAGAACGTCGTGCTTGCCCACCCCGAGGTGGTCGAGGCCGCCGTGGTCCCGCTCCCCGACGAGGAGGCCGGGACCGTGCTGCGCGCGGTGGTCCGCCGCGCGCCGGGCTCGCGGCTCAACGGACTGCACCTGCGGGCGCACTGCGCCGCCGCGCTGCCCAGGACCGCCATCCCCGGCGCGTTCGAGATCGGCGACGAGGCGCTGCCCCGCACCTCCACCGGCAAGGTCGACCGCACCATGCTGCGCACGCGGCGGACAGCGGTCGCGGAAGGGGTGTGACGTGATGATCGAGTGGAACGAGGACCAGCGCTCGTTGCGCGCGGCGGTCGAGGAGCTCGGCCCGGTGCTCGGCGAAGGCCACGTCGAGCGCGACGCCGGCGGCGAGTTCGCCGAGGGCGCCTGGAAGGTGCTGTGCGAGACGGGGCTGCTCGGCCTGCCGTTCGGCGAGCGGTGGGGCGGTCTCGGCCAAGACCTGCTGACCACCATGTACGTGCTGGAGGGCCTCGGCCACACCTGCCGCGACGGCGGGTTCAGCTTCTCGGTGTCCACGCACATGGTCAGCACCGGCGTGCCGCTGCAGCGCTTCGGCTCAGCGGAGCTGAAGGACCGCTACCTCACCGGGGTGTGCGACGGCTCGGTCATCGGCGCGCACGCCATCACCGAACCCGAGGGCGGGTCGGACGTCATGGCCATGCGCACCTCCGCGGTGCGCGACGGCGACCACTACGTCCTCAACGGCAGCAAGACGTTCATCAGCAACGGGCCGCTGGCCGACGTGGTCGTCGTCTACGCCCGCACCGGCAAGCGCGGCAGCCCCGCCGCCATCACCGCGTTCCTCGTCGACCGCGACACACCCGGTCTGACCGTGGGCAAACCGGTGGCCAAGATGGGGCTGCGCACCTCGCCCCTGAGCGAGCTGTACTTCGACGACTGCCGGGTGCCTGCGGCGAACGTCGTCGGCTCGCCCGGTGCGGGGTTCCTCATCCTCGACCACGTGATGAAGTGGGAGATCCTGTGCTCCTTCATCATCAACGTCGGCGAGATGCAGCACCGGCTGGAGCGCTGTGTGGACTACGCCCGCACGCGGGTCCAGTTCGGACAGAAGATCGGGTCGTTCCAGTCGGTGTCGAACCGGGTCGTGGAGATGCGCATCGCGGTGGAGACCGCGCGCAAGTGGCTCTACGACACCGCGGTGAAGCTCCAGAACGGCAAGAACGTCACCGCGGACCTGGCCATCGCCAAGCTCCAGGCCAGCGAGGCCAACGTCAGCACGGCCCTGTCCGCGGTGCAGCTCTTCGGAGGGTACGGCTACACCGCGGAGTACGGGCTGGAGAAGGACCTGCGCAACGCCGTCGCCGGGACGATCTACTCCGGAACCTCGGACATCCAGCGGCAGCGCATCGCTTCCATGATGGGTTTATGAGGAGAGTGACCGAAGATGTCTGTGCAAGCGGCCAACACCGGCCTGCTCCACCCGAACCTGGCCGTCACCGAGTTCCTCGACCACGACAGCGACGTCGTCCGCGACTTCGTGCACGGGGTGCTGCCCGGCGGTGGCGAGGGCATGACCGACGTCGAACGGGCCTGCGCCCTCTACTACGCGGTGCGCGACGGCATCCACTACGAGGTCTACGGCGCCGACCTGACCCGTGACGGCCTCAAGGCGAGCGCGATCATCCAGCGCGGCACGGGTTTCTGCGTCCACAAGTCCATCGTGTACGCCGCTGCCGTGCGGTCCGTGGGCATCCCGAGCCGCCTCTACTACGGCGACGTGCGCAACCACCTCGCGTCACCGCAGCTGGAAGAGCTGATGGGCGGCAACGTCTTCACCTACCACAGCCTCGCCACCGTCTTCCTCGACGGCAGGTGGGTGCGCGCCACCCCGGTGTTCAACAAGATGCTGTGCAAGCTCTACCGGATCAAGCCGCTGGAGTTCGACGGCCGCACCGACAGCATGTACCACCCGTACGACGAGAACGGCCGCCGGCACATGGAGTTCCTGCGCGAGCACGGCGAGTTCGACGACTTCCCGTACGACGTGGTGGTCGACGGCATCCGGGCCAACCACCCGAAGCTGTTCGCCTCCCGGCACACGACCGCGCGCGGCTCGCTGGTCGCCGACGCGGCCGCTCAAGGGGACCGGTCATGACAGCGCCCCCGGTGGTCCTGCCCCGGCAGCGCGCCGCCCACGACCCCCGGCTGCGCTCCACAGTGGACCTGGAGCTGGTGGTGCCCGCGTTCAACGAGGCAGGCCGGTTGCCCGCTACGCTCGCCGTGCTGACCGAGTTCCTGGCGGACCGGCCGTGGCGGTCGCGGGTCGTGGTGGTGGACAACGGCAGCACCGACGGCACCGCCACCGCCGTCGCCGGTCATCCCGACGTGGTGGTCATCGGCTGTGCCCGCCCCGGCAAGGGCGCGGCCGTGCGCCGCGGCCTGGAGAGCAGCACGTCCCGGTTCGTCGGTTTCCTCGACGCGGACCTGTCCACCCCGGTGCGGACGCTGACCCGCGCGGTGGCGGAGCTGGAAGCGGGCGCGGCGGCGGCGATCGGGTCCCGGCACGCTCCCGGTGCCGAGCTGGTGATCCCGCAGCCGTTGAGCCGCAGGGTCGGCGGCGCGGTGTTCCGCGCGCTGGCCCGCCGCCTGGTGCCCGAGGTGCACGACACCCAGTGCGGGTTCAAGCTCTTCGAACGGGTGGCCGTGCAGCGGGCGCTGGCGGGGTGCCAGGTCGACGGGTTCGCGTTCGACGTGGAGCTGCTGCGGCGCATCCGGCTGGCCGGGGGGCGCATCGCCGAGGTGCCCGTGGCCTGGACCGACGACCAGCGGTCCACCTTCCGCCCCCTGCACGACGGCCGTGCGGCGTTCGCGGACCTGGTGCGCCTGTACCGGGCGAAGGCGGCGCTATGAGCACCCGGCGACAGGTGCTCGTGGTGTCCGGCTACGACCCGGCGGCGGAGGGCGAGCGGTACGTGCGCGAGGTCGTGCGGCGCTGGGCCGCCGGCGGAACGCGGGTCACGCTGGCGGTGACCGGCACGCCCGCCCACGAGGCCGTCACGGGGGTGGCGGTCCGGCGCTTCGCGCGGCCGGCCTCGCTGGTGGTGTGGGTGCTGCGGCACGCACACCGCTTCGACGCGGTGGTGGACGCGACCGACGGCGCGGTGGCCACGGCATGGCTGGCCGGGCGCGGTCGCATCCCCGTCGTGCGGCTGGAGCTGGGGTCGCACCGCGGTGGGCGCAAGCGGCTGCCGGTGCCGGTGCGCCTGGCGCGGTGGGCCGGCGACCGTCGCACAACGGTCGTGCTGTCCCCGTCGAAGCGCCACGAACTGCGGTGCCGCGTGGGTCTGCGCGGCCCCGTGCTCGTCGCACCGCCCGGTGCCGCGCCCGCGACCGGCAGCGGTGAGCGCGCCGACCACCCCGTGGTGGTGGCGCCCGCGCCCGAACGTCACCTGGACGCGCTGCTGCGGGGTCTTCCGCTCGTGCTGGCGCAGCACCCGCGGCTGCGGGTGGAGGTCCTCGGCGACGGGCCGGAACTGCCCAGGTTGGTGCGCATCGCGCACGACTTCGACGTCGCGCACGCGGTCGAGTTCCGCGGCCGGGTGTCCGCCGACGAGCGGGTGGCGGCGCTGCGCCGGGCGTGGCTGTTCGTCTCCGCGGCGGCCGGCGAACTGCCCGCGCAGGCGGTTCTGCAGGCCGCCGCCCACGGCGTGCCGTGCGTGGCACTCGACGCCGTCGGCGCCCGTGACTTCGTGCGGGTCGGCGAGGTCGTCGGCTCGCCGGACGACCTCGCCCCCGCCGTCGCACGTCACCTCGCCCCGCAGGCGGACCCGCGGCACGCGCAGGAGCTCGCCCGGCGCTGCCGCGACTGGGCCGGCGGCTTCCGGTGGGACCGCACCGCCGGGCTGCTGGCCGCCGCGGTGGAGCACGAGGTGCGCGCGACCCGCCGCGACGGTCCACGCCGCCGTGCCCGGTTCGACATCGCCACCGTGGTGCGGCTGCCGGCGGGTGCCCGCGTGCCCGCGGGCGCGCTGCGCGTGACCGACGAGGTCGTCGAGGCCGGTGGGTCGGTCAGCCTCCTGCTCAACGGCTGCGACGAGTTCGACGCGGTCGGCGTCCTGGACCGCCTCGGGATCGAGGGAGCGCGCGTGCGGCTGGCCACCCACGACGACCTGATGCTCGGCCCCCGCCCAGATGCTCCGCCCCCGGCCACCGAACCCACGAGGAAGGTCGACGACCGTGTCCACTCGCGCTGACACCAGGACCAGGGTGCTCACCTGGTCCGCGGTTGCCATCACAGCGTTCGCCCTGGCGTTGATCGCCCAGGTCCTCTACACCCGTGACGCGCACTGGGGTGTGCGCTACATGGCCGACCTGTGGGTCTACATCGCCAGCGGGCAGGCGGTGCGCGACGGCCAGTCCCTGTACGACGTGGTGATCATGTCACCCCTGTACGGGCCGATGCCGTACCTGTACCCGCCGCTGACCGCCGTGCTGTTCTTCGTCCCCTTGACCTTCCTGTCGTTCGGCACCGCCGGGCTGCTGTGGAACGCCGCGACGTTGATCGCGCTGGGCGCGATCGTGTGGATCACCCTCGGCGTCGCCGACGTCCGCGCCCCCAGGACGCGCCTGGTGCTGACCGTCGTCGGCCTCGCCCTGGTGTTCTGCCTGCTGCCGACCCGCATCCACCTGATCTTCGGCCAGATCAACGCGTTCCTGGTGCTGCTGGTGCTGCTGGACTTCCGCCGCGACGCGGGCCGGTGGCGCGGCGTGGGCATCGGCGTGGCGGCCGGGCTGAAGGTGACGCCGCTGATCTTCATCGCCTACCTGCTGGTCACGGGCCAGTGGAAGGCGGCGCGGACGGCGGTGCTGGCGTTCGCGGGCACGGTCGCGGCGGGCTTCGCGGTGGCACCGGCCGACTCCCTGGAGTACTGGGGCGGCCTGGTGTTCCAGTCGTCGCGGGCGGGCGCCGTGTTCAGCACCCCCAACCAGTCACTGGCCGCGGCCATGGCCAGGGTGTCGCTCAGCGAGGTGTTCGCCGGCTGGTGGATCGTCGTGCTGGCCCTGGTCGGTGTGCTGGGACTCGCGGTGGCCAGGTATGTCCACCACCGGGGCTCCGACTTCCTGGGCTTCTGCGCCGCGGCGCTCACCGGGCTGCTGGTGTCGCCGGTGAGCTGGGAGCACCACTGGGTGTACGTGGTCCCCCTGCTGGTGTGGCTGGTGGTGCGGGCCTGGCAACGGCGCTCGGCCGGCCTGTCCGCCGTGGCCGTGCTGCTCGTGGCGGTGTTCACGCTGCGGGTGTTCTGGTGGGTGGGCGTGCCGGAGTTCCCGGCGAAGCCGATGGACATGACCGCGGGCCAGCAGTTGGCCTCCTCGATGATGCCGGTCGCCGCACTGCTGCTGCTCCTGCTCGGGCCGCTGTGGGTCCGCCGGGAGTTCCGCGCTGCCTCGCAGGTCCGGTTGGGCAGCGGGGCCGGGGAACGCCGCGCGGGCCGGCCGGCACCGGTCGGTGTCGGGGCCGGCTCGGTCAGCGAACCGGAGGTGCGGTCGTCCTGATCTCGCGCCGGTGGCCGGTGGTCGACCCGCTCACGGGAACGATGCTCGGGCTGACACACGAGAAGGCTGCGAACCAGCAGCCTTCTCGTGTGTGCAGTGCTGCCGTACGCCACGAGGAGAACATGAGTGCGGAGCAGATCGCCGACGAGGCACTGACCCACCGCCCTGTCGAGCTTTGATCACGGGGTACTGCGGTCCCGGCAGTCCATGGCGCACATGGTTCGGACCCCGCTGGCTGCGCAGTTGCCGGGGTGACCGGCCAGACCCGGCCGGTGCTGGAACCGCTCCCACCACCGGCCCGCACGGACGGTCGCCGAGGTGCGGCGGCACGGTCGGTGGAGGTGCGGATGCCGCCAAGCCTTACCCTGATCAGCTTGAACAGGTCCGAGGGAGAAGCGATGGACATCCGTCACCGGAACAACGTCACGGTCACCGGCGCGACCGGCGGCCCGACCGTGGTGCTGGCGCACGGCTTCGGCTGCGACCAGAACATGTGGCGGCTGATCGTCCCCGCGCTGTCGCAGCGGTACCGGGTGGTGTTGTTCGACTACGTGGGGTCGGGTGGCTCGGACCTGTCGGCGTGGAGCACCGAGCGGTATTCGAGCCTGGAGGGGTACGCCCAGGACGTCGTGGACGTCTGCGACGAGCTCGAGATCGAGCAGGCGGTGCTGGTGGGGCATTCGGTCAGCGCCATGGTCGGGGTGCTGGCCGCGCGGATGGCGCCGCGGCGGATCGGGTCGCTGGTGATGGTGGCGCCCTCGCCCTGCTACATCGACGACGCCGGCTACCGCGGTGGGTTCACCGCCGAGGACATCGACGAGCTGCTGGTCTCGCTGGAGTCGAACTACCTGGGCTGGTCCTCGGCGATGGCGCCGGTGATCATGGGCAACCCGGAGCGGCCGGAGCTCGGGCAGGAGCTCACCAACAGCTTCTGCGCCACCGATCCCGACATCGCCAGGGTGTTCGCCCGCACCACGTTCCTGACCGACAGCCGTGCCGACCTGGCCGGTGTCGCGGTGCCCACGCTGGTGCTGGAGTGCGCTGAGGACGTCATCGCGCCCCGTGAGGTCGGTGCGTTCGTCCACGCCGCCATCCCGTCCTCGCGCCTGGTCACCCTCGACGCCACCGGGCACTGCCCGCAGCTGAGCGCGCCCGAGGCCACCGCAGAGGCGATCCTGGACTTCCTCGGGACCCGCCCGTGATGTGCCGCGCGGACGGCGCGTCCGCCGAGGACGCGCCGGAGCCCGCCCACACCGGGAGCGGTGTGGACCCGGGTCAGACCGGCAGCACGGACGCGGCGTTCACCGCTCTGCTGGAGGACAGCGCGGAGGACCTGTACGACGCGGCGCCCTGCGGCTACCTGTCCACGATGATGGACGGCACCATCGCGAAGATCAACGCCACGTTGCTGGACTGGCTGGGCCTGACCCGTGAGGCCGTGGTCGGCCGGAAGCGGTTCGCCGACCTGCTCACCGTCGGCGGCAAGCTGTACCACGAGACGCACTTCGCGCCGTTGCTGCGCATGCAGGGCGAGCTGCGGGGCATCGCCCTGGAGATGAAGGCGTCCGGTGGCAGGCGGTTGCCGGTGCTGGTCTCGTCGACGCTCAAGCGCGGTGACGGGGGAGAGCCGCTGCTGATCCGCACCACGGTGTTCGACGCCTCCGACCGCCGGGCCTACGAAGAGGAGCTCCTGCGTCGCCGGCAGGAAGCCGAACGGGCCTACGCCGCGGCCGAGCAGGCCCGGCTGCAGGCCGAGGCCGACCGGGAACGACTGGCCGCGACGCTGGCGGTGCTGCAGCAGACCCTGCTGCCGCCGTCACTGCCGGCGGTGCCCGGCGTGGAGCTGGCCGGGCACTACCACACCGCTTCTCCCGACCAGCTCGGCGGAGACTTCTACGACGTCTTCCCGCTGACGGACGACACGTGGGGTTTCTTCCTGGGCGACGTGTGCGGCAAGGGTGTCGAGGCCGCGGCGCTGACCTCGCTGAGCCGCTACACCCTGCGGGCCGCCGCGCACCACGACCCCGACGACCCCGTCGCGGTGCTCAGCGCCCTCAACACGGCCCTGCTGCACGACCCGAGCGTGGGCATCCGGTTCTGCACCGTCCTGTACGGCACCCTCCGCCCGGCCCACGACGGTGGCGTGACCGTGCGGCTGGCAGGCGGCGGGCATCCTCCGGCGTTCCACCTCTCGGCAGGTGACGACGGCGGTGGCGACAGGGGGGTGCGGCCGGTCGAGTTGCCGGGAGCGATGCTGGTCGGCGCGCTGTCCGGTGCGCGTTTCGTCACGACCACCGTCGACCTCGAACCGGGTCAGGCCCTGCTGCTCTACACCGACGGCCTGACCGAGGCCCGGGACGCCGACGACCAGTTGCTCGACACCGAGGGTGTCGCCGCGATGCTGGCGGCGCGCACCGGCCCCTGCACCGCGGCTGCTGTCGTGGCCGACACCGTCGCCTTCCTCGCCGGACTGCCCAACGGCACCGATGACGACGTCGCTCTGCTCGCCCTCGGTGCCCCCGGTGCCGGCGCGGCGACCGCCGGGTCGTCCACCGCCGCCGTGCCGGTCACCGCGTCCGAGCCGAACCAGGTGCCGATCGGGAGCACCGACCGTCCATGACCAGAGCTTTCCGCCTCGAAGTGCGGCACGCCGGTGCCGGCCACGCCCTGATCGCCGTCAGCGGCGAGCTGGACCCGCTCACCGCACCCCGGCTCCGCGAGCGAGGTCTGTCCCTGCTCGCTGAGGGAACTCCGCACCTGCTGCTCGACATGTCGGAAGTCGACTTCTGCGACTCGTCGGGCCTGAGCGTCGTCATCGCGCTGTGGGCGCAGGCGAACGCCAGTGGCGGCAGCCTGGCGCTGGCCGCCGTTCCGGACCGCCTCAGCCGCCTGCTGCGCATGACGGCGACCGACACCCTCATCCCCGTCCGGCACGCCGACGACTTCGGCAGGTCCGAGCCGGAACCGAGCTGACGCCTCAGTTCTGCGCCGCGCGGCAGCTCAGCTCCGCCCACACGACCTTGCTCGTCGTGGTCACGACGCATCCCCACCCGCGGGACAGCTGCGTCACCAGGAGCAAGCCGCGGCCCCGGTCCTCGCCCAGCCGGGAGGAGCCAAGCCGGGGGAGGGTCGTCCGGTCGCCGTCCTCGACGTCGATGTGCAGTGTGGAGTCCGGCAGCTGGCACACGCGCAAGCCGATCGGCGGCCGGCCGTGGTCGTAGGCGTTGCTGACCAGCTCCGTGACGAGCAGCTCGGCGTCCTCCACGCAGTCGGTTTCCAGGTGCGACAGTGCCTTCCGCAACGAGCGCCGCAGCTCGCCCAGCGGCGGTGTCGCGACTCCCGGCAGGTCCACGTCCAAGATCAGCTCTGGATGCCCGTCGGAAGCGCCTGTCATGGGTTCTCCCGGGAGGTGCGGTGTGCACGGGCGTCCCTCCGGTGTACCCGATCGGGGCACGTCAAAATCACCGCTGTCAGTTCGCCGGGAGACCGGGGCGCGACACCCGGCGACGGCTGCGACACCGCACGCCTCGGTGCACGCCCGGCCGGCTCAGGTGCCGTGGCGCACCGCCACCACCGCGATGTCGTCGGTCGCTGGCTGGTCGCCGACCATCGTGGCCATGGCCTGTGCGCACGCCGCTTCCGGGTCGACCGCGGAGATGACGCGGCACAGCCGCTCCAGGCCGTCGTCGAGGTCCTCACCCCGGCGTTCGACGAGACCGTCGGTGTAGAAGATCATCAAGGCTCCCGGCGGCACCTCGACGTCGATGCTGCGCCGGCCTGTGCTCCCGAGGTCGAACCCGATGGGCGGGCCGATGTGGGCGGGCAGGAAGCAGGTCTCGTGACCGGGCGTCGCGAGGAGCGGAGGCAGGTGGCCGGCCACGGCGATGCGCATGTGTTCGGTCGCCGTGTCGATGACGGCGTAGGCGGCGGTGGCCATGGTGCCGGTCTCGAAGTGGCTGGCTTTGCGGTCGAGCTTGCCGAGCACGTCCGCGGGGTCGGGGTAGTCCATCGCATACGCGCGCAACGCGCTCCTGAGCCGCCCCATCACGACGGCGGCCCGCAGCCCGTTGCCGGCGACGTCGCCGATCACCACGCCGATGCGCGCGCCGGGCAGCTCGAACACGTCGTACCAGTCGCCGCTGACACCGCTGTCCGTGCCGGGGACGTAGCGGGCCGCCAGCTCCCAGCCCTCGGTGCTCGGCAGCCTCGACGGCAGCAGGCTCTCCTGCAGCATCGCGGCCGCGGCGCGTTCGGAGCGGGTCCGGTCCACGTAGACCCCGACGGCGAGCCGGTCGGCCACCAGCTGCAGCGCCTCGACCTCCTCGCCGGTGAACCGGCGGGGCGTGGTGCTGCCGACGTGCACGACGCCGGTCAGCTCGCCCTCGGCGATCATCGGCACGCCCAGCAGCGCCCGCAGCCCGTGCTCCCACAGCAGCGGGTTGACCACCGTCGACTCGTCGACGCGGTGGAGCTGAACAGGTTCCCGGCGCTGCGCCACGGCGCCGGCGAAACCCTTGCCGACCGGCACGCGCACCCCCTGGAACACTTCCTCCTCGAAGCCGGACGTGGCCCTGGCGACCAGCTGCGTGCCGCTGCGGTCCACCAGCAGGACGGTGACGGTGTCGACGGCGAGCAGCTCACGGGTGCGCTCCAGCAGGACCTCCATGAGCTTGTCGAGGTCGAGCTGTTTGAGAGGCGGGTCCGTGACCGCGTTGAGCGCTCGCAGCCGGATCAGCGGAACTCCGACCTCTGCCATCGTGCCTCCCATCGAGGCGGGTGCCTGCGCGACATTATGTCGTGCGTTCACCGCCTTTTCACGGCCGGCCGCGCCTGTGACCAGCCGAACGGTCCACGAGCACGGCCCGCGGGCGTCACCGCCGGGTTCACGGTGACCGCTTGAGCTGCGGTCGTCCGGTTCGTTGGGCAGCATGGCTGCATGACCCAGCGCAGTTCCACGCCAGCGCAAGGCGCTTCTCCGCTGACCGCCGACGCGAACGCGACAGCTCACCGCTTCGTCGACGTCGGGGGAATGCAGGTCTTCTACCGCGAAGCAGGCCCGAGTGACGCGCCTGTGCTGTTGCTCCCGCACGGCTATCCGTGTTCGTCGTACCAGTACCGGCGGCTCATGCCGGCACTGGCGGACCGGTGGCGCCTGGTGGCCCCGGACTACCCCGGCTTCGGCCTGAGCGACACGCCACCGGCTGATGCCTTCGGCTTCGACTTCGACGCTTACGCGGGCTTCCTCGAAGCCTTCTGCGATGAGCTGGGCCTTGACCGGTATGCCCTGTACCTGCACGACTACGGTTCGCAGATCGGCCTGCGGCTGGCCATCCGGCGTCCTGACCGCGTGACCGCCCTCATCATCCAGAACGGCGACATCTACGAGGACACGCTCGGACCCAAGTACGAGCAACTCCGGGAGTACTGGCGCGATCCGTCGGACAGCAACCGCGCGGCGCTCGAAGAAGCGGTGTGCGAAGAGGGTTTCCGCGACGAGTTCGTCGGCGAGGTTCCTGCTGACCAGGCCGCGCGGATACCACCGGAACTGTGGAAGCTCCACTGGCCGTTGATGAACACGCCGCAGCGGCGGGACATCATGCGGAAGCTGATGGAGGGCTTGAAGGACAACCTTGAATGGTTTCCGCGTTATCAGGCCTATTTGCGCGAACACCAGCCGCGGACGCTCATCGTCTGGGGGCCGAAGGACGGCTACATGCCCGAGGAATCCGCACGCGCCTACCTGCGCGACATCCCGGAGGCGGAGCTGGTGCTCACGGACGGCGGCCATTGGCTGCTCGAGACGCATTTCGAGCAGGTCGTCCCGGTGATCCGCCGCTTCCTGTGCCGTCTCGACGCGGTGTGACGGGGGACCGTTTCCGCGCGTGCGGGTCGGTGTCCGGTCACAGCTCGGCGCGGTGCCGCACCTCGTCGATCGTGGTCACCACCAGGCTGGTGGGCGCGACGGTGCGGATGCGGCGCCGCGGTTGGTGAGAAAGGTACTCGTCGTGAGCAAATCACACGTACTGGATCAGGGGGTATCGCTGTCCGTGACCACCGCTCTCACTGTGTGGTGCATGATCAGGACTGCCGTCGGGCACCACGGCGCGTGAAGGCGGTGGTGATGACGGCCGGTCGCGTGGTGATCAGCTCGCTGACCACCACGCGACCGGGAGGATCAGATACCGCAGCTCGGTGCGGACCAGAAGCGGCTCGACTTGTGCGCGACGTGCACGTGGTCGTTGTGGCCGGTGTAGCCGGGGCCGAGGATCTCGTTGAAGCCGTGGTTGCGGGCCTGCTTGGCGAGGGCGCAGAAGCCCTGCGGGCCGGCGCCGAGGTCCACGGCGTCGCCGTAGAGGTGGCGGCTGCCCGAGGCGCCGCCGACGGCGTTGTTGCAGGAGACGCTGCGGAAGCCGCCGTTCACGTCGATGGGGCGGTCGCCCATGGCGTGGCGCATGGCCTGCAGCTTCCACATGGAGACCAGGGCGTTGGCCTTGGCGGTGGCAGCGGAGACGTTGCCGCCGGCCCAGGTGGAGTTGCAGTTGTTGAGCTCGTCGTAGGTGAAGTTGACCGGCGTGCAGTCGTTGTCCTGCAGGGCGTAGATCTTCGAGAAGGTGGCCGCGCCGGCGATGCCGTCGGCGCCGAGGCCGTAGGCCTGCTGGAAGCGGGTGACGGCGGCCTTGGTGGCGGGACCGAACTGGCCGTCGATGCCGAGCACGGCGCCGTAGCCGGGGTAGCCGGCGACCCTGATCTGCAGCTGGCGGACGTCCTCGCCCGACGCGCCCTGCGACAGGGTGCGGTTCCAGGTGTAGCAGGCGTCGGCCGCCTCCACGGGGGCCGCGGCCGCGACGGCGGGGGTGACGGCGCCGAGGAGCAGTGCGAGCAGCGGTAAGACCAAACGGAGTTTCATGGCAAGCGCTACCTTTCGATCACAGGGAGTGCAGCCTGTCGAGGGCCTGTCCGGTTTGTCAACGACCAACGAAGTGAACTCTTAGTTGGGTCAGGAGGAACCGCCGGACGGGCGGCAGCGCGTGCCGACGGGTGGGGGCGCTGTGCCGGGACCGCGCAAAGGCTCCACTGTGGAGGGTTGTCCCCCGTGCGAGCTACCCGCGGATGTCCACTGCGTGGTGACGATTTGCGGGGCTCGGGTCCCTAGCGTTCCCGGTAGCCGCGGCACGACGGCCGCGGACGGCTGGTGAGGGACGGGACATGCGACTGTTGGTGCAGTTCGGGGCGGTGGCGCTGGTCGCTTTCGCCGGGAGCGCGGTGGTCGGGCTGGCGGGGTGGAACGCGCCGTTGACGCTGGTGCTCGGGCTGGTGGCGGCCGGGGTGGCGCTGTGGGTGTACGCGCTGGTGGTGCGGCGGACCGAACACCGGGTGGCGGACGAGGTCGCGCTCGCCGGGTCGGCGGGGGCGCTGGGCAGGGGAGTGGCGATCGGGCTCGGGATGTTCGGGGCGGTCATCCTGAACATCGCCCTGCTCGGCGGGTACGAGGTGCGCGGGTTCGGGTCCGCGTCGGGTGCGGTGGCGCTGCTGGGGTTCACGGCGGTCGCGGTGGTCGTGGAGGAGCTGCTGTTCCGCGGGGTGCTGTTCCGCATCGTCGAGCAGCGGCTCGGGACGTGGCTCTCGCTGGTGCTGACCGGGGTGGTGTTCGGGGCGGCGCACCTGTTCAACGAGCACGCCACCGTGTGGGGTGCGGTGGCCATCGCCGTGGAGGCCGGGTTCATGCTGGCCGCGGTCTACGCCGCCACGCGCACCCTGTGGGTGCCGATCGGGGTGCACTTCGGCTGGAACTACGCGCAGGGCGGCATCTTCAGCACCAGCGTCTCCGGCACGGACGCGCCGAAGGGGCTGCTGGACGGCGTCACGTCCGGGCCGTACCTGCTCAGCGGCGGTGACTTCGGGCCGGAGGCGAGTGCGTACTCGGTGCTGGGCGGGGTCGTGGTGACCGTCGTGTTCCTGTGGCTCGCGAAGCGGCGCGGGAACCTCGTGCCCCGTCGCCGGCGCGCGGTCACCGCGACTACGCTCGCCGCGTGATCAGCCTCCGCCGGGTCCCGGACCTGTGGCGCCGCTGGGACGTCACGGTCAGGGACGCCCCGCTGGCACTGGCGCTGGTGCTCGCCTCCTTCGTGCCCGCGCTGCACAACCGCGGCACGCACCTGGGTGACCTGCCGACCCGGCCGATGGACGCGCTGGCGCTGGTCGTGATCGCGGTGGAGTGCCTGCCGCTGGTCGTGCGCAGGCGGTGGCCGGTCATCTGCCTCGCGCTGGTGTGCGTGGGATTCGCCGCCGACCAGCTCCTCGGCTACCACGCCGTCGCCGGCACGGCGCTGCCGATCGCGCTGCTGAGCACCGGGCTGCATCTGCGCCGGTTCCGGCGCACCACAGCGGTTCTGGTGTCGGTGGCGTACGTGCCGCTGGCGGTCGCGCTCGACCGGGACGGGTCGCAGGAGGGCGTCGCCGGATTCGTCACGTTCTACCTGGCGCTCGCCCTGGCGTGGGGGATCGGGGCGTGGCTGCGGCTGGCGCAGGACGCGGAGGAGGAACGGCGGCGGCACGTCGCCGCCGAGACGCGGGTCGCGGAACGCACGCGGATCGCACGCGAGCTGCACGACGTGGTGACCCACCACGTGACGGCGATGGTGGTGCAGGCGGAGGCGGCGCGGTACCTGACCGCCGCCCCCGAACGGCTGGAGCAGGCGCTGACCGCGATCACGGACACCGGCCGCCGGTCGATCGCGGACCTGCGGCAGCTGCTGGAGCTGCTGAACCCGGACCACGGCGGGGACGTGCGGGCGCCGTCGGTGGGCGACCTGGGCGCGCTCGTCGAGCAGACCCGGCAGGCCGGGCAGCCGGTGGAGTTCGTCGAGGAGGGCGCACCGGTGGCGGGCAGCGCGAAGGTGGTGGCGTACCGGGTGGTGCAGGAGGCGTTGACCAACGCCCTGAAGCACGCGCACGGCAACCGGACGACGGTGCACGTGCGGCACGGTGAGAGCGAGGTCGTGGTGGAGGTCGGAACGGACGGCGCGGGGCCGGCCGCCGCGGCACCGGGTGGCAGCGGGCGGGGGCTCGCCGGGCTGCGGGACCGGGTCGGCGTGCTCGGCGGCGAGTTCAGCGCGGGCCGCAGGGACGGCGGTTTCGTGGTGACCGCACGGATTCCGGCGGTGGTCCGCCCGTGACGCGCGTGCTGGTCTGCGACGACCAGGCGTTGATCCGCACCGGGTTCGCGACGATCATCGACGCGCAGCCCGACCTCCAGGTGGTCGGCGAGTGCGGGGACGGGCGGGCCGCGGTCGACCTGACCGCGCGGCTGAACCCGGACGTGGTCGTGATGGACGTCCGGATGCCCGTGCTCGACGGCATCGAGGCGACCCGGCTGCTCGCGGGCGCCGGCGTGGCCGGCCCGGCCAGGGTGCTGGTGGTGACGACGTTCAACCTCGACGAGTACGTCTACGAGGCGCTGCGGGCCGGCGCCAGCGGGTTCCTGCTCAAGGACGCCCCGCCGGCGCAGCTGCTGCACGGCATCCGCACGGTCGCGGCCGGTGCGGCGCTGCTCGCGCCCGAGGTGACCCGCCAGCTCGTCGGCCGCTACGCCGAACGGATCCGGCCGGTCGGCGGGCCCCGGGAGGTCCCGCTGACCGCGCGCGAGCTCGAGGTGCTGCGGCTGATCGCGGACGGCCTGTCGAACAGCGAGATCGCCGGCGCGCTGGTGATCAGCCACGAGACGGTCAAGACGTACGTGTCGCGCATCCTCACCAAGCTCGACCTCCGCGACCGGGTGCAGGCCGTGGTCTACGCGTTCCGGCACGGCCTGGTGGCGTAGCGCCTTTCCCGGGTGACTTTTCCACCGCCATGACCTGCACCGAGTCCGCTAATCACTGATCATCACGTAGTGTTTCCTTGTGATTTCGCAGAGTCATCGGTACGGTAAATGCTCTGGGAGCGCTCCCAATCCGCCGCCGCTGTTGATCGACCACCGGTTAATGGAGGCTCATACATGCGTACGCGCAGCACCTCCGGTTCCGTCACCCGACGGCGGGGCGCCATCGTGCTCATCGGCGTGCTGATCAGCACGTTCCTGTGGGCCCCGTCGGCTCAGGCGCACGGAACCATCATCAGTCCGGCCACTCGCGCCTACCAGTGCTGGCAGGCGTGGGGCAGCCAGCACACCAACCCCGCGATGCAGCAGCAGGACCCCATGTGCTGGCAGGCCTTCCAGGCCAACGCCGACACCATGTGGAACTGGATGAGCGCGCTGCGGGACGGGCTCGGAGGCAACTTCCAGGGCGCCACCCCGAACGGGCAGCTGTGCAGCAACGGGTTGGCACGCAACAACTCGCTGAACGTGCCCGGCCGCTGGCGGACCACCAACGTGAGCAGCAACTTCACGATGCACCTGTACGACCAGGCGAGCCACGGCGCCGACTACTTCCGCGTCTACGTGAGCAAGAACGGGTTCGACCCGACCACGCAGAGCCTGGGTTGGGGCAACCTCGACTTCATCACGCAGACCGGCCGGTTCGCCCCGGCGAAGGACATCAAGTTCAACGTCTCGACCTCCGGCTACCGGGGTCACCACGTCGTCTTCACCATCTGGCAGGCGTCCCACCTCGACCAGGCCTACATGTGGTGCAGTGACGTGAACTTCGGCTAGTCCGCAGCAGCGGGAGTGGAGGGGCCCGGCCCGGCGCGCGGTGCACGCCGGGGCCGCATCCGGGCCTTCCTCCGCCACCGCGCCGCTCAGCCGTTCGAGCAGCTGGAACCGTTGAGGGAGAACGAGGACGCCGCGGCGGCGTCACCGCTGTGGGTGGCCTGGAATCCGATCTCGACGGACCCGTTCGGTGCGATCACGGCGTTGTGGCTCACGTTGCGCGCCGTGACCTGACCGCTCGTCGGTGAGTAGCCGGCGTTCCAGCCGCCGGCGATGTTCTGACCACCGGGCAGCGTGAAGGCGAGCGACCAGCCGTTGACCGCGGTGGTCCCGGTGTTGGTGATGGTGATCCGCTCGGTCAGGCCGTTGTTCCAGGCGGTGACGCTCGCCTTGACGGCACACGGTCCCGGCACCGGCGGGTTCGGGTCGCTGCCACCGGTGATGCCGAAGAACTCCAGCGCGACCGCGGCCATGCCGGCCGACGGCAGGCTGTGTCCCGCGCCCTGGATGCTGTACGCCTCGACCTTGTCCGAGAACCTGCTGCGGTTCCAGCCCGGTCGCGGCGTGTCGGTGGACGTCGGCGTCTGGCTCAGGCCGAACACGTTGGTCCACTGGTCGACCTCCTCCTGTAGCAACGAGTACGGCACGAGGTTGTCGGCGGTTCCGTGCCACAGCTGCATCTTCGGCCGCGGGCCGGTGTAGCCGGGGTAGGCCTGGCGGACGGCGTCACCCCACTGCTGCGGCGTGCGGTTCATGGTGCCGTTGGTGCACTTGCCGCCGGGCGGGTAGTCCGCGGCGTTGGCGAAGCAGTTGAACGGGACGCCCATGAACGCCGCGCCCGCCTTGAAGACGTCCGGGTACACCGCGAGCATGTGGTTGGTCATCATGCCGCCCGACGACGAACCGGTCGCGAACACCCGGTTCGGGTCCCCGCCGTAGCGCTGCTGGACGTAGGTCACCATCGACACGATCGACACCGGGTCGCTGCCGCCGCCGCGCCGCTTCGCCGCGTCCGACCAGGTGTCGAAGCACTTGCCGAACCCGGCTTCCTGCTGCGCGCTCGGGTAGATCACGACGTAGCCGTACCGGTCGGCGAGCGAGGCGAACTCGCTGCCGGAGTAGAAACCGGGACCCGAGCCGCCGCAGCCGTGCATCGCGACGACGATCGCCGGTTTGGCCGGCCGGTTGTCCGGCACGTAGACGTGCATGCGCATCCCGCCGGGGTTGGCGCCGAAACCGGTCACCTCCACCAGTGACGCGGCGGACGCCGGGGACGCGAGCAGGAGCGCGGCTGTGGCGATCAGGGCGCTGACGAGCGCTGTGAACGTGGTGGCACGTGTGGTCATCGTCGACCTCCGGTCAGAGATTCGGGATCTCCCAGGAGGTTCCCGAAGGTATTCAGATCGGTGACGGTCGTCAAGATTGTGACCAACGAATGCGGTACGTCGTTCGACGAACAAGTCCGATGTGGACGGTGTGGTGCTCAAGGGGTCGGACCGCTCCAGGAGTCGTGCCCCCGGATCACGCGTGCCGGCGCGGCACCCACACGACCAGGTTCGCGAACAGCGCCCCGAGGACCACGACCCCGAGCATGCCGCCCACCACCCGGTGCGCCTGGTCGTTGTCGGCCAGCGCGGCGCTGACGACCCGGCCGTCGCGCAGGTCGTAACGGACCGTCACGCGGTCGCCGGGGTTGCGGGCCGGGCCGTTCTCCGACAGCGTCGCGACCTGCCTCGTGCCGTCGGGCAACGGGTACTCGACCTTGACCGAGACGCTCTTGCCCGACTTCAGCCGTTCCTGGACGGTGCCCTCCGAGCCGGCCCACGACCGCTGCTCGGTCGCGGACTGGACGAGCAGCACCAGGCCCAGGACCGCACCGGCCAGCACGAGCCCGGACACCGTCCGGGCCGTGATCGACTTCTTCGCCACGACGCCTCCTTCCTCCACAAGATCGCCGAAGCGGCCCCGGACGTGACAGGCGGTCAGCGGTGCTCGCGGAACGGGTCGAGGCCTACCGCCCCGCGCTGACCGGCGAGCAGGCCGGGGTCGTCATCGACGTGCTCACCCGGACCGTGCTCAGCCACGCCGTGCAGCCCACCGGTAGCCCGGCGGCCACGGTCGACGGCCTGGCCTGGATGGCGTCGCGGGTGCTCGCCGAGTCCGCGCGCAAGCCGTTGCGCCACGGCTGACCGAACCGGACGGGCCCTGCGCACCGAACCACCACGGGACGGCAGCGGAGGAGGAACCGGTGAGCGGACTGCCCGGCGTGCTCGACAGCGCGATGGACCGGCTCGTGGTCCCCGGCTACTCGCGGTGGGGTTACCGGCTGCGCCGCGCCGGCTGGCCCGCGACCGACCCCGAACCCGGTGCGCTGCGCGGCGGGCTCGCCGTCGTGACCGGTGCGGGGACGGGACTGGGCAAGGCCACCGCGCTCGGGCTCGCCCGCCTCGGCGCCGCGGTCGTGCTCGTGGTGCGCGACGAGGTCAAGGGAAGGGCCGCGCGGGACGAGATCATCGCCGCCGTTCCCGGCGCCGTGGTCTTCGTGCGGCTGTGCGACGTGTCGAGCCTGGCCTCGGTGCGCCGGTTCGCGAGCGACCTGCTGGGCGAGTTCGACCGCGTGGACGTGCTGGTGCACAACGCCGGGACCATGCCGGCGAAGCGCACCACCAGCGTCGACGGCCACGAGCTGACGCTCGCCACGCACGTCCTCGGGCCGTTGCTGCTGACCGAGCTGCTCCGCTCGCTGCTGGTGTCCTCACCGGACGCGCGGGTCGTGTTCGTGTCCTCCGGCGGCATGTACACCCAGCGGCTGCGCGCGGGTGACCCCGAGTACCGCGACGGCGAGTACCGCGGCGCCACCGCGTACGCCCGGACCAAGCGGATGCAGGTGGCGCTCGTCCCCGTGCTGGCCGAGCGGTACCGGGCCGACGGCATCGGCGTGCACGGCATGCACCCCGGCTGGGCCGACACACCGGGGGTCGCGAGCTCGCTGCCCGGTTTCCACCGGCTGACCCGGCCGTTGCTGCGCACCGCGGAGGAGGGCGCGGACACCGTCGTGTGGCTGGCCGCGACCAGCCCGGTCCCGCGCACCGGCCGGTTCTGGCACGACCGGCGCGAGCGGACCACGCACTACCTGCCGACCACGGCCGAACGGCGTGCCGACATCGCCGCGTTCTGGGCCTACTGCACGAACGCCGCCGGCCTCGTGCCGTGACGGCTCACCGGACCCCGGCCGGGCCGTTGCTCCCGCCGAGGTCGTCGCGCCGGCGCGGCACCGGACCCCGGCGCGGTCACGACCTGACCGCGCCTCGGGTGCGTCGGCGACAGTTCCAGCACCTGCGCGCGTCGGCCCCCTCGCGTGCGAGCCGGTCCACGACCTCGTCGAAGTACCGCGTGATCGCAGCCCGGAAGCCGGGGTGTGCCGCCGGGCGCTCTCAGCCCCGCGCCCGTGCGACGAAGTCGCGGTACCAGTGGAAGCTGGCGCGCGGGGTCCGCTGCTGGGTCGCGTAGTCGACGTGGACCAGGCCGAACCGGTGCTTGTAGCCGTGCGCCCACTCGAAGTTGTCGAGCAGCGACCAGCAGAAGTAGCCGCGCAGGTCCACGCCGGCGGCCAGTGCCGCGGCGATGTGGCCCTCCAGGAACGCGATCCGGTCGGTGTCCTGGAGGTCCTCGGTGTCCGGGTAGACGCAGCCGTTCTCCGTCACGTAGATCGGCGGCAGCTGCGGGTGCCGGGCGCTGAGGTCGCTCAGCGCGGTCGTGATCCCGACCGGTTCGACCGGCCAGCCCATGCCGGTGCGCGGCACGTCCGGCAGCCGGGTCGTGTCGACGCCGATGTCGTGCGCGGTGCGCTTGGCCGGGTCGGGCTCGCGGTGCGGTGCGTCGGCGACGTGCAGCCGGTAGTAGTAGTTCAGGCCCACGTAGTCCAGCGGCTGCCCGATGACCGCCAGGTCGCCGTCGTGGCGGAACGAGAAGTCCGTGAGCTCGCCGTACATCGACGTCATCTCTTCGGGATAGGTGCCGCCGAAGAGCGGGTCGGTGAACTGGCGGCGCAGCAGCACGTCCTGCCGGGTGGCCGCGGCCACGTCGGCGGGCGAGTCGCTCACCGGCACGGTCGGCGACTGGTTGAGGACGATGCCGAACTCCTGGCCGGGCACGCCGTTGGCGCGCATGGCCTCCACCGCCAGACCGTGCCCCACCAGCAGGTGGTGGGCGGCGGCGAGGGCGCCGTGGCCCTCGCGGGCACCGGGTGCGTGCCGGCCCTCCGCGTAGCCCACGACCGACGAGCAGTACGGCTCGTTCAGCGTGGTCCACTTGCTGACGACGTCCGCGAGCGCGTCGTGCACGATCGCCGAGTAGTCGGCGAACCGCAGGGCCGTGTCGCGGACCCGCCAGCCGCCGCGGTCCTCCAGCGCCTGCGGCAGGTCCCAGTGGTAGAGCGTGACGAACGGCTCGATGCCGTTGTCCCGCAACGTGTCCACGAGCCTGCGGTAGAAGTCGAGGCCGCGCTGCTCGACGAGGCCGCGGCCCTCGGGCAGGATTCGCGACCACGACACCGAGAAGCGGTACGCGTCGACGCCGAGGTCGACGAGCAGGCGGACGTCCTCTGCCCACCGGTGGTAGTGGTCGGCGGCCACGTCACCGGTGTCACCGTTCGCGACGGCACCGGGTACCGCGGCGAAGGTGTCCCAGATGGACGGACCGCGGCCGTCGAGGGCCGCCGCTCCCTCGATCTGGTAGGCCGAGGTCGCCACGCCCCAGCGGAAGCCGGCCGGAAAGTTCACTGCTTGTCTCCTCTGCGAGGGGTCAGCCCTTGACGGCGCCCGACATGATGCCGCCGACGATCTGGCGGCCGAACAACAGGAACACGGCCAGCACGGGGACCGTGCCGATCGTGGCGGCGGTCAGCACGAGCGTGTAGTCCGTGGTGTAGCCACTGGCCAAGGTGGACAGCGCGGTCTGCACCGTCGGGTTCTCCGGCACCAGCACCACCAGCGGCCAGAAGAAGTCGTTCCACGCCTGCATGAACGTGAACAGCCCCAGCACCGCCGCCGCCGGGCGGGCCGCGGGCAGCGCGACGTGCCAGAACAGCCGCAGCGAGTGGCAGCCGTCCATCCGGCCGGCCTCCAGCAGCTCGTTCGGGATCGCGCGCTCGAAGTACTGGCGCATGAAGAACACGCCGAACGCGGTCACCAGGCCCGGCACGATCACCGCGTGGATCTCGCCCGCCCAGCCGAACTCGGCCATCATCATGTACAGCGGGATGATGCCGAGCTCGGTCGGGATCGCCTGGGTGGCGATGATGAGCAGCAGCAGCACGTTGCGGCCGCGGAACTTCAGCTTGGCGAACGCGAACCCGGCCAGCGTGGAGAACAGCACCACCGACACCGTGACCGTGCCGGCGACGATGATCGAGTTCATCAGCGCCAGCGCGAAGTCGGTGGTGTCGAAGACGCGGGCGATGTTCTCGAAGAGGTGGCCGCCGGGCACCAGGACCGGGGGCACGCTGTCGATCGCGTCCGGTGTCTGCGAGGACACCACGAACGACCAGTACACGGGGAAGGCCGATCCGGCGAGCACGGCGATCAGCGCGGCGTAGGTCCAGGGACCGGCCACGCGCCGGGCCAGCCGGCGGGCCCGCGCCGACGGCCCGGTGGGGCGCGCCGGTGCGGGACGCTCCAGCACAGCGGTCATGGGGTCACTCCGTCCGGATCCGCTTGGTCACCAGGTAACCGATCCCGGCGACGATGATCGTGGCGATGGCCAGCACGACCGCGATCGCCGAGCTGTAGCCGAAGTCGTAGTTCGTGAAACCCTGCTCGTACAGGTACAGCGCCGCGGTCTGGAACTGCCGGTCGGACCCGCCGGTCGCGGCCGCCGCACCGGGGTTGAACAGCAGCGGCTCGGCGAGCAGGCGCATGTTGCCGGTGGTCGCGATGATCGTCGAGAAGATGATCTGCGGCCGCAGCAGCGGCACCGTGATCCGCCAGAACTGCTGCCGGCCGCTCGCGCCGTCCAGCGTGGCCGCCTCGTACAGCGACGACGGGATCGCCTGCATCGACGCCAGGAAGATCAGCGCGTGGTAGCCGGTCCACCGCCACACCACCATCACCGCGATGGCGATGTGCGAGGTGGCGGTGCCCGCCTGCCAGTCGACCTGACCGGCGCCCAGCAGCCCCAGCACCCAGTTGACCAGGCCGAAGTCCCGGCCGAACAGCTGCGCGAAGATGATCGTCACCGCCGCCACCGAGGTGATGTTCGGCAGGATCACGCCCATCCGGAACAGCGTGCGGGTGCGGACCTTGCGGTTGAGCAGCTGGGCGATGAACAACGCGAACAGGATCTGCGGCACGGTCGTGAGCAGCCACAGGCTGAGCGTGTTGCCCATGGAGTTCCAGAAGTACGGGTCGGCGAGCAGCTTGCCGTAGTTGTCGAACCAGACGACGTACGCGCCGCCCTCGTCGAGCAGGTTGCGGTGCTGCATCGACACCCAGACGGTGTAGAGCAGGGGGAACAGCCCGAAGACACCGAAGATCAGGAAGTACGGCGCCACGTACCCGTAGGGCGCGAACTTCGTGTCCCACCGGTGCCTTCTGGCCGTCCGGTCCATCGAGGTCATGGGTCAGCCCGTCACTTCTGGACGTCGCCGACGAACTGGCGCCAGGACTCCTCGCCGTTCTGCTTGCCCTGCTCGACGCGTTGCATCGCGTTGCCGATGGCGGTCTGGATGTCACCGGCCTTCGGGCCCTGGTACTGCGGGTTCAGCTTCTTCGCGGCGTCGGTGAAGAGCTTGCCGATCGGCGCGTCGTTGAAGTACGGGTTCTTGAAGTCGACGATCGACGGGTCGTCGTAGAGCTTCGGGATCGACGGCAGCAGCCCGGCGCTCTTGAACACCTTCGCCTGCTGCTCGGGCGCGGTCAGCCACGCGGCCAGCTCGACGGCCTTGTCGACGTTCTTGCCCGACTTCGGCACCGTGAGGTACGAGCCGCCCCAGTTGCCGCCACCGCCGGGAACGGACGTGACGTCCCACTTGCCCGCGGCCTCGGGACCGGCCTGGTCCTTGATCTTGGCCATCTGCCACGCGGGGCAGGTCACGGTCGCGAACTGGCCCTGCTTGAACCCGGTGTTCCAGACGGGGGTGGAGAAGAGCAGCTTCGAGGACAGACCCGAGTTCACGCCGTCGACGACGAGGTCCCAGGCGTCCTTGATTTCTTTGTTCTCACCCACGACGATCTTGTCGGACTTGTCGTAGTAGCCCACCGACGCCTGGCCGACGATCGCGTTGAGCACGGTCGGCCCGCCGTCGAACCACTTCACGCCCTCGGGCGCCTTCTCCTGGAACCTCTTGCCCGCGGCCATGAAGTCCTGCCAGGTCGGCCACAGCGCGGCGACCTGGTCGCGGTCGGCGGGCAGCCCGGCGTTCTGCAGCAGGTCGCGGCGGTAGCAGATCGCGAGGCCGCCGACGTCGGTGCCGTAGCCGATCTGCTTGCCGTCCTTGGACAGCGAGCCCTCCCACTTCCACGGCAGCCAGCGGTCCTTCAGCTGGTCACCGCCCTTGGTGTTGAGGTCGACGAACTTGTCCGGCGTGGCCTTGAACTGGTTGATGTAGCCCGTGTCCACGGCCTCGATGTCCGCGGTGCCGCTGCTGGTGGCGAGGTGCGCGGCGAGGTTCTTGTGGTGGTCGGAGTAGGACGCCGTCCGGTCGGTGATCTCCACGTCCGGGTGCGCTGCCGCGTACTCCTTGAGCAGCTCGGCGTAACCGAAGTTGCCGAACAACCCGATGGACAGCTTGGTCTTGCCACCGCCCGCGGTGCTGCTGCCGCAACCGCTGAGCACCACGGCGGTCGCCAGCACGGCACAGCCGAGGGCGAGTGCTTTGGGGCGCATGTACAGGCCTCCGTCGAATTTTGGGCGCGCTGAAGAGAAAAGTGGTTCCGGTGCGGATGGGCCGACGATTGAGCGGAACTGCCGGCCGAAGAGGTGTGGCGCCTATGACAACGGGGTTACGCGGTGTACGTCAAGTAACGAGATGATAAACAGATCAACTCCCGCACCCGTTTGACTAGGAGAAGTGCTGCTCATACGGTGATGTAACCGCTTACGGTGAAACGGAGGCCGACGATGCCGACCGGGCGTGAGATCGCCCAGCTCTGCGGTGTGTCCGTGGCGACGGTGTCGCGCGTCTTCAACCAGCCGGGAACGGTCAACGAGGACACGCGTGAACGCGTGCTGCGGGTCGCGAAGGAGCTCGGGTACCAGCCCAACGAGTCCGCGCGGGCGTTGTCGACGAAGCAGTCCACGATGATCGGGCTGGTCTGGGACACCGACCACCGCAGGCCCGGCTGGCGGCACCCATACCTGCAGGACCTGCTGATCGGGCTGAAGTCGGCGCTCAGCGCGCACGGCTACCACCTGCTGATGCTCGCGACCAGCGGTGACGCCCGCGAGGTCGGCGCGTCGCTCGCGGACCCGGTGGGCTACGTGAACATGACCCGCCGCCACCACCTCGGCGGGCTGGTCCTGATCGACAGCGGGTCCGACGCCGAGGCGTTCGCCGCCTTCGCGCAGTCGGGTGTCCCGTGCGTGGCGCTGGACGTGGCCGTCGACGGTCCCAGGGCGACCTACGTGACGTCGGACAACGCGGGTGGCGCGCGGATGGCGACCGGCCACCTCGCCGGGCTCGGCCACACCCGGATCGCCACGATCACCGGTCCGCCCGGCAACCAGCCCTCGCGGGACCGGGTCGCGGGCTACCGCACGGCGTTGCAGGACGCCGGTCTGCCGGCGCGCGACGAGTACGTGGTCGCCGGCGACTTCTACCGCACCAGCGGAACCGTTGCGATGCACCGGCTTCTGGCGCTCGACGACCCGCCGACGGCGGTGTTCGCGGCCAGTGACGAGATGGCGGTCGGCGCTCTGCTCGCCGCCCGCGCCGCCGGTCTGCGGGTGCCGCACGACCTGGCGATCGTCGGGTTCGACGACATCGAGGTCGCCGCGCTGGTCGAACCGGCGCTGACGACGGTCGCCCAGGACAAGCCGGGGTTCGGCGTCGCGGCGGCCAAGGCGATCCTCGCGATGATCACCGGCTCCGGCCGGGAGGACCCCGTGGTGCTGCCGACCCGCCTGGTGGTCAGGGAGTCCTGCGGTTCCTGAGGTCGTGCCCGCCGCGGCTCCCGCGGCGGGCACCACCCCGGCCTACCTCGCGCCGACGTGCAGCGCGAGCGCCGTGCCCGCACCGAGGGTGTGGGTGAACCGGCCGTTCGAGTCGACCGTCACGCGCACGCAGCCGGTCTCCTGCACGTTGCAGTAGCTCCCGGCGGGCAGGGCGGTCTGGAACGTCCTGGTGACCGCGAAGGTCTCCCGGTTGATCGCGACGAAGCCCTTGCTGCCCCGCCCGAACGCGATCAGGTCGTACCCGTTGTCCTGCCAGTTGTTCACGTCGGTGCCGGCCACGGTGTTGCGGAACGCCACCATGTTCGCGATCTGCGTCCACGCGTGCTGGCACTTCCAGCCGCCGTTGTAGCAGGCCCAGTCACCGGGCGGGCCCGCGTCCTTGTCGCTGAACTCGTAGCCCGAGTAGACCTGCGGGGCACCGTAGTTCCACGCCAGCATGAACACGTTCGCCAGCGTGTAGGTCGAGTTGTCCTTGTAGGTCAACGTGGACCCGTTGCGCTCGGTGTCCCAGTTGTCCACGAACGGCCGGGCCTGGCCGCTGGGCAGGAAGCCCCACGACTGGCCGAACGTGCGCAGGTAGGCCAGATTTTCGTTGGTGAAGATCCGCTTCAGGTCGTAGGCGTAGCGGAACTCGTCCACGTCACCGGACCCGGTGTACTCGCCCGGCTGCACCGCCTCACCGGCGCCGTAGATGACCTCGTGCACCCAGAACACGTTCGGGTTGGTCAGCTTCGACTTGATCGCGGACAGGTCGGCGGCCGCGATGTGCTTGGCCGCGTCGATGCGGAACCCGTCCACGCCCATCGCGATGAGCCGGTTGAGGTACCCGGCGATGGCGCCGCGCACGTAGTCGCTGCCGGTGTTCAGGTCGGACAGTCCGACCAGCTCGCAGTTCTGGACGTTGGAGCGGTCCTGGTAGTTGCTGATCGGCGAGCGGCACGAGTGGAAGTCCCAGTCGCTGTACACGCCGGGGTAGTTGTACTTCGAGTAGCCGGTGCCGCCGGTGCCGGTGCCGGAGCCCGCGCTCATGTGGTTGACCACCGCGTCGGCGATGACCTTGACGCCCGCGCTGTGGCAGGCCGAGATCATGTTCCTGAACGCGTTCTCGTCGCCGAGTCGTCCGGCGATGCGGTAGCTGACCGGCTGGTAGGTGGTCCACCACTGGGGACCCTGGACGTGCTCGGTGGCGGGGGACACCTCCACGTACCCGTAGCCCTTGGGGCCCAGCACGTTCGTGCACTCCGAGGCCACGCGGGCGAACGGCCACTGGAACAGGGTGACGGTGACGTCCCTGTTGCCCGGCGGTGCCGCAAAACTTTGCACCGGTGCGAACAGCGTCACGGCCAGCACGGCCGTGACCAGGACGCGAAGAGCCGAGGAAACCACGTTGTCTCCTAGGTTGCAGGGGTTCCCCATGGTCGTACCAGGCCGACCCGTGCACCGGGAAGCGTTGCAAGAACTTTCTCCGCGAATTCGTCCGCGAAGCGCACGGACTAGTCCTGTGTGGTCGAAGTGGCCGCCGCGATCAGGGCGATCAGCTGGCGGCGGAAGTGCTCGTAGTCGTCGACCGCGCCGAGCAGCGCGTCGGACTCGCGTTCCTCCCGGCGGGCGGCCGCCAGCGCGCGGCGACCGGCGGGGGTGATCTTCACCGACGTGCGCCTGCGGTCGGCCGGGTCCTGGCTGCGCACGACGTGGCCGCCGCGGTCGAGGTGCTCGATCGTGCGGCTCATCGTCTGGTCGGTGACCCGGCACAGCACGGCCAGCTCGCGCTGCGAGCGCGGCCCGTCGGCGAGGTGGTGCAGCGTGATCATCCCGGCGTGGGTGAGGCCGCGGCCGGCGAGGAAGTCGTCGAACCGCTTCTCGACGACGCGGGCCGCGACCGAGAGGAGCCTGCCGGTCGGCCAGGAGGCGACGTCCGCGCCCACCTGGTCCGGGCGGTGCGCCACCGCCAGCTCGTCTCCCTCGGCCACGACCCCATCATCCCAGACCCGCCCGATCACCCCACGTCGGTCCCGAACGGCATGCCGGTGACCGGGCCACCGGCCGCGAGCGCCGCGGAGACGGCCGCGGCCGCCGGCGGGTAGGCCAGCTCGCCCAGACCGCCCAGCGGGGCGTTCGACTGCACGATCGTGACGTCGACGTCGGGTGCCTGCCCGATGCGCGCCCACCGGTAGTCGCCGAACGACGACTCCACGACGCGTCCTTCCCGGACGGTGATCTGCGCACCGAGCACAGTGGACACCGCGTCGACCACGCACCCCTCGACCTGTGCCCGCACACCGGACGGGTGCAGGGCCACGCCGACGTCGACCGCGGCGTGCACGCGCAGCACCCGGCGCGACCCCGGTTCGGCCACGGCGACCACCGCGATCGCCGAGCCGTAGTCCTCGTGGCAGGCGACACCGCGGGCCGTGCCCGGTGCGGGTGGCTTCGCCCAGTGGGACCTCTCGGCGACGGTGTCGAGCAGCCGGTGCAACCGCGACCCCGCCGGCAGCAGCGCCCTGCGCAGGGCGATCTGGTCGAGGCCGGCCCGCGCGCCGAGCTCGCTGAGGAAGTTCTCCTCGGCGTAGAGGAACTGCCCGGCGTAGACCGCGCGCCAGAACCCGGTCCGCAGCGGCGCCGGCCGCACGCCGACCACGACGTCTCCGGGCACGGTGTACGGGAAGTGGTCGCCGCTCGCCTTGATCAACGCCGGGTTCGCGAACATCGGCAGGACGGTCAACGGCCAGGTGACGACCTCGTGCGACCGCCGGGTGGGCAGGCCGTCGGGCCCGACGAGCGCGGTCATCCGGTGCACCGACATCGGCCGGTAGGAGTCGTTGCGCATGTCGTCGGCGCGGGTCCACAGCACCTGCACGGCCGCACCCACCTTCCGCGAGCAGGCCACGGCCTCCAGCACGGGGTCGGGTTCGATGCGCCGCCCGAACGCGCCGCCGGACGCCGTCGCCTCCACCCGCACGGACGTCGCGGGGATCGCGAGCTGGCGGGCCAGCTGCGTGCGGAGGCCGCCGGGGTCCTGCGTCGGTGCCCACACCGTCAGCCCGTCCGGGCGGACGTGCGCGGTGGCGTTCATCGGTTCCATCGGCGCGTGCGCGAGCAACGGCATCCGGTAGACGCGCTGCACGCCGTCGATCGGGCTTTGCGCGGGGAGGGCGGCCTCCAGGTCGGCGAGCCACGCGCGGCTGTCCGCCGCAGGGGTGCCGCCGCGCCACGTGACCCGCAGCGCGTCCCGGCCGCGCAACGCCTGGTGGGTCGACTTCGCCACGACCGCCACACCGCCCTGGCCCTCGGCGGGTGCGGTCAGCGTCAGCACGTCGACCACGCCCGGCAGCGCGCGGGCCGCGGTGTCGTCGACCGCGTCCGGCACCGCGCCGAGCCACGGCGGGCGCAGCACGACCGCGACGAACCCGCCGGCCGGCCGGGCGTCGATGCCGTACCGGGTGCGACCGGTGACGATGTCGCGGGTGTCCACGCGGCCACCGCGGGTCTTGCCCAGCAGCCGCCACTCCTCCGGCGGCGTGAGCTCGACCGGCACCGTGGCGGGGTCGAGTGCGGCGGCGGCGCGGACGAGGGCCCGGTAGGCGAGCCGGCCCCGGCGTGGATGGCGCACGGTGCCGTCCTTCGCCGTGCACTCGGCGACCGGCACCTTCCAGCGCTGCGCCGCGGCCGTGACCAGCAGGCAGCGCGCGGTCGCGGCGGCCGTGCGGATCGGCGTGGCGAGCTGGCGCACCGACGACGAGTTCGCCACGGCCTGCGAGCCGAACCGTTCCGTGTCGCCGTGCGCCTGCTCCAACGTGATGTCGTCGGCGTCGACCGCGAGCTCTTCGGCGACCATCAGCGCGACGACCGTGCGTACGCCTTGGCCCGTGTCCGGCCGTGGCACCGTGGCCGTGATCCGGCCTTTGTCGTCCAGCCGCACGAAGATGGTGGGCACCAGGCCCGTGGCGCCTTCGGAGCTTCTCCTGCGCGAGTGCCGGCACCGGCACCGCCACGACGAGTGCTCCCGCTCCCGCACCGCGCAGGAGGGTCCGCCTGCTGATCACCGGTCCTCCTCGCGGATGAGCCGGCTCGCCCGGCGCACCGCCGCGCGGATGCGCGGGTAGCTGCCGCAGCGGCAGACGTTGTCGCGCAAGGCCTCCTCGATCGCCGCGTCGTCCGGGTCGGGGTTCTTCGCGAGCAGTGCCGCCGCGGCCATCACCTGACCCGGCTGGCAGTAGCCGCACTGGGCGACGTCGAGCTCGCGCCACGCCCGTTGCACGGGGTGGTCGCCGTCGCGCGAAAGCCCTTCGATGGTGGTGATCCGCGTTCTCGTGCTGTCGGCGGTCGTGCGCACGCACGGCCGTGCCGCCTCACCGTCCACATGGGACGTGCAGGCGCCGCACAGACCGACCCCGCACCCGTACTTGACCCCTGTCAACCCCAGTTCGTCGCGCAACACCCACAGCAGGGGAGTGTCACCCTCGACGTCGACCTCGTGCCGTTCACCGTTGACGCGCAACAGATATCGGGCCACCGCGCTGCCTCCCGAGTTGCTCAGTGCGCTGAACATATCACGACGAACCGTGCATAATGCTCAGCATGCTGAACGATGTGCGGCGCTCCTCCCGAGGGGTGCTGGTGTGGGGCGTGGCGGCGAGTGCGCTGCTCACGGGCCTGGTGTGGCTGCTGGGTCAGCGGCTGCACGGGGTCGAGCTGCTGCCCGACCAGGGGGCGTCCTGGTACTACTGGAAGCTGCCCGACCCCACCTCCTGGACCAGGGCGTCCGCCTGGGTGGGCTACGCGGCGCACCAGCTGGTGTCGTGGTGGCTCATCCACTTCGCGCAGACCAGGGTGCGGCGCTACACCGACGGCCTGCACCGGATCAACGTGATCGCGCTGGCCGCGAACGGCGGGTTCATCGCGCTGCACGCGGTGCAGACGCAGCTGTTCTACGACGGCCTGGCGCAGGACGTGTCGATCTTCAGCTCGCAGGGTTCCGTCGTGCTGCTGCTGGTCTGGGTGCTGCTGATGGAGAACCGCCGCCGCGGCCTGGTGCTCACCTGGTCGGCGCCGATCTCCGCGCAGGTGGTGTCGTTCGCCCGCCGCTACCACGGCTACCTGTTCAGCTGGGCCGCGATCTACACCTTCTGGTACCACCCGATGGAGTCGACCAGCGGGCACCTCATCGGCTTCTTCTACATGTTCCTGCTGCTGGTGCAGAGCAGCCTGATGTTCAGCCGCGCTCACACGAACCGGTGGTGGACGCTCACCCTCGAACTGATGGTCGCGATCCACGGCACACTGGTCGCGGTGATGAACTCGGGGCCGGACGGGGTGTGGCCGATGTTCCTGTTCGGGTTCGTGGCGATCTTCGTGCTCACCCAGATGCACGGCGTCGGGTTGAGCGCCCGCACCCGCTGGTGGATCGGCGGGACGTTCGTGGTGGCGGCGCTCGCGGTGTACTCGTGGCGCGGGCTCGACCGGATCGACGAGGTGGTGCGGATTCCGTTGATCGAGTACCTGCTGGTGGGGGTGCTGGCGCTGCTGATCTGGGCCGGCGTCCGCGCGGCCGCGCTGGTCCGGTCGTGACCTGGGCGCGGCGGCTGGCCGGGACCGCCTGCCTGGTGGTGCCGCTGGTGCTCCTGGTCGCGGGCTGGGGTCCGCTGACGGCGGGGCACCCGGCGCAGCCGGTGCTGCTCGGCGCGGTGGCCGTGGTGGGCGGCGGGCTCGCGCTGTGGCGGAAGGTGCCGTCGTGGCTCGTGGTGGTGCTCGCCGTGGTGCTGGTCGCGCCCGCCGTGTACCTGCAGCCGTTCGCGGCCACGCGGGTGGAGGACGACGCCGCGGTGCTGCGGCCGGACGGTGCCGTGCGCGCCGGGCTGGTGTTCCACCCCGGTGCCCGCGTCGACTACCGCGCCTACCTGCCGTTGCTCAAACGCGTTGCGGCACAGGGGTTCCTCGTGGTGGTCGTGCGCGAGCCGCTGAACATGGCGTTGCTGGCCGGTGACACGGCACCGGTGCGCGCCGCCCACCCCGAGGTGCCGGTGTGGGCGGTCGGCGGGCACTCGCTGGGCGGTGTGGCCGCCGGACGGGACGTGCTCGCCGACAGCTCGGTGCGCGGCCTGGTGCTGTGGGCGTCGTACCCGGTCGACGACCTGTCCGGGCGGGCAGGGCTGACGGCGTGGTCGATCTCGGGGGAGCGGGACGGGTTCACCACCCCGCAGGACGTCGCCGACTCGCGGCGGCGGCTGCCGGCGGACACCCGGTTCGAGGTCGTGCCGGGCGCCGTGCACGCGTTCTTCGGCGACTACGGCGACCAGCCCGGCGACGGGACGCCGACGGTGCCGAGGGACCAGGCGCAGGACCGGATCGTCGCGGCCACGGTGGCTGCGCTCGCCGCCATGTGAGCTCCGGCCGGCCGGGGCAATGGTGCGGGTCCACGGCGGACGGCGGCACGAGGTGGTGGCCGCGCACGTGGTGCGCTCGTCCTGCCGGGTCTTCACTGGGGTCGTCATGTCCCTGCCTGCACCGACGGAGGCGAACACATGCGACTCGGGAACGTGTTCCTGGCACTCGCGGCGGCCACCGGCCTGGCCGCCGCGTCCCTGTCGATCTCGCTGGCGGCGGTCCCCGCGCCGCAACCGGGCACCCTCGCCCGCTACGACGTCACCGGCACGTACGTCAGCGGGTTGTCGTCCGGCGGTTTCATGGCCAACCAGCTGCACGTGGCCTACTCCGGGGTGTTCCAGGGCGCGGGCATCTTCTCCGCGGGCCCCTACGACTGCGCCCAGAACAACCTCACCACCGCGCTGAACGCGTGCATGGACACCTACCAGCCGCGCAAGACGCCCGCCGAGCTGGAACAGCTGACCAGGACCCGTGCGTCGGCGGGCACGGTCGACCCGCCCGCGAACCTGTCCGGCGACCCGGTGTGGCTGTTCCACGGCAGCGCCGACCAGACCGTCGCCCGCGCGGTGAACGACGACCTGGCCACCTACTACCGCGATTTCGGTGCGAGGGTGGCGTACGACAACACCTCCGCCGCCGGGCACGCGTGGGTCAGCCCGATCGGACCGAACAGCTGCGGCTCGACGGCCTCGCCGTACGTCAACAACTGCGGCACCGCGGACCCGGTGCGCGAGATGCTCGGACACCTGTTCGGGTCGGTGGCCGCGCCCGCGTCGTCGCTGACCGGCAAGCTCGTGCAGTTCGACCAGGGCCGGTACGCGCCCGGCGGGAACGCGGCGGCGATCAGCCTGGGCCGTGACGGGTTCGCGTACGTGCCGCGGGCGTGTGAAACGGGGCCGTGCAAGCTGATGGTCACCCTGCACGGCTGCTACCAGTACCACGGCCTCGTCGGGAACGCGTTGATGGACAAGGGCTACCTCAACGAGTACGCCGACACCAACCGCATGATCGTGCTGTACCCGCAGGCCACCACGATGACCGGCAACCCGCGGGGGGTGCTGGGACTGGTGGGGCTACCAGTCCGCGTCGTACCCGCTGAAGTCCGGTCCGCAGATGGCCGCCGTCGTGGCGATGGTGAAGGCGCTGACCAGCGGGCAGACGCCGACCACGACCACCACCACGTCACCCGGGTCGGAGTGCGTCACCGCGAGCAACTACGCGCACACCACCGCCGGCCGCGCTTACGCGAACCTGGGACAGACCTACGCGCTGGGCTCCAACCAGGCGCTCGGGCTGTGGAACACGTTCGTCACCAGCAGCGTCCGGCAGAGCGCGCCGAACTACTGGGTGAAGTGCTGACACGTCGCCGTGAAGGGTGGAAAGCGCTTACCGAAAGAAGCCGTTCGCGCGGTGCGTTGGCCCGTTTCCGCCCTTGACCCCTCTCCGGTCCGGTGCTGTCATGAAGCACGGCAGGTTTCTGGGAGCGCTCCCAGAAAACGGACTTCGAGGGAGAAGACGTGCTCAGCAGCGTTGGTGTGCGCGTGGGTGCCGTGGCGGCGGCTCTCGGTGTGGTGGCAGGGGGTGTCGCGGCGGCGGGACTGGCCGTGGCGGCCCCCGGCTGCAAAGTCGACTACGTGGTGCAGAACCGGTGGCAGGGCGGGTTCTCGGCGAACGTGACGATCACGAACCTGGGCGACCCGGTGACCGGGTGGAGCCTGGCGTGGACGTTCCCCGGTTCCGAGCGCTACGGCGAGGGCTGGAACGCGCGGTTCACGGCGTCCGGCGCGAGCGTAACGGCGTCCAATGTGGACTGGAACGGTGCCGTGCCCACCGGTGGCACGGCGTCGTTCGGGTTCAACGGCACGGTGTCCGGCTCGGAGGTGGGCACGCCGGAGTCGTTCTCCTTGAACGGCGTGGTGTGCACGGGCGGCGTGGGGCCGACCACGACCACGACCACGACGACCACCACTCCCGCGCCCGAGCCCGGTGACCCCACCGGCCGCAAGCAGGTCGAGCGGCTGGACCGCGGTGTCGTGAGCGTCCGTTCGGGCAGCGGCAACCTGGTCAGCTGGCGGCTGCTCGCCGGCGACGCGCGCGACACCGGGTTCCACGTGTACCGCGGTGGCACCAGGCTCACCTCGGCACCGGTCACGGCGTCCACGAACTACCTCGACGCCGGTGGCCCGGCGGGCGCGTCCTACACCGTGCGCGCGGTCGCCGGCGGCGTGGAGCAACCCGCGTCCCCGGCGTCGCTGTCGTTCGCCCAGGGCTACCTCGACGTGCCGATCTCCGCGCCGGCCGGCGGGTACAGCGCGAACGACGCCAGCGTGGGCGACGCCGACGGCGACGGCCGGTACGAGATCTTCCTGAAGTGGTACCCGGACAACGCGAAGGACAACTCGCAGGCCGGCGTCACCGGGAACACGTTCATCGACGCCTACCGCCTCGACGGCACCCGGTTGTGGCGCATCGACCTGGGCCGCAACATCCGTTCCGGCGCGCACTACACCCAGTTCCAGGTGTACGACTACGACGGCGACGGCCGTGCCGAGATCGCGATGAAGACCGCGGACGGCACCCGTGACGGCCGCGGCACGGTCATCGGCAACGCCTCCGCCGACTACCGCAACAGCGACGGCTACGTGCTGAGCGGCCCCGAGTTCCTGACGATGTTCAACGGCCTCACCGGTGCCGCGGTGTCCACCGTGAACTACGACCCGCCGCGCGGCACCGTGTCCTCGTGGGGCGACAGCTACGGCAACCGCGTCGACCGCTTCCTCGCGGGCACCGCCTACCTCGACGGTGCCCGCCCGTCACTCATCATGGCCCGCGGCTACTACACCCGTTCGGTGATCGCCGCCTGGGACTTCCGCGGCGGCCAGCTCGTGAAGCGCTGGACGTTCGACTCGAACAGCAACACCGCCTACGCGGGCCAGGGCAACCACTCGCTGACCATCGGCGACGTGGACGCCGACGGCCGCGACGAGATCGTCTACGGCGCGGCGGTCGTGGACGACACCGGCCGCGGCCTCTGGAACACCCGCTTCGGCCACGGCGACGCCGCCCACCTCGGCGACCTCGACCCGTCCCGCCCCGGCCTCGAGTACTACAAGGTCTCCGAGGACGCCAGCAAACCCGCGTCCTGGTTCGCCGACGCCCGCACCGGCCAGGTCCTCTGGCAGACCCCGGCCGCCGGCGACAACGGCCGCGGCGTCTCCGGCGACATCCACCCCGGCAGCCCCGGTGCCGAGTCCTGGTCCAGCGCCGACAGCCAGCTCCGCGACACCAGGGGCCAGGCCATCGGCCGCAAACCGTCCTCGGCGAACTTCCTGCTGTGGTGGGACGGTGACCCCACCCGCGAGCTCCTCGACGGCACGCACGTCGACAAGTACGGCACCTCCGCCGACACCCGCCTGCTCACCGCGGCCGACGTGCACTCCAACAACGGCACCAAGTCCACCCCGTCGCTCTCCGGCGACATCCTCGGTGACTGGCGCGAAGAGGTCATCTGGCCCACGACCGACAACCGCGCGCTCCGCATCTACAGCACGCCGGCGCAAACCGACCGCCGCATCCCGACGCTGATGCACGACCCGATGTACCGCGTCGCCATCGCGTGGCAGAACACGGCTTACAACCAGCCCCCGCACCCGAGCTTCCACATCGGTGCCGGCATGGCCACCCCGCCGTGGCCGGACGTGCACTACGCGGGCTGAAGGGGTTTGAGCACAAGGCATTCCCACGACGTCGCACCCTGAGTGGTGCGCGTGGAGTCCACGACCCGGCGCTCCCGCCGGACCGCACCGAGGATGGCGCGGGACCGGCGGGAGCCCAGGAACATGGACACGATCACCACGCCGTCGGGCGTGAGCGCCCGCTCGTACCGTTCGAGCGCCACCAGCGGATCGGTGAGGTAGTACAGGCTCTCGTTGAACACGATCACGTCGAACTTCCCGTCCGGCGTGTGCGTGTCCGCGTCGGCGGCCCGGAACTCCGTGCGCTCGTCCACCCGCTGCGCCAGCCTCCGCACGGCCACCTCGGAGATGTCGAGCCCGACGTACCGCTCGTACCCGTGCGGCAGCCACCGGCTGTGCAGCACACCTTCACCGCACCCGACGTCGAGCACACTGCCACCCGGCGCGAAGAACGTCCCATACCCGACGATCACCGCGTAGTGCGCCTGCTCGCCCAGTCCCGCCAGGTGGTCCCACTCGCCCCTGGCGTACTGCGCGTCCCACGCGGCTCGCTCCCGGGGCGTGTCCCCCTTGGCCTCCCGCGCCTCGAAGTCGCGGACGAACCGCTCGACGCGGTCGTGGCCGGGGAACCGCCGCCCGTAACTGGCGGTGTAGTAGCCCGTGCGCAGCAGCCGACCAACACGACTCATCGGGCAAAGCTAGCAAACCGGACACAGCACCGGGAGTGCTGGTTTTCGCGTCCGCGACCTGATCGGTCGAGTTCCATCGCTTCTCGCGGCCGGAACGTTTCGCCTTCCGCTGACCACTTTTTGTCCCCAAATTTCAGCTAACGCCGAGCGTGCGCCGAACGACGAGAGGTCCGAACGGGTGAGCGGAGGAAATGCGGGTGTGCGCGGTGATCGGGTCCGATCCGGACCGGCTCGACCGGTTGGCGTCGACGCTGCTCGCGTGCGCCGACCGGGTGGACGGCGTCCGCTCCGAGCTCGCGGTCGTGCTCCTCGGTTCGCCCTGGCGCGGCCACGACGCCGCGGGGGCCTGGTACCCCTCGGACTCCGGGGACGACCCCGGCAGGAGTACCCCGGTCAGTCCCGGCGAGGCGTGCGCCCGCGTCGGCGAGCTGTTCCCGGACGTGGTGGGAGCACGGTGATCCGGACGGGGCTGACCACGCACCCCGGCGTGGTGCGGACGGTCAACGAGGACGACGCCGTCGCGGGCAGGCAGGTGTTCGCCGTGGCCGACGGGGTCGGCGGGCACGCGGCCGGCGAGGTCGCGAGCGGGCTCGTGGTCGCGCGGCTGCGGGAGCTCGACGGGCTGGAGCTGCCGGGGGTGGAGGACGTGCGGGCGACGCTGGCCGCCGCCGGCCGGTCGCTGGTGGAGGCCGAGCACGGCGGGATGACGACGGTCGCGGGGCTCGCGCTGGTCGCGTTCTCCGGGCGGCCGCACTGGGTCGTGTTCAACGTCGGCGACTCGCGGGTCTACCGCCTCGACGGCGCGGGGCTGACGCAGCTCACCGTCGACCACTCGGAGGCGCAGGAGCTCGTGGCGGCCGGGGTGCTGACCGCGGACGAGGTCAGGACCTACCCCCGCTGGCACGTCGTCACCAGGGTGCTCGGCAGCACCGGCGCCGGCGACCCGGACCTGTGGGTGTTCCCGCCGCAGGCCGGTGAGCGGTTCCTGATCTGCACGGACGGGCTGACCGGTGAGCTCGCGGACGACGAGCTGGACGAGGTGCTGCGGCTGCACGCCGACGCGGCCGGTGCCGCGGCGGACCTCGTCGACCGCGCCGTCGCCGCCGGGGCCCGCGACAACGTCACCGCGCTGGTGGTCGACTACACCGAGGCGGTCGCGTCCAGCTGCGACACGGCACCGCGGGGTCCGCGATGACCGCTGTCGAGTACGTGCCGGGCACGTGGACCGCCGTGGCGGGGGAGCGGACGTGGCTCCTGCTGTCCGTGGCACCCGGCTCCGACCTGGTCCGCCGCTGCTGGGAGCTGGTGCGCGCGGACGAGCCGCTGGACGAGGTGCTCGCCGCGATCGTGCACGAGGGGTTCCGCGCGGTGAGCGGGTTCGCGCTCGTCCGCGTGACCGCGACCGAACAGCGCGCCGTGGTGCGCGGCGAGGTCCAGCTGCAGGCCGTCACCGGGTCCGGTGCCGTCGAGGAGATCACCGCGACCGGTGTCGCGACGTGGGTGGACCGCGGCCTGGACGACGTGGCCCTGCTGCGGGTCACCGCCGGTCCGGGAGGCACCGCGCTGCCGTTGCGCGGGGGCGTGGTCCTCGCGGGTGAGCTCGTCGTGACGCTGTCCGACGCCGCCGCAGCTCTGCCGCCGCAACCGGCCCCGCCGACCGAGGCCGTCGAGCACACCGTTGTGCGCCAGGAAGAACCGGTCGACCTGCCCGTCGTCCGCGACCACGTCGCACCACCGCCGGTGCCCGCGCTCGCCCGGACCGGTGGCGTGATCCAGTCGTTCGACTGGGCGCCCCGGGTCGCCGCGGCGCCACCCGCCGAGCCGGTGACGCACACGGTGCTGCGCACGAACGCCACGTCCCCCGGCGACACCCGGATGCTGCACGCGGGGAACCACCGGGTGCGGGCGCGGCGGTGCCCGTCGGGACACCTCAGCTCGGACTACGCGGTGCACTGCCGGGTGTGCGAGGTCCTGCTGCCCGACCAGGTCGCCATCGTGCTGGACAGGCCCGTGCTGGGCCTGCTGCGGATGTCCACCGGCGACACGATCGCGCTCGACCGGGACGTGGTGGTGGGCCGCGACCCCGGTGGTGACCGCAGGCACGCGAACCTCGTGCAGGTCGGCAGCGAGACCGACGCGGAGATCTCGCGGACCCACGTCGAGGTGCGGCTGGAGGGCTGGGACGTGCTGGTGCGCGACCTCGGTTCCACCAACGGCACCACGATCTCCCGCCCCGGCTGCCCGCCGGAGCAGCTGGCCCCGCACATCGAGCAGTTCCTCACCCCCGGGACCAGGGTGTCGCTGAGCGAGCAGGTCTTCTTCACGTTCGAGGTGGGCGGATGACGCTGGGACCACCGGCGATCCCGGACTTCGAGTACCGCGGTGACATCGGTGCGGGCGGCTTCGCGACGGTGCACCGCTACTACGACGGCAAGCTCAAGGACGACGTCGCGGTCAAGGTGCCGCAGACGGCCGGCCTGTCCGACGAGGTGCGCGAGCGGTTCCTCGCCGAGGGCGAGTCGATGGCGAAGCTGCGCAAGCACCGCAACGTCGTCACGGTGTACGGCACCGGCACCGCGGTGGACGGGCGCCCGTACCTGGTGATGGAGTACTGCCCCGGCGGCGACCTGGCGAAGATGGCGAGCCGGATGCCGTTGTCGGTCAAGCAGGTCCTCGACATCGGGGTGCAGATCGCGGGCGCGCTGGAGACGGCGCACGGGCGCGGGATGCTGCACCGCGACATCAAGCCGGCCAACGTGCTCATGAACGAGTCCGGCGACGCGTGCCTGACCGACTTCGGCATCGCGGGCCGGCTCGCGGACCGCGGCCGGGAGACGCAGGTGGCGCTGTCGCCGCCGTGGTCGGCGCCCGAGCTGTTCGGCGTGGACGCCGTGGCGAGGTACGGCGTGCGCACCGAGGTGTTCTCGTTCGCCGCGACGCTGTGGCACCTCCTCGTGGGACGGTCGCCGTTCATGCCGCTCGGCACCGACCACTCGGTCGAGGCGGTCCAGCACCGGATCGTGAGCGGGTGGCGGCCGGACCAGCTGGCCGCACCCGACGAGCTCCGGCGGTTGTTGTTGCGCGCCATGGACCAGGACCCGGCGGCACGGCCGGGTTCCCTGCTCGACTTCGCCGCCGAGCTGCAGCGGATCCAGGTGATGTACCGGTTCGGCCGGACCGAACTGGTGCTGATGCCCGGCACCGTGCCGGAGCGGCACCCGGTGCGCACGGCCGGCGTCCCGTCGTTCGCGCCGCCTGCTCCGCGCACCGCGCCGCCGACCCGGCAACGGGTGCCGCCGACGGCGCCCCGCGCCCCGCACACCCTGGCGCGGCAGGGAAACCCGCAGCCGGCGACGATCGTCCGCGAGCCCGCCTCCGCACCGCGGCTGACACCGGCGGAGCACGTGGAACGGGTGCGCTGGCCGCTGTACGCCGCCGGTGCCGCCGCGGCGGTCGCGATCATCGGTGTGGGCGTGTTCCTGTTGTCCGGCGGGGAGGAACCCGCGACCGGACCGGCGCCGGCCACCGTCGTCGACGACGTCCCCGACCAGAACGCGGGGGCGGGCGGCGCCCCGCCGGGCCGTCCGGTGATCACCGCGACGCGCGTGGACGCGGGAACAGTCCGGTTCGAGTGGAGCTACTCGGCCCAGCAGGCCACGGACACGTTCTCCTGGCGCACGTCCGACGGTGCCCGCACCGGTGTGGAGAAGGCGCCGAAGGTGGTCGTCGAGGGCGCGAACCCCGTGTGCCTCCAGGTGAAAGTAGTGCGCGCGGACGGCAGCAACGCGACCGCCGACTGGTCGCAGGAGAGCTGCGGATAATCCTCCGCCCGCATTCGGGTGAAAGCTGCAACGGATTCAGGGATCGGCCCGACAGGCGGTTGACGGAACCGCCGGGGAGCGCCGCGACCGCAAACGAGGGGAACAGTGGGATTCTTCCGAAAGCACCGGACCACGCTCGCGTCCGGAACGGTGCTCGTTCTCGCGGCCGCCTCACTCGTCGCCTACGCGTTCACGTCCACCGGAAATCCGGTCCGCCAGGTCGACCTCGACGACGGCGGTGTCTGGGTCACCAGTGACCGCGACGGTTTGTTCGGCCGGCTCAACAAACCGGTCGGAGCGCTCGACGCCGCGTTCAACCCGCCCGGTGGGGCGCGGCAGAGCTATCAGCTCGACGTCGTCCAGGACGCCTCCGCGGTGGTCGCGCGGGACCGGGCAGGCGGCAAGCTGTACCCGGTCGACGTCGCCCGCTCGGTGACGCTCGGTGACCACGGGCTGGCGTTGCCCAGCGGCGGCCAGGTGGCGCTCGCGGGGGGCACGCTCGCCGTGCTCGACCCCGCCGCGGGCAAGGTCTGGGCGACCCGAGTCGACGTCGCCGCCGGCGTGAGCGCGCTCGACCAGGTGAGCCAGGAGACCCCGCCGCTCGCCGGCCTGGACGCCGCCGGCACCGCCGCGCTGGCGGTCGGGCTGGACGGTGCGGTGCACGCCGTGTCCGCCAACGGCCGCACGGTGCGGGTGACCCCGGCCGGGACCGGTTTCGGTGAACCCGAGTACGGCAAGCTCCCCACCGCCCTCAAGGCACCGGCGATCACCGCCGTCGGCAACGACGCCGTCGTGCTCGACGCGGAGTCCGGCACCCTCTTCCTGCCCGGCGGCCGCACCGCGCGGGCCGGGCGCGAGTCCGTGCTGCAGCACGCAGGACCGGAGGCGGCCGCGGTCGTCGTGGCCGGCCGGACCGAGCTGACGGCGTTCGACCTGGACGGCGACGGCGCGGTGGTGCTGCACGAGGGCGTGGACGGTGCCCCGGCCGAACCGGTGCGGCTCGGCGACTGCGTGCACGCCGCGTGGGCCGGCGCGTCCGGCGGCTACTTCCGCTCGTGCGGCGGCCAGAAGGCCGCACCGGGCAACATCCGGGACGCGAAGGCGCTGGTGCAGCCGGTGTTCCGGGTGAACCGCAAGGCGATCGTGCTGAACGACGTCGCGACCGGCGCGGTGTGGGACCTGAGCACTCAGCGCAAGGTCGACGACTGGCAGTCGGTGAAGCCGCCGCCCCAGCAGAACCCCAGCGACAAGGACAAGAACGAGAACACCACCGAGTCCGCCAAGGACAAGCCGCCGAAGGCCTCCGACGACACGCTCGGCGCACGGCCCGGCCGCACCACGGTGCTGCACGTGCTCGACAACGACTCCGACCCCGCGGGCAACATCCTGTCCGTCACGGCCGTGAGCGACCTCGACCGCAAGGACGTGGCGCTCGCGATCGCCCCGGACGGGCAGACCGTCGAGGTGACGCTGCCGGAGCAGGCCCAGGACGCGCACTTCAAGTACACCGTCGACGACGGCAAGGGCCTCAACGCCACGGCCGCCGTCACCGTGCAGGTGCGCACCGCGACGCAGAACGAGGCGCCCGCCGTGCGCAAGGGCGCCGTGCCGCACGAGTGGTCGGTCGCCTCCGGTGGCCGGTTGACGCTGCCGGTGCTCGCGGACTGGCGCGACTTCGACGGCGACCCGGTCGTGCTGACCGAGGCCGCGGCCAAGGCGGGTGTCGCGACCACGACCAACACCGGGTTCGTCGAGTACGCGGCACCGGTCCAGGCCGGTCAGCAGGCGGTCGACTACCGGGTCACCGACGGCATCGCGAACGCCGTCGCGGGAGCGGAACGCGTGCGGGTGCTCGACGCCGCCGCACCGGCCGCCCTGCCCCCGGTCGCGCGCCCGGACGTCGCACGGGGCCAGGTCGGCACACCGGTCCTGGTGCGCCCGCTGGAGAACGACCTGCCCGGCGCCGACCCGGTCGACCCCGCCGCCGAGCTGCGGCTTGCCGCCGACGTGGCACCGATCGCGGGCGCGACGGTCACCACCGACACGAAGACCGGCCTGGTCACGCTGACCGCGACGAAGCCGGGCACCTTCCCGCTGGACTACACCGCGGCGTTCGGCAACGCGCCGTTCGCCAAGGGCGCCATCCGCATCGACGTCGCCGCCGCACCCGCCTCCCCGCTGCCGCCGGTCGCCATGCCGGACAACGCGGTGGTGCGCGGTCAGGAACCCGTCGTCGCCGACGTGCTGGCCAACGACTTCAGCCCGGCGGGGTCGCTGCTGGGCGTGCAGCACGCCGAGAGCACCTCCGGTCAGCTCGAGGTCGCCGTCGTCAAGGGCCGCTGGCTGCGGATCAACGCGACCGCGCCCACCCTCGACCGCAACCCGCAGGTCGTGCGCTACACCGTGACCGACGGCGTGACCGGCCCGGTGACCGGCGAGGTCACCGTCACCCAGCTGCCGCCGCCCGCGGACGACACTCCGGTGCCCAAAGACGACCGGGCGGCGGCCCGCGCCGGTGACTCGGCGACGATCCCGGTGCTGGACAACGACATCTCACCGGCCGGTGCCCCGCTGACGCTGCAGTCCAACGTGCAGGGCGCGCCGGGCACCGGGCGCCTGACCGTCACCACGCGGGACGGCCGCCAGGACGCGGGCACCGCCTACGTCGCGGGCGACGTGGTCCGCTACGTGGCACCGGACCGGCTCGACACCCCGTTCGTCGCCGACGTCTCCTACGTGGTGCAGAACCCGGACGGCGACCAGGCCGTCGGGCACGCGCACGTGACCGTGAACCCGGCGCCGACGCCCGCCAACCCGAACCAGCCGCCGGCACCGGAACCCGTCGAGGTGCGGGTCGTCGCCGGCGACCGGGTGACGGTCACCGTGCCGTCGAGCGGCGCTGACCCCGACGGCGACTCGGTCGCGGTCACCGGCATCGCGTCCGCACCGGCGATCGGCCGCGTCGTCGGGATCGCCGGCACCTCGCTGACCTACGAGGCGTTCCCGACCTCGAACGGGACCGACACGTTCGGGTTCGTCGTCACCGACTCCTACGGCCGCACCGGCGAGTCGCTGGTCCGCGTCGCCGTGGTGCCGCCGGGAGACCCGCAGCCACCGGTCGCGGTGGACGACGTCGTGACCGCCGCACCCGGTGCGCGCCTGGCCGTCGACGTGCTCGCCAACGACGTGCGGGCACCCGGCGACACGGTGACCGTCGAACCGCTGGAGGCGCGCAACCCGTCGCTGCCCGGTGACGTGAAGGCCACCGACGGCCGCATCGAGCTGACCGCGCCGGACCTCACCGGCAAGCCGCTGGTGATCGCCTACGCCGTCACCAACGGACTCGGCCAGCCCTCGGTCGCCACGCTCACCGTCCGCAGCCGGGAGGGCTTTCAGGTCCCGCCGGTCGCCGGCGAGCTGTTCCCACTGGTGAGCAAGGGCGACAGCACGGTCGAGGTGGACCTCGCCGGCGCGGTCGCCGACCCCGACGGGCCGGCCGGCGAGCTGGAGGTCACCAAGGTCTTCCACGAGCGGGCCGAGGTCTCCGGGCTCAAGGCGACCGTGCCGGTCGGTGACCACCCGCGCACCCTCGTCTACGAGGTCAGGGACGCTTCCGGGGCCACGGCGGCGGGGCTGGTCCACGTGCCGTCGAAGGGCACCGGCGCCCCGCGCGCCATCCCGGACAAGCTGATCTCCGTGCCCGCGGACGGTTCCGTGACCGTGCAGGTCGAGGACTACGTCGAGGTCCCGTCGGGCAAGCAGCCCAAGCTCACGACGGTCGACCGGGTCACCGCCGCGCCCTCGACCGGGCTGGCGGTGCGCAACGAGGGCGACACCGGGCTCGTCCTCACCGCGCGCGACGGCTACACCGGACCGGCCGCGGTCACGTTCCAGGTCACCGACGGCAGCTCGCTCACCGACCCCGAGGGCAAGTTCGCCCTGATCACGGTGCCGGTGCAGGTCGGCCCCGACACGCCGGTGCTGCGGTGCCCGTCCTCGGCGCTCGCGGTCGTCGAGGGAGGCCTTCCGGTGAAGGTCGACGTCACGTCCGTGTGCCACGTGTGGGTCGCCGACCGGTCGAGGCTCGGGGACGTCCGGTACCGGGCGAGCTGGCTCGAACAGCCGGACGGCGTGTCGCTGGAGGGTTCCGGCGAACGCACGCTGACCGTCACCGCGGCCGGCGGCGCGAAGCCGGGCTCGACCGGCACGATCGAGGTCGGCGCGGGCGACGGGCCGAAGAGCAAGCTCGTGGTGGAGGTCGCCGCCGCACTGCCGCCCGCCATCGCACCGGTGACGGTGGACGGCGTGAAGGCGGGCGACACGGCGACCGTCGACCTCGTCTCCTACGTGCGCTCGCAGCTGCGCGACCCGAAGATCTCCGTCGTCGCGGTCACCCAGGTCAACGGTGCCGGGGCGAACGTGAGCAACGAGGGCTCGACCGTGCGCATCACCCCGAACGGCGACGCGCACGGCGCCATGGAGTTCAACGTCGTCGTGACCGACGTGGCCGACACCGGCCGGGAGGACCGCAGGGTCACCGGCCGGATCAGGCTGAACGTGCTCGGCGTGCCCGACGCCCCCGGCACCCCGGTGACCGGTCGCACGGTGCTGAGCAAGGTCGTCGAACTGTCCTGGAGCACGCCCTCGGGCAACGGCGCGCCGATCGACTCCTACGAGGTCGACTACGGCCGCGGCAAGCAGGTGTGCCCGGCGTCGCCGTGCACGATCACCGGGTTGTCCAACGGCACGGAGTACACGTTCACCGTGCGGGCGCACAACCTCGTCGGGTGGGGCAAGCCGAGCGGCTCGTCCGCGCCGGCCCAGCCGAACACGGTGCCCGGCGCCGTCACCGGGCTCAGCACGTCCGAGCCGCGGGACGGCACGCTGAAGCTGAGCTGGGCCGCGGCCGCCAACGAGGGCACGCCCGTGCTGCGGCACGAGATCAGCTGGTCCGGCGGTGGCCGCACGACGGCACCCGGCGGTGCGACGAGCGTGACGGCCACCGGCCTCGACAACGACGCGCAGACCGTGTTCACGGTGATCGCGGTCAACTCGCAGGGCCCCGGCCCCGCGGTCACCGTCGAGGGCCAGTCGGCCGGTGCCCCGGACGCCCCGGCGGCGCCGGCGTTCACCGCGACGAACGCCGCGAACGCCCAGACCCGCGCGGTCACCGTGTCGTGGGGCGCGGTCGGTGCGAACGGCCCCGGCCCCACGACCTACACGCTGACCCGCACCGGCGGCGGCACCAAGACGGTGTGCTCGAAGGTCACCGCCACCACGTGCCTGGACGACGGCCTGCAGAACGACGGCACGATCTACAGCTACACCGTCGTCGCCGCGAACGCCGCCGCCGAGGCCGAACCGGCCGGGCACACCTCGCCGGCCAGCGCGCCCGCGCAGATGGAGGCGACCGCGACCCCGGACCCGATCACCGGGTTCACCGCGGCACCCACCGGCGTGGACGGGCAGGCTGCGCTGCGGTTCGACGTCGGCGCCTCGCACGGCAGGTCGAACACCGTGAGCTGCACCTGGTCCGGCGGCTCGTGCGGCACCTGGACCTACCCGGTCGGCGGGCAGGCCGGCGCGACGCAGACGATCAACGGACTGCCGAACGGGCAGCCGGTCACGATCAGCCTCCAGGCGTGCAACGGCAGTGGTGGAGGGGCGTACGCGGGCAACCCGTGCAACAGCGCGGCCACCGCGGGCGTGGCCACCTACGGGCCGATGCGCGACCTCGCGCTCAACACCTCGAACAACAACACGGTCATCAATTTCTCCGTCTCGGTGAACCCGAACGGCAAGCCCGCGACCGTGCGCGTGACGACGAGCCGCGGCTTCGACCAGACCTTCACCACCGGTGTCGGCGGGTGGAGCTGGTCGGGCAGCCAGGACGTCGGCTACTCGCAGAACGTGACCGTGACGGCGACGGTGTCCGACGCGGGCCGGCCGATGCTGAGCCAGTCCCGGCAGCAGGCCACCCCACCGCCTCCGCCGCCACCCACCGTGACGGTGTCGAAGGGAGCCGCCTGCGGTGCGGGCGGGTGCAACGGATCAGGTGTCTGCACTTCTTCGGCGTGTGCGTACGTCGTCGTGCAGACCGCGAATTTCAGCAGCAGCGTGACGTGCACGTTCAACAGCGACCACGGCCCGGTCGGATTCGTGAACGAGAACTTCGGCCCCAACGAGCGCCGGCAGACGAGGAACTACTACGGATATCCGGGCGAACAGGTCTACGTGACCTGTGGTGGCGTCCAGGGATCATTCCGTTGGTGAACAGTGAAGGAAATACCATGACCGTGACCCCTGAACAGGCTCGGCTGTTCGCGCAGACCTTCGAGCAAATGGTGCTGAACATCTCGCGGGCCATTTCCGGCAAGGAGCACGTGATCCGCCTGGCGCTCACCGCGTTGCTCTCCGACGGCCACCTGCTGCTGGAGGACTACCCCGGCACGGGCAAGACATCGCTGGCGAAGGCGCTGGCGAACACGGTGCAGGGCACCAGCGCCCGCATCCAGTTCACGCCGGACCTGCTGCCGTCGGACGTCACCGGTGTGCAGATCTACGACCAGCAGCGCGGTGTGTTCCGGTTCCACCCCGGGCCGATCTTCGGCTCGATCGTGCTCGCCGACGAGATCAACCGGGCCTCGCCGAAGACGCAGTCGGCGCTGCTGGAGGTGATGGAGGAGGGCCGGATCACCGTCGACGGCGAGACGCACCCGGTGGGGTCGCCGTTCATGGTGATCGCCACGCAGAACCCGATCGAGCAGGCCGGCACCTACCGGTTGCCGGAGGCGCAGCTCGACCGGTTCCTGATGAAGACCAGCATCGGCTATCCGGACCACAACGCCACCGTGGCGCTGCTGGCCGACGCGGCGACGCGGGACCGGTCGGCGACCGTGCCGCCGGCCATCGCGGCGAGCGCGGTGGCGCAGCTGACCGCGCTGGCCGACCAGGTGCACGTCGATCCGGCGGTGCTCGGGTACGTCAGCCGGATCGCCGAGGCGTCGCGGTCGCACCCCGCGGTGCGGCTCGGCGTGTCGGTGCGCGGGTGTCTCGCGTACGTGCGGTGCGCCAAGACGTGGGCGCTCGCCCAGGGGCGCGGTCACGTCGTGCCGGACGACGTCCAGCAGCTCGCGCACCCCGTGCTGGGCCACCGGATCCTGCTGCACCCGGAGGCGCAGTTCGACGGCGCCACCGTGGAGAAGGTGGTCGACTCGCTGTTCGCGGACGTCGAGCCGCCCGTGCGCCGGGGGGCCTGAGGTGGTGCGGCTGCTGGAGGTGGTCTCGCCGGCGGGCCGGTTGCTCGCGGTCGCGTCGGCGGTGGGGTGGGTGCTCGGCGCCGTGCTCGGCTGGGACGAGCTCGTGCTGCTCGGCGCCACCGGGCTGGTGCTGCTGGCGCTGGCGTGCGGGCTGACGCTGGGCCGCGGCGCGGTGCGGGTCGACGTGGCCGTCGCCAAGCGCCGCCTGCGGCCCGACGAGTCGACGCGCTGCGCGGTCGAGGTCGAGCACCACGGCCGCAGGACGCTGTTCGCGCCCGAGGTGGAGCTGCCGATCGGCCGGGACCGGGTCGAGGTCTTCGACAGCGGCCGCGAGGTGGAGGTCGCCGGGCTGCGGCGCGGGGTGATCGCGGTCGGACCGGCCACCACGGTCAGGGGCGACCCGCTCGGCCTGGTGCGGCGGACGGTCGCGATGACCGAGGTCGTCGAGCTGTTCGTGCACCCGCTGACCGTGCCGCTGGCGCCGCTGGGCACCGGGTTGCTGCGCGACCTGGAGGGCTGCACCACCAACGACGTCTCGATGAGCGACCTCGCGTTCCACGCGCTGCGCGAGTACGCGCCGGGCGACGACCGGCGGCACATCCACTGGCGCTCCACGGCGAAGCTCGCCGCGTCCACTCAGGACGGTCGGTTCCTGGTGCGGCAGTACCTCGACTCCCGGCGCGCGCACGTCGTGGTGGTCGTCGACGGCGCCGAACAGTCCTATCCGGACCCTTCGGTGTTCGAGACGGCCCTGTCCGCCGGTGCGTCGGTGGTGCAGCGCGCGGTGGCGGACGGGATCGACACCAGCGTGGTCGCCTCCGGGCACCTCTCCGGCCGGGCCCAGCACGTGCTGGACGTGTTCGCCCGCGCAGAGCTGGGCGGCCCGTCGCTCGCCGAGGCGACCGCCCGCGCGGCGGCCGCGGCTCCCGACGCCACGCTGCTCGTGCTCGTCACCGGCGCGCGGCACGGCTACGGCGACCTGCGCGCCGTCGCGACCGCGTTCCCGGCCGAGGTGCGCAAGGTCGTGCTGCGGGTGGACCCGCGGCAGCGCACCGCGCGGTCGGCGAGCACCGCGTTCACCGTGCTCACCCTGCGCCGGCTGGGCGACCTGCCGGTGCTGCTGGCGGGAGGGACCCTGCAGTGACCGGACTCGTGCCCCGCCGCGACGACCTCGTCGACGCCGCCTTCCTGTGCGCGTTGTTCGTCGTCGCGCTGCTGGGGTTCCGCACCACCTACACCGGCTGGGGCTTCCTGCTCGCCGGCGGCACCGGCCTCCTGCTCGGCGTCCTGGCCGGGCACGTCGCGTCGGTGCTGCGCCGGCCGATGATCGCCGTCGCCGCCATGACGGTCGCGGTGTTCTTCCTCCTCGGCGGTGTCGTGGCGCTGCGCGAGGACGGGGGACTGCCGACACCCGACGTCCTCGCCGGTCTGCTCGACCTCGGCGTGCACGGCTGGAAGCAGCTGCTCACCACGCTGCCGCCGGTCGACGGCGCAGGTCCGCTGCTGGTGATCCCGTACATCCTCGGCCTGCTGTGCGGGTCGGGAGGCTTCACGCTGGCCCGCCGCGTGCCGCTCAGCGGGGCACCGATCGGCGCGCCGCTCGCCGTGCTCGCCGCGGTGGTCCTGCTCGGCACCGGTGAGGCGGCCGGGGTGCTCGGCGCGGTGTTCGCCGCGGTCGCGGCAGGCTGGCTCGCGGTGCGCGCGGCCCGGCACCGCACCGGTGTGCGTGCCGGTGGGATGCGCCGGGTGCGCGCGGTGACCGCCGTGGCGCTCGTCGGCGTCGCGGCCGGGTTCGCGCTGGTGGTGTCGCCGGTGCTGCCCGGCACCGGCAGCGCCCACCGGGTGGTGCTGCGCAAGTACGTGGAGCCGCCGTTCGAGATCGGCGCCTACGCGAGCCCGCTGGTCGGCTACCGCAAGCACACGAAGGACGCCAACCAGCTCTGGGACCAGACGCTGTTCACCGTGCAGGGGCTGCCGGAGGGCGAACGCGTCCGGATCGCCACCCTCGACGGGTACGACGGCCGGGTGTGGGGCGCGACGAACGACCCGGCCGGTGCGGTGGACCCGGTGCAGCGCAACAACTTCCAACGCATCGGTGTGCGCATCCCGGCCACCGGGACCGGAACCGAGTCCGACGTGACCATCCGGATCGAGGCCGCCTACGCGACGGCGGACGAGCTGAGCGCGTGGCTGCCGACGGCCGGACGCGCACGGGAGATCGCCTTCAGCGGTGAGCGCAGGGCCGGTCACACCGAGAACCTGCGCTACAACCTCGCCACGGCGTCCGGCATCGTCGCCGACCGGTTGCGCGAGGGGGACACCTACTCGCTGCGCACGGTCCTGACCACAGCGGGCATCCCGGACGACGCCCAACCGTTCGGGCGGCCGTCGGTGCGCACCTCCGAGCTGGCTTTCGTGCGCGGCAAGGTCGCCAAGTGGACCGGTGGCGCGACGACGACCGCCGAACGGCTGAAGGCGGCCGCCGCGTACCTGCGCGACAACGGCGCCTACACCGACGGCGGTCCCGGCGAGACCGAGTACCTGCCGGGGCACAGCGCGGGCCGGCTCACGGCGTTCTTCAACGCCAAGCGCCCGGCGGGCAACGATGAGCAGTACGCCGCCGCGTACGCGTTGGTGGCGAACGAGATCGGCATGCCCGCGCGGGTCGTGCTGGGCGCGGTGCCGGGCAGCGGCGGTGTGGTGCGCGGCGAGAACGTGCAGGCGTGGGTGGAGCTGCACCTCGCGGACGGCACGTGGGCGGTCGTCCCGAACACCGAGTTCATGCCGGACCGCTCGAAGAAGCCGGACCACCAGCCGCCGCAGGAGATCGAGAACACCGACGCCGCGGTGGTGCCACCGCCGAACACGGTGAAGATGCCCAGCTCACTGGTCGACGCGAGCCGCACCGACGCGAGCGGCGTCGGCATCGGCGACCCCGGCGGGTCCTGGCTGCCGGGCTGGCTCGCCGGCCTGCTGGCCGACGCCGCCTCCGTGCTGCTGCCGATCGCCGCGGTGGTCGGTCTCGTCGTCGGGGGCAAGGCCGTGCGCCGTCACCGCCGCCAGACGCGCGGCAGCACCGCGAACCGGTTCGCCACGGGCTGGCACGAGCTCGTGGACCACGCCCGCGACCTCGGGGCACGGGTGCCGCGCGGCCTGACCCGGCGCCAGGAGGCCACCCTGCTGGCCGGGTTCGACCTGGGCGGCCTGGCGGTGCGGGCCGACGCCCACGTGTTCGGGCCGGGACAGCCGGACCAGGCGGCCGTGGACGCGTACTGGGCGGACGTGCGCGAGGCCAGGAAGCGGATGCGCACCGGCGTGCCGCGCTGGCGGCGGTGGCTCGCACCGCTCGACGTCCGCACGTTCCTGCCGGCCAGGGCCAGGTGAGGGCGTGCAGATCACGTTCACGCTCGCGCGCTCCCATGCCGTTGAACCCGCAATCACCCGGAGCGGTGGAACAACTCCACCCGGCTGGGCGACCTGCGTTGCGCGCCAGGGGGTCGCGTGAACACAGTGCCGGACATGAAGCAGGTGTTGCAGCACAGGATCGACGCGACGTTCGCCCACTACGACGTGAACGGCAACGGTGTCATCGAGCTCGCCGACGTCTACGCGCTGGCGGAGCGGTTGTTGCGGGCGTTCGGGGAGCCGGCGGGGTCGGAGCGCGGGCGGGAGCTGGTGGAGGCGCACGACCGGTTCTGGGAGATGCTGGCCGTGCACTGCGACGCCGACCGGGACGGGCAGGTCTCGCCGGAGGAGTACCGGGAGGCGATGATCGAGATGTTCGTGACCGGAGGGCCGATCGAGGCGGACTTCCTGGAGGTGGTGCAGGAGCTGCTGGCCCTCGCGGACACCGACGGTGACGGGCGGGTCGACGTGGACGAGTTCACCGTGCTGCTCAAGGCGCGCGGGCTCGGTGACGACGAGTGCGGGGTGGCGTTCGCGCACCTCGACACCGACGGTGACGGGGCGATCAGCGTGCCGGAGTACATCGCGGCGGTGCGCGACTACTACACGAACCCGGCCGAGGACACGCCCGGCAGCTGGCTGTACCCGAAGGCGTTGCAGCGCACCTGACGGGACCGGGCCCCGTTCGCGGTGCCGGCGTTGCCGTGCTCCACCCGGTCGACGAGTGCGCCGAGCTGGTTCGTGGGCACGGCGCTGAGCCCGCCGGGCGTGCTCAGCCGCTCGCTGGTGACCGGTACCGCGACCTGGTCCGCCCCGGACCTGTCGGCGATCCGGGGGGAGCTGCTGACGTTCGTGGCACGTCATCGTGCCCCCCGTTCACCGGACCGGGTGATCGGCTTGCGAGACTTCCCGCATGCGTGAGGTGGGCAACGGGCGCTACCGGCTGATCCGCGAGCTGGGGCGGGGCGGCATGGGCGCCGTGTGGCTCGGCGAGGACTCGGTCCTGGGCCGGGAGGTCGCGGTCAAGGAGCTGCTGCTGCCCGGCACCGTGCCCGCCCACGAGCGGGCCGTCTACCAGGAACGGGTGCTGCGCGAGGCGCGCATCGCGAGCAGGCTGTCCGAACCCGCCGTGGTGACCGTCTTCGACCTGATCTCCGAGGACGACCAGACGTTCATCGTGATGGAGCTGATCAACGCCCCCACCCTGGACGCGTGCGTCGACCGCGACGGCCCGCTCGGCGTGAGGGAGGCCGCCACGCTCGCCGGCCAGCTGCTGGACGCGCTGGAGGCCGCGCACGAGCAGGGCATCGTGCACCGCGACGTCAAGCCGGGCAACGTCATGGTGCCCGGCAGGGGCACGGCGAAGCTCACCGACTTCGGCATCGCGCAGTCGCTCGACGACCCGCGGCTCACCGCCACCGGGACGCTGATCGGCTCGCCCGCCTACATGTCACCGGAACGCCTGGCGGGCGGGGAGGCCTCACCGGCGTGGGACCTGTGGGCGCTGGGCGCCACGCTGTTCTACGCGGTCGAGGGCCGCGGCGCGTTCGACCGCCCGACGACCTCGGCGACGATCCTCGCGGTGATGAGCGAACGTCCGGTGCCGCGGGTCAGCGGACCGCTGGGCGAGCTGATCACCGGCCTGATGGAGCCCGACCCGCAGCGCCGCCTCGGCACCGGGCAGGCCCGCCGGCTGATCACCCGCGCGCTCGTGCAGCCGGACCTGACGGAACGCTTCGAACCGGTGTCGGGGCCGATGCCAGCGCCCAGGCCTCCCGCGTTCCACAGCGGCCCGGTCGCCACGCCGCCACCGTTCACCACGCCACCACCGTTCACCGCGGCACCACCGGTCGAGGTCCCCGTGCCGCCGCGCAAGCGCCGCTCGGTCGGCATGTACCTGTCGGCGACGCTGACGCCGTTGTTCATCGTCGGAGTGTTCGTCCTGCTGTACTTCACCGTCTTCAAGCCGATGCTCGGCAACACGGGGTTCGGCAACACGGGCCTGGGCAACACGGGGCTGGGCAACACGAGCCTGGGCAACACGGGTGCCGGCAACACGGGCGACGGCCCCGCCAGCTCAGCGGCGATGCAACCGGTGCTGACCCTGGGCATCGACGGCGACATCAAGGACGACAGCCTGCTGGCGTTCAGGAAGGACTGCCTGGCCTGGACGCCCGCGAAGGACGCCGCGCCGATCAAGCCGCAGCAGCGCGGTGGCTGTTACAAGGAGCACGCGACCGAGGTCCTCGACACCGTGCTCGCCAACTCCGAGATGGAGAAGGACGTGGCGTACCCAGGCGTGGAGGAGCTGACGAAGATCGGCGGCACCGCCTGCACCAAAACGTTCCTGTCGAACAAGGTCACCGGGCAGGACAAGGAGAAGACGCTGCGGTACTGGGTGGTGGTCCCGACCGCCGAGTCGTGGAAGGTGAAGACCCAGAACGGCTACCGGCACTCCAGCCGCGTCATCCACTGCTTCGTGGGCAGGGCGGACGGCACGCCGCTGACCGAGCCGCTGATGGCGCAGTGAGGCGCGGCGCGGTGCGTCGAGAGCACCGCGCCGCACCCGTTCTCAGTCCTCCACGCTGATCGCGGACGCCGGGCACACCTCGGCCGCGTGCCGCACGTCGGCCCGGCGTTCCTCCGCGGGGCTCGGGTTCAGCAGGTCCACCAGCCCGTCCTCGTCGCGCTGGTCGAACACGTCGTCGGCGGCGAGCACGCACTGCCCGGCCCCGACGCACCTGCCCTGGTCGACGCTGACCCTCATTCCGACCTCCACGTCACCGGCAGTTCGGACACGCCACCCGTGAGCGTGGCCCTGATTTCAAGCTCCGACACGTCCTTGGCCAGCCGCATCCGCGGCAACCGCTTGGCCAGCGCCGCGAACACGACCCGCAGCTCGGTCCTGGCCAGCGACGCGCCGATGCAGAAGTGCGCGCCGTGCCCGAACCCGAGGTGCGTCCTCTCCGGACGGTCGGGGTTGAACACCTCCGCGTCGGAGTACACCCCGTCGTCCCGGTTCGCGGCGTTGATCGACAGGATCAGCGCGTCACCGCGCTCGATCGTCACGCCGGCGATGTCGACGTCCTCGTGCGCATACCGCAGCAGCCCCAGGTCACCGGGCGCGCCGAGCCGCATGATCTCCTCGACCACCGCGTCGACGTGCCCGTCCGGGTCGGCGACCAGCGCGTCCCAGTGCTCGCGGTTGGTCATGAGGAACAGCACGCCGAGCCCGATCCGGTTGACCGTGGTCTCGTGGCCCGCGAACAGCAGCCCGACGCACAGCCGCACCATCTGCTCGTAGTCGAACGCCGAGTCGGCGCCCTGCGCGCGGACCAGGTCGGAGATCACGTCCTCACCGAGGTCCGGTCGCTTGGTCTCGATCAGCCCGATCATGTAGCGGAAGAACTCCTCGCGCGCCCGGTGCGCCTCCTCGCCGATCGCCGTGCCCGCCATGCGCTCGGACAACGACGCGAACAGCTCGCTGTCGGCCTCCGGGACGCCGAGCAGGCGGCAGATCATGGCCACCGGCAACGGGAACGCCAGCCCGCGGTGCAGGTCGACGACCCCGGCGGTCTCGTGCTCCGCCTCCAGCCGGTCGAGGTACCCCTCGATCAACCGTTCCATGTGGTCGGACAGCATCCGCATGCGCTTGGCGGAGAACGCGGGCGTGAGCAGGCGCCGCATCCGCGCGTGGTCGGCCTCCTCGGTCTCGTACTCGCCGGTCGGCCCGTCCAGCACGGCCGCGGTCGTGATCCGCGAGGCCTGCTCGGGGTGCGGGTGGGAACGGCCGAAGCGCTTGTCACCGAGCAGGAGGCGCACCTCCTCGAACCGGGTCACGAGCCACGCGGGGTCGCCGGTCGGTGTGGTGACCGGGGCGATGGGGGCCTCTCTGCGCAGCAGCGAGTAGAGCGGGGCGAGTTCGAGCACGTTCGGCCTGGGCAAAGGCAGCTGAATGCGTTCGGGAGCAAGGCTCATGACCCCGACCGTACCGTTTATTGGCACTAGCTGCCATTAAACTTTCGAGCCTCTGACGTGCTTGAATCACCCGATGGCGGACGTTGTGGCGGAAAACGGGGCACCCCGCAGGGGCCGGCCGCCGGTGAGCGGCGAGCAACGCCGCCGCCAGCGCCTGGAGATCTCCCGCCACGCCGTGCGCCTGTTCGCCGAGCAGGGCGTCGCCGCCACCTCCGGCGAGCAGATCGCCCGGGCCGCCGGCGTCTCCGAACGCACCTTCTGGCGCCACTTCCCGCACAAGGAGAGCTGCGTCGAGCCCCTCCTCACCCGCAGCGTGGACGCCTTCTGCGCCGTGCTGCGCGCCTGGCCGGCCGAGCTCGACCTGATCGACCACCTCCGCACCGCCTACCAGCCCGTCCTCGACGCGGGCTCCGACGACGACGTGGCCGCGGTCTTGGCGGTCGTCCGCCTCACCCACCACGAACCCGCCCTGCGCGCCGCGTACCTGATGCTCCGCGAACGCGACGAGGACGCCCTCGCCGAAGTCCTCGCCCACCGCATGGCCCTCCCCGCCGACTCGATCGCCGTCCGCGTCCAGGCCGCCGCCATGAGCGCGGTGCTGAAGGCCGCGACCGACGACGTGGCGGCCGCCACCGCCGGCGGCATCACACCGGAGGCACTCGAGGACCACAGGGAGCACCTCGCCCGCGCCCTCGGCCTCGTGCTGCGCGGCCTTTCGGACGCGAGCTCGCTGATGCGCGAACGCTGACCGCTCCGGCGCGCCCGAGCGGGAAAGCCGGCGCCACACCGCAATGTCGCGCCGCAATTGCCCGCCCACGAGGAATCCTTGTCCAGATACTGTCAACTTTTTGTGTCCCGGCGGGATTTCCGGTGCTGTGCGCAGCTGGTTTTCTGGAGATGGCGCGGATGGAGCAGCCCGCAAGTACGCGAAAGGATCTCCCATATCCCAGGTCGATTGGGCATGATGGTGGTGACATCGGTGTCACCCTCGGTAGTCGGGAGGACCCATGCAAGATGCTCCAGCGGTGAGTTGTGAACTCGTCGACCTGACCGGCATTTCCCTCGACGAGCTCCGGCACACCACCGACGAGTCGGTCACGGCGTCGGTGCGCACGGTGCTGCGTGAGGCTTCCGACCCCGTTCACCGCATGTCGCGGATGAGCAACAAAGACGACGACTGCAGCGGAAGTTTCCTGCCCGAGCGGCACGACGAGCGGGAGCCGCTGCCGTTGATCACGTGCTGAGCGCGCACCGGCTGCCTCTGCGCTCGATCGACCGGCTCGCGTGCGGCGGCGGCGACGACGAGCTCCTGACGTTGTTGAGCAACGGGCAGTTCAGCTCACGGCTCGTGGGTCTGCGTGCGCTGCTGGAGCTGGCGTCCGGCCGCGAGTTCCTGCTCGGCCTCGACGAGGCGTGGGACCTGCTCGTGGCGGCGCAGCGCAAGTCTCCCGGGCTCGTGCGCGAAGTCCTCCTGCTGCCCCAGGTCGGGGTGTGGCTCACGGACCTGCTGCGCAGGCTGCGCGGGACCCTGGAGCCGGCGGAGCCGCTGTGGGTGGGCGTCGGCCACCTCAGGTGTGTCGCCGTGGCCGCGGCACATCGCTGCGGCATCGACTTCTCCCTCGACGTACCGGTGAGCCGGGGCCTCGTCTCGTTGCCCTCCCTGGGGATCGCGACCCTGCCGGGACTGCGCCTGTGGGACGTGGCGCGGGCGGACAACCGGTCGGGCCGGCTCTCGCTGACCTGTGGTGACCGCACGGTTCACGTGCCGGAGGACGAGAACTGGTCGCCGGTGCGGCGGATCGGCGCCGGCGTCTTCACCCCCTTGCTCGACGACGTCGAGCCGCACCGCGACTTCCGCGCGCTCGCGGAGCCGCAGCGCCTGGCCGACAGCGACGTGGCGCGGTGGGCCGGCGGGCTCGCCGAGGCGTGGACGTTGCTGGGCGCCGGGCACGCGAACGCCCTTGCCGCCCTGGTGAGCACCATCGTGCCGGTGCCGGAGGTGAACGCGAGGCTCTACAGCGGTTCGTCGGCCGACGCCTGCGGTGCCGTGCTGATGTCGGAGCCACCGGACCCGGCTGCGTTCGCGGAAGTGCTCGCGCACGAGGTGCAACACACCAAGCTCGCCGCGCTCGCGACCATGGAACCGTTGTGCGCCATCGGCGGACCTGCCCGTTGTTATGCGCCTTGGCGTGATGATCCGCGGCCGGTCAGCGGACTTCTCCAGGGCGTCTACGCGTTCTTGGGCGTCGTCGACTTCTGGCGGGAACGCCGAGTGGTCACCGCATCGGAGCGAGCGGACTTCGAGTTCGCTTACTGGTGCAGCCAGACCACGCACGCGGCCCGCTTCCTCCGCGAGTGCCGTGAGCTGACCAAGCTCGGACGCAGGTTCGCCACGGTCATGGCCGCGAGACTGGCGCAGTGGAGCCGAATCCGGGTCAGCGCACTGCCGTGGCGTGAGGCACGCCTTGCTGCTCAAGACCACCAGGCCACGTGGCGCGCCCGGCACCTCGTGCCGGACGCCGATGTGGTCAGAAGACTCGCTGACGCCTGGCTCGTCGGGAAACCGCGGCCGGAGGGACCGGTTCCGCAACCGACGCTGGTGCCACGCGCGACGGCACCGCTGGCGCGCACGGAGCTGCGCCGGCTCCGCCTGCGGGAACCCGCGGAGTTCGCCGCGCACGCGGTCACCGTCTCCGCTGCCACCGCAGCGGATCTGCTCCACGTGGAAGGCGACCAGGAGGCGGCCGCGCGGCTCTACGCCGCCGACATCGTCGAGCGGCCGGAGGACGTGCCGGCGTGGATCGGACTCGGGCTCTCCGACCCGGCCGCGGGTGCCGTGCTGAGGGTGCCGGAGATCGTTCTGGCCCTGCACGCCGAAGTGCTGCGCCGCACCGGAAACGTCCCCGACCCACGCGCGGTCGCCGCGTGGGCCGGGGAGTGAGCGCTCAACCGGTCGGCAGGGCTTCGAGGTCGCAGTCCGCGCGGGTGCTGCTGGCTGCGGCGATGGTCGCCGGGTGGTTCTTGCCGAGCACGCGCTGGAACCTGGTGATCACGTCGATCTGCAGCGACTCGGCGTCCGCCGTGCGGCCGAGGCCGCGGAGGTCGAGCACGATGTTCGCCAGGCACGCCAGCGTCGAGGGGTGGTTCTCACCCAGCGCGCGGGTCGAACGTTCCAGCACCCTCTGGTTGAGGGTGTAGGACTTCTCGAAGTCGTCGGACGCCGCGTGGTCGCTCGCCCTGTTGGTGGCGCACACCAGGGTGAACGGGTGGTCGTAGCCGAGGGCGTCCTGCATGCTGCCGAACGCCTCCTCGTTCAGCGCGGAGGCCCGGTCGACGTCACCCGACAAACGCAGCGCCACGGCCAGGTTGGTCTTCGCCGCCAGGACGTACGGGTGGCCCTCGCCGAGGGTGTCGACGTAGGCGTGGACCACGTGCTCGCCGAGGTCGCGGGACTCGGCCAGCGCACCGGTCTGCCGCAGGTCGACGGCTAGGTTCATCGAGGCTGCCAGCGAACCGGGATAGCGCTCGCCGTACCGCTTCGTGTACCGCTGCAGCACCTCCTCGGAGAGGTGCAGCGCCCCGGTGTGGTCGCCGGCCTTGCGCCGCGTGACGGCGAGGTTCTTGATGGCCCGCAGCGTGTCCGGGTGGTCGTCGCCGAAGAGCCGGCGGTGCTTCGTCACCGCCGTCTCCAGCATGCCCCTGGCCTCGACGTACTCGCCGCACTCGCGGATGTCGAGGCAGAGGCTGTTGAGAGTGGACAGTGTGAACCGGTGCTCGTCGCCGAGCAGCCGCGCGCGCATCTCCCAGGTCGACCGGTCGATGTCGCGGGCTTCGGCGAACTTCCCGATGAGGCGGAGCGCGATCCCGAGGTTCTCGGCGACCGCCAAGGTCTGACCGTCCTCGTCGCCGTAAATGCGTTTTGCGATCCGGTAGGCGTTGTCGCTGAGCTCCCACGCCTTGGTGAACTCGCCCAGCGCTCGCACGTCCTGAGCCACCATGTTGGCGAGGATGAGGGTGTTCTCGGATTCGTTGCCGAGGTGTTCCTGCGCTACCTCGTACGCGCGCCTGTCGACCGCGAGCGCGTCCTCGTAGCGGCCGAGCGCCCTGAGGCAGATGCCGATCTGCTTGGCCGTGTTGAGCGTGTCCGGCTTGTCCTCGCCGAACCGCTGCTTCCAGTACTCGAAGAGCTCACGGCAGTAGCCCAACCCGCTCTGGTCGTCACCCCACGCGGAGAGGAAGACCGCGCTGTGCAGGGCTGTGCGCCGGACCCACGGGTCGTCGCATTCGTGCATCCTGGAGGCACGGACGTGGGGCAGCAGCTCGAGGTACTTGGGCCAGTTCTTCTCGTTGCCGGGGCCACGGGGGTCGTCGGTCGCGAGCAGCACGTGCGCGGCGTGACCCATCTGGGAGCGTTCCTGCGGTGTCATGCGGTCGTGCAACGCGGCCTGCACGAGCCGGTGGAGCACGATCGTGGACTTGCTCTGGTCGATCTGCGCGAGGCTGTACCGGTTGATCTGCCGCATCGCCTTGGCGAGCAGCAACGGGTCGCGCAGGGCCTCACCCAGTTCGGTCGGGACCGGAATGCCCTGCAGTTCGATGAAGAGGCTGCGGCTGATCGGTTCGGGGGCGAAGAACGAACAGACCTGGAGCAGCTGGAGAGCGGCGGGGTTCTCTTCGCCGAGCCGGTCCAGCGACACGTTCCACGCCGCGGCGACCGGCACGTGGTAATCGTGCGGAAGGCCCGCTTCGAGCAGTTGTGCGCGCTTTTGTGCGAACAGGTCCAGGTATTCCTGCGCGGTCATCCCGGTCTCCCGCAGCCAGGACGCGGCCTGCTCGATGGCCAGGGGCAGGTCGCCGAGCACCTCGGCGATCTGCTCGGCGTCGGTGTCGCTGAGACCGTGGTTGCGGCGCTGCAGCAGTTGCCTGCTTTCCACCCGGCTGAACAGGTCGACCTGCAGGGTCGGGGCGACGCTGGACCACTGCGTGTTGCGCGATGTCACCAAGATGTGTCCTGAACCGCCGGTGGGAAAGAATGGTCGAACTTTTTCTGGACTTTCTGCGTTGTCGAAGACGAGCAACCAGCGGCGATAGGGGTGACCGCGGCGCAATGCTTCGCGGACGGATTCGATGACCGTGTTGACGGCGCCGGTGTTGGGAATTCCGAGTTTTTCCGCCAGTGCGATGTAAACCGACCGGATGTGGGTCGGGTCCTCGGACGGGATCCACCACACGATGTCGTAGTCGTCGGCGTGCAGGTAGGCGTACTCGATCGCTACCTGCGACTTCCCGATGCCACCCATGCCGTACAGCGCCTCGGGCAGAACCGCGGTCAGGTTGCTGTCGCCGGACGTGAGCCGCGAATGGAGGTCGGCGAGCATCTGGGTGCGGCCGGTGAAGTTGAAATTCCGCTGGGGAGCTGACCAAGCCCTTGGAACGTCTTCTTGTCGCCCCAGGAGTGTGGACGAGGTATCGTCGCGTAGCGTCACTACTGTCCCTCCTGGGGAAGGTGTATTGTTAATCAATATGGGTGACGGTGGTTCGTCATTCTCGCGCACGCGCGGTATGGTCTCACTTGCCACCGGATTATCTTCGGCCGGGGTCAATTCGTTGATGACGTTTTTGATGCGGGCCGAACGCCGTGCGTAAGGCCCGGACATGGCGCGGAAGATGATGTGCTGCAAGCGCAGGTGGGGCAGTGATTCGGGTGTCGCGGCCGAAATGTCCGCCCCTGGGTCGTCGAGCGCCTCCTTGAGACCGCGGGTGGCCTCGGCATTCGGACCCAGGAAGTCGGCCACCGTCCGCAGAACGCGCGCGGTGTCCGCTCGCGAGCAGGTCGACAACAATTCCTGGCGAAGTCCGTCACGGAACTCATAAGTACCGGATGAATCGGTTTCGCGCTCGATGAGACCGCCGAGCAGCACCTCCGCGAGGTGCGAGAGCGTCGTGTCCGGCCGCACGGTCTTGCGCACCACCGTCATGACCGGCAGCTGCAACGGCACCGGGGTGGCGGCGAGCAGTCCGGCGAGGGAGAACGCCGGTGGGGACGCGCAGGTGCGGAACCGGCTGACGCGTTCGGCCGGGCTCAGGTCGAGCAGGGGGTCGGCCTCGACGCTGCTCTCCTTGGCGCCGGGATCGGCGAAGAACGTCGTCAGGCGGACGGGAGGGCCGGTCGAGGTCACCAGCCGCGTCCAGTGGTCCAGCCAGTCCGGGCGCAGTTCGAGGACCGGCACCGGCAGCGCCGTGTCGGGCGGGCGTTCGTCGGACGGGTCGGCGAGGCGGTAGCGGATGCGGCTGTTGGGTGCGCCCGCGGCCGGCAGGTGCAGCTGTACGCGGGTGGTCGTGATGCCGGTCCAGCTCCAGAGGTCGTGGGGGAGGAGGTGGATGCAGCTCACGTGCACCGAACGGCCCCAGTAGCCGATGACGCGGTCGGCGGCACCGGTGTGCCACGCCCGGCCGACGCCGTCGGTCATCACGAGCACGAGGCGGCGACCGGTCGGGTCGAGCAGCTCCGCCGGGCTGCGCACGGGGCCGTCGGGAGCACCGCCGCGCAGCACCAGCTCGATCGCGCTCTCCACGCTGAAGTCCGCGAAGAACAACCGCACGTCCTGGAAGGCGCCCTGCGTCTCGAGAACGGCGCGGAAGTCGGCGATCTCCCGGTGCCAGATCTCCAGAGACGCCGTGTCGACGACGAGGACGACCTCGAACGGGTGAACCAGGGTGGGGCGGAACGCCGGCAGCCACATGCCGGTCTCCGCGACCCGCACGGCGGTGGCGTCCTCGTCGATCTCCACCTCGCGCTCCGAAGGCACGAGAGCGGCCAGCGGACGCAGGGCGCGGGAGATGGCACGGCTCTGCTGCAGGGGTTCGGTGGCGGGCGGGATCGCACCGGCCTCCACGGCCGCGGTGACGAACCGCGAAGTGTCCTGTTCGGACCGTTCCACCTCGGGAACGTCGAGCGGTGGCGGGACGGGCCGCGACTCCCGTTCGACGTCCGGCGGGCGTGCGGGCGGCGGCAGCAGCACGGGGACGGCTTTGTGGTGCACGGCCGGTTCCGTTGCGATGGTGGAGGATTCCGCAGCTTCTCCGCTCACGCGCCACACGTGACTGGCGAGCCACAGCGCATCCGCTATGTCCCGCGCGGTGAGGTCCCGCTCCTCGGCGCTCATTCGAACCCCGTCGTGGAGAGGCGGTGCCACAGGGCGTCGCGCAGCCGTTCCCAGGACGCGCGGTCGGAGGTGAGGCCGGTCGACGTCGTGGCGAGCTGGACGGTGTTGAGGAGCTGGTCGATGGCCAGACCGCCCTCGGACTCGCTGCGGAGCAGAAACTTCCTGATCAACGCTGCCGAGGTGCTGGACGCGTCGCTGAAGTGCGCCGCGACCATGCTCGCGAGCTGTTCCTCGGTCGGCGGCTGCATCTCCAGGCGGAGGGTGCGGCGCAGGAACGCGGGCGGGAACTCGCGTTCCCGGTTGCTGGTGAAGACGATGAACGGGAACGCGCGGCACACCACGCGTCCCTCGACGATCTCCGCGCTGCCGCCCGGATCCGCCGTGTGCACGACGACCTTCGGCGTCCGCCGGGCGACCCTGGCGAGCTCCCGCACCAGGTACTCGCCGTCCTCCAGCGTGGCGAGCAGGTCGTTGGGCAACGACAGGTCGGCCTTGTCGATCTCGTCGATCACCAGCACCCGCGGGAGCTTCCCAGGGCAGCAGAGCGGTGCCCAGGGGTCCCAGGTGGATGAAGTTGCCGATGTCGGTCGGCTCGTCGGTGACGCCGCTTTCCCTGGCGCTGTTGGCATGCACGCGCCCGATCGCGTCGTACTCGTACAACCCGTCCTGCCGCAGCTTGCTGCTGGACGTGATCGGCCACGTCAGGACCGGGCCCAGCGACAGCTCGCGCGCCACCCGGAACGCCAGCGACGTCTTGCCCGTTCCGGGACCGCCGGTGACGAGCAACGGCCTGCGCAGCAACAGCGCGGCGTTGACCATGTCGATCTCGTGCCGGTCAGCGGGGTAGGTCGTGTCGGCACCGGGAGCACCGATCCGCCTCGTGGCGTCGTGCTCGTCGCCGTCCGGTGCGGACAGCGGGGGACCGCCGCGGAACGACCGCCACGGCGGTGGTTCCGGCAGGTCGGTGCGCAGGTCGACGTCGGTGCGCGGTTGTCCGGTTCCGGTGTAGATGTGCCAGAGCGCATCGCTGTTCACGGCGCCGTCACCTCCTGCGGCAGGGGCTCGACCTGGCGGTTCGGGTCGTCGAGCAGGATGCTGATGTGTGAGCCGGGGTGCGTGTCGCAGTCGTCGGAGTACAGGGCCTGACCGCGCAGCTTCTTCACGTTCTCCGGCAGCTTGCTGAGACCACCGTCGGCCAGGAGGTCGTCGACGGCGGTCTGGAACGCCTTGCTCGCGCAGTCCTCCCGGTGCCAGAGCAACGCCGGCACACCGCTCTTGAAGGCGATCGCGACCTCCTGCCGGCCGGCGCTGTCGGGCCGGGCCGGCGGATCGGCGAGCACGAGCAGCACGACGTCCTCGGCGAGCGCGAGCTTCGCGGCGAGCTTCTGCAGGTGCCGATGTCGTGGTCCGTCGAGCTGGCTGCGGTGCACTGCGTCGTCGATGGGGCTGTCCCCTGCTTGGAGGTGTGCTTGCAGTTGTGCGTATCGCCGCCTCCACCGCCGGCGTTTCTCCTTGTCCCTGCTGCGTTCCAGTGACCGCAGGGTGACCGGGTAGTCGATGCCGATGGGCATGGTGATCTCGTCGGACGGGACGAGCCACTGGTCGACGGGCAGGTTGAGCAGTTCTTTGGGCAGGATGAACTCGATGGAGATGGAGCTCGCGTTCTCCGCCCAGCCCTCGGCACCCGCGACCAGCTCACCGGCGCGCACGCGCAGCTCGGCGAGACTGCCGGGGTGGTCGCCGCCGCGCTGAGGTGACCAGTGCGCCTGAGTCTGCCGCCACTCCGAGAGCAGGTACTGGTCGGGCAGCACACCGTGCGGTTGCAGGCGCAGCACCAGCGCCGCCTCGGCGGGCGCCACCGCGTCCGTGGTCTCGGTGGAGATCGACCCGCGCAACGCGATCTGCTCGGCGTGCAGCCCCATGTCCTTCGCCTGGTCTTCCGAGAACCGCCAGAGCCGCTGGGACAGCACGTCGCCCGCGTGCAGCGCGAGGTGTTCGAGCAGCACCAACGCCGGCGGCAGGCCATCGGGCCGGGCGTTCATCCGTTCGAGGCGGGTCAGCACGTCGACCGCGTCCTGCCGACCGGACGGCAGCGGCGCGGCCTGGCTGCCCGCGGCTGCGCGGTAGCACTCGGCCAGCCGGGGGAAGTCGGTGCCGCGCAGCAGCTCGGTGAGCGTCCTGCGGTCGTCGTCGGAGAAGAGGTCCAACGGCGCCATGCCGCTGACCACCTCGCTGATCCGTTCCAGCTCCGGCGCATCCGGTTGCAGGTGGCGCAGCGCCCGCAACAGTGCTCGCACGGCACGGGGCCGGTGCGCGCAGGCCAGCACGATCGCGAAGACGTGCCGCCGGACGTCGGGGAACTCGGTGACGCTCAGCGGTTCGGGCTCCAGGGACGTGTTCACCAGTTCCAGGCACAGCCGGCGGTCGTCCAAGCCGGCCATCAGCGGCATTCGGGTGATGAGCTCGGCGAGCAGGCCGATCTGGTCACCGTCCCCCACGATCGGGTGATCTTTGACCTCGGCTGGCGTGGTCGTTGCCGACGGTTGGGGCGCTACTTGCACCGACTCGGCGGACAGTCGCATCCAGGCCGAGGTGGTCGTCTCCTTCACCGCGACGTTGATCTGCCGGTACGCGCTCGGCTCCGCCGCGGGTTCGTTGCGCAGCACTTCCTGGTAGAACGGCTCCGACACGATCACCGCGAGCACGCTGGACGACTCAGCGAGCTCCTCCTTGAGCTGAGCGGCCTCGAGCAGCCGGAACGCCAGGTTGACGCAGTCGCCCACCACCCCTTCGGGGTTGATCGTGACCTCGCCGTAGTGCAGCGAGATCCGCAACCGGATCTGCGCCTCCTTGGTGACGGTCGCGTTGTGGCGCAGCAGGTTCGCGATCAGCCGGTTCAGCAGCAGGTCGGGGAGGCGCTTCTTCGGCACGTCCGGTGTGAACAGGAACATCGCCCCATCGCCGCGATCTTCCTTGTACCAGCTGGGCTCATCGATGCTGCTCTCGCTCAACGCGGTGTACAACGCCTTGTACAGACCATCGTGCGCCACACGCCGGTGGAGGTCGGTCCGGCTCCGATCGCCGAACCGCTCCATGTCCACGGCCAAGACCGCCCGTGGCTCGGCGCGTGGTGTCTGCTCCACGGGGGCTCCCAACCGACATAGGTGGCCATTCATTATCCGGACGTGATCACTGTATTGCCTTGGTCTGGCTTTAATTTAGATCAATCGGGGCATCGAGTGCAGAGCAGTTGCCGGAATGATGGGCTGATGGGGATCGATCGTTCTTTTTGGGGCGTGCTGTCCACTGCTGATCGCGCAGCGTTGCAGAGGGTGGCGACGGAAGTCGAATTTGCCTCCGGTTCGGTGATCTGCCATCAGGGTGACCAGTCGCGCAACGTGTTGGTCGTGTCCCGCGGACGGGTGAAGGTGAGCCGATTCGCCATCACGGGTGAGGAGAGCGTGCTGGCCGTCCGCGGTCCCGGTGAGATCGTCGGCGAGTTCTCCGCGATCGACGGGGGCAGCCGCACGGCCGCGATGGTCGCCGTGGACCGCGTGTGCGGCTTGATGATCAGAGGCCAGGCCCTCGAGGACCTGTGCCACGCGCGCCCTGCCATCGCGTGGGCGCTGCTGCGCGTCGTGGTGTCGCGCCAACGCGCCATGAGCGACCAGCAGGACCTGCGCACCGGCCCGTCGCTGTACCGCGTCGGCGCGGTGCTGCTCAACCTCGCGCACAGGGAGGCGGACGACATGATCGCGACCGTCCCGCTCAGCCAGCGCGAGCTCGCGGGCATTGTGGGAATGTCCCGCGAGACGCTCGTCAGGACCTTGAAAGTTCTCCGCGACGAGGGAATCATCACCACTCGGCGCAATGGCATAAGAATTCTTCGCGAGGAAGAATTGCGCACCCTGTGCGGCATCTGACGCAGACTTCTCCGCGCGTCGGCGGTTTGCTCGGTGGCACGAGTTCATCGAGTCCAGGAGTCGTCATGAAGCGCCAGTCACTGCCCGACCCCGACTCCCGCACGCAGGTGTTGCGGGCCCGTCGCAAGCACACCGAGCAGGTTCTGCTGCTGATCGTGTACACGGTCGTGGAGCTGTGGGCGGTCGTCGCGGTGGTGGTGCTGATCCGGGACGACGGCGTGCTCGCCGTCGCGGCGTCGGTGGTGCTGGCGGGGATGCTCCTCGCGTTGTGGGACAGCTGGCGGACGCTGCTGAAGTTCGGCCGGGCGCTGCGGGCGTGGCTGCCGGAGGAGCTGCCCGCCGAGGACCGCGAGCCGGTGCGGGTGTCGCACCTGGTGCGGCTCTGAGACCGGTGTGGCCGCGGCGGGGGCGCGGCCACACCGGTCCGCAGGGCCAGAAGTCGTTGCTGTGCACCGGTTTTGCGAGCCGCGGGTGGAACCCGTTTCGTAACGGTGTGGTTTCGGCTGTATCACCTCGCTCCTGATCGACGATGTGCACTTCGTCTGTTCGGTGGCGAGGAAGGGGAACGGCGTGGCTAACGGTGGGGCCGCACCAGGTCAGCAGGACAGGACGGTTGACCGGGCGGTGCGGCTGTTCCAGTTCCTCGCCCGCAGTCAGCAGCTGAAGTCCAACCCAGCGCGCACGACCGACAGCTACGACTCGGTGCTGTGGTTCGGGCGGTTGCCCGAGCACCCCGCTGTGCGCTCGGCGCACCACGACGCGGAGTTCGAGGCCGGGGGTGCCCTGCTCACCGTCGACCGCGTCGCGCACCAGGACCCGCCTGAGCCGGACGACGAGCTGAGGCCCTGGCTGGACGGGGAGTGGGACGACCCCGGTGCGGCACCCCGGTTGCGCGAGGAGATCGGCGAGGAACCGCGGCACACCACCCTGGACGACGCGCCGGGCATCCGGGAGGCACACGCCGACTGGGCGGCCCTCTGGACCACCTGGGCCGAGCAGGAGAAGAACGACCGGCCGGCGCGCGACGTCTACAACGAGCTGTTCACCGCCTACGTGACCGCGGCCGGGCACGCCGAGGAGCTCGAGCTGGTGATCGGCGTCGGGTGCTTGTCGTGGGCACCTCGGGGTCACCACGCCGTGCGCCGTCACCTCGCCACGGTGCCCGCGGTGATCCGCTTCGACGACGAGACCGGCCGGCTCACCCTCCACCACGCGGAGACCGCCGAGGGGCTGAACGTCGAGCTCGACATGGTCGATCCCGGCCGGGTGGCCAACCCCCAGCACGTCGTGCAGATCAGGAACGAGGCCGGCGAGGTCACCGCGGCGGTGCTGTGCCGCGAGGAGGTGGGCGGGGTCCTGCGCCGGCTGGTGCACGCCCTCGACGCCGAAGCCACGTACCTCGACGAGGACGAGCCGCAGAAGCCCGGTGCGCACGCGGTGGCGGCGTTCGCCCCCGCGGTGATCCTGCGCCGGCGGTCGCGGCAGGGGATCGTCGACATCCTCGACTCGGTGGCCGGTCAGATCGGTGAGTCCGGTGTCGTGCCGGACGGGCTGCTGCCGCTCGTCGACCCCGACCACCGGCCGGCCTCCGTGCAGCTCACCGGAGGCCGGTGCGCTGGTCGAGCTCGACACCGAGCCGTTCCTCCCGCTTCCGGTCAACGACCGCCAGCTGCGCGTGCTGACCCAGGTCGACGCGAAGGCCCAGGTGCTCGTCCAGGGCCCGCCGGGAACGGGCAAGACGCACACCGTCGCCGCGCTCCTCTCGCACCTGCTCGCCCAGGGGAAGCGTGTGCTCGTGACCGCGCACACCGACCGCGCGTTGAAGGAGGTGCGGGCGAAGCTCCCCGAGGCCATCGCACCCCTTGCCGTCTCCGTCGTGGGTTCCTCGCGTTCCGACCTGGCGGACCTGAAGGTCGCCGTCGAGCGGATCAGCCACGTCGCCAGCGAGTACGACGCCGAAGCGGCTCGGCGGGCGGTCGACGAGCACACCGCGGCGATCGAGGCGCTCCGCCTGCGCCGAGCCGGCCTGTACCGGCAACTTCTCGACGCCCGCACGAAGGAGGTCACCGAACACGACGTCGCGGGTTACCGCGGCACGCTGGCCGCCATCGCGCAGCGGCTGGAGTCCGAGCGGGAGCGGTTCGGCTGGCTGGCGGACCTCGCGGAGGTCGGCGAAGAGTCCCCGTCACCCCTGCCGGCGAGCGATGTCGTGGCGTGGCACCGCAGTCTCGTGGACGACGCGCTGAACGCGGACGAGCCGGAGTCGCGGCTCAAGCTGCTGGACCTCGCCGCAATGCCCACCCCGGAGGAGTTCTTCGGCCTGGTGTCCGCCGAACAGCGGGCGATCGCGGCGGAGGAAGGCCACGGCAACCTCACGCGGCACGACGCGTTCGACGGCGTCCGGAAGCTCGACCAGGCCACCCGGACCGTGCTCCGGCAGCGGCTCAACGGGTTCGCGCGCGAGGCCGAGGACCTGTCCCGGCGGCGCGAGGCGTGGATGAACGACGCGCTGGCGGAGGTGCTGTCGGGGCGCGCCAACCTCTGGAGGTCGCGCGGACACCAGGTCTCCCAGCTGGTCGACCGCGTCCGCCCCCTGGTCGACCGGTTGGGTCCGCTCACCGACGTGCGGGTCGGCGTGGCCGACATGGGTGCGCTCGTGGCGCTGGCCGGTTCGCTCCGCGCGCACGTCGGGGACGGCGGCACGCTCAAGGTCAACCCGGACGGCTCGCCCAAGACCGGTGCCTTCGCGCCCAGGGCCGTGAAGCAGGCGCAGCCGTTGTTCCAGGCGGTGCGGGTCAACGGTGTGCCGCCCACCAGCGCGGCACACCTCGACGTGTTCCTCATGTGGGCCGACGCCAGCCGTGTGCTGGAAGCGCTCGACCGGGCATGGCCCGACTCGGTGCACGTGCCCGCCGAGGACACGTTGAGCGAACGCCTCCAGTGGCACGTGACCGAGCTGGAACAGCTGCGCCGCGTGCTCGCGTTGGGAGAGGCGCTCGAAGCGGAGGAACGCGGTCTCGCGGGGCTGGGCCTGCCGCGGCCGAACTGGACCGACCTCGGTGCTGTCCAGACCTACGCGCGACTCGTCGACGCGGCTGCCGCCTCGGATGCGCGAACCGCCGCGACGCTGCCGCTGCTGGAGGTCGTGCGGACCGTCTCCGACGTCGCGCAGTGGGCCGACGCGGCACCGTGCGTGAAACACCTCGCCCAGGCAGCGGAGGCACGTGACCACGAGTCGTACGCCGTCGCCCACCACCGGCTGGTGCGGCTGACCGAGGTCGCCGGGCTGACGCGTCGTCGTGACGAGGTCGCGGGCGTGCTCGCCCGGTCGCTGCCGCGGGTGCATCAGGCCGTCTCGATCGATCCGCGCGACCCAGCGTGGGTGGAGAAGCTGTCGGAGTGGGACGCCGCCTGGTCGTGGGCCGTCGCGAGGGCGTGGGTCCTCAACCGCGGCGACGAGGACGTGAACGCCCTCCAGACCGAGGTGCTGGACGTCGAGGAGCAGGTGCGCCGCCGGGTCGAACAGCTGGCGGCGGAACGGGCGTGGGGCCACGCCGTGTCCCCGCAGCGGTTGTCCGGCAAGGCGCGCGCAGACCTGCTCCAGTACGCGCAGCTGGTCAAGCTGCTGGGCAAGGGCACCGGTGTCTACGCGAACCAGCGCCGGGCCGACATCAGGGCGGCCATGGGACGCTGCCGGCCGGCGGTACCGGTGTGGATCATGCCGGTCTACCGGATCGCCGAGCAGTTCCGCGTTCAACCGGACATGTTCGACGTGGTCGTCGTGGACGAGGCTTCGCAGGCCGGGCTCGAAGCCACGTTCCTGCAGTACCTCGCACCGAAGATCGTGGTGATCGGCGACGACAAGCAGGTCTCGCCGTCGGCCGTCGGCACCGACCAGCAGCAGCTGCGCGACCTCGCCGAGCAGTACCTCTGGGACGACCCGCACCGCGCCTCGTGGCAGGAGCCCAGGCGCAGCCTCTTCGACGAGGCGAAGATGCGGTTCGAGGGCATGATCACCCTCGTCGAGCACCGGCGGTGCGTGCCCGAGATCATCGGGTTCTCCAACCGGGTCGCGTACGAGCCGGACGGCATCCGGCTGGTGCCGGTGCGCCAGTACGGAGCGGACCGGCTGGAACCGATCAAACCGGTGTTCCTGGCCAACGGCCACGAGCGCGGGGTGACCGACAAGGTCAACCCCGCCGAGGCCGACGCCGTCGTCGACCAGATCGAGAAGTGCATCGCCGACCCGCGGTACGACGGCCTGACGTTCGGTGTCGTGTCGCTGCTCGGCCGCGCTCAGGCGAAGCGGATCGAGAAGCGCCTGCTGGAGCGGATTCCGCCGGAGGAGTGGAAGGCCCGCGATCTGCGGTGCGGCGACTCGGCCGACTTCCAGGGCTCCGAGCGCGACGTGATGTTCCTGTCGATGGTGAAGGCACCGGAGCCCGGTGTGCGGATCTCCTCGCTGACGCAGGACATGTACGTCCAGCGCTACAACGTGGCCGCGTCGCGGGCCAAGGACCAGATGTGGGTGTTCCACTCGCTGCGCCTGTCCGACCTCGGCAACCCGGACGACATGCGGTTCCAGCTGCTGGACTACTGCTACGCCCTGTCCGGGCGCGCCGGCGGCGCCGGTGACGAGCGGCGGTCGGTCGTGCCCGACGACCGCAGGGTCGCGCCGTTCGACTCGCTGTTCGAGCAGCGGGTGTTCAACCGCCTCGTCGACCGCGGGTACAGCGTCGTGCCGCAGTTCCCGGCCGAGGGGTACCGCATCGACCTCGTGGTCGTCGGTGCCAAGGCGCGGCTGGCGGTCGAGTGCGACGGCGACGCGTGGCACGGACCCGACGCCTACGAGCGCGACCTCGCCCGGCAACGCGACCTGGAGCGGTGCGGCTGGACGTTCTTCCGCATCCGCGAGTCCGAGTTCTACGTGGACCGGCCGGCCGTGCTGGCCCGGCTGTGGGAGGCGTTGCAGCAGCTGGACGTCCACCCGTCCGGCTGGACGAAGGAGGACGACCTCCCGCCCGTCGCGGTGGCCCCACCGGCGGTCGCGGTGGCCTCACCGGTGGACGCGGTGGCGCCACCTGCGGCGGTCGTGGTCGCCGAACCGGTGGTGCGGGAACCTGTTCAGCCCGAAGTGGAGCATGTTCAGCCGGCCGTTGTGGAACAGGTCCAGCAGGTCGTTCCCGAGGCGCCGTTCCTCCTCGCCGACTACGGGCAGTTCGAAGGCACCGTCGTCCAGGTCGGCGACGCGTCCCGGCAGGACGTGGTCAGCGGTGTTGTCCGGCTCGTCGAAGCGGAGGGACCGGTCCTCGGCAGTCGTCTGCACACCGCCTACGTCCGCGCTTCCGGTGCGGTCCGGGTCACGAAGACGGTGGCGGCCGAGCTGAACAAGGCGATCGCCCAGGCGGTGCGCACGGGAGAGCTGATCGAGGACAACCCGCTCGGCGAAAGCGGTGTCAAGCCGCGCACGTACCGGTTGCCAGGGCAACCGGAGGTGTGCACGCGACAGCTGGGGCCGCGTTCGCTCGACGAGGTGCCCCCCGCCGAGCTGGCTGCCCTGTTCGACCACGTCGTCGCGCGCGACGGCGAGCTCGGCGAGGAGGCGTTGCAGCGCGCCGTGCTCGAACTGCTCGGGTTGAAGCGGCTCACCGACAACGTCAGGAGCCGGCTGACCGCTGTGCGCGCGCAGCGGTCCTGAACCCGGGCAGTCACGGCAGAGTGGCTACTCGCGGGTTGTGACCAGTGCCAGGGCCGCCTCCCGGACGTCCGGGTCGGGGTGGGCGCGCAGCTCACGCAGCAGGGTGCGCCAGAACTCCGGCCAGCCCTCGGTTTCGCCGGCCACGTCGGCGAAACCGAGGGCCACCAAGGGCGCCGGGGCGAGCAGGGCGGTGGCCAGGGTGCGGAGCTGTGCGGGGGTGGTCTTGGCGGCGTTGTGGCGCAGCCAGCGCTGAAGTTCGGTGCGGGCGTCCAGTGCGAGCGTCGGGCGGGTGGCCAGGGAGGCGGTGAACAGCACCTGGTCGAGGACGTCGTCGACCTGCCAGTCGACGGCGCTCGCGGCCAGGCGGATCGCTTCGCGCGGCATGCGGGTGGCCAGGTCGTGGGCCAGCAGGCGTTCGAAGGCGCGGTGGGTGGGGGAGGTGCGGTCGTCGGCGAGGAGGCGGACGACTGCGCGGATGCGTTGGCGTGCGGGGAGGTCGCGGTCCGGTTCGGCGTTGTGGGTGTCCAGTGTGGACAGCAGGCGGGTCACTGCCGTGCGCAACGGGGTGAGGTCGTCCTCGCAGGCGGCGACCAGGGCGGTGAGGGCCTGCTGCCAGGTCGCGGTGCGGGTGAGGTCGGTGGTGAGGTCGGCGAGCAGGTCCGTGCCGCCGGTGTCCCAGCGCGACCACAGCGGCAGGGTGGCCAGTGCCCGCCGGGCGGCTTCCGGTTCGGGGCGCACGGCGATCGCGCGGACCAGTGACGCGTAACGGGTGCGGTGGCGGTCGGCGACGTCCTGCGGTGGCAGGTCCAGCACCGACAGCGCCACGGGGGCCTCGCCTTCGGCCGCTGCCGACAGCAGGTCCCAGGCGGCCTCGTCGTCGAGGAAGTAGCGGCACGCCGAGACGATGGCGCGCTTGATGTCGCGGTGGGTGTCCGGCCAGATCGCCGCCAGCTCGGGGAGTGTGCCGGGCACCTGGTGTTCGGCGAGCAGACGGACGGCCTCCTTGCGCGACGTCACCTTCTTGCCGCGCAACACCGGTGCGAGCAGCGCGCGCAAGCGGGTGGGTGGGGTGAAGCGTGCGCAACGGGTTGCGGCGTACACGGCGACGCGGGCGCGGTCGGTGTCGGCCAGCGCCAGCAGGTCCGGGAGCACGTCGGCCGGTTCGTCGGTCCACGCCAGTGCGCTCAGCGCCGCCTCGGCCACCCGGACCTCGTTGTCGCGCAACAGGGTGCGCAGGGTCGCGGCGGTGCCGGGCACCTGGCCGAGCGCGGTGGTGGCGTTCACCCGCGCGAGGACCGCGTGGCCGGTCGACCGCGCGATCGACGCGAGCTGGGCCGCGTGCTCCGCGATCTGCCGGGGCATCCAGAGGTGGAAGCACCGGGTGTAGTGCGGGACGAAGGTGACGTCGGAGTTCCAGAACCGGCCGCGCACGCGCCGGCCGACCACCAGGTCGAGGAGGTCCGTGCGCCGCGTCGACACGGCCCGCTGGACCTCGCCGAGCACGATCGACGAGATGTCGTCGGACAGCACCTGCCCGACCCGGTCGTCACGGGTGGCCGTCGGTGCCAGCCACAGGACGATCGCCTGGCGCGCAACGTTTTCCTGCGCCGCGAACCGCGCCCGTCCGACGAGGTCCTGCAGTTCGGGCAGGTGCCACGCCCTGCGCTCGAGGCCCGCCGCCAGCGCGAGCACGAGCGAGTACTGGTCGCGTCCCGCGTCGGCGGTCATCCTGGGCCGCAGGGCCGCGAACACCTGGTGCTCGGCGCCGCGCGGCAGCGACCGGTGCAGGCCCGGCAGGTGGACGTGGGAGTTGTGCTCTCCCACCAGGTTCAGGCCGTCGAGGCCGGTCTCCACGAGCACCGGCTCGCTCGTCACGGCGCCCTGCCGGACCAGTGCGGTCGCGAGCTCCTGCACCGCGTGCCAGGTGCTCCACGAGCTGTCCCGCGCACGGGTCGCGTCGAGGAGCAGCTTGGCCAGCAACGGTGCCTCGGACGCGCGGAACAGCCACGCCGGCACCTTCGCCAGCGCCAGGAGCGCCGGGGCGCGCACCGGGTCCTGCTCGTTCGGCAGCCGGGTGAGGGTCGCGAGCATCGCGGCGAACGCGTCGGGGTCCTTGCTCGCCGCCGCGGCCTGGACGTAGAGCGGGTAGGCCTCGGCGCGTTCGTCCGCCGTGGCGCGCTTCGTGGCCGCCAGCAACGGTTCCCGCGCCTCCTCCCACGGCAGCCGCGCGGTCACCGCCAGCCGCTGGGACGGCGAGTCCGCGACCCGCCGCAGCCCGAGCAACCGTCGTGCCTGCACCGCGCGGTCGGCCACCGGCAGCTCGTCCAGCACCGCGAACGGCACGTCCGGCCGCTCGCCCACGGCTCCCTCGTAGACGGACGCCCGGCGCGACGGCGGCAGCGCGTGCAGCAGGTGCCGCAGCCCGGAGGGGTGCAGCCGGCGTGCGACGGCGACCAGCGCCCGCTCGTCGACACCGGCGAGGCGCCGCCAGAAACGGCCGCTGGCGGGCTGGTGCGCGGAGTCCTGGGCGAGCAGACCGGCGACCCGCTCCGGCGCGACGCGGGCCAGCACCGACGGCAGCCGCACCGACCACACGTGCGGCGCCACCCGTTCGACCAGGTCCAGCACGCGCATGGGCAGCTTTTCCGCCGCACTGCGCACGGCGACCTCGCGGTGGGACCAGATCTGCTTCCACGCCGACACCGGTGCCGCGGCCAGCTCCGCCTCGACCAGGTCGAGCAACGCCGCCGGGTGCCGCTTGCCGATCGCCGACCAGTTCGCCGCCGCGTGCTCCAGCTCCCGCAACGGCGGCGCCGAGCAGGCCACGAGCAGCGCCGCGGCCTCGTCGTCGCCGTGCCGCTCCCACACGACCGGCAGCAGCGCGTCGGCCAGCGCCGTCGCCTGCTCCCGGCGCACCAGCCGGTAGAGCCGCCGCCGGGTCGCGGCCGCCATCTCCGGCAGGCGTTCGAGGAACACCTCCGCGGGCAGGCCCAGCCGGACCGCCGCCCGCAGCGCCGTCCACTGCACCGCCGTCTGCGGTGCCGCGAGCTCCCGCCGGACGTGCTCGCGGTGCCCCGCGATGGCCGCCAGCTGCACCGCCAGCCGCCGCTCGAACGTGCCCCGCCCCGCCAGGTCCCGCAGCACGGCGTCGAGCTCGGCGGTGCCGGCCAGCGAGAGCGCGGTCGTGGCGATGTGCCGTTGCCGCGCGGGTGCGGGCAGCGGGTCGATCGCGGTGAGCAGGGCGGCGGCGGTAGTGGTCACAGCGGGTGATTCTCCGGTCGCCACCGACCCGGCGCGACCGGATTTGCCCAGGGCGTGCGCACGCGTGCTGCCACAGCGGCTACCCTCGGACCGGAGGAGCGTGGCACCGCCTGACCGCGCCGGGAGCCTGGGAACTCCTGTGACGGTGCGGTCGGTGTACCTGGGGTTGGCCCGTTCTCTTCCTTCTGGGGGAAGCGCTGCACAGCGCTCAGGCGAGGAAGTGACGTGGGGGATGTTGTCTCTTGAGCTAGTGCCGTCCGCGGTGCCCGACCTGGTCGACGCCGACCCGGTCCGGACGTGGAGACGGCGGAGGTGGTCGCTGATCGGCGGCGAGGTGCTCACCTCGCTCGGTGCGGCCGGGGTGCTGCTGCTGTGGGCGCGCGGGGTGGAGGTCGACCCGGTGGACCGGGTGGGCCAGGTCAGCGGTCTGGCGGGTCTGCAGCTGGGGTTCGCGGTGATCGCGCTGGCCGTGCTCGTCGCGGTGGTCGTCGCCGCGCGGAAGCGGTACGCGCACGTCGTCGAACGGCTCGCTGCCGCCGCCGCGGCGGGGTTGTTCAGCGCGCTGGTGGCGGGTGCGGTGGTGGTCGCGTTGCGCGGCACCACCTTCGGCCTGTTCGCGGTCTACGGCGACGCGGGCGTGGTGGTCGGGTGGGCGCGGTCGCTGATCGAGACCGGTGGGATGCCGTACACCTACCCACCGGGCTTCATCCACGCGATGGCGTGGTTCAGCGAGCTCACCGGCAGCACGCCCGAGCACGCGCTCAAGGTGCTGCAGATCACCGGGACCGCGCTGTTCGGCCCGGTCGCGTACCTGGCCTGGCGGCTGGTGCTGCGGCCGATGTGGGCGCTGGTGCTGGGCGTGGTGCCGGGCATGGTGCTCATCGAGCCGTACAAGGTCTACGCGAACCTGATGCTCGTCGTGCTGGTGCCGGTGATGTTGTTCCTGCTGCACCGCCTGCGCAGGGCCGACCAGTTCACGTACCGCGCGCTCGTGGTGCGCGGCATCGGGGTCGGCGCCGTGGTCGGTGTGGTGTTCCTCGTCTACTCGGGCTGGTTCGTGTGGTCGGCACCCGGTGCGGTCGTGGCGGCACTGGTGGTGTTCCCGTGGCGCACGGGCCTGTGGCGCGGTCTCACGCTGCTGGCGGTGACGACGGTGACGTTCGTCGCGGTGTCATACCTCCACCTGTCCACCATCCTGTCCTCGTCGAGCGGCATGACGGACCGCTACTTCTACTTCGACGTCCACACCGAACCGACCTACATCGCGATGACCCGCGGCGACATGCCCGGCGCGGAACCGGGTCCGTGGCCGCCGCCCGGTGAGCTGGGCGGCGTGGGCGTGTTCACGATCATCGCGCTCGTCGGTGTGGCCGCGGCGATCGCGGTGGGGCGCAACCGGACCGCCGTGATCCTGCTGACGAGCCTCTTCGCCGGCGCGTGGCTGGTCCGGTTCTACTACGCCTCGACGATGTACGAACGCGACGCCGTGCAGCTCTACCCGCGCAGCACCGCCGAGCTGCTCTACACGATGTTGCTGCTGTGCGGTTTCGCGCTGTACTTCGGCGTGCAACGCCTGGAGGGCCTGCCGAAGCTGCGACCGTGGCTCGGTGCGCGTTCGCTGCGGATCGCCGCGCTGGCGGGGATGTTCGTGCTGATCGCGATGGCCGGGGCGTCGATCGGCGACCGCTACATGCCGCGTTCGGACCACTCGCTGGGCATGCTCGCGCTGGCCTCGCACCTGACACGGCAACCGGATGGGACGTGTCCGGCGTACACGCGGACGCTCCGCGTGGACTGCGCCGACAACGACGACGAGTACTGGAGCCTGTTGCCGGGCTTGGCGCGGGACGCGCCACGGCCGGGCCTGCTGCCGCACCGGACCGGCGGATGAGCAGGGTCGTCGCGGTGGTGGCCGCGGTGCTCGCGGTCGCCATCGGCCTGGCCGACCGGTTCGCCGAACCGGTCGCCGTGCCGTTCGGGCAGGACCCGGGGTGGCTGCTGCCGCTGCTCGACGAGCTGCGGCTCTGCACCCGGTACGAGCTGGTCGCCGTGGTGGTCGTCGCGGCGGTGGTGGCCGGGTGGCGGCGGGACGCCGTCGTGCTGGCCGGGTGCGCGGGGCTGCTCGTGTTCCTGTGGCTGGACCACCCCGCGGAGCAGGGGACGGCGTTCCTCACCCAGGACGACTACGACTCCCTGCGCGTGTACAACTACAACGGGTTCATCGCGGCCGGTGTGCTGGTGGCGGCCGCGGTGGTCAGCGGTTGCCGACGAGCGAGTCCAAGGTAGCCGTGCCGTTCTGCTCGCAGCGGTGCCCGGACTCGCGCAGCACCTCGGGGTTCTTCGCGTCGTCCTCCTTGCCCGCGTCCTTGAACAGCTTCGTCAGGATCGCGAGCTGCTGGTCGGCACCGGCGAACAGGAACTCGTTGCACGTCGACCGCGCGTTCAGCGGCCCGTCGGACGGCCCGGAGGCACCGCCCGCGAAGTACAGGCCGCCGACGACCAGGGTCATGATCAGCAGACCGAGCGCGAGTCCGCCCTTGCCCGGCGGTTTCTCCTGCACCAGCCACGCCTCGACCGCCTCGATGAACGGCGCGGACGCGGTGAGCTGCTTGTCGATCCAGAACTCCCAGTCGACCTCCACCTGGTCGTCGGCCACCTCGAACTGGGCGTGGTCGGCCGCGAACAGCGCGCTCACCACCAGCTCGCGCGGGTACGACCACGACTGGAACGGGTCTGGCCGCACCACCACCAGGCGGTCGGGCAGCAGCAGGACGACGTCACGCGCGCCGCGCGCGAGACGTTGGGTGTGTCCTGATCCGATGACGGCGCCCGCGAGCCAGGCCAGCACCTGGCCGCGTTCGGGTTCGTCAAGGGCGTCAACGGCGATCTCGAACAGGCCGTCGAGGTCCGGCTCCATGGGCACCACTTTCGGCAGCGGGGGACGCCTGGCTATCGTTCGGCGACCGAGCCGGAGTTACCCGTGAAGGCCCAAGTTCGTCCGAATGGCGCTGTCGTGACGATGGCCACGTGACGCTGCGGTCACGGCCGTTCGCAGCCGGTCCACCGCACAACATCGGCCGCTGATCATTTTCACCCGAATGAGCCGGTACGTGCTCTTCGAGCAACCCCTAGCGTCAGCCTATGGCCACCACCACACCATCCACGGCGTACAGCCGCGACCTGGGCGACGAGCTGCGCCGGTTGCGGGAGACCTCCACGAACCTGAGCGGCGCCGCGCTCGCCGTCCGGCTCGGCTGGGACCCCAGCAAGGTGTCCACCATCGAGCACGGCAAGTACCGCGCCAGCGAGATCGACCTCGTGCAGTACCTGACGATGTGCGGCAAGGACGTCGACTTCTTCGAGGACTTCAAACGGCGCTACCGAACCGCGTTCGACGAGTACGTCGTGCAGGTCTCCGACAACATGCGCACGCTCGCGCTGGCGGAAACGACAGCCACGACGATCACCAGCTACGACATGCGGTCAGTGCCCGGACTCGTCCAGACGCCGGAGTACGCCGACGGGCTGTACCGGATGACCGGGTTCGTCCCGGAGGAGCGGATTCCGGCCCTGGTGCAGGTGCGGACGGACCGCCAGTCGTTGCTGCGGCGACACGATCGGCCGACTTGCTTGTTCTACATCCATGAGCATGCGCTGGAATTGCAGGTGGGGAACGGTCAGGTCATGGAGGAGCAGTACCTCCAGCTGCTGTTCGCCGTGCGAATGATCAGGATCGTGCCGGCCGGTGCGGCGGTGACGTCGTCGGGGTGCGTGCTGTGGGAGTACGACAAGGCCATGCCGGTCGCGTTCACCGAGACGGATCTGGCGAAGGTGTTCGTGCAGGACCCGGCGGCGATCGTGCGCACCCGGTTGCTGTTCGACCGTTTGGCTGAGGTCGCCTTGGATGAGGAACAATCGCGGAGCAAGCTGGCGGAGTACGTCGGCCGACCGCGAGGGGACTTCGATGACCGAGGAACGCCGTTGGCGTAAGAGCAGCTACAGCGACGGTACCGAGGATGGCAACTGCGTCGAGGTCGCGCTGTCCGGCGACGCCCTCGTGCGCGACTCGAAGAACCCGGGGGGCGCCGTCCTGACGTTCGCTCCCGGCGCGTGGAAGAACTTTCTCGAAACTCGTTGAACCGTTCCCCGTCTCACCACGTGTCATCGCCGTCACCAGGTGAGCAGGGGGAGCGGTTCGATGGCACGCGACGACGAGAAGACGGTCCTGTTCGGCCAGACGGCCGGCCCGACGGTGATGCTGCCGCGTCAGGGCGCACAGCTCGTGCGCCTGCCGCGGCGCACCGCCCCGATGCGCGTCGACGTCGCGGGCGGCGGCCCGGTCGGGCTGGCGTTCGCGTGCTCGCTGAAGACGATGCTCGGCGACCAGGTCTCGCTGCGCGTGCACGACCGCCGCTGGAAGCGCCACGCGGGCCGCGTCGTGTGGAAGGACGCCTCCGACGGCAACAACCGCCGCGAGCAGGTCGTGACGCTGCAGAGCAACGTCTGGGCCGCCCTGCCCGCCGAGGTGCGGCAGCGGTTGTTCGCCGACGGCCGCTTCTCCGAGATGTGGCCGCTCGGCCCCGACTCACCCGCGTCGAAGGGCCGTCCGCGCAACATCAAGATCCGCTGGATCGAGGACGCGCTGCTGGACCTGGCCCAGGACCTCGGCATCGAGCTGCTGCCGCAGGCCTACACCGTTCCCTCGAAGTGGGACGGCCTGCACGTGCTCGCCATCGCCGACGGCGCCCGTTCCGCGACCCGCGAGGCCCTGAAGCCGCACTTCGGCACGCCGTCACGCGAACTGTTCAGTGTGGACGGTTCGCCGCTGGACGAGCGCGTGCTGGGCATCCGCGTGGTGTCGTCGAAGGTGCCCGACGAGCACACCGTGCCGTTGACGGTGGCGCAGAACCGGTTCCTGTTCAACTCGATGGGCGGCGGCTTCATCAACATGCGCCTCACCGCGGAGGAGGCCTCGGAGATCGTCGCGCTGGGCGCCAACGGCCCCATCGCGTGCATCGGCAGGTTCGGCTGCACGATGCGCCCCGAGGGCGGTCGCTTCGTGTGCGACCGGCACCGCTCGGTGTTCAAGCCGTCCGTGGACAAGCTCTCCTACCTGTGGCCCCGGATTCTTGACGGCCTGCGGTTCTTCGGCGCCGGCGTGGCCGACGTCGTGGGCATCACGTCGTTCACCCTGGGCATGCAGCAGATGTCGAAGTTCACCGCGCAGCTCTCGCCGTCCACGTACGGCTTCCTGCTCGGCGACGCCGCCAACTCCCTGCACTTCTGGCCCGGCCGCGGCCTCAACACGGGCCTGAAGAGCGCCCAGTCGCTCGCGGTGAACCTGTTCCAGCGCTGGAAGGGCCGCGGTTTCCGCGCCGCCGACTTCGCCCAGCACGAGGGGATCATGCAGCAGCTCCAGTACCGCGAGAAGTCCCGCGCCTGGACCACGATGCTGATGCCCGACGCCGACGGCGTGCCGCGCGGCATCGAGGACCGCATCCGCGACGGCCTGACCGGCCCGTTCGACCGCGAGCCGCTGGTCGCCGAACTCTTCCAGCGCGTCAAGGACGTCAAGGCGCGCATGGGCGACCGGATGGGCTCGCTGGCCTCCGACGAGTGGTACCTGGGGCGCATCCAGGCGCTCGACGTGCGGACGTTGAAGGTGATGGTCGAGTCGGGGGCGTGGATCACGCGGGAGATCGGCGGGGACGAGGTCGTGGTGCCGGCCGCGGTGCCCGCCGAGCCGGTGGCCGGGGTGCGCCCCGGTCTGTCCCTGGTCTCGTGACGCTCAGCCCAGGCTGACCGGCAGTCGTTCGAACCCGCGCAGGATGCGCGTCGGTCGCCGACCGGCGCCCTGCTCCAGCCGCAGCCCCGGGAACCGCCGGAACATCGCCCGCAGCCCGATCTCGCCCTCCATCCGCGCGAGCGCCGCCCCGAGGCAGTAGTGGCGGCCCGCTCCGAACGACACGTGGTCGCGCGCGTTGGCGCGGGTCACGTCGAAGGTGTGCGGGTCGGTGAACACGTCCGGGTCGCGGTTCGCACCGGCCAGCACGGTCGCGACGAGCTGCCCGCGGCGGACCGGCACGCCGAGGACCTCGGTGTCCTTCACGCAGGTCCGGCCGGTCAGCAGCACCGGCGGGTCGTGGCGCAGCACCTCGTCGACGGTGTTCGCCCACAGCTCCGGCCGCGCGCGCAGCACCTCCAGCTGCCCGGGGTGCCTGGCCAGCAGCGAGATGCCGTTGCCGAGCAGGTTCACCGTCGTCTCGAACCCCGCCGCCAGCACCAGGCCCGCCGTGGACTTGAGCTCGCGTTCGGTGAGGCCCACGCCGTCGTCGCTCGCGGTGACCAGGCGGCTGAGCAGGTCGGTGCCGGGCCTGGCGCGCAGGGCGTCGATGTGGCGGCTGAGCCAGGCGTCGAACTCGGCCAGCGTCGTCTCGACGTCGCGGAACACCCGCCACGACAGGCCCAGGTCGAGGCTCGGTGCCGCGGAGGCGCCGAACGCCAGCACCCTCGCGCGGTCTTCCTGCGGCACGCCGAGGATCTCGGAGATCACCGTGACCGGCAGCAGGCCGCAGTAGGTCTGGATCAGGTCCACCGGGTCACTCGGGTCGAGGCCGTCGAGGAGCTGGTCCGCGATCTCCTGCGTGCGGTGCCGCAGCTGCTCGACCGCGCGCACGGTGAACACGCGCGTGACGAGCTTGCGGTAGCGGGTGTGCGCGGGCGGCTCGGTGACCAGCAACGACGGCGGCTGCACCGGGTGCAGCACGTCGGTGGCCGCCCAGTCCGCGATCCTGCCCAGCACACCGTTGCCGTAACGGGGGCGGCTGGCCTGGAAGGCGTCACTGCCCAGCACCTCGCGCACGGCGGCGTGGCTGGTCGTGACGTGTCCGATGCCGGTGGGCGCCAAGGGGCCGTGTGCCCTGATCTCGTCGAACAACCCCGTGAGGTCGTTGCCGTTGTTCGCCTCGACCGTGATGCGGCCCTGGAGGTCGCCCTTGCGCGCGGCCAGGCGCAACGCCACCCTCGGCACGCCGTGGTTCAAGCCCCAGCGGATGACCGTTTTGATGGTCGCCTCCTTCGCACGGGAACGACGCCCAGGGTAGGCGCTGGTTCACGAGGTTGAGGAGACCTTCCAGGTCGTGAGCGCGCAAGCGACCGCGGTGACCACCAGCGCGCCCGCCGAGAGCACGCCGAACAACCCCCACGGCACGGCCACGACGCCACCCGTCCCACCGGCCACCCCGATCAACGCCCCCGCCGCCACCAGGGCACCGAGCAGCAGACCGACCACGGTGACCACGGTCGACTCGATCAACGCGGCCGTGGTGACCTGCCGGCGGGTGAGGCCGGACAGGCGCAGGACCGCGAACTCGGCGCGGCGTTCGGCACCGGCGATGACCACGGCGTTGACGGCGGCGATGGCCGCGTACAGACCGGACAGTCCCATGAGGACGGCCATGATGACGAGGTTGCCGCTCTGCTGGGCCTTCGCGGCGGCGCCGGCCCACTCGGCGACGGTGCGGACGGTGCCGAGGTCCCCGGCGGCGATGGCGGAGCGGACGGTGGCGGGGTCGGTGCCGGGGGTGAGGCGCAGGAACGTCTGCGTGGGGGAGGTGGCGAGCAGGTCCGCCGGGATTGCGTCGCGGGAGACCAGGAACTCCTCGCCCAGCGCCAGGGTCTCCGGCAGGCGTGCGACGAAGCGAAGGGTGGTCTCCTGGCCGTTGTGCCGCAGGGTGACCGTCTCACCGACCAGTCGGTCGCCCCACACCGCGGAACCGCCGGCGACCGTCGGGCCGGTCAGTGCGGCGAGGTCGCCGGAGCGGGGCTGGGCCACGTGGGTCTCCAGGTAGGTCACCGGGTCGACGGCGAACACGAGGTCGTCGTAGGTCTGCGGGCGGGGCGGGTCGTCGGGGGACTCGGCGCTCAGGGCCGTGATCGACACCGGGAGGAGGGTCTGCGGGGCGGCCACGGCGACGCCGGGGAGTGCGGCGAGGCGGGCGGACTGGGCGCCGGTCGAGTCGACGACCAGGTCGGCGCGGACGGACCGCTCCTGTTCGACGCCGGTGAGCTTCGCCAGCGACCCGAGGGAACCGTCGATGCCCAGGACCAGCGCGACGAGGACGATCAGCGGTGCGGCGGTCGAGGCGCTGCGGCGGACGCCGTCGCGCAGGTTCGCCCGTGCCAGCTCGGCGAGAGTGCTTCCGGGAAGGATGAACAGCCGGCCCACCAGGGGCACCAGCAGCGGGCTCAGCCTGCTCAGGGCGACTGAGCCGGTCATCGAGATCAGCAACGACATTCCGAGCGCCACCAGCAGGTCGCCGGAGCGGGTCAGCGCGATGAACCCGGCCGTGGCGGCAGCGCACAGCAGGCCGGTGACCCACCTTCCCGGCGTCATCACCCGTGCTGCGGAACCGGTGTCGCGCAAGGCGTCGAGCGGCTGGACCCGCGCGGCGCCGCGGGACGCCGACAGCACGCCGAGGACCGCCACGCCCACGCCGATCGGCACCGACGCGCCCAGCACCCACGGGCCGAACGGCGCCTCGAAGCCGTCGGGCAGGAAGCCGAAGCCGTGCAGCACGGCCGACTGCGCCAGCGTGGCGGGGAACGCGAGGACGACGCCGACCAGCGTGCCGAAGACGCCGAGGAACAACGCCTCGCACAGCAGCAGGCGGCGCAGCTGACGCCGGTTCGCTCCCAGCACGCTCAGCAGTGCGAGGTCGCGGCTGCGCTGGGCGACGGTGAACGCGAACGTCGACCCGACGATGAACACCGCGAGGAACGCGGCGAGCGGCACGGTCATCCCGAGCAGCGTGGCGGCGCCGACGTACCCCTCGTTGATCCGCAGCGCCTCCTCCTCGGTGACGCCCGGCGGCACCCAGCCGCGCCCGGTGGCGGCCATGACCAGCAGGGCCGCCTGCACGAGCGCGACGCCCAGCGCCACGGTCAGCACGGCGCCGACGAACAACGGCCAGCGTTCGCGCAACGTGCTCAGCGACAGGGTCAGCACGACTCCTCCAGGCGCGCCAGGCGTTCCGCCACCGCGTGGGTGGTGGGCCGGTCGAGCCGGTCGACCACCCGGCCGTCGGAGAGGAAGACGACCGAGTCGGCCGAGGCCGCGGCGGCGGGGTCGTGGGTGACCATGATGATCGTCTGACCGGCGGTGACGAGGTCCTTCAGCAGGCCCAGCACCGTGCGCGCGGACCGCGAGTCCAGTGCGCCGGTGGGTTCGTCGGCGAACAGCACGGCCGGGCGGGTGATCATCGCGCGGGCGATGGCGACGCGCTGCTGCTGACCGCCGGACAGCTCGCGCGGGCGGTGGTGCTGCCGGTCGGCGAGACCGACCCGGCCCAGCGCCTCCGCGATGTCCTGTGTGGACGCACGGGAGCCGGCGAGCTTCAACGGCAGCGCCACGTTCTGCGCGGCCGTCAGCGAGGCGACCAGGTTGAAGTGCTGGAAGACGAAGCCGATCGACCGGCGCCGCAACGTCGTCAGGTACGCCTCCGGTGCCCTGGTGATGTCGGCGCCGGTCAGCAGCACCTGGCCGGTCGTCACGCGGTCCAGGCCGGTGGCGCAGTGCAGCAGCGTCGACTTGCCCGACCCGGACGGCCCCATGACCGCCGTCCAGGTGCCGGACGGGAAGCCGAGGCTGACCCCGTCGAGCGCGCGCACCGTGGCGGACTTGGCCCCGTACTGCTTGGTCACCGCGCGCAGCTCGACCGCGAACGGTGTGGTTCCCCCGTAGCTCACGGTGACAGAGCCAACCGTGCGGGGCCGGGTCCCTGCACTACGTCCAGCGCCCGGATCGAGGTAGGGCTGGGCCTACCCTGGACGCATGGGGGAGGGCGCGCCGGTGACGGTGCTCGACGCGGTGACCGGCCGCGGGTTCCTGCTGGGCGGCTGGCCGTGGCGGTCGCTGTGGTACCTGGTCACGAACCTGCCGGTGGCGTTGGTCGCGGGCGCACCGCTCGCGCTCGTCGTGCTGCTGTGGCAACCGATCGCGACCAAGGGGCCGAGTCCCGCCGCGGTGTTGTCGGCGGCGCTCGGCGTGCTGGCCGCGACCGTTGTCCCGGTGCTGGCGACGCAGCTCGCGAAGGTGGAACGGGCGCGGGTGCGGCTCGTCGACACCAGGCCGATCACGACCGGCGACCGCGCGGCGGGCCTGCACCGCTACGGCGAGGCGGCGATGTGGCGGGAGGTCGCCCACACGTGCCTGCTGGCGACGGTCGTGCCGGTGGTGTCCTCGGCCTTCTTCGTGCTGTTCCTGCTGGTGGTGGCGTTCGCGCTGATGCCGGCCCTGGTCGTGGACGGGCCGGTGGCCGTGCTGTTCTGGGAGGTCGGCACGGCCGCGGAGGCGTGGGCGTGCACCGCGGTCGGGCTGGCCGGGCTGGTGGCGCTCACCTACCTCGCGGCCGGGATCACCGGTGTGCAGGCCCAGCTGGCGCGGGAGCTGCTCGGCGGTCGCGGCGACCTGCGTGCCGAGCTGGTCGAGGTGTCGGCCTCGCGGGCACGGCTGGTCGACGCGTTCGAGGCCGAGCGGCGCCGCATCGAACGCGACCTGCACGACGGCGCGCAGCAGCGGCTGGTCAGCCTCACGATCCAGCTCGGGCTGGCCCGCGTCGACCTGCCGGGCAACGAGAACGTCGCGGCGGCGCACGAGCAGGCCAAGGAGCTGATGGCGGAGCTGCGCGAGCTCATCCGCGACATCCACCCGCAGGTGCTCACCGACCACGGCCTGGCAGCCGCGCTGGACGACCTCGCCGACCGGATGCCGCTGCCCGTCACCGTCAGCGCGGACCTCACCCGCCTGCCCGCAGCCGTCGAGTCGGCGGCGTACTTCGTGGTGTCCGAAGCGCTCACGAACGTGGCCAAGCACGCGCAGGCGACCGAGGCGCAAGTCCAGGCACGGCAGGAGGGGTCCGCGCTCGTCGTCGAGGTCGTCGACAACGGGCACGGCGGTGCCGACCCGGCCGGCGGCACCGGTCTGACCGGGCTGGCCGACCGGGTCGCGGTGGTGGGCGGGAGAATGCTGCTGTCCAGCCCGACCGGTGGCCCGACCCGACTGCGCGTGGAGATCCCGTGCCGATCCGAGTAGTCCTCGCCGAGGACGGCGTGCTGCTGCGCGAAGGGCTCACCGGTCTGCTGGGCCGGTTCGGGTTCGAGGTGGTGGCGGCGGTCGGGGACGCGGAGGCGCTGCGGGCCGCCGTGACCGAGCACGGCCCGGACCTGGTGCTGACCGACATCCGCATGCCGCCGGACTTCACCGACGAGGGACTGCGGGCCGCGCTCGCGTTGCGCCGCGACCACCCCGGGCTGCCGGTCGTGGTGCTCAGCCAGTACGTCGAGCACCGGCACGCCGCCGACCTCATCGACAGCGGCGACCGCGTCGGCTACCTGCTCAAGGACCGGGTGGCCGACGTCGAGGAGTTCGTCGCGAAGCTGCGGCACGTCGTCGCGGGCGGCACGGTCATCGACCCCGAGGTGGTGCGCGGACTCGTCCGGCGCTCCCCGCTCGCGGCGCTGTCCGCCCGCGAGACCGAGGTGCTCGGGCTGCTCGCCGAAGGGCACTCCAACGCCGCCATCGCCCGCCGGCTCACGTTGTCGGACGCCGGGGTGGGCAAGCACGTCGGCAACATCCTCGCGAAGCTCGGCCTGCCGCCGGACGACGACGTCAACCGGCGGGTCATGGCCGTGCTGACCTACCTGCGCACCGTCAGGAGCGGATGACCGGCACGGGCAGGGCGCGCACGACGTCGTCGTCCGCGTCGGTGACGACCCCGGCGACCTCCTCCAGCGGCAGCACCGAGAACCGCGACGCCGCACCGATCTTCTCCGCGCTCGCCAGCACGTAGGTGTCCGCCGCCCGGTGGGCCAGCGCGCGTTTCATCGCCGCCTCGTCCGCGTCCCCGGTCGTCAGCCCTGCCTCCGGGTGCACACCGGTGACGCCCAGCAGGAACAGGTCGGCGTGCACGCCCTGGGCGGCCTCCACCGCGGCGGCGCCGCACGCGACCATCGAATGCTTGAACAGCCGGCCACCGATCACGTAGACGTCCACGTTCTCGTGGTGCTCCAACGCACTCGCGACCGTCGGGCTGTGCGTGACGACCGTGGCGCGCAAGTCCGACGGCAACGCCCGCACGACGGCCAGTGCGGTCGTGCCACCGTCGATGATCACGGTGCTGCCCGGTTCGACCAGCGCCGCTGCCGCCGCGGCGACCCGCTGCTTGCCGGGCACCGACACCTCCTGCCGCGCGGTGTAGTCGGCGACCGCGGGCGAGGCGGGCAACGCGCCGCCGTAGACGCGCTGGCACAGCCCGGCCGCCGCGAGGTCGCGCAGGTCGCGGCGGATCGTGTCCTCGGACAGGCCGACCTCCGCGGCGAGTTCCTTGGCGACGATCCGGCCGTCGGTGCGCAGGCGTTCGAGCAGCAGGTCACGGCGTTGAGCGGCAAGCATGCACGTTTCTCCTTGTTTTTGCCGAGTCTTGCACATTATGGTCGGGGCATGCTGATCCTGATCGCCGGCCCCTACCGCTCCGGCACCGGGGACGATCCGGACCTGATGGCGCGCAACCTCGAACGCCTGGAGGAGGCCGCGTGGCCGATCTTCCGCAGCGGCCACGTGCCGATGATCGGTGAATGGGTGGCGCTGCCGGTGCTGCGCGGCGCGGGCGGCAGCTCCCCGGCCGATCCGGTGGCCGAGGGGATCATGTACCCGACGGCGCAGCGCCTGCTCGAGAAGTGCGACGCGGTGCTGCGGCTGCCCGGTGCGTCGACCGGCGCCGACCAGGACGTGCGGATCGCCCGGGAACGCGGTCTGCCGGTCTACCACCGGGTCGAGGACATCCCCGGCTACCGCGCGGCCTGACGCGCCGCGTTCAGGCGCGGGCGGCGGCGACGAACTCGCGCATGCGGCCGTGGTCCTTGACCCCGCGGCTGGACTCGATGCCGCTCGACACGTCCACACCCCACGGCCGTGCCACCGCGACCGCGTCGGCGACGGTCTCCGGCGACAGGCCGCCCGCCAGCACCCAGGTGCCCTCCGGGCGGCGGTCCGCGAGGCGGGTGACGTCCCACTGCTCGCCGGAGCCCGCGACCGGGGAGTCGATCAGCAGCAGCTGCTCGCCGAACGCGCCGGTGCGCACGTCCGTGTCCGGGCCCAGTGCGGTCGCCCGCACGAGCGTGAACGGGTGGCCGCTCAGCTCGTCGAACGACTCCTTCGGGTAGTCGCCGTGCAGCTGCAACGCGCGCACGCCGGTCCGCAGAGCCAGCTCACCCGCCTCGCCGGCGGGGATGCCGCGCACGACGGCCACGGTCAGCACGTGGTCCGGCACCGCGGCCACCAGACGGCGGGCCAGGTCCACGTCGATGCGGCGGGGGCTGGCGGTCAGCACGAACCCGACCGCGTCGGCCCCCGTCGCGACCGCGACGTCGACATCGGCTTCGGTGCGCAGACCACAGAGCTTCACGAACACACCCCAATCCTATGCTCTCGCCCCCTGTTGCTCAGGCATCTGCAAGTACCACCAACTCACCCCGCCACCGGCCGGACCACGAACGGCCGGCGGCGCTGTTGGCAGTGGAGAAGTGCCTGTTGATGTTGAGTTGGCGAGCTGCTCAGGGCGGCACACGTGACGCGGCTCGCGGTGTCGCGCGGCTAACAGTCACAAGCGCATGCGCTGTCCGGTCCTGGTTAATGGAACCAACGGGCAACGGAGGCCGTGATGACAGAAAAGCAAGTCGCCACATCGGTGTTGGTGATCGGAACCGGGGGCGCGGGGCTGCGCGCCGCCATCGAGCTCGCCGAACGCGGCGTGGACGTGACGGTCGTCGGGAAGCGGCCGAAGTCCGACGCGCACACCGCGCTCGCCGCGGGCGGCATCAACGCGGCGCTCGGCACGATGGACGAGGCCGACACCTGGCAGCAGCACGCAGCGGACACCGTCAAGGAGAGCTACCTGCTCGCCAACCCGGAGATCGTCCGGGTCGTCGCCGAACAGGCCCCGCGCGGCATCGCCGACCTGGAACGCTGGGGCATGCCGTTCGCGCGCGAGGACGACGGGCGCATCTCGCAGCGGTTCTTCGGCGCGCACACGTTCCGGCGCACGTCGTTCGCCGGCGACTACACCGGGCTGGAGATCCAGCGCACGCTCGTCAACCGGGCCGCGCAGCTGGGCGTCCCCGTCCTCGACTCGTGTTACGTCACCCGCATCCTGGTGCGGGACAACGTGGTCTTCGGCGCCTACGGGTTCGACCTGACCGACGGCACGCGGTACGTCTTCCACGCCGACGTCGTGATCCTCGCCGCCGGTGGCCACACCCGCATCTGGCGGCGCACGTCGTCGCGCCGTGACGAGAACACCGGCGACTCGTTCCGGCTGGCCGTGCTCGCCGGCGGCCGCATCCGCGACCCCGAGCTCGTGCAGTTCCACCCGTCCGGCCTGCTGGAACCGGAGAACGCGGCCGGCACGCTGGTGTCCGAGGCGGCGCGCGGCGAGGGCGGAATCCTCACGAACGCGCTGGGCGAGCGGTTCATGGACCGCTACGACCCGGCCCGGAGGGAACTGTCCACCCGCGACCGGGTGGCGCTCGCCGCGTACACGGAGATCAAGGAGGGCCGCGGCACCCCGAACGGCGGTGTGTGGCTCGACGTGTCCCACCTGCCGCGCGAGCAGATCATGCGGCGCCTCCCGCGCGTCTACCAGACGTTGCTGGAGCTGCAGATGAAGGACATCACCCGCGAACCGGTCGAGATCGCGCCGACCGCCCACTACTCCATGGGCGGGGTGTGGGTGTCGCCGTCGGACCACTCGACCGGTGTGGACGGCCTGTTCGCCATCGGTGAGGCGTCGAGCGGTCTGCACGGCGCGAACCGGCTGGGTGGCAACTCGCTCATCGAGCTGCTGGTCTACGGCCGGATCGTCGGCGAGGCCGCCGCCGAGTACTCGGCTTCCCTGACGGCACAACACCGTTCGCACGCCGCACTGGCCGAGGCACGGGCCGAGGTGGACGCGCTGCTGGCCGCCGACGGCCCGGAGAACGTCCGCGCGTTGCAACGGTCGCTGCGCAACACGATGACCGAGCACGCGGGCGTGGTGCGCGACGAAGCCGGGCTGCGCAAGGGGTTGGCGGAGCTCGACGAGCTGGAGGCGCGCATCGAGCAGGTCGGCGTGCACCCGGACCTCGCCGGCCACCAGGACCTGGCGCACGCGTTCGACCTCAAGGCCTCGGCGCTGGCGGCCCGCGCGACCCTGGAGTGCGCGCTGGAACGCCGGGAGACCCGCGGCTGCCACAACCGGTCCGACCACCCGGAGCTCGACCCCGCGTTGCAGGTCAACCTGGTGTGGTCGGGGCCGGGACGGGTGGAGCGGGAGGAGATCCCGCCGGTGCCCGAGGAGATCGCGGCGCTGATGCGCGAGGTCGACACGGCGGGCAAGCTGGTGGAGTGATCGCCACCGGGCGGGAGCGGGGGCTCTCGCCCGGTCCGGGCACGGCCACCTCGACGGCGAAAAGTGTGAAGAGGACGAAGAGGCTCGTTCCAGCGAGCACGGAACCGGTGGACGACCCCGAGACCCGTTCCACCGCGAGAGGCGCGACGGCCCTGGCGGGACACCGCCCCTGGCGCTCACGGCGGTGCGCGTGATCTTCTGCGTTCACCTGGTCGCCGAGCACAGGTGACCGGGAAAGGCGCCGGACGTGGTGGCAACACACTCCTGGCGGTGCGTACGTTGGGCGGCATTGCGACACTCGCGGTACCGGCATCCACCACTGGAGCACGCATTCGTAGCAGAGTGTGATCGCACCATCGGGCGGTACTTCCGGGCGCGGCGTACCGCTAGCCTGTACTGCGGTACACACTTAGACGGGGGTTCACGTATGGCGGGGACGCGACGCGTGGCCGAGCCCGCGGAGCCGACTCAGGCCGTCGGGAGGCGTGAGCGGCACAAGCGGGCCATGTACGAGCGGCTGTACACGGCGGCGCTCGACCTGTTCACCGAGCAGGGCTACGACGAGACCTCGATCGAGGACATCACCGAACGGGCCGATGTCGCGCGGGGCACCTTCTTCAACTACTTCGAGAAGAAGGAGGAGGTCATCGCCGCGTGGGGCACGCGGCGCAGGGAGACGCTGCGGGCGGAGCTCGGTGCCATCGCGGGCGGCGGCAACGACGTGCTGTCCTCGCTGGAGAACTGCATGCGCGCGCTCGCGCGGATCAACAAGCTGGAGTGGCGCACCACGCAGGTCATGCTCGCGGCCTGGGTGCGGTGCGGCCACCCCATCTTCGAGGAGCCGTACGCGACGCCGTTGTTCGCCGAGATCGTCAGCGCCGGCAAGGACGCGGGTGACGTGGGGGACCACGTCGACCCGATCCTCGTCGGCAACATGCTGCGGGACGTCTACCTGGGCACGCTCTACCGGTACGTCGGCCGCGGCAAGCAGCCGACGACGCTGGCGAACGAGCTCGTCACGACCCTGCGGGTGCTGATGCACGGCGTGCTGGTCAGGCCGGACCGCTAGCCAGCAGGCGGTCGGCGAGCGCGCCCACCTCCTCCGGCCCCAGCAGCAGGGCGGCGGGCACGGTCCGCCCGAACGCCTTCTTCAGGCGTGCGGCGAGCTGCGCGGCCATCAGGGAGTCGAGGCCCAGGTCGCGCAACGCCCGCCGGGTGTCCACCCGGTCCGGTGTCGTGCCCAGCACCGCCGCCACGTGCTCCAGCACCGCGTCCACCGTCTGCCCGGCCGGTTCGTCCGCGACGGCGGGGACGGCGGGGACGGCCGGGACGGCGGGGACGGTGGCGGCGACCGGGACCGGTTCCCGGGCCGGCTCGGGTCGCGGCCGCCGGGTGCGGGCCGTGCGCAGCAGGCCCGCCACACCGTTCACCAGCCCCGCGAACGGCCCGGCGGTGCCGGTGCGCACGGTGACGCCGCTCAGCTCGGCGAAGCACTCGTGCTCGGCGTCGAACAACCGCACGTCGACGACCGGCTTGCCGCGCCGCTTGCGGGCGACCGCCCAGAACTCGCCGCTCGCCCGGCCGGTGACCCGCACCCGTTCGACGCCCAGCGGCACGACCGCGGTGCCCAGTGCCAGCAGCACGGCCTGCATGCCGGTCTCCAGCACCACCGGCCCCGCCGCCGTTCCCGGCGTGAACCTGGCGACCGCCGCGTCCTGCCCGCGCCACGCCTGCCGCAGCGTGCGGAACGGCCCCTCGAACTCGTACCCCTGCCGGGCGGCGAGGTCGCGGAAGTCGCTGTCGCGCACGTACTCCCGGCACCGCGCCAGCGCCCAGTCCAGCCCGGACGAGGCGACCGCGCCCCCGCGTTCCACCTCACCGCTCACGCACCGCACGCCCTCGTCGGTGTGCACGGTGAACGCCCGCACGCCACCGCGTTCCGGCCGCACCGTGACCGTCAGGGACGGCAGCGCGTCGGGATCGACCGTGCACAGCTCGTGGAAGCGGATGTTGCGCAACGTGTGCGTGGTGCCGGTGCCGCGCACGACCGACAGCACGGCCTCGAACAGCACGGCCGCCGGCAGCGGTGTGAGACCGCGGAACCGCAGGCCCCGCAACGCCTCCGCCACGCCGAGGGAGGCCACGTCGACCTCGCGGACGACCTCGGTGTCGGCGGTGAACGACTCGAACCAGTAGTCCTGGTGCTGCCACGGGTAGGCGGGCAGCGGCACGCACCGGCCGTCGCCCTGGCGGCTCGCCCAGTCGACCGGCACGCCCGCGACGTGCAGCGCGCCCAGCGCCGCCGTGACCGCGCGCAGCTCGGGCTCGTCGCGCAGCAGCGTCGGCACGCCCGTGCCGGTCCAGCCCGCCGCCTCCCCGATCTCCGCGACGGCGGTCAGCAGCACCGGGTGCGGGCTGACCTCCAGCACCACGGCGGTGCGGGCGTCGGCGAGCACCCGGCGCACGGTGTCGTTGAGCCGCACCGTGCGCCGCACGTTGTCCGCCCAGTACGCGGCGTCGAGCTCGCGCCTGCCGTGCTCCACGGTGGACCGGAAGTCGACCTGCGGTGCGTTCGGGCGCAGGTCCTCCAGCTGCTCGCGCAGCGCCGTCGCGACCTTGTCCATCAACGGCGAATGCGACGCCACGTCGACGTCGCGCACCGGCCGGCAGGCGATGCCGAACGCGTCCAGGTCCTCCGCCACACCCGCCATCAACTCCGCGGGCCCGGCCAGCACGCACGTGCCGGGCGAGTTGTCCGCCGCCACGCACACCTCGCCGCGGTACCGGTCGACCAGGCCCTCCGCGCGTTCGGCTGACAGCTCGGCCCACAGCATCGCGCCGCTGCCCGCGGTCTCCTGCATCGCCGCGCTGCGCCGGCAGATCACCGCCGCCGCGGCGCGCACCGTGAGCGCGCCGGACACCTGGGCCGCGGCCACCTCGCCCATGCTGTGCCCCACCACGACGTCCGGTTCGACGCCCCACGACCGCCAGTGCGCTGCCAGCGCCACCTGCACCGCCCACAGCACGGGTTGCAGCACCGACAGCGCCTCCGGCCACGGCGCGTCGCCGAGCAGCACGTCCACGACCGACCAGCCGGCCTCCTCGCGCACGGCCGCGTCGCACTCCAGCAGCGCCTCCCGGAACGCGGGGGAGACCGCGTGCAGCTCCCGGCCCATGCCGCGCCACTGCGACCCCTGGCCGGGGAACAGGAACACGACCTTCGGCCGGTCGGCCGCCCGGCCCGCCACCGCGCCCTTCGCCTCGGCGCCCGCGAGGAACGCCCGCAGCCCGGCCAGCAGCTCGGCGGTGCTCACGCCGGAGACCGCGAGCCGGTGCTCGTGGTGGTCGCGCCGCACGGACGCGGTGTGGCAGACGTCCCGCACCGCGTCGGTCTCCCGCAGGTGCGCCAGGTGCGCCTGCGCGGACTCGCGCAACGCGGCCCCGCTCTTCGCGGACAGCGTGAGCACGCGGGGACGGCCGTCGGGTTCCGCCGCGGGCTCCCCCGGCGGTGGCGAGGTCAGCACCGCGTGCACGTTGGTGCCGGAGATGCCGAAGGAGCTGACGCCGACCACCGGGTGCTCGGCGGTCAGCGGCTGGTTGCGGGTGACGACCCGCATCGGGGCACCGGTGAGCTGCTCGGCCTGCACCTGCGCGTGCAGCGAGGCGGGCACGGTCCGGTGCTCGGCGACCAGCACGGCCTTGATCAGCCCGGCGATGCCCGCGGTGGCCTCGGTGTGGCCGATGTTGCTCTTCACCGACCCCAGCAGCAGCGGGTGCTCCCTGCCGGTGCCCGCGACCTCGGCCAGCGCCGTCAGCTCGACCCGGTCGCCGACGCTCGTGCCGGTGCCGTGCGCCTCGATGTAGTCCACAGTGGACGGATCGAGGCCGGCGTCGCGGTACGCCGCCTGGAGCATCTCGACCTGACCGCGCACCGCCGGTTGCAGCAGCAGGCCGCTGCCCCTGCCGTCGTTGCTGATCGCGCTCCCGAGCAGCAGGGCACGCACCCGGTCGCCGTGCTCGACGGCGTCGGCGTGGCGTTCCAGCACGACCGCGCCGACGCCCTCGCTGCGCACGAAGCCGTTCGCGTTCACCGACCCGAACTTGCACCGGCCGTCGGGTGCGAGCATCGCGGCCTGCGAGTAGGCGATCGCGTCGTCGGGCAGCAGGATCACGTTGACCCCGGCCGCGACCGCGAGGTCGCACTCGCCCGCGAGCAGCGCCTGCCGGGCGTTGTGCACGGCCACCAGCGAGGACGAGCAGGCCGTGTCGACCGTGATCGACGGCCCGCGCAGGTCCAGCGCGTAGGACAGCCGGCCGGACGTCACCGCGCGCAGCTCACCGCCGGCCGCGTGGCGCACGTCGTGGTTGCCGGCACTGCGGCTGGCCTTGCCGTACTCGGCGGTCGCCTGCCCGACGAAGACGCCGACCCGGCGCCCGGCGAGCCCGGACGGCCGGATTCCGGCGTCCTCCAGGGCCTCCCAGGCGACCTCCAGCAGCAGGCGTTGCTGCGGGTCCATGGCGCGGGCCTCGCGCGGGGAGATGCCGAAGAACTCCGCGTCGAAACCGCGGACATCTGCGAGGAACCCGCCGTGGCGCGAGATCGTCCTACCCGGAGCGGGTTCCGGTGAGTAGTGGTCGTCGACGTCGAACCGGTCGCGCGGGATCTCGGTGATCGCGTCGGTGTTGCCGAGCAGCAGGTCCCAGAAGGCACCGACCGACCCGGCGCCGGGTAAGCGGCAGGCCATCCCGGCGACGGCGACCGCGCGGTCCCGTGCAGGGGCACCCGCCGATCCGGTCCGAGCACCGGGTCCGGTAGTGGTTCCCGAGGTGCTGGAGGCGTTGCGGCGTGTCAAGTTTCCCCCGAGTTGGGTTCAAAGTGGTTCCCAGTACAACTATGTACCCGGAGTCAAGTTTAGCCGCTGCGTCGCGCCTCCTGGTAGTGAAAGTACGCAATTGCCGGTGTACTCGGGCAATGCGGTGAAGCTCGGTCTCGCAGGATGGAACCGGGGCACCTACACTCAAACTAGGTCTTGCGTTCAAGTTTGTACTGACGTACTCACTGGTGCGGTCAACGCTTCGGCAGGGGGGATCGGCATGGCGCGCTTTGTCGTCGAGATGGTGTTCGGGCCGGAACACGAGCGGTTAGCCGGCGTTCGGCCCGCTCACCGGCGGTACTGGGAAGAGCTGGCGGGGCGCGGGGTCCTGCTGGGGGGCGGCCCGTACGCCGACGAGTCCGGTGGGTTGCTGCTGTGCGAGGCCGAGGACGACGTCACTGTCCGCCGTTTGGTGGCCGCCGATCCGTACGTTCGCGGAAAGTTGTTGCGCGGTATCAGGATTCGTGAATGGCGCGGGTTCCTCGACGGCCTTCCCGGTCCGTCCGGAAAGGAGGCGGAGCCGCAGCAATCGGGAATTCCTATGGCTTCCCGCCCATCCGGATCCTCGATGGGGAGCCGCGCGCTGACAGCGCACGAGCAGCGCATCGCCACGCTCATCGTGGACGGCCGGACCAACCGTGAGATCGCTTCCAGGTTCCGGGTGTCGGTCCGCGCGGTGGAGCTGCACATCACGAGCATCTACCGCAAGCTCGGGATCCACCGCAGGGCCCAGCTAGCCGGCGCGCTGGCCGCGTGATGGCAGACCTGGACGTCCGCAAGCTGCGGATGCTGCGCGAACTCGACGAGCGGGGCACCGTCGCCGCGGTGGCCCAGGCGTTGCACCTCACGCCGTCGGCCGTGTCCCAGCAGCTCGTGTCGCTGTCGAAGGAGGCGGGGGTCCGGCTGGTCGAGCCCGCGGGCCGCCGGGTGCGCCTCACCGACGCCGCCCGCGTGCTGCTCAGGCGCGCCAACGAGATCTTCGCCGAGCTGGAACGGGTGCAGGCCGACCTCGCGGCCTACTCGGAGGGCTCGGTGGCCGAGGTGCGGGTCGCGGGGTTCGCGGCCACGTTGTCCGGGCTCGTGCTGCCCGCGGTGCGCGAGCTGCGCGACACCCTGCCCGGGGTGGTGGTGCGGCTGGTGGAGTCCGATCCGCCGCACTCGTTCGACCAGCTGGTGCGCGGGGACGTCGACGTCGTGCTGAGCGTGGAGTCCAAGGAGAGCCCGGCGGCGACCGACCGGCGGTTCCACCGGCTCGCGCTGTTCGCCGAGCGGTTCGACGTGGCGCTGCCGGTGGGCCACCCGCTGGCGGACGCGCCGGTGGTGCGGCTGGCGGACCTGTCCGGCGAGGCGTGGATCTTCCCCACCCCCGGCACGTGCCGCGACATCTCGTTCGCCGCGTGCGTCACCGCCGGGTTCACGCCGGAGATCGTGCACGAGATCGCCGACTGGGACACGACGCTGGGTGCGGTGGGACTCGGGCTGGGCCTCGCTCTGGTGCCCCGGCTGATCACCGCTGCACCGCCCGAGGACGTGGTGATCAGGGTGCTCGACGCGGAACAACCCACCCGGCACGTGTTCGCGGCCGTGCGACGGGGAAGTGAAGAAGCACCGCACCTCGCGGCGGTGCTCAGGGCACTCGGTGCGGCGGCGGCGCTCGCGACCGTGCAGCGCTGCTGATCGTTCGTTCGAGAACAGGAGGAACGGTGGTCGTATGACCGTGCGATCGAGGAACAGGGATTTCTGATCGGGTGACCGGCGGGCCCGGCGGTGACACGTGCGCTCACCGCTGGGCCGGCGGTGGTGGGACGGCAGGACGTCTGTGCGCGCAGCCGTTGTCGCGTGACTGACGGTCTCGGCGCGGTCCTGCTCCGGCTCAGCCGCGCGGCACCAGCGCCGAGGCCTCCGGCCGGAACGGGAAGAACTCCTCCACCCCGGCCCGGACGACGACGCACGTCGACTCCGGCACCTCCAGCCACGCCCCGCGCAGGTCGCCCAGCGGTTCGGACACGATCAGCCGCGACCCGTCCGCGAGGTCGTGCAACGCCGGGTTGTCCGGGTACTGGTCGCGCAACGTCGACAGGTCCGCGCTGTGGAAGAGGCTGCGCGACCTGCCGCGGCTGGAGTAGCGGAACGCCCACGTGGTCGTGCCGTCCGTGGTCGCGACCGTCATCTGGACCGGGAACTCGACCCCGTTGCGGTGGCCGACGTCCTCGACGAACGCCACCATCCGCGCCACCGCGCCCGTCGGGTCCTGCTCCAGGCCGAACCCGACGGCCAGGTAGAACATGACCTCCGAGTCCGTCGACCCCTCGATCAGCGGGTACAGCTCCGGCGTCACGGCCAGCGCGAGCTCGCGGCGCACCAGCGGGAACTTCGCGATGAGCCCGTTGTGCATCCACAGCCAGTTCTTGTACCGGAACGGGTGACAGTTCGTGCGCTGCACCGCGGCCCCCGTCGACGCCCGGACGTGCGCGAACACCCGGTCCGCGGTGATCTGCGCCGCCAGCTCGCGCAGGTTGCGGTCGTTCCACGCCGGCTCGGTGCTGAGGAACAGCCCCGGCGTGCCGGTGACCGCGCCGTACCAGCCGATGCCGAACCCGTCGCCGTTCACCGCCGTCGCGCCGAGCCGGGCGTGCTTGCTCTGCATGACGAGCGAGTTCTCCGGCCGGTAGAGGATGTCCTCCAGCAACACCGGTGAACCGGAGTAGGCGAGCCACCGGCACATGTCGACCTCCTGTCGTTCCGCCGCACATGGGACCACGGCGCCGGGTGCCGGTGCGAGGTTTGCCCCGGCGTGCCCGCGTCGGGCACGATGGTTTTCGGCCCCCGACCAAAGGTGCGTACGTGACGCCTCCTCACCTGCCCTCCCGCGGGCACTTCGAGACGGTCGAGACGATGGCGCCCTTCGAGCCCGTCGCCCAGCTCCCGCCGCTCGCCCCGCTGGACCAGCGCGAGGACCGCACCGAGCCCGCCGGCCACATCGCCGTCATCGGCCCGATCGCCGCCGTGGTGCTGGCGCTGACGATCTGCACGCTGGTCCTCGACCACCCCGGTGCCCGCGCCGTGGCCGCCGTGCTGGCCACGCTCGGGCTCATCACCGCCGTCGTGGTGCTGCTGATGGCGAAGCGGCCGGAACCGGGGCGGCACGTGGCCCGCCACGCACGGGAACACCAGGACTGACCGGGCCGCTCGGCACGGCACGCGCCGGGACTGGCGGCCCCGCCAGCACCCCTGACGCCCCCTGTCAGCGCAGCGTCGCAAGTCCCGCCCGTGCGAACTTCTCGTCCAGGTCACCGCTGGGCGCCCCGCCGACCCCGATGCCCGCGACCGGCGTGCCGTCCACGGCCACCGGCACCCCGCCGCCCAGGAACAGCGTCCCCGGGATGTCCCGCAGCGTCGCGCCCTGCCCGGTCACGCGACCGGCGAGCTCCGAGGTCGGCGCGCCGAACGACACCGCGGTGAACGCCTTGCGCCGCGCTGACTCCTCGGTCTGCGGGCCGGCACCGTCGCCCGCGAGCAGCACGACCAGGTCGCCGCCGCGGTCGACGACGGCGACCGTGACCCGCTGGTTCTCCTTCTCGGCCGCGTCGAGGGTGGCCTGGGCGGCGCGGACGGCGGCGTCGATGGTCAGCACCTTCTCGGTGCGGGTCGTGGTGCGCTGGTCGGCGGCCGCGTAGCCGCCGCCGACGGTCAGCACGACGAGGGTGGCGACTGCGATCTTCTTGATGTCCATGTGCTCCACGATCGCGAACGGGAGCAGCGGGAACCTGGTGGTGACGGTTGAACCGGCGTTCAACCCATCGGTTGACCCGCGCACCGGCACCGCTCGCCTACAGTCGCCGACGTGTGGCTGCACCGGGCGATGCACGCGGGCTTCTACGTGCTGTTGACGGCGTCGGCGGCGCGGTACGCGACGTACCACGGCGCCGGCGTGCTGGTGCTCGGCCTGACCGCGGCGCTGGGGCTCGCGTACCCGGCGGGGGTGCGGTGGACGCGGGCGTTGCCGGTCGTGCTCGCGGTGTGGCTGGTGCTCGTGTGGGTCGCGCCGAGCTTCGGGTGGTGCGCGATCCCGCTGTTCTTCCAGTGCCTGCGGCAGCTGCGGCCGCGGGTCGCGCTGCCGATCGCGGGCGTGCTGACGTGCGCGGTGGTGCTGGCGCAGATCCGGCTGGCGGCGGCGTTCGACCTCAGCCTCGTGCTCGGGCCGATCGGGGTGGCGGTGCTGACGGCGGCGGTGTTCTTCGACCGGGCGCGGCTGCTGCGCGAGGCGGGGGCGCTGCAGGAACGCCAGCGGGTCGCCCGCGAGATCCACGACACGCTGGCGCAGGGGTTCTCCAGCATCACCCTGCTGCTGGAGCTGGGAGAGCACGACCGCGCGGCCACCGTCGCCAGGGACAGCCTCGCCGAGGCGCGCCGGTTCGTCCGCGACCTCGCGCCGATCCGCGGCACGCTGGTCGACGCGCTGCACCGGCTGTGCCCGCACGTCGAGGTCGACGGTGAGCCGTACCCGTTGAGCGTGCAGACCGAGGTGGCGCTGCTGCGGGTCGCGCAGGGTGCCGTGGCCAACGCCGCCGAGCACGCCCGTGCCGCGCGGGTGGCGATCACGCTGTCGTACCTGGGGGACGCGGTGACGCTGGACGTGGTGGACGACGGCCGCGGGTTCGACCCGGCCGCGGTCGTGCCGGTGGAGGGCCGCGGCTACGGCCTGGCCTCGATCCGCGGGCGCATCACCGAGCTGGGTGGCACGGTGTCCGTGGAGAGCGCGCCGGGGGAGGGAACCGCCGTGGCCGTGACGGTGCCGACGCCGTGAGGGTGCTGGTGGTCGACGACCACCCGGTGGTCCGGTTCGGACTGGTCGGACTGCTGTCGCGCGACTTCGAGGTGGTGGAGGCACCGACCGGTGAACGTGCCGTCGAGCTCGCGTCCACTGTGGAGGTCGTGCTGATGGACCTCCAGCTGGGCAAGGGCATCGACGGTGTCGAGGCCACCACGAGGATTCGCGCGCTGCCGTCGCCGCCGCAGGTCGTGGTGCTCACGACCTACGACTCGGACGCCGACATCGTGCGCGCTGTTGAGGCCGGCGCGATCGGCTACCTGCTCAAGGACTGCGCGCCAGAGGACCTCGCCGCCGCCGTGCGCACCGCGGCGAGCGGCCAGACCGTGCTGTCGCCCGACATCGCGCAACGGCTGCTGAGCCAGGTCCGCCGTCCGGCGCCGAAGCTCAGCCGCCGTGAGGTGCAGATCCTGGAGCACCTGGCCAAGGGCCTGTCGAACCGGGAGATCGCCAGGGCGTTGTTCATCAGCGAGGCCACCGTGAAGACCCACCTGGTGCGGATCTTCGACAAGCTCGGCGTGGAGACGCGCACGGCGGCCGTGACGACCGCCGTGGAACGCAAACTGATCCGCCTCTAGCCTCCACCCCTGTTTGCCCAGGCATCTGCAAGTACCACCAACTCATGATCAAATCGCCGCTGACTACCACCAACCTGTTCGCCGCTGACCGAACCTGGCCTGGGCACCGCAGAGGGCGGAGGCGCTGTTGGTAGTGAGCCTTTTCCAACCTGTTTTAGCGGGTCGGGGCGCTGTCGCGAAAGCGCTGCGCGTCGTCTGCGTGCGGAAACGTTCTCACGCTGCCACCGCACTGAGTTGGTTGTAGTTACAGGAGGATGACAACGTCGTCAGATCACCCTAACTACCGCCAACCGGCCGGCGGTCGCCCGTGAGAGCGCGACCATCAAGGTCGTGAACGCCACGGAAACGATGGCTCCCGATCGCCACGACCCACCACCACCGACTCGAGCCCGCGTGCGGCAGCCTCGCCCGTCACACTTCACCACCAGCGGAAACAAGGTGGAAAAGGCTCGGTACTTGCAGATGCCGGCAGAAGCAGGTGGTCAGAGTGCGGGTGGGGTGGTGGCGGTGAGGCGCGGGTCGGGTTTGCCGCCGGACATCGCGAGCATGCCCCTTACCACCTTGAGCAGCTTCGCGAGCCCGCGCGGTGAGCGCCGGTCGATGCCGCTGATCACCTGTTTGAGGACGGTCAGCTGGTCGAAGTAGACGCGTTCGGTGACCAGGTTCTCGTCCTCGTCGAACACGAAGTACGCCGTCATGCGCGTGCGGTGCCTCCCGCCCGTCGGCGGGATCTTGCCCAGCGGCCCGAGGTGCGTGCCCAGCAGCCAGAACTCGACGATCACCGCGTCGTGGCTGTGCCGCAACGCGATCAGCTCGTGGTCCTGGTCGGGGAACGCCGTGCGCGTGTCGGCGTAGTACCGCCGCACGTCCTCGTCGCCGTCGTGCACGACCATCTGCGCGATGAGCTCGTAGTGCGGGTGCGGGAACGTCGAGAGGGTCGCGTCCCAGTCGTGCACCACCTCGTCGTGGAAGTGGTCGAGCACGAGCTTCTCGCGCGCCTTCAGGACCTCTTCACCGGGCATGTCGAACCGCGATCGCATGTCTCTCCTCCATTTACCCACGGTGTGGGTTAAAGTAGGTCCACGGCGTGGGTTCGAGCAAGGGGTGGTGGGCATGACCCGTCGGGGCAGGCCGCCCAAGGGCGCCGCCGTGCTGTCGCGCGCGGCGGTCGTGGCGGCGACGTTGCAGGTCCTGGACGCGGAGGGGACGGCGGCCGTGGGCATGCGGTCGGTCGCGCGCGTCCTCGGGGTCGACCCGAAGAGCCTCTACAACCACGTGGCCGGCAAGGACGACCTCCTCGACGCGGTCGCCGAGCACCTGCTGGCCGGTCTCGCACTGCCCGCACGCACCGGCGACCCCCGCCACGACCTGCACGCCATCGCCGACAGCTTCCGCACGCGGGCCCTGGAGCACCCGCAGGCCGCGCCCCTCGTGCTGACCCGCCAGCTCGGCTCGCTGGAGGGCCTCGCCCCGGTGGACGCGGTGCTGACCGTGCTGCTCGACGCAGGCGCACCGGCCGCGGAGGCCGTCCACCTGCTGCGGATGCTGCTCGCGACGCTGGTCGGCACCCTGCTGCGCGAGGTGGCAGCGGCCCCGGCGTTCGGCGACCCGGACGGCTCCCGCGCGGAGGTGCTCGCCGGCTCCGGTCTGCCCGCCGTGGCGGCGCTCGCCCCGCAGCTCGCGCGGTTCGACCGGCGCGCCGAGTTCGACTACGGCGTGATGCTCGCCGTCACGGCCGTGCTCGACCGCATCGCCGATCTTCGACAGGCGAGTTGATCAGAACAGCAGCAGACTCCTGCGCGTGAACTCTCGACGCTGGCCGGTGGTGGCGGTCTCAGGTTTCGTGGTGGCGGCGGTCGTCTACGTGCTCGCCGTGCTGACCAGAGCCGGTCAGACCATCGAGAACGCCGCCCTGCGCGGCGCCGACCAGGACGACGTGTCCGAAACGGACGCCGCCTGGCAGGCGCTGGGGGACATCACCGTCTACTCGCTCGCGGCGGCCGTCGTGGCCGTGGCGCTCGTCGGGGTCCTGCGCAAGCGCTGGGACCTGGCCGTCGCCGCCGTCGGGGTGATCGTCGCCGGGCAGGCCGTGGTGCAGGTGCTCAAGCGGTTCGTGCTGCCGCGGCCGGCGCTGGTGCAGGTCACCGGCGACTACGCGCACAACAGCCTGCCCAGCGGGCACACGACGATCGCCATGACGGTGCTGTTCGCGGCGGTGATCGTGGTGCCGTACCGGTGGCGGGGCGTGATGCTGTTCTTCGTCCTGCCGTGGGCGGTCGGCATCGGGCAGTACACGCTGGTCGCGAAGTGGCACCGGCTCAGCGACACGCTGGCCGCGGACGCCATCGCGCTGGCGGTCGCGGCGCTGGCGTCCTGGTGGCTCGCCAGAAGGGGAGCGCTCGAACGGTACGAGGGGCCCAGCAAGAAACCACGCGTGGTGCTGGTCGTGTTCTGGGCGCTGGGCGGCCTGGTGTCGCTCGTGCTCGGCGTGTTCCTGTGGGCGGTACCGCTGGCCAGGGAGGGGCTCGGCGCGGACGAGTGGGTGATCTACCTGGGCGCGGGGTCGCTCGCGTCGGCCGGGTCGGTCGCGGCGGCGCTCACGTTCCTGGCCTGCTGGCGGCGCGTCTGCTGACCGCCGGGCAACCAGTTGATCTCCAGCGCGTCCTGGTGGGCGAGGGGTTACGTGGAAAGGGGACAATGCGTTGGGAGTCAACCGTCGGGTAGCGCTGGCGTTGGGGGCGGGGGCCGCACTGGCCGTCGCGGTGCCCGCGCAGGCGCAGGCCTCACCGATCACCGGCCGGCTGCGGGACCTGGAACGGCAGCACGGTGCCCGGCTGGGCGTCTTCGCGAGCGACACGGGAACCGGCAGGACGGTCCTGCACCGGTCGAACGAGCGCTTCCCGATCTGCTCGGTGTTCAAGACGCTCGTCGCGGGGGCGGTGCTGCGGCGCGACCAGGACGGCGCGCTGCTCGGGAAGGTCGTCCGCTACACCTCCGCGGAGGTCGAGAAGTCCGGCTACGGGCCCATCACCGGCAAGCCGGAGAACCTCGCGAACGGCATGACCGTCAGGGCCCTGTGCGAGGCCACCATCACCTACAGCGACAACGCCGCGGCCAACCTCCTGCTGCGCGAGCTGGGCGGCCCGAGCGCCGTCACCCGGTTCTGCCGTTCGATCGGCGACCCGGTCACGCGCCTGGACCGCTGGGAGCCCGAGCTGCAACTCCGCCGAACCGTGGCAGGAGCTCGACACGACCTCGCCGCGGGCGATCGGCCAGTCCTACGCCCGCCTGACCGTCGGCCACGCGCTCGAACGGCCGGACGCCCGCCAGCTGACCGACTGGCTGCTCGCCAACACCACCGGCGCCAACCGCATCCGGGCCGGCCTGCCCGGTGAGTGGCGGCTCGGCGACAAGACCGGCACCGGCAGCTACGGCACCACCAACGACGTCGGCATCGCCTGGCCGCCCGGCCGCGCGCCGATCGTGATCGCCGTGCTGGTCACCAAGCCGGAGGACCCGAAGGCCGGGGCGGACGAGCCGCTGGTGGCCCAGGTGGCGGGGCTGGTCGCGGACGCGTTCAGCTGATCGGCGACGTTTCGGTGCAGCCGGGGTGGCGCGGAGCCGTTCGTTCCGCGCCACCCCGCTGCTCAGAGTGCTGCTCAGAGGGCTGATCGGCCGCTGGTCCGGTCCGACCGCATCCGCTACGGTCCAACATGAACCTCGTTCATGTTCGGCAAAGGCGGCGGCGATGCGGCGATCGGTTCTCCTGGCTGTGCTGTTCCTGTTCTCCTCCCTGGTCACGCCCGTGCGCGCGGAGTCGTTCGACGGCACCGAGCTGCGCGTCTCCGGCGGGGTCCTGCGCGACGAGCACGGCCGCGAGGTGGTGTTGCGCGGCTTCAACGTCTCCGGCACGGCCAAGCTCGCCGAGCACCGCGGCCTGCCGTTCGCCACCACCGCGGACGCGCGCCGGTCCGCCGAGCTGATGAAGCGGCTGACCGGGGCGAACGCCGTGCGGTTCCTGCTCACCTGGGCGTGGGTCGAACCGCAGCGCGGCCGGATCGACCACGGCTACCTGCAGCGGATGACCGAGCAGCTGCGCGCGTTCACCGGCCAGGGCCTCCGGGTCTACCTCGACTTCCACCAGGACCTGTACTCGCGGTACCTGTTCAACCCCGGCAGCTGGTACACCGGCGACGGCGCACCGGCGTGGGCCGCGAGCGGGTACCCGCAGGAGTCGTGCGGCCTCTGCTTCCACTGGGGGCAGAACATGAAGAACAACACCGCGGTCACCGCCGCCACCCACGACTTCTGGCACAACCGCAACGGCGTGCAGGACTCGTTCATCGCAGCCGCGGGCGAGGCGCTGCGACACGTGCGGGAAGCGTTGCCCGCCGCCGAGTTCAAGCTCGTCGCCGGCGTCGACCCGCTCAACGAGCCGTACGCCGGCCGGTACGACCAGGGCCAGACCTCGCAGACGTGGGAGCGCGACCTCCTGATGCCGTTCTACCGGCGGTTCCGCGCGGAGATGGACGCCGAGGGCTGGGCGCACAAGGCGGCGTTCGTCGAACCGCTCGTGTTCTGGAACCAGAACGTCGACTTCTTCGCCGAACCCGGCGGTCTCACGCTCGTGCCCGCCCTCGGTGAGCGGTTCGTGTTCAACTCGCACTTCTACGACGGCAAAGCGCAGTCCGGCGTCCTCATGCCCGGCAAGGCGTCGGACGGTCAGTACGTTTCGGCGTTCAACACCATCCGCTCCCGCGCGCAGGCTCTCGGCACCACGGCCATCGTGTCGGAGTTCGGGCACCCGGTCGCCGGCTTCACCTCCGACAAGAACGCCTCGGTGCTCAAGGCGATGTACCAGGCCCTCGACTCCACCGCGGCGGGCGCGCAGTGGTGGTCGGCGCCGCGCGGCACCGTGGTCTCGGGCAGCCAGTGGCACTGGGACACCGGCTACGACCGCCACCACGAGCTGATGAACGACAACCCGGACAAGGTCAAGACCGAGGGCGACGCCATGAACGACGAGCACTTCTCGGCGATCAGGCTCGACGCGGCCGGCACCCCGGTGTTCACCGTCGACCGCGCGGTCGTGGACCGCGTCTACCCGCAGGCCGTCGCGGGCACCACGCTCGCGTTCACCTACGAGGACCGCGTGCACCAGACCTGGCAGCAGATCCCGTTGCCCGCCGTGCGCGCGCTGGTCGGCTCGGCGCCGTTCGCGGTCCTGGTCTGGGACTCGACCGGCGGCCCCGCACCGACGGAGGTGCACCTGCCGGAGTCGCTGCGCTCGCCGCTCGTGGTCAGCTCCGCGAACGCCGCGGTGAACGGGGACGAGCTGCTCCTCACCGGCGGCCCCGGACGGCAGTTCGCACTGGTCACGGCCCCGTCGGCGGGCAACGTGGCCGCAGCGGAGGCCGAGCTCCGCCAGTGGCACGTAAGCTGGTGACGTGCGGACACGGCCCACGCTGACCTGGTCGCCTTCGGGCCCTCCGTTGCCGCGCACCTCCGACCTCACCGAGGTCGTGGGTCTCGTCGAACGCGGCGGGGTCCTGGTGCTCAGCGGCGCGGGCCTGTCGACCGAGTCCGGCATCCCCGACTACCGCGGCGAGGGCGGCTCCCTGCGCCGGCACACCCCGATGACCTACGAGGAGTTCACCACCAGCGCCGCGGGCCGCCAGCGCTACTGGGCGCGCAGCCACGTCGGCTGGCGCACCATCGCCCGCGCCCACCCCAACGCGGGCCACCACGCCGTGACCCGGCTGGACGAGCGGCTGTCCGGCGTGATCACCCAGAACGTCGACGGCCTGCACCAGGCGGCGGGCACCCGCGACGTCGTCGAGCTGCACGGCGGCCTGGACCGGGTGGTCTGCCTGGGCTGCGGCCTGCTGTCGCCGCGCGCCGAGCTCGACCGGCGGCTGCGCGAGGCGAACCCGGACTTCGCCGCCACCACGACCGAGATCAACCCCGACGGCGACGTGTTCCTGCCCGAGGAGCAGGTGCGCGGCTTCGCGGTCGTCGACTGCCCGGCGTGCGGCGGTGTGCTCAAGCCGGACGTCGTGTTCTTCGGCGAGAACGTCCCGCGCCCGCGCGTCGAGCAGTGCTACGACCTCGTCGCCGGCGCGAAGTCGTTGCTGGTGCTGGGTTCCTCGCTGACCGTGATGTCGGGCCTGCGGTTCGTCCGCCGCGCAGCCGAGGCCGGGCTGCCGGTCGCGATCATCAACCGCGGCGAGACCCGCGGCGACCGGTACGCCACCGTGCGGGTCGACCTGCCGCTGGGCTCAGCGCTCACCGAGCTCGCCGACGCGGTGGAGCGCCTAGCCCTGTGACCGGAAGCGGTCGAGCACCCGGCGTTCGCGCTTCGTCGGCCGCCCGGCACCGCGTTCGCGCTGCGCCACCACCGGCACGTCCTTCGGCGGAGGCGGCGTGCGGTCGATGAAGCACGTCGAGGCATCCGCGGCACCGACCCGTTTCTGGATCACCCGCACGACCTCGACGATCTTCGTCCGGTCGCCCACGCGGGCCCGCACCTCGTCACCGGGCACGACGACCGTGGAGGGCTTGGCCGGCTTGTCGTTGATGCGCACGTGCCCGCCACGGCACGCGGCGGCGGCGTCGGGACGGGTCTTCGTCAGCCGGACCGCCCACAGCCAGCGGTCGATGCGCGTGGACTCCACCCCGCCATCATGGCATCCCGGCCGATCCGATGTGCGCGGTCCGCTCCCGGCCCGCCAGCCGGGCGGTCAGGACCGGACGGCCGCCGCCTGTTCGTCCACAGTGGACTGAAGTCCGAACATCCGCGCCAGACCGGAGATCTCCAGCACCTTCAGCACCTGCGGCGAGGCCTCCGAGATCCGCAGCCCGCCCGCCGCCGAGGACGCCCGCGCGTGCCCGCGGACGAGCGCGCTCACCCCGCTGGAGTCGCAGAACTCGACGCCGCCGAGGTCCAGCACCAGCCGCCGGTGCCCCTGGTCGAGGAGCCGGTCGAGCCGGGACAGCAGGCGTTCCGCGCCGTTCTTGTCGAGCACCCCGGCCACCGTGAGCAGCGTGGAGACACCGGACGACGCCGTGGTCGTGACAGAGAGCATTCTGGTGGGTACCCCGTGCCGCGGGCTCCCAATCCCCATTCACTGAAAAGATTCCAGGTCGCCCGGCGCGGCGTCTGAAGATCTTTTCGAAAAAAATCATTCCGACCGCCTCGTATCCGCTGCGTGACGACATTTTGGTTTTCCTCGAAAGCTTCGACGGTGTTTTCCACCGTCTGGAGACTGGCGTTGGGGCAGGTGCTTGTTGGGGAGAACAGGTCGCCTGGATCAGGGGAACACAGGGGGACACATGAAAAGGCATTCGCGCGACAGTTTCTTCGTCGTGGGCGAAGGTGTGCTGGAATTCGGCGAGAACGGCGAGGCCACCACCCGCCGGCCCTCCACGACGGAGGAGCTGCGGCGGTTCCGGTTCTCGCGCCTGGGGCCCAAGGGCACCGGGACGAGCGAGGAGCTGCGGGTGGCGCTCGCGACCGCGATGGCGCCCGGCCCGGCCGTGGCGCAGCCCGACTCGGAGGACCCGGCCGTGCCGGCGGGGTTCACCTACCTCGGGCAGTTCGTGGACCACGACCTCACGATGGACCGCACCGAGGCGCAGCTGGGCAGCGAGGTCAACCTGGACGAGCTGTTGCAGGGCCGCTCGCCAGCGCTCGACCTCGACTCGGTCTACGGGCGGGGGCCGCGTGACCGCGACGACCGGGTGTTCTACGCCGAGGACGGGGTGAAGCTCAAGGTCGGCACCACGACGCCGGTGCCGTTCCCGGACGAGGGCACCAACGTGCCGTTCGAGGGCTTCGACCTGCCGCGCCGCGGCGGGGACGCGGGCACGGCGGCGGACCGGCGGCTGCCGCTGATCCCGGACGCGCGCAACGACGAGAACCTGGTGGTGGCGCAGACGCACCTGGCGTTCATCCGCTTCCACAACCGGGTGGTCGACGAGCTCGCGCTCACCGGCCTGACCGGGGAGCGGTTGTTCCGCGCGGCCAAGGAGCTGGTGGTGCGGCACTACCAGTACATGCTGAAGACGGACTTCCTGCCGCGCATCGTCGACCCGGCGATCGTGGACGACGTCTTCACCAACGGCCGCCGGTTCTTCGAGGTGCCCGGCCGCTGCCACGGCCGCGACAACACGCCGACGATGCCGATCGAGTTCTCGGTCGCGTCGTACCGGCTGGGGCACAGCATGATCCGCGGCGCCTACCAGTGGAACCGGGTGTTCAACTCGACCGGTCCCGGCGGGATCGCGACGCTGTTCGCGCTGTTCACGTTCACCGGCGTGGCGGGCAACTTCGACCCGAGCTCGCAGACGCCCGCCGACCTCGACGACGTCAACCGGGGCCCGATCTTCACGTTGCCCAGCAACTGGATCGCGGACTTCCGGCGGCTCTACGACTTCGCCGAGGCCGGACGCGACGACCTGGTGCCGCCCGCGGAGATCGGTGGCGGCAACGTCGCGAAGGAGATCGACACGCTGCTGGTCAACCCGCTCACCGCACTGCCGGCGGGCACGTTCGGCGGCCGCGGCACGCAGTTCCGGGACGTCGAGCGCAACCTCGCGTTCCGGAACCTGACCCGCGCCGGCATGATGGACCTCGCGAGCGGCCAGCAGATGGCCGGGCTCATGGGCGTCGAACCGCTCACCGCCGAGCAGCTCCTGACCGGCGGACCGGGAGGCGTGTCGCTCGACGCGCTGACCGACGAGCAGAAGGCGGAGCTCGTCGAGGCGACGCCGCTGTGGTTCTACGTGCTGCGCGAGGCGGAGCTGAACAGCGGGCGGCTGGGACCCGTCGGAGGCCGCATCACCGCCGAGGTGTTCCACCGGGCCATCGAGGGCAGCCGGATCTCGATCGTGCGCTCGCCGTACTGGCGGCCCACGCTCGGACCGGACAGCTCGACGTTCCGGATGGTCGACCTGCTGCTGTTCGCGTTCGAGGGCAAGGTGGACCTGCTGAACCCGCTGGGCGACCCGGTCGCCGGGCCGTCCGGCGCCTGATCCCCCTCGTTCCTCCTGTCTGGCCGGGTGGTGGCAGCCAGACAGGAGAGGGAGATCGATGTTGCGTCCAGGAATGACCCGCCGGCACAGCGCGGAGGAAAGGCTCACCCGGTTCGCGGGTGAGGCCGGCACACCGCTGCTGCGCATCGGACTGGGGATCGTGTACCTCTGGTTCGGCGTGCTGAAGCTCTTCCCCGGTGGCAGTCCCGCACAGGACCTCGTTGAACGCACGGTGTCCGCACTGACGTTCGGGATCGTCCACGGGGACCTCGCGAGGGTGACGGCCGCCCTCACGGAGATCGCGATCGCGCTGGTGCTGCTGAGCTTCCGCGTTCCCCTCGTGAGCGCGGCACTGCTCGTCGGTCACGTCGTCGTGGTGTCGACACCGCTGGTGCTCTTCCCCGCGGAGATGTGGGCGGGACCGGTGCAGCCGACGTTCGAGGCCCAGTACGTCCTCAAGAACCTGGTGACCATCGCCGCCGCGGTGGTCATCGCCTCATCGCACTCGCGGGTGCGGTGACGCGGAGCCGCTCGGCCGCAGGGGCCGGGCGGCTCCTCGCGTTGCGGGCCGGGGGACTGCTTTGCGGCGATCGGACGCGCGCGCCGGCGTTTTGTGCAAGAGTCTGCGGTCATGGGCAAAGTGCTGGGGGCACTGGTCGGACTGCTGTGCTGCGCCGCGTGCGCGCCGACGGTGGAGGTCGTGCCGACACCACCGCCGGACCCGCCCGGCCTGACCGTGGCGGTGACCGGGCCGTGCAAGGTCGAGGAGCAGATCCCGGAACCGGTCGTCGAGCAGCCGCCCGCCGCGCCCCTCGACGGGCCGACCGCGGGTGTCGGCCCCGACGTCGCACCGCACAACGCGGAGAACAACAGGTGGAAGCAGCGCAAGTCGCTGCCCGCCGACGGGGTGCAGGCCGGCCGCGACCTGATCAAACGGGTCCTCCCGGCACTCGAACCGATCTGCGCAGCCGGAGACCTGTCCGCCGCTCCCGTCCGCAAGGCGCTCGCCGAGCACCGGCCCCACGTCGAACAGCGGCCGACGCTGGTGTTCTTCTCGATGGAGACGAGGGCGGGACAACGGGTCACGTGCCTGAACGGCGACCTGTCGGCGGGCGTGATCCGGTTGTTCGTGCAGGGCACCACCGGTGAGGGCAGCTGCGTCGAGCCCGTGTCGCACTAGTCCCTGACTGCTTCAGACGGCTGCGGTGCCGATCAGGCCGTTGCGCGTGACCAGCGCCCGCAGTTCGTCCTCGCCGAGGTGCTCGGTACCCGCAGGGCGCCGAGGCAGCACGAGGTACCGCGTCTCGGCGGTCGCGTCCCACACCCGGATCTCGACGTCGTCGGGCGGGACGAACCCGAACTGCGCGAGCACCTCACGCGGGTGCGTGACGACTCGCGAGCGGTAGGCCGGGCTCTTGTACCAGGTGGGCGACGGCCCGAGCAGCGCGATCGGGTAGCACGAGCACAGCGTGCAGACGACCACGTTGTGCACGTCCGGCGTGTTCTCGACGACCTTGAGCGCCTGCACCTGAAGACCACTGCTCATGGACAGGCCGATCGCCGGCAGGGCGGCGTTGGCGTCGTCGAGCAGCCTCGCCTTGAAGTCCTCGTCGACCCACGCCCTGGCGACCACCCGGAACCCGTTGGCCGGCGAGGCGTTCGCCGTGAACGCCTCCAACGCGCGGTCGAGCTCCCGCGCGTCCAGCAACCCCTTCTCCTCCAGCAGCGCTTCGAGCTCGCGCACCTGCGCCGCGATCGGGGCGTCGTCGTGATGGTCAGTCATCGCTGAGGTAGTCCTCCCACAAGGACAGCGTCACCGTGTGATCGCCGTGCCCGAACAACTCCCGCGCCGTGAACCGCACCGCGTACACCGGCTGCGGCGGCACGTCCAACCCCCGCGCCCGGTCATCGGCCAACGGGTGCGCACCTTCACTGCCGACCACCGTCCCCCGCTTGCCGCGCGCGTAGTGCGGCAGCCGCGTGTGGTGGTCCGGGTCCACTGTGGACGTGCGGACGCGCGCGCCCATCCCGTACCGCTCAGACATGGCCCTTCTCCCGCAGCAACGTCCCGATCGCCCGGAACCAGTTCTCGTAGTAGGACGACTCGTGCGACATCGTCCGCTCGACCGCGTCCCGGAACTCGTCGAGGTTGTAGATGCCGCGCCCGATCAGCGACCGGTTCATGGCGAGCACGTGGGCCTCCCAGTCGTGGTGGAACGGCGGTTCGTCCAGTTCCTCCTCGACGGGGCCGAACGTGGTCTGGCCGCCGACGTCGTTGAGCCTCGGCATCTGTGCTCCCTCCTGGGCTTGGGGGCGATTCTGCGCTGTTGGGGCTGTGTTGGGGAAGTGGGAGCTGTGTCGCGTGAGGTGACACCCGCTCACGCCGGATGGCGCGCAATCAGCACCAGCGCATCCAGCACCCGCCACCAGTCCTGCTCACCGCCGTCCACCACCCGCGCAAGCCCCGCCAACGCCGTGATCACGTCACCCGGATCGGCGTCGAGCTCGGCCACCGCCCGCCGGAACCGCTCGGTGCGCCGCAGCCGGACCAGTGACGGCGGCAGCGCGGCCGGCCCCGGAGCTGCCCGGGCCGGGGCGCCGAACTCGATCCGCAGCGTGGTGCCCAGCGCCGTGGCCAGCCGGGTCAGCGCGCCGGCTGTGGGGTTGCCGCGGTCGTTCTCCAGGTTCGCGATGTAGGGCACCGAGAGGCCGGCGTCGGCGGCCACCGACGCGACCGTGCGGCCGGTGGCCTGGCGAAGGGCGCGCAGGGTTGAGCCCAGAGAGCCCGGAGAGTCCGACGAGTCCGCGGAAGAAGCGTTCACACTGCCTATCTTGACAGAACACTCCAGGGCTGTCTCTATCTTGTGAGTATGAGCGCCTGGGGGCTTCGGGATTTCCGGCTGTTGTGGGGTGGGCGTGCGGTGAGCCTGCTCGGGTCGTGGCTGTTGGTGGTGGCGGTGCCGGCGCACGTGTACGCGGTGACCGGGTCGGTGGTCGCGACCGGGCTGGCGTTGGCGGCGGAGCACCTGCCGGCGTTGCTGCTCGGCATGTGGGCCGGAGTGGCGGTCGACCGGTGGGATCGGCGGCGGGTCATGGTCGTGGCCGATCTTGTGCGGGCCGGTGCGGTTGCGGGGATGGTGGTGGGCACGCCGGCCGCGATCTACGTGGCGGTGGTCGTGGAAAGTGCCGGGGCGGTGGCCTTTCGGCCTGCGGCGCAGGCCTTCGTGCCGGCGGTGGTCGGGGTGGGGGAGCGGCTGACGAGTGCCAACTCGTGGAACGCCGCCACCGACGGCGTCGTGCGGTTGGCGGGGCCGCCGTTGGGTGGGGTGTTGCTGGTGTGGGCCGGGTTCGAGGCGTTGGTGGTCGTCGACGTCGCCAGTTACCTGGTGTCGGCGGGTGCGATCGCGCTGACGAGGGCGCGGTCGGTGGCAGGGGTGGCGAAGCCTGGGCTGCGGGAGGGGATCAGGGTGCTCGCCGGGGTGCCGGTGGCGCGGGTGCTGTTGCCGTTGAGCGGGGTGTTCCTCGCGGCGAACGCGTCGTTGTCGGCGGTGCTGGTGCCGTTCGGGGTGCGGGAGCTGGGAGGTGCGGCGCAGGTCGGGGTGGTGTTGTCGGCGCTGGGGATCGGGTTCCTCGCCGGGGCGGTGGTCAACCGGTGGGTGGGCCGGGCGCAGCCGCGGGCGGTGCTGGCGGTGGCGCAGCTCGGGGTTGCGGCGGGGTTCGTCGGGTTGTTCACGGCGGGCGGGACGGTGGGTGCGGCCGGGGCGGCGGTGGTGGTCGGGGTGTGCGGGTCGGTGGCGCTGGTCGTGCCGCAGACGGTGCTGCAACGGGTCGTGCCCAACGGGTTCCTCGGGCGGATCGGCGCCGTTTTCCTGGTGGTGGAAGCGTTTGCGACGGTCGTGGGTGCGGTCGCGGGGCCGTTGATCGCCGAGGGCACGTCCGTGCGGACGGCGGCGTTCGTGGCGGCCGGGGTCACGGCGGCCGGCGCGGTTGCCGGTGCGGTCGCGACACCGCGGGTTATGCTCCCGGCAAACGGTCAAACGATCAGAGAAGTGGCGCGGTAGGAGGCCCATGCGCGAGGTCGGCGAAGTGCGCAGGCAGCGAATCCTGGCCGTGGTCGCCTCACGCGGTGCGGTGCGGGTGAGCGACCTCGCGACCGAACTGGACGTCTCGGTCGTCACCGTGCGGCGCGACGTCGAGGAGCTCGCGCAGAGCGGGCGGCTGCGGCGCGGGCACGGCGTGGTGCGGTCACTGGTGCCGGTCGCGCAACCGGTGGTGCACCAGCAGGTCAACGGCGCGGTCGCGCTGGTCGTCCCGGAACGGCACACCTACCTGTACGAGACGATGAACGGTGCCCGCAAAGCCCTCGAGGAGGCCGGCCTGCGGGTGGTGCTGCACATCGCGCCGCAGGTCAGGGGCGCGGAGCGGCCGATCGTCGAACGGGCGCTGCAGGAACCCGTGCAGGGCCTGCTGATCGCGCCGCGGTGGCGGACGCACGAGGAGGAGCTCGCCGACTCGTGGCTGGCCGGGACCGGCGTGCCGACCGTCCTCATGGAACGGCGGCCGGGCGGGGCGCTGCGGGCCATGAGCTCGGTGTGCTCGGACCACTGGTACGGCATGCAGCTCGCCGTCGAGCACCTCAGGGCGCTCGGGCACCGGCGGGTCATCTTGGCCGCGCGGGACGACAGCCCGACGGCGCGGGCGTTGCGGAAAGCGTTTGCCGAGATCACCCGCGAGGGGCTCGACCTGGCGGTCGCGATGGGCAGTGACCCCGGGCTCGGCCTGGTGGAGGTCGTGAAGGCCCGCAAGGCGACCGCGATGGTCCTGCACGGTGACGTGGACGCGCTGATCCTGGTTCAACAGCTGGTCGACGCCGGGGTGAGCGTGCCGGGCGGGGTCTCCGTCGTCGCCTACGACGACGTGGTCGCGGCGCTCGGCAGCATCCCGCTCACCGCCGTCGCGCCACCGAAGACCGAGGTCGGGCGGGTGGCCGCCGAGCTGCTGCTGAGGAAGCTGCGCGGGGAGAGCACGACCGGCGAACGGATCGAGCTGCTGCCCGAGTTGAAGGTCCGGTCATCGACTGAGCGTTTGACCGTTTCTTGACGCAAAAGCGATCAGGCGATCAGGATGCGTCGTATGCGCCTGAGTCGTCGCACGCTCCTCGCGGCGGGTCTCGCGGCACCACTGGCGGCCTGCTCCACTCCGCAACGCCGCGGTGCCGGAGGTCCGGTAGAGATCACTTTCTGGTCGGCACTGCGCGGTAGTCAGCAGGTCGTCGACGCGTTCAACTCCTCGCAGAACCGCATCAGGGTGGTCTTCCAGCAGATCCCCTCCGGCGGTCAGGGCGGCTACGCGAAGCTCAGCAACGCCGCCCGCGCCGGCAACGCGCCCGACGTCGCGACCATCGAGTACCCGCAGGTCCCCGGCTACGCCATCGACGGCGTGGCCCGCGACATCACCGACCTCGTCACCGACCGCGTCAAGCGGAAGCTGCTGCCCCAGGCCCTCAAGCTCACCACGTTCGACGGCCGCGTGTTCAGCGTTCCCCTCGACGTCGAGCCGATGGTCCTGCACTACCGCGCCGACCTGTTCGCGGAAAGCGGTTACCAGCCGCCGCGGGACTGGGACGAGTTCACCGCACTGGCGCGGAAGGTCAGGGCCGGCCACCCGCACCGCCGGCTCGCGCTCTTCCCCACCGACGGCGCGACGCAGTTCGCCTGCTTCGCCTGGCAGGCCGGTGCGAAGTGGTTCGACACCAGCGCGGGCAGGTGGCAGGTCAGCCTCGCCGACGGCCCCACCCGCAAGGTCGCCGGCTACTGGCAGGGCCTCATCGACGAGGACCTCGTCTTCCGCAACGCCGCCGACAGCAAGCAGCACGACGCCCAGCTCGGCCAGGACCTCGTGCTGACGCGGCTCAGCGGCGCCTGGGACGCCGGCGCCCAGATGCGCGCCCGCCCCGGGCAGAAGGGCAAGTGGCGCATCGCCCCCATGCCGATCTGGGACCGGCCGCACGTCGGCACCCACGGCGGCTCCACGTTCGCGGTCACCAGGGACTGCCGGGAACCCGAGGCCGCCATGGAGTTCATCGAGTGGCAGACCACCCACCCCGACGCGCTCACCGCCCGCCTCAAGAGCGGCACCAGCAGCCAGTACCCGGTGGCACCCGGCCTGGTCGAGGCGGGCGCCAAGGCGTTCCCGAGCGACTACTACGGCGGCCAGGACGTCTACCGGCTCTTCAAGCAGGAAGCCGACAAGATCCTCGACGGCTGGGTGTGGGGCCCGCGGATGACCGCCACCCAGAAGGTCATGCAGGACGGCTTCGCCAGGGCCGGCGCCGGCGAAGGCACCCTGCTCGACGCCGTCAGGGAAGCCCAGAGCGGCACCATGCCCGACCTCAAGGCGCTCGGACTGTCCACAGAGGAGGTCGACCGGTGAGGAGCAAGCTCGCCTGCGCCGTCCTGATGGCGCCGTTCTTCCTGCTGCTGACCACCGTCTTCCTCATCCCCACCGGCACCGCGGTCTGGCTGAGCTTCTTCGCCCAGGACCAGCCCGGCCTCGGCTTCGGCCCCGAGAGCACCGTGTTCGTCGGCCTGCGCAGCTACGCCGCCGTGCTCAGCGACCCCACCTTCCGCTCCGGTCTGCTCACCGTCGTCCTCTACTGCCTGATCTACCTCCCGGTCATGGTCGTCGGCGCGCTCACCCTCGCGCTCCTGCTCGACTCCGGCGTCGCGAAGCTGCGCGGCTGGGCGCAGATGGGCCTCTACCTGCCGCACGCGGTGCCCGGCATCATCGCCGCGCTGATCTGGCTCTACCTCTACACCCCCGGCCTCAGCCCGATCATCGACCTGTTCGCCCACGCCGACGTCCGGATCAACTTCCTCGGCATCCACACCGTCCTGCCGTCCATCGTGAACATCGCCCTGTGGTCGAACCTCGGCTACAACATGGTGATCTTCTACGCCGCGCTCCAGGCCGTGCCGCGCGAGGTGCTCGAAGCCTCCGTCGTGGACGGCGCCGGACCGGTCAAGCAGGCCATCCGGATCAAGACACCGCTGGTCAAGGCCGCGATCGTGACCGTCTCGATGTTCACGCTCATCTGGGCGTTGCAGCTGTTCACCGAACCGGTGCTGCTCAGCCAGTCCACCCCGGTGATCAGCGCCCGCTTCTCGCCCAGCATGTACATCTACGACGCCGCCTTCACCCGCAACAACTACGGCCTCGCCGCCGCCGCGTCCGTGGTGCTGCTGGCGTTCACGGTCGCGCTGTCCTACGCCATCACCCGCTGGACCAACAGGAAGGCGGCCCGATGACCCTCCTCGGCCGCACCGCGGTCAACGCGGTCGTCGGCATCTCGGTCCTCTACACCCTGCTGCCGGTGCTGTGGCTCGTCCTCGCCGCCACGAAGAACGTCGACGCGCTGTTCCAGAGCGACCTGCTCTCGCTCAGCGACTTCTCCTTCGCTGACAACGTGAAGGAGCTCTTCGCGATGGACAAGGGCCTCTACAGCCGCTGGTACCTGAACAGCGTCCTGTACGCGGTCGTCGGTGCCGCCGTCAGCGCGTTCGTCTCCATCGCCGCCGGCTACGCGTTCGACAAGTACGCGTTCCGGCACAAGGAGAAGCTGTTCGCCCTCGTCCTCGCCGCCGTCATGGTGCCGCAGACCGTGCTCGCGCTGCCGCTCTACCTGATGGCGTCCGAGGCCGGGCTGGTCAACACGTTCTGGGCGGTGTTCATCCCGGTGCTGTTCAACCCCTTCGGCGTCTACCTCGGCCGCATCTTCAGCCAGGGCTACGTTCCCGACGAGGTCTTGGAGGCCGCCCGCATCGACGGCGCCGGCGACCTCGGCACCTACTTCAAGGTCGCGCTGCGCATGCTCGGCCCCGGCGCGGTCACGATCTTCCTGTTCCAGCTCACCGCGATCTGGAACAACTTCTTCCTCCCCATGGTCATGCTGTCCGACCAGAAGCTCTACCCGGTCAGCCTCGGCCTCTACCAGTGGAACAGCTCCGCCACCGTCAGCCCCGAGTACTTCCCGGTGGTGATCACGGGATCGCTGCTGGCCGTCCTGCCGCTGATCGTCGCCTTCCTGCTGCTGCAACGGTTCTGGCGGGCCGGCCTGACCGCGGGAGCGGTCAAGTGAGGGCCGCCGCCGCGATGTCGGCGCAGGCGCAGGCCGCCGTCCTCGCGCCCGTGCTCGACCGGCTCCGGCAGCTCTGCGACTTCGGGCCGGTCACCGGGGACCTCGACGACCTGCCCGACGTCGACCTGCTCGTCACCGGCTGGGGCTGCCCGCCGATCACCGAACAGGTGCTGCGCCGGTTGCCGAGCCTGAAGGCGATCGTGCACACCGCCGGGTCCGTCAAGGGCTTCGTCACCGACGCCTGCTGGGACCGCGGCATCGCCGTGTCCAGCGCCGCGCCCGCCAACGCCGTGCCGGTCGCCGAGTACGCGCTCGCCATGATCCTGCTGAGCGGCAAACGCGTGCTCGAACGCGCCCGCGACTACCGCGAGACCGGGCAGATGGGGCTCTACGACGTCCCGGGCACCGTCGGCAACTTCCGCACCACCGTCGGCGTCCTGTCCGCCTCGCTGGTCGGCAGGCGGGTGGTCGAACTGCTGCGCCCGCACGACTTCCACGTCCTGGTGCACGACCCGTTCGTGTCCTGTGTGGACGGTGCCGAGTCCGTGTCGCTCACGGACCTGTTCCGCCGCAGCGACGTCGTCACCGTGCACACCCCGCTGCTGCCCGAGACCAGGGGACTGGTGAGCCGCGAGCTGCTCGGCCTCCTGCGCGACGACGCCGTGCTCATCAACACCGCCCGCGGCGCCGTCGTCGACCAGGACGCGCTCGCCGAGGAGGCCGGCCGCATCCGGGCCGTGCTCGACGTGACCGACCCCGAGGTCCTGCCGCCGGAGCACCCGCTGTGGCACAACGAGAACGTGCTGATCACCCCGCACCTCGCCGGGTCGCAGGGCAACGAGTGGGGCCGCCTCGCCGAGCACGCCGTCGCCGAGGTCCGCAGGTGGGCGGGCGGCGAACCCTTCGCCACACCGGTACCGGCCGAACGACGGGAGCACATCGCGTGAGCCTCAGCCGCGAGCACTGGGTCCGCACCGCCGACGACCTGCTGGCCGCCGCCTGGCGGCACGCCTCACCCGACAACGCCTTCCTCGACCTGCCCGGGCGGCCCTCGCGCAGCGGTGTCCGCTCCGACGGCTTGGAGGGTTACGCGCGGACGTTCCTCGCCGCCGCCTTCCGCACCGCCCACGGTGAGGACCCGGACAACCTGCTGGAGCGCTACGCGGCCGGCCTCACCGCGGGAACGGCGGGGGAGTGGCCCGCGATCACCGACGTCGGTCAGCCGATGGTCGAGTCGGCGTCGGTCGCGCTCGGCCTGCGCCTCACCAAGCCGTGGCTGTGGGACGGGCTGAGCGAAGCCCAGCAGGACCGCGCCGAGGCGTGGCTGCGGGAAGCGCTCCGGCACGTGCCCGCCGCCAACAACTGGTATTTCTTCCCGTACACCGTCGCGTCGTTCCTCGACGCCGTGGGCAGGGGAGACGCCGAGACCCGCCAGGCGCGGCACCGCGCGATGGAGCTGCTCGAAGGCTGGTACGTCGGCGACGGCTGGTACTCCGACGGCGACGGCCGCGCGTTCGACCACTACAACGGCTGGGCGCTGCACCTCTACCCGGCGCTGGACGCGCACCTCGGCGGCACACCGGTCACCACCCACCTCGGGGAGCACCTGGAGAGCTTCGCCCTGCTGTTCGGCGCGGACGGCGCCCCTGTCTACTTCGGACGGTCGCTCACCTACCGCTTCGCCGCCTCGGCCGCGATCGCCCTCGGCGCGGTCACCGGCGAGACGCCGCTGAGCCCAGGCCGGTCCCGCGACCTGATCGGCCGGAACCTCCGCTACTTCCTCGACCGCGGCGCCCTCACCGATGGCCTGCTCAGCCTCGGCTGGCACGGCCCGCACGAGGCGTCGCTGCAGCCCTACTCCGGTCCCGCCTCCCCGTACTGGGCCGGCAAGGCGTTCGTCTGCCTGCTCGCCGGACCGGACCACCCGCTGTGGACCGCACCGGAGGAGCAGGCCGACGAGGAGGACCGCGTGCTCGCACTCCCGGGACCGGGGCTGCTCGTCCAGCGGCACAACGGCATCACCCGGCTGCACAACCACGGCAGCGACCACGTCCGCCCGTTCGAGGGCGAGCACGCGACCGACGACGACCCGCTCTACGGCCGCTTCGCCTACTCGACCGCCACGGGCCCGACCGCGCGGCACAACACCGCCGACAACCACCTCTGCCTCACGGTCAACGGCGACCGCAGCGTCCGCCGCCGCATCCAGCCGCTCGGCGCGCGGGACAACTGGGCCGCCTCCGCGCACCGCCCGGTGTTCGACGCGCACCAGCCGATGGTGCCCGGCCTGCGGGTCGAGAGCGTCACCGCCGTGTGGGACGACCAGGAGCTGCGCATCCACCGGGTGGTCGGCGCCCCGCCCGGCACCCGCGCCGAGCTCACCGGCTGGGCCACCGACCTGCCGTCCGCGCTCGTCCCGGTCGCCGGCTGGACCGGCACCGCACGGCACAAAGCACCGCAGGGCACCGCGTTCACCGCCGCCCCGGTGGTCCCGGCGCTGACCGCGGACGTCCAGGGCACCGTCACGCTGGTGGCCGTCGCCGTGCTCAACGGCGTGGTCGACGAGACCGCCGACTGGCGGGCCAGGGCCGAGGAGGTCCTGCGGCAGAGCCTCGACGCGCCGCGCGGCCCGTCAGGGGAGCCGCGCTGAGGCGACACCGGGCTCGTCGAAGAACGACAGCACGCGCGCGTCCGGTGCCAGCCAGGGCCGCACCAGCTCGTGCGCACGGCCGGGGTCGCGGTGGAACAACCCGACCCTGACCGCGAAGACCAGGTCGAACCGGCGGTCGCCGAGGTCCGCGTCCTCCAGCGAGGCGATCAGGAACTCGGCCCTGCCGGACGCGACGTGCGCCGCGTTGCGCCGGGTCGCGGCCTCCACCATCTTCACCGACCGGTCGATCGCCGTGAGCGTCCCGGTGGACAGCAGCTCGCACACCAGCCCGGCGGCCACGCCCTGGCCGCAGCCGATCTCCAGCACCCGGTCGCGGGGCCGGACGCCGAGCCGGCCGACCACCCGGCGCAGACGCTCGCTCATGGTCCACATGATGCGGCAGCGCGGCGGGCGGGGCCACCGCCGCGACCCGGTGGGAGGACCTCGCCGGACCGGTCAGCCGAGGTTGACCATCCACCGCACGCCGAAGCGGTCGGTGAGGTCGCCGTACTCGTCACCCCACATCTGCTTCTCCAGCGGCGTCCCGACCTCGCCGCCCTCGGACAGCCTCTCGAAGTAGGTGCGCAGCACCTCCTCGTCACCCGACAGGGACACGGTGATGGTGTCGCCGGGCTGGTGGTCCATTCCGGGCGGCGTGTCCGAGGCCATGATCGTGTAACCGGCCTCGGTCTCCAGCTGGGCGTGCATGACCTGATCGGCCTGCGGCGTGTCCCGCATGCCGAACTCGCCGAAGGTGCTCACCTTCAGCTCGCCGCCGAAGACCGAGTGGTAGAACTCCATGGCCTCGCGGGCCGAGCCGTCGAAGCGCAGGTACGGGTTGAGGCGAGTGGCCACCGGAATCGCTCCTCACGAAGAGACGGACCCGCATACTCGCAAAGCCCTGCCATGCCGACAACCTGAAGCACGCCGCACCGTGCCAGCCGTGCGAACGTGGCCACGCGGTGCCGCGCCCGAGGTGACAACGTTGGCAGGACCGTGGAGACGACGTGGTCCTCGTGCTCGGGACGGCGGCAGAACTCTTTCAAGATTTTTCGCGGCGCGTGTCGATCCGGTGCCGGTGCCGTTCGACGCATCAGTGGAAGGACACGACATCCTGGAGGGAATCACCATGAGCGCCACGACCGCCACCGCCACCCGCAAGTTCGCCGTCGGCCGCTACGCCACCGCCGTGACGCGGGTGCTGACCGGGTTGCTGTTCGCGACGACCGGCCTGAACGGCTTCCTGATGTTCCTGCCCGCACCGGACCCGAGCACCATGGCGCCGGGTGGTGTCGCGTTCACCGGGGCGTTGTACGCCACCGGGTACATGCTGCAGCTGACCGCCGGTGTCGAACTCGTCGCCGGCGTGCTGCTGATGGTCGGCCGGTTCGTGCCGCTGGCCCTCGCACTGCTGGCGCCGGTGGTGGTGAACATCTTCCTGTTCCACGTCTTCCTGGAGACCGGCGGCCTGGTGACGGCACTGCTCGTCGTCGCCGCCGAGATCGGTCTGGCATGGGCGTACCGCGACCGGTTCCGCCCGATGCTGCAGGCCCGCTAGGGCTCACCGCAGAACGGGTTCCCGCGCCGCCGGTGTCCACACAGGACACCGGCTACCGTGCGACGAAAGCGGCCAGCAGGGCCTGCACCTCGTACACGTCCACGCCCTTGCCGAACTGCTTGGCGATCGGCGCGTCCGCGCCGGAGACCCAGATCTTCAGCTCCGCGTCGAGGTCGAAGTGGCCCGCGGTCTCCACGCTGAACTGCGTGACCGCCCGGTAGGGGATCGAGTGGTACTCGACCTTCTTGCCGGTCATGCCCTGCTTGTCGACCAGGATCAGGCGCCGGTCGGTGAACACGAAGGCGTCGCGCAGCAGCTGGTACGCCGCGTGCACCTGCTCGCCCTGGGCCAGCAGCCGGCCGAACTCCTGCGCGGCCGCCCTGGGGTCGAGCTTGGAAGCGTTGCCCATCATCCCGCTGAGAAGTCCCATGCGTCCACGTTTACCAGGCTTCCCGGGAACTCGTCCGCACGCTGGTCACCCCACCGGCCGGGCGTTGCCCAACCGGATGCCGCTCCACCCGAGGGTGCTCCCGCGCACCGCGGCCCAGAACGGCTGCAGCGCCGGCAGCACCCGCAACGAGATCTCCGCTTCCTCGTGCAGCTCGAACAGGTCGCCCACGCGTTCGGGCGGCCCGAGCGGCTCGACCGGGACCGTCGCCACCACCGCGTGCCCCGGCCCCTCGCCCTGCTCGCCGAACGGGCGGAACGGCCCGGCGTCGAACCGGTAGGCGTAGAGCACCACCGTCCGCATCCGCTCCAGCCAGCCGTACTCGACGGCGTGCACCCGGTCGCCGCAGCCGGGCCCGATGACCCGGTCGCGGTCCCCGGCGGTCGTCCCGTCCACCACCCAGGCCAGCACCCGCGGGCACTGGCGCGGGAACCAGTAGTCCGGCGACCGCTCCGCGTCCACCGCCCACACGTACTCGCCGGACTGCCGCGCGGTCGCCGCCAGGTGCGGCACGAACCGCGTGATCGCCGGGTCCTCGGAGAAGTGCAGAACCTGTCCGCGTTCAGGGCGCATGTGGTCATACTGACGCCCATGCGCAGGTTGGTGCTCGTGGTTCTGCTGGTGCTCACCGGGTGCTCCGGCACCGCGGCGAACGGGGTCGAGCTGGTCCGCGTGGACCTGACCGCGACCCCGGAAGCCTTGGCGCCGCACGGGGACGCGCTGCTCGTCGGCACGCGGCCCAGCGACCACCCCGAGCTGGTGCTGCGCGCGAAGGACGGCACCCAGAGCGCCGTCCGCCTCACGCCGGCCACCCCGTACGGCAAGGAGGCGCACTGGTACGGGCTCACGTCCGACGGCCGGGACGTCTTCGGCGTCGGCGGTGAACGCGGCGGCGCGCACGGCAACGTCCGGTGGAGCGCGTGGACCGGTGACGGCCGCCAGATCGCCGAGCAGCCGCAGGGCTTCAGCACGTTCGGCGGGTACGGGGCGGGGGAGCTGCTCACCGTCGTCGGCACCGCGACCGGCCCGCGGATCATCGGCAGCTGGCAGAGCGCGAAGGCCGGTCTCGACATCGCCACCTGGACCTACGGCGCCGGTACGTGGACCCGCGAACCCAGCGCGGGCACGGTCCTGGAGAGCTCGCAGGAGCTGCTGAAGTTCCCGATGGCGGCCACCTCGACGGACGACGGCGGTGCGCTCGTCGTCGGCTGGCAGACCGGCGGCGGCAGCACCGGTGCCGCGGTCTGGCGGTTCGACGGCGGCACCTGGACCACCGCGACCCTCCCCGACGGTGACGCCGCGCTCGCCGCGCGCTGCTGGGACGGCACCTGCCACGTCGTCGGCCGCAGCGGCGGGAAGCTCGCGTGGTGGCAGGGGTCGCAGGCCGAGCCCGCGGGGTGGCGGAAGGTCTCCACGCCCGACGTCCCGGTGGGCGACCGCGACGACCTCGCGCCACCGGTGCCGGTCAACGGCGTCCCGACGCTGTTCGTCGACCACGGCGGCGTCAAGCTCGTGTCCGAACGGGACGAGCGGCCCGCCGACGGGCCCACCGGGAAGGTCAGCGCCGCCGCGGTGGCGGGTGAGCAGGTGTTCGTGATCGCGGGCGACCGCCTGTGGCGGCTGGCTTGACCCGCGCGCCACACCGCGCGTCACGCCTCACCGCTGGCCCACCTGGAGGCGGTGCGGTTGCGGCCACGGGACGACCGGCTCGCGGGCGGAGTGGCGGAGCCACCGGTGGGCCGCCCGGCGGCACCCGCTGGGCCTGATCGATCCAGTCACTCCGGACACCCGAATAGCTCCGCTGTGTGATGCCGGGTTTGCGATGACATTGCGCTGCTTGTCCCACGTCTTCCGGTCAATGCATTCACCCGGATGCGGCATGTCGATCCGTGCCGAGACAGAACAAGCCCGGGAATACAGCGATCTGGACGCACAATGGTCACGCTTGGACACACAATTGCCGAGAGTCAACTGTTGATGTGGCTGATCGGCCGTCCTTTGCCGCTGACGTGGGCGACTATGGCCCGGTCAGTGGGCCCCCGCGAATGGTGGGGGTGGGCGGCGGTCCGCCAGAACGGCGGTTAATCTCGTGCAACTCGTCCACTGCAATCCAGTGCGCCGACGTCGCAACCACCGGGGAGAGGACTGAACACGGGTGGCCGGATTTCTGTTGCGGCGGTTGGTCAACTACGTGGTGCTCGCCCTCGTGGCGACGTTCCTCGCGTTCACGTTGGCCTCCGTCACGTTCGACCCGATCGGGGTGCTGCAGCAGCGCAACCCCCCGCCGCCGGCAGCCACGATCGAGGCGAAGAAGAGAGACCTCCACCTGGACCAGCCGATCCCGCAGCGGTTCGTGACGTGGATGAGCGGGGTCGTGCAGGGTGACTTCGGCAAGACGGTCACCGACCGGCCGATCACGGAGGAGCTGGGCCGGCGCGTCGGCGTGAGCCTGCGGCTGTTCCTGCTGGGCATCACGATCGGCATCCTGTTCGGCGTGCTGCTGGGCGTCGTGAGCGCCATCCGGCAGTACAAGTTCAGCGACTACTTCGCGACCCTCTTCAGCTTCATACTGCTGTCCACGCCGGTGTTCGTGCTGGGCAACCTGCTCAAGATCGGCGCACAGGACCTCAACGAGGCGGTCGGCAGCAACGTGCTGCTGTTCGTCGGCGAGACGACGCCGAACTTCGAGGGCAGCTGGTTCGAGCACTTCTGGGACCGGATGCAGCACCTGATCCTGCCGACGCTGACGATCGCGCTCGGCCAGATCGCCTACTACAGCCGCTACCAGCGCTCGTCGATGCTCGACGTGCTGGGCAGCGACTTCCTGCGCACCGCGCAGGCCAAGGGGCTCACCCGCAGGCGGGCGCTGTTCAAGCACGGCCTGCGCACGGCGCTCATCCCGATGGCGACGCTGTTCGCGTTCGGGTTCGGCCTGCTCGTCGTCGGCGGCACGTTCACGGAGACGATCTTCAACTGGTTCGGCATGGGCCACTGGCTGGTCGAGGGGATCTCGAAGCAGGACACGAACGTCACCGCGACGGTCACCCTGTTCGTGGCGGTCTGCGTGCTGTTCTCCGGCTGGCTGGCCGACGTCCTGTACGCCGCACTCGACCCCCGCATCCGGGTCAACTAGAAGAGGACGACGACGTGACCGTGATCCTCAACGAGGGCGACTCCGCGGGAACCTCCGGCGCCGCCTCCGGCAGCCCGGTGGACGCCGCTCCGGACCCCGGCAAGGCGATGACCCGCGGCAAGCTGGTGTTCATCCGCTTCAAGCGCAACAAGCTGGCGCTGGTCGGGCTCGGCATCATCGTGGTGCTGTACCTGATGGCGTTCGTCAGCCCGTTCTTCTCGCAGTGGAGCTACACCGACCGCGACTACACCGCGTTCCTGCAGCCGCCCTACAACGAGCACATCTTCGGCACCGACAACATCGGCACCGACATGTTCGCGCAGGTGATGCGCGGGCTGCAGAAGTCGTTGATCATCGGCATGCTGGTGGCGCTCATCTCCACCACCGTCGCCGCGATCATCGGCGCGACCGCCGGGTACTTCCTCGGCGTCGCCGACCGCGCGCTCATGTGGGTCGTCGACCTGCTGCTGGTGCTGCCGTCGTTCCTGATCATCGCGATCCTCAGCCCGCTGTTCCGCGGCGAGTCGTGGTGGCTGCTGGTGTTCATGCTGGCGGCGTTCCAGTGGATGATCACCGCGCGGATCGTGCGCGGCATGACGCTGACGCTCAAGGAACGCGAGTTCGTCAAGGCGGCCAAGTTCATGGGCCAGCCGGCGCGCACGATCATCGCCAAGCACATCGTGCCGAACATGGCGTCGCTGCTGATCATCGACGCGACCATCAACGTCGGGTCGGCCGTGCTCGCCGAGACGGGCCTGAGCTACTTCGGGTTCGGCGTCCAGTCGCCCGACGTCTCGCTCGGCACCCTGATCGGTTCCGCGTCGCAGTCCGCGACCACCTTCCCGTGGCTGTTCCTGTTCCCGGCGGGCTTCCTCGTCGTGTTCGTGCTGGCGGTCAACTGGGTCGGCGACGGTCTGCGCGACGCGCTCGACCCGACCTCCACGCGCGTGCGCAAGCGCGAGAAGAAGGACAGCAAGGAGAAGGCGTCCCGATGACCACCTCGGAGATCCAGTTCGACTCGCCGGCCGGTCCGGCGGCCGTCGGGCCGGTGCTGCAGGTCGAGGACCTGCACGTGTCCTTCCCCAGCGAGGCCGGTCGCGTGCAGGCCGTGCGCGGCCTGAGCTACCAGGTCTCGCCCGGTGAGGTGCTCGGCATCGTCGGCGAGTCCGGCTCCGGCAAGTCCGTGTCGTCGCTCGCCGTGATGGGCCTGCTGCCGTCCTCGGCGCGCATCACCGGTTCCATCAGGTTCCAGGGCCGCGAGCTGCATCGGCCGCACCGACACCGAGCTGTCGAAGATCCGCGGCCGGCGCGTCTCGATGGTGTTCCAGGACCCGCTGTCGGCGCTGACGCCCGTCTACACCGTCGGCGACCAGATCGCCGAGGCGATCCTGGTGCACCGCAGGGGCGCCGTGTCGAAGCAGGCCGCGGCCAAGCGCGCGGTCGAGCTGCTCGACCTGGTCGGCATCCCGAACGCCGCGGAGCGCGCCAAGGCGTTCCCGCACGAGTTCTCCGGCGGCATGCGGCAGCGCGCGGTGATCGCCATGGCGATCGCCAACGACCCCGACCTGATCATCGCCGACGAGCCGACCACCGCGCTCGACGTGACGGTGCAGGCGCAGGTGCTGCAACTGCTCAAGACCGCGCAGGAGGTCACCGGCGCGGGCATCGTGCTCATCACCCACGACCTCGGCGTGGTCGCCGGGTTCGCGGACCGGCTGATGGTCATGTACGCGGGCCGCGCCGTCGAGACCGGCCTGGTCGACGAGATCTACCAGCGGCCGCGCATGCCGTACACGCTCGGCCTGCTCGGCTCGATCCCGCGCCTGGACGTCGGCGAGAAGCAGGCGCTGGTGCCGATCGTGGGCCAGCCGCCCGCGCTCACGGACCTCCCCCCGGGGTGCCCGTTCGCGCCGCGCTGTCCGATGGTCGTTGACGCCTGCCACACCGCCGAGCCGCCGCTGATCGACGTGGACGGCTCGCCAGAGCACCAGGCCGCGTGCATCCGCACCGGCGAGATCGCGGCGACCGACGCCGAGGGCGCGGAGGCCGCGGCGGAGATCTACGGCGCCGAGGTCGTCGAAGAGGCCGAGATCGCCAAGGTGCCGCGCGAGCAGCGCGACGTCGTGCTGGGCCTCGACGAGCTGGTCAAGGAGTACGCGGTCACCAAGGGCGTGGTGTTCAAGCGCCGCGTCGGCACCGTGCACGCCGTCGACGGCATCACGTTCGACATCCGCGAGGGCGAGACCCTGGGCCTCGTCGGCGAGTCGGGCTGCGGCAAGACCACGACGCTGATGGAGATCCTCGGCCTCGAGAAGCCCATGAGCGGCGGCATCTCCGTGCTCGGGCGGGACGTGGCGTCCCTGGACGCCAAGCGCCGCTTCGAGATCCGCAGGGACATGTCCGTCGTGTTCCAGGACCCGATGGCCTCGCTCGACCCGCGCTTGCCGATCTACGACATCATCGCCGAGCCGATGCAGGTGCACGGCTACGGCAAGTCCGACATCGCCCGCCGGGTGCCGGAGCTGATGTCGCTCGTCGGACTGCGGCCCGAGGTCGTGTCGCGCTACCCCGGCGAGTTCTCCGGCGGCCAGCGCCAGCGCATCGGCATCGCGCGCGCCCTCGCTCTGGAGCCCAAGCTCGTCGTGCTCGACGAGCCGGTCTCCGCGCTCGACGTCTCCATCCAGGCCGGTGTCATCAACCTGCTGGAGGAGCTGAAGTCCAAGCTCGGACTGGCCTACCTGTTCGTGGCGCACGACCTGTCGGTGGTGCGCCACATCGCGGACCGGGTGGCCGTGATGTACCTGGGGAAGATCGTCGAGATCGGCGAGGTGGACTCGGTGTTCGACGCACCGCGCCACCCGTACACGCAGGCGCTGCTGTCGGCGATCCCGATCCCGGACCCCGTCAAGGAACGCCAGCGCGAGCGCATCATCCTCACCGGCGACCTGCCGAGCCCGGCGAACCCGCCGTCCGGCTGCCGGTTCCGCACCCGGTGCTTCCTGCACGCCTCGCTGCCTCCCGAGAAGCAGCGCACGTGCATCGAGCTGGAACCGCCGCGCGAGGTCCAGGCAGCCGACCACGAGGCCGCCTGCCACTTCGCCCAGATTCGACAGGTCCTCTGATGGCTCAGGTGACCTGCGTGCACGAAGGAACAGTGTCCCCGGCAACTGGTGTCCGGGCACGAGGGAGGTTCACGACAGTGAGTCGACGTACCAAGGTGGGAGCGGCCGCACTGGTCGCGGTCGCCCTCACGCTTACGGCGTGTGGGGGGCCCGCTAAGAACGACACCGGGCTCAAGGGAACGGACCAGGCCGTCGGTCAGGCGGACATCAACCCGCAGGACGCGTCCAAGGTGAAGGACGGCGGCAACTTCAACTGGCCGATCACCTCGCTGGCGGACAACTGGAACAACTGGCAGCTCGACGGCACGAACGCCGACACGGACGTCATGCTCCGCACGTTCATGCCGAGCCTGTTCACGCAGAAGGCCGACTCGACCATCGAGGTCAACAAGGACTACCTGGAGGACGCGAAGCTCGCCTCCTCCGACCCGCAGGTCCTCGAGTTCAAGATCAACCCGAAGGCCAAGTGGTCGGACGGCACCGCGATCTCGTGGCAGGACTTCGAGTCCATGTGGAAGGCCCTCAACGGCACCAACAAGGCCTACGAGGTGTCGACCACCACGGGCTACGAGGACATCGAGAAGGTCGAGAAGGGCGCGACCGACCAGGACGTCAAGGTGACGTTCAAGAAGAAGTTCGCCGAGTGGAAGGGCATCTTCTCGCCCCTCTACCCGAAGGCGATGTTCGACTCGCCCGAGGTCTTCAACAAGGGCTGGGCCGACCAGCCGCAGACGACCGCCGGCCCGTTCAAGCTGGGCTCGATCGACCGCACCGCGAAGATCGTGACCGTCGTCCGCGACGCCAACTGGTGGGGCGAGAAGCCGAAGCTCGACTCGATCACGTTCCGCCAGGTCGACCGCACCGCCGGCCCTGACGCGTTCGCGAACGGCCAGATCGACTTCTACGACATCGGCTCGAACATCGACTACTTCCAGCGTGCCAAGACCACGCCGGGCGCCGTCATCCGCCAGGCCGTGTCGCCGGACTACTCGCACATCACGTTCAACGGTGCGGACACCTCGATCCTCAAGGACGCCAAGCTCCGCGTCGCGCTGATGAAGGCCATCGACACCAAGACGATCGCCAAGGCGCTGCTCGGCCAGATGCTCAAGGGCGAGCCGCAGGTCGTCGGCAACCACTTCTTCCTGATCGGCTCGAAGGAGTACAAGGACAACTCGGCCGTCGCCGCGTTCGACAAGGAAGCCGCGAAGAAGCAGCTCGACGAGCTGGGCTGGAAGCTCGAGGGTGAGACCCGGAAGAAGGACGGCAAGGAGCTCGTCATCCGGTACATCATCCCGACCCCGAACCCGGTGTCGGACAACATCTCGAAGCTGGTCCAGACGCAGCTGAAGGACGTCGGCGCCAAGGTCGACATCCAGGCCGTGCCGAGCGCCGACTACTTCAAGCAGTACGTGAACGTCGGCAACTTCGACATGACCGGCTTCCGCTGGCTGTCCTCGGCCTCGCCGATCTCGGACAGCAAGGGCATCTACTTCCTCGACCAGGCCAGCACCAACCAGAACTACGGCCGCATCGGTTCCGAGGAGATCAACAAGCTGCTCGAGCAGGCCAACGGTGAGCTCGACGACGCCAAGCGCTTCGAGATCGCCAACGAGGCGGACAAGAAGATCTGGGAGGCGGGCCACCAGCTGCCCCTCTACCAGTCGCCCGGCGCCGTCGCGGTCCGCGACACCGTGGCGAACTTCGGTGCCGTCGCGTACGCGAACCGCCCGTACGACTACATCCACATGGGCTTCATCCAGAAGTGACCCGGCTGTAGGTGCTCGGTTGCAGTAAGGCCCGAACGGCCCGGTGGGTCTCCCCGCCGGGCCGTTCGCTTTGCCCGTAGGAGTTTCCTGTGCGCGTCCGCGCTTTGCGTCATGGTCTCGTCGCCACCGGTGTGGTGCTGCTCGTGTGCGGCGTGGTCGCCCTGTTCTCGTGGCTGTCCTACACGGACAAACGCGCGGAGCTGGCGTCGCTGACCTCCCGTGCCATCGCCGACGTCGTGTCCTATTCGGACGGTTACGTGGACGTCCGCTGGCCGTCCGGTTCGGCGCGGGTGGCTTACTCCTCCGGGGACAAGCTGGTCGGCCGGCAGGCGCAGGTCGCCTACGACCCGGCCGACCCGTCGCGGGCGGTGCTGCCGGGGTCGGACCTGCTGGTGGACACGGACCGCGCGCTGGGCGGCGTGACGTTCCCCGCCGCGGTGGCGGTGCTGGTCGTGCTGGCCGGTGCGGTGCGGGTGCTGCTCGCCTCCCGCCGCGGTGCGCCGGAAGCGGTGACCGTGCGGCGGATCCGGGTGCAGTCAGGGCTGATGGTGCGGTCGTGGCTGGAGCTCGACGGCCCCACCGAGCGGTGGGTGCCCGTGTACTACGACCCGGTGCTCGTGACGCTGCCGTCGCCGTCGGCCGGGGAGCGGCGCGGGCGGGTGTTCGTCCTGGACGGGGTGGCGGTGTACCCGTCGGGGCGGGTGGTGACGCGGCACCCGCGGGGACGGCGCGTGGACAACCCGGTGCGGCCGGACGCCGAGACCGTCGGGGTGCGCGGGGTGTGGGCGCAGCTGCGGGTCGACTCGGTGTTCTTCGCCCCGGCACCGTTCGTCGGGCTGTTCTGGGCCTACCTGGACGACAGCGGGTTCTTCGGGTGGGTCACGGCCACGGTGGTCGCCGGGGCCCTCGGGCTGTGGTGGGGCGCCTTCCGCGGGTCCGACCCGTCGTAGCGCGGCTACTCGCCCGCCTGCTCCGCCGCCCGCTTCCGCCGCTTCCCCTCGTGCATCGCCACGACCCTGGCCACCGGGATCTCGTGCCCCTCGGCCACGAGGTCCGCGGGCAGTTGCTGCGGTGCGGGCATGAGCGACGTCCACGGATCGCCCTCGAACCGGCTGCGGACGGTGAAGTCGGCCGGGGTCACGTCGGCCAGCGACTCCCAGGGCACCGGGAACGAGATCGGCAGGCCCTCGCGCAACCGCGGGCTGTAGGCGGCGACCACCGTGGCGCCCCACGCGCGGGTCGAGTCGAGGAAGACCTTGCCGCCGCGTTCCGCGCGGATGTACGCCGTGGTCGCGAGAGCGGGGTCGAGCTTCTCGGCGCGCGCGGCTAGGGCGCGGGTGGCGGCGGCGACGTCGTCGGGGTCGTGGGGGAGCAGGGGGACGAAGACGTGGACGCCCTTGGCGCCGCTCGTCTTCACCAGGCCGGAGAGACCGGCCGCCGCCAGTGCCTCGCGGATCAGGAACGCCGACCGCACGACCACGTCGAAGCCCGCGTCCTCCGGCGGGTCGACGTCGAGGACCAGGTGCGTCTGGTGCTCACCGGCGGACAGCGGGACGTGGTACTCGACGGCCCGCTGGTTGGCGAACCACATCAGCGTCCGCTCGTCGTCGCACAGCGCGTACCGGATCGAGCGGTGGGAGGCCTCCGCCCAGACCGAGGTGGTCTTGACGAACGACGGCGTGTACTTCGGGACGTTCTTCTGCATGAAGGGGTCCTGGCCGCGCAGGACCCGCCACACCGACAGCGGGCGGCCGGCGAGGATCGGGACGAAGCGGTCGGCGACGAAGCCCAGGTAGTCGACGAGGTCGGCCTTGACGGTGCCGCCGAAGAGCGGTTGGTCGAGGCTCGTGAACTTCACGGCGTCACTGCTCATCGGGGACCTCGAGCTCGTCACGGGCTGCCCACTCCAGCAGGGGTTCGATGGACCACACCGCGTCGTCGATGCCGGCGTGCAGGTCACCCAGCTCCGCGAACCGGGCGGGGACGGTGGCGATGGTGAACTCGCGCGGGTCCACGTCCGGGATCTCGTCCCAGCGGACCGGGGTCGAGACCGTGGCCTCCGGGTGGCCGCGGACCGAGTAGGCGCTGGCGATCGTGCGGTCACGGGTGTTCTGGTTGTAGTCGACGAACACCAGGGACGGATCGCGGTCCTTGCGCCACCAGGTGGTCTCGACGTCGTCGGGCGCGCGGCGCTCCACCTCGTGCGCGAACGCCAGCGCGGCCTTGCGGACGTCCTGGAAGCCGAAGGACGGCTTGATGCGCACGTAGACGTGCAAGCCCTTCGAACCCGACGTCTTCGGGAAACCCACCGCGCCCAGCTCGGCGAGCACCTCCTGCACCACCAGGGCGACGCGGCGCACGCGGTCGAACGGGCACGTTGGCCCGGGGTCGAGGTCGATGCGCCACTCGTCGGGCTTCTCCGTGTCGGCCGCGCGGGAGTTCCACGGGTGGAACTCCACTGTGGACATCTGCACCGCCCAGATGACGTCGGCGAGGTGGGAGACGCACAGCTCGTCCGCGTGCCGGTTGTAGCGCGGGAAGTGCACCCGCACCGTGCGGACCCACGGCGGCGCACCGTGCGGAAGGCGTTTCTGGTGCACCTTCTCGCCGGTGACGCCCTCGGGGAAGCGGTGCAGCATGCACGGGCGTTCCCGCAGGGCGCGGACGATGCCGTCGCCGACGGACAGGTAGTACCGCGCGAGGTCCAGCTTCGTCTCCCCGCGTGCGGGGAAGTAGACGCGGTCGGGGTTGGAGATCCGCACGACGCGGTCCTCCACCTCGAGCTCCACAGCCGGGGACTTGCCCATGCCGTTCAACCTAACCGCTCGGAGCGGTTTCTTCAGCGGGAACGGCGGGGCGGCTCCTAGGCCTCGGCGTCCGCCTCCAGACGGGCCTTCTCCGCCAGCCGCGCCTCCTCGGCCTTGAACTCGGCGTAGGTGGCGCGCTCGCGCACCAGCCAGTCCGGGTTCTCCTCCTTGATCGCGGTGATCTGCTCGGTGGTCAGCGCCTCGGTGATGCCCGCGCGCACGAGGCCCGACGTCGAGATGCCGAGCTTCTGCGCGATCAGCTGCTTGGGGTGCGGGCCGTTGCGGCGCAGGTCTCGCAGCCACTCCGGCGGGTTCGCCTGCATCTCGTCCAGCTGGTCGCGCGAGACGACGCCGGCCCGGAACTCCTCGGGCGTCGCCTCCAGGTACACGCCGAGCTTCTTGGCGGCGGTGGCGGGCTTCATCGTCTGCTGCGACTTCATGCGCAAAGGGTAACCGGGTCGTTCGGCCACCCGGCGGACCAGGCTACTCTCGGGAGGTGACCGGCTCTTTCACGCTCGCGTACGTCCCAGGTGTGACGCCGGGCAAGTGGGCGCGGGTCTGGCAGGAACGCCTGCCGGAGACCCCTCTGCACCTCGTCCAGGTCCCCGTTGCCGAGGCCGCGGCCAAGGCGCGCGCGAAGGAGGCCGACGCCGTGCTGCTGCGGCTGCCCGGCGACCGCGAGGACCTGCACGCGATCCCGCTCTACACCGAGACCACGGTCGTCGTCGTCCCGAAGGACCACGAGCTCGCGGCCGCCGAGGAGCTGTCCCTGGCCGACCTGCGCGAGCACGTGCTGTGGCAGCCCGCCGACGACACCCTCCGCTGGGACGAGCAGCCGGGACAGGCGCCCGTCGAACGGCCGGAGACCACCGCGGCCGCCGTCGAGCTCGTGGCCGCGGGGGTGGGTCTGCTGGTCGTGCCGCAGTCGCTGGCCCGCCTGCACCACCGCAAGGACCTCAAGCACGTGCCGGTGCACGACGCACCGCAGTCGCGGGTCGCGCTGGCGTGGTTGATCGAGGACGAGAACCCCGAGCTGGTCGAGCACCTGATCGGCATCGTGCGCGGCCGCACGGTCAACAGCACCCGCGGTCCCGCCGCGGAACCGGCCGAGAAGCCGCGCAAGGCGGCGGCCCAGTCGAAGTCGCAGTCCCAGGCGCGGCAGTCCTCCGGGCAGCGCCAGTCCTCCGGGCAGCGGCAGCCGAAGAAGCCGGCCAAGAAGGGCGCGAAGACCCGGCGCCGCTAGGCCCGCGGCGTCCACACCGGACGGTGCGGCGGGCCGGGTGGGCCCGCCACGCGCCGCCGCTACTGGTTCTGCGCCGTGATCTGCTCGCGCAGCCGGTCCTCCTGCTCCCTGAGCTCCTGCGTCATGACCTCCTCGAACGCCTCCGCGCCGTGGATCTGCCGGATCTCGACCGAACCGCCGCGGAACGGCGCCTTCTTCAGCCACTCGACGGCGTCGGTGAGCGTGGGCAGCTCCCAGATCCAGAAGCCGGCGATCAGCTCCTTGGTCTCGGCGAAGGGGCCGTCGACCACGGTCGTCGCGCCCTTCTCGTCGAAGTGGACGCGGACGCCCTTCGCGCTGTCGTAGAGCCCCTCGCCCGCGAGCATCACGCCTGCCTTCACCAGCTCCTCGTTGAAGGCCCCCATCTCGGCGAGCTCGGCGGCGGTGGGCAGGACGCCGCTCTCGGACTCCTCGGACGCCTTGACGATGACCATGAAGCGCATGTCGGTCTCCTCGTGAACTCGGGTGTGCGTGCGTTTCTACCCACGCGTCGATCGGGCGGCGGTGGCTTTCGACAGCACGGACTCCATTGTGACCGGCGTCACAAATTGCGATGCGGGGCTAGGCTGGGCGCATGCGTGACGACGTCGAGTGGATTCTCGAGAACTGCCAGGTCTGGGCGATCGTCGGCCTGTCCGACAACCCGTCCCGCGCCGCCCACGGCGTTGCCCGCTTCCTGCAGCAGCGCGGCAAGAAGATCGTGCCCGTGCACCCGTCGGCCGAGACCGTCCACGGCGAACAGGGCTACGCCTCGCTGAAGGACATCCCGTTCGAGGTGGACGTCGTGGACGTGTTCCGGCGCTCCGAGGACGCGGGGCAGTTCGCCGACGAAGCCGTCGAGGTCGGTGCCAAAGCCGTGTGGTTCCAGCTCGGCGTGGTCGACGACCAGGCGTTCCGGCGCACCAAGGACGCGGGGCTGCGGATGGTCATGGACGTCTGCCCGGCGATCGAGTGGCGCTCGCGCTGACGCCTTGGCTACCCTGCGTTGTAGTCGTCTCCGGCACCTGGGGGTTCGGGGACACTGAGCCTGGGGGGCTTGTTCTGCCATGCGCGTTGACATCGACGTGCTGCAGCCCGCGGATTCTCCGCGCGTTGGCGGCTGCAGTGACGAGTTCGTCCGCCACCTGGCGTCCTCGGACGCCTCGATCCCACCGGTCGTCGTGCACCGGCCCTCGATGAGGGTCGTCGACGGCGTGCACCGGGTCAGGGCGGCGGCACTGCGCGGCTGGAGTTCGGTCGACGTCGAGTACGTCGACGGGACGGTCGAGGACGCGTTCGTCCTGTCCGTCGAGCTGAACCAGGCCACGCTGTCCACCGCCGACCGCGAGGCGGCGGCCCGACGGGTGCTGCGGTCGCACCCGCAGTGGTCCGACCGCTCGATCGCCGCCGTCACCGGTCTCGCGGCCAAGTCCGTCGGCGTCCTGCGCAGGGCCGTGGGCGGCCAGTCACCGAGCAGGGTCGGTCGCGACGGCAAGGTCCGCCCGGTCAACAGCGCCGCCGGCCGCCGGCTCGCGGGCCAGCTGATCCAGGACCGGCCGGGGGCGTCGTTGCGCGACGTCGCCCGCGCCGCCGGCGTGTCACCGGGGACGGTGCGGGACGTGCGGCGGCGGCTGAGCCAGGGCCTGGACCCGGTGCCCGAACGCATGCGCGCCGCCGAAAGGGCCGACGCCGTGGTGCCGCAGGTGCGCACCGAGGTGCGGGCACCGGGCGTGACGCTGCCGATCCTGCGCCGTGACCCGTCGCTGCGGTTCACCGAGCACGGCCGGCTGGTGCTGCGCTGGCTGGAGGCGCACGCCGTGTCGTCGGGGGAGTGGGCCGTGGTGGTGAACGGGGTGCCGTCGCACTGCCGTGAGCTGGTCGCGGACATGGCGCGCAGCTGCGCCGAGGCGTGGACCGAGATGGCCGACGCCCTGGAACGCGAAAACCGCGCCGCTGTGTGACCCCGCGCCGGACGGCTAGCCGGCGAAGAGGAGCTCCGCGATCTCCGCCGCCAGCTCCCGGCCCACCGCGGGACAGGAGCGGGTGAGCAGGTTGCTGAACGCCGTCAGGTCGATGTGCACGGTCGCCGACTGCACCTGCCGCACGTCGTCCAGCAACGCGGTCACGAGCTCGCACGCGTGCTCCAGGTCGCCCGCCGCCGCGTGGGCCAGCGCCCGCCGCAGCCCGAACCGGGTGCGGGCGCGCAACGCCGCCGGGGCGATCAGCGGCAGCTGCAGGTCGAGGATCGCGGCGGCCTCCGCGTGGCGGCCCAGGTCGTGGAACGCCCACGCCGTCGTGATCGCCACCTGGTCGACCAGGCTCGTCGAGCCGTACCGGATCTCGCCGCCCTGCTGCTGCAGCAGCAACGCGCGTTCCAGCGTCTCCTCACACCGCCGGGCGGCCCCGGCCAGCGCGTAGCCCTGCGCCTCCCGCAGCGCCGCCGCCCGCTGCACCGCCGGTGACCGCGACCGCCCGGCCCGGCGCGCGCGTTCGACCGTGGCGCGCGCGTCACCGCGGTACAGGGCGAACTCGGCGGACCGGACCAGCGCGAAGGCCTCCAGCTCCCGGTCACCGCCCTTGATCGCGTACTGCACCGCCTGGCGGGTCAGCTCCGCGGCCGCCGCCTCGTCGCCGTTCTCCTGCTCCATCCACCCCGCGTACTCGGCGTACCGCGCGGCCAGCAGCCACAGGCCCTGGCCCAGACCGGGGTCTCCGGCGGAGCGCGCCATCGTGCCCAGCGTGTCGACCTGCGGCCGCAGCCACTGCAGCACCGCCTCGGGGCTGGAGCGGTGACCGAGCATGCGGATGTTGCCGAACATCGCGTCGAACGTCAGCAGCACCGTGTCGTCAGTCGGGATCGGGCGGGCCGGCGCGTCGGCGAGCGCCGTCAACCGGCCGCCGGCGTGCAGGGCGTCCTCGAACACCCGCGCCATCTCCGGCGTCGGGCGGACCTGGCCGTTCTCTATCTTGCTCAGGTAGCTCTTGCTGTAGCGGACCTGTTCGGCGAGTCTGGTCAGCGACAGCCCGCGCTCGGTGCGCAGGCGCCGCACCTCCTGGGCGAACGTGGGCGACACCGGGCTCACCCCCTCCCCGCGCCAGTGTGTCGCGCCGCGCGCCCCACCGAGCCGAATGTCCACGATTTGGCCATTCATTGACGATCAACTGGGCGTATCTGGGACGGTTGGCGATGGTTCCATGTGAGGCATGGCTACGACGTGTCCCGACTCCTCCTCGGCTGGTGTGGTGATGGTCTGGCAGCGCTTGGCGACCAACGTGGTGCACCGTTCGCCGTGGTTCGAAGTCCGCAGCGACGACGTCGTCAGACCTGACGGCGGCCACGGCGTGTACACGCACGTGGTGGCGCCCGCGTCGGTGACGGTGCTGGCGATCCGCGACGACGACCAGGTCGTGCTGACCAGGCAGTGGATCTACACGCATAACGGCACGCAGTGGCGACTACCCGGCGGTGCCGTGGACGAGACCGACGCGGGTCCCGCCGAGGCGGCCGCCCGCGAGCTCGCCGAGGAGACCGGGCTGCACGCCGAGCGGTGGGAACGGCTCGGCCAGATCCACGGCGCGGACAGCCTGAGCAACCACGTCGACCACATCTTCCTGGCCACCGGCCTCACCCAGGGCCAGGCGTCCCTCGAACCCGGCGAGTCCGACCTGCGGGTGCGCACGATCCCGTTCCGGCACGCGCTCGAACTGGTCCAGCAGGGCATGCTCCCGCACGCCGGCAGCTCCCACGCGGTGCTCGTGATGGCACTGCGCCGCGCCACCGCGCACTAGGTGTTTCCTGATTCACCAGGAAACAGGAAACCCGTTCTCATCCGATCGGCCCGGTCGCATTCTTGTGGCACGCGAGAACAACAGACCGAAGTCAGTCGAAATGAGAAGGTGAATTAGCGATGAGAGTTCTGTGCTCACTCGCCACCGTGGTGAAGGTGGCCGCGATCTGCCTGCTGGTGGGATTCGTGGCCGGTAGTTTCCTCATCGTCTCGGTGATCTGACCCGACTTCGATCTGCGGTTCTCCCTTGCCGAAACAGGGAGGTGGAAACCGTGGAACCGCATTTCTTCGTTGAGCTCCTGTCCGCTCTGCTGGGCGTCTTCGCCTAGACCGGCGGACGTGGTGCCCACTGCACGCCGTAACCGCGGCCCTGACGGGGGTGTGAGAACTCCACGTCGATCTCACCGATCTCGTCGACGGGCAGCCTCGCGGGCCAGGGCGTCAGGTCGTCGGTGTCGCGGGCCAAGGCCTCGTCGACGCGCCACACCGACTCGGGCAGGTCGTTCCGGTCGAACCGCACCCGCAACCGGAACGACTCGCACATCCGCTCCGGCCAGAACACGTAGGTCGGACGCATCGACTGTCCCCGCGGCACCCTCACCTCCAGTGCGAACTGGTGCGTTTGCCCCGTGTTGAGGGGTCGGGGCAACCGCAGCTTCATGAGGAAGCGCCGCGGGGACGGTCGTTCGTGGCCGATGCAGCTCGACCCCGTGCAACACCTCGATGTCCAGGTCGCCCGGCGCGCCCTCGGGGGTCGGGGAGGGGATCGTGATGGACCAGGCGATCTCGTTCACGCCGTCGGTGTCGGCCACGACGGTCCGGCGCTCCGTGCAGGCCGGCGTCGGGCCGTCCAGCTTCAGCAGCGCCTCGAACTCCTTGACGTGCCACGACTCGGACGGTGCCGGGGGCGCCGTCGCCGGAGCCGGTTGCAGCGCCACCTCCACGAGGCGCTGCAAACCGGACTCCATCCTCCTGCGCACCGTGCGCGCGCCGCGGTCCTGCTGCCGCGCGAGCCAGTCGATGCGTTCGTTGAGGAACCGGTACTGCGCCTCGTCGTGCAGTCCGAGCGGCGCGAGAACGGCGTTGCGGACCTCCACCGGGAATCCGCGCACCGCGTTCGTCACCCACTCGCGCAGTTTCGTGCGCACGGTCTCCGCGCCGTCCGCCTCCGCGATGCCGCACACCTGGCGCAGCGCAGGACCGACGTGCACGTCGATTCCGGGAGTCTGCACACCGCGCCCGCGGCACAACGTGCGCAGTTCTTCCATCAACTGCTCAGGTGAGACAGACATCCATCCTCCGCGCGGATTTCAGTTCGCCGGACATGTCGGGCCCACCTGCTCCGGCGTTACTGCGGACGCACCCGTCCGGGTGAATGTGGATATCGACGGGCAAAGTGGCCGACCTACACCCTATGACAGATCATCTCCCGCCGAACGACTGATGCCCTGATCTCGTCGATCACGGTAACGTGCTGGTCACGGGCCTGGACTGCACCTCCTGTCCGGGCATCCCTGCCGATGTGGAGGTTCCTTTAGTGCTGCGCACAATTCTCTCCGCCGTATCAGTGTTCGCGCTGATCAGCGGTGCCACGCCCGCGGTCGCCGCACCGGTCGAGGGCGCATATCTGCTCCAGTTCCGCGACACGTTGTCCGACGCGCAACGCGTCCAGCTCAAGGGCCTCGGGGTCCGGCTCGGCGCGTTCGTGCAGGACGGCACCTACGTGGCGCGGATGACGAACACGGCGCGGATCGCCCGGTTGAGCTACGTGCGGGACCTGCGCCCGTTCGAGGCCCGGCCGCAGGTGGCCGCGCTGTCCGGGTCCGCCGCGTACCTGGTGACGCTCGTCGAGCAGAACGCCGACGACCAGAGGGCCGTCGCCGACAAGATCAAGGCGATCGGCGCGCGCGTCGACTCGATCTCGGCGAGCCGCGAGCACATCCTGGCCCACCTGGACGCGGGGCAGGCGGCGCAGGTCGCGAAGTTGCCGGCCGTGCTCGCCGTCGACCCGGTGTCCGCGCCGGAGACCGACATGGCGATCTCCCGCGAGTCGTCCGGTGCCAACTACGTCGAGGCCGCCGGCGGCTACCGCGGCCAGGGCGTGCGCGGCGAGGTGATGGACGGCGGGCTGCGCACCACGCACCAGGAGTTCAAGGCCCGCCCGCCGCTGATGCACACCGGCAACTCGTCGAGCACCTCGCACGGCACGTCGACCTACGGGCAGATCTTCGCCTCCGGCGTCTCGGCCGCGCAGCGCGGCGTGCTGCCGGAGGGCCAGGGCATCTTCGCCGTCTACAACTCCGGTGACCGCTACGCCCACACCGCGCAGCTCGTCGACCCGGCGGGGCAGTACCGGGCGGTGTTCCAGAGCAACAGCTGGGGCGACTCGCTCACCACCGCGTACACGTCGGTCTCGCAGCAGATGGACCGGATCGTGTTCGACCACGACATCCTGATCTGCCAGTCGCAGAGCAACGCCGGCACCCGCAGCTCACGCCCGCAGGCGTGGGCGAAGAACGTGCTGTCGGTCGGCGGCCACTACCACTACAACACCGCCTCGCGCGCCGACGACAAGTGGAACGGCGGCGCGTCGATCGGACCGGCCGCCGACGGCCGCATCAAGCCGGAGCTGTCGAACTTCTACGACCGCATCGACACCACGTCGTCCACCTCGGACACCTCCTACACCACGTCGTTCGGCGGCACGTCCGGCGCCACGCCGATCACCTGCGGCAACGCCGGCCTGCTGTTCCAGATGTGGGCCGACGGCGTGTTCGACGGCGGTCCCGGCAAGGGCCGTGACGTGTTCACCGCGCGCCCGCACGCGGCCACGGCCAAGGCGCTGCTGATCAACACCGCCGACCAGCACGCGTTCTCCGGCACCACGCACGACCAGACCCGCACCCACCAGGGCTGGGGCACCGCGTCCGTGCGCAACCTCTACGACCGCGCGAAGGCCGGCGGCTGGAAGCTCCCGGTGCTGGTCAACGAGACCGACCTGCTCACGACCGGCCAGTCGCGCAAGTACACCGTGACGTCGAACGGCCAGACGCCGTTGCGGGCCACCCTGGCCTACACCGACCCGGCCGGCTCGCCGACCGCGGCCAAGGCCACCGTCAACGACCTCACGCTCAAGGTCACCGCGCCCGACGGCACCGTCTACTACGGCAACAACGGCCTGCTGGCCGGCAACTGGTCGACGCCCGGCGGGTCCGCGAACACCGTCGACACCGTCGAGAACGTGCTCGTCCAGACGCCCGCCGCGGGCACCTGGACGGTCGAGGTGATCGCGACGGCGGTCAACGTCGACGGCCACCGCGAGACGGCCTCAACGGACGCCGACTACGCCCTCGTCGTCTCCTAAAGAGTGCACGCGGGGAGCTTCCGTACTCTCCTAGCGCACGAAAGGCCCCCGCGTGCGACATCACGCAAGCCCCGCGTGCGGCATCGCGCAAGGTGCACGCGGGGAGCTTTCGTACTCTCTGAGCGCACGGAAGGCCCCCGCGTGCGACAGCACGCAAGCCCCGCGTGCGCCATCACGCAAGGTGCACGCGGGGAGCTTTCGTACTCTCTGAGCGCACGAAAGGCCCCCGCGTGCGACAGCACGCGGGGGCCCCGCGTTCCCTTTTCGGGTCACGCGGGAGTCCCGCGTTCCCCTGGGGGGCACGCGGGGGCCCCGCGTGATACGTCACTCGAAGCGGGACGGGTCGCCGGCGCCGTAGCGGGTGATCTCGGGCTCGCCGTCGGAGAAGTCCACCACCGTGGTGGGCGTGGTGCCGCACTCACCGGAGTCGATCACCGCGTCCACCACGTGGTCGAGCCGTTCCTTGATCTCCCAGCCCTGCACCAGCGGCTCCGCCTCGTCGGGCAGCAGCAGGGTGGACGTCAGCAGCGGCTCACCCATCGCCTGCAGCAGCGCCTGCGTCACGATGTGGTCCGGGATGCGCGCACCCACCGTCTTCTTCTTCGGGTGCATCATCCGGCGCGGCACCTCCTTCGTGGCGGGCAGGATGAACGTGTAGCCGCCCGGCGTCGCCGCCTTGACCGCGCGGAACACCGCGTTGTCGACCTGCACGAACTGCCCGAGCTGCGCGAAGTTCTCGCACATCAGGGTGAAGTGGTGCTTGTCGTCGAGCTTGCGGATCGACCGGATCCGGTCGATGCCGTCCTTGTTGCCCAGACGGCAGCCCAGCGCGTAGCAGGAGTCGGTCGGGTACGCGATCAGGCCGTCCTCCTGCAAGATCCGCACGGCCTGGTCGATCGCGCGCTTCTGCGGGTTGTCCGGGTGGACGTCCAGGTACTTCGCCATGGCCGCGCAGTCTAGGCCGATCAAGGTTTGAGCAGCACTTTGACCATGCCGTCGGCCTTCTTCTGGAACGTCTCGTACGCCCGGGGCGCCTCGGCCAGCGGCAGCCGGTGCGTGGCGAAGTCGTCCACGCCCAGCGGGTCGCCGTCGGTCAGCAGTGGCAGGATCTCCGGCACCCAGCGCCACACGTTCGCCTGGCCCATGCGCAGCTGGACCTGCTTGTCGAACATGGTGAGCATGGGCATCGGGTCGGCCATGCCGCCGTAGACGCCGGAGATCGAGATGGTGCCACCGCGCCGCACGATCTCGATGGCGGTGTGCAGCGCCTTGAGCCGGTCCAGGCCCGCCTCGCGCATGAACTTCTGCGCGACCACGTCCGGCAGCAGGCCGGTGAACTGCTGCGCGGCCTTCGCGACCGGTGCGCCGTGGGCCTCCATGCCGACCGCGTCGATCACCGCGTCCGGCCCGCGACCGCCGGTGAGGTCCCTGACCACCTCGGCGATGCGCTTGCCGGCACCCCGCAGGTCGATCGTCTCGACGCCCCTGGCCTTGGCGCGGGCCAGCCGTTCGGGCACCAGGTCGATGCCGATCGCCCGCACGCCCCGGTGCATCGCGACCCGGCACGCCATGTCGCCGATCGGGCCGAGGCCCAGCACCGCGACCGTGCCGCCGTCCCGCACGCCCGCGTACTCGACCGCCTGCCACGCCGTGGGCAGCACGTCCGACAGGTACACGAACCGGTCGTCCGACGGGCCCTCCGGCACCTTGATCGGCAGGCTGTTGCCGAACGGAACCCGCAGGTACTCGGCCTGACCGCCGGGCACCTGGCCGTAGAGCTTCGTGTAGCCGAACAGGGCGGCACCGGACCCGTACTCGCGGACCTGCGTCGTCTCGCACTGCGACTGCAGCCCCTGGTCGCACATGAAGCAGTGGTTGCAGGAGACGTTGAACGGGATCACCACCCGGTCGCCGGGCTTGAGCTCGGTGACCTGGGCGCCCACCTCCTCGACGACGCCCATCGGCTCGTGCCCGAGGATGTCGCCCTCGGTGAGGAACGGCCCCAGCACCTCGTACAGGTGCAGGTCCGACCCGCAGATGCCGCTGGACGTGACCCTGACGATGACGTCCTCTGGTTCCTTGAGCGCCGGGTCGGGAACGTTGTCGACCCGGACGTCGCGTTTGCCGTGCCAAGTGACTGCCTTCATGCCCAGGGCGTTCCCCGGTCGTTCGCATTGATAACCTGGGACGACTCTCTTTCCCCGGTTTTGGAGACCCTCAGCGATGCTCGACCGTGCCGTCGTCGACGCCCTGTTCCCCTCGGACCTGCCCGAGCCGTCCCACTGGGAGGAGCAGTACCCGCCCCGCGGGCTGGCCGAAGGCGCCAAGGTCACCCGGCTGGGGCCGTCGCCGACCGGCTTCCTGCACATCGGCGGCCTGTACGTCGGCATGATCGACCGCGACATCGCCACCCACTCCGGTGGCTCCTACATCGTGCGCGTCGAGGACACCGACCAGGCCCGTGAGGTCGAGGGCGCCGTCGACCAGTTCAACCGGGCGTTCGCCTACTTCGGCATCCAGCCCGACGAGGCGGACTCCGTCGGCGCCTACGGCCCGTACCACCAGTCGCAGCGCGAGCAGGTCTACCTGACCTACGTGCGCGAACTGCTGCGCCAGGACAAGGCGTACCTCTGCTTCGCCACGAAGGAGGAGCTCGCCGACATCACCGCCCGCCAGCAGGCGACGAAGCTCCCGACCGGCTACTACGGCCGCTGGGCGCTGTGGCGCGACAAGACCGCCGAGGAGGTCCAGGAGGCCCTGGACGCCGGCCGCCCGTACGTCGTCCGCTTCCGCTCGCCGGGCAAGGCGGGGGAGCGCACCTCGTTCGTGGACGCGATCCGCGGTCAGCTGGAGCACGACGCCAACCGCAACGACGTGGTGGTCCTCAAGGCCTCCGACCAGTCGCCGCGCCTGCCCACCTACCACTTCGCGCACGCCGTCGACGACCACCTGATGCGCGTGAACCTGGTGATCCGCGGCGAGGAGTGGATCTCCTCGGTCCCCACCCACCTGCAGCTGTTCGACGCACTGGGCTTCGAGCGCGTCGAGTACGCCCACATCGCGCCGCTGATGAAGCAGCAGGGCGGCTCCCGCCGCAAGCTCTCCAAGCGCAAGGACCCCGAGGCCTCCGTCGAGTACTTCATCGAGGCGGGCTTCCCGGCGCAGGCCGTCCAGTACTACCTGCGCGGACTGGTCAACGCCCGCCTGGCCGAGCTGCCCCTGGCCGAGGCCCTCGAGTCGCCCCTGATGCTGGCCGAGTGCGGCGTCGCCGGCCCGCTGGTCGACCTCGTGAAGCTCGACGACATCTGCGCCGACTACGTCGCGACCCTGTCCGGCGAGGAGATCGTCGAGCGCATCTCGGTGTGGGCGGCCACGTACGACCCCGAGCTGGTCGAGGTGCTGTCGTCGTCGCGCGAGGAGGCACTGGCGGCCCTCCAGGTCGAGCGCGGCCCGGAGGTCTCGAACCCGCGCAAGGACCTCCGCAAGTGGTCCGACTTCCGCTCCGCCTACGGGTTCTTCTTCCCGTCGCTGTTCGAGCTGGTCACCGACCGCACCGACGAGCGCCTCGGCGGCCTGTCCCCGGAGCTGATCTCGGCCTTCGCCGCGGACTTCGCGGACGGCTACGCCGACCTCGAGGACGGGCAGGAGTGGTTCGGCCAGATCCGCGAGCTGGCCGGCAAGCACGGCTTCGCGCCGAACCCCAAGGAGTTCAAGAAGAACCCGGACGCCTACCCCGGCTCCATCAAGGAGGCGGCGCAGCTGGTCCGCGTCGCCCTGACCGGGTCGACCCGCAGCCCCGACCTGCACTCCGTCGCCCGCACGCTGGGCAAGGACGAGGTGCTGCGGCGGGTGCGCGCGCTCGCCGGCTGATCTTCGGCTGACAACGGCCCCCTGTTCCGGAAGGAGCCGGGGGCCGTTCGCTGTCCGGGCACGCACGTGCACACCCGCCCCACCTCAAAATCCTCGACCAAAATCCCACACGAACGCACAGCCCGGACAGTGGAACCTCGTCCAAGCCCGTTCCGGAACAAAGTCATGAGAGCGTTCCCATTGACGTGGGTGTAACACGGAGTTGAGGATCGGCGGCATGCATTGGAGAAGCACTCTCGCCGCAGTGCTGGGGTTGACGCTCGCCGCCAGCGCGACGTCGGCGGCCACCGCGCAGGAAGCGCAGCACCGGCCGCCGAAGCAGACGGTCATCGGGCAGCCCAAGACCGAGCACGGGTGCGCCCGCATCGAGAAGTCCCTGCCGACGTTGAAGGACTGGCCGAAGGTCGACAGCCAGCTCGACGGTGACCGCAGGGACGAGGCGCGCGTCAAGGCGATCCTCAAGGACATGACGCTGGCCGAGAAGGTCGGCCAGATGACGCAGCCGGAGATCGCCGCGATCACCCCGGCCGACGTCACGACCTACGGGTTCGGCTCTGTCCTGAACGGCGGCGGCAGCTTCCCCGGCGGCAACAAGCGGGCCACGCCGCAGGACTGGCTGAAGCTGGCCGACGCCTACTGGGAGGCGTCGAAGCAGACGCGCACCAAGATCCCCGTCATCTGGGGCATCGACGCGGTGCACGGCAACAACAACGTCTTCGGCACCACGGTCTTCCCGCACAACATCGGTCTCGGTGCCGCGCAGGACCCGTGCCTGGTCCGCGACATCAGCGCGGCCACCGCGGAGCAGATCCGCGCCACCGGCCAGGACTGGGCGTTCGCGCCGACCCTCGCCGTCGTCGAGGACGACCGCTGGGGCCGCACCTACGAGGGCTTCTCCGAGGACCCGCGGATCACCCGCGCCTACGGCTACGAGGCCGTCAAGGGCTTGCAGGACAACGCGAAGAAGCGCATCGGCGAGGACGGCGTGATCGCCACCGCGAAGCACTTCATCGGTGACGGCGGCACGACCGGCGGCAAGGACCAGGGCGTCAACCCGTCCACCGAGCAGAAGATGATCAACGTGCACGGGCAGGGCTACTACGGTGCCCTCGCCGCCGGTGCGCAGACGGTGATGATCTCGTTCAACAGCTGGACGAACGACGTCATCAACGAGGGCAAGGTGCACGGCAGCAAGTACGTGCAGACCGGCATCCTCAAGGAGAAGATGGGCTTCGACGGCCTGCTCGTCTCCGACTGGAACGGCATCGGCCAGGTCACCGGCTGCACCAACGCGAGCTGCGCGCAGGCGATCAACGCCGGCATGGACATCATCATGGTGCCCAACGACTGGAAGGCGTTCATCACCAACACGATCGCGCAGGTCCAGGCCGGCGAGATCCCGATGGCGCGCATCGACGACGCCGTCACCCGCATCCTGCGCGTCAAGCTGCGCGCCGGCACGTTCGACGCCCCCAAGCCCTCGCAGCGCGAGCACGCGGGTGAGCAGAAGGCGTTGCTGCACAAGGAGCTCGCCCGCGAGGCCGTGCGCGAGTCCGCGGTGCTGCTGAAGAACGACAAGCGCGTGCTGCCGTTGTCCAAGCGCAGCAAGGTGCTCGTGGTCGGCAAGAGCGCGGACAACATCTCGAACCAGACGGGCGGCTGGACGCTGTCCTGGCAGGGCACCGGCAACACCAACGCCGACTTCCCCAACGCCACCAGCATCCTCAAGGGCATCCAGGACACCCTGGGCACCGCCAACGTCACGTTCGCCGAGACCGCGGAGGGCGTGGACGCGAGCCAGTTCGACGCCGTCATCGCCGTCATCGGCGAGACCCCGTACGCGGAGGGCGTGGGCGACCTCGGCAAGCGCTCGTTCGAGGCCGCGCGCCTGCACCCGCAGGACATCGCCGTGCTGGACAAGGTCTCCGGCAAGGGCAAGCCGGTCATCACCGTCTACGTCGGCGGCCGAGCGCTGTACATGAACAAGGAGATCAACCGCTCCGACGCGTTCGTGGCCGCCTGGCTGCCGGGCACCGAGGGCCAGGGCATCGCGGACCTGCTGATCCGCGGCAAGCACAACGGGTTCAGCGGCAAGCTGTCCTACTCGTGGCCGGCCGAGGCCTGCCCGGCGCTGCCCGGTGAGCCCGCGAAGACGCCGCTGTTCAAGCTCGGCTACGGCCTGCGCGACTGGCAGACCGGCAACGTCGGCAAGCTCGACGAGACCAGCCCCGGCGCCCTGTGCTCCGGCGGTGGCGGCGGCACGGCCACCGAGGACCTGGAGGTCTTCAACCGCACCGACGTCGCGCCCTACCAGTCGATGATCGGGTCGGCGGAGAACTGGGGCGGCACGGTCATCGGCCCCGACGGTCAGGCCGCGCACGCCGAGATCAACGTCGTGCAGTCCGACGTGAACGTCCAGCAGGACGCGCTCAAGACGACGTGGACCGGCACCGGCCCCGCGCAGGTGTACCTGCAGAGCCCGGCCGCAGCCGACCTGCGCGGCTACGGCAACGCCAACGCGGCCGTCCAGTTCGACGTGATCGTGCACCAGGCCCCGGCCAACCGCACGGTCCTCAGCGCGCACTGCGTGTACCCGTGCCTGGCGGAGTTCGACGCCACGCAGGCGTTCCGCAGCCTCCCGATCGGGCAGAAGGCGACCGTCAAGATCCCGGTCTCCTGCTTCTCCGACAAGGGGCTCGACCTGGAGACCGTGAACACGCCGTTCCTCGTCTACACCGACGGCACGTTCCAGGCCTCGTTCGCGAACGTGCGGTGGGTGCCCAAGGCGGGGGCTGATCCGGACGCCTTGCCCTGCACGTAGCTCGTCAGCAGACCGCGGCGCGGCCCTCCCGGGAGCGGGGGAGCCGCGCCGCTGCTGTTCTCAGCGGCGGGCCTCGACCTTCAGCCCACCGGTGGTCACCGCGCGGAGGTGCTCACCGGCCAGCAGGTCGTGCGGGTGGCCGAGGTCGATCGCGCTCACGGCGTCCAGCCGGGCCAGTTGGTCGTCGGAGAGGTCGACCGCCAGCGCGTCCAGGTTCGCGAGCAGCTGCTCGGGGGTGCGGGCCCCGACGACGGGTGCGGTCACGCCCGGCTGCCGCAGGTTCCACGCCAGCGCGACCTGCGCGGGCGTGCGGTCCAGCTCCGCGGCGACCTCCCGCACGACATCGGCGATGCCCAGCGCGCGTTCGGTGACCATGCCCAGGGCCGCGTTGAAGCTCCTGCGGGTGCTCTCGGTCGTGTCCGGCGCGGTCAGGTCGGCGCGGCGGTACTTGCCGGTCAGCACCCCGCCGCCCAGCGGCGAGTACGGCGTCACGCCCAGTCCCAGCGCCCGCGCCATCGGGACCAGGTCGCGCTCCGCGGCCCGGTTGAGCAGGCTGTACTCGACCTGCACCGCCACCAGCGGCGACCACCCGCGCAGGTCAGCGACCGCCTGCATGCGCGAGATCTCCCACGCGGGGGTGTTCGACACCGCCACGTACAGCACCTTGCCCTGGCGCACCAGGTCGTCGAGGCCGCGCAGCACCTCCTCGGCCGGTGTCGCGAAGTCCCACACGTGCACGTGCAGCAGGTCGAGGTAGCCGGTCCGCAGCTGCCGCAGGCTGTTCTCCACCGACGCGACCAGGTTCTTGCGGTGCGCGCCACCGGAGTTCGGGTCGCCGGGCCGGCGCAGCGTCGCGTACTTCGTCGCCAGCACCAGGCTCTCGCGGCGGTCCCCGGCGAACTCGCCCAGCAGGCGCTCGGAACCGCCGTAGCCGCTCGCGGTGTCGATGAAGTTGCCGCCGCGCTCGACGTAGGTGTCGAACAGCTTCCGCGCGTCGGCGCGGTCGGCGCCCCAGCCCAGCTCGCTGCCGAACGTGGCCGTGCCCAGCGCCAGCGGGGAGACCCGCAACCCCGAGCGGCCCAGCAGCCGGTAGGTGTCGAGGGTGGTTGCCATCAGGTCCTCCTGTGCTCGTCGTGCGACCAGGGTCGGCCGGCGGCGAGCGGCGGGTAAGGGACGGCGCTTCCTGGGAACAGCCGTCCCACCCGGCGGGTTGGACCAGGGGTGATCAGCACCACCGCGGAGCTGGCCGCGTTCCTGCGGACCCGGCGCGAACGCCTCGACCCCCGCGCCGTCGGCCTGCCCGAACGCCGTTCCCGCCGCACACCCGGTCTGCGCCGCGAGGAGGTCGCCGAGCTGGCCGGGATCAGCGTCGACTACGTCGTGCGCCTGGAACAGGCCCGCGGGCTGCGGCCGTCGGCGGACGTGGTGGAGGCGCTGGCCGGGGCGTTGCGCCTGGCACCGGACGAGCGCGCCTACCTCTACGGCCTGACCCGGCAGCGCCCGCGCGGTACCGCCGAGCCCGCCACCACCGCGGACCCGGCGCTCGCCGCGCTGGTCGCCGACCTCGCACCGCGCCCGGCCATGGTCCTCAACCACCGCTACGACGTCCTGGCCTGGAACGACGCGATGGCGCGGCTGTTCCTCGACTTCGGCACGCTGCCGCCAGCCAGGCGGAACGCGATCCTGGTGTGCCTGGTGGACCCGCGGATGCGCACGCTCTACGCCGACCGCGACCAGGTCGTGCGGGACGGGGTCGCGCACCTGCGCACGGCGTGGGCCGCGCACTCCGACGACCGGGTGCTGGGCGCGCTCATCGCCGAGTGCGTGGCCGGGGACGAGCAGTTCGCCCGGCTCTGGGCCTCGGGCGAGGTCCGCGTCAACGCCCGCGGGCACAAGGTGCTGCACCACCCGGACGCCGGCGTCATCACCACCCGGTTCGAGACGCTGCGGCCGGTGCAGGACCCCGGCCAGCTGGTGGTGGTGCACCGCGCCGCGGACGCCACGAGCCAGTCCGCTCTGGACGCCCTGACGGCCTAGCTGTCGAGGTCGACCGGCTCGCCCCTGATCGCGGTGACCGCACCGCCGGTCTGCGCGGCGAGCCAGACCTCGAAGCCGTCCGGGTCCTTCGTCAGCACGGTGAAGGTGACGTCGTGGCCGTACTCGGTGTCGGCGACGTGGTACCCGGCCGCGCGCAACGCGTTCTCCAGCTTCCCGGCCTGGTCGTGCGGAACGGCCAGAAGCACGCTCTCGTGCCGTTCGCGGGTCAGCGTGCCCAGTGCGTCGACCGCCTCGGATACGGCTCGTCCGTACGCACGGACCAAACCACCCGCGCCCAGCTTGATGCCGCCGTAGTAGCGGGTGACGACGACGGCGGTGTCGACCAGGTCGCGCCGGGTCAGCACCTCCAGCATCGGCACACCGGCCGTGCCCGCGGGTTCGCCGTCGTCGGAGGACCGCTGGGTGTCGGCGGTGCGGAACGCCGTGCAGTTGTGCGTGGCCTGCCAGTGCTCCTTGCGGACGCGGGCGAAGAACTCGGACGCCTCCTGGTCGGAGGTGACGCGGGCGACGTGGCACAGGAACCGCGACCGCCCGATCTCGATCTCGTGCGTGCCGTTCCGCTTGATCACCTTCACGGCTCGATCATCCGCCGCCGCTCCGCCTCGCCGAACAGCGCGTCCAGCTCCGCGGGCGGCACCTCCTCCAGCTGCTCGAACGTGCAGTCCCGCGGCTCCTTGTCGGGACGGAACCGCACCAGCCGCGCCGTGTGCCGGAACCGGCCGCCCTGCACGTGCTCGTAGCGCACCTCGGCCACCCGCACCGGGTCGAGCAGCACGACCTGGAGCTGCTTGTCGGGGTTCCAGCGGCTGTTCATGCCGGGACCCTCGTACGTCGCCCACGCGCTCCACGGGTGCTCCGCGGGGTCGAGCAGGGGCGCCAGCTCCTCGACCAGCTCCCGCCGCCGGGCCGCGGTGAAGCTGCTGGCCACGCCCACGTTGTGCAGCTCGCCGTCCCGGTAGAGGCCGAGGACCAGCGACCCGACGGTCTCGCCGTCCTTGTGCAGCCGGTAGCCCGCGACCACGCAGTCGGCCGTGCGCTCGTGCTTGACCTTGAACATCACCCGCTTGTCGGGTTCGTAGACCCCGTCCAGCGCCTTCACCACCACACCGTCGAAGCCGGCGCCCTCGAAGCGGGTGAACCAGTCCTGCGCCACCTCAGGGTCCGTTGTGGACGGTGTCAGGTAGGCACCGGGCACCTCGCGGACGGCGTCCTCCAGCATCGCGCGGCGCTCGGCCAGCGGGAGACCGGTCACGTCGGTGTCGCCGAGGGCCAGCAGGTCGAACGCCACGAAGCTCGCCGGGGTCTGGGCGGCGAGCTTGCGGACGCGGGACGCGGCGGGGTGCAGGCGCAGCTGCAGCGTGTCGAAGCTCAGGCCGTCCGGGGTGACCAGCACGATCTCGCCGTCGACCACGCACCGCGGCGGCAGCGCGTCCCGCAGCAGCTCCACGACCTCGGGGAAGTAGCGGGTCAGCGGCTTGTCGTTGCGCGAGCCGAGCTCGACCTCGTCGCCGTCGCGGAACACGATGCAGCGGAAGCCGTCCCACTTCGGCTCGTAGTGCAGGCCGTCCCCGCGCGGCAGCTCGGGCACGGACTTCGCGAGCATCGGCTTCACCGGAGGCATCACGGGCAGGTCCACCTCCGGACCATAAGCTCAGCGCAACGCCACCGCGAGCTTTTCCAGCTCCCCGACGTCGGCGTCCATCCCGTCGTGCTCGGGCACGGCCAGCGCGATCGGCCTGCGCTGCGCCACCCCGCCCGCCCTGCGCGTCTCCAGGCCGGCCCGCAGCCGTTCGGCCAACGGCAGGTCCTCCGGCGTCTGCGCGACGTACGGGCTGATCCGCACCAGGCCGTCCCGGCACTCGATCACCCGCCGGTAGTAGCGCCGGTGCACGCCGCGCAACGAGAACGCGTCCCGCCGCGACGGCACCCGGTGCAGCGCGTCCTCCGGGAACGACTGGTGCAGCAGCGTCCACAGCGGACCGAGCCGGTGGTAGGCGCGCAGGTGCCGCAACCACAGCCTCGTCGCCGCGAACCGCATCGCCGCGACCGGGTAGAGCACGCCGACCACGCACAGCAGCACCCCGGGCAGCAGGAACCACACGGCCGCGGTCAGCAGCCAGCGGGGGAGCGGCTCGCCGAAGTAGCGCGAGACGTTCGACGACACGAAGATCGCGTCGGCGGGCACCAGCAGCGCGAGGCCGGTCGAGGTGATCAGCAGGCCCCTGCGCAGCCGCGGTTCGGCACCGCGCGCGTACCGGCGGGCCCACCCGAACATCGTCGCGAACCCGTAGAGCAGGTAGCCGTTGCCCAGCGCGTAGAACACCGTGATCGCGAGGACACCGGTCGGCCCGCCGCCCAGCGAGTTCGGCACGCGCGCCGCCGCCACCCGCAGCTCGTCCGGGATCGACAGCACCGCCCACGTCATGACCGCGATGCACCCGGCGAGCGGCACCAGGTGCTGCACCGCCTTCCGGCGCGCACCCTCGTCGTCCAGCGCGGAGAAGAGGAAGAAGCAGATCAGGCAGAACACCCCGACCTGCAGCATCGAGTGCTGGACCAGCTGGCACACCATCGGGTCGAGCCCGAGGAACCACCGCCCGTTCGCCGCCGCCCGCCCGAACGGGTAGCCGACCGCCCAACCGGCCACCAGACCGGTCACCGAGCGCAGCCGCGGGTCGTGCGGGCGGCGCACCAGCAGGTACAGCACCACGGCGAGCGCGGAGAACGCGACGATGCCCTGCGTCTCCTTCAGGTACTCCACTACAGCCACCCGATCCGGTCGGCGAGCGAGGAGGCCATCCGCCGCGCGGGGCCCTCCGAGCTGCGCGGCGCGACCTGGTCCAGCACCGACGCCCATTCGAGGATGATCGTCGCGACCGTCTCGGCCTCGCGTTCGTGCGCGGAGTCGTAGGAGGTGCGCCGCAGCGCGCGCCGCACCGCCTCCGGTTCGAGGTCCGGGTACAGGCCGGCGAGCAGACCGTCGTCCTGCTCGGAGGTCGTGTGACCGGCCAGCAGGTGCCCGAGCTCGTGCAGGATGATGTGGTTCTGGTGCGCCTTCGACGTCTCCCGCTGGTACAGGATGTAGTCGGCCTGCGCGGTCGCGATCCAGACGCCGAACGGCCCCGGCACCGGGATCGGGTGCGCGAGCAGCCGGATCGGCCTGCCGCGCTGCTCGCCGACGCGGCGGCACAGCTCGGCGACGTCCAGCGGCGGCTGGATGTCGAGCTCGTTCAGCAGCCGGCGGCAGCGCCTGCGCAGCTCTCGTTCGGCCACGGGTCAGCCCTCGCCGCGCTCGGCCTGTTCCTGCCGGTAGACGACGTCCAGCAGCTCCATGACGAGCCGGCGCCGGTCCGGTGACAACGCATCCGCGCGCATGGCCATCAGCTGCGCGTCGCTGGAGGCGGTCAGCTCGTTCAACCTGGACTGCTCCTCCTTGAGCAGCTGCAGCTGCTCGTTGACCCGGTCGGTGACCTCGTCGTCGAAGAAGTAGCTCACCGGCACGCCGAAGAACCCCGCCAGCGCCTGGAGGTGCTTGAAGGTCGGGTTGTCCTTGCGGCCCTTGCGCAGCTGCCAGATGTAGCTCTGCGAGATGGTCACCCCGGTGTCGGCGATCGCCGCCGCGACGTGCTCGTTGCTGTACTCCTGCCCGGACCGCGCGGTGTGAGCGGCGAACAGGTGGTTGAGCTTGTCAGCCAGGGACCGTTCCCCCGCCATTGCCGACTCCTCCCGTTGCGCGCGGTGAGCATTTCCACCCACGGAAAGAGCTGTGCGGGTGACTGGATTTTCACCAGTTGAAAGCCGCCGTGGGCCAACATAGACTCCCACCGTGGGAGTCTCAACCGCGACCGGGGTACCCGCGACCTGGGAGGCAGCAGGTCATGGCGCTCGCTGAACGGCAGGGACCGTTCCACCGGGCGGTGATCGACGTCGTCTACCGCACCATGGGCCGGCTCGCGCGGGCGGACTCGCCGCACGAGGTCGTCGAGCTGCGCGAACAGCTGCGCTCGGCGCTGCCGTGGTGGCGCGGACTGCTGCGGATGCACGAGCCCGACGAGAAGCACCGGTGCAAGTCGTGCCACACCTGGTACGGGCGCCACCGCGCCTGGCCGTGCCCGGTGTGGAGGGACGCGGTGTCGGCGTTGCACCAGCTCAACGACATGTACGGCTTCCTCCCCGCGCCCGGCCCGGCCTCCGCGGCGCGGAGACCGGCCGAACGCGTCACCGTGACGGCCAGGCCGCAGCCGGGCACCGCCGACTGACGACCCGGCCGGTCAGCCGATCCGGAAGCTCTGCGCGGCCGAGCCGGTGCACGTCGCCTGCACCAGCTGCACCCCGTCGGCGTTGTTCCCGGCCGGCGCCGACAGGCACTTGCCCGAGTGCCGCGCGACGATCGTCGAGTAGCCGTCGGAGCCGGTGGTCACCCGCCACTGCTGGTTGGCGCCGCCGACGTAGTCCCACAGGTGCAGGCCGGCGCCGTCCGCGGTGGACACGTCGCTCACGTCGACCACCTTCGCGGGGTTGTTGCGGTACTCCAGCCGGGAGAAGCCGTCGGTGGTGGCCACCGCGCGGAAGTTCTGGGCGGTGGTGGAGTTGCAGGTGTACTGCTGCACGACGGTGCCGTTGCCGGTACCGGCGGCGCGGGCGTCGACGCACTTGCCGTTGCCGCGGTTGACGAGGGTCTTCCACTCCGGCTGCGGCTGCCGGGTGCCGCCGCCCAGCCACAGCAGGCTGTCGACCAGGAAGTCGTTCTGCGTGGCGGAGGCGAACGTCGAGGACCTCGGGACGTTGTTCACGTAGTCCATGGCGTTGTGGCCGAAGTTCGCGTAGACCATCTTGAAGTTCTTGTTGGTCCACATGATCGGGTAGTAGCCGCTGCGCCACTGCTGGTTCGGGTCGGTGCCGAGCGGGAAGCTCGACGGGTCGACGCTCGCCAGCACCTGGACGTCCGGGTTGGTGCGCAGGTCGCGCGACCAGCTGTACCACTCGCTGACCGACGAAGTGAAGCGCTCCGGCAGGCGCAGGGTCGCCGGGTGGGTGCGGGTCTCGACCTTCAGCACCGCCGTGGTGGGCTCCCAGGTGTTGCTCACGAAGTTGCCCTTGCCCAGGAACGTGTTGTGGTACCAGGACCACTCGTTCGCGTTCTGGGTGAACGCGCTGACGTGGAAGCCGAAGAACCCGCCACCGGCCTCCACGTACCGCTGGAACCCGGCACGGGCCGCGGCACCGGTGGGCGCGTCGTCGAGGAACACCACGACCTGCGCCTGAGCAGGCGTGAGGGTGGCCAGGCGGTTCCAGTCCCGCGTCGCCTCGTAGGTGAAGCCGTTCTCCTGGCCCGCGCGGGTCAGCCACGGGTTCGCCTCGTTGACGAAGGCGACGTGCGCCGCGTCGAACGTGCCGTTGTAGAACGCCAGCACCTTGAACGGGGCGGCCTGGGCCGGTGCCGGGACGGCGACCGGGACGAGTGCCGCGGCGAGCATCGCCAGCAACGCCAGCAGTTTTCGGGCCATGGGGGCACACACTCCATCTCGCAGGGGTTGCGCGCCCGAAGATCATCGTAAGGGTGGTCCAGACCTGTTGGGTACCGGGACGTTCACAGAATTCTTCTGCGCCACAACAGGAAGCCGCCCAGGACACCGAGCCCGCCGACCGCTCCGATCACCGCCGACAGCCCGATCCTCGTTGCGGCGGAAGGAGGTTGTTCGGTGCTCGACGCAACGGGAACGGGCTTCCGCGCCGAAGCGGTCGCGGGTGCTGCCGCGAGCTCGACGTCCGTGCACGAGTAGTAGGTGTCGGGCGTGTCGGTGTTCTGCCAGACCGTGTAGACGACGTGCCGGCCCGTTCGCTTCGGCAGCTGCACCGTGAACCGGTACGCGCCGTTCACCAGCGGGGGAGAGGGCACGGTCAGGAACTGCTCCAGGTCCGCCCACCGCAGCGGCCGGGCCGGGGAGTAGCCGTCGCGGGTGACGTAGAACCGGAACGAGCCCTGGTGCGGGATCGTCGCCCGGTAGGTGAACGCCGTGCTCGTCAGCCGGGTGGCCGGCCAGTCGGCGCGCGGCTGGTCCAGGCCCGCGTACCTCGGCAGCCCGGCGCTGCACAGCTTGCCGTCGGGCACGCGCGCGGTGTCCTGCCCGGCGACGTTCGCCAGCCGGACGTCATCCCACTCCGTGGACGGCAACCCCGCTGCGATGGCGGTCCGGCACGGCGAGGATGATGCTGTCTGCCGGCCCGGTGAGCAGAGAAAAGCCCTGCTCGGTGGGTCGGTGGGCGCGCCATGGGCGTGCGCGGGAACCGCGGAGAGCATCATGAGCAGCGCTGACACGCCCACAAGGCGAAACAATTCGGCACCTCCCTGTCTTCCAGGGGTACGCGTGCCAGACCCGAGTCGTTCACGGAAGATGTAGTGTCATGTCCTTCGCTGATGAGGTGTCCGCGGCCGCAGCCCGGCTCGGTGGAGTCGCTCGCACGACCCCGCTGGAGGTGAACCAGCGGCTGTCCGAGCGCACCGGCGCCCGCGTCTGGTTCAAGCGCGAGGATCTCCAGGTCGGCCGCTCGTACAAGCTGCGCGGCGCCTTCAACCTGCTCTGCCAGACCGAGTTCGCCTTCGGCGGCGCGGTCTGCGCGTCGGCGGGCAACCACGGCCAGGGCATGGCGTACGCGTGCCGCCGCCTGGGCATCGAGGGCCGCGTGCACGTGCCGCGCACCACGCCCCGCCAGAAGCGCGACCGCATCGCCGCGCTCGGCCAGGGCATGGTGCAGCTCATCGTCGACGGCGACACCTACGACGACGCGGCGGCGTTGGCCAAGGAGTACGCCCAGCACACCGGCGCCACCCTCGTGCCGGCGTTCGACGACGCGCGCACGGTCGCGGGCCAGGGCACGGTGGGCCTGGAGATCGTGCAGCAGCTCGGTGGCGCCCCGGACGTGGTCATCGCCCCGGTCGGCGGCGGCGGCCTGCTCTCCGGCGTCGGCACCTGGTTCAAGGAGCGCTTCCCGCGCACCCGCGTCATCGGCGTGGAACCCGCGGGCGCGGCCAGCATGATCGCCGCGATGCAGGCGGGCCACCCGGTCACGCTGCCCGAGGTGGACACGTTCGTCGACGGTGCGGCCGTGCGGCGCGCGGGCGACGTCACGTTCCCGATGGTGCGCGACTCCGGTGCCGAGCTGCTCACCGTCGCCGAGGGCGCGGTCTGCACGGAGATGCTGGAGCTGTACCAGATCGACGGCATCATCGCCGAGCCCGCGGGCGCGCTCGCCTCGGCGGCGCTGCTGGAGGAGATCTCGGTCGCGCCGGACGCGACGGTCGTCTGCCTGCTCTCCGGCGGCAACAACGACGTGTCGCGCTACGCCGAGATCGTCGAGCGGTCGATGATCCACCGCGGCCTCAAGCACTGGTTCCTGGTGGAGTTCCCGCAGGAGCCGGGTGCGCTGCGGCGGTTCCTCGACGACGTGCTCGGCAAGGACGACGACATCGTGCAGTTCGAGTACGTGAAGCGGGACAACCGGGAGACCGGCGCGGCGCTCGTGTGCATCGAGCTGGGCCGGCGTGAGGACTACGATCTGCTGTGGGGGCGGATGAAGGAGTCCCCGCTCAAGATCCAGCACGTGGAGCCGGGGTCGACCGCGTACCGCTTCCTGATCTGAGAACGGAAACCCCGGGCCGCGCCGGTGCGCGACCCGGAGCTCCCTGACCGGGTGTCACGTCCTGGGGGTGCAGAGCTTCCACGCGAAGTGGTACGTCGTCTCGATCGACCCGTCGGTCGAGTCCATCGCGATGAAGCTGGTGGTCTTCTTCGGGTCGGACGTGCCCGCGCTGACCCGCAGCTCCGTGTTGATGTTGAAGTTCCGCTTCTCGCCGCACGGGTGGTAGACGATCGCGGCCACGTCGGTCGTGTCGGTCGCCTGCCAGTCGTCGCTGAACGGGCCCTTGTAGTTGTGCTGCCTGTACTCGGTCTGCGACATGCCCTGGAAGTAGTAGTTGGCCCGCTCCAGGGCGGTGGCGCCGCGTTCGAGGTGCGCGAACCCCCGGTAGTCGGTCGAGGAGATGCCGTAGGTGAAGCCGGACGGCACGTTGACGCGCAGGTTGAGCTGGCAGTTCTTGCGGAAGTCGGTCGGCAGGGCCTGCGGGCCGACCTGGGCCATGAACTCGCTGTAGGTGACGGTGAAGGCCTTGTTGTCGGGGGACACGGCGACGGCGGCCGTGCCGGCCCGGCAGCCCGACCCGTTGATGGTCACGACGTCGATGGTGATGTGGTCCGGCGGAGGCGTGGTGCCGGGTGCGCCTCCCGGCGGGATGATGATCGTCGACGTCGCGAGCACGGCCGCGGCCACTGCGTTGAGCATGGGGCACCTTTCCGACTGGAATCCGACAAAGACCGGCGGCGGTGGACGCAGCTGTCAGCAGCGCTTCCAGGAGAACTGGTACTTGGTGCTGACGCTGCTGTCGGTGGAATCCATCGTCATGAAGCTGTTCGCCTTCGACGCGGTTCCCGCGTTCACGCGCAGTTCGGTGTTGATGTTGAGATGCCGGACCTCACCGCAGGGCGCGTAAATGATTTCCGCCACCTGCGCACGGTCGGTCGCCTGCCAGTTGTCGCTCTTCGGGCCGGTGAACGTGTGGGTGCGGCTGGCGGTCTGGGACATGCCCTGGAAGTAGTAGTTCCCCTTCTCCGTCCCGGTGGCTCCCGCCTGCAGGTGGGCGAAGCCGCGGTAGTCGGCCTGGGCGATGCCGAACGTGAAGCCCTGCGGGTAGGTGACGCGCAGGTTGAGCTGGCAGTTCTTGCGGAAGTCGGTGGGCGCGGAGCCCTGCCCCGCCTGCGCGAGGTACTGGCTGTAGGTCACCGTGAACGCCGTGCGGTCGTCGGCGGAGGCGACGGCGGCGGTACCGGCGGGGCAGCCGGAACCGTTCACGGTGACCACGTCGATCGTGACGAAGTCGGGGACGTCGGGAACCGCCTGGGCGGCGGGCGCGGCAACGACGACCGCGGACAGCGCGAGGGCGGCAGCCGCCAGCGTTTTCAGCATGGCCAGCCTTTCTTTCCTGGGGTGCGGAACCGGCGGCGGAATGGGAACCGATCGCGTTTCCGGATGATTTCGGGGTGTGCGCGAACCATGCTCGCCGACCGCGGGCGGAATTGACCTGACGGTTGTCTGACGATCGCCGCGGCTGCTCTGAACGAGCGAAAGCCGCCTCGCCGGAGCAGCGCGGCGGCCCACGCCGGAGTGATCTGGCGCTCATCCCGGCATCAGGCGGTCCCGCCGCACGTTGACAACGGTGACGTCCGACGACTCGACGAGGAGTGCCTGATGGCTCCGGACCAGCTGACCGTCTACTCCACCTCGTGGTGCGGGTACTGCCGCATCCTGAAGAGCTCGCTCGACCGCGAGGGCATCGAGTACGCGGAGATCAACATCGAGGAGACGCCCGGCGCGGCCGACTTCGTGATGAGCGTGAACGGCGGCAACCGCACGGTGCCCACCGTCCACTTCCCGAACGGCACGGCGCTCACGAACCCGTCGCTGGCGCAGGTGAAGGAACAGCTCGCGAGCTAGTCCCCTTCCGGGGCTGAGCAGACGCCTGGGCAGCAACGGCGGGCGAGGCTTCTGGCCAGGTGCTCAGTCCTCGTACAGGAACGCCGTGGTCGACTGGCCGTCCAGCGACTCGCGCAGGATGTCCGCGTGGCCCGCGTGCTGCGCGGTCTCCCTGATCAGGTGCAGCACGATCCGGCGGATCGACATCGGCCGCGGGTCCGGGTCCCAGGGCGCGGACGGCAACGGCACCGGGTGGTCGAGCGAAGCGGTGCGCACGGCCTCGTCGGTCGCGCGCACCGCTTCGTCGTAGGACGCGAGCAGCGCGTCGAAGTCGCCGCCCGTCCAGGTGTACTGGTCGAAGTCCAGCATTCCCGGCGGGGGCAGGGGCTGCTCGGTGAGGATGTGCGTCCAGCCGCGCTCACACCGGGTGAGGTGCTTGAGCAACCCACCCAGCGTGAGCTCGCTGGCGGTCGTGCGCTTCGCGGCCTCCGCAGCGGTCAGACCCCGCACGGTGACGCGGAAGGTCTTGCGTTGGTCGTTCAGCTCGTGCAGCAGTTCGTCCAGCTCCATGGTCATGCAGTGAAGCTGACAGCGAACCAGGACAGCTCAAGTCCTAGCAGTACAGGTTGCCGCCCGGCGTCACACCGATGATGCCGGTGATCGACTGGTACTTCGAGACGCGGCTCTGCACCTGCGCCGGGTTGCGGCCGTCGCACTCCAGTGACCCGTTGATGCTGCGGATCGTCTGACCGAAGCCGGCGCTGTTGACCATCGCGTCGTGCGGGGTCATGGTGCCGGGGCCGCGCTGCGTCATCCAGTACCAGATCGCCGTCCGCCACGCGGTCGTGGAGTTCTGCGCCACCTGGTACGGGTTCTGCAGCAGGTTCAGGCCGAGGTAGTCGCCCGCGGCCTTGTAGTTGAAGTTCCACGACAGCTGGATCGGACCGCGGCCGTAGTAGGCGTAGGTACCGGCCGGGCAGCCGTAGGGCTGGCTCTCGTCGCAGAGGTCGTTGTTCTTGTTGATCTCTTCGATGTAGACCAGGCCACCGGTCTCGTGCGACGCGTTCGCGAGGAACGCCGCGACCTCCTGCTTCTTCACCGTGTCACTGCCGGTCGTGGCGAACGCGGGGATGGTGCGGGCCGCGTCGACGAAACCCTGGTAGGTGTAGAAGCTGTTGCGGCCGGGGAACATCTGGTTGAACTGGGCCTCGGTGACGGGGAAGCCACCGGGGTTGCCGCCGCCACCGCAGTTGTGCGGCTCCCAGAACCACGTGGAGACCGTCGGGTCGTAGCCGGGGTTGTCGTGCTCGGCGATGTAGTAGGAACCGTTGTAGCGCACGATGTTGCCGGTGTAGTACTGCCGGCCGGCCACCCAGTCGGTCGCACTGCTGCAGGTGGTGCCGCCGCCACCGCCGCCGCCACCGTCACAGCCCGTCGGCTCCCAGTACCAGGTGGAGACCGTCGGGCTGTAGCCCGGGTTGTCGTGCTCGGCGACGTAGTAGTTGCCTTCGAACCTCACGATCGAGCCGGTGGTGTACCACTTGCCCTGGACCCAGTCCGTGAAGGTGCAGGCCTGCGCGGACACTTCTGCCTGAGAGGACGCGGTCGGCGCGATGACGGCGAGGGAAGCCGCCACCACACCCGCCGCGAGAGACGCCAAGATGCGTTTTTTCAGCAAGGTCACCCACCTCTGGAGTCTTTGCGCATCCGAGGGATCAAGGATGTGAACAGTGCTGCTGAGCCTGGCATCAATGGTCCAGACCAGTCAAGGGTCTAGACCTCTTCTGCCCTCAGCAGTACAGGTTCGAACCCGGCGTGACGCCGATGATCCCGGTGAACGAGCGGTACTTCGAGACGCGGCTCTCGACGGTTCCCGGGTTGCGGCCGTCGCACTCCAGCGACCCGTTGATGCTGCGGATGGTCTGACCGAAACCGCGCGAGTTGACCATGGCGTTGTGCGGGGTCATCGTGCCGGGACCGCTCTGCGTCATCCAGTACCAGATCGCGGTCTTCCACGACGTGGTGGCGTTGGTGGCGACCTGGTCGGGGTTGCTCAGCAGGTTGATGCCCAGGTAGTCGCCCGCGGCCTTGTAGTTGAAGTTCCACGACAGCTGGATGGGGCCGCGGCCGTAGTACGCCCTGGTGCCCGCCGGACAACCGTAGGGCTTGGTCTCGTCGCAGTAGTCACCGCTCTGGTTGATCTCGCGGATGTAGACGAGCCCGCCGGTCTCGTGCGAGACGTTCGCGAGGAACGCCGCGAGCTCCTGCTTCTTGACCGTGTCACTGCCCTGGTTCGCGAACGAGCCGAACGCGCCCATCGCGTTCCGCAGGCCGCTGTAGGTGTAGAAACCGTTGCGGGACGGGAACATCCGGTTGAACTGCGCCTCGCTGACGATGAACGGCGCCGCCGTCGCCGGCTGCACGAGCGTGAAGACGCCCAGCAGCGCGACGAGCAGGGCGGCGGCGCGTGTGGAGAACATGCGGACCAACTCCTCCGAGCATCTGCGCGCCCACTGTGTTACCGCTCTCACGGTGGCAGGCAGGCACTCCGAGCACAAGAGGTGGTCTATACCTTTTGGGCCTGATCCGTCAGGAGCCGGACCCGTAGGGCCGGGTGATGATCTCCAGGGTGTGGCCGTCCGGATCGCTCCAGTAGACGCCCCGGCCGCCGTCGTTGCGGTTGATCTCGCCGGGGCGGCTGCGGAACGGGTCGGCCCAGTGCTCGAGCCCCTGCTCCCGGATGCGGCCGAAGACCTCGTCGAACTCGTCCTCGGTCACGAGGAACGCGTAGTGCTGCTCGGCGATCGGGCCGGGCGCGGTCACGTAGTCGAGCGAGACGCCGTTCGCGACCTCGACGACGAGGAACGGGCCGAAGCGCACGGGGGCGGGCAGGCCCAGCAGGTCGGTGAGGAAGCGGGCGGAGCGCTCCTGGTCGGTGGCGTGGACGATGGTGTGGTTGAGCTGTACGGGCATGCCTCCTGCTTACCCCGGTGCCGGGGAGTTGTCAGCGATCGTGTCGGTGGAAGCGGTTCGCCGGCTGCGCACCGGCTGACAAAACACGACAGAAGCTGCCGGGGTGGCGGTGATCGGGCAATACTGACTGACCATGCGGACACTGGTTGTAGCCGGGCTGTTGCTGGGTCTGACAGTTCCTGCGCAGGCGGCACCGGCGCAGGAGGACCCGTCGTCATTGGTGAACCCCTTCGTGGGGACGCAGAACTTCGGCAACACGTTCCCCGGAGCGTCGGTGCCCTTCGGAATGGTGCAGGTCAGCCCGGACACGGGAGGTCAGGGCGGCTACGACTACAAGGCCACGTCGATCTACGGCTTCTCCCAGACGCACCTCTCGGGCGTGGGGTGCGGCGTCATGGGCGAGCTGCCGGTGATGCCGACGGTCGGGTCCGTTGACAACGTTGACATCAACGCCTACAAGTCCGAGTTCAGCCACTCGGACGAGCAAGCGCAGCCCGGCTACTACCGCGTCGGGCTGTCCCGGTACGGCGTGAACGCCGAGGTCACGGCGACCCAGCGGACCGGCTGGCAGAGGTATACCTTCCCGTCCAACGGCGCCGCGAACGTCCTGTTCAACACCGGCAAGTCCAACCAGACCGTGCTTGACTCCGAGATCCACGTCGTCGGCGACCGGACCATCGAGGGCCGTGTGCGCAACGGGCGGTTCTGCGCGGGCAAGGACGAGCACACCGTGTACTTCACGGCGACGTTCGACCGGCCGTTCGCGTCCTTCGGCTCGTGGCGGGGGAACGTGCCCACGCCGGGGTCGCGGGACGCGGCCGGCACGGGTGGCAACGGCGCGTGGGTCACGTTCGACGCCACGGCCGACCGCGACGTCGTGTTGAAGGTCGGCCTGTCCTACACCGGGCTGGAGGGCGCGCGGAAGAACCTCGCCGCCGAGGCGCCCGCGTTCGACTTCGACGCCGCGGTGGCCGCGGCGAAGGCGGTGTGGAGGAAGCAGCTCGACGCCGTGCGGATCACCGGCGGCACGCGCGAGCGGCAGGTCGCGTTCTACACGGCGCTCTACCACTCCGTGCTGCACCCGAACGTCGCCGGAGACGTCGACGGGAGGTACACCGGGTTCGACGGGAAGGTGCGCACCGCCGAGGGCTACACGCCGTACCAGAACTTCTCGCTGTGGGACACCTACCGGCCGCAGAACCAGCTGCTGCAGGTCCTCGAACCACGGGTGGCCAGGGACGTGGCGCTGTCCGTGGTGGCCGGCGGGCGCGACGGCGGGTGGTTGCCGCGGTGGGCGCTGGCCTCCTCCGAGACCAACATCATGACCGGTGACCCCGTCACGCCGTTCCTGGTCGAGGCGTGGGAGAAGGGGCTGCTGAAGGGCTTCGAGGAGGAGACCTACCAGCTGCTGCGCAAGAACGCGCTGACGTTGCCGCCGGCCGACTCGCCCTACAACGGGCGTTCGGGCGTCGAGCACTACAACGAGCGCGGCTACATCCCGTCCGGTTTGAAGCTCGGCACGGACTGCGCGCACAAGGGCGGCGACAACGACTGCGTGCACCCGGCCTCGGCCACGCTGGAGTACTCGGCGGCGGACGCGTCGCTGGCGTTGATGGCGAAGGGGCTCGGCCACCGCTCGGACGCGCGGCTGTTCGCCGACCGCGGCCAGTGGTACCGCAACCTGTGGGACGCCTCGACCGGTCACTTCCGGCCGCGCACCGCCGCCGGCACCTGGCTGTCGCCGTACAACCCGGTCGACGCCGCGCACCAGTTCCACGAGGGCGGCGCCTACCAGTACCAGTGGCTGGTGCCGCAGGACCCGGCCGGGCTGATCTCGCTGATGGGCGGACGCAGGGAGGCCGAGAAGCGGCTCGACGCGTTCTTCGCCTACGACAAGCTGCTCGTCGACCCGGCGGGCACGGCACGGCAGGACTGGATCACCGAGCCGTACGACTACTACGGCAAGCCGACCTACAACCCGAACAACGAGCCCGACCTGCTGGCGCCGTACGTGTACCTGTGGACGGGCACGCCGTCGAAGGCGGCGACCGTGGTGCGGGCCGCGATGACGTTGTTCACCACCGGCCCGGACGGCATGACCGGCAACGACGACCTGGGCACGATGTCGGCCTGGTACGTGTTCTCGTCGCTGGGCCTGTACCCGACGTTCAGCGGCTCCGGCTTCCTGGCCCTGTCGTCACCGCAGTTCCCGTCCGCGACCGTCCGGATCGGACAGCACGGCTCCCAGGGCGGCACGCTGACGGTGACCGCGCCCGGTGTCTCCGACTCGGTGCGGTACGTGAAGTCGGCGTCGTTCAACGGCCGCGACGTGCGCAGGACGTGGGTCGACTGGTCCACGGTGCAGCGCGGCGGGAAGCTGTCCTACGAGGTGTCGGCGAAACCGTCGTCGTGGGGCACGAGCCGCGGTGACGAGCCGCCGTCGCTCAACGACGGCAAGGTGGACTCGCGGCGGTCGCTGAACGCCTCGCTGCGCGGCACCGAGGTCGTCATGCCCACCTCCGAGTCGGCGCAGTCGCTGACGCTGCAGCTCGACGTGCTGGCGCAGTCGCCGTCGGCCACGACGGTGCGGCCGGAGGTGACCGCGCCCGCGGGCTGGGCGGTGACCGGCGCACGGCCGTTCGCGATCGTTTCGCGCGGCCTGCCGACGCAGAAGACGGTGCCGCTGACGGTCTCCGTGCCCGCGGGCACGCCGGTGGGCACCTACGAGGTGGCGGTGAAGGTCGAGGCGGTGCAGCTCAAGGCCACCGTGGAGGTCAAGCAGGCCGCGCTCTGCGCGTTCTCGGCGTGCTCGGTGGACATCGCACCGGAGCGCAACCACGACGGCACCGCGTCCGTCACCGCGTCCTCGTCGGGCAACTTCGACGGCGGCGGCTGGAGCTACGACGAGGCGCTGCTGCCGCCCGCCGGACCCGTGACCTGGGGCGGCATCACCTACCAGGCGCCGGACCCGACGGGCACGGCGGCGAACTTCGTCGAGGCCCGCGGCCAGGGCCTGCTGCTGCCGTCCGGTCAGTTCTCGTGGCTGCACGTCGTCGGCTCCTCGCACAACGGGCCGGTGTCGGCGGGCTTCACCGTCTGGTACACCGACGGCACCTCCGCCGAGGTCGCCGCCACCGTGCCGGACTGGGCCGGCGGTGGGCTCGCGGTGCTGGAGATGCCGCACCGGATCAAGGCGGGCCAGGGCGTGGACGGGCCGCCGGTGCGGTTGTTCGGGCAGTCGCTGCGGCTGGACCCGGCCAAGACCGTGCGGTCGGTGACGCTGCCGGACGACCCGCGGGTGGAGCTGTACGCGCTCACGCTCGCCTGAGGATGATGGGACCGTGGAGCTGCTGAACGACAACCCGCGGTCCAGCGTGTGGGCTGACGGCGACCGGATCGTCAAACGCGTCATCGGCGATCCGGCCGCTTTCACCCGCGAGGTCACCGCGCTGCGGCTGGCCGCGCACACCGGCGTGGTGCCGCGTGTCCTCGACGTCGACGAGGCCGCACAGACCGTGGTGCTCGAACGGTTGCAGTCCGAGCCGCCGCGAGAGGACTGGGTGGTCGACTACGCGCGGGCGTTGGCCCGCCTGCACATGTCCACCGGTCCGCGGCACGCCGGTCTGCTGCCACGCCAGCGGGTACCGGACCCGGAGCCGTTCCTGCGGCTGGTCCACGCACTCGGAGTCGAGACCGGTGGCGCCGAGGACGAGCTGGTGTTCACCGACACCGGCGGGTTCGACCTGCTGCACGGCGATCCCTGTCCCGGCAACGACCTGTACACCGATCGGGGCGCACGGTTCGTGGACCTCGAAGGAGCGGCGCTCGGCGACGGCCTCAGCGAGCTCGTCTACCTCCGCATCGGCTTTCCGACGTGCGCGCTCGTCAGCGAGACACCGGCACCGTTGCGGGAGGCAGCCGAACAGGCCTACTTCGCCGAACGCGGGTTCACCGCGCCGTTGGAGGACGCGTGCGTGCGCTGGTTGGTGCAGGGGGACGCTCTCGTGCGGCGGCTGCACCGCGACGGCACCGACCACCTCGCCAGGGTGGTGGAGGGGGACTGGGCGTGGACGACCACGACCGCGCGTGACCGGTTGATGTTCCGCACGCGGGTGGTGGCGGCGTTCACCGAGACGCACCCGAAGACGAGCGCGCTCGCACGGCGGCTGCACGAGCGGATGTGCGAGATCTGGCCGGAGCACAGCATTCCAGCCGTGCGCACGCACGTCTCATGACCAGGCGGACAACGACAGCCGCGAGGTGAACGAGCGCTCGACGCCCGAGACCGGGTCTGTGAAGGACAACGTGCGGGCCAGCAGCTGCAACGGCGAGGAGAAGTCGTCGAGCGGGCGTTCCCGCAGCACCGGGTAGAAGTCGTCGTTCAGGATCGGCACGCCGAGACCGGACATGTGCAGCCGCAGCTGGTGCGTGCGCCCGGTCAGCGGCCGCAACCGGTAGCGCCCCAGCGCACCGCGCTGCTCCACCAGCGACACGTGCGTCTCCGCGTTCGGCTCGCCGGGCTCCTCGAACGCGGTGATGATGCCGCGCTCCTTGACGATCCGCGACCGCACCACGCACGGCAGCTCCAGGTCGGGCCGCACCGGCGCGACCGCCTCGTACTCCTTGCGCACCACCCGGTCGCGGAACATGGTCTGGTACCGGCCGCGCAGCTCCCGGCGTGCCACGAACAGCACGAGCCCGGCCGTGACGCGGTCCAGGCGGTGCGCGGGGGAGAGGTCGGGCAGGCCCAGCTCGTCGCGCAGCCTCACCAGCGCCGTCTGCATGATGTGCTGACCGCGTGGGATCGTGGCGAGGAAGTGCGGTTTGTCGGCGACCACGATGTCGTCGTCCCGGTGCACGACACCGATGGAGAACGGCACCGGCACCTCGACCGGCAGGTCGCGGTGGAACCAGATGTAGCTGTCCGGCACGAACGGCGCGTCGACGCCCAGCGGGCCCGTGACGCCCCAGATCCGCTCCTCGCGCAGCATCTCCTCGATGCGCTCGGGAGCCACCCGCGGCAGGCGCTCGACCAGGTGCGCGCGCAACGACGGCCACGTGCCGTCCGGCGGCAGCTTCAGGCGCGCCGCGTCCAGGCCGTTGCGCTGGGGGAGTGGGGAGGAGGGTTTGCGTCTCATCGCACCCGCCAGTCTAAACGTTCGGAAAAACCGAACGACATCGCTCGAAAACTTGAGCTGTACCGAAGAGACCTGGTCAACGAGGCTGTGCCCATGGCGGTCTTCCTGGTCCTCGGTTCGGTCATCTCCCTGCAGTTCGGAGCGGCGTTCGCAAGTCAGCTCTTCGGCCAGATCGGCGCGCCGGGGGCCACGGCGCTGCGGCTGGGCATCGCGGCGTTGCTGCTGGCGGTAATGGTGCGGCCGAAGTTCCGCCAGGAGACGCTCGTGCTCGGCATGACCATGGCCGGCATGAACGGCACGTTCTACCTCGCGCTCGAACGCATCCCGCTCGGCGTCGCGGTCACGATCGAGTTCCTCGGGCCGCTGGGGCTCGCGGCCGTCCTGAGCCGCAGGCCCAGGGACTTCGTGTGGGTCGGGCTCGCGTTCGCCGGGGTCGTGGTGCTGGGGCTGCGCGAGCACAGCGGTGCCGGCCTCGACCTGGTCGGCGTCGTGCTGGCGCTGGTCGCCGCTGCTTTCTGGGCCTGCTACGTCCTCGCCGGCCGCACCATCGCCACGCTGGGCCTCGGCACCGGCGGGCTCGCGGGCGCGAGTGCCGTCGCGGCGGCGCTGACCCTGCCGTACGGGCTGTCGACGGCGGGCACGGCGTTGTTCGAGCCGCGGATCTTGCTGCTGGGCACGCTCGTGGCGGTGCTGGCCTCCGCGATCCCCTACACGCTGGAGATCAGGGCGCTGAAGACGTTGCAGGCCAGCACGTTCGGCGTGGTGCTCGCGCTGGAACCGGCGGCGGCCGCGCTCGCCGGCGCGGTGCTGCTCGGCCAGCACCTGGACCTGGTCTCGCTGTGCGCCGTCGGGCTCGTCATCACCGCGGGGGTCGGAGCGGCGCTGTGGACAGCGCCAGCGCCTCCCGGAACGCCCGCACCGCGGGATGCTGACCTCGCCCTGCCCGTGCCGCGGTGAACAGCAGCCGCGACTGCGGCACCGGCAGCTCGTGCAGGTCCACGGTGACGTCGCGGTCGTACCAGACCAGGTCCGGCAGCAGCGCGACCGCGAGTCCCCGTTCCACGAACCGCAGCTTCACCAGCACGTCGGTCGAGGAGAACCGCACGTCCGGCTCGTAACCGTTGTGACGGCACCAGTTCACGCCGAAGACCCGCTGCGGCATCCCGGCCGGCTCCATGATCCACGGGAACGCGGCGACCTCGGCGGCGGGCAGTCCACGCGGGACCGCGAGCCGGATCGGGTCACGGCACACCTCCCGGTACTCCAGGCCGGAGAACCTCGCCTCCGGCTGGTCCGGCCACTCCTCCACGAACACCAGGTCGAAGTCCCTGGCGTTCAAGGCGGACAGCGCTTCCGCCGGGTCGAGCACCTGGAACTCGACCCGCAGCGCCGGGTGCTCGTCGCGCATCCGCGCCAGGGTCGCCGGGATCAGCGCGAGCGCCGCGGTCTGGAACGTCGCGACCCGCAGCGTGCCGGTCACCTCGTGCAGCGACGCGGCGACCTCGGACTCGGCCTGCTCCAGCCGGGTGAGGACCTCCTCGGTGTGCCGCACCAGGATCTCCGCCTGCGGGGTCAGGCGCACCCGGCGGCCGACCGGCTCCAGCAACGGCACGCCGACCTCGTTCTCCAGCAACGACAACTGCTGCGAGACCGAGGACGGGCTGTAGTTCAGCGCCTGCGCGACCGCCGCGAGCGTTCCCCTTCTGGAGAGCTCGCGCAGCAGCCGCAGCCGGTGGAGGTCGAACATCCGATCATTATCGGCTACGCTGCCGCTACCGCCCCCTGAGAAAACGTGCTGTCCTCAGCACGTCTTGAGGAGGAATCGGTATGTCCACACGACTCCGCACCGTCGCGGGGATCGCAGCGGCAACCGGTCTGCTCGTGGCGGGTTCGCCCGCGCAGGCCCAGGTGGAAACCGGTCCGTGGACCGGTTACTCACCATCGTTCACCGTCCAGGAACGCGGTTGCGGCACGGTCGACGACCTGACGTTCCGGCTGACCTGCTCCACCGCGAGCGGAGACCAGCGCGCAGAGCGCCGGTACGCCACCTACTCCGGCGGCACGCGGCAGTTCGAGGGGAGCTTCCGGATCACCAGTCTCGGCGGCACCCGCGTCAGTCTCAAGCAGACGTTCCGGGAAGGGCCCACCGCGGGACCGTTCTGGATGCTCGCCGTGGAACGCGGCGGCCGGCTCTACGCCGTGCACGGAGGCGACACCATCGCGACCGGCGCGACCGTGGGCACGACCGTGCGGGTGAACACCGTGCACAACACGGCCACCGAGCACCGCACGTACATCAACGGCTCGCGCAAGCACACCTATGCGAGCTCGGGTACGAGCTTCTACGACAAGTTCGGCGCTTATCGGACCTCCAGCGGCCAAGGACCTGCCACGGTCGTCTGGAGCAACATCCGGTTCTGGCGCAAGTGACCCGACGGCACACGTGGTTGGCGGTCTTGCTGCTCCTGGCTGCCTGTGGCCAGGAGCAGCAGGCCCCTGCACTGACGTCCGAGCTGACCTCGCCGGTCGACGTGACGCTGCACTGGCGTCCGGAGGCGGGGGCGGCCGGGCAGGTCGTCGAGTACGCGAACGCGGCCGACGGCGAGTACGCGGTGCTGGAGTTCGCGCCGCCGGGCAAGAACACCTACGAGCACCCGGACCTGATCCCGGAGACGCAGTTCTACTACCGGGTCCGGCCGTTCACCGGACCGGCCACGGACACCGTGGACGTCGCGCTGCCGCCGGGGGAGGAGGTGCCGGAGACCGATGGCCACGAGTGGGCGGAACCGCGCAGGACCGGCGGGGGCACGCACCCGGTGTCGTCACCGGAGGCGGCGCCGGGCGTGCTGAAGGCGGAGGTCAAGCACGCGAACGGCATCCTGTTCACGTGGGAGGACCACGCGTCCGACGAGGAGGGGTACCTGATCGAGCTCAGGCCCGCGGGTGCGGCGGACTACCGCGTCGCGGCGCAGCTCGACCCGGACGTCACCTCGTTCGGGCTGATCACACTCCCAGACGAGAAAAACGCGACGTATCGGGTGCGGGCGTTCCGATTCGGGGTCGCGTCGAACCTGACGCGCCAGAAGACGGGAAGGGCCTGAACGCCTGCCGGGCGCTCCACGCGCTCGCGGCGAGCAGCACGGTCGCGAGCGCGTAGGGCCAGGTCGCGCTCTCGGTGACGGCGAGGCCGACGTTCACCGCGGCCAGCAGGGCGAAGATGCCGCTCAGCAGCCACCACGTGAGCTGATCTTCATGTCTCAGACCGGTCATGTCGAAGCGGCTACCCGTTCTCGCCGTCCTTCACACCCTCTTCCTCCTCTTTCTTCTCGCCGCGCCGGCGCATGAACCCGAAACCGGGGATGCCGAGGATGGCCTGGCGGACGTCGCTCGTGACCTCCAGCAGCTGGTGCACCTCCGGTCCGACCCGGTCGAGCGTGGCCAGGATCGGCAAGATGTCGCTGGTCAGGTGCTCGGTGAGGGCGGGCAGCTCGTCGACCAGCCTGATCGCGGCCTCGATCTCCTGCGGCGACAGCTCGTCGACGAACCGCTTCGCGAGCGGCTGGGCCTGCTTCGCGATCGGCTCGTAGATGTGGATCAGCTCGTCGGCGGTGTCCGCCGTCCTCCCGGCCGTCGCGACGACGCCACCCGCACGCTCTGCGACGTCCGCGGCGCTCGCGGTGATCGCGCGCACCTGGTCGACCGCCTTCTCCGCGTCGGCTATGACGTTGCCGGTGCGCTCCACCAGGCCGTCCGCCCGCGCGACGACGGCGTCGACCGCGTCGATCGTGCCGTTGACCTTGCGGACGAGCTGTTCCACCTCGCCGATCAGGTCGAGCACGCGGCCGGGAACCGCGGCCACCGCGGTCGTCGTCGTGACGGCGGTGCCCAGCACCTGCCTGGCCAGTCCCATGCCGGGGATCTCCATGGGTCCACTGTATTCAGGAGAGCGCTCCGCGGCAGAGCGTCCGCCGTGTGTCCGCGTTGATCCGTTCGGTCTGCCGCGCTGAGCGGTTCGGTCCAGTGCCATTCGGAATCCGGAATTGTCAGACCCCGTCATTACCGTTGTCCATGTCGGCCGTGTGGCTGATCGGGCGATCCGGGAACCGAGCACCGTCCGAAGCTGTCAGAGCAGGGGGTTAGCATCCCCGGCGGGCGAGGGAGGGTGCGCGATGGCTTGGTGGCACCGGATCAGACGGATCATCTCCGGTGGAGGGCGGGAGTCGGCGAGCTTCGTCGCGGCACTGCTCGGCGTGCTGGTGCTCGCGGGCGCCGCGCTCGGGCAGGGCATCTCGCGCACCTCGGTGGACGTCTCCGACGGTCTCACCTGGCTGGGCGACGACCAGCGCGGTGAGGTCGTGCAGGTCAACCCGGTGTCGGGCAAGCCGCAGACCCGCCTGCAGATCAGCGGGCCGGACTCGCAGCTGGAGATCGCCCAGGAGGACGGGCGCCTGATCGTGCTGGACCGGCGCACGGGCGAGATCACCGTCATCGACCTCGCGACGCTGCTCGCCTCCGGGCGCAGGCAGGCCCCGCCGGGAGCGACGAGCAAGGTGCTGGTGGCGAACGGGCTGGTGTTCGTCGTCGACCGCGCGGCGGGCACCGTGCACACCGCCGACCCGCTGACGCTGGACGACGTCGGCCAGACGTGGCAGGCGGGGCAGCCGCTCGCGGACGCCGTGGTGGACGAGCGCGGCGTGCTGTGGGTCGTGGACCACGGCGGCACCCTGCGCGCGCTCGACTGGTCGGTGGACGAGGAGAAGTTCGAGGAGCGGTCGCACCGCCAGGTCACCGGTGCCGGGCCGCGCACCGTGCTCGTGCCGCACGACCAGGGCGTGACGCTGCTCGGCCTGGACGGAGGCGTCGTGGTGCGCGACGGCACCGGCGAGGACGTCTCCGCCTCGACCGGCCGACTGGACGCCGAGGTGATCGCCGCGCAGCTCGCGCCGCTCGACCTCGTGCCCGCCTCGGTCCCGTCGTCGTCGGTCGTCGTGCTGGTCGTGGGCCGCGACGTGCTGCGCGTCGACGTCGGCTCGCTGGGCTGCCCGAAGCCCGGCCGTCCCGCGGTGTTCCGCGACAAGGTCTACGTGCCCTGCAAGGGGTCCGGCAAGGTCATCGTGCTCGACCGCGGCGGCAAGCGCGGCGGTGACGACGTGCGCACCGCCGGCGGGTCCGACCCGGAGCTGGTGTTCGACGACGGCCGGCTGTTCGTGAACGTGCCGGGCTCCTCGACCGGTGTGCTGGTCGACGCCGACGGCGCGACCCGCTCGCTGACGATCCGCTCGCCCGAGCTGCCGGTGAAGGACCCGGACCGCTCGCCGCCGCCGTCGGTGCCGCCGCCCCCGCCGCCGAACCCGAACGAGCCGACGAAGCCGCCGCGCAACCCCGGCGGCACCCCGGACGGCAGCGGCCCGACGACCGAGGTGTCGCCGCCGCCGGTGACCACCACCACGACGCCTTCCGCGGGTGGTGCCGCTCCCGGTGCGCCCGCCGGTGTGTCCGTGCGGGAGAAGTCGCGCAGCTCCTCGGCGCTCGTCGTGACGGTGAGCTGGACCGCGCCGGCGTCGGCCGAGCCGATCGCGGGCTACACGGTGTCGGGCTCCGGCTCGTTCACCGGCGGGTCGAAGTCGGCCCAGGTGGCGGGCACGACGGCCGAGCTGTCGCTGCCGTGCGCGGGTTCGACGTTCTGCACGAACGGCAGGCTGGACGTGACGGTGCGCGCGTCGACGGCGACCGCCGCCGGTGCCGCGGGCATGGCCGCGTTCACGGTGACGCCGCCGAACACCCCGCCCCCGCCTCCACCGCCCACCACGACGACGACCACGCCCCCTCCGCCGCCGCCACCGCCTCCGCCGCCGGTCGTGACGACCACAACGACCACGCCTCCGCCGCCCCCGCCGCCGCCGTCGTTGCCGAGCGCGGGTGCCACGGTCATCACCGGGCTCACCGGTGCGCGGACGATCCCGACGCGCCGCGTGACCATGGCCCCGCCCGCGGACTGGGCGAGCCACAACGGGCGCTGCGAGGTCGTGAACGTGACGTACGGCTTCGCGGTCGGCATCCCGTGCAACGCCACGTCGGCGACGATCGACGTGGACGAGGGCAGCAACCGGATCGTCGTGCGCGCCTACGCGGCCTCCGGCGGCGGCCAGGTCGACTCGGCCGCGCGGACCACGCTGTTCACCTACGACGAGTGCGCCGGCAAGCCGTCGTGCATCCCGCGCATGGCACCGGCCGGCGTGGAGACGGCCCCGATGGGCGCCGGTGGCCTGGGCCTGCTCGCGGCGGCGTTCCTGCTGCGGATCAAGCCGCGAAGGGAAGAGGAACAGTGATCGACACGGGCGAGGTCTCGGCCTTCCGCGACCTGCACACCCGCCTCGGTGACGCGGTCGAGGCCGCGGTGCGCGGCAAGCGGGACGTGGTCGACCTGGTGCTGGTGGCCATGTTCGCGGGCGGTCACGTGCTGCTGGAGGACGTGCCGGGCACCGGCAAGACGACGCTGGCGCGCGCCGTGGCGGGCGCGCTGGGCGGGGTGTCGCGGCGCGTGCAGTTCACGCCGGACCTGCTGCCCTCCGACGTGACCGGCACGTCGGTCTACGACCCGCAGACCGGCCAGATCCGCTTCCGCCCCGGCCCGGTGTTCGCGAACATCGTGCTGGCCGACGAGATCAACCGCGCCGCGGCCAAGACCCAGTCGGCGCTGCTCGAGGTGATGGAGGAGCGGACCGTCACGATCGACGGCGTCGGCCACACCGTGCCCGACCCGTTCCTCGTGGTGGCCACGCAGAACCCGATCGACCTCGACGGCACCTACCGCCTGCCAGAGGCCCAGCTCGACCGCTTCATGCTGCGCACCTCCATCGGCTACCCCTCGGTCGCCGACGAGCTGGACGTGCTGCGCCCCGGCAGCGGCGCCGGCCGCATCACCGACGTCCGCACCGTGACCTCACCGCGCGAGGTGAGCGCGTTCAGCGGCCGCCTGCAGCTGCTGCACGTGGCCGACCCGATCCTGCAGTACATCTCGGCCCTGGGCACCGGCACCCGCTCCGACGACCGCCTGCGCCTCGGCACGTCCACCCGCGGCCTGCGGACCCTGGTGCGCTGCGCCCAGGTGTACGCGGCCTCGAAGGGCCGGCACTTCGTGGTGCCGCAGGACGTCCAGGACATCGCGGACCCGGTGCTGGCACACCGCCTGGTGCTGACGAGGGAGAGCGTGCTGGCGGGCGTGACGACGTCCGAGGTGCTGGCCGACGTGCTGTCCCGCGTGCCGGTCCCCAAGCCCGCGACGCAATGAGACCGCCCGCACCCCGCGCCGCGCTCACCCGCGCGGCGCGGCGCCGCTCTCCGTCGGTCACGGCTCACCTCGCCCTGGTCCGGTTCGCCGGACCAGGTGCTGTCTCGGACCGCGCACCGCACGGACTCCGCCTTGCCGGACTGCGCTCCAGCGGACTGCGCTCCAGCGGGCTTCGCCCCTGCGGGCTTCGCACCACTGACCTCCGCCGCACCGGGCTTCGCCCCGCCGGCCTTCGCCCCGCCGGCCTTCGCCCCGCCGGCCTTCGCCCCGCCGGCCTTCGCCCCGCCGGGCTCCGGCTTGCCGGGCTTCGCCCCGCCGGGCTTCGCCCCGCCGGACTCCACCCCGCCGGGCTCCGCCCCACCGGACTCCACCCCGCCGGGCTCCGCCCCACCGGGCTCCGTCCCACCGCCTCCCAAACGGTGGCGCGCAACTCCCACCCCCCGTCATCGCCCGCATCCCGCCCCGCCCGGCGGTGGGCGGCGTGAAGGCGCTCCGGCTCACCCTGCGCGGTACCGGCGTGCTGGTCCTCGGCCTCGCCATGACCGGCGTCGGCCTGTGGTGGCGGTACGCGGGCATGACCGGGTTCGGCCTGGCGCTGACGGCGCTGGTCGTGGCCTCGACGGTGTCCGTGCTGGTCGCCAGCCCGCTGACGACGGCCCGCACGGTCCGGCCGCGCACCGTGCCGCGGCTCGCGCGGTGCAGTGGGCGGCTGGAGCTGTCGACGACCGGGCGGTGGCCCGTCGCGCTCGACGCCGTGGACCTGGTGGCGGGGGAGCCGATGGCGGTCGACGTGCCGTTGTTGAAGCCCGGTGTCACCGAGGCGGTGGACTACGCGATCCCGACGCAGCGGCGCGGTGTGTTCGACGTGGGGCCGTTGACGTTGCGGCGCAAGGGGGTGGCGGGGCTCGCGCAGGCACGGACCGTGCTCGGTGAGGTGGTGCAGGTGCGGGTCGTGCCGCGGGTGCTGCCCGTGCGCGGCTTGCCGTCCGGGGCCCGGCGGGGGCAGGTCGGCGCGGACGAACGGGTCGAGCGCGGCGGCACGGACCTGGTCGGGCTGCGGGAGTACGTGCCCGGTGACGACCTGCGGCGGCTGCACTGGGCCACGTCGGCGCGCACCGGCACGTTGATGATCCGCGAGGACGCCGACCCGGCCCGGCCGCACCTCGCCGTGCTGCTCGACGACAGCTCTGCCGCCTACGGCGACCCGGCGCTGTTCGAGGAGGCGGTGGAGGTCGCGGCCTCGCTCGTCACCTCGGCGCTGGAGCAGGGGCACCCGGTGCGGCTCATGACCACCTCCGGCAGCGCGGACCTGGAGGAGGCGCAGGACTCGGCGCCGCTCCTCGCGACGCTGGCCGACCTGGAGCTGACCGCGCTCGACGGCGCGCTGACCGTGCCCGTGCGCGACCTCGACGTGGTGGCGGTGGTCAGCGGGCACACCAGTCCCGCGCTCGTGCTGGAGGCCGGGCGGGCCGCGTTCGGCACCGTGCTCGTGGTCGGCGAGGAGAAACCCGCTGGTGCCGCCGGGTCGGTGCTCGTCGTCAGCGGGCCCAAGGCCGAAGACCTGGTCGGCCAGTGGAACGCGGTGGTGGCGCGATGAGGTACGGGTGGGTCGCCGCCGTCCTGCTGGTCGCCGCGGTGCAGCTGGCCCAGGCCTGGGACGGCGCGGTCGTCTACTTCGGACTCGCCGCCGCGCTGGGGTTCCTCGCGGTTCCGCTGCGGCGCCTCGTTCCCGCCGGGCTGGCGGGGATCGCGCTGATGGCCGTGGCGATGGCCGGCGGCTACTTCGCGGCCCGCGGTGCGGTGCCCGGCCGCGACCCGACGCACGTGCTGCTCGACACCGTGCCGCGGCTGCTCACCGCCGCGCGTCCCGCACCGGCCACACCGGAGCTGCTGGTGCCGGGGCTGCTGCTGGTGTTCGGCATGTCCGTCGCGACCGTCCTGTCGATCGGCAGGCAGCGCACCGCGTTGTTCGTGCCCGCGCTCGGTGCCGCCGTCCTCTACGTGTCCGCCGCGCTGCTCACCGCGGGCAAGGCCGACCGCTACGGCATCACCGCGCTCGTCCTCGTCGTGCTGCTGGCGCTGGGCTGGCTGGTCATCGACCGGCGCGGTCCCGTCGTGCCGCCCGCGGTGCTCGCCACGGTGCTGGCCGCGCTCACGCTGTTGACGATCGTGCTGCCCACCAACGGTTTCGAGCCGCGCAAGCTCGTCACGCCACCCATCACGAACGTCGCGATCTCCAACCCGCTGCCGCGGCTCGCCGCGTGGGCGGCGCGGGGCGACGCGGAGCTGTTCCGGATGCGCGGCCCCGAGGTGCCGGTCCGGCTGGTGACCCTGAGCCGGTTCTCCGGCGCCTCCTGGGAAGCGGCCTCCACCTACGGGCCGCTCGGCGTGGTCGACGCCCCGGACCTCCCGACCGGCGGCAAGTTCCAGGACACGAGCGTCGACCTGACGATCACCGGTCTCGACGGCGAGTGGTTGCCGGGCATCGGAAAACCGCGGTCCGTGTCGCTCAGCAACGCCATGGTCGACCCCGACACCGGCTCGCTGGTGGTGGCCGACGGCCTGCGCACCGGCCTCAGCTACACCGTCCGCGGCATCCTCGACACCCCCGCGGACACCGACCTGGCCGAGGCGGCCGTCCCCGGCGACACCCGCTACACCGCCGTGCCGCGGCTGCCGTTCACCCTCGCCGAGTACGCGCGGCAGGCCACTCAGAACGCGCGCACCCCGTACGAGAAGGCCGTTGCGCTGGAACAGGTCGTGCGCCTCAACCGCCGCCCCGACGCCGAGGCACCGGTCGGGTCCTCCTACGCCCGCCTGGAGACGTTCCTCTTCGGCAACCCCGGTGAGGCCGGGGCCGGAGCGGGCACCGCGGAGCAGTTCGCCTCCGCCTACGCCGTCCTGGCCCGCGCCGTCGGCCTCCCGACCCGTGTGGTCGTGGGCTTCCAGCCGGTGCCGGAGCAGTCCGGCGAACGCATCGTGCGCGCCGCCGACGCCACCGCCTGGCCCGAGGTCTACTTCACCGGCTGGGGCTGGGTGGCGTTCGACCCGGTGTCCGGCAACGGCAGCGGCCCCAGCGCCGCCTCCAAGCGCGAGGTCCTCAACCGCCTCGCCTCCAGCACCGCCAAGCCGACCCCGACCTCGCTCGCGTCGGTGCCGCCGCTCGTCCAGCCGTCCGCCGTCGGTCAGGAGAACGTCGCCGCACCCGAGCTCCGGCAGGGCTTCCCGTTCTGGGCGCTCACCCCGGTGGTGCTGCTGCTGGCGCTGTACGCCGCCCGCACCACCCGCCGCGTCCGCCTGCGCGCGGCCGGCCCGGTGGGCGCGTGGAACGCGGTGCTCGACTCGTTGCTGCTGGCCGGTCTGCGCCCGCACCCGAGCCGCACCGCACCCGACGTGGGCCGCGAGTGGGGCGAGGCGGGCGCGCGGCTGGCCACGATGGTCGACGAGGCGGCGTTCGCACCGCGACCCGCCCGCGCCGAGCACGGCTGGCGGCTCGCGCGGCAGGTGGAGAAAGCGGTGCGGCGCAAGGCTTCCTGGTGGCGCCGGCTGCTGTGGGCGGTCGACCCGCGCCCGCTGTTCCGCCGCCGCTGAGGCTCAGGCCACGTGCACCCCGCCCCGCCACCTCCGAAGAAGGTGGTGCGGGCGTCAGTTCTTCGCCGCGCACACCTTCGAGGAGCTGCCGCGCTCACCCTGGTAGCCGAACGCGGCGATCTGGAAGCACCGCCGCACCCCGCCGCCGTCCTCGATCACGTACGTGGTGCCGCCGCCGGTCACCCGCGTCACGGCCTGCGGCTTCGCCCCGGTCACGTCGATCACCACGAACTCGGCCTGCCCGCCGCTCGGGTCGCTCCACTCCAGCTCGATCGCCCTGCCCTCGTACTCGGCGCGCTTGAGCACCGGCACGAACCGCGGGTCGGCGTTCGGGGGCGGTCCGGCGTCGAGGGACTCCGAGGTGGGCACGGGCAACGTGGTCGTGGTCGTCGGCTGGGCCGCGGTGCTTGTCTCGCCGCGGTTGAGCAGTACCCCTGCGGTGACGCCGCCCGCCACCGCGACCACGGCGAGGACCGCGAGCACGCCACCGCGGTTGCGGCGGCGGACCGGGGCGGTCATCGGCTCGACCGGCGGCTCGTACGGCGGCAGGTCGACGGTGGGCAGCACGACCGGCGGTGCCGCGACGACCGGCGGTGGGGGAGGCGGGAGGTCGGTGCGGCGGTAGGTGAGGTCAGCGAGCCTGCCCTGCCAGGAGTCGTCGGGTTCCTCCTGCGGCTCCTCGGGTTCCGGCTCTTCCTCCTTCACCCCGCGCGGCCCGAAACCCGGTGCCTCGGTGGGGCCCTCGGGGTAGAAGACGGGGCGCTCGCCCATCATCTGCGTCGAGTCGGGGTCCACAACGGACAGCGGTGCCAGGGTGGCGCCGGAGGTCACGTTCACCAGGGCGTCGCGCAGCTCCAGCGCGGAGGAGAAGCGTTCGGCGCGGTCCTTGCGCAGGCAGCGGGAGATCACCGCGGCCAGCGACGCCGGCACGTCGAACCGGGTCAGCGACCGCGGTTCCGCCGTGCTCACCCGGCCGACGTAGGACAGCAGCGTGTCCTCGTCGGGGTTGTCGGAGGCGAACGGCGGCTTGCCCTCCAGCAGCGTGAAGAGCGTCGAACCGAGCGACCAGACGTCGTCGGCGAACGACGGCGCGCCGCCCTCCAGCATCTGCGGTGCGGCGTGGCGGTAGCTGACCATCTGCAGCGACGCGGAGTGGCCCGCGTCGGCACCGCGAGCGATGCCGAAGTCGGCCAGCACGTAGGACGTGGGCAGCACGAGCACGTTCTGCGGCTTCACGTCGCGGTGCAGGATGCCCTGACCGTGCGCGAACGCCAGCGCGTCGGCCACGGCGATGCCCGCGGCCACCACGTCCGGCACCGGCAACAGGCCCATGGCGCGCAAACGGTCGTGCAGCGAGCCGCGTTCGTAGTACTCCATGACGATGCACGGACGACCGTCGGGCAACGTGCCGGTGTCGAGCACGGTGACGATGTGCGGGTGCTGGCGGCCCAGCTCCACGGTGATGGCGAGCTCGCGGCGGAAGCGGGTCACCGTGGCCGGGTCCGTGACCTGGAGGACCTTCACGGCGACGTCGCGGCCCAGACCGTCCTGGCGGGCGCGGTAGATCGTGCCCTCGCCGCCCTGGGCGATCACGCGGAAACCGCTGTAGCCCGGCAACGCGATTCCCGGTGCCTGCGCGGCACCGCTCGCCGGAGCCCAGGCCATCAGGTCGTCGTCCACGAGCGGATCCTAACCCGGTGGGGCCGGGTGCCCGGCGGGGTCGGCGAAACCGTTGAGCTGCACGTACGACGTTCGCCGCAGAGCGCGTTCCGGTTCTCAGCCGGGCTGCACCCTGACCTGGAAACCCAGGCCCTGCAGCATTCCGGTGAGCATCGTGCGCGTGTTGTCCTCGGCGCGCTTGGTCAGCTCCGACTCCTTCGCCGCGTCGGCGAGCTTCGCCTCGGCGGCGACGTAGAACCGTTGCTGGTCGGGCACTTCCACGAGCGCGTTCAACCGGTTGACCAGGCCGCGCTCCTGGCTGAAGACGTACGAACGGTCGTGGTGCAGGTTCGGCCTGTCCAGCCGCGCGGACGGCAGCCGCAGCTCGACCGACTTCCCGTCCGGCGACACGACGAGGCCGTCCTCCGCGAGCGCGCCGAGGTCGACGTAGGCGTTGACCGACCCGGCCGCCACGAACAGGGTGCGCTCACCGGCCAGCACCGCGGGCACCCACTTCACGTCCTGCTCGATGTCGAGCACGACCTGGAACTCGCCGGAGGCGGCGTGGTACTGGCTGAGGTCGCGCACCGCCTTGAGGACAGCGGGCTGGCTGCGGTCCACCGTCTGCTCGCCGAGCACGTCCCCGAACGGCCGGAACTGGCCCAGGAGCCCGATCGTCGCGCCGATCGCGAGAACGACGACCGCCACCAGTGCTCCCCGCGTCACCCAGCGCCTCTCCACCGCGTTGGAGTACCCGTGGGGTGATGCGCTCAGTCGGGCCGTATGGGGTAATCGACCCGTGCGGAATCAGTCCGGTGTCCACATGGTTGGCTTGATGGACACGGGAACGATGTTGGGAGGCGTGCGGTGCTGGACCCGGACAACCTGTACGAGGTGGACTCGGAGGTGCCGGACCTGACCGGTGCGGTGCTGCTGCACCACTTCGAGGGCTTCATGGACGCGGGCGCCGCAGGACGGCTGCTCGCCGAACACCTGCTGGAGACCCTCGAAAGCCGCGTCATCGCCCGATTCGACGTCGACGGCCTGATCGACTACCGCTCCCGGCGGCCGCTGATGACCTACGCGACCGACCACTGGGAGGACTACGCCACGCCCGAGCTGGTCGTGCACCTGCTGCACGACAGCGCCGGCCACCCGTTCCTGCTGCTCAACGGCCCGGAGCCGGACCGCGGCTGGGAGGCGTTCGTGCAGGCCGTGCGCGACCTGGTCGACCGCTGGGGCGTGCGCCTGACGCTGGGCTTCCACGGCATCCCGATGGGCGTGCCGCACACCCGGCCGTTGAACGTCATCGGTCACGCGACCCGCCCCGAGCTGGTCTCGGAGTACCAGCCGTTCTTCAACCGGGTGCAGGTGCCGGGCAACGTCTCCGGCCTGCTGGAGCTCCGCCTCGGTCAGGCCGGTCACGACGCCATGGGCTTCGCCGCCCAGGTGCCGCACTACCTGGCCCAGTCGACGTACCCGACCGCCGCGGTCACCCTGCTCGACGCCGTCGCCCGCGCGACCGGTCTCGCGCTGCCCATCGGCGCGCTGATCGACGCCGCCCAGGCCGCCGACGCCGAGATCCACCGGCAGGTCGCGGAGTCGGAGGAGGTCGCCCAGGTGGTGGAAGCGCTCGAGCGGCAGTACGACGCCTTCATCCAGACTGTCGGGAACACCGATCTGCCCTCCGCGGATGAACTGGGCGCCGAGTTCGAGCGGTTCCTGGCCGAGCAGCAGCGTCCGCCGGACCACCTGTAGGAGCTTCCCATGGCCACCTGGAACGACGTGCGCAGGATCGCCACCTCCATGCCGGACGTGACGGAACGGGTGCGGGAGGGCGTCGTCGACTGGCGGGTCAGCGACAAGCTCTTCGTCTGGGAACGGCCGCTGCGCAAGACCGACCTCGCGGCACTGGGCCCGTCGGCACCCGACGGGCCCATCCTGGCCGCGCGGGTGCCGGACCTGGGCGTCAAGGAGGCGCTGCTGGCCGCGGACGAGTCGGTGTACTTCACGACCCCGCACTTCCAGGGCTACCCGGCGATCCTGGTGCGGCTGGAGCACATCCCGGTGGACGAGCTGGAGGAGCTGATCGTCGAGGCGTGGCACGCACGTGCCCGCCGCCGCTGATGTCGGAGCAGCAGGGGGTCAGAAGCTCAGGAAACGGAAGTGCAGGCCGGATGTGGAGAGCTGCCACTCGCCGACGGTCTTCGGCTCACGGCCGACCGCCGGCGCGTAGGTGTCGCCCTCGAAGGTCTCCCTGATCTCGGTGACCTCGACCCGGTCCGCGAACGGCAGCGCGGCCGCGTAGACCGCCGACCCGCCGATCACCCAGAGGTCACCGTCGACCGCGCCGAGCGCTGCACCGAGGTCGGCGAACGTCTCCACGCCGTCCTGGGGCGTGCGGGAGAGCACGATGTTGCGGCGGCCGGGCAGCGGGCGGAACCGGGGCGGCAACGACTCCCACGTGCGGCGGCCCATCAGCACCGCCGCGCCAGTGGTGAGCTCGCGGAAGCGCTTCATGTCCTCCGGGACGTGCCACGGGATGGCGTTGTCCCGGCCGATCACACCGTCGGCGGCCTGGGCCCAGATCAGGCCGATCACACCGCCACCGGTGCCTTGATGCCGGGGTGCGGGTCGTAGCCCTCGACCGTGAAGTCCTCGTAGCGGTAGTCGAAGAGGCTGTCCGCGTGCGCCATCCGCAACGTCGGGAACTCCCGCGCCTCCCGGCTGAGCTGCAGCTCGACCTGCTCGACGTGGTTGTCGTAGATGTGGCAGTCGCCGCCGGTCCAGATGAAGTCGCCGACACCAAGACCGGTCTGCGCGGCGATCATGTGCGTGAGCAGCGCGTACGAGGCGATGTTGAACGGCACGCCCAGGAACAGGTCGGCGCTGCGCTGGTAGAGCTGGCACGACAGCTTGCCGTCGGCGACGTAGAACTGGAAGAACGCGTGGCACGGCGGCAGCGCCATCTGCGCGATCTCGCCGACGTTCCACGCGGACACGATGATCCGCCGCGAGTCCGGGTTCGTCCGCAGCGTCTTGAGGACCTCGGCGATCTGGTCGACGTGACCGCCGCCGGGCGTGGGCCACGACCGCCACTGCACGCCGTAGACGGGCCCGAGCTCACCATCGGGAGCGGCCCACTCGTCCCAGATCGTCACGCCGTGGTCGCGCAGCCACTGCACGTTGCTGTCGCCGCGCAGGAACCACAGCAGCTCGTACGCGATCGACCTGAAGTGGACCTTCTTGGTCGTGACCAGCGGGAAGCCCGCGGCGAGCGGGTAGCGCAGCTGGTGACCGAAGATCGACCGGGTGCCGGTGCCGGTGCGGTCCTCCTTGCGCACGCCCTCCTTCAGGACGTGGCGGAGGAGGTCTTCGTACTGCGTGTCGGCCATACGGGTGAGCCTACCCAGCCCTGGACCTAGAACCGCGCCATGTCCGGCTCCAGGCCGAGCCGGTGCATCGAGTACGTCTCCAGCAGCCGCTTCGACACCACGGTGTGCTGGGCGGCCGTGTGCGCGTCACGGAAGCAACGTTGCAGCGCCGACGACTCGAACACCGAGCTGCCGCCACCCGCGGCGAACGCCTTCTGCGTCACCTCGGCGGACTCCGACGCCGCGAACGTGCACGCGAGCCGCATACGCGCCTTGGCGTCGTCGGGCACGTACGTGCGTTGCACGGCCATGTCCCAGACGGCGCTCAACGTCTCGTGCAGGAACGCGGCGGCGGAGGACAACCGTGCCTCCATGAGGCCCAGGTCGATCTGCAGGCCGGTCTGCTCGGCGAGGCGGGTGGTGGTGTGCTGCGGGGTCTTCTCCACGGCCAGCGCCTCGACCTCGTCGATGGCGCGGCGGGCGATGCCCAGGCACACGGAGGCGACGCCGACGGCCAGGAAGCTGAAGAACGGGAAGGCGGTGACCGGGCCCTCGATGCCGGGGGTCGTGCCGACCGGCCAGATGGCGCGGCGGGACGGGAGGAAGGCGTTGAACAGCGAGAACTCATGCGAGCCGGTGGCGCGCAGGCCGGCGGAGTGCCACGTGTCGTGGACGGTCACGTCGGCGCGGGGGTACACGGCCAGACGGGGGCCCTTGGGTGTGAGGGTGCCGCCGATGACCCACGAGCACCACGGCACGGCGCTGCCCCAGCCCCAGCGGCCCGAGACGCGGTAGCCGCCGTCGACCGCCTCGGCACGGCCGTGCGGTGCGGCGGTGCCCGCGATCAGGGCACGCGGGTCGGTGAAGACCTCGTCGGCGGCGTCGGCCGGGAGGTACCAGGCCAGCGACGACGAGGAGGTGGTCGTCATGGCGGTCCAGCCGGTGGAGGCGTCCGCACGGGACAGCTCGCCGATCTCCCGGCTCCACTCCGGCAGCCCGAGCTCGGCGCCCGCGTAGCGCCGGGGCGCGATCATGCGGTGCACGCCGGCGTCGACGAGCGCGGTCAGCACGGGCTCGGTGAGCGCGCGTTGCTGCTCGGCCAGGTGGGCTTCGGAGCGGATCAACGCGTGCAGGTCCGGTGCGGGCATGCGCTGATCTTGCTGGAGCGGCTACAGCTTGGCGAGCGCCTCAACGAGTGGCTTCAGCTCCGGCGTGGCGCCCGCCTCGTCCAGCGACTCGCTCAGCGCGCGGTCGTGGGTGGGGCGGGCGAGGGCGAGCAGCTCGTGACCCTTCTCGGTTACCTCGGTGTAGATGCCGCGGCGGTCGGTGGGGCACAGGTAGCGCTGCAACAGGCCGCGGTCCTCCAGCCGGGTGACCAGGCGGGTCGTGGCGGACTGGCTCAGCACGACGGCGTTGGAGAGCTGGTTCATCCGAAGGTGGAAGCCGTCCTGGCGGTTGAGGACGTCCAGAACGGTGTACTCGCTGACGGAGAGTTCGTGTGCCTTCTGCAGCGCTCGTTCGAGGCGGTCTTCGATGCGCGCGTGCAGCGCCGCGAGCGTGCGCCAGCCCTGCGCGCGCGCCTGGACGGCGTCGTCGTCCAGTGACATGAAGTACATCCCCTCCGAATAGACAGCGTCTGCAACTATTGCGTACGCTTGTAATCGTCATCAACAAGTCTACCGGGGAGAGACATGGACCTGTCGGGACGCACGGCACTTGTGACCGGCTCCACCGCGGGCATCGGCTACGCCACGGCGGAGGCGCTGCTCAAGGCGGGCGCGTCCGTCGTCGTCAGCGGCCGCAGCGAGGAGCGGGTCGCCGAGGCGGTCGGCAAGCTCAGCGGCAACGGCTCCGGCGACGTCCGCGGTGTCGCGGCCGACATCTCGACCGCGGAGGGCGCGGCGGACCTCGTCGCGCAGGTGCCCGACGTCGACGTGCTCGTGAACAACCTGGGCATCTACGGCGCCAAGCCGGTCTTCGAGATCGACGACGCCGAGTGGCAGCGCTTCTTCGACACCAACGTCATGTCCGGCGTGCGGCTCTCGCGGCACTACACGCCGCGCATGGTCGAGCGCGGCTGGGGCCGGGTGATCTTCGTGAGCAGCGAGTCGTCCGTCTTCACCCCGACCGAGATGGTCCACTACGGCATGACGAAGACCGCGCAGCTCGCCATCGCGCGCGGCATGGCCCAGGCGGTGAAGGGCACCGGCGTCACCGTCAACTCGGTGCTGCCCGGCCCGACCCTGACGCCCGGCGTCGAGGAGTTCATCCGCGACCGGGTCGGCGACGGCGGCGAGGCGGAGTTCGTCCGCACCGAACGCCCGACCCTGTTGCTGGGCCGCCTGATCCGGCCGCACGAGGTCGCGAACCTCATCACCTACGTTGCGTCGGACCTGTCCTCGGCCACGACCGGCGCCGCACTGCGCGTCGACGGCGGCACCGCCCCGACGCTCATCCCCTGACACCACCGTGAGGAAACCGCTTTGACCACCGTGAAGCTCAACAACGGCGTGACCATGCCCCAGCTCGGCTTCGGCGTCTGGCAGGTGCCCGACGAGGAGGCCATCCCCACCGTCACCGAGGCGCTGAACGCCGGATACCGCAGCATCGACACCGCGGCCGCGTACGGCAACGAGGCCGGCGTCGGCGCGGCGATCACCAAGTCCGATGTAGACCGCGCGGACGTGTTCGTCACCACCAAGCTGTGGAACGCCGACCACGGCCACGACGCCGCCCTGCGCGCGTTCGACGCCTCGCAGTCCAAGCTCGGCCTCGACGTCGTCGACCTGTACCTGATCCACTGGCCGACGCCAGAGCGCGACCTCTACGTCGACACCTGGAAGGCGTTCGTCGAGCTGCGGGAGAGCGGCCGCGTCCGCGCCATCGGCGTGTCCAACTTCCAGCCCGCGCACCTGCGGCGCCTGATCGACGAGACCGGCGTCGTGCCCGCGGTCAACCAGATCGAGCTGCACCCGTACCTGCAGCAGGCCGAGGTGCGGGCGTTCCACGCCGAGCACGGCATCGTCACCGAGGCGTGGTCGCCGCTCGGCCAGGGCGGCGAGCTGCTGAAGGACCCCGTGGTCACCGAGATCGCGGCCCGCCACGACAAGTCCGCCGCCCAGGTCGTGCTGCGCTGGCACCTGCAGCTCGGCAACGTCGTGATCCCGAAGTCGGTCACGCCGGCGCGGATCAGGGAGAACATCGACGTGTTCGGCTTCGAGCTGGCCGAGGAGGAGCTGGCCGCGCTGTCCACCCTGGACCGCGGCGGGCGGATCGGGCCGAACCCGGACGAGTTCAACCAGGCCTGACCGACTGCAACGCGCACTCGGAAGTACGAAGCCCCGGCCCGCCTTGGTGCGGACCGGGGCTTCGTCGGCAACGGACCCTGCCTCTATCGGGCCCGCACGTCTGTCACCACCACGGGCTCACGCCCGCATCACCGTGGCGATCGGAATCCGCGCCGCCCGGATCGCGGGGATCAGCCCGCCGAGCACACCCGCCACCAGCCCGGCGACCACGCCCGCGACGCCCGCCTCCCACGGGAACGCGACGTCCGCCAGCGACGGGAACCTCGAACCGAACAGCATCAGGCCCACCTGGAGGCCCGCCGCGCCGGTGCCGATGGCCAGTGCGGCGGTCAGCAGGCCGGTCAGGAGGGTCTCGGCGAGCACGATCCCGGCCAGCAGCATGCGGGACATGCCGACCGCGCGGCGCAGCGCGAACTCCTCGACGCGTTCACCGACGGTGGCGAGGCCGACGTTGAGGATGCCGGCGACGCCGATCAGCAGCACGAGGCCCGCCATGCCCAGGAAGATCAATCGCATGATCAGCAGCTCCTTCTCCATGCGCTTCTTCGACTGGATCTCGTTGAAGCGGACGTCGTCGGAGCGCATGCCCGCGCCGACCAGGCGTGCGGTCAGCAGCTGCTGGAGGTCCTGGGTGCCCGGTGCGAGCATGACCTGCAGGCCGGGGCCGCCGCGGAAGCGGTCGACCTGGACGTTGTCCGACGAGGGCAGCCAGTTGCGCACCTCGTCGAGTCGCATGTAGACGGTGGGCTGGTACATGCCGTCGGACACCACACCGATGATCTGCGGCGAGACGTGGTGCGTCGCGCCGGTCAGCATCATCTCGCCGGGGACCTTGTAGCGGTCGAAGCCCTTGGCGGCCTCCTCGTTCAGCACGATCTTCGGTGCCAGCGACGGGGCGGTGCCGAAGTCCAGCCAGGAGCCGGAGACCGGGCGGAACGGCCGGAACTGGCGGAGGTCACCGGTCAGCGCGCTCACCTGGACCTCGATGGCCTGGCCGTCGGGCTTCTTCTCCTGCTTCTTCTGCTCGGTGCAGATGCCGTTCTGGTCGCAGTACACCGACGGGCCGCCGTAGAAGTCGCCGCGGCCGACGTGCTCGAACGGTGTCGCGCCCTCGTTGATCGGGCGCACGCCGGGCTCGCCGATCACCGCGTTCATGCCGACGATGCCGACGGCCTGGGAGTTGCCCTTCAGCGTGGTCTCGACGACCGAGGTGGACTTGCCCTCGCCGGAGACGTAGAGCTGGAACGTGCCGTCCCTGCCCTGCTGCAGCTCCACGTCGGTGAGCATGGCGCGTTCGGCGAGCGCGGCGCCGGCCTGCACGGCCACGACCGCGAGGACGCCGAGGAACAGCGACACCATCGAGAGGAACGTGCGCAGTTTGCGGGCGCGGATGCCCTGTCCGCCGATGATCAGGGCGGACCGCAGCTTGCCGGAGAACATCAGTTGAACCGCCCGTCGCGCAGCTCCAGCACGCGGCCCATCTTGCGCGCGTGGTCGTGGTCGTGCGTGACCAGCACGAGGCCGCAGCCCTGCCTGGTCGTGTTGAGCAACACCTCGACCACCAGGTTGCCGGTCTCGGTGTCGAGCGCGCCGGTCGGCTCGTCGGCGAGGATCACCCGCGGCTTGCGGACCAGGGCCCGCGCGATCGCCACGCGCTGCTGCTCACCGCCGGAGAGCCGGGAGGGCTTGCTCTTGGCCAGGTGGGCGATGCCGACCTGCTCCAGCGCCTCCATCACCTGCTGCCTGCGCTTGCGGCGCGCGGCCCAGCCCTGGCCGTTCACCAGCGCCATAGCCACGTTCTGCGCCGCGGTGAGGTGCTTGAGCAGGAAGAAGCGCTGGAACACGAACCCGAACTCGGCGCTGCGCAACGCGGCCGCCCTGCGTTCGGGGAGCTTCGTGATGTCGTTGCCGTGCAGCAGGTACTGCCCCTCGTCGGCGCGGTCGAAGAGCCCGATCAGGCTCAGCAGCGTCGACTTGCCGGAACCGGACCGGCCCAGGATCGCCACGCTCTGCCCCGGGTGGACGGTGAGGTCCACACCGGACAGGATCGTCCGCGGTTCCTCCTGGCCCTTCAGGACTTTCGTGATGCCGTTCAGCTGGAGCAGCGGCGGTACGGCCGCCATCGTCGTGGTCGTCTCGGACTCGGTCATCACGGACCCGTCGGCTTGCTCTGGTCGCCGCCGCCCTGCTGCGGTTCCGGCAGGTTCGGGCCCGGCACCGCGAGCTCCTCCTCGCCGGTGAGTCCGGACTTGACCTCGATCACCTTGCCGTCGGTGAGACCGAGCTCCACCTCGACGGTCTTGCGCGAGCCGTCCGGCTGCAGCACGTCGACCCTGCCCTTGCCCTGCTGGCCCGCGACTGCCTCGACCGGCACGACCAGTGCCTGCGCCGACTTGCCGGTGATGACCTCGATCGACGCGGCCGCGCCGTTGATCATCTTGGTGTCGGCGGGCGCGGTGCAGACGATCCGCAGGCCGGTGGACGCGCTCGGCTGCTGCTGTGGTTGCTGCTGCTGGTCGGGGTTCTTGGGGGCGTTCGCGTCGGGCGTCGACTTCGGGTCCGGCGTCTGCACCGGCTTCTCCGGGATGGTGCCCTGCGGCAGTGCGGCGATCGTGCCGAGCACCGCGCACGGGAACGGGCCAGGCCCGTTCTTGATCTGCGCCTTGACCTCGCCGAGCGCGCCGCTGACCTTGTACGCCTGCTGCCCGTCGATGTCACCGACCAGCGCGTACCCCACGTGCTTGGCCGAGGCGAGCGGCATGCCGGCGGTGACGGTCGACTTGTCGTCCACCAGGCGGCCGGCGAACACCGCTCCCGCCGGGATCTCGACGTAGTTGGGCGCGCCGTCCTTCCACACCGTCGCGACCCGCGTGGCCTTCGTCGGCGTGGCGCCCGACGGCTGCAGGTCGAAGAACCGCACCTGTCCCGCGACCGGCGCGACCAGCCCGAACGTCGGGTTCATCTCGACCTTGCCGGTGATGCTGATCGTGGTGGTCAGGTCCTGCTTGCCCGGCTTGACCTTGGTCATCGTCGTGCCGCGCGGCGCCAGCTCCGGATTGGCCTGTTCCGAACCTGACGGACTGCACGCCGCCACGGCAACCGTGACCAGCGCGCACAGCGGCGCGAGAAGAATGTTGCGCACGAATGTCCCCCATGTCGTTTCGACCAACCTACCGATAAGGACACCGCATCCCCGTCCGAGGTTGCATCGGACTTTCGGCCGATGCCGCATCGACCGCGCGGTCACGGGTACACGGGGTGTTGACGACGCATTTCAACGCGTCTCGACGACCTGGAGGAAACTGTGAATGCGCTTGCCGTGGTGACCGGTGCGTCGAGTGGAATAGGCTACGAGCTCGCGAAGGTGCTCGCGGACAACGGCTTCGACGTCGTGGTCGCCGCCGAGGACGAGCGGATCACCGACACGGCCGCACAGCTCGCCCTGCGCAGCGGCGGTGTGCACGTCGAACCGGTGCGGGCCGACCTCTCGACCTTCGAGGGCGTGGAGTCGCTCGTGTCACGGGTGCGCGCACTGGGCCGGCCGGTCGAGGTGCTCGCCGTGAACGCCGGTGTGGGCGTCGGCGGCGACTTCGTGCGCGACACCTCCCTGGACGACAACCTGGAGGTCGTGGACCTCAACGTCCGCTCGGCCGTGCACCTCTCGCACCGGCTGGTCGGCGACATGGCCGCACGCAGGCAGGGCAAGGTCCTGTACACGTCCTCGATCGCGGCGACCGCCCCCGGCCCGTTCCACTCGGTCTACGCGGCGTCGAAGGCCTTCCTGGCCTCGTTCGCCCAGGGGCTGCGCGAGGAGCTGCGCGACACCGGCGTGACCGTCACGACGCTGATGCCGGGACCGACCGACACCGAGTTCTTCGACCGCGCCGGGATGCAGGACACGAAGGTCGCGACGGGGGACAAGGACGACCCGGCCGAGGTCGCCCAGCAGGGCTTCGACGCGCTCATGAAGGGCGACGACCACGTCGTGGCCGGGTCGGTGAGGAACAAGGTGCAGGCGGTCGCCGGACGCGTCGCGCCGGACCCGGTCAAGGCCAAGGTGATGCGGTCGATGACCGAACCCGGTTCAGCGGACTCCTGAGGGGTACACGCGCCTCATGAGTCGACCGGATCTGTCCGAACACCGCCGCAGCGGGAAGCTCCGAGGACGTGGGTGGGATCAGGCAGCAGTACGGGGCGAGCCGGCCACTGCCCGGCTACCTCCTCGCCATGGGCACCTATGCCGCCGTCGTCGGTGCCGTCTCCGCCGCGGGACACCGCGCCGGGGTCCGCCTGCCGGAGCGGTTCTCCCTCGCGGACACGGCGCTGGTGTCCATCGCGACGCACAAGCTGAGCAGGCTGCTGACCAAGGAGGCCGTGACGAGCCCGCTGCGGGCGCCCTTCACGCGCTACGAGGAACCTGCTGGGCACGCGGAAGCTCAAGGAGTCCGTGCGGGCGCACAACGCCGCGCAGCACGCGATCGGCGAGCTGCTCACGTGCCCGTTCTGCATCGGCGTCTGGGCGGCCAGCGGGCTGACCGCGGGCCTGGTCTTCGCACCGCGGCTCACCCGGCTGGTGTCGACCGCGCTCACCGCCGTGGCGGCGTCGGACGTGCTGAACGTGCTCTACGACAAGCTCAAGTCATGACACCCGGCGGCCGCGCCGGCTCCCCGCGTACGCCTGTTCGCGCAGCGCGGCGAGCCAGCGCGGCGCCAGCTCCAGCTCCCGCGGCCGGTTGAGCACCGGGTCGAACGGCACCGGCTCGTCGTGGCGCAGGTCGCGCAACCGCACCTCGCCCACCCGCCGCCAGTCCGCGGTCGTTCCGCTCGCGTGCAGGCTGAACCGCGTCGGCGGCCGTCCCGGTGCGCTCGCGGTGGGGTCGAGGGGAACGGCCATGAGCCACAGCAGCGCGCCCCGGTGGCGGTACGGCAGGATCGTACCGAGCCGGGCGCGCTGCCAGCCGGTCGCCGGCGTCGGCAGCAACCGGGAGAACCGGCCGGTGCCCGTGGTGGACAGCAGCAGGTCCCAGTCACCCGATCCGGTGGGAATCCGCAGCGCGAGGCCGAGCACGTCCGGCAGGCCGCGCCCGGTTCCGGCCCCTTTGGACAGCCGGGCGATCACGGTGGCGGAGGCCGGGAACGGCGCGGAACCGGTGAGCTCACCGGTCATCAGCACGCCCCGCGGGTGGACCGCACGAGCGCGCCGCGCACGGGCGAGCAGGCGGAATGCAGTCGTCAGCACACCCTGGTCTACCCGCGAAAACCGCGGGAAAACACGGTGTTTCAAGCTATTCCTCATGGCAACTCCACCCGCGTGAGGCTGCTCAGAGCACCGGGCGTGTACGCGCCGCAGGACGACACCGAGCTGTTGGTCGACGCGATGAACGCGGCGGCGATACCCACGGGCGCGCGCGTCCTGGACATCGGTACCGGCACGGGAGCGCTGGCACTGGCCGCTCTGCGCGCCGGTGCCGCCGAGGTGACCGGTGTGGACGTTTCCCGCCGTGCGGTGTGGACGGCACGGATGAACGCTGCCCTGCAACGGCTTCCGCTGCGGGTGCGGCTGGGCAACGCGCTGGAGGTCGTCGCCGGTGAGCGGTTCGACCTGGTGCTCGCCAACCCGCCGTACGTGCCGGCCGAGCGGGACGGCGCGGCCAGGGGCCCCGCACGGGCGTGGGACGCGGGCCTCGACGGGCGGCAGCTGCTGGACCCGTTGTGCGCGCGCATGTTCGACCTGCTCGTGCCCGGCGGCATGACGCTGATGGTCCACTCCGCGCTGTGCGGCGTGGAGACCACGTTGCAGCAGTTGCGCGACAACGGGTTGAAGGCGTCGGTCGTGCAGCGCCGCTGGGTGCCGTTCGGACCGGTGATGCGCGGGCGCGTCGGCTTCCTGGAAGAGCACGGCCTGATCGAACCCGGTCAGCAGGACGAGGAACTGGTGGTGATCCGAGGTGACCGACCCGAACGTGCGCAGGGTGACGGTGGTGCCGAACGGCCCGGTGCTCGTTGAGGGGCCGGTGAGCCTGGAGGTGGACGGGCAGACGCACACCAGCGACCGGTTCGTGGTCGCGGTGTGCGCCTGCCGGCGCAGCAAGCGCTACCCGTTCTGCGACACCAGCCACCGCAAGCGCGTGCGCAGCGACGACTCGCCTGCGCCCCAGGCCGACAGCAGGTGATCGGCCAGCCGGCCCTCCAGGAGCTCCGTGGCCTGGATGCCGAACGCGACGTCATCGGTCAGGCCGGGGTCCTGCTCCAGCAATGACCCGATGACGTCGCGGCGCATGATCTGCTCGTGCACGGCGTCGGCCTCGATGTGCTCGGTGAAGAACTCCACGCACCTCGGGTCGGCGCCGAGCCGCTGCAACGCCTGCGCCATGCGCTGGGCGCTCGGGGCCGTGGTGATCTCCGCGGCGGCGAAGTGGCCGACCAGCGCGCCGCGCAGCGACCGGTGCAGCCCGAACAGCGACATCATGTTGACGATCGCGATCGCCGGCGCGGGCACGTCGTCGAGGTAGTGCAGGTACTCCGCGGACATCCCGGCGCCTTCGAGCAGGTCCGCGTACAGCTGCGAGTGCATCCGGTCGGCCCGCCCACCGCCGAACTCGTCGAACTCCACGGCCACCAGCGCCGCCTTCGCCCGCCCGCGCAGCCGCGGGATCACCCACGCGTGCGGGTCGGCCTCCTTGTGGTGGTACACCGAGCGGTGCGCGAAGTACTCGCACATCTGCTCCCAGGTCCCGTCGTCGCGCAGGAAGTGCGACACACCGGTGCCGGGGACCTGCTCGACCAGCAACGCGCCGAGCGCCGTGTCGAGGTCGGTCATGTCCACATCGGACCGCAACGCGTCCAGGAACACCCGTTCGACCTGCGCCCGCAGCCTCAGCAGCTCCGGGTCCCACTCCCAGGCGGGGTCCACGCCGTCGAAACCGCAGTAGTGCAGCTCGTACAACGTGTACAGCGCGATCGTGAGGTCCTCGCCGTACGGGTCGGCGTCGGTGAACGGGATCGGGCCGCCGCCCGGAGCACCGCGCAGCGCGGCGACGACGGTCTCGGACAGCGGTCCGCGGGCAGAGGGGAGCAGCATCACGTCTCATTCCGTCGAGCGATCAGGTCTTGCACGAGCGCGAACTCACCGCGCTCCTCCAACGCCGGCGCCACGTGCTTCACGAGGTCGTCCAGCACCGCCGTCGCGGGCACCCGGCAGGCCCGCCACGGGTCCACCGCGGGACCGTCCAGCCCGTACCGGGAGGCCGTCCACACCGCCGCGGCGCAGACGTCGTCGCGCACCGGCGGTGTCTCCACCACCGCGGCCGTCTGCACGAGCGCGCGGCAGAGCGCGGCCTGCAGCACCGCGTCGGGCACGGTCGCCGCCGCGTCGGCCGCGCGGAACTCGATGGTCGGCAGCTTCGGCGACAGCCGGGCCAGCCAGAACGTCTGGGCCGCGTCGACGAGCGTCCCGCAGGCGACCAGCCGGGCCACCTGCGCGTCGTAGTCGGCCGTACCGGTGAACACCGGCGGCACGCCGGAGCCGGGGAACCGCGACTGGAGCACCATCCGCCAGCTCGCGTAGCCGTGGTCCGCCGAGTTCGCCGCCAGCGCGAGCAGCGTCGGCAGCCAGGGCCGCACCCGGTTGAGGACCACGACCGCGGTCTCCCGGTCCGGCACGCCCACGTGCACGTGGCAGCCGGAGGCCTCGTACGTGTCCACGACCCCCGCGTACAGGTCGAGCACCTGCCGGAACCGCGGCCCGTCGGCCACGACCGGGTGAACCGACGCCTTGACCGGGGTGCCGCGCGACACCACGTCCACGCCCACCTCGCGCGCCGCGGCGGTGACGGCGTCACGGGCCTGCTGAAGCGCCGCACCGAGCGCGGTCATGTCCGTGCACGGCCCGGTCGCCGCCTCCACCTGCGTGCCGGCGAGCTCGGCGTGGAACTTCGTCAGCTCCGTGTCCCGCAGGCGCGCCAACACGGCGTCGGCACGCACCGAGGTGCGTCCGGACGCCGCGTCGACGAGCAGGAACTCTTCTTCTACGCCAACTGTGTCAGCGCACTGCGGCACGCCGGCCAAGCGCCACTCCCAGTCCGATCATGCCAACGCCGAGGACGAAGTGCAGCCAGTCGTCCGCGGTGTTCAGCGGGACGAAGTTCGCCTGGCTCGTCTTGTCGATGACGAGCCCGTACAGCCACAGCACCAGGTACACGGCACCGCCGCCGATGAGGTACGCCTTCGCGCCACTCGCCGTGCGCGCGGCCAGGAAGCCCGCCACGCCGAACAGCAGGTGGACGATGTTGTGCAGCACCGAGACGGCGAAGACGCCGAGCAGCATCGCCTCCGAGTGGTGCCCGGCGAACGTCATCGTGTCGTAGTTCGTGGTGATGCCGGGGATGAAGCCCAGCACACCGACCAGCGCGAACACCGCTGCGACCGCTAATGCGGCCTGCTGCACGGTCGTTCGTGTCCTTACGTCGACCATCGGGGTCACCTCGCTCTGTGTGGACACGGTCAGTGAGCGACTACCCGGCGAAGGTAGAGGCAAACGCGTGCGGGGTATCCGGTGCGGCATGGACGACCAGACGGTTGAGGCGCTCGGCAAGCTCAGCGCCGCGTTGGAGACCACCGAACGCGCCCGCGGCCACCTCTACTCCTTCCACCAGCTCACCGGCACCGCCGACTTCATGCTCGACGAGGCGATCGAGCTGCTGCGCAAGGCGGGCCACCACGAGCACGCCGACCGGGTGCAGCGCGAGCTCGTCGGGCGCAACGTCCTGCCGGGACGGTGGACGTTCCAGGTCGTCGAGGAGTACGACGACATGTACTACGACGTGTTCCGCGACGTCGAACGCGCCGCCCGCACCGACCTGGCCGGCGGCAAGCGGCACGAGCTGGAGGCCCGGCTCAAGCGCGACCGTCAGCGGTTCAGCGCCGCCGCGTACGCCGACAAGGACTCCCGGTCGGGCTGACCGGTCTTCGCGATCAGCGACGCCACGTGCTTCTCCACGGTGCGCGGTGAGATGTGCAGGCGCGTCGCGATGGCCTTGTTGCCCATCCGGTCGGCCAGCAGCACGAACACCTCGAACTCGCGCACCGTCACCCCGTGCCCGCGCAGCTGCTTGGGCACCTGGTCGGTGCCGCTGCGGCGTTGCTGCACGGGCGCACCGGCCTGGCGCAGCAGCCCGCGGCACGCCGAGGCGACGGCGGTGTTGCCCGCCTGGTGGAAGTGCTCCTCCGCGGAGCGCAGCCACGTCACCGGGTCGCCCCACCGCCGCGCCTCGGCCGCGACCAGCCGCAACCCCAGGTGCCGTGCCATCGGGTACGGCGCGGCGGCGTCCTGGGCCTCGTCGAACGCCACGGCCGCGTCGGCGCACCTGCCGTCGCGGCCGAGCAGGACGGCGTGGGCGAGGTCGGCGAACTGCTTGTTCCACCGCATGCGCGCGGGGGAGGCGCCGGCCAGCGCGTGGTACTCCGGCCAGCCGAACCGGCCGTCGAGCACGCCCAGCAGCACGCGCATGCCGTGCGTGCCGGAGAGGTGGAACGTGGTGGGGTTCTGCGACTCCTGCGCGGCCGCCCGGTCGAGCTCCCGCACCGCCAGCGCGCGGTCCTCCTCCAGCAGCGCGCAGAACGCCTTGGCGAGCCCCGAGCACAGCGGCACCTCCTGGGCACCGCCCTTGGCGCTCTGCTCGAACGCCTGCACCGCGAGGTCGGTCGCCGGCCGGTTGCCCTGGTGCGCGTGCAGCGTCGCCCGCACCATCAGCAGGTAGCGGGTGAGGGCGCTGAGGTGCAACCGGGCCGTGGCCTGCAGGCAGCGGTCGACCTGCTCGCTCGCCTCGGTGTACCGGCCGGTCAGCACCGACTGCAGCGCCACGATGGCGTCGACGTTGTAGGCCACCGTGATCGCGCCGGCCCGGCACGCCTCGTCGTGCGCGCTGTCGAGGGAGGCGGTGCTGCCGGTGGCGAGCCAGTCGTTGCCCGCCATGCGCACGAGCGCGTAGATGTGCTGGATCGGCAGCCGGTGGGCGTCCGCAAGCGCTCGCGCCTTGTCGAAGCACGCGTTGGCCTCGTCGAGGTCCTGCTCGCGCGCGATGATCCCGAGCAGCTGCCACGCCTCGCACCCGACCATCGGCAGCCGCGCCCGTGCCGCCGCGTCCGCCGCCCGGTGCGCGAGCCGGGCCGCGGAGGAGATCCGGTCGGGGCTCGGGATGTTCAGCGTGAGGAAGGCGGAGTTCACGTCCAGCGGCGCCGTCAGCTCGTCCGGTGCGCCCGGCCCCAGCAGCGTGCGCGCGGCCCGCACCTGCTCCGCGCCGTCGGCGAACCGCCCCGCGAGGTAGGCGACGCGCGCGAGGCGGGTGTGCAGCTTGGCCCGCCGCGGCCCGTCCAGCCCGCGCAGCTCGCTGAGCGCACCGCCGAGCTGGAACGCCCTCTCGAACTCCCCGGCCTCGGCCAGCGCGGGCAGCAGCACGTCCAGCACGTCGGCCCGCGCGGCCGACTCGGTGAGCAGCCGGTGCGCCCGGTCGAGCAGCTTGACCGCGGAGCTCGTGGCGCCGTTGCCCAGCGCGCGCCGGCCGGCCTCGGCGAACAGCAGCCCCGCGTCCGCCGGTTCACCCGCGTCGAACCGCAGCTTGGCCACCAGCGGGCACCAGTCGCCGGGCAGCCCGGGGTGCAGCTCCTCGACCGCGTCCGCGGTCCGCTCCGACAACGTCCCGCGCTCCGCCGGCGTCAGCTGCGCCAGCAACGCGTCCGCCGTCAGCGGGTGCCGGAACGCGTACCAGTCCGGTGCCGGCTCGTCCGGCGTGACCAGCTGCGCCGCGACCCCCGCGTGCAGGTGGCTCAGCAGCGCCCGGTCGTCGTGCCCGGTCACCTTCTGCACCACTGACAGCGGGAACCGGTGCCCCAGCACCGCCGCCACCGACAGCACCTCGCGCCCCTGCGGCCCCAGCCGGTCCGTGCGGTGCGCGACGCTGCGCACGAACGCCGCCGGCACCGGCAGCTTCAGCTCCCCGAGCACCTGCCACCCGCGCGCGCCGGCCACGAGCAACCCGCCGCTCACCATGCCGTGCAACAGCTCCTCGACCACGAACGGGTTCCCGGCGCTGTCCGTCCACAGGCGATCGCAGAGCTCGTCCGGTACCTGCTCGCTCTCCAGGCACGCCGCCGTCATCGCCCGCACCTGCCGCCGGTCGAGCCGCTTGAGCTCCAGCTGCGACCCGGCCCCGCGCTGCACGATCTGGTGCACGAGCTCCAGCGCGTTGCCGGGGTCGTTGCGGATGGTGGCGAGCAGCAGCACCGGCTGCTCCTCCAGGTTGTCCGCCAGGTACTCGACGACCGCCAGCGTCTCCGCGTCCGCGTCGTGCAGGTCCTCCAGCACCAGCAGGCAGGGCGTCTTGCGCGCCACCGACGTCAGCAGCCGCAGCACCGCCTCCGCCAGCACGACGACGGACTCCGTGGTCGACTGCCGGTCGTGCCACTCGGGGATCAGCGTCCCCAGCACCGGCTTGTAGGGGCCCAGCGCGCTGTCGTCGGGCGGCTCGTGCCGGAACAACCCCAGCAACGCCTCCGCGATGGGCCGGAACGGCACCATCGGCCCGATCGTCGTCCCCCGCCCCTTGAGCACCCGCATGCTCTCGTCGAACGCCTGCCCCGCGGCCAACCGGGCGAGCCGCGACTTGCCGATCCCCGCCTCTCCGGTGAGGAACACAGCGCCACCCTGCCCGCGGCGGGTGCGTTCGAGTGCCGTGGAGACGGCCTCGACCTCCCGGTCGCGGCCGACCACCTGGGGCGCTCGGGTCTGCATGGCTGGACCCTAACGTCCGCGTGGTGTGGTCCGTAACGGCTGCTCAGGCGTATTCGGCCTGGGGGGAGTGGAGCAATTCCCGGTGATCAGGAAAGGACCTTTCCGCGATCACTCGCGGCCAGGCGCGGCAGGCGTCGCGTGAGCGGGTGGACGAGGGGGTGCGGCCCTCGGAAGTTCGGCCGGAACCGGCCGTGCCCGGCCCCGGGAACGGCGCGGGGGCCAGACCCCGGACAGGGCCCGGCCCCCGCGACCCCCGGCTCAGACCACGCTCACCGTCGTGTCCGACAGCGCCGGCGTGATCGCGGCGAACGCGCCCACCGCCAGCGTCACGCCGGCCAGCGCACGCGCTCGCGCACCCGCCCGCGACCGCGGCGAGAGCTCCATCTCCCCGATCACGTGCTCGACCGGCACGGGCTGGTCGGCCGGGCGGTGCAGGGACTCGTTCATCTGGTGGACTCCTCGTCGTCGGTCGATCCGGTGTGGTGATGCGGTTCGAGCAGCAGGACGGAGGGCACCGGGAAACCCTGCCGCAGCAGACCGTGGCCGATGCCGGCGAGACCGGTCAGCAGCCCCGGCGACGGGACGCCACCGGGGGTGGCGCACTGCGGGCCGTGTTCGTCGAGCCTGCCGAGCAGCAGCGCGGTGCGCCGGGTCGCGAGGTTCGGGTGGTGGGGCGTCAGCGCCTCGACCACGCCCAGCTCGCCGTGGCACAGGCTCATGTCCCGCAACGGTTCCCGCGTGGCCAGCGCACCGGCCACGCGTTCGTCGTGCCGTGCCAGCGCCACGCCGGCCACGCCCGAGCACCAGCCGGTGTCGGCCGGGTCGGTCGTGTCGCTCTCCAGGAAGGTCCGTCCTGCCACATCAGATAACTCGTCGCCCACCGCTGCCGCGTAACGCCGCAGAGCCCATCCGATTCCCGCATGGCCGCGGGCGAACCCATTGGCGGGGCAAATCGCGGCACGTAGGACGGTCGCGTAGTGATCGGCGAGCACGAGGGAGTCAGGCGTGCCGACCGCGAGCATCGCCGCGAGGGAGCCGGCGACGCCGTCGGCGACCGTGAACGACGTGTCGGTCAGCGGCATCAGCGACACGGCCAGGGAGAGCAGCGCCGGTTCGAGCCCGAGCAGCGGCACCAGCCGGGACAGGCCGTAGCAGACGCCGCCCAGGCCGTGCAGTCCGCCGCCCGCCGCCAGCACCAGCTCCGGGGACGCGGCGAACGACTCCAGCAGCGCCGGCAACGGGCGCAGCGCGGCCGAGGCGAAGTCGACGTACCGCGCGGCACCGGTCAGCGCGCCCAGCTCCGCCAGGAACAGCGCCACCCCCGTGTAGCCGTTGGTCAGGCCCGCGCCCATCGGCAGCACGGTCCAGTGCCGGTCGTCGACCAGCTCCAGGCCCAGCCAGTTCACCCGGTCCGGCCCGGTCGCCGCCTGCGCCAGGATCTGGTCGGCGATGCCGCACGCCGCCACCAGCAGCCGCGCCGGGTCCGGGTCGACCGGTGCGACGTGGCCGGAGACGGTGGCGCCGCTGCGGTGCGACACCGGGCGCGGGCGTGAGGCCAGCGAGGCGGAGATGACCCACTGCTGGTCGTGCCGGTCGACCTCGCTGAGCCCGGCGATCTTGCGTTCCACGGCGTGCAGTCCGGGCTCCGGCAGCATCCCCGGCAGCCGGAGCCCGGACCCGGTCCACAGGTCCCGCGAACCCGGCCTGCAGACGAACAACGGCACGTCGCCGCGCCAGAGTTCCACGACCTCGTGCGGCACCAGCGCGTCCAGCAGCGGGTCGTCGACCACCAGCACGCCGAACGCCATGTCCCGGTCCAGCGCGTCGCGCAGCACCGCCGGGTGCGTGGACTCGTCCAGCAGCGTCCCGTACAGACGCGTCGGGCGGGCCACGAACCGCACCTCGTCCTCGGCGCACTCCCGCACCAGCCGCAGCAGCTCGTCGCGGTGGGCGGCGATCGCGTCGTAGCCCGCGCGGAAGCCCGCCAGCAGCGAGTCCTGGTAGTCGGCGGGCTCGGCGGGCACATCACCCAGCACCGGCCGGTTCAACGCCCCCGTGGACGTGCTGGGGCGCCGCACGAGGCGCATCCGGTCCGTTCCGGCGTCGGCCCAGTCCACGACGTCCAGCGGTGAGGGCACGCCCCGGTCGCCGCCCACGCCGGAGACGTCGACGATGCCGTTGTCGCCCAGCAGCATGTGCGGCAGCAGCGCGGTGCGGTGCACCGAGCGCGCCATCGCGAGCGCGGCCGGGTCGCTCGCGATGGTGAGCGTCGGGTGGAACAGCGTCTCCACGTCCACCAGCACCGGCTGGTCGCCGCACGCGATCAGGTTCTCGTAGTGCATGTCCGTGCCGTCGACGGCGTAGAGCAGCGCCAGCAGCGCCCCGAGCCGCCGGTAGAACTCCGCCACCCCGGCGACGTCCGCGCACGGCTGGTGCTCGACGTGCTCCAGCCACCCGTACCCGTCGCGCACCAGCAGCCGCGGCGAGCGGAACAGGATGCCGGTGCGCCGCGCGAACCACGCCACCTGCGCGGTGAAGTGCGCGTGCAGCTCGACCGGGCGCGGCCGGTACACCAGCCGCGCGCCCGAGGCGAACGTCAGCACCGCCACCGTCCTGCCCTGCTGGTGCGGGTCGCCCTGCCCGGTCTCGATCGTCGTCAGCGCACCGGGGTCGATCCCGCCGAACACCGTCCGCACCACGTCCGCGCGGTCGCGGGTGAACCGCGACGACAGCTCGTGGTGCGCCGCGACCGCCTGCTCGCACGCCTGCGCGAGCATCCGCGCCAGCACCGGGTAGCGGCCGAACAACGCCGTGAGGTCCAGCGTGCGGGTGAAGGACAGGAACCGCTCCTGCGGTGTCTGACCTGCCAGCGTGCCGCGGGCCTGGTTCAGCTCCAGCACGAGCGTGCGGGCCGCGATCCGGACCAGCCGCTGGCCGAGCTGCTGCGCGAAAGCGGCGTCGAACGGCGGCGCCACCTCGGTGCGCGCGGCGTCGACCAGGGGCCGCAGCGCGTGCGCGAACGCGGCGGTCCAGCTGTCGTCGGAGGGGGCGCCGGGGCGGGACGCGGCCGTGGCGCGTTCCAGGAACTCCGCCGCTGCAGGGGTCACGAGGCCGAACCTCGCACGTGCGGGTGGAGAACACATGGGGGCCGAGTACCCAGATTCGCCCGCGACGGGAAAATGGGGGACCGGCACCCATGTTCCGAGGCGCGCGAGGTCTGAAACTCACTCGGGAGAGGGAGGAACGGACCATGAAGGAGTTCGGGGAACTACTGCGCACGCACCGCATCCACGCCGGCCTCACCCAGCAGCAGCTGGCTGACTTCGCGATGCTCAGCGTGCGGGCCATCCGGGACCTGGAATGCGGCCGCACCCGGTCGCCGCGCGCCGAGACGGTGCGCCTGCTCGCGGACGGCCTGCGGCTGGACGACACCAGCCGGGCAGATCTCCAGCAGGCGGGCGGACGGCCGGCCCGCAAGGTGTCGGTGGCGCCACCCGCGCCGTCGTCGGCGATCGTCGGCCGTGAGGCGGAGGCGGGCGCGCTGGCGGACCTGCTCGTCGGGGGCACCCGGCTGGTCACCGTCACCGGTGTCAGCGGGGTGGGCAAGACCCGGCTCGCCCTGGAGGTCGCGGGCGAGCTGCACTTCCGGCTCGGCTGGTCGGTGCTGTGGCTGCCGGCCGCGCGCATGCCGGCGATCGACGCGGGCACGGACACCCTGCTCGTCACCGACCACGTGCCCGACCCGCGGCTGCTGGAGCTGCACCCGCGGCTGCGGATCGTCGTCACCGCGCTCGCGCCCACCGGGCTGCCGGGCGAGCACGTGTTCCCGCTGGCACCGCTGGCCGACGACGCCGCGGTGCAGCTGCTCGTGACGCACGTGCGCCGGGTGCGGCCCGGGTTCCGGCCGGAGCCCGCGAACCACGCCGCGCTGATGGGGCTGGTGCACGAGCTGGACGGCCTGCCGTCGGCGCTGGAGTTCGCCGCCGGGTGGTTCATGGTGTACTCGCCGCAGCACCTGCTGGAGCGGCTGCGCACCAACCCGCTCGACCCCACCTCGGCGCACCTGCGCGACTCGCTGCGCCGCTCGTTGTCCACTTTGGACGCTGGTGAGCGCGAGGTGCTGGTGCGGATGGTCGACCGGATCGGCTGGGAGGACGAGGACGCCGTGCACGCGCTGAGCGTCCGCGGGCTGGTCCGCCGCACCGGGCCCCGGTACGAGGTGCTCAACCTCGTCCGCGCGGCGGTGCTGGAACCGGTGTCGGGACCTCAGCTGACCGGCGGCGTAACCCTGACCTGGCCCTGCTGAGCACGCGTCTGCAAGTACTGCCAACTGCGAGTTGGCAGTACTTGCAGACGCCGGATCAGGACGCTGCGGTCAGGGCGCCGGGGGTCAGGGTGCCGGGGTCAGAACGCCGCGGTCAGGCACGCGAGGCGGTCGCCGGCGGTGCCCGCCTTGCCGTGCTCGGTGCTGGTGTGCGCGGCGTGGATGACGATGGCGTTCGCCTCGCCCTTGTGGAACTCCCAGTCCACCGCCGAGCTGGCCGTGGCGGCACCCTGCGCGTCGGTCGTGAAGTCGAGCCAGATCTCGTTCTGCGCGTTGGCGTACTTCGGGTCCACGCTCGGCGTGACCGGGTCCTTCTCGTTCTGGTAGTGCGGCCCGGAGTCGGCCGGCTTGGCGCCGCACGGCTTGGTGTGCACGTGCGAGCCGTACTGGGTGTCCGGCAGCAGCCCGGACACCTTCAGCTCCACGGTCGTCCGTCCATTCGCGACGGACGACGAGGTGGAGAGCTTCGCGCCCAGCGGCACCCGTGCGACGGTGTAGGTGACGCCCTTCGGCTGGTCGCCGGACTCCGCCGGTGCGGCGAGAACGGCCTCGGCGACGGGCGTCGGTGCGGGGGACGTGGTGCTGGAAGCCCCTGTCGAGCCGGTCGAGCCGGTGTCGGTGCCGCCCGAGCAGGCCGCGAGTCCGCCGGTGAGCAGAGCGGCACCCACGAGGGCCGCCACAGTCGTGCGCATGTTTCTCCTCAGATCAGCTGCGGTCCAGGTTCCCACCTCCTACCTGACCACGATCGGGTGACCGGCGCACGTCGGCCGGGACGAGCCGCTCGAACGCCGACGCGTAGGCGGCACAACGGTGGTAGCCGGAGTGGGTTTCCACCTCGCCGGGACCGCCGCCGGTCTCGTCCGCCCACTGGTCGACCGACGTGCCGTCCGGCCGCCCGTACCCGATGACGGGAAACCCGAGGTGGTCGGTGCGCCGCCACAGGTTCACCCACCGGTCCGCCAGCAGCACCCGCAGCGTGTCGGCCTCGTCGACCACGGGTTCCGCCCGCGGCTCGTCGTCGTCCTGCCGGTGCCACGGGTTCAGCGCCCACAGCGCGCCCCTGCGGCTGCGCGCGGTGCCGAGCACACCGGGGCCCAGCAGCTCCGGGAAGATCCGCCCGAAGTACGGCCGCAGCTGCACGCCGTACGTGAGCAGCTTGACGCGGGCGAGGTGCTTCTCCGGAAGCTGGTAGACGGCGGCGACGGCGAGCACCGCGCCGAGGCTGTGCGCGGAGAGCACGACGACCGAGCGCTCCTGCGGCGGCAGGTCCTCGTCGGGGTGCCGGTCCAGCCAGTCGCGCACGCGTTCGGCGATCTCCGGCACGGCCCGCTCCGCGTAGCAGGGCGGGGCGAACGGGTGGGCGGTGCGCGGCAGGAAGCACATCAGGTCCCACAGCAGCCCCAGCGGTCTGCGGTTGGCGAGCACCCCGGCGCCGACGAACGACCCGACCAGCGCCACCCCGGCGAGCCCGGTGTACGTGACGCCCTGCTCGAACACCCACGCCGGCACCTCCCAGTCCACCCAGGACGGTCGCGCGAACGCCACGTGCACCGCCAGCACGACCGCCGCGGTGCTCACCGCGGACAGCACGCCCACCACGACCTCGGCCCGGTGCGCGTTCGCGATCACGTGCCGCCACCGCATGACGAGCTCCTCCTGCCCGGCCGGGATCGCCGGGCTGGTGTCCCGCTCGAAGTCGGCGGGCCCGCGCACCCGCAGCCCGAGCAGCACCACCAGCACCACGACCAGGCCCGCCACCACCGCGAGCGCCGCCGTGAACGCACCGCTCGCCCACCAGGAGAACCAGGGCGCCTGCGGCACCTTCCGCAGCGGCTCCGAACCGGCCAGCCAGCCGCGCACCGTCAGCACCAGCACCGTCGCGAGCAGCAGCGACGTGGTGAGCGACAACCCCAGCAGCACACCGGGTCCGGTGCCGCCCCACGCCTCCCACTCCCGGTTGTCCCGCACCGCGTACCCGACCAGCAGCGCACCGGCCACGACGGCGACGAGTCCGAGCGGCTGCCACACCGCGGTGAGGACGAGCCCCGCGGCGAACGCCAGGCCCGCCAGCCACGGCACGCGCTTCTCCCGCTTGCGCCACGACCACCCCGACAGCGCGATGCCCAGCAGGCAGGCCGTCACCGCGGGCGGTCCCCACCGCGCCAGCCACAGCGACCGGCCGAAAACGGGTTCGGCGTAGAGGATCGCGAACCCGTGCACCGCCAGCACCACCCCGGTGGCCACCAGGAGGGCCCACGACCACAGGCCGCCCTTCTCGGTCCTGGGCGCGTCCGGGCAGTCCGCCGCCGTGTGCACGACCCGGTACGCGACGAGCGCCAGCAACACCCCGGCGAGCACCGTCGTGACCAGGAAAACCGCGGCCTGGGGCCAGAGTTCCGCGCCGGTCAGCAACACCACCACGCAGAACCCGGCGGCCAGGTGCAGCCGGGTCAGCCTGCGCAGCCGCGGGCTGCCCCGCCACATCGACCTCCTGCTGAGCAGCACACCCGCCCGGAACGGCTGCCGGTCACCGGTGGCCGCCGACTCGTACCTGCTGCGGGACAACGAGGTCAGCAGCAGCAACCCGAACAGCAGCGCCACCGGCACCGCGGAGGCGGCGAGCACCCGGACGTGCTGCGCGGGGTCGCCGAGCAGGTCGAGCCACTCCGGCAGCCGGCGGCAGGTCGTGTCGGCCAACGAGCACTGGACCGCGTACAGGTCGACGACCGCCACGCCCACCGACAGCACCAGCAGCACCGTCAGGCCGAGCCCGAACAGCCGGGTGCTGGCGGCGCCGCGGCCGGCGTTCCACCACGTGCCCTTCGCGGCTTCCGCCGCGGTGCCCCCGGCTGCCTTCTCGACGTCCGTCAGCTCGTCGTCCTCCGTCCACGTCCTGGGGATCTCCCGGCTCCAGTACGCGACGTTCGCGAGCCCGAACGGCAGCAGCAACGCCCACCCGACGCGCCCGGCCACGTTCGCCACCACCGACGCCACCCCGCTGCCCGGCGCACCCGGTGTGCTGCGCGCCATGCCGCCCCACGAGTAGGCCTCGCGCTCGACGTCGGCGCGGGGCCGTCCGGGGTCGTTCGCCGGCAGGTCGGCGAGCTTCGCGGGGACCGGGCGCCAGAAGCTGCCGAAGCGGTCGCCGCGGAACTGCTCGACGGCGTGGTCGGGGAGCGCCAGCACAGCGGCCGGGGGCGTGTTGTTGACCCCGTGGATGCGCAGTTCCAAGGCACGTGGACGCATGGCAGCCTCCCTCTACTCCAGTTGTCGTCCCTGAAGCTGCTCCGATTAGCGGCCATCCGGGTGAAAAAGGTGTATCCCGGCACCTCGGGAAGCCTCTACTTGGCAAGGAGGCCTCACCATGACCGCAACCGCTCACCCGAACGTCGCGAACTCGATCGGCCTGGCCGAGTTCCTCGCCACCGCGGGCACCCTCACGCTCGCCCAGCGCAAGCTCGTCGTGGACCAGGCGCTGATCCTGCTGGAGCAGAACTACGCGCACCTGCCGTTGAAGGTCGCCATGCACGCGGTGAACCCGGTGCAACGGCTCAGGGTGCTCAGAGCCAGACTCGAACGGCAGACCGACGCCACGGCCGAGCCCGAGTGGCAGTTCCACCGCGAGCTGTCGAGCACCTTCCACTCGGTGCGCGACCTGCACACCAACTACCTGCTGCCGGCCCCGTTCGCCGGCAAGATCGCGTTCTTGCCGTTCCAGCTGGAGCGCTGCTTCGACCCGGACGGCGCCGAGCGGTACCTCGTGGCCCGCACGGTCGCCGGGTTCACCGGCCTGGCCGTCGGCGACGAGGTGACGCACTGGAACGGCACCGCGATCGCGCGCGCCGTCGCGGTGAACGGCGCGATCTTCGCGGGCAGCAACACCGCCGCGAACCTCGCCCGCGGCCTGGAGTCGCTCACGCTGCGCCCCCTGGTGATCCAGCTCCCGCCGGACGAGGACTGGGTCGTCGTGACCCACCGCACCGCCGGCGGCACGAGCGAGGACGTCCGGGTGGACTGGCAGGTGACCGACAACCTGCCGCCGATGACCGACGTCGACGCGCTCTCGCCGGCCGCCGCCGCGCAGGGCGTCGACCTCGACTCCGACGAGAAGGCGCGCGCCAAGAAGTTGTTGCACGCGCCCAAGGTCGTGGCCGCCGAGGCCGCGGGCGGTGCCGTCGCGATGAGCGAGCAGGACGTGCCGACGACCCTGCCCGGCGTGTTCCGCGCCCGCCCGGTCACCACGCCGTCCGGTACGTTCGGGCACCTGCGGATCTTCACGTTCAGCGTGGACGACCCGGAGGCGTTCCTGCGGGAGTTCGTGCGGCTCGCGGCCCTGCTGCCGCAGAACGGCCTGATCGTCGACGTGCGCGACAACGGCGGCGGCCACATCTTCGCCGCGGAGTTCCTGCTGCAGACGATGACCCCGCGCCGCGTCGAGCCCGAACCCGTGCAGTTCCTCAGCACGCCGCTGAACCTGCGCATCTGCCGCCGCCACGCGGAAGACCCGACCGGGCAGATCAACCTCGGCCCGTGGTTCCCGTCGCTCGACTCCTCGACCGAGACCGGCCAGGCGTTCTCCTGCGCCCACACGATCACACCCGTCGACGGCGCGAACTCCGTTGGCCAGACCTACCACGGCCCGGTCGTGCTGGTCACCGACGCCCGCTGCTACTCCGCGACCGACATCTTCGCCGCGGGCTGGGCCGACCACGCGCTGGGCCCGATCCTCGGCGTCGACGACAACACCGGCGCGGGCGGCGCGAACGTGTGGACGCACGGCCTGCTGTCCACCCTGCTGAGCATCCCGGCGCCCGGAGACCCGGACACGCCGTACAAGCCGTTGCCCGGCAAGGCGAACATGCGCGTCTCCATCCGCCGCACCCTGCGCGTCGGCAAGCTCGCCGGCACCCCGGTGGAGGACCTGGGCGTGCGCCCGACGCACCGGCACCAGCTCACGCGCGCAGACCTGTTGCAGGGCAACGTGGACCTGCTGAACCGCGCGGCCGAGCTGCTGGCCGAGCAGCCCGTGCGCCGGCTCGGGGTGGCGGTCGCGGGCACGACCGCCTCACTGGACACCGTGAACCTCGACCGGGTGGACGTCTACGTCGACGGCCGCCCCGCCACCTCGATCGACGTGACCGACGGCGCGCACACCGTGCCGCTCACCACGTCCGGCAGCGAGGTGCGCGTCGAGGGGTTCGCGGACGGACGGCTGGTGGCCGCGCGCAAGGTCGCCAGCTGATCGAACGGGCGCTTCCGGTGACGCCATGACCGGAAGCGCCCGTTTCGGCCGCGCGGTCACCGCACCGGGCCGTGCTGTCGTCACAACCAGCCGCGCCGCATCGCCTGCACCCCCGCCTGGAACCGCGTCTGCGCCCCGCACCGGTCCATCAGCTGCCGCACCCGCCGCTGCACGGTCCGCGGCGCCAGCCCGAGCTGCCGCGCGATCGAGGAGTCGGTGAGCCCGGCGGCCAGCAGGCCCAGCAGGTTCGGGTCCACGTCGGCCGCCGCGGCGTAGATCCCGCCGGGGCTGAACGGGATGCCCTTGTCCCAGTAGAGCTCGAACGTCGAGCGCAGCACGTCCAGCAACGCCGACGGCCGGATCAGCAGCACCTCGTCGACCACGTCGCCGTTCACGACGGGCAGCACCGCCGCGTGCGTGTCGATCACCGCGAGCTTGAACGGCAGCGTCGGGGTGACGCGGGCGCGTTCGCCGGCCGCGACCAGGTCGATGATCTCCACGACGCGGCCGGGGATGTCGACGGCGGAGCGGTCGTAGACGACGCGCCACCGCACGTCGCGTTCGCGGGTCTCGTCCTCCAGCGCCACGTGCTGGCCCAGCGGCGTCACGTACGGCGGCTGGTCGAGCACGCACACCTCCTCGCGGGCGCCGCGCAGCAGGGCGTGCCACAGCTCGCGGACGGCGGCCACCCCGGACACCACCTCGACGAACGCGTTGTCGGCCTGCTCCTCGTCGCGGTTGCGCAGGTACAGCTCCATCAACGGGCCGACGTCGGCGCGCGCCCTGCGGTTGGCCTCCTCGCGCGCGGCGATCAGCGCCTCGACGGCGAGGTCGGGCGCGACGGCCTGCCACACGTCGCCGGGCAGGTGCCTGACCAGGCCGAGCTCGCGCATCCGCTCCAGCGCGGCGGGGGAGGCGCCGGTCTCCTCCGTGGTGCGGCTGCCACCCGTGACCAGCAGCTCGTAGACCGCGGAGAGGCTCCGGTGCGACGCCCAAGTGTCCGAACACGGTCACATTGTGCGCCATTCGGGGTAGCGGCCCTGTCGTGAACACGCCAGTGTCGTCATTCGGACTCCGCCAGACCTGTTCTCCCCGCTGTGACCCGACTTACGGTCCTCCCCACCTCCGCAGCCGGTTCAGAACCCTGACGCCCTCAACGGCACGCGAAGGCCCTGCGTGGAAGGACCTCACGTGAACGGATTGCGACGCACGAGCGTGTGCGCCGCGGCAGTGTCCGCCGCCGTGCTCAGCGTTGTCGCCCCGTCGGCGACCGCTGCCCCCATCCAGTCCCAGCCGGACTCGACACAGGTGAACCGCCCCTTCGAGCGGCTGATCGTCGGCTACAAGCCGGGCACCGCCGAGGCCACGTCCGACACCGCCGCCTCGGACGACGTGCGGAAGAAGGGCAAGTCCGTGCACCGCCGCATGTCGAGCGGTGCCGTCGTCGTCAACCTGGGTGAGAAGACCGCCAACGCCGAGAACACCATCCAGGCGTTCAGGAACGACCCCGACGTCGCGTACGTCGAGCCAGACCTGCTGATGCAGCCGTTCGCCGACCCGAACGACACCGAGTACTCCCGGCAGTGGGACCTCTTCGAGGCAACCGCGGGCATGAACGTGCCCGGTGCGTGGGCCAGCAGCACCGGCGCGGGCGTCACCGTCGCCGTGATCGACACCGGCTACGTCGCGCACAGCGACCTGTCGTCGCGGGTCGTCGCGGGCTACGACTTCGTGTCGGACTCGGCGCGCGCCCGTGACAACAACGGCCGCGACTCCAACCCGGCCGACGAGGGCGACTGGGTCGCCCGCGGCGAGTGCGGCACCGACGCCAACGGCAACCCGGTGCCCGCCGCGGACCAGGGTTCGTCCTGGCACGGCACGCACGTCGCCGGCACCATCGCCGCGTCCACCAACAACGGCAAGGGCGTCGCGGGCATCGCCTACGACGCGAAGATCCAGCCGTTGCGCGTGCTCGCCAAGTGCGGTGGCGCCACCTCCGACATCGCCGACGCCATCACCTGGGCGTCCGGCGGCACCGTGACCGGCGTCCCGGCGAACCAGACGCCCGCCAAGGTCATCAACATGTCGCTGGGCGGTCAGTCGTCCTGCTCGACGACCTACCAGAACGCCATCAACGGCGCGATCAACCGCGGCACCACCGTCGTCGTCGCGGCCGGCAACTCGAACATGAACGTCGCGAACTTCACCCCCGCGAACTGCACCGGCGTCATCACCGTCGCCGCCACCTCGCGCGAGGGCAACAAGGCGTTCTACTCGAACTACGGCACCCGCATCGACGTGGCGGCCCCCGGCGGCGAGACCCGCCGCGGCACCGACACCCCCGGCACCATCACCACGCCGGAGAACGGCATCTGGTCCACCCTGAACGCGGGCACCACCGTTCCCGGCGCGGAGAACTACAAGCCGTACCAGGGCACCTCGATGGCCGCCCCGCACATCGCGGGCCTCGCCGCGCTGCTGGTCGCGAAGAAGCCGTCGCTGACCCCGGCCCAGGTCAAGGACCTGATCAAGGCCAACGTCCGCCCGTTGCCCGGCACCTGCTCGGGCGGCTGCGGCGCCGGCCTCGCCGACGCCACCAAGACGGTCAACGCCGTCGACTCCACGCAGCCCCCGTCGGGTGGCCTGGAGAACACCACCGACGTGGCCATCCCGGACCGCGGCACCGCCGTCACGTCCTCGATCACGTCCTCGCTGACGGGCAACGCCTCCTCCACCACCAAGGTCGGCGTGGACATCGTCCACACCTACCGCGGAGACCTGGTCGTCGACCTGGTCGCCCCGGACGGCACCGCCTACCGACTCAAGAACTCGTCCACTTCGGACAGCGCCGACAACGTGGTGGCGACCTACACGGTCAACGCCTCGTCCGAGGTCGCGGCGGGCACGTGGAAGCTGCGGGTCCAGGACGTGTACTCCGGTGACACCGGGTACATCAACTCCTGGAACCTGACCCTGCGATAGCTCCACGTGTTCGCCGAGGGCGGCGCCTCCCACCGGATTCCGGGAGGCGCCGCCCTTTCACGTGCCGGGAGCACCGCCGCCCGCCGCGGGTAACGTCCTACCCATGGCAACACTGGTGACGTTCCACGCCCACCCCGACGACGAGTGCATCGTCACGGGAGGTGTGATGCGGAAGGCGTCCGACGAGGGCCACCGGGTCGTGCTCGTCGTCGCCACCCGCGGTGAGAGCGGCGAGGTTCCCGACTTCCTCGACGAGGGCGAGGAGCTGTGGGAGCGCCGGGTGCGGGAGACGCACGCCGCCGCCGAGCTGCTGGGGGTGCACCGCGTCGAGTTCCTGGGCTACCGCGACTCCGGGATGATGGGGGACGAGCTCAACGACCGGCCCGGTTCGTTCTGGACCGCGGACGTCGAGGAGGCGGCGCACAAGCTGGCCGCGATCCTGCGGGAGGAGGACGCGAAGGCGTTCACCACCTACGACAGCTTCGGCGGGTACGGGCACCCCGACCACATCCAGGTGCACCGGGTGGGCATGCGGGCCGCGGAGATCGCCGGCACGCCCGCCGTGTACCAGGCGATGGTGAGCGAGACGCGGTTCCGGGAGGCGATGAGGCGGTCGGGGGCCGAGGAGCCGCCGCTCATGGAGGGAGCCGTGCCTGAGTCGGAGATCACGACCGAGGTGGACGTCGCGGAGTACCTCGGGGTGAAGCGGGCCGCGATGCGGGCACACGCCTCGCAGATCCCCGAGCAGTCGTTCTTCCTGTCGCTGGACGACGAGACTTTCGCGCACGCGTTCGGCACGGAGTACTTCATCCGCGCGGGCCACGGCCCCGAAAAGACCCTCGCCCTCTGACCGCCCGCCCCCCTTGCTGCACAGGCGTCTGCAAGTACTGGTACTTGCAGACGCCTGGGAACGTGAAGGGGCGGCCCGCCACGTGCGGGCCGCCCCTTCAGCGGGTCACGCGCGGCGGCGGCGGACGACCAGGAGTGCGGCGGCACCGGCGCCCACGAGGCCCAGGCCGGACAGCAGCAGCCAGGTCGGGGACGCGCCGGTCGCGGCGAGCGGCGGCTCGGGGGTGCTGCCACCGGGGGCCGGGGCGGCGGAGGTCGTCGACGGCGGCACCTCGGCGGAGGACGAGGGCGCCTCCGTGGTGGTGGTCGTCACCGGCGGCGTCGTGGTCGTGGTGGTCGTCGGCGGGACGTACTTGACGCACGCCGTGCTTGACCGGTCGTAGGTCTTCGAGTAGCCGTGCTTGTTGTTGGGATCGTCGTGCGCGGCGACCTTGATCTTGAAGTCGTGCTTGACGTCGGCGGGGAACGTCCAGGTCTGCTTGAACGACTCGCGGAACGGCTGAGCGGGCTGCTCCTTGCCGTCGACGGTGATCGTCAAGAAGTTGTCGGCCTGGCCGTTGTACTTCGTGCAGCTCGACGCTCAGGAAGGACTTGCCGGCCTTCTCGTTGCACCCGGCGTCCACGACGTCGGTGTGTGCGGAGGCAGGCGTGGCCAGCGCCACTGACGCCAGAGCCGCGGTGGCGGTCACCGCGAACGCGCCGAGAACTCGTCTTGCCAACGGAAACTCCTGCTCAGGGTTGATGCGTGGCGGGAAAACCATTCAAAACACAAATCACCCGACCGGGTGAACCGCGCCACGCTAGCAACCGACGGCAGTCGAAAGGTCACCGTCTGACAACGGTGAGGTGTCACCACGAACAAACCTTCATGTTTTCCGCTAGGGCGATGAACCCCGCCACCAGCCGCATCTGCTCCACCCCGCGCACGTCGGCGTCCAGCAGGCGCGGTGAGCAGACCACCACGGCCACCGCCTGCGCGCGGGACAGCGCCACGTTCAACCGGTTGCGCGACAGCAGGAAGTCCAGGCCGCGCGGCAGGTCCACGGTGGACGACGACGTCATCGACATCACCACGGCCGGTGCCTCCTGGCCCTGGAACCGGTCGACGGTGCCGACCCGCGTCCCGTCGAACCCCGCGTCGGCCAGCCGCCGGCGGATCACCCGCACCTGGAGGTTGTACGGCGCCACGACGAGGACGTCCGCGTCGGTCAGTTCGCGCGTCTCGCCGTTGTCCGTCCACGTGCGACCGACGAGCGACCGCACGGTGTCCACCACGGCGTCGGCCTCCTCCGCCGAGGACGTGATGTTGTGCCGGTGGTCGACCTCGCGCAGGTAGATGCCGGGTTCGACGCCCTCGATCCACCGCTGCGCCGCCACCGGGTGCGAGTGGAGCAGCCCGGAGTACGACAGCTCGGACACCGGGCGGCACACCGCGGGGTGCATCCTCCTGGTCTCCGCGAGGAAGTACCCGAGGTGGCCGGGGATGACGTCCGCCGAGCCGAGCAAGTGGCCCAGCGCGGACGCGTCCGACCCCGGTGGGTGCACTCCCTGGACGACCTGCGGCAGCTGCTGCGGGTCACCGAGCAGCACGAGGTTGCGGGCCGCCGTCCCCACCGCCACCGCGTCCGCCAGCGCGAACTGGCCGGCCTCGTCGATGATCATCACGTCGAACGGCTGCGCCTTGATCACCGCGTTGGAGAACGTCCACGCCGTGCCGCCGACCAGGTGTCCGGCCGGGTGCTCCTCGCGCCAGCGGGCCAGCGCACCGTTGTCCTTCGGCTGGTCCCACGGCACGTCCTCCTCCGGCTTCCCCTTGGGCCGCTTGGCCATCGGCACGTCACCGGAACACGACCGCAGCACGTTCTCCACGGCCTTGTGCGACGTCGAGGTCACCGCGACCGTCTTGCCCTGGTCGACCAGGTGCGCCACGAGCTTCGTCGCGAGGTACGTCTTGCCCGCGCCGGGCGGGCCCTGCACCGCGAGCGTGCCGCCGTCGAGCTGGTCGACCGCCCTGATCACCGCCCGCACCGTGTCCTCGTCGCGCGGCAGCGGCTGCGCGGGCGGCGTGCGCAGCATCAGGTCGATGCCGGGGCTGCGCGGCAGCAACGGCAACAGCTCCACGGCCTGCTGCGCGAGCTCGGCGACCGCCTCGTCCTTCGGCTTCGCCGGCACCGGGCTGCCGGGCAGCACCGCCAGCGGCAGCTCGGTGTGCTCGGCCGCCGCGCTCTCGGTCAGCACCAGCTCGTGCGGGTTGTCATCGGACACCACGGCCGGGCGCGTGACGTTGCCGGGGTAGAGCAGCCTGACCTGCTCGCCCGCGCCGAACGGGTGCGGCCGCTCCGGGTCGATCCGCGCGCGCACCTGCCGCTTCGACGTCCGCACCCGCCCGCTGGGCGGCACCCAGTCCTCGGCCCGCAGCGTGATCGGCACCGCGCAGTTCGAGTCCGTCTCCAGGTCCGAGATCGGCGCCGCGGCCTGCCGGAAGAAGTCGCCCCAGGCCGGGCTCGCCTCCCGCCGGTGGTAGCCGACGGTCGCCGCGAACAGCGCGTGGCCCTCCGCGAGCAGCGGCTCGGTCAGCGCCGCCATCCTGCGGGCCCGCTCGGCGGCCTTCTCCCGCGCCGCCTCGTCCAGCTCCTCGTCGCGTACAGCGGTCTGCACGCCGTGCTCCCGCTTCACCTTCTCCAGCAGGTCCCGCACCCCGCGCGTCGGGTTGTCGTCCGCGAGCAACGGGCGCAGCGCGGGCAGCGTGTACTCCCTTGTGGACACCCGCAGCACCCGGCGGGTCAACGCACCCAGGTCGACGCAGCGCCGCACCAGCTCGTCCACCTCGGACTCCCTGGTCGCGGTGCGCGCCGCACGCCCGGCGAGGTCGTGCGGCGTGAAGTGGTAGACCCGGCCGGTCGGCGTGCGGTCGACGAACTCCGCGAACGTGCCCTCCCAGCCCGGCGTGCGGAACGTGTCGCCCTCGACCTCCAGGAACACGTCGTCCTCCGCCGGTTCCGGCAGGGTCTGCAACGCCTCGGGGGCCACGACCTCGTAGGTGGTCACGCCGGTGCGCTCCTGCCGCACCTGCAACCGGGCCTGCGCGGCCAGCGCGGCGAAGCTCGCGGGGGACAGGGCAGGTGGTCGCTCCTCGGTCGCCGCTAGCGCATCGATTGTTTCAATGCCAACCGAAACCAGCTTCCGCCGCTGGTCGGCGCGCAGTCCGGCCACGAGCGACAGGTCGCGGGCCTCCTCCCGCCCGGAGGCGCAATGACGGGCGAACCGGCACCCGGTGCAGGCCGCCCGCACGTCACCCCACGAGCGCGCCGGCGCCGGTCCCGGCTTCGCCAGCCTGGTCCGCAGACGGCCCAGCAACGGTGCGAAGTCGGCCACCCGGAAAGTCGTCCGCCGGCCGTTGACCAGCAGGTGCGCGCGTTCGGCACCCAACGCCAGAGCGGCCGCCGTCAGGTTCAGCACGGCCAACGGAGTTGCCTCAGAGCCGTCGAAGCACGGCTCGTAGCCGGTGCCGACCCGCACCAGGCTCGGCACCGCGCAGTGGAAGGCGCCGTCGAAGAAGACGGCGTTTTCGACGATCTCCGCACCCGCGCGCACGTCGGCGGCCGTGCGGGAGGCCGCGCGGTGCAGCTCCTCCGGGTCACCCCGCCGCTCCGAACGCCCCAGGAAGCTGCGGTGCTCGCACTCGAGCAGGTCGACGAGGTCCGACGGACTGGCGAGCATGACCGCCGATGCTAGCCGCCGGCACCGGCGGACCCCGGCAACGCCACCCGGCGGACACGGGCGGACGGCCCGCGTCCATCCCCGGTACGCGGCCCGTCCGCCCGCTGACTAGACGGCTGCCTCGACCAGCCTGAGCAGCGCCTCGTGGTGGGAGTTCGGGTAGTCGTGCGGCCGGAACGGCCGGGTCTGCGCCCGCACCAGAGCGGCCGCCGCGGCCAGCTCACCGGTGCGCACCTCGGTGTCGCGGTGCAGGAACGCGAAGTGCGGCTCGCGCACCTCGTCCGGCCACAGCAGCGTGTGCAGCACGAGCACGCCCGCCTGCTGCCGGATCGCCGCCAGCGTGTCCTTGCCGCGCAGCCCGAACTTCACGATCGCGGCGGTCTTCGTGCGTTCCAGCGTCTCGCGCAGCAGCACGTACGAGCGCACCGACAGGTCGTCGGGCTCGACGTAGTAGCTGCGGTGCAACGAGATCGGGTCGACGTCCGCGACCGGCGCGAACTGCTGGACGTCGATGACCCCCTCCTCGGGCGCCGGCAGCTCCCGCGGGTCCACCTGCACGATGCGGCCGTCGTCGAGCTCGTAGCCGCGGCCGATGTCGTCGGGTGTCAGGTGCAGCGAGCACTCGCCGCACACCTGCTGGTGCCGCACCCGGCCGCTGTCCTCGCGGTGCACGAGGTGCACCCTGCCGCGGTGCTCGGACGCCGCGGACCCCAGCCGCACCGCCATCGTCGTCATGCCGAACCGAAGTGCTCCCCGCCACACAGTCCTCATGACAAATGAGTACTCGAACAGGTGTTCAAATACCGCTATGACCTGACGAAACAGCTCGTTCGGGTGCGTCCGACGGGTACCTCGGACACGTGCGTCACCACGCCGAGGGCGCGTAGTCCTTCAGGAAGCACCCGTACAGGTCCTCGCCGGCCTCGCCGCGCACGATCGGGTCGTACACCCTGGCCGCGCCGTCGACCAGGTCCAGCGGGGCGTGGAAGCCCTCGTCGGCCAGGCGCATCTTCATCGGGTGCGGGCGCTCGTCGGTGATCCACCCGGTGTCGACGGCGGTCATCAGGATGCCGTCGGCCTGCAGCATCTCCTCGGCGCTGGTGCGCGTCAACATGTTCAGCGCTGCCTTGGCCATGTTCGTGTGCGGGTGGCCGGAACCCTTGTACACGCGGGAGAACTGGCCCTCCATGGCCGACACGTTCACCACGTACTTGCGCCGGTACGACGACTTCGCCATCGACGCGCGCAGCCGGGAGATCAGCAGGAACGGCGCCGTGGAGTTGCACAGCTGCACCTCCAGCAGCTCCACCGGGTCGACCTCGTCGACGTTCTGGATCCACGAGTTCGTCGCCGCCGTGTCCGGCACGAGACCGCCCGCGTCGATCTCCTTGCCGCCCGCCATCAACGCGAGCGTCGTGACCGAGTGCGCCTCGGGGACTGCGGTGCCGGGCAGGGCCAGCTGGCCGTGCCCGCCGAACGTGATCAGCTCGGGGCGGCGGGCGTCGCCGGTCAGCGCCTCGTGCTCGGCGGCGGCCAGCGGCGCGTAGGCACCGGGGGAGCGGCGCACGGTCTGCGCCGCGTTGTTGATCAGGATGTCGAGCGGCCCCTGGTCGGCCACCGAGTCGGCGAGCCCGAGCACCTGGGCGGGGTCGCGCAGGTCGATGCCGACGATGCGCAGCCGGTCGATCCACTCGCCGGCGTCGGGCATCTGCGCGAACCGGCGCGCGGCGTCCTTGGGGAACCGGGTCGTGATCGTGGTGTGGGCACCGTCACGCAGCAGCCGCAGCGCGATGTACATGCCGATCTTCGCGCGGCCGCCGGTGAGCAGCGCGCGGCGGCCGGTGAGGTCCGTCCGCGCGTCGCGCTTGCCGTGGTTGAACCGGGCGCAGTCGGGGCAGAGCTGGTGGTAGAAGGCGTCGACCTCGACGAACCGCTTGCGGCAGGTGTAGCAGGACCGGGCGCGCAGCAGGGTGCCCGCGGTGGCACCGGCGGCGGTCGAGACCAGCGGCAGGCCCTGGGTCTCGTCGTCGATGCGGTCCGGTGAGCCGGTCGCGGTGAGCGAGGTCACCGCGCGGTCGTTCGCGGTGATGGCGGCCCTGCGCTCGGACTTCCGGTGCTTCTTCGCGGCCTTGAAGATCTTGGCGGTGGCCAGGCGGACGCGCACCGCGTCGTCGTGTTCCGCGGGCAGGTCCTCGACCTGTGCCAGCACGCGCAGGCAGACTTCCAGCTCTGCGGGGTCGATCGAGGTCATGAGCAGGCATTTTACGGGTGGAGAGGTGGCGGTCCGGTGACGGGTCCCGACGTGCTGGTCCTGTGGGACATCGACAACACGCTGATCTCGGCCAGGGGCTTCGGCGGGCTGATGTACCGGGAGGCGTTCCGCACCGCGTTCGGGCGGGACCTCGCCGGCCCCGTCGACCTGGGCGGACGCACCGAGCTGGACATCATCGCCGAGTGCCTGCGGCAGCACGGCATCGAGCACACGCCGGAGTCCTCCGCGCGGCTCGCGGCGGCGCTGGCCGGCTGCTTCGAGGCCCGTCGCGGCGAGCTGACCGGGCACGGCGAGGTGCTGCCGGGCGCGCGGGAGGCGCTGGAGGCGTTCGCCGCCGACCCGCGGGTGCACCAGGGCGTGCTGACGGCCAACCTGGGCAGCGTCGCGCGGGTGAAGCTGGAGGAGTTCGGGCTCGCGCACCTGGTCGACTGGGACGTCAGCGCCTATGGCGACGATCATGCCGACCGGGCCGAGCTGGTGGCGTTCGCCCGCGACCGGGCCCGGCACGTCCGCCGGTTCGCCGACGACGAGGTCGTGCTGATCGGCGACACGCCGCACGACGTGCGCGCCGCGCTGGACTCGGGGGTGCGGCTCGTCGCGGTCGCCACCGGGCGCAGCACCGCCGCACAGCTCGCCGCGGCCGGTGCCACGACCGTGCTCGACGACCTGAGCGACCTCGACCGGGTGCGCCGGCACGTGTGGTCCGGCCTGGACGGGGGAACCCGCACCGCATGAACCCCGAAGTGCCTGAAGCCGACAGCGCCGAACAGCAGCAGGACGTGGTGCCCCAGGAGCCGGTCGAGCCGGCGCCGCTCGACGCCGAGCGCGAGGTCCCGCTCGACGAGGACGTCTGAACGGCCCTGGTCCGCGGTCGATCACGACGTTATGGTGCGCGGCATGCCCAATGCAGGCGGCCCGACGGTCACCCGGCTGTCCCAGCCGGACGCCGACATAAGGCCCCGTTCCCTCGGTCTGCCCCGAGGCCGCGCGGTGATCCCCGTGTTCGGCTCCACAGCGGACATCGAGACGGATCTCGCCGCGAAGCTGTTGCCGGTGCTCAGATCCGTGGTGGTGATCGCGGCGCGCAACGGCGCCGTGTTCGTCACCGAAGGCACCGACAGGGGTGTGGTCCACCTGCTGGGCCTGGCCCTGCAGGCCTGTGAGGGGCGCCGGCCCGTCGTGGTCGGCGTCGCACCCTCCAGCAAGGTGCACGACCGCACCGAGACCCCCACCGGTGACCAGGTCGCGCTGGAGCCCAACCACGGCGTCGCCGTCGTCGTCCCCGGTTCGGAGTGGACGGACGCCACACCGGTGCTGTTCCGCGTCGTGGACGCGATCCGCGGCAAGAAGGCCACCGTCGCGCTCGTCGTCGGCGGCGAGAGCGAGCAGGAGGTCGTCGAGCACCTCAGCGGCGACCACCCGCTGCTCGTCGTCGCGGGCACCGGTGGACTGGCCGACCGGATCGCGACCGGTGACCTGACCGGCGACCTCGCCGTGCTGGTGCGCAGCGGCAAGGTCTCCGTCGTCCACGCCGACGAGGGACCCGGCAAGGTCGTCACCGCGCTGGAACGGTTGCTGGGCGAGGAGAAGCCCGTCATGCCGCCGCGGATCTGGCCGCGGGTCCGCTACCGGGCACCGGAACCGCGCCCGCTCGTCGACCCCGGTTTCGTGGTCGCCTACCCGCTGCTCGCCGACGCCATCCACGACGCGAACCAGGTCGTGGCGCCGGTGTTCCACGAGCTCGACGCGGAGGCGGAGTCCGAGCAGAACCGCTACCGGCTGCTCGCGGTCCTCGCGATCGCCGGCGGGCTCATGACCACGGTGTTCGGCGCGCTGCAGACGTGGCTGAACGAGACGCCGTGGCCCGGTGTGCTCGTGGTGGCCGGTGGCGCGTTCGCCGCGGCGATCACGATCGTGGCGCGCAAGCGGGAGTCGCTCGACAGGTACCTGACCGCCCGTGCCCGCGCGGAACGGTTGCGGGCGCTGTACTTCGCCCACCTCGCCGCTCCCGCTCCCGGCACGCAGGAGGAGCGGCAGGACCGGGTGGCGGACTTGGAGGCCGCGGTCAGCGACCGCAAGCACGAGGTGGTGCGGACATGAGCGACGAGCAGCGCCAGGCCCAGTTCGTCGAGGCGTACCTGCGGCACCGGTTCTCCGACCGCCTCGACCACTTCGAACGCGGCCGCAGGCGGTACTCCAGCGCTCGCACGTGGACGGTGGCGATCGCCGCCGCGCTGTTCATCGCGGCCGCCGCAGCGGCCGCAGCCGGGATGGCGGACGGACCGCGCCGCGCGGTGTGGGGCTTCGCGGCCACAACCCTTGCGGCACTTGCCACCGCGGTCACCGCGTACGAGGCGACGTTCGGCTTCCGCCGGCTGGCGCGGGAGAACGCCGCGGCATCCGTTGCGCTGCAACGGCTCGCCGTGGACGGTCCCACGCCCGACGACGTGGACGACGAGCGCCTCGTCGCATTCGTGACCGAAGTGGAGTCCGTGCTCAGGTACGGGCGCTGATTCCCGGTAATTGATCAAAAACAGCCGCGGAAAGCGTTTTCGCGTTTTGCACGCTCCGTGGACGATCGATTACGGAAAGCACTAGTTCTGGTGTTTCGGTGATCCCGTTGTCATGATGACCACATCCCCCGATGCGGAAGCAGGCACGACATGACTTGGGCGCGTACCCCTTTGGCTGAGCCTGACACCGGCACCTTCGCCGAGGCCAAGGCTGCGGAGAAGGAGCACAGCACGATCCAGAACAGCAAGGCCGCGCGCACCGTGGCGTGTCACGCGACCGACGCCCTGGACTGCGCCGACCTGCTCGAGATGCTCGGCCTGTCGGCCGTGGAGGGCAAGGCGCGGGTGTAGCCCCGCGACTGGATCCACCACTCGGCGACCAGCAGGTTCACCACGAACGACAGCCAGTTCGCGGTGGCGAAGACCAGCAGCCCGTCCGCCTCGGGCAGCAGGCCGCCGAGCAGCAGTCCCCACAGCCTGCCGGTCACGGCGGCGCCCGTCAGCGCGAACCCGCGGATCATCCAGATGCGGTGAGCGCCGAACTGGCGCCGCCGTGCCGTCCGCAGGCCCAGGACGGCGCTCGCGAACCACAGGACGGACAGCAGCGCCAGCGGCCCCGAGGACGCCAGCCCGTAGAACGACAGCTGCGCGCACACGACGCCCAGCACCGACGACGGCAGGACCGCGCCGAAGTACACGCGGCCCAGCACCCGGTGCACCCGCGGGTGCCTGGCCCGCAGCCGCGGCCAGAACTGCGAGACGCCCGCGAGGACCGCGACCGTTCCGGTGAAGATGTGCGCGACAAGCAGGCCGTAATGCGCCGGCCCGTGCAGTTCCGGCCGCGCCTGCGCCACGTCCAGGGTGACGTAGGCACTCGCGGCGAACGCCGTGATGCCCACCGCGACCAGTCCCGACACCGCCAACCAGGCGGTGTACCCCCACGAAGTTTTCATGGCCGTGAGCCTGTCAACGACGTCACCCGTTCGCCCTGGTGCGCGCCCCCGAGCGAGCAGTGGGGACGGCCCTACTGGGATGATGCGGCTCATGCGGACGGTGGAGATCTCGGAAGAGCCGATCAGGCTAGGGCAGTTCCTCAAGCTGGCCCAGCTCGCGGACGACGGCGCGCACGCGAAGGAGCTCATCGAGGACGGAGAGGTCCACGTCAACGGTGCCGTGGAGCTGCGCAGGGGTGCGCAGCTGCGCGCGGGTGACGTGGTGGTGGTCGGCCGGGAAGAGGTGCGCATTTCCGTTCGGCCGTAGGTGATTGCTCCGTTCGGCGGTAATACAACGCTCAAAACAGGTCGAAGCGCCAGAGTCTGAAGACCTTTTTCCGACCGTCGGCTCATACCGCGCGTGACATTTGTGTCCGTTGTGGACTTGGCCAATCGTCTTGTGGCTGCTCGGTTTCCAGATGGTGAGACGCACGTCACGTCCGCCATTCGGGCGCGGAGGAAACTTTTTTCCACAGCCTGTAACGCGGACGCCGGAGCGGGCGAATCACGGTTTGCAAGCTCCGGGATTTCCGGCACCGCCCTGTGGGAGGGGCTGTGCGGTCTGCGCGGAGCACCAAAGGTCCTCGGGGTGACCTGCGCACCTGCACGTCCGGAATCACCGCTGAGCCGGGGAGATCACAACGATGAGTGAGCAGGTCCGCTCTGCCCGTGACGCTGTGCACGGGCGGGGCTCGACGCTCAGTCCTGAACGCAGCCACGAACACAGACAGACGCACCCGCCGATCGCACGGTGGGAGACGCGCTACCGCTACGCCGTCATCACGGCCGACGTGCTGACGACGGTGCTGGTCGTCGTGGCGGTGGGCGCCGTCATGCACTCGCGGCACGCCGCCTTCGGCCCGCTTTCCCTTGCCCTGCTGGACATACTCACAGTAGTCGTCGTGGTCGGCTCGCTCACCCTCAACCGGGTCTGGACGCCGGCCGTGCTCGGTCAGGGGGCCGAGGAGTTCCGGCGACTCGGCCGGGGCTTGTTCGGGGCGGTGGTCGCACTCGGTCTGGGTGCGCTCGCCGTCGATATCCCCGGCGCCCGCCTGTGGGTGTTCGTCGTGGTGCCCGCCATCGCCCTGGTGGCCTTCCCCCTGCGCTACCTCCTGCGCCGGCCGCTGCACAGCGGTCGCGGTGAAGGCAGGTTCATGCTCTCCGTCCTGGCCGCGGGCAACCTGGAAACGGTCGAGGACCTCATCCACCGCACCCGCCGCATGGCCCACCTGGGCTGGCGCGTGGACGCGGTCTGCACGCTCGACGGCCGCGGCCGCGTCGGTCCCGACGTCGACGGCGTGCCCGTCGTGGGCCAGCTGCGCGAGCTCGCCGACCAGGTCCGCCGCGGCGGCTACCGCATCGTCGCCGTCACCCCCGACGCCTACTGGACTCCGCGCAGGCTGCAGCAGCTCGCCTGGGCGCTGGAGGGTTCCGGCACCGAGATGGTCGTCTCGCCGGGCCTGATGGAGGTCGCCGGTCCTCGCCTGCACATGAGCGCCGTGCTCGGCATGCCGCTGCTCCGGGTGAGCGAACCGGCGCTGACCGGGTTCCGCCGCCTCGTCAAGGGCGTCGTCGACAAGGTCGGCGCGTTCCTCCTGCTGCTCCTGCTCGCACCGCTGATGTTCGCGGTCGCGGCGTTCGTGATGATCGACAGCCGCGGTCCGGTGTTCTACCGCCAGAAGCGCGTCGGCAAGGACGGCGTCCCGTTCACGATCATCAAGTTCCGCACGATGGTCACCGACGCCGACGCGTTGCGCACCAGGCTCGCCGCGGCCAACGAGGGCCACGGACTGCTGTTCAAGATGAAGAAGGACCCGCGCATCACCAAGGTGGGCTCGTTCCTGCGGCGCTACTCGATCGACGAGCTGCCGCAGCTGCTCAACGTGCTCACCGGCGCCATGTCGCTGGTCGGCCCCCGCCCGCCGTTGCCGGAGGAGAGCGCGAGGTACTCCTCCGACGTGCGGCGCCGGCTGCTCGTCAAGCCGGGGCTGACCGGGCTGTGGCAGGTGAGCGGGCGCAGCGACCTCTCCTGGGAGGAGTCGGTGCGGTTGGACCTGCGCTACGTCGAGGACTGGTCCCTCGCCCTGGACGCGGTGATCCTGTGGAAGACGTTCCGGGCCGTCTTCGGCGGCCACGGCGCGTACTGAGGTGCCCAAGGCCTCCAGGGGGAGGGGAGTGGATCGGTCTGGAACAACGACGAGCCGGAGGAGAACGATGTTTCGGCGAACGCTGGCGATCACGACGATCGCCGGACTGCTCGGCGCCGCTGCGGCGGTGCCGGCCACGGCGGCCCCGCCCGAGGTGGAACTGACCTCGAGCGCGGCCGTGGTGCGACCGGGCGAGCAGTTCACGGTGACGGTGAAGCTCACCAACACCAACGGTTTCACGGTCCTGCAGCCCTCTGCCAGGTTGTTCGGCGCCCCGCGGGCCATCGCGGAGTACACGACCCTGGTGGGCTGCACCGGTGCGGCCAGCTGCACGACGCTGACCGGACCCAGTGGCCCGACGGGCTACCGCGCGGCACTGGCCGAGGCGCTCGGCGGCTACCAGTCCGCGACCGTCACGTTCACCCTCGCGGTGAAGCAGGACGCGGTCGGCGGTACCGGCACGCTCCAGGCGCAGCTGTCCGGCAGCAACTACGCGACGTTCCCCGTGGACGGTCCACAGTTGACCGTCCACACGGAAGCGGACCTGCAGGTGGCCAAGGTCACCGGTACGCCCCGGCTCGGAATCCTGGTGCCGCGCATCGACTTCACCGTCGACGTGACCAACCACGGCCCGAACGCGTTGCTCAGCGGCGTGGTGACCACGACGTTGCCGCCGGGCATCACCGGGGTGAACGGCACGTGCACCGCCAGTGGCAACACGGTGGCCTGCCCGGTGCCGCGCCTCGAACCCGGTGCGAGCACGAAGCTCGCGTTCTCGGTCCCGGTGCGGCTGCTGAACATCGGGCTGGACTACGAGTTCCGCGCGGCCCGCACTGGTTCGGACCCGATCGACCCGAACACGGGCAATGACGCCGCGAGTACACAGTGCACAGTCGTCAGCCTGGTCCTGGTCAGCTGCCGGTAGTTGATCGCTCCCCGTCAATGCGTTGTGACACAAGTGATTCCGCTGATCGGACTAATCACAACCGTTGGGCCGCTCAGCGGAATTCCTTGTAACGAACGCAGGTATCGTCCCGAAGTTCACTGTGGAGAGTCGCCCTGGGCTGGTGGGAGAGCCGGTTGGAGGTGCGGCGGCGGTGTGCTCGTGGCAACCATCGTCTGGGGCAGCAAGCAGGAAGAAGAGGTAGACGCCCATGTCCTTGTCCGATCCCAGGAGTCGCCTGAGATCAATGGGTGCGAAAGTGACAGCCGCAGCGGTGCTGGCCACCGCTGTGGTCGTGCCGGCCGTGGTGCTCGCCCCGGCCGCGCAGGCAGCGCCGTGCGACGCACCGGTGGTGAACAAGGTCGCGTGCGAGAACACCAGGACCGGTGACGCGAACTGGTCGCTCAACTCGCTCGACGACTCGATCGTCGGCTACACGACCGACATCAGCTCGACTCCTGGCGGACAGGTCAAGTTCAAGGTCAAGACGGACGCGTTGTCCTACCGGATCGACATCTTCCGCCTCGGCTACTACGGCGGTGCCGGCGCCCGCCTGGTCAAGCAGCTCGACCGCACCACCCCGCAGAGCCAGCCGGTCGACTGCCTGCCCGACTCGGCCGTCGCGCTGGTCGACTGCGGCAACTGGGCCGTCTCCCTCACCTGGGACGTGCCCTCCGACACCGTGTCCGGCCTCTACTACGCCGTGCTGCACCGCAACGACACCGGCGGTGAGAACGAGATCGCGTTCGTCATCCGCGACGACTCCAGCCGGTCGAAGATCTTCTTCCAGACCTCCGACGCCACCTGGCACGCCTACAACCGCTACGGCGGCAACAGCCTCTACTACGGCTCCGGTCCCGGTGACGGCGGCTCGGCCTACGCGGTGAGCTACAACCGCCCGATCGCGAACACCGGTGACGAGAACTTCATCTTCAACGCCGAGGTGCCGATGCTGACCTGGCTGGAGAAGAACGGCTACGACGTCAGCTACACCACGAACGCCGACACCGCCCGCCGCGGCAACCTGATCCTCAACCACAAGGTGTTCATGGCCGTCGGCCACGACGAGTACTGGTCGAGGGAACAGCGCACCGCCGTGGAGAACGCACGGGCCGCCGGCGTGCACCTCGCGTTCATGACCGGCAACGAGGTCTTCTGGAAGCACCGCTGGGCCCCCAGCCTCGGCTCCTCGCCGACGGACTGGCGGACCGTGGTGACCTACAAGGAGACCAAGGCCAGCGCCAAGATCGACCCGAGCCCGGAGTGGACCGGCACCTGGCGCGACCCGCGGTTCACCACCTCGCCCAACGGCGCGAACCCGGAGAACGCCCTGCTGGGCCAGATCTTCACGGTCAACGGCCGCCGCGACGACTCCCTGGTCGTCCCCGCCGCCTACGGCAAGATGCGGCTGTGGCGCAACACCCCGCTCGCGTCCATGACGACCGGCGCCTACTCCTTCAAGCCGGGCACCCTGGGCTACGAGTGGGACTCCGTCGAGGACAACGGCTTCCAGCCGCCGGGCGTGGCGCAGCTGTCGCGCACGACGGTGACGATGGACGGCCAGTACGTCCTGCAGAACCACGGTGACCTCTACAGGAGCGGCACGAAGACGCACGCGTTGACGCTGTACAGGCACTCCTCCGGCGCGCTGGTCTTCGGCGCGGGCACCGTGCAGTGGGCGTGGGGCCTGGAGGACGAGCACGCGTTCCGCACCGACGAGCCGACCTCGGACGTCCGGATCAAGCAGGCGACGGTGAACCTGCTGGCGGACATGGGCGTCCAGCCCACCACGCTGGAGCCGAACCTCTTCGCCACGACCGCGAGCACCGACACCGCACCGCCGTCGGTCGCGTTCGGCACCACGAACTCGCCGACCGTCGGCACCGGCTACACGTTCAACGGCACCGTGATCGACTCGTCGGGCCGCGTCGCCGGCGTCGAGGTCTCGGTCGACAACGGCGCCACCTGGCACCCGGCCAACTGGACCGCGGGCACGGCGTCGTGGAACTACACGCACACCTTCTCGGCCGCCGGTCCCAAGACGCTGAAGGTCCGCGCGGTCGACGACTCCGCGAACCTCTCGGCCGCGGTGAGCCGCGACGTCACCGTGCTCGCCCGCGACTGCCCGTGCACCATCTGGACGGAGAACGCCACCCCGGCGGTGCCGTCGACCAACGACGGCGGCGCGATCGAGCTCGGCGTGAAGTTCCAGTCCAGCGTGAACGGGTACGTCCGCGGTGTCCGGTTCTACAAGGGCACCGGCAACACCGGCGTGCACACCGGCTCGCTGTGGTCGGCCGGCGGTGAGCGGCTGGCCACCGGCACGTTCGGCGCGGAGACGGCGACCGGCTGGCAGACGCTGACGTTCCCGACCGCCGTGCAGGTCTCGGCGAACACCACCTACGTCGCGTCGTACTTCGCGCCCAACGGCCGCTACGCCGGTGACGCCGACTACTTCACGAGCGCGGCGGTGGGCCTGGAACCGCTGTCGGCGGCCAAGGGCGTCTCCGGCAACCCGAACGGCGTGTTCCGCGGCGGGTCGTCCGGCTTCCCGACCGACAGCTACCGCAACGCCAACTACTGGGTCGACCCGATCTTCGCGCTCGACCCCGGTCCGGACACCCGCGCCCCCGGCACGCTGTCCACGGACCCGCTGAACCAGCAGGGCAGCGTCTCGCTGACCCCGGCGGTCAGCATCACCTTCGACGAGCCGGTGACGCCGAGCTCGGCGCAGATCCTCGTCAACGGCCCCAACGGCGGTGTGTCCGGCACGATCTCGGTGGCGGCCAACAGCATGAAGGCCACCTTCACGCCGAACAACCCGCTGTTGCCGGGCACAACCTACGACGTGTCCGGGAAGGCGACCGACCTGTCCGGCAACACGCCGAGCCCGACGCTGTGGTCCTTCACCACCGGTACCCCGCGCGGCGCCACGTGCCCGTGCACGGTGTGGGACGACTTCGCGGCGCCCGCCGTCAACGCGGTGAGCGACACGGGCGCGGTCGAGGTGGGCACCAAGATCCGCTTCGACGGCCGCGGCCAGGTGCTGGGCGTCCGGTTCTACAAGGGCTTCGGCAACTCCGGCACGCACACCGGTTCGCTGTGGTCGGCGAGCGGGCAGCGGCTCGCGACCGGCACGTTCAACGGGGAGACGGCGAGCGGCTGGCAGACGCTGACGTTCGACCAGCCCGTCGACGTGCAGGCGAACACCACCTACGTGGTGTCCTACTACGCGCCGAACGGCCGCTACTCCGCCACCAACGGCAGCTTCAACTCCAGCCACGACTACTACTCGCTGCACGCGCTGAAGTCCGGTGTGGACGGCCCGAACGGCGTGTACCGCTACGGCACCGGCGGTGGTTTCCCCACCGGCACGTACAACTCGACGAACTACTGGGTCGACGTGATCTGGCGCAACGGCGCGAACGGCGACAGCACGCCGCCGATCCTGACCGCCAGGACGCCCGCGCCGGGAGCCACCGGTGTCGCGCTGAACACCACCGTCACCGCCACCTTCAACGAGCCGGTCGACGTGGCGTCGGCGCAGCTCTCGCTCAAGGACCCCGGTGGGGCCGGCACCTCCGGCGCGTTCGCCGTCTCCGGTGACGGCAAGACGGTGACCTGGACGCCGGACGCCCCGCTCGCACCGGGTACGCAGTACGCGGCCGAGCTGCGGATCCTGGACGTCAACGGCAACGCCACGACCAGCCCGGCCACGTGGTCGTTCACGACGACCTCGGCCGCGACCTGCCCGTGCTCGTTGTTCAGCGCCGCCGCCCTGCCCGCGGTGACGTCGTCCAACGACAACAACGCCTACGAGCTGGGCGTGCGGTTCACCGCGGCGGTCAACGGCCAGGTGTCCGGCGTCAAGTTCTACAAGGGCGCGGGCAACACCGGCACGCACACCGGGTCGCTGTGGGCGTCGAACGGCACCAGCCTCGCGACGGGCACGTTCGTGAACGAGACGGCGACCGGCTGGCAGACGCTCGTGTTCGACACCCCGGTGCCGATCACCGCCGGCCAGACGTACGTGGCCTCGTACACGACGACCGTCGGCCGCTACTCCGCCGACGCCGGGTACTTCAACCGGTCGGCGGTCAGCAGTCCGCCGCTGGCCGCGGCAGCATCTCCGAACGGTGTGTTCCGCGGTGGCACGGGCTTCCCCGGTGACACCTTCGGCGGTGCGAACTACTGGGTGGACGTCGTGTTCACCCCGGGAAGCTGACACAGGAGTTGATCTGAGTGACGCCACGACCGCTGGTCGTGCTGTTCTCGGGAGTGACGTGGGACGGCGTTCGGGGTTCCGAACGCCAGCTCACCGAAGCTCTCACGGCCCACGCGGACGTGCTGTGGGTGGACCCGCCGGTCTCACCCGTGACGCCCCAGCGGTACCGGGGCATCGGCAGCACCCGCCGGTCGTGGCGTCCCTCCGTGCGCGAGGCCCTCCCCGGCGTCACGCGCCTGACCCCGATCGCGCTGCCGGGCCTCACCAGGCCCGGCATCCGCGCGACCACGTGGCCGCTGGTGCGGGCCCAGGTGAAGCAGCACCTCCCGCGCAGGCCGCACGCCGTCATCGCGTGCTCCTTCGACGACGTGCTCGGCCGCTGGGACGCGCTGAACGTGTTGTACGGCACCGACGACTGGGTCTCCGGTGCCGCGTTGATGAACCAGGACGCGTCCCGGCTGCGCGCGCAGGAGAAGGCGGCACTGGCCCGCACGGACGTGGTGCTCGCGGTGACACCGGAGCTGGCCGCGCGCTGGCGTGAGCTCGGCGCGGACCCCGTGGTCGTGCCGAACGGCTGCGACACGGCGGCCTACCGCGGCATCGAGTCCGTCGTCCCCGCCGGCCTGCCCGACGGGTTCCCGGACGAGGTCGCCGGTGTGGTCGGGCAGCTGACCGACCGGATCGACATCCGGTACCTCGAAGCCGTGGCGGACACCGGGATCGGGCTGCTGCTCGTCGGACCGCGCGACCCGGCGTGGGAGCCGGAGCGGTTCCCCGCCCTCGTCGCCCGCCCGAACGTGCACCACCCCGGCGCGGTCCCGTTCGCCGAGCTGCCGAAGTGGTTGCGGCGCATGGACGTCGGGCTCACCCCGTACGCGGACACGGCGTTCAACCGCGCCTCGTTCCCGTTGAAGACGCTGGAGTACCTCGCTGCCGGGCGCGCTGTCGTCGGCAGCGCACTGCCCGCGACGCTCCGGCTCGCTGACGAGTCGCCCGACGTGGTGGCGGTGGGGGACCCGGCCGAGCTCGCCCGCGCGGTGCTGACCGCGCTCAGCGCACCGCAGGACCCCGCGCGCCGGCAGCGCTTCGCCGAGCAGCACTCGTGGCAGGCCCGCGCGGCGGTGGTGGCAGGCGCCATCGGCCTGCGCGTCGCGGAAGGTTCCCGGCAGAGGTGAGCATGCGGGTCGTCGTCTACCCCCACAGCATGGAGCTCGGGGGCTCCCAGCTGAACGCGCTCCAGCTCGCCGCGGCCGTGCGCGACCGCGGGCACGAGGTGGTCGTGGTGTCCGAACCGGGGGAGCTGGTGCCGCTGGTCGCCGCGCACGGCCTGGAGCACGTCGAGATCCCGTTGCGGCGCAAGCGCCCCGACCGCCGGGTGGTCTCGACGATCAACCGGCTGGTGCGCTCGCGCGGCATCGACGTCGTGCACGGCTACGAGTGGCCGCCCGCGTTCGAGGCCCTGTACGGCGCCGGGATCCGCCGCACGGCCGCGCCGATCGCGACCGTGATGTCGATGTCGGTGGTGCCGTTCTTCCCGCGCTCGATCCCGTTGATCGTGGGCACCGAGCAGATCCGCCAGGAGGCCGTGGCCGCCGGGCACCACCGCGTGACGCTGCTGGAGCCGCCCGTCGACACCGACGGCGACCACCCGGGGTTCGCCGACGGCGGGTTCCGCGCCCGGCACGGGCTCACCGACGCGCCGCTGGTCGTGGCGGTGTCGCGGCTCGTGCCGGACCTGAAGCTGCCGGGCCTGCTGGCCGCGTGCGACGCGGTGGCGGAGCTCGACGACGCCCAGCTGGCCATCGTCGGCGACGGTCCGGCGCGGTCCGAGATCGCCGAACGCGCGGAGAAGGCCAACGCGCGCGCGGGCCGTCGTGCGGTCGTGTTGACCGGTCAGCTCGCCGACCCCCGGCCCGCGTACGCCGCCGCCGACATCGCGGCCGGCATGGGCGGCTCTGCGCTGCGCGCGCTGTCGTTCGGCAAGCCGTTGGTGGTGCTGGGGCTCGACGGGTTCAGCGAGCTGGTCACCGAGGAGAGCCTGCCGGGGTTCCTGTCGGGCGGCTGGTGGGGTTTCGGCGGGGACGGGGTGCCGTCGCTGACGGCTGCTCTGCGGCGGCTCGTCGAGTCACCGCGGCTGCGCGCCGAGCTGGGGGAGTTCGGGCGCAAGCTCGTGGTCGACCGGTTCAGCCTGCGCCGTGCCGCCGAGCTGCAGGAGCAGGAGTACGAGATCGCCGCGCGCACGGCCGGCACCGACCTGCTGGACGTCGTGCGCTCCACGAGCGGTCTGGCGGCGTACAAGGTGCGCCGCAAGGTCGAACGGTTGCGCGGCCGCGTCGCCGTGGACGACGCCAACGCGGCCGCGACCCGCCGCTGACCGGACCGCGGGCTACCCCCAGGTGAGCGGGTCCAGGTGGAGGTAGAACCGTTGCCGGTCGACATCGAGCGCGATGCCGTAGCCATCGGCGAAGGCGTCGTCGGCGGCGATGGCCTGGTCCTCGTCCTCCCACGTCTCCCTGGCGTTGGCGAGCAGCAGGGCGATGTCGGCGTACCGGTCTGCCCGGCCGAGGCGTCCGAGGTCGATGAAGCCCGCGACGCCGGCCGTGCCGGGGTCGAGGATGATGTTGGGCAGGCACAGGTCGCCGTGGCAGACGACGGTGTCGGCGGCTTCCTGCTCAAGGCGGCGGTCGACCTGCACGGCAAGCCTCGCGAGCAGCTCTGCGGGAGCCGCCTGCTGCTGCTCGACCGGCAAGAACTCCGGGTTGACCGCACCCCGCGCGACGACGTCCCGGGCGACGGCGAACATCTGCCCCAGGTCCCGGGTGAACGGGCAGTCGCCTGCGGGCAACGCGTGCAACCCGCGCACGGCCTCCGCGATGGACGGCCACGCCCGCCGAAGCGCGTCGGCCAGCATGCTGTCGGCGGGCACCCCGCGGACAGCGCTGGTCACCAGGCAGGCGGCGTCGGCGTCGGCGACCCATTCGAGCACCACCGGGCCCGGGACACCGCTGCTGCTGAGCCAGTCGACCCGGTCCCGTTCCCGTGCCAGGAGGTCCTGCTGCTCTGCGGGTACGCACTTGGCGTACCGCGAGCCGTCGGCACTGCGCAGGACACGAGCGCCCGACTCCCCACCCGTGACGGGCTCCCACGTGCCGGGAAGCCGCCGGACGAGCAGGGACTCCCACTCGGGAACCGGTGACCTCCCAGCCATGAAGATCATCCTAGCCAGCGCCCTCCACCGGATCACCGCGCGCAACGCGGTCGGGAGCGGTCAGCCGAGGTGTCTGACGAGGTTGCGCAGCGGCCACACGACGGCCAGGTGGACGGCACCGCCGAGGCCCGCGCCGAGCAGCAGCTGGAGGACCGACGGTTCGGTGAGCCACCGGACGACCAGCACCACCGCGGCCAGCAGCGCGCAGCCGAGCGCCGGCCGTGCGACCGCCGCGAGCAGCACGCGCAGGCGCACGCCGGTGCGGGTCACGGCGAGCGTGTACGCGGGCAGCACCAGGAACACCGCGATCAGCGCGTGCATCGCCGACACCCCGCGGATGCCGTCCCACATCGCCCCCAGCGGCAGCAGCGCGACCAGCACCACGAGCCAGCCCGCCTGCAACCACATCGTGCGGGAGGGCAGGTTCAGCGCGACGAGGTAGTCGTAGGCGAGCTCGGTGACCACCCGCACGATCGCGAGCACCACCAGGAACTGCAACGCGGCGGCCGACCCGGCCCAGTTGTGCCCGTACAGCGTCGTCACCGTCGGCAGCGCCAGCAGGCCCAGCAGCGCGCACACCGGCAACGCGCCGGCCATCAGCAGCGTCGTGAACCTGGCCAGCAGCGCCTCGCGTTCGGCCGGCGAGTCCTGCACGCGGGCGAACGCGGCCAGCGACACCCGGCGGATCACCACCGAGAACATGTTCACCGGCCAGCTCGACAGGTTGAACGCCTGCAGGTACAGGCCCAGCGCCACCGCGCCGAGCAGCGAGCCGGTGATCACGAAGTGCACGTTCAGCATCGCGAACACGAGCAGGCTCGCCCCGGCCAGCGGCAGGCCGAACGTCATCAGCTCACGGGCCTGCCTGCGGTCGAAACCGGGCTTCGGCCACAGCGCGACGAGCCGGAACAACAGGATGGCCGACAGCGCGTTGCCGACGAGCCTGCCCCACGCGAGGCTCCACGCCCCGTGGTCGGCCAGCGCCAGCGCCACGGTCACCCCGGTCGTGAGCACCAGGTTCGACATGTCGACCGCGAGCCGGGCGCCCTGGCGGAACTCGCGGTTGGTGAACTGCGCGGCCGCGGCCGTCGCGCCGTCGATCAGCACCGACAGGCACAGCAGCCGCACCACACCGGTCGCGTCGGGTGCCCCCAGCGCCTCGGAGAACGCGGGCGCGGCGAACCAGCACAGGGCGTAGAGCAGGCCGCTGGACGCGATGGAGATCGTCGTGACGGTCGGCGCGATCTCCCTCGGGTCGCCGGGCCAGCGCACCAGTGCCAGGCTGACGCCGAGCTCGTTGATCGCGAGCAGAGCCCCGAGAGCGACCAGCGCGACCGCGAAGACACCGAAGTCCTCCGGCACGAGAACCCGCGCGAGGAGGATTCCTGTGAGCAGTGTTCCAATTTTGCCGAACACCGTGTTCAGGAAGCTCAAGCCGAGTGCGCGGCGGACCTTTCCGCCTGAAGTGGATTTCGCCAGGTGGTCGGCGTCTTTTGTGGTGGTGATCGGTTCTTCGCCGGTCATGCGTACTCCCCGCGCAACGGGTCATCAATTATTCCTATGGCTCGGGAAATTGGTTGCGGGGGTTTGGCAACCGCCGGGCCATGGGGTAAGAAGTGCCGTGCTGCCGCGAAGTCGCGGTTGGACGGACGTGGGTGACATTGGTCGGTGTCCGCCGTGTACTGCACAATGATCACGCGAAGGAATTCTTCATGAGAACTGCCCGTGATAGGGCCGTGACCTGTGGGAACAATGGTCGGCCGGCACGGTTGTCCGTTGTTGTGGTGATCGCGGCCGCGCTGGCGCTCGCCGGCTGCAAGGCCGGAGCGGGAGCGGAGGAGGGCGACCCCACCGGTGCCGCGCCGACGTCCACCGAGACGTCCTCGCCGGCCCCGGCCAGCTCCAGCAGCGCCGCACCCAGCAGCACCCAGTCGTCGGTCGCGCCGCCGCTGCCGACGACCACGACGCCCAAGCCCCCGTCGACCCCCACACCGCCCGCCGCGGGGGGCTGGCCCGGTCCCGACAACACCGGCTGGGCGCACACCGGCGTCAAGCTCGCCCCGCTGCCCTGCAAGGGCGGCGAGTACCTGATCGACAAGGCCGGCACGGTCATCGACGGCAAGCAGATCCCCTGCTCGGTGCGCGTCACCGCGAACGACGTCAAGATCACCCGCAGCCAGGTCAGGGCGACCGGCCAGTGGGGCGTCTACCTCGTGGACAAGTTCACCCGGCTCACCGTGCAGGACGTCGAGATCATCGGCTCCGACGACTGCGAGTACGGCGTCGGCTACGGGGGCGTCACCTCGGTGCGCATCAACATCAGCGGCTGCTCGGACGGCGTGAAGATGGACACCGGCGCGAGCCTGGTCGACTCGTGGATCCACGACCTGAGCAAGGGTCCCGGCGACCACAACGACGGCATCCAGATCACCGGTGGCTCCAACATCACCATCCGCCACAACCGGATCGAGAACCCGAAGAACCAGACGTCGGCGATCCTCGTCGGCGGTGAGTTCGGCTCGCCGTCGAACATCCTGATCGCGAACAACTTCCTCAACGGCGGCAACTACACGATCTACCTCGACCCCAAGGGCACCAACCGGGTCATCCGCGACAACGTCTTCACGAAGGGCTTCGTCTACGGCCCTGCCCGGCTCGACGGCCAGGTCGAGTGGGTGAACAACACCTACGAGGACGGGTCGGCCGTCAAGAACTGACCGGCTCGCGGCAGCGCTCACGGCGACGTCCCCTCCCGCACAGCGCGGGAAGGGGACGTCGCCGTCTGCGGCAGCGGAGGCACCGGCGCCGAGGCCATCGTCGCGGCCGCGGCCTTCTGCATCCGCAGCAGCGCGCCGGCGCACCCGAGCAGCACGAACATCAGCCCGCTCGCGATCTTGAACGCGAACGTGTCGTACGTGGCGCTGGAGACGCCGAGCATCGCGATGCAGGCGAGCAGCGACTGGCACAGGTCCCGCACGTGCGGGTCGGTGCTCAGCCGCCGGGCCGCCGCTGCCGCGTAGATGCCGGCGATGAACAGGAACAGGAACGCGAGCATGCCGACGAGGCCGTTCTCCACCAGCGAGCCGAGGTACTGGTTGTCGATCGGCCCGTACCTGGTGGGCAGGTAGGTGCCGAACCCGCGGCCCAGCCACAGGTTCTGCTCGATCGTGGCCTCGGTGCTCGCGTAGTCGTCGGTGCGGCCCTGGATGCTCGGGTCGTTGGAGATGTTGCGGAACAGGCTCAGCAGCGTGCCGACCAGGCCGGGCACGAACGCGCGCAGCACCGTCAGGAAGCCCAGTGCGGCGAGGATCGTGTGCAGCTGCTGCTTGGCGGGCCACGTCGGCAGCAGGATGATGCCCGCCACCAGCAGGCCCAGGATCGCCGAGCGGGACAGCGACACGACCGCGCCCATCGCGAGCATCAGCACGCAGAACCACCAGCGGCGGCTGGGTTGCCTGCGCTTCTTCGTGCGGAACGCGTAGTGCGCGGCCAGCGGCACGGCGAGACCGCACACGACGCCGAACTCGATGGGGTGGCCCGCCGTTCCGCCGGGGCGGCGGAACGCGGCACGGGCCAGCACGGCCTCACCGGTGCCGACCGAGCGCAGGCCCGGCACCATCGCCATGTACTTGGTGAGGTCGAAGCCGGTGAAGAACTGCATCATGCCGATGACCGCCATGATCGTGCAGGCGATCACCACGAACTTCAGCACCCTGTCGAGGCGGTCCAGGGTGCGGACGCCGTCGATGATCAGCAGACCGGCCGCCATCAGCGAGACGATCGTGACGAAGCTCAGGTCGGCCGACTTCAGCTCGTCGTAGGGCATGTGCCGCAGGGTCACGTACCCGTAGGTCGCGATCTGCGACGAGGCGAAGAGGAAGATCGCGGTGCGGACACCGCTGCGCCCCTTCGCCATGCCGAGGTTGTCGACCATCTGCGCGCACAGCCAGCACATGCCGAGGCCGAAGCCCAGCAGCATCGACGGCCGGATGTCGAGCGGGATGCCGGCGAGCACCAGCCGGGACGGCACGAGCACCAGCACGGCGATGTAGACCACCGAGAGGGTGGCGCCGTCGGTGCGGGTGAGCGTGCGGGGGTGGACGGGTGTTCTCGGCATCGGCTCAGCCCGGCCGGGCGATGCGCACCGTCGGGTTCGCCTCGTTGGAGAGCTTGTGGTGCTGGGGCGCGGCCGGGGTGGCGCGCCGCTCGCCCTCGTCGGACGGCCACTTCGGGTCGTCCGGCTTCCTGGGCTCCGGTTTGCGCGCCTCGGGCTTCTTGCGGCGCAGCATGAAGCTCTCGATCATGTACGCCGATGTGAGGCTCGCCGCGAGGCCCAGCGCGAGTGCCGCGCCCGCCGCCCGCAGCTTGCCGCCGACGAGCAGTGTCGCCTCGGTCGGCGCGACGACGGTCTCGACGTTGATGAACGTCGACTCCGGCGCGCCGAGCTTGCGCTGCCGCTCGACGAGCTCCTGGCTCAGCCGCTTGAACGCCCCGTCCACGGTGGCGCGCGCGGCCTCCGGGGTCGGCGCCTTGCAGACGACCTGGACGAAGGGACCGCGCAGACCGCCGTCGCCCGCCTCGCACTCGATGTCCGGGTTGTTCCGGGTCAGCTGCGCGTAGACCGCCGGGTCGAGCAGCACCTGGGTCAGCAGCTGCGCCGTGGTCGTGAGGCTCGCGTCGAACGCCAGCAACGGGTTGATGATCCCGGAGGGCTTCGACGGGTCGAGCGTGGCGCCGGCCTTCGGCACCGTCAGCAGGTCCGTGCCGGTCGACTCGTACTCCGGCGGCACCGATGCGAACACGACCCCCGCACCACCGAGGGACAGCAACAGCACGGGCAGAGCGACGTACCACCGGCGGAGGAGGACCTTGATGGTCTTCCAGAAATCCATGCTCACCTCAAGTCGCGGGGCAGTCGCCTGTACGAAACGGTAATCGCGTCGCCCCGCCTCCCCGTTACCCGCCGCTATGGTGTGCCCCATGCGCCTCGGATTCGCCTGCGCGTGGGACCCCCGTCCGGAAGGGACGTGGTCGCACACCCCCTGGAACCTCAGAAACGCGTTGCGCCAGCGTATCGAGGTCGTCGACGTCGGGTTGACCTACCCCGGGGCGGTGCGCGCCGCCTTCAAGGCCGTCAACGCCCGGCGCGTCGACGGCCGCTGGGTGTCGATGTGGAAGCACTCCGCTCTCGCACGCCGTTACGGGGAGCGGAGCCTCGACCGGAGCCTGCGCGCCAACCCGTGCGACGTGGTGCTGCAGATCCAGGACCTCGCACCGGTCAGCGCGCCGTTCCTCATCCTCCAGGACCTGAGCTACGACGTGCTTTTCGACCACATGGACGAGAACGGGCGACTTGTCCACTTCCCGTCGCTGGCACGCGGTGACCTGGAACGGCTTCGCGACCGCCAGCGCGGGATGTACGAGCGCGCCGCCGGGGTCGTGGCGATGAGCCGGTGGTTCGCCGACCACCTGGTGAACGTCTCGGGTGTGCCACGTGAACGGGTGCACGTCGTGAACCCCGGCGCGTCGGCCGCGTGGACCGGTCAGGAGGTGCCCGCGGAGGTGCGGCAGCGCCGGGTCGACGGACCACGGCGGCGGCTTCTCCTGGTCGGCAAGGACTTCTTCACCAAGAACGGCCCGCAGGTGCTCGGCGCCGTCGCCCGGCTGCGGGCCGAGGTCGACCCCGGGATCACGCTCACGGTCGTCGGCCCCGCCCAGTGGCCGCTGCCGGGGGAGGTCCCGCCGGGTGTGACGTTCCTCGGGCGCCAGCCGATCGACGCGATGGCGGGCATCTACGACGACCACGACGTGTTCGTCATGCCGTCGCGCTTCGAGGGCTTCGGCATCGCGCTCGTCGAGGCGCTGGCCCGCGGCCTGCCGTGCGTGGCCCGCAAGGCCTTCGCCATGCCCGAGATCGTGGAGGACGGCCGTAACGGCGCCCTCGTCGCAACCGATGACCCAGCAGAGCTGGCTGGCGCTGTCGCACGCCTGCTCGCGGATGACACCGTGTTCACGCGAACGGCCGCCGAGGCGGCTGCCGTTCGCGAGCACTACTCGTGGGAACGCGCAGCTGACGAGGTTGTCGCGGTCGCGCGGCAGGTGGTCCGCACCTAGGTTCCCGCAGCGGAGGAGAGACGCTCGATGTACCTGGCCTCCGCGCGCACCAAGCCGGTCGAGGCGGCCGGCGGCACCGGCGTCGCCGGGAAGGTGCCCGGCACGGTCGTCGCACTGGGCGCTGTGAGCCTCCTCACCGACGTGTCCGCGGAGATGGTCACCGCGTTCATGCCGGTTTACGTGCTCTACGTCCTGCAGCTCGGGTATGTCCAGTTCGGACTGCTCGACGGTTTGTACAGCGGTGCCACCGTCCTTCTCCGGTTGGTCGGCGGCCACCTGGGTGACCGGCTGGGCAAGTACCGGGCGGTGGCGCTGGCGGGGTACGGGATCTCGGCACTGTCCAAACTGCTCTTCCCGTTCGCCGGCGCCTCGACCGCCGCGATCGGTGCCGTCGTGGCCACGGACCGCGCGGGCAAGGGCCTGCGCACCGCGCCGCGCGACGCGCTGATCTCCCTGGCCACCCCGGCGCCCGTGCTGGGCAGGGCGTTCGGCCTGCACCGGGCGATGGACACGTTCGGCGCGATGCTCGGCCCGCTGGTGACGTTCCTCATCATGATCCAGCTCGGCGCCGACCCGAGCCTGGTCTTCGGCGTGAGCTTCTGCTTCGCGCTGGTCGGCGTGATCGTGCTGGTGACGTTCGTGCCCGGCCCGCCGCGCACCGCCGTCGCCGCGCCCCGGCCGGAGATCCGCTGGCGTGATGGCCTGCACCTGTTGCGCGACAAGAGGTTCCGCGGCGCGTCGGTCGCGGCCACCGTGCTCGGGTTCGCCACGATCAGCGACGCGTTCGTCTTCGTCGTGCTGCAGAAGACCGCCGGGGTGCCGACGAGCCTGCTGCCGTTGCTGCCGCTGGGCACCGCGCTGGTGTTCCTGCTGGCCGCGCTGCCGCTGGGGCGCGTGGCCGACCGGTTCGGCCGCTGGCGGATGTTCGCCGTCGGCCACGTCGCGTTGCTGGGCGTGTACGCGCTGCTCGTCCTCGGCGGTCGCGGAATTGCGGTGGTGTGCCTGGTCCTGCTGCTGCACGGCCTCTTCTACGCCGCTACCGACGGTGTGCTGATGGCGCACGGAGCGGAGCTGGTGCCCGAGTCGATCAGGGCGAGCGGGCTCGCGATCCTGCAGACCGGCCAGGCCGTCGCCCGGCTGCTCTCGTCCGTCCTCTTCGGAGTGTTGTTGACCTTCCTCGGCATGCGCTGGGCCGTGCTCGTGGCCGCCGTCGCGCTCCTCGCCGCACTCGGGACCGCGCTGGTCCTCACCGGCCGCGGCCGCACCGGCGCCGACGCGGAGGTGGCGGCGTGACCGCGCTCGCCCGGCACCGCGTCGCCATCGGCATCGCCGCCATCGTGCTGGTGCTGCTCGGCGGCGGCGGGTTCGTCGCCTGGACCGTGGCCAAGCGCGACGACGCGCGGGCGAGCGCCGCGCCGCCGGTGCAGGGCGGACTGCTGTTCGTCGACCTGGAGAGCTACGACGGCCAGGTCGACCAGGTCGCGCTCGCCGACCCCGGCGGCAAGCGCACCCCGACCGCGCTGCGGTGCCAGCGGGTCTACGTGGCCGCGGGGACGACGGTCTGCCTGCGGCTCGCGGGCATCGGGCCGTCCTACGAGGCCGCCGTCCTGGACGCGGACGGCGAGGTGCTCCGCACGGTCGCGCTGCCGGGCACGCCGAGCCGGGCGCGGGTCTCCCAGTCGGGCAAGGTGGTCTCCTGGACGACGTTCGTCACCGGCGACTCCTACTCCGTGCCGGGCGGCTTCTCCACCAGGACCGGTGTGCTGGACCTGGCCTCCGGCACGCTCGTCGAGTCGCTGGAGACCTTCCGGTCCACCGTCGGCGGCCAGGTCATGACCGCCGCGGACATCAACTTCTGGGGCGTCACGGTCGCCCAGGACGACCGCACGTTCTACGCGACGATGGCCACGGCCGGCCGCACGTGGCTGATGAAGGGCGACCTGGTCGCGCGGACGATGACCGACGTCCGGCAGACCGCCGAGTGCCCGTCGCTGTCACCGGACGGCACGAAGGTCGCCTACAAGAAGCGGACCTCGCGCACCGGGCCGTGGCGGCTCGCGGTGGCCGACCTGCGCACGAACGCCGAGACCGTCATCGAGGGCACGACCGGCATCGACGACCAGGCCACGTGGCTGGACGGCGACACCCTGGCCTACGCCGCGACGAACGGTGACGAGAAGCGTTCGTCGATCTACGAGGTGCGCGCGGACGGGTCCACCGCGCCGAAGGTGCTGATCACCGCCGCCGCCTCCCCGGTGCCCGTGCGGTAGCCCCTGGCGCCCTCGGCGGTGAGGTTCACCGTCAGGAGCGGAACCAGGCCCGCTTCACCGGCCGGCCGTGCGCGAGGGCGTCGCGCAGCGAGACGCCCTTCAGGCCGCGCTCGGCCAGACCGGTACACACCAGCCGGGCGAGCTCGCCGCGGTCGAACGTCGGCGCGGGACCGTCGTCGACGCCGTCCTCCGGTCCCGCGTAGCCGTCGTGCATCAGCACGACCGCTCCACTGTGGACCTCCCGCAGCGTCCGCTCGGCGATCGTGGCGGCCGGGTCGTCCTCCCAGTCGAACGCCGCCACGTCCCACACCACGGAGTCCATGCCGGTGGCGCGGATCGCCGCGTACGTCGCCGGCCGCTGCGCGCCGTACGGGGGGCGGAACCAGCGCACCTCGGTGCCGAGGACGTCCTCCAGGAAGTGCTTGCCGTCGGCCGTGCGGGCGCGCACCTCCTTGGGTGCCAGTGTGGTGAGGCGCACGTGGTCGACGCCGTGCAGCGCGATCTCGTGGCCCGCGGCCTGCACCTCGGCGAGCAGTCCCGGGTGCTTGCGCGCCCGGCCCGTCAACACGAAGAACGTTGCCGTGCAACCGGAGTTCGCCAAGGATTCCAGCACCCGTTCGGTCGCGCCCGGCTGCGGCCCGTCGTCGTAGGTGAGCACGACGTGCGGTTGCGGCGAAGAGACCTGTCGCACTGAGCCGATCGGAGCAGTGAGCGGCAGGACGAGGCGCCGGGCGAGGCGACGGATCATGCCGTCACTGTAACGACTCCAGACGGGCTCTCGATCCAGTTGACATGACGAGTGGCTCCGACCTGGTGAGTCTGTCGATCTTGATGGTGTCCTACAACGCCGCCGACCACCTCGAAGCCACGTTGCGTTCGCTGCAGGGGTCTGCGGCGCCGTCGGACCCGTTCGAGGTCCTGGTGACGGACAACGGTTCCGCGGACGGCGCGGCCGAGGTGGCCGAGCGGTTGCTGGGCACCGGCGCGGTCGAGCGCATGCACCGCAACACCGGCTTCGGCTTCGCGGTCAACCGCACGGCGAAACGCGCCAGGGGCGACTACTTCCTGTTGCTGAACCCGGACGCGCACCCGAGGCCGGGCGCGATCGACGCGGCGCTGGCGGTGCTGCGGGCACGGCCGCGCACGGGCATCGTCGGTGGGCGCTGCGTCACACCCGACGGGGAGCTCGACCCGCGCAGCTGCTTCGGCCGCATCACCGCCTGGAGCCTCACGAGCGGCATGCTCGGCCTGTCCAGCGCCTTCCGCGGCTCCGCGTTCTTCGACCCCGAGTCGCTGGGCGGCTGGCAGCGCGACGACCAGCGGCCGGTCGACGTCATCAGCGGCGGGTTCCTGCTGATCTCCCGCGAGACCTGGGAACGGCTCGGCGGGTTCGACGAGACCTACCGGATCTACGGCGAGGACCAGGACCTCTGCCTGCGCGCCGCCGCACTCGGCTTCTCGCCGTGCATCGCACCGGCCGCGGAGTTCGAGCACGCCGTCGGCGCCTCCTCCGCGCACCGGGTGAACCGCGACGTGCTGGTGCTCACCGGCCGGGCGACGGTCGTGCAGCGCCACGTGCCGGCGCGGCGGTACGGGCTCTTCGCGCTGCGGGCGGGCGTGGCGTTGCGCGCCGCGGCCGAACGGGTGCTGCGCAGGGGTCCGCGCTGGAGCGAGGTGTGGCGCCGCCGCGCGGAATGGGCCGGCGGCTGGGGCGCCCGCACCGACGTGGCGGGGTCCGCGTGACGCGGCCGGTCGCCGGTGTGGTCATCCCGGCGCACAACGAGGAACGCGGCATCGCGCGGTCGCTGTCCTTGCTGGGCGGGGAGTTCGACGTCGTCGTCGTGGCCAACGCGTGCACCGACGCCACCGCCGACGTGGCCCGCGCGGCGGGCGTGAAGGTCGTGGAGACCCCGGTGGCGGGCAAGGTGCACGCGCTCGCCCTGGGTGACGAGGTGTGCGCCACGTTCCCGCGGGTGTACCTGGACGCGGACGTCGACCTGACCGCCGAGTCGTTGCGCGCCATGGTGTTCGAGCTCACCTCCGACGACACGGCCCTCGCGTGCGCGCCGGTGCCCGAGCTCGACCTCACCGGCTGCTCCCGCGTCGCCGCGGGTTTCCACCGCACCATCGCGCGGCTGCTCGCCCAGCGCCGCGGGCTGTCCGGCACCGGCGCCTACATGGTCACCGAACGCGGTCACGCCCGGATCTTCCCGATGCCCGACGTCGTCAACGACGACGGGTACGTGCAGCGCAGGTTCTCCTTGGCGGAGAAGAAGATCGTCCCGTCGGCGCGTGCGGTCGTGCGCCCGGCCAGGACGGTGGGGGCGCTGGTGCGCCGCCGGGCCAGGGTGCGGCTGGGCAACCGGCAGCTGGACGCGCTCGGTCACACCGGCCACGAGCCGCCGCTCGCCCTGGGGCAGCTGCGCGGCCTGGTCCGGTCGCGCGAGGTCGCACGACTCGACGCGCTGTGCTTCCTGTCGGTGCTCGCCGTGGAGAAGGTGCTCGCCCGCTGGCGCCACCTGACCGGTGTGACCGGCGAATGGTCCACCGACCGCACCACGAGGTAACGCACACCCGTTGGTGGAACGACTACCTGAGCGTTGGCCCGGTCCCCCGGTGAGAGGTCTTAGCTGTGAGCGCACCGCACGTGTTGATCATCGTGCAGAACCTGCCCGTGCCGTTGGATCGGCGGGTGTGGCTCGAATGCCGTGCGCTGACAGCGGCCGGCTACGAGGTGTCGGTCATCTGCCCCAAGGGACCGGGTGACCCCGCCTACCAGCTCCTCGACGGGGTGCACCTCCACAAGTACGCCCCGCCACCGCAGGCGGAGGGTGCTCTCGGCTACGCCTGGGAGTTCCTCTACTGCTGGGCGCGCACCGCGGTGCTGAGCGTGAAGGTGCGCATGCGCCGCCGGTTCGACGTGATGCAGGCGTGCAACCCGCCGGACACGTACTGGGCGCTCGCGCTGCTGTGGCGGCTCGGTGGCGTGAAGTTCGTCTTCGACCACCACGACCTCAACCCCGAGGTCTTCCTGTCCCGCTTCGGCGAGCCGGCCGGGTTCGCAGGCAAGCTGCAGTACCGGGTCCTGAAGTGGCTGGAGCGGCGCACGTTCCGCACGGCCGACCGGGTGACCTCGACCAACACCTCGTACCAGAAGATCGCGTGGACCCGCGGTGACGTGCCGCCCGAGCGCACGACGGTGGTGCGTTCGGGCCCGGACACGACGGTCATGCGGCCGGTCGAGGGCGTGGACGAGCTGCGCCGCGGCGGCAAGCACCTGGTCGCCTACCTGGGCATCATGGGCCCGCAGGACGGTGTCGACGGCGTGCTGGAGGTGGCCCGCAGGGTCGTGTTCGACCACGGCCGCAGCGACGTCCGGTTCGCCCTGCTCGGCTTCGGCGACTGCCTGGAGGACCTGCGGAAGCAGTCCGCGGCCTGGGGTCTCGACCCGTACGTCGAGTTCACCGGCCGGGTCGGTCCCGAGCAGATCACCCGCTACCTGTCCACGGCCGCCGTGGGACTGGGGCCGGACCCGTTGTCGCCGCTGAACGACGTGTCCACCATGAACAAGACCATGGAGTACATGGCCTACGCGCTGCCGGTGCTGTCCTACCGGCTGACCGAGACCGTGGTGTCGGCGGGCGACTGCGCCGTCTACGTCGAGCCGGGTGACGTGGAGGCGTTCACGTCGGCGCTGCTCGACCTGCTCGACGACGCGGAGCGCCGCGGCCGGCTCGGCTTCGAGGGCCGCCGCCGCTGCGAGGCCGAGCTCGACTGGCGCCCGCAGGCTGAGGCGTACGTCTCGGTCTTCGACGGACTCACCGGATTCGTGTCGCGCGGGCCCTTCCCGGACGGTAGACCTGACCTGGCCGCCGGTACCGACCAGTGGGGCAACAAGATGATCGACGTGAGCGACGACGCCGTTCTCCGCGCGTTCGCCGTGAACCGAACGGGAGAATGATGTTCGTCAGAAGGATCGCTGTCGTCGGCACCGGCTACGTCGGCCTGACCACCGGTGCGTGTCTCGCGTCACTGGGGCACCGCGTGGTGTGCGCGGACGTCGACGAGGCCAAGGTCGAACGGCTCTCGCGCGGCGAGGTCGACATCCTCGAACCCGGTCTCGCGGACCTGGTGAGCGGCGGCCTGGCCTCTGGCCGGCTCTCGTTCGTCGTCGGCGCGTCGGCCGCGGTGGCCGACGCCGAGGTCGTGTTCCTCTGCGTGCCGACGCCGATGGGCGTGGGCGGCATCGCGGACCTGCAGGCCGTCGAGTCCGTTGTGGACGAGACCCGCGACCTGCTGCCGTCGGGCTGCGTGATCGTGAACAAGTCGACGGTGCCGGTGGGCACCGCGGTCCGCACGGCCGAGCTGCTGCGCCGCGACGACGTGGCCGTCGTGTCGAACCCGGAGTTCCTGCGCGAGGGCTCCGCCGTGCACGACTTCCTGAACCCGGACCGCATCGTCGTCGGCTGCGACCAGCAGGACGCGGCCGAGCGCGTGGCCGCCCTGTACGCCCGCCTGGGTGCGCCGACCGTGCTGACCGACGCGGCCTCCGCCGAGCTGGTCAAGTACGCGGCGAACTGCTTCCTCGCGATGAAGCTCTCGTACGTCAACGCGGTCGCGGAGCTGTGCGAACGGCTCGGCGCGAACATCACCGACGTGACCGAGGGCATGGGCTACGACAAGCGCATCGGCCAGTCGTTCCTCTCGCCCGGTCCCGGCTGGGGCGGCTCCTGCCTGCCCAAGGACACGCACGCGATGCTCCAGGCCGCGGACGCCGCTGACTTCGAGTTCCGGCTGCTGCGCGCCACGATCGACACCAACGAGCGCCAGCGCACCCGGATGGTCGAGAAGGTCCGCTTGGCGGTCACCGGCAAGCGCGGCGGCTCCCTCTCGCACGTCCGCCTGGGCCTGCTCGGACTCACGTTCAAGGCGGGCACCGACGACCTGCGCGACTCGCCGGCCCTGGCCGTGGCGGCGCTGCTCAAGCAGGCCGGTGCCGAGCTCGTGGGCTACGACCCGGCACTGAGCGGCGGCACCGACCTCGGTGCGGTGTCCGTTGTGGACGACGCCTACCAGGCGGCGAAGGACGTCGACGCGCTCGTGGTGCTCACCGAGTGGCCGGACTTCCGCTCGCTCGACTGGGCCCGCCTCGCCGAGACGGTCCGCCAGCCGGTGGTCGTCGACACCCGCAACATCCTCGACCCGGACGTCATCCGCAGGGCGGGCTTCACCTGCACGTCCCTCGGCCGCCGCTGAGGTCCTCCCCGGAACTCAGCGCGGCAGGTCCGGCCCGCAGTTCGTCACGCCGGCGAACAGGTCGGTCTCCGGCAGCGGGGCGTTCGTGGTGTCCAGGTCGCGGAAGTAGTGCTCCTGGACCGCGAGCGCCCCTTCCGCGTACCGCCCCGGGTAGCACTGCACGGCCTTGCGCTTCACGTCGGCCACGTCGTCGATGTCGATCGTCGTCGCACCCCCGCCGGCGGTGAGGTAGAGCTTGGCGGGGATGCCGGTGCGGTAGACCGCCGACTTCGCCACCCGGACCGCGTGCACGTGGTCGCGGTGAGCGCCGTGGTGCGTGACCACGACCTGCGGCCGGTAGCGCTCGACCAGCGCCGCGACCCGGCCGGCGGCGATGTTCACCGGGATGGCGCAGAACCCGCCCTGCCCCACCTCACCGTCCTCACCGGAGTCGAGGTAGCCGAGCGCCTCCAGGTCCGTGACGCCCAGTACGTCGGCAGCGGCCTGCAGCTCCGGGTTCTGCGCAGGGCCGGTGCAGGTGACCAGGACCGTGCGGACGCCCTGGCGGGAGTACAGCGCCAGCGCGCCGCCGGTGGTCGCCGACTCGTCACCGGAGTGGGCGTGCAGGACGAGGAGGGTGCGCGGTACGGGTAAGTGCACGCCGGGGAACGTACCCGAGGACCGGGTCGTGGCCCGGTCGCCGCGCTGGAGCGCTGTTCCCGGAGCCCTGCCCGGACTCCGGCTCCACCGCGACCCGCGTCAGCGGCCGATGAACGTCGCCCTGCCCGGCCCGTCGGTCAGGAAGCTGTGCACGGCGTTCGGCAGGTCCTCGGTGTCGAACAGGGCCGCCGCGATCGTCGTCACGTGCGCGTCGGCCTCCGGGACGCCGCCGTGTTCGAAGTGGGCGAGCACCTGCTTCGTCGCCGCGTGCGCCTGGGTCGGGCCCACGGCCAGGCCGTGCGCGAACCGTTCGGCGGCCAGCGCGAAGCCCTCGTCGGGCAGGACGCGGTTGACGACGTTCCAGCGCTCCAGCGTCTCGGCGGAGTACAGGTCGCCGGTCATGACGAGCTCCTTGGCGCGGCCGACACCGGCGCGGGCGGCCAGGCGCTGGGTGCCGCCCATCGTCGGGGTGAGGCCGACGACCTTCTCGACCAGGCCGAAGCGGGCGCTCTCTGCGGCGAGGACCAGGTCGCAGGCCACCGCCAGCTCGAAGGCCCAGGTGAGGCACAGGGAGTGGGCGGCGAAGACGGTGGGGATCGGCAGCGCGGCCAGGCGCTGGGGGAGCAGCATCATGCGGTCGAACAGGGCCTGGGCGTCGGAGCGGTACTCCTGGGCGGCGAACAGGGAGACGTCCACGCCGCCGGAGACGACCCTGCCGGCCGCGTTGACCAGCAGGCAGCGGGCGTCGCCCAGTTCGTCGAGGGCGTCGTGGAACTCGGCGTCCAGCTCCAGGGTGTAGAGGTTGAGCGGGGGTGCGTCGATCGTGATGATCGCGAGCTCGTGCTGACGGGTCAGGTGGATCTTCACGGGTGCAGCCTCACAGCCAGTCGCGGCGTTTGAACATCAGGTACAGGTAGTAGGAGAGGGCCAGGATGCCCGCGGTGGCCACCCAGAAGCCCCACCGCTGGTCGTAGCCGGGGTACGGGACGTTCATGCCGTAGTAGCCGGAGATGGCGGTCGGGACGGCGATGATCGCGGCCCAGCTCGTGACCTTCTTCATGATCGAGTTCAGGCGGTTGCCCTGGACGGCCACCTCGGCCTCGCGCAGGTTCGTCACGAGCTCGCGCAGCGACTCGGTCAGCTCCGCGGTGAACAGGGTGTGGTCCTTCACGTCCAGGTAGTACGGCATCAGCTCGTCGGAGACCAGCGCGTGCTCGCGGTGGACGAGCGAGCCGAGGATCTCGCGCATCGGCAGGGCCACGCGGCGCAGCTGGACCAGGGCGCGGCGCAGCTTGAGGATCTTGCGGCCCTGGTGGGGGCGTTCCGCGTAGATGCTGTCCTCGACGTCCTCGACGTGGTCCTCCAGCTCCTGCGCGGCGGCGTGGTGGCCGTCGACCACGTCGTCGAGCAGGCCGTGCAGCAGGAAGCTGACCCCGGCGGAGGCGAGGTCGGCGCCCGCGTCCCAGCGGCGCAGCACGCCGTCGAGCGGGTAGGACTCGTCTTCCCGGACGGTGACCAGGACCCGCGGGAGCACGAACACGTCGACCTCGGTGGTCCTGACCTCGTGCTCGGCGTAGGTGACGGCGTGCATCGCGAGGAACAGGTGGGTGGGGTAGCGGTCGACCTTCGGGCGCTGGCGCTCGGCGAGGGCGTCCTCGATCGCCAGGTCGTGCAGGCCCAGCTCGTCGCGCAGCAGGCGGACGTCGGGCTCCGAGGGCGCGCACAGGTCGAACCACACCACGGCCGAGGGATCTTCCAGCAGGTGTGCGACGTCGGCGACCGGGAAGTCCTGGTCGACCAGTTCGCCGTTGCGGTACAAGCGGGTCCGGCCCATGGGTGACAACGATACGTAGATCCGCTCAGATGTGAGGTTCCGGCCCGAGTTCCCGCTACCCTCGAACCGGTGAAGGTGGACCAACCTCAGCGCATCGGCGACTACCTGCTGCTGGGCAGGCTCGGTCGTGGCGCCATGGGAACCGTCTACCTGGGCCAGAGCAGTGACGGAAGGCAGGTCGCGGTCAAGGTCGCGCGGGCAGAGCTCGCTGACGACCCGCGGTTCCGCGAGCGGTTCCGGCGCGAGGTGCAGATGGCGCGGGCGGTGGGCGGTACCGGAACGGCGGCCGTGCTCGACGCCGACACACGGGCACCGCGGCCGTGGATGGCGACCGAGTACGTGCCCGGCCCGACGCTGCAGGAGGCAGTCGAACGGCACGGGCCGCTGCCGGAGCACCACCTGAGACGACTCGCCGAGGGCCTGGCCGACGCGCTCACCGCGATCCACGGCGCCGGGCTCGTGCACCGCGACCTCAAGCCGGCGAACGTGCTGCTCGGCGCGGACGGCCCGCGGGTCATCGACTTCGGCATCTCCCGCGCGATGGAGCACACGGCGCTGACCGAGACCGGCATGGTCTTCGGCACGCCGGGGTTCCTGTCGCCGGAGCAGATCACCGGCCAGGAGGTCGGCTGCCCCAGCGACGTGTTCGCGCTGGGCGCGGTGCTGGTCTACGCGGCCACCGGCAGGGGACCGTTCGGCGAGGGCCCGACGGCGACGCTGCTCTACCGGGCCGCGCACGGCGAACCGGACCTCGACGGGCTGCCCAAGTCGTTGCGGCCGCTGGTGCAGCGGTGCATGCACCGCGACCCGGCCAAGCGCCCGGAGCCCACCGAGGTCACACGGCTGCTGGCGCAGGTCGCGAAACCGCCGACGACGACGAAGCTGCCCGCCCCGATGACCCCGGCCGCCGCCACGTTCTCGACGTCGCGGATCGTGCCGTTCAGCTGGGGCGTGGTGAACCTGGCCGCCGCGCTGCTCGCCGCCGCCATCGCCGACCCGGCCGCCCAGGCGAACGGGGCGACGCAGCTGCTGGCGCTGGCCGCGTTCTGCGTGCTGGTGGTGCGGGCCGCGCGGTTCTTCGGCGCGTCCGCACGCCGCAAGGTGGTCGTGGAGATCAGTCGCGAGGGCATCGCCACCACCCGCAACGGCAAGTTCCACCAGTACTGGTGGTACGAGCTGGCGCGCGTGCGGGTGGTGCCGCACAAGAAGCGCCCGTGGGTCGTGGTCTGGCTCAAGGACCCGGCGCCACGCCGGTTCTTCGGCGCCCACCACGGCGGGGTGCGGGTGTTCCCGATCGCCCACGAGCGCTCGCGCCGCCGCCGTGACCGCGAGGTCGCCGAGCTGCGCGCCGCACTGGCCTGGTACCTGCCGCGCTCCTACGACGGGCGCTGATCGGTCCACCCGCAGGTGGTCGTCACGGTGTCCGGCACGCCGGGTGGTGACGTGGACCACATCAGGGTCGCGGGTGCGACTAGGCGGCCATCGGCAGATCGGCGCGGAGCACGGCGACGAGGTCCTCGCAGGACTGCCGGCCGGCCACGCCGTGCACGACCTGCCAGCCGGCGGGCACCTGCAGCACCGCCGGCCAGATCGAGTACTGGCCCGCCGGGCTGACCAGCACCAGGAACATGGTGTGAGCCGAAGCGAACGGGGTCATGCGTCCAGGGTGACGTGGACCACCTCGGGCGGCGCTCGGCGCGCGCTCAAGTCGCCGCCGGGTTGCCGCTGCGCGGAGTCCTCACGGCCACCGGGTGTCGGCGTGCCACACTGCTGCGCGCCGCGTTGCCCTGCCGCCCGCGAGCCACCCACCGGCCCTCGACGACAACGATGTCGGCGCCCAGGTTCCGGTGCCCCGCCCGAGTGTGGTTACGTGTGGTCGTGACTGTGGAACAGGTGGTCCTGCTCGGCGAGGACGGTTCGGCGATCGGCGTCGAGGACAAGGCTGTCGTGCACCACGCGGACACGCCGCTGCACCTGGCGTTCTCCAGCTACGTCTTCGACTCGGCCGGCAACACGGTGCTCACCCGCCGGGCGTTGCACAAGAAGACGTTCCCCGGCCTGTGGACCAACACGTGCTGCGGCCACCCCCTGCCGGAGGAGGACATGGCCGAGGCGGTGCGGCGGCGGCTGCGCGACGAGCTCGGCATGGACGTCGGCGTGCCCGAGCTGGTCCTGCCGGCGTTCCGCTACCGGGCGGAGATGGACGGTGTCGTCGAGAACGAGATGTGCCCGGTGTTCCGGGTGCTCTCCGACGCCGAGCCGGTGCCGAACCCCGACGAGGTCGACTCGACCGAGCGCGTGCCGTGGAGCGTGTACGCCTCGAGCGTCCTGGACGGGACCCGGCCGGTGTCGCCGTGGTCCCGCCTGCAGGTCGCCGAGCTGGTGGAGCTCGGGCCCGATCCGCTCGCGTGGCCGGTGGCGGACCGGGCCGGACTCCCTAAGGCCGTGGTGCTGTCACCACTGCAGTGAGCCGCCGTTCTGGTACTCGATGACGCGGGTCTCGAAGAAGTTCTTCTCCTTCTTGAGGTCCATCATCTCCGACATCCACGGGAACGGGTTCTCCGCCGGCTCCCACACGGGCTCGAGCCCGAGCTGTGCGCAGCGGCGGTTCGTGATGAACCGCAGGTACTGCTCGCACAGCTCGGAGTTCAGCCCCAGGATGCCGTTCGGCATGGTGTCGCGGCCGTAGGCGATCTCCAGCTCGCAGCCCTCCGCGAGCATGGTGCGCACCTCCGCCTGGAACGCGTCGTCCCACAGGTGCGGGTTCTCGAGCTTGATCTGGTTGATCGCGTCGATGCCGAAGTTCAGGTGGATCGACTCGTCGCGCAGGATGTATTGGTACTGCTCGGCGACGCCGACCATCTTGTTGCGCCGCCCCAGGGACAGGATCTGCGCGAACCCGGTGTAGAACCACATGCCCTCGAACACCACGTAGAACGCGACGAGGTCCTTGAGGAACGCCCGGTCGCGGTCGGGTGTGCCGGTGCGGAACCCCGGGTCCTCCAGGTGCCGGGTGAACTGCAACGCCCACGCGGCCTTGTCCGTGATGGACGGGATCTCCCGGTACATGTTGAACAGCTCGCCCTCGTCGAGGCCGAGCGAGGTGCAGACGTACTGGAACGTGTGGGTGTGCACGGCCTCCTCGAACGCCTGGCGCAGCAGGTACTGCCGGCACTCGGGGTTGGTCAGGTGCCGGTACACGGCGAGCACGATGTTGTTGGCCACCAACGACTCCGACGTGGCGAAGAAGCCGAGGTTGCGCTTGATCATCAGGCGCTCGTCCGAGGTGAGGCCGTCCTTCGACTTCCACAGGCCGATGTCGGCCTGCATGGACACCTCGGTCGGCATCCACGCGTTGTTGCAGCCGGCCAGGTACTTCTCCCACGCCCAGTGGTACTTCAGCGGCAGCAGCTGGTTGACGTCCGCACGGCAGTTGATCATCGCCTTGTCGTCCACGCCGACCCGCGCGGCACCGGCGTCGATGATGTGGTCGGTCACTGGCAGGCCTCGCAGTCGGTGTCGGTGGTGGAGCAGGCGACGGGGGAGACGGCGTTGAGCTTGCCGTCGGTGCCCTGCAACGTGGACTTCTCCACGTGCGTCGCGCTCTGCGTCCGCAGGTAGTACGTGGTCTTGAGCCCGCGCAGCCACGCCAGCCGGTAGAGCTCGTCGAGCTTGCGGCCGCTCGGCGCGGCCAGGTAGAGGTTGAGCGACTGCGCCTGGTCGATCCACTTCTGCCGGCGCGAGCCCGCCTCGACCAGCCAGGCGCTGTCGACCTCGAACGCCGTGGCGTACAGGGCCTTCAGGTAGGGCGGCACCCGGTCGATCGCACCGAGGCTGCCGTCGTGCAGCTTGAGGTCGGAGACCATCTGCTCGTCCCACAGCCCGCGCTGCTTGAGCGCCCTCACCAGGTGGGGGTTGACGACGGTGAAGTCGCCGGACATGTTCGACTTCACGTAGAGGTTGCGGTACAGCGGCTCGATCGACTGGTTCACGCCGGCGATGTTCGCGATGGTCGCGGTCGGCGCGATGGCCATGACGTTCGAGTTCCGCATGCCCTGCCGCACCTTGGCCCGCAGGGCGGCCCAGTCCATCATGGACCCGCGGTCCTGCTCCAGCTCGTCCGCGGCGCGGTGCCGCGCGAGGATCTCGACCGAGTCGATCGGCAGGACGCCCCGCGACCACAGCGACCCGTCGAACGACCGGTACGCGCCGCGTTCCCGAGCCAGGTCGGCGGACGCCTCGATGGCGTAGTAGCTGATCTCCTCCATGCTGCGGTCCGCGAACTCCACGGCCTCCTGCGACGCCATCGGCGTGCCGAGCGTGAACAGCGCGTCCTGGAACCCCATCAGCCCCAGACCGACCGGCCGGTGCCGCAGGTTGGAGTTCCTGGCTTCCGGGATCGTGTAGTAGTTCACGTCGATCACGTTGTCGAGCATCCGCACGGCCGTGCGCACCGTCTTGCGGAGCCGGGCGTGGTCGATGCCGTCCTCGGTGACGTGCCGGGCGAGGTTGACCGACCCCAGGTTGCACACCGCGACCTCGTCGACCGCGGTGTTCAGGGTGATCTCGGTGCACAGGTTCGACGAGTGCACCACGCCGCTGTGCTGCTGCGGTGACCGCAGGTTGCACGGGTCCTTGAACGTGATCCACGGGTGGCCGGTCTCGAACAGCATCGTGAGCATGCGCCGCCACAGGTCCACGGCCTGGACCCGGCGGAAGACCTTGATCCCGCCATCGTCGGCCTTGGCCTCGTAGGCGCGGTACTTCTCGGCGAACTCGGCGCCGAACGCGTCGTGCAGGTCCGGCACCTCGTCGGGGGAGAACAGCGTCCACGTGCCGCCCGCGCGGACCCGGCGCAGGAACTCGTCCGGCACCCAGTTCGCGGTGTTCATGTCGTGGGTGCGGCGGCGTTCGTCGCCGGTGTTCTTGCGCAGGTCGAGGAACTCCTCGACGTCGATGTGCCAGGTTTCGAGGTAGGCGCAGACCGCGCCCTTGCGCTTCCCGCCGTTGTGGGCGAGGCCGGCCGTGGTCAGGTAGGACTCGTCGGTCTCGACCTCGAGGTCGAACACCTCGGGGACCACCTTGGTCTCCCGCACGTCGCGGACGCGCGAGAACACCATGCCCCGGTGCTCGACCCAGTCTGGCTCGGTGGTCGGGCGGCAGCCGGCGAGTTCGGCGATGCCCTCGACGGCGGGAACCCCGACGTCGAGGTCCTCGCCGGCAGAGGGGATGCCGAGGCGCAGCAGCTGGTAGCGGGCACCCGCGGCGAGCGACCGCGACGTCGTGGTGAAGTGGACCTCGACGCCGCGGGAGGCACCGCCGCTCGACTCCAGCAGGCCTTGCAGGAGCTTCCGGGTCTGGGCGTGCGGCAGGTGGGAGAACCTGCGGGCGATCCGCTTCCGGCGGTCGTCGTCGTAGAGGTCCTCAGGCGTGAACGGGAACGCGGAGGCACCCACCTCGGGTTCGGAGGCCCAGTGGATCCACACGTGGGTGTCGTCGCGGCCGTTCTCCCGGAAGCGGACACCGCGCGCCGACAGGTGCTCGCGGACGAAGTCCAGGTGCGCGTCCAGCCCGGGTTTCCCGGAGACACCCCACCGCACCCCGTCCTCCGACAGGTGCCCGCCACCGAGCAGGACGCCGTACAGACGAGCATCGTCCTCGCTGAAACCGGCGACGGGCACGACCTCCCGCGGAACCACCCTGGCGACGAGGTCACCCTTCTCCAGCCGACCGGCGTCCACCCACTCCGGCCGCACCTCGTCGCCGGCGAGCTGCTTGAGCGTCCGCGCGTTCTCCTGGCCGAGCGGCACGCCCCTGACGGCGTACAACGGGTGTCCGGCGGTGACCCTGAGGGGTGCGGCGGAGTGCTCGACCTCCACCTCGACCATCGGGTCGACCTGGTCGTAGAGCATGACGTCGGTGACCTCGCGGTAGGTGCCGCTCACCCCGAGCACGAGGTCGCCGGCCACGACGTCCCTGATCGCCTTGACGCCGTCGGCGGTGTGGACGCCGGTGTCCGGTGCGAAGCACTGGTTCACGGCCACGGCCGTGTCGTTCGCGATCTTCAGGAACGGCACCACGCCCTGCGACGTGCCGTTGGTGCCCCTGATGTGCGCGCCGATGCCGCGCACCGGCGTCCAGTCGTTGCCCAGGCCGCCCGCGAACTTCGAGAGCAGCGCGTTGTTGCTGATGCCGTGGAAGATGCCGCCGAGGTCGTCGGCCACGGTGGTCAGGAAGCACGACGACAGCTGCGGCCGGGTCGTCCCGGAGTTGAACAGCGTCGGTGTCGAGCACATGAAGTCGAACGACGACAGCAGCTCGTAGAACTCGACCGCGCGGGCGTCGGGGTCGTCCTCCTCCAGGGCGAGGCCCATGGCCACGCGCATGAAGAACGCCTGCGGCAGCTCGTAGCGGCGGCCGTCGCGGTGCAGGAAGTAGCGGTCGTACAGGGTTTGCAGGCCCAGGAACTGGAACCGGAGGTCACGGGACGGGTCCAGCGCCGATCCCAGGCGGGCCAGGTCGAACGAGGTCAGCCGGGGGTCGAGCTGGCCGCAGTCGACGCCGTGCCGCACGAACGAGGCGAAGTACGACGGGTAGCGCTCGGTCATCTCGGCGTGCGACAGCGGGACGCCGCACGCCTCGGTGCGCAGCCGGTCCAGCAGCAGGCGGGCGCTGACGCAGGAGTAGTCCGGGTCCTGCTCGACCATCGCGCGGGCGGCCATGATCGGCGCCAGGGCGAGCTCGGCGTCGGTGATGCCGTGGTACAGGTTCCGCTTGGTCTCGGTCAGCACCGCCTCGGCCGATGCGTTCGGAAGATCGGCACAGGCTTCCTCGATGACCACTGAAAGGCGGTCGGGCACGCTCTCTCCTCGCGAGCTGGGCCCAGGAGGAAAAGCGCATGCGCGCACCGTTCACCGGTGCACACAGCCGCCCTCCCTCGGGGCACCGTGTCGTGCGCGCAGGCTTGCGCGCACCCCGGTGGCAGGTCTTCGGACTCGTGGGCGTCGAACTCGCGCCTACCGGCCGTCGCTTCCCAGGTCTCGCGACCCAGTGCTTCGTTGACGGCTTTCGTTCCCACTCACCGCTGCGGGGCAGTCCCGGACTCGCACCGGGTTCCCTCTTGCCTCACCGGCCCGTTGTCCGGGCCGGCGAACCACCAGTGCGGCAGATACTACATGTGGTGGTGGGTCCTTGATCACCACCCAACATGCGTGTCCCCTGGGTAGGGTGGTCGGCGTGGGTGAGGTTCGGCCGCGGGTCTTCTACGGTGCTCTGCTCAGTGCGGGGCTCGCCTCCGCGTCGCTGTTCGCGGGAGCCGCGGCGCCGGTGACGAGCGGCGTGCTGGCCGGCTGCGCGGTCGCCGCGCTGGTCACGTCCCGGCGATCAGCGCGACCCCGAGGCTGATCATCACGGCGGCGATCACGCCGTCCAGCACGCGCCACGCGCGCGGCTTCGCGAACAGCGGGCTGAGCAGCCGGGCGCCGAACCCGAGCGCGGCGAACCAGGTGATGCTCGCCGTCACCGCGCCGACGCCGAAGAGCCAGCGGCCGGCGGCGATCGACCCGAGCAGCAGCACGGTGTCGAGGTAGACGTGCGGGTTGAGCCACGTCAGCGCGATCGCGGTGAGCACGGGCCGGTGCCGGGCGCCGGTGTCGGCGTGCAGGGCCTGCGGGCGCAGTGCGCGCCGCGCGGCCAGGAACCCGTACCCCAGCAGGAAGAGCCCGCCCACGACCGCGGCGACGGTGACCGCCTGCGGCCACCGGGTGACGATCGCGCCGAACCCGGCGACGCCCACGGCGACCAGGACCGCGTCCGACACGGCGCACACGGCGACCACCTTCGCCACCGCCTCGCGGCGAAGTCCTTGGCGCAGCACGAAAGCGTTCTGGGCGCCGATCGCGACGATCAGGGTCATCATGGTGCCGAAGCCGAGCAGCAGGTCTGTCACGCGGTCCACGCTATTGACGCGTTCTTGATGAGGCCAGCTGAAGATTCTTACGTACCATTAGCGCTCGTGATGGACCTCGACCTGGTGCGCACGCTGCTCGCGGTGGTGGACAGCGGCACGTTCGACGCCGCCGCCACCGCGTTGCACGTCACGCCTTCCGCTGTCTCGCAACGCATCAAGGCGCTCGAACAGCGCACGGGCCGGGTCCTGCTGGTCCGCGCCCGCCCGGTGCGGCTCACGCCGTCCGGTGAGGTGATCGTCCGCTACGGTCGGCAACTGCTGGCGCTCGACCAGGACCTCGGGGCGGCGCTCGGCGAGGACGCGGTCGTGCGGGTGCCGATCGCGGTGAACGCCGACTCGCTCGCCACCTGGTTCCTGCCCGCGCTGCACCGCGTGCCGCCCGAGCTGCGGATCTCGTTCGACCTGCACCGCGAGGACCAGGACCACACGACGGCGTTGCTGCGGCAGGGAGCGGTGATGGCGGCGGTGACGTCGTCGCGCGACCCCGTCGCCGGCTGCTCGGTGCGCAAGCTCGGCCACATCCGCTACGCCGCGATGGCCGCCGAGTCCTTCGTGAACCGGCATGCGGCCGGGCCGTTGAAGTCGTGGCTGCCGGATGCCCCGGTCGTGGTGTTCGACCGCAACGACGACCTCCAGGACCGCTTCGTCCGCACTCTGACGCGGGGCCGCGGCGCGTCCGAGCACCGCCACCACGTCCCGTCGTCCGAGGTCTACGTGCGCGCCGTCGCCACCGGCCTGGGCTGGGGCATGGTGCCGCCGCAGCAGGTGCTCGACGGCCTGGTCGACCTCGCTCCCGGCCGCACGGTCAGCGTCCCGCTGTACTGGCAGCAGTGGAAGCTCGACTCGCCCGCACTCACCGCCGTGGCCGAGGCGGTGGTGGCCGAAGCCGCGCAGGCGCTGCGCTGAGTCCCCGGGGTGGGGCGACGCGCCGCCGAACCGGGCTCGTGCTCCCGGCCGGGAACCTGTCCGGCGCCTGAGAGCATCCTGTCGGCTTCCTGAACCCAGGAACCCCGGGGGTTCACCCGCTCGTTGACCGGTTTGTGCTGATTCCTCGCCTCGCCGCCACCGGCGGTTCGCTCGCGGTCGTCGCGACCGTCGCCATGGTGGGCCTGCTCGACCTGACCGTCGGCGCTCTGCACCGCACGATCAGCGAGTACGCCCTGGGCGACTACCGCCCGGTGTTCGACGTGGCCGTGCTGCTGCTGGTCGCGGGCTCGGCCGGCATCCTCACCGCGCTGGTCCACAAAGGACTGACCCGGTGGCGGTCGGCGGGCTCGGTCGCGTTGCTGCTGTGGTCGTTCGGCCTGCTGCTCGTGGTCGTGTTCCCGAAGACGAACTGGGCGATGGGCACCAACCAGCTCAGCGGCAGCATCCACCGGTTCGGCAGCATGGTCGCGTTCGTGAGCCTGCCCGTCGCGGTCGTCCTGCTGGCCCGGCCGTGGCTGCGCGACCACGTCTGGGGGCGACACGCCAGGTGGACGATGGCGTCGGGTTTGTTGAGCGTTGTCGCATTCATGCCGCTGCTTTACGCCATTGTGCTGGGTGCGGTGTCGGACGTCCGGTGGTGGAACGTGTTCCCGTTGGGCTACATCGAGAGGATCTTGCTGGCCGCCGAGGTCCTGGCCGTGCTGGTCGTCGGGCTGTGGGCGATCTCGGCCAGTAGGGTTGCGCCATGGCGAGTTGGGGAGACCTCGCGGATTACGTCCGCGCCGAGTACGACGTCATCAGCGACCAGGGCGAGGAACTGAGGATCCTCTTCACCTTCGGGGACGTGGAGGAGGGCGACGACGACCGCACGCAGGTCGTGATCATCGTCCGGGAAGTGCTCGACAACATGCACGAATGGGTGCAGATCGCCTCCCCGTGCGGGCTGGCCGCGCAGGTGGACCTCCGCCGCGTGCTGGAGGAGGTGGGCAACTCCACCGTCGCCTGCGGCCTCGCGATCATGGGGGAGCACGTCGTGGTCCGGCACTCGTTGCCGCTCAAGGACCTCGACATCCACGAGTTCACCGACCCGCTGCACCTGCTCGCCGGCACGGCGGACACGCTGGAGGAGCAGTTCTGGGGAGGGGACGGCTACTGATGTTCGACCTGGCACCTGCCACCGACCGCCTGGCGGAGGTGGTGCGCGGGGTGACCGACCGCCACCTGTCGGCACCGACGCCGTGCCCGGAGTACGCGGTCGGCGACCTGCTCGACCACGTCAACGGCCTGGCCGTGGCGTTCACGATGGCGGCGCGCAAGACACCGCTGCGGGGCACCCCCTCCGGCGACGTGGCGCGGCTGCCGCTGGACTTCCGCGAGTCGGTGCCGGCCCGCCTGGCCGAGCTCGCGCAGGCCTGGCGCGCACCGCAGGCGTGGGAGGGCATGACCGCGGCGGCCGGCGTCGACCTGCCCGGCGAGGTGGCCGCGGCCGTGGCGCTGGACGAGGTCGTGCTGCACGGCTGGGACCTCGCACGTGCCACCGGGCAGCCGTTCGAGGTCGACGAGGACCTGCTCCAGGTCGTGCACGGCTTCGTGTCGTCGGTCGGTCCCGGCAACCGCGACGGCTCGCTGTTCGGAGCCGTGGTGGAGGTCGGCTCGACCGCGCCGCTGCTGGACCGTGTCCTGGGACTCAGTGGCCGCGACCCCGCCTGGAAAGTAGGTTAGGCTCCCCTAACGTGAGAGCGATGACGGTGCAGGTTCGGGCGGGGCTCGGCGTCGGACGCCTGGCCGCCGCACTGGCTTCCCTGGTGGAACTGCACCCCGAGCTGTGCCGTTCGGGCTTCGCGCACCACGAGGTCACCGACCCCGCCGCCGCCACGGCCGCCGCACTGGCCGAAGCGGAGGCGGGGCTCGACCTGCGGGCGGGTGTGCTGATGCAGGCCGTGTGGCTGGACGCCGGACCCGAGCGGTCGGGGCGGATCGTGCTGGTGCTGCACGACGTCGTGGCCGACCGGATGCCGCGCGTGCTGCCGTGGCTGGTGCAGGCCTGGAAGCAACCCGCGCTGGTCGGCTAGTCCCGATCTTGTCGGACCCGCTGAGTACGGTGAGACGCAGGGGATCCCGACTCGGGGGTACCCCTGCGTGAGCGCGGCCCGGACCCGCTGGGTCACCCGTCGGTGGTGCACCGGGGGAGCGTCCGCGCCAGCGTGCCCGTCCGTGCCGAGGGGGCCGGTCCGCCGCAGCGCGTCCAGTCTGGCCCGGTGCGATCGACCGCCGGGTGCGTCCAGTCTGGCCCGGTGCGATCGACTGGCCGGACAGCACGGCCACGCCACCCCTCGCCGTGACCGCCCGCGCCGCGGGTCGCGTCCGGACGCGACAAGACCCCGCCCGGCCTAGGTCCGCTGCGCCACGAACACGTGCTCGCGCCCAGGCCGGTCGGGCGCGTCCCGCACGTCCGCCACCCGGAACCCGCACCCCACCAGGCTGTCCACGACCTCGTCGTGCGACCGGAACCGCAGCGTGGAGTCCGAGGCGAGCTCGGTCCCGTCGGGGAACCGGTAGGTGTGCCGGAACGACACGAACGGCAGCCGCACCTCCAGCACCTCCAGCCGCTCGGTCACGCCGCCGACCGCGCGGTCCGGCCGGTCCGCCCACTCCTCCCAGGCCCGGGACTCCGGCCTGCGCGTCTCGAACACGAGGTGCCCGCCGGGGCGCAGGGCCGCGTGGACGCCGCGCAGCGCCGCCTCCCAGTCGGTGCCGAGGAACACCTGCGCCACGTTGCCCGTCATGACCGCGAGGTCCACCCGCAGCGGCGGCAGCGAGGTCGCGTCGCCGTGCAGCCACGTCACCCGCGGGTCCTTGGCGCGCGCCAGCTCCAGTGACGCGAGGGCCGGGTCCACCCCGACCACGTCGAGTCCCGCCTCGGCCAGCAGCACCCCGAGGCACCCGGTGCCGCACCCGACGTCGAGCACGCTCGCCGCGCCGAGCTCGGCCGCGACCGCCAGGTAGAGGTCCAGGTCGGTGCGCCGGCCGTCGAACGCGTCGTAGACGGCCGCCAGGCGCGGGTCGGAGAAGATCAGGTCGGGCATCTCGCGTCCTCGTTCCCCGTCACGAACGGGCGGAGCAGTGCGATCAGCTCGTGGTCCGGCCGCCCGTTCAGCTCGTCCTCCGCCACCCGCCGGGCGATCCCGGCGAGGAAGTCCGCGACCTGCACCCGTGCGTCGTGCTGCGAGTCGGCCAGGGTCAGCTCCGCCAGCCGCGGCGCAGCCTCCTTCAGCCGCCGGATGCGGTCCTCGGTCAGCGACAGCTGCTGGTCGTGCACGATCGACACCGGGCCGCGCCACTGCGCCACGGCCCGCAGGATCGCCGGGAACAGCGGGTCCAGGGCGCCGCGCGGCCCGCGGGCGCGCAGCAGGTCGTTGTAGTGCTCCAGCGGGCCGGTGACCGGACCGAACTCCGCGCGCACCCGTGCGGCCAGGAACCGCCGCTTGTCCACCAGCTGCACGCGCGCCCGGCCGGCCAGCGGGCCAGACGGGTCCAGGAACCACAGCAGCACCCACCGGTTCTTCTGCCGCAGCAGGTGGTTCGCCTTGTACTCCAGGGCCGGCGACCTGATCATCGACCGCAGCTCGGCGACGCACGCGCCGGCCTCCTCGCGGGACAGCCGCACGGCCGCGTGCGCGAAGACCGCCGTGACCCCGCCGACGAGCTTCTCGCCCTCGGAGCCCGACTCGTCGCAGGCGATCTCCATCAGGACGCCGCCGTGGCCGTGGTTCGCATCAGGGGTCGAGGATGCCCCACCCGCGCGGTTCCGGTCGCCCGAATTTGTTGACAGCGGCGGTGGTCCGGTGCTGTGATTCAACGCACAACATACAGGAAACCTTCTTAACTAAATCGCCGCCGCGCCCTGTACCCCTGCACAGGAGGCACCTGTGGCCAGATCCCTGTTCTTGGTCGTCCCAGCCGCACTGGCGCTCAGCGTCCCCGCCGTCGCGGTCGCCGCCCCGGTCCAGCACCAGGCGGAGAACGCGACGATCACCCACGGCGTGGTGGAGTCCAACCACGCCGGCTTCACCGGCTCGGGCTTCGTCAACTACGACAACGAGGTCGGCAGCTCGGTGGAGTTCACCGTGACCGCCGCCGCTGCCGGCCCGGCGACCCTTACTTTCCGGTTCGCCAACGGCCAGACGGCCGACCGCCCGATGGACATCTCGGTGAACGGCGCACTGGTCGCGGACGAGCTCGCGTTCCCGAGCACGGGCGCGTGGACGTCCTGGACGACCCGCTCCACCGCCGTGACCCTCACCGCGGGCACCAACAGGATCAAGACCGTCGCGACCACGTCCAACGGCGGCCCGAACCTGGACCGCGTCGACGTCGACCAGCAGTCCGGCACGCCGGACACCACGGCCCCGTCGGTCCCCGGCGGCCTGCGCTCGACCGGCACCACGGCGACCTCGGTGTCGCTCGCGTGGGACGCGTCCACCGACAACGTGGGCGTGACCGGCTACGTGCTGTCGAGCGGGCAGACCGCGACCGGCACCGCCCACACCGTGAGCGGCCTGACGCCGGACACCTCGTACACCTTCACCGTGCGGGCGCGGGACGCGGCGGGCAACCTGTCCGGCGCCTCCGGTGCCGTCACGGTGCGCACGCAGCCCGGAACCCCCGGCGGCACCCGGCCGCACGACGTCAACGGGCTGCTGCGCGTGTGCGGCGTGCAGCTGTGCAACCAGTACGGCAAGCCGGTCCAGCTGCGCGGCATGAGCACGCACGGCATCCAGTGGTACCACCGGTGCTCCAAGTCCCAGTGGTGGGACGCGCTGGTCAACGACTGGAACGCGGACTTCCTCCGCGTCGCCATGTACGTCCAGGAGGACGGCTACGAGACCGACCCCCGCAAGTTCACCGACCTGGTGCACGGCTACATCGAGGAAGCCACCCGCCGCGGCATCTACGTCCTCGTGGACTGGCACCAGCTCGACCCCGGTGACCCGAACTACAACCTGTCCCGCGCCAAGACGTTCTTCACCGAGATCGCGACCAGGCACAGGGACAAGACCAACATCATCTACGACATCGCCAACGAGCCGAACAACGTCTCGTGGGCGCGGGTGAAGTCCTACGCCGAGCAGATGATCCCGGTCATCCGCGACATCGACCCGGACAGCCTCATCGTCTCGGGCACGAACGGCTGGTCGACGTTCGGCCACTCCGACGGCGACAGCCCGTCCGAGGTGCTGAACAACCGGGTCAACGCCACGAACTTCATGTACTCGTTCCACTTCTACGCGCAGGCGCACCAGGACTCGTACCTCAGCGTCCTGGACCAGGTGTCGAGCCAGGTCCCGGTGTTCGTGACCGAGTTCGGCACGCAGGCCGCGTCCGGTGGCGGCAGCAACGACTTCACCATGTCGCAGAGGTACGTCGACCTCATGGCCCGCAAGAAGATCTCCTGGGCCAACTGGAACTACTCCGACGACGGCCTGACGGGCGCGGTGTTCAAGACCGGCACCTGCTCGGGCACCACGTTCGCGGGCACCGGTGTGCTGAAGCCGGCCGGGGTGTGGGTGCGGGACCGCATCCGGACGCCCGACGACTTCCCGACGAGCTGATGCCGGACGAGCTGGTCCCGGTGAGGTGAGTGAGGGGGCGTGGCCGGTGCCACGCCCCCTTCACGACGACAGCGGCCAGGTGTGGACGGGTTCGTTGGCGTGCATGAGGTCCACGTAGGTCCGCAGCATCGTGCGCAGCGCGTCCGCCCGGTCCAGGTGCGAGTGGTCGTAGTGCCGGTGGAACTCCCTGGCCTGCCAGGTCGCGCCGTTCACACCGCTCAGGCACCGCTGCTCGATCACACCCAGCAGGCGGTCGCGCTCGGCCGAGTCGACGCCCCACCGGATCAGCCCCTCGTGGGCGAGCGGCAGCAGCCGGCGCAGCACCAGCTCGACCACCGGCACGGTGCCGACGCCGGGCCAGTACATCTGCGCGTCCATGCCGTTGCGCGCGGCGGCGTTGAAGTTCTCCTCCGCCGCCTGGAAGCTCATCTGCGACCACAGCGGACGCTCGTCCTCGGCCAGCGCGCGCACGAGGCCGAAGTACAGCGCCGCGTTCGCCAGGGTGTCCACGATGGTCGGACCCGCGGGCAGCACCCGGTTCTCCACGCGCAGGTGCGGCCGGTCCCGCACCACGTCGTACACCGGCCGGTTCCACCGGTAGATCGTGCCGTTGTGCAGCTTCAGCTCGCTCAACGAGGGCGTGTCGCCCTTGTCGAGCACCGCGAGCGGGTCCTCGTCGTCGCAGATCGGCAGCAGCGCGGGGAAGTAGCGGACGTTCTCCTCGAACAGGTCGAAGATCGAGTTGATCCACCGCTCGCCGAACCACACCCGCGGCCGCACGCCCTGCGCCTTGAGCTCGTCGCCGCGCGTGTCGGTCGCCTGCTGGAACAACGCGATCCGCGTCTCCCGCCACAGCTCCTTGCCGAGGAAGAACGGCGAGTTCGCGCCCACCGCCACCTGCACGCCGGCGATGGCCTGCGCGGCGTTCCAGTAGGCGGGGAACTGCTCGGGGCTCACCTGCAGGTGCAGCTGCGTGCTCGTGCACGCCGCCTCCGGCACGATCGAGCTGGACGTGAGGTGCAGCCGCTCGACGCCGTCGATGGAGATCTGCAGGTCCTCGCCCCTCGCCGCCAGCACCTGCTCGTTCAGCAGCGCGTAGCGCGGGTTGCCCGACAGCAGGTCCGGCGTGATGTGCCGGGACCGCAACGTCGGCAGGATGCCGTTGACGACCATGTGCGCGCCGACCCGGCGGGCCTTCTCCTCGGCGTCGTTGAGGCTGCGGCGCACCGTCTCCTCGAACGCCGTGATGCCCCCGCCGGCCAGCCGCCGCGGCGCCACGTTGATCTCGATGTTCCACTGGCCCAGCTCGGTCACGAAGTCCGGGTCGTCGATGACCTCCAGCGCCTCGTGGTTCTTCATCGCGGGATCACCCTGCTCGTCGATCAGGTTGATCTCGATCTCGAGGCCGGTCATCGGCCGCTCGAAGTCGAACCGCGCCTCGCGCAGCATCCGCGCGAACACGTCGAGGCACCGCCGGACCTTCGTCCGGTACCGCGTGCGGTCCTCGCGCGTGAACTCCTGCTTCGCGACGTCCTCGCCCATGGTGGCCTCCCGGCGGTCGAGGGAACACCTCACCACTCTGCACCATGGTTGATCAATCCGACACTCAGGGGAGCGTTCCCGCGCACCAGGTGGGACGCCGGACGCCCGCCGTGCCGCGGCCCCGATGACAGCCTTCCATTGTCCCGAATTCCGGGGTGGATTTCCCGGCGGTCCGCGGAGAAAGCCGGCGGTCGTTCAGGCGCCCATTTTCATTCGGCCCCTTACCTGGTTGCGAGTTGTCCACTTTTTGACCCTTTTGTGGGCTGTCCTCGCACCGTACCGGCGGTGCTACCGTGCGAAGTCAGCGACGAGAGCCGGGTGGGGAGCCTTGGGGAACATCGCGAGGTTCGGCATTTTGGGACCGTTGTGCGTCACGCGGAACGGCAGGGCCGTGAAACTGGGGGGACCTCGGCAGCGGACGTTGCTCGCCGCGTTGCTGGTGCGGGCGGGCAAACCGGTGGGGCTGAGCGGCATCGTGGACGCGCTGTGGGGGGAGAACCCGCCGGCGAGCGCGGTGGCGAACGTGCACACGCACGTGAACCGGCTCAGGAGCGCGTTGAAGGACGTCGGGCTGGACGGGCTGCTCGTCACCGACGGCAGCGGGTACCGGTTGCTGGTGGAGCCGGACCAGCTCGACAGCGTGCGGTTCGAGGCCTCTGCCGGGCAGGCCCGGAGCGCACTGCGCGCCGGGGACGCGCTGAAGGCGGTCGAAGCTCTGGCAGGAGGCGTGGGACTGCTGGCGGGGCGCGGTGCTGGAGGACGTGCCGCGGGCCGGGTGGCTCGAGACCGAGGTCGTGCGGCTGGAGGAGCTGGCGGCCGCCGCGCGGGAGGACTGCGCGGACGCGCGGCTCGCGGCCGGGCAGTACCGGGCGCTCGTCACCGAGCTGTCGGCGCTCGTGCGGGAGCAGCCGCTGCGGGAGGGGCTGTGGCGGCGGCTGATGCTCGCGCAGCACCGGGCCGGGCGCCGCGCCGAGGCGCTGGAGACGTACCGGGCGGTGCGGGAGGTGCTGGTCGAGGCGCTCGGCGTGGAACCGTGCGCGGAGATCCGGGAGCTGCACCGGGAGGTCCTGCGCGGCGAGGGACCCGTGGTGGTGCGACCGATGCAGCTGCCGCCCGGCGCGCAGGACGTCACCGGGCGCGCCACCCAGACCGCGCGGCTGCGCCGGTTGCTGACCGGGCGGGCCGGTGCGGTCGCCGCGATCACCGGCAAGGCGGGCGTGGGCAAGACGACGCTGGCGGTGCGGGTCGCGCACGAGGTGGCCGGGCACTTCACCGGCGGACAGCTCTACGTGCGGCTGGGCGGCACGCACGCGCCGCGCGACCCGGCGACCGTGCTGGCCGAGCTGCTGATCGCGTGCGGGGTGCACCCGCACGCCGTTCCGGAGGACCGGGAGGCCCGCGCCGCGCTCTACCGGTCGCAGCTCGCGGCGCGGCCCGTGCTGGTCGTGCTCGACGACGCCGCGAACATGGCGCAGGTGCGGCCGTTGCTGCCGGGCACGGCGGGGTCGGCGGTGCTGATCACGAGCCGGGCGCAGCTGGTCGACGTCGACACCGCGCACACCGTGCACCTCGACGTGCTCAGCACGGAGGACGCGGTGCGGGTGCTCGCCTCGATCGCCGGTCGGTCCCGGCTCGCCGCGGAACCCGACGCCGCCAGGGCGGTGGCCCGCTACTGCGGCAACCTCCCGCTGGCGCTGCGGATCGCGGGCTCCCGGCTGGCCCGCAGGGCGCACTGGACGGTCGGGCGGCTCGCGGAACGGCTGGCCGACGAGGGCACCCGCCTCAACGAGCTGTGCATCGACGACCTGGAGGCGCGCGCCAGCCTCGCGCTGAGCTACGAGGCGCTCGGACCCGCCCAGCGACGCGCGTTCCGGTTGCTGAGCCTGCTCGACGTGCCGGACTTCCCCGCCTGGGTCGCGGGGCCGCTGCTCGACGTCCCCGTCGCGGACGCCGAGGAGCTCGTCGACGGCCTCGCCGACGCGCACCTGCTCGAACCAGCGGGCCACGGCCGCTACCGGTTCCACGACCTGCTGCGGGTCTTCGGCCGCGAACGCGCGCAGCAGGACGACCCCGGCCGCACCGCGGCGCTCACCCGCGCGTTCACCGCCTGGCTCGACCTGGCCGCGCGCGCCGAGTCCGGGCTGCCGAGCCGGTTCCTCAAGGTGCGGCTGGAGGTGCGGGACGCGCGCCTGCCGGGGGACGTCACCGCCCGGCTGCTCGCCGACCCGCTGGCGTTCCTGGAGGCCGAACGCGACGCGCTGGTCGCCGTCGTCGAGCAGGCGCTCGCGCTGGGCCTGACCGCGCTCGCCGCCGACACCGCCGGGGTGCTGACGACGTTGTTCGACCTGCGCAGCCACTACGACCTGTGGCGGCACACGCACGAGCTGGTCCTGGCGGCCGCGCAGCAGAGCGGCGACGCCCGGCGCACCGCGGTCCTGCACCAGGGGCTCGGCGCGCTGGCGTTCTACCGCGACCGCTTCAGCGAGGCGCGCACGCACTTCACGCGGGCGCAGCACCTGTTCCACGACCTCGGCGAGGTGCCGGGGCAGGCCTACGCCAACCTGGGCCTGGGCAGCGTCGACCTGTTCCACGGCCGCCACGACGAGGCCGCCGCCCTGCTCGCGCGCGCCAGGGCCGGCTTCCACCGGTGCGCCGACGCGTTCGGCGGTGCCTTCGCCCTGCAGGGGCTCGGGGTGGTGCGGCGCAACCAGGGCCGCCTCGACGAGGCCGCGGCGTTCCTCGACCGCGCGCTGGCCGCCTTCGCCGAGCTCGACTCGGACTACGGGCGGGCGTGCGTGCTGTTCAGCTACGGCCTGCTCCACAACGCCCGCGGCGACCTCGCCGCCACCGAGCACGCGATGCCGGCGGCCGTCGGCCTGTTCCGCGCGGCGTCCTGTCCGCGCGACGAGGCGCTGGCGCTGCACGTGTTCGCCGCCATCCACGCCCAGCGCGGTGACGCCGATCGCGCGGCGGCGCTGATGGCCCGGTCGCAGGCCGCGTTCTCGCCGCAGGACGAGAGCGTCGGCAAGGCCGAGACCCTCTACAGCCTCGGCTGGGTCGCCCACCGCGACCGCCGCTTCACCGAGGCGCAGGAGTGCTTCACGCGGGCGTTGCGGCTGTTCGAACGGTTCGACATGCCGCTGCACCAGGTCCGCACCCGTGCCGCGCTGCACAGCACGGGCCTCACCGGCCCCGGCCGGTGAGCGCGCTGACCAGGTGCCGTTGCAGCAACCAGAACACCACCAGGCACGGCAGCGCCGTGGCGGTCGCGGCGGCCATCAGCTCGGCGATGTCCAGCCGTGTGGAGTCCATCGTGGACAGACCGAGGGTGAGCGTGCGCATGTCCGTGGAGTTCGTGACCACCAACGGCCACAGGAAGTCGTTCCAGTGCCACAGGAACACGAACACCGCGAGCGTGGCGAGCACCGGACGGCACAACGGCAGCACGATGTGCCAGTAGGTCCGCCAGTCGCCGGCGCCGTCGACCCGCACGGCGTCGAACACCTCGCCCGGCAGCGCGCGGATGAACTGCCGCAGCACCAGCACCGCCTGGGCGTTGGCGAGCGTCGGCACCACCAGTCCCCACCAGGTGTCCACCCACCCCAGTGACGCGACCAGCAGCAGCAACGGCACCAGCACCGCGTGGAACGGCACCATGAACGTCGACACGATCGTCCACAGCAGCAGGTCCCGGCCGCGGAAGCGCTTGCGGGCGAACACGTACGCGGCCATCGACGCGGACAGCAGGACCACCACCACCGACACCAGCGCGTAGACCAGCGTGTTGAGCGTCCACCGCACGAAGTCCTCGGCCGCGAGCACCACGGCGAAGTTCCGCAGCGTCAGCGACTCCGGCAGGGCGTGCGGCAGCGTCGGGGAACCGGGTGGTGACAGCGCGACCACGACCATCACGGCGAACGGTCCCAGCGCGAGCAGCGTGACCACCGCCAGCACCACGACCGGCCACCGCGAGCGCCTCACGGGTCCCCGCCGAACACCCGCCGCTGGGTCAGCGCCATCAGCAGCACCACGGCCCACAGCACGACCCCGGCCGCCGCCGCGTGCCCGAGGTCGAACAACCGGAACCCGTACTCGTACACCACGTACGCCAGCACCTGGCTGGCCCGCATCGGCCCTCCCTCGGTCAGCACGAAAACGGTGTCGAAGACCTGGAACGCGCCGATCGTCTCGACCACCACCACGAAGAACAACACCGGGCGCAGGAACGGCAGCAGCACGTGCCACACCCGTTGCCACGCGGTCGCCCCGTCCACCCTGGCCGCGTCCAGGCAGTCGGACGGCACGTCCTGCAGACCGGCGAAGAGCACCAGCACCGCGTAGCCGGACCCCTTCCACACGCTCACGACGGCGAGCGCGGGCAGCACCAGCGACGGGTGGGACAGCACCCCCAGCGGCTCGAACAGCCACCGCCACACCACGGCGGCGAGCACCGGGCTGGTGGCGTACGGGGCGAGCAGGGCGGCGCGGAACCAGCCGCGCGCCCACGTGACCCGGTCGAGCAGCACCGCCGTTCCCAGCGCCACCAGCACGGTCAGCGGCACGCACAGCGCGACGTAGCCGAGCGTGGTGCGCAGGCTGGCCGTGAACGTCCGGCTCGCGGCCAGGTCGCGGTAGTTCGCCAGCCCGACGAACGTCCAGCCGCCGCCCGCGTCGTGGTCGGTGAGGCTCAGCCCGGCCGCCCCCAGCACCGGGACGACCCGGAACAGGCCGAAGAGCACCAGCACCGGCAGCAGGAAGAGCAGGGTCGTGACCGCGCCGCGCATCAGCGGCCGAGCAGCCCGTCGACCTCGGCGGCGGCGTCGGCGAGCGCCTGCTCCGGGGTGCTCCTGCCCAGCAGCGCGGCCTGCAGGTGCGGGGCCAGCAGGCCCATCACCCTGCGCGCCTGCGGGTGCGGGTCACCGGCCGACGCGTAGGGCAGCGCGTCGAGGAAGCTCCTCGCCAGGGCGTCCTGCGGCGGCGCCACCTCGGCCCACGGCGCGAAGAAGTCCGACCGGGCGCACAGCGCGTCGACGACCTCCCGCGAGCTCAGGTGGGCGAGCACGGTCCTGGCCGCCGCGGTGTCCTTCGCGGTGCGCACCAGCGCCAACGCGCCGGGCTGGCCGAACGTCGCCCGCACCCGGCCCTGCAACGGCGGGCCGACCGCGGTGTTGTCCGCTCCGATGCCCGCCGCGATGGCGCGGGCTTCCGCGGCGGTCGTCACGTGGCTCATCGCCGCCTTCCCCAGCGCCACCGGGTCGTCCCTGATGTCGCTCTTGCGGGTCGTAACGTCCGCGGGCAGGCCGCCCGCCGCCGCGAGGTCGACGAGGAACCGCAGCGCCGCGACGCCCTCCGGGGAGGAGAACGCGCTGCGCCGGCCGTCCGGGCTGAACACCGTGCCGCCCGCCTGCCACAGCAGCGGGTAGAAGGTGATGTTGAGCGTCTCCTCGGCCGACCCGGCGTAGTCGAGCACCGGCACGCCCCTGGCCGCGAGCCGCGGCGCGGCCGCCCTGACCTCGTCCCACGTCCGCGGCAGTTCCGTGATCCCCGCCTGCGCGAACAACGCGCGGTTGTAGACCGTCGTCGTGACGGTCTGGTACAGCGGCACGCCGTAGACCTCGCCGTTCACCGTCAGCGCCGAGACCGCCGACGGCCGGAACGCCGTCCCACTCGCCGCCACCACGTCGCCGACCGGCTGGAGCGCCCGCTGGGCGGCGTACTGCGGGATCATGTCCGGCTGCAGCAGCACCACGTCCGGTCCGCTGCCCGACAGCAGCGCCGTGCCGATCTTCTCCTGCCGGCCGGCCCACGGTTGCAGTTGAATCCGCAGGTCGATGTCGTGCGACGACTCGAAGCCGCGCTCGACCTCCTGCCAGAACGCCCTGCTCGCGGTCTCGTCGTCGATGACCGGGTACAGCCACACGGTCACCGTCCGGCCGGTCACCGGTGCGCCGCAGGCCGTGAGGGCGAACGCCAGTGCCGCGGCGAGCAGGCGCCTCACGCCGGAATCCCGAACAGGCCGGCGGCGTTGCGCCACATCACGTGCTCGTGCTCGCGTTCGCTCAGGCCCGCGTCCACGACCACGCCGAGCGCGATCGCCGGGTCGACCAGCGTGCTGTCGGTGCCGAAGAGCACCTGCTCCACCGGCACGCGGTCCAGGGCGTAGCGGAAGCGGTCGCGGTCGGTGATCGAGCAGCACGGTTCGAGGTAGAGCCGGTCGCTGCGGACCGCCGCCTCGACCGCCGTCCGCCACGCCGGCCCGCCCATGTGCCCCGCGATCACCCGCAGCCCCGGCACCTCCTCCAGCACGTCCACGAGACCCAGCACGCTGTCGTCCCAGGTGTGCACCAGCACCGGCAGCCCGGCGGCCGCAGCCATCCGCAGCGCCTCCCGCGTCGGCGTGGACGTGAGCGGCAGCGCGGGGTAGGTGGTGTGGATCTTCACGCCCACGAACCGCTTCGCCGGGGTGTAGCGCTCCAGCTCGCGTGCGGCCTCGTCGAGCTGGTTGGGGTTGATGACGACGTATCCGAGCAGACGCGGTTGTTCGGCCAATGCCTCGGCCATCCACCTGTTGCCGCTCACCATGTCGTAGGTGACCGCCTCGGACGCGGACACGATCTGCCGGTCGATGCCGTAGCGGTCCATGAGCTTGATGTTGACGTCGACGGCGCCCACGTCCGTCGAGAAGAACCACGGTCCCGCGTGCCCGTGCACGTCGATGATCATCGGGCGTCCTCCAGCCACGCCGTGGCCGTGCCCCCGGCCACCTGGTGCCACTCCTCGGTGCCGAGGCCGGACATGCGCAGACGCAACGCCGACGGCATGACGTCGTGCACCGGCGCCCGCGAGCCGTACGCGAGGTGGTGCGCCCCGACCTCGCCCGCGATCCGCTCGATCGAGTCGGGTCCGACCAGCATCCGGGTCGAGGCCACGAACCCCGGCTCGCGACGGGCGAGTACGACGAAGTCCGCCACCTTGTAGGCGTGCACGTCCAGGAAGCACACCCGCGTGCCGCTGAACGCGGGCCAGTAGCGGCTGATGTCGCCGCTCGTCAGCAGCACCATGCCGTGGGCCGACGCGAGGCCGACGACGTGCTGCAGACCCGGTGACTCCGGCTCCACCCATTGCTCCGGCGGGAACACCCGCAGCAGCCGCACACCCTCGGCCGCAAGGCGCGCTATCTCCGTCTCGGCCGTCAGCGCGTCACGGATGTCCACCGTGCCCACGGGGACATGACCCGTCTGTTCGATCGCCTTGCGCATCTCGTCGTTGCCCGAGCACGCGTCGAACAACCCGCCCCGCAACGAGCACACCAACCCGCGCGCGATGCCGTGACGAGAGAGCTGCTCACCCACGGCCTCGATGGACGCGTCGACGTCGCGGGTGGGCACAGCGCCGAAGAGCACGTCGACGTCGAGCGCGATCTCGTGCCGCTCGTGCGGGACGTGGGGGAGGGGAGCCACCATGACCAGCAGCCTGGTGGCCGCCCCTACACGAGCCCTACACGGCGGGCACCGCGATCGCGGTGACCAGGACGTCGCCCTGCACCAGCCAGCGGCCGCGGAAGTCCGCGATCGGGGTGTCGGGCAGCAGGATCCGCGAGTGGAACGTGCCGTCCGGGTCGAGCGTGATGTCCGCGTCCTCGAACCCGAGCCACCGCCGCGTGACCGGGAACCACGCCTTGTACGTGGTCTCCTTCGCGCTGAACAGCAGCCGGTCCCAGCAGATCTTCGGGTCCTCCGCCCGCAGCCCGGCCATCCGGTCCAGCTCGGCCGGCACCGCGATGGCCCCCAGCACCCCGTCCGGCGCGGGCCCGTGCGGTTCGGCGTCGATGCCGATCGTCAGGAAGTCCGCCGTGCTCGCCAGCGCGGCCGCCCGGTAGCCCAGGCAGTGCGTGAGGCTGCCGACGACGCCCTCCGGCCACAGCGGCTCGCGCTTGGGCCCCGGCAGCACCGGCGCGGGTGCGACACCGAGCCGCGCCATGGCCTGGCGCGCGCACCAGCGCGCGGTGCCGAACTCCGCGCGGCGCTTGGGCACCGCGTTGCCCAGCAGCGCCTCCTCCTCGGGGAAGAGGCCGGCCGGCTGCTCGTCGTCGAACCGTTCCACCGCCGCGATCGGCGGGGGGAGGAGTTGTTCCAGCACCTATGACTCCCGCAACACGTCGTGCAACTTGGCCCCGGTCACGCCGCGCGGTCGCCACTCGCGCGGGTAGCCGAGGGAGACCTCGTCGAAGCGCACGCCGTCGTAGACGGTCGTGCGGGGGATGTGCAGATGGCCGTAGACCATCTCGACGGCGTTGAACCGCGTGTGCCAGTCGGCCGTCGCCGTGGTGCCGCACCACAGCGCGAACTCGGGGTAGCGCAGCACGAACGTGGGGTCGCGCACGAGCGGGTAGTGGTTGATCAGCACGGTCGGCCCGCTCACCTCGGCGAGCCGCCGCGCCGTCTCCTCCACCCGCGCCCGGCACCAGGCCTCGCGCGACGGGTAGGGGTCGGGGTGCAGGAAGTACTCGTCGGTGCACACGACGCCCGCCTCGTGCGCGATGGCGAGGGCGGACTGCACGTCCGTGGCACCCGGTGGCCTGAACGAGTAGTCGTAGCCGATGAAGAGGGGACAGACGGTGACCGGCCCGCCGTCGCCGTCGAAGACCGCGTACGGGTCCTCCGGGGTGAGCACGTCGAGGCTGCGGCAGAGTTCGACGAGCTGCTTGTAGCGCACCTCGCCGCGCGCCTGGTTCTCGTCGTCCTTCGTGGTCCAGAGCTCGTGGTTGCCCGGGGACCAGATGACCCGGCCGAACCGGGGGCGCAGCGTCCGCAGGGTCCACTCGATGTCGCCGAACTTCTCACCCACGTCCCCGGCGACGATCAGCCAGTCGGCCGGGTCCGGTGCGGTGATCGCCGCCACCACGTCGCGGTTGTCCTGGTAGGAGACGTGCAGGTCGCTGGTGGCCAAGAGCTTCACACCTCGACGGTAGCCGTGGCGTCAACGCGAGGAGATCAACCTGAACCGAAGAGACCACCCGTTCGTGTCCTGAGTAACACGACCGGTTATCCGTTCGTCGCAGACAGTGCGCCACTCGTCTCAACAGGGCGAGCCGCAAGTCGCCGACCTTGCCCCGCTCATCGCTGCCGACGGCCCGCGCACTTACCTGTCCACCTGCACCGTTCCTACCGTGAGCGCTGTCACCTGACGGAAAAGTCCTGGCGGAGGACCACACCATGACCGACTCCCAGTTCGCCCGCACGCCGGACCCGCGACTCGCGCGCGGAGTCCCGCAGCGGCAGGTCCCCCAGGGTCAGGTCCCCGCGCGCCCGGTGCCCGCGCGCCAGGCCCCCCAGGGTCAGCTGCCCCAGCGCCCGCTGCCGCCGCGCCAGGGCCAGGTGCCCCGCTACGGCCAGCCGGTCGACCCGCGCCTGGCCGCCGCACCGTCGTTCCGCCGCACCGTCGGCGCCGAGATCGCCCGCCACGCCCAGCAGCACCAGGCCTACGCCGTCCCCTCGCGCCGCAGCACGGCCGAGGAGACCGCGCTGGCCACCCTGCTGCGCTCCCGCCAGCGCGCCGAGTCCGCCCGCCAGGACACCCGGTCCGCCGACACCTCCGTCCCGCGCCAGGACTCCTGGATGCGCGCCGGCGTGTGGCCGGAGCAGACCGCCGACCCCGGTCGCGGCGACGTCATCGAACAGCTCTCGTCCCGCCTGGTCAGCCCCAACCTGTGGGCCGTCGTCGAACCCCTCATCCCACCCGCGAAGGTCCGCCGCCAGGGCGGTGGCCGCGGCCGCGTCTGCAACCGCACGGTCTTCACCGCCATCGTCTTCGTGCTCTCCTCCGGCTGCGCGTGGCGGCACCTGCCCGCGTCCTTCGGCGTGACCGTGCCGACCGTGCACCGCCGCTTCCAGGAGTGGACCGACCTGGGCCTGTGGACCCGCCTGCGCCGCGCCGTGGCCGAGGGCGCCTGCGGCACCGACGAGGTCGACTGGATCCGCGCCGTGCTCGACGCGGCGGACCGCCGGTCGGCGAAGGCGGCCGGCTGAGGCGCCGTCCCCCTGCTCGCGCCGGGGTCACCCTGAGGAAGGGTGGCCCCGGCGTTGTGTTGCGCTCGCCCGGTTCGTGCGCCCTGCCGAGCACTGACCGCTCATCGCACCGTGACCGGCCGACCGGTGTCCGCTCAGTGCGTTGTCGCTGTCGCCTCCGCGATCATCTGGCGCGCGTGGGTGATGAACCGCGTGGCTTCCGGCATCGTCAGCACCACCGCGTCGCCCGCCGGACCGAGCACCGCCACTCCAGACCGCTCATCGCACCCGTGACCGCTCATCGCACCACGACCGCTCATCGCACTCATGGCCGCTCCCGCGCCACTTCACCGCATCCCGCGTCACATGCCGTTGATGCCCGCCTGGTACTTCGGCACCCGCACGGTGATCTTCGTGCCCAGCCCGCACGCCGTCTCCACCACGAGCCCGTACTCGTCCCCGTACACCCGCCGCAACCGCTCGTCGATGTTCCCGAGCCCGATCCCCGCGGATTCGTCGACCTGACCGGCGAGCGTCCGCCGCAGCTCGTCGGGGTCCATGCCGATGCCGTCGTCCTCGATGGTGATCTCGGCCTCGGCACCGCTGTCGTTCGCGTAGATCTGGATGTGGCCCGGCTCGACCTTGCCCTCCATGCCGTGCCGCACGGCGTTCTCGACGAGCGGCTGCAGGCACAGGAACGGCACGGTCACCGGCAGCACCTCGGGCGCCACCTGCAACGTCACCCTCAGGCGTTCGCCGAAGCGGGCGCGTTCGAGGGCGAGGTACTGGTCGATCGAACGCAGCTCCTCGGCCAGCGTCGTGAAGTCGCCGTGCCGCCGGAACGAGTAGCGGGTGAAGTCCGCGAAGTCGAGGAGCAACGTACGCGCGCGCTCCGGGTTGGTGCGGACGTACGAAGCGATGGCGGACAACGAGTTGTAGATGAAGTGCGGTGAGATCTGGGCGCGGAGTGCGCGCACCTCGGCCTCCACCAGGCGCGTCCGCGAGCGGTCGAGCTCGGCCAGCTCCAGCTGCCCCGCCGCCCACCGGGCCACCTGGTTCGTCGCGCGGACCAGGCCCGCGGAGGCCTCGCGGGAGTAGGCGGCCAGGGTCCCGACCACGCGGCCCTCGACGGTCAGCGGGGCGACGACCGCGCAGTTGATCGGGCAGTTCGGTTCGGTGCAGCCGATGTCGAACGCCTGGGTGCGGCCGGTCAGGAACACGTCCTGCGCCTGCGCCATCGCCTCCGCGGCGTGGTGCTCGGACACGCCCTCCCACGCGACGACCTCGGTCTCGTCGGTCAGCGCGAGCGCGGGGGTGTCGAGCAGTGTGCGCAGGTGGCGCGCGGACCTCTTCGCCGCGTCCGGGACCAGGCCCGCGCGCAGCGGGGGAGCGGCGGACCAGGCGGTGTGCAGGGTCTCGTAGGTCACGCGCTGGGCCTCGGTCGACAGCGACTGCCGGCTGCGCGTGCCCCGCCACAGCACGAGCACCGCCGCCCCGCCGACGATCAGGATCGCCGCGGCGGTGAGGAGGTCGTGCATCTCAGTTCACCTCTAGCTTCGCTCGTCGCCGTGGGAAGACGAACCTGAGCCGTCCAGCCCGAGGTTCTCGGGCGCGTGGAGCTTGACCATCGTGCGCTGCACCCCCGGCGGCACGTGCCGCTGGGTGAGCAGGGAGACCACGTACATGACCCCGAAGCCCAGCGGCACCGTCCACGCCGCCGGACGGGACAGGAGCGTCTCGTACCGGGCGTCGCCGGTGTCGGTGAACATCGTGACCAGCCCCGCGGTCAGGGCGGGCAGGCCGCCCGCGAGCATGCCCGCGATGGCGCCGGCGGTCGTGATCCGGGTCGACCAGATCCCCAGCATCAGCAACGGGCACAGCGACGACGCCGCCACCGCGAACGCCAGGCCCACCATGTCCGCCACCGGCATGCCCGTCGACACGAACGTCATCGCCAGCGGCACGATGCCCGCGAGCACCGTCGAGATCCGGAACCCGCGCACGCCGCCGAGCCGCAGCACGTCCTGCGACAGGACACCCGCCAGCGACACCACCAGCCCCGAGGACGTCGACAGGAACGCCGCGAACGCGCCACCGGCCACCAGCGCGCCGAGCAGCTCGCCGCCGAGACCGTCGATCATCCGCGTCGGCAGCACGAGCACCACGGCGTCGGTCTGCCCGGTCATCAGCAGCTCGGGCGTGTACAGCCGGCCGAGCGCCCCGTACACCGGTGGCATCAGGTAGAACACCGACAGCAGGCCCAGCACGATCAACGTCGTGCGGCGCGCGGCCGTGCCGTTCGGGTTGGTGTAGAAGCGCACGATCACGTGCGGCAGCCCCATGGTCCCCAGGAACGTCGCGATGATCAGCGAGTAGGCCGCGTACAGCGGGAACTGCTGCCCGCTCGACTCCGGCAGCGACCACGTCTCGTTGGTGTTGTGCCCCATCGTGGACACGTGCGGCACGGTCGAGCCCTGCGGGAACGTGAGCTTCGAGCCCTGTCCGACGCGGTGGTGGCCGGCGGTCAGCACGTGCCCGCCGCCCTCCACGCGCTGCCCGTCGACCTCGCCGGAGCCCCGGACGGTGACGGCCTGCTCGGCGTGCACCACCGTCTCGTTCCGGAACACGACCTCGGTGTCCTGCCGGAACGACGGGAACTCCGGTGCGGTCAGCGACTGGGCGCCGTGCACCTGCCACGCGACGACCAGGAACACGACCGGCACGGTGATCGCGGTGAGCTTGAGCCAGTACTGGAACGCCTGCACGAACGTGATCGACCGCATCCCGCCGGACATCACGTTGACCGTCACGACCGCCGCGACGACCAGCGCACCCACCCAGTCCGGCGCCCCGGTCACCGTGTTCAGCGTCAGCCCCGCGCCTTCGAGCTGCGGCAACAGGTACAGCCAGCCGATCGCGAGCGCCAGCGCCGACGCGACGCCCCGCACACCGCGCGAGCGGAAGCGGGCCTCGGCGAAGTCCGGCAGCGTGTACGCGCCGGAGCGGCGCAGCGGTGCGGCGACCATCGTCAGCAGCACCAGGTACCCGGCGGTGTAGCCGACCGGGAACCACAGCATGTCCGGCCCGTAGGCGAAGATCAGCCCGGCGATGCCCACGAACGACGCCGCCGACAGGTACTCGCCGCCGATCGCCGAGGCGTTCCACCACGGCGACACCGTGCGCGACGCGACGTAGAAGTCCGACGTGGTGCGGGAGACGCGCAGCCCGTACGTGCCGACCAGGATCGTGCCCAGTGCGACGACCAGCACCGCCACGACGGCGTACCCGCTCGTCATGGCCGTTCGACCAGCTCCGCGAACTCGCGCTCGCTGCGTTCGGCCTGCCGCACGTAGAACCAGCCGGCCAGCAGCAGCATCGGGCCCGTCGCCACGCACAGCAGGAACCACGGCAGCCCGAGCCCGAAGATCCGCATCTTGCCGATCTGCGGCTCGATCGCGAACAGCAGCGGCAGCAGTCCCAGCGTCCCGCACACCACGAAGCACACCGACAGGCCCAGCCTGCGCTGGGCGCGGATCAGGGTGCGCATGTAGACAGCGCCGAGCTCGCTCTGCTCGTTGATCTCCCTGGTGCCCGGGTACGGCCGCCGGGCCCGCGGCGCCCTGGTGCGGGGACTCGTCACCACCACGCGCTGGACCGGCCGCGGGGGCGGCTGCCCCGGTGGCGGTGTCGTCACGACCCCAGCCCGTTGCGCGGGTGCGCGGTGGCCGCGGGCGCGGCCTGACCGGACACCGGCGCCGGCCGGGCGCGGCGCACGAGCAGCTGCCGCAGGTGCCGGGCGTGCCGGCGGCTCACCGGCAGCACCGCGCCGCCGATCGTGACGCTGAGGTGCCCCTCCTCCAGCCGCAGCTCGTCGATGTGGCCGAGCGAGACGAGGTGGCTGCGGTGGATGCGCACGAACCCGGCGCTGCGCCAGCGCTCCTCGAGCCCGTTGAGCGCGGCGCGGACCAGCCCGCTGCCGGTCGCGGTGTGCAGCCGGGCGTAGTCGCCGTGCGCCTCCACGTACCGGATGTCAGCGAGCCGGATGAAGCGGGTGACGCCGCCGAGCTCGACCGGGATGACCTCGTCACCGACCTCGGGCGGGGTGGCGTTGGCCGGTTGCGCGGCCGCGGGCGGGGCGGCCTCCGCGGGGTTCTTCGAGTCCCAGACCTCGTGCACGATCCGGTGCACCGACTCGGCCAGCCGCTCCTGGCGCACCGGCTTGAGCAGGTAGTCGAGCGCCTTGAGCTCGAACGCCTCGACGGCGGGCTGCTGGTGCGCGGTCACGAACACGACCGGTGGCGGCTGCGCGAACCTCGACAGCACGCGGGCGAGGTCGAGACCGTCCAGCCCCGGCATGCGGATGTCGAGGAACACCGCGTCGAGCGGCTGGCCCGCGTCCATCGCCCGGTGCAGCACCCGCAGCGCCTTCGTGGCGTCGGTGACGGCTTCGACGTGCGCGATGCGCGGGTCTGAGCGCAACAGGTAGGTGAGGTCCTCCAGCGCGGGTGCCTCGTCGTCGACGGCGAGCACCCGCAGGGACCGTTCGAGGCTGCCACGTCGATCCGGTCCCTCGCACAGGGGGCACGGCAGACCTGAGGTCATTCGAGATCGAGTCCAAACTGTGTACGGCCGATCCTCACGTGGCGCGACTGGACCACGCTCGGTCAACGCGCGCCTGGTGAGCCGAGGGCGTCGGATACGCGATCATGCCTCCTCACGGAGGGTGAGTCGCCGCGGGGGTCCGGTTGCCCGTCGTGCGCACGGCAAGCACCCCCTCGACCCCAGAAAGCCCAATTGGCGCATCATCCGACAGGGCGAGGAGGTACGGGAACCCTCCGAACGGGTGCGTCTGGCCCCTGTCATCGGCGCCGTCGTCACCCACCGTGCAGTTGCCTGGTCACGCGAGCGGCGGCCTCAGGACTGCCGGATCGCCCTCGGCTGAGCCGCCAGCGCGTCACCCAGCGTGATCTCCAGCTCGATGAACGACTCCTCCGCGCGCCGCGCCGCCACGCTCACCGAGGCGGCAGCGGCCGGCCCGACGAGTCTGCGGGTGGGCGCGCGCAGCGCCTGGATCGCCTCGGACCACTGGTTCGAGAGCTTGGCCAGTCCGCTCAGCGTGTCGACGAGGGCTTCGGTGTTGTCCGGCGGCGACGCGACGATCTCCGCCAGCCGGTCGCGCAGCGAGTCCAGTGCCGGGTCCACTTCACTCCTCCCGTGGTGGTGCGCCAGTGGGCGGCTGCGGCTGCCGAGAACGAGCGCGAACTAATTCCCCCATGGGCAACACCATATCTCGACCGCGGAGGTGCGGCGCAATGATGTTGCCCCGACCGGACCACCCGGCCAATCAAGCCGTCATAGCGCCCCGGTGGAGCCGTCGTCTCAACTGGCCAGCGGTTATGCCCGATCGCTGAAATGCATCGGGTTTCAACGTTTAGCGGGTGCAGAATCCAGGTAACCCCGGATTCTGCGCATTAACGCTTTTGTCGTGGCCGCTGTCGCGCGCACCCAGGCCGGAGAACGACGAAGAGTCGTTCGAATTCGTACGGGATTCGCGAAACGGTCCGCGGCCCGGTTCCGCGATCGGGGCGCGGGGACGGCCTCAGAGCCGGCCGACGTCGGTGATGGTCAGCGCCGCCTCGCCCAGCTCGTCGGACTCGGCCAGGTCGACCTCGGCGTTGAAGCCCCAGTCCTTGTCGCCTGCCGGGTCCTCGAAGATCTGCCGGCACACCCAGCGCTCCTGCTCGACGTTGATGATCAGGAACGCCGGGCCGCGCGCGTTGGGGCCGGTGCCGATGTCCGAGTGCTCCTCGAAGTACGGCTCCAGGGCGTCCATCCACTCCTTGGCCGTCCAGCCGGACTCGTGGTCCAGCTCGCCCAGCGAGTACCAGTCGCGCTTGGCGGCGAGCTCGACGCGGCGGAACAGGGCGTTGCGCACGAGCACCCGGAACGCGCGGGTGTTGCGGGTGACGGCGGGCGGCTGGTCCACGCGGACCTCCTGCACCGTGCCGTCGGGGTTGGTGAGCTTCTCCCACTCGTCGATCAGCGACGAGTCGACCTGGCGGACGAGCTCGCCCAGCCACGAGATCAGGTCCTGCAGCTCCTCGGTCTTGGCCTCCTCCGGCACCGTCTGCGACAGGGCCTTGTAGCCGTCGGCCAGGTAGCGCAGCACGAGGCCCTCCGAGCGGGCCAGGCCGTAGAACGAGACGTACTCGGTGAACGTCATCGCGCGCTCGTACATGTCGCGCACGACGGCCTTGGGGGACAGGTGGTAGTCGCCGACCCACGGGTGGCCGCGGCGGTAGGTGAGGAACGCCGCCTCCAGCAGCTCCTCCAGCGGCTTCGGGTAGGTGACGTCCTCCAGCAGCTCCATGCGCTCGTCGTACTCGATGCCCTCGGCCTTCATGGCGCCGATGGCCTCGCCGCGGGCCTTGTGCTCCTGCGCGCCCAGGATCTGCCTCGGGTCGTCCAGCGTGGACTCGATCACCGACAGCACGTCCAGCGCGTAGCCGGGGGCCTCCCGGTCGAGCAGCTCGATGGCCGCGAGCGCGAACGGCGACAGCGGCTGGTTCAGCGCGAAGTTGAACTGCAGGTCCATCGTGAGCCGGAAGTCGCCGCCGGAGCGTTCCACGACACCGGCCGCGACCAGGGCCCGGTACATCGCCAGGGCGCGCTTGATGTGCTTGAGCTGCTTCGGGCGGTCCTCGTGGTTGTCCTCCAGCAGGTGCCGCATCGCCTGGAACGCGCCACCGGCCGGGCGGCCGATCACGTTCAGCAGCATCGCGTGCGAGACCTGGAACGACGACGTCAGCGGCTCCGGCTCGGCGCCCACGAGCCGTTCGAACGTCGACTCGCTCCACGACACGAACCCGTCGGGCGCCTTCTTGCGGACGACCTTGCGCTTCTTCTTCGGGTCGTCGCCCGCCTTCAGCAGCGCCTTGCGGTTCTCGACCTCGTGCTCGGGCGCCTGCACCACGACCGTGCCGACGGTGTCGTAGCCCGCGCGACCGGCCCGGCCGGCGATCTGGTGGAACTCGCGGGCCTTGAGGATGCGGGTGCGGGTGCCGTCGTACTTCGCCAGCGCCGTGAACACGACCGTGCGGATCGGCACGTTGATGCCGACGCCGAGGGTGTCCGTGCCGCAGATGACCTTGAGCAGACCGGCCTGGGCGAGCTGCTCGACCAGCCGCCGGTACTTGGGCAGCATGCCCGCGTGGTGCACGCCGATGCCGTGCCGCACCAGCCGCGAGAGCGTCTTGCCGAAGCCGGAGGAGAACCGGAAGTTGCCGATGAGGTCGGCGATGGCTTCCTTCTCCTGCTTGGTCGCCACGTTGACGCTCATCAGCGACTGCGCGCGTTCCAGCGCGGCGGCCTGGGTGAAGTGCACGACGTAGATCGGCGCCTCGCGGCCGTGCAGCAGGTCCTCGATCGTCTCGTGCAACGGCGTGAGGACGTACTGGAAGTTCAGCGGCACCGGGCGCTGCGCCGAACGGACCACCGCGGTCGGGCGGCCGGTGCGCCGGGTCAGGTCCTTCTCGAAGAACGCGACGTCGCCCAGCGTCGCCGACATCAGCAGGAACTGGGCCTGGGGCAGCTCGATCAGCGGCACCTGCCACGCCCAGCCGCGGTCGGGCTCGGAGTAGAAGTGGAACTCGTCCATCACGACCTGGCCGACGTCCGCGGCCGTCCCGTCGCGCAGCGCGATGTTCGCGAGGATCTCCGCGGTGCAGCAGATGATGGGCGCCTGGTCGTTCACCGAGGCGTCGCCGGTCATCATGCCGACGTTCTCCGGCCCGAACACCTCGCACAGCGCGAAGAACTTCTCCGAGACCAGCGCCTTGATCGGCGCGGTGTAGAAGCTGCGCTGGTTGCCCGCCATCGCGACCAGGTGGGCACCGATGGCCACCAGGCTCTTGCCCGACCCGGTGGGCGTGCTGAGGATGACGTTCGCCCCCGAGACCAGCTCGATGACCGCCTCCTCCTGCGCGGGGTACAGCGCCAGGCCGCGTTCGGCGGCCCACCCGGAGAAGGTGTCGAACAGTTCGTCTTCGTCGGCGATCGAGGTGAGCCGGTCCGTGAGTGCAGTCATCGCGGGTGAACTATAGGTGGTACGCGTACTCGGTGAACTCCCAGTCGGTCACGAACCGCTGGAAGCGGGCCACCTCCTCCCACTTGAAGTCCACATAGGACCGGACGAAGTCCTTGCCCAGCACCTCGACCATCGCCGTGTCCTCCTCCAGGTAGGCGAGGGCGTCCGGCAGCGTGGCGGGCAGCGTCGGGGCCTTGGACGGGTCGTAGCCGTAGCCCGCCGAGGGGCGCGGCGGGTCGATCCGGTCGCGGATGCCCAGGTAGGTGGCGGCGATGAGGCCCGCGATGCCCAGGTACGGGTTCGCGCTCGCGTCGCCCAGGCGCAGCTCCAGCCGGGTGGTCTCGCCCCGCTCGGCCGGGACCCGCAGCATCGAGCTGCGGTTGTCGAGGCCCCAGTCGATCAGCCACGGGGCGAGCGAGTCCGGGCCGAACCGCTTGTAGGAGTTGACCGTCGGGTTGAGCAGTGCGGCCAGCGCCGGTGCGTGGGTGAGGATGCCGCCGATCGCCCAGCGCGCCTCGTCCGACAGGCCGTGCGAGGTGCCCGCCGCCTGGAACGCGTTGCGGCCGTCCTTCTCGTGGCACGACAGGTGCAGGTGGAAGCCGGAGCCGCCGCCGTCGTTGAACGGTTTGGCCATGAACGTCGCCAGCCGCCCCTCGCGCCGGGCGAGCTCCTTCACCGAGGTCTTGAACCGGAACGCCCGGTCGGCCGCGTCCATCGCGGGGGAGTGCACGAGGTTGATCTCGAACTGCCCGCCGGCGTACTCGTGGTTGCCGCCGGTGGTCTGCAGGCCCGCCGAGCTCAACGTCCGGAGAGTTCTCAGCAGGTGACCGTCCGAGTCTCCGCGGCGGCCGGTCGCGTACACGTTGCCCGGCTCGTCGCAGTACGGCCGCCACCCGTTCGGGCGGTCTTCGTCGGGTTCGCAGAGGAAGTACTCCAGCTCCGGCCCGACCACCGGCGAGAGACCCGTGGTCTCGAACACCTCCAGCGCCCTGCGCAGCACCTGGCGGGGTGACTCGTCGACGGGTCTCTCGTCGGCCGGGCTGAGCGCGTCGCCGATGCACCACGCGACCCCCGGCTCCCACGGGATCGGCAGCAGCGTGTCGAGGTCGGGCACCACGATCACGTCGGGCAGCCCCGCGTCGAGCACCCCGCCGTTCTCGGTGGTCTTGCCGCCCGGCGTGGTGCTGTAGACGGCCCGGCAGAACGACAGCCCGCGCTGCGTCACCGCAGGTAGGTGTTCGACGAGGACGTCGCGCCCCCGGTCCGTGCCGAGCAGGTCGGGGAAGACGACGCGCACCACGTCGATGCCGTCGTCGCCGAGTCTTGCCGCGAGCTCCCGTGTCACCTGTTCACCGACCACGTCGAACTACCTTTCCTGGCCCAGTGCGTCGCTGGCGCGGAAGGGGACAACGTTCGAGGTGCGAGCGCTGTCGACCCGTCCGTGGAGCGCAGACCGTGCTCGGTCTCAGCTGGGGGCTCCGCACTCATCGTCCACCACTGGGCAACAGTCCGTAACTGGACGGGTGACGACCGTCACGGGACCATGCGCGATGTGACATCGTGATCACAGCGCGAGCAGACTCGTGCCGGATCGAAACCACCAGGTCGAAGACATACTTCGGAACCGCAAGTATTGTGCCGGGAACACCTGAGCTCGAGCACGGGAGACTTTGAGTTGTCTGGTCACCACACGATTGCCGAGACCGAGAAGGCCGTCCAAGCCAAGCTCGGTGCGGTGCCACTGCGTCGCGAGCAGATGGCGGCGGTGTCGAACATCCACCGCGCCGCGACCGCGATCCGGCAGCACCTCGAGAACTCGGTGCTGCGCACCAGCGATCTGACCTGGACCGGCTTCGTCGTGCTCTGGGTCGTGTGGATCTGGGGCGAGATGGAGACGCGGTACGTCGCCGAGGAGGCCGGCATCTCCAAGGGCACCCTGACCGGCGTCGCCAAGACGCTGCAGTCGCGGGGCCTGCTGGAGCGCATGGGCCACCCGACCGACGGGCGCCTCGCGGTCCTGCGCCTCACCCCTGAGGGTGAAGAGCTGATGGCCGACCTCTTCCCCAAGTTCAACGAGGAGGAGGTCTTCGTCTCCGACCCGCTGGAGTCGTCGGAGGCGCAGTCGCTGGCCGAGATGCTGCGCCGGATGGTGACGCACCTGGAGGCCAACGGCGAGCAGCGCCGGCTCGACCTGCGCGGCGACACGCCGTTGCCGCCGCGCCGCTCCGGCCGCCGCGCCAAGCACGGCTGAGGACCTGCGCGCCCGTTGGGCGACTCACCGGGGGTGAGTCGCCCACTTCGGCGTTCCCCCGCTGTCCGACCCGGAGCGCAGGCCGCTTGACCTGCACCGTCAGAGCAGGCTGAGCACCCGCGCGTGCAGCGTGTCGAGGTACTCCTCGGACTCCGGCTTCATCAGCACGCTGCGCAGCACCCGCGCCCCGTCCGCGTCCGCCGCAACGCCGGGGTGCCGTGCTGCGAACGCCTCCTTCGACGCCCGTGCCACGCTCAGGAACACCGGGTCGACGGCGGCGTTCATGCCGGTCTGCATCACCCGGTGCGCCGCCGCGTCCACGGCCGAGAGCGTCAGCGGGCTGGTCCGCGGGAAGTACGTGACGATGTCGAGCTCGGGCTCCTGGTAGAGCTCCAGCTGCTCCGACTCGCGGATCAGCCCCGCCCACCGCACGGCCGCGCGCCGTCCGGCCGCCAGCACCTCGCCCAGGCCCTCGCGGGTCAGCGGGAGCAGCTTCAGCGTCAGCCACAGCCCTGCGGCGGCCGCACCGGCACGGGAGCACTCCAGGCTGATCTCACCGAGGTGCAGCTCGTCGGACGTGAAGTACGTGTAGGGCGAATCGTGCAGGTAGAAGCGGCCCACGGACGGGTCGCGGAACAACACCGCACCACAGCCGTAGGGCTGAAGACCGTGCTTGTGCGGATCGACCACGACGGAGTCACACGATCCGATGGCCTCCCACGGCTCCGGCGCCAGGTCCGTGCCCGCGAGCAACGCGAAGAACCCGCCGTACGCACCGTCCACGTGCACCCGCACGTCGTAACGCCGTGCGATGTCCAGCACGAGATGCACCGGTTCGATGGCACCCAAAGCGGTGGTTCCCGGCGTGACCACGACCGTTCCGACCTTGCCGCCGCGCAGCAGCGCTTCGAGAGCGTCCAGGTCCATGCGCCCGCGACTGTCCACGGGCACGGGGAACCCCTCGACACCGAGCACACCGCACATGCGCGAGTGTGTGTAGTGCGCCTCGGAGGAGTACGCGACGCCACGGCCCGGATGCAGCGACCGGGCGACGAACAACGCCTCCAGGTTGGCGATCGTGCCGCTGGAGGTGAGGTGGCCGAGGTGCTGCTCGCCGTAGCCGAACATCCCCGCGAGACCGGCCACGACCTCGCGTTCCATCGCCGCGGTCGCCGGGCCGCCGTCCAGCGCGTGGTTGTTCGGGTTGATCAGCATCGCCGACAGGTAGCCGACGACGGCGGCCGGGTGCGGCGGTTTCAGCATCTGGCCCGCGTAGCGCGGGTGGAAGAACGGGTAGTTGTCGCGCAGCCGGTCCTGCAGCTCGGCGAGCGCCGACCCGAAGAGCGCCGGGTCGACCTCGACGGATGAGTGGGGTGTGAAGGTGCCGTACTCGGCGGTCCACTTCTCGTGGTTGGTCAGCGCCTCGTTGAGCCAGTGCTGAAGATCCACCGCACACCCCACTCGTCCGATCCGGTTGTTCGAATTCGGACGTTACGGCAGACCCCAGCGCGAAGACGAGCCGTTGGCCGTCACATCGCGCGCTACGACGTTCGGACGAGTGCCCTTGCGACTGACGATGGCCGTCTGCCCACGGCGCAACGGCACGACGATGGCCGAACCCTGCTGCTTGTGGTCCAGTCGCCGGCCCCACGGGTCGCGCACGTCGATGTCACCGGTGATGCCGTGGTCGAGCACCAGCGGCGAACCGGCCTCCGAGTGCACCCGCACCCAGTCGGTGCGCCCGCCCGACCGTGACGCGTCGACCAGGAACGCGCCCTGGGTGCGCAACGACGAGATGGACGCGTCGGCCCACGTCTGCGAGACGGACGGGAAGACGCGCACGACGTTGTTGTGCGACTGGACCATCATCTCCAGCACGGCCTGGCCGGACATGAGCGGCGACTCGATCGCGAGGTTGCTGCCCTCGCGGTAGAAGGAGTTCTCGGTGAGCACCGCGTTGGACCCGACCGGCTTGCGGTCGAGGAAGTGGCGCAGGAACGCCAGCGCCTCCTCCGGCCGCCCCATCGCCGAGGCCATCGCGGACGCGGCGCCGTAGCTGTAGCCGGCCCAGGCCTCGCGGCGCGACACCCAGTGGTCGAACGTCCGCGCGATCAGGTCGCGGTGCTCGGCCACGTCCCACGTGAGCTCGCGCAGCGGGTAGAACCACAGCAGGTGCGAGAAGTGCCGGTGCGAGTCGGTGAGCGCCACGTCCTTGCCGATCAACGCGCCGTCCGGACCCAGGTGGTAGGGCACGAGCCGGGTCAGCACGTCCCGCCAGCGCGGGTTCTCCTCGATCGACAGCAGCGTGCGCACGCCCCAGCGGATCAGCGAGAGGTCGTAGGTCGTGTCCGTGGCGTTGGCGTACTCCGGTGACCGCGTCTCCGGCAGGTGCAGCCTGCCGTCGGTGCCCTCGACGAGGAACCGCGCGTAGTAGTTGACGGCCTTGGTGAGGATCGGGAAGAGGACGTCCTTGAGGATCTTCTCGTCCATCGTGTGCCGGTAGCCCAGCCACACGTTGTGGCACGCCCACAGAAGATTGCCCGTGTGGTCATTCGGCGCCACGCCGGGCACACCGCAGTAGCGCGGCCCGGAGCGCAACGTGCGGTCGCCGGGGTGGCAGATCGCGTACGAGTCCCCGTCCCGGTAGGCGGGGTTGATGTTGCGTTCGAGGTTGTGCTCGTAGCGCTTCAACGTGGTCGTCACGGCGTCGAGCTCGTGGTGGTTCGAGCCGTTGACCAGCGGGTACGAGATCTGGACGTTGAGGTTCCACCACACGGCCGTCCAGCTGTTGCCCTGCTCGGGGAACCACGGCCCCCACTCGCTGATGACCGGCGCGTCGGCGCGGGTGGCGGCGGCCATCTTGTAGAGCTGCAACCAGTAGAAGCGCTGCACGAGCTTGTCCGGCACCGACACCAGCGACTTGGCGAAGTACGCGTTCCACCAACGGCGGTGCTGCAGCAGCAATACCTCGAACGGGATCGCCAGCGCCGTGCGCACCTCACGGATCGCGTCAGACGTGTGCGTGTCCGCGGGATGCGTGTACGCCACATGGGCCGCGAACCGGCCGCCACGGGCCGACCAGGCCGTCGTGTAACCACCGCCCGCGTGCAACGGCTGCGCGGCGTACGAGACGCCGTTCGCGGTGCCCAGCGCCGGCGCGGGGTTCGCGGTGTAGTCGGCCGGCCTGCGGACCTGGCGGGTCGTCGAGGACTCCAGCGGCTGGAACCCCCAGGTCACGTCACCGCGCACGGACGCGAGGAACGTGCTGCGCGCGTTGTGCACCAGCATCGTGAAGGTGGCACTGCCCTGCGTGGTGGTCACCGAGCCGGTCAGCTCCGCGTTCCACAGGTCGAGCGTCCAGTCCATGGCCGTGATCGCGCCGGCGAACCGCAGCGTCAGGTACCCGATCGGCAATCGGGACAGCCCGATCGCGGCCTCCCAGTGCTCGCGCTGGTCCTGCACCTCAGAGTGGCTGAGCATCAGCTTCAGCTCGTCCGGCGTGCGCCCGGCGTAGACCTGCACGCCCAGGAAGCCGTTCGCGAGGAACGGGCTGTCGCCCCAGTTCTGCGGCAGCCGCCGCCACTCCATCCGGGCGTCGCGGACCACGTCCCGGTGGACGTTGTGACCCGATGTCTCAGGGGCGGTCGGCGCTGCGACCGAGGTGCCCGAGCCCAGTGCCGACGCACCCACGGCTGCGCCTGTTCCGTACAGAAAGGTTCTACGCGACAGCTCTGTCACTGTTGGTCCCTCCGTGCCGTGGCGGCGGCGGAACGGATCTAACCGCAGAAGTCATCCGATGACTAGCGACGCTGTGACGATCACCGCGCTGTTGCCCCCAAATCGTTGTTGCACAGTCCTAGCCACAGCAGAGGTCCGGCAATTAGCGTGACCGCACATGTCAGCCATTGCCATGCACATGAGCGACGGCCTGCTGAACGCGCCGACGTCGGTCGCGTTCCTGGCCGTCGCCGCGGTGGGCGTCGGGGTCGCGCTGGTGAAGGCCCGCGCCGACCTGGACGACCGGACCGCCCCGATGGCCGGGCTCGTCGCGACCTTCATCTTCGCCGTCCAGATGATCAACTTCCCGATCCTGCCGGGTGCGTCCGGGCACCTGCTCGGCGGTGCGCTCGCGGCGATCCTGGTCGGCCCCTGGGTCGGTGCGCTGTGCGTGACGATCGTGCTGGTGGTGCAGGCGCTGCTGTTCGCCGACGGCGGGCTCACGGCGCTGGGCACCAACGTCACCAACATGGCCCTGATCGGCACCGCGGCCGGGTTCGCGGTGGCGGTGGCGCTGCGGGGGCTCGCGAACCGGGGCAAGGGCGGGCTCGCGGTCGTCGCGTTCGTGTCGGCGCTGGTCAACACGCTGCTCGCCGCGACGGGGTTCGTCGTCGAGTACGCGATCGGAGGGCAGGGCGGGGTGGAGATCGGCCAGGTCGCACTCCTCATGCTCGGCTTCCACGCGCTGATCGGCGTCGGTGAGGGTCTGATCACCGCCGCGACCGTCACGTCGGTCGCCGCGATCCGCCCTGACCTCGTGCACCTGCTCAAGGGCACCCGCTCGCCGCTGGAGGTCCGGTCGTGAAGAGGTTCTTCCTCGGGTTCGCGGTGGTGTCGCTGCTGATCGCGGGCGTGCTGTCGTACTTCGCCTCCGGCGACCCGGACGGCCTGGACAAGACGGTCGAGGACACCGGCATCGCCGAGCACGCGCAGGAGCACCCGTTCGCGGGCAGCGCCTTCGCCGACTACGCGCTCGGCGGTGACGACCGGTTCACCGGCCTCGCGGGCGTGCTCGGCGTGGTGGTCGTGCTCGGGCTGTCGTTCGGGCTGTTCTGGCTGCTGCGCAAGAAGACGAAGGCATGAGCGGGAGCCACCACGTCCTGCACCACGCCGGTGACTCACCGGTGCACCGCCTCGCACCCCACGTGAAGATCCTCGTGGCGTTCGCGGCGGTGCTGGGCGTCGTGGCCACCCCGCGCACGTGGTTCCCCGTCTTCGGGCTCTACCTCCTCGTGCTCGTCGCCGTTTGGGCGGTAGCACGCGTCTCGCCGTGGTGGTTCCTCAAGCGCGCGGTGATCGAGGTGCCGTTCGTGGTGCTCGCGTTCCTGCTGCCGGTCTTCGGCACGGGCCCGCGCACCGACCTCCTCGGCGTCTCGGTCTCGGTCGAGGGCGCGCTCGCCGGGTGGAACATCCTGGCCAAGGGCACGCTCGGCGTGCTGGTCAGCCTCACGCTGGCCGCCACCACCGCACCCGGTGACCTGCTCAAGGGCCTGCAGCGGTTGCGCGTGCCCGCGTCGATGATCATGATCGCCACGCTGATGCTGCGCTACGGCGAGGTCGTGGCCGGCGAGGCGAAGCGGATGCGCGTCGCCCGCATCTCCCGCGGCGACGACCCGCGGTTCCTGTGGCAGGCCGGTGCGCTGGCCCGCTCGGTCGGCACGCTGTTCATCCGGTCCTACGAACGCGGAGAGAGGGTGCACCTCGCCATGGTGTCGCGCGGCTGGACCGGCCGGCCGGGAGGTTCGGCCACGATCGTCCCCGAGACCCCGGCCGCCGCGGCGGTGCAGGTCTCCAAGCTCGCCTTCGCCTACCCGGACGGCCACCAGGCGCTCTTCGGCGTGGACCTGCGGGTCGAGCGCGGCGAACGGGTCGCGGTGCTCGGCCCGAACGGCGCCGGCAAGACCACGCTGGCACTGCACCTCAACGGCGTCCACTCCGGCGGCTCCGGCACGGTTGCGATCGCGGGCCTCGAAGTCAGCAGGGCGAACCTGCGCGAGATCCGCCGCCGCGTCGGCCTGGTCTTCCAGGACCCGGACGACCAGCTGTTCTGCCCGACCGTGCGCGAGGACGTCGCGTTCGGCCCGCAGAACTTCGGCATGTCCGATGTGGACGAACGGGTGCTGGGGGCGTTGCGGGCGGTCGGGATGGAGGCGGTCGCCGACCGCTCACCCCTGCACCTGTCCGGCGGTCAGCGCCGCCGCGTCGCGCTCGCCACGGTGCTCGCGTGCGACCCGGAGGTCCTGGTGCTGGACGAGCCGTCCGCGAACCTGGAACCCGTGGCCCGCCGCGAGCTCGCCGAACTGCTGCTCGGCCTGGGCCGCACGATGCTCGTGGTCACCCACGACCTGCCGTTCGCGCTGCAGACCTGCCCGCGCAGCGTCCTGGTCGACGACGGCGTGGTCGTCGCGGACGGACCCACCCGCGAGCTCCTCGCCGACGCCGACCTGCTCGCCCGCCACCGCCTCGAACTGCCCTACGGCTTCCGGCTCGACTGAAGCCCGCTGGTCACGATCTCCAGCAGCAGCGCGGGGTTTGCCCCCTCGTGCAGGCTCTGCAGCATCCCCTTCATCAGTGCCACCAGGTCCTTCGTCGTCACGTCCGCGCGCACCGCACCGGCGGCCTGAGCCCGTTCCAGCAGCCCGCCGAGCGCCGAGTGCAGCCGGTCCCGCAGCTCGGACGGCACGGTGATCGCGTCGGACAGGTCCCGCTTCGCCGCCGCCTCGTCCGCCATCCGCCCGAGGAACGCGAACAGCGCCGCGCCCGGATCGCCGGCGGGGGCGGCGGCCGACTCGACCATCGCCGAGACGCGCGCGTCCGTGACGGCCTGGAACAGCGCCTGCTTGGTCGGGAAGTGCCGGTAGACGGTGCCGGGCCCGACCCCGGCGTGCGCGGCGATCTCGTCGAGCGGCACGTCGATGCCCTTCGACGCGAACAGCTCCCGTGCTGCCGCCAGCACCTTCTCGCGGTTCCGCGCCGCGTCGGCCCTCATCGTTGCCAACCGGGGCGTGCGTTCCGTATCGTCATAACCGGGGTCACCGTTCCGATTCTAGAGATGGGGGCAGGACAGATGGCACGCACACCGGCGGAGATCGTCGAGCACGTCCGCAGGCAGGTCGCGGGGGAGCAGGGCCACGACTCGTTCGCGGACCTGTTCACCGAGGACGGCGTGATGGCCTACCGGTTCCCGGCGTCGTTCCAGCAGCCGGAGATCAAGGGCCGCAACGAGATCCGCGCTTACTTCGACAAGATGAGGGGCGCGCGGGTCCGCGAGAAGATCGAGGTCCAGCACGTCGAGGCGATCACCCGGCTCACCGACGACCCGGACGTGGTCGTCGCCGAGATCACGCACAGGGGGTGGTCGAAGGTGAAGCAGGACCACTACACCTTCACCGCCATCGCGGTCATCCACCTGCGCGACGGCGAGATCGCCCGCTACGACGATTACATGAACCCGCTACTGCTGACCGAACTGCTGGGCGCCTGACGCCCGGCCGCGCCGCTCGGCCAGCACGGCGGCCAGGTACGGGTACGGGTGGACGTGCTCGGCGCGCGGCGACCGGACGGCGGCACCCACGTCGTCCGCGAGCCGCGCCCCGAGCTTCCAGCTGCGCCCTCTCGCCGAGCTCGTGGTAGCGGCCCAGGTACTGCCGCGCCGCGAGCACCAGCTCCTCCGGCAGCTGCGACAGGTCGAGGCCCTGGGCCCACTCGGCCAGCGGTGCCGGCATCTCCACCGTCGTCACCGCCTGCTCCGGCACCCGCGTGTGCACCACGACGGTGCCCGCGAGGTAGTCGCCGACCCGCTTGCCCTGCGCGGAGAACAGCGACACGAACAACGCCACCGCGCCGCCGAGGCCCAGCGCCCAGAAGTCGACGAAGAACCCGGTGAGCGCGCGCACCAGGGCGTGGCGGAAGCGGATCGAGCCGCCGTCGTCGCGCACCACCCGCAGTCCCATGACGAGCTTGCCCAGCGACCGGCCGCGCGTCAACGACTCCACCGCGGCCGGGTACCCGACCAGCACGGCGATCGTGAGCGACAACGCGAGCGCCGACTGCAGCGCGTCGTCGAAGCCGATCGGCGACAACAGGAACACGCCGAGCAACAACAGGAACTGCACGAGCACGTCGAACGCGAACGCGACCGCCCTGCTGGCCAGCCGCGCCACGCGCAGGTCCAGAACTACCGCTTCACCGGTGACGAGATCCCCCACGCGGATAGTGTGACCCATCGTGGATCTGGACGTGTTCATCGAGCGCAACCGCGCGTCGTGGGAGCGGCTCGACCAGCTGGTCGGCAGGTCCGGCCGGTTGACCGGGCCCGAGGCCGACGAGCTGATCGAGCTCTACCAGCGCGTCACCACACACCTGTCGACCGTGCGCAGCCAGACACCGGACGTGGCCACCGTGGAACGTCTCTCCACTTTGGTCGCGCGTGCGCGCGCTGCGGTGACGGGCACGCACACGCCCGCATGGCGCATCTTCACCCGTTTCTTCACACACCGGTTCCCGGCCGCCGTCTACCGCGGATGGCGCTGGTGGGTTCCGGCCGGGGTGGCGTTCTACCTGCTCACCGGTGTCATGGCGGCCTGGATCGCGACGAACCCGGACGTGCAGGCGCTGATCGCCGCACCCGACGAGCTGCGCGAGATGACCAGGGCCGGCGGCGGTTACGAGGCCTACTACTCCAGCGACCCGGCGGGCTCGTTCGCGGCCAAGGTGTGGACGAACAACGCCTGGGTGGCCGCCGCGTGCCTGCTGCTCGGCGTGCTGTTCGCGCTCCCGCCGATCTACCTGCTCTTCACCAACGCCGTGAACCTCGCCGTCGGCGTCGGCCTGATGTTCGGCGCCGGCCGCGGTGAGGTGTTCCTGGGGCTGCTGGCACCGCACGGCCTGCTGGAGCTGACGGCGGTGTTCGTCGCGGCGGGCATCGGCATGCGGCTGGGCTGGCAGGTCATCGACCCCGGCCCGCGCACCCGTGCTGCCGCGCTCGCCACCGAGGGCCGCGCGGTGGTGGCCGTGGCGCTCGGGCTGGTCGTGGTGCTGCTGGTGTCCGGTGTGCTGGAGGGGTTCGTGACGCCGTCGGGGTGGCCGACGTGGGCGCGGGTCGGCATCGGCGTGGCCGCCGAGGTGCTGTTCCTGCTGTACGTCTTCGTGATCGGGCGGCGGGCGGCGCTGGAGGGCGAGACCGGGGACGTGGACGCGGGCGAGCGCGAGGACGTCGTGCCCACGTCCGTCTGAATCTTGCTTGCCTAGATGTAGTGACTAATCAGGTTGTTGACGGCGTGTCGGGTTGAACATGGGAGGACCTCCGGGCGGAGTGGATGTGTCTGACGCATCCCATCGGCACACGGAGGTCCTCGCGTGCACAGTAACGCCCGCACCACGATCCATGCCCGCAGGCTGATCGTGACCCGCCGCGCGGCCGGGTGGTCACCGGCGTGCATCGCCGAGCAGCTCGGCATCTCCCGCGCCACCGTGCACAAGTGGCTGGCCCGCTACCGGCGTGAAGGCGACGCGGGCCTGGCCGATCGCAGCTCGCGTCCGCACCGCAGCCCGGCCCGCACACCGGTCGAGGTCGAGGACCGCATCCTGGCCGTGCGGCGGGAGACGCGGCGGGGCCCGGTGCACCTGTCCGGCCTGCTCGGGCTGCCGGCCTCCACGATCGGCCGGGTCCTGCGCCGCCGCGGCGAGCCCGCGCTGGCCGCGGCCGACCCGATCACCGGTCTGCCGGTGCGGCGTCGCCACAGCGGCATCCGCTACGAACGCCCCCGGCCCGGCGACCTGCTGCACGTCGACGTCAAGAAACTCGGGCGCGTGCCCGACGGCGGCGGCTGGCGGGTCCACGGCCGCAGCGAAGCCGTGCGCGGCCGCGGTATCGGCTACGACTATCTGCACGTCGCGGTCGACGACCGCACCCGCATCGCCTACGTCGAAGCACTGCCCGATGAGAAAGACCGCACCTGCGCGGGCTTCCTGCACCGGGCGGTGGCCTGGTTCCGCGACCAGGGCGTCGTGGTGCTGCGGGTGCTCACCGACAACGCCAAGGTCTACCGCGTCGGCAGCACCTGGGCAGCGGTCTGCGTCGCGCTGGGCATCCGCCGCCGATTCACCAAACCCCGCTGCCCCTGGACCAACGGCAAAGCCGAACGCTTCAACCGCACCCTGCAAACCGAGTTCGCCTACGCCCGAGCCTGGACCGGCAACAACCACCGCCTGGCCGCCCTGCCCAGCTGGGTCCACCACTACAACACACGACGCGCCCACACCGCCCTCGGCGGCCAGCCACCCATCACCCGACTGACCGCCTAGACATCAACAACGTCACGAATCAGTACACCTAGAGCTTGCCCGCCGCCTTCAGCGACAGGTAGCGGTCCGCGAGCGCGCGAGGCAGGTCGTCGGGCAACGCGTCCACGACCTCGACACCGTGCCGTGCGAGCAAAGCGGTGAGACGGCGGCGTTCGGCCAACGTGCGTTCCGCGGCGGCGGCGTTGTAGACGGCTTCCAGGTCACCGCGTCCGGCGGCCATCGCGTGCACCGCCGGGTCGGACACCGACGCGATGAGCAACCGGTGCCGCGCGGCCAGAGCCGGCAGCAGCGGCAGCAGGCCGTGCTCGATCGACGGTTCCAGCGACGTCAGCAGCACGACCAGCGACCGGCGCGCGGCACGCCGCAGCACCTCCGCGACCGCGCCGCGGGCGTCGAACTCGACCAGCTCGGCCTCCAGCGGCGCCATCGCGGCGACCAGGGCCGGCAGCGTCGCGCGCGGCACCGAGGCCCGCACCTTGCCGCTGTGGGCCAGGAAGCCGACCTGGTCGCGCGCCTGAACGGCGAGCGCGGACAACAGCAGCGCCGCGTCCATGGCCGTGTCCAGCCGGGGCAGGCCACCCAGCGAGCCCTCGACCCGACCGGCCGCCGTGCGCGCGGTGTCCAGCACGATCAGCACCTGCCGGTCGCGTTCCGGCCGCCACGTGCGCACCACGACGTCCGATGACCGCGCCGACGCACGCCAGTCGATCGACCGCACGTCGTCGCCGATCACGTACGTCCGCAGCGAGTCGAACTCCGTGCCCGCGCCGCGGATCAGCGACGCCCGGCGGCCGTCGAGCTCCCGCAGGCGTTCCAGCAACGGCGGCAGGTGCTTGCGGCTGTGGAACGGCGGCAACGCGCGCACGGTCCACGGCACCTCGTGCGACCCCTGCCGGGCCGCGATCCCCAGCGGGCCCAGAGAACGCACGGTCACGCGATCCGCCGTGCGGTCCCCTCGGCGCACCGGCCGGAGCTCGAACGTCAGCGTCCGCGACCCGCCGGCGGGCACGTCCACGGCCACCCGGTCGGCCACCACCCCCGCCGAAGGCGCCCACGCGTCCCGGAGAACACCGCGCAACCGACGACCGGGGTTGTGCACCGTCAACTGCACCGAGCACAGCTCGCCCGTGCGCACAGACGTCGCTCCCGCGCGTGAGAACGTCAACCGCCGGACGCCCGCCGCCAGCACGAGATCGGCCGCCACACACACGACCAGCACCGCGAGCACGACGAGAATTCCTTGCCACGACGGCAAGACCAGCCCGACGACGAACACCCCGATGAGCGCGAGCAGCGCCGCGCGGCCCGTGAGCGCCACGTCAGCGCGGCACCGGAACGGCCCCGAGCACGCCGTCCAGCACGCCGTCCGCCGTCACGCCCTCCAGCTCGGCCTCCGGGCGCAGCTCCAGCCGGTGCCGCAACGCGGGCCTCGCCAGCGACTTCACGTCGTCCGGCGTCACGTAGTCACGTCCGGACAACCACGCCCACGCCCGTGCGGCAGCTAGCAGAGCCGTTGCGCCACGCGGAGAAACGCCCAGGCGCACCGCGGGGGACTGGCGCGTCGCACGGCACACGTCCACGACGTACGCGATCACCTCGGGTGCGACGGTCAACGCGCGCACGGCTGCGGAACCAGCCTCCAGGTGCTCCGCCCCGGCCACCGCCGACAGGTGCGAGAGGTCGCGCGGGTCGAACCCGGACGCGTGCCGGGTCAGCACGTCGATCTCCTGCTCCCGCCCCGGCACCGGCATGGTGACCTTGAGCAGGAACCGGTCGAGCTGCGCCTCGGGCAACGGGTAGGTGCCCTCGTACTCCACCGGGTTCTGGGTGGCCACGACGATGAACGGCGCCGGCAGCGGCCGGGTCTTGCCGTCCGCGGACACCTGCCGTTCCTCCATCGCCTCCAGCAGCGCCGACTGCGTCTTCGGCGGCGTGCGGTTGATCTCGTCGGCCAGCAGCAGGTTCGTGAACACCGGGCCCTCGCGGAACGAGAACGTGGCGTTGTGCGCGTCGTGGACCAGCGACCCGGTCAGGTCGCCCGGCATCAGGTCCGGCGTGAACTGCACCCGCGTCGTCTCCAGGTCCAGTGCCTTCGCCATGGCCCGCACGAGCAGCGTCTTCGCCACGCCGGGCACGCCTTCGAGCAGCACGTGCCCCCTGCACAGCAACGCGAGGATCAGCGACGTCACCGCGGCGTCGTTGCCCACCACGGCCTTGCCGATCTCCGTGCGCAACGCCACCAGCGCCGTGCGTGCTTCCTCGGTGGTGACCACTGCCGTCATCCCTTGCGCACCTCGTTCTCCAAAGCGTCCAGCTCGTCGGCCAGCGCGACCAGCCCCCGGTCGTCCACCGGCCCGTCGTCGTAGAGCAGCGTCCGCACCTGCGGCACCGGACGCGAAGTCCTGCGGGCGATCTCCTCGGACGGGTCCGCACCCACCGGCACGCCCAGCAGCGGTGCCAGCCGGTCGCGGGTCGCCTGCCGCAGCACCGCCGCCGCGTGGCCCGCCGCGTGCGAGGACCGGTACAGCCGGGCCCTGCCCTCCACGGTCTCGGCGGCGCGCACCACGACCGGCAGCCGTTCTGGCACCACCCGGCCGAGCCTGCGGGCCCGCCACAGCGCGACCACCACGGCCGCGATCCCCAGCTGCAGCGCCGCGAACAGCCATCCGGCCGGGACGAGGTCGGACAGCGCCTTCTGCTGCGAGCGGTCCGCCGCGGCCGGCAGGTACCAGACCAGCCGTTCGTGCTGGCCGAGCAACGCGAGCGCGAGCGCGGCGTTGCCCTCCTCGTCGAGGTCGTCGTTGGTGAAGACGCCGCCGAACCCGATCATCGTGACCGTGCCGGTGCGCACCAGCGTCGAGTCGTAGCAGCTCTGCTCGCCGGTGTAGGTGAACCCGCCGGTCGTGACCGCACCGGCCCGGTCCGCGAGCGGGCAACCCGGCTGGCGGGTCTCGACCTCCACGCGGCCCAGGTCGCTCGCCGGTGCCACGAGCACGGTCGCCGCGGCCGCCTCGCTCAGGCCGGCCAGCCGTGCCGGGTCGATCAGGTTCGGCTGCGCGACGAACAGCGTCGCACCGTCCACAGCGGACACGTCGTCGGTGAGCTCGACGTGCACCCCGTTCTGCCGCAACAGCTCCGCCAGCGCGTGGCTGCCCTGCGGCTGGAACGAGCGGGGGTCGAGCGAGCCGCCCTCGCCGCTGCCGCGCAGCACCGTGATCACGACCGCCGTCGCGAGGATGATCACGCCGATGAGCAGCGGTCCTCTGGCAGCGGACCAGATCCGCCCCGCGTCGGGGGAGACCGCCGTCATCCGCGCACCCGGTCGTCGACGGAGACCAGCTGCCGGTAGCCCTGGTCCGTGGCGGTCCGGCCGCCGTACCGGACGTCGTCGAACTGCACCGCCGCGCCGCGCAGGTCGTCGGCGAGGCCCGGCAGCGAGCGACCCGCCTCGGCGGCCACCTCGGCGACGGTGCGACCGGCCCGCGCGTCGAGCACTCCCCGTTGTTCCAGCTCCCGCACCACGGCGCGGAACCGTTCGCGGACCGCCTCGGCCAAGTCGCCGGCGGCGGCCGCGCGGTCGGCCGCGGCCCGGTGCTCGGCCGCGGTCATGACCGCGTCGCCGAAGACCTGCGCACCCGACCGCAGCGCGCGGCCGGTGCGCCCGGTGCGCAACCGGACGACGACCACGACGAGCACCACCACCGCCACGATGATCGTGACGGCGGTGATGCCGCTCATGCCGCCGGCACCCGCGAACAGCTCGTCCAGCTGCTCCAGCACCCACCGCAGGGCGCGTTCGACCGGGTTCGGGTCGTCGGAGACGTACGCCGGGTCGCTCAGCTCCCGGACGGCGGCCTCGCGGGCCTCGTCGCGGTCGAGGTCGACGGGTACGTCAGAGACCGCCATGCCCCGCGGCCCGCTGGAGCTCGATGTCCATGCCCTCGGCGCGCATCCGCCGGTCGACGTAGACCAGCACGGTCACCGCCGCGGTGAACGGCAGCGTGATCGTCGAGGCGATGATCGCGCCGATGGTCGTGAACACCAGCGACCCGATGCTCAGCGCGGCCGTGGGGTCGCCGGAGAAACCGGTCGTGGCCGACCCGAGCAGGGTGAACGGGATGCTGATGATCCAGTTGATGATCGCGCTGATCAGCGCGGCGAGCAGCAGGACGCCGAACGTCCGCCACCACGCGCCCCGCACGAGGGTCCGCGAGCGGCCGAACGCGGTGCCCACGCCGCAGCGCTCCAGCACCAGCGCCGGGGTGACGAGGCCGAACAGCACCCACAGCCAGACGCCGGGGACGACGCAGAGGATCGCGCCGGCGGTGACGGCCAGGCCGTAGAGCAGCGTCGCGCCCAGCAACGGCAGCAGCCGCGGCTTGAACTCGTCCCAGGCCTCGGCGAACGTGACCGGCTGGCCCAGCACGGCGCGGCCGACGACCACGGTCACGAAGCCGGAGAGGAACACCGTGCCGACCACCAGCAGCAGCACGCTGAGCAGCGTGCCGGTGAAGAAGCCGACGAGACCGCTGGTGAGCTGGTCCACCGCCTCCTGCTGGGTCATGGTGTTCGGGTCGAGCGTGGCGACCGAGGTGAGGTCGTCGAGGAACGGCAGCTGCACCAGCAGGCCGAGGACCTGCGTCACCGCGGCGACGACGGCGGCCGCGCCGATGATGAGCTTCGGGTGCTTGCGCATGGTGCTGACGGCACCGTCGACGATCTCGCCGATCGCGAGCGGTCGCAGCGGGATCACACCGGGCTTCATCGACGGCTGCGCGCCCGGCGGTGGCGGCGCGTTGTAGCCGTGCTGCGGCTGGTGCGGTTGCTGGTGGGGCTGGTCGGGTGAAGACCAGCCGGGCGTGTCGGACATCGCGGCTTACCCCCGGTCGTGGTGTTGGCGGAATCCTGCCAGAAGCGCGCTCGCGGTACAGGCGGACCGCGGAGCGAGTCGATCACGAATTGGCAGTGGTCCCGAGCTCGGCACGGGCGCGGTGAGGGCTCATCGCGCGCATGCCCGCGTCAGTGCAACGGCGCACCACCACCGGTTGTTGACGCAGGAGCCGCAACCCGCGGCGGACCAGCACCGGCACCGGCTTGCGGGCCTCGGCCACGTCCCTGGCGAACCGCCGGGCGAACGTCACCGGCGCGCTGGGCGCGAGCACGATCGCGTCCCTGAGCACCCCGGCCTTCCGCGCGCCGTCGACCAGCAGGTCGGCGAACAGTCCTTCCGCGACGAACGCGGGCGCGTCGCCCAGCTCGATCGTCTGCCAGCCCGTTCTGCGGTCCTCGCCGATGGAGTACACCGGCGCCTGGACCGTGCCGGTCGTGGAGAAGCTCGACCACGGCGGCCAGTGCGGCGCCGGCGTTCCACGACCCGACGTCGTCCCAGTCGGCACGGCCGTGGTCGTCGCGGGGGAGCAGCGGGTCGTCGCCGTCGCGGTAGAAGTCGTCGAGGCGCAGCACCGGCCAGCCGAGGTGGGCGGCCAGCGTCGACTTGCCGGAGCCGGACGGGCCGGCCAGCAGGACGGCCCTGGGAGCGGGCACTGGGATGGGCACGAGGGGCAATCCTCGCACACGGGTTAGGCTCGAACGCATGAGCGAAGGTCTGTTCGACGAGGGCCTGTTCGGCGCGACCGACGAGGAGAAGGCCGAGCGCATCGCGGCCAACGCCCCGCTGGCCGTGCGGATGCGCCCCGCCTCACTCGACGAGGTCGTCGGACAGGACCACCTGCTCGGTCCCGGCGCGCCGCTGCGCCGCCTGGTCGAGGGCGCCACGCCCGCGTCGGTGATGCTCTACGGCCCGCCCGGCACCGGCAAGACGACGCTCGCCACGCTGGTGTCGAGGGCGACCGGCCGCCGGTTCGTCGCGCTGTCGGCGTTGTCCGCGGGCGTGAAGGAGGTCCGCGCGGTCATCGACGAGGCCCGGCGCCGGCTGGTCCGCTCGCGCGAGTCGACCGTGCTGTTCATCGACGAGGTGCACCGGTTCTCCAAGACCCAGCAGGACGCCCTGCTCGGCGCGGTCGAGGACCGGATCGTGCTGCTCGTCGCGGCCACCACCGAGAACCCGTTCTTCTCCGTGGTGTCCCCGCTGCTGTCGCGGTCGCTGGTGCTGCAGCTCAGGTCGCTGACCGACGAGCACGTGCGCACGGTCGTGGAACGCGCGGTGGCCGACGAACGCGGCCTGGGCGGTTCGGTCGTCGTGGAACCCGACGCGCTGGCACACCTGGTCCGGCTGGCCGGCGGTGACGCCCGCCGGTCGCTGACCGCGCTGGAGGCCGCGGCGGACTCGGCGCTCGCGTCCAACGACGGCGTGATCACCCTGTCGCTGCTGGAGTCCACTGTGGACAAGGCTGCGGTGCGCTACGACCGCGACGGCGACCAGCACTACGACGTGACGTCGGCGTTCATCAAGTCGATCCGCGGCTCGGACGTGGACGCCGCGCTGCACTACCTGGCCCGCATGATCGAGGCGGGCGAGGACCCGCGGTTCATCGCGCGCCGCCTGGTGATCCACGCCAGCGAGGACGTCGGCATGGCCGACCCGACCGCACTGCAGACGTGCGTCGCCGCCGCCCAGGCCGTGCAGCTGATCGGCCTGCCCGAGTGCGCCCTGAACCTCGCCCAGGCCACCATCCACCTGGCGACCGCGCCGAAGTCCAACGCCGTGACCACAGCGATCTACGCCGCGATCGAGGACGTCCGCAAGGGAGCCACCGGTGCGGTGCCCGCGCACCTGCGCGACGGCCACTACGCGGGTGCGGCCAAGCTCGGCAACGCCCAGGGTTACCGCTACCCCCACGACGTGCCGGAAGGCGTGCTCCAGCAGCAGTACGCGCCGGACGACCTGGTGGGCCGCGACTACTACGAGCCGACCGGCCGCGGCGCCGAACGCGCCGTCGCCGACCGCCTGCCCAAGCTGCGCAGGGTCGTGCGGGGCGGGTGATCCGCGAGTGCGGCGGAACCGGTGCCCGCCAACGGGATCCGGCGGTAGCGTCGGACGCATGACGATCACCGACGACTTCCTGGCCACCGCGCGCCAGGTGCTGACGTTGCTGCGCACCCCTCAGGTCGCCGACCACTGGAACGACCCGAGCGCGCTGCCGGAGTTCGGCGTCAGCGGTCTCGCCGGCCACATCGCCTACCAGGTCCTGCCGTTGCCGGGCATGCTGGAGGCGCCGGCGGAGGACGTGCCCACCGTCCCGCTGATGGAGCACTACGCGCGCGCGGGCTGGACCGAGCTCGACGTCGACTCCGAGTTCCACACGCGCATCCGCGACGGCGGCGAGCACGTGGCCTCCGGCGGCCACGCCGACCTGTGCGACCGCTTCGAGCAGACCGTGGCGGCATTGCCGGAACTGCTGGCGGCGGCCGGCAACCGCCCCGTCCGCATGCCGCACTGGGGCCCGTGGGCCGTGCTGCTGGACGACTACCTGCCCAGCCGCGTGATGGAGTTCGTCGTGCACGCGGACGACTTGGCCGTGAGCGTCGGCGTGGACACCCCGGAGTTCCCGCGCCACGTGCACGAGACCGTCATCGACCTGTTGTCGCGCTTGGCCCTGAACCGCCACAGGGGCATCGACATCGTGCGCGCGTTCAGCCGCGGGGAACGCGCCTCGCAGGACATCACCGCGTTCTGAGCAGGTTGCCCGATGCTGTGCCTTCAACGCCCCGAGGTCCCGCCCCTGGCTACTGGCGTCTGCAAGGAGGGGGCGGGCGAGACTGCTGGCCAGGGGCTCAGCGCTTGCACACCATCAGCACCGCGACCTTGTTCGGCATCATGACCTCGTCCTTGACGACGAACCCGCCGGCCTCGAACGAGCGGATGGCACGCGTGTTGCTGATGTCCGGCTCCATCACGATGCGCGTGCAGTGCGGATCGGCCTCGAACAACGCATCGGCCAGGTGGGGGAGCAACGCGCGCACGAGCCCGCGGTCGGTCATCGCGAGCTTCTCCCACCGCCAGCCGCAACCCGAGGTCGTGCGGCCGCACCGGGTAGCAGCCGCCCACCACGTCCCGCGCCGCGCGGTAGACCTCCGCGTAGATCACCGGCCGCCCGTGCCACCCGACCAGCACGGGCCGCACGTCGTCCCCGGCGAGTTGCCCGCGCAGCTCCTCCTCCCACCCCGGCAACGACCACGCCTTGCGCCAGTAGGCCGCCACGTGCGGCGCCTGGTGCCAGCGGTGCACGAGGTGCAGGTCGTACCCGTCGGGCCGGACGAGCCGCACCTCCCAGGGTGCGCTCAGCCCGGGAACCGGCGGCGCGCCCGCCGTGGCCTGCCGCCGGTACGAGTCGAGGTGGGACACCGGCTTCACAGGGCCTCCAGCGATAACCAACTAAGGGTTGCCTTACTTCATCCGCGCAGGGTCGCCGTGTCAAGCCCTGTGTGACCGCAATTTCACAGGCAGTGACGGCGCGCGTCAATGTGGTCCCAGCATCTCATTTGGGTCGAACCGACCGTGGCCGCCGCGCCGCTCCCGCCCGCGGTCCGCCTCACCCGCCCCTTCTCCCCGCCACCCCATGAAGATCAACAAAAGGTGCCGCCCGATCAGGTGTCGGACCCACCCGGTAATCTCCTCGCCAACCAAGCCAAACGCCGGTCACCAGGAGGATCCGTGTCGCCAGGGCAGATCGCAGCGCTGGTCGCCGCCGGTGCGTTCGTGCTGCTCGTGCTCGTGCTGGCGATCGTGGCGGTCAAGGCAGCGCGGTTCTTCGACGAGGCCACGGTCGCGATGCGCAAGGCGCACGAGAACACCGACCCGTTGTTCACCGAGGCCAACACGACGTTGACGCACGTGAACACGCAGCTGGAGCGGGTCGACGGGATCACGGCCAACGCCCGCGCGGTCACCGGCAACGTCTCGGCGCTCACCAGCCTGTTCACCGCCACGCTGGGCGGTCCGCTGGTCAAGGCCGCCGCGCTGTCCTACGGCGTGAGCAAGGCCGTCAAGGCGCGCCGCCGGGCCGCCGAGCAGCCGAACAAGCACACCAAGCGCCGCCTGAAGCGAGGTGCGAGGTGAGCCGCCTCTTCTGGTTCGGGCTGGGTGCCGCGGCCGGGCTCTTCGCCGCGAAGAAGGCCGCCGAGGTCACAAAGCAGGCGACTCCCGCTGGTATCGGGGCTAACGTGGGTGAAGGCCTGCGCGAGCTCGCCGGCGCCATCGGGTCCTTCGGGGCCGAGGTGCGGGCGGGCATGGCCGAACGGGAGCAGGAGTTGCAGGAGACCGTGGAGCGGCAGACGGGGTTCACGCCGGGGCGTCGAGCGCCCAGGGCGAACGGGAAGCACTGACCGTTCGCCTCCTAAGCGCGCCCTGACCACTCCCCGCGACACACCGAGGAACTCCCGTGCAGACCCACGAGATCATCAAGCGTTTCCGCGAGCACTTCGAACGCAACGGGCACAAGTACATCCCGTCGTCCTCGCTGCTGCTCGACGACCCGAACCTGCTGTTCGTCAACGCCGGCATGGTGCCGTTCAAGCCGTACTTCCTCGGCGAGGCCCCACCGCCCGCCTCGCGGATGACGAGCATCCAGAAGTGCGTGCGCACGCCGGACATCGACGAGGTCGGCAAGACCACGCGCCACCTGACGTTCTTCCAGATGGCCGGCAACTTCTCGATCGCCGACTACTTCAAGGAAGAGGCCATCCGCCTCGCCTGGACCCTCGTCACCGGCTCGGTCGACGAGGGCGGCTACGGCTTCGACCCCGAGCGCATCTGGGTCACGGTCTACCAGGACGACGACGAGGCCATCGAGCTGTGGCAGAAGATCGCCGGCCTGCCGACCGAGCGCATCCAGCGCCGTGACGGCAAGGACAACTACTGGGACATGGGCGTGCCCGGTCCCGGCGGCCCCTGCTCGGAGATCTACTTCGACCGCGGTCCCGAGTACGGGCAGGAGGGCGGGCCCGTCGTCGACGAGGACCGCTACCTGGAGATCTGGAACCTGGTCTTCATGCAGGACGTCCGCGGCGAGCTGAGCCCCAAGGAGGGCCACAAGCCGGTCGGGTCGCTGCCGAACAAGAACATCGACACCGGCATGGGCGTCGAGCGCGTCGCCTACCTGCTGCAGGGCGTCGACAACGTCTACGAGACCGACCTCGTGCGCGCCGTCATCAACAAGGCCGAGGAGCTGTCGGGCCGCAAGTACGGTGCCAACGAGGTCGACGACGTGCGCTTCCGCGTCATCGCCGACCACGCCCGCAGCGGTGTGCTGCTGGTCGGCGACGGCGTCACGCCCGGCAACGAGGCCCGCGGCTACGTGCTGCGCCGCCTGCTGCGCCGCATCATCCGCAGCAGCCGGCTCCTCGGCGTCACGGAGCCGGTGCTGCAGCAGTACGCCGAGGTCGTCCGCGACTCGATGGGCCCGGCCTACCCCGAGCTGGTCAGCGGGTTCGCCCGCATCCAGCAGGTGGTGAAGGCCGAGGAGGACACGTTCCTGCGCACCCTCGACGCCGGCTCGCGGATCTTCGAGAACGCCGCCGCCGAGGTGAAGTCCGACGGCCGCGCCACGCTGCCCGGCGACCGCGCCTTCCAGCTGCACGACACGTACGGCTTCCCGATCGACCTCACCCTGGAGATGGCCGCCGAGGCCGGCCTGTCCGTGGACGAGGACGGGTTCCGCAAGCTGATGGCCGAGCAGCGCGCCCGCGCCAAGGCCGACGCCGCCGGCAAGAAGACCGGCCACGGCGACCAGACGGTGTACCGCGAGCTGCTGGAACAGGGCCCGACCGAGTTCACCGGTTACTCCGAGCTGGCCTCCGAGGCCACGCTGCGCGGCATCGTCCTCAACGGCCAGCGGGTCAAGAGCGCCAAGGAGGGCGACATCGTCGAGGTCGTCCTCGACCGCACGCCGCTCTACGCCGAGTCCGGTGGCCAGGAGTCCGACGCCGGCACGATCGTCACCGGCAACGCCGAGCTCGAGGTGCTCGACGTGCAGAAGGTCGCCCGCAAGCTGTGGGTGCACCAGGTGCGCGTCGTGAACGGCGAGGTCAGCGAGGGCGAGCACGTCGAGGCCCGCGTTGACCCGGAGTGGCGCGTCGGTGCCCGCCAGGGCCACTCGGGCACGCACGTCGTGCACGCCGCCCTGCGCCAGGTGCTCGGCCCGTCGGCCCTGCAGAGCGGTTCGTACAACAAGCCCGGCTACTTGCGCCTGGACTTCGCCTGGACCGGTGGCCTGTCCGCCGAGGCCCGCAGCGAGATCGAGGAGGTCTCGAACCTCGCCGTGCGCAAGGACCTGCCCGTCGCCGTGGTCTACACCGACATGCAGGGCGCCCAGGACATGGGTGCCGTGGCCCTGTTCGGCGAGACCTACGACGAGACGGTCCGCGTCGTCGAGATCGGCGGCCCCTGGTCGCGCGAGCTGTGCGGTGGCACCCACGTCGAGCACTCGTCGCAGATCGGCCCGATCACCCTGCTGGGCGAGTCCTCGGTCGGGTCCGGCGTGCGCCGCCTGGAGGCCTACGTCGGCATCGAGGCCATGCGGTTCCTGGCCAAGGAACGCGCCATCGTGCAGAACCTCGCCGACATGCTGAAGGTCGGCTCCGACGGCCTGCCCGAGCGGATCGAGTCCCTGGTCGAGCGGCTGAAGACCGCCGAGAAGGAGCTCGAGAAGGTGCGCGCCGCCCAGCTGCTCGGCAACGCCGGGTCGCTGGCCGACAAGGCCTTGGACGTGCGCGGGCTGTCGCTGGTGGCCCTCGGCCTGGAGGGCGTGTCGGGCAACGACCTGCGCACCCTCGGTGGCGAGGTCCGCAACCGGCTGGGCGCCAAGCCCGGTGTGGTGGCCCTGTTCTCGGTCGACGGCGACAAGGTCAGCTTCGTGGTGGCCACGACGGCCGCCGCCCGTGACCTGGGCCTGGCCGCCGGCAAGCTCGTCCCGGTGTTCGGCCCGGCCATCGCCGCCCGCGGTGGCGGCAAGCCGGACCTCGCCCAGGGCGGCGGCACGAACCCGGCCGGCGTCCAGGAGGCCATCGCGGCCCTCACCGGCGAACTGGACAAGGTGCTTGAGCAGCGCTGACGTCGCCGGCGTCGACGATCCGGGCCTGGGTCGCAGGCTCGGCGTCGACGTCGGATCGGTTCGCGTGGGAGTGTCCCTGAGCGATCCGGGTGCGTTCCTGGCGACTCCGCTGGTCACCCTGCAGCGGGACGAGAAGCGCGGCTCCGACCTCACGGAGCTCGTACGTCTCGTGGCCGAGCATGACGTGGTCGAGGTCGTGGTCGGCCTGCCGAAGACCCTCGCCGGTCGGCACGGTCCGGCAGCCGAGGCGGCGACCGCGTACGCTGCCGCCTTGGCCGCGCGCGTGGCCCCGGTGCCGGTCCGGTTGAGCGACGAACGGCTGACGACCGTCGTGGTGAGCCGGGTGCTGGCGCAGCGCGGTGTGAAGGGCAAGAAGCAGCGTGCCGTGGTCGACCAGGCCGCCGCGGTCGAGATCCTGCAGTCTTGGCTGGACGCACGGGCACGAGCGGTATCCGCCCGAAAGGATGAGGCGTGAGCGACGATCTCGGGTTGTTCGATCGCGACGTCGACGAACGACGTGCCGCGAAGAGGGACAACAGCGCGGCCCGCAAGGCGAAGAAGCGCAAGAAGACCGTGCTGTGGCTGGTCGTCGCGCTGATCCTCGCCGTGGGCATGGGCGGTGCCTACTACGGCTACAGGGAGCTGCGCGGCATCGGCTCGTTCGAGGACTACCCCGGCGCGGGTGAGGCCGACGCCATCGTCGAGGTGAAGGACGGTGACGTGGTGAGCGTCATCGCCACGAGCCTCTACGAGGGCGGCGTCGTCGCCTCGCCGCGCGCGTTCACCGAGGCCAGCAAGAACGACGCCCGCGTGACGACCATCCAGCCCGGCTTCTACCTGATGAAGACGAAGATGTCGGGCGCCACCGCGGTCGCGAAGATGATCGACCCGAAGACCCGCGTGCCCGCCGTGCAGATCATCGGCGGCGTGAAGCTCGCGGACATCAAGGTCGGCGACAAGACCGTCAAGGGCATCTTCTCCCAGCTCGCCGACGCGAGCTGCACGGAGAAGGACGGCGTGAAGAAGTGCCTCACGCCCGAGGAGATCCGTGCTGCCGCCGAGACCACCGACCCGGTCGCGCTGGGCGTGCCCGACTGGGCGGTCACCGACGTGAAGCGCGCGGAGCCCGCCTTCCGCCTCGAAGGCCTGATCATGCGCGGCGTCTACCAGGTCAAGCCCGGTTCGTCCGCGGTCGAGCTGATCCGCAGCGTCGTCGTCGCCTCCGCCCAGAAGCTCCAGAGCATCGGCATCCCCGGCGGCACCGTCAACACCGGCTTCCGCCCGTACCAGGTGCTGGTCATGGCCTCCCTGATCGAGAAGGAAGCCATCGAGAAGGACTTCGGCAAGGTGTCGCAGGTGATCTACAACCGGCTGAAGAAGCCGATGCCCCTGCAGTTCGACTCGACGGTCAACTACAAGCTCAACCAGCCGCACATCCGCACGTCGGACTCCGACCGCAACGCCTCGGGCCCGTACAACACCTACGTCACGCCCGGTCTGCCGCCGACCCCGATCGGCTCGCCGAGCGTCGAGGCGGTCCAGGCGGCGATCAAGCCGGAGCCCGGCAACTTCGAGTACTTCGTGAAGTGCGACAAGAACGGTGACTCGTGCTTCTCGGTCACCTACCAGGAGCACCAGGTGAAGGACCAGAAGGCGCGAGCAGAGGGCGTCTACTAGTGCGCAGGGCGGCCGTGATCGGGTCTCCGATCACCCACTCGCTGTCCCCGGTCCTGCACAACGCGGCGTACGCGTTCCTCGGGCTCGACCTGGAGTACGGCCGCGTCGAGTGCGACGAGGCCGGGGTGCCCGCGCTGGTGTCCTCGCTGGGCCCGGAGTGGGTGGGCCTGTCGTGCACGATGCCGACGAAGCGCGCGGCGCTGGCCTTCGCGTCCTCGGTGACCGACCGCGCGGTGGCCGTCGGTGCCGCGAACACGCTGGTGCGCACCGGCTCCGGCTGGCACGCCGACTGCACCGACGTGGACGGTGTCGTGGGGGCGTTGCGGGAGAAGGGTTTCCCCGGCGGCACGCGCGGTGTCGTGCTCGGCGCCGGCGGCACGGCCACGGCCGCGCTGGCGGGTCTCTCCGACCTGGGTGTGCGGTCGGTCTCCCTGGTGGTGCGCGATCCTTCGCGTGCGGGGGAGGCCGTCGCGTGCGCCGCCCGGCTCGGTGTGGCGGTCGACGTGCTGCGGCTGTCCGAAGTGGACCTGGGCGGGCTGGCGGCGGCGTCGGACGTGCTGGTGTCGACGGTGCCGGCCGAGGCGACGGCGGCGCTGGCGGCGGAGCTGGCACGGGCGCCGTTCGTGCTGGACGTGATCTACCACCCGTGGCCGACACCCGTCGCGGTGGCCGTGGAACGGGCCGGAACGGCGTTGGCGACGGGCCTGGACATGTTGCTGCACCAGGCCTTCGGGCAGGTGGAGCAGTTCACCGGCGAGGTGGCGCCGCGGGACGTGATGCGCAAGGCGCTGGCAGCGGAGCTCGCGGCCCGTTCCTGACCGCTAGCATCGACGGGTGGACATCCCCGGTCTCGGTCCGGTCACCGCGGACACCGAAGGCTACGGCCTGATCAGCGCACCGGTCGCGGTGCGGGTGCTGGGAACGACGGCGCCGGTGCGGCTCGACGGGTGGTACGAGGACGACCCCGGCAAGGACGAGTGGCACGCGGCCGTCCGCGCCTTCCTCGCACTGGACGAGCGCGCCAGGGACGCGGCGGCAGCGGCGGTGTTCGAGTACTACCGGGAGCGGGCCGAGGCCGTGGCCGAGGAGGACCTGCTGCCGATCGACGAGCCCGCGGACGTCTGGGCGCACGTCGACCTCAGCCGGAGCGTGCCGACCGTGCTGCGCGACGACGAGGACGGGCCGGTGTACGTGTCGATCGAGGCCGAGTGCGCCTGGGAACCGGAGCACGGCCTGCAGCTGGTGTTCCGCGGCGGCACCGAGGTCACCAAGGCCGGTCCGTACGACGGCCACCTGACCTAGGTGTAGTGACTAATCAGGTTGTTGACGGCGTGTCGGGTTGAACATGGGAGGACCTCCGGGCGGAGTGGATGTGTCTGACGCATCCCATCGGCACACGGAGGTCCTCGCGTGCACAGTAACGCCCGCACCACGATCCATGCCCGCAGGCTGATCGTGACCCGCCGCGCGGCCGGGTGGTCACCGGCGTGCATCGCCGAGCAGCTCGGCATCTCCCGCGCCACCGTGCACAAGTGGCTGGCCCGCTACCGGCGTGAAGGCGACGCGGGCCTGGCCGATCGCAGCTCGCGTCCGCACCGCAGCCCGGCCCGCACACCGGTCGAGGTCGAGGACCGCATCCTGGCCGTGCGGCGGGAGACGCGGCGGGGCCCGGTGCACCTGTCCGGCCTGCTCGGGCTGCCGGCCTCCACGATCGGCCGGGTCCTGCGCCGCCGCGGCGAGCCCGCGCTGGCCGCGGCCGACCCGATCACCGGTCTGCCGGTGCGGCGTCGCCACAGCGGCATCCGCTACGAACGCCCCCGGCCCGGCGACCTGCTGCACGTCGACGTCAAGAAACTCGGGCGCGTGCCCGACGGCGGCGGCTGGCGGGTCCACGGCCGCAGCGAAGCCGTGCGCGGCCGCGGTATCGGCTACGACTATCTGCACGTCGCGGTCGACGACCGCACCCGCATCGCCTACGTCGAAGCACTGCCCGATGAGAAAGACCGCACCTGCGCGGGCTTCCTGCACCGGGCGGTGGCCTGGTTCCGCGACCAGGGCGTCGTGGTGCTGCGGGTGCTCACCGACAACGCCAAGGTCTACCGCGTCGGCAGCACCTGGGCAGCGGTCTGCGTCGCGCTGGGCATCCGCCGCCGATTCACCAAACCCCGCTGCCCCTGGACCAACGGCAAAGCCGAACGCTTCAACCGCACCCTGCAAACCGAGTTCGCCTACGCCCGAGCCTGGACCGGCAACAACCACCGCCTGGCCGCCCTGCCCAGCTGGGTCCACCACTACAACACACGACGCGCCCACACCGCCCTCGGCGGCCAGCCACCCATCACCCGACTGACCGCCTAGACATCAACAACGTCACGAATCAGTACACCTAGGTCCTAGGGGCAGTCGAACCCGCTGGGCAGCCCGTTCACCGACGCCCCGTTCGCGTACGCCGTGCAGAACAGCTGATACGCCGCCAGCCTCGTCAACGGCAGCATGTCGGTGGGCAGCAGGATGAGGTTCGAGACGGTCAGCACCGGCTGCGCCGTCTTCGGCACCTCCGTCCGCAGCCCGAGCTTCGCCTCCTCGTCGGTCAGCCCCGCGATCAGCGTCGTGATCGCCGTCGTGTTGTCCACGTGCCCGGTGTGCGACCGCGTGCGCCGCACCAGGTCCGTGCCGTCGGAGGACACGAAGTAGACCGTCATCTCGCGCACGGACACCGTCGGTGCCGCCGGGCCCGGCAGCACCGGCGTCGGCCGCACCCCGCACCCGGCCAGCGTCACCAGGGCAGCCGCAACGTGAAGACCGCGCCACCGGACGGCGCGTTGGCGGCCTCGATCGTGCCGCCGTGCAGGCGCGCGTTCTCCCATGCGATCGCCAATCCCAGCCCGCTGCCCTCGGAACGGGAGCGGGCCGTGTCTGCCTTGTAGAAGCGGTCGAAGATGTGGGGGAGTGCGTCCGGTGGGACGCCGGGGCCGCTGTCGGCCACCTCGATCACGCCGGGGCGCACGGACACCGTCACGGGGGCGCTGCCGTGCCTGAGGGCGTTGCCGACGAGGTTGGCCACGACGACGTCGAGCCGACGGCGGTCCACCCGTCCCGTCACGCCGGCGGGCAGCGACGCCTCCACCGACGAGGTCCAGCCCCGTGCGGCCAGGCTGTCGGAGACGGCGGTGCCGATGTCCCACTCGTCGAGCTCCAGCACGTTGCGGCCCTCGTCGAAGCGGGAGATCTCCATCAGGTCGTTGACCAGCCTGGTCAGCTTGCGGGTCTCCGCGGACACCAGCCGCGCCGCGACCGCCGTGTCCTCCGGCAGCGCGTCGGCGTCCTCGTCGAGCACGCCCGTCACGGCGTTCATCGCGGTCAGCGGTGTGCGCAGCTCGTGCGACACGTCCGCCACGAACCGCCGGGACGCCGCCTGGGAGGCCTCCAGCTGTTCGGCTGCCCTGTTGAACGTCCGCGCGAGCTCGGTCAGCTCGTCGGCGCCGCGTTCCTCGACGCGCGTGTCCAGCCGCCCCGCGCCCAGGGCCCGTGCCGCCGCGCCCAGCCGCCGCACCGGCCGCAGCACCCCCTGGGCGGTCAGCAGGGCCAGGCCGAGCGCCAGCGGCAGCACCAGGGCCACGCCGAGCCACGCCGCCTGGGCGAAGCTGTCGATCGCGCGTGCCGGGCCGCCCAGCGAGCTGTACGCCCACACCTCGACCCCCGTGGGTTCGCCGGACGGTTGCAGCAGCGGGATGCCGATCACCACGTACGGGTCGGCGCGGTCCGTCCGCCGTTGCCACTGCACGGTCCTGCTGGTCTTGAGCGTCTCGCGCAGCTCGGCGGGCACGAAGTCCAGCGCGCTCCCGGACCGCGACCGCATCCCCTGGTACACGACCACGGACGAGCTGCGCAGGTACGTCGCCATGTCGTCGAGGTCCTGCTGGGTCGGCGGCACGGCCACGCGGGGCGCGTAGTCGCGGACCTCCTCGACCAGCGGGTTCATGAACCCGTCCTGCGCGTCCGACAGCAGCAGGCTGCGGGCGTTGGCGTACGACAACCCGGCGGCGGCGACCGCACCCAGCAGCGTCAGCAGTGCGAACGCGGCCATCAAGCGCGGTTTGAGGCCGCGGAGGAACTTCACGCGCACGACGTCAACGAGGGCCGAAGCGGTAGCCGAAGCCGCGGACGGTGTGGATGTAGGCGGGCTCGGAGGGCACGTCCTCGATCTTGGCCCTGACCCGCTGCACGCACGCGTCGACCAGCCGCGAGTCACCGAGGTAGTCGTGCTCCCAGACGGCTTCGAGGATCTGCTGGCGGGTCAGCACCCGGCCGGGCGTGCGGGACAGCTCCAGCACCAGCTTCAGCTCGGTGGGCGTCAGCGCGACCTTCACGTCGTCCTTGCGCACCTCCAGGCCTGCCCGATCGATCACCAGCGAGCCGTGCCGTTCGGCGTTGGCCGGCTCGGAGACCGTCCGCCGCAGCACCGCCCGGATCCGCGCCTCCAGCACCCGCGGCTCGACCGGTTTCACGACGTAGTCGTCCGCACCCGCCTCCAGGCCCGCGACCACGTCGAAGTCGTCGCCGCGCGCGGTGAGCACGATGATCGGGACCTCGGCCTGGCCGCGCATCCGGCGGCACGTCTCGAAGCCGTCGATGCCCGGCAGCATGATGTCGAGGACCACGATGTCGGGGCGGGTCTCGCGGAGCCGTTCCACGCCCTCCTCGCCCGTAACGGCCGCGCGGACGTCGTGTCCCTGGCGGCGCAGCGCCAAACCGAGCCCTTCGCGCACCGCGGGGTCGTCCTCGACCAGCAAGACCATCGCCACGGACGCCATTATCCGCGGGTCAGGGGGTTCCGCGCCGCTTCTGTAGCGCAACCATGACATTGCGGGGACGTTCCCATCGCCCGGCCTGCGCAGCATCGGACGCATGGCCGGAAGTTTGCTGGGATTCCTCATCACGTACTTCGCGCTCGTGTGGACGTCGTCCGGGCAGAAGGCGGAGAACGCGGCGTTGCCCGAACTGTCGCTGCAGCGGTCGTGGGCGTCCGACGTGGACATCGCGATCGTCGTGGCCGCCGTGCTCGTGGTGCTCGTCGCCCGCAGGAGGTCGTTCCCGCCGCTGCTCGTGCTGGGCGGGTCGGTGCTGCTGGCGCAGGTGCTGAAGCTGCACGTGCTGGTCAGGCCGCCGCTGGACGACGAGGCGGTGCTGGTGCACAACAGCTTCCCGAGCGGGCACACGACGGCGGCGGTGGCGGCGGTGGTCGCGGTCGTGCTCGCGGTGCCGAAGAGGTTCGCGCTGCTCGTGGCGGTGCCGGGAGCGCTGGGCGCGGGAGCGGTGGCCGCGGAGACGGTGTCGCTGGGCTGGCACCGGTTCAGCGACACGCTCGGTGCGGCGCTGCTGGTCACGACCCTGGGCTTCCTGGTGCTGCGCAGGTGGACCGCGGGACTGCTCGTGCCGCCCGCCGTCGCCGCGGGCGGGGCCTGGCTGCTGGTGGCGACGGCGGCCACGCCCTCGACGCTCTCGGGCGTGGTCACCGCGCTCGTGGTGCTGCACTTCGGGTGGGCCGTGAGCGGCCTGCCGGTGCTGCCGGCAGACCGCTCACGGCCCGGGTCCTCCGACCTGGCCGACGCGGCCGGCTCAGTCGTCGTGGTCGGTGGCGATCAGCTCCGCGATGGCGTCCAGAGCAGCGTCCGCTCCGTCCCCCTCGGCGCTGAGCACCACCTCGTCACCGTGCATGGCGCCGAGGGTCATGAGTCCCAGCACACTCGCCGCTTCCACGGCTTCGCCGCCGTCCTTGCGGATGGTGACCGGCACCGGCTGGTCGGCGGCGGCCTTCGCCAGCAGGGCGGCCGGTCGGGCGTGCAGTCCGACCTTGCTGGCCACGGTGACCCGTCGCTCGGCCATGATGGTTCCTCCCGGTAGAGCTGGTTGTCCTGGTTACTGCTCGCGCTGGGCGCGCTTCTCGCGCACCGCCGTGCTCTCCCGCGCCGCCGCGTTCTCCCGCGCCGCCGCACTCTCGCGCACCGCCGCGTTCTCGCGCACCGCGGTGTCGCCGCTGCCGCCGACGACGCTCTCGTCGGCCTCCGGCGACTCGTCATCATCGCGTCCCGGCGTCTTCAGGTTCCACTTGGTGATGACCCACCGGAACAGGAAGTAGTAGATCGCCGCGTACACGAGACCGATCGGGATGATCAGCAACGGCCTCGTCGCGATGTTGAAGTTGAGCAGGTAGTCGATCGCACCGGCGGAGAAGCCGAAGCCGTCCTTCACACCCAGCGCGTTGGTGATCGCGAGCGAGGTGCCCGTGAGGACCGCGTGGATGACGTACAGCGGCCAGGCGACGAACATGAACGCGAACTCGAGCGGCTCGGTGACACCCGTGATGAACGAGGTGAGGGCCGCGGAGCCCATGATGCCGGCGATGATCTTCTTCTGCGACGGCCGTGCGGTGTGGATGATCGCCAGCGCCGCGGCGGGGAGCGCGAACATGAAGATCGGGAAGAAGCCGGACATGAACGTGCCCGCGGTCGGGTCACCGGCGAAGAACCGCTGGATGTCACCGGTCTTGGTGGCGTCGCCGACCTTGTACTCGCCGAAGACCTGCCACACGAACGTGTTCGGGATGTGGTGCAGGCCCAGCGGGATCAGCAGGCGGTTGACCGTGCCGTAGATGCCGGCACCGACGATCGTGCTGCCGGAGACGAACTCGCCGATGGCGAGCAGGCCCTTGTTGAACCACGGGTAGATGAGGCCCATGACGACCGCGACCGGGATCATGACGCCCGCGACGATGATCGGCACGAACCGGCGGCCACCGAAGAACGCGAGGTACGGGGGCAGCTTGATGCGGTGGTACTTCTGCCACAGCACGGCGGAGATCAGACCGACCACGATGCCGGTCAGCACCGAGTAGTTGATCTGCTGCTGCTTGGCGGGGTCTGCCGCGACCTCCAGCACCAACGGCGACATCGCCTTGAAGACGGCCTGGGTGACCACGAAGCCGACGACGGCGGCGAGCGCGGTCGAACCGTCACCACGACGGGCGAACCCGATGGCGACACCCACCGCGAACAGCAGCGGCAGGTTGGCGAACAGGGCGTCGCCCGCGTTGCCGATCACGGCGGCGACCTGGTTCCAGCCCAGACCGTCCTTGCCGAGCAGGTCGGGCTGGCCGAGACGCAGGAGAAGTGCGGCGGCGGGCAGCGAGGCGATCGGCAGCATGAGGCTGCGACCGAACCGTTGCACACCCGCCAGGCCCTTGATCCCGCGACCGCCGGTCGCCTCTGGGGCGCTGGCGCTCATGTGGTACCTCCCTTGGCGGAGTTCGGTCCGGAACCCGGGACGGTCCGGTCCAGTTGCATGGTCACCTGGTAGAGATCGCCCCGGTACCAGGACGTCACGTCTTCGGTCGGCCGGCCCTGCGAGCTGGCGACCCTGCGGAACACGAGCAGCGGGCTGCCCTTGCGGACGTCGAGCGCCTTCGCGGTGTCCCCGTCGGCGGTCTCGGCCCACACGGTCTGCCGCGCGTGGTCGAGCTGGACCCCGTAGCGGGCCGCGATGATCTCGTAGAGCGACCCGGACAGGTCGCACCGGTCGAGCTCGGGCAGCACGTGCGGGCTGTACCAGCCGCGTTCGAGCGCCAGCGGCGCCCCGTCGGCCCTGCGGAGCCGGACGATCCGGTAGGCGGTCTCGTCGGCGTCGAGCCCGAGCGCCGCCTTGCCACCGGGCACGCCCTCACCGCAGCTGATGACCTCGGTGCTCGGCTCCAGCCCGCGCGTGACCATGTCCGAGGTGAACGAGGTCAGGTGCAGCTGCAGGTCGTAGCGCCGCTGAGCGGTGAACGTGCCGCGCCCCTTCGCCCGCGTGAGCAGGCCTTCCGCGACCAGTTGCCCCACCGCAGCCCGCACCGTGATGCGGGAGACCCCGAACCGGTCAGCGAGGTCGCGCTCGGACGGGATGGGCGAGCCCGGCGCGAGGTCGTGCTCGGCGAGGCGACGCAGGATCTCGCGCAGCTGTGCGTGCTTGGGCTTGGGCCCGTCCACGATCTCGTGCACCCGCTCACCTCCTCGCTAGTGGTACTTTCCGGTCTAGACCAGTTGGTGCGGGAGAATGCTCCGCGCACAGAGTTGGTGTCAACCGCTGTTACGGGAACGAGAGGTACGAACGTGGCTGACAACAGGCCGGAAGCGATCCTTGCCGCACTGGGCGGAGCCGACAACATCATCGAGATCGAGCCCTGCATCACCCGGCTCCGCTGTGAGGTCAAGGACGGGTCCCTCGTCGACGAGGCGGCCCTGAAGGCCACCGGCGCCCACGGCGTGATCAAGTCCGGCGACGTCGTCCAGGTCATCGTCGGCCCCGAGGCGGACACCATCGCGTCGGACATCGAGGACCTCCTGTGAGCGTCCGCGTCGGCAGCCCCGTCGCCGGTCGCGTGGTCGCGCTCTCCGCCGTCCCCGACCCGGTCTTCTCGCAGGCGATGGTCGGCCCCGGCGTGGCCGTCGAACCGGTCCGCGGTGTCGCGGACGTCGTGTCACCCCTCGACGGCACCGTCGTGACGCTGCACCCGCACGCGTTCGTCGTCGCCGGTGCGGACGGTGCCGCGGTGCTGGTGCACCTCGGGATCGACACCGTCAAGCGCAAGGGCGAGGGCTTCGAGCTGCACGTCGTCAAGGGCGAGCAGGTGCGGGCCGGCCAGCGGATCGTGACGTGGAACCCGGCGGAGGTCGAGGCCGCCGGGTTCGCGCCGATCTGCCCGGTCATCGCGCTGGACGCGGCGGCGGAAGCGCTGGGCGTCCCGGCGGTGGACGTCGACGTGGTGGAGAACGACACCCTGTTCGACTGGTCCCGCTGACCTCCCCTGCTGTGGGTCACGCGGGGGCCCCGCGTGACCCACAGGGGAACGCGGGGCCCCCGCGTGACCTGAGAACAGGGGTGTGGATGGACCGTTCACGACGGGCGTGATTTGGTGCCGGGTCGTACGAGCAGGACCGTGGACTCATGACCACGGTCCTGCTCGCGTTCGTCCTCGGGGTGCTGTGGACGGTCGCCGATCTCAGCGACGCGCCGCCCGCGTCGTACGTCCTCGCGGCGTTCGGCGTCGTGCTCGCGGCGGTCGACCTGAGGTGTCAGCGGCTGCCGGACGTGCTGACGGTGCCGCTCGCCGTCGCGCTGCTCGCCCTGCAGTTCCACGGGCTGGGAGCGGCTGTGCTCGGAGCGGTCCTCTTCGGTGGCGCTCATCTCGCGGTGCGGCGGCTGCGCCCGGCGGTGATGGGCGGCGGCGACGTCAAGCTCGCGTTCGGGCTCGGGGCGGCGCTCGGCCCGGCTGGGCTCTTACCTGCGGCGATACTGGCCGGCGCGATCACGCTCGGGCTCGCGGCGGTGCGCCGCAGCCGGTGGGTGCCGCACGGGCCCGGACTGCTGGCTGCCACCTGGGTGTTGACGACGCTGTGAAAGGATTGTGAACGTGCTGCGCTGGATCACCGCTGGAGAGTCACACGGCCCCGCCCTCGTCGCCGTGCTGGAGGGCATGCCCGCCGGGGTGGAGGTGACCACCGACGATCTCGTCGCCCAGCTGGGCCGGCGCAGGCTCGGGTTCGGTCGCTCGCCGCGGATGGGGTTCGAGCAGGACGAGGTCGAGATCCTCGGCGGCGTGCGCCACGGCAGGACCCAGGGCGGGCCGATCGCCGTCACCATCGGCAACACCGAGTGGCCCAAGTGGCAGACGGTCATGTCCCCGGACCCCGTCGACCCGAGCCTGCTCAAGCCCACCGGCCGCAACGAGGCCCTGACCCGGCCGCGACCGGGGCACGCGGACCTGCCCGGCATGCAGAAGTTCGGCTTCGACGAGGCCCGGCCGGTGCTGGAGCGGGCGAGCGCGCGGGAGACCGCGGCGCGCACGGCGCTCGGCACGGTGGCGCGGCAGTTCCTGCAGCAGCTGCTGGGCGTGCAGATCCTCAGCCACGTGGTGTCCATCGGCACGGCCGAGACGCCCGCGGACGCGGCGCTGCCGACGCCGGACGACCTGGCGGCGATCGACGAGTCGCCGACGCGGTGCTTCGACCCGCGCGGGACCGAGGCGATGGTGGCCGAGGTCGAGGCCGTCAAGGAGGCCGGTGACACCGTCGGCGGCGTCATCGAGGTGCTCGCGTACGGGTTGCCACCCGGCCTGGGCTCGCACGTGCACTGGGACCGCCGCCTCGACGCGCGGCTCGCCGCCGCGCTGATGGGCGTGCAGGCCATGAAGGGCGTGGAGATCGGCGACGGCTTCACCTCCGCCCGGCGCTGGGGCTCGCAGGCGCACGACGAGATCGACCGCGGCAGCGGACCGGTCGGTGTCACGCGGCGGTCGAACCGGGCCGGTGGCCTCGAAGGCGGCATCACCAACGGCGAGGTCCTGCGGGCGCGCGTGGCCATGAAGCCGATCTCGACCGTCCCGCGTGCACTGTCCACCGTGGACGTGCGGACCGGTGAGCCCGCCGTCGCGATCCACCAGCGCTCGGACGTGTGCGCGGTGCCGCGGGCCGGTGTCGTGCTGGAGTCCGTGATGGCGCTCGTGCTGGCCGAGGCCGCGCTGGAGAAGTTCGGCGGCGACTCGCTCGACGAGACGCGCCGCAACGCGCACGCCTACCTCAAGGCGCTGGAAGCCCGCTGGGAGGGCATGTGAGCCCGAGGTTCGTCGTGGTCGGGCCGCCAGGAGCCGGCAAGACCACGATCAGCGAGATGCTCGCCGCCCGGCTCGGCCTGCCGTTCCGCGACGTCGACGCCGACGTCGTGGCCTCGGCCGGCAAGCCGATCTCGGACATCTTCACCGACGACGGCGAGCCCGTCTTCCGCGCACTCGAAGAGGAAGCGGTCGCCAAGGCGCTGGCCGAGCACGAGGGCGTGCTGGCGCTGGGCGGGGGAGCGGTGCTGTCCGCCACGACCCGCGAGCGGCTGCGCGAGCACACCGTCGTGTTCCTGAACGTGGGCATGGCCGAGGGGGTGCGCCGCACCGGGCTGTCGTCCGCGCGGCCGCTGCTGTCCGGCGTGAACCCGCGCGCGACGTTCAAGGCGCTGCTCGACGCGCGCCTGCCGCTGTACCGCGAGGTCGCGACGATCGAGGTGGCCACCGACGCCCTCGACCCGGAGCAGGTGGCCGACGCGGTGATCAAGGGAGTTGGGGAATGACCGAGCCGCTGACCGTCGAGGTCAACGCCGAGAAGCCGTACCTCGTGGTGATCGGCCGCGGTCTGCTGGGCGAGATCGTCGTGCACCTGGAGGGCACCGCCAAGGTCGCGATCGTGCACCAGCCGACCCTCGCCGCCACGGCCGAAGTGCTGGTCGACGAGCTGAAGGCGACCGGCATCGACGCGCACCGCGTCGAGGTACCTGACGCCGAGGACGGCAAGGACCTCGCCGTCGCCGGCTTCTGCTGGGACGTGTTGGGCAAGATCGGCCTGTCCCGCAACGACGTCGTGGTCGGCCTCGGCGGCGGCGCCGTCACCGACCTCGCGGGCTTCGTCGCCTCCACGTGGATGCGCGGCGTGCGCCTGGTGAACATCCCGACCACCCTGCTGGGCATGGTCGACGCCGCCGTCGGCGGCAAGACCGGCATCAACACCGACGCCGGCAAGAACCTCGTGGGCACGTTCTACGAGCCCGAGGTCGTCTTCGTCGACCTGGCCACCCTGGAGACGTTGCCGCGCAACGAGCTCATCGCGGGCATGGCCGAGATCGTGAAGGGCGGCTTCATCGCCGACCCGGTCATCCTCGACCTGATCGAGGCCGACCCGCAGGCCGCCCTGGACCCCACCGGCGACGTGCTGGCCGAGCTGATCCGCCGCAAGATCCAGATCAAGGCCGACGTCGTCTCCGCGGACCTGCACGAGTCCTCCCTGCGCGAGATCCTGAACTACGGCCACACCCTCGGCCACGCCATCGAACGCCGCGAGCGCTACCGCTGGCGCCACGGCGCCGCCATCAGCGTGGGCCTCGTCTTCGCCGCCGAGCTGGCCCGCCTGGCCGGCCGCCTCGACGACGCGACCGCCGACCGCCACCGCGCCGTGCTGCAGTCCCTCGGCCTCCCGACCTCCTACGACGCCGACGCCCTCCCGCAGCTCATGGAGGGCATGAAGGTCGACAAGAAGAACAAGGCCGGCGTCCTGCGCTTCGTCGTCCTCGACGGCCTCGCGAAACCCGGCCGCCTCGAAGGCCCGGACCCGGCCCTGATCGCCGCCGCCTACTCCGCGGTCGCCGCGGAACCGAAGCCCAAATCCGGCGGAACGGTGCTGCTGTGAAGGTCCTCGTCCTCAACGGCCCGAACCTCAACCGCCTGGGCACCCGCGAGCCGCTGATCTACGGCAGCACCACCCACGCCGACCTGGTGGAGATGTGCGAGACCGAGGGCAAGACCCTCGGCCTCGACGTCGAGGTCCGCCAGACCAACCACGAGGGCCAGATGGTCGAGTGGCTCCACGAGGCCGCCGACGCCGCCACCCCGGTCGTCCTCAACGGCGCCGCCTGGACCCACTACTCCATCGCGCTCCGCGACGCCTGCTCCCAGCTCACCGCACCCCTGGTCGAGGTGCACATCTCGAACATCCACCAGCGCGAGGAGTTCCGCCACCACAGCGTGGTCTCGGCGGTGGCGAACGGCGTGATCGCGGGCCTCGGCGTGGAGGGCTACCTGCTGGCCCTGCGCTGGCTGTCGCTCAAGCAGGAGTGACCGCTCACGGCTGGTGCTCCAGGTCGAGCACCACCGCCGTGCCGTCAGGTCCACGGACCAGGTAGGCCACGTAGTTCCCGCTGTGCAGCTGCGGGAGCTGGGGATCGGCTTGCCCGGCGAGGTCGCGGGGCAGCGCGGAGAGGGAGTAGTCGCCCGTCGCGATCACGAGGCCGAACCTGTGGTCGTAGCGGACGTCCACGTTGTCCACGGGGTCGGAGTTGCGCACCCACCTGATGTCGTGGCGCGGCGGTGTGCGGGTCGGGCCGGCTGCGCGGGGGCAGGTCACCTCCATCGGCAGGGTCCGCGGGGCCGTGCACAGGTCGAACTTGCGCCCGACGGCGGCGACGACCTGCCCGCGTTCCAGCTCGAACCCGCGCCTGGGCGGGACCGGGGACACGCCCGGCTCGACCGGTCCCACGTCCTCGGCCGTGGTCTCGCGTCCACGCCAGCGCACCTCGGTGGCGAAGTCGACGGTCACCACGTCCAGGTCGTCGTGGAACCACAGCGTCATCACGGCGGCGCCGAAGACCTTCAGCACGCCGTCGTGCCAGACGGTCCGCATCCCGTCGCGGGGGTCGCCGACCAGCGTCCACACCACGGTGCCGGTGATCGGTGCGGCAGAGCGTTGCGGGCAGTTCGCCGGCCGGGCCACCACCTCTTCCGCGCACGTCGCGAGCTTGTCCGCGACCAGCGAGAAGACCAGGTCGTCAGCAGCCCAGGGCGGCCGGATGTCCTCTCCCGCGAGGAACGTCGTGTCGGCGGCGGCCTGCCACGCGTACTGCTCCCCGGCGACCAGCAAGATCACCAGCAGCACCTGCGCCCACGCGACCCGCCTCCGGCGCGGCCGGCGCACACCGATGAAGATGTCCCCGCCGACATCGCGAACCTGCAAGACCACGCCGTTGTCGCGGACATCGCCCGTGACGTCGTTGCGCATGTGTCCACATGATCCCGGAAGGACCACCGATGCTGCACCACGTCGAGCTCTGGGTCCCTGATCTGGCCCGCGCCGAGTCCACGATCGGGTGGCTCCTCCAGCAGCTCGGCTGGACCGAGCACCAACGCTGGTCAGCGGGCGTGAGCTGGAAACTCGGCCGCACCTACGTGGTCACCGAGCAGTCCCCGGCCCTCACCGGCCCACACGATCGGATGAAAGCCGGCCTCAACCACCTGGCCCTGCACGCGGGTGACAGGGCGAACGTCGACCGCCTCACCGAGGAGGCCCGGCACCACGGCTGGCACCTCCTGTTCGAGGACCGGCACCCCCACGCCGGCGGCCCCGGCCACTACGCGGCGTTCCTCGAAAACGCGGACGGCTTCGAGGTCGAGCTAGTCGCTGACTGAGGACCGCCGCGCCAGCACCCCGCCCAGCAGCATCCCGAGCCCGGCCGGCGCCAGGATCAGCAGCGCCGTGAAGGCGGCGCCACCCGTCAGCGCCACCCACAGCGCCTCCTGCCCGGTCTGGTCGACCAGCACCGCCGACCCGATCACGCCCAGGGCACCGGCGAACGGCCCGGCGACCAGTGCCGCGATGAACCACTGCATGCCGGGCGACGGGAGCTCGCGCAGCGCGTCGACCGCGCCCCACAGGACCGCCGCGACGATCAGGAGACCGAGGGCGATCGGGCCCACCGCCGTCGCCTCGGGGCTGCGGACCGCGACGGCGGCGACGCCGGTCTGCACGGCTCCGTGCAGCAGACCCATCCACAACGCACGGGCGATCCAAGGACGCATGCGGACAGCTTAGGACTGGCCGTACGCTGCGAGGCATGTCGTCCTACGCCGCTCGCCGAACCGCACTGCGCCGACAGCTCCAGGACGCGGAGCTGGACGCGCTCCTCGTGACGAACCTGCTCAACGTCCGCTACCTGACGGGGTTCACCGGGTCGAACGCCGCCCTCCTGGTCGACGCGAGCGGCGACGACAAGACCGTCTTCTGCACCGATGGGCGTTATCTCACGCAGTCGGCGAAGCAGGTGCCGGACCTGGAGCGGTCGACCGAACGGCCGTGCGACCTCGCGCTCGCGAAGCGGGCGAAGGGCAGGCTCGGGTTCGAGAGCCACCACGTCACGGTCGACGGGCTGGACGGGCTCGCGCAGGCGGCGGAGAAGGCGGAGCTCGTCAAGGCGGGCGGGCTGGTCGAGAAGCTGCGGCTGGTCAAGGACGACGCCGAGGTCGAGGCGCTGCGGATGGCGTGCGCGGCGGCGGACCGGGCGCTGGCGGCGTTGATCGGGCACGGCGGGCTGCGGGCCGGGCGGACCGAGCGCGACGTCGCGCGTGAGCTGGAGAGCCGCATGCTCGACCACGGTGCGGAGGGGCCGTCGTTCTCGTCGATCGTGGCGTTCGGCGCGAACTCGGCGGTGCCGCACCACTCGCCGACGGACGCGACGCTGCACGTGGGCGACTTCATCAAGCTCGACTTCGGCGCGCTCGTCGACGGCTACCACTCGGACATGACCCGCACCCTGGTGCTCGGCAAGCCCGCCGACTGGCAGCGCGACCTGTACGACCTGGTCGCGCGCTCGCAGGCGGCCGGGCGCACCGCGCTCAAGCCGGGTGCGGAGGTCAGCGAGGTCGACCACGCGTCGCGGGAGGTCATCGAGGAGGCCGGGCACGGGGAGGACTTCCTGCACGGCCTCGGGCACGGCGTCGGGCTGGAGATCCACGAGGCACCGGCGTTGTCGAAGGTGGGTGCCGGTACACTTTCGGCCGGTATGGCGGTCACCGTCGAGCCTGGCGTCTACTTGCCGGGGAAGGGCGGGGTCCGCATCGAGGACACCCTCGTGGTGCGCGAAAGCGGACCGGAGCTCCTCACCCTGACCACGAAGGAACTCGTGGTCGTCTGACGCCCAGCCCAACACAGGAGAAATCCCACCGTGGCCACCACGAACGACCTGAAGAACGGCCTGGTGCTGAACCTCGACGGCCAGCTCTGGACCGTCACCGCGTTCCAGCACGTCAAGCCCGGCAAGGGTGGCGCCTTCGTGCGCACGACCCTCAAGCACGTGCTGACCGGGAAGGTCGTCGACAAGACCTTCAACGCGGGCACGAAGGTCGACACGGCCACCGTGGACAAGCGCGGCATGACCTACCTGTACAAGGAGGGCACCGACTTCATCTTCATGGACGGTGACACCTACGACCAGATCCCGGTCCCGGCTGAGACGGTGGGCGACGCCGCCGACTTCCTGCTGGAGAACCAGGAGGCGGTCGTGGCCGTCCACGAGGGCGTGCCGCTGTTCATCGAGCTCCCGACCTCGGTCGAGCTCGTCATCGAGCACACCGACCCCGGCCTGCAGGGCGACCGCTCCACCGGCGGCACCAAGCCCGCTCGCCTGGAGACCGGCGCCGAGATCCAGGTCCCGCTGTTCGTCACGACCGGCGAGAAGATCAAGGTCGACACCCGCGACGGCCGCTACCTCGGCCGCATCAGCGACAAGTCCTGATGGGTGCTCGGAGCAAGGCCCGCAAGCGCGCGGTCGACTTCCTCTACGAAGCCGACCTGCTGGGCACCGACCCGGTGACGCTGCTGGCCGAACGCGTCGGCTCACCGGACGTCCCCCCGGTCAACGACTACACGGTCACGCTCGTCGAGGGCGTCACCGCCCACCGGACGCGCATCGACGACCTGATCTCGGAACACGCCGAGGGCTGGACGCTGCAGCGCATGCCCGCCGTCGACCGCGCGGTGCTGCGGATCGGCCTGTACGAGCTGCTGTGGGCGGCCGACGTGCCGGACGCGGTCGCGATCGACGAGGCGGTGGAGCTCGCCAAGGGCCTGTCCACCGACGACTCGCCGCGGTTCGTGAACGGCGTGCTCGGCCGGATCGCGGTCATCGCCGACCAGTTGCGCGCGGTGCTGTAGCGGTGTGCCGCGCGACGGTGCCGTGACTCATCCGGCAACCGCCCCACGGCACGCCACATGTTCGGCGCACGGCCGCTCGCCCCGGTCCGGGAGCGGGCGGCCGTTCAGCGCACGGGAGCGCGAGGCCCGGTCGCAACGCGACACCCGCACCTGCGGCGACGAACGCACGCATCAACGCTCTCGATGAGTTCGCGCTGGTTCTGGCGTTGGACGTCACGGGTCAACGGCACCATGATCTTCCTCCATGACCAAGGTGACCTGCGACCTCTCGATCTCCCTCGACGGCTTCGCGGCGGGCCACGACCAGACCGAGGAACGCCCGTTCGGCGACGACGGCGGTGACGGCTGGGGCAGCACGTTGCACGCCTGGTACGACGACCCCGCCGAGCAGCGCCTGCAGCTCGACCAGCTCGCGCAGACCGGGGCGTTCATCATGGGCCGCAACATGTTCGGCCCGGTCCGCGGCGAGTGGGACCGGCCGTGGAACGGCTGGTGGGGCGAGGAGCCGCCCTACCACGCACCGGTGTTCGTCCTCACCCACCACCCGCGCGACCCGCAGCCGATGCAGGGCGGCACGACCTTCCACTTCGTCACCGACGGCATCGAGGCGGCCCTCGACCGCGCCCGCGACGCCGCCGGTGACCGCAACGTCTCCATCCACGGCGGTGCCACGACCGTCAACCAGTACCTCGCCGCCGGCCTGGTCGACGAGCTGCGCCTGCGGATCGTGCCGGTCACCCTCGGCGCCGGCACCCGGCTGTTCGACGGCGTACCCGGCCTCGTGCTGGAGCAGGTCGAGTCACGCCCCGCCGCCACGTTCACGCACCTGACCTACCGCGTGGTGCGGTCCTGAAGGTTGCGGTCCGGAGACCGCTGGCCACGCGCCCACCCGCGGCGCTCGCCCTCGTCAATGAGGTGCCGCCCGGCGTCCCACAGCGCCGCCGACGCCTCACCGATGACCGCCTTGCGGGCGCGCACGTCGTCCGCCGTGACGCCGGGCGTGCGCCAGGTGCCGCCCCGCGCCATCCAGTTCAGCAACAGGGGTTGGAGCCGGTCCATGGCCTTCGCGAACCGGGCTTCCGGCGTGGCGCGCGCCTCGAACTCGTCCCACAACGCCCGCAGCCCGGCCGCCGTGTCGGTGGGCAGCAGGCCGAACAACCGGTCGGCGGCGGCCTCCTCGCGGTCCTGCTGGCCGGTGCCCATCTCCGCGTCGTAGAGCGGGGTGTCGCCCGCGTGGATCTCGACGAGGTCGTGCACCACCACGAGCTTGATCGTGTGCCCGACGTCGATCGGCTCGTCGGCGTACTCGGCGAGGACCAGGACCATGAGCGCGAGGTGCCAGGAGTGCTCGGCGTCGTTCTCCCTGCGGTCGGCCGCGGCGAGCGGGGACTGGCGCAGCACCGTCTTCAGCTTGTCGACCTCGATCAGGAACGTGAGGTGTTCGCGCAGCCGGGCGTCCAGGCCGTCCGGCAGCGGCGTGCGGTCGGTGAGCAGGTCTGTGTCAGCGGTGGTCACCCGGCCAGGATGTCACCCGGCCAGGACGTCACCGGGCCGTGCGGCCGCCAGGAACCGCGCCCACGTACGGGTTCCGCGGTCGCCGTCCAGGGTGAGGTTGTGCCCGTCCCGGTAGGCCTTCCCCACCTTGCCCGGCAGCCGCACGGGCACGATGGGCCGCCACTTGCCCGCGCTGGTCAGGTAGTCGCGCACCAGCTGCTTGAGCTCGTACTCGGCCGGACCGGCGAGATCGGGCACGCGACCGGCGGGTGCGCCCAGTGCGAGCTCGGCGATGCGGGCGGCCACGTCCGCGGCGTCGACCGGCTGCAGGCGCAGACCCGGCACCGGCACGACCGGCAGCTTCGCCATGGCCCGCACCACCGTCAGCGTCAGGTCGTGGAACTGGGCGGCGCGCAGGATCGTGAACGGGATGCCCGACGCGGCGACGGCCTGCTCGCAGGCGAGCTTGGTGCGCAGCCACGCCAGCGGCACGGTGTCAGCGCCGATCACCGAGATGTGCACCAGGTGGCGCACGCCCGTGCAGGCCGCGAGCAGGTTGCGGGTCGCCACGTCGTCGCCCTTCTGGCCACCGGCGAGGTGCACGACGACGTCGGCGTCGATGGCGGGGACGTCACCGGCGAGCAGGTCGCACACCAGGCCCGAGTGCCTGCTCAGCACCACGACCTCGGCGCCGTGCGCCCGCAGCAGCGGGACGACGTGCCGGCCGAGGGTGCCGGTGCCGCCCGTGACGAGGATCTTCATGATTACCCTCCCAGGTGAGTCGCTGCCCGGTTGACCCGGCGGCGTCCGCGAACGTGACAGCGTGTGCGCCAGGCCACAGGGGGAGCTTTGATCGCGCAGTTCGAGCAGGAGCGCGCCCGGCTGCGCGCCGTCGCCCACCGGGTGCTGGGGTCGTTCGCCGAGGCCGACGACGCGGTGCAGGAGGCGTGGCTGCGCGTGCAGCGGGCCGACACCGCCGAGGTCGAGAACCCGCAGGGCTGGCTCACCACGGTCGTCGCCCGCGTGTGCCTGAACATGCTGCGGGACCGCCGCGAGCACGCGCACGAGATGCCGGACCCGGTGGTCGACGCCGCCGAGGGGCCTGAGCAGCGGGCGGTCGCGAAGGACCAGGTCGGGCTCGCGATGCTGATCGTGCTGGACACCCTCAAGCCCGACGAACGGCTCGCGTTCGTGCTGCACGACATGTTCGCGGTGCCGTTCGACGACATCGCGCCGTTGATCGGCAAGACGCCCGCCGCCACGCGGCAGCTGGCGAGCCGGGCGCGCAAGCGCGTGCAGGACAAGCCGCGGCCCGACGTCGACGTGCCTGGGCAGCGCGAGGTCGTGAACGCGTTCCTGCGGGCGTCGTCGGAGGGGGACCTCGAAGGCCTGATCGCGGTGCTGCACCCCGAGGTCACGCTGCGGGCCGGCCGTCTCGACGTGGTCGGCGCGCGTGCCGTGGCGGGACGGGCGAGCGCGTTCCGCAGGCTCGCGGCCACCGCGCGAATCCGCGAGGTGCTCATCGGCGGCGAGGCCGGCTTCGCGACGTGGGTGGACGGCGAGCTGTTCTCGCTCATGGCCTTCACGGTCCAGGGCGACCGGATCGTCGCGATCCACGTCATCCAGGACCGCGCGCAGCTCGCCGCGCTGGTGCCCCCGGCGTGATCACGCACCGGAGACGGAACCGGGTGCCGTTGTCACCCGAACGAGTGATGGAGTAACAGCAGTGGCTCCCGCGCCGTCCTGAGGGCGACCAGCAGGACGGCACGGGAGCCACTGTGCGTGAAGACCCGGGGGTGCTCAGTCTTCCTTGGCCGGACGGGCCTCGGGAGGCAGCACGCCCCAGTCGATGAGCTGCTCGGTGAGCTCGCCGGGGGTCATGTCGTAGATGATCGCCAGCGAGCGGAGGTCCTCGGTGCGGATCGAGAGGACCTTGCCGTTGTAGTCGCCGCGCTGCGACTGGATCGTCGCGGCGTAGCGGGCCAGCGGGCCGACCTTCTCGACCGGCAGCTGCTGCAGCCGTTCGAGGTTGATCACGATCTTGGTGGCCGGCTCGGCACCCGAGGGCACGCGGCCCTCCGGCAGGAGCTCGGCGACGGGGACCCCGTAGAAGTCGGCCAGCTCGGCCAGCTTCTGCACGGTCACCGCGCGGTCACCGCGCTCGTAGGAGCCGACGACCACGGCCTTCCAGCGACCGCCGGACTTCTGCTCGACGCCGTGCAGGGACAGGCCCTGCTGCTGGCGGATAGCGCGGAGCTTGGCCCCCAGCGCCTTGGCGTAGTCGCCCATGTGGCGGTTCTCCGTTCATTCGCCCCGTCAGCAGTACGGCGGTGCTGCGGGGAGGCTTAGATCGATACGCAGAGTAATGATTACTCGCCGTGGTCGGCAGGTCAAGCTGATCTCAGGACGAGACGCTCGCCACGCGTGCGACACCACTCGGATGGTTGACCGTCCACAGGTGATACGGTGCAGGTCAGCCTAGTTGTCACTAGGTGTCCGACGTCCTTTAAGGACCCGTCCAGTGAGGCGGGGAAGGAGGTCCAGCCGTGGCGTCACGTCAACGTGGCGCGACGGATCCGGCCGGGGATCGCGAGATCCTTTCGGCCGGTGATGTCGCGCGCACTGTCGCCCGAATGGCCCATCAGATCATCGAGAAGACCGCTCTCGATGCACCCAGCGCACCCGATGTCGTCTTGATGGGTATTCCCTCCAGGGGAGCCCCTCTCGCCCGTCGGCTGGCCGCCAAGATCACCGAGTTCTGCGGCAAGTCGGTCGGCGAGGGCACCCTCGACATCACGCTCTACCGCGACGACCTCCGCCGCGGCCCCACGCGGCCGCTGGAGACGACGAAGCTGCCAGACGGCGGCATCGACGACAAGCTCGTCGTGCTCGTGGACGACGTCCTGTTCTCCGGCCGCACCATCCGCGCCGCGCTCGACGCCCTGCGCGACCACGGCCGTCCCCGTGCGGTGCAGCTCGCCGTGCTGGTCGACCGCGGCCACCGCGAGCTGCCGATCCGGGCGGACTACGTCGGCAAGAACCTGCCCACGTCGAAGACCGAGGACGTCGTCGTGATGCTCGAGGAGTTCGACGGCCGCGACGGAGTGGTGCTGAAGTGAAGCACCTGCTCTCCACCGACGGCCTCGACCGCGACCAGGCGATCGCGATCCTCGACACCGCGGACCGGCTGAAGCAGGCGCTGCTCGGCCGCGAGGTCCGCAAGCTGCCGACGCTGCGCGGCCGCACCGTGATCACGATGTTCTACGAGAACAGCACCCGCACCCGCGTGAGCTTCGAGATCGCCGGCAAGTGGATGTCCGCCGACGTGATCAACGTCAGCAGCTCCGGCTCCAGCGTCAACAAGGGCGAGTCGTTGCGCGACACCGCCCTGACGTTGCAGGCCGCGGGCGCCGACTGCGTGATCGTGCGGCACCCGGCCTCCGGCGCGGCGCACCGGCTCGCGGGCTGGCTCAAGCACACCGGCACGTCCGTGGTGAACGCCGGCGACGGCATGCACGAGCACCCGACGCAGGCGCTGCTCGACGCGGCGACGTTGCGCGACCGCCTCGGCAGCCTCGACGGCCGCCGGGTCGCGATCGTCGGCGACGTGCTGCACAGCCGGGTCGCCCGCTCGAACGTGCACCTGCTCACCACGCTCGGCGCCGAGGTCACCCTGGTCGCCCCGCCCACGCTGCTGCCCACGGGCGTGGAGAAGTGGCCGGTCGCGGTGTCGCACGAGATCGACGCCGAGCTGCCCTCGCAGGACGCCGTGATGCTGCTGCGCGTGCAGGCCGAACGCATGACCGGCGGGTTCTTCCCGAGCTTCCCGCGAGTACTCGATCGCCTACGGCCTCAACGAGCGGCGCCTGAAGCTGCTGCCCGAGCACGCCGTCGTGCTGCACCCCGGCCCGATGCTGCGCGGCATGGAGATCGCCTCCGTCGTCGCCGACAGCCCGCAGGCCGCCATCACCGAGCAGGTCCGCAACGGTGTCCACGTGCGCATGGCCGTGCTGTACCACCTGCTTGCCCACGAGGAGGAAACCGCGTGAAACCCCTGCTGCTCAAGGGAGTGCGTCCCTACGGCGAGGGGGAACCGCGTGACGTCTTGATCCGTGACGGTGTCATCGCCGAGGGCACGGACGAGAACGCGGAGGTCGTCGAAGGCAACGGCGCCGTCCTGCTGCCCGGCTTCGTCGACCTGCACACCCACCTGCGCGAACCCGGCCGCGAGGACACCGAGACCATCGAGACGGGCTCCAGGGCCGCCGCTCTCGGTGGCTACACGGCGGTCTTCGCCATGGCCAACACCGACCCGGTCGCCGACAACGCCGTCATCGTCGAGCACGTCGCCCGCCGCGGCCAGGAGGTCGGCCTGGTCGACGTCCACCCGGTCGGCGCCGTCACCGTCGGCCTCAGGGGCGAGAAGCTCGCCGAGCTCGGCACGATGGCCAAGTCCAAGGCGAACGTCCGCGTCTTCTCCGACGACGGCCACTGCGTGCACGACCCGCTGATCATGCGCAGGGCGCTGGAGTACTCGAAGGCGCTCGGTGCCGTCATCGCCCAGCACGCCGAGGAGCCGAAGCTCACCGTCGGCGCGCAGGCGCACGAGGGCGAGAACGCGAGCAGGCTCGGCCTGCAGGGCTGGCCCGCCGCCGCCGAGGAGTCGATCGTGGCGCGCGACTGCATCCTCGCGCAGCAGGTCGGGGCGAGGCTGCACGTCTGCCACGTCAGCACCACCGGCACCGCCGACGTGCTGAAGTGGGCCAAGGCCCGCGGCACCAGGGTCAGCGCCGAGGTCACCCCGCACCACCTGATCCTCACCGACGACCGGCTGAGCACCTACGACCCGGTCAACAAGGTCAACCCGCCGCTGCGCACCCAGACCGACGTGGACGCGCTGCGCCAGGCGCTGGCCGACGGCACGATCGACTGCGTCGCCACCGACCACGCCCCGCACGCCGTGCAGGACAAGGACTGCGAGTGGTCCGCCGCCCGCCCCGGCATGCTCGGCCTGCAGACCGCGCTCGGCATCGTCGTCGAGACGATGGTGAAGACCGGCCTGCTGGACTGGCGCGGGGTCGCGCGGGTGATGAGCGAGAAGCCCGCCGAGATCGCCGGGCTGACCGACCAGGGCCGTCCGATCGAGGTCGGCGAGCCCGCGAACCTGGTGCTGGTCGACCCGGACGCGACGTGGACCGTGACCGGGGCGGAGCTCGCGAGCATCGCGGGCAACACCCCGTTCGAGGGCATGGAGCTGCCCGGCGCGGTGACGGCCACCATCTTGCGTGGCCGCGTGACCGCACTCGCGGGGAGGATTGCGCCATGACCCGCGTGCTCCTCTCCGTGGCGGTCCTCGTGTTCTTCGCGCTGTGCGTGTACGGCATGTGGCACGGCTGGAAGCGCCGCCAGCGCCAGCAGGCCGGCCTGCCCGCGTTCCCCGCCCCGCCGCAGGCCCTCGGCACGCCGAGGCTCACGACCACGGGCGTCTACGTCGGAACGACGAACGCCGGCAACTGGCAGGACCGCATCCAGGTCGGCGACATCGGCCACCGCGCGGAGGCCGTGCTGAGCCTGGTGCCGGAAGGCGTCGCGATCGAACGCACCGGCGCCACACCGCTGTTCATCCCCGCCGCGTCCGTCCGGGACGCGCGCACCGACCGCGGGCTGGCCGGGAAGGTCATGTTCAGCGAGCAGGGCCTGCTGGTGCTGCGGTGGGAGAACGAGGGCCACCTCTTCGACACCGGGTTCCGCGGTGACGACAAGGACGTTTACGACGAGTGGGTCGCGGCTCTGGGCCACGACCCCATCAACACGGAGGGCAAGGCGTGACGAACGCGGCATTGGTGCTGGAAGACGGTCGCGTCTTCCGCGGTGAGGCGTACGGAGCGACCGGCGTCTCGCTCGGCGAGGTCGTGTTCTCCACGGCCATGACCGGGTACCAGGAAACCCTGACCGACCCCTCCTACCACCGCCAGATCGTGGTGCAGACCGCGCCGCAGATCGGCAACACCGGCTGGAACGACGAGGACGACGAGTCCACGAAGATCTGGGTGGCCGGCTACGTGGTCCGCGACCCCGCGCGCACCCCGTCGAACTGGCGCTCCCGGCGCGGTCTCGACGAGGAGCTCGCGAACCAGGGCGTCGTCGGCATCGCGGGCCTCGACACCCGCACCCTGACCCGCCACATCCGCGAGCAGGGCGCGATGCGCGCCGGTGTGTTCTCCGGCTCGGCGCTGACCGACGACACGTCGATGGTCGAGCAGGTCAAGGCGAGCGCGCAGATGGTCGGCGCGAACCTCGCGGTCGACGTCACCACCGACAAGCCGTACGTGGTCGAGGCGATCGGCGAGAAGAAGTTCACCGTCGCCGCGCTCGACCTGGGCATCAAGTCCAACACCCCGCGGATGATGGCCGCACGCGGCATCGAGGTGCACGTCCTGCCGCTGACCAGCACGTTCGAGGACATCCTCAAGGTCAGCCCGGACGGTCTCTTCCTCTCCAACGGCCCCGGCGACCCGGCGACGCAGGACCACGCCATCGCCCTGACCAAGGAGGCGCTCGGCCGCGAGCTGCCGCTGTTCGGCATCTGCTTCGGCAACCAGATCCTCGGCCGCGCCGTCGGCCGCGGGACCTACAAGATGCGCTACGGCCACCGCGGCATCAACATCCCGGTGATCGACGTGGCCACCGGCAAGGTCGCCATCACCTCGCAGAACCACGGGTTCGCGCTGGAGGGCACGCCGGGCGAGGAGTTCTCCTCGGAGTTCGGCCGCGCCGTGCTGTCGCACTACTGCCCGAACGACGGCACCGTCGAGGGCGTCCGGCTGCTCGACGCACCGGCGTTCTCCGTGCAGTACCACCCCGAGGCCGCGGCCGGTCCGCACGACGCCGCGCCCCTGTTCGACGAGTTCGTGACCATGATGAACGGCGGCCGCTGACATGCCCAAGAGGACTGATCTCAAGCACATCCTGGTCATCGGCTCCGGCCCGATCGTCATCGGCCAGGCCTGCGAGTTCGACTACTCCGGCACCCAGGCGTGCCGGGTGCTGCGGGAGGAGGGCATCAGGGTCAGCCTGGTGAACTCCAACCCGGCGACGATCATGACCGACCCCGAGTTCGCCGACGCCACCTACATCGAGCCGATCACGGCCGAGTTCGTGGAGAAGGTCATCGCGCAGGAACGCCCGGACGCGATCCTCGCGACGCTGGGCGGCCAGACCGCGCTGAACACGGCGATCGCGCTGCACGAGCGCGGCGTGCTGGAGAAGTACAACGTCGAGCTGATCGGCGCGAACGTCGACGCCATCCAGCGCGGCGAGGACCGGCAGATCTTCAAGGACCTGGTGCGCAAGATCGGCGCCGAGGTCCCGCGCTCGGCCGTCTGCACCACGATGGACGAGGTCCGCAAGACCGTCGCCGAGCTGGGCCTGCCGGTCGTCATCCGGCCGTCGTTCACCATGGGCGGCCTGGGCTCCGGCATGGCCTACACCGCGGAGGAGCTGGAGCGCCTCGCGGCCATCGGCCTGGAGGAGTCCCCGGTCACCGAGGTGCTGATCGAGGAGAGCGTGCTCGGGTGGAAGGAGTACGAGCTCGAGCTCATGCGCGACCGCAACGACAACGTCGTGGTCATCTGCTCGATCGAGAACATCGACCCGATGGGCGTGCACACCGGTGACTCGGTGACGGTCGCGCCCGCGATGACGCTGACCGACCGCGAGTACCAGCACATGCGCGACGTCGGCATCCAGGTCATCCGCGAGGTCGGCGTCGACACCGGCGGCTGCAACATCCAGTTCGCCATCCACCCCGAGAACGGCCGCATGGTCGTCATCGAGATGAACCCGCGCGTGTCGCGGTCCTCGGCGCTGGCGTCGAAGGCCACCGGCTTCCCGATCGCCAAGATCGCCGCGAAGCTCGCCATCGGCTACACCCTCGACGAGATCACCAACGACATCACCGGCGAGACCCCGGCGTCGTTCGAGCCCACGCTCGACTACGTCGTCGTCAAGGCGCCGCGGTTCGCCTTCGAGAAGTTCCCCGGCGCCGACCCGACGCTGACCACGACGATGAAGTCCGTCGGCGAGGCCATGTCGATCGGCCGGAACTTCGTGGAGGCGCTGGGCAAGGCGCTGCGGTCGCTGGAGACCAAGTCCGTCGGTTTCTGGACCCAGCCCGACCCCGAGGGCGTCACGCTCGACTCCACGCTCAAGCAGCTGGAGCGCGGTCACGACGGCCGGCTCTACACCGTCGAACGCGCGCTGCGGCTCGGTGCGTCCATTGAGGACGTGCACAGGGCGTCGGGCATCGACCCCTGGTTCGTCGAGCAGATCGCGTGGCTCGGCACGCTGCGCCAGGAGCTGCTCGACGCACCGGTGCTCGACGAGTCGTTGCTGCGCAAGGCGAAACGCGCCGGTCTGTCGGACCGGCAGATCTCCGTGCTGCGGCCGGAGCTGGCCGGTGAGGACGGCGTGCGCGCGCTGCGGCACCGTCTGGGCGTGCGCCCGGTCTACAAGACGGTCGACACGTGCGCGGCCGAGTTCAAGTCGGAGACGCCGTACCACTACAGCGCCTACGAGCTGGACCCGGACGCCGAGTCCGAGGTCGCCGAGCAGCGCGAGAAGCCCAAGGTGCTGATCCTGGGCTCCGGCCCGAACCGCATCGGCCAGGGCATCGAGTTCGACTACTCCTGCGTGCACGCGGCGATGGCGCTGCGGGCGGCCGGGTACGAGACCGTGATGGTCAACTGCAACCCGGAGACGGTGTCGACCGACTACGACACCTCCGACCGCCTCTACTTCGAGCCGCTGACGTTCGAGGACGTGCTGGAGGTCGTGCACTCCGAGCAGCGCTCCGGCGAGGTCGCCGGCGTGATCGTGCAGCTGGGCGGCCAGACGCCGCTGGGCCTCGCGAAGCGCCTGGCCGACGCCGGTGTGCCGGTCGTGGGCACCACGCCGGAGGCGATCCACCTCGCGGAGGACCGCGGCCAGTTCGGCAAGGTGCTGACCGAGGCCGGCCTGCCCGCGCCGAAGTTCGGCACCGCCACGTCGTTCGCCGAGGCCAAGGAGATCGCGGACGAGATCGGCTACCCGGTCCTCGTGCGCCCCTCCTACGTGCTCGGCGGCCGCGGCATGGAGATCGTCTACGACGAGGAGTCGCTGTCGGGCTACATCGCCCGCGCGACCGAGGTGACGCCAGAGCACCCGGTGCTGGTCGACCGGTTCCTCGACGACGCCATCGAGATCGACGTCGACGCGCTGTGCGACGGCGACGAGGTGTTCATCGGCGGTGTGATGGAGCACATCGAGGAGGCCGGCGTGCATTCCGGTGACTCCTCCTGCGCGCTGCCGCCGATCACCCTGGGCGCCTCCGACATCGAGAACGTCCGCCGCTCCACCGAGGCCATCGCCCGCGGCATCGGCGTGCGCGGCCTGCTGAACGTCCAGTACGCGCTCAAGGACGACGTGCTGTACGTGCTGGAGGCGAACCCGCGCGCGTCGCGCACGGTGCCGTTCGTGTCCAAGGCGACCGCCGTGTCGATGGCCAAGGCCGCGTCGCGGGTCATGCTCGGCGCCACGATCGCGGAGCTGCGCGAGGAGGGCATCCTGCCGGCCACCGGTGACGGCGCCCGGCTGCCCGAGCACGCACCGGTCGCGGTGAAGGAGGCGGTCATGCAGTTCCACCGCTTCCGCACCCCCGAGGGCCACGGCGTGGACTCGTTGCTGGGCCCGGAGATGAAGTCCACCGGCGAGGTCATGGGCATCGACTCGTCGTTCGGCAAGGCGTTCGCGAAGTCGCAGACGGCCTCCTACGGCTCCCTCCCCACCGCGGGCAAGGTCTTCGTGTCGTTCGCCAACCGCGACAAGCGCGCGATGATCTTCCCGGTGAAGCGCCTGGCGGACCTGGGCTTCCAGATCCTCGCCACGGCCGGCACCGCGGAGGTGCTGAAGCGCAACGGGATCCCGTGCACCGAGGTGCGCAAGCACTTCGAGGGCGAGGGCAACGTCGTCGACATGATCCTCAACGGCGAGATCGACATGATCTTCAACACGCCGTACGGCAACAGCGGTCCCCGCGTCGACGGCTACGAGATCCGCACCGCCGCCGTGGCCAAGGACATCCCGTGCGTCACCACGATCCAGGGCGCCGCCGCGGCCGTGCACGGCATCGAGGCGCTCATCCGCGGTGACATCGGGGTCCAGCCCCTGCAGGCGCTCCAGGCGTCGCTGCGGGGTGGGAAATGACCTTCGGCGAACGGCTCACGAAGGCCGTCGAGGCGCACGGGCCGCTGTGCGTGGGCATCGACCCGCACCCGGCGCTGCTCGACGCGTGGGGCCTCTCGCGGTCGGCGGAGGGCCTCGAACGGTTCGCCCTGACGGCCGTCGAGGCCTTCGGCGGGCGGGTGGCGGTGGTCAAGCCCCAGGCGGCGTTCTTCGAGGCCTGCGGGTCGCGCGGGGTGGCCGTGCTGGAGCGCGTGATCGCCGAGCTGCGCGACTCGGGCACGCTGGTGCTCGTCGACGCCAAGCGCGGCGACATCGGCTCCACCATGGCCGCGTACGCCGAGGCGTACCTGGCCGAGGGCTCGCCGCTGGCCGGGGACGCGGTGACGGTGTCGCCGTTCCTCGGCTTCGGCTCGCTGCAGCCGGCGCTCGACACGGCACGGGCGAACGACCGGGGCGTGTTCGTGCTGGCGCTCACCTCGAACCCGGAGGGTGCACAGGTCCAGCGCGCGGTTGCTCCGGACGGGCGAACGGTGGCGCAGACGATCATCGATTTCGCCACGGCTCGGAATTCCGGCATTTCTCCGTGCGGCGATGTGGGTCTCGTCGTGGGTGCCACGATCGGTGAAACGGACGTGGACCTCTCCGGGTTCAACGGCCCGGTTCTGGCACCCGGTTTCGGTGCTCAGGGCGGCTCGGTCGCTGATCTAAAACGGCTCTTCGGGTCCGACATGCGCGGCGTTCTGCCGACTTCTTCACGAGATGTTCTCAAGCATGGACCCGACGTATCGTCGCTGGTCAGCGCCGTGCGGAGGGTCCAGGACAGCCTCTGAGGAGGGGCGCGCCACGTCTTTTGGGGTGTGGCGCGCTCACCTGGGGAAACTTGTGTTGGTAGGGTCCAGCCCACCGGCTGCCCCGCTGGTCACCGGCCTCATAGCACACTGTGGGTGTGCGACGAGTTGCCGGTGGCGGTGATCAGGCGGCCGGGGGGTGTTGGTACTACTACCACCCGCCGCATCACAGATGGCCGCTGAAGATTTACCTGACTGGGTCACGTTGTACTCAGGCAATTGCGGTCGGTACGGTCGCGGCACCGATCCGAAAAGAATCCACACCACGGAGGAAATCGTGGCTCTTCCCCAGCTTACCGAGGAGCAGCGGGCCGCAGCGCTGGAGAAGGCTGCTGCCGCTCGTCGCGCTCGGGCTGAGCTCAAGGAGCGCCTCAAGCGCGGCGGCACGACCCTGACGGACGTGCTCAAGGCCGCCGAGAGCGACGAGGTCCTGGGCAAGATGAAGGTGTCCGCCCTGCTGGAGGCCCTCCCGGGCGTCGGCAAGGTGCGTGCGCAGCAGATCATGGAGCGTCTCGAGATCGCTCCGAGCCGTCGTCTGCGTGGCCTGGGCGACCGCCAGCGCAAGGCGCTCCTCACCGAGTTCAGCGGCGAGTGAGTGGCCTCGAGCCGGGGACGGGCGTTGCCCGTCCCCGGCTCACCGTCTTGTCCGGGCCGTCGGGCGTCGGCAAGTCCAGCGTCCTGGCGGAGCTGCGCAGGCAGCAGCCCGACATCTACTTCAGCGTCTCGGCGACCACCAGGAAGCCGAGGCCGGGCGAGACCGACGGGGTGCACTACCACTTCGTCGACCGCGAGAAGTTCCAGCAGATGGTCGACGCGGGTGAGTTCCTCGAACACGCGGAGTTCGCCGGCAACTGCTACGGAACGCTTCGCAAGCCGGTCGAGGAGGCCCTGGCCGCCGGACGACCGGCCCTGCTGGAGATCGAACTGCAGGGCGCGCGGCAGGTCCGCGTGGCCATGCCGGAAGCCCAGCTCGTGATGCTCGCCCCGCCTTCGTGGGAGCACCTGGTGGACCGGCTCACCGGCCGGGGCACCGAGCACCCGGAGGTCGTCGAGCGCAGGCTGGCCATCGCCCGCGAGGAGCTGGCGGCCGAAAAAGAGTTCGACGAGGTCGTCGTGAACGCCGACGTGCAATCGGCCGCGGCCGACTTGCTATCCTTGATGGTCGGACCACGAATCTCAGGAGTTTGACGAGTGATCACCCACACCGAGCTCGGTCACCTGACCGGTTCCCCGGAGGGCATCACCAACCCGCCGATCGACGACCTGCTGGAGCAGGTGAGCTCGAAGTACGCGTTGGTGATCTACGCAGCGAAGCGTGCCCGCCAGATCAACGACTACTACGCGCAGCTCGGCGAGGGCCTGCTCGAGTACGTCGGCCCGCTCGTCGAGCCGGGCCCGCGTGAGAAGCCGCTGTCGATCGCGCTCCGCGAGATCCACGCCGGCTTGCTCGAGCACACCGAAGGCGAGTGAGTTCGAAGACGCTGGGGTGATGCGTGCCTGCGGAAAGCGCAGGCCGTCGCGCTTCGAAGTGTCTTGTGGGGGCCGAGCCCCCACACCCCAGCCGGGGCTGCGCCCCGGACCCCCAGCGGGGTCCCTCCGTCGTGAGGCGTGACCTCCTCGGTCGTTCCTCTCAGGAGAGCTTTTGACTTCCGCTGTGAATAGCTCTGATGCCCCCGCAAAGCCCCGGATCGTTCTCGGGGTTGGCGGGGGCATCGCTGCGTACAAGGCCTGTGAGGTGCTGCGCCGGCTCACCGAGTCGGGGCACTCCGTGCGCGTGGTGCCCACCGAGGGGGCGCTGAAGTTCGTCGGCGCCGCCACGTTCGAGGCGCTGTCCGGGCAGGTCGTGTCCGCGGACCCGTTCGACGACGTGCACGAGGTGCCGCACGTCAAGCTCGGCCAGAACGCCGACCTGGTGGTCGTGGCCCCCGCCACGGCGAACCTGATCGCGAAGGCAGCCCACGGCCTGGCCGACGACCTGCTGACGAACACCCTGCTGACCGCGCGCTGCCCGGTCCTGCTGGTGCCCGCGATGCACACCGAGATGTGGGAGCACCCGGCCACCCAGCACAACGTGGCGCTGCTGCGCAGCCGCGGTGTCGTCGTCGCGGAACCGGCGAGCGGCCGCCTCACCGGCAAGGACACCGGCAAGGGCCGGCTGCCCGACCCCGCTGAGATCGTCGAGCTGGCCCGCCTGCTGCTCACCCGGCGCGACGCCCTGCGGCGGACGCTGGAGGGCGTGCACGTCGCGATCTCGGCCGGTGGCACCCGCGAACCACTCGACCCGGTGCGGTTCATCGGCAACCGCTCGTCGGGCAAGCAGGGCTACGCGCTCGCACGGGTGGCGGCGCAACGCGGTGCGCGAGTGACGTTGGTCGCCGGCAACACCGCGGACCTGACCACCCCGGCCGGTGTCGACCTGGTCCGGGTCGGCTCCGCCGTGGAGCTGCGCGACGCCATGCACAAGATCGCCGGTGACGCGGACGTGGTCGTCATGGCCGCCGCGGTCGCCGACTTCCGGCCGGCCGCGCTGACCGAACACAAGATCAAGAAGACCGACGCGGACCCGGACCCGATCTCGCTGACGAAGAACCCCGACATCCTCGTGGAGCTCGTTTCCGCACGTCGGGACGGCCAGGTGATCGTCGGGTTCGCCGCGGAGACCGGTGACGGGACGACGTCCGTGCTCGATTACGGCCGGGCCAAGCTGCGCCGCAAGGGCTGCGACCTGCTGGTGGTGAACGCGGTCGGCGACGGCAAGGCGTTCGAGCAGGACGACAACGCCGGGTGGCTGCTCTCCGCCGAGGGCGCGGAGACGCCTATCCCGCACGGGCCGAAAGCGCAAGTGGCTGCCACGGTGTGGGACGCGGTTAGCGCTCGCTTGACTGAGTCTCAGTAGTATTTCCCGGAGTCGAACCCGCAACGAAGGAGTGTCCGTGAGCCAGCACAGCAGCAGGCTGTTCACGAGTGAGTCGGTGACCGAGGGACACCCCGACAAGATCTGCGACGCGATCAGCGACTCGATCCTGGACGCGTTGCTGGCCAAGGACCCCCGGTCCCGCGTCGCGGTGGAGACGCTGGTGACGACGGGTCAGGTGCACGTCGCGGGTGAGGTCACGACCGAGGCTTACGCGGACATCCCGACGATCGTGCGGGAGAAGATCCTGGAGATCGGCTACGACTCCTCGGCGAAGGGCTTCGACGGCCACTCGTGCGGCGTGAACGTGGCGATCGGCGCGCAGTCCCCGGACATCGCGCAGGGCGTGGACACGGCGTTCGAGGAGCGCGTCGAGGGCGCCGCGGACGAGATCGACAAGCAGGGCGCGGGCGACCAGGGCCTGATGTTCGGCTACGCCTGCACCGACACCCCGGAGCTGATGCCGCTGCCGATCGCGCTGGCGCACCGCCTGTCGCGCCGGCTGACCGCGGTCCGCAAGGACGGCACGGTTCCGTACCTGCGCCCGGACGGCAAGACGCAGGTCACCATCGAGTACGCCGGTGACCAGCCGGTGCGCCTGGACACGGTGGTCATCTCCACGCAGCACGCCGACGGCATCGACCTGGAGAAGCTGCTGGGTGTCGACCTGCGCACGCACGTGGTCGCGCCGGAGGTCGCCGAGCTGGGCATCGACACCGCCGACGTGCGGCTGCTGACGAACCCGACCGGTCGCTTCGTCATCGGCGGCCCGATGGGTGACGCGGGCCTGACCGGCCGCAAGATCATCGTCGACACCTACGGCGGCATGGCGCGGCACGGTGGTGGCGCGTTCTCCGGCAAGGACCCGTCGAAGGTCGACCGCTCCGCCGCCTACGCCATGCGCTGGGTCGCGAAGAACACCGTCGCCGCGGGCCTGGCCACGCGCGTGGAGGTCCAGGTGGCCTACGCGATCGGCAAGGCCGCCCCGGTGGGTCTGTTCGTGGAGACCTTCGGCACCGAGACCGTCGACCCGCAGAAGATCCAGCAGGCCATCACCGAGGTCTTCGACCTGCGCCCGGCCGCGATCATCCGCGACCTCGACCTGCTGCGCCCGATCTACGCCCCGACCGCCGCGTACGGCCACTTCGGCCGCACCGACGTCGACCTCCCCTGGGAGTCGACCGACCGCGCCGAGGCCCTGCGCGCCGCCGCCGGCGCCTGAGCCGTCCCACGGAGCACGGCCCGCTGCCCTCAGGGGAAGCGGGCCGTTCCCGTTCGGGCACACTTCCGCCTCCCGGCCGGGCTGCCTCGGCGTGGTGACCGGCGGCCGCGGCGGCGTTGTTCATGTACGGGACGGTTCCGCTTCACGTCGGGAAGCTACAAACTGCGTTCATGTCGCTCTCTCGTCGCGGGTTCATGGCCGCCGCCGTCGCCGCCGCCTCCGGAACGCTGCTGCCGCCGTCGGTGTACGCCGCGCTCGCCCGCGAACCCCGGTCGGGAGGGCTGCGGGCGATCAAGCACGTCGTCCTGCTCATGCAGGAGAACCGCTCGTTCGACCACTACTACGGGTCGCTGCGGGGCGTGCGCGGGTTCTCCGACCGCAACGCGCTGAAGGGCGTGTTCGACCAGAGCGGGGTGCTGCCGTTCCCGGTCCGCGAGGCCGCCTCCGGGCGCGACGTCCAGTACATCGGCGACCTCGACCACAGCTGGAACGGCGGCCACTCGGCGCTGCGCGGCGGCTGGAACGACAACTGGGTGCCCGCCAAGACCGGCGCCACCATGGCGTTCTACACGCGCCAGGACATCCCGTTCCACTACGAGCTCGCCGACACGTTCACGCTGTGCGACGCCTACCACTGCTCGGTGCCGTCCTCGACCTCGCCGAACCGCAACTACTGGGTGTCCGGCTACACCGGCTTCGAGCCGAACGGCACGCGCGCCACCGGGAACGCGGCCTACAGCGAGGACACGCACGCCGGCTACGCGTGGACGACCTACCCGGAACGCCTGGAGGCGGCGGGGAAGTCGTGGCGGGTGTACCAGGAGCACGACAACTTCCAGGACAACAACCTGGAGTTCTTCGCGCGGTTCAAGGAGATCGCGCGCAAGGTGCTGCCCGCGGGGTTCAAGTCGCTCGACAAGCTCTACGGCACCAGCGACCCCGCACTGATCGGCGCGATCGACCTGTCGAAGCTGACCCCGGCGGAGAAGTCGTTGTACGACAGGGGACTGCGGCGGGTGCGGCCCGGTGGGCTGGGGGAGGCGTTCCGCGCGGACGTGAGCTCCGGCCGGTTGCCCGCGGTGTCGTACCTGGTGCCGTCCTCAGTGGACTCCGAACACCCCGGCGCGTCCTCGCCCGCCGCGTCGGCCTCGATCACCTACCAGGTCCTGGACGCGCTGGCGTCGAACCAGGACGTGTGGGAGTCGACGGTGCTGTTCATCACCTACGACGAGAACGACGGCTTCTTCGACCACGTGCCGCCGCCGCGCCCGCCGTTGTCGGTCACCGACGAGTACGTGGGCGACAAACCGCTCGGACTGGGCGCCCGTGTGCCGATGACCGTCGTCTCGCCGTGGTCGGTCGGCGGGTACGTGTGCTCGCAGGTGTTCGACCACACCTCGATGACGCAGTTCCTGGAGAAGTGGACCGGGGTGCGCTCGGAGGAGGTCTCCGCCTGGCGCCGGACCGTGACCGGTGACCTGACCTCGGCGTTCGACTTCGACCGGCGGCGGACGTGGCCGGAGGTCGGCGAACCCGCGCCGGTCCCGCCCGCGACACCGCGCTGGCGGCCCGCGCCGCCGTCCGAGCAGAAGATGCCGGAACAGGAGGCAGGACGTCGCCGTGCGCGCGCGTTGCCGTATCAGCCCGATGCATCACTGCGCGGGTCACGGCTGGAGATGTCGAACGCGGGCACGGCGTCGGTGCACTTCGCGCTGTACCCGTACTCCGGCCAGTTCGCGCTGCCGCAGCACTTCGACGTCGCCCGCACGGAGTCGGTGGAGCTGGCGGGAGACCACGACCTGGTTCTGCTGGGCCCGAACGGGTTCCGCCGCGAGTTCACCGGTGCCGCGTCCGACACCGCGCGCGTGTCGTCGTCGGTGCGCGGGTACAGCCGTGTGCTCACGCTGACGTTCGAGAACACCGGGCGCTCGCGGCTGACGTTCGTGCTGGGCCGGCGGCGGGTCGTCGTGCGCCCCGGTCACCGGCACGTGATCCCGTGGCTGACCGCGCTGAACTCCGGCTGGTACGACCTGACCGTCGCGGTGGAGGAGGAGCCGCAGTTCCGCCGGCGGCTGTGCGGTCACATCGAGAACGGCCAGGAGTCGATCTCCGGCTGAGCTCGGCGCAGGTCCTCGCCCGGGCGTTCGCCACCCTGTTCGTGAGTGTCAGACCCGTCTGATACACCAGTGGACATGAGCACGAAGACCGGAGCACGCCGCGGGGAGCGCGTCCCCGCCGACACGCTGCCGGTTGCGCGCATCGTCGTGGACGTGCCGCTGGCGCACCTCGACCGCCCCTTCGACTACGCGGTTCCGTTCGATCTGGACACCACCGCGGTCCCCGGCTGTCGTGTGCGCGTGCGGTTCGCCGGGCAGGTGGTCGACGGGTACCTGCTGGAGCGGGTCGACAGCACCGAGTACGAGAAGAAGCTCGCCTTCATCGAGAAGGTCATCTCGTCGGAACCGGTGCTGGCGCCTGAGATCGCGGCGCTGGCCCGCGCCGTCGCCGACCGGTACGCGGGCGGCATGATCGACGTGCTGCGGCTCGCGATCCCGCCCCGGCACGCCCGCGCGGAGGCAGCGCCGTCCGGCGAACCGGCACCGTTGCCGCAGGACCCGGCGTGGGTGGGGACGGTCGCTGAAGGCGATCAGCCCGACGGCCCCGAGGCGGCTGCCGCTGACGCCACCGGCGAGCGCCCCGCCGGCTCCGAGGCCGCCGGCTCCGAGGCCGCCGGCTCCGAGGCCGCCGGCTCCGCGACCGTCGGCTCCCAGCCCATCCAGTCCGAGGCCGCCGAAGCCGAGTCCGCTGGCCCCGAAGCCGCCGAAGCCGAGTCCGCTGGTCCCGAGGCCGCCGAAACTGAGCCGACGACTCCTGAGCCGACCGGCGCGCAGCCGACCGGCGCCCAGCCCACCGGCGCCCAGCCCACCGAGCCCGACGCCGAGCCGGTCGACCACCCCCGCCCGGCGCCCGTCCGGTCCACGCTGCCACCGGTGCCCGCCGACGCGTGGGCGCGCTACCCGCGCGGGCCGAAGTACCTGGAGGCGTTGCGCAGCGGGCTGCCGGCGCACGCCGTGTGGCAGGCGCTGCCGTCGGAGGACTGGCCGGCCCGGCTGGCCGAGGCGGCGGCGTCGGTGGCGTCGACCGGGCGCGGCGTGGTGATCGTGGTGCCGGACCACCGGGACGTGGCGCGGGTGTTCGAGGCGTGCAGCGCGCTGATCGAGGGCGTGGTGACGCTGTCGGCGGACCTGGGGCCGTCGGAGCGGTACAAGCGGTGGCTGGCGGTGCGGCGGGGGGTCGCGCGGGTCGTGGTGGGCACGCGGGCCACGGCGTTCGCGCCGGTGGCCGACCCCGGGTTGCTGGTGGTGTGGGACGACGGGGACGACCTGCACACCGAGCCGCGCGCGCCGTACCCGAACGTGCGGGACGTGCTGGTGCAGCGCGCGCACATGACCGGTGCGGCGTTGCTGATCGGCGGGTTCGCCCGCACGGCCGAGGCGCAGCTGCTGGTGGAGACCGGGTGGGCGCACGAGATCGTGGCGTCGCGGGAGACGTTGCGGGCCATCGCGCCGCGGGTGGTGTCGGTCGGCGACAACGACTGGCAGGACGTGAAGGACCCGGCGGCGCGCACGGCGCGGTTGCCGTCCATCGCGTTCGAGGCGGCCCGGTTCGCGCTGGCCGACTCGCCGGTGCTCATCCAGGTGCCGCGCCGGGGGTACGTGCCGGCGCTGGCGTGCGGGCAGTGCCGGGGGCCGGCGCGGTGCCGCAAGTGCGCGGGGCCGCTGGCGTTGCCGGGGGGCACGCACGACGGGCAGCCCAGGCCCGCCTACTGCCGGTGGTGCGCGGCGACGGAGGCCGGGTTCCGGTGCCCGACGTGCGGGTCCCGCCGGTTGCGCGGGCAGGTGATCGGCGCCAGGCGCACGGCGGAGGAGCTCGGGCGGGCGTTCCCGGGGCACCCGGTGCGCACGAGCGGTGCGGACGAGGTGCTCGCCACGGTGCCGTCACGGCCGTCGCTGGTGGTGTCCACGCCGGGGGCCGAGCCGGTGGCCGAGGGCGGTTACGGGGCGGTGCTGCTGCTCGACGGGTGGGCGTTGCTGGGCCGGGCCGACCTGCGGGCGTCGGAGGAGGCGCTGCGGCGCTGGATGACGGCCGCGGGACTGGTGCGGCCGGGCAACGGCCGGGTCGTGGTGATCGCGGACTCGGCGTTGACGCCGGTGCAGGCGCTGGTGCGGTGGGACCCGGTGTGGCACGCGTCGACCGAGCTGGCCGCCCGCGCCGAGCTGGGCTTCCCGCCGGCGGTGCGGATGGCGACGGTCGACGGCACACCGGACGCGGTGAACGCGCTGCTGGACGAGCTCAGGCTGCCGCCCAGCGGCGAGGTGCTCGGACCGGTGCCGCTGGGCGACGACGAGACGAAGGAACGCGCGCTCGTGCGGGTCGCGCGTGCCGAGGGGCGGGAGCTGGCCTCGGTGCTCGCGAAGGCGCAGGCGGTGCGGACGGCCCGCAAGGAGCAGGAGCTGGTGCGGATCAAGCTCGACCCGATCGAGGTGCTCTGACCGGTCCGCCGCGGACCGCGGCGGTCAGCCCTCGTGGTAGGAGCGCAGGCCGGCGAGGTGCTCGCGGACGTCCTCGTCGGTCAGCTTCTCGTACTGCAGGTACTCGGACATGTACGCCATCAGGTCGTGCCGCTCCGGGTGCTCCTCGGACGCGATCACGTGCGCGGTCGTGCCAGCGATGCCCGCCGGGAACAGCAGGAACCCGTCCAGGCCCGCCATGGTGTCGAAGGAGGCGTTCTTGGCCTCCCACAGCGCCCAGACGTCCTCCTCGCGGCCGCACTCGGCGAGCAGCAGCGCGGCCAGGCCCATGGCCTCGCTCACGCCCCAGCCCTCGCGGTGCGCGGCGGTCTCCTGGGCGAGCAGGTGGCGCAGCAGGTCGGCGTCCTGGGGCCGGTGGTCGCGCAGCAGGAGGCGCAGCGCCTCCTCGCGGTCGGCCTCGTCCAGGTCGGCGGTCGTGAAATCGGTTCGCAAGCGGTCAAGGTCGATCGACACCACCGCACCCTAGGCCTTTCTCAAAAGGTGTTGCCATCCGGCCGGAACGGAGTAGAAGAGTGCGCATGTTGCGAACGGTTGCCGCACTATCGCTCTCCGTCGTGCTGGTCGCGCCCGCACCGGCACTCGCCGCGGGCCCGGCGGACCCCGCCCCGCGGGTGCCAGAACAGGTGGGGTGGGGTGGCGCGGTGTCCAGCGTCGACCCGGACGCCTCCCAGATCGGCGTCGACGTGCTGCGCCGCGGCGGCAACGCCGTGGACGCCGCCGTCGCCACCGCGGCCGCGCTCGGTGTGACCGACCCGTTCTCCGCGGGCATCGGCGGCGGTGGTTTCTTCGTCCACTACGACGCGCGCACCGGCCGGGTGTCCACCTTGGACGGACGTGAGACCGCGCCGCGTGCCGCCACCGACCAGCTCTTCGTCGAGAACGGCGCACCGCTGCCGTTCGCCGAGGCCATGACCAGCGGCCTGTCCGTCGGCGTGCCGGGGACGCCCAAGACCTGGCAGCAGGCGCTGCGCCGGTGGGGCACGCTGAACCTGCGCGAGGCCATGGCGCCCGCGGAGGCGCTGGCCCGGCGCGGGTTCGTCGTCGACCGCACCTTCAACCAGCAGATCACCTCCAACGCGGCGCGGTTCGCCGACTTCACCTCCACGCGCGACCTCTACCTGCCCGGCGGTCAGCCGCCGGCGGTCGGGTCGACGTTCCGCAACCCGCAGCTCGCCGACACCTACCGGGAGCTCGCCCGCACCGAGCTTCGCCTCCCTCTACGGCGGCGCGGTCGGCCGTGACCTGGTCAAGGCCGTGCGCCAGCCGCCGGTCGTGCCCGGCTCGACCCGCACCGTCCGCGCCGGCGCCATGGAGCTTCTCCGACCTGACCCGCTACCAGGTCGAACGCCGCGACCCCACGCACACGCGCTACCGCGGCCTCGACGTCTACGGCATGGCCGCGCCGTCGTCCGGAGGCACGACCGTCGGTGAGGCGCTGAACATCCTGGAGTCCACGGACCTCGCGAAGGCCTCGGACGTCGAGTACCTGCACCGGTTCATCGAGTCGACCAAGCTCGCGTTCGCCGACCGGCTGCGCTGGGTCGGCGACCCGAAGTTCTCCCGCGTGCCGACCGAGGGCCTGCTCTCGCAGCGGTTCGCCGACTCGCGCGCGTGCCTGATCAAGCCCGACGCCGTGCTGCCCGCACCGCAGCCCGCCGCCGACCCACGCAACCCCGCCCCGTGCGAGGCCACGGCGGGCCTCGCGGACCTGCGCGACGACGCCGAGCGCACCACGCACCTCACCGTCGCCGACCGCTGGGGCAACGTCGTCGCCTACACCCTCACCATCGAGGCGGAGGGCGGCAGCGGCATCGTCGTGCCCGGCCGCGGGTTCCTGCTGAACAACGAGCTCACCGACTTCGAGTTCGTCGCGCCGACCCCCGGCGTGCCGCACCCGAACCTGCCCGGCCCCGGCAAGCGCCCGCGGTCCTCGATGGCGCCGACCATCGTGCTCGACCACGGCCGCGTCGTGCTCGCCGTCGGCTCGCCCGGTGGTTCGACGATCATCACCACGGTCACGCAGGTCCTGACCGCGCGGCTGGACCGCAAGCTGTCCCTGCTCGACGCCGTCGCCGCCCCGCGCGCCTCGCAGCGCAACGCGGCCGTGACGCCCGCCGAGGCCGCGTTCATCGCGGCCGCACCCGCCCAGGGGCTGCAGGCCATCGGCCACCGGTTCAGCCAGAACGCCGAGATCGGCGCGGCCACGGCGGTCGAACGGGCCGCCGACGGCCGCTGGCGCGCGGTCGCCGAACCGACCCGCCGCGGCGGTGGTGCCGCTCGGGTGGTCAAGGTCGGCTGACCGGCTCCACCCGCGACGGCAGCACCCCGGGACCTACTCCGAGGTGCTGCCGTCGATGCGTTCGCGCAGCAGGTCGGCGTGGCCGTTGTGCTGCGCGTACTCCTCGACGAGGTGCAGGTACAGCCAGCGCAGTGACATCTCGCCCCGGCGCTCGTGGACGAAGACGTGGTCGAGGTCCTTGCCGGCGACCGCCCGGCGGGCCAGCCCCACCTCCTCGACGAGCGCGGCGTGCTCGGCCTCGGCGCGCTCCGGGTCGAGGTCGTCGAACGCGGCGTCCGGGTTGGCCTGCGAGGCGTAGCGGGGCCCAGGTCCTGGCCGTCGGCCCTGACCCGGCACCAGACGCGTTCGACGTCGGTCAGGTGCCGGATGAGCCCCAGCAGGGTGAGCGTCGAGGGCGGCGCCGACGCCGTGGCCAGCTCGGCGCCGGTGAGGCCCGCGCACTTGGCCAGGAACGTCGCCCGGTGGCGGTCCAGGACCGCCTCCAGCACCGCTCGCTCGGGGCCGAGCACGGGTTCGGCCGGGATCTCGACTTCGGGTGCCGTCCAGGTCATGGAGCCATGATCACCTGAGCGGGTCCGGGTGGAGAACCGAGGTGTCCGCGTCCCGGACCACCGCGGCCGTCCCCTCGCAGCGCTGGTGCATCAGCCTCATGACCTGGAGGTGTCCACCTCCCGGCCGAGTGTCGCCGCCGATCTTCCTACCGCAGGCTGAGGAAGGCTCGATACCGCCAGCCGATGTCCGCTGACCTGGGCGAACGGCACAGTGGACACCATGACGACGACCACCGTGCACCACCGCCCGACCGCCATCGCGGCCCACCTCGACCTCAGGGCGCTGATCCGTCCTGTGCTGACGGCGCTGCGGTTCACCGGCCACCTCCTGGTGGCGCTGGTGGGCGTGATCTTCCTCGGCAGCGCCGCCGAGCACTGACCGCGTTCCTCGTAGACTGACCGCCAGTCCACCACGAGGAGCACCGCGTGACCGTCCAACCCATCCGTCTGTTCGGCGACCCCGTGCTGCGCACCCCCGCCGTCGAGGTCACCGACTTCGACAAGGAACTGCGCACCCTGGTCAAGGACCTGTGGGACTCGATGCAGAACGCGGGCGGAGCAGGGCTCGCCGCGCCGCAGCTCGGTGTGGGACTGCGCGTGTTCACCTACCACTGCGACGGCTTCGCGGGCCACCTCGTCAACCCCACCTGGGAAGTGGTCGGCGAAGAGCTGCAGGAGGGCAACGAGGGCTGCCTGTCCATCCCCGGCATGTCGTGGAACTGCACCCGGCACCTGCACGTCGTGGCCAAGGGCTGGAACATGCACGGTGAGCCGGTCGAGGTCGAGGGCACCGAGACCCTGGCCCGCTGCATCCAGCACGAGACCGACCACCTCGACGGCGTGCTGTTCCTCGACCGCCTCGACGCCGAGACCCGCAAGCAGGCGATGCGGGAGATCCGCCAGGCCGAGTGGTTCGACGGCGCGGTCCCCACCCTGAAGCAGAGCCCGCACCCCTTCTTCGGCAAGGCCAACTGACCATGCGCCTCGTGTTCGCAGGCACGCCCGAGGTGGCACTTCCCTCGCTGCGCGCCTTCATCGACTCCTCCCGCCACGACGTCGTCGCCGTCGTCACCCGCCCGGACGCCCCCGTCGGCCGCGGCCGACGGATGGAACGCTCCCCGGTCGGCGCCCTCGCCGACGAGCACGGCATCGAGGTCCTGACACCGGCCAAGGCGGGCGACCCCGACTTCCTCGACCGCCTGCGCGCGCTGGAACCCGACCTCTGCCCGGTCGTGGCCTACGGCGCCCTGCTGCCGCAGCGCACCCTCGACGTCCCGCGCCTCGGCTGGGTCAACCTCCACTTCTCGGTGCTGCCCGCCTGGCGTGGTGCCGCCCCGGTGCAGGCCGCCGTGCGCAACGGCGACGACATCACCGGCGCCACCACCTTCCGCATCGTCAAGGAGCTCGACGCGGGCCCCGTCTTCGGCGTGGTGACCGAGAAGGTCAAGCCCCGCGACACCTCCGGCGACCTGCTGGGCCGGCTCTCCGTCTCCGGCGCCCACCTGCTGCTGTCCACGGTGGACGGCATCGAGGACGGCACCCTGCGCGCCGTCGAGCAGCCCGCCGACGGCGTGACGTACGCCCCGAAGATCACCGTCGAGGACGCGCGCCTCGCCTTCACCACCCCTGCGGCAGCCCTGGACCGGCTCGCCCGCGCGGTCACACCCGAACCCGGCCCGTGGGCCGAGTTCCGCGGCGAGCGGCTCAAGCTCGGACCCGTCACGCCCGTGGACGACGTCACGCTGCCCGCCGGCGAGATCGTCGTCGAACGCAAGCGGGTGCTCGTTGGCACCGCGACCACCGCCGTGGCACTGGGCGAGGTGCAGGCGCAGGGCAAGAAGCGCATGGCGGCGACCGACTGGGCCCGCGGCATGCGCATCGAGGCCGGGGAGCGCATCGCATGAGCGCGCGGCGCGGTGTGGTGAGCGGACACGATGTGGAGAGCAGGCGCGGTGCGGGGCAACGGACTGCGGAGGCCGCGGGTGGTTCTGCCGCGCGGGTCGAGGCGGCCGGGGCGCGGTCGTCGGCCGTCGTGGGGCTGCGGCGCGTCGGCGTTGCGAGCGAGCGCGGGGCGGATGGTCGCGGTGAGATGGGCCCGTTGGCACCCGGAAGTGCAGCGGGGTTTGGGTTTGGTGGTGTGTCCGGTCGGTTGTGGGTCGGTACGGAAAGCCGGCGCGGTGGTCGTGCCGGAGCAGGGGAAGTCGAAGTGATGAGGCCCGGACTGATGGAGCGCAGCGCATGACCGGCTACTCGCGAGGAGCGTCCAAGCCGTCGGGGCCGCGCAGGCCGCACCCGCCGCGGCGGCGCACCGGACCGGCGCGGCCGCCGGTGGAGGACCCGGCGCGGCTGGCGGCGCTGGAGACGTTGCGCGCGGTGCGGCAGCGGGACGCGTACGCGAACCTGGTGCTGCCGCAGCTCCTGCGGGAGCGGCGGATCACCGGGCGCGACGCGGCGCTGGCCACCGAGCTCACCTACGGCGCCTCGCGGGCGCGCGGGTTGCTCGACGCCGTCATCGAGGCGTGCTCGGACCGGCCGCTGTCCGAAGTGGACGGGTCGGCGCTCGACGCGTTGCGGCTGGGCGCGTACCAGCTGCTGCGCACGCGCATCCCGTCGCACGCGGCCGTGGCGTCCACCGTCGACCTCGTCCGCGCCGAGCTGGGCTCCGGCATCGCGGGCTTCGTCAACGCCGTGCTGCGCCGGATTGCCGAGCAGGACGAACAGGCGTGGGTCGACGAGCTCGCACCCGACCCGGACACCGACCCGATCGGCAACCTGGCGTTCACGCACGCCCACCCGCGGTGGATCGCGCAGGCCTTCGCCGAGGCGCTGGGCAGCCGCGACGACTCCCTGCGGCGCGCGCTGGAGGCCGATGACGCCCGGCCCGCCGTGCACCTGGTGGCACGCCCCGGCGAGGTGAGCGCCGACGAACTCGCCGCCATCACCGGCGGCGACGTGGCGCCCTACTCGCCCTACGGCGTGCACCTGGAGCCGGGGGCCGGAGACCCGGCTGACCTCGAACCCGTTCGCGAGCGTCTGGCGAACGTGCAGGACGAGGGCAGCCAGCTCTGCGCACTGGCCCTGACGCGTGCGCCGCTGGAAGGCACCGACGACCGGTGGCTCGACCTGTGTGCCGGCCCGGGAGGGAAGGCAGCGCTGCTCGCGGCACTGGTCGGCCTGGAAGGCGGTGAGCTCATCGCCGTCGAGAAGGCACCCCACCGCGCGGAGCTGGTGCGCAAGATCACCTCAGGCCTGCCGATCACCGTGGAGGTGGCCGACGGCCGCGAGACCGACTTCGTCGAAGGGGCGTTCGACCGCGTGCTCGTCGACGCGCCCTGCACCGGTCTCGGTGCCCTGCGCCGGCGCCCGGAGGCGCGGTGGCGGCGCCAGCCCGCCGACGTCGGCCAGCTCACGAAACTGCAGCGCGAGCTCCTCACCGAGGCGTTGCGGCTGGTGCGTCCTGGCGGAGTCGTGGCTTATGTCGTGTGCTCACCTCATCTCTCGGAGACCGTGGGGGTGGTGGCGGACGTCGCCCGGCGGACCGGAGCGGAACAGCTCGACACCCGGACGCTCTTCCCCGAGATGCCGGATCTCGGGGACGGGCCGCACGTCCAGCTCTGGCCGCACCTGCACGGAACGGACGCGATGTTCTGCGCGGTGCTGCGACGTCCTGTCTGAGCGCTCGGGAACGACGTTAGCGACGGGGTCCGACAGTTCCGGACCCCGTCGACCGGCATGAGGGCGCACCGAGCAGAGGTTCACCGGTTCGAGTGAAAGCCCCCGGCAGGCCTCGACACCGCAGGCCCGCAGGCTCTCAGCACGTGCAACTGCGCCGGCGAGCCGAACCGGTTGCCCACCGCGCACACCCGGCGCCCGCACCTGCAGCGGCGAGGGGACAGGCCCGGCTGGCCCGCCGCCGGCAGACCGGGCCTCGCCTACCATCGCGGTCGTGACGACACGCGGGTTGCTCGGTCTGGTCGCCTCCGCCTGCGGTGGTGTGGAGTCCTGGTTCCGCACCGGGCTCGCCGAACCGGCGGTCGCACGGGGCTGGCGGCTCGCCATCACGTTCACCCCGGCGGTGGTCCCGTGGTTCGAGGAGGCGGGGGAGCTCGGCAAGCTCCAGGAGCTCACCGACCTGGAGGTCAGGTGGCACCCGCGGCTGCCCGGCCAGCCCAAGCCCTACCCCACGCCCGACGCGTTCGTGTTCGCCCCCGCCAGCGCGAACTCGGTGGCGAAGCTGGCCCTCGGCATCGGCGACAACCAGGCGCTGACCGCGGTGAACGAGGCCATGGGCGTCGAGGGCTGCAAGGTCGTCGTCATGCCGCAGGCCAACGCCGACAAGCGCCGTCACCCGATGTGGGAGACGCACGTCACCACCCTCACGCGAGCGGGTGTCGTGGTCGTCTCAGACGAGCCGCCCGGCAGGTTGCTCGACCTGCTGGACACCTAGACTCCACCCTCGTGGTCCACACGCCGATGATCGCCCCCAGCATCCTGTCCGCCGACTTCGCCCGGCTCGCCGACGAGCTCGCCGCGGTGCCCACGTCGGACTGGATCCACGTCGACGTCATGGACAACCACTTCGTGCCGAACCTGACCCTGGGCCTGCCCGTGGTCAAGTCGCTGCTGAAGGTCACCGACATCCCGGTCGACTGCCACCTGATGATCGAGGACCCGGACCGCTGGGCCATCGGGTACGCCGAGGCGGGCGCCCACAACGTGACCGTCCACGCCGAGGCCGCCGCCGACCCGGTCGCGCTCGCCAAGAACCTCAGGGCCGCCGGCGCCAAGGCCGGCCTGAGCATCAAGCCGGGCACCCCGCTGGAGCCCTATGTCGAGGTCCTCAAGCACTACGACACGCTGCTGGTCATGTCGGTCGAGCCCGGCTTCGGCGGCCAGAAGTTCATGGCGGAGGTCCTCGACAAGGTCAGGACCGCGCGCCGGCTCGTCGACACCGGCCACCTCAAGCTGGTGGTGGAGATCGACGGCGGCATCAACGCCGACACCATCGAGCAGGCCGCGCAGGCCGGTGTGGACTGCTTCGTCGCGGGTTCCGCCGTGTACGACGCCGCCGACCCCGGCAAGGCCGTCGAGGCACTGCGCGCCCAGGCAGCCGGCGTCCGGTGACGCCGGAGGACGCGATGGCGCTCGCCGTCGCGGAGAGCGAGCGGGTGCGGGGCACCACCAGCCCCAACCCGCCCGTGGGCTGCGTCGTGCTCGACGAGCACGGCAAGGCGGTCGGGTTCGGCGGCACGCAACCCGCCGGGGGACCGCACGCCGAGGTGATGGCGCTCAAGGACGCGGGAACCAGGGCGCGCGGTGGCACCGCAGTCGTCACACTCGAACCGTGCGCACACCACGGCCGCACCGGTCCGTGCACGGAAGCGCTGCTGGAGGCGGGCATCAAGCACGTCGTCCACGCCGTCACCGACCCGAACCCGAGGGCCGCGGGCGGTGCGGAACGGCTGCGCGAGGCCGGCGTCACGGTCGAGAGCGGCCTTCTCGCCGACGAGGTCAGCAAGGGCCCGCTGCGCGCGTGGCTGCACTACGCGCGCACGGGCCGTCCGCACGTCACGTGGAAGTACGCGGCATCGCTGGACGGCCGGATCGCCGCCCAGGACGGCACCAGCCGCTGGATCAGCTCCGAGACTTCCCGCAAGGAGGTCCACGACCTGCGCGCGAAGCTCGACGCGATCGTCGTCGGCACCACCACGGTCCGCACGGACGACCCCGCGCTGACCGCTCGCGACGCCGACGGAATGTTGCTGCCCCACCAGCCGTTGCCGGTGGTCGTGGGCATGAGCGACCTGCCGGCCGGTGCCGCGCTCCGGCACACCGCGCTGCACCTGCGCACGCACGACCCGGACGAGGTGCTGGGCGCGCTGGCGGCGAGGGGTGTGGTGGACGTGCTGCTGGAGGGCGGTCCGACCGTGGCGGGGGCGTTCCTGCGCGCCGGGCGGGTCGACCGCGTGCTCGCCTACGTCGCACCCGCGCTGCTGGGCAGCGGGCCCGCGGCCGTGGTGGACGCGGGCGTGTCGACCATCACGGACGCTGTCCGGCTGACCGTGGAAGACGTCACCATGAGCGGACCAGACTTGCGGATCAGCGCGGTTCCGCAGACTTAGGAGGAGCGGTGTTCACCGGGATCGTCGAGGAACTCGGCCACGTGGTCGCGGTTCAGGACCTGCCAGACGCGGCGCGGATCCGCGTCTCCGGGCCGATCGTCACGAGCGACGCGAAGCACGGCGACTCCATCGCGGTGAACGGCGTGTGCCTCACCGTCGTGGAGGTGGAGAACGGCACGTTCACCGCCGACGTGATGCGCGAGACCCTCGTGCGCAGCAGCCTCGCGAAGGTCGCAGAGGGCGACCGGGTCAACCTGGAGCGCGCGGCCGCCGTCGGCCAGCGCCTCGGTGGCCACATCGTGCAGGGCCACGTCGACGGCACGGGCACGATCCTCGCGCGGGAGAAGGCGGAGCACTGGGAGGTCGTCCACATCGGACTGCCGCCCCAGCTCGCCCGCTACGTCGTGGAGAAGGGCTCGATCACGGTCGACGGCGTGTCGCTGACCGTGGTCACGGTCGCCGAGGACGAGTTCACGGTGAGCCTCATCCCCACCACGCTGGAGCTGACCACGCTCGGGCACCGGTCGCCGGGTTCCACCGTGAACCTGGAGGTCGACGTGCTGGCGAAGTACGTTGAACGACTGGCCGTCCCGCACCTGCGGGCCATCGCGGGCGAGGAGACCCAGTGAACACCGACTTCGCTGACATCGAACGGGCGGTCGCCGACGTCAAGGCGGGCCGCCCCGTGGTCGTCGTGGACGACGAGGACCGCGAGAACGAGGGCGACCTGATCTTCGCCGCCGAGAAGGCGACGCCGGAGCTGCTCGCGTTCATGGTCCGCTACACCTCCGGCTACATCTGCGTGCCGCTGACCGAGGAGGACTGCGAACGCCTCGACCTGCCGCCGATGTTCCACACGAACCAGGACGCGCGCGGCACCGCCTACACGGTCACGGTCGACGCGCGTGAGGGCGTCAGCACCGGCATCTCGGCCGCGGACCGCGCCCGCACGATCCGGCTGCTCGCCGACCCGACCTCGAAGGCCACCGACTTCAACCGGCCCGGCCACGTGGTCCCGTTGCGCGCCAAAGCCGGTGGCGTGCTGCGCCGTCCCGGTCACACCGAGGCCGCCGTCGACCTGGCACGCCTGGCCGGGCTCTCTCCCGCGGGCGTGCTCTGCGAGATCGTGTCGCAGAAGGACGAGGGCGACATGGCCCGCCGCGACGAGCTCGAGGTCTTCGCCGCCGACCACGACCTGGCGATCATCACCATCGCGGACCTGATCGCGTACCGACGCCGGGTCGAGACCCAGGTCGTGCGCGCCGCCGAGGCCCGCATCCCGACCGCGCACGGGGTGTTCACCGCCTTCGGCTACGACAGCCTGCTCGACGGCATCGAGCACGTCGCGCTCGTCTACGGCGAGATCGGTGACGGCGAGGACGTGCTGGTGCGCGTGCACTCCGAGTGCCTCACCGGCGACGTGCTCGGCTCGCTGCGCTGCGACTGCGGCCCGCAGCTCGACGCGGCGATGGAGGCCGTGGCCGCACAGGGCCGCGGTGTCGTGCTGTACATGCGCGGGCACGAGGGCCGCGGCATCGGCCTGATGCACAAGCTGCAGGCCTACCAGCTGCAGGACCAGGGTGCGGACACCGTGGACGCGAACCTCGCGCAGGGCCTGCCCGCCGACGCCCGCGACTACGGCACGGGCGCGCAGATCCTCGTGGACCTCGGCATCAAGTCCATGCGGCTGCTGACGAACAACCCGGCCAAGCGCGTCGGGCTGGAGGCCGGATACGGTCTGCGCGTGCTCGACCGGGTGCCGCTGCCGATCTCCCCGAACCCGGAGAACCTGCGGTACCTGCGCACCAAGCGCGACCGGATGGGCCACGAACTGACCCAGCTGGAGCAGTACGAGGCCGTTGTTTCCGCTACGGAGGACCAGGAATGAGCGGCGAGGGCCGTCCTGAGCAGACGAAGCTCGACGGCAGGGGCCTGAGCGTCGCGATCGCGGCGACGCGCTGGCACACGAAGATCACCGACCAGCTCGTCGAGCGCGCCCTCAGGGCCGCCGAGGACGCGGGCTGCGCCGACACGACCGTCGTGCGCGTGGCGGGGGCGATCGAGCTCCCCGTCGTGGTGCAGGAGCTGGCCCGCCACCACGACGCGGTGGTCGCGCTGGGCGTGGTCATCCGCGGCGGCACCCCGCACTTCGAGTACGTGTGCGACTCGGTGACCGACGGGCTCACCCGCGTCGCGCTCGACGAGTCGACGCCGGTGGGCAACGGCGTGCTGACGACGGACACCGAGGAGCAGGCGCTGGCCCGTGCCGGGCTGCCGGACTCGGTGGAGGACAAGGGGTACGAGGCGACCGTGGCGGCGATCGACACCGCGCTGGTGCTGCGCGGCCTGCGCCAGCCCTGGACCGAGCGGGGTTTCGAATGATGACCGCGACCGACGTGGTGCTGCGCCCGAAGAAGATCCGCAAGGTCGCGTGGGCGTGCGCGGTCGGCCTGGTGGTCGTGTTCACCGTGGTCGGTCTGCTGCTGGGCAACACCCCGACCGGCGTGATCTTCCGGACCTCCGACCAGGTCGCCATGATCGTGCTCGGCTTCCTGCTCGCCGGCGGTGTGCTGCTGCTGACCCGGCCGCGGGTCAGGGCCGACGCCACCGGCATCGAGATCCGCAACGTCGTGACGTCGCACCGCTTCGCGTGGGGTGACGTGCTGGCGATCAGCTTCCCCGACGGTGCCGCGTGGGCTCGGCTGGAGCTGCCGGAGGACGAGTACATCTCGATCATGGCCGTGCAGGCCGTGGACCGCGACTACGCCGTCACGTCCGTGCGCGCGTTGCGCGAGCTGCACAAGGCCGGTCGGTAGCGCCCGAGGCGATGAGTTCTGCCGGCTCGGCGAGTCAACCCGGTCGACGTCGGCACAACTCGGAGGAACACGTGGCACAGCTGCTGCGAGTGCAGAACTTCAACGTCACCAGCGACGGGGTCGCCGCCGGTGAGCACCAGAGCTTCGACAACCCGTTCGGCCTGCCCGACGCGGGGAAGCTGTTCGGCTGGGCCGGCGCCACGGCGAGCTGGCCCAACCGCACCGAGCCCGGTGGCAGCCGCGGCCTGGACGACTACCTCACCCGCGACTTCACGAACAACATCGGCGCGGAGATCATGGGCCGCAACAAGTTCGGGTACCAGCGCGGACCGTGGACCGACCACGAGTGGCAGGGCTGGTGGGGCGACGAGCCGCCGTTCCACACCCCGGTGTTCGTCCTGACCCACCACGAACGGCCGTCCATCACGCTCTCGGACACCACGTTCCACTTCGTCGGCGGTGACCCGGCGGCGGTGCTGGAGCAGGCGCGGGAGGCCGCACAGGGCAAGGACGTCCGGCTCGGCGGCGGCGTCACGACCATCCGCCGGTTCCTCGACGCGGGTCTCGTCGACACGCTGCACGTCGCCGTGTCCCCGGTGAGCCTGGGGGACGGGCTGCGGCTGTGGGACTCGCCCGACGAGCTGCTCGACCGCTACCACCTGGACGTGGTGCCCAGCCCGAGCGGTGTGGTGCACCACCTGTTCTGGCGCCGCTAACGCCACAGGCCCAGGATCGCTCCGACGAGCCCGAGGCCGATGACGTGGAAGCCCGCCCCGATGGCCACCGAGGCCTTCGGGGCGGGCTTCGTCGTGTCGAACACCCCGCCCACGAACATCACCGGGAACGCGACACCGACACCCACGACCAGGCCGAGCAGCAAGCCCTCCAGCACGTCGTCGGTACCGGACGCGGCGGCGACCATCGCGACCGCCAGCGTCGCGGCGAAACAGGTGGCCAGCGGGATCGTGTAGACGCTGGAGCCGATGCGCTCGGGCGGGGTGAGATCCCAGCCCAGCGACCGCCGCCAGGCCCTGCCGAAGGCGAACTCGGCGTACCAGATCGCGCCCAGCCCGTAGTACGCGACGGTGGCGACGACGACGGCGAACCAGTTGAGGTCGCCGAGCACGCTCAGGCTCATGTGAGGTCTCCCGCGGGTGTCAGGGTGTCTTGGCATCGCACTCCCGGGCGCCACCGTTACCGCTGTGCGGTCCGGGCGGCACACCGAAGGGCCGCCCACACCGGGGTGTGAACGGCCCTTCGGTCTTGGTCCGGCGGCAGAACCTAGCTGCGGACCATCTTGCGCAGCACGTACTGCATGATGCCGCCGTTGCGGTAGTAGTCCGCCTCACCGGGCGTGTCGATGCGGACGACCGCGTCGAACTCCACCTTCGCGCCGTCGGCCTTCGTAGCGGTCACGTGCACCGTCGACGGCGTGGTGCCGTTGTTCAGCTCCGTGATGCCGGTGAAGTCGAACGTCTCGGTGCCGTCGAGGCCCAGCGACGCGGCGGTCTCGCCGGCCGGGAACTGCAGCGGCAGGACGCCCATGCCGATCAGGTTCGAGCGGTGGATGCGCTCGTAGGACTCGGCGATGACGGTGCGGACGCCGAGCAGCGAGGTGCCCTTGGCCGCCCAGTCGCGCGACGAACCGGAGCCGTACTCCTTGCCCGCCAGCACGACCAGCGGGACGCCCGCCTCCGCGTAGGCCACCGACGCGTCGTAGATGGTGGTCTGCGGGGCGTCGGCCTCCAGGAAGTTGCGGGTGAAGCCGCCCTGGACGTCGTCGAGCAGGAGGTTGCGCAGACGGATGTTCGCGAACGTGCCGCGGATCATCACCTCGTGGTTGCCGCGGCGGGAGCCGTAGGAGTTGAAGTCCTTGCGCTCCACGCCGTGCTCGGTCAGGTACTTGCCCGCGGGCGAGTCGGCCTTGATCGAACCGGCGGGGGAGATGTGGTCGGTGGTGACCGAGTCGCCCAGCAGCGCGAGGACGCGGGCGCCCGCGACGTCGGTGACCGGCTTCGGCTCCATCTCCATGCCCTCGAAGTACGGGGGCTTGCGCACGTAGGTGGACTCGGCGTCCCACTCGAACGTGTTGCCGGTCGGCGTGGGCAGCGACTGCCAGCGCTCGTCACCGGAGAACACGTTGGTGTAGCCCTTGGTGAAGCCCTCCGCGGAGATCGAGGTCGAGATGACCTCGGCGATCTCGGCCGGCGACGGCCAGATCTCCGACAGGTACACCGGCTTGCCCTCGGTGTCCGTGCCCAGCGGCTCGGTGGTGATGTCCTTGTCCATCGAACCGGCCAGCGCGTACGCCACGACCAGCGGCGGCGACGCGAGGTAGTTCATCTTGATGTCCGGGTTGATCCGGCCCTCGAAGTTGCGGTTGCCCGACAGCACCGAGACGACCGCGAGGTCGCCCTCCTGCACACCCGCCGAGATCTCGTCCTGCAGCGGGCCCGAGTTGCCGATGCAGGTGGTGCAGCCGTAGCCGACCAGGTGGAAGCCGAGCTTCTCCAGGTACGGCATGAGGCCGGCGCGCTCGTAGTAGTCCATGACGACCTTCGAGCCCGGCGCCAGGGTCGTCTTGACCCACGGCTTGCGCTCGAGGCCGCGCTCGACGGCCTTCTTCGCGAGCAGGGCCGCGCCGAGCATCACGGACGGGTTCGAGGTGTTGGTGCACGACGTGATCGCGGCGATCGCGACGGCGCCGTGGTCCAGCTCGAACTCGTTGCCGTCGAGGGAGACCTTGACCGGGTTCGACACCCGGCCGGTGGCGCCCTCCGCGGCGGTGTGGACCACCTTCGGCGTGCCGGAGCCGTTCTCGCCCTCGTGGACGGCGATCGGGTCGCTGGCCGGGAACGTGTCGTCGACGGCCTCGTCCACGCCGGACAGCTCCTGGCCGTCGGTGTGCGCGACGTAGGCGCCCAGTGCCTGGCGGAACGCCTCCTTGGCGGAGGTCAGCTCGATGCGGTCCTGCGGGCGCTTCGGGCCGGCGATGGACGGGACGACCGTCGCCAGGTCGAGCTCCAGCGTCTCGGAGAACACCGGCTCGCGGGACGGGTCGTGCCAGAGGCCCTGCTCCTTGGCGTAGGCCTCGACGAGCGCGATCTGCTTCTCGGACCGGCCGGTCAGGCGCAGGTAGTCGATGGTCTCGCCGTCGATCGGGAAGATGCCGACCGTGGAGCCGAACTCCGGCGACATGTTGCCGATGGTGGCGCGGTTCGCGAGCGGCACCGCGCCGACGCCCTCGCCGTAGAACTCGACGAACTTGCCGACGACGCCCTGCTTGCGCAGCATCTCGGTGATCGTGAGCACGAGGTCGGTGGCGGTGGCGCCGGGGGGCAGCTCACCGGAGAGCTTGAAGCCCACGACCCGCGGGATCAGCATGGAGACCGGCTGGCCGAGCATCGCGGCCTCGGCCTCGATGCCGCCGACGCCCCAGCCCAGCACGCCGATGCCGTTGACCATCGTGGTGTGCGAGTCGGTGCCGACCAGCGTGTCCGGGTACGCCTGGCCGCCCCGGACCATGACGACGCGAGCGAGGTGCTCGATGTTGACCTGGTGGACGATGCCGGTGCCGGGCGGGACGACCTTGAACTCGTCGAACGCGGTCTGGCCCCAGCGCAGGAACTGGTAGCGCTCGCGGTTGCGCTCGTACTCCAGGTCGACGTTCAGCTCGAACGCGTCCGGGCGGCCGAAGATGTCGGCGATGACCGAGTGGTCGATCACGAGCTCGGCGGGCGCGAGCGGGTTCACCTTCTCGGCGTCGCCGCCGAGCTGGGTGACGGCCTCGCGCATGGTGGCGAGGTCGACGACGCAGGGGACGCCGGTGAAGTCCTGCATCACGACGCGCGCGGGCGTGAACTGGATCTCGGTGTCGGGCTCCGCGGTGGGGTCCCAGTTGGCGAGAGCGCGCACGTGGTCGGCGGTGATGTTCGCGCCGTCCTCGGTCCGCAGCAGGTTCTCCAGCAGGATCTTCAGGCTGAACGGCAGACGCTCCGCGCCCTCCACGGCGCTCAGCCGGAACACCTCGTACGAGGCGTCGCCGACGTTGAGCGTGCCGCGGGCGCCGAAGCTGTCCAGGCTGTTGGTCACGTGCAACTCCATCTGGTGACAGCGCGGTGGTCAGTTCGGGTACGGGGAGAGTCTTCCTCAACCGGTCGACCACTGCCCCTCGACCCCAAACAGTACGCTTGTCCTGTAAGCCGCTTCAACCCAGGTTGTCCTAACTCACCCGCGCGGCGCGGAGGGCGACGCCGCCGTGCCGGCTGTGGCTATCTTGGCGTGGTGCTCCTCGATCAGGTTTCCCAGCGGTACGGGCGCGGGCCCTGGGTGCTGCGCGACCTCACGCTGGAGGTGTCCGAGCTGGTGGTGCTGACCGGCGCGAACGGCACCGGCAAGTCCACCCTGCTCAAGATCGCGGCGGGGGTGCTGCGGCCGACGTCGGGACGGGTCGTGCGGCCCGCGTCGGTCGGGTACGTGCCGGAGCGGTTCCCGTCCGACGTCCGGATGTCCGCCTCGTCCTACCTCGCGCACATGGGACGGGTCCGGCGTTCCGCGGCCAACGACGTGCTGGAGCGGCTGGGGTTCGTCGGCTCGCTGACCGCGCCGATGTCCGCGCTGTCGAAGGGCAACGCGCAGAAGGTGGCGCTCGCGCAGGCGTTCCTCGCCTCCGACGTGCTGGTGCTCGACGAGCCGTGGAGCGGCCTGGACCCGGCGGCGTCGGCGGAGCTGGTGGAGTTGCTGCGGGGGCGGACGGCGCTGGTGTCCGACCACGAGGGGCACCTCGCGGACGCGACGCGGGTGGACCTCGCGGGCGGCCACGTGACGATCGAGCTGAGCCGGGTCGTGGGGCTGGAGGCGCTGGAGGCGCTGGAGGGCGTGCGGTCGGTGCTGTCGCGCGGGACGTCGGCGCGCGTGGTCGTGGCACCGGACCGCAGCGACTCGGTGCTGGCGGAGGCGCTGCGGCTCGGGTGCTCGGTGCGGAGCGTGCGATGACCTCGCTGGTGCGGTACCTCGCGGCGGACGTGCTGCGGGGACAGCGGTTCCTGGCCCCGGTGCTGGTGTTCCTCGGCGTCATGGGGATGCTGTTCTCCTCGGACGCCGGGCAGCCACTGGAGGCGTACTCGGGGTCGGCGGCGTTGCTGTACCCCGTCTGCGCGTGGATGGCGGTCGTCGTGGCGACGTCGGAGGACGTGGTGCGGCGCGAGATCACCGTGGTGTCGGCCGGCGGCTGGTCGCGGGTGCTCGGCGCGGTCGCGGTGGTGGCCGTGCTGTTCGCGGTGGCGATGGCGGTGCTGGCGGCGGTGTGGCCGGTGGTCACGAACCCGCACCCGTACACGGTCGGCGAGTTCCTGGTGGGGCTCGGCGCGCACACGGCGGTCGCGTTGCTCGGCGTCGGCGTGGGCCTGATGTTCGCGCGGCCGGTGTTCGACGCGATCGGGCGGACGGTGCTCGCGGTGTTCACCGTGGTCGTCCTGACCTACCCGCTGGGCCGCGGCACGCCGCTCGGCTGGGTGCTCGACGCGCTGGGGCACAACCAGGTGTCGCTGTCGGTGCTGTGGGCGGGAGCGGTCGGCGCGGTGCTGGTGGCGGGCGCGGTCGCGCTGGGAGTGCGGCGGGCGTGACGCGCGTCGACGTGCTGGGACCGCTCGTCGTCCGCGGCGACGGGCCGGTGGAGGTGCGCGGCAAGCGGTTGCGGTGGCTGCTGATCCGGCTCGCGATGCAGCCGGGCCGGGTGGTCACCGCCGAGCAGCTGATCGCGGACCTGTGGCCGGACGAGCCACCGGCCGACGGCGCCGCCGCGTTGCAGTCGCTGGTGTCCCGGCTGCGGCGGGCGGTCGGCGCGTCCGTGATCTCCTCGCACGCGGGCGGCTACCGGCTTGAAGCGGACACCGACGTCGAGGAGTTCCTCCGCACGCGCGACGCGGCGCTGTGGCGCGGTGCCCCGTTCGAGGACGCGCCGTTCGCGGTCGACGAGGCGGTGCGGCTCGCGTTGCTGCGCGACGACCTGACCGGGCTGGAGGCGCTGGCGGCGGCTCACCCGCTGCGCGAGGACGTGCAGGCGCGGCTGATGCTGGCCCTGCACGCCGCGGGCCGGCGCTCGGACGCGCTGGCCGTGCACGAACGGGTCCGCGCCGCGCTGGCGGAGGAGCTGGGCGTGGACCCCGGCGAAGCGCTGGCGGCGGCCCACCTCGCGGTGCTGCGGGACCGCGGCGTGCGCGGCAACCTGCCGGCACCGGTGGGGTCGTTCGTGGGCCGGGGCGAGGACCTGGACGCGCTCGGCGGGCTGCTGGCGGCGAACCGGCTGGTGACGCTGACCGGGTTCGGCGGGGTCGGCAAGACGCGGCTGGCCCTGGCACACGCTTCGTCCTGCGCCTCGGCGTGGTTCGTGGAGCTGGACTCGGCGGCCGACCCGCTGGCCGCACTCGACGCGGCGCTGGGGCCGAACCCGCTGGCGATGCCGGTGTTCGACCGGCTGGGCACGTCGCTGGTGGTGCTGGACAACTGCGAGCACGTGGTGGACGCGGCGGCTTCGCTGTGCGCGCGGCTGCTGGCGGAGGCACCGGGGGTGCGGGTGCTGGCGACGTCGCGGGAACCGCTGGGCATCCCCGGCGAGGTCGTGCACCCGGTGGCACCGCTGGACCTCGACCACTCCGTGCGGCTGTTCTCGGCACGGGTCGGCGCGGCGCTGGACCAGGCCGTGGTGCGGCGTGTGTGCGTTGCGCTGGAAGGAATCCCGCTGGCACTGGAACTGGCGGCGGCACGGGCGCGGTCGCTGTCGGCCCGGCAGCTGGAGGCACGCGTCGGGAGCCGGCTGCGGCTGCTGGACCGCGGGACGCGGACCGGTCCGGTGCGGCACCGGACGCTGCGGGCGGTCGTCGACTGGAGCTGGGAGCTGCTGGACCCGGACGAGCGGGAGCTGCTGGCGCGGGTCGCGGTGTTCGTGGGCGGGGCGACGGCCGCGGCGGTGCACGAGGTCTGCTCGGCGGAAGGCGACCTCTGGGCGACCGAGGACCTGCTGTCCGCCCTCGTCGAGAAGTCGCTGGTCGTCCGCTCCGGCGAGCGCTACCGGCTGCTGGAGACCGTCCGCGAGTACGCGCTGGAGCAGGGCCTGGCCGACCAGGCCGCCCACGCGCGCCACTACGTCGAGCTGGCCGAGCGCACCGAGCCGCTGTTCCGCGGCCCGCGCCAGCTAGAGGCACTGGAGGTGTTCGACGCCGAACGGGCCAACCTCGACGCGGCACTGGCGTGGGCGGTCGGGCACGACCAGGGGCTGGCGCGGCGGATGGTGGCCGCCCGCACCTGGCACTGGCTGGTGATGACCAAGCGGTTCGAGGAGATCCGGCGGTGGGCGCCGCTGGTGCCCGGCGACCCGCTGTCGGAGGTGCTCGCGGCACTGGGCACGCCGGAGGCGGCGCTCGCGGCCGAGCGGTTGTGGCAGCAGGACGTGCCGACGGCGCTGTGCGCGTTGATGCTCACCAGCGGACAGGTGTGGGGGCAGGCGGAGCTGGGCGGGCGGATGTCGGCGCTCGCGGACCGGCTGGAGCGGTCCGGTGACGAGTGGATGCGGGCGTTCTCCGCGCTCGTCCGCGGTGTGGTGGCCGGGGAGTTCAGCGAGGGTGCGGCGCCGGAGGCGGAGCGGGCCTACCGGGAGGCGTTGCGGCTGTTCCGCGCCGTGGGGGACCGGTGGGCGGTCGTGTTCGGGTTGTCGTGCCTGGTCATGGTGCTGATCAACCGCGGTGCGCACGCCGAGGGGTTCCGGGCGGTGTCGGAGGCGCGGCGGGTGGCGGCCGAGCTGGGGGACCCGGAGAGCGTGCTGGTGCCGATGTCGGTGCTGGTGCAGACGGCGCGGCTGAAGGTGCGGATCGGTGACCTGGCCGGTGCGCGGGAGGACCTCGCGCAGGTGCACCCGGTGCACGACCTCGACCGGGGACGGGTCGCGCAGGCGCACGGCGAGGTGGCGTTCTTCGGCGGCGACTTCGAGGAGGCGGTGCGGCTCTACCGGAGGGCACTGGCCGTCACCGGCGACGCGCACGCGGTCCAGTTCCGCGCCACCGTCCACGCCGGGCTCGGGCTGGCGCTCACCCGCCTCGGTCACCTGGACCAGGCGGGTGAGCACTACGCGAGGGCGCTCGACACGGTCAGCGGCAGCGCGGACGGGCCCGCGCGGGCCAGCGTGCTGGAGACGTACGCGGGCTGGCTGCTGGCCCAGGGCGACGCCCGTTCCGCGGCGGACGCCCTGACCGAGGCCGAACGGCTACGCGGCGGCCCGAGCAGCGACCCGGCGGTGGTGCAGCTGCGTGACCGGGTGCGCGCCGAAGTACGCGTCGACCGCTGACCGCCCGACCGCGGCGACGTACCCGTCCGGGCGCACCAGCACCGGGCCGCCGGGGAAGTCCAGCGTCACGAAGTCGGGGCCGCGCAGCAGGTCGAAGATCCGGCCCTGGTCGGTCATCCCGTCGGGCATCCGGTCACCGGCCTGCAGTCCCTCGCCGTCGGTCGTGCGGTACGACAGCGACAGCTGCAGCGTCTCGTCGTCGCGGCGCTCGAACGGGTTGCCCGACGTCATGATCCTGGTCGTCATGCCGAGCAGCCACTCCGCGACCGGCTTGCGCTCGGACTCGTAGGTGTCGAGCAACGTCTCCATCCCGAGCTTCCAGCCCAGGTTGTAGGCGTCCTGGATGCCGGTGTTCATGCCCTGCGCACCGGCGGGGGAGTGCACGTGCGCCGCGTCGCCCGCGAGGAACACCCGGCCGACGCGGAACCGGTCGACCATGCGGATGTTGGTGCGGTACAACGACATCCACGTCGCCTCGTGCAGCACCACGTCGTCCAGGCCGGTGCGCTCGCGGACGATCTGCCGGTACAGCTCCAGCGACGGCTCGCCGTCACCGGTGGCCTGGAACTGGAAGAGGTCGGTGTCGGGCAACGGGCACAGCGCGAGCCACCTGTCCGCGCGCCCGCCCCAGCTGTGCCAGTGGTCGCGGTCCAGGCCGGAGAGCCGGACGTCGCCCACCAGCATCCGCTGGTCCTCGTGCGTCTCGCCGACGAACGACACGCCGAGTTGCTTGCGCACGAACGACTTCCCGCCGTCGCACCCGACGAGGTACCTGGCCCGCACGGTCTCCGACCCGACGACCGCGGTGACACCGGAGTCGTCCTGGGTGAACGACGTCAGCGCCGTGCCGTACTCGACCGCCTGGGGAAGGGCTTCGCGCAGCGCCTGCTCGACCCGGAACTGGGCGATGAGCATGGTGCGCGCGTACGGGCGTTCGGCCGTCGGGTGGCGGCCCTCGTGGACGTCCCACTCGCGCAGCACCTCACGGCCGTTGTAGGCGCGCATGGTCATGTGCAGCCGACCGGCGGCGAGGATCGGCTCGATGACGCCCAGGTCGTGGAAGACCTCCATCGACCGCGGCTGCAGGCCCTTGCCGCGGGAGCCCGCGAACGGTGCGGGGGAGGCGTCGACGATGCGGAACCCGACGCCGCGGCGGGCGAGGTCGAGTGCCAGGGTGAGGCCGGTCGGGCCGGCGCCGATGATCAGAACCTGAGTGTCCATGGCGACCACACTCGGCCCGTGAACTGCCACGGCCCTGTCACGTCGCTGTTGCGCGTGACAGGGCCGTGGCGGACCAGCGGGAACTACTTCTTCATGAGCGCGATCAGCGCGTCGACGTCCTTGGGCTCGAAGCCGCGGAACAGCGTCAGCAGCACCTCGTAGTACGAGCGGACCGGGCTGACGTACCACTTGCCGTCGACCTCGGTGGACACCACGCCGACACCGGTCTTCATGACCGACGTGGCGACGCGCCCGATGACCTCGACCGCCTCGGCCGGGATCTTGCTCTTGCCGCCGCCCTGCTGCTCCAGCAGCTCCGTGACCTGGTCGGCGCACAGCTTCTGCTCACCCTGCTTGGGCACGTCGACCGAGTAGCAGTCGCCCTCGCGCGTGATGGTGAGCGTCTCGCCCTCCGCCGTCACCGACAGCTTCTTGACGGTGACCTGCTTGCCGCCGGCCACGTCCTTCACGTCGGTCTCCAGCGCGTTCAGCTTGGCGCCGGTCTTGTCCACGCTGCCGATCTGGTCCAGCAGCACCGGGCCGAGGTCGTGCAGCACACCGGCCTCGTCCGGCGGCAGCGTGGCGATGACCTTCTCCATGTCGCCGTCCAGCGCCGCGGTGACCAGCTGCTTCGCCGCGTCCTCCGGCGAGCCGGCGCCCTGCGCCGCGATGCCCTTGGCCGGCCAGGTGAGCTTCTCCTCCTCCAGGACCGCGTTGGCGATCGTGTAGAAGGCGCTCGGGTACCACTTGTCATCGACCTTGATCGACGCGATGCCGATCGGCTTGCCGCGCTTCTTGACCTCGGCCGAGATGTCGTAGGTCTTGGTCTCCGACTTGGTCATGCTGACCTTGTCGCCGATGGCGTCCATCAGCTTGTCGGTCAGCGGGACCTTGGAGATGTCCGAGGTGATGGTGATCTTGCCCTCGGTCAGTTTGTTGATCGTGAGGTGGTCGTTGACCTTCTCGGCCGCCGCCTCGTCGAACTTGATGTTCTCGCTCTTGAACTCGACGCCCGACATCTTGTTCGGGTCCGCGTCGGGCTTGAGGATCTCGAGGCGCTTCATCTCCTTCGTCATCGAGTCCAGGTAGTCCTTCGACAGCGCGGCCTCCGCGGGTGCGAGCGAGGCCATGATGCCGACGACGTCACCGCTGCCGAGCTGCTCGACGAGGTTCTTCGCCGCGACCTCCGGCGTGTCCTTGCCGGCGTTCGCCGCGGGGTTCGACTTCTGCAGCGCGAAGAACGTGACGCCACCGCCGACGAGCAGCAGCACCGCGACCACGGCCGTGATCACCAGGCCGGTGCGCTTCTTCTTCGGCGGCTCGCCACCCATCGGCGCGTAGCCGTAGGGCTGCTGGTCGAAGCCCTGCTGGGGAAAACCCTGCTGGGGAAAGCCCTGCTGCGGGAAGTTCTGCTGCTGCGGGTAGCCCTGCTGCGGGAACCCCTGCGGCCCGGTCTGCGGAAAACCGCCCTGCTGCGGCTGCTGTTGCGGGTAGCCCTGCGGGCCGGTCTGCGGATGACCACCCTGCTGGTGCTGCTGCCCGTACGGATCGTTCTGCGGCTGCCACTGTCCGCCGCTACCCGGGTAGCTCACGGTTCCCTCCTGAGGTCATCACTGCGCTGCGCCTGGTCGAGGTGAGCACCGTGATCGCCCCCACGATCGTCAGCACAGCACCGGCAAGGGTGACGACGGGTCCGGTCGTGCTGATGCCGACCAATGCGCCCTTGCTGTCCCCTTGGACCGTGGCAACCAGGGCCACGGTTCCCCCGATCGTGCCAAAGAGGAGCGCCGCGCATGCGGCGATTCGACGAAATCGGACCACGTGCAGGGCGATCGCCAGTACGGCCAGCGGGGTCAGCCCGACCCACACCCCCGTCACGACGCCGCCCGCCACCCCGTCCAACCCGGCGAGATCACGGAGCGAGAGCACCTGGTAACTGTCCCTCGTGGTCGATCCCGACTTGAGCCAGGGCAAGAACGTTCCGGTGATCTGAGTGACCAAGCCCACTGCCGCGATCGCGGCTCCCACAGCGCTGCGCACGGGACTAGTGTGACCCGATGGCCTCCGACGCGTGCAGTGCGGCACGGGCGCTGGTCGCGTCCGCCCACCGGATCACGGTGCTGACCGGTGCCGGGGTCTCCACGGACTCGGGCATCCCCGACTTCCGCGATCCCGGCGGGGTGTGGGCGCGCGACGCGGACGCCGGTCGGGGCGCCACCCTCTCCTCCTACCTCGCCGACGCCGAGGTGCGCAGGCGGACGTGGCGCTCGCGGCTCGACCATCCCGTGTGGACGGCCACACCGAACGCCGCGCACCGCGCGCTGGTCGAACTGGAACGGTCCGGCCGGTTGCGCACCGTGGTCACGCAGAACGTCGACGGCCTGCACCAGAAAGCCGGCTCCGACCCGCACCGGGTGCTGGAGCTGCACGGCACGCTGCACGCCACGGTGTGCCTCGACTGCGGCGCCACCGGCCCGATGCGCGACGCGTTGAAGCGCGTCGCCGACGGCGAGGCCGAACCGGCGTGCGTGCGCTGCGGCGGAGTCCTCAAGTCCGCCACCGTCTCGTTCGGGCAGGAGCTCGACGGCGAGGTGCTGCGCAGGGCCCGGCTCGCCGCACTGGACTGCGACCTGCTGCTGGTGGCCGGCACCTCCCTGTCCGTGCAGCCCGCCGCGGGACTGGTGGCGCTCGCGGCGAAGGTCGGGGCGCGGGTCGTCATCTGCAACGACGAACCGACTCCGTACGACTCCCTCGCCGCCGTCGTCGTGCGCGAACCGGTCGGCGAGGTGCTGCCCGACCTCAGCTCCGTTCCTCCATCCGGGGGAGGCCGGTTCTCGTCCTGGGGAGATCCGAGCACCTGGTCGTAGGGTCGGGACCATGCGCGTACCGCTGATCACGACGGACTTCCTGGACCGGGCGTCGTTCGCGTTCGGGGCCACGACGGCGACCGTCGACGAGCCGGACCAGCCGGCCGGACCGGTCGAGACGACGACGTACGCACGGATGGCGGCCCGTGTGCGCGCGTGGCAGGCGGGGCTCGACGAGCTGGGCGTCGGCGAGGGCGAACGCGTCGCCGTCGTCAGCCACAACTCGGCGCGGCTGCTGGAGCTGCTGCACGCGGTGCCCGGCAGCGGCCGCATCTGCGTGCCGGTCAACTTCCGCCTGCACCCCGACGAGGTCAGGTACATCGTCGAGCACAGCGGCGCGTCGGCGTTGTTCGTCGACCCCGAGCTGGAGCTGGACGACGTGGTCGCGCGGCACCGGTTCACGCTCGGCGAGGAGTCGGAGTCGCTGCTGCGGTTCGATGTGGAGCCACGGCCGTGGAGCGCGCCCTCGGAGGACGCGACCGCCACGATCAACTACACCTCCGGCACGACCGCGCGGCCCAAGGGCGTGCAGTTGACCCATCGCAACATCTGGCTGAACGCCGTCACGTTCGCCATGCACACCCGTGCGTGGGAAGGCGACGTGTACATGCACGTGCTGCCGATGTTCCACTGCAACGGCTGGGGCATGCCGTTCGGGCTGGCCGGCCTGGGCGTGCCGCAGGTCGTGCTGCGCAAGGTCGACGGCGCGGAGATCCTGCGCCGGGTCCGCGACCACGGCGTCACGCTGATGTGCGGCGCACCGGCCGTGTGGAACGCCGTGCTGGACGCCGCGGCGTCGTGGGACGGCGAGATCCCCGGCCGTGACCGCGTGCGGATCGTCTGCGCGGGCGCACCGCCGCCGTCGCGCACGATCCAGCGGGTGACCGAGGAGCTCGGCTGGGAGTTCCTGCAGATCTACGGCCTGACCGAGACGGCGCCGCTGCTCACGTTCAACCGCGCCCAGCCGGGTCCGGAGGGCGAGGAGAAGGCGAGGAAGCAGTCACGGGCGGGCGTGCCCGCGCTGGGCGCGCGGCTGCGGATCTCCGGCACCGGCGAGGTGCTCGCACGGTCCAATGTGGTCATGGAGGGCTACTGGGAGAACCCGGAGGCGACCGCCGCGGCGATCGAGGACGGCTGGTTCCACACCGGTGACGGCGGCCACTTCGACGACGAGGGCCACCTGACGATCTCCGACCGCAAGAAGGACGTGATCATCACCGGCGGCGAGAACGTGTCGTCGATCGAGGTCGAGGACTGCCTGTTCTCCCACCCGGCCGTCGCCGAGGTCGCCGTGATCGGCGTGCCCGACGAGAGGTGGGGTGAAACGATCAAGGCGCTCGTCGTGCGGTCCGCGGAGGTCACCGAGGCCGAGCTGATCCGGCACTGCAAGGAGCGCCTGGCCGGCTACAAGGCCCCCACCTCGGTCGAGTTCCGCGACTCGATCCCGCGCACGGCCACCGGCAAGATCCAGAAGTTCAAGCTCCGCGAACCGTACTGGACCGGGCGCGACCGCGGCGTGAACTGACGACACGCCGACAAACCGATCGTCCCCATTGGACCGCTTGCGTGGTCAACTGTGACACGAGTGGCTGACGGTGCATCGGTTCCAGATGCGCCACCCGGGACTGATTGGTCTAATTCGGTCGGAGGTGATGTCCGGATGCTGACGCGACTCTCCGCCGCCGCGGTGCTGATGACGGCCGTCCTCACGGGGACGGCCGCCGCTGTTCCCCCGCCTCCGCCGAACCCGAGCGACGCGGAGATCTCGGCCTCGCGCGCACAGGCGGATGCGAAGGCGGCACGGGTCGGCGAGCTGACCGGCCGCCTGACCCAGGCGGAAGCCCGCCTGCAGGAGCTGCTCGACCAGGTCTCCTACAAGCGCGAGCTCGCCAACAAGGCCCGCGTCGACCTGGAGACCGCCGTCTCCGAGGCCGAGGCCGCCCGCCGCGAGGCCACCTCCGCCCGCACCCAGGCCGACGCCGCCTCCCGTGCCGTCGAGGACTCGCGCCGCGCCCTCGACGAGTTCGTCGCCGCCTCGTACGCGCAGCGCAGCACGGTCGGCTCGATCTCCGCGTACTTCGGCGCCAAGTCCCCCGAGGACCTCCTCGCCCGTGCGCAGATGCTCGAAGCGGTCTCCTCGTCCTCCCTGAACGCCCTCGACCAGGTCATGCGCGACCAGGGCACCGCGGCGAACCTCGACTCCGCCGCCCGCGCCGCCCTGCGCAAGGCCGAGGAGAAGCAGGCAGCCGCCGACGAGGCCAAGCGCGTGGCCGAGGCCGCCCAGCAGGAAGCCGTGGCCGCGCACGAGGCCCAGGCCACCGCGACCACCGAGCTGCAGTCCGACAAGGACGCCGTCGAACGCGAGCTGCTCGCCGCCCGCGGCGAGGTCACCGGCCTCGAAGCCCAGCGCCGCCAGTACGACCAGTGGATCGACGCCAAGCGCCGCGAGGAGGAGGAGAACGCCCGCCGCGCCGCAGCCGCTGCCGCCGCGGCCGTTGCCGCTCCGGCCCCTGCCGCTGCACCACGCCCTGCCGCCGTTGCCGCACCCTCGGTCTCACGCGTGCAAACCGTCATCAACCGCGCACTGGCCCAACGCGGCGTCATCTACGCGTGGGGCGGCGGCAACCACTACGGCCCCACCTACGGCGTCCGTGACGGCGGCGTGGCCGACTCCTTCGGCGACTACCGCAAGATCGGCTTCGACTGCTCCGGCCTGATGATGTACGCCTTCGCCGGCGCGGGCGTGTACCTGCCGCACTACAGCGGTTACCAGTACAACTCCGGCCGCAAGGTGCCGCTGTCGCAGATGGCTCCCGGCGACATGATCTTCTGGGGACCCGGCGGCGGCACGCACGTGGCGTTGTACCTCGGCGGCGGGATGATGGTGGAGGCGCCGCACTCCGGTGCGGTGGTGCGGATCTCGCCGGTGCGGTACGGCGGGATCATGCCGTACGTGACGCGGCTGCTCTGATCTTCGCCGGCTTCTCGGTGAGGGCGGTGCGGGGCTAGGTTGTCGTCGTGAAGATCGTGGTGTTCGGCGGTTCCGGGATGGTGGGGCAGGGAGCGCTGCGGGAGTGCCTCCTCGACCCCGAGGTGCGTGAGGTCGTCACGGTCGGGCGCTCGCCGTTGGACGTGACGTCACCGAAGCTGCGGCACGTCGTGCACGCGGACTTCGCCGACCTCACGCCGATCGCCGGCGAACTGGCCGACGCCGACGCGTGCTTCTACTGCGTGGGTGTGACGTCGGCCGGGTTGAGCGAAGCGGAGTACACGCCCGTGACGCACGACTACGCGCTTGAGGCGGCCCGTGTTGTTGGTGGCACGTATGTGTACGTGTCGGGTGAAGGCGCGGACGCCGGCAGCAAGACGATGTGGGCACGGGTGAAGGGCCGGACCGAGAACGAGCTGCTGGCGCTGGACCGGCCGGTGTTCGTGGTGCGGCCGGGGTTCATCCAGCCGCGCCACGGGATCACCTCGCGCACGCGCATCTACCGGTACGTCTACTCGTGGTCCTCGTGGTTGTTCCCGGTGCTGGCCAGGGTCGCGCCGAAGCACGTGACGTCGACCGAGCAGCTGGGGCGCGCGCTGGTGGCGCTCGCGAAGGGCGCACGACCGGCCACGCGGGTGCTGCGCAGCGACGAGATCAACCGGCTCGCGGCATGACCCTCGACGAGTACGTCCGGGACTTCCGTGCGGGCGGGTACGAGGTCACGCACGTGGTCGAGTCGGTGTGCGGCGCGTGCGGCGGCCGGGCGTTCGGCGTGCAGCTGACCGAGGAGTGCGCGGCGCGGCGGACGTGCCTGGGGTGCGGCACGGCGGCGTTCCTGGCCGACTCGGCGGAGCACTGGGAGGACGACGAGGCGCAGGAGTGCGCGTGTCCGTGCGGTGGCGAGGAGTTCGCCGCCGTGCTCGGGGCGGCGTGCCGGGCGGACGGCGAGGTGCGGTGGGTGAGCGTCGGGCTGCGGTGCCTCGCGTGCGGCCAGTGCGGCGTGTACGAGGACTGGAAGATCGACTACAGCCCGAGCTTCCCACCTGCTCACGCCGGCGTGAACGCGTCCTCGGTCGTCACCGTGCCCGCTGTGCGGCCCGGCGCGGTGTGGTTGGCCCAGTAGAGGTTCGTGTGCGCGATGACCAGGTCCGGTGTGGGCGCGCCCCACTCGGACTGGTCCTCGGTGGTGTGGGCGTCGCTCACGAGGGTGGCGTCGTAGCCGCGGACCAGGGCGCCGTGCAGGGTGGAGCGGATGCACTCGTCGGTCTGCGCGCCGGACACGAACACGTGGCCGATCCCCTTGGCCGCCAACACCTCTTCGAGGTCGGTCGCCTCGAACGAGTCGGCGTAGGCCTTGTGCACCACCGGTTCGCCGTCGGCGACCTCCAGCTCGGCGACGAACCGCCAGCCGTCGGAGCCCTTCGGCATGTGCTCGGGGTTGCTGTGCTGCACCCAGACCACGTCGATGCCGGCCGCGCGGGCCTTGGCCACGAGGGTGGCCACGTTGCCCACCACGGTGTCGCGGTCGTGGGCGTGGTTCACGACGCCGTTCTGCACGTCGATCACGAGCAACGCGGTGTTGGGGCGGTTCGCGAGAGTGGTCACGGCGGCAGACTATGCCCAGGTGAGGCGGGGTTGTCGACCCTCGGCGGGGCGCACGCGTGCGGCTCAGCGCGAACGCAGGCGGCGCAACATCCGGGCGTCCTCGAAGCCGACCGAACGCGCGGCGACCTCCACGGTGGCGCCCTTGCCGATGAGGTGTTCGGCGCGTTCGACGCGCAACGCCTGTTGATACTTCAACGGGGTCATGCCGGTCGCACGGCCGAACAGGCGCGTGACCGTCCGTTCGCTGCATCCGGCCAGCAATGCCAGTTCTGCCAACGAAAGGCGATCGGCGAGACGCGTCTCGATGACGTCCTGGATGCGGTGCACGGTCTCGTTGACGTGGGACCGGTACCGCAGCAGCACGCTCGCCTGGTGGTCGTCGCCGTTCCTGCGCGCGTAAACCACCATCGTGCGTGCGACGGCGGCGGCCACGGAAGGACCGTTGCGCACGGCGACAAGGTGCAGCGCGAGGTCGATGCCGCTCGCGATGCCGGCCGACGTCACGACGCGACTGTCCTCCACGTACAGAACGTCGCGCACGACCCGTGCGGCGGGGTAGCGGCGTTCGAGCTCGTCCTGCAGTTCGTGGTGGGTGGTGCAACGACGGCCGTCGAGCAGTCCGGCACGGCCGAGCGCATCGGCTCCGGCACACACACTCGCCACCATGCCGCCGCTGTCGTGGTGCGCGCGCACCCACGCCAGAGCGCGCGCACTCAACGCTCCGGTGCCCACCAACGTCGACGACCGCCATCCCGGCACGACCAGGAGGTCGTCCGCCCCCAGCGAGGGCAGCTCGGTCGACGCCCCCAGCGGCACGCCCTGGTGGCTCGGCACCGACACCGAGTCGCCGACGTACGACAGTGCGTAGCCGGCACCGAAGTCGGCCGCGCTGGAGAACACCTGCGCCGGCCCCGCGAGGTCGAGCAGGTGCACTCCCGGTACGAGCAGGAAGACGACTCTGGTCACGATCCGGTCAGCGTAGCGACGTCCGAGATCCGCGCGAACCGGCCCGCCAGGACGTACTCGGTGCGCTCGATGACCTCCTGCACGCCGAGCACCGCCCCGGTGCGCCAGTGCGGCAACGGCGTGGTCGCGGTCGCGTCCGTCACGAACGTCATGTCGAACCCGAGGTCCGAGCCGACCCGCGTGGTCGTCTCGCAGCACTGCTCGGTGCGGATGCCGCTGACCAGCAGCTCCCGCACACCCCGCGCGGTCAGCGTCTGCTGCAGGTTGGTCGTGGTGAACGCGTTGTGCGAGGTCTTGGTCAGCAGCGGCTCGTCGTCGAGCGGCTTCAGCCCGTCCATCAGCCGCACGTGCCCCAGCGCCGGGTCGAACACGTCACCGCTGCCCGGCTCGGAGTGCAGCACCCACACCACCAGGTCGCCGGAGTCGCGGGCGAGGTCGACCAGCCGGTTCACCTGGCCCACGACGCCGGGGTTGGACACCTCGGCCCAGCTGGGACGCCGGCGGAACGACTCCTGGACGTCGATGACGATCAATGCGCGCTTCATGTCACCAGCCTCGTCGGACCGCCACGGCCGAACCAGGCACGACCCGGCCGCACTGCGGACCGATCCGGTCACCACGCAGCCCCCGTGCAGATGCCTTGGCCAGCAGGGGTCAGAGTCGGCGGCGGCCGGCGAACCCGAGGTCGGCGCGGTGGTACCAGTCGAGCGTCCGGTCGCCCTCCAGCCAGCACAGCAGCACCGGCACGCCGTCGAGCTGCGAGGGGAAGTCGACCAGCAGCGGCGCGAAGCCCTTCAGCTCTGCGCCGGTCTGCTGCACGGACTCCATCAGCTCGTCGAGCCGGGCCTGCGCCGCCTTGAACTCCGGCAGACCGCCCAGGGACGTGGTGCCGGACGCGAGCTCGGCCGCGTCGGCGCGCAGCCGGACGATCTCGTCGAGCACCGGCAGCAGGCGGGTGAGCTCGGCACGGGCCTCGTCGAGCGTGAACAGTTCCACGGGTGCCAAGGCTGGCACAGTGGCGGGGGTGACGTGGCGACCGGGTGACCTCATCGTGAACCGGATCGGCCTCGGCGCGAGCCGTTCGCGACACCGCGGCCGCTGTGCGGCAAAACCTGAATGAGCGTATGGTGTACGCATCTGTTTGACTAGGGGCATGAAGAGGGGGCGGAAGCCGACCATCGACGCCGCCGACATCACGCGAGCCGCCATCGCGATCGCGGACGCCGAAGGGCTGGCCGCCGTGTCCATGGCGCGCGTCGCGCAGGAGATGGGCAACGCGACGATGGCGCTCTACCGCCACGTGAAGAGCAAGGACGAGCTGCTCGCGCTGATGTGGGACGCGGCGATGGAGGACCCGCCGCCGCTGCCCGACGGCGAGTGGCGCGACAGGCTCGGCGTCTGGGCACGGGCGCTGCTCCGGGCGATCCGCAGGCGCCCGTGGTTCCTGCGGATCCCGATCAGCGGCCCGCCGGTCGGCCCGGGGAACCTCGCCTGGCTCGACAGCGCGCTCACCGCCCTCGGGGGCACGCCGCTGGAGCCGGGGGAGAAGGTCGGCGTCGTGATGGGCCTGTCGACGTTCGTGCAGGGCGAGGCGCGGCTGACCACCACCCCGTCCCAGGGCTTCCAGAGCAACCCCGACCAGTACGGGCAGGCGCTGCGCGCGGTGGTCGACCCGCGCACCATGCCCGCGCTCACCGAGGTCATCGAGGCCGGCGCGTTCGACGTGGCCCACGGCGACGACATCGGGGCCGACTTCGACTTCGGCCTGCGGTTGTTCCTGGACGGCGTCGCCGCGCACATCGCGAGGCGCGCGTGACGTACGCGGCGATCATCCTCACCGGCGGCACGGGCGAACGGCTCGGCGGCGTCGACAAGGCCGCGCTGTCCTACCGGGACGCCACACTGCTCGACCACGTGCTGTCCGTTGTGGACGACGCGGCGCGGGTCGTCGTTGTGGGGCCGGAGAAAGACCGGCCCGGCGTCGTCTGGGCCCGGGAGGACCCACCCGGCGGAGGGCCGCTGGCCGGGCTTGCCGCCGGTCTCGCGCACGTGACCGAGGAGTGGGTCGCCGTGCTCGCCGTCGACCAGCCCGGCCTCACCGCCGGCACGATCGCCAGGCTGCGCGCGGCGGGCGGCAACGCCGTGCTCGCCGACGACCGCGTGCAGTGGCTGATCGGCTTCTGGAACGCCGCCGAGCTGCGCGAAGTCCTGCCGGAGGACCCGCGCGACCAGCCGCTGCGCCGAACGTTGCGCAAGCTCGCGCCGGTGGAAGTGTCCGCTTTGCCCGGTGAGGCGCGTGACGTCGACACACCCGATGACCTGGACACCCTTCACACCCAATGAACAGCCCGTGAGCAAGACTGCTCACGATCGGAAAACCCTGTTCCACATGGAGGCCCGCACCGTGACCGAGCCCGCCGCCGAGGCAACGCCGAACGCACCGGCGCCCGTCACCCCGGCTCGTGACGCCCAGCTGCTCGAACGCACCGTGTTCGAGGTGAAGCGGGTCATCGTCGGCCAGGACCGGCTCGTCGAGCGGATGCTCGTGGGTCTGCTGGCCAAGGGCCACCTGCTGCTCGAAGGTGTGCCGGGTGTCGCGAAGACGCTCGCCGTCGAGACGTTCGCGCGCGTGGTCGGCGGCTCGTTCAGCCGCGTGCAGTTCACGCCCGACCTGGTGCCCGCCGACATCCTCGGCACCCGCATCTACCGCCAGTCCAGCGAGGCGTTCGACGTCGAGCTCGGCCCCGTGGTCGCCAACTTCGTGCTGGCCGACGAGATCAACCGCGCGCCGGCCAAGGTCCAGTCGGCGATGCTGGAGGTCATGGCCGAGCGGCACGTGTCCATCGGCGGCAAGACCTTCCCGATGCCGAACCCGTTCCTGGTGCTGGCGACGCAGAACCCGATCGAGAACGAGGGCGTGTACCCGCTGCCGGAGGCGCAGCGCGACCGGTTCCTGTTCAAGATCCAGGTCGAGTACCCCACGGCCGAGGAAGAGCGCGAGATCGTCTACCGCATGGGTGTCGAGGCGCCCACGCCGAACCAGGTCCTCTCGCCGGAGGAGCTGGTGCGCCTGCAGGGCGTGGCGTCGCGCGTCTTCGTCCACCACGCACTGGTCGACTACGTGGTGCGCCTGGTGATCGCGACCCGCGCACCGGCCGAGCACGGCCTGACCGACGTCGCCGGCTGGGTCGCCTACGGTGCCTCGCCGCGTGCGTCGCTGGGCATCATCGCCGCCGCCCGTGGCCTCGCGCTCGTGCGCGGCCGTGACTACGTGCTGCCGCAGGACGTCGTGGACGTCGTGCCGGACGTGCTGCGCCACCGCCTCGTGCTGTCCTACGACGCGCTGGCCGACGGCGTGCCGATCGACCACATCATCACCCGCGTGCTGCAGATCGTGCCGCTGCCGCAGGTGTCCGCGCGCCCGCAGCAGCCGGTTCCGGCTGGTAGGCCGTGAGCAAGGACAAGGCCACCGCCGAGCGCCCCTCGTGGGCGCCCCCGGTCCTGCACGGCGGCCGCATGGAGGCCGCGCTGCGCATGCTGGAGCTCGACGTGCGGCGCCGCCTGGACGGCCTGCTGCAGGGCAACCACCTCGGTCTCGTGCCGGGACCGGGCACCGAGCCGGGCGAGGCGCGGACCTACCAGCCCGGTGACGACGTGCGCCGGATGGACTGGGCGGTCACCGCCCGCACCACCGTGCCGCACATCCGCGAGACGGTCGCCGACCGCGAGCTGGAGACGTGGGTGGCGGTCGACCTGTCGCCGTCGCTCGACTTCGGCACCGCGGCCTGCGAGAAGCGCGACCTGGCGATTGCCGCGACAGCCGCCGTGGCGCACCTGACCCGCGGTGGCGGCAACCGGATCGGTGCCGCGATCTCGACGGGTGCGGAGAACGTGCGCATCCCGGCGCGCGGTGGCCTGGCGCACGCCCGCGGCATGATCCGCAAGATCGCCGAGACGCCGCGTGCGAGTGAGGGCACCCGCGGCGACCTGGCGGCGTTGCTGGAGCAGCTGCGCCGCCCGCCGCGCCGGCGCGGGCTGATCGTGGTGATCTCCGACTTCCTCGGCGGCATGGAGTGGCAACGGCCGCTGCGCGCGCTGTCGGCACGGCACGAGCTGGTGGCCATCGAGGTCGTCGACCCGCGCGACGTCGACCTGCCCGAGGTCGGCACCGTCGTGCTGTCCGACCCGGAGACCGGCCGGCAGCGCGAGGTGACCGCGTCGGCGTTGCTGCGCAAGGAGTTCAACGCCGCGGCTGCCGAGCACCGGGCCGAGGTCGCCGCCGGGCTGCGCCGCGCGGGCGCCGGGCACCTGGTGCTGCGGACCGACTCCGACTGGATCGCGGACACGGTCCGCTTCGTGGTGGCGCGCAAGCGCCGTTGGTCTGGGGGTGTCGCATGAGCTTTTCGAACTTCGTCGCCCCGTGGTGGTTCCTGCTGCTCGTCGCCGTCGGTGTGCTCGCGGCCGGGTACGTGCTCGCCCAGCGCATGCGCCGCAAGCGCGTGCTGCGGTTCACGAACCTGGAGCTGCTGGAGAAGGTCGCGCCCAAGCGGGAACGCTGGTCGCGGCACGTCCCGGCGGCGTTCCTGCTGGCGGCGCTCGCGCTGCTGACCGTCGCGCTGGCCGGGCCGACGTCGGAGCAGCGGGTCCCGCGCAACCGGGCGACCGTGATGCTCGTGGTCGACGTGTCGCTGTCGATGAAGGCCACCGACGTGAAGCCGTCCCGGCTGGAGGCCGCGCAGGTGGCGGCCAAGTCGTTCGCCGAAGGCCTCACGCCGGGCATCAACCTGGGCCTGATCTCGTTCGCGGGCTCGGCGACGGTGCTGGTCGCGCCCACCACCGACCGCGCGGCCGTGTCGCAGTCGATCGACGGGCTCAAGCTCGCCCAGTCGACCGCGACCGGTGACGCGCTGGTCGCCGCGATGGCGTCCATCGACTCGTTCGGCAAGGTCGTCGGCGGCGCCGAGGGGCCCCCTCCGGCCCGCATCGTGCTGATGACGGACGGCAAGGAGACGGTCGGCACCCGCAAGGCGTTCGACGCGGCGGATGACGCGAAGAAGGCCGGTATCCCGATCTCCACGATCTCGTTCGGCACCGAGGACGGCGTGGTCGACATCGAGGGCCGCCAGCAGGCCGTGCCGGTCGACGACGACTCGATGAAGGAGATCGCGAAGATCTCCGGCGGCGAGTTCTTCAAGGCCGCCTCCGCCGAGGAGCTGCGCCGGGTGTACGACACGCTCGGCGAGCAGATCGGCTACGAGAAGAAGCAGGCGGACGCGTCCAAGCCGTGGCTGGTGCTCGGCACGCTGACGGCGATGGTCGCGGCCGCCGCGGCGTTGCTGCTGGGCCAGAGACTGCCCTAGCCCCTGCCGTAGACCAGCTCCACCACACCGTTCCCGAAGGCCCTGGTGCTCTTGAGCGCCAGGGTCTTCGGCCGTGTGAAGAACGGCGTGCCCGCGCCGAGCGCGACCGGGTTGACGTACAGGCGGACCTCGTCGACCAGGTCGTGCTCGAAGAACGTCCCCACGAGCTGCGCGCCGCCGACCATGCTGTCACCGGGCAGCGCCCTGATCTCGTCCGGGTCGACCTCCCGCCGCACCACGGTGTTCCACGCGGTGGTGTCGAGCGTCCGCGAGTACACGATCTTGGGCATCTCCCGCCAGATCCGGCCGAACTCGTGCATCGACGGCGGCCACTCGGGGTGCTCGCCGGTGTGCGGCCACGCCGCGAGCATCGTCTCGTGGTTGCGGCGGCCGTCGATGAACCGGCTCATCCGCGCCAGCTCGGTGTTGAAGTGCCCGTGCAGCTCCTCGTCGACCCGGTGCCAGCTGATGTCGTGGCCGGGTCCCTCCATGAAGCCGTCCAGCGAGACCGACGCCATCGTGATGATCATCCGTGAATCCTCCGGTACTCCGCCGCGGCACCGGCGTGCAGCGGCACCGTGCCCGTGTCGATGAGACTGCGCACGTCGAGGTACTGGGTGCCGAGCGCCTGCTGCGGCACCAGCCGCGCCGCGTTCGCGACCAGCAGCCGCACCACCGCCCCCGCGAGGTCGGCGCCGAGGTCGGGCCGGCACACCAGCAGGTTCGGCGTGCCGATCGTCGGGATGTCGACGGGGGAGTCGTAGACGCCCGTGCGCACGTCCACGCGTTCGTAGACCTTGCCGTGGTTCTGCCGCAGCCGGGGCAGGAACCCGTCGAGCGGCAGCAGCCTGATCCCCTCCGCACGGTCGAGCTCCGGGGTCGGCACGCCGCCCGACCACAGCAGCGCCGCGATCTCGCCCGCCTTCAGCGCGTCCACGGCGTTGCGCAGCGGGTAGTGCTCCTCCCACACGCCCAGCGCGAGCCGTTCGCCCTGCAGCGCCGCGCCGGACCCGGCGGCGCCCAGCGACACGGGCCGGCCGGCGAGGTCGGCCGCGCTGCGGTACGGCGAGTCGGCGAGCACGACGAGCTGGAGGTAGTTCTCGTAGACGCGGCCCACCGCGACCAGGCCGGGCTCCAGGTGGGCGCTGTCGCTCAGGGTCAGCGCGAGGTCGGCGGTGCCCTCGCGCAGGTGCCGCAGGTTGTCGGCGCTGCCGCCGGTCTCGATCGGCGTGATCGTCAGCGAGCCGGTGGCGAGGCGGGACAGCAGGGCGGCGAAGTCGTTGTAGAACCCGCCGGGCTCGCCGCCCGCGACGCGGATGGTGCCGCTGGGCTCACTTGTCCCGCACGCGGTGAGGGCCAGCGCGCCCAGCAGGAGGGTCCGGCGCTTCACAGCAGCGGCTCCTTCGGCAGCTCCACGGTCGCGACCAGGCCACCGTCGGTGTGCAGCCGCAGCTCCCCGCCGTGAGCGGTCACGATGCGCTCGGCGATGGCCAGGCCGAGGCCGGTGCCGCGCTGCGGGCCGCCACCACGCCAGAACCGCTCGGTCGCGTGCTCGATGTCCTCCTCGGACAGACCGGGACCGTTGTCGCGCACGGTGAGAGTCGCGCGGTCGCACACCACGGCCACCTCGGTGCCGCCGTACCTGATGGCGTTGTCCAGCAGCACGTCCAGCACCTGCGCCAGGTCCGAGACGGCACACCGCACCAGGCCCGGCGCGCGGTCGTCCACGGTGATCGTCACACCCGCCGCCCCGGCCGCCGCCCGCCACGCGTCGACCCGGTCGTGCGCCACGGCCCGCAGGTCGGCCAGCTCGGGCTCGACCCCGCCCGCCGCCCGTTCGGTGGCGGTGCTCTCGGCCGACGCGAGCGCGAGCAGGCCGTCCAGCAACGACTCCAGCCGCTCGACCTCGGTGAGCAGGGAACCGTTGTCCGGCAGCATGTCCACCCGCAGCCGCAGCGCCGCCATCGGGTTGCGCAGCTGGTGCGAGGCGTCCGCGATGAGCCGGCGCTGCTGGTCGGCGGCCTCGGCCACCGCGTCGGACATCCGGTTGAACGACTCCGACAACGCCCGCAGCTCGGCCGGGCCCGCGGTGTCGGCGACGTGCGCGCGCCGCTGCCCCTCCGCGACCGCCCGCACACCCCGGTCGAGCTCCTTCAACGGCCGCAGCAGCCACCGCGCCACGACCAGCGCCAGCAACACGCACGCGCAGGCCGCCAGCAACGCCCCCGCGAGCACCAGCGCCCACCGCTGCGCGACATCCGCCGCGGCCACCCTGGTGGACGCGCGCACCACCACCGCGCCCGCCACCTTCGTGCCGGTGCCGACCGGTCGCGCGAACAGCACGTCACCGCCGTTCCAGGGCAGCACCGTCCGCACCGGCGCGGCCGGCTGGTTGCGCAGCGCGGCGTCGATCTGGCTGGACACGTCGGCCACCGCCATGCCGGACTCGACGAGCGGCCGCCCGGCGGCGTCGACGACCACGACCTCCTCGCCGTAGACCTCGGTGTAGCGCAACGCCTCCGCGACCACCAGGTCGTTCGGCAGGGTCGCGAACCGGTCCAGGTCGGCGGTCCGGCCGATCACGAACCGCTGGGTGCGCTCGCTGGCCGTGCTCATCAGCAGCGGCACGGCGAACGCGGTCACCGCCGACAGCGAGAACAGCAGCAGCACCACCAGCAGCCGTTGCCGCATCTACTCACCGAGCCGGTAGCCGAAACCGCGGATGGTGTGCAGCAGCCCCGGCCGGTCGAGCTTGGCGCGCAGCTGCGTGAGGTGCACGTCCAGCGTCCGCGACACCGCCACGAACGCATTGCCCCACACCTCGTCCATCAGCTGCTGGCGGCTCACCGCCGTGCCCGGCCGCCGCGCGAGCACCGCCAGCACGTCGAACTCCTTGGTGGTCAACGAGATCTCCCGCCCGCCGACCACGACCTGGCGGCTCTGCAGGTCGATCTCCACATCGGACACCCGCACCAGGTCGCCCTGCTCCTGCGACCGCGCCGCACTGCGCCGCGCCACCGCGTCGATGCGGGCCAGCAGCTCGGCCAGCCGCACCGGCTTGACCAGGTAGTCGTCCGCGCCCAGCCGCAACCCGCGCACCACGGTCCGCTCGTCCCCGCGCGCGGTCAGCACCAGCACCGGCACCGGGTCGATCCTGCGGAGCTTGCGCAGCACCTCCAGGCCGTCCTGGTCGGGCAGGCCGAGGTCGAGCAGCACCACGTCCGCGTCGCGGTGCGCGATCAGCGCGTCGGACCCCCTGCGCACGCGGGCAGGCCGGTGGCCGTTCGCCCGCAGTGCCTCCACCAGGGCGTCGGCGACACCGTCGTCGTCCTCGACCAACAGCACCCGCATGGGAGCAGTATCGCCCGGGATGGCCGTTTCGCGGGCATGTCGATGCTTTTCAGTGACCGTGGAGACGCGCTCGGAGCCCCAGCCGGGTCGCGAGCGCGGTGGCGAGGTGGACCGGCTCGCGGTCGGTCGTGTGCCGGATCTGGGTGCGGCAGCTGAAGCCGTCCGCGAGCACCAGCGCGTCCTCGTTCGCGCGCAGGGCGGGCAGCAGGTCCTGTTCGGCGCAGGCGATCGACACGTCGTAGTGGCCCTGCTCGAAGCCGAAGTTGCCGGCCAGGCCGCAGCAGCCCTCCACGACCCGCGGTCGCAGCCCGGCCTTCTCCATGGCCGTGCGATCCGGTCCGAAACCCAGCTCCGCGTACTGGTGGCAGTGGGTCTGCACGACCGCCTCGCGGTCGCCGGGCAGGTCGGGCAGCGCCGGTGCGACGTGCTCGGCGAACGTGCGGGTGGCGTCGGCGAGCGCGCGCACCTCCTCGGCGTCCGAGAGCTTCGGGGCCTCGGTCTTGAGGAACGCCGTGCAGCTCGGTTCCAGGCCGATCACCGGGACGCCGCGGCTCGTCCACGGGTGCAGCGCGCGTGCCGTGCGTTCGACGACCCTGCGGGCCTTCGGCAGCTGACCGGTCGAGTGCCAGGTCAGTCCACAGCAGACGGTCGAGGGCGGCAGCTCGACCCGGTTCCCCAGGTGCGCCAGCACGTTCGCGGCGTCGATGCCGATGTCCGGCTCGAAGAAGTTCGTGAACGTGTCGGGGAACAGCAGCACCGGCTCGCCCTCGCCGAACGGGCGCAGCCTGCGCAGCAGGGGAGTGGTGGGCGTGGGCAGCTCGCGCTCCGGGGTGAGGCCCGCCAACCGGCCGAACCGCGCCGTGAACCGGTTGACCAGCCCGTACCGCAGCCACGTCGGCAACCAGCCCATCGCGTAGTGCGACCGCGGGCGCGGGCGGCCCCTGTAGTGCTCGTGCAGGAACTCCGCCTTGTAGCTCGCCATGTCCACGTCGACCGGGCAGTCGCGCTTGCAGCCCTTGCAGCCCAGGCACAGGTCCAGCGCCTCGGCCACCTCCAGCGACCGCCAGCCGCCCTTGACCACGTCACCGTTGAGCATCTCGAACAGCAGGTGCGCGCGGCCGCGCGTGGAGTGCTTCTCCTCCTTGGTGACGCGGTAGCTCGGGCACATCACGCCGCCCTTGGTGTTCAGGCACTTGCCCACGCCGACGCAGCGGCGGGTGTCGCTCGCGAACTCCGCGCGCGTCGGGATGCGCGGGGGAGCGACGAGGACGCGCAGGTCGTCGTCGAGCTTCAGCGGCTCCACGATCCGGCCGGGGTTGAGCAGGTTGCCGGGGTCGAAGGCGTGCTTGAACTCCTGGAACGCCCGGATCGCCGCCGGCGGGTACATGCGGGAGAGCAGCTCGGAGCGGGCCTGGCCGTCGCCGTGCTCGCCGGACAGGCTGCCGCCGTGGCTCACGACCAGGTCCGCGGCGTCCTGGAGGAACTCGCGGTAGCCGCGGGCCAGGTCGAAGTCGATGCGGACGTGGATGCAGCCCTCGCCGTAGTGGCCGTAGGTGGTGCCGCGCCGCCCGTACCCGGTGAGCAACGCGTCGAGGTCGCGCAGGTAGGCGCCGAGGCGTTCCGGCGGGACGGCCGAGTCCTCCCAGCCCGACCACGCCTCGCTGCCGTCGGCCATGCGGGTGGCGAGACCGGCGCCGTCCTCGCGGATGCGCCACAGCGCCCGCTGGTGCGCCGGGTCGTGGACGACCATCGAGCTCCTCGTGAGCGCGGCGACCCGTTCGGGGTGGTCCTCGACCTCGACGAACAGCCAGCTGCGGCCTTCCGGCAGGTCGGGGCGGGTGCGGACGCTGTTCACCAGCGCCTCGTTCAGGCCCTCGACCGCGAGCGCGTCCTCGATCTGCGTGACCTGGTCGGCGGCCTCGTAGGTGTCCGCGAAGCCGAGCACGACGAGGACCCGGCGTTCCGGGCGGCGCACCAGCTTCAGTTCCGCGCCGAGCAGCACCACGCAGGTGCCCTCCGTGCCGACGAGCTGGCCGGTGAGCGTCGGCGCGTCCAGCGCGTACCCGCTGACCCGGCGGCTGAGCTGCGGGAACCACGCCGGGTCGTGCGACGGCAGCGCGAGCGCGGGCGGGTCCGTGCTGCGGAACCGGCGGCCGTCGACGGTCAGCACGTCGAGGTCCAGGACGTTCTCGCTGGTCTTGCCCCACTTCACCGAATGCGCGCCACAGGCGTTGTTGCCGATCATCCCGCCGATCGTGCAGCGCGAGTGCGTGGACGGGTCGGGGCCGAACAGGTGGTCGCCGGCGCTCGCGTTGATCTTGTCGAGCACCGCGCCCGGCTGCGCGAACGCCCGGTCGCCGGCGATCTCGAAGGCGTTCAGGTAGCGGCTGAAGTCGATCACCAGGCCGGTACCGCAGGCGTTGCCCGCGACCGAGGTCCCCGCGCCGCGGCTGGTGATCGGGACGCGGTGCTCCGCGGCGATCCCGACGGCCGCGACCACGGCGTCCGTCGTCCGCGGACGGACCACCACCCGCGGCACGTGGCGGTAGTTCGACGCGTCGGCCGAGTACAGGGCGCGGCTCGCCGGGTCGTCGAGCACGTCGCCCTCGACGTGGCGGCGCAGTTGGTCGAGGAAGGCCCGCATCACCTGATCATGCCCCCGATCGGCCCCGCCGTGGTGTGAGGTTCAACCGCCGATGCCGGGCTACCTGCGGGTAGCCGATAACCTCAGCCGGTCAACCAGCGGCGATTGCAGGGAGAGCTAGTGAGTCGGTCCGTTCTGGTCACCGGGGGCAATCGCGGCATCGGCCTCGCCATCGCGCAGGCGTTCGCGGCGCAGGGCGACAAGGTCGCCGTCACGCACCGCGGCTCCGGCGCACCCGAGGGTCTGCTCGGCGTGAAGTGCGACGTGACCAACGCCGAGGAGATCGACGCGGCGTTCTCCGAGGTCGAGGCCGCCCACGGTCCGGTCGAGGTGCTCGTCTGCAACGCCGGCATCACCCAGGACACGCTGTTGCTGCGCATGAGCGAGGAGCAGTTCACCAGCGTCGTCGACGCCAACCTCACCGGCGCGTTCCGCTTCGCCCAGCGCGCCTCGCGCGGCATGCTGCGCAAGAAGTTCGGCCGCATCGTCTTCATCTCGTCGGTCGTGGGCCTCACCGGCGGCGCGGGCCAGGTCAACTACGCCGCGTCCAAGGCGGGCATGGTGGGCATGGCGCGCTCGATCGCGCTGGAGCTCGGTTCGCGCAACATCACCGCGAACGTCATCGCCCCCGGCTTCATCACCACCGACATGACCGCCGAGCTGCCCGAGGCGGTGCGCGAGGCGGCGCTCAAGCAGATCCCGGCCGGTCGCTACGGCGCCGTCGACGAGATCGCCCGCGCGGTGACGTTCCTCGCCGCGAACGAGTCCGGCTACATCAACGGTGCCGTGCTGCCGGTCGACGGCGGCCTCGGCATGGGCCACTGACGTTCTTCGTTCTCTTCTTTCTGCGAAAGGGTTGGATCAAGTGACCGGACTGCTCGAAGGCAAGCGACTGCTGATCACCGGTGTGATCACCGACGCGTCGATCGCCTTCCACGTCGCACGCGTCGCCCAGGAGCAGGGCGCCGAGGTCGTGCTGACCGGGTTCGGCCGGATGAGCCTCGTGCAGCGCATCGCCCAGCGCCTGCCCAAGCCCGCGCCCGTCGTGGAGCTGGACGTGCAGAACCAGGAGCACCTCGACACGCTGGCCGAGCGCGTCGGTGAGCACGTCGACGGCCTCGACGGCGTCGTGCACGCCATCGGGTTCGCCCCGCAGAGCTGTCTCGGCGCGCCGTTCATGGACGCGCCGTGGGAGGACGTCTCCGTCGCGATGCACGTCTCGGCGTACTCCTACAAGGCGCTGGTGCAGGCCGTGCGCCCGATGCTGTCGCACGGCTCGTCGGTCGTCGGCCTCGACTTCGACGCCCGCCAGGCGTGGCCCGCCTACAACTGGATGGGTGCGGCGAAGGCGGCGTTCGAGTCGATCAACCGCTACATGGCGCGCGACCTCGGCCCGGACGGCATCCGCGTGAACCTGATCTCCGCCGGCCCGGTCCGCACCATGGCCGCCAAGTCCATCCCGGGCTTCGGCGAGCTGGAGAAGATGTGGGGCGAGAAGGCGCCGCTGTCGTGGGACGTCGACGACCCGACGCCCGTCGCGAAGTCGGTCTGCGGCCTGCTGTCCGACTGGTTCCCGGCCACCACGGGCTCGATGGTGTTCGTCGACGGCGGCGTGCACTTCCTCGGCCTCTGACGTCACAGCTGCTCGTCGTGTGGGGGGTTCGGGCGTCTGATTGGATGGAGCGGTGAGTTTCGATGCGCTGCTCTGGCTTTCCTTCGGCGGACCGGAAGGTCCTGAGGACGTCCGTCCCTTCCTGGAGAACGTGGTGCGCGGACGTGGCGTGCCGCCGGAGCGGCTGGACGAGGTCGAGGCCCACTACCAGCACTTCGGCGGCGTGTCACCGATCAACCGCCTGAACCTCGACGCGATCGACGCCGTGCGCGCCACCGGTTTCGAGCTGCCGATCTACTTCGGCAACCGCAACTGGCACCCGATGGTCGAGGACACCGTCGCGCAGATGAAGGCCGACGGCGTCCAGCGGGCGCTGGTGTTCCCGACGAGCGCGTACGGCGGCTACTCCGCGTGCCGCCAGTACGACGAGGACATCGTGCGGGCACTGGCGGCCGTGCCGGACGGCCCCGAACTGGTGAAGCTGCGCCAGTTCTTCGACCACCCGCTGTTCATCTCCGCCTTCGCCGACGGCGTCCGCGCGGCCGCCGAGTCGCTGACCGGCCCGTACCGGCTCGTCTTCACCGCGCACTCGGTGCCGGTGTCCGCCGACAAGGCCGCCGGTCCGCCGTCCGAGGGCGGTTACCGCTACTCCCGCCAGGTCGTCGAGGCGTCCCGGCTGGTCGCGGCCGAGCTGGGCGTCACCGAGTACGACGTGGTGTGGCAGTCGCGGTCCGGCCCGCCGCAGATCCCGTGGCTGGAGCCCGACATCGTCGACCACATCGACGCGTTGCACGCCAAGGGCGTCACCGGCGTCGTGGTGTGCCCGATCGGGTTCGTGTCCGACCACCTCGAAGTGGTGTGGGACCTCGACACCGAGGCCCGTGACCGCGCCGCCGAGCTCGGCGTGGAGTTCGCCCGCGCGGCGACCCCGAACGCCGACCCGCGCTTCGCCGAGCTCGTCGTGGAGCTGGTGGCCGAGCACACCTCCGGTGCTCCCGTGCGCAAGCTGTCGTCGTTCACCTCAGCTGGCTGCACGGTGAACGGTGCCCCGTGCGCGCCGTTGTGCTGCGAGCCGGCAAAAAGGCCCGTCAAGGCCCAGTAGTGCCGGACTCCGGCCGGCCCTCCTCGGACCGGCCGGAGACCCGGTTCAGTTGCGTGCGGTGCAGACGATCTCCGGGCGGTTGAACGCGCGCCCGCAGGCCCGCCACGGTCCGCCGTACTGCCCGACCGTGCCGGTGTTCACCGACGTGGCGCCGGACGGGATGGTCCGGTAGCCCGTCACCGTGTTGCGGGCGCTGTCCAGCCAGACCGGGTCACCCGTGGCCCCACCGGTGATCTGACCGTGCCAGCCGTTGTCGCACACCCACAGGTGGATCGTGCGACCGTGCACCGACACGGAGCTCACCGGTTTGCGGCACGGCGCCGCCGACGCCGGGACGCTCGCCACCGTCGTCCCCAGCAGGCTGATCAGCGCCATCCCGAGCACGGCCGCCGCTTTCCTGTCGAGCATGGTGTTTCCCCCTCGATCTCACGTGGTTCCGTGCTCAGGAGTCTGGGGAGAACCACGGTCGAGCGGGCCGGGCATGTCCGCGATCCTGCGAATCCTGTCCCCGGTCATCCCGTAGTGGTCGAGGAACGCCTGCCGCAGCACCTCCGCCGACCCGAACCCGCACCGGCGCGCGACCGCGGCCAGCGACAGGTCGCTGCCCCGCACCAGGTGGGCGGCGGCCTCGGTGCGGGCGGCCCGCACGGCGCGGGCGGGGGTGGTGCCGACGTGGGTGGCGAACAGCCTGGTGAGGTGCCGTGTGCTGATCTGGGCCCGTGCCGCGAGCGCGGCCGGGCTCAGGTCCTCCCCGGGGTGCGCGGCGATGTGCCCGAGCAGGTCGCGCACCAGCCGGTCGCCCGGCGGGGGCGCGGCGAGGAACATGCTGAGCTGAGCCTGGTCGGCCGGGCGCTGGAGGTAGGTCACCAGTTCGCGGGCGACCCGGCGGGCGACGGTGGGGCCGTTGTCGTCCTCGACCAGCGCGAGCGTCAGGTCCAGCGCGCTGGTGACCCCGGCGGAGGTGTAGACGTTGCCGTCCTGGACGTAGAGCGGTGCCAGGTCCACCGTGACCTGCGGGAAGTGCTCGACCAGGATGTCGCCGTACGCCCAGTGCGTGGTCACCTTCCTGCCGTCCAGCAGCCCGGCCGCGGCCAGCACGAACGCGCCGGTGCACACCGACGCGACCCGCCGGCTGTACCGTGCGAGGCGCCGCACCTGCGTCAGCATCCCGTCGTCGGCCATCGCGTCGCGGGTCCCGTGCCCGCCGACGACCAGCATCGTGTCGATCCGCCCGGTCACCGAGGCCAGCCGCCGTGCGCCGGTCAGCGCGATCCCCGACGAGCTGCGCACGTCCCGCCCCGTCACCGTGGCCAGCTCGATCCGGTACGGCGGCGCGGCCCCGTGGCCGTTCGCGATCTCGAACGTGCCGCTCGGGCACGCCACGTCGAGGATCTGCGCGTCGTTGTACGCGATGATCACCACTCGCCGTGCCGCGTCCACCCGCATCGCCCCCGTCGCATCCTCGCACCGGTGGCGGGGGCAGGCACGGGGAACGGGGTCAGTGCCGCCCGGCGCCCGAGTCGGCCAGCACGCGCACCGCTTCGTCCACGGCAGCGCACCGCGCGCGCCGCACCGCTTCGGACACCGGCCGCAACGCCTCGGTCCGCGCGGTCATCGCCGACGCCGACACCGCGCCACCGGGTGAGTCCGAGCGGGCCACCGACACGATCGCGTCGACTTCGGCGGCCCGTTGCAGCACCCGCAACGAGCGCGGCGGCATCGCGTCCGGCCACGGCAGCGCGGAGTTCGCGGCGGACAGGTCCGCGATCTCCTCGCGCACGTTCGGCCGGTGCTTCGCGACGTCCAGCGCGGCCAGCGCCGCCGTCGCCTCGCGCAGCGCCGTGCCCAGCCCCTGCTCGGCCTCGCCGATCGGGATGTGCTCCAGGCCCGTGGAGGAGGGCAGGTCGAACACCGTCCAGCGCATCACGCCGTCCGCGACGATCTTCGGCACCAGCCCGACGTGCACGGACGGGATCACGAGCGCCTCACCGGAACGCAGCGCGCACATCGCGAGGGGCCCCTTGCCGCCCAGGCCGCGCACGTCACCGGTCACCGGCAGCACGAGCCGCGCCGAGGTCGCACCCGCGCGCCGCAGGGAGGCCAGCAGCAGGGCGGGGCCCACGGGGGCCTCGTCGGGACCGGGGAGGTCGAGCGCCGTGGCGGTGCCGTCGTCGTCGGCCACCACCTCGTGCTGCTCGGCCCACGTGTGCAGGGCGTCGAGGACGTCGTCGGCGGCGGCCAGACCGTGCAGCCATCCCGACGTCCACACGACCAGCGTGGCACTTGCACAGGACACGCGACGAGATTACGTGGCCCGGCGCCGTCCGCTGCAGCCGGTCTCGAATCGGGTTCGGCTAGTTCGCGGGTCCGATGTGCTGTTCGAGCAGGTCGCGGAACGACTGGGCGTCCTGCGTGGACGCGAACGCCCGGTGCGGCACCGACAGCGACGCCGACCCCTCGTCGAGCGTCTCCAGCACGAACCCCTGCCGCGTCTCGGTCCAGCCGGGCAGCTCCGCCCAGTCGAGCTCCTCGCGCACGGCGGTGCCCACGGCCATCCGGAACGACTGGTCGTCGGCGCTGCCCACCACGGTCCTGCTGATCATCTCGTCCGACGAGAACCGCCACCACACCGCGACCGGCTCCATGAACCCGATCACCAGCGCGCACACCAGGCCGAAGACCGCGGCCGGCACCAGCCCGTCGTAGAAGAACAGCAGGACCAGCGAGAAGCCGCCGAGCGCGACCGCGAACCACGGCGCCCACCGGAACATCGGCACCATCGTGCGCAGGCTCGCCCGCCAGTCGGCGGGGGACGGGGCCCACTTGAAATCGACACAGTTGCTCATAGCGCCCCGCATTCTCCTGCACGACGGCGCCGTGGACCCGGAGGATTCGGAAAACAGCGGAGTCGCGCGCAGGACCGTGCTGCGGGCCGTCGCGTTCGCCCAGGGCTTACCGCACCCCGGTCACGGGGCCGAGCCGGTGGTCCTGCCGAAGCCGGACGAGGGATGGGTGTTCAGCGCGGTTCCTTGTGCTCCAACGGAGCCCTGGCGCACGACCCGGCGCCGGCGCGCATCCCCCGCAACGCCGTGGAGGCGGCGGTGCGGCAGGGGGCTGGAGTCGCTCCACGTCGAAATTGTCGGTGGGGCTGCGTAGCGTCATCGGGGTGACCCAGAACCAGGCCCGCACGGCGGGCGAGCTGCGCGCCGCCGGGCACCGGCCGCGCGGCGTCAAGACCGAGATCCGCGAGAACCTGCTCGCCGCCCTGCGCGAGGGGCGCAACCCGTGGCCCGGCATCGTCGGGTTCGACCGCACGGTGCTCCCGCAGCTGGAGCGGGCGCTGCTCGCCGGGCACGACGTCGTCCTGCTCGGCGAGCGCGGCCAGGGCAAGACCCGCCTGCTGCGCACGATCGTGTCGCTGCTGGACGAGTGGACGCCCGTGATCGAGGGCTCCGAGCTGGGCGAGCACCCGCTCGACCCGATCACGCCGGAGTCGCGCCGCCGGGCCGCCGAGCTCGGTGACGACCTGCCGGTGGTGTGGCGGCACCGCGACGAGCGGTACGCGGAGAAGCTCGCCACTCCGGACACCTCGGTCGGCGACCTGGTCGGCGACGTCGACCCGGTGAAGGTGGCCGAGGGCCGGTCGCTCGGCGACCCGGAGACGATCCACTACGGCCTGCTGCCGCGCGCCCACCGCGGCATCATCGCCATCAACGAGCTGCCCGACCTGGCCGAACGCATCCAGGTCGCGCTGCTGAACGTCATGGAGGAGCGCGACATCCAGGTCCGCGGCTACACGCTGCGGCTGCCGCTGGACGTGCTGCTCGTGGCCACCGCGAACCCGGAGGACTACACCAACCGCGGCCGCATCATCACGCCGCTGAAGGACCGCTTCGGCGCCGAAGTGCGCACGCACTACCCGCTGGAGGTCGACGCCGAGGTCGACATGGTCCGCCAGGAGGCTGAGCTGGTCGCCGAGGTGGGCGACCACCTGCTGGAGATCATCGCCCGGTTCGTGCGGCACCTGCGCGAGTCGTCGTCGATCGACCAGCGCTCCGGCGTGTCGGCGCGGTTCGCCATCGCGGCGGCGGAGACCGTGGCGGCCTCCGCGCTGCGCCGGTCCGCGCTGATCGGCGAGACCCCGGCCATCGCCCGGCCGATCGACCTGGAGTCGGTGCCGGACGTGCTGCGCGGCAAGCTGGAGTTCGAGGCGGGGGAGGAGGGCCGGGAGGACGAGGTCCTGGTCCACCTGCTGCGCCGCTCGATCGCCGACACCGCGCGGGCCCGGCTGGCCGGGCTGAACCTGCGGACGCTGGCCGAGGCCGTGTCCGACGGGCACCCGGTGGCCACCGGCGACCGCGTGCACGCCGGCGACCTGCTGGCGGCGCTGCCCGAGCTGCCGGTGCTGCACGAGGTGGCCGCCCGGCTGGGCGCCGGCCCGAAGGACCCGCCCGGCCGCATCGCCTCGGCCGTGGAGCTGGCGCTCGAGTCGCTCTACCTGACGCGGCACCTGTCCAAGGACACGTCCTCCGACGACGACCGTTCGGTGTACGGATGAGGTACCGCTACGGACGCTGGGGCGGCGGCGCGGACCCGCTGGCGCCGCCCGTGGACCTGCGCGCGGCCGTGGACGAGCTCGGCCGCGAGATCATGGAGGGCGCCTCGCCCAACGCCGCCCTGCGCGAGCTGCTGCGGCGCGGCGTCGACGGCACCCGCGGCCTGGACGACATGACATCGCGGCTGTGGCAGCGGCGGTCGTCGATCCAGCGCCGGCACCGGCTGGACGGCACGCTGCAGGAGGTCCGGCGGCTGCTGGACGAGGCGCTGGAGGCGGAGCGGCGGGCGTTGTTCCCCGACCCGTCCGACGACGCCCGGTTCCGCGAGGCCCAGCTCGACGCGCTGCCGCAGGGCACCGCCGCGGCCGTGCAGGAGCTGTCGAACTACGACTGGCGCTCCCAGGAGGCGCGCGAGGCGTTCGAGCAGATCCGCGACCTGCTCGGCCGCGAGCTGCTGGACCAGCGCTTCCGCGGCATGAAGGAGGCGCTGTCCAACGTCGACTCCGAGGACGTGCGCCGCATCCAGCGCATGCTGCGCGACCTGAACGAGCTGCTGACCGCGCACGCCGCGAGCTCACCGGACACGCCGCGGCTGTTCGACGAGTTCATGCGCAAGCACGGCGACTTCTTCCCGGAGAACCCGCGCACCGTCGACGAGCTGGTCGACGCGCTGGCCGCCCGGTCCGCCGCCGCGCAGCGCATGATGAACTCGATGACCGACGAGCAGCGCGCCGAGCTGTCCGCGTTGTCCCAGCAGGCCTTCGGCGGCATCGGCTCGCAGCTGTCCACCCTGGACTCGCTGCTGCAAAGCCTGCGCCCCGGTGAGGACTGGACGTCCTCCGCCCGGTTCCGCGGCCAGGACCCGCTCGGCCTCGGCGAGGGCGCGCAGGCGATGGCGGACCTGGCCGAGCTGGACGCGCTGGCCGAGCAGCTGGCCCAGTCCTACCCCGGCGCCCGCTTGGAGGACATCGACCTGGAGGCGCTGGAACGCCAGCTGGGCCCCGAGGCCTCCGTCGACGCCCGCCGGCTCGCCGAGCTGGAGAAGGCCCTGCGCCAGCAGAACATCCTCGAACGCGCCCCGGACGGCTCCCTGCGGCTCACCCCGAAGGCGCTGCGCCGCCTCGGCGAGACCGCCCTGCGCGGCGTCGTCGACCAGCTGCGCTCCTCCCAGGGCTCCCGCGAGACGGTGTCCGCCGGCGCCGCGGGCGAGCTGATCGGCTCGACCCGCCCGTGGCAGTTCGGCGACACCGAACCGTGGGACGTGCCGCGCACGCTGCGCAACTCCGTGCTGCGCTCCGGCTCCATGAAGCTGGACGTGGTGGACCTGGAGGTCGCTGAGACCGAGCACCGCTCCCGTGCCGCGGTCGCGTTGTGCGTGGACACGTCCTGGTCGATGGTGCAGGACGGCCGCTGGGTGCCGATGAAGCGCACGGCACTGGCCCTGCACCACCTGATCCAGACCCGCTTCCGCACGGACGCCCTGCAACTGGTCACGTTCGGCCGCTACGCGGAGGCCGTCGACATCGGCCAGCTCACGGCGCTGGAAGGCGTGTGGGAACAGGGCACCAACCTGCACCACGCCCTGCTGCTCGCGGGCCGCCACGTCCGCCGCCACCCCGACGCCCAGCCGGTGGTCCTGGTGGTGACCGACGGCGAACCCACCGCCCACCTCGAACCCGAGGGCGACGCGGAGTTCAACTACCCGCCCCTGCCCCGCACCCTCACGAAAACCCTGAACGAGGTCGACTCCCTGGCCCGCCTGGGCGCCACGATCTCGGTCTTCAAACTGGGCGACGACCCCCGCCTGGCCGCCTTCGTGGACATCGTGGCCCGCCGCGGCCGCGGCCGCGTGGTGTCCGCCGACGAGGACGGCTTGGGCGCCGCGGTGGTCAGCGACTACCTGACCTCCCGCCGCCGCCGCTGAACGGTCCGCCGTCGAGGCCGCACACGACCGCGTGCGGCATCGGCGGCAGGACGCAGTCCACCTGAGCCTCGGCGGCGCTGCTGCGTCCACCGAGACCGACGGCGCGCGGCACGCTGCGGCGGGCTGCTCGAAGCCGTGGTACGCGGCGGGCCGCCGAGCCGGGTGGTGCCGTGGTGGGCCGGGTTGGTGCCGTGGCGGGCCGTCGAAGCCGAACCAGTCGCGCTTCGTGGACCGCCCAGCCGGGGTGTTGAGGCCAGCCGACCGGGTCCGAATTTGACCGTCCCGGCAAGCCAGCCGCCATGCCCGCGCGGGCCGAGCCCGCGCGCACCGAGGTCGTGCACCTCGTGGTGTCCGCGTGGGCGCCTGATCGTCGGCGCTGCACCCCGCAGCGAGCTCAGCAGTCGTCAGTAGCCGTAGAGGGCCGCCAGGCGGGGCAGGCGGCGGGCGATCTCGGCCTCGTCGTCGAAGTCGAACGACCAGTCCGGGTCGAGCTTCCGGGTAGCGGATCGTGAACGCGTCCTGCGGCAGGCGCATGCCGGTGGCGGTGAGGTGGGCGTCCCAGGCGATGCTCAGGGCGCCCTCGCACTCGAACTCGTCGCCCGACCCGGCGGCCGCGACCACGGCGGGCAGGTCGGCCAGGGTCTCCGGGGAGGTGGCGGCGGCGTGGTAGACGTCCTCGCCCTGGGTGAGCAGCCAGCCGCGGAAGTAGTCGAAGCCGTCGTCGGAACAGCCGCCGTTGATCACGTAGGCCGCGGCCCACAGGGGGTTCCGGTACGACAAGGCCATCACGTCCCACAGCGCCTGCTGCGCCGACACGATCTCGGCGGGCGGGAGTGCGGCCAGGCGGGTCTTGGCGGCGGCGACCACGGCGCAGCAGTCGGACGGGTCGGGCACGTCGGCGCGGGCGTCGGCGATCAGCTGCCAGAAGGTCTTGAGGTCCACGTCGCTGAGCTTGGCAGAGGGGTCTGACAATTTCGGACGGCCGCAGGACAGCGGCTGAGTTGCCGCTGCGCTGCCGACTGGGCACCGTTAGGCGGCCGCTGGCCAGCCGAGCGGGCCAGCCGACCGGGCCAGCCGACCGGGCCAGCCGAGCGGGCCAGCCGAGCGGGCCAGCCGAGCGGGCCAGCGGAGCGGCCCCGCCTCGACCGGCCCCGCCTCGACCGGCCCCGCCTCGACCGGCCCCGCCTCGACCGGCCCCGCCTCGACCGGCCCCGCCCCGACCGGCCCCGCCCCGACCGGCCCCGCCCCGACCGGCCCCGCCCCGACCGGCCCCGCCCCGACCGGGCCACGTCCACCCTCGCCCGGTGAGCGCGAACTCACCCGCCGGAATTCCACGTCGTGCGGCTAGGTTGAGAGGATGATCAGGAACCTCTGGCGCTCGCTCGAAGCCGTGCACGCGATGATCTACTTCGCCCCCCAGGCGGCCCGGCGGTACACCGAGGCCGGGCTCGACCGGCCCGGCGGGTACTTCGCGTCGCGGGCCGCGGCGCTCGGGCCCGTGCCGGCCGAGGTCGTGATCGCCACCTTCTACAACTTCAACCCCGAGCTCGTGCGGGCCTGCGTCCCGGCGGTGTGGGAGAAGGTCACGCCGGCGCGGATGATCGAGCTGCGCACGGAGGCCGTGGAGGAGGCGTTGCGGCCGGTGCTGCCGGAGGACCTCACGGAGATCACCGCGCTGGCCCGGCGGGCTGCCGAGCGGTCGGCGGAGATGCCGTTCGGGCGCACGTTGTTCGCGGCGCACGCGAGCCTGCCGTGGCCGGAGGACACGTTGTTGCAGCTGTGGCACGCGCAGACGTTGCTGCGCGAGTTCCGCGGTGACGGGCACCTCGCGGCGCTGCTGCAGGAGGGGCTCACTGGTTTGGAGGCGCTGGTGCTGCACGCCGCGTCGGGGGAGGTGTCGGGGGAGGCGTTGCGCAAGACCCGCGGCTGGTCGCAGGAGCAGTGGGCGCAGACCGCGGAGGTCCTGCGGGAGCGCGGGCTCGTCACGGCCGAGCAGGCGCTCACCGACGCGGGGCGTGAGCTGCGCCAGCGCGTCGAGGACAACACCGACCGCATGAACGCACCCGCCTACGACGTGCTCGGTGACGCGGAACGGCAGCGGTACGTCGAGCTCGGCGCACCGCTGGGCAAGGCCGTCCTGGAGGCCGGTCTGCTGCCCGGCCGGCGCTGATCAGCCGGTCTCGTCCTCGCGGTGGGTGGAGGCGAGCGTCTTCTCGGTCACCTCGTCCTGGCCCACCCGGTGCTTTCCCGGGTGGGTCAGCGAGAAGTGCGCCTCCTCCCGCATCCGCTCGACCATGTGCGGGTAGTGCAGCTCGAACGCGGGCCGCTCCGAACGGATGCGCGGCAGCTCCGTGAAGTTGTGCCGCGGCGGCGGTGAGGTCGTGGCCCACTCCAGCGAGTTGCCGTAGCCCCACGGGTCGTCCTGCGGGGCCGGGTCGCCGTAGCGGTAGGAGCGGAAGACGTTCCACACGAACGGCAGCACGGACGCGCCGAGCACGAACGAGCTGATGGTCGAGAACGTGTTGAGGAACGTGAAGCCGTCGGTCGGCAGGTAGTCGGCGTACCGGCGCGGCATGCCCTCGTTGCCCAGCCAGTGCTGCACCAGGAACGTGCCGTGGAAGCCGAGGAACGTCGTCCAGAAGTGCAGCTTGCCCAGCGACTCGTTGAGCATCCGCCCGGTCATCTTCGGGAACCAGAAGTAGATGCCCGCGTAGGTGGCGAACACGATGGTGCCGAACAGCACGTAGTGGAAGTGCGCCACCACGAAGTACGTGTCGGACACGTGGAAGTCGATCGGCGGTGAGGCCAGCAGCACCCCAGTCAGCCCGCCGAACAGGAACGTGATGAGGAACCCGATGCCGAACAGCATCGGCGACTCGAACGTCAGCTGCCCCTTCCACATCGTGCCCGCCCAGTTGAAGAACTTGATGCCGGTCGGCACCGCGATGAGGAACGTCATCAGCGCGAAGAACGGCAGCAGCACCGCACCGGTGGCGTACATGTGGTGCGCCCACACGGCCACGGACAGCATCGCGATGGCCAGCGTCGCGAACACCAGGCCCTTGTAGCCGAACAGCGGTTTGCGGCTGAACACCGGGAAGATCTCGGTCACGATCCCGAAGAACGGCAGCGCGACGATGTAGACCTCGGGGTGGCCGAAGAACCAGAACAGGTGCTGCCACAGGATGACGCCGCCGTTGGCCGGGTCGAACACGTGCGCGCCGAGGTGGCGGTCGGCGGCAAGGCCCATCAGCGCCGCGGTGAGGATCGGGAACGCCAGCAGGATCAGCACGGACGTCACCAGGATGTTCCAGGTGAAGATCGGCATCCGGAACATCGTCATGCCCGGCGCCCGCAGGCACACCACGGTCGTGGTCATGTTGACCGCGCCGAGGATCGTGCCCAGGCCGGACACCGCCAGACCCATGATCCACATGTCAGCGCCGACGCCCGGCGAGTGCACGGCCGAGGACAGCGGCGTGTAGGCGAACCAGCCGAAGTCCGCCGCGCCACCGGGTGTGACGAACCCGAGCACCACGATGATGCCGCCGAACAGGTACAGCCAGTACGAGAAGGCGTTCAGCCGCGGGAACGCGACGTCCGGCGAGCCGATCTGCAGCGGCAGGATGAAGTTCGCGAACCCGAACAGGATCGGCGTCGCGTACAGCAGCAGCATGATCGTGCCGTGCATGGTGAACAGCTGGTTGTACTGCTCGTTCGACAGGAACTGCAGTCCCGGCCGGCCCAGCTCGGCGCGCATCAGCAGCGCCATCAGGCCGCCGATCAGGAAGAACACGAACGACGTGGTCAGGTACATGATCCCGATCTGCTTGGGATCGGTGGTCCGGAAGAGCGACAGGAAGTAGGACCCCTTCGGCCGGGCGCGCGCGGCACCCGGATGGGGCACTACCGGTGTTGGCTTGATCGTGGTCATCGCGCCTCCTCCGTGACCGGACAATCGTCCTCCCGGTCAGACGTCCCGGCAATCCGCGACGAGCACCGCCGAGGTCACCGGCACCACCGGAGCACCCACCGCGGTGCCGCTGACCTGCACGTAGTAGGCGCCGGGGGCCAATTCACCGAATTTCGCGGTCATGGTCTCGGAGATCGCCGGAACGCGTGCTTCGACCTGTTTGCCGTTCTCGTCCAGCAGCGCCACCTTCACCGCCCTGGCCGGCGTGTCGCGCAGCTCGACGGTGACCTCCAGCTCCTCGCCGACCAATGCCAGGTCGGGCACGCTGACCTGCGGTTCGGTGGCGACGACGGTCCTGGGGACGATCGTCTTCGAGGTCAGGAACGACTCCACCATGTCCAGCACGGCCGCGTTGTCCTGCAACGACGTGTGCTGCTCGGTCACCCGGTGCAGCGTGTTCGACGACAACGCCAGCCCCTTGCGCGCGGCCCCGACCATCGGCACGGTCGCGTCGCCGTAGAGCTCCTCGCCCTCATAGGTCCGAAGGCAGGTCACCTTGCCGTCGGCGATCTTCACCGTCGTGGCCGTGGGCTGTTTGCCACCGAGGATCGCGTACGTCTTGTCGGCGAACGAGTCGGTCAACGCGCCGTGGAACGCCATCGCGTCCGCGACCATCTTGGTGTCGACCTCGGGCAACGTCAGCTCAGTGGTCTTGAGCAGGCCGTCCGGCGACTCGATGCACGCGTACTCGGGCAGCAGCTGGTGCAGCGACGGCAACGACCGCGCGAACCCGGTCAGGTCGGCTGCCAACGGCCCGAGGCCCTTGCGCACGCCGTTGACCAGCTGTTCCAGTGCCATCGCCGCGCCGCGGTAGGGCGTGCCGATGGTGATCAGCTTCGCGGTCCGCTCGGCCATGCCGCACTGCTCGACGCACCACCGCGCGACGAGCCCGCCCATCGAGTGGCACACGAAGGTGACCTTCGCGTCCGGTCCGAGCCGGTCCAGCGCCTCGTCCACGCGCCGGGCGAGCAGCGCGCCGTTGTACCGGTTCGACAGCCGCCAGTCGTAGGCGAAGAGCAGCAGGGTGCCCTTCTCGGCGGTGTAGCCGAGCGAGCCGAGGCGCCGGGTGAGCCGGTCGTAGCCCTTCAACGGCGTCCAGATGCCGGGGACGACGTGCAGGTCGGCCATCAGCGCGACCGGCTCCACGCCGTCGCCGGGGTGCTCGTCACCGATCCCCTCCGGCAGCGTCAGCCGCCGCAGGCTGCGGCCGAGCGACAGCACGGCGCGCAACGCGGCCCTGCCGGAGACCTCCCAGACCATGCCGTCCTCGTCCCGCAGGGTGCTGCCGAGGATGCCGGGCAGGACGACGACGAGATCGCTCATGATGACTCCTCGGCGAGCTTGCGGATGAGGGTGAGCAGGGCCGGGTCGGCGGGCACCAGGTAGGTCAGCTCGTGGATCCACGCCAGGCGCCGGTCCGGGGACGGCAGCGCGAGCCGGTCGTCACCGGCCCTGGCCCGCGCGACCACCCGGTAGAGCGCGGCCAGCGGGTGCGGCCCCAGCGCGACGACGGCCTGGGTGAGCGCCTGCGGGGACGCGCTCGCGGCCAGCCCGCGCAGGACCTCCACCACCCGCGCCGGGTCCTCCAGCGCGGTCAGCACGGGGTCGAGCACCTCGGTGTCCTCACTCGCCAGCAGCAGCAACGCGTGCGCCGGCCGGTTGTCCCGCACAGTGTGCAGGACCTCCTTGTCGAGCAGCTCGTCGCGCCGGGTCGCGAGCAGCTCGCGGCGGCGGGCAGGGCCGGCGTCGGTGAACTCGTCGGCGAGGCTCGCGAGCAGCCACGGCCGGTACGCCGGTGCCACGCCCTGCGCCTGCGCGGTCCTCCGCCGCGACTGGATGACCTGCGCCTCGATCAGGCTGGTGCCGTACAGCGCCTCGGTGACGGCGACGTCCGCGCCGGGCGACAGCAGCTCGGGGTGCGCCAGCAGGACCGCGCGCTCCTCGGCGTACGACCGCGCGAACACCCACCGGCGGGCGGTCGCGAGCAGCTCGCGGTCCACCGTCAGCCAGTCCGGTGCCGTGTCCCACGGCCACGGCTGCCCGCAGGCACGGGCGGAGTCGTGGTGGCGGCGGGCGATGTCGTGCACGTCGTGCAGCGCCTGCCGGGACTGGCCGACGTGCGTGAGCGCCTGGCACAGCCACGCCGCCGCCGCCGGGTCGCCCGCCGTGGTGGCCGCCGCGCGCAGCATCAGCAACGTCGCCAGGTGCGGTCCGGTGAACCGCGCCACGACCCGTTCCCAGGCCTCCTCGACGATCTCCGGCCGGCCCAGCCGCGCGCAGACCACGTCGAGCGTGAACAGCGCCGCCGCGAGCGTCGACAGCCGGTGCTCGTGCTCGGGCAGCAGGCACACCTCGACCGTCCGCAGCCCGGTCACCAGCGCCTCGCGCGGTTTCTCGGCGTCGCGCTGGCGGCGCATCAGGTTGTGCAGGGCATGGCCGTGGACGCGCAGCCCGTCGGCGAGGTCGGCGGCCTTGCGGGCCGAGCTCAGCGCCTCCTCGGTGCGGCCGACCATGCTGTAGGCGACGCTCAACGCGAGCGCGGCGTCGGCGAGCTGCGGTTCGAACGCCGCGTGCCGGCCGAGCGTGCCGTTGATGTCCGCCGCCTGCTGGGTGGTGCGGTCGGCGTCGGACAGCCGGCCCAGCGACAGGTAGTCGCGGCTCAGCTCCACCAGCGCGGTCACCAGGTCCGCCAGGTGCAGCGGGTTCGTCTGCGCCAGCGCGCAGTACAGCTCGACGGCCTGCCGGGAGCGCTGCATCGCCTCGTAGCGCCGCCCGGTGTCGCTGCACCGCGCCGCGAGGCACACCATCGCGCGCGCCAGCGGGGCGTCCGCGTCCACCGCCGCCACGGCGTCGCGCGCGGTCGACAGCGCCTCGTGGCGGCGCCCGAGCATCGCGTAGACCTCGCTCAGGTCGACCAGCGCACCGCTGAGGTGCGCCGCGTACGTCTGGTTCTCGCCGGGATGGGGTGTCGTCTTCGCGATGCGCTGCGCGAGGCGTTTGTGCGTCAGGGTCTCCGCGGTGGTCGGGGTCGCCGCGACCAGCTCCCGGTAGCGCACCACGGCCTCCTCGGCGGGCGCCACGGCCTGTTGCAGCCGGCCGGCCTCGCGGAACCGGGTGCCGAGCCGGTTCAGCACGAACGCCAGGTCTGCCAGGTACATCCGCGCCGCCGGCACGAGCGCGCGGAAGTGGGCCGCGGCCTCCTCCAGCGGTTCGACCGCCTCGTCGCCGCGGCCCCAGTGCGCCAGCTCGTTCGCCGCCGCCGTCGCCGCGAGTGCGATGTCCGGCAACAGCATCCGGTTCGCAGTCGCCAGCTCGCGCAGTGCGCTCAACGCCTCGTTGCCGGCGTGCCCGCAGTGCCGCCACGCGTACTTCCACAGGTAGCCGGGCACGTCCGGCGGCACGCCCGCCTCCAGCCGCTGCCGGTACAACCGGATCAGCGCGCACGCCACCTTCTCCGCCCCCGGCGCGAACACCCGGTCGTGGCCGGGGGTGAACTGCGGCCGCAGGTGGTCGGCGAACGTCTGGTGCGTGAGCTTGAAGACGGCCGTGCCCTCCTCGCCGTCCTGCACGATGTGGCGGCCCAGCTCGGTGAGCACCGCGGTGATGTCGTCGCGGCCGAACCGCTCGCCCGACAACGCCTCCGCGACCGCGCGCCACTCCTCCTCGGGGAACCCGGCACCGTAGCTCCACGTCAGCGCCGTCAGCAGCGGCCGTGCGGCGGGGACCTTCGCGAGCTCGCGGTCGAACGCGGCGACCAGCGACAGCCTGAGGTCAGCGCCGCCGTCGGACAGCAGCTGGTCGGTGATCATCCACGCGGTCAGGAACGGGAGCCGCGCCAGCTCGTCCACGGTGGACTGCGGAGCGGTGGGACCGAGCCGGGCCAGCACGTACTCGCGGACGTCCGCGGCGCTGCCGGCGTCGTCGAGGTCCAGCACCTCCACCGGTGACAGCTCGGTCAGCAGCGGCGCGCCGCCCACGACCCGGTGCGCCTGCCGCGTCGACACCACCACGACGGCGTGCTGCGCGAGCTTGGTCAGCAGCGACGTGGCGATCGAGAACGACTCGCCGCGCGCCTCGTCCAGGCCGTCGACGACGAGCACCGGCGGCTCCGGGAGCGCGCTGACCACGCCCACCAGCTCGGCGGCACCGCGCCGCGGTCCCTCGGGCGCCGGGACCAGGCCCGCGGCGACCAGTTGGCGGCTGAGCAGGTCGGCGACCCGGTCCGCGTCCATCGCGCGGGCGTGCACGGCGGCGTCGACCGAGTCCTGACCGGGGTCGGCGTGCCGGAACGGCGGTCCGCCGGAGAGCAGCAGGTCGCGTTCGGCGGCGTTGGACAGGCTCACGACCCGGCCCACGACCGCCGACTTGCCGCTGCCGGGCGACCCGGTGACCACCCGCAGCCCCGGCACGCCCGACCGGACCCAGCCGACGACCCGGTCGACCTCGGCGGTGCGACCGGCGAACCACGACCGGTGGTCGGCCGAGTCACCGCCGCGCGCGGCCAGCAGCAGGTGCTTGACCACGGTGTCCGGCGCGTAGAGGGGGTTGGGGAGCATCGGCTGCGCCGAGCCGTACTGCACGAACCGCGGCCGTTGCACGTCGCTGTCCCACGCGTTCAGCAGCGCCGTGCCCACCGTGCCGCCGTCCACGAGCGACGTGCGGTCGCTCCACCGCCACACGTCGGAGTCCGCGCTCGGGCCCCCGCGCAGCAGCCTGCGCAGCCGGCCGCCGAACAGCCCGTCGCGGGCCGTCTCCACGCCGGAGCACGACACCAGCACGCCCGCCCAGTGCATCTGCCCGGTGAGCAGCTGCTCCTGCATGTCCGCGATCGTGCCGAGCGCCTCGTCCAGCTGGGTGCCCGAGTAGCAGGCGTCGACGACCACCAGCACCTGGTGCGCGCCCGACGCCGCACACCACAGCACGAAGTCCTCGACCGCGATGCCGTCGGCGCCGCCGTCGTTGTCGCGGGCCAGCAGCCTGAGCTTGCCCGCGACCGGCACCGCGTGGCCGCTGAACAACGCCACCAGGGCGCCACCGTCCTGCGGGGTGCGCCGCACCGCCTGCATGTGCGCGCGGACCTCGGCCTCGGTCGGGTCCGCCAGCGGCTCGCCCTCGTAGCCCTTCAGGAGCGCGCGCAGCTCCAGCACGTCGCTCACGGCGTGCTGCAACGGCTGCAACAGCTCGTAGGAGCTGACACCGATGCCGACGAACCTGCCCCTGGCCTTCTCCCGCATGTCGGTCGTACCCCCTGCCCGGACGTCGTTCGCGGAACAGCGGCGTTACGCCGTTAACTCACTCGGGCGAACGGCGGGGGAGCGGTTCGCCCGTGTTCTTCTCCAGGAACCGCAGCAGCTCCACGGGGAACGGCAGCACGAGCGTGGAGTTCTTCTCCGCGGCCACCTCGACGATGGTCTGCAGCAGGCGCAGCTGGAGCGCCGCCGGTGTCTCCTGCATGCGGCCGGCGGCCTCGGACAGCTTCTTCGACGCCTGCAGCTCGCCGTCCGCGGTGATGACGCGGGCCCGCCGCTCGCGTTCAGCCTCCGCCTGCCGCGACATCGAGCGCTTCATGCTCTCCGGCAGCGCCACGTCCTTGATCTCGACCCGGTCGATGTCGATGCCCCACGACAGCGCGGGCGTGTCGATCATCAGCTCCAGGCCCTGGTTGAGGTTCTCCCGGTTGGACAGCAGGTCGTCGAGCTCGCTCTTGCCGATGATCGACCGCAGCGACGTCTGCGCGACCTGCAGCATCGCGAACCGGTAGTCCTCGACGTTGATGACGGCCTTGGCCGGGTCCTGCACCTTGAAGTAGACGACGGCGTCCACGCGCACGGTCACGTTGTCGCGGGTGATGCCGTCCTGAGCGGGCACGGGCAGCGTGACGATCTGCATGTTGACCTTGCGCAGCTGGTCCACGCCCGGCACCAGCATCGTCAGCCCCGGCCCGCGCACACCCTCCCGGAGTCGGCCGAACCGGAACACGAGCCCCTGCTCGAACTGCTTGATCACGCGCGCGCTCATGGCGAGGCCGATGGCGCCGAGCGTGACGAGTCCGCCGAGGACTTCGAAGATGACCATGAGACCCCGCCTCCACTCATCGGCGAATTCCCCGATCTCCCACGGTACGCCCCTACGCGCAGGTCACGGTCGCGGCGGACCGGCCGTGCTGGTCCGTTCGGGGTGCTCGTCCCAACACCCGGAAAGTGCACTCCACCCGTCGGCACGCGTTAGTGTCGGAAGCATGCAAACCTGGTCATCCATTCCTGTGCCGCGGGTTCCGGGGGACCCCCGCCCGCTGCGGCTGTACGACACGGCTACGGGCGAAGTGCGCCCGACGGCGCCAGGAGACACCGCCAGGTTGTACGTCTGCGGCATCACGCCGTACGACGCGACGCACCTCGGCCACGCCGCCACCTACCTGGCGTTCGACCTCGTGCACCGGATCTGGCTCGACAACGGCCACAACGTGCACTACGTCCAGAACGTCACCGACGTCGACGACCCGTTGCTGGAGCGCGCGCTGCGCGACAAGGACGACTGGGTCGTCCTGGCCATGCGCGAGACGGCCCTGTTCCGCGAGGACATGGAGGCCCTGCGCGTCCTGCCGCCGCAGGACTACGTCGGCATCGTCGAAGCCATCCCGGAGATCGTCGAGGTCGTCGCGAAGCTGGTGGCCGACGGCCACGCCTACCGCGTGGACGACGACGAGTACCCGGACATCTACTTCGAGCACAACGCCACCGGCCGGTTCGGCTACGAGTCGAACTACTCCGAGGACACGATGCGGGCGCTGTTCGCCGAACGCGGCGGCGACCCGGACCGCCCCGGCAAGAAGCACCCCCTCGACGCCCTGCTGTGGCGGATGAAGCGCGAGGGCGAGCCCTCTTGGCCGTCCGAGCTGGGCGAGGGCCGCCCCGGCTGGCACATCGAGTGCAGCGCCATCGCCCACAACCGCCTCGGCATGGGCATCGACGTGCAGGGCGGCGGCTCCGACCTGATCTACCCGCACCACGAGTACTCGGCCGCGCACGCGGAGGCCCAGACCGGCGAGCACCCGTTCGCCCGCCACTACGTGCACGCGGGCATGATCGGCCTCGACGGCGAGAAGATGTCGAAGTCCCGCGGCAACCTGGTCTTCGTCTCCAAGCTGCGCGCGGAGAAGGTCGACCCGAACGCGATCCGGCTGGCCCTGCTCGCCGGCCACTACCGCGCCGACCGCCCGTGGACCTCCGCACTGCTCGACGAGGCCCTGACCCGCGTCGACAAGTGGCGCCGTGCGGTGTCGCTGTCCTCCGGTCCGTCCGCTGTGGACACCGTGACCCGGTTGCGCGACCACCTGGGCAACGACCTCGACACCCCGCGCGCGTTGGCCGCCATCGACGCGTGGGCCGACGAGGCGCTGTCCGTTGGCGGGTCGGACTCACACGGACCGTCGCAGATCCGCACCGCCGTGGATGCGTTGCTGGGCGTGGAGCTCTAGCCGGACGAGCCGGTCACGGCCCTGGGCTCCAGGGTCGATGACCGGCTCGTTCCGCACGGCCGTGGTCCGGTGCGGTCTTCCCTCACCTCACCAGGCCCACCTGATGCCGTAACCGTGGCCCGCCTGCAGCTCGGCGAAAGCGGCCCGCACCTCGCCGCCGTCGTCCACGGAGACGTAGTCCCGCCCGGTCTCGATCTCGTCGGCGTCCCGGTGGAACACGTGGTCGACCCGCCACACGGCCGCGGGCTTCCGGCTGCCGAACCGCGATACGAGCCGGAAGCGCTCGCACCTCCGCTCCGGCCAGAACACGTACCTGGGGCTCAGCCGGCCGTTCGGCACGCTGACCTGCAACACGAAGTCGTGCACCTCGCCGGACCGCAGCCGGCGGGGCAGACCGAGCCCCAGCACGAACCGCCGCGGCGACGGCCGCTCCTTCGACAACAGCTGTGCCCCGTGGAGCACCGTCACGTCCAGCTCCCCAGGGCTGTCGTCACCGTTGCGCGGCAGCGTGAGCGACCAGGTGATCCGGTCCAGCCCGTCGCGGTCGGCCACGATCGTCCTGCTCTCGGTGCAGCGCGGAGTGGTGCCGTCCAGGCTGAGCACGGCCTCGAACGCGCGCACGTGCCAGGCGTGCTCGCGGGAGGTCATCAGCGCCGGCCGGGGCGCCGCGACCGCGGCCTCGGCCATCCGGGTCAGCGCCTCGTCGATCCTGCGCCGGGACGTCCCGGGGCTGCGGTCCTGCTGCGCCGCGAGCCACTCGACCCGTTCCCGGAACACCCGGTGCGGGGCGTCCGGGTTGAGACCGAGGGCGGTGAGGACGGTGACGCGGACGTCGGCCGGTAGCCCACCCGCCACTGAGTGGACCCACTCGCCGACCTTGCGGCGCACCACTTCCGCACCGTCGAAGTCGGTGAGGTCGCAGAGCTCGCGCAGCACCGGGCCGGCCGCGTCCTTCAAGTCGGGTGCGTGCACACCGGCCCCGCGCCGCATCCTCCGCAACTCCTCGGCCAGCGCCTCGTGGCTGAGCGAGCCGGTCGGAAGACAGGCCGTCCCCTGGAAGGACGCCCGGACCGCACCCGCGTTGTCCGCAGCACGGTCGTGCGCACGCACCCACGGTTCCCGCTGCCGCATCGGCACCTTGCAGGCGTTGAGGATCGTGTCCAGGCTGTCCAGCCTGAGTGGACGTGCCGTCGTCAGCCAGCGATGAGCGGACGTGTGCGTCATCGGGTGCCCGGCCGCCGCTGCCGCGTCGCACAGCGCCTTGGCCCTGAACACGCCGGACTCGTGCGCCAGCAGCACCACCTCGTCGTGCAGGCTCTCCCACGAGTCGGCGCGTTCCGGGCGCGGCGGCCGGGTCGATCCCTGGCTGCGCGCCTTCTCCCGGCGCCACACGTGCCCCGCCTCGACCACGGCGTCGTCCCGCCCGCACCCCTCGACGAAGGCGATGACCAGATCGAGCGAGGGCATGACCTTCCCGCTGAGGGCTTCGGACAACGACGCCTGCGAGTAGCCGGTGTCCGCCGCGAGCCGGGTCAGCGTCAGGTCGGCGTTGCCGGTGTAGAGGCCGCGCAGGAACCCGGCCACCACGCCGGCCGGGCTGTGCTCGTCGCGGATCGGCTTCAGCCGCTTCTGGCCCACTCACCTCACCCGGCCCTTCGACGACCTCTCGATGAAGATCGCGGTCGTGGCCGTGATGGCGACGAGGAGGGCCAGGGAGAGCACGAGGCGCGTTTCCGCCTCGGCGTCCCGCACCTCCGGGGGACGGACGCGGAGCAGCACTGACTGCAATGGCGGGGGTACCGCGCAGATGATGGGAATCACCGAATCAACTCTCTCGGGTTGCGGTCCGGACGAATCGGCGTAACTGGCGTCCGGGAGCTGCCGTCTCCCGGATGCCGCTCGATTGGTACCGCTGGCCCGAAGCGCGCGGCAAGGCATTCGGGCTGTTCACCGAAGATGCGCGGCGATGTTCGGTGCGGAGCCCACGGGGACCCGGTGTTCTTCGGCTCTGGACCCACCGGCCGGGCCCACCGCTCAGATCGTCGCCATGTGCACTGATCAGCCCGCTGGTCGAGCTGTGGGTGGACTGACCAGGATTTGACGCGGATTTGGCCACGATCTCGACTGCGCTTCGCGCGTCGCGCGGTGTCAAGATGGGGTCACCTTCGCGGGCGAAGGCACCGAGTCTCGCTGCGGTCCAGACGAGTTCGGTCGACAGCCCCCTTGCTGCCGCTTGTGGGAGCCGTCAACGCGATGTGGGGTGCCCGGAGAACGGGCACCCCACATCTTTCACGGAAGCGTCCGACTTCGCGCAAGGCACAGCAACGAGGAACCGCCCCCGGCACGGATGCCGGAGGCGGTCCTCAACGCACAGCCGAGGCTCAGACGTCGAGCGTCCAGCTGGTCAACGTGCCCGTGTCCAGGAACGCCGCGTCACGCACGCGCAGCGTCCAGGTGCCGTTGGCGGCCTCACCGGACAGGTCCTTGGTGTAGGTCTCGTTGATGTTGTCGGCCGAGCCGCCGCTGCGGTTGTGCAGGTTCACGACGGTGCCGTCCGGCGCCACCAGGTCGACGACCAGGTCGCCCTTGTAGGTGTGGGTGATGGCGACCTTGACGGTCGAGCCGGCCGAGGCGTTGCCCGCGCAGCCGGAGACCACGATGGTGCTGGTCACCGTGCCGAGGTCCGGGATCGCGGCCGGGGTGGAGTTGGTGCGGGCGTCACAGCTGCCGCCCACGGCGTTGACGGTCCAGGAGAAAGTGGCCGAGCCGGTCTTGCCGGTCGAGTCGGTCACGGTCGCGGTGACCGAGGAGGTGCCCGCGGTGGTCGGCGTGCCGGAGATGGCGCCGGAGGAGGACGCCGACAGGCCGGCCGGGAGACCGGTCACGGACCAGGTGTACGGCGGGGTGCCGCCGGAGGCCGAGAGCTGCAGCGACACCGGGGTGCCGACCGTGGAGGTCTGCGCACCGGGGTTGGTCACCGCCGGGTTGCCGGGCTGGCCGCCGCCCCACAGCGTGTAGAGCAGCTTGTTCGGGGTGTTGGCGCCGACGTTGGTGATCTTGTTGGGGGTCGAGGCCGCGTCCAGGCCCGCCCAGACGGCGGCGGGGGAGTCGGTCGGGTGCGTGGCGAGCCACAGGGCCACCGCGCCCGCGACGTGTGGGGTGGCCATCGAGGTGCCGGAGATGTTGTTCGTGGCGGTGTCGTTGGTGTTCCACGACGACACGATGTTCTGGCCCGGCGCGTAGATGTCCGTGCAGGAGCCGTAGTTCGAGAACGAGGCGCGCGCGTCGGTGTTGGTCGACGCGTTGACCGTGATCGCCTCGGTGACGCGGGCGGGCGAGGTGCTGCAGGCGTCGGTGTTCGAGTTGCCGGACGCGATCGCGTAGGTCACGCCGGAGGCGATGGAACGGCGCACGGCCGCGTCCAGGGTGGAGTCGGCGCCGCCGCCGAGCGACATGTTCGCGACCGCGGGCTTCACCGCGTTCGCCGTCACCCAGTCGATGCCGCTGACGACACCGGCGGTGGTGCCGGAGCCCTGGCAGTTGAGCACCTTCACGGCGACGACCTTGGCGGCCTTCGCGAGGCCGTACTGCGAGCCCGCGATGGTGCCGGCGACGTGCGTGCCGTGGCCGTTGCAGTCGCTGTTGTTGCCGTCACCGGAGGTGTTGGTGCCCCAGGTGGCACGGCCGCCGAACGTGGCGTGGGTGGTGCGGACACCGGTGTCGATGACGTACGCCGTCACGTTCGACGCGGTGGTGTCGTACTGGTAGCTGTTGCTCAGCGGCAGGTCGCGCTGGTCGACGCGGTCCAGACCCCATGACGGCGGGTTCTGCTGGACGTCGAGCATGTGCACCTGGGCGTCCTGCTGGACGTAGGCGACGCGCGGGTCGGCTGCCAGGCGTGCCGCCTGCTTCGCGGTCATGTTCACCGAGAAGCCGTTGAGCGCGTGCTGCCAGACGTCGCGCACCTTGCCGCCGTAGCGACCGGCCAGGTCCGGAGCGGCGGCCCTCGACGCCGTGCCGGCCTTCAGCGAGACGATGTAGCTGTCCTGGACGACGTCGGCGCGGTCGGCGCCGAGAATCGTGCCGGTGATTTCCTGAGCTGAAGCGGTGGGAACCACCGCGGCGGCCAGACATGCGGCAGCGGCGGCGGCGAGTCCCGCACCCAAGACTCTTCGCATTGCAGGGTTCTCCCTCGTGCAGGGAACAGGGTGTCCTGCACGCTAGACCAAACCCGCAGGTCAGAGGGATAGACCGGTACGACGCAACTGTTGACGTTTTTGCGTGTGCATGTCAACGGACGAATCGCTCACCCGCAGTCACGGAAATAGACCGAGAGAGCGCATTTGAATTCCTTATACCAACTCGACCGCCGAAGTCCAACCCGTCGATCGGCCCTACCGGCCGGTAGGCAGCACGACATAGCGTCACCCGGACGGAGGAACGAACTGATCGGGCAGTTCGCCGCCTGGGGACGCCATGCATCCGGTGTCGTGCGAGCTGTGTTGCAGCACAGCCATCCCCCTCATCGCCGCTGCCCGGTCCGGTGTTACTCCCGGCCCTGCACGAGATCGAAAGATGAGGAGAAGTGCCTATGAAGCGCATTGCCTTCGCGGCGGTCGCCGTCCTGGCGGGTGCCTTCGCGGCGACGGCATCCCCTGCCGCTGTCGCCGCGCCGGAACCGTCGGCGGACCTCTTGGCCGCGATGCAGCGCGACCTCGGCCTCACCGCTGGGCAGGCGGCGGATCGGCTGCGCCAGGAGAGCGCGGCCGCGGTCCTGCAGCACGTCGCACGAGGTTTCGCCGGTGACGACTTCGGTGGCGCGTGGTTCGACGCGGCCACCGGCAAGCTCGTCGTGGGCGTGACCGACGAGGCCAAGTCGCAGCGGCTGCGCCAGCTCGGTGCCGAACCGAGGACGGTGGCCAACTCGGCCGGCGACCTCGACTCGGCCAAGGCGAAGCTGGACGCGGAGAAGGCCCCGGCCGAGGTCACCGGCTGGTTCGTCGACACGAGGGCCAACGTCGTCACGGTCACCGCGAAGCGCGGCCAGGCGCAGGCCGCACAGGCGTTCGCGGCCAAGGCGGGCGCGCTCGCGAAGGTCGTCGAGACCGACGAGGCACCGCGGTTGCTCAAGGACATCCGCGGCGGTGACGCGTACTACATCAACAACGCCGGCCGCTGCTCGGTGGGCTTCGCGGTGCAGGGCGGGTTCGTCACCGCCGGTCACTGCGGCTCGTCCGGTGACTCCGTGGCCGGTGCCGACCGCACCGCGCTCGGCGCGTTCGAAGGCTCGTCCTTCCCGGGCAACGACTACGGGTGGGTCAAGGCCAACTCGTCCTGGACGCCCACGGCCAAGGTGAACCACTACGGCGGCGCCGACGTCGTCGTCTCCGGCAGCACCGAGGCCGCGGTCGGCGCGTCGATCTGCCGTTCCGGCTCCACCACGGGCTGGCACTGCGGCACGGTCTCGGCCAAGAACCAGACGGTGAACTACCAGGAGGGCTCGGTCAGCGGCCTCACGCGCACCGACGTGTGCGCGGAGCCCGGTGACTCGGGTGGCTCGTGGGTCAGCGGCATGCAGGCGCAGGGCGTCACCTCGGGTGGCTCCGGCAACTGCACCAGTGGCGGCACGACCTACTTCCAGCCGGTCAACGAGATCCTCTCGGCGTACAACCTGACGCTGGTCACGGGCTGACGTCCGGCGCACGGCTGAGAACGCCCGCGGGTCCCTGTCCCCGCGGGCGTTCCGCGTTCACGACTCGCGGTCGGCGATCCACTTCTCGCGGTGCGCCTTCCAGCGCTCGATCATCGACCCGAGCTCGCCGTGGCAGAACCGGAAGAACTCGCGCGTCTCGTCCAGCCGCGCCCCGGCGTCGGTGTGCGTGCCCAGCGCCGTGACGCCCTCCGACAGCACCTCGTCGATCATCCCGAGCATCTGGTCCTTGCGGAACGTCGCCTCGTACCAGACGTCGTCGCGCATCCGGTACACGTCCCGGCGCGAGCCGGGCTCCCGTTCGCGGCTCACGATCCGGACCTGGGTCAGGTAGCGCACCGCGCCCGACACCGCCGCCGGGCTGATCTGCAGCAGGTCGGCGATCTCGGCCGAGGTGAGCTTGCCGGAGTCGGTCGTGAGCAACGCCGCGAGTATCCGTGCGGGCATGCGGGCCATGCCCGTGTCCGACAGGATCGCGCCGAACCGTTCGACGAACTGGCTCACCGCCTGCTGGTCACGCTGGGTCACCCTGGTCACCGCGGCATCATCCCCTTCCGTCAGCCGATCGGGCAAAATTTACGGACTTCACGAAGTTGTGAAACAAGCGTAGCTTACCGGCCATGACATCTGCGATATCCGTGTCGGGCCTGGTGAAGACCTTCGGCCCGACGCGTGCACTGGACGATCTGAACCTGGACGTCCGGACCGGTGAGGTGCACGGCTTCCTGGGACCCAACGGTTCCGGCAAGTCGACGACGATCCGGATCCTCCTCGGCCTGCTGCGGGCCGACTCCGGCACCGCGCGGCTGCTCGGCGGCGACCCGTGGAAGGACACCGCGTCCCTGCACCGCCGCCTCGCCTACGTCCCCGGCGACGTCAACCTCTGGCCCAACCTGACCGGCGGCGAGGTCATCGACCTGCTCGGACGCCTGCGCGGCGGCCTGAACCCCGCCCGCCGCGCCGAGCTGCTGGAGCGCTTCGAGCTGGACCCGCGCAAGAAGGGCCGCACCTACTCCAAGGGCAACCGGCAGAAGGTCGCGCTGGTCGCCGCGCTGTCGAGCGACGTGGAGCTGCTGATCCTGGACGAGCCGACCTCGGGCCTCGACCCGCTGATGGAGGCCGTCTTCCAGGACTGCATCAACGACGAACGCGCGCGCGGCCGCACCGTGCTGCTGTCGAGCCACATCCTCGCCGAGGTCGAGGCGCTGTGCGACCGGGTGAGCATCATCCGCAACGGGCACGTCGTCGAGACCGGCACGCTCGCCGACCTGCGGCACCTGACCCGCACCTCGATCTCCGCGGAGCTCGCCGGCCCGCCCGACGGCCTGGCGCACCTCGACGGCGTGCACGACCTGGTCGCCGAGGGCAACCGGGTGAGGTTCGAGGTCGACTCGGACAAGCTCGACCTCGCCCTCAAGCAGCTGGTGTCCACCGGCGTGCGCACCCTGACCTCGCAGCCGCCCACGCTGGAGGAGCTGTTCCTGCGCCACTACGAGGACGCCAAATGATCGGCACCTGGCAGCTCGTGCGGCTGGCGTTGCGCCGCGACCGGGTGCTGCTGCCGGTCTGGGTGCTGTTCCTGGTCGGCGTCACCTACTCGACGACCACCGCGCTGGAGGAGCTGTACTCCTCGCAGGAGTCGCGGGCGCTGCTCGGCGCCACCGCGAACGCCAACTCCGCGTTCCTCGCGATGCTCGGCCCGTTGCACGACTGGTCGTCGCTGGGCGGCCTGGTGGTGTGGCGCTGGGGCGTGTTCTCCGGCCTGTTCGTCGCGATCATGGCCATGCTGGTCGTCACCCGCCACACGCGCGCAGAAGAAGAGGCAGGCCGCACGGAGCTCATCGCCGCCACGGTCGTCGGCCGGCACGCGCCCCTGGCCGCCGCGGTGGTCGCCGCGGGCGGCACGAGCCTGCTGATCGGGCTCCTGCAAGCGCTCGCGCTGATCGGCAAGGACCTCGACGCGGCCGGCTCGTTCGCGTTCGGCCTGTCGACGGCTTCGGTGGGCCTCGTGTTCACCGGCGTCAGCGCCCTGACCGCCCAGCTGTCGGAGAACTCGCGCGTGTCGAACGCGGTCGCGGGCGGCTTCCTCGGCGTCACCTACCTGTTCCGCGCGGCCGGCGACGCCGCGGGGGAGTCGGGCCCGCAGTGGCTGACCTGGCTCTCGCCGATCGGCTGGACCGAGCACGTGCGGTCGTTCGGCGACGACCGGTTCTGGGTGCTGCTGCTCCCGCTGGCGGCGTTCGTCCTGCTCGTGGGCCTGTCGAGCTACGTCGTGACCCGCCGCGACGTCGGGCTCGGCCTGCTGGCCGCGCGGCCCGGCCCGGCGCACGGCACGATCGGCAGCCCGTTCGGCCTGGCCTGGCGGCTGCAGAGGGGCTCGCTGATCGGCTGGTCGATCGCGTTGTCCGGCGTGGGCGTGATCTACGGCAGCGTCGCGCAGGCGGTCGGGCAGATGGTGCAGGACAACCCCGCGCTCGGGCAGGTCGTGCAGCAGATCGGCGGTGCCGACGCGATGGTGGACGCGTTCTTCGCGACCGTCACGCAGCTGCTGGGCCTGATCACGTCGATCTACCTGGTCCAGGCGGTGCTGCGGCTGCGGTCGGAGGAGACCTCGCTCCGGGCGGAGCCACTGCTCGCCACCCCGGTGTCGCGCTCGGGCTGGGTCGCCTCGCACGCGGTGTTCGCCCTGGTGGGCGGCGCGGTCGTGCTGGTAGCGGCGGGCCTGGGGCTTGGCCTGGTCTACGGAGTGCAGACCGACGACCTGGGTGGTGTGCTGCCGCGCATGGTCGGCACCGCGCTGGTCCAGCTCCCGGCGGCCTGGGTGGTCGCGGGCGTGGCGCTGGCGCTGTTCGGGGTGTTCCCGCAGCTCACCGGCGTGAGCTGGGCGGTGGTGTCGGTGTCGCTGGTGCTCACGCTGCTCGGCCCGGCCCTGCGGCTCGACCAGTGGGTGATCGACCTCGCGCCGTTCACCCACGTCCCGAAGTACCCGGACATCACCTTCGGGCCGCTCGGGTGGCTCACCGCGGTCGCGGTGGTGCTCCTGGCCGCGGGCTTCGCCGGCTTCCGGCGCCGCGACCTGACCACGTGACGACCGCGGGCACGACGACCAGCAGCGCGGCGGGCACGAGGAAGCCCGCGAGCGGGTGGGCCTGGTAGAGCGGGACGAACGCCAGCGGGGCCGCGGCGGCACCCATGAAGCGCAGCGACTGCACGACGCTGACGCTGCCGCCCCTGTTGGCGTTGTCGCTCTGCAGCACCAGCGCGTTGATGCTGACCAGCACGCCCTGCGCCGCCGCACCGGTCAGCGCCCACGCGACCACCACGAGCGCCGCCAGCGGGGCCGTGCCGACCGCGGCGACGAGACCACCGCCGAGCGTCGCGCCGACGACGACGGTGGTGGTCGCGCCGAACCGGTCGATCGCCCTGCCGATGTGCCGGGCGGTCAGGAACCCGACGACGCCGAACCCGGTGAGCAACAACCCGCGTTCACCGGCGCCGAGCCCGAACACGTCGTCCAGCCGGAACGCCACGAGGAACGACAACCCGCCCAGACAGCCCCAGCCGATGAACGCGATCAGCGCCGGCCGCAGCGTGCTGGGCACGAACGCGCTGCGCAGGCTCGCGTCCCGCTCCGGTTCGGCGTCGGTCTGCGGCACCCCCAGCACCGCGAGCCCGGCCGCCACGACCGCGATCACCACGAACGCCAGCCGCCAGTCGACCTCCGCGCTGAGCCCGCCCACCAGCGGCGCCGACGTCTGCCCGGCCGCCTGCATCGACCCGAACAGCCCCAGTGCGCGCCCGAGCTTCTCCTTGGGGGTCGAGGCGGCGATCACGGCCAGCAGCACCGGCGTGGTGAACGAGTTCGCCGCACCCTGCAACGCCCGCGAGGCGAGCAGCACCTCGAACGTCCACGCGCTCGCGGCCAGCAGGGACGTGACGGCGTAGGCGACGTACGCGATCCGGACCGTGCGCTGCGGTCCCCAGCGCTGCGCGAGCGTGCCGGACACCAGCATCAGCACCGCGAACGGCACGAGGTAGTAGGTGAGCGTCGAGGCCGCCGCACCCGGCGAGCGGCCGAAGCTGCCGCCGATCTCGGGCAGGACCGACGTGGTGACGGCGCCGCCGAACGGCCCGATCAGTGCGCCCGCGTACAACCCGGCGCGTGCCAACCGTCCCACGCACACCTCCGCCGTTCACCCTAATCGGGCCGGCGGCACAGATGCTTGCCGGGTGCTAACTTTCCCCGCCGTCCCGGCTGAGGGCGTCTGCAAGTACCACCAACCACCCTGTTGGTGGTACTTGCAGACGCCCGGAAGGTCAGCGCGGACCGGTCGACGGCCAGCCGGGACCGCGGCCACGACGGCGCAGGTAGCGCTCGAACTCGGCCGCGATGTCGTCACCGGAGGCCTCGGTGATCTGCATGGCCGCGTCGCCGCGCTCCTCCAGCGCACGCACGTAGTTGCGCACGTCCTCGTCCTCGTCGGCCATCTCGGAGACGGTCCGCTCCCACTCCTCCGCCTGTTCGGGCAGCGCGCCGAGCGGGACCTCGATGTCGAGGACCTCCTCCACCCGGTGCAGCAGCGCGAGCGTGGCCTTGGGGGAGGGCGGCTGCGACACGTAGTGCGGCACGGCGGCCCAGAACGAGATGGCCGGGATGCCGGCCCGCACGCACGCGTCCTGGAACACGCCGACGATGCCGGTCGGGCCCTCGTACTTCGAGTGCTCCAGGCCGAACTTCTCGGCGGCGTCCGCGTCGTAGGCGGTTCCGGTGACCGGGACGGGGCGGGTGTGCGGCGTGTCCATGAGCAGGGCGCCGAGCGTCACCACGGTCGTCACCCCGAGCACCTCGATGTGGCCGAGGAGCTCGTCCGCGAACTTGCGCCACCTCATGTTCGGCTCGATGCCGTGCACGAGGACCACGTCGACGGAGGAACCGGGCGGCCGGCACACCGAGAGCCGCGTCGTCGGCCAGTCGACCCTTCGGGTGACACCGTCCACCATGCGGACCGTGGGCCGCGTCACCTGGAAGTCGTAGTAGTCGTCCGGGTCGATCTCGGCGAGCGGGGTGGCGTCCCAGGTGAGTTGCAGGTGCTCGACGGCGGTGCTCGCGGCATCGCCGGCGTCGTTCCACCCCTCGAAAGCGCAGACCATGATCGGGCTCGTGAGCGGTTCGCGCGGGTTCGCGGGGGTCGGGGAGTCCTGGGACGGATCGTTCACGGCGCCAGACTACGGCCTCCCCCAGCCAAGTCATCGTAGGCTTGGCCCATGCCTGATCGTGGATCCTCACCGTTCCTCGAAGCGCTGGTGAACCGGGTTGTGGTCGCCGACGGCGCCATGGGCACGATGCTCCAGGCCGCCGACCTCTCGCTCGACGACTTTGCCGGTCTCGAGGGCTGCAACGAGATCTTGAACGTCACCCGGCCGGACGTCGTGAAGGCCGTCCACCGCGGTTATCTCGAGGTCGGCGTGGACGCCGTCGAGACCAACACGTTCGGGGCGAACCTCGCGAACCTGGCCGAGTACGACATCGCCGATCAGATCCACCACCTGTCCGAACGCGGCGCGGCACTGGCCCGCGAGGTGGCCGACGAGTTCAGCACCCCCGACCGGCCGCGGTTCGTGCTCGGCTCGGTCGGCCCCGGCACCAAGCTGCCGACGCTGGGCCACGCCCCGTACGCCACGCTGCGCGACGCCTACGTGGAGCAGTGCCGCGGCCTGCTCGCCGGCGGCGTGGACGCGATCATCGTCGAGACCTCGCAGGACCTGCTGCAGACGAAGGCGTCGGTCGTCGGCGCCAAGCGCGCGATGACCGCGGAGGGCCGCACGGTCCCGATCATCGCCCAGGTCACCGTCGAGACGACCGGCACGATGCTGCTGGGCTCGGAGATCGGTGCCGCGCTGACCGCGCTGGAACCGCTCGGCATCGACCTGATCGGCCTCAACTGCGCGACCGGCCCCGCCGAGATGAGCGAGCACCTGCGCACGCTGGCCAAGCACGCCCGCATCCCGCTGTCGGTGATGCCGAACGCCGGCCTGCCCGAACTCGGCCCGAACGGCGCCGTCTACCCGCTCTCCCCGGAGGAGCTGGCCCGTGCGCTGGCCGGGTTCGTCACCGAGTTCGGCACCCGGCTCGTGGGCGGCTGCTGCGGCACGACCGCGGAGCACCTGCGCCAGGTCGCCGCCGCCGTGCGCGACCTCGGCCCGCCCGCGCGCCGGCCGCGTCCCGAGCCCGGGGTGTCCTCCCTGTACCAGTCCGTCCCGTTCAAGCAGGACGCCTCGGTGCTGATGATCGGCGAGCGCACGAACGCCAACGGCTCCAAGGCGTTCCGGGAGGCGATGCTCGCCCAGAAGTGGGACGACTGCATCGAGATCGCGCGGGATCAGACCCGCGAGGGCGCGCACCTCGTCGACCTGTGCGTCGACTACGTCGGCCGCGACGGCGAGGCGGACATGCGGGCGCTCGCGTCCCGCCTGGCCACCGCGTCGACGTTGCCGGTCGTGCTCGACTCCACCGAGCCGGACGTGCTGCGAGCGGGCCTGGAGTGCCTGGGCGGCCGGTGCGCGGTGAACTCGGTGAACTACGAGGACGGCGACGGGCCCGACTCGCGGTTCCAGAAGATCATGCGGCTGGTGTCCGAGCACGGTGCCGCGGTCGTGGCGCTGTGCATCGACGAGGAGGGCCAGGCGCGCACCAGGGACTGGAAGGTCCGCGTCGCCACCCGGTTGATCGAGGACCTGACGACGAACTGGGGCCTGCGCCGCTCCGACATCATCGTCGACTGCCTGACGTTCCCGATCTCCACCGGCCAGGAGGAGGTCCGCCGCGACGCGGTCGAGACGATCGAGGCGATCCGCGAGCTCAAGCGCCGCTACCCGGACGTGCAGACGACGCTGGGCCTGTCGAACGTCTCCTTCGGACTCAACCCGGCCGCGCGCCAGGTGCTGAACTCGGTGTTCCTGCACGAGTGCGTGCAGGCGGGCCTCGACACGGCGATCGTGCACGCGTCGAAGATCGTGCCGATGGCGCGCATCCCCGACGAGCAGCGCGCGGTGGCGCTGGACCTGGTCCACGACCGCCGCCGCGAGGGCTACGACCCGCTGCAGAAGCTGATGGAGCTGTTCGAGGGCGTCACCACCAAGTCGAACTCCGCGTCGCGCGCCGAGGAGCTGGCCGCGCTGCCGTTGTTCGAACGGCTGGAGCGCCGGATCGTCGACGGCGAGCGCAACGGCCTGGAAGCGGACCTGGACCTCGCACTGGACGAACGCCCGGCGTTGCAGATCATCAACGACACGCTGCTGGCGGGCATGAAAACCGTCGGCGAGCTGTTCGGCTCCGGCCAGATGCAGCTGCCGTTCGTGCTGCAGTCCGCCGAGGTCATGAAGACCGCCGTCGCGCACCTCGAACCGCACATGGAACGGTCCGACGACGGCGGCAAGGGCCGCATCGTGCTCGCCACGGTCAAGGGCGACGTGCACGACATCGGCAAGAACCTCGTCGACATCATCCTGTCCAACAACGGCTACGAGGTCGTGAACATCGGCATCAAGCAGCCGATCAACGCCATCCTGGAGGCCGCGCAGCAGCACCGCGCGGACGCGATCGGCATGTCCGGCCTGCTGGTCAAGTCGACCGTGGTCATGAAGGAGAACCTGGAGGAGATGAACTCCAGGGGCGTCGCGGCCCGCTGGCCGGTGCTGCTCGGCGGCGCCGCGCTGACCCGCGCCTACGTCGAGAACGACCTGACCGAGATGTACCTGGGCGACGTCCGCTACGCCCGCGACGCGTTCGAGGGCCTGCGCCTGATGGACGCGATCATGGCGGCGAAACGCGGAGAGACCCCTCTGGTCGACCCGGAGGCCCAGGCGAAGGCCGCCGAGCGCAAGGCCCGCCGCGAACGTGCGCTGCGCATCGCCGCGGCCCGCAAAGCCGCGCCAGGAGAGGAAGAAGCGGGAACCGGTCGTTCCGACGTGGCCACCGACAACCCGGTGCCGGTGCCGCCGTTCTGGGGCAGCCGCGTGGTGAAGGGCATTCCCGTCGCGGACTACAGCGCGCTGCTGGACGAGCGCGCGACGTTCATGGGCCAGTGGGGCCTCAAGGGCACGCGCGGCGGCGGCCCGACCTACGAGGAGCTCGTCGAGACCGAGGGCAGGCCACGGCTGCGGTACTGGATGGAACGCCTTGCGACAGAAGGTGTTCTTGCCCACGCCGCGGTCGTCTACGGCTACTTCCCGTGCGTGTCCGAGGGCAACGACCTGGTCATCCTGACCGAGCCCTCCCCGGACGCGCCGGAGCGCTTCCGGTTCCGCTTTCCGCGCCAGAAGAGGGATCGGCGCCTCTGCCTGGCCGACTTCTGGCGCGCCCGCTCGTCGGGTGAGGTCGACGTCATCGCGTTCCACCTCGTGACGATGGGCCAGCCGATCGCCGACTACGCCAACGAGCTGTTCGGCAAGAACGCGTATCGTGAGTACCTGGAGGTCCACGGACTGGGGGTCCAGCTCACCGAAGCGCTGGCCGAGTACTGGCACAAGCGCGTGCGCGAGGAGCTCGTGTGGCCGGCGGGCGGGTCAGTGGCCCAGGAAGATCCCGCCGCCGTCGAGGAGTACTTCAAGCTCGGCTACCGCGGCGCGCGGTACTCGTTCGGCTACGGCGCCTGCCCCGAGATGGAAGACCGCCGGCGCGTCGTCGACCTGCTCGACCCGGCCCGCATCGGCGTCACGCTGTCCGAGGAACTCCAGCTCCACCCGGAACAGTCCACCGACGCCTTCGTGGCGCACCACCCGGAGGCGAAGTACTTCAATGTCTGACCCGCAAGCTGTCCTGTGGGACATGGACGGCACGCTGCTGGACTCCGAGAAGCTGTGGGACATCCCGCTCTACGAGTACGCCGAGAAGCTCGGCGGGATCCTGTCGCTGGAGACCCGCGAACGCATGGTCGGCAGCAACGTCCCCACGACGATGCGCCTGCTGTTCGCCGACGTCGGCATCGAACCGACCGACGCCGACATGGCCGACGGCGCCGCGTGGATCTCCCGCCGCACCGAGGAGGTCTTCCGCACCGGTCTGCCGTGGCGTCCGGGCGCTGCCGAGGCGCTGCGCGCGGTGCGGTCGTCCGGCGTGCCGATGGCGCTGGTGACCTCCACCGAACGGTCGCTGACCGAGGTCGCGCTCGACACCATCGGCCGTGACCTGTTCGACGTGACGGTGTGCGGCGACGAGGTGGACGGGCTGAACAAGCCGCTGCCGGAGCCGTACCTGAAGGCGGCGCGGTTGCTCGGCGTGGACGCGGCCGGGTGCGTGGCGGTCGAGGACTCGCCGACCGGTGTCGCCTCTGCGGTGGCGGCCGGGTGCACCGTGCTGGTCGTGCCGTGTGACGTCGAGGTGCCGGCGGGGGAGCGGCGGGTGTTCCGCGACTCCCTCGTCGGCGTCGACCTCGAAGTGCTGAAGGCGCTGCAGGTCAGGTGATCAGGCCAAGATCGTCGAACGGCACCAGAACGCAGTTGCTGAGCTGACGCACCAGGGCGGAGGCCACCATCCAGGGGATGTCCGGGTCGTCGAAGTACCGAGTTGCATCCTGCGCCACCGCAGGACCACGCGCGCCGGGCCGGTGCAGCACACCTCTCACCCCGACGACGGGGAACTCGGTTGATCGGACTGCGACAGCGCCGCGTCGCAGTGCCGGGCAAAGCCGCAGGGAGAGCGTGACGCACGATCGGCACACGGGCGGCTCGTTGCACCCCATGCCCTCCGGCCAGTGCGGCCAGTCGTTGCGGTAGTCGCGCAACAGCCACAGCACGCCGTCGTCCGTGCGGTCCGCTGGTCCCGCGCAGACCTGGCACAGCAACCGCCGCATGGCTCGTCGCTGCCTGAGCGGGTGCACCCGGCCGAACTCAGGGCGTCCCACCTCGTGCCGAATCGGGCCGCGGAGCCACAACACACCGCGGGTGTCCCGATCAGTCAGGACTTCGTCCGCGTAGCCGATGCCGTGGCCTGGACGCACCACCAACTCGTAGGGCAGATCCTGCTCTGCGCTCCAAGCGGTGATGTAAGGGGCGTTGATCATCCGGGCAACCTTACTGCAATATCCGAAATGTACCTAGCTGATCCTATGACTAGGGTCTATGACAGCGGTACGCGCAGGACCCAGCCGAGGAGCGTGAGTGATGACGACCGTGCGCTCGTGGACGAGCGTCTCGATGCCGTACGTGAGCGGTCAACCCGGTGACGCTTGGGCTGCCGAGGCGCAGGTGCACGGCGGTGAGGGGACCCAAAAGCTGCTGGGCGTCGAGGAAGTGCCCGCCACCGCCGCGGTCGCCGCCATGCTCGACCTGGAACGAGGTGATCCGGTGGTGGTCAGGCGGCGCCTGATGTTGTTCGACGGCCAGCCGGTCGAACTCGTCGACTCGCACTACCCCGTGGTCATCGCTCGCGGCACCCGCCTCGCCGAGCCGCGCAAGATCCCCGGTGGCGCGGTGGCCTTCCTCGCCGGGCTCGGTCATCCCCCGAAGCGGGTGCGCGAGGACGTCAGCGCTCGTCTGGCCACAGTGGACGAGCGGACCGCGTTGCGACTCGAGGGCCAGTCTTGCGTTCTGCTGCTCGCGCGTTCGCTGCTGACCGAGGAGGATCGGCCTGTCGAGGCCACCGTGATGACGATGGTGTCCGATGGGCGGCGGCTGCGTTATGAGCTGACGCCATGACCGTCCAGACGAAGTTCCGAGGAGCAGGCATTGCCCCGCGCACGTGACGTCCGGCCCCGGCACGAGCAGATCGCGGCGGAGCTGCGCGACCTCATCATGCGCGGAGAGCTGCCGCCGGGTGCGCAGCTGCCGTCGACCGCACAGCTCGTCGCACAGCACGGTGCGGCCAACGCGACCATCCAGCACGCGCTGAAGGCGTTGAAGGACGAGGGTCTTCTCGACAGCCGCGCCGGCAAGGGCGTGTACGTCCGCGACCGGGAACCGCTGGTGGTCGACGCCGCTGCCTACATCGAGCCCGGGGCAGGCCGGTTCCGCTACGAGCTGCTCGCCGTCGACACGGTCGTCCCTCCGGCCGACGTGGCCGAGGGCTTGGGCCTCGGCCCCGGAGTGCCGGCGGTCGTCCGCACCCGGATCCTCAGCCACCAGGACCAGCCGGTGGAGCTGTCAGCGTCGTACTACCCGGTGGACATCGCCGGTGACACCGCCCTGGCGAGACCTGCGAAGATCCGCGGCGGTGCACCTCGGGCGCTCGCTGACCTCGGCTTCGTCCAGCGGTCGTTCGTCGACCGGATCTCAGCGCGCCCACCGACCGTTGCGGAAGCCGAGGCGCTCGACCTGCCCGGCGGGACGCCGGTCATCCGGCAGCTGCGGGTCGTCTACAGCGACCACGATCGCCCGGTGGAGGCGTCTGTGCTGATCAAGAGTTCGCACCGCTACGAGCTGCGCTACCACCAGGCCCTGTAGACCCGGGGCGGTCGCCGCGACGACCGCCCCGGACCATCAGGAAACCGCGACGGGTGCCTTCGCCCGGCGTGTCGCCGGATCGACCAGCAGGCCGAACACCACGCCGAGACCGACGTGGAGCGTGGCCAGCTGGGCGAGTGAGCTGAGGCGGAACTGCCACAGCACGGCCACCGGCATGTCCGCCGGGATCGTGTCCGGCGGCGCGGGGAACGCCACCAGCACCACCGCCACCGCCGCCACGACCGCGAGCAGCACCGCGGTCACGCGGACCGGGTGCGGCTGCGCGGCCAGTGCCGAGGCGAGCCAGCTCGCTCCCCAGACGATCGCCAGACCGGCCACCACCACGCCCAGGTACAGCGCGGTGCGGTAGTTCACCGTGTCCGGGTCGCCCACCGCGGGCGGGTTCGCCGGGTACTTCAGCCACGGCAGCAGCGCCACCGCACCGAACACGGCGACTCCGAACGCGGTGCTGCGGGTGAACGGCGTGCGGTCGGCGAACCAGCGCTTCGACAGCGCGTAGGCCGTGGCGAACACCAGGCCGACGGCGATGCCGACGATCACCACGCCGAGCATGCCGCCCGCGATCTGGACGCCGCGGCTGACCAGCCCCTCCTCGCCGTGCGAGTGGGAGTGGCCGTCACCGGCGGGGGTGCGGGCCTCCTCGACGGCCAGTGCGGCGCGGATGGGGATCTCGGTGACCAGGAGCTGCACGAGCGCGGAGGCGGTACCGGCGATGGCGCCGGCCGCGAGTCCGCGCAGTGCGATCGACCTGTACGTGGTCGTCATCTGCGTGATCAGCGGATCAGTGGCAGGGAACGCCGAGGGCGTGGCGGCCGTCGTGGAAGAACTCGTGCAGCAGCTCCGAGCTCGCACCGAGAGCGAGGCCGTTCTCCTGCAGGACCAGGTAGGTGACGATCAGGCCGAGCATTGAGACGGCGAAGGCCCACTTGGGCACGCGGACGGCGGACAGGCTTGCTGCAGGGCTCGTCATGACGGGCTCCTCCATACCTCGTGGAAGGTGAAACTCCTTACGGCGCCGCAGCCGGTCTCCTGACTCCCGGATCAACGCTGCCCCCGCGTCTTCCCAGCCCCTCGCGGGACCAGTGACGTGCTCGGCGGGGATCGCTTCCCGGTCACAGTGGCGAGGACCGCGCCGGATTTCCACCGGCTTCCCGTCACTGCGGCGCGTGCACCGTAAGGTGAACGGCGGTTCACGCACAACCGGCCATAAGAGTTGTCGTCTTCATCACTTCACAAGAGGGCAGTCCCCGCACTTCCCACCTGCGGCAACGCGGTAGTAAAGGCAGCACGACCGGCGCAGGAACGCGACCTCGCCGGGCAGGGTGACGAATTCCCCGGCACCTTCGAACGGTGGCGCTGCCATGAGCCGGTTGCCGCGTTCCTCCGCTTCCTCCGCACTCAGCGCACCCGCTCGCACCACCATTTTCAGCGCGCCCGCGATGTTCGACATCGCGTTGCCCCACAGCAGACCGCGTGCCACGGGCACGACCGCGTGGACCGCCTCCACGACCGGTGCGAGCGCCTCCGCCGGGCGCGGGCCGAGCCGCGGGGTGTCGATGCGGACGCTCAGGCCGTTGCGGCGGTGGTGCTGCCACCACAGGTTCTCCGGGCGCACGTCGATCGGCAGGTCCGTCGCGGTGAGCGGGCTGAGCAGCCGCGCGGTGTAGCTGAGGAAGAACAGGCTGGCGGCGACGCGGGGCTCGGCGGCGTTGTAGCGGGCCGCGATCGCGTCGATGGTCTCCCTGAGGGCGGGGCCTTCGAGCAGTGCCGTCCCCGGCAGCCACGAGTCGTCCGGACGGCCCACGTCCAGCGCGAAGAACGGGTTGATGCCGCGCACCTGGCGCAGCGCTGCGAGGACTTCGGCGAACTCCGACACAGATTCACGCTACTGGGTGTCCATGCAGGACAGATCACGTCCACGGGCTGGAACAGAGGTGACCGCGGTGTGGACCACCCGTCCGGAGGTGGGAGGATGTGCCCCCGTGAAGACCTTCGACTCGCTGTTCGCCGAACTGACCGAACGAGCCCGCACCAAGCCGGAGGGTTCCGGCACCGTGGCTGCGCTTGAGGCCGGCGTCCATGCGCAGGGCAAGAAGGTCCTGGAGGAAGCGGGCGAGGTCTGGATCGCCGCCGAGTACGAGTCCGACGAGAAGCTCGCGGAAGAGATCTCGCAGCTGCTGTACCGCCTCCAGGTGATCATGCTGGGCCGCGGCCTGACCCTCGACGACGTCTACAAGTACCTCTGACGGAGAGCTGACCGATGCTGCGCGTAGCAGTCCCGAACAAGGGCGCGCTCGCCGAACGCGCCTCCGCGATGCTGACCGAGGCCGGTTACCGGCAGCGGCACGAGCCGCGCGACCTGACCGTGCTCGACCCGAACAACGAGGTCGAGTTCTTCTTCTTGCGCCCCAAGGACATCGCGATCTACGTGGCGTCCGGTGACCTCGACCTGGGCATCACCGGCCGCGACCTGGCCGCCGACTCGGGCGCCGATGACAACGGCTCCTCCGTCGAGGAGCTGCTGGCACTGGGCTTCGGTGGGTCCACCTTCCGCTACGCGGGCCCGCGGGGCACCGACTGGACGGTCGAGGACCTGGAGGGCAAGCGGCTCGCCACCGCCTACCCGAAGCTGGTCGGCCGCGACCTCAAACGCCGCGGCATCAACGCCACGGTGATCCGCCTCGACGGCGCGGTCGAGATCTCCATCCAGCTCGGCGTGGCCGACCTGATCGCCGACGTCGTGGGCTCCGGCCGCACGCTGCGCCAGCACGACCTGGTGGCGTTCGGCGAGCCGATCTGCGAGTCGGAGGCGGTCCTCGTGCACCGCGCGGGCTCGGAGCTCTCGCCGGCCAAGAAGCAGCTGCAGGCCCGCCTGCAGGGCGTCGTGTTCGCCCAGCAGTACCTGATGCTGGACTACGACTGCCCGCGCACGCTGCTGGACGAGGCGATCAGCCTCACGCCGGGCCTGGAGTCGCCGACGGTCGCGCCGCTGGCCGACGAGAACTGGGTCGCGGTGCGGGCGATGGTCCGCCGCCGCGACGCGAACCGGGTCATGGACGAGCTGGCCGCGATCGGCGCCAAGGCGATCCTGGCCTCGGACATCCGGTTCTGCCGCCTGTGATCCTGGAGCACGCCGTGCTGGACGTCCTGCCCGGACGTGCGGCGGAGTTCGAGGAGGCCTTCGGCGAGGCGCGGGAGCTGATCTCCGCCTCGCCGGGCTTCCTCGGCCTGCGGCTGTCGCGGTGCCTGGAGGACCCGAACCGGTACCTGCTGCTGGTGCAGTGGGAGTCGGTCGAGGCGCACACGGTCGGGTTCCGCCAGGGCCCGTCCTACGCCCGGTGGTCGGAGCTGCTGCACCGGTTCTACTCACCGTTCCCGGTGGTCCAGCACTTCGAGGACCTCGGCGTCTGAGGTCTGCTCGAAGCGGTCGTACCACCGGCTCACCGCACCGAGGTGCCGCGGCAGGAGCACCGCCACCACGGGCGTGCTGAACGTGCGCACCGACTGCCTCGCGGCGACCGGCACGGCCAGCACCAGGCGGTTCGGCCCTCGTCGCTCCAGCCAGTGCAGGGCGGCCCGCGCGGTGACACCGGTGGCCAGCCCGTCGTCGACCACGACCACGTCCCGCTCCTCGACCACGAGCGGCGGCCGATCCCGCCGGTACAGCGCGGTCCTGCGCGCGGCCTCGGCCCGTTCGCGGTCGCAGCCCGCGGCCAGCTGCTCCTCGGTGAGCCCGAGCACTCTGAGCACCGCGGCGTCGTAGATCGGCGCGCTGTCCACCGCGACCGCGCCGACCCCGTACTCGGGGTGCCCCGGCGCGCCGATCTTGCGCGCCACCACGACGTCCAGCTCAGCCCCGAGGACCTCCGCGACCTCCGCCGCCACCGGCACACCGCCGCGCGGCAGCCCCAGCACGAGCGGGTCGTGCCAGGTGTGCTCCGCAAGCTGCGCGGCCAGGGCGCGGCCCGCCTCCCGCCGGTTCGCGAACCTCTTCACAGTCCCGCCGACGCTACGCCCCGTCCCCGTTCCCGCGGCACGCACGAACGGCGTAAAGCCGCTGGCAGCTACTTCGCCCGGTGCAACGGCGCGGTGTATCAGGACGACGTCCGAGCGCCTTTTGGTCTGTGCCACCCGGGAAAGACGGCCGCACTCGTCCTGGTCGCGCTCGTGCCGGCCCTCACCAGCGAGACGCAGATCCGCACGCTGGGTATCGAGAGCAACGCCCTCGGGATGTCCACAGCAGACTGCGTGCCGAGTCAGCGTTCGCGCACGAACAGGGCCTGCGCCGTCGACCCCACCGGCCCTTCCACGTCGTGCACGGTGCTCGTCGCCACCCCGACGCCGTCCGGCCCGATCGTGGTGCGCGCGTCCAGGCCGACCCACTCGCCGACGGGGCGGCGGTGCAGGTGCACGGTCAGGTCGGTGTTGATGGCGTACCACTTGCGGATGTCCACGCGGGACGAGACACCGCTGGAGGAGTCGACGACGGCGAACAGCCGTTCCAGCGGGGTGATGGGGGAGCCCTCGACCACGTCGACCAGGGGGCGGGCCCACACCAGGGCGTCGCCGGGGGTGAAGATGCCGCCGGACAGGGAGAGCCACTCGACGGCGGAGAGGTAGCCGCCGCCCCAGTGCTCGGGGACCTCCATCGGCACCGCCGCCGACGGCGGCGGCAGCGGGACGCCGGAACCGCCGGCCACCGGGGTGGTGTCGGAGGTCGAGATGCGCCAGGCGCGGGCGACGAGGGCCGCGCGGCCGTTGTGGGACAGGGTGGCGGAGGCCAGCTCCACGGAGCGGCCGGGCCGCTCGACCGCCGTGGTGACGGTGAGGTCGGCCACCGGAACCGGGCCGAGGACCTCGAACGTCACGCGGGCCAGCAGCCGGTCGGTGTCCGACAGGGACCGCACGAGCAGTGCGGAGGGCGGGCCGAGGTGCTGGCTGTCCGGGCCCCACGGGCCGACCGTGTGCGGGGTCGAGCGGTAGGTGTGCTCGTCCAGCGGGAGGTAGAAGGCGGGCATCAGTCGCGGTCCTGGAGGGGTTCGGTGTCGTCGGGCTCCGGCCAGCCGGGGTAGGGCGGCGGGGTGCCGTCGAACGCGGGGCAGAAGGCCTTGTGGTCGCAGTAGTCGCACAGGCGGCTCGGCGACGGGCGGAAGTCGCCGGTCGGCGCGGCGCGCATGATGGCCTGCCAGATGGCTTCCAGCGTGCGTTCGAAGCGGGCCAGCTCCGACTCGTCCGGCGTGTAGGCCAGGGCCTGGCGGTCGGCGAGGTACATCAGGCGCAGCTGGCGGGGGACCACACCGCGCAGCCGCCACAGCACCAGGGCGTAGAACTTCATCTGGAACAACGCCTTGGCCTCGCCGATCTCGCGCGGCGCTGCGCCGGTCTTGTAGTCCACCACCCGGATCTCGCCCGTCGGCGCCACGTCCACCCGGTCGATGTACCCGCGCAGCAGCACGCCGGAGGGCAGCTCGGACTCGACCAGCAGCTCGCGCGACTCCGGCTCCAGGCGGCGCGGGTCCTCCAGGCCGAAGTAGCCGTCCAGCAGCTTCGTGGCCGACGCCAGCCACTCCACCTCCTCCTCACCACCGGGGACCTCGAAGAGCGTGGCGAACTCGGGCCGCTCGGCCTTCACCCGGTCCCACGCCGGCGCGATCATCGACCGCGCGCGGTCGGGCACCCGCTCGGCGGCGGGCAGTGCGAACAGGTCCTCCAGCACCGCGTGCACGACCGTGCCGCGCACCTGCGCCTTGGTCGGCCGCTCCGGCAGGCGGTCGACCGCGCGGAAGCGGTAGAGCAGCGGGCACTGCTTGAAGTCCCCTGCCCGCGACGGCGACAACGCGGGCCTGCGCAACGTGGTGCTCATGGTCCTGACCCTAGGACAGGGGTCTGACAATTCCGGGCACCCCCTGGTCAGCCGCCCCCCGGCGCGGTACACCGCGAGATCACACCGCTGCCTCTACAGTGCACCCGTGGCCGCGCGGATCAGCGAGAAGGAGGGCGGCCTGCTGCTGTTCCGGGTGGCGGGCATCCCGGTGCTGCTCGCGCCGTCGTGGTGGGTCGGCTCGGCGATCGTGGTGGCGTTCTACGCGCCGCTGGTCGACGACCTCGCCCCCGGCACGCCCCCGGCGGTCGGGCTGCTGCTCGCCACGCTCTTCGCGATCTTCCTCGGCCTCAGCGTCCTCGCGCACGAGCTGGGCCACTGCGTCGCGGCACTGCGACTGGGCCTGCCCGTCAGGAGGCTGCGGCTGTACCTGCTGGGCGGGTTGTCGGAGATCATGCGCAGCCCCGGCAAACCCGGTCACGAGGGCATTGTCGCGGGGGCGGGCCCGGCCGTGTCTGTCGTGCTGGCCGTGCTCTTCGGCATCGGCGCGTTCGTCATGGAGCCCAGCAACGTCATCTGGCTGCTGGTGGCCCAGATCGCCGCCGCCAACGTCGCGGTGGCCGTGTTCAACCTCCTGCCGGGGCTCCCGCTCGACGGCGGCCGGATCGTGCGGGCGGGCGTGTGGGCCGTGACCGGTCAACGCGCGACGGGTACGCGGGTCGCCGTCGTCGGCGGGTTCGTCGTGGCGTTCGCGCTCGTCCTGTGGGCGGTCTACGGCATCGCGGAAGGCGCGGAGGACCGATGGCTGCGCTTCGGAGTGTGCGCGCTCACGGCGTGGGTCGTCGTCGCCGGCGCACGCAGCGAGCTCGCCGGCGAACGGCGCCGCACCTGGCCCGCCGGCGTCACCCTCGACGACCTGATCCTGCCGGTGCTGCAGCTGCCGGCCGAGAGCCCGGTGGCGGACGCGCTGAGCACCAGCGCAGGACGGGGCGTGGTGCTGGTGCGGGCCGACGGCGTCGCGGCCGGGCTGCTCGACGCGGAAGCCGCGCGCAAGCTGGCCGCCGCGAGCCCGTTCGCGCCCGCGGAGCAGGCTGCGGAGCCGATCCTGCCGGAGACGGTGCTGCTGGCCGACGAGCCCGGCGAGGAGATCGTGGAACGCGTCCAGGGCACCGCCGCGTGGCAGTTCCTCGTCGTCGACCTGGAGGGCCGTCCGGCCGGTGTGCTGCGCAGGGAGGACCTGCGTGCGGCCATTGAGAAGGGCGTTTGACACCATTGCGCGGTGATTAGCGCAAGTGGACCGTTCCAGCCGGGTGACCGGGTTCAGCTGACCGACCCCAAGGGGCGGCACTACACGGTCGTCCTCGAACCCGGCAAGGAGTACCACACCCACCGCGGCGCCATCCCGCACGACCTGCTCATCGGGCAGCCGGAGGGGTCGGTCGTGCAGTCCGTGGGCGGCACGAACTTCCTGGCGCTGCGCCCGCTGCTGCCGGACTACGTGCTGTCGATGCCGCGCGGGGCGCAGGTCATCTACCCGAAGGACGCCGCGCAGATCTGCATGTACGGCGACATCTTCCCGGGCGCGCGCGTGCTGGAGGCGGGCGCGGGGTCCGGTGCGCTGTCGTGCTCGCTGCTGCGCGCGGTGGGGGAGAAGGGCAGCGTCCAGTCCTACGAGGTGCGCGACGACCACGCGGTCCACGCCATCCGCAACGTGGAGACGTTCTTCGGCGAACGGCCCGGCAACTGGTCGATCACCGTTGACGACGTGAAGAACCACGAGGGCGAGGTCGACCGGGTCATCCTCGACATGCTGTCGCCGTGGGAGGTCCTGCCCACGGTCGCGAAGAACCTCATCCCGGGCGGTGTCCTGGTCGTCTACGTGGCGACGACGACGCAGCTGTCCGTGATCACCGAGGCGCTGCGCGAGATGACGTGCTGGACCGAGCCGCACGCGTGGGAGACGCTCGTGCGCCCGTGGCACGTCGTGGGCCTCGCCGTGCGCCCCGAGCACCGGATGATCGCGCACACCGCGTTCCTGCTGACCACCCGCCGGCTCGCGGAGGGCGTGACCGCGCCGAAGCCGCAGCGCCGCCCCAGCAAGGGCTGAGAACAGCGGAAAGGGGGTCCCTCCGGCCGGAGGGACCCCCTTTCGCTCACGACGTCACTTGGTCGGCGCCGTGGGGAGCTTCAGGTCCTTGACGAGCTGGCAGTACTTCCACTTGCCAGACTCCTTCTTGAACGTGTAGTCGATGTCCAGGTCCTGCGTCTGACCGCTGTAGGACGAGACGCTGTTGATCTTCACCTTCGCGGTGTCGCCGGACACGTCGGCGCCCTTGTAGGTGAGCTTGGGCACCGGCAGCTTCTTGAGCTCCTCCGCGAGCTTCTTCTGCTCCTCGGTGAGGTTCTTCTCCAGCGCCGCCGCCTCGTCGAGCACCGCCTTGCAGGTCAAGGACTTGGCCTTGCTCTCGTTGCGGGTGCTGGCCGCGGCGATGTACTCCTCGGCGACCTTCTTGACGTCGGCGTCGTCGTCACCGGACTTGCCGTCGCTGCTGCCGGGTTCGGACGTGCTGCTGGCGTTGTTGTCCGAGTCGTTGCCGGAGAGCAGGACGGCGGCCGTGATGCCACCGCCGAGCACGACGACGACCGCGGCGACCACGCCGATGATCAGGCCGGTCTTGCTCTTCTTGGGCGGCGGGCCGCCGTAGCCGGGGCCACCGAAACCGGGCTGGGGCTGCTGCCCGTACGGGCCGGGCTGCTGGCCGTAGGGGCCCTGCTGGAAACCGCCGCTGGGCGGGCCGAACGGGTCCTGCTGCGGCTGGCCGTAACCGGGCTGCGGCGCGCCGTAGCCCGGCTGAGGGGGCTGCTGGCCGTAGCCGGGCTGGGGCTGGCCGTATCCGGGCTGCGGCTGCTGGCCGTAACCCGGCTGCTGCGGCGGCTGCTGCCCGTACGGACCACCGGGCTGCGGCTGCTGCCCGTGCGGACCGGGCTGCTGCGGCGGGTAGGTCATCGGAAACTCCCCCGAACTGGATGATGTGGTGCTGAGGTGGAAATCTGGGTTCGACGCGTCAGCCGGTGGAGCGGCTTTCCTCCACCGCGGACCTGCCGCACACGAGCCAGCCGGAGTCCTTCTTCTGCAGCGTCATGCCGTACAGGATGAAGCCCTTCTCACCCTCGGCGTTCACCAGGTCGTCCATGCGCAGGTCGAAGGTACCCGTCTCACCCGACACGACCACCTCGCCGACGGTCACCCCGGGCGCGGTCTGTAGCGGGTTGCCTCGCGCCCTCGCCCTCCTTGAGGAAGCCGGGACAGGCCACGTCGGCGAACCGGTCCGTCGTCATGGAGCCCTGCCACCCGCTGTTGCGACGGGGTGACGCGGAGGTTCTGGCTGATAACGATTGCGGCACTCCGGCGGGAATCGAGTGCGATGCACTGCGCTGTCGGGTGGTGCGCCGGTTGCGCCGGCAAGACCACCCGGTTGGCCGCAGGCCCGCTGAACGCACCGGAGCCCTGCTCGAGCGGGTCCTCCGACGAACGGGAACGAGGTGGGTAGCGGTGCGTGACCGCCGAACGGGGCACGTCGTGGTCCACCTGGTGGGATCGCGACACGTTCGTGCTCGTCGCCGAACTGTGAACCGTACCAAGCGTGCCTGCGAATGTCTGAGGGTGGTCGCGCATCGTGGGGATGGGGCAGCCGAGTCGGTGTCCCGATCATCCCCCCGTCGGACTTCTCGCAGGTCGGCGGGCGTGTCGCGACACGAAAGGCCGGTGCTGGTTTTCGGGACGCACGGTAGCGGGAAGCCGGGCGAACCGGGCACCGGGATGGAGCAGTTGACCTCTGTTGGAGGCGGGACCGTTGCGTCACACGAGCGAAGATGATGTTGTGAGTACCCCATTTTGTCGGTGATCGCCGGTACCGTAATCGGTACGTACACGGGAGGAGGGTGCCGACATGCAGCACGGTCATCCCGGCAGCCAACCCGATGAGGGTGGCGAGCTGAACCATGGCAACAACTCTGCTGAGCTGAACGCGCAGATCAGGTTCCTCGAGGACGAGATCGCGTCGTTGCGCCGCAAGCTGACCGAGTCCCCCCGCCACGCGCGGCTGCTGGAGCAGCGGCTGGCGGAGGCGACCGAACGCGTCAGCCAACTGACCGAGCGAAACACGAAGCTCATAGACACCCTCCGCGAAGCACGAAGCCAACTGCTCGCGCTGCGTGAGGAGGTCGACCGGCTGGCGCAACCGCCCAGCGGGTACGGCGTCTTCATGGCGCGGTTCGACGACGGGACGGTGGACGTCTTCACGTCCGGCCGCCGGATGCGGGTCGCCGTGTCCCCGGCGGTCGAGCCGGAGAAGCTCTCCTTCGGCCAGTCGGTGCGCCTCAACGAGGCGCTCACGGTCGTCGAGGCCGGCGGGTTCGAGCGGTCGGGTGAGGTCTGCGCGCTGCGGGAGGTGCTCTCCGAGGACGGGGAGGACCAGATCGCACGGGCGCTGGTCGTGGGGCACGCGGACGAGGAGAGGGTGGTCTGGCTCGCCCAGCCGCTGCTCGACGCGCCGCTCAAGCCCGGCGACTCGCTGCTCGTCGACTCGAAGGCGGGCTTCGCCTACGAGCGGGTGCCCAAGGCCGAGGTCGAGGACCTCGTGCTCGAAGAGGTCCCGGACATCGACTACAGCGACATCGGCGGTCTGTCGCGGCAGATCGAGCAGATCCGCGACGCGGTGGAGCTGCCGTTCCTGCACGCCGACCTGTTCCGCGAGTACGAGCTGCGCCCGCCCAAGGGCGTGCTGCTCTACGGCCCTCCCGGCTGCGGCAAGACGCTCATCGCCAAGGCCGTCGCGAACTCGCTCGCCAAGAAGGTGCGCGAGATCCGCGGGGAGACCGACAAGCAGGCGAAGTCGTACTTCCTCAACATCAAGGGCCCGGAGCTCCTCAACAAGTTCGTCGGTGAGACCGAGCGGCACATCCGCCTGATCTTCCAGCGGGCTCGGGAGAAGGCCTCCGACGGCACCCCGGTGATCGTGTTCTTCGACGAGATGGACTCGATCTTCCGCACCCGCGGTTCCGGTGTGTCGTCCGACGTCGAGACGACGATCGTGCCCCAGCTCCTCGCCGAGATCGACGGCGTCGAGGGCCTGGAGAACGTGATCGTCATCGGCGCCTCCAACCGCGAGGACATGATCGACCCGGCGATCCTCCGCCCCGGCCGCCTCGACGTGAAGATCAAGATCGAGCGGCCGGACGCCGAGGGCGCGAAGGACATCTTCAACAAGTACCTGACGCCGAACCTCCCGCTGCACGCCGACGACCTCGCCGAGTTCGGCGGGGACCCGAAGGCCTGCATCGAGGGCATGGTGCAGCACACCGTGGAGCGCATGTACGAGGAGTCCGAGGACAACCGGTTCCTGGAGGTCACCTACGCCAACGGTGACAAGGAGGTCCTGTACTTCCGGGACTTCAACTCCGGCGCCATGATCCAGAACATCGTCGACAGGGCGAAGAAGGCGGCGATCAAGTCGCTGCTGGACACCAAGCAGCCCGGGCTCTCCGTCCGGCACCTGCAGGCCGCCATCCTCGACGAGTTCGCCGAGAACGAGGACCTGCCGAACACGACGAACCCGGACGACTGGGCGCGCATCTCGGGCAAGAAGGGCGAGCGGATCGTCTACATCCGCACGCTCGTCACCGGGAAGAACCAGGACGCCGGCCGCGCGATCGACACGGCCACGAACACCGGCACGTACCTGTAACACCGCTTCGAACCGAACCGCCCCGGTCGCTCCTCGCGACCGGGGCGTTTCCACGTGCCGGTACCCCCTCCCCGCTTGTCTGCTCAGGCATCTGCAAGTACCACCAACACATGATCGAATCGCCGTTGACCACCACCAACCTGTTCGCCGCCAGTCGAACCAGGCCAGGGACCGCAGGGGTCAGCGGGCCAGGCCGGACTCGTAGGCCGCGATCACCAGCTGCGCACGGTCCCGCGCGTGCAGCTTCGCCAGCAGGTTTCCGATGTGCGTCTTCACCGTGCCGGTGCTGACGTGCAGCTCGGCCATGATCTCCGCGTTCGACAGCCCGCGCGCGATCAGCCGCAGCACCTCCTTCTCGCGTTCGGTCAGCACCTCCAGCCCGCGCACCGGTGGCGCCGAGGGCCGCCGCACGAACTCGGAGATCAGCTGCCGGGTGACAGACGGCGACAGCAGCGCCTCGCCGGAGGCAACCACGCGGATCGCTGCCAGCAGCTCGGCCGGTGGTGTGTCCTTCAGCAGGAAACCCGAGGCACCGGCGCGCAGGGCGCCGAACACGTACTCGTCGAGGTCGAACGTGGTCAGCACCAGCACGCGCGGGCCGTCCAGCAGCCGCGTGGCCTCGATGCCGTCCATCTCCGGCATGCGGATGTCCATCAGCACCACGTCCGGTCGCAGGGACGCGGCCAGCGCCACGGCCTCGGCTCCGGTGCCGGCCTCGCCCACCGCGGTCAGGCCGGGTTCGTTGTCGACGAGCAGCCGGAAGCTCGCGCGCAGCAACGCCTGGTCGTCGACGATCAGCACGCTGGTCATCGGATCGGCAGCTCCGCGTGGACCCGGAACCCGCCACCCTCGCGTTGTCCCGCGCTGAACGTCCCGCCGTACACCGCCACGCGTTCCCTCATCCCGACCAACCCGTGCCCCGTCCCCAGCTCCCGCACCCCGGGACCGTCGTCGGTGACGTCGACCACCACGGCCTCCGCCGTGATCCGCACCAGCACCGTGCACGCCGCGGGTGCCGCGTGCTTCACCACGTTGGTCAGCGCCTCCTGCACGATCCGGTACGCCGACAGCGCGATCCCCTCCGGCACGACCGTCCCGCCCGTCACCTCCAGCGCGACGCGCACCCCGGCGAGCGACGCGCGGTCGGCGAGGTCGGCCAGCCCGTCGAGGCCGGGGGAGGGCGCCAGGTCGGCGTCGGAGCGCAGCACGCCCAGCAGCCCCCGCATCTCGGTCAGGGCCGCACGGCTCGTCTCGGAGATGACCTGCAACGCGCTGTACGCGTGCTCGGGTGAACGCACGTGTGCGGCGTTGCCGGCCTGCACGGCGATCAGCGAGAGGTTGTGCGCCACCACGTCGTGCAGCTCGCGGGCGATGCGCAGGCGTTCGTCGGCGAGTGCCTGCCCGGCCTGCCGGGACGCCTCCCGCTCGATCATCGAACGCCGCAGGCGGGTGGTGTAGCCGATGGCCCACACCGCGCCCAGGGCGGCGAACGCGACCAGGACGTTCTCGGGCTCACCGCCGGAGACGACGGCGGTGGCGGTGATCGCCACCAGGAACGCGCCCAGCGACCAGACCCGGTCGCGGTCAACCGCCATCGTGTAGAGGCAGAAGCAGACCGCGCCCAGCGGCGCGCCGAGCGCCGGGATCGGCAGCACCCGGCTGATGACCGAGAACACCATCGCCGCGGTGCTGACCGCCAGTGACAGCTCCGGCCACCACCGGCGCACGGCCACCGGAGCGGCGACCAGCCCGGCCACCGGTACCGCGACCCACGGCGACGGGTGCTGGTGCGGTTCGAGGATCGCGTAGGCGACGAGGACCCAGATCACCAGCGCGGCCGCCGCGTCGACCAGGTAGAGGTGCAGCTTCGCCATCACGGGACCGAAGGTAACGACCCGCGGGACCGCACGCCTCGGACCACGGTCCGATTCGGGAGATCGGAGCACGGTCCGATCCGGTGGAGCGCGCGACCGCCGACTCTTCTCCGCATGATCGAGGTGCGGAACCTGACGAAGAGATACGGCGGCACCACGGCGGTCGACGACCTGTCGTTCACCGTCCGGCCGGGACTGGTGACGGGCTTCCTCGGCCCGAACGGCGCCGGCAAGTCCACGGCCATGCGCATGGTCGTCGGCCTTGACCGGCCCACGAGGGGCGAGGCGCTGGTCTGCGGCAGGAGGTACGCGGAGCTGGACCAGCCGCTGCGGCACGTCGGCGTGCTGCTCGACCCGGCCGCGGTCCACCACGGCCGCAGGGCGCTCGACCACCTGCGCTGGATCGCCGCGAGCAACGGCATTCCCCACCGCCGCGCCGAGGAGCTGGTCGAGCAGGTCGGCCTGGGCGGCGTGCGGCACAGGCGGATCCGGGCGCTGTCGCTCGGCATGAAGCAACGGCTCGGCGTCGCGGCGGCGTTGCTGGGCGACCCGCAGGTCCTGATGTTCGACGAGCCGGTCAACGGCCTCGACCCCGAGGGCGTGCGGTGGATCCGCGAGCTCATGCGGTCGCTCGCGGAGCAGGGCCGCACGGTCTTCGTCTCCAGCCACCTGATGAGCGAGATGGCGCTGACCGCCGACCACGTCGTGATCGTCGCACGAGGACGGCTGGTCGCGGAGACACCGATGGAGGCGTTGACCCGCAACGGTTCGCTGGAGGACGCCTACCTCGACCTCACCTCCGGGAGGGGCCTGTGAGGAACGCGTTCGCCGCCGAGTGGATCAAGCTCCGGACGGTCAGGTCGTCGCACGGGCTGGTCATCGCGCTCGGTCTGGTGCTGGCCGCGGGGGCGGTGCTGTCGTGGCTGATCGTGCAGGACTACGACGCCTCGCCGGCCGTGGAACAGGCGAAGTTCGCCTCCGCCGACAGCAGCGTGGTGATCACGCCGGTCGCGCAGTTCCTGGTCGCCGCGCTCGGCGCCCTGGTCGCGACGTCCGACCCGCGGCTCACCGCGTTGACCGCCGTGCCGGACCGGAAGCGCCTGCTGGCCGCCAAGACCGCCCTCGTCGCCACCGCGGCCGTGGTCCTCGGCACCGCGGCGCTCGCGCTGAGCATCGGCAGCAGCCGGTTGTTCATGGGGGACCGGCCGCCGCCGATCGCGCCGTGGGAGGACCTCGGCGACGTGCTGCCGTGGGCGGGCACGGCGGTGCTGTCGATCCTGGTCACGGGGCTGGTCGGCCTCGGTCTGGGACTCGCCGTGCGGTCCACGGCCGTCGCGGTCGTGGTCGTCGGCGTGCTGCTCTGGGGCATTCCCGCGATCACGCCGATGCTGCCGCCGCCGTGGAACGTCGACGCTTCGGCGGTGATGGTGCCGTACCTGGTGTGGGAGGTGGCGGGTGTCGTCGAGGACGCGCCGCTGAGTGCGCCGGCCGCCGTCGCAGTTTTGGTGCTTTACGCACTGGTGACTCTCGGTACCGGAACTGTGACTCTTCTGCGACAAGATGCTTGACGCACTCTTGGGGCGGCTTTAAGGTCATCTATACCTTTAATCGGTAAGGAAACTTACCTAACTAATCGCCGCCCGTCCGAGAGGAGACGCTGAATGGCTTGGCAGAAGTCTGTGGTGGCGCTCGCCGCGGCAGTCGTGCTCCCCCTGACCGGTGTGACGGCGGGCAGTTCGGCCGCCGCCGACGTTTCCGCCGCCGCGCTGCCCGCGGGGTCGCCCGCGGCGGTCAACGGCCAGCTGAAGGTGTGCGGCGTCAAGCTGTGCAACAAGAACGGCAAGCAGATCCAGTTGCGCGGCATGAGCACGCACGGCATCCAGTGGTACTCCCAGTGCGTCAAGACCGCGTCGCTGGACGCGCTCGCCAACGACTGGAAGGCCGACGTCCTCCGCATCTCGATGTACGTCCAGGAGGGCGGCTACGAGTCGAACCCCCGGAAGTTCACCGACCTGGTGCACGGCTACATCGAGGAGGCCACCAAGCGCGGCCTCTACGCGCTGGTCGACTGGCACCAGCTCTCGCCGGGCGACCCGAACCACAACACCGCGCGCGCCAAGACGTTCTTCAAGGAGATCGCCCAGCGCCACAAGGACAAGACGAACATCATCTACGACATCGCGAACGAGCCGAACGGCGTCACGTGGTCGCGGGTGAAGTCCTACGCGGAGGCCGTCATCCCGACGATCCGCGCGGAGGACCCGGACAGCCTCGTGCTCGTGGGCACGCACGGCTGGTCGACGTTCGGCCTGTCCGACGGCCGCGACGTCAACGAGGTCAGCCGCAACAAGGTCAACGCCTCGAACCTGATGTACACCTTCCACTTCTACGCGAAGGACCACCGCGACTCGTACCTCAACGCGTTGCGCACGGTCTCGAGCCAGGTGCCGGTCTTCGTCACCGAGTTCGGTTCGCAGGAGGCCTCCGGTGACGGTCCCAACGACTTCACCATGGCGAACAAGTTCATCGCGTTCATGAAGGAGGCCAAGATCTCCTGGACGAACTGGAACTTCTCCGACGACCACCGCACGGGCGCGGTGTTCAAGAGCGGCACGTGCTCGGGCAGCGGCTTCTCCGGCGAGGGGCCGCTGAAGGACTCCGGCAAGTGGGTGCGCAACCACCTCCGCACGGCCGACGACTTCTGATCGGCGGAGCTCGACCGGCCCCGGCGGGTCAGGTGAACGGCGGTCCCCAGGGGCCGCCGTTCGCCGTGACAGGGGTCGTTTTACGGTAGTCGGCATGGCACAGCTGGCACTCGGTCTCGCGTCCCTCGGTCGTCCCGCCTACATCAACATCGGTCGTGAGGACGCTCTGCCGCGGGTGCGGGACGTGGACGCCATGCGAGCGCAGTGCCACCTCGTGCTCGACGCGGCGTACGAGATCGGCATCAGGTGGGTCGACGCGGCCCGCTCCTACGGCCTGTCCGAGCAGTTCCTGAGCGAGTGGCTGCCCGGCCACGACGACGTGACCGTCTCCAGCAAGTGGGGCTACGCCTACACCGCGGACTGGCGGGCCGACGCCGAGGTGCACGAGGTCAAGGAGCACTCGCTCGCCCGCTTCTCCCAGCAGTGGCAGGAGACCCGCGCGCTGCTGTCGCGTGTGGACCTCTACCAGGTGCACTCGCTGACCGCCGACAGCCCGTTGTTCGACGACCGGGCGTTGCAGGAGGCGATGGTCGCGACCGGTGTCCCGCTCGGGTTCTCCACGTCGGGACCGAACCAGGCCGAGGCCATCCGCAAAGCGCTCGACCTCGGCATCTTCACGTCCGTCCAGTCCACCTGGAACGTGCTGGAGACCTCGGCGGCGGCCGCTCTGGGCGAAGCGCACGCCGCCGGGCTCAAGGTCGTCATCAAGGAGGGCATGGCCAACGGCCGGCTCGCCGTGCAGGCACCCGGACCCGTTGTCGCGCAGGCGAAGGAGCTCGGCATCGGCACGGACGCCGTGGCGCTGGCCGCGGTCGCCCAGCAGCCGTGGGTGGACGTGGTGCTGTCCGGCGCGGCGAGCCCCGAGCAGCTGCGCTCCAACGCCAGGGCCATGTCCGTGGAGGTCGTGCTGCCCGACCTGTCCGAACCGGCCGAGCAGTACTGGGCGACCCGCTCAGCCCTCCCCTGGCACTAGCGTCCGCAGCCACTCCCGGCTGATCGCCCGCGCGTCGGGCACCAGCGGCCAGTCCGGGTCGTCGATCCTGCGGCGCAGCTCGCCCAGGTCCATCCACCCGCCCGACGCCACCTCCTCCGGCTGGTGGGTGAACGGCCCGTCGGTGCTCACCTCGTACACCCACGCGTGGTAGCGCGTCCGGTCGTCGACGTACCGGGTGCGGAAGAGCTCCTTCAGCGGCACGCCGGAGACGCCGAGCTCCTCGGCGAGCTCGCGTTCCGCGGCCGGGCCGGGCGCCTCGCCCGCGTCGATCACGCCGCCGGCCGAGCAGTCGTACAGGCCGGGGAAGATGTCCTTGGTGTCGGTGCGGCGGTGCACGTACACGCGGGAGCCGTCGAGCGAGCGGACGAAGATCAGGACGCAGCCGTGCCAGAGGTTCTCCGCCCGCATCCGCGCGCGGGAGACCTCCCCGACCGGGTTGGCGTCCTCGTCGTAGAGGGTGATCATCCCCGTGTCCTCCTGTGGTCGTACGCCAGCTTGCTACCGCAGTCCGACGCCCGCTGATCGGCCCCCTTCCTACCTTCGTGACCGTCAGACGTCACCGAGGAGGATCCGTGTCCACTTCCCTGCGGCTCGGCGTCGCCGAGTTCCGCGCCCGGCCGGGCCGCGCGCTGCTGCCCGGAGTCGCGCTCGTCGTCGGCGTGGCCTGCCTGCTGGCCGCCCTGGTGCTGAGCGACGCGCTCACCAGGTCGGTCGACGAGGGGGCACCCGGCACACCGTCCTCGGTCGGGCACGTGGTCGAGGTCAGGCAGCAGCCCTACGACGCCACCCCGGTCGCCGAGGCGGACCGCCCGAAGCTCGACGACGCCCTGCTGACCAAGCTCTCCGCCGTCGGCAGGGCGGTCCCCGTGCAGGTGGCGCAGGCCGACCTGCTGGACGCGAACGGCCGCGCCGGGCAGCACCGCGCCGAGGTGCACGTCCAGCAACCGGACCTGGTGCGCTGGCCGCTGGCGGAGGGGAGGCAGCCCGCCGCCGGCGGCGAGGTCGCCGTCGACAAGATCACCGCCTACGAGCGCGGTCTGAAGCCCGGTGACGAGGTCTCGCTGGCCGCCGCCGACGGCACACCGCTGCAGGTCACCGTCAGCGGTGTCCTGAAGAAGGGCGGGATCGACGCGCGGCCCGTCCTGGTCGCCGGTCCCGACCTCGCGCGCGAGCTCGACCCGCAGCCGTTGACCAAGCAGGTGTGGGTCATCGGCGGGGCGCGCGACGCGGTCAAGACCGCCGCCGGAGCCTCCTACGCCGTGTGGGACCCGGAACCCGACGCCGACAAGATCGGCAACGACCTGACGTTCATCCTGCTGCCGTTCAGCGTCCTGGCCCTCGCGACGGCCGTGTTCGTCGCCGCCGCCACGTTCCGCGCGGTCTACGCGCAACGCCAGCGGCAGACGGCGTTGCTGCGGTGCATCGGCGCCCAGCGCGGGCCACTGGTGCGCAGGAGCCTGGTCGAGGCGCTGCTGACGGGTGCGGTGGCCGGCATCGGCGGTGCGCTGCTGGGCGGGCCGATGGCGTGGGTGCTCGCGCGGACGTTCGACGTCACCGGCATCTCCGTGCTGTTCGGCGCGGTCGAGCTCAGCCCGGAGCTGCTGCCGTCGCTCGGGTACGTGGTCCTCGGGGTCGTCGTCGCCGCCGTGCTCTCGGTCGCCGCCGCCGTCCGCCCCGCGATCAACGCCGCCCGCGTGTCGCCCCTCGCCGCGTTGCGCGACGCCGACAACGAGATGCCGACACGGTCCGTGCGCCGGCTTCGGCTCGTGTTCGGTCTTCTGTTCACCGGTGGTGCCGCGTTCCTCGCGCTGGCGGCCATCGCGGCCAAGGGCACGGCCGCGGCGCCCCTCGCCGTCACGTTCTCCGCGATCGCCGCGGTGACGGGCCTGTTCTGGATCCTCGGGCCGGTCACGGTGCCGTTCATCGCGCGGCTGTTCGGCAAGGCCGGCGGTGCGCGGTGGACGCAGTGGAAGCTCGCCGGGGCCGAGGTGCGCAGGATGCCGCAGCGGTCGGCGTCGGTGGCGCTGCCGTTGCTGCTGGCCAGTTCGATGGTGACGTTCTTCCTGGTCCTGCTGGGCACCGCGCAGGAGATGACCTACTCGTTCGCCAACGAGGAACGGCCGGACGCCACCGTGGTCGACGCGGGGGAGCGGCCGCTGCCGGCGATCCCCGCGCAGGACGGCGTGGCCGCCGACGTCGTGCTGCACAAGGCCGAGAACGGGTCCGGCGCCGACCCGGAGGAGTTCAAGGCGTGGCTGAAGGCGCAGAACGTGCCCGGTGCCGAGCGGTTCACCGCGGGCACCGCGATCGTGCCGCCGCACTGGGAGGACCGGCCGTTCGTCGAGTCCGGCGGCAAGCGCTACGAGGTGGTCGGGACCGTTCCCGGCACGCTCACCGGGTACACGCCCGTCCTCGGCGGCCTGACCTCGGGACCGGCGGAGAAGGTGCTGGTCGCGCTGCGGCCGGGCACCGACCCCGCGCAGTTCCGGGCGGGTCTGCAGGCCGCGCTGCCGGACCACCCGACCGTCATCGTGCAGACCGACGCCGACGAGCGCGCGGAGGCCGACCGGTACATGCACCTCGGCACGGTGCTGATGATGGTGCTGCTCGGGCTGTCCGTGGCGGTCGCCGTGACGGGCATCGGCACCGCGCTCACGATCTCCGTCCAGGAGCGCCGCAAGGAGCTCGCACTGCGGCGCGCCTTGGGCGTCACTCGCGGCGGACTGCAGGGCGGGGTGATCGCCGAAGCGGTCATGCTGGCCCTCGTCGGGGTCGTCGGAGGGGGCGTGCTCGGGTTCGGGTACGCGGTGATCGCGATCCTGGCCATCGGGGTTCCCCTCGTCCTGCCGACCGCGTCCGTGGTGTTGCCGCTGGTCATCGGCGCGCTGGCGGTCGTCGTGCTCGCCGTCGTGGCCGCGTTCGGACCGTCCAGGGGCGCTTCGCGGATCCGGCCTGCCGCCGGATTGGCGTCCGGGTGAATAGGCTGGGGGGAGCTTCAACGCGAAGCTCCCCTCACGCTGTTGTCGGGGATCAGGTCATAAGGTGTTGCGCATGCGGCGGATCATGGGAACCGAGGTCGAGTACGGCATCGCGGTGCCGGGAGACGCGACCGCGAACCCGGTGCTCACTTCGACACAGGTGGTGCTCGCGTACGCGGCGGCGGCGGACATACCGCGGTCCAGGCGCGCGCGCTGGGACTACGAGGTGGAGTCGCCGCTGCGCGACGCCCGCGGGTTCGACCTGGGCTCGCCGGGCGGCCACCCGGCCGACTCCGACGTCGAGGACCTGGGCGCGGCGAACGTCATCCTCACCAACGGTGCGCGGCTCTACGTGGACCACGCGCACCCCGAGTACTCCGCGCCCGAGGTCACCAACGCGCGCGACGCGGTGATCTGGGACAAGGCGGGGGAGCGGGTGATGGAGGAGGCCGCGATCAAGGCCGCCTCCGTGCCCGGTCAGCCCCGCCTGCAGCTGTACAAGAACAACGTCGACGGCAAGGGCGCGTCGTACGGCACGCACGAGAACTACCTGATGCAGCGCTCGACGCCGTTCACGGCCGTCATCGCGGGCCTCACGCCGTTCTTCGTGTCGCGCCAGGTCGTGACCGGGTCCGGGCGCGTCGGCATCGGTGCCGCCGGCGAGGAGGCCGGCTACCAGCTCTCCCAGCGCGCCGACTACATCGAGGTCGAGGTCGGCCTGGAGACCACGCTCAAGCGCGGCATCATCAACACCCGCGACGAGCCGCACGCCGACGCGGACAAGTACCGGCGCCTGCACGTCATCATCGGCGACGCGAACCTCGCCGAGTACTCCACGTACCTCAAGTGCGGCACCACCTCGCTGGTGCTCGACATGATCGAGGCCGGGCAGCGGTTCGACGACCTGCGCCTGGTCGACCCGGTGCGCGCGGTGCACCAGATCAGCCACGACCCGACGCTCAAGACGAAGGTCGAGCTGACCGGCGGCCGCAAGGTCACCGGCCTGGACCTGCAGTTCGCCTACCTCGAGCGCGCGACGGCGTTCGTCGAGAAGGAGGGCACCGGCGACCGCGACGTCCTGCGGATCTGGGGCGAGGTCCTCAACGACCTGGCCAAGGACCCGTCGCTGTGCGCGGACCGGCTCGACTGGGTGGCCAAGCTGCGGCTGCTCGAGGGCTACCGGCAGCGCGACGGCCTCGCCTGGGGCTCCGCGCGGCTGAACCTCGTCGACCTGCAGTACTCGGACGTGCGCCTGGACAAGGGCCTCTACAACCGCCTGGTCGCGCGCGGCTCGATGAAGCGCCTGGTCAGCGAGGAGGAGGTGCGCGCGGCCATCACGACGCCGCCGGAGGACACGCGTGCGTACTTCCGCGGCCGGTGCCTGGAGCGCTACCCGACCTCGGTCGCGGCCGCGTCGTGGGACTCGGTGATCTTCGACCTCGGTCGCGAATCACTCGTGCGGATTCCGACGCTCGAACCGCTGCGCGGGACGAAAGCGCACGTCGGAGCCCTCCTGGAGGCCTCGGACACCGCCGAGCAGCTGGTCGATGCACTGACCCGCGGGTGATCGTCTACCCGAGTGGCTGAGAGTTTTTGTCGGTGCCGCTGGGTAGTGTTCTTGTCAGGCGAGTCAGTGGGAGGCCGAGATGTCCCAGGAACAGAAGCAGCGCCAGGGCGGTGGCGACGGCGACGACGGCGCCGGTGACGCCGCAGGAGCCGGCCAGGAGCGTCGCGAGAAGCTCGGCGAGGACGTGGACGCGATCCTCGACGAGATCGACGACGTGCTGGAGGAGAACGCGGAGGACTTCGTCCGCGCATACGTGCAGAAGGGCGGTCAGTAGGCCGTCGCGGCCTGTTGACCACCTCGGGGACGGGAGAACAACCAACACATGGACCACAGCTCGACCGGGCGTTACCCGGCCGCGGCGCTGCCTTCGGCGTACCTGACGCCGGGCTCGTCGTCGTTCACGGACTTCCTGCGGGCGCAGGCACCGGACATGCTGCCTTCCGCCAGGAAGCTCCCGGAGGGGACCGTCCAGGCCCCGCACGGGACGACGATCGTCGCCGTCACCTACAAGGGTGGCGTCGTGATCGCCGGTGACCGGCGCGCGACGATGGGCAACGTGATCGCCCAGCGCGACATGAAGAAGGTCTTCGTCACCGACGACCACTCCGCCGTCGGCATCGCCGGCACGGCGGGCATCGCGATCGAGATCGTGCGGCTGTACACGGTCGAGCTGCGGCACTACGAGAAGATCGAAGGCGTTCCGCTGTCGCTCGACGGCAAGGCGAACCGCCTCTCGGCGATGATCAGGGGCAACCTCGACGCGGCCATGGCCGGCCTCGCCGTGGTGCCCCTGTTCGCCGGGTACGACACCTCGTCGACCGACCTCGACCGCGCGGGCCGGATCGTGTCCTACGACGTCACCGGCGGCCGCTACGAGGAGTCGCAGGGCTACCAGGCGGTCGGTTCCGGCTCGCTGTTCGCGAAGTCGTCGCTGAAGAAGCTCTACGACCCGGATGCGGACGTCGACGGCGCTGTCCGCGTGGTCATCGAGGCGCTCTACGACGCGGCCGACGACGACTCGGCCACCGGCGGCCCCGACCCGGTCCGCCGCCTCTACCCGGTCGTGGTCACGATCAACGGTGTCGACGGTGCCGTCGAGGTACCGGAGTCGCAGGTCCAGACGATCGCCGACGCGGTCGTCGAAGGCCGCCGGTCCCGCCCAGCAGGCTGAGTCCCCATCAGGTTCGACGTCAGGAGCACCACCCATGACGATGCCGCTGTACGCATCGGCAGAGCAGGTGATGCGCGACCGCTCCGAGTACGCCCGCAAGGGCATCGCCAGGGGTCGCAGCGTCATCGTGCTGAAGTACGCGGACGGCATTCTGTTCGTCGCGGAGAACCCCTCCAGCACGCTGCACAAGGTCTCGGAGATCTACGACCGCATCGGTTTCGCGGCCGTCGGGCGGTACAGCGAGTTCGAGAACCTCCGCCAGGCGGGCATCCGGTTCGCTGACGTGCGCGGGTACCAGAACGACCCGCGGGACGTGACTTCCCGGTCCCTCGCGAACGTCTACGCGACGACCCTCGGCACCTACTTCACCGAGCAGATCAAGCCCTTCGAGGTGGAGATCTGCGTGGCGGAGGTCGGCGACTCCGCCGACTCCGACACGCTGTACCGGTTGACCTACGACGGTTCGATCGTGGACGAGCCGCAGTACATCGTGATGGGCGGCACGGTCGACGCCGCCAACACGGCGCTGAAGGAGTCGTTCGCCGACGGCCTGACCCTGGCCGAAGCCGTTCCCGTGGCGGTGAAGGCCCTGTCGGCGGGCTCCTCGTCCACCGGCAACGGCGCCGCCGAGGTCCTCCCCGCGGCCAAGCTGGAGGTGGCGGTGCTGGAACGCGCCCGCCCCCGCCGCGCCTTCCGCCGCATCGCGGGCCCGGCCCTGGACCAGCTGATGCCGGCGCCGACCAAGGACGGCAAGGACGTGACGGACGTGGAGCTGCCCTCGTCGGACGACGAGCCGAAGTAGCCCCGCGGTTCGCTTGGTGTGGAAGGCCTCTGGCGGGTGACGCCGGGGGCCTTCTCGCTGTGTGGCGGGGTGTGCGGGCGCGGTTGACGGTGGCGGTGGTGCCTGCTGGCGGCGCAGTGGCGATGGCGCCCAGATCGGGGTGCGTGCGTTGCTCGTCGCGGTGCTACCGGGGGTTGGAGCCGAGCGTTGCGTCGCCGACACCCTCGTTGTCAGGCGGTCGAAGCCTCGCTCAGCTCCACCAGCAACCCGGCCAACCCGAGCCGGAGGGCCCCGTCACGGCGACCAGCTCGCCGGGCCCGACGGTGAGCGACACGCCCTGGAGCGCGTTCACGGCCGCCTCGCCGCTGCCGTGGACGCGGTGGACGTCACGCAGTTCGAGGACGTTCATCGCGGCACCTCGACGTCCGCCGGCTCGGCCACGGGCCGGGGCCGGTAGCGGAGCAGGCTCGCCTCGCAGTGGTCGAGCCAGCGCAGCTCCGCCTCGGCCTGGAAGATCATCGCGTCGAGCACCAGCAGCCACGGCAGCTCGCCCGGCCCCGTCTTGAGCCGCGTGTACTCCTGCAGCGTGCGCGTGGTCGCGGTGCGCTGGGTCGTGACGACCGCGGCCACGTCGACGCCGGGCGTGGTGATCGCGAGCGCGAGCTTGATCGCCATCTCGTCGCGCGGCCGGTCACCCCGCCGCACCGGCGTGCCGAACCACCGCCGCACCTCGTCGCGGCCCTGCGCGGTGAGCTCGTACGGCCGCTGGCCGTCGTTCTCCGGCAGCGCGGCGACCAGGTCGTCGCGTTCCAGGCGGGACAGCGTCGTGTAGACCTGCCCGATGTTCAGGGGCCACGTGCCACCGGTGGTGGAGTCGAACGCCGCCCGGAGCTGGTAGCCGTACATGGGCCCGCGTTCGAGCAACGCCAGCAGACCGTGTTTCACCGACATGCGTACCGAGTGTGCATACCGGGTATGTCCCTGGCAAACGGTGACCTCGAAACTCACGTGCGCGCGGGTCGCGCATCCGGAATCCTGGGGTGGTGAGGTTGCTGGGGGCGCCTATCAAGCCCGCGACTAAGCCAGGTGTGCGCGTTCGGGACTACGAGCCCGCCGATGAGGCGTCGTGGTTGCGCTGCCGTGTGCTGGGGCTGCTGGACACGAGCTACTACGACGATGTGTGGCCGGCGCGCAGACGTGCCGACCTGGAGCTCGTCGTGTGCTCCGACAACGTCGTCATCGGCGCGCTGGACGTGTCGGTGCAGGGCGCGGAGGCGACGATCGACCTGGTCGTGGTGCACCCGGACCACCGGGGCTGCGGGATCGCGACCGCGCTGCTCGACGAGGCGGTGCGCCGGCTGGTGCGCTGCGGTGCCACCGAGGTGGACGCGTGGACGCGGTCGGACGAACCCGCGCTGAGGTGGTTCGCGCGCAACGGTTTCACCGAGACGAGCCGGTACCTGCACGTGCACGCGTCGGCGGACGAGGTCGGCACGGTGGTGACCGCGCGGCACGGCCTGGTGCCGGCCGGGGCGTTCCTGCACGCCCGGATCGAACGGGAGGCCGAGCTGCGGCAGCGGTTCGAGCGCGTCCACGTCTGCCGCAGAGTGGTGCGCGCGCTCAAGCCGTGATGCCGGCGCGTTCCACCCGGCACTCGAACGGCCGGGTGGAACGCGACGCGGCGACTTCAGGAGGCGAGCAGCTCCGACACCCGCGTGCGGACCTCCGGCGAGTCGAGCCCGCGGACCATCACGGTGGTGCGGCGGCGCAGCACGTCGTCGACCTCGGTGGCCCACTCGGTGCGGCGGGCGTGCTCGACCTGGGCCCAGATGTCCGGGCCGTCCGGGTGCACGCGCTCCAGCAGGGCCGGGTTCTCCAGGCCGAGCGCGACGACCTCGTGCGACGTCGTGCCGTAGTGCGTGGCGAGGTGGCGGACCACGTCGTCGGGCAGTGCGTCGAACGCGTGGTTCAGCACCGAGCCGACGGTCTCCGGTGATGCCGAACCGGGCAGCGCCACGCCGTCCAGCGGGCCGTCGAAGGTGCGGCCCAGCTCGGAGTTCACGCGGGCCAGGACCGTCGCGCCGATCTTGCGGAACGTCGTCCACTTGCCGCCGGCCACGCTGATCATGCCGCCGGACCCCGCGGTGATCACGGTCTCGCGCTTGGCGTGCGAGGTGTCGCCCGGACCGCCGGGCAGGACCCGCAGGCCTGCGAACGTGTACGCGATCCGCGAGCGGTCGAGGCCCGTGACCGCGGTGCCCGCCTCGCCGAGGATCTGGTCGACGTCGGCGTCGGTGCACGCGACCGCCGCCGGGTCGCCCTCGTAGGCCTCGTCGGTCGTGCCGAGCAGGAGGTGGCCCTCCCACGGGATCGCGAACGACACGCGCACGTCGTCGACCGGGATCGTCAGCGCGGCCTTCCACTCCGACGTCTGCCTCAGCACCAGGTGCGAGCCCTTGGACAGGCGGATCGACGGGTCGGCGGAGGGGTCCTCCATGCGCCGAAGCACGTCGAGCCACGGGCCGGTCGCGTTCACGACGACCTTCGCGTCCACCCCGAACTCACCGAGCGGGTCGCGCAGGTCCACACCGGTGACCTTCGCGCCGGTCTTGCGCAGGCCCACGACCGAGATGTGGTTGAGCAGCACGGCACCGGCCTCGGCGGCGGCGCGCGCGGCGGTGATCGCCACGCGGCTGTCGTTCATCTGGTGGTCGTAGTACATCGCCGCGCCGCGCAGACCGTCGGCGCGCAGGTCAGGCACCCACTCAGCTGCCCTGCGCGCCGACAGCACCTTCCCCATGCCGTCGCCGAAGCCCGACAGCGCGGAGTACAGCGTGACGCCCGCACCCAGCACGAACCGGCTGTGCGGGCCGCCCTTGTAGACGGGGACGAGGAACGGCAGCGGGCGCACCAGGTGCGGGGCGAGGTGGTCGCCCAGCGCACGTCGTTCCCTGTGGTTCTCGTGCACCATCGGCACGGCCGACGGGCCCATCGCGAGGTAGCGCAGGCCGCCGTGCACGAGCTTGGAGGAAGCCGACGAGGTGGCGCCGGCGAAGTCGCCGCTCTCCACCAGGGCGACGCGCAGGCCGGAGCGGGCCGCGGCCCACGTCGTGGCGATGCCCAGGATGCCGCCGCCGATCACGACGACGTCGAACTTGCCGTGCTGCAGCTCTTCGCGGGCGCGTGCCCGCTGTGTTGAGTCAGTCATCGTCCTCGTCCATCCACCCGACGGTCCGCTCGACCGCCTTCTTCCACTTCCGGTAGCCGCGGTCCCGCGCCGCCGGTTCCATCGACGGCTCCCATTCGGCCGCCTTGTGCCAGTTGGCCCTCAGCTCGTCGGTGCTGTTCCAGTAGCCGACGGCCAGACCGGCTGCGTACGCCGCGCCCAGGCACGTCGTCTCCGCGACGATCGGGCGCACCACCGGCACGTCGAGCACGTCCGAGAGGAACTGCATGAGCAGGTTGTTCGCCGTCATGCCGCCGTCGACCCGCAACGTCGTGAGGTCCACGCCGGAGTCGGCGTTCATCGCGTCCACGACCTCGCGGGTCTGCCACGCCGAGGCTTCGAGCACGGCGCGTGCGAGGTGCCCGCGCGAGATGTAGCCCGTCAGCCCGGCGATGACACCGCGCGCGTCGGAACGCCAGTGCGGCGCGAACAGCCCGGAGAACGCGGGCACGAAGTACGCGCCGCCGTTGTCGTCCACCGTGCGCGCCAGCGTCTCGATCTCCGCCGCCGACGAGATCAGCCCGACCTTGTCGCGGAACCACTGCACCAGCGCGCCGGTCACCGCGACCGCGCCCTCCAGCGCGTACACGGCCGGTTCGGCGCCGATCTTGTAGCCGACCGTGGTCAGCAGGCCGTTCTGGCTGCGCACCGGCTCGTCGCCGGTGTTGAGCAGCAGGAACGCGCCCGTGCCGTACGTGCACTTGCCCTCGCCGGGCGCGAAGCAGGTCTGGCCGAACAACGCCGCCTGCTGGTCGCCGAGCGCGGACGCGACGGGCACGCCCTCGTAGGTGCCGTAGACCTCGGAGGAGGACCGGATCTCCGGGAGCATCGCGCGCGGGACGTCCATCGCGGCGACGAGCTCCGGGTCCCAGTCGAGGGTCTCCAGGTTCATCAGCATGGTGCGCGACGCGTTCGTCACGTCGGTGACGTGGCGGCCGGTCAGGTTCCAGATCAGCCAGGTGTCCATGGTGCCGAACAGGACCTCGCCCCGCTCGGCCCTCCCGCGCAGGCCGTCGACGTTGTCGAGCAGCCAGCGCAGCTTCGGCCCGGAGAAGTAGGTGGCCGGCGGCAGACCGGAGCGCTCGCGGAACCGGTCGTGATCGCCGAGGCGCTTGACCAGCGCGTCCGTGCGGGTGTCCTGCCAGACGACGGCGTTGTGCACGGGCTCACCGGTCGCCCTGTCCCAGACGACCGTGGTCTCGCGCTGGTTCGTGATGCCGAAGGCGACGATGTCGGAGTGCGTGAGGGAGGCCTGCGCGAGGGCGTCGCGGACGACGGCCTGCACGTTCGCCCAGATCTCGGCCGCGTCGTGCTCCACCCAGCCCGGCCTGGGGAAGATCTGCCGGTGCTCGCGCTGGGCGACCGACACGATCCCGCCGGACTGGTCGAACACGATGCACCGGGACGACGTCGTGCCCTGGTCGATCGCCGCGATGTGAGCCACGTTGCACACTCCTCTGTGTGAACCATTCGACATTGTCGAACGCTTCCACAGTACTACCAGGAGAGGCCACCCAGCTCCCTGGACACGCTGCGAGCTGCCTCACGTACGTAGGACACGAGCTCCAGGCGGGGTGGCTGGTCAGGTGACTCGCACAGCCGCTCCACCGGTCCCGACACGCCGATCGCGCCGACGACCACCCCGCGCCGGTCGCGGATCGGTGCCGCCACCGACGCCTCGCCCTCGACCAGTTCGTGCAGGTCGTAGGCCCAGTCGCGGTCGCGGACCAGCTCCAGGGCCGCGGACAGCGCCTCCTCGTCCAGCGTGTGCCGGGTGAACCGCTGCAGCTCGCCCTCCGGCCGCTCGCCGAAGGCCACCAGCGCCTTGCCCAGCGCCGTCGCGTGCCACGGCAGCAACGCACCGGTGTCGAGCGCCTGCCGGCTGTTGTCCGGGCGGAACACGTGGTGCACGACCAGCACGTGCCTGCCGTGCGGCACGCCGATGCGCACCGCCTCACGCGCTCGCATCGCCAGCGTGTCCGACCAGTTCAGCGCCTTGGCGCGCAGCTCGTTGCCGTCGAGGTAGGAGGTGCCGATCTGGAACAGCGCGGCCCCCAGGCGGTACTTGCCGCCCTCGACCTCCTGCTCGACGAACCCGACCTCGTGCAACGTCCGCAGGATGCCGTGCACCGTCGGTTTCGCGAGGTCCAGCGCGCGCGAGATCTCGGCGACGCTCAGCTGGTGCGCGCCGCCGTGGGCGAGCAGCTTGAGGACCTCCGCCGCGCGCTGGATGGACTGGATGGGTCCGGGCACGCACCCCACTCTACCTGCGGGCGTTCGACAATGTCGAACATCAGGGGCGGTAGATGCCCAGTGCGGCCGGACGTGAGCGGAACTCGAAGTGGTTGGCCCGCTCGCGCACCTCGCCGTCCGTCGCGATCGAGATGGGCGCGCCGTGCACCTCGACGGTCAACGACGCCACCTCGAAGTGCTTGTACACGCGCGAGTGCTCCAACGCCCCGAGCAGGGCGCCCAGGAAGAACCTGGTCCGCGAGTACTTCCGGTCCGCGCGGACGTAGCGGACGTCGAGCAGCCCGTCGTCCAGCCGCGGGCGCATCGTGGGCGCGAAGCCCTTCGGCCGGTACGGGCCGTTGCCCACGAACAGCAGCCAGACGAGGTGGTCCTCGCCGTTGATGGTGATGTCGAGCGGCTTGGCCCGTTGCAGCACGCGGAACAGCGCCATGCCCGCCGCGGGCCACTTGCCCCAGCGCCTCTCCGTCTTCTCGCGGATCCGCACCATGTCCGGGTAGCCACCCAGCGAGGCCGTGTTCACGAACCACTGGCCGTTGACCTGCGCCAGGTCGACCCGCACGCCCACGCCGTCGGCCACCGCCTGCGCCGTGTCGTGCAGCCCGGTGATGCCCACGTCGCGGGCGAAGTGGTTGAGCGTGCCGGAGGGGATGAGCACCATCGGCAGGTCGCGCTCGGCGGCGACCGCGGCCACGGCGGCCACCGTCCCGTCGCCCCCGGCCACGCCCAGCGCCTTGGCGTCCGGCAGGTCGTCGAGCTCCTCGACCGCCACGATCCGCGCCTTCGGCCACTCCTCCGTGATCTGCGGCGTCGGGTCGGGGCCGACCCCCGAGTGCGGGTTGACCACGACGACCAGCCCGTCGCCCTCCTGCAACGACGTCAGGTCGGCGTGCTCGTAGGCCGACGCGGGCTCGTTCATCCCGAGCGGCCACCAGCGGCGCGTCAGGTACGCGGCCCCCACGCCGACCGCCGCACCGGCCACGACGTCGGTCGGCCAATGCACGCCGGTGTGGACGCGTGAATAGGCCACGGCCGCCGCGATCGGAGCCACCACCGCGCCTGCTTTGGGCGATTCCAGGGCCACCGCGGTGGCGAAAGCGGCCGCCGACGCGGAGTGTCCGGAAGGAAAGGACGACGACGTCGGCCGTTTGGCCAGGCGGCGTTCGAACGAGATCAGGTCAGCGGCGGGTCTGCGACGCGGAAAAAGTGACTTCCCGACCAAGTTCGCGCTGGCAGAGGCGCCGGCGATGGCCGCGAGACCGCGCAACGCGCCACGCCGGAGCGGCCCTTTGCCCGTGGCCAGGATCCCCGCGACGACGAACCACAGCAGGCTGTGGTTCGCGGCTTTGGAAAGCCTCTTCAAACCCCTGTCGAGCCTGCTCGGAGGCAGTCCGGCCGAGGAGCTCATGAGCTTCTTGTCGAGAGCGCTGACCCGTTTCCACACGCTGTTGACACTAAACCGCAACCGGCGTGCCGCCCGAACGGATCACCCACCTCCGCCTGCGCGTCGCCTACTGTTGAGGGATGCAGCGGCGGATCTTCGGCATTGAGACAGAGTTCGGGGTGACCTGCACCTTCCACGGGCAGCGTCGACTGTCCCCGGACGAGGTCGCGCGGTACTTGTTCCGCCGGGTCGTGTCCTGGGGGCGTTCGTCCAACGTCTTCCTGCGCAACGGCTCCCGGCTCTACCTCGACGTCGGCTCGCACCCCGAGTACGCCACGGCCGAGTGCGACGACCTGGCCCAGCTCGTCACGCACGACAAGGCGGGGGAGCGGATCCTCGAGGACCTGCTCGTCGACGCCGAGCGCAGGCTCGCCGACGAGGGCATCGGCGGCGACATCTTCCTGTTCAAGAACAACACCGACTCGGCGGGCAACTCCTACGGCTGCCACGAGAACTACCTGGTCGCACGGGCCGGCGAGTTCTCCCGCATCGCGGACGTGCTGCTGCCGTTCCTGGTCACCCGCCAGCTGATCTGCGGCGCCGGCAAGGTCCTGCAGACCCCGCGCGGCGCCGTGTACTGCCTCTCGCAGCGCGCCGAGCACATCTGGGAGGGCGTGTCGTCCGCGACCACGCGGTCCCGCCCGATCATCAACACCCGCGACGAGCCGCACGCCGACGCCGAGCGCTACCGGCGCCTGCACGTCATCGTCGGCGACTCGAACATGTCCGAGGTCACCACGCTGCTCAAGGTCGGCAGCGCCAACCTGGTGCTGGAGATGATCGAGCAGGGCGTCCAGTTCCGCGACTTCTCCCTGGACAACCCGATCCGCGCCATCCGCGAGATCTCCCACGACCTGACCGGCCGCCGCACCGTCCGCCTGGCCGGCGGCAAGGAGGCCTCCGCGCTCGACATCCAGCGCGAGTACTACGAGAAGGCCGTCGAGCACGTCGCCAAGCGCTCTCCCGACCCGATGGCGCAGCGCGTCCTCGAACTGTGGGGCCGCACCCTCGACGCCGTCGAGTCGCAGGACCTCTCCAAGATCGACCGCGAGATCGACTGGGCCATCAAGAACCGCCTGATGGAGCGGTACATGGCCAAGCACGACATGGACCTGTCCAACCCCCGCATCGCCCAGCTCGACCTCGCCTACCACGACATCCGGCGCGGCCGCGGCGTCTTCGACCTGCTCCAGCGCAAGGGCCAGGTCGAACGCGTGACCGACGACGGCGAGATCGAGGCCGCGAAGGACACCCCGCCGCAGACCACCCGCGCGAAGCTGCGCGGCGACTTCATCGCCGCGGCGCAGGCCGCCGGACGTGACTTCACCGTGGACTGGGTGCACCTGAAGCTGAACGACCAGGCGCAGCGGACCGTGCTGTGCAAGGACCCGTTCCGCGCGGTGGACGAGCGGGTGGAAAGGCTCATCTCGTCGCTTTAGCAGCGTTGTGAGAACTGGCAGAGTGCCGTCGCATGAGGATCATCGCGGCGGCACTCGCTGCTTTTCTGCTCCTGCCCGGGGTCGCGGCAGCGGCCCCGGACCCCTACTGGGAGCTGACCCCCACCGGCACCGACGCGCGGCTGCGCGGCCTGTCCGCCGTGAACGGCCAGGTCGCGTGGGTCAGCGGGTCGAAGGGCACCGTCCTGCGCACCACGAACGGCGGGCGGACGTGGGAGTCCGTCGCGCCGCCGGGCACCGCCGCGCTGGACTTCCGCGACATCGAGTCCTTCGACGCGCGCACCGCGGTGGCGTTGTCGATCGGTGAAGGGGAGACGTCGCGGATCTACCGCACGAGCGACGGCGGCAAGACGTGGCAGGAGGAGTTCCGCAACACCGACCCCAAGGCGTTCTACGACTGCATGGCGTTCTTCGACCGGTTCCGCGGGCTGGCGTTGAGCGACCCGGTGGACGGGAAGTTCCGGGTCCTCAGGACGTGGGACGGCGGCCGGTCGTGGCACGTCAACGACCCCAAGGGCATGCCGGACGCATTGCCGGGCGAGTTCGCGTTCGCCGCGTCCGGGCAGTGCGTGACGACGGCGGGCAACCACGCCTGGATCGCCACCGGCGGCGGTGCGCAGGCACGGGTGCTGGAGTCGCGCGACGGCGGCAGGTCGTGGCGAGCGGATGAGGTGCCGCTGCCGGCGGGGGAGGCGGCCGGGGTGTTCGCGGTGGCGTTCAAGACGCCGTGGCGGGGCGTGGCGATCGGCGGCGACTACCTCAAGCCGACGGATCCGACGCCGGCGTTCGCCACCAACGACGGACGCGGCTGGAAGGCCGGGACGACGGCTCCGGTCGGGTACCGGTCCGGGATCGCCTACCGGGGCAACGGGCTCGTCGCGGTCGGTCCGTCGGGGACGGACGTGTCCGGGGACGGGAAGAGCTGGCGGGTGGCCGACGCGGGCAGCTTCGACACGGTCGACTGCGTCGGCGGGGCCTGCTGGGCCGCGGGGGAGAAGGGACGGGTGGGGCGGAACTAGTTTCCGCTTGCGGTGCGGTGGGGTAACCAGGGCGCGTGTTCGAGGGATTCTCGTTGCGCCGCATCGATGTCGGCGAGGCAGTGCTGCGGGTGAGGACCGGTGGTGCAGGGCCGCCGGTCCTCCTGCTGCACGGCCACCCTCGCACGCACACGACGTGGCACCGGGTCGCGCCGCAGCTCGCGGCCGACCACACCGTGGTGTGCCCGGACCTGCGCGGCTACGGCGAGTCCAGCAAGCCCGGCGACTACTCGAAGCGGGCGATGGCCCGCGACTTCGTGCGGCTCATGCGCGAACTCGGCCACGAGCGGTTCGCCGTCGTCGGGCACGACCGGGGTGCGGCCGCGGCCATCCGGCTCGCGCTCGACCACCCCGAACGGGTCACGCGGCTCGCGGTGCTCGACGGGCTGCCGGTCGGGGCGCACCTGGCGCGGTGCGACGCGCGGTTCGCGCAGGCCTGGTACCACTGGTTCTTCCTCGCGCAGCAGGACATCGCGGCCGCGATGATCAGCCAGGACCCCGGCCTCTGGTACGGCGGGCGGTACCGGGACACGCCCGCGGCCATGGGGGTCGAGAACTGGGCGGACTACCAGCGCGCGATCAACGACCGCGACACCGTGCACGCCATGTGCGGCGACTACCGAGCCGGGCTGGAGGTCGACCGCGCGCACGACGACGAGGACCTCGCCAACGGGCGCAAGATCGCGTGCCCGGTGCTCGCGCTGTGGTCGACCAAGGACGACCTGGGCGACCTCTACGACGACCTGCCGGGCATCTGGAGCGAATGGGCCGACGACGTCCGTGTGCGGCCCATCGACTCCGGGCACCACGTGGCCGAGGAAGCGCCGGACGAGCTCGTAAGAGAGTTGCGCACACTGCTGTGACGTGCGGGTCAACGCGCGCAGTGCGCTGAACGGACCGTTCACGACAGGTGGTGATTAGGTTTCAGCACGCGCGAGGTTAGGGTTACTGCCGTGGCCATCGCACGCGCCGAACGCCTTGTCAACCTGGTGCTGTGCCTGCTGTCGACCCGCCAGTACCTGACAGCGGAGCGCATCCGCGCCATCGTCCCCGGCTATCACGAAGCGCCGACGGACGAGGCGTTCTTCCGCATGTTCGAACGCGACAAGTCCGAGCTGCGGGACCTGGGCGTGCCGCTGGAGGTGGGCCGCCAGTCGAACGTCGAGGGCGCGGAGGACGGCTACCGGATCGCGCGCCGCGACTACGAGCTCGGCGACATCGACCTCGAACCCGACGAGGCCGCCGCCGTCGCGCTGGCCGCACGGCTGTGGGACTCACCGCAGCTCACGGGTGCAGTGCACGGTGCGCTGATCAAGCTGCGCGCGGCCGGTGTGGACGTCGACCAGGACGCGCCCGCGGCCGTCGAGCCCAAGGTCAGGGCCAACGAGCCCGCGTTCCCGCCGCTGCTGCAGGCGGTGCAGGCTGGGCAGGCCGTCGCGTTCGACTACCGCAAGCCACCGCCGGGCGGGCAGAAGGAGCGCACGGTCGAACCGTGGGGCGTGGTCGCGTGGCGCGGCAAGTGGTACCTCGTCGGCTGGGACCGCGAACGCCGCGACACCCGCTGCTTCCGCCTGTCACGGGTGGTCGGGCAGGTCAGGACCGTCGGCAGGCCCGGCGCGTTCACCGTGCCGGAGGGCACCGACCTGATGAGCCTCATCGCCCGCACCCAGGCCGACCCGCACGAGACGGCGCCGGCCAGGATCTGGGTCGCGAAGGGCAGGGCGCAGGGCGTGCGCAGGCACGCGAAGGTCGTGGAGCACCGCGACGGCGGCGACGTCGTCGAGATCGACCTGAAGTTCCCCGACTCGGCGGCCAAGTGGCTGGCCGGGTTCGGGCCCGACGTCGTCGTGCTGGAACCCGAGGTGCTCGCCAAGAGCGTCCGCGACCGGCTGCAGGGTGCACTGGAGGGAGCGCGGTGACCGCGTCCAACGAACGGCTGCCGCGGCTGCTCGCACTCGTGCCGTACCTGCTCAACCGGCCGGCGATCACCGTCAAGGAGGCCGCCGCCGACTTCGGGATCACCCCGAAGCAGCTGCGCAAGGACCTCGAGCTGCTGTGGATGTGCGGGCTGCCCGGCTACGGCCCCGGCGACCTCATCGACCTCAGCTTCGAGGGCGAGACGATCACCGTCAGCTTCGACGCGGGCATGAACCGGCCGCTGCGGCTCACCGCGGCGGAGGCGTCGTCGCTGCTCGTGGCGCTGCGGGCGCTCGCGGACACCCCGGGCGTCGTCGACACCGACGCCGTGCAGCGGGCGCTGGCCAAGATCGAGTCGGCGGTCGGCAAGGCCCAGCCCGCGGGCATGGTCGTGGGGCTCGCGGCGTTCGAGCGCGAGGAGACCGCCGAGATCCGCGCGGCCGTGCAGGACGCCGTGAAGCGCGAACGGGCCGTGCGCATCCGTTACTACTCGCAGTCGCACGACGCGATGAGCGACCGTGTGGTCGATCCGATGCGCCTGTTGCTGCTGGAAGGCCGCGGCTACCTCGAAGCGTGGTGCCGGTCCGCGCTCGGCGTGCGGTTGTTCCGGCTCGACCGCATCGACGGGGTCGAGGTCCTGGACGAGGCGAGCGTACCACCGCCGCACGCCAAGCACACCGACACATCGGAGGGGTTGTTCCAGCCGAGGGACAACCAGAAGATCGCGGTCCTCCTGCTCGAACCGGACGCGCACTGGGTGGCGGAGTACTACCCGGTGGACCACGCGGCGGAGATCTCCGACGGCCGCACGCGTGTCCTCATGCGCTACGACGACCCGTCGTGGATGGTTCGCCTGCTCCTCGGGCTGGGCGGTGACGTGCACGTCGAACAGCCGCCGGAGCTCGCGGCCGAGGTGGTCCGGCGGGCAGAGGAGGCATTGCGCCGGGCAGATCACCTGCTGTCCACCTGAGCCGTATAACGTGGGGTCGTGCCGTACACACCGACCCTGGCGCTGCTCGTCCTCGGCCTGATCGTGCTCGTCGTGATCGGCAGGCTGGTCCTCCGATCCTTGCGTCGATTCGCCAGTGCCCGCACTCTGGTGGGGGACAGGGTCGGCGACGGAGTGGGCCTGCTCAAGGCGCGATCAGCAGCGCTGAAGGTGGCCCTCGCCGAGCGGCGGCGCACGGAACAGGTCCCCACCAGGGACGACCCCGCGTACGATCGTCGTGGCGGGGGAGACAGGAGGATCACCAATGGGTAACCTCGGACCCACCGAGCTGATCATCATCGCAGTGGTGATCATTCTGCTGTTCGGTGCGAAGAAGCTTCCCGACATGGCCCGTTCGCTCGGCAAGTCGGCCAAGATCTTCAAGGCGGAGACCAAGGGCCTGCGCGACCAGGACGCGGACGACACGCCGGTCCAGCAGCAGCCCGTGGTGCAGCAGCCCGTCCAGCAGCTGCCGCCGGCCCAGCCGCAGGTGCAGCAGCCCGTTCAGCCCGTTCAGCCCGTCGTGCAGCAGCCGCAGGTGGCGCCCCCGATCGAGCAGACCGCGCAGAACAAGGCCAACAACATCAACTGACCTCCCCCGGTCTCCGACTTCGTAAGGACGGTCACCGAGGTGGCAAGTCCGTTCCGGTGGTTCGCGGAGCGCCGGGAACGCGCCAAGCGCCGTCGAGCCAACGCCGACGGCACCATGTCGCTCAAGGATCACCTGTACGAGCTGAGGCACCGGCTCGGCCTGGCGATGCTGATCATCGCGATCGGTGCCATCTTCGGCTGGATCTGGTTCGACGTGCGGCTGGGGCCGGTCCCGTCGCTGGGCGAGATCATGACCGGCCCCTACTGCCAGCCCGACCTCGAGCCCTACCGGGTCAAGTTCCCCGGCGAGGAGGGCTGCAAGCTGCTGCAGACCGAGCCGTTCGAGGTCTTCATGATCCGGCTCAAGGTCGGTGCGGCGGCGGGTGCGGTGCTGCTCAGCCCGTTCTGGCTCTACCAGTTCTGGGCGTTCATCACGCCCGGCCTGTACGCGAAGGAGCGCAACTTCGCGCGCACCTTCGTCTCGTTCGCCGCCGTGCTGTTCGCGGCGGGCGCGGTGCTCGCGTACTGGGTCGTGCCGCAGGGCCTGCAGGTGCTGATCAGCTTCGGTGGCGACAACTTCATCACCGCGCTGACCGGTGAGAAGTACATCTCGTTCATCATCACGATGCTCTTCATCTTCGGCGTCAGCTTCGAGCTGCCGCTCGTGGTCGTGATGCTGAACCGGGCGGGCGTGATCACCTACGAGGCGCTCTCGAAGTGGCGGCGCGGCCTGCTCATGGGCCTGTTCGTGTTCGCCGCGATCGCGACGCCGGGCACCGACCCGATCTCGATGATCGCGCTGGCGATCGCGTTGTCGCTGCTGTTCGAGATGGCCATCCAGATCGCCAGGATCCACGACCGGCGCGCCGCCAGGCTGCGCGCGGCCGACGGCTGGGACGCGCTGGACGACAACGAGGCGGCGCCGTTCCACTACACGCCGTCCGACGCCGACGGCAACGACGCCGACGACAAGGGCGCCGGGCAGAAGGCGGTCGCTTCGGAACCCGCGAAGCGCGTGAACTACGACGACGCCACGTGACGCGGGCGGCCCTGCTGGTCTGCCCCGCGTCGGGCAAGGGGCGGGCGGCCCGGATCGCCGGGTCTACCGCCGCCGCGTTGCGGCCGCACGTCTCCGAGCTGCGCCAGCTCGTCGCCCACGACGCCGGGGGCACGCTCGCGCTGGCGCGCCAAGCCGTCGCCGACGGCGTCGACCTGCTGGTCGTGCTGGGCGGTGACGGTGCCGCCCACCTGGGCATCCAGGCGTGCGCGGGCACGTCCACGGCACTGGGGATCGTCCCGGCGGGCACCGGCAACGACCTGGCCAACGCCATCGGGTCCCGGTCGGTCGAGGACGTCGTCCACGGCACGAAGAAGACCCTCGACCTCGGTCGGCTGTCCACCGGCCAGTGGTTCGCCACGGTCCTGTGCGCGGGCTTCGACTCCGCGGTGAACGAGCGGGCGAACGTGATGCGCTGGCCCGCCGGCCCGCGCCGCTACGACCTCGCCGTGCTGGCCGAGCTCGCGTCACTGCGGTCGGCTCCGCTGCTGGTCACGACCGAGTCCGAGACGTTCTCGCTGGACGCGACGCTGGTCGCGGTGGGCAACACGCCGAACTACGGCGGCGGCATCCCGGTGTGCCCCGACGCCGACGCCGCCGACGGCTTGTTCGACGTGACCGTCGTGGAACGCGCGAGCCGCTCGATGCTGGTGCGGATGCTGCCCACGTTGCGCACGGGCCGGCACACCGACCATCCGGCGGTGCGCACGTTCCGCGCCCGTGAGGTCTCGTTGGCCGGGGGCAACGGCTGGGTCGCGTACGCCGACGGCGAGCGTCAAGAGGCGTTGCCCATCTCCGTTCGGACGGTTCCTGACGCGCTCACCGTCGTGGGTCGCTAACTTATAGGGCTGTTCGGTCCGCTTTGATCTTTTCGGTAGGGATGTATGGAAACCCTGGAGTTCCAGAGCGAGGCTCGCCAGCTGCTGCAGCTGATGATCCACTCGATCTACTCGAACAAGGACACGTTCCTGCGCGAGCTGGTGTCGAACGCCTCGGACGCGCTGGACAAGCTCCGGCTGGAGTCCTTCCGCGACAAGGACATGGTCGCCGACACCGACGACCTGCACATCGTCATCGAGTCCGATCCCGCCGAGCGCACGCTGACCGTGCGCGACAACGGCATCGGCATGACGCGCGAGGACGTCGTCCGGTTGATCGGCACGATCGCGAAGTCCGGCACCGCCGAGTTCCTGGGCAAGCTCAAGGAACAGCAGTCCGGCAACGCCTCGGACCTGATCGGCCAGTTCGGCATCGGCTTCTACTCGTCGTTCATGGTGGCCGACAAGGTCACGCTGGTGACGAAGCACCCGCACGCCGAGAAGGGCGTGCGCTGGGAGTCGACCGGCGAGAGCACCTACACGATCGACGAGGTCGACGACGCGCCGCAGGGCACCTCCGTCACGTTGCACCTCAAGCCGTCCGACGACGAGGACCAGCTGCCGGACTACACCGAGCCGGCGAAGATCCGCGAGATCGTCAAGCGCTACTCCGACTTCATCACCTGGCCGGTGCGCCTGGGCGGTGAGGAGATCAACTCCCGCAAGGCGCTGTGGGCGCGCCCGGCCTCCGAGGTGACCGAGGAGGAGTACGCCGAGTTCTACCGGCACATCAGCCACGACTGGAACGCGCCGCTCGAGACCATCCGCATGCAGGCGGAGGGCACGTTCGAGTACCAGGCGCTGCTGTTCCTGCCCGCGCAGGCCCCGATGGACCTGTTCATGCGCGACGCCAGGCGCGGTGTGCAGCTCTACGTCAAGCGCGTCTTCATCATGGACGACTGCCGCGAGCTCATGCCCGAGTACCTGCGGTTCGTGAAGGGCGTCGTCGACGCGGCGGACCTGTCGCTGAACGTCTCGCGGGAGATCCTGCAGCAGGACCGCCAGATCCAGCTGATGCGCCGCCGGCTCGTGAAGAAGGTGCTGTCCTCGATCAAGGCGTTGCAGGGCAACCGCCCCGACGACTACGCCAAGCTGTGGGGCGAGGTCGGCGCGGCGCTCAAGGAGGGCCTGCTCGCCGACGCCGACAACCGCGACGCGATCCTGGAGATCTGCTCGTTCGCGTCCACGCACTCGGCCGACGCGCCCACCACGCTCGCCGACTACGTGTCGCGGATGAAGGAGGGCCAGGAGCACATCTACTACATGAACGGTGAGTCCCGCGCCGCCGTGGAGCACTCGCCGCACATGGAGGCGTTGCGCGCCAAGGGCTACGAGGTGCTGATCCTCACCGACGGCATCGACGAGATGTGGCCGGAGTCGGTGCCCTCCTTCGACGGCAAGCCGTTCCAGTCCGTCGCCAAGGGCCAGGTGGACCTGGAGACGGAGGAGGAGAAGTCGGCGGCCGCGGCCAAGGCCGAGGAGTTCGGCGACCTGCTCATGTGGCTGCAGGGCCTGCTGGAGGACAGCGTCAAGGAGGTCCGGCTCTCCTCGCGCCTCACGACCTCGCCGGCGTGCGTGGTCGGCGACGCGCACGACATCACGCCCACGCTGGAGAAGATGTACAAGGCGATGGGGCAGGAGCTGCCGAAGATCAAGCGGATTCTGGAGCTGAACCCGTCCCACCCGCTGGTCGAGGGCCTGCACCGGGCGTTCGCCGCGGGTGAACGCGACTCGCTGACCGACACGGCCGAGCTGCTGCACGGCCTGGCCCTGCTGGCCGAGGGCGGCGAGCTGGCCGACCCGTCTCGCTTCGTGAAGCTGGTGGCCGACCGCGTCCAGCGCACGTTCTGAGTGCACGCGGGGAGCTTTCGTACTCTCCTGGCGCACGCGGGGGCCCCGCGTTACCCACAGGGGAACGCGGGGCCCCCGCGTGACAGGAAGAACTGCGGTGGGCTTGGCGGAGGCAGTGGGGTTTATGGGTTCAGTGAGGGCTGAAGTTAATCTATCTCGGCGGCAATTGTCGGTGGTGTGTGACAGCCTGGAGGGGTGTCACGTGCTTCGCGGTCCCCGGCCGAGGCCTACGCCCAGTCACGGCGTAACGCTCAGCGGCCCAAGCTGACCGACTTCGGCTCCGTCATCTCCTTCGAGCTGGACCCGTTCCAGCGCCAGGCCTGCGAGGCCCTCGAGGACGGTCACGGAGTGCTCGTCTGCGCCCCGACCGGTGCCGGCAAGACCGTCGTGGGCGAGTTCGCGGTGCACCTCGCGCTGACCGAGGGCCGCAAGTGCTTCTACACCACCCCGATCAAGGCGCTGTCGAACCAGAAGTTCGCCGACCTCACGGCGCGCTACGGCGCGAAGAACATCGGCCTGCTGACGGGCGACACGAGCATCAACGGTGGCGCGCCGATCGTGGTGATGACCACGGAGGTGCTGCGGAACATGCTGTACTCGGGTTCGTCCACTCTGGACGGCCTCGCGTACGTGGTGATGGACGAGGTGCACTACCTCGCCGACCGGTTCCGCGGCCCGGTGTGGGAGGAGGTCATCCTGCACCTGCCGGAGCACGTGCAGGTGGTCGGCCTGTCCGCGACGGTCAGCAACGCCGAGGAGTTCGGCGAGTGGCTGGTCGAGGTGCGCGGCGACACGGCGGTGGTGGTCGACGAGCACCGGCCGGTGCCGCTGTGGCAGCACATGCTGGTGGGCAACCAGATGCTCGACCTGTTCGAGGGCGACGAGACGCACGCGCGGATCAACTCGCAGGTGCTGCGCAAGACCGAGGAGCTGGCGCGCTACCACGTGCCGTTCAGCCGCGGCCGCAACCGCGGTGGCGGCGGTGGTCCCGGCAGGCCGGCGCGCGGCAGCGGGTTCAAGCCGCCCTCGCGCATCGACATGATCCAACGGCTCGACAACGCGAGCCTGCTGCCCGCGATCGTGTTCGTGTTCAGCCGGGCCGGGTGCGACGCGGCGGTCGCGCAGACCGCGCGGGCCGGGTTGCGGCTCAACACGCCGGAGGAGACCGAGGAGGTCCGCCGGATCATCGACGAGAAGACCCGCGACCTGCCAGAGGCCGACCTGATGGTGCTCGGGTTCTGGGAGTGGCGGGAGGCGCTGGAGCGGGGCATCGCGTCGCACCACGCCGGGTTGCTGCCCGCGTTCAAGGAGACCGTCGAGGAGCTGTTCGTCCGCGGCCTGGTGAAGGTCGTGTTCGCCACCGAGACGCTGGCGCTGGGGATCAACATGCCGGCGCGCACGGTCGTGCTCGAGAAGCTGGTGAAGTACAACGGCGAGGCGCACGTCGACCTCACGCCGGGCGAGTACACGCAGCTGACCGGCCGGGCGGGCCGCCGCGGCATCGACGTCGAGGGCCACGCGGTCGTCGTGTGGCAGCCGGGCATCGACCCGAAGGCGGTCGGCGGGCTCGCCTCCACGCGCACGTACCCGCTGCGCTCGTCGTTCCGGCCCGGCTACAACATGGCCGTCAACCTGGTGTCGCAGCTGGGCGCCTCGGCCGCGCGCGAGATCCTGGAGCAGTCGTTCGCGCAGTTCCAGGCCGACCGCTCGGTGGTGGGCCTGGCGCGGCGGATCGAGCGCAACAAGGAGGCGCTGGCGGGCTACTCGGAGTCCATGACGTGCCACCTGGGCGACTTCGCGGAGTACGCGGGGCTGCGCAGGCGGGTCGCGGACCGGGAGAAGCAGCTCGCGAAGCAGAACACGAACGCGCGGCGGATCGAGACGGCGAAGTCGCTGGAGACGTTGCGCAAGGGCGACGTGATCGCGGTGCCGTCGGGGCGCAGGTCCGGTCTCGCGGTCGTCATCGACCCCGGCATCGAGCCGCTGGGCGAGGCGCGGCCGCTGGTCGTCACCGAGGACCGCTGGTCGGGCCGGCTCACGTCGGCGGACTTCCCGGCACCGGTCGAGGTGCTGGGGCACGTGCGGCTGCCCAGGCAGGTGGACGTGCGGTCGCCGAAGTCGCGGCGCGACCTGGCCGCGACGATCCGCAACACGGGCATCACGGTGCCCTCGCGCGGCCGCCGCAAGACCACCGCGGACGACGACCCCGAGCTCGCGACGCTGCGCCGGGCCCTGCGCGCGCACCCGTGCCACGGCTGCGACCAGCGCGAGGACCACGCCCGGTGGGGGGAGCGCTACCACCGGCTGCTGGCCGAGACCGAGCAGCTGGAGCGCAAGGTCGCGGCGACCACGCACTCGCTGGCCCGCCAGTTCGACCGGATCAGGGCGTTGCTGCGCGAGCGCGGCTACCTCAGCGAGGTCGACGAGGTCACGGCCGCCGGCAAGCGCCTGACCAGGCTCTACAGCGAGTCGGACCTGCTGGCCGCCGAGTGCCTGCGCCACGGCCTGTGGAAGGGTCTCAAGCCAGAGGAGCTGGCGGCGGTGGTGTCGTCGCTGGTCTACGAGGCGCGGCGGGACGGTCCGGTCGAGGCGCGGTTGCCGCAGGGCCCGGTCGCGGACGCGATGCTCAAGACCGTGCGGCTGTGGGCGGAGATCGAGGACGACGAGCGCCGCCTGAAGCTCGAACGCATCACCCGCCAGCCGGACCCCGGCTTCGCGTGGCCGGTGTACCGGTGGGCGCGCGGCGAGTCGCTGGAGAAGGTGCTGAGCGCCGCGGAGGCGGGCGGCAACGAGCTCGGTGCCGGTGACTTCGTGCGCTGGTGCCGGCAGGTCATCGACCTGCTCGACCAGATCCGCGACGTGTCCGGCAAGGGCGACCCGGTCGGGGCGGCCGCCTCGAAGGCGGTCGACGCGCTGCGGCGCGGTGTCGTGGCGATGATGTGACGTTCGCCTGACAAAGGTTTTGCGAGTCGGAGTGAAGACTGACCACAACGGTGTGGTTGGATCGCGCCGCAACGTCGTACACACGGAGGTCGACAGATGAGCAGCCCGTACGGACCGTCCGGAGGGAACGATCCACAGCAGCCCTGGGGCCAGCCGCAGCAGCCGCAGCAGCCCTACGGTGGCGGTTTCCCTCCCGGCACCCCGTCCGGCGGCTTCCCGGCTCAGAACCCGTACGGCCAGCCGCAGCAGCCCCAGCAGGGCCAGCCGCAGCAGCCGTACCCCGGGTTCGACCCGTCGCAGCAGCAGACGCAGCAGTACGGCGTGCCGCAGGGGGCCCCGCAGTCGAACCCCTACGGCAACCCGGCGCAGGACCCGTACGGCCAGCAGGCGCAGCAGTACGGTCAGCAGCCCAACCCGTACGGCCAGCAGCCGGGTTACGGCCCGCCGGTGCAGCAGAAGAAGAAGTCCAGCGCGGCCATCTGGGTCGCGGCGGTCGTCGTCGTGCTGATCGTCGGCGGTGTGCTGTTCACCGGGTTCGTGTCGCCGGCGTTCTTCAAGAAGAAGGTCTTCGACAACACCTCGGTGCAGAACGGCATCGTCCAGATCCTCAAGGACGAGTACAAGATCTCCGACGTCGGCAGCGCGACCTGCTCGGGTGAGAACGAGGTCAAGCCCAACACCTCGTTCGAGTGCAAGGTGCAGGTCGGCGGCAAGGACAAGAAGGTCAAGATCGTCGTCAAGACCGAGGACGGCGAGTACGAGGTCGGCCAGCCCACCGGCTGACCTGCGGAAGTTTCCGGAAGACCTTCCCGCGGCGTTGCCGGGGGAAGGTCTTCTTCGCGTTGGTCCGCGTTCACGGCGGCCGGTGCGGAAACTGAGGTGCGTCCGCGGTCGTGCTGGGTCACGATCGCGGTCGTGACCGAGATCCGTGTGCTCACCGACGAAGCGCAGTTCCGCACCCACAGCGGCGTGTTCCGCCGCGCCATGCACTGGGGCCCGCCCACCGACGAGCAGTGGGAGGTCATCAAGGCGTCCTACGAGCCCGGTCGCGTGCTCGCCGCGTTCGACGGTGACGAGATGGTCGGCACCACGCAGTCGTTCGGCTCCTCTCTCGTGGTGCCCGGCGGCGCCGTGGTCCCGCATGCCGCCGTGTCACGCGTGGGCGTGCGTGCCGACCACACGCGCCGTGGCGTGCTGACGGCGTTGATGCGCGAACAACTCGCCACGCTGCCCGACCCCGTCGCCACCCTGCGCGCCTCCGAGGGACGCATCTACGGCCGCTTCGGCTACGGCCTGGCCGGTCGCGTCCGCCTCGTCGAGATCGATGCGCGGAAAGCCGTCGTCCCCGGCACGCCGACCGGTCGCGTGCGGATGCTCGACCAGGACACCGCCGACGAGCTGCTGCCCGAGCTGCACGCCACCCTCGGCCTCACCCGCCCCGGCCAGATCGGCCGCTGGACCGGCTGGTGGGCCCGTGCCCGCGACCGCAAGGGTGACGCGGAGAACTCGGTCACCGTCGTCCACACCGGACCCGGCGGTGACGACGGTTTCCTGACCTACGTCGTGAAGACGGAGGAGGAGTTCAAGCACCGGCTGTCCATCCACGACTTCGTGGCGGCCACCCCCGCGGCGTGGCGCGACCTGTGGCGCTACGCGGCACGGCTGGACCTGGTCGACCACATCGAGTGCGAGGTGCCGCTCGACGAGCCGGTGACGTGGCTGTTCGAGGACCCGCGCGTGGTGCGGACCAAGGACGTGTTCGACGAGGTCTGGCTGCGGCTGACCGACGTGCCGCGCATGCTCGCCGCCCGCACGTACGGCCACGCCGACCCGGTGGTCGTCGAGGTGCGGGACAGGCTGCTGCCCGCCAACGACGGCCGCTACCGGGTGACGCCCGACGGCGTGGAGCGGGTCGACGCGGCCGCGGACGTCACGGTGCCGGTCGACCTGCTGGGGGCGTGCTACTTCGGGGACACGACGTTCTCGCAGCTCGCCGCGACGGGCTGGCTCACCGGGACGAAGCTGGCCGAGGCCGACGCGCTGTTCGCCGTCGCGCGGGCCCCGTACTGCGGCACGTTCTTCTAGGCGCGCCGCTCCATCGCGTTCACCAGGCGCGGCACCGACGAGCCCAACCCCCAGCGCTGCGTCAGCTCCCGCAACCGCTCGGGGTCGGCGGGCACCCGCGGCACCTCGTCGGACCGGTCCAGCACCACCGGTGCGTCCAGGGCCGTGCGCACGACCACCGGTGCCGCCGCCAGGTACTCCTCTGCGGCGATCAGGGCGTTGCGGGCCTTGGTGGTGAGCTTGCGGTCCATCGGGTCGGCCACGGCCTTCAGGACGGCGTCGAGCGAGCCGAACTCGGTGATGAGCTTCGCCGCGGTCTTCTCGCCGATGCCCGCCACGCCCGGCAGGCCGTCGGAGGGGTCGCCGCGCAGCACGGCCATGTCGGCGTAGGCGGAGCCGGCGTTCTCGACCGGCAGCGAGTACTTGGCGGCCAGCTCCTCGGGGCCGAGAACCTCGACCTTGTTCCAGCCGCGGCCCACGTACAGCACGTGCACGGGCGTCGGTTCGGAACGCACGACCTGGAACATGTCGCGGTCGCCCGTGACGACCTCGACGGGTGACTTCTTCTCGTGGTGCGCGAGGGCGCCGATCACGTCGTCGGCCTCGTAGCCGGTGGCCTCGCCGGTGCAGATGCCGGCCGCGTCCAGCACGTCGAGGATGATCGGGATCTGCGGCGTGAGGATGTCCGGCACCTCCTCGGACCCGTCGCCGGCATCGGAAGCGACGCGGTGGGCCTTGTAGGAGGGCAGCGCCTTCACCCGGAACTCGGGGCGCCAGTCGGCGTCCAGGCACGCGACCAGGCGGGCGGCGCCGCGGTCGGTGATGACACGGGCGATCGTGTCGACGAAGCCGCGCACGGCGTTCACCGGCGTGCCGTCGGGCGCGGTCATCGAGTCCGGCAGCGCGTAGAACGACCGGAAGTAGAGGCTCGCGGAGTCGAGCAGCACCAGGGAGAAGCTCACAACCCGACAAGCTACTAGGCTTCGGCCCATGGCAACGATCACCGGGCCCATCGACGTGTCCGCGCTGCGTGCGCGGCTCGACCGCGCTTCCGCCGCCGCGCGGCAGGCGGGCGTGGACGCCCTCCTCATCTCGCCCGGCTCGGACCTGCGGTACCTGATCGGTGCCGGTGGCGACTCGTTCGAGCGGCTCACGTGCCTCGCGCTGCCGGTCGACGGCACGCCCACGCTCGTGGTGCCGAAGCTGGAGCAGCCCGGCTACGCGGGCATCCCGACCGACGAGCTCGGCGTCGAGGTCGTCACCTGGGTCGACGGCGAGGACCCGTACGCACTGGTCAAGGCCGCGGTCAAGGGCAACCGCACGGCCGTGGCGGACATGATGCCCGCCCTGCACACCATCAAGCTCGGCAACGCCATCGGCGGGCCGCAGTCGCTGGCCGGCCCGATCATCCGCGAGCTGCGCATGCGCAAGGACGCGAGCGAGGTCGCCGCGCTGCGCAAGGCCGGTCAGGCGATCGACCGGGTGCACGCGCGCATGGGCGAGTTCCTGCGCGTCGGCCGCACCGAGCGCGAGGTGGCCAAGGACATCGCCGCCGCCATCGTGGAGGAGGGCCACACGGTCGCGGACTTCGTGATCGTCGGCTCCGGCCCGAACGGCGCGTCGCCGCACCACCGCGACTCCGACCGCGTGATTGAGGCGGGCGAGGTCGTGGTCATCGACATCGGCGGCCCGGTCGCCGAGGGCTACAACTCCGACTCCACCCGCACGTACGTCATGGGTGAGCCGAAGCACGACGACGTGTGGGACACCTACGCCGTCCTCCAGGCCGCGCAGAAGGCCGCCGTCGAGGCGGTCAAGCCGGGCGTGACCTGCGAGCAGATCGACGACGTGGCCCGCCAGGTCATCACCGACGCGGGCTTCGGCGAGTACTTCGTGCACCGCACCGGCCACGGCATCGGCCTGGACGTGCACGAGGAGCCCTACATCGTCAGCGGCAACGCGCTGCCGCTCGAAGCGGGCATGGCCTTCAGCGTCGAGCCCGGCATCTACCTGCCCGGCCGCTGGGGTGCTCGCATCGAGGACATCGTCGTCGCGACGGAGGACGGCGTGGAGTCCTTCAACAACCGACCTCACGAGCTGGTGGTGCTTTGACCCTCGAGCAGATCGACAGAGCGATCCTGAAGGAGCTCGCGGCCGACGGCCGTTGCAGCTTCACCGACCTGGCCGAACGCGTCGGCCTGAGCGTGTCGGCGGTGCACCAGCGGGTGAAGCGGCTGGAGCAGCGCGGCATCGTGAAGGGCTACGCGGCCCGGCTGGACGGCGCGGAGGTCGGGTTGCCGATGTCCGCGTTCATCTCGCTCTTCCCGATCAACCCCTCCGAGCCGGACGACTACCCGAGGCGGCTGGAGCACCTGCCGGAGATCGAGGCCTGCTACTCGGTCGCGGGGGACGCCTCGTACGTCCTGCGCGTCCGGGTGGCCTCGCCGGTGGCGCTGGAGGAGCTGCTGCAGAAGATCCGCGAGTCGGCGAACGTGTCGACCCGCACGACGGTCGTGCTGTCCACTCCGTACGAGGATCGCCCACCGGCCGTCTGAGCACCTGCCCAGAAGTCCTGCCCGCCCCCTCCTTGCTGACGCCGGCAAAGCCAGGGGCGGCACAGGCACAACAGCTGAAAACCTGCTCAGGTCAGGCCGGACTGCACGGCGAACACGACGAGCTGGGCCCGGTCGCGGGCCCCCAGCTTCACCATCGCCCGCGACACGTGCGTGCGCACCGTCGCGGGGGAGATCACCAGCGTGGCCGCGATCTCGTCGTTGGACGCGCCGGACGCGACGTGACGCATGATCTCGCGTTCGCGGTCGGTCAGTTTGTCCAGGTGCGGCACGGGTCGCGCGCTCGCGCCCGAGGCGAACCGGTCGATCACCCTGCGCGTGACCGACGGGGACAGCAGCGAGCCGCCGTCGGCGACCACGTGCACGGCGCGCAGCAGGTCGGCGGGGTCGGAGTCCTTCACGAGGAACCCGGACGCGCCGGTGCGCAGCGCCTCGAACACGTACTCGTCGAGGTCGAACGTCGTGAGCATGACGATCTTGACCTCGGCCAGTGCGGGGTCGGAGGAGACACGGCGCAGCACCTCCAGGCCGTCCATCAGCGGCATGCGGATGTCGAGGAACACCACGTCCGGCTTGAGCGACCGGATCAGCCCCAGCGCCTCGCGCCCGTCCGCGGCCTCACCGGCGAGCTGGACGCCGTCCTCGGTCTCGATGAGCGTCCGCAGCCCCATCCGCACCAGGGCCTGGTCGTCGGCCACCACCACGCGAATCATGCGGGCAACGGTATCCGTGCGACGACCGTGAAGCCGTGCGTCGTGCGGATCTCCAGCGTGCCGCCCAGCGCCTCGGCCCGCGACCGCATGCCGGTGATGCCGTAGCCCTCCTCGACCGGTCCCGGCGTGCCGGTGTCGCTCACCTCGACCACGAGCACACCGCGCGCCTCGTACACCTTCACCGCCGCCGTGACGCCGGGGGAGGCGTGCCGCAGCACGTTCGTCAGCGACTCCTGCACGATCCGGTACGCGGCCAGCTCGTAGGTGCCGGGCACGGCGACCCCGTCGGCCTCCACCGACACCTCCAAGCCCGCCTCGCGCATCCGGGACGCGAGCGCCGGCAGGTCGGCCAGCGAGGTGGTGGGCCGCAACGGTGCCGAGCTGCGCAGGGTGTCCAGTTCGGACCGCAGGCCCTCCAGCGCCTCCTTCGAGGTGGCGCGGATCGCCTCCAGCGACGCGCGGGCCTTCACCGGGTCCCTGTCCAGCACGTACAGCGCCACCCCGGCCTGCATCGCGATCACCGACAGGCCGTGGCCCACGACGTCGTGCACCTCCTGGGCCAGGCGCAGCCGTTCCGAGATCACGGCCCGCTCGCGAACGTCCACAGCGGACCGCCGGCGCAGCCGCATCAGCACACCGGCCGCGGCGGGCAGCAGGATCCAGCCCGCCGACCAGGTGATCCACGACGTCACCGAGTCGTTCCACCACGGCAGGATCGCCAGCGCGTACACCAGGACGCTCGCGGCGGCGAGCTCGATCCGCGCGTACACCGCCACCGCGTACATCGCGGCGACCCCGCTCACCAGCACCGGCCCGAACGGGTACCCCATCGCCAGGTACGCCGTGATGGCCGCGGTCGTGATCCCCACCGTCCACAGCGGACGGGTCGAGCGGAGCAGCAGACCGGCGGCCGCGACGGTGATCAGCACGTACGCGAGGACGTCCACCTCGAACGAGCCGGTCTGCCACCGCGCGGCGAACCGCGTGCCGCCCAGTCCGAAGAACACCAGCGCCGCGGTCAGCGCGATGTCCTGCCACTTGATGCGCATGCCGCCGACGATACGACCGGGGACGTACGCAGATGTGCGTATCTTCCTGCCGCTCCGGAGCGGACGACCGGAGTCTCTGCCAGGCACAGGCTTGGCCGCATGATCGTGACGACGGAGAAGCTGACGAAGCGCTACGGCGACCGCGCCGTGGTGGACGAGGTCGGTCTGTCCGTGCGGCGGGGCGAGGTCTACGGGTTCCTCGGCCCCAACGGCGCGGGCAAGACGACCACGATCCGCATGCTGCTGGGCCTGGTGCGGCCGACGAGCGGCACCGCGACCGTGCTCGGGCGGCCACCGGGCGACCCGGCGGCGTTGCTGAAGGTGGGGTCGCTGATCGAGGGGCCGGGCTTCTACCCGTACCTGTCCGGCCGCGACAACCTGCGGGTGCACGCGGCCCGCCGGGGAGCCAGCCGGGCCGACGTCGAGGCCGCACTCGACCAGGTCGACCTCACCACGGCCGCGAACGAGAAGTTCCGCCGCTACTCGCTGGGCATGAAACAACGGCTCGGCGTCGCCGCTGCCCTGCTTGGCCAGCCGGAACTGCTGGTCCTCGACGAGCCCACCAACGGCCTGGACCCGGCGGGCATGGCCGACATGCGCGACCTGGTGCGCGCGCTGTCCGCGCAGGGCCAGACCGTGCTGCTGTCGAGCCACCTGCTCGGCGAGGTCGAGGAGATCTGCGACCGGGTCGGCGTGATCGCGAACGGCAAGCTCGTCGCCGAGAGCACGGTCGAGCAGCTGCGCGGCGACAGCGTGCTGCTGGTCAAGGCCGACCCGATCGAGAAGGCGCACGTGCTCATCGAGGGCAGCGAGCTGCGCGGCGACGTGCTGCACGTGCGGGAGCCGGACGCCGGGGCGCTGGTGCGCGCGCTCGTGCACGCCGACGTGGACGTGCAGGAGGTCCGGCCGCTGCGCCGGACGTTGGAAGAGGTCTTCTTCGAGATGACGGGAGCGGCGTGATGGGCAGCGTGAAGGCGGAGCTGCTGCGGCTGTGGAAGTGGCCGGCGACGTGGGTGCTGGTCGGCCTCTGGCTGGTGCTGACGCTGACGTTCGGCTACGTGTTCAACTACCTCGCCCTCAACGGCGGCTCCACCACCCGCGACCTCACCCAGCAGCAGCTGGTCAGCGCGATGCAGCCGGAGAACGTCGGTGCCGCCGTCGTGCGCGGCCTGCCGATGTTCGGCGGCGCGATCATCCTGGTGCTGGCGGCGCTCGCGGTCGGCTCCGGGTACGGCTGGGGCACCTGGAAGACCACGCTGACCGCCGGTCCGCGCCGGGTGTCCGCGATGGCGGGCACCCTGGGCGCGCTGGGGATCGTCGTGGTCGTCCTGGTGGCGCTGACGTTCGTCGTCGACCTCGGCGCGGCCGTCACCGTGGCGTCGCTGGAGGGCTGGGACTGGAACCTGCCGGGCACCGGTGCCCTGGAGGCGCTGGGCGCGTCACTGCTGATCGCCGCGATGTGGACGGCCTTCGGCGTGTTCCTCGGCGTGCTCACCAGGGGACCCGCGCTGGCCGTCGGGCTCGGGCTGATGTGGGCGATCGTCGTCGAGAACCTGCTGCGCGGCGTCGGGTCGCTGCTCGGCCCGGTCGGTGACCTGACCGAGGTCCTGCCCGGCGGCTCGGCCGGCAACCTGGCCGGTGCGGTCGGCGGCACCGGTGCCCCCGGCGTGCTGACCGACCTGGGCGGACCCACCGCCGCGCTGCTCCTCGCCGGCTACGTCGTGTTCTTCGCGGGCACGGCGACGCTGCTGAAGGTGCGCCGCGACCTCGTGTAGCGCCACCGCCGCCCAGACCAGGCCCAGCACGACCGCGACTCCGAGGGGGTAGTCGCGGTCGTGCAGCCCCGGGTTCACCGGCCCGCTGTGCTCCCGCCACAGCACCGGGATCGCGATCAGCAGCACCACACCGGAGACCGTCAGGCCGATGCCGACCGACGCGCGCTTGACGACGAGACCGGACGCACCGACCAGCGGAGCGATCACGAGGTCGTGCAGCACGACACCGCCGCCGAGCCACGCGAGCAGCTCCGCGGTGACCTGGGGGAGCAGCAGCCACGCACCCCACGCGCCGAGTCCGATGCCGGCGAGGGCGAGCGCGGTCCTCACCGGACCTCCAGGGACGTGACCCACTTGGTCTGCAGCACGCCCGGCCGGTTGGGCGCGATGAGCCGGCACGGGAACCCGTGGTCGGAGCTGAGCTCCTCGCCGTCGAGCCGCAACGCGAGGAGGGTCAGCGGGTCCCGCGCGAACGCCTCCGGCAGCGTCGTCGCCCGGTAGAGCCCGTCTTCCTCCAGCGACTCGACGCGGACGTCACCGCCGCTGATCAGGTCGCGCACCCGGACACCGGTCCAGGTCGCGGTCTGGCTCCAGCCCTCCACGCACGCGATGGGCAGCTCGACGGTGGTCTGCGGCATGGCCCGCAGCTCGGCGAGCGAGTAGGCGCGGTCACCGACTTCGAGCTTCCAGTCCGGTGGCACCACGATGTTCGCGGCCCGCGCGGTCCGGTTCACCGGCAGTGCGCCGTCGGAACGCCAAGCCAGCACGGAGACCTTGCGCAGCCACGGCACCGTGACACCCGCTGTCGCGACCACGGCGACACCGGTGGTGAGCGCGGTCGTGCGCAGGAAAGCCCGGCGGGACAGGACAGTCCTGTGCTCGGAAGCGGGTTCGAGCGAACGCCGGATGAGAGGAATCTTCACCGCGATGTGCACGAGCAGCGAGCCGATCACGATCCACGCCACCGCGTAGTGGGCGGCCGGGAAGTAGAACGACCACGGGTAGTTCTGCGCCGCGTTGAACAACCCGGTGACGACCTCGAAGAACGACGCCGCGACCAGCACGAGGATCGAGCCGCGCTCCAGCGCGTGCGGCACGGACCCGACCAGCGGCCGCTCGAACAGCTTCGGGTACACCGACCACAGCTTGGCCAGCAGCAACGGGATCGAGGCCACGCCGGACAGCACGTGCACGCCCTGCGTGACCCGGTAGAGGTCGACCGGGCGGGTCGGCCACGGCCAGTCGTGCTGCACGCCGTGGCTGAGCAGGCCGGTGACGAAGCACAGGCCGAACGTGATGCCCAGCCACGTGCCGACGCGGCTGGTGACACCGGTGTGGTGCGCGGGCGACCGGAAGGCGGGGGTCCTCACAGCCGCTCCCAGCAGGCGAACCAGCGGCCGGCCCGTTCCCGGTGCCACAACCGGAAGAACCCGTCCGCGGGCACCGAGTCGGCGTCGCTCCACGCCCACGGGAACCACGGGCCGGGCTCGCCGCCGGCCCGGACCCGCGCCTGCCCCCGCGTGAGGCCGGAACCGGGCGTCTCGACCTCGGCGACGACGGTTCCGCCGGTCCGCAGCAACTGCCGGACCCGCAGCAGGAGCGCGGCCGGGTCGCCGCCGATGCCGATGTTGCCGTCGGCGAGCAGCACGTGCTGCCAGCGGCCCTCGCCGGGCAGCAGGTCGAACACGTCGCGCCGCAGGGCGAGACCGCCGCGGTCGGTGGTGCGCCGGACGGCCACGGGCGACACGTCGACGCCGAGCGCCTGGACGTTGCGCGCGAGCAGTGCCGCGACGAGCCGGCCGGGGCCGCAGCCGACGTCGAGGGTGGGCCCGGTGCACGCGTCGAGCAGGGCGTCGTCGCCGTCGTCCGCGTCGGCGTGCCAGCGGGCGACCGGCAGCGGGCGCGGGGCGGTGCCGGGCAGGTCGAGCCAGCCGGGGTGGCCGTCGAGGGCCTGGTCGAACATCATCGCGCCACCACCGCGCCGCGCGAGGCCGACGCCGCGCCGAGACGCCCCAGGACCCGCGCGAACCGCGACCCCGGCACCTGCGCCGCCACCGTCAGCGCGTCCGCCACGGTGTCCACATCGGACAACGGCGGCAGCGCGTCGACCTTCATCCCCCGCAACGCTTCCAGCGTCCGCGCCCCGGTGTCGTCCCGCGACATCGGCACGTCCAGCAGGACCGAGGCCCGCAGCGGGTCCCGCAACCCCAGCGCCCACCAGCCGCCGTCGAGTGCGAACCCGAGCGCCGCCTCGTCGAACTCCGCCGCGGACGCCAGCAACGACGGCGTCACCTGCGGTGTGTCCATGCCGACCTGCAGCACCGGCAGCCCGAACCGCGCGACGTCCGCGTGCGCGTTCACCAACCTCTCGTTGAAGCTCCGGCCGCGTTGCGGGACCACCACGCACCCGCCCAGGGCGTCCCGCACGTCCTCCCGCCGCACCACCCCGGCCAGCGCCACCACCGGCACCGCGCCGGGAGTCGCCAGGGCCGCGTCGATCGTGTCGAGAAACGCCGCCGCCGCCACCTCCGCGGCCTGCTCGGGCGTCAGCGGCGGGCACAGGCGCGTCTTGACCTGGCCGGGCACCGGGGACTTCGCCATGACCAGCAGGCAGAACCTCATCGCAGCACCCCCGCCATGTCCCGCGCCGCCCGCAGCGTGCCGCGCACCGAGCCGGACACCTTCGACCGCGTCCCCGCGGCCCGCGGCCGGTAGGCGACGTCGACCTCGCGCACCCGCCACCCGGCGGCGGCCGCGCGGACCAGGAGCTCCAGCGGGTAGCCGAACGCGCGGTCCCGCACGTCCAGCGCCAGCAACGCTTCCCGCCTGACCACCCGCAGGGGTGCGATGTCGTGCACGGCGAGGCCGCGGCGGCGCAGCAGGGAGGCGATCACGGCGTTGCCGGCGCGGGCGTGCCACGGCCACACGCCCGCCGACACCGGCACCCGGCGGCCGACGACGAGATCGCAGGACGGCAGCAGGGCGGCCATCGCCGGCAGTTCGGCGAGGTCCAGCGAGCCGTCGCAGTCGGCGAACGCGACGAGGTCGGAGGTGGCGGCCAGCAGCCCGGTGTGCACGGCGGCCCCGTAACCGCGGCGGGGCTCGTGCACGACCAGGGCGCCGAGCTCGCGGGCCACGGCGGGAGACCCGTCACCGGAGCCGTTGTCCACGACGATCGCGCGGTGTCCGGGAGGCAGGGAGCTCAGCACGGCGGGCAGTGCGGCGGCCTCGTCGAGGCAGGGCAGGACGACATCCATGCGGTCCATCCTGGACCGGCGGAAAGTGTTGTGGTGCTTACGGAATTGTGACGCGCGGAAGAGTTCTTACGGTTGTCTTGCGCCCTTGGCGGACACCGCCCGGGACCCCCTAGGTTGGGAGCGGTGCGCCTCCTCGTCGCCGGGTTGCTCGTCGTCGCCGCCGTCGTCACCGGACTGCTGGTCAACCTGAACCACCCCGGTCTGCTCTTCGCCTCCGCCGCGCCGCTCTTCGGCGACTGGCGGCCCCACGTCGGACCCGGCACGCCCGCCGCGGTCCTCCTCGCCTTCCTCGTGGTGGCGAAGGGACCCGAGCTGGCCCGGCACCGGCACGCCCTCCCGATCGCCTACGCGACGTCGGTGGCGTTCACCCTCTCGCTGGCCATGGTCGACGGCTGGGACCACTTCACCACCCGGCTCACCACCGAGGACGAGTACCTGCACGAGGTTCCCCAGATCACGGACGTCCCGGCGATGGTGCGCGAGTTCGCCCACCGCATCCCCGACTTCCAGCCCGACTCGTGGACCACGCACGTCTCCGGCCACCCACCGGGCGCGCTGCTCACGTTCGTCGCGCTGGACCGCATCGGGCTCGGCGGGGGAGCGGCCGCCTCCCTCTTCTGCGTTCTCGTCGGCTCGCTCGCCGTCGTCGCGATCCCCAAGGCCCTCGGCGACACCGCGGTGCTGCCGTACCTCGTGCTGTTCCCCGGTGCGGTGTGGGTCGGCGCGTCCGCGGACGGCATGTTCATGGGCGTCGCCGCGGTCGGCCTCTACCTGCTCACCCGGTGGCCGCTGCTCGGCGGGGTCGTGCTCGGCTGGTGCGTGTTCCTGTCCTACGGCCTGGTGCTGCTCGCCCCGCTGGCGATCGTGGCGGCAGGGCGCAGGATCGGCTGGGCGGTCGCGGGCGCACTCGCGGTCGTGGCGGCGTTCGCGCTCGCCGGGTTCTGGTGGCTCGACGGCTACGAGCTCGTCAAGCTCCGCTACTACCAGGGCATCGGCGACGTCCGGCCGTACTGGTACTGGGTCTGGGCGAACCTGGCCGCGCTCGCACTCGTGCTCGGCCCCGCCGGCATCCAGGGGCTGCGCAGGGACAGGTGGGTCGTCGCCGCCGGCATCGCGGTCCTGGCCGCCGACCTGTCCGGGCTGAGCAAGGCCGAGACCGAACGCATCTGGCTGCCGTTCGCCGTCTGGCTCATGGTCGGCGCGGCCAGGCTGGACCACCGCAGGAGGTGGCTCACCGCGCAGGCGTTGACGGCCCTCGCGGTGAACCACCTCGTGCTCACGAACTGGTGACCGCCGCCCGCAACGGGTCCACCGCGAACGCCCGCACCCCGTCCTCGAACCGCACGGACGCCTCGAACCCCAGCACGTCGGCCGCCTTCGCGGGCGAGGCGACGACGTGCCGCACGTCGCCGGGCCGGGCACCACCGACGATCTGCGGGGCGGGTCCGTCGCACGCGTCGGCCAGCGCGAACGCCAGGTCGCCGATCGTGTGCATGGAGCCCGAGCAGACGTTCACGGCCTCGAACCCCGGCCGTGCCGACGAGAGCGCCAGCACGTTCGCCCGTGCCACGTCGGTCACGTGCACGAAGTCCCTGCGCTGCCGGCCGTCCTCCATCACCCGCGGCGCGCGGCCGTTCTGCAGCGCGGACCGGAAGATCGACGCCACCCCGGCGTAGGGGGTGTCGCGCGGCATCCGCGGGCCGTAGACGTTGTGGTAGCGCAACGCCCACACGCTGCCGCCGGTCTGCCGCGCCCACGCCGCCGCCAGGTGCTCCTGGGCCAGCTTGGTCGCCGCGTACGTGCTGCGCGGGTCCAGCGGCGCGTCCTCCGGCACCAGCTCGGGCACCAGGAAGTCACCGCAGGCGCACCTCGGCTCGTACCGGCCGGCGGCGAGGTCGGCGGGCGACCGCTCCCCGCGCACGATCCCGTGCGTCAGGCAGCGGTACCGGCCCTCGCCGTAGACGACCATCGACGACGCCAGCACCAGCCGCGACACCCCGGCCCGGTGCATCTCGGCCAGCAGCACCGCCGTGCCCAGGTCGTTGTGCCGGGCGTAGGAGGGCGCGTCGAACGGGTCGACCCCGTGCCCGACCATCGCGGCCTGGTGGCAGACCGCGTCCACTGTGGACAGCAGTGGTCGCAGCACGTCCGGGTCGGCGACGTCGCCGACGACCAGCTCGTGGTCCAGCACCGGTGCGGCTCCGTGCGCTTCGGGCAGCAGGGCGTCCAGCAGGACGCAGTCGTGGCCCTGGGAGGTGAGCTCGTCGGCGACGTGCGACCCGATGAACCCGGCCCCGCCGGTGATCAGTACTCGCATGTGTCGACGGTAGGGCCGCCAGGGGGTCCGGGCGGCCCCGAACGGTCAGCCGTCAGAACTCCGTAAGACCAGCTCCACCACGAACCGCGCACCGACCGGCACGCGGTCCTCCACCCACACCCGCCCGCCCAGCCGGTGCACGTGCTCGCGGACCAGCGCGAGCCCCAGCCCGCTGCCGGTGTCGTCACCCCTGCTGCCCGCCATCACACCTCGCGCGAACCGTTCGAACACCTGCTCGCGCAACGGCTCCGGCACACCGGGCCCCTCGTCCTCCACGGCGAGCCGGACGTGCCCGCCGTGCCGCCGCACCGACACCAGCACCGCTCCGCCCGCGTGCCGGTCCGCGTTGTCCAGCAGGTTGGTCAGCACCCGGTCGAGCCGCCGCCGGTCACCCAGCACGACCGCCGGTTCGAGCTCCACCGGCACCGGGGCCCGCGTCGCGGCCACGTTGCGCACCAGCGCGTCGAGCGCGATCTCCTCGTGCCGCGGGTCGTCGGTCTGGTCGGCCCGCGAGATCTCCAGCAGGTCCACCACCATCCGGGCGAACCGGTCCACCTCCGAGGTCAGCAGCTCCAGCGCCGTCCCGGCCGTGCCCGGCAGGTGCTCGCGCCGCCGCCGCAGCACCGCACCGGCGTTCACCATCGTCGTGAGCGGCGACCGCAGCTCGTGCGACACGTCGGAGGCGAACCGGGCGTCCCGCAACGCCCGCTGCTCCAGCGCGTGCGCCGTCGAGTTGAACTTCGCCGCCAGCGCCGCGAGGTCCGGGTCGTCCCGCACCGGCAACCGGGCACCGAGGTCGCCACCGGCGATCCGCGCCGCGGCCGAACTGAGCTCCGCCAGCGGCCGGAGCGCCCGCTTCGACGCCCACGACCCCAGCGCCGCCCCCAGCAGCGCCGAGGCGACCGTGCCGCCGATCAGCACCGCGCTGAGGAACCGGGACGCGCGGTCGAGCTGCTCCAGCCCGAACAGCTCCACGTACACGGCGTTGCCCGCGACCGGGCGGACCACGGCGAGCATCGGCTGGCCGTCCACGGTGATCCGCCCGCCACCGGGCGGGTGCCGCACCAGCCCGACCGGCAGCAGGCCGGGGTCGACCGGCCGGCCCGCGGTCACCAGACCGCCCGGCGTGATCACCAGGATCGTCGAGTCGGGGCCGGTGGTGAGCCCGGTCAGCAGCTCGTCGAGGCCGGGGGAGGCCAGCGACCGCTCGACCAGCCGCACGTTCACCTCGGCCTGGCGGGTCGCGGAGGCCTCGCGCTGGCGCATCATGTAGCCGCAGGCGAGGTTCCAGGTGGCGAACGCGAGCACGCTCGTGACCGCGAGCAGCCCGAAGCCGAACGCCAGCGCCACCCGCCACCGCAGCGTGAGCCTCACGAACGGATCCGGTACCCGGCGCCGCGCACCGTGAGCACCAGGGCCGGGTCGTCCGGGTTCGCCTCGACCTTGCGTCGCAACCGCCTTATGTGCACGTCGAGCAAGCGGGTGTCGCCGAAGTAGTCATATCCCCACACCCGGTGCAGCAGCTGTTCCCTGGTGACGATTCGGCCGGCCGCACCAGCGAGTTCCAGCAGCAGCCGGAATTCCGTTCTCGTGAGGTGAACGCGTTCCCCCGCCCGGTGCACGAGACCTTCCTGCGGACGGATTTCCAGATCGCCCACCCGAACTGTGTCGCGCCCCGGTCCGCGGCGCCGCAACAACGCGCGGATGCGGGCCGCGAGAACGCCGCCCATCAACGGTTTCGTCACGTAGTCGTCGGCGCCCGCCTCCAGTCCGGCGACCACGTCGCAGGCGTCCGTCCGCGCGGTGACGACGATTATCGGCAGGTCACCGCGCCCGCGGAGGGTGCGCACGACCTCCAGCCCGTCCACCCCGGGCAGGGTCAGGTCGACCAGCACCACGTCGAACGACTCGGATTCCAGGCGCCGCAACGCCACCTCGCCGGAACACGCCTCGTCGACGGTGAATCCCTCGTCTCCCAGCGCAAGGCGCAACGCCTGGCGGATTCGCTCGTCGTCTTCGACCAGCAGGACCCGTACGCACACGACGACTCCACTGTGTGAGAGCCGCGGCGACGGCGCCTCACACAGTGGAGTGAAAGTCGATCAAAAGCAAGAAAGCTTTGGTTTAAAATGCTGTCAGGGTGATTTTGGCCGATCGCGGGTTCGGTTCGTGAACGAGCGACTCGAACGCGCCGACGTCGTCGAAGGCGAACCCGTAGGCCTTCCCGTCGACCATGTTCCGGTGCACGATCTTCGAGAAGTGGTTGGCCGTCGCGCGGGTGTAGAACTCGGCGGCGTTGTAGGTCGGCTGGGTGTGCAGGTACCCGAGCGTCGAGCGGTTGAGCGCGGCGCACAGCGACCGGGAGATCGCGCCGACGTCGTTGTTGGGCGCGGCGAGCCGGCCGTCGCAGTTGAGGACGTCCCGCGTCGAGGGCTGCTCGAACGACGCCACCTGCTGGCCGGCGGTGTTCGTGAACCGCAGGACCCCGCCGCTGGTGCGGCCGGTGAACTTCCGGTTCGGCTCGTTCCGGTACGGCACCACGGTCAGCGGCGTGTTCTGGTACGTCGACCAGGCGCTGCTGACGTAGCCCGCGTAGTAGGAGCTGGAGAACAGGCCCGCGTCGAGGCCCTTGCTCGGGTTCAGCACGCGCAGCCGGGTGCCGTCCGACCGCGTGTGGACCAACCGCGACCAGTCACCGCCCATCTGCTGGTGCTGGTCGAAGATCCGGTTGCGGCCGCCGCTGACCAGCACGCCGGTGCGCTTGGTCGCGCCGGCCTGCGAGGTCGCCTCGACCGCGTGCGGGACGCTGAACATGTCCACCTGCGAGCTGTTGAGCCACAGCCCGCCGCCGTTGTAGGTGAACTCGCTCCAGTCGAACAGGATGTCGCGGTTCGGGTCACCCGCCGCCCACGGCGCCGGCTGCACGAGGCCGCCCGGCACCAGCGAGAACTTGAGCTTGTCGCGGAAGGACATGTAGAGCCGGCCGCCGGCGAGGTTGAGCGGGATCTGCAGGGTCTTGCTGGCCCCGTTGGCGGGGCCGGGGATCGAGACGTCCGGCGCGGGCGAGGGCGGGATGCTCCCGCCGGACCAGGCCGTGAACTGGCCGTTCGCGTTCACGTACCCGAGCCGGCCGCCCATCTCGCCGAACACGTACAGGTGCACGGCGTCGCCGCGACCGGAGGTGTTCTGGACGGTGAGCGGGAGCAGGCTCGGTGGAGCGGCTTGAGCAGGTGCAGACAACGTTGTCAGCCCGACCAGGGCCGATGTCGCCAGCAGCAGGAGCTTGCGCATCGACTATCTCCTCACAGACAGGGTTGCGTGAGAGCGCTCCCATGGTCAGCGCGATCGGGTCGGCATGTCAAGAATGGATCTCATGCGCGCACTCACGGTAGATCCCGCACGAGCCGGCTCCCTGTCGCTGACCGAACTCCCCGACCCGGTGCCGGGACCGGACGAGCTGCTGGTCGAGGGTCTGGCGATCGGGATCTGCGGGACCGACCGCGAGATCGTCCGCGGCGAGTTCGGCACCGGTGGCGAACTGGTGATCGGGCACGAGTCGCTGGGCAGGGTGATCAGCGGTCCCGGCTTCGCGCCCGGCTCGCTGGTCGTGGGCGTGGTGCGCAGGCCGGACCCGGTGCCGTGCGCGCCCTGTGCGCGCGGGGAGTTCGACATGTGCCTCAACGGCCGGTACACCGAGCGCGGGATCACCGGCATCGACGGCTACGGCGCTACTTTGTGGACGGTGCCGGCGCAGTACGCCGTCGGTGTCAGCTCACGGGCCGGTGTGCTGCTCGAACCCGCGTCGGTGGTGGTCAAGGCGTGGGAGCGGCTGGAGCGGTTCGCGTTCTTCGACTTCGACAGCGTGCTGGTCACCGGTGCCGGTCCGATCGGGCTGCTGGCGGCCATGATCGGCGTGCAGCGCGGGCTGGACGTGCACGTGTTCGACGTCGCCTCGGACGGCCCGAAGCCGGACCTCGTCGAGTCGCTGGGCGCCACCTACCACCGGACGCTGCCCGACCACGAGGTCGTGATCGAGGCGACCGGTGCGCCGCAGCTGGTGGCGCAGCTGCTTGGGCGGCGGCTGGTGTGCCTGACCGGGGTGCCCTCGACCGAGGTGGTGCCGGTCGACCTCGGTCAGGCGAACCGGGACCTGGTGCTGCGCAACGGGATCACGTTCGGGACGGTCAACTCGAACGTCCGGCACTACCGCGAGGCCTCCGCGGTGCTCGACCGGGCGGACGACGCCTGGCTCTCGGCGATGATCACCAGGCGGGTGCCGCTGGAGTCCTGCGCGGAGGCCTTCGAGTCACGCCCCGGCGACGTCAAGGTGGTGCTGGAGCTGGACTGAGAAGAACTCCGCCACCGTCGCGGAACGCTCGTAGGCTGAGCCTCTCAGGCAGGAGGGAACAGGTCGCACCCATCCGAAATTGCCCGCCGGGAACCGCTGTTGTGCTGGTCAGTTCCACTCACGCTGCGAAAGGGCGAGGACATGACCGGCAAGGTCGCAGTGATCACGGGCGCGTCGCAGGGAATCGGTGCGGCGTTGGTGCCCGCTTATCGCAGGCTCGGTTTTTCGGTGGTCGCGGTGTCGCGGTCCGTCGAGGCCTCCGACGACCCCGAGGTGCTGGCCGTGCGCGCCGACCTCGCGGTACCCGGGGAGGGCGCACGGGTCATCGGGGAGGCGCTGGCGCGGTTCGGCCGCGTCGACACCCTGGTGAACAACGCGGGCGTCTTCGTCGCCAAGCCGTTCACCGAGTACACCGACGAGGACTACGAGACCGTGCTCGGCACGAACCTGCGCGGGTTCTTCGACATCACGCGCAGCGCGGTGAGCGCGATGGAAGCCACCGGCGGGCACGTCCTGAACGTGTCGACCGCCCTGGTCGACCACGCTCTTTCCGCCGTGCCGTCGGCACTCGCGTCGCTGACCAAGGGTGGCATCAACGCCGTCACCAGGTCGCTCGCGGTCGAGTACGCCACCCGCGACATCCGCTTCAACACGGTCGCGCTCGGCATCATCCGCACGCCGATGCACGCCCCGGAGACCCACGAGGCGCTGGCCTCGCTGCACCCGGTCAAGCGGATCGGCGAGGTCGACGAGGTGGTCGACGCGGTGCTGTTCCTCGAACGGGCCGGGTTCGTCACCGGCGAGGTCCTGCACGTCGACGGCGGCCAGAGCGCGGGGCACTGACATGGCCCTCATCGACGTCATGGACCGGTGGAAGGCCGCCGTGGACGCGCACGAACCGCAGCGCGTGGCGGAGCTGTTCACCGAGGACGCGATCTTCCAGGGCCTCAAGCCCTACGGGGTGGGACGTGAGGCGGTCGCCGCCTACTACGACTCCCAGCCGATCGGCCTGAAAGCCGAGTACGAGGTCCTCGAAACGCGAGAACTGGCGGAGAACCTGACGCTCGGCTATCTCGCGGTCGACTTCTCGTTCGCCGACCGGCCGGCGGTCGCGGTGAACCTGAGCGTGCTGGTGCGGGGAGACCTGATCACGCACTACCAGGTCTCCCCACTGCCCTAGCGCTCCGTGCCCGGCTGTCCGGGAGCCGCCCTGCGCGGCTCCCGGCCGTACGGGCCCTTCGGCCGTTCCAGCTCCGGCGCCGGCGGGAGCGGCATCGTCACCGGGTTGCCCTCGGTGATCGTGATCCGCTCCCCGTGGTGCCTCGTCGTCAGCTCGGTGCCGTCGACGATCCGGTAGGTCGCCTCCGTCTCGGTCACCTCGACCCCGATCCTGGTGCCCCGGAACGACATCCGGAACGAGAACCGGCGCAGCGCGGCGGGCATCCGCGGCGCGAACGTCAGCTCGCCGCCGTGGTCGCGCATGCCGCCGAACCCGGCCACCAGCGCCATCCACGCACCGGCCAGCGAGGCCATGTGCAGTCCGTTGTGGACGTTGTCGTGCAGGTCGTGCAGGTCGGTGAACGCGGCCTCGACCAGGTAGTCGAACGCCAGGTCCAGGTGCCCGACCTCGGCCGCGATCACCGCCTGCGTCCCGGCCGACAGCGACGAGTCCCGCACGGTCCGCGCCTCGTAGTAGGCGAAGTTGCGGGCCTTCTCCTGCGCGGTGAACGCGTCACCGCGCAGGTGCATCGCCAGCACGAGGTCCGCCTGCTTCACCACCTGCTTGCGGTACAGGTCGAAGTACGGGTAGTGCAGCAGCAGCGGGTACTTCTCCTGCGGCGTGCCCTCGAAGTCCCACTCGGCGTGCTTGGTGAAGTTGTCCGCCTGCGGGTGGACCTGGAGCATCTCGTCGTAGGGCAGCGCCATCTTGTCCGCGGCCCTGCGCCACTCGGCGATCTCCTCCTCACTCGCCCCCGCCCGGTCCGGGTGCCGTTCGGCGGCGTCGGCGGCGGCACGCAGGTTCTGCTGGGCGATCAGGTTCGTGTAGACGTTGTTGTCCACGATCGCCGAGTACTCGTCCGGACCGGTGACGCCGTCGATGCGGAACCCGTCGTGCGGGTCGTGGTGGCCGAGCGAGGTCCACAGCCGTGCGGTCTCGGTGAGGATCTCGACGGCCTCCTCCCGGTCGAAGTCCTCGTCGTTCGTCGCGTTGAGGTACTGCTGGGTGGCGTAGGCGACGTCGCCGGAGACGTGGAACGCGGCCGTGCCCGCCGGCCAGTACGCGCTGCACTCGGCACCGTTGATGGACCGCCACGGGAACGCGGCACCCCCGAGCCCCAGCACCTTCGCACGGTCGCGGGCCTTGTCCAGCGTGGAGTGCCGCCACCGCAGGGCGTCGCGGGCCGCGTCCGGGACGGTGTAGGTGAGCACCGGCAGCACGAACGTCTCGGTGTCCCAGAACGCGTGCCCGTCGTAGCCGGGACCGGTCAGCCCCTTGCCCGGAATCGCGCGGGTCTCCCCGCGGGCACCGGCCTGCAGGATGTGGAACAGCGAGAACCGGATCGCCTGCTGCAGCTCGTCGTCACCGTCGAGCTCGATGTCGGCGACCTCCCAGAAGTCGTCCAGGAACGCCCTCTGCTCGGCCAGCAGCCCGGTCCAGCCGGTCTGCAGCGCACCGGCGAGCGCGGCCTCGACCTGCGCCCGCAGCGAGGGCGTCGACCGCTGCGCCGACCAGCCGTAGCCGAGGTACTTGGTGAGCTTGAGGCTGCTGCCCCCGGCCACGTCGACCGCGACGGTGAACCGGGCCAGGTCGTCCTCGGCGCGGATGTCCGTGCGCGGGTCCACACCGCCCGCGTCGACCTCGTGGTCCATCGCCGCGGCCATCCGCAGCCCGGACTCCCTGGTGTGGTGGCAGAGCACCGCCCTGGCCTTCTCGGCCATGACGAAGTCCGCGACCAGCGGTGCGTTCAGCGCGGCCGCGACGCGGGGGTCGTTGGTGCGCTTCTCGATGGGTTCGTTGACCAGCAGGTCGGACTGGACGACGAGCTGCACGTCGTCCACCGGCTCGACCTCGTAGCGGATGGCGGCGACCGCGCGTTGCGTGAACGACACCAGCCGCTCGCTGCGCACCACCACCCGCCGGCCGGTCGGGGACTCCCACACCGTGCGGCGGCGCAGCGTGCCGGAGCGGAAGTCCAGCGTCCGCTCGTGCTCCAGCGCGGTGCCGTAGCGCATGTCCAGCGGCTCGTCCTCGACCAGCAACCGGATGATCTTGCCGTCGGTGACGTTGACGACCGTCTGGCCCGCCTCCGGGTAGCCGTAGCCGCCCTCGCCGTAGGGCAGCGGGTGCTCCTCGTAGAAGCCGTTGAGGTAGGTGCCCGGCAGACCGCGCGGCTCACCCTCGTCGAGGGTGCCGCGGAAGCCGATGTGCCCGTTGGCCAGGGCGAACGTCGACTCGGTCCGGTGCAGCTGGTCGACCGCGAGGCCCTGCCAGCGCAACTGCCACGGTTCGATCGCGTAGCTCATGACAGCAGCTCGTCGAGCTCGTCGACCACCTGGTCGGCACCGTGTTCGCGCAGGGCGTCGCGCTGGTTGCCGCGGTCGACGCCGACGACGAACCCGAACCCGCCCTTGCGCCCGGCCGCGACACCGGCGAGCGCGTCCTCGAAGACGGCGGCGTGCTCCGGTGCCGTCTTCAACCTCTTCGCGCCCTCGACGAAGGAGTCGGGTTCCGGTTTGCCGCGCAGGTTGTCCGCCGCGATGACGTTGCCGTCCACCAGCGCGTCGACGTAGTCCAGCAGGTTGCCCGAGCGCAGCACGCGCATCGCGTTCGCCGAGGACGTGACCACCCCGATCGGCAGCCCGGCCTCGCGCGCCTTCTGCAGGTAGCGCACCGAACCGGGGTAGGGCGTGATGCCCTCCTCGTCGATGATGTGGTTCACCAGGTCGTTCTTGCGGTCACCGATGCGGCGGACCTCCTCCTCCGGCGGCGTGAGCCCGCGCGAGGCCAGGAAGCTTCTGACGCCGTCGTAGCGCGGCTTGCCGTCCACGTAGGAGAGGTAGTCCTGCTCGCTGAACGGCTGACCCATGTCCTCGAAGGTCTGCCGCCACGCCTTGCGGTGCAGGACCGCGGTGCTCGTGAGCACACCGTCGAGGTCGAACAGCAACGCCGTGATCCGGTCCGGGATGCCGAGGCTCATGTTGTGATCATGCACCCGTCTCGTCGTTCTCGCGCCGTTCCTCTTGAAGGCGTTCGTCGAGCGGCCGGGGGTGGGCCTGCTCGTACTCGGTCGTCCCGTACCGGTCGGCCCCCGCCCAGCCCTCCGGCGGGTCCATGCCCTCCTCCAGCGGGTCCTTCTGGAGGTTGTCCTCGTCGAGGGCCTCGAAGTCGTCGGTGTCGGCGGGTGCGTAGCTACCCCTGTCTTCACTCATGGCGCACCTGTACCCGCATTCGGTCTATCCGATGCTTTGGCCCACGAGCGCCCCGACCGCGTAGGTGATGCCCATGGCGATCAGGCCTCCCACGACGTTGCGCAGGACAGCGCGCTGCTTCGGCGCGTTGCTCAGGCGCGCGCTGACGTAGCCGGTCAGCGCGAGGGTGGCTATCGCGGCGATGACCGTCACAGGCACGCGCAGCGACGGTGAGGTGGTGGCGATGGCGATGAGGGGGAGCAGCGCGCCGATGGTGAAGCTCACGAAGCTGGCGATGGCGGCGGCCCACGGGTTGGTGAGGTTGTCGGGGTCGATCTTGAGCTCGACGTCGGCGTGCGCGGCCAGCGCGTCGTGCTCGGTGAGCTGCTCGGCGACCTGCCGGGCGGTCTCGGCGTCGAGGCCCTTGTCCCGGTAGATGCCCGCGAGCTCCTTCAGCTCCTCGTCGGGCGTGTCCCGCAGCTCGCGCTTCTCCTGCGCGATCAGCGCGCGTTCGGCGTCGCGCTGGCTGCTGACGCTGACGTACTCGCCGCTGGCCATCGACATCGCGCCCGCGAACAGCCCGGCGAGGCCCGCGACGAGGATCTGGGTCCTGTCCGCGGTGGCGCCCGCGACGCCCACGACCAGGCTGGCGGTGGAGACGATGCCGTCGTTCGCGCCCAGGACCCCGGCGCGCAGCCAGTTCATCCGGTTGCCGCTGACGTCGTCGTGGGGCTCGTGATGCGTCATTTCCGCAGGCTATCGTGCACTGTTCAGGCGTGCGTCGACCGGTGTTTGCCCAGGTCAACCGGTTGGACGTCGTTTTTTGTCAGACCCCGGTGGCACACTGTCGAACAGATGTTCGTCACGGTGCTTCCAGGAGGTCAGTCCAGATGCAGATCGAACCCAGCCGCTGGCCCGGCCGCGTGGTCCCCGCCACCGACGCCGACGTGGCCACCGCCGTCGAGTCGCTGTGCGTGCGCGCCTCCTGGCCCGACGCGAACCGCCACTGGGTCCGCCGCACCCTCGAACCCTGGTTCGCCGCCGGCTGGTCCGTCGACGCCGTGCTCGCCGCGATCGACACGCACCCCGACGGCACCCGCCAGGGCCGCCCCCGCTCCCGCTCGCAGGTGGCGCACGAGTTCCTGCGCGCCCGCCTGCGCTCGTGGACGGCGGACGGCACCCTGGCCCGCCCGCCGTTACCGGGCATGACGCTGGGCGAGTGGTTCCGCGTGAACCGCCGCAACGCCCTGCTCAACACCCCGCGCCGCGCCCGCGAACTGGGCACGGAGGGCGAACGCGCCCGCGCGGCCTCCCGCGCCCTGGCCCACCGCCGCGACCCCGTGGAACGCAGCCGCGAGAAGGGCCGCCGCCGCCAGGAGTCGCTGGACAGCCTCCTGGTGCCGGGCGTGCAGGCACCGAGCTTCGCCGACTCGTGGCGGCTGGTCGCCGAGCTCGTGCCGGTGCCGCGGGTCTGCTCCGCCTGCGGCCACGTGCGGCAGGAGACGGCTCGTCCCGCGACGCACCGGGTGGCTTAGGGGCCTGTTTCGGCTCTTGGGCTGCCCGGTGTGGGCCGGCTGGGAGCGGGCGTGGGCGTGCCGGGGTCCAGGCTGCGGGCGATGCGCGGGGACGCGGCGGCGCGTTCCGGGCACAGGTGCCGTGCTCGGACGCTGGGCGCGTGGGGAGTGTTGGGCGCGGGTGCCGTGCTGCGGGCGCTGGGCGCGTGGGGAGTGTTGAGCGCGGGTGCCGTGCTGCGGGCGCTGGACGCGGGTGGCCGCGCTGTCCGCTGCGACCGGTCCGCGTCGGAGCCCGTCCACCGGACCCTGGCGGTTGATCCGCTCGATTGCCCCGCCGAGCCCGGCGATCCGCCCGTCCGCCCTGGCTCCGCCACCGATCTCGGGCCTTCTACCTGCGCGTTCTCCACATCCATCGGCATCCGATGGTTGAGGCGGGTGCTCACCGGGAACACGGGGCGCGTTCGTTGTTTCCAGACAAAGGGGCCGACATGCTCGAAGTGACGCCGGTGGCTGCGGAAGTCATCAACGAGCTGACTTCACAGTCCACCACCAACGACGACGTCGGCCTGAGGTTCGCTCTCGCCACCGAGCAGGACAGCCAGGCGGCGCTCGAGCTTCTCCCTCAGCGAGCCGGTGGACGGTGACCAGGTGGTGACCGCCGACGCGGGTGCCAAGGTCATCATGGAGCCGGCCGCCGCGGAGTTCCTGGACGACAAGGTCCTCGACGTGCGGCAGGACGAGGAGGGCAACCCGGCCTTCGCGATCGCCCGCCAGGCGCCCGAGGACGGGGTCGCCTCCGTGTAGACGCCACGTGCGCGAACGGGCCGGTCCTCCGAGGAGAGGACCGGCCCGTTCGCATGTGCGCGGGAGCTCAGGGCATGCGCAGGACCTGGCCGGGGTGGATCAGGTCGGGGTTCTCGATGCCGTTGACGGCCGCGACGTCGGTGTAGCGGTTGCCGTCGCGGTACCAGCTCTCGGCGATCGCCCACAGCGAGTCGCCGGGCTGCACGGTGTAGGTGAGCACCTCCGGTGCCGGCGGGGCCTGTTCGGCCGGGGCCGGGGCGGCGGGGGCGGGCTCTGCGGCGGCCGGGGTGGACTGCGGCGTGTCGGTGTTCGTGCCGCTGGCCCACTTGGCGCTGCCGTCGCCGCCGACCACGACGAGGTTGCGGTCGTCCTGCAGCACGAGGCGCGAGCCGGTGTTGCCGGCGGTGTCGGTGGCCCACACCGGGTTGTTGTCACCGTTGTAGAGCACGAAGTTGCCGTCGTCCTGCAGCGCGGCGCGCACGGCGCCCCTGCCGTTGGTGCCGCTGGCCCAGACGGTGCCGTTGTTCTCCGTCAGCACCAGGTTGCCGTCGGACTGGAGGGTCAGGGAGTAGCCGTTGGCAGTGGTGAGCTGCTGGCCGGTGGTGAGCTCCTGGCCGGCTTCCAGAGTGTTCATCGACGCTCCACTTCGCACGCGAAGGCCGCCGGGTCCGGGCGGCCACCCGGACCGTAGTGCGGTGCGGCCGGGACCGCAGGGTCAGCGCGGCTCCTGCACCCGATGCGGTGATGGACGCACAACGCCCCCGTCCCGGGGCAGCGGGACGGGGGCGTTGCGGAGAACCTGGTCAGCCCTCGATGCGGCGCATCCCGGTGACCGGGCCGATCGAGTTGATGTCGGCGATCTTCACCGGCTGGCCCTCCGTCGACGCGTGCACGGCGCGCACGTTGTCGATCGCCATGGCCACGTGGGACTGGCTGGAGTAGTAGACGATGATGTCGCCCGCCTTGACCTCGCTGCGCGAGACCGGGCGACCCGCTGCCGCCTGGGCGTAGCTGGTGCGGCCGATGGACACGCCCGCGTAGGCGTAGGCCTTCTGGATCAGCGAGGAGCAGTCCCACGAGTCCGGGCCGTTGGAGCCGTAGACGTAGGGCTCACCGCGCTGGGCGAGGGCGAACTCCAGGGCCTTGCCGGCGGTGCCGGCCGGGACCAGGATGTTCGACATGTCGCCCTTGCTCTTCAGGGCGTTCTGGGTCGCGGTGTTCAGCTGGTTGTACTGAGCACGCACTTCCTCGATCTGCTTCGCGAGCGCGGCCTTCTTCTGCTCGATGTCCGCGAGCAGCTTCTTCGACGCCTCGGTGGCCTCGTTGGCCGTCCTGGTGGCGGCGTCCGCGGCCTCGACGGCGTCGGTGAGCTTCTTGAGGGCTTCCGCGTTGTCCGTGGCCAGGATGTTGATGGCCGTCATGCGGTTGAGGAAGTCCTGCTGCGAGTTGCTCACGAGCAGCGCGGAGAGCTGGTTGAAGCGGGCTCCGCCGAACGAGGCCTCTGTGAGCAGGTCGACCTGGCCGCGGAGGGTCTCCTCCGCCTGCTTGGCGACGACGAGGTCGTTCTTCGCCTTGTCCAGCTCGCCCTGCTTGGCCTTCAGGTCGTCCTGGGCCTTGAGCTGGTCCTGGTTGATCTGCGACGCCTGCTCGTTGAGCTCGTTGTACTTCTTGAGCGCGTCAGCAGCCGTCGGTTGTGCGGTGGCCGGGGCCGTGGGCAGTGCGGCGGCGACGACAGCAGCCGCCACGATCGCTCCACGCACGGTACGGCGTGAGGGTTGCGACACCACGTCGCGGGTCCTCCTTTTTCCTGGCAGCCGCCACGCTGAGAACTACTGCGCGTGAGGCGGCAACCTTGGCGTGTGCCCCGAGTGGGTTAACTGCTGGGCCGAAGGTCTCGGACAGGTTACGGAATGACCTTGTGTTCGTCTACCACCGGATCCTCACCAGTTCGGCGAACGCACGCTCTCACAGTCGTCTACGTCGGCTTATCGCGGGGTGGAGAGACGCGTCACCCGACGACGCGGCGAATCACCGAAATGGGACCGATCGAGTCGATGTCGGCGATTTTGACCGGAACGCCCTCCGTGGACGCGTGCACCGCGCGGACGCTGTCCACGGCCATCGCCACGTGCGACTGACCTGCGTAGTAGATGATGAGGTCGCCCGGCGCGATGGTCGCCCGCGTCACCGCGCGGCCCACCTTCGCCTGGTCGTAGGTGACCCGCGGGATCGAGACGTTCGCGGCCCGGTAGGCGGCCTGCACCAGCGAGGAGCAGTCCCACTGGTCGGGGCCGTTGGCGCCGAACACGTACGGCTCGCCGCGCTGCGCCAGCGCGAAGTTCAGCGCCGTGCCGGCCGCACCCGCGGGCACCGGCACCGCCGAGGTGTCGCCCTTGGCGGCCAGCGTCGCCTGCTGCGGCCTCGACAGCGACTGGTACTTGGCCCGCGCGGTCGCCACCTGCTGGTCCATCGCGGTCTTGCGGGCCGCCACGTCCGCGACGAGCTCGGTCGCCGCCTCGGCCGCCGAGGCCGCGCCGGCCCTGGCCTTCGCGGCCGCCGTCAGCGTGGCGTCGAGCCGGGCCACCGCCTCGTTGTTCTCCGCGGCGAGGACGTTGAGCGCCTGCATGCGCTCCAGGAAGTCCTGCTGGGACGTGCTGGTCAGCAGCGCGGAGATGTCGCTGAACCGCGCTCCCTGGAACGACGCCTCGGTCAGCAGGTCCACCTGCCCGCGGAACTGTTCGGACGCGGCCAGCGCCTGCTTCTCGGTCTCGGTGGCGGTGCCGAGCCGCGTGTTCGCCGCCGCCAGGTCGACCTGCGCCTTGAGGTGGTCCTGGGTGAGCTCCTCGGCGTGGTGGGTCAGCTCGGTGTAGGCCTTCAGCGCGTCGGCGGCCGGTTGGGCGTGCGCGGAGGGCGTCGACACCACCGTCGCGGCCACCACCGCGGCGAGAGCGGCCGTCCTCGCGGTCCTTGCAGCACGTCGGCCGGACACGCGGCCTCCTCAGGAGTCGGGAACAACTTCTGAGGAGGCGTACGGCCGGTGGGCCGACCGGGTTCAGCCCTGGGCGTGATCCAGCATCTCGGCGACGACCGCGCCGTTGCCGCAGTGGTTCAGCACCTCTCCGACCGAGCTGCCGAACACGGGTGCGGTCAGGACGTCCGTCGCGCACACGGCCACGGCGCTGTGGTTCCAGGGGTTCTCGGGCACCTGCACGTCCGGGCCGAACATCGAACCGGGGTCGGCCAGTGCGGGGGACGCGGCGGCGAGTGCGGCACCGGCGGCCGCGAGAACAGAGGTTGCGATACGTGAGTATTTGGACACGACGCGCAACCTAGAGGTGCTCACGGCTCCATTACGGCACCACTCGCCGGTTCGACACCAACACCACCCGATCAGGCACCCTGCGCGGGTTCCATGGGCGCTTGATAGGTTAGGCAAGCCTAAACTCAGGAGGTGGACAGGTGCGCAGGACAGTCGCCGCGGTGCTCTTGCTCGGACTGGTGGCCGGGTGTGGTGGGACCACCCCCGCGGAGCAGCAGCAGGACCAGTGGTCGTTCAAGGACGACCGGGGCAAGGAGGTCACCGCCGAGAAGCGGCCGGAGCGCGTGGTCGCACAGGTGTCCGCCGCGGGCGCGCTGAAGGACTACGGCGTCAACGTGGTCGGCACGTTCGGCCCGCTCAAGCGCGCGGACGGCACCACCGACCCCGAGGCGGGCAGCATCGACCCGAGCCAGGTCACCGACATCACCGGCCCCGGCTACGGCGAGATCGACATCGAGAAGTTCGCCGCGCTGAACGCCGACCTCGTCGTCGCCGGCTACTACCCCGAGGTCAGCGGGCTCTGGCACCTCACGGCCGAGTTCGAGGAGAAGGTCGCGAAGATCGCCCCGACCGTCGGCATCGGCCAGTCGAAGATCCAGCTGCCGGACGGCATCAAGCGCTTTCGCGACCTGGCCCAGTCCCTCGGCGCCGACGTCGACTCGGCCAAGGTGAAGGCCGACGAGCAGGCGTTCACCAAGGCCGCCGAGCGGTTGAAGGCCATCGGCGCCAAGATGACGGCCGCGAACCAGAAGATCCAGGTGGTCGGCGCCGACCCGAAGCTCTTCTACGTCGCGGTGCCGGCCCGCAACCCCGATCTCGACTGGTACGCGAAGGAGCTCGGCCTGCCGCTGCTCACGCCGGCCACGCCCGACGCCGAGGGCGGCGGCTACTTCCAGTCGCTGTCGTGGGAGAACGTCGGCACGTACAAGGAACACGTGATCATGTGGGACACCCGCCAGCACGTGCTCGACCCGGAGAAGATGAAGGAGGGCCACCCGGTCTTCCAGGCACTGCCCGCCGTGCAGGCCGGCCGGTTCGTGGAGTGGAACGCGGTCGCCCCGCTGAGCTACACCTCCTACGCCGGGATCATGAACAAATTGGCTGACCAGTTGGACGCGGCCTTGGCACGATGACCATGTGCTGACGCTTTTGAAGGACAACGGCCCGTTGCGCGTGCTCACCACCGCACGGGTCGTTTCCGTTGTCGGGGACGCGCTGAGCCTGGTCACGCTGATGCTGCACGTCCAGTCGGCGCTGGGGCAGGCGCTGGCGGTCGCCGCCCTGCTGCTCGTCGGGGACTTCGCGCCGTCGTTGCTCAGCCCGTTCACCGGCCTCGTGAGCGACCGCTTCGACCGGCGCACGGTCATGGTCGGCTGCGAGGCCGCGCAGTGCGTGCTGCTGGCGGTCATCGCGTTCACCCTGCCGCCGTTGCCGGTCCTGCTCGCGCTCGTCGGGCTGCGGGCGCTGCTGGGGCAGGTCTTCCTGCCGGCGTCGCGGGCGGCGGTGCCGAGCCTGGTCGCGGAGGAGGACCTCGGGCCCGCGAACACCGCGCTGGGCTTCGGCACCAACAGCGCGGACGTGCTCGGGCCGCTGCTCGCCGCCGTGCTGCTGACGTTCCTCGACACCCGCGGTGTGCTGCTCGTGGACGCCGCCTCCTTCGCGCTGGCCGCGGTGTTGCTGCTGCGGCTGCCGCGGCTGGTGGTGCCGGCGGAACCGGGGGAGACGGTCCTGGGCGACGCCCGTGCCGGGCTGCGCGAGATCTGGCACAACCGCACGGTGCGGATCGTGTTCCTGGGCTTCTGCGGAGTCGTGGCGTGCACCGCGATCGACGACGTGGCGGTCATCCAGCTCACCAAGGACGTCTTCGGGAGCTCCGACAGCGCGGCGAGCGTGGTGCTGGCCGCGGTCGGCGCCGGGTTGCTCGCCGGGTACGCGTTGCTCGCCAAGGGGTCCGCGCGGCTGGGCATGGTCGCGCTGCTCGTCACCGGGTTCGTGCTGAGCAGCGCGGGCAACCTGCTCACCGGTCTGGCGTGGGGCGTCGCGTCGGCGTTCGCGCTGCAGGCGGTGCGCGGGCTGGGCATCGCGGGCATGGACGTCGCGCACAGCACGCTGCTGCAACGGCTGGTGCCCGCCGACCGGACGGGCCGGGTGTTCGGCAACTTCTACGGCGGGATCGGCGTCGCCGCGGCGCTGTCGTACGTCGGCGGCGGCCTGCTGCTCGACGCGGCCGGACCCCGGCTGACGTTCGTCGTGGCCGGTGGCGCGGGCGTGCTCGTGGCGGTCTGGGTCGCGGTCGCCCTGCGCCGGCACGGCTCGGTAGCCTCGTGATCATGGACCTCCTCGACCACGGCCTGCTCGACGTCGGCGACGGCAACCGGCTCTACTGGGAGGTCGTCGGCGAGCCGGACGCCAAACCCGCCGTGTACCTGCACGGCGGACCGGGGTCGGGCTGCTCGGTCGGCGCGCGCAAGGTGTTGAGCGCGGGCAACTACAAGACGGTCCTGTTCGACCAGCGCGGTTGCGGCCGCAGCACGCCGAACGCGAGCGATCCGGCGACGGACCTGAGCGTCAACACCACCGACCACCTGATCGCCGACGTCGAACGGCTGCGCGAGCACCTCGGCATCGAGAAGTGGCTGGTGTTCGGCGGTTCCTGGGGTGTGACGCTGGCCGTCGCCTACGCGCAGCGCCACCCGGACCGGGTCAGCGAGCTGATCCTCGTGGCGGTCAGCCTGTCCTCGCAGCGCGAGCTGGACTGGCTGTACCGGGGCGCGTCCCGGTTCTTCCCGGAGGCGTGGGCCCGCTTCAGCGCGCACGCGGGCGATCCGCCGGACGTCGTGCGCGCCTACGCGGACCTGATGGAGCACCCCGACCGCGCGGTGCGGGAACGGGCGGCGATCGAGTGGTCGCGGTGGGAGGACACCGTGTTGTCGCTGGAGAACTTCGGCAAGCAGGGCAGCTGGACCGGCCGCCCCTCCGACGAGATGCTCGCGCTGGTGCGGATCTGCGCGCACTACTACGCCAACCACGGCTTCGTCGGCGACTTGGTGGGCGACGCGCACCGGCTCGCCGGCATCCCCGGTGAGATCATCCACGGCCGCCGCGACCTGAGCTGCCCACCCGACACGGCCTGGCGGTTGGCGAAGGCGTGGCCGGATGCGACGCTGACCGTCGTGGACGACAGCGGCCACAAGGGCAGTCCCGCGTTCGTCGCCGCCATCGAGGCCGCAGCGAGGAGGTTCTCCCCATGACGCAACGGAAACCGCACGGCATGGACTTCGAGTCGTGGATCGACCGCCAGATCCGCGAGGCCCAGGAGCGCGGCGAGTTCGACGGCCTGCCCAGCGCCGGCAAACCGCTGCCCGGCGCGGGGGAACCGCTCGACGAGGACTGGTGGATCAAGCGGAAGGTGCGCGAGGAGGAGGGGACAGCGGGCCTGCCGCCTTCCCTCGTGCTGCGCAAGGAAGCCGAGAGCGCGAAGGAACGCGCGCTCACGGCTCCCACCGACGAGGACGCGCGCGCGATCATCGAAGCGATCAACGCGCGCATCCTCGACGCACTGCGCAAACCGTTGTCCGGTCCGCCTTTGAACCTGATGCCGTTCAACGTCGAAAAGCTGGTACGTGAGCGGAAGGGGACCTCACGTACCGACTAGCTCAGCTCGCGTTGATGTCGATGCAGGAGTAGAACGCCATCGCGGTGTCGCCGATGTTCCACACCGCGAGGACCTTGTGCCGGCCCGCCGACCCCACGTTCACCGTGTGCTGCACGCTCGCCGGCGGCTGCTGGTTGTTGCCGCTGAACGTGGCCACCTTGCGACCGTCCACGAAGTAGTCGTAGTCCCGCGTGCGGTGCCGCGCGGTGAACGTCCAGTTGAACGTCACCGAACGACCGGTCTGGTGCACCTTCCAGCCCTTGCTGTCGTTGCTCAGCTCGGCGAACTGCGGCAGGTTGGCGTGGCAGCTCTGCAGCCCCTTCGGGCCCTCGACCGACTGCGGCTCGTACTTGATGTTGCCGCAGGAGACCACGCCACTGGCGCACTGGGCCTGACGGCTGGCGGGCGAGGACACGTACCCGTGCGCGAACGCCGTGCCGGTGGGGAGAGCCACGACGAGCAACGGTGCAGCGACCACACCGGCCACAGCGGCCGCGACCCTGCGTCGAATTTTCATGTGACTTCCTTTGCCTTGATGTTGCGGGTTGTGCGTTACATCGCGGCGGCGGTGAAGGTCTAGACCATACCGCGAGTGACGAAGGAGCCACAAGGTGTGCCTGCGGATCGGCTGGCGATGACATTGCCGCCGTCTGCGGGCGGATGCTGGTCGCGAGCAGGTGGTGCTGGCCGGGTATCTGCTGACCGCCGCAGGCTTAGAGTTCCTAACAGAATGATCAACGTGGTGGCGTGCAGCATGTCGGATGTGGATCATGTTTGACCGTGAGGAGGGGTCAGTCGCCGCCGTGGATCGTCTCGGACGATCTGTGGGAGCGGATCGAGCCGTTACTGCCGGTGGTGCCGCGCAGGCCGCGTAATCCTGGTCGTAAGAGGATGCCGGACCGGCAGGTGCTGTGCGGAATTCTGTTCGTGCTGCACACCGGGATCCAGTGGGAGTTCCTGCCGCAGGAGTTGGGCTTCGGCTCCGGGATGACCTGCTGGCGGCGGTTGCGCGACTGGAACGAGGCTGGCGTGTGGTCGCGGCTGCATGAGCTTCTGCTGGCGGAGTTGCACTCGGCGGGCAGGCTGGACTGGGACCGGGCAGTGATCGACACCTCGCACGTCCGTGCTGCTCGACGCGGCCCAAAAGCGGGCCGAGCCCGGTCGACCGCGCCCGGCCGGGCTCCAAACACCACGTCCTGACCGACGGCGGGGGCATCCCGCTCGCGGTCCTGCTCACCGGCGGCAACCGCAACGACGTCACCGGTCTCGAGCCGCTACTGGACGCGGTGCCCAACGTGCGCGGCAGACGGGGCCGGCCGCGCCGACGCCCGAGGACGGTCTACGCCGACCGCGGCTACGACCACGACAAGTACCGCAGACGCCTGCGCGCCAGGGGAATCACGCCGCGGATCGCTCGCCGCGGCGAGTCCCACGGCTCCGGCCTGGGGACAGTCCGCTGGGTCGTGGAGCGCACGATCGCCTGGTACCACGGCATGAAACGCCTGCGCATCCGCTGGGAACGCCGCGACGACATCCACGAAGCCTTCCTCGGCCTCGCTACCTGCATCATCTGCTACCGCCACGTCCAACGATTCTGTTAGGACCTCTTAGCGGTCCTGGACAGGGCTGTGGGGTCTGGTCGACCAGTGCGAGCTGCGAGCACGCACGAGGCCATCGGGCATGCTGACGCGCGGCTGGCCGAGGTGCTGCGGAAGCTGATCACGGCGGAGACGGACGCTCGACGGGTGCCCGGTCACGGCTGATCCGGCGGGTTACGATGCCTGGCATCACTGGGTTCGCTGCGCCGGTCGGCTTATCCTGCACCACGCCTGACACGTTCAGCGCTTCCCTGATCTTCACCATTCGGCGGGCAACCTTGTCGGTGATCGCGGTTGCGCCGATTGGCTGAACTTCCCTTTATCTCAGAGGGTGCTGGCCGCTCTTGTCGGGAGAAAATGGGACGCTGGTAGGTCCGACCGCAGAAGGGATTCCCGACTGATGACCTACCAGCCTAGCCGTGAATTGAACCTGACCTATGACCCGCAGCGAGGATGGTTCAATTTCGTGCTCTACAGTGAGACACCGAAGATGTGGGGATCTGCGCTCAACGCCACCCAGCGACTGCGCAAGTCCAGCCGGTACACGCAGGAATGGATTGGCCGGTTGCAAGACACCGAGCCGACCCCGCTTCACATGGCCCTGGTCTCCAATAATGAGGCCCCGCGACTGTGGGCTCCCTGCGTCTTCGACGACCCCGAGTCGCCGTCGGCAATCGCCGGCGACGGCTGTCTGTGTCTGACGACCCTCTACGATCCGCTCACCTGGATGCCCGTCGTGAAGGAGCACTACCGCACGGTCAGCGGGAACATCGAGAACTGGACCTACTGGACTTTCTCCCCATTGTCGCTGCCCGAGGGACAGGTGCTGGAGCGTTTGATCATCGATCGGGACGCTGGCGTCATGTGGCTGCGCAACGACCGCGGCGAGCTGCACTTCCTACCCGAGAAGACCGGCGACGGCTATAACGTCGGATACGGCGGCGGTGGACCCGGGAAGTTCGCCGAGATGATCGAGAAGATCGTGGCCTCCGGCGGTCACGACGTCACCCCGGACACGAGTCAGGTGACGGCGAACCGTCATCTGTACGACTGGACGTCCTCGCCCGTGTCGGACCGGACGCGGGAGTTGTCCCTGGCGCAGCTGCGGACCCTGCGGACGACGGGGACCGCCCCAGCCTGATTGCGCTTCTCGGCGACGATCTCCGAAGGGACGCCGTCGGAATGCGGCAATGCAGCCCAAAGCTATACCTCGGCCACCGGCCTTGGCCTCTTGTAGCTGGTCGGTCTATGCAGCGGGAAGCGCGGCCGCAGCGGCGGCGACCTTGGCTGCGACGTTGCTCAGCGTTGACTCCTTGGTACTGAGTCCAGCGTGCGAAGCCAGCATCGGGCTGACGTTGTTGAGGTCGTCGAAGCTCACTTCGTGTAGTACAGGGATGACGCGACGAGTGGAGAGCAGTACGGCCAGCTCCTTCTCGGCCACGCCCTCGGACTCGATGCTCCTGAGCAGCGCAGGCGTGACTAGCACGATCCCGACGCGGGAGTTTCGTAGCCCCTTATCAATCTCGCGGATCATGAGCGAACCGAGTAGGAGGTCTTCTTCGCTGAACCACACTGAGGCGCCATTCGACTTCAGGTGGCCATACAGCTCTTTTGCGCTACCTTCTCGGTCGTCCCAGGCGTGGCAGAGGAAGAGGTCGCGGCGTTCCGGGTGTGCCTGAGCCTGCTCGCCAGCCTTCTGGGTGAAGGGCTCGACGGTGCGCCATTCGGTAGGGGTGTACGACACCGTCGTGCCCGTCCTGGTGTGGCGCGAGCCTCCACCGCCTGACAAGCTTCGGTAACCCTCGCCGCTACCACTGGACGACCCTCCGCTGTAAGAAGTCCGTGGCGGGTTGTAGGAAGAGTAGGAGCGATACGAACTTCTCCCACGACATGCCGGGCATCGCGCAGCTGCCGCTGACGAGCGGTGGCCTTCGACTGGTGCTGTGCATTGCGCCATACGCGCATGGTAGATGCAACTTCCGGCATTATGAGTCGCTTGCTGCCTGACGCTTTCCGTGTCGGGACTCGACGGCGCCATTGGGGAGCCAGCGGACGGCTACCGGCATCCTCACCACCGGCTCGATGACGTTGCCGCCGCGCTGCGTGCGGCGTGCTCCGCTCCAGCCGGCTGTTGGACGGAGCCGATGAGGTCGGCGATCTAATCGCGGTGCTGCCGGTGCTGTTCCACCTGCTGTGGCGGCGTGAGTTGAACACCAACCTGGACCTGCCCAGACATCCAGAGGTCGTGGTCAGAGGTGAGGCGGCGGGCTCGTGACGTCGGCAGGAGCGGTTCTGAGGGTCGGTGACCGGGTCGCCTTCGACGGCGATGAGTACCTGGTGGTGGGCCCGGCGGTCACCCGGCGGCAGACAGCGAACCGGCCGCCCGGAGCGTTCAGCGCAACGGCGCTGGCACGTCCCGGCGAGCAGCTCCAGATCAACTCCACGCCGATTAACGTGGTCGTACACGCCGGGGACGGTATCCCGGGCCGGGGGATCTGGCGATCGCCGTCGACGTCGCCTCTCGCACCTTGAACGCGCCGAGCAACTCTTCAGTCGAGGCCTTCGAGGTGGCGTTCGGGGAGTGAGCACGTCGTGAACTCAGCGGGCTTCCGACCTGGAGAGACCGTTCCCGGCTGCTGGTGCTTGTTGGTAGAATGATCGGGTTCGTCGCTTGAGGCGAGGGTTTCCTCGGGCTGGGTTCCTTCCATGCGTACCTGATCGCGATAGCGATCATCCTGCTTTTCACTCACATCGCCTCCTACATCAGTCTCAAGTGGGCAGACAGTGAGCGTCGAGGAGGTGGTCACATGACGCTTTTTATGAGCGTTGCACTCCTGACTGCGTCGGGAGTCGGATCGAACTGGGTAGCGTCAGCGCTGCCATCCTGGCCTGAAGCGACGAACACTGGGCTTGTCTGTCGACTGCCGCCGCATGACCCTTCCTGGCATCCAGATCTTGCTCCTAGCCCTCGCGCTCGCCGTGACCCTCTAAGTCGGCCCAGACCTGACGACGTCCGCGAAGACGCGCCCTTGACCGGACACCAACGGATTCCGCTACCCGGTATGCCATCAGTGGCAGCTGCCGACTCGCTGACGCGACCGCCGATTCCGGCAACTAAGTCTGGACAACGCACTGCCCGACCGTCCGCACCTACTTGGCGAGCCGCACCTCTGAGGCCTGATCCACTGTCAAGTTCAAGCGGACAGGACAGAACTGTCCTGTCCGGGCGAAGACGGCGGTGTTCGGACCTGGTCAGCGGAGGTGGTGGCGGAGTTGGGAAGTACATGCCGGGTGCGTTCGAGGGGTGGTGCCGTCCCGGTATCCCAGACCGGACGGGATGATCGTCCAATGGCGTCGTGGGTCTTCCAGGTGGTGGTGCCGGGGTGGGGCATGACGGTCCGGGACCAACACGAAGACGACATCGGCGAGGCAGGCCCGCCGGGTGAGCAGCCACCCGTCGTCGAGGTGCGGAACACGGTGGTCGCGACCTCGGTTTCGAGCGCAGGGCAGGCCCACACGGTTACCGGCGGCGTCCACCACCTCACCCTGCTGTTCCGGGGCAGCCGATGCCGCGGCAGTTGCCCGCCGTTCCCTCGGGGTTCGTCGGACGCGCCGCCGAGCTTGACCAACTGACCGCCGCCCTGGCCCCTCAGCAGAGGTGTTGGTGGTGTCGGCGATCGGCGGGGCCGGGGGCATCGGCAAGACCTGGCTCGCGCTGGCGTGGGCATATCGGCACCTGGAGCGGTTTCCCGACGGGCAGCTGTTCGTCGACCTGCACGGCTTCAGCTCCGCCGGCGAGCCGATGCAGCCGGCGGTGGCGGTGCGCGGGTTCCTCGACGCCCTGGACGTCGAGGCGAACCGCATCCTCACCGACCTCGACGCCCAGGCCGCGCTCTACCGCAGTCTGGTGGCCGGGCGGCGGATGCTCATCGTGCTGGACAACGCCGCCACCAGCGACCAGGTCACCCCCTGTTGCCCGGCTCGCCGACCTGCACCGTGCTGGTCACCGGCCGCCAGAAGCTGGCCTCGCTGATCGACCGGCACGGTGCCCGCCACCTGCCCCTCGGTGCCCTGACCCACGAGGAGGCCCGCGTCCTGCTGGCCGCCCGCCTGGGCGCCGACCGCGTCGTCGCCGAACCCGAGGCGGTGGACGAGCTGATCGGGCTGTGCGGGGCCCCCGCTGGCGTTGTCGATCACCGCGCGCACCGCCGGGCCCACCGTGCTGTCCTGGTCCCTGCGCTGGCTCACCGAACGGGCTGGAGAACGCCTCGCTGCTGCAACGGCGGCCGGGCGGCCGCTACGCCATGCACGACCTGATCCGCCGCTACGCCAGGGACACCGCCCACACCACCCTGCCCGAGCACGTGCGGGAAGCGGCTCCAGAAGCCGCGTGGAGCCCGGATCCGGGTGGGCCGGTGGAACACGGCGTGATCCGACGGGTGGGCGTTGATCGATTCAACGCCCACCCGCCGCCTCGGCAACGAAGTGGTCGCTCCACGGCGAGCGCGCTTGCCACCGGCGGAGGTCGGGAGGTGCACTGTCACGCATGAGCGAACCGCACGGTCCGCAGTCGAAATCCACCTTCGGTCAGACGCTCCTGCGCCACCGGACGGCAGCCGGACTGTCGCAAGCGGCGCTGGCCCTGGCTTCGGGCATGAGCGTTCGGGCACTGAGGGACCTGGAGCACGGAAGGGCGGCCGCCGCGCAGGAGCGTTCGACCGAACTGCTGGCGGACGCCCTCGGACTGACCGGTGACGAGCGGGTGTCCTTCGTGGTGCTGGCGACGCAGAAGCGCCGTCGCTCCGCGCACGGGGAGAACAGGGCGATGCTGTACGCGTTGCCCGTCACGCCGAACGTGGTGGGCAGAGAGGACGAGCTCCGCAGCCTGTCCACGATGGCCGATGCGGGCGGCGTCGTGGTGATCGCCGGCCCGCCGGGCGTGGGCAAGACCACGTTGGCGGTCGCGGCCGCGGACTACCTGATGTCCCGGTTCTCGGACGGCACCCTTGCCCTGGACCTGCGTGGCGTCGGCAACCAGCCGATGAGCTCCAGCGTCGCTCTTGAACGCGTGCTGACGTCGCTGGGGGTGCCGCCGGGCCGCATACCCCCGACGCAAGGCGAACGCAGCTCGCTCTTCCACACCTTGTTGCGGGATCGAAGCGTGCTGCTGATCCTGGACAACGCGATGGACGAAGCTCAGGTCAAGCCGTTGCTGGCCAGCGGCGAGCACAGTTTGACCATCGTGACCTGCCGTCGTGCCCTGGCGGGCCTGGAGTCGGCGCACCGGCTGCCGATCGACATGCTGACCACGGCGAACGCGGTGGACCTGCTCGCGTCGATCGTGGGCGATGACGTGGTCCGATCCGAACCGGAGGCAGCGGATGAGCTCGTCTCCCTCTGCGGGAACCTGCCGCTGGCCGTGCGGATCGTGGGCAACCGACTGGCCACCCGGCGGTTCTCGTCGATCGCCTACCTGGTCGGACAGATGCGGGACCAGCGGAAGAGGCTGAACTCGTTGTCGGTGGGCGATCTGCACGTGCGGGCGGCTTTCGCGACGTCGCTCCAGTGGCTGGGAGAAGGTGAGCGCTCCGCTTTCCGGCGTCTCGCCATCATTCCCGGCGCTCACTTCGACGACGACCTCGCCGCGGTCGCGACCGGCACACCGGCGGACGAGATCGGCGCGGTGCTGGACTCGCTGGTCGAGATGTCGCTGATCAACGTCATCGGCGATCCCGTTCGACTTCAGTTCCACGACCTGGTCCGGCTGTTCGCGTACGAGTGCTGGCTCGACGAGGAACCGGAGGAGGAGCGAGACCGGCTCCGCGACGAGCTGTACGCCCATGTCTTCAGCCTGGGCACCGCCGCCGGCCGGCTCTTCCTCCCGACCGTGCGGGAGATCTCGGAAGACTGTCCGTTCCGGTCGCAGCGGGAAGCGGAGGACTGGCTGGAGGAGAACGTCACGACGTGGTCCGAAGTGTGCAGGGAAGCCGTGCAGCTGGGCTGGCACGAACAGGTGTACGACTTCGTCTGGTCGTTGCACACCTACATGCCCGGCCGGGAGTACGGGTACGGCTGGAACAAGATCTTCGAGTGCGGACTCCAGGCGGCGCAAGCGCTCCGGGACCGCGTCAAAGAAGCCGAGATGCTCGCACTGATGGGCTGGACGCTGCACGCGTCCGCCGGTGAAAGCGACCGCGCGCTCAACGTGCTCCACGAAGCACTGGCTCTCTCCCGGGAGATCGACCACCGGAGGATGGTCCTGGCGTCGCATTCAGCACTGGGGCTCACCTCGGCAGCGCTGGGGCGGCCGGCCGAAGCCGTCGAACACAGCAGACAGGCCTACCTCGTGTCGAAGGACCTCGGTTTCTTCGAGGAGCGCCTGTGGGCGACGCTGTCGTTCGGCACGTCGCTTCTGGCGGCGGGTGAGTTCCAGGAGGCTCTGGAGCTGCACAGCGCGTTGCTCGTCGAAACGAGGGATCGCAGTGATCAGACGAACCACGGCCTCGTGTCGAAGATGGAAGCGCACCTGCTCGCGCTGACGGGTGACTCCTTCGCCGGGCTGAACCGCTGGGAAGAGGCGGCGGAGTCCTACCGCGCGGCGCGGTCACAGCCGGGCATCGACCAGGCCCGCTACCGGAGTGAGGCAGAACTGGCGCTCAGCGAGGGCGTCGCGTGGCGCAACGTGGGCGACGTCGACCGCGCACGCAGGTGCTTGACGTTCGCCCACGCCCGGTTGGACGGACCGGTCAACCAGTCGATGCGAGAACGCGTCGAAGCGGAGTTGGCGCTCCTGCCCGAGTGACCTCGACGCGCGGCTCACACCGCGGCGCGGCGGAGGCCGCCGATCGGTTCGTCACCTGGCGCGCACATCCTGGTCCCTCGAAACGGAGTCCCTGGGAGGACGGGTGCCGGGGCCCGTCCTCAAAGCTGGTTGCTCTGACGTGCTTTGACCTTGTGTCGTGGCGTGATCTGCCGGAGCGGTACGGGCCGTGGAAGACGGTGTGCAACCGGTTCTGGCGGTGCTCGCGCAACGGCATCCTGACGATGCCGGTGTCGAAGGTGCGGGTGATCGCGGAGGCGGTCGACGAGCTGGACCGGGAGGTCTCGGTCGGCTCCAGCATCGTGCGCGCCCATCAGCACACGGCCGGTGCCCGCCGCCGCACGCCTGCGCGCACAGGGGGCGAGCGGGTCGTGTGGCGGGCAGACCGAACCAGATGATCATGCTATCGGCCGGTCACGCGGCGGCCCGTCGACCAAGATCCACCACGCCCTCACCCTGCGCCGCCGCCTCGGCGACGCCTGCGAGGTCGCGAACACCCTCGACCACGTGGGCCAGCCCCACACCGTCCTCGGCCGGTAGGGGCAGGCCCGCACGGTGTGGCGGGAGGCACTGGAGCTGTACCGGGACCAAGGCCGTCACGCCGACGCCGACCGCGTCCGACAACAGCTCGACGACCTCGACACCCACGATGCCGCTCCGCCGTCCCAGAGCGCCGAAACCGCCAACCAGGTCCGGACAACGGCAGGGATGGATGTCCAGGTCCACCTGGCGGGCTGCAGGTCGGCGAGCTGATGCTCCGCCAGGTTCGTGCGGATCGGCCGGCGAACCCGGCCGAGACCCCGGCCCGTGTCCTGTTCGACGCCGGTTCTGGACAGTTTCCCGGGAACCCGCAGGTCGCCCTCCGGTGCCGCACCGGTTCCGGCCGCGCCGGTGCGAGACTGCCCGCGAACGTGACGAGGTGAAGGAGTTCGGCGTGTCCGCTGACGTCCCGGAAGGACCGGTTCCCGACCCCGGCGAGCGGGGCAACCCGGTGCTCGGCCTGCTCGACAAGGCCATCGGCCTGCAGGCACCGCTGGTGCGCAAGAACATCGCCAGGGCCCGCCAGCGAAACCCGGAGGCCACCCCGGCGGAGGTGGTCCGCACCCTGGAACGGATGTACGTCAGCGCCCTCGCCGGAACCGGTGCCGCGGTCGGGGGTGCCGCCGCCGCTCCCGCCGTGGGGACCGGGGTCGCGATCGCGCTGTCGGCGGGGGAGGCGTTCTCGTCGCTGGAGCTGAGCGCCCTGTTCGTGCTCTCCGTCGCGGAGGTGCACGGGGTGCGCGTCGAGGAGGTCGAACGGCGCCGGACGCTCGTGCTGGGGGTCCTGCTCGGCGAGTCCGGGTCGAAGACGATCGGCAAGGTCGCCGAGCGCACCGGTCAGCACTGGGCGCGCCAGCTCGTCGGCAAGGTGCCGGCGGCGACGCTGCTGCGGATCAACAAGGTGCTGGGCAAGAACTTCGTCACCAAGTACGGCACGAAGCAGGGGATCATCGTGCTCGGCCGGGCGGCACCGTTCGGCATCGGCGCGGTGATCGGCGGCGGTGCCAACGCCGCCGTCGCCGCACTGGCCGTGCGAGCCGCGCGGCGGGCCTTCGGACCGGCGCCCGAGGCGTGGCCGGAGGGGGAGGACGGAACGGAGGTCCTGGAGGGCACCGTGGTCGAACCGGACGCGGAGACCGGGTGAGCGCCGTCCGGGGACGGCTCAGGCGGAGGTGACCTCTTTCGCGGGCTCCTCCGCGGCACGGGCCAGGCGGCGCTTGATCACGACGGTGCCCACCACGCCGGCCACCACGGCAATGGCCAGGCCCGCGTACGAGAAGCCCTTCAGCCACTTCTCGGCCACCACGCCGAGGTAGTACACGGCCGCCGTGGTGCCGCCGGCCCAGACGACGCCGCCGAGGGCGTTGGCGACGAGGAACTTCCCGTAGGGCATGTGCATGGAACCGGCCAGCGGGCCGGCGAGAATGCGCAGCAGTGCCACGAAACGACCGAAGAACACCGCCCAGGCACCGCGTTTGTGGAACACGCGGCGGGCGTGGGTGAGCTGTGCCTCGCCGAAGTGCTTGGGGAACTTGCGGCCCATCCACGCGAACAGGCGCGGACCGCCGCGACGGCCGATGAGGTAGCCGAAGTTGTCGCCGATGATGGCGCCCGCGCTCGCCCACACGCCGATCCACAGGGGGCTCAGCTCGTCGTGCTGCGAGGCCAGCAGGGACGCGGTGACCAGCACGATCTCGCCGGGGAGCGGGATGCCGAGCGACTCGAAGCCGATCACGAGGCCCACGATGGCGTACACGAGCAGAGGAGGGATGGCTTCGAGCCACTGTTCGACCGGCACCTCGCAACTCTATCCCCGGTGCCGGAACGGGGCTGCCTCCGCGACATCGCCGCAATCGGCATCTGAGCTGTTCGTCCGTTTCAACATTCGCCGCTTTCCGTGCGGCCTGCCGCTGAACCGCAGGAGGTGCGAGGCCGTAGGCCCAGGCAGGAGGTGAGGACCGTGCGCGTCCTTGGGGTCCTGCTCGCGGTGCTGGTGCTCGCGGGCTGCGCGCAGCCGCCGCCCGCGCCGGAGAAGTTCCAGTTCACGGCCACGACGCTGGAGGGCGCCGAGTTCCGCGGCGACAAGCTCGTCGGGAACCCCGCGGTGCTGTGGTTCTGGACGCCGTGGTGCCCGTCCTGCAACGCCGAGGCGCCGACCGTCGCGAAGGTCGCGGGCAAGCACCACGAGGTGCAGTTCGTCGGTGTCGCGGCCGAGGACCGGCTCGACGCGATGAAGGAGTTCGTGTCCGGCCACCGGCTCGACGGGTTCCCGCACCTCGCCGACCTCGACGGGGCGGTGTGGAAGCGGTTCGGGGTGACCGCGCAGCCCACCTTCGCGTTCGTCCGCGGTGACGGGTCCGTCGAGCTCCTCATCGGCGCGCCCACCGAGGAGCAGCTCGACGAGCGCGTCGCGGCCCTCACGCCGTGACCACCCCGTCCGGGGCGTCGAGCGGGGATCATGGGCTCACCCTGTCGAATCGGGCCGCCCGCGTTGGTGTGGAGGGCGAGAGGAGTCCACCATGACGCAGCAGTACCTGCTCAGCATCTACCAGCCCGACGGTGAGGTCCCGCCGCCCGAGGTGCTCCAGCCGATCATGCGGGACCTCGGCGCGCTCAACGAGGAGATGCGGGCGCGCGGGGCGTGGGTGTTCGCCGCCAGCCTGCACCCGCCGACGACCGCGACCGTGCTGCGGGCGAAGGACGGTGACGTGCTGCTGACCGACGGGCCGTTCGCCGAGGGCAGGGAGCACATCGGCGGGTTCACCGTCATCAGGGCCGCCGACCTGGACGAGGCGCTGGAGTGGGGGCGCCGGCTCGCCACCGTGCTGAGCCCGCTGGCGGTCGAGGTGCGGCCCGTCGCGTCCGGATGATCGAGGAGGTCTTCCGCGCGGAGTACGGCCGCGCCGTGTCCGTCCTGACCCGGTTCCTCGGCGACCTCGACCTCGCTGAGGAGGCGGTGCAGGACGCCTTCGCGACGGCCGCCGCGCGCTGGCCGGTCGACGGCGTGCCGCCCGCACCGGCTGGCTGGATCATCACCACGGCCCGCAACCGCGCCGTCGACCGGCTGCGCCGCGAGGCCAAGGGCCGGGAGAAGCAGTCGGCGCTGGTGCCGCGCGAACCGGAGGTGGAGGACGTGGGTGCCGTGCCCGACGACCGGTTGCGGCTGATCTTCACCTGCTGCCACCCGTCGCTCGCCCTGCCGGCGCGGGTGGCGCTGACGCTGAAGCTGCTCGGCGGGTTGTCGACCGGTGAGATCGCCAGGGCGTTCCTGGTGCCGGAAACCACGATGGCGCAGCGGATCGTGCGCGCGAAGGGCAAGATCCGCGCCGCCCGCATCCCCTACCGGGTGCCGCGCGACGCCGACCTGCCCGAACGGCTCGCGGCCGTGCTCGCCGTCCTCTACCTCGTCTTCACCGAGGGGTACCTCGGCGAAGGAGCGCTGGCCGACGAGGCGGTCCGGCTCTGCCGGGTGCTGGCTTCGCTGATGCCGGACGAGCCGGAGGCGCAGGGCCTGCTCGCGTTGATGCTGCTGGTCCGGTCACGGCGCGCGGCCAGGCTGGCGGACGGCAGGCTGGTGCTGCTGGCCGACCAGGACCGGTCCCGCTGGGACGCGGACATGGTCAACGAGGGGCAGGACCTCGTGCGCCGGTGCCTGCGCCGGAACCGGCCGGGCCCGTACCAGGTCCAGGCCGCCATCAACGCCGTGCACAGCGACCCGCCGACCGACTGGACCCAGGTCGTGGCCCTCTACGACCAGCTGATGGCACTCGCACCGAGCCCGGTGGTGGCGCTGAACCGCGCGGTGGCGGTCGCCGAGGTCGCCGGCCCGGCGGAAGGGCTGCGGCTGGTCGACGAGCTGGGGCTGGAGCGGTACCACCTGTTCCACGCGGTGCGCGCGGACCTGCTCGGCCGCCTGGGCGCCGACCCGCGTCCCGCGCTGGAGGCCGCGCTCGACCTGGCCGTGCACCCGGCCGAACGCGACCTCCTGCGCTCACGCCTGCTTGCGGCGGCGGACCAGCAGGAGCGCGCCGACCACCACGACCAGCCCGAGCACGACCCACACCCAGGCGGGCAGCCCGTCTGAGCCCTGCTCGGCCGAGGCCGCCGGGGGAGCGGTCGACGCCGCCGCGGCCGACGTGGTGGTCGTGACCGGTGCCGAGGTCGTGACCGCGACGACGTTCAACGTGAACGCGACCGTGCCCCGGACGACGTCGCCGTCGTCGGCCTGCGCCGCCCACGTGAGGGTGTGCGCCCCGGACTTCGCCGCGGCCGGGTCGACCGTCGCGGTGATGGTGCTGCCGACCGCGGCCGCCCGCGTGACCGGCCACGTTGCGCCGTCCGGTCCGGTGATGACGACCGCGTCGCCCTCCGGCAGGCTCACGGTGTCGCTGAAGACGAGCTCCACCTGCTTGGGCGCGGCGTCGAGCGTGGCGCCCGCCGCCGGGGTGCTGCTCTTGAGCTCGGCGTGGGCCGACGCGGGTCCGGCGGTGCCCGTCGCGGCGAGCAGGACCAGCACGAACGCGATGAGGTAACGGATCACGTGCGCAGAGTAGTGGTGGGAACGGTCCCGGCGGCACCCTCGAAGATCGGGTGCAAGTCACTGGTTTGGTCGCCGATGCACTTGGGTAACCCGCGCAGAACTGATCAACGTGACCCTTGGGGAGCGGTTTGGCGCACGACCAGGCAGCACGAGCGGACGACGTGTCGCACCTGCCGCTGGGCAGGCAGCGGCCCTCGCTCGCGACCGTTCGGCGCTGGGTGCGGCTGGAGCTCATGGGCGAGGACCAGAACTGCGTCGGTGACGTGCTGCTGGTCGTGAACGAGCTGGTGAGCAACGCCTACCGGTACACCTCCGAGCCGTCGTTCCTGCGGGTCGTCCTCTCACCGGGCAAGATCCGGGTCGAGATCACCCACGACGCGCAGGCCCGGCCGCCGTTGCGGAAGGTCAGCCGGCCGCAGCGGGGCTACGGCCTGGTGCTGGTGGCCCGGTTGTCCGACCGGTGGGGTGTGGACAGGGCGCACGGCGGCACCGTCGTGTGGGCCGACCTCCCGAGGGAAGAGAAGTGAGTTCGGTTCGGTGGGTTTCGATCGTCGCGCCTTTGGGTACGGATCCCGCTGCCTTGAAGCAACAGGGCGCGGGGAGAGGCTGATGGGTGTCATCGGACGGTCCAGCGAGCACGTGGACCTCGTCCTGCCGGAGGGGATGATGCCGCTCGCCGACGTGCGCGCGCAGGTCCGTCGCCTCCTTCTGGGGATGCATGAGAACGTGGTGGTCGACGTGATGGTCGTGGCCACCGAGCTCGTCAGCAACGCCTACCACCACGCAGCGCCACCGCGCCGGGTCCGGGTCATGTCCCTGCCCGAGCGCGAGGTCGTGCGGGTGGAGGTCGAGGACGGCACGCCCGGCCGCTTCCCGCAGCTGGGGCGGATGGGGTTCCTCGGGCGGCGGCAACGCGGTTTGTTGCTGGTCAACGGGCTGGCGCAGGTGTGGGGGCACAACCGGTTCCCCGAGTTCAAGACGGTGTGGGCGGACATCACGACCGTGCGCTGACGAGGGTCACGCCGTCGACCTGCGCACCACGTGGCCGGTGCGCGGCAGGTGCATCGTCAGGTGCGCCCGGTCGCTGCGCAGCACCACCCAGGACCGTTCGACGGCGCGGCCGTGGACGTCGTGCGCCATCCATGCGACCGACAGCAGCGGTGTCGCCGACCGCACGCCGAGCAGACCGGCGACGCGCGGGGTCGCGAGAGCGGTCGTGCACCACGGGTGCAGGTCGCCGAACCGAACGCGGTAGTGGTCGGCGAGGAACCGCCGCAGCGGCACCTCGTGGTCGTAGCGCTCGGCGAGACCGGGGTACTGGGAGGCGCGCAGGAACGTCGATCGCACCCCGATCGGCTCGTCCCCGCGCACCAGCACCGCCTCGACGTTGACCACGTCCTGCGCGCCGATCGTGCGCACCGCCACCGACTCGCGCGCCGCCAGGTCGTTGACCAGCGCGTCGAGGCTCACCCGGTGCAACGGCCTGCGCGGCGCCACCTCCGTGCCCTGCCGGCCGGCCCTGCGGATGAGCCGGCCCTCCAGCACCAGTTCGTCCAGCGCCTTGCGGATCGTGGTGCGCGACATGCCGTAGAGCTCCGCCAGCTCGCGCTCCGGCGGGAACGGTGTGCCGTCCGGCAGCTCGGCGAGCAGGTCGACCAGCTGGGTCTTGGCCTGGTAGTAGCGCGGCGTGAAGGGCACACCCGGACGCTATTTCCGTGCGATAACCAGCGGCTCATCGCAGTTCGCGGACGTCGGGCACCGAGCCGATCCGCTCGTACTCGCGCACCGCCGCGGCCCGGTCGCCGCGCAGGAACGCCTCCGCCGCGTCGCGCCACCGCGACCACGAGACTCCGGCGAGGCTTTCCGGCCCGTGCCCGGTGGCGGCGAGCACGAGCGGCAGACCGGCGCCGATGGGCCCGGTGATCTGGTGGCCGGGCAGCACGGTGAGCAGCTCGTCCACCCACTTTCCGGCGGGCCGGCCGTCGAGCAGCGCGAGCCGTGCGGCCAGCACGAGCGGGTGCTGCAGCTCGCCGGGGTGGTTCTTGCGGCGGGCCAGGTCGAGCGCGTGGGCGGCGTCGGCGCGGGCACCGGGCAGGTCGCCGGTCAGCAACCGGATTCGCGCGCGGATCGCGTGGTAGAACGGCTCGGTCGGCCCGGCCGCGATCGACTCGCCGAGGTTCGCGAGCGCCGCCTCGTGGTCGCCGCCCCAGAACAGCTCGACGTACCGCGACGACTCCAGCCAGGCCAGGGTGTGCCGGTCGCCGTGGCGCAACGCCGCCGCCCGTGCCTCCGCGCGCACGGCACGTCGTGCGCGCGCATCGCCGAGCATCGCGTACGCGGTGCCCATGGTGAACAGGCACAGGCTCGCGGAGACACCGGCCGCCTGCCGTTCGGCCACGGCCTGGCGCATGTCGTCGATCCCCGCCGCGTCCCCCTTCTTCACCCGCGACAACCCCAGCGTCTCCCACGCGATGGCGCGCTCGGTGCCGGTGGCCCCGGTCAACGCCGTCCGTGCCGCGGTGATCGCCTCGTCGGTGCGGCCCACCAGCGTGAGCGCGTGCGCGGCCTGGGCCAGCACGGCGCACACCCGTTCACCGGGCTCAGCCGCGGCCAGGAGCTCCAGCGCCCGGTCCAGGTGCCGCACGGCCTCGCGGTGCTCGCCGCGGTTCCAGCACGCCTGCCACGCCGCCCTGGACGCGTCCGCGGCACCGGCGAGGTCGCCGGCGGCCACGTGCAGCTCGACCGCCTCGGCGAGCTCCGCCGTGCCGGCGCCGTCCCCGGACAGGCTGGTTCCCAGCAACGTCAGCAGTTCCGCGCGATCACCGTGGCCCGGCGGGCAGACGGCGAGCGCGGCCTCGAAGCACCGCGTCGCCGTGGCGCGGGCCGCGAGCGCCGCCGCCTTGCGACCGGTCTCGGTCAACGCCTCCCGCGCGTGCCGGCCGAGGATGTCGCACGGCCGCCCGGAGGCCTCGGCCAGCCACACCGCCTCCTGGAAGTGGTGCGCCAGCAGCGGAACGTGCTCCAGCGGCAGTGCGCGCACCCACTCCGCGGCGCGGTAGTGCTTCATCGCCTTGGGCCCGCGCGGCACCCGGTCGTAGGCGACGTCGCGCACCAGCACGTGGCTGAACGCGTACTCGGCCTCGCCCACGACGTTGCTGACCGGCAGCCGGTGCAGGAAATTCCGCTGCCGCAACACCTCCAGCGACCGCGTGACCTCCTCTACAGCGCGTTCGGCGACCGCGGCGACAGCGCCCGGCCACACCGTCGCACCGAGCACCGCCGCGTCCTGCAGCACGACCTTCTCCAACGGCGGCAACGAGTCCAGCCGCGCGCCGATCACCGTCTGCACCGTGTCCGGCAACGCGTCCCCGGCGCCGTCGCGCAGCATCCGCACGTACTCCCCGGCGAACAGCGGGTTGCCCGCCGACCGGTGCAGCAGCTCGTCCAGGTCCGCCGTCACGTCGTGCCGGGTCATCAGCACCTTCAGCAGCAGCGTGGTGTCCTCTTCGGACAGTGGGGCCAGCGTCGTGACGCCGCCCCAGGACGGGCGACGGGCCAGCAGCTCCGGCCGGGCCGTCACGAGCACCAGCAGCGGCACGTCGTCGGCGGTGTCGGCCAGGCCGTGCAGGAAGTCCAGCAGCAGGTCGTCGGCCCGGTGCGCGTCCTCCACGACCACCACGAGCGGGTCGGCCGCGAGCTGTTCGACCAGCCTGCGCCACGCCATCAGCACATCGCTGCCCTGCGGGCCGACACCGAGCAACGCCGACAGTTGCGCGACGAGCCACGGTTCGGAGCTGATCGCCCTGATCTTCGCGGTGACCGCCGCCCCCGAGTCGGTGTCGTAGACGCCGGCGTGGGCGCGCAGAACCTCCGCGAGCGGTGCCAGCGGGTCGTTGTGGCTGACCGGCGGCGTGCGGCCGGTCAGCGCGGGGCGCCCCGCCGTGAACTCGCGCACCAGCCGCGACTTGCCCGCACCGGGTTCGCCGACCAGCGTCACGAGCCGGGGCCGCCGGGTCCGCGTCACCTCGTCGAACGCCTCGCACAACCGCGCGAGCTCGGCCGACCGCCCGACGAACGGCGCGTCGTCGCCCGCGGGGGTGAGCGCCCGGTCGGTGGCGGGACAGGTCCGCACCTCGCCCGCCGCGGCCAGGGCGACCAGCCGGAGCCCCGCGTCGAGCAACGTGCCGCTGACCTCCAGCCGGTCGCCCGACGTCACCAGCGCGGGACCGGTGCACACGGCAGCGGCCGCGGGGTGGCGTCCGACGACCTCGAACGCCGCGCGCACCGCCCGTGCCGCGTCGTCCTCACTCCCGGCGGGTGCGCCGAAGGTGGCGCAGAGGGTCGACCCGAGCGTCGTCACCACGACCCCGCCGAGGGCCTCGACCAGGTCGCGGACGTCGGCGCCGCGGACCTCCAGCTGTTCGTCGGCCGCCTCGTCGGTGCCGAGCTCCAACCGGGTCACCAGGACGCTGACCTTCTTGCGCTCCAGCACGACCGGCGCCGGGGCCGGGATCAGCGCGAGCGCCGGGTCCTGCGTGAGGACCGCCTGCTCCAGCGCCACCAGGTCGGGTCCCGGGTCGATGCCGAGCTCCGCGGCGAACCGGTCGCGGGCCCGGCGGAACACGGCGAGCGCGTCGGCCTGGCGGCCGGAGCGGTAGAGGGCCAGCATCAGCAGGCCGTGCACCCGTTCCCGCAGCGGGTGGTCGCGCACCAGCGCCTCCAGCTCCGCGACCACCTCGCGGTGCCGCCCGCACGCGATCTCCGCGTCGATCCGGTCCTCCACCGCGACCTCGCGCAGCTGGGCGATCTCCACCAGCGCGGGCCAGGTGACGCCGTCCGCCACCAGGTCGGCGAGCACCGGCCCGCGCCACAACGCCAGCGCGTCGCGCAGCAGCGTCGCAGCGCGTTCCGGTGTCGCGGCGGTGGCGGCGCCGCCCAGCAGGGCGCGGAACCGGTGCAGGTCGACGCGGTCCGGTTCCGCGCGCAGCAGGTAGCCGGGCTTGCGGGTGACGAGGTCCAGGCCCGCCTTGCGCAACGCCGACACGGCGTTCAGCACGATCCCGCGCGCCGTCGGCGGGGGGTCGTCCGGCCACAGCGCCCCGGTCAGCTCGCTGACCGACACGACCCGGCCGACGTTGAGCAGCAGGAAGCCGAGCACCGCCCGGCGGGTGAACCCGCCCAGCGGAAGCTCCCTGCCGTCGACGCGGACCAGCAGTGGTCCGAGGACGGCGAACTCGACAGCCATTGGACCAGACCATACCGCCGCCGTCAGCCCACGAGGCGGACTCCCGGGTGGCGCACGCGGTCGAACAGCGTGGTGGCGCGGTGTTTCAGGTGCAGGTCGAAGAACGCGGCCACGTGGTCGCGCTGCGCCTTCAGCGAGTCCCGGGGATCGATCGTGCCGATCAGGTCGGCCCTGCGCTCCGCCGTGACCGCCCCGACCTGCGGAACCGCCCACTGCAGGTCGCTGAACCCGAGGTGCGCGCCGTCGTCGAGGTGCACGTCCCGCTTCCAGCCGCGCTGGTTCGGCCAGAAGTCCGCCCACGACCGGGTCAGGCTCGTGTCGACGTGCGAGAGCTCGCGCTCGCGCAGGTCACCGCCGAAGAGCAGGAACGGCCGGTCGACGCCCCTCGTGACGATCTCGCCCGGCGCGTACGGGCCCGACCCGCTGTGCTCCATGGCGCCGTCGATGTTGATGCCCGCGTCGAACCTGCGGTCGCGCACCATCGTCTCGCCGGCCGTGTAGCCGCCGTAGGAGTGCCCGGCGATCCCGACCCGGCCGAGGTCCGCGCCCCGGTGCAGGCCGGGCAGCCGGCTGAGCACGAACCGCATGTCCGCGACCCGTGCGTCGATCGCCTTCCTCATGGTCTCCGGCCGGGCGTCGCCGACCTCGCTCGGCACCAGGCGGCCGTCCGGGAACTCGACGACCAGCGACTCGTGCGTGTGCGAGACCGTGACGACGACGTACCCGCGGCTGGCCAGGTCCTCCGCGGCACCCGCGTAGAACTCGCGCGGCGACTGCAGTCCCGGCGAGAACAGCACCACCGGGAACCGGCCGGGGAGCGCGGGCGCCCGCGTCCTGGCCTGCCGCAGCGTGCCGGCCCAGTCGACCGTGCCCGCCGGGACGTCGAGGTAGCCGGGGCTGGAGAGCACCGGGTCGGCCGCCGCGGCGACGGCGGGGGACAGGAACGGCGCCCGCTCGCCCTTCGCGCGGGCCGGGTAGGTGACCGTGACCATGAGCTCCCTGCGCTGGTCCGGGTGCCACGGATCAGCGCGGGTGTCGGTGAGGTGGGCGTCGAACACGCCCACCGGGAACGGGCCGGTGACCTGCGGTGTCACCAGGGTCGATGCGGCCAGGACGGCCGCGAGCAGCAGTTGCACAGTTGATCTACCCCCTTCGAGCGGCAGCCTTGCAGCCGCCCGCTGAGAGGGCGCTGAGACATCTGTCGGGACCTCGTGGCCGCCGTGCTCCGGCGGCCGGCGGCAACGGGCCGCACCGGCACGGGCGGTGGCGGCGTCGGCCGAGGTGCTGCTGACGGACGAACCGTTGTCCAACTTGGACGCACGACTGCGGCTGGAAGCCAGGACGTTCCTCAAGAAGCTGCACCGCGAACGGATCGCCGTGATGGACCGTCTCCGGTGTGGTGTCCGCGCTACGACAGGGAGACCGGCCTGCTGCGCCAGGACGCCGGCCGCCGATGCGCGCACCACCGGCTCGTTCGGCGCCCAGACCGGCTGCCGTGTCCGGCCAGCGGGTCGCTCAGCTTCGTCGAACCTCCACCTTGACCGGTCCGCGAACCGGCCATAGCGTACTGGAAAGCGCTTTCCGACCTAGGAGGCCTCGTGGACACGGTTTCGGCGGACCGCAGGCGGGGTGGGGTGGTCGAGCGGGCCTGGCGCCCGGTCGCGCTCATCGCGGCCTTCGTGCTCCTCTGGCAGCTCGTCACCGCCGCGGAGCTGGTCGAGCCCTACCTCGTGCCCTCACCGGGCAGAACGGCCGAGGTGCTGGTCGACAGGTGGTCCTACCTGTGGCCGCACACGCTGACCACGACCTGGGAGACGCTCGCCGGCTTCGTCATCGCCGCGGTCGTCGGCGTGCTGGTCGCCGTGGCGATGGTGTACTCGCGGACCGTCGAGAACACGGTCTACCCGGTGCTGCTGTTCGCGCAGGTCATCCCGAAGATCGCGATCGCGCCGCTGTTCGTGGTGTGGCTCGGTTTCGGCTTCGGGCCCAAGGTGGTCGTGGCCGTGCTGATGGCGTTCTTCCCGGTGGTGATCTCGATGGTCACCGGCCTGAAGTCCGTCGACACCGAGATGCTGGAGCTCGCCGCGACCATGGGCGGCGGGCCGCTCAAGACGTTCGCGAAGATCCGCTTCCCGGCGGCGCTGCCGCACCTGTTCGCCGGGCTGAAGGTCGCGATCACGCTCGCCGTCACCGGCGCGGTGGTCGGCGAGTTCGTCGGCGCCAACGAGGGTCTCGGATACGTGATCCTGCAGGCCAACGGCAACATGGACACCTCGATGCTCTTCGCGGGGCTGATCGTGATGTCGGTCGTCGGCGTGCTGCTGTTCGCCCTGCTCGACCTCGCCGAGAGGCTGGTGCTGCCGTGGCACGCCAGCCGGCGCGGTTCCACCGTCACCACAACCCTTCTCGCGAAAGGCTGACCGATGAGGAAAGTGCTCGCAGGCCTACTTCCCGCGGTGCTGCTGGTGGCCGGCTGCGGCGGTGGCGGCGACTCCGCCGCCGGTGGTGGCGCGGAGGAGGTCACGCTGACCCTCAACTGGTACCCCTACGGCGAGCACGCGCCGTTCTACTACGGGCTCCAGCAGGGGATCTTCGAGAAGCACGGCATCAAGCTGAAGATCCAGGCGGGCCAGGGATCCGGCAAGACCGTGCAGGCCACCGGCGCCGGGCAGACCGACTTCGGCTGGGCGGACACCTCGGCGCTCGCCACCGCCGTCGAGAACGGCGTGCCGGCCAGGAGCATCGGCGTGTACCTGCAGACCACGCCCGCCTCGGTGCAGTTCTTCACGGAGAAGAACATCAGCGGGCCGGCCGACCTCAGGGGCAGGTCCGTCGCGACGACCGCCGGTGACGCGCTGACCAAGACGTTCCCCGCGTTCCTCCAGCGGAACGGCCTGCAGGAGTCCGACGTCTCCATCCAGAACATCGACCCCGCTGGCAAGATGGCCGCGGTCATCTCCGGCCGCACCGACGTGCTGCTCGGGTTCGCCTCCGACCAGGGTCCGACGATCAGGGAGAAGGCCGGCAAGGACGTGTCCTACCTGCGGTTCTCCGACTTCGGCCTGAACTACTTCAGCAATGGCCTGATCACGTCGAAGTCGGTGCTGGCCAAGGACTCCGACCTGGTGCGCAGGATGGTCCAGGCCACCCAGGAGGCGTGGACCGCCGCGGAGAAGGACCCGCAGGCCGCCGCCGACTCGATGAAGGGCGCCGCCGAGCAGCTGCCGTCGCCGACGGTCGTGCTGGAGCAGTTCAAGACCACGCTGACGTTGCTGCACACCGACGCCACGAAGGGCAAGGCTCCGGGCGTCAACACCGCGGAGGACTGGAAGAAGACCATCGACACCTTCCAGCAGACCGGCATCATCGGCAAGGCGTCGGAACCCTCGGCGTACTGGGAGGAAAGCGTGGCACCGAAGGGATGAGCACCACCTTGAACGCCACGAGCGCCGTCGCGATCAACGCCGTGTCCGTGCGCTTCCGCTCGAAGCGCGCGGAGACCACCGCGGTCGACCAGGTCTCGCTCGACGTGGCACCGGGCGAGTTCGTGTCCATCGCCGGCCCGTCCGGCTGCGGCAAGTCGACGCTGCTGAAGCTCGTCTCGGGGCTGCTGCGGCCGTCGTCCGGCTCGGTGCGGCTGCTGGGGGAGGAGGTGCGCGGGCCCCGGCACGACATCGGGTTCGTGTTCCAGCGGGCCGCGCTGCTGGAGTGGCGGTCCGCGCGCAGGAACATCCTGCTGCAGGCCGAGATGCGCGGCATGGGTTCGGCGGAGGCCGGTCGCCGGGCCGACGAGCTGATCGAGATGACCGGTCTCACCGGCTTCGAGAACGCCCTCCCGCACGAGCTGTCCGGCGGCATGCAGCAGCGCGTGGCGTTGTGCCGCGCTCTGCTGCACCAGCCGCGCGTGCTGCTGATGGACGAACCGTTCGGTGCGCTGGACGCGTTGACCCGCGAGCAGATGAACGTGGAGCTGCACCGGGTGTGGCGCGAGACCGGCACGACGGTGCTGCTGGTGACGCACTCGATCGCCGAGGCGGTGTACCTGGCGAACCGGGTGGTCGTGCTGACGCGGCGGCCCGCGCTGGTGCGGGAGGTGGTCGAGGTCGGCCTGCCCGCCGAACGGGACTACGCGGCCACGATGGCCCGGCCGGAGTTCGCGTCGGCGACCGCGCACATCCGGGAGCTGCTGGGAGCTGTGACGGGACACGACTGAACCGAGCCGGTCCGAAGGAGGGTTGTACCGGCATTATTAGCTGGGTACATTCCGGAGGCACTGCTTGGAAAGCGCTTTCCGCGCCGTGCTGGCACGGCCTGGCCCACAGGGTGGTGGGGATGTACCGACGCTTGTTCCGGCTGGCCGCACCGATGATCCTGCTGTCATCGCTCCTCGTCCCGACCGCGTCCGCCCAGGACGCCCCGATCGCCGACCCGCTGCCGACGCCCGGCCAGTCCGGGATCGGCCTGGAGCTCACCGAGGTCGCGCGGCTGCCCGCGTCGCAACCGGTGCCGCCGCCGACGGACTCGCGGTTGCAGCGCTACAACCGGATCAACTACCTCGGCGAGGTGCCGGACGGGTCCGGCCGGTTGTTCGTGCCGGACATGAACGGCACGCTGTACCTGCTCGACGGCGGCACCCGGCACGCCTACCTGGACCTGGCCGCCGCGGTCGGACCCGACTTCCACAACCACCGCGGCCTGGGCAGCGGGTTCGGGTTCGCCGCGTTCCACCCGGACTTCCGGCGCACCGGCAGGTTCTTCACCGTGCACACCGAGACCGGGTCCGCGCTCACCGGCAAGAAGCCCGACCTGCCGTCCTCCGGCGAGACGCAGGTCCACGGCGTGGTCACCGAGTGGACCGCGGTGGACCCGAGCGCCGACGTCTTCTCCGGCACCCGCCGCGAGGTCCTGCGGGTCGGCTACGCCTCGTTCATCCACGGCTTCCAGGAGATCGGCTTCAACCCGACCGCCCGCCCGCGGGACGAGGACTTCGGGTTGCTCTACCTGGCCTCCGGTGACGGCGGGATCGGTTTCACCACGACGGGGCCGCAGGACCTCTCGCTGCCGCAGGGCAAGATCCTGCGCATCGACCCCGCCGGCACCGACGGCGCGAACGGCCGTTACGGCATCCCGCGCTCGAACCCGTTCGTGGGCAAGGCGGGCGCGCTGGGCGAGATCTACGCCTACGGCATGCGCGACCCGTACCGCTTCAGCTGGGACGCGGGCGGCACGCACAAGATGTTCATGGGCCACATCGGCGAAAAAGCCGTCGACGCCGTCTACGAGGTCCGCAAGGGCGCGAACCTCGGCTGGAGCGAACGCGAGGCGCAGTGGGTGTTCCGCCGCGGCGACCCGTCGTGCGGCGTGTTCCCGCTGCCCGCCGACGACGCGCGGTTCGGCTACACCTACCCGGTCACCGGGTTCGACCACAACCGGTCCTCCACCACGCGCCCGTGCGCGGACAGCGGCAACGCGTTGATGGGCGGGTTCGTCTACCGCGGCGCGAAGATCCCCTCGTTGCGCGGCAAGTACGTCTACGGCGAAGGCGTGAAGGGCCTGCTGTTCACCGCCGACGAACGCGCGTTGAGCGCAGGGCGGCCGTTCGCCGAGTCGCGCGAACTGGCGGTGTACTCCGGCGGGCAGCGGACCACGTTGCAGGCGCTGGCCGGTGACCCCCGCGTCGACCTGCGGTTCGGGCAGGACGCGGCCGGTGAGCTGTACGTGCTGGCCAAGGCGAACGGCAAGGTCTGGAAGGTGACCGGCGCGCGCACGTTCGCCGCCTGCTCCACCGGCCACGACCTCGTCGCCGGCGCCACCTCGGAGCACTCGTGGGCACCGGTGACGTCGTCGCTGTGGCAGTTCCCCGGCCGCGAGGTCGTGCTGGCGCAGGCCGGCACGGCGCGACCCGGTCCGCGGCGGCCGTTCGAGTACGCGGTGCTGAGCAGGGGACCGGAGTTCGGCTCGGTGCAGGTCGACGCCTCCGTGCGGCTGGACACGCCGGTGGCGGAGCCGAACCGGGACGTGATCATCGTGTTCGGGTACCGCTCGGACACGGAGTTCTACTACGCACACCTGTCGTCGGACAACAGGACCTACCCGCACAACGGGATCTTCGTGGTGAACAACGCCGACCGGGTGCGCCTGGACCACCAGTGGGACGCCGTGCGTTCGGTCGGCGCGGCCCCGGCGGTCACCGACACGGCGTGGCACCGCGTCCGCGTCCGGCACTGCGCCGGCTCGGGGGAGATCGCGGTGTACCTGGACGGGTCGCGGTACCCGCTGATGACCGCTGTGGACCGGACGTTCACGTCCGGCCGGGTCGGGTTCGGCTCCTTCGACAACGTCGGCCGGCTGCGCGACCTCCTGGTGCGCGGTCAGGGGGTGCGGTGATGCGGCTGCTCACCCTGGTGCTGGTGGCGGTGTTCGCGGCCGGTCTCGCCGCACCCGCCTCGTCCGCTGCGCCGTCCGTGCTGCCCGCGCTGGCGCCGAACCTGGTGGCGCACTACGACTTCGAGCACCCGGTGCCCGGGAACGCGGCCCTGGAACAGGACCGCGGCCGTTCGGGCACCGCGCTGTCGCTGGTCAACGGCGGCGCGGACATGCGGGTGCGCGACGGGGCGTACCGCGGCTCGCGCACCTCGGTGCAGCTCAAGCAGGTCAACCCCGCGACCGCCGGCAACGACGACTGGAAGGCAGGCCTCTACAGCGCGTCCGGCGTGCCGTCGCTGCGGGCGTTCAACGGCGCTCGTGAAGCGTCGATCCTGGGCTGGGTGAAGATGACGGGCCAGAACCCGGCCCCGAACTCGAACACCCCCGACCCGAACGACCTCTACGACGCCATCGGTCTCGCCGGTGTGCTGTCCGGTGACTCGAACGGCCACGCGGTGCGCGCGTTGCTGGAGCTGATCAGCGTGGACGGCTCCCTGAAGCTGGTCGCACTGGCCCGCCGGCTCGACGGCGGTGCCTCGCAGACGTTCGCGGCGTCGGCGGACTGGCGGGAGCTGCTGCCCGTGGGCGAATGGGTGTTCCTGGCGGCGACGTTCGACTTCGACACCGGCGAGATGGCGTTGTACCGCAACGGGAAGCCGCTGGCCGGCCGGTACGTGACGGCCGGCGACCCGTGGCGGCTGGAGGGCGAACCCGAACCGGACGTCGCGTCGGCCACCGACCCGCGCGGCCTCAAGGTCGGCGGCAGCTACCCGCAGAACGACCGGGAGGGCAACGCCTGCACCTGCCGGATGGACGGCCTGATGTTCCTGGACCGGGCCGCGCGACCGGGGGAGGTGGCCCTGCAGCACCGCCGGATGGCGCGCTAGGGCCTGTGTCGAGCGCCCGGCTGTCGCGAACACGGACCTCGACACAGGCCTTAAGCCTCCAGCAGGGCGGTGGCCGCCACGAACGCGGCCGCCGCCATCGGCCCGTCACCGGCCGCGAGCACGCGGTACTCCCGGACCGCGGCCGGCTGGTCGCCGAGCAGCTGGTAGCACTGCGCGACCAGGAACCGGGTCTCGTCGGCGGCCTGCTCCCAGCTCGCGTCCTCGGTCTTGAGGTGGTCGAGCCACGCCACGGCCTTGAGCCCGGCGTCGACGGCGTCCTCGTAGCGGCGTGCGGCGTAGTTCGCGTGCGTCAGGTGGAACCACTGCTCGACGGTGGCGTTGTTGCGGCGCTGGGCCTGTCCCACGGCCTCGTTGAGGTCGTCGACGGCGAGCTCCGGCATGCCGGCGTTGATCGTGCGCAGCGCCCGCAGGTAGCTCAGGTGCCCGGCGACGCGGGGGTGCTCCGGTGCTGTGCGCGTGATGTCCTCCGGCAGCAGGTACAGCGCCTCCAGGGCCTTCTCCGGCACGTCGTTGCGCACGAACGTCTCGTAGGCCTCCACCGGCGGCTGGCCGGTGAGCTGTGCTTCGAGGGCCTGCAGCGTGCCCAGGGCGAGCGGGTCGTGGGCGTGGCGCTTGCCCCGCTCGACGGCGGCCAGCGCCTGTTCGTGCTCGTTCTGGCCCGCCAGCACGTACGCGAGCCAGTACTCGCCCCACGCCTGGCCGTCGCCCACCTCGTGGAGCCGCCCGACGGCGTCCCTCACCGCGGCGACCCCGCCCTCGACGTCGCCCTCGTGCACGACCCACAGGCCGATCCAGCAGCGGGTGAGCTCCGCGCGCCGGTGGTCGCCGTGCTCCTCGTACGTGCGGGCGGCCCGGCGCAGGACCGTGCCGGTCTCGGGGCTCTGGAAGAACTTCGCGGTGAGCTCGTCGCGCTGGGCGCGCAGCGGTTCCGGCAGGTCGTCGCCCACCAGGGACAGGCACACGCGCGCCTCGTCGGGTTCGCAGCGCAGGTCGTGCAGCTCGGAGCGGCGCAGCAGCTCGGCGTCGCTCAGCCGCGGCGGTGGCGCGGGGAGCGGCGGGCGGCTGGTGGGGTACAGCGGCAGGAAGTCGACGAGCTGCTCTGCTTCGAGCTTGCGCCGGACGCGGTCGCCGCACGCCGTGGTGGCGTTGCGGCGGTCGAACCGCGCGGCCAGGTCCTGCGCGAGCGCGCGCAGCCGGCGTTCGGTGTCCATCCAGCCGAGCTGGCGGGTGAGCAGGGTGGCGGAGGCGGCGTACTCCATTGTGGCCAGTGGGCGTTTGCGCTCGCCCAGCTCCTCCACCGGTCCGAGCCAGATCGTGCCCTCGCTCAGGTTGCCGGTGAGCGCGCAGAACTGCGCCATCCCGCCGTGGTCCTCCAACCGCGAGTACTCGCCGGACATCCCGCGCGTGAGCCGCCGGAACGTGAGCGCCGCGTCCTCCCACCGGCCCGCACGGGCCAGCGGTAACAGCACCAGGTGCCGCACCCGCGTCGTCAGCTCGTCGGACACCCCTGGCTCGCGCAGGAACGGCTCAGCCAGCCGCAGCGCCTGCTCCTCGTCACCCAGCGCCAGCAGGTGGTCGATCCGGTGGGCGTCGAGCCACGGGTCCTCCGGTGCGGTCGCCGCGACCTGCCGCGCGAACGCCTCCCGCGCCCACGCCAGGTCGCCGACGTGCACCGCGATCCCGTGGTGCGCCCGGTAGACGTCGCCCAGCGGCAGGTCCCGCTGCCGGAACCGGTGCTCCAGGTCCGCCGCGCTCGCGTGGATCTCCGACAGCGCCCGCTCCGGGAAGTCCACCATGGCCTCGACCAGCCACGCGTACCACTCCAGCAGCTCGGCCTCGTCGTCGCGCTCGAACCGCCACGGCCGGTGCTCGTGCTCCTGCAGGCACTCCTCCAGCAACGGGTACACGAGGTCCCAGCGCCCGTCCGTCTGGTGCGCGGCCGCCAACTCCCTGCGCGCCAGGAAGGTCACGCGCGGTGCGTCCGCGGCGTCCGCGCGCCGCACGACCTCCTCCAACGCCGCCGTGCGCTCGTCGCCGTGGTCACGGGCGACGACCTCGTTCAGGTCCACCCACAGCTCACGGCCCCCTGGAGTGATCACACCGCGAGCTTAGCCACCCCCGTGCGCGAGCAGTCGAAGATCAGCACGCCCTGGGCCGTGTGGCTCAGAGCGCCGCCACCCGTACCGCCCGTGCCATCGCCGCGAACCCCTTGTCACCGGGGTGCAGGTGGTCGCCCTCGTCGTACTCCGGCCTGATCCGCTGCGGGTCGGCCGGGTCGCGGACCACCGCGTCGAAGTCCACCACCGCGTCGAACTCGGCGCTGCCGCGGATGTGGGCGTTGACCGCCTGCCGCACCTGTTCGAGCTCGGGGGTGTAGCTGTACCAGCCCTTGAACGGCGTGATCGTCGCGCCCACCACGCGCAGACCGCGGTCGTGGGCGCGGGCGGCGATCTGCCGCAGGGCCGCGATGATCTTCTCCGGGTTCGTCTCGTGCGGGGTCTGCTGGATGTCGTTGATGCCCTCGAACACGATCACCGTGCGCACGCCGGACTGGGTCAGCACGTCGCGGTTCAGCCGGGCCAGGGCGTTCGGTCCGGCCGAGCCGCCGTCGAGGAGCAGGCGGTTGCCGCTGATGCCCGCGTTCACGATGCCGTAGCGGGTGTTGACGCGGTCGGCGAGCTGGTCGGGCCAGCGCAGGTTGGCGCCCCAGGTGGAGTTCGCGCCGTCGGTGATGGAGTCGCCCAGTGCGACCACGCTGCCGCGCAACGTGGACGAGCGCACGTCGACGCCCGAGACGTAGTGCCAGGCGGTCGTGCGCTCGCGGTAGGCGGCGCCCGACTCGGCGGCGGTGTGGTTGCCCTCGCGGGTCAGGTACGAGTTCTGCATCGTGAGCTGGTGGTGGGTGACCGGGCCGCCCGCCGCCGGCGTGAAGACCGAGACCAGCAGGTCGGAGTCGGCGGGCACGGTCAGCGCCACGCCGTCGCTCATCACGTCGGCACCGGGCGGGGCGGTGATGGACGCCGCGCCGCCCCACGTGAGGGTGCGCATGGTGCCGGGCAGCGCGGACGGGGTGTCCGGTCCGGCCGCCAGCGCCACGGTGACCTGCCCGAACAGCACCGGTGTGCGCCCGTAGGCGTTGGACAGCCGCACGCGGATCTCACGACCGCCCGCGCTCACGTGGACGATGTTGCGGAACGAGTGGTTCGCGTAGCCGTTCTCCGTGCCGGGGACCGCGGAGGACGGTGCGGCGGCCCAGGTCCCGAACCACCGGGCGGGAGCAGCCTGCGCGGGAGAGGCCGCGGCCACGACCAACGCCACTGCCAGCAGAAAGCGCGTCATGCACTCGACCTTGGCAGCGCTCCCACACGCGCGGTATCCGCCGATCCGAGGGTTAGGCTCGGGTCCGTGTGGAACGGAGCGGAGTACCAGGCCAGGTTCGACGAGCTCGCCGCGTCGGGAGTGGACGTGCACGGCGAAGCGACCTTCGTGCGGGCGTACGGGCCCACGTCCGTGCTGGACGCCGGGTGCGGCACCGGGCGGGTCGGGATAGAGCTGGCCCGGCACGGCATCGAGGTCGTCGGTGCCGATGTGGACGCGTCCATGCTGGCCACGGCGCGCGCCAAGGCCCCGGAGATCGACTGGGTCGAGTCCGATCTGGCCGCACTGGACCTCGGCCGGGTCTTCGACGTGGTGGTGATGGCGGGCAACGTGCCGCTGTTCACCCCGCCCGGCACGCAGGGCGCTCTGGTCGCGGGGGTCGCGCGGCACGTCGGCACCGTCCTCGTCGCGGGGTTCGGCCTCGACCGCGGGTACTCGGCCGACGAGTACGACCGGCACTGCGCGGACGCGGGCCTGGAGTTGGCCGAGCGCTACGCGACGTGGGACCGCGCCGAGTTCCGCGGCGGCGACTACGCGGTCTCGGTCCACCGCCGGGCCGGGTGAGGGCCGGAGGGACTTCGGGCGCGAAGTGGTCGCGGCCGCCGAGCCGGTGCTGCCCGAGCTGTACGACGCGGTGCTCGCGCGGCTGCCTGGGGACGAGGCCGAGCGGTGCCTGCTCGGTGTGCGCGCGTCCCGATGCTGGTGCGCGCGGGTTTCCCGGTGCAACCGGACAGCGGGCTGCCCGAACGGGCCGCGGTGCGTTCTTCGGTTAGCACAAACCGGTGCGGCCGTCGAGATGTGCGCTGTGAATTTCCGAAACAACCGAAGGCTCGTTCATGTGATTCGGTTCACATTGTCAGCGAATCCAAATCGGTCAACCCGCTGTCAAGCGGCGCGGCAATTCGTGTCGTTCTCTCTGCTCGAACGGTGTTTGGCGTGCTCCTGACGGACCAGCCTTGCGCTGCTCCGTATGCTGAGATGCGCACGTGGACCTGGGTGTCGCCGTGGCCGGTTGACTGAGTACCCTGCTCGGCAACCGCAATGCATGATCATCTACGGTTGGTCGTGCTGTTCTCGCGGTGCTATCTTTCCGTCGCCAATTCAGGTGGTCGTGGAGCGTTGTGAAGCTGAAGAACGTGCCTGACACAAATTACAAGACAATTCGGTCCCGGCTCACCGGTGTTGTCGTTGTTCCCAGCATCGTGCTTCTGGTGATGTGGGTGCTGTTCTCGTCGTACACCGTGTTCGACGGTCTCTACCTGCGGCTGGTCGCCTCGGGTGTGCGGGACGCGTCGATTCCGGCGGTGCAGTCGTTCGCGTCCCTGCAGAAGGAACGCGAGCTCAGCATGACGAACCTGAGCCGGCCGGGTTCGGGTAGTTCCGCACTGCAGAAGCAGTGGCTGGAAACCGACTCCGACCTCAGCACGATGAAGACCGCGTTCACCGATCTCGCCGCCCAGGCGCCGCAGGAGGTCGTGGACAGCATCGGCAGGCTCAACGGGCTGCTGGACCAGCTGCCGCAGCAGCGGGCCGTGATCGAGGCGGGCACCGCGTCCAAGGCCGAGGTCTACCGCTTCTACAACAGCGTGCTCGACGCGGGCGCCTCGCTCTACAACACGCAGGCCCGCATCGTCCCCGACGCGCCCACGGTGCAGAGCGCCCTGGCCGCCGTGCAGTACTTCCAGGCCGCCGACTCGATGTCGCGCGCCGGGTCCGTCGCCGCCGGTGCGCTCACCGCCGGCCGGTTCACGCCCGAGGACCACCGCGAGTTCGTCTACCTCGTCGGCGCGTACCGCTCGTCGCTCAACGCGATCGAGCCCAACGCGCTGAAGGAGGTGCGCGACCACTACCAGCGCGTGATCACCAGCCCGTCCTGGCAGCAGCTGGGCGCGCTGGAGAACCGCCTGCTGCAGAACGCGGAACGGCCCATCGGCAACTCCGTCGGGGCCTCCGACTGGGAGACCGCCAGCCGCGCCGTGTCCACCGAGCTCACCACGATGGTGCAGGAGCAGTCCAACGGCGCCGTGAACGTCGCGCTGGAGAACGGCGAGAACAAGTTCAACACCGTCCTCATCGGCAGCCTCGTCGCCCTGCTCGCGGTCATCGCCGGCATCTTCGTCGCCGTCCGCATCTCCAACCGGCTGGTCAACAAGGCGTTGATCGTGCGCCTGACCAGCCTGAAGAGCGACTCGCTCAAGCTCGCCCACGAGCGCCTGCCCGACATCGTCGAGCGGCTGCGCGAGGGCAAGCACGTCGACGTCGCCGCCGAGGTCCCCTCGCTCGACTACGGCAACGACGAGATCGGCCAGGTGGCCGACGCGTTCAACGCCGCGCAGTACACCGCCGTCGCCGCGGCGGTCAAGGAGAGCCAGACCCGTGAGGGCGTCAACCGGGTCTTCCTCGACATCGCGCGCCGCAACCAGGGCCTGGTGCACCGCCAGCTGAAGATCCTGGACCGGCTGCAGCACGAGGAGGAGAACCCCGAGCAGCTCGACGCGTTCTTCCAGCTCGACCACCTCGCCACCCGCGCGCGCCGCAACGCGGAGAACCTGATCATCCTCACCGGCGAGCAGCCGGGCCGGCAGTGGCGCAAGCCCGTGCGCATGCTCGACGTGGTGCGCGCGGCCGTCGCGGAGACCGAGCAGTACGCGCGGGTCAAGGTGAACCCGGTGCCCGAGGTGGCGCTCACCGGTGCCGCCGTCGCCGACACGATCCACCTGATCGCCGAGCTCGTCGACAACGCCACCTCGTTCTCCCCGCCGCGCTCGCAGGTCGAGGTGCACACCAGCGAGGTGCCGCAGGGCATCGTCGTGGAGATCGAGGACCAGGGCCTGGGCATCAAGGCCGAGGACCGCGAGCTGCACAACCAGATGCTGGCCGCGCCGCCCGACTTCGAGGCGATGCGCCTGCGCGGCGAGTCGCGCCTGGGCCTGTTCGTCGTCGCACGCCTCGCCGCGCGCCGCGGCATCCGGGTCGAGCTGCGCGAGTGCTCCTCCGGCGGCACGATCGCGCTGGTGCTCATCCCGGCCGAGCTGCTCGCGGGCGACGCGGGCGCGGCCGACACCACGGACGTGCCGCAGCTTCCCCGGCCCTCCTACCGCCAGCAGGTGCAGCAGGTGCGCCCCGAGACCCACGTGCCGTCGCAGGCACGCCCGCCGGCGGAGTCGGGGTCCGAGCTGGACCAGTTCTGGGCGGGCGCCTCGACCAAGGGCCACGTGCCGGTCACCGGCACCGACGGCACCGAGCTGTCCCGCGCGCACACCCGGCCGGAGAGCTGGCCCACCGACACCGACACCGCCGCGGGAGGTGGCGAAGTGCGCCAGGACGAACGGCCGCAGCTGCCGCGCCGGCAGCGGCAGCAGCACCTCGTGCCCCAGCTGGCGACCGACGACCTGCGTCCCGATCCCGACTTCACCGAGTTCGACGCCGAGGAACGGGCCGAACGCGCCCGTGACGGCCTGTCCGCGTTCCAGCGCGGCGCTCGTGACGCCAGGACCGCGGACCCCCACGACCTCGAACCGTGATGCGCACTGGGACTCCGGAAAGCGAAAGGCGATTTCCCATGGAAGAGATGACCGGCGGGCAGGCCAAGCTCAACTGGCTGCTGGACGACCTCGTGAGCAGAGTGGTCGGTGCTCGGCACGCGGTGGTGCTCTCCGCTGACGGTCTGCTGCTGGCCCGTTCGCCCGAGCTGTCGAAGGACGACTCAGACCACCTCTCCGCCATGGCGTCGGCGTTCCAGTCGCTCGCCCGCGGCACCGGCCGGCACTTCGGCGGCGGCCAGGTGCGCCAGACCATCGTGGAGATGGAGCGCGCGTACCTGTTCGTCACCGCGGCCGGGCAGGGCGCCTGCCTCGCCGTCGTCGGTGACGAGGACGCGGACATGGGCATGATCGCCTACGAGATGAACATGCTCGTGAAGCGCGTGGGCGGCTACCTGTCCACCGCGCCGCGCACCCCGTTGCCCAGCGCACTCGGGTTGTCATGACCGTCCACTCGGGAGACTGGTGGTACGACGAGGCGGCCGGCCCGCTCGTCCGGCCCTACGCACTGGTCAGCGGCCGCACCCGGCCGGTGTGGGGCGATCTGCACCTCACGACCCAGGTGCGGTCGATCCGCACCTCGAACGACCCCGCCTCGCTCTCGGTGGAGCACACCGAGATCATGAAGCTGTGCCGCAAGCCGTTGTCCGTCGCGGAGGTCGCCGCGTACCTGCACGCACCGCTGGTCGTGGTGAAGGTGCTGCTGAGCGACCTGATCCAGCGCGGAGACGTCATCACCCGCGACCCGTCGCGGATGGCGACCGCGATGGACATGAACCTACTGCAGAAGGTGCTGGATGGTGTCCGTGCAATCTGACCAGCGCGACGACGACCTCGCCGTCCCCGTCGCCGTCAAGATCGTCGTCGCCGGCGGGTTCGGCGCGGGCAAGACCACGCTGGTCGGGTCGGTCAGCGAGATCACCCCGCTGCGCACCGAGGAGCTCCTCACCGCCGCGGGTGAGGAGATCGACGACATCGTCGGCGTCGAGGGCAAGAACACGACGACGGTCGCGCTGGACTTCGGCCGCATCACGATCAACACCGAGCTGGTGCTGTACCTGTTCGGCACACCGGGCCAGGACCGGTTCTGGTTCATGTGGGACGAGCTGGCCTCCGGCGCGATCGGTGCCGTGGTGCTGGTCGACACCCGCAGGCTGGAGACCGGGTTCGCGGCGATCGACTTCTTCGAACGCCGCCAGATCCCGTTCGTGGTCGCGGTGAACTGCTTCGACGGCAGCTACTCCTACACCGAGGCCGAGGTGCGCCACGCCCTCGACGTCGGTGACGCGGTGCCGTTGGTGCTGTGCGACGCCCGTGACCGCGAGTCGTCGAAGGCGGTGCTGGTGCGGGTGATCGAGCACGCGATGAGCCGCATCGGCGTGCCCGCCTGATCTTCGCGCAGGACCGGAAGGCCCCTCGGTGGTGACCCGAGGGGCCTTCTCGCGTCAGCGGACCTGGGCGAGGCGGGCGCGGAACGGGCGCAGGACGGCGGGTGCCTCGGTGAGGCGGTAGCCGGGCACCGACTCGGGGTCCTTGGCGATGCCGGCGAGCGTCTCGGCGACGTACTCCAGGTGGCTGCGGGTGTAGACGCGGCGCGGGATCGCGAGGCGCACCAGCTCGAACGGCGCCGGCGTCAGCAGCTCACCGGACTCGTCGATCTCACCGAGGTACAGCGACCCCAGCTCGGCGCACCGCACACCGCCCGCCAGGTACAGCTCCGAGGCCAGCGCGTGACCGGTGAACCGGTGCGATGGGATGTGCGGCAGCAACCGGCCCGCGTTGAGGTACACCGCGTGCACACCGGCGGGACGCACGCTCTCCACACCGGCCTGGCGCGCGCACTCGGCCAGGTACGCGGTGGCCTCGGCCCGCTCCTTGAGGTATGCCGGGTGCGTGACCTCCATCAGGCCCTGCGCGCACATGTCCAGGTCACGACCGGAAAGCCCGCCGTAGGTGCGGAAACCCTCGGTGGCGATCAGCAGCAGCTCGCACTGCTCGGCCAGGTCGGGGTCGGTGAGGGCGAGCATCCCTCCGATGTGGACGATGCCGTCCTTCTTCAGGCTCACCACGCACCCGTCGGCGAGCCGGAACGCGAGCTTCGCGACGTCGCGCGGGCTGTGGTCGCGGTACTTCTCCTCCCGCTGCGTCACCAGCCACGCGTTCTCGGCGAACCGGGCCGCGTCGAGGAAGAACGGCACCCCGAACCGGCGGCACAGCGCGCTGACGGCCTCCAGGTTCGCCATCGACACCGGCTGCCCGCCGCCGCCGTTGTTGGTGATCGTCATCAGCACCAGGCCGACGTCCTCCGGCCCGGACAGCACCGCCTCCAGCGCGACGAGGTCGATGTCGCCCTTGAACGGCGCGTCGCTGTCGAGGTCGGCCGCCGCCGGGCAGGGCAGGTCGCGCACCACGCCGCCGACGAGCTCCACGTTCGCGCGGGTGGTGTCGAAGTGGGTGTTGCCCACGGAGAGCTGGCCGGGCTTGAGCAGCGCGGAGAACAGGATCCGCTCGGCGGCACGGCCCTGGTGCACCGGGTAGATGTGCGGGAAGCCGGTCAGCTCCTCGGCCACCTCGCGGAACCGGAAGAACGACCGGGCGCCCGCGTAGGTCTCGTCACCGCGCATGCCCGCGGCCTGCTGCTCGGCCGAGAGCGCACCGGTGCCGGAGTCGCTCAGCAGGTCGATCGTGACGTCGTCGGCGGTGAGGTTGAACTGGTTGTACCCCGCCTCGGCGTAGCGGCGCTCGCGGTAGTCGCGGGTGGTGATGGGGATGGGCTCGACGACCTTGATGCGGTACGGCTCCACGACACTGCCTTCTTTCCTCGTACTGCGGCACTACGACGACATGGCTGTGGTTCGGGGAGGGGTCACGTCGTACGCCTCGGAGGACAGGTAGACCGTGACGCCGGGGCGCGGCCGGCCCAGGCGCAGCGAGACGTGGGCGATGAGACCGACACCGTCGCCCAACGGCCTGCGCACGATGCTCGTCAGCGCCAGCACGAACGGCGTCGGGTCGAGGCCGCACCTGGTCATGATCGCGAGGACCCGCTCGCACGCCTCCAGGTCGTCCTGCACGTAGTCGCGCACCGGGATGTAGACCGAGTAGCCGCCCGGCCGTTCGGTGTCGCCGGCGAGGAAGTTGTAGGCCGACATCAGCGGGCGCCGGGTGAACGGGCCGGTGCCGGCACCGGCGATCGCGCAGACGTCCGCCAGCAGCTCCAGGTCCACCCCGGGCACCGCGGCCGCCGCGTGCGTGACGTCGGCGATCTCGGCGGAGTCGTGCGAGACGTAGGTCTTCACCCGCGCGCGGTGGTCGTCCATCAGGTCGAGGGCGAAGAACGAGAACCGGTCCAGGCCCTCACGGCGCAGGGCGTGCCGGGCGACGGCGGGGAAGGCGGGGCCGAGGCCGAGCCGGTCCAGCGCCGCGCTGACGAGCTCGGTGCCGCGTCCGGGGCCGCGCACGTCGGGGTTGAGGTAGACCTTGATGGCCGGTGCCGCGTGGGCCCCGACGATCAGCGAGTACCAGAACGAGAAGGCGCCCTGCGGGTCCTCCGGCAGGAAGAGGTCGCGGACCTGGTCGAGCTGGCGCAGGTCGAGGTCGTACCGGGCGGCGAGCTGGTCAAGCACGGCCAGCGCCGCGGTCAGGTTGGCCCGGCTGTCCGGCTGTTCGGCGAGCGACTCCACGATCATCCGCACCGCGGGCGGTTCGTTCCTGGCCAAAGCGACCGAGAATTCAACAGGTGTGTGGTCGTCGGCGACCGATGACGGCCACGACGGAACAGCGGACAACGGGCGCAGTGCGCCGGGTCCCAATGCGTCACCCAGCAACGCCGTCGAACTGCGCGCCGAATCCGCTAATCCGACAGCGCGCAACAGGCTCTGCAGTTGCCCAACGGCGAAATCGCGCAGGGTGAAGTCTGCCGTGCTCAAGACAGGGTCTCCTGATCGGCTGGGGAATCAGGTCAGGGCACAGTCCGGTCGGGGTGGAATGCGAAGTGAATTCTCTCAACTCACCACATGCCCAGGTCAAGGTCCAACGGGGTTGCGTGTGGCACTCTCCACTGTGATCAAAATTGCACTGCTCGGACTATTGACGTGAGCGCGAATGCAGTTCTCGAACAGTGTTCGGTTGCGCGAACTGGCGAATTGTGTTCGGAGTGCCGATGTGCTAGTGGTGAACGCGGTTTCGCAGAGTGAGTAGTTTGTGCTGCTAACTGGTTGTGTGGTAAAGCGCGCGAGAAACGCGAAACGGGGTGCCCGCGACCGCGGACACCCCGTTTCGGTATTCGAACCGGTACTACCTCGACTCGGCGCACCGCTCCCGGCCGGGACAGCTGCGCAGCAGCTTCACCGACGGCGCGAACGTGATCGTCGCGGGCGGCTGCACCGCGCCGCGCGGCCACTGCAGCGAGATCGCGATCGACGACGCGTTGTTGCTGTAGTCCTTCTCCAGCAACGCCCGGTCGGAGTTCGCGGCGTTGACCACGTCGTAGACACCCGACGGCACGTGCGTGAGGTCGAGCCACTGGAAGTCGACCCGGTGCTTGTAGTCGTCGCCGGAGCCGACGGAGATCCCGAACAGGACGTCCTGCGCGGCCGGGTTGTGGTGCTCGCACATGTGCCCGTTGAGCCGGGCCGCCAGCTGGCCCTCCGGCGTGGCCGGGTCGAGCGGGCGCCGCGGCAGGTCGTCCACGACGTCGTAGCGGTCGCCGATGCAAAAGCCGTTCTTGCGGTCGGTCACGACCACGCCGCCGTCGGGCCTGCGCAGCTGGAAGTACTCGAAGTTGAGCAGGTGCCAGTGCTGGTGCGACTCGGCCGGTTCGTAGTAGGCGCTCGAGGTGGTCTCGCGCCGCGCCTCGGCGTACGTGCGCGCGATCGAACCGTCCACACCGGACTGGATCGACTGGCGCACCTTCATCGTCGGCACGTCGGTGCTGTCGCGGTGCGCGTGCAGCAGCAGGGGACCGTCGCCGACGTTGTCGATGGACGTGGTGAACCGCAGGCGCACCGCCTCGATCCGGCCGCCCTCGCGAGCGCACTTGCCGCGCGGCTTCGAGGCGTCCTCGACCAGGCACACGTCCCAGTCGCGGCACGTGTCCGGGTTGCCGGCGAACCCGCCGGGGCACCCGATCGGCGCCTGCCGCAGGTCGGGCAGCAGCGGCGCGGAGTCGGCGTGGACCTGCTGGGAGGAAACGAGGGTGGCTGCGGTGACCGTGAGAGCGGTGATCACCGCGCCGATTCTGCTGACCATGCGTCGATCTCCTGGGGCGTGGGCCTCCTGGCGGCGCGCAGGAGGCGGTCGGTCACCGAGTTCGCGAGCTCGACGCTCGAGTTCCAGCTGGTGACGTTCGGGTAGACGTGGGCGGTCGTGGCGAGCAGCAGCCGGGTGCCGGGCACCTCGACGGCCGGCCGGTCGGTCAGGTAGCCCAGCGGGTACACCGGTTCCACGAACGGCGCCTTGAACGTGCGCACCTCGTCGACGTCCGCCGGCGACAGGCCGGGGTGCAGGGCCAGCAGCTGCTCCGTCCACCGCCGTGCGATCGAGGTCTCGTCCTCGCGGTACAGCGCGGAGTCGCGGTCGGTGTAGCGCATGACGTACACGAGGTGGCGGCCGTCGTAGGGTTCGGTGCCCGCCAGCGCGGACATCTCGATCACGCCGTCGAAGTCGGTGCCCGAGCGCAGCACCGGCGCCCAGTAGTGCCCCGACAACGGCTTGCGCAGGAAGAACAACGTGTTCACGACGCCCTGGTAGCGCAACCGCACGTCGGGCAGCCGCCGGGCCAGCTCCTCGTCGGCGATGCCGCGCAACGCGGGCAGCGGGACCGTGGAGACCGCGTGGTCCGCCACCAGCGACTCGCCGTCGGCCAGCGTCACGACCACCCGCTCGCCCCTGGTCTCCACGCGGGCCACGGGAGCCGAGGTGCGCACGACACCGCCACCGTCCTCAATGGACCCGCGCAGCGCGTCGACCACGTTCTTGTAGCCACCGGCCGGGTAGCCGCGCACCGAGTCGTTGCTCTCCCGGCCCAGGCGCTGCCACAGGTACAGCGCGGGCACGTCGCCGAACGCCGAACCGAACTTGGCGCCGAACAGCGGGGCGAGCAGCGTGCTCCACACGGCGTCGCCGTACAACCCCCGCAGCCAGTCCTCGGTGCGCAGGCGGTCGAGGTCCTTGCCCTTGCCCAACCGCCGCAGCAGCAGCGAGACCACGCCGAAGCGCACCCGGTCCGGCAGGCTCAGCGCCCGGAACCGCAGCAGGTCCAGCGCGGAGTTGAACGGGTGGTGCGCGCCCTCGACGACCATGCCCATGGTGGTGCGCCGCCAGCCGATGCTCTCGCGCAGGCCCACGTCGTCCAGCAGGCCGAGCAACGCGTCGTCGGTCGGCATCACGCAGTGGTAGAAGCGTTCCACCCACCGGCCCCGCGACGGGAAGAACGTGCCGAGCCCGCCGAGCTGGTCGCTGCTCTCGAGCACCGTCACCGGCAGGCCGGCCCGCACGAGCCGGTGTGCGGTGGCGAGGCCGCAGATGCCCCCGCCGATCACGACGACGTTGCGCACTGGCGTCGCCATCAGAGCTTCCGGTACGGCACGGGCGCGAGGCGGTCACGCGTGAGCAGCAGCAGGTACTGGGTCAGCGTCCGGCCGAGCCGGAGCTTGCTGGCGCCGGGCTTGCGGTCGTAGCGCAGCCGGAACGGGATCTCGCTGACCACCGGCCCGCAGTGGCGCAGCTTCAGCAGCAGCTCGACCATGCAGGCGAACCCGCGTTCCTCGACCAGCCGCTCGCCCCAATGCGCGGCGGCCCGGCGCAGCAGGCTCACCCGGTAGGCGCGGAAGCCGCTGGTGAAGTCCTGGATGCCGTCGAAGTGCAGCACCCGGCCGAACACGACGCGCGCGCCGCGGGACAGGAACCGGCGGAAGCGCGGTGCGGTCGAGTCGTCGCCGCCGTCGACGAAGCGCGAGCAGATCACCACGTCCGCGCCGGCCGCGATCTCCCCGAGCAGCGGGGAGATCAGTCGCGGGTCGTGCGTGTCGTCGGCGTCCATCACGACCAGGACGTCGTCCGCCGCGGCCGCGTCGAGCACCGCACGCAGCCCGGACTGGACGGCCTGGCCGAGGCCGAGGTTCACCGGGTGGCGCACCAGCCGGACGTCGAGGCCGCGGACGCCCGCCACGCAGTCGCCGGTGCCGTCGGAGGAACCGTCGTCGACCACCCACACCGTGATCCGGTCGGACAGCTCGACGCCGGCGATACGCCGCAGCAGCGCCGGGAGTGCGACCGCCTCGTTGTAGGCGGGGAGCACGACGTGCACGTCGCCGCACGGCCGGGCGTCGTTCTGCGCGGCTTGGGCCGTCTGCACGGACTGCCGGACGGGCTGCTGCACGACCTGCACGGTCGTCGTCGCGTGCCCGGCCGATTGCCGGACGCCGTTTTCGCCGACTTTCACTCAATGCCCCCACTTCGGTGGCTCGCGGTTGGTGCCATGAATTATTGACACGACGTGCTAAAGCTTTTGAGACGCCCCTGGCGTAGACCAGGGCAGTAGTACGCCGAAAGCTCACCAATTGCATTCGCTCAGCACACCGAAGAGGGAAATTTGATACCCGAAGAGCTGAACTTAAGCCCCTCGTTAACTCTTTCGTGTCGCTGTGCCGTCCACTCTCCATCGATCGGATGATCTTCCATGAGGCGACTCTCGGCGGTGGCCGTTCCCGCCGCACCACCGCAGGCGGACGAGGTCCGGCCGGCTGACCGCGGAAGGCCGCCCCTGGGGCGGGCCGCAACGCCCCGCCGCCGCTCGCGGGACCTGCTCAGCCGGGTGAACGCGGTGGCCGTGCTGCTCGTGCTGGCCGACAGCACGGCACTGGCGGCGGTGTGCGTGCACCGCGGCGTCGACTGGCGCTGGACCGCCGCCATCGCGGCGACCGTGCTGGGCATCAGGGCGGGCTGGCGGCTCTACCGCAGGCGGCTGTGGCTGTCGTGGCTGCAGGACCTGCCCCGCTCCGCCGCGAGCACGGCGCTGGCCTTCGCGCTGCTCACCTGCGCCGGTCTGCTCGGTGCCGCACCGGCGGCCGACATCAGCGCCGCGCAGTGGGCGATGATGACGTACGCGCTGGTCATCGAGCCGGTGCGGTGGTGCGTGTTCGCGTTCGGCCGGTGGTGCCGGCGGCGGTTCGACCGCTGCGACCGCACGATCATCGTCGGCGCGGGCTCGGTCGGCGTGAACCTCGCCAGGACCATGCTGGAGCACCCCCAGTTCGGCCTGCGCCCGGTCGCGTTCGCCGACGCGGGTCCCGACCCCGACCAGCAGCGACCGCCGCTGGAGGTGATCGACGGCGACCTCGCGGAGGCCGTCGTGCGGCTGCGGGCGGGCACGGTCGTCCTCGCGTTCTCGCACACCCGCGAGTCCCGCCTGGTCGAGGCCGCCATCACCGCCCACCGGCTGGGCTGCTCCACGCTCGTGGTGCCGCGGATGTACGAGCTGCACCCCGACGGCCCCGGCATCGAGCGGCTGCGCAGCTACCCGCTGATGCGGCTGGGCACGTCCCCGACCAGGCGCCCGACCTGGTGGGTCAAGCGCGTCCTCGACCTCGTGCTGGCCGCGGTGGCGCTCGTCGTGCTGTCCCCGGTGATCGGCCTGTGCGCGCTCGCCGTGCTGGTCGAAAGCGGTCGCCCGCTGTTCTTCCGGCAGGTCAGGGTGGGGATGGACGACCGGACGTTCGTCCTCTACAAGATCCGCAGCGTCCGCCAGTCCGGTGAGGACGACTCCCAGGTCCGCTGGTCCGTCGAGGGCGACTCCCGGGTCGGGCCGGTCGGCCGGTTCCTGCGCCGCACCTCGCTCGACGAGCTGCCCCAGCTGTGGAACGTCCTGCGCGGCGACATGTGCGTCGTGGGGCCGCGCCCGGAGCGTCCCGGTTTCGTTCGCGAGTTCTCCGCCATTCACGAGCTATATTGGGCGCGCCACCGCGTCCCGACCGGTCTCACCGGTCTTGCCCAGGTTCACGGGTTGAGGGGTGACACCTCGATCGCCGACAGGTCTCGATACGACAACTACTACATCGCGAATTGGTCGCTGTGGCTCGACCTGAGGATTCTACTGATGACGGCGGGTGAGTTGTGTTGCCGGAAAAATCGCTGATGCGCCGATTCACCGCACTTGTGCTGGTGCTGTTCTCGACGGCCTGTTCGGTGACCGCGGCGAGCGACCCGATCACGACCGGCCCGCCGCCGAAACCGGTCGCGCCGTGCGCCTGGTGGTACGGCATCGGCGACTCGCCGGCCGCCTGGGAGATCCGCGAGGCGGCCAAGCACTACGACGTCGTGGTGCTCAACGCGTGGGAGACCTCGGCCATGCGCCGCCTCCACGACCTCAACCCGAAGATCAAGGTGCTGGTCTACAAGGACTTCGCCAGCACCCGCAACTACCCCGGCGCGGTGGAGGGCGACCGCGACTCCAAGTACCTGCCCACCGGCATCGGGTACTACGCCGCCCAGCAGCAGCACCCCGCGTGGTTCGCGGTCGACACGGCGGGCAAGCGCATCGAGTGGGCCGGGTACCCCAAGCACTGGCAGATGGCGGTGTGGAACAGGGAGTACCAGCAGGCCTGGGTGAACGCGGTCGTCGCCGAGGTGACCCGCGAAGGCTGGGACGGCGTGCTGGCCGACAACGACTTCAGCTCGCTGCGGTACTACTCGCCCGCGGTGATCGCGGGCACGGCCGACACCGCGGCCACTGACCGGTTGCTGCGCGAGGGCCTGGACGGTCTGCTCGACCTCGCCGGCACCGCGCTGGAGAAGTCGGGGAAGATGCTGGTGCCCAACGTCTCGGAGTCGCAGCTGACACCCGGCCGCTGGTCGGCGCACTCCCGGTACGCCGGTGCGATGGAGGAGAACTTCGGCCTGCGCGGCGACAACGGCGCCGGCGAGCTGATCACGTTCAAGGGCAACCAGTTCAAGGAACAGCGCGCCCAGGCCGCGCTCGGCGAGTCGTGGCTGCTGCTGATCACGCACACGAAGTCGGACCAGGAGGAACGCGTCGGGTACGCCTCGGCCGCGTTGCTCGCGAGCCCGCACACGTGCTGGACGCAGGCCGATCCCAGCTACAAGAGCCCGTACTGGTCGATCTACCAGGACGCGCGGCTGGGGGAGGCGGTCGAGGCGGCGAACCGGTTGCCCAGCGGGGCGTGGACCCGCCGGTTCAGCAACGGCTGGGTGGCGGTGAACCCGACCAAGGCCGCGGTGCGGATGACCCCGCCGCAAGGCCTCGCGACGCTGCGGGGCGAGCCGGTGCCGCCGGAGATCGACCTGCCTCCGGCGGACGCGGCGGTCTACGTCAACGCGCAGAAGCGGTGAGCCCGCGGTAGAGCTCCAGGTGGCGGCGGGCGCACACCTCGGCGGTGAACCGCTCGCGCGCCCTGGCGGCCAGGGCCTGGCCGGTGCGGCCGGGCTCCGGGTCGGCGAACAGCTCGGTGAGCCGCTGCTGCAACGCGGTCACGTCACCGGGACGCGGGCACTCGACGGCGGGGATGCCCAGCATGTCCGCCACACCACCGGTGTCCGTGGCCACCACCGGCTTGCCCGCGGCCATCGCCTCGGCGACGACGAGCGGCTGCTGCTCCATCGTGGACGGCAGCACCAGCGCGTCGTGCTCGCGCAGCAGGTCGGGGACGTCCGTGCGGAAACCGAGGAACCGCACCCGGTCCTGCAACCCCCGCCGGGTCACCCGGCCCTCCGCCTGGGTCCGTTGTGGACCGTCGCCGACGACCGTGAGCGTGGCGTCGGCGGGCATGGTGGTCTCCAGCGCGTCGAGCAGGGTCAGCAGCCCCTTGCGCTCCACCAGCAGCCCCACGAAGATCAGCCTGCGCACCGGTGCCGTCGGCGGGTGCGCCTCACCGACGTCGACGCAGTTGTCGATGTGGGTCATGCGGTGCGGGGGCACGTACAGGCGTTCGCGCAGGAACCGGCCCATCTCCCTGGCCGGCACCACCGTCCGGTGCACGACCCGCGCGACCGCGGCGTCACCGGCGAGCACGGCGCGGGTGTAGTGCGACGGCGGCGTCGAGCCCCGCACGCACCGGAACCACGACTCGTCCACGTCGTCGGGCACCCCGTGGTAGGTGTGCACGATCTTGGTGCCCGCCGTCGCGAGGCCCGCGCTCACCAGCCCGGACCGCCGGTCCTGCGCGTGCACCACGTCCGGCCGCCACGCCTTGATCGCGGCGCGCGCCTGCCGTGCGGCGCGCACGTCCCCCTTGCTGGGGACCAGGATCTCCTCGAAGTGCGGGTCGACCAGCTCGGCGCCGCGCCGCGGCCGGGGGCCGAACACCCTGACCTCCGCGTCACCGGACCCGGCGAGCGCGGCGGCCAGCCGGACCGTCACGTCCACCGGGCCACCGCTGTCCTGTGTGAGCAGGTAGGCGATCCGTGTCATCCTCGTCCTCTCCCGGACAGCAGCTTCTCGGTGAGCGTCACGATCCGGTCGGTCATGCGCTCGCGGTCGAACAGGTTCTCGGCGCGGACCCGGCCGCGTTTCCCCTCCGCGGCGGCGAGCTCGCGGTCGGTGAGGCGCAGGGCGATCGCGTGCGCCAGTGCGTCCACGTCCCCGGCGGGCACGACCTCCCCGGCGTCACCGAGGCTCTGCCGCACACCCTCGACGTCGAACGCGACGACGGAACGCCCGCAGGCCATGGCCTCCAGCGGCACCAGGGCCATGCCCTCGGCACGGGAGGGCAGTACGACGACGTCGGCCTCGGTGTAGAAGTCGGCGACCACGGCGCGGTGGCCGTGCCAGTGCACCGACGGGTGGTGGTGCGCGGCCCGCAGACCGGCGGCCATCGGGCCGTCGCCGACGAGCAGCAACCGGGCGTCCGGAACGGACCGCAGCACCTCCGGCCAGGCCCGCAGCAGCAGGTCCTGCCCCTTCTGGTGGGCGATGCGCCCGACGCACACGGCGGTCGGGACGTCGTGGTCGTGGTGGCGCGGGTGCAGCCGCCGCGTGTCGACGCCGTTGCACACGACCTCGGCCGGTGCGGTGACCCCGGCGGCACGACCGGCGGCGAGCTCGTCGTCGCTGACGCAGACGAGGAGGTCCGTCCAGCGCGACGCCAGCCCCTCCCAGCGGCGGCACGCGGTGCGCAGCAGCCCGCCGGCGACCTGGAAGGACCACAGGTGCGGCTGGAACAGCGTGGGGACGCGGCCGCGCAGCACCAGCCTGGCCAGCCCGGCCTTGGAGCTGTGCAGGTGGACGGCGTCCGGCCGGAGCCGGTCGAGCGTGCGGCGCAGGGACACCAGCTCCCGCGCGGTACCGGGACCCGGCAGTCGCGTCGCCTGCCACGAGTGGACCGGGATGCCGTGTGCGTGGGCTTGGTCGGCCAGCCAACCGGCTGGGGGACAGGCGATCCCGACGTCCCAGCCGCGGTCGCGCTGGGCGCGGGCGAGCTCCAGCACCACGGCGGCGACCCCGGCCTCGACCGGCTGCGTCACGTGGACGACCTTCACGTGCGCTCCTTGAGTCCGATGAGGACGGTGCGGGTCAACGGCAGCACCACCGCGCAGTAGCCGGCGAGCAGCGCGGTGGCGGTGGCGGCGAGGCCCGCGACGCTCGCCGGGGCCGGCAGGACGGTGCTGAGCGCGAAGCTCACGAGCGCGCCGGCGACGGCCGCGGCGGCCGTGCGGGCCAGCCGGGGGAGCGGGGCCGCGAGGCCGTTGCGGTGCAGCACCAGCCACGTCGCGGGGACCAGCAGCCACACCGTGGCGACCTGGGTGACGGCGACGGCCTGCGGGCCGTGCGGGGTGGTGAAGGCCAGCGCGGTCACCAGCGTGACGAGGTGGGCGGCTTCGAGGGCGAGGTACTGGTGGGCGTGCCCGGCGGCCCTGACCACCTGGTACCAGACGTGCAGCAGGCCGAGGCCGAGGCCGTAGCCGCAGAGCAGGACGAGGATCGCGGCGGCGTCCGCCCACTGCGCACCGAGCAGCGTGATCGCGTCGGCGCTCAGGGCGACCACGACGTAGAGGCCACCGGTGACCACCAGCGTCGCCGTCGTGAACCGGTGCAGCTCCTCCGGCAGCTCACCGGACCGTCCACTCCGGACCTTCGCGGCGCAGATCGGGAACAGCACCCCGCCGAGCACGACCGCGACCACGATGTAGGGCACCCAGGCGATCCGGAACGCGAGCGAGTACCCGCCGACCGCCTCCTGACCGAGCACGTGCCCGATCGCGAGGTAGTCGACGTTGACCAGCAGCACGGCGATCAGCGCGCCGGGCCCCACGACCGCCAGCCAGCCCGCGGCCTCCCGTGCCGCCGCGCCGTCCCAGACCGGCCGGATGCGGGCACCGGCGACGGCCGCGAGGACGGGTTGCGCGACGGCGGTGCACAGCAGGCCGAGGACGAACGCGCTCGGCCCGGTGCCCCGTGCCGCCAGCGCGACCGTCACCGCGGCGCCCAGCAGCATGCTCCCCGCGTCCGGCAGCATGCGGCGGCGGAAGTCGAGGTCGCGGTGCATCAACGCCATCTGCACACCGCCCGCAGCCGTGAACGGCAGCGTGAGCGCCGCGAGCCGCAGCATCCCGATCGCCTCCGGAGCGCCGAGCGCACGGGCGATCGGGTCGGCCGCGGCGACGACGGTGACGGCGAGGACGGCCCCGGCCGCGACGCTCATCGTCAGCACCGTGCCCGCGGTCAGGAGCGGGTCGCGTCCGGTGCGGCTGATGATGTCGTAGACGCCCATCGACTGGACCACCTGACCGACGTTGACGACCGACACGACCAGCGCGACCGCACCCAGCTCCGCCTCGCTGAAGAACAGTGCCAGCGCCAGCGTGACGACGACCTGGCTGCTCTTGCTCACCAGGTTGACCGCGAAGAGCCACAGCGAGCCCCGCACCGCCACGTCGGTCATGCCGCGCGCCGGGTGTGCCTGACCGCGAACACCGCGAGCACCAGCCACGCGGCCACCACCGCGACCCCGTCGAGCGTGACGGCGGCCCGTGCCCCGAGCGCGGCCCTGACCGCGGTGTCGACGAAGTGCAGGTGCGCGAACGGCACGGCGAGCAGCAGCGCCGCCGCCCCTGCCCACCGCCAGTGCGCCTCCTGCCTGCGCCGCCAGCACACGACCGCGAGCGCGACGAGCGCGGGAACCGCGATGAGCACGTCACCGGGCTGGTGCACCAGTGCGACGACGGTCCCCAGGCACGTCAGCACGTCCGCTGCCGCACCCCCGTCCGCGCGCCGGTCGAGCCTGCGCGCCAGCACCGCCGTGACGGCGAGGACCCCGCAGAGCGCGACCAGCTCCGCCGCCGGCGGCAGCCAGCCCGTGGTGCGGAAGAACACCGCCGGCAGGTCGATCCGTTGCGCCGTCACGGAGTCGACGGCGCCGTACCCGGTGCTGCCGGCCCACGCGAGGTTGCGCTGGATGATGTCGAGGAACCCGCCGAGCCCGTCCCGCAGCACGAGGAGCGTGGCGACCGGAAGGCTGGCGGCGGCGGCGACCGCGGTACCGGTGAGCGCGACCCTCCTGTCCCCGCGCACGAACACCAGCAGTGCCAGCGGCAACCCGAACTGCGGCTTCAACCAGGCCAGCGCGAGCGCCGCCGCGGCCCAGCACGGGTGGGAGCGGCGCAGCAGCAACACCCCGGCCGCGCCGACGGCGATCAGCGGGTTGACCTGCCCGACGTACATCTGCGCCTTGCCGACCTGGCTCGTGACCAGCAGCGTGGCGACCACCGCGGTGCCCGCGACCAGCGGGAGCCTGGCGTGACCGGCGGCCATGACGGCGAGGCCGACCAGCAGCACCAGGCACGCCAGCGCGAACGCCACCGCGCCGACCCGGTAGTCCGGCAACGCGAACGGCAGGTGCAGCACCAGGTGGTACGGCTGGTAGAGGTTGAAGTTCTGCCGCACCGGCCAGTGCGCGAACATCACCGCCGGGTCGTACGGGTTGCCGCCGGCGAGGAACTCCCGGATCGGGAAGTAGAGCGCGTCGCGGAAGTCCTGCATGCGCTCTTCGGGCAGGTTCGCCTCGGTGGGGAGCGGGACCTCCCAGGCGGGCCTGAGTGCGCGGACGGCGCTCGCTGTGCCGGCCAGTGCGACCAGGGCGACGAGGACGGTCCTGGCGAGGCCGGACCGGTTGGTGGTGGTGATCACTGGGGCACCGCCGTGGTGGAAGGGGTGTCGAACCGGCCCGCTCGCGCACCGGGACCGGGAGGCTCGTCCGGGTTCTCCGGTGCGTGCACGGGCAGCTTCGTCGGGTCCGCGCCGCGACCACCGGCTGCCGGAACGGCCGGTGCGCGGCCCGGACGCAGAACCGTCATCACGCCAGCACCACCGCCACCACCACGGCCGACGCCGGCAGCACCGCCAGCGCCGTCGCGAGGTCGTCGCGGCGCATCCGGTCGTTCGCCGCCACCGCGATCACCGCCGTGCCGTCGGCGGGCTCGGAGGCCTTGTCCGGCAACGCGCGCGCCAGCTCCTCGGCGCGCGCGGTCAGGTCAGGGCCCACCGGCACCACCCGCACCGGCCGTGCGGCCGCCACGCACAGCGCCGTCAGACGTTCGGTCAAACCAGGCTCGCCGTCGTGCGCGACCACCACCGGGTGCCGCACGCCGGCGGTGCTGAGCACCTGCCGCACCACGCTCCCGGTTCCGCGCAACCGCCGCACCGCGGCCGCGGCGGCACCCGCGACCACCGCGGCGACCAGCGCCAGGCCCGTGGCCAGCCGCAGGTCCGGGGTGACCGCCGTCGTCTCCGGGCGCGGGTCCACCAGCCGGAAGCGGGCGGCGGGGGCCAGCAGGTCCGCGTCGACCACGGCCTGCGCGACCGCCGACACCGCCTTCGCCGCCTGCTCCGGGGACGCCGCGCGCACCGAGACGCGAACGACGCCGGAGGCGGGCACCAGCTCGACGGCGATCGCGCCGGCCAGGCGGTCGGCGGGCAGACCGGCCGTGCGCGCCGCGGCGTCCAGCACGGAGGGGCTGCGGACCAGCTGGACGACGGCGGGGGTGGCCAGGGAGGTGACCTCGCCGAACTGCGCGCTGTCCGGAGTGGACGGTGTGGCGAGCAGGGCGAGCCTGCCCTCGCTCTCGCCGTCGCGCAGGGCGACGGCGAGGAACACGAGTGCGCCGACCACGACTGCGGCCAGCACGCCTTCAACAACAGCTCGGGGAACCCTCATCTTCTTCGTGCCTCCAGCACGGTGCGAAGCAGCTCGTCGTAGGACTTCATCAACGCGTGCGCGTCACCGGACCCGTCGCGCGCGGTGGCGACCTCGCGGGCGAGGGGGGAGTGCAGCAGGTCGCGCAGCGCCTTCGCGGTCGCGGCCGGGCTGCGGCGTGGCACCAGGACCCCGCCACCGCCGGACAGCACCTCCCGCACACCGTCCACATCGGACGCCACCACCGGGCGGCCCGCGGCCAGCGACTCGAGCAGCGCGATCGGCATGCCCTCCCAGTCGCTGGTCAGCACGGTGACGTCGGCGGCTTCGAGCAGGTCGCGCACGTCGGTGCGGGTGCCGAGGAACCGCACCCGGCCGCCGACGCGCTCTGCGTGCTCCTCCAGCTCGGCGCGCAGGCTGCCGTCACCGGCCAGCCACAGCTCCGCCGCGCCGCCCACCGACGCCCACGCGTCGAGCAGCACGTCGTGGCGCTTCTGCGGCTCCAGCCGGGCCGGGCACAGGGCGACCGGCACGTCCGGCGCGGTGCCCAGCGCGGCACGCACGGTGGCGCGGTCGTGGACCGGTGCCGACGGGAACACCGCGTTCGGGACCACCTCGGAGGCGAGTCCGGCCGCGCGCAACCGGTCCGCCGACGCCGCCGCCACCGCGACGACCCGGTCCGACACCCGCCGCAGCACCCGCACGGCACCGGCGACGTCCGCCTCGGCCACGCCGTGGAACACCGTCACCACCGGCGTCCGCGGCGCACCGAGCCGGGCCACCAGGCTCGCGGACACGTTGTGCGCCAGCACGACCTCCGGCCGGAACCGCCGCACCGCCGCCGAGACCGCCCACGCCGCCCGCACCACGCCCAGGGCCGACCGGCGTGCCAGTGGCACGTCGAACACCGGCACACCGGCGTCGCGCAGCGCCGCCACCCGGAACCCGCCCGCGGTCGCGACCGCCGACTCCCAGCCGACGTCCGGTCCGGCCGCCGCCATCCCGGCCACGAGCGCCTCCGCGCCGCCCGCGCCCATCTCGCTGATCACGTGGAGAACGCGCATCGACCCTCCCGAGCCCGTTGTTGCAGCGCCACCGCGATCGCCACCAGCGACCACAGCGGCAGGTAGTACTGCTCGGACAGGAAGACCGACGCGACCAGCACCGCGATCAGCGCCGCCTGCACCGCCACGACCTGCCGCCGGTCCGCGCCGAGCCGCACCGCGCGTTCCGCCGCGACGAACCCGGCGGCGATCACCGCGATGAGCAACGCGAACCCGGGCAGGCCCAGCTCGGCCGCCACTTCGAGGAAGAGGTTGTGCGCCACCGGTGTCTGCTCGTCGATCTCCGCGTTGTGCGACGCGGCCGCGTAGTGCTGGCGGAACCCGCCGGGTCCGACGCCGAGCACCGGCTCGTCGGCGAGCATCCGCGCCGCCGCCTGCCAGCGCAGCACCCGCGTGTCGGCGTTCGTGCCCGCGATGTGGCTCTTCTCCTGCAACGCCCGGTCCAGCTCGGCGTGCGCCACCTGCGCGAACACCAGCGCCGCCAGGCCGGTCACGGCAGCGGTGACCACGACCGCGCGCACCGGCAGCACCCGCCGCAGCACCAGCCACGCCAGCGCGCAGGCCAGTGCGATGCCGCCACCGCGGGAGAACGTCGCCAGCGCACCGGCCGCGAGCACCGCGCCCAGCACGAGCGGCACGAACCGGAACCGGCCCCCCGCCGGCAGCGCCACCAGCAACGGCAGCGCCGCCACGAGGAAGAACGCGAGGTCGTTGGGGTCCTCCAGCGGCCCGGTCGCCCGCAGTTCGCCGCCCACGACGCTGAGCAGCCCGCCGGCCGCCGCCACCACCGCACCGGCCACGACCGCGGCGAGCAGCTCCCTGACCGGCACCGCGCGCGCCGCGACGTCCGCGAGCACCACCGCGACCACCAGGAAAGGCGCCCACCGCACCAGGTACTCGAACGTGAACGGCTCCGCCGCGTGCACCGCCGACGTCGCCAGCAGCACCACCGCCAGCAACGCGAGCAGCAGGTGCAGCGGGTGCGGTGCGGGCAGCCGCCGGTCGCGCACCAGCGAGACCAGCCAGACGCCGATCAGCGCGGCGGGCACCACCTTGGCCGACTGGTCGTGCACCCGCAGCAGGTAGCCCTCCACCGGCGCGAGCGCCACCGTCCCGCACGCCAGGACCCGCAGCAGCACGGTCAGCATGCGACCGGGTCACGTTCCCGCAGCCCGGTCGCCGCGACGCGCGCGACGTGCTCACCCGTGCCCACCACGTCGAAGTGCTCGCGCAGCAACGCCAGCACCCAGTCGAGCAGGGCGACCTTCTCGCTGCCGGGCACCGCCATGCCGGGGAAGAACTCCATGCCCGGCGCCTCGGCGGCGGTCAGCACGTCGGTCGGGTGCAGCAGCAACGACGGGGACACACCGCGGGCACGGCACAACCGCAGCGCGGTGCGGAAGTAGCCGCGCGTCAGCCGTGGCGAGAGCTGGTGCAGCTGCAACAGGTACGCGCCGTGGATCGGCACGCGCAGCAACGGCATCGTCGTCACCGGCAGCTCGACGAGCCCGTCGCGCCACCGGTAGGCCTTGTTCGGCGCCCTGACCCGGCCGAAGCCGCCGAACAGGTCGGCGCCGCCGTCGGTCGAGCCCGCCGTGCGGTTGTGGTACGCCCGCGCCAGCGGCCCGATCCACGTGGGCAGCACGCTCGCGTCGTAGTGGTAGCCGCGGCGGGCGAGCAGGTCGAGCAGCTGCGGCGTGACGCTGTAGCCGGGGCCGCGGAAGCCGACCGGGCGCGGTGCCCCGGCGGCCGTGATCGCGTCCTCCGCGCGCACGACCTCGGCCTCCAGCTCGGAGGGGGAGTAGCGGTGCAGCCAGGGTTCGTGCCGGAAGGAGTGGTTCGCGACCTCGTGTCCCGCCGCCGTGATCGCCGCGACCGCCGCGGCGCCGTCCTCGCGTTCCGCGTCCGCGCCGACCACGAACACGGTGGTGGTCAGGCGTTGCTCACCGAAGACGTCGAGCAGGCGCGGCACCGCGGAGGGCAGGAAGCTGGGCCGCTGCTCCCAGCGCGGGTCGCCGTGGGTCTTGAGGTACGCCCAGAGGTTGTCGAGGTCCAGCGACACGCTGGCGACGGGCTTCACCGCTCGGCCCCGACCAGCGCGGGCGCCGGACGGGCCGCGGACCCGAGCACCAGCACACCGCTGACGACCAGCAGCACGCCGAACCCGACCCACCACTCCCGGCCCGGCGCGATCCGGTCGCCCATGAGCGCGAGCCCGGCGACGGAGCCGAGCACCACGGTCGTGGCGTCCATCGAGGCCACCGCGGACGTGGCCGAACCGCGTTGCAACGCCGTCGCCAGGCACGCCTGCCCCACGAACGCCGCCAGCACCATCACCCACGTCAACGGGTGCAGCACCACGTCGAGCACCGGCTTGCCGGCCACGGTCCGCGCCGCCACCGCCACCACGGCGAACGCGAGCCCGGCCAGCACCGGCGTCGCGGCCTTCCACGTGCGGGCCAGCGGCAGCACCACCACCGTGAGCAGGCCGAGCACGACGACGCTGGGCAGCAGGGGGAGCTCGCGGGCCGTCGACGGCGCCGCCGCACCCGTGAGCAGGAGCAGGCCGCACGCCATGACCACCAGCACCGCGACCTCCACGGCCCGGATGCGCCACCGCAGCGCCAGCACGCCGATCACCGTCGCGAGCCCCACCGCGCACGACGACCCGGCCTGCACCAGGTACAGCGGCAGCTCCGCACGGGCCAGGAACGCGAACAGGAACCCGCCCACCTGACCGGTGAACCCCAGCAGGTACAGGCGGTCGGAGGCGAGCCGCGCGAGCAGCCCGACGCCGGTGCCCTCGCGCTGGTCCGCCCTGCGCGCCGCGACGGTCTGGGCGACTATCCCCAGCCCGTACAGCACAGTCGACACCGCAAGGGCCAGATGACCGGACACGAAGGACTCTCCGTTGGTTTCGGCGAAGACGCGTTACGCCACTGAACGGGGGCCGACAATAGACACCCCTGTGCCGCAACACTTTCGAGCGATACGCCAAGCAACGCTTTCGGGTGAACGAGGCGAGTTCTTCAAGATCGATGAAGTACTTTGCCGCCGTGCGGGAAACGAACACCGTGACGATCGTGTGCGGCACCAGGCCAGAGCTGATCAAACTGGCACCACTGGTCGACCACCTCGGCAGCGCGTGCACCATGATCTACACCGGTCAGCACTACGACCGCTCGATGTACTCCCAGATCCGGCGGGACGTGCCGGAGCCGGGCGCCTTCCACGAGCTGTGCCTCGGCGGCCTGCGCCGCGGTGACCAGCTGGGCCGCGCGGTCTCCGCCGTCGACGAGGTGCTCGCCGGCCAGCGCCCCGCGGCCGTGGTGGTGCAGGGCGACACGACCTCCGCGCTGGCGGGTGCGTTGGCGGCCAACGCCTGCGACGTGCCGCTCGTGCACGTCGAGGCGGGCCTGCGCAGCTACGACCGCGCGATGCCCGAGGAGCACAACCGGGTGCTCATCGACCACCTCTCCGACCTGTGCTGCGCCCCGACCCCGTTGAACCGCCACAACCTGCTGGCCGAGGGCGTGGCCGACAGCCGGGTCGTCGTCACCGGCAACACCGTCGTCGAGGCCCTCGCCCACGCACTCCCGTCGCCGGAGGAGGAACGCACCGCGCTGGCCACCGCCGGCGTGACGCGCGACCGGTACGTCCTGGCCACGGTCCACCGCCCGGAGAACGTCGACGACGCCGCGAACCTGGAGACCGTCCTGCGCGAGCTGGGCCGCCTGCCGCTGCCGGTCGTCCTGCCCCTGCACCCGCGCACCGCGCAGCGCATCGGCGCGTTCGGCCTCGACGGCCTGCTGCCCGCGCTGCGCGTCGTGGAACCGCAGCCGTACCGCGCGTTCCTCGCCCTCGCCCAGGGCGCCGCGGTCGTCGTGTCGGACTCCGGCGGCATCCAGGAGGAGGTCAGCGTCCTCAAGCGACCCGTGGTCGTGGTGCGGCGCAGCACCGAGCGCCCGGAGATCGAGGGCACGTTCGGCACGCTCGTGCCGCCGGGCCCGCGCATCGGCACGTCGGTGCTGCGGTGGCTCGACGACGTGCCGGCCCACCGCGCGGCGCTGCGGGAGATCCCGTCACCGTACGGGACCGGGTCGCCGTCGGAGCGGATCGCGGTGGCGGTGCAGGAGATGCTGGGACACGAGCTCGGCGAGCCGGTGGCGGCGGGCATGCGCGGCTGAGGTGACGTCCTGAACCTGTCCTCTGTTTGCCTTTTGTGACTTGATTTTGTCCAGTGCTGCTGTTGCACGGTGAAATTGTCGTGCAACGGTCGGCATTCCCGGCGTGCGGTCCTCATAACTTGTTCTCGGGCGGACAAAGCCCGGACGAGGGAGGACACATGATCGGAAAACTGCTGGGTTCGGCGTTGCTGGTGACGGCACTGCTCGGCGGCACGGCGGGCGTCGCGTCGGCGACCCCGGACGCGGGGGCGCTCGCCGCGCGCGGGTACGTCGACGAGGGCAACCTGCGCAAAGACCCCAACCTGGGCGCGGCACTCATCGTCACGATCCACGACCAGTGGGTGGACATCAACTGCTGGATCGACGGTGGTCCCAACGGTTTCGGGTCCAACCGGTGGTTCAAGGCGACCTACTGCGCGAACGTCGGCTACCTGAGCTCGGGCGTGGTGTCACACCAGCCGTCGGTGGGCCACTGCTGATCTCGCCGCTGCCGTGCCACCGGTGCGATCCGGCCGGTGGCACGGCGTCTTCCGGCGGATTCCCCCGAGTGGAACGCATTTTCCGTGCAACACTGCGGAAATGATCGGTAGGCGCACGCGACGAAGACAGGCGTGGCTCCTGCGGACGAACAGAATTCTCGGCCGCCGGGACGAGTTCCGATCCGCGAGGAGCTTCGCCAGGGCTTTCCGCGCCGACGGGAAAAGCGCGCTGTCGCCGTCGCAGATCACCCGGTGGGAGAAGGGCGAGTCCTTCGCCGCCGGCACGGTCCTGCACCGGTACGAAGCTCTTCTGCAGGTTCCCGGTCGGATGCTCACCGTGGCGAACGAGGCAGCGCGCTGGTTCCTGAACGACGAGCAGCCGACCACCGAAGGTGGTGACCTGCCGGACGCGGCACTGCACGAGCTCCTCGACCGGGCGTGCGTCCCCGGCGCGATGGAGGGAACGGACTGGCGGGACCTGACCCGCGCGGTCGCCGCCCGGCCGGACCTGCTGCTGCACCCGCCACGCCTGTGGGCCGCGATCGCCGAGAACCTGCTGGGAGAACTGGTGATCGCGGAGCAGACGGAGTGGCTCGTCCGCCAGGAGGCCATGAGCCGACTGCTCGAACACCGGGCGAGCGCACCGCACGCCCTCGACATCTGCACCGGCATGGCGGACGACCGGGCGACGCCGGTGTGCATCGAGCCGATCTCGTTGCTGGACAACAGCGTTCTTCCGAGCGCGAGCCGGTACGTGCTCGCCCAGCTGCGCGACCCGGACGGCGTCCGGGCGTTGCACGGCGCGTTGCTCGCGGCCGTGGCCAAAGTGCGGCGCGGGCACTTCACGGTGACCGAGACCGCAGAGCTCCGGCACCTGGCCACCGCACTGCTGGCCGAGGGGCACGACCACCCGCTGGTCACCCCGATGGCCGTGGAGCTCGGCCACGTGCTGCGACTGCGCGGCACCCCCGAGCCCGTGGTGGACAACCGGGTCAGCGCCCACCTCGCGCTCACCGCCCAGGCCCGATCGGCGGCCGCGGAGCCCGGCGTGGACGAGGTGCTGGCCGAGCTCGTCGGTGAGGCCATGTTCCGCCAGAACCCCGACGCACGGCTCTACGCCACCGCGTTGATCACCGCGACGCCCTATCGGGAACCGCTCGCCACCGCGGTCACCGACTGGCTCGCCGCAGGGGACCTGCGCGACGAGCTGCTGGTCGAACGGGGCTTGGGACTGCTCAACAAGCTGGGCGCGCCGACCCACCGCGTCCTGGTGCGCGCCCTGCTGCTCGACCCCGCGCTCTCGGCCCGCAACAGGCATGCCGCCGCATGGGCTTCCACGCACAGCCCCGGCCGGCTCGACGAGGGTGTGTGGCGGGCGATCGTCGCGACGCAGACGGCGCTGTTCCGGAACCGGCCGTCCCCGCTCGACGACGACATCCTGCGCGGTCTCGTGTACAGCATCGGCACGGACGCGCACCGGTGCCTGCTCCGCGAGATGCACGCCGACACCCGTGTTCCCGCACAGGCGCGCGCCTTGGCCGCGTGGTGGTTGCGGGTGGGGCCGGCAGGCGACTGCCGCGCCGGCGGGTAGTGCCCGGTGGGGGTGAGCACGATGCGGACACCTGTCCGCCTGCCGAGAACCCGATGAGGCGCGGTGCCGCCGTGGGTGGTGTCCACCGGTGAGAACACGACTGCGCTGTGGCGGCCGACCGGACCCGAGGAGCTGGAGCTCGTCCGGGAGTCCGGCTGGCGCGCCTGGCCGCCGCGCCTGCCCGACCAGCCGATCTTCTACCCCGTGCGGGTACGTGACCCGGTTTCACGTCGAGACCGGCTTCCTGCGGCGGTACCCGGTGCAGCAGGCCGGTGGGCGCACGATCCTGGAGCTGTGGGTGCCCGCGGAGGAGCTGGCCGAGTTCAACGAGCACATCGTCGGCGAGATCGAAGTGGTGCACGAGTTCCGGTGATGGACTGATGGCGTGCGGCCACGCCGCACCGGCTGCGGCACGTGGTGCCCGCGCTGCACGCCTCGGCCACCCGCGAGAGCGCACCCTGACCCGGCGCGCGTACTGGTGGGACCAGCCGGTCGCCTCGCTCCACAGCGATGTGCTCAGTGATTCAGTGCTGACTGAAAGAAAGTCGGTCGACGTTGGTTCGGTCGTAGGCGATAGTGATCATTGGGTAATTGCTCCCGATCGGAACGAAACGGGCGTTCGTAAACGGGAACTCCGAAGTTCTTGAATTCCGACTTTTGTATTGTTTGCCGCGCCTTTCTGAAGCGGTTCACCTGCGGTTATGCTCCCGTATTGGGGGTTAAGTCCGATTTTTGTGCCAAAACGAAAGACTTCTCAATGAGAGCGCGAACACACTCCACTTCCTCATTTCACTCGATCGGGTGAATTGTGGCGCGATGAACCTGAAACGGTCCCTTCCGGCTCTCCTGCCGCTGGTGCTCGCCACGTCGTTCTTCGCGGCGGGCCCGGCCGAGTCGGGGACACCGAGGCAGAGTCCCGTCAACGTCACGCCCGGCGCGATCCGGCTCGACCCGCACGCGCTCAAGCTCGACGTGACCTACGGGCACTCCGCGCTGGAGTTGAAGTACGTCCGCAAGGACGCGGACAAGGCGGACGGCTGTGCGGTCCGCGACCACGAGGAGACCGAGGAGGCGGGGGTCGAGCCGGGTGCCGGTCACGTCACCGTCGCCGGTACGAGGTACGACCTCGTGCAGTTCCACTTCCACACGCCGTCGGAGCACCAGTTCTCCGGCCGGCGCTACCCGCTGGAGATGCACCTGGTGCACCGCAGCGCCGAGGGCAGGCTGCTCGTCGTCGGCGTCCCGCTGCGGGCCGGTGGACGCTCGGCCGTCGACACCGTCCTGTCGGCGTTGTCGCCGGAGTGCGGTGAGCCGGTGGACATCGCACCGATCGACCTCAACCGGTTGCTCCCCGCGAGCCACCACACGCTGCACTACACCGGTTCGCTCACCACGGCGCCGTTCACCGAGGGTGTCGAGTGGTACCTCACGGCCGAGCAGACCGTGTCGGCCGCGTCGATCGCCCGGTTCCAGGCGCTGTTCCCGGCGGGTGACGCCCGTCCCGTGCAGCCGCTGAACGGCCGGACGCTCAACGAGGTGCCGCGCATCTGAACTCATCGCTGACGAGGCCGGCCCCCCGCGCAAGGGCCGGCCTTGTCGCGTGATGGGCTTCACCGGTTCAGAAGTCGCTTGCAATTGCCCGCGTATGCAACTATTGCTGACGCGGACAACCTACGACTTCAAGGACTGTGTGACATGCCTGTCGCTCTGCTCGCGCTCGCGATCAGCGCCTTCGCCATCGGCACCACCGAGTTCGTCATCATGGGGCTGCTGCCCGAGGTGGCGGGTGACCTGGGCGTCTCCATCCCCTCCGCGGGCCTGCTGATCTCCGGCTACGCGCTCGGCGTGGTGGTCGGCGCCCCGCTGCTGACCGTGCTGGGCGGCCGGTTGCCGCGCAAGAAGATGCTGCTGGGGCTGATGGTCCTGTTCATCGCGGGCAACCTGCTGTCCGCGGTGGCCGGGAGCTACGGCGCGCTGATGAGCGGCCGGGTGGTGGCGGCGCTGGCGCACGGCGCGTTCTTCGGCGTCGGCTCGGTGGTGGCCGCCGACCTCGTCGCACCGCACCGCAGGGCGAGCGCCATCGCGTTGATGTTCACCGGTCTGACCGTCGCGAACGTGCTGGGGGTGCCGCTGGGCACCGCGCTGGGGCAGGAGCTGGGCTGGCGCTCGACGTTCTGGGCGGTCACCGCGCTGGGCGTGGTCGGGCTGCTCGGCATCGCGTTCCTGGTGCCCCGGCAGCAGGCGCGGGCGGGTGACCTGCGCGGTGAGCTGGCCGTGTTCCGCAACCCGCAGGTCTGGCTGGCGCTGCTGATGACCGCGCTCGGGTTCGCGGGCGTGTTCGCGTCGTTCACCTACATCGCACCGATGATGACGTCGGTGGCCGGGTTCTCCTCCGGTGCCGTGACGTGGCTGCTGGTGCTGTTCGGCGTCGGCCTGTTCGCGGGCAACCTGCTGGGCGGCCGGGCTGCGGACCGGTCGGTGCTGAAGAGCCTGGTGGTCATCCTGGTCGCGCTGGCCGCTGTGCTGACGGCGTTCGTGTTCACCGCGCACTCGCAGTGGGCCGCCGCGGTCACCATCGTGCTGTTCGGTGCCGCCGGGTTCGCCACCGTGCCGCCGCTGCAGATGCGGGTGATGCAGACCGCCGGGGGCGCGCCCGCGCTCGCGTCGGCGGCCAACATCGCCGCCTTCAACCTGGGCAACGCCGGTGGTGCGTGGCTCGGCGGTCTCGCGATCGAACGCGGGCTCGGCTACACCGCCCCGAACTGGATCGGCGCGCTGCTCGCCGTCGCCGGTCTCGCGGTCGCCGTCACCTCGATGGCGCTGGAGCGCCGCACCGTGAACGGGCGGTCGCTGGTCGGCGCCGGCGCGGCGTCCAGCCACGAATGAGCCTTCATCTCGTCTTCCCCCGGGTGTGATCTCCCCTGCGGACAGGGACACCGGGCAGACGCGTTCGGTTGCGCGCCGCAGGCGGGCCGCGTGTGAGCAGAGGCACCGGCCCGAGGCTTCTGAAGCGCGTCAGAAGAACCGTAGGATGGTTCCTGCTGCTAACTAATTCGTCCTGCGTCAGCGCCGACCGGACACCTGATCAGGAGCGAATGTGAACACCACCCGCGCCATGACCGCGCTCGCGCTCGGCGGGTTCGGCATCGGCACCACCGAGTTCGCGACCATGGGGCTGCTGCCCCAGATCGCTGCCACTTTCGACATCCCCGACTACGAGGCCGGGCACGCCATCAGCCTGTACGCGGCCGGTGTCGTGGTCGGCGCACCGCTGATCGCGGTGCTCGGCGCCAAGCTGCCGCGCAAGGGCATGCTGATCGGCCTGATGCTCGCCGTGGCGCTGGGCAACGGCCTGTCCGTCGTCGCGCAGGACAAGACCATGCTGCTGCTCTCCCGCTTCGTCGCGGGACTGCCGCACGGCGCGTTCTTCGGCATCGCGGCGGTCGTCGCCGCGACGCTCGTGGCACCGGAACGCCGCGGCACGGCGGTGGCACGGGTGATGGTCGGGCTGACCGTGGCGAACCTGGTCGGTGTCCCGCTCGCCACCGCGGCGGGCCAGCAGATCGGCTGGCGCACCGCATACCTGTCGGTCTCGGTGATCGGCGTGGTGACGGCGCTCGCGATCGCCGCGTGGGTGCCGCGGGTGCCGCTGGACGCGGACGCGTCGATGAAGGGCGAGGTCAGGGCGTTCCGCCGGCCGACGGTGTGGTTCGCGATCTTCACCGGCATGATCGGCTTCGGCGGCATGTTCGCCGTCTACTCCTACGTCGCGCCGCTGACCACCGAGGTCGCGGGTCTGCCCGCGGGCGTGGTGCCGTGGATGCTCGCGGTGTTCGGGCTGGGCATGACCCTGGGCGCGACCTTCGGCGGCCGGTTCGTGGACCGCTCGGCGATGGGGTCGGTGTTCGGCGGTCTGGTCGCGGTCTGCGTGATCCTCGTGCTGTTCGGCTTCACCGCGACGATGCCGGTGTTCCTGTTCGGGCTGCTGTTCCTGCTCGGGTTCGTGATCCAGGTCCTGGCCGCTGCCCTGCAGATCCGCCTGATGGACGCCTCACCGGACGCGCCGGTGCTGGCCTCGTCGTCCAACCACTCGTCGCTCAACGTCGCGAACGGCGCGGGCGCGTGGCTCGGAGGCCTGGCCATCGCGGCGGGCTGGGGCTACGTGTCCACCGCGTGGGTCGGCGTCGGGCTGTCGCTGGCGGGCCTCGCGGTCGCGGTCGCGTCGGTGCTCTACGAGCGGCGGGCCTTGGACCGCGAGACCACGAACCACACGATGGCGATGACCAGTGCCGCGATGACCACCGTGGACACCCACCCCAGGTAGCGGTCGACGAGCTGGTAGTTCTCGCCCAGCGCGTACCCGGCGAGGATCAGGGCGGTGTTCCACAGCAGGCTGCCCGCCGCCGTGTAGACCGTGAACTTCACGATCGGCATCCCGGACACCCCGGCCGGGATGGAGACCAGGCTCCGCACCACCGGCACCATGCGCCCGAGGAACACGGCCTTGTTGCCGTGCTTGTCGAACCACGCGTCGGACTTGTCCACATCGGACGCCGTGACGAACGGGATCTTGTCGGCCGCCTTGCGCAGCCGCTCCAGCCCGAGCCACGCGCCCAGGCCGTAGAGGACGAGCGCACCGACGACCGAGCCGGCCGTGGTCCACAGGATCGCGGCGACCAGCGAGATCTTGCCCTGCCCCGCGGTGAACCCGGCCAGCGGCAGGATCACCTCACTGGGCACGGGCGGGAAGACGTTCTCCAGCGCGACCGCGAGGCCCGCGCCGGGAGAGCCCAGTGCCTCCATCAGCTTCGTGATCCAGTCCATGGTTGTCGATTTACCCGTTTTGCTCCGCCTTTCAACCCCGTCGACCGATCCGGTGAGCCGCCCTGCCGGGCCGGGTGGCTCGGCGATCGCCACCGGGGCTACCGTTGACGGTCTCTTCAGTGGAGGTCGACAACGGTGCGTGGAGCGATCGCGGCGGGTCACCCGCTCACCGCAGAGGCGGGCGCGGCACTGCTGCGCGCCGGTGGGAACGCCGTGGACGCGGCCGTCGCGGCGATGCTCACGTCGTGCGTGACCGAGCCGCTGCTCACGGGTCTGGGTGCGGCCGGGTACATGATGATCGCGCCGGCCGGGAAACCCCCTGTGCTGCTGGACTTCTCCGCCCAGGCACCCGGTCGCGGCGCCACGGCGGAGCGGGCGCCGCTCGACCCGATCGTCGTCCGGTTCGGCGACGCCCAGCAGGAGTTCCACGTCGGACCGTCGTCGGTCGCCGCGTTCGGGATGCCCGCCGGTGCGGCCGCCGCCGCCCGGTACGGCACGGCGTCGTTGAGCGAACTCGTGGCCACGGCGGCGAAGCACGCGCGGGAGGGCCACCGCGTGAACCGCTACCAGGCCTACGTCACCTCGATCCTGTTGCCGCTGGCCCGCAGCGCGGGGCTCACCGCGCTGTCCGAAGGCGAGCTGCTCGTGCAGCCCGAGCTCGGCGAGTCCCTGCTGCGCCTGGGACAGGACGGTGCCGAGCCGTTCTACACCGGCGACATCGCGGCCACGATCGCCGACCGCATCGGCTCCTCGGGCGGTGACCTCACGAGGGCGGACCTCGCGGCGTACGAGGTCATCGAGCGTGAGCCGTTGCACGCGCGGCACCGCGGCCGTGACGTCCACACGAACCCACCGCCCGCGGCGGGTGGTGCGTTGCTTGCGCAGATGCTGGAGACGGTGCCGGACAACCCGTCGCAGGCCGACCTGATCCGCGCGATGGCCACGCCGAAGGTGCCCCTCAACCGGCTCGGCTCGACCACGCACATCTCGGTGCTGGACGCCGACGGCACCGCGTGCTCGGTCACGACCACGAACGGCGCCGGCTCCGGCATCGCGATCGCCGGCGTGCACCTCAACAACATGATGGGCGAGGAGGAGCTCTCGCCCGACGGCTTCTTCAGCCACGCACCCGGCGACCGGCTGCCGTCGATGATGTCGCCGACCGTCGTGACCGGCCGCGACGGTGTGGAACTGGTGCTCGGCAGCGCCGGGTCCAGCCGCATCAGCGGCGCGATCCTGCAGGTGCTCGTGAACGTCCTGGACCGCGGGATGCCCGCGCAGGAAGCGGTCGACGCACCCCGCCTGCACCTGAGCGGCGACCACCTCCACGTGGAACCGGGAATTCGACCGGAAAGTGAACTGCCGGTGACGTTCTTCCGCGCGCCGAACATGTTCTTCGGCGGCTGCCAGGTCGTGCAGCGCACCGGATCCGGCCTGCTCAGGGGTGGTGGAGATCACCGTCGCGACGGCGCGGTCGTCGTCGTGTGAGATGTTGCCCGCACAATGGGATATTTGGTTTCCTGATTCACCGGCCAGGAGGCAGTATCCGTTCGTGACGGCAATCAGCGAGAAAACCCCCTCGCCGCTCCTGTCCCGTTCCTTCTTCCAGCTCGCGGTGATCAGCGTCGTCACCGGTGTGTCGATGGCGTTCGCGCTGCCGTTCGGCTCGCTGTTCCTGACCTCCGAGATCGGGGTCACGCCCTTCCAGCTCGGCTTCTTCCTGCTGGCCTCACCGATCGCGTCGGTGGTCGCCAGCACGGTCATGGGCAGGCTGTCCGACGGCCGCGTGCAGCGCCGGTTCATGCTCGTGGCGGGCGGTGTCGCGGGCGCGGTCGGCTACGGCCTGTTCGCCGTGTCGCGCGACTACTGGTTCCTGCTCGGCACCTCGGTGCTGTTCATCGCGATCACCTCCTCCCTGCTGCCACAGCTGTTCGCCTACGGCCGCGCGGTCTCGCAGGGCCCGTCGATGGTCGTCAGCGTCCTGCGCACCCTGCTGTCGGTCGCCTGGGTGGCCGGCCCGCCGGTGGCGGCGCTGCTCGTGTCGAAGGTCGGCTGGTTCGGCCTGTTCGCCTCGACCGCCGCGCTGCAGCTCGGCGTGGCCGTGATCGCCTGGTTCCTGCCCGTGCCCGCCGAGGCCTCGCAGGAGGTGGTCGAGGACGAGGCACCCGCCGGCCCGTCGCGCGGCCGCATCTCGGTGGTCTCGGTGGCGTTCACGTTCCTGCAGGGCTCCGTCGCGCTGGCGGTGAGCGGCCTGCCGTTGTTCGTCACCACGAACCTGGAGGGCACCGCGGGCGACGCGGGCCTGGTGATGGGCCTGTGCGCGGCGCTGGAGATCCCGATGATGCTCTGGTTCGGCGCACTGGCCAACCGCAAGTCGCTGCACATGATGGTCGTCATCGGCGCCGCGATCTCGTTGGGCTACCACGGAGTCATGCTCGTCGCCGACTCCGTCTGGCAGGTGATGGCCGCGCAGCTGCTGCACGCCACGGTCATCTCGCTGATCATGGGCGTGGGGATCACGTACTTCCAGAGCCTCGACCCCGGCCGGCCCGGTCACACCACGACGATGTTCAGCAACACGCAGATCGTGGGCACCATGATCGCGGGGCCGCTGCTCGGGGTGGCGCAGGGGATCGGGTTCCGGTCGGTGTACGCGTTCACGCTCGGGATGTGCGTGCTCGGGCTGGTGTTGTTGTTGGTGGCCGGGCGGATGAGGAAGTAACCACCCGGAAACGCCGTGGGATCTGCGAGTTCCACAGGTGTGTCCAGACCGTGACCGGACTCCCGTCCCATCACCGTTTCCCGGCGATTCGCCGACCCGATGACCGCACGTGGGACGGCCCGCGCACCGAGATCCCGGCACACCGGCCGGGAACGCTCCCGGCACACCGTGTCGACCGAACCGGCGAGCGGCTGCTACTGCGTGCGGTGGATTGAACGCGAATGACCCGTTCGTGAAACAACCACGCGTTCGGGTGGTGTTGTGCGGCTGGCACACTGCGCTGCGTGCCGACCGACTACCCCGACGACCCGACCGACGTGATGCTCGATCCCGCGTTGATCGCCGCTGTCCGCGCAAGGGGACAGGGACGTCGGGCCCTCGCGGAGGAGACCGCGCCCGCGCCGGAGGAGAAGCCGCCGCCGGTGAAGCGGCGGCTCGTCGTGATCGCCGTCGCCGCCGCCGGGCTGGTCGTGGCCGGCATCGCGGTCGTGGGGCTGAGCGAGCCCGGTGCGCCGACCGAGGCGATGCCCACGCACAGCTACCTGCCCGGCGCGATCACGCCCGCGGAGGACCTGCCGGTGGAGTCCTCGGCGAGCACGGACCCGATGTCCGCTTCCTCGGCGCTCGGGCTGGTGCCGACCACGACCACGCCGCCGCCCGCTCCGCCACCGCCTCCCGTCGAGCGCGCGCCCAGCGGTGCCAAGACGGTGACGTCGGGGCCGGGGTGCGGGGGCTACCGCAGCGTCGGGTCCTACCGGGACGGGCGGCGGGGCTGGGTCGAACACGGCGACGGCAGGTGCGGGTCGGCGTTCATGTCGGTGCCGATGTCGGGTGACGCGCGGCGGGACGACTCGTCGTCCTACGCGATGTGGACGTTCGCCGCCGCCGGCACGTGCGAGGTGTCGGTGCACGTGCCCGACGGGGACCTGACCGCCGTCGGCGGTAACCCGACCGTGTACTTCGTGTACGACCGCAACGGGGTCGGGGGCGCGCCGGTCGCGTCGTTCGCGATCAAGCAGGTCGACCGGCGCGGGCAGTGGGTCACCGCCGGCAGGTTCCGGAGCAGCGGAACCCTGACGGTGCAGCTCCTCAACCGAGGTCAGGACTGGAACCGCCGCGGACCGACATACGCCCATCACGCCGCCGGTGCCGTCAAGGCACACTGCACGTCGTGACGAGAGATCTCCACCTGGTCCGGCACGGCGAGGCGACGAAGGACGAGACGCGGCTCACCGCGCACGGGCGCAGGCAGTCCGAGCTGCTCGCGGAACGGTTGCGGGGCACCGGGTTCGCCGCCGTGCACCACGGTCCACTGCCGCGGGCAGCCGAAACCGCGTCGATCATCGCCGAGGTGCTGGGGGTGCCCTGCCGGGCCGAGGCGGCCGCCGACGACTTCGTGCCGCACTTCGTCCCCGACCACGACGAGTTCTTCGACCGGTTCCCCGAGTCCGAGCGCACCCGCGGGCCCGCGCTCGCGCACGAGGCCGAGACCCGCTTCGCCCGGCCGGGTGACGGCCCGGTGCTGGTGGTGACGCACGCGTTCCTGATCAGCTGGCTCGTCCGCGACGCGCTCGACGCCGCACCCGAGCAGTGGCTGACGCTGGACAACGACAACGCCGCCCTCACCGTCATCCGCTACACGGCCGGCCGGTCACCGCGGCTGGTCAGGTTCAACGACACCGGGCACCTCATGCGGCCCTGAGCGTCAGCAGGGTGATCTCGCTCGGTGCGAACACCCGCATCGGCGGGCCCCAGAAACCGGCACCGCGGCTGGTGTAGAGCTGCGTGCGGTCGCTGTGCCGGCTCAGGCCCGCCACCACCGGCTGCTGCAACCGCACCAGGTGGTGGAACGGCCAGATCTGCCCGCCGTGGGTGTGACCGGACAGCTGCAGGTCCACGCCGGCCTCGACGGCCTTGCGGATCTCGGAGGGCTGGTGGGCGAGCAGCACCACCGGGTCGCCGGCCTCGGTGCCGCGCAACGCGAGCGCGAGGTCGGCGGCGTGGCCTGGCTCGCCGGAGTGGTCGGCGGTGATGTCGTCGATGCCCGCGAACACCAGGCGGGCACCGCCGCGTTCGAGCACCACGTGCTCGTTGTGCAGCGCCTTCCAGCCCAGCCGGGTCATGAGGTCGATCCAGCCCTGGGCGTTGGAGTAGTACTCGTGGTTGCCGGTGATGTAGAACCGGTGCGCCGCCGTGACGTCACCCAGCGGCGTCGCCTGCTCCAGGCGCTGCTCGGCGGTGCCGTCGGCGATGTCACCGACGTGCACGGCCACGTCGGCGTTCAGCTCGTTGACCGCGTCGACCATGCCCCGCGACCACTTCGCGCGGTCGATCGCGCCGTAGTGGGTGTCGGTGACGACGGCGACGGTCAGCCCGTCGAACGCCGGGTCGAGGCGGGGGATCGTCACGTCCTGGCGCTTGACCCGCGGCACCCGCATGGCCTCGTGCACGCCGTACGCCGTCACGGCGACGATGAGCACCGCCAGCAGCACGGCGATGAACCGCGCGCGGAACGGGTTCTCCACACCGGCCAACGCCAGCACCAGCCGCACCACGTCGGTGAGCAGCGTCCAGACGAACGCGATCCACACGAACCCCAGCAGGAAGTGCGAGATCCGCGCGGCGCGGTCGGAGTTCCTGCGGGTGAACAGCACGATCATGCTGATCGCCGCCGCGGCGAACACGACGGCCGCGATCGGCCGCACCGGCCCCGGCCACTGCGCCGACGCCGCGAACAGGCCCTCGAACGGCACCCAGAACAGCAGCGTCGTGACGCTGAGGAGGACGAGCGTGAACACCACCCGCCGTACCGTGATGCGGGGGCGGGCCACGGTGGTCGTCATCGCTGATCCTCCAGGGGTTGGGCTGACAACTCATGTCAACGCCCGGAGGTGTCATTTGTACGCCGCGCGACGGAAGGTTTCGCGCTGAGCAGAACTGCCCGATGAGCCACGTCGCAGTTTCGCCGCGGGGAGCAACCACCGGCGCGGTGGCGAGTCTTCGTACCAGTACCGCCGAAACCGCCTGATCACAAGACATAGAGTGGACGCCATGATCTTCTTCACCGACGAGGAGAGCCGCACGCTGCGCACCGCCGTGTACGGCGCGATGCTGCTGGTCTCCCACGCCGACCCCGGCCCCGTCCTGGAGGAGCGGTTCGCCGGCCTGCGCGCCCTGTCGCACCTGTCGCCCGACCTGCGCCTCGTCATGGGCGCCGCCCGCCCGTCCGTGCCCGCCGGCACCGACGAGGAGGTCGAGCCGGTCGTCCTCGAGGCGTTGCGCGGCTCGATGAAGATCCTCACCACGCGCTCGCCGGAGGACGCGAGGTCGTTTCCCGCCGCGGTGCTGACGATCGCGCGCGAGGTGGCCGAGGCCGACGGCGTGGTCGTCGACGCCGAGGACGCGATGCTCGCGCGCATCGAAGGCGCGCTGGCGCTCTGAGCAAGCCCACGTCCGGGTAGACCCGGACCAGCAAGACCAGGAAAACCGGTAAGACCGGGAAGACCAGGCCGCCGCCGTCAGCTTCTGCCTGACAGCGGCGGCCTCCGCCGGCGTGGTCCTCGTGTCGGCGCGCCCGCTAGGGCAGTGCCACGCACCCGGCCAGCAGCAGGCCGGCCGCGATCAGCAGCGTGTGCGGCAGCACCAGCCCCGCCGCCACCGACGAGAACGCCACGGCCAGCAGCGTCCACCTCGGGGCCCGTTTCAGTGCGGGTCTGCGCGGTCGTCGTGTGGTCTCCATCTCCGCCTCCCGTCGCCGTGCGGTCGAGACATCTCCACCTTCTCCCGCGCTGCCGGGGAAAACGATCCGGGCGGGCACGCAGATCCGGCCAGCGCTGACCCCCATGCAGACCGAACATGGGTGTTGCCACGGATGGACACGTGGTGGGTGCGCCCGTCAGCCTCGCAAGGCGTGGCGGGAAGTGATCGCGGAAAGGCGGCGCGCGTGTCGTTGTTCGGGCGGATCTTCCTGCTCAACGCCCTGGTCCTGATCATCGCCACGGCCGTGCTGGCGTTCAGCCCGGTGACGGTGTCGACGCGGGCGGTGTCCGGGGAGATGGTCGTGCTCGGGGCCGGGCTCGTGGCCATGCTGGTCGCCAACGCGGTGCTGATCAGGGTCGGGCTCGCGCCGCTGGACCGGCTCACCAAGGCCATGACCACGATCGACCTGCTCAAACCGGGGCCGCGGCTGACCGCCAAGGGGCACGGGGAGATCGCGGAGCTGATCACCACGTTCAACGCGATGATCGACCGGCTGGAGGCCGAACGCGGGTTCAGCTCGGCGCGGGCGCTCAGCGCGCAGGAAGCGGAACGCAGGAGGGTGGCGCAGGAGCTGCACGACGAGGTGGGGCAGTCGTTGACCGTGGTGCTGCTGGAGCTGAAGCGGGTGGCCGACCAGGCGCCCGCGCACATGCGCGAGGAGCTGCGGCAGGTGCAGGAGACCACCCGCAGCACGCTCGACGAGATCCGGCGCATCGCACGGCGGCTGCGGCCGGGGGTGCTGGAGGAGCTGGGGCTGGTCAGCGCGCTCAAGGCGTTGACCGCGGAGATCACCACCGGGCTCACGGTCACCAAGCGGTTCGCGAAGGACCTGCCCGAGCTCGACGCCGAGACCGAGCTGGTGGTCTACCGGGTGGCGCAGGAGGGGCTGACCAACACCGTCCGGCACGCCGGCGCGACCTCGGTCGAGCTCGCGCTGCAGAACCACCCCGCCGGGGTCGAGCTGCGCATCCGCGACGACGGACGGGGCATCGGCGACGCCGAGGAGGGCGCCGGCATCCGCGGCATGCGGGAGCGGGCGCTGCTCGTGCACGCCGAGGTCGAGATCACCGCCCTGGCCAGGGGCACCGAGGTGCGTCTGGTGGTGCCGGCCAGGTGAAGACGCGCATCCTGCTGGCCGACGACCACGCGCTGGTGCGCCGCGGCGTCCGGCTGATCCTGGACAACGAACCCGACCTGACCGTCGTGGCCGAGGCCGGCGACGGCGCGGAGGCCGTCACCAAGGCCCGTGCCGAGAAGCCCGACCTCGCGATCCTCGACATCGCCATGCCGCGGCTCACCGGGTTGCAGGCCGCGCGTGAGCTGTCGCGGCTGCTGCCGGACCTGCGGATCTTGATCCTCACCATGTACGACAACGAGCAGTACTTCTTCGAGGCGCTCAAGTCCGGTGCCTCCGGGTACGTGCTCAAGTCGGTGGCCGACCGCGACCTCGTGGAAGCGTGCCGGGCGGCGATGCGCGGCGAGCCGTTCCTCTACCCCGGCGCGGTGAACTCGTTGATCCGCAACTACCTCGACCGCGCCAAGGACGGCGGCGGCATCCCGTCACGGGCGATCACCGACCGCGAGGAGGAGATCCTCAAGCTGGTCGCGGAGGGCCACTCGTCGAAGGAGATCGGCGACCTGCTCTTCATCAGCGTCAAGACGGTCGAGCGCCACCGCGCCAACCTGCTGCAGAAGCTCGGTCTCAAGGACCGCCTCGAACTCACCCGGTACGCGATCCGCGCCGGGCTGATCGAACCCTAGAAAACCCAAGAACCCAAGTCAGGAAGCACGCCAGTGAACGTCGAAGTGACGCCCCTGCCCGGCATCGGGGTCAGGCAGGACTTCAGCATCCGCTCCGGCCGCCGGATCGGCGTGATCTCCTACCGCGACGGCAAGTTCGAGCTGATATTGTCCAAACAGGACGACCCGGACGCGACGGCCGCCTCGATCCCGCTCGCGCCGGAGGAGGCGGGCACGCTCGCCGGGCTGCTCGGCGCGCCGCAGCTGGTGACGCAGCTGAGCAAGCAGCACCGCGACATCACCGGCATCACCACGCGCCAGCTGCTGGTCACGGCGTTCGCGCACCGCACGCTCGGCGACACCGCGCTGCGCACCCGCACCGGCGCGTCGGTCGTCGCCGTCGTGCGGGAGGGCACCGCGCACCCCTCGCCGGGCCCGGAGTTCCTGTTCTCCAACGGCGACCTCGCTGTCGTCGTGGGCACCGCGGACGGCCTCGACACCGCCGCCGAGATCCTGACGGGCGGCTGAGCGCAGTGCACGACACCACGATCGCGCTGATCGAACTGGGTGCGGTCTTCTTCGGGCTGGGCCTGCTCGGGCGACTGGCCTGGAGATTCGGCATCTCGCCCATCCCGCTCTACCTGATCGGCGGCCTCGCGTTCGGCGCGGGCGGCATCGTCCCGCTGCACGGCATCGAGGAGTTCGCACACCTCGCCAGTGAGATCGGCGTGGTGCTGCTGTTGTTGTTCCTGGGGCTGGAGTACTCGGCCTCCGAGCTCACGACCGGGCTGAAGAAGTCCTGGACCGCCGGACTGCTCGACATCGTCCTCAACGCGACCCCCGGCGCCGTCGTCGCGCTGCTGCTGGGCTGGGGACCGGTCGGTGCGCTCGCGATGGCCGGCGTCACCTACATCTCCTCGTCCGGCATCGTCGCGAAGGTCCTCGGCGACCTCGGCCGGCTCGGCAACCGCGAGACACCGGTGGTCCTGTCGGTGCTGGTGTTCGAGGACCTGGCCATGGCGGTCTACCTGCCGGTGCTCACGGCGCTGCTGGCCGGTGTCAGCTTCCTCGGCGGCCTCACCTCCGTCGGAATCTCGCTGCTCGCCATCACCGTCGTGCTCGTCGTGGCGCTGAAGTACGGGCGCTACATCTCCGCCGTCGTCGACAGCCCCGACCACGAGGTGTTCCTGCTCAAGCTGCTCGGCTCCGCGCTGCTCGTCGCCGGTGTCGCCTCGCAGCTGCAGGTCTCGGCCGCGGTCGGCGCGTTCCTGCTCGGCATCGCGATCTCCGGCTCCACCGCGGAGAACGCCACCCGCCTGCTGGAACCGTTGCGCGACCTCTTCGCCGCCATGTTCTTCGTGGTGTTCGGCCTCAACACCGACCCGCGCTCCATCCCGCCGGTGCTCGGCGTCGCCGTGGCGCTGGCCGTGGTGACGACGCTGACCAAGCTCGCGACCGGCTGGTGGGCGGCGCGCAGGCAGGGCGTCGGACCGATGGGCCGGGCCCGCGCGGGTGCCGCACTGGTGGCCCGCGGTGAGTTCTCCATCGTCATCGCCGGTCTCGCGGTGGCCTCCGGCATGGTCAGCGCACAGCTCGCGGCGCTGTCCACGGCGTACGTGCTGCTGATGGCGGTCATCGGCCCGATCGCGGCCCGCTACGTCGAGCCGGTCGCGGAGTTCTTCGCGCGCAGGCGGGCGGGGGCCACCGCACCGTGAACCGCGCCGCGCCGGCGCTGCTGCTCGCCCTGCTGCTGGCGCTGCTGCCCGCCCAGCGGGAGCACCAGGACCTGGGGGACCGGCACCTGCCCAGCAGGGTGTCGGTCTCGCACGGTGCCGCCGCCACGCCCGCCGCACCGGACACCGGGTGGGCGTGGCGGCCCGCCGCCGTCAGCGGGACGGGTGAACCGCCGACGCAGCGCGACGACGTCGACTGCGGCACCACGACGTCCACGACACCGGCCACACCTTCGTGCCGGGCACCGCCACGCGCGTCCGCGTGCCTGTGACCCGAACTCCCGTTGCGAAGGAAGAAGACCGTGTCGTACCTGGTGCTGGCGTTGTTGTTGATCACTGTCGGGGTGGGGGTCGCCGCGCTGGCGGCGATGATCACCAAGAAGGAGCCGTTCTACGGGGTGGTCGGTCTCGTCACGATCTGCTGCCCCAGCGCGATCCTCGCGTTGGTGTACACGGCGGTGGCCTGACCGCCGATCGGTGGATGGTGCCGGCCCGGTGCGGTGGCAGTGTGGTTCTTCCAGGGCGTCAACGCTGGGGGAGTGCCACGCATGGACCTGTCTCGTCGTGAGCTGCTGACCCGCACCGGCCAGGCCGCCGCCCTGGCCACGGCCGCCTCCGCGCTCACCACCACCGGTGCGGCGCAGGCCGGACCGGGCACCGTCGTCACGCTCACCCAGGGCACCAACATCTCCGTCACCCGGTCACGGGACGGCAGGTGGCTCGCGATCGACCTCGTCACCGCCATCTGGGTGCTGCCCGCGACCGGTGGCACCGCCCGCAGGCTGACCGACGAGCTGCAGGACGCGTCGCTGCCGTCGTTCGGTCCGGGCGGCCGGATCGCGTTCCAGTCCTACCGGGACGGCAACTACCACCTCTACGTCACCGACCTCGCCGGGAGCACGCCCCGGCAGCTCACCAGCGGCCAGTACGACCACCGCGAGCCCGCGTTCTCGCCCGACGGCACGAAGATCGCGTTCACCAGCGACAGGGGCGGCAGCTACGGCGTGCACGTGCTGGACGTCGCCTCCGGTGCCGTCACCCAGCTCACCGGCCTGCCGGACGAGGCCGCCGCACCGCAGTGGTCACCCGACGGCCGCCGGCTGGTCTTCACCGTCGGCAACGCGGCCGTGGACGCCGTGGCGCTCGACGGCACCCGCGAACGCCTGGTCACCGCACCGGCGGGCGCGCAGCTGTTCGGCGCGAGCTGCGGGCCGGGCGGTCAGCCGAGCTACACGCTGATGCGACCGGGCCAGGCCGACCTGATGCTCGGTGACCGGGCCGTCGTCACCGGGCAGGACGTCTTCGGGTTCGCGCCGCTGTGGGACGGCGGCAGCGTGCTCTACACCGCCGACGGCAAGATCCGGCTGTTCGACGGCAGGTCCACGAAGGACATCCCCTTCAGCGCAACGGTTCCCGTGCGCACCCCGCGGCAGCACCGCGCGCGCACCCCCACTGGCGGTCAGGTCAGGGGCATCGCGAGCCCGGTCGTGTCGCGCGACGGCACGAAGATCGCCTTCCGGGCGCTGAACGCGCTGCACCTGCTGGCCGACGGCCGCACCACGAAGCTGACCGACGGCGCGTACTTCGACTCCGACCCGGACTTCTCGCCCGACGGCACCCGGCTGCTGTACGCGAGCGACCGCACCGGCATCGCCCAGCTGCGCGTGCGGGACCTGCGGACCGGCGCCGACGAGGCCCACGCGCCCGCGCCGCACGCGCAGACCACGCCCCGGTTCTCCCCGGACGGCACCAAGGTCGCCTACGTCGACCAGGACGGCCAGGTGTGGGTGGTCGACGCGGCCGGCCGCCGCCAGGTCACCCCGACGCTGTTCCAGCCCGGCCGTCCCACCTGGTCCGCCGACGGCACGGTGGTCGCGCTGGCCGCGGTGAAGCCGTTCTCCCGGCGGTTCCGCGAGGGCACCAGCCAGGTCCTCACCGTCGACCTCGTCAGCGGCGAGCTGCGGTACACCGAGCCGATGCCGTTCCGGTCGATCGCGACCCGCGGCGACGACGGCCCGGTGTGGTCACCCGACGGCCGGCACCTCGCGTTCGTCGTCGAGAGCCTCGCCTTCGTCGTGGCCGTCGACGGCAAGGGACGGTTCCTCGGCACGCCGCGACAGGTCACCCGCGAGGTCACCGACTCGCTGGCATGGCACGGCGACGACGCGTTGGTGTACCTCAACAACGGCCGCCTGCGGAAGTCCACATTGGACGGCAAGGCCAGCACCGTCCGGGTCGGCCTCACCTGGCGCAGGCAGCGTTCACCCGAGCGCGAAGTCGTGCACGTCAAGGCTTACTGGGACGGCGAGGCGCACGAGCTGCGCGAGAACGTCGACCTCGTGGTCGACCACGGCCGGATCGCGGACGTCCGCCCGCACCGCGGTCGTGCCGACGTGGACGCGAGCACGCTGACCGCCATCCCCGGCCTCATCGACGCCCACAACCACTGGCACCTGCGCGGACGGGCGTGGGGAGCGCGCCAGGGCAACGTGTGGCTCGCCTACGGCATCACCACCGTCCGCTCACCCGGTGACCCGGTCTACCAGATGGTCGAGACCCGCGAGGCGCTCGCCGCAGGAACCCTGACCGGGCCCCGGTTCTACGCGACCGGCGAGGCCGTCGACGGTTCCCGCGTCTACTACAACTTCATGCGCCCGACCCTGTCGCGCGCCCAGCTCGACCTCGAACTGCGCCGCGCCCACGAGCTCGACTACGACATGCTCAAGACCTACGTCCGGCTGCCCGTCGAGCTGCAACGCGCTGCCGTGCAGCGGTCCCGCGTCCCGTTGTCGTCGCACTACCTCTACCCGGCCGCGAACATCGGCATGAACGGCATGGAGCACGTCGGCGCCACCAACCGCCTGGGCTACTCGCACACGATCTCCCGCCAGGGCCGCGCCTACCAGGACGTGGTCGCGCTGTTCACCCGCACCGGCATGTCCATGACCCCGACCCTGTTCCACAACCGCGCCCTGTTCGCCGAGGACAGGTCGCTGGTGCTGGACGAACGCACCCGCGTGCTGTTCCCGCCGTGGGAGTACGAGCGCTACCTCGCCGAGGCGAACACCGGTGGTGCCTCCTCGTCGTTGCACATCTTGCGCGGCTGGGTCGAGTTCGCGCTGGCCGTGCACCGCGGCGGTGGCCTCGTGATCTGCGGCACCGACGCGCCACTCGACGCGCCCGCCACCGCCACGCACATGAACCTGCGCGCCATGGTCAAGTTCGGCTTCACACCGCGGGAGGCGCTGATCACCGCCACCCGCAACCCGGCGACGTGGCTGGGCCTGCCGATCGGGTCGCTGCGGCCCGGTGCCCCGGCCGACATCGCGTTCGTCTCCGGCAACCCGCTCGCGGACATCAGGGCGGCGGCCGACGTGCGCCAGGTGATGGTGGGCGGGCGCCTGCACACCGTCGCCGACCTGCTCAAGCCCTACCGGGCGCAGCAGCGGACGGCGACGGACGACGCGCTGCCGCCGTTGCCGTCAGCGCGGAACAGGCACTGGTGGCACGAACCGGAGTGGGCCGACCACGCCTGCTGCGGTCACTGATCCCAGCCGAGCACGCTGAACGGCGTGCCGGCGAGGTGACCGCGGATTCCGGCGGCGGAGTAGGCGATCAGCTCCTCCGGCAGCGCGTCCAGTTCGAACCAGCGCAGCGCCGAGCACTTGCCGGGCTCGCGGTTGACCGGCTCCCCGGCCCACCGCGTGGTCGTGAAGAACAGACCTAGCCGCGGTTCCACACCGGCCGCGGTGACGTGCGCGGTGTGCACGTGCCGCAGGTCGGCCGGGTCGATCTCGACACCGACCTCCTCGCGGGCCTCCCTGACCGCGGCGGCCGGCACCGACTCGCCGCGGTCGAGCTTGCCCGACGGCAGGTGCCACACCCCGTCGAAGCGCGGGTCGGTGTCCCTGCGCAGCGAGAGCAGGACCTGCCCGGCGCGCAGCAGCAGGACGTGGACGTCGATCAGGTGGCGGTCGGGCACCGGGTCCTCCCAGGGACGCGAAAATGATCTGCGGCCGCGCGGGCTGTCGTGACACGATCGTGCCATGACAGCCTTCGCGACCCCCGACGACATCGCCCGGCGCACCACCGCGGCCAGGGACGCGGCCGTGGCGGCGGGGCGCGACCTCGGCCTCACCGTGACCGAGCCCGCGGTGCTCTACGAGCTGTTCTCGGTGGTCGTCCACCTGGCACCGAGCCCGGTCGTGGCCCGCGTGCCGGTCGTCCTGCCGCACACCGAGGACCTCGCCGCCACCGGCGCCCGCCAGCGGCGCGAGCTGGACGTGGCGCGGTGGCTCGCGGACCAGGACGTCCCGGTGATCCCGCCGAGCCCCGACGTGCCGGCCGAACCCGTGCAGCGCGACGGGTTCTCCATCACGTTCTGGCCGTTCGTCCCGGAGGACAAGAGCGGCGAACCGGATTACGTCGCGAACTCGGAAAAGGCGGCCGAACTGCACGCGGCGCTGAAAGGATATCCGGGCGAGCTTCCCATTCCTGGGAACAACGGACCCCGCATTCATCACCGATGCGCTCCGCCTCCTGGAAAAGCACCCGGACCTGCTCGACGCGGCCGATCTCGACCGCGCCCGGCGTGAATGGGCGGAGCTCGAACCGGTGGTGCGTTCCCAGGCCGAGTTCGAGAAGCGCTTTCCCGGCGTCGACCTGCAGCCGGTCCACGGCGACTGCCCGCCCGCGAACATCTTCGCGAGCACGACCGGCCCGTTGTTCTCCGACTTCGAGCTCGTCACGTACGGGCCGGTCGAGTGGGACCTCGCCTCCCTCGGCCCCGACCTCGAAGCCGCCTACAACCGCGGCGCCCGCACCCACGGCCTCCGCGAGCTGGACGCCGACGTGCTGGCGTTCGTCAACGCCGTCGCCGCTCTGCGCGCCGTCGCCTACCTCGTGGTCGCGCCACAGCTGCCGCAGATCGTCGACTTCATGAAGCCGTTGGTCGACACCTGGCGCTCCCGCGCCTGACCGGCATCTGCAAGTACCGCCAACCACCCCGCAAACCGTGCTGGATGATCTTGAGTTGGTGGTACTCGCAGATGCGGGCTAAGCGTGGGCGGCTGCGGCTCGGTCGCCCAGCCAGGCCACCACGTCCTCGGCGGGCAACGGCTCGCTGAGGAAGTAGCCCTGCACCACGTCGCAGCCGGCCTCGGCCAGCGCCGTCCAGGTGTCCTGGTCCTCCACGCCCTCCGCCACGGCCTGCAGGCCGAAGTTGCGGGCCAGGGCGACCAGGGCGTGCACGATCGCCGAGTCACCGGCGTCGGTGCACATGTGCGTGACGAACGAACGGTCGAGCTTCATCTCGTGCACCCGCATGCTGCGCAGGTAGGAGATCGACGAGTAGCCGGTGCCGAAGTCGTCGATCGACAGCCGCACGCCCAGCTCGGTCAGGCCGCGCAGCACGTCCACGGCGCGGTCCGGGTCGGAGATGATCGCGGACTCGGTGATCTCCAGCGTCAGCAGCCGTGCGGGCAGGCCGTGGCGCTTGATCAGGTCGGCCACGTCGCCGGGGAACTCGGTGTGCAGCAGGCAGGCGGCGCCCACGTTCACCGACACCGGCACCTCCCAGCCCGCGTCCGACCAGGTGCGGCACTGGCGCAGCGCCGCGTCGATCACGTACCGGGTCAGCGGCTCGATCAGGCCGTTCTCCTCGGCGACCGGGATGAACTCGTCCGGGCGCACCAGGCCGCGGGTCGGGTGCTGCCAGCGCGCCAGCGCCTCGACGCCGCACACCGCGCCCGTGTCGGCCAGCGCCTTGGGCTGGTAGTGCAGGAACAGCTCGCCGCGGTCGATCGCGTGCCGCAGCTCCGTCACGGCCGTGAGCTGCGAGGCACCGCGTTCGTGCAGGCGGGCGTCGTACACGGCCACACCGGACTTGTCGCGCTTGGCCGCGTACATCGCGATGTCCGCGTGCCGCAGCAGCTCGTGGCCGTCGAGGGAGTCGTCCGGGCACAGCGCCACGCCGACGCTGCCCGCGACCTCCAGCTCCAGGCCCTCCAGGATCACCGGCATCGCCAGCGCCGTGAGGATCTTGTCCGCGACCATCCGCGCGTTGTCCGCCGAGCCGACGCCGGGCAGCAGCACCGCGAACTCGTCGCCGCCCAGGCGGGCCACGAGGTCGGTGTCGCGCACCGCCCACGACAGCCGGTTGGCCACCTGGCGCAGCAGCAGGTCACCGACGTGGTGCCCGAGCGAGTCGTTGACCTCCTTGAACCGGTCGAGGTCCACGATCAGCAACGCCAGCGGCTCGTTCTTCTTGTGCGCCTTGGCGACGACCTGCTCCATCCGGCGGGCGAGCAGCGTCCGGTTCGCGAGACCGGTCAACGCGTCGTGGTGCGCCTCGTGCTCGTTCTTCGCGGCCTGGCGCAGGATCTTGCGGCGGTGGCCGAGCAGCACCATGCCGAACAGGCCCACCAGGAACGCGTCCAGCGCGAACGCCGCGATCTGCGCGACCCGCAGCCGGGTGTTCTTCTCGTCCGCCGCGCGCAGGTAGTCGGTGGTGTCGAGCTGCTTGGCACCGATCGTCGTGGAGACCTGGCGGCGCAGCGAGGAGTGCGCGAACCCGGCCTGGTCGACCTGCGCGGGGTCGTCACCGGCGAGCACCTTGCGCAGCGTCTCCGTCGTCGTGTCGTACAGCGGCAGCAGGCGCGTGGCCACCGCGACGTCCGACGGGGTGCCGTTGGCCTGCAGCCACTCCAGCTCGCCACGGGCGGCGCCGACCGAGTTCCGCAACGGCTCGACGGTCAGCTCGGTGCGCTTGAGCTGCAGGTCGCGCAGCGCGTTGTCGGTGATGTTGATGTGTTCGAGCACCCGGCTCCAGCGCTCGCTGGTCTCGTTGAACTGGCGCACCTGCGCGGTCGTGATCTGCGCGCTGATGCTGCTCCACAACGCCAGCCCGGCCAGTGCCAGCAGCCCGGCCGTCAGCCCCACCGTCGCCACCCGTGCGGTGGCGCGGCTCTCCCAAAGCCTCACCGTGCCTGCTCCAACGGTCGCAACCAGCTCGCGGGGTCCTCGACGAAGGCGTCGAGCTGGGGCCGGAACCACTGCTCGCGCGCCTGCTCCGACTCCTGCCGGTGCAGGACCTCGTCGAGGTTCGCCGTCGTGACCGCCAGTCCCGGGGTGAACACCCACCCCTCGGGTAACTCCGCGCCGCCTCTGGCCTGCCGGGCGAGCAGCCACCCGGCGACCGCGCCCTTGAGGTAGTGCTCCGGCGAGACTGACGCCACCACGACGCCGTCCCGCACCGCCTGCAACGTCCGAGGGTCGACCCCGAACCCGCCCACCAGCCACCTCGCCGACTTCTCGGTCTTGATCGCGGCGAGGTTGAACCCGTCGCAGTCTCCGGTCCCCACGAAAGCCAGTGCGCCGGGGTTGGCCGCCGCGAGCCGTCGCCACGCGTCGAGGTTCGCCTCGTCGTCGCGCTGCGTGTCGAACGGCCCCAGCACCCGCACTCCCGGTAGTTTCTCGGCGAACCGCCCACGGATTCCGTCGGCCCGGTCGTCGAACCCGGCCAGTCCCGGAGTGGCGTTTCCCAGCACCACCGAACCGGTCGCGTCCGAGGGCAATCGGCGCATCAACTCGTCAGCCAGCTTTTCGCCGAGCTCGTAGTTGTCGTTACCGATGTGGAGCCTCACCCCGGAGCTCGACCCGAGTCGCATGTCCACACCGACGACGGAGAGGTGTTCGCGCAAGGCCGCGGTGATGGACGGCGCCATCAGCGCGGGTTCGGACGTGGCGACGGCGACACCGCCTTTCGCCGTCCGTGACAGATCCCGGAACAACTCGACTTCCCTGTGCCCGTCGTGGCCGGAGGGTCCCGTGACGGTCGCGCTCACCCCGCCGACCCGGCCGACGCCCTCGTGGAACCCGCTGGTCATCTCCTGTGCGAACGACCCGCCCGTGCGCTTGACCACGAACCCGACGTGCGGCAACGCCGACGAGCTCGCGGCGGCACCGCAGCCGGTGGTGGCGACGGTGCCGGCGGCCACCAGGCCCAGCAGGCCCGCCACCAGCCCCGCAGTACGCATCGCAGACCTCGGGCTCGCTCGACCGACGGAACGGTTGATCTCCAGAGCGGCCGATGCTACCTCGACCGATGTGAAATGGGGACAGCGCACTCCTGGACGGGAAGCGCTTTCACATTACCGGTGCGCCTTTCCGTCAGGACGGGTCATAACCCAGGTTCGGGCGCAGCCACTGCTCCACCTCGGCCACCGGCCGGCCGCGCCGCAGCGCGTAGTCCTCGATCTGGTCGCGGCCCAGCCGCCCGACGGTGAAGTACTTCGCCTCCGGGTGCTGGAAGATCATCCCGCTCACGCTGGCGGCGGGGTTCATGGCGAACGACTCGGTGAGGCTCACGCCGATCCGCCCGGCGTCGAGCAGGTCGAACAGCTCGCGCTTGACGGTGTGGTCAGGGCAGGCCGGGTAGCCCAGCGCGGGCCGGATGCCGCGGAAGCGCTCGGCGTGCAGGTCGGCGAGCTCGGGCGCCGCGTCCGGCTCGAACCAGTCGCGGCGCGCCCGCAGGTGGATCCACTCGGCGAACGCCTCGGCGAGCCGGTCGGCCAGCGCCTTGACCATGATCGCCCGGTAGTCGTCGTTCTTCGCCTCGTACGTTGCGGCCAGCTCGTCCGCGCCGAGCACGGTCACCGCGAACCCGCCGACGTGGTCGCCCTGAGGCGCCACGTAGTCGGCCAGGCAGCGGTTCGGGCGGGAGAGCGGCTTCTGCGTCTGCTGGCGCAGCATCGGCCACGTCACGGTCTCCGCGCCGGCCTCCACGACGATGTCGTCGCCCTCGGAGTGCGCCGGCCAGAAGCCGTGCACACCGCGCGGCTGGAACGAGTCGTTCGCGATGATCTCGTCGAGCAGCGCCGTGGCGTCGTCGTAGAGCTCGCGGGCGACCGGCTGCTCCAGGATCGCCGGGAACTTGCCCTTGAGCTCCCAGGCCAGGAACAGGAACGTCCAGTCGACGTACTCGCGCAGCTCCGCCACCGACGGCGTCAGCACGCGGGTGCCGGTGAACGCGGGCGCGGGCAGCTCGGAGAAGTCGACCCGCTCGGCGTTGGCGCGCGCGTCGGCGATGGCGAGCAGCGGCACCTGCCTGCGGTTCTCGTGCTGCTCGCGCAACCGGGCCTGCTCGGCGCGGTTGGCGAGGTTCAGCTCGTGCCCGCGGCGGTCGTCGCGCAGGTCGGACACCACGCCGACGACCCGCGAGGCGTCCAGCACGTGCACGACCGGCTCGTCGTAGACCGGGGCGATCTTCACGGCGGTGTGCTGCCGGGAGGTCGTGGCGCCGCCGATCAGCAGCGGCAGCTTCATGCCGCGCCGCTGCATCTCCTCGGCCACGGCGACCATCTCGTCCAGCGACGGCGTGATCAGCCCGGACAGGCCGATGACGTCGGCGTGCTCCTTGATCGCGGTGTCGAGGATCTTGGCGGCCGGCACCATCACGCCGAGGTCGATGACGTCGTAGTTGTTGCAGCCCAGCACGACGCCGACGATGTTCTTGCCGATGTCGTGCACGTCGCCCTTGACGGTGGCGAGCACGACCTTGCCGTTGCCACCCGCGGACGACGACGGCTCGTTCTCCATGAACGGCTCCAGGTAGGCGACCGCGCGCTTCATCACCCGCGCGCTCTTCACCACCTGCGGCAGGAACATCTTGCCCGCGCCGAACAGGTCGCCGACGACCTTCATGCCGTCCATCAGCGGGCCCTCGATCACGTCGAGCGGCCGGGGCAGGGCCTGGCGGGCCTCCTCGGTGTCCTCCTCGACGAAGTCGACGACGCCGTGCAGGATCGCGTGCTCCAGCCGCTTGGCGACCGGTGCCTCGCGCCACGACAGGTCGACGACGCGCTTCTGACCGGGGCCCTTGACCGTCTCCGCGTGCGTGACGAGCCGGTCGGTGGCGTCCTCGCGGCGGTTGAAGATGACGTCCTCGACCAGCTCCAGCAGGTCGGCGGGGATGTCCTCGTAGACGACGAGCTGGCCCGCGTTGACGATGCCCATGTCCAGGCCCGCCTTGACGGCGTGGAACAGGAACGCGGAGTGCATCGCCTCGCGGACGACGTCGTTGCCGCGGAAGGAGAACGACAGGTTCGAGATGCCACCGCTGGTGCGCGCGCCCGGACAGCGCTCCTTGATCAGCGGCAGGGCGTCGATGAACGCCCTGGCGTAGCCGTTGTGCTCCTCGATGCCGGTCGCGACCGCGAGCACGTTCGGGTCGAAGATGATGTCCTGCGCCGGGAAACCGGCCTCGCGGGTGAGCAGGTCGTAGGCGCGGGCGCAGATCTCGACCTTGCGCTCGGTCGTGTCGGCCTGGCCCTGCTCGTCGAACGCCATGACCACGACGCCGGCGCCGAAGTCGCGGATGACGCGGGCCTGCGCCAGGAACGGCTCCTCGCCCTCCTTGAGGCTGATCGAGTTGACCACGCCCTTGCCCTGCACGCACCGCAGACCGGCCTGCAGCACGTCCCAGCGGGAGCTGTCGATCATGACCGGGATCCGCGCGATCTCCGGCTCGGTGGCGATGAGGTTCAGGAACGTCGTCATCGCCTGCTCACCGTCGAGCAGGTCGGCGTCCATGTTCACGTCGAGGAGGTTCGCGCCGCCGCGGACCTGGTCCAGCGCCACCGCGAGGGCCGACTGGTGGTCGTCGGCCTCGATCAGCCTGCGGAACTTCGCCGAGCCGGTGACGTTCGTGCGCTCACCGATCATGACGAACCCGGTGTCGGCGCCGATCTCGAACGTCTCCAGGCCGCTGAAGCGGGTGGTGTGCCGCGCCTCGGGCACCGCGCGCGGCGCCTGGTCCCGCACGGCGCCGGCGATGGCCCTGATGTGGTCGGGGGAGGTGCCGCAGCAGCCGCCGACGACGTTGACGATGCCCGCCCGCGCGAACTCGCCGAGCAGGGCCGCGGTCTGCTCAGGCGTCTCGTCGTAGCCGCCGAACGCGTTGGGCAGGCCGGCGTTGGGGTGCGAGGCCACGAACGTGCCGGCCTTCTGCGCGAGCTCGGCCACGTGCGGGCGCATCTCGGCGGCGCCCAGCGAGCAGTTCACGCCCACGACCAGCGGCTCCGCGTGCTCGACCGAGCTCCAGAACGCCTCGACGGTCTGCCCGGACAGGGTCCGGCCGCTCAGGTCGACGATCGTCACCGAGATCCACAGCGGCAGCTCGGGGGCGACCTTGCGGGCGGCGGTGATCGCGGCCTTGCAGTTGAGCGTGTCGAAGATCGTCTCGATGAGCAGCAGGTCGACGCCGCCGTCGCGCAGCGCCGCGATCTGCTCGGCGTAGGAGTCCTCGACCTGCTGGTAGCTGACGGCCCGGTAGGCGGGGTCCTCGACCTTGGGCGACAGGCTGAGCGTGACGTTGAGCGGGCCGACCGAGCCGGCCACGAACCTCCCGCCGAACTCCTCCGCCGCCTGCCGCGCGAGCCGGGCGCCGGCGAGGTTCATGTCGCGCACCCGGTCCTGCAGCCCGTAGTCGGCCTGGCCGATCGAGGTGGCGGTGAACGTGTTCGTCGTCGTGATGTCCGCGCCCGCCGCGAGGTACTGCCGGTGCACGTCGAGCACCAGGTCGGGGCGGGTGAGGTTGAGCAGGTCCGGGTCGCCGGTGACGTCCATGTGGTGGTCGCCGAACTCGGTGCCGCGGTAGTCCGCCGGCGTGAGACCCGCCTGCTGGAACATCGTGCCCCAGGCCCCGTCGAGGACTGCGATCCGCTGGTTCAGCAGGGCCCTGAGATCACTCACGCGCGCTCCCGAATAGTCGGAAGCGCCCTTGTTGCGTGGTGACTCGACGCCGAGCGTGGCAGGCCGCGAGGCCCGTTGCAGCGCTTCTCGACATCGCCGGAAGTCTACCGTGGCCGACCACGGGTCAGGAAACCGTCCCACCAAATAAGATGGTCGGATGACTGGCGGACGCGCGTTGGTGCTCGGCGGTGGCGGTGTCACCGGGATCGCTTGGGAGACAGGCCTTCTGCACGGCCTCGCCGAGCGGGGGATCGACCTGGCGGCGGCGGACCTGCTCGTGGGGACGTCGGCCGGTTCGGTCGTCGCCACCCAGCTGGCCGGAGGGGTCGCGCCGGACGAGCTGTACGCGAGCCAGCTGCTGCCGCCGGACGGGGAGCTGCCGGCGAGGCTGACCGGCTGGATGATCGCGCGGTACGCGCTTTCCCACGCGCTACCCGGTTCCGGCGCCGTCAAACGCGCCCGGCTGGGCAGGGCGGCGCTGCGCGCGTCGACGCCGTCGGAGGAGTCGCGGCGCGCGGTGTTCGAGAGCCGGCTGTCCACCAGGGAGTGGCCGGAGCGCGCGTTGAAGGTGACCGCCGTGGACACCGCCGACGGCCGGTTCGTCGCCTTCGACCGGGACAGCGGGGTGCCGCTGGTGGACGCGGTGGCCTCCTCCTGCGCGGTGCCGCTGGTGTGGCCGCCGGTCACGATCGGTGGCCGCCGGTACATGGACGGCGGGATGCGGTCGGTGGCCAACGTGGACCTCGCCGCCGGGTGCGAGCGGGTGGTCGTGGTGGCGCCGCTGACGCGGGCCATGTCGAAGGCGGCGACCCCGCAGGCGCAGGCCGAGCGGCTGGGCATGCCGTCGATCGTGCTCAGCCCCGACGCCGCGGCGCTCGCGGCGATCGGGAAGAACCTGCTGGACCCGGCCCGGCGGCGACCCGCGGCCGAGGCGGGGTACGCCCAGGCGGAGTCGGTCGCCGAAGCCGTGCGGGCGGTCTGGGCGGGCTGAGCGTCCGGGGCCGGACGTTCGGAGTCGGCTGCTCGGCGGTCGGGCGTCTGGGGCCGGGCGTCGAAGGGTGGCGGGTCTGGGACTTGGGCGCCAGAGGCTGAGCGCCAGAGGCTGAGCACTGTCCGAACGCGCAACAACCGGTCCTGACCCTTGTCCGAGGCCGCTGACCTGCCTAGCGTCGCCAACCACTCGCATTGTCAGCTTTGTTAACCATTTGCTGGAGGCGGTCGTGGGCGGCAGGACGACGACGGCAGTCGGGGCGGTCGGGCTCGTGCTCGGTCTCCTCATCGCGGGGGTGACCAGTGCGTCGGCGGCGGACCCGCTGGTCTCCCGCGGCAAGGCGGTGCTGGCCTCCTCGACCGAGGGGACCGGGTTCGAGGCGGCGAAGGCGGTCGACGGCAGCACGTCGACCCGCTGGGCGTCGGTGGAGGGGCACGACCCGGAGTGGTTGCGGGTCGACCTCGGCTCCACCCACGCCATCAGCCGGGTCAGGCTGAGCTGGGAGGCCGCGTACGCCAGGGCGTACCGCGTGCAGACCTCACCGGACGGCTCGGCGTGGAGCGACGTCTACTCGACGAGCTCCGGTGACGGCGGCACCGACGACCTGACCGTGTCCGGCTCCGGCCGGTACGTGCGGGTCTACGGCACGGCCCGCGGCACGGCGTACGGCTACTCGTTGTGGGAGCTGGAGGTCTACGGCAGCGCGGACGGCACCACCCCGCCGACGACCCCGCCGACCACCACCACGACGTCACCGCCGTCGTCCGGGCTCGGCTACCCGTTCGGCAGCAGGCAGACCCCGTACGCGGCCGGGGTGCTGCGGCCCTCCGGCAGCACGTCGACGCTGGACGCGAAGATCGTCGACTACTACCAGCGCTGGAAGTCGGCGTTCGTGAAGCAGAACTGCGGCAACGGCTGGTACCAGGTCATCTCGCCGGACGCGGCGTTCCCGTACGTGGCCGAGGCCCAGGGCTACGGCATGGTCATCACCGCGACCATGGCCGGCGCCGACCCGGACGCGAAGAAGATCTTCGACGGCCTGTTGAAGTACAAGCTCGCGCACCCGTCGGCCAACAACCCCGACCTGCTCGCGTCCGAACAGGACACCGCCTGCCGCAGCGTCAACGGCAGCGACAGCGCGACCGACGGCGACATGGACACCGCCTACGGCCTGCTGCTCGCCGACCGGCAGTGGGGCAGCGCGGGCACCTACAACTACCGGCAGATCGCGCTGAAGAACATCGGCGCCATCAAGAAGAGCCTGGTCAACCCGAACACGAACCTGCTGCTCATGGGCGACTGGTCCACCTCGGGCAACAGCAGGCAGTACTACGGCTCCCGGTCGTCGGACTGGATGAGCGACCACTTCCGGGCGTTCCGCAAGGCGACCGGTGACGCGGCGTGGGACACGATCCGCGCGAAGCACCAGGACCTGATCGCGAACCTGCAGGCCAACTACGCGGCGGGCACCGGTCTGCTGCCGGACTTCGTGCAGGACACGAACTCCACGGCCAAGCCCGCCGTCGGCGAGATGCTGGAGGAGGCGGCGACCGACGGCAAGTACTGGTACAACGCGTGCCGCGACCCGTGGCGCATCGGCGCGGACGCGGCGCTGACCGGTGACGCGAAGTCGCTGGCCGCGGCCCGCAAGCTCAACTCGTGGATCAAGAGCAAGACCGGTGGCGACCCCGGCAGGATCGCGATCGGCTACCAGCTCAACGGCACGCAGATCAACAGCGGCAGCGACGCGGCGTTCGTGGCGCCGTTCGCGGTCGCTGCCACCACGGACCCCGGCAGCCAGGCGTGGCTGGACGCGCTGTGGGCCAAGATGCTCGCCACGCCGATCAACACCGACACCTACTTCGGCGCGAGCATCCAGCTGCAGGTGATGATCACGGTGAGCGGCAACCACTGGATCCCGTGATCCGGGGTTCACTGTCCCGGTGGGGATCGCTAAGGCGCGCCGGATCGCGCTGAGGGCACATCGGGGACAGCTGACGGACGGCGGCGGGCTGTTCGTCGACCGGCTGGAGTGGCCCGGCAGGCGGTGTGGTTGCACGCCGTACCCGGTACCGGGGTGGACCTCACCCGCCAGGACCTGTCCTGGCGGGTGCTCCGGGTGGTGGAGGCGCTGCAACCGGAGCACCGGTGGGCCGCACCCGTGCCCGCGCGGGTGCGGCAGTTCCCGGACGCGGTGCTGGTGCACGAGGTGCTGCGGGCCGACCGGCGCTGGGACCCGCCGGTGAGCACGCCGAAGCGCGTGGCACCCGCCGTCGGTCAGCAGAGCGTCCGCAGGAACTCCGGACCGCCCTCTTCCGCGTTGAGTCCTTTCTCGACGAACGCGATGTTGTGGTGGAACGAGATCCCGCTGATGTTGCGCTGCACGTACCCGCCGTTCACCCGCGGGTCGGCCACCTCGGCCAGGTTCAGGCCGTCCACGAAGGACTTCAGCATCCCGATCGACGTGCCGGCGCCGCCGTCGGGAGCGCCGCCCCAGCTCGGCCAGTACGCGGTCTGCAGGTCCTCGACCACGTACAGCCCGCCAGCGCGCACGTGCGGGAACAGGGCGTGGAACGACGTCCGCACGTGGTCGTTGAGGTGGCTGCCGTCGTCGATCACCACGTCGAACGGGCCGAGCCGCGTGCCCAGCGCGTCGAGGAACGCCGCGTCGGACTGGTCGCCCTGCACGGTCGTGATCCGCGGGCCGGTCACACCGGGTTTCGCCGTGATGTCGAGGCCGTGGACCAGGCCGCGCCGGAAGTAGCGCTGCCACATCCGCAGCGAGGCACCGCCGCTGTCCGGGTCGTCGTAGCCGCCGATGCCGATCTCCAGCACCCGCACCGGTTCGGTGCGCAGGCGGGCGAAGTGGCGTTCGTAGTGCTGGGTGTACCAGTGCAGGTCGCCCCACTTGTCCGAGCCGAACCGCACGGCCAGCGCGCCGAGGTCCTCCTGCGGCGGGCGCAGCGCGGTGAGCACCGCCTCGACGGCCGCCGGGTAGTCGCGGCGGCCGCGGAACCACGCGCCCACGCCGCCCTCGTCGAGCCCGGCGGAGGGGGTGCTGACCGCGAGGCTCGGCCACCGCCGCTCGGTGCCGTAGAGGGTGCGGACGGCGTCGGCGAGGTCCAGGGAGACGACGAGGTCGGCGCCGGTGCGCAGGTGGCTCGTCGTGACGCCGTCGAAGTGCAGGTCCAGGCGGACGTCGTGCTCCACCTCGCCGATCTCGGCCAGCAGCGCCGCGGTGACCGCGTCCGGTCCGAGGCGGCGGAGGGTGTCGTCGAGCAGGTCACGTCCCGCGGTCGCGGCCTGGAGCAGCGGAGCGAGGACCGGCCAGCTGGCGTCCGGCAACTGTTCCCCCTTGGTTTGACTTGAGTCCGGGTCGAGCGGGTCTTCCTACGATCCCACCATGGGGATTCGGCGCACGGTATCCATGATCTTGGCCGCACTGCTCGCGGTGGTGTCCGGCGGGACCGCACAGGCGGGGGAGCGGCAGCTGCTCTTCTACAACCACGCGTGGGGCACCTACGACCGCGTCACGGCCGACGCGGTCGAGCACTCCGCCTACCTGAGGGCGTTCGCCGACTTCGAGGTCCGGACCACGACCGGCGCGGGCGGTGAGGTGTGGACCGGCCGCTACCTGCGCGGCCGCGAGACCTACCTGGAGATCTTCGGCGTCGGCGACGTCCCCGGCCAGGACGGCCTGCTCGGCTCGGCGGGCCTGGGCCTGTCGACCGAGCACGACGGCGACATCACGGCCGTGCGCTCCCGCCTGGCCGCCTCCGGTGTGCCGCCGTTCGAGTTCGTGCAGACCCGCGACTTCGGCGACCACGTGCCGGTGCCGTGGTTCGACGCGGTGCTCGGCTTCGAGCAGTACGACCGCTTCGGCGCGTGGGCGATGGAGTACCGCGACGAGTACTTCGCCGACCCGCGCGGCCAGACCCAGCCCGCCCGCTACCCCGGTGACGTCGGCCGCGAGCGCTACCTGCCGGACAACTACCGCGACCGCCTGATGCGCGACATCACGTTCGTCCGGCTCGCCGTCACCGAACGGGACTTCGCGAGCACCGTGCCGCTGCTGCGGGCAGGGGGGTTCAAGCTCAAGGCCGACGCCGGTGGCGTCACGGCGTCGCGCGGCGGCACCACCATGCGGTTCGACAAGGTGCGGATGGGCCAGACCGGGCTCAAGCGGATCGAGTTCGCGCTGAACCGCGGCGTCGCCCGGCACGAGGAGCGCATCGGCAACTCCACGCTGGTCGTGGGCCCGGGCAGGCACGCGGTCTGGACGTTCTGACACAGTTGGGCCATGTCGCCGGTCGGGCAGGAGCAGCTGGTCGCGCCGGCCGAGGCCGTGGTGGCCGGGTTGACCGACGAGGAGATCAGCACTGGGTGAGAAGAGCCTCCATGCGTGACGTGCGTGCCCTGGTGCTGGCGGCGCTGGTCGTCGCCCTCGTCGTCACCGCCGCGCTGGCCGACCTGCCCGACGTGGCCGAGCTGCGCACGTCGATGCGGGCACTGGGCCCGTGGGCACCGCTCGCGTTCCTGGCGTTCGGGGCACTCGGCACGCCGCTGTTCTTCCCCAAACCCGTCCTGGCCACGGTGTCCGGGCTGCTGTTCGGGGTCGTCACCGGTGCGGCGCTGGCGGTCGTCGCGTTCACCGCGGGTGCCCTGATCTCCTTCTGGGCCGGTCGCCTGCTGGGACGCGAGGCGGTGGCGCGCAGGCTGGGCAGCGGGCGGTTGCGGGTGCTGGACGAGGTGTTCGCCACGAACGGGCTCGCGGCCACGGTCGTGCTGCGGCTGCTGCCCGTCGTGCCGTTCGCCGCGTCGAACTACGGCGCCGGCGTCACGGCGGTGCGGCCGGTGTCGTTCGGGCTGGGCACCGCGATCGGGCTGGTGCCCACGACGCTGGTGGCCGCGTTCCTCGGTGACGCCGTGCTCGACCTCGGCTCACCGCGGTCGGTCGCTGCCGGGGCGGCCTGGCTGGTGCTGGCGGCGGCCGGGGTGGTGTGGGGGCGCAGGTTGCTCCGGCAGCCGGGGTGAGGTGGAGCCTGCTCCACCCCGAACCCGGCAGCTGGCGGGATCCTCGCGGAACCCCCTGGTCACTAGCGTTTCCGGCATGACGAACACCCGAACGAACAACAGCGCGACCCGTGCCCTGCTCTGGACCGCACTCGTCTTCTTCCTGATCGGCAACGTGGGCTCGCAGGTCCTCGGCCTCGGCATCGCCGTCACCATCGCCTTCGGCGTGCTGACCCTGCTGGCCGGCGCCGCCCTGGTCGCCGGCCGCAGGAGGTGATCAGCCGCGCCGCGTCACGACCACGCGGTGCGGGCCGTGGAACACGATGTCGTGCGGGAACTCCACCTCGCCCGTGCTGAAGCCGCCCAGCGCGGGCAGGAGCAGGCCGAGGCCGATCTCCAGCTCGGCGCGGGCGAGGGTGGCGCCGAGGCAGTAGTGGATGCCGAGGCCGAAGCCGGTGTTGCGGCCGCCGGGGCGGTCGAACAGCAGCGAGTCGGGTGCGGTGAACCGTGCGGGGTCGCGGTTGGCCGCACCGAGCACCACCATCACCTTGGCGCCGGCGGGGATGGGGTAGCCCGCGACGACGGCGTCCTCGTGGGCCCAGCGGCCGACCGCCTGCACGGGCGGGTCGAACCGGACCAGCTCCTCGACGGCCGCCGGGGTCACGCCGCGGCGCAGCTCGGCCAGCGCGGCCGGGCGGGCGGCCAGTGCCAGCACGGACTTGGCCAGGACGTTGGTCGTGGTCTCGTGCCCGGCGGTCATCAGGTGCACGCAGGTGCCGACGATCTCGTCCGAGGACAGCGGTTCGCCGCGCGTCTGGGCCGACACCATCAACGACACCAGGTCGTCGCCGGGGTCGGACCGGCGTTTCTCCACCAGTGTCAGGAAGTAGTCGCGCAGCTCCTGGGCGGCGCGGTCGGCGACGGCGTGCGCGTCCGGGTTGGCCGCCGCGCGGACGCTGCTGGCCTGCTGGAGGTCGACGGCCATCGCGCGCAGCCACCCCCAGTCCGCGCGCGGTACGCCGAGCAGCTCGGAGATCACCAGGATCGGCAGCGGGGCTGCGAACCGCTCCACCAGGTCGAACGTCATCGGCAGGCCGGCCAGGAGCTCTTCGGCGATGGCGGCGATCCGCGGCCGGAGGTTCGTGACGACCGAGGGCGAGAACTCCTTGGTCAGCACCGACCTCAGCTCGGTGTGCCGCGGCGGGTCGAGGAACACCAGCCAGTTCTCGACCATCGTGCGCAACGCCGACGACCGCGTCACCGGACTGCCACCGCCCGAGGGGGACCGGCGGCCGAACGCGGGGGAGGTCAGCACCTGCACGGCGGCGTCGTGGCCGAACACGTAGCAGGTGCCGTCCGCGAAGTGCACGGGTCCGGCGGCCAGGTACCGCGCGAACACCGGGAACGGGTCGCGCAGGTCGGCGTCCGACCAGTCCCGCAACGAGAACGGCTTCACCGCGCACCTCCGCGCACGACGTCCGCCACGGAACCGGCGTCCGCGGGCAGCTCGGTGCCGCGCCACGCCACGTGCCCGTCCGGCCGCACCAGGACGAACGGCCGCTCGTAGGCCTGCGCGATCTCCGGCTGGTCCAGCCGCACCGCGCTGAACGGGATTCCGCGCGACTCGAACGCCGCCGTGAACTCGCCGAGCCGGTCGGAGTCCGCGAAGTGCACGAGCACGAACCCGTCCCCGAACAGGTCCAATGTGGACATCGACTCCTTCACCCACGCGTGCGGCGCGCGGGAACCCGGCCGGGTGTTGGGCCTGCGGTCCTCGACGTTCTCGGCCGTGGGGTCGTCGATCACGAGCGGTGACCCGGCGTAGGTGAAGCCGAGGTGGATCTCCGGCGCGTCGAACTCGCGGGCCACGCCGCCGCGCTGAAGGCCCTCGCTGATCTTCGCCCGCATCGCCGCGCCCTGCGGGGTGTCGTCGTTCAGGAAGGGCGGGACCTCGCGCCGCATCGCCCGTTCCAGGTTGCGGTTGGCCTCCTCCAAGCCCTCGAACGCCACGGGCTGACGTTCCAGTGCGTAGCTGTCGAGCAGGCCCGGTCCGGCCCAGCCGCGCAGTTCCGCTGCGAGCTTCCAGCCGAGGTCTGCGGCACCGCAGATGCCGGTGTTCATGCCGAAACCGCCCGACGGCGACAGCGTGTGCGCCGAGTCGCCGACGAGGAAGACGCGCCCGGAGCGGAAGTTCTCCGCAACCCGGTGCACGAGGTGCCATTCGTTGTCGGACAACACCTCCACCGGCGTGTCGAACGCGATCGCCGTGCGCACCAGCGTCTCGGCGTCCTGCGTCGACTCCGGCGACCCCTGCAGGCCGACGGTCAGCCGGTACAGCCCGCGCCCGTCCAGCGCGCGGACCGGGAACCGCAGCGCCGAGGAGATCATCAGGTAGTAGAAGTTCGCGACCGCGGACCCCAGCCGCTCACGCAGTTCCGGCGCCTGGAACAGGATGTTGCGGAACACGAGCGTGTCGTGCACCGGCGGGGCGGCGATCCCGAGCTGCTTGCGGATCGGCGAGCTCGCGCCGTCGCACGCGATCAGGTACCGCGACCGCACCGAGGTGCCGTCGCTCAGCACCGCGAGCACACCGGCCGGGTCCTGGGTGAACGACTCCAGCCGCGTGCTCATCCGCACCGGTCCGTCCGGGTGCACGCCGACCGCCTTGCGCAGCAACGGACCGAGCCAGTGCTGCGGGCAGATCGCGTCCGGTTCCGGGGTGTGCCGGAAGTCGGGGCGGGTGCCCATCGTGTGGCGGTCCAGCCGGAACAGCTCGTGGCCGCCGATGCGGGTGGTCCACACGCAGTCCAGCGGGTGGTCCTCCGGCCAGCCCGAGTGGCGGATGTCGTCGGCGATGCCCCAGCGGCGGAAGAACTCCATGGACCGCGGCCCGATGCTGGAGACCTTGGGGTGGCTGACGCTGCCGTCACCGGCTTCCACGAGGACGAAGTCCACGCCGCGGGACCGCAGCTCCAGCGCGGTGGCCATGCCGGTCGGACCGCCGCCGACGATGACGACCTCGGTGTCGAGCACGGTGTTCTCCTCGATGTTCGTGCTGTGACTCGTGCCGTGGTGCGCGCCGCGGTTCGTGCCGTCGTTCATGCCGCGGCTCACGCCGTGGTCCGTTCCGTCGTTCATGCCGCGGTTCGCGTCGTGGCTCGTGCCGTCGTTCATGCCGCACCACCGCGCATGCGGCGGTAGCCGGACGCCGCCAGCGGGCGTTCGAGCGGGGTGGCCGCGTGGATCTCCTGCGCCGCGGCCAGACCGGACTCGATCGCGCCCTCGATCCAGGCCGGGTAGGTGGAGCAGTGCTCACCGGCGAAGAACAGCGTGCCCTGCGGTGCGGCCGCCAGCGCCCGTTCCTCCTCGGAGGTCGCGACGTCCTTGCTCCACCGCACCGACGCGGCGCCCATGCTGGAGAAGTCCTCGCCCCACGCCTGGGTCACCACGTCGAGCACCATCCCCGGCGCCTTGAGCTCGGGGTGGATGCGGCTCAGCTCGTCCAGCACCACGCGTTCGCGTTGCTGTGCGGGCAGTTGCCCCAGCGCGTCCGCGTCAGGGCCGATGGTGTAGCTGGCGAGCAGGGCCGCGCCGAGCCGCGGGTCGCTCTCGACCGGCGGGTAGTAGGTCTGGCGGACCAGGCCGCCGGTGAACGAGCCGCCGCCGCTGATGCCGTCGCTCTCCCAGAACGGTTCCCGGCAGTGCACCGCGACCTTGGTGGCCGGCCAGTACTGCATGTCGTGCACGGTCGCGAGCTTGTCGTCGTCGAGCCCGCTCAGCCGCATCCGCCGCACCACCGAGAACGGCACGGTGCACAGCACGTAGTCGCACTGGCTCGCGACGACGTCGAGGCCGCGCCGGGTCTCCACGACCACGCCGTCCGGGCGCACGTGCAGGCCGACCACCTCGCGGCCGCGGTGCACCGGGCCGCGCAGGCGTTCGGCCAGCCGCACGGGGATCTGGTCCATGCCGCCCTCCAGCCGGAACAGCGCGGAGGACGTCTCGACGGTGATGTCGTCGAAGAAGTGCGCGAGCCGGCTGCGCGCGGCGAACTTCGGGTTGCCCGCGAAGAACCGGTTGACGTCGACCCGCTCCACCCCGCCGGTGCTCGCGAGGAACGGCCGCACGTCGATGCCGTCGAGCAGGTCCAGCAGCTCGAGGTTCAGGTCGCTGTGCACGGTGGTGCGGAACGCGCCGGGCGCGACGGCGTTGACGCTGGCGGTCAGCCAGGCCGCCGCGAGCACGGACTCCTCCCGGTACTCGCCGGGCGGCAGGCCCTCGCGGAACTCCTCGACCAGCACCTTCGTGGCCTCGCGCACCCGGAAGTGCCCGGAGCGGGTCTCCAGGTAGCTGGCGTCGTCGGAGAACAGCGTGCGGAACTGCCGCACCCGGTCGCTCAGCCCGAGCAGGTCGATCCACTGCATGGTCCGGTGGTGCGAGGCGGGGATGCGCATGGCACCCAGCTCGGCGAGCGGGCCCCTGCCGACGAAACCGTGCGTGCGCACCCGGCCGCCGACCGCGAGCCGCGCCTCCAGGACCTGGACGCTGTGGCCCAGCCGCTCCAGCTCGTGCGCCGCGACCAGGCCGGCGACCCCCGCGCCGAGCACGGTGACGCGCTTGGGCCGCTGCTGCCAGTGGGGTACGCCCGACAGTACGTTCGTGTGCACCGGACTCATGGCTGAATCGTCGCGCTCCCGCGGACGGCCCCACATCCCCCAGCGCACCCCGGCCTCACCCGTTCATACCGCACGACACAACGGTTTCCGCGGTCACGGGCGCGCGGTGCTCCGTCCACCGCCGACACTGGGGCAAACTCTCGTGAGGAGGCCTGGCATGCCAGTGCGCACCGCTGATCTCGACCAGCGCACGACCACTGTGCGCGGACACGACGGCCTGCGGTTGGCCGCGACCACCGTCCTGCCCGCCGGAGAGCTGCGGTGCACGGCCCTGCTGCTGCACGGCGAGGGCTCCGACCGCGACCAGGGCGGGTTCTACCTGCGGCTCGCCACCGAACTGGCCCAGCTCGGCGTCGCCACCCTGCGCGTCGACCTGCCCGGCCACGGCGCCAGCGAGGGCACCCAGCAGGAGCTCAGCCTGTCCGGTCTGCTCAACGTCATCAGCGCCGCGCTGGCACACCTGCGCGACCACGTGGGTGCGGGTCCGGCCGCGCTCGTCGCGACCGGCCTGACCGGCGGTGTCGCCGCCGGGTACGCCGCACGGCGCGGTGACGAGGTCGCGAAGGTCGTGCTGTACAACCCGCTCATCGACTACCAGGAGCACTTCGCCGACGCCCACCCCGCGTGGTCGCGCGGTTTCCTGGGCGAGGAGGCGGCACGCGCGCTGCTCGCCGACGGGCACCTGCGGGTCTCCGACACGTTCGTCGTCGGCAGGGCGATGCTGAACGAGGTCTTCTGGTTGCAGCCGCGCGGCGTGCTGCCGGTGGTCACCGCCCCGACCCTCGTCGTGCACGGCACCGGCCCGACCGCGGTGCCGGTGTCGTCCTCGCGCACCGCGGTGGAGGCGCTCACCTGCCCGAGCCGGCTGGTCGAGATCAGCCCGCCGGTCGACGCGCACTGGCAGGCCCCGGCGATCCGGGTGACCGCGGAGTGGCTGCTCGGCCAGCACTGACGCACGACGAGGAAGGGCCCCTGCCGCGGCAGGGGCCCTTCCTCACGCCATCTGCGGCCAGGAGGCGTACTGCCGCAGACCGTAGAGCAGCGGCTGCGCGGCCGACCGGTGCACGACCCGCGCCACCCTGCCGAACACCACCACGTGCGTGCCGGTGCGGTGCATGTGGTCGACCTCGCAGTCCGCCGCGGCGTGCGCGTCGTCGACCAGGTGCGGCCCGCCGACGGACTCCGGGCGTTCCCAGGAGATCCGCTCGAACCGCGACGGGTCGCCCGACGAGAACAGCTCCGCGGCCGGCCTGGCACCGTCGTGCAGCAGGTTCACGCTGAAGGAACCGTTGTGCACCAACGCGTCCAGCGTCGGGCTGAGGTACCGCAGACACACCAGCAACGTCGGCGGGTCCAGCGACACGCTCGACAACGACGACACCGTCATGCCCCACGGCGTGCCGTCCCGGTCGAAGGCGGTCACCACCGCGACACCGGTCGGGAACGCCGCCATCAGCGAGCGGAACTGGGTGCTCACAACGGGACCTCCTCTCGGGCCGCGCCGACCCGCCGGGTGACGAGGTCGAGCAGCGGGCCGGTGAGCGCGGTGGTCACCAGCGCCATCACCAGCAGGGCGACGAACAGGCCGGGCGTGAGCAGGCCGGCGGTGAAACCGACCTGCAGCACCACGATCTCGGTCAGCCCGCGGGTGTTCACCAGCACGCCCACCCGCAGAGCGGTGACCCGGTCCTCGCCGCCCCAGCGCGCACCGGCGTACCCGCCGCCGACCTTGCCCGCGACGCCGAGCACGACCGCCAGCACCACGCCGACCCACGGGAACGCGGAGACCCCGCTGGTGGACAGCGTCGCGCCGGCCACCACGAAGAACACCGGCACGAACGCCCGGCCCACGCCGCTGACCAGCGTGACGACCCGCGACCACGCCTCGGTCCCCGGCACCGTGAGACCGACGAGGAACGCGCCGAAGATGGCCGTGAGACCGAGCGAGTGCACCGCCGTTCCCGCACCGAGCGCCACGACGGCGAGGACGAGCGCGGTCGTGCGCGGCCGTGCGGCGGCGAACGCCTCGGCCGGTGCCGAGCCGAGCGCCCGGTGCCCGGCCCACGCGACGAGCCCGCCGGCGGCGATGGTCGCGAACGCGAGCCACACGCCGCCGAGACCACCGGCGGCGAGCCCGAGCGCGACGGTCAGCAGCAACCACGCCGGCGTGTCGATCAGCACCGACGCCATCATCGACAGCGCCGAGGCACGCCCCAGGTCCGAGCGCTCCTCCAGGATGCGCGCCAGCACCGGCACCGCGGTCACGGACATGGCGACCGCGAGCATGATCACCAGCGCGGTGGCCGGTGCGGTGCCGCGCACGTCCGCTGGTGCCAGCCAGACCGCCCAGGCGGCGAAGACGAGACCGGTCAGCAGCGGCACCGCGAACGCACCGAGGCTGATCCGGCCCAGCGCCCGGCCGCGCCACCCGCCCGCACCCCGGTCGAGGTGGTGCACGACGCCGACGAGGAACAGCACCAGCCCCGCCTCACCGACCTGCTTCAGCGGACCGGTGACGGCCGCGGGCAGCACGGCGGTGAACACGCCCCTGCCGAACGCGGCCAGCAGCACCGGTCCGAGCAGGATGCTCAGCGCGATCTCCCCGACCACGGTGGGCATCCGCAGCAGCCGCGCGAGGCGCCGGCCCAGCCACGCGACCGCGAACACCGCGGCCAGCAGCACGAGCAGGTGGATCCCGTTCTGCACCACCGCCGTCACCTCGCCTGGTGCAGCTGCGCGAAGTACTCGTACTGCGTGGGCAACGTCCGTGCGAGCTCCGCGGCCTGTTCCGCGACGAGCTTGAGCTCGTGCTGGGCCGACGACGGGTCCATCAGGCCCAGCGCGGGGGAGGACTTCAGCGGAAGCCCGCCCAGGCCGAGCAGCATGCACACGTAGGAGTAGGACTCGAACCCGTGGTAGTGCGGGAACACGGACTCGTTGTCCGGCAACCGGGTCTGCCAGCGCTCCAGCCGCTCGGCCAGCCCGTCGGGCAGCGGCCGGGTCTTGGTGTCCTTCCAGTACTGGTTGTCCTGGCGCTTGGCGGCGTAGTAGTGCACGACGAGGAACTCGCGCACGCCGTCCATCACGTTGTTGACCAGCCTGTTGTAGGCGGTGCGCAGGCCGTCGTCCCAGCGCGCGTCCGGGAAGTGCTTCACCAGCTGCTCGATGCCGTGCTGGATGAAGAAGATGCCGGTGGACTCCAGCGGCTCGACGAACCCGCTGGACAGCCCGATCGCGACGCAGTTGTTCACCCAGTGGCGGCGGCTGCGGCCGATGCGCATCCTGATGTGGTTGGCCTCGGCGTCCTGCGCGGCCGGGCCGACGAACGCGCGCAGCGTCCGCTCGGCCTCCTCGGGCGTGGTGTAGTCGCTGGCGTAGACGTAACCCGTGCCGATGCGGTCGAACAGCGGGATCGTCCAGATCCAGCCCGCCTCCTGCGCGGTGGCCGTCGTGCACGGCCGCAGCCCGCGGTTCTCCATGTCCTGCGGCACGCGCAACGCGACCGCGCTGTCGTTGGGCAGCGAGGACTGGTAGGACTCGAACGGCTCCTGCAACGCCTTGCCCAGCAACAGGCTGCGGAAACCGGTGCAGTCGATGAACAGGTCGCCGGTGAGGTTCCCGTTGTCCCTGGTGACGACGTGGCTGATCCAGCCGCGGTCGTCCAGCGCCACGTCCTGCACGTCGTCCAGCACGTGCTTCACACCCCGCGCGACCGCGTAGTCGCGCAGGTAGTTCGCGACCAGCGTGGCGTCGAAGTGGTAGGCGTACGGGAACTGCGTGGTCTGCTCGGCAAGGGTCGTGCGGTACGTGCTGCGCTCGCCCAGGCCGCCCTCGAACAGCTCGCCGTCGAGGTGCCGCGGCGACTTCAGGTCGTCGCACAGCGTGCCGACCAGGAAGCAGTCCTTGTCGAAGCGGTCCGACTTCCGCTCGCGCAGCCACCAGTCCGTCAGCGGGAAGCCGTCGACGACGCGCTGCCGCTCGAACGGGTGGTAGAAGTGGTGTCCGGGCTCACGCCAGTTCTCGAACCGGATGGCGAGCTTGTAGGTCGCGTTGCACGCGGGCATCCACTCCTTCTCTTCCAGGCCGAGGTACTCGAAGAAGTGCCGGACCGTGCTGAACGTCGCCTCGCCCACGCCGATCGAGCCGACGCGGGCGGACTCGACGAGCGTGACGTCGACCCGGTCGCCGAAGGCGGCCGTGAGGTAGGAGGCGGTCATCCAGCCGGCCGTGCCGCCACCGACGACAACTACGTTCTTCAACATCTTCGGTCAGTCCTCCGGTTCGTGGTTACTCGGCGACGGCGTGGATCAGGCTCTGCGGTGACGAGGTCGGCGTGACCTCGACCCGGCGCAGGCCCGACCGCCGCAGCAACGCGTCGTAGTGGTCGAGGTCGCGCTCGCGGCCGGAGTTGACGGCGAGCATCCCGAGGTCGAGCAGCGGGGCGAAGCCCGGTTCGCCCATCGGCCCGAGCGGCATCTCGACGACGACCACCCGGCCGCCGGGGCGCAACGCCCTGCGGCAGTTGGTGAGGATCTCGACGCACGCGTCGTCGTCCCAGTTGTGCAGGACGGCCTTGAGCAGGAACAGGTCGCCCTCCGGGACGGCGTCGAAGAACGAGCCGCCGGCGAACGTGCAGCGGTCGGCGAGACCGGCCTTCTCCGCCTCGGCCACCGCGGTCGGCTCCACCGTCGGCAGGTCGAAGACGACGCCCCGCAGCTCCGGGTTCGCCCTCAGCAGCGGGTGCAGCAACGCGCCGTTCGCGCCGCCGACGTCGACCGCAGTAGTGAGACCGGTGGTGTCGAGCAGGTCGCCGATCTCCCGCGACAGCCCATCGGTCAGCTCGGACATGGAGCTGGAGAACCGTTCCCACTCCCGCGGGTTCGCCTGGAAGTAGGTCCAGATGTCACTGCCCAGCGCGGCACCGGTCTGCGGCTCGCCGGCGCGCACGGCGTCCGGGAACCGGCCCCAGGACAGCCAGTGCCCCGGTGAGCCGTGCACGATCGCGATGTCGCGGAACGACCCCGGCGCCCCTTCGCGCAGCGTCTCCAGCAACGGGGTGCTGAGGAACTTGCCGTTGTCGTAGGTCACGAGCCCCTGCGCTGCGCAGGCGCGCAGCAACCTGGTGGTCGTGCCCGCGTCGACGCCGATCAGCTCCGCGATCTCCGCGCCGGTCAGCGGACCGTCGGCGAGGTGGTCGGCGAGCTTGAGGTCGGCGACGGCGTGCACGATCTGGGTGACCCAGTACCCGGTGATCATCTGCATCATCCGTGCCTGCGGTGGCATTCCCGGTGCGGTCATCGGGCGGTCTCCTCCGGCGCTGCGGCTTGGGTGCGAACGTGTTCTGGCCGGAATCCGAGCCCGATGACGCGGCTCATCAGCCATTGGGCGACGCCGAGCTTCTCGAAGACCTTCGGGGCGGGCGGCTGGCCCGACCCGTCGAGCGCCTCGTCGATGCCGAACTTCTGGGTGGCGCGTTGCAGTCCCTGCGACAACGCGACGGCGCGTTTGCGTCGTTTGCGCACCCGCGCGAGCAGCCCGTCGTCGAAGGGCTCTCCGTTCTGCTTGCGCAGCAACGCCTCCGTGAGGATGTTGGCGGTGGCGACCGCGTCCTGCACGGCGAGGTTCACGCCGAAGCCCGCGACCGGGGACATGGCGTGCGCGGCGTCGCCGATGAACAGCAGACCGGGCTCGTGCCAGCGCTCCAGCCGGTCGATCCGCGCCTCCAGCGGGCTCAGCTGGTCCAGGGAGGACACCTCGTGCGCCCGGTCGGCGAGGAACGGCACCAGCTCGGCGAGGTCCGCGCGGAACTTGTCGAGGCCTTCGCGGCGCACCTTGTCCATGCCGCCGGTGGACGTCTCGTAGGACATCTGCCAGTAGGTGCGGCGGTCGGTGGCGCCGAAGATCTTGCCGTTGCCGATCCGCACGCAGATGCCCTCGTCCGGATCGGTGTCCCTGCGGGAGATTCGGAAGAAGATGACGTCGAGCGAGCGGCCGATCAGCGTGGGCTCGAACCCCGCGTCCCGCCTGATCACCGAGTGCCGCCCGTCGGCCGCGACCACGAGCGTCGAACGGATCTCCCGCTCGCCCTCGGGGCCGCGCACGCGCAGGCCCGCCACCCGGCCGTCGCACCGCACCACGCCCAGCGCCTCGGTCTTCATCAGCAACCGGAACCCCGGGTACCGCTTGGCCTCGGCGGTGATGAGGTCGAGGAAGTCCCACTGCGGCACGAAGGCCATGTACGGGTAGGGGACCCGGAGCCGGCGGAAGTCGGCGATGTCGATCCGCTTGCCGTCCTGCACCACGCCGATCGTGCTGACCTTCTGGTGCGGCAGCTCGTGGAACCTCTCGATCAAGCCGAGCTCGTCGAGGATCTGCAACGTGGCGGGGTGCACGGTGTCACCGCGGAAGTCGCGGTGGAAGTCGGCGTGCTTCTCCAGCACCACGACGTCCACACCGGACCGGGCGAGCAGCAGCCCGAGCACGGCACCGGCCGGGCCTCCGCCCGCGATGCACACGGTCGTCGTCTCGGCCATCACAGGTCCTTCAGGTCCATGGTGCGCAACGAGTCGCCGATGAAGGCGAGCAGGTCGGCGACGGTCGGGGTGAGGCCGAAGCCGACGCACTTGCGGGCGAGGTCGGCCACCTCGTGGAACTCGCGGGCCATCCACTCGACAGCGACGTCGGGCCGGGAGATGTACTCCGGGGTGGAGTCGAGCTCGAACGACGGTCCCGCGGTGCGGCCGGGCCGCCCGGACGGCAGCGTGACGACCAGCTCGCCCAGCGGCCGCAGCACACCGGTCATGATGTCCAGCGACCAGTTCATCAGCCGCGAGCGGCGCAGCGACTTGTCCGGGCTGTAGCCGAAGTGCTGCACCATCAGCTGCATCGCGAGGAAGTACGACCGGTTGAACGCCTTCACCGCGATGCGGGCCGGCTCGTGGGTGATGTGGTCCATCGCCGGGTTGCCGGGCTTCAGCGTGGGGTTGCGCATCACCGGGTAGGCCGGGTTCCACGGGATCTTGCGGCCGTTGGGACCTTTCGCGCGTTCCGCGATGAGCAGCTCCGAGATGCGCAGGAACGTGTCGAAGTGCGACTCCTCCTCCGGCAGCGTCGAGGGGATGTGCCCGCCCTCGCCGTGCTCGGTGACGAAGTCGATGGCGAACACGGCGCTCGCGACGTCGTCGACTTCCAGCTGGTAGTCCGGGTGCACCGCGTTGACCGACTCGCGCATGAACAGGTGGTGCGCACCGCCGCCGCGGCCCTTCTTCACCAGGAACACGCCGGGAACGGCCTGGACGCCCTCGCGGATCGCCGCGTACAGCTCGCTCAGCGACCCGTACTGGTAGGGCTCGCCGTCCGCGCGCAGGACCGCGGAGTCGTTGCCCTCGATGTCGTCGATCAGGTCGTGCGGCTGTTCCAGTGCCACGAACCGCTGCACGCTCGCGAGGTTCAACGGCTCCAGCGAGAACTCCAGCGGCACGCACACCTGGCTGTTGAACGTGCCGAAGTCGAGCTTGGGCAGGTGGAACGGCCGGCCCATCGCCATCAGGATGTTGTTGATCGCGAGGAAGTGCATCATCTCCTCGCGGGCGACGGACATCAGGCTGCCGCGGATGCCGTTGTTCCACGTCTCGGTGCCCTCGCCGCACGCGGTGAGCAGGTGCTCCTCGGTCCACTCACCGCGTTCGACCAGCTTCCGGCCGGCACCGTGCGTGGGCACGCTGTAGGCCGCGTAGAGGTACTGGACCATGGTGGCCAGCTCGATCGCCGCGGCTTGGTGGAGCGCGTGCAGCAGCTGGTCCTTGGTCGTGATGGTGCCGAGCTTGCGCTGCTGGGGGACGAAGGTCGGCGGTGTCTGCCGCCGGTCGTCGTCGGCGAGCAGGTAGCGCAGCATCAGGCGGATCTGCGGCGCGCTCATGTCCCGCGTCGGCGGCATGTAGAACGTCTTGCCCTTGTGCTCGGGCGCGGACACGTGCCAGATCAGCCGGGTGTAGGGCTCGACCTTGAACTCGTCGGCGAGGCTCAGCACCTCCGAGCGCATGAACGAGTACTGCAGCTCGTAGTAGGCGAGCGCCTCCCGGTACAGCGTGGGGAAGGTGATCTCCTCGTCGGGCAGGTCGTCGAGGTGCCAGTGGTCCGGCAGCACCCGCACGGCCACGGACCCGACCGCCGACCAGTAGCCCTGCTCGTCGTCGTTGTCGTAGCGCTCGGCCGCCGTGGTGCCGCGCGGTTCCGGCGTGGTCTCCGGGCGCAGCAGCACCCTCGTCGCACCGCCGCGCACGCCCTTGAGCGTGATGGTGCCGCGACCGTGCTCGTCGGTCGAGAGCACCAGGTCGGGCCGGTACTCGGACTGGCCGGCCGGCAGGAACGCGACGAGCTGCGCGGTGTCGCGGTCCTGCGCCAACGGCAGCGCGGCCGGGTTGACGTGCTGCTCGACGTGGATGCGGTCGACGCGGGCCGGTGCGCCGCGCACGTAGGAGCGGACCGGGATCTCGACCGCGTGGTCCTCGCCGGTCCCGGTGTTCTCGTGCTCCAGGAACAGCGCGGCCTCGTCGGACTCGACGACGACCTCCTCCTCGCGGGACAGGACGGTGCCGTCGGACGCGGTGAGCACCAGCGGCTCGGCCGGGTCGCCGGTGCCACCGTCCACCCTGGACACGACGACCACGCCGGACGTGCGCGCGTCCTCGGCGGGGGGAATCGTGGCGAGCAGCGTGCCCGACGCCGTGCGCACCTCCAGGCCGGTCCGCGACCACGCGGTGACCAGGTTCGCGGTGACGTGGGACTCGGTGAGGTGCACGGAGGCGTTGGGCAGCGCGGACCCGGTGGTGCGCGCGGTGAGCAGCCGCCCGGCGGGGGAGGTGCGCAGCTCGTGGCGGCGCCAGGGCGCGATCGTCCCGCGCAGCCGCCAGACGTCCGGCTGGCCCACGCCGGTGGGCTTCATGTCGGTGATCGAGAACTGCACCACGAGGCCGTCGGCGTCGTCCTCGGCCACCGCGCGCAACCGGGCGAGCGCGGGGGAGTCCGCTGCGCCGTCGAGCCAGTGCAGGCCCTCGGTCTTGTCCACCACGAACTGGTGCAGCACGGTGTGGAACTGATTCCAGCGCGGCGGGCACAGGCCGTTCACGTCACCGGTCACCAGGTACGGGACGTCGTGCGAGCGCCCCGACCGGCCGAGTGCGAGCTGGCCGACCATCAGCGTGGTGGTCCAGTTGGAGGCGGGGTCGACGTCGAAGACCCGCGAGCGGTTCGCCGTGCCCGCCGTGTAGTCGCAGAAGTGGCCCCAGAAGTCGAGCTGCCGGCCGACGACGAGGTCGTCCGCGCCCACCTCACCGGCGGCCAGCTCCGTGCCGACGACCTTCGCGTCGACCCAGAAGTGGCCGTTGCCCTCGAAGTTGTGGCCCTTCGACTCGCCCAGGAAGTCGTAGTAGTCCTGCACCGGGCGGTCGGTGTCGAACACGCCGTCGGCGTCGATGGCCCGGTTGCTCTCCAGGTCCAGCCACCCCGCGCGCGGCCCGGTGGGCAGGCGGGTGACGGCGGAGCCCGCGAAGTGCAGGCGGGGCAGGTCGAAGACGCTCATGCGTTGTCCCAGACGACCGCGCTCATCGTCGGGATGAGGTCCTTCGTGATCCGCACGCCGGGCAGCGCCTTCTCGTACTGCAGGCGGAACTCCGTGTCCGTGAGCGGCATCGCGGCGGCGCTCATCTCCAGCCAGCGCGGGTGCAGCATCATCCGCACCGAGTCGCACGCGGCGTCGACGTCACCGGACACGTCGTAGATGATCTTGCCGGTCTCGAACGCGTAGGCGCTCTGCTCGCTCGGCGCCGCGGCACCGTCCGGCTGGGTCACGTCGACCACCACGAGCCGGCCGCCGGGGGCGACGAGGGCGCGCAGCACGGGCAGCACCTCGTCGGCGGGTCCCATGTGGAACACCGCGTTGACCGACATCACCAGGTCGAACTGCCCGTCGCGCTCAGGCGTGAGGTCGACGGCGTTGCGGCACTCGTAGCGCACCGGCACCCGCGTCCGCTTGGTGGCGGCGATGTCGAGCATCTTCTGCGACAGGTCGACGCCGACCACCTCGTCGTACCGGCTCGCGAGCAGGCCGCAGTTGTTGCCGCTGCCGCACCCGGCGTCGAGCGCGCGGCGACCTCCCGGCAGCTGCTCGACGAGCCACGACCGCACCGGGCTCGTGGCGGCGTCACGGATCACCGTGAACCGCTCGTAGAGCTCGGCCAGGTCATCAAAGTACGCTTCCGGGGCGCTCATTGAGGTTCCTCGACTTCCGGCGGTCCACGACGTGACGGCCTCCACCATCGGACGTCGGGCGGTCCGCTGATAAGGACCTGCCGGAGAACCTGCGCGCTCGCGCAGGGTGGCCCCCCGATCCCGTTCCACGGCGGGCGATGTGGTGCGTCCGCGCAGCTCGCAATACTGCGATCGCACATTCGCCGACGTGAACGAGGAAGCCGATGCGCGACGAACGCGACTGCGACGTCCTGGTGGCGGGCGCGGGACCGACCGGTCTCTGCGCCGCCCTCATGCTCGCCCAGCACGGCGTGCGGGTGCGGGTGGTCGACGCCGGGTCGGGCCCGGTGGAACAGGCGCGTGCCGCGATCGTGCACGCCCGCACCCTGGAGCACTTCGACCGGCTCGGGGTCGCGGAGGCGGCCGTCGCCCGCGGCCTGCCGATCACCGACGTCGCGATCCACGAGGCCGGCCGGCACGTGGGCGACATGCCGCTCGCCGGTGAGGGCAGCGCGGACCAGACCCGGTTCCCCTACGCGCTCGCGCTGGAGCAGTTCGAGACCGAGCGGGTGCTCGTGGAGGCGTTGAAGGAGCACCACGTCGAGGTCGAGTGGAACACCGCCGTGGCGGACCTGGCCGACTCCGGCACCGAGGTCGCCGTGACCACCGTGCAGGGGCGCACGATCACGGCCCGCTGGCTGGTCGGCGCGGACGGGGCGAGCAGCGTGGTGCGCGGGCTCGTCGGCCAGTCGTTCGACGGCGAGACCTACGCCCAGGCGGGCATGCTCGCCGACGTCACGCTCGACGTCGACCTGGGCGTGCGGGGGATGCGGCTCAACCTGACCCGCGGCGGTTTCGTCGGCATCCTGCCGCTGGCGTCCGGGCGCTGCCGGCTCTTCGGCGTGGTGCCGCCGGAGCTGAGCCAGGCGCCTGCGCAGAAGAACCCCACGCACGAGGCCTACGCGCCGCTGCCGCCCGCGGACCTGCAGCAGTGGTTCGAGAACTACTTCAAGGTCGACGCCCGGCTCAAGGACGTCGTGTGGGCGTCGATGTTCCGGTTCCACAGCCGGATCGCCTCGAAGTTCCGCGTCGGCAACGTGTTCCTCGCGGGCGACGCCGCGCACATCCACAACCCGGCCGGTGGCCAGGGCCTCAACCTCGGTGTCGGCGACGCGGTCAACCTCGCCTGGAAGCTCGCGCAGGTCGTCAACGGCGAGGCGCCCGAGTCGCTGCTCGACACCTACGAGTCGGAACGCCGCCCCATCGCGCGGACCGTCCTCAAGCGCACCGACCTCGGGTTCAAGCTGGAGACCGGGAACAGCGCGGTGGCGGTGTGGATGCGCACGCACGTGGCGACCCGCGTGGTCGGCGTGGTGTCCCGGCTGGCGCCGATCCGCCGGATGTTCTTCCACATGTTCTCGCAGCTGTGGATCAGCTACCGGGGCTCGGCCGCGGTCGGCCCCGGCACCGGGCCGCTGCGGCCGGGCGACCGCGCGCCGTACGCCGAGATCCGGCCCACCCCGGACGGGGCGAGCAGCGTGCTGGACCTGACCCACGGCGCCGGGTACCACGTGCTGCTGTTCGGCGCGCAGGGCCTCGACACCGACGGGCTGGCCGCACGGCTCGACGACCGGTACACCGCCGCGATCACCACCCACGTCATCCCGCCGGAGGAGGAGGCCGCCCACCGCGGGTACCAGGTGAACGGCCCGCTGCTGGTGCTGGTCCGGCCGGACGGGCACGTCGCCGCGGTCGCGGACCCGTCGTCGGTGCAGGGCGTGGTGGACCACCTCGACACCGTGCTGACCCGCGTGCGGTCCGCGGTCTGACCCCGCGCGGGGTCCATGCTGCGCAACCGCGTGGGATCGTTTCCACCTGGTGTTCCCGGTCCGTCCTGCTCATCAGACTGTGCCCATGACACAGAGCGAGAAGACCGACGAGTCCCGCGGCTTCACGGACCCCGAGTACTGGAACTTCATGTACGACGAGGGGACCGCGCCGTGGCTCATCGGCGGGCCGCAGCCCGCGATCGTCGAGCTGGAGCGGCAGGGCCTGGTCCGCGGCCGCGTCCTCGAACCGGGCTGCGGCTCCGGTGAGCACACCACCCTCTTCACGAAGCTCGGCTACGACTCCCTCGGCGTCGACCTGTCCCCGAGCGCCATCGCCTACGCCCGCCGCACCGCGGCCGAACGCGGCGTGCCCGAGGCGCGGTTCGAGGTCGCGAACATGCTGCGGCCGCAGGACCACCCGTTCCTGTCGGGCGGGTTCGACACGGTCGTGGACGTGGCGCTGTTCCACGGGTTCGGCGCCTACGGCGACTCGGACCACGCACAGGCGTACGCACAGGTGCTGCACTCGCTGACGAACCCCGGCGCGCTCGTGCACATCCTCGCCCACTCCAACGCCGCGCCGGGGCTGAGCTCCAGCATCGGCGAGGGCGTGATCCCCGCGGCGTTCACCGACGGCTGGGTGGTCGAGAGCGTCGAGGCCGCGAGCTACCAGGGGTTCATCACCGAGCAGATCTCCGCGGTGGCCGTGCAGCGCGGCCTGCCCGCGCACGGGCCCGTCGAGCTGGCGGCGTGGCTCGGCCGGGTCCGCAGGCTGTGACCGGTCAGGCCCTGTCGCTGGTGTCGAAACCCTGTGCCGCCACCACGTTCAGCAGCGCCAGCGCCTCGGCGTCGGGTGACCCGGCCGGTGCGCTGTAGAGCACGAGGTGCTGGTCGCTGTCGGTGAGCGCCAGCGAGTCGCAGTCGACGGTGATCCTCCCGACCAGCGGGTGCCGGAAGCTCTTGCTGAGCACGGTCGGCGACTGCACGTCGTGGCGTTCCCACCGCCGCGCGAACTCGGCGCTGCCCTCGCACAGCTCACCGACCAGATCGGAGATCACCACGTCGGCCGGGTACCGGGCGAGGGTGGCGCGCAGCTGCATGACGACGTGGTGGCGGAACTCCGTCGCGTCGGAGACCCCGTACAGCGCGGGCCCCGGTGTGAGGAACGCGCGGCGCGCGAGGTTGCGGTCCCGCGGGGCCAGGACGCGGAAGTCCTCCATCAGCGCGGCCATCAGGTCGTTGCACGCGAGCACCTCGAACGCCGCCGAGACCACCATCCCGGCCGTCTGCGGCAGCCGGTCGAGCAACGCGAGGACGCTCGGCCGGACGTCGCGCCGGTGCACCGCCGTGCGGCTGGGCGCGGTGCCCGCGAGGACGTGCAGGTGGTCGGACTCGGCGCCGGTCAGCCGCAGCGCGCCCGCGATCCCGGCGAGCACCTCGGCCGACGGGCGCGGGGCCCGTCCCTGCTCCAGGCGGACGTAGTACTCGGTGGAGATGTGCGCGAGCACCGCCACCTCCTCGCGCCGCAGGCCCGCGGTCCTGCGGCGCGGGCCGGACGGGAGACCGACGTCCTGCGGCCGGAGCCGGGCGCGCCGGCTGCGCAGGAACGTGCCGAGCTGCTGCTTGTCCATGCCCCGAGTATCCGCGCCGCGAACGGGCCCAGGGTGGTACAGCCTGTGCCTGCCTCCGGTGCGCCGGCGGCTCGACGCTGGAGCCATGACGAACTCCGACACCACTCCGGCCGGGCTGCTCACCGGCAAGGTCGTGCTCATCACCGGCGCCAGCCGCGGCATCGGCGAGGCAGCGGCCCGGCTGTTCTCCCGTGAGGGTGCCGCCGTCGTGCTGGCCGCCCGCGGAGCCGACGCCCTGGACCGCGTCGTCACCGGCATCCGCGCCGAGGGCGGTGTCGCCGACGCGGTCGTGGTGGACCTCGCCGACCGCGACAGCATCCGCGCCGCCGTCGACCGGGTCGAGCAGCTGCACGGACGGCTCGACGGCGCCTTCAACAACGGTGCGGTGGTGCAGCAGCCCGGCCCGCTCGACACGACCAGCGACGAGACGATCGACGAGCAGTTCGTGGTCAACTTCCGCGGCCACTGGACCGCGATGACCGCCGAAGCCGCCCTCATGCGCAAGAACGGCGGCGGCGCGATCGTGAACACCTCCAGCATCGGCAGCCGCCGCGCGAACCCCGTGCTGCCCGCCTACGGCGCCATGAAGCGCGCGCTCAACAGCCTCACCGAGAGCGCGGCCGTGACGTGGGGCCGGGAGGGCATCCGGGTCAACGGCATCACGCCCGGTGGCACCGAGACGGCGATGATCGACGAGTGGGAGGCGGCGACCCCCGGCGTCGTCGAGCAGCTCACCGCCACGATCCCGGTGGGCCGGATGGCGCAGCCCCGCGAGGTCGCCGAGGTGGCGGCGTGGCTGCTGAGCGACCGGGCCGCGATGGTGACCGGTGCGCTGGTGCCGGTCGACGGCGGTGCGGGCGCGTAGCCACCGCGCAATTGCGCGCACCTCGCGGTTCCGCGCTTTTAGCGGAAGCTAAAGGAATGCGGGTTCTTTTAGCTTCCGCTAAAAGCAGCAGGATGTAGCGGGCTTGATCGTGTTAGCGTTCACATTGGTTCTTGACCAGTCGCAGATCGTGCCTCAGAGTTTGCTGTGTGCGTTCGACATCTGCGGTGAAGACAACCCGGTCTCCGGGGTCGTCGTCGAATTGTCGAACGCTCACATAGAGGCACTTTCATCACAGGGCGCGCGATGACCACTCGGCGCAAGAGGTCGCTCGGACGTTGCCCGTGCCGCAGTTCGCCCACACCTCGACGAAGAGGAGCACGCCCGTGGTCAGGACAGACCATCACCCGCCCACCGCACTTCCCCAGACCCGCAGGCGCCGTGCCGCCGGCGTCACCGCCGTGATCGGCGTGCTGCTCGGCGGGTTGCTGGTGGCGGTCAACGCGGCGCCCGTGTCGGCTGCGACCGTCGACACCACCGCCTGGTACGTGCTGGTCAACCGCAACAGCGGCAAGGCGCTGGACGTCTACAACCTCGCCACCGGTGACGGCGCGCGCATCACCCAGTGGAGCCGCAACGACGGCAACCAGCAGCAGTGGCAGTTCGTCGACTCCGGCGACGGCTACTACCGGGTGAAGTCCCGCCTGTCGAGCAAGGTGCTCGACGTCCACAACTTCTCGACCGCGGACGGCGGCAACGTCGTCCAGTGGTCGGACCTCAACGGCACCAACCAGCAGTTCCGCCTCGCTGACTCCGACGGCGGCCACGTGCGGCTGATCAACCGCAACAGCGGCAAGGCCGTCGAGGTCCAGGGCGCCTCCACCGCCGACGGCGGCAACGTCGTCCAGTACAGCGACTGGGGCGGCACCAACCAGCAGTGGCAGCTCGTGCGCGTCGGTGGCGACACCGGCCCCACCACCACGACGAGCAACAACCCCGGCCAGTGCTCCCTGCCGTCGACCTACCGCTGGTCCTCGACCGGCGCGCTGGCGCAGCCGCGGCAGGGCTGGGTGTCCCTCAAGGACTTCACCCACGTCATGATCAACGGCAAGCACTTGGTCTACAGCACCACGCACGACACCGGGACCAGCTGGGGCTCGATGAACTTCACCCCGTTCACCAACTGGTCGGACATGGGGTCGGCGAGCCAGAACGCGATGAACTCCGGCACCGTCGCGCCCACGCTGATCTACTTCGCCCCGAAGAACATCTGGGTGCTCGCCTACCAGTGGGGCGGCACCGCGTTCACCTACCGGACGTCGAGCGACCCCACCAACCCGAACGGGTGGTCGTCGCCGCAGGTGCTCTCCACGGCGAGCATCAGCGGCTCCGGCACGGGACCCATCGACCAGACGCTCATCGGTGACGGCCAGAACATGTACCTGTTCTTCGCCGGCGACAACGGCAAGATCTACCGCCAGGTCATGCCCATCGGGAACTTCCCCGGCAGCTTCGGCTCCTCCTACACGACCGTCATGAGCGACACGACGAACAACCTGTTCGAGGCGCCCGAGGTCTACAAGGTCCAGGGCCAGAACCAGTACCTGATGATCGTCGAGGCGATTGGTGCCAACGGCCGCTACTTCCGGTCGTTCACCTCCAGCAGCCTCAGCGGTTCCTGGACGCCGCAGGCGGCCACCGAGAGCCGTCCGTTCGCCGGCAAGGCGAACAGCGGTGCCACCTGGACCAACGACATCAGCCACGGTGACCTGATCCGCACCAACCCCGACCAGACCAAGACGATCGACCCCTGCAACCTGCAGCTGCTGTACCAGGGCCGCAACCCGAGCTCGGGTGGCGACTACGGCAAGCTGCCGTACCGGCCGGGTGTGCTGACGCTGCAGCGCTGACCGACCTTTTCACGAATCTGAACACCTGAACGGTTTCTCCGCCGGGCTTCCTGAGTCCGGCGGGGAAACCGTTCTCGCTATTCATGGCTCATTCCGTTCGCATACCGGAATCGGTCCGCGGTTCGGTACGTCCGCACCGGAGGCGTTCACCCGCGCCGTGCTCGACCTGTGAACGCCTCTGTGCCCCCGCGTCAGCCGGCGGGAGGCGTGAGCACCCCGCCCGCCGCCGCGCGGATCCGCAGCGACGAGGCCGTGGCGTCGCGCACGATCCGGTCCACGTCGTAGCCGGCCAACCGGCCGCCGCGCTTCACGAACTCCCCGTCGACGAGCACGGTGTCCACGTTGGCGGGTGTGGCCGACTGCACGAGCGCGGTCTCGGGCAGCCCACCCGGCGCGATGTTGACGTCGGTGGTGCGCACCAGGACGAGGTCGGCGCGCTTGCCGACGGTGATCGACCCGGTGACGTCGCCCAGGCCCAGCGCGCGGGCGCCGTTGACCGTCGCCATCTCGATCACCCGGCGGAACCCGATCTCCGGCAGGTCCGCGGTGGGCGTGCCCTGCCACGGGATTCCCGTCGTCCAGGCCACCCGCATCGTCTCGAACGGGTCCGGCGGCGCGATGGACGTGGCGTCCGACGACAGCGACACCGGCAGCCCGGCCGCGTTCATGCGCAGCAGCGCCGCCCTCGGGTCACCGGCCGCGCCGAGGCGGAACTCCGAGTGCGGCGCCCAGCTCAGCGGCGTGGCGGTGCGCACCAGGACCTCGATGTCGCTGTCGAGCGCCGTGACGTAGTGGCACAGCAACGTCTTCGGCCCCAGCCACCCGCGCCGCTCGTAGTCGGCGGCGTCCACGATCCGCGGCGGCGACTGGCCCGCGTGCACCGACACCGGCAGCCCGCGGCCCAGCACCGCGTCCATGTCGGCGAAGAAAGCGCTCTCATCGCTCTGCGACAGTCCGCGCACGCTGACCCCGAGGTGCACGCGCCCGTCGAACGCGGTGCCACCCGCGAAGTACTGCTGCCGCACGCGGTCCACGTCGGTCAGGTCCACCGGCACGTCCCGCGGCATCTGGTCCACGTGGCCGTAGGAGAACCGAGCGCGCAGCAGCCCGTCGCGGTGCGCCCGCAGCTCGGCGTCGGCGTGCGCGGGGGAACGCGTGTTGTTGCACCAGTTGTGGACGGTGGTGACGCCCGCGTTCGCCAGCTCGGCGAGCCCGAGCAGCACGCTGCGGTAGTGGTCGGCCGGTTCGTACAGCGCCGACGTGGCCCGCTTCGCCGCGAAGTACGGGAAGCCGTCGGCCACGAAGTTGCGGCCCAGCGCGCTCCACATGTGGTGGTGGGTGTTGACGAACCCCGGCGCGACGATCATGCCGGTCGCGTCGACGACCTGCGCGTCCGGTGCCTTCAGGCCGAGGCCGACCGCGGCGATCCGGCCGTTCTCGACGAGCACGTCACCGCGGGGCAGCACGCCGAGCGCGGGGTCGACGGTGACCACCGCGCCGCCCCTGATCAGCAGGCGGCCCCGGTGCGGGCCGGGACCGGCGGGTGTTGTCCCCGGCTCGGTGGCCGCTGCCGTCGCGGAACCCGCCGCGGACACGGCGAGTGCGGCACCCAGGGACTTGGTGAGCGTCCTGCGGTTGATCATGGGACCTCCAGGGCTGGGACTCGGACGAGTCATGCTCACCTGGGACTTCCGCCCCTGTCACCGTGCTGCCGCGGCCGCTGGACCAGGCGGTGGAAGGCGCTTACCGCGCCTGGTCCAGCCGGCGTGCCCCGCTCACCGAGCCTCGTGCAGCGGCCGGATGTGCCGTTCGGCGTGGGCGGTCAACGCCTCCACCTGGGGCCGTGCCGCGTCGAGCCGCGCCTCGGGACTCGACTGGCGGGCGATGACCTGGTCCACGTTGGCCCGCGTCACCAGCAGCCCCGGCGCCACGAACCAGCCCTCCGGCAGCGGGCGGCCGTTCTTCGCGTGCGCGGCGAGCAGCCAGCCGGCCACCGCGCCCTTCACGAAGTGCTCCGCCGACACCGACGCGAACAGGTGCCCGTCCTTGACGCCCTGCAGCGCCTTCGGGTCCACGCTGAACGCACCGGCCAGCCACCGCGCGCCCCTCGCGGCGTGCACGGCGGCGAGGTTCACCGCGTCGACGTCGCCGGCGCCGAGGAACGCGAGCGCGTCCGGGTTCGCGTCCACGACCCGCTGCCAGGTCGCGAGGTTCGCCTGCGCGTCCCTGCCGGTGTCGAGCGGGCCCATCACCCGCAGCTTCGGCAGCCGTTCGGTGAGCCGGGCCCGCATGCCGGCCGACCGCTGGTCCAGCGCGGGCATCGCGGGGGAGTTGCTGCCGATCACCACGGTGCCCGCGGCGTCGGGCGGGAGCCGCTCCACGGCGGCGTCGGCGAGCAGCTGGCCCATGTCGTAGCTGTCGTTCTCGATGAGCAGCTCGACGTCGGCGCCCGGCGCGATCTGGCCGCCGGCGACCGCGATCACCGGGATGTCCTGCTCGACCAGCCGCGCCATCGGCCCCGCGAGCAGCTCCGGTGCCACCGCGGACACCCCGATGCCGCCCCTGGCCCGCGTGGCGAGGTCCCTGAGCAGCTCGACCTGGCGCAGGCCGTCGTGCGTGGCCGGGCCGGTGGTCTCGGTCCGCACGCCACCGACCAGCTGCGCGCCCGCGGTGAACCCGTCGCTCATCTCGCGGGAGAAGTCGCGCGAGGTGTTCTGCGACAGGAAACCGATGGTCGGCGGATCATCGGACGTCTGCCCGGTCGTGCACCCGCTCACCACCAGTGCGAGGGTGAGAACCGCTGCCGGCAGGGCACGGGCAGGCGAAAGCATTGGTGAGCCCCATCGTCGGGTGTGCCGAGCGCCAGACGGTAGTGGGTCGGTGCCGATCACCGCCAGTGGTCCGGAAAGCACCGTCCGCGGGTTGCGTGCCATCCTTTGGCTGCGTACCAATGAGCACTTCGCACGAGTTCCGATCGTGAGGCGCGGTGATGCTGTCCACCTGGGTCGAGGCCCGCACGACCGCGCACACGACGGTCGTGAGCCTGGTGATCGGCCTGGCCACGCTCGCGGGGATCGCGCTGTGGATGAGCCTGAGCGCCCAGCGCGCCGCCGCGCACCTGCACGAGCTCAACGAGACCAGCGACCGCTGGGGCCAGGTCGTGCAGAACGTCGACGTGGCCGACCACGCCATGTCCGACTACCTGCGTTCCGGCACGCCGGTGATGCGGCAGCCGCTGGTCAGCGCGGCCGGTGCGGCGGGGGAGAGCCTGCGGTGGCTGGGCGACAACGGCGGCGCGGCCGACGTGCGCGCCGCCGGGATCGTCGGCGACCTGTACGGCGACTACACGACGCTGCTGCGCGACGTCGTGGCCCTGGGTGACGGCGGTGACGCGACCGGTGCCGCGCTGAAGGCCGACCAGGCCGAGCTCACCGTCGTCTCGCTGCGCAAACAGCTCTCGACCGTGGTGCAGCTCAAGCGCCTGGAGACCTCCGAGTACCTCAAGCACGCCGAACACCACAACGGGCAGCTGCGGATCGCGGCGCTGGTCGCGTTCGTGGTCGACCTGGGGCTGGTCGCGCTCTGCGCGGTCGTGCTGCTCGGCCACCGCCGCAAGATCCTGCGCCAGGCCGCGAAGAGCGAGCACGAGGCCTCGCACGACGCGCTGACCGGCCTCGCCAACCGCACGTTGCTGACGCAGCGGACCGAACAGGCGATCAGCAGGGCAGCGGTCTCCGGTGACCCGCTCGGGTTGTTCCTGATCGACCTCAACCGCTTCAAACCGATCAACGACACCCTCGGCCACGCGTTCGGCGACCGGTTGCTCCAGCACGTCGCGACCCGGCTGACGAGCGCCGTGCGCGGGGACGACACCGTGGCGCGGCTGGGCGGCGACGAGTTCGCGGTGCTGCTGCCCGCCGTCGGCAGCACGGCGAACGCGCTGGCCGTGGCGGGCAAGGTGCACCGGGCCCTGGAGGAGGCCGTCGACCTCGACGGCCTGTCGGTGGAGGTCGGCTGCAGCATCGGCGTCGCCCTGTACCCGAGCGACTCGACCGACGCGCACGACCTGCTCAAACACGCCGACATCGCCATGTACGCGGCCAAGCGCAACCGCCTGGGCACCACGGCCTACGAACCGGGCCTGGACGAGCACAGCGCCGCCCAGCTGACCGTGATCAGCGACCTGCGCCGGGCGATCGACCAGCGCGAGCTGGTGCTGCACTACCAGCCGAAGGCCGACGTGCGCAGCGGCACGATCTGCGGCGCCGAGGTGCTGTGCCGCTGGCAGCACCCGCGGCTGGGCCTGCTCGGCCCCGACCGGTTCATCCCCGCGGCCGAGGAGACCGGCCTGATCGAACCGCTCACCCGCTACGTCCTCGACCACGCGCTCGACCAGTGCCGGCGGTGGCACGCGGCCGGGCAGGAGGTGCCGGTCTCGGTCAACGTCGGCGCCCAGTGCCTGCACGACCTCACGTTCCCCGACCAGGTCCTCGACCTGCTCGCACGGCACGACCGCCGGCCGGGCGCGCTCACCCTGGAGATCACCGAGAGCGCCATCATCGCCGACCCGCACCGCGCCACCGAGGTGCTCGGCCGGCTGCGCGAGCTCGGCGTGCGGCTGTCCATCGACGACTTCGGCACCGGCTACTCGTCGATCGCCTACCTGCGCACGATGCCGGTGCACGAGATGAAGATCGACCGGTCGTTCACCACGAACATGCGCACCGACCCCAGCAGCGGGGCGATCACCCGCTCGCTGCTCGGCCTCGCGCACAACCTGGAGCTCGAGGTCGTGGCCGAGGGCGTGGAGGACGAGGAGACCTGGTCCGCGCTGGCCGCGCTGGGGTGCGACATCGTGCAGGGCTACTGCCTGAGCCGCCCGCTGCCCGCCGACGAGTTCGCGGCCTGGCTGCGCGAGCGGACGCCCACCGGGCTGACCGTTCCGAGCGGATGACCGCGGGCGCGCACCCCGGCGTGAGGTGCGCGCCCCCGTGCCGCCTCAGCGTCGGGACCGTTCAGCGCTGCGTGGCGAGCCGGTACGCCGCCGCGCCGATCAGCTCCATCGACACCTGGAGGCGTTCGAGGCTCACGTTGGCCGCGATCGTGTCCTCGGGCGTGTGGTAGATCGGCTCCAGCAGCTGCGGACCGCCCTCGCCGCGCCAGCTGAAGTTCGCCGACGCCATGCCCTTCTCGTGGAACGGCACGTGGTCGCTGGACCCGCGGGCCACCGGGCCGTGCACGCGCGGGTCGTAGCCGAGTCGCTGAGCGGCGGCGCGGACCTCGCGCGTGGTGTTGTTGTCGGCGCCGTCGACGGACAGCAGCCAGTACGCCGTGGCCGGGTCGTGGCTGGTGGCGACCATGTCGTTCTGGAACACGCCCGAGATGCGGGCGATCTCCTCCGGCGTGAGCTGCGAGACGTAGTGGCGGGAGCCGAGCAGGCCCTGTTCCTCCGAGCCCCACAACGCGAAGCGCAGCGTCCTGCTCGTCGGCAGGTGGCGCAGCACCCGCGCGAGCTCCAGGCATAGCACCGTGCCGCTGCCGTCGTCGTTGGCGCCCGGCGAGCCCGGAACGCTGTCGTAGTGCGCGGTGACCATCACGACCCCGTTGTCGCGCCACGGGAACGTGGCCGGGCGTTCGGCGATCACGTTGTAGGACGTCAGGTTCGCGTGGTGGGTCGTGGTGATCGTCAGCTCGGCCGTGCTGCCGCGCAGGCGTTCGGTGTGCACCTGGGCGAGGCCGACCACCGGCACGGCGACGTTCTGGGTGAGGGTGGGGGAGAACGCGCTCAGCTTGCTCGCGGTCGTCGAGACGCGGCCGAGCAGGACGGCGACCGCGCCCTTCTCGATCGCGGCCAGCGTCGGCGCGGAACCGGTGGGGGCGTTGACGAACAGCGCGATCTTGCCGGTCAGGTCGGGCAACGCGCTGCCGTCGCCGACGTCGGCGACCGGTGCCGTGACCGTGACGCCGAGCGCGCCGAACCGGGACGCGCCCGCCTGCCAGCGCGCGCGGTCCACGACGACGTCGGCGAGGTACTTGTCCGGCACGGTGAACGGCTGCGTGGTCACCTGGTACCGCAGCTGCCTGAGCACCTTCACGAGGTAGTCGCGCGCCTGGTGCTCGGAGGCGGTGCCGCCGATGCGCGGGCCGATCCGGTCGCTCAGCACCCGCAGGTGCTCGAGCGCCTTGCGGGCCTTGACCTGTGCCACCACGGGGAAGTCGCCGAGGTGGAGGTCGGGCAGGTGCGAGGCGCCCGGCCGCTGCCGCGTCGCGGCCCACGCGCTCGCCGGGTTGGCCGCCATGACCGCAACACCGGCCGCCGCTGCGAGGAAGTCACGTCTGCGCATGGTGCGTCGCCCCCATCTCCCGTTGTCGACGTGAACGTACGGAGACGCCGGCGTGGAGGACAACCGACTTCCGGTGGGTCACGCGGCGTGGTCGAGCACGAGGTCCTGCACCCGTTTGCGGGCATCCGCGCGTGCCTTGCCGATGCACGCCATCAGCAACGCCGACAACACGTCGGGGTCCTGGTCGCGTGCGGCCGGGTCGAGCGCGATGCCGGTGGTGACACCGTTCGCGTCCACGGTGACGCTGACGGGTCCGGTCGACGCGCGTCCGACGACCGCGCCGAGGTCGCGCAACAGCTCGTGGTACCGCTCGCGTTCCTGCTGCGCGGCCGCCTCGGTCTGCTCCCGCCACCACGCCATCCGCCGCAGCAGCAGGTCCCGCGCGCCCACCGGGTCCGGCACCGGGACCGTCCACGTCCCGGACGCCGTCCGCAGCACGAGCGCGTCGTCCCGCGCGGTGACCTCGTCGATCCGGGCGAACGCCACGCCGGCGTCGACTCCCGCTGCCCGCCAGTCGAGCCGGTCGGTGCCGATCACGACCCGCGTCCCGCCGCCGGTCAGCACGAGCGGGAACGCCGTCGCACCGAGCTCCACGACCGGTGTCGCGAGCAACGACCGCTTCGCCAGCCGCGCCAGCCACCCGGCCGAGCCCGCCCCGAGCACGCCCGCCGCGCACAGCGCCTTCACCGCGACCGCCGCACCCGGGCTGAGCCGCAACGCGATCCCCGATCCCGGCAGCACGCCGAGCACCACCTGCGCCCCGGTCATCAGCGTGGTCGCGGGCAACCACGAGTGCGGGTCGCTCAACCCGTTGCGCCGCAACCACGACAGCAACGCCCAGGCGCACGCGGCCGCCGCCACCGCCGGGATCGCCGACCACCACGGCATGATCCGCTGCCCGGCCGACGTCATCCCGGCCAGCACGACGCACACGACACCGATCGCGGCGGGCAGCACACCCGCGGAGAACAGCAGCAACGTCCGGGTCCGCCGCCAGCGCCCGGCCAGCGCGCGCACGACCTGCGGGTCGTTGCTCAGGGGGACGGCGTGCGGGATCAGAGTCATCGTGCGCACCCCTCGTCAGCTCTCCGCCGCCACCTGCTGTGACGTGCGGGCCGACCAGGCTTCCCGGCGCACCTGGGGACAAATATGCCGCAAATGTCCAGATCAAGCAAGCTTTGTCCACTGTGGACGGTGTGGTCCGGTGCGCACCACACCGTCCCGCGGGTCAGCTCGCCGCGGTCTTCTCCTCGCCCCGCAACCCGAGCAGCGCGTCCACCACGAGGAACGCCACGAGGCTGATCCCGAGCAACGGCGCGAACCACCCGACCACGACCGCGCCCACGCCGAGCGCCACGAGCGCCACCGGCGGCGCCTTGCGCCACTGCCCGCGCGGCGTCGGGCGGCCGAACCCGCGGGTCGGCCTGCGCTTCCACCACATCCGGTAGCCCATGACGACCAGCGCGACGAGCCCGCCGCCGAGCAGCAGCAGGAGCAGCTGGTTGGGCCAGCCGAACAGCACGCCCATGTGCGCGTCGATGCCCCACCGCGTCATCTTCGCCATGAACGGGAAGTCGGCGAACCGCACCGAGCTGCACGACCGAGCCGTCCCGCACGGCCACCGCGTCGCCGTGGCTCGCGAGGCCCTTCTCGATCTCGGTGACCTTCCACACGCCCTCCGCGGGCAGCCCGATCTCGACCTGGCCCGCGTCGATGCCCCACCCGCGCGCGGTGGCCAGGACGGCGTCGACGTCCGCGGGGTCGGCGGCCGGCGCCTCGGTGTGCTCGCCGTGACCGGAGTGCTCACCACCGCCGGGGACCTGCAGCGCCGGGGTGGACCAGCCGAACGCCTCGCGCAGCGTGCCGATGTTCTCGCCGGCGTAGGCCGACCAGGTGAGACCGGTCGCGGACAGGAACAGCGCGCCCGCCAGCACCCACACGCCGAGCAGGCCGTGCTTGCGGATGCGCTTGCTGCCGCGGGCCCGCGTGAGCCACAGGACGAGACCGCCCAGCGCGATCACCCACAGCCAGGAGGCGGCCAGCTCGCTGTAGAGGCGGCCGGGCTCGCCGAGCGCCAGGTTGCGGTGCAGCTGGTCGAGCGTGGTGCGCAACGGCAGCACGCCGCTGGACCCGTAGACGACGAGGTCGCCGGTCACCTTCCCGGTGCCGGGGTCGACGAAGACGGCGCGGCGCTCGGACTCGCCCAGGCCCTCCTCGGCGAACAGCACGCGGGTCGTGTCACCGGGTTCAGCGGCCGGGCGTACCGCGACGAGGTCACCGGCGGGCGCGGTCGCCATCGCCGCGCTGACCTGTTCGGACAACGGGAGCTGTTGCGCGGACGCGGGAACGCGCAGCTGGTCCGAGTAGACCCACGACTCCAGCTGCGGGGTCAGCGCGTAGAGGACACCGGTCAGCGCGGCGACGAGGATGAACGGGCCGACGAGCACGCCGGCGTAGAAGTGCAGGCGCAGGAACAGTCCGCGCCAGGCGAACGAGGTCCTGGTCGCGGGCGCGGTGGCCGGCGGTGTTTCCGTGGTGGACATGGCAGAGCTCCAAGTGGGCGTGAACAGGCACCGGCCGGCGCACGAGCGCGCCGGCCTCGGGGGTGAGGGGAGTCAGGCCTGTTCAGCCGGGGGACCGCGCCACGACAGCACGTCCAGGACCACCGGGGCGGCCGGGACGTGCCGGTACACGGGCACGGAGAGGGGAGCCGTCGCCACGAACGGCGTCAGCTTGCGGGGCAGCAGCGAGGCGAGCGTGCGCGCCAGCCCGAGGACCGTGCGCTCGGCGACCGCCAGCGCGCCGACGACGACCGCCGTGGCCACGACGTGGGCCGCGGTCATGCGTTCGGCGCTGACGTACCCGGCGCTGACGTGGTCGTGCCGGGACGAGGCGAGCTCCAGCACGAGGTGCATCGCGAGCTGCCCGCCGCCGACGAGCGCCAGCAGCCGCGCCGGTGTGAGCTCGCGCCGTGCCAGCCCGCCCACCGCCCACGTCAGCAACGCGACGAGGGAGAAGACCAGCCCGGCATCGGGCAGGTGGCCGTCGGCGCTGGAGTGCGCGAGGACGGCCAAGGCGCCCGTGGTCACGCCGACAGCTCCGCAGCGCGCACGGCGCAGAGGAGCGGAAGGCAGGGCCATGCAGGCAGAATAGTGGCCGGAACGCGGGGGGAGGACCTCCGATCGGCCCCAGGTGAGAACGTGCACACGGACCGGTCCACAGTGAACCGGACCGCCTGCGCGTCCGTATCCCCATCAGGGCAACCGCGGTGTCGAAGCCCCGTTCGACGCGGGCCACCCGGCTGTGGCCGGCGTGGGATTCGACGCTTCGACACCCCCGCAGGAGCCTCTAGGGCGCGATGCGGGCGAGGTCCACGCGCGACTGGATGGAGAGCTTGCGGTAGATCTGCCGCAGGTGGAACCCGACGGTGTGCGGCGACACGAACATCTCGCTCGCCACCTGCCGGTTGGTCAGCCCCTGCGCCACCAGCCGGGCCACTTTCGCCTCAGTGCTGGTGAGGCTGTCCCAGCCCGTCTCCGGCCGCGCCTCGTGGTTCCAGTGCCGCCGCCGCACGCCCAGCCTGCGCAGCTTGCGCCGCACGCGGGCCGAGTCCCACTCCGCTCCCAGCTCGTCGTAGGCGGCCATCGCCCGGTTCAGCCCGGCGATGGCGCGGTCGCGGTCCTGCTCGCGCAGCAACGTCCCGGTGTCCTCGATGACCGACGCCGCCGCCCACGGGTCGCCGTAACCGTCCTCCAGACCCGCCAGGGCGCTGACATCGTTGTCGTACAACGCTCTTCCGTGCCGTGCGGCCGCGAGAACCGTGTCGAAGCCGGGGTTCTCGGCCGCGATCCGCTCGGCGGCGGTCACGACGTTCCCGGCCAGCTGCCGTTCACCGGCGGACAGCGCCGTGCGGACCGCCCACGCCGTCATCGACGGGTCCTCCAGCAGGATCTGGCGGCACTGCTCGGTGTCCGTGATCGCCCCGCGCAGCTCGTCCATGGCGGCGTGCGCGCCACGGCGTGCGGAGGTGACCACGGCGGCGAGCACGCGGATGAGCGCCGTCCACGGTTGCGCGCGCTCGGCCGGTGCGCGTTCCTCCAGTCGCCGCAGGCTGTCCGACGCCATGGCCAGATCACCGCGGCGCAGCGCCGAGATCACCAGCACCGCGCGCAGCTGCGGTTGGTACAACGGCATCTCCGCGCGTTCGGAGGCCGCCAGCCCGGCGCGCGCGTCCGCTTCCGCCGCCGCCAGCTCGCCCTTGGCGAGCAGGATCGTGGCGCGCAGGGCGAGCGGGACCGGGCTGAGCACGCCGTTGTGCTCGGCGTCGATGGCCGCGCGGGCGGTCTCGGCGGCGGCGAGCGCCTCGTCGAGCTTGCGGACCCTGGTGAGCAGCCACGCCCTGGTCCACAGCGGATCGCTCTGCCACGCGCGGGTGAGCGGGCCGCGCAGCCGCACCGCCTCGTCGACGGCGCTGATCGCCTCGTCGAGCCGGCCCTCCCGCCAGTGCGACATCGCCCGCACGTTGAGAGCGGCGGCCCGGACGTCGTCGCTGTGCGGCTCCGGCAGGTCGAGCACCCGGTCCGCGACGAGTGTGACCTTGCTCTGGTCGTTGTGCGACAACGCGTTGAGCAGCAGCAGCTCCGGGCACGGCTCGGTGGCGGGGTCGCGCAGGTCCGTGCCCGGCCGGGTGACCGACACGGCCTGGTTCGACAGGTCGTAGGCGGCCGTGGTGTCGCCGCGCAGCAGCAACGCCGTGGCGAGCCAGGTCCGCAACGGCCGGGTGAACTCGGGACCGCCGTGCAGGTGCTCGCCCAGCTGCTCGCGGGCCAGGTCCACGGCTTCGCTCAGGCACCCGAGCCGGACCAGCGCGGCCGTGGCGGTGGTGGCCAGCGCCGCGTGGTCGGCGCTGCCGGGGGTCGCGATCCGCAGCCCGCGGGTCGCGAGGGCCGACGCCGCCTGCGGCGAGGAGGCGAGCATCCGGTGCGCCGCCTCGCGGATCGTGGCGATCGCCGCGGTGTCGCCGGGCACCGTGCAGTGCACCAGGTGCACCGCGGCCGCCTCGGCCCTGGCGCGCGGGCGGGCCAGCAGCATCGTGGCGGCCTGGTGGTGCAGCATCGAGCGCAGCAGCTCGGGCACGGTGCCGAGGACCGCGCGCCACACCGGCTCGCGGTGGAACACGAACTCGTCGGCCTCGCTGCCGATCAGCCCCGCGGCCAGCGCCTCCTGCAACGGCCCCAGCAGCTGCGCGGGGCGTTCGCCGAGCATCTCGGCCAAGTCCTGCGGCGTGAACCTGCTGCCCAGTACGGCGGCGACCTGCAGCACCTCCTGCGCGCGGGTGGAGAAGCTCCCACAGCCGCGCCTGCGCCAGCCGCACGAACGGCCGCGGCAGCGGTGCGTCCGGCTCGGCCTCGACCGCCGCGGAGACCCCCGTCGCCCACGGCCCGCCCACGAGCCGCGCCACGTGGTCGCCGGCCACCACGCACCCCTCGCGGCGCAGGTCGAGCACCAGGTCGACGACCGCCTGCGGGGTGCCGCCGACGCTCTCGCACAACGCCACCAGGTCGTCGCTCGGCGTCGCGTCGAGCAGGTCGCCCGCGATGCCCGCGACCGCCGCACCGCTCAGCGGCGGCAACGGCCCGAGCCACTCGGTGCGGTGCCTGCGCGCCAGCACCCGCAACGCGACCCCGTTGGGGGACTCGGCGTGGTCGGTGTGCACGGCGAAGAGCCACAGCACCGGCGCCTTGTCCAGTTTGGACATCACGGCCCCCAGCGCCTGCAGCAGCGTGGAGTCGGTCCACTGCGCGTCGTCCACGGCCACCAGCACCGGTCCGCGCCGCAGGTGACCGGCGAGCTGGGCCTCGAACCGCCCGGCGAGCACGCCCACCCGGTCTTCCTCCGCCCGCCCGCCGCGCGCGTTGACCAGGGTGACGGCCCTGCCGTGACCGGTCTGCTCCGCCGCACCGTTGACGACCGCGAAGCCGCGCCTGGCCGCGGCCGACATCAGCTCCAGCAGCAGCCGGGTCTTGCCGGTTCCCGCGCCGGACTCCAGCACGACGACGTGCGCCCGCTGCTGCTCGGCGCTCTCGCGCATCAGCAGCTCGACGCGGCCGACCTCCGCCGTCCGGCCGTGCAGGGCCCACTGGGGGCCTGCGCTGTCCGGCGCCACCCCGTCCGCGAGCTCTTCGAGAATCCGACGCTCCACACTCTTCCTCCCCGACTGCGCAGATCACCTCAGGTGCGGCGTGTGCAAATAGAGGATAGGGACGACAAATGTCAGTCGGCTAGCACGTGTCTCAGTACGCCAACGGCTCATCATTCCGCCAGACGGGTGGTTGTCGTCCCTTTTCTGCATCATATCTGCAGCTCAGGACTGTGTAAAGAAAAATGTCAAAGAACCGAAACTGCCGCTTGAGACCATAACGACCTAAAGGGATCAGTAATCCGGAATTCGGGCTGCAACCGTTTTCTGGCACGTCGGAGCAGGTATGCCAATCAAGACGGAACGGGCAGAAACCGGACCTGTTCTGAAGGTTTTCGCGTGGAATTCGCGCACGAGCCACCGGCATCGGGTGAACGTTTCTGATCGGCGCGGTGGCAGGCTGCTGTCGTGATCACGTACAGCACCGACGTCGAAGATCTGACCGAAGCCGACCTGACGGGGTTCTTCGCCGGCTGGCCGAAGCCGCCGAGCCCCGCGCAGCACCTCGCGGTGCTGCGCGGCAGCTACCGTGCCGTCGTCGCACGCGTGGACCGGCAGGTCGCCGGCTTCGTGAACCTGATCAGCGACGGCGTGCTGACCGGGTTCGTCCCGTGGCTGGAGGTGCTGCCGCAGCACCAGGGCCGGGGGATCGGTGCCGAGCTGGTGCGCCGGGTCGTGGCCGAGGGCGCGCACCTGTACTCGATCGACCTCGTCTGCGACGAGGAGCTGCGGCCGTACTACGAACGCCTCGGCATGACCGCGGTCACCGGCATGATCCTGCGCAACCGCGACGCCTGCGGGTGAGCCCCGCGCCGCTCAGATCCCGTCCAGGTCCAGCACCTGCTGGTGCGGCCCGCCGGTGAACGAGCTCGCGAGCAGCCCCGCCGACCGGCACCGCCCGCACGAGACCGGCGAGGTGGTCGGCTTGAACCGGGTGAAGTCCCAGCTGCCGGTCCCGACGTGACAACCGGGACCGGGCACCTCCAGCCCGAGCCACCCCTGCAACCGCACCGCGTGCACCACGCCGGATCCGTCGAGATAACCGTTGAGCCGTCCCGCGAACCGGTCGCGCGCCTGCGCCGCGGGCTCTGCCAATGCCTCCTGCAACGCGGACATCCCGTTCATGCGTTCGATTCAACCTCACTCGCCCGTGCGCGCACGTGAACCACGCCGTCCGGGGTACGGTGCCGTTCATGAAGGCTTTCCGAGCGGCCGTCGAGGCCCGCGACACCGACGCCATGGCGGCCTGCCTGGCCGACGACGTGGTGTTCACGAGCCCCGTCGCGTTCTCCCCGTACCCCGGCAAGCCGCTGACCGCGGCGATCCTGCGCGGCGTCCTGCGGGTCTTCGAGAACTTCCGCTACGAACGCGAGATCGTCGACGGCGAGAACTCCGCGCTGGTGTTCCGCGCCGAGGTCGGCGGCAGGGAGATCCAGGGCTGCGACTTCCTGCACCTCAACGCCGACGGCCTGATCGACGAGTTCACCGTCATGGTCCGCCCGCTGTCCGCGGCCCAGGCGCTGTCCGCGGCCATGGCGGCGCAGTTCGAGCAGATCAAAGCGGAGGCCATGTCCGCGTGAGCTGCCGGGTCGCGTCGAGGGCGGTCCCGGCCCGTGCGACCAGCGCCGCCCGGTCTGATGTGGACCTCCCGGTGGTGTTCCGGTCTCAGCCGACGTCGCCGAACGCCACCCTGAGCAGCTCCAGGTCGTGCAGGTCCCGTGCGGCCGCGTCCGCCGGCCGACCAAAGCGTCGATCCCCCAGCCGCCACCGATACCACACGTCAAGGCCGCGCAGCGCGTCCAGGCCCTGGCCAGAAGTCTTGCCGCCCCCTCCCTCTCCTTGCGGACGCCGGCAGAGCAAGCAGCGGGACCTCGCCGGACTCCCGCGTGATCCGCTGGCGTGGAGCGCGTGCTGGACCGCAAGCTGCCGCTCTGCGGCGCTGACACCGAACGCGGCGACCTCGCTCCCTGAGTCGCACGCGTTCTCCTGCCCCCCGTTCTTCGGTGCCACGCTGGAGGGCGAGCACCTGGCCGTGGCGTCCACAGTGGACCTCAGTCGCGCGGAGGTCGCGCGGCTGGCCGAGAACGCCGTGCTGGCCTCGTTCCTGCCGAACAGCCGGAAGTCCGTGCTGCTGAACGAGATCGCAGCGGTCCTCGCCGCCGCCTGAGCGCGGCCGCTGTCGCGCACCGCGTCGCCCGCTGGTCCGTTCAGTCGCCGGGCGTTGCGTTCGAAGCACCAGCACCGGCATCCGGGCGGGTCATGGACACGACCGGCGCGGGCGAGGATTGTTCAGCGCGTGGAACAGGTCGTCGAGCTGACAGATCTGGACGAGATGCAGGCGGCCCTCAGCGTCGCCTACGGCAAGATGCGCATCCACGGCGGCGATGGGCGGTCGTGGCTGCGGTTGCGCTCCCGCCGGTTCGGGCCGGTCCGGTTCGACGTCATCGACAGCTCCATCGGCTTCGAGGCCACCAGCGGGCCGCAGAATGCCTACATCTTCGGGTACCTCGACGGTGGGCGGGCGCGGTACCGCACGAGCGGTGACTACCAGAACGTGTTGCCGGGGCACCTGCTGCTGACCGGGCAGCCCGAGTTCCCGTACTCCGTCGTGGCCGAGGACCCCAAGGCCACGCTCGTGGTCGTGGACCGGGCCGTGGTCGACCGGTTCGCCGGTGGCGTGCGGTTCACCAGCTGCACGGCGGTGTCGGCGCGGGCCGCGGCGGCGTGGCGGTCGACGTGCGTGCACCTGCGCGACGAGGTGCTGCCGGCGTTCGAGGACGAACCGCTCGTCGTGGAGAACGCGACACGCCTGCTCATCGCGACCACCCTCGCGACGTTCCCGAACGTCTCCCTCGTGGACTACGGGCCGGGCCAGGCCCGTCCGCACGCGCTGAAACGCGCCATCGCGTACATCGAGTCCGAGGCGGAGAAGGACATCACCGCCGCCGACATCGCACGTGCGGCCCGCGTGTCGCTCCGGGCGATCCAGCTCGCCTTCCGGCGGCACCTCGACACCACGCCCACGGCGTACGTCCGGCGGGTGCGGCTCGCGCAGGCCCACCTCGACCTGCAGCGGCGGCAGGGCACGGTCACCGAGATCGCCGCCAGGTGGGGGTATGCACGGCCGAGTGTCTTCGCGGCGCACTACCGGTCCGCGTACGGGGTGTCGCCGTCGCAGACGCTGAGGTCGGGCTGACGTCCTTCGTTTTGGCAGTCGGCGCCTTCGCTTCCGCTGCTAGCGCCGCACCCGCCGCTGCGGTGCAGTGGTGCGGGAGGAGGACCGATGTCCGCAGAAGCCTGTGAACCGAGCCCGTTCGCGATCAGCACCAGCCGCACGGGCGCGCACTTCGTCGCGACCTGCCGGGGCGAGGTCGACGTGACCACCTGTGACGAGTTCTTCGCCGCGGTGCTGCCCGGGATCGCCGACGGCGCCGTGGAGAGCGTGACGATCGACCTGGCCGAGGTGACGTTCCTGTCCGCCAGCGGGCTGCGCATCCTGCTCCTGCTGTTGTGCGCGGCGAACCACAACGGCAAGGACCTCACCCTGCGCCGCGCCCAGCCGCGGGTGCGGCGGGTGCTCGACCTGTTCGGCTTCACCACTTTCAAAGCCGGGCTTGTGTGGGAGGCAACCATGTCGCCGAGGACCGGCCGCAGCTAGTTTGACCGGCTATGTTGCTGCCCCTGGCGCTCGTCGCGTCGCTGCTCGTACCGGCCCCGGCGCTGCACGTCCCCGGCGCCGAACACCAGCAACTGGTCAGGCTGGCCGATCTCAGCACGGCGGGGGGCATCACCGACCCCGCCGACTGGACGGGCCTGACCAGCGCCGCGCTGCCGGCTCCCACCCCCGTCGCCGGCATCCAGGTCGACGGCTACTTCCCGGACAGCTCGCGCACCAACACCAACCACGGCTGGAACCACGACTCGCAGTTCGTGGTGAGGCTGCCCGACCGCTGGAACGGCGGCCTGGTCGTCGCCGGCTCACCCGGTGTGCGGGAGCAGTACGCCAACGACAGGGCCATCTCCGACTGGGTCCTCGCCCGCGGCTACGCCTTCGCCGCCACCGACAAGGGCAACACCGGCGCGCAGTTCTACCGCGACGGCATGGTCGAGTGGAACCACCGCCTCACCCAGCTCACCATCGCCGCCAAGTCCGTCGTCGCGCAGCGGTACGGCCGCCCCGCCAGGCGCACCATCGCCACCGGCATCTCCAACGGCGGCTACCTCGTGCGCTGGCAGCTGGAGAACCGCCCGCACCTCTACGACGGCGGCGTCGACTGGGAGGGCACGCTGTGGACGGTCAAGGGGCCGAACCCGCTGACGTTCCTGCCGCCGGTGCTGAGGGCCTATCCCGCCTACCTGGCCGGTGACCCGCAGGCCCACGCCGCCATCGTCGCCGCGGGCTTCCCCGCGGGCACGGAGTTCCTGTGGGACTACCACCACCGCTACTACTGGGACCTGACCCAGCGCATCTACCGCGAGGAGTTCGACCCGTCCTTCGACGGCGCTCTCGAAGCGGGCACCCCGTTCTGCGCGTCCGGCACCCCGGCCTGCGACGCCGACTACGACTACGCCGCACGCCGGCGCATCGCCGGCCCCGCCATCGCCCCGGTCGCCCTGACCGGCAAGATCCACCGCCCGCTGATCACGGTCCACGGCACCCACGACGTGCTGCTGCCCATCTCCCAGGACTCCGACGTCTACGCCGCGATGACCCCGGACCGCCTGCACCGCTACTTCCGCGTCGAGCAGGGCACCCACGTCGACGGCCTGGTGGACGCCTACCCCGACCGCCTGCGCCCGCTGGCCCCGTGCCACCGCTCGGCGTTCGTGGCGCTGGAACGCTGGCTCGACGGCGTCACGCCACCCGCTTCGGCGACCCTCCCGCGCCCGGCCGACGTCTCGACGTGCCCGCTGTCATGATCTGAGGATGAGCACCGTCGAGTTCGTCCAGGGCGACATCACCGAACAGCACGTCGACGTGGTCGTGAACGCCGCCAACTCCTCCCTGCTCGGCGGCGGGGGAGTGGACGGCGCGATCCACCGCCGAGGTGGTCCGGAGATCCTCGCCGAGTGCCGCGCACTGCGCGCCGGCCACTACGGCGGCGGCCTCAAGACCGGTCAGGCGGTGGCCACCACGGCGGGGCGCCTGCCCGCGCGCTGGGTCGTGCACACGGTCGGCCCGGTGTGGTCGGCCACCGAGGACCGCTCCGAGCTGCTCGCCGACTGCCACCGCAACTCGCTGCGGGTCGCGGCGGAGCTCGGGGCGGTGTCGGTCGCGTTCCCGGCGATCTCGACGGGCATCTACGGCTGGCCGGTGGAGTCGGCGGCGGAGATCGCGCTGGCGGCGGTCAGGGACGCGCCGGTGGAGCTGGTGCGGTTCGTGCTGTTCGACCGGAAGACCTACGAGGCCTACGCGCGGCCGTAGCGAGCACCGGCACGGCGGGCCTCACGACGCCGTGCTCTCCCGCACCCGCAACGAGAACGGCGTCTGCACGTTCTCGACCGCCACGGCGTCCGCACCCACCCGCCGGTGCAGCAGGTCCACCGCGGCACGGGCGATAGCGCCCTTGTCCGGCGCGACCGACGTCAGCGAGGGCGAGCTGTAAGCGCTCTCCTCGTTGTTGTCGAACCCGACCACGGCCAGGTCCTGCGGCACCCGCACGAACCGCTCCGCGGCGGCCCGCATGGCGCCGGCGGCCAGCAGGTCGTTGAAGCAGAACACCGCGTCCGGCGGGTTCTCCAGGTCCAGCAACGAGTTCATCGCCGCCGCGCCGTCCGCGCGGTGGTAGTTCAACGCCGGCACGACCAGGGCCGGGTCGAACTCGATGCCCTCCACCTCCAGGGCGGTCCGGTAGCCCTCCAGGCGCAGCGCCGCCGTGCCGCGCTGCGGGTGGGCGCCGATCGCGGCGATGCGGGTGCGGCCCAGCGAGATCAGGTGCCGCACGGCGGTGGAGGCGGCGAGCACGTTGTCGATGCCCACGCGGGAGATCGGCACGTCCACCTCGTGCTCGCCGAGCAGCACCGTCGGGACCTCCAGCTGGAAGTCGCTGACCGCCTCCGGGCTCACGATCGCCGCGTCGACCAGGTGCGGGCCCAGTGCCTCCAGCGCCGCGCGTTCGCCGGCCAGCGTGCCGAAGGTCTGCTCGATCAGCACGTTCCACTCGTGCTCCTGGGCGGCGGCGATCACCAGGCCGGCGAGCTCGGCGAAGTAGGGGATGGAGAGCTCCGGCAGCACCAGGCCGATGAAGCCGGTGCGGCCGCGGCGCAGGTTGCGGGCGCCGAGGTTGGGGCGGTAGCCGGTGGCGGCCAGCGCCTCCTCCACCCGGCGGCGGTTGTCGGGTTTGACGAACGAGTAGCCGTTGACCACGTTCGAGACGGTCTTCACCGACACGCCTGCCAGGCGCGCGACGTCCTTGAGCGTGGCCAACTCAGCCTCCTGAAGAGGTACCGGGAAAGGTACCGGGAAGTCCGCGGTCTTTACATCGTTGGAACAACGATGCAAATCTAGCCCCTGAGAGCGCGACCACGCACCCGCACCGCGTAGGAGAGCCAACGATGTCCCTCAGTCGCACCCTGCCGATCGCCCTCGCCGCCGTGGCGCTCCTCGCGAGCTGCACGGCCAGGGAGGGCCAGCAGACGACGACCAGCGGTGGGCCGGCCGCGAGCGCCGCCGCGAACCAGAGCGGCGGCCCCGGCTGCGGCCGGGACAGGACCGGGTACCCGCAGGTCGAGCTCAAGGGCGCGGTCGTCGGCTTCTCGCAGTCGGAGAAGGAGGCGAACCCGTTCCGCACCGCCGAGACCCAGTCGATCAAGGACGAGGCGGCCAAGCGTGGGGTCGAGCTGCTCACCACGAACGCGCAGAGCGACCTCAACAAGCAGATCAGCGACATCAAGTCGTTGCTGGACCGCGGCGCGAAGTTGCTGATCGTGGCACCGCTGAACTCCGACGGCCTGCAGCCCGCGTTCGACGCGGCGAAGGCCAAGAAGGTGCCGGTGGTGACGATCGACCGCAAGGTGACGTCGCAACCCTGCACCGACTACCTCACGTTCATCGGCTCCGACTTCGTCGAGCAGGGCAAGCGGGCGGCCCAGGCGATGCTCAAGGCGACCGGCGGCAACGGCAAGGTCGCGATCCTGCTCGGCGCGTCGGGCAACAACGTCACGGTCGACCGCACCAAGGGCTTCAAGGACGGCATCGCCGGCACCGGGCTGACCGTCGTCGCCGAGCAGACCGGTGAGTTCGACCGCTCCAAGGGCCAGGCCGTGATGGAGCAGCTGATCCAGAGCAACCCGGACATCACCGCCGTCTACGCGGAGAACGACGAGATGGGCGTCGGTGCCGTGACCGCGCTCAAGGCCGCGGGCAAGCAGCCGGGCAAGGACGTGAAGATCGTGTCGGTCGACGGCACGCGCACCGCCGTGCAGCTCATCGCGGACGGCAGCTACACCGCCGTGGTCGAGTCCAACCCGCGCTTCGGCCCGCTCGCGTTCGACACGCTGGAGAAGTTCGCGGCCGGCCAGGAGATCCCGCAGAACATCGTGATCTCCGACGACGAGTACGACGCCACCAACGCCGCGCAGAAGCTCGCCAATGCCTACTGAACCCGTCATCGAGGTCGCGGGCGTCACGAAGGCGTTCGCGGGCGTCAAGGCGCTCGACGGCGTCGACTTCACCCTCCACCGGGGCTCGATCCACGCCCTGGTGGGGGAGAACGGCGCCGGCAAGTCGACGCTCATCAAGGTGCTGACCGGCATCCACCAGCCCGACGGCGGCGAGGTCCGGCGTGCCGGTCGCATCTCCACGATCTACCAGGAGGTCAACCTCATCCCGCTGATGAGCGTGGCCGGCAACCTGTTCCTCGGCCGCGAGCCGCGCACGCGGTTGGGCCTGATCGACCGCGCGAAGGCCATCGCCGACGCGCGGCGGATCTTGAGCGGTTACGGGATCACCGCCGACGTGGCGCAGCCGCTGGGTTCGCTGTCGGTCGGTGAGCAGCAGATGGTCGCACTGGCCCGCGCGGTCGAGGCCGACGCGGACGTCGTGATCATGGACGAGCCCACGTCGTCGCTCGAGCCGCGCGAGGTGGAGACGCTGTTCGCGGTCGTGGAACGGCTGCACGAGCGCGGCATCGCGATCGTCTACGTCAGCCACCGCATGGACGAGCTGTACCGGCTCTGCGACACCGTCACGGTGCTGCGCGACGGCCGGAAGGCCCACAGCGGACCACTGGCCGCCCTGCCCAGGATCGAGCTGGTGTCGCTCATGCTCGGCCGATCGGTCAGCGACATCAGAGCGGGTGGGACGACGGCGTTCGGCGAGGACCACCACGCCGGGAAGGAGCCCGTCCTGGAGGCGAGCGACCTGACCAGCAGGCCCAGGCTCAACGGGGTGAACGTGACCATCAGGCCGGGGGAGGTGGTGGGACTGGCCGGGTTGCTCGGCTCCGGCCGCACGGAGACCGCGAAGGCGATCATCGGCGCCATCCCCACCCAGCACGGCACCGTGCTCGTCGGCGGGAAGCCCGTGCCGCGCGGCAACGTCAAGGCCGCGATGCGCGCCGGCATCAGCATGCTCGCCGAGGACCGCAAGGCCGAGGGGATCATCCCGCACCTGTCCGTGCGGGAGAACATCGTGCTGGCCGCGCTGCCGGGACTCAGCCGGTTCGGACTGGTCAGCCGGGCGAAGCAGGACCGGATCGTGGACCTGTTCATCACGCGGCTGCGCATCAAGGTCTCCAGCCCGGAGCAGCGGGTCGCCGAGCTGTCCGGCGGCAACCAGCAGAAGGTGCTGCTGGCCCGCTGGCTCTGCGCGGAGCCCAGGGTGCTGCTGCTCGACGAGCCCACCCGCGGCATCGACGTCGGCGCCAAGGCCGAGGTGCAGGCGCTGATCGACGAGCTGGCGAAGGAGGGACTCGCGGTGCTGCTGATCAGCTCCGAGCTGGACGAGCTGCTCGACGGCGCCGACCGGCTCGTCGTGCTGCGCGACGGCCACGTCGCGGGCGAGCTGACCGGCGGTGAGCTGACCCGCGAGCACGTCCTCGCGGCCATCGCGGCGGAACCGGCGGAGGTGACCGATGACGCTGACCGCCACTAGGACGCGCTGGCTCCAGGACAACGGTGTCCACGTCGCCGTTGCCGCCCTGCTGCTGTTCAACGTGCTGTTCACGGCGAACTTCCTGACCGCGGGCAACTTCCGCACCCAGCTGGTCCAGGCCGCGCCGGTGCTGGTCGTCGCGCTGGGCATGGCACTGGTGATCGGCACCGAGGGCGTCGACCTGTCCGTCGGCGCGGTCATGGCACTGGCCGCCGCGCTCATCCCGCTGTACCTGGGGTACGGCCCGGTGCCCGCCGTCCTGATCGCGCTCGCGGTCGGCCTGGCGGCGGGCGGGTTCAACGGCTTCCTGGTCGCACGGGTGGGCATCCAGCCCATCGTGGCGACGCTCGCGCTGCTGGTCGCCGGGCGCGGTCTCGCCCTGGTGATCGCCAACGGTCAGCTGGTCCAGCTGCACGACCCGGCGTTCCTGGCGCTGGGCACCGACGACGTGTTCGGCCTGCCGATCAGCGTGCTCGTCGCCGTCGTCCTCGCGGTCCTCGTGGCGGGACTGGTCAACCGCACCACGTTCGGGCGCCAGCTCGTCGCGGTCGGCGGCAACCGCAGGGCCGCGCACCTGGCGGGGCTGCCGGTCAGCCGGGTGCTGGTCGGGGTCTACGCGATCACCGGCGTGCTCGCCGCCGTCGCGGGCGTGCTCGCCACGTCCCGGCTCGCCGCGAGCGACCCCGCCGACATCGGCCTGCTGATGGAGCTGTCCGCGATCACCGCCGTCGTCGTCGGCGGAACCCCGTTGACCGGCGGGAAGGTCCGCGTCCTCGGCACGGTCATGGGCGTGGTGCTGATGCAGCTCGTGCGGGCCACCCTGATCAAGCACGACCTGCCCGACTCCATCGCGCAGATGATCCAGGCCGCGATCATCGTGGCCGCCGTCTACGTCGCGAGGGAGCGCCGATGACGACCACCCTCGCCTCCGCCCGCACGAAGGTCCTGCAACGCCAGGGCGCGGCCGTCGCGCTCGTGCTGATGGTCGTCGTGGCGTGGCTGGTGTTCCCGCGCTTCGGCAGCCTCGACAACGTCCGCGACCTCGCGCTGCAGGGCTCGTTCCTGGCGGTGATCGCGATCGGCATGACGTTCGTGATCATCACCGGCGGCATCGACCTGTCCGTCGGCTCGCTCTACGCGCTGGGCGGCGTGCTCGCGGCGTACGGCTCGCGGTGGGGCTTCTTCGGCGCCCTGCTGCTGCCGTTGCTGGTCTGCGGGCTCATCGGCGTGGTCAACGGCCTGCTCATCGCCCGCACGAGCATGGCGCCGTTCATCGTCACGCTGGCCTCGCTGCTGTTCGCCCGCGGCCTGCTGCTGGTGATCACCGACGAGGGCGCGACGACCTACCGGATCGCACCGGACTCGGCGTTCGTCGAGCTGGGCCGCGGCACGGTGTTCGGCTTCGGACACCCGGTGTTCATCGCGCTCGTGCTGGCCGCGCTCGGCGGTCTGCTGCTCAACCGCACCAACTTCGGCCAGAACGTGTTCGCCACCGGCGGCGCGGAGTCCTCGGCGATCTTGATGGGCGTCCCCGTCGCGCGCACCAAGGTCCTCGTCTACACCATGAGCGGCGTGCTGTCGGGTCTGGCCGGCGCGCTCACCGCCGCCTACCTGCAGTCCGGTGTCACGGTCATCGGCGTCGGCACCGAGCTGGACGCGATCTCCGTGGTCGTCATCGGCGGCACGCTGCTGACCGGCGGCGCGGGCACCGTGCTCGGCACCATGATCGGTGTCGGCCTGCGCACGGTGATCCAGAACGTCATCAACCAGATCGGCACGCTCGACAGCAACTTCCAGTCCGCCGTCAGCGGCGTCTTCCTGCTCATCGTCGTCGTCCTGCAACGAACACTCCGGAGATAGGAGAGCCATGACCAGACGCGTCCTGGGCGTATTGGTCGGATTCCTCGTCGCAGCAACAACCGTCACACCGACGGCCGCGCAGGCCGCCGAGTGGCAACCGAAACCCGCACCCCTCACGACACCGTGGACCAGCCAGGTGTCACCGGCCAACGCCCTGCCCGAGTACCCGCGACCGCAGCTGGTCCGGCAGGAGTGGCAGAACCTCAACGGGGTCTGGGAGTTCGCGGGTGCTCCCGACCTCAGCTCACCGCCCTTCGGCAGGCCGCTGGCCGAAGGGGTCCTCGTGCCGTACCCGGTCGAGTCCGCCCTGTCGGGCGTCAAACGGCACGAGGACACCATGTTCTATCGCCGGACCTTCGCCATTCCGTCCACCTGGGACGGTCGCAGGGTGAAGCTCAACTTCGGCGCGGTCACCTGGGAGACCAGGGTCTGGGTCAACGGCACCCAGGTCGGCACGCACACCGGTGGCTTCGACGCGTTCTCGTTCGACATCACGCCCGCCCTGCGCGCGGGCAGCAACGAGGTCGTCGTCGGCGTGCACTCGCCGGTCGACGGCAGCCGCTACCCGATCGGCAAGCAGCGCCGCACCCCGGACGGCATCTTCTACACCGCCGCGTCCGGGATCTGGCAGACCGTCTGGCTGGAACCCGTGCGGGCGCAGCACATCACCCGCCTCGACACCACGCCGGACGTGCCCGGCGGCGCGCTCGACCTGGTCGTGCAGGGCACCGCGGGCCAGACCGTGACCGCCCAGGTGCTCAGCGGCGGCCAGGTCGTGGGCACGGCGACCGGGCAGACCGGTGCGCGCCTGCGGGTCCCGGTGCCGAACGCGCGGCTGTGGTCGCCGGACGACCCGTTCCTCTACGACCTGCGGGTGACGTCGAGCAGCGGTGACGCGGTCACCGGCTACTTCGGCATGCGCTCGCTCGGCAAGGCGCTGGTCGGCGGTGTCATGCGGCCGTTGCTCAACGGGAAGTTCGTGTTCCAGCTCGGCACGCTCGACCAGGGCTACTGGCCCGACGGCATCTACACCGCCCCGACCGACGCGGCCCTGCGGTGGGACCTCGAACGCCAGAAGGCACTGGGGTTCAACATGGTCCGCAAGCACATCAAGGTCGAGCCGGCCCGCTGGTTCTACCACGCCGACCGGCTGGGCCTGCTGGTGTGGCAGGACATGCCGTCGCTCGACGCCGTCGACGAGGTCCCGAACGGCCACACCGCGTTCGAGTCCGAGCTGCGCCGGGTGATCGACCAGCTCAAGGGCATCACGTCGATCGTGCAGTGGGTGCCGTTCAACGAGGGCTGGGGCGAGTACGACGCCGGCCGCATCACCGACCTGGTGCGGTCGATCGACGGCACCAGGCTCGTCAACCACAACTCCGGCGCCAACTGCTGCGTCTCCGACCCGGACCCCGGCAACGGCGACGTCATCGACGACCACCACTACCAGATCACCACGGCCACCAGGACACCCGACGCGCGCCGGGTGGCGGTGCTCGGCGAGTTCGGCGGTCTCGGCCGCCGGATCACCGGTCACGAGTGGCAGCCCGGCCGCGGGTTCGCCTACGGCGCCCTGTACCCGGACGAGACGTCGCTGACCACGCGGTACGTGGAGATCACCAAGCAGGTCGCCCGCATGGTGCACACGCGCGGCCTGTCCGGCTCGGTCTACACCGAACCGTACGACGTGGAGAACGAGGTCAACGGCTTCTACACCTACGACCGCCAGGTGCTGAAGATGACCGAGGCACGGGTGCGCGAGATCAACCTGCGCGTCCTGGCGATCGCGAACGGCACGGCGGTCGGCCCGGACGACGTGGTCTCGTTGCGGGTCACCACCTCCGGCCACACCGACCGCTACCTGCGCCATCGCGACGGCCTGGCGCGCACCGACGTGCCGTCCTCCGACCTGGACCGCCTGGACGCCACGTTCTTCGCGCGGCCCGGTCTCGCGGACGCCTCGTGCCTGTCGTTCGAGTCGCGCAACTTCCCCGGCCGGTACCTGCGGCACAGCGGCGCGCGGATCGGCACGGCGGCGAACCCGGCCGCGGGCGACGCGACGTTCTGCGCCCGCGCGGGTTCCGGCGGCACCGCGCTGGAGTCGTACAACCAGCGCGGTGCGTTCATCCGGCACTACGGCGAGAACGTCTACCTGGCGCGTTCCGGCGGCCCGAACCCGTGGGACACCGCGAGCTCGTTCGCCGCGGACACCACGTGGGCGGTGGCGGGTGCGCTGTGGCGCAGCGGCGCGGACCTGCCGCTGGACCAGGCCCGGTCGTTCCGGGTGACCACGCCCGGCTTCACCGACCGCTACCTGCGGCACCGGGACGGCCTGGCCCGCACGGACGTCGTCGCCGGCGGCAGCGACGCGGTGCTCAAGGCGGACGCGACGTTCGTGGTCCGGCGCGGTCTCGCCGACCCGTCGTGCTACTCGCTGGAGGCCCGCAACTTCCCCAACCAGTTCCTGAGGCACGCCGACTTCCGCGTCCAGCTCGGCACGAACGACAACACCGACCTGTTCCGCCGCGACGCGACGTTCTGCGCCCAGCCGGGGCGGGGCGGCGTGCGGCTGGAGTCGTTCAACGAGCTCGGCACCAACATCAGGCACTACGCAGAGGAGGTTTGGGTCGCATCGAGCGGCGGCGCACACGTCTACGACAACCCTGCAGGTTATGCCGAGGACGTCAGCTGGGCCGCCACCTCACCCTGGGCACCCTAGGAGGAAAAGTGTTGCTGCGCGTTGTTTCCGTATCAGCTCTCGTACTCAGCACCATCGTCGTCCCCGCCGCCGTGGCCTCCGCCGAGGTCGTCGACGCCATGAGCCGCGACTTCGGCATCAGCAAGGCCGAGGCGGTGACGCGGATCGGCCAGGAGAAGACCGCGCTGCGCATCGACCCGTCCGCGCAGGCGGCGGCCGGTGACGCCTACGGCGGCAGCTGGTTCGCCGACGGCAAGCTGAACGTCGCCGTCACCGAACCGGCGAAGGCCGACGCCGTGCGGGCCACCGGTGCGACACCGGTGCTGCGGGCGAAGTCGCTCGCGTCGCTGACCGCGGTGAAGAACGACATCGACCGGATGTCGAAGTCCGGCAAGATCCCGCCCGGCATCGCGTCGTGGAGAGTCGACGTGCCGAGCGGCACGGTCGTCGTCGAGGCCGAGCCCGCTGCGGACGTCTCCGCACTGCCGAAGGACGTCGTGGTCCAGCGCGACGGCGTCCGGCAGCCGCAGACGTTCGCCGCCGGAACCGTCGGCGGTGACCCGTTCTACACCGGCAACGTCCGGTGCTCGATCGGGTTCTCCGTGCACGGCGGCTACGTGACGGCCGGGCACTGCAATGTCGGCGCCTGGAACGTCCACGGCTGGGACCGCTCCTGGCAGGGCGAGTTCGTCGGCTCGTCGTTCCCCACCGACGACCACGGCTGGGTGCGCACCGGCGGCGGCTGGTGGAACGTGCCGGTCGTGCTCGGCTGGGGCCAGGTGAGCGACGCCCTGGTGCGCGGTTCGTGGGAGGCCCCGCCCGGCACGTCCGTGTGCCGCTCTGGCTCGACCACGCACTGGCACTGCGGTGTGGTGCAGGGCCGCAACGAGACCGTGAACTACCAGCAGGGCGCGGTCTACGAGATGGTCGGCACGTCGGTGTGCGCGGAGCCGGGCGACTCCGGCGGCTCGTTCATCACCGGTGACCAGGCCCAGGGCGTGACGTCCGGCGGCTACGGCAACTGCGCGAGCGGCGGTCGCACGTGGTTCCAGCCGGTCAACGAGATCCTGCGGGTCTACGGCCTGACGCTGCTCACGGCCTGACGGCAGGGGCGGTGGCGGTCAGGTGAACATGATCCTGGCCGCCACCGCCCGCCCCAGCCACGTCCGCAGCCCGCTGAACGCGGCCTCCGCCACACCGGGCCCCCGCACCAGCGACAACCCCCGCCGCATGGCCCCGCGCGCCGCGTACCGCCGCCGCAGCCCCGCGCCGTCGTAGTGCTCCAGCACGTACCGGTTGCCGCTGCGCAGGTAGTCGGCCGTGACCGACGCCGCCAGCTCCGACATCCGCATGCACGGGTCGAGCCCGCCCGCGGTCAACGGCGACACCGCCCCCGCCGCGTCCCCGACCAGCAACCCCTCGGTGCTGACGATCCGCCGCAGCACCCCGCCCACCGGGATCGGCCCGCCGCGCCGCCGGACCGGGCCGGTGGGTGCGGGGGTGGGAAAGCCGTCCTTGAACCTGCGCAGCAGCCGGGGCAGCGGCGCGGTGAACCGGTCGGCGCGTCCGGCGAGCCCGACGTGGGCGTGCTCGCCGTCGTCGATCACCCAGGCCAGGTAGCCGGGCGCGAGCCGCGGGTCGAGCACGCAGTGGAACGTCGGCGTCCCGCCGGGAGCGACCGGGTAGACCTCCTCGACACCGGTGATCATCGTGCGGTTGACGTCGAGCCCGAGCTGCCGCGCGACCGTCGACCGCGCCCCGTCCGCACCGATCGTGAACCGCGCCTTCACGGCCTTCGCCGGGTAGCCGGCGTTGAGGGTGACCTGCGCACCGGCCCGCCGGGCGTCCTCGACCGCCTGCGCGTACACGCCCTCCATGTGCCCGACGCGGAACTCGTCACGACCGCTGACGAGCTCCACCGGCCTGGTCAGGCTCGGCGGGTACAGCACCACCCTGCGCACCGCCGGCCCTAGGTGCGGCAGGTCGAAGTCCTCCAGCGTGCGCCGCACGAAGATGCCGGTGGTGCGGATGCCGGTGCCGAGGTCGCCGCGCCGTTCGCACACGGCCACGTCCAACCCGGCCTCGGCGAGCAGGCGGGCGGTGCGCAGACCGGCCAGTCCCGCGCCCACGACGAGCACGTCCACGGTGTCCATGCCCGACGGTAGAACGCGCCCGGCGCGCGGTTGCCCGTCGTGCGCGGCCCTTTCACCGAACCTGCACAGGTCCTGCACATCCCGCACGGGTATTCCTTCAGCGCCGCCAAGAGGTGAGAATCGTTCGCGTGGGGGATGCGCGCGGGCGGACCGTCGAGAGCAGGGCAGGCGTCACCGCGTTCCTGGCCGGTGTGTGGCTGATCGCGGCGCCACCGGTCCTGCACTTCGACGCGGCGGTGAACGCCTTCGAGCCCTACTGGGTGTCCATGGGCCTCGCGGTGCTGGTCATGCTGCTCGGCATGGTCCGCGCGATGGCACCGCTGGACGTGCCGCTGCTGCGCCAGATCACGATCGCGCTGGCCCTGGCACTGGTCGTGGCGGCGCTGCTGCGCGACTCCGACTGGAACTTCGTCGTGTGGCTCAACCAGCTGGTGGTGAGCGGGGTCATCGCCCTGACCGCCGCGGTGGCGCTGGCGGTCACCCTCCGCCGGTGACCACCGGTGGATCAGTCGATGACCGCCGTGGCCTCGATCTCGACCAGGTGCTCCGGCACGTCCAGCGCCTGGACGCCGATGAGCGTGGCCGGCGGCCGGGGCGTGCTGCCCGCCTCCTCAGCCGCCCTCGCGATGCCTTCGAGCAGCTGCGGCATCTTGTCCGGCGTCCAGTCCACGACGTACACGGTGACCTTGACGAGGTCGTCGAACGTCGCGCCGACGCTCCGCAGCGCCGTGTGGACGTTGAGGTAGGCCTGCGCGACCTGCTCGGCCAGGTCGGGCCCGGCGTCCCAGGCGACCTGCCCGGCGACGTGCACCGTCCTCCCGCTCGCCACCGCCACCTGGTGGTAGACGTCGATCTGCGGCAGGCCGTCGGGGTTGACCAGGGTGATCATGTTCAGGTTCTCGCTCTCTTGTGGTTACTGGGAAACCATAGGAGAGTGAACGCTGACCTGGAAGAACGCACTTTATCGTGACTGGGGAACCTAAAGGTGAGCAAGCAGTTCACGCTGCCGCAGGACGCGGACCTGGCCCGCGCTGACTCGCTGGCGCGCGAGATCTTCTCCGACGTCGCCAACAAGTGGGCGCTGCTGATCATCGAGGCGATCGGTGACGAGACCCGGCGGTTCACGGAGCTGCGCGCCCTGGTCGACGGGATCAGCCACAAGATGCTCACGCAGAACCTGCGGCTGCTGGAGCGCAACGGGCTGGTGTCGCGGTTCGTGCACCCGACCGTGCCGCCGCGGGTCGACTACGCGCTGACGGAACCGGGCCGGGAGCTGCGCCAGACCGTCGACGCCATGTGCGCGTGGACGACGAAGCACCTGCGGGAGATCGAAGCGGCCCGCCGTTCGTTCGACGCCTGAGCGCAGGCGTCAACCGCGACCGCGGGCGCGGTGAGCAGGCGCCGCCCAGTTCACTCTTCGCTGCGGGAGAGGTCCGCCGCCGGTTCGAAGTCGTCCCTTACGTCTTCTTCGCACGTCACGTACCCTGTTGGCCCATTCGAAGGCAGCGAGCCCGTCTTCGCCGCCGAGAGGAGGGACGGGGTCCTGGTCCGGTCTCTGGTCGTGCGGGACAGCTCGGTGTTCGTCGGCCGCCGCGACGAGCTCGAGGTGATGGACCGCGCGCTGCGCAACCTGCCCGCGCTGGTGCAGGTGGAGGGGGAAGCGGGGATCGGCAAGAGCCGGCTCGTGCGTGAGCTGCTCGCGTCGGAGGAGGCCGCTGGGCGCACCGTCCTGACGGGACACTGCCAGCAGTTGCGCGAGCCGTTCATCCTGGGGCCGGTGCTGGAGGCGCTCGGCCGGTGCCGCGCGCGGATCGAGCGGTGCGGGCCGCTGAGCCCGGTGACGGCGGCCCTGCGGGAGGCGCTGCCCGAACTGGCCGACGTGCTGCCGGAGCCGGTGACAGTGAACGGCAGCCACTCGTTCGACCGGCACCTGCTGTTCCGGGCGATCCGCGCGGTGCTGGTGGCGCTGGGGGACACCGTGCTGGTGGTCGAGGACCTGCACTGGGCCGACGACGGGACGCTGCAGCTGCTCCGGTTCCTGATGGCCGACCCGCCCGCGGGGTTGGCGGTGGTGGTGACCTACCGGCGTGAGGACCTGCCCACCGCGATGCCGCTGGGCACGGCGTACCGGCCTGGGCCGGGCGTGACGACGGAACTGGTGCGGCCTGCCCCGCTGACCGTGGACGAGGTGGCCGCGCTCGCCGCGGCCGCGCTGGAGACGGACGAGGTGAGCGATGAGTTCACTGCGGAGCTGCACGGGCACACCGCGGGGCTGCCGCTCGTCGTCGAGGAGGTCCTGCGCTCGTTGCGCGGCGGCTCGGACGAGGTGGTGGCGAACAGCGCGGCCGTGCGGCGGCTGACGAGCGGTGGCGAGGTTCCGGCGCTGTTGCTGGAGTCCGCGGCGGAGCGGCTGGGTGCGTTGCCCGCGGAGGCCGGGCAGTTCGTGCGCGCGGCGGCCGTCCTGGCCGTGCCGGCGACGGTCCACCTCATCGGCGAGGTCGCCGGACTGGACGGGAGCGCGGTACGTGCCGCCGCCACCGAGGCGCTGGCGAGCACGTTGCTGCACGACGGCGGCGCCGGGGTCCTGGAGTTCCGGCACACGCTGGCCCGGCAGGCCGTCTACCGCGCGGTGGGGGTGCTGGAGCGGTACGAGCTGCACGAGCGCGCGGTGGTGGTGCTCGCCGGGCTCGACCGGCCGCCGTTGGTGCAGTTGGCCGAGCACTGCAGGAGGGTGGGGCGGCGCGAGGACTGGCTGCGCTACGGCGAGGCCGCCGCCGACCAGGCGCTCGTGCTGTCCGACGCGTCCGCGGCGATCCCGCTGCTGCGGCGCCTGCTGGCCGAGCCGTGGCTGTCCGGTGCCGAGGTGGACCGGCTGGGGACGAAGCTCGGTGAGGTCTCGGCGCTCGGGCTCGACTCGTACGGCCCGGCGGAGGCGCTGGAGAAGCTGCTGGTCGACCCGAGGTTGTCCGAGGGTGCGCGCGGCGAGGTGCGCATGCTGCTGGCGATGCTCTTCGTCAAGCAGGAGGAAGGCGTCGCGAAGGCGCGCGCGCAGATGGAGATCGCCGTCGGTGAGCTCGCCGGCCGGCCGGACCTCGCGGCCAGGGCGATGAGCATGCTGTCCCAGCCGTTCATCGGGGACACCCCGCTCACCGAGCTCAGGCCGTGGCTGCGCAAGGCCGACGAGGCGATCGACCGCAGCGCCGACCCCGCGATGCGGATGTCGTTGCTGGCCAACGTGATCGGCTCGCTGGTCGTCATCGGCGACGCCGGGGTCCGCGACCGGTTGACGGCGGTGCCGGAGACGGGCCGGACGATGGCCGAACACCGCCAGGTCGCCCGGGTCCACTGCAACCTGGCCGACGCGATGACCACGATCGGCATGTTCGGCGACGCCCGCCGGTACCTGCGGACGGGAATCCGGGCGGCGGAGGAGACCGGCAGCCTGTACGTGCTGAGCGGAGCGCGGAGCACCGCGCTGGTCCTCGACTGGTTCACGGGAGCCTGGGACGGTCTGGCGGCCAGGGCGCGGGCCCTGCTGGCCGAGTACCACGAGCTCGCCGCGATCACCGACGAGCTGAACATGGTGCTCGGCCTGCACGCGCTGGCCCGCGGCGAGCGGGCGGCGGCCGTCGCCCACTTCACCGGCACCCACGTCCGCACTCCGCGCAACGCGTTCGCGCCGGTCGCGCTCGGCTGCGCCGCCGGTCTGGTCCGGATCGCGCTGCGCGACGGTGACGTGGAGCGTGCGGGGATCGAGGCGGACGCGGGCATGGCGCTGCTGCGCCGCAAGGGCGTGTGGGCGTGGGCGGGAGAGGTCGCACCCTCTGCCGTGGACGCCTACCTGGCGGCGGACCGGGTCGCTGACGCCGAGGCCGTCGTGCGGGACTTGACGGACGGGGTGAGCGGGATGGACGCGCCGCTCGCCGTGGCCGCGTTGCACAGTTGTCACGGCGCGCTCGCCGACCACGACGGTCGGTCGTCGATCGAGCACCACACCGCCGCGGCGCGCGCGTACGAGGAGATGGGTGCGTCGTACTTGGCCGTCGGGGCACGGGAGCGTGCCGACACCTCCCTGCTCGCCGGCGACCCGGCGGCAGCGGTGCGGGCGTTCACCCGGACCATCGACGACTACGAGGCACTGGGCGCCACCTACGACTCCGCCCGCTGCCGGCACCTGCTGCGGGAGTTCGGGGTCAGGGCGACCCCTTCGCGTGCCGGTCGCCGGGGTTATGGCTCTGACCTGTCACCTCGTGAGCGCGAGGTGGCCCGGCTGGTGGCCGCGGGCAGCAGCAACAACGAGATAGCGGACGTCCTCTTCCTGTCGCCGCGCACGGTCGAGCAACACGTCGCCAAGGTGTTGCGCAAACTGGGGGTGACCCGGCAGTCCTTGCGGGACAACGACCACCTCATCGGCCGGGGCTGAGACGAAGCCAGGGGTACCCGGCGGTGGTGACCGCCGGGCACCCCTGTTCCTGCGCGGGGACCGTTCGCTCAGGTCAGAGCGTCAGGGTCCACCGGTTGAGCGTTCCGGTGTCGCCGGGACCGCCGTCGTAGACGTTCAGCAGCCAGCGGCCCGCACGGGACTCGCTGGACAGGTTCGCCGTGTAGGTGCGCACCAGGTTGTCCGTGTCACCACCGGTCTGGTTGTGCAGCTGGTAGGTGGTGCCGTCCGGTGCGGTCAGGTACACCCGCAGGTCACCGATGTAGGTGTGGGTGATGTCCACCGCGACCGTCGAGGTGGCCGACGCCGCACCGGAGCAGGTGATCGTGATGGCGCTCTGCGTGGTGTAGTAGTCGAGGATCTGGCCGCTGTTCGAGTTGGTCACGGCCGGGCAGGTACCGCCGCCGGTGGTGCCGACGACGATGCGGAACGACGCCGAACCGGTCTTGCCCGCGCTGTCGCGAGCGGTCACGGTGACGTTCGCCGTGCCGGCGGTGGTCGGCGTGCCGGTGATCGAACCGGACGTCGAGCTGATCGACAGGCCGGCGGGCAGACCGGTGGCCGACCAGGTGTACGGGGAGGACCCGCCGCTCGCGCTGTTGTTCAGCTGGAACGACTGGCCGACCGTCGCGGTCTTGTCACCGGGGTTCGCCACGGTGACCCCACCGGGCTGGGTGCCGTTGAGGTAGCCGGAGTACAGCAGCACGTTCGGCGAGCCCGTGTTGATGCCGCTGAGCTTGCCGGTGGAACCGTTGTTCACCAGCGCATCGCGCACCTGCGCCGGGGTGGCCGACGGGTTCTGCGCGAGGTGCAGTGCCGCGACGCCCGCCACGTGCGGCGACGCCATCGACGTGCCGGACATGGTGGCGGAGCCGGTGTTGCTGTTGTACGCCGCGGACACGATGTCCGTTCCCGGGGCGAAGATGTCCAGGCACGTGCCGTAGTTGCTGTCCGAACGGCGGGCGTCGGAACGGTTGCTGTTGCCGACGGTGATCGGCGCCCGCAGGTGCTGCGGGCTGTACTGGCAGGCGTCGTCGTTGGAGTTGCCCGCCGCCATGACCCACTGCACGCCACTGTTGACGACACCGGTGACGGCGTTCTCGAGCGCGGGGTTGCTCGGGCACCGCTGACGGCAGCCGATGCTGTAGTTGACGACGCCGGGCCCGGACCCGTTGCGCACCACCCAGTTCGCGGCGGCGATGAGGTCGTCGTCGTAGGCGCTCCCACCGCAGTCGAGCACCTTCAGCGGCACGATCGTGGCCTTCTTGGCCACGCCGTACCGCGTTCCGGCGGCCGTGCCGGCGACGTGCGTGCCGTGACCGTTGCAGTCCTGCGGCGTGGAGTCGTTGTCGACGAAGTCGTAACCCGCCGCGATCCGGCCGGTGAAGTCCTGGTGGTTCGCGTTGATGCCGGAGTCGAGGACGTACACGCGCACGCCCTCCCCGCCGTTGGCGGGATAGGTGAACTTGCTGTCCAGCGGCAGGTCGCGCTGGTCGATGCGGTCGTCACCCCAGTTCGGCGGGCTCTGCTGGGTGTCGAGCACCTGCATGCGCACGACCTGCTGCACCCGCTCGACGGCCGGGTCCGCCGCCGTGCGCGCGGCCTGCTCCGGCGACATCGACACGGAGAAGCCACCGACCACCGCGTCGAAGACGTGCCGGGTGCGACCGCCGTGCCGTTGGACCACCGACGAGGCAGCCGAGGCCGTGCCCTGCGCGGTCGCGGTGCCCTTGAGCACCACGATGTACCTGCCGGGCACCGCATCGGCGGACCCGGCGTTGAGGACGGGGGCCGAAGGCGCCGACGACGCCGGCGTCGCGAGCACGAGAGCCGACCCGGCCGCGGCGATCACACAGCCGATCACACCCGCTGAGGTTTTCCATCTCGCCATGAGCTGTCATGTCCTTCATTCGCAGGGGAGAACGCGGAGACAACCCGCGCTCTCACCACGCTACGAACGACATCCGTCCAGGCCACCACGTAATTTCACGTCGGTGGAGGGCACCGGGAAAGACCGGTACGCCGATCCGGGAAACCCGTACCGCAACGACGCGAACCCCTATCGCAACCACCGCCGCCCCCTGCTGTTCCCGGCGGAGCGGTCACCTGACCCGGCACAGGGCCGGCAACGCCCGCTCAGTGGCGGCAGGTCCGCGCGACCTCGGCGAGGACCTCCTTGAACGCCGCGAACCGGCAGACTGGGGTGATGCGCATCGACCGGCTCGACCACCTCGTCCTCACCGTCACCGACCTGCGGGCCACGCTCGACTTCTACGTGACCGTGCTCGGCATGCGGGAGATGACCTTCGGCGAGGACCGCAAGGCGCTCGCCTTCGGCCACAGCAAGATCAACCTGCACGAGGCAGGCCACGAGTTCGAACCCAAGGCCCGCCACGTCGTGCCCGGCAGCGCCGACCTGTGCTTCGTCACCGAGGACCCGCTCGACGAGGTGCTCGCGACCCTCGCCGCCCACGGCGTTCCCGTCGAGGAGGGGCCGGGGGAGCGCGACGGGGCCCTCGGGCAGATGCGCAGCGTCTACGTGCGCGACCCGGACGGCAACCTCGTGGAAATCTGCAACTACGCTGACCCGAACTAGAACGAGAGTTCTAACGAAAAAGAATCGCCGTCTCCGCCAGCTTCCGGGCCCGCGGGATGACCTTCTCCGGATCGGCCCCGAGCTGCATCCGCACGAGAACGCCCTCGTAGACGATCGCCACGTCCGCGACGACCTCGTCCACCGCCGGAAGACCCGCCGCCAGCTCGGCCAGGCGGCGCACCAGGTGGTTCTTGTGCGCGAGGGCCACCTCGACCGCCGGATGTCCGGCCGGCAACTGCACCAGCCCGGCGACGTGCGCGCAGCCCTGGTCGGCGCCCTGGTCGCGGCACCACAGCAGCAGGGCGTCGAACACCGACAGCACCCGATCCAGCGGTGTCGCGGCGTCGGCGGCCACCCGTTCCCAGGTCGCGCGCCACAGGTGGTCCCGGCGGCGCAGGTAGGCCTCGACCAGGCCGTCCTTGCCGCCGAAGTTCTTGTACACCGAGCCGAGTGCGACCCCGGCGCGGTCCACCACGGCGTCCACGCCGGTGTTCGCGATGCCGTCGCCGTAGAACAGCTCGGAGGCGGCGACGAGGATGCGTTCTCGCGCTGAAGGGGCCACGCCGTTAGTCTAGGAGTAGAACTGACGTTCTACCAGGGGAGGATCGTGGACAGGCGGCAGGTGGGGTTGATCTGTGCGGGCACGGCACTCGTCGGGGTGTGCTACGGGTTCGCCAGGTTCGCCTACGGCCTGTTCGCGCCCGCGTTCCAGCAGCAGTTCGCGCTGGGCTCCACGCTGCTCGGCGTCATCGGCGCGGGCAGCTACGCCGGCTACGGGATCGCGGTCGTCGCCGGGTTCCTGCTGACCAACCGGCACGGTCCGCGGCCGGTGGCGGTGGGCGCGGGGGTGTTCGCCGCCGCCGGCACCGCGCTCGTCGCCGTCTCGGCGAACGGCGTGCTGCTCGCGGCCGGTGTCCTGGTCGCCGGGGTGAGCACCGGTCTGGCGTCACCGCCGCTGGCCGAGGCGATCGCCCGCACGGTCGACGCGGCGCGCCAGGACCGCGCGCAGTCGGTGGTGAACGCGGGCACCGGCGTGGGCGTGCTGCTGTCCGGACCGGTCGCGCTGGTCCTGCTGGACGACTGGCGGCTCGCCTGGGCGGCGTTCGCCGTGGTGTCGGTCGCCGTCACGGCGTGGGTTGTGGCGACGGTGCCGCACGGACGCGGTGCGACGGGCCGGGAGACGGGGTCGCTGCTGCCGCCCGGTGCCGCGCCGCTGCTCACCGCCGCGTTCCTGCTGGGCCTGGCCAGTTCGGCGGTGTGGACGTTCGGCCGCGACGTCGTGCGCACCGGGCCGACCGCCGCCGCGCTGATGTGGTCGCTGATCGGACTGGCCGGGCTGCTCGGCGCGGTCAGCGGTCACCTGACCGGCGTCCTGGGCCTGCGCACCGCCTGGACCGCTGTGCTCGTCCTGCTCTCCGCGGCCACCGCCGCACTCGCGCTGTGGCCGGGCGACGTCGCCGTGTCGTTCACCGCCGCCGGCCTGTTCGGTGCCTCCTACATCGCGCTCAGCGGGCTGCTGCTGGTCTGGAGCACGCGCGTGCACGGCGACCGGCCGGCCACCGGCGTCGGCACGTCGTTCCTGCTGATCGCCGTCGGGCAGGCCGTCGGCGCCCTGCTCGCCGGCGTGGCGGTGGACCACTTCGGCCACCTCACCGCGTTCCTCGGCGCCGCGGCTGCGGGACTGCTCGGCGCGGCGGTCCGGCCGGGTGCCGGGATCGGTGCCGCGCGGGCAGCCGCACCACTACGGTGATCCGGCATGGAGTCCACTGTGCACGGGCCGGGCCGGATCGAGGGGCGGGTGCTGGTCGGCGTGGTGGTCGCCGCGCTGGTGGTGACCGGTGTGCTGGCGAGGTCACCCGGCACGTGGGCGCTGGAGGTCGTGTGGGTGGTCGTCGGCCTGCCGCTGGTGGTGTTGCTGCGCAAGCGCTTTCCGCTGACCCGGTTGCTGTGCTGGTTGCTGGTGCTGCACGCGCTGGTGCTCTGCTACGGCGGGCAGTACACCTACGCGGAGACACCGCTCGGCGAGTGGGCACAGGAATGGCTTGGCACGCAACGCAACAACTACGACCGGTTCGCCCACGTGGTCCAAGGGTTCGTGCCCGCGGTCGCGGTGCGGGAGGTCCTGCTGCGCCGGACGCCGTTGCGGCCGGGCGGCTGGGTGGCGTTCCTCAGCACGTGCGTGTGCCTGGCGATCAGCGCGTGCTTCGAGTTCGTCGAGTGGCTGAGCGCGGTGGTCCTGGGAGCCGGTGCCGACGACTTCCTCGGCACGCAGGGCGACCAGTGGGACACGCAGTGGGACATGTTCCTGTGCCTGTGCGGAGCGGTGGTCTCCCTGCTGGTGTGGCGGCGGCTGCACGACCGCCAGCTCGGCCTGCGGCCCTAGCCCTGGGCCGCGAGGTCGGACGGGTGCTGCGCCAGCGGCGTCACCTCGACGTCCATGAACTCCCACAGCGGCAACGACGACAGCACGGCGTGCAGCTCGTCGTTGGTCGGCACGTCGAAGATCCCGATGACGTCGCTGCGCCCCACGACCCGCCACAGGTGCGGCCAGACCCCCAGGCGTTGCAGCTCCAGCGCCCGCTCCTTCTCCGCCGTGACCAGTTCCGCCCGTCGCGCGGAATCCAGGTCGTGGGGGAGCGAGACGTCCATCCGCACGTGGAAGAGCACGAGTTCACCTCCGCAGGTCGGCGGCCCTCGCGGGTCGAGGTGCCGCCGTCACGGGGAATACCCGCGCCGGGCCCGTTCGATGCGAGCCGCGACGACCACACCTCCAGGCCCGGGACCCGTGTGGTTATGCTCCGCCGGACATCTTTGGGGGAGCACGTGGGCGTTCTGAACGACTACTTCCGCGCACCCGGCGCCGAGCAGGCGGCGCTCGTGGTGGACGGCGGACCGTTGAACCACCTGGACACCGTCGCCGGCCTCGAACCCGACGTGGTGCTGGGCCAGCTGATCGGGTTCGTGCGTGGCGTCGAGTGGCACCCCGGCCTGTCCGCCACCACGCTGGTCAGCGACGAGGACAGCGAGTTCGAGGCGTGGGTCTGCGAGTTCGCCGACGACGTCAGGGACACCCTGGCCGACATCCCCGCCGCCGACGTGCCCGCGCTGGCGCGGCGCTGGGCGGGCATCGAGGAGCTCGCGACGCACACCGGTGAGCCGCTCGACCTGGCCCCGCACCTGCACGAGCTGATCGCACTGGCCGCGCGCTCACGCGCCGCCGGGGAGCACCTCTACGTCTGGCGATCCCTCTAGCCGGTACCACCGCCACCCCCGTTGCTGCCCAGGCATCTGCAAGTACCACCAACATGTTCGCCGTCTGACGAAGGAGACTCCGGACCCACGGACGGTCGGCGGCGCTGTTGGTAGTGGAAAAGTGCCTGTTGATGTTGAGTTGGTGGTGAGCCTTTTCCAACCTCATGATCGGGTGTGTTGTTCGAGGGTGAGGATGGCGTGGGCGTAGGTGGTGACTCGGTGTGGGCTGGCGCGGACTCGGGTGAGGACGCGCCAGTTCTTGAGGGTGGCGATGCCGCGTTCGACCAGGCAGCGCAGGGCGGAGTGGGCGCGATTGGCGGCCCGCTGGCCGGGGGTGAACTCGTTTTTGTAGCGGCGGTAGGGCAGGTGGACGCCGTCGCCGGCGCCGATGTAGCCGCGGTCGGCGCTGAGCTGGAGTCCGGCGGCGTGGCAGGCGTGCAGGATGCCGTGGGTGCGGGCGGCGGTGAGGTCGTAGACCGAGCCGGGTAGTCCGTCGGAGACCCAGGCGAGTCGCCCGTAGGGGTCGGTGAGTATCTGCAGGGTGATGCCGTGGTGGCCGGTTTTGGCGCTGTAGTGGGCTTTCTGGCGGTCGCGGTCACCGGCGCGGTCGGTGCGGATGACGGTGCCGTCGAGCAGTGCGTAGTTGGAGAACGAGCGTGCGAGGGCGATCACGGCCGGTCCGAGGGCGGGGGCGTTGGCCGCGAGCAGGTCGGTGGTCTCGCGGATGTAGCGATAGGCGGTGGCCAGGCCGATGCCGAATCCGCTGGCCAGACGCTGGTAGGTGTCGCCGTTGCGCAGGTGCGCCAGCACGAGCAGGGCTTGGCGGTTGCTGGGCAGGCGCCGCCAGCGAGAGCCGATGCTGGTGCGGTGGCGGCGGATCAGCCGAGCGACGTAGTCCAGGGTGCGATTGGACAACGTGATCGCGGACGGATAGAACAACACACGAAGCTCCTGGTCGGCATCGGTGGATCTTGGTCGTGATGCCAGTGCTACCAGGAGCTTCGCCATGTTCACGGCCGTCTGCCACACACCGATCCGATCTTGTGACCAGCAAGATCAGGATGGAAAAGGCTCGGTACTTGCAGATGCCGGAAGAGCAGGGGTCAGGTGCCGGTCGAGCCGTCGAGGGCCTCGCGCAGGAAGTCGGCGTGGCCGTTGTGCCGTGCGTACTCGTGGCACAGGTGGTGCATGACCAGCCGCAACGACACGTGCTGCTCCCACTTGGGCTGGTAGCCGGTGATGTCGAGCGACTCGGCGGCGCGTTCGATCCTGCGGGCGTGCGCGACCTCGGCCTCCCACGCCGCGAACGCCTCCGCGCGCGTCGAGCCGCTCGCGTCGTAGGCGACCTGGTAGTCGTTGTCGGCGGACCACACGTTGGTGACGTCCTCGCCGTTGATCACGCGCCGGAACCACGTGCGCTCGACCTCGGCCATGTGCCGCACCAGCCCCAGCAGGGTGAGCGTGGACGGTGGCATCGACCGGCGGCGCAGCTGCTCGTCCGACAGCCCCGCGCACTTGAGCGCGAGGGTGGCGCGGTGGAAGTCGAGGAACGCGCGCAGGGTGTCGCGCTCGTTCCCGGTCAGCGGCGGCTCAGGTCGGTCGGTCACGCCCTCCATTGTGGAGATCCGCCACCGCGGCGACCGCCGCCGGGGGCCGGCGCTACGGTGGGTGCGGAGACGGAACGGAGTGGCGGATGACGCAGCTCGAGCAGGCGGAGTCGGCGTTCGCGGCCGCGCGGCCCAGGCTCTTCGGCATCGCGTACCGGATGACCGGCAGCGTGGCCGACGCCGAGGACCTGGTGCAGGAGGTGTGGCTGCGCTGGCAGGCCGCCGACCGCGCCGCGGTGCTGAACCCCGAGGCGTACCTGGCCACGGCCATCACCCGCCTCGCGATCAACGAGAGCCGGACCGCCCGCGCCCGCCGCGAGACCTACGCCGGCCCGTGGCTGCCCGAACCGGTCGACACGGCCGCCGACCCGCAGCTGGGCGCCGAACGGGGTGCCGTGCTGGAGCTCGCCGTGCTGATGCTGTTGGAGAAGCTCACCCCCACCGAACGTGCCGCCTACGTGCTGCGCGAGGCGTTCGACTACCCGTACCGCGAGATCGCCGAGGTCGTCCAGACCAGTGAGGTCGCCGCACGCCAGCTGGTCAGCCGCGCCCGCAAGCACCTCGCCGACTCACGCCGCACCCCGGCCACCCCCGCCAGGCAACGCGAGCTGCTGGAGGCCTTCGTCGCCGCCGCCCAGGCAGGTGACCTCGCCGGCCTGGAAAAGCTGTTCGCCGCGGACGTGGTGAGCTGGTCCGACTCCAACGGCAAGGTCCGCGCCGCCGGCCGCCCGCTGTACGGCGCCACCGCGCTGGCGAAGATCTTCGCGGCCTGGGCACCGACGTTCTGGACGGCCGAGGACGTCTCGTACGTGGAGGCGAACGGGCAGGCGGCGATCCGGCTGGAGCGCGACGGCGCGGTGTTCGGCGTGATCACGGTGGCGGTGTCGGAGGAGGGCATCGACCAGGTGATGTGGCTGGTCAACCCGGAGAAGCTGGGCGCGTTCGCCTAGGAGGCGTTCGCAGCGCGTCACAACCGCGCGGGCTGTCTTGTCCTAGCTCGTGAACGCCCGCACACCAGCGGGCACACGAAAGGGATGGACCATGAGGATCGTTGTCATCGGCGGCACCGGCTTGATCGGCAGCCAGGTCGTGAAGCGGCTGGGGGAGCACGGCCACGAGGCGGTGGCGGCCTCCCCGAGCAGCGGCGTCGACACCGTCACCGGCGCAGGCGTCGAGGAGGTGGTGAAGGGCGCCGACGTGCTCGTGGACGTGTCGAACTCGCCGTCGTTCGCCGACGAGGACGTCCTGCGCTTCTTCACCACGGCCACGACGAACCTGGTCAACGCCGCACGGCAGGCCGGGGTCGGCCACTACGTCGCGCTGTCGATCGTCGGCGCCGACGAGCTGCCGGACTCGGGCTACCTGCGGGCGAAGGTGGCGCAGGAGGAGCTGATCAGGGCGTCGGGCCTGACGTACTCGGTCATCCGCGCCACGCAGTTCTTCGAGTTCGCCGGCGCCATCGCGAACAGCGCCACCGCGGACGGCGTGGTGCGGCTCCCGCACGGCGGTGTCCAGCCGGTCGCCGCGGCGGACGTGGCGGCGGTCGTGGCCAGGACGGCGGCGACCGAGCCGGTGAACGGCGTGCTGGAGATCGGCGGGCCCGAGGAGTTCACGATGGACGGGTGGATCCGCACGGTGCTCACGCGGCGCGAGGACGAGCGCGAGGTTGTGTCGGACCCGCGGGCGCAGTACTTCGGCACGGCGCTGACCGGCAGGCAGCTCGTCCCGAACGCCGGCGCGCAGCTGCAGGCGACGAGTATCGAGGACTGGTTCGCCGCAGGCAACTGATCCGCTCCACAGCAGACGGTCGTCCGTCCGAAAAGGCCGGATGGCCGTCTGCTGAGGACTGTCACGACGAGACGCGTTGCCGGCGAGACCAGACCTTCGCGTTGAGGGTGCGCACGACCTCGCCCAGCACCGAGGTCTGCGCCGTCGACTCCAGGTGCAGGTACAACGCCCCGTGCCGCATGGACACCGCGGCGAACCGGTCGCGCAGCGGGGAACGGGTCGACGTGGGCGGCACGATCGTCAGCACGTCCGCACCGGCGTCGCGCAACGGCCCGATCACGCGGCCCAGCTCCACTTCCGCGTCGTACGGGTTCGCGGCGTCGTCCTGTCCTCCGCACAGCACCAGCGCGAGGTCGCAGCGGAAGTCCAGTGCGCGGGTGAGGTGCCGGGCACGGGTGTCCGAAATGGACGCCCTGGTGCGGCAGAGGTCGAGGAACGCGAGGCTCGTGTGGGTGTCGCGCAGGTGCCTGGCGAGTCCCTTGCGCGAGGACGGGCCGATGCCACCGGGGTCGCCGAGTGCCACCAGCCGACGCCACGGTGCGTCGGGCGTCACCCCCGCCAGCCGTGTCTCAGTCATTTTTTCCCCCTGACCCCGAATACGTGTGCGACGCAAGCCGAACAATACCGGTTTTCGAGGGTACAGGGCTCTTGCATCCTGCCTATCGGATTGCAGCTCTGGATCACGCTGTGACGTTTGACGACGACGTTGCGTGAGGTTAGTCTGCTGACAAGGCTGCGGGGGGTCGCGTTGGGGGGCGCACGCTGGCGTGCGCGCTTTCCTGCGAAATCAACCTCCGAACGTCCGCACACGGTAGTCGGGGGTATTCGTGAAGATCAGCATTCTCGGACCGCTCGAGTTATCCGAGGACGGCGTGAAGTTCAGGGTGCCGGGCGAGAAGCTGCGGGCACTGGTGGCGGCGCTCGCTCTCTGCGCAGGTCGGCCCGCTACCAAGGAGCAGCTGATCGACGAGTTGTGGCCGGACTCCCCGCCGCGGAATGCAGCGAACTCCCTGCAGGGGCATGTCGCGCGGTTGCGCAAGATTCTCGGCGAGGAGACCGGGCGCGAGTCCCTGCGCGATATCGTGCAGACTTCGGATGCCGGTTACGCGTTGGCGCTGGCACCCCAAGATATCGACGGGCTGAAGTTTTGTGAAATGGTGAACCAGGTCGGCCTGCGACCGGACATGGATTCGTTGAACGTCATCGCGGTCCTTACCGAGGCCTTGTCCCTGTGGCGCGGTCCGGCACTCATCGACACCGGCCACGGCCGCATCTCCCGGCTCGCGTACGCCCGATTGGCGGAGACGAAGCTGAATGCCTATGAGCGGTTGTTCGACGCGCAGCTCGCCCTCGGCGAGAACCGGGCGTTGATCACCGAGCTGGAACAGCTGCACCAGCAGCACCCGTTGCGCGAGCGGTTCTGCGGGCAGCTGATGACCGCTCTCTACCAGGCCGGACGCCAGGCGGAGGCGCTGGACCTCTACCACCAGCTGCGCCAGCGCCTGGCCGTCGACCTCGGACTCGAACCCAGCCAGGCGCTGCGCGACAAGTTCCACGGGATCCTCCAGCAAGACCCCGCCCTGCTGCGCTGAACGGTCACACCGACCTGGTGATCCGGAGTATCTGCCAGACCGCGCCGAGCGACGCCTTGCCGTGGAACGCGAGGTACTCCGGCACAACGAGTTGCGGTCCCCACTTCTCCTTGTACGCCAACTGGCTCGCGGCGGGGTAGACGGCGTCACCGTGCGTGGCGAGCAACCGCATCAGCCGGTCGGTGAACGGACTCGCCGTAGACGTGCGGAGATCCGGTGACAGACCGGTGAACGGCGTGAAGCCGAAGTGCAGCCACGCGGCGCCCTCCTCGCGGAACCGTTCGATCGCGACGGAGTTCACGAGCTCCATCACCCCCGGTGGAACCGTCGGAACCCGCCGGCTGAGGTCGTGCAGCCACCCGCTCCTGCTGCCGAACGCCGGTGAGTACGACACGTAGGCGATCGGCTCGCCGCCGATCGTCGCGAGGAAGAGCCTGCGGTCCTCCTGCACCGCGCCGCCGCACTCGCCGACGAGGAACTCGATCTCCTTGACGTGCCGCCCCTTCGACCGCAGCCACTGGCCGTCGATGGTCTTCAGGTCGTCCCGGTGCTGCTCGTACGGCACCTCCGCGACCTCGACCCCGCTGCGCCGCGCCTTCGCGATCTTGTTGCGCAGCTTCATGAACTTCGTGCCGCGCAGGGAGAAACCGGACAATTCCAGGGAGTAGGAAGCACCGACCTGGTTGATCGTGCACCCCGCACGAACGTACGTTTCGACATCGGCCGGCTGCAGCTGGATGGACACGACCTTTCGCTTGTGCGCACCCGCGTGTGCGAGGAACGCCCGCAGCAGCGGCTCCTGGTCCTCCGGCGCCGCCAGCACCCCACCGAACTGCACGAGGTACCGACCGGCCGTGCGGTAGGCGATGACACCCGTGTGACCTGCGGCGGTGAAGTACTCGTTGCCCGAGTTCAGCGCCAGGAACGCGCTCGGGTTCTCGCCGAACTCGCGCACCGCGTGCCGGGCCAGGTCGAAGCGGACGGTGTCGTCCACGGTGCTCATGCGGATCTCCTTCGGTGGCCGGGAGGGGCCCAGCATCGCCGACGAGCCGGAGACCGTGCTGAAAGCGCGGTGTCAGCGCTGTCTCCGGGGGTTCTCAGCGGCGGCTGGAAGAGTCACCGGCACATCGACAGAACAGGGGGCCACGTCGAGCCATGCGCACATATCTGTCCTATGTCGACGGCCGGAACGTCTCCAGCGCCGGTTGGGTGTACGTCGTCGACGCCGCGAGCCTGCTCGACGACGTCTTCGCCAGCCTGACGCTGAAGCGCAGGCTGGAAGACGGCGCGCACCTCCCCGACGCGTTGCCCGCCTCGATCGTCGGGCAGGTGGCGAAGGCCGACCGCGAGACCGTGAACCGGGCCGTCGAGGCCGCGGCCCGCGCGCAACCGGTGTGGGCGGCGTTCCCGTTGGACACCAGGCTGGAGGAGCTGGGCAAGCTCATCCACGCCCGGCTCGTCGAGAAGGCCGGTGAGATCACCGAGGTCCTCGTGCAGGAGGGCCACCCGCTGGCGCTCGCGCGCTGGCAGGTGTCCGGGATGCTGGAGTGCTACGGGCCGGAGTCGCTGGCCTTCTACCGGTCCCAGATGCGCCAGGAGTTCCAGCACGGTGAGCGGCGCATCCTGGTGCGCCGCCAGCCCGACGGCGTGGTGTGCCTGAACCCGCCGCAGAACGCGCCGCTGTCGAGCGCGCTGCTCGGCGTCACGTCGCTGATGGCCGGCAACTCGCTGGTCGTCCGCGCCCCGCGCAGCGCACCACTGGGCGTCATGTACGTGCTGCACGAGGTCGTGGTACCGGCGCTGGAGGAGATCGGCGCACCGCCCGGCACGCTGAACGTGGTGTGCGGCGACCCGGCGCCGATGCTCAACGTCTGGGTGGACAGCCCCCTCGTCGACGACATCATGTACTTCGGCAGCAGCGAGAACGGCATCCGCTTCCAGGACCGCTGCGTCTCCGCCGGCAAGAAGCCGATCCTCGAGCTGGGCGGCAACGACGCCGTCGTGGTCTGGAAGGACGCGGACCTGGAGCTGGCGGCGGAGGCGCTGTCGGAGAGCTTCTTCGGCTCCGGCCAGCTCTGCATGATCCCCAACCACGTGCTCGTCCACCCGGACGTCGCCGACGAGCTGGTCCGGCTGCTGGTGCGCACCGCGCTGCACATCCGCCCCGGCCCGGCCTCCGAGGAGGACGTGCTGCTCACCCCGGTGCTGCGCAACGACAAGTTCTTCGCCGTGCTCGCCGACGCGCTCGACAAGGGCGCCGAGCTGCGTGTGCGGCGGGTACGCGATGCAGACCGACGAGACCAGGGACCCCAACGGCGTCTTCCTGGAACCGACGGTGGTGCTCGTGCGCGGACTGGAGGGCGCCCGCGAGGTCGACGCGGTGCGCGAGGAGACGTTCTTCCCGCTGCTGCCGCTGGTCGTGGCCGAGCCCGCGAGCGACGAGGTGCTGCTCGACCGGTTCGTCGACTTCGTCAACAGCAACCGGTACGGGCTGCGGAACTCGGTGTGGGCCAACGACCCCGAGGTCGTCGAACGGTTCGTCGACCGGATCAACGGCGGTGGCTTGCTCAAGGTCAACGACTCGCACATCGGCTTCCTGCCCTACCTCCCGACCCACGGCGGCACCGGGCTCACCGGCGGCGTGTTCGGCGAGGCCAACTACCCGATCCTGCGCACCTCCCACCTGCAGGGTGTCAGCATCGCCACCGGCATCCGTCCGAGGGACGCGATCTTCGGCGCGTGGCAGGCGGCACTGGGCACGGCGAACTGAAGGGACCACCCATGCGTGCACTGGACGCCGCTCGCGAGACGTGCGAGGCGTTCCTCCCCGGCCTGCAGGACCAGCTCGCCGCGCTGGAGCTCGATGAGCTGGAAGGACCGGAGTCCTCCGCCATCGCGCTCTTCCGCGCGGCCGGCGGGCCGGGGCTGGTGATCCCCCGGGCGTACGCGGGCGCCGGCGCGGACCCGTTGCAGGCCATGGCCGTCACCCGCGCCCTGGCCTCCCGCGCGCCCTCGCTGGCGGTCGCCACGACCATGCACCACTTCTCCGTGGCGACGCTGTTCACCCTGGCGGAGAGCGTGAAGTCGAGCGGGATGGAGTGGGCGCTGCTGGAAGGCGTTGCCACGCAACGCCTGCTGGTGGCCTCCGGGTTCGCCGAGGGCAAGCCGGGGCAGGGCATCCTCACGCCGACGATGTCCGCGGTCAAGGCCGAGGGCGGGTACCTCATCAACGGCTCGAAGAAGCCGTGCAGCCTGTCCCGGTCGTTCGACCTGCTGACCGCCAGCGTGTCGGTGACCGGCGACGACGGTCAGCAGGAGATGGCGGTGCTGCTGCTGCCCCGCCAGAGCGAGGGCATCACGGTGCACCCGTTCTGGTCGAGCTGGGCGCTCGCCGGTGCGGAGAGCGACGAGATCCGGCTCACCGACGTGTTCGCCGACGAGCAGCTGCTGATGCGCACCGACGCGGCCCGCGACGAGCTGGACGACCTGCAGACCATCGGCTTCATCTGGTTCGAGCTGCTGATCTCCTCGTCCTACCTCGGCATGGCGAGCGCGCTGGTGGAACGCGTGTTCGCCGCGGCCAAGGGCAGCGAGTCCGACCGGGCGGCGGTGGTGCTGCGGCTGGAGTCCGCGACGCTGCTGCTGGAGGGCATGGCCAGGATGATCATGGCCGGTGAGGTGGACGACGTCGCACTGGGCAAGACGCTCGTCGCCAGGTACGCCGCGCAGGACGCGCTGACCGACACCGTGAACCGCGCGGTCGAGCTGCTGGGCGGCATGGCGTTCATCTCCTCGCCCGAGGTCGCCTACCTGGCCGCGGTCACGCACGCGCTCGCGTTCCACCCGCCCTCGCGCGGCAGCTTCACCGTTCCGTTCCTCGCACACGTCGGCGGGCAGCCGCTGCGACTGGGAAGTGGGTCATGAGCGTGCTGGACACCGCCACGCCCGACCGCGAGGCACTCGGCCGGCTGTACCGGTCCAGGCTCAGCAAGGGCCGCGCGACGCTCGGCGAGATGTTCGGCGGGCACGTCGAGGTGGGCTCGCAGGGCGCCTGGGTCACCACGCAGGAGGGCCGCCGGTTCCTCAACTGCGGCGGCTACGGCGTGTTCCTGATGGGCGCGCGGCACCCGACGGTGCTGCGGCACGTGCTCGCGCAGCTCAGCAGGCACCCGGTGTCGACGCGGATCTTCCTCGAACCGCAGGCGGCGCTCGCGGCCGACGCCCTGGTGTCCGTCTCACCGCCGGGACTGGAACGCGTGCACTTCTCCGGTGCCGGCGCCGAGGCCGTCGAGACCGCCATCAAGATCGCCCGCACGAACGGCAAGCGGCGGCTGGTCGCGATGGGGTCCGGCTACCACGGCAAGACCATGGGCGCGCTGAGCCTCACCGGCAAGGACGTGTTCCAGCAACCGTTCCTGCCGCTGCTGCCCGGCACCTCGCACGTCCCGTACGGCGACGCCGAGGCCCTCGACGCGCTGCTCGCGACGATGCCGGGTGAGGCCTGCGTGTTCGTCGAACCGGTGCAGGGCGAAGCCGGGGTGGTGCTGCCACCGCCGGGTTACCTGCGGGCGGTCGCGGACTCCTGCCGCGCGCACGGTGCGATGCTCGTGGTCGACGAGATCCAGACCGGTCTCGGCCGGCTCGGCTCGTGGTGGGGCGTCGACACCGAGGGCGTCACGCCGGACCTGCTGCTCGTCGGCAAGGGGCTCAGCGGCGGTGTCGTCCCGGTCGCCGCCGTCGTCGCCACCGCACGGGCGTTCCGCGCGCTCGACCGCGACCCGTTCCTGCACACCTCGACGTTCTCCGGTGTGCCGCTGGCGATGGCGGCGGCCCGCGGCGCGATCGAGGCGATCCAGGAGGACAACCTCGTCGAACGGTCCCGCGTGCTCGGCGAGGAGATCCTCGGGCAGGTGCGCAGGATCGTGCACGCCCACTTCGGCGACCTGGTGCGCGAGGTGCGCGGCCGCGGCCTGCTGATGGGCGTCGAGTTCACCGAACCCGGTCTCGCCGGCGACCTGCTGATCGAGCTCGTCGAGCACGGCGTGATCGCCAACCACTCGCTCAACTCCCACCTCGTCCTGCGCCTGACGCCGCCCGCGGTGCTGACCCGCGACGAGCTTCGACTTCCTCTACGAGGCGCTGGACCGCGCGTGCGCGGTGCAGGCCGCCCGATACCCGGAAGGGGTGCAGACCCATGCGTGACGCGCAGGTGACGATCCTCGTCGCCGACGTCGGCCCGGCGACCACGTTCGAGCGGATCTCCGACTTCGCCGCGTACCCGGACCTGATCGACGTCGTGCGCTCGGTCAGCGTCCGGCCCGTCGGCCCCGGCGAGGACCACAGCGACTGGGAGGTCTTCTTCCGCAACGGCATCCTGCGCTGGACCGAGGTCGACCGGTTCGACGCGGACGCGCTGACGATCACGTTCGAGCAGCTCGAAGGCGACTTCGCCGAGTTCGCGGGCACCTGGGTGGTGACACCGCACGGCACCGGCAGCGCCGTCGCGTTCACGGCCGGGTTCGACTTCGGCATCCCGAGCCTCGCCGGACTGCTCGACCCGATCGCCGAGCGGGTGCTGAAGGAGACCATCGTCCGCGCGGTGGCCGGCCTGTTCGACCGGGTGGACGTGGTGGGCGACGACGCCGCCCTCGCACTCGCGGCGGGGGTGCGGTGATGGACGCCAAGAACACGTTCACCACCCGCACCACGTACAACCTGCTGCGCGCGGAGTACGGGCTCGGTCTCGTCGTCGCCGTCGTGCTGTTCTTCTGGCACATCGGCGAGGTGCGCTGGCTGCCCGCGATCGGGTTGTTCCTCTACATCGACCTGATCGGCTACCTGCCGGGGGCGGTCGCCTACCACCGCAGCGCCGACAAGAAGATCCCCAAGGTCTACTACGTCCTCTACAACACCATGCACAGCCTGGTGACGCAGGGACTCGTCGCCATCGCGTGGATCGTCCTCATCGGACCGGAGTGGGCGTTGCTCGCCCTGCCGATCCACCTCTTCGGCGACCGCGCGCTGTTCGGCAACCTGCTCAAGCCGTTCGTGCTGTCGTTCGAACCGGTCGCCCACCCGGCGTGGCTGCGGTTCCGCGCCGAGCTCGACGCCGCCGACCGCGGGGTGACCGAGCTGGTGGGCACGCGGTGAGCGTCGGCACGGTGCCCAGGTTCAGCCGGCACTTCACCAACGGTGTCGCGGTGCTCAGCTGCGGCACCGGGCCGTCCGTCCACGGCGTCACGGTCAGCACGCTCGCCCTCGCCTCGGTCGACCCGCCGATGGTGTCGTTCGCGCTGCGCTCGGGCAGCCGCGGCCTCGCCGCCCTGCTGGCGGCCGGGCGGTTCGCCGTCAACCGGCTCGCGGAGGGGCAGGCCGACCTCGCCCGCTACTTCGCCAGCGCGACCAGGGGACGCGGGCAGCCGGAGGTGTGGCGGGAGGGCACCGAGGTGCCGCTGCTGGCCGACGCGGCGGGCTGGCTGGAGTGCACGGTCGACCGGGTGGTGCCCACCGGTGACCACGTCCTCGTGCTGGGCCGCGTGCTGCGCGCCGAGCTCGGTGCGGGTGCCCCGCTCTCGAACACCTTTCGAACCGACCCGAGGAGCTGACGGTGTCCGACCGCACGACGATTCCCGCCGAGGCCGACTGGGAGAACGCTCCCTCGCTCGTCGACGGCGCGATGAGCCTCGACCTCACGGCCGAGACCTGCGACCTGAAGTACTGGTTCGGCAACGTGCCGCAGGGAACGTTGCGCGGTCACGTGCTCGGGCACGCGCCGGACGTGGTGCCGCTCGACGTCACCGCGCAACCCGGCCCGCTCAACGACGCGCTCACCCAGGAGCTCGCGTTCCGCTCCATCGCGGAGGAGAAGGCCACGCGGGCGATCTCCTACCTGGTGGCGCTCGCACCGGACAACGCGTCCATGGAGTTCTACGCCACCCAGCTGATGGACGAGGCGCGGCACGCCATGGTGTTCCGCAACCACCTGCTGGAGCTGGGCGTCGCCGCGCAGGACCTGTGGTCCACCATCGACCGGCTCGCCGAGACCGACCGCGACCGCATCCTCGTGCCGCTGGAGGAGCTCGGCCTGCGGGTGCTGCGCGACGAGGGCGACTTCATCGGCGGCGTGGTCGTGCTGACCGTGCTGGTCGAGGGCGTGCTGGCGCCGGCGGCCGAGCTGAGCGAGCGCAAGTGGCGCGTCTTCGACCCGGCCGCCGCGGAGATCGAACGCGGCGCGGGCATCGACGAGATCCGCCACCTCACCGTCGGCAGCGCCATCGCCCGCGACTACCTGCAGCACAACCCCGAGGCCAGGGGACGCGTGCTGGAGCTGATGCAGCACGGCTACGAGCTGTGGGCGAAGCTGCCGACCGAGGACATGCTGGTGCGCCGCGAGTCCTTGTTCCAGGAGGGCATCCGCCTGCACGGGCACCTGCTCGGCGACTACGAGATCTGGCCGGGCAGGCGGCTCGCCGACACCACCGTCGAGGAACGGGTCGGCACCGCGCACGAGTGGACCGACCAGATGCAGCGCGTCCGGCTCGCCTACATGGGACTGGAGGGAGGAACGGCATGACCTCGATCAAGAGCCAGCCGCCGACCGCGCTGGCCGAGATCACCAGGATCGTCAAGCAAGCCGGGCTGATGGACTCCCGGCCCGTCTACTACACGATCAAGATCATCTCGAACCTGGTGCTGCTCGCGGCGGGCTGGGTGGCGTTCGTGCTCGTCGGCGACTCGTGGTGGCAGCTCGCGGTCGCGGTCTACCTGGCGTTCTGCTTCGCGCAGACCGACCTCATCGGCCACGACGCCGGCCACCGGCAGATCTTCCGCACCAAGACGCCGAACGAGGTGATCGGCTACGTGCACGGCAACGTGCTCACCGGCGTCAGCTTCGGCTGGTGGGTCGGGCACCACACCAAGCACCACAACTTCCCGAACCACCTCTCGCTCGACCCGGACATCCTGCGCAGGCAGGTGATCTTCGACAAGAGCCAGAGCGCCAGCCGCACCAGCGCGTTCTCCCGGTTCGTGGTGCGCCACCAGTCGTGGATGTTCTACGTGCTGATCATGATGGAGGGCGTGCGGCTGCACCTGTCCGGCTACGTCGCCGCCAGCAAGGGCGCGCTGACCAGGTACCGCAACGCGGAGCTCGTCGTCATCACGCTGCACCTGGTCGTGTACCTCGTGGCCGTGTTCCTGGTGATGTCGCCGCTGAAGGCGGTCGCGTTCATCGTGGTGCACCAGGCGCTCTTCGGCTTCTACATGGGGTTGCTGTTCGCGCCCAACCACAAGGGCCTGCCCGTGCGCGACGGCGAGTCCGAGGAGCTCGACTGGCTGACCCGCCAGGTGGTGACCTCGCGCAACATGCTGCCGAGCCGGGTCACGAACTTCTTCTACGGCGGGCTGAACTACCAGATCGAGCACCACCTGTTCCCGTCGATGCCGCGCAGCAACCTGCACCGCGCCCAGCCGCTGGTGAAGGATTTCTGCCTGCGCCAGGGACTGCCCTACGTCGAGGTGTCGCTGGCCCGCTCGTACCTGGAGGTCTCCGACTACCTGGGCGAGGTCAGCGACGACGTCCGCGATCTGGGGGAAGGTGTGACCGCCGTCCTGTGCGGCCTCGGCGCCTGGTTGCCACCCGCGGTCGTGACCAACGACGACCTGGCCGCCGAGCTGGACACCTCCGACGAGTGGATCACGACCAGGACCGGCATCCGCAGCAGGCACGTCGCCGACCCGTCCCTCGCGACGTCCGACCTGGCCGTCGAGGCCGGTGCGCGGGCGTTGAAGTCGGCGGGTGCCGCGTCCGTGGACGCCGTCGTGCTCGCCACGACGACACCCGACCAGCGGTGCCCGGCGACGGCACCGCTGGTGTCGGCGCGGCTCGGGCTCGGCACCGTGCCGGCGTTCGACGTCCAGGCCGTGTGCACGGGTTTCCTGTACGGGCTCGGCATCAGCGCGGGGCTGATCGCGTCCGGGGCCGCGGAGCGGGTCCTGCTGATCGGCGCGGAGACCTACTCGCGCATCCTCGACCCCGCCGACCGCAGCACGCGGGTCATCTTCGGTGACGGCGCGGGAGCGGTCGTGCTGCGGGCGGGCGAGCCGGACGAGCTGGGCGCGCTCGGCCCCGTGCAGCTCGGCAGCGACGGCACCGGCCACGACATGATCACCATCCCGTCCGGCGGCGCGCGCGACCCGTTCGGCACCGACCCGTACTTCCGGATGCGCGGCAGCGCGGTGTTCCGGCACGCGGTCGAACGCATGACCGAGTCGGCGCGCACCGCCCTGCGGACCGCCGGCTGGGCCGAACCGGACGTCCTGGTGGCGCACCAGGCGAACCTGCGCATCATCCACGCCGTCGCGGGCCAGCTCGGCGTGTCCCGCGACCGGTGCGCCGTGCACCTCGACCGGGTCGGCAACACCGCCGCCGCGTCGATCCCGCTCGCCCTCTCCGACGCGCGGCTCGCGCCGGGCACCCGCGTGCTGCTGACCGGTTTCGGCGGCGGACTCGCCTGGGGCGCCTGCGCGTTGCGCTGGCCGGACCTGTCCCTGACCTGAGTGGAAGGAAACGCAGATGAACGACGTCTACGACCGGCTGGTCAAGATGCTGATGGACGTGATGGGCATGGAGGAGGACGAGATCCAGCCGCACCACACGTTCAACGAGCTCGAGGTCGACTCGCTCGGCCTGGTCGAGCTCGTGCTGGTGGTGCAGAAGGAGTTCGGCGTCGAGATCGCCGACGACGAGGTCAGCCCCGACTTCACCATCGCCCAGACCGCGGAGCTGATCGTGGGCAAGGGCGTGAAGGTGTGACGCCCGGCCGGTTCGACGCCGCGATCACCGGGGTCGGGCTGGTGACGTCCGCCGGAGTCGGCGCGGCCGCCGCGTGGGAACGCATCCTGCTCGGCTCGGCGACCGCCGCCACGAAGGTGCCCGCGCTCGCGGGCACCCCGGCGGACTTCGGTTGCCAGGCCGACGGTTTCGACGCGATCGCGGCCCTCGGCAAGCGCACCGCGTGGCGGCTGGACCGCAGCACCCAGATGGCCATGGCCGCCGCGGCCGAGGCGCTGGCGGACTCCGGTCTCGACCCGGCGCGGTGGAACGGCGAGCGGGTGGCGGTGGTGCTGGGCAACGGCATCGGCGGCGCCGCGGCATGGGAGAAGCAGCACAACGTCCTGCGCGACAACGGTCCGCTGGAGGTGTCGCCGATGCTCATCCCGATGCTGTCGATGAACATGTCCGCCGGCTACGTCGCGATCCAGTGCGGGGCGAAGGGACCCAGCCTGGTGACCGCCACGGCGTGCGCTTCCGGCACCACCGCCGTCGGTGTGGCCAGGGACCTGTTGCGCAACGACAGGTGCGACGTGGTGATCACCGGCGGCACCGAGGCGTGCCTGGTGCCGTCGATCATCTCCGGGTTCAGCCAGATGGGCGCGCTGTCGGCGCGCGGGGACGAGATGGACGTGGCGTCCCGGCCGTTCGACGTCGACCGGGACGGCTTCGTGCCGGCGGAGGGCGCGGCGGTGCTGGTGCTGGAACGGGTCGCGGACGCCCGTGCCCGCGGCGCGCGCATCCACGCGTGCGTCAGCGGGTACGGCGCCTCGGCCGACGCGCACCACCCGACCGCGCCCGACCCGGACGGCGCCGGTGCCGAACTGGCGGTGCTCGCGGCGTTGCGGGACGCGCAGATCGGTGCTGGCGAGGTCGACCACGTCAACGCGCACGGCACCTCGACGCCGTTGAACGACGTCGCCGAGGCCAGGATGATCCGCCGCGTGCTGGGGGACCGGCCGGCCGTCACGTCCATCAAGGGCGTCGTCGGCCACGCCCTGGGCGCAGCGGGGGCGATCGAGGCGGTGGCGACGGCGCTGACCGTGCGCGACCGGCTCATCCCGCCCACCGCGAACCTCGACAACATCGCGCCCGAGATCGAGGTGGACGTCGTCGCGAAGATCGCCAGGGAGGCGACGGTCGACGTGGCGGTCAGCAACTCGTTCGGGTTCGGCGGCCAGAACGCCGTGCTGGTGCTCACCCGCCCCTGACGCGACTGGTCCTGGTCGTCGGGAACGACCAGGACCAGTCGGGTGGCGCCCAGAGGGGCTACCAGACGATCAGCGAACGCCCGCCGGTGCGGGCCTCCATCCGCTCGAACGCCTCACCGACCCGTTCCAGCGGAATCCGGTCGGTCACCACGACGTCGAGGTCGATCGCGCCGGCCCGGACGTGCTCCAGCAGCTCCGGCAGGTCGCGAGCGGGATCGGTGTTGCCGTGCAGGCAGCCGACGAGCGTGCGCGCGGAGTGGAACAGCTCCAGCGCGGAGAAGGTGACCTGCTGGCTCTTCCCGCCCGCACCGACGACCGTGGTGACACCGCCGCGGCGGGTCATGTCCCACGCCTGCCGGATCGTCTCCGCGCTGCCCACGCACTCGATGGCGTGGTCGACACCGCCGTCCACGAGCGACCGGGCCGACTCGCCGGCCAGGAGGAAGTCCGTGGCACCGCAGGCGCGGGCGGCGGACTCCTTGGCCGGTGAGGCGTCGACCGCGATGATCCGCTCGGCACCGCTCAACCTGGCCGCCTGCACCGCGATGAGCCCGACACCACCGGTGCCGATCACGGCGACCGAGTCACCGGGCGCGACCCGCGCGCTGCGCCGCACCGCCCCGTACGCCGTGAGCGCCGCGCACCCCAGCAGGGCGGCGGTCTCCGGCGGGAGGTCGGACGGCACCACGACCACGGCCTCGGCGGGCACCACGGTCTGCTCGGCGAACGCGGCCACCCCGAGACCGGGGTACACCGGTTCGTCCTGCCACGTGCCCAGCGGGCGGCGTGACGCCTCGTCCCCGCGGGTGCACAGGAAGGGCTGACCGCGCAGGCACCAGCGGCACGACCGGCAGGCCGGCCGCCAGCTCAGCACCACGTGGTCGCCCACCCGCACACCGGTGACGTCCGGTCCCACCTCGGCCACCACGCCGGTGCCCTCGTGCCCCAGCACGGCGGGCAACGGGTGCGGCAGCGTCCGCTGCGCCAGCGACAGGTCCGAGTGGCAGACACCGGCGGCGGTCAGGCGGACCCGCACCTCGCCGGGACCGGGGGCGCGCAGCGAGATCTTCTCCACGCTCAGCGGGCCACCGGTGGTGACCGCGGCCAGCACGCGCATCAGTCGGCCGCCGCCATCGAGATGGTCTCGTCGATCTCGGCCTGGCGCTCCTGGAGCTCCCGGCGTTCCCGGTCGAGCTGCTCTGCCTGGTCCTCGTCGGCCGCCATGAGCTTCAGCAGGTCCTTGTTCGCCATGTCCAGCACGCCCATGTCGTCGTAGGCCTTCTGCACGGCAGGGCCCCACAGGCCGATGTCGCGCACGCACGGCACGATCCGCGCGAACAGCAACGACCGGAAGGCGCGCATGCGCGGGCCCTTGTTCATCAGCTCCATGCACTCGGCCATGTCGAACCCGAGGTTCTCCCACACCTCCTGCATGCGCAGCCGGTCGCGCATCAGGTAGCAGCCCTCGATGACGAACTCCTCGCGCTCGGCCCGTTCCTTCGCCGACAGCTCGGCGTAGTAGTCCTTCAGCGCGAGCCGGCCGAACGCCACGTGCCGCGCCTCGTCCTGCATGACGTACGCGAGGATCTGCTTGGGCAGCGGCTTGTTCGTCTTGTCCCGCAGGATGCCGAACGCGGCCAGCGCGAGCCCCTCGATCAGCACCTGCATGCCCAGGTAGGGCATGTCCCAGCGGGAGTCGTTGAGCGCGTCCTCCAGCAACGACTTGAGGTGCGGGTTGATCGGGTAGGTCAGCCCGATCTTCTCGTCGAGGAACTTGGAGAACACCTCCGCGTGCCGCGCCTCGTCCATCACCTGCGTGGCGGCGTAGAACTTGGCGTCGATGTCGGGCACCGACTGCACGATCCGCGCCGAGGTGATCATCGCGCCCTGCTCACCGTGCAGGAACTGGCTGAACTCCCACGACGCCATGTGCTGGCGCATCACCTTGCGCTCCTGGTCGTTCAGCTTCTCGTACTGCCGCGACCCGTACAGCGCCAGCGTGTTCTCCGGTGTGCCGAGCACGTCGTACGGGTCGACCTCGATGTCCCAGTCGATCCGCTTGACGCTGTCCCACTGCTTGTCCTTGCCCTTCTGGTACAGGCTCAGCAGCCGTTCGCGGCCGGAGTCGTAGTCCCAGCTGAAGTAGGTGTCGCCGGCCGCGGGGAACGTCCAGTTCGTGCTGTCCATCAGGAACTCTCCACAGGTTCGGAGGGGACGACCACGGGCAGCGCGCCGGGCACGACCTCGATCGTGTACCGCGACTCGGGCGTGGTCTGCAGCTCGCCGTCGTGCTCGAACACCAGCGGCTCGCCGTCGGTGCGTTCGAGCACGAACCGGCGGCCGCGGACGTAGGTCACCTCGGGACGGTGGACGTGGCTGCCGTCGGCGGTCAGGCCGGGCAGCGCCTTCGGGTCGAGCTCACCGCTCACGACGCAGACGTCGAGCAGCCCGTCGTCGAGCAGGGAGTGGGGGAGCACCATGAACCGGCCGCCGCGGAACCGGCCGCCGCCGACGTTGGCCAGCACCACGGTGCCGTCGTGCACCAGCCGGTCGTCGACGAGCACCCGGCCCGGGTAGGGCGTGAAGGTGGCGATGGTCTCGGCGACGGCCCGCTGGTAGCGCTCACGGCCGTGGTGCTGCGTCAGCCGCGCGGCGCTCACGAGCGCCTGCGCGACCAGACCGGTGCACGCGCCGAGCAGGAAGTAGCGGTCGGTCTCCAGCACCCAGCCCACGTCGAGCCGGGCGACCCGCGACGGCGCCCGCAGCGCCTCCCGCCACGGCAGGTCCGACCAGAGCTCGCGGTAGGTGGAGTTGCCGGTGCCCGCGGGCACGATCCGCAGCGGTGGCGCCTCGCCGGCCGCCCGGACGAGCCCGGAGGCGACCTCGCGCACGGTGCCGTCACCGCCGACCGCGACGACGAGGTCGGCGCCGTCGGCGGCCGCCTTGGTGGCGAGCTCCTCCGCGTGTCCCGGGTACTCGGTGACCAGCACGTCCGCCGTGGCGAACGTACCGGCGACCTCGTCTGCGAGGGACCGACCACCCTGTCCGGCAACGGGATTGGTGATGATCACCGGCATGCGGGGGTCCCTTCGCTGTCAGCGGAGAGAGCAGGATTCGAACCTGCGGAAGCCACGGGGGCCTCGATCGGGCGAGCCCGACCTCCGTTGGGCCACTACGGAAATCTCTCCTCGTTCGACACCGATGCTGCCAGAAGGTCCTTACATTCCACTGAGATCACCGCTTCAGCGCGGTCTCCGCGCGCGGTGCCGGCGCACCGGTGTGGATGGACAGGCCGAGGCTGATCAGACCCGCGATCGCGGCCGTCACGCAGCAGAAGAGCGCCACGTGGCCGTGCGGGACGGGATCGGACGACACCTCGACCGGCAGGATCGCGGCCAGCGCGGCGATGCCCAGCGCCCCGCCGATCTGCCGCACGGCCATGTTCAGCCCGGTCGCGCCGGCGAACTGGGTCGGCTGCACGGACAACGCCGCCGCGCTCGACACACCGGTGCTCACCGCGCCCATGCCGAGCCCGGCCACCAGGCCCACCGGCAGCCACAGGGACCACAGCTGAGGCTCTGCGGAGAGCCCGAGGTAGAGCCACACCCCGGCGGCCACGACCAGCAGGGCGCCGACCGACACCACCAGCCGCGGGTTGCGCTTGCTCAGCACCTTGCCGACGCGGGCGGCCACGATCGCGGACACCACCGCGCCGGGGCTCATCACCAGACCGGCGACCAGCCACGAGATGTGCCAGACGTTCACCAGCACCAGCGCGCCGATCAGCAGCCACGCGTACAGCGAGGCGCCGAAGAACAGCGAGACGGCATTGGCCAGCGCGAACGTCCTGGTGCGCCACAGCCTCGTCTCGAGCGCGGGCACCGGGTGCCGCCACGAGCGCACGATGGCGACCGCCAGCAGCACCGCGCCGGCGCCGAGCGCGGTGAGCGCCCGCCAGTCCCAGCGCCAGGTCTGCCCCTCGGTCACGCCCAGGGTGAGCAGGCCGACACCGCACGCCAGCACCGCCGTGCCGAGCAGGTCGGGCAGCTTTCCGCTGTGCCGCGCGGACTTCTCGGTCTTGCGGATGCCGAGCAGCAGCGCGACGCCCAGCGGCAGGTTGACCAGGAACACCGACCGCCAGCCGAACGCGTCGATCAGCACGCCGCCCAGCACGGGTCCGGCGGCCGCGGCGGCGGAGGCAGCGGCAGCCCACAGGCCGATGGCCTCCGCACGGCGTTCCGGCGGTGAGTCGACCAGCGCCACGGCCAGCGACGCGGGGATCATCGCGGCCGCGCCCACGCCCTGCAGCCCGCGGGCGATCAGCAGCACCGGCAGGGTCGGGGCGACGGCGCACAGCACCGACGCCGCGGTGAACAGGCCCACGCCGAACGTGTACAGCGAACGCCGTCCCACGACGTCGGCGAGCCGGCCGGCGGGTGCGAGCAGCGACGCGAACAGCACCGCGTACAGGGAGATCACCCAGGTGACGTCGGTGGCGGAGGCGTCGGGGAAGGTGCGGTGCAGGTCGGTGATGGCGAGGTTCGTGATGGTCGCGTCGAGCAGCGACAGGAACGTCGCTCCGCACGCGAGCAGCACGACGGTGGTGAAGCCGGGCCGGGTCATGGAGTCGACCATGGCAGTGATCGCCGGGCGGCTCTGGCGGTTTTGCGACATCACCCGTCCGGGCCGTGACCCGGTGCGGATCGTGTCGCAAAACTGCCAGTCAAGCGCCGGGGAATGCGCCACCATGATCAGGTGACGTCAGCACCACTGCCACCCGTGGAGTTCGCGGTCCCGCTCGGGGGACCGCGCAGGTTCACCATCACCCCCACGCCCATCGGGGAGCTGCTGCTCCTGGGCGACGGGGAGTCGATCACCGGCATCTACATGATGCCGGACCAGATGTACATGCCGGCGATCGCCGACGACTGGGTGCGCGACCCCGGCCTGTTCGGGGAGCTGGAACGCCAGCTGGACGCGTACTTCGCCGGCGAGCTGAAGGTGTTCGACGTGCCGCTCGCGCCACGGGGAACGCCCTTCCAGCTGGAGGTGTGGCGTGAGCTGAGCACGGTGCCGTGCGGTGTCACCACGACGTACGGCGCGATCGCCCTGGCCATCGGCAAGCCGACCGCGTCACGCGCGGTCGGTGCTGCCAACGGGCGCAACCCGATCTCGATCATCCTGCCCTGTCATCGGGTCGTGGGCGCGAACGGCTCGTTGACCGGTTACGGCGGCGGGCTACCGCGCAAGATGCGGTTGCTGGAGATGGAACGCGTCTGAGCAGCCGCGGCAGGCAGCCGCGTCCACCCCCGCGCGGCTGCCTGCTCCACCAGCACCGGATCCTCGCCCACCACCACGGCGGTGCCGACGGCCAGCAGCATCGGCAGGTCCGTCGAGTGGTCGCCGTAGGCGGTGCACAGCGCCGGGTCCAGGCCGTGCGCCGCCATCACGGCGTTCGCCACGTCGGCCTTGTCCGGCCCGATCATCGGCGTGACGACCTCGCCGGTGTAGCGCCCGTCGCGCACCGCGAGCCGGGTGCCGTGCACGAGGTCGGCGCCCAGCCAGGCGGCGATCGGCGCCAGGCACACCTCGAACGACCCGGACACCAGCACGGTGAGGTCGCCGCGGTCGCGGTGCCACCGGAACGCCTCCAGCGGGGCGGGCAGGAACAGCTCCTCCGGGTCGGGGTACGCGGAGAACCACTCCCTGCCCGCCGCCGCCAGCTCCGCGACCGCCTCACCGGCGAACACGCGGTAGTAGTCGCCGATCACCTCGGACCGCGACCACCCGGCCGCGGCGAGCGCGCGCAGCCGGGTGGTGACCTCGGTGAACCGGTCGGGCCGGTGGTGCTGCAGGAAGCGGAACATGCTGCGGACGGCCAGCAACGTCTCGTCGACGTCGAAGAACGCGGCGCTCAGTCCCATGCGACCGGGGAGCTCCTCCCACCCGCCGAGCGCGGCGTAGTCCTTCCACCGCAGCTCCTCCAGCGGCACCGCGACCCGCAGGCCGGGGAACCGGTCGAACAGGCCGCGCAGCGCGATCTCCAGCTCGGCCTTGGCGAGGTTCGCACCGATGCAGAAGTGCGGCCCGAAGCCGAACCCGAGCTGCGTGGTCTCGGCGCGGGTGATGTCGCAGGTGTCCGGGTTCTCGATCACGGACTCGTCGCGGCAGCCGGACGCCACCGACGCGATCACCGCCGACCCCGAGGGGATCTTGACCCCGCTCAGCTCCACGTCGTCGACCGTGACGCGGATGGACGTGCCGCCGCCCAGCCCGTTGAGCCGCACCATCTCGTTGACCGCGGCGGGGTAGAGCGACGGGTCCTCGAGCAGCATCGCGAGCTGGTCGGGGTTGCGCACCAGCGTCACCACCGACGAACCGAGCACGGTGACCGTCGTGTCGTGCCCGGCGAGCAGCAGCAGCACGCCGAGGCTCACGATCTCGGTCTCGGTGATCGTCTCGTCGCCCTCGCTGTCGTGCTTGGCGACGAGCGAGCTGATCATGTCGTCGCCCGGCTCCGCGCGCTTGTCCTCGATCAGCTTGGCGAAGTACGCGCGCATGTCGGCGTTGGCCTTGGCGATCTCCTCGCCGGGGTACTTGGTCAGCGACATGAACCGGTCGGTCCAGCCGCCGAACAGGTGGTGGTCGGCGAACGGCACGCCGAGGATCGAGCAGATCATCCGCAGCGCCAGCGGCCGCGCCAGGTGCTCCAGCAGGTCGGCCGGCTGCGGTTGCGCGGCCAGCCCGTCCAGCAGCTCGTCGGTGACCTTCTGCAGGTGCGGGCGCATCGCGTCGATCTTCGCCGCGGTCAGCGTGGGGTTGGCGAGCTTGCGGAGCCGCGTGTGCCGCGGCGGGTCCATGCTCAGCATGCTGTTCGGGTCGGGCAGCACGTGCTGCGCCTTGGGCACGCCCGGCAGGAACACCGCCTCGCGGCTGAACCGGCGGTCGTTCAGCACGACCCGCGCGTCGTCGTGCCTCGTGACGATCCAGCCGGGGTCACCGGTCGCGAGCGAGACCGGGCACACCGGTTGTTCCCTGCGCAGCTGCGCGTACTCCTCCGGCGGGTCCACGGGACTCGTGCGCAGCAACGGGTAGGCGAACCGCGGAGTGTGTTCGGCCATGGCGGAACGTCCTTCCTCAGTGGGCGGTCAGTGCGGTGCGGATCAGGTGGTCGAGCTGCCGCGCGTCGAGCTCGGGGAGCCGGTCGAGCTCGTCGGCCACCTCCTGCGGGACACCGGTCGCGAGCAGCTTCGCCCGTGCCATGGCGCGGTGCTCGCGCCTGGTCTCCTCGCCGGCCGAGCCGGCGGCGTGGGCACGGCCCTCGGTGAGCCTGCGGCCGTCCTTGAAGACGAGGGTCACCACGGCACCCACGGCCTTGGTCGCGTTCTCGAAGGTCGTGCTGGGCGGACCGGGCGGTGGCGCGGCCCTGCCACCGGAGAAGTCGGCCAGCCACCCGCGGGCCCGCTCGCCCGCCTGCCTGACCGCCTCGCCCAGCGGGGCCGTCGCCCGCAGCAGGTTGCGGCTCAGCTCCGGGTCGAACCGCAGCCGCGTCCGCTCGGCGAGCTCCCAGCGGCGCGGGTCCGCGGTGGCGGGTCCGGTCAGGTCCGCGGGCGTGACGGCACCGGTGAGCAGCGCGGTGGCCACGTTGTACCCGACGGAGAGGTTCAGCGCCATGATCGCCGAACGTTCCCGGTCCAGGTACGGCGCGCCGTCCGCGTCCATGGCGATGGTCAGCCCGGCCGCCCGCACCTCGACCTCCGCGATGTCGTCCGCGTCCTGCGCGGTCAGCTTGTCGTGCAACGCCATCGCGCAGTCGATCGCGGCGTCCACGTAGGCACCGGCGGGGTGCAGCTTCACCGTCAGCGTCTCGGTGTGCCACCGCTCGCCGAACCCGCTCGTGATCACCTCGGGCGAGGGGACCTGGGAGACCTTGGCCAGCAGCCCGTTCGGGTGCTCCAACAGGTCCGGTGCGCCGGTGAGCCCCGCCGCCGCGGCGTCGCAGGCGTCCAGCGCGATGCGCACCGGCACCGCCGCGGACAGCACCTTGGCGTCGCTGCCCAGGAATGCCCTGCGCAGCGGCCACGGCGGTGCGCTCAGCGCGATGCCCCACGCGTTCACCCACGCCTCGACCGGGTCGCCCTGGGCGTGGGAGCGCGCGGCCACCGCGCCGACCAGCTGCGCGTAGCTCGCGCCCTGGCCGCGCAACGTGCCCAGCGCCGCCGCTGCGGTGACCCGCGCGGCGCACTCGCTCGACGCCACCACGGCGGCGAGCAGCGCGCGTCCGTCCAGACCGGACTGCCTGCGGTAGGCCAGCGGCACGTTGACCGTCGAGTGCGTCACGTGCCCCACGTACATGCTGTCCTCGTAGTACAGGCACGAGGACAGCCCGGCCAGCACGTGCGCGGCCCGTGCCGGGTCGTCGGCCAGCGGTGAGCCGAACGCCTTCAGCAGCTTCCACCCCAACGGGTGCGAGATGCCCGCCCGGAGCACCCCCAGGTGCGAGATGACCGCGCTGACCGCGTAGTCGGTGATCCGGGTGGGGAGGTCCGCGTACGTCAGCCGGGCGGCCCAGGTGGCCAGCTCCGTCGCGAGAGTGCGCTCACCGCTCATGCGTGCGTTCCCTGCGCTCGTCGTCCATCGTCCACAGTGCACAGCTGGTGGCGACCACCGAGGCCCTGGCCGACGCCAGCGCCTCCCTGGTGGGTTCGACCAGGTTCGGGTTGCCCCGCTGCGCCCCCTCGGAGACCGTCACGAGCCGCAGCGCGCACTCGACGGCCGCGATGCTGGCCTCCACCAGTGCTTCCTCCCTGCGGCCTGCCTCCAGGAGCTCGCCGAGCGCGTGCTCCAGCATGTCCCGCACCGACTTCCCCCCGGCCACGGCGGGTCAGTCCTGTTTCGAGACCAGGAACCGGCCGAGCACCAGGTGGTCGATCTCGGTGTTGAGGAAGCACTCGACGGCGTCGCGCGGGGAGCACACGATCGGTTCGCCCGCGACGTTGAACGAGGTGTTGACCAGGCAGGGGATGCCGGTCAGCTCGGTGAACCGGCCGAGCAGCTCCGCCAGCAGCGGGTTGCCCTCCTCGGTCACCGTCTGGATGCGCGACGTGCCGTCCACGTGCACGGCACCGGGGATGACGCTCACGTACTCCGGCCTCACCGGGAACACGAACGTCATGTACGGCGAGGACTTCTTCTTGCCCAGCTCGAACACCTTCGCCGCGTCGTCCTCCAGCACGATCGGGGCGAAGGGGCGGAACGGCTCGCGGTGCTTCACCCTGGTGTTGATGATGTCCTTGATGTCGGGGAAGCTCGGGTTCGCGAGGATGCTGCGGTTGCCCAGCGCCCGCGGGCCGTACTCGGTCCTGCCGTGGAACCAGCCGATGACCGTCTTCTCCGTCAGCAGCTTGGCGGTCTCGCCGGCGATGTCGTCCATCACGACCCAGCGGACGCGGTCGGTGTACTGCCGCAGAACGGTTTCCACCTCGTCGTCGGAGTAGTGCGGGCCGAGGTAGGGGGAGGGATCGCGGGTGGTGGTGCCGCCCGCGTACACCGCCGCGCCGATCGCGACGCCGGGGTCGCTCGCCCCGAAGCTCACGTGCGCGTCGGCGAACCGGGAGTTCTCCAGCAGCTTGGTGTTGTTGACGCAGTTGAGCGCCAGGCCGCCCTCGATCAGCAGCTGCGGCGCGGTGGTCCGCCGTTCGAGCTCCGCGACCTGGTGTGCCGTCACGACCTCCACCATGTCCTGCGCGGCCCGCGCCACCCTGGCCTGGTAGGACGGTTCCTCCCGGACGTCCTCGGAACCGCCGAAGATCCGGTCCAGCAGGGCGTAGTAGCCCCTGGTGCCGGCCGGGTCGTTCGGGATGGCGAGGGCGTAGCGGCCGTTCGGCAGCAGCTGCACGACCTCGTGCTCGATCAGCGGGTTGGGCTGCTCGGTGTCCGCGAACGCCGACAGGCCCATCACCTTGTACTCGTCGTTGTTCGGCATGAAGCCCAGGTAGCGGGTGATCTCGCCGTACAGCAGCGCGAGCGAGTGGGTGACGGTGATCGTCATGTCGTCGAAGACGGTGATCTCGCCGTCGCGGATCTCGCCTGCGATGGCGGAGCACATCTCCGCCCGGCCGTCGCTGATGAGGAACGCGGCGTCCCCGCCGTCGCTGAAGTGGCGGCCGCAGCTGAGGTGCGCCAGGTGGTGGGGGACCGTGACGATCTTCTCCGCCGGCACGTCGAAGCCGGTCCTCGCCGCGAGGTCGGCCCGGATGGCCTGGTGGCTCAGGATTCCGGTGTGGAGGTCGCCGAACCTGCGCAGCCGGTCGAACTTGGCCGCGTCCGGCAGCTCGGTGGCGGCGATCGCGTTGATCATCGTGGTGACCGTGGACGAGGGGAAGGACCAGGGGAAGGCGAACCTGTCCACCTGGTCGATCGCCACCCCCGCCTGGTCCAGGCAGTAGCGCAGGGACTCGATGGGGAAGTCCGAGGTCTTCTTCTCCCGGTTGAGCCGTTCCTCCTCCACGGCCACGACCAGCTCGCCGTCGATCATCAGCGCCACCGCGGCGTCGTGGCCGAGGATGCTGTGGCGGTCCCTGCCCGTGGCCCCGTAGAGGCCGGCGAAGAGTTCGGCGCCTCGGGTGAATCCGTTGTAACCGACGACGATCACTGCTGATCTCCCTTACCGGTCGGCCGTGAACTGGACTCATGCAACACGAGGGCGCTGACATCGCTCTGAGAACGGGCTGAGACCCGAACTTCAGCGCCGCGCCCCCGGTTGTCCGGTACGGCCTCCGGTCACCGGGGTCAGGCGGTGCGCTCCTCGTCCTGGCGCTTCCACAGCACCAGCAACGCCTCCAGCAACGTGGTCGCGGCGATGGCGTGGCCGCGGGCGTTGCAGTGGATCCGGTCGGAGGAGAAGATGCTCGGGTCGGCGGCCAGCGGGTGCGCGTGGTTCTCCGACTGCACACCGCCGTGCGCCTGCGCGACGCGCTTGGTCAGCGCGTCGAAGCGGTCGAACCGCTCGGCCAGCGCCGGTGCGTGCTCCGCGGGCACGAGCCCGGAGCGGGCGAGGTCGAACAGGCCGATCATCGCCAGCTGCGCGCCCTGCGCCACCAGCGGTCCGACGACGGCGGTCAGCTCGGTCTCCACGTACTGCTCGTCGAACTTGCGGCCGAGCACGTCATTGCCGCCCGCCGCCACGATCGCGAGGTCCGGTGCGAACTCCAGCGCCGGTTCCAGCTGGGTGGCGCGGACCTCGGCGATGCGCAGGTCGCGCACCCCCAGGTTCAGGTACTCCACCGAGGAGCCGAAGGCGTCCGCGACCCGGCCGGTGCCGTCGAGGTCGCGGTAGCCCTCCAGCGGCTCGCGGATGCCCGCGGCCACGCTGTCGCCGACCACCACGACCCGCTTCCACGGGGTGGCGCGGACGAGCAGGTCGGCCTCGGCGGGCCAGGCGCAGTAGGGGTCGGCTTCCTCGCGCGCGTAACTGGTCATGCGGGCAACTCCACCACCGGGTGAGGGGTCCGTCTGGCGATTTTGCGACATCACCACCCGTACGGATCACCGTGTCGCATTCCTGCTAGACCGCACCGGGGTGCCGGGGTGATGCTCGTGGTGTGCACAACGACAGCGAGCGGTGCCTTCGTGCCGTGCGGTCCAAGGACGCCCGGTTCGACGGGTGGTTCTTCACCGCCGTCGTCACGACGAAGATCTACTGCCGGCCCAGCTGCCCGGTGGTGCCGCCCAAGGTGGAGAACATGCGGTTCTACCCCAGCGCGGCGGCCGCCCAGCAGGCCGGGTTCCGCGCCTGCAAGCGGTGCCGGCCGGACGCGAGCCCCGGTTCGCCCGCGTGGAACGTGCGCGCGGACCTGGTGGCGCGGGCCATGCGGCTGATCGCCGACGGGGTGGTCGACCGCGAGGGCGTTCCCGGGCTGGCCCGGCGCCTCGGGTACAGCACCCGCCAGGTCGAGCGGCAGCTGCTCGCCGAGATCGGTGCCGGTCCGCTGGCGCTGGCCAGGGCCCAGCGGGCGCAGACGGCCAGGCTGCTGATCGAGACCAGCGCCCTGCCGATGGTTGAGGTGGCGCTGGCGGCCGGGTTCTCCAGCGTGCGGACGTTCAACGACACCGTGCGCGAGGTCTTCGCCCTGTCCCCCACGGAACTGCGGGCGCGCGCCGGCAAGAGGAAGAGCCCGGTGGGAACGGCGGGCGCGCTGACGTTGCGGCTGCCCTTCCGCGCCCCGCTGGCGCCGGACGAGCTGTTCGAGCAGCTGGTCACCACCGCGGTGCCCGGTGTGGAGGAGTGGCGCGACGGCGCCTACCGCCGCACCCTGCGGCTGCCGCACGGCCCCGCCATCGCCGAGCTGCGGGCCCTGCCCGACCACGTGAGCTGCCGCCTGACGCTCACCGACCTGCGCGACCTGTCGATCGCGATCAGCCGGTGCCGCTTCCTGCTCGACCTCGACGCGGACCCGGTGGCCGTGGACGACCTGCTGGGCCGCGACCCGGTGCTCGCGCCGCTCGTGGCCAAGGTGCCGGGCCGGCGGGTGCCGCGCACCGTGGACGGCGCCGAGTTCGCCGTGCGCGCCGTCGCGGGCTCGTCGTCGGCGAAGCTGGTGGCCGCGCACGGCGACCCCGTCGTGGACCCGGGCGGCGGGCTCACGCACCTGTTCCCGAGCCCGGACCGGCTGCACGAGGCTGACCTGCCCGTGTCACCGCGCAGGGCGGCCGCGATCCACTCGGTGGCCAGCGCGCTGGTCTCCGGTGCGGTGGACCTGAGCGTCGGCGGCGACTGGGCGCAGGCCCGCGCGGTGCTGGGCGGTCTCACCGGCATGGGCGGCACCACCGTGGAGACGATCGCGATGCGGGCGCTGGGCGACCCCGACGCGTTCGCGGTGGACACGCGGGTCCGGCAGGCGGCGGGGGAGCTGGGGCTGCCGACGTCCGCGGAGGCGCTGGAGCAGCGGACGGGGCAGTGGCGGCCGTGGCGGGCGTACGCGGCCCAGCACCTGGCAGGCCGCTGACACCCGCCCGCCGCGGTTCCCGGAACCGTGTCCGGGGAGGCGGCCGTCAGCAGCGCAACGGCTCGATCTCCAGGTTCAGGACCGGGTCGCCAGGACGTCCGGCGAAGCCGAGCCGCCCGGTGCCGGACTCCCAGCGGAACGAGTAGTCGCCACTCGCCACCGGCAGGTACCCGTCGTCGGTGCGGTAGGAGCCGACGCGGGTGCCGACGCCCAGCGGCCCGGTCAGGAACACGTCACCGGAGCCCGCGAACAGGAACGACGTCTCGCGCACCACGACCCGGCAGCCGTCCGGCGGCAGCACGGTGTAGGTCGCCAGGGTGTCGCCCAGCCCGGACAGCAGGGTCGCGAGCGCGGTCAGCACGGCGACCACCCGGAACGGCCACGGGGTCCGGCCCCGCCAGCGGACCACCACGACCAGACCGGCCGCCACCAGCAGCGCACCGGTGACCGCCCAGTCCGGGACGACCCACCCGCCGGCGACCACCACCAGCCCGGCCGTCCAGGCCACCAGCGCGGACGTTCCGGCAGCGACCACCAGCACGACGACGGCCACCCGCGACCGCTCCAGTTCCCCCAGCACGTGCCGCACGCTAGGTCCGAGTTGTGCGCGAAGCGTGAAGGCGTTGTGGAGGATCAGAAAGCGGTGTCGCGCAGTTGCCGGGGAGCGGCCCGGCCTCGGTCGTGGATACCGTGTGGCCACAATGCTCAGAGGGGCCTGGAGATGAGGCGGATTCCGTCGTTTCCCGCTCGGATCGCGTCGCTGAACGACGGTGTCGTGGCGACGGCGGACGCGTACGGCGCGTGGCTGAGGACGTTCTACGACGTCCGCGCCCGCTGGCACCGGCGGTTCTACCGCCTCAGCGGCGTCGCGGTGATCTTCGTCGGCGCGGCGCTGCCCGTGCTGACCAGCCTGGAGTACCCCGGCAAGAGCTGGCTGATCTCGCTCGCCGGTGTGCTCGTCGCGGGCCTGACCGGGCTGCGCGCGTTCTACCGGTGGGACCAGTCGTGGATCCTGTTGCGCAACACCGAGATGGCGGTGACCGCCGCCTACCTGGAGTGGAAGGCCGCGCCGGGCAACTTCCCGGTGACCGAGGAGCCAGAACAGCGGCTGGTGCAGGAGAAGAACGCCGCCGCGTTCATCGACCGGCTGGGGGAGCTGCGGGAACGCGAGGCGACCACCTACTTCAAGGACATGGCGTTCCCGAGCACCAAGTCGTGACGGGATCGCCGGCGGTCGTCCTCGCGTTGCTCGACGGCCGGGAATAGCAGCGGCCGTGCGGCGTTGTAGGCGGCGGAAGGAGGTTTCATGAAGGACAACTTCACCGACTACCTGCCGAACGGCCACGTGTCGCCGGACCGGTGGGTGACCGCGACGCACCTGTTCGACACCGGCCACGAGGAGACCGCGGCCGAGAAGTGGGAACGCGCTCAGCTGCTCTTCGAGGCCAAGGAGTACACCAGGGCCGCGACGCTGCTGGCCGAGGTGGTCGACGAGGTGCCGTTCCAGGCGGACCTCTGCCTCCTGCTCGCCCGCGCCTACTACCACTCGGCCCAGCTGACCAAGGCCGAGGCGCAGCTGCGGGTGCTCGTCGACCGCGACCCGGTCGACCACTACGCCCACCTGCTGCTCGGCCGCACGCTGGAGCGCCAGGGGCGGTCCGACGAGGCCACGCCGTGGCTCCGCCTGGCCGCCGCCCTCTCCGGCGAACCGGTGGCCTGAGCACCTCCGGTCCCGCGCCGGCCGCGATGAACGCGGCCGGCGCGGTCACCCCGGTTGCCGGCGCCACTTCTTGAACGACTTGATGACGTCGCCGTTCGTGAGCTTGCCGTACCACTCGCTGTGCGAGTCCTCGAGCTGCGAGGCGAGCGACTCGATGCGGAGCCTGCCCTCCGGCCTGGCCCGCAACGCCCAGGTCGCGGCGGCGGCCACCCCCTGTCCCCTGGCGATGGTCTCCGCGGTGCGCTCGACCTGGCGCCGGTCGCGGCCGCTGAGCCCGAACGACGCCCAGACGCCCGTGATGATCCAGTCCGCGGCAGTGATCCACACGAGGTTCGTGAGCGGCCCGCTCTTCCAGTCCCGCACCCCCACACCGTCGAGGTTGCGGTTCGTGATGGAGCCGTTGGGGTGCCGGACCCGTTCGATCTCCGCGGCGAGTTCGCGCAGCGAGCTCGCCGGGAGGTCCGACAGGTTGCGCAGCAGGAAGTCGCCCGCGTCGGGCAGACGCTCAGCCACCCCCGGATCGACGGGGACGTTCTCCACGTCGACGGTCTGAACTTCCTCGCGACGGCCGAAAATGCCCATGGCTGCTCCTGGTCGGGGACGCGGTGGTCAGGAGATCGTCTGTCCGACCGTGTGCGTGCACCTGCCGTTGCACTTCGGGCAGTGCTGCGTCTTGCACTCGTAGCGGCCGTACGGTCCGTCGGCCTTCTGCACGGTCTCGTAAATCCACATGGAGACATCGCAATGTGGACACTTCGGAGCCATAGTGGACACACCTTTCCGGCTTGGTGTCGAGGTCTTACGGCACCTGTTTCGACGCGTGCCAACAGCTCGTTACACCGGATCGGCGGGTTGCTCTGTTCGGGGAAACCTTTCCCGCTCCAGGGGAATCCTGTTGTCCTAGACGATGTCCAGTTTCGCGAACGCCCGCAACAACCCCGGCGCCGCCCGGCTGGCCAGCCGGGCCGCCTTCGCCTCCGCGGTCACCGGCACCACCGCCCGGTTGCGCCGCACCGCCGTGACGATCTCCGCCGCCACCCGCTCCGGCCCGAACCCGCGCCGCGCGTACAGCCGTGACGCGCGGTCCTGCTTGCGCCGCTCCTCGTCGGCGCTGACCCCGGAGAACGTCGTGGTGGCCGTGATGTTCGTGTTCACCACCCCTGGGCAGATCGCGCTGACCCCGATCGCGTGCGGTGCGAGCTCGGCACGCAGGCAGTCCGACAGCATGAACACCGCCGCCTTGCTGGTGGCGTACGCCGAGAGGATCTTCGACGGCAGGTAGGCGGCCGCCGAGGACAGGTTGACGATGTGGCCGCCCTCGCCGCGTTCCACCATCAGCTCGCCGAACGCGCGGCACCCGTGCACGACGCCCCACAGGTTGACGTCCAGCACCCGTTGCCACTGCTCGGTCGAGGTCGACAGGAACGACCCCGAGTGCCCGATGCCCGCGTTGTTCACGACCACGTCCGGCACGCCGTGCTCGTCGGCGACCTGCCGCGCCCACGCCCGCACCGCCTCCTCCGACCGCACGTCCACCTCGTAGGCGTGCCCGTCGGCCAGCGCCGCGGTCTCCTCAGCCGCCGTGAAGTCCACATCGGACACCACGACCCGCGCACCCGTTGCGGCGAAAGCGAGAGCCGTCGCCCGCCCGATTCCGCTGCCACCGCCGGTGATCACGACCAGCTCGCGCGGGGGAGTGGAGTCCGCGATGAACTCCCTGATCATCCGCGCCACCGGCTCCGGGTGGCTCAGCGGCGCCCAGTGGCCGGCGGCGATGCGGCGCCGGCGCAGGGACGGCACCCAGCGTTCGAGGTCGAGCGGCTCGGTGCGGATGTAGCGGTCGCGGGCCGGCTGCACGACCTGCACCGGCATGGGGGCGACGCGCTGCCGCGGCGAGCGCATCACCTGCCGGATGTTGGCCCGGTACAACGAGATGCCGTTCACGGCGTCGGACGCGATGGTCCTCGCCGGCCGCGCGTCAACGCCCTCCAGCCGCTGCAGCACGCCACCCCAGCGGCGCGCGAGGTACAGGCGCCAGAACGCGGGTGCGACGACCGGCAGCTGGAACGCGGCGACGTACCAGGAGCGGAGGAACTGCTTGACGTGGGCGAGCGACAACCGCTTCCGCGACCAGTGGCCCAGGTGGTCGAGGCACGGTCCGGAGATCGAGGTGAACGTCGCGATCCGCGCGCCCGGCGTCGTGACCGCCTCCCACGACTGGATCGACCCCCAGTCGTGCCCGACCAGGTGCACCGGCTCGTCCGGGCTGACCGCGTCGACCACCGCGAACAGGTCCCGCGCCAGGTGTTCGAGCCGATAACCGTCCTCAGTGGACGGCGCGGTGGACCCACCCGCGCCGCGCACGTCGTAGGTGACGACCCGGAAGTCCCCCTCCAGCAACGCCGCGACCCGGTCCCACACCGCGTGCGTGTCGGGGTAGCCGTGCACCAGCACCACCACCGGTCCCGACGTCCCGCGCACCTGCACGGCCAGGTCGACTTCTCCGGAGCGAACCTTCACATCTCCTCCAACACCAGGCAGTCGCCGCAGATCCGCACGCCGCACGTGCCGGCACGTCGAGGGTTACCCGCTGCGGTGCGGTCCCACCGCGAACGGTTGTCCGGCTCCGTCCTCGGCCCGACGATTACTACGCACGCGTAGCTTTGTGAAAGCTACGCCACCGTAGCAATATGGACCCGTGAGCACAACGCGCAGGAAGTACGCCCCCCGTCTGCCCCCGGAAGAACGCCGCGAGCAGCTGCTGGACACCGCCCTGGGCCTCATCTCCGCCGGCTTCGACACGGTGACCATGGAGTCGGTGGCCCGCGCGGCGGCCGTCACGAAGCCCGTGCTCTACGACCTGTTCGCCAACCGCGCCGAGCTGATCTCCGCCCTGCTGGACCGCGAGGCCACCCGCGCCACCGATCAGGTCCTCGCCGCCCTGCCCACCGACTTCGCGACCCGCGCCCCCGACGACGCCTTCGCCGACGCCGTCCGCGTGTTCGTGCAGGCCGTCGTCGACTGCCCGGACCGCTGGCGCCTGGTGCTGCTGCCCCCCGAGGGCACCCCGCGCGAGTTCCGCGCACAGGTCGAGCTGGTGCGCTCCGGCGTGCTGGCGCAGATCGAGGAGCTCGCCGCACTCGGCCTGGAGGAGCTCGGCGGCCTCGACGACCTCGACTCCGCCCTGCTGGGACACGCGATGCTGGCGCTGGCGGAGATGTCAGGGCGGCTGGTGCTGACCGATCCGGAGAAGTTCACGCCGGACCGGCTGGTGGCGTTCGTGACCCGGATCGCGCACGGCCTGCGCTGAGAACCTCGTGTGAGCCGTTCAGCTCCACGCGGGTGTAGGTGGCTGCTTTCCGTGACCTCTTCGGCGCAGCGGCGTGTCACTTTGCGTCATCGTGGAGAGTTACCGGAATTCTCCTCGTCAACATGCAACTCGTACGGCGGATGCTGTCGATTGAGTTGTGCTTCCCCGATGCGAAAAAGTGACAGTAGAAGGACAAAAGCTGGACATCATCTTATTTGACGCGTGGTGCCGCGAGTAGATCGTGCCTGCCATGTTGAGCAGGAGTTATGTGTTCGAATCGGTCTGACTCCGACTTTGCTGCGGGTGGTTGATCCTCTATCGCGTGATCCTTGCGTGGTGTTACGACGGCGCTTCTTGCGTCATTCAAATGACTGTGCCGCTGGCTGCATTGGGCCGTTCGAGCGCAATTGAGCCAATTGCACTGCTCCACTCAGGTGATCTTGAGCGGTGGCCTGGCCGGTTCCGTTGGAGTGAGGCGTACAACTACCCACCGTGACAGTCGTCGCCGATGTCTCCAACGAACTGCGCAGGTGGCTCAAGACGCTCGATGACGCCGACCTCGGTGTCGTCGTGGTGTTGAGCGGGCCGCTGCAAGCTGCAGCCAAGCTCTCCCACGGTGCGGTCACCACACGCCTGCCGGTGCGCCGCGAGCTCAAAGCGGTCCGCGCCTGGCTGGCCAAGGCGCACACCCACCAGCTGGCACTGGTCGCGGAGGCCGTGCTGAGCCCCGCTGCCCACTTGCTGATCCACCACCTGTCGTTCAGCGAGGCCGAGGTCGCCGATCCGACCGACGAGCAGTTGAGCGCGATGCTCGTCGCCCTCGGACAGCTGGTGGGGCGGCTGACGCTGTACGGCCTCCTGCTCGGCAACGCCAGGGCCACTCCGGCCGCCACGCGTCATCGCGACGAGCTCGAACGCGCTGTGGGCGGCGCGGCCAGGAAGACCTTGTCAGACCTCATCGGGAGCGGGGAACACCACGTGACAGACCGTGCGAGCGCCGTGGGGGACGGCTACCGGCTCGCCGAGAACGAGCTGCGGCTGACCGGGCTCCGCGACCTCGCCGCGGAGGTCTCGGCTGCTCTGCGGGCTGCGGCGCAGGTCGCCGACCGGGGAGGAGCTGTCGTCCTGACGGCGCCTCTCGAGGAGTACGCGAGCCAGCGGGAACAGTTGGTGCTGGCGCTGGACCTCCCGGAGCACGTGGAGTTCGTGGAGATCGAGGCGCGGGTGGAGGAGCTGCGCGCGGAGGAAGCCGACCGCCTGCGGGCAGAGGCCTCGGTCGCGGCGCGCGCCGAGGAGCTGCGCGGTCAGATCGCCGGCTTGGAAGCCCTGCTCGCCACTCTTCCCGAGGAGGCCAAGGCCGGACTGCTGGACAGTTTGGCGGTGCTGCGCAGGGACCACGCGGCGTTGACGACCACAACGAACGCCGGCCCTGGGAGAACACCGGAGGAGAAGCCCGCGTCGGGACCGCGGCCGGACCCGGTCGCCGTGACGCCGGTCGCCGTGACGCCGGTCGCCGTGGCGGCCGACGAGGCGCTGCCCGAGACCGAGCCGAAGATTGTGGCCGAGCCCGTGAGCGAGCCGGAGCTCGTGCCGCTGCCCCAGCCGGCGGCCCAGCCGGCGATCGGGCGGGAGGTCGAGGCGGCGAACGCACCTGAGCTGCCGGCCGTGACCGAAGCGGGCGACGCCGAGCAGGAGACGTCCCAGTCGCCGTACGAGCTCGTTCACGGGTGGGACGAGGGCGACCCCCCGCTCGCGGTGGCGTTGACGCGTGCGGGCCGCCTCGGCGAGGCGTACTGGGTGACGGCCATGTCGGGTGAGGTCGACCGGCGCGCGTCCGCGCTGCGCTTCGCCGCCGCCGCCTACTCGGTGACGAGCAACGCCGAGGCCACAGCGGTGCTCGCGGCACTCGACCTCGGCGCACGGGAACTGAGCGAGGACCCGGAGGCCGCCGTCGTCGTGACCACGGCCGCGCTGCGGGCCGGCCTGGTGGCGGGCTGGGGGCACCCCCTGCTGGCTCAGCTCGAAGACGACCTCCCGTTGCCCGCGCCGTGGAAGACGCTGGTGGAAGCCTGCGTCGCCGCTGTGCGCCGTGAGTACCGGGTCGACTTCGAGGTCGGGCTGGTGCAGCCCGAGGAGGACGTGCACGAGGCACGGGCGGAGCTGGGCAGGCGGGCAGCCGTGCTGCTGGAGGAACTGCCCAGGCGCAAGAACAACTACCAGCGCGCCACCAGGGTGCTGCAGCGGCTGATGGTGACCGGCCAGCCGCTGTGGAGCGCACTCACGGTGGTGGTCGACTGGGGACGGGGAGCGCCGAACGGGCAGGCGGTGTCCGACCTGGTCGCCGAGCTCGCCGCACCGGACGCCGTCGAGCAGATGATCGAGGCCGCCGACGCCGAGATGCGCACCCCCAAACAGGCTCGGGTACCGATCGTCGCCACGGCCTTGCGCACGCTGCAACGTGCCATCGAGGAGGTCAGGGCGGTCGTCCAGGAGGCGGACGCGGTGAACCGCCGGCTGACCGCCGCCGAGGCCGACGACGCAGCTCTCGGGGCGAAGGTCCTCCGCGAAGCGGCGGCGGCCGGTGCCGCGGAGGTCCCGCCGGGCATGGTGGGCGCTGCGGTCTCGTTGCTGCGCAGCTGGCTTGAGTCGACCACGACCGCGGTGTGGACCGGTTTCAGCGCCGACGAGCCACCGCTGCCCGGTGGGGAACCCCGCATCGCGGAGCCGAGCGTCGACGTCCTCCTGCCGCTGCCGGACCTGCCCCGCGACCAGAACGGCCGCCCCGACCAGGAGGACCCGCGCACATCGGGCGTGCTGGCCAGGCTCGCCGAGCCGCTCGACCTGGACGCGGTGGTCCAGTCCTACTGCGACACCGGCGACCTCCGCAGTGCGCTGAAGGTGGTCGAGCTGGCCGAAGCCGGTTTCTGGCGAGAGAGCGAGGTGGCGGCCGCAGCGCGCGAGAAGGTCGCGGCAGCGAGGGAGACGCTCACCCGGCAGTTCCGCGGCGAACTGATGAAGGCGCAGGAGCTGTTCGCCAGGGTGCGCACCCAGAACCTCCTCGACCAGGACGAGGAAACGGTGGTGCACGGCCGCTTGGTCGCACTGGGCACCGTGCGCGACGACCGGTTCGACGAGGCCGCACGCCACGTGCGCGACCTGGTCGCCGACCTGCTGGCGAAGCAGCGGTCGTGGGTCGCCGAGCTGCGTGCGGAGCTCGCCGCGTTGAAGCTCGCGGACGAGGACGAGCGGCGGGTGACCGCGTTGCTCGACGACGACGACACCGTGACCGCTGCGGAGTTCCTGGCGTTCCTGCGCGAGGGCAAACCGCTGCCGGAGCACGCCGAGCTGATCGGTCACGACCTGAAGTCGTTCGCCGCGGTGCTGGCGGACGGTGCGGGGCGCGGCCTCGCGGCCCCGCAGACCGGTGCGGCGCCGTGGGCCAGGCTGGTGGTGCGCGACGGTGCGCCCGCCGAGCTCGGCCGGGTCGGTGTGCGGGCGTGGGACTCGTTGACGGACAGCAGACGGCACGGCAACGACGCGCTGCCCGGAGTCGTCAAGGACATCCTGCGCACCCTCGGCCTCAACTCCTCGGTCCGGCCGCGCGAGTACCAGCTGCGGCAGAGCCGCGGCTTCCGGAAGTTCCGCGTGCAGGGCGTCCCGAGCGACGGGTCCTACGTGTCGGTGCTCGGGTCCGCCGCCTCCGAGTTCACCGTGACCGTGGTGGTCGAGGAACGCCGTGGCCGGTCCGTCCTCGACGTGCTCGGTGCGGAGGAGGCAGGCCGGGCCAACATCATCCTGTACCTGCACCCGATGGACCTGTCCGCGCGGCGCCGGCTCGCGGCACAGGCCGTCAACTCCGCGGTGCAGGCGCTGGTGGTGGACCCCGCGGTGTTCGGCTGGGTCGCCGCGACGGCGCCGGGCTCGTGGAAGGCCACGCAACGCGTCACGCTGCCCTGGACGGCGCTGAGTCCCTACACGCCGTTCGTCGCGGGTCTGGTGCCGCCGGAGGTGTTCGTCGGCCGGGCCAAGGAGATGGCCGAGGTGATCGACCCGAACGGCGGGTTGTTCGTCTACGGCGGCCGGCAGCTCGGCAAGTCCGCCCTGCTGCGCCGGGTGGAGGCCACGTTCAACGCGGTGGTGGACCAGCACGCCATCTACCTCGACCTGAAGGGCCGCGGCATCGGCGAGGCGGAGCCGGCGGGACGGATCTGGCGCGAGATCGTCGTCGAGCTCAAGGAACGCGGTGTGCTGACGTCGAAGGTGCCCGCGGACGTCTCCGCGGACGACGTGGTCACGCAGGTGCGGGCGTGGCTCGCCCACAGCCCGGGCAAGCGGCTGCTCCTGCTGGCGGACGAGGCCGATGCCTTCCTGACCGCGGACTCGCGCGGCGTGCCGACGGCGAGCGGTGTGGCGACCTTCTCGAACGTCTCGCGGCTCAAGGACCTGATGGAGTCCACCGAGCGCCGGTTCAAGGTCGTGTTCGCCGGTCTGCACCAGGTGCAGCGGTTCAGCGACCTGTCGAACGTGCCGCTCGTGCACGGCGGACCGGACATCCTGGTCGGTCCGCTCGCTCCCGCCGACGCGCGGCGGCTGGTCACCGAGCCGCTCGCGGCGCTGGGGTACACCTTCGAACAGCCGGAACTGGTGTGGCGCCTGCTCGCGGCGACCAACTACCAGGCGGGTCTCATCCAGATCTTCTGCGAGGAGCTGGTGCGCACCCTGCACAGCCGGGGTTCGCAGCTGCAGGACGTGCCGGTGCAGATCAGGGAAAGTGACGTCGAGGCCGTCGCCGCGAGTGACCGGGTGCGGGCGCGCATCGCCGAACGGCTGCGCATCACGATCAACCTGGAGGACCGCTACCGGGTCCTGATGCTGATCGTCGCCCTGGAGAGCCTGAAGGACTCGTTCAGCAGCAACTACGGCGCTGACGAGCTCCTCGGGCTGGCCAGGGAGCGCTGGCCGGCGGGCTTCGACGACATGACGGTCACCCAGACCAGGATCCACCTCGACGAGATGGTGGGACTCGGGCTGCTCATCCGGTTGTCCGGGCAGGACCGGTTCGCCGTGCGCAGCCCGAACGTGGTCAACATGCTCGGCACGAAGTCGGACCTGAGCCGTGAGCTGGAGGAGACCGACTTCGACCTGCCCTACCAGTACAACCCGCGCGACGCGCGCAGGTTGCTCGCGGTCGACGAGCAGGGAACCGAGTTCAGAAGCCCGCTCACCGAGGGGCAGCTGTCGGAGCTGACCGGTCCCGCCACCGCCGTGTCGGTCGTCGTGGGCTCCCTTGCGCTCGGGATCGACCGCGTCGCCGACGCCATCAAGAACTACGTCGAGGTCCGCAGCCTCAACATGGACGTGTGCAGGTCCGGCAACGACGTGACCAAGACGCTGCAGGCCGTTGCCCGTCGCAGGCGCCGCACGGTGGTCGTCGCGGACCTCAGGGGCAAGTCGCCGGGGGAGGTGAAGCGCGCGCAGCAGATGCTGACCGAGGCACCGGTCACGGCGGTTCTGGTGCTGGAACGGGACGAGGCGGAGAAGCTCGGCGCCGACGTGGTGCGGCTCACGCGCTGGACGGCCGGCAGCCTGCGCAGTTGGCCGGAGTGCCCGTTCGACGTGCTGGCCGCCAGGACGAGGCTGATCGAGGCGACCGGCGGCTGGCCGGAACAGGTGGAGAACCTGATCAGCGTGGTGCGCAGGGGCCGGACCAGGGAGCAGGCGGTGGAGCTCGTGCTGCGCAACGCCGCCGACCCCGGCTGGGCGGCCAAGTTCCTCGAACGGGCGGGGGTGAGCGCCGGTCTGCGGGAGCGGATCGGAGTGTGGGTCGAGTACTTCGACCCCGGTGACTCCGTGTCGCCCGCGGACGTCGCGGCCGCACTGGAGATCGATCTCGCCAGTACGACGGAGCTGTTGGAGGAGCTGGCGGAGCTGGAGGTGCTCGACGAGGGCAGTTTCGGCGTCTCCCTCGACCGGATGGTGCACCGCTGTCTCGCGACGTTGTGCGCGTCGTCATGAGACCGGCGTGGGAGCTGGCGGCGTTGCCGGGGCCGCAGGCACACCTCGAGGCGGTGTCGAACGACTTGGCCGACGGGTTCACCTGCGTCTGGGTGCTGCCGGACGAGCTGGTCGAGAGGGGAGCGGCCGACGACCTCGTCGACCTGCTGAGCGGGTGGGTGGACAGCGTGCGGGTGCAGGCGCCGCAGCGGCGCCGCGTTCCGCCGCCGGAGGCTCGCCGCAGGGACCCGGTCGCGAACCTGCCCTCGTGGGCTCAGCAGAGCCTGGGACTGCTGGAACACGACGACGAGCCGCCGTTCGCGGTCCCGGCGGAGGTGGACCGGCCGGTGGAGACGGTGGTGGACAAGCTGTGCGAGCTGTTCGAGATCTCGCCCGAGGGTGATCCGCTGACCCGGCTCGTGCGGCACGACCAGGTCGCGGGCAAGGTGCTCGTCCTGTGCGGGTGGGACGGCTGGGACGTGGCGGATCTGGGGACCTGCGTCACCAGGTTCACCGCCGTGCTGAAGGAGCACGGCGTCTCGCCGGAGCTCAGGCCGCGGCTGCTGGTGGTCGTGAAGGCCGACGACGTTCCCCCGTCGGCCCAGAACGGTGCCGACCCGCTCACGACCAGGGTGCACTGGTGGTGGGACGTGTTCGGGCGACTGGACACCGCGACCGTCGCCGCTGCCGTGCGCAGGCAGTCGCGCTGGCGGAGCTCCAAGGGCAGGGCACGCGCGCTGCGCGAGCAGGTCGCCACCGAGGTGCTGGTCGAGGTCGCCGGACCCGACCTGCTGCTGGCCGACCACCTGGCCCGCTGGTGGGACGGTCGAGTGGGCACCCTCCTGGAACAGGTGGAGGCGTTGCCGTACGACACCGCCGACGACGTCCTGCCGGTGACCGTGGACGGCCGCGCGGACGGCGTACGTCCTCCCCACGCGCTCAGAGCCGCCTGGCGCAGAGGAGTTCTGGACAGGTGGGACGGGAGGGTGCGGGTGAGTCCGGCGGCGAAGGTGGCCGCCGCCGAACGCGGCAGCCTCGAGACACTGGTCTGGCGTGGACAGAGCCGTGTGCTCACCCCGATCGTGGACGACTGCCGGGCGCGACTGGAGAAGGCGTTGCGCTCCAAGGCGTCGAAAGCAGTCGTCGAGGAGATCGAGCGCGGGCAGGACTTCACCGAGCGCCGCCGTACCGGGGACGGCACGCTGGAGCTGGGCTCCATGGCGTGGGCGGTCGGCACGGGCCGGGTGCGGCTGTCCCAACCGGACACCTCGCTGCTGTTCCAAGCCCGGAACGTGCGCAACGCCCTGGCCCACCTCTGTCCGCTCACCGACGAGGAGGTCGACGGTCTGGCCGCGGTGCTCCCGGAGTCGCTGTGGTGAGCGTTCGGGCCTGTGCCGCCGTCGTCGTGCCTGCCGGAGAGGCTCAGCGGGCCGCGCTGACCGCCTCCGCGATGGCCTTGTGCCCAGCCGGAGTCGGGTGCACGTCCGTCCGGTCGCAGAAGTACGTCAGCGAGCACACCTGCGCCACGGACGCCGGAACCGCCCCGTACTTCGGGTCCTGCGTCGTCTGCGTCAGCGGCTGGTAGGCCCCGGTCGCCTTCGTGACGTCCGCGAACTTCGCCCCGAACTTCCCGTACTCGGCCGCCAGCACGCCGTTGAACTGCTCGAACATCGACACCGACAGGCGGGCGAGGTTCTTGCCGTCGGGGAACGACGGGTTCACCCACGCGCCGAGGAACACGTCCGGGTAGGTCAGGCCCACGATCGTCGTGTCCGGGGCCGCGGCGCGGAGCTTGGTCAACGCGGCGACGACGTTCGCGCGGACGTCGGTGAGGGTGCGGTTCGCGCACTCCAGGGGTTGCCGGTCGAGGGCGCACGGGGTCAGGTCGTTGCCGCCGATCACCACCGTCACCAGGTCGACCTCCTTGCCGCGCAACGTCTCCACGGCCGCGTCGAGCTGGGTGCGGCCGCCCGCGTCCGGGCCGCAGGCCGGCTTGGTGGCGAGGTCGGCCGAGGTCGCGCCGTTGCAGGCGAGGTTGACCAGCCGCAGGCCGGACTGCCGGGCGACCAGGGAGGCGAAGCTCTCGCCGGTGGTGCCGCCGGGGCCGAAGCCGGTCGCGTACGAGTCGCCGATCGACACGTGGACCTTGTCCGAGGCAGAGGCCGACGTGGACGACGGTGGTGGCGCGCTGGAGGTGGGGGAGGGGGCGGGTGGGGGAGTCGAGCAGGCCGTGAGCGCTACCAGCACCACCGCTGCCCAAGCCGGCTTCCGCACACCCGCCCCTTCCACTCGTTCGGCGGTTCCCAGGCTACGCGAACCGGCGCAACCGCAGGCTGTTGCTCACCACGAACACCGACGAGAACGCCATCGCCCCGCCCGCGATCATGGGGTTGAGCAGGCCCAACGCCGCCAGCGGCAGTGCCGCGACGTTGTAGGCGAACGCCCAGAACAGGTTGCCCTTGATCGTGCTGAGCGTGCGCCGCGACAACCGGATCGCGTCCACGGCGGCGGTCAGGTCGCCGCGGACCAGCGTGAGGTCGGCGGCCTCGATCGCCGCGTCCGTGCCGGTGCCCATCGCAAGCCCCAGGTCGGCCTGGGCGAGTGCGGCGGCGTCGTTCACGCCGTCGCCGACCATCGCCACGACGCGGCCCTCGTCCTGCAACCGCTTCACGACGTCGACCTTGTCGGCGGGCAGCACCTCGGCGACGACCTCGTCGATGCCCACCTCGGCCGCCACGGCACGGGCCGCGGCCTCGTTGTCGCCGGTCAGCAGCACCGGCCGCAGCCCGAGCGCGCGCAGGCCCCTGATCGCCGCGGCGGAGGTGGGCTTCACGGTGTCCGCGACCACCAGCACGCCGCGCGCCTCGCCGTCCCACGCCACCAGCACCGCCGTGCGGCCCTGCTGCTCGGCCTCGCGCCGGGCGTCGGCCAGCGACGACGGCACCCGCACGCTCCAGTCGCCGAGCAGGCGCGACCGCCCGACCAGCACCGCGTGCCCGTCCACGACGCCCTGGACCCCGAGGCCCTCCAGGTTGCGGAAGTCCTCGACGGCGGGCACGTCACCGGCGGCGACGGCGACGGCCTTCGCGATCGGGTGCTCCGAGGCGTGCTCCAGCGCTCCGGCCAGCCGCAGCACCTGCTCCTCGGTCTCGCCGTCCGCGACGTGCACGCCCACCAGGCTCATCCGGCCGGTCGTGACGGTGCCGGTCTTGTCCAGCACCACCGTGTCCACCCGCCGGGTCGACTCCAGCACCTCCGGTCCCTTGATGAGGATGCCGAGCTGGGCGCCGCGACCGGTGCCGACGAGCAGCGCGGTCGGCGTGGCCAGGCCCAGCGCGCACGGGCAGGCGATGATCAGCACCGCCACCGCCGCGGTGAACGCCGCACCGGTGCCGCCGCCCGTGCCGAGCCAGAAGCCCAGCGTGCCCACGGCCAGCGCGATCACGATCGGCACGAACACCGCCGAGATCCGGTCCGCGAGCCGCTGCACCTCGGCCTTGCCGTTCTGCGCGTCCTCGACCAGCCTCGCCATCTGCGCGAGCTGCGTGTCCGCGCCGATGCGGGTGGCCCGCACGACCAGTCGCCCGCCCGCGTTGACCGTGGCACCGACCACCGCGTCACCGGGGCACACCTCGACCGGCACGGACTCACCGGTGAGCATGCTCGCGTCGACCGCGGAACTTCCCTCCTCGACGACGCCGTCGGTGGCGATCTTCTCGCCGGGCCGCACCACGAACCGGTCACCGGCCCGCAGCTCGTCGGTGGGGACGCGGACCTCGCGGCCGTCGCGCAGCACCGCGACGTCCTTCGCGCCGAGCTCCAGCAGTGCCTTCAGCGCCGCACCCGCCCGCCGCTTCGAGCGGGCCTCGAAGTAGCGGCCGGCCAGGATGAACGTCGTGACGCCCGCCGCCACCTCGAGGTAGATGTTGCCCGCACCCGAGGTGCGTTCGACGGTGAACGTGAACGGGTGCGTCATGCCGGGAACACCGGCGGTGCCGAGGAACAACGCGTACAGCGACCACAGGAACGCCGCGACCACGCCGATCGAGATCAACGTGTCCATCGTCGCCGCGCCGTGCCGCAGGTTCGTCCACGCCGCCTTGTGGAACGGCCAGGCCGCGTACACCGCGACCGGACCGGCCAGCGCGAGCGACAGCCACTGCCAGTAGGTGAACTGCAGCGCGGGGACCATCGCGAGCACGACCACCGGCACGGTCAGCACGGTCGAGGTGACCAGCCGCTGCCGCAGCGGCGCCAGCTGGTCCACCGCCTCGGCCGGCTCCGCGTCCGCGGGAGCAGCGGGCAGCTCCGCGGTGTACCCGGTGGCCTCGACGACCTTCACCAGGTCGGCGGGCGTGCACCCGTCCGGGTAGCTGACCCGCGCCTTCTCGGTCGCGTAGTTGACCGAGGCCTGCACGCCGTCGAGCCTGTTGAGCTTGCGCTCGATCCGCGCGGCGCAGGAGGCGCAGGTCATGCCACCGATCGAGAGCTCGATCCGGTTCGCCTCAGTTGCCGTGGTCATGGCCGTCCCCCTCTCCCGTCGTGATCGTGAACTCGGCGGTGCGGACCACGCCGTCGTGCCGGAAGTCCAGGAACAGCCGGTACGTCCCGGCCGTCGGCACCTCCACCGCGAACCTCACCCGCTCCCCGTCCTCCGGGTGCACGTGCAGGTACGCGAGGTCCGCGGCCCGCAGCGCGACCAGGTGGCCCCTGGCCCCGAGGTAGGGCTGCAGGTCGGTGACCGGCCGCCCGTCCTTCACGACCGTGACGGCCACCGCGGACGCCGCACCCGCGGTGAGCGTCCCGTCCAGGGTTACCTCGTACCCGTCGACCGTGAACGTCCTGCTGTCGTGGTCGTACCGCTTGGGCTGGTAGTCGCCCGCGACCTGCACGTCCGTGCCCAGCGTCAGCTTCGGCCCGCCCTCCGGCCGGAAGTCGGCGAACACGCGGTAGCTGCCCGGCTCGGTGAGCTGCAGCGGCCACGACCACGTGCCGTCCGCCGCCATCTCCGGGTGCACGTGCCGGAACCCGGACCCGTCGCGGCGCACCGCGACCAGGTGCAGCCGCTTCTCGTGCTCGACCGCGAACCGCGTGACCGGCTTGCCGTCCGGCCCGGTGATCCGGAAGCTCCGGTCACCCGTCACCAGGGTGTACCCGCTGTCCGAGACGGACAGTCCGGGCGGGACGGCGCCGGGTGCCTTCTCACCCGTGTCGCCGTGGGTGTTGCCCTGAGTGTTGCCGTGGGTGTTGCCGTGGGTGTTGCCGTGACCGGCGGCGTCCGTGCCGTCGCCGGTGTGCGCCGTCGCCGGTTCCGGCGGTGGCGGTGTGGTGCCGGTCGCCGCGCCCGCTGCCCAGGTGCCGCCGAACACGGCGGCCAGCGCCAGCCCGTACGCGGCGACCCCGTACCCGGTCCTCATCAGGCCACCAGCTCGTAGCCGGCCTCGGTGACGGCCGCGCGCACGTCGTCGAGGGCGAGCGGCGCGCTGCTGGTGACCGTGACCTGTCCGGTCGGCAGGTCGACCGCCACGGCGCCGACGCCGTCGATCGCGCTGACCTCCTCGGTGACCGAGGTGGCGCAGTGGCCGCAGGTCATGCCCTTGACGGTGTACGCGGTGGTGACGGACTCGTTCATGGTTTCTCCTCGTTCCAGGTCAGGAGCGAACCAGGCGTGCGATGGCGTCGCCGGCCTCCGCGATCTTCGCGTCGGCCGTCGTCCCGCCCTCGGCGATGGCCTGGCTCACGCAGTGCTTGAGGTGCTCGTCGAGCAGCCCCAGTGAGACCGCCTGCAACGCCCGAGTGGCTGCGGAGATCTGGGTGAGCACGTCGATGCAGTACTCGTCGTTCTCGATCATCCGCGCAAGGCCGCGGACCTGCCCCTCGATCCTCTTGAGGCGGCGCAGGTGGGAAGCCTTGTTCTCGGTGTAGCCGTGCACGTCCCGCTCCTTCTCCGGCCACCGCGCGGCCGGCCGTGCTGCCGGGGGCGCGGTGAGCGCTCACCGCATTTATACCCCAGGGGGGTATGGGTATGTCAAAGTTCTGTTCGGCAGGCGGTGGTCCGCACGGCTATCGTCCGCTCGTGAGTGATCGACAGGTGGCGGCCCGCACCGGGCTCGCGCACGACACCGCACGGCTCGCGGTGGTCGTCGGGGCGCTCGGCGTCGTGTTCGGCGACATCGGCACGAGCCCGATCTACACGATCCAGACCGTGTTCAACCCGGCCGACCCGCACCCGGTGCCGGTGGACGCGAACAACGTCTACGGGGTCGTGTCGCTGATCTTCTGGTCGGTCACGATCATCGTGACCGTCACGTACGTGCTGCTGGCGATGCGCGTCCACAACGACGGCGAGGGCGGCATCATGGCCCTCATCACGCTGCTGCGCCGGTGGAAGTCGAAGCAGGGCCGCAAGGCCGCCGGCACGCTCGCCGCGCTCGGCATCTTCGGCGCCGCGCTGTTCTTCGGCGACAGCATGATCACCCCGGCGATCTCGGTGCTGTCCGCCGTCGAGGGGCTGAAGATCGTCGAGCCGGAGCTGGGCGAGTTCGTCGTGCCGATCACGGCGGTGATCATCGTCGGGCTGTTCCTGGTGCAGCGCAGGGGAACGGCGGTGGTCGGCCGGGTCTTCGGGCCGGTGATGATCGCGTGGTTCACGGCGATCGGCGCCGCGGGCGTCGTCGGCATCACGAGCCACCCGGAGATCCTCAAGGCGTTGTCACCGACGTACGCGCTCGGGTTCTTCTTCGGGCACTTCCACATCGCGTTCTTCGCGCTGGCCGCGGTCGTGCTCGCGGTCACCGGCGCCGAGGCGCTCTACGCGGACATGGGGCACTTCGGGCGGCCCGCGATCGCCCGCGGCTGGCTGCTGCTCGTGTTCCCGGCGTGCGTGCTGAGCTACATGGGTCAAGGCGCGCTGGTCCTGGCCGACCCGGCCAACATCAGCGGCCCGTTCTTCCTGCTGGTGCCGGAGTGGGGCCGGTGGCCGATGGTGGTCCTCGCGACGGCGGCGACCGTGATCGCGTCGCAGGCGGTGATCACCGGCGCCTACTCGGTGGCCTCGCAGGCGGCGCAGCTCGGGTACCTGCCGCGGCTGCGGATCGCGCACACCTCGGAGTCCACGATCGGCCAGATCTACGTGCCGTGGATCAACTGGGTGCTGATGGTGTCGGTGCTGACGCTGGTGTTCGCGTTCCGCTCGTCGGCGGCGCTGGCGTTCGCGTTCGGCATGGCGGTCACCGGCACGATCACCATCACCACGACGCTGTTCCTGTTCCTCGCGCGCTGGAAGTTCGGTGCGCCCGTGTGGGCGATCGCACTGGGCTGCGTGGTGCTGCTGGGCGTGGACCTGCTGTTCCTCGCCGCGAACCTGACCAAGCTGCTGCACGGCGCGTGGCTGCCGCTGCTGATCGCCCTGACCGCGTTCACCGTCATGACGACGTGGCAGCGCGGCCGGTCCATCGTGACGAAGGCCAGGCAGAACGCCGAGGGCTCGCTGCAGGAGTTCGTCGACGAGCTGCGCGAGCGGTCGCTGGTCCGCGTCCCCGGCACGGCGGTGTTCCTCAACCGCGGCAAGCAGACCGCCCCGCTGGCGTTGCGCGCCACCGTGGAGCACAACCAGGTGCTGCACGAACGCGTGCTGATCGTGTCCATCGAGACCGAACCGGTGCCGCGCGTGCCGTCCGACCGCCGGGTAGACGTGGACGACCTCGGGCACGGCGACGACGGCATCATCCACGTGAGCGCGCGCTTCGGGTACATGGAGACCCCGGACGTGCCGGCCGCGCTGGCGTTGCTGACCTCCGAGCAGACTGAGGGCACCCTGGACCTCGACCGCGCCTCGTACTTCCTGTCGAAGATCGAGCTGCAACGCGGCACGGCACCGACGATGGCGGGCTGGCGCAAACGCCTGTTCGTGGCCACCTCGTACATCACCGCGGACGCCGCGGAGCACTTCGGTCTACCCCGAGAGCGAACGGTGATCATGGGAGCGCGGATCGAGGTATAGCGTCGCTCCATGACGCCGGGGGAGATCGCCGAACGGGCACTGGAGAGGTACCTGGCGCTGCCACCGACCACCGCGCGGCCGGCGGTCGTGCTGGTGGCGGGCATCCCGGGCGCCGGCAAGAGCACCCTGGCCGAGGGCCTGGCCCGGCACCTGCGTGCCCCGGTGTTCTCCGCGGACTGGGTGATCGGCGCCCTGGTGCCGTTCGAGGTGCTGACCGACGACAACGCCTGGCACGTGGTCGACACGAGCATCGCCGCCCTGCTGGCCCGGCAGGTGCAGCTGGGCGTGGACGTGGTCCTCGACCTCACCGCCCACACGCGCGAGGAACGCGCCCGCCTGCGCACCCTCACCGAACGCCTCGGCGGCGTGTTCGCCGGCGTCGAGTGCGTGTGCTCCGACGAAACCGTGCACCGCCAACGGGTCGAAGGCCGCGACCGCGGCATTCCCGGCTGGCGCGCAACGGTTCCGTGGGAGCACGTGCAGCGCATGCGCGGCCTGTGGGAGGACTGGCCCGAGGACCACCTCGTGGTCGACTCGGCCGCCGCCACCGCGCAGGAGTGCCTGAAGCAGGCGCTCACCGCACTGGGCAGGTAGGTGAGGCAGCCTCCAGCCGTCGCCGCGGGGGGATTCGAGAACGACTGGAGGCGAGTACGGGGGTCGGTGCGGCGGTCGCCTCTCGGCGAAAGGCACAACGAGGCTCCAGCCGGACGGTAATCCTCGAAGGCGGTTAGATGAGGCCCGGGGGACACGGACCGCACCGACCATCCTGTACAACGGCCGACCGGGCCGGGAGATTCCCGTGGGGCAGTGGGCTGCGCCACGTCCGTGGACGTGGGGTGGGTCACTTGCGAATGGGCGCTGCGGTGTTCGCCGCAGCGCCCGGCACGGACCTCAGTACACCGGGTAGAAGTCCGCGTAGTGGTTCGGCGAGAAGTAGACCTGGCCGCTCGTGCGGTCGACCACGATCCGGGCCGCGTCCCGTGCCGCGCCGCACGCCCGTGGGTACACGTCGAACTCCTGGTAGCGGTGCCCGGCCGGCAGTTGGCCGTCGCGGTTGTAGTAGGTGCCGCCGGCGAAGTTGCACCGGCCGTCGGGCCAGCTGTTCCAGCCGCGGGTCGAGGGGTAGCCCTTCGACTCCCAGATCGAGTCGGCGGAGCGGGCCGCGGCGCAGCCGGAGATGCCGCAGGACTGGTAGACGCGGGCGTCGGCGGCGGGGGTGGCGAAGACCAGCAGTGAGGCGACGACGGCGAAGGCGGCGAGCAGGCGGTGAGTCCAGTGCGGTTGCAGGGTGTGCACTTCAGACCTCCATCAGCGGGGTGCGGACCTCGTGATCATGTCCACCGATCATCAAGGCGGGGTGAACGGCGGGCGACCGGGGTGCAACTAATGCTGTGACCACGGCTGATCGCCACAGTCGATCAAGTCCGAACAGGTGATTGCGTGGCTAGCGTGCAGCGATACGGTCGTCCAATGGCAGCACGAAAGCACTTCCTGGTGCTGTTGGCCCTGCTCACCGCCGCCTGCACCGCAGAGGTGGCGTCCGTTCCGCACCCGGTGGCGTCGCCGGCGAACACGCGTCCGTCGGTGAGCGACGAGCAGCCGCCGGTCCGGGTCGTGGCGGTCGTCGACGGGCGCACGGTCGAGCTCGCGGACGGCACGAAGGCGCGCATCTCCTACCTCGCGGAACCGAACGGCTGCGGCGGCGAGGCGGCCCTGGAGTTCGCCAGGAAGACGTTGCAGGACAAGGAGGTCCGGGTCAGCAGCATCACGCCCGGCGAGGTCAGCCTGGTGCTGGAGGACGGCACGGACTACGCGTTGCTGGCGGTGCGCAGCGGCGTGGCGCGCACGACCGGTGTGGACGGTGGGCCGTTGACGCAGGCGGAGGGCGACGCGGCCAAGGGCAAGATCGGCCTGTGGGCGCTGGAGTGCGCGACGGTCGCCCCGCCGCCGCCTCCCGCACCCTCCACGACGACCCCGCCGCCTCCGCCCTGCGCGGTGACGTACCGGGTGACCAGCCGGTGGCCCGGCGCGTTCCAGGCCGAGGTGACCGTGCGCAACGTCAGCGGTGTGCTGATCAACGGCTGGACGTTGCGGTGGCGCTTCACCGACGGCCAGACGGTGAGTCAGATGTGGAACGCGAGCCACGTGCAGGACGGCGCGGTCGTGAGCGCCACCAACGCCGACTACGCCGCGCTGATCACACCGAACGGGTCGATCTCGATCGGCTTCAACGGCGCCGCGACCGGGGCGAACAGCGCGCCGACGGCGTTCACGCTCAACAGCGCGCCCTGCCGCACCGACTGAGCGGGCCGCCCACCGGGGCCGTCACGAGGCGGCGCAGTCCGCAGCGGCTTCCGGTGAGTGGAAAACCGGACTCGACTACGAGCGCCGCTGATCTCTAGCGTGCAGTGGGTGACGACCAGCCAGCACGAGATCAGCGACGAGATCGCGAAGATCAAGGCCGACTCACCGGGGGGTGCGCCGCTGCTGGACTACCCGCCCTACCGCAGCTCGCTGCTGCGCCACCCGACCAAGGAGCCGCGGCACGCCGACCCCGAGGGCGTCGAGCTGGTCGCGCCGGTCTTCGGGCACTCCGACGTGGCGCCGGTCGAGGCCGACCTGACCGTGCAGCGCGGCGGGGAACCGATCGGGGAGCGCATCCGCGTGCACGGCCGGGTCGTCGACGGGGACGGGCGGCCGGTGCGCCGTCAGCTCGTGGAGATCTGGCAGGCCAACGCCTCCGGCCGCTACTCCCACCAGGGCGACCTGCACCCGGCGCCGCTCGACCCGAACTTCACCGGCGTCGGCCGCTGCCTCACCGACGACGACGGCTGGTACGACTTCACGACGATCAAGCCGGGCCCGTACCCGTGGCGCAACCACCACAACGCCTGGCGGCCGGCGCACATCCACTTCTCGCTGTTCGGCACGGACTTCACCCAGCGGCTGATCACGCAGATGTACTTCCCCGGCGACCAGCTGCTGGCGCTGGACCCGATCGCGCAGTCCATCACCGACCCCGCCGCCCTCGACCGGCTCATCGCCTCCTACGACCACTCTCTGTCCGAGCACGAGTGGCTGCTCGGCTACCGGTGGGACATCGTGTTGACCGGTAGCCACGCCACCCACCTGGAGGCCTCCGATGACTAGCGCGACCCCCGGCCAGACGATCGGGCCGTTCTTCCACCACGCGCTGGCGTACCCCGGTGACAGCGAGCTGGTGCCGTTCGGCGCGGCGGGATCGGTGCTGCTGCACGGGTACGTCTACGACGGCGCGGGCGCCCCGGTGCCGGACGCGATGATCGAGATCCGTCAGGCCGACGCCACCGGTGCCGTACCCGAGAGCGAGGGGTCGCTGCGGCGCCGCGGCTCCGCCTTCACCGGCTGGGGCCGGTCCTGCACCGACCGGACGGGCCGCTACTGGTTCAGCACCGTCGAACCCGGTGGCCCGGCGCCGTTCTTCGCGGTGGCGGTGTTCGCCCGCGGCCTGCTGGACCGGTTGTTCACGCGCATCTACCTGCCCGGCACCGACGGCGCGGTGGACGGCCTCGTGGCGCGGCGCGAGGACGACGGCGGGCTGCGGTTCGACATCCACCTGCAGGGCGAGAACGAGACGGTGTTCTTCTCGTTCCCCCGGCACCGGAGCTGACGCGTGCTGCCGGGGTCCCACCGGGCGGACAGCGACCTCGTCCGCGCGATGGTGCGGGTCGAGGTCGCGTGGGCGCGCGTGCTCGGCTCCGACATCGAGCCCGCCGTGCGGGACTGGACGCCCGAGCTGGACCCCGTCGAGGTCGAGGCGGCAGGGAACCCGGTGCTGCCACTGGTCACCGCACTGCGCTCACGGGTCCCGGCCCCGGTCCACACGGGACTGACGAGCCAGGACGTCCTGGACACCGCGCTGGTCCTGCTGGCACGCGACGCGGTTGCGCGCGTGCGGGCGGACCTCGTACGGGTGGCATCGGCACTGGCACGGCTCGCGGACGAGCACCGGTCCTCGGTGATGGCCGGGCGGACGCTGACGCAGCACGCCGTGCCGATCACGTTCGGTCTCAAGGCGGCCCGGTGGCTGGACTCCGTGCTGGACGCGCTCGCGGACCTGGAGAGGCTGCGGTTCCCGGTGCAGTGCGGGGGAGCGGCCGGAACGCTGTCGCGGGCGGCACTGCGGGCCGGCCCGGTCGAGGCCGCCGCGGCTTTCGCGCGTGAGCTGGACCTGGAGTGGCCGGGCCTGCCGTGGCACACGCAACGGGCACCGATCACGCGCATCGGCGACGCACTGGTGCGGGTGACCGACGCGCTCGGCGTGTTCGCGGCGGACGTGCTGACGCTGGGCCGGCCAGAGATCGGCGAGGTGCGCGAGGCCCCGGTCGCGGGTCGCGGTGGGTCGTCGACCATGCCGCACAAGCAGAACCCGGTGCTCGCGGTGCTGGTGAACAGCGCGTCGCTGCGGGCGCCGGGGCTGGGCGCGCAGCTGCACCTGTGCGCCGCGCGGGCGGTGGACGAACGACCGGACGGGGCCTGGCACGCGGAGTGGCCCGCGCTGCTGGGGCTGGTGGAGCTGACCGTGGTGGCGGCGTCGCAGGCGGCGGAGCTGGCCGAGGGGTTGCGGGTGTTCCCCGAGGTGATGGCGCGGCGGGTGGCGGAGGTCGCCGCGGATCTGCTGGCTGAGCGGGGTGGTGACGGGGAACCGGGCGGCTACCTCGGGGCTGCGGGGGCGTTCGTCGATCACGTGCTGCGGCGGTGCGCGGAGTCGCTGGCGTTGGGAGTGTTGCCGGTGGGCGGTGCTGGGGTGGGCGTGGCTGGGGCGGGCGCGGCTGCAGCGGAGCCGGCGTCGGTGCGCGCGGCTTCAGCGGGCCCGGTTGGAGCGGGCGTGGCTGGGGCAGAACCGGCGTCGGCGAACGTGGCTCCAACGGAACCGGAACCAGTAGCTGCAAGTGCGGCTTCGGCGGAGCCAGCTCCAGCGGATGCGGCCGGGGCGGACGCGGCTCGGGCGGACGCGGCTCAAGCGGACGCCGCGGCGGACGTGGCCTCCACAGGCGCGGCTCCAGCGAACGCTGCTCCGGCGGGCGCAGCTCCAACGGATGCTTCTCCGGCGGACGCAACCTCTGCGGGCGCAGCTCCAGCGGACGCGGCCTCGATAGGCGCTGCCTCGGAAGTCGCCATCCCGGCAAACGCCACCCCACCAATCACGGCCCCAGCCGAATCGATTCCGACTGGTCCCCCTCCAGGGGGCGCGCAAGTCCCCACTCCCATCATCTCAAAGGGGTCTGACAACAATGGCGGTTGAACTCACCCTGACCCGCCTCGCCGGCACCGAGAACTCCCAGCGCCTGCTGATCGTCGGCCCGTCCCTGGGCTCCTCGGTGTCCCAGCTCTGGCGCACCTGCGCCGAGCAGCTGGACGACGTCGAGGTGATCGGCTGGGACCTGCCCGGCCACGGCAACGGCAAGAACGCGACCGGGCCGTTCACGGTGCAGGACATCGCAAACGCACTGGAAAGGCCCACGCCAGACCGCCCCACCGCCTACGCCGGCGTCTCCTTCGGCGGCGCGGTGGGGCTCGAACTCGCCCCGAAAGGTGTCTTCGACCAGGTCTTCTGCATCGCCGCGGCCTCCAGGATCGGCGACCCCATGATGTGGCACGAGCGTGCCGAGCTCGTCCGCAAGGCGGGCACCTCCGTCCTGGTCGAGGGCGCTTCACGGCGCTGGTTCGCGCCGGGCTTCATCGACCGCGAACCGGCCGTGGCGGGTGCCATGCTGCGTGCCCTCACCGAGGTCGACGACGACTCCTACGCCTGGGCCTGCGAGGCACTTGCCGGGTTCCAGGCCGAGGAGGTGGAACGGTCGGTCCACGCCATCGCCGGACGGCACGACGTCGTGGTGCCGCCCGAGGCGATGGAGCAGTTGAACGCCGCGTCGTTCCACGTCATCGAGGACTGCGGCCACCTGCCGCCGGTCGAGAAGCCGGGAGCGGTGGCCGGTGTGCTGGCCGGGGAGTGGGCGAAGTGAGCTACGACGACGGCATGAAGGTGCGCCGGGAGGTGCTCGGTGACGTCCACGTCGACCGGGCGTCGGCGCCGGACGAGTTCACCGCCGACTTCCAGCAGTTCATCACCACCTACGCCTGGGGTGAGGTGTGGACGCGGCCGGGGCTCGACCGGCGGATGCGCAGCGCGATCACGCTCACCGCGCTCATCGCCAGGGGGCACTGGGACGAGCTCGCGATGCACGTGAAAGCAGCGCGGCGCAACGGACTGTCCACAGAGGAGATCAAGGAGGTCCTGCTGCAGAGCGCGATCTACTGCGGGGTCCCGTCGGCCAACCACGCGTTCGCTGTCGCGCGGCGTGCCCTTCAGGAGGAGATGTGAGCGTGACGCGCACCCAGGTCGGCATCGTCGGCGCTGGGCCCGCCGGACTGATGTTGTCGCACCTGCTGTCGCTGCACGGGATCGACAGCGTCGTCGTCGACAACAGGTCCCGCGTGGAGATCGAGAACACCGTCCGCGCCGGCATCCTGGAGGCCGACAGCGCGCGGCTGCTCGTCGACTCCGGCGTGTCCGACCGGGTGCTGCGCGAGGGGCACCCGCACGAGGGCATCGACCTGCGGTTCAACGGGGAGAGCCACCGCGTCGACTTCCGGGCGCTGGTGGGCGAGTCGGTGTGGCTGTACCCGCAGACCGACGTGTTCGTCGACCTCGCGAACGCACGTGAACGCGACGGCGGTGACGTGCGGTTCGGGGTGCGCGACACGGCCGTCGACGTCGACGAGCCGGCGATCTGCTTCACCGACGGCGACGGCGTCCGCCAGGAGGTGCGGTGCGACCTGCTCGTCGGCGCCGACGGGTCGCGGTCGACCTGTCGCGCCCAGGTGCCGCAGGCCGAACGCACGCACTACTTCCGTGAGTACCCCTTCGCCTGGTTCGGCATCATCACCGAGGCACCCAAGAGCGCGCCCGAGCTGCGTCTACGCGCACTCGCCGCGCGGGTTCGCGTTGATCAGCCAGCGCACCGAGACCCACCAGCGCATGTACTTCCAGTGCGACCCCGAGACCGACGCGGCGGCGTGGTCGGACGAGCAGATCTGGGAGGAGCTGCAGACCCGCGTCGCCGGGCCGGACGGCTTCACCCTCAAGGAGGGGCCGATCACCGAACGGACCGTGCTGAAGTTCCGGTCGTTCGTCGCGGAACCCATGCGCCACGGCAGGCTGCTGCTCGCCGGCGACGCCGCGCACACCGTTCCGCCGACCGGTGCCAAGGGCCTCAACCTGGCGCTCGCCGACGTGAAGGTGCTCGCCGAGGTGATCGAACGCGCACTGCTCAAGGCCGACGACGACGCGCTCGACGAGTACGGGCCCCGCGCGCTGGGCCGGGTGTGGAAGGCACAGCACTTCTCCTACTGGATGACGTCGATGCTGCACACGCTGCCCGGCGCGGCCGAGTTCGACGTGCGCCGCCAGCTCGGGGAGCTGCAGTCGATCGTCGACTCCGAGGCGGGACGGCGGCTGCTGGCCGAGGGCTACACCGGCTCCTGGCCGGCTTGAGCGGGACTGGAGCCGCGAGGCGCACACTGCCGCGGTGGACATCGCCGCACTGCGCCTCGCCAACCAGCGGATCGGCACGTACGCCACGGCCGAGGCCGCCGTCCGCGCGCTCGGTGCCGTCCAGGCCCAGGACTACGGCCAGTCGCTGTGGGCACTGGGCCTGCGCACCGAACCGGGGGTGAGCGCCGACGTCGAGGAGGAGCTGCGCGCCGGGAAGATCGTCCGCACCTGGCTGATGCGCGGCACGATCCACTACGTGCTGGCCGAGGACGTCGGCTGGATGCTCGACCTGTTCGGCGCGCGCGACCTCGCCAAGCTCACTCCGAAGGCGTGGCAGTACCACCGGATGACGCCCGAGCTGATGGCGTTGGCGCGCAAGACGTTCGTGAACGCGCTCAGCGGCGGCGGGTGCCTGACCCGGCGCGAGATGATCGAGCTGATGGCGGGCGTGGGCATCCCCGACGACCGGCAGCAGAGCTACTTCACGTTCATCCACCTCGCCCAGGAGGGCCTGGTCGTGCCCGGCCCGCCACGCGGCAAGGACCAGACGTTCGTGCTGCTGGAGGAGTGGGCGCCGCACCAGCGGTCGCTCGCCGGCGACGAGGCGCTCGCCGTGCTGGCGCAGCGGTTCTTCACCAGCCACGGCCCGGCGACCGTCGCCGACTTCGCGAACTGGGCAGGCATCGGGCTCAAGCAGGCCGCACGCGGGCTGGAGCCGGTGCGCGGCGAGCTGGTGCGGGAGACCTTCGACGGCAAGGAGTACTGGCTGCCGCCGGACCTCGAACCGGCCACCGGCACCTACCTGCTGCCCGCCTACGACGAGCTGGTCATCGGCTACCGGGACCGCGCCGCGTACTTCACCCGCTACGACGAGATCCCGATCTCCACCTACAACGGCATGTTCTACGCGACGATCATCGAGGACGGCCAGATCGCCGGGCTGTGGAAGCGGGTGCTGAAGAAGACCTCCGTGGACGTGGAGCTGCGGCCGCTGCCCGGCTTCGACGTGGACGCGCTGGCCGAGCACACCCGGCGGTTCGGCGAGTTCCTCGGGCTGCCGGTGCGGACGGTCGTGCGCGACGCACCGGAGGCCGGGTCGTCGAAGGTCAGCTGGCGGTCCCGCAAGTGACGTGACCGGCTGCGGCCGGTGTACGCAAACTGACGTAGACGGGATCAGAGCACGAGCGGATGATGCGGTCGCCGCGGGCGGCGAGAGTGGGTGCCGACACCACGACCGAGGGAGCGCACCGCGATGACCACCACCCGCAAGCTCAGCGGCCGTGCCCGCAAAGCCGTGCTGCTCGTGCACGCCCTGGCGGCAGCGGCCTGGCTCGGCATCGACCTGGCACTGGGCATCCTGATCGTGATCGCCCTGTCCACAACGGACACGACCACGGCGGGCATCGCCATCCAGGCAGTGGACATGTTCGCGATCTGGCCGATGCTGGGCGCCAGCGTCGTGTGCATGGTCTCGGGCGCCGTCCTCGGCCTGGGCAGCAAGTACGGGCTCGTGCGCTACTGGTGGGTGGCCGTCAAGCTCGTGCTGAACGTCGGCATGAGCCTGCTGATCGCCTTCGCCCTGCGACCGGGAGTGCAGGAGGCGGCCCGCATCGGCACCCGCGTGCTGGCCGGTGACCCGGCCGCGGTGCTCCCGTCCGGCCTGCTGCCCCCGGTGGTGGTGGCACCGACGTTGCTGCTGGTCGCGTACGTGCTGTCGGTGTTCAAGCCGTGGGGACGAATCCGGCGGACGGCGCCCTCGGCGAAGGGCGAGCGCCGGGACCTCGTCGGAGCGGCCTGACACCGGCTACCGCAGCCACTCCAGCACCAGTGCCGTCCGCTCCGACACCCTCGCCAACGGGGCCAGCTCCGGATCGTGCAGCCCACGGTCAAAGTTCGCGCGGTAGAGCCGCAACGAGTTCGCCCGCGACGCCGGATCAGCGTACATCTCACCCTCGTTGCTGCCCAGGCGCCTGCAAGTACCTCCAACTCGACATCGACAAGCACTTTGCTACCACCAACAGCACCGCTGGCCGTCTGCAGATCCAGGTCCGGTTCGACGGCGACGACCATGCTGGTGGTAGTTGGCGGCGATCCGATCAAGGGTTGGCGGTACTTGCAGACGCCTTCGGCAGCAAGGAGGGCAAGGCTGCCGATCAGGTGCTCAGAGCTGCTGGGTCAGGTTCACGGGGTTTCCGTCCGGATCGAACACGTGCGCCACCCGCTGCCCCCACGGCATGTCGTTCGACGGCCCCCGCACCCGCCCGCCGGCGGCCTCGACCACGGGCAGCAGCGCGTCGACGTCCTCGACGCCCACGCTCAGCACGATGCGCGGGGCCGCGGTCAGGTCGGCGTCCTCCGCCACCAGTCCGAGCTCGGCGTCCCCGAGCCGCAGCGTCGTGAAGAACACCGCACCGGTCGCCGGGTACCTGGCCACCTCGGTCGCACCGAAGACCTGCTCGTAGAACGCCTGCATCGGCCCCGGGTTCGGCGTCACGATGATGGGCTGGATCGTCATGGGAAGCTCCTTTCGTCCACTCACCTACGGGACGGCGCGCCGGAACTCATCGGTGCATCGAACAACGGCAGGAAGTCCTCGACGTTGAGATACGTGCACGCGCCTGTGACCAGCCCGTCGCGCACGTCGAGGAACACCAGCCCGAACGGCCGGTCCAGGCCCGGCCGCAGCTGCCAGTACGCCGGCGACCCGTTCGCCGCGACCGGCACCAGCCACGCCCCCTCGCACGGCGAACCAGGCGCGTGCAGCACCGCCGCCATGGCGTCCCGTCCGCGGATCCACCAGCTGAACGGCGGCATCGACATCGTGGCGTCCTCGTGCAACAACGCCACCAACGCGCGCATGTCGTGCCGTTCGAACGCATCGCAGTACCGGCGGAGCAGCGCCTTCTGCGTCGCGTCCGCCGGGTCCACCGCCTCACCGGGATCGGTGGTGCGCACCGTCGCCCGCGCCCGTTGCAGCGCGCTGTTGGCCGCAGCGACCGAGATGTCCAGCAGCTCGGCCACCTCCGCTGCCTGCCACGCCAGCACGTCGCGCAGGATCAGCACCGCGCGCTGCCGTGCGGGCAGGTGCTGCAACGCCGCCACGAACGCCAGCCGCACCGTCTCCTTGCGGATCGCCTGGTCCTCCGGCAACACCCTGTGGTCCGGCACCGGCTGCACGAACACCCGCTCGTGCAACGGCGCCCCGAGCTCCCCGCCGGCCGGTCCCAGGTCCACGGCCAACGCACGCCGTTGCGGAGAACGCTGCATGTCGATGCAGATGTTGGTCGCGATCCGGTACAGCCACGTGCGCAACGACGCGCGCGAGGCGTCGAAGCTGTCGTAGGCCTTCCACGCGCGCACGAGCGTCTCCTGCGCGGCGTCCTCGGCCTCGAAACCGGAGCCGAGCATGCGGTAGCAGTAGCCGGTCAGCTCGACCCGGAACGGCTCCAGCGCCTCGATCACGCGCACGACCCTACGCGGACCGATGAGTTCTCGTCGTCCCTTCCGTACGACGTGCATGGACATCAAGGACGTGGTGGCCGCCGAACGGCGCGACCAGGCAGAACTGCTCGAATCCCTCACGCAGCAGCAGTGGGACTCCGCAAGCCTGTGCGCAGGCTGGCGCGTGAAGGAGGTCATCGCCCACACGACGCTCCCGTACCGCAGCTCACCGGGCCGCATCCTCAAGGAGGTGCTGAAAGCCGGCGGCAGCTTCAACCGCGCCTCCGACCGCATGGCCAGGCAGGACGCCGCGCAACTGTCCCCGCGGCAGCTCCTCGACACCCTGAAGGCCAACGTCCACCACCCCTGGACCCCACCAGGCGGCGGGCCCGTCGGCGCGCTCTCGCACGACGTCATCCACGGCCTGGACGTCACGGTCGCGCTCGGACTCGACCGGAAGGTGCCGCTCGACCGGCTGCGGCTCGTGCTCGACGGGGTGAAGCCCGGTCACGTCCGGTACTTCAAGTCCGACGTCAAGGGCAGGGAGCTGGTCGCCACCGACCTGGACTGGACGTTCGGCGCGGGGACGCCCGTCCGCGACGAGGCGCAGAACCTGCTGCTCCTCGTCTGCGGGCGCAGGCTGCCCTGAGGGTCTAGGCGGGCGGGGTGAGGACCTCCGCGCGCACCCGTGCCGTCGCCGCCGTCGTGGACGCGAGGAAGTCGGCCACCACCCGCCGGTCCTCGGGGGTCATGGCGCCCCACGTCGCCGCGAACTCGCGGGCGAGCGGCTGGAAGAACGTCGAGGCCAGTGCCTCCGCCGCCGCGTGCACGCGCAGTTCCACGCGGCGGCGGTCACCGGGGCTGCGGTCGCGGCTCACGTGGCCGGCGCGTTCCAGGCGGTCCAGCACCGACGTCGTGGCGGAGGCGCTGAGGTTCAGGGCGCGGGCGAGTGTGCCCGGTGTCATGGGGGAGTGGGCGGTCATGAGCAGGTTCAGCGCTGTCATGTCGGTGGAGTGCAGCTCGTGGGCCGCGCTGAAGATCTCCAGGAACCGGTTCGACTCCATCACCAGCGCCCGCACCAGCATGCTGAGTTCGTAGTCGCTTGCGTCGCTCACCCCGCCAGCATACTGTTTCGGTCATCGAAACTTTCGACGATCGAAGGACATAGGCTCATGAGGGTGCTCGCCGGGTTGCTTCTCGTCGTGTGGCTGGCGGTGGGAGGGTTCACCGGGCCGTACGCGGGCAAACTGTCCGAGGTCGCCGAGAACGACAGCAGCGCGTTCCTGCCGAACTCGGCGGAGTCCACACAGGTCGCGGAGCTGCAGAAGAAGTTCCAGCAGACCAACGCCATCCCCGCGATCGTGGTGGCCGAACGCCAGGGCGGGCTCACCGCGGAGGACACGCGGTTCCTCGCCGATCGGGGCAAGGGGTTCCAGGCCTCGCCGGTCATCCCGTCCCAGGAGGACGGGGACGCGGCGCAGATCGTCGTCCTGCTCGACCCGGCCAAGGACGTCAAGGACGGTGTCGCGGAGCTGCGGGACGGCTCGCGCAGCGCGCCGCAGGGGCTGACGGTGCTGGTCACCGGGCCGGCCGCGCAGGTCGCCGACCTGGTCGAGGCGTTCGGCGGGATCGACGGGTTGCTGCTGCTGGTCGCCGGCGCGGTGGTCGCGCTCATCCTGCTCGTCGTCTACCGCAGCCCGCTGCTGCCGCTCGTGGTGCTCGTCTCCGCCGTGTTCGCGCTCGGGCTGGCCAGCTTCGTCGTCTACCTGCTCGCGAAGTACGACGTGCTCGCGTTGAACGGCCAGAGCCAGGGCATCCTCTCCATCCTGGTCTTCGGCGCCGCCACGGACTACGCACTGCTGCTGGTGTCCCGCTTCCGCGAGGAGCTGCGGGACGAGGAGAACAGGTTCACCGCCATCCGCTCCGCCTGGCGCGGCACGGTCGAACCCATCGCCGCCTCCGCGGGCACGGTCATCCTCGGCGTGCTGTGCCTGCTGTTCAGCGACCTCGACTCCAACAAGGGCCTCGGCCCGGTCGCCGCGATCGGCATCGGCGCCGCGCTGCTCACGGCCATGACGTTCCTGCCGGCGGTGCTCGCCCTGCTGGGACGGGCCGCGTTCTGGCCGTTCGCGCCGAAGCTGGGCTCCCCGCACCCGGAGACCAGCGGGCTGTGGGGGCGCGTGGCCGCCCTGGTGCGCCGCAAGCCGCGGGCCATCTGGATCGTCACCGCGCTGGTGCTGCTGGCGGGAGCGGCGTTCCTGCCGCAGCTCAAGGCCTCCGGCACGGCGCAGTCCGACGTGTTCCTCACCGAGGTCGAGTCCGTGGCCGGCCAGGAGGTGCTGTCACGGCACTTCCCCGGCGGCACCGGCTCGCCGACCGTCATCATCGCCAACGAGGGCAAGACCGCCGACGTCGTCGCGAAGGCCGCTGTGGACGGTGTGGCGAACGTCCGGCCCAGCGGGACCGCCGACGGCCTGGTGCGGATCGAGGCCACGCTCGCCGACGCGCCGGACTCCGACGCGGCGGTCGCCACGGTCGAACGCATCCGTGCGGCGGTGCACGGCGTCGAGGGCGCGGACGCGAAGGTCGGCGGGCAGACGGCGACGTTGCTCGACACCAGGACGACCTCAGAACGCGACCGGCTGCTGATCATCCCGATCGTGCTCGTCGTGATCTTCCTGGTGCTGGCGCTGCTGCTGCGGTCGGTGCTGGCGCCGTTGCTGCTGATCGGGACGGTCGTGCTGTCGTTCGCGGCCACCATGGGCGTGTCGGCGCTGGTGTTCAACCACCTGTTCGACTTCCCCGGCGCGGACCCGGTGGTGCCGCTGTTCGGGTTCGTGTTCCTGGTGGCGCTGGGCATCGACTACAACATCTTCCTCATGACCCGCGTCCGCGAGGAGACGCAGCAGCTCGGCACGGTCGAGGGCACCATCAGGGGCCTCAGCCTGACCGGTGGCGTGATCACGTCTGCGGGGGTGGTGCTGGCGGCCACGTTCGCGGCGCTCGCGGTGCTGCCGATCCTGTTCCTCACCCAGATCGCGTTCATCGTGGCGTTCGGCGTCCTGCTCGACACGCTGCTGGTGCGGTCGCTGCTGGTGCCCGCGCTGTCGGTGGACATCGGCGGCCGGATCTGGTGGCCCTCGAAGCTGAGGTAGGTGAGGATCACCCGCATGACCCCGACGCCACGACAGCTCAACCGCGCGACGCTCGACCGCCAGCTGCTGCTGCGGCGGGAACCGGTGGACGTGCCCAGCGCGGTCGAGCGGGTCGTGGCGATCCAGGCCCAGGAACCGGCCTCGCCCTACCTGGCCCTGTGGAACCGCGTCGCCGGCTTCGACCCGGCCGACCTGGACGCCGCGTTCGCCGGCGGCACGGTCCGCAAGGCCACGCTGATGCGGATCACCCTGCACGCGGTCACCGCCGCCGACCACGAGGTGTTCCACCACGCGATGCTGCCCGCGCTGCGCGCGTCACGGTTGTATGACAAGCGGTTCAAGGCCATGGACATCACCGTGGACCAGGCCGACGCACTGCTGGAGCACGTGCTCGCGTTCGCCTCGGTGCCGCGGGCGAAGGCGGAGATCGAGGAGTTGCTGCACTCGCACGCCGGTGACGTCGGCCAGCCCGGTGTCTGGTGGGCGCTGCGCACCTACGGCGGGCTCGTGCACGCACCGACCGGCGGACCGTGGTCGTTCGGGCCGCGCCCGTCCTACCTGGCCGCGCGCACCGGGAGCAGGGAGCAGCTGGAGTGCGTGGCCGAGCTCGTCCGCCGCTACCTCACCGGCTTCGGGCCCGCCACCGTCGCCGACGTCAACCAGTTCACGATGCTGCCGCGCGGCACGATCCGCGCCGCCCTGGAGCTGCTGGACCTGGAACGGCACGGCGAGCACCTCGACGTGCCGAACCGGACGGTCCCGGACGAGGACACGCCCGCTCCCGCGCGGCTGATGGCGATGTGGGACAGCACTTTGCTCGCCTATGCCGACCGCAGCCGGATCATCCCGCCCGAGTACCGCAAGGTCGTCATCGGCAACAACGGCGACACGCTGCCCACCCTGCTCGTGGACGGGTACGTGGCGGGCGTGTGGCGCCCACTGGCCGACGGATCTATTGAGATGACCGCCTTCCACGCCCTGAAAGAGGACGACTGGGCGGCGCTGGCCGTGGAAGCGTCGGCGGTGCGCGAGTTCCTCGGTGACCGCGAACCCCAGGTCTACAAGCGCTACGGCAGGTGGTGGAGCGGCCTTCCGGCCCACGACGTTCGCACTGTGTGAAACGGCAACCTCTACAAAGGACTTCCACTGGGTCAGAACACCCGCGTGCAGAACGCCTGGACGGCGTACCGCAGCGGTCGCTGACCCTGCTGACACCGGGCCGCGTCCACCCTGGGCGCGGCCCGGTTCCGTTCAACGCCGGCCGCGCCGTGACGCCTCCCGCGCGAGAACCTCACGCACCGTGACCCCTGAGGGCCCTGACGGGTGAGACCCACGTCTCCCCGGCCTCAAGAACGCGTAAAGGTCGGCCCCCACCCCGTAAGGACGCTGTCAGGCCTCCCCTGAACAGGTGTTTCCTCGTGCACGCTCCCGCTCGTCATGGAAAAACCTGTCGTTGAAGGGAGCGGCGTCATGGCCGACCTGGCCTACGCGTTGCTGCTGATCGGGAGTTTCGTCGTGCTGGGACTGACGGTGCGCGGACTGGAGAAGCTGTGAGCACGGGACTCGTCGCGAACGCCGTCGCCGGCGTCCTCGCGCTCGCTCTGATCGTCTACCTGTTCGTCGCGCTCGTGAGGCCGGAGAAGTTCTGATGTCACCTCTCGTGGCCGGCCTGGCCCAGGTCGGCATCCTGTTCGCGGCACTGGCGGTCGTGTACCGGCCCCTCGGCGACCACATGGCCCGCGTCTTCCAGCGCGAAGGCCATTCCAGGGTCGAGGCGGCGATCTACCGCTTCGCGCGGATCGACCCGGACGCCGAGCAGAGGTGGAGCACCTACGCCTACGGCGTGCTGGGCTTCTCTTTCGTCGGCATCGTGTTCCTCTACGTGCTCCAGCGCGTGCAGTCCCTGCTGCCGTTCGACTTCGGCCGCGGCAACGTCGGACCGGGCATGGCGTTCAACACCGCCATCAGCTTCGTGGCCAACACGAACTGGCAGTCGTACGTGCCGGAAGCGGTCATGGGCCACACGGTCCAGATGATCGGCCTGACCGTGCAGAACTTCGTGTCCGCCGCGGTCGGCCTCGCGGTCGCCGTCGCGCTGGTCCGCGGGTTCGTCCGCAGCCGGACCGACCGGCTCGGCAACTTCTGGGTCGACCTCGTGCGCGGCACGCTCCGCATCCTGTTGCCGATCGCGTTCCTGTTCGCCGTCGTGCTGATCGCCTTCGGTGTCACGATGAGCTTCAAGTCCGGAGTGGACGTTGACGGTCAGCTGGTCGCCAACGCGCCCGTTGCCGGTCAGGAGGCCATCAAGGAGCTCGGCACCAACGGCGGCGGCATCCTCAACGCCAACTCCGCGCACCCGTTCGAGAACCCGAACGAGTGGTCGAACCTGATCGAGGTCTTCCTCATCCTGGTGGTCCCGGTCGCGCTGACCCGCACGTTCGGCGTGCTGGTGGGGGAGAAGAAGCAGGGGTACGTGCTGCTGGGCGTCATGGGCGGCATCTGGACCGCGATGCTCGCGGTCATCTGGGGTGCCGAGGCGAACGGCGTCCGGCCGCTGGAGGGCAAGGAGCTGCGGTTCGGCATCCCCGGCAGCGCGATCTTCGCCGACGCCACCACCGGCACCTCGACCGGTGCGGTGAACTCGTTGCACGACAGCTACACCGGGCTCGGCGGCGGCGGGGCGCTGCTGAACATGCTGTTCGGCGAGATGACGCCGGGCGGTGTCGGCACCGGCCTCTACAGCATCCTCGTCATGGCGGTCATCGCGATGTTCCTCGCGGGCCTGATGGTCGGCCGCACGCCCGAGTACCTCGGCAAGAAGCTGGGGCGCAGGGAGGTCACGGCCGCCGCGGTCTCGATCCTCGCGATGCCCACGGTGCTGCTCGTCGGCGCCGGCATCGCCGCGGTCCTGCCCAGCACGCGGGCAGCGCTCAACAACCCCGGCTCGCACGGGTTGTCGGAGATCCTCTACGCCTACGCGTCGGCCTCCAACAACAACGGCAGCGCGTTCGGCGGCATCACGGTCACCAGCGACTGGTTCCAGTCGTCGCTGGGCCTGTGCATGCTCTTCGGCCGGCTCGTCCCGATCGTCGCGGTGCTGGCACTGGCCGGATCGCTGGCGGCGCAGAAGAAGGTGCCGGTCACCGCGGGCACGCTGCCCACCACCGGCCCGCTGTTCGCGACCCTGCTGGCCGGGTCGATCGTCCTGGTCGCCGCGCTCACGTTCGTTCCCGCTCTCGCTCTCGGTCCCGTCGCGGAGGCACTGCTGTGACCACGAAACCCGGTCTCGCGGCCGCCCTGCCAGAGGCGTTGAAGAAGCTCCACCCGCGGCACCAGCTGCGCAGTCCCGTCATGTTCGTCGTGTGGGTGGGTTCGGTGCTGGTCACCGTGTTCGCGGTGACCGAGCCGCGCGTGTTCACCACCGCCGTCGCCGCGTGGCTGTGGTTCACCGTGCTGTTCGCGAACCTCGCGGAAGCCGTCGCGGAAGGCCGCGGCAAGGCGCAGGCGGACTCGCTCAGGAAGACGAAGGAAGACGCCGTCGCGAGGCTCGTCAGCGGCGGCGTCGTGCCCGGCACCGAACTGGAGGTCGGCGACCTGGTCGTCGTCGAGGCCGGTGAGGTCATCCCCGGCGACGGTGACGTGGTCGAGGGCATCGCGACCGTGGACGAGTCGGCGATCACCGGCGAGTCCGCACCCGTCATCCGCGAGTCCGGCGGCGACCGGTGCGCGGTCACCGGTGGCACGACGGTGCTGTCGGACCGGATCGTCGTGCGGATCACGACCAGGCCGGGCGAGTCCTTCGTGGACCGGATGATCGCACTCGTCGAAGGCGCGGAACGGCAGAAGACGCCGAACGAGGTCGCGCTGACGATCCTGCTGTCGACGCTGACGATCATCTTCCTGCTGGCCGTCGTCGCGCTGCAGCCGTTCGCGATCCACTCCGGCGGCGAGCAGTCGGTGGTCGTGCTGACCGCGTTGCTGGTCTGCCTGATCCCGACGACGATCGGCGCACTGCTGTCCGCGATCGGCATCGCCGGCATGGACCGGCTGGTGCAGCGCAACGTCCTGGCCACGTCGGGCAAGGCCGTGGAGGCCGCCGGTGACATCGACACGTTGCTGCTCGACAAGACCGGCACGATCACGTGGGGCAACCGGCGCGCGACCGAGTTCATCCCGGTCGGCCCGACGTCCGAGGAGGAACTGGTCGCTGCCGCGCGGCTGGCGAGCCTCGCCGACGACACCCCGGAGGGCCGCAGCATCCTCCAGCTCGCCGGCGGTGCACCGGCGAGCGGCCACGAGAAGACCGGCGAGTTCGTCGCGTTCACGGCGCAGACCAGGATGTCCGGCATCGACCTGGGCGACCGCAGCATCCGCAAGGGCGCCGCGTCCGCGTTCGAGCTGACCGACACCGCACGCGAGATCGTGGACGAGATCAGTGCCCAGGGCGGAACCCCGCTCGTCGTGGCCGAGAACGGCCGGGTGCTGGGGATCGTCCGCCTGTCCGACGTCGTGAAGCCCGGCATGAAGGAGCGCTTCGCCGAGCTGCGGGCGATGGGCATCCGCACGGTCATGGTCACCGGCGACAACCCGTTGACGGCCAAGGCCATCGCCGAACAGGCGGGCGTGGACGACTTCCTCGCCGAGGCCAAGCCCGAGGACAAGATGGCCCTGATCCGCCAGGAGCAGGAGGGCGGCCGGCTGGTCGCGATGACCGGTGACGGCACCAACGACGCACCGGCGCTGGCCCAGGCCGACGTCGGCGTCGCGATGAACACCGGCACGTCGGCCGCGAAGGAGGCCGGCAACATGGTCGACCTCGACTCGGACCCGACCAAGCTGATCGAGATCGTGGAGATCGGCAAGCAGCTGCTGATCACGCGGGGGGCGCTGACGACGTTCTCCGTCGCCAACGACCTGGCGAAGTACTTCGCGATCCTGCCCGCGATGTTCGCGGCGATCTACCCGGCGCTGGGGCAGCTCAACGTCATGCGCCTCGCGACACCGCAGTCGGCCATCCTGTCCGCGGTGATCTTCAACGCGGTGGTCATCGTGGCGCTGATCCCGCTGGCCCTGCGGGGCGTCCGCTACCGGCCGTCCAGCGCCTCCGCGCTGCTGCGGCGCAACCTGCTGGTCTACGGCCTCGGCGGCATCGTGACGCCGTTCGCCGGGATCTGGCTGATCGACCTGCTCGTGCGACTCATCCCCGGGATCGGCTGACGATGACGAACTTCCTGAAGCAGTCGTGGGCGGGTCTGCGGATCCTGCTCGCGCTGACCGTGCTCCTCGGCGTGCTCTACCCGCTGGCGGTCTGGGGCGTCTCGCGCGTCCCCGGCCTGCACGCCAACGCCGAGGCCACCGGCACCACCCTGGTCGCCGTCGCACGCGAGGGCGACCGGTACTTCCAGCCGCGGCCCTCCGCGGCGACGCTGCCCGCCTCGGGCGGCTCGAACAAGGGCGAGCTGAACGAGGACTACACGAAGGTGGTCGACGAACGCCGCACGGCCGTGGCGCAGCGCGAAGGCGTGTCCGAGGACCGGGTGCCGCAGGACGCGGTGACCGCGTCGGCGTCCGGCCTCGACCCGCACATCAGCCCGGAGTACGCGGCGCTGCAGGTGCCTCGGGTGGCACGCGCGTCCGGGCTGTCCGAGGAGAGGGTGCGGGAGCTGGTGGCGGCCTGGACCTCCGGCACCTTCACCACCGCGGTCAACGTGACGGCGCTCAACCGTGCCATCGACGCCGCCACCCGGTGACCGCCGCCGGGGTCAGCTGAGGATCCACCTCGGCGCCGCTCCCGGTGTCGGCAAGACCTTCGCCGTGCTCGGCGAGGCCCACCGGCGCCGGGGGCGGGGCACCGAGGTGGTCGTGGGACTCGTGGAGACCCACGGCCGGGAGAAGACCGCCGCCCTGCTCGACGGGCTGGAGGTGGTGCCGCGCACGCGGGTGCGGCACCGCGGGCTCGACGTCGAGGAGATGGACGTCGACGCGGTCCTCGCACGCAGGCCCGAGGTCGCCGTCGTCGACGAGCTCGCCCACACCAACGTGCCCGGCTCCCGCAACGAGAAGCGCTGGCAGGACGTCGAAGAGCTGCTCGACGCGGGCATCGACGTGCTGTCCACGGTGAACGTGCAGCACCTGGAGTCGGTGAACGACGTCGTCGAACGCATCACCGGTGTGCGGCAACGGGAGACGGTGCCCGACGAGGTGGTCCGCCGCGCGGAACAGGTCGAGCTCGTCGACCTCACCCCGGAGGCGCTGCGCCGCAGGCTCGCCCACGGCAACGTCTACCCGGCGCACCGCATCGACGCCGCACTGGGCAACTACTTCCGGATCGGCAACCTCACGGCGTTGCGGGAGCTGGCCCTGCTGTGGGTGGCCGACCAGGTCGACGTGGCGTTGCAGCGCTACCGCAGCGAGAAGGACATCACCGACACCTGGGAGACCCGCGAACGCGTGGTCGCCGCGATCACCGGCGGACCGGAGAGCGAGACGCTGATCCGGCGCGCCCGCCGGATCGCGGTGCGGGCCGGTGCGGAGCTGCTGGTCGTCCACGTCCTGCGCGGCGACGGGCTGACCGGCGTGACGCACGGGCACATCGCCCGCTCCCGCAAGACCGCCGAGGACGTCGGCGCGACGTTCCACTCGGTGGTGGGCGACGACGTTCCGACGGCGTTGCTGGAGTTCGCCCGCGGTGTGAACGCCACCCAGCTGGTGCTGGGGACCTCACGGCGCTCGCGGGTCGCGCGGGCGTTCGACGAGGGCATCGGTGCCGCTGTCGTGCAGGAGTCCGGCGCGATCGACGTGCACATGGTCACCCACGACGAGGCCCGGCGCGGGCTGCGCTGGCAGGTCGGCACCGACCCGTTGCCGGTGCGGCGCAGGCTCACCGGCTGGGGCCTCGCCCTGGTGCTGCCCGCCGGCGTCACCGCCCTGGGCCTGCTGTGGCGCGACGAGCTGGACTTCTCCACCGACCTGGTGGCGTTCCTGCTCGTCGCCTGCGTCGTCGCCATCGCGGGCGGGCTGGGACCGGCGCTGTTCTGCGCGGTGCTCGGCGCCGGGCTGCTCAACTACTTCTTCACCGAGCCCTACCACAGCCTGGCCGTGCAGACGCCGGAGAACGTGATCACGCTGGCCGCCATGGTGATCGTCGCGACCGTCGTGGCGCTGACCGTCGACCGGGCGGCGCGGCTGGGAGAGCAGGGCGCGCGGGCGCGGACCGAGGCGGCGTTGCTGGCCTCGTACTCGCGGACCGTGCTGACCGCGCCGTTCCCGCTGGCGCGGCTGCTGGAGAAGATCCGGGAGAACTTCGGCCTGGACTCGGTGGCGCTGGTGGAGCGCAGAAACGGGGAGTGGTGCTGCGTGGAGCGCGCCGGGCGGGACTCCGGTCCCGTGACCGACGTGACGGTCACCGGTGACGTGCGGTTGCGGTTGAGCGGACGGGTGCTGCCCGCGAGCGACCAGCGGGTGCTGGAGGCGGCGGCCGGGCAGACGTTCGTGGCGCTGCGGCACCAGCGGATGGCCGCCGACGCCCTGGAAGCACGGCGGAAAGCCGAGACGTCCGAGCTGCGCACGGCACTGCTGTCGGCGGTCGGCCACGACCTCCGCACGCCGTTGACGTCGATCAAGGCGGCGACCGCGAGCCTGCGGGACACCTCGCCGGCACTGTCCGAACAGGACACCGCCGACCTGGTGGAGACCGTGGCGGAGTCCGCCGACCGGTTGACCGGCCTGGTGGACGACCTGCTCGACTCGTCGCACCTCGCGACCGGCTCGGTCGAACCGGTGCTGCGGCCGGTCGGCTGCGACGAGGTCGTGGCACGGGCGCTCGCCGGCCTCGGCGGCGAGGTGTCGGTCGCGGTGGCGGAGGGCCTGCCGCCCGTGCTGGCCGACCCGGGGCTGCTGGAACGCGTGGTGGTCAACGTCGTCGACAACGCGCTGCGGCACGGCAGCCCGTCGCCGGTGGCGGTCCGCGGCAGCCGCCACGGCTCCTCCGTCGAGCTGCGGGTCGTCGACCACGGTCCGGGACTGCCGAAGAACGCCGGGCACACGGTGTTCGCGCCGTTCCAGCGCCTCGGCGGCCGTGCCGCCACACCGGGCGCCGGCCTCGGCCTGAGCGTCGCCAAGGGCTTCACCGCCGCCATGGGCGGGGAGATCAGCGCGGAGGACACCCCGGGCGGAGGGCTCACGATCGTGATCTCCCTGCCCGTCCACGAGGAGGCGCCATGACGTCCGTTCTGGTGGTCGACGACGAACCGCAGATCGTGCGCGCGTTGAGGATCAACCTCAGCGCCCGCGGCTACGACGTGATGACCGCGTACGACGGCAAGTCCGCACTCGGCGTGGCCGTGGAGGGCAAACCCGACGTGGTCGTGCTGGACCTGGGCCTGCCCGACCTCGACGGCGTGGAGGTGATCGCGGGCCTGCGCGGCTGGTCCTCGGTCCCGATCATCGTCCTGTCCGCCCGTACCGACTCCGCCGCCAAGGTCGAGGCCCTCGACGCCGGCGCCGACGACTACGTGACCAAGCCGTTCGGCATGGACGAGCTCCTCGCCCGCCTGCGCGCGGCCGTCCGCCGCGGCCTCACCCGCGACGTCGCCGACCCGGTGGTCGAGACGTCGTCGTTCGTCGTGGACCTGGCCGCGAAGAAGGTCCGCCGCGACGGTCACGAGGTGCACCTGACGCCCACCGAGTGGGGCCTGGTCGAGGTTCTGGCCCGCAACCCCGGCCGGCTCGTGTCGCAGAAGCAGTTGCTGCGGGAGGTGTGGGGACCGAAGCACCTCACCGAGTCGCAGTACCTGCGCGTCTACTTCGCCCAGTTGCGCCGCAAGCTCGAAGCCGACCCCGCCCACCCCCGGCACCTGGTCACCGAACCCGGGATGGGCTACCGCTTCGAGCTCTGACGCGGTTGCGGGAGAATCGGCGGATGGTCACAGATCCGACGATGGCCCGCATCGCCGAAGGCGTGGAGCTGCACCACCGCCGCGGTCAGCGGGAGGCCGCCCGCGAGCTGTTCGCCCGGATCTGGGACGACATCGGCGGCACCGGGGGCGACCCGCTGCACGTGTGCGTCCTCGCCCACTCGATGGCCGACGTCCAGGACGACGTGCACGAGGAGCTGGTCTGGGACCTGCGGGCGCTGGCCGCCGCCGACTCGCTCTCCGACGAGCGCACAGCGGAGGCCGGGGTGGCGCTGCCGGTGGCCGGGCTGTACCCGTCGCTGCACCTGAACCTGGCCGACTGCCACCGCAGGCTGGGCGACCTCGACCTCGACCGCGCCCGCGACCACCTCCGGCAGGCGCGGGACACGATCGGCGTGCTCGGCGACGACGACTACGGGCGGCTCATCCGGGGCGGCCTGGACCGGCTGGAGCAGCGGCTGGCCGGTGGATGACGGCCGGCGCTACCGCAGCAGGCGGCGCAGCACCTCTTCGAGGTCGGCGGGCTTCGGCGTCCCCGGCGACACCAGCGCCTGGTACAGCAACCCGGTGAACATCGCGGTGAGCGCCCGCGCGGTCGTCGGGTCCACTGTGGACTTGAAGACCTCGGTCAGCAGCCGGTCCCACGACGTGCTGGCCGCACGGAGCGCCGGCCGCCGCAGGGCACCGCCGTACAGCTCGTAGGCCAGCACGCTGGTCTGCCGGTGCTCGCTCGCCAGCAGGACGACGAAGCGCGCGAGCTCGGCGCTCAGGTCGGCATCGTCCGGCAGCGCGAGCGCCCACTCGCGCAGGCGTGCGACGTTGCGGTCGGCCACGGTGCGGACCGCGGCGTCGAGCAGCTCGTCGAGGCTCAGGAAGTGGTAGGTCGTGGAACCCAGCGGCACGTCGGCGCGAGCCGCGACGGCCCGGTGGGTCAGTGCCGGCAGGCCGCACTCGGAGATCAGCTCGACCGCGGCCTCGATGATCCGCTCGCGGCGGTGGGGGTCGTGCCGCCGTGCCATCCTCGCTCCTACCGGTTCGCCGAGCCCGTGCGCAAGGGGCATTCTCGCGGAGGACCACGATACGGAACGGTCCTGACCGGCGATGTGTACGTCAGTACATTCACGGCGTGCCCAAGACCCGGACGTCGCAGTGGTTGCCGGTGCGGCTGATCGCCATCGCCGCGCTGTTCCTGGTGTGGCAGCTCGTCGCGCTGGCCCAGCTCTGGCCGGCGGCCGTGCTGCCGAGTCCCGTGCAGGTGTGGGACCAGCTTCTGTCCACTTCGGACTTCACGAACGGCCAGGGCGGCTACGCCGGTTCGACGCTGGCCGAACGGCTCGGCGTCAGCCTGCGCCGCGTCGGCTACGGGTGCTTCTACGGCGTGCTGCTCGGGCTCGTGCTCGGCCTGGCGATGGGGCTGGTCCCGGTCGTCCGAGCGCTGACCGAGCCCGCCGTGGCGTTCCTGCGCGCACTCCCGCCGCTCGCGTACCTGAGCCTGCTGGTGATCTGGTTCGGCATCGACGAGGAACCCAAGGTCTACCTGCTGATGATCGCCGCGTTCCCGCCGGTGGCCGTGGCCGCCGCGGCCGCGGTGAGCGGGGTCAACCGGCAGTACGTCGAGGCCGCGCAGGCGTTGGGCGCCAGCGCGTTCGACGTGGTCCGCGCGGTGGTCCTGCCCGCGTCGGGGCCGGAGATCCTCACCGGTGTCCGGATCGCCGTCGGCATCGCCTACAGCTCCGTGGTGGCGGCGGAGACCGTGAACGGCGCGGACGGCATCGGCGGGATGGTGCTCAACGCCCAGCGCTTCAACCAGACCGCGGTGGTCGTCCTCGGTCTCTTCGTCATCGGCATCACCGGCCTGGTCATCGACTCGCTGATCGTGGCCGCCCAACGCGCGTTGTCCCCATGGCGCGGACGCGCCTGAGACCGAGGAGTCCCGATGTCGATCTCGCGCAGGAGCGTGCTCGCCCTGCTCGCCGCCGCCCCGGTGCTGGCCTCGTGCGGTGTGGGCGGCTCGTCGCCCTCCGGCGGCAAGGGCGTGCGGGTGGCGTTCCAGAACTTCGCCGACAGCACGCTGCTGGTGAAGGACCGGCAGGCGCTGGAGAAGGCCTTGCCGGACCACCGGATCACCTGGACCGCGTTCGACTCCGGTGCGAGCATCAACACCGCGTTCCTGGGCGGTGCGATCGACCTCGCGGTGATCGGCAGCAGCCCCGCGGCCGCCGGTCTCTGCCCGCCGCTCAGCATCCCGTACCAGGTGATCGAGCTGCTGAACGTGATCGGCGACAGCGAAGCGCTCGTGGCGCGCAAGGCCACCGGCATCACGAAGATCTCCGAGCTGGCCGGCCGCAAGATCGCCGCACCGTTCAGCTCCACCGCCCACTACAGCCTGCTCGCCGCGCTGGAGCTGGCCGGGGTGGACGCGGGAACGGTCACGCTGGTCGACCTCGAACCGCAGAACATCCAGGCCGCGTGGCAGCGCGGTGACATCGACGGCGCCTACGTCTGGACGCCGGTGCTGGGCGTGCTGCAACAGGACGGCGTGACGCTCACCGACAGCGCGAAGCTCGCGGCCGCCGGCAAGCCGACGCTCACGTTCACCGTGGCGCGCAAGGAGTTCCTCGACGCCAACCCCGACGTCGTCGACAAGTGGCTGGCCGCGACGAACGACGCGCTCAAGCAGGTCAAGACCGACCCGGCGGTGGTGGCGGCCGCGGTCAGCCGGCAGATCGGCATCGGGGAGGCCGACGCACTGGCCCAGCTCAAGCAGAACCTCTACCTCGACCACGACGAGCAACGCGGACCCGACTACTTCGGCACCGCGCAGGCGCCGGGACAGCTGGCGAACCGCCTGCGCGACACGGCGGAGTTCCTGCGCGGGCAGAAGAAGGTCGAGCAGGTGCCGGACCTGGCGGCGTTCCAGGCCGCGCTGCGCGTGCCGGGAGGCGGACGTGCGTGACATCTGCGAACTGCGCGGGGTCGAACACGCCTACCCGACCAAGGCCGGTCCCGTGCCGGCGCTCGGCCCGCTGGACCTGACGGTGGAACCAGGGGAGTTCCTGGTCGTCGTGGGCCCGTCCGGGTCGGGCAAGAGCACGTTGCTGCGCCTGCTGGCGGGCTTCGAACGCCCGTCCGCGGGGAACGTCGCACTGCTCGGCCACCCGCCGGTGCCCGGCAGGGACGTCGGGGTGGTGTTCCAGCAACCCCGGCTGTTCCCGTGGAGCACGGTCTCCGGCAACATCACCACGGCGCTGAAGTGGGCGAAGGTCCCGAAGCCCGACCGCAGGGCGAGGGCGGCGGAACTGCTGTCGCAGGTCGGGCTCGACGGCCTCGGCCCGCGCCGGACCTGGGAGATCTCCGGCGGCCAGCAGCAGCGCGTCGCCATCGCCCGCGCACTGGCCGCACGACCGCGGCTGCTGCTGATGGACGAGCCGTTCGCCGCGCTCGACGCCCTGACGAGGGAACGGCTGCAGGAGGACGTGCGCGCGCTCGCCGGTGACGGCAGGTCGGTCGTGTTCGTGACGCACAGCGTGGACGAGGCCGTGTTCCTCGGCAGCCGCGTCCTCGTCCTCACCGACCGGCCGGGCCGGATCGCCCTGAGCCTGCCCGTCGACCTGCCCCGCCACGGCGTGCCGGCCGACGACCTGCGCGGCTCACCCCGTTTCGCGGCACTGCGCGGTGAGGTGTCCGCCGCGGTGCGGGCGACCCTGTCCTCCCGGTCCGACCAGCTCGTGGAGAAGTCATGACGCTCTCGTTCGAACCGCTGACGATCGCCATCGGCGCGCAGGTGACCGGCGTGGACCTCGCGGACGAGCTCACCGCCGGGCAGGTGGCCGCGATCCGCCGGGCCCTGCTGGACCGCAAGGTCCTGGTGTTCCGCGGTCAGCGGCTGACCCCGTCCGCGCACCGCGCGTTCGCGGCGTCGCTGGGCGAGCTGACCCCGGCCCACCCCGTGGTCCCCGGCCTCGACGACGAGCACCCCGAGATCTACGTGCTCGACAGCGGTGACGGCGGCAAGGCCCCGGAGTGGCACACCGACGTCACGTTCACCCGCACCCCGCCGCTGGGCTCCGTCCTGCGCGCCGTGGACCTGCCGCCCACCGGTGGCGACACCTGCTGGACGGACCTGGAAGCCGCTTACCTCCGGCTGTCACCACCGGTGCGCGAGCTGGCCGACCGGCTCGAAGCGGTCCACGACGGCCGCAAGGACTTCGAGGAGCTCCTGCACGTCCGGCAGTCCGGCGAGGGCAACGTGTGGGAGGGCGAGCGGGTCCGTTCGCTCGACCCCGTCACCCACCCGGTCGTGCGCGTGCACCCGGAGACCGGCCGCCGCAGCCTCTTCGTGAACCCCGGCTTCACCACGCACCTCAAGGACGTGTCGGAGGCGGAGAGCCGGGCCCTGCTCGACCTGTTCTTCGCCGTGATCGGCCGCCAGGAGTACAGCGTCCGGCACCGCTGGGCGCCCGGCGACGTCGTGGTGTGGGACAACCGCAGCACCGCCCACCTCGCCGTGGACGACTACGGCGACCAGCACCGCGTCATGCACCGCATCACCCTCCGCGGCGACCGGCCCGCCGGGGTGAACGCGCACGCATGAGCGCCGGACGCCCGCCTATTCCGCGTCCCGTCGTCCGCGGCTTCACTGGCTGTCATGACCATCGCTCACCCGCCGACGCCGAACACCGCCCTGTGGCTGTACGCCCACCCGCGCCGCGACTCGCTGAACGACCACCTCCTGCAGGCCGGGACCAAGGCGTTGTCCCAGCGCTACGACGTGACCGTCTCCGATCTCTACGCCCAGGGCTTCGACCCGGTGCTGTCCCGCCGCGACCTCGGCGACCTGGCCGACCGGCCGGGCAACATCTCCGAGCTGGTCGGCCAGGTCTACGCCGACGGCGGGCTGCCCGCGGACGTCCTGGAGGAACAGGCCAAGGTCGCGGCGGCCGAACTGCTCGTCGTGCAGTTCCCGCTGTGGTGGTACGGCCCGCCGGCGATCCTCAAGGGCTGGTTCGACCGCGTGCTCACCAGCGGCTTCGCCTACGGCGACCTCGATCCCGAGTTCGGCGTGCCCCGCAGGTACGGCGACGGCGGCCTGGGCGGGCGCAAGGCGCTGGTCGTGGTCACCGCCGGGGAGGACGAACGCTCCATCGGGCCGCGCGGGATCAGCGGCGACCTCGACTCCCTGCTGTTCCCGATCACCCACGGGGTGCTCTGGTACATCGGGATCGAGGCACTGGACCTGCACGTGGTGCACGACGCCGACTCGTTCGGCGCCGAGCAGGTGGAACGCGAGGTCGAGCGGTTGGTGACCAGGCTCGGCGGAGTGCAGGACGAACGGCCGCGGCTGTTCCGGCGGTTGCGGGACGGGGAGTACGCGGGCACCCGCGCGTTGCGCGAGGACCTGGCGCCTGGTCGCACCGACCTCGGGATTCACCTGGCCGATCGCGACTGACCACCGGCCAGCAGCCCGCGCACGAAGGCCGCCTGACCGACGTGCTGCAGGTCGTCCTCGACCACGCTGACCAACCGCACCGCACGGGTCACCGGCGGGTCCCACGACTCGTCGACCACCGCGGACAGCTCCGCCGGCTCCAGCTCGCGCAGGTAGGCCCGCGTCCGCTCGTGCACGGCCCGGTGGTACCCGAGCAGCAGCTCCGCCGTCGCGACCACCGCGGCGACCTGGCCGGCGTCGTGGCCGTAGCCGGTGTCCTCCTCCGGCAGCGGGAGGCCGAACCGCTCCACCCAGCCGTCCGCGGTCCACACCTGCTCGGTGCCCGCGAGATCGGCGACGTGGTCGTCCTGCACGCGCGTCAGGTGCCAGACGAGCCAGGCGATCGAGTTGGCGGAGCCGCCGAGGCGGTGCGCGAGGTCTTCGGTGGACAGATCTTCCAGGACACGCGCCACCGCCTGCTCGACGCGGTCGAACCCGTCCAGCAGCACGTCCATCGGGCTGATCTCGGTCATGGCCCCGAATACCCGCGGTGGCACCCGATTCCACCTGTCCCCGGTTACCCGAACGGCGGTTGCACCGTAAGCTTTTTCCCGCCGATAGTGCACATTCCGCTGGGACTGGGCAGTCGAACCCCTGGGGGCATCAAGCGTGACAGATCCGTTGCGCGCGGTTCGACTCCTCACCACCGCGTTCGCGTGGCTGGGTGGCGCCGCGCTGGCCGGCAACCTGCTGTTCGCCGGTGACGGAGCCGTGCGCTTCCCCCTGGCCGCGCTGGTCGTGCTGGTGCTGGGCTCGTGGTGGCTGCGACCGCACCGCGACGGCTGGGTGGTCGCGGTCGTGGAAGGGGTCGTCACGGCGGGTGCGGCCGTGGTCCTCCCCGCTCCGCAGCCCGTTCTCGCGTTCCTCTTCGGCACGACGACACGGCGCGCGTTGCACGGCGGTCCGTGGCGCTACCCGGTGAGGTCGCTGCTGGGGCTCGGCGGGTACGTGGGCGGGGTGTGCGTGTCGTTCGCCGGGCCCGGCCGGGCCGAGCCGGGTGTCGTGCTGGCCGCGGTGTTGCCGTTGCTGGGGCTGGTGATCGGGGCGTTCGCCCTGCACGAGACCGTTCGCGCCGTCCGGGCGCAGGAAGCCGCCAACCGCACCGTGGACGCGCTGCTCCAGGCCACCCCGATCGGGCTGGCCCTCCTCGACGAGCACGGAACACCGCGGCTGCACAACGACAGCGCCCGCCGGCTGTTCGGCTGGGACGATGGCGGCAGCACGGTGCCCTGCCCGCACGGTGCCGGCATCACCCGGTGCGCGGACGGGTGCGCGACCGCGGCCGGACCGGTCGAGGTCGAGACGGCCGGCGGGCTGGTGCTCGCCGTGCACACCGGACCGGTCGAGCAGGAGAACGGAGCCGAGCACACCGTCGTGGCCGCCGTGGACGTGAGCAAACGCCGGCTGTGGGAACGGGCGTTGCGCGACAGGGCCGAGCGCGACGAGCTCACCGGCCTGGCCAGCCGAGCGCACTTCCTGCACCTCGTGGGCGAGGCGGTGCGGGCCAACGCCCTCGTCGGGCTCCTCGTCGTGGACCTGGACAGGTTCAAGGACGTCAACGACGCCGACGGGCACGAGGTGGGCGACCGGTACCTCAAGGCGGCGGCCGCGCGGATACGCGCCGCCCTGCCCGCCAAGGCCGTCGCTGGACGGCTCGGCGGCGACGAGTTCGCCGTGGTCGCGCCGGGGTTCGGCGTGCGCGACACCGTGCGGCTCGCGAAAGCCGTGCTGACCGGTCTGAACGGCGCCCCGGAACCGTTCGGGGCGAGCGTGGGCGTCGCGGTGTCGCAGGCCGGTGCGGACGAGCTGCTGCGGGACGCCGACACCGCCATGTACGTCGCGAAACGGGAGGGCGGGAACCGGGTCCGCCTCTTCCGGCGGGAGATGGGGGAGCAGGCGCTCGCCCGCCAACGCGACAAGGCCGACCTGCGCACCGCGGTGGACGAGGACCAGCTGGTCGTGCACTACCAGCCGATCGTCGACCTCGCGACGAACGCGGTGACGAGCGCGGAGGCGCTGGTCCGGTGGCAGCGTCCCGGACAGGGGCTCCTCGGGCCGGACGCGTTCATCGGGCTGGCCGAGGAGACCGGGCTCATCGTGCCGCTCGGCCAGAAGGTCCTCGAAGCCGCGTGCGCCCAGGCCGTGCGGTGGAACGCCGAGGGACGCGCGCTGGGCGTGACGGTCAACGTCTCGACGCGCGAGCTGTCGAGCCCCGGGTTCCTGCCGCGGCTGCACCGGGTGGTCGCCACGACGGGGCTGCTGCCGGACCGGCTGACCATCGAGGTGACCGAGAGCGTCTGGGCCGACGAACCGGCCATGCGCAGCCTGGTCGCGGTGCGCGAGGCGGGCATCCGGGTGGCGCTGGACGACTTCGGCACCGGCTACTCGTCGCTGAGCTACCTGCAGCGCTACCCGTTCGACGTCGTGAAGATCGACCGGACGTTCACCAGGGAGCTGGGCGACAATGGCCGCACCGAGGGCGTGATCCGGTGCATCATCGCGCTGGCCGGCGTGCTGGACGCGAAGACCGTCGCCGAGGGGATCGAGACGCCGGAGCAGGCGGACTGGCTGCGCGACGCCGGGTGCTCCTACGCGCAGGGCTACCTGTTCGGCCGGCCGGCCGACGTGGCCGACTGGGACGCTCGGACGTCCGCCGCGCACAGCGGACCTGGTGCGGCACCGGGTCCGGCGCGCTGAGCCCGGCCGAAAGTACGAGGTGCCGTAGACGCCGCGTCGCGGGGACTGGTCGGATGGGTGGCGCCCGAATCCCCGTCGCGAAAGGACTGCCGTGCGCAGCAGCTCGACCGCCGCCGTGGTGCCCGCCGTCGTCACCACCCTCGTCCTCACCCTCACGACCGCGCCCGCCGACGCCGCACCCGACCCGTTCTCCCGGTACGCCGGACAACAACTGAGCTGGGGACAATGCGCGTTCACCGCGCAACCCGACGCGTTACCCGCCGAGTGCGCGCACATGACCGTGCCCAGGGACTGGGCGGCGCCGGACACCGGCCGGGACCTGGTCGTCTCGATCAGCCGGGTCGCCGCGTCCGGGGAACACCTCGGATCACTGCTGCTCAACCCCGGTGGTCCCGGCGCACAGGGCACGTCGCTGCCCGGTTCGCTGGCGGCCCTGCAACCCCGGCTGCACGAGCGCTACGCGCTGATCGGCATGGACCCGCGCGGGACCGGAAGGGAGGGCGGCACCGCGCCGGACGAGCTGCCCGAGACGTGCGACGTGCCGATCGGACGGTTGTCGCCGCGCACGGACCTCGACGCGCGTGACCGTTCGGCGGACAGCACCACCGAGCACCTGAAGCAGCCGCGTGCCGTCGCGGAGGCCTGCCAGAGCGAGGCGATCACGCCGTTCATCACGACCTGGCAGACCGCGCACGACGTCGAACTGCTCCGCATGCTGCTCGGTGAGTCCAAGATGGACTACCTGGGCTACTCCTACGGCACGTGGCTCGGAGCCAAGTACGCGTCGCTGTTCCCGAAAAGCGCGGGCAAGGTCGTGCTCGACTCCAGCACCGACTTCCAGGGCCGCCTGCAGGCCGCGTTCGAGGCGTGGCCGCAGATCAACCAGCGGATGTTCGAGGGTTCGTTCCTGCCGTGGATGACGCGGCAGTTCCCGGAGGCCGGCACCACACCCGCGGAAACCGCGGCCAACTGGGAGCGCGCCCGCCGGTTCTACGCCGGCGCCGGCACCAGCCCCGACCAGTTCGACGCGATCTTCACGGGCATGGGCTCGACGCTGCGCTGGGTCCTGGGCGCGCTGGTGTTCGTGCTGGGCGTGCGGGGAGCGAACGGCGAGACCACGCCGGCGGCGACCGGTTCCGCTCTCGCGCCGCAGCTGGACGCGCAGTCCCGCGCGGTGTTCGGCACGCCGCTGGAGGCGCTGACCCCGGCGGTGGTGGCAGCGGCACTCGCCGACGACCCGTCCGACTACCTGCACGTCCCGGCGACCCGCTACGCCGTGGCGTGCGGTGACCAGCCGACCCGCTCGGCGGCCTGGTACCGGCGCCTGTCCGACCGGCAGGGACCGCGGTACCCGCTCTTCGGCTGGCAGTACGGCCTGGGCGAACCGTGCGCCTTCTGGTCCGACGCGCCGCGGCAGCCGCTGCCGGTGCTCCCGGCGGAGGTGGCCGGGCGGGTGCTGGTCGTGCAGGGCGAGCTCGACCCGCAGACCGGGTACGAGCAGGCCAGGTCCGCGGTGCGCGCGGCACCCGGTGTGAGCCTGGTGTCCGTGGCGGACAGCCCGTTCCACGGCCAGTACGGCTTCGAGGACGACCCCTGCGTCGACGGCGCGGTGAACGTGTTCCTGCTGCGCGGCTCCCGGCCGGGGAACATCACCTGCCCCGGCGTGCCGCTGCCGAACGAGACCGAGGTCCACCCGGTCCCCGGCCCGGTCGGCTCCGCACCGGCCGTCACCGCGGCGACAGCTCCCCGGCCGTCGCTCCCGGCGCTGCGCGCGTCCGTGCGCGCGATGATCAGCGACGTCAACAGGCCGTTGCGCTGACCGCGGTGGGCGCGTGGCGGGACGGTGCCGAGGCGGCCCTGCCCGGTCTACCGCGCGGACCGGTCAGCCCCTTGCGGCGCGAGAATCCCGTCCAGCATGGTGTCGACGATCCACGCGCTGCGCTCCTCGTTGCTGCCGCGCACGAAGATCGCCGAACCGAGCGCGGCGAGCATCGGGTGTCGTTCCCGGTCGGCTGACTCGAGCGTGCTCACGAGGTCGCTGAGGTCCTGCCCGCCGTTCTCCCGGCGGCCGTCCCACTCCGCGGCCGCCGCGGTGGCCTGCTGCAGCAGCAGGTCGGTCGCCCGAGCCGCCGGTTCCGGCTCGACGCCCGCCGCCGTGAGCAGGCGCATCAGCAGTTCGATCAGGTCGAGGTAGTGCGGTCCGTCCGGCCACACGAACAACGCCGACCGCGCGATGCCCGCGTGGCTCGCCAGCATCGTCGAGTAGTCGGCGAGCACGCGGTGCAGCCGCCCGCGCCACGGCTCGGTCCCGTCCCAGGTCAGGTCGAGTGCCGCGATCAGCCGGTCGATCAGCAGGGAGCTCAGCTCGGTGGCGTTCCGCACGTACACGTAGAGCGATGCCGGACCGGTGTCGAGCGCCCCCGCGACCTTGCGCATCGTCACGGCCTGGGCGCCTTCGGCCGCGAGGATCGCCATCGCGGCGTCCACGATGCCGTCACGGGTCAACGCGGGTTTCGCCGGCCGCTCACGGCGGCTGACCGGCATCTCTCGGGCCATGTGACCAGCATAGCAACTACCGAACTGGATCGTGACGAACATGTTCGTTACGATCGTGTTCGTCAGTACCGCTGCGAACGAGAGTTGCACGCCGATGTCTGTTTCCGCAGTCCCACCGCCCGTCAGGGCTTCGAAGCGAACGCTCGCGATGACGCTCCTCGTCGTCCTGCTCGCCGACGCCATGGACCTGATCGACGCGACCATCGCCAACGTCGCGGCGCCGTCCGTGGTCGCGGACCTCGGTGCCGGGCCGAGCCTGATCAAGTGGCTCGGCGCGTCCTACGCCCTCGCACTGGGCGCCCTCCTGGTCGTCGGGGGCCGCATCGGCGACCGCTTCGGGCAGCGCCGGACGTTCCTGGTCGGCCTGACCGGGTTCGTCCTGGCCTCGGCGGTGGCGGGGCTCGCCGTCGGTCCCGGCATGCTCATCGGCGCACGCGTCGCCCAGGGCGTCTTCGGCGCGCTGCTCATCCCGCAGGGCATGGCGATCATCACCGCGACCTTCCCGAAGGACGCGCTGCGCAAGGCCTTCGGCCTCTTCGCACCGATGCTCGGCGTCTTCGCGGTCGCCGGCCCGTTGCTCGGCGGCGTCCTCATCGACGCCGACCTGTTCGGCCTGCGGTGGCGGCCCATCTTCCTGATCAACGTCGTGGTCGGCGGCGTGGCGCTCGTGCTGGCGTTCCGCTTCCTGCCGGCCGTCGAGGCCGACCGCACCGCCCGGGTCGACCCGGCCGCGAGCGGGCTGCTCGCCGTCTCGCTCTTCGCCTTCCTCTTCGGCCTGATCACCGGGTCCGAGGACGGCTGGAGCGCCCTCGCGATCGGCACCACCGCCGCGGGCGTCGTCCTCTTCGCCGTCTTCTGCCGCCTGCAAGTCCGCGGTGAGCAGCCGCTCCTGGCCCGCTCGTTGCTGCGCAACCGCGGTTTCACCTCGGGACTGGTGATGGGACTGCTGGTGTTCGCGGCGTTCAGCGGCCTGATGTACGTCATCTCGCTGTTCTTCCAGCTGGCCCTGGGCTTCTCGCCGACCGCGACGTCGGTCAACCTGATCCCGCTCACCGCGGGCATCATGGGCGGCTCCGGGATCAGCACCGCGCTGCTGCCCAAGCTGGGCCGCAAGCTCGTCTTCGGCGGACTGCTCACCACCCTCGCCGGCACGGGAATCCTGCTGCTGGTGGTGAACGTGGCCGACGGCAACGCGACGTGGTGGCACAACGCCATCGCGACCGCCGTGATCGGCCTCGGCGCCGGCATCTGCTTCAGCACCATCTTCACCTTCGCCCTCGGGGACGTGGCAGCACAGGACGCCGGTGCCGCCAGCGGCTCACTCAGCGCCGTCCAGCAGGTCGCCAACGGCATCGGCTCCGCGACGGTCACCAGCGTCTTCCTCGCGCTGATCACCACCAGCGGCAGCACCTCCGCCATGACCACGACGCTCCTCGTCGTCGTCGGCGTCATCGTCGCCTGCCTGGCCGCCGTGCCGCTGCTGCCCCGCACCGCGGCCGACACCGAGCACTGACCCGACCACCGCGAGGAAACGCCATGAGCAAGATCGTCGTCTTCGGCGCCAACGGCGCCACCGGACGTGCCATCGTCGAACAAGCCCGTCACGCCGGCCACAGCGTCCGGTGCGTCGTGCGCGATCCCGGCGCCTTTCGCCTCGCGCTGGGAGGAACGGCGTCAGAACTGGAGATCGTCAGGGGTGACGTGCGCGAGTACGACGACGTGCACGCCGCGATCTCCGGTCAGGACGCCGTCGTCTCCGCGATCGGACCGTCCGGGCACCGGGCCAACGGCCTGTACTCCGCCGGTGCACGTCACTTCGTGGCCGCGATGACCGCGCACGACGTCGACCGGATCGTTGTGCTCTCCTCCAGCGGTGTGCGCCACGACGACCCCCACCACCCGCTGTGGTACCGCGCGGTCGCACGCACCGTCATGCGCGAGCTCTACGGTGACATGCAAGCGATGGAGACCGTTCTGGAACGCAGCACGGTGAGGTGGACCGCTGTGCGCCCCGCGCGGATCGTCGACACACTGCTCGCCGGGGACCACCGAGTCGGCGACGCCGAGAACCCCAGGGGTGGCACCACCATCAACCGTGACGACCTCGCCCGGTTCGTCGTGCGAGCGGCCACCGAGGACCGGTGGTCGCGGCGGTGGCCCACCCTGGCGCACTGAGGGGCGTTCTCTCAGCACGTCTCCTGGAACTCCAGGTCCGGCACGTACCGGCTCCACAGCTCACGGTCGAGCCCACCGCCCGTGACGGCACACGCGGTCTCGTCCACCCTGCCGCGCAACTCGAACGTCGGCGCGAGGTCCCACAGCACGAACGCGCCGTTGTGACCGGCCGTCGCCAGCAGGTCGCCGGACGTCGAGAACTCCAGGTGGTGCACGGCACCACCGTTGTCCGTCAGCGCCGGGCCCAGCTGCTGGGGCAGGATGCGGTTGCCGAGGTCCCAGAGGAACACGCCGCCGGAGACGCCGCCGGTCACCATGATGTCGGCGGACGGCGCGAACTGCGCCGTGACGGAGCTCAGGGTGCTGTGCGGTACGAGCGGGTCGCCGAGCCGGCGGGGGTGCGCGGGGTCGGTGACGTCCCACAGGCGGGTGCCGTTCGGGTCGCCTGGTCCGTGCTCCCACCTGCCGGCCGAGTCGCCGGAACCCACGGCCTGGCCCGCGCTCGTCGTCGTGGTGGTCGGTGCGGCGACGGCGGTCGTGGTCACGGGTGCTGCGCCGGTGCCGCGCACGACCGCGAGCACGCGGCCGTCGCGCACCTGCTTGATCGTCAGGACGCCTTCGCCGTCGAGCAGCTGGGCCGAGGTGCCGGTGCGGGTCACCGGCTTGTGGAAGTTCAATCACGGTTGAGCCAAGACGGGCCACCGTACGTATGCCTGGTCATGCACCGCATGATCGAGGAGGACGCATGACGCACCGTGAAGCCGACAGACGGAAGTTCCGCCTGATCGCGTCTTTGTCAGCGGTCGCGGTGGTCGCTGCGGGCACCGCGACCGTGGCACTGGCCGCGAAGGACGGTGACCCGGCGCCGCGCAGTGCGTTCGTGCCCATCGAGCAGGTCAACAAGAACGTGGTGAACCCCAAGGTCGGCCAGAACGGCGCCGCGGGTGTGTTCACGGTGGACTGCGGCACGAACGAGAACGGCAAGTTCAGTGCCGACAACCCGGTCGCCCAGCCGGGTCTGCAGCACGGTGCGCAGCACGTCCACGACTTCGTGGGCAACCTGTCCATCAGCGCCGACTCGTCCGACGAGAGCCTGGAGGACGCGGAGACCACCTGTCGCAACGGTGACCGCTCGTCCTACTTCTGGCCGGTCGTGCGCATCAACCCCAAGGCCAACCCGGGTTCGTCCGGCTCCAGCCCGGACAAGATCAAGGAAACGGGTCCCGGCGAGGTCGCCTGCCCCGGTGTCGCCGACCGCCTGCCCGCTGTGCCGCAGCGGGTCCGCGACGAGGTGACCAAGAACCTCCAGCTGCTCGAACAGCAGCTCAAGGAGGCCAACGACCGCGTCGCGCGCACCGACAACCCCGGCGACCCGAACTTCGTCAACAACGCGATCCTCGGCCCGCTGCGCAGCAAGCGCGTGGCCACCCTCGACCGCATCGCCATCGCCATCGGCCGGTCCGCGCGCAAGCCCAACCTGGTCAACCTCGCCGACTGCGACGTGCGCTTCGGCCACGGCAACCACGGTAGCGGCGGCCACAACGGGCACTCGACCGCGCCGCGCAAGTTCTCCGGCCAGGGGATGTCCCAGCAGCAGCAGCAGCAGCAGGAGCAGGACGCCGCCACGCCGACGATCAAGTGCCCGTCGGTCCGCGGTGCGCTGCCCGGCGTGCCCGACCAGGCGATCGAGGAGGTGGACCGCAACCTCGCGCTGCTGGACAAGCAGATCGCCGAGGCCAACCAGCGGATCGTGACCACCAAGGGCCAGGGCGGCCCGAACTTCGTCGACAACGCCATCCTGGGGCCGTTGAAGGACAAGCGCGTCGCCACGCTCGACCGGATCGCGATCGCGATCGGGCGCAACGGCGAACGCCCGCAGGGGCTCGACCGCCTCGCCCGGTGCGGCCTGAACGGCGGCGACCAGGGCGGTAACAACGGCGGCAACAACAACGGTGGCAACAACGGCAACGGGAACAACAACGGTGGTGCCACCACCACGACCGCCCCGCCCCTCGCCGCTCCCACCGGCCGCAACCTGGAGCTCGTCGGCAACGTCGGCAAGATCGTCCGCCCGGCCCAGGTGAAGATCGAGTACCGCGGCAACGCCACCAGCAAGGTCACCGGCATGCCGAAGTTCCTGAAGATGGTCACCGGTGACGCCAAGCCGACCAGCCGCGGCCCGGCCAACGCGCGCGCGACGTGGACCTGCAGCGGCTTCGAGGACCGGCTGTCCGACAAGTACGTGGTCTGCCCGCAGGGCAGCAAGGTCATGCGCGTGCACGACTTCGCGGGCTGCTGGGACGGTCAGAACGCCGACAGCGCCAACCACCGCGACCACGTCCGGTTCGCCGACAAGCAGACCGGTGCGTGCCCGCAGGGGTTCAAGGCCATCCCGCAGCTGCGGATCAGCATCTCCTACGACATCTCCCGCGACGTCCAGCAGAAGGGCCAGTACCAGCTCGACGCGTTCCCCGAGGAGAACCACAACCCGTTCTCCGACCACAACGACTTCGCCAACGTCAACTCCGAGCAGACGATGAACAAGATCGTGAAGTGCGTCAACGACGGCCGCAAGTGCCGGGAGTGACCTCCGGCTGAGCTTCGCCCACGCGCGGGTGGTGCTCCCCGGACTTCACGTCCGCGGAGCACCACCCGCCCTCGCATGTGCTGTCAGCGCAACACGAAGACCCGCACCAGCCCCCACACCACGGTCAGCAGGAGGGTCAGGCCGGCCAGGCGGAGCGCAAGCCACCGCAGGTCGCGTTGCCGCCGTAATCGCATCGGCGCCCGTTCGTCCTCCAGGTGCGCGAAAACGGGCGCGAGGTGGTGCAGGAGCGCGATTTCCAGGCTGGTGGCCCGGTCGATCCCGAACAGCACCGGTGCCGCGGTCCAGTCCTCGCCGAAGACCAGCGCCGCCCTGATCGCGTGGTCGTCCGCCTCCGGCAGGGGCGGGAGGTCCGGCAACGGGTGCGGGAACACCTCGGCCACCCCGGAGCGGAAGTGGTCGTACTGCCAGTTGTCGAACGGCAGCAGGACCACCACGCGGCGCGGATCGGCCGTCGCCACCACCTGCTCCAGCTCCCACCGCAGCCCCGCGCCCCGTCCCGCGCCGACGAGCACCAGCCGGGCGCGGTCGAGGAGCTCGCGCACCGTCTGCCGCCACTCGTCCCCGACGTGGACGCGGGGCGCGCCGGCCGGCGGGAGGACCTCGCCTGGCCGCCCGATCGCCACCAGCGGCCCGACCGGCGCGAAGGCGCGCGCGAGCCGTTCCTCCTCGGTGCGGAAGTAGTCGAGCGCCGTGTCGCCGGTGCGCGCCAGCACGTCGTCGACCGCGAACGAGCGCAGGTAGAGCACGGGTGGCCTGGAGTCCGCGCTGAGCGCCGACCACCCGTCCGCCGCGATGGTCCGCTTGTAGCCGGTCCAGCACCTGACGACGACGTGCCTGCCGATCGGCTGGGCGATCAGCTGGGCCGCGACGAGGCCGGCGAAGTACAGCACGCCGCCGCCGAGCCGGTCGCTCGTGAGCGCGATCGCCACCACCACCGCGACGATGAGCAGGCAACCGGCCACCGCGCCGCAGAAGTACGCCACGGCGCGCAGCACCGAGCGGGCCGGCTCCGGCTCTCCCACGTCAGCCCACCCAGCCCCGGTAGGCGTCAGGGTCGACGTTGCTGCCGCAGATCACCATGACGACGTGACGGCCCGCGAACCGCTCGCGGTCCTCCAGCACGGCCGCCACACCGAGCGCCGCTGACGGCTCCACGACCAGGCCCGCGTGCTCCAGGAGCAGTCGCATGCCCTCGATGATCGGGGGTTCCCGGACGAGGACGGCGTCGTCAGCCACCTGGAGGAGGTCGTCGAGGACCTCGGGGATGGGGAACCGGCCCGCGACGCCGTCGGCGATCGTGTCGGCCGAGCCGGTCGTGACGACCCGGCGTTCGTGCCACGACCGGGTCAGCGCCGGGGCGCCCGCGGGCTGCACGCAGACCACCTCGGCAGCGGGCGCCTGCGTCTTCACGACGTGGCCTACGCCCGTGGCCAGCGCACCACCGCCCAGGGCGAGCAGGACGGCGTCGAACTCCCGGCCCAGTTCGAGACCGATCGTCGCGGCGCCCTCGCACGTCTCGACGTCCAGGCTGTCCTCGAGCAGCCGGATGCCGCGTTCGCCCGCGATGTGCGCGGCGCGTTCGCGGGCCAGCTCGAAGTCACCGTCCACCAGCTCCAGCTCCGCACCCAGCGCGCGGATGCGGTCGAGCTTGGCGGCAGGTGCCCGCACGGACGCCACGACCGTCACGGCGAGGCCGCGGCGGCGACCGGACCAGGCCAGCGCCTGGCCGAGGTTGCCCGCGCTGGCGCACACCACGGCCGTGCGCCCCTGTTCGGCGAGCAGGCCGGTGACGAGCTCGGTGCCGCGGCCCTTGAAGCTGCGCACCGGGTTCGCCGTCTCCAGCTTGATGCTCACCGCGCAGCCGAGCCGGCGCCCCAGCGCTTCGCACCGGTACAGCGGCGTGTCGAGGTAGACGGGGTCGATCCTGCGGCGGGCCGCCCGGATCCGGTCGAGGTCGAGCCGCGTCTTGAGCACACCGGGATCGTATCGAGCAGGACTGACAAATTCCGTTGCGCAGCGAGCCGCTGACTGGTCCACTGCGCGTGGCCAGTCGTCCGGACGAGGAGAGGCACATGCGCGAGGCGTTCGTGTTCACCCAGAAGGTATTCGTTGCCTATCTAGAGGACATGACGCTTGTCCCGCACCTTGAACCTCGGAGTTCTGGCCCACGTCGACGCCGGTAAGACCAGTCTCACCGAGCGGTTGCTGCACACCGCCGGTGTCATCGACGCACTCGGCAGCGTGGACGCCGGCAACACGCAGACCGACTCGCTCGCGCTCGAACGGCAGCGCGGCATCACGATCAAGTCCGCCGTCGCCTCGTTCGCCGTCGGCGACGTCGTGGTCAACCTGATCGACACGCCCGGCCACCCGGACTTCATCGCCGAGGTGGAGCGGGTGCTCGACGTGCTCGACCGCGCCGTGCTGGTGGTGTCCGCGGTGGAAGGCGTGCAGGCGCAGACCCGCGTGCTCATGCGCACGTTGCAGCGCCTGGAGATCCCGACCGTCGTGTTCGTGAACAAGATGGACCGCCGCGGCGCCGACGGCGACCGCGTGGCGCGCGAGGTGGCGCAGAAGCTGGCCACCGACGCGCCGGTCTTCTTCGGGTCCGCGATCACCGGTGACGGCGTGGCCGAGCTGGTCGCCGCCGTCACGTCGTCGGTGCCGGACGACGACGCGGCCGGCGGTCCGTTGTCCGGCACGGTGTTCAAGGTCGAACGCGGCAAGGCGGGGGAGAAGGTCGCGTTCGTGCGGCTGTTCTCCGGGACCGTGCGCGTGCGTGAGCGGGTGCGGATCGGTGACCGCGAAGGGAAAGTCACGTCGATCGCGGTGTTCGACAGGGGTTCGGCGCCGCGCCGCGCCACCGCCGTGGCGGGGCAGATCGCGAAGCTGTGGGGCCTAGACGTCCGCATCGGTGACACGATCGGCACGGCTCACCGCGACCGCGTCCGGCACTTCGCGCCGCCGACGCTGGAAACCGTCGTGGAGGCGGACGACCGGGTGGCCCTGCACTCCGCGCTGCACCAGCTCGCCGAGCAGGACCCGTTGATCAACCTGCGGCTCGACGGCGACGACGTCGTGGTGTCGTTGTACGGCGAGGTGCAGAAGGAGGTCATCGAGGCCACGCTCGCCCTGGAGCACGGCGTCGCCGTCCGGTTCCGCGACACGAGGACGATCCGCGTGGAACGTCCTCGCGGCACGGGGGAGGCGGTGCGGGTGCTCGGTGAGAGCCCGTACGCGGCCACCATCGGGTTCCGGGTTGCGCCGGGGCCGGAGGAGTTCCGGCTGGAGGTGGAGCTGGGCTCGTTGCCGCTCGCCTTCTTCAGGGCCACCGAAGAGGCCGTGCGGGACGCGTTGCGCGCCGACCGCGTCCACGGCTGCACGGTCACGATGACGCACTCCGGGTACTGCTCACCGGTGAGCGTGGCGGGCGACTTCCGCAGCCTCGCGCCGATCGTGCTGCGGGAGGCGTTGGAGCGCGCGGGAACCGTGACGTGCGAACCGGTGCACCGCTTCCGGCTGGAGGTCCCGCCGGACGCGCTCGCCGCCGTGCTCGTCGCGCTGGGCAAGGTCGGCGGAGTTCCGCTGACGACGACCGCGACCGTCCTCGAAGGACACCTCCCGGCGGCGAGGGTGCACGAGCTGCAACGCCGGCTGCCCGCGCTGACCCGTGGGGAGGGTGTGCTGGAGAGCGAGTTCGACCACTACGCCTGAGGAGTCCTGGTCCACAGGCTGATGTCGCTGCTCGTCGCCACCACCAGCGTCGCGCCGGAGGGCGAGAAACCGGCCGCGCGCAGCTCGGAGTAGTTCGCGTGGAAGACCTGCCACCACGACTCGCCGTGCGCCCCGCTGAAGAAGGGGCTCCCGGTGGACAGCAGCACCCGGTGGCTCGGCCAGTCCGGGCTGACGACGTCGACCGCCCACCCCGGAGCACCGGTGTGCAGGCCGCCGCCGTCCAGCCCGGCCATCGGCACGCGGAGGTGCGCGACCGGCCCGATCCCCTGGCACGTCAGGTCGTCCTCGACCCACCCCGACTCGTCGTCGCGGTCACGGGCCAGCCGTTCGCCGGTGGTGGTGTCGAACAGACCGAGCCCGGTCGAGGACGCCACCAGCAGCAGATCGCGGCCGTTGCCGGGGTGGGTGGCGAACCCCACGGCGAGCAGCCCGCCGATGGCGACCATGTGGTCGTCCGCCGGTCGCCACGGTGCGGGCGCGGGTACGGTCGGCGCGGCCAGGACCCTCGCCCGCAGGTCCAACTGGTAGTCGCTGAGCGCAAGCTCTTCCGGCATTGCGCGAGTGTGCCGCAGCGCATCAGCCACGACGTACCGCACGCCGGTACTCGTGGTGCAGCTGAGCGAACCGCACGGGGTCGACCGCTGCCGGGTCGTCCAGCAACCTGACCAGCGCTGCTCCACCGCGCATCTCCAGCACGTCGGCGCCCAGCCGGTCCAGGACGGGCGCCAGCACCCGGCGGCGTTCGGCGCCGAGGTAGGTGAACCAGCTCAGCCATTGCGGCACCGGGGTGGTGTCGTCGAGCGGCTTCCGCAGCTCTGACCAGATCTGCTCCAGCGACCACTCGTCCTCCACGCGCCCGAACCGCCCACCGAACTCGGCCGCGACGGCGAGCCACAGCTCGGTGAGCGCCCGGTGCAGCTCGCGGAACGGGTCGGCGTCGGCGACCGGGGTCCGCCGGCAGTGCACCGAGTCCAACGACATCGACATGGAGTCGTCTGCACCACCCGGCCCGGTGGACAGCCAGACGTCCACTTCGGACGCCGTCCACAGGTTGGTGGCGAATGATCCCGAGACGAGGCCCTGCACGAGCTGTGCCCGGTCCACGACGCGGTGGTCACCCTCGCGACCCGGCGACTTGTCGAAGCCGTTGATCCCTCCGCCCGGCCGCAGCGGCGACAGCCCGAACCCGTCGGCGAGGGCCAGCAGCCGTTCCACTGCCGCCTCGTCCCACGTCCCTTCAGGCAGAACCAAAGTCCACGACCAGTTCGATCCCATGTGAACACTTTGTCATGGCCGACCCGTTGCGCGAAAACCGGTTTTATGGCTTTCCCGGCGGAGGGTTAGCGTCGAATTCATGGATTGGAACCTGCGATCGGCCGAAGAAATGCTCGCCGCCCTGCGCGCCGGTGACGTGACCTCCGCGCACCTGACCGACGAGGCGATCACCCGCATCGAGCGGCACGACGCGGCGATCAACGCGATCTGCGCACCGGACTTCGACCGCGCCCGCGCCGCCGCTCACGCCGCGGACCAGGCCCGTGCCCGCGGCGAGGACCGGCCACTGCTCGGTGTGCCGGTGACGGTCAAGGAGTGCTTCAACGTCGCCGGTCTGCCCACGACGTGGGGGATGCCCGAGCACCGGGACCACGTGCCCGCGGAGGACGCGGTGCAGGTGTCGCGGTTGAAGGCGGCGGGGGCGGTGGTGCTCGGCAAGACCAACGTCCCGCTGGGACTGCAGGACATCCAGAGCTTCAACGCCATCCACGGCACCACCAACAACCCCTGGGACCACACCCGCACCTCGGGCGGTTCCTCCGGCGGTTCGGCTGCCGCGCTGGCGTGCGGGTTCGGTGCGCTGTCCATCGGTTCCGACCTCGCCGGCTCCCTGCGCACCCCCGCGCACTTCTGCGGTGTGTACGCGCACAAGCCGACCGTGGGGCTGGTGGCCAGTCGCGGCATGGTCGCGCCCGGCGAGCCGGCGTTGCCGGTCGAGCTCGACCTCGCCGTGGTGGGGCCGATGGCGCGCACCGCCGGCGACCTGGGGCTGTTGCTCGACGTGATGGCCGGGCCGGACCCGCTGACCTCCGGCAAGGCGCACACCGTGAACCTGCCTCCTGCGCGGCACGAACGGCTCTGCGACTTCCGGGTGCTGGTGCTCGACGAGCATCCGCTCATCCCGACCGGTGCGGCCGTGCGGGCCGGTGTCGGCCGGGTCGCTGACGCGCTTGTCGCTGGTGGCGCTCGGGTTTCGCGACACAGTGCGTTGCTGCCGGATCTGGTGGAGGGCGCGCGGCTCTGCACGGAGTTGATGTTCTCGAGTGCGGTGGCGCGGTTTCCCGTGGAGCAGCTGAGGGCACGCGTTGCCAGGTTGCGTGCGGACGACCAGGGGCTTGACGCGACTCGACTGCGTGCCATGGTGTTCAGCCACCACGACTGGCTGGCGGCACACAACCGCCGGGAACGGCATCGGCACCTGTGGCGGCAGTTGTTCGGTGAGTTCGACGTCGTGGTGTGCCCGGTGACGCCGACTCCCGCGTTCCCGCACGACCACAACCCTGACATGTTGGGGCGGCGCATCGAGATCGACGGCGTGTTGCACCCGTACTTCGACCAGCTGGTGTGGGCGGGGGTGGCGACGATGCCCGGGTTGCCTGCCACGGCCGTGCCGGCGGGGCGGTCTGATGAGGGGTTGCCGGTCGGGGTGCAGCTCATCGGGCCGGCGTTCGAGGACCGCACGCCGTTGCGGTTGGCCGAACTCCTTGAGCAGAACTGACCAGCCCCAGGGTGGACCGCGCGTTCCGGTTCAAGGGCAAGCACGCCGGGCCGCGCACCGCAGGGAGCTGGATCGTCCCGTCCGCGGTGCGCGGCCCGGCTGAGTGGCGCGTCAGAGGACGACGGGCCTGCCGCCGAGGGTGACGACGAGCCTGCCGTCGGAGGCGAACGACCAGCCGAGGCTCCCGCTGTAGGCGGAGCACCGGGAACCGTTGCTGCCCGACCAGAACTGGTTGGAGGAGTCGGCGTTGCCGACGACCTTGTCGTTGCTCCCGCTGCCGCTGCGGCAGGAGGTGTTGGAGCGGAACACCGAGCTGCCCGCGTCGAACGAGAAGTTGCGCTCGTCGTTGTCGATGCTGAGGTTGCTCGACACGGCCATGGAGCCGGTGTTGCGGTTGTAGGTGAAGCCGTGCTTGCCGTTGTCGTAGGCGATCGTGCGGCTGATGGTGTGGTTGACGCCGATGTCCTCGCCGCCGAGCTTGAAGCCGTTGCGGTCGCCGTTGCCGGCCTGGCCGCCGTTGCTCAGCGTGCCGTTCTTGAACGCCAGCGAGTCCTCGATGGTGACCGCGCCGATCGGGCCGGTGTCGGACTTGGTGTAGAGGTCCCAGCCGTCGTCGATGTTGTTGTGCGCCACGGAGTAGCGGAACACGTTGCCGGGCCCGGAGGTGAGCTTGGCCGCGAACCCGTCCGCGTCCTCGCCGTCGGAGTCGGCGTTGTCGTGCGACTCGGCGCTGAGGATCAGGTTGTGGGACGGCCACTGGTCCTTCGGCGTGGTCGACAGCATCCGGGACAGCTGCAGGCCGGTGTCGCGGTTGAAGCGGGTGACCGTGCGCTCGAAGATGTTGTAGCTGCCGCCGATGAAGATGCCGTTGTCGCCGGCGCGTTCCACGACGACGCCGTACACGTGCCAGTACGAGCCGTTCACCGCCAGGCCGCGGTTGGCCGGGTCTTCGGTCTGCGCCGAGAAGTTCAGCACCGGCGTCTCGCCCTGGTAGGCCGTCAGCTTCTTGCGGGCACCGGCGGTGCCGTTGTTGGTGGGCGGGATGGTCACCGTCTGCGCGAAGCTGTACGTGCCGCCGCGCAGGAAGATCGTGCCGCCCGCGGCCACGCGGGGGAGCGCGGAGGTCAGCGTGGTCGGGTCGGAGATCGTGCCGGACGCGCCGTCACGGCCGGTCGGTGACACGTACAGCGCGTTGGCCGGTGGTGTCCCGGTAGTGGTGGTGGTCGTCGTCGTGGTTGTGGTCGTGGTGGTGCTGGTGGGGCCGCCGCTGGTCGGGGAGAGCGTCCACTGCTTGGTCGTGGCGCCGTCGCACGAGTTCGTCTGGATCAACGCACCCGGCGTCGTGGCGTTGTCCTTGACGTTCAGGCACTTGCCGCCGTTGGCGTTGACCAGGCGGTGATCGGTGCCGTTCGGCGTCAGCGCCCACGTCTGGCTCGCCGCACCGGTGCACGTCTCCAGCTGGACGGGCTTGCCCGCGCTGGTCGAGGCGTCGCGCACGCCCACGCACAGGCCGCCTGCGGTGATGCGGACGCCGCCGCTGACCTCGGTCAGCACCCACTCCTGACCGGCGCAGGCCTGTTGGCGCAGCTGCATCCCGCTCGCCGGGCTCGTGCCGGCGTCGAGGCACTGACCGCTGCCTGCGTTCTTCAGCACATAGGTGCCCGCGGCGTTCGCGTTCGCCGCGATGGTGGGCCACGCCGCAAGCGCGGTCACCAGCGCGACGACGGCGCCACCCGACACCAGTCCGGCACAGACCCGGCGTTGCCGCGCCAAGCGCGCGGGCTGTTCCGAAATTCCCACGGGAACTCCACTTCTCAACGGTGAGAGGAAGATTTTTCGGTCGGATGCGCGGCGGGTTTCCCGTCGGATGCTAGGAGCGTTCTCCGTGCGCGGTCAACGGCAAAAATGCGTGGTCAGGTCGATGTGTCCCAGTCGAATGCGTCGAATAGCCAGGTCATCGGCGTTCGAATGGATCATCTTTGTTCGCCGGGTGGATATGCGCTGGTCACACTCGTGAACAGAATGGTTGATTCCTCGGTTCACCACCGTGAATCTTGCGTGCTTTCGTTGTTCTTTTCTCGCGGCGTCACGACCGGAGGGCGGCGGCGAAGCGGTGCATGGTCCCGACGACCTCCGCGTACAGCTCCGGAACGGCCTCCCGGAACAGCAGCTCACCCGCGTGGCACAGACCCGCCACCGTCCGCACCGCCGACTCCACCCCGGCCTCGACCAGGGTGCGGTAATAGGCCAGCCCCTCGTCACGCAGCGGGTCGAGCTCGTTGACGACGACGGCGTGCGGCGGCAGCCCGGCCAGGTCGCCGGCGGTCGCGCGGTAGGGCCAGCACAGGGGATCGGTGTTGTGCCGGGCGCCGGGGTCGTACACCTCGGCGAGGATCGCGGCGCCCTCGCAGGAGATGAGGTACCCGTCGTTCTCGACGAGCGACGGCAGCTCCGCCTCGCGTTCCTGCGCGGGGGCGCCGTACCGGCCCGAGATGAACGGCACCATCGCGCAGACGCCGTCGACCGCGGCGAGCCGCCCTTCGCGCTTGGCGCGGATCGCGGTGGCCAGCGCGAGGTTGCCGCCGCCCGACTCGCCCGCCACGGTGAGCGCGGAGATACCCAGCTCCGCGCGGTGCGCGTGCACCCAGTCGAGCGCTGCTGCGCAGTCGTCGAGCCCGGCCGGGAACGGGTGCGCACCGAGCTCACCGCCGCCGTTGCGGAACTCGACGGCGACGACGACGAGTCCGGTGGCGGCCAGGTCGTCGTAGAACGTGGTGTAGACGGGCCACGAGCCCTGCAGCATCACCATGGCGCCGCCGTGCAGGTACAGGACACCGGGCAGCGGACCGGGGGAGTGCGCGGGCCGCGTCACGTACAGCCGGAGCTCGTCGCCCGCCGGACCGGTGATCGTCTCGGTGCGGTGGTCCAGCCCCGGCACCGGTTTCCCGTCACCGAACAGCACGGCGTGGAACCGCTCGTTGTCCGCCTCCGCGGCCGCGACGAACGCCAGCAGCTGCTCTCGCGGGGCGTCGGGGCCGAACGGCGTGGGACCGGCGTTCCTGCCCATGCCGTGCGACGTCAGCGCTCGGACGAGCCGCGGGTCGGTGCGGGGGTCGGTGAGCAGGTTCCGTGCGGGATTGCCCAGGCGGCCGGGCCGTTCCGCTGTGCTGTCCGAGGTCATCGACACGCCTTCCTGCGCCGTCGCCCGAAACGACTGTGTCCCCCGCACGTGCGTGCGGGGGACACAGTCGAGCACATCGGCCTACTTGAAGGCGTCCTTGACCTTCTCCACCGCTTCCTTCAGGTGGCCCTTGGTCTGGTCCGCCTTGCCCTCGGCGCGCAGACCCTCGTCGTCGGTGACGTTGCCGACGCCTTCCTTCACCTTGCCGGTGAGCTCGTCGCCCTTGGCTTCCAGCTTGTCATCGGCGCCCATGAGGTCCCTCTTTCCCTTGCCTGAGCTCACGTTTGAACGTCTCTCCGGGGATACCCGCACCGCGGGACTTGAAACACCTGCGGTTCGGGTCGAGTGTCCCCAGTGGACCGGTCAGAGGCTCATCAGCAGGTAGTACAGCGTGCTCAGCACGAGGGCTGCGGCGATGACGACGGCGGTGATCCTGATCCAGCGCTGGTTCATGGTCGCTTCCGTGCTCGGCGGCGGGACTGCACGCCAGCCTGACGGACGCGGTCCCGACTGGCAAGGACCACCGTCGAGTCAGGACTGGGCCGGGTCAGGACTGGACCGGGCCGACGGACATGGTGGCCTTGTCCGCGGCGGAACAGGCCTGCTGCTCCTTCGGCACGAACAGGGCCGCGGTCTCACCCGGCGGGTAGATCCGCAGACCGCGCACGTCGGTGGGTGCGCACTCGGCCGGGTCGTAGACGCCGGCGTTCGTGATCGTCACGACGCTCGACGCGCTCGCGCCGGGTTGCAGCGTCACGGCCGCCGGTTCAGCGCCCTCGCGGGTCGCAGGTGCGCCGACCTGAGTACCCGTGTCACCGGTCACGAACGAGACGCCGGGAAAACCTTGCAGGGTGCACGCGGCGGCGCCCTTGTTCATGAACGCCAGGAGGTAGCGCATCTTGTTCATGCCACCACCGCCCTGGTCCGGGTTCAGGGCGAGGCCGAGGTCGGCTGACCGGCACGCGGCCGGGCCGGTGGAGACGGCCTGCTGGGTGGTCTGCGGGGCTGGGGCGTCCGGTGAGGGCGTGCCGGACGTGGTGGGGGCGGGTTCTGCCGAGCCGCCGCTCTGTCCGGTGCAGCCGGCCAGCAGGGCGGCGGTCGCGGTGAGGGTGGCGAAAGCGATGGTGCGCACGGTGGGCTCCTCCCGGTTTCGTGCATCGGCCGGGGCATGCCCTGCCTGCCATCGGCCGCACACATTTGTTGAAGCTCGTCACAACCACACCGGTCGTCCGGGGAGGAGCAGGCCGGAAACGGACACCGCTCGTCTCAGGTGGCGTGGTCGCGGACGGAGTCCACCAGGGCCGTGACGGCGGGGTGCCACTCGCGACCGGCCGGGCCGCTGAGGACGAGGGTGCGCACGACGGGCTCCCGCAGCGGCAGCATGACCAGGTCCGCCGGCAGCATCGACGCCACCAGGCCCGGCACCAGCGACACGCCGACGCCCGCGCGGACCATCGCGAGCAGCGTGCCCAGCTCCCGCACCCGGTGCCGCGGGGTGAACGGGTGGCCGGTGTGCGCCTGCCGCACGTGCCGTTCGCAGCCGCCGCGGGAGAGCAGGAACGGGTCGTCGGCCAGGTCCGCGACGCTGACGTGCGACTGGCCCGCCAACGGGTGGTCGGTGCGCAGCAGGGCGTGGAAGGTGTCCTCGCCGACCTGCGCGCCGTGGCCGGGTGGCGGGTCCACGAGCACCGCCGCCTCGACCGTGCCGCCGGCGAGCCACTCCGCCACCTCGTCGTCCTCCCCCTCGAACACCCGCACGGCGACCTGCGGGAACTCCGCCCGCCACCGTGTCAGCAGGTCCGGCAGCAGGCCCTGGCAGACGGTCGGCGGCGCCGCCAGCCGGACCGTGCCGCGCACCCCGCCGCGACGGCGTTCGGCCAGGTCGGTGATCGCGGTCGACGCCGTCACCGCGGCACGGGCGTGGGCCAAGACCTCCTGGCCGAACGCGGTGGGCTTGGTCCCTCCGCGCCGGGACAGGACCGGGTGGCCCAGCGAGCGCTCCAGGGAGGCGACCGCGTGCGAGACCGCCGACTGCGTGATGCCCAGCGCGTCGGCGGCCGCACCGAACCCGCCCTCGTCGGCCACCGCGAGGAACGCCCGGAGCTGGGCGAAGTTCAGGGTCATGAGCCTCTCTCATGCTCGGCTGATCGTCACTTGTTGGACTCATGATGCCCCGCCGGGTGATGCTCCCGCCGTGGGATCGACTGGGAAGTTCGTGCTGCTGTCGGCGATCTGGGGCAGCAGCTTCGCCTTGATCAAGGTCGCGGTGGACGCGGGGGTGCCGCCGGTCCAGGTCGCGCTGGCGCGCTGTCTGCTCGGCGCGCTGGCGCTGTGGCTGATCTGCGCGGTGCAGAAGGCGGCGGTACCGCGTGACGCGCGCACCTGGGGACATGCGGCCGTGGTCGCGGTCCTGCTCAACTCGGTGCCGTTCACGCTGCTCGCCCTCGGTGAGTCCACAGTGGACTCGGTGCTGGCGGGGGCGCTGAACGCGACGACACCGCTGACGACGCTGGCCTTCGCGTTGCTCGTCGTACCGGGGGAGCAGGTGACGAGGACGCGGCTCGCGGGGCTGCTGCTCGGTTTCGCGGGCGTGCTGGTGCTGCTCGGGGTGTGGCGCGGGCTGGACGGCGACGTGCTGGCCGGCGGCCTCGCCTGCCTGGGCGCCACCACCTGCTACGGCGCCGGGTTCGCCTACACCCAGCGGTTCCTGTCCGGCGTGCCGCACCGGGCGAGCGCCCTGTCCGCCGTGCAGATCACCTGCGCCACCGCCCAACTGGGACTGGCCGCACCGCTGCTGTCGGGGCCGCCGTCCTGGCCCGGCTGGTCCGCGCTGCTCGCACTGCTGGTGCTGGGCGCGGCCGGCACGGGCTACGCGTACGTGCTCAACCTCGACCTGATCCGGGCGGCCGGTCCCACGGTCGCGGCCTCGGTCACCTACGTGACGCCGCTGTGGTCCACCGCGCTCGGTGCGGTGCTGCTGGCCGAACCGGTGGGGTGGCACACCGTCGTGGGCGGGGCGGTGGTGATCGGCGCGATCCTGCTCACCCGGCGACCCGCGCGGCGGCCCCGTGCGGTGACCACGGCCGGATGACCGGCACCGGTCGGATCACTTCTCCGGCGAAACGGCTCCCGCGTGCCGAGCCGTCCCGCGGTGCGCGGTCAGCCAGGTCAGCGCACGCTTGCGGATGGTGCGGGCGCCGGCCCGTTCGGCCAGGTAGTGACCGACGAAGCCCAGCAGCGGCAGGGAACCCAGCACGCCGAGGAGCCGGCCGCCGGTGGGCCGGCTGCCCAGCAGAGAGTCGATGCCGCGCAGCTCCTGGGCGAGCCGCCACAGGGCGCCGCCGAGCCCCACCTTGCCGCGGCTGGGCGGAGCCGTGGTGGTCTCCGCGCTCGTGAGCTGCGCGGGGAGCGTGCGGTCGAACAGGACCGCGGCGAGCAGGCGCGTGCGGGTGTCGGTGTCGGTGACGCCGCACTCTCCCGCGATGGCGCAGAGGATCAGGCCCTGGGCCGCGCTGCCGAGCAGGTCCTGCACGGGCAACCGGCTGGCGAGCACACCGCCCAGGCCGGGGATGGCGGTGACGGCGGCGGTGAGCCTGCCGAACGGGCCGGTCCACCAGCGGACGCGCCGCGCGGTGTCCATCCGCGCCCAGGCCGCGGTGCCGGGGACGCGCAGCACGACGACCCGGCGCAGCACTCGCCTGGGCAGGCTGAGCGGTGTGTCGGCCACGACCTCGCGCGGCCCGGACCTGCGCACGGCGTCCAGGGCCGGCGAGGCGGTGCGGACGAAGGTGCGCAGCACCGCTGTCAGGTGCTCGTCGGAAACCGTTGCCGGCATGGTCACTCCCGCGATCGTCACATGGTGTGCGCTGAGGGGTACCCACACCGGCGCGGCTCATCACGTGCCGCGCGAGGGGAGGACGCGCCGGTTTTCCGCGCTACCCGCGGAATGTCTGTTTTGGACTGTGTGACGGTGGTCGCCGAACGCAGATGCTCCTGCGGTGCAACGTACTCTCGACAACGGGTCCGACGAGAGGGAGCAGAAGCGCATGGGAACCTGGGAGCAACCGAGCTGCTGATCATCGGTGCGGTCGTCCTGCTGTTGTTCGGCAGCAAGAAACTGCCGGAGATGGCACGCTCGCTCGGGCGTTCCGCGAAGATCCTCAAGGCCGAGTCCACCGGTCTGCGGCACGAGGAGCCGACGCCGGACCCCCACCAGGTCGCCCGGCTCCAGCAGCAGGTCGACGACCTCCAGCAGCAGCTGAAGAACGCACGAAGGAGTGCCGACCCGACCGGCTGATCGTGCGCGCGGGGGTGTGGGCGGACGTTTCGGACCGGTGTCCCACGGGGACTCAGCGGGCACGCGCCGGTCGTCGGTGACCAGGTGCGCCAACGTGGAGGTTCTCGATGCGTGCACTGGCCCTCGTCTGCAGCCTGAAGCCCTCGCCCGCCCCGTCGAGCAGCGAGCTCATCGCGAACCAGCTGCTGGCGGAGCTGCGGGCGCACGACGTGACCGGCGAGGTGGTCAGGGTGGTCGACCACGACGTCAAGCCGGGTGTCGAGGCCGACATGGGCGACGGGGACGCGTGGCCCGCGCTGCGGGAGAAGATCGGCGCGGCGGACGTGCTGATCCTCGCCACCCCGACCTGGATGGGGCATGCTTCCAGCGTGGCGCACCGCGTGCTGGAACGGCTCGACGCCGCGTTGTCGGAGACCGACGACGAAGGGCGGCCCGCGATGTTCGGCAAGGTCGCGCTGGTCGCGGTCGTCGGCAACGAGGACGGTGCGCACAAGATCGTCGCCGACCTGTTCCAGGCGCTCAACGACGTCGGGTTCTCGATCCCGGCCCAGGGGTGCACCTACTGGAACGGCCAGGCCATGCAGACCGTCGACTACAACGACCTGGGCGAGACGCCGGACGAGGTGAAGTCGACCAACGCCACGGCCGCGCGCAACGCCGCGCACCTGGCCAGGCTGCTGCGCGCCGACGGTTACCCGGCCGTGTCCTGACCGTCCTCCGAGAGGAACCCGTGCCCGCCGACCCGTCCGAGCTCGCCACCCGCCTGCTGCGCCTGCACACCGACCCCGAACTGCTCACCGTGGTCAACGTGTGGGACGTCATCACCGCCGAGGTCGTCGCCGGCGTCCCCGGCACGAAGGCGCTGGCGACCGCGAGCCACTCGATCGCCGCGAGCCGCGGCTACCCCGACGGCGAGCAGATCCCGGTCGAGGAGATGATCGCCGAGGTCGGGCGCATCACCGCCGCGACGGAGCTGCCGGTGACCGCCGACCTGGAGGCCGGCTACGGCGACCCCGGTGACACCGTGCGCCGCGCCATCGCCGCCGGTGCGGTGGGCGCGAACCTGGAGGACCAGCTCAAGCCGCTGCCCGAGGCCGTGGCGGCCGTCGAGGCCGCGATCAGGGCGGCGAACGCGGAGGGCGTTCCCGACTTCGTGCTCAACGCGCGCACGGACGCGTTCGTGAAGGCGGGTGACCGCGACCCCGCCGAGGTGCTCGCCGACGCCGTCGAACGCGGGCGGGCGTTCCTCGACGCCGGCGCACCGGTGGTCTTCGTGCCCGGCAAGCTGGACGAGGACCAGATCGGCACGCTCGTCGAGGCGTTCGGCCCCCGGCGGCTCACCCTGATCGGCCTGCCCGGCCTCCCGGCCCTCGCGCGGCTGCAGGAGCTGGGCGTGGCCCGCGTGTCCTACGGGCCGCTGTCCCAGCGGGTCGCCCTGACCGCGCTGGCGAAGCTGGTCGAGGCGGTGCACCAGGGCGGTGGTGTGCCGGAGGACACCCGGCCGCTCAACTGAGCGCCCGCACCGGGACGAACAGCCATCGAATGCTGCCCGGCAGCGCCCCGGCCGGGTGACGGACCGGGACGAGAACCGGAACGGAAGTCATTCGGACGGCGGTATCCAGCCGCTACCCGCGCATGGACCGGCCGGTACCGTAGTCGCCCCGCTCCCGCATCCGGGTAGTCCGCGAAATCTCGATAGGCGGCCATTCGGCTCCCCTTCCGACGTCAGGCGTGTCCGCGCAGCCACCGCATGGTGCCCGCGCGGGCACGCCTGACCGCGTTTCGGCACGTCGCCGGAATCCCAATTGAGAAATGCGCAGCCGGCCGGATGCATTTTCTGCACTTGACTCGGCAGGAAGCGGAGTTCTAAGCGCGTGCGCGCGTAAAGGTTTCACCGGCGTTAAGCGGACGTTTGTCCCGGTGGTGGTGTTGACGTGCCAGGAGGGCGATTGTAGGTTCGAAATCACGCCCTCTCCGGGAGGTTTGCGAATTGAGTCGAATCATTCACCAATTGGCGTTGAACGAAAATCATTGGCCTGCGTTGCCGGGTGTGCGCGAGGCGCTGGTGAACTCGCTCGCCGACGTCAACCTGACCGGTGACGCGCTCGCCGCGGGACTGGAGCGCAGGCTGGCCGCCGACCTCGGCACGACGCCGGACCGGGTCGTCGCCGGTGCGGGCTCCGGGGCGCTGCTGCAGCAGTTCCTGACCGCGCACTGCGCCCCCGGCACCTCCGTGGTGCACGCGTGGCCGTCCTTCGACCTCTACCCGCTGCTGATCCGCAACGCGGGCGCCGAACCGGTTGCGGTGCCCGGCGAACAGCAGGACTTCCGCGCGGTCGCGGCCGCCGTCACCGACGACACCCGTGTGGTGCTGGTCTGCAACCCCAACAACCCCACCGGCGAGGTGCTCGGCGAGGAGTGGCTGCGCTCGCTGCTCGCCGCCCTGCCGCAGCACGTGCTCGTCCTGGTCGACGAGGCCTACCGCGAGTTCGCGGACCAGGCCGAGATCGCCGACGCGACAACGTTGTCAGCCGATCCGCGGCTCGCGGTGGTGCGCACGTTCTCCAAGTCGCACGGCCTGATCGGCCTGCGGGTCGGTTACCTCGTCGGCGCGCAGGAGGTGGTGGGACCGCTGCGGAGGGTGGCGCCGTTCCACCGGGTACCCACCGTCGCCCAGGCCGCCGCGCTGGCCGCGCTCGACGCCGGGGCCCGCATGCGCGAGCAGTGCCGTGCGGTGGCCGCGGAACGGGACCGGGTCCGCGCGGGGCTGCGGGAGCTCGGCTACGACGTCCCGCCCAGCGGCGGGAACTACCTGTGGGTGCGGCTCGGGCCGCGCAACCAGGAGTTCATCGCCCACCTCGCCGAGCACGGGATCGCGGTGCGGGAGGTCGCGGGCGGCGTGCGCGTGAGCACCGGGGTGCCGGAGGCCAACGACGCCGTGCTCACGGCGGCCCGCGCGTTCAGCGGACGGCCGGTCGAGGGGGCCGTGCGATGACGGGCACGGTGAGCGAGGCGCTGCGCACCGACGACCCCGCCGAGGCGATCCGCGCCGCCCTCGCGCGCCGCCGTCCCCGCTCCGGTGACCGGTTCGGCGAGCTCACCCACTACGCCATGGCCGTGCCGGGGAAGCTGTTGCGGCCGTTGATGCTCGTCGCGTCGGCGGAGGCGGTCGGCGGCACCGCCGAGACCGCGCTGCCCGCCGCCGTGGCCGTCGAGCACCTGCACGTGGCGTCACTGGTGCACGACGACATCATCGACGGCGACGACCTGCGCCGCGGCCGGCCTTCCGTGCACGCGCGCTACGGCGTCGCGGACGCCATCGTGACCGGTGACGCCTTGTTGTTCGACCTGTTCGCCTCGGTCGCCGAATGCGCCGCGCCGCCGCGGGTGGTGATGGCGGTCGTCGCCGAGTTCGCCCACGCGGGCGGTGACCTGTGCCGCGGGCAGGTGCTGGAGTCCACGATGGTGTCGCCCGGCGCCACCCGGCCCGGCAGCGCGCTGGAGGACTACCTCGACGTCGCCGCCGCCAAGACGGGGGCGCTGTTCCGGGCCGCGTGCCGGGCGGGCGCGCTGCTCGGCGGCGGCTCCGCGGGGCAGGTCGACCAGCTCGGCGACTACGGCCACCACACGGGCGTGGCCTTCCAGATGCAGGATGACCTGCTGCCGTACCTCGGGGCGGGCACGTCGGGCAAACCCGACGCGAGCGACGCGGCCAACCTCCGTCCCACGTGGCCGGTGCTGCTCGCGCACCGCGAGGGCCGGCCGGAGCACCGCGCGGCCGTGGAGACCGCGCTGTCGGGTGCGCTCGAACCGGAGGAGACGCTGGAGCTGTTGCGGTTCGCGGTGACCGACAGCGGTGCGCTGGACGAGGCCCGCCGCGGCGCACACGACCGGTCCCGGCTCGCGCTCGCCTGCCTGCGGGGGCTGCCGGGCGCGGCCGCCACCGACCGGCTCGCGGCCATCGCCGAGATCGCGGTCGACCGTGACCGCTGAGGTGCGCGCGCTCCAGGCCACCGGGCACGCGGTGCGGGAGCGGGCACTGGCGCACTGGCAGACCTGGCGGCCCTACACGACGTGCTACCCGGCCCTGCTCGGCCTCGCGGGCGTGCTGGTCGCGGGCGGTGACCGGCCGGCGGAGATCGCCGCCGCAGTGCTGGCCCCCGTGCTGGGCTGGCTCGCCGGTCACTACCTCGGCGACCACTTCGACCGGCACCTCGACGCCATCGCGAAACCGCAGCGGCCCATCCCGTCCGGGCGGCTGTCACCCGCCGCGGCTCTGGCCACCGGCATCGGCTGCGCGGTCGTCTCGCTGGCCGTGGTCGTCGGGTTCAACTGGCGCGTGCTGCCGTTCTTCGCGCTGGCGGTCGGCGGGATCGTCGCCTACAGCGCCGTGTTCAAACGCCTCGGGTTCAGCGGGAACCTCAGCCGCGGCGTGCTGTCGGCGCTCGCGCTGGTGATCGGCGCGATGGTCGCGGTGCCCTGGCCACCACCGCAGCTGCTGCCCGTGGCGCTCGGGTTCCTGTTGCACGACACCGCGTCCAACCTCATCGGCACGGTGCGCGACGTCGACGGGGACCGCGCGGGCGGCTACCGGTCGGTGCCGGTGCGCCACGGCGTGCCCGCGGCGGTGCGGCTCGCCACCGTGCTGTGGGCGGCCGGAACCGCGGCGGTCGGCCTCGGCGCGCTGGTCGCCGCACGGCCCGGCGCCCAGCTCGCCCTGTTCGGTGTCGCCGTCGTGCTCGGCGGGTGCGCGCTGTGGGTGGCCCGGCCCGCGGCGCTGACCCCGAGGCGCGCGCTGCGTTCGCACGAGCTGCTCGTCGCGGAACGGCTGGTGCTCGCCGCCGCCGTGGTGGCGGGTGCGGCCGGCCCGTGGACCGCGGTGCTGGTCGTGGCACCGGCGCTCGCGTTCTCGCTCGTCCTGCAGGCCCGGATGCGCTCACGACACGAGTTCCCCGACGGGGCGGACAACAGAGGGGAGAGGTCATGACCTCGGTCGACACCGGCACCGCTGAGGAGCTGGAGACCGCCATCGCCGACGGTGCGCGGGTGCTGTTCGCCGCCCAGCGCCAGGACGGGGTGTTCGACTACGGGGCGAGCAGCCTGCGCTCCACGCTCGCGACCGCCGGCGCGATCACCGCGCTGCACTTCGCCGACCCCGGCGGTGCCGCCGACCTGATCGCGGCGGGCGCCGACCGGTTGCGCCGCACGCGCAACGACGACGGCGGCTGGGCGATGGTGCCGGGCCTGCCGAGCGAACCGGGGCCGACGGCGGTGTCGGCGGCGGCGCTGCACCTCGTCGACCCGGTCGCCAACGCGGCGGAGGTCGCCGCAGGACGGCGCTGGATGGCCGACTACGGGGGACTGGAGGCGATCCCGCACCCGGAGGTCGTGCTGTGGTGCCGCCAGTTCTACGGGTTCGCCGGCTGGCTCGCCCCGCACGAGATGCGGCGGTTCCCGCTGGAGCTCGCGCTGCTGCCCGGCCTGTACCGGCGGCTGTTCGACCTGCGGCTGCCGATGGCCTCCGCGCTCGGGCTCGCCCAGACCCGGCACCGGCCGCTGACCCGCCTGCAGCGGTTGCTGGCCCGCAGGGCCGAACCGAACGCGCTGCGGGTGGTCCGGCAGGCCTTCGAGCACGAGGGGTCGGCCGGGTCGTGGTCGGAGGACGCGTGGGTGACCGGTCTCGTCTGCACCGGCCTGGCCCGCGCGGGGCTCGGCCAGGACATGGTCGACGCCGCCGTGGGGTGGTTCCGGCGCACGATGCACGCTGACGGGTCTTGGGCGACGACACCGCTGGACGCCGCCTGGACGATGTACGCGGTGCGCGGCCTGGTCGAGGCGGGCTACCGCGACGACCCCAGGCTCGCGGCGTCGCGGGACCTGTTCGTCGCCCTGCAACAGCACCGGCCGTTCCTCGCCTTCGGCTGCCCGCCGGGGTTCTGGGGCTGGTCCGGCGCGCACGGCTGGCCCGCGGTCCTCGAGACCAGCGAGATCGTGTCCGTGCTGGCGAAGCTCCCTGGCAGCGGGCAGGCCGGCGCGGTGCGCACCGCGGCGGGCTGGCTGCGCGACCGCCAGGACAGCCGCGGCTCGTGGGGACTGTGCGTGCGCAACACCAGGGTCGCCAACAGCGGCCCGTGCCCGATGACGACCGCGCAGGCCGTCGACGCGCTGCTCGACGCCGGGGTGCTCGCCGGCGACACCCGCGTCCGCAGGGCGCTGCGGTGGCTCGGCCGGGCCCAGCTGCCGGACGGGAGCTTCGAGTCGGTCTGGTACCGGGAGCACACGATGGGCACCGCCGCGGTGCTGGAGGCCTTCGCCCGCAGCGGCCGCACCGGTGACGAGACGGCGGTCCGCGCGCGGTCGTGGCTGCTCGGGACGCGCAACGCCGACGGCTCGTGGGGTGACGGCCACGGCGCCCCCGGCACGGTCGAGGAGACCGGCTGGGCGGTGTCGTCGCTGCTCGCGGCAGGGGAGGAGCCGGCCGCCGTCGCGACGGGGGTGCGCTGGCTGCTCGACGCCCGCACCGCCGAGGGCGGGTGGACACCGGAACCCGTGCACGAGTACGTGCGGCGGGTGAGCCGGTACGCCAACCCCGGCTTCACGCACGGCATGGCGTTGCGCGCGCTGGGCCGCTACCGGACGGCCGCCCGATGAGCGGGCCGGACGTCGTCGTCTGCGGAGCCGGGGTGGCCGGCCTCGCCACCGCCTGCGCCCTGGGGCGGCTGGGCCGCCGCGTGCTCGTGCTGGAGAAGCGGCCCACGCCCGCGCCCGTGGCGAAGGGCGAGGTGCTGCAACCGGGATCACTCGCGGTCCTGGCGGCCTGGGGCGTGACCGACCGGCTCGACCGCGCGGGCGCCACCCGGTTGTCGCGCCTGGTCGCCCGGTCCTCCGACGGCACGCCGCGGATGGTGCTCGACTACGGCCGGCTCCCGGCCGCGCACCCGTGGCTGCTGGCCCACGACTACCAGGCCATCCTCGACGCGCTCACCGACGCGCTGCCGGCCGCGGTGGAGGTGCGGCGGGGCGTGCACGTCCGCGACCTGCTGCGCACCGGTGGCCGGGTGAGCGGCGTGCGGTGCGACGACGGGGACGTCCCCGCCGCGCTCGTCGTGGCGGCCGACGGGATCTCCTCACGGCTGCGCGCCGCCGCCGGGCTCACCGCTGCGCGGCACGACTACCCGCACCGCCTGGCGGCGTTCGAGCTGCACGACGTCGACGACGTGGAACCCGACTTCTCCGCCTACGTCACCGACGGCGGGTTGCGGCTGCACTACCCGTTGCCCGGCCGGCGGGTCCGGCTCTACGTCCAGGTCGCGCCGGACGAGCTGCGCGGGCTCGACCGGGACGGGCTCACCGGGTGGGCGGACCGGGTGCTGGCCGGGTGCTCCGGGCTCGCGCCGCTGGCAGGGCCGTTCCGCGCCGGTCTCGACCGCAGGCAGGTGCTGCCGGTGTCCCGGTCGACGGCACCCGCTCTCGTCGCGCCGGGCTTCGCGCTGGTCGGGGAGAGCGGCCACTCGGTGCACCCGATGGCCGCGCAGGGCATGAACAGCTCGATCGCCGACGCGCACGAGCTGGCGACGGTGCTGCGCCAGGGCGGGACGCTGGCGCCCGACGTGGTCGACCACGCGTTGCGCCGCTACGACGCCGCCCGCAGGGAGAACCTCGCCCACATCGGCCGGACCAGCCACAACGCCGCACGGATGATCACGACCCGGTCGTGGGTCGGTGCCCGCGCGCTCACCGGCACCGGCCGCAACGACCGCATCCGCCACGAGGTCATGCACACCATGTCCGGGCTGGGGGTGCGCCGGCTCACGCCGCTCGACCGGCTGCACCAGGTGGAGCTGCTGCCCGACCCGCGCGCGTCCCGGCTGCCGGACTGGGTGCGTGCCGCCTCCGCGGAGGCGGCACGGTGAGCTCACCCGCGGGCGTACTCCAGCACCACCAGGCCGTTCGGCCCGTCGATCCGCGCTCGCCGCACGAGACCGGCGGGCGCGGCGAGCGCGTCGAAGTCCTCCGGCCGGCGTTCCCGCCCGCCGAGCAGGGTCAGCGACTGCAGGTCGAACGACGAGTTGTTCTTCGCGTGCTCCTCGCCGGCGAGGACCTCGACCACGAGCACGCGTCCCTCGTCCGGGACGGCCTCGGCGCACCGGCGCAGGATGCGCGTGGCGTCCTCGTCGGGCCAGTCGGTCAGCACGCGGGACACGATCAGCACGTCGTAGCCGGTGGGCAGCGGGTCGAGGAAGCTGCCGCCGACGAACTTCGCCCTGCCGCCGAGGCCGGCGAGGAACTCCTCGGCCTCCGGCCTGACCTCGGGCAGGTCCAGCACCGCACCGGTCAGGTGCGGGTGCTCGGTCAGCACGGCGCCCAGCAGCGCGCCGGTGCCGCCGCCGACGTCGACCACGCTCGACACGGAGCTTCCAGTCGTAGCGGGCGGCGACCTCCGGGCCGGTCTGCCAGGCGAACCCGGCCATCGTCGCCCCGAAGAACACGCGCAGCGCCTCGTCGTCGCGGTAGTCCGACCAGAAGTCCTTGCCGTGCACGACGCCGTAGGCCGACCGGCCGGTGCGCACGGCGTGCAGCATCCCGCTGTAGGCCAGGTCCATCTTCAGCCCGGGTCCGCCCGCGTCGAGCCACGACCGCAGCAGCGCGTTGCTGTCGTCGAGCAGCGCCCGCGACACCGGCGTGAGCGCGTGCTCACCGGGCGCCTGCTCGGCGAACAGGCCGACCGCCACGAGGTGGCGCAGCAGGCGGGCCAGCGCGTCCCGGTCGGCGCCGCACGCCTGCGCCAGGGCGGCCGTGGTGGTGTGCCCGTCGCGCACCAGCTCGGGCAGCCTCAGCGCGACCGCCGTCCGCACGGCGAACGGGGTGGCGAGGTCCACGAGGGCGGCGAGAGCGGCGGTACCGGAGCTGTCACTGGTCACGGCGATCCTTTCGGGAATTCCCTGGAGGTTCTGTGCTGATCTGAAGATTGCCGCTGAAAAGCGTTGGAAGCAAGCGTTCAGAAGATTTTTTGCACATCCGTTCCGTGTGTGCGGAATGGTTATCAGGAATGGGTGGAAAATGACCTCTCTCGACGTGCGTCCGCTCACCTGCGCACTCGGTGCCGAAATCCGCGGCATCGCGCTCGCCGACGTCGACGACGCCCTGTTCGACCGGATCCACCGGCTGCTGCTCGAACACCTGGTGCTGTTCTTCCCCGACGCTGCCGGGCTCACGCCGGAGGACCACAAGGCGTTCGGCAGGCGGTTCGGGCAGCTGGAGGTGCACCAGCTCCTGCCGAAGCTGCCCGAGCACGAGGAGGTCGTCGTGCTCGACTCCGAGCAGGGCGCCAAGGCCGACGTCTGGCACACCGACGTCACCTACGCCCAGTCGCCGCCCATCGCCTCGGTCCTGCAGATCGCGCAGTCGCCCGCCGTCGGCGGCGACACGATGTGGAGCAACCAGTACCTGGCCTACGAGGCGTTGTCGGCGCCGATCCGGGAGCTGTGCGACGGCCTCACCGCCGTCCACGTGCTGGAGTTCGGGTCGTTCCGCAGCGAGGCGGAGCACCCGGTCGTGCGCGTGCACCCGGAGACCGGCCGACGCTCCCTGTACGTGAACCGCATGTTCACCAAGCGCATCCCGCAGCTCACCGCCGAGGAGAGCGCGGTGCTGCTGCCGCACCTGTTCACCGTGTCGGAGAGCCCGCAGCGGGTGTGCCGCTACCGGTGGACCGAGGGTGCGGTCGCGGTCTGGGACAACCGCGCGACTCAGCACCACGCCGTCAACGACTACACCGAGCGCAGGGTCGGGTACCGCGTCACCGTCCTCGGCGACGAGCCCAAGGGCGACGGGGCGCGCTGGCCGGACCACCAGGCCACCGGCATGAGCGCGACCGCGGTGAAGGACTGAGCGCCGTGGACGACACCGAGTTCATGGACCTGTACTGGCGCGACCCGCACGCCGCGCTGCGCCACGCCCGCGACCACACCCCGGTGCGCGAGCTGACCTTCGAGACGGGACCGACCTGGCTCGTCACCCGGTACGCCGACGTGCGCGAAGGACTCGCCGACCCGCGGCTGGCCAAGGACTACCGCGCCGCGCTGCCCGCCGACGAACGCGCCACCGCCCCACCGGGTCTGCCCGCGCCCATGTCGCACATGCTCACCTCGCTCGACCCGCCCGACCACACCCGGTTGCGCAGGCTCGTCACCCAGGCGTTCACCGCCCGCCGCATCGCCGAGCTCCGCCCCCGCGTGCAGACCCTCGCCGACGACCTGCTGTCCGCGCTGCCCACCGACGAGCCGGTGGACCTCGTCGCGCGCTTCGCGATCCCGTTGCCGATGGAGGTGATCTGCGAGCTGATCGGCGTGCCCGAGCTGGACCGCGAGGACTTCGCGCACTGGTCGACCGTGCTGATCGACGAGTGCCCGGAACCCGAGCTGGTCCGCGCCTCGGCCCAGCTCGCCGACTACCTCGGCGGCCTCGTCGCGCTGCGCCGCGCCGACCCGGACGACGCCCTGCTCTCCGGCCTCATCGCCGCCTCCGAGAACGGCGAACGCCTCTCCGACCTGGAAATCGTCGCCATGGCGATGCTCCTGCTGATGGCCGGCCACGAGACCACCGCGGTGTTCGTCACCAACAGCGTGCGCGCCCTGCTCGCCGACCCCGCGGCACTGGAGCGGCTGAAGCCGGACACGGCGCCCGAGCTGGTCGAGGAACTGCTCCGGTGGGTCTCACCCGCCCTCAACGCCTCGCTGCGGTTCGCCACCGAGGACCTGGAGATCGCCGGGACCACCATCCCGCGCGGCGCCTCCGTCATGCTCTCCACGGGGGCGGCCAACCGCGACACCACCCGCTTCCCCGACGCGGCCCGCCTCGACCCGGACCGCGACACCACCGGCCACGTCGCGTTCGGCCACGGCATCCACCGCTGCCTGGGCGCAGCCCTCGTGCGGCTGGAGGCGGAGGTCGCACTGACCGCGCTGTTCGGCCGCTTCCCGAAGCTGCGGGCCGCCGCCGTGGAGGAGGAGCTGACGTTCCGGCGCAGTGTCCACGTGCACGCGCCGAGGACGTTCCCGGTGGTGCTCGGGCCGTCCACCGGTGCCTGACGGCCGGTGACCGTCCACTGCCTCGGCTGTGGACGGTCACCGGCCTGTCGTGACCACGCCCGTCGGTTGCGCGATCATCCACAACCGGTGGCGCGGCGGTGGGTCAGGCCGTGTCGTACTGCGTGGGTCCCACGACCGCGGTGCAGCACCCGGGGTTCGCCCACCCCTGCGCCGTGAGGTTCCACGTGACCCGCACGCCTTCGGTGAAGTCGTAGTTGCAGGTCTTGGACGTGTTGTCGCCCTTGCTGTTCACGCACTCGCCGGTCCTCGCCCCCGCCTTCCAGAACACCACGGCGGCCCGGCCGTCGGCCTCGTCGTCCCAGACCGTGAACGAGTCGCCGTAGCTCGTGAATGTCGCGTGCGCGAGCCGGTTCGGCCATGTTCCGTACACGTTGCTGCTGGAATCGGCCATCGCGGGCGTTGCCATGCCGGCGGCAACCGCCACCGCGACGACAGCGGACACCCCGAACTTCTGCGACAGACGCAAGGTCATCACTCCTCAGTGGACTCCGTTTGACTGAACAACTATGTATTCGACGTCACCGGTCATCGAGCTGATAGCCCGGATGTACGCACCGCAACGGCCATCAGGGTGAACTTGGACTGCGCGCAGTGGACGCTCCGTACACGCGGATGCTGTTCAGAAAAGCTTGTCCCACGGGTTGGAATGATGGCTTCTGTGGAATTGGGTCGACCTGCCAGACTTTGCGGGGAAAGGCTCGACTCGCATTGAAAAAATGAGCCAAAATGAGGTCGCCGCACCTTTGTTCGAATGCTGTTGTTCGTTGAATCGCACTGGGAGACGAATGTGGCCAGCACAGCACCCCCGCTCGTCGGCGGCAGCACCACCGTGCTGCCTCAGCCCCGGGCGGGCGCGGAACCCCTGTCGCGGCTGGCGGCCGAGGACCTCGACACCCTGCTGATGATCCGGCACTTCGAACTGGCCCTGCTGGAGCTGTTCTCGCAGGGTCTGCTGCACGGCACCACGCACACCTGCCTGGGGCAGGAGTACATCCCCGTCGCGCTCTACGCACTGCTGGACGAGGGCGACCACGTCTTCAGCAACCACCGCGGCCACGGCCACTACCTGGCCCGCTTCCGCGACCCGCACGGCCTGCTGGCGGAGATCATGGGACGCGAGGGCGCTGTGTGCAACGGCGTGGGCGGCAGCCAGCACATCCTCCGCGACCGCTACCTGTCCACCGGCGTGCAGGGCGAGAGCCTGCCGGTGGCCGCGGGGGTCGCCCTGCACCTGCGGCGGACCGAGCCAGGACGGATCGCGGTGGTGCACGTCGGCGACGGCACGTGGGGCGAAGGCGCGGTGTACGAGGCGCTGAACATGGCCCAGTTGTGGGGGCTGCCCCTGCTGGTCGTGGTCGAGAACAACAGGATCGCCCAGTCCACCCCGACCGAGCAGCAGATGGCCGGCACCATCCAGGCGCGTGCGGCGGCCTTCGGCATCCGCCACCACCACGTCACCTCTCACGACGTCGCCGTGGTGCGCCGGGAGCTGTCCGGCCTGGTCGACGACGTCCGCACCCGGCACCAGCCCCTGGTGGTGGAGTTCAGCACGAACCGGGTGGGCCCGCACAGCAAGGGAGACGACTCCCGCCCCGCCGAGGTGATGCGGCACGCGGCCGAGCACGACTGGTACCGCCGGTACGAAGCGCAGCACCCGGAGCAGTTCGCCGTGGCCGACCGGAACCAGCGACAGGCGATCGCCGAGGTCGTGCGCGAGGTCCAGGCCCGCCCCGCGTCCCGCTGGGAGCACTCGTGACGAGGCCGGAACGGGTGATCGGCAACCTCAACCGGGCCCTGCACGCGCTCCTCGACGACGACCCCCGCGCCTACGTCATCGGCGAGGACGTCGCCGACCCGTACGGCGGCGCCTTCAAGGCCACCCGCGGCCTGTCGGACCGCCACCCGGAACGCGTGATCTCCTCGCCGATCAGCGAGGGCGGCATCGTGGGCGTCGCCGCGGGGCTCGCGCTGACCGGCAACCACCCGGTCGTGGAGATGATGTTCTCCGACTTCGCCGCGCTCGCCTTCGACCAGCTCCTGAACTTCGCCAGCAAGTCCGTGTCGATGTACGGGCGCACCGTTCCGATGAGCATGGTGGTCCGCTGTCCCACCGGCGGCAACCGCGGCTACGGGCCGACCCACAGCCAGAGCCTGCAGAAGCACTTCATCGGCATCCCCGCGCTCAGCCTGCACGAGATGTCGCCGTTCCACGACAACGCGGACGTCCTCACCGCCATGCTCTCCAGCGAGCAGCCCTGCATGTTGTTCGAGGACAAGACGCTCTACGCCCGCACGATGCACCAGGGCGGGATCGTCGACGACCTGTTCCGGTACGAGCTGCTCGACGACCCGAGCCGGACCGCGCGCGTGTTCCCCGTGGACTGCGCCGACCCGGACTGGATCATCCTGGCCCCCGGCGGCCTGACCGAGCGAGCCGTCGCCGCCATGCGCACCCTGCTGCTGGAGGAAGAGGTCACCTGCGAGCTGCTGGTGCCCTCCCGGCTCCACCCGTTCACCGTCGAACCGCTGCTGGAGACGTTGTCCCGCGCCCGCCGCATCTGCGTCGCCGAGGACAGCGCGGCCGGTGGCACCTGGGGCGAGATGCTCGCCCAGCAGCTGCACCAGCACCTGTGGCACCGGCTGGCCCAGCCCGTGCTGCTGCTCAGCGCCCGGCCGAGCGTCATCCCCACCGCCGCCCACCTGGAGCACACCGTCCTGCTCCAGGCGCCCGCACTGCGCCGCGCCCTCACGGAGGCCTCCCAGTGATCAGCGTCAAGCTGCCCACCCTCAACACCAACGACGCGGGCTACGTCCTGGTCGAGTGGCTCGCCGAGCACGGCGCACGCGTCGAGAAGGGGCAGCCGCTGGTGGTGGTCGAGACCTCCAAGGCCCAGGAGGAGATCGACAGCACCGCCGACGGCATCCTCCACACCCTCGTCGCGGACGGCGCGGACTGCCGCCCCGGTCAGACCGTCGCCCACCTCTTCGCCTCCGCGGACGAGCACCGCGCCTACCTCTCCGCACCGGCCGCCGCCCCCGCGGCACCGCCGGAGCCGGCCACCGGTGCCGGTCTGACGCTCACCAAGGCGGCGCGCGCCCTCGCGGACCAGCACGGCCTGACCGACGACGACCTGCGCGGACTGGGCCGCACCGTGATCCGCGCAGCCGACGTCGAAGCGCTGCTGCCCAGCCCCGCACAAGCCGATGCCCCCACCGGCCAACGGCTGTCGGCGCAGCAACGGGCGGTGAGCGCCGTGGTCACCGAGTCGATGCGCACCATCCCGGCCGCCGCCGCCTACGCCAAGGTCGACGTCGGCCAGGCCCAGGACCTCGCCCGGCAACTGCGCCGGCGCACCGGCAGCGTCGTCTCCCTGGTCGGCCTGCTCGTCAAGGCGGTGGCGGACCAGCTCCCGGCACACCCGAGCCTGTTCACCCGGCTCCTCGACGACGGCACCGTCCAGCCCGCCGCCAGCGCGCACGTCGCGGTGGCCGTGGACGCCGGAAAGGGCCTGTACACCCCGGTCGTGCACAACACCGCCGCGCTGGGCGTCACCCGGATCGCCGACCTGATCACCGAGTTCCGCGACAAGGCCGCCCGCGGCACCTTCCGGGCCGACGAGCTCACCGGCGCCAACATCCTGATCGCCCCGCACACCACCGACGGCGTGGTCTTCGCCACCCCCATCGTCTTCCCCGGCCAGACCTGCGCGCTCTCCCTGGGCGGCATCGACGAACAGCTCGTCCTCGACCAGCAGGGCAGGCCGGAAGCCCGCCGGTTCGCCCACCTCGGTCTGGTCTACGACCACCGCGTGGTCAACGGCCGTGACGCGATGGTCTTCCTCGGTGACCTCAAACGAGCCCTGGAGGCACCGGCCGCCCTCGCGGCCGCCACCCCGTGAAGAAGCCCGTCGGCGGCATTCGGATGCCGCCGGTGATGACAGCCATGCCGAGAAGTTCTGGTCAGTCCCGAGGAGCTGCTGCCCGATGGAGAAGTTCGCCCTGCTGTGCGACGCCGTCGCCCACGTCCACGCCGGCCGCTCCGCGCAGGCCCGTCCTGCGCTGGAGACCCTGCAGAAGTTGCTCGGGCCCGAGGTGCGGCCGCAGGACGCGGCGTACGAGTTCTACCGGGCCGCACTGGTCAACCGGGTCGAGGAGCACGGCAGCCCCTCGGAGACCAACCTGTACCGGCAGGACTACGACCAGCCGCAGATCGACCTGTACTACCTGCTCACCACCCACCTGCCGTTCATGGACACGAGCCGGGTCGTCAACGAGCTGCTCGCCGGGCAGGTGGGCACCGCCGAGGACTTCGCCCTGATGTCGGTCGGCATCGGGCACGGCCGCCAGGAGAGCGCGCTGCTGCGCGGTCTCGCGACCGGCAACCCGGGACTGCGCCGCTGCACGGTCATCGGTGTCGACCCCGACCGGGAGAGCCTGGCCACGGCCGAGCGCACCCTGCGGCAGGTTGCGGCCGAGCACGGTGTCGAGCTGGACTTCCGCCCCGTGGCGAAGGTGGCGGAGGACCTCGACGACGCCGACTGGATGGGCCTGTCCCACATCGACGTCCCCTTGGTGGTCAACGCTTCTCTCGCGCTGCACCACATGCAGGACCCGAGCCCGGGTCACGACGCCAGGGACGAGTTCTTCCAGCGGTTGCGCGAGCTGAACCCGTGCGGGCTGGTGCTGAACGAGTTCGACACCGACCACCACGAGGTGTCCTTCCCGCAGCGGTTCTTCAACTCGTGGCGGTTCTTCGGCACCATCCTGCGCGCCATCGAGGCCGCTCCGGCCACCCAGCAGGAGAAGGACCACATGAAGACGTTCTTCGCCCGCGAGATCATGAACATCGTCGGCTCGCGCACCGACGACCAGCGCTTCGAGCGGCACGAGCCGGCCGCCACCTGGATCACCCGGCTGCGCCGCTGCGGCTTCGAGCCCTACGGTGACGCCCCGGGGCTCCAGGCACACCCGCTCCCCGAGGACTTCACGGTGCGCGTCCTGCCCGAGCAGGTCCGGCTCGGTTATCGCGGCACCACGGTCTGCTCGGTCATCGGCGCGCGTCCTGCCGGATGAGGCACACCGGCGCCTGACCGGGATGTCCAGTGTGGACGGTGAGGGCCGTCCACCTGAACGTCCGGAGAAGAGCCGCTGCGGGTCCTGCGGTTCACCATCTGCTGTGGAGGGCGGCACGAGAAGAACGGAGCTGCACAGCTGAACCTCGCTGATAGCGTCGTTCGGGAGATGCCGCCTTTCCAGGCGCGGCCGGTTGCAGCCGAGAGGATGTCCGAATGACGTCACCCGATGACCTCGCGCGAGTGGTGGTCGGCCACCTGTCGGCCGCGCTCGACGTGCCCGTCGCCGAGATCGCCCTCGACGCACAGCTCACCCACCTCGAGAACGCCAGCTCGCTGCGGCTGCTCACCGCGGTCACCGCCATCGAGGACGAGTTCGCCCTCGAACTGGACCCCGACACCCTGGTGCGGGTGCGGACCGTGGCCGATCTGGCGAACCTGGTCGAAGCCGGGATCCGCTCCTCCGGGGCGCGCTGACCGGTTCGCGGCCGCCGTGCGTGATCCGGGCCCGGACTTCGCGGTCGTTCCGTTTATCGGAACAGGAGATGGTCGACACCCTGCGTCCTTCCTACGGTGAACCGGCGTTCGCACCGTCGTGACGGCACATCGGGACCAGGTGGAGGAAAGTCCAATGGGGCTGGAAGTCGACACGGCCACCCCTCCCGGTTCACGGAACGAAAAGCCGGGACTCCGCTGGCTCGCCGAAACCCAGGAGCTCCGCACCATGGCCGACCTGCTGCCGGTCCTCGCGCAGCGGACGGCCGGGGAGCTGGTCTTCCCGGAGCTGAACACCTCGCTGGCCCACCGGGAGATCCCGGCACGGGCGTACGGGGTCGCTGCGGAACTGCGCCGCGCGGGTCTGGACGACCGGCCCGGCCACCGGGTGGGAATCCTCGCCGCGACGTCGCCGGAGTTCGTCTCCGCGCTCTTCGGGGTGTTCGCCGCGAACGTCGCGGCGGTGCCGATTCCCGTGCCGTCGTTCGCAGGGGGACTGGAGTCCGCTCTGGAACGGATGGACGCGCTGGTCCGCAGCGCGGACCTCCGGTGCGTCCTGGTGGGACCGCCGTTCGACGAGTTCGCTGCCGCCGTGCAGGAGCGGTACCCGGACGTCGCGGTGGTGCGCATCGCCGACTGCGCACCGCAGCCGGAAGTCCCGCGGTCCGCGACACCGAAACCGCAGGACCTGGCCGTGGTGCAGTTCAGCTCCGGGAGCACCTCCTCGCCCAAGGGGGCGATGATCGAACACGGTGCCCTGGTGGCCAGCGTGCTGGGCACAGCGGAGCGGGGCGGTGTGGAGGACGGGGACGCCGCGATGGTGTGGGTGCCGCTGTTCCACGACTTCGGACTCGTGACGCTGCTGACCCACCTGGTGACCGGCAGCGACCTGCACATGTTCAGCCCCGTGACGTTCGTCCGGCGCACCGCGGAAACCCTCCGGTACTTCGCCGACCAGCGCATCGCGTTCTTCACCGGCCCGAACTTCGCCTACGACCGCATCCTCGACGCGGCCGCGGCCGGGCGGCTCGACGGCATCGACCTCACCGGGTGGAAGGCCGCGATCAACGCCGGTGAACCCGTTGCCTCCTCGACGCTGCGGCGGTTCGACGAACTGCTCGGCCCGCTCGGCGCCCGCCCGACCGTCATGACGCCGGGCTACGGTGCGGCGGAGTTCTGCGTGGGGATCTCGCTGCAACCCGCCGGCCGTGTCGCGAAGGTCGTCCACGTCGACCGGGCGTCACTGCGGGACGGTGGCCGGGTGGTGGTCCACGACGGCCCAGAACCCGGTGCGGTGCCCGTCGTGTCGCAGGGTCCCGCCTTCCCCGGCGTCGAGTTCCGGATCACTGACGGCGCGGGCGGGGTGCTGGGCGAAGGGCACTTCGGTGAGATCGAAGCACGGGGGGCGAACATGCTGCGCGGCTACCTCGACGACCGCGCCGCCACCGACGCCGCGATCCGGGACGGCTGGTTCCGCACGCAGGACACCGGGTTCGTGCTCGGCGGTGAGCTCTACGTCTCCGGCCGGCGAAGTGACATGATCGTGGTGGCCGGCCGGAACTTCCACGCCCACGACGTGGAGACGGCAGTCCGCGACCTCGACGGCGTCTACCAGCGTCACGTGGTCGTCGTGGCGGACGTGTCCCGTGAGCGCATGGTCGTCGTGGCGGAGACGCAGACCGACGACCAGGCCGCCTTGGTCGCCGGCATCCGTGCCCGGATCGCCGATGAGGTCGGGCTGGCCGACGTCGACGTCCGGCTCGTCGCGCGGGGGTGGCTGCCGCGGACCAGCAGCGGGAAGTGGCGTCGTGGTGAGGTGCGCGAGCGGCTCTTCGCCGACAGCGGGGTGTGACCCGGTGTCCCGCGTCTTCGCGCTGAGTCCGAACCAGACCGACAACGACTCGATGCTGGCCGCGCTGGTTCGAGGAGACGCGGTTCAGCAGGTCGTGCTGTCGACCGGGCTCCGGGTCTGGGTCGTGGCCCGCTACGCCGAGGCGAAAGCCGTCCTGCTGGACAGCCGGCTGAGGAAGGACCCGGCGACGCTGTCCGATCCCGCCCACCTGTTCGACGGGGGCAGGCACCCCGAGGACAGCTACGCGGTGCTGGGCCGGCACGTGCTGAACACCGACGGAGCCGACCACCGCCGCCTGCGGGAGCTGCTCACCAGGTGCCTGGCTCCGAAGGCCGTCGACCGGCGCCGTCAGCGGATCACCGAGATCGTCGCGACCAGCCTCGACACCCTGGCCGCAGCGACAGCGCCCGACCTGGTGACCGCGTTCGCCGGGCCGGTGCTGACGTCGGTGATGAGCGAGGTCATCGGAATCGAGAAGTCCCTCCTCGACCGGTTGCTCCCCGCTGTGCGAACAGTCGTCGCGGACGCAGATCCGCGGAGCGCGGAGGCGCGGGAAGCCGCGGACGCGCAGCAACAGCTCATCCTGGAGGCGATCGACGACCACGACCGGTTCCCCGGCACCGACACGTTGCTGAAGCTGGCTTTCCGCGACTACCACCCCGGCGGCAGGCTCAGCCTGGCCGAGGTGATGTCGATGGTCGCCCTGACCGTGTTCGCCGGGACCACGACCTCCACGACGCTGCTGGCTCACACCGCCGCTCTGGCGTCCACCAGGGAAGACCTGCTCGAAGCGATCACGGCCGGTCCGGCGTCGTGCTCGGCGGTGCTCGCGGAGGTCTTGCGCCGGTACCCGCCGACGCCGTGTGCGACCTGGCGGTTCGCCGCCGAGGACGTGGAGGTGGGCGGGGTCACGATCCCGCGCGACGCCACCGTTCTCGTGGTGGTCGCCGCCGCCAACCGCGATCCGTCGGCCTACCCGGACGCGGATCAGCTCGTCGTGCCCCGCCCCGGCAACACCGGTCACATCGGCTTCGGGCACGGCCCGCACTTCTGCGCGGGTGCGCCGTTGGCACTGACCACGGCGAACACCGCGCTCCCCGCGCTGTTCGCGCGGTTCCCGCGGCTGTCCCTCGCCGTCCCGCTCGAAGACCTGCGCTGGACGACGAACCTGGGTGACCGCACCCTGTTCTCCGTCCCGGTCCGCCTTCGACCCGACGAGCGACCGGCATGAGGGTCGAGCGCACCGTCCGGATCAGCGCTGCGACGACGTGGCTGCCCGACGAGCGCTACCCGGCGGCGAGTGCCGTCGCAGCGGGAGCGGTCACCGCGGAACAGGCCGCCGGGGCCGCGTGCTCCGAGGTGCCGGTCGGCGCCGCGGTACCCGCCTGGTGGATGGGGTGGCAGGCAGCCCGGCAGTGCCTCGGCGACCACGGCGTGCATCCCGCTGAGATCGACCTCGTCACCTACGCGGGCATGACTCCGGGAGAGGAAGACCCCTGGTCGCCCGCGCACCGGCTCGCCAGGGTGCTCGGCGCGTCCAGGGCGGTCGCGATCGGGCTGGCGCAGATGTCGAACGGCGGTGCCGCGGGAATCGGCTGGGCCACCACTTTGATGCAGGCGGACGACAGCGTCCGGCACGCGTTGTGCACCACCGCGGGCAACTTCAGCGCGCTCCCGTACGACCGGTGGCGAACGGCTCCCGCCACCGTCTTCGGGGACGGCGCGACCGCCGTTCTGCTGGGCCGCGACGAGGGCCCGCTGATCATCCGCTCCGTCGGCTCGGCGGGCCGCCCGCAGCTCGAGGAGACCTTCCCGGCCTTCCACCCGTTCCGCCCGCTGCCCGAGCCGGTCTCCGGTCCCCAGGAGGACGCGCTCGGGTTCGCGGCGAACCTGAAGGGCTCCCGCGAGGTGATCCAGGAGGCCGTCGGCACCGCGCTGACCGACGCCGGTCTGGGGGACGAGGACACGGCCCGCGACCGCATCGCACTCGTCTCGTCGAACCGGCTGGGTGCGCAGGTGACGGACCAGGTCGTGCGACGTGCCCTGCCACGTGCGCTGCGCGACCGCTACCGCGCGTTCGGGGCGGACACCGGGCACCTCGGGGCCGGGGACCTGCCGGCGAACCTGGCTGACGTCCTGGCGGGTGACCTGCTGGGAGCCGGTGAGTGCGCGCTCCTGATCGGCACGGGCGCCGGAGCGACCGCCTGCGCGATCGTCGTCGAACGCGAGTAGCCGGGACGGCGACACCGACTGGCCGGTCTCGTGGTGCGCAGGTCCACGAGGATTCCGGATTCGGCGGAAACCTTTCCCGCAGCAGCGGCAACTTGCACGTAGGTCGGAAGACGATCACCGATCTCGGTGCCGTGCCAAGGCACGGCAGACTCAAGGAGCGCTGCTATGAGCAAGACCGGGTCCACTGCGGACCGCCGGGCCGGTGGACCGCGGGACGCAAGCACCACCGCGGCCGGTTGACGGTGATCACCGCGGCGCTGGGGGTGTCGGCGCTGGCCGGTGCGTACCTCGGGGTGGTGTGGGGCGACTCGGAGCCGGTGGCCGTCGACGCCGGTGCGTACTACCGGTTCGTGTCGGTGCGCAGCGGCAACGCGCTGGACGTGGCGGGAGCGGACGGCGTCCGGATTCAGCAGGAGCAGCGCAGCCCTGACGCGGCGAGCCAGCAGTGGCGGCTGAAGCCGGTGGACGGCGGCTACCACCAGCTGGTCAACAACAACTCTGCGATGACCTGCAGGACATCGTCGAGGTCGTCGTCGGACAACCCGGCCAGGACCTGCCGCGCCAGGGCTCGGATTCCGGCGACGTCGCACACCGGCTCATGGACTTCACCGCGATGTTCGCGCGGGTGCTGGACCTGCTCGAGCCCGGTGACTGGGAGCGCATGCTCCCCGTTTCGCACCCGGAAGCGGTCGAGCATTCTGTGCGCTGGGCCGGCGGTGCACACGTTGCACGAGCTGCGGCACCACCTGCTGGACATCCGCCGCCGGTTCGACCGGTCACCGCGATGACGAACTGACCACAGGACGCGGGTCGCTCCAGCGGAACAGGTCGATGAAAGCGGCGAGGGCCGGCACTCGAGTCAGCAGGGAGAACACGCCGTACCCCAGCACACCGCCGACCACGTTGAAGAGCAGATCGTTCACGTCGGCCAGGTGGCCACCGCCCCAGAGGTTGCCGGTGAAGAACTGGCTCAACTCGATCACCGCGCTGAATGCCGTTGACGCGACTAGCACACGCCACCACGAAGGTGTGGCCAGAAGTAGCGGCACGATCATGCCCACAGGCATGAACACCAGGATGTTCGTCACCGCGTCACCCACGTCGTAGCCGTCGACCAGTCCGAAGTAGACCTTCCATCGCGCTTCCGTCGCCGGCGCGCTCAGGTAGATCGGGAACACCGTGTTCGCAACGACTCCGGCGACGTACACGCAGAGCGCGAGAGCGACACCGGCACGCGGCACCGTTAGACGGCCACGACGGTGCAGGACCCACAGCAACGCCAGGAAGGCCACCGCCGCCAAGGGAACCACCACCGGAAGCACCGGCACAGGATCGAACACGTCCACCCGGCATCAAGTCCTTTCAGGATTCACCGCACGGCCTTGGATCATCAGCGACGATCGCCCTGCGGGCGACCGCGCATCCTGCCACCGACTCCCTCATTGCGCAAATTTCCTCCCTTTCAGCAAATCCACCGTCTCGAATGGGCACCCGATCGTGTTGCGCGTGCTTTCTGCGAGTCGAAATGCTGTCCGACGTGCGAAAGCTGGTCGCGCCAGAACGAGATCCCCTGGCGTCGCAATGTCGACGCCCGGCACACCGACTCCCCGTCCACAGCAGAACCCGTCATCACCAGTACAGGGTCTGCTGCACCGACAGGTGACATCTGAGTTGGCTTGCCGTGATGGTGAGCTGGGAAGATGTCGCTGTGCCCAAGCCCCACCCCCGGGAGTTCCGCGACGATGTCGTGCGGGTCGCCCGTGACCGCGAGCCCGGCGTGACCGTCGAGCAGATCGCGAAGGGCTTCGGGGTTCACCCGATGACCTTGTTCACGTGGCTGCGGCAAGCCGAGGTCGAGGAAGGCACCAAGCCCGGTGCGAGCAGGGCCGAGTCAGCGGAGCCGCGGGAGGCGCGCAAGCGGATCAAGCTGCTGGAACAGGAGAACGAGGTCCTGCGCCGGGCGACGGCGTACTTGTCCCAGGCGAACCTGCCGGGAAAAGGCTCTACCCGCTCGTGAACGAGCTCGCCGCCGACGGTATCCCGGTCGCGGTGACGTGCCGGGTCGTGAACATCGCTCGACAGCCGTACTACCGCTGGCGTGCCCAGCCGGTCACCGACACAGAACTCGGGCGGGCCTATCGGGCGAACGTGTTGTTCGACGCGCACCGCGACGATCCGGAGTTCGGCTACCGGTTCCTGGCCGACGAGGCCCGCGACGCCGGCGTGGCGATGGCGGACCGGACCGCGTGGCGGATCTGCTCGTCCATGGGCTGGTGGAGCGCGTTCGGCAAGAAACGCGGCCGCAACGGCAAGAAGACCGGCCCGCCGGTCCACGACGACCTGATCCGCCGCGACTTCACCGCCGCCGCGCCGAACCGGTTGTGGCTGGCCTACATCACCGAACACCACACCGCCGAAGGAAAGCTGTATCTCTGCACGGTCAAGGACGCCTGTTCCAACCGGATCGTGGGCTACTCCATCGACTCACGGATGAAGTCCCGTCTCGCCGTCGCCGCGCTCCCCCTGCCGCAGGGTAGCTCCCCGATTCGCTCCACGGTGTTTTCGTCCATGCCGACATGGACGAACTCGTCGAGCAGGCCGTGTTCGCCGATCACACCAAGCGCCGCGCAGCGGGCCTCCAGCAACTCCCGTGCCGAGGTCACGACGTGCTGCAGCACCGCTTGCAGGCTCAGGTCACTGGCCACTACGGCGTGCGCGTGCAACAGCTGCCGCAACCGGCCCTGAGTGGCGAGCACGTCCTGCGCCCGCGCCGACACCTCGTCGAGCAGTTTCTCCAGCTCCAGGCGTGGCAGATCAGCGGACGGCAACTGGAACCCACCCTGCGGCGGGCCGTCCGAGCTGTCAGCGGCACTGAAGGCGTTCGGCATGGCGTCCACGTCCCGTCGACCCTGGCGCGTGTCAGCGGGGTCCGGGCCAACGTAACAACACCTGGTGGAGCCGGGAGGTCACCCGGTCACCCTCGAACCTACGCCGAGCACGCTGGTAGCGATACCGTTTCGCGTCGCTGATCGCCACGGCGACAGGGTGCGAGTCTGCTGAGCGAAGTCCGCAGCGGAAGTCCCGCCGATCGTCACCCTGAACAGCGTCCGGTTCTCGGCTGGCTGCTTCCTGGTCACCAGATGTCCGCCTTCGGTTTCCCAGCGTTCTTCCGCCGGCTCAGCCTGGCGGGTCCTGGAGATGAGCACAGGGCTGAGGTGGTGGGCGTCCAGCGGCACGCCGTTGCCAGCCAGGATGGCCGCGACGCTCGCGGTCGAGTCGTGGCCGGTGGCGGACGCGTGCCGCACCCTCCGGGACGCCAGGCGGCACGACGAGCAGGCTGACCCGCCGGTGATCGGACCCGATCACCACGACGGTGTGCGGGTCGATCGATCGATCGGAAGCCTTCGAACCGGACCATTCAACCGTCGACGGGTGTTTTCCTTGCCACTGTGGTCCAGGTGTCGAGACGGTATGACACACGGTTGACCGGACCGAGCCGTGCGCCGAGCGCGGTGACCAGCACGGGGAGCTCGGCTGCCAGCTCGTCCGACCACGGCCACCAGCCGCCGTCGACGGGCCCGAGTGCCGCCCCAGGCGGTTTCAACTGCAAGCGCAACGCGAGACCGCGCCGGTCAGCCGGTGCCGTGCGGGGGGACTGAGCTGATCCGAGACCATCGCGACGCTCCTGTCTCCGGTTCACCCGATGAGTGGGCGCCGGTGATCGCTCCTGCGCCTGAGGCGGCACCAACGACACCGCCGTCCCTCCTTCGCCTCCGGTGCCCTCAGCCCACGCCGAGAACCCTCAGGCAGCGCCGGTAAGGGGACGAACACGACGTGCCGTGCACACGGCCGGGCGTCTTGCGCGTGTGCGGCCGGCCGGCACCGGGGCACGCGATGATCGAACGTTGTCCGGACAAGGGAGTATCGTTCCCAGAAAGTGCCCTGGACCCCGGCATGACGACATCCGACCGGGGGAATTCCCATGGCGCGTCTTGATCAGCTTCCCGCTACCACGGCGCGGTCGCGGGGATCGCGGAACCCCGCCGGAGCACGGTCGCGTCCGTCCAGCACACGGTCGGGCTGGGCCTGTTCAGCGCGGCGGAAGCCGACCTGATGATCGACCGGATCCTCGCGCTCACGACCAGGGACACAGCGCAGGCCTTTCCAGACAGTCCCAATGGAACAATCACGTGACTGCTGTGTCCGCGAACGTCCGGCCGCTGGCGATCCGCTCCCGCTTGTGCCCGGCACGACGTGTTGCACGGTCAGATCGACATTTCAGCCAGAGTGATCTGGATCTTCGACGAGCGTGACTGGGCCTCCGTGGTGCGCTCGACCGTCCGCCTCACAAGCAACCGGGCAGGCGCAACGTTGCCCGATCAAGGAGATGTCCCCATGACACCCCTCCTCCAACACGTGTCGACGGGCCGTCCGGCACGCGCAGCTGCTGTCCGGCCAGACTTCCAGCCAGATGGGGAGGTTCTGACCGTCACGGTGTGCCCTGCCCCGCCCGATGCGGTCGTACTCGCGGTGTGCGGCGAGGTGGACTCGTCCAGCAGCCCGCTGCTGCGTGATCGTCTCCTCGATCACGTGCGACCCACTTGCCCACAACTGGTGGTAGACCTCACCGAAGTGACCTTCTTCGGTGCAGCCGGTATCACCGTCCTGGTCGCTGCCAGGGAAGCTGCGGAGACGGCGGGCATCAGGATGTGTCTGGTCGCATGTACACGCGTGGTGTTGCGGCCACTGACGATCACCGGACTGGACAGCGTGTTCGACGTCTGCCCCGACGTCGAACACGCCCGGCTGCGCATGACCGAGGTCGCCGCGCAGATCATCGGTCGATCCGTTGACGATGACGGCATCCTGCCGCGGCCACGCACGGGGCACCGTGCACCATCCCCGGTGTGACCTCAGAAACCAGCATCATCAACAACGTCGTCTACCTGGACGGGCGGCATGCCGCGTCCCCGACCACGCTGGCCGACACCTTCCGAATGCTGGAGCGGCAAGCCAGCAGCATGGCCTGGATCGGCCTGTACCGACCGGCCGAGGCACAGCTGGTGGACGCCGCCGGCCAGCTCGGGCTGCACGGACTGGCGGTAGAGGACGCCATCACAGCCCACCAGCGCCCGAAACTGGAACGCTACGACGACACCCTGTTCGTGGTACTGCGCTCGGCCGACTACCGCGATGACACCGAGCGGGTCGAGTTCGGTGAGCTGCACCTGTTCGTGGGTCCCAATTTCGTGCTCACCGTGCGGCACGGCGAGACACCGGATCTGGCCGGCGTGCGGCGCCGGTTGGAGGCTCGGCCCCACCTGTTGCGGCTGGGCCCCGAGGCGGTGCTTTACGCCGTGCTGGACGCGGTGGTCGACGGCTGCACACCCGTAGTGTCCGGCCTGCACAACGACATTGAAGAGATCGAGTCCGAGGTGTTCAGCCGCGACCCGAACGCCTCCCGGCGAATCTACGAGCTGTCCCGTGAGGTGATGGAGTTCCAACGCGCCACCCGCCCGCTGCTCACGATCCTCGACAGCCTCTCGGCCGGGTTCGCCAAGTACGGCATCGACGAGGAACTGCGGCGCCATCTGCGCGACGTGGCCGACCACGCCACCATCGTGGTCGAGCAGGCCGACAGCTTCCGCGGCATGCTCGCCGACGTCCTCGCCGTCAACACCACTCTGGTCACCCAGGCGCAGAACGAGGAGATGCGGCTTCTGGCCGAAGCCAGCAACGCACAGAACGAGCAGATCAAGAGGGTTTCCTCGTGGGCGGCGATCCTGTTCGCTCCCACGCTGATCGGCACGATCTACGGGATGAACTTCCACCACATGCCCGAGCTGAGCTGGCTGTGGGGATACCCGTTCGCACTGCTGCTCATGGCGCTGGTGTGCACCGGCCTCTACCTGGTTTCCGGCGTCGCGGCTGGCTTTGACACAGTCGCCGGGCAGCCGGAGCCGACCGTCCTGTGTGGATCAGTCAGCGAGCGGTTCTTGATGCGTGTTCTCCGCTGCCACAACAGATCCAGCGTCTGGCTCTCCGCCGCGGTGGTTCCAGACGTCGCGCAGGACGACCTGGATGACGCCGGTGACCGGGATGGCGAGCAGTGCGCCGAGTATTCCGGCGAGTTCGGTCGCCAGCAGCAAGGCGACGAGCACGGTCAGCGGGTTGAGCTTGACCGTCCTGGAGAAGATCACTGGTTGCAGGAGGTGGTTCTCCAGCTGCTGGTAGACGATGAAGAAGATGATCACGGTGATGGCCGCGGGCAGCGAGCGGATGAGGGCGGCGATGCCGGCGACCACCGCGCCGAGGGTGGCGCCCACCAGTGGGATCAGGTCGGCGATCGCGACGAAGACCGCGATCAGTTCGGCGAACGGCACTCCGAAGATCTTTAGCACGATGTAGGTGAGCACGCCGCAGATGACGCTGATGAGCAGGTTGCCGGAGATGTGGCCGGTGATGGTCTTCGTGCACTCGCGGCCTACGCGGTGAATGCGGTCCGCGCGGTGCGGCGGGAACAGTGCGAGGGTCCCGTCGATCACTTCGGGGCCTTGCAGCACCGCGAGGTAGGACAGGACGAAGATGGAGATGGTCGCGACGATTCCGGTGACCGCGCTGCGCAGCAGGTTCAGCGCCGGCGTGCCGAGTCCGGTCGCGAACTGCCGGATGCGTTCCTCGTTGTCACGGGCGAACTCCAGCGCGTTGGTGCGCTCCAACAAAGTCCCGATGGGGCCTCTGCCGCCGCGTGCGTCCGCGATCATGTCCGGCAACCGGGTCGCCAGCTGCGTGCCCTGCTCGGCCAGCGGTATGGCGAAGAGGGTGAGCACGCCGCCGAAGACCAGGAAGACCACGAGGAACACGACCAGCGTCGCCAGCGAGCGGCGGCACCATCTGACGTGGTTCTGCAGCCAGTTCACCGCCGGGTAGAGCGCGACGGTGAAGACGACCGCGATGAGCATCCACACGAGCACTCGTTGGACGTGCATGACGAACACCACGGCCACAACCGTGGTCAGGGTCAGCCCGATGGTCGCGAGGATGGTCCGCACGGGAACCGTGTATGCGCGCTGGTTCGGCAGCATGCCGACCACTCCCGTCCCGGTCGGCGGACAACCGTTCACGGGGAACGCCGAGAACGGCGCTGGTCCGGCTTCCGCGAAGTGCTCTCGGTACCGTCGAGCTACGCCCGTGGGCTGTGCGGCGCCCCTCTACGGGCGTCAGGCTTTGTCGACCCGCATCAGTTCGGCGACCTCCGGCGATCGCGCGATCACCTGCTGCGCGATGTCCGACAGCAGTTGGTTGCTGTTGCGGGCATGGGTGCGCATCAGGGAGAACGCGTCCGCGACATCGATCTGCAGGCGCTCGGTCAGGATGCCCTTGGCCTGTTCGATGACGATGCGGCTGTTGAGCGCGTTCTGCAGCTGTTCGGTGACCATCTCGCTGTGCCGGAGCGCGCGAACCTGGAGCATGCTGATCGTCGCCACGTTGGCGAAGGACTGCGCCAGCTCGACCGCGTCCTCCGGGATGGCGCCGGGCGAGGTCCGGAACAGGTTCAGCGCGCCGATGATCTGCTCACGCAATCGCATCGGCACCGCGTGAACGGCGGAGAACCCCTGCTCACGTGCCGCGCCCGCGAACCGGGGCCAGCGCTGCGGCTCCTGCGCCAGGTCCACGCACTCCACCGGCTGCCCGGTGTGGAAGCAGTCCAGGCACGGGCCCTCCTCGTCCTGCAACTGGAACAGCTCCAGCATCCGGGCCTGCTCGGTGGACGCCGCCACCAGGTTCAGCGCACCTCGCTGGTCGGCCAGCAGGATTCCGACCGCGTCCACCTCGAGCAGCTCGACGCAGCGTTCGGTCAGGGTGTGCAGGAAGTCGATGGCGTCGAACCGCAACACGAGCGTGTCCGCAAGCTCGACGAAGGTCTGAGTGATCCGCCGGTCCAACACGTGACTCACCTCTGTTTCTCATGGTCGGTATCCGGGGTGAATCTCAGTCTGCGCGCGACCACGTCCGCCGCTACCTCCGACAGACGCAGGCCGGTGAGGTACGCGTGCGCGCGCAGCCGCAGGAACGCCTCACCGAGATCGGTGTCCAGCTGCACCGACACCATGCCGGTGGCCTGGTGCACCACACCCCAGCGACGCTCCGGCTCAGTACCCCACAGATCACCGCCGTCCAGCGCCGCCGGCGCCGCGGACCGGCCGAGCAACAGCGCTGTCGCGGTGTCCGCGAACAGCAGCGCATCCGCGAGCTCATCCGGCGACAACGGGCCGTCGACATCCCGGCAGATCTCCAACGCGCCCAACGCGATCGCCCCCATCGTCAGGGGGATCACGAACACCGCCGCCACCCCCGCCGCGACGGCGGCCGGGGCGAACACGGGCCAGCGCTGCGCACTCCACCCGTTCGCCAGGTCGGGCACCAACACCGGCTGGTTCTGCCGCAGAGCCTCCGATACGGGCCCCTCACCCATCGTCACCTGCAGCTCGGCCATCTCCTCGCCCGCCGTCCCGATGACTTCGAGCGGTTGCACGGTACCGGCCAGGTAGACCCCGACGCCGGCCGCGTTCAGGCCTGCCCGGCAGGCAAGACAAACATGACGGACACCCGTGGGCTCCTGGTCCGCTCTGGCGATCTCATTGATCACCACGAGGATGTCGAGATGCCGATTCGTGCCCATGCTGGTCACTCCTCGCCATTGTGATCTCGTACGAACGAAAGCCTAGCCCCCAGGTGGCCTGCCAAACGGGCGGACGCGCGCCGAGATCAGGTAGGTGGTTTGACGGATACCGGCGCTCGGAAGGAGGAACGCGTCCTGACCGCGGGTGCTATTCGTGCTCGGGCAGCCGGGGCACAGACCTCAGCGCGCGGTTGCTGCGTGGTTCAGTCCGGGTCTTGGCCTCGTCGACCTGACGGACGAGTTCGTCGCGTACCTCGTTGAGCGCCCCTGGCAGGTCGCGCTCCGACGACGTGGCGACGAGATGCAGGCGAGGAGTGCGGTTGATCCAGCATTCGAGGGTGACTCGCTGCTCGACGCCCTTGCGGTCCTTCACGCTGATTTCCAGGTCTATCTGGTCGTCGCGGAACGACCGCAGTCGCGAACCGAGGGCGGCGAGGCGTTCCACGACCCATCCTCGTTCTGACGCGAGGAAGCCGGTGGCGAGGTGCAGGCGCTGGGCGACAACAGCTGTGTCGTCCGGGGTTTTGTTCATGCGACTATTAGTCCTTTGTGGATGGTTGTGCTCGACGGACACGGTGGCGTGTGCAAGATTCGCGCCGGCCTGGCCTGGACTGCTCCTTTTGTCACCGTCCGATGGAGCACATCACTCCCGCTCGGGGCACGCCACGGGTTGGGAACGGGCGGCCGTTGAAGGAGCGAGCTCGGCAGTGGCCGACGGGGCCGTGTCGGAGGATTGTGACTGTACGGGCCTGATGGCGCACGTATCGGTCATGAACACCCCCCTTTCAGGCAGGGGGCTTGCACACCTCACACTACGCCTCACGTGGGTGGATGGCGCGGTGGTGCCCATCGCGCCGCACTCGGCCCAGCGCTCCTGCGGTTCGCTCGGCAGGTCCGCGGACGGGTGAGGCGACGTGCGGGCCTTCCCGGAGGGAAGCCCGCACGTCCTTTCCGGATCTGACTACCCGGTGCAGTTGGGCACTGCCGGGGTGCTGCCGACGCAGTTGTTCGGCGTGTTGGCGCTGATCGGCGAGTCGGTCGTGGTCATGGTTCCGCCGTTGCGGTAGACGCCCCCCGCGGTCAGCAGCGCGAGGTTCCCGGACACGGCGGTCTGGGTCATGGTGGTCGCGGTGGATCTGACGGCCGCGATGCCGCCACCCTGTGAGCCGGTGTTGCCGATGATCGGCATCGGGCTGCCGGAGACGCCGGTGGTTGTCAGCGTGCCTCGGAGACCGTTGTAAATGCCGCCGCCGCGCAGCAGAGCCGTGTTGCTGAACACCGGGCTTCGGGTGAACGTTGCGGCCGGCGCTGTGCCGGAAGGGGTGTCAGCGTTGGCCAGTCCACCACCGTTGAGTGTCGCCGTGTTGCCGCTCAAGCTGCTGCGGGTGAAGGTCACCGCGCCGCGGTTGAGGATGCTGCCACCATGGCCTACGACGCTGCCGTTGGTGATCGCGACCGACGTGGTGAGGGTGAGGTTGCCGGTGGTGCTGACCTCGGCGATGCGGAAGAGCAGCAGTGAGGAGCGGGTGATCGTCGCAGGGCCGATCATCTCGATCCGAGTGGTGATCACCGGCAGTCCGTTGGCCAGGCCGCCATGGGGCGAGGTCAGACCGTAGGTGCAGCCGCTCGTCAGGACGAGGGTGTCCGTCGCGGTCGTGGAGTTGGCGAGGCTCACCGCGTCAACGAGAGCGTTCTCGCTGCACGCCACGGGGATGGTGATGGCCTGTGCCACCGGGGTGACGACGGTCAAACCCCCGATGACGACGATGGTTCCAATCAGGGCGTGGATGGTCGTGCGGAGCTTTCGCATGACTACTTCTATTCCTGGGGCAAATTGTTGTACGAAAAAACCTCGGCTCGCGTCTGACACGCTACCGAGGTCTTGAGCAACAACCCACAACCTACTCCTCCGAGATGTTCCTGTACACCTCGGTGACTCGAACGGTTCTGTCGTGAATTGCGGTCTCTTGAAAATCTCCTACCGATTCCCCATGGCGTAAAATACGTGAACGGACCGCGTCGATCAGTACTTGTCGTTGTCGTGCGGGGCTCGTGGCTGGGCGGTCGGCGTCGGCGCGGACCGCAGTGGTGCTGACGGACCGGTGGTGGCGTAAGTGGCAATGCTCGCGGCTAGTTCCTGCGCGCCGGCGTGGGAGGCGTGCCGTTCCGCTTGCCGGCCGAGCGGACGGATGCGATCGCGGACTCGTGCCGAGGCCAGGGTCTCGGCGGACGCCAGCGCGCGGAATCCGATGTCGACGCCGATGTCGAGGTCTCGGTCGAGCAGGTGGTTGATCGACAGCAGGACGAGGCTGAACGCACGGCTGCGGGTCATGTCGTCGTCGTAGTCGTCGGTCGCTTCGATGAGCAACGGAATCGCGATTCGGGTGTGGCGAGGGCTCACTGTTCGGGCGAGATCTGTGTGCACGGCGCCGGCGACGGCTGACAGATCGGTCGTGGTGAAGAACCTGGCCCAGTCGGGCACCTGGGTGTGGTCGGCGGCCGCGAACTGGTCCCGGCCACGGTCGAGCTCGGCGAGCGCCTGGTCGCCGGCCCCGTGCTTGGCATGGGTCCACGCCGAGTTCACCGACAGAATGCTGGCCGCGATCTCGTTGCCCGGCCGCGTCGCCGCGAGCTGGCCGAGCCGGAAGTAGTCCAACGCCTCGTCAAGGCTCTCGTGGTGCAGGCACACGCGGCCGAGCCGATAGCAGATGTTGGCGATCAGCCCGTCGTGCCGGCCCCACCCGGCGAACACAAGTGCTCGGGTGAACTGCACGCGGGCGTTGCTGACCAGACCGGCGTCGAAGCACACCCAGCCGGCGAGGTTGTGCAGGTCGGCCAGCGCGACATGCAGCCGCCGCCGCACTTTCTCGGTGGCTGACGCGTCGAGCATCAGCAGCCCTTCCCGCATCCGGGTGCGGACCGCGTCGAGACAGGAGTCACCGCCTTGCCGGTAGTCCAGCGCGCGCAGAGCGTGCGTGTCCGCCTCCAGCCGAACGACGTCGGAGACGTCAATCGATCGCGGTGAACGTTCGTGAGCAGGGGAGGAATCCGGGATGGCCATGGCGGCACTCCTGACAGCGCGACTGAGAAGTGGGCGCCGCCGGGGGCCGGAGCGGATAACGCAGCCCTCTCGCCGATGACCGGGTCATCACCGGGCCTGGAGCTTGACCTGTGCCTTCGCCGAAGGGACTCGGCTGCTTTCGAAAATAACCGAGCTGCGCCGTGAATGCTGCCACCGAATGGTGTGGCTGCGGATGACGCCAAACGGGTGTGAGGGTCAGGAAGTGGTGGTCTTGAGGTTGCGGGCCAGTCGTTCCGGCCTCGGCCAGCGGACTTTGGTGGCCCAGCCGAGCTTCTCGAAGACCCAGATCAGTCGCGCGGAGATGTCGATCTGGCCGCGGCGGACGCCGTGACGGGCGCAGGTGGGATCGGCGTGGTGGGAGTTGTGCCAGGACTCACCCATGGACAGGATCGCCAGGGGCCAGAAGTTTGCGGACTTGTCGCGCGCCTCGAACGGCCGGTCGCCGATCATGTGGCAGATCGAGTTGACCGACCAGGTGACGTGGTGCAGCACGGCGACGCGGACGAGACCGGCCCAGAAGAACGCGGTCAGCGCTCCCCACCAGCTCCAGGTGGCCAGCCCGCCGATCAGCGCGGGTGCGAGCAGTGTCACGGCGGTCAGTGCGGGGAACCAGCGGTTGACGCGCTGGATGTCCGGGTCGGCGAGCAGGTCGGGGGCGAAGCGTGCGGCATTGGTCAGTTCCCGGCGGAACATCCAGCCCAGGTGGGCGTGCCAGAACCCTTGGCCAGCGCGGTGGCCGAGGTGCCGAACAACCAGGGGGAGTGCGGGTCCCCTTCGCGGTCAGCGTAGGCGTGGTGGCGGCGGTGGTCGGCGACCCAGCCGATGATCGGGCCCTGCATGGCCATGCTGCCGGTCACCGCGAGCCCGATCCGCAGTGCGCGGTTGGCTTTGAAAGCACCGTGCGTGAAGTAGCGGTGGAATCCGATCGTCACGCCGAGACACGTGAGGGTGTGGAAGAAACGGCGAGACCGACGTCGACCCAGCCCAGACCCCAGCCCCACGCCAGCGGAACCGCTGCCGCCAGTGCCAGCGCTGGTATGACGGCGAACAACTTGACCAGGAACATCTCGGCCGGGGACTTCTCTCCGGCCAGCATGGGCTGCGGTGCGGCGTCGGCTTGACGGACGTTCGATTCGACTTGCGCACTCACGCTCGTACCTCCGGGGACGGCATACGTTCTCCGTCGCCGGGGTCCAGGGCGATCGGTGTGGGATTTGGCAGGTGCCGGATGTCAGGCGACCCGCGTCAGGTCGTCACACCGCCTGGATACCCGTGGTGTGGCGGTGGCAAAACCGATGTGCTGAGGCCGATGCCCCTCGATCGGGGGATGGTCGAGGGGCACCGGGTTGGTGTCTCCGTCAGCGTGTGTCAGCTGGTAGGAGCACGATGTGAGGTCAGATGGCGCGGACGGCGGTGGCCTGCGGGCCCTTGGGGCCCTGGGTCACCTCGAACTCGACGCGCTGGTCGTCCTCGAGGCTGCGGTAGCCGTGACCGTCGATCTCCGAGTAGTGCACGAAGACGTCTGGCCCGTTCTCACGGGAGAGGAAGCCGAAGCCCTTCTCCGCGTTGAACCACTTCACGGTTCCCCGTGTCATTGTCCTTCTCCTTGTCAGGGGCTGGGGTGGGCACCGCGGAATGCGATTCCCAGGCCGGGCTTCAGACGGCGACTTCTCCAGCTTGTCCTGCAGGAAAAAGAAAGAAGCGCCCGCAACACCGTTTCCGCGAGCGTGATGAACCACGAACACAAAACTCTACGACCACCTCGTGCAACACCGCCGCGGGCAAATTAGTTCCCGTGGTGGCATCAGGTGTCGCACGTCACCGGCAGATGCAGCCTCGGGACAGCGCGGAGGCGGTGGTCGCGGTGCAGTAGCGAACACCGATCGGGTCGTGCTCGTGCCACGGGTGCGGGCACACGACACAGATGCCTGCGGTGCCTGAGTGCTCGGAGTGGTCGGCCAGTACGGCGGTTTGCAGCTCAGACACGGGCATGCGGGTACTCCGATGATCGGTGTTGGAAGAAGAGGATGCGGGTGTTCAGGATGGTTCCTTCGCGGACCTCGATGGCACGCCGGATGATCTCGCTGGAGTCCCAGGCGCCGGTGAGCACCGGACGCAGGTGCGGGAGCAGCGCTTCGCTGATCCCCCAGGTCGCCGAGCTCCACAGGACAGGACGGGCTGTGGTCCACGCTGTGGTAAGGCACGTGGTCGCCCACCAGGAAGTCCTGCTCCGTGAACGAGGTGGGCGTGCCCATCCGAAGCCATGCCCGCGTCGCAGGAGACGCCGACGACCAGGGCGCCAGTGGCCAAAGTGGACAGATCGTCGTTTTGCGAGGAGGTCCGCGTGGATCCTGGCCAGGTGTAACGGATGCGGGGAAAGCCGGGTCCGTTCTCCTTGCGGGACTGCGCGATCACTCCGAGGCTGAGCTGTTCCACGTGTCTCCTGTCCGTGGTGGCGGACCCGCGCGGCTCACGAAGACAGGTCGACGCTGCGCCGAACGGGCCGCTGTGCGGCAGAGAGTCAGTAGCCACTGAGGTTGGGTGGCTGCAGCGCCGTGGGTGCCGCCCGATCGAGGTCAGCCGCACGGAGGCGGAACACCTGCAGCTCGACGCCGAAGTACTTGGTGGTCTCGCCGACCCAGTGCATGCCGTTGTTGCGGACGGTGGCCGCGGCGCGGGCGTTGCCAGGGCGGACGACGGCGAAGATCTCCTGGACGTTCTGGCTGAACGCCCAGCTGGCCAGCGCGTGGGTGGTCTCGGTGGCGTAGCCGTTGCCCCAGGCGTCGGGGCACAGCTGCCAGCCGATCTCCAGATCCTCGTCGCCTGGCGGCAGCGGAAGCAGGACGGCGCCGCCGATCACACGATCGTCCGTGTTGCGCTGGATGGCCCATCGGCCGGCCGGAGCGGGCAACCGGGCGCCTTCAGCGCTCCACTGCTGCAGCAACAGCCGCATGGCCGCGAGGTCGGGCACCCGGTCCATGTCGGGACTGAGCCAGCGTGTCACCTCGGCGTGGCCGTAGACGTCCAGCGCGGCCTGTGCGTCGTCGACCATCCAGGGCCGCAAGGTCAGGCGCTCTGTGGTCAGCGGGTGGGTCGTCCATGTCGACGTGCTCATATCGGTACTCCGTCCCCCGGTTGCGCGAGCTGGCCGGGTGATGTTCGAGCAAATGGTCCGATATGGATCGCCAGGCCATTTCGGGAAGGATCGAGGAGGCCGTTGAAAAGCGGCACTTTTTCCTCCATGCTACACGCACCACTGGCACAAGTGGTCGAGCCCTGTGTGATCAGAAAATCCGGCCTACGTCATCCTGAGAGTCAGCTGTGAGTATCTGACCTGCAGGTTTGGGTCACTGAAGGCGTTTTCCGTACTTCGATCTGACATGCGGGTGGGTGATCCAGAAATTTGGCGACATTTCGGTCGATCATGACTGAATCGGTGTAGAGTGAAGTTGCCGAGAACAGCGCGTATATGGGCAATCGAGTTCATGCCGTGCTCGGCGAAACTAGACCGGCTGTTTTTCCGGCCGGGGACGGGAGTCCTGACATGACGTCAGCACCCCACCTTTCCGAAGCCTCACCTGCCACTGCGATCCCCGAGCAGTCTCAGCTCTCGCAACGACTGAGGCTGCGGCCGAAGGCGCCCACGACGGGACACGTCGACGGGGCCTGGTGGCCACGTTCCCGCGACCTCGCCGCCGAGCTGCCCTCGTTGCTCGCAGCGCTGGGAGCTCGCCTGGGCGACATCCTGCGGGTGAGCTACAACATGACCGAGTGGAACTCCGCGCCGCGCCGCATCATCGGCGACGGCCGCCAGATCCGGCTCGACGGGTTCATCTCCAGGCCCCCGCACACCGTGGACGTGCTCGCGGCGGACAAGCACCGGCTCACGCTGCTCGTCGTGCCGTCGAACACCGACCCGGCCGCCGCGCAGCAGACCATGATGATCACCGCCGATCGCGGCAACACCCAGACTGTCGACGACCTGCTCGCTGCGGGCGTCAGCATGACCGCGTCGACGCAACGCACGGCCGACCTGTCCCGGATCGCTCTCGCGGGCTGGGAAGCAGACGGCGGCCGAATCCCGGAGCAGAACAGGAAGCACACCCCATGACGACATCGACCTACCTGTCCTTGTACGAGCGCAGAGTCAAGCTGGTCCAAGAAGTCCTGGCTGCGCACACCGAACTCAGCGCGAAAGACGCACAGGGTCTTGCCGTGCACGTGCTGGGCGCGTTGGACCACATCCCGGAGCACGTCCGCTGATCGCCGACCGGCGCGTTCCAACAGCCCGGGCGCCCCGGGAGGACTCAGCGCCGGTGGTCACCGGTCCCACGTTCCAGCCGACCCGGAAGGTCCTTTGTGCTTCGCACGTACGGTTTCCTGAGTACGTATCCACCCACGCAATGCGGACTCGCCACGTTCACCGCTTCTCTGCTGAGCCATCTGACCGCGGTGACGCCGGACAGCAAGGGCAAGGTGGTCCGTGTTCTCGCGGAGCCGGATCACGAACCCGCCGCCGTAGCGGGAACATCAGTGGTGCACGAGATGATCCCCGGCGCGGTCGAGGCCGCGGCCGACGTGCTCAACCGCTGCGACATGGTGGTGGTGCAGCACGAGTACGGGATCTACGCCGGCCGTGATGGTGCGGACGTGCTCGGTGTGCTGGCCCGGCTGCGGGTCCCGGTGATCATCGTGCTGCACACGGTGCTCACCACGCCCACCCCTGGCCAGCGGCAGGTGCTCGAGGAGGTAGTCGGCTACGCCGACGCCGTGGTGACCATGTCCGAAGCCGCGCGGCGCCGGCTCGTGGACGGCTACGCCGTCGGACGGCCCGATGAGGTCGTCGTGATTCCGCACGGCGCGCTCCCCGTCGAGCCACCCGCCCGCGATCCGTCCGCAGACAGGCCGATGATCCTCACCTGGGGCTTGCTGGGGCGTGGCAAGGGCATCGAGTGGGGCATCTCCGCACTGGGTGCGTTGCGCGATCTGAAGCCGCGTTACCTGGTGGCCGGCCAGACCCATCCCAAGGTGCTGGCGCACGAGGGTGAGGCCTACCGCAGGAACCTGCGCAACCGCGCCGCCGCGTTCGGCGTCGCGGACCTGGTCGAGTTCGATTCGACCTACCTCGAAGTGGACGCACTGGCGGAGCTGGTCGGCCAGGCCGACGTCATCCTCCTGCCCTACGACTCGTCCGAGCAGGTCACGTCCGGTGTGCTCGTCGAAGCCCTGGCCGCTCGCAAACCGGTGGTCGCGACCGAGTTCCCTCACGCCGCCGAGCTGCTGGCGAACGGGGCCGGGCTGCTGGTGCCCCACCGCGACCCTGCCGCCATCACCGCGGCGTTGCGGCGGGTGCTGACCGAACCGGGACTCGCGGCCGGGATGAGCGACCGCTCGGCGAGCCTCGCCCCGGCACTGAACTGGCCGGCGGTCGCGAGCCGGTATCGAGACCTGGCGGAGCACCTGCTCGCCGCCCGAGTCGCCGTGACGGCGTGACCGGCCCGAGTTTCACCCACCTGGCCCGGCTCAGCGACGACACGGGCCTGTACGAGCACGCCGACGGGCCGTTGCCTCGCCGGGAGCACGGCTACTGCCTGGACGACGTCGCCCGAGGCTTGGTCGTCCTGAGCCGCGAGCCGGAGCTGTCCGCCGATCTGGTCATCCTGCTGGAGCGCTATCTCGCCTTCACCGCTCACGCGCAGGCCGACGACGGGCGGTTCCACAACCGGCTCGTACCCGACCGCGGCTGGCGGGACGGGCCGGGGCTGGGTGACTGGTGGGGGCGTGCGTTGTGGGGACTGGGCACCGCGGCTGCCCGCTGCCCGGTGCCCTGGATGCGCACGGCTGCTCTGGACCGCTTCGAGGCAAGCGCCCACCACAGGCCTCCGTCGGTGCGGTCGATGGCCTTCGCCGCGCTCGGCGCCGCCGAGGTGCTCAGCGCCGACTCCGAGCACGCCCTCGCGGCCAAGCTGCTCGGTGACATCGCCTCGTACGTCGGCGAACCCGGCGACGTACCGACCTGGCCGTGGCCGGAGAAACGACTCTTCTACGCCAACGCGGTGCTGCCCGAGGCGCTGATCGCCGCAGGTCATCTCCTCTCGGAACGCAAGATCCGCGACGACGGGCTGCGGCTGCTGGACTGGCTGCTGACCGTCGAGTCCGCCGAGATCCATCTCTCGCCGACCCCGGCCGGCGGCTGGCACCTCGGCGAGCCTCGCCCGGCGTTCGACCAGCAACCCATCGAGGTGGCGGCGCTGGCCGACGCCTGCGCCCGCGCCTACCAGGTCACCGGCGACCTGATGTGGCTCACCGATGTCCGCCGCGCGGTCGCGTGGTTCGACGGCGACAACGACCTGGGTCTGCCCATGCACGACAGGGAGACCGGGGGCGGCTACGACGGACTCACGCACGGAGGACCCAACCGCAACCAGGGCGCCGAGTCGACCCTGGCGCTGATCTCCACCCTGCAACACGGCCGCACTCTGCTGGGGAGCACCGGATGAACGCCCGTGTCACTCGCGCCTCGCTGCGGCTGCGGCCGGATCCGCGCCGGGTCATCACCAAACTGTTCGTGCCGGGAGAGGAACGGCCCGAACACGAGTCGCGGTCCGCGGCCGTGATCCGGCGAGTGATGGCGCTGGACGAGGAAACCGCGTGCGCCACGCTCGACCGCGCCATCGGCCTGTTCGCGGGACGCCACAGGGACGTCCGCGTGACTTTCGCCGACCACTTCGCGAGCGTCAGCCACCGCTTCCCCGAGGGCGTCGAGCTGTCCGAGTCCCGCCGGCTGCTCATCGGCGCGTACTTCACGCATGAGTACGCTATCGAAGGCGCCGCGCTGTGCAACCCGTCCATGGTCGCGCACCCCGATCAGAGCGGGCTGGCACCGGGACATCTGCGGTTCGTGCTGAGTGTCCGCGGCATCGGTGAGGGCCATCTGTCGTCGATCGGTTTCCGGACCGGGGTGGTCGGTCCTGACGGTGTGCTCACCGTCGACGCGCCCCCGAACGTCATCACCACCGGCCTCCATCGGGAGGCGGTGTACGAGAAGAGCCTCTTCCTGGGCAAACTCGCCGAGCCTCGGCCACGACGACGAGGTCTCCGCCGTGCTGAACCGGTGGCTGCCCGAGCGGTTCACCGACGCCGACCTGAATCTCGTGCTGGCCGATCTGCACCCGAGTCTGGTCGCCCGCCAGGAGGCACACCGGACCGTGGAGCTGATCCGGTGGATCGCCGCGTGCAACTACACCTCGGAGTTCCCCGACGACACCGTCATCAGCGGCCGGGTGCTCTGGCCGACCGGCCCGTCCGAACGCCAGGGCATGGAAGACGCCAGGTTCGTGCGCTTCACCGACGATGATGGCGACCAGACCTACTACGCCACCTACACCGCCTACGACGGTGTGGACGTCGCACCACAGTTGTTGCAGTCCAAGGATTTCCGCACCTTCCACGTCACACAGACGACGGGGTCGGCCGCTCGCAACAAGGGCATGGCCCTGTTCCCCAGGAAGATCGGCGGCCGGTACGCGGCGTTGTCGCGCGGCGACGAGGAGAGCACGGCCGTGGCGACCTCCGACGACATCAGGACCTGGAACGAGCCACGACCGGTGGAGGTGCCCGCCAGGGACTGGGACCTCGTCCAGGTCGGCAACTGCGGTTCGCCCATCGAGACTTCCGAGGGCTGGCTCGTGCTGACCCACGGAGTCGGCCCGATGCGCGTCTACTCGATGGGCGCGATCCTGCTCGACCTCGACCACCCCGAACGGGTGCTGGCGACCCTGCCTCAACCGCTGCTGCTGCCCACCGCCGCCGAACGCGACGGCTACGTACCCAACGTCGTCTACTCCTGCGGTCCCCTGTTGCACGACGACACGCTGGTGATCCCCTACGGTGCCAGCGACGCCTCCATCGGGCTGGCGACCACGTCACTACGTGGCCTGCTGGCCGCCCTGACCGGGGAAAGCGAGCCTCAGCACGCGTTTCCACACGCTGGCGGTCTGTTGTAGCAACGGGCCAGTGGTGTGGGGCAGGCCGAATCGTTCGCAGAGCGCACGTACGCGCGGCGCGATCTCGGCGTACCGGTTGCTCGGCAGGTCCGGGAACCGGTGATGCTCGATCTGGTGGCTGAGGTCTCCGGTCATGAGGTGGAACAGCGTGCCGCCGTCGATGTTCGCCGAACCGGCCAGTTGACGCAGGTACCACTCACCGCGGGTCTCGCCGTCGAGTTGGTCCTCGGTGAAGACCACCGTGCCGTCAGGAAAGTGGCCGCAGAAGATGATCGTGTGCGTCCACACGTTGCGGATCGTGTTCGCGGTCAGGTTCGCGAGCAACGTCGGCAGGAACGACGGGCCTGACAGCAGTGGGAACGCGACGTAGTCCTTGATCACCTGACGGCCGGCCTTGCCGAGGACACCGCGCAGCTGCCTCGCGCAAGCTCTTCTCGCCACGCCAGGCACGTTCCAGCTCGACGTCGTAGATCGTGATGCCCCACTCGAAGAACATCGCGAGCGCCATGTTGTAGAACGGCTGCGCCAGGTAGATCGGGTGCCACGGTTGTTCCGGGTGGATGCGCAGCGCGCTGTAGCCGATGTTGAGGTTCACCCCGAACGGTGGACAGGGGCTTAAGAGGTCCTAACAGAATCGTTGGACGTGGCGGTAGCAGATGATGCAGGTAGCGAGGCCGAGGAAGGCTTCGTGGATGTCGTCGCGGCGTTCCCAGCGGATGCGCAGGCGTTTCATGCCGTGGTACCAGGCGATCGTGCGCTCCACGACCCAGCGGACTGTCCCCAGGCCGGAGCCGTGGGACTCGCCGCGGCGAGCGATCCGCGGCGTGATTCCCCTGGCGCGCAGGCGTCTGCGGTACTTGTCGTGGTCGTAGCCGCGGTCGGCGTAGACCGTCCTCGGGCGTCGGCGCGGCCGGCCCCGTCTGCCGCGCACGTTGGGCACCGCGTCCAGTAGGGGCTCGAGACCGGTGACGTCGTTGCGGTTGCCGCCGGTGAGCAGGACCGCGAGCGGGATGCCCCCGCCGTCGGTCAGGACGTGGTGTTTGGAGCCCGGCCGGGCGCGGTCGACCGGGCTCGGCCCGCTTTTGGGCCGCGTCGAGCAGCACGGACGTGCGAGGTGTCGATCACTGCCCGGTCCCAGTCCAGCCTGCCCGCCGAGTGCAACTCCGCCAGCAGAAGCTCATGCAGCCGCGACCACACGCCAGCCTCGTTCCAGTCGCGCAACCGCCGCCAGCAGGTCATCCCGGAGCCGAAGCCCAACTCCTGTGGCAGGAACTCCCACTGGATCCCGGTGTGCAGCACGAACAGAATTCCGCACAGCACCTGCCGGTCCGGCACCCTCTTACGACCAGGATTACGCGGCCTGCGCGGCACCACCGGCAGTAGCGGCTCGATCCGCTCCCACAGATCGTCCGAGACGATCCACGGCGGCGACTGACCCCTCCTCACGGTCAAACATGATCCACATCCGACATGCTGCACGCCACCACGTTGATCATTCTGTTAGGACCTCTTAGGCATACAACCGTCCACTTGGGACGGAAAAGCAAGATCGCCCGCTGAACCTGCTTACGCAGGTCAGCGGGCGATTCTTATGCTGTATCCAATTGTGGAGCTGAGGGGACTCGAACCCCTGGCCCTCACACTGCCAGGCTGGGGCTGCCGTTGGTGTACGTGGAGCCGCAGCGGATGCACAGGTCCGTTGCGACGATCCAGTACCGGCTGCCGTCGGGCGAGCGCACCAGCGCGGGGTCGCGCACGCCCTTCGTGCCGATCGTGGAGCGCAGCGCCGGTGCGCCGCCGTTGAGGTCGGTCCAGTGCAGGCCGTCGCTGCTGTGCGCGAGGTGGAGCTGCTGGTCGATCGCGGAGTCATCGGTGAAGTGCACCATCAGGTAGCCGGGCTCGGCGACGGCGCGCTGCGGTGCGGCGAGGGAGTGGGAGCCCAGGAGCAGGGCAACGGCCGCGACCAGTGCCGCGAGCCGGGAGGTGAGTGCGCGCATGTGCCCTTCTTGCCGGGATGGGTCGGGTGGGGACGGGAGGGGTGGCCGCCAGCCGGCACCCACCCCTCCCGAGCTGTGGTGTGGTCAGCCGGTCAGGCGGAACGTGGCATCGCTGCGCGCCGTGGCGGTGGTGATCTGTTCCAGCTTCAGGAGGTAGGCGTAGTGCCGGATGTAGCGGTCGGGGTGGTTGTAGGACTGGAACGAGCTCCACGACGACGAGGCCAGCCCGGCGACCTGGCGGAAGGTGGCGTCCGCCGCGAACTGAGTGGTGCCGTCCAGCGGCGCGAGCACGAAGTCGTAGTTCACGTGCCGCAGGTAGTAGCCGGGGTAGTTGACCGACTGGAACGACACGGCGGAGGGGTCGGCCAGGCCCGGCATGATCCGGAACTGGGCGTCCTGCGCCGGGCTGACGTTGGCGTCGATGCGCACGTCGAAGTCGGCGTGCCGGACGTAGCGGTCCTGGAAGTTGAACGACTGCAGGCGGTTCACCGGCCGGCTCGTGCCGTACTTGGCCAGCACGCGGCTCTCTTCCGCGGCGGTCAGGCCCATGATCCCGCCGTGGCGCTTGCGGGTGCCGCCGAGCGAGTAGTCCGACACGGTGCGGAAGTTCCGCGTGCTGCCGAGGTTGGTGGACGCGATCGGCATGTACCCGCGGCCGGTGGCGAACTGGTCGAGCCACAGCGCCCACTCGTTGCGGTTGTTGAACGGCATCCACATCGGTCCCTCGACGACGTTGCCGCCGGTGGCGCCGTTGGAGATGCCCATGTGCGACAGGTCGCCGATCCGCGTCCACGTTCCCAGGACCGAGTTGCTGCCCTCGATGGTGATGTGACCGTCCGCGGAGGCGCGGTAGTACCGGAACCCGCCGGTGCTGGTCGGCGACTCGACGATCTGGGTGTCGATGACGCCCTGGTTGCCGCTGCGGTCGATGTACACGGCCGGCGCGCTGACCGTGCGGAAGTCGCGGGTCCGCGTGTAGTAGATGCGGTGCTTCTTGACACCGTTGAGGGTCGCGTTCGTCGCCCAGTAGATGACGTAGTCGCCGGAGGCGGGGTCGAAGATCGCCTCGGGCGCCCACGCGTCACCCGCGCCGGGGATCGCGCCGGCCACGTCGAGCAACCGCGGCGCCGACCAGTTCACCAGGTCGGTGGACTCCCACACGACCAGCGACTTGCTGCCGCGGTTGGCCGCGTCGTCCCACGAGGTGCCGCTCGCGATGCGCAGGTCCGTCGCGATGATCCAGTAGCGGCTGCCGTCGGGGGAGCGGACGATCGCGGGGTCGCGCACGCCCTTCGTGCCCACGGTGGACAGGAGCGCCGGTGCGCCGTCGTTGAGGTCGGTCCAGTGCAGGCCGTCCTTGCTGTGCGCGAGGTAGAGCCGCTCCCCGCTCGCGGACTCACCGGTGAAGTGCGCCATCAGGTAGCCGGTGAACGGGTCGGCGGCCGATGCCCGGTCCACGGCGACGAGGACCTGTGCGGTGAGCACCAGCAGCGCCGCGACCAAGGCCGCGGCGGCGCGCGACGTGGTTCGTTGCACGGTTTGTTCTCCTCCGGTCAGAGGGTGGGGACGATCGGGGCGATGGTGCCGTCGGCGTTGAACGTCATGCGGTCGACGGCGACCTCGCGGTTGGTGCCGTTGCCACCGGGTACGGCGAACCGGTGGTAGGCGGCGTACCAGGTGTCGGTGCCCGGTACCTGGACCACCGAGTGGTGGCCGGTGCCCTTGATGCCGAGCTCCAGGCGTTTCTGGAGCACGACACCACGTGCGGTCCACGGCCCGAGCGGCGAGGGACCGGTCGCGTAGGCCACCCGGTAGTTCTCGTCACGGGTGTCGTTCTCGGACCACATGAAGTAGTAGGTGCCGTTGCGCTTCAGCACGAACGACGCCTCGCGGAACCCCGGCGTGGTGATGGTGCGCACCGCCGCCGGGTCGAAGGAGACCATGTCGGCGTTCAACGGCACGACGTGCGCGGCACCGTTGCCCCAGTACAGGTAGGACTGCCCGTTGTCGTCGGTGAACACCATCGGGTCGATGGCCTGACCGGGGTGGGTGCCGGCCCGGACCAGTGGCTGGCCGAGCGCGTCGCGGAACGGGCCGGTGGGGGAGTCGGACACGGCCACGCCGAGGTGCTTGCGCGTGTCACCGGTGGCCGCGCCACCGCTGAAGTACAGGTAGTACCGGCCGTTCTTGGTGACGACCGCGGGCGCCCACGCCGAGTTGTCGGCCCAGGAGACGTCCGGTCCGTGGTCCAGGACCACGCCGTGGTCGGTCCAGTTCACCAGGTCGGTCGACGAGAACGCCTTGTAGTACGGGGAGGACCAGCTCGCGTACCCGTCGGTCGTCGGGTACAGGTAGAAGCGGCCGTTGAGGTGGGTGATGTGCGGGTCGGCGAACAGGCCGGGCATCACCGGGCCCTTGGCGGTCTTCGGCTGCCACGGTGCCGTGACCTTGAAGGAGCTGTCGGCGCGGAACCTGTCCGTGTCCTGGTAGGACTCCACCCACAGCTCGAAGTTCTTGTGCCGCAACCGCCGGTCCGGGTAGTTGAACGACACCAGTGACACCGAACCGGTCACCGAGCCGTCGGCGGTGCAGAACGTCGCGTCCCCGCGGAAGGTGGGTGTGCCGTCGTTGGCCTCCAGGCGCACCCGCAGGTCGCGGTGGCGCAGGAACATCCCGTTGGCGGCCTGCAACGAGTAGCACGACGGTGACGCCAGCCCGTTGACCACGGTGACCGTGGCGTCCGACCGGACCTGGGCGGAGCTGCCCGAGGTCACGGCGTCGAGGCGGCCCAGGAAGTCGGCGTGGCGCAGGAACCGGCCGGGGTGGCTCACCGCCTCCAGCGACCGCGCGCCGACGGGCAGGGTGGCCGCGGACGCCGGCGTTGCGGGCAGGACGAGGGTCGATGCGACGACGAGAGAGGACGCCGTGAGCAGGCGGGTCCCTCGGTTCATGACGGCTCCGATCATCGTCGAACGGGGCGAATCGTCGAGTTAGCGCTAACATCATTCGATTGTGCGGCTCATACGGCGAGCTGCTGTGCGGTGTCGAATGAGTGTTAGCGTTAACATCTTTCGGTTGAGCTAAATGAGAGCACGACGGCAACTCGGGCGTCAACGGATCGTGTCGATGAGGTGTCGAACGGTCAACACGCCGCATCGACGACAGCGATGTGCTCGGTCAACCAGACGATCTCGTCGTGCAGCCACGTCCCGGGGCCCAGGACGCGTCCGGCGCGCGCGTGGAAGTCGCGTTCGGCCTCGACCCTCGCGACGACGCGCCCGCCGAAGCCCCGGCGCTGGTCCTCGGCCAGGCCGTACGCGTCGAGGAAGGTGCGCAGGAGACCCAGCTGGTGGTCGAGCGGGTGGGTGATCTCGGGACCGAGCAGCCACAACCACGCGGCGTAGGCGACGTCGTGGACGCGGGGACCGGGGGTGGCCTGGTCGAAGTCGAAGGCGGACACGGGAAGACCGCGCGAGAAGGCGACGTTGAGCGGTGAGAAGTCGTTGTGGCACACCGTCTCCTCGGCACCCGCGAGCGGCGCTCCCGCGGTCGCGTCGTGCAGCCGCCGCAACAGCCGGGCCGCGGCGGTGACCTGGGCGGACGACCAGTCTCGGGCCCGGAACCCGGTCACCACCTCACCCCGCTGGAAGCTGAGGACCTCGCGCCCCCTGTCGTCGATGCCCAGCAGCCTCGGCGCGGCCTCGCACCCCACGTCCTCCAGGTGTCGCAGCAGCCGGTGCACGAACGGCGAATGCGGCCCGACCGGGCGCCGCACCGTGTCTCCCACCCGGACCACGCCCTGCGTGATCATGCCACCGGTCAGCGGGATCTCGACGGAAGACAACTGTGAACTCCTGGTGGTTGTTGGCATGCTCGACGCCGTTGAGCAGATCAAGTTCCGAGCGGTGGTGTCCAACAACCGACACGCCGGCGACCAACAACCAGGAGTTGTCGATGGACCTCGGTGCCGTCCGTGCCTTCCTCGCCGTCGTCGACACCGGGCACTTCACCGAGGCGGCCGACCACCTGGGCCTGAGCCAGCAGGCCGTGTCCAAGCGGATCGCCAGGCTGGAGTCCGACCTGGACGTCGTCCTCCTCACCCGGTCCCGCACCGGTGCCGGTCCCACCGAGGACGGCGCGGCCTTCCTCCCGCACGCCAGGGCGTTGATCGGCCTCGCCGACCAGGCGACCGCGATGCTCCACGCCCGCCGCCGCCCGCTGCGCATCGACGTGCTCGCCCGCGTCGCCGCACCGATCGACCTGGTCCGCTCCTTCTACGAGGCCGGCGACGTGGACGTCGACGTCGTCATCTCGCGCGGAGCCGTCCCCCGGCACGCGGCACTCGCCGACGGCTCGGTCGACGCGGCGTTCGGCCGCGTCACCGGACCCCTTCCCGCGGGGATCGAGTGCGTCCCCGCCTGCCTGGAACCGATTCCCGTGCTGGTCGGCCGCCGGCACCGCCTCGCCCGGCGCAGGCGTGTGCCGATGGCGGAGCTGGCGGGCTTGACGGCGTGGATGCCCGGCAACACCGGCGACAGCGAGTGGGCGGAGTACTACCACTTCCTCAGCGCCGAGTTCGGCGTGCGGATCGACAGCTCGGGCCCGGTGTTCGGCGGCGAGCACGTGATGGACGAGATCGGGGCCTCGGCCGAGCTCATCACGTTCGGCAACACCAGGCAGTTCCCCGTGCACCGGGACGTCGTCCAGCTCACCGTGGTCGACCCGACGCCGGTCTACCCCTGGTCGCTGCTGCGGCACGGGGCGAACCGCCACCCGGCACTGCCGCTGCTCGCCGACCACGTGCGGGCCCGCCACCGCCCGTTCGACCCGCGGCACCAGTGGTTGCCTGCTCCCGACCGGACATCAACCGGGTAGCAGCGCGAGCTCCGCCTCCGCCATTTCCCGTTGCCCGCGGTTGCCGAGGGTGTCGAGCTTGCCGAGCGCGAACGTCAGGCAGGCCCGAGCCTGCTCGACCTCACCCGTGCGGCGCCGCGCGACGCCTTCGTTGAGCGCCAGCTCCCCCTCGGTGCGGTAGCTCATCTGGAAGCTCACCGATCGTCGTCCTCGCGTCGTGGTAGCTCTCCGCCGCTTCCTTCCAGCGACCCAACGCCGACAGGCAGTCGCCCATGAGCGTCAGCAGCAACGCCAACATCCGGTCCAGCGTCTCCTGGTTGGTCTGGTCGCGGTTCTGCTTCGACTGGTCGAGTGTGGACGCGAACCGCTCCAACGCGTCGGCGAACCTGCCTGCTGCCAGCAGGCAGACGCCCAGGCCGAGGGACGTCCAGACCCGGTGCTGGAAGTAGTCGAACTCCCCGGACCCCTCATAGGCGAAGGTGATGTGTTCGAGCCCTTCCGCGAACTTGCCGAGGTGTGCGAGCACCAGCCCGGTGGACAAGTTGGCGGACATGACGATCCGGCGGTGTCCGATCTCCTCCGCAATCGCCATCGCTTCCCGCAGCGTTGCGAGCGCGAGCTCCTGTTCGTCGGTGCAGCGGTGCTGCGTCGCGCCGAGCAGGTTCAGCATCTCGGCCTCACCGCGCCGGTCGCGCAGTGCCCTGGCGGCCTTCAGGCCGAGCTCGAAGACCTCGTTCCAGCGGTGCTTCTGCTCGCGGCCGATGGCGTAGCAGTGGATCGCATCCGCGAAGTCGAGCACCTGGCGGTGCCGGCCGAGTGCCGCGGTCTCCTGGTGCACCGCCAACCAGTTCGAGGCCTCCCGGTCGAGCCACTCGGCCGCCTCCTCGTACGAGCGGAACGGGCAGTCCCGCGGCACCTCCCGCACGTCCGGGAAGAACAGCCCGCCCGCCGCGGACGCCAGGTCCAGGACGTGCGTGGCGAAGGCGTCGCGCAGCTCGTCGCGCACGTCCTGCGGCTCTTCCGCAAGCCGGCGTTCGCGCGCGAAGATGCGGATCAGGTCGTGGAACTGGAAGCGCACCGACTCGGTCGTGATCGTCAGCAGGGACATCTCGACGAGCTCGTCCAGCACCAGACCGACCTCGGCCACCGGCACACCGGTCGCCACAGCGGCGAGATCGTCGTCGAAGTGCACGCCGGGAACGGCGGCCAGCCGGCGGAACACCGACCGGGCCCGCGGCGACAACGCCTGGTACGACGTCGAGAACGCCGTCCGCAGGTCCTCGTCGCCCATCGAGAGCGAGTCCAGCAGCCTCCGCTCGTCCCGCAGCTCACCCGCCAGCGCGGCGACCGATCGCCCGTCGCGCCCGGCAGCGAGACGGGTGCACACCATCCGCACCGCCAGCGGCAGGTTCCCGCACAGCGCCACCAGCTCCCGCACGGCCTCGGGTTCCTCGCGCACCACCTGCTCGCCGGCGACGGCCGCGACCAGCTCCACGGCACCGTCCTGCGTCAGCGTGTCCAGCAGCACCCAGCGCGCCGACTCCAGCCCCGCGAGCACGCGCCGGCAGGTCACGACCGTCAGGCACCCCTCGCTCATCGTCAGCAACGGCCTGACCTGGCTCTCGTCGGAGGCGTTGTCCAGCAGCACGAGCACCCGCCGGTCGCGCAACACCTTGCGGAACAACGAACTGCGCTCGTCGAGCGTCGCGGGCATCCGCCACGGCGGCACGTCCAGCGAGGCCAGCATCTGTTCCAGCGCCGCGGCGGGGCTGAGCGGCCGGTCGTCGACGCCGCGCAGGTCCAGCGCGAGGCAGCCGTCGGGGAAGGAGGAGAGCAGGTCCTCCGCCGCCGCCACCGCCAGCGACGTCTTCCCGACCCCCGGTGGTCCCGCGATCACGACGACGCCACCGGCTTCGGCCTCGCGGGACAGCTGCAGGAGCTCCTGCTGCCGTCCGACCAGGCCGGGCACCGCCGGCAGGCTGCGCAACGCCGCGTTCTTCGCGGCCCCGGCCGAGCGGCGACGCCCCTGCCTCGCCAGGGAGAGGAAGGAGTCCCTGGCACCCCCCGCGAGTCCCAGCGCGTCGGCGAGCAGCTCCGTCGAGCGCTCCTGCGGCGCACTCGCCCGGCCGCGTTCCAGCTCGCGCAACGCACGGACGCTCATCCCGGAGGCGAGGGCCAAGCCTGCCTGCGTCAGTCCCGCTGCCGTCCGGAGGCTCAGCAGGACCTCACCGAACGGCGACTCGGACGCCGAGGTGTGGGTGGCACTCATGGCCTCACTCTCCCTGCCTTGAATGGCCGACTGATGTGGAACGGGGATGAAGTTCGGGAGAACGTCATCCGGGAGTGGCGGTCTCCGCCACCGGCAACAGGGCCAGCTCGGCCTCCACCGGCGCGCGGTCACCGCGGTCGGCGGGGTCGTCGCAGAGGTCGAGTGCGCGCGTGAGGCACTCGCGTGCGCGCTTGAAGTCGCCCGCCTGGCGCCACGCCGTGCCCTCGCACACGAGCAGCTCCACCCGGCTGCGGTAGGTGGGTCGGTCCGTCCCGAGCAGTCTGACGACCTCGTGGTAGTGCTCGGCGGCCTCGGCCCAGCGACCCAGGCCGGCGAGGCAGTCGCCGATGTTCATCCGCACCAGCACCACCGTCTTCCCGGCCACCTCCTGGTTCGTCTCACCGATCCGTTCGGAGGCCTCCACGAGCAGTGGGGCGAGAACGGCGAGGGCCTCGGCGAAGTGGCCGGTCGCAAGCCGCAGACCACCACACCCGAGCTGCATCCAGAACCGGGTCTCGAAGAAGTCGTACGGCTCCGACATCTCGAAGGCGAGTTCGGCGTGCCGCAGCGCCTCCTCGGGCCTTCCCGCGAACACCAGCGGCCACCCCAGCGCCGAGTGCGCGACCATGGCGCCCTGGTGGTGGCCGATCTCCTCGGCGAGGGTCAGCGCCTCGAACATGGTGCTCAGAGCGCGTTCGCTGTCGCCGTGGCCCCACTGGAACGCTGCTCCCCACTGGGTGAGCAGGTCGGCCTCCGCCTTCTGGTCTCCCAATTGCCTCGCAGCGCGTACACCGAGCTCGAACACGTCGGTCCAGTCATGCCCCGCGTAACGCCCGTGCGCGTAGTTGTACAACGACCAGGTGCAGTCGACCACCTCGCGGTACCGGTGGGCCTCCGTCGCCCGGTGCAGCACCAGGAGCCAGTTGGTGGACTCCTGCTCCAGCCACTCCCTCGCCTCCTCCTGGGACCCGAACGGGCTGTCCGGCGGCACGTCCGCCACCGTGGCGAGGAACAGCCGGGCGGCGGCGGTGGTCTTCCGCAGCACGTGGGTCAGAAGGGCGTCCTGCAGCCGGTCCCTGACGTCCTCCGGTTCCTGCGCTGCCAGGCGTTCCCCGGCGAACAACCGGACGAGGTCGTGGAACTGCAACCGCATCCGCGCGGCCGTCACGGTGAGCAGCGATGCCTCGACCAGTTCGTCCAGCTGTGCCTCGACCTCCTGCGCGGACACCCCGGTGACGACCGCCGCGAGCTCCTCGCTGAAGTGGGCTCCCGGGATGAGGGCGAGCCTGCGGAACACCTCCTGCGCCGCGGGGCTGAGCCTGCGCAGCGACAGCTCGAAGGCGGGCCTGAGCCGCAGGTCGCCCGCCGCGAGCGAGTCGAGCCGCCGGTGTTCGTCGCGAAGCTGTCCGGCCAGGTAGGACAGCGACCAGTGCCGGCGGGTCGCCAGCCGGTTGCCGACGATCCGCACGGCCAGCGGGAGGTTGCCGCACAGGTCCACCACCTCCCTGGCGGCGGCGGGATCGGCCAGCACGACGTCCTCGCCGACGATCGTGGTCAGGAGGTCGACGGCGCCCTGCTCGGGCAGCACGTCGAGCACCAGGCGCTGCACCGGGTCCAGGTCCGCGAGGTCCAGGTCCGGGAGCGAACGCCGGCACGTGATGATCGTGAAGCTGTGGTCGGCACCGGCCAGCAACGGCAGCACCTGCGCCTCGTCGGCGGCGTTGTCCAGCAGGACCAGGGTGCGGCGGTCCCGCATCAGCGTGCGGAAGAGCGAGCTCCGTGCGGCTTCCCCGGGAGGGACGCGGCCGGCGGGCACGCCGAGCGCGGTGAGCATCCGCTCCAGCGCGAACCCGGGCTGGACGGGCTGGTCGTCCACACCGCGCAGGTCGATTGCGAGGCAGCCGTCCGGGAAGTGCCCCTTCAGACGGTCCGCGGCGGTCACGGCGAGCGAGGTCTTCCCGACACCGGGAGGCCCGGCCACGACCGTGGTGCCCCCTGCCCGCGCGGCGCGGGACAGCCGGCCGAGCTCGTCGTCCCTGCCGACCAGAGCGGGCACGGCGGGCAAGCCGTACAGCATCGTCCTGGTGCCGGACGCGCTGGACCTGCGCCTGCCCTCCCTGGCCAGCAGGAGGAACGACTCGCGTTCGTCGCCGGTCAGCCCCAGCGCGGTCGCCAGCAGCTCGGTGGACTTCTCCTGAGCGGCCGCGGCCCGTCCGTGCTCCAGCTCGCGCAGCGCGCGCACGCTCAACCCGGAGGCGAGCGCCAGCTCCCTTTGCGACAGGCCCGCCGAGGTCCGGTACCTCAGCAGACAGTGGCCGAAGGACGGACCGGGTGGTTCATCGCGCAGCTCTGTCACGCGGACCATTCAACCCCGCCACCCGTGAGGTGCAAAGGGGCAGGGTGATGTGTCCGTCTGTACCGATGATGTTCTCAGCGGGAGGAAACCACGTCACCCTCGCGCGCGGAGTGCCGGGGGTGCGTTCGCCTCACCGTCCGGATTGGACAGTGCGGCGCCGGCGCGGCGTTCGCGGTTCGACGGTCCCCAGTGCACCGGGGTGGGGGCGGCCGAGCCGGACGCAGGCCGCCACGTGTCCGTCGAGGACCTCCTGCAGGGGCGCCGGCCTGCGGACCGGCGGGGTGAAGCCGTCCTCGGCCTCCGCCGACCACAGAGCCGGGTGCACGGACATGCCCTGCCGCGGACCCAGCCCGGCGGTGTCGTCCCGCCACGTCGGCCACAGCACCTCGCGGTAGTGCCCGGCCGCGCCGCCGTTCACGAGCCAGTCCAGCCAGCGGTCGTGGTCCAGTCCCGTGGTCTGCCACGCGAGGGTGGCGGGGCTGAAGTAGATCACGTCGTCCGGGCGGCCCGGTCTGCCGTGTGAGCGGGGCTCGGGGCCGTTGAGCACGAACACGCCCCCCAGCGCGTCGTGCGCGACCACCAGCCCGGCCGCCGGCCGCCGGTCCACCTCGGCCGACCGGTGGAAGCCGTCCGGTGCGGCCGGCCGGTGCACGCCGTTCACCTCGGCGATGCCGGGCATGCCCTCCGGTCCACCGCCCGACCCGCCGTAGACCCGCACCCAGCTCTCGTGCAGCAGGATGCCGCCGGTGTTGAGGACGATCGCGCCCAGTCGCGACTCCGCGCTGAGCCGCAACCGCCGCAGCGCCGCACGGCACGCGCCCGGATCGGGCCGGAGCACCGTGGACCGGGCCAGGCTGCAGTTCAGGTCGGCGGCCAGCCACTCCCACACGGCGTCCTGCACGTCGGCGAGCTCTTCGGCGTTCGTCACTGGTTCTTCCCGTTCTCGGCTCCGGCGCGGCGGTGGTGCGCTTTCCGGCCTAGTGCGCCGGTGAGGTGCGGTGCAAGCACGTCGGCGGAATCCGCCCTGGTGGACCGCGCATCCTGCTCGTTCGCACCGGAGCATCCCGTACCGAGTACGCCCGCTTTTCGTCATTCCTTCACGGCGTGACCGCTAATTCCTATTATCAGGTACATTGGTCTAGTGGACGAGTCGGAGTGCTGGTCGACGTTCGGAGAGCTGTTGCTGGGATACCGGCGTGCCGCTGGGCTGAGTCAGCTGGGTCTGGCGGAGCGGTCGGGTATCAGTGTGCGTGCGTTGCGGGAGCTGGAGCAGGGCCGGGCTCGTGCGGCGCAGCGGCGGTCGGCCGAGGTGCTGGCGGATGCCTTCGAGCTGGGCGCCGTGCAGCGGGAGGAGTTCCTGCGGGTCGCGGAGCACGGACGCAGGCGGCGGTCTCCGGTGTCGGTCTCCGGTGTCGCCGAGCTGCCGCCCCTGCCCGTGGACCGGGTGGGAAGGGGGCGGGAGCTGTCCCGGTTGCAGGAGTGCATCCGCACGAGTCCGTCGGTGGCGATGGTCGGTCAGCCCGGCGTGGGCAAGACGGTGCTGGCGGCGTCGGCGGCGCACTGGATGCGCGACGAGTTCCCGGACGGGTGCCTGGCGGTCGACCTGCGCGGGGTCGACGAGCAACCGCTCCCCGTGCAGGTCGTGTTCGACCGGTTGCTGCGGGCGCTGGGCGTGGCGCCGAGCGACGTGCCCAGCGCCGTGAGCGAGCAGTCGGGCCAGTACCGCGCGGTGCTGCAGCAGCGGAAGGTGCTGGTGCTGCTGGACAACGCCGCCTCGGAGGCGCAGGTCCGGCCGTTCCTCACGACCTCTCCCGGCTGCCGGACGCTCGTGACGTGCCGCCGCCTGCTGGCCGGCCTGGAAGGGGTGCGGTGGCTGCACCTCGACCCGTTCGACGACGAGGACGCGGAGGCGTTGCTGCAGGCCGTCGTCGGTGAGCGCCGGGTGCGGGCCGAGCCGGACGCGGTGGCCGGGTTGATCGAGCTGTGCGGGAACCTGCCGCTGGCGTTGCGGATCGCGGGCAACCGGCTGGCGAGCAGGCCGCACTGGTCGTTGCGGTACCTGGTGGACCAGCTGCGGGACGAGCGCACGAGGCTGACGTCGTTGTCCGCGGGGGACCTGCAGGTGCGGTCGGCGTTCGAGGTGTCGTACCGGGGCTTGTCGCCGCAGGGCCGGATGCTGTTCCGGCGGCTGGCGGCGGTGCCGGGTGCGGACTTCGGTGTGGAGCTGACGCAGGTGGCCGGGGGTGTGACGGAGTCGGAGGCGTTCGGCCAGCTCGACGAGCTGGTGGACGCGAGCATGGTGCAGGCGGGTCCGGCGGAGGGCCGGTTCCGGTTCCACGACCTGCTGCGGTTGTTCGCGCGTGAGCGCTGGGAGGCCGAGGACGACGAGGCCGACCGCTTGCTGACGACGGAGGCGGTGCTGGAGCACCTGCTGGGCATGGCGACGGCGGCGGGGGAGAGGTTCTCGCCGGAGGAACCCGCGAACGAAGTGTTCGGTTCGCTGGACGAGGCGCGGTCGTGGCTGGAGCAGGAGCGGTCGAGCTGGCTGGCCGCGTTCCGCGAGGCGGCGCGGACCGGGCGGCACCGCGAGGTCGTGGAGCTCGCGCGGGCGATGCACTGGTACGCCGACGACGACCGGCACGGCGTCGACTGGGTCGAGGTCTTCGGCGCCGGGGTCGACGCGGCGCGCACGCTGCGCGACGTGACCGCGGAGGCACAGCAGCGCAACCTGCTCGGGTGGGCCCTGGTGACCGCGCAGGACTGCGCGGGCGCGGTGGAACAGCACAAGATCGCCCTGCGCTGCGCAGACGAGGCCGGTGACCGGTTGGAGCGGGTGTGGGCGCTGGCGCACGTCACCGCGCAGGAGTTCATGCTGGGCGACCGCCAGAACAGCCTGGAGCACGCGCGGCAGGCCGTCGAGCTGTCCGCCCCGTTCGGGTTCTGGACGGTGCGGATGACCGTGCGCTACCAGTTCGGCGTGTTGCTGCTGCTCGACAACAGGCCGCGCGAAGCGCTCGCGGTGCTGGAGGAGCTGCTGCAGGAAGCACTGCGGCACAACCAGAACGGTGAGCTGGCGTTGTCCCGCACGAGGTTGCTGGCGATGTGCATCGAGGGCGTGGCCCGGGGCCTGCACGCGGTGGGGCAGTGCGGCCGGGCGGCGCCGATGTTCGCCGAGGCGCGCGGCCTCTTCGAGAAGGTGGGTGCCTCCGTGCACTCGGCGCGGGCCGCGTTCCGGGAGGGCCGCTGCCGCCTCGACTCGGGTGAGCACCAGGTCGCGGACTCCCTGTTCCGGTGCGCGCTGGCCACCTTCGACGAGCTGTCGCTGCCGGAGCAGCGGGCCGAGGTCGAGGTCGAGCTCGCCCGCATCCCCGCCCACTGACCCCGGTCCGGGGTGCGTTGAGGCAGGAAAGACTTCCTTTGTGGTTCCCGGTTGGGCCGTTCGTGTTGATCCTGCCCCGGCGGAGTGGCTGGATTGCGGAACGATCGCGGTCCGATCGAGTCCGCACCGCGCACTCGATGGCCAGAGAGGAGCCGTCGCGGCAGGCGAGCTGAGCGGCAGTTCGGAGTGGACTGAATGGACATCAAGTTCGATCCGACGTTCGACTGGCTGTGGATCCTGGTGGCGGGCCAGCAGGCCCCGAGGATCGACGTGGCGGCCACCCGTGCCCTAGCGCAGAACTGGGTTGAGAGCGGCCGCACCCTCGGCGAGATGGCGAACGGCGTCCTCGACCTGGTCAGCAACGTCGAGAACGCCATCGGCGGCCGCGTGGGCCGCGCGTTCCGCGACCGCGTGACCAGCGTCATCAACGCGGTCCCGAGCATCGTCCAGCTCGCCAACAACCAGTCGACCAGCCTGCTGAAACTCGCGCTGAGCGTCGAGCAGTCCATCTACACGATGCTCATCGAGATCGCGTTCTTCGCGGCCTCGATCCTCTGGGCGCTCGCGAGCCCGTTCACCGCACCCCTGGTGCCCGCCTTCATCACCGCGGCCAGGACCGCCATTCAGCAGATCAGCGCGCAGCTGCACTGGGCGATCCGGTTGATCATGGAAGGCATCGAGGAGGGCATCGACGAGATCTTCCAGGACGCCATCGCCCAGATCGCGCAGTTCGCGGAGGGCAACCGCTTCGAGTGGGACGTCCAGAGCACCATCGTCGGCGGCGTCGCCGGCCTCGGCGCCGGGGTCATCGCGGGCGGCATGCACACCGGCATGCGGGCGTGGAAGCCCAAGGTCGAGGACAACGTGCTGTTCCACGGCACCAGCGAGGCCACCGCCGACGTCGTGGTCGGCGCCGCCGCCGCGGGCATCCTCGGCGGCAGCATGGACGACCTGTGGACCGGTGCTGTCGGCGGCATGTTCAGCGGTGGCACGCAGAAGAAGGCCGACGACGCGGGCAATGCCATCGAGGACCACCTTCGGGAGACCGGGTACATCAAGTCGCCTCCGATCGGGGAGATCGGTCGGCCGGATGCGCCGGATGTTCCTGGTGCGGGCGGTCCTGGGGGGAATGGTTCCGAGGGGAATGGTTCCGAGGGGAACGGTTCCGAGGGGAACGGTTCCGAGGGGAACGGTTCCGAGGGGAACGGTTCCGAGGGGAACGGTTCCGAGGGGAACGGTTCTGAGGCGGCGGGCGGCGAGGGGCGCTCGGCCGGGGGCGATGGGGCCGGCGCTGCCGTTGGGGGCGATGGGGTGCCTGGGGGTGTGCCCGCTGGGGGTGTGCCTGGTTCTGGCGTGCCCGGTGGTGGGGTGCCTGGTGGTGCCGGTCGAGAGGGTGCGGATTCCGGCGGTCAGAAGGACGGCGTGGGTCCGCAGGCCGAGGGCTCGGCTGGTCCGCCGTCGGGTGTGGGGGTCGTCGGCGGCGCGAGTCCCGGTCAGGGTTCGAATCCCGGTCAGGGCGCGAACTCCGGCCAGGGCACGAATCCCGGCCAAGGCGCGAACTCCGGTCAGGGCACGGGCGGACGGTCGGAAGCGGGCGCCGGTGTGCCCGGCGGTGCCGTTCCCGGCGCGGTGCCGGGTGGCGGTCCGGCCGGCAACGCCGGCGGGTCGGCTGGCCAGCAGGTTCCGGGTGGTCAGCAGGTTCCGGGCGGCCAGCCAAGGCCTTCCCTGCCACCCGTAGTGGAAGCACCCCCGGCAACGGGCGCGGCCACGCGCCCTGACTCGGGTGCGCAGTCGCCGGGTGCGCAGTCGCCGGGTGCGCAGTCGCCGGGTGCGCAGTCGCCGGGTGCGCAGTCGCCGGGTGCGCAGTCGCCGGGTGCGCAGTCGCCGGGTGCGCAGTCGCCGGGTGCGCAGTCGCCGGGTGCGCAGTCGCCGGGTGCGCAGTCGCCGGGTGCGCAGTCGCCGGGTGCGCAGTCGCCGGGTGCGCAGTCGCCGGGTGCGCAGACGCCGGGTGCGCAGACGCCGGGTGCGCAGACGCCGGGTGCGCAGACGCCGGGTGCGCAGACGCCGGGTGCGCAGACGCCGGGTGCGCAGACGCCGGGTGCGCAGACGCCGGGTGCGCAGACGCCGGGTGCGCAGACGCCGGGCTCGCAGACGCCGGGCTCGCAGACGCCGGGCTCGCAGACGCCGGGCTCGCAGACGCCGGGCTCGCAGACGCCGGGCTCGCAGACGCCGGGCTCGCAGACGCCGGGCTCGCAGACGCCGGGCTCGCAGACGCCGGGCTCGCAGACGCCGGGCTCGCAGACGCCGGGCTCGCAGACGCCGGGCTCGCAGACGCCGGGCTCGCAGACGCCGGGCTCGCAGACGCCGGGCTCGCAGACGCCGGGCTCGCAGACGCCGGGCTCGCAGACGCCGGGCTCGCAGACGCCGGGCTCGCAGACGCCGGGCTCGCAGACGCCGGGCTCGCAGACGCCGGGCTCGCAGCCTAGTGGGGTGCAGCCGGGTGTGTTCTCGCCTTCGCCGCAGGGTGGGGACGTTTCGGTTGTGGACGCTCCGCGTCTGGACTCGCCGGCGTTGAGTCCGCAGGATCCGGGCGGGGTTCGGTCGGAGGTTCCCCCGCCAGGGGCCGTGCACTCGCAGCTGCCGCCGACCGTCGGGGGTGAAGCGCGCACCGATGTCGATGCCGTGGGTGAAGAACGGCGTGAGTCCAGCGCACCGCAGCCTCAGGCGTCGCAGCCTCAGACACCGCAGTCCCACACACCGCAGTCCCAGACGCCACAGCCTCCGCCGGACCAGGCTCAGCCGGATCAGCCTCAGCCGGGTCAGTCCCAGACGCCCCAGAGCGAGCAAGGTCAGCCGCAGACCGGGCAGCCGCAGACCGGGCAGCCGCAGACCGGGCAGCCGCAGACCGGGCAGCCGCAGACCGGGCAGCCGCAGCAAGGGCAACCCCAGACCGGGCAACCCCAGCAAGGACAGCCGCAGCAAGGGCAACCCCAGACCGGGCAACCCCAGCAAGGACAGCCGCAGCAAGGGCAACCCCAGACCGGGCAACCCCAGCAAGGACAGCCGCAGCAAGGGCAACCCCAGACCGGGCAACCCCAGCAAGGACAGCCGCAGCAAGGGCAACCCCAGACCGGGCAGCCCACGGGCCGACCTGGCCGGGACGATGTCGTGGCACCGCCCCTGCCTTCGTCGGTCGAAACACCCGCACCCCAGCACGTGCCGGTGAGGCCGGACGTGCTCCCGGTGGTCGAGGCGCCGAGCGAGCTCGGAGTGGACCGCGGGACAACGGAGATCCAGAACCCGGAGGTCTCCCACACCCCGACGCCGCACGCGGCCGAGGTGGACACGGTCTCCGACCGCGACTCTGATCGCGACTCCGACCGCGAGACCGACCGCGCGACCAGTCGCGAAACCGACCACGACTCCGACCGCGAAACCGACACCGAATCCGTCTTCGACGACACGCTGACCGACGACTCCGACGTGGAGTCGGAGCCAGACCTGGAAGCGCAGCCCACCCCAGCCACCCCCGCACAGCAGTACCGCCGTGACGCACTGGAACAAGCCCCCGCCCACCAGCGGGGAACCCTCCGCGGCCTGCCCGGCCAACCGGAGGTGCAACGGTCGGCGTTCGAGGTGCGCAGGGCGGTGCAGGACGGTGTGTGGACGACGGAGCTGACCGTCGTCGTCGACATCGACCCCGAAGGCCGCTTCGGCGAGGACGTGCGGCGGGAGGTGTTGCGGGACGCCCAGGACGGGGTGGACCAGTACCTCAACGGGTCGGACCTGCGCACGGACAACGGGGACCTGCTGCGGTTCCGGGTTGTTCCGCACGACGGGGAGCTCGCCGGTGGTGCACCACGTTGTGCACCTGGACCCCGAGCACGACGTCGACCAGACGCACTGGACGCCGGGGCAGGGGCCGTTGGCCTCCGCGCACGAGGTCGGGCACATGTTCGGGCTCGTGGACGAGACCGGTGGCGCGAACCGGCCGACGGTCGAGGGCACGCTGATGGGGCGCCACCAGCGGACCGGGCCGGACGGGGTGCCGCGGGCGGTCACGAAGGTCGAGGTGCCCTCGCGGTACCTGTCCGTGCTGTCGCGGGTGATCGGGCCGGTCGACCTGCTCGCCGACGTCCCGCGTGGACGGGTCACGGCCGATCTGCCCACGGGCGCGGTGGAGCCGCGGCTGTACCGGGGCACGGAGGAGAAGGGGGCCGGCGGGCGCCGGGTGCGGTTCGCCCTGCCGGACAAGGAACCCGTCAAGAAACCCGACGAGGAACAGGAAAGCGGCACAACACCGGAGGAGCAGACACCCGAGTCGGCGGAGCAACGGCTGCGCGACAGCCTCCCGCAGTACCTCCGGGACAGCCGCGGGCTCGGTGCCGCCGAGCAGATCGACGTGCTCCGCGGGGACGACGGAGCGCGCGTCGAGGTCGAGCAGGCGCTGAGGCGCCTCGCACCCGGCGTGAAGCACTGGGACGGTACCGCCGAGCTGTCCGAGGGGCTTGAGCACGCGGTCGCCGGCGCGTTCCAGGAGTACGGCAGCCGTCCCACCGTCAAGGGTGATGACCGGTTCCACAGCCTGGAGGTCAAGGCCACGGCGCACTGGGACCGCGTGGTGGTCCTCGGCGAGGCCGAGAACAAGCAGGTCGCCTCGTCGAAGACCAAGACGTCGTCCTCGGTCGAGGAGGACGGCACGCGGCAGAACAACCTCTCGCCGCCCCTGCAGTTCACCGGTCTGCCCGGCGTCGTGGTCCAGGTCATGCCCACGATCCCCGCCGCGCCCGTCGAGCAGGTGAGCAGCGAGCAGAAGAAGGAGCTGGGCAGGTCGACGAAGGTCGAGCACACCCCGGCGGTGAAGGCCGACGTTCCGGTCACCTTGTCGTTCCGGCTCTTCGACGAGGACGGCCGCAGGGTCATGTCACCGGAGGGGGAGCAGGAGGTCGAGGTCAGCGGCCGGGTGACCCTGACGGTGCCAACTGACCTCCCGACGAAGGACGACGCGGGCCGCGCGGTGCTCCACGAGGAGATCGGGCCGCGGATCGGCGACGTCGTCGGAGCGGACATCGCCCCGGTCACCAGGGCGGACCGCGAGCGGCTCGTGGCCGACGACCCGGTGTGGCAGGAGAAGCAGGGGGACGAGACCACCCGCCTGCCGGAGCTGACCGGCCTGCCGCGCGGCGTCGCCACCGAGTCGGCCGTGGTCAACAACCCCGGCACGGCCACCTTCGCCGAGCAGGTCCTGTCCCGCCTGCAGCCGCGTTTCGCGAAGGCGACCGCGCTCGGTTCGGACGGCCGCGAGGTCGTGGAGGAGTTCTTCAGCGAGAGCACGATCGCGGAGAACCTGCCGAAGATGGCCGTCTACGACGGCGAAGCCGACCCGGAGAAGGGGTGGGTCGCCTCACCGCCGATCTTCAAGGGGCGTGGGCGCGGGTTCGAGTGGCGTCCGCGCAGCACGCAGCTGGAGATGCGCGCCGTCGCGCGGTGGGTGCGCGTCGACCAGGTCAGGGACAAGGTCAAGATCACCGAGCGGACGCACGCGCACTTCGAGCACTCCGGCAAGTACGCCGTGAAGCGGAAGTTCGCGTTGTCCGGCTTCATCGGTGGTGGCGGCGAGCCGATCCCCGGTGTCATGGCGGCGGGTGGCCTCACGGGCAGCGCGAGCGTCGAGCGGAACGCGTCGGGGAAGGTCTCCGGCTCGACCGCGGGCAAGCAGGCGCTGAAGATCACGGGCGACGCCGTCCGCTACGAGATGGTCTACGACATCGAGGTCCGCCAGGTCGGCAAGGAGGGGCAGCGGCCCTGGAAGCTGGACGGCAACGTCACCGCACTGCACTGGACCTCGCGGCGCAACGCGGCACGGGTCGGGCTCGCCGGTCCCGACCCGGAGGACGGCGGGTTCCGCGGTGGTGCCGACCGGACCGTGCAGGGGCCGCCGGAGTTCGAGCGGGGCAAGGCGATCCTCGGTGTGGTGGAGGAGGTCGACAGCGGCCGGCTGCTCGAACAGGCGCTGGTGCCGCTGCTGCACGACGTCCCGTTGCAAAGGCGGTGGTACGTCAGCAGTTCGATGTTCGTCCGGCAGTTCACCGACGGCGACGTCGAGGACGGGCGGCTCACCGCGAAGGCGGTCGAGGCGATCCAGCGGGGCCGATCGCTCGCGGAAGCGCTGGACGAGAACGAGATCGCCCGCCTCACCCGGCGCCTGAGCGACGGCGGGCTGCTGATCCCGGTGCGGCGCAAGGGCTGGTTCCACGACTACCGCACGACGGTGACCGTGACGGCACGCGTCAGCGACATCGAGGAGGGTGACCCGCTCACCGCCGACGAGCTCGAAGAGGTCTACGTCGGCAAGGCCACCGACGGCATCGAGAGCGGTGGTTCCAGGTCGGCCGAGGTCGGCGGCGGACCCCAGCTGCGGTTCATGGGCCTGCTCCCCGGCTCGGGGCCCTCGACCACCGCGTTCGGCGTCCTGCTGTTCGGCGTGCGCGGAGCGCGGAACTGGTCGAAGGAGACGACCTTCGGCTCGAAGGCGAAGCGCAGGGTCGAACGGCGCAAGGGCGACTCGCTCACCGAGGAGGGCAAGATCGGCGACCGGGCGGTCCGCCAGTTCAAGTCCACGCTGACGATCGACTTCAGGGTCGACTCGGAGCGCCGCCACGCCGAGGCCGTGCGCAGGATCATCCCCGGCCGCAGCGGTCGTCAGCTGCCCACGCACGCGGAGATGCCCCGCGTGCCCGGTGAGATCTCGGTCGAGATGCGCACGCTGGTCCCCGAAGTCTTGCTGGCACCGGGGAACCCGTTCGACGCCGAGCCCGCCGCGCCGGTCGTGCCCACGCCCACGCCCACGCTGCCCGACCCGCCCGCACCGCACGCGTTGCGCCCGCCGATGTCGCACCGCTTCGACGACGTCGAGATCGTGTCGTTCCACGGCGCGGAGAAGCTCCAGCAGGCCGCGCTGGAGGTGATGAGCGCCGCCTCCGGTCACGACCCCGTGGTGCGCAGCCGCACCGGCGTCATCGCGCAGACGGTCAGCGAGGAGCTCGCCTCCGAGAAGCTGACGCAGGACCTGCGCCTGTTCAGCGACACCTTGGTGATCGACTCCGCCAAGAAGCTGCACGGCCGCCGGGTGCACGACCTGTTCGGCAGTTGGGGCGTCACCTTCGCACCGCGCCTGTCGGCGACACCCGTGACCGCGCACGAGTACCAGCAGGTCGTGCGCGAGGTCCAGGGCACGTCGAAGGTCACCGGTGTCGGAGGCCCCACGGACAGCTTCGGCGGTTACGTCGTCGGGGTTCCGGTGCTGACCGACAGGAGCCTGACGGCCGGCGAGCAGGGCACGCACGCGATGCCCCGCGGCATCCTTGTCCTCCTCGGATCGCCGTACAGCGGCAGCGACAGCCGGTCGGACTCCGGCTACGTCGAGACCGCGGAGAAGCTCTCGATCAGCGAGCTGCCGCAGAAGATGTTCCTGGTCCGCCTGGACGTCGACGCGACCGTCGTCGCGGAGGCCGTCCACAAGAACAACCTCACCTTCGGCCTGACCGCCCCGAAACCGCTCACCAGGGCCGGTGAGGTGGTCCACCTGCCGGAGTCCGTGCTCGCCTGGGTGACGGCGGACCAGCTCGCGGAGCTCGCGACCGGCACCCCTCCTGCCGCGTCCCGTCCCGACGGGACGCTCGCCGTGCCGCCGGGGCTGAGCCCAGGACGGACCGAGGGCCAGTCGGTCGGCCTCGGCGGCATCAGCCGGCCGATCGACCTCCGGCAGCACGTCGACGCCCTGCGCGACGAGCTGGCACGCCACCCCGCCATCGGCGCGGACAAGGCCGGAAGGCTGCTGCCGGACTCCACCCTCGACCCGAACAACGTCAACATCGCGAGCGTCAAGAACTTCCTGTCGGACGCCAACCGCATGGTCAACAGCCTGATCAACGGCGGGCAGGTGGCCCCGAACAGGCTGGAGGACCGCTTCCACGGCGAGACCTACGAGCTCGTGATCGACGCGTCGTTCACCGAGGAACCCTCCCAGGGCGCGGTGCGGAACGTCGCGAAGCTCAAGGCCGGGGTGAGCGCGGAGCTCGGCGCGAAGGGCGTCACGAGCCGGGTGCGGACCCTGTTCACCGCCATCGCGTCGTCCCGCGCGGCCGTCGTCGTGCGCAACCCCGGCACGACCGACCCGAGCAGTGGGCAGGACGAGAACGCCAAGCCCAAGCGGACCGAGGGACAGGCGGGCGCGGGGCCCGGTCTCGAAGGGATCTTCGGCCGCAGGGAGCTGAAGAAGTCCACGGAGGAACGGACCAAGTACAGCCAGTCGGCCACCGTCGAGGGCCCGGTCGCCGTCCACACCGGACGCCTGGACGTCACGCTGCGGGTCCAGCGCCACGGACGTGACTACGGCTCGGTCGAGGTGACCGAGGAGGCCGAGGTCACCAAGCTCGCGGAGGAGGCGTTCCCCCCGCCGGTGCGGGGAGGCCGGTTCGGCTCGGCCGAGGCGGACAGCGGTGTCCGCACCGGCCCGCTGAGCGACGAGGACATGGCGGCGTGGCGGACGACGCTGCCCGACGGCACGCCCGTTCCGCCGATGAAGGACCTCGGCGCCCACTGGGCGGAGCACTACTTCGGAGACATCGACGTCCTGCGTCGCGACGCGGTGGACGTGCTGCGCGCCGCGGGCGTCGACATCACTCCGAAGGTCCTGCGCGTGCTCCGGACCGCGATCACCCCCACGAGCGTGCGCGCCGCGTTCCAGGCCGCGCTGGACGGCCGGTTCGTGCTCTCCCTGCACGACGGCCTCGACCACGACGTGGAGATCCACTTCCGGCCGTCGCGCACGCCGAGGTTCGCCAGCACGAGCGCGGGTGTGCGGATCGACGCCCAGCGGGTGCGGTCCGAGGAGACCGAGGTCGGCTTCACCAGCGGCAACGAGGCGGAGCTGCTCAACACGGCTCCGTTCGGCGCGCTGGGCCAGGCGACCTCGACCGGCTCCGGCAAGGGCACCGAGTCCGGGACGAAGCCGTTCCGCAGCCCGTTCGACGCGAAGGGCGCCTCCACGACGAGGACCACGCACACCGCGCTCGGTCCCGAGCTGGAGGAGAGCGAGCTCTCCCGGACGGACGAGTCCAGGAGCGCCGAGCCGATGAGCTCCGAGACCAGGACGGACGAGAAGCTCACCCGGGCACTGGTCACCAGCGTGGACACCCGTGTCGTCGCCCGTCCCCGCACGCAGCACGGCAAGACGGAAGCGGTCGCCTACAAGGACCGCCGCGTGCACGACGCGTTCGCCGTGCGGATGTACGACACGAACGCCACGCGGCTGACGGGCAGGGAGCTGCCCGACCAGCTGGTGGACTCCACGACGGTGCTCGCGGAGAAGGCCGAGGCCTGGCTGAAGGCCGAGCGGGCCCGGATCGCCGCGTCCGACCGGGTGGAGGTCGCCGCCCGGCCGCTGGAGGCCGCCGACCAGCGGCGCTCCACCGCGATCGTGGACCGGCAGGACATCCGGCCCCTCGTCCAGGCCCAGCGGGAGCTGGCACGTGAGCGTCGCGACGAGTTCACGCGGGCGCGCGAGGAGTGGAAGAACGCACCCGCCGAGTCCAGGGAGCACCACCGCGAGGAGGTGAAGCGGCGGCGCGGTGAGTGGGCGGCCGCCGACGCGGCTCTGCGCAGGCTCGTGGACCAGGAAACGCGACTCGCCCGCGTCATCGCGCAGTCCGGTGCGGTCACCGCCGCCCACGCCGCCACCGTCGAGGCGGAACGCGCGGCCGTGCGCGAGGAGGAGAAGGCGAAGCAGGAGTGGTGGGCCGCCAAGGCCGAGCACGACCGCGAGATCGCCGCCGAGCAACGCCGGGAAGCCGACGAGGAGATCGCCGAGGAGGTCTCTGACGAGGAGGTCGCCGAAGAGGAGGTCGCCGAAGAGGTCGCCGAGGAGGAGGTCACCCCCGATCCGGCACCGGAGGTCGAGGAGCAGGAGGCTCCCCGCACCGCGGCCCCGGACCTGCTCTCGCACCTGGACCAGGTGGGAGAGGTGGACCGCCGCTGGGGCAAGGCGCCGCAACGCGAGGTGGACGCGCTGCGGCAGGAGGCGCGCCGGATCGTCGACCGGCACGTGCGCAGGCCTCCGTTGTTCATCGAGGTCCCCGCGCAGGAGAACCTCGACCACGACGCCATCGTCACGCTGGTGGCCTACCGCAGGTACCAGGAGCTCCGCGGTCTGGTCGGCGACGGGGACAGGCCGGAGGACCTGGCGGCGCACCTGGCCGCCGAGACCGGGACCCAGGTGGTCGAGCGCGAGCGCGAGGGACTGCCCGGCGGCGCTTCTCCCGCCGGTCCGGCCGGTACCGCCGGAAGCCCCTCGACATCCCCGTACGCCGTTGTCACCTACCCACCGACGGGGAACGCACGCGAAGCGATCGCCCTGGTGTCCGACGAGTCGGAATCGGACGGGTGGCCGCAGCGGGTGCACGAGTGGCTCGGGGAGGGCGACTGGACCGCGACCTCATCGGCGTTCGTCCTGCTGGAGTTCGAGGACGGTCACGCTGTCGCCGGTGACCACCTGCTCGACGCGGACACCGCCGGCCGGGTGGTGCGCGACTCGGACACCTTCCGCTCGCTCGACCGGGAGCTGCCCCTTCGCGTCATCCTCCTGTTCAGCTCGCCCGACGCGTTGACCAAAGATCCGGCTGGCGAGGTGCGTGCCGCCGAGGACTTCGTCCACCGGTTCGCCGAGGTGGTTCTGGCGGACGCGCCGAACCGACCGGTGTGGACCAGGGTCGATCAGGACCAACCGGACGATCTCCGCACCCTGCTGGAGCCGGCCGACCTGCTGTTCGACCGGGAATACCTGACCACCTCCGAAAACGTCGTCTCCGGTCCCATCACGAACTCGACCGGCGCTCTGATCGGGTTCGACGTCTCCAGAGCACGCTGGTTCACCCCTCTACCGGGAACCGTCCCGACAGTGCACGCGGAACGGGTCTCGGCGGTGGTTCCTCCGGGCCGGCCCAGGGCGGAGGGACGTGAACTGCCGCTTCCGTGGGCGGTGCTCACCGAACCGGGGCGGGTGCGCCCCCTGGTGGTGGCACTGTCGTCGACCCCGGAACCAGGGCACTTCGACCTCGCGGTCGGTCAAGACGGCAGGATGCTGCTGTCGACCCCGCGGGAGACCGCCGAGTTCCTGGTGAACAGGCCGGAGTTCCTCACCGCGGTCACGGGACCCGAGCAACCGGCCCTGGTGCTGCTGAACCGGAACGTCTGGGGGGACCCGCAACAGGCGCTCGGCCTCACCGCTGAACTGGCTGCCGAACTCTCCAGAGCCACCGGGAAGACGTTCGAAACCCACACCGCCGCCGGCGAGATCGGGATGAGGACGGACGGCGTCACGATAGTGGCGACCGGCGTTCTCTTCGGCCACCACCCGCTGCCGGTCGACGCGACGTCGGTGTTCCGCTCCGGTTCGGTGTTCGGTCTTCCCGGCGCGGAGCAGACGGGCCCGTGGTCACGTGACACGTTGCAAGCGTTCTCCGACGCCGTGGAAAGCGGCCGTTTCGTGGTTCCTGGGCCGTGGGGCGCCGCACGGCCGTTCTTCGTCGCCGCCTCCGGTGATGCCGCGGGTGCCGCCCGCGCGACTCTCGGCGACGGCGCGCAGGTCGACGTGGATGGTGCCTGGGGCGGAACGGCCCTGTTGTCCGACCAGGGCTTCTTCTCGGCGCTGACGGCCGATCCCACCCGTCCCGTGGTGATCGTCAAACCGCACCTGTCCGGTGAGCAGGACTTCGGCACCTTCGCCTTCGACCTCGTCACACGGCTGCACGAGTCCGGCTTGTTCCCGACGGTGTACGCGTTGCGGGGCGGCGGCGACCTCACGACGATCGCTGATCCGGGAACCGGCTACACCGACGTGTCGGGGCTGCGAGCCGGTGACCTCGACGTGACGCTGGTGCTGGACCGGGAGGGCGACCCCAGGGCCCTGGTCGTGCGCACCCTGGGCGACGACGACTTCTTCGCCCAGGTCCAGGCGTGGGCCGCCGCAGCGGAGGACGACTCGCTGTGGTTCCCGAGGCTTCCGGACGGCACTCCGGTCACGGCGAGCTGGTCGAACGAGGACAGCACGCCGGGGTTCGTCCTCGTGCGGACCGGTCCGGTCGGCTATCGCGCCTCCTTGCGAGGACTGCGCGATCTCGACGTCACCCCGCAGGTCATGATGACGGTGCTGCGGAACGACCTGAGGCTGCGGTTCCTCCTCGGCAGCGGACCGACGGAGGCCGACGGTACGGGCCTGGTGGAACCGTCGGTCGTGTTCGCCGCGATCGACGGTCCCGTGGTGGGGCCGGACGAGTTGGCGACGGGCCTCGCCGGAGGCGGCTACTCGCGCAGGATCCACTGGTCCGGTGGACGGATGGGGTTCTCGTCCGACGGTTCGGTCGTCGTGGAGGTGCCCCGGTTCGACAGTGCGGCCACGCCACCCGTCGAGATCTCCAGCCTCGTCTCCCACCCCAAGAAGAACGACCTCAACGGTCTTCACGGTGTGATCTTCCCGTCAGCAGACTTCGATCTGGTCGACGACGTGAACGACGCGGGCAGAGCAAGCGCCGGCTACCGCGACTTCTACTTCTCCAGCCGCGTGCTCCAGGACTCGTCCGGCACCGGAGCGAACACCCTGGTGCCGAAGCTCAGTCCCTTCTTCGGGCTTGAGACCTGGTACGCCGGGGCGCACGGGAACCGGTCGGCCGTGTACGCGGCGCTGCCGGGAAATCGGCCCTACCTGCTGGGTGACGCGGTCCCGCTGGACCCGCGAGCGGCGGCTGCCGTTCTCAGCGGCCACCACCTGTTCGCACAGGCGCATCCGAACACCACCCCGGCCCTGATGCTCGAGATGTGCTTCGTGGGTGGTGTCGAACCCGGTGACAGCGGCGAGAGCATGGCCAGCGCGATCCTGCGGGCGTGGCGGTCGGTCGCGCCGCAGCGGGCGGTCCCGAGGATGTTCGCGGCCACCCGGGAACTCTTGCCCGGCAAGGGCGACAACTACGTGGTCGAGGACGGCGGCGACATCGTGGAGGTCGTCCCTCCCGGCGGCCGCGCACGCCCGCCCGTCGAACTGCGGGAACTGGCGGCCAACGACGTTCCCGCGGTCACCGCCGCGTTCGACCCGGCCGGAACGGACGTCCTCGCCGGTTCGGACGCCGAGATCGAGACGACTGCTCGTGCCGTGGTGCGGGCCGCCGCGTGGCGGCAGCTGAGGCTTGCGCAGGAGCACTGGGTCACGGCGATGCCGGCCGTGACCATCGTGGGCGGGGGGACGAGCCGCGGTCCGGTGCACCCGCAGACCGGTGGGCTGCTCTCGTCCGCGCGGGTGGTCGAGGTCGAGCGCCGGTTCCGCGCGGCGCTGGCCGACGAGGCGCAGGACATGGCCGACCGCGGTATGCCCGTGGACGTCGACCACGTCCGGATCACGACCAGGGGGCCGCAGGGCGACCACGGCGTCGGGCCGCACGAGGTCAGGATCGAGGTGGCGCTGGAGGCACGAGCCGACTCGGACGTCGTCAGCACCGGGAACCAGGAGAGCATCCGGGAGCTGTTCCGCGACCGGCGGGGTACCGCGATCGGCGCGGCCTTCCCCGCGATGAGCAACTCCGGCAGCGGGCGGGCCACCGTCGCGGTCTCGCGCGCGGCGTTCGACGGTCCGTCGAGGACGGTGGACCGTTCGGACGGTGTCCGCACGACGCGTGGAGGTGACACCGCACCGCCGGTCGCCCTCCTGCCCCGGCCCGCCACGCCGGTCCCCGGCGCGGAGAGCGACGACTCCGGTTCGGACACCGCGAGCGACGCGGGCTCCATCCCGGCCGGGTTCGAACTGGTGCAGCCACCGGTCACGCCCGCACTGCGCGACGTCGTCAAAGAGCAGCTGGCGCAGGCGAGCCTCTTCCACGTCGACCCGGTGTCGAACCAGCTCTCCGACCCCGCCGAACAGGCGGACCTGGCGGTGCTCAGGTCCAGGCTCGCCACCGCCGTGACGCTCCAGCAGGACTCCGGCTCGGCGATGCCGGTCGTCCTGATCTCCGGCAGGCCCGAGCAGACGACCGTCGTCGCGGCCCTGCTGCGGGACGGCCAGGCGGTGGACCCCTCCCAGCCGGCGCCGGACGTGCTGCAGCTGGCGGTTCCGTCGACCGCGGTGAGCGTCGTCGTGGACCTGCCGGACTGGCCCCAGGGCCACGAGCACGCACCGACCACGGCCGCGGCGGGAGGCCTGAGCTTCGGCTCCGGCTTGCCGGACGAGCCGCCCTGGGTGTTCCTGCACGCGCGGCAGCCGGTCAACCCGCGAGCGCGCAAGTCGTTCTACGTCTACGCGACGCTCGTGGGGGACCGGTTCCTCGTCCGGGGCGTGCCGGTCACGCCGGCGACCCTCGCGTCCCGCGTCCGGAACTCGCCCGCCTACCGGCGCTGGGTCACCCCCGCCACGCCGATCCGGCTCGTCGGTGCCGACCCCGACCGTCCCGAGGCGTCCCGGCGCGCGGCGCAGGAGTTCGCGGAAGCGTTGTGGCACGCCGGATCGCGCCACCTCGTGAGTGCGGCCACCGATCCGCTCGGGCTCGGCCCGTCCAACAGCACCGTGGTGCTCAACGACGGTTACTACGAGCCCGTCTCCCAGGTCCGGCCGAGTGATGTCGGCTGGGTTCCGCTCACGAGGAACGACGGCGGCCTGGTGGGCATCGGGTTCGCCACCCCCGGCGTCCTCGACGGGGACGTGCTGCGGTCGATGGCCCTGTCCACCGACCAGTCCCAGCGACTGGTGGCCGAGGAGCTCAAGGACGCGGACGGTCACGTGGTGCACCACTACCGCGCCGGGAAGTGGGCTCCCGCGACGACGGGCGCCCGGACCCGCCCGGTGACGCTGGTGGGCGAACACGGCCAGAACGGGTACACCCTGCCCCTGGTGGACGGTTCCACCCTGCCCGTGGACGCCGAGGTGGCGGCGCACATGCTGGCGGGATCGGCGTTGTTCCGCCAGGCGACGGCCGGTCCGGTGCGCCCGCAGTTGCTGCTGTTCACCCATGACGAGTCACTGCCGACCGGCTCGGTGAGCGGAGCGAACGCGAAGCTGCTGGCCACCCTCCGCGACCTCACCGGACCCGTGCAGGGCCACGACTTCGGGGGCAGGCTCAAGTTCTCCGACGAGGGCGCGCTGGTGATCCCCCATGACGCACGGGTCGAGGAGAGCGGGACGCCGACCGCCAGCGACGTGGTGAGTGTCGCAGGCGGCCCGGTGACCGGGTTCCCCGTGGCGGGCCTGGAAGCCGCGACGATCCAGGACTTCGCGGACGCCCTGCGGACGGGCCGCACGGAAGGGCCGACGGGTCCGTGGGCACCCGGCTCGCCCCTGGTCGTCGTGGTGGACTCTCCCGACGGCACGTTCGTGCGCGTGCGGTCCAAGGCCGGAGCGGTGCTGGAGCTCGGAGGCGGGGACCTGGGCCGGTTGTGGCTGTCCGACAGCGGTTCCCGGGCCGCGCTGGAGGCCGATCCGAGCCGTCCCGTGGTGCTGCTCGCGAATTTCGCCGGCACCGAGGCGAACTTCGGCCAGCTGGGGTTCGACTTCGCCGGAGCGTTGCACGAGGCGGGTTTCTTCACCGACGTCTACGCCCCCGATGGTGCGGTCGAAATCAGGGACGACTCGGTCACCCACGACCCCGCCACCGAGTTTCCCCTCGTGTCCCCCCTGCGCGCCGGTGATCTCCAGTCGGTGGTGCTGCGCAACCGCGACGAGGTCGCCGTGGCCGTCTACCTCAGGGCTCCCGGAGACGAGACCGAGTTCGAACGGGCGAGCCAGTGGGCGGAGAACGTCACCGCGGACACCGTGCAGTCGTTCCGCGTGGCCCAGGGCAGCGAGCAGTCACCGTGGCTGGACCGGCTCCCGGTCTTCCTGATCGCGAGCTCCGGCAGGCGCGGGGTCCAGGCGGTGCGCCGTGACCAGGCAGGTGTGGACCTGACCCCCGCGGCTCTGGCCAAGGTCATGCGCGCGGACGACGAGCTGCGCGCCGCGCTGAACACCGAGACCGGCGAGCAGAACGGCCGAGGTGTCGTGCTGCTCGCGCTGAACGGCGTGGCCGGTGACTTCGACGCGTTCTCCAGCGTCTTCGCGGCCGGTGGGTACTCCAGGTGGACGTACTCGCCCAGCGGTGTCGCCACGTTGCACCAGGACGGGACGATCTCCCTGCAGAGCGGGGAGTTCCTCTCCTCTCCGCCGTCGAAGGCGTCCTCCGCCGACGTGATCACCCGTCCCCTGGTGAGCGACCGGCTGGGCGAGCACGGCCAGTACTTCCCGCTCACCCTGGTCGATGACCACCACATGTCCGCCGCCGCGCGGCACAGCGACGAGGTGGAGCTGCAGTACTACCTCCGCGAGGTCATGACCGGACCGGGCGGCACCGCCGTGATGAAGGCCTACGTCGCACCGTGGGCGGGCTCCAGTCGTGTCCCGTGGCTCGTCGACGGGCACGGTGCCCCTCGTGGGCTCATGTTCGGTCTTCAGACCGATCGTCCTTTCGTCTTCGGCGACACGCAGACGTTGAACGGTGTCGACAGCGCTGCGGTGGTGGCGGGGACGACGCTCTTCGCCGCGGCGGCTCCGGATTCCGACACGCCGGTCGCGTTGGTGCAGTGCTGGCTCAACTCCTCGATCTCGCCCACGACCCCCACCGCCGCGGAGCTGTTCCAGCGGGAGTTGGACCGGAACCACGGGTCCCAGGTCTTCGCCGCCACGAACGTCGTCAGCGTGCACACGAACAACGCGGTCAGGGCCGTCAAGAACGAGGGGAGCTTCACCGCGGCCGACCCGCTGGCGCCGATCCCCGAGGTGCCGCTGTCCGATCTCGTGGCGTACCGGATCGACGACACCACCGTGCAGTTCGACCCCGGCCAGACCTACCTGTCGTACCTGCAGGCCGCGGACGTCCGGGAGACGGCGCGCCTGGTGACGCGCGCGGCAGCGTGGCGGGCTCTCAAGCAGGCCGGTCTCCCCGCGGTGGAGATCATCGTGCACGAGATGCCTCTCGACGGCGTGGACCGCGCGCTGGCGGAAGCGCGTGCCGAGGGCATCGAGCGGATGTTCCGCGCGGCGGTGGCTGCGGAGAGCGCGCAGCTCGACCGGCTCGGCCTGGGCGTGGACCCCTGGGTCATCGGGGTCAGCGTGACCGTCGACGTCGCGACACCGGGCTCGGAGCCGCCCGCCCGCGTCATCGTGACACTCCCACCTGAAATCCTCGGCGCGCGGCAGCTGGCAGCCGTGGAGGCGAGACCCGGCTTCCCGCAGGCGATCCACGACATGAACGAGGCGTTCGCGCCGCTCGCTCGCCGTGGTTCGGCGACTGTGCAGTCCCCGCAGCCGGTCGGACTCGGCTCCGGTGCTCAGGCGCAGCCCGTCCGGCGCGGTCCGGCGGTGGACGAGAACCCGTCCCACCACGAGGTGGCGACGCGATCGGAACAGACCGCGTCACCGGTCGACCTCGCGCATCAGGTCGAACCCGCCCGCCCGCGTCCGGTGGTCGAGGACGAGCGCTGGCGGCATTCCCGTGCCGAGCAGGCGCCGTGGTTCGACCCCCAGGACGCGCCACTGCGGCCGTCGGACTGGGAGCACCTGCGTGCGGGTGCCGGGGTCCGCACCGTCGACACGGAGCTGTTCGACCCGGCCCGCGGCTGGCTCTCCCGCAGCGGACCGGCGGGGTACGTCCAGCGCGTGCGGTACGACGTGCGCCGGATCGAGGTGGGGGACCGGCACGTCCGCGAGCTCACCGTCCGGTTGCGGCCGGTCGGCGACATCGCCCCGGACCTCCGGCTGGAGGTGGAGGCCGACGTCCAGCGCGGCCTCGACACCATCGCGAACGCGGGGTACCGGCTTCCCGGCGGCGACCAGCTGCACGTCCGGGTCGAGTTCGCGGGGCCGCACGAGCTCGCGCACTCCGACGTCGACATCCGGCCGCGTGGTGACGACGACGCCAGCCGCCAGACGCGGTGGCGTTCCGACGACCGCGAGGCGCTCGCCCACGAGGTCCTGCACTTCGTCGGGCTGGTGGACGAGCACGTCGACCCGCACCGGGTGTTCCTCGCCGACGACTCGCGCAGCCGCGTCGTGGCAGACGACGGCCCGATGGGACCGGCTGTCCACGATGGACTGCCGGTGCTCAAGCCGCGGCACGCCTGGATGATCGAGCGGACGATGGTCAGCCAGCTCGGGCCCGTCGAGGGCTGGAACCCCGTGCGGCCCGACCGGACCTCGCCGCTGGTGGACCCGGCCGCGCGGACCGCGGACGCACCGCTGCCCAGGAACAGGTCGGTGCCCGAGCTGCTCCGGTCGATCTCCGACGGACTCACCCAGCTGGACCGGCACCTGACCGCGTTGCCCGGCGCGTTCGGCGCCGAGCTGCGCGACCGGGCCGTGCACTGGCGGCAGGTCGCGGCCCGGCCGGCGGAGACGTTCCCCCCGACGGCGGCCGATGCGTTGCAGGACCGGCTGGACGCCCTCGACGCCCTGCTCACCCGTGCCCGAGCCGTGCGGCTGCGCCACATCACCGGCATCTACGACCGCGCACGAGCCGTCGTCGAGCGGGGCGGCAACCCCCTCGGCTTCCACCCCGCCGGCATCCCGGGCGGCCTGACCGCGTCTCCGGAGGCCAGGTTCGGGCTGGAGGTCGAGTTCGAGACCGGTGTGCCGGAGAAGATCGGTCGCCGCCTGGAGGAGCAGGGCTTCCTGAGGTGGGACGACGGCGTCCGCTTCTACGACGAGGCCCCTTCCGCGTCCGATGGGCTTTACCGGTTGGTGGCGGAGCACTCGGACGATGACGGTGCCGAGCTGCGTGTCACCGGTGTTGCACGGTGGCAGGGAAGCGTGGGAGGGCCTTCGCACCGTGCTCAGCACCGTGCGGCGGCAGACCGACGCGGACGGTGACACGCCCGACGCGAGCGCGATGGGCGGCCACGTCAACGTCAGCCTCCCCGGCGGTCTCACCGCGGAGCAGGCGGTGCGCCTTGCCCAGCTGGCCAAGGCCAACGAGGAGGTCCTGTTCTGGCTGGGGAACCGCGTCGAGGCGGACGGCCAGGACCGCAGGATCGACCTGCTGGGGCCGAACCCGGTGCCACCGCACTCCGTCGACGAGTACGCGGACGGCATGCGGGCGGAGAGCCACGACCAGCGCGTCGTGTGGTCGTTGAACGCGAACAGGAACGAGGCCGTCAACTTCGAACACCTCGGGGAGCCCGACGAGGCGCTGCGCCGCGTCGAGTTCCGCTTCTGGACGGGCAGCCTCGACCCGGCGACGTGGCAGGTCCAGTCGGAGATCAGCGCTGCGATGTACCGGGCGGCGACGGACGCGAGCACGCACGACCGGATCGCCGCGATGATGCGCGAACCGCTCCTGCTCGCGCCGGGCGGCCGGGTGGAGGACCGCGAGTTCTGGCTGGACCGCCTGCTGTCCTTCGCGGAGCTCCTGCCGCTGAGCCCGGTGGCGCAGCAGGAGCTGGTCAAGCGCGCGGCGATGAGCGGCCCCTGGCACTTCAGCCCCGAGGTCGACGCCACGCTGCGTTCGCAGGAGGTCGGCAGGAAGGACGCGATCGTCTTCCCCGCACCCGAAACCGAGCTGCGCCAGGTGCTCGCCCTGCTGGACCGGCTGCCCCGCCGCCGCGACGACCTGCTGCTGTCCGTGAGCCTGACACCGGACGGCCGGCACGTGCGGCTGTGGAACGGTCAGACCCGGTCGGTCGCGGACTTCGCGGCCGCTGCCGAGGAACGCGGGATCGGTGAGCGGCAGAGCGTCGACTGGCAGGGTGGGACGCCCGCCGGTCGCGTCGTCCTGCTGACCTCGGGAGGCACCGAGCTCGCGCAGCACCTGGCGAACCGGATCGGCGCGCCGGTGCTCGCCACCACGGGGGACGTGCGGTTCGACTCGGCCGGTGACCTGGTGGCGGTGGGGGAGAACGGTCCCGTCGAGTGGGTCGAGTTCACCCTCGCGAACGAGCCGTCCGGTACCGGCACGGACCGCCTGGAGGCCGCGCTGCGCGTCGCCGAAGGTTCCGAGGACGACGATGCCCTGCCCGCGACGTCCTTCGTGCCGATGCCGCCGAAACCCTTCACCGGCGACGTGGTGGCCGACGCGGTGCACGGTCGCGAGGCCGAGCCGGACCTGAGCGGTGCGCGGGAGGACGCGGCCTCCCTCCTGCCGGACCCCGCGGTCGAGGACATCCCGCTCGTCACCCTGGTGAGGTCCGAAGCAGACGGTGCTGCGGTCGAGGACGGCGCACCCTCCGCGGAGGAGTCCTCAACCGCCGGTGGCCTCGACCTCCCCGGCGACCGGTCCTCGGGGCTCGTCACCCAGCGCGGTGAGATCGCGGGCGGCGCGGCGGTGGACGCCGCGATCGACGCGCTGCTGCCCGAAGGCGAGCGCAAGGGTGTCGAGCACTTCGTGACGGCGTTGAAGACCGGTGTCGGCGGGTTCCTCGGCGACGGGCGGTCGGAGGACGTCGAGATCGGCGGCAAGCACTACGAGCTGCACGCCAGGACGCGCTACCTCTGGGACGGCGCGACGGAGAGCGGAACGGCGTCGCGGTCGGTCGGGCTCGACGGTCCCACCGGCAGCGCGACGCTCTCGGCGGCGTCGAGCGCGGCCCAGGCCAACTCCGCGCTGGCGCTGGTCCTCATCCCCGCCACCCCGGGGTTCACCGCGGTCGGCACCGTCGGGGCCTCCACCGACGCCAGCAACTCGGTCGCGGTGGGTGCCAGTGCGACGGCGAGCGGCGGCCGGCAGGTGGCCGTGGCGTTCCCGACGCGGGACGTGTCGGTGCCGGTGTGGATCGAGCTGACCCTGCGCGACGCCCGCGGCCGGGTCGTCGGCGACCCCGTCGAGGTCGGTGACGTCGTCGCCGACCTCTCGGTGCCCGACGTGCCGGGCGGGGAGCCGGGAGGCGTTCTCGCGGACGGCCCGGCCTTCGTCGAGTCGGTCCACATCGGACGGAACGCGCCGGGCAGCTACCGGGGCAGGCCGCTGCCGCCGGACGCGGACGGCGAGCACCGGCTGTTCGACAAGGTCGTCTCCGCGCTGCCGGGCTCGCTGGTGAAGCCGGGCCGTCCCGGACGCAGCAACCTGAGGGAGTTCCTCGACGACAGCACGTTCAAGAAGCGCTACCAGGACATGGCCGTGACCGCCGAGCAGGCCGAACGCGGGCACGGCTGGGTCCGGTCCGAGATGCTGTTCACCGGCAAGCACCCGTTCGTCGCGTGGCTGCACACGCCGAGCGCCGTCGAGATGCGCCTGGTCGAGCGCGAGGAACCGGTGGTGCTCCGCACGCTCGACGACGTCACGTTCACCGACGTCGAGTCGATCGGTGCGGAGGTCTCCGACTCGGGCACCGCCAGCCACGGCGCCAACTCGAAGATGATGGCCGGCCCCGGGTTCGACCTCGGCGTCGCAGGCCTGGTCGCCGGTCCGGTGGTCATGGGCGGGGTGGAAAGCGCGCACAAGCAGTCCATCAGCCGTTCCGGCGAGGTCAAGCACACGAGCACCCGGCGTGGGCGCGCGCAGCAGGTCGAACGCGTCTTCGACCTCCAGGTGCGGGTGCCGGGCAAGCCCGCGATGACCTTCGCCGGCGATGTGCGCGCGGTGGAGTGGCGTGAGGTCACGGCCGAAGTCGCACCGGAGACGGACGCCGTGCCGCCGCGCCGCCTCTACGGGCCCGAGGCGCTGGAGTCCGGCCGGGCCCTCGCGGGAGCGTCGCTGGAGGTGTCGCAGGTCGCGTCCCAGGTCCTCGGCCTGATCGAGAACTCCATTCGCACCGTTCCCGGCCACAAGCGGTGGTACCTCAGCAGCGACCGGTTCCTGTCCCAGTTCGACGACCCCTCCGCGGGCAGGACGATCGGCCGCAAGCTCCAGGAGGCGCTGGGCCGCAGGGACGCCCTGCGGCGCCTGCTCACCGACCGCGAGCTCGGTCTGCTCGCGGACCGGGCGCTGTCCGCGGACGGTCTGCGCATCCCGGTGCAGCCCAAGCACGGCTGGGGCCACGACTACCACGTGTCGTTCACGCTCAAGGCGTCGATGTCGGACCTGCGCGACACCGGGGAGGTGCGCACCGCCGCCGACCCCGCCGTGGTCACCACCTCCGACACGCAGGCGACCCAGCACACCAAGTCCCGCACCAAGTCGACCGGCATCGGCGCGGCGGGCCGCGTCACCGCCACGATCACCGAACGCGCCGTCGTCGTCGTTGCGTCGCTCTACAGCGCCTTCGCCTGGACCAGGTCCGGGCTCTCCGGCGTCACCGCGAAGCGGGGCGAGGAACGGCGCGAGGGCGGCGCGCTCGACGACACCGGTGCCGTCGTCGCCGAGCCGAAGCACCGCTTCACCGCCACGGTCGACTGGACGCTCAGCGGCCAGACCTACAAGCGCCACAACGCGATGGTGCGCGGCCTGAGCATCGGCCGGCCCGGCCTGCACGTGCCGCGGACGGAGCCGGTCACCCTGGTCGACCCGGAATCGGGCGCCACCTCGGAGGAGACGACGTTCCGCGTCGAAGCCGACGTGTGGGTTCCCGAGGCGCACGTGTCGCGCATGCGGCCCGACCCGGTCGTCGTGGAGCGCACCGCCGGACGCCAGGACCAGCCGCACGTCCGGTTGCGACCGGAACCGGACGCCCCGGTGTCCGCCGACCCGTTGCGCCGCGGTCTCTCCCGTGACCTCGACGGCATCAGGGTGCTGAGCTTCGAGGGGTTGGCGCACGTGCGCGCCGCCGTGAAGGACGCCCTCACCCGCGCTTCGGGAGACCCTGCCTTCTCGTTCGCCGAGTCGGACAACAGCGTGCTGGTCGACACCGTGCTGTCGCCCGACTCGGTCATGGCCGACCAGCGCGTCTTCAGCCGCACCACCGGTGTCCGCGGACTGCAGTGGGCGCGGCGCCGGGTCAAGCGGTTCGCGGCGGCCGAGGTCTCCTTCCAGCCCCGCGACGTCGAGGTGCTGGGCGAGGGCTGGCGGCAGGCGGTGACGTCCGCCGCGGTCGAGACGGGTGTCGGTGCCGGCAAGGAGTTCACCGCGGCGGTGACCGCCGCGGCCGACCTGACGGCGTTCGCCTTCTACAAGGACGTCACGACCGACGGCAAGGAGGGCGCGACCGTCAAACCCGGTGCGCTGCTGGTGATCGAGGGCGACCCGATGGTGCTGGAGAAGTCCAGCACCGAGGACGTCGCCACGGACGTCGCGACCGGCACCTCCACCGCGCGGCAGCCCGAGCGCCTGCACCTCGTGCGGTTCGGTGTGCGGACCACGGTCGTCGCGGAGGTGCGGTCGCGCCGCTGGCGCAACGCCTGGGGCGTGCTGCGGCCCGCGGCACCGGCGACGGCCAACGAGCAGTTCGACCTCCCGCGTGCCGTCACGGCCTGGGTGACCACCGCGCAGCTGGACGCCATCCGCACGAAGCAGGCCGAAGAGGACGCCCGCGTCCGCGACCTGGCCACGAGGAGCGATCCCGCCACGTCCGCGCTCGCGGCGCTCGCGGTGACCACGCTGGCCGGCACGGCACCGGCCGCTCCCTCCGCCGTCGCCGACGCGTTCGCGGACGACCCGGCCGCCGCAGTGGACGACGAGACCGGGGAGACGGCAGGGGACCGGGTCGTCGCACCTCCCGCGTTCCTGCGTCCCGGCGAACCGCTGTCGGTGGGCCTGGGCGTGGTGGACGGCGTGGTGGACCTGCGGTCCGTGCTGCCCGAGCTGCGCCGCGACCTCGAACGCTCGCTCGGCCCCAAGCGCGCCCGCCGCCTCATCCCGCTCTCACCGTTGAGCACGGGCCACGACAACTACGCGGCCATCAGCTCGTGGCTCTCCGACGCGCAGACCACGCTGGAGGACTCCGCGCGCGGCGGCGTTCCCCAGCCGTTGCGCCTGGAGGACCGGACCACCGGTGAGACCTACGACGTCGTCATGACCAACGAGCTGCTGGACCGGCCGGTGTTCGCCGGCCTCGAACACGGCGGCGTCAAGCAGACCAGGGGCACGACGACGCTCGGTTCCCGGGTCCGCACCTTCACCAGGACGTTGCTGCGGCTGGAGCCGGTGGTGCTGCCCGCACTCCAGGCCGGCGGCCCGGCGCCGGACGAGAACGTCTCGCGCAGCAACCCGTACGCGATGATGGGCGGCGGCGTCATCGGCGACGTCCTGCTGGGACGCAAGAAGAAGACGACCAAGAAGACGCACAAGGTCGTGCGTGAGAGCAGCGCCGAGACGTCCGGCACGTTCGCCAGGTTCCACGTTCCCGTCGAGTTCACCGTCGCGATCGAACGGCACGGCCGGCGGGTGGCGGAGGCCGGTGCCGCGCACGACGTCTCGATCCTGCACCTGCCGGAGGACACGGTCCCCGCACGCCCCGCCGCGGTCGTGGCCCCCGTCGTGCAGCCGGAGGAGGAAGCGGAACCGGACGCGCTCACGCGCTGGCGCGGCGACACCGGCCTGGGCCGCGGCTGGGCCGGGCACCTCAGGTTCGACGTCGGTGACCTGGTCGCCGCGGCCGAGCTCGCCCACCGCGAGGGAACGGGACTCCGCGAGGTCCCCGCGGACGTCCGCAGCGCCCTGCGCACCACCCTCACCGGGCCGCGCTTCAAGGCGTTGCTCCCGTTGCACGCCACCACCGGGACGCCCCTGGAGATCCCGCTCGGCGGCGGCCGGTCACTCGAACTGCACGCGCGCAGGACCGGCACCCCGACGCTGACCGGCGTCTCGGCGCGCACCACCGTCTCGACGCAGGGCAACAGCTCCGGCACCGAGACCGTGGCGGAGGAGTCGGCCGCCGAGTTCGGCATGGCCGCCGGCCCCCTGCTCGGTCCGGGCGGCACACAGCCGCCGGGCCACGAGAAGTTCGGCGAGCAGAAGACCCTCGGCGGCGGCGCGGCGTTCGCGGTGCCGCTGCGGGTGGTGGGCGGCACCGGCTCCGAAGGCGAGGCCGAGGCCGAGCACCACCACGACGGCGAGTCCGTTCCCGCGTCGAGCTCTACGGGCCTGGCGGGGCTGTGGCTCAACGACATCGAGGTGCGGTTCGTCGCCAGGACCCAGGGCCGCACGGGGCACCGCGACCGCGTCGCCGTGGTGGACTTCGGGGTCCGCGACGCGGTCGTGCTCGTCGACGACGACCACCAGGACCGCATCCCCGCCGAGCTCGCCGACACCGCCCGCACCCTCGCGGCGGCCGACGCGACGCTCGTGGCCGCAGCGTCCGCCCTCGCGGGAGCCCTCGACGCCGCTCAACGCGACGTCGAGGGTTCGGCGGAAGCGTTGGCGCGGGCGGAGAACGCCCACGCCGACGCGCTCGACGCCTGGTGGGACGCCCTGCACGCGCACGAGGCTCAGGTCGGCACGCTCACCGAACCCGCTGACGAGCACCTGTTGCCGCCGCTCGACCTCGGCCCCCGCGACACACCGGCCGAGCTGCGGGACCTCCTCGACGACACGATGGAGACGCCCGTTGCCGTGGACGAGTCCGGTGCACGGGTGCCCGCACCGCGTCCCAGCCCGAACCCCACCGCGGAGATCCGCCTGTCCCCGGCAGCGCCCCGGCTGACCCCCGCCGACCGGGTCCGCGTCGGCCGGGTCCTCGGACGGGCGGGCGAGCTCTCCGCCACCGGTCTGGAGATCGTCGCCCACGGCGACCTCACCGGTCCGGCACCGGCCGCCGCGGTGTCGGCGGTGATGGCGGAGATCACGCGCTCCGCCCGGCGTGGTGCGGGATCGGCGCCGCGCCCGCCCGTCCAGGTGGAGATGAGGCACGTCGCCGAGGCCGGGGACGTCCGGGTCGAGCTGCGGGCCGTGCTCCCTGCGGACGACGCACCGCCCGTCCGTGATGATGTGCCGCCGAGCCCGGAGGAGATGCGGCCGGCTCCCGTGGAGTTGCCGCCGTTGTCGGTGGAGTTGCCGCCGGTGTCGGAGGAGGTGCCGTCCGTTTCGGACGACGTGTCGTCGCTGTCGTCGGAGGACGTGCTGCCGGTACCGGACGACGTGTCGTCGTTGTCGTCGACGGATCTGTCGCCGGTGTCGGGTGATGTGTCGTCGTTGTCGGACGACGCAACACCGGTGTCGGGTGATGTGTCGCCGTTGTCGGACGACGCAACACCGGTGTCAGGTGATGTGTCGCCGATGTCGGACGACGCCCCACCGGTTCCGGTTGAGGTGCCGCCGGTTTCGGAGGACGTGCCGCCAGTTCCGGACGACGCGCCGCCCGTCTCGCACGAGGACGGCTCCACTCCGCCACCCCGGCCGCTCGACGCACCCGCCGATGACGCCGCACCCGCCGCACCCGCTGCGGACACCGACCCGGCCGGCGACACTCCCTCCACTGTGGACCCGGAGCCGAAGCCGGAGGTCGACTCGACGGCCACCGTCCGCGACGGTGTGTCCACGCGTGCCGACTCAGCGGTTCCGCCGGAGGAGGCGGTCGTCGAGGTCTCGGGCGAACCGATCGGGACGGAGTCGGACACCCCGTCCTTCGCTGGCCTTGACGACCTGGACGCTGCCCGCAGCGGTTCACCGCGGACCGTTCCGGCTGGGCCTGAGCAGCGGCCGGAGTGGACGGATCCGCGGCAGCCGGCTCCGGTGTGGTGGCAGAAGATGCCCGCCCACGCGTTGAGCGCGTTCCACGACCAGGCACGCAGGATCGTGGAACGCCACTCGGTGCCGCCCATGTCCCTGGGAGAGCCCAGTGCGCAGCAGGTGGAGCAGCGGAACAAGCACGAGCTCGCCGTGGAGGTGGTTGCCCACCACCTCTACACCACGGACCAGGGGGTGTCGGCGGTTCCGGCCCTGAGCCCGGACGATTTGGTGCGCACACTGGCGAAGGACCTGGGACTTACGAGCCCGCGCGGGCCCCGCGGTGGAGCGCCCGGCGATCAGGACCTCCCGGTACGACCCGGTGCCTCCTCGTCGAACGAACAGGACTCCGCTCCCAGGAGGCTCAGCGACGAGGAAGTCGAAAACCTGATCCGGCTGCGACGCGCCGCGCATCCTCATGAAGGGAAGGGGCAAACCATCGACGCTGTGCGCCTGCAGGGTGCCAGGCGCAGCCGCGCGCGGTTCACGGAGCTCTACAACAAGACCACGGTTGACATCCCCAGGCCGGAACGGACCTGGGAGGACCCGCAGATCGAGGAGCTGATCCGGAAGCACCTCCCCGGTCATAGCACCATCGAAGGGGTTCGTGATGCACTTCGCGCGGAGGGCGTCCACGTCGGGAACAAGCGGTTCCTGAACCTGTACCACAAGGTCACGGACACCGATGCCCGGCCTTATCAGGTCGGGGAAGACGAGGAAAAGATCGAGTTCATGCGGAGGCAGATCCTCCTGGGCAAGAACATGAAGGACACCATCAACGCGGCGCGCGACACGGGCATGACCGGCGGGAGGAAGAAGTGGCGGGACCTCTTCCACCTGGCCGAGGGAAGAGCTGTCCAGGACTTCAGGAGAGCGCGGCAAGAGTCGGGAACGGCCGGGGAGCAGGGTGCCGGGTCGAAGCGCCCGGCGGCTTCCGTCGAAGGTGCGGTGACCTCACAGCACAAGCGGAGCAAACCATCGGTCGCCGGCGCGGTGGCGAACGAGCTGGTGGGCCTGTCCCTGGAGGAGAACAGCCCCGCTGCCACTGCCGCCGCACTGGGGTTGCGCGTCGTCGATGTCGCACCCGACGGCGACCACTTCTACGCTGCCGTGCTCGCGTCCGTGCCTGAGTCGGTGTGGTCGGACCGGCTCGACGAGCTCGGCGTGGAAGCGTCCGTGGCGGGGTTGCGCCAGGCCACGGCGGACGCCTACCGCCGCGTGAAGCTGCCCGAGCTGGGCGGACGGAGCCTGGAGGGCATGAGGCTCCCGGCGGATGCGGTCGAGGACGGTCTGCGCACTTCAGGACAGTGGGACGGCGAGAGCGTTGCCGTCGCTGCGCAGTTGGTGCCCGGGGTGTTGAAGATCAACCTCAAGACGATCACCCACGACGGCCGGCTGTCGACCAACGGCGTCGCCATCGACGACAGCCTCGACACGTATTACGTGGTCCACGACGGTGTCAAGCACTACCAGGCAACCGCATCGGACGTCCCCGCCCAGGAGAGGCCGGACGACGAGCGGGACCTCGAACTCATCCGTGAACGCATCGCCATTCGTCCCGATGACGACGACGGTGCGATTCTCGCGATGGTTCGCGCATGGGGCGCCACCGGGTCCGACGACCGGCTGCGCGAGCTGATCGGCGAGGTCCGGGAAGAACGCTTGCAGCGTCTGATGGGCGTTGTCAGGCAAGGGACGACCGGGTCGAAGCGCCCGGCGTCTGATGCCGGTGTGCAGTCTCCGCAGCACAAGCGGACGAGGTCATCGGTCGCCGGGCCGGATACCGGGCACCGCCGGGCGACCGCCGGGCTCGATGCCGACCAGGACGACTCGGCCCGCGCACAGGTCAGCGACGCGGACCGGCTACGTGCGAACGAGTTCGCCGACCGGGAGCTGCCGGTGCGGTCCGGCCCCGCCTCGTCGCTCACGGAACCAGCGCCGGTGCTGCCGGGCGCCGAGGACAGCTCGCACGGCAAGAATCCGCCGTCGCAGGGAACGCTGTCCCGTCCCCACAGGGGGTTGAGCGACGAGCAGGTCATCGCTGCGGCTCGGGAGCACCTCGCTGAGAATCCTGATGCCGGCATCATGCTGCTTGTCGAGGCTGTACGTCAGCGGGGCGCCACCGGCGGCGATGAGCTGCTGCGGCACCTGGTTCACAAGGCGAGGGGAACCGAGCCCCAGTCTTCTGGTGGCTCGAGTGAAGAGGAAATCGAAAGTTTGATTCGGGAGCATCTTGCCGAGAATCCCGATGCCGGCGTCGTGGAGGTCAGGGACGCCATTCGTCTGCGAGGCGCCATCGGCGGCGACGGGAAGTTGCGGAATCTGATTCATCTGGTCAGGGGGACCCAGGCCCGGCCCTATGGTCAGTTGAGCGAAGATCAAATCAGTGAATTGATCCGGAAACATCTTGACAAAAATCCTGGCGAGCGCGTCAAAGGCATCATCGAGGCTGTTCGAAGGCAGGGCGCCACTGGCGCCGACGAGTATTTGTCATCGTTGGTTCACGAAGCCAGGGGAACCCAGGCCGAGGCCCGTAACAAGTCGAATGACAGTCAGGCCATCGAGTTGATCCGCGAGTATTTCGCCGAGACGCCTGATGCGGGTGTCTGGACGACTGTCAAGGCTGTTCGTTCGCGGGGCGCCAGTGGCGGCGACAAGCGGTTGGGGGACCTGGTTCGCCAGGTCGTTGATGAGCGGAACACCGGTTTGATCCGTGAGCACATCGCCGACCATCCCCGCGACAACGCCAAGGCGATCGTCGAGGCTGTCACAGCGCGGGGCGCCGTCGGCACCGAGGACAGGTTGCGGCTCCTGGTCAGCCAGGTCACGGGACTCCAGGACGGGTCGGAGGAGGAGCAGGTCAAGGACTTGATCCGTGAGCACATCGCCGACCATCCCCGCGACAACGTCAGGGCGATCGCCAAGGCTGTTCGTCAGCGTGGCGGCACCGGCGGCACCAACAAGATGATGAAGCTGATCAAAGCTGTTCGGGACGAGCGGACCACGCCGAGGGCGACCGGGGAGCACGGCATCGCGGCGGGTGCAGTGGAAGGGGGACTGGGAGCTCCGTCATCGGAGGAGCACGGCCCTTCCGCGCAGTCCGCTGCGGCCGCTGCTCGGCTGGGGCTGCGAGTCGTCGACGTCGAACGCGACGGGGACTGCTTCTACGAAGCGGTGCTCAGGTCCGTGCCCCAGTACGTGTGGTCGGACCGGCTCACGCAACTCGGCAGGCAAGCGACGGTGCTGGGTTTGCGTCAGGCCACGGCGGACGCCTACCGCGGCCTGAGGAGGCTGGAGCTGGGTTGGCAGAGCCCGGACGACCTGGGCCTGCCGGCGGACGCGATCGAGATCGGGCTGCGCACTCGGGGACACTGGGCAAGCGAAAGCGGTGACTTCGCTCCGCAGTTGGTGCCCGGAGTGCTGAAGATCAACCTCAAGACGATCACGAACGACGGCGGGCTGTCGACGAACGGCGTCGACATCGACCCCGGCCTCCGCACCTATTACGTCGTTCACGACGGCATCAACCACTACCGGGCGACCGCCCCGCTCGACGCCGCCCAGGACGCCTTGATCCACGCACCGGTCGGCGAACCGGGGCCGTCGCGCGCGGAACCCCTTGCGACAGCGGGTACCGAGGACCGCTCGCACGACGAGACCCAGCCGGCACCGGCAACCCGGGCACCCGCTCAGGAGAAGTCGGCTGACGAGCGGGACGTGGACCTGATCCGCGAGCACGTTGCCCGGCATCCCGACGACGGCGACGCTGCTGTTGTCACCACGGTTCGCGGATGGGGCGCCACCGGTTCCGACGACCACCTGCACAGGCTGGTCGGCGAGGTCAGGAACGAACGGTTGCAGCGTCTGACGCACTTCGCCAGGCACGGGTCGGATGAGCCGGGAACGGTCGAGGAGCAGCGCGCCGCTGAGCGTGTGATCCACCAGCACCTCGTCGAGAACCCCCTCGACGACACCGAGTCGACTGCTCGGGCTGTTCGTGAGCAGGGTGTCCTCCTCGGAAGCACGTGGTTGACGAGGCTGATCGACGACACCAGGCTGTCCATCGCAGTCGACGGGCTCGGGCTGCGGATCGTCGACGTCGCGGCCGGCCGGGACTCCTTCTACGAAGCCGTGCTCAGGTCCGTGCCCAGGGGCGTGTGGTCCGCTGAGCTCGACCGGTTCGGGCAGGAAGGACCTGTGGCGGCGTTGCGTCAGGCCACGGCCGATGCCTACCGGCGCCAGAGGTCGCACGAGCCCGGCGAGCAACGCCCGGATGAGCTGGAGGCGGACAGGGTCGAGGAGGGTCTGCGCACTTCGGAGCATCAGAACGCGCACAGCGGCTACTGGGCTCCGCAGTTGGTGGCCGACGTGCTGGGCGTCAACCTCAAGACGATCCGCAAGAGCGGCTGGGTGTCGACCCATGTCGGTTTCGATGACGAACTTCCCACCTATTACGTCGTCCATCGCGATGACGACAGGTACCAGGCGACCGAGCACAAGGACCTGCCGACCGCCGTGCGTGAACGCGTGATCGCTTTCGTGCCGCCTGACCGCGGCTGGAACACGCTGCTCGATGCCCTGGAGCACGTCCAAACCCACGAGTACCCCGCTCTCGACCTGACGAGGAACGCCGGCGGTGTCCCGGCCGACCCCGCCACCCAGGAACTGGTCGGCCGGTGGGTGGTGGCCATGTTGGGGAGTCGGCGTGCGTTCACACTCGCGGAGGTAGCGGAACTTTCCGGCGGCCTGGTCACCGCGGACGTGGCCGAGCGCATCCACCGTGCTTCCGGCGGCACCGCGCCTGTGACACCCGCCGTGCCTGTGACGTCCGCCGTGCCTGCCCCATCCGCTGCACCGGTGGCTGCGGAACCGCCGAGTGACGACCAGATCAAGGCTTGGATCAAGGAGTATCGCGACGGTGATCCCGGCAGCGGTGTCCACGCCGTCGCGGATGCCGTTGCCCGACGTGGTGGTGTGCCCAACGGCAACCACCTGCGCGCTCTGATCTACGAGGTCATGGCGAGTTCGGTCCGGCGCCGACAGTTCCGTGACGACCAGATCAAGGACTTCATCCGCAGGCATCTCGACGAGTACCCCCAAGACACCAACACGATGATCAAGCTTGCTGCTCGTGCGCACGGTGTCGCCGTTCAGGCATCGCGGCTTTCGGATCTGACCTGGGAGGTCAGGCGGTCTGCCGTTGCCGCTGCGCTCGGGCTGCGCATCGTCCGCGTCGCGTCCGGCAACGACGCCTTCTTCGAAGCCGTTCTCGCGTCCGTGCCCGAGGACGTGTGGTGGACCCGGTTCTGGCAAGTCCGCCGGGAAGCGTCCGTGCGGGGTTTGCGTCACGCCACGGCGGATGCCTACCGCCGCCTGAGGTCGAGCGAGCTGGACGAGCAGCACCCGGATGCGCTGGAGGTGGATCAGCTCGAGATCGACCTGCGCACTCCAGGGCGCTGGGACGCGCGCATCGACGACCTGGCTCCACTGTTGATGGTCGACGTGCTGAACATCAACCTCAAGACCATCCGCAGAGAAGGCAAGCTGTCGACCAGCGACGCCTTCTCCGACGACCGGGACACCCACTACATCGTTCACGACAGTGGCGTCAGCTACCAGGCGACAGTCCCGGATCCCTCGGCCCAGGCGCCGATCGGCGGACCGGGACCGCTCGTGACCGCTGCGGAATCATCCGCCGGTGTCCGGGGCAGCTCGCACGACGAGAACCGGCCGGTGTCGGGAACCCAGGCTCCCGCTCAGGAGAACTCGGATGACGCGCGGGACGGGGAACTGGTCCGCAGGCATCTCGCCGAGCATCCCGGAGACGACTTCGCGGCGATCTTCAAGGCCGTTGGTCCGCACGCCACCGGTTCCGAAGGGAAGTTGCGACTCCTGCTCTTCCAGCTCACCGGTGAGCAGGATGGCAGTGCGTGGAGTCCGAGCCAGATCAAGGACGTGCTCAAGGACTACCACGAGGCCCACCCCAAGGTCAGCGTCACGAACGCCGTGGACGCTGTCCTCGCTCAGGGTGTCGCAGCTTCCCACGCCCGAGTGGCCGCCCTGCTCCGCGACGTCATGGGAACCCCGGTCCGGCATCGCAACAAGTTCACTCGAACCCACGTCCTGGGTTTGATCCGCAAGCACCTCGAGCAGCATCCCGGTGCCGACCAGGTCTCGACTGCCGCAGCTGTTCGCAAGCAAGGCGTCTCCCTCGACAACGAGGAGCTGCTCCGCCTGCTCCGCCTGGTCCAGCAGTCCATCGCCGCCGCTGAGCTCGGGCTGGACGTCGTCGAGGTCACCACCGGCCCGCACGCCTTCTACGAAGCGGTGCTCAGGTCCGTACCCGAGGACGTGTGGTCGCGCCGGCTCGGGCAACTCGGCAGGGAAGCGACGGCGCTGGGTTTGCGCCAGGCCACGGCGGACGCCTACCGGAACATGCCGTTGCCCCACCTGGAGTCACGAAGCCTGAACGAGCTGGGGCTCCCGGCGGACGAGGTGGAGCAAGGCGTGCGCAACCCGGGGCCTCGGGACGTGCGGAACAGCCATTGGGTCTCGACGTTGATGCCCGCGGTGCTGGGCGTCAACGTCAAGACGATGACCCTCAAACGTGGCCGGCTGGCGGCCGAGGACGTCCTGATCAACGACGAGCTCCCGACCTTCTACGTCGTTCGCGACGGTAGCGGCCACTACCGAGCCACCATCCGGCTCGAAGCCGCCCCGCGGAACGACGAGGCGACGGGCAGCGGGAGCCGGTCGGCGCCGGACGCCCCGGCACCCGCTCAGGAGAACGCGGGAAGCCGGGATCACGGCGTGCGGACCGACGACCAGATCAAGGATCTGATCAAGGAGTACTACGGCGGCCATCCCGGTAGCGCGGTCCGGGAAATCGTGAACGCTGTCAGCGGTCAGGTTTCCGAGGTCGACCCCGATCGGCTGCGTGCCCTGGTCTACGAGGTCGTCGCAGCGTCGGTACCCGTCAAGAACCTCGATGATGAGCGGATCGGGGAGTTGATCCGCGTGCACCTCGCCGAGTACCCCGACGACACCGACAAGGTGATCGTCCTGGCTCTTCGCGTGTCGGGTGTGGACACCAGGAAAGCGCGGTTGGCGGATCTGATCCACAGGGTCCAGCAGTCCGTCGCCGCCGCTGGGTTCGGGTTGGGCGTTGTCGAGGTCGCTCCCGGCCCGGACTCCTTCTACGAAGCCGTGCTCAGGTCCGTGCCCGAGGACGTGTGGTCGCGCCGGCTCACGCAACTCGGCAGGGAAGCGACGGCGCTGGGTCTGCGCCACGCCATGGCGGACGCCTACCGCCGCATCTGGCTCCCGGCGGGCGAGGTGGAGGAAGGACTGCTCGTCCTGGAGCGTTCGCCCGTTCCGGGTCACGACCTGGTCCCGCGGTTGATCGCCGAAGTGCTGGGCGTCGACGTCAAGACGATCCGCAAGAACGGCCGGTTGGCGACCACCCTCGCCCTCGGTCGCATCCTCCCCACCTATTACGTCGTTCACGTCCGTGCCGATCACTACCGCGCGACCGCCCCGCTCGACGTCGTCCAGGGTGGCTCGGTCCACGCACCGGACCTGCCGCGTGTGACCGTGATCGACGATGGGACCTCCGCCGTTCACACTCCGCCGGAACCGTCCGGCCCCGCCCCATCGCACGCGGAACCACCCCCTGCGGTGGAGAGCGGCTCGCACGACGGGAACCGGCCGGCGCCGGAAACCCAGCCCTCACGTCAGCAAGCCCCGCGTCAGCAAGCCCCCGGTGAAGCCCGGGTCGAGAACGCCGAGCAGTCCGTCGCCGCCGCGGGGCTCGGGCTGCGCATCGTCGACGTCACAACCGGTCCGGACTCCTTCTACGAAGCCGTGCTCAGGTCCGTGCCCGGGGCCGTGCTGTCGGATCGGCTCGGGCGCCTCGGCCAGGAACCGTCCGTGACGGGTCTGCGCAACGCCACGGCGGACACCTACCGCCGCATGAAGCTGCCCGAGCGGGGCGGGCGGAGCCGGGACGAGCTCGGGCTCCCGGCGGATGAGGTCGAGACCGGTCTGCGCACGCCGGGACGTTCGAACAGGCAGAGCGCCTTCTTGGCTCCGCAGCTGGTGATGGAGGTGCTGGGCCGCAACCTCAGGGCGATCCGCGAGGACGGCCGGCTGTCGACCCACAGCGCTTTTGGCGAAGACGTCCCCACCCATTACGTCGTTTTCGACGGTGACGACAACTATCGAGCGACCGAGCTCGTGGAGATGCCGGCCGCGGTGCGTGAACAGCTGATCGGGTTCGTGCCGCCCGCGTACGGGTTGGGCACGTTGCTCGATGCGCTGAAGGACGTCAAAGCCAAGGTGTTCCCCGCCCTGGGGTTGGAGAAGGACCCCAGCGGTGTCCTGACCGATCCCGCCACCCGTGAGCTGGTGGACCGGTGGGCGTCGACCATGCTGAAGCACCGGTCCGGGTTCACGCCCGCGCAGATCGCGGAACTGTCCGGCGGCCTGATCGTTGTGCGGCAGGACGAACGCGTGCACGACGTCCCTGACGACACCCCGGCCGATGTCACGGCCGGCCCTGTGGAGTCCGCTGTGCCGATGGGCACGGACATGCCGGCCGTGGTGCGTGAGCGGGTGATCGCTTTCGTGCCGCCCGCGTACGGGTTGGGGACGTTGCTCGACGCGCTGAAGGACGTCAAAGCCAACGCGCACCCCGCCCTGGACCTGACGAGGGACTCCAGCGGCATCCCCACCGACCCCACCACCAGGGAACTGGTCGGCCAATGGGCGTCGACCATGCTGAAGCACCGGTCCGGGTTCACGCCCGCGCAGGTCGCGGAACTCTCCGGCGGCCTGGTCACCGAAGCACTGGCCGAGCACGTCCACACCCTCTCGCACGAGACCCCGTCCGAGGTCGCACCCACCGCACCCGCAGCACCCGCCGCACCGGTGCGTGCTGATCTGCCGGACGAGGTGCGCGACCGGATCGTCACCCTGGTGCCGCCCGCACACGGCCTGGCCACGCTGCTGGAGGCGTTGGAGCACGTCCAAGCCAACGTGCACCCCGCCCTGGACCTGACGAGGAACTCCGGTGGTGCCCCGGTCGACCCCGTCACCCGCGGGGTGGTGGGGCAGTGGGTGCTGGCCATGCTGGAGCACCCGTCCGGGTTCACGCCCGCGCGGGTCGCGGAGCTGTCCGGTGGTCTGATCGCCGCGCACGAGGTCGCGCACCTCTACAACATCTCCCACGACGCCCAGCCTGAGGTCGAGGGAGGGAGCTGGATGGACCAGGGACGGCGAGAACAGACCTTCGCGGCCGAAAAGGACGCGGAGTTGCAGGACGTGTACGCCTCACGCGCGATCACCCACGGCCTGCAGCCGATCATGGGAATGGACGACCAGTTCTACTGGCGCTCCCTGAACAACCCGCTCTTCGAGGTCGCGGAGCTGTTCGCCGGGCCCGATGGCAACATCCATCCCGACATCCGCGCTCGTGCCGACGAGATCACCGTCCGCGTCGTCGAGGGCAAGCGGGGCAAGGGCGAGATCGAGGGCATCGCCAACGACTCCCGCGACTCCCGCCTGCCCCGTATGAGACCACAGCAGCTCCGCGCGATGTGGAAGGAGCTCGAGTACAACCTGACCGAACGCGTGCGCCACGTCGTGGCCACTGCGGTCAACCCGACGCCGGACACCGTCACCATCGCGCCCCTGCGGCCCCAGCACGCGAACAGCTCCGTCTACGTCAGCCGTGTGGCGCCCCGCCACGTCGGGCCTCGGGAGAAGGTTCTCGTCGGTCAGTACCAGCTCCTGCTCGCCAACACGCCGGGCAGCGTCCAGGCTGAACAGCAGCCGTTGCTCACCCGCGGACGATTCGTGGACCTCTACCTCGGCGGCATGTTCGACAACACCCTGGACGCTCAAGGACAACTGGAGCAGGAAGACCGGTGGAGGGAACAGCACCCGGCCTACCCGTCCTACCTGATGGAGGGTGGAACACGCGACAACCCCCGCCTCATCAGCGCTGAAGGAGCCAGCAACTCGACCGCTTTCGCGAACTCCGTCCTCACCCCCGACGGGAAGATCGACCGCAAGCGCGTCAACGCCGTGTTCGTCAGCGTCGAAGTCTCGATCCCGGACAAGAACGACCCCACGGGCGTCATCAAAGTCGGAGGCAGCGCCATGCTCCTGCTCGACAACGTCATCAACGCCGAGGAGAACCCCTTCGGCATCGTGCTGGTCGACTACAGCGAGGGCTACAAGTTCCCGAAGATCAAGGAAGAACCGCAGGACCAGTGAGCACGAGCGTTCCCGGGAACAGGGCGTCGGCACCACCGACGGAGCGTGAAGGACGAGGATGGAGAACATGACCGACACCACCGAGGACACCGGGGACAGCGGACCGCTCGAGAACTGGTTCCTGCTCATGGACCCGGCGTGGGCTCCGTCCGAAGAGGACGAACTGCCGCCGGCGCAGGCCGTCGTCGGGCTGTGGCCGGTGGAGGGCGACGGCCGCGTCGGCCGGTTCCGGGCCAACCCGGACTACGTGCCCGCCGATGAGCACTCGCCGACGGACCCGCTGGACGCCGTGCTGAGGCTGGTCCTGCACGGCGGCGCGGAGGTGGAGCACATCCAGCTGATGCTGCGCGACTGCCTGTTCGACATCGCGCTGAACGGGGACGGCAAGCCGCTGGTCGTGCAGTCGCCGGACGACATCGCCTGCGTCGTCGTGGCCACCGCGGAGCCGCACCGCAGGAGGGTCAGCTCACCGCAGTGGCGGCGCATCGACCTCGACGAGCTCGTGATGCTGCTGGCCGACGGCGTGGACGTGCTGTTCAACCCCGGCGGCCCGGCCTCCGTCCGGCTCACCGGCGACTTCATGCGCGAGACGTTCATGATGAGCGACGACGAGGTGTCCGCGGTCCACGAGCGGTTCCGGCAGGAGTCGGGCATGCGCGTCGTTCCCTGGGGGCCTGGGCAGGACGAGACGCCGGCCGCGCAGGACTCCGCCGCACCGCGGTTCAGCACGGAGACGGAGGCACCGACCGCTCCGGGGGCGCATCGGTCTTGACCGGGGATCGGTCCCCGCTCGTCGGTTCCGCCGCCGGCTCGTCCCGGGGGCCTTTCTGCTGCTCCGCGGCGCAGCGCCGGAGCAACCGGGGGTCGATTCCGCTGGGCGACACGGTGTCTCCGTCCACTGACGAGCCTCTCCTCACGCGCCCCGCGGCGCGGCCTTCGGTGCAGCTTTCGGAGGCTGGAGGGGCCGATCACGACTTCGGGTCTCGTTTGGTCCTTCGCCGCCCGTTAGCTTGATCTTTCCGCGCCCGGCAGACCCCGGTCAGCTCGTGCGGCGGACGGAAGAGGTGAGAGCACGCGCTGCGAGGAGACGAAGCGGTGAACCGTTGGGACCGATGTGGCGACGAAGGCATGATCGGTGTGCTGTCCGGGGGTGAGGTCGAACTGCTGCGGTCCCACGCGGACGGGCTCGTCCTGGTGGCGGAGCGGTGGCTGGCCCGATGCCGGTGGGTGGACGGCAGCACCCGCGGCTCGGGTCGCCTGGTCGCCGACGAACCGGTGTACGACGAGCGCATCACCGCGATCGTGCGCGAGCACGTGCCCGCGGGTGCTGCCGACTGGGAGATCTCGTGGTGGGCGCCGGTGCACCTGGCGGAGACCGCGGAGGCGGCACGGCGCGTCCTGCGCACGCTGCCGGAGTCCGGCGGCGTGGTGCTGCTCGAGACCGCACAGGACGTCGATGCCTGGTGCCGGCTGATCGGCGACGTGCTCGCCGCCCTCAACCCGTGCGGGGACTGCTGCGAGGACGGGCCCACGAGCGCTCAGGCGTGGCTCGAGTCGTTGCTGGGGCCACTGCTGGTCGGCGTCACGGCGTTGTGACCGCGGACGGCGGGAGGCCGTCCGCGGCCGGTCTCAGATGAGGCCGTGGCGCAACGCGTAGGCGACCGCGTGGGCGCGGTTGCGCAGGTTGAGCCTGCTGAGCAGGTTGTGCAGGACGTTCTTCACGGTGCGCTCGGAGTAGATGAGCCGCTCCGCGATCTCGGCGGTGTCGAGGCCGTCCGCGAGGAGCCTGATCACCTCGGTCTCGCGCAGCGACAGGCCGGCGAGGGTGAGGTCGCGCGGCCCGAGGGTCGTCTCCTGCAGCTGCTTGAGCCCTCGCAGGACGTTGCCCAACTGCTCGGCGGGCAGGTCGCCCCGTCCCTCGCGGGCGTCGGTGATGGCGCGCAGCAGCCTCGTCCTGGCCGTGGCTTCCGCGCGCGGCACCAGCACGACGAGTCCGTGCTCGATGGCCGTCCACAGCTCCGCCTGGCGGAGCTCGTCCGCGATGAGGACGAGGCGGGACGTGCCGGGCTGGAACGCCTCCTGCAGGCAGTCGTCCGCGACGGCCACGGTGACGTCGGCGTTCTGCGGGTCCGTGACGATCTCGATGCCGGGCGTCGGCCGCAGCATCGCGAGCAGGCCCGATGCGATCAGCGGGTCCGAGGCGTGGACCAAGACCCGGATGGCGGTGCGGCTTGCGTGCCCTGGTGCCAGGGGGCGCCGGCCGTCCGGCCAGGCGGTCTGCGAAGTCATGTTCACAGGAGACCGTGCGAGCCACGCGGAAGGCCAGCGAGAACGGGGGGCAGGTTTGCGAAACGACAAAGCTGCCTGTCGACCGCCGGTGCCTGCCGGTGCCCGGACGCGGCTGCCGGGAAGCTCGAACTTACCCCTGGTCCACCGGGTGGGGACACGGCTGTTTGCAGCCATATCACCGGGAAGTAATCGATCTCTCGACTCGAACTCTGCCTTCTTGAGGGCCGCGTCTCAATCGGTACCGCCGCATCGGGTGCGTTTGGGCATCATGCGGTTCCTTTCAGGTTCGGAACCGGTCCGTTCGGGGGCGGACGCTCTGCTTGTGCCCGTTTACTGCTGATGTCCGGTCACGGCGAGCAGGCCGAGGGAGGCGTGCGGTGTCCTATCCCCAGTCCGAACAGGTCGAGCAGCTGAAGAGCCAGTACGAGCGGCAGTTCGCCGAACTGCGCGAGACGCAGCGACGGCTCAGCGAGCTGTCGTGCACCGTCACCGCTCCCCGCCGGGTCGTGGCGGTGACCGTCGGGCACGGTGGCGTGGTGAAGGACGTGAAGTTCCCGAGCGGCGCCTACAAGCGCATGACACCGGCAGAACTGGAGTCCGCGGTCCTGAAGACCATCACGGACGCGCAGCAGCAGGTGGCGGACGAGGCCGCGGACGTGATCGCGCCGACGCTCCCTCCCGGGGTCGACGCGCGCAAGCTCTTCTCCGGGGACGTGGACCTGCAGTCGCTGCTGCCTCCCACGCCCGAGCTGCGCCCCACCACCCGTGACGTCATGAACATCAGGGACTGAGCGCGATGATCAAGTCGGAGAACCCCGGCGAGGACGCTTCCGGTGACGAGCAGAGCGGAGGCGGCAGCAGCAGGCCGGCCCCGTTCAACCTCGGAGACGGGTCGGGGCGGATCTCCGTCGACACCGACCAGCTGAACCGGGGTGCGGCGGGCTTCGAGTCGGCTGCCGACCGGTTCCGCCACTACGCGAACAGCAACAGGGAGCTCGCCTCCTACGCGCCGTTGCCGTCCGGTCAGGGCGACGAGAGCTGGAACGCGTTCGCCCCCAAGTACTACAAGCGCTCGGAGGAGTACCTGAACGGCCTCGCCAGCCTGGCGAAGGCCATCGGCGTCATCGCCGGCAGCGTGAAGCAGTTCAGAGCCTTCTGCGTGGGCACGGAGGAGAACGCCACGGACATCTCGCTGAAACTCAAGGATGCGATGGGCCCCGGGAACGCGCCCGGCCAGAAGCCGGACGGTGACGGCCGCCGCTGACACCGCTGCTGCTGCGAGGATTTCGACGGACGTCTGCTGAGGAACGGTGAGCCTGCACTTCGATCCGTCGTTCGACTGGCTCTGGGTCCTCGTGGCAGGGCAGCAGGCGCCGAAGGTCGACGTGGCGGCCACGCGTGCGCTCGCGCAGCACTGGCTGGACAGCGGCCGGACGCTGCAGGAACTGGCGGACGGCGTCGCGCAGCTGGTGAGCTCGGTCGAGCACGCCATCGGTGGCCGCGCAGGGCGCGCGTTCCGCGAGCAGGTCACCCGCGTGCTCGGCCAGGTCCCCGGCATCGCGCTGATCGCCGGGGCGCAGTCGAGCAGCCTGCTCGACCTCGCGCTGAACGTCGAGCACTCCGTCTACGCGATGATGGTGGAGATCGCCTTCTTCGCCGCGTCGATCCTGTGGGCGCTGTCGAGCCCTTTCACCGCGCCGCTCGTCCCGTCGTTCATCACCTCGGCGCGCATCGCCGTGCAGCAGATCTCGATGCGCCTGCACTGGGCCATCCGGTTGATCGGCGAGGCCGTGGAGGGCGGCGTCGAAGAGGTCGTGCAGGACGCCATCGCACAGCTCTCCCAGGTCGCCGAGGGCAACCGCCACCGCTGGGACGGCACCAGCTCGCTGATCAGCTTCGTGGCCGGTGGCGCGGCGGAGGGCCTCGCCGGCGCCATGCACCTGGGCGCGGGCCGGTGGAAGCCGCGCGTCGAGGACACGGCAGCGTTCCACGGCGCGGCGGAGGCGGTCGCCGACGTCGTGGTGGGCGCCGGTGCCGCGGGGGTCCTCGGCGGCAGCCTGAACGACCTGTGGGCCGGTGCGGTGGGGGGTGCTTTCAGCGGTGCCGCCGCGAAGAAGGCGCACGACGCCGGGGACGCGATCGACCGGCTGGTCAACGGGGACGCGGTGAAGGTGCCCGTGCCGGGGGCGATCGGTGGTGTCGGAGGTGCGTCGGCGAACGGGCCCGTTGCCGATGAGGGCGCGCCTGGTTCTGTGGCGGTGGAGAGAAATTTGTCGGCGACCGGTGGGGCCGGGACGTGGGCGGGTGTCGGCACGGCTCGTGGTGCGGTTCCGTCGGGGCGGGAGGGCGGGACGTCTGCCGGGGGAGGCGTTCACGCGGACGGAGGCGCGCGAGCGTCCGGAGGCGGTCGGCCGGGTGCCGTGACGGGCCCGGGGTCCGGGCCGACGCGGAACGGTGGCGTCGACGCGCCGGTCGGTGGGCGGGTGGCGCCTGTACGAGGCGGTGTTCCCGCTGCGGTCGAGGTTCCGCGGGATGTTCCCGCCGGTGGGCCTCCCGCCGTGCCGGGGACCGGGAACGGGCCGCAGGCCGGACCTGCCAGCGGGTCTTCTTCGGCCGAGTCGTCTTCGGCGGTGGTGGCTCCGGCAACCGGGTCGCCTTCGGCGGTGGTGCCTCCGGCAACTGGGTCGCCTTCGGCGGTGGTGGCTCCGATGGCCGGTTCTTCTGCGGCGGTGGTGCGTCCGGTGGCGGGTTCGCCTTCGGCGGTGGTGCCTCTGGTGGCCGGGCCCTCTGCGGGGGTGGTGGCTCCGGCAACCGGGTCTACTCCGGCGGTGATGCGTCCGGCGGCGGGTTCCTCTCCAGCGGTCGTGTCTCCGGCAGCCGAGTCCTCCGCCGCGGGCGTGCCGTTCACCCCGCAGACGTCGCCCGCCGTGCGGGACGAGGTGCAGACGGCACCGATCACCGGTGGTCAGGACGCTCCGCTGGGAGCGCAGCCGCGTGCCGAGCACGGGCTCACCGCCTCCCCGCCGTCCGGGCAGCCGGCTGCGGACTCCTCCGCCACCCACCCGGCGGCTGTGAACGACCCGCAGTCCGCGCCGTCGGCCCAGCAGACCAGCGACGACCGGCCCAGCGGACGCGACGGCGTCGCGGTAGGTGCTGATCCCTCCCGGCAGTACAGCGACGAGTCGCGCCCAGGCGACGACCACCGCGTCGACGCGGGGCAGGTCTCCGCGAACGAGACACCACCCGTCGAGGCCGGGGCAACGTCCACGGGTTCCGGCGGCAGGGTCACCGCCGCACTGCCTCCGAGCACGGAGGTGCCACAGGCACCGGGCCAGGCCTCGGACGTCGTGAGCCAGGCCCCGGACGCCGTCAGCCAGGCCCCGGACGCCGTCAGCCAAGTCGTGCGCGCCCAGACGCCCGTGGCACCGGAGCAGGCCACGGACATCGCACACCGGTCCGTCGTCTCCACGCTGGAGCAGCCCGCCGTCAACGGCAGGCGGTTGCTGGTCGAGCTGCACCGGCTCATGGAGGTTCCGGGCGCGCAGGACAGGTCGTACCAGCTGGCGCAGGCGCTGTCCGCCGCGCACGAGGACGGGCGGCTGTCCGGCGCCGACTACGAGCGCGCGTTGCAGGTCATGGGGCGGGTGACCACGTTCTTCGCCGACCCCGCCGCCGAGATGCCCCTCGGTTCGATCGCGGTGGGCCCGGATGCCGACCCGGCCGAGCTGCCGTCGGTGCGGGAGCTGGTGCGGGAGGTCGACGCCCGTGTCCAGCGCCAGGACTTCGAGGGTGCGGTGACCTTGCTGGACGGTCTGAGCAGGGACCCCCAGACGGTCAGGGTCGTCGAGGACGCCTACTGGGACGAGTTCCGCGAGGACCTCGGCACCGAGCTGCGCCGGCTGCGGCCGGACGAGTCCGCCTACGTCGACCACCTGCTGGGCGACGTGATCACGGACCCCGTGTCGCGGGAGCAGGCGGACGCGTGGTTCGCGCAGCTGCGCGAGCTGACCTTCGACGACCACCTCTTCGGCGAGCGGCGCCTGCCCCACGACTACGCGGACGACGGCTGCACCTACCGGGCCCACCGGATGGCCGTCGCGCTCCAGCAGCGGGGAGCCGACCCGCGCAAGGTCGTCATCGGGGGACCGGGGCTGGGTACGGCCGAGGTCGAGTGGGACTTCCACATCGCCGTCGCGGTCGCCGTGGTGACGTCGAACAGTCGCGAGTGGGTCGTGTTCGACCCGTCCGTGAACGCCGAACGGCCGTTGAGCATCGACGACTGGGCTCGTGCCGCGGGCGCCGACAGGGTTCGGCGGTACCAGGGCACCGCCGAGGCGGTGCAGCAGCAGCTGGTGGACGACCAGCGGAACTTCCCGGCGAGGTGGGACGACGGCTATCCCGTCGACGTGCCGGTGCTGGTGCTCACCGACTCGCACGTGTACGGCTTCCCCGACCTGGTGGGCCCGTACGACACCTCGTGGGCACACGCCGACGCCGAGTCGCGGGCCGCCATCGTCGAGATGCGCGAGTTCTACGCCCTTGCCGCCGAACGGCGGGTGGACCGCGCGCTCGCCGACATCGCCGCACGCGTCGACCTGGAGACAGCCTCCGGTGCCGGCGTGTCCATCGACCTGGTCCACGACGCCCTGTCCGCTCTCGCGGAACGCGAACCCGTCGGCGTGAGCGGTCTGTTCGACCGGGAACCCGAGCCGCTGCGGCGACTGCTCCACCTGCTGCCCGACCACGCCGACGCCATTGAGGACGCGGTGACGCCCGGCGGGGCACTCGACGCCGGAGCGCAGCCGGAGCGCACGGGCGTGGTGCAGCGGGGCCGCATCCGCGCGCTGCCCGGCCACGACGCGGTCGAGAGGTCGGCGTTCGAGGTGCGCCGGTTCGCGACCGGGGACGGGCCGGTCACCGAGGTCACCGTCCGCGTCGCGCTCGACCCCGAGGGGCGCCACGACGAGGCGACGCGGGAGGCGTTGCTGCGCAGCGCTCAGGCCGGTGTGGACCGCTACTTCAACAGCGGACGCGACGGGGGGCCGCTGCGCAGACCGGACGGTGAGCCGCTGTGGTTCCGCCTCCTGCCCGCCGACGGGACGTCCGCGGTCCACCACGTGGTGACGATGGACCCCGGCCGCCTGGTCGACCAGACGAACTGGCACCCCGGTCAGTCGCAGGAGCACAGCGCGCACGAGTTCGGCCACATGCTGGGGCTCGTCGACGAGACCACGAACCAGGGTGGCGGGCTCGACGTCAGCGGAACGCTGATGGGCCGGTGGAGCCCGGACGCGGTGCCCGCGGGCGGTCTGCGCATGCCGCGGCGGTTCACCGACGTGCTGGACCTGTTCATCGGTGACGTGCCGCTGGACGACTTCGCCACGGTGTTCCCCGACCGCCCCGTCGCCGGCCTGCCGCGGCACACCGTCGTCCCGGCGGCGCCGCGGCCGGAGTCCGAAGGGGAGGATGCCGGCGCGGAACTTCGCAGCGCCCTGCCCGAGCAGGGCGGCCACACCGCGGCACCGCACCCGCTCGTCCCGTCGTCGTCGGTGCTGTCGAGCGTCGCCGAGGTGGACCGCTTGCCGCAGCAGTGGCGGCAGCTGCCACCGGAACGGGTCGCGTCACTGCGGACCCTGGCGGCGCTGACGGTGAACCAGTTCGCGGTGCCGGGGTCGCGGTTCCAGCTGGCCTACGACGAAGTGGTGGAGCTGGTCGCGTACCGGCTGTACCAACTGGAGGAGGGCCTGCCCCCGGGACAACCGGTCCGTGCACTCGCCGAACAGCTGGCGCGCGAGGCCGGGCTGAAGCCCGCGCTGAGAGGCGGAGCGTCGAGGCCGCGGCGGGGAACGAGCCTCCTCAGCCCCGCGGAGGTGCACCGGGCACCCGGTGGTCCTGGCAGTCCGGCGGGACCGGGCAGGCGGAGGTCGGTGCGGCACCGGCGTGGCGCGAGCCTGTCGACGACCGGTTCCTGGGTGACGGCCGCGGAGGAGGCGCGCGCCTGGCGGGCGCAGGTCGACCAGCCGCAGGTCGACGGGGAACCGGACTTCGCTCACCTGCGCAGCGCGCTGCGGGACCAGCTGCGGGAGCTCGGCGAGGACTCCGCTGAGCTGGGCCGGTGGGTCGACGTGACGTTCTCCGACGCGAAGCTCAAGCAGCTGGACCGCTCGCTCGAAGGCATCCGCGAGGTGTGGGAGGACTTCGAGGTCGAGGTGCACGCGCTCGGCATCGGAGCACCCCACCACCACGCCGTCAGCACGACCGCGGACCTGACGAGGTCCGAGACGGTCCGGCAGGTGGAGGACGTCACGTCGGCCGAGGTGGTCTCGACGCCGGTGAACCCGGTGCAGGGATCGGTGCCGGCCGGGCCGGTGACCGTGTCGTTCTCGGTGCAGGGCGTGCTCGGCACCGCGTCGGAGCGGCGCACCTCGACGACCGCGACGACACGGGAGACCGTGGAGATCACCCAGGCGGGCGCCAGGGTGACCCGGACGTCGCACGACGTGCACCACCGCCTGCGGATCCAGCCACCGAAGCGGCACCTCCACCGCGAGCGGCCGGAGCCGGTGGAGTGGAAGCAGTCGGTCACGATGACGTTGTCGTGGCCGCAGCTCGGTTCCGCCCCGAGCGAGCAGGGCGACCCGCCGCCGGAGAGCCCGCTGACGGCGAGCCCCGCGCTGAGCTACCCGGACCTCGCCGCCACCCCCGACGCCCTCGCGAGGGCGCGCAGCCACGCTGATTTCGAACGTGCGCGCGACGCGCTCGAACACGTCCGGTTCGTCGGCATCGACACGGTCTTCAGCGCGGTCAAGTCCTCGCTGCGGCTGTCGGGGTCGCACCAGGAGATCACCCGGCTGGAGAGGTGGCTCGACGACCTCGGACCGAAGCAGGGCAAGCGCCTCGTCACCGGCGAGCAGGTCGAGGAGACGTTCAGCTTCCCAGGGCACAAGCCCGTGAAGATCGTGGTGCGCCAGGGGAAAGCGCTGGAGGGGCAGTCGTCCGCAACCGGTCTGGCGCAGACGGCCGCGCGGTCGCTGGGACGCACCGTGGCGGCGGGTCACCGGCACTCGGTGGTCGCGGCGGGCACCCACGAGGCCGGGTTCGAGCTGGGGGTGAACGCCGGTGAGGAGCTCGCCGGCCTGGTCGGGGTGAAGATCGGGGCCGGTGTGTCCTGCAGCCGGGTGAACCAGAACCTCTCCGAGCGGGTGTCGCAGGTGCGGCACGAGCTGACCGAGCGGATCAAGGGCGACTTCGTCGACGACACGATCAGCTTCCCGTTCCTGGTGGTGATGGCGGAGGAGGGCAAGAGGTACCGGCTGGCAACGTTGTCATCCGACGACGCGCACCGTTCGTTCGGGTTCCTCCGACGTGAGGACAAACCGTTGGTGGCGTTGCACGTCGAAGCCGCTGCGGTGTTGCTCTTCTCCCCTGTGGACAGCGACAGCGGCAACAACGTCGGTGCCCGTGAGGAGCCGGCGCCCGCGGGGACGGTTCGGGCCGCCGGCGCGCGGGACCGGTCCGGGCTGAGCGCGGACGAGGTCGCCGGCTACGCGCGGAGCCGGTGGAAGCTCAGCGACGTGTCCCGTGAGGCGGTCATCAGCCGGGTCGTGCGGAGGCTCTACGCCGACGGGGTGGTCTTCGGCGCGCAGGACGCACGGGACGTTCAGCGGAGTCTGCGCGACGCCCTGGTCGACGACCCGAGGGCGCTCTTCGGCGGCGACCCGAAGCGGATCTCCTTGCCGGGGGCCGAGAAGGACCTGTTCCTCGGCGGCGTGGTCGCCCCTGGTGGTGGCGAGTACGTGAAGAAGGCGTCGACGAAGGAGCTGCAGGGGTTCGTCGCGACCAGCGAGACGACGAAGCTGACGGCGGAGCGGACGCGGTCGAAGGGCTTCAAGGTCGCGGTCGAGGGCGACGCCGGGCCGGTCGAGCTCGGCGGCACGGCCGGCGTGACGCGGTCAGAGCAGCGGCGCGGCCAGATCAGCGAGACGATGGAGGAGGAGCGCGCCTGGACAGGGGAGGACGTCCCGGTCCACCTCTACCGGCACCCGGCGGAGATCGAGGTGCGGACCGGCACCGACTGGTCGGACCTGGACCCGCCGATGACGTGGTCCGAGCGCCCGGACCCCGCGGCCGACGCGGAGCTCCGGACGGGCATCGCGGCGGAGCTGGAGATCGCGGTCGCCCAGCGACCGGGTCGTGCGGTGGACGCCGGACCGGTCGAGCCAGGGACCGAGAGCGACTGGGTCGACGCCGGGACCCGACCGGGCGGTGCCGCGGAGTTCGAGCGGGCCGCGGACCTGCCGAAGCGGTTCGAGGTCGACTCGATGGCCGCGATCACCCGCCTGGGCGCCGAGACCGCCGGGCTGCTGGCGGTTCCCGAACCGGAGGGCTCCCGCGCCAGGGCCGAGGAGCTGGCGAAGAGCCGGCTCGTCGGCGCGCGTCCGGCACAGCTGGGCAGCTCCGGCGAGGACGACGCGCAGGACGTGTCGCGCCGGGCGCTGGAGCAGTGGGTGAGCTGGCAGTCGCGGCAGGGCAGGCTGGGGCTCGCCGAGGGACCCGGCGACGAGCTGCGGCTGGAGAACTACAACGGCGACAGCGGTTTCGCGCCGCTGGAGCTCGGCAGCCGCAGGATCACCGGCACGGCGACGTTGACGAGCACCTACGGCAACGCCCGGATCATCGGTGTGGACGAAGCCCACGAGTTCACCCGCTCGAACGCCACCCACACGACGGTCGAGTCGCACCGGCAGCGGCGCACCGGACCGAACGCCGGGCTCACCGCGAAGGTGAAGCTGGGGGAGGTGGCCACGGCCGAGGCGAAAGCCGCGGCCTCCTACCTGCGCGGACCGGAGACCACCGAGACCACCACCGTGGACGCGCGCACGAAGGTCGCCTGGGTCGAGCGCGGCTACCTGGTCGAGTTCGACGCGCGGCACCGGCTGACGACGTCGGCCCGGCACACGTGGACCGGTCCGTTCGGCGATCAGCACGACGGTCCGGTGACCGGCGGCGACCGGCGAAAGTACGTGCCGCGGGCCGTCACGCTGTGGATTCCGGCGAGCGAGGTGCCGAGGATCGGTGAGCTCAGCCGGCACGACCTCGACCACGTCCTGCTGCCCGACGACCTCCGGGCATACGAGGCCGCGCACAACGCGGACGCGGTGACGCCGCCCGCGACCTCGACGAGCGAGGCCGGCATCGAGCTGGGGATGCCGGAGCCGCTGCGGCCGGACCTGGCCCTGCGGATGGTGCGGGACCTCCGGGACCTGCTGCGCGACTACGAGCAGACCATCACCGATCCCAAGGTGCGCAAGCAGTTCGCCGGGCTGCACGACGAGATGGTGCAGGCGTTCGGCAGGCGGCTGGAGCTCGGCGGGGACCAGGTGCTGGCCAACGTCCTCAACGGTGGTTCGCCGATCTTCGGCGAGCGGCTGGGGGAGTCGGGCAAGCTCGAACAGCTGGTCGTCGTGAGCGCGCAGCGCGTCGACGGCGCGGACCTGGGCGTGGAGGAGGCCTTCCTGGTCGACTCCGAGGTCACGACGACCCGGCGGTCGAGCGGGGGCGAGCGGTCGGAGTGGACCGGGTCCGCGGGCGTGGCCCTGCCGCCGTCCATTCCGAAGTGGATCGGGTCGGTGGTGACCAGCGGCCTGGTCAACCCGGCGGTCGAGCTGGCCGCGGCGGCCCGCCGCGGGCAGGACGACCGGGTGCTGTCCCGGACCACCGTCGGCTACCGGTGGTCCGGTCAGGCGCGACGGCACGGCCACGGCATGCGGGTGACCGTGCAGGTGCGGCCCTGGGCGCGGTCGGGCGTCTACCGCAGGCACCTGCCCGGGCTGCGGCAGACACCGGTGCGGGACATGCAGGTGCTGCCGGGCTTCACGCTGGAGTCGGCCGTCCAGACGCCGGTGCCGTCCGTCCTGGACCTCGCCAGGACGCCGCTGGAGACGATCGACACCCCGTTGAGCGAGCTGACGCACGGCACCGGCCTGCCCGTCGACGCCACGATCAACGCCACGCCGTTCCACGCCGAGGGGCTGCACGCCCGGCTCGCGGAGCTGTTGCCGGAGCTGAACGCGGGCCGGGCGAACGGGCTGCTCGTGTCCACGACCGCGACCCAGCTGGCCGCCCGCTTCGTGGCGGGTCTGTCGCCCGACGGCTACCAGGTCGACGTCGGCAGCAGGACCGTGTCCACGGCGAAGATCACCTTCGACCTGGGCAGGCGGCAGCTGTTCGGCCCGATCCCCGGTGCGTCGTTGCGCAAGACGACGGCGGAGGGGACCGGCCCGGTCGTCACGACCGAGGAGGACGTGACCGGGAAGGCCGCCCTGCTCGCCGGTCCGATCGCGGAGAACCTCATCGGCACGGGAGAGGTCGAGCGGACGCTGGCCGCCTCGCGGTACGCCTCCCGCGAGGCCGAGCCGGTTCCCGCCGAGGTGCGGCAGGACAGCGCCTACCTCGTGCTGGCGGAGCTGCGCCCCACGCTCACGCTCGGGTACCGGGACGGGAGGACCTCCGCCGCCGTCGCGACCGGGCAGAACGGCGTGGACGGCGTGGACGGCGAGGTCTGGTTGCAGGTCGACCTGGCGGGAGCGCGCGCACTCGGCTTCACACCACCCGGCGCCGGCACCGGCCAGAGCGCTCCGCCCGCCGGTCAGATCTCGCCCGCGACCAGTCGCCCGCAGCCCGACGCGGACCCGCGGCACCGGACCAGGCTGACCTCGGCGTACCGCAACGCGACCCGCGGACGTGCCCGGTTGTCCCTGTCCGAGACCGATCTGGCGGACTGGGCCGGCGAGGTGGTCGCGCTGTCGTCCGGCGCGGTCGAACAGCACGACCTCGCGGACGGCACGGCGGAGCTGCTGCGGAACCTGGACGACGCGCTGGGGACCGTGTCCGACACGGCTCTGCGCGACCAGGTGCGCGCGGTGCTCAACGACGCCGTGCTCGCCGCCACGGTCGTACCGGTCCGTGCCGGTGGTGCCCGGTCCGGTGACCACCGGGCGGTCCGGCCGCTCAGCCCCGACCGGCTCGTCCACCTGCTGACCGACGTGGCCCGGCACCTCGAACAGGGCCACAACCCCTTCACCACCGAGGGGTCCCTCCTGCACGGGATCTCCTACCCGGTGGGCGCCCCGGTGCAGTCACGGCTGGCGGTGCTCGCGACGGTGAACCTCACCGGCCCGGCCCGCGCGAAGGTGCTCGGCGACCCGCTGTTCACCGCGTTGCTCGGCAACCCGGACGCGCTCGCGGAGTCGCTGTTCGCCTCGGCCGGGCACGAGCCCCGGCACTTCCAGACGACCGGCGGTCCCGCCGCGGTGAACATCGCCGTGCGGGACCGGGCGCTGACGATCGTGTCGATGCTGCACGCCGGCGACGCCGTCGTGAGTGCCATGGCGGCCGCGCTGCCCGCCACGTCCGTCGACTTCCGCACGCACCGGGACCGGCCACTGGGCCGCGTGCAGGGCAGCCGCGTGCGTGACCGGATCGCCTTCGCGCGAGAGGAGTTCGCGGGCATCCGGACGCGCGCCGGGGAACTCGCCGCCGCCGCGGACCAGCACCCGGCGGCCTGGCGCGAACTGACCGACCGGTGGTCGAGGACGATGCAGAAGCTCGCGGCCACGGACCTCACCGGGCCCCGGCTGCCCGTGCTCACCCCCACCGCCGCGCCCGGTCGCCCGCACGTCAGCGGGCTCGGCGCGGCGCTGAAGCTCGTCGACCTGCCGGTGCGCCGCAGGCAGCAGCCGGAGCTGGCGGGGTACCTCGCCGCGCTGGGCGCCGTGCTCGCACCCGAGCCGGGCGGAACGGCCTTCGGGGGCGGGTTCGCCGCGGCTGCGGGGGAGCGCATGGTCCCGGTCTCGACGAAGCTCACGACCGCCCGGTCGCAGTACGGCTTCTGGTCGTGGCTCGCCGCGGGACCGGGGCAGGTGCTGCACGGCGGGAGCAGCGCCGTGCACATCAGGGCGGTCCGGCTCGACGGCAGGAACCTGGTGGCGCTCGGCGACCCGCGGCGGGCGGAACAGCGCCTGCACGCGCTGCCCGAGTTCGGCGACCTCGCCCACCGCCACGGCTGGTCCGCGCCCGAGTCGGTGTTCGCCGGCGACGCCGCGTTCCACCGGCACGAGCGGCTCAGCGTCGACCTGCCCGCGGCGAGCGCGGTCCGCGTCGACGCGGGCGTGTTCGTCGGGGCCGACCCGGACGGCCCGCTCTCCACCGCGGCCCGGTACCTGCCCGCCGAGGACGACGTCGTGGCGCTGGTGCTCGACCGCGGCGTCGCGCTCGGCGCGGACGACGTGCGCCGCGTGCTGCGGGCCGCCGGGTGGAACGGCGACGAGGCGGTCCGGCTCTTCACCGCGCACGACGACGTGAACCCCGGCATCGATGCCGCCGACCTCGCCGCGCGGCTCGGCGTCGCGGTGACCCGGCCCACCGCCGACGGCTGGCGCTGGTACTGGCCGGACGGGAAGCAAAGGGCGGGCACGTGTGCGCTGGAGGTGCCGGAGGAGGTCGCGGAGCGGTTCGGGCTCCCCGCACCGCAGGACGCGGCTGTTCCGGTTCAGCAGCCCAGGCGGTAACCCGAGAACGGCGGGGGAGATTCTGCGTGGTCTTCCGGGAAATTCACTGAAAGGGAGTAACGCGGCGCTGGAAAGAGTGTCCGAACGTACATCGATCATGGTGTGGACGTGCAGAGTGAATTCACCCCATGAGGTGCCACGGTGCCCTCGCGGAACTGACGTCAGCGGTGTTTTGCCTGGTGGGAAGCGTTACCCGAGTCGGTGCCGATCTCGCCGGTAGTCGTCATCCGCGCGAACATCAAGGAATTATCAAGCCGCTGTTCTAGGTCTAATGCTGACCGTGAGCGTCCCGGATGATGCGATTCCCGCCTTCGGTCAGGTGCTGCTCAGACTCCGGCGGGAGTCCGGTTTGTCCCAGGTCGATCTCGCCCGTTCGTCCGGGATGAGCGTGCGCGCCCTGCGGGACCTGGAACGGGGCAGGGCGAGCTCCGCCCAGGAGCGTTCGGCCGCGGTGCTGGCGGACGCCCTCGAACTGTCCGGCGAGGACCGGGAGGTCTTCCTGACGCTCGCCAGGGAGGGCCGTCGCCGCACGGCCAAGCCCGTCGACCCCACCATGCTCCACTCGCTGCCCGCGGTCACCGAGCTCGTCGGCAGGGAACGGGAGCTGTGCGAGCTGATCGGCCTCGGCACCGCGGAGCCCGCCGGCGTCGTCGTGGTCACCGGACCGCCCGGTGTCGGCAAGACCTCGCTCGCCGTCGCGGCGGCGCACCGGCTGGCCGCCCACTTCCCCGACGGCTGCCTCGCGGTCGACCTGGGCGGTTCCGGCGACCGGCCGATGGGCGCGGACGAGGCGCTGGAGCGGATGCTGCGAGCCCTCGGCGTGCCCGCCAGGGGTGTTCCCGAGGCCGAGGCGGACCGCGTCGAGCTGTTCCGGGCACTGCTGCGCGACCGGCGGGTGCTCGTGCTGCTGGACAACGCGGTCGACGAGGCGCACGTGCGGCCGCTGCTCGGCACGGGCCACCGCGGCGTGACCCTGGTGACCTGCCGCCGGGTCCTGGCCGGCCTGACGACCGCGAGCTGGATCTCGGTCGCGCCGCTGACGGCGGAGAGCGGGGTGGCCCTGCTCGCCTCGATCGTGGGCGACGACGTCGTGCGCGGGGAACCGGACGTGGCCGCCGAGCTGGTGGCGCTGTGCGGGAACCTGCCGCTGGCGATCCGCATCGCGGGCAACCGGCTGGCCACGCGCCCGCACTGGTCGCTGTCCTACCTCGTGTCGCAGCTGCGCGATGAACGGATGCGGCTCAGCTCCCTGTCGGCGGGCGACCTCCAGCTGCGGTCCGCGTTCGAGGTGTCGTTCCGGCGGCTGTCCCCGTTCGCACGCCGGGTGCTCCGGCGCCTCGCGGTGATCCCCGGCGAGCACTTCGACGAGGCGCTCGCCGCGGTGGCCACGGGTGCGCCGCGGCCGGAGGTCGGCGCACTGCTCGACGAACTGGTCGAGGCGTCCCTGCTGGACACCGCGCGGTCGCCGGGACGCCTGCGGTTCCACGACCTGCTCCGGCTCTTCGCCGCCGAGCGACTGGCCCAGGAGGAACCGGAGGACGTGCGGGAGCAGCTGCGCGACCACACCCTCCGGTACCTGCTGGACACGGCGACGGCCGCGGGGGCGTCCGTGTTCCGCAGCCCGGCCGACGCGGACGGCTCGCCGTTCCCCTCGCAGGAGAGCGCGGGGGACTGGTTGGTGCGGGAGGGCACGAACTGGTCGGCCGCGCAGCGCGAGGCGGCGGCGCTCGGCCGGCACGCCGAGGTGCTCGGTCTGGCGCAGGCCATGCACTGGTTCGCGGACAGCCAGGAGTTCGACTACCGCTGGGACGAGGTCTACCGGCTCGGTCTGGAGGCCGCGCGGCGGCTCGGCGACCAGGTGGCCGAGGTGGACATGCTCAACCAGCTCGGCTGGGCGCAGTACATGTGCCGCAACGACAACGAGCTCGCCCTCCGCACCAGCTCGCGTGCGCTGGCGCTCGCGGAGGAGATCGGCGACCACCGCGGGAAGGCGTTCGCGCACTGCTACCTCGGCGTCGAGCTGACGCGGCTCGGGAAGGCCGAGGAGGGTCTGGCCCACCTCCGCGTGGCCCACGAGCTGTCGGCGGAGTACGGCTTCTTCGAGATGCGGTACTGGATGCGCAGCACCCTCGGTGTGGCTCTCCAGGAAGCGGGCCGCTACGAGGACGCGCTGGCGGTGCACCAGACCCTGCTCACCGAGGCGCACGAGCACCGGCACGAGGCCGGCCAGGAGGTGGTGCGCTGGGTGATGATGCTGATGACGGAGAACATCGGCCTCTGCCTCGCCGGTCTCGGCCGGTGGCGGGAGGCGGCCGAGAGCCACCACGAGGCGCGCCGGTTGGCCGTCGAGAACGAGTCGGCCCACCACGAGGCGGACCAGGCGGTCAGGGAGGGGCTCGCGTGGCGCGCGGCGGGGGAGCCGGACCGGGCGCGGCGCTGCCTGCTCTCCGCGCGCGAGCTGCTGGACGGTCCGGTCTACCGCACCGATCGCGAGCGGGTGGACGCCGCGCTGACCGCCCTGGCGGAGCACCACGCACCAGGGTGTGATGGAAACGGATTGGGCTGAACGGGTGTCGCTGTCTCGATCGGCCCGGAGCGGGCGGTTACGTTTGCCTCGTGCGCGACTCGGATGGCCAGACGACTTTCGGTGAGCTGTTGCTGGGGTACCGGCGTGCCGCTGGGCTGAGCCAGGCGGGCCTGGCGGAGCGGTCGGGCATCAGCGTGCGGGCGTTGCGGGAGCTGGAGCAGGGCCGGGCCCGTGCGGCGCAGCGCCGGTCGGCCGAGGTGCTGGCGGACGCCTTCGAGCTGGGCGCGGAGGAACGCGAGGAGTTCCTGCGGGTCGCGGAACAGGGGCGCAGGCGGCGGCCCGCGGTGTCGGCCGCAGGCTCGGCCGAGATGCCGCCGCTGCCCTCCCACCCGGTCGGGCGGGTAGCGGACCTCGCGGAGCTGCAACGGCTGTTGCAGGCGAACCCGACGGTGGCGATCGTGGGACAGCCCGGCGTGGGCAAGACCGTCCTGGCGGCGTACGCGGCGCACCTCAGGCGCGAGGACTTCCCCGACGGGTGCCTGGCCGTCGACCTGCGCGGGATGGACGAGCTGCCGTTGCCCGCGGAGGTCGTGTTCGACCGGCTGCTGCAGGCGCTGGGCGTGGGACCGGGGGAGGTCCCCGCGGTGGTGGACGAGCAGTCGAGCCGGTACCGGGCACTGCTGGAGAAGCGGAAGGTGCTGGTGCTGCTGGACAACGCGGCCTCGGAGGCGCAGGTCCGGCCGTTCCTCGCGGCGGCTCCGGGCTGCCGGACGCTCGTCACGTGCCGCCGGACGCTGGCGGGCCTGGAGGGTGTGCGGTGGTTGCACCTGGAACCGTTCGACGACGGGGACGCGGAGGCGTTGCTGGAGGCCGTCGTCGGGGCGGACCGGGTGCGGGCCGAGCCCGGTGTGGCTGGTGAGCTGATCGAGCTGTGCGGGAACCTGCCGCTGGCGTTGCGGATCGCGGCGAACCGGCTGGCGAGCCGGCCGCACTGGACGTTGAGGTACCTCGTGGGCCAGTTGCGGGACGAGCGGACGAGGCTGTCGTCGTTGTCCGCGGGAGACCTGCAGGTGCGATCGGCGTTCGAGGTGTCCTACCGGGGGCTGTCACCGGAGGGCCGGATGTTGTTCCGGCGGCTGGCGGCGATGCCGGGCGCGGACTTCGGCGTGGAGCTGACCCAGGTCGTCGGAAGCCTGACGGAGTCGGAGGCCTTCGGCCAGCTCGACGAGCTGGTGGACGCGAGCATGGTGCTGGCCGGTCCGGCGGAGGGCCGGTTCCGCTTCCACGACCTCCTGCGGCTGTTCGCGCGTGAGCGCTGGGAGGCCGAGCACGACGAGGCCGACCGCGCGCTGACGACCGAAGCGGTGGTGGAGCACCTGCTGGACATGGCGATCGCGGCGGGGAGGAGGTTCTCGCCGGAGGAACCCGCGAACGAGGTCTTCGACACGCTGGACGAGGCGCGGTCGTGGCTGGAGCAGGAGCGGTCGAGCTGGCTGGCCGCGTTCCGGCAAGCGGTGCGCACGGGCTGGCACAGCGAGGTGCTGACGCTCGCGCAGGCGATGCACTGGTACTCCGACGACCGCTGGCAGGTGGTCGAGTGGGTCGAGGTCTTCGGCGCCGGTGTCGAGGCGGCACGGGCGCTGGGCGACGTGACCGCCGAGGCGCAGCAGCTCAACTTCCTGGGGTGGGCGCATTCCATGGTGGCCGACACCAAGGCCGCGCTGGAACAGCACCTGCTCGCCCTGGGCCGCGCCGAGGTGGCCGGCGACCGGCTGGAACGGATGTGGGCGCTGGCCTACGCCTCCTACTTCGAGTACTCCCAGGTCGACCGCGCCACGGCGATGGAGCACGCACGGGAGTCCGTGGAGCTCGCCGCCTCCTACGACTTCTGGGCCGTGCAGCTGCCGGTCCGATACCGGTTCGGTGCGCTGCTGTTGCTCGACGGACAGCACGAGCAGGCGCTTGCTCTCAAGGAGGCGCTGCACGAGGAAGCGGTGCGCCGCGGCCAGGCGGGCGAGGAGACGAAGTCCCGCAACCGCCTGACGGCCATTCTCGTCGAGGGGATGGCCCGCTGCCTGCACGCGATGGGCCGGTGCGACCAGGCCGTGCCGCTGTTCGCGCGGTCCCGCGTCATGCAGCAGGAGGTGGGGGCCACGGGGCTCGCGGCCGACGCGGCGCTGTGGGAGGGCCGGTGCTGCATCGACGCGGGTGCGCTCGACGAGGCGCGCGAGCTGCTCGAGTACGCGTGGACCGTCTTCGACGAGATGGCGATGCCGACCCGCTGCGCCAACGTGGAGATCGAGCTGGCCCGGATTTCGTGACCTCATCGCCCGTTTTCTGACCGAGTGGGAAGGACCGGGCGATCGAACGGGCTCAAACACGGGCGGCGGGCTGCACGGCGGCCCGCTGCGGTGTTGACTCGGGGGATGCGCATGCCGCAGTTCCCGCTGTCGACGTACGACTTCGAGGTGCTGTGGGCGGACGTCTGCCCCGGCCCGATGCCGTACCCCCTGATGGTGCCGAAGACCGGGGGACGGTCCCAATGCGGCGCCGTGCTGGTCGAAGAGGTCTACCGAGAGCTGGTCAACCGGGGTCTGGCCGACCGCGGACGCCGCGCGGACGCCCGCCTCACCCGGATGCTGCACCTGCTCGGGAACTACCGCGAGGCCGTCGACCTGGTCGCCTTCGTGGGATATCCGCTGCAGGCGCTCGCCGCCCGCGGTGCGGACGACGCCGTCCTCGCCGTGCTCGCCGGCGGCGAGCTGTGGCTGTCCTCGATCAGACCCGACGAGCTGGCCGTGGCGATCACCGACCTGTTGTCGGAGGGCCGCTGGTCCGCTGCTCGGTCGGGTGCCGCGGACGGACCTCCCGCGACCGGCCGGATCGGGTTCTCCGGGGCTGGCCGGTCCTCCGCCCTCCCCGCTCTCACGTGGTGCGGCACGGACGGCGAGCACTACCTCGTGACGGAGACCGGGTCGAGCGAGGCCGAGCTGATGGCGCACGACCACGTCACGCGCAGGGTCGGTGAGCTGCTCGCGTCGTGCGACGTCGACGAACCCGCACCGGTGACGTCCTAGGCGCTGTCCTGGGCGTCCGGTGAGAAGAGCGCCGGATTCGGCGTTCTTCGGCCGTGCGTGATCTTTCGTTGTTCTCATTGCTTTCGCGCATTCGCATTGGCGATCTTCGGCGAATGGCGATGTCGCGCGTCCGGTGGCCTCGGTCGGTTGACCGCAAACGCTGTTGTCCGAATCCGGACAAGCCTGCCACCTGCGGTTCACCGGAGGCGAGGGCGAACGCGCCACCAAAGGTGTGTGGAAGGGAAAGAACGTCCGCAGAGTGCTGATCGGTCCGGCGAGTGGGAGCAAGCTCTTCTGCGGCGGGGCGCTGCTTGAGCAAGCTTCGTTTGTCAGCGACCACTAGCTCGTTCACATAGGGAGACAGCCAATGGCCGGAGTGTCAACTACTACCCCGGGAATGCAGGCGGCGGCAGGCCACCTCGGCAACACGCAGAACGTGGCCAAGAGCGGTGTCCAGACCGTCGGCGACGCGCTCGGAACGCTGAAGTCGACCTGGACCGGTGACGCGTCCGCGGCCTTCGACACCTCGATGCGGGCCTGGATGGACGACTGCACGTTCATCGTGAACAAGCTCGGCGAGATGATCGAGGTCATGAACGGCAACCGGCAGGTCATCACCGCCGGTGAGAGCTCCAACACCGAGACCGCGTCGAGCATCCCCGTGGGTCCGGGCCTGGCCGGCCTCTGATCGCCGCCACACCCCACCCCGCTCAGCCATCGAAAGGACAGTGCTTTGCCCACTTACACCTTTGACCGCGGCATGGCGGACTCGGTCCGCGACCAGATGGCCGCGGTCACCAAGCGCCTGCAGACCGAGCTGGAGAGCATGCACCAGCAGATCCTCCAGAGCCTGGGGGACTGGCAGGACGGCGCCAAGGACCAGTACATGGTGGCGAAGTCCCAGTGGGACGCCGCCGCCGCGCGCATGCCGCACAGCCTGAACTCGGCCGAGGTCGCCCTCAACAACATCACCGGCGGCTACCTCAAGATCGAGCACACCGGCATGAACGCCTGGGGCGGCTACAGCGTGAAGTAAACCCCCGGGGCGTCGCCGGACGTCCCGGCGACGCCCCCGTTCCGCTGTGACACCGATCGAAGAGAAAGGGCTGTGACCATGCCGGGTACCACGCGGCAGCTGACCGAGGACGAGAAGAAGACGATCGCGGACCGCATCGAGAAGAAGGAGTCGTACGAGGAGGCCAAGAAGAACCCCGAGGAGTACGACGCCGAGGGGCCCAGGGACGGTCTCGGCGACTGGGGCGGTCCCGAGGGGGAGCACTTCGCGAACAAGTACCCGCCGCCCAAGGTGCCGCGCAACAAGGACCACTCCGGCCGCGGCATCCGCGTCAGCACCGAGGCGCTGAAGACGTTCGCCACCAACATCCGCTCGCTGATCCCGACCCTCAAGACCGCGCTGGAGCAGATCGAGAAGGTCAAGGTCGCTCCCGGCATCTTCTACGACGCGCACCAGCTGCAGGTGAAGGTCGTCAGCGGCGGTGAGGGCACGGCGATCCAGCCCACGACCCGCGAGTTCCTCCGCAGGAGCATCGACGCGATCACGACGGTCGCCGACGAGCTCGAGAAGCTCGCGCGCGCCTACGACACCGCCGAGGAGCTCAACGCCGCCACCGGCAAGGACCTCAACGAGCACATCGCGGGTGCGAGGGCCGAGGTCAGCAAGGCGATCTCCGGAGCCACCCCCGCCTCCTAGGGCGTCGTCCGAGCAACGGCCTCCCCGGCGTCGCGTCCACCCCTGTCGGCCCTGCGGGCAGTGCACCCGCGCAACACGAAGGCACCACCATGGCTGAAGATCCGCCCAAGCCCGGCGGCCAAGAAGTCGAAGTCAAGGACAACGGTGCCGTGGTGGCGACCGGCGACGGGTCGGGTTCGTCCACATCGGACTACGACTCGTGGGGCTGGAAAGAGATCATGGCCCGCATCACCGGGTCGGCCGCGATCGGTGCCGAGGAGCGCTCCGAGCTGGGGGCGAGCGCCGCCTCGGACCCGCAGACGCTGTGGGACGCCGCGCTGAGCTTCCGCATGGTCAAGGAGATCCTCGCCTCCACGGGCAGGAGCATCGCCGAGCAGGCCAAGGCGCTGGGTGGCGAGGGCGGCCCGTGGCAGGGCGAGGCGTCCAAGGCCTTCATGGGGTTGATGGAGGAGTTCTCCAAGTCGTTCACCGCCCACGCCACGCAGATCGACGGCGGCGCGGCCCGGCTCGCCCCGGTGCCCGAACAGCTGTGGGCGGCGGGCAACTACCTCGCGTGGGCCATCAAGACGGTCCACGACATCGACCAGTTCTACGCCCGTGAAGCGCAGCGCATCGCCGCGATCAAGGGCGAGGACGTCATCATCGAGAGCGACAAGGGAAACCTCGTCCACATCAGCAAGTTCCCCGAGATCGTCAAGCTGCTCGACCGCGACATGCGGCAGGTGCTGAAGACCCTGGCGGCGGAGTACGAGAAGCAGGCCTACGACACCACCCTGACCACCATCCCGAAGCCGGACCCGTTGGGCGGTGGGCCCGACTCGAAGCCTCCCAAGATCAAGGTCCCGGAGATCAAGGTCCCCGGCTTCAAGCCGCCGGACATCAAGGTTCCGCCACCGTCCAAGGTCCCGCCGCCGGCCAAGATCGAGGTCCCGCCGCCGCCGAAGTCCGAGATCCCGCCGCCGCCCAAGGGCAAGGTCCCGGAAGTCCCCGAGATCAAGACGCCGGAGATCCCCGAGGTCAAGTCCCCGCAGATCCCCGAGGTCAAGTCCCCGGAGATTCCCGGCTTCAAGCCGTCGGACATGCCCGGTGGGAACGCCTTCGGCGGTGCCGGTGGTCCCGGGGACTTCTCCGCCACGCCACCGCCGGGCAAGTTCGACCCCGGCAGCCTCGGCGGTCCCGGTTCCGGACTCGGTGGCTCCGGCGCGGAGATCCCCAAGCCCGGCGAGTTCACCCCTGGAGCGGGCCCAGGCCAAGGCGGCCTCCCCGGCGGTGGCGGCGTGCCTTCGCCGAACTCGTTCAAACCGGGCGATTTCAACGCCTCCCAGCTTCCCGGCGGCAAGTCCGCCGGCGGGAACGTGCCGCCGCCCGACTTCAAGCCGGGTGAGTTCACCCCCGGCAACGGTCCCGGTGGCGGTGGCCTGCCCGGTGGTCAGGGGGCGGTTCCGCCGCCCGTCGGCTCGTTCGTGGGCTCCAAGCCGCCGGCGTCCGGTCGTGGCGGGAACACGCCTGTTCCCAACGTGCCGAAGCCCGGTGAGTTCAAGCCGGGTGACTTCAAGCCGGGCGAGCTCCCCGGTGGGAAGACGCCGCCCGGTGGCAAGGTCACGCCTCCTGGCGACTTCAAGCCCGGTGAGCTCAAGCCGGGTGAGTTCAAGCCCGGTGACTTCAAGCCGGGAGAGTTCAAGCCCGGTGACTTCAAGCCGAGCGAGTTCCCCGGCGGCAAGGTGTCGCCCGGTGCTGGCCAAGGTGCGCCTCCGGCTGACTTCACGCCGGGCGAGTTCAAACCGGGTGACTTCAAGCCCGGTGAGTTCAAGCCGGGCGAGGTGCCGAGCCCCCAGGACTGGACCGCGGGCAAGGGTTCGGGCGCGTCGAACGACGACCGCAACGCCCTCGGCGGCGGCGGTATGCCGATGATGCCGCCGGGTGCGCCTGGTGCGGGTACCGGTGGTGGTTCGGGTGCTGGGGAGCGTCCGGACGCCTCGGGGCTGATCGGTGGCGAGGTGAAGCCGTGGGAGGGCTCCAAGGCCCCCGGCCTGGGCGACCCGCACGGCGGCGTCCCCGAGCTGCCGTCGACTCCGGAGGAGTGGGCTTCGTCCCAGCACAACACTCCTTTGCTGCCCGGCGGCATGACCGGTGGCGGGCAGCCCGGTGGGATGCCGATGATGCCGCCGGGTGCGCCCGGTGCGGGTACCGGTGGTGGCTCGGGTGCTGCGGAGCGTCCGGACGCCTCGGGGCTGATCGGTGGCGAGGTGAAGCCGTGGGAGGGCGTCGACGCTCCCGGTCTGGGTGAGCCGCAGGCGATCGGCCAGGTGGGGGGTAAGCCGGAGGAGTGGGCTTCGTCCCAGGGCAACGGCTCTGCGATGCCCGGTGCCGGCATGCCCGGTGGCGGTATGCCGATGATGCCGCCGGGTGCGCCCGGTGCGGGCACTGGCGGTGGTTCGGGCGCTGGGGAGCGTCCGGACGCTGCCGGACTGATCGGTGGCGAGGTCAAGCCGTGGGAGGGCGTCGAGCTGCCCGGTGTCGGTGAGCCGCAGGCCATCGGCCAGGTCGGTGGTAAGCCGGAGGAGTGGGCTTCGTCCCAGCACAACGGCTCTGCGATGCCCGGTGTCGGCATGCCCGGTGCCGGCATGCCCGGTGGCGGGATGCCGATGATGCCGTCGGGTGCGCCCGGTGCGGGTACCGGTGGTGGTTCGGGTGCTGGGGAGCGTCCGGACGCCTCCGGGCTCATCGGCGGGGAGGCCAAGCCGTGGGAGGGCGTCGAGCTGCCCGGTGTCGGTGAGCCGAACACGCCCGGCCAGGAGAAGAGCACGCCGGAGCAGTGGAGTGCGGCACCGCAGGGCGCTGCTCAGCCTGGTGCCGGCTCGCCGATGATGCCGCCCATGCCGATGGCGCCCGGACAGGGCGGCGCGGCGGGTGGTGCCGGCGCGGCCGAACGCTCGGACGCGTCCGGTCTCGTGAACGGTGAGACGGCTCCGTGGGAGCACGCGTCCGCGGTGCCCACCGGTGATCCGGGTGGTGCGGAGGCGCCGCGTGGGCGGCCGGAGCCGTGGACGCAGGACGGGTCGGTGCCGCAGGTTCCTGCGCTCGACGTTCCCGCGGCCCACGGTCCGGGGTCGGAGGTCCTGGTGCCACAGGCTCCGGCGCCCGAGGTTCCTGCGGCCCACGTTCCGGCGGCCGAGTCCCTGGTGCCACAGGCTCCGGCGGCCGGTGGCGTGGTGCCGCAGGTTCCGGCGCTCGACGTTCCGGCGGCTCACGTTCCGGCGGCCGAGGCCCAGGTGCCCCAAGCCCCTGCCTCCGAGCACCCGGTGGCTCAGCCCTCCGCGCCCGAGCCCCCGGCACTCCAGCCGTCTGCACCCCAGGCGGCGCCACAGACACCGGCGTCTCAGGTACCGGTGCTGCCGATCATCCCGGCGGTTCCGCCGGTCCCGGTGGCTCCGGCAACCCCGGCGGCACAGGCGACTCCGGCAGCCCCGGCAGGTCCGGGGGAGAGGCGCCGCGAAGACGCCCTCGTGGGCGTGCCGTTGCCCATCACCGACACCCCGGCCGGAGCACCACTGACCGAGCCGCTGATCGCCCCGTTCGACGACGACCGCGTGGCGCTCGTCCACGCCGGCGGGGAAGAGGACTTCAGCGCGTGGGACGCCGGTGCGTCGGGTGGGCTGCCCTGGCTGCCCACCGCCGCCGCACTGCGGGAGGAGAGCGCGCCGGAGAAGCCCGACTACACGTTGCGCGACTCGACGGCGTGGGGGCACAGCGCGGGACGCGAGGGGGTTGTGCGGGTGCAGGAGGAGACGGCTGCGCGGCCGATCGAGATGTCGTCCTACCTGCCCCGGTTCGACCCGCACGTGTCGGGCCTGGGGTGCGCCGGTCTCGACGCCCCCGAGGACGAGGAGCCGGTGGACAACACCGACGACGAGCAGGACGAGGAGGACGAGCGCACGTCGGCTGACCTGCTCAAGCAGGACACCGGGGTGTGGGCGGACAGCGGCAGGAAGAAGGCGGCGCCGGGGGTGATCGAATGAGCACCGTCACGGCGAAGCGGGGGCCGCGTGCCGAAGGGCCCCCGATGCCGGAGGGTCAGGAGGAACTGCAGGAACCACCGGTGATGCCCGAACCCGCCGTGCGGGACTTCAGCTCGGTGCTGATGTTCCTGCCCATGGCGCTCGGGCCGATCGCCATGATCCTGATCTTCTCCTCCATGGGATCGAGCGGCGGGTCGCCGTTCATCTTCATCATGGCCGGCGCGATGTCGATCGGCATGGTCGCGATGGCGATCAACCAGCTCTTCCGCAACGCGGGGGAGCGCAAGCGCAAGCTCGACGCGGAACGCCGCGACTACCTGCGCTACATCGGGCAGCTGCGGCGGCGGGCCAGGGAGACGAGCAACGAGCAGCGTGCGGCCGTCGCGTGGGACAACCCCGACCCGTCGTGGCTGTGGTCGGTCGCCACCGGACCGCGGCTGTGGGAACGGCGGGGCAGCCACGACGACTTCGCCCGCGTGCGGATCGGGCTCGGCACCCAGCAGGCGGCCATGGAGTTCCTGCCGCCGTCGACCAAGCCGATCGAGGACCTCGAACCGCTGTCGGCGATCTCGCTGCGGCGCTTCAGCGAGACCTACCGGACCGTCACCGGCATCCCGATCTCGGTGGGGCTGCGCAGCTTCACGAGCATCGAGCTCGCCGGCGAACCGGACGCCGTCGTCGGCCTGGTGCGCGCGATGATCGGTCAGCTGGTCACCTTCCACGCGCCCGACGAGCTGCGGATCGCCGTGCTGACCGCGCCCTCGAACCAGGCGGACTGGGACTGGGTCAAGTGGCTGCCGCACCTCGCGCACCCCACCGCCCGCGACGCCGCCGGCCCGTTGCGGATGCTCACCTGCGACCACGACGAGCTGGTCGACCTGCTCGGCAAGGACGTCACGGACCGCGGCGACCACGACAAGTCCGTCCTGCCCGGTGTGGTGGAACCGTTCGTGGTGGTCGTCGCGCACCTGGCGTCGATCCCCGAGCACTCCCCGCTGCTCGGCCCCGGCCTGCGCAACACGGTGCTGCTCGACGCCACCGGCGCGCTGCCCGGTGGTGCGAAGGTGCTGCGGCTCACCTGCCGCGACGGTGAGGTCACCTACCCGGTCGGCGACGAGACCGGCACCGCACGGCACGACTCGTTCGGCGTGGTGCAGGCCGACGCCCTCGCCCGGCTGATCGCGCCGAAGCGCACCAGTGGCACGGTCGACGTCGTGGACCGTCCTTTCGAGACGGACTTCGAGCTGCCCTCGCTGCTGGGCATCCGCGACCTGCACACGTTCGACGTCAACGCGATGTGGCGGCAGAAGACGCCGCAGCGCGCCCGCCTCCAGGTGCCGATCGGCGTCACCGAGGACGGCGAGGTCGTGGAGATCGACCTCAAGGAGTCGGCGCAGGGCGGCATGGGACCGCACGGCATGCTGATCGGCGCCACCGGTTCCGGCAAGAGCGAGCTGCTGCGCACCCTGGTGTGCGGGCTCGCGGCCACGCACTCGTCGGAGACCCTGAACTTCGTCCTGGTGGACTTCAAGGGTGGCGCGACGTTCCTCAACATGGAGAAGCTGCCGCACACCTCCGCGGTGATCACCAACCTCGCCGACGAGCTCCCGCTGGTCGACCGCATGCAGGACTCGATCAACGGTGAGATGACGCGGCGCCAGGAGATCCTGCGCGAGAGCGGGTACTCGTCGCTGTTCGAGTACGAGAAGGCCCGCATGACCGGTGGCCAGCTGCCGCCGCTGCCGACGCTGCTCGTGATCGTCGACGAGTTCTCCGAGCTGCTGAGCGCCAAGCCGGAGTTCATGGACCTGTTCGTCTCGATCGGACGGTTGGGCCGCAGCCTCGGCGTGCACCTGCTGCTCGCCTCGCAACGCCTCGACGAGGGGCGGATCCACCGCGTCGAGGGCCACCTGTCCTACCGCATCGCGCTGCGCACCTTCTCCTCCATGGAGTCGCGCAGCGTCATCGGTGTCGCCGACGCCTACGAGCTGCCTCCCGGTCCGGGCAACGGGTACCTCAAGTTCGACACGACGACGTTGACGCGCTTCAAGGGCGCGTACGTGTCCGGTCCCTGCCTCACGAGCGCGCCCGAGCAGGGTGCGATCAGCGGTGAGGACCGCGCGGCGGGCGAGATCGTGCCGTTCTACACCCAGCCCAGCCCGCGCGTGCACGAGCTGCGGCAGAGCGAGCCCGCGGAACCGGAGGCCAAGCAGGAGAAGGCGGAGACGCCCGCGGAGGACGCCCCGAGCGTGGTGGAGGTGCTGATCGGCAGGCTCGCCGGTGCGGGACCCGCCGCCCGCCAGGTGTGGCTGCCGCCGCTGTCCGCGTCGCCGAGCCTCGACGCACTGCTGCCCAGCGTGGTGCCGCACCCCGAGCTCGGCATGTGCGTGGACGACCCCGGCACCCGAGGACGCCTGCGGGTGCCCGTCGGCGTCGTCGACCTGCCCTACGAGCAGCTGCGCGAGCTGCTGGTGGCCGACCTGTCCGGAGCCGACGGGCACGTCGGTGTCGTCGGCGCCCCCATGAGCGGCAAGTCCGCGTTGCTGCGCACGCTGGTCCTCGGCCTGGCGCTGACCCACACCCCCGAGGAGGTCCAGTTCTACGGGCTCGACTTCGGTGGCGGCGGCATCATGTCGATCAGCGGTCTCCCGCACGTCGGTTCGGTCGCGACCCGCATGGAACGCGACCGCGTGGTGCGCACCCTCGAAGAGGTCGTGCAGGTCATGGAGCTGCGCGAGGCGGCGTTCGCCGAGCACGGCTTCGAGTCGATGGCCGACTACCGCGCCGCACGGCGCGCCGGACGGGTCGAGGACGCGCACGGCGAGGTGTTCCTGATCATCGACGGCTGGTTCACCCTGCGCCAGGACTTCGGCGACCTGGAGACGAAGCTGACCGAGATCGCCGCCCGTGGCCTCTCCTTCGGTGTCCACCTGGTGGTGTCCTCGACGCGCTGGTCGGAGATCCGGCCGTGGCTGCGCGACGTGCTGGGCACGCGGTTCGAGCTGCGCCTCGGCGACTCGATGGAGTCGGAGGTGCAGAGCCGCAAGGCCGCCACCGTGCCGAACCAGCCCGGTCGCGGCCTGACCAGCTCCGGTTTCCACTTCCTCGCCGCCCTGCCCCGGCTGGACGGGTCCTCGGCGACCGAGGACCTGGCGAGCGCCACCAAGTCGTTCGTGGAGGAGGTCCGCACCTTCTGGCCGGGCCGCAGCGCGCCCGGTGTGCGGCTGCTGCCGACCCGGCTGCCGATCGTCGACCTGCCGAAGCCGCAGAACGGCGGCCTGAAGGTGTGCCTGGGCCTCGACGAACAGCGCCTGAACCCGGTGTGGCACGACTTCAACGCCATCCCGCACCTGTTCGTGATGGGCGACGCGGAGACCGGCAAGACCAACGCGCTGCGACTGGTGATCCGGTCGATCGTCGAGGGCTTCCCGCCGGGTGAGGCCAAGATCCTCGTCGCGGACTCGCGCCGCGACCTCGACGACATGGTGCCGGACGAGTACAGGATCGGCCACGTGGTCAGCTCGGACGCGCTGACCGAGCTCGCGACCAAGGCCGCCGTGTCGCTGCACAAGCGGGTACCGGGCCCGGACATCTCGTCCGAGCAGCTGCGCCGGCGCGACTGGTGGGAGGGACCGCAGCTGTTCGTGGTCGTCGACGACTACGAGCTGATGACCTCGGGCACCGGCATGGGCACCCCGCTCGACACGCTGCTGCCGTTGCTGGCGCAGGGCGTCCACATCGGGTTCCACCTGATCGTCGCGCGCAGCAGCGCGAACGCCCTGCGCGGCATGATGGACCCGGTCATGCGCCGGCTGTGGGAGCTCGGTTCGCCCGCGCTGCTCTTCTCCTACCCCAAGGAGGAGGGGAAGTTCCTCGGCGAGGCCGCTCCGCGCACCCTGCCGCAGGGCCGCGCCCAGCTGGTGACGCGACGCGGCGTCAAGTTGATCCAGACCGGTCTCGTGCCGGTCGACAAGTCGCAGGACGAGCCGGCCGGTGTCGGCGCGTTCGCGCGGAACGAGGGCATGTGACGACGACCTCCGAACTCTGTCGCATCACCGTGCACGGTCCCAGCGGCAAGGCCGACCTCTCCGTGCCGGTCTCGACGACGGTGGCGGTGCTGCTGCCGACGCTGGTGCGGCACGTGGTGCGCGACCACGACCGGGGTCACGAGGGTGAGCTGTACGGCTCGTGGGTGCTGCAACGGCTCGGCGGCGCCCCGTTCGACCCGGAGGGCACGCCGGAGACGCTGGACTGGCTCGACGGCGAGCAGTTCCACCTCTCCCGCGCCGAGGACCCGTTGCCGGAGCTGGACTTCGACGACGTGGCCGAGGGCATGGCCACGGCGGTGAACCGGCAGGGCAACCGCTGGAACGAGGCGGTGAACCGGAAGCTGTTCCTCAGCCTGAGCGGGTTCGTGCTCCTCGCCATCGCCGTCTCGCTGTTCGAGAACGCGAGCGCGGTCGCGGCGACGATCACGGCCGGTGTCCTGGCGCTGGTGCTGTGCCTGGCCTCCGTGCTCGTCGCGCGCACCATCGAGGACGGCGTGCTCGCCGGGCTGATCGGGGTGGCGGGCTGCGGGTACGCCGGACTGGCCGGCCTGATCGGTGTCGCCGGCGTGGACGGGGCGCTCGCCCTGGACCCGCACGGGGTGCTGATCTGCGGCGTCGTGCTCATGGCGACGTCGGTGGTGTTGCTGGTGGTGCAACGGCTGCTCGCACCGAAGCTGCCGATCGTCCCGTTCGGGTGCGCGGCGGTCGTGGGCGTGGCGATGGTGCTGGCGGTGTGGCTGCACCTCGGGCTGGAGCTGACCCGCCTGCAGATCGCGGCGTCGTTGATGAGCGCCTTCTTCGCACTGCTGCTGTTCGCGCCGAAGCTCGCGACGAGGGTCGCCCGGTTGCGCGGCCCGCAGCTGCCCCGCAACGCCGACGAGATGAAGATCGACGTCGAGCCCATGCCCGCGGCGCAGGTGATCGAGCAGACCGGGACCGCCGACCGCTACCTGAGCGTGCTCGCGACGGGGGCGTCCGCGGTGCTCGCCGTCGGGTTCGTCTACCTCGTGGCGGACCCCGGCTGGCTCGACTACACGCTGAGCGGGCTCTTCGCGGCACTGGTGCTGCTGCGCTCCCGCGAGTTCCTGAACGTCGGCCAGCGCACGTCCCTCGCGCTGGCCGGCACCTGGGGCGCGGTGCTGCCCGCTCTGCACATGTTGTCCGGTATGAGCGACCTGGAGCGCCTCTTCGGCGTGCTGATGCTGTTCGCCGCCGCTCTGCTGCTCGTGCTGGCGGCGCTGCGCCCGTCCTACCGCCGGGTGCTGCCGATCTGGCCGCACCTGAGCGACGTCGTGGAGAACCTGCTCTGCCTCGCGCTGGTGCCGTTCGTCCTGCACGCACTGGGCCTCTTCGCCTGGGCCCGCGGACTGGCGGGGTGAGCGGTGCAGACCAAGAAGGACCACGTCCACGCCTACCAGACGCTCGTCGGCCGGATGAGCTCGGCGTTGTTGCTGGGGGACACCAACTACAGCGAGGCACCCGCGCGGCGCGCCCTCATGGGCCTGGTGTTCGGGGTGGTGCTGGCGCTGCTGATCGGCGTGGCGTTCTGGGTGTACGGCCTGATCAACCCCGGCGGCAACATGGCGTGGAAGAAGCCCAACGCCATCCTCGTGGAGAAGGAGAGCGGCGCGCGGTTCGTGTACGAGCGGGGACAGCTCGTGCCCGTGCTCAACCACGCGTCCGCGATGCTCCTCAAGGGTGCCGGTGCCAAGGTCGAGTCCATCTCGCGGGCGTCGCTCGCCGCTCTGGAACGCGGCCAGCCGGTCGGCATCCCCGACGCGCCCGACCCGGTGCCCCCGGCCTCCTCGCTGGTGGCCGGGCACTGGCTGCTGTGCCTGCCGCGCAGCGCCGGCGTCGAGGTGGAGGGCACCGGTCTGATGAGCATGACCGTCGACCCCGACGTGCCCTCGGCTCCCGTCGCCGGGACCGAGTACCTCTGGGTGGCGTCCACCGAGGGCCAGCAGTACGTGGTGTGGGGCAACCGGAAGCTGCGGCTCACCGACCCGCTCGTCCCCCTGGCGCTCGGGCTCGGCGGGGGCAAGCCGCCCGTCGCGCCGCCCGTGTGGCTCTCCGCGCTGCCGGACGGCCCCGAAGTGGGACCGGCGGTCATTCCCCAGCAGGGCAAGAAGAACGTGGACGTCGGGGGTGTCGCGCGGCCGGTCGGCACGGTGTTCCGGCACGTGGCCGGCAACGGCGTCGAGAACTTCTCCGTCCTGCGCGAGGACGGCCTGGCCCCGGTGTCGCGCACCGAGGCCGTGCTGCTGCAGGCCAAGAACGGCGGCGCCGCCGTCGAGATCGGGTCCGAGGCGCTGGCGAGCGCACCGCACTCGGACGACGACTCGCTCGTGAAGCGCGTTCCCGACCTGCTAGCCGCGAAGCCGGTTCCCGCAGGGGAGCGCGCGTTCTGCCTGCGCCAGCAACCCGACGGCGCGGAGGTCGTGAGCCAGGCCGTCACGGTCGACCGCGCGGACGCGGGGTTCGGCATGAACGAACGGGTCGGGGTGCGCGCGAAGCCCGGCACCGGGGTGCTCGCCGCGTCGGTGCCCGCCCCGAAGGGTGCCGGTGCGAAGCCCGACCGCTACCTCATCACCGATCGCGGCCTGAAGTACCGGCTGGCCGACGACGACAGCATCAGCGCACTCGGGTTCGGCGGTGTCGCACCGGTACCGGTCGCCGCCGGGGTGCTGGCGCAGATTCCCAGCGGTCCGGGCCTCAGCCGGGCCGCCGTGGGCGTGAGTGGGAAAGGACGTGGCTGAGTGAGCCTGCTGACCAGGAGGCCGGATCACCGCGGTGGTGACCGGGACATGACCAGTCACACGATCGGCAACGCCCTCGTGGTGCACCCGCGCGATGTCCTGCGCGACGAGGTCCGCGACATGGCGCTGAACCTCGCCGCCGACCCCGACCACGAGCTCGTCGTGGTCGACCTGCCACCGTCGAGCACGTTCACGACGTGGGAGTCCGCGGCGAAGCTGTTGCCCCGCAAGCGACGTGGCGTGCGGCTCGTCATCGGTGGCCGCACCAGGGAGACGACGGTGCTCGCGGGCCAGTGGTTCTCCGAGCGGCTCGGCCGCACCGTGATCGCACCCGACGGCACGGTGATGCCGGGCGTCGGCGGCTCGCTCTTCGTCGACGCGGGCTGGGGCACCGGATGGGTGCGGTTCCAGCCGGGCAAGCCCCCCAAGCGGGACGGCAAGCGCTTCCCCAGGCCCACCTGGGAGACCGTGTCCGCGCTCGCCGAGGTCATGCCGACCAGCGCGAGCGCGGTGAGCGAGCCGTTGCCCGGCGGGGTGTGGCTGCGTCCGCGCGGGTCGGAGAGCCTGCTGATGCAGCACCGGCAGCGGCTGATCGAGACCATGCCGTGCCAGCCCGACGTCTGCACGATCGTGCTGGGCTGCCCCGGCGCCCCTCCGATCACGCTCTACGACATCACCCGGTTCTGGAGCTGGCTGCCCCAGGACCTGCGGGCCAAGCTGCGCGTGGTCAGGTTCGGCCCGATGACGCTGCCCGACAGCGGCCCGTACGGCCAGCACGTCGCCGACGCGCTGGGCGAGCAGATCACCTGCTACAACGGTCTGCCGGTCGGGTCGCGCACCGATCCCCGCATCGTGACCCTGCGCTCCGACGGCACGCCGGGCTGGCAGCCGTTCGCGCTGGAGGTGGCCTACTTCCCCGCCCAGCAGGGGCAGGCCGCACCGCTGCCGGCCCTGCTGAGCTACCGGGACCCGCTGTTCGGCATCGAGGAGGTCGAACCGGCCGTCTACCGGTACACCCAGGACGTGCTGCTGGAGGTCGTCCCCGCGGGGCTCTGGGTGCGCCTGGAGCAGGAGGTCGCCCACGCTCCGGCGGTCAGGACGGCCGAACCGGACGGCGAGCGGCACCTGGTGCTGTTCGAGGAGGGCGTCGACGCGGTGGCACCGGAGGTGCGGCGCGCGGCCCAGGACCTGCTGGGCAGGCTCGACTCGCAGACGCGCCGGGTGAGCGAGCTGGTGCCCGCACTGGCGGTCGCGCGGCAGCGCAACCAGGTCGGCGGCAAGGCGTGGGGCGTCGTGGAACAGCAGCCGGCCGAGCCGGTCGCCGCTCCGGTGCTGACCCCGGCCACCGAGGTCGCGCCGCTGCCGCTGCCGGTGGCCGAGCCCGCTGTCCCGTCGCTGCCGGCCCCCGCACCGCACCTGCCGCGCGAGTTCACCACGGCGCCGACCGACGCGCCGTTCGCCCTGGAGCCGTCGTTCGAGACGGCGACGGTCCGCCTGGAGAACGGGCAGCTGGTCGCGGACCCGCTGCCGGCGCAGTCACCGCTGATCTCCGAGTCGGCGCCAGCGCCGGCGTCTTCCGCGCCAGTGCTGGACTTCGGACCGGTCTCCGCGCCTCCGGCGAGCACGCCACCGCTGCTCCCGCCCTCGGCACCCGACCTGACCGTCGCCGAACCCGCTGCTGCTCCGCCACCGGAGCGTCCGGCCGAACCCGCGGTCACCGAACCCGCGGTCACCGCGCCTGCCGCGACCCCGGCCGAGGAACCGCCTGCGGCAGAAGAACCGGCACCGCCGCAGGCCGCGGCACGCCCGGTGGTGACGGTCGTGCAACCGACCCCGGCGGCCGCCGCGGCGGCGCTCGTTCCGCAGCGCGGGCTGGAGGAGGAACGGGGCTGGCTGCGCCGCACGCTCAGCCAGGAGTACGCGGCCGTGGCCAACTCCGTGAACCGCGTGCTGTCGGAGCACCCGGGGTTCCAGGGCGCGATCGAGCGGTCGTCCGGCGCGGTGCTGACCGACGCCGTCGCGATCCGGCTGTACCTGTCGCCCAGCGGTGACGGCCTCGACCAGTCCCTGCGCTCGGGCGGGGTCGGCCCGCACGTGCCGTTCGCGCGCTGCGTCGTGTCGGGGCTGAGCAGGCTGCCGTCGCACCGGGGACCGGCGGTGTTCTCCACCTCCCTGACCGAGCAGGAGCTCGACTTCTACGGCGGTCGCAAGCTCGTCACGGAGTGGGGCTTCATCAACGCGTTGAGCGCGCCCTGTGCGCGCCAGTCCGAGCAGAACGACGTCGACGTGCTCGTCTGGTCGATGACGGCCCGGCGGACGAAGCTGCTGGAACCGGACGTCGACGCCGTCGCCGACCGCGTGCTCTTCGTGCCGGGGACGAGTTTCAAGGTGCTGGAGCTGACCCCTCCCGCTGACGGTGCGCGCGGCCGGTTGCTGCTGCGCGAGCTCGCCGCCGGCGAGATCGACCCGACGGGCAAGGTCGACCGCAACCGCGAGGCGCTCGACGAGCTGGCGCTCAACTCGTTGCGGCGGTGCGTGCAGACCTGGGGGGCGGGCACGCAGGAGGCACGGGTCCCCGAGTCGTCGCTGGCGCGCTTCGTCCAGCGGCCGGGGCTCACCAGGACCACGACCCACGAGGAGAGCTGATGAACCGGCAACTTCTGGTGGTCGCCACCGACCGGCCGGGCGCCTACCCGACGATCGGCGCCGCGCTGCGGGAAGCCCGCGACGGCGCGACCATCAGCGTCCTGCCCGGCCGTTACGAGGAGAACCTCGTCATCGAGCGGATGGTCACCATCACCGCCGAGGACGGAGCCGGCACGGTGGAACTCGTCGCCCAGACCGGCAGCGTCGCGGTCGTGGCCGCCGCGGCGGCCCAGTTCTCCGGCCTGGTGCTCACGTGCACCGACTCCGGTGTGCCGGCCGTCGACATCCGGGCCGGTGAGGTCGCGCTGAACGACTGCCGGGTCTCGGCGTCCTCGTGGGCGGTGCTCGTGCAGGGGCGGGGGAGCCTGGTCCTGCGCGGGTGCGCCATCACCAGCACCGGTGGCGCGGGCATCGTCGTCACGTCGAGCGTGCTCAGCACGGTCGAGGACACCGAGGTGGTCGGCAACGCCTCGTCCGGCGTCGTGGTGACCGAGGACGGCAACCTCGTGCTGCGCCGGGTCGCCGTGCGCAAGGCCGGTGGCAACGGCATCTGCGCCAACGGCCGCGCACGGCTGGTCGTCGAGGACTGCGAGATCGTCGAGGCGGACAAGCCCGCGCTCGTCGTGGAGCAGGAGGCGAACGCGGACGTCCGGGGCGTCAAGATCAGCCGGAGCGCGAGCCTCGACCTCTACGTGCGCAGCACCGGCGACGTCACCGTCACCGACTCCGTGTTCACCGGCGCGGGCGTGCAGTCCGCGCACATCGCGGGCGGTGCCTCCCCCCGGTTGCGGGGCTGTCACTTCACCTCGGCCGGCCGCAACGCCGTCTACGTCACCGGCGGGGCCTCACCCCGGTTCGACGACTGCCGCGTCGGCGCCAGCCCGGTCGGGGTGGTCGTCGACACGGCGTCCAAGGCCGTGTTCGGCAAGCTCACCGTCGAGGGCAGCGACCGCGGCGCCGTGCTGGTCGACTCCGGGTCCACGGTGGAGCTCAAGGGCTTCCGCACCACCCCGGCGAGCGGTCCCGCCGTCCTGGTGAAGGGCCAGTCCCGGCTGGTGCTCGCCGACGCCGTGATCGACGTCGGTGACGCGGCGGGCATCTCGCTGGCGGAGTCGGCGCAGGCCGAGGTGACGGACGTGCGCGTCACCGGGTCCGCGGAGCACCTGGTCACCGTGCTGAGCGGAGCACGGGGCGAGTTCGCCTCCACCCTGGTCCGCGGCGGCGGTGTCCACGCGAACGACGCCTCGCTGTCCATGAAGGACAGCGAGGTGATCGCGGCGGCGGGAGACGGCCTCAGCGCCGGTGCGGGCAGCGTCCTGCAGGCGGTGCGGTGCCGGGTGAGGTCGGCCCGGCGGCACGGCGTGCACCTGCTCAGCGGCGCGCGGGGAGAGGTGCGCGGGTGCGAGATCACCGACAGCGCGGGCGACGGCGTCCTGCTGGACACCGAGGAGGCGGTGACCGTCGCGGACTGCACCGTCACCGGCAGCGGCGGCAGCCCGGTGCGCCGCGCGGTCGAGCACGAACGGCTGTCCGTCACGGGGATCACCACGGGTGAACAGGCCTCCCAGCGGCCCGCGCAGCCCGCGGCTCCCGCGCCCAGGCCGGCCGCGCCGGAACACCCCTCCGGCACCGCGTCCCCGGCGTCGTCCGCGCTCGGCGGTGCGATGGGCGCCGAGCTGGACGGCCCGCTGGCCGAGCTCGACTCGCTGATCGGCCTGGACGGCGTGAAGCACGAGGTGCTCGGTCTGATCAACCTCATCAAGATGTCCCAGCGGCGGCAGCAGATGGGCCTGCCGATGCCGCCCATGAGCCGCCACCTGGTCTTCGCCGGCCCTCCCGGCACGGGCAAGACGACGGTCGCACGGCTCTACGGCTCCGTCCTCGCGGAGCTCGGCATCCTCGCCAAGGGACACATGATCGAGGTCGCCAGGGCCGACCTGGTGGCCCAGTACATCGGTGCGACGGCCATCAAGACGGCCGAGGTCGTCACGAAGGCGATGGGCGGCGTCCTGTTCATCGACGAGGCCTACACCCTGTCGAGCGGGTCGGGCGGCAGCGGCCCCGACTTCGGTCAGGAGGCCATCGACACGTTGATGAAGATGATGGAGGACCACCGCGACGAGATCGTGGTGATCGTGGCGGGCTACTCCGAGCTGATGGAGCAGTTCCTCGCCTCCAACCCCGGTCTGGCGTCCCGCTTCTCCCGCACCATCGAGTTCCCCAACTACAGCGTCGACGAGCTCGTCACGATCACCACCAACCTGTGCCGCAAGCACTACTACGAGCTGACCGACGACGCGGTCGACGCGCTCACCGACTACTTCGAGCGCGTGCCCAAGAACGACACGTTCGGCAACGGCCGCGTGGCCCGCAAGCTGTTCGAGTCGATGGTGAACAACCAGGCGTCCCGGCTCGCGCTGGCCCCACCGGACAAGGACACCGAGCTGAACCGGCTCACCGGCCAGGACCTCGCCGCCGAGGTCACCGCGCTCGGCGAGGTGGCGCCCAGGACCGCGGGACCGGACTCGGCCACGAACCCCGTCGCCGCCGTGGAGGCGACGCTCGGCTGGCAACGCGTCGTCGCGATGTCCGGGCTCACCGGCGTCCGCGAAGCCCTGGGCCGCACCCTGGTGCAGCTGTGCGGGCTCAAGGCGCGCAACAAGGGCGTCGGCCGGCACGCGAACGTGGTGCTGTCGGGCAGCAAGGGCATGGGACGGCGCGCGGTGGCCGCGCACTACGCGCAGGCACTGGCGGAGCTGCGGCTGGTCGACTCCGGTCACGTGACGCGGCTGTCGCTCGGCACGGACCTGTGCCCGCGCTGGCCCGGACAGGCGATGAGCCTGATGGCCACGGCCTTCGACGACGCGCGCGGCGGTGTCCTGCTGCTCGACGTGGACGACGAGTGGGCCGCCGACTCGGCGGAACGCCGCATCGAGGTGCTGGAAGCCTTGGTGGAGGTGACCCGGCGCAACCCGGCCGGACCCGTCGTCCTGCTCAGCGGTGAGGACCTCGCGCTGGCCCGTCTGCTGGAGTTCTCCTCCGAGCTGAGCGGGTGCTTCGCGCAGCGGTGGGACTTCGAGGACTACGACGTGGACCAGCTGGCGGCACTGGTCGTGCGCCACCTGACCCGCCGCGGGCACGAGGTGCCCGAGGAGGTGACGACCGCACTGCGCGACCTCCTGCCGCACACCCGCGGCCGGACGGCCAGGGACGTGCACCGGCTCGCCCAGCGGCTCGCCACCACGGCGGCCTCCCGCACCCTCACCGCCGCCGACCTCGAACTGCTCATGAGGAGCGGGACGCCGCGGGTCGCCGCGGAGGAGGGGCTGGCCTCCGTGGGCTGAGCAGCCAACGCGACCAGCGGTTCCAGCCCGGGCTGGAACCGCTGGTCACGTCAGGGGGAAGCTCAGGAGAGGTCGGCGCAGGGGGTGACCGGCGCCGAACCCGTCGTCCCCAGGGGTTCCCACCGCACCTCGGCGAACTTGGCCTCGAACGCGCCGGTGGTGTGCACGAGGAACGGCACGTCGACGGCGGCCGTGTCCAGGCCCTTGCCCGCGAAGCAGCTCAACGGGATGCGCATCGTCGTCTTCTGCCCGACCGGCAGCCGCTGCAACGGTTTCGTGACGTTGAGCTGCGCCGCGCACGGGTAGCCGCAGTGGGCGGCGAGCGACACCTCGGCGGTGGGCGCCTTCACGACGACCACGTCGAAGGTCAGGGTGCCCGACTTCAGGTAGGACGTCGCGTCCAGCCGGCCCTGCGGGTTCTGCACGTAGAACTGCGCCGCGCCCTTGCCGGTCCACGTCACCTGCCGCCCGTCCTTCGAGCCGTTGACGTCGGCGGGGCGGACCGCGACCGCCTGCTGCGAGGCCTTGCCGTCCGCCGTCAGCGCGGTGCCCGCCCAGTTGGCCTCGGAGCCGACCATGCTGTGGAACGGCGCCACGTCGCGGCCGTCGTGCAGGAACCGGGGACCGGAGGACGCCGGGGGAGCGCTGGTGCCGTTCGCCGCGGCCGGGGCCGGCGGTTCGCCGGAGTCCTCTCCCGAGGTCAGCACCACCGCCGCGGTGATGGCGCCGGCGGCCAGCACAGTCACGGCCGCTGCCGCGATCACCGCGGTGTTCCGCTTGCGCGCGGACCTGGTGGGCGGTGTAGTCGTGACGTTGCGACGCCGCACCGGGAGCTCGTCGACGGAGGCGACGGGCCGGATGCCGGGCATCGACGGGCCTGTGGGCAACGACGGGCCTGCGGGCGACGGGCCTGCGTACGGTGGCTGGCCTGCGGGCGATGAGGCGCCCGCAGGCACCGACGGACCCGAGGGAGTCGGCGGGGTCGCGTGCACCGGCGCGCCCACGGGAACCGGCCCGACCGCAGGAGCCTGCGGCCCCGCCGGGTGTCCGGGCACCGCGTGAGCAGGCACGGCGGACCGGTGAGCAGCGGCCGGCACGGCAGGGGAGCGCTGAAGCGCGTTGCGCGCCAGGGCAGCGGCGCCCAGGGCGACGGAGAGCTTGGGGTGCAGTCCGGCGCGGAGCGGTTTGCCGACGGCCTTGGACAGCGTGTCGGCCACCAGGGGGATCTGGGAGGACCCACCGACGAGCAGCACGCTCGCGAGGTCGTCCGCGCGCAGACCGGCCGACGAGATCGTGCGGCGGAACGCGTCCGTCGTGAGCGCGAGCTGGGGTGCGATGGCACGTTCGAAGTCCGCGCGGGTCACGGTCACCTCGCGGGTGCCGTCGGGGAGGTCCAGCCGCAGCACGGTGTCCGTGGCCGCGGACAGCTCCTCCTTCGCGCTGCGGCACGCCTCCCGCACCGACAGCAGGACGCGGGCCTGCTCGGCGTCGGCCGCGTCGAGCCGGGTGATCTCGCCGTCCACGCGCTGGTCCACCAGCGCGAGGAGCGAGTCGTCGAAGTCGATGCCGCCCAGCCGTTCGACCCCTTCCGGGGTGCCGAGGATCTCCATGCCGTGCCGCCGCGCCTGCAGCACGGTGGCGTCGAAGGTGCCGCCGCCGAGGTCGTAGACACCGACGATCTCGCCCTCGCCGAGCCTGCGTTCCACCGAGTGGTGCATGGCAGCGGCTTCTGGTTCGGTGACGATGACGGCGTCCTGCACGCCCGCCAGCCGCGGCACCTCCGAGAAGTGCTCCCGGCGGTACGGCCCCCACACCGCGGGGCAGGTCAGCACGACCGACTCCGGTGGCCGTCCCCGCATCGCGGTCGCCAGCGAGACCGCGTCGCGCAGCTGCGCGGCCATCAGGAGCGCGGGGGACCGCACCACGTCGCAGATCTTCAACGGCGTCGGGTCGGCCAGCCGCCGCTTGTGGGAGTGGGAGGCCCGCAGCGGCTGCTTCCTCGACTCCCCGTCCGCGGCGTCACCGGTGATCAGCTCGCCGCCCTCGGTGGCGAACACGACGGAGGACACGACGACGTCGCGGCCGAGCGGGATGGCACGGGTGCCCGAGGCGTCCGACACCGCGGCGGCCGTGTAGGTCGTGCCGATGTCGACACCCAAACCGTAAGACATGCGAGTACTCCATGGTGTTTGCCGCACTGCGGTGACATCCCAGTCAACTGGAGATCGCGGCACCCAGCCGGAACTCGAACCGAACAGGCAGACATGTCTGCCTTCGACCGGCCCACGCGTCCCGGTGACCGCGGAGCCGGAGCGGTCTCAGCCGATGAGCGTCCGCGTTCGCACGGCAGCGGTGACGGACCTCGCCGGGCGCAGGCCGGGCGGAACCACCGCCATGAAGGCCGCCAGCACCGAGCTGGCGGACGGCAGCCGGCGGTCGTCGGCCTTCGGGCAGCGCACCCAGCTCCTGTCCTGGGCGGTCGCGGCGACGTGCACCACCGGCAGCTCGACCGTGCTGGGTGCCATCAGGTAGCGGACGCCACCGGGCATCTGGCACTGCCCGAGCACGGCACCGTCGGACTCGGCGAGCACCACCGCGGTCCTCCCGCGCCGGTCCAGCACAGTGGGAGGCATCTCGATCCCGCTGTGCTCCATGACCTTCCGCGCCCGCAGGAGAAGGGAAGCGGTGGTCTCGAACGCGACCAGTCCTCCGCCGAGCGACAACACGATCGACCTGCCGGCGACCGCCGTGTTCCAGAGCATGCGTTCGCGGTACCACCGCGCGCCGGCCTGCGCCGGCTCCGGCTTGGTGAGCACCATCGGCCACCTCCTCGCTGAGCACCCGTGAGCGGGTGCGGTTCCGAGGTTAGGAGCCAGTTCCGCTCCGGTGTGGGAACAGGTGCTCAGGGGCAGCGCGGTTCTCCCTTGCGGTCCACCGGCCGGTGTACTCGCCGACACCGTTTCGTGTGCGTTCAGGCAGAACCCGACCGCGGCCGGTGTGATCGGAATACAGTGGCCGACGGCTGATCCAGCCGTTGTACGCCGCGCCACGGTGTACCCGTCCCGGGTTCGTGCCAGCAGGCCGGGCCCGGGACGCAGCCGTCGGGTGTGGTGTCCAATTAGGACAGGTTTCGGCAACCGCCACTGCGATCGGTGAGAAGCGGGCGAACAATCGTCCACAATGGATAACAGGCGTCAGCGGCCGATCGTCATCGTCGGGCTGGCGGTGCCGTCCAGCACCGCGCTGAGCCCCGCTGACACCTCGGTCAACCAGGACACCGTCGGCTCACAGGCGTTGCCGCGCACCTCTCCCCGTTCGTCCGCCACCGCGGTGATGATGACGAGGACGAGCCGGATGCAGCCCAGCCAGGCTTCCGCTTCCGCGCGGGAAGCGAGGTGGACGACGCCGGTCGTGGACGACAGCGCGCACCCCATGAGGCGAGCGCGGGACGAGACGTCGCGCAGGCACGTGGCCGCTGAGAGGGAGTGGACCCAGTCGGGTTCCTGTCCTCCGATCTCGGCCAGGAGGATCGCGGTGGCCCTCACGTCGCTGTGCAGCGAGGGGTGCGGCCAGGCCCACCCGTCCGGTGTCGTGTCGAACAGGGCGAGGTGGTGGTCCAGCAACGAGACGAGCCCGTCGGCGTAGCTGCGCAGCACCTCGATCTCGTACCTGCTCAGCACTCCGACGTAGGTGGAGTCGCCGCAACGGTCCCAGCTGATCATCGGGACTCCTCCGGGTCGTCGGGTGTTCACCAGGTCGAGTGAGGATGCTCGTCCGACGGCCGGAGGTTCTCGACTTCACCTGGGCTTTCGAGTCCGTTTGGGCATGAACTGTGCGCGAACACCCCTCCCCGGGCCGTGCGGGGGCCACGGTCGCGGACCGGGTGTGATCAGGTGCCGTTTCGGGCGGAACGACCTCGTCGGGGCGTGTCACCGTGGGAGGGGCCCGCCCGAGGAGCTCGGAAGGCCGTCCGGACAACGGAGTTCGATGACCGCGACCTGCTGCGCGGCGAAGGTGGGGATGATGTTCTGGCCGCCTCTCCAGGGCGACCGCGGGGGTTCCGCGTTGGTCGTGAGCGTCGACGCGCACGTCACGTCGTTGGTGGCGGACTCGCTGGACGCGGTGGACGTGCGGGTGGTGCACCCGGCGCCCGGCTTCGAGTCGCTGCGCCGCCTGGTCCTCGACGAACCGCCGGGAAGGCTCGCCCTGGTCGACCTGGCGGCCACCGGGCGGCGGGGTGCACACCTGATCAGGGCGCTGCGCACGCTGGGGTGGAGCAGCGTGCTGGCGGTGGTGCCGCAGCACGACGAACAGGCGCACGCGGCGGTTCTCGACGCGGGCGTGGACGGTGTGCTGGTCCGGCCGGACACCCACCCTGCGCGGGGTGGCTGGGCCGGCCGGGTCCTGTCGGGGGACCTGTGCCCCGGCGACCTGACGGCGCGCGAGGTCGAGGTCATCCGGCTGGTGGCGGCGGGCTGCACCAACAGCGGGGCCGCGAGGCAGCTCGGACTGTCCCCCATGACGGTCAAGTCCCACCTGGAACGCATCGGGAGGAAGCTCGGCACGGGCGACCGGGCGGCGATGGTCCTGCAGGCCCTGCGCCGGGGGCTCATCTGGTGACGTGACGACACCGGGAACGGCCCGCTGTCACCTGCTGTCGATCCACGCCTGCGTCTGCAGCGAGCGGAGGGCGTCGTGCCACGGGTGGTTCGGGTTGTTCTCCACCAGCTCCAGCTTCTCCCGCATCTTGCCGAGCACCGCCGGTTCCTCGTCGTCGTCGAAGAAGTCGCCCTGCAGCAACCGGACGAGGTCGAGCCGGTGCTCCGGATCGCGGATGTACGAGCTGAACAGCACGTTGAGCCGGTAGTAGAGGACGATGAAGTTGCGCCACCACTGGGTCGCGTTGCGGCTCTTGCGCTCGAACTCCGCGAACGCGGCCTTGGAGAACCCGGTCGGAGCGGCGGCGATGATGCTGCTCGCCGCGAGCCGTGCGCTGCTGAGCGCGATGCCCACGCCGCTGGAGAAGATCGGGTCGACGAACCGGGCCGCGTCACCGACCAGCACCCACCCGTCGCCGCACAGCTCGCGCATCGAGTAGCTGTAGTCGCCCTCCGCCTTGAACGGGCGCAGCCGCCGTGCCGAGCGGAGTGCCTGCGCCAGCGGCGGGCGCGTGCCCACCCACTCGTCGAAGAACTTCTCCAGGTCGGCGCTCGCGCCGCGCAGGCGCGACTTCTCGGTGACGACGCCGACGCTGGTGACGGTGTCGGAGATGGGGATCTGCCACATCCACGAACCGGCGAACGGCAGGAAGTGGATGATCGTGTAGTCACCGATGCCGGTGGTGCCGCTCGCGGCCTCCCGGTCGAGGCCCTCGAACCAGCTGTGCACGGCGTACTGGTTGAACGCCGGGTCGGGCACCTTGAGCTTCAGCTGGCGGCCGAGCAACGTGCCGCGTCCGCTCGCGTCGACCACCATCGGCGCGCGCACCTCCGACGTGACCCCGTTGTGCCGGTACACCACCCGCTTGGTCTCGCCGTCGAGGTCCACCCGCAGCACCCTGGCCTGCTGGCGCACGACCGCGCCCAGCTCGGCGGCGTGCTCCAGCAGGATCGTGTCGAACCTGGCCCGGTCGACGTGGTAGGTGTAGTCGAACGCCACACCCGTCTGCTCGCGTTCCGCGAACCGGAACTCGACCTGCGGGATGCTGAAGCGGGCCCGCCGGCGCCGTTGCACGCCGTCCGGCAGCGGGAGGTCGTCCGCGGAGGCCGTCCAGGCTGCGCCGTACTTGCGGGCGAAACCGGCCTTGTCGATCTTGTCCAGCACGCCGATCTCGTCCAGTGCCACCGTGGACCTCGGCACCAGGGACTCACCCACGTGCTCGCGCGGGAACGAGTCGCCTTCCAGCACGATGCAGCGCATGCCCGCCATCGCCAGGTAGGACGCGGTGGTGGAGCCCGCGGGACCGCCACCGATGATGCACACGTCGTAGACATCCGTTGTCACGGTTGGAGCCTCTCTGAACGGTTGTCCTGCTCGCTCAACGCACGGCGGTCCACCTTGCCGTTGGTCGTCCTGGGCAACCGGCCGGCAGTGCGCACGAGGTCGGGAACGAGGTGGGGAGCGAGCCGCGCCGCCAGGAAGCGCTTGACCTCGCCTGCGCGCAGTGGCTGCCCGGAGCGGGTGCTGACCCACGCGACCAGTCGTGCCAGGTGCCCGGAGCCGGTGACGGTCACCGCTGCCTCGAGGACGTCCGGGTGGGTGTGCAGCACCGCCTCGACCTCACCCGGTTCCACCCGGTAGCCGCGGACCTTCACCATGCCGTCGCGCCGCCCGAGGTACAGGAACCCGCCTTCTGGCAGCCTGCGCACGACGTCACCGGTGGAGTACGGGCCCTTCAACGGCTCGTGGCCGAGGTAGCCGGTCATCAGCGTGGGACCGGAGACCACGAGCTCGCCCTCCTCCCCTGGCGCCGCGATGGTGCCGTCCTCGCGCACGGCCCAGATCTCGTCGCCCGCCGCGGCCGTGCCGATCGGGACCGGTTCCGACCGGTCGGCCGGGATGTCCCCGACGCGGTGGCTGGCGCAGACGTTCGTCTCGGTGGGGCCGTAGAAGTTGTGGAGGGCCGCCGACGGCAGGCGTTCGCGCAGGACCCTGAGGTGGGCGACGGGGAACACCTCTCCCGCGAACACCACGGCGCGCAGCGGCAGCCGGGGCACGTCGAGCAGGTGGCCGAACTCCATCATCATCGTCAGCGCGGACGGCACCGAGTACCAGACGGTGATGGCGTGGTCCACGACGAACCGCACGAGGTCCCGCGGGAGCGACAGCTCGGGGACGAGGTGGACCGACGCGCCCGACCGGAACGCCGCGTAGAGGTCGAACACGGAGAGGTCGAACTGCAGCGGCGCGTGGTTGGACAGGCGGTCCGACGGGGTCACCTCCAGCTCGGCGGCCGCCCAGGTGACGAACGCGGAGGCCGCGGAGTGGCTGACGCACACCCCTTTGGGCGTGCCGGTCGAGCCGGACGTGTAGAGCACGTACGCGAGGTCCGCGTCGGGCGAACGCTCCACCGCCGGCCGCGCGGCGGGTCTGGCCGCCCACCCGCTGAGGTCGTCCTCGGCGACCAGCGCGGGCAGGGGTGGCAGCGCGGAGATCCGGCTTCCGGTCGTCACCACGGCGGCGGGCCCGCAGTCGGCGATCAGCGCGGCCACCCGTGCCGGGGGAGCGCTCGGGTCCACCGGGACGTAGGCCGCGCCCAGCCGCAGGACGGCCTGGGTGACCGCGACGGCGAACACCGACTTCGGCGCCCACAGCACCACCCTGTCACCCGCCGCCACACCGAGCGACGCCAGCTCGCGTGCGAGCACGTCGGCTCGCACGTCCAGCTCGCGGTAGGTCAGGTCGCCGTCCGGCCCGCACACCGCCAACGCCTCCGGTGTGGCCTTCGCGAAGCCGGAGACGTGCTGTTCGAGCCTCATGACCGCAGCTGCGCCGCGATGATGTCGCGGTGGATCTCGGACGTGCCGGAGAACATGACCGCGGGAACGGCGTCGGCGATCGCCTGGTCGACCCCTGACCCGGCCATGACCCCCATCGCGCCGTGCAGGTGCACCGCGTCGAGTGCGTTGAGCTTCGCGGCCTCGCTCACCGCCAGCTTCGCGAGGGAGACGTCGAGCGGGGTGGCTTGCCCCCGGTCCCGGCGCCAGCACGCGCGGTACAGCAGCAACCGCGCGCCCTCCAGCCGGAGCTTCATGTCCGCGAGCCGGTGCGCGACGGCCTGGTGCCGCGCGAGCGGACGGCGGAACTGGCGGCGCTCACCGGTGTGCGCGACGGTCGCGGCGAGCTGCCGGTCCATCGCGCCCACGTAGGCGGCGAACAGGCACGTGCGTTCCCAGTCCATCGAACCGGTGAAGATCGCTCGCCCGTCGCCCTCCTCGCCCAGCCGGTTCTCCACCGGCACCACGACGTCGTCGAAGTAGACCGGTGCGAGCGGGGACGAGGCCAGCCCGGTCTTCGGGAGGGGAGCCCCGACCGTGACGCCGGGGGTGTCGCGGGGGACCACGAACGCGCTGATGCCCAGGTAGCCGCTGCTCGGGTCGGTGCTCGCGTACACGACGAACACGTCCGCGAGAGGTGCGTTCGTCACGTAGTTCTTCGTGCCGTTGAGCAGGTAGCGGTCGCCGTCGCGGACAGCGGTCGACCGCATCGCGTACACGTCCGAACCCGCCTCGGACTCGGTGATCGCGTTCGCCGCGACCCACTCGCCCGAGACGAGCCGCGGCAGCACCTCGTCGCACAGCGCCTGCGTTCCGTGCTCGGCGATCGGCATCCCGCACGCGAACGTGTGCGCACACGCCGAGAACACGAACCCCAGGTCGGCATGACCCCTGGCGAAGGCCTCGACGGCGGTGCAGGTGCTCACGGAGTCCAGCCCGAGACCTCCCCACCGTTCGGGAACGCTCAGGCCCAGCAGGCCGAACTCCGCGCAGCGCCGCCACTTCCGCCTGCTGAACCACGGGTCGCCGGAACGGTCGTGCTCGTCGGGTGCGTTGAGCGCCAGGCCGAGCTCGTGGCTGCGCCGGGCGAGCAACGACTGGTCCGGGTCCGGTGCGAAGTCCATGGGCTCCTCGGCCAGGTGAACGGGTGCCGGCAGGTCAGGCGGGCAGCCTGTCCGCCACGATCAGGACGTACTGCAGGACGTTCGACCGGTAGCCGTCGAGGAACGCCTTCTCGACGCCGGTGCTGTGCTCGGACCGGGTGCGCAGCTCCCAGTAGGGGATCGTGTCGGCGTTGAGGACGCTGACGCGGCTGGGCGAGAAACCGGCCGCGGACAGCGCGGCCAGGTACTCGCTGCGCTTGTGCATGCGGGTGCCGTAGTGCGCGTCCACCGCCTCGCAGGCCTCGCTCGTCGGTGCGAGCGTGTCGTTGACGCAGTAGGTGACGCACGCGTACCGCCCGCCGGGCTTGAGCACCCGCGCGAACTCGCTGAACGCGTCGGCCAGCTCGACGTACATCGTCGTCTCGTTGGTGAGGATGCGGTCGAAGTGGCCGTCCGGGAACGCCGTGCGCGTCATGTTCTGCAGGTGGAAGCTCACCTTGTCGGTGCAGCCGTGCCTGGCCGCGAGCTTCGTCGCGAAGTCCACCTGGTACTGCGAGAGCGTGATGCCGTCCGCCCGGCAGCCGAACCTGAGGTGTGCGCTGAACGAACCCCCGCCCCGGCCCGACCCCGCGTCGAGCAACCGCTCGTCCGCGGTCATGGGACCCAGGGCGTCGAGCACGACGTCCATCTGCGCGCACTCCAGGCGGTGCAGCTCGCGGATGATCGCGGCCTCCCGGTCGGGCGCGGTCAGCACGGCGGGGTCGTACTCGCCGAGGCCGTAGTGGTGGTGGACCAGCCCGTCCTCCTCGCCGAGGAGGAGGTTGATGGGGTCGTTCTGCTTCTCGTTCCAGTAACCGGCCACCCACTTCTCGTAGTCGCTGACGATGGCCGCCGGCTCCTCGTCGGGAGCCTGTGCGTGATCGGCGGGCGCGTGGGTGCGGATGAGTTCTCCCATGGCGTGAATGGTCTTCCAGTCCGAGTGCGGCCAACGGCTGAGTGACACGGCGAAGGTCTGCTCAACGTGGACGAGCAGCTCCTCCACGTTGAGCGAGTCGATCAGGCGGTGCTCCAGCAGCGGCGTGTGCTCGTCGAACTCGACGTGCTCGCCTTCGAGGAGGACCTCCGCCACGAAGTCCTTGATCGCGCGTTCCACATCGTCCACTGCGGACCCCCGGGGTTCGGTGCTGATGGGACACATGGTCATCCTCGTCCGGTGGGTCGGCGGGACTGGTTGACCGGAAGGGCAGCCAACTCTGCCCTGGACGACGACCGCGGTGGCGGTGAAGATCTGCGGGTGGGTGTGGAAGAGGATCGCGACGTGTGGCGGGAGCTCCGCCGGACCTGTCCGGTGCGCGAGGAGACCAGCCAGGGCGGGGTGCCGTTCCGGTCGTTCTACCGCCATGCGGACTGCCGGACGATCCTGCGTGATCCCGTTCTGTTCAGCTCCACCTCGGGCACCCTGCTCACCTCGGTGGGCACACCCGACCCGCTCGGTGGGCACACGTTGGCGACGACCGACCCGCCGCGGCACGCCGCCCTGCGCAGACCGTCCACACGCGCGCTGGGTCCGGTGGCCGTGCGGGCGCACGCCGACGGCATCGACCGCGGTGTGCGGCAACTGCTGGAACCGGTGCTCGCCGGAGGTGTCCACGACCTGGCCGTCGTCCTGCGCCGGCTGCCGATGGTCGCCGCCGGGCCGATGCTCGGCTTGCCGGAGAAGTCGTGGGAGATGGCGGTGTCCGCCTCGACCGCGACCATCGCGCCGCACGACCCGCTGCACGCCGACGGCGACGGGACCGAGACGGTGCTGCGGGCGAGCACCCGGTTGTTCGGTGCCATCAGGGAAGCGCTGACCACGTCGCTGACGATGCCGCACACGTTGCCGGGGACGTTGTCGGAGGTCTCGGTCGAAGGGTCCGCCCTCACCCGCCGCCAGGTCATGGCGAACGTCCACAGCGCACTGATCGGGGGCACCACCGCCACGCTGAGCACGGCGCTGCACCTCCTGCTGCACCTCGCGCGGACACCGGAGCTGTGGCGGGAGGTGGTCGAGGACCGCTCGCTGGTGCCGGGACTGGTGGACGAGGCAGCGCGCTGGAGCACCCCGGCACGTCAGCTGGTCCGCCGGGTCACCGCTGACGCGGAGCTGGCCGGTGCGCACCTGCGCGCGGGGGACTGGGTCGTCGCCTGGCTCGCGTCGGCGAACCAGGACGAGACCGTGTTCGCCGACCCGGACCGGTTCGACCCCCGGCGCGCACCGAACCCGCACCTGGCGTTCGGGCTCGGTCCGCACTTCTGCGTCGGCGCGGCGGCCGGTCGCACCCTGCTCGCCGCACTGGTGGGCGAACTGGCCGACAGCGGTGTCCGGTTCGAGCTCGCCGGTCCGCCCCGCCACCTCGTGTCCACTGTGGTCAACGGGATCACGGGCCTGCCGATGAGGTTCAGCCGATGAGCACGACGTGCGCCGACCTCGCCGACGCCGCCGTGCGCGGGCTGTGCCGGGCCAGCGGTCTCACCGACCTCGCCGACCGGGCAGCAGCCGACGTGCGGCTCATGGGCGAGTCGTGGGGACACCGCTCACCCGGCACGCCGCCCGCCTGGTCGACGCTCACCGCCGACAGCACACCGCTGGAGCTTTCCGTCGTGCTCGGCGACCGGCCGCTCGGGCTGCGCGCCTCGGTCGAGGCGCAGGCCGAACCCGGAAGCCCGCTGTCCTACTGGGAGAGCGCCCTCCGGCTCAGCGAGCGCCTGTCCTCCGTCCACGGCCTCGACCTGCGCAGGCTGCGGCAGATCGAGCACCTGGTGGCGCCACGGCCGGCCGACCGTCCGCCGATGGCGGCCTTCCACACCCTGGGGTGGGTGCGGGGCAGGCCACCGGAGGGCAAGATCCACCTGTGGCTGGCCGGTGGCGGCCGGTCGGCCACGGCCGAGCGCACCGACGCGGTGCTCACCACCCTGGGGTTCCCCGGTCAGTGGAAGGTCGTCGCGGACGTGATGGACGACGACGACACCGTGTCCTACCTGTGCCTCGACCTCGCCGCGGGACCGTCGGCGAGGACGAAGCTCTACGTGCAGCACCGCGGGTCCCTCACACCGGACCGGCTCGCCCGCTGGGACCGGCTCGGGCCGTCGGCCGAGCTGGACGACGGCCCCACGATGGCCCGGATCGCGGCCAGGGCCTGGGAACGGTCGGCCTGGCGGCAGGACGTGCCGTCGCGCACCCGCCTCGAATGGCGCTCCAACCACCGCCGTTTCTGGTCGTACGGGACGTACGTCTCGTTCCTGCCGGGGCGCGCCCGCCCGATCGAGTCCGTCATGCACCAGTTCGGGCTCACCCCGCGCAGCCGCTCGGACGCCGAGGCGCAGTGGATGGTCCGGGAGGTGCTCGACGCCTACGACGTGTCACCGGAAAGCCGTGCGGCCTACGAGCGGTGCGCCCAGTTCTTCCTGGGCGGTGACGCGAGCGGCGAGATGTACGCGCACTCCTTCCTCAGCGCACAGCGTTCCGCCGACGGTCCGGCGCGCGTCGCGGTGTACTTCAACCCCCGCATGTTCTTCCGGCGCCACGGTCTGTCCAACGGCGACCTCGCGCTGGCAGAACGGTTCCACGGGGGCGGCGGAGCCGGCCGTGGCGATCGCTGAACGAACGGGCACGCTCCGGGTCGACGGCGCGGACATCAGCTTCACCGTCCGCGGTGGTGGTCCGCCGGTCCTGGTGCTGCCCAGTGGCGGCAGTGACGCGCACAGCGCCGCCCCGCTGGCGGTCCGGCTCGCCGCAACGCACTCCGTGCTGACGTACGACCGGCGCGGGCAGAGCCGCACCTCGGTCGCCGACCCGCTGCGCCCGGTGCCGATCGAGCAGCACGCCGAGGACGTGGCGGCGCTGGCCGCGCACGTCCACGGGGACACCCCGGTCGCGGTGTTCGGGTGCAGCACCGGCGCGGTCATCGGTCTGGAGCTGGCGCGGCAGCGACCGGAGCGGGTGAGCGTGCTCGTCGCCCACGAACCCCCGCTGCGGTGTCTCGCCAACGCGGCGGAACGCGTCGAGTTCGACGCGCTGCACGACGAGGTTCGGCGGGTCCACGGGAAGTCGGGCTGGCGCAGGGCAGCGAGGCTGCTGCACGTCGGCTTCGGCGCGGAGGCGCGCGACCCGCTCGACCGGGAGCCGGACGTCGGCTGGGAACCGCCCAGCAGACGGACGATCGCCAACATCAACTCGTTCCTCGCCGTCGAGGCGGGCATGACGTGGGCCTACCGGATCGGCGAGGAGGGCTGGGCCGCCCTGCGGTCCGGCACGGCGAGGGTGCGGCCGGCGGTCGGAACGGTGAGCCTCGGCGTTCCTGCGCCGCACCACGGTCAGACTGGCCGACGTGCTCGGGGAAGACCTCGCCGTCCTGCCCGGCGGCCACGAGGGGTTCCTGACCCATCCCGCAGGGGTCGCCTCGGCGGTGCGCGCGCTGGTGACCGCGCCGGACGACCGCGTCAGCACGCCACTCCCACGGTGATGACCCCGCACGACGGGTCACGGCTGATCTCCGGCAGGGGCATGCGCAGGCCGGGATCGCGCACTCCGTACAGCCCACCGGGGTAGCGGTTGCGGATGAATGGCAGTCCCGCGCCGTCGGCGCCGAGGTGTGCGGCGTAAGTGCGGACGGCCATGGCGACGCCGGGGTGGTGCAGCGTCCGCAGTGGACGGTCGGACGTCAGGTCCGGGAGCACCGTGCGGAACTCGGCCGCCATCATCCGGCACACCGCCGGGTTGCGCGTGACCGTGGCGACGGCGCTCGCCCCGGTCGTGTCCACGAACTCGCGGAAGCACCGCGTTCCCAGCCCTCCCCGCTGGTGAGCGGGGGTGATCGCCCGGCCCTCGACGACCCACAGCCCCTGCTCCCGTCCGGGGACGTCCAGCCGGTCGAACAGGCCGAAGCCCACGATCTCGCCGTCGACCCGCAGGATCTGCGCGAGCGCCGCCTTGGCGAACCGGTCTGCGACCTGGTGCCTCATCACGGTTTCAGGCTGGGCGAAAGCGCCGGCGCCGATGCCCGCCAGCACCTCGGCGTGGCGGCGGAAGAACGCCGCGGGATCGTCCGGCCACTCGATCCCGAGGTTTTCCACCGAGCTCGTCATGAGGGCTTCCAACCGGTGCGGGCGTGCCAGAGCCGAACCGGCTCTGGCACGCCCGCGGACAGGGGGATCAGGGGGAACTACCGGGGCTGGACCCAGAGACCGACCTGCCTGGAGTTGGCGTAGCCCTGGTACCTGCACGTGTCGTACCAACGGCCCTGGGCGACACCCTGCTTGCAGGCCTTGACCGCCGCGTTGTGGCTGGGGTAGACGCCCGCGAACGACGCGGCGTGCGCGGCCGGGGCGACCACCACGAGCGACGCGCACGTGAGTGCGGCGCCGGCGATCAGCTTCTTCACCATGCTGTTCCTCTCGAAAAGTCCATGAGCGTGCCCGGGGTGGGGCGATGTGTCGCACAGCCTGACGAACGGACGTGGTGGTGCCAAGGGAAAGCCGACGACAAGGGCATTGGGCGCACACTTGCTTTCCTTTACGCCCACGGGTAATGGCGCGCCCCCGTCCTCGTCCCGGACGGTGGAACGCGTACTTCCGCCGTTGCCGCACAGCAGGTTTCGATGGCTCCACCGGCGACGACGGGAGGGCGCGGCCAGCCGGCACACCAGGCGTTCCGCCGGTCGGGACATTCCGTCATCGGGCCCAAGAAGGCGATTGACCATGTGCGCACAAAGCATTTCCCCTCTGTCCGGGTGTCGGTACGTCGGTGTTCCGTTCACCGCGAACCCGCCCGATGGACTCCGGACCGCCTGATGACGACCGCGTGGGAGCGACCGCTCGGGCTCGACGTCCTGTGCCTGCCGATGCCCGGCGAGCCGCTGGCCGAGCCGGACCCCGTCCTCGAAGCCGGTCCGGTGGCGCCGAAGTTGTCCGCGCCCGTCGCGAGGGTGGCGGCCGACGACGCGGATCGGGCGTTCTACCGCTGGATGATCGGCCACCACGTGACGTTCGGCGTGTGGCGCATGCTCGCGGACCTGCTCGCCGACGCGGGACGAACCGGCGGCCTGTCCGAGGCCGGCACGGCGCGAGCGGCGTGGTGGTACGACTGCTACAGCGCACTGCTGCTCTACGCGGGCAGCTGCACCCCGGAGGTCTACGCCCGGTCCATCCGCCCGCGGATGGCCGCGAAGCACCCGGCCTTCAGCGGCCTGTGGGCCCGCGACCACGAGCGGGTGGCCCGCCTGCTCGGCACGCTGAGCGTGCCCCGCGACGGCGTGCTCAAGCGAGCGCTCAAGCGCAACCGCCTCGTGCACATGACCGTGGCGCAGATGCTGGTGCCCGAGGGGGCCTCGCTGTTCAAGGGCCACGGAGGCCGCGCGGGCAACGACATCACGGACGCCGAACGCGACCTGTTCGACGAGTTCTTCCTGGTGCACCGCGGAGTGGTCACGCAAGCGGGCTTCACCGCCGCGATGCTGACGCGGCTGGACGCGATCCGGGACGACCTCGCCGCTGACCCGGTCGACGCGCGGGCCGAGGTGTTCGCCCTCCTGCCGACCGGCCTCCCCGGCATGGTCGACGAGCTGATCGCCGTCGTCGCCGGGCCCCTGCTCGCCGAGGCACCCGTCGGGGCCGCACTGCCGTGACCGTCCCCGCTGTCCTCGTGAAAGCGGAATCGAGCTGACCGACTCGGTCAGCTCGATTCTCGTGCCCCGCTCAAACCGTCCTGGTCACCTCATCGTCGGTACCCGGCGGGCAGTTTCCGCGCGATGGTCAGCCCGTCGGCCAGCGGCAGCATGACCGCCTGCACCCGGTCGTCGGCCCGCACGTGCTCGTTGAACGCGCGGATCGCGGCGGCGTTGCCCTCGGCGTGGGCGCTGGTCGCCTCGCCCGCGTACAGCACGTTGTCGGCGATGATCAGTCCGTTGTCGACGACCCGCGGCAGCAGCTGCTCCCAGTACCCGATGTAGCCGACCTTGTCCGCGTCGATGAACACGAGGTCCACGGCCGGCTCCGGGGACAGCCGGTCCAGCAGGTCGGCCGCCGGGCCGATGTGCTGGCGGATGCGGTCGGCGAACCCGGCCTCCTGCCAGGCCCGGCGCGCGGTCGGCGCCCACCGGTCGGTGATGTCGTAGGTGTCGATGGTGCCGTCCGCCGGCATGCCCCTGGCGAAGGCGAGCGCGGAGTAGCCGGTGAACGTGCCGACCTCGACGATCCGGCGCGCCCCGCTCGCAGCGGCGAGCAGGGTGAACAGCACCGCCTGCTCGTGGGCGATCTGCATCTCGGCGACCTGGCCGAGCGCGGTCGTGGCGTCGATCAGCCACCGCTGCACCGGCACCGGTTGCTCGGTGCAGGCGAGGACGTAGTCGAGGATCTCGGGGGTCAACCGGATCCGCTTGTCCACCTGGGTCGTGCCGTTCAGGGTCACGCTCATGCCAGACCTCCTCGGTCGGTGCGGCGGCTCAGAGGCCCTGGTTCCACGCGGCGGCCGTGACGTCCCCGGAACCCCCGGGGTCGCAGGGCTCGGCCATCCCGGCGCCGGCGACGTGGGCGTCCACGACGTCGGCGGCCAGGCGCACGTCGGCGTCCAGCGGCCGGTCCTGCTCGATCGGCGGGATCGCCTCGGCCAGCCGGTCGGCGAGGCCGGCGCAGAACGGCGCGGTCGGCCGGTCGGCGCGCAGGTGCACCGCCTGCCGCAACGCGACCGCCAGCCCGCCCTGCAGGTGCCGCAGCAACCGCGCGGTCTCCCACGCGTTCTGCGCCGCCTGCGTGCCGAACGGGACGATGTCCTGGTTGTGCAGGTTCGTCGGGAGGCTCTGCACGCTCGCGGGCACCGCCTGCCGGCGCATCGCCGCCACGATCGCCGTCGACGCCAGCTGCACGCCCTGGACCCCGTGGTGCACACCGGGACGCGGTGACAGCATCGGCGGGAGCCCGGTGTTCCGGTTGGGGTCGACGAGCAGGTCCAGCTGCCGCTCTGCGAGGTTGCCGACCTGCACCGCGACCGTGGTGAGCAGGTCGCTCACGAACGAGCAGGGCTGGCCGAAGAAGTTGCCGCCGTGCGCGACGGCCTCGTCGTCCACGAAGAACAGCGGGTTGTCGCTGACCCCGTTGAGGTCGTCGTGCACCACCCCGCCCGCGTACCGGTGCGCCGACGTCGCGGCGCCGAGGAGCTGCGGGGTGCACCGGACGCTGTAGGGCTCCTGCAAGGGCCGCAGGCCGGTCGGACGGGTGCCGTCGAGCATCGCGGTCATCCGCGCACCGACCTCACCGGCGGCGGCGTGGCCGAACGCGGCGAGCAGCCGGTGGTCGAGGAACGCGGTGGTGCTGCCGAGCACGTCCGCCAGCAGCGCGCTCAACGCGGCGGCGGTGTGCAGCGACCGGCCGATCGACCGCCACGCGAGACCCGCGGTGGCCGCGGTCAGCGAGGTGCCGTTGACCAGCGCGAGCGCGTCGCGCCCGTCGAGCTCCAGCGGTGTGAGGCCCGCCGCCCGCAGCGCCTCGGCCGCCGGCAGCCGCACACCGTCCACATAGGCATGACCGGTGCCGCGCAGCGCTTGGGCGACGTAGGCGAGCGGGACGAGGTCGCCGCTCGCGCCGACCGACCCGTAGGTCGGCACCGCCGGGGTGAACGTCGTGCGCAGCATCGCGGTCAGACCGTCCACAACGGAGGGTGTGACACCGGACCTGGCCCTCGTGAGCGACGCCAGCCGAGCCAGGACCGTCGCCCGCACCACGGGGACCGGCAGGTCGGCGCCCTGTCCCGCGGTGAGGTGCTGCAGGGTGTTGTCGCACTGCCCGGCCGCGGTGTCCCGGCCGGCGTAGGTCACCAGCGGACCGAAACCCGTTGTGGCGCCGTACACCTCGTGGCCGTCGGCGACGACCGTGTCGACGAACCGGCGGCAGCGTTCGAGCTCGGCGCGGGCGGTCTCGGACAACCCGACGTGGAGCACCCCGGCCGCCCGCTCCAGCATGGCCGCGTCGAGCCGGCCCGGCAGGGTGACGTCGTGGGTGACGATGTCGTGAACCGTCGACATGCGGGCTCCAGTGGGTGGTGGTGGGCCGGGTGAACGGGTGCACCAGCGGCTCGTGCGTGGTCACCGGTGCGCGCCTGCCGCGTCTTCGACGTCCACCGGCTGATTGTGTGTCGGTGGACGCGTGCTGTCTGCCGCTCGTTCCAAGCGCTGGAACGTCGTTCGCACAGGCCGGCAGCGCAACCGGTTCGGCAGGCCGGTGCGCCGGCTCTGCTGCATCCGGGTGACAGCCGGCCCTGGTCCCTCCACGTGCGAGCGACAATTGCGGAACTCCACAGCAGTGTTCTGCTCGGCTCTGCCCCTACTGTCGGGAGCGTCCTACCGGGCCGCGTTCCGCAGCGGCGGGGTTCCTCGGCGTGGCGCGTGCGAGCGGCAGGAGAAGACATGACGGCATATGGGCAGTGGTCGACCAACCTCGCCGAGTCGGTCTGGCAGGACGCCACGTCCCGGCGTACAGCGCTCATCGAGCACAGCAGCGGACGCTCCTACCGGTACCCGGAGCTGAAGCAGGCAGCTGAACGGTTCGCCGCCGCGCTGCGGTCCCGGTTCCGCGGCCCGGACGAGGTCGTTGCGCTCGTGTGCGACAACACGGCCGAGTTCGTCGTGGCCTACCACGGCACCCTGCTGGCCGGTGGCGTCGTGCTCCCGCTCGAACCGCTGGGCACCCCGGACGAGTGGCAGCCGGTGCTGGAGCGGTGCCGTGCCGCCCACGTGGTCGCCTCGGCGAAGGCGTGGCGGCAGCTGTCCGCGCTCCCGGCCGCCGCGTCGGTGCGCACCGTGATCGTGCTCGACGAAATCCCTTCCGGCGACAGGACGACCGGCTGGCAGGAGTGGCTGGACGGGCCGGCCGTCGCCGCGCCCGCAGCCACCGGGGACGGACGACCGGCGCTGCTCGCCACGTCGAGCGGGTCCCTCGGGCTCCCGAAGCAGATCGTGCTCACGCACCGCAACCTGGTGTCGAACCTGGACCAGATCGACGCGGTGCACCGGCTCACCGCCGACGACGTCGTGCTCGCCACGACACCGTTCCGGCACATCTACGGCATGCAGATGGCGATGAACCCGACGCTCCGCGCCGGCGGCACGCTCGTCACGGTCCGCACCCCGTTCGACGTCGACGATCTCCTGGAGGTCATCGAGACGCAGAAGGTCACCGTCGCGTACCTGGTGCCGAGCACCCTCGCGGAGCTCGCCCGGCGCGGTGACACCGGCGACCGCGACACGGGCAGCCTGCGCCTGGTCTACTCCGGCGGCGCTCCGCTCCCCGCGAACGTCGCGCGGAGCTGTGCCCGCATGCTCGGCGTACCGGTGGTGCAGGGCTACGGCATGACGGAGGCCGGGTGCACCTTCGCCCCGCCCGACGGCACCCCGTCCGTGCCGACCTCGATCGGCAAGGCGTTGCCCGGCACCGAGATCCGGCTGGTGGACCCGGCGACCGGAGCGGACGGCGAGACCGGGGAGATCTGGGTCCGCGGCCCGCAGGTGTCACCGGGCTTCCTGGACGAGGACGGCACCGTGCACGGCCTCGCCGACGACGAACACTGGCTGCACACGGGGGACATCGCCCGGCGCGACCGGGACGGGCACGTCACGATCATCGGCCGGATCAAGCAGCTCATCAAGTACAAGGGCCACCAGATCGCACCGGCCGAGCTGGAGTCCGTGCTGCTCAGCCACCCCGCCGTCGCCGACGCCGTGGTGGTCGGGGCACCGGACGAGGTCGCGGGCGAGATCCCGGTCGCGTTCGTCGTGCTGAGCGAGCCGGTGGAGCTGTCCGAGGTGACCGGCTTCGTGGCGGGCCGGGTCGCGCCGTACAAGAAGATCCGGTCGATCACCGCGGTCGACCGGATTCCGCGCTCCGCCATGGGCAAGGCGCTCGTGCACCGGTTGACCGACGTCCCTGCCGGAGGAACGCGATGAGACCGGGGGTGCTGGTCACGGGCGGAGCCACGGGTTTCGGTCGCGTCTTCGCGGAGGAGATGTGCCGCGCCGGAGCGGCGGTCGTCATCACCGGCCGGGACTCCGGGGCGCTGCGGCAGGCCCGCGACGAGCTGCCCGGCGTCTGCGCGGTGACCATGGACAGCACCGACCGGGCTTCGGTGGAGGCGGCGGTGACCGCCGCGGAAGCCGCGTCCGGACCGCTCGACGCGCTGGTGCACGTCGTCGACGTGGCTGGCCCGGTCGGTCCGGCCTGGGAGGTCGACCAGGACGACTGGTGGCGGGCGGTTGAAGTCGCCTTGCGCGGCACGGCGGTGACGACCGCGGCGGTGCTCGCGCGCATGGTGCCGCGCAAGCACGGCCGGATCGTCACCGTCGTGAGCCACGCGACCGGAGCCCGTGCGACCGCCTGCTCGGTGGCGAAGGCCGCGGTGGTCGGGCTGACGGAGGGACTGGCGGCGGAGACCCGCGAACACGGCGTCACGGTGCTGAGCTACCACCCAGGACCGGTGGACCCCGGTGCCGCCGGTCCGGCGGCTGCCGAGGCGGCCGCCGTGCTGCGCCGGATCGTCGAGGGCACGGCGGACCACCGGTCAGGCGAGCACCTGACCGCCGAGGACCCGCTGGTGCGCACCGCGTGGGAACCGATGCCGCTCAGCTGGTAGCGGGACCCGGACCTCACCGGGTTCCGCTCGGCCGTAGCGCTCCTCCACCGCTTCCAAGAGGTCCACCTCGTCGCCCGTGGCATCGACGGCGACCGTGCCGGGGTCGTTGAAGAACAGGGATCTCGACCGCCGGGAGTCTCCGGCGACCACCAGCTTCTCCAGCGAGTACAGACCGGCCATCGTGAACGAGAGCCCGGGGTGGAGGCGGGCGAGGTCTCGCTGGACCGACTCGGCAGCGGCGTGGCCGCGCCGCTCGGAGGCGCTGTCGACCACCAAGCCCAGGCCGGGGGAGATCCCCTCGACGGACAGCGAGGCCCGCAGCTTCTCGATCGTGTAACCGGCGTGGCCGAGCTCGTGGAACGTGCGCGGGCTCCACACCGTTCTGAGCAGCTGCCACACGTGATCTCCGCCGGCGTCCAAGACGGTCACGCAGTTTGCGAGCTCGAGAACGCCGCCCGTGGCGACCACCGACCGCACGTGCTCGGCGAGGTCGTCGAACGCGGTCGCCAGCCGGACCGTGAGGCTGCGCCGAGGCCCCGTGCCGGGACGGTGGAGCTCGTCGGTCATCAGCTGCGCAACGCGCTGCCTGCGCGTGTCCACCTCGTCGAACCACCCGAGAGCCAGCTCAGCGCCGACCATGCCGTGCCTCAGCGCATCGGCGAGGAAGAGGTAGTACTGGGCCCGCGGGAGGTCGAGCAGCACCGAGACCGGAGTCGATGCCGGCAGACCTGCCAGGACCCCGCGGACCAACGCCGTCTGCCGCAGGCTCGACTCGTACTCGTAGAGCGAAAGCCGGTCGTCGACACGCAGGCTGACGATCTTCTCCCTCAGCGGTTGCGCGTTCGATCGCAGCAGGCCCACGTCGCGTCCTGCCGCGTCGAGGACCCGCAGCCGCCGGTTGCTGAACAGGCAGACACCGGAAACGACGTCGATGCGCTCGGCGCCGTCGCACAGGCGGTTCCGCACGGCTTTGACGTGGACCGCGAAGACGTTGCCGCCCACCTCGACCTGCGGGTGGACGACGCTGGAGCCGTGGCCGAAAACCTCGACGTAGGCGTCGGAACGCACCGCGACGCCCTCGACCCCCAGCAGCTCGACGAGCTCCCGGACCTTGCCGGCAGCACGCCGGAGCGGTGTGCTGCCGGTGCCGGCGGCGTTCGTGGTGTGGAACAGACCGGACGCACCCGGCACCCCGGCGATCTCGGCGTGAGTGGACGGCTGATGCCACCGCAGTCGTGGCGGGCGGTTCTCCGGGGAGAGGTCGATCAGGCCGACGTGGCTCATCGGCGTCCCGCCGGTCTTGGCCGGCGGACGACCACGTGGAGGACGACCGCGTTCGGCCGCGTCACCCGCCGGGAGCGATCATGACCACCTGGTGGTCGCCCGGCCGTCCGCTGAGGGCGTCCATCATCGCCGTGACCGGCCCGTCGGCCAGCGGCACGACGTCGGTGATGATCTGGTCGACCGGGACGCTGCCGCCCGCGAGGAGGCCCAGTGCCGCCTCGAACGCGCCCCTGTTCTGGGCGAAGCTGCCCACGATCCGGATCTCCTTGGTGATGAGGGCGACCGAGTCCAGTTCGGTGGGCCGCTCGTTCACCCCGAGCGCGACGACCGTTCCCCGTGTCCGCACGCGCCGGGCCGACTCCGCGAGCGCGGTCACCGAACCCACGCACTCGAACACCACGTCCGCGGCCGCCATCGGCTCGTCGACGTCCACCGCGGTGATCCCGGTGGCGGCCAGGCGTGCGCGCCGCACGGCGCTCGGTTCCACCACCCACACGTCCTCGACTCCGCGCAGCCGCAGCACGTGCGCCAGCAGGAAGCCGACCGTGCCGCCGCCGAGGACCGTGACGGTGTCCGTCGCCGACACCCCGGAACGGTCGACGGCGTGGACCGCGCAGGACAGCGGTTCGGTCAGGGCGGCGTGTTGCAGCGGAACGCCGTCCGGTACCGCGTAGACCGTGTGCTCGGGGACCACGATGCTCTCGGCGTAGCCGCCGGGACGGGTGCCCAGGCCGAGGGAGCTCAGGTGCCACGGCTGTACCGCGCACAGGTGGTTGTCGCCCGTGCGGCAGACGTCGCAGTCCCCGCAGCCCGCCTTCGGCCACACCACCACGGCCTGTCCCGCAGCCAGCCGCTGCCCGCCCGGTGCGGCGACGTGGCCGGAGATCTCGTGCCCGAGCACGGCCCCGGCGGGGACGACGTGCGGCATGGCCCGCAGGTGCAGGTCGGAGCCGCAGATGGCGCAGAACGCCACGTCCACGCGCACCCAGCCGGGCGCCGGCTCGCGGTCCTGGACCTCCGCGAGGCTCAGCCCGCGCTCCTCGGTGACGACCAGCGCCCTCATTCTTCCACCACAGCTTTCTCGTCGGCGAGGAACGCCCGGATCCGCTCGACCAGGACGTCGGGTTGCTCCTCGGCGGGGAAGTGCCCGCAGGAGTCGATCTGGGCCCCCTCGACGCTGGTGGCGTAGTCGCGCCACAGGTCGAGCACGGGCATGCTCCCCACGAGTCCCTGGGCGCCCCACGCCAGCCGCACGGGCATCGTCAGGCGACGACCCGCTTCCGCGTCGGCGTCGTCGGCTTCCAGGTCCTCGTGGCGGGCGGCGCGGTAGTCGTCGAAGCTCGCGCGAAGCGCCCCCGGCTGGGCGTAGGTCTCCGCGTAGTGGCGCAGGTCCGCCTCGGTGAACGCCTCGTGCCGGAACGCCCCGGCCGCCAGCATGAACCGCACGTACTCCCCGCCCTTCCCCTCGGTGAGGAACTCGGGGAGGTCGGGAACGAGGTGGAAGAGCCAGTGCCAGTACGCGGTCCCGACGCGTGCGTCCATGTGCCGCCACATCTCCCGCGTCGGCACGACGCTGAGCAACACCAGGCGGCTGATCTCGTCCGGCCGGTCCAGTCCCCACCGGTGGGCGACGCGCGCACCCCGGTCGTGGCCGACCACGACGGCCTGCTCGTGTCCCAGCTCGCGCATGAGCCCGCTCATGTCGGCCGCCATGGTCCGCTTGTCGTACCCGCTGCGCGGCCGGCTGGACGCCCCGTAGCCGCGCAGGTCCGGCGCGACCACCTGGTGGTCCCGCGCGAGTGCGGGGAGGACGTGGCGCCAGGCGTGGCCGGTCTGCGGCCAGCCGTGCAGCAGGAGGACCAGCGGACCCTCTCCGGCGCGCCGCAGGCGGAACCGCAGCCCGCCCGCCGCACGCGTCTCCTCATGAACGCGCATCGCCACGGCGGTTCACCTTGCCCTGCACCGGGATCTGCACGCCCAGGGCCCGCGCGGAGGAGGTGAACTCCGCCAGGTAGCGGTCGTCGACCATGGGGGCGGTGACGAGCTCCGGCAGGGGTGCGAGCAGCTCGGCCAGGAGGTCGATCTTCTCCCCGTCGGGCGAGACGGCCCGGTGCGGCTCGCGCAGCCGGTGCGCGGCGAAGTCGGCGACCAGGTCGTCCATGACCTGTTGTGGCACCAGCGGTTCGGCGTCGTGCTCGGTCAGGATGAGGTCGAGCATGCGGGCGTGGACGAGCACGACGGCCTCGGCGTGCGTGAACGACCCGTCCGCGCGGCTGCGCCACGTCTCGGTCAGCGCCTTCTCGACCCGCTCCGGCAACGTCACCGGCGGGCGGGAGGCGAACCGGTCGGAGCTCAGCGCGCTGCGCGCCACCTGGTAGGCCATCACGGAGTTGTCGCCCGCGAAGGTCACGTTGACCTCGAAGTCGGTCCGCAGGGTGACGATCTGGTTGTGGCCGTGGAAACCCTGCGAGCCGCACATCTCCCGGCACGCGCCCAGGACCTCCAGGGCCAGCCAGGAACCGCACTTGCCCGTCGCGGTGAGGACGTGCATGTTCTTGCGGCCGGGGTCGGTGTGCCAGTCGCGTTCGACCCTCCTGACGACAGCGCGTTCCAGCAGCCGCAGCGCGAGGCTGCGCAGCTGGACCTGGTACAGGCGGTCGCGGAACAGCGGCTCGTCCAGCAGGGTCCTGCGCCGGGGCGCGCCGCGGGTCTCGCGGTGATCGGCGAACCGCCAGGTGAGGTGGGTCGCGAGCTCGGCGGCCCGCGCCCCCGCGCTGAGCGGGAAGATGCGTTCCTGCACGAAGGTCTCGATCGACCTCACGAAACGGGTGCCGGCATCGGGCAGGGTGCTGGAGAAACGCCCGTCCTCGTCGATGCGCGAGTACCGCTCCATCAACGCTTCGCGGGGCAGCCGGACGCCGGTGAAGCGGGCACCGCCGACCTGGTTGGCCTGGATGCCGCCCTTCGGGTCGCAGGACAGGATCGTGATGCCCGGCAGGGCAGGGCCGTTCTCCTCGTCGCGCAGCGGGACGCGGAACCAGTGGTGGCCGACGTCCTCGCCGTCGATGACGAGGCGGGCCAGGACCATGCCGACGGTCGCGGCGTGCTTGATGTTCCCGATCCAGAACTTGCACGCGGCGTCCGAGGGGGTGTCGAGCGTGAAGCACTGCTCCGCGCGGTCCCACGTCACCGTCGTGCGGATCTCCCGCAGGTTGGTGCCGCCCCCGATCTCCGTGCAGCAGAAGGCGTAGACCTGGTGCATCTGCGTGATCTCGGCGTGGTAGCGGTCGACCTGCTCGGGAGAGCCGTGGTTGAACAGCGCACTGCCCGCGATGAGGTGGTCGGTGATGGTCGAGGTGAGCGCGAAGTCGAAAGCACCCGTCAGGCCCATCACGTCGCACATGGACCGGAACGCGTGCTCATCCGGCCGGCCCATCCACATGTCGTTGTCGACGAGGCCTTCCCGGAAGATCGCCTTCATCCGCTCGATGGTCAGGTCCATGTAGTCGCGCAGGGGCAGGTCGTCCCGCAGCCGCGGATCGAACAGGTCCTCCCGCAACAGGGCGCGCATCGTCTGCCGGCGGTCGGTCGAGGTGAGGAGCTGGTGCTCGTGAGGACCTGCTGTCGCGGTCATGTGGTCGAATCCTCTCGATCTGCGGGTACGCGCGGCACGACGGGCGGGTACCGGTGAGAAGTCTTCGGTCTGCGGCTGACCGATGAGCGGTGGAGCGTCCGAGGCGAAGCTAGCGGTGATCCGCGAGTTGATCACGCCCTCGTCCCACCGCCTGGTATGCCTCCGCTGTGACCTCGAAGTCGCGGGCGTACCGTCGTTCCACTGCCGACGAACGCGCCGTTCGCCGGCACTGTCCGGTCCACAATGGATTCTTCAGCGTCGAGGAGCGTTCCATGACAGTCAACCGTCGCCGTCTTCTGCTGGGCAGTGCGGCTTTGCTGGCGGGCACCGCGGGTGCGACCGGTGCGGCCGGTACCGCCGCCGCGGCGCCGGCGGGGTTTCCCGACTACCGCTACCGCAGGCTCGCGCTGGTCAAGAGCAAGCTGCGGTACAACCCGACCGGTGAGCTGATCTTCCCGACGATCCGGGGCACGAAGGACCGCATCCCCGGCGCCAGGGCGGCCTACTACCTGTACTACGCGCCGCACGACGCACCGGGCGGGATCTGCCTGGCCTATGCCAACACCCTCGACGAGGAGTTCACCGAGTACCCGGGCAACCCGATCATCACCCGCAGCTGGCCCGGCGAGTACAGCGTGAGCCACGTGTCGTCCCCGCACGCGATGTGGAACGACGACGTCAAGCGCATGTACCTGTACTTCCACGGCGAGAACACCGTGACCCGGCTGGCCAGCTCCGCCGACGGCATCAACTTCCGCTACGAGAAGGAGGTCCTGTCCACCCGGCTGATGCCCGCGGGCACCACCGAGACCTCCTACGCCAGGGTCTTCCGCCACGACCTGCCCGCCCGCGGCGCCCGCTACGTCATGGTCTTCATGACCAACAACAAGACCAACCACCGCGACATCGGCTGGGGCTGGTCACCCAACGCCCGCGACTGGACCTTCTCCCAGACCCCGCTCATCCGCCACCAGGACGTCGGCGCCGTCAACATCGGCGGACCCCACCTGCTCTTCCGCAACAACAGCGCCTACGTCGTCTACAACACCGACATCGGCAGCGGCGGCAACATCCTCATCACCGAACTCGGCCGCGACTTCACCCAGCGCCGCCACCTCGGCGTCTTCCACGACTCCCTCACCGGCGCACCCGACAACGGCCGCTCCGCCGCACCCTCGTTCGGCACCTACCAGGGCCACGAGTACATGATCTACGAAGCAGGAGACCGGCTCGCGGGCAACATCGCCATCGCACGAGCGCTCTGACGCCGGTCGGCACCACCGGCCACTCCTTTGTGGAACGGCTGATGTCGACGGGCGGTCGTGCTCATCCGGCGAGTCGGTGACCCGCGGACGGGGGAGCGGAGTGGAGCTCCCTGGACGCGGTCTCGGCGGCGTGGTGGACGCGGCGCGCGACGGCGTCCGGGCTGAGGCGCTGCACGGGCCCGAACACGGAGATCGCGCCGACGAGGGTCGGGCCGGGTCCCCACACCGGGGCTGCGACACCGGTGAAGCCGGGAAGCCACTCGCTGCGGTCGAAGGCGACGCCGTGCTTGCGCACACCGGTCAGCGCGGACTGCAGCACCCCCGCGGAGGTGATGGAAGCGGGGGTGAGCGCCTCCAGCCCGTGGGCGCACAGCACGGGGAGCAGACCGGGGTCGCCGGCCAGGAGGATCTTCCCCGGTGCGGTGCAGTGCAGGGGGAGGGGACCGCGCAGCCGCGTCGCGAGCTCGCTCGACTGCCTGCCGTGCAGGCGTTCGACGACGCGCGCCGTGGTGCCGCACAGGACGGAGAGCTGGACGGCCTCGCGAGTGGACTCGTAGAGGTCCGCGAGCACCGGCAGCAGCCGTTCCCTGGTGTGGTCGGAGATCTCCAGCGGAACGGCGGTCGACAACTCGGTGATCTTGGTGGTGAGGAGGAACCGGTTGTCGATCATCTCGACGAGTCCCTCCGCGCGCAGGAAACCGACCATGCGGTGAACTGTGGACTTCGGGAGGTCCGAGTAGCGGGTGAGCTCGGTGAGCGACGCCGCGCCGTCGCACGCACCGAAGGCCTGGAGCACGGACAACACCTTCGTGGCCGCAGTGCGTCGCGAAGGGTCTCGCGGTGCCGGCACGGTCGCGGGGGCTTCCAAGGCGGTGTTCTGGCTGGTGATCACGGTTAATCTTCTTTCGCCTGTGGGTTCCACCACACCGTATTGAGGGCGTCGCGTCGTGTAGCTACGGAGTTCCACAAACCCGTACGCGAAAGAGTGAATGTTGCGAATACTCGGTGTTACTGCCCGGTTGATGTCCGAAAAGTTCCATCGGTTGGCACGGCCGTTTGACCGGGTGGATCGGACGTGAATAGATTCGTTTGGGGCCAATTCTGGTCTTGCCGGACCGAGGGACCACCGTGGAGCTGGGGGAAGAGCGGTGGCCGGTGTGGACAGGAAGACCGATCGCCGAGTCGCGGTTGCTCCGCGACACCCGAGGAGCTGGTAATGGCCGTTCTCACGGAACCCTCCCCGATGTCGTCCGCCGAGCTCGCCGCTGCACTGATCCGCACCGGTTTCTTCGACACCTACTTCGTCTACGAGCACGGCGACGTGTGGACGGTCACCTGGGGCGTGCGCGTGGAGATCGTCGTGAACGCGACCCGTGTGCGGGTTCGGCGTGACTCGGTGGAGGAGTCGTGGCCGGTCGTCGGCGGGCCCGTGCGCGCGGCACGTGCGGCGCTGGAGCGGTTGTCGTTGCGCGAGTGGACGGTGTGCGGCTGGATCGCGTTCGAGGCCGTGCACGTGCTGAACGACCGCTCGGACCTCGCCGGGGACTCGGAGGTCGTGCACCTCGTGGTGCCCGAGGTGGAGGTGCGCATCGAGGACGGGAGGGCGAGCGTGGTGCGGGGCGGCGACGCGCGGCTCGGCGCACTGCTCGAACACCTGCGCACCGCACCGGTCGACGACGCGCCGGCACCGGGGCGCGCGACCGTGCCGGTGGACCTGGACGCGGGCAGCGGCCGGTACCGCGACGCGGTGCTGGCGGCGGTGGAGGAGATCCGTTCGACCGGGCTGCGCAAGGTGACCCTGTCCCGCAGCGTGCCCGTGGACGAGCCCGTCGACTTCGTGGAGACGTACCTGGCCGGGCGCGCGGCCACCGCACCGGAGCGGTCGTTCCTGTTGTCGATCGGCGGCTTGACGACGACGGGCTTCTGCGCGCAGACGGTGCTGGAGGCCGGGTCGGACGGGAAGGTCGCCACGCGGCCGCGGCTGGAGTCCCGTGTGGACGAGCTGGTGCCGGACCCGGACGAGGCGCACGACCACGCGATCGCCGTCGAGTGCGCGTTCGCCGGGTTGACCGAGGTGTGCGAGCCGGGCTCGGTGGTGGTGGACGAGCCGGCGTCGCGACTGTGCGGCCGGCTGACCGAGGGCAAGACCTCCTGGGACGCCTTGGAGTTGCTGTTCCCCGGCGTCACGATCTCGGGTGCGCCGGGGAAAGCGGCCTGTGAGTTCACCTCCCGGGCGGAAGCCGCGCCGCGGGGCGTCTACTCGGGTGCCGTGCTGTTCGCGTCGGACAACGGGTTCCTGGACGCGGGCCTGGTCCTGCGCGCGGTGTACGAGCGGAAGGGACGGCGGTGGCTGCGCGCGGGCGCCGGGATCGTGGCGTCCTCGCGGCCGGAGCGGGAGATCGAGGAGACCTGCGCGAAGCTGCGCAGCATCTCGACGCACCTCGTGGCGGGCCCCGCGTGAGGGAAGCCGTTCCCTACCTGCTGCTGCCGGTCGAGTGGAACATCGCCGCCAGCTGCGTGCGCCGCTGGATGCCGAGCTTGCGGTAGACATGGGTGAGGTGGAACTCGACGGCCCGCCGCGACACGGACAACTTCCTGGCGACCTCGTCGTTCGAGGAGCCCGTGGCGACCAGGCTCGCCACGCGGTGCTCCTGCGGCGTCAAAGGAGAGCCCGCGGAAACGGAAACAGGAGCGGCCGGCCCGGCGCCGGACCGTCCCACCGCCTCCGCCGGCAGTTCGGCGAGCTTGGTGAGCAACGGCAGCGAACCGCACCGCTCCGCGGCCACCTTCGCCTGGGCCAGCTCCTCCCTGGCGAGCTTCTGCTGCCCGTGGCGCCACCTCGTCGTCCCGAGCTCCACCAGGACCGTCGCGCGCAGCAGCAACGCCTGCGTGTTGCGCAGGACGTGTTCGGCCTCCATGAGCCACGGCAGTGCCGCCGCGCCACCGGTCGCCATGCCGACGGTGAGCATCGCGCGGGCCAGACTCGGTGCGGAGGCCCACTTCTTGGCCAGTTCGAGCTCTTCGAGGGCCAGCTGCACCGCCTCCAGCGACTGACCGAGGTGGAGGTGCGCAACGGCCGCGTACGAGCGCCACGGCAGCACAGCGGGGCCGGGAGCACCCCACGACTTCAGCCTCCGCCCGCACTCCAGGTGGTCCGTGAGCGCGCCGGCGTCGTCCCCCAGCCGCATGCGGAGGTGACCGCGTCCCTGCAGGAGGCTGGTGTGGTGCCAGCTGTTCGGCAGCGGGCTGGTGAGGCCGATGGGCTCGACCAGCTCCCGTGCCGCCTCGACGTCACCGAGGTGCAGCAGCGCGGACAGGAGCGCGTCCATCGGCCAGATGCGGCCGGGGTGGCGCTGGTGCAGGTTCATCCGGTGCGCCTTGGCCAGTGCGAGCCGGGCGTCCACTACGGACTGGGCCAGCGCCCCGCGGTGGAAGTGCACCCGCGACCGCAGCGTGTGGCCCAGCACGAAGACCAGGTCCAGCTTCTGGCGGTGGGCTTCCAGGATCGCCTCGCTGGAGTACCGCAGGGCCAGGTCGAGTTCGTTGGTCCTGATCAGCGAGTTGATGGCGGCCATCAGCCGCTGCGGGTCCTGCATGATCGACACCGCGCCCGCGGACAACGCGGTCAGCGCGGCCTCACGGGACGTCGTCAGGTCTTCTCCCCGGTTGCTCAGGTCCTCCGCCACCAGCGCGGCCAGCCCGCGGCCACGGGCGTCACGGCGCCGCCAGTCGACCGCGACGCGGTCCGGAGCGGCGTCGGGCTCCTCGGACTGCTCGGACTGCTCGGTTGGCAGGGTGACGCGGAGCGCGAGGCGCAGCTGAGCGGAGAACTCCGGTGCGGAGGCGCACGTCCTGGCGATGGACTCGCTCAACGCCGCGCGCGCGTCCTCGTAGCGCCCGTCGAGGCAGAGCGTCCTGGACAGCAGCGAGGTGACGTCGAGGAGGAGCTCGGGTTCCTCGATGTCCTCCAACGCCTGCTTGAGGTGCGTGGCCGCCTGGTAGGGGTCGAAGAACGACTCTGCGTGACCGAGCTTCACGAGCAGCTTCGTCCTGAGCTCGGCCGGCACGTGCTCCTGCAGCGCCCTGGTGAGGAAGCTCGCGGCGGTGGTCGCGTCACCGTCGTGCAGCAACTGGTCCGCTGCCCGGTGGAGCGCGTCGGCGGCCCACCGGCCGAGCTTCGCGGAGGTGCACTGGACGTGCCGCGCGACGAGCGCCGCTCGTGCCCCGGACGCGTGCAGGCTCGCGGCGGCCCGTGCGTGGAGGTCGTCCCTGACCGCGCGCGTGATCGAGCTCGTGATCGCGTCCGTGAACACGGAGTGGGTGAACGCCGGCTTGGCGGCGCCGGTCAGCAGTCCCATCCGCGTCAACCGGTCGGCGCCGTCGGTGGCTTCCGGCACCGTCATCCCGGCGACCTCGGCGGCGAGCCCGAGGTCCGGGGGTTCCACGACCGCGATCGTCCTGGCCAGCCGGAGCAGTGGTTCGGGCTCGCCGTGCAGCCGTGCGAGCACCGACTCGCCCAGTTCCTCCACCCCGTACGAGGACGGGATCTCCTGCACGGAGAACTCCCCGGTCGTCTCCAGCAGGGAGTGGAGGAGCAGCGGGTTGCCGCCCGTGGCCGCGTGCAGGGCGGTGACTGCCTCAGGTTCCGGCCGGCTGCCGAGCACCGGTTCGGCGAACGTCGACACCTCGTCCGCGGTGAGACCGCCGATCCGCACGCGGGTGGCGTAGATCTGCATCTCCGCGACCTGGAGCGGGTCCGCGGGGTAGACGCCGGTCGTGCAGCTGAGCAGCACGGCGAGCGGCAGCTTGGTCGCCCGCCGCATGAGGTAGTTGAGCCACTGCAACGACGAGGCGTCGGCCCATTGCAGGTCGTCGACGACGAAGCAGACCGGTCCGCGGTCGGCGAGGCCGCTCACGAGCCGGTAGAGCTCGTGGTACGTCTGGTGGGTCGCCAGCTCGTCGAACCCCGCCGCGGTGCGGTTGTCGGCTTCCGGCTGACCGTCCACACCGAGGATCGACTCCAGGGCGCCGGCCTCCGGCCCCGCGGTGAAGTTCTCGAACAGCTGCCGGACGACGGAGAACGACATGAAACCGTCCAGAGTGGACGTCGCGGCACCGGCCACCTGGAACCCGCGCGCCCTGGCGGCGTCCGCCACCTCGCCCAGCAGCGTCGTCTTGCCGACGCCGGTGGTGCCCTCCACCAGCACCACCGCCGGCCTGTTCGTCTCCGCCGCGGTGAGCGCGCTGAGCAACCGGCCGAGTTCCTTGCCCCGGTGGACCGACCGGGGTGCGTCAGAGGAAGTCCTGTGCGGTTCGTTGCGCTGCTGAGCCATCTGCGGAGCTCCGTCGTGAGTCGGTCCGGTTGGTGAGCACCAGCGACGCCGCGGCCTGGCTCAGGCCTGCTGCGCCGCCCTGTCGCGCCGGGTGAACCCCTCGGCCATGACCGCGTGCAAATTCGAATTGGACGGGAGTTTGCGGCAGGGGCCAGTCGCCGTCAACCCGCTGGTGACCCTGCTCAGCGCGTGGTCGAGCCGCTGCCAGTGCGAGTGCGCGACCAGGCCGCCGTCCATCCCGCCCGGCTCGGCCCGCGGGGTGGATGCGGGTGCCACCGGCCACAGCAGGCCCTCGGGTTCCTTGAGCACGTTGCCTCCGGCTGCCTCGACGTCCACCAGCGCTTCGAGGCGAACAGTACGACAGCCGCGCCAGTCGCCGTCGCGTCCACATCGGCGGCGAACAGGCCGTGGTCACCGGGCTCCGGCGGTGCGCGTGCGGTGCCGGAACGCTTGTGCGCGAGGTGTCGTCGGGCGTGTCCACACCATCCGGTCGCGCGGTGGTTCAGCGCAGCCGGTGAGCCCGCGCGGGTGGAATGGCCGGAAGTGTGCGTTTGACTGCGCATCAAGGCCGTGACCAGCGACGACGTTGCTCGGCAAGCCGGGGGAGCCCGGACTCCACAGCGGACCGGTCGCCATGCCCCCTGGCGGTCTCCGCGGTGACGGCCGTCGGCACCGCGGGAGCGGTGCCGGGCGCGCCGGGGCACCGCGTGCGGAAGGCGAGTTCGCCGCGCGACTTCGGCACGGCGGGCAGGAGTGCGCCCGATTGCGCACTGCCCGCCTGGCCCCCGGGGTCTGCCTCCGCGATCACGTCCCGGGCACCCCAAACGAGACGTGACCCGGAGAGTCACGTCTCGAAACGCCACAATCCCGGTGGGTCCGCGCGGGGCGGACCCACCGGGACCGGATCAGCGACCGCTGTGGGCCGCGGCGCGCACGTCTTCCAGGTCCACCGCCCCGTTGGCGTAGGCGGTGCGCATCAGCTCCTCCATGTCGGCCAGGACCGGCTGCCTGGGGTTGGCCGGAGCACACTGGTCGTCGAACGCGTTGAGGGCCTGCTGCGGCAGCGAGCTCAGGAACGCCGCCTCGGGCACCCCCGCCTCCGCGAACGAGGCGGGCAGCCCGACGGCCGAGCGCAGCCGTTCGATCGCGGCGGCGTAGGAGCGCACTCCCTCCTCCGGCGTGGCCGCGGGCAGTCCCAGGGTGCGGGCGATGTGCTGGAAGCGTTGCGGTGCCTGGTAGTTCTCGTACTTGGGCCAGCCGGTGAGCTTCGCGGGGGGCTGGCCGTTGTAGCGGATCACGTGCGGCAGCAACAGCGCGTTGGTCCGGCCGTGCGCCAGGCCGAAGGTCGCGCCGAGCGTGTGCGACATGGCGTGGACGATGCCCAGGAACGCGCTGCCGAAGGCCATGCCGGCGATGGTGGCCGCGTTGTGCATGGCCTCCTGTGCCTTCTCCGCTCCGAGCAGCACGGAGTCCTCGAGGTTCTCGAAGATCAGCTTGATCGCCTGCAGGCACAGCCCGTCGGTGAAGTCGTTGCTGTAGACGGAGACGTACGCCTCGGTCGCGTGGGTGAGCGCGTCGAACCCGGAGTCCGCCGCGAGCCCGGCGGGCAGCGAGCGCACGAGCACCGGGTCGACGATGGCCACGCTCGGGGTCAGCGCGTAGTCAGCCAGCGGGTACTTGCGGCCCGTCTCCCGGTCGGTGACCACCGCGAACGGGGTGACCTCCGAACCGCTGCCCGACGTCGTCGGCACGCACACGAGCTTGGCGCGCTCCGGTTCGGGGAAGCGGTAGAGGCGCTTGCGGATGTCGGCGAACCGGCCCCTCGCCTCGGCGAAGTCGACCTCGGGGTGCTCGTACCACAGCCACATGAGCTTCCCGGCGTCCAAAGAGGACCCGCCACCGATGGCCACGATGGTGTCCGGCTGGAACTCGCGCATCATCTCCGCACCGCGCTGCACGGTCTGCAGCGACGGTTCCGGCTCGACGAAGTCGATCAGCTGGACGGCCACGGGCTCGGAGCGGCCGGCCAGCACGGACCGCACCTTGTCCGCGTAGCCGAGCTTGGCCACCGTGCGACCGGTCACGATGCTCACCCGGTGCACCCCGGTCATCTCGCCGAGGTAGCGGATCGAGTTCGGCTCGAAGTAGATCTTCGGCGGCACCTTGAACCACTGGATGTTGTTGTTGCGGCGGGCGATGCGGCGGATGTTGAGCAGGTTCGCCGCGGTCACGTTGCCGGAGACCGAGTTGCCGCCGTAGCTGCCGCAGCCGAGGGTCATCGACGGCAGGAACGCGTTGTAGAGGTCACCGATGCCGCCCTGCGCCGCCGGTGAGTTCCACACCACCCGCACGGCCTTGACGCCCTTGCCGAACCGCTCAGCCAGCCGCTCGTCGGCGGTGTGCACGACCGCCGTGTGGCCCCTGCCGTGGAACTCGACGACCTCAGCGGCCCGCCGGATGCCCTCCTCGGCTCCTGCCACGCGCAGCAGCGCGACCACCGGGCACGGCTTCTCCCTGGTCAGCGGTTCGTCCGGGCCGATGTCACCGACCTCGGCGAGCAGGAGCGTGGTGTGCTCGGGGACGCTGAACCCGGCGCGGCCGGCGATCCAGTGCGCCGAACGGCCGGAGGCGGCCGGGTTGACGGACACCTTGCCCTCCCTGCGCGCGTCCGGGCCGAACAGGAAGTCCTCCAGCGCGCGCTTCTCCTGCGCGGTCAGCACGTGCGCGAGCCGGGTCCGCAGGCTGTCCACAGCCTGGTCCCACACCCCGGTGTCGATCAGCAGCGTCTGCTCGGCTGCGCACGTCATGCCGTTGTCGAAGCTCTTCGACAGGACGACGTCGTGCGCGGCGCGGGCCAGGTCGGCGTCGGCGGCGATGAACGCGGGCACGTTGCCCGCTCCCACGCCGATCGCCGGCTTGCCGGCCGAGTGCGCGGCGCGCACGACGTCGTTGCCGCCGGTGGCCAGCACGAGCGAGACGCCGTCGTGGTTCATCAGCGCCTGCGTGACCGCACGCCTGGGCGTCTCCACCCACTGCACGCAGTGCGCGGGCGCACCGGCCGCGACGGCGGCGTCGCGCACGATGCGGGCCGCCTCGGCACCGCAGCGGGGCGCCAGGTGGTGGAAGGCGAAGATGATCGGGTTCCTGGTCTTGAGCGCGATCAGGGCCTTGAACACGACGGTCGAGGTCGGGTTCGTGACGGGCGTGATCGCACACACCACACCGACGGGTTCGGCGATCTCCACCAAGCCGGTGAGCTCGTCGCGGCGGACCTCTCCCGCGGTGCGCATGCCGGTCATGCTGTTGGTGACGTGCTCCGCGGCGAAGAGGTTCTTCACCGCCTTGTCCTCGACGACGCCGCGCTCCGTCTCGGCGACCGCCAGCACGGCGAGGTCCAGGTGGCTCGCGGCGGCGGCACGCGCCGCCTTCGCCACGATGTGGTCGACCTGCTCCTGTCCGAGCGCGTGGAACGCCTCCAGCGCCTGCTGCGCACCGCGGACCAGGCCGTCCACGAGGGGCTCCACGTCCTCCGCCGGAGCGGCGGCGGACGACTGCGGCCGGTGGACGACCGGGCCGAGGGAGGCGGCGAGGTCGCCGACGGTGCGGTGCTCGTAGAACACCTCCAGCTCCAGGGCACCGAAGTGCGCCTGCAACGCGACCGCGGCCTCGACCAGGGCGAGCGACGAGGCACCGAGACCGGCCAGCGCGCTGTCCGCCGTCACCGCTCCCCGAGGCAGTGCGAGCACGTCGGTCAGCGCGTCGATCACGAGTGCAAGGGCGTCGTGCTGCTCGACACCCGCGACCTCGCCGGGTTCACGGGCGCCTGCCGGGTTCTCGGCCAGTGCGGCGAGCGTGCTCAGCCGCGGTCCCGCGTCGACCACCGCGACCGCGGTGGCCGCGGGGGCGTCGTCCGCCAGGACGGCCGACTCCGGGTCGAAGCGGACCCCGGCGGCCTGCTCCGCCGTCAGCAGGTAGTCGGTGCCCCCGGCCGTCGGTGCCCCGTCGGCGACGCCGTCGAGGAAGCGCCGGGCGGGCTCGTTCTTGGCCGTGGGCACGTAGGGCAGGCGGATCTTCACGGCCGTGCCCGAGCCGAGCGACGCCAGGACCTGGTGCTCCACGCCCCTGCCGAGCACCCGGCAGCTGAGCAGGAACGTGTCCACGACCAGCTCGTCGGTGTCCTGCCGGCTGATCACCGCGCCCACGACGCCGTGGTCGCCGAAGCGGTCGGTGGCGCGCACCACCTGGCAGCGCACGCCCGGTTCCGCCAGCAGGGCGCGCAGCTCGTTCTCCTGCCTGCGCACGGTGCTGAAGTTGAACTGGTTGGTGCGCTGGGTCATCTGCGCGACCCGGCGCAGGTCCGCCTCCGCCGCGGGCGTGATGTCCACGACCAGGTCGAGGCCCGCGATGAAGTCGGCGAAGGTCAGCGAGGACCGGCGCAGCTCACCGCGGTCCCGGTTGGCGTCGTAGGCGGCCGCGCGACCGCGGTCCTCCTCCGTCACCACCAGGCGGTCGAAGGCCCACACCCGGTCCAGGAACGGCTTGATCTCCTCCTCGTCGGCGGGCACGGTGAGCGCCAGCACGCCGGGGCACGCGGCACGGACCTGAGCGACCTCCACCGGGTTGTCGTCGAGGAAGACGAAGCTGTCGAGGCCGAGGTTCAGCTCCGCGGCCAGCCGCGCCAGGCCGACGGGCTTGGGGTCCCACCCGATCGCCCGCGCGGCGACGTGGTCGGACCGCAACGGGAACTCGGGGCGGGCGCGGAAGACCGCGTCCACGGTCTCCGGGTCGTTCTTGCTGGCGAGGGCGAGCAGCACCCCCTGCTCGCGCAGGGCGACGGCCCACTCCTGCACGTGGCGGTGACCGCCGGTGAGCCGGACCCCTTCCGGGCCGTCCTCGCCGGCCACACCAGCCCACAGGGTGTTGTCGCAGTCGAGGACGAGCACCTTGAACGGCCGGGCGAGCAGGGCGTGCACCGAGCGGGCGATCCCCGTGGCCAGGGCGTCGTACCCCGCCGGCGTGTAGGCGAGGTGCGCCATGCGGTAGCGGGCCTCGTCGTGCACGTCACCGGGATCGGTGCCACCGTGCCAGTCCTCGGCGCCGAGCAGGTGCACCCCGGAGGTGTCGCCCAGGTCGGCGAAGAGCCGGTGCTGGCGCGGGTCCGCGCCGGTGACCGACGGGCTGGGGCAGACGCGGAGCAGCAGCGGGACGCGGGCCCGGGCGGCGAACGACCGCACGGCCTCCGCGAGCTCGCCCAGGGTGCGCTCGGTCTCCTCGGCCGGCCAGTCGTCGAAGCGCACCAGCACCACCGCACATCCCGACCGCGCGGACCCGAGGGTGCCGGCGGGGTCGAGCAGCTCCTGGAACACCTGGCCGAACGGCGCGAGCACCGGGCGCAGGCCGAGACCGAGGTCGCGGCACCACGCGGTGAGGGGCGCCGCCAGCGGGTCGGTGGTGAAGGTCGCGGCGACGGCGAGCACGGCACCGTCCGCCGCGGGGTCCGTCGTCGACTCGGGCGGGGGTGCGGCGGCGTTCGCCGTCGGCGGCACACCAGGGGCCGCAGGTGCGCCTGCGGGTGCGAAGGACTCCAGCACCTCGACCCGGCCGGCGCTCACCTGACCGAGCCCACCCACAGCGGCCGCGGCGACCGCTTCGACGGCGAGCCCGTCGACGACCCCGCGAACGGTCGGCGAGAACCCGGTGTCCATCCTCGGGGGCCGCAGGACGAGCCCGCCGAGGCTGGGGTGCCCGCTGATGGTCGTGCGCAGCAGCTCTTCGCAGCGGAGCTTGGCGTCCACGTAGTGCTGCCAGGTCCGCGCGGCACCGGCGACCACGTCACTGGACACGAGCACGACCTGACCACCGGCCGCCGACAGCGGCTCGGCCAGAGCGGACAGCGGTGTGGACACCGCGGTGACGGCCGTGGCGACGTACTCGGCGGCGCGCTCGGCGGTGTCCGGTCCCGGCAACAGCGGCTGGAAGCTCGGGAACGCGTTGAGCACCACCAGGTCCAGCCTGCCCTCCCGGGCGAGCACGTGGTCGCGCAGCCGTGCGCACCCGGCGGGGTCGGCCGCGTCGGAACGCACCGCGTGCACGCGCTCGGCGGCCGTTCCCAGACCGGCCAGCAGCTCCGGCGGGAAACCGGGGTCCCGGCGGTGGGTGACGTACACGTGCGCACCGCGCAGGGCCAGTGCGGCGGCGAACGCGGCACCGAAGCCGCGGCTGCCACCGGTGACCACGGCGACCTTGCCCTCCAGCTCGACGTCCTGGCCGGCGAGGGCGGCGGCGAGGACGTGCGCGTCCGGTTCGGCCGGAACGGCCCTGGCGACGACGGCCAGCTCGACGCGCCCCAGACCGGGCAGGGCACCGCCGAACCGCACCATGTCACGGCGTTCGTCCACGGCCGTGACGTGGATCGAGCCGTCGCCGGTCGCGGCCGGGTCGAGCTCGACGGTCAGCGAGGAGATGAGCGACTGCCGGCCGGGGACCTCCATGCCCGCCAGGTAGCTCGCCCAGCCGAGCAGTCGCGCGACCTCTTCCCGCACACCGCTGCCGATGCGGTCGAGCAGGCTCGTGAAGTCACCGGGATCGCTGCGGTAGGACACCGGGATGCGCTGTCCCACCCGGAGCTCCGCCGGGACCCGGTCAGCGGCCTGCTGCCTGCGTTCTCCCGATCCCACGCGCACCGCGCCGACCCCGGCGCCGACCGTGCCGCCCAGTTCGACGTCCACGGTCGCGACCGGCTGCCCGCCGTCCGACACCTCCAGCCGCACACCCCCGTTCCCGGTGCGCGCCACGTCCAGGGAGTACGACTGCGCCGGGTAGACCGCGGCGTGGAAGCGCGCCCGGACCCGCCGCACCGCCGCAGCGTCCTGCGGGGGCAGGCCCGCCACCGCGTGGAGGACGGTGAGCGCGCCCTGCGCCACCTCCGCGCCGAACCCGCTCCTGGACGCGTAGTCCGCGTCCAGGTGCAACGGGTTGAGATCGCCGCTCGATCCAGCGAATCGGCCGAGATCATCAGGAAGGACATGCACTGCGAACACCGAGGACTCCGTTTCGACGCGCCCGTCATCGGGCAGAGCAGGGATTGAAGTCCAAGCTAATGACGTCGCGGCAATGCCAGAAGCCCGCGTTCCAACCGTTGGGTCGTCCGAGGAAATCGCCATTGCCGAATACCGGAATGCCGCGCACATTCACAGAATTGCGACACCGGGTGAATTCAGCTCCGCCCGGCGACGCCCAGCTGCTCCGCCGCCAGCGCGAGGAGCTGGTCGAGGTAGGCGTTCCCGGTGGGCTCCGTCAGCGGCCACCAGACGAAGGCGTCGTGCGTGCTGTCGACCCGCGGCCGGGCGTCGTGCTCGGCCAGGGCGAGGAAGGTGACGTTGACGGTGTGGGTGGGGGAGTCGCCGTGCGCAGAGGCCTCGAAGACGGTGGAGAACGTCCCCAGCACACCGCACAGGGTCACGCTCAGCCCTGACTCCTGCTCGGCCGTGCGCACCGCGGCCTCGGCGAGCTGCTCGCCCTTGCGCATGCGCCCGCCCTGCAACCACAGGGAGCCCGCCTGGGGTTCCTGGCTGCGCCGGGTGAGCAGCGCCTCGCCGGCGCGGACGACGAGCGTGTCGACGCAGACGACGGGCATCCGTTCCAGGATCTCGCGGTAGAGCTCCTCGGGCACCCAGGCGTGGCCTCCGGTGCCGGGGCCGTCGCGCCAGTCGAGCACGGGTGCCGCGGGCAGTGCGTCCGACTGCACGGGGTTGAGCGGTCCAGGCATCGTCCTCCGCCTTCCGGTGATCGCGTTCGCGCTGGAAGGTATGGACCTGTTGCGCACCGGACCACCTCCCGTCCCGTTCGGTGGGACGAACTCCGCTCCGCCGGGCCTGGTCGGAATTCCGTCCCGAACACTGGAACGGGCTCTGGATGATCGATGCCGGCTGTCACACACTCCCTTCAGCCGACGGCCGGCTGCCGGGCGAGAACTCCCACCGGCAGCTGCGCAGAAATACCCGTCACCCCGATCTCACGAATGGAATCTCCTCATGACCCAGCAGGAATTCTGGCGCGGCAAAAGAGTGCTGGTCACCGGTGGCTGCTCGTTCATCGGATCGCACCTGGTGGAGCACCTCGTCGGTGCCGGTGCCAGGGTGCGCGTCGCCGACGACCTCAGCTCGGGACGTCTGGAGAACCTCAGCGACGTTCCGGAGTCCGCCTGGGAGTTCGTGGAGGGCGACCTCTGCGACCCGCGGCTCGCCGCCGAGGTGATGCGCGGCATCGACGTCGTCTTCCACCTCGCCGCGATCCACGGGGGACGGGGGTTCATCGAGCTGCACCAGGCCGCGTGCTCGCGCAACTTCGTCCTGGACGGCGTGGTCTCGCAGGCGGCGGTCGACGCGGGCGTGGAGAACTTCGTCTTCGCCTCCTCCGGCTGCGTCTACCCGGTCGACCTGCAGGCCGACGTGAACGAGGAGGTCCGGCTCTCGGAACCGCAGGTGGGGCCGCCGTTCCACGCGGACGGGATCTACGGCTGGGCCAAGCTGATGACCGAGCAGCGGCTCGCCGCGCTCCACGCCGAGCTCGGGTTCCCGTCGGTGTCGTGCCGCCTGTTCACGGTCTACGGGGAGCGCTGCCCGGAGAGCCACGCCCTGACCGCCATGGTGGGCCGGGCGTTCATCCAGCAGAAGCCCTTCGAGGTCTGGGGTGACGGGACGCAGATCCGCAACTGGACCTACGTCACGGACATCGTGCGCGGCCTGGTGCTCGCCGGGGAGCGCGTCCACGACGGCAGCGCGATCAACCTCGGCACCGAGGAGCCGATCCAGGTCAAGGAAGCCGCCAGGATGATCCTGGAGTTCACCGGCCAGGCCGGCACGGAGATCAAGCCGCTGCCCGACAAGCCGACCGGCCCCTACAACCGGGTCGCGTCCGCCGCCATGGCGTTCGAGCGGCTCGGCTGGGCGCCCGAGGTGCCGTTCCACACCGGCCTCAAGCGGCTCACCGAGTGGTACTTCGAGTCGCGCCAGGCCGAGCGGATGACGACGGCCGAGTTCGCCGAGCGGCTGACCACGAGGTAGAGATGACCGACGCACCGCGGGTGACACCAGGACCGGAGATCACCACCGGGGAACACCGGCGCACGGCGTGGTCCAACTGGAGCGGGGCGGTCCGCGGCATCGCGGACCGCCTCCTCGCTCCGGACACCGCGGACCAGCTGCGCGACATCGTGCTCGACGACACCGCACGCGCACGCGGCATCAGCGTGGTGGGCTCCGGGCACTCCTACGCGAACCTCGTCGCACCGACCGGCCGGACGCTGGTCGACCTGCGCCACCACCGCGGTGTCGTCGCCGTCGACCCGGCGGCCATGACGGTCACGGTGAGGGCGGGCACGACGATGCGCGAGCTGAACCGGGAGCTCGCCGCGGCGGGCTTCGCGTTGCCGAACCAGAGCGCGATCGACGAGCAGACCGTCGCCGGCGTGGTGGCCACGGCCACGCACGGGAGCAGTCCCCGGCTCGGCACGCTCTCCAGCCACGTCGTGGCGGCGCGGATCCTCACCGCGGACGGCCGGGTGCGCACGATCACGCGGGACGACCCGGAGCTCGACGGCGTCCGCGTGCACCTGGGGTGCCTCGGCGTGGTCCTGGACCTCACCTTCACCGTCGTGCCCGGCCACCGGCTGCGCAAGGTGGTCCGGCGCAGGCCGCTGGCGGAGGTGCTGGCGAACCTCGACGAGTTCCGCGGAGTCCACTTCGGCGGCTTCTGGTGGTACCCGCACACCTCCCAGGCGATCGTCTGGGAGGCGGCGCCGACGGACGAGCCACCGACCCAGCCGCCGGGACCGCCCGGTGCCCTGCTTTCGGCCCTGTGCAACAACTCCTGGTCGTCGCGGGTCGCGGGTGCCGCGCACTACGCGGCCGCTGTGGCCGCCGGCCGGGGCGGTGCGCAGGTCATGCGGTGCGACGACGCGCTCCTGCACCACCTGCCGCCACCCGTGCAGGGCACCGAGTACAGCGTCCCGTTCGACCGGGCGGCCGACGCCGTCCGCGCCCTGGCCGGGGAGGTGCGCCGAGGCAGGTTGCGCGTCTGCGCACCCGTGGACATCCGCTTCACCGCCGCGGACACCGCCTGGCTCAGCCCGAGCAGGCAGGCCACCACCTGCCACATCGGCGTGACGCACCCCGTGACAGCACGGGACCCCGAGGGGTGGGTCGCACCGCTGCGCGCCGTGGACTCGGTGCTGTGGGACTTCGACGGCCGCCCGCACTGGGCCAAGGTCCACTTCCGCACGGGCGGGGAGCTGGCCGCGCGCTACCCGGAGTGGGACCGGTTCCAGGAGCTGCGCAGGGCCTGGGACCCGGACGGCGTCTTCCTCGGAGGGCACCTCCGAGAGCTCTTCGAACGCTGACCCCTTCGAGAGGCGGAAGCTCATGGCGATCAAGTTCGGCTACCACACCTGGTCCTACTCCAGCTTCGGCAGCTGGGTCCCCGCGTACACGTTGGACGAGACCGTCAAGCGCTTGGCGCGCATCGGCTTCGACGGCATCGAGATCGGTGCCGCCGCACCGCACGCCTTTCCGCCGTACCTGAGCCCGGCCAGGCGGCGCGAGGTGCGCAGCCTGCTCGACGACCACGGCGTGGAGGTCTCCGGCATCGGTCCGGCGCCCACCGGGGGACCCGGCTACAACCCGAGCTTCTCCGATGGCCGAGGAACGCGAAGCGACCGTGGAGCACTACCGCGCGATCAACGAGCTGTGCGCCGAGTGGGGCGCCGGAGCGGTGGTCTACCTGCCCGGCTGGGTCGTGTTCGGCACCCGGCGGCGGCAAGCCTGGGCGTGGTCGCGCGAATGCCTGGCCCTGGTCGCCGACGACGCGGCGCAGTACGGCCTCACGGTGGTGGTCGAGCCGCTCGCGGAGAACTCGAACCTGTGCGAGAGCGGCGAGGACGCCATGGAGCTGATGGAGGACATCGCACGGCCGAACGTCAAGGTGATGTTCGACTGCAGCCACGTCCGCTACCGGCGGGAGTCGCTCACCGACCAGGTCCACCTGATGGGCGCCGACCTGCACCAGATCCACATCGCCGACACCAGGGGAACGCAGACGCGGTTGCCGGCCGGTTCCGGGGACGAGGACTGGGAGGGCCTGGTCGACGCCCTGCTCGACACGGGTTTCGACGGCTACCTCACGGCCGAGACGGGGTTCCACCGCCGCGGGATCGACCCCGACCACGACGCGCGGGCAGGGCTCGCGTTCCTCAAACCGCTGGTGGAGCGAAAGCTCGCCGAACGCGCCGCGTCCACCCCGGCACCCTGACCCGCGTCCCCGGCAACCCGATCGGAAGGTACCGGCACCATGGAGACAGTCGCCCTGCACACCAGGCTCAAGCCGGGAAAGGAAGCCGCCTACGAGGCCGCGCACGCCCGGATTCCCGACGACCTCGACGCTGCGCTGCGCGCGGCGGGGGTGCGGTCGTGGCGGATCTGGCGCAGCGGTCTCGACCTGTTCCACGTCGTCGAGGTGGACGACTACGCGGCCATGATGGAGAAGATGCACGGGCACCCGGCGGACATCCCGTGGCAGAAGAGGATGGACGAGTTCCTCGACGCCCCGCTCGACTACGACTCGGGCAGTTCGACCGCGAAGTTCGTGTGGGAGCTGCCGTGATCCACGGCCTCGGCCTCGGCGGGTCCGCACTGGGGAACCTGTACCGCCCCGTGTCCGATGTGGACGCCCGCGCCACCGTCGACGCCGCGTGGCAGGCCGGTGTCCGGTACTTCGACACCGCCCCGCACTACGGCCTCGGCCTGTCGGAACGGCGGCTCGGGGCAGCGCTCGCGGACCGGCCCCGGTCGGAGTTCGTCATCTCCACCAAGGTCGGCAGGCTGCTGGAACCCCGTGACAGCGGCGGTGACGACCTGGCCGAGGGCTTCGCGGTGCCCGCGACCCACCGCCGGGTGTGGGACTTCAGCGCGGACGGGGTGCGCCGCTCGCTGGAGGCCTCGCTGACGCGGCTCGGCCTGGACCGGGTCGACCTCGTCTACGTCCACGACCCGGACGACCACGCCGAGCAGGTCCTGCGCGAGGCGTTGCCGGCCCTGGCGGAGCTGAAGGCCCAGGGCGTGGTCCGCGGGATCGGCGTGGGCGTGAACCGGTGGGAGGTGGCGGAGCCGTTCGTGCTGGCGCATCCCCTGGACCACGTCATGCTGGCCGGCCGGTACACGGTGCTCGAACACGCCGCGACCCTGGACTTCCTGTCGCTGTGCGCGGAACGGGACGTCTCCGTCGTGGCAGCCGGTGTCTTCAACTCCGGGTTGCTGGCCCGCCACGAGGTCCCTGCCGACGCCACGCACGACTACACGACGGCACCGCCCGCGCTGGTCGAGCGCGCCCGCAGGATCGCCGGAGTCTGCCGCCGGCACGGCGTCCCGCTCCCGCGGGCGGCGCTGCACTTCCCGTTCGGGCACCCGGCGGTGCGGGCGGTCGTGGTCGGTGCCCGGTCGGCGGCCGAGGTCACCGAGAACGTCGCGATGGCCGCCGGCGAGGTGCCCGCCGGCGTCTGGTCCGACCTGCGCGCCGAGAACCTGCTCTCCCCGACCGTTCCCGTACCGCTGCCGAAGAGCTTCGAGAAGGCGGCCGGCTGATGTTCCTCCGATCTCCAGTTGAGGTGTGTGATGTTTGAGCTGCAGAGAAGTTCCACCGGCTGGCGGCTGCCGCAGGAGCCGACGGCGGCGGGCACGGCGTACCAGGCGGTGCAGGACGAGCTGCGCCCGGACGTGCGGCCACAGCAGAACCTGGCGACGTTCATCACCACCGGGATGGAGCCGGAGGCCGAACGGCTGATGGCCGACTTCCTCTACCACAACACCGTCGACGGCGTGCAGCCGTTGCACACGGCCGACCTGGCGCAGCGGTGCGTCGCGGCGCTCGCCGACCTGTGGCACGCCGCCGACCCGGACAGCGCGGTCGGCACGTCGACCGGCGGTTCCAGCGAGGCCTGCATGCTCGGCGGGCTCGCGATGCTGATGCGGTGGCGCTCCCGCGCCGGTGGCTCCGGCAGGCGGCCCAACCTGGTCATGAGCACCGCCGTGCACGTGTGCTGGGCGAAGTTCTGCGCCTACTGGGACGTCGAGGCGAGGCAGGTCCCGGTGCGGGAAGGCGGTTCGGGCATCGACCCGCAGACCGCGGCCGACCTGTGCGACAGCGACACCATCGGCGTGGTGACCGTGCTCGGCACCACCTACGACGGCTTCTACGAACCGGTGCAGGAGGTGTGCGCCGCGCTGGACCGGCGGTGCGCCCGCGACGGCGTGGACGTGCCGGTGCACGTCGACGCGGCCTCCGGCGGGATGGTGGCACCGTTCCTCGACCCCGCGCTGGTGTGGGACTTCCGGCTGCCCAGGGTGAGCTCGATCAACACGTCCGGGCACAAGTACGGCCTCGTCGCTCCGGGGCTGGGGTGGATCGTGTGGCGCGACCCGAGCGTGGTGCCCGCCGAGATCGGGTTCTCGACCGACTACACCGGTGGCCGCATGTCCACCCAGACGCTGTCGTTCACCCGGCCCGTCGCACCGGTCATCGCGCAGTACTACCAGTTCCTCCGCCTGGGGGCGGAGGGCTACCGGGCCGTCATGCGGCGCTGCCGCGACCTCGCACTGGCGCTGACCGCGCACCTCGGCCAGTTCCCCGAGCTGCGGGTGGTCTCCCGCACGGACCACCTGCCCCTGGTCGCGTTCACCACCCACCACGACGCCGGTTTCAGCGTCACCGACCTCGCCGACCGCCTCCGCCGGCGCGGCTGGCTCGTGCCCACCTACGCACTCCCGGCCGACCAGGCGGACGTCACGGTCGCGCGGATCGTCTGCCGCAACGACCTCTCCGACGTGCTCGCCCGCCGGCTCGCGGACGACATCGCCGACGCGGTCACCGCGCTGCGCGCCGATGCGGTACTGCCCGTCCAGCGGGGCAACGACGTGGTGCCGCGGAGCGCGGAGATCACCTTGACGGCCGCGGGAGGGTCAGGCGCCTACGGCTTCCAGCGGGAGGAGGACCTGGAACCGCGTGTCGCCCGGCTGTGACTCCACCCGGATGTCGCCGTGGTGCTTGTTCACCACGATCCGCCAGGAGATCTCCAGCCCGAGCCCGGTGCCCTCACCGACCGGTTTGGTGGTGAAGAACGGCTCGAAGATCCGGCTCCGCACCGCCGCCGGGATGCCGGGGCCGGTGTCACCGATCTCCACCACGAGGTGCCGGTCCCGCCGGAACGTCCGCAAGGTCAGCGTGCCCGACCCGCCCATTGCGCTCAGCGCGTTGTCGATCATGTTCGTCCACACCTGGTTCAGCTCGCCGGCGTAGGCGGGGACGGAGGGGAGCGTCCGGTCGTAGTCCTCGACCACCCGCACGTCGCCGAACTTGCCGCCGAACATGACCAGGGTGGAGTCGAGCAGCTCGTGCACGTCGACCACCTGGAACGGTGCGCGGTCCATCTGCGAGTACTGCTTCGCGGCGGCGACCAGGGTGGACACCCGCGTGGTGGCGTCCTCGATCTCGTTCATCAGCATCTCGGTCTCGACCGTGTACCGCAGCCAGTGCACGGCCGAACCGGTGACGGCCGCCGGGCACGGCAGCAGCGAGGTCTCCAGCCACTCGACGTCCAGGCCGCCCGCGACCAGGACCGGTGCCACGTCCCAGCCGCCGCTGACGCCGTGGTCGTCGAGCCAGTCGGAGACCTCGTCCTCGGCGTCGCTGGTCTCCAGCGGGCTGAGCTTCGGTGCCTTGGCGACCCGTTCGACCGCCTTCTCCTGCAGCTTCACCAACGCCGGCAGTTCGGACGGGTCGAGCGCGCCCTGGGCGAGCAGGGCCAGTTCGTGGCGCATGCCCGCGACGCGTTCGCGCAGGGCCGCGGTGGCACGCACGGCGGCCGCGGCCGGGTTGTTCAGCTCGTGGGTCAGGCCTGCGGACAACGCGCCGAGCGCGGTGAGGCGTTCGTGCTGGCCCACCGTCGCCTGGGTGTTGCGCATGCCCCAGAACAGGCCCTCCAGCAGGTGCATGGCCATCGGGAACCACGTGCGGACCATCGGGCCGAACTCGTCGGCGTCGAACTGCAGCATCGACGTGGCCGTGATCGACTCGACGGTCATCTGGTAGGTGGGCTGGTCGAGCTCCAGGTAGGCCTGGGTGGCGCCGAAGTACGAACCGCGCAGGTCGCTGCGGCTCACCTCGATGCGCTGGCCGCCGATGGTGCGGCACAGCGCGACGGTTCCTCCCAGCAGCACGAAGAAGCACGTCGCCGGCTCGCCCTCGGTGAGCACGGGGGTGCCCGCCGCGCGGGTCTCGACGTGACCGTGGGCGGCCAGCCAGTCCAGCTGCGCTTCGTCGAGCTCCTCGAACAGGAACAGCTCGCGCAGTTCCGCCGGGGTGAGCCGCTGCATCAGGACCTCTCCAGGTAGCGGTGGACCAGCGTGACGGCCATGGCGCCCTCGCCGACCGCGGACGCGACGCGCTTCACCGACTCCGCGCGGACGTCGCCCGCCACGAACACGCCGGGCAGGCTCGTCTCCAGGTGGTACGGCGCCCGCTCCAGGTCCCAGCCGGGCGGGGAGGTGCCGAGGTCGGGCCCGGCGAGCAGGAAGCCGTGCTCGTCGCGCTCCAGCGTGCCGTCCAGCCAGTCCGTGCGCGGGGCGGCGCCGATGAACGCGAACAGCCAAGTCGCCGGGACCGCCGTCGTCTCGCCGGTCTTGTTGTTCAGCAGCGTCAGCGTCTCCAGGTGGCCCTCACCCGCGCCGCCGCAGACCTCGGTGTGGGGGCGGACCTCCACGTTCCCGATCGCGTCGAGCTGGTCGATCAGGTACCGCGACATCGACTGCTCCAGCGAGTCGCCGCGCACCAGGATCACGACCTTGCGCGCGTGCCCGGAGAAGTAGACGGCCGCCTGGCCCGCTGAGTTCGCGCCACCGACCAGGTACACGTCCTGGCCCGCGCAGTTCGGGCCCTCGGTCGTCGAGGCGCCGTAGTACACGCCCCGGCCGGTCAGCTCGCCGAGGCCGGGCGCGTTCAGCAACCGGTACGACACCCCCGTGGCGAGGATGACGGTGTGGGCGGAGAGCTCGGTGCCGTCGCCGAACCGCACGACTCGCGCGGCACCCCGGCGTTCGAGCGCGACGACGTCACGGGTGGTGAGCAGCTCCACGCCGAACTTCACCGCCTGCCTGCGGGCCCGTTCGGTCAGCTGCCCGCCGGACACGCCGTCCGGGAAGCCCAGGTAGTTCTCGATGCGGCTGCTCGTACCGGCCTGGCCGCCGGTCGCGATCCGTTCCACCAGGACGGTCCGCAGGCCCTCCGACCCGCCGTACACCGCGGCACCGAGGCCCGCGGGACCGCCGCCGACGACGATCAGGTCGTAGAAGTCGGCCGACGGCTGCGTGCTCAGGCCCACCTCGGCGGCGAGCTCCGCGTCGGACGGGTCGACCAGTGCCTTGCCCGAAGCCGTGACCACGACCGGCAGCGTCGTCCCGTCCTGGTGCGCCGCGGTCAGCAGGCAGCGCGCCTCCGGCTCGTCGAGCGCGTGCCAGCGGAACGGGACGTTGTTGCGCGCCAGGAAGTCGCGCACCTCGTAGGACCGCGGCGACCAGCGGTGCCCGACCACCCGCACCCGCTGCGGCGGCTGCCGGTCGCTCACCGCCCACGCCCGCAGCTGCTCGTCGAGCACCGGGTAGAGGTTCTGCTCCGGCGGGTCCCACGGCTTGAGCAGGTAGTGGTCGAGGTCCACGACGTTGATCGCCTGGATCGCCGCGTCGGTGTCGGCGTAGGCGGTCAGCAGCACCCGCCGTGCCTGCGGGAACACGTCCATCGCCTGTTCGAGGAACTCGATGCCGCTCATCTGCGGCATCCGGTGGTCGGCCAGCAGCGCCGCGACCTCCTCACCGCGCAGCTTGATCTCGTGCAGCGCCTCCAGCGCCTGCGGCCCGGACTCCGCCCGCACCACGCGGTACTGCTCGCCGTACTTCCGCCGCAGGTCGCGCGCCACCGACCGGGACACGGCCGGGTCGTCGTCCACCGTGAGAATCGAAGGCCGCGCGACGCGACCGGCAGTCGTCATGCGCCCAGTCAAACACCAGAAGTTGTTGAAAGCTGCAATGGAGGTACCGTCGGGCCGTGACCACCACCACCTGCGAACACGTCGCCGACCTGGGCCCGGAGCCCACCCCCAGCACGACGGAGGGCTGCGAGGACTGCCTGGCCACCGGAGGCAGGTGGGTCCACCTGCGCCTGTGCCTGGGCTGCGGCAAGGTCGCCTGCTGCGACTCCTCGCCGGCCAAGCACGCCTCGAAGCACTTCGCCGAGGAGGGGCACCCGATCATCCGCTCGTTCGAGCCGGGCGAGGCCTGGCGCTGGTGCTTCGTGGACAGCACGCTCGTGTGAGCCGCGCGGTGCCCGGCCGGCTGAGTTCGCGTCGGCCGAGGCACCGCGCTCGTCATTCCACTCCAGATGGACAGAACGCCGCGGCGACGTCTCCGCCGCGGGGATTCACGGGACAGTCCGTCGAAGTCCTTTTGTGGTGCGGGTTGTCTTGCCACGTACCGCTCCTACCCGCATTGACGGGTCGAATCCGATGGGCAGCTCCTGGCCGTCCTGCCTGCGGGAAAAGCAAGGAACTCTCGGGTAACGCCCCGCTTCCCGATGTCGCAGATTCCTAAACATATGAACTTTTGATGTCGGAATGTGGACATATCAAGAATGCTCCTTTCGGCGGTGTTTGCGGCAGTGTCGGGGAGACACTGTTGTCCTCGGATTGCGTTCGTGGCTGGTTTCTGCGCGGGTTCCCTCGGATGATCGGGATTCGGCTGGGCTCCGGCACGTCCGCATCCGCTGCTGACGATCGACAGAAGAAGGAGAAAGTTGTGACCGACGACACCTACCAGGTCCTGGTGAACGACGAGGAGCAACACTCGTTGTGGCCTTTGGGCAAAGAGGTCCCGCACGGCTGGCGTGCCGAGGGCAAGCAGGGGTCGCGGCAGGAGTGCATGGACCACGTCGACACCGTCTGGACCGACATGCGGCCCCGTAGCCTGCGTGAACAGATGGCGGCCGAACAGAACGGCTGATCACTCGCCGTTGTCCGCAGGGGCGGCCGGAGTCGACGGCCAGGTGAACGGCGCCCGCTGCGGCAGGGCCCGGCGCACAGTTCGCCGTACACCGCAGAACTCACTTCGGGACTCCGCAGGCATTGATCTGCGGAGTTGTTCGACGCTGTCCTGCTGTCGATCGTGTGCATGGATTCCGAATGTTATTCGGGACAGCGTGGAATTTGTGTGAGGTGCGGTTGCGGCGGGTACCAAGGTTTGTCACGGGTTATATGTGCCCGGGTATTCAGCTTTTTGCGGAGTTCTACGGAAGGGTGATGGTGGACCACTTACGCGGGGTGCTCGAACGAGCGGCTCTCGCCAACGACGTACCGGGCGCACAGCTCGTGGTCCGGTGCGGCGGTGAGGCCTTTGAATTCGAGTTCGGAGAAGAGCGGCACGGTACGGGTTGCGCGGTCCGGCGGGACAGCAAGGTGCCCATCGGGTCAATCACCAAGACATTCACGGCGACGCTGTTGATGGTTCTGGTGTCCGACGGTGACGTCGACTTGGACGAGCCGGTCGTGGAGTACCTGCCCGAGCTGCGGCAGGCCCTCGGCGCCAATGCCGACGTCCTCACCGCCCGCCACCTGCTGAGCCACACCGGCGGCCTGCAGTCGGAGCTGATCGCCGCCGACGACCGGGCGGCGCTCGCGGCCTCCGTGCGGGACGTCGTGCAGCCGCCGGGAGCCGGGTTCTCCTACTCCAACACCGGCTACGCCCTGGTCGGACGCCTGATCGAGGCGGTCACCGGCATGGAGTGGGCGGAGGCGCTCCGCGCCGTGCTGCTCAAGCCGCTCGGTCTGGACCTCGGGTTCATCGCCGGTGCCGAGGACGTCACCCCGGCCGCCAGCGGGCACACCGTCAACCGCGCGCTGCGGCTGGTGCGGCCCGTCGAGCAGGAGCTGACGCCGGTCGAGGCGCCGGCGGGCGGGCTCACCGCGAGTGCCGCGGACCTGGTCGAGCTCGCGCGGATGCACCTCGACCCGCGGCACGGCGGCATCGACCCCGGCCTGGTCACGCCCGAGCACCTCGCCGAGATGCGCAGGCCGGTGCCCGGAGCGGACCCGTTCGGCCTGGCCGACGGCTGGGGGCTGGGGCTCGCACTGTTCCGCAGCCACGGCACCGGCTGGTTCGGCCACGACGGCACCGCCGACGGCACGTCCTGCCACCTGCGGCTCAACCCCGCGTCCGGCACGGTCGTCGCGCTGACCGCGAACTCCTCGACGGGTGCCGCCCTCTGGCGCGACCTGCTGCCCGAGCTGCGCGCGGCCGGCATCGACCTCGCCGACAGCGCCGCGACGATCAACGCCGAACCGCGCGCGTCCATCCCGGGCGAGTGCACCGGCACGTACGTCAACGGCGACACCGCCTTCTCGGTCGTCGTGCAGGGCGACGAGCTGCACCTGGTCGTCGACGACGAACCGGCCGCGCGGCTCGCGGTCCACGACGGGTTCGTGTTCTCGGTGACCGAGCTCGCCGGCGGCGCGACCGGCCACCCCGGCCGCTTCCTGCGCGATCCGCGCAGCGGCCGGATCGACCGCATCCAGATCGGCGGCCGGGTCGCCGGCCGGCGAGGCCGCGACCGCGACGTGGCCTGACCCCGCCGCAGGTCCCCGCACCCCCTTCCCCCAGTACCCGTGGCGCTGCTGCGCGCCCGAAAGAGGTTGAACGGCGATGACGCTCCACGAGACGGTGCCCGCCGGCACACCGCTCTGCTCCCAGTCGCGCGACACGGTGGTCGGCCTGTTCACCGAGCAGGTCCGGCGCACGCCCACCGCGGTGGCGGTGGTCGCCGAGGACGGCGAGCACACCTACGCGGAGCTGGACGCGCGGTCGGACCGGCTCGCCCGGTGCCTGCCGGCGCTGGGGGTGCGGCCGGAGCGGCCGGTCGGCGTGCTGGTGGAGCGGTCGGCCGAGCTCGTGGTGGCACTGCTTGCCGTCCTCAAGGCCGGTGGCGCGTACGTGCCGCTCGACGCCCGTGCGCCCGACGAGCGGATGACGACCGTGCTGGCGGAAGCCGGTGCGTCGCTGCTGCTCACCGACACCACGTGGAAGGCGGTCGCCGACCGCGTGCACATCGGCCACGTGCTGGTCGTGGGCGACGAGGAGGCGCACGAGGGCACGGGTGGGCTGGCGGAGGTCCACCCGGACAACCTCGCGTACGTCGTGTTCACCTCCGGCTCCACGGGCGTGCCGAAGGGCGTGGCGGCACGGCACCGCGACGTCGTGGACCTCGCCCGTGACGCGCGGTTCAGCGGCGGTGCGCACGATCGCGTGCTGGTGCACTCGCCGATGGCGTTCGACGCGTCCACCTACGAGCTGTGGGTGCCGCTGCTCTCCGGAGGTACCGCCGTCATCGCGCCTCCCGGTGACGTGGACGGACCGGTGCTGCGCAAGGCGATCGGTGAGCACGGCGTCACCGGGATCTTCGTCACGTCCGGCCTGTTCCGCGTGCTGGCGCAGGACGACCCCGCGTGCCTGACGGGTCTGCGGGAGGTGTGGACCGGCGGTGACGTGGTGCCCGCGGCGGCGGTGCGGCGGGTGCTGGAGGCGTGTCCCGGCACGACCGTGGTGGACGTCTACGGCCCCACCGAGACCACCACGTTCGCCACCAGCCACCCGCTGCCCGACCTCGGCTCGGTGCCCGACGTCCTGCCGATCGGCACGGCCCTGGACGGCATGCGCCTGCACGTGCTGGACGACGACCTGGACCCGGTGCCGGACGGGGCGACCGGCGAGCTGTTCATCGCGGGCACGGGACTGGCCCGCGGCTACCTCAACCGGCCCGGCCTGACCGCGGACCGGTTCCTGGCCGACCCGTTCGGTGCGCCGGGCGACCGCATGTACCGCACCGGCGACCTGGTCCGCTGGACGCCGGAGGGCACCGTCGACTTCGTCGGCCGCGTCGACGACCAGGTCAAGATCCGCGGCTTCCGGGTCGAGACCGCCGAGGTCGAGGCCGTGCTGGCCAAGCACCCCGGCGTCGTGCAGGCCGCGGTGCAGGCGCAGCTCGACCACAACGGCGTGAAGCGCCTGGTCGCCTACGTGGTGGGCACCGCACCGTCCGACGACGAGCTGCGCGACTTCCTCCTGCGGACGCTGCCCGACTACATGGTGCCGTCGGCGTTCGTGGCACTGGACCGCCTTCCGCTCAACACCAACGGGAAGGTCGACCGCAAGGCGCTGCCGGCCCCCGACTGGGGCCTCGACCGGCGCACCGCGCACGTCGCACCGCGCACCCCCGCCGAACGCGCCATCACGCAGGCCTGGGCCGAGGTCCTCGCGGTCGACCCCGGCCGCGTCGGCGCGCAGGACGACTTCCTGTCCCTGGGCGGCGACTCGATCCAGGCCCTGCGGGTCGTGTCCCGGCTGCGCACGGCGCTCGACGTGCCGCTGTCCACCGGCGACCTGCTGGACGCGCGCACCGTCGCCGGTCTGGCCGACCTGCTCGCCGACCGCCTGCCCATCGCGGCGGACGACCGGATCACCGCGGTGCCGCACGACGCCGTGCTGCCGCTGTCCCCGGCGCAGCAACGGTTGTGGTTGCAGCACAAGATCGACCCGACGGGCACCGACTACAACACCGGTGTCGCCCTGCGGTTGCGCGGCCCGCTCGACCTCGACGCCCTGCGGACCGCGCTGAACGGCCTGGCCGAACGGCACGAGACCATGCGCACCACCTTCGCCGAGGTCGACGGCCGCGGCGTGCAGGTCATCACCCCGGCCGCGGTGGTACCGCTGCGCGTGGAGGACCTTTCCGCTGCCGCACACCGGGACGAGGCGCTCGACCGGCTGTGCGCGGAGGAGCTGACCACGCCGTTCGACCTGAGCACCGGCCCGGTGGTGCGCGCCGTGCTGGCCACGCTCGCCGACGACGACCACGTGCTGCTGCTCGACCAGCACCACATCGTCACCGACGGCTGGTCGGTCCGGGTCCAGGTCGACGACCTGCTGGAGCTGTACCGGGCCGCGGTTCGAAGAACAACACCCGACCTGAAGCCGCTGCCCGTCCGCTACGGCGACTTCGCGGCCTGGCAACGCCGCCGCGTCGAGGACCCGGCCGTCACCGGCCAGCTCGACCACTGGCGCACCGCCCTCGCGGGCCTCGAACCCCTCGACCTGCCCACCGACCGGCCCCGCCCCGCGCAGCGCACCACCCGCGGTGCCGTGCACCGCGAAACCCTGCCGGGACAGCTGGTGCAGCGCCTGACCGAGGTCGGGCACACCGGTGGCACCACCCTGTTCACCACGCTGGCCGCCGCCGTGCAGCTGCTGATGGCCCGCTACACCGGCCGCCGCGACGTGGCCGTCGGCACCGCCTCCGCCGGACGTGGCCGGCCCGAGCTCGACGACCTCGTCGGCTTCTTCGTCAACACCCTCGTCCTGCGGTCCACAGTGGACCCGGCTGTGCCGTTCGAGCGTTTCTTGGCCGACGTGCGCGAGACCGTGCGCGACGCGTTCGCCCACGACGAGGTGCCGTTCGACCGGCTCGTCGACGAGCTGCGGCCCGACCGCGACCCGAGCCGCACCCCGCTCGTGCAGGCGCTCGTGGTGCTGCAGCAGGAGATGGTGCGGTCCACGGCGGTCGGCGACCTGGACGTCACCGAGCACCACCTGCCCCGGCCGCGGGCGCGGTTCGAGCTGCTGGTCGAGTTCTGGCCGCGGGACGGCGCGCTGGAGCTGACCCTGGAGTACAACACCGACCTGTTCGACGCCACCACGATCGAGCGGATGGCCGGTCACCTCAGGACCCTGCTGGAGGCCGTGGCCACCGAACCCGGCCGGCCGCTGGGCGAGCTTCCCGCTGCTCGACCGGCAGGAACGCCACCAGGTCCTCGACGCGTTCAACGACACCGCCGTCGGCCGGCCCGCCGCCACGATCACGGCCCTGTTCGCCGACCAGGTCCGCCGCACGCCGCAGGCCGAGGCCGTCGTCGCCGGCGGCACCACGCTGACCTACGCCGAGCTCGACGCCCGCGCCAACCGCCTGGCGCACCACCTGCTGCGGCACGGACTGCGCGCGGAGGAACCGGTCGCGGTGCTGCTGGGCCGCTCGGCCGACCTCGTGGTCGCCGAGCTGGCCGTGCTCAAGGCGGGCGGCGCGTACGTCCCGCTCGACACCAGGGCACCCGCCGAACGCCTGGCCGTCCTGCTGGCGGGCAGCGGCGTCGTCGTCGTGCTCACCGACCGGACCTGGCAGGCCACCGCGCAGGAGGTCCACGAGGGCCACGTCGTCGTGCTGGGTGACGAGGACGGGGCGACCTCCGCGCCGGACGTGGTCGTGCACCCCGACCAGCTGGCGTACGTCATGCACACCTCGGGCTCCACCGGCGTGCCCAAGGGCGTGGCCGTGCGGCACCGCGACGTCACCGACCTCGCCCGCGACCGGCGGTTCACCGGCGGCGCGCACGAGCGGGTCCTGCTGCACTCCGCGCCCGCGTTCGACGCCACCACCTACGAGCTGTGGGTGCCGCTGCTCTCCGGCGGCACCGTCGTGGTCGCCCCGGCGGAGGACCTGGACGCGGACCGGTTGCGCGACCTCGTCACCGGGCACGGGCTGACCGGGCTCTGGCTGACCGCCGGCCTGTTCCGGGTCATCGCGCAGGACGACCCCGACTGCCTGGCCGGGCTGCGCGAGGTGTGGACCGGCGGCGACGTCGTGCCCGCTCCCGCGGTCCGCCGGGTGCTGCGCGCCTGCCCCGGCATCGTCGTGGTCGACGGCTACGGCCCCACCGAGACCACCACCTTCGCGACCTCGCACCGCATGGCCGACGCCGACTCAGTGGACGACGTGGTGCCGATCGGCCGCCCGCTGGACGGCATGCGGCTGCGCGTGCTCGACGAGAGCCTGACGCCCGCCCCGGTCGGCGTGCCGGGCGAGCTGTTCATCGCGGGCTCCGGCCTCGCGCGGGGGTACGCGGGCCGGCCGGGGCTGACCGCGGACCGGTTCGTCGCCGACCCGTTCGGAGCGCCGGGGGAGCGGATGTACCGCACCGGCGACCTGGTGCGGTGGCGACCCGACGGCACCGTCGAGTTCGTCGGCCGCACCGACGACCAGGTCAAGATCCGCGGGTTCCGCGTCGAACCGGGCGAGGTCGACACCGCCCTGTCCGCGCACCCGGCGGTCGGCCAGTCGGTGACGGTCGTGCGGGTCGACGACACCGGTCGCAGACGGCTGGTGACCTACCTGACCGCCGTGGACACCGCACCCGAAGCGGCGGCGTTGCGGGAGTTCCTCGGCCGCGTGCTGCCCGACTACCTCGTGCCGTCCGCGTTCGTCGTAGTGGAGGCGTTGCCGCTCAACGCGAGCGGCAAGGTCGACCGGCACGCCCTGCCCGACCCGGTGTGGGCCACCGCCACCGGCGCGCACGTCGCCCCCGCCGACGGGCCGGAGGCCGTGCTGGCCGAGATCTGGGCGCAGCTGCTCGGCGTCGACCGCGTCGGCGCCGGCGACAACTTCTTCGAGCTGGGCGGCGACTCCATCCTCAGCATCCAGGTGGTGTCGCGCGCCCGGCAGGCCGGGCTGTCGCTGAGCCCCGGCGACCTGTTCCGCCACCCCACCGTGGCGGCGCTCGCGACCGTGGCGACCGTCGCCGGACCGGCCGAGACCGACCAGGGCCGGGTCGTGGGGGACGTGCCGCTCACACCGGTGCAGCGCTGGCTGTTCGCCACGAACCCCGACCACCCCGAGCACTTCAACCAGGTCCTGACCGCCGAGCTGGCGTCCGATGTGGACGTCAACGCCCTGCGCACGGCCCTGGCCGCGCTGGTGGAGCACCACGACGCGCTGCGGATGCGGTTCGAGCGCACGGACTCCGGCTGGCGCCAGCACAACGCGGCGGCCGAACCGGCCGAGCTGCTGACCACGAGCCCCTGCACGGGTTTCGACCTCGCGACCGGGCCGCTGCTGCACGCCCAGCTGCACGAGTCGGTGCTGCGCCTGACGATCCACCACCTCGTCGTGGACGGCGTGTCGTGGCGCGTGCTGCTCGAAGACCTCGTCACGGCCTACGACCAGGCGGCCCGCGGTGAGCCCGTCCGGCTGGCCGCCAAGACGACGTCGTTCCGCGACTGGGCGCACCGGCTCACCCGGCACACCGCCGACGGCGGGTTCGACGACGAACGCGACCACTGGACCGCGACCGCGGCGGTGGACCCGTCCCTGCCCGTCGACCACGACGGCCCCAACACCGCCGGGTCCACCCGCGCCGTCTCCGTGCGGCTCGACGGCGACACCACCAGGGCGTTGCTGCAGGACGTGCCCGGCGCGTACCGCACGCAGGTCAACGACGTGCTGCTGAGCGCACTCGGCCGGGTGCTCGCCGACTGGACCGGCCGCTCGCGGGTGCCGGTGGACCTGGAGGGCCACGGCCGCGAGGACGTGCTCGACGGCGTCGACCTGTCCCGCACGGTCGGCTGGTTCACCTCGATCTTCCCGGTCGCCCTCGACGTGCCGGAAGGCGACTGGGGACCGGTCCTCAAGTCGGTCAAGGAACAGCTGCGCGCGGTGCCGCGCAAGGGCATCGGCCACGGTGCCCTGCACGAGCCCGGCGCCGGTGGCCCGCAGATCAGCTTCAACTACCTCGGCCGGCTCGACTGGACGGGCGTCGAGGGCGGCGTGCTGCACGCCGTGCGCGGCAGCCTGGAGCTCGACGGCGCACCGCGGGCGCCGCGCCCGCACCTGCTCGACGTCGTCGGCGCGGTCGAGCACGGCTGCCTGGAGCTCACCTGGTACTTCAGCGACCAGGTGCACGACGAGACGACCGTGCGGCGCCTGGCCGAGGCACTGGCCACGGCGTTGCGCGAGGTCGTGGCCCACTGCTCCCGGCCGGGTTCCGGCGGTCGCACGCCCTCGGACTTCCCGCTGGCACGCCTGGACCAGGCGGCGGTGGACCGGCTCGCCGGCGACGGCCGCGACGTCGAGGACCTCTACCCGCTGACGCCGATGCAGGCCGGCATGGTGTTCCACGGCCTGGTCGACGGCACCACCTCCGGCGCCTACTTCAACCAGGTCCGCTTCCGGCTCACCGGCGTGACCGACCCGCACGCGCTGGCCGAGGCCTGGCAACGGGTCGTGGACCGCAACGCCGTGCTGCGCAGCGAGGTCGTGTGGGACGGGCTCGCCGAACCGCTGCAACGCGTGCGGCCCGAGGTGACCCTGCCGGTCACCCACCTCGACTGGACCGGCCTCGACGAGGACGCCGAGTTGCACGCGCTGCTGGAGAGCGACCGCGCGGCCGGGATGGACCTGACCGCCGCACCGCTGATGCGCGTCGCGATCGCCCGCCTGGCGCACGACGAGGTGCTGGTGCTGTGGACGTTCCACCACGTCCTGCTCGACGGGTGGAGCGCGGCCCAGCTGTTCACCGAGGTCTGCGAGCACCACGCGGCCATCACCCGCGGCACCGCGGGACCGGCCACGGCCCGCCCGCCGTTCCGCGAGTACCTGCACTGGCTGGACCGCCAGGACGGCGCCGAGGCCGAGAGGTACTGGCGGAGGGTGCTCGACGGCTTCGCCGAGACCACGCCGCTGCCGTTCGACCGCTGCCCCGTGGACGCGCACCGCGCCCAGTCCGGTGGCACCGTCCGGTTCGAGCTGAGCGCCGAGAGCACCGAACGGCTGCGCGAAGCGGCCCAGCGCAACGGCCTGACCGTGAACACCGTGGTGCAGGGCGCCTGGGCGGTGCTGCTGGCCCGCTACGCCGGCACGTCCGACGTCGTGTTCGGCACCACCGTGTCCGGCCGGCCCGCCGACCTGCCCGGTGTCGAGTCGACGGTCGGCATGTTCATCAACACCGTGCCGACCAGGGTCGCCGTCGACCGCGGCCGCGACCAGCTGTCGTGGCTGCGCGAGCTGCAGGCCGACCAGGCGGAGGCGCGGCGCTTCGAGCACGTGCCCCTGTCGCGGCTGCGCGGGTGGAGCGACCTGCCCGGCGGCGCGAACCTGTTCGACAGCATCCTCGTGTTCGAGAACTACCCGTTCGACGAGGACGCCATGGCCGAGCACGGCCTGCGGCTGCACGACGTCTACGCGCACGAGCCCACCAACTACGCGCTCACCGTCGTGGTCTCGCCCGGCCGGCACCTGGTCGTCGAGCTCGACCACGACCCCGACCTGTTCGACGAGGCCACCGTGCAGCGGCTCGGCGGGCACCTGCGGCTGCTCCTGGACGACCTGCTGGCCGACCAGGACCGGCCGCTGCGCGAGCTGCGGCTGCTCGACGACGCCGAACGCGAGCAGGTGCTGGTCGAGTGGAACCCCACCGGCGGGAACTACCCGGTGGCGACGCTGCCGCGGTTGTTCGCCGAGCAGGCCGCGCGCACCCCGGACGCCGTCGCGGTCACCTGCGGGGACGAGCACCTGACCTACGCCGAGCTGGACGCCCGCGCCAACCGGCTGGCACACCTGCTCGCCGACCGCGGTGCGGGACCGGAGGAGTACGTCGCGCTGCGGCTGCCGCGGTCCACCGACCTGGTCGTGGCGGTGCTGGGCGTGCTCAAGTCCGGCGCGGCCTACCTGCCGATCGACCCGTCCTACCCGGAGGACCGGATCGCGGGCATGGTCGAGGACACCCGGCCGGTGACCGTGCTGACCGAGCTGCCGGACCTGTCCGGGCTGCCCTCCACCGCACCGGACGTCGTGCTGCGGCCGGAGAACCCCGCGTACGTCATCTACACCTCCGGCTCCACCGGCAAGCCCAAGGGCGTCGTCGTCCCGCACGCCAACGTGGCCCGGCTGTTCTCGGCCACCGACGCCTGGTTCGGGTTCGGCGCCGACGACGTGTGGACCCTGTTCCACAGCTACGCCTTCGACTTCTCCGTCTGGGAGCTGTGGGGACCGCTGCTGCACGGCGGCCGGCTCGTCGTCGTGCCGCACGAGGTGTCGCGCTCGCCACGCGAGTTCGCCGACCTGCTGGCACGGGAACGGGTCACGGTCCTCAACCAGACGCCGTCCGCGTTCTACCAGCTCATCGCCGAACAGCCGCGAGACCTCAGCCTGCGCTACGTCGTCTTCGGCGGTGAGGCGCTGGACGTGCGCAAGCTCGCGGCCTGGAACGGCCCCGGCGAGCTGATCAACATGTACGGCATCACCGAGACCACCGTGCACGTCACGTGGACGCCCGCAGACGGCACCGTCGGCGAACCCATCCCGGACCTGCGCGTGTACGTCCTCGACGAGGACCTGCGACCGGTCCCGCCCGGTGTCGTCGGCGAGATGCACGTCGCCGGCGCCGGCCTGGCGCGCGGCTACCTCAAGCGGCCCGGCCTGACCGCGTCCCGGTTCGTCGCCGACCCGTTCGGCGCGCCCGGCTCCCGCATGTACCGCACCGGCGACCTGGCGCGCTGGAAGGACGGCCGGCTCGACTACCTCGGCCGCGCCGACCACCAGGTCAAGATCCGCGGGTTCCGCATCGAGCTCGGCGAGATCGAGGCCGCGCTGGAGGCGCACGAGGACGTGACCGCCGCCGTCGCCGACGTCCGCGAGCACGCCGGGCGCAAGGTCATCGTCGGGTACGTCGTCGGTGGCCGTGGCGCCGACCTGCGCGGCTTCCTCGCGCAGACGCTGCCCGAGCACATGGTGCCCTCGGCGTTCGTGCACCTGGACCGGCTCCCGTTGACCGGCAACGGGAAGCTCGACCGCAAGGCGCTGCCCGCACCGGAGTGGGAGACGACCGGCACCCGGCACGTCGAGCCGCGCACGGAGACCGAGCGCGTGCTCGCCGGCATCTGGGCGCAGGTGCTGGGGCTCGACCGGGTCGGCGTCGAGGACGACTTCTTCGAGCTGGGCGGTGACTCGATCATCAGCATCCAGGTCGTGTCCCGCGCCCGGCAGGCCGGGTACGCCCTGGCGCCACGCGACCTGTTCAGCCGTCCGACCGTCGCCGCGCTCGCCGCCGCCGTGCCCGCGGTCGCCGCGGAACAGGACGTGCCGCGGGGCCCGGTGACCGGCGACGTCCCGCTGACCCCGATCCAGCGGTGGTTCCTCGACGCGGAACCGCCGCACCCCGAGCACTTCGACCAGGTCGTCGAGGTGGAGTTCACCGACGAGGTCGACCGCACGGCGTTGCGCACGGCGTTGGCGGCACTGGTCGAGCACCACGACGCGCTGCGGATGCGGTTCGAGCACACCGCGACCGGCTGGCAGCAGCACAACCCGCCGGTCGGACCCGTCGACGTCCTGTCCGAGGTGGACGGGTTCGACCTGGGACGCGGACCGCTGCTGCGGGCCACGCCGCTCACGTCGCACCGGGTCCGGCTCACCGCGCACCACCTCGTCGTGGACGGCGTGTCGTGGCGGGTGCTGCTGGAGGACCTGGAGACCGCCTACCTCCAGGCCGTGCGCGGTGAACGGGTCCTCCTCCCGGCGCGGACCACGTCGTTCCGCGACTGGGCGCTGCGGCTGGCCGAGCACACCGCGGCCGGCGGGTTCGACGACGAGGCCGGGCACTGGGCCGGCGTCACCGGTGACCCGAGCGTGCCCGTGGACCGCACCGGCACCGGCACGACCGGTTCCGTGCGGGGCGTCACCGTCGAGCTGAACGCCCAGGAGACCAGGGCCCTGTTGCAGGACGTGCCCGCCGCGTACCGCACGCAGGTCAACGACGTGCTGCTGAGCGCGTTGGGACGGGTGCTGGCCGGGTGGACCGGCCGCGACCGGGTGCTCGTGGACCTGGAGGGCCACGGCCGCGACGGCGACTTCCTCGACGGCGTCGACCTGTCCCGCACGGTCGGCTGGTTCACCGCGGTGTTCCCGGTGGCGCTCGACGTGCCGGCGGGGGACTGGGGCGCGGTGCTCAAGGCCACCAAGGAACGGCTGCGCGCGGTGCCCCGCCGCGGCATCGGCTTCGGCGCGCGGTACGGCGGGGTGCAGCCGGCGGTGGCGTTCAACTACCTCGGGCAGTTCGACGGCGTGGCGGGCACGGCGGTGCGCACGGCCGGTGGGATCAGCGCCGACGCCGCACCGGACACGCCCCGCCACCACCTGCTCGACGTCGTCGGCGCGGTGCAGGACAAGCGGTTGCAGCTCACCTGGTACTACAGCGACGAGGTCCACGACGAGCCGACCGTGCGCGTGCTGGCCGAGGCGATGGCGGTGGCGCTGCGGGAGATCGTCGCGCACTGCGCCCGGCCGGGAGCGGGCGGCCGGACACCGTCGGACTTCCCGCTGGCGGGCCTCGACCAGGCCGCGGTGGACCGGATCGTCGGCGACGGCCGCGCCGTCGAGGACGTCTACCCGCTGACGCCGATGCAGGCGGGCATGGTGTTCCACAGCCTGTCCCACGGCCACGAAGGCCTGTACACCGAACGGATCTCGTTCGTCCTCGACGGCGTCACGGACGTCGAGGCGCTGGCCCGTGCGTGGCGCGAGGTCGTCGCACGGACCCCGGTCCTGCGCAGCCGCGTCGTGTGGGAGGGCGTCGACCGGCCCGTGCAGGTGGTCTGCCGCACGGTCGACGTGCCGATCAACGACGGGACCGGCGGCGAGCTCGACCTCGGCACCGCGCCGCTGCTGCGGCTGGAGCTGACGCGCGAGTCGGACACCTCCGTGCGGGTCGGCTGGACGTTCCACCACGTGCTGCTCGACGGGTGGAGCACGTTCCAGGTGCTGACCGACGTCTTCACCTGCTACGCGGCGTTCACCGCCGGTCGCGAGCCGGACCTGCCGGCCCGCCGGCCGTTCGGCGACTACCTGCGCTGGCTCGCCGCACAGGACGCGACCGAGGCGGAGGAGCACTGGCGGCGGGTGCTCGGCGGGTTCGCCGCACCCACCCCGTTGCCGCTCGACCGCCCCGCCGCACCGGGTCACGCCACCCGGACCGCCGCCTGGACCACGGTCACCCTGCCCGGTGGTGAGCTGCGCGAGTTCGCCCAGCGCAACGGGTTGACGCTCAACGCCGTCGTGCAGGGCGCCTGGGCGCTGCTGCTGGCGCGCTACAGCGGCCAGGACGACGTGTGCTTCGGCTCCACGGTCTCCGGCCGCCCGGCCGACCTGCCCGGCGCGGACGCCATCACGGGCATGTTCATCAACACCCTGCCGGTGCGCACGGAGGTCGTGCCGGACGAACCGGTCGCGGCGTGGCTGCGGCGCTTGCAGGCCGACCAGGCGGAGGCGCGGCGGTTCGAGCACGTGGCGCTCGCCGACCTCCAGGCCTGGAGCGACGTGCCGGGTGGCGTCGACCTGTTCGCCAGCATCGTGGTGTTCGAGAACTACCCGATCGACGAGGCCGCGGCCCACGGCGTCGTGCTGCGCGACCTGGACGCGGTCGAGACGACCAACTTCCCGCTCAGCCTGGGCGTCCGGCCCGGCGCGGAGCTGGAGTTCCGGCTCAGCTACGACCCCGACCTGTTCGACCTCGCCACGGTCGAGCGCATCGCCGGTCACCTGACCGCGGTGCTGCGCGGTCTGACCGCCGACCCCGGCCGCGCGCTGGGCGAGGTCGACCTCCTCGACGACGCCGAACGCCGGCTCGTCCTCCCGGAGCGCGTGCGGAGCAGCGTCCCGGACGCGACCGTGGCCGAGCTGTTCGCCGCCCAGGCGGACCGGGCCCCGGACGCGACCGCGGTGGTCGCGGGCGGCACGTCGCTCACCTACGCCGAGCTGGACGCCCGCGCGAACGCGTTGGCACAGCGGCTGATCTCGCTCGGTGTGCAGCCGGAGGAACGCGTCGGGCTGCTGCTGCGCCGATCGGCCGACGTGGTGGTCGCGGTGCTCGCCGTGCTCAAGGCGGGCGGCGCCTACCTGCCGCTGGACAGCCGGGCGCCGGTCGAACGCCAGGGGCTCGTGCTCGACCAGGCCGGGAGCCGGGTGCTGATCACCGACTCCGACACCGTCCCGTTCGACGGGCACGTCGTCGTCCCCGGCGGTGAGACGTCGGCCGAACGGCCCGCGGTGACCGGACACCCCGACGGCCTCGCCTACGTGGAGTTCACCTCCGGCTCCACCGGCACGCCGAAGGGTGTGGCGGTGCGGCACCGGGACGTGGTGGCGCTCGCGCTCGACTCCCGGTTCGACGGCCCGGCCCACCGGACCGTGCTGGTGCATTCGCCGATGGCGTTCGACGCCTCCACCTACGAGCTGTGGGTGCCGCTGCTGCGCGGCGGCCGGATGGTCGTCGCGCCGCCGGAGGACCTGGACGCGGCCGCGCTGCGCGAGCAGATCACCGCGCACGGCGTGACGGCGCTGTGGCTGACCGCGGGCCTGTTCCGGGTGCTGGCGCAGGACTCGCCGGACTGCCTGGCCGGCGTGAGCGAGGTGTGGACCGGCGGTGACGTCGTGCCCGCCGCCGCGGTTCGCCGGGTCATGGCGGCCTGCCCCGGACTGGTGGTGGTCGACGGCTACGGACCCACCGAGACCACGACGTTCGCCACCTCCCACCGGATGACCGGCCAGGACGACGTGCCGGACACCGTGCCCATCGGCTCCGCGCTCGACGGCATGGCCACCTACGTGCTGGACGAGCGGCTGCGGCCCGTTCCGGTCGGCGTGCCCGGCGAGCTGTACCTCGCCGGGGCCGGCCTGGCCCGCGGCTACCTCGACCGGCCGGGCCTGACCGCGTCCCGGTTCGTCGCCTGCCCGTTCGGTGCGCCGGGGGAGCGGATGTACCGCACCGGCGACATCGTGCGGTGGCTGCCCGGCGGCGTGCTGGAGTTCGCCGGCCGCGCCGACGACCAGGTGAAGCTGCGCGGGTTCCGCATCGAGCTCGGCGAGGTCGAAGCGGTCCTGGGCCGGCACCCCGGCGTGGGCGGGCTGGTCGTGGTGGTCCGCGAGGACTCCCTCGGCGGCAAGCAGCTCGTGGCCTACCTGGTGCCCGCCGACCCCGCCCGTGCACCGGAACCCGCGGAGCTGGCCGCGTTCGCGGGACGGACCCTGCCCGACTACATGGTGCCCTCGGTGTTCATGGTGCTCGACGCGCTTCCGCTGAGCACCAACGGGAAGGTCGACCGGGCCGCGTTGCCGGAACCGTCGGCCACCGCGTCCGCCGCGCCGTACGTGGCGCCCAGGACGGAGACCGAGGAGGTCATGGCCGGCATCTGGGCCGAGGTGCTGGGCGTGGAGCGCGTCGGCGCCGAGGACGACTTCTTCGCACTCGGCGGCGACTCGATGCGCAGCCTGCTCATCACGTCCCGGTGCCGCGCGGCCTTCGACGTACCGCTGACCCCGCATGACGTCCTCACCGCCCGCACGGTCGCCGACCTGGCGGGGCTGGTCGAGGAGAAGATCCTGCTCGAGCTTCGAACGACTCGCCCTCGAAGACGGCGCCAACCAGGAACTGTGAGGAGACACCACACCATGTCGTCGTCGATCGAGGACCGCATCGCCGCGCTGCCCCCGCACCTGCGGGAGCAGATGCGCCGCCGCCTCTCCGGCCGCTCGCAGCAGGCCGACGCCATCAGACCGGCCGACCGGACCCAGCCGCTGCCGCTGTCGTTCCCGCAGCAGCGGCTGTGGTTCCTCGACCGCTTCCAGCCCGGCGGTTCCGGCTACAACAGCGCGCTGGCGCTGCGCCTGACCGGACAGCTCGACGTGGCCGCGCTGACCGCGGCGCTCACCGGTCTGGTGGCGCGGCACGAGTCGTTGCGCACGACGCTCGACGAGGTCGACGGGGTCGGTGTGCAGGTCGTGCACCCGCCGTTCGACCTCGCCCTGCCCGTGGTGGAGCCGGCCGGCGACCTGGACGAGCTGCTGGTCGAGGAGTACTCCCGCCCGTTCGACCTGCGGCGCGGACCGCTGGTGCGGGCGGTGCTGGTGCGGCAGGCGCCGGACGAGCACGTGCTGCTGGTCACCGCGCACCACGTCGTCACCGACGGCTGGTCGATGGGCGTGCTCACCGAGGAGCTGGGCGAGCTGTACGGCGCGGCCGTGGCCGGACGGGACGCCGTGCTGCCCGCGTTGCCGCTGCAGTACGCCGACTTCGCGGCCTGGCAACGGGAGCGGCTCTCCGGTGAGGCGCTGCGCGGCCAGGTCGAGCACTGGACTCGGCGGCTCAGCGGCACCACCCCGCTGGAGCTGCCCACCGACCGGCCGCGACCGGCGGTGCGCACCACGAACGGCGCGGTGCAGGCGTTCACCGTGCCGGCCGCGACCACCGCGGCGTTGCGGGCGCTCGCCCAGGAACGCGGCACGATCCTGTTCTCCGTGCTGATGGCCGGGTGCCAGGCTCTGCTGGCCCGCTACGCCGGGCAGGACGACGTGGCCGTGGGCACCGTGACCACCGGCCGCGGCCGCCCCGGTCTGGAGCGGCTGGTCGGGTTCTTCGTCAACACCGTCGTGCTGCGGTCCACAGTGGACTCACGTGCCACGTTCGCCGAGTTCCTGGACCAGGTCAAGGACAACGTCAAGGAGGCGTACGCCCACGACGAGGTGCCGCTGGAGCACGTGGTCGACGCGCTGCGCACCGACCGCGACGTCAGCCGCAACCCGCTGTTCGACGTGATGGTGCTGCTGCAGAACGCCGATCGCACCCCGCCGCGGCTGCCCGGCCTGGCGGTCGAGCAGGTCGGGTTGTCCCGCCGTGCCGCCATCTTCGACCTGACCATCGAGTTCCAGGAGCGCGCCGGCCTGCTCGACGGCGTGGTCGAGTACAACACCGACCTGTTCGACGCCGCCACGGTCGCCCGCTTCTGCGACCACCTCGTGCGGCTGCTCGACGGCCTGGCGAGCGACCCGCACCGGCCGCTGGGCGAGCTGCCGTGGCTGTCGGACGCCGAACGCGACCAGGTGCTGACCGGCTGGAACGACGCCTCCCGCGCACCGGTCGACGCCACCGTCCCCGGCCTGTTCGCCGAGCAGGTGCGCCGGACGCCGGACGCACCCGCCGTGCTCTCCGACGACGAGGTCCTCACCTACGCCGAGCTGGACGCGCGGGCCAACGCGCTCGCTCGGGAACTGGTCGACCTCGGTGTGCGGCCGGAGGACCCGGTGGGGCTGCTCGTGGAGCGGTCGGCCGACCTGGTCGTGGCCGAGCTGGCGATCGTGAAGGCCGGCGCGGCGTACGTCCCGCTCGACGGTCGTGCACCGGCCGAACGGACCCGGCGGGTCATCGCCGACTCCGGGATCGCGGTCGTGCTCACCGATGCGCGCAACCGGGACGCGGTCGCGTCCGTCCACACCGTACTGCTCGACGGCGAGCGGACCGGCGCCGCCGATCCCGCTGTCGCGGTGCACCCGGACCAGCTCGCGTACGTCATGCACACCTCCGGCTCCACCGGCGTGCCCAAGGGTGTCGCCGTGCGGCACCGCGACGTCGTGGCGCTGGCGCTGGACTCCCGTTTCGCGGGCGGTGCGCACGACCGGGTGCTGCTGCACTCGCCGTCGGCGTTCGACGCCTCGACCTACGAGCTGTGGGTCCCGCTGTTGCGTGGCGGCCAGGTCGTGGTGGCGCGGCCGGGTGACGTCGACGCCGACGTGATCAGGGCCGCCGCCGGTCGCGGTGTGACCGCGATCTGGCTGACCGCAGGACTGTTCCGGCTCGTCGCCCAGGAGGCACCGGACGCGTTCGCCGGACTGCGGGAGGTGTGGACCGGCGGTGACGTCGTGCCCGCCGCGGCCGTGCGCGGGGTGCTCGAAGCGTGCCCCGGCCTGACCGTGGTCGACGGCTACGGCCCGACCGAGACCACGACGTTCGCCACGTCGTTCCCCATGACCGACACCGTGCCCGACGTCATCCCCATCGGCCGGCCGCTGGACGGCATGGCCGTCTACGTGCTCGACGAAGGCCTGCGCCCGGTTCCCGTCGGCGTGCCGGGGGAGCTGTTCCTCGCGGGCGCCGGCGTGGCCCGCGGCTACCTCGGCCAGCCCGGCCTGACCGCCGAGCGGTTCGTGCCCGACCCGTTCGGCCCGCCCGGCTCCCGCATGTACCGCACCGGTGACATCGGCCGGTGGCGCGTGCAGGGCGTGGTCGAGTTCGTCGGCCGCACCGACGACCAGGTCAAGATCCGCGGCTTCCGCGTCGAGACCGGCGAGATCGACGCCCTGCTCGTGCGCCACCCCGGCATCTCCCAGTCGATCACCGTCGCCCGCACCGACGACGGCCGCAAGCAGTTGGTCGCCTACCTCGTGGCCGACGCCGCCCCGGCGCACGCCGAGCTGCGCACGTGGCTCACCCGCGAGCTGCCCGACTACATGGTTCCCTCGGCGTTCGTGGTGCTGGACGCGCTCCCGTTGAGCGGCAACGGCAAGGTCGACCGCCGCGCCCTGCCCGCACCCGAGGCCCGCACCGCAGCCGACCGCCACGTCGAGCCCACCACGCCGGTGGAACGGGAGCTGGCGCGCGTCTGGGCCGAGGTGCTGCGCGTCGACCGCGTGGGCATCGAGGACAACTTCTTCGAGCTCGGCGGCGACTCCATCCTCAGCATCCAGCTCGTCGCCCGCGCCCGCCGGGCCGGTCTGCGGTTGTCGTCCAAGGACGTCTTCCTGCACCCCACCGTCGCCGGGCTGGCCGCGACCGCGACCGCGGTGGCCGACACGGTGGCGGACGCGGTGGTGTCCGGGCCCGCGCCGCTGACGCCGATCCAGGAGTGGTTCTTCGACACCGCGCCCGCGAGCCCGCACCACTTCACCATGTCCACGCACGTGGAGCTGGCGCCCGAGGTGGACGAACGAGCGCTGGCCACCGCCGTGGACGCCGTGGTGGCGCACCACGACGCCCTGCGGGCCCGCTTCCGCCGCGACGACGCCGGTCAGCTCGGCAACGCCCAGCCCGGCAACGCCCAGCCCGGCAACGCCCAGCCCGGCAACGCCCAGCCCGGCGCCACCCAGCCCGACGCCACTCAGCCCGGCAACGCCCAGCCCGGCGCCACCCAGCCCGACGCCACTCAGCCCGGCAACGCGAGCGCCACCCCCGAGACCGCCCGCTGGGTCCAGGACCTCGCCCCCACCCCGCCGACCGGCGTCCTCCAGGTGCTGACCGGCCTCGACGACCACGCCTGCGACGAGGCCGCACTCGCCGCCCAGTCGAGCCTCGACCTCACCGAAGGCCCCCTGCTGCGGGCCATCCTGTTCCGCCTCGCCGACGGCCGCTCCCGCCTCTTCCTGACCGTGCACCACCTCGTCGTGGACGGCGTGTCCTGGCGCGTGCTGCTCGCCGACCTCGACACCGCCTATCAGCAGCTCGTCCGCGGCGAACCCGTTGCGCTGGAACCGGTGCCCACCGCGTTCGCCACCTGGGCCCGCCGCCTCACCGACCGGGTGCGCGCCGGAGAGCTGGACGCCGACCTCGACCACTGGACCGGCTTCGCCGCCTCCGCGCCCGCCGAGCTGCCGGTCGACCACGGCGACGGTGACCCCGCCGAGGACGTCCGGTCGGTCACCGTGCGACTCAGCCCCGCCGACACCGACGCGCTGCTGCACCAGGTGCCCGGCGTCTACCGCACCCAGGTCAACGACGTGCTGCTCAGCGCGCTCGGCCGCGCGCTGGCCGGGTGGACCGGCCACGACCGCGTGCTCATCGGACTGGAGGGCCACGGCCGCGAGGACGTGCCCGACGACCTCGACATCTCCCGCACCGTCGGCTGGTTCACCAGCCAGTTCCCGCTGGCCCTGCACGTTCCGGCCGGTGGCTGGGGCGGTGTGCTCAAGTCGGTCAAGGAACAGGTCCGCGCACTGCCGCGCCGCGGCCAGAGCTACGCCGCGCTGCGCTACCTGGCCGCACCCGGTTCGCCGGCCGCCGCGTTGCGCGACGACCCGCACCCGTTGATCAGCTTCAACTACCACGGCCAGTGGGACGTCGCGGCCGACGCCGACGGGCTCGTCCGGGCCCGCTGCGCCCCGCTCGGCCGCGACAGCGCCCCCGGCAACGCCCGCGCGTACCTGATCGACGTCGTCGGGCTGGTGGAGAACGGCCGGCTCGAGCTCACCTGGCTGTACTCCGGGCAGGTGCACGACGAGTCGACCGTGCGGGGCGTCGCCGACGCGATGGTGCGCGGGCTGGCGGAGATCGTCGAGCACTGCGCGGAGCCGGGTGCCGGTGGCCGCACGCCGTCGGACTTCCCGCTGGCACACCTGGACCAGGTCGCGGTGGACCGGCTGGTCGGGACCGGTGCCGAGGTCGAGGACGTCTACCCGCTGACGCCGTTGCAGGAGGGGATGCTCTTCCACGGCCTGGCCGACCCGTCGTCCACGGCCTACTTCGACCAGGTGCGCCTGCGGCTGACCGGCGTCACCGACGAACGGGCCCTCGCCACCGCGTGGCAGCGCGTCGTCGACCGCACGCCGGTGCTGCGCGGTGCGCTGGTCTGGGAAGGCGTCGAGCGGCCCGTGCAGGTGATCCGCTCGCACGTCGACCTGCCGACCGCGCACCACGACTGGCGCTCACTGTCCGAACAGGACCGCGCACGCGAGCTGGAAGCACTGGCGGCACAGGACCTCGACCTGCGCCGGGCACCGCTCATGCGGATCGACCTGGCCCGGCTGCCCGGCGACGAGGTGCTGCTGGTCTGGACGTTCCACCACGTGCTGCTGGACGGCTGGAGCCTCGCCCAGGTGTTCGCCGAGGTGTGCGAGCAGTACCGGGCGATCACCGCGGGCAGCGCACCGGAGGTCGTCTCGCGGCGGCCGTTCCGCGACTACCTGCGGTGGCTGGACGCCCAGGACCGGTCCGAGGCCGAACGCCACTGGCGTGCCGTGCTGGCGGGCTTCTCCGCACCCACCGCCCTGCCCTACGACCGGCCGCCCGCCCGCGACCACGCCACCGAGTCCTCCACGGCGGTGCCCGTCGCGCTCACCGCCGAGCAGACCGACCGGCTGCGCCACACCGCCCGCCGCCACGGCCTCACGGTCAACACCGTCGTGCAGGGCGCGTGGGCGTTGCTGCTGGCGCGCTACAGCGGCGAGTCCGACGTCGTGTTCGGCACGACGGTCTCCGGCCGCCCCGGCGAGCTGCCCGGTGTGGAGCAGATGATCGGCCTGTTCATCAACACCGTGCCGGCCCGGGTGTCCGTGCGCCCCGACGCCGAGGTCGCGACCTGGCTCGCGGAGGTGCAGGCCGCGCAGACCGAGTCGCGGCGGTTCGACTTCGTGTCGCTGGCCGACCTGCGGTCGTGGAGCGACGTGCCGGCGGGGTCGGCGTTGTTCGACAGCGCCGTGGTGTTCGAGAACTACCCGCTCAACGACGTCACCGAGGTCGGCGGCATCCGCGCGACCGAGGTGCAGGCGCGGGACACGACGACCTTCGCGCTCACCCTCAGCGCCGTCCTCGACGACCGGCTGCGCCTGGACCTCGCCTACGACCCGCACCTGTTCGACGCCGACACGGCCCGGCGCCTCGCCGACCGCCTGCTCCTGGTCGTCGACGCCATCGCCGCCGACTCCGCGCGACCGGTGGCGGACCTGCCGCTGATGACCGGCGACGAACGCCACCAGGTCCTCACCGAGTGGAACGCGACCACCCGTGACGTGCCGGAGAAGTCGGTCGTCGAGGTGTTCGAAAGCCAAGCCAGGACCACCCCGGACGCCACCGCACTGGTGGTGGGGGAGCGGTCGCTGTCGTTCGCGGAGCTGAACGCGTGGGCGAACCGGGTGGCGCGCGCTTTCGTCGCCGCCGGTGTGGGGCCGGAGCGCGTGGTGGCGTTGTCGCTGCCGCGGTCGGTGGAGTTCGTGGTGGCGCTGCTGGCGATCTGGAAGGCCGGCGGCGTGTACCTGCCGGTCGACCCGACGCTGCCGGCGGACCGCGTGGAGTTCCTGGTGCAGGACGCTGATCCGGTGCTCGTGGTGCGCGGCGCGCTGCCCGAGGCCGACCGCTCGGACGACCTGGCACCGGTGGGACCCGAGCACGCGGCGTACGTGATCTACACGTCCGGTTCGACCGGCCGCCCCAAGGGCGTGGTGGTCGAACACCGCAGCCTGGTGAACCTGCTGGTGAACCACCGGGAGGACTTCGCCGCCGGTAAGCGGTTGCGGGTGGCTTTGTCGGCGGTCTTCTCGTTCGACACGTCCCTCGAAGGCATCGTGCTGATGGCCGACGGCCACGAGCTGCACGTCCTCGACGACGACACCCGGCTCGACCCGCCCGCCCTCGTCCGGTACGTGACCGGCCACCGGATCGACTTCCTCGACCTGACCCCGTCCTACGCACGGCAGCTGGTCGAAGCAGGCCTGCTCGACGGCGAACACCGCCCGCAGGTGCTGATGCTGGGCGGAGAGGCGATCGGCGAGGACCTGTGGCGGCGCCTCGCGGACGCCCAGGGCACCGCGAGCTACAACTTCTACGGCCCGACCGAGTCCACGGTGGACGCGCTGTCCACCAGGGTCAGCGGGCACGGGCGCCCGGTCGTGGGACGCCCGCTGCTCAACACCCGCGCCCACGTCCTGGACGACGACCTGCGCCCGGTGCCCGTCGGCGTGCCGGGAGAGCTGTTCCTGGCCGGGGTGCAGGTCGCCCGCGGCTACCTCGACCGGCCGGGGCTCACCGCGGACCGGTTCCTCGCCGACCCGTTCGGCGGACCGGGGGAGCGGATGTACCGCACCGGCGACCGCGTCCGGTGGCTCGCCGACAGCACCCTCGACTACCTCGGCCGCACCGACGACCAGGTGAAGATCCGCGGTTTCCGGATCGAGCCCGGCGAGGTCGAGGCCGTGCTGTCCCGGCACCCCGACGTCCGCGAGGCCGTCGTCATCGCCCGGCAGGACCACGGCCACCAACGGCTCGTCGCCTACGTCACCGGCGCCGCCACCGACCTGCGGACGTGGCTGGCCGAGCGGCTGCCCGACTACCTGGTGCCCTCGGCGTTCGTCGAGCTCGACTCGATCCCCCTCAACGCCAACGGCAAGGTCGACCGCCGGGCCCTGCCCGCACCCGACTTCACCGAGGCCCGCACCGAGCACGTGGCACCGCGCACGGACGTCGAACGCGACGTGGCCGACATCTGGTCCGAGGTGCTGGGCGTGCCCGGCATCGGCGTGCGGGACAACTTCTTCGAGCTCGGCGGCGACTCCATCCTCAGCATCCGGGTGATCTCCCGGCTGCGGGCCGCGTTCGACGTGGAGATGTCGCCGCGGGCCCTGTTCAGCCACCCGACCGTCGCGGGGATCGCCGCGCTGGTCGCGGAGTCGGCGCAGGCGCGGCTGGACGAGATCCCCGTGGTGCCGCGCGACGGCGGTCTGCCGTTGTCGTTCGCGCAGCAGCGGCTGTGGTTCCTCGACGAGTTCGAACCCGGCGGTGTGGAGTACCTGTCACCGTCGATCCTGCGGCTGCGCGGACCCCTGGACGTCGGCGCGCTGGCCGCGGCGCTCACCGCGCTGGTCGCGCGGCACGAGTCGTTGCGCACCACGTTCGAGACGGTCGACGGGCGCGGTGTGCAGGTCGTGCACCCGCCCCAGCCCGTCGAGGTGCCGGTGGTCGACGTGACCGAGGACGAGCTGGCCGACGTGCTGACCCGCGAGACGACCACGCCGCTGGACCTGCGGCACGGCCCGCTGGTGCGGGTGCTGCTCGCGCGGCTCGGTGCGGACGACCACGTGCTCTCCCTGGTGCTGCACCACATCGTCACCGACGGCTGGTCCAACGGCGTGCTGCTCGGCGAGCTGGGCGCCTGCTACGAGGCCGCGACGTGCGGCCGGGACGCGAAGCTGCCCGACCTGCCCGTGCAGTACGCCGACTTCGCGGTGTGGCAGCGCACCGCCGCGACCGAGGAGGTGTTGCAGGAGCACCTGGCGCACTGGCGGCACGCGCTCGACGGCGTGCGACCGCTGGAGCTGCCCACCGATCGGCCCCGGCCGGCCGTTCGCGGCAAGCAGGGCGCGCTGGTGCACTTCCAGATGCCCGCCGAGGTCACCGAACGGCTCAGGGCGCTGGCCCGCGAGCACGACGGCACGTTGTTCATGGCACTGGTCGCCGCCTGCCAGGCGGTGTTCGCCCGGTGGTCGGGGCAACGCGACGTCGCCGTCGGCACCGTCGTCTCCGGCCGCGACCGCACCGAGCTGGAGGGCCTGGTCGGGTTCTTCGTCAACACGCTGGTGCTGCGCAGCGACGTGGACCCGCGCCAGGGCTTCGGGCAGCTGCTCGGCCAGGTGCGGGAGACCGTCCTGGACGCCTTCGCCCACCAGGACGTGCCGTTCGAACGGGTCGTGGACGAGGTCCACCCCGTGCGCGACCCCAGCCGCACCCCGCTGTTCCAGGCGATGGTCGTGCTGCAGAACACCGGCGGCGACGAACCGCGCCTGCCCGGCCTGCGCGTCGAGGAGCTGCCGCCGCCGTCGGTCGCGGCCGGGTTCGACGTGTCGTTCCAGTTCCAGGAGGTCGACGGCCGGCTGGAGGCGGTGCTCACCTACGACACCGCGCTGTTCGACACCTCCACGGCCGAACGGCTCGTCGCGCACGTCGGCGTGCTGCTCGACGGCGCGACCGCCGAACCCGGCCTCCCCGTGGCCGACCTGCCGCTGCTCACCGACGACGAGCTGCTCGACGTGCTGGAGCGGTGGAACGACACCGGCACCGCCGGCCCGGCACCGGCCTACCACGAGGTCTTCCAGGACCGCGCCGCCCGCACCCCGGACGCGACCGCGCTGGTCGACGGCCTCCGGTCGTGGACCTTCGCCGAGCTCAACGCCGACGCCAACCGGATCGCCCACCACCTGATCGCCGCGGGCGTCGGGCCGGAGTCCGTGGTGGCACTGGCGCTGCCCCGCTCCGCCGAGCTGGTGCTCGCGATCCTCGCCGTGCTCAAGGCCGGTGGCGCGTACCTGCCGGTCGACCCCGAGCACCCCGCGGAGCGCATCGCGTTCGTGCTCGACGACGCCCGGCCCGTGCTCGTGGTGGCCGGGACCGACGTCGGCGGCGACCTGCCGCACGTGCGGCTCGACGACCCCGCCCTGGCCGCGCGCCCCGCGACCGACCCCACCGACGCCGACCGCACGGCACCGCTGCGCCCGGAGCACGCCGCGTACGTCATCTACACCTCCGGCTCCACCGGCCGCCCCAAGGGCGTCGTCGTCGAGCACCGCAACCTCGCCGCGCTCGTCGCCGACCACCACGCACGCCTGCTGCCCCAGGACGGCACGGTCCTGCGCGGCATCGCCACCGCCGCCTACACCTTCGACGCCTCCTGGGAGGGCCTGCTCCTGCTCGCCGGCGGCCACGAGCTGCACCTGCTCGACGACGACGTCCGGCTCGACCCGCGAGCCGTCGTCGAGCACATCGCCCTGCACGGCATCGACTTCCTCAGCTGCACCCCGTCCTACCTGCACCAGCTCCTGCCGGAAGGCGTGCTCGAACGGCCGCTGCTGCTCGCACTGGGCGGTGAGGCCATCAGCGAACCGCTGTGGCGCGCGCTGGCCGAGGCCGACGGCGTCACCGCGATCAACCTCTACGGCCCCACCGAGTGCACGGTCGACTCGGTCTGGACGGAGGTCACCGACCGCGACCGGCCGGTGATCGGCACGCCGGGGCAGGGCCTGCGCGCCTACGTGCTCGACGACGGGCTGCGCCCCCAGCCGGTCGGCGTGCCCGGTGAGCTGCACCTGGCCGGTGACCAGGTGACCCGCGGCTACCTGCACCGGCCCGGCCTGACCGCGGACCGGTTCGTCGCCGACCCGTTCGGGCCGCCCGGCAGCCGGATGTACCGCACCGGCGACCTGGTCCGCTGGACCGCCGACGGCGTGCTGGAGTACCGCGGCCGCGCCGACGACCAGGTCAAGATCCGCGGCTACCGCGTCGAACCCGGCGAGGTCGAGGCCGCACTGGCCGGCCTGCCCGGCGTGGCGGAGGCCGTGGTCGTGGCCCAGGAGTTCGAACCCGGCACCCACCGACTCGTCGGCTACGTCGTCGGTGCGGCCGACGCGGACTCGCTGCGCGCGCAGCTGAAGCGGCAGCTGCCCGACCACCTGGTGCCCTCGTTGTTCGTGCTGCTCGACGAGCTGCCCACCACCGACAGCGGCAAGGTCGACCGCCGCGCCCTGCCAGCCCCCGACGCCGCGGGCTCGCAGGACCACGTGGCACCGCGCACCACCGTGGAACGGGAGCTGGCCCGGGTCTGGGCCGAGGCGCTGCACGTGGAGCGCGTCGGCGTGCACGACAACTTCTTCGGCCTCGGCGGCGACTCGATCCTGAGCATCCAGGTCGTGTCCAAGGCCCGCCAGGCCGGCCTGGAGCTGGTCACCAAGGACCTGTTCACCCACCAGACCATCGCCGAGCTGGCGACCGTCGTCCGCACGAGCGGGCAGAAGACCGCGCTCCCGGAGATCGCCGGCCCGGCGCCGCTCACGCCGATCCAGCGCTGGTACCTCGACTCCCGCGGCGATGCCCCGCACCACTTCACCATGTCAGCGCACCTGGAGCTCACCGACGACGCCGACACCGGCGCGCTGGCACGAGCCCTGGCCGCGGTCGTGGCGCACCACGAGGGTCTGCGCACCCGCTTCACCCGCGTGGACGGCGAGTGGGTCCAGGACGCGGCCGATTCCGCGGTCGAGCTGGAGGGCCACGACGTGTCCACAGTGGAGGAAGAAGCGCTCGTCACGGCCGCCCAGGCTGGACTGGACATCGAGCACGGTCCGGTCGTGCGCGCGTTGTTGTTCTCCGGCAAGCGGTTGAGCCTGGTGGTCCACCACCTCGTCATGGACGGCGTGTCCTGGCGGATCGTGCTCGGCGACCTGGAGACCGCGTACCGCCAAGCGCTTGCGGGACAGCGGATCGCCCTCGACCCGGTCGGCACCCGGTTCACCCAGTGGGCGCACCGGCTGGCCGAGCACGTGCGGTCGGGTGCGTTCGACGGCGAGCTGCCGCACTGGACCGCCGCGCTCGACGTGCCCGGTGACGTGCCGATGGACCGCGACGGCCCCAACACCGCGGGCTCCACGCGCGTGGTGTCGGTGCGGCTGGACCGCGAGCACACCGACGCCCTGCTGCACCGCGTCCCGGACGTCTACCGCACGCAGGTCAACGACGTGCTGCTCAGCGCGCTCGGCCGGGCGTTGTCGGCGTGGACCGGACGGGACCGCGTCGCCGTGACGATGGAGGGCCACGGCCGCGAGGACGTCCTCGACGGCGCCGACATCTCCCGCACGGTCGGCTGGTTCACCACGCAGTACCCGGTCGCGCTCACCGTGCCCGCCGGCGACTGGGGTGCCGCCCTCAAGTCGGTCAAGGAACAGCTGCGGGCCGTGCCCGGCCGCGGCTTCGGGTTCGAGGCGCTGCGCCAGCTCCGCGCGAGCTCCCTGGCCGGATCGGCGTTGCCGCCGGTCAGCTTCAACTACCACGGCCGGTTCGACGTGGCGGCTGCCGGGGAAGGTCTGGTCCGCGGCCGGCTGGAGGACAGGGGAGCCGACGCGGCCGCCGACAGCACCCGGCCGTTCCAGCTCGACGTCGTCGGCGGTGTCGAGGACGGCGAACTGGTGCTGTCCTGGTTCTACTCCGAGCACCTGCACGACGAGTCGACCGTGCGGACCGTGGCCGAGGCCGTGGTGCACGGGCTGGCGGAGATCGTCGAGCACTGCGCCGAGCCGGGTGCCGGTGGCCGCACGCCGTCGGACTTCCCGCTGGCACGACTCGACCAGGCGGCGGTGGACCGGCTGGTCGGCACCGGCGCCGAGGTGGAGGACGTCTACCCGCTGACGCCGTTGCAGACCGGGATGCTGTTCCACACGCTCGTGGACGACACCTCGACGGCGTACTCGAACCGGTTCCGGCTGCGGCTGTCCGGGGTGACCGACCCGGACGCGCTGGCCGAGGCCTGCCGCCGGGTCGTGGACCGCACACCGGTGCTGCGCGGCGGCGTGGTGTGGGAGGGCGTCGAAACCCCCGTGCAGGTCGTGCGGCACCGGGTCGACGTGCCGATCACCGTGCACGACTGGCGCCACCTGCCCGTCGAGGAGCACGACACCGCGGTCGGCGGCGAGGAGCTCGACCTCACCACGCCACCGTTGCTGCGCCTGGCCATCGCACGGCTCACCGACGACGAGGTCGTGCTGTTCTGGACCGCCCACCACGTCCTGCTCGACGGGTGGAGCTTCGCGCAGGTGCTGGCCGAGGTGTGCGAGCAGTACACCGCCCTCGCCCGCGGAGCGGAGCCAGAGCTCCCGCCGCGCCGGCCGTTCCGCGACTACCTGCGGTGGCTGGCCGATCAGGACACCGCCGCGGCCGAACAGCACTGGCGGCAGGTCCTCGCCGGCGTCGAGTCACCGACCCCGCTGCCCTACGACCGGTCACCCGTGCAGGCCCACCGCGCGGAGTCCAGCGCGTCCGTCCACGTCGAACTGGACGCCGACCGGTCGGCCGCGCTGAACCGGGTCGCCCGCGCCGCCGGCCTGACCGCCAACACGGTGGTGCAGGGCGCGTGGGCGTTGCTGCTGGCGCGCTACAGCGGTGAGTCCGACGTCGTGTTCGGCACCACGGTCTCCGGACGTCCGGCGGAACTGCCGGGCATCGGGTCCATGGTGGGCATGTTCATCAACACCGTTCCCACCCGCGTCCAGGTGGACCCGGCCGCCGCGGTGCTGCCGTGGCTGCGGGACGTGCAGGCCGCGCAGACCGAGTCGCGGCGGTTCGACTTCGTGTCGCTGGCCGACCTGCGGTCGTGGAGCGATGTTCCGGCGGGGTCGGCGTTGTTCGACAGCGCTGTGGTGTTCGAGAACTACCCGATCGACGAGCTGCTCGACGACGCCCAGGTCGTGCGGGTGCTGGAGGTCGAGGGCGCCGACACGACCAGCTTCCCGCTGGCCCTCAGCGCCAACCTCGGCGACCGGCTGCGCCTGGAGCTGGACTACGACCCGCGTCTCTTCGACACCGGCACCGTCGAACGCCTCGCCGCGCGGCTCGCGTCGGTGCTGGAAGGCATCGCGGCCGACCCGCACCGGTCGCTCGGCGAGCTGCCGCTGATGACCGGCGACGAGCGGCACCAGGTGCTCGTGGAGTGGAACGCCACGGCCGGTGAGGTGACCGCGGCCTCGGTGGTCGAGGTGTTCGAGGACCAGGTGCGTGCCACCCCGGACGCCACCGCACTGGTCGTCGGCGACTGGTTGCTGTCGTTCGCGGAGCTGAACGCGTGGGCGAACCGGGTGGCCCGGTCCTTCGCGGCCTCGGGTGTCGGCCCGGAGCGGCTGGTGGCGTTGTCGTTGCCGCGGTCCGTGGAGTTCGTGGTCGCGCTGCTGGCGATCTGGAAGGCCGGTGGTGTGTACCTGCCGGTCGACCCGTCGCTGCCGGCGGACCGGGTGGAGTTCCTGGTGCAGGACGCCGATCCGGTGCTCGTGGTGCGCGACGCGCTGCCCGACGCCGACGACCAGGACACCTCGAACCTGGCACCGGTGCGCCGCGACCACGCCGCCTACGTCATCTACACCTCCGGCTCCTCCGGCCGCCCCAAGGGCGTGGTGGTCGAGCACGGCAGCCTGGTGAACCTGCTGGTGAACCACCGCGAGGACTTCGCCGCCGGCAAGCGGTTGCGGGTGGCGTTGTCGGCGGTGTTCTCGTTCGACACGTCGCTCGAAGGCATCGTGCTGATGGCCGACGGCCACGAGCTGCACGTCCTGGACGAGGACGTGCGACTCGACCCGCCCGCACTGGTGCGGTACGTCGTGGACCAGCGCATCGGCTTCCTGGACCTCACGCCGTCCTACGCCCGCCAGCTGCTGGAGGCCGGCCTGCTCGACGGTGAGCACCGCCCGCAGGTGCTGATGCTGGGCGGAGAGGCGATCGGCGACGACCTGTGGCGGCGGCTGGCCGACGTCCCCGGGGTCGCGAGCTACAACTTCTACGGCCCGACCGAGTCCACTGTGGACGCGCTGTCCTGCCGGATCACGACCGGCGCTCCGGTCGCGGTCGGCCGGCCGTTGCGCAACGTGCGCGCCTACGTGCTGGACGAGCAGCTGCGGCCGGTGCCCGTCGGCGTGCCGGGAGAGCTGTTCCTGGCCGGCGACCAGCTCGCCCGCGGCTACCTCGGCCGGCCCGGCCTGACCGCGGACCGGTTCCTCGCCGACCCGTTCGGCGAGCCGGGGGAGCGGATGTACAGCACCGGTGACCGGGCGCGGTGGCTGCCCGACGGCACCCTGGACTACCTCGGCCGCACCGACGACCAGGTCAAGATCCGCGGCCACCGGGTCGAACCCGGCGAGGTCGAGGCCGTGCTGTCCCAGCACCCCGGCGTGCGCGAAGCCGTGGTGGTCGCCCGTGCGGTCGACGGGCACCAACGGCTCGTCGCCTACGTCACCGGCGCCGCGACCGACCTGCGCACGTGGCTGGCCGAGCGGCTGCCCGACTACCTGGTGCCCTCGGCGTTCGTCGAGCTCGACTCGATCCCCCTCAACGCCAACGGCAAGGTCGACCGCCGCGCCCTGCCCGCACCGGACCTCCAGGCCGCCGCCTCGGCGTACCGCGCCCCGCGCACCCCGGCCGAGGAACACGTCTGCCGCATCTGGGCGGACGTGCTGGGCGTGCCGCGGGTTGGGCTCGACGACAACTTCTTCGAGCTCGGCGGCGACTCCATCCTCAGCATCCGGGTCGTGTCCCGGCTGCGCGCCGAGCTCGACGCACCGGTGTCACCGCGCGTGCTCTTCACCTCGCCCACCGTCGCCCGGCTGGTCGAGGAGATCGGAGCCGGGACGGGTGCGGCCGAGGACGTCATCCCGCGGACGCCGCGCAACGGCGCGTTGCCGCTGTCGTTCGCGCAGCAGCGGCTGTGGTTCCTCGACCAGTTCGAACCGGAGAGCACCGACTACCTGTCGCCGTCGATCCTGCGGCTGCGCGGTCACCTCGACGTCGGCGCGCTGAACAGGGCGCTGACCGCGTTGGTGGCGCGGCACGAGTCGTTGCGCACCACCTTCGACGGCGTGGACGGCCACGGCGTCCAGGTCGTGCACCCGCCGCACGTCGTCGAGGTGCCGGTGCTCGACGTCCCCGGCAACCTCGACGAGGTGCTCGCCCGCGAGTGCACCCGGCCGTTCGACCTCTCCCGCGGCCCGCTGCTGCGCCCGCTGCTGCTGCGCGTCGCCGACGACGACCACGTGCTCCTGCTGCTGGCGCACCACATCGTGACCGACGGCTGGTCCAACGGCGTGCTGACCAGCGAGCTCAACCACCTCTACCGCGGCGGCACGCTGCCCGACCTGCCGATCCAGTACGCGGACTACGCGGCCTGGCAGCGCGACCGGCTCACCGGGGCGTTGCTGGACGAGCAGCTCGCGTTCTGGCGGGACCGGCTCGCCGGCGTCCCCCCGCTGGAGCTGCCGACCGACCGGCCCCGCCCGGCGGAGCGCACGAACCACGGCGCGGTGCACCTGTTCAGCCTGCCCGTCGAGGTCGCCGACAAGCTCAAGGCGCTTGCGCGGCACCAGGACGGCACCCTGTTCATGGCGCTGGTCGCCGCGTGCCAGGTGCTGTTCGCCCGCTGGTCGCGGCAGGACGACATCGCGGTCGGCACGGTGGCCTCCGGCCGCGACCGCGCCGAGCTGGAGGGCCTCGTCGGGTTCTTCGTCAACACGCTGGTGCTGCGCTCCACAGTGGACGGCGCGACCACGTTCCGCGAGTTCCTCGGACAGGTCCGCGGTGGTGTGCTGGACGCGTTCGCTCACCAGGACGTGCCGTTCGAGCGCGTGGTCGATGAGCTGCGGCCCGAGCGCGACACCAGCCGCACCCCGCTGTTCCAGGCGATGGTGATCCTGCAGAACACCCCCGACGCCGCACCGGACCTGCCCGGTCTGCAGGTTGAAGACCTGCCGCTGCCCGTGGTGGCGGCCAACTTCGACCTCACCTGGGAGTTCCAGGAGGACTCCGACGCCCTGCACGCGGCGGTCAACTACAACACCGACCTGTTCGACCTCGCGACCGTCGAGCGGATGGCCGGGCACCTGCGCGTGCTGCTGACCGCCGCCGTCGCCGACCCCGACCGGCCGCTGTCCGACCTGCCGCTGATGGACGAGGACGAGCAGCGGGCCGTGCTGCACGAGTGGAACGACACGGCCCACGCCGTGCCGGACGCCACCATCACGGAGCTGTTCGAGGCCCAGGTGGTGCGGACGCCGGAGGCCACCGCGGTGGTGGACGGCGGCGAGACGTGGACGTACGCGCAGCTCAACGCCCGTGCCAACCGGGTGGCGCACGGTCTGATCGCGCAGGGCGTCGGCCCCGGCCGGTACGTCGCGATCTCCCTGCCGCGCTCCGCCGACCTGCTCGTGGCCGTGCTGGCGGTGCTCAAGGCGGGCGCCGCGTACGTGCCGGTCGAGCCCGACCAGCCCGCGGACCGGGTCGCGTTCGTGCTCGACGACGCCCGGCCCGTCCTGGTGCTCGACGACCGGGACCTCCTGCGCGCCGACGGCAGGGACGACAACCCCCGTGACCACGACCGGATCGCACCACTGTCCACTCGCGACCCCGCGTACGTGATCTACACGTCCGGGTCGACCGGCCGGCCCAAGGGCGTCGTCGTCGAGCACCGCTCGGTGGTCGACTACCTCGTCTGGGCCAGCGAGGTCTACGGCGGCCTGCGCGGTGCGGCGGTGCTGCACTCGCCGGTCTCGTTCGACCTCACCGTCACGACGCTGTTCGGCCCGCTGCTCGCCGGCGGCCGGATCGTCGTGAGCGACCTGGAGGAGGACGCGGCGCCGGTGGAGCAGGCGGCGTTCCTCAAGGCCACGCCCAGCCACCTGGCCCTGCTCGGTACGGTGCCGGCACAGCTGTCGCCGACCGGTGACCTCGTCGTCGGCGGCGAACAGCTCGTCGGCGCGGTCGTGGACGAGTGGCGGCGTGCGCACCCGACGGCCGTGGTGATCAACGAGTACGGCCCCACCGAGGCGACCGTCGGCTGCATGGAGCACCGCGTCGAACCCGGCGCGCCACTGGACCCCGGACCCGTGCCGATCGGCCACGCGGCCTGGAACACCCGCCTCTACGTGGTGGACGACCAGCTGCGGCCGGTGCCGCTCGGCGTGCCCGGTGAGCTGTGCATCGCGGGCGACGGCCTCGCCAGGGGCTACCTCAACCGGCCCGGCCTCACCGCGGCCGCGTTCGTGGCGTGCCCGTTCGGCGCGCCGGGGGAGCGGATGTACCGCTCCGGCGACCTGGTCCGCAGGCGCGCCGACGGCGTGGTCGAGTACCTGGGCCGCATCGACGACCAGGTCAAGATCCGCGGCCACCGCGTGGAACCGGGCGAGGTCGAGTCCGCGCTCCTGCACCACCCGCTCGTCACCGAGGCCGCCGTCATCGCCGCCGACACCGGCCAGGGTCACGCCCGCCTGGTCGCGTACCACGTCGCCGGTGGCGAGGTGGGGTCGGCGGAGCTGCGCGCGTTCCTCACGGACCGCCTGCCCGCCTACATGGTGCCGTCCGCGTTCGTGGCGCTGCCCGTCCTGCCGGTGACGCCCAACGGCAAGCTCGACAAGGCGGCACTGCCCGCGCCCGAACCGATCACCGACACGACCGCGCACGTCGCACCGCGCACACCGGTGGAGACCACGCTCGCCGAGGTGTGGGCGGACGTGCTGGGCGCCGACCGGGTCGGGGTGCGGGACAACTTCTTCGAGCTGGGCGGTGACTCCATCCTGGTGATCCAGGTGGTGTCCCGCGCGCGGAAGGCAGGACTCGCCCTGACCACCAAGTCGTTGTTCCGCAACCAGACCATCGAGGCGCTGGCGCCGTTCGTCACCGAGATCGACACCGCGCCGGCGAACACCGCCGAGGTCGTCGGCGACGTCCCGCTCACCCCGATCCAGCGCTGGTTCTTCGAGACGCACACGCTCGCGCCGCACCACTACGCCCAGTCCATGCTGCTGGAGCTCACCCCGGACGTGGCCGAGGACGCGCTGGAGAAGGGACTCGCGGCCGTGGTGGCGCACCACGACGCGCTGCGCATGCGCTTCGAGCACGTCGACGGCGAATGGCGCCAGCACAACGCCCCCGTGCAGCACGGCACCGTGCTGGAACGCCGCGACCTCAGCTCCACCGCCGAGCCGGAACGCCAGGCGCACCTGGAGAAGATCGCCGACGAGGCGCACGCGGGCTTCGACCTCGCCACGGGCCCGCTGTACCGGGTCGTGCTGTTCCACGCCGACGACATGCCCTCACCACTGCTGTTCCTGACCGTGCACCACCTCGTGGTCGACGGCGTGTCCTGGCGCATCCTGCTCGACGACCTCGACACCGCCTACCGGCAGGCCGTCCGCGGCGAGGACGTGGACCTGGGTGCGAAGTCGACGTCGTTCCGCGACTGGGCGAACGGCTTGGCGCAGCACGTCGCCGACGGCGCGCTCGACCACGAGCTCGACCACTGGGAGGCGGCACTCGACGCGGCACCGCTGCCCGTCGACCACGACGAGCCCACACCCGGCACACCGCCGGGCGAGGTGCACGTGGTCCTCGACGCCGCGGACACCGACGCGTTGCTGCACGACGCCCCCACGGCCTACCGCACCAGGATCAACGACGTCCTGCTCGCCGCACTGGCCCGCGCGCTGTCGCGGTTCACCGGCGAACAGACCGTGTCGCTGGACATGGAGGGCCACGGCCGCGAGGACGTCCTGGGCGCCGACCTGTCCCGCACGGTCGGCTGGTTCACCACCCTCTACCCGGTCCGCCTGACACTGCCGGGCGAGGACGCGTCGTGGCGCGACGTGGTCAAGGCGGTCCGCAGGCAGCTGCGCACCGTGCCGGGCAACGGTTTCGGCTTCGGCGCGCTGAAACACCTGGGAGCAGGGGACCGTCTCGCCGGCCAGGGCCCGCAGGTGGTGTTCAACTACCTCGGCCAGTCCGGCAGCACCGCGGACCAGGCCGACGGCGGTCTCTTCCGGACCGTCCTCGACGCGATCGGGCAGGACAGCTCCCCGGCCGACCGCGGACCGCACCTGCTGGAGATCGTCGGCGGTGTCGCGGGCGGTGAGCTTCCGCTTCACCTGGCACCACCAACCCGACCGGCACGACGAGACCACCGTGCGCCGCGTCGCGGAGGACTTCCTCGAAGCCCTGCGCGGCATCGCCGCCGACTGCCGGAGCACCCGATGACCACGTCCCTGTCGCGCAACCGCAACTACCGGCTCCTCTGGGTCGGCCAGGCGCTCTCCGAGGCGGGGGCGAGCGCGTCGGTCATCGCGCTGCCCCTGCTCGTCCTGACCCTCACCGACTCGGCGGCGACCTCCGGCTTCGTCCTCGGCGCCTCCGCCGCGGCCCAGCTCGTCGTCGGCCTGCCCGCGGGGGCACTGGTCGACCGCTGGAACCGCAGAACGGTGATGCTGATCTGCGAGGCCGTGCAGGCCCTCGCCGTGGCGTTCCTGGTCGCCGCCCTGTGGTGGCAGGCGGTCGGCGTCGAACACGTCGTGCTGGTGGTGATCGTGCTCGGCGTCTGCCGCGCACTGTCAGAACCGGCCGAGGACGCCGTGCTGCCCGCCATCGTGGCCGAACGCCACCTCTCCGACGCCGTCGCGATGAACACCGCCCGCGGCTACCTCGGCCAGCTCTCCGGCACCGCGCTGGGCGGCCTGCTGTTCGGCCTGGGCCGCTGGCTCCCGTTCGCGGTGGAGGCGGTGACCCACGTGGCCACGTTCCTGGCGCTGCTGTTCGTCCGCGTCCCCCCGCGCCAACGGGAACCCGCACCCCTGGGCCGGTTCCACCGCGAGGTCGCCGAGGGTCTGCGCTGGGTGTGGACCCAGCCGGTGGTGCGCGTGGTGGCGTTCTGCGCGGTGGGCCTCAACCTGTTCTTCCAGGCGTTCTACCTGCTGATGATCGCCATCGCCCACCAGGAGGGCGTGCCCGCGGGCCAGATCGGCCTCATGGGCGCGATGCTCGGCGTCGGCGGCATCCTCGGCGCCCTGGTGGCCCCGCGGCTGCACCGCACCCTGCGCCCGCACCGCGCCATCGTCGGCGTGTTCTGGGTGATCACCGCCCTGATCCCGGTCGCGCTGTTCCTCGACCCCGGCCTGCCCATGGGCGTGCTGTTCGCGGCCGCCGCGTTCCTGGCCCCCACCGCCAACACCACCATCACCACCTACCAGCTGCTGCTCACGCCCGACGAGCTGCGCGGCAGGCTCAGCAGCGTGATGGGTGTGGCCCTGGGCGTCGCGGCGATCGCCGGCCCCGCGGTCGGCGGCCTGCTAGTGGACTTCCTGACACCGACGCAGGCCATTCTCACGTGCACGGTGGGCACGGCATTGTTGACCGTCTTCGCGACGACGAATCGCACGCTGCGCCGGTTCTCCCAGGAGGAAAGCGCGAAATAGCTCGCTCACCGACTGTTTCGACGTGCCTTTGTGACGTACTCCCGCAGCAACGCACGCAGCGTGTCGGCGTTGTAGCCGTTCAGATCGATCAAGTAGGTGACGCCGTCGAGGCCGAACTGCACGGTCTCGATGTCGTCCGCGGTGGTGCCGTCCAGGTCGTCGGTCAGCTGGACGAGGAATTCATGCGCCATTCATCGGCTCGCAATGTTCGACGAGTGATCGGCGGTCTGCTCGAAGTTAGCAGCCGCTCGAGCTGCTCGCGAACCTTCCCGCATGGTGAGCACGCTGGTTGTGCGCAGCGTTTGTGCCGCATGTGGTCCGCGATGCCTCGTCGATGAACCCGCGGGTCTCGCAACCCCAGGAAGCCGCTACGGCCTGTTGTGAGCGGGGCTCGTTGCGGTGGTGTGAGTCCGAGGGAACGGCTGGGACTGCGAGATCTCCCGTTGCACGAACCTCGTGAGATCAAGGTCCAAACTCTGGCTGCTTTCGTCTGCGGCGAGTGCGGCGTCCAGTGCGGCTTGAGCCTTTGCTCGATTGCCGGCATGCGCCCAGATGACGGCCAAGTCGACCAGATCGATCACGACGGTGGGGTGCTCGGCGCCGAATTCCCGAGTGCGGTCGAGGACAACTCCTTCAAGTTGCTGCGCCGCCTCATCGGGGTTTCCGGTCCGCCAGAACCATCGTGCGATGACTCCCCGCGTCGAGAGGGTGTGCGGATGATTATCTCCAAGCACTCGCGCCCGGTTTTCCAAGACCGCTCGCAGGGCGGCTACTGCTCCGACCGGATCCCCGGCCATTCCTCGCCAGTGCGCGTAGTTGTGGGCAGCGGTCAGCGTCGCGGCGTGGTCCTCGCCCAGCACCCGGCGCAGGTCGGGTAGCAGTTCCCGATATGCGGAGACCGCGGCACACGGATAGCCGGCCTCACCGTAGAAGCGGGCAGCGTTGCCCCTTGCCGTGAGCGTGAGGAGGTCGTCCTCTCCCAGTTCAGCGATGAAATCGGGCACCATGGCCACGAAATCGAACAGTGCGCCGTGTGGGTCGTCCGCCTGTCCACGCCAGTGTGCGAGATCGCTGCGTGCCTCCAAGACGGCCCGGCTTGTTCCACCCTTTGCACGCACGACGTCGGACAACAAGGTCTCCATCTGTTCGACCGCCTGCGTGGGATACCCGGCCTCGCCGGTCCACCGCGCCAGGTACTTCCGTGCTTGCAAGGTGGCTGGGGCATCTTGTCCGAGGAGACGTTCGGCGGACGCCGTCAAGCTGAGGAACGCTGTACGCGCAGCCACCACTCCACCGTTGTGCCCCAGGCTGATTGCCGCTCGAAACAGCACCTCACGGCAGGAGCACCGCCAGAGCAACTCTCCTGTCGACGCTGCGAGTGCATCTGTGTTCGCCCTCAACGACTGCCCGAGCACTGCGTCTTTGAACTCCTCCGGCCACACCTCCACCAACGCCTTTGCGCCGGCATGAGTGAGTTCTTCGAGCTGTTCGATTGTGATCGTGTCCCTGGTGACCCGCTGAACCAGTCTGTGCACCCGGACGGCCTGGTCATCCGGGTTGCGGGCGGAGCTGATCAAGCTCAACCTGTGCAGGCACCACAACCCGTCACGGCTTTCCTCAGCGCTCACCCGGCGGCCTGCCGACCGTGTCAACCACTCCAGCACGGACGGCGTGGAGAAGACGTCGAGCGGAATGCCGTTGGGATCGAGGAGACTCGCCACCATCAACAACGGCCTGGCAAGTCCGGCAGGAACCAGCTGGTCGGCGAGTTCGACGGACAAGGACCAGGTAGCTGCGACGGTTCGCTGGTGCCCATCGGGCAGATGTTCGCGATCGGGGAACAGCGTCGCGAGTGTCCGTTGCCTGTCCGCGAACCGGGCGCGGTAGCGATCACAGGGAAGATTGAGGTCGACCATGTATGCGCTCGCTTGCGCGAGCGCCAGTGGTAGGTGCCCCAGATCAGGCCCCAACTCCGCAGCTTCGGACAGGAGGTGCGTGTGGTCTTCCAGCGCGCTTTCCAGATAGGACAGCGACTCCGCAGGGTGGAAAACTCCGATGTTGATCAGTTTGCGCCCATCGCCTCGAATCGCCGCATCGGTTCGCCGGGTGGTGACCACCGTGCGTCCGTTCGGCGATTTGGGAGGCCAGAGCCGATTCAAGTCGGTTGGACGCATCACGTCGTCCAGCACGACGAGCCACCGCGCGCTCGTGCGAGCCAGCCATTCCCACAGTCGGACCGCGCCTCGTTCGAGGTCGACGTCCTCGATACCGGTGAGATCGCGGGCGAGAGACGCGTAAGCGCTCACCACCGCGTCCCTGGAGTCAGCGGTAACCCATACGAGCAGGTCCACCTGCCCTGCCTCCCACGCACGTTCGGCATGGTCGAGCGCTAGTTGTGTCTTGCCCACGCCACCAAGACCGGTCAACACGATCGTCCGTGTCTCCGGTTCCACTGGCAGCTCCACCTGGCGCGGCTGGAAGAAGCCCGCCCTCACAGGAGAAGCTCCCGCCCGGTGCGGCAATTCGACCACCTGTTGCGGGCGCTGGTTCATGTGCACGTCGCCGTTGATCGTGCCGGCCATCAACGTCTGGCCATGCACATCGCCGCCCACCACGTTATGAGTGTGACGGTCGCCCAAGTCGTCCATCTCGCTGAACACCCCGATTTTGGTTTGATCAAAGCTACGAAGTTTAGGCAGGTCCGTAATTCCACATGACAAGAGGTGGCGGGTGCTGCCTCGGAACTCTTGGGCCTGCTGTGACAGCAAAGCGGTATAGCAGCCGAACGGGTGATGTATCAGCTATAAATAGCATTCGGTAACGGCGCACTGGCCTGCACAGATCGTCGGCAACCACGCACTCGATGGGCCAGCGTCGGGCAGTACCGGGACCATGGCGCGAGAACGAGCGAAGAAGCAGCCCAGACACGGTTCAGCCACGGCGACGCGAATCTTTGTGGTGAGAGCGCTAACGCTGCAACTACGTGGGTTGGGCTGCGGTCGTGGTAACGGCGGTCGTCGCGATCACACTGACTGTTCCCGCGTTGCCGTTGCAGCGGGGCAGGCTATCCGGCTGGAGCAACGGCACGACCGTCCTGACATGTCACGAACTCCGGCGGCTGGTTGACCCGCGGGCAAGATGTTCTGCACAGCCAAGCGCCTGTTCGGCACACCTGAGCGGCAGGTATACCTCTGCCGACGACCATCATCGGCCAGGACGGTGCCGACCCTGCTGCGGCGTTGTAGTGGCACTCGACATGAACGTCGCATATGGAACCTGAGTTCGCCACGCCCTGGTGTGCGGCGGTGGCCTGGCCTGAGCCCTGAACTTCGATCACGGCTGTCTCCGTCCCGGCCGACTGGGGCTCCTCGACGGACACGGGCGAGGCGGGTGACGAACGCCGGGGTTGGTCACCGATCCCGGCCGCGTCGCTGACGCGTTCCCCGGCTCGCTCACGCGCACCGTGCCGACATCGGTGCAGCTCGGCACCACGACCTCGCGGTAGTCCTCCTCCGGCAACTCGTCGGTGTACTCGCGGTAGACCGGGTTAACTTGCTCCTCCACCGGGTCGAAGGCAACGTCCCCGGCTTCGAGCAACGTGAGCAGCGCGGGAGCGGCGTCCTCGCCCACCGTCCGGACCCACTCGCGCCGTTCGATCTTCATGAACCACCTCCTGCCCGTCGGACAACACGGACAAAGCCTGTTCCGGGTGATCATCCGGTACCGCCGGTGTGCCAGAATCTCCTGCAGCGCCGTGAAGTCGTACCGGTGTGGAATCGGCAGCGAGCCGCTGCGGTCCACAGTGGAGTCAGGTCCGCGCAGTACCCGGAGGAGTTGACGTGCCCGAGTCGAACGACGAGCCCTTCCCGTTGCCGGGCGTCGACCTGACGCGACCGAGCGTCGCCCGGATCTACGACTACTACCTCGGCGGGACCACCAACTGGGAGGTCGACCGGCAGTTCGCCGAACGCGTCCTGCGCGACTACCCGGTGATCAGGTCGGTCGCGTACGCCAACCGGATGTTCCAGCGCAGGGTGGTGCGGCACCTCGTCCGGCTGGGCATCCGCCAGTTCATCGACATCGGGTCCGGGGTGCCCACAATGGGGCACGTGCACGAGGTGGGCGAGCAGGTCGCGCCGGGTGAGGTGCGGGTCGCCTACGTCGACCACGAGCCGGTGGCCGTCGACCACGCGAACCTGCTGCTCCAAGAGCACGGTGACCCGAGCCGGCACGCGGCCGTCCACGCGGACCTGCGCGACCCGGACCGGGTCTGGTCGCGGATCTCGGACACCGGGGTGATCGACCTGCGGGAACCGGTGGCGGTGCTCCTCATGGCGGTGCTGCACATCCAGCAACCACCCGCACCGGGCAGCGGCGACACCGAGGACCTCGGCCCCCGCCTCGTCGCCACCTACCGCGACCTGCTCGTGCCGGGGTCGTACCTCTCCCTGTCCCATGTCACCGACACGGAGGTCTCACCGCGCAGCGCCGCGATGCTGGGCGAGCTGAAGAGCATGTACGCGAACTCGGTCAGCCCGGCCATCTTCCGCGACCGCCGGGAGGTCACCGCCCTCTTCGGGGACTTCACCCTCCTGGAGCCCGGCGTCACCTGGGCGCCCGACTGGCATCCGGAGGAGGCGAGCGAGCACGACCAGGTGGTGGACTTCAGCGATCCGAGCGGGTCGCTGCTCCTGGTCGGCACCGCTCGGAAGTGACGCGCCGGACCGGAGTGGGCCGGTCCGGCGCCGAAGCCGGTCAGCCGGGGCGACGGGCCGTGCGCCACATCGGTTGGAGCAGTTCCTGGCCGTCGAGGACGACCGGCGGACCGAGCGGCGTGTAGTCGCGGGCACCGAAGAAGCCCACCAGCCGCTTGCTCGACGCTTCGCCGTAGGCGTCCCGGCCCAGCTCGTCCAGGACCTGGTGGTGGTGGTTCAGCAGCAGGGTGGCCGCACCGTTGTTCTGCTCGGTCGGGCGCACGGCGAGGTAGGCGCCGTAGTAGTGGGACTGGTGCGGGTGCGCGGAGAGGAAGGCCGCCTCGAACCGGGCGAACCGTTCGAAGTACGGACCGGTGAGGTCCCTGAGCCAGCTCTCCCGTTCCGGCGTCGGCTCTGGCTCGACCGCGTGGTCGAACGCGACGAGGGCGGCGGACAGGTCCGGGAGGGTGTAGACCACACCGCAGGCGATGGCGTCCCGAACCTCCCGTTCGAGGTAGTGCGGACCGATCTTCCACCAGTCCTCCAGGTCGTCCACCAGCCAGCCGGTGAGGTCCAGGTCGCGGAACGACTCCGTGATGAGTTCGCCGAGCGCCGGAGCGTCCGACTCTGTCGCGAGCACGATCTGCATGGCAGAACTCCTAGGTGAAAACCGGGCGGCCGGTGGGGACCGCCGCGCGGTGCATCGTCACAGCGGGCACGGTCGGCCCGCTGACCCGTCCACGACCTCCCGCTCGAATGCGCCAGGAGGTCCGCCCCGTGCGGCTCACCGGGACTCCACCAGCCCTGTTTCTTCCGCCGCGACGGCGACGACCTGGTCGAGCAGGGAGCGGTAGTCGGCGCCCGAGGCGTTCGGGTGCAGGAGGGTGAGCTTGAGCCACAGCTTCCGCTGACCGTCCACTGTGTCCGGAAGTGCGGCCCGCCCCACGATCGCGGTCCCCCTGGCCAGCAGCTCACGCCGGACGCGGCCGACGAGCGCGTCCCCCGCGGCGATCGGCAGGTCGTCGAGGACGGTCGGCCGGAAGAGCACGGTGGACAAGGACGGGCTCTGCCACAACCTCAGGTCGGACCGGCAGTCGATCTCCGCCGCGACCTCCCGCGCGGTCGCGCAGCAGTGCTCGACCAGGCGACCGAGCCCGTTGGTGCCCAACGCCATCAGCGTGACCGCCATCCGGAACGCGTCCGCGCGCCGCGAGGTCCAGATCGACCTGCCGAGCAGGTCCGGCAGGCCGGCGTCGACGTCGTCGGAGGCGTTGATGTAGTCGGCGCTGATCGTCAGCGCACCGAGGTCCGCCGCGTTGCGGGTCGCGAGGAGACCGGCCGCGATGGACTGCCAGCCGAACTTGTGCATGTCCAGCGTCACCGAGTCCGCCAGCTCGACGCCGTGCAGGTGCCGGCTCCACTCCTCGCTGCACAGCGCGAGCCCGCCGTAGGCCGCGTCCACGTGCAGGCGCACCCCGAACCGGCGGCACATCCCGGCGATCTGGTGGAGCGGGTCGATCCGGCCGGTGTTGGTGGTGCCCGCCGTGGCGACGACGAGGGTGGCCGGGCCGAGCCGCTCCAGAGCGGCCTCCAGTGCCGCCGGGACCATCCGGTCGTCCTCGCAGGCGACGACGACCGGGGTGGGCAGTCCGAGGAGCCAGGCCGCCCTCGTCACGCTGTGGTGGGCGTTCGCGCCGCACACCACCTGGAGGCCGGCACCGAGCAGGGTGCGCGCGAGGAGCAGCGCCAGGAGGTTCGACTCGGTTCCGCCGGAGGTCACCACGGCGTCGGGGGAGGGCTCGGCCGGGTAGCAGAGCCCGGCGATGCCCGCGGTGAAGTCCCGCTCGATCTCACTGGCCATCGGCGCCAGCTCCCACACGTCCATGGACGGGTTGAGCGCGCTCGCCACGACGTCCGCGGCGACGGACACCGCCAGCGACGAGCAGACCAGGTGGGCCGCGCAGTGCGGGTGGGCGGGATCGGCGGAGTCCAGGCCGAGGAGCCTGCTCATCTCCTCCAGCGCGCGTTCCTCGCCGATGCCCTCGAGGGGCAGGCGGCCCGTTCCGCCGCCGGCTGCCGCGAGGGCGGCCGAGACGACGGCGGGCCCTCCCGCCGGCAGCGGGCCGCCGCGTTCGAGGATGCCGGCCTCCATGCCGCGCAGGGCCACCCCGAGCAGGGCGCCCAACTGCTCGGCGCCCTGCGGTCCGCTCGCCAGCTGGACACCGTTGTGTGCGCTCATGTCGACGCTCCTCCTCGAATCTGCGCTGCCGGGACCTCGACGGCTTCGACCGAGACCCGGTTGTCGTGGAACACCGCTCCACCACCCATGTCCGCATCCCGTTCGTCCACCGTGGCGTTGACCGTCGCGCCGCCGGTGAGCTTGAGCCAATGGCCTTTGGTGGTGCTGAGGACACCGCGGCGGACCCGTGCGTCGACCAGCACGTCCGCGGTGAACTCACCGCGTCTGTTGAACACCCTCACGAGGGTGCCGGTGGCGAGCCCGTGCGCGAGGGCGTCGTCGGGGTGCACGACCACGGTCGGCGAGCCCGCTCTCCTCCGCAGTTCGTCGTTGTTGCCGAAGATCGTGTTGATGGCGAAGTGCGACGCGCCCGCTATGAGCACGAACGGATGGCGTGCGGCCATCTCGTCGTCCACGACCTCCAGCGGCGGGGTGTAGCCCGGCATCGGGTCGAGGCCGTCGGCGGCCGCTGTGGCCGAAACGAACTCGAACTTCCCCGACGGGGTGGGGAACCCGTGCTCGAACGGTGCGAGCGGGCTGGGGTAGTTGAGCCGGGCCCACCCGCCGGCCCGCAGCCCGTCGAGCGTGATCCCGTGCAGCGAGGGGTGGTCGGAGTCGAGGAGCTGCTCGGCGAGCCGTTCGTCGGAGTCGTAGAGGCTGGGCTCGCGCAACCCCATCCGCGCGGCCAGGTCGCGAAAGGTGTCCGTGGTCGACCTGCATTCGCCCGGCGGCTCGACGGCACGTTCGTTCCACGCGAGGTAGAGGTGGCCGTACGCGTCCATCAGGTCCGTGTGCTCGTGCTGCATCGTCGCGGGCAGGACCAGGTCGGCGTAGTCGACGGTGTCGGTCGGGAAGTGTTCGAGGACCACCGTGTACAGGTCCTTTCTGGACAGACCCGCGCGGACCCGGTTCTGGTCGCTGGTGCTGACCACCGGGTTGGCGCCGTACACGACCAGCCCCATCACCGGCGGGTCGCTCGCCTCCAGCAGCCCCTCGGCGAGCCGCGTCATCGACAGCGTGCGCACCGCTTTCGGGCGCAGGTCGTCGCGGAACAGCGCCTCGCGGTTGCCGCCGAAGTAGGTGTCGGTGGAGAACATCAGCCCACCGCCGGGCCGGTGCCAGTCGCCCGTGACCGCGGGGATGCAGGCGAGCGTCCGCAGCGTCGCGCCCGCACCGGCGTGCCGCTGAACCCCCTGAGAGGTGCGGATCGCGGTGGGCCTGGTGCGCGCGATCCGCTCACCCAGGTCCCGGATCTGCTCCGCGGGGACACCGGTGATGGACGCGGCGCGTTCCGGCGTGAAGGCCAGCACGCGTTCGCGGAAGTCCTCCCAGCCGAAGCAGTACCGCGACAGGAAGTCGTCGTCCTCCCGGCCACTCGCGACGATGACGTGCATCAGGCCGAGTGCGAGCGCGCCGTCGGTCCCGGGCATCGGCGCCAGGTGCTCGTCCGCGGCGGCCGCGGTCCGCGTGCGCATCGGGTCGATGGCGACGACGTGACCACCGTTCTTGCGGCCCGCCTCGATGAACCTCCAGAGGTGGTGCCCCGACGTCAACGTGTTCGTGCCCCACAGCAGGGTCAGCTTGGAGAGCGCGAAGTCCTCCGGGTCCATGCCCCTGCTGGTGCCCAGCGCGTACGTCAACCCGGTCAGGCCCGCGATCGAGCAGATCGTCATGTCGTGGTGGGACGCGCCGAGCACGTTCCACAACCTGGTGCCCGCTCGCCCCTGCACCCCCTGCAGGTACCCGAGCGCACCGGTGCCCTGGTAGGGCCACAGCGCCTCACCGCCGTGCTCGTCGACGATGCGGGAGAGGCGGTCGGCCATCTCGTCCAGCGCCTCGTCCCACCCGATCCGCTCGAACCGGCCCTCGCCCTTCGCCCCCACCCGGCGCATCGGGTGCAGGATCCGGTCCCGGTGCGAGGCCTGCTCCAGGTAGCGGTTCACCTTGACGCACAGGGTGCCCCTGGTGACCGGGTGCTCCCGGTTGCCGCGCAGCCCGGTCGCCACCCCGTTCTCCACGGTGACCAGCCAGCTGCAGCAGTCGGGGCAGTCGAGCGGGCACGCTCCGGCGACCTCGCTCGTGGCGCTGGTGATGGGCAGGTTCTGGCGTGGCACGACACTCCCTCAGGACGGTTGCAGTTCTTCCAGCCGCGAGGTGAGGCCGGCCGCCACCCGGCCCGTGGCGACGTGCTCGACCTCACCGGTCATGAGCACGGAGCCCCGGCGGTCGAACCGCGCGGTGAAGGCACCGCCGCTCATGACCACCTCGACCCGGTCCCCGACCAGGCCGAGGCGGCGTGCGGCCGCGGCGGCCGCGCAGCCACCGCTGCCGGAGGCCAGCACGCGGCCGGCGCCCCGTTCCCACACCACCACGCCGAGCACGTCCTGGCCGAAGACTGCGGCGAACTCGACGTTCACCCTGCCGGGAAACCGCGGGTGCGCGGACAGCAGGGGACCGACCGAGTCGGCCAGTTGATCGTCCACAGCGGACAGGACCAGCACCGCGTGCGGGTTGCCGTTGTTCAGCGCGGTGACCTGCCACCGGCCGCCGCCGACCTCGATCGGCACGTCCACGGCCTCACCGGCGCAGCCCAGCACGGGCACCGCCTGCGCGGAGAAGTCCGGGCGGCCGAGCTCGATCGACACGATCCCGGCGTCCACGTCGTCGACGAAGACCGTGGACGTGCAGAACCCCGTGTCCACGACCAGCTGCCGCGTCCCGTGCCGGCGCGCGTGTTCCAGTGCGAACGCGCGCAACCCGTTCGCACTCCGCTCGCACGCCGAACCGTCGGCGTTGTGGATGCGCACCTCGACCACGCCCGCCGCGGCCGGTCGTCCCAACGGTCCGAACACCACCCCGTCAGCGCCGACCCCGAAGTGGCGGTCGCACAGGACGCGTGCGGCGAGCGGACCCGCGGCCACGCCGTCCTGCGGCTCGACGAGCAGGTAGTCGTTGCCCATCGCGTGGTACTTGGTGAACGCCACCATGCCGGTCAATCCGCCGCGGCAGCGGACGCGCCGCCGGCGAGCGCCTGCGCGTCGTGCTCGTCGCCGTACCACTTCCGGCTCCACCGGGAGAACGCCGCGATGAAGATGTCCCTGTTGGCCGGGCGGCCGTCGATCGACTCCACGTCCGTGACGTCGTGCTGGATGGCCCGGTCGTCGAGCAGGACCGCCTGCCCCTCCTCGATGGTGCCGCTCCAGAAGGGTTCGTCCGCACCCGGCTTCCACAGCCTGGTCAGCGCGCCCCCGACGTTGGCCCGCCGGAGCACGCCGATCATCACGTAGTCGTGGCCGTCGTGGTGCACGCCCTCCGGGGTGAGCGGCGCGGTCACCGCGCTGGTCGCCTGCGACCGGTTCTGGTGCAGGTTGATCGACCAGTCCTCGGAGAGGTCGAGCGGGAACCCCTGCACGCCCGCGCGGAGCAGGTCGGTGAAGTCGGCCTCGACCGGCTCGTACCGGCGCCGGATACCGCCCGCCACCGGGTTGAACTTGACGAAGGTCGTGTAGTCGCGCTGCGGCAGCAGCTCGAACGAGCAACCGGAGTCCTGGTCCTGGGACAGCCGGTACTGGCAGAACCGCTTGAACCTCGTGCCGTGACCCATGTACTCGTCGACCGGCAGGTCGTCGTAGCTCGCCAGCAGCTCGGTTGACGCCGCCGGGAGGTCGATGATGCTGAAGCCTGCTTCGTTGAGTGCCACGTCCGGGAACCCCTTCCTCGTGAAGATGCGGGACGGCCGCTCACCCGGCGGTCGTGAGCCTCGCGGACAGGTCCACTTCGGACATGCGCTCGTCGAGGTAGCGCTGCGACGAGTTCAGCCGCCACAGCGTGCCGCGGGCGATCCCCCTGCGCATGGCCGGTGACGTGGCCGCGGGTTTGATGACGTTGTGGAACCAGCCGGCGGCGTGCTGGGCGTCCACGGTGATGTGCAGGCGGTGGTAGACGATGCCCACGTCCGGCAGGCCGAGCCGCTCCCAGGCGTGCACCACCTGGACGAAGCGGTCAGGGACCAGCCACTCGGTCATGCCGAGGAAACCGACCGCCTCCGGGTAGCTGGAGCGGTAGCGGCACAGCATGACCGCGAGGTTGCCGGACAGCAGCGCGTTGGCGGTGAGGGCGCTCTCCAGCTCGTCGTCGGTGATGTCGAAGACCTCGAAGATCTGCTTGAACAGGTGGGTGTGGACCTCCGCCGGGTTCCCGTTGCCCATCTCGTCCCAGAAGTTCCGCGCGATCTCCATCTTGGCCGGACCGTTCGTGCCCACCTGCATCAGCGCGAGGAGGTCGTCGAAACGCCCGTCGATCACCGACTCCTGGATCATGTAACGGCGGATCGCCTCCGCGTCGGCGTGGTCGCGGATGAAGTCGGTGTAGTACGGGTGCTTGAAGACGGTGTGCCCCCGCGCCAGCTTCTTCAGCCACGACACGAACTCGGCGGGGTCCGCGGGCGCGTCGTCGAGCGATCCCGCTTCGATCCGCGCGTCCTCCGCCGCCGCGGTCGCCCGCTCCAGCGAGCGCGTCACCCGGTGCACCGCGGTGGAACCCTCGGCAGACGGTTCACCGGGCGCCACCCGCAGCTGCATGCCGTAGATCCGCGACAGCAGGAGCTGCTGCCGGTAGAACATCTCCCGGTCACCGGCGGCGGCTCGGCTGTTGAGCTCGTGGACCGCACCGAGCACCCGTTCCAGCTCCGCCGGGTGCACCAGCCGGTCGACCTCGTCCGCGGGCCGGCCGAGCCACTCCGACACCCGCTCCACTGCATCGCTCACTGGAAACCCTTTCCGGAGGCCAGGTCTGAACGACTGCGAGTGTCCCTCCGATGTAGACGGAGCTCGACCGCCGTCCCAAGCGAGGACAGAGAATCACCCGCACAGGCCGGAGTGGTGTGCCGCACACCCCGACTGCCCCCGCGCACCAGCCGATCGACCCGAACACCCACGTGGAATACGTGCGGAACCAAATGCTCAACCGCGGTGCGGTCGAGCGGCCGGATCTCCGCCGCGCCGGCCGGGAGCACGCTCACCTGAGCCCGGAGTGGGAGACGGCCAGCGCCTCCACCCGGTCGTGCAGTCGCGGGATGAAGTCCTCGAACTCCGGCTTCATCAGCACGCTGCGGATGATCCGCGCCTCGGGGGCATCGGCGGTGACACCGGGATGCCGGCGGACGAGTGCGTCGGAGCGCACCTTCACCGTGCTCAGGAACACGGGATCTGCTTCTGTGCCACCGCTTTCCAGCATCCTGGCCGACACCTGGTCCACCAGCCGCATGCTCGCGGGCCGGACGACCGGGAAGTAGGTGACGATGTCCAGCTCGGGTTCCTGGTACAGCTCGAGGGCCTCGGACGACGCGATCCTGGCCGACCAGTCCAGGGCGGCCCGCCTGCCGGCGCCCAGGACCCGGCCCAGTCCTGACGGGGTCGGCGGCAGGACCCGGAAGGTGAGCCAGAGAGCCGCCGCGGCCGCACCGGCCCGTGAGCACTCCAGGCTCGTCTCGCCGGGGTTGAACCCGGCCGGAGCGCAGTAGGTGTACGGGGAGTCGTGGGCGTAGAACCGGTTGACGTCCGGGTCGTTGAAGAGCACCGCGCCGCAACCGTAGGGCTGCAACCCGTGCTTGTGCGGATCGACCACCACGGAGTCACACCGGGAGATCGCCCGCCACGGCTCCGGCGGCAGCGCCTCCGCGGTGTCCGATCCCGCGAGCAGCGTGAAGAAACCGCCGTAAGCGGCATCGACGTGGATGCGGACGTCGTAGCGCTCCCGCAACGCGAGGACCTCGTGGATCGGGTCGACCGCGCCGAGACCGGTCGTGCCGGCGGTCAGGACGACCGTGCCGATCCGCTGTGTCCGCAGCAGCTCCTCCAGTGCCTCGACGTCCATCCGGCCCCGGTCGTCGACCCGCACCGCATGACTTTCGATGCCCAGGACGCGGCACATGCGGCTGTGCGTGAAGTGGGCTTCCTCGCTGAACGCGACGCCTTGGCCGGGCCGGAGCTCTCGTGCGACGTAGAGGGCTTCGAGGTTCGCGATCGTGCCGCTGGTGGTCAGGTGACCGAGCGGGGCCTCGAACCCGAACATGCCGGACAGCTGCGCGACGACCTCCTGCTCCATCTCGACGGTGGCCGGGCCGCCGTCGAACGCGTGGTTGTTCGGGTTCACCAGCATGGCCGCCAGATAGCCGATGGTGGCGGCGGAGTGCGGCGGGCGGACCATGTGCCCGGCGTACGACGGGTGGAAGAAGGGGTAGTTCTTCCCGAGCCGCTCCGTGAAGTCGTGGAAGGCCGCCGCGAACACGTCATCGTCGACCTCCATCGACGGGTGGGGTGAGAACGGCGGAAAGGAGTCCTGCCACCTGGCGTTCTCCTCCTGTGCCCGGATCATCCACTTGGTCAGGTCCACGGGTAGCCTCGGCCTCCGTCGAAGGAAGAATCGTGCTGAGGGCGCTGCTCGCCGATCGGCCAGAAGAGCCGGTTCTCCGTGCACTGCCGCAAGTACTCGATGCCGTCCGTGCCGCCGGTGCCGTTGCTGTCGCCGATCATCGATCGCGCGATGGAGTGGTGGGTGCGCTTCCACTTCTGATGACTCTGTTCCAGCAGGTGCACCGCGTTCGTCACCACCGCGCTCTCCGCGTCACTCCACCTGCTCTGCCGGCGACGGTGCCACGCGGACAAGGAGTCGAGCCCGGACAGGGCGCGCAGCCGCACGCGCGGAACGGAGAGGAAGGCGGGGGAGTCGAGGCGACCTTTCCTCGGCAACGCGCAGAAGATCTCCACCAGCTTGTACGCCTCCGACTGGATCGCGCTCGACCCGTCGGTCTGCATGCGGAAGGCCTGGAAGTTCGCCGGTGACATGGTGGCCAGCAGGCTGAACAACCCCGACGCCTGGTCCAGCGTCGTCGCAGCCGACTCGATCCGGGCGGCGACCTCGAAGGCGCATCCGGACTGCGCGACCGCTGCCGCCTCCTCCAGCGTGGCCGCCATCATCGTGAACACCGTCTCGTAGCACTGCAGAACTCGGATGAAGAGGTACTCGTCGTGGTGGTCGGAGACGGGGAGGACGCTGAAGCGGATCACGTCCTCGACCGGTTCCGCCACGAGCCCGGGTCTTGTTCCCAGCGGGTCGAAGTGCTCGCCCAGGGAGGCCGCCTTGCGAATCCTCTTGAGTGCGAGCTGACGGCGTGGCCGGCCGCTCGGGAGGAGCTCGCTCTCGTCGTCGTCCTTCATCGTCATCCACTCGAACTCGGCCAGGTCGCGCAGGAGGCGCGCGACGAGGGTCCGTCCGGTGTGGACGTTCTCGGCCGTCGGGAGGAGGGGCTTCAGGACGTCCAGGGCCAGGTAGCTGCGGTAGGAGTACCGGTCCTCCGCCTTGTCCAGAACGCAGTTGTAGAACTCCGCGACCACCGGTCCGGTCGCGGCGTCGGCGCGGCCCGCTCTGGCCTGTTCCAGGGCGTCGTCCCCGAGCCGGTCCTTGCCGTGCCGCAAAATCCGCAGGCGTATCGAACTCGCCAGGTCCGGTGTCGGGCCGCCTTGCTGTGCGTCGATGGCGGAGGTTGTTGTCGCGTGCTCGTCCACTGTCGTCCCCCGTGGCTCAGACATCACGCTGGAGACCGGGCGGAACTGCCGCGCCCATCCTGCTCAGCGCGTAGGCCTGATACGGTCCGGAGTAGACGTTGATGGCGTGGTTCAACCCGGCATGGGCATCGCGCCAGAAGCGCTGCATGGGCCGATCCGACCGCAAGGCGTTTCCGCCTGAGTGGCTGTAGAGGCGGTCGAGTGCCTCCACAGCGCGCCGGCTGCCGCGGACCTGGTCGCAGCGGGCTGCCGCACGGAGCTCGAACGGCACTTCCTTGCCGGAGTCGACGATGTCCCACATGCGGCCCACGTTGGCCATCATCTGGACCCGTGCGGACTCGACCTCGGAGCAGCACTCGCTCAGCTGTGCCAGGAGGAAGTTGTCCTCACGCACCAGCCGGCCGGACTCGTCGACCCGATCGCGCTGGTAGTCGAAGGACGCCGCCAGAGCGCCACGGCACATGCCGATGATGGACGCCGTGATCGCGTTGGGGAAGATGGCCGACCAGGGCATGCGGAAGAGGGTCTCGCTCCTGCCTGCCTCCCTGGCCGCGACGCCGCTGACGACGTCCTGCTCAGCGATCACGCGCTCGACAGGCACGAACGCGCCGCTCACCGCGACGTCCTTGCTCCCGCTGCCACGCAGCCCGACCGCGTTCCACGACCCGTCGATGATCGTGTAGTCGCTCCGCGGCAGCAGCATGTGCAGCGTGCCCTCGGACCCGACGCGATCGCCCTCGGCATCGACCACGGTCGCACCCAGCCAGGCCCACTCGCAGTGGTCCGTGCCGGACGAGAACGCCCACCTGCCGCTCAGCAGATAGCCTCCCTCGACCTTGCGCGCCTTGCCGAACGGGGAGAACGGCGACGCCACCCAGGTGTCCGGGTCAGCCGCCCACACGTCGTCCTGAACGGACTCCGGCATCAGGGCCAGCTGCCACGGGTGCGACCCCACGACGCCCGCGACCCAGCCCGCGGCGCTGCAGGACTCGGCGGTCAGGATCACCGCGTCGAGGAACTCCCGCGGATCGGCCTCGAAACCACCGTGCTTCGCGGGTTGCAGCATTCTCACCACACCGGTCTTGCGCAAGATGTCCGCGGTGTGCGCGGGGAGTGCTCCCATCTCTTCTGCTTCCGCAGTCTGGGCCCCGAGTTGCACACGTGAACCCTCGATCTGCTCAAGAACATCGTTCACCATGTGAGTGGTCCTTCATCGTGAAGTGTTTGGTACTTCTGTCTTCGTTCGGAGCTTCAACCGCGAATGCAGCAGATGTGCGGCTGCGGCAGCGGACAACGCGCAGACGACCGGGAGGGAGAAGGTCGACCGGGCGCCCAGTTCGTCCGCGATCCTGCCGACGGTGGCGGTGCCCGCACCGAAACCGAGCGAGAGACTGGACCACACCCAGTTCATCCCCTCGGTCTGGATCGCCACCGGAACGAGCTCGTCGAGCAGGTGGAAGGCGTTGATGATGGTCGGCGCCATGCTGAGACCGTTGACCGCGGAGCAGGCCATGAGGACGAGCAGGCTGTCCGCGGTCAGGTAGAGGGCGGGGAGCAGGCCGAACGCCGAGGCGCTCAAGGCGAGCCGCAGCGACGTCGGCCCGCTCCGCGTCCGTGAGCCGTACAGAACGGCCGAGACTCCGCTGCCCACTGCGAAGCAGGTGAGGACGAGGCCGGCGCCACCCGGCTGACCGAGTTCAGCGGAACGCGCGACGAGCAGCACCTCCGCCGCGCCGCAGGTGGCTCCCAGCGCCAGGAGCAGAACGAGCAGCAGCGGCATGCCCGGATACCGTGCGGCGAGGCGCCGGTGCACGCGAGCGACGGGAGGCTGCCTGGGCGGCTCGGTGTGCCGCTGGAAGAGCAGCCAGGTCGCGCCGCAGGCGGTGAGGAGAACGGCCGAGGCGACGGCCAGGTACGGCGAGACCTGGATCGCGAGAGCCGCTGTCAGCAAAGGACCGATCGCGAAGACGACCTCGTCCAGAACCGTTTCGACCGAGTAGGCGGCGGATCTCTCGGTGCTGCCGTCCGGCCACATCGTCGCCCAGCGCGCCCGCGTCATCGGCCCGGTGTTGACCGCTGAGACGCCCAGGAGAAGAGCCAGGAGCAGCGTGGCCGGAAGCGGCGCGTCCAGCGCGACCGATCCGAGCATCATCGTGGCGAGCGCGAAATGCGCGAAGATGGACAGCAGCAGCGTTCTGCGCTGCCCGAAGCGGTCCGCGACGATTCCGGCGACGGGACTGCCGAGCGCGTTGCCGATCGTCCAGCAGCCGCTCACCAACGCGGCTTTCCCGTACTGACCGGTGGGCAAGGCCAGCAGGAGGAGCAGGCCGAGCGGGTAGATCCCGACGAACAGACGCGACAGCACGCCCGCGATGCAGAAGGACACGGCCCCTCGTCTGGCGAAGGCGCTGCGATAGCCTGCGAACACAGCGGACCTCCAACGGCGTTCGGACGAGTTGCTGAACGGGACAGCGGCAGTTCACCGCGCTCGTGGAGATCGGGTCGCCGCAGCGCTTCGACACTGTGCAGCGCGGAAGCCCGCGAATGCGAGCCGCGTTTCGCCTGGCGGGACGCTTTGTCGGGGAACCGGCCGGCGATGTCGCCGCCCGCGTCCGATCGGGAAGCCCGCCCAAGCGAACGGGCACACCTCTCCGGTTCGACGTTGACGGCCGGCGTCCGTCAGTCCCGCACGGGAACCAGGGCCTGTGTCGAGGTCCGTGTTCGCGACAGCCGGGCCTGAGGCGGCCCCTGGGGGCACGGGCGACCAGCCCACGTACAACACCGGTATGCGGGCTGGTCGCCCGCACCGCCAGGAACCACCTCAGGCGCGACTCTCATCGAACGGGACCTCGACACAGGCCCTAGGGTGCGACCGGGCGTTGTGGCACGGGCGAGCCCACCATCTCGCGCGGGTGCACGAGCGAGTGCTGCACCAGCCCGTCCAGCCGGGAACGCAGGAACGAGCGGTACGGGTTCGGCTCGCACAGGTCCGTCAGGGTGGTCACGGCCAGCGAGTGCAGGTCGCGGACCTCGCGGGCGTACAGCCGCACGGCACCGGGGGTGCTGGAGAGGTCCCGCAGCACCATCCTGGCGTGGGCGTTGCCGCCGGCCTCCTCGCCGAGCCGGATCATGTGCTGTCTGAGGTGCGTGCTCGCGATCTTGCAGGCGTTGGCGAGCAACAGCGGTGGTGTGCGGTCGTCTCCCGCGGAGTTCGCGGCGGCCTGATCGGCCAGCAGCCCGTACAGCCTCCCGAACTCGCGCCACCGCGGCCCGTCCGCGGCTGCGCAGGTCCGCACCGCCATCACCGCGTCGCGCGCGTACGCGTTGCTCCGGGCACTGGACGTCGAACCGGGATCGGCCGCCGCCTCTTCGAGGTCGGCGGTCCACGTCCGGCGAAGTTCCTCGGTGATGTCGAGAGAACGCAGGTAGGACAACGGCAACCGGGTCGCCGCCGCGCCCGTGCGCGTTTCCGCACCGGCCCACCACAACGACGACATGACCGACACCGGCATGGCCTTGTGCGGAGAACCTCCCGCTGCCGCCGCGGTGACGACCGCGAACAGCCGGGCGAACACCAGCGGCGACTCCACCTGCTTGAGGAGCTCGGCGCTCGACGGGGCAGCCCGGTGGTCGTTCGTGAGCCGCAGGTCCGCGTCAACGCACCGAACGGCGATGCGCAGGGTCTTGGCGAAGTTGCCGAGTGGAGGCCGGGAACGGTGCTCGGTGATGGGCATGGTGGATCCCGACTGCTCGACTGGAGGGGGAACGGTCAGTGCCGCCGACGGCGTGCATCACAACACGCGATGAACCGGCGGTGAAGTCCTGACCCGCGCCGCGTCACCTTCGGACCGATGACCGTGACGGTTCGGGCAACCCCGGCGGTGCTCCTCAGGTGGCCGGTCGTGCCGAATCCGGTGGCCGTTCGTGAACAGGTCGACCGGTTCCGCGACACCTGTGCTGCGATGGCGGTAGAGGAGACTCCATGGCAAACAAGCGTTGGAGAGCGCTCACCGCGGCGGCGATGAGCCTCGTGCTCGGGACGGGGTCGGCAGCCGCAGCGCCGTCCCCGGTCGACGCGCGAGCGGGGTACGTCGAGAACTTCGACTCGCTCGACCCGGCGATCTGGCAGTGCGAGCACAGCTGCCCGACCGTCACCGACGGTGTGGCCAGGTTCGAGCTGAAGGCCGGCGCCCCGCCTCGCACCGCCGGCTCCTGGTCCAAGGTCCGGTACCGGCCGCAGCGCTTCACCTCGGGCGAGTTCACGACCCGGTTCGCGCTCAGCCACCGCTCCCGGCAGCAGGTCTGGTGGGGCGCCGCGTTGTGGGACAACGGTCCCGCCGCGGACGGGAGCCAGTTCAACGAGATCAACTTCGGCTACACGACCGACCAGAGCTACACGAACACCCAGCTGCGCTTCGAAAGCGCCAAGCGCGGCAAGGCCGTCTCCCTCAAGGTCGACACCGGCGTCGACCTCTACGACGGCAAGTACCACATCGCGACGTTGCGGTACACCTCGTCGTACGTCGACCTGCTCTTCGACGGACGGCACCTGATGAGGATCACGGACCGCTCGGTGATCCCGACCGATCCGATGAGCTTCGTCCTCGGGCCGCGCCTCGTCGCCGGAGCACCGTTGACCGGGAACTTCACGCAGTCGGTGGGAGCCGCTGAGATCGGCTGACCGGCCAAGGCCGAGCAGTTGCACACCGTCGTGGTACCGGCCCACCGCGGCACGGGGCTGGGCCACCGAGACCAGTTCGTCCACCTGGCGGTCCGGTCGGAGGTCGCCGACCTGGCGATGTGAGCGAGGGGATCGGCGGTCAGGGCGGGTCGTCGTCGCCCGAGGACGTGGGCCGGAACCATTCCGTGCGGTGGGTGCGGTTGGCGTCGGCGACGTTCCCGGCGGCCGGCCCGCCGCCGTCTGGATCGACCACGGTGCCGCTCTCGGCGGCGGGGAGCCGGCGCCAGCCCGAGCAACCGTTGACGCACGGGTGGTTCATCTCCGTCAGCACGAACGCGCCGTCCTCACCGGGCACCGGTTGCTGCCAGGTGATCGTGCCCGTGTCATCGCACAGGTCACAGCGGGGTTCGTGTTGCCGCACACCGCGAGCATCCACCAGATCGGTGGGAAGTCCGATTTCGGTCACCGGGACGGGCGAACCAGGCGGCCTGAACACCGCGGACACCTGCCCTCCACCATCGTGTACCTGCGGTGGGCCGGGCCAGCGCGAACCGCTGATCAGTGCGAACCTGGGTCCCGGTGACGAGGTCGACAGCCCGTCCGGGGAAGGGTGGTCCAGCATGGCCGGCGGTGCACGGTGACGCACGCTCGACGCGACGGGATCTCAGACCTCACCATCGAGACCGTCGACCACGACGGCGTGCTGGTCGTGGCGCTCAACGGCGACATCGACATCACCAACGCCAGTCAGGTGCGCACCGCGCTCGAAGAGCAGCTCAACACCCACCCGGTCGGGATCGTGGTGTGGCTGGCGGTGGGCTTCCTCGCGTCGACGGGGCTGTCGACGCTCGGTGAGGCCAGCCGCCGGGCGCAGCAGGCCGGGGTCGGGTTCGCGGTCGTCGCGGCGGCGCACTCGGCGCGGCGTTCTCTGCTGGTCGCCGGCATGGACAGCGTCCTGCTCGTGCACGAGTCCGTTCCGCACGCGGTCGAGGCGCTGCGCACGGCGGCGGTGGCCGAGCGGACCGACCTCGCACACTGACGGCGCCGATCTCGACCGCCGTGCTCAGGTGACGGCCGGCCGCACGGCCTGGTCCAGGGGCGAGCACGTCGTGAGCACGCCGTACACCTGGCTGAACCGCAACGGCCGCAGCACGCTGTGGTGGTCCACCACGACTGCCGCCGCGCAGCGGTCACCTCGGGGCGTCGGCTCGCTGCTCGACCGGCAGAGGCCCTCCCGGCGCGTTGTCCGCCCTCACCGCCACGCCCGCCGGACAGGTGGTTTCGCTGTCCTGGCACGGGTTATCCGTGCGGGACGTCGAGCAGCCGGCGACATCGAGACCGCCTCGACCGAGGCGTGCGTTCACCCCACGGGAGTCGCCATGGCGACGAAGTCCTGCCCAGGCCGCGGAGCGGTCGTCACCTACCTCAACCCCGACGTGCTGCACCCGACCGTCTACCTGCGGGGTGTGGTGGTCGGACCGCACGTGGTGGATCCGCAGACCTCACACGTGTGGGTGCCGGTCCTGCGGCCCGACCGCACCATCTCGGTCCTGGACATCGCCAACATCGTCGCCGTGCAGGAACCCGAACTTCCCTGACCAGGCCGGCCGTGGTCAGCGCCGGGACCGCTTGTGCCGGACCAGGTCCGCGATGCCCTCCGCGACGAACCCGCCGGTGAAGCAGCCGGCCAGGATCAACGCCCAGGAGGCTTCCTCGATGAACACGAAGCCGATCACGTTCGCGATCACGAGCAGCAGACCGACGATCACGTAGTAGCGCGCGGAGTGCTGCCGTGGTGGTTGGTCGACCATCGGAACAGTCTTGCAACTCCGCCGGGCGGTCGCGACGCAGTTGACCGCCCGGGACGCCGGGCTCAGCGCACCTGCTCGGCCTTGAACTGCATCCGCGGCGTCGCGTAGAACTCCTGGGCCTGCACCAGGCGCAGCTCGCGCTCACCGGAGCGGTAGGTCAGGTCGATCAGGTCGAAGACGCTCGACGCGGTGCGCTCCAGCGCCAGCGCCGCGTCCTTGGTCTGGACGTAGTGGGCGGTGAACAGCGCGGCCGTGACGTCACCGGACCCGTTGGCCTTGAACGGCAGGTGCGGGGTGCTCACGAGCCACGACCCGGCGGTGTCCACGACGAGCATCTCGATCGTGCCCTCCTCCCGGTCGGGCCGCTCGACGCTGGTGACCAGCACGGTCGACGGGCCCATCGCGCGGGCGAGGTCGGCCGACGCCAGCGTCTCCTCGACGCTCGCCGGCTCGGTGCCGGTGAGGAAGCCCAGCTCGAACTGGTTCGGGGTGATGATGTCGGCCACCGGTACGACCCGGTCGCGCAGCAGCACGGGGATCTCGGGCGCGACGAAGCACCCGGACTTGGCGTTGCCCATCACCGGGTCGCACGCGTAGAGCGCCGCCGGGTTCGCCGCCTTCACCCTGCGCACCGCGTCGATGATCACGTCGGCGATGCCCGTGCCGCCCTGGTAACCGGACAGCACGGCGTCGACCTGCCCGAACACCCCGCGTTCCTCCACGCCGAGGAGGATCTCGGCCACGTCCGACGGCGGCAGGAGCGGACCGCGCCACGCGCCGTACCCGGTGTGGTTGGAGAAGTTCACCGTGGGGATCGGGACGACCTCGACCCCGAGGCGCTGCAGCGGGAACACGGCGGCGGAGTTGCCGACGTGGCCGTGGGCGACGACCGACTGGATGGACAGAACCTTCATCCGCCCACTCTAGAACGGCCACCTGACCAGCGCGGGGCTCCGGCCTGGCCGAGACGGTGTTGCGGGCGAGACGTCGGTCTCACGACGAACGCCTCCGCCCCGGCCGCGGCCTGCGGGCAACGACCCGGGAGGACCTGAGCTCGGGTCGACGGGGTCGGGCAGCTCCATCCCGGCTGCCGTTGCGCGGGGAGACGTCACCGCGGCCGTCGGGCTGATCACCCGATGCCGTGCTGCTGCAACCACATCTCCAGCACGCCGAGGTGCCACAGCTCGTTCCCGCCGGCCTTGGTGGCCTGCCCGTTCGGGTCGGCGAGCAGGCCGTCCACGTACTCGCGGCGCAGCACACCGCGTCCGCGTGCGGCGGGGGAGGTCATGGTCGAGCGCAACAGGTCGAGGACCTCACCGTCGAGCTGGATGAGGGCCGGCACCGGGAAGTAGCCCTTCTTCCGGTCGACCACGTCGTGCGGCAGCAGGTCGCGGCCGATGTCCTTGAGGATGCCCTTGCCGTCTTGGTCGGACTTCAGCTCCGGCGGGCACGCGGCGACCAGCTCCACCAGGTCCTGGTCGAGGAACGGCACCCGCGCCTCGACACCCCACGCCATCGCCATGTTGTCCACGCGCTTGACCGGGTCGTCGGGCATCAGCAGGTGCGTGTCCGTCCGCAGCACCGCGTCCAGGGCGGTGTCCGCGCCGGGGTCGGCGAGGTGGGCTGCGGCCAGGTCGCCGCTGACGTCACGGCCCAGGAGCCACTGCCGTTCCAGGACGTCCGCGAGCTCGTCGTGCTCGAGGTCGTGGAACGCCTCGCGCAGGACGTCCGCCGCCTGCCGCCGGGGAGCGCCGGCCGCAGGCTGGTGGTAGCGGTAGCCGGCGAACACCTCGTCGGCGCCCTGACCGCACTGCACGACCTTGACGTGCTGCGACACCTCGCGGCAGACCAGGTAGAACGCGGTGACGTCGTGGCTGCCCATCGGCTCGCTCATCGACCCGACGGCGTCCCGCACCGCCGCGGCGATCTGCTCGTCGCCGACGCGGAGCTGGTGGTGGTCGGTGCCGAACTTCTGCGCGATGGCGTCGGAGTAGGCGAACTCGTCGCCCTCCACGTCACCGCGGCTGGTGAACCCGATGCTGAACGTGCTCGGCCGCTGCTCCTCCGCGGCGAGAAGGGCGACCAGCAGGCTGGAGTCGAGACCGCCGGAGAGCAGGACGCCGACCTCCACGTCGGACACCGTGCGGCGGCGCACCGCGACCTGCAGCGCCTCGCGCACCGCCTGCCGCCAGTCCTGGGCCGTCCAGTCCGCGTGCTCGGGGCGCCGCGTGTACGACGGCTGCCAGTAGACGCGGTCACGCGGTTGCTGCCCGCGTTCGAACACGCGGATCGTGGCGGGCGGCAGCTTGCGCACCCCGCGCAGGACGGTGCGGGGTGCGGGCACGATCGAGTGCCACGTCAGGTAGTGGTGCAGGCCGACCGGGTCCAGCTCGGTGTCGACCCCGCCGCCGGCGAGCAGCGCGGGCAGGCTGGAGGCGAACCGGGTCCGCCCGCGCATCTCGGAGACGTAGAGCGGCTTGATGCCGAGCCGGTCCCTGACCAGCAGCACCCGGTCGCGGCGGCGGTCGAACAGCGCGATGGCGAACATGCCGACCAGGTGGTCGACGAACTCCTCGCCCCAGTGGTGGTAGGCCTTGAGGATCACCTCGGTGTCGCTGGTGGAGGTGAAGCGGTACCGGCCGGACAGCTCCTCGCGCAGCTGCTCGTAGTTGTAGACGCACCCGTTGAAGGCCACGGCGAGCCCGAGCTCGTCGTCCACCATGGGCTGCGCGCCGAGGTCGGACAGGTCGATGATGGACAGCCTGCGGTGCCCGAGCGCGACCCTGCCCTCCGACCACTGCCCGGCACCGTCCGGCCCGCGCGACCACATGGCCCGCGTCATGCGCTCCACCGCGCCGAGGTCCGGCCGGCCCGACTCGTCCGTGATGATCTCACCGGCGATTCCGCACATGGCCACTCCTCGGGTGTTCCGCTGACAAGGTGTCTGCCGGATACCCCGAATGCCGCTGATCATGATCCGGCTGTGGCACGGCTCGCGTGTGAGCAAGAGCACGAGCCCGTCGCCCGTTGGCAGGTTGACGCGGGCAGGCGGTGGGGTCGGCAATGGACCCATGGAACTCCCGGCCGCCGACCTCGACCAGGCGACCATCCCGCTGCTCGCACGCAGGATGGCGGCCGGAGAGCTCACCTCCGCCGCCCTGACCCGCGCCTACCTGAGCCGCATCGCCGACGTGGACCGGCTCCTGCGCTCGGTGCTCGCGGTCGACCCGACGGCGGTGCGGCAGGCGGAGGAGAGCGACCGCAGGCGAACGGCCGGTCGCTCGCGCGGGCTGCTGGACGGCATCCCCGTGCTGCTCAAGGACAACATCGACACCAGCGGCCTGGCGACCACGGCCGGCTCGCGGGCCCTGCGCGTGCCACCCGCCGCCGACGCCGAGGTCGTCGTGCGGCTGCGGGCGGCGGGCGCGGTCGTGCTGGGCAAGACGAACATGACGGAGTGGGGCAACTTCCGCTCCCCGTGGGCGACGTCCGGCTGGTCGGGGGCCGGCGGGCAGACCGCCAACCCGCACGTGCTGGACCGCACCCCGTGCGGCTCGTCGTCCGGCTCGGCCGTCGCGGTGGCGGCCTCGCTGGCGCAGGTCGCGGTCGGCACCGAGACCAACGGCTCGATCGTGTCCCCGGCCGGTCACGCCGGTGTCGTGGGGTTCAAGCCCACTCCGGGCCGGGTCAGCACCGCGGGCATCGTGCCGATCACCGCCCGCAGGGACACGGCGGGCCCGATGGCGCGGCACGTCGTGGACGCCGCGATCCTGATGGCGGCCATGGCGGGCACGACCGCCGACCTCACCCCGGGCACCCTGCGCGGCGCTCGGGTCGGCGTGTGGCGCAGGACCGGCTTCGACGCCGACGTGGACCGGGTCGTGGCCGCCGCGGCCGGCGTGCTGCGCCGCGGCGGTGCCACCGTCGTCGAGGTCGACCTGCTCCACCAGGACCGCATCCAGGGCGCCGACCGCCCCGCGATGGTCGTCGAGTTCAAGCACGACCTGGAGCGGTACCTGCGGACCAGGCCCGGTGGGCCGCGCACGGTGCACGAGCTGATCGAGTTCAACGAGACCGATCCCGTCGAGCTGTCCGGGTTCGGGCAGGAGATCTTCCACGAGGCGGAGAAGACCCGCTCGCTCACCGACCCGTCCTACCTCGACCAGCGGCGCGCCGCGACGGAGTGGGCCCGCCGGTCCATCGACGAGGTGCTCACCGCAGAACGCCTGGACGTGGTCATGGCACCCACCAACGGCCCCGCGTGGAAGCCGTGCGGCAGCGACCCCGGCGGCCTGCGGACCGCGTTGCCCGCGGCCGTGGCGGGGTACCCGAACATCTCCGTCCCCGCCGGGTTCGCGGGCCCGTTGCCGATCGGGGTGTCGTTCACCGGCGGCAGCGGGGCGGACGACGCGGTGCTGCGGTTCGCGGCGGCGTTCGAGCAGGCGGCGAAGGCCCGCCGGGCACCGGGGCTGCTGCCGACGGTGCCGTGACGGCGGTGCTCAGTGCTCGAACATCCGGGTGAGGCCGGTGAGGCGCAGGAGCCGTTGCACCGGCGGGCTCGCCGAGACCAGCCGCAGCGAACCGGTCATCTCGACGGCCCTGGCCCTGCTGCGGACCAGGGCGCTCAGGCCGCTGGAGTCGCAGTAGGTGACCGCGGCGACGTTCACGACCAGGTGGTGCCGCCCCTCGTCGATCAACCGGTCCAGCTTCGCGAGCAGCGCCGCCGACCCGGCCGAGTCGAGCTGCCCCGCGACCTCCACGAAGGTCTGCGCCGCAGCCGTTCCGGTGACCCGGATCTGCACGGTGCACCACCTCCCTCCACAGTGGACCTTCGCTCAGCGCGGTGACCGGCCGGTCGGCCACCACCGGGCGTCGGTGGCCATGGGGTAACCCCGCACGACCACGGGCGCGACCTGCCGGCGCGACGCGCGCACCAGCAGACCCAGCCACAGCAACCCGATCGCGGAGATGACCGCCAACCCGGTCCACGTGACCACGGTGAACAGCTGCACCTGCGCGGGCGTCGGCTGCGGCAGGTACCCCTCCGCCAGCACCCGCTGGTCGGTCAGCACCAGCGTGATCAGCACGGCGATGGTGTTCATCGAGTCCCACAGGGCGTGCAGCAACGACACACCCAGGTACGCGGCGAGCAGGCGCCCGGTCAGCAGGAAGTGGTCGCGGGTGCTGCGGGAGAACAGCACGGCACCGAGGATCGCGGTCCACAGCCCGTGCCCGAACGGGGCGAGCAGGCCGCGCAGCAGCTCGGTGGTGACGAGGTCCAGCACCGACAGGCCGTTCTGGGTGAACAACGCCGTCAACGCGTACCCGGCCGACTCGAAGGCGGCGAACCCGAACCCGACGCTCGCGCCCAGCACCAGCCCGTCGCGCAACGACTTCTCCCTCAGGTGCCGGGTCAGCAGGGCGAGCGCACCCAGCTTCACCGCCTCCTCGATCAGGCCCACACCGGCGAACAGCCACGGCGACGGGTGCAGCAGGTAGCTCTCCAGCAGCGAGGCGCCCAGCACGCCGAGGACACCGCCGACCGCGAACGTGCGGAACACCAGCTCACCGGTGACCTCGCCGGAGTGCCGGTGCCCGAAGGCCCACGAGACGAACGTGGCCGGTACCAGGAAGCTGCCCAGCAGCACGATCGTGGGGATCAGGTTGGTGTTGCGGGTGCCGAGCGTGATCACCACGGTCGCCACCCACAGGGCCAGCCCGACCGCGAACATGCGCAGCCACGGCCGTGAGCGCTTCCCGGTGTGCTGGTCGGCTGGTCCGGTGAAGGCCACGGGCCCCGCCCTTCGTCGGTCGCGAACACCTCGACCGGCCAGGCGTGCCGGTCAGTGGTGGTCTTCCCGCGCCACGCCCGGCTAACCGCCGCCGGAGCGACGCGTGATCTCGCAGGTCCGCCTGTTTCAGTTGTGGGTAACCGGGTATGCGCCTACTGTGGGATTTACACACACAATGTGCCTGCTCTTCGGGTAGTGGTTCGGACTGAAACAGGCAGCCGGGGCCGCACAGCATTGGCCAGCAGGAAGAGCACACCCATGGTTGCTCCGTCCCACGACGATGCCGCGCCCCTCACCGTCGAGGCGCACACCCGTGACGGCGTTCCCGTCCTCGTGCTCTGCGGCGAGATCGACCTCAGCAACGAGCACTCGCTCAGCGCGCGCATCGGCGCTCAGCTCGAATCGGGTTCGCCCGCTGTCCTGCTCGACCTGCGCGGCGTGGGCTACATGGGCTCAGCGGGCCTGCGGGTCCTGGTGGAGAACAACCAGCGGGCGGAGGACATGGGCGTCCGGCTCGTGGTGGTCGCCGACCACTCGGCCGTGCTGCGCCCCATCAAGATCACCCGGCTGGACCAGGTGCTGGAGCTGCACCCGGTGTTCCCCGAGCCGCTGCACCGCGCCTGACGCGTGCCGGCTCAGGCGGAGCGGAACGGCGGCTCGCAGGTGATGTCCGCCCACACCGTTTTGCCGTGCTCGCCCGAGGTGACGCCCCAGTCCTTGGCCAGCCGGTTCACGATGACCATGCCCCGGCCCCTGTCACCACCCAGCCGCGAGGTGCCGAGCACGGGGAGCTCGGGGGAGGCGTCGTCGACCTCGACGCGCACGAGGCAGGGTTCCTCCGAGCGGTGCAGGCGCAGCACGTAGGGGATGCGCCCGTGGTCGAAGGCGTTGGCCACCAGCTCGGTGACGATCAGCTCGATGTCCCCCAGCTCGTCCTCGGTGACGTCGCGCAGCACGGCACGCGTCCAGCGCCGGGCGGACGCCAGCTCACCTCGTTGACCGGTGAGCGGCATCTCGGAGGATCTCGGGCCGTCGTCGGTCTGCTCGCTGTGCCCCACGTGCCTCACGTCCTCGTGACAGGGGACGCTCGTCCGGCGTCTCGACCCGCTCAGCCTCGGAACGTCCATCATCCCCCCGATCACCCGGCCCAGCACGACCGTTCGGAGCATCTGCGCGGTGTCGCGCAGCGCAGCTCCCACCCACCGCTACCGCGGTCGAGGGGCTGGTCCGGTCCGATCAGGCCCGGTGCGCCCGACGGGAGGCGTACCTCCGCGCAGTCGGCGCAAAACCCGGGTTGTCACATCGGTGCCGGTGCTCACTCCTCGGACGTGAGCACCACGCTGGACGGGTCCCGGTCGGGGCGCAGCCCGCGCCACGCCGGGTGCCGCAGGCGGCCGTCCGGTGTCCACTGCCGGAACTCCACCTCGCCGACCAGGTCCGGTTCGACCCAGCGGGCGTCGCGGGCGTGCTCGCGCGGCACCCCGGCCGGGAACGGGCTGGTGGACCGTTCCCGTCGTTCCAGCTCGCGCTGCAGGTCGGCGAGGACCGCCTGGCTGAAGCCCGTGCCCACGTGCCCCACGTACACCAGGTCACCGCGCTCGTCGTGGGCGCCGAGCAACAGCGACCCGATCCGGCCCGCGCGGTTGCCCTGACCCACCCGCCAGCCGCCGATCACGATCTCCCGGGTGTGGCGGAACGGCGTTTTCACCCAGGAAGGGGACCGGCGACCGGGCTCGTAGGTGGACTTGACGCGCTTGGAGACGATCCCCTCGAACCCGTACTGGCTCGCCACGTGCAGCACGTCCGCCGGCTCGGTGTCCATGAACGTCGGCGGCACCTGGACGGCGTGGTTGCCGGGCAGGGCCAGTTCGGTCAGCTTCGCCCGCCGCACGTGGTAGGGCGTGGCCAGCAGCGACCGGCCGTCCAGCTGGAGCAGGTCGAACACGAAGTAGGCGATCCGCGGCCGGGTGTGCCGCAGCTCACGGACGCCGGGCGCGACCTTGTCCCGCTGCTGGAGCAGCCCGAAGCTGGGCCGCCCCTCGTCGTCCAGTGCCACGATCTCGCCGTCGAGCACGGCCGTCCGGTGCTGAAGGAGATCGGGCAGGACGGTCAGCTCGGGGAACCGGCCGATGAAGTCCAGGTCGTTGCGGCTGTAGACCCGCACGTCACGGCCCTGGCAGTGCGCGACACCCCGGTAACCGTCCCACTTGAACTCGACGGCCCAGCCCTCGCTGCCGGGCGGGTCGCCCGGTGTGGCCAGCATCGGGCGGATGACTTCCAGCGGCTCGCCCGCGGGTGCGGCGCTTCCCACCCGGCCACCTCCTCGGTCCGCCCACTGCCGTAGTCATGGTCGGTGAGAATCGCCCAGCTCGCAGGGCGACGCCGCGCTTCGTAAGATCGGCGGAACGGAACGACTGCGAATGACCAGGTGAGGTGTTCAGTGACATCGGACGAGACGACGTCGACGGCCAGCATGAAGACCAGCGACCACGACGGTGTGCTCGTCGCTGTCATCACCGGCGAGCTCGACATGGTCAGCGTCGACGAGGTGGGCGCGGAGCTGTTCGAGCACCTGGACAAGCGCCCGGCCGGCATGGTGGTGGAGCTGGCCGTCGACTTCATGGGCTCGTCCGCGCTGTCGGTGCTGCTCAAGCTGCACGCACGGGCGCAGAGCGACGGGGTGGGCTTCGCGATCGTGGCCGCACAGGCAGCGGCACAGCGTCCGCTGATGGCCAGCGCGCTGAGCCAGGTGCTGCCGATGGCCCAGTCGACGGAGGAGGCCCTGAAGATGGTGCGCAAGGAACCGCAGCCGAGCCAGCCGGGCGAGTGACCCGGCGCCGCACGTCGCCGCGGAGGTGGAGCCGGGTCCACCTCCGTCCCGGTGGCTGACGCGGTGGAGGGCCTCGAACCTCGGCCCTGGGGACGCGCTTCACCGACGCTCAGCTGCTCGGGCATGCGTACGAACAGCCGACTCGCGCGGAAGGCTCCGCGTCACCTGCCGATGACCCGCTGAACCGGGCGATCTTGAACGCGAAGGCGACCACGTTGTGGCCCCCAGGCCATCTGGGCCGGAGATCGGTGGTCGTGGTTCAGAAGACGTCCGACTCCTGCCACTGCACACAGGTGGGGCGCATGCCGGTTTCAGCGAGTTCCTCCAGTGCCTCGCGCAACTGCTCCCACGCGATGGCAGCGTCGGCCGGGAACCGCGTTCGGGTGTCGAAGTCCACGAACAGCTCGGGTTCGTGATCGTTCACCGAACGGGCAGCCCGTGCGTACGAGCCCTTCGTCACCCAGGCTCGCATCACACCTTCAGCTGTTCCGCCAGCGGTGTCGTACCGCCGGGGGAGCTCGTGTGCTCGGTTGTCGGTCGGCAGGAAGTCGGTCGTTCCCATCGTGTGGATCGCTGCGATGCGGTGGGGCACGTCGAGGTCGAACTTGAGCTGGTGGTCCGGCAGGTCCAGGGGACCGCCGAGCGTGGGACGGTCCTTCACGCAGACCACCGTCGGGTGGAACTGCCTGTGCGCGATCACCTCGTCCAAGACGCGTTCGAGATCAGCGCTCGACTCCACGGTGACGGGATCGTCCGCGTCGTTCGTGTCGGTGAAGTACCAGAAGTTGAGAGCGTGCCTCACCCTGAGCTCCTGCCGTGGAAAGGTCGACGTGCTCGCCGGTGGCGACCCTATCCAGGCCAGTCGGTGGGAACCCTCGGCTCGCAGGTGCTCAGCGATCGCTTGATGCTCGCCCTGCGCGTCCGAGCTGCTTTGAACCACGTCGGAGTTGCCGTCCTGGTCCCGGTGTAGGTCGGCAGCCGTTCTCCCTGCCGGTCGGCCCACGACGACTCCGAGCGTGTAGCCGAAGTCGTGGCCGTTGACGAGCCTGGAGGCGCCGGCTGCCGTGAACGGGCACCGCCTTGCGTGACCTCCGTCAGCGACTCCGCCGCCCCGTAAGCGAGCTGGCTCGCCTGCACCAAAGCCGCGGTCACCTCGTCGGCCTTGCTCACCACCCGATCCAACTCGGCGGCGACCTCGTCCAACTTCGCCACGTGTGCCCCGTTCCCTTTCTGGCATCGTGGCACGGGGCGCCGGCAGTCGGCTCACCTCAAGAGCTGATCGGGCTTGGTCGTCGGGCATTGGGACGCCACCCGGACTCCGCGCGGGTCCTTCCTCAAGAAGATGCGGCCGACAGTCAGATCACACGTCGTTGCACCGCGCCTGCGTGAACTGCAGGTACCCGGACAGCTTGCCCGAACTGTCCACGCGACCCTGGCAGTCGATCGACCGGAACCCGTTGAACACGGTGTGCTCGCTGTCGGCCCAGTACTGGTAGAGGCAGGCGTACCCGCTCTTGCACATCGGAATCGCCTGCGCCTGTCCGGTGGGCACCAGCACGACACCGAGCGCGGTAGCGGCGACCAGCAGCATGCGACGGATCACGATCGCATCCCTCCCCCTGACGTTTTCCCTCCCAGCAGGGTCCCACCGCGAGCACGGGGTGAACACCACCGAGCGGGCCTCAGGGCGTTGCTGCGGCAGGTTCAGTCCGATGGGGTGGGGCAGTGCGGCGATCGGAGCCGGTGGAGCAGGCTCCACCACGAACGATCAGGCTGTCTGCATGGTTCGAGTCCACTGTGAACGGACAGGATTGTCCTTGTTCGCGTTACTCGGATGAAGGAAGAGCATGTCGAGACTGAAGTCCGTGCGCCGTGGAGCGGTCCGGGTGGCCGGGGTCGTGCTGATGGGTGCGTTCGCCGCGACGGCGATGACCGGCACCGCCGGCGCGATCATCAACGGGAAGGACTCCACCGAGAGGTACCCGTTCATGGCCTCGATCCCGTTGTCGGTGCCCAGTGCGGGCAACATCAAGGGGGTCTGCGGGGCGTCGCTGGTCCACCCGCGGTGGGTGGTGACGGCGGCGCACTGCGTCGACCAGGACACCGGTGCGGTGCTGGACGGGACCGTGCGCGTCGGCAGCGAGCGGCGGACGTCCGGGGGCACCGTCCGGAACATCGAGCGCGTGGTGCGCCACCCCGGTTACGAGGTGGCGCCGGGCATGCGGCCCAACCGCAACGACATCGCGCTGATCCGCCTCGACCGGCCCGTGACCCAGCGGCCGATCCGGATCGCCGACCGCGCCGGTGCGCCCGGCACTCCGACCCGGCTGCTGGGGTTCGGCACCACGGTCGAGGGAGCCGGTCCGGCGGAGTGGAAGTTCGCTGAACGGTTGCAGCAGCTCGACACCCGTCGTGGTGCCGAGTCCGAGTGCACGCCCGGCTTCGCGGACCGGACCCGGCTGTGCACGGTCAGCCGCAAACCGGGTGCCATGGCGTGCTCCGGCGACTCCGGTGGGCCGCAGGTGCAGCGCGGCAAGTGGGGGCGGTGGGAGCTGATCGGCGTCACCTCCGGACCCGGTGACGAGGACGTGCCCTGCGCCAACGGTCCTGGCCTGTACACGAACGCGACCGCGTACGCGGGCTGGATCCAGAAGACGATCAGCGCCAACCGCTGATCCGGCACCGGGTGCCGCCACCGTCCCCTCACACGGTGGCACCCGGTGCTCCGCGGCCGGCGTTGCCGCGCTGAAGTGCAAGAGCTGCAACGGCTCCAGCAGCCCGGACGGCAGGGGGAACGCTCAGGCCGGGATGGGGAGGCGCGCCCAGACGATCTTGAGGTCGTCCTCGACGCGCACACCCCAGTCGGTGCAGAGCCGCTCGACGATCTGCATGCCGTGCCCGCGGTACGGGCCGATGCTGGACATGCCGACCACCGGCGTGCGGCTGACCGTGGCGTCGCAGGCCTCGACGACGAGCTCCGCGCCGCGCTCGGGGTGTTCCTCCCTGCGCAGCACCAGCCGGCGGGGGTCGTCGGCGTGGTCGCACGCGTTGGCCGCCAGCTCGGTGGCGACCAGCTGCACGTCCACCACGAAGTCCTCGTCGTGGGCGGCCAGCGCCTCGGCGATGCGTTCCCGCACCACCGACAGGTTGTCGCAGCTCAACGACGTGTCGATGGCCACCTCACCGGTGGTCTCGCCGGGGGTGGCGTGGCTCTCCCCGCGGGTGCCAGCCGCGGCCTGGTGGGCGAGGTTCGCCGTCGCGATCGCCGACGTGTACGGCTTGGCCCGGCCCTCGTCGGGGCGTCGGCTGGCATCGGCGTGCGCGGTACGTTGCTCGGTCACCCCGACCGGATGCCCACAGCGGCGGCCGGTTACACGGCGAGCACTTCGAACGGGCGACATCCCGGTACAGTCCACAATGGACTGAGATCAGCGCGGTGCCGCGGAGGCCCGCAGGGCCGCGGCCAGCCATTCGAACGGGAACTGCTCGGGTTCCGCGCCGTTCACGGTGCCGACCAGCGCCATGTACCGGTCGAACGGCCCCTCCGGGTCCGGTGGGGTGCGCTCCCACTCCGCGCCCGCGAGCATGTGGTCGGCGGTCTGGAGGCGGAACTCCGGCGTGTCCGGTGTGCGGGGGACGTCCGCCACCGCGAAGACGCCGGTCAGCCACTCGATCCAGCGGTCGGCGACGTCCAGCCCCCGCGGCGAGTCCGGTGGCACGCCCTCCCGTGCGGCGTCCATCGCCGCCTGGCCGATCGGCGTGGCCTCCTCGAAGGCCTCCAGCATCGGCGCCGAGGACATCACCGGTCCCGCGCCGGTGGTGCAGACCTCGTGCAGCTCACGGCGCAGGGCCTGCCGGACGTCACCGTCGCGCACCAGCTCCGCCAGCTCGATCCACGCCTCCAGCTGGGCTGCGGTGGGGTGGTCGGGCAGCACCGGCCGGGCCGCCCGCCACCACTCGACCATGCGCTCCGGTGCCTCCCAGCCCGTGGTGACCTCGGTCCAGAACTCGTCCACGAGCCGGTCGCGCTCCTCGTCCGACATCCCCACCAGCCGGTGCATCAACGTCGCCTGCTCCGCGGTCGAGTCCTGCCGCAGGATGGCCGACAGCACCGCGCGCCGGCTGCGCAGCCGTGCCTCGTGCCCCTCCAGCAGGGTCAGGTGGGTGGCGGCCAGGTCGCGCAACGTGGCCTCGCCGGCCAGCACCCGGCGGATCTCGTCGAGGCCCGCGTCGAGCTCGCGCAGCGTCCTGACCAGTTCGAGGCGGGCGATGGCCGACACGTCGTACAGGCGGTGCCCGGCCGGCGTGCTCGCGGCGGGGGAGACGACACCGGCGTCCGCGTAGTACCGGACCGCGCTGACGCTCAGGCCCGTCCGCCGTGCGACGTCACCGATCGGGTACAGCTCGTCCATGTCCATGACGATCACTATGCGATCTCAAGCGGCTTGAGGTGCAACCCCGCGCCCGGACCGGTCCGTAAGGTCCGCTGCATGACGAACAGCCCCTACGAGGTTCTGGCCGGTCTGCTGCGCGACCAGGAGGCGAGCGGCGCGGACCTGTACGCCGCCGCGTGCGAGGTGCGGGAGTGCTTCGTGCGCAGCGAACACCTCATCGGACTGTTGCCCGCGGACGCGCCGCGGCTGTTGACGGCGGGACTCACGCGGGCGGGCCGCGCCGGTGTGGTGGAGGCGTGGCTCGAGCTCGGCCGGCTGCTCGCGCACGGCGCGGCACCGTGGGCGCCGTACCCAGAACAGGACGTCCCGGCGTCGATCGAGGCGTACCGCGAGGCCGACCGCGCGGGCTCGCTCGCCGGTGCGCTCGGATGGGTCCGGATCGCGTACTTCGCGACCAGCGCCGAGCACGAGCAGGACGCGGCCCGGCGGCTCGACGAGCTGCTGGCGGAGCACCCTGCGGACCCGGACGTCCTGCTGCTGTCCGGTTACCTGCGCTTCCGCGGCTACGGTCACCCGGCCGACCCCGCGGCAGCCGTGCCGTTCCACCGGGCGGCCGCCGAGCACGGCAGCGGTGACGCGGCGTTCGAGCTGAGCGTGCTGCACGCGACGGGCACGGGCGTGCCGGCGGACGACGACGAGTCGATGCGGTGGACCGTGCGCGCGGCCGAGCTGGGCAGCGTGCGGGCCATGGGCAACCTCGGCTACTACTACGCGACCGGCCGCGGCGTCGAGCACGACCCCGCGAAGGCCCTCGACTGGTACGGCAAGGCCGCCGACGCGGGCCACGGGAAGAGCGCTTACACCGCGGGCGTCATGTGCCTGACCGGCGACGGGGGCCTGCCCGTGGACGAGCGCCGGGCGGCGGAGTTCTTCGACCTGGCCGAGGAGCTCGGCGTCGACGTGGACGACCACCTGGACGCGATGGGCCTGTCCCGCGCCTGACCCGGCGGGCCGGCGCGGTCGGTCCTACGGTTCTGGCACCCCTGTTGCCGTCCTGATCGGAGCCACCATGCGAAGGCGACTCACCCGCACCGCACTCGCGGGTCTGCTGGGCGTCACCAGCGCGCTCGGGAGCACCGCGGTCGCGGACGAGGACACCGCGCGCTACGTGGTGCTGCTCAGGAACACGCCAGCGCTGCCCGGCGTCGTGCACACGGCGACCGTCCTCGGGGGAGTGGTCCACAGGCGGTTCGACGCCCTCGGCGCGTTCTCCGCCGATCTGACGCCCGCGGACGTCGACCGGCTGCGCCGGGACCCGGCCGTCGCGCTGGTGCAGGAGAACCGGGTGCACCGCGTGGAGACCGCCCCCGCGGCCGCTCCCGCCGCCGTGCCGTGGCACACCGACCGCGTCGACCAGCGCGGCCTGCCCCTCGACGGCACCTTCGCCCCCGGTGGCACGGGAGCCGGCGTCGACGTGTACGTCGTCGACAGCGGGGTGCGCACCACGCACGCCGAGTTCGAGGGACGCGCGGAGAGCGCGTACAACGCGGTCGCGGACGGCAACGGCGACACCGACTGCGCCGGCCACGGCACGTTCGTCGCGAGCCACGTCGCGGGCCGGACGTACGGCGTGGCCAAGAAGGCGAACATCAAGGCGGTCCGCGTCCTCGGGTGCGACAACTCCGGCACGACCGAGGACATGGCCGACGGGATGAACTGGACGGCGCTCAACGCGCCGCGCGGCTCGGTGGTCAACGTCAGCCTGCAGAGCTCGCACGGCAACACCGACACCGTCCTCGACGCCGCGGCGGGGAAGCTGGTGGACAACGGGATGCTGGTGGTGCTGATCGCGGGCAACTTCGCCAGGGGCGACTGCCGGAACTCGCCGAAGGACCCGCGCGCGATCACCATGGGCGCCACCACGCGGACCGACTCGCGCAACACCGGCACCAACGCGTCCAGCTACGGCAGCTGCGTGACGGCGTTCGCGCCGGGTGCCGACGTCACCGGCGCCGGCAGCTCGGGTGACACGGCCGTGCTGAGCGGCTGGTACGGCACGTCGTTCGCCGCTCCGCTGGCCGCGGGCGCGGTCGCCATCGCCAAGGAGGCCGACCCGGACCTCACCCTGGAGCAGGCCGTGCGGCTGGTCGTCGACCGGTCGACGAAGGGCGTGCTGACCGACGTCGGCACCGGCTCTCCGAACCGGTTGCTCTACGCCGGGTCCTGATCGGACCGCCTGCCCTTCCCCGTGCCGGTCCCCGCCCACTACGGTGGCCGGTCACGGCTGCCACGCCGGGTGGGGCCGCATCGGAACGGGGGTTCTGATGGGTGTGGACGAACTCGGCGACGCACTGAGGTACGGGCCGTTCCACCGAGCGCTGCGGGTGGCGATCGACCGCCGCGGCCTGTCGCTGTCCCGGTTGCGCGCGCACCTGGCGCGGATGGACCTGGCCGTCGCCGAGTCGACCCTGAGCTACTGGCAACGCGGGATGCGCCGGCCGGAGGGACCGCGTGCGTTCGCGTTGATCAGGGGGCTCGAGTCCGTGTTGGACCTCGCCCCGGACTCGCTGACGACCCTCGTGGGCCCGCGGGACCACCCGGTGCGGGTGCCGACGACGTCGTTCATCGAGCTGTCACCGCTCGGGCCGACCACGACCGAGCTGCTGGCGAGCCTGCTCGACGACCCGGCCCGGTGCAACGCGGGGCTGGAGGTCGCGCTCACCCAGGAACGGGTCGTGCTGGGCGACCGCGGTGAGCAGCAGGACGTGACGACCCGGATCGTGCTCACCGCCGGCAACCCGGGCCCGACCCGGTACCTGGCCATCTACCACGGCGACGACGACTGCGACATCGATCGCGCGAGCGTCGTCGCCGGGGACGGGTGCCGGATCGGGCGGGTGCGCCGGGCCGACCGCTCGATGGTGTTCGAGCTGCTGTTCGACCGCAGCCTCGACGAGGGCGAGACGGCCGTCGTCAGCTACACGGTCAACGACCGGTCGGGCACGCCGTGTCCCGGTTACACGCGGATGTTCCGCGACGGCGCCGGTCCGTACCTGCTGCAGGTGGCGATGACCGCGGAGGCTCTGCCGAGCAGGTGCACGCGGGTGCTGGGCACGCGGGAGCACCAGCCGCCGGTGGAGGTCACCGACCTGATCTGCGACCGCGCGCTGGTCGCGAGCGCGTTCTTTCCCGTCGTCCACCGCGGTGTCGCCGGCATCGCCCTGGAGTGGCGCTGACCGGGTTCGCGGAAACATTCACACCGCCGTGGCGGAAGCCGACGTTCGCGTTGTGAACGGTCGCCCCGCCCGCGCACCGATCTTGTGCCCGTCCCTGCCTCGTGGCCATCGTTCGGCTGTGCCCGGAACTCACCGGGGAACACCCTCGACGTCCACGAAAGGAGGGCCCGTGAGCACCCTGCGCCCACGAGCTCTTGCCGCGGTCGCGGCGGTGGCGGCGGGATGGCTGCTCGTGCAGCCCGTCGCCACCGCGGCGCCCGACGTCTCCGCCCTCGGCCGTCTCAACTTCACCATGCAGGCCCAGGAGCAGACCCAGTGGTGCTGGGCCGCCGCCGGCACCAGCATCGCCCGCTACCACGGCACCTCGGTGACCCAGACGCGGTTCTGCCAGCTCGCCCACGACGAGTCGGGCACGAGCTGCCGCAACAACCAGGGCGACCTCGGCGAGGTCCGCGAGGCGTTCTACGACCTCGGCTACTCCTCGCCGGGCAGCTACCTGTCGGGCACCGTCACGTTCGCGTCCATCCGCGACCAGATCGACCGCGAGCAGCCGATCGAGACCCGCATCCTGTGGTCCTCCGGCGGCGGCCACATGCACGCCGTCTACGGCTACGAGGTCGACAGCAGCAACCGCCAGTGGGTCAACTGGGCCGACCCGTGGGGCAGCAACACCCGTTACAACCGCTCCACCTACAGCAGCTACCGCTCGAACACCTCGTTCACCTGGACGCACACGCTGACGGGCATCAACCGGTGAGGACGGCCATGAACACCCGCAACCTCACGGCCGCGGCGGTGCTGTCGGTCGTCGTCCTGCTCGCCGCGGGACCGTCGGCCCACGCGGACGAGGCGGTGTCGGCCGCCGACCTCCAGGCGGCACGGGCGGCCGCCACCGAGCAGTCCACCGTGGACGCCGTCGCGGACTTCCTCGGTGACCTGCGCGGCAAGGGCGCGGCGACCGTTGCCGTGCGGGACGGCGTCGTCCCGGTGTACACGCTCTCGCCGGAGTTCGTCTCCGGTGCCAGGGACGCGCAACCGGGCAAGCTCGCCTACGTGGCGGTGCCCGCGTCGTCGAGCGACGGTCAGACCTCCACCATCCAGACCGTGCGCGGCGCGGACGGCCGGTGGTCCGTGGCCAACCTGGCCTCCGGTGACCAGGAGTCCACACTGGCCGCGAAGCTGCCCGCCGGTGCCACCCTGCTGCACGAACCGCAGGTCAACGCCTGGTACGCGCAGAAGGGCACGCGGCTGACCGTGCTCGACGCCGGTGGCAGCGGTCGTCGTGCGGGGGAGCGGCTGACGGTCGCCGAGTACCAGCGGGCGGTGGCGAAGGCGTACGGCGGCAAGCAGAGCGGGTCCGACTACGCCGCCCAGGGCCTCGCGGGTGGCTTCGGGTCGCAGTCCGGTGAGGACTCCGTGCTGCCGCTCGTCGGCCTCGGTGCGCTGGCACTGCTGGGATCGGCGGCGTTCGCGCTGCGCGTGGCCCGGCGCGACTGACACGGGCTGACGGGGTGCCGCGCAGCCGCGGCACCCCGTTCCTCACGCCTTGGGGTCGGAGGGCTTGCCGGCCAGCTCGCCCGCGGTGTCCTCGGCGCTGATGCCTTCGGAGACGTGCGCCCTGCGGCGTGCGTTCTCCAGTGCCACGGTCTCCTCGACCGGGTCCGGCGACCACGTGCTGCCCGCGACCGGGTGACCGGCCGAACCGAGCTTGTTCATCTTCTTCGGCACCGACGCGCCCTGATAGGCCAGGGGGATCGGGTGACCGTGGTCGTCCACCGGGCCCAGCGGCTGGTGGACCTCGATGAACTCACCGTGCGGCAACCGCTTGATGATGCCGGTCTCCACACCGTGCTCCAGCACCTCACGGTCCGCCCGCTGCAACCCGATGCAGGTGCGGTACGCGATGAAGTACGCGATCGGCGGCAGGACCAGCATGCCGATGCGGCCCATCCACGTCGTCAGGTTCAACGAGATGTCGAACTGGTAAGCGAAGATGTCGTTCGCGCCCATCAGCAGCAACACCATGAAGTACGTGATCGCCATCCACCCCAGCGCCGTGCGCACCGGAACATCACGCGGGCGCTGCAACAGGTTGTGATGCGCGTAGTCCTTGGTCATCCGCCGTTCGATCCACGGGTACACCGCCGCGATCCCGGTCAGCAACGGCAACCCCAGGATGAACGGCAGGAACGGCGCCGGGATCGTGTAGTTGCCCAGGTAGAACTCCCACGCCGGCCAGATGCGCACCAGGCCGTCGGTCCAGCCCATGTACCAGTCCGGCTGCGACCCCGCCGAGACCTGCGCCGGGTTGTACGGGCCGATGTTCCAGATCGGGTTGATCTGGAACACCCCGCCCATGATCGCGATGACACCCACGACGACGGCGAAGAACCCGCCACCCTTCGCCGCGAACACCGGCATGATCCGCACACCGACGACGTTGGTCTCCTTGCGGCCCACACCCGGGAACTGGGTGTGCTTCTGGTACCACACCAGACCCAGGTGCGCGCCGATCAACCCCAGGATGATCGCCGGGATGAGCAGGATGTGCGCGGTGTAGAGCAACGGGATGATGTCCGTGCCCGGGAACTCACCGCCGAACATCAACCAGTTCAGCCACGTGCCGATCACCGGGAACGAGATCAGCAGCGCCGCCATCACCCGCAGGCCCGTACCCGAGAGCAGGTCGTCGGGCAGCGAGTAGCCCAGGAAACCCTCGATCGCACCGAGCATGAACAACACGATGCCGATGACCCAGTTGATCTCACGCGGCTTGCGGAACGCACCGGTGAAGAAGATCCGGAACATGTGCACCACGATCGCCGCCATGAACAGCAACGCAGCCCAGTGGTGCACCTGACGCACGAACAACCCGCCACGGGTCTCGAACGAGATGTCCAGCGTGGACGCGAACGCCCGCGACATCTCGATCCCCCGCAGGTTCTCGAACGCCCCGTTGTAGGTGACCTCCGTCATCGACGGGTCGAAGAACAACGCCAGGTACGTACCCGACAACAACAACACGATGAAGCTGTACAGGGCGATCTCACCGAGCAGGAACGACCAGTGCGTCGGGAACACCTTGTTCAGCTGCTTGCGCAGCCCGGAGGCCGCGTGGAACCGCTCATCGGCAGCGTTGGCCGCCGCCCCTGCGACGCGCGCGGCCGCGTTGGCCGGCTTCGTCGGCGTGGTGATGGCACTCATGACTCACGCTCCCAGAACGCCGAACCCGCAGCAGCCACGACGACGCTGCGGGCGTTGGACCTCTCGTTCCTCGACCCACCGTAAGCGGGCACCCCGCCGAACGCTCAACGGTGGGTCCGCAGCACGCGGTCGCCGCTGAGAACAGCCGCTCATCGCAGACCCCGGCTCTCAGCTTCGGCCGCACGCTCCACCTGGTGTTCGGAGCGGGGTCCGGGAGCGGTTCGTGTCTGCCCGGTCACCCGGCGACCGGGGTCCACTTCCACCAGGGGTAGTGGTACTCGCCCTGCTCGACCTGGAACCGCCGGCCGCAGTCGAGGCACTCGCAGACGCGGTCGGGCACCCACTGCCGGTCATTGGGAACCGTCCGCACGACCCGGACGTGCCGGCGCCCGCTCTCCTTCGCCGGGTCGTAGAACTGGTGCGCGGGGTACGCCGCGCACAGGCACGTCCCGGCGGCGAAGAGCCGGACCCGGTCGAGCGCGTGCTCCAGGTTGGAGTGGTTGGACACGAGCAGGCCGCCGAGCTCGACGTCCGCGGTCGCCTCCTCGACGGCGCGCAGCGCGGGGACCAGCGGGGCCAGGACCTCGGGGTCACGGGTCCCGAAGACCGCCCACACCGAGGACAGGACGCGTTCGCCGTCACCGGAGAGGAAGTCCGCGACGACCGGCGACACGTCACTTCCGGCGGGTGGCTCTGCCAGCCACCGCGCCGGCAGCACCACCACGGCGGCGGGGGTGCCGACCAGGGCGACGGCGTCGTCCCCGGACCGCCACCACACCACCTCGGAGTCGATGAAGCGGCTCGCACCGGCGCGGTGGCGCGTGCCCCAGCTCCGGTCGGCCAGGTCGAGGAAGGACGACGGCACGGCCGCAAGGGGCAGCACGTGCCGGTGGACGTCCGTGTGCCCGGCGAGCCCGTCGACCTCCCAGTCGAGCCGCCCGTCGTCCGGCCACGGCAGCCCGGTCATCTGCTCGACCGCGGCCACCAGCTGCCCGGCGGTGACACCGGTCATCCAGCCGCGCCTTCGGCGAGCAGCGCGCGGTACCGGGCGCCGTGGTGCTCGTCCGGGGTCGGAGACACGGCCGGCTCCGGCAGGTCGTCGGGGTCGTCGGCGCTGATCGGGACGCCCTCCGCCCGGCACCGCGCGACCACACCGGCGTAGCCGTCGTCGGCCCACTGGCCGTACTCGTCGCTGAGGGCCTCGCTGAGGCTGCTGCCGCGGAGGAGCTCGAACTGGCCCTCGTTGTCGAGGACGACGACGGGCGCCGCGGTGAGCGGGAGGTGGCCCGGTCCGCGCCAGTAGCCGAACGCCCTGCCCTCGTCCTCGTCCTCGGCGACCCAGGTGACCAGCGCGGCCGTCTCCTCGATCGCCCTGGTGTTGGCGGCGACGTCGGGGTTCGCGAGGTCCGCGGCGGTCAGGTAACCGGTGTCCAGCGCCGCGGGCCGCTCGTCGTCCGCGAGCAGCCGCAGGCCCTCCGACCAGGGGTTGGGCTGACCCGCGTCCTGCCGGCGGCGCCACACGACGAGGTCTTCGGGAACCATCTGCGCACCTCTCGTAGGGGGACCGCAGTGTCGCACGGTGTACCCGATCCGGTGATCACCCGGATCGACTCGTGATCAATACGATCCGCTCACCCCCCCCGGTGCTTCGAGATCAGGATGCGTGACCGAATGAGCCACCTCGCCAAGTCCTGCCGCGCCCTCGGCGTCGTCGTCGCGGCGCTCGTGCCCGCCGTTCCCGGTGCGGCCGCGGTCGCGGACACGCCCGTCGTGGCGTGCACGACGACGTCGACCTGGACGTACTCGCCCGGCGTCGTGCTGGTGCCGCGACCGCTGCGCACGTCGGTGCGGGACGAGTACACCTCGTGCACCGGCGTGGTCACGGGCGGCACCAGCGAGTTCACCGTGGACCGCACCGCCGGGTGCCTGGAACCGCTCGCCGCCGTGCAGGAGAGCCGCGTGATCAGGTGGGCGGACGGGCGGACCAGCACGTTCACCTACACCGTGACCGTCACGTCCGCCCCCGGCGCCGACGTGGTCACCAAGACCGGCACGATCACCGGCGGCGTGTTCGCCGGGCGGTCAGCCCAGGCCGTGCAGGTGGCCCCCGCAGTCGACCTCGCGCGGTGCCTCACCGCGGAAGGCATCACCCGGCAGTCGTCGGCCGGCACCTTCACCGTCCTCTGAGCACGCCGTGCCGACCATCAGTGGCGTGCCCCTCGACGAGGGCGTGCGGCTGTTACGCGCGCACGCGCCGCACCTGACGTGGCACGACCGGTCGCCGTTCCTCGGTGCGGTGGCCGCGCCCGTGATCCCGTGGCTGCGCATCGCCCACCGGGACCACCGGCGCGAGGCGGACCTCCCGCCGCCCGCGCGACCGGCTGAACCGCACGGGCTCGCGGTGAGCTTCGCACCCGAGGACGGGATCGGCGCGCACGCCTGGGCGGCTGCGGCGGGCCTGCGGCTGCTGGCCGCCGACCCGGCCGCCGTGGCCACTGCGGCCGACAAGATCACCTCGCTGGAGCTGTTCGCGGCGGCCGGTGCGGATACACCGCGCACGTGGGTCGTCGAGGGCGAGATCCCCGACGCCGCAACGGGTCCGCTCGTCGTGCAGCGCCGGGCGAACAACCTCACCGGCAAGGGCACGCGCCTGGTCACCACACCGCGGCAGCGCGCCGACGTGCTGCGCGAGTGGGCCGGTGAGGCGCTGCGGGTGTCGGTCCACGTCGACGGAGTCCCGGTGACGGTGAGCGGATGCGTGACGCGGCACGGCACGGTGGTGTCCGCGTTGTCCCACCAGCTGGTGGGCATCCCCGAGCTGACGCCGTACTGGGGCGCGCACTGCGGCAACCAGCTGATCGCCGACGACGACCTCCCACCCGGTGCCGCGGCGCGGTGCCGCGAGGTGGGCGCACTGGTGGGCGACCAGCTCGGCGGGCTGAAGTTCCTCGGCGCGTTCGGGCTCGACCTGCTCGTCACACCCGCTGCGGCCGTGCTGGCCATCGAGATCAACCCGAGGTTCCAGACGGTCGTGTCGCTGGTGCAGGCCCAGGAACGCGCCGCGGGACTGCTGCCCACCCTCGGCACGCACGTGCTCGCCGCGGTGGCGCCGTCACTGCCCGTCGAGGAGGTGCAGGTGCCGCACCTGGAGCTCAGCCAGCTCGTCGTCACCGCCGACCGCAGCGGTGTGCTGCGGAAGGGGGTCGAGGCGGGGGTGCACCGGCTCGACGGCGGCGTGCCGCACCACCAGGGCGAAGGCGACCTCGTCGGCCTGCGGCCCGGCGAGGCGCTGCTGTGGCCGCACGCCCGTCCCGGTGACCGGGTCCGGCCGGGGGAGGAGCTCGTCCTGCTGCAGTGGCGCGGACCGGCCGCCGCCGTGCGGCCGGCCCCGGAGCTCACGGCCGAGGCGCGGGACTGGGTCAGGGCCGTGCGCCGCGCGGTGGTGGTCAACGATGGCTGACGAGGCGGGCTGGCTCGACCTGCCACCGGAGCGCATGCGCGAGCTCGGGCACCGGGTGGTCGACCTCGTCGTCGACCACCTGACCGGCCTGCGCGCCCAGCCGGTCAGAACACCGGCGACACCGCACGAGCTGCGGCACGTGCTGGACGACCCCGTGCCCGAGCACCCGTCCGACCCCGGCCTGCTCGTCGAGTTCCTCGCCCACGAGGTCTTGCCGCGTTCGCTGCGGCTCGGGCACCCCGGCTGCCTGGCGTTCATCCCCAGCGCCGGCAACTTCCTCAGCGTGCTCGGCGACCTGCTCGCCTCCGGCTTCAACACCTCGCCCGGTGCGTGGCCGGTCGGCGCCGGACCCGCGGCCGTCGAGCTGGTGACCGCCCGGTGGCTCGCGAGCCTGCTCGGACTGCCGGCGGGTGCGGGCGGCGTGTTCACCCCCGGTGGTGCGCTCGCCAACCTGACGGCGATCGCCGCCGCGCGCGACGACCGCCTCGGCACGAACGCGACGGGCGGCGTCCTCTACTGCTCGGACCAGACCCACCCCGCCGTGCTGCGCGCCTGCCACGTCCTCGGGCTGCGGCGGGACCAGGTGCGGCTGCTGCCGGCGCTGCGCGCGGAGCCCGTGCGGCACGCGGTCCACGCCGACCGCGCCGCCGGACTGCGCCCGTTCCTGGTGCTGGCGACGGCGGGCACGACCGCGACCGGCGCGATCGACCCGCTGCCCGAGCTCGCCGCGCTGTGCCGGGCGGAAGACCTGTGGCTGCACGTGGACGGCGCCCACGGTGCCGCCGCGGCACTGACCGACCGCGGCCGCGCCGCCCTGCGCGGCCTGGACGAGGCCGACTCGGTCGTGGTCGACCCGCACAAGTGGCTGTTCCAGCCCTACGAGATCGGCTGCGTGCTGGTGCGCGACCCCGAGGTGCTGCGCAGGGCGTTCACCGTCGACCGCTACCGCGCCGGTGCCGACTACCTCAGCGTCTCCCGGCCCGCAGCCGCCGAGACGAACCTGTCCGACCACGGCGTGCAGTTCACCACCGCCGCCCGCGCGCTGAAGCTGTGGTTGTCCCTCAAGGGTTTCGGCGTGGCCGCCTTCCGCGCCGCCGTCGACCACGGCCTCGACCAGGCCGAGCACGTCGCCCGCCGCGTCACCGCCAGCAGGGACCTCGAACTGGTGGCGGGCCCGAGCCTGGGGATCGTCTGCCTGCGCCACCGCGGCGGTTCCGACGAGCTCCAGGCGGCGATCTGCGCCGCCGTCAACGAGTCCGGCAGCGCGTTCGTCACGACGACCACTGTGGACGGCCGGCTCGCGGTGCGGCTGTGCACGATCAACCCGCGCACCACCCGGGCCGACCTCGACGCCGTGCTCACCGCGATCGAGGCCGCCGGACGGAGGTCCTGAGCGACGGTTGCAGCGGCAGGATGCCCACGTGGTAGGCCAGTGCGACCGCGTGGGCGCGGTCGTGGGCGCCGAGCCGCCGCCGGATCTCCCGGACGTGGGTGCGCACCGTGGTCACGGCGATGTCCAGGACGTGGGCGATGTCCTCGTCCACCTTCCCCTCGGCGACCAGTGCGAGGGTCTGGCACTGCCGTGAGGTGAGCACGTCGTGCCCGCTGCCGGACGGGTGCGGGCCCGGCGCGTTGAGGGCCAGCAGCAGCCCGGGGTCGATGTAGTGGCCGGCCGGCGCCGGCTGGAGGATCGCGCGGACCATCCTCGACGCGTCGGTCTCCCTGCTGAGCAGGCAGTGCGCCCCGGCCGCCTGGGCGATGCGCACGGAGGCGGGGGTGTGGTCGCGTTCGCGGAGCAGGACCGCCACCCGCAGCCTCGGGTTGGTCGTGACGAGTTCCTCGGTCAGCCGCCCCTGCGGGTCGATCGCGCTGTCCAGCAGGACCACGTGCGGGAGCGTGGTGCGCACGCTGTCGCGGATGACGTCGGGGTGGTCCGTGCCGCCGGCCCACTCCAGGCCGATCGTGCGCTGCACGACCGTGCGCAGGCCTTCGCGGAACACCGGGGTCGCGTCGGCGGCCAAGACCCGGCAGATGGCGGCGGTGGTGTGCATCGACGTCACGTGAGCTTCGCCGAGCGCACGCGTCGGTAGGCCGTTCAGTGTGGTTCCGCCTAGGCCGTGAGGGTGAATCAAGAAGTAGGGGACCACACGACTGTAGTGGTGACCGAGTCGCGTTCTCGCTGCGTTGACCTGTGCGTTCAGTCGTTCAGGTGAAGAAGTGACACGTCCGGGTCGGTGATCTGCCCGGTCGACACCTGCGGCCCGTGCTCGGACGTCAGTCGTCGTAGGGGTCGTCGGCCGGTGAGTGGTCGTCCCAGTCCGAGGCCAGCTCCGGGTCGATGATCGCGAAGCGGGTGCCGAGCGGGTCGGCCAGCACCGCGACCTGACCCAGCGGCGAGGGGTAGGGCTGGAACCGCAGCCGCGCCCCGGCCGTGCGGGCCCGGTGCAGCGTCTCGGCGAAGTCCAGACCGGGCGGCACGGCGAAGTGCGCGATCCACCGCGGCGGCACGGTCGCCGGGGTGTCCGGCGCCATCCGCACCCGGCCGATCACCGTGTCCCCGCCGGTGGAGTACACGACGTGGTCGACGGCCGTGCCGTCCCCGACCTGCCGCTGCCGGAAGTCGAAGAGCGCGCCGTAGAACGGATCGGCCTGGCGGGGCGCGCGCGTGACGAACTCCAGCCACACGAGCGCTCCCGGCACCCCTGCGGTGAACCCCCAGCCGTCGGCGACGGGCTGGGCGAGCCCCACCGTCGCCCCGCTCGGGTCGTCGGCCAGGACCTTGGCCACGAGACCGGGCAGGACGTGCTGCCGGGTCTCCAGCGCCGTGCCACCGAGCCGCCGCACCCGTTCGCCCGCGGCGGCCAGGTCCGCGACGGCCAGGTAGGGCGTCCAGTCCAGCGTCGCGCGCTCCAGCGGCCGGACGCCGCCCACCGGTTCGCCGTCCAGGAGGGCGATCGCGTAGTCCTCGCCCGCGCCGTCCTTGATCCAGTGGTACCGCCAGCCGAACACGGACCCGTAGAAGGCCGTGCTGCGCTCGGTGTCGGTCGTGGCCAGCTCCACCCAGCACGGGTGTCCCGGTCGGATGATCATGGAAGTTGTCGGCTCCTGTGGGGCGTCAGCGGCTACCGGACTGCGGTGCGGGCGGGGTCACCGCTTCCCGCGCGTGCCCTGCCAGGCGCGGACGACGACCAGCACGGGGAAGACGGCGAGAACGGCGACGCCGAGCACGATGAGCACGACCGACCCGAGCGTGACACCACCCACCAGCACCGCCAGGCCGACGACGTCGGCCAGCACGAGCAGGACGGCGAACATCGCCTTGCGGGACAGCCGCTGGTGCGGCGGGGGCTTGCGGGTCAGCCTGGCGGCGAACCGCGGGTCCTCCTCGGCGAGCTGCCTCTCGATCTCCTTGAGCTGGAGCCTCTCCTTCTCGGGGAGTTCCACCGGGACACCTCCTGTTCTCGCAGGTGCTGTGCGCGCTCGGCGGCCGGGTCCGTGCCGACCGCTCGCGGTGGAACTTGTTCCGGCAACCACCCTCCTGTGTACACGAGTCGGCTCGTGCGCTGGTCAGGGCGGGCACGGCCCGTGCGGGCTCACGAAGTTCCGAGCAGGGCCGCCTCCAGCCGGGGCGCCGCGACACCCCACCGCCGGGCCTCCGCCACGGCGTCGCGGACGATCTCCCGCGGCTCGGCGGCGCTCGCGTCCCATTGGGTCCGGAAGCTGGCACGGGCCGGCGGGAAGTGGGCGACCAGCCACGCGAGGACGCTTCCCGTCAGCCAGGCGGGCGCGCGGAGCCCCAGCACGGCGGCCCGGTGCCGGCGCAGGTCGATCCCGCGCGCCTCCAGCACCGGCAGCAGCTCGCGACCGGTGCGCAGCGCCTCGCGGAAGGCACCCGGCACGCCGACCAGGTCGGCGAGCGCGCCCCTGCGCAGCGCCTGCGCGTGCAGACCGGCGTCCACCGCGAAGTGCAACCACAGCCAGCCGCGGAGGTCCTGCCGTTCCCGCGGGCGGAACCCGGCCGCGCGGAACACCTGGCGCACAACCAGTTCACGCTCGGTGGGCGGCGCACCGAGCGTGCCGAAGACGACCGGCGGCAGTAGCACCCCGCGCAGCACGCCGTCCGCGCCGAACGCGCCGCCGAAGCCGGGAAAGCCCCACGCGAGCCGGTCGAGGGGAAGCGGCTCGACCGCCTCCTCCGGTTCCGCCCAGACGTTGCCGAGCACCAGCACGGTCGCGCCGCCGACGCGTGGTGCCAGGAACTCGGCGGCCTCCGCCAGCCGGTGGTGGGGCACGCTCAGCACGACGAGGTCGTAGTCGTGATCGGCCGCCAGCTCCTCCCGCAGGCGCACCGGCCACCGCTGCTCGACCCGCCGCCCCCACGGCCGCCGCCGCGCGTCGACGAGCTCCAGCCGCACCGCGTCCCCGTACTGCGCCGCGCGCCCCGGCCGCACGTAGAACTCCACGTCGTGGCCCGCCTGCTCCAGCGCCCAGCCGCAGCCGGTGCTGATCGCGCCACGACCGAACATGAGGATCTTCACTGCACACCCCGTGGAGTACGATAAAACGGAGACGATCTCCACTTCGACGATATGGAGATGGTCTCCACTTGTCAACGAGAGGCACCGCGTGAACACCGCCAAGCCGCTGCGCGCCGACGCCCGGCGCAACCGGGACGCCCTGGTCGCCAAGGCCAGGGAGCTCTTCGCCGACGGCAGCTTCTTCGACCTGCGCTTCGACGACTTCGCCCGCCTCGCCGGCGTCGGCACCGGCACGCTGTACCGCCACTTCCCGACCAGGGAGGCACTGGCCGAGGCCGTCTACCGCGGCGAGGTCGCCGCGCTCTGCGACCGCGTCCGCGACCTGCGGTCCCAGCTCCCCGCGGCGGACGCGCTGGCGGCGTTCCTGCGCGGCATGGTCGAGTACGTGGACGCCCACCGGGGCCTCGCCCGCACGTTGGCCACGCTCATGGCCACCCGTTCCGGCGCACTGGCGGAAGGCGGCCTTGCGCTGGAACAGGCCGTCGTCGAGCTCGTGCGGGCCGGGGTGACGGAGGGCACCGTGCGGGACGACGTCGAGCCCAGCGCCGTCATGATGGCGTTGCACGGCATCACCGCGGCGCACGACCGTCCTCATTGGCGTGCCGAAGCCGACAGCGTGGTCACCGTCGTGCTCGCCGGCCTGAAGCCCCGGTAGTGCTGTGCCAGGTGGCTGCCGTGTGTCATTTCCTCTTGTGGACGTCCGGCTTCACTTCGCGTCGAGACGGCCGATCCGCGCGTTGAGGTAGCGCTGCTCGGGTTGGCTCGCCGTGAGACGGGCCGCCTGGCGGTAGCTGTCGAGCGCACCGGGCAGGTCGCCGGTCATCTCCACCAGGTGCGCGCGTACGGCGTGAGTGCGGTGGTGCCGCCTCGTCACGGGATCGTCGAGCAACGGACCGAGGAGGGCCAAGCCGTCCTCGGGGCCGAACGCCATCCCGACCGCGACCGCCTGGTTGAGCGTCACGGCCGGACTGGGTGCCACCTGCGCCAGCATGGCGTAGAGCAGGGTGATCTGCCGCCAGTCGGTGTCCTCCCAGCTCTCGGCCTCCGCGTGGACGGCGGCGATCGCGGCCTGCAGCTGGAACCTGCCGACGTGCCCGCGCGGCAGCACCCGTTCCAGGATTCGCACGCCTTCGGCGATCCGCCGGCGGTCCCACCGGGACCGGTCCTGCTCCGCGAGCGGCACGAGGTTCCCGTTCTCGGTCCGGGCAGCCGCGCGGGCGTGCGTCAGGAGCATCAACGCCAGTGCGCCGGCGACCTCGTCGTGGTCGGGTACGACCGCGTGCAGCTGCCGGGTGAGGCGGATGGCTTCCTCGGCCAGCGGCGAGTCGACCAGTGCGTCACCGGTGGAGCGCGTGTGCCCTTCGGTGAACATCAGGTGGCAGACGTCGAGCACGGCGGCGACGCGCGCGGGCAGGTCGGCTGGGGCCGGGAGCCGGAACACCGCACCTGCCGCCCGCAACGTGGAGCGCGCCCTGGTGAGGCGTTGCGTCATCGTGCGTTCGGGAACCAGGTAGGCGGCGGCGATCTGCGCCGTGCTCAGCCCGCCGACGGCGTGCAACGTCAACGCGACCTGCGAGGACCGGCTCAGGCCCGGGTGACAGCACAGCAGCAACAACCGCAAGGTGTCGTCGGCTTCGTCGTGCGGTGACCGGTCGGCGGCGGGGGAGAGGCGGGCGTCGGCGGGAAGTGCGGCGCTGAGGGCGTTCTCCCGCGCTGTCCGCGCGTCGTCGGTGCGCATCCGGTCGATCAGCCGCCGGGACGCGACCCTGATGAGCCAGCCGCGGGGGTTGCCGGGCACGCCGTCCCGGTCCCACTGCCGCGCCGCCGCCTCGGCTGCCTCCTGCGCCGCGTCCTCGCAGTCGCCCAGGTCGCCGTACCGGTGCAGCAGGGCGGCGAGGACGTGCGCGGACTCCTGCCGCCACACGTCCTCGACCACCTGTGCGGTCACTGGTCGGAACCCCCTGGCCCCATCGCGGGACGCAGCTCGACGGTCTCACCAGGACCGCTGAACCGCGCCGCGATCTCCTCCGCGCGCTCCTGGCTCTCCACGTCGACGAGGAAGAACCCGGCCAGGTGCTCCTTGGCCTCCGAGTACGGGCCGTCGGTGACCAGGGGCTTGCCGTCGCTCCAGCGGTAGAGCCGTGACGACTCGGGCGCTCCCAGCGCCTCACCGCCCAGCAGCTCGCCCCTCTCCTGCAGGTCCGCGAGCATGGCCGCGAAGTCGGCGTTCATCCGTTCCCGCTGCTCGTCCGACATGACCCGGTACTCGGGCAGGTGGTCGGAGGTCGGGTGCCCCCACGGCTGCGGGTTGGAGTGGATCATGATCACGTACTTCACCATCGGCCCCTTGGTCTTCGTCGTGGACGCAGCCGGTCGGCCCCATCCTCGCCTGGGACGTCGGAGCCGTGCGCGCTGTGTCGACATCCCGTCGGAGAAAATCTTCCGGGATGACGGAGGACCTGCCCGTCGACCTCACTCGTCGCGAATCCTCAGCCCAGGGCGCGGCCCGCCCACCAGTTCCCGGGCGAGTCGGGGTCCGTGCTGGTCCAGTAGTCCACGCACGCCCGGACGAACTCCTCCGCCGTCAGCACCCCGTCGCTGTCGAGGTCGAGGTGGTGGAACGCCTGCGCCGACTCCTCGTCGGTCAGGTCCGGGAAGTGCCCGTGCTGGAACTTCCGGAACTCTTCCGGGCTGACGTTGCCGTCCGCGTCGGTGTCGGCGATCGCCAGGAACGCCTTGGCAAGCGCTCCCACGGTCGCGGAGGCGGCCTGCGGGTCATCGGCGAGACTGCCGGTGGAGGCGAGGAACTGCTCGCGGCTGATGGCCTGGCCGCCGCCGGGGATGTGGGGTGCGTGCAGCTCGCGCCAAATGCCCAGGTAGGCGTCCACGATGCGCTGCTCCTCCGCCGAGCCGGACGCGTGGCCCAGGGACTCGGCGGTGCGGCGGCCCATCAGGACGTGGTCCTGCTCGGTCAACAGACCGTCGCCGTCCACGTCCAGCTGGGCGAAGCCGTGGTCGATCTTGGCTTTGAGCAGGTCGGTGAGAGGCACTGCATCCTCCGGACTGGTGTGGTGGGTACTTGAGCTCGTTCAGAACATCGGAAAGTCGGGCACAGCCGGATAGCCCCGATCGGGTCGGGTCGGGTCACTGCCCGTGCCGGCGCGGTCACACGGTGCCGCGCCAGTGCTCGGGTATGGGTTCGGGGTGGATCGGCTCGCCGCAGACCCTGTCCCGGTAGAACCAGCGGTGGAACTCGTCGGGCTCGACGATGCGGTTCTGGTAGCCGCGGTGGTTGTCGATGTCGTCCTGCGCGGTCCTGTGGGTGGTGCGCAGCTGGTGACGGCGGAGGCAGAGCTGGTAGTCCATGCGGTGCAGGTGGATCAGGTACAGGTTCGGGTCGGGGTTGGTGGCCTGGTCGGCGCGTTCGTGGAAGCCGCCCAGCCAGGTCATCGGTATCCGCGCCAGCAGGGGCTTGGAGTACAGGGGGTTGGAGAACCAGGTCGAGCGCTGCTCCAGCACACCGCGTCCGGCGTCGAAGGGTGCTTCGCTGTCGTGCTGGTGCAGGACCTCCCAGCCGGTGCAGTTGACGAAGTCCTGGTCGAACTGGTCGATGTAGCGGCTCAGGTCGCCGTAGCGCGGGTCGGGGGTGACGATCTCGTCGACGTCGGTGCTGAGCACGACGTCGTAGCGGTCGACGAGGTCGTGCTGGTGTTGCTGGACGATGTCGCGGTGCCAGTCGCTGCTGAACTCGTCGTGGTGGATCGGGATGCGCGTGAACCGGTCGTCGGGCGGCAGGCCGGGTGCGGGCTGGTGTTCCAGCACGTGGATGTCCTGCGGTGCGAAGAACCGGGAGTAGTAGTCGAGCCAGATCGGGAAGAAGTCAGGTTCGTCGCGGACCAGGGTGACCACGGCCCGGCTGTTGCGGCGGTGTGCGACTGGGCGCAGGCACCAGCGTTGCTGTGGTCCGTGCCAGAAGTCGAACTGGGCCAGCCGGGGCTCGTGACCGGAGTCGGCGTCCCACAGGTCCAGGTACTTGCCGCTGGCCAGGTTCGCCAGGGCGTGGCAGCCCGAGCGCAGCGGCACCAGCCGCCACAGCTGGTGCTGACCGTTCTCCCGTCGTTCCTCCAGCACCACCTCGGCGCCGTTGTGCCCGGCGGCGCCGGCCACGGACAACACCAGCCCGCTCGCGGTGTTCTCCACCACGACGGTGTGACGGCTTTCCGCCGTGCGGCGCAGCCTCCACCGCTGCGCCGGTGCGGTGTTGTCGGGCCAGGTCTGCCGGATCCGCGGGCCATCGGCCGTCAGGGCCTTGCCGCTGGCACCGTTGACCAGCGCGAGGTGGGCGTCGTCCTGGGGAGTCATCTCAGATGCGCTCCAGGACCCAGTGCTGGTTGTGGTGCTCGTGGTAGGTGGGGTAGTCGCCCCAGTAGCTCTGCTGGGTCACCCGTGCGTCGGGGTCCAGGCTCTGGTTGCGGACGTCGAGGACCTTGCCGGAGTGCAGGTTCTGGATGCGGAACACCGACCCGCCCTGGGACGCCCCGGCGGGGATGAACAGCCACTGCTTGTGCGTGCCGCTGGGATCGGACCGGGTGAGCACCTCGGCGCCGTTGTCCATCGACATGCCGACCACCTCCAGGTAGCGGTCACGGGCCGGGTCGCAGTTCTTCATGTGGTAACCGCCGCCGGGGACGGGCACCAGCTGCCATCCCACGGCCGGGATGCCGCTGTCGACGTTCTGGTCGACGTTGGCGCCGTCACCGGTCCAGTTCGGATCGTCCAGCTGCAGGTACAGGCCGCTCAGGGTGCAGCGGATCTTGTAGCTGCCGGTCAGGTCCGGCACGGTGATCTTCACCTGGGTGGAGCCGGTCCGCACGCCGTCCACGACCACGTCGACCGCGCCCTGCACCGTGATCGCCCGGGTCACCGGGGCGGCGGCAGCTGCCGTGGCCCTGGGGAACTCCAGCGCGAAGTCCAGGGTCTGCGGCTGTGTGCCGGGGAAGGGGCCGTAGCCGGCGGGCGAGACGTGCACGAACGGCGCGATCGTGGTGTCGGGAACGAAGCTGACGCTGCCGATGGTGGTGATGCCCGTGGTGCCCAGGGTGATGATCGTGTCGACGATCGTGGCGGGGGTGATGCCGTCGGTGTAGGTGCCGCCGGTGGCGGCGGCGACCCGGCTGCCCTGCCCGGAGGTGCCGCCGATGCTGCAGTTGCCCTGGTAAGGGGCGCCGTTGGACAGCGGCACCGGGTCGACGTCGAGCCCTGGTCCGCTCGACCCGGAGGGGGTGCTGATCACCAGCACGGCGATGCCCTCGGCCTGCAGCTTGGAGATCACCGAGTGCTCGGTGATGGTGTGGGTCAGACCGGACACGGCCTGGCAGATCGGGTCGTGCCCCGGGGCGTCGCCGACCCAGAGGATGATCCGCTTGGCATCAGCACGCCAGCCGATCGTGCCGCCGGGAGGCTGGGCGAGGTGGTCCAGGGCGAAGAACTGACCTTCGGCGACGGTGGTGCCGCCGGCCACGGTCCAGGCGTGGATGGCGCCGGCGGCGGCCGGGGAGCTGGAGGTCAGCGAGACCTGGTGGTGGAAGCGCTGGGTGACGGGGTAGTCCAGGTCCCGGTAGTTGCCCACACCGAACTGCACGTCCGCGCCGACCTGGCCGGCCGCGGTGACCAGCCTGGTGAGGATTTCCTCCACCCTGGCGCGGACCGCGTCGATGATGCCGGTCATGCTGCCGGTGCTGTCGGCGAGGAAGTACACGTCGATCTTCGGGATCGCGCCGGTGGCGGGCAGCTGCACCTGGACCTGTTCGTGATGGCTGTCCGACGAGTTCGGGTTGATCGAGAGCTCGATGTCGGACGGGGTCGGCGGTGTGGTGATGGGCATGCTGGGGCTGCTCCTTCTTCCGCTGTCGGGTCGTCAGGTGGTCGCAGATCCGTGATCGGCGGCGCGGTCTCGGTTGAGGGGGACCGTGAGTTCGGTCGGCCAACCCGGATGTCGGCGTGTCGACCGTCGGCGGTCCTTCTCCGGAGGGCGGCCGGAGCCGGTGGGCATCACGGTCCGCGGCCGCACCGGTCCGGCGCGTGGTGCGCGGGAGGCGCTGTGTCAGAGGCGTTCCAGCCGCCAGTGCTGGTTGTGGTTCTCGTGGTAGGCGGGGTAGTCGCCCCAGTAGAAGTACTGGAACACCGGCGCGTCCTGCTGCGTGCTGCCGCCCTGGATGTCGAGGACCTTGCCGGTGTGCAGGTTCTGGATGCGGAACACCAGGCCGCCCGCACCGGAGGAACCCGCCGGTATGAGCAGCCATTCCTTGTGCGGGCCGCTGGGGTCGGACCGGGTGAGGACCTCGGCGCCGTCGTCGAAGGACATGCCGACCACTTCCAGGTAGCGGTCGCGGGCCGGGTCGCAGTTCTTGATCCGGTAACCGCCGCCGGAGACCGGCATCAGCTCCCAGTGCTGAGCGGCCAGGCCGGTGTAGGTGTTCTGGTCGACGTTGGCACCGTCACCGGTCCAGCCGGGGTCGTCGAGTTGGAGGTACAGGCCGCTGAGCGTGCTCTGGATCTTGTACTGCCCGGCCAGGTCGGGCACGGTGATCTTCACCCGGGTCGAGCCGGTCCGCACCCCGTCCACGACCACGTCGACATCGCCTTCCACCGCGACCTCCTGGGTCACCGGCGTACCGGAGACGGGTGTCACGGCGGGGAACTCCAGCTCGAAGTCCAGCGTGCCGGGATGGGCGCCGGTGAAGGGACCGTGACCGCCGGCGGGGTGGACGCGCACGAAAGGCGCGATCGCCGTGCCCGGCACGAGGCTGACGTTGCCCAGCGTGGAGATGCCCGCGGTGCCGAGGTTGATGATCGTCTGCACCACGGTGTCAGGGGTGATCCCCTCGGTGTACGTGCCGCCGGTCGCGGCGGCGATGCGCGAACCCTGGCCGGCCAGACCGCCGAAAGCGCCGCAGAAGCTCTCGTACACGCCTCCACCGGAGGACAGGGGAACCGGATCCGCGTTCAACCCCGAACCCGGCCCGCTGGGGCCGGTGCTGATCGCGAGCACGAAGATGCCCTGCGCCTGGAGCTTGGCGGTGACCGACGCCTCGGTGATGTCGTAGGTCAGGCCGGACAACCCCTGGCAGATCGGGTCGTGCCCCGGCATGTCGCCGATCCAGACGACGATCCGCTTGGTGCCGGCACGCCAACCGATCGACCCGCCGGGGGGCTGCGCGAGCTGGTCCAGCGCGTAGAACTGGCCCTCCGCGTGGCTCCAACCACCACCGGCGGCGCTCCAGGCCCGGATGCCGTTGGCCGCAGCCGCGGTGCTCGTGCCCAGGGGGACCTGACTGCGGAAGCGATCGGGTTGCGGGTCCTCCATGTCCTTGTAGTTCCCGACACCGAAGTTCACGTCCGCGCCGACCGCGTTCGCGGCGGTGATCAGCCTGTTCAGGATCTCCTCCACCCGCGCGCTGACCGCGCCGATGATGCCGCCCATGCTGCCGGTGCTGTCGGTCAGGAAGTACACGTCGATCTTCGGGACCACCCCGGAGCCGGGCAGCTGCACCAGCACCTGCTCACGGTGGCTGTCCGGTGAGTCGGGGTTGGTCGACAGTTCGACGTCGGACGGGGAAACCGGTGTGGTGACGGGCATGGCGTAGTGCCTCCTCGACCAGGCCTTGAGACCGCTTCGTGACTGCGGACCTCTGACCGAGGATTACAACGTCGATCTCACAAAGGAATAGGCAAACCGGCCGGTCAACCCGAAGGTGTGCGTTTCCGTCATCTGCAACACCCTGCCGCGGGAATCACCTGTGCAGGGCATCGACAACGCTCCGGACGCTCCCGGGAACACGCCGGTGGTCTGATCTCCCTCGGCCGGGCAGGTGATTCGGTGTCGCATTCGGTGAGCCTGAGCTGCGGCGTCCCGCTTCGCGGTCACGGTTGGTGACGGCGCTTTCCGATCGCGGTCCTACCTGATCGAGGTATCGCTACCCAGCGGCTGAACCAGCAATGCTGTGTAGTAGGACGCGACGTGGGGAGGGTTATGTCCTTGCTGGCCAGCACCGGCATCGGTGCGGTCCTGTTGACGGTGTCGGCATTGGTTCGAATCGGATTGGGGACACCCTCGAATGAGGGCGGAAGACGCACACCTGAAGCTGACCGAAGGCGAACGGAAGACGGTCACGGGCCATTTCGGGGAAAGGGCGTGGTCGCACTTCCCGAGCAGCGTGTCGTTGGTGATCCCGGCACACAACGAGGAGGCGTCAATCGCGGGGACAATCAAATCCTGCCGCGCACAGAGCCATCCGATTGACCAGATCATCGTGGTCGCGGACAACTGTTCCGACCGCACCGCCGACATCGCTCGCGGTCTGGGCGTGGTCGTCATCGAAGGCAAAGGCGGGTCGAAGGCGGCGGCGCAGAACATGGCCCTGCCCAGGATCACCAGCGACGCCGTCGTCGCGCTCGACGCCGACGCCACCCTGTCCCCTCGCGCGGTGGAGCAGATGATGGCCACCCTGCGCCGCGGCTACGCCGGAACCTGCCCCTCGGCCATGCCCCGCGACACCGACACCCCCTACAGCCGCTACCGCACGCTCTACCACGCCATCGCCAACGGCTGGATCCGGCCACTCCAAGACGTGTTCCACCGGCAGCTGGTCCTGAGCGGCATGGCCAACTGCCACCGCACCGACGTGCTGCGCGAGGTCGGCGGCTACCCCGACGACAACATCACCGAGGACTTCAACCTCACCTGGACCCTGCACCGCCTCGGTCACCGCGTCGCCTTCACCCCCGAAGCGTTCGTCTACACCGGCGAACCCACCTCACTGTCCGAGCTGCTCTCCCAGATGCACCGCTGGACCGCCGGGTTCGCCCAGACCATGGTCAAACACCGTGCTCCCGTCATGGACGGCGGAGCGTTCATCATCGTCGCCTCCCAGGTCGTCGACTCCCTCGTCGGCGGCATGGCCATCTGCACCCTGCCCCTCTACGTGGCCCGCCACGGCGTGGTGCGCGGGCTGCGCAGCTGGTGGAGTCCACTGTGGATCGTGGTCACCGTCGCCTCGGTCGCGGTCGCGGTCCGGCAGCTCGGATGGCGCACCACGGTGAAATGCCTGCCCAGCTGGATCGTCCTGCAAAACCTCACCGGACCGCTGAACGCCTGGTGGCTGTTCCGCGAGTGGGTCCTGGGCCGCAGCCTGACCACCTGGACCGGCCGCCACGGCCGACGACCCGCGCTGACCCCGGTCACCACACGTCGGAAGGCAGTGCTGATCGCGGCCGCCGTCGCCGGCGCGCTGCTCGGCGTGCGGTCCTGGCGGCGCTCAACCGACCCGGCGCCGCAACGGCGTCGGCAGCGATGAGACGACACCGTGCAGGGCGGAGGCCGGGAACCTGTGGCGGAAGCCGTCCAGCTCCCACTGGCACGCCTCGGCCGCACGCCGCAGCAACCTCGCCCGCCCCGCCTGTCCGTGAGCAGGGCGCGTGGCCCGGTCGGACCAGGTCCTGACCGCGGCCTCCGCCAGCATCGATGCCCCCGCCGCCGCGAAGCCCGCGTACCGCCGCGCGCCACGTCCCTCCGGCACCTCGCCCACCACGCGGTGCAGCACCCGCCGCACCGCCTCCGCCGTCACCGCCTGCGCCAACCAGTTCACCCCGACCTCGGCCGCCGCCGAACCACCCCGCCCCGTGCGCCGGGCCCGTTCGGCGGCCACCTGCAGCACCGGCGCCAGCGCCGACCACAACGGCACCACCGCCTGCCGCCCAGGCTCCTCGCCGACGACGCTGACCGGGATCAGCCCAACCGAGCCGGGCGCGTTGCGCCACCCCGATGACCGCCGTGCCGCCGCCGCGAAACCGGGCACCTCCGCCAGCGCGTCACGAACCTGCTCCAACGTGGCACGCCCCTCCAGCAGGTCCCACTTGGTCACCACGAACCGCACGACCTTGCCCCGGCCGGCGGCCAGCTTCCACACCCCGGACATGGTGTGCTCGAAGAACGCGCGCTCACCGCCGAGCAGGGCCGCGACCCGCGCGCCGTCCAGGACGCACAGCACCGCATCAGCCCTGCGGACGCGCGCGGCCAACGTCCGGCTCACCGGATGCCCGTCCACCGTGACGCACGAGCCGTCGTAGTCGACCAGTCCCACCTCGTACAACGGCTCCCCGTCGTCACACCACGCCTCGAAGCACAGTTCCGCCCACGCGTCGCGGTCGGTGGCCGCGGGCCACCCCGACCCGTCGGCCCGCACCAAGCCCCACGTCTGGTCCAACCTCAAGGTGGTGGTCGGATCCGCGCTGAGCACGGGGATCGCGTCAGACGAGTGCGTGTCGAGCCCTTGCTTCATCGCGGCCAGCAGACATGTCTTGCCGGAGCCGGCCGGACCGATCGGAACGATGTCGATGAACGGCACGATCGGCACCGTAACGACTCCGGCCGGCTCCGGCAGCCCTCGGCGCCACCGCACCATGCGCACCGCTCACCCTCTGCTTTCGCCCACACGCCAACCGGGTTCGATCGGTGGGCAGGACGGCGACAACGACACGGAACAGGCATGCCGCTACCGCCGGGTGGCGACTTCCGGCGCGTGGCCGATCACCCGAGAGGCGGAAGCCTTGCTTGAGCGGGCGATCCGCCCTGCGTGGGCGTCTCAAGCTGAATTCCCTCTGCGGAAAGTGCGGCAGTGAGGGAGCTTTCAGAAGGCGGTCAAGTCGGGTCAGCCTCAGCCAGTCGATGTGTACGCTATCGGTAACACGCCCAGCCTTGCGCGTGGTTCTGCTCAAGTACCGCATACGCCTCTCCGCCGTACTGCAACCTGCAGGCGTGGTTGAGATCCATGTCCCGCACGGCGTAGGTCGCCCAGCCGAAGGGCGGGCCCACCCACATCGAGTCCACGCAGCGCCATCCCCTCGCGTGGTTCTCCACCAGGTAGGCGATGCTGGCGTCCCCCGGATTGACTGTTCTCTGACAGTAGGCGCCCAGGTCGATGCCGCCGAGGCGAGTGGCCGCCGACGCCGACGGAGCCATGCCGGCCAATCCTGACGTGACCACGACCGTGACGGCCGCTGCGCTCAACCACTTCCGTACACCCACGTCAGCCCCATCTCGTCGCCTTGTCGTCCCGCCTTTTAGCGGACCGAAGCAAGTCTGCCCCTCGTCAGGCACGAACTGGACGAAACGCCGAATTTGTCCTGTAACTGTCCACAGCGTGTCCCCAGGCACCAACCGCTGCACCTGCTCCGGCTCCAACGGCTGCCAGGTCTGCCCTGGAAGCCGTCCTCATAGCACGGTCCTATCGGTGTTCGGCATGAACGTTGGCCATCGCGCTGTGTGACGCTGCGCACACGGAACGGTCCCTGCCATAGCCGTCACGGTCGTGCTCGAGCGACCGATGTTGAAGGACAAGCCATGACATCATTGAGAATTCGACGATGCGTGTGGACGACCCTGCTCGTCGTCTTCGTCACGCTGGGTTGCAGCACCAGTGCCGGATCTGCCGGTGCGGCGCCGGCTTCCGGCACTGCGGAAAGCAGCAACCGAGCGCCTGCCCCTGTCGGCCGCCCGCTGGCGGCCGGTGATCGACATGTCGCGAAGACCCCGCTGCCGGTCGATGGACGGGCACCGAGGCCGGCGTTCGAGGCCGAGTCACGGCGCGACTACAACGCGCCGGAGGAAGTCCGCGCTCCTGAGCCGCCGTCCATGCGCGATCGCCGATCCGCGGCGGCCGTGTGCAGCGTCGCCGACTTCACCAGCCGAACCGGCGTGGCGCTGGTCGACAAGATCCGGAGCTCGACGACCGACTGCGTGAACTCCCTGTTCAACCTCACCGGGTCGGATGCCTACCACGCGTTCCGTGAAGCACAGATGGCCAGCGTTGCCCATGGGTTGCGCGACAACGGAACGACGTATCCCGGGAACAACTCCACGGGCACGGCGCAACTGGTCCTGTACTTGCGGGCCGGGTACTACGTGCACTGGTACAACCAGTCCACGGTCGGGACGTACGGCCCGGCCCTGCAGACGGCCATCCAGGCCGGTCTGGACGGTTTCTTCGGCAGTTCGCGGGCTTTCGAGGTCAGCGACGCCAACGGTGAGGTGTTGGCCGAGGCGATCACGCTGATCGACAGCGCCGAGCAGAACGCGCGCTACCTGAACGTCGTCAAGCGGATGTTGACGGGCTACAACACCTCGTACGACGCCTCCTGGTGGATGCTGAACGCGGTCAACAACGTGTACACCGTCCTCTTCCGGGGGCATCAGGTTCCGGAGTTCGTGTCGGCGGTGCAGCGCGACACCAGCGTGCTGGACACGTTGTACAACTTCGCGTCGAGCCACCTGGGGCTGCTCTCCGGGCAGCAGGGCTACCTCACGTCCAACGCGGGCCGGGAAGCTCGGGCGGTTCTCGCAGTACTCCTCGCTGCGCGTGACCGTGCAGCCCAAGGTCAAGGGCTTGCTCGGCATGTCGTCGATCACGGGTCCGACCGCGCCGCTGTGGGTCGGGGTGGCGGAGATGACCGATGCCTACGACAAGCCGAACTGCGCTTACTACGACACCTGCGACCTGCAGGCCCGGTTGATGGCCGCGGTGTTGCCGATCACCCACCGGTGCAGTGCGTCGCTGAACATCCGGGCCCAGGAGATGACCAGCGCGCAACTGCGTGACACCTGTGTGAGTCTGGCGAACCAGGACGCCTACTTCCACAACGTGGTCAGGGACCCAGGTCCGGTGGCCAACGACTACAACACGACGCTCGAGGTCGTGGTGTACGACTCCAGCACGGACTACCAGACCTACGCGGGTGCGCAGTTCGGCATCGACACCAACAACGGTGGCATGTACCTGGAGGGCAATCCGGCCGCGTCGGGCAACCAGCCGCGGTTCATCGCCTACGAGGCGGAGTGGCTGCGCCCGCAGTTCGCGATCTGGAACCTCAACCACGAGTACACCCACTACCTCGACGGCCGGTTCAACATGTACGGCGACTTCGGCGCCGGAACGACCACGCCGACGATCTGGTGGATCGAAGGGTTCGCCGAGTACATCTCCTACCACTACCGCAGCATCAACTACGACGCCGCGATCACCGAGGCCGGGCGGCGCACCTACGCGCTGAGCACCCTGTTCGACACGACCTACTCCCACGACACCACACGCGTGTACCGGTGGGGCTACCTCGCCGTGCGCTACATGCTCCAGTCCCACCCCGCCGACATGACCGCGGTGCTCAACCACTACCGCGCCGGCAACTGGAACGCCGCGCGCACCCTGCTCAAGAACACCATCGGCACCCGGTACGACACCGACTGGTACACCTGGCTGTCGGCCTGCGCGGCCGGCAACTGCGGCGGAGGCGGCGGCGGAAACCGGGCCCCCGTGGCGGAGTTCACCAGCACCGTCACCGGTCGCACGGTCACCCTCACCGACCGCTCCACCGACGCCGACGGCACCATCGCCTCCCGCCGGTGGGACTTCGGCGACGGAACCACCTCCACCGCCACCAACCCGACCAAGACCTACACCGCCGACGGCACCTACACCATCGCCCTCACCGTCACCGACAACAGCGGTTCGACGGCGACGACCTCCAGGCAGGTCGTCATCGGCAACGGCGGCGGCACGGCCGAATGCACGGGCAGCGACCTGCGTGCGCTCGGCAAGAACTGCCAGCGTTCCAACAGGTCGGTCAGCAACGGCGACTACGACTACCTCTTCCTGTCCCTGCCCGCGGGCACGCCGCAGCTGCGGATCACGGCCTCGGGCGGAACCGGCAACTGCGACCTGTTCTTCAGCCCCAGCTCGTGGGCGACGACCGCGAACGCCACTCAGCGCTCGGCCGGCGGCGACAACACCGAAGCGATCACCGTGAGCAACCCGTCCTCCGGCTACGTCTACATCAGCCTGAAGGGTGAGACCGGCTGCTCGGGCGTCACCGTGGCAACCCAGTACTGACCGATCACCACCTGCCCGACATCTTCACCGGTTGAGGCTGCGGCTCGGCGGGGCCACGTTCCGTCGAGCCGCACCTCCACCACCTGGGAAGAACGGCGAAGTCGAGTGGTTCCAGGACAACACCACCCCATCGTGTCGTAGTCCGGTGTTTGATTCGGCAGTACGGTCGAACCGAGGACGGCCGCCTCTCCTACCAGCTCAGGACGAAGACGGTGAGTGAGGGGTTCGGTCATGGCTTTGGACGTGCTCGACCTGTTGAAGGACGGGTTGCCGGAGAGTTCGGCGCCGAAGCGCCGGGTCGCGGTGGTCGGTGCCGGGATGGCGGGCTTGACGGCCGCCTTGCTGCTCAAGGAAGCCGGGCACGAGGTCACCGTCCTGGAGGGGCAGAACCGGTTGGGTGGGCGCATCCTCACCCACCGCGGGTTCGCGGGCGACATGTACGGCGAGTTCGGCGCGATGCGCTTCCCGGAGCAGCACCCCTTGGTGCAGTGGCTCATCAAGGACAAGTTCGGCCTCGCGACCAAGCCCTTCCCGATGTACGACGAGGACACGTTCATCTACCTGCAGGGCAAAGGCGTGCGGCGGCGCGACTTCGACGCGACCTCGTTCAACTTCGACCTGTCCACTGCAGAGGCCGACAAGGCACCGCACGAACTGCTCCGGCACACCGTGCAGCCGCTGATCGACCTGATGGAGAGCGAAGGCCCGGACAAGGCCTGGCAGAAGATCCTCGTCGACTACGACAAGTACACGCTGCTGGGCTACCTCAAGGAGCGCGGGCTCGGTGACGGCGCGCTGTCCATGCTCGGCCCGCTGTTCAACCTGGAGGGTCGCTACCACTTCTCGCTCGTCGAGTGGTTCTCCCACTACTACGAGGACGTCTTCGGCGATCTCACGTACATAGTGGACGGAGCAGAGTCGCTGCCCCGCGCGTTCGAGCCGTACCTGATGGACGACATCCGGCTCGGCGCGCAGGTGCACGGCATCGACCAGGACGAGAACGGGGTGCGCGTGCACTACCGCTCGGGTCGCCGATCGCACACCGTCGTCGCGGACGAGGTGGTGGTGACCGTGCCGTTCGCGGCCCTGCGGCACATGGAGATCCAGGGCCTCGACCCGGACAAGTGGTACGCGATCCGCAACACCTACTACGGCCGCGCGCACAAGCTGTTCATGCAGTTCAGCGAGCGGTGGTGGGAGAGCGCGTACGGCATCACGCACGGGCTCACGGTGACCGACCTGGCCATCCGCAACATCGTCTACCCGCCGGCCGGCCAGGACCCCCGCTACCGCAAGGGTGTGATGATCGCGTCCTACTGCTGGGAGCAGGACAGCATGCCCTACACGCCGCTGGCCGGCGAGGAGAGCGTGCAGCAGGCGCTGGAGGACCTGGTCAAGATCCACCCGGAGGCGCGGGACACCTTCGAGTTCGGCGTCTACAAGGACTGGGCGCTCGACTGGTACGCGTGCGGCATCGGCCCGCTGTTCCGCGCGTTCGAGATGAGCGAGGGCTTCTACGAGGACGTGATTCGGCCGGTGGGCCGGGTGTGGTTCGCCAACGACGCGTGCGACCGCCGTCACCGCCGCTGGGTGGAGGGCGCGCTCAAGGCCGCGGTGAAGAACGCCTTCGCCATCAACGAGGGGCTGCGCGACGAGGTGCCCTGGAAGGACTAGCCCGAGTTTCAGCCCGGGGCGGCGAAGTGCGGGCCTTGGTTGATCGCGGATGGAGCCCTTGGTCGATCGTTCTTCCTGTCGAGGAAGATCGCTGCCAAGGGCTTCAGCTTGCAGGATGCCGGTGAAACCGGTGTGGGCAGGGGCCCTTTCGGCGGGCGGGCACGCTGTGCGACGCGGTGCTGCATGTGGACTGGTGTCACCCGGTCGGGACGGCAGCGAGCCGGAGCGCGTCGACGGCCGGGCCGGTTCATCACGTGATGGCCGGTTACAGCCATCCGGACACGCACGAGGACCTCACGCTCAGCGTGCTGGCGGAGCTCGGGATCGCCGCGTGCCGGGTGCCGCAGCACGCCAACGCCGCCGAACACGCCTTGCTGCGCCACGCGCGGTATGCCCACCAGCAGGGCTGCCGCAGCTTCGCCGTGGCGTCGGCTGATCGTGCGTTCACCGCGCTGGCCGATTACGGCGAGTTCGACGTCCTGATCTGGGAGGGCCAGCCGGTCGCTGCCAGGTTGGAGGCCTGCGCACACCGCGTGGTGCGCGTACCACGTCCGGTGCTCGCTCCGGTCGCCGCGGCTCGATGAACTGCACGGCGGGCGGGAGCACCTGGGCGCCGAGTCGTGCGGTACCACCTGCGCAACCGGTCATCGATGTGGTCCGGGCCACCCGGCCCGTCAGGATCGCGTCAAAGCGGGCCCCCACCGTGTCAGGGACTCGTCGCGGGCCCTGACACCGCACCGGTGACCGGCGTGCAATCACCGGCATGACACTCGCGGAGTTGTTGCCCAGCACCGGATGCTCCACCGGACCGGTGCTGGAACAGGGCCTGTGGCCGGACGGAACCCGGCTCGACGGCGCTGACCTCGTCATCGGTGGAGTGCCCGTCTCGCGGCTGGCGGCCCAGTTCGGCACGCCGTGCCAGGTGCTGGACGAGGCGACGGTGCGTGCGCGGGCACGGGCGTTCGTCAGCACGCTGCCCGAGGCGGAGGTGGTGTTCGCGGGGAAGTCACTGCCGTGTCCCGAGGTGTACCGGTGGATGGCCGCCGAAGGGCTTTCGCTGGACGTGTCGTCCGCGGGGGAGCTGGCGCTGGCGCGGGTCGCGGGGTTTCCGGCCGCGCGGATCGTCCTGCACGGCAACGTGAAGACCGGTGAGGACCTCAAAGCCGCGCTCGCGTACGGGGTGTCGCGGGTCGTGGTCGACTCGTTCGACGAGATCGCCCAGCTCGGCTCCCTCGCCCGGCACGGGCAGGAGGTGATGGTGCGGGTGACGCCCGGTGTGGACGCGCAGACCCACGCCGCCATCGCCACCGGGGTGGAGGACCAGAAGTTCGGGTTCTCGCTGGCGTCCGGTGCGGCGCTGAAGGCGGTGCAGCGGGTGGCGGAGCAGCCGTCGTTGCGGCTGGTCGGGGTGCACTGCCACCTCGGGTCGCAGGTGCGGCACGTGGCGGCGTACGAGGAGGCGGTGCGGCGGATGGTCGGGTTGATCGCGTCGTGCGGGGTGCGGATCGAGCAGCTGGACCTGGGTGGCGGGTTCTGCGCGCCGTACCTGCCGGGGGAGCCGGCGTTCGACCTGGCCGGGTTCGCGCACCGGGTGCGGGTGGCGCTGAGCTACGAGTGCGGGGTGCACCGGGTGCCGGTGCCGCGGTTGCTCATCGAGCCGGGCCGGTCGATCGTCGCGAACGCCGGGGTGACGCTGTACCGGGTGTGCGTGGTGAAGCGGTCGGCGGCGAGGACGTTCGTGGCGGTGGACGGCGGGATGAGCGACAACCCGCGGCCCGCGTTGTACGGGGCGAAGTACGCGGTGCGGCTCGTCGGGCGAGGTGGCCGCCGGGCGCCGGTGACCGTGGTCGGGCGGCACTGCGAGGCCGGTGACGTGCTCGCGCAGGACGTGCCGCTGCCCGCGGACGTGCACGCCGGTGACCTGCTGGCGGTGCCCGTGACGGGTGCGTACCACCACGCGCTGGCGTCGAACTACAACCAGGTCGGCAGGCCGCCGGTCGTCGCGGTCCGCGACGGTGTGGCGCGGCCGGTCGTGCGGCGGGAGACCGAAGAAGACCTGCTGCGCCGGTACGTCTGAGCACCTGGCCAGAAGCCTTGCCCGCTCCCTGCTTGCAGACGCCAGCAGAGCAAGGGGCGGGGGACTTGGGGCGGCGAAGGCACAACAGCTGGCAACCTGCGTGAGCGAAGCGGCTGTGTTGCGGCGGGCGCTCAGCCCGTGGCGAAGACGGGGTAGTGGTCGGACAGGTCGGTGTAGGTGTGCTTGCGGCCCCACGACCAGATCGTCCACTCCGGACTCTTCACCCGCCGGGTCTCGTTGACCAGTGGAGGTCCCTGGACCGTGAGCACGTAGTCGAGGTGCTCCGAGGCGTACTCGGGCCCGTACTGGTCGCGGCAGACGCTGTTGTCGGCGCAGTCCCACGAGTACGGGTGCCCGGTGATCGCCGGCGTCCGCGCGCCCAGTTCGGTGACCATGCTCGCGAACTCGGCGCTCGCCCGGACGACGTTGAGGTCACCCGCGACGTAAACGGGTTCGGTGGCGGGGATGGCGCGTGCGGTGAGGAACGCCCTGATCTCGGCCCGCTGCTTGGCCCGGTACCCGCCCGGCGCGCTGGTGCAGGCCGAGTCCTCCGCCTGCAGGTGGGTGCCGATCACGTGCAGCGGCCCGCTCGGCGACTCGATGCGCACGTACACGAACCCCTTGTTGGAGAACCAGTCCGCACCGCACGCGTCGCGGTAGACGTGCTGGACCCGCGTCGTGATCGGCCACCGGCTCAGCACCGCCACGCCGCCGTCCTCGGGCGTCTCGTCGCGGTAGGCGCCGCTCGTGACGTCCCAGCCGGCCCGGCTGCGGCCCAGCACCGGCGTTTGGTGCGGGTAGGTGTCGCGCAGGTTGCCCAGCAGCCGGTCGGAGGCGGTGTTGTCGAAGGCCTCCTGCAGCACCACGACGTCCTGGCCGTTCAGCGTGCCGGTGCTGTCGATGAGGTCGGCGCGGGCGACCTGGCCCCAGTTGGGGTAGAGGTTCCGCGACAGCATGAAGACGTTGTAGGTGGCGATCTTCGGGGCGGCCGCGGCGGGGGCGGCGGTCGCCGGTGCCGCGGTGATCGCGAGCGCGACGGCGGCGGCGAGCGTGATCAGGCGCATGAGGGCCGATGGTGCAGGACATGAAACCCCTTCACAACTGCTGGCGCATGGCCCGATGGTGTCGTATCGATTAAGTCCAGCCGACCGCTGCGCGTGGTCACTACGCTGGTGCGATGGGAGAGTTGCAGGCACGCAGGCGAGCCGGTGTGGTGGTCGGGGCGGTGGTGTTCGCGTCCGTGCTGGCCGGAGTGGTCGCGGCCATGCCGTCCGACGGGCCCGCGATCGAACGGGCTGAGGCGGAGGCGTTGCTCGACGAGGCGGTGCGGCTGGCCCCGGCGGGTGACCACGGCCGGTTCTGCGAGTCGGTCGCGCAGGTGCCCGGCATCTGCAGAGGGCTGGTGGACGACGCGCGCTCGTCGGGGCAGGCGCCGGGCGGTGATCGGCCTGTCGTCGTGTCGTTCGAGCCTGGCGCTGGCTCCATCGGTGGCTCCCGGGTAGCGGTACTGCGCCTGCGGGCGACCAACGCCGACCGGTCCGTCGTCGAGAGCGACTTCGCCGTGGTGCGGTCCGGTGACGGGCGGCTCGCCGGCCTCACGCCGGTGTACTGGTCCGGCGTGACGTACTCGGCCCGGTAACCGGCTCAGCGCAGTGCCGCGTCGAGCGAGATGGTGACGGGACGGGGGAGCGGGCCGGCCCCTTCTGCGCGGAACGCCTGCAGCAGGTAGGCCACGAGCCGGCGGGAGGCGTCCGCGGTCGCCTCGGGCGTACCGGCCCGGATTCCGCCGTTCGCCTGCAGGACGAGGGCGAGGTCGGCCGGGTCGAAGTCGTGGCGCAGCGCACCGGCCGCCTGGGCGCGGCGCACCAGTTCCGCGAAGCCCCGCTCGGCCTGCTCGCGCAGCGTCCTGAACTCCACCGCGTGCGGGAAGGCCGTGATGAACGCCTTGGAGAACCCCTGGTCCCTGGCCTGCATCGCGCACACCTGGGTGATCACCCGGCAGAACGCGCGCCACGGGTCGGGGTCGGCGAGGGCGGTGTCGAGCAGGCCGACGCACTCGTGCATCTGCTCGGAGAACGCCTCCGCGACCAGGTCCTCCTTGGTCGGGAACCGGCGGTAGAGGGTCGCGACGCCGAGGCCGGCGCGGCGTGCGATCTCGCTCATCGGGACCGCCAGGCCTTCCGCCGCGAAGACCTCCCGTGCCGTGTCGAGGATCCTGGTCCGGTTGGCGGCCGCGTCCGTGCGCAAGCGAGGCGATGTCGTCGACACCCCTCTCACTTTAGGCGAAGTGGATGACACCGTCCGGTTCCGGTCGTAGAACTGGAGCATGGTTTCCACTTCGATGCGGCTCGCGACGTATGACCGGTACGGGCCCGCTGAGGTCCTGTCCGTGACCACCGGGCCCGTCCCGCGGCCACGCCCCGGTGAGGTCCTGGTCCGGGTGCGGGCCGTGTCGGTCAACGGCGGCGAGCTGGCCATGCGTGCCGGGCGGCTGCGCCCGTTCAGCGGCAAGAGCTTTCCCAAGCGGGTGGGCATCGACCTGGTCGGCGAGGTCGTCGCGCCGGAGAACAGCAGGTTCGCGGCGGGTGACCTGGTCTGGGGCGTGCTGGGGCGGCGGATGGGCTCGGCCGCGGAGTACGTGGCCGTACCGGCCGAGCGGCTCGACCACGTTCCCGCCGGGCTCGACGCCGTGCAGGCCGCCGCCTTGCCCGTCGGGACCACGGCGATCACCGCGTTGCGCGACCTGGCCGCGCTCGCGCCCGGTGAGCGGCTGCTCGTCCGGGGAGCGACGGGCGGCGTCGGCTACATCGCCGTGCAGCTCGGGAAGGCGATGGGGGCGCACGTCACCGGGTTGGCCAGTGCCAAGAACCTGGACCTGGTGACCGGGCTCGGAGCGGACGAGGCGGTCGACTACCGCGCGCCCGGCGATCTGGGGCGTTTCGACGTCGTGCTCGACACCGTCGGCACCGACCTGCCCGCCTTCCGCCGGTTGCTCACCCCGCGCGGGCGGCTGGTGGCGATCGCGTTCGACCTCGACCGCCCGGTCCGCTCACTGGGTTACATCGCGGCGCACGCGCTGCACCGCACCCGCTGGACCCGCTTCTTCAGCGGCAACCCGACCGCCCCGCTGATCGCCGAGCTCGGCCGCCTGGTCGCGACCGGGGCGATCCGCCCGCAGGTCGACCGGGTGTTCCCGCTGGCCGACATCGCTGCCGCGCACGGTGCGCTGGAGCACGGCGGTGTGCGGGGCAAGGTGGTCGTGCAGATCGACTGAACCCGTGGCGCTACGGCCGCAGCAGCGCCTGGAGGCTCGGCCAACGGCGTGCGGGCGAGAGCCGACCCGACCCCGCACGCCACCGCACCCGCCGCGAGCCACGCGGGCACGTCGGCCGGTGCGACACCGCCCGTCGGCACCAGCGGCGCGTGCGGCAGCACGGCGAGCACGTCCTCGACCCACCGCGGGGTGGGCGCTGGGAACACCTTCACGGCGTCCGCGCCCGCCTCCAGCGCCTGGACCACCTCGGTGACGGTGGCGGCACCGGGCAGCACGGCGGCGCCGTAGCGGTGACCGGCGCGGATCACGGCCGGTTCGAGGTTGGGCGCCACCAGGAACCGGGCGCCCGCGCGGACGGCGGCGACGGCGGAGGTCTCGTCCAGCACGGAACCGGCGCCGATGGTGGCGTCCGGGTGGCTCGCGCGCAGTTCGCGGATGGCGTCCAGCGCGCCGGGGTTGGTCAGCGGGAGCTCCAGCGACGTGAGGCCCGCGTCCAGCAACGGGACGGCGGCCTTCACCGCGGACTCGGCGTCGGTGGTGCGGACGATCGCGATGATGCCCTGCCGCACGACCGCCTGCGTGATCTCGTAGCGGTAGCTCACGCTCGCCACCCTACTGACCATCAACTGTGGACTGTTCCCGGCGCGGAGCCGGGACGCGCGCTGCCGGGGTCGGGCGATCCGCAGGCCCTGACCGGGTCGGTAATGTCTGTCCGATGGGGATCGTCCGCATCGGCGTGTTCTACGACGGCACGTGGTTCGCCTACCTCAGCGACTTCTACGCCACCGCGCACCGGCGGGCGGCGCGGATCTCGGTGGACGGGCTGCACGACGCCGTGCGCTGGTTCGTCCACGCCGAGACCGGCCGGCCGCTCGACGAGTGCGTGGTCGCGGAGGCCCACTACGTGCGCGGCCGCATCGAGACCCCGGCGGCGTCGTTCGACGCGGTGCTGAACGCCGCCGGGATCACGCGGCACGACATGCCCTTGCACGGCGGCAAGGAGAAGGGCGTCGACGTCCACCTCGCGCTGGAGGCCTGGGACCGGGCGACCACCGTGCCGCTGGACTGGGTCGTCCTGCTCACCGGTGACGCGGACTTCGCGCCGCTGGTGACCAGGCTGACCGCGCGCGGCGTGCACGTGGTGCTGCCGGTGGTGGACGTGCGGTCGGGGGAGGACATGCCCTCGTGGACCCCGCGCACCGCCGCGCCGTTGCGGGCCGCGACGCCGTTCACGCCGGGGTTCGACGAGCTGTTCGCGCCCGGTGACCAGCCGGACTACCCGCTGCGCCGGGCGTTCGTGCGCTCGTCGGAGGCGGTGGCGTCACCGGTCGGCGCACCGCGCGGCCGCCGCAGGGGCACGGTCGCGACCTGGAAGTCCGGGCAGTCGCACGGCTTCATCACCGACTCCAAGGGCGGGTCGTGGTTCGTCTCGCGCGACGACCTGCCGGAGGGGCTGACGCTGCTGCTGGCGGGAACACCGGTGTCGTTCACCGGATCGCCGGTGCCGATGGCGGGCCGCAAGTACCCGCGGGCGCAGTTCGTACAGCTCGGCGACGTCCCGCCACCCGCCAAGTGAGATGGCTGTGACACAGCACATGATTACGCCCTCGGTGCGGGCGAGCATCCTGGTGACGACGGCGATCACCTGGCGCGGCACGACCTCGCCGTCGGTGAGCCGGACGCCGCTGATGTCGTCGCCGTCGGACTCGACCTCCGCGACGGGCGTGTCCACGACCCGGATGCCCTTCGCGGCGAAGCTCGCGCGGGTCTCGGCGTCGAGCCCCGTGCCGTTCGCGAAGTAGACGAGGTCGTCGGTGAGCTGCCGGAACAGCAGCGCGTGGTGCACCGACGTCGGGCCGACCGCGAGCACGCCGATCGGTTCGTCGCGCACCTCCCAGCCGTGGCAGTACGGGCAGTGCACCAGGCCGCGGCCCCAGTGGCGGGCCAGGCCGGGCACGTCGGGGAGCACGTCGCGCAGCCCGGTGGCGACGAGCAGCCGACGGGCGTGCAGGACCCGGCCGTCCCTCAGCGTGACGGTGAAGCCGTCCTGCACCCGTGCGGTCGCCGCGACCTCGCCGGCGATGATCTGCCCGCCATAGCCCTCGACCTCCTCGCGGCCGCGTTTGAGCAGGTCGGCGGGCGGGATGCCGTCGTGGCCGAGGAGGCCGTGCACGCCGTGGGCGGGCGCGTTGCGGGGCGTGCCGCTGTCGACCACGGCAACGGTGCGGCGGGAACGGGCCAGCACGAGGGCGCCGCTCAGTCCGGCGGCACCACCGCCGATCACCACGGCGTCGAAGTTCTTCGTCATGGCACCGACGGTAGGTGCGCCTTGCGGATCGAGCATACGATCGTGCGCATGACGCAAGAAAATGGCGAGCTGGACAGCCTCGTGCGCAAACGGATCCGCGCGCTGCGGCTCGCGCAGGGCTGGTCGCTGGAGGAGCTGGCGACCCGCGCGCGGCTGAGCCCGTCCTCGCTCAGCCGCATCGAGAACGGTCAGCGCCGCCTCGCCCTCGACCAGCTCGTCGTGCTCGCGCGGGCGCTGGACACCTCGCTGGACCAGCTCGTCGAGACCGACACCGAGGACGTGATCGTCAGCCCGCTGATCGACGGCGCGCACGGCCAGATGCGCTGGCCGATCAGGGCCGAGCCCGGCATCACCGTCATCCGCCAGCGCATGACCACCCCGCCGCCGGACAGCCCCTCGGGCCTGCGCGCGCACTCCGGGCACGAGTGGCTCGTCGTGCTGTCCGGGACCGCGATCCTGCTGCTGGGCAACCGCCGGTACCGCGTGGAGACCAACCAGGCCGCCGAGTTCCCGACGATGCTGCCGCACGCCATCGGCACCGCGGGCGGGCCGTGCGAGGTCATGGGCATCTTCGACCGCGAGGCGCGGCGGGGGCACAACGAGCGGAAAACGGGCTGATCTTGCGCTTCCGGCAGGGCTGAGGACGACCTGTTTGCTTCCTGCGCAAGACGCCGTGCATCTGGCGCACGGCGGTCCTAGTTTGGGTTGCATGAACCACGAGCACGGACACGGACACGGCGCTGGTCACGGCCACAGCCACAGCCACGACCACGGGATGGCGGACATCCTCGACCTCGACGCCGAGGTGGTCGCCGAGCACACCGCCGACCTCATCCGGTGGCTGCCCGTCGACCGCCCCCGCCAGGTCGTGGACCTGGGCTGCGGCACCGGCGCCGGCACGTTCGCGCTGCTGGCCGAGTTCCCGGAGGCGCACGTCACCGCAGTCGACACGGACGTCGACCACCTGCGGCGCCTGCGCGAGAAGGCCTGCGAGCTCGGCCTCGCCGACCGCGTGACCACCGTCCAGGCCGACCTGGACACCACCTGGCCCGACCTCGGCACCCCGGACCTGGTGTGGGCATCGGCCTCGATGCACCACATGGCCGACCCCGCACGCGCCCTGCGCCAGGTCCACGACGTCCTCGCTCCGGGCGGCCTGTTCGCGGTCGTCGAGCTCGCCGGCTTCCCCCGCTTCCTCGGCACCGACCTCGAAGACCGCATCCACGCCGCCAGCGACCGCCGCCACGCCGACCTCGTCCCGCACCGCGGCGCCGACTGGGGCCCGAAGCTGACCGCCGCTGGCTTCACCGTGGAGGCCGAGCGCACCCTCGCCATCCACCTCCCGCAGTCCGAAGTGGTCGGTCGCTACGCACTGGCCGGCCTGCGGCGCATGCGCGGCACCGTCGACAACGTGCTGTCCGCGGAGGACCTGGCCGCGTTCGACGACCTCCTCGACCCGCACAGCCCCACCGGTCTGCTGCACCGCACCGATCTGGCCGTGCGCACCGAACGTTCCGTATGGGCCGCACGGAAGGCATAGCTCACGGGGGTGACGATCGGCGCCGCTGCCTGTCCGGCAACTTGTCCGGTCTGACATGCCTGATACCTCCGAACGGCCGTAGCAGGGACTCCGAACCCTGTGCGTGGATGTATGGGAGCGCTCTTACAACGTTGTAAATTCGAAGGGGAATCTCGCCGATGAGGAAAGCCGCCCCCGCACTCCTCGCCCTGCTGCTCACACTGGGCGTCATGCCAGGAACACCACCGGCCGGCGCCGCCGAGCCCGTGCACGGGCTGAAGGGCGAGTACTTCAGCATGTCGGCGCCGGGGGCCAGGGACTTCGCGAACCTCGCCGGCACGGTGCTCGACGCCGAGGTCAACCACTCGGACCTCACCTCGACGTTCGGGTTCCTGGCCGGGCGCACCGAGCACACGACGGCGCGGTGGACCGGGCAGATCGCGGTGCCGCAGACCGGTGACTACACGTTCCACGCCATCGGGGACAACGGGTTCCGGCTCTTCGTGGACGGGCAGCCGGTCATCGACCACTGGGTGGGGGACTGGGACCGCGAGCAGACCAGCGCGCCGGTCGCGCTCACCGCGGGGCGCCAGTACGACTTCCGGCTGGAGATGTTCCAGGACGTCGGCGGCGCCAACATGTACCTGCGCTGGTCGAGCGCGACCACGCCGAAGCAGATCGTGCCGGAGTCCGCGTTCACGCCGCCCGCGGACTTCCGGGTCGTGCCGCGCAGCGCGCAGGTCTCGAAGGACGGGCGGACGCTCACCGCGGACTTCGACGGGCGCGTCACGGGGACGTCCGACCTCAGGGAGCACCTGCGGGTCGAGGTCGACGCCACGCCGATGCCGGTCTCGGTCGTCACGGCCAGCCGCGGCAGGGTGACCGTGAGGCTCGCGGAGGAAGTGCTCAAGAGCCAGCGGGTGAAGATCTACTACGACGGTGCCGGTGCGCTCGCCGTGGACGGGCGGAAGGTCGAGAAGACGGCCCGCACGGTGAAGAACACCTCGGCCGAGCGGCTCAGGACGCCGTGGGGCGAGAACTTCGACGCGCGCAACCCCTTGCCGGAGTACCCGCGGCCGCAGCTCGAACGCGACCGGTGGCTCAACCTCAACGGGCCGTGGGAGTTCGCGGGCGCCAAGGCCGGGGAGCAGCCGCGGTTCGGCAAGAAGCTGCCGGAGAAGATCATCGTGCCGTACCCGGTCGAGTCGCAGCTCTCCGGCCTCGAACGGCACGAGGACCACATGTTCTACCGCAGGACCCTCACCGTGCCGCACGACTGGCGGATCGGCAGCGGGCAGCGGCTCAAGCTCAACTTCGGCGCCGTCGACTACCAGGCCAAGGTCTGGGTGAACGGCACGCTGGTCGCCGAGCACACCGGCGGCTACACGGCGTTCAGCGCGGACATCACCGATGCCCTCAAGCGCGGTGAGCAGGAGATCGTCGTCGCCGTCACCGACACCACCGGCCCGCACCAGCCCAAGGGCAAGCAGTCGCCCAACCCCAGCGGCATCTTCTACACGCCGTCGTCGGGCATCTGGCAGACCGTGTGGCTGGAACCGGTCGCGGACAAGGGCATCGACGGGATCAAGACGACCCCGGACCTGGCCACCGGCACGCTCACGGTCAACGTGCGGTCCGCCGGCACCGGGACCGTCACGGCCGTCGCCCGCGACGCCAGGGGCAAGCAGGTCGGCACCGTCACCGGGCCGGCGAACGCGGACCTGGCGCTGCCCGTGCCGAACGCGCACCTGTGGACGCCGGACGACCCGTACCTCTACAAGCTCGACGTCACGCTCGGCAAGGACAAGGTCAAGAGCTACTTCGGCATGCGCTCGACCGGCATCGCGAACGTCGGCGGCACGCCCAAGCTGACCCTCAACGGCCAGCCGGTCTTCAACCTCATGCAGCTCGACCAGGGCTTCTACCCGGACGGCCTGAACACCGCGCCCAGTGACGAGGCGCTGGTCTTCGACCTGAAGGCGCAGAAGGACCTCGGCTTCAACGCGGTGCGCAAGCACATCAAGGCGGAGCCCGCCCGCTGGTACTACCACGCGGACCGGCTCGGACTGCTGGTGTGGCAGGACTTCGTGTCGCTGGAGGACGGCAACGACCCCGGCGCGCAGCAGGCCTTCGTCAGCCAGGGCCGCGAGCTGATGGAGCAGCTGCACAACTACCCGTCCATCTACGCCTGGATCGTGTTCAACGAGGGTTGGGGCGAGTGGGACCGCACGGTCACCGGCCAGATCACCGACCAGGTCAAGGCCGCGGACCCGAGCCGGATCGTCAACGCCCACAGCGGCGTGAACTGCTGTGCGTCCAAGGGCGACAGCGGCAGGGGTGACGTGCTCGACCACCACGACTACAACAACACCGACCCGGCCCGCCCGGACGGCAAGCGCGTCGTGGTGGACGGCGAGCACGGCGGCTTCACGCTGCGCACGCCGGGGCACCAGTGGCCGGGCGCGCCGATCGCGATCTACAGCGGTGTGGCGGACAAGGCGGCGCTGACGGCGAAGTACGTCGACAACACCCGCACGTTCTACCTCGGCCAGGCCCGCGCCGAGCTGTCCGCGTCGGTCTACACCCAGGTCACGGACCTGGAGGGCGAGCTCAACGGCCTGTGGACCTACGACCGCAAGCGCATCAAGGTCGACCCCGGTCCCGTCCGCGAGATCAACCGGCGCGTCATCGAGGCCGGGGCGAACGCGGGCAAGCCGTACCCGTACGCGGGCAGCGGCGAGTGGAAGCTCGACGAGACCAGGGGAGCCGTCGCCGAGGACTCGACCGGCAAGAACCCGCTCACGCTCAGCCCGACCGGCGCCACCTGGAAGGACGGCGCGCTGCAGTTCCACAACGGCTCGGCGGACACCTACGGCCCGGTGGTCGACACGACCGGCGACTACGCGGTGTCCGCGAAGGTGCGGCTCGACGAGGTGCCCGGCAACTACGCCACCGCCGTCAGCCAGGACGGCCGCGAGCGGGAGAACCCCTTCTACCTGCAGTACGGGCAGGGCGCGTTCGCGTTCAGCACGCCGGGCGGCAACCGAGCCCGGTTCGAGACCACGCCGGAGATCGGCCGCTGGTACGAGCTGAAGGGCGAGCGCAGGGGCGGCGAGATCCGGCTCTACGTGGACGGCGCGCTGGTCGCCACCGCGGCGGCGGGTCCGGCGGTCGTGAGCACCGGCGCGTTCACGGTGGGACGAGCCAAGTACAACGGCCAGAACGTCGACTTCTGGCCTGGTGCGATCAAGGACGTGCGCGTCACGTCCTGATGTTGGGAGAACGCTCTCCCTGCGTGGTACAACCGGTGGCATGAGCAAGAGCGCACCCACGTTGGAGGACGTCGCCAGAGTTGCGGGTGTCTCGCGCGCGACCGTGTCGCGCGTGGTCAACGGCACCCGCAACGTCGACCCGCAGCTCCAGGAGACGGTGCGCAGCGCGATCGAGCAGACCGGGTACTCGCCCAACCGGGCGGCCCGGTCCCTCGTGACCCGCAGGACCGGCACGGTCGCGCTGGTGATCTCCGGTGCCGGCGGCGGGTCGGACGTGTTCACCGACCCGTTCTTCGGCCGAGTCGCGGCGGGCGTGGTCGACTTCCTGCGCCCGCACAGCGTGCACCCGGTGCTCATGCTCGCCGACTCCGAACCGGCCAGGACCGAGGTGGTCGAGTTCCTGCGGCAGGGCAGTGCCGACGGCGCGCTGCTCGTCACCACCCACCCCGCCGACCCGTTGCCGGCCCGGCTGCTGGCCGCCGGGGTGCCCTCGGTGCTCTACGCCCGGCCCGGCGCGCCCACGCCCGTCAGCTACGTCGACATGGACCACCGCGCGGGCGGGCGGCTCGCGGCCGACCACCTGGTGGCGTCCGGGCGCACGGACGTCGTCACCATCTCCGGCCCGCTCGACGTGCTGGCGAGCCAGGACCGGCTCGCGGGGTTCCGCGATGCCATGGCCCGCCACGGTTTCCCGTACGTGCCGAGCGCGGAGGGCGGGTTCACGGCGGAGAGCGGCGGGGCCGCGATGACCCGGCTGCTCACCGAGCACCCCGACCTCGACGGCGTCTTCGCCGCCAACGACCTGATGGCGCAGGCGGCGGTGTTCGTCATCCAGGAGCACGGGCTGCGCGTCCCCGACGACGTGGCGGTCGTGGGCTTCGACGACAGCACGCCCGCGCTCGCGTGCCGCCCGCAGCTCACGACCGTGCGGCAGCCGGTCGAGCAGATGGCCGCCGCGATGGCCGAGCTGCTGCTCACCGACCTGGAAAAACCGGGACAACGCCCGAGATCCGTCATCTTCGAACCGGAACTCGTCGTCCGCGCCTCTGCTTGATTGACCTGTCCGACACACGGGGTTAACGTTCGGGAGAGCGCTCTCACGGCGACCGGTCGCCACCCGTCCCGGGCTCAACGCCCCTTCGTGTCAGGCAGGATCATGGGCATACCCCTGTCCAGGGTGGCCGCGCTCTCCGCCGCCGCCCTGTGTCTCGTGACCACCGTCAGCGCCACGACCTCGACCTCCGCCGGTGCCGCCGCGTGCGGCACCGCCAACGTCGCCCTCAACAAGACCGCCACGGCGTCCTCGACCGAGAACGGTGGCACCCCGGCGTCCGCCGCCGTCGACGGCAACGCGGGTTCGCGGTGGTCGTCGCAGTTCTCCGACCCGCAGTGGTTGCAGGTCGACCTCGGCTCCACGCAGCAGGTCTGCCGGGTGACCCTGGCCTGGGAGGGGGCGTACGGCAAGGCGTTCCAGGTGCAGGTGAGCAACAACGCGAGCTCCTGGAGCACCCTGTACTCGACCACGACCGGTACCGGCGGCACGCAGGCACTGGACGTCACCGGGTCCGGCCGGTACGTGCGGGTGCTGGGCACCCAGCGCGGCACCGGGTACGGCTACTCGTTGTGGGAGCTGAGCGTCAACGCGGTGACCGACTCGACCGGGGTGCCGCCGACGGACCCGCGGAACCCGGACTTCGGGCCGAACGTGTTCGTGTACGGGCCGGGGTCGTCGCAGTCGGAGATGCAGTCGCGGCTGGACGCGATCTCCGCGCAGATGAAGACCAACCAGTTCGGGCCGCAGCGCTACGCCGTGTTGTTCAAGCCGGGCAGCTACAACGCCGATGTGAACCTGCGGTTCTACACGCAGGTCGCGGGTCTGGGGCTGAACCCGGACGACGTGAACATCAACGGCCACATCCGCGTCGAGGCCGACTGGTTGCAGCAGGGCGACGACCCGAACAACCTCGGCAACGCGACGCAGAACTTCTGGCGTGGTGCGGAGAACCTGTCGGTGACGCTGCCGGCCAACCAGATCGAACGCTGGGCGGTGTCGCAGGCCACGGCGTACCGGCGGATGCACCTGCGTGGCCAGGCGCACCTGTGGAACGGCTACGACGGCTGGGCCAGCGGTGGCCTGATCGTCGACAGCAAGATCGACGGCGTGGTCGTCTCCGGTTCGCAGCAGCAGTTCCTCACCCGCAACAGCAACCTCGCGGGCGGCTGGTCCGGCTCGGTGTGGAACATGGTGTTCGCCGGCACGCAGGGCGCCCCTGCCGACCACTTCCCGAACCCGTCGCACACGACCGTGGACACCTCTCCGGTGACGCGCGAGAAGCCGTACCTGTACCTCGACGGCTCCGGTGAGTACCGGGTCTTCCTGCCCGCGCTGCGCACCAACTCCCGCGGCACCAGCTGGGAGAACGGCAACCCCGGCACGTCGGTGTCGCTGGCGGACTTCTTCATCGTCAAGCCCGGCACCCCGGTCGCGACCACCAACGCCGCACTGGCCCAGGGCAAGCACCTGCTGCTCACGCCCGGTGTGCACCAGGTCGACGACACGATCCGCATCACCCGCCCGAACACCGTCGTGCTCGGCCTGGGCCTCGCCACGCTGACGCCGACCACCGGCAGGGCCGCGCTCACCACGTCCGATGTGGACGGTGTGCGGCTGGCCGGCTTCCTGGTCGACGCCGGCGTGCAGAACTCCCCGGTGCTGCTGGAGATCGGTGACGCCGGCACCGCGGACCACTCGGCGAACCCGACCTCGCTGCACGACGTGTACCTGCGCGTCGGCGGTTCCCAGGCGGGCAAGGCGACGGTCAGCATGCGGGTCAACAGCCGCAACACGATCATCGACCACACCTGGGTCTGGCGCGCCGACCACGGCGAGGGCGTCAGCTGGACCGCCAACCCCGGCCAGAACGGTGTGGTCGTCAACGGCGACAACGTCATCGCCTACGGCCTGTTCGTCGAGCACTACCAGCAGCACAACCTGATCTGGAACGGCAACGGCGGCCGGGTGTACCTCTACCAGAACGAGCTGCCGTACGACCCGCCGAACCAGGCGGCGTGGATGAACGGCTCCAAGCGCGGCTGGGCCGGCTACAAGGTCGCCGACTCGGTGACCACGCACCAGGCGTTCGGCGTCGGCGTGTACTGCTTCAACCAGGCCAACCCGGGCGTGGTCACGGACAACGCGTTCGAGGCGCCGAACCGGACGGGTGTGCGGTTCACGCACCTGGTCGCGGTGTCGCTGGGTGGTGTGGGCACGATCGCCAACGTCATCAACGGCACCGGCGGGCAGGCGGACCTCGCGAACCAGGTCCGCTACGTCGTGAGCTACCCCTGACAGCGGGATGAGCACCTGACGGGCGCCGCGGCCACCCCGGTCGCGGCGCCCGTCCTGCTCCGCGGTGGAAGGGGAGCACCCCAGGGCACGCGCCGCCCCGGGGTGCGGGGAAGGGGAGAACGCTACCTCGGCAACCGGTAGTCCGGGCCGAGGGCGGCACCCCTCTGCGGCTTGTACAGGTCATATCCACGCGGGTCGCATTGGAGACCACCGTTGATGCAGTGGCGGACCAGCGCGGCCTGGGTGGGCGCGTCCCAGGCGTTCATGAAGTCGTAGTGCCAGGTGTAGCCGCGGCCGCTGGAGAGCCGGACGCGCGACATGTCACCGGACACCGGGAACGCCATCTTGAACTCGATCATCGGCACCGCCACCGGGTGCGACGACGGGCAGACGAGCGTCGCGCGGTCCGGGTACGCCATGTGCGACCTGTGGTCGGCCGAGTCGAGGTCGCGGCCGTTCCAGCAGCTCGGTGCCTGGTAGCGGATGTTGAGCTGGGTGCCGGGCGGGCAGTGCGCCGGGATGTCCCAGTTGTGGGAGCTGTCACCGCACTCCCAGCCCTCCACGGCGCCGGGCGCGGTGCGGAACTGCTCCTGGGTGGCACCGGGACTGCCGACCACGAACCGGATGCCCGGCGGGAACGGCACCACGTCCTGGTACCTCAGGATGCCGGACTTGTAGTAGATGACCTGCGGGAAGTTCGGCGGCACCACCTGGTCGCCGTTGTAGACCGACGGGAACCAGTACGCGGACCTGTCGTCGGGCGTCCTGCAGTTGGTCTGGGCGGCCCGCAGCGAGTCGGTGGTGGTGCGGGCGTTGGTGGACGGGTTGCCGAGGAACGTGTGGAGGTGCGACGCCCCCGCCAGCCCCGGGAAGACGATCGGGTCGTCCGGGAGGTGGTGCGTGACCGAGCAGTTCGCCTGGAACTCGTGGTGCGTGACCAGGTCGTCGGCCTGGGCTTGCTGCACGACGACAACTGCCGCCACGAGGGCGGCCGCTGCCGCCAGTGCGCTGAGCTTTCTGGACAACTGTGTCCTCCTGCCGATGGTGGGTACCGGCTTGGAGAGCGCTCTCCCACTCAGGTTCCCGCTCCGGTCAGCGAGGTGTCAAGACCGGTTCTTTGACAGTGCGGACGTCTGGTCGTACCGTGCGACAGGAAGGCTGTGAGAGCGCTCTCCCCGCACGCGGCCTCAGGTTCCACCGGTTGAGTAGTTCTGCGGTTCCCGTCGCGCCGGGGAGCTGACAGGGTGACCGCGTGGTGCACATGGGGGAACGGCACGGAGTGGGCCCGGCGTTGGCCCAGGTGAGTCTGGCGGGGGTGGCCGGTGCGCTGGTCGTCTCGTGCGGGATCGGGCCCGTGGTCGTGTCGCTGTTCGGTGGCCCGGTGGTGGCGGTCGTCGTCGGCGTGGTCCTGGTCGTGGTGCTCGTCGCCGCGCTGACCGCCGCGGCGTCCGTGGCGCCGGGGGAGTCGTGGCTCACCGGGGACGTCGGTGGGCGGGTGTGCTGGGCGCTGCTCGTCGGCGGCGCCGGAACCGGTGCGTGGCTGCTCGCCTGGAGCGTGTCCGACGAGGCACGCCTGGGCCTCAGCGAGTCCCCGTGGCTGTGGTGGCCCGCCACGGCCCTGCTGTTCGCGCTGGTGGCGGGGGTGTTGCTGCGCCGCTGGTACCTGGCGCTCACCTCGTTCGCGGTGCTCGTCGCGGTGGCTTTGCTGATGCTGCGCGCGCTCGCGGGCGCGTTGCCGTCCGATGTGGAGCAACGCCTGGCCGCGAGCCAGGTGCCGCGCACGTCGATGATGGTGACCGCGGTGCCCGGCTACCACCTGGTGCCGGCCCAGGGGGTGTGGCACCTCGTGCCCGACGACCTCGACCCGAACGCGCCGTCGCCCGACGTCTCCCTGCACGCGCTGCCGGACGGCCCGGACTGCCGGTTCGAGCCGCACGACTCCCGTTACCCGTTCACGGACCGCTGCGAGGTCGAGCGCCCCGGCCTGTTCTTCCTGGACGGCACGCCGGTCCGCATCGGCTACGCCCACCGCGTCGGCACCACGCGCCTGCTGCTGACCGCGCCGCCGTCGTTCGACCGGGCCGTGCTGCGCGAGGCGGTGCTCACCGCACGGGTTACCGACGGCGTGGCGACCGCCGTGGTGCCCGGTTACTCGGCCGGGTCCGCTTCGCCGCAGGGCACCCACTTCACCCCCGATGACCGCTCACTGCTGCCCGGCGCCCGGTACGTCTCGGTCGGACCCCGGCTGGGCGCGGGCTTCGGCGAGTGCACCTTCGGCGCGCAGGTGTGCGAGACCGAGTCGCCGGCGTTGCGCTACGAGCGCTTCGCCGATGGCCAGACCTACGTGCGCACCGAGGGCGGCCGTGAGTTCGAGGTCAGGGGCGGTCCCGGCGTTGACCGCGAGGTCCTGCGCACGGCCGCGCTCGCCGCCCGTTCCGCCACCGACGAGGAGGCGCTGGCGATGCTGCCGCCACCACCCCCGTCCCCACCGGACCGCTCACTCATGGCGTCCGTGCGCACTTTGTCCCGCACCCTGTTCAACTAACCCCCTTGCAGATGCCGGAAGAGCAGGGGGTTTTTGGTCAGTCCTCGACCTCGCGGCGGGACAACCGGACTTCCTCGACGTCCAGTCGCGCCTGCACCGTGCGCAGCACGATGTCGTCGATCGCCCGTTCGTCGCGCAGCCGCACCACGGTGGCCCGCTTGTGCGCGATCAGCTCCAGCCGCAGCGCCGCGTACTCGGCCTCGGCCCGGGTGGCCTCCTCGTCACCGCTCGCGGTAGAGCGGATCACCTCCAGGTGGTGGTCGTACTCGGCGAGCACCCGCTTGTAGACGACGTCGCTGACGCCGACCTCGTCCGCGAGCCGGGGCAACGCCTCGTAGGCCTCCTCGGACGCCGTGGACTGCGCGAGCCGGAGCTCCTCGTCCAGCGCGGTGTCCTCGGGCAGGTGCGACGCCCGCACGATCACGGGCAGCAGCAGCGACTGCACGACCAGCGTCAGCACCACGACACCGGACGTGATGAGGATGATCTCCCCGCGGAACGGGAAGGGCGCGCCGGACGCGGTCGTCTCCGGCACCGCGAGCGCCGCCGCCAGCGACACGGCACCGCGGAAACCGGCTGCCGTGGTGACCATGCGCTGCCGTGCGCCGACGCGTCGCGCGCGTTGCTGAGGGCGCCGGTCGAGCGCACGGATGATGTACGGCGTGGTGTAGCTCCACACCACCCGCGAGCCCACGACCGTGAGCGCCACCAGACCGATGGTGCCGAACGCCGCCAACACCTCCGGGCCGTCCAACGCGCGCACGGCACCGTGGGCCTGCAGTCCGATCAGGACGAACAACGACCCGTTCAACAGGAACGTCGACAACCGCCAGAACGCCTCGGACTGCTGCCGCGCGTCGGCTCGCACCAGCCGCGGCCCGATCTGGCTCAGCGTCAGCCCCGCGACCACCACGGCGATCACGCCGGAGCCGTGCACGACCTCGGCCGCCAGGAACGCCGCGAACGGCGTCAGCACGCTGACCACGCTCTCCTGCACCGGGTTGTCGAGCCGCCGCCGGACCAGCACCACCAGCCACGCGCACAGCAGACCCGCCGCCGCGCCACCGGCGTAGGACAGCAGGAACCGCCACCCGACCAGCCCTGCGCTGTACTGCGCCTCGCCGACGGTGACGGCGACCGCGATGCCGTAGATGACGAGCGCGGTGCCGTCGTTGATCAGCGACTCGGCCTTGATGATCGTGGTGGTGCGCCGCGGCAGCCCACGTGCGATCGCCGCCACCGCCGTCGCGTCGGTCGGGGCCAGCGCCGCGCCGAGCACCCACGCGGGTCCCCAGGGCAGCCCCAGCGCGTGCCCCACCCACGCGATCGCCGCGGCCGTCGCGATCACCAGCACGGTGCTGGTGAGCACGATGACCCGCAGGTTCGACCTGACCTCGCGCAACGAGGTGGTGAGGCTCTCCCAGTACAGCAGGGCCGGGAGGAAGATCAGCAGCATCGCCTCCGGCGGCAGGGTCACCGACTCCAGGGCCGGCACGAACCCGAGCACCGCGCCGCACACGACCAGCAGGGCCGGTGCGGCGACGCGCAACCGCCCGGCCGCGACGCTGCTCACGAGCACGCACACGCCCAGCACCACCACGAGTTCCAGACCGAGCATGTGCCCAATCTAGGACGCTCAAGCGGTCAGGGCGGCATCCAGCTCCGCGAGCAGCCGCGACTTGGGTCGCGCTCCCACGATCGACCGGATCGGCACCCCGTCGCGGAACAGCAGCATCGTCGGCAGCGACATCACCTGGTAGTCGCGGGCGGTCGCCGTGTTCTCGTCGGCGTTGATGCGCAGAACGGTCAGGTCGTCGCGTTCCCGGTCGATCTCGTCGAGCACCGGCGACAGCATGTGGCACGGCCCGCACCACTGCGCCCAGAACTCGACCAGCACGGTCCCGGTCCGCACGCTCTCGCCGAACGTGGCGTCGGTCAGCTGCACTTGAACTCCCTGGGTTCGTCCACCCGGCACGGGTCGAAGGCCTCGATCTTGTCCACGAGGAACGCGCGCACCGCGCCCAGCCGCTCCAGGCACGCGTCCAGCTCGGCGAGCTTGCGCCGGTAGACCTCCCGCGAGTCCGGGCACGAGTCGCCGGAGGAGTGCCCGGCGCGCAGGCACGCCACGAACGGGCGGGTGTCCTCCAGCGACAGCCCGATCGACTGCAGCGACTGGATCTCCGCGACCAGCCGGAGGTCGTGCTCGTCGTACTCGCGGTAGCCGTTGGCGCTGCGGTGCGCCTCCAGGAGACCCTGCGACTCGTAGAACCGCAGCGCCCGCGTCGTGGTGCCGGCTCGCCTGGCCAGTTCGCCGATCCTCATGACCGCAGACGCTAAACCTTGACGCCCACGTCAAGGCAAGGCCGCGTCAGCCGCGCTGCACCGGGATGCGCACCGGTCCGGTCCTGGTCACGTCGGCCCAGACGACCTTGCCGTTGTGCCGGGCCCGCACGCCCCAGGCGGTGCTCAGCCCCGCGACCAGCCGCAGCCCGAGGTGGAACCGGACGGGGGCGGTCGGCACCAGGGCAGCCGTGCGCTCACCGTCCTCCACCTCGATGCGGACGTACGGGCTGGTGCGGTGGCGGATCAGGGTGGTGGCGCGCGGCGCGGAGGTGTGCCGGTAGGCGTTGCTCACCAGCGAGTTGACGACCTGCACGACGGCCTCGGAGCTGAAGGTCGTCTCGTCGGCGAGGGCGCGGCGCACCCACCAGCGCACCTGCGCGAGGCTGGGGGCGGGGTGGATCAGCCGCATGGTGGCCCACTGACCACCGGGTGCGGTGACGTCCGGCGTGGCGTCGCTCAAGTTCGGTCCTCGTGCCGGTGACAGGTCTCCTGATCACGCTAGGGCCCGTTCGCGATCTCGGCAGGAGGCCAAGGTCCTCGTCGGCGCGGGCCCTTCGGTCAGGAACGGTCGGCGCCGTGCCAGTCCAGGCACAGCACCATCGCGTCGTCGTCGACGGTCAGGCCGCTGCGGTGCCCGGCGAGCTGCTGGAGGACCTCCCTGGGGACCTGCGCGGCGGGCAGCAGGCGGGTCAGGTTGATCGCGCGGGCCAGCGCGCGTTCGCCGTAGCGCTCGCCGGCGGGGGAGGCCACGTCGTAGACGCCGTCGCTGGCGAAGATCAGCCGGTCGCCGGGGCGGACGTGGAACTCCTGCGGGGAGAACTGGGTGTCCTCGAACATGCCCAGCGGCAGCTGGTCCTCGAACGTGACGCGCTCGGCGGTGTTGCCGCGCAGGCGCCACATGCTGGGCGAGCCCGCGTCGATCACCTCGACCCTGCCGGTCTTCAGCTCGAACTGCAGCAGCAGGACCGAGACGTGCACCCGGCCGCCGTGCTGGCCGTAGATCGCCTGGTCGGCCAGCGCCGCCTGGTCGGCGAGGGGGACGCCGGCGCGGCGGGCGTTGCGCAGGGCGTTGACCGCGAGGTTGGTCAGCAGGGCGGCGTCGATGCCCTCGCCCATGCCGTTGGTGACCGTCAGCGTGAGGTGCTCGGCGTTGGTCGACCAGTCGAAGTTGTCGCCGTAGATGGCGTAGGCGGGTTCCAGCTGGCCGCCGAGGTCGTACTCGGACCGGCGGCAGGACCGGCCCGGCAGCAGCTGCCACTGCATCTCCGCGGCGAGGGTCAGCCGCGTCGCCCGCCGCGCCTGCAGGTACAGGTCGGTGTCGCGTTCGGCGACCACGATCTCGTGGCCCAGCGTCTGCGCGATCCGGCCCAGCTCCGCCACGTCGTCCTGGCCGGGCACGTCCGCCAGGTCGACCGCGAGCACGCCGAGCCGGTCGCCGCGGACGGTGACCGGCAGGTAGGTGGTCACGGCGGTGCCCTCGCGGTGCTCGACGAACGGCTGCTGGGCGCCGAACGCCTGACCGGGCGTGCTGCCGTTCACCGGGATCGGGCTGCTCGTGTACGGCAGCTCCGCGACCGGTTGCAGCATGAGCAGCGCGTAGTCGGCCAGCAGCAGCTGCACCGCCTCGGCCTGGTACAGCTGTCTCAGCTGGGTGCGCGTGACGTCGAGCAGCTCGTGCGGTGCCGCGGCCCGGAGGGCCTGCTCGACGACGAGGTATCTGTTCACCGCTTGTGCGGTCACGGGGTGCCTGCCTTCTGCGCCGGGTGTCGATCCCGTGTCGCGGGCGCGGCCGGACATGACACGGGAACACTAAGGATGCGACAGTGGGGGACGTGAACCGGATTCGGCCACACGCCTCCGTCGACGACGTGCTCCGGGTTCTCACCCAGGTGGTCGAGCAGATCGAGGTGATGTGGGAACGGAGCAAGGACGTGTCGCCCGCTCCGCTGTCGGTGTCCCAGCTGCGCGTGATGTTCGTGCTCGAGAAGTCCGAGGGCGCCAACCTGCGCGCGCTCGGCGAGGCGCTGGACGCCGCACCGTCTTCGGTCAGCCGCCTGTGCGACCGGCTGGAGGCGGTCGGTTTCCTGGAACGCGGCCTGAGCGCCACCAGCCGCCGCGAGGTCGAGCTCTCGCTGAGCGACCGCGGCCGCGCGTACCTGCACGACCTGCGTGAACGGCGGCGTGAGCACCTGCGCGACGTCGTGGACACGCTGCCGCCGTCCGCCCGGTCCACGCTCGTCAGCGGGTTGCGGCAGCTGCGGGACGCGGCCACGTCCGTCCAAGGCGTCGACGACGGCGACGACCAGCCGGGAACGCAGACCGCCTGACCACCGTCGTCCCCCCATCGGTGCTCCCGTGCCACAACCGCGCCCACGTGTCGGCGTCTTCTGCTAACTTTTGTCGTGCGACAATAGTTTAGTGACGGGAACATCCGGCGGTTGGGGCTGCAGTGGCGACTGGCGAGGTTGCGCGACCGCACCGGAACCGGCCCCGTGCGGCCAGGTGAGGTGCACGTCGACCTCCCAGCCGGGGACCGGTCTGCGCCGACCGGCGAGACCGTCCACCCCATCCGTTCTGAGTCGGACCTGCTCGCCGCCCGGCACGCCGTGCGTGCCGCGGCCCTCGCGGCGGGGTTCGACCTCGTCAGTCAGACGAAGGTCGTGACGGCAGCGAGTGAGCTCGTGCGCAACGCCTACGTCCACGGCGGTGGTGGGGCGATGACCATCACCCGGCTCGTCGGGCTCGACGGCCGGCGCGGGCTCCGGTTGCAGGTCCGCGACCACGGGCCCGGCATCAGCGACGTCACGGCGGCGCTGGCCGACGGCTTCAGCACGTCCGCGGGACTCGGCCACGGGCTCGGTGGCATCCGCCTGCTCGTCGACGAGTTCACCCTCGACACCGCCGTGGGCGAGGGCACCACCGTGACCGTGGTGGGATGGGCGTCGTGACCGCAGAACAGCCCGTCACCTCCGCCACGACCGACGGCGTCCTCGCGTTGCGCGCGCGGCTCCGCTCGCTGTGCGACGAGCACGGCGTGTCCATCGAGCTGCGCGCCCGCCTGGTGCAGAGCGCGACGATCCTGGCGCGCGAGCACCACCTGGCCGCCGACCCCGCCGACCGCGCCGCCGTCGACGGGCAGCTCAGGGCCGAGCCGGGCGGCACGGCCACCCTGGTCGTGACCCTGCCGCTGGTCGAGCCGCTCGACCGCACCCGGCCGCTGAACCTGCCCCTGCTCCCCGAACCGGTCGACGCGCCCGCCGCCGTGTGGCACCTGCCCGCACAGGTGGACCCGCAGGTCGCCAGGCGGGCGGACCCGACGGACGACCAGGCCGCGACCGACCTCGAACTGTGCGCCCTCCTGGCCCACACCGACTCGCTGGAGCGCGAGCACCTGCAGCTCAAGCACGAGCTGGCGGAGACCAACAGCGGCGTCGTGGCGATGTACGTGGAGCTGGAGGAGCGGGACGAACAGCTGCGCAGGGCCCACGCGGTGATCTTCCGCGAGCTGGAGGACGCCCTGCGCCCACCGCCCCCGGTCGTGCCCGGCGTCGAGCTCGGGGTGCACTACCGGCCGGCCGACCGCGACGCCCCCACCGGCGGCGACCTCTACGACTGGTTCGTGCTCGCCGACGGCACCCTGCAGATCACCGTCGTCGACGCCGTCGGCCACGGCGTCACCTGTACCCGCAACGCCCTCAACGTCACCCACACCATCCGCACCCTGACCCTCGACGGCTACCCGCTCGAAGACCTGGTCCGGCGGGCCGCCGAGATCAACGAGGGTCTGATGGCCACCCTGCTGGTCGCCCGGCTCGACCCGCGCACGGGCGCGCTGCGCCTGGCCGGCGGCGGCCACCCGCCCGCGTTGCTGGTGCCCGGCACCGGCGACACGGCCTACCTGCCCGCGAAGGGCCGTGGTGTCGGGTTCCCCGTGCCCGGCAGCACCGGCATCAACACCACGGTGCTGGCGCCGGGGGACCTGCTGCTGCTCTACACCGACGGGCTGGTCGAGAGCCGCGGCGACGTGGACGAGGGCGAGCTCCGGCTCTCCTCTGCCGCCAAGGCGTACGCGGACCAGCCGCTCGACCTGGCGTTGTCCACGATCGTGGCGGACATGCACGACATCGTCCTGTACACCGACGACACCGTGCTCCTCGGTGTCCGGTTCCGAGGTGCGATGACCTGAGGGGACACCGGCGGTGCGTACGATCGCACCGCTCACAGGAGTGCGGTAACAGTGGAACAGCGTCCGAGGTCCAGCAGCGTGCCTGCGACGCATGAGGGTGGGAATGCGGGCGTGAGCGCTTTGGACGGTCGGGACCAGGTCGAGGTGTCGCGGGTGGCGGCAGGTGGCGGTGGCGCGGAGGAAGACCTGCGCGCGTTGTTCGGGCAGTCGACGGCGATCTTCGCGTCGTTCTCGGGACCGGAGCACGTGCTGGGGACGGCGAACCCCGCGTTCACGGCGTCCATCGGCCAGGGCAGGGCCCATCCGGGGCAGCCGCTGGCGGACGTGCTGCCCGAGCCGGCCGAGCAGGGGCTGCGCGCCCTGCTGGACGAGGTCCACCGCACCGGCGAGGCGCGCACCGGTCGTGACGTGCGGGTCGTGCTGGGTGACGGCCCGGACGCGCGGGAGGCGTTCTTCGACGTCACCTGCGAGGCGCGCCGCGACCGGTCCGGCGAGGTGGTCGGCGTGCGGGTCATCGGGGTGGAGACCACGCAGGTCAAGCACGCCCAGCGGTTGATGGCCGAGCACCGCGCCCTGCTGGAGCAGATCGCCCGGCAGGCGCCGCTGACCGAGGTGCTCGACGGGATGGCCCGCTCCATCGAGGAGCTGGTGCCGCAGGAGCTGTTCGTGTCCGTCCTGCTGGCCGATCCCGACGGCCTGCACCTGCGGCACGGTGCCGCGCCCAGCCTGCCCGGCTTCTACAACGAGGCCATCGACGGCATCGCCACCGGTGAGGGCGTCGGTTCCTGCGGCACCGCGGCCCACCGGCGGGAACCGGTCGTGGTCGCCGACATCGCCACCGACCCGTTCTGGGACGACTTCCGCCACCTGGCCGAGCGCGCCGGGCTGGGGGCCTGCTGGTCGACGCCGATCCTGGCCCGCGACGGCGGCCTGCTGGGCACCTTCGCCCTGTACCACCGCACGCCCAGGGTGCCGCAGGACACCGACCTCGCCCTCATCCAGGTCTTCACCGGCACCGCGGCCCTCGCCATCGAACGCCACCACGACGACCAGGCCAAACGCGCCGCAGAGGCCCGCGCGGAAGCGGCACTGGAGGACCTGGCGAAGGCCGTCGAGGCGGAACGCGAGCTGCGTGCCGACGCCGAACGGCGAGCCGCTGCCGCCGCAGAGCTGAACGCCAGGATGCGCGCCGCCGCCGAGAACCAGGCCCGCACGCCGCGCCCGGAGCAGTGCCAGCTCGGCGGCACCGCCGGGTGCGGCGCGCCGGCCGAGATCAAGGTCGCCGACTCGTGGGGCGACGCGGCCTGGGGCTGCGCCGCGCACGTCGAGGAGGCGCTGATCAACGTGCGGTCGGTGTTCATCGCGAGCGAGGAGCTCGGCGGGCTGGCGGCCTACGTGCACCGCTGACCGACTAGGCTCTTCGGGTGAAGCGTTTCCTGCTGGCCGCGCTGTGCCTGCTCGTGGCCGCCTGCGGCACCCCAGCACCGGCCACTGCCCCCACCGCGGCGTCCGGCTCGACCAGCACCCGGCCCTCCGCCGACGAGTCGGCGGCGGTCCGCGCCGCCTTCGAGACCTACCAGAAGGCCGTGCTCGCCAAGGACGGCGCCGCGGCGGTGTCGGTGCTGGCCGGCCCGATCTTCGACGTCTACGAGAACTACCGGACGCTGGCGCTCACCGCCACCGAGCAGCAGCTTGCCACCTCGCTGCTCAGCGTGCGCCTCGCGGTCTACGTGATGCGGGGCGCGCTGGACCTCGCGGTCCTGCGCACCGCGTCGTCGAAGGACGTGGTGAAGGCGGCGGTCGACCGGGGGCTGGTCGGGGAGCAGGGCGTGTCCAACCTCGCCGTCGGCGAGGTCGAGGTCGACGGCGACAAGGCGTCGACCGAGGTGATCGCCCGCGGGCAGCAGGCGCCGTACCGGTTCGAGTTCGCGCGCGAGGACGGGGCTTGGAAGATCGACCTGCGCCCGTTGCTGGACCTGGCCGACACCGGGCTGGCCGAGGTGGCGAAGCAGCGGAACCTGACCCCGGAGCAGTTGCTCGACCAGACGCTGGTCGCGATGTACGGGCCCGCGAAGGCGACCGAGCTTCCGCAAGCCCCTCGGACGCTGACCGGCCTCCTACAGCGACATGAACGTGTTGCGGTCGTGGCGGGCCAGAGCGCGCAGCAACTCGGTCGTGCGCACCGCGAGCCGCGCGGCGAACCTGGTCAGGGCGTTGCCTCGGCGACCGTAGGCCGAGGTCCAGAGCTGAGGAATCATGGTTCGATGCTCTGCCGGGACCGGTCGCGCGCCGGGGTTCGTGGACGACTCTGGACGGCGGTTGCGCGGGCCCGCCGACAGGACTAACTTGGAACGGTTGGTTCAAGTTGGCTCTGAGGTGGCAACGATGCCCGACGTGAAGCACTTCGACCCGGACGCCGTGCTCGACGAGGTCATGGCGTTGTTCTGGAAGCGAGGTGCCGCGTCGACCGGCATCCAGGACATCGTGACCGCCACCGGCCTGAACCGGTCGAGCCTGTACTCGACGTTCGGCGGCAAGCACGACCTCTACCTGGCGGCGCTGCGCCGGTACGTCCGCGAGCGGTCCCAGCCGGTCTTCGACCAGCTGGCCGGCGAGGAGGCAGGGCTCGCGGCGGTCGAGGTGTTCTTCGCCCGGCTCGTCCAGGTCCGGTGCACGGGTCCGCACGCCCGGTGGGGGTGCATGGTGGCGAACGCGCACGCCAACGGCGAGAACGACGACCCGGAGATCAGTGCGGTGCTGCACGAGCACCACGACCAGCTCAGCAAGGCGCTGCGCGCGGCGCTCGAACGGGAGCCGGGGCTGCGGCTCGCTCCCGCGCAGGCGGCGGACATGCTCGCCATGCTCGCCTACGGGGTGAACCTGCGTTCTCGTGCCGGTGCCGACCGGAAAGCGCTGAACGCGACCGTGAAGGCCGCACTCAGCGCTCTCGTGTGAACCCCTGCTGGACGGCGACCTCCTTGATGTCGTCCAGGAGCTCCCTGATCCCTCCAAGGTCCAGCCCTTGGCTCCCGAGTGCGGTGCACGGGAGGTGCTTGACAGCCCGACTATCTTGAAACGAGTGTTCCAAGTTCGCTGAGGGGGCGTTCGGTGTTCACTCCGAGCAGACCGCGCACGCTCGACGAGTACGTCGTGCAGCTGCGCGGGTTGAAGGTCGACGCGGGCAGTCCGTCGATCACCGAGATCACCCGGCGCATCCACGCGTCGTGGCACGGGGCCGGTCGCCCGCGCAGCGAGTGGCCCGCCCGCTCGACCGTCGGCAACTGCTTCCAGACCGGGCGGCGGCGGCCGAACGTCGACCTGGTTCTTGCCGTCGTGGAGGTGCTCGTCGACGGCGACGTCGCGCTGCTGGGGCAGTGGCGGCAGGCGCTGCGCCGGGTGCTGGGGGAGACCGACGCGACCGGCTGTGCCCGCGTGCGCACCGAGCTGCCGGAGGACCTTCCCGCGTTCGTCGGCAGGCGGGACCTGCTCCAGCGGTTCGCCTCCGGCGGTGTCGTGGCGCTCGCCGGGATGCCGGGCATCGGGAAGACGGCGCTGGCCGTCCACCTGGGACACTCGTGGGCTCGCCGCGGTCTGGTCCGCGGCCCGGTGCTGTTCCTGGACCTGTGCGGGCTTGACCCCGTGCGCCCGCCCGTGGCCGTCGCCGCCGCACTGGAGTCGTTCCTGCGGGTGCTCGGCGTACCGGGCGATCTGATCCCACCCGGCCTCGACGACCGGATCCGGTTGTACCGCACCAAGGTCGCGGAGACCTCCGCGCTCGTCGTGCTCGACAACGCGGCCGACGCGGCCCGGGTGCGGCCGCTGCTGCCCCCACCCGGCTGCCACGCGCTCATCACGAGCCGCACCGCTCTACCCGGCCTCGGCTCCACCACGCTGCCCCCGCTCACCGCCGGGGAGGCGCTGGAACTGCTGCGCCTCAGCGCAGCGCCGCGCACCGCGGACGCCGGCCCGGTCGGCTCGATCGTCGAGCTTCCTCGGCTGCCACCCGCTCGCCGTGTCGGTCATCGGCCGCCACCTGCGCGAGCACCCCGGCTGGACGCTGACCGACTACCTGGAACCGCTCACCGCGCTGGCCCTCGAAGGCGGCCTGCGGGCGACGCTGGCGCTCTCCGACCGCGCGTTGCCCCCGGACGCGCGCCGGTTGCTGCGCCTGCTGACGTTGCACCCCTGCACGACCTTCGACGTGCACGCGGTGGCGGCGCTGGCGGACCTGAGCGGGCGGCCGACGCGCGGCCTGCTCGACGCGTTGGTCGAGGCGCACCTGGTGGAGCAGAAGGGGTACGGGCTCTACGAGCTGCACCCGCTGGTGCGCGCCTACGGTGCGGAACGCCTGCTGATCGACGAACCGGTGAGCCGCAGCCGGCGTGCGCTGGAACGGCTGCTGGACCAGCGCAACCTGCGGCTGGTCAGCTGATCACCGCGCCGGCGCGCAGGGGATGACCGCCCACACGGCCTTGCCGACGGTGCGGTGCACCACGCCCCAGCGCTCGGCCAGCCGGTTCACGATCACCATGCCGCGGCCGCGCACCGAGTCGGGCGTGGACGGCCGCAGCAGAGGCGAGTCAGGCGAGGCGTCCTCAGCCACGACGTTGACGACGCACGGCTCGTCCGACCGCCGCAACCGCAGGCGGGCGGGCAGACGTGCGTGGTCGAAGACGTTGGCGGCGAGCTCGGTGATCACCATCAGCACGTCGAGGAGGTCGTCCTCGCCCAGGTCTCCCAGGATCGACCTGGTCCACCTGCGGATCTTGGCCGTGTCGGGTACGGCGCTGACGAGCTCCAGCGTGTGCCATCCGTCAACAGAGCTCTCGGCAGCCACTTCGTGGCCTCCTCCTTGTTGGCATTGCACGACTGGAGTACCTCGGCCGGGGGCGGCGAAACCCGGCACCGTCAGGACGGACCCAGCTCACACCGCAGTTCCGCCCACACCGTCTTGCAGCCGTCACCGGGGCTCGTGCCCCAGGACGTGGCCAGCCGCTCGACCGTCACGATCCCGCGGCGGCGGCAGCCGCCGAGTCGCGACCGGCCGTGAACGGGCAGCTCAGGCGCGGTGTCGTCGACCTCGCAGCGCACCACGCACGGGTCCGGCGCCACGTGCAGGCGCAACCGGCGCGGGCCCCGGCCGTGGTCGAAGGCGTTGCACACCAGCTCGCTGAGCACGAGCAGCACGTCCCCGACGTCGTCGCCGCCGAACCCGGTGAGCGCGAGCCGCGCCCGGGCCCGGATTCCGGCGACGTCGTCGTGGTAGTCCTCCAGGTCGAAGCTGCGGAAGAAGGCCTGGTGGCCGGGGTGGCTGAGCGACACGGTCGGCACCTCCTCGTCACGGCAGCTGGACACCGACGACGCACGTGTCGTCGTCGGTGTCGGACCGGCTCTGGGTCAGCAGGTGGTCCAGCAGGTCGTCCAGGTCGGCCCGCGGTTCCCGCACGGCGGCGCACAGCTGCTCCAGGCACTCGTCCAGCGGCAGGTCCCTGCGCTCGACCAGGCCGTCGGTGTAGAGCAGCAGCGTGTCACGGGGTTCGAGCACGACCTCGCCCTCCACGTAGGTCGCCTCGGACAGGGCGCCGAGCATCGTGCCGGGCAGCATCGGCAGCAGCTCGCCCTCCCCGTCCCTGATCAGCACCGGCGGCAGGTGACCGGCGCGGGCCCAGCGCAGCACGCGGGTCAACGGGTCGTACACGCCGCAGATCGCGGTGGCGAAGATGTTGTCGGCGAGGTGGTGGGCCACGAGGTTCAGCCAGGTGAGCAGCTGGCCCGGTCCCGCGCCGGTGGCGGCCAGCCCGCGCAACGCGTTGCGCAGCACCACCATCCCGGTCGCGCCCTTGATGCCGTGACCGGTGATGTCGCCGACCGACACCAGGATCTGCTTGGACGGCAGCACGACGGCGTCGTACCAGTCGCCGCCGACCAGCTCCTCCTGCGCGGCGGGCCGGTAGCGCACCGCGACCCGCAGCCCGAACGCCTCCAGCGTGGGGTGCGTCGGCGGCATGATCACCTGCTGGAGCTGCAGCGTCAGCCTGTTGCGCTCCGCGGCCTCCTGCGCGGTGATCGCCAGCTGGTCCTGCGTGGCCGACAGCGCCACCTCGGTCCAGTGCTGGGAGGACACGTCCTGGTAGGCACCGCGGACGGCGAGCAGCGTGCCGTGCGGGTCGAGCACGGGCTCGGCGATCACGCGGACGTGTCGGGTGACACCGCCGGTGCGCTGCAGGCGGAACGCCGCGGACGCTTGCCGGTGGTCGTGCAGCACGGTCTGCACGAACCCGTTGAGCGCCGGCACGTCGTCCGGGTGGGCGTGCGCCGCGATCTGCGCCAGCGGCACGGGATCGGCGCCGGGGGCGTGTCCGTAGAGCGAGTGCAGCTGGCTGTTCCACATGATCGCGCCGGTGAGCCGGTCCTCCTCGAAGCCGCCGACCCGGCCGAGGCGCTGGGCGTGCTGCAGCAGGTTCGCCAGGCGGGTCGTCTCGTCCTGCACCCGCCACACGACCAGCACCAGCACCCCGTGCCGGGTGATGCTCACCCCGGCGGTCACAGTCAGCGGCACCTCGTCGATCAGCGCGGCGAGGTTCATGTGCTCTGCGCGGAACGGCTCACCGGTGGCGTGCACGTGCTCGACCTTGTCGAACAGGCCGCCCTCGGTCGCGGCCAGCGGGTAGGCCTCCAGCAACAACCGGCCCGCCACCGCGGCCCGCGGCCGTCCGGCGAGGTCCACGAACCGGCTGTTGACGTGGTGGATGCGGAAGTCGGTGATCGTGCCCTCCGGCGAGACCTCGGGGCCCAGCACGAACGCCGGGTCGAGCAGCCCGTCGGCGAGGTCCACCAGCTCCGCCGGCGCGGGTGCCGCGTGGTCGGCCATGCGCACGACCGCGGTGCTGTCCAGGGTGGCGGCGCACAGCTCCGCCAGCGCCTCCACCTGCTTGTGCACGCTCAACGGCTGCGGCGCCAACCCGGTGGGCCAGCAGATCTCCAGCACGCCGGTGATGCGGCCGCCGGTGCCGGCCGGGACGGTGACGCGGCCGAGCAGGCCGGCACCGATCGACGGCAGCCCCGACGCGCCCAGGTCGCCGATCCACACCGCCTCCCGCTCCAGGAGCGCCCGGCGTGCGGGTGTCGGCACGCCGGGAGGGACGTAGCGCCAGCGGTGCGCCTCACCGGTGCCGAACCCGGCGTGCCCGGCGAGGGTGAGCGAGGCGTCAGCCCCGGCCAGCCAGATCGCCACGGCGCTCGCGCCCAGCGGGGCCAGCGCGTGGTCGAAGAGCGACTGGGCCACCGACTGCGTGTCGTCGGCGTGCAGAGCGCCGCTTTCCGCCGTCCGCAACCGGATCGCCGTCGTGGCGGTGTGGTCGCCGGCCGCGGCGGGGACCGCGGTGAGCTCGTCGCCGGAAACCTCGTTGATGATCTCCACGGCGAGCTGCAACTGGGTGGTGCCCGCCCGGTCCGCGAGCAGGGCGAGCTGCTCGGCCGCCTGCGCGGGACCGCAGCGCAGGCGTTCGACGAGCACGCCCTTGGCGAGCTCCACCAGCGCCCGGCCGTCCGCTGCCGCCCGTGCCTGCTCGATCTCCCGGTGCAGGCGGGCGACGGTGCCCGCGAGCCGGCCGACACCGGCCTCGTCGGCGGTCACCGGGTGCGCATCCACCGGTGCACGCAGGCCACCAGGTCGTCGGCGTCGACCGGTTTGGTGACGTAGTCGTTGGCGCCCGCCGAGATGCTCTTGTCCCGGTCGCCCGGCATCGCCTTCGCCGTGACGGCGATGATCGGGACCTCCGCGTGGTCGGGCATGGAGCGGATCGCGGCGGTGGCGGCGTAGCCGTCCATCTCCGGCATCATCACGTCCATCAGGATCAGGTCGATCTCCGGGTGGCTGACCAGCGCCTCGATGCCCTCCCTGCCGTTCTCCGCGTGCAGCACCCGCACGTCGTGCAGCTCCAGGATGCTGCTGAGCGCGAACAGGTTGCGGGCGTCGTCGTCGACGATCAGCACCGTGCGACCGGCCAGCTGCCCGTTCACCCGGTGCGCGGCCGGCGGCCGCGGCTGCTCGGGACGTACGAGGGGCAGCACGTCCTCGGGGCCGTCCGCGTTGAGGTGCAACGCGATCCGCTCCCGCAGCTCGTCCAGGCTGGACAGCAGCTCGAGCGGGCGGGTGCTGCTGCGCGTCTGCAGCTGCTGCTCGTACTGCGCCGGCAGCCTGCGGTTGTTGTGCGCCAGCACGGGAATCGTGCGGGTGGCGGTGTCGCCGTCGAGCGCCTCCAGGAACCGCAGCGCGGCACCGTCGGGCATGTCCAGCTCCAGCACGACGCAGTGGCACGGCTCGGTCGCGAGCGCGGCCGCCGCCTCCTCGCGGCCGACGGCGGTGACCACCTCCACCGGCCCGCGCGGGTCGTTGCTCGCCGACAGGTCGGTCACCGCGCTCTGCGCGACCAGGGAGAGCAGGCCCTGCGGCCGTTCCTCCACGACCAGCAGCCGCCGCTGGTGCGTGGCGGCCGGTGCGGGTTCCTCCGCCGTGACAGCGGGTTCGGCCGCCGCCGCCGTCGCCGCCTCCTGCACGGGCTCGGCGAACTCGCTGCTGTGCACCGGCAGGTACAGGGTGAAGGTGCTGCCCCTGCCCAGGGTGCTCTCCGCGGTGATCGACCCGCCGAGCAGGTAGGCGATCTCGCGGCTGATCGACAGGCCCAGCCCGGTGCCGCCGTACTTGCGGCTGGTGGTGCCGTCGGCCTGCTGGAACGCACCGAAGATCGACTCCAGCTGGTGCTCGGCGATGCCGATGCCGGTGTCGCTGACCTGGAACCGGATGGCCTGGCCGTGCGCGCGGACCGCGTGCGGCAGCTCGTCCTGGTCGGCGAGCCCGATGCGCAGCTCGACACCGCCGGTCTCGGTGAACTTGACCGCGTTGGACAGCAGGTTGCGCAGCACCTGCTGCAGGCGGGTGTCGTCGGTGACGAGCTCCGGCGGCGTGCCCGGCGAGGTGCTCAGCTGGAAGCTCAGCCCCTTCTGCGAGGTGAGCGGGCGGAACGTGACCTCGACGTAGTCCAGCAGCCGCCGCAGCGACACGCGTTCCGGCGTGATGTCCATCTTGCCGGCCTCGATCTTGGACAGGTCGAGGATGTCGTTGATCAACCCCAGCAGGTCGGAGCCGGCGGAGTGGATGATGCCCGCGTACTCGACCTGCTTCGGGGTGAGGTTGCGGCTGGGGTTCTGGGCCAGCAGCTGCGCGAGGATCAGCAGGCTGTTGAGCGGGGTGCGCAGCTCGTGGCTCATGTTGGCCAGGAACTCCGACTTGTACTTCGACGCGAGCGTCAGCTCCTGCGCGCGGACCTCCAGCTGCTGCCGCGCCTGCTCGATCTCCAGGTTCTTCGTCTCGATGTCGCTGTTCTGGATCGCGAGCAGCTCCGCCTTCTCCTCCAGCTCCTTGTTGGAGCGCTGCAGCTCCTCCTGGCGGGCCTGCAGCTCACCGGAGCGCGACTGCAGCTCCTCCGCGAGCCGCTGGGACTCGGTGAGCAGCTCGTCGGTGCGGGCGTTGGCGATGATGGTGTTGACGTTGACGCCGATGGCCTCCATCAGCTGGTCGAGGAAGTCGCGGTGGATGTCGGTGAAGCGGTGCACCGACGCGACCTCGATGACGCCGAGGACCTGGTCCTCCACGACGATCGGCAGCACCAGCAGGTTGACCGGTGCGGTGCGGCCGAGACCGGAGGTGATGGCGACGTAGTCGGCCGGCATCTCGTCCACGGCGATCGTGCGGCGGCTGCGCGCGGCCTGCCCGACGAGCGACTGCCCGAACCGGAACCGGGTGGTCCGCGAACCGTCGTCGGGGTGGCCGTAGGAGCTGATCAGCCGCAGCTCCTGGCGGTCCTCGGTGTCGTCGGCCAGGTAGAACGCGCCGAACTGGGCCGACACCAGCGGCGTCAGCTCGTCCATGATCAGCTCGGCGACGACGGCGAGGTCCCTGCGGCCCTGCATGAGCCCGGAGATGCGGGCCAGGTTGGACTTCAGCCAGTCCTGGTCCTCGTTGGCCTTCGTGGAGTCGCGCAACGACTCCACCATCGAGTTGATGTTGTCCTTGAGCTCGGCGACCTCACCGGAGGCCTCGACGGTGATCGACCGGGTCAGGTCGCCCTCGGCGACCGCGCTCGTCACCTCGGCGATCGCGCGCACCTGGCGGGTCAGGTTCCCGGCCAGCTCGTTGACGTTCTCGGTGAGCCGCTTCCACGTGCCGGACACGCCCTCGACCTCGGCCTGACCACCCAGCCGGCCCTCGCTGCCGACCTCGCGGGCCACGCGGGTGACCTCGGCGGCGAACGAGGAGAGCTGGTCGACCATCGTGTTGATCGTGGTCTTGAGCTCCAGGATCTCGCCGCGGGCGTCGACGTCGATCTTCTTGGTCAGGTCGCCCTGCGCGACGGCGGTGGTGACCTGGGCGATGTTGCGGACCTGGTTGGTCAGGTTGTTCGCCATGAAGTTGACGTTGTCGGTCAGGTCCTTCCAGGTGCCCGCCACGTTCGGCACCCGTGCCTGACCGCCGAGCATGCCCTCGGTGCCGACCTCGCGGGCCACGCGGGTGACCTCGTCGGCGAACGCGGACAGCGTGTCGACCATCGTGTTGATCACGCCGGCCAGCGCGGCGACCTCGCCCTTGGCCTCGACGGTGATCTTCTGGGACAGGTCGCCGCGGGCCACCGCCGTGGCGACCTGGGCGATCGACCGCACCTGGTTGGTGAGGTTGGAGGCCATGACGTTCACGTTGTCCGTCAGGTGCTTCCACGTGCCGGAGACACCGCGCACGGTCGCCTGGCCGCCCAGGTTGCCCTCGGTTCCGACCTCGCGGGACACGCGGGTGACCTCGTCGGCGAAGCCGGACAGCTGGTCGACCATCGTGTTGATGGTCTCCTTCAGCTCCAGGATCTCGCCGCGCGCGTCCACGCGGATCTTCTGGCTCAGGTCACCGCGCGCCACCGCCGTCGTCACCTGCGCGATGGAGCGCACCTGCGCGGTGAGGTTGTCCGCCATGACGTTGACGGACTCGGTGAGGTCCTTCCACGTGCCGGACACGCCCTTCACGTCCGCCTGGCCGCCGAGGCGCCCGTCCGTGCCGACCTCGCGGGAGACGCGGGTGACCTCGTCGGCGAAGGAGGAGAGCTGGTCGACCATCGTGTTGATGGTGTCCTTGAGCTCCAGGATCTCGCCGCGGGCCGTCACGGTGATCTTCTGGCTGAGGTCGCCGCGGGCGACCGCCGTGGCGACCTGGGCGATGGAGCGCACCTGCGCGGTGAGGTTGCCCGCCATGAAGTTCACCGAGTCGGTGAGGTCGCGCCACGTGCCGGACACGCCCTTCACGTCGGCCTGACCGCCCAGGGCGCCCTCGGTGCCGACCTCGCGGGAGACGCGGGTGACCTCGTCGGCGAAGGAGGAGAGCTGGTCGACCATCGTGTTGATGGTGTTCTTCAGTTCGAGGATCTCGCCGCGCGCGGTGACCGTGATCTTCTGGCTGAGGTCGCCGCGCGCGACGGCGGTGGTCACCTGGGCGATGTTGCGGACCTGGTCGGTCAGGTTGCCCGCCATGAAGTTCACGGAGTTCGTGAGGTCCAGCCACACGCCGCCGACGCCGGGCACCTCGGCCTGACCGCCCAGCCGGCCCTCGCTGCCCACCTCGCGGGCCACGCGGGTGACCTCGTCGGCGAACGAGGAGAGCTGGTCGACCATCGTGTTGACGGTGTTCTTCAGCTCCAGGATCTCGCCGCGCGCGTCGACGTCGATCTTCTGGCTGAGGTCGCCGCGGGCGACCGCGGTGGCGACCTGGGCGATGTCGCGGACCTGGCTGGTCAGGTTACCCGCCATGGCGTTCACCGAGTCGGTGAGGTCCTTCCACGTGCCGGACACGCCCGGCACCTCGGCCTGTCCGCCGAGGCGCCCGTCCGTGCCGACCTCGCGCGCGACGCGGGTGACCTCGGAGGTGAACAGCGACAGCTGGTCGACCATGCCGTTGAAGACGGTGGCGATTTCGCCGAGCAGCCCGTCGGAGTCGTCGGGCAGGCGGATCCCGAAGTCGCCGTCGCGCACGGCGGTGAGCCCGGCGAGCAGCTGCCGCAGCTCCGGCAGCTCCGCCGCTCTTCGCGCGGCGTCCTGACCGGCCAGGACATCGGCCGGCGCACTCGTGCCACTCATCCAGAATCCTCCACTGCACGGCGAAACCACGTGGAGGTGGGCACCTGTCTGCTCAAGCTCACCTCAGCGAACGCGAATGACATTACTGGAGCCCGGTGGTGTCCTTCTCCGCGACGATCCCGGCGGTCGCGCCGGTCCCGTGCGCGGCGGCGAATTCGATCGGCCGGGAATGTTCTTCGGATTTCCGTCCGGCACGCCGCTGCCGCGACGGCCCGCCTCGAACCGGCACGCGTCTGGGCGGGCGTCTGCTGCTGCTCGACATCGGCGGCGGCTCGGTGGAGACCGCCCTGGGCCGTGACGCCGGTGCCCGCGAGGGCCGATTCGTGAGGTGGCCGTCAATGGTGCTCACCGGATCGGGCGAATGTGCGGAGAATGGGATTCGTTCACTCGATGAGTTGATGCTTTCCCCGTGCGGGGCTGTCGCAAATTGACGCTGATCACCCGTTTCGATCATGATCAGATTCATGATCGAAACGGGCGATCACACGAATCGTCGCCTTTTCCTCCGTGCCGGCGTGGTGACCGCGGGTGGTGCGGGCCTGCTGGCCGCGACCACCCCCGCCGCCGAGGCCGCCACCGGCTCGCACGTCTTCCGGGTGGCGCACTTCGGCGCCAGGGGAGACGGCCGCACCGACGACACCGCCGCCGTGCAGCGCGCGATCGACGCGGCCTGCGCCTTCGCCGCACGCGCGAACGGCTACGCACGCGTCGAGTTCGACGCCAGGACCTACCTGCTCGCCACACCACCGGCCCGACCCCGCCCCGGCCCCACCCACGCGGCCGGCCAGCTGCTGTTCCCGGAGCGCACCTCCGGCCCGCAGATCACGGTCGAGCTCGCCGGCGCCGGCACCCAGCAGGGCCTGCAGTTCATCCCGGACGGCCGGCAGACGGCGGCGGGCACCATGCTGAAGTCGACGGTCACCGCCACCTGGGACGGCCTCGCGACCGGCATGCCCCCGGCCGTGATCGCCTCGCCGAAGGGCAACGTGTGGGGCGGCTTCAACCGCGTGGCCGTGGCGGTCACGAACATCGCCGTCCAGGTGCCGTCGAACCCGTCGCTGGCCGGCCTGAACCTGCTGTGGGCACCGCAGGTCCGCCTGCGCGGCGTCCGCGTGTGCACCCCGGACCCGCTGCCCGCGGTGGTCGAGCCGGAGATCCCGTGGTCCACCGGCGTCGTCCTGCCAGGCGGCGGCAACAACGCGGTCGTCTACCTGCGCGACGTGCACATCGCCGGCTTCCACACCGGCCTGCTGTTCGGCGAGCACACCGACGCCTCCAGCGTCCTGGTCTTCGCGTGCAAGGTGGCGCTGGCCCCGTTCGGCAGACGCCTGCACACCGCCCGCTTCGGCCTGGTCACCGTCGAGTGCTGCCCGACCGTGCTCTCCGAGGTCAGCTGGGAGACCGGCCGCGTCGCCGGCACCGAGGGCGACAGCCTCAAGATCGACCTGCTCGACGTCGAGGAGTACAACGGCTTCAGCCGCAGCCTGGCCTGGACCCGGCACGACTGCCACGTCTTCGACCCGAACAGCGTGCTGCGGGGGTGGATCTGGATGGCCCGCTCCGGTGCCGACTACCTGAACATCCCGCTGACCCTGCAGGGCGCCCGGCACCTGCAGATCTCCGAGATCCAGCAGACGTGACCGGGTCGCCGGAGGAGAGTTGCGCCACGTGTTCACCCTGGTAGCGCGCATGCGCGCGGTTTTTGTCGGTGCCGTGTGGACACTGCAGGGGTGAGCACCTCGACACCGCTGCTGAACCCGACCCGCATCTACGTGGAGCCCGCGGCCGCGCTGCTGCCGCGCGGCCGCGAGGTGCTCGACCGGTTCCCGGACGCGCAGCGGGTCGAGGTCGACAGCCACTGGCGCATCCCCGAGCTGCACGGCGACGAGGCCAACGCCCAGCGGTGGGTGCGGATCAAGCGCGAGGCGCTGGTGCTCGGGGTGAAGAAGTCGCTGAGCGCGCGCCCCAACGGCCGTTCCGCGCACTTCATCGCCCCGTCCACCGCCAACGGCTGCGCGATGGCCTGCGCCTACTGCTACGTGCCGCGGCGCAAGGGCTACTCCAACCCCATCACGGTGTTCGCGAACATCGACCAGATCACCGGCTACCTGGCCCGCCACGTCGCCCGGCAGGGCCCGCTGACCGAGCCCGGCCAGATCGACGACCACGCGTGGGTCTACGACATCGGCGAGAACTCCGACTGCTCTGCGGACGCACTGGTCAGCGACAACGTGCGGGACCTGGTGCGGCTGTTCCGCGGCCTGCCCACCGCCAAGGCGTCCTTCGCGACCAAGTACGTCAACCGCGACCTGCTGGACTGGGACCCGCGGGGCCGCACCCGCGTCCGCTTCTCGCTGATGCCCGAACGCACCGCGAAACTGCTCGACATCCGCACCACCCCCGTCGCCGACCGCCTCGCCGCCCTCGACGACTTCCGCGCCGCCGGCTACGAGGTGCACGTGAACCTCAGCCCGGTCGTTGTGCACGACGGCTGGCTGGAGGACTGGCGGCAGCTGCTCCAGTCGCTCGGCGACGCGGTCTCACCCGCCACCCGCGCGCAGCTGGCCGCCGAGGTCATCATGCTCACCCACAACCAGCCGCTGCACGAGGTCAACCTGCGCTGGCACCCGCGGGCGGAGGACCTGCTGTGGCGCCCGGACCTGCAGGAGGTCAAGCGCAGCGAGGGCGGTGGGGTCAACGTGCGGTACCGGCGGGGGCTCAAGCGGGAACTGCTCGACTCGTTCCTCGCACTGGTCGCGGAGCAGGCTCCGTACCTGCGGGTCCGGTACGCGTTCTGAGCTCCGGCCCGGGGTGGATCAGGAGACGTCCGACTCCTGCCAGTGCACGCAGGTGGGGCGTTGACCTGTTTCCGCGAGCTCCAGCAGCGCCTCTCTGAGCTTTGCCAACGGGATGAGGGCATCCGCGGGGAACCGGGTGCGCGTGTCCACGTCGACGTACAGCGTGATGTCCCGATCATCGGGACGGGTGGCCGAATTCCCGTGTGGGTGTTCATCGGTCCGGCGGGTGACCCACGCACACATTTCGTCGTCCTTCATCTCGGACGAGACAGGACGGCCTGATCCGGGCCGTGACACCGGATCATCGTCGGCCGCGAAACTCGGTGGTCCATGGCGTGCATGGCCGCGACCCGGTGTGGCACATCGATGTCGAACTTCAGCTGGTGGTCCGGGAGCTTGAGCGCACCGACCTTCGGGCGATCCCGCAGGTACACGACAGTCGGGTGGGGCTGTTCGTTGGCCAGGACATCGGCAAGCACCTGGTCGAGCTTCGCCTCCGAGTCCACCCTCACAGGGGTCCGGCCGCGGTTCTCGGGAGAGAAGTAGTACGCGTCGAGAACATGTTTCACGGCAGGCTCCTTCCGGTGAAGGTCTCGGAGTCTGCCGGACCATGAACTGTCATCGTTTGCCCAGGTAAAGCACATACGGCAACAGGTTGGCGCATGAGTAGAGCTCGTTGTTGACCACTGGTTCGGTGTGGGAGATCCCAGCGTTGCGCTGTCGCCAGGCCACCTTGATCTCGACGTGCTCAGCGGCTGCCACCCGGCCTCGCCCTCCTCGCGGAAACCCCAGCGGTTGGAGGAAGGTGCCGACCCGTCCGTGGCGATGCTTGAGGCGACGATCCGGAGTGCTCAGCGGTGAACGGGTTCGCGAGCGCGCCGATCGGGGTGGATGACGTCCATCTTCAGCAGGTTCTCCTCGGGCAACGCCGCCAGCACGGGCTCGATGTCGGCCAGGAGTGCCTGTGCGGCGAGCAGTTGGTCGCCGATGCGCTTGCGGTGCTGACGCAGGACCTCGACGCGGTGCTCGGCTTCGGTGACGATCCGCCGCGCGTGCTCGGTGGCGTCGCGGACGGTCTTCTCGGCGCGGGCCTGAGCGGAGCGCTGCTGCTCCTCCAGCGCACGCATCTGTTCGGCGCGGCGCTGGGCCATGGCCTGCTCGAAGTCCGCCTCGACCTGCCGGCGGAGCTGCGCGGCCTGGTCGTCGAGCTGGCGGCGGCGCCGTTCGGCGTGCCGGGTCATCGTCTCGACCTGGGCGTGGGCGCGGGTCATCAGCTCGCGGTGCTCGGTCTCCACGTCCGCGCGGCGCCGGTCGAGGTCGGTCACGAGGTGCTCGGCGCGCTGGCGCAGGCGTTCGGCGGCCCGGTGGGCGTTCGCCCAGTCCTGCTCGGCGGCGCTGCGGGCGCGGGTGGTGATCTCCTCGGCTTCGGCGTGGGCCAGCTCGACCATGCGCCGGGTGCGTTCGGTGAGCGCCTCGGGGTCGATCGGTGTCCGGCAGATCCGGTCGACGCGGGCGCGCAGCTCGGCGATCTCCGTGCGGGCGGCTTCCAGTTGCCGGGCAAGGGACTCGGCCTGGGCCAGGGCGGCGTCGCGGTCGGCGGTGAGTGCTGTCGTCTCGCTCTCCGCCGCGTGCACGTAGTGCTGGACCTGGTCCTGGTCGTAGCCGCGCCAGCGCACGTCGAAGTCGGTTCGCAGCGGCAACAGCTCCACTTCCCCCTGCTCCTCTCCAGTCGCAGCAACACTCACCCGGAAGACGAAGCGGGGCTGGCGAATGTTCCCGGGAGGGAGGCGTTGGGGCGCAACGACTTGTGTGATCTGGATCAACCGGCGGTCGCACGGCTCCGGTGCACGGCCACTGGTCCAGCCGTGCACTGGAGCTGTCCCAGCGCGCAACGCCCCTGTCGCGGTGATCGGCCACCGGCCAAGCTCACCGGCATGAGCAGGTTGAGCCCCGAGCAGATCGCACAGCACGCCCGTGCCGCCGGGTTCGAAGGACAGGGCCTCACGATCGCGATCGCCGTCGCCCTCGCGGAGTCCGGTGGGGACCCGCGGGCGCACAACAGCCGGCCGCCGGACGACTCCTACGGGCTGTGGCAGATCAACATGCTGGGCGCGATGGGGCCCGAGCGGCGCCGGCAGCACGGGCTCGACTCGAACCGCGACCTGTTCGACCCGCGGACCAATGCCAAGGTGGCCAACGCGATCTCCGGCGACGGAAAGTCGTGGACGCCGTGGTCGACCTACACCAACGGCGCCTACCGGAAGTACCTCGACATCGCGCGCCGGGCGGCGAAGGACAGCCCGCGGCGGGCGCCGGCACGGCCGGAGCGCGGGGGCAGGGGCGGTGGCGGGGGCGGTGGCGGGTTCGCGGTGGACCCGGAGGCGCTGGACCGCTATGTGCGGCAGGGCAGGGGCATCGCCGACGACATCGCGGCGATCGGCACCCGGCACGTCCGGCAGGTCGGCAAGATCGCCGACGACAGCTTCGGGCGGATCGGCAAGGAGACCGGGTTCGCGTCGGCGCTGGAGGCGTTCGGCGCGGCTCTGCACCGGCAGGTCGACGGGGTCGGCCGCAACGCCGACCGGCTGGCGCGCTCCACCGGGCGCATGGCGGGGGCCTACCGGGCGCAGGACGACGCGATCGCCGACGACTTGAAGCGAGGATGACGTGGACACGCGAGCGATGGCGCTGCAGTTCGCCAGGAGGATGGTCGGGCACCGCAACGCCTTGGCGGGCAAGGCGGACGACGCGATGCGCGTGCAGTTCGCGCTGCACCAGGCGGGCAGTGCGCTGGAGGACCAGCGCGACGCCGTGCGCAAGGCCGCGGGGACCGCGCTCGGCCACTGGCAGGGGGCGAACTCCGAGCAGTTCGAACGGCGGTCCGACCGGCTGGGCAAGCAGCTCAGGATGACGGCGGCGGCCGGCACCGAGGCCGAGAAGGTGGTGGCAGGGGCGAGCAGCGCGCTGCTCACCGGGCACACCGCGGCACAACGGCTGGTCGACGAGTACGTCACCAAGGCCGCCGCGCTGCTCGACGCGGGGGTCGCGAGCGGATCGCGGGCCGCGCTGATGAAGGCGGTGGCCGCCGCGGCCGACCTGGAGCCGCAGTACACGCGGGAGTCGGTGCGCACCGTGCGACAGGTCAAGGCCGAACTCGACGAAGCCGGGCGGAAGCTGCGCGCGCTCACCAAGGAGATCCAGGACGACGGCATCGCCGATCCGCGCGCGGCACGACGCGGCGGCGGTGGCGGTGGCGGTGGCGCGACGAAGCTGTCCGGTGCGAAGGTGCGCAAGATCGTGTCCGCCGCCCGCGGCGAGATCGGCACGCGGGAGAACCCGCCGGGCAGCAACCGCAACCCGTACGGGCCGACGACCTTCTGGTGTTCGTCGTTCGCCACGGCGATGTGGCGCAGGGCCGGTGTGGACATCCCGGTCCTGCCGTTCACCGGGGACGTCTACCGCTGGGGCCAGCGAAACGGCAAGGCCTACGGCAACGGCGACCTGAAGCAGCACGTGCGGCCCGGCGACGTGCTGCTGTTCGGCACCGGGCCGCAGAGCCCCGCCACCAGCAAGCACATCGGCATCGTCGAGAAGGTCGACGGGAACACGGTCACCCTGATCGAGGGCAACTCCGGCGACCAGGTGCGCCGCAACACCCACCAGCTCAGCAGCACCAAGTTCTACGGAGGAGTGCACCCGTGACCACCGGACACGCCCACCACGCCACGGGCATCGCGATCGAGGTCGGCGTGGGCGGCGGGCTGCGCGCCATCACGCTGACCGAGCGGTCGATGCGGCTGGGCCGCGCCGCGCTCGCCGACGAGATCCTGACCCTGGTGCGCACGGCGACCGCGCGGGCCGGCGAACGCGCCAGGCACGTTCTCGGCGGCGAGCACCTGGAGGCGCTCGGCATCCACGCCGACCCCGCGCTCGTCGAGGAGATCGAGTCCACGACACCCGAGAGCTGGATGGTCCGATGACGCACGAACCGCAGACCGTCGAGGAGATGCTGGCCGAGGACGACGACCGCGAACCGCTCGGCGTCCGTGCCGCGCTGGACGCGATCACCTGCTCCGCGCGGGAGGACGACGTGGTGGTGACGGTCGACCTGCACGGCAAGCTCGTCGGGCTCGACCTCGGTCCGCGGGCGATGGCGGTGCGGCCCGCGGCGCTGGCGGCGCGCATCCACCGGCTCGTCGAGTGCGCCGCGCAGGAGGCGCTGCAGGAAGGGGAGGCGGTGCTGGCGGCCGTGCTGGACGAGGCGGTCCTGGCGGAGCTCGTGCCGGTCTGACCGGACCGGACTACGAGGCCTCGGCCAGCATGTCGGTGAGGCGCCGGGTGATCCAGGCCAGGTCGGCGGGCACCACCCGGACCCACTGCTCGTCGCGGATGGCCTCGGTCGTGATGACGTACCGGCCCGCCCTGGTGTCCGACCAGGTGAGCACCGGAGAGCGCCCGCGACTGCCGGTCACGGCCAGCTGCCCCGCCCCGAGCCGGCCCGCCTCCGCGATGGTGATGAGCGGGCGCATCGCGCTGCCGCGCACACCCGCGTCGGCCAGGGCCCGTTCCAGGCCGTGGTACCCGCTCTCCACGTGTCCGCGCAGGGCCGCCGAGTACGCCGGGCGCGGCAGCCGCACCTGGTCGCCCGGTCCGGCCGGGTGGTCGCCGAGCAGCTTCGCCACCGCCCGCACGAGGTCGGTGCGCGCGATGGGTTCGAGGGCCAGCTCCTCGTTGTTCAGCACGGCGAGCACGCCGCGGCTGCCCCTGACCGCGGCCAGGACGCGCCACGGCTGGTCGCCGAACACCAGGGCGTCGACGGACACCGCGTGGTGGCGCAGCATCCCGAGCAGCTCCTCCAGCTCGGGGACGACGTCGCCGTGGTCGTCCGCCAGGCCGGCGCGGGCCAGTTCCGCGAACACGTCCACGGCCAGCTGGTCGCGCTCGTCCTCGGTGGCGCCGTGGGACGGCACGTCGAGCGCGGCGGGCAGGTCACCGAAGCCGAGGTCCTCCCACACCAGGTCGAACTCCAGGTGGGACAGGACCACCGTGCCGGTTGCGGGCAAACGCCGTGCCATGAGGACTCCCGTGGTTAGTCTTGACCGCGTGCAGCACGACGCAGAGGTCGCGAGCGGTGTGCTGGTCGTGCGTGCTTCCGGTGCCGCCGCGGCGAAAGCCGCGTTCACCGGTGCGCCGTCCGCGCGGACGCCGGCGGCCGTCCAGTTGCTGATGAGGTGCCCGGTGCACCGGTCGCTGCCGGAGGCCGTGCACGTGTTCGGCGACTGCTCGCTGCACGTGCTGCCGGTCGGCGCGATCATGCTGACCGTGCCGGAGACCCGGCTGTCGACGGGGGTGCGCGAGCTGCGGCCGCTGATGTTCCAGCCCGTCGCGGTCGGTGCCGGTCTGCGCAGCGCGTTCGCGAGCGCGGTCGGGCACCTCGTCACCGCGCGCGACGTGCTGGACCCGGTGGGCGCGGCGCACCACCTGGTCGGGCTGGCGGAGCTGGTGCTGCGCAGCGCGTTGCGCGAGGAGCTGGAACGCGCCGACATCGCCACCGGGCACCGGCGTGCCGCGCTCGAGCACATCCGCGCGCACCTCGGTGAGCCGGACCTGACGCCGGGGCAGGTCGCCAAGGCGCTGAACATCTCGCTGCGCCGCCTCTACCAGGTGTTCGAGGGGGAGCCGAACGTCGCCGAGCGGATCAAGGTGCTGCGCATCGACCGCGCCAAGGCGCTGCTGGCCGACCCGGCGAAGGCCGACCGCGGTGTCGGTGAGATCTCCCGCGACTGCGGGTTCGTCAGTGCGACGCACTTCTCCCGGGCCTTCCGCGCGCTGGTCGGGCAGCCGCCGACGGAGTACCGCCGGCGCGCTCTGGCGAGGTGAACTCCACCCCGTTCACGAACCGCCCGGTGATGCCCGCCAGCTCCAGCCACCCGCGCCCGCTGGGGGAGTGCAGGGTGAACACGGCGATCCGCGGGCGCGCCGGGTCGGGCACGACGATCTGGAGCTGCGCCCCGACGCCGTCGACCGGAACCCGCTCGACGATCGCCACCGGGTAGCCGGTGCCGGTCGTGGCGGTGGTCAGCTCCTTGATGCCGGGGCCACCGGCGTCGGCGAGGTGGAAGCACAGCTCCTCCGCGGCCTCCGCGCTGAGCGCGCGCTCCACCGCGACCAGTCCGGCCACCAGGACCGCAGGGTCGGCGTCGCGGTGCTCGACGACCGCCACGAAGCTCGCGTGGTGGCGCTGGGCCAGCTCGGCGGCCTGCGTCGCCGCGACCTCCAGGCCGGGGTCACGTGCCCGGTCTGGGCCGCGCAGCTGCCGCAGCAACGCCAACAGCTCGGCGGAGGTCGTCTCGACCGAGCCCACTGCGACCGGGATGACGCCCCGTACCGGCGTGAGTCTCACCGCTGACCGAGTGCCGACGCGAAGGCGGCCGCCCCGCCCGCCGGTGTGCCTGCGGTGCGCGGCGTCGTGACCAGCACACCGGCCAGCGCACCGGCCAGCGCCGAGTGGTCGTTCAACGCACGGACGATCCCGTCGAACAGGTCGGCGCGGCTCGGCACGTGCCCGGCCGCCTCGACACCGCCGGAGACGAGGCGGCGCAACCGCTCCTCGACCCGCCGGGCGGCGCTGCGGTGGTCGGCCTCCAGGTCGCGGGCGGCCGCGAGCACGCCGTCGAGCTCGCCGCGCAGCTCCTCCAGCCGCGCGGCGGCGGCCACGTGCTCCGGTCCGCCGCGGAACGACGCGATCACCACGGCGTTGTCCGCGTCGTCGACCGCACCCCGCAGCGCGCGTGCGCGCCGGTCCAGCTCCTCGGCCCTGCGCTGGTTCGCCAGCACCGTCCCCGCCCAGTCGTCCAACGCATCGGCAGCCGCCCCGAGGGTGCGCTGCGCGGTTTCGAGCTCGTCGCGCACCTGCGCGAGCCGTGCCGTGAACGCGTCCGCCGCCGCGCCCGTCCACCCGGTGGGCGGCGGCGGGACCTCGACGCGGTGGCGGCAGCGGTCGCTCGCCGCGGCGACGGCGCCCGGATCGCCCGGCACCGGGTCGAACCCGAGGCCCCGGTAGTCAGCCATGGTGCAGCTCGTCGGCGTCGCGGTAGGCGGCACCGGCCGCGCGCAGCTCGTCGGCGGCCTCGGCGAGCTCGGTGCGCAGCGCCGCGGTCCGGTCCGCCCACGACCGCAGCAGCTCGTCCGCCGCCGCCGTGACGCCGGGGCCGAGGTCGCCGCCGGAGCCCTGGCCGAGTGCGGTGGTCACCGCCTCGACCTCGGCGGCCGTGCCGTCCAGCCGGGTCGCCGCGGCCCGCACCGCGGCGACGTCGGTGACGTAGCCGTCGCTCATTCGCCCAGCACCGGCGGCGCACCCGGCGGGATGTCGTCGAGGAGGTCCATCTTCTCCGCGTACCGGTTGGTGTGGTGGCGTTCCTCGTCGTTGCCGCCACCGAACGGCGGCGCCATGCCGTACCCCGGCGTTCCGGGGACACCGGCCGATCCGCGGCCGCCCAAGCCCGCCGCGGTGCCCCGGCCGGCCTGCTGGCCGAGCACACCGGTGGCGCCGCCGGGCACTCCCGGTCCGGCGCCCGGCGTCCCCGGCGCGGTGCCACCGGACGTGCCGCCGGACGCGCCGCCGAGGAAGCCGTGCGTCCCGTGCGTTCCCTGAGGTCCAGAGGTGCCGAACGGTCCACCGAACGTCGTCGTGCCGTTGAGCGTTCCCGTGGCGGAAGGGCCGACCGAGGCCACACCCGTGTCGTCGTCGGCGGCGGGCGGCACCGGAACGTCCGGTACCTGCTCCGGTGGTTGCGGCGTGGGCGTCGGCCCCGGCCTCGGCGCCGGATCGGGGCGCGGGACGGGGTCGGGCCCCAGGACCACCGTGGGCGGCGGTGTGGTGGGACCCGGTTGCTGCGCGGTCGGCGGTGCCGTGTCGAACACCGGCAGCGTGGAGCGGGTGTGCCGGCTCTCGTTCTCGTAGACCTGCATGACGGCCACCGCCTCGGCCTTGGCGTTGCGCGCCTCGGTCTTGGTCGGCATGTGGTCGTCGGTGAGCTGTTCGAGCAGGTTCAGCCCCTGCGGCCCGTCGGCCACCTTGACGTCGTAGCCCTCCCGGAAGTGCCGTTCCGCCCAGTAGTGCACGGGTTCAGGCAGCCGCCGCTTGGTCTCCTGGAGCACCGTCGTGTAGGTGTCCATGCCCCTGGCGACCCGCTCGGCGGAGTCGCCGACCGTCTCGCCCCACGACGTCAGCGCCGTCGCCGCCTGGGCCGCGAGCTCGGCCGAGGGCCCGCGCCACGACGCGGTCAGCCGGTTGACGACCTCCTGCACGGCGCGCGAGGTGTGGCGCAGCTGCGGTGCGAGCTCCTGCCACTGAGCGGTCCGCACGGACATCCCCGGCAGGTCAGCCGAGTGCACCATGTTCCACATCTGCTGGTGGGTGTAGACCTCCCAGCGGATGGTCCCGGAGTCGAACGCCTCCTCGCGCAGGTTCGCGCGGCGTTCCCTGCTGCGCCTCCGCTCGCGCCTGAGCTGCTTCGCGGTGGGTTTGTGCTCCTCGGAGTGGTAACCCTTGTCGCGCCCGCTCATGCCTGCCCCTTGAATGCCGCCGCGGTGTTCTCGTCAACGGCAACGTGCATTTTCTTCACGTTCTCCAGCGCGTCGATCACGAGGTCGAGCTGCTGCACGTAGGACTGCAACGCGGCCCGCACGCCACCCTCGACGTCGCGGGCCCGCAGCCCGAACGCCTTGCGCATCTGCCGTGCGACCGGCCCCTTGCCGTCCGGCAGCGGTGCCGCCAGCACGGCGCTGTCCGCGAGGTGCCCCGCCAGCTCGTCCCTGCGCCGGTGCAGCTGGCGAATGGCCTGGTCGAAGTCGGCGGGGTCGACCTCGATGCGGTCCGCACCGGTCGTCGGGACGCCCACCAGGCCGCCCACACCGATGCCGGCGGCCGACCCCACGACCTCGGCGACGCTCCCGTCCCGCAGCGAATTCTTGAGGCGCTCGGCCTCGTCCATGCTGCCCACCCTGACCACGGGCGCACACTCCCTCGTTCCGACGGTTCGGTACATGGTGTCCGGATGCGGCCGGAAGATCCAGTACCGGGTGCGCGGATCGGCACGAAAGCTGCGCGCGTGGGCAAAACTGCCGCCAAGGATGTCGAATGGCGAATTCAGGAAAGGGCCGGGGAGCACCGCGGGCCGACGTTCTCCCGATGGCCGGCGAAAGCGACCGCGACCTATCCGACCTGGATCTCGTCGGCCTTGTCGTTCCAGCCGAACTCGCGGAAGTCGGAGTAGATGCCGCCCGCGCGCAGGAACGCCTCCTGGTTCGGGAGCGCGGTGCGGTAGTTGACCAGCGTCGCCCCGCCCTGGATGCGGTGCAGCGCCCCGCTGCTGGCCTGGTCGCGGAACCCCCAGTCGGCGAGCTTCTTCTTGCCCGGCAGGTTCCACTGCAGCCGCCTGCCGGTGTGGTTGATGTCGGCCCAGAGGCAGACCCACGTGTTCTTGCAGTCCTCCGCCGCCGCGATGCCGGCCTCGCGCGTGGCGGCGGCGAGTTGCTGCGGCGTCCGGAAACAGCGGACGTCGCCGAGGGCGAAGCTCGGCGCAGACCTGCGCGCCGTCCCAGCTCCGGGCCAGGTTGATGGTCCGCCCCTCGAACGACGCCCGCACCCCCGGTGCCGCGCCGGCCTGGACGGGGACCGCCGCGATGAGCCCGATGACGGCGGCGGCGATCCCGCAGTTGCGAATGGACTTCCCGAACATGATCTCTCCTCGCTGGTGGTCGGACGTGACGTGCGGACCCGGTGCCGGTCAGCAGCCCTGCCGGCCGCTGCTGATCTGGTAGCGGAAGCCGTGCCAGTCGATGTAGCCGACGGCGGCCACGCAGCGGCTGGCCGTGCCCGTGACGCCCCTGGGCCCCGCGTAGTAGCGGTAGTTGTCCAGGTCCGGGGTGGAGGAGCGGTCGATCGTGCAGGGCTGGCCCTCGCCGCTGCTCTCGACGCAGCGGAAGGTCCGGACGTAGGTCGGTGCGGCTACCCCGTAGGCCGCGCCCCGGTGGTAGAAGCAGGCGCTGTTCGTGCCGCCGTCGGAGCTGTTGTAGAAGATCGTCAGCTCACCGACGCCGCCGATGGTGTCGCTGTAGCTGATGGTGCCCGAACACGACACCGCCGCGTTCGCGGGTGCCGCCGACACGACCCCCGCGCCCACCACCACGGCGGCCAGCGGCAGTGCGGTCATCACCGATCGTGCTGCTCTTCCGACGAAGCTCATCGCTGTCCCCTTCGCAACGGTTTCCGGTCTGCTCAGGACTGTGCAGGGCGGTGCTGCACCGTCACGGAAATCTCACGGAAAGTCACTGGTCGGCGTACCGTTGGCGACGGGGAGGGACAGCGCGATGCCAGATCTTCGGTTCGGGGTCCTCGGACCCGTGGTCGTGTGGAGGGGATCGGACGCGGTAGGGCTCAGGCCCGGGAAGAGCTGCCAGGTCCTCGGGCTGTTGTTGTTGCACGCGAACGATTGCGTGGACCGCGACCGGATCATCGAGTGCGCCTGGGGGACGAGACCGCCGCGCAGCGCGCTCAACCTCGTGCAGAAGTGCGTCGGCGACCTGCGCCGGTCGCTGGGTGACGACGGCGGCGTGCTGGAGACGGTGGGCTCGGGGTACCGGCTGCGGGTGGCGCCCGAACAGCTCGACAGCGCCGTGTTCGCCCGAGGTCTGGCCCAGGCGCGGACGACCAGGAACGACGGTGACCTCGCCTCCGCGTGGCAACGGCTGTCGCAGGCCGTGGCGCTGTGGCGGGGACCGGCGTTCAGCGGCATCGACACGCCCGCGGCGGAGACCGAGCGCATCCGGCTGGAGGAGTACCGCCTGGCCGCCCTCGAAGACCTGGCCGAGCTGGACCTCCTGCGCGGTGAGCACGGCCTCGCCGTCGCCGAGCTGTCCCGCCTCGCGGCCGAGCACCCGTACCGGGAACGGGTGCGCGAACTGCTGATGATCGGGCTGTACCGCGGTGAACGCCAAGCCGACGCCCTCGCCGTGTACGAGGACGTCCGCCGGCTCCTCGCCGACGAGCTCGGCGCCAACCCCGGCCACCGCCTGCAACGCGTGCACGCCCAGGTGCTGCGGGCCGACCCGGCGCTCGACCTGGTGAGCGCCATCCGCGAGCCGGAGACCCGGCAGCCGCGCCAGCTGCCGGCCGACATCGCCGACTTCACCGGCCGGGAGACGGCACTGGACGCGGTGCTCGGGCTGCTCACCGGTGGACGGGTGCCGGTGGTCGTCGGCGCTCCCGGCACCGGCAAGTCGATGCTCGCCGTCAAGGCCGGCCACCGTGCGCGCGAGCGGTTCCCCGACGGCCAGCTGTACCTGGACCTGGCGGGCACGGCCGCCGTGCCGAGAGATCCCGCGGCGCTGCTCGCGGAGCTGCTGCGCGCGCTGGGCGTCACCGACGCGGTGATGCCGGACAGCCTGCACGAGCGGGCCGGCCTGTACCGCTCCCGGCTCGCCGGGCGCCGGGTGCTGGTGCTGCTCGACGACGCCGCCGGTGCGGGTCAGGTGCGGCCGCTGCTGCCGCCGTCCGACGGGTGCGCGGTGCTCGTGACCAGCAGGCGGTGGCTCACCGACCTGGAGGGCGCGCACCACGTCGAGCTGGACGTGCTGCCTCCCGCCGACGCCCGCACGCTGCTGGCGCGGGTCGGTGGCGCGGACCGGATCGACCGCGAACCGGAGGCGTCGGACGCGATCGTCCGCCTGTGCGGGTACCTCCCGCTGGCCATCCGGATCGCCGGGGCACGCCTCGCCAGCCGCGGCGCGTGGACGCTGGGGCTCCTGCGCGAACGGCTGGAGGACGAGTCCCGCCGGCTGGCCGAGCTGCGCGTGGGCGACCTCGACGTGCGGGCCAGCTTCCAGCTGAGCGTGCGGCAGCTGCCCGAGGCGGCCGGACGGGCGTTCCGGCTGATGGGCCTGCTCGGCGCGGAGACCCTGCCGGGGTGGGTGGTCGGCGCGCTCACCGGTGAGCGCGACGCCGAGGACGTGCTGGACGCCCTCGTCGACGCCAACCTGCTCCGCCTGGTCGGCACCGACGCGGCGGGCCAACCCCGGTACCGGCTGCACGACCTGCTGCGCACCTACGCCGCCCGCGCCGCCGCCGACCACTACAGCGAGACCGAACGCCGTGCCGCCGTGCGGCGGGTGCTGGGCGCCTGGCTCGCCCTGGCCGAGCAGGCCCGCGACCTGTTCCACCCCGCGTTGTTCCAGCACACCCCCGGACGGTCGGACCGCTGGCAGCCGGACCACGTCGTGGCCGACCCGGTCGCGTGGTTCGACGTCGAACGGGCGACGTTGCTGCGGGCCGTGGAGCTCGGCGCCGAATGGGGACTCGACGAGCTCGTGTGGGAGCTCGCACTCGCGTTCGTGCCGTACTACGACCACCGCAGCCTCTACCAGGACTGGCGGCGCAGCCACCGGATCGCGCTCGACGCCACCCGTGCCGCGGGCAACGCGCACGGCCAGGCCGCGCTGCTGCAGGGCATCGGCCAGGTCCACGTCTACCTCGACGAGCTGGACGAGGCGCGGACGGCGCTGGAGGAGTCCCTGCGGCTGTACCGCGACCTCGGCGACCGGCGCGGGGAGGCGCTCGCACTGGCCGGCCTGTCCACCGTGTGGCGCGTGCTCGACCGCACCGACCTCGCCCTGCGCTGCGCCGGTGACGCGCTGGCCCTGCTCGACCGGGTCGGGCACCCGCCCATGCAGGCCCAGCTGCGCAGCTCGATCGGCTTCATGTGGTTCCAGCAGGGCCACGGCTGCCACGCCGGCGCCGTGATCGCGGACGGGTTGCGCATCGCGCGGGAGCTCGGCGACCGGCACCGCGAGGCCGTGATCCTGCGGACGATGAGCCAGTACCGGCAGACCTGCGGCAACAGCACGGAGGCGCTGCGCTGCCTCGTCCAGGCGCTCACCATCTTCAACGAGATCGGAGACGAGCGCTGCGCCGCCTACGCCGAGCAGCGCATCGGCAGCGTGTACGCCGGCCTCGACGACCCCACCAGGGCCGGTCCCGCCCTCGAACGCGCCGCCGGCGTCTTCCGCCGCAACGGCGACCGCCGCAACGAGGCCGAGTGCCTGCAAGCGTTGGGGGAGCTGGAACTGCGGCACGGTGCTCCCGGCGCCGCCGAACGCCACCTCGGCCGCGCACACGACCTGGTGCGGACGTTGGACAGGCAGGTGCTGACGGGAACCGGATGAGTCCTGACCCCCCGTGCGCCCGGCCAGTGCCTTCTGCTGCGGGCGAACAGGCCTTTACCTCCAGTTTCGTGGAGGTTCCAGGATGATCCGCATGGGGAAGACCGTGAAGTACATCAACGTTGTCGTGCGGGTGTTGTTCGGAGCGCTGTTCGCGTTCTCCGGGTTCACCGGCCTGTTCGGGATCGGGTCGCAGTCGACCGACGGCATGTCGGCCGAGGCGGTCGCGTTCGCCACCGCGCTGGGGGAGAGCGGGTTCATCGTGCCCGTCACCAAGGTCGTCGAGCTGGTGGCCGGGATCATGTTGCTGGTCAACAGGTTCGTGCCGCTCGCACTGGCGCTGCTGGCGCCGCTGGTGGTCGGGATCTTCGGGTTCCACGTGCTGCTGGAGCCCAGTGGTGCGGTGCTCGCCGTGGTGCTCGCGGCGGCCGAGGTCCACCTGGCCTGGGTGCACCGGGACGCGTTCGTGCCGATGTTGCGACCCACGGCTCCGCGGGTAGCGCCGTCGTCGGCCAGGTCGTAGCCGGGTGGCCGGGCGGAGCAGTCCGTTCGGCCACCTGGACGCCCCCGTGTTTGCCGGTTCGCGGCACGGGGGTACGCCGGGTCCATGGTCATCCTTGCTGAAGTTTCCGGACGGTACGACCACGTTCCGGACAGCCCCTGGATCCTCCTCGTCCCCGTCGCCCTCCTGGCCGCGGGGTTCGCCGTGAACTGGTGGAAGGAGCGCCAGCGGCAGCGGTGACCGTCAGCGCTTGCCGTGCGGGCCCTTGGCCTTCTCGGCCTTCTTGCCGGGTGGCGACGCGGGCTTGCCCGCCTTCGGCTGGGGGACGGGCTGGACCTGCTGCGGGCTGGTGACCTCGGCCTGTTGCTCCACCGCCACCGCCACCGGCACCGGAACCGCTGCGGGGGGAGCGGTGGTCGTCGCGGCGGGAGCCGACGGCGTGGACGGGGCGGGTGCGGACTCCACGGGCGGCTGCGGTGCCAGCACGACCGCGGTCAGACCGGCCGTGGCGACCAGGATCGCCACGGCCGCGGCCTTGAGGACGTGGTGCAGGCGGCGCCGGGGCTGCGGCAGGGCGATGTGCGTGGCCGAGTCGTCAGAAGCACGCAGGATGCGGGCGCAGTCCGCGGCGGTCGGGCGGCGACGTGGGGACAGCGAGGTCATCAGCGTCAGCAGGCGGTGCAGGTCGGTGGGGAGGTCGTCGGGGACCGCGGGCCGGCGGTGCAGGCGGGCGACGGCCGACTCGATCTCGCTGCCTTCGAACTCGCGGCGGCCGGTGAGGCATTCGAGCAGGACCAGGCCGAGCGCGTAGACGTCGACGGCGCTGCCGGGGTCCTCGCCGCGCACCTGTTCCGGTGCCAGGTAGGCGGCGGTGCCGACGACCTGGTCGGACCTGGTGAGCCGGGTCGTGCCGACCAGGCGGGCGAGGCCGAAGTCGGCGAGGTGGGCGTTGCCGTCCTCGTCGAGCAGGATGTTGGACGGCTTGATGTCGCGGTGCACCACGCCCGTCTCGTGCACGTGGGCGAGCGCCTCGGCCAGGTCGGCGCCGAGCAGGCGGACCTCACCGACCGTCAGCGGGGCGCTGTTGATGCGCTCGCGCAGCGTGCAGCCGTCGATGAGCTGGAGGACGACGAACGGTGTGCCGTCGCTCGTCCCGGCGTCGTGCACGTCCACGAGCCTGGGGTGCGACAGCGAGGCCAGGGTTCTGACCTCGTTGTCGAACCTCCGCTCGTGGGAGACCTCGGAGCCGTTGTGGAACAGCTTGACCGCCACGTGCCGTTGCAGCCGGGTGTCCCAGGCGCGGTGGACGTCGGCCATGCCACCCGTGCCCAGCAACTCGGCGAGCACGTACCTATCGGCGAGGAGGCGGTCCGGCGGCATGGCGGCCTTCCTGTCGGCTGTCGGCTGCCTGCCTGGTTCCCGCATTCTTCGAGCGCAAACATCTTTTTCGGCCTCAGCGGCCGGAAAGTGCCTCCGGCACGCTGGCGTGCAGCTCGATCATCTCGTTCAGCGTGGTCGCGCGCAGGGCCCGCAGGACGCTCCCGGCCGGTGCCACGACCCGCAGCGGTGTGCCCTTGTCGACGCCGCGCAGGTGGTACTCGACCAGCACGGACAGCCCGGACGACGCCATGAACGACACGTCCGTCACGTTCAGCACCACCGCGAGCCGGCGGTCCGCGGCCTGGGCGAACGCCTCGTCCAGGTGCTCGCGCAGCAGCGGCGCGGTGTAGGTGTCGACCTCGCCGGTGATCTGGAGGACCACTGCGTTGTCCCGCAGGTCGGTCTTGGCTTCCACTGGTGTCACTCCTCCCGAGATCCCCGTTTCCAGCCTGTCACGCCGGGCACGGGTTGTCGATCAACGGGCGGTGTGGGTCAGGCCTCGTCCGGCGCGGTCAGACGTGCGTCGGGGGCTAGGCGCGGGTCGGGGGCCTGGCGCGGATCGGGGGCCTGGCGCGGATCGGGGACGGCTCGCGCACAGCGCAGCCGTGCGAGCTGCCGCAGCAGTTCCTGGCGGACGGGCTCGACGTCGGCGACGAGCGCGGCGAGCTCGTCCAGCCCGGCGGCGTCCGGGTGGTCCCGGCGCCACCGCTCCAGCTGCCGCGCCATCGCCGCCTGCCCGGCACCCGCGTCGCGGTACTCGTCGTCGAGCCGGTCGCACCACGAGCTGTCGGCCTGCTCCGGTGCCATCCCGGCCAGGTCGCTGATGAAGCCGCGGGCCTCGGCGAGCTCGGCGCGCAGGTTCGCCAGCGCGACGGGCAGCATCTCGATGCCCAGGTCCGACACGTCCTGCCCGGCTGACCGTTCGTCTCCCACTCCGGCGACGATACGAACGGCACCGCCTTCACAGGCCTGAGCAGCACTGATCGCACACGAAAGTGTGTACCGGAGCGTGGTTGGCCGGGTGCGGTCCGGGCATTCTCGCCGCGTGCGGTGAGAGGAGTCCCGTCAGGCGCCGGTGGACCGGGGCGTCGGGCGGTCGACATCGGCGGGGGCGTGACCGGCAGGCCGCGCCCCCCGCCTCCACCCGTGCCGCGGGGTGAGGTCGCGCCGGGTGGGAGGATCGTCCGGTGTCAGCAGGAACCAACGACATCGAGAAGGCGGTCGGCGTGCTCCGCGCCGGAGGCCTGGTGGCCCTTCCCACGGAGACCGTCTACGGCCTGGGCGCGAACGCCGAGGACCCGGCCGCGGTGCGCCGCGTGTTCGAGGCCAAGGGCCGCCCGCCCACGCACCCGCTGATCGTCCACATCGGCAGCGCCGGCCAGTTGGCCGACTGGGCGGAGGACGTGCCCGCCACCGCGCGGCTGCTGGCGGAGCGGTTCTGGCCGGGACCGCTGACGCTGGTCCTGCGCCGCGGTGCCCGAGTACCGCTGGAGGCGACGGGCGGCCTGGAGACGGTGGCCCTGCGCGTGCCCGACCACCCCGTGGCGCTGGCGCTGCTCTCGGCGTTCGGCGGCGGCGTGGCGGCCCCCTCCGCGAACCGCTTCGGCTCGGTCAGCCCCACCACGGCCGACCACGTCCGCGCGGAGCTCGGCGACGCCGTCGACCTCGTCCTGGACGGCGGCCCCTGCGCGGTCGGCGTCGAGTCGACCATCGTCGACGCCACCGGTGACGTCCCGAGCGTGCTCCGGCCCGGCGGCGTGACCCGGGAGGAGCCTCGAAGAGGTGCTGGGCGTGCCCGTGGCGGTGCACTCGACCAGCAGCGTCCGGGTGCCGGGCCAGCACCCCTCGCACTACGCGCCGCGGGCACGGGTCGTCCTCGTCGAGCCGGAGCAGGTCGTCGCCGAGGCGGAGCTCGTGCAGGGCATGGGGCACCGGGTGGGGGTGCTGGTGCCCGCGTCCTACGCCGGTGCCGAGCCGGACGTGCACGCCGTGGTGCGCGTCCCCGACTCGGACGCCGCCTACGCGCGGGGGCTGTACGGCTTCCTGCGGGAGCTCGACCAGCGGGACTGCGACGTCGTCGTGGCCTCGCCGCCGGAGGAGGCCGGGCTGGGGCTCGCCATCGCCAACCGGCTGCACCGCGCCGCGGGACCCCGGCCGACCGACTGAGGCGGCGCGGCCGGGGGTGGACGCGGACGTGGCGGGAGTTCGGCTCATGGCGGGGCGTCCAGTCGGCGGCGGATGTCCGCTGTGACGGGGACGCCCCGGGCCGCGTGAGTCCGGTCGGTGGCGGGATGCCCTGGTCGCGTGACTCCCGCCGACACCAGGCCATGCCGTCGTGACGGACGCCCCAACCGCAGGACTCCCGCCGACAGCAGGACGCCCCAACTGCAGGAGTCCCACCGGCGGTCGTGGCTAGTCCGCCGTGACCGGAACGTCCAGCCCACGCGCCGCGACCAGGCGTGCGCTGCCGTCGGCGAGCCGGTAGCAGAGGCCGACGACGGCCGCCTTGCCTGCGGCGACCCGGTCGGCGAGCAGGCGGGAGCGGTCGAGCAGCAGGTCCACGGTGCGGCTGACGTGTTCGGCGAGGACCTCGTCGGCCTCCACGCGGCCGGCGGCGCGTGCCGCCAGCACGCTGGGGGTCACCCGTTCGACGACGTCGCGGATGTACCCGGCGGGCACCGCGCCCTCGTCGAGGGCCGCGCAGGCGGCGGCGACCGCACCGCAGGCGTCGTGGCCGAGGACCACGACGAGCGGGCAGTCCAGCACGTCCACGCCGTACTCGACGCTGCCGATCACCTCGGCACCGACGACGTGGCCCGCTGTGCGGACCACGAACAGGTCGCCCAGACCGCGGTCGAAGATGATCTCGGCGGCCAGTCGCGAGTCCGAGCACCCGAACAGCACGGCGAACGGGCGCTGCGCCGGTGCGATCTCGGTGCGGCGGGTCGCGTCCTGGTTCGGGTGCTCGGGCGTACCGGCGACGAACCGGTGGTTGCCCGACAGCAGCAACTCGAAGGCTTCCTGGGGCGTCGGGGAGGTCAGCTCGGCCATGATCACAGACTAGGTGAAATCCGGCGCCGTGCCGACTGGCCGGGTCAAGACATTTCGGCCGTGCGCGTTCGCAGGACCGCGAGGGCCTCGTCGGCGTGAACGGTGAAGTTCAGCTCGCCCTTGATCAGGCGGAGCACCGTGCGGTCGATGTCGATGACGAACGTGCGCCGCTTCGCGCGCAGCGGGCTGAACCGCCGCCACACGCCGAACTGCTTCGCGACCGCACCGTCCGCATCGGACAGAAGCGGGTAGTCGAAGCCGTAGGTGGTGGCGAACGTGCGCTGTTTGGACACGGTGTCCGGGCTGATGCCGATCCGGTGTGCGCCGACCTCGCCGAACTCCGCCGCCAGGTCGCGGAAGTGGCAGCTCTCCTCGGTGCAGCCGCCGGTCATCGCCGCGGGGTAGAAGAACAGCACGACCGGGCCCGTGGCCAGGAAGGCCGACAGGGTGCGCGGTTCGCCGTTGTCGTCGGTGAGGGTGAAGTCGGGTGCGATGTCTCCTTGTTCCACCCGGGGTCTTCGGGTCCGTACCGAGTATGGATTGGTCCACGGAAGAGTGCATGACAGACGGGATTCCACGCCGGTTGTGCGTCCACTGTGGACGAAAAACTCATTTGTGCAGGTCGCGCGCGATTTGCGGATTCTTCGGTAACGAACCGATAACCGCACCCATCCGATCGGCCATGCGGTGCGAACTACTCACATCAACTGCTCGAAACCCCTTGGAGATGTCCCGTCATGAACAAGACCGTCCGCAAGACCGTCCTGGCCGTCGGCGCCGCCTCGCTCGCCCTCTTCGGTGCGGCCTGTGGCTCGGGTGACATGGCCAGCTCGAGCTCCACCACCGCGACCACGTCGGCGACCTCGATGGCACCGCCGTCCTCGTCGGCGATGGCCGACCCCGCCTCGAACCTCGTCGGCCCCGGCTGTGCCGACTACGCGAAGCAGGTGCCGTCGGGTGCCGGTTCCGTCGCGGGCATGGCCGCCGACCCGGTCGCCGTCGCCGCGAGCAACAACCCGCTGCTCACGACGCTGGTCAGCGCCGTGTCCGGCAAGCTCAACCCGAAGGTCGACCTGGTCTCGACGCTCAACGGCGCCGAGTTCACCGTGTTCGCGCCGGTCGACTCGGCGTTCGCGAAGATCGACGCCGCGACGATCGAGAAGCTCAAGACCGACGACGCCCTGCTGACCAAGATCCTGACCTACCACGTGGTGCCCGGCCAGATCGCGCCCGACAAGATCGCCGGCGACCAGAAGACGGTCGAGGGTGGCGTGGTGAAGGTGTCCGGTTCCGGTAACGCGATCAAGGCCAACGACGCCAACGTGATCTGCGGCGGCGTGAAGACCGCGAACGCGACCGTGTACCTCATCGACACGGTCCTGCTGCCTGCCTGACATCTCCAGAGCAGCAGTACCGCGACTCCGGGAACCGCGCTGTCACAGGCGGTTCCCGGAGTTCCCCCATGTCCGCTCGTCGAACGGTCCGATGTGGACCGTCGTCGTGTCGGAGAGCCGGAACAGCGGCCGGTTCGCCGGTTCGCGCAGGTGCACCACGATCACGGCGCCGTGGTTCAGCAGCCGCACCGACCTCGTGATGACGCAGGCGTCGAGGTCGTCGAAGACGGCGAGGACGCGATCGGTCACGCCCCGGGATTCGGTGCGCCGAGCGCACCGGATTGGCGGGTCAGGCCAGGTCGACGGTGAGAACGGCGGCGCTGGTCGGGCTCGGTGACCCGCCGGCCGGCTCGACGGTGAGCAGGGCCTCGCGGGCTCCCGCGATCCCGGTGACGAGCATCGACGCCGACCGAGCCGGTGCGCGCAGCACGCCCGCCGATCGGGGCCCGTGGCGGTCGACCAGCCACAGCTGGTACGCCCGATCGCGGGGCAGGGTGCGCAGGTCATCGACCATGAACAGCATCGCGTCACGGCTCTGCGAGATCGCCGCGGTGCACGCCGGTGCGGTGACGAGCCGCAGGTCCGGTGCCGCCAGCAGGTCGCCCGTCGCGGAGTGCGGCGACACGGCGACGGCGGTGGTGGTCTCCGGGGTCAGCGCACCGTGCACACCGCCCACGACGGCGGCGGCCGCGCACGCGACCGAGATGATCGCCGCGGCCCGCCGCAGGCCTTGGCGCCGGGAGAAGCTCGGACCTGACCTCGGAGAACGGCGGCACCTGCCGGACCTGGCCGACCGCGTCCAGCACCCGTGGCCGCAGGGCGACGGGGACGGTCTGGCTTGCGGCGAGGCCGAGTCGTGCGGCAGTGCCCCGCAGGCCGGTCACCTCGTCCGTGCAGGCCGGGCACCGGTCCAGGTGCGCCTCGAACGAGGCCCGCTCGGCGTCGGGCAGCGCGCCGAGTGCGTGAGCACCGGTCAGCAGGTGCGGGTTGATCGCACGTGGTCGTCCCGGTTTCACGACCGTTCTTCGAAGCCGTCCGGTGATCGGATTGCTGCCGCCGCACCGGAGTCCGAAGTGGAGTGAGCACGAGGGCGGTGCACCCCGGGAGGTGCACCGCCCTGTGGTCAGCCCTGGAGAACGTGGACGGTCACGGCCTGCGGTTCCTTCAGGCCGGACCAGACCTCGAATTTCACGGGCTGGTCAGCGCGGACGCCTCCGAGGAGACGCCCGGGAACGCCTGGACGCGGTCCTGGCGAGCGGAACGGGAGCCGGCGGCGGCCGCCAGGCCCAGCATCAGCAGCAGGTCGCGGCAGTCGTCCACGTCACGGGAGTGCTCCGCCACCCGGCGCGCGGCCTGGCGCTGCTGAGCGGCCTCCGCGTGTTCCGCGGCGACGCGGGCCTCGGCGAAGCAGACGGCTGCTCCCTTGGTGCTGTCGGGTCGGGTCATGAGCGCACCTGCCCGACCGACGAGGTACCCGGGAGGAGCGGTGCGAGCAGGTCGTGCGGGCGATCCGGCGACAAGCCGGTGCTCCAATCTCCGGCCGGAGGTACAGCGCCGGACCGGGCAGGAGGGGTCCGCGGCGGCTGGATGCCGGCAACTGGAACCCCAACGATCCCGACCCTACCCCACGCGCCGCGGACTTCCGCGCAACCGCGTGCGATCGGCCGGACGGCCGTACGGGGGCTAGGGTGGGGTCGTCTGGCTTTGCCGCTGGTCGCAGGTAGCGCGACGGAGTCCTCCGGTGGTTCCGAGCGTGGTCATCTGGAGGCTTCCGTGGCGCCCGCCGACGAAGATCCGCTGTTGCTCGTCCTGGACTTGCCCGTCACGCCCGAGACCGCCACCCCGGAGCTGCGGGAGAGTGTCGCCGAGGTCCTGGCCGACCTCGGCGAACGGCACCGCTTCGACGTCCTGCTGGTCGTGACGGAGCTGGTCTGCAACGTCCTGGACCACACGTCCGGCACCGGCCGGCTGCGGGTCTTCCTCGACAAGACGTCCGGCGAGGTCGTCGTCGAGGTCGACGACGACTCCGCGCTGCCGCCCGTGCACGGGTCCTCACGACTGGCCGGCGACCGGGGCCGGGGCATCGTGATGATCGAGGGGCTCGCCGGCGAGTGGGGCACCAGGCCGCTGGCCGCCGGGGGCAAGACGGTGTTCGCCACCGTTCCCGCCGGCCGGGACACCGCCCAGGACCCCCGGCCCGGCCAGGCGCCGTAGTCGCCGCGCACCCGGTCGGCGAGCGGGCTCCGCACGCCGTTGGTGCCGACCGCGAACGTCGGCGCGAAACCTTTGTCGTTGTGCGCCTCGACTTCCGCCCAGCGAGCCGCAAGCCCGCTCCCAGCGCGAGGGCGCACACGCCCTTTCGAGTCGACATGCGCAAGACCGCGACACCGGACGGGGAGCGCGCAAGCGTCGAAATATTCCCGATCACGCGATCCTTCTCACCTGGTGGCCGTCACAGCGCGGCCCCCTCCCGCGCGGCCAGACTGCGAGGACCCGACGAGAGGGGGACCGGTGGTCGCACCACTGCACCTGGCCGTCGCACTGCCCGTGACCGGCGAGCTCACCGCGCGGTACTGGGCGGGGCTCGTGCGCGAGGCGGAGGACGCCAAGCTGGACTTCGTGACGTTCGACGACGCGCTCGGTGGCGCACCGGGGCTCGACGCGGTGCTGATCGCCGCTCGGGTCGCACCGCTGACCAGCCGGATCGGGCTGCTGCCCACCGCGGTCGTCACGCACACCGAGCCGTTCCACGTGTCGAAGGCGGTTGCGACGCTGGACCACGTGAGCGGCGGACGCGGCGGCGTGTTGCTCGACGTCGCGCCCGATCCGGTGCACGCCGGGCACTTCGGGCGGCGGGACGTCGGCACGGCTGACGAGCTGTGGGAGGAGGCCGCCGACTACGCCGAGGTGCTGCGGCGGTTGTGGGACAGCTGGGAGGACGACGCGGAGATCCGCGACGTCGCCACCGGGCGGTTCATCGACCGGGAGAAGCTGCACCACATCGACTTCGAGGGCAGGTGGTTCAGCGTCCGCGGCCCGTCGATCACGCCGCGGCCGCCGCAGGGCCACCCGCCGGTGGCCGCGACCGAGCCGGGGTTCGCGGACATCGTGTTCTCCGACAACGCCTCCGCGTCCGACCGGCTCGTGTACCGGGACGTCGACGCGACGGTGACGCCCGACGAGCTGCTGCGCTGGCAGGAGGAGGGCTTCGCCGGGTTCCGGCTGCACGGCGACCTGCACACGGTCACCCGCGAGCTGGTCCCGCGGCTGCGGGAGCGCGGGGTGTTCCGCACCGAGTACGAGCACACGACACTGCGCGGGCACCTCGGCCTGGCCCGTCCGGAGAACCGCTACGCCGCAGGGAGCGCGCGATGACCAAGCAGATCCACCTCGCCGCGCACTTCCCCGGCGTGAACAACACCACGGTCTGGAGCGACCCGCAGGCCGGCAGCCACATCGAGTTCTCGTCGTTCGTCCACCTGGCGCAGACGGCGGAACGGGCGAAGTTCGACTTCTTCTTCCTGGCGGAGGGACTGCGGCTGCGCGAGCAGGGCGGGCAGATCCACGACCTGGACGTGGTCGGCCGGCCGGACACGTTCACCGTGCTGGCGGCGCTCGCGGCCGTCACCGACCGGCTCGGGCTTGCCGGCACGATCAACTCGACGTTCAACGAACCCTACGAGGTGGCGCGGCAGTTCGCCTCGCTCGACCACCTGTCGGACGGGCGGGCGGCGTGGAACGTCGTCACGTCGTGGGACGCGTTCACCGGCGAGAACTTCCGCCGCGGCGGTTTCCTGGCCCAGGAGGACCGCTACAGCAGGGCCGAGTCGTTCCTGCGCACGGCCTGGAAGCTCTTCGACACCGGTGTCGGCACGTTCGAGCACCGGGACCGGCACTTCGACATCAGCGGCACGTTCGGCGTGCCCCGCTCGCCCCAGGGCCGTCCGGTGATCCTGCAGGCCGGTGACTCGGAGGAGGGCCGCGAGTTCGCCGCCGCCACCGCGGACGCCATCTTCTCCCGCTACGCCACCCTGGAGGAGGGGCAGCGGTTCTACCGCGACGTCAAGGGGCGGCTCGCGCGGTACGGGCGGTCACCGGAGCAGCTCAAGATCCTGCCCGCGGCCACGTTCGTGCTCGGCGACACCGACGCCGACGCGCAGGAGAAGGCCGCCGTGGTGCGGCGTCAGCAGGTCAGCGGCGCGACCGCGATCCGGTTCCTCGAACAGGTCTGGAACCGCGACCTGAGCTCCTACGACCCGGACGGGCCGCTGCCCGAGGTCGAGCCGCTCGTCGGCGAGAACACCATCGCGCGCGGCCGGGCCAGCGTGCGGATGTTCAAGGACCCCGCCGCCACCGTGCGCGAGTGGCGGGAGAAGGCCGCGGCGAAGAACCTGTCGATCCGCGACCTGGTGATCGACGTGAGCGCGCGGCAGACGTTCACGGGGTCGGCGGCGAGCGTCGCCACGCAGATCGACGACCTGGTGCAGCAGGACGCGGCGGACGGCTTCATCCTGGTGCCGCACGTGACCCCCGGCGGGCTCGACGAGTTCGCCGACACGGTGGTGCCGCTGTTGCAGGAGCGCGGTGTCTTCCGCACCGACTACACCGGCCCGACACTGCGCGATCACCTCGGTGTCCGATAGTTGTTCACCACGTGGACGCCCTTGCTCCCCTGATCGGCCGGTACCTACGGTGAGTTCCGCGCCACGCGCCCCGTTCTGACCCACCCGGCCGACAAGGACCCGCCATGTCCTCTGCTCTCGCTCCACCGTCCACAAAGGACAGATCGGACGATCTGGCTGCCCTGTCGGTCGTGCCGGCCCGCCACCCGTGGCGGTGGGTGGGCGTCGCGGTCGTGCTGGTCCTCGTCGCCCAGTTCGTGCACGGCCTGGTCACCAACCCGGGCTGGGACTGGCCGACGTTCGCCCGCTACTTCACCGCCGAGTCCGTCCTGCGCGCGGTGGGCACCACGATCGTGCTCACCGTGCTCGGGACGGTGCTCGGCTTCGCGCTGGGCATCGCGGTGGCGCTGCTGCGGTTGTCCCGCAGCCCGTTCCTGCAGGGCGTCGGCTGGACGTACGTGTGGGCGTTCCGGTCGATCCCGCTGATCGTGCAGTTGTTGTTCTGGTTCAACATCTCCTACCTCTACCAGCGGTTGTCGGTCGGCATCCCGTTCGGCCCGGAGCTGTACTCCTTCGAGACCGTGCAGCTGATCAGCCCGATGGGCGCCGCCGTCCTCGGGCTCGCGCTGCACCAGGCCGCCTACGCCGCCGAGATCGTGCGCTCCGGCGTGATCTCGGTCGAGCCCGGCCAGCTGGAGGCCGCGGCCGCACTGGGCATCCCCAGGTCCCGGCAGCTGCGCAGGATCGTTCTGCCGCAGGCGATGCGCGCCATCCTGCCCAACGCGGCCAACGAGGTGATCAGCCTGTTCAAGGGCACCTCGGTCGTCTCGGTGATGGCGATCGGCGAGCTGTTCTACCAGGTGCAGGTGATCTACGGCCGCAACGCGCGGGTCGTGGCCCTGCTGATGGTCGCGACCGTCTGGTACATCGTCCTGACCACGCTGCTCTCGATCGGTCAGCACCACGTCGAGCGGTACTTCGCGCGAGGAGCCCGCCGGTGATCGAGGTGCTGGGCGTGCACAAGAGCTTCGGCGTCACCGAGGTGCTGCGCGGGGTGTCGCTGGAGGTCGCGGCCGGCGAGGTCGTGGTGGTGCTGGGCCCGTCGGGTTCCGGCAAGTCGACGCTGCTGCGGACGATCAACCACCTGGAGAAGGTCGACCGCGGGTTCATCAGCATCGACGGCGCGCTGGTCGGCTACCGGCGCTCCGGGCGCAGGCTGTACGAGCTCAAGGAGCGCGAGGTGCTCCGGCAACGCGCGCAGATCGGGTTCGTGTTCCAGAACTTCAACCTCTTCCCGCACCTGACCGCGCTGCAGAACGTCGTCGAGGCGCCGCTCGCCCACGGCCGGGCGCGCGACGAGATCCACGCGGAGGGACGCGCCCTGCTCGCGCGGGTCGGCCTGGCGGACAAGGAGGACGCGTACCCGCGGCAGCTCTCGGGCGGCCAGCAGCAACGGGTCGCGATCGCCCGCGCGCTGGCCACCCGGCCGAAGGTCGTGCTGTTCGACGAACCCACCTCCGCGCTCGACCCCGAGCTGGTCGGCGAGGTCCTCGACGTGCTGCGCGACCTGGCCCGCTCCGGCACCACGATGGTCGTCGTCACCCACGAGGTCGGTTTCGCCCGCGAGGTGGCCGACCGCGTCGTCTTCCTCGACGGGGGAGTGGTCGTCGAGGAGGGCCCGCCGGCGCAGGTGCTCGACCACCCGGTCCACGAGCGCACCCGCGCTTTCCTGTCCAAGGTGCTGTGAAGGGAGTCTGTTGTGCGCAAGTCACTTCTCGCCGGTCTGGTGCTGGTGCTGGCGGCCTGTGGAACGGCGGAGAGCGAGCCCGCCACCGTGTCGGGCCTGAGCGTCAGCCTGGGTCCCGACCAGAACCGGGTCACGGCGGCGAAGGACGACAAGATCGCCGCCAAGGTGCCGGAGGAGTTCCGCTCCCGGGGTGAGCTGGTGGTCGGCGGATCGACGGGCACAGCGCCGCCACTGCGGTTCTACGCCACCGACGACCGGACGGTGATCGGGGTGGAGACCGACATCGCCCACCTCGTCGCGAACGTGCTGGGGCTCAGACCGCGGCTGGAGACCTCGTCGTGGGAGAACCTGTTCGTCGGCATCGACAGCGGTGCCGTGGACGTGGGCCTGTCGAACATCACGGTGACCGAGGCCCGCAAGGAGAAGTACGACTTCGCCACCTACCGGCTCGACACGCTCGCGTTCGAGGCGAAGAAGGGCGGCACCTGGAAGGTGCGGGAGCCCAAGGACGTCGCGGGCAAGGTGATCGCGGTGACCTCCGGCACGAACCAGGAGAAGATCCTCGTCGACTGGAGCACCAGGAACGTGGCGGACGGCCTGAAGGCCACCGACGTCAAGTACTTCCAGAACTCCTCCGACTACTACCTGGCGCTGCAGTCCGGCCGCATCGACGCCTACCTCGGCCCGAACCCCACCGCCGCCTACCACGCGGCGGTGTCCGGGCAGACCGAGGTGATCGGCACCTTCTCCGGCGGCGCCGCGGTGCAGGGCAAGATCGCGGTGACCACGCTGAAGGGCAACGGGTTGGTCGTCCCCGTGCAGGAGGCGCTCAACCAGCTGATCGCGAACGGCAAGTACGCGGAGGTGCTGAAGCGCTGGGGACTGGCCGACGAGGCGGTGCCGACCTCGGAGGTCAACCCTCCCGGCCTGCCGAAGACGTCGTGAGAGGGCTGTCGTGCGACTTGTGCTGACCATCGAGACCGACGACGACCAGGCCGCGGCGCGGCTGCTCGGGGCGTTGAAGGACGTGGGCCTGGTGACCGCGGAACCCGACCCCGACGTGCGGATCCTGCCGCACGCCCGGCAGGTCGTCTTCCAGGGCAGGACGATCGAGCTGACCCGGCTGGAGTTCGACCTGCTGCTGCACCTGTGCGAGCACCCCGACCGGGTGCACCGCCGCCGCGAGCTGATGTCCGCGGTGTGGGGCGTCGACGACGACCACAGCGGTGGCCGCACGGTCGACGTCCACGTGCGCCGCGTGCGGCAGAAGCTCGGTGCCGCCGGTGAGGTGGTCCAGACCGTGCGCGGCGTCGGCTACCTGGTGGCCGCGGGGCGGGTGCGGGTCGAACGCGCCGCGGACGTCGTGCGGCTGGCCGACCGCCGCGCGGGATGAGACCCGGTGGCCTCCCGGTGCCGCTGCGGGAGGCCACCGCTTCGCCGTTCACCCGGCCACCACGAATCGCCGGTTCCAGAGGGGGCGCGCTCTGGTTCCGGTGCTAAATCGGTTGCTCTCCCCGGCGGCCCCGGTGTTGCATCGGCACACCGGGTCGCTGGGGGAGTTGGTCGATGCTCGACGGCGTGATCGCCACGGACGTGTCCCTCGTGGACGAACTGGTCCGCGCGCAGTTCCCGCACTGGCACGGGTTGCCGATCCGCGCGGTCGGGGACGGCGGCACCGGCAACGCGATGTACCGGCTCGGCGACGAGCTGGCCGTGCGGCTGCCGCGGCGCGAGTGGTCCAGGGACGACGCGGTCAAGGAGGCTGCCACCGTTCCCGTGGTCGCACCGCACCTCCCGGTCGCCGTGCCGGAACCGCTCGCACTCGGGGAACCCACCGAGCGCTACCCGGCGCAGTGGTCGGTGGTGCGCTGGCTCGGCGGCACCACCGCACCGGTCGAGGCCGTCGCCCGCGACACCCCGTTCCGCCTGGCCGAACTGGTCCACGCGCTGCACGACGTCGAAGCCACCGGGCGGCCGTGGACCGACTACCGCGGACGAACGGACGCCGCGCGTGACGACGAACCGGTGCGCCGGTGCATCGCGGAGCTGGGCGGTGACCCGCGGCTGGTCGCCCTGTGGGAGGAGGCGCTCGCCGCGCCGCGCTGGGACCGGCCGGCCCGCTGGCTGCACGCCGACCTGCACGAGGGCAACCTGCTGTTCACCGGCGGGGTGCTGACCGGCGTGATCGACTGGGGCGCCGCCGGTGTCGGTGACCCCGCGGCGGACCTCATGACGGCCTGGCTCTACCTCGACGACCGCGGCCGCAGGGCGTTCCGGCGCGAGCTGGCCGAGTTCGACGACGCCACCTGGGCCCGCGCACGCGGCTGGGCGCTGCACCTGGCCGTGCTCGCGCTGCCGTACTACCGCGACACCAACCCGTTCCTCGCCGGGATCGCGAGCAGGACGATCGAGCAGCTACTGGCGGAACGCGCCGGGTGACACGCCCGCCTCGCGGGTGAAGAACTTCGCGAAGTTCGTGGCCTCGCTGAACCCCAGCCGGTGCCCGATCGCCGCCGCCGACAGGTCGGTGTGCACCAGCAGGCGCTTGGCCTCCAACGCCACCCGCGCGTCGATCAGCGCCTTGGCCGAACGGCCGGTCGCCGCGACGCAGATCCGGTTCAGGCCGCGCAGCGAGTAGCCGACCCGCGCCGCGTAGTCGGCGGCGTTGCGGCTGCGGGCGAACGACCGCTCCAGCTCCTGCTGGAACCGCTCGAACCGCGGGTCGCCGGGTCCGCCGGTGTCCGCGGGCAGCCGGGCGACCCGCAGCAGGAGCACGCCCGCGAGCTGACGCAGCAGGTCGACCGGCTCACCGGACCCGACCACCCGCCGGTACTCGGCACGCAGGTCGCGGGCCGACCGGTCCAGCGCGGCCCGGTCACCGGCCGGCACCTGCCACCGCACCGGGCCGAACGGGCTGAGCAGCGGACGGGCGCCGTCCAGCGGCGGCGGGAACGCGGGCGTGAACAGCACGGCGTGCGCCTTCAACGCCCCGGCGGGCAACCGCAGCACCCGGCCGGGGCTGACGTGCAGCACGGTGCCCGGCGCGCACGGGTGGTCCACGAAATCGACCATGCACGAACCCCGCCCGGCGGTGATCGCGAAGAGCTGGTGGAAGTCGGTCCTGTGCACCTGGAGCAGGGTTTTCTCGCTGAGCCTGCCGCGAAGCTGCGCGAGTTCCAGCACCTCCAGCCCCAGCCTCGGCCGGTCGGGGTTGCTGAAGCCGAACTCGGCAAGCTGTCCACTTCTGACCATGGTGAAGCCGGATCCTACCTCGTCCGGCGGCTGCCGGAGCGGCAGAGTTCTCCGCATGGACACCAAGGAACTCGTGCTCAAGGCCACCGGCGAGCTGTTCGGCGACAGGGACCCGTCCGCTGTGGACCGCTGGGTCGCACCGGACTACCGCCAGCACAGCGCGCTCATCGGCGACGGACCCGAGGCGTTGCGCGGGCTCGTCGCGAGCCTGCCGGACGGCTTCCGCTACGAACCGGCCCGTGTGGTCGCCGACGGCGATCTCGTTGCGCTGCACGGCGTCTACCACGGCTTCGGGCCGCAGCCGCTGGTCGCGTTCGACCTGTTCCGGGTCGAGGACGGCAAGCTCGCCGAGCACTGGGACGCGCTCACGCCGGTCGTCGATCCGACGGTGAGCGGACGGTCCCAGACGGACGGTCCGGCGGGGCCCGCCGGCACCGGCACCGAGCACAACCGCGCGTTGGTCGCCGAGTTCGCGCAGCGCGTGCTGCAGGACGCCGACTACTCCGTGCTCACCGACTACATCTCCACCGAGACCTACCTGCAGCACAACCCCGAGGCCGCCGACGGGCTCGACGGGTTCGGCGCCGCCGCCGCGCGGTGGGCCGAGCAGGGCCGCCACCTCGTCTACAAGACCGTGCACCGGGTCGTGGCCGAGGGCGACCTGGTGCTGCTGCAGTCCGAGGGCGAGTTCGGCGAGCCGGTCGCGTACTGGGACCTCTTCCGGGTCGCGGACGGCCGGATCGTCGAGCACTGGGACGTGATCACCCCGGTGCCCGCGGAGCTCCCGCACGGCAACGGCCTGTTCTGAGCCGTGATCACCGCACTGCCGTTGCGCGACTACCGGGACGCGGTCGCGCTCGACGAACCGTTCCACCCGCTCCGCCCGCCCGCACCGGCCCGTCACCTCGACGAGCTGACCGGGCTCGCGCTGCGGCTGCTCGGCGAGGACCCGCGGGTGGGTCGCCCCACCCTCCCGCGCGGTCCCGCCGAACGCCGCCTGCTGCTGCGGTCGCTGCTGACCGTGCGCGAACCCGCCCCGGTCGCTCCCGACCTGCAGGCGGTGCTCGACGCGGTCCTCGGCGGTGAACGCGAGCAGAGCGCGCCTGCCGACGCGGGCGGGCTGGCCGCACCGATCGCCGTGTGGCGCGGCGACATCACGTTGCTCAGGGCCGACGCGATCGTCAACGCCGCGAACGACGCCCTGCTGGGCTGCTTCCAGCCGATGCACCCGTGCGTCGACAACGCGATCCACGCCGCCGCCGGCCCGCGGCTGCGCGAGGACTGCCACCGCATCATGGCCGCGCAGGCCGCACCGGAACCCACGGGCCTCGCGAAGATCACCCGCGGTTACCACCTGCCGGCGCGGTTCGTGCTGCACACCGTCGGGCCGATCGTGCGCGGCACCGTCAAGCCCGCGCACGAACAGGCCCTGGCCGACGCGTACCGGTCGTGCCTCGACCTGGCCGCCGAGGTCGGCACGATCCGCACGCTCGCGTTCTGCGCGATCAGCACCGGCATCTTCGGTTTCCCCAAACAGCCGGCGGCGCACATCGCCGTCGAGGTCGTCCGCGACTGGCTCGCCGCCCACCCCGGGCGACTCGACCGCGTCGTCTTCACGACCTTCAGCGGCGACGACGACACGGCCTACCGGAAGGCGTTGCGATGACCTGGGAACGCTGGCTCGACGATGCGGACCGGGTGCTGGTCGCGGCGGGTGCGGGGCTGTCGGCGGCGGCCGGGTACGACTACTCCGACACCGAACGGTTCGCCGAGCTGTTCCCCGTGCTGCACCGCACTGGGCTGCGGGCCCGCTACCAGCTCATCGGGTTGCCGCTGCCGCCACGGCTGCTGTGGGGCTACTGGGCGGTGCACGTCGACGACATCCGCTTCGCCCCGGCACCGAACCCGGTCTACACCCGGCTGCGCGAGGTCGTCGGCGGGAAGGACAACTTCGTCCTCACCTCCAACGTGGACGGTTTGTTCGCGCGCAACGGTTTCGCCGACGTCTGGTCACCGCAGGGCGACTACGGGCGCTACCAGTGCGAAACGCCGTGCACCCGTGAAACCTGGGAGAGCCGGCCGGTCGTGGAGGCGGCACTGGCGGCGTACGACCCGGACACCGGGGAGACCTCGGCGGTCCCGGCGTGCCCGCGATGTGGCGGTGCGGTGTTCCTCAACGTGCACAAGGGACCCGAGTACGTGCCCGACCACTACGAGCCGGACGGCACCCGTCTGCGCGAGTGGCTGGCGGCGGCGGGGAAGCTGGTCGTCGTCGAGATCGGGGCCGGGTTCAGCACGCCCACCGTGATCCGCCGGCCGGTGGAGTCGCTGGTGCGCGGTCTTCCGCACGCACGGCTGGTGCGGATCAACCGCGACCACGCGGAGGTGCCCGGCGACCTGGCCGGGCGGGCGGCGTCGATCCGGGCCGACGTCGCGGAGGTGCTGGCCTGAGGAGCTCGGCTCCCGTTCGACGAACTGGCGGCATCGACCGGGATCACGCGGGTGTTTCGCGCGGACGAGCGGTCGGACCGGTACCTCGGAGGCCATAGCACGTCGCACCATCACCGATCCGGAGTACCAGACCCGGCCGTTCGGCTTCATTCGCCAGGTTACGTACGTGAGAAAGTTTCAGCACCCCCCTCGACGGCACCTGTGGTTTGTGCGTACGGTGATCACGAAGTAACCGTACCGGCCAGTAGGAACGCAAGCTGAATTCCTTTCTCCCCACCCTGCAGGGTGAGGAAGTGAGCGCAGTGGACATGCTGTCGGATCCTGAACGGGTGCTGTGCCTGAGTCCGTTCGGCACCCCCAACCCGGCCCTCGTGGTCGCCGCCGAACGGGCGGGTGGCCTCGGCGTGCTCGACCTCGGGCCGCACGCGGTCAGAGACCTCTCCCGGGTCCGCGCACGGCACTCCGGCACGTTCGGGGTGCGAGTGCGCGGGCCGCTGACCGCCGCGTTGCCCGAGGCCGCCGACACGGTCGTGGTGGACCTGGCCGACCCCGTTCCCGACCGCTCTGAACTGGGCGAACGCCGTGTCCTGGTGGTCGTCACCTCGGTGGCGGAGGCGGTTGCGGCGATCGGGTGGGGTGCGACCGGCCTGGTCGCGAAGGGTGCCGAGGCGGGCGGCCGAGTGGGTGGTTCGCCCGCGTTCGTGCTGCTCCAGCAGGTGATCGCGCTGACCGATCTGCCGGTCTGGCTGTGGGGGAGCATCGGTGCGGACACGGCTGCCGCGGCCGTCGCCGGCGGTGCGCGCGGGGTGGTGCTGGAAGGCCAGCTGGCACTCGTGCGCGAAGCGCGAAAACATATTTCCGGCGAATTTGTCAACGCGATCAGCGTGATGGACGGCGCCGACACCGTTGTCCGTGAAGGCGTGCGTGTTCATGTTCGGCAGAACGCTCTCGAAATAGGCCAGGAAGGTGCGTTCGCGGAATTCAACCGCACCTCGTTCGGCACCGTCGGAGGCGTCGTCGGGGCCATTGACCGGGCGATCGGCGACAATCTCGCACACGCGGGCGAACACCGCTCGATCCGCGTCGGCGGGCCGTTCTGCGACCGCGTTCCCGGCCTGCGCTACCCGATCGCCCAGGGGCCGATGACCCGCGTCAGCGACCAGCCCGCGTTCGCCGCGGCGGTGGCGGAAGGCGGTGCGCTGCCGTTCCTCGCGCTCGCCCTGATGGAGGGCGAGCAGGTCCACGAGCTGCTCGTGGCGACCGCCGGGAAGCTCGGCGACCGGCCGTGGGGCGTGGGTCTGCTCGGCTTCGCGCCCGCGGAGCTGCGGGCCCGGCAGCTGGCGGCGGTGCTGAGGACCAGGCCGAGGTACGCGATCGTCGCCGGCGGCACCCCGGCCCAGGCGCGGGAGCTGGAGGACGCCGGGATCGAGGCGTTCCTGCACGTCCCGTCACCCGCTCTGCTGCGCCGGTTCCTCGACGAGGGTGCGCGCAAGTTCGTCTTCGAGGGCTCCGAGTGCGGAGGGCACACCGGGCCGCGGACCAGCTTCACGTTGTGGCAGCAGCAGATCGACGTGCTGCGCGGGCGGGAGGAGGGCGTCGTCGCGCTGTTCGCGGGCGGTGTCCACGACGCCCGGTCGGCCGCGATGGTCGACGCGCTGACGGCCCCGCTCGCCGCTCGCGGTGCCGCGATCGGCGTGCTCGTCGGCACGGCCTACCTGTTCACCGAGGAGGCCGTCGAGCACGGCGCGATCCAGCCGGTGTTCCAGCAGGTCGCGCTGGAGTGCGCGGACACGGCGCTGCTGGAGACCTCGCCCGGTCACGCCGTCCGGTGCGCGCAGACGTCCTATGTGGACACGTTCGAGCAGGCGCGGGCCGAGCTGGCGGACCTGCCCCGGCAGGAGAGCTGGGAACGGCTCGAACAGCTCAACCTGGGCCGGTTGCGGCTGGCCAGCCGAGGGCTCGTGCGCTCCGGCGACGGGCTCGTCGAGGTCGGCGAGGACGAGCAGCGCCGCGAGGGCATGTTCATGATCGGCCAGGTCGCGACCCTGCGATCCGAGCGGACCACGATCGCCGCGCTGCACGAGGAGATCGTCTCCGGCGTCCTGCCGGAGCACACCCGCGCCGACGGGACGGCTCAGCCGCTGGACGTCGCCATCGTCGGCATGGCCGCGATCATGCCGGGTGCGCGGGACGTGGCCGAGTTCTGGGCCAACGTGCTCGCGGGCACCGACTCCATCACCGAGGTCCCGCCGGACCGGTGGTCGCCGGAGCGGTACGGCAGCCCGTTCCGCTGGGGCGGGTTCCTCCCGCGCACGGCGTTCGACCCGCTGGCCTACGGCATCCCGCCCGCGTCGCTGACCTCGATCGAACCCGCTCAGCTGCTGGCACTGGAGGTCAGCGCGCGGGCGTTGGAGGACGCCGGGTACGCCACGCGGGTGTTCGACCGCGAACGCACCTCGGTGATCTTCGGCGCCGAGGCCGGTGCGGACCTCGCGAACGCCTACACGGTCCGCACGGCGTTGCCCGCGCTGGGCGTCAAGGGCCTGGACGACCACCTGCCCGCGCTGACCGAGGACTCGTTCCCCGGCGTGCTCGGCAACGTGATCGCCGGCCGGGTCGCGAACCGGCTCGACCTGGGCGGCGCGAACTACACGGTCGACGCGGCCTGCGCGTCCAGCCTCGCCGCGCTCGACGTGGCGTGCAAGGAGCTTCGTCGGCGGCACCAGCGACATGGTCCTGTGCGGTGCCGTCGACCTGCACAACAGCGCCCACGACTACCAGATGTTCGCGTCGGTCAAGGCGTTGTCGGCCCAGGGCCGTTGCGCCACGTTCGACTCGGCGGCGGACGGCATCGCGCTCGGCGAGGGCGTGGCGTGCGTGGTGCTCAAACGGCTTGAGGACGCCGAACGCGACGGCGACCGGATCTACGCGGTCGTCAAGGGCATCGGCGCGTCCAGCGACGGCCGCTCGCTCGGGCTCACCGCGCCACGACCGGAAGGCCAGCAACGGGCACTGCGCCGGGCGTACGCGTCGGCGGGTGTGTCCGTGCGGGACGTGGGCCTGGTCGAGGCGCACGGCACCGGGACCGTCGTCGGCGACCGGACCGAGCTCGCCGCGCTCACCGAGATGTTCGCCGGCGTCGAACCGGGCAGCTGCACGATCGGCTCGGTGAAGTCGCAGATCGGGCACACCAAGTGCGCGGCAGGGCTCGCCGGGGTGATCAAGGCGGCACTGGCCGTCCACACCGGAATCCGGCCGGGGACGTTGCACGTCAAGCGGCCCAACGCTTTCTGGGATGCGCGGACCAGCCCGTTCGCGTTCGGCCACCGCACCTGGGCCGCGCGGGACCGGGTCGCGGGCGTCAGCGCGTTCGGCTTCGGCGGCACCAACTTCCACACCGTGCTCACCGGGTACACCGGCGCGGACGAGCCGCGGCACGGGCTGACCGCGTGGCCGGCCGAGCTGTTCCTCGTGCGCGGCGAGAACCCCGAAGCAGCACAACGGGAAGCCGCACGGCTCAGGGCACTGGTCGACGACCGCACGCCGTTGCGGAACCTCGCGGCCGCCTGCGGTAACGGCACGGTGCAGGCGGCGTTCGTGGTGAGCGACCACGACGGCCTGAGCCGGGCGTTGGCGGACGTCGAGGCGTGGCGCGCGTCGGACGTCGTGCTGCTGCGGAACGGGGAACGGCCGAAGGTCGCGTTCCTCTACCCCGGCCAGGGCAGCCAACGACCGGGCATGCTGCTGGACCTGGTCACGGCGTTCCCGTGGCTGCAGGAGCTGGTGGACCCGCGCTACGAACGCGTGATGTTCCCGCTGGCCGCACTGACCGCGGACGACGTGGCACGCCAGCGCGCGGAGCTCACCGACACCCGCAACGCCCAACCGGCGCTCGGGATCGCCGGGCTGGCCGTGACCGCGTTGCTCGACTCCGTCGGCGTGCGGCCGGACCTGGCCGGCGGTCACAGCTACGGCGAGCTGGTCGCGCTGACCGCCGCCGGGGCGGTCGAGGACGCCGACCTGCTCGACCTCAGCGCGGCCAGGGCGCGGGCGATGCTCGACGCGGCCGGCGACGACCCCGGCACCATGGCCGCGGTGACCGCCCCGGTGGCCGAGGTCGAGGCACTGCTCCCGCCGGACGTGGTGGTGGCCAACCACAACGCGCCCGACCAGGTCGTGGTCTCCGGGCCGACGGCCGCGGTGGAGAACGCCGTCGCCCTGCTGCGGGACGCCGGCCTGACCGTCAAACCCATCCCGGTCGCTGCCGCGTTCCACAGCCCGCTGATGGCAGGGGCGCGGGACCGGTTCGCCGAGGAGCTCGCGGCCGTGCCGGTCGGCGAGCCGCGGTTCCCGGTGTGGTCGAACGTGACCGCCGCACCGCACACCGACGTCCGCACCGGGCTGGCCGACCAGCTCGCCGGCCGGGTCAGGTTCGCCGAGCAGGTCGAGTCGATGTACGCGGCGGGCGCGCGGATCTTCGTCGAGGCCGGGCCGGGCGGGGTGCTGACCGCGCTGGTCGGCCGGACGCTCGGCGACCGGCCGCACCGGGCGCTGCGCTGCGACGACCACGTGACGTTCCTGCGCACGCTCGCCGCACTCGCGGTCGCCGGTGTCGAGGTGGACGCCGCGCCGTTGTTCGAGGACAGGGCCGAACCCGCCACGGCCGTGCCGCCGCGGCCGAAGTGGTACGTGGACGGAGGTCTCGTGCGGGACGCGAACGGAGACGCACTGCCCGGTGGGCTGCGGCCCGCGACCGAGCTTCCCCACCCTGCGGCTCGGGCCGGGCCTGGGCCGGGACGAGATCGTGGAGAAGTTCCTCGACGGCATGCGCGACGCCGTCAGCGCGCAGCGCGACGTGCTGCTGAGCTACCTCGGCACCGTGCCCGCGGCCGTCCCGCCGCCGATGCCGGTGGTCGACGCCGTGGTCAAGGCACCGGAACTCGTGGTGCCGCAGCAGGAAGACGTGGCCGCGGTGGTGCTGCGGACGATCAGCACGCGGACCGGCTACCCCGTCGAGATGCTGCAACCGGGCCTCGACCTGGAAGCGGACCTGTCGATCGACTCGATCAAGCGCACCGAGATCGTCGGTGAGCTGGTGCAGGCACTGGGCGCAGCGGGTTCGGTGGACGAGCTGGCGCAGCTCAAGACGATCGACGGGATCGTCGGCTGGTTCGGTGCCGCCGCCCCGGTGGCCGTGCCGGGCAAGGACGTGCGGGCCGTGGTGCTGCGGACGATCAGCACGCGGACCGGCTACCCCGTCGAGATGCTGCAACCGGGACTGGACCTGGAAGCGGACCTGTCGATCGACTCGATCAAACGGGCCGAGATCGTGGGCGAGCTGGTGCAGGAGCTGGGCGCAGCGGGTTCGGTGGACGAGCTGGCGCAGCTCAAGACGATCGACGGGATCGTCGGCTGGTTCGGCGAGGCCACCCCGCAGCCCGTGCCGGACCGGCCCGCGCGCACGGTGACCGGCGGGAAGCTCGTCCGGCGCGTCCCGCAGGTCGTCCCCGCCGGACCGGCCGAACCGGTCGACCTCACCGGCAGGACCGTCCTGGTCGTCGACGACAACGGCATCGGCCTGGAGCTCGCCGACCTGCTGGAGAAGCACACCGCCCGCCCGCGCGTCGAGCCGTCGTTCCCCGCCGACCTGACCGGCGTCGACGTCGTCGTGCGGCTGGGCGCCCGGCTGCCGGAGGCGTTCAGCGAGGTCAAGGCCTGCGTCACCACCGGTGTGCACCTGGTCGTGGTCACCACCGGCGGCGGCACGTTCGGCTTCGACCACACCGCCGACGAGCTGCCCGCGGACATCGGCCTGCACGGGCTCGTCCGCACCGCCGCGCTGGAGCACCCGGAGCTGGTGGTGCGCGCGGTCGACGTGAACCCCAAGGAGAGCCACCGCGACATCGCCACCGCGCTGCTCGCCGAGCTCGGTCCCGGCCCGGCGGTCGTCGGCCACCAGGCCGGTCGCCGGCAGGTGCTCGACGCCGTGGCGACCGAGCTGCCCAGCGGGACCCTGTCGCTGGACGCCGACAGCGTGGTGCTGTTCACCGGTGGCGCCCGCGGCATCACCGCACTGGCCGCGGTCGCGCTCGCCGAACGCACCGGCTGCCACGTCGAGCTGATCGGCCGCACCCCGATCGCACCCGAGGACCACCGGCTCGCGCACGCCACGACCGAACCCGAGGTCGTCAAGGCGCTGTTCGAGCTCGGCGTCACCGACGACGTGCCCGCCAAGGCGCGCGGGGTGCTCGCCGAACGCGAGGTGCGCGCGACGCTGGAACGGTTGCGCGCCACGGCGTCGAGCGTGCGCTACCACGAATGCGACGTCACCGACGTCGAGGCGGTGGGCCGGGTGCTCGACGACGTCCGCGCCCGGTTCGGCCGGCTCGACGGCGTGGTCCACGGCGCCGGTGTGCTCGACGACAGGCTGATCGCGGACAAGACCCAGGAGTCGTTCGACCGGGTCTGGGCGACGAAGGTCAACGGTGCCAAGGCGTTCGACGAGGGCTTCCTCGTGCTGTTCGGCAGCGTCAGCGGCGTGTTCGGCAACCGCGGCCAAGCCGACTACAGCGCCGCGAACGACGCGCTCGACCGGATGGCCCGGTTCTGGGGCACCCAGCGCAGGGTGGTCGCCGTCGACTGGGGGCCCTGGGCCGGCGCGGGCATGGCGGTCGGGCTCACCGCGGAGTACGAGCGCCGCGGCATCCCGCTGATCCAGCCCGACGAAGGCGTTGCCGCTCTGCTGAACGAGATCGCCGCCGGGAACGACGTGCAGGTGGTCTACCGATGGGAGGCGTAGCGATCGTCGGCATCGGCGCGGTCTTCCCGGGAGCGCCCGACGCCACGACGTTCTGGCGCAACATCGCGTCCGGGGTGGACGCCGTCGGCCAGGTCCCGCCCGGCCGGTGGGACCCGGCGACCTACTACGACCAGCACAGCACCAGCGGCGACCGGTTCTACTGCCGCAGGGGCGGGTTCGTCGACGACCTGGCCGAGTTCGACCCGACCAGGTTCGGCATCATGCCGTCCACAGTGGATGGTGCGGAGCCCGATCAGCTGCTGGCGCTCGCCACGGCCGCGGAGGCGATCGCGGACGCCGGCGGCGAGACCGCCCTGCCGGACCGGGAGCGGATCGGTGTCGTCGTCGGTCGCGGCGGCTACCTCACGCCCGGTTGCGCCCGGCTCGACCAGCGCGTGCGGCTCGCCGACGAGGTGCTGTCGGTGGTCCGCGACCTGTTCCCCGGACTGGGCGGCGCGGATCTCGGCACGGTGCGGCAGGCGGTCCGCGACCGGTTCGGCCCCGAGCAGCCGGAGGCGTCGATCGGCCTGGTGCCGAACCTCGCCGCCTCCCGCATCGCCAACCGGTTCGACCTGCGCGGCACCGCGTACACGGTGGACGCGGCCTGCGCGTCCGGTCTGGTCGCCGTCGAGCACGCCGTCCGCGAGCTCCAGGAGGGCCGCGCGGACGCCATGCTGGCCGGGGCGGTGCACGTCTGCCACCACCCGACGCTGTGGAGCGTGTTCACGCAGCTCCGCGCGTTGAGCCCGAGCGAGCGCATCCGGCCGTTCGACGCGGACGCCGACGGCACGCTGCTGTCCGAGGGTGTCGGCATGGTGCTGTTGAAGCGCCTGGAGGACGTCGGCGACGAACGCGTCTACGCCGTGATCCGCGGCATCGGCACCGCGAGCGACGGCCGCGCGACGAGCATGATGACGCCCAACCCCGAGGGCCAGCTCCTGGCCGTGCACCGGGCCTGGGCCAACGCCGGGCTCGACCCGCGCACCGACGCACCCGGCCTGGTGGAGGCGCACGGCACCGCGACGCCCGCCGGTGACGCCGCCGAGCTCGCCACGATGATCAACGCCTTCGGTGCCGAGGGCGACGAGATCGGCATCGGCACGGTGAAGTCGATGATCGGCCACGCCATGCCGGCCGCCGGGATGGCCGGGCTGATCAAGGCCGCTCTCGCGCTGCACCACCGCACGCTGCCGCCGACCCTGCACGTCGAGCGGCCGCACCCGGCGCTGACCGGCACCCGCTTCGCGCCGGTGACCGAGGCCCGCGACTGGGAGGGCCCGCACCGCGCGGTCGTGAACGCCTTCGGGTTCGGCGGGATCAACGCCCACGCCGTGCTCGACGGCCACACGGTCGCCCGGCCGCGCAAGCCCGTCATGACCTTCGCCGCCGACACCGCTGCGGAGCTGGCCGAGGCCGTGCGGGAACGCAGGCCCTCCACCGCAGACCGCGCGTTCCGGCTCGCCGTCGGCAACCCCGACGACCGCAGGCTCAAGCTCGCCGAACGTGTCATCGCCCAGGGCAAGGCCTGGCCGGGCAGGCACGACATCTGGTTCTCCCCGCAGCCGCTGCTGAGCAGCACCGACCAGGTCGCGTTCGTGTTCCCCGGCTTCGAACGCGAGTTCACCGGCGAGGTCGTCGACCACGCCGTGCAGCTGCTGCAGGACGGCCGCCGTGCGGCGCGCGAGCTGATGGCGCAGGGCATCACGCCCGGAGCGCTCGCCGGGCACAGCATGGGCGAGTGGACCGCGATGGTCGTCGGCGGCATCTACCCGACGATCGACCGGTTCGTCGACGCGCTCGGTCCCGGCGCCGTCGCGGTGGTCGACATCGCCTACGCCGCACTGGGCTGCTCCGCGGACACCGCGGAGCAGTACCTGGTCGACGGTGTGACGATCAGCCACGACAACTGCCCGCACCAGTCGGTGGTCTGCGGTCCGATCGAGCTGCTCGAACCCGTGTTGGAGACGTTGAAGGCCAACGGCGTGATGGCGCAGCTGATGCCGTTCCGCACCGGCTTCCACACGCCCGCGCTCGCGCCCTACCTGGGCCGGGCCAAGGAGATGCTCGACCAGCTGCCGGTCCGCACCTCGGACGTTCCGGTGTGGTCGGCCAACTCACTGGAACCGATGCGCGCGGAGGACGTCCGCGACCTGGTGCTGCGGCACCTGGTCGAACCGGTCCGGTTCCGGCCGCTGCTGCACCGCCTGCACTCCGCCGGGTTCCGCGCGTTCGTCCAGGTCGGCCAGGGCAGCCTGCCGGGGTTCGTCGCCGACACCCTGTCCGACCGGCCGCACCTCGCCGTGAACGCCGACATCGCCCCGGAAGCGCTGTGGGCGTTCGGCCTCAAGCGCGGCACCTCCCACCGGGTGCGGTTGCGGCTGGGCACCCCGAAGATCACCGTCGACCCGCTCGGCACCGATCCCGTCGTGGTCGCCGACGACAGCCCGGTGTCGGCCGCGGTCACCAAGCTCCTGGCCCACACCAACGCCGTCGCCCGCGAGGTGGCCGGTGCGCTGCGGCCCAGCGAGGCCGGGTTCACCCGCGAGTTCTCGTTGCGCACCATGCCGGAGCTGGTGGACCATTCGGTGTTCCCGCAGGCACCGGGGTGGCCCGACCTCGCGGACGGGTTCCCGATCGTGCCGGCGACCGGCCTGCTGGAGGTCTTCGCCGACGCCGCCCGCAGGCTCACCGGCGGGACCGTGCACGGGTTCGCCGACGTGAAGGCCAAGCGCTGGCTCACGGCGCTGCCCGCGACGACCGTGAAGATCAGCGCACGCTCCGAAGGGCCCGACCGGGTCGCGGTGAAGGTCGGCGACTACGCCGAGGGCGTGGTGCTGATGGCACCCGTGGCACCGCAGCCGGTGGAGATCGCGTTGCACGGCACCCGCGTGCCACCGGTCAGCGCCGAGGAGCTGTACCGGGACAACTGGATGTTCCACGGTCCGGCGTACGCGGGTGTCACGCGGATCGACTCGCTGGCGGACAACGGGATCGCGGGCGTGCTGACGCCGTTGCCCGCACCGGGGGCGTTGCTCGACAGCGCCGGGCAGCTGATCGGCCACTGGATGCAGGTGGTGCACACCGTCGACCAGACCGTGCTGCCGACCGGGATCGAGCGGGTGTCGTTCCACGGCCCGGCGCCGACCGGCGACGTCCGCTGCACGGCCCGCATCCGCGAGGTGACCGCGCAGACGATGGTCGCCGACGCCGAGCTGACCGCGGCCGGGGCGCTGTGGTGCCGCATCACCGGCTGGACCACCCGCCGGTTCACCACCGACGACCGGATCTGGCGGGTCAAGCTGCGTCCCGGCACCGAGATGCTGTCCACTCCGGACGGCGGGTGGCTGCGCGTCACCGAGAACTGGTCCGACAGCGCCACCCGCGACCTGATCATGCGCCGTTACCTGAACTCCGCGGAACGGGCGCACTACGCCGGGCTCGACGTGCCCGCGCAACGCGACTGGCTGCTGCGGGTGATCGCGGTGAAGGACGCCGTGCGCTCGTGGCTGTGGAACCGCGGTGCCGGACCGGTCCACCCCGCGGAGCTGACCGTGTCCGCCGACGCGCGGGTGCGCGGGGCGTTCGCGGTGCCGCAGCTCGAAGTCGTTGCCGAACAGGGAAAAGCCGCCGCACGCGTGAAGACGGAGAAGTGATGGACGAGGTGCTGCAGCAGGTAGCGGAACTCATCACCGAGGTGGTCGGCCCGGACTTCCTGCTGGGCGTGGAGATCACCAGGGACACCACGTTCAGCGACGACCTCGGCCTGGAGTCGATCGAGTTCGTGGCGCTGGCCGACAAGCTCAACGCCCACTACGGCGTCGACCTCGTGGCGTTCCTCGCGGACATGGACATCGACGAGATCATGGCGATGTCCGTGGGCCGGCTCGTCGACCACATCACGGCCCGTGTCTGAGGTCCACGCCCGCGGGCTGCGGTTCCACGTGCAGCGGCTCGGGCCCACGGGGAACGTGCCGACCATCGTGTTCGTGCACGGCCTGGTCATGGACAACCTGTCCAGCTTCTACTACACGCTGGCGGCTCCGCTGGCGGCCAGGGGTTTCGGCACCGTGCTGTTCGACCTGCGCGGCCACGGCCTGTCCGAACGCCCGCCGTCGGGGTACACGCCCGAGGAGAGCGCGCTGGACCTCGTGGCCGTGCTGGACGAGATCGGCGTGACCGAGCCGGTGTTCCTGCTGGGCAACAGCTACGGCGGTGTGGTCGCCATGCACGCCGCGGTCCGGTCGCCGGACCGCGTGGCCGGTGTGGTGCTGGTCGAGTCGGCGGTCGGGGGAGTGGTCGGCGATGCGTGGTTCGAGGACATCACGAACACGCTGACCGTGGCCGCACTCGGCCTGGAGTTCGACCGCACCCAGGACCAGCTCATGGCCCTCGGGCAGCGCAAGATCGCCAAGCTCGCCGTCAACGCCAACGCGTTGCTCAACGGCACCACGCTGATCGACGACCTCGGCTCCGGTGCCAAGCTCGACCTCACCGAGGTGCGCTGCCCGGTGCTCGGCGTGTTCGGCGCGGAGTCCGAGCTGGTCGGCGCCGCGGCCGAGCTGGCGGAGCGGATTCCGTCCTGCCGGCTGCACGTCGTGACCGGCCTCGGTCACACCGTGCTGCGCGAGGCCACCGGCGAGCTGCTCGACGTCCTCTGCGAATGGTTGCCGTCATGAGCCGGTTCCTGTTCGTCGTGCCGCCGCTGACCGGTCACGTCAACCCGACCGCGTCCGTGGGCGGTGAGCTGCTCGCCCGCGGCCACGCCGTCGCGTGGGTCGGGCACCCCGGCACGCTGGCACCGCTGCTGCCCGACGGCGCGGTGGTGTACCCGGCGATCGACGACGTGCTGGAGACCGGCATCCGGGCCAAGCGGGAGCGGTGGCTCGCGTTGCGCGGCATGGCGGTGCTGAAGTTCTTCTGGGAGGAGTTCCTCATCCCGCTCGGCCACGCGATGGTGCCCGGCGTCGCCGCGGCGGTGCGGGACTTCGCGCCGGACGTGGTGGTCGCGGACCAGCAGGCGCTGGCCGGGCCGTGCGTGGCGAAGAACGCCGGGGTGCCGTGGGCGACGTCCGCGGCGACCTCGGCCGAGCTGGTCAACCCGCTGCGGACGATGCCGAAGGTCGACGCCTGGGTGCGGGGTCTGCTGCACGACTTCGCGGGCGGCGACGTCCGGTTCTCCGACCTGCTGGTGCTGGTCTACAGCTCGAAGGCGCTGGTGCGCGGTGACTTCGGTGACGAGGTGGCGTTCGTCGGGCCGGCGCTCGCCCACCGCGTGGAACGGGCGCGGTTCCCGTGGGACCGGCTCGGCGACCGCGCCGTGCTGATCTCGCTGGGCACGCTGAACGGCCCCGCGGGGGAGCGGTTCTTCACCCAGGCCGTGGAGGCGGTGGCCGACCTCGACGTCCAGGTCGTCATGGTGGCGCCCGAACGACCGGCGCCGGCCAACGTCCTGGTGCAGCCCTCGGTGCCGCAGCTCGCGCTGATGCCGCACCTGAGCGCGGTGGTCACGCACGGCGGCCACAACACGGTCTGCGAGGCGCTGGCACACGGGTTGCCGCTGGTCGTGGCGCCGATCCGGGACGACCAGCCGACCGTCGCCGCCCAGGTCGTCGCGGCCGGAGCGGGCGTCCGGCTGACCTACTCGCGGGCCCGCGCGACGGATATTCGCAGCGCACTGGAATCCGTGCTGGGCGAGCCGGAGTACGCGGCCGCCGCGGAGCTCGTGCGGAAGTCGTTCACAGCGGCTGGCGGCGCCGCAGCCGCCGCCGATCGACTGGAGAAGGTGGTGGCGGGGTGATCCTCACCGTGCTCGTGGTGCTGGTCGTCTTGGTCGACGTCGTGCGCCTGCGTTCCCGTGCGGCGAAACTGCGCGTGCTGGCGCCGGGCGTGAGCGGGCACGCCCTGGTCACTGCCACCGGTGTCCACCCGGAGGGCTCCTGGGACGCCGGTGACGCCGACCTGGTCGACCTGGTGCCGCGCGACCTGCCGACCGCGGCAGCGCTGGACCTGCTCGGCGCGGTCGACCCCGCGCGGTACCGGGCCGACCGGTGGGTGCGCGGGGCGAGCGCGGCACAGGCCGTGCTGGTGCGCGAGAGGTACGCCGAGGAGGTCGACCCGGACGACCCGACCGAGCTTCGTCGCGTTCGTGCGCCGCGTCAAGGACCACGTGCCCGCCGAGGTCGACCTCGCGGTCGCGCCGGGGCTGAAGGCCGGGCCTTACGACCTCGGGTACCGCGCGGCGACGTTGCGGCAGATCGGCAAGCGGCCGTCGCTGTGGATCGCGGGTTCGATGATCGGCTACGCGGTGGTGGCCGCCGCCGTGGTCGTCGACTGGCCGTGGGGCCTGGCCGCGCTGGCCGCCTACTGGGCGCACCCGCTCCTCGTGTTCGCGGGAACCCCGTTGCGGCCCAGGGACCTGTGGGTGCCGCGGTTCCTGCGCACGCCCTACCTGTGGCTCAAGACGGCCGGTGGCAAGAAGTCCACCGCCGAGCTCCGGCAGGCCGAGACGCTGGAGCAGGCCGCGCCCTGGTACACCGAACGACTCGGGCGCGACTTCCACGAGACCCGGCGCGACACCTGCCCGTCCTGCGGCAGCAGCGACCTGCGGCGGTGGGTGACCGCGCACGACCTGGTGCAGCGCAAGCCCGGCACGTTCACCATGGACCGCTGCGTCCGGTGCGCGCACGTCTGGCAGAACCCGCGGCTGACCGAGGAAGGCCTCGGCTTCTACTACCGCGACTTCTACGACGGCCTGGGCGAGTCGTCGGCCGACGCGGTGTTCTCCGGCAAGACCTCGCCGTACTACGGGCGGGCGCGCATGGTGGAGCCGTTCGTGAAACCCGAGCGGTGGCTGGACGTCGGCTCCGGGCACGCGCACTTCTGCCTGGGCGCCAAGGAGGTCCTGCCGGACACCGCGTTCGACGGGCTCGACCAGGGTGCCGCGATCGAGGACGCCGCCCGGCTCGGCCGGATCGAGCACGCCTACCGGGGCAGCTTCAAGGACTTCGCCGGCGAGCTCAAGGGCCGCTACGACGTGATCAGCATGCACCACTACCTGGAGCACGTGCGGGACCCGTGGGAGGAGCTGGACATCGCGGCGGACGTGCTGCCGCAGGGCGGTTACCTGCTGATCGAGCTGCCGGACCCGGAGTGGCGGCTCGGGCGGTTGTTCGGGCAGTACTGGATGCCGTGGTTCCAGCCGCAGCACCAGCACATGATGCCGATCGGCAACCTGGAGCACGCACTGGCCGACCGCGGTCTCGTGACCGTGGCGCGGGAACGGTCGAAAGCCCACCTGTGCAACGACTTCACGCTGGCGCTGCTGTTGTGGCTGGGCGCCAAGGCCCCGCGGACGCCCGCGCCGTGGCGGCCGGAACGGGTGCGGCTGCGCCGGTTGCGCAGCTTCGGCGTGTGGGCGCTGGGCATTCCGGCGTTCTTCGTGGCGATGGCGCTGGACCAGACCGTGAACCGGTTCCTGGCCGCGCGCAGCGACGGCGGCAACGCCTACCGGCTGCTGGCGCTCAAGGCATGAACGCCCCGGTCGACCTCGCGGACCGGCCGGACGTCGCACCGGAGCTGAGGCTCGTGCCGCACGCGTTCCGGCGCACCTTCGGCCGGTCCGCGGCCGGTGTCTGGTACGCGCCCGGCGTGCTGCGGCTGCTGGGTGGCCTGGTGCGGGTGCCGGGCAGGTGGGGTGCGATCGTCGCGGGTGACCGGCGCGACGACGGACTGCTGGAGCTGGTGTCGGTGAACCGACCGGCCGAACGGGCGCTGCTGCCGTCGGACGAGGTGCCCGCGTGGGCTTCGCCGGTGCGGGGCGTCGGTGGTGGGGCGACGCTGATGTGCAGCGTGGACCTGCCGCAGGGGAGCGGGCTGTCGGCGGGGCCGGCGTTGCGGACGGCCGTGGGGCTGGCGTTGCGCGAGCTGGCCGGCGTGGCGTTCGAGGACGAGCCCGTCGTGCCGCTCGACCTGCCGGGGCAGCGGTTGCTGGTCGTCGACACGCGGGTGCGCCGGGCCGAACCGCAGCGCGAACGGCCCTTCGTGCGCGACACCGACGACCTCGGGGCCGCGTTGACCGCCTACCACCACGCCCAGGACCCCGATCAGGAGCAGGACGTGGTGGTGCGTGCGGCGGTGCGGGCGGGTGCCCGTGGAGCGAGCCTGCTGGTGGACCCGCCCGGCCGGCCCGCGGTCGCGCTGGTGGACGCGGACCTCGTGCCGGCCGTGAAGCGGGCCGTCACCGCTGCGGCGGCGCTCCCGCCCCGCTACCTGACGATCAGCACGGCGCCTTGACGGTGAACTCGGCCCTGCGCAGGGCCGAGTCCTTCGACGACGGCCCCACGAGCAGCACGAAGTCGCCGGGCTCGACGACCCGGTTGCCCAGCGCGTCGACGATCGAGCACGCCGAGACCGGGACCTCCAGCCGCACCGTCACGCTCTCGCCCGGCGCCACGTCGACCTGCCGGAACGCCTTGAGCTCCTTGTCGGCCCAGCTGACCGACGTCACGGCGTCGCTCACGTAGACCTGCACGGTCTCGCGCGCGGGCCGCGACCCGGTGTTGCGCAGCGTGATCGAGGCCTGGACCGTCTCGTCCGGGCCCAGCACCGACGTGTCCACGTGCAGGTCGGTGTACTCGACGGTGGTGAAGGACAGGCCCTCGCCGAACGCGAACGCCGGCTCCTGGGTCAGGTCGGCGTAGCGGGTGCCGTGCTGGCCGCGGATCTGGTTGTAGTAGGTCGGCTGCTGGCCCGCGTGCGCCGCGAACGAGATCGGCAGCCGGCCGCTCGGCTCGATCAGGCCGTGCACCAGCTCGGCGATCGCCCGGCCGCCCTGCATGCCAGGGTTCGCCGCCCAGATCACCGCGGCGGCGTTGCGGGCGCTGTCGGGCAGCACCAGCGGCTTCGAGGCCAGCAGCACCACGATCAGCGGCTTGCCGGTCGCGGCGAGCGCGTCGAGCAGCGCGATCTGACCGCCGATCAGGTCGAGCGTGGCGGTGGACCGGCCCTCGCCGACCAGCTCGATGCGGTCACCGACGACGGCCACGACGTGGTCGGCGTCCTGGGCGGCGGCGACGGCCTCGGCGATGAGCTCCGGGTTCGGCGGGCACGGCGCGACGACCTGCGGGCGCGGCTGGCCGTCCGGGAACGTGTCGCCCTCGGGGTCGGCTTCGAGCGTGAGGATGTCCGCCCCGCGCGCGTAGGTGACCTCGGAGAACTCCCTGAGGCCGTCCAGCACCGTGGTGATCATGTCGCGCGGCTGGCCGTCGGGCAGCCAGTCGGCCTGACCGGACGAGCCGGCCCAGTCGCCGAGCTGGGTCTGGGCGTCGTCGGCGAGCGGGCCGACGAGCGCGATCCTGCCCTTGCGGACGGGCAGCACGCCGTCGTTGCGCAGCAGCACGAGAGACCGGCGGGCCACGTCGAGGTTCAGGGCGGCGTGGTCGGCGTGGTTGATCATCGTGCGCTGGCGCTCGGTGTCGGGCCGGCGCGGGTTCTCGAACAGGCCGAGCTCGAACTTGAGCGTGAGGATGCGGGTGACCGCGCTGTCGAGGTCGGACTCGGCCAGCAACCCGGACTCGACGGCCTGCAGCGCGCCCTCGAAGAACTGCGGGGTGGTCATGATCATGTCGTTGCCGGCCTTCACGGCGGCAGCGGCGGCGTGCGCGTGGTCGGGCTGGACCTTCTGCTCCCAGACCATCCGGCCGACGTTGTCCCAGTCGGTGATGAGCGTGCCCCGGTAGCCCCACTCGCCGCGCAGGACCTCGTCGAGCAGCCACGAGTTGACGGTGATCGGCACGCCGTCGGTGGTCTGGTAGCCGAGCATGAACGTCGCACAACCCTCGCGCGCGACCTTCTCGAACGGCGGCAGGAACCACGACCGCAGCTTGCGCCTGCTGAGGTCGGCCTCGCTCGCGTCCCGGCCGCCCTGGGTCTCCGAGTACCCGGCGAAGTGCTTGGCGGTCGCGAGGATCGCGGTCTCGTCGGTCAGCCCGTCGCCCTGGTAGCCGCGGACCATCGCCGCCGCGAGCTCGCCGATCAGCACCGGGTCCTCGCCGAACGTCTCGTCGACCCGGCCCCAGCGCAGGTCGCGGGCGATGCACAGCACCGGCGAGAACGTCCAGTGCACACCGGTCGCCGCGGCCTCGACCGCGGTGACCCGCGCGACCCGTTCGACCAGCTCGGGGTCCCAGCTCGCGGCCATGCCGAGCTGGGTCGGGAAGATCGTGGCGCCCTCGTGGAACGAGTGGCCGTGGATGCAGTCCTCGGCGATGAGCAGCGGGATGCGCAGCCTGGTCTGCGAGGTGAGGTCGTGCGCGCGCAGCACCCGTTCGGGAGAGGTGTGCAGGATCGAGCCCACGTGCTTGCGCAGCACGTGGTCGTCCAGGTCCTCCCTCGAGTCCAGCTGCATCATCTGCCCGACCTTCTCGGGCAGTGTCATGCGCTGGAGCAGATCGGCGACGCGCGCGGCGATCGGCAGGGTGGCGTCGAGGTAGGACTCGTCCTGATCCATGTGGTCTCCGGAAGGGCTCGTGCTGCAGCGGCGTGGGAGCGCTCTCATACAAGTATATGGAACCGGTTCCGCGTGGAAGCGGTTTTCGGGATTCCGGTACAAACGGATCGGTCCAGGAGCAGCCGAACTGGACAAACCGACCGCTCAGGCGCCCGTTTGGTCCTGACCAAAGTGGCGCCTTCGGCGTGTCGCGCTCCCGCGGGCCGGCGAGCGGCCCTCGTGCCGCCGGTCGGCGACCACGGGGGCAGCTCACCAGAGGAAGACCATGCGCAGGAAGCTCACTATCAGCACCAGTCCCGGCACCAGCAGCAGGACCTTGCCGTAGATCTTGAGCAGGTGCGCGTTGGTCCGCATGTGCAGTCCGTGCCGGTACGACCCGATCGCCTTCAGCGCCTCCTGCAACGCGCGGGCGACGAAGAACGCCGGCTGGTTGGTGCGCCGCTTCTCCCCGGCGAACGGCCCCACCCGCTGCACGTGCGGCTCCCAGTCCGGCCCGAACGCGACGACGGCCGAGGTCCACCGGTTCTCGTCCACCGGCACACCCAGCGGTGTCGGCAGGTGCGTCTCCAGCCGCTGCGCCAGGTCGGGCCGCCCACCGGGGACGAGCAGCACGAGCTTGCCCGGCGGCTGCGTGCGGCACGCCTGGTCGACCTCCCACCACACCCCGTCGCCATCACCCAGTCGCAGCACGATGAGCTGCGCCTGGTCCATCAGCCGCAGCACGCCGCTCTGCCAGTCGTCACCGGGCAGGTAGAACCGTGCCGCGCCCAGCCGTGGCACGTCCTCGCCGGGAATCCCGACGGCCACCACCGGCCCGTACGCCCCCAACGCCCCGATGAGCTGCTCCTCGCGCGAGAGGATGCTGACCATCCCCGTCCACGCCATCTCCTCCTGCCCGTCAACCACGGACGCGGCCTGGTCGTCCCCGAAGTCGCGCAGGTACAGCACCGGCCGCCGCCAGTCGGCCCGCAACGCCTGCGCCGCACCCCGCACCGCCCGCGGCCGTGAGTACCGCAGCACGAAGTAGGCGATCGGCAACCCGATGACACCGCCGGCGAGGAAGATCCCCCGCACCCCCCACGGCAGCTCGTTGGCCCTGGTCGCGGCCACCACGGCGATGAACCCGGCCGTCAGCAGGACGTACCCGGCACCGGTGACGACGAGGAACACCGGCCGCCGCCACACCGGCCGCTTCGGCATGAACCGGGTGACCACCTCGACGACATCGGCGTTGGCCTTGTGCCGCTGATACCGGAACGCCAACGCCCCCACGGCCGCTATCGCCGCCACGACCAGCCACGGCACGGCGCGCGCACTCGTCCGGTCGAACTCCGCGTCGAGCTTGGCCTGGTCCTCCGGGATCTCCTCGGGCAGGTCGTTGGCGTGGCTCCTGGCCCGCTCGAACCGGCCCTCCGCGGCGACGTCGGCCCCGAGTTCGGCTGAGATGTAGGAGTGGCCGCCGCTGGGGTGGTGGACGTCGAACCAGCTCGCGATCGACCGCGCCTCGACGACGTCCTTGCGGTCGATCGCGGCCCGGAACGCCGCCGCCTTGGCGGGCGCGTCCTCGAACGCGACGCTCTTGCGCAGGTCGATGCCCGCGCTGATCGCGAGCATCAGGGCGACGTAGCCGAGGACGACGGCCACGGCGGTGACGATCTTGTTCCAGGTGCGCACGGCCCGATCCGATCACGTGGGCGGGCCTGGTCGTTCGGGAATGAACGCGGATAGCCCGAACCGCCCAGCGCCGGGGTGGGGCGCTGTTCAGGAGCGACGCCGACGACGGCGTAGGTGCGAGCCGTGCGGTGCTCTGATCCGGTAACGGGCGTTGTCGGATTGCGGTGACGCAACCTCACGCGCGCACCAGGCGTCTAGACCTTTACCGGGGAGTCAGCTGCCCGTCGCGCTCGGAACCAGAGCGGGGCAGCCGCCGGTGGGGTAGGCGGCGTTGTACTCGAAATGCCACTGCTCGTTTTCGTAACGGCGGCACCAGCCGAAGGTGCTGCCGTTCTTCTCGATCCATTTTGCGGATTCGATCGGCTGGATGTCGATCGCGTATCCGAGCACGTGCATCGACTTGTCCGGCGGCAGCACGTACCGGCCGGCGAGCTCCGCGTTGCCGAACTTCCCGACCGCGTCGTCGAACTCCTTCTGCTGCTGGCTTCGGCTGCGCTTGCCGTCGTTCAGGCAGAGCGTCACGCCCTGCTCGGTTGCCTTGGTGCGCAACGACTTCCACGCCTGCAGCACGTCACCGCGCAGGCCGTCGGGTGCTTCGTCGAGGTAGCGGGCGTCGATCGGGCACGGCGGCCCGGAAGGCGGGCCCGGCACCTCCTCGTAAATCGCCAGCGGCTTTCCGGCGTGCCGGTCGAAGACGAGCGTCAATCTGCCCAGGTGACCCAGCGCGCCGCCGGCGGAAACCACGAGTGTGACGATCAGCAACACGCCGAACACGACGCGTCTGGAGGTCTTGGACATGATTTCGATAATACGGTGTGCCCGTCATCGTCCGGTGACAACCGGTCGACAGGCGCGTCCCGGACGGCGTGGCGCAGAACACAGCCGTTCGGCCCAACCACGCTTTCGGCGCAACGTCGAAATGTGATCGGTGAACGCATCCTGGCCCCTTTCACCACGCTGATTCCGGGTGGCAACATCTGCGGCGGCCGAGAACCGGCCCGGTTTTTGCAGAAGGTCTCAGGAGGACCCGTTCCGATGTCCGCGCGCATTTTCGCGTTCGCCGCACTGCTCGTCTCGCTCTTCATCACCGCCGGTACCGCACAGGCGGCACCGCAGGCCGGTGGCACCGCTCTCGTGCTTGAGGTCCAGCACTCCGACGTGGCGGACAACGCCCACCGGGCAACCGTCCTGACCTGCGGGAGGACCGATGACCACCCGCGCGGGGCGCAGGCCTGCGCAGCACTGGCCGCCGCTCGTGCCGACCTCGGTGCGATGGCGGCGGACGACCGGGCGTGCACGTTCGAGCACGCACCCGTCGAGGTGTCGATGTTCGGATTCTGGCGCGGTGCGCCCGTTCACCAGGTCCGCACGTTCCCGAACTCGTGCGTCATGCTGGCGCACACCGGTGCCTTGTTCGATTTCTAGGCACCACTGAGAATGTGGGGTGGGGCGCGGCAGGGGCGTCCCACCTCACATTTTCGGCCATCGGAATGGGGGTCGCTTCGGATGGCGTGGGGTCGCGCCCGTGTGCGAGGGTGTGATCATGGCCGCCACCACCTCGCGCTTCCCCCTGCTCTCCTGGACGACCATCGCCCCCGCTCTCGGCGTGCTGCTCCTCGCTGTGACGTGGGGGCGCGACCTCGGGCCCGTGTTCGTGGTCCTGATCGCCGTCGTGCTCGCCGTGACCGTCCTCGCGGCCGTGCACCACGCCGAGGTCGTGGCGCTGAGAGTGGGGGAGCCGTTCGGCTCTCTGGTCCTCGCGGTCGCGGTGACGGTCATCGAGGTGGCCCTGATCGTCACGCTGATGGTGTCCGGCGGCCCGGAGGCGGCATCACTCGCCCGCGACACGGTGTTCGCGGCGGTCATGATCACCACGAACGGCATCGTCGGCATCGCGTTGCTGCTCGGTGCGCTCAAGCACGGCACCACCCTCTTCAACGCCGAGGGCAGCGGCGGCGCGCTCGCCACCGTGATCGCCCTCGCCGCGCTCACGCTCGTGCTGCCGACGTTCACCACCACCACGCCCGGCCCCGAGTTCTCCAGCCCGCAGCTCGCGTTCGCCGCACTCGCCTCGCTCGCGCTGTGGGGGATGTTCGTCTTCACCCAGACCGTCCGGCACCGCGACTTCTTCCTGCCCGTCGACGCCGACGGCGTGATCGAGGCCGACGAGCACGCCGAGGCGCCGTCCGGCAAAGCCGCCCTGATGTCGCTGTTCCTGCTGCTCGTCGCGCTGGTCGCCGTCGTCGGCCTCGCGAAGATCGAGTCACCCGCGATCGAGGCCGGCGTGCGCGCGGTCGGCTTCCCGCAGTCGTTCGTCGGTGTCGTCATCGCACTGCTGGTGCTGCTGCCCGAGACCATCGCCGCCGCACGCGCCGCACTGCGCGACCGCATCCAGACCAGCCTCAACCTCGGCTACGGCTCGGCCATCGCGAGCATCGGCCTCACCATCCCGACCATCGCGCTCGCGACCGTGTGGCTCGACGGCCCGCTGCTGCTCGGTCTCGGCTCGACGCAGATGATCCTGCTGCTGCTCACCGTCCTGGTCAGCGTCCTGACCGTGGTGCCAGGACGCGCGACCCGGCTGCAGGGCGGCGTGCACCTGGTGCTGCTGGCGGCGTTCCTGTTCCTCGCCGTGAACCCGTAGTCAGGACCGGGAGCGGTTCGAACGCCCGCTTTCGTCTTCCACCAACGACTGCAGGTCGGCGACGAACGTCTCGAGTGGCGGCAGGGCCAGCATGTCGCGCTGGATCCGCCTGGCGTTGCCCCGGTACCGCGGGTCCTCCAGAACTGCCCGGCAGGCGGCCAAGATGTCGTCGGCACTCATGGCGTCCGTGCGCAGTTGCTCGCCGACGCCGGCCTCCGCGCACCTGCCTGCGTTGTACGGCTGCTCCGAGAACATGGGCATGCAGACGAGCGGGACGCCACATCGCATCGCTTCACGGACGCTGTTGTGACCGGCGTGCGTGACGAAGAGATCGCAGCACTCCAGCAGGAGCGGCTGGGGAACTGACTCCACGAGGACCACAGTGGACGGCAGGGAGCCGAACGCCTCGGGCGCGACGCCGCGTCCTGTGCTGACCACCGCGACGCAGTCCAGCTGCGCCAAGGCCGTGACGACGGATTTGAGCAGCGAGAGGCCGTCGGACGCGAACGCGGACAGCGTGCCCAGGCTCGCGAACACCCACGGCTTGTCGGTGGGCAGACCCGTCAGAACAGGCGGCAACGCCTCGCCCCGCCTTCCGGGGTGCTCGTGCCGGTAGGACTTGGAGCGGGGCACGGCTGCCTCCGCCGGGTCGTAGGTCTCGGGCATCAGGCAGGCGTGCAGGTGCCGGAAGCCGGCCTCCCCGGTGGGATCGGGCGGCAGGCCGAACGAGGCCCGGAGCGGGGCCATCAGCGGCGCGAGCGTGGAAGGCGGCGAGATCACGTTGATCGCGCCACCGATCGCGACGGAGGCGTGCGGCACGCCCAGCACCTCCGCGGCGAGCACACCGCCGAACTCGAGCGTGCTGCGGACGATGACGTCGGGGTTCCACCCCGAGGCGATGACGTCCTTCGCCATCGCCTCGGCCGGAGGGCCGATGAAGAAGTCGACCGTCCTCTCCATCGCCGAGAGCTCCGCGAACGTTCCACCGGACTCCGCCAGCGTCCGCTCGACGAGGTCCAGGATGTCGACCCCCGCCGGCAGGTGGTCGAACCCGTAGGCGGTGATGTCCTGGGCGGAGGTCGCGGCGGTGGCGATCCCGACCGTGTGCCCTGAAGCCTGAGCGGCTCTCATGACCGGTACCAGCGCCCGGATGTGGGACGGTGAGTTCGCGACGGTGAAGAGGATCCGCAAGGTCGTGCTCCGATCGTGGTGACCGCCCGCAGTGGCGGAACCCGGTGGCTGATGAGGGGTCACTGGTGGCAGTGGTCACGTCAACACAAGGCTGTGGGTGGACTGCCGGTGGAGGCAGCGCCGTCGCTCGGTGGAAGCGTGCTCATACTACGTTCCAGAGCACTCTCCTCAAGAGCCGAGTGAGCCGAAGGACTCGTGCCAGCACGAGATCCGGTCGAACGGGTAGGCGGACAGCGGAACTCGGCGCGGGCGCTGCTCTTCCGGCCACAGGACGGCCCACTCGACGCGCTCGCCGGTGAGCCAGCGAGCGGCGACCCGCAGCTCCGGCTCCGGCACGTCGTGGTCAGCGGCGGCCAACTCCGCGGGGTCGACTGTGTCGTGCAGCACCAACGGATGCGGCTCGCCGCGCAGGAACGCGTGGGCCGCGACCGCGAACTCACCCGCGTCCTCGGCGAGGATGACGACCCGCTGGGCCAACTGGGCACGTCCCGTTTGGAGGGTCCACACGGCGGCGGTGAAGTCCGGTGGCGCGAGCCCCGGTCCGCCCGACGGGTCCTGCCTGCCGTGGGGGAGCAGGTCGGCCAGCTCGGTGAGCAACCGGTGCAGGCTGCGCTCGGTGCGTGCGCTCACCGGCACGGGCAGGCGGCCGGACCGGTGCCGGCCGCGGCTGTCGAGCTTCCGGCGCTTCTTCCAGCACGATGTGGGCGTTGGCTCCACCGACTCCCAGTGCGGTGATGCCGACCCTGCGGGGTGGGCCGTCAGGCCAGGGAACCGCTCGTGCCGCGATGTCCACCGGATCGCGGTCCGCTGGGATGTCGGGGTGCGGCGTGGTGAAACCGGCGGTGAGCGGGATCGTGCGATAACGCAGGACCTGCACCGCCTTGGCCAGGCTCGCCGCCCCCGCCGCGCCTTCGAGGTGACCGATGTTGCCCTTCACCGACCCCATCCACAGCTTGCCGCCGGGTCCGGCTGCGGTCGTCCGTCCCTCTTCCGACCGCAGCAGATCGACCACGGCCTGCACTTCGACGGGGTCGCCCTTGCCGGTGCCTGCTGCGTGCGACTCCATGTACCCCAGTGCGGAAGGAGGCAGACCTGCCTGCGCCAGCGCGCGGCTCATCAGCTCCACCTGGGACTCGGCGTCGGAACGCGTCAGCGTGCCACGCCGGCCGTCGTGGTTCAGCGCACTCCCCCTGATGACCGCGAGCACCGGGTCACCGTCGGCCACCGCGTCCTCCAGGCGTTTGAGGACGAAGCAGAACACCCCTTCACCGCGGACGTAGCCGTCGGCGTCCGCGCTGAAGCACCGGGCTTGCCCTGTCGGCGACAGAGCGCCGAACCGGTGCATCACGGCCTGCATGTGGCCGTGCAGGTAGATGTTCGGGCTCCCGGCGACCGCCAGGTCGAACTCACCCGCACGAAGCCCCGACACCGCTTGGGCCACCGCCGTCAGACCGCCCGCGCAGGCGGTGTCCAGCGTGATGCTGGGGCCCCGCAGGTCGAACTGGTGCGAAATCCGTGCCGAGGCGAAGGTCAGCAGAAGCCCGATCGCGCTGTACCGGTCGACGAGGTGCAGGTCTGCGGCGCGGTCGCGCATGTCGGAGCTCGTGGTGGAGACGAACACCCCGGCGTCGCGGCCGGCGAGCGAGTCGGGTGCCAGGCCGGCGCTCTCCAAGGCGTGCCAGGTGGCTTCGAGCATCAGGCGCTGCTGGGGGTCCATCCAGACGGCCATCCGCGGCGTGATCTGGAACAGTCCCGGCTCGAAGTCACCCACGTCCGGCAGCAGGGACACCACCGGGTCCGGTGTGCCGCCCAGGTCGGCGCGGTAGTCGTGCAACCGGCCGGGAGTCGCGGGGGCCGAGGTGCACCTGCCCTCGGCGAGCAGGCGCCAGAACGCGTCGGCGTCCTCCGCACCGGGCACCCGCGCGGCCATGCCGATGATGGCGACCGGCGCTGCTCCGCCGGCGCTCACCGCGCACCTCCCGTGGTGACGGAGAGCAGGGTCGCCGCGGCGGGGATCTGCCGCAACATCCTCACCAGCACCTGGCTGACGCCCGGCTGGTGGAAGGACACGTCCTGGAAGTTCTCGGCCACCCACGTCACGGACTGGTGCCAGCGCACCGGGCTGTGCACGTGCCGGACCAGGGAATCGGCGACGTCCGCCGCGCTGTGCGGACGCGCGGTCACGTTGGACACGACCGGAATGGCGGGCTCCTCGAAGGAGAACCGCTCCAGCTGCGCCCCGAAGTCAGCCGCGGCGTCCCGCATGTGACCGCTGTGGAACGCCCCGGTGATCGCCAGTCGCCGCACGTCCGCGGCACCGAGGTCGCGCATCACCTGTTCCGCCGAGGCGAGAGCGCTCTCGGGACCTGCCAGGACCGTCTGCGTCGGCGAGTTGAAGTTGACGGCCTCGACGCCCCGCAACCGCGGCTCGCCCAGTGCTCCGCAGACGGTCTCCTCCGCCAGCCCCTGCACGGCCGTCATCGCGCCGGCAGCCGCCTTGGAAGTGATCTCGGCGCGCAGCCGGACCAGCTCGAGCCCTTCGAGGAAGCCGAACACCCCCGCTGCCTCCAGGGCGTTGTACTCACCGAGGCTGTGCCCCAGCACGACATCGGGGCTCAGCCCGTCCTCGCGGGCGGCGCGCAGTGCCAGGGCGCTGACCACGTAGGTTGCGGGCTGGGTGTAGCGGGTCTGGGCGAGCCGCTCCTCATCGGCGCAGAGCTCACGCAGGTCGTAGCCGAGCGTCGCCGAGGCGGCTCCGGTCAGGGCGGGGAACCGCGCGAAGAGCTCGACCCCCATGTTCTGACGCTGCACGCCCTGTCCTGGGAACAGGAAAACGACGGTCATCGGGTTTCCCCCGTCTGGATGGTCTCGGTGGTGAGTGCGATGGAGGTGTTGATGCCGCTGAAACCGAAGCTGTTGGTGAGCGCCACCCGCCGGTCGAGCTGGCTGGAGGTGCGCCCCGCCAGACGTCCGCCCACACCGGGCATGGGACTGCTGGTGTTCGGGTTGCCGTGCACCCGGCCGCTCCGCAGCTGCACCACGGTGGCGATGAGCTCGACCAAGCCCGCCGCGGTGAGCGCGTGGCCGAGGAAAGCCTTGGTGGAGTTGACGAGTGGCCCCGCACCGACGCCGAAGACCTGGGCGATGGCGCTGGCCTCGCACTCGTCTCCGACCCGTGAACCGGTGGCGTGCGCGCTGAGATAACCGACATCGGCGGGTTCGATCCCGGCGGCGAGCATCGCGGCGCGCATGGCCTCGACCTGCCCGGCCGGGTCGGGAGCAGCACCACGCCGGGCGTCGAGCCGTTGCCCGGCACCCAGCAGAACCGCCAGCGGTTCCCGTGCCGTCCGGCCGGCTGGTTCCAGGACGACCGCCGCCGCGGCCGTTCCCGGCACGAAACCCTCCCGGTGCTCGTCGAACGGCCGGCACACCGGTTCCGGGCCGGGGTGGAGTGCGCCGCTGGTGCTCAGCGCGCGTGTTTCGGTCGGCGACAGCTCGCCTGCGGGAGCGACCACCAGGCACCGCTGCGCGTCGCCGGCGCGCAGCAGGCGCATCGCCTGGATGACCGCGACCGCTCCGCTGGCCGACGCGGCGCCCACGGTCCACCCCTCGGCACGCAGGCCGAGCAGCTCGCTCACCACACCCACGGTGTCGGTGTCCTGGTAGGCCACGGCATGGGTGGGACGCACCCGACGGACACCGCGCACCTCGTCCAGCACCGTGCGCGCCTGGTAGTCCATGGCCAGGTTGTTGCCTGCCACGATCAGCGCGCACCCGGCGAGCTCGGACGCCGTCAGCCCGGCCTCGCGGGCACACCGCACAGCGGCCACCGCCGCCGTCCTGGCCGGATCGGCGCTGCACCTCGTGGCGCGGCGCACCCGCGCGGCGTCCCCTGCATCCAGGTGGTGGACCTCCGGATCGTCGAGAAGACCCACCCAACCCCGGTGCACCGGAGGTGGTTCGCCGTCGGACAGCAGCACGTCCGCGAGCTGGTCGAGGCCGCTGAGCGAAGGGGTGAGCACGGTGGCGGCCCGCACCGCGACCGCAGCCCGGGCCGCCGGCGCGGTCATGACGTCGTGGTCCGCAGCAAGCCGTAACCCTCTTCGGTCAGTGAGACGACATCGGGCAGTTCGCGGGAGGTCATGTGGGGCTCCAGCTCCCTGTCCATCGCCGCGTCCGATCCCGCGAGGCACTTGCCCATCAGCTCGCGTTTGAGCAGTTCGAGACTGGCACGCGGCGAACGGGCGATCATCAGGGCCAGTTTCCGGGCCGTGGCCGGCACCTCGTCGTGCGCGACCACCTGCACACCGCAGCCGCGTTGCCTGAGCTCGATGCCGCGGTAACCGCGTGCGGTCAGCAACATCTCGGTGCCCAGCGCCTCCCCGATCTTGGCGGGGACGACGTAGGTCGCTCCGACGTACGGTGCGACGCCGTATTGCATGAAGTTGGCCGCGTAGTAGGAGCGTTCGCTCAGCACGGCGACATCGGCGTAGAGCCCGAGCACGAGTCCGCCGCCCAGCGCGTGGCCCTGCATCTCGGCGACCACCGGCAGCGGACACGTCGCGAAGACCCTGGCGAAACGCCGGTACTCCGGCAGCGGCAGACCGTCGGCGATCCCGACCAGCGTCTCCCTGGTCGCTCCCGCGCAGAACACGGAAGGCATGCCGGCCGCGATGACCACACGGGTGTCCGGGTGGCCGGTCGCCGCTTCCACCGCCTGGAAGAGGTGGTCCAGCCACTCCCTGCGGAACGTGTTGCCGTTCTCGGCATCGGCGAAGCGCACCGTGGCGATCGGCGCTTCGAACTCCACGGAGATCGGTCCGAACACCTGCTCGGGAACCGCGCTGTCGTCGCTCACAACAACCCCTCTGCCACCAGCGCCGTGATCCGCTGGGAGACCTTCGGATCGTTCAGACGCGCGCCGAACATCCGTTCGGCCATCAACCCGTACCGGTTGTCGGCCGGGAACAGGACCTGGTGCGCCTGCTTGAGGTCCGCGAGGGTGTCGCGGTCCGAGCGGCGCAACGAGAGCAGCACCTTGCGCATCGCCGCCCGCGGGTCGTCGCTCACGACGTCGACGAGCCCGATCCGCTCGGACTCGGCGGCGGTGAGCTGATCCGCGAGCATCGCCAGCCGGAGCGACCTGTGCTGTCCCACGCGGCGGGCGATCCACGGCATGATGATGGTGGGCAGCATGCCGAAGAACACCTCCGTGAGCTGAAACGTCACCTCGGGCGAGGCGATCACGACGTCGCAGGCCGCGGCCAGACCGACCCCACCGCCACTGGCCCAGCCCTGCACGACGGCGATGGTGGGCACCGGTCCCGAGCTCATCCGGGTGAGCAGGTGCCACAGACCGGTGGTCAACCCCGTGAACTCGGCCTCGCCGAGCTCGGTGATGTGCGCGCCGGCGCAGAAGACCGGGCCGTCGGAGAGGAGTACGACGGCGCGGCAGCCCGGGTCGGCCTCTGCCTGGTCGAACGCGGCGTGCAGCCGGGCGATCAACGCCGGCGTGAGCGCGTTGCGGGACTCGGCGTCGTTGAGCTCCAGCACGAGGTGACCCGGTTTGGGGACCACTCGAAGACCGTCGGATGTCATGTCATGTCCTTGTCGCACCACAGGTACTCCCGGTGGTGATCCTTGATCGAACCGAGCATCAGCAACGGCCCTGTGGTGCGTGCGGCCGCGGTGACGAGGTCGCTGACGCCGCGGAGGCAGTCATCGGCGTCCGGTGTGCCCGGCAGTGTGCGGCGAGCAACGTCGAGCACGGCGTCATAGCGTTCGACGCTGATCTTCGTTCGCGCGGACAGCGCGGTGTCGAGCTGTGCTGCCGCCGGAGTGCCCTCGGTGTCCGCGGAAGCGGTGAGACCGATGAACTCGGACGAACACCCGCCCCCGTAGGAGTAGACGCCGAGCTCGTGACCGGTCGTCGTCGAATGGTGGCGCAACGAGCTCGCCAGTGCCATCAGGGTGCAGCCGGAGTAGATGTTGCCGACCTCGGCCGGGACCTCCAGCGAGGCGCTGACCCGCTTCTTGAAGTCCAGGTCGATCTCGGCGGCGTCCATCCCGGACAGTCGCCGTGCCGCGGTGCGATGTGCTCCGCGCACCATTCCCGGGAACGGGGTGTGCATTGCCAGCGCGTCGAACGACGTGCCGAAATCGGACTCGGTGTGCTCGGAGTAGTTCTTGTACGAGCCGATGAGGCAGTCGATGTACGACATGATGGACAGGTCGACGTTGATCACGTCGACGTCGACCGCCGGTCGGCGGAAGTCGGTGTTGTCGAAGCTCCACAGGCCATAGCGGTCCGCGTGCCACCGGGCGAGGCGTGGCTCGCCGAGCAGGACCGCGATCGCTCCGGCGCCCTGGCTGGGTTCCGCGTAACTGCCCTGGACGGGAATCGGCGCGTCACCGGCGATGACCAGCGCCCTGCCGCGCCTCGACGAGGCGGCGAGCGAAGCGGCCGCCATCTGGAGAGCGGCGGCTCCGCCGTGACAGGCCTGCTTGACCTCGAACACCCGGCACGTCTTCGGCAGGTCGAGAAAGGCGTGGGCGAACGCCGCGGCGGACTTCGCGAGGTCGACACCGCTCTCGGTTGCCACGACCACTGTCTCGATGGTCGCCCTGCCCTCCGCGCCGAGGCGGTCGAGCACCGGTCGAGCGGCGTTGACCGCCATCGTGACTATGTCCTCGCACGGCAGCGCAACGCTCTTGCGCCGCATCAACAGGTTCGCGAGCCTCGCCGGTTCCAGGCCGCGGGCCTGGAACAGCTCGTCGACCTCGACCCGGGCCGTGCCGAAGTAGGCGCCGATGTCCTCGACGCCGACCGCGGTCATGACGGCACCTCTTCGAGGAGCAGCTCGGTCAGCTCGCCGAGGTTCGCGGCGTCACCGAACCGGTGCAACGCCGCGTCGATGCCCAGTGCCTCGACGGTACCGACCACGACGTCCATCCGGTCCATCGAATCGGCACCGAGCGAGCTCATGCTGGCGCTGGGCACGACCGCGGCGGGGTCGAGGTCCGGCAGCACCTCGAGCAGCTGCTCCTTCAGCACGGCGAAGACCTCCTCGCGACCGGTTCGGTTTCCCACCCCGTCACCCCGTGACGACGGGCTTGAGAGCAGCCGCCAGCAGGCGCACGCTGTCGTTGTCGTAGACGGTGTCGACCGTGATGACACCGTCGAACCTGGTGCGCAGCATGCTGACGAACTCGACGGCGAGGATCGAGTCCACGCCGACGTCGGCGAACGACCGGTCCAGCGGGACGTCCTCGGGCGCGAGCATCAGCAGCTCGGCGAGCACGTCGATGATCACGTTCTCCGCTTCGGTGTTCGTTCCGGCGAGGCGGTCGCTCATGTCGATCTCCGTTGTTCGGTGGTGGTGGCGGTCAGCGGGAGACCGGGTTCGGTCCGTCCTGCAGCAGCCGCACAGGTGCGGTCCGGTAGCCGGTGAAGGTGTTGGACCTGGTCGTGGTCGGTGGTCCGGTCAGGACGACGCGAAGCCGGTTCTCCACGAAGAACTCCAGCAGCGCGGTCAGCTGCGACCGGGCGACGACGGCGCCCAGGCAGTGGTGCGGCCCGAAACCGAAGGCCATGCCCGTGCCTTGCCCGCGCAGCGGGTCGAACACGTCCGGACTCCGGTAGCAGCGCGGATCCCGCAGAACCGCGCCGAGCACCACCCGCACGGTGTCGCCGCGGCGGATGTGCCGTCCGCCCAGCTCCACGTCACGACCCGCCGTCCTGCCGATCGTGGTGGTCGGTGCGGTCCAGCGCAGCGCCTCGTCGACGAAACCGGGCACCAGCTCCGGCGCGGCGGCGAGGCGGGGGTGCCAGTGCGGCTCCCTGGCGAGCAGCACGGCCAGCCCCGTGAAGGCCAGACGAGGTGCGACGGTGCCTCCGACGACGACACCGATCAGGTTGGAGAGCACGTCCTTGCGCGAGATCCGGCCGGCGCGTTCTGCCTCGTGCAGGTGGCCGATCAGGTTGTTCTGCCCGGCGTTGCGGTGTCCCACCAGCAGATCGCTGAAGATGCCCGCCGCCTTGGCGAGGGCCTGGCGTGCCGTCTCCCGGTCGGTGCCGGTGAAGGCCTCCGGGCCCGTGTCACCGAGGATGCCCGCGACCTGGTCGCCGACCTCGGACATCCGCATCTCGTCCAGCCCCAGGAGATCGGCCATGGACGCCAGCGCGAGCGGCCATGCGATGTCGGCGTTGAAGTCGAACGCCGCGGTGTCGATGCGGGGCCGCACCAGGCGTTCGAGCGCATCGGTCAAAGCTGCGGTACGCGTCTCGACGCGCCGTTTGGTGAACAGGTCCTTCATGGCGGAGCGCACGACGGCTCGATGTTCGCCATCCGTGGCGATCAGGATGCTGCCGCGCAACGGGTCCGGGTTGGCGGGCCCGTTCCACGGGAAGACACCCTGACCGGAGAGGAAGACGTCGTCGTCTCCCAGGACGACCTTCGCCTCCTCGGCGCGGAAGACGCCCCAGAACTCGTCGCCGACAGCGGCGGACGCGAGCCTGTGCACAGCCGCGGCTTCGCGGAACCGGCTCAGCACGGCGTGCGGCTGTCCGTGGGAGAAGAGCTCGGCGGAACCGAAGTCAGGTGCTCCGGCAGCACATTCGGTGCAGCATGAAATCGCTTTCGCGGAAAGGGCAGCATCCTGCTGCGAAAGCACGTTGCCTCCAGATGGGCTCGTGGTCGCCGAGGCTTCGGGTGTCGTCACTGCGGCATGTTGTCGTGACTGTGACCAGGTTTCCGGGCGCGCATCAGCGGACGGATGACCTTGATGATCGCGTCGCGGGTCTCCGCAGGAGTGATCATGGCGTCGACCGCCTGGCGGGAAGTCGCCAGAGCCGGTGAGAGTGCCTCCGCGCGGTAGTTGTCGAGCAGCTCCTGGCGCCTGTCCGGATTCGCCGCGAGCTCGCGGCGGAACACGATCTCCACCGCACCTTCCGCGCCCATCACCCCGATTTCCGCCGTGGGCCAAGCGAAAACGCGGTCGGCACCGAGCTGTTTGGAGTTCATCACGATGTACGCCCCGCCGTACGCCTTGCGCAGGATCACGGTGACCCGCGGCACCGTGGCTTCCGCGAAGGCGTACAACAACTTGGCTCCGCGGCGGATGACGCCGTCGGTTTCTTGCGCCTTCCCCGGCATGAACCCCGGTGTGTCGACCAGGGTGACCAGGGGGAGGCCGAACGCGTCGCACATCCGCACGAACCGCGCGCCCTTCTCGGCCGCACGGGTGTTGAGCGTGCCGGCCAACGTGTTCGGCTGGTTGGCCACCACGCCCACCGGCATCCCGTCGAGGCGCGCGAAGCCGATGACGATGTTCGGGGCGTAGTGCGGTTGGAAGCTCGAGGAAGCTGTCCGCGTCGACCAGCCCGCGGACGACCTGCCGCACGTCGTAGGTCTTGCGCTGCTCCGCGGGGACCTCGGGAACCAGTTCCGGGTCTCGTGCCAGGTGCAGCGGCAGTTCGTCCCAGCAGGAGCTGGGCAGGTAGGACAGCACCCTGCGGACCAACGGGAACGCGTCCTCTGGACGTTCGGTCACGAGGTGCGCGAGACCTGACATCGCCGAGTGGACGTGGGCGCCGCCGAGGTCCTCGGCGGTGACCTCTTCGCTCGTCACGCTGCGCACCACCTTCGGGCCGGTGAGGAACATGTGGGCCCGGCGGTCCATCACGATCAGGTCGGTCAGCGCGGGGGAGTAGGCCGCACCACCGGCACATGCGCCGAGGATCACGCTGATCTGCGGGACGCGGCCGGACAGGGCCACGTTGCGGCGGAAGATCGACGCGTACCCGTCCAGGGCGGAGACGCCCTCCTGGATGCGCGCGCCGCCGGAGTCCAGCACGCCCACCACGGGGCACCGGGCCCGGTGCGCCTGGTCGAGCACTTGGACGATCTTCTGCGCGTGAGTGGCGCCCAGGGTGCCGCCGAGCACGGAGACGTCCTGCGCGAACACCGCCGCCGGCCGCGCGTCGATCTCGGCGGTGCCGGTGACCACGGCGTCACCGGCGGGTCGCTTCTCCTGCATGCCGAAAGCGGTGCACTGGTGCGTCGCCTCGGCACCGAACTCCAGCAGACTGCCAGGATCCACGAGTGCGCCCAGTGCGTTGCGGGCACCGAGCTTGACCGGCGTCAGCGCGGCGGTCGTGTGCGTCGTTGTCACGGAATTCCTGTTCCTGTCGACTTCGGGGAGAGCGACGTTCCTCGATCTTGTGACAAGGCAGGCGAGCCTTGTGCAGCACCGCCACGGGTGCGCTGAGCGGCCGGAGCAAGGACGACAGTGCGGCGGGGCGGGAGATCTCGCACTGCGGAGTACCGCAGTGCTCTGCCCCGCAGGTCCGAGCGGCAGGGTTTTCGTCCAAATGCAAGGTTGCGGCATTGTTTTCATCCTTTCGGTCCAAGGTGAGCGGCTCGCGCTGAGGTCCATTCGGGACTTGCCCACGTCATTTGATTTCCAATGAGCTCCGATTCAGCAGGTGAGGGCGTCGAGGATTGGATTCGCGAACGAGGTTGCGGATTTCCGCAGGCCGGGTCGGCTCGGCTCCGACCTAGCCTGACCCCGTGGACCAACGGGAGAACGCATGACAGCGGATCACCGCCGTGCCGCAGTTCTGTGCGGGATCGGGACGTGGTTGCCGCCGAGGGTGGTGACGAACGACGACCTCGCTCGGCAACTCGACACGTCGGACGCGTGGATCCGGTCCCGGACGGGAATCCGCGAGCGCCGTGTGATCGAGCCGGGCACGTCGACCTCGGACCTCGCGGTCGAGGCGGGGGCTCGCGCGCTGAAGTCCGCGGGTGGTGCGAACGCGGATCTGGTGGTCGTGGCCACCACGACACCGGACCACCCGTGCCCGTCGACCGCCCCAGAAGTCGCAAGCCGTCTCGGAATGGCCGGGGTGCCCGCCTTCGACCTGAACGCGGTGTGCGCGGGGTTCGTGTACTCACTCGCAACGGCCGCCGGGCACATCGCCGCGGGGACCGCCGAGCGCGTGCTGGTGATCGGCGCGGACACCTTCACCACCGTGCTGGACCCGCACGACCGCACGACCGCCGCCATCTTCGGAGACGGCGCGGGCGCGGTGGTCCTCCGTGCGGGGACGGCTGACGAGCCGGGCGCGCTCGGCCCGTTCGACCTCGGCTCGGACGGGACGAACGCGGACCTGCTCATCGTGCCTGCCGGTGGATCCAGACAGCGCGGTTCCGGGCGGCCTCCCGACCCCGAGGACGTCTACTTCCGGATGGACGGTCCGCCGGTGTTCCGCAACGCCGTCACGAGGATGAGCGAGTCCGCCACCAAGGTGCTCGCCCACGCCGGCTGGCGGATCGAGGACGTGGACCGGTTCGCCTGCCACCAGGCGAACGCGCGAATCCTCTCGGCGGTGGCGCGCAACCTCGAGGTGCCGGAAGACCGTGTCGTCAGGAACGTCGACCGGGTCGGCAACACCGTCGCCGCCTCCATCCCGCTCGTCCTCGCCGACGCGGCCGCGGCAGGTGACGTCGTCCCCGGCCACCGCGTCCTCATCACCTCCTTCGGCGCGGGTCTCAGCTGGGGCTCCACCGTGATCACCTGGCCCGACGTCGACCTCGGCTGACCCGGACGCCACCCCACCACCGAGTTCCACTCACATCCTGGAGAACCGCATCATGAGCAACAACGACACGCTGGACCGGCTGACCAAGCTGCTCGTCCTGCACTTCGGCGCGTCCGAACAGCGGGTCAACGGCGAGATCACCTTCGAGGAGCTGGACTTCGACTCGCTCGCACTGGTGGAGCTGGCGATGGTCGCCCAGAAGGAGTTCGGCGTCGAGGTGGACGAGCAGGAGATCACCCCCGACCAGTCCGTCCAGAGCGTCGCGGAGCTGATCGACGCGAGGGCGGTCACCGCCTGATGTCGTGGCCGGGTGCGGGTTTCCCAGCGGCTGTGACAGGGCTCGGCCTGGTGACGCCGGCGGGCATCGGTGTCGAGCCCTCCTGGCGACGCGTTCTCGCGGCGGAGGCGGCAGGAAGCCACGACCCGCTTCTCGCGGGCCTGCCCGTCGACTTCTCGTGCCGGGTGCCGGGATTCGACCCGGATGCCGTGCTGGGCAGGAGCGCGGCCTGGAGGCTGGACCGGTCGGCACAGCTCGCGGTCGTGGCCTTGCGGGAGGCGTTGCACGACTCAGGTCTCGACCAGTCCACCTGGGACGGAGCACGGGTCGCCGTGGTGCTCGGCAACGCACTGGGCGGTGTGCACACCTACGAACTGCAGCAGCGCCAGCTCGACTCCGCCGGCCCGAGTGCGGTCTCCCCGCTGCTCGTGCCGATGTGCGCACCCAACATGGTGGCGGGCCACCTCGCCATGGAGTGCGGTGCCGGCGGTCCGAACCTCGTCACGGCAACGGCCTGCGCGTCAGGTGCCACGGCGATCGGGACAGCACGCGACCTGTTGCGCAGCGGGCGCTGCGACGTCGTGATCACCGGAGGCGCAGAGGCCGCGCTCGGCCGAACGATGATCACCGGGTTCACCAGGATGGGCGCGTTGTCCCGCCGCACCTCGGACCCGAACGCCGCGTCGCGGCCCTTCGACGCCGATCGCGACGGTTTCGTGGCGGCGGAGGGGGCTGCGGTCCTCGTGCTGGAGCGCATCGCCGACGCAAGGGCCAGAGGTGCTCGCGTGCACGGGGTGATCAGGGGATACGGCGCGTCGGCGGATGCCCATCACGCGACGACTCCCGACCCGTCCGGTGCCGCGGTGGAGCGGGCGGTTCGCTCAGCACTGGACGACGCGGGTCTGGGGGCGGCGGATGTCGGCCACGTCAACGCGCACGGCACCTCGACGAAGATCAACGATGCCACGGAGGCCGGGCTGATCCAGCGCGTGTTCGGCGACCGCGTGGCGGTGACCTCCACCAAGGGCGTCATGGGACACGCTTTGGGCGCTGCGGGGGCGATCGAGGCCGTGTGCACGGTCCTGGCGCTTCGCGACGGCGTCGTCCCGCCGACGGCGAACCTGGAAACGCTCGACCCGAAGATCGAGATCGACGTCGTGGCGAAGGCACCTCGGCTGGTGCCGCACGGGGTGGCCGTCAGCAACTCGTTCGGGTTCGGCGGCCAGAACGCCGTTCTCGTCGTGACCGCACCATGACGAGGCGGATCTTCACCGGGCCCGCGGCGCTGCACCGAGGCCGTGCTGTCAGTCAGGTGCCCATCTGGCGGAAGCGCGGCCTACAGGCCGGTCACGAGCGAGATCAACAGCAGGCAGCCCAGTGCGACGAACGAGAGCCCCGCTGAGACCGCGAGGCCGAGCCGGCGGTTGCGCGAGATCAGCAACGGCAGCACCACCGCGAGCGCGCAGGCGGTGATCCCGGTGTCGCGGTAACCCAGCACGAACAGGTGCCACAGGCCCTCCATGCCGAACACCGCGCCCAGGACTCCCGCGCCTGTCCAGTGCCGCCAACTCCGGCCGTGCCGCCACCAACCGCCGGCTGTCCCGAAGAGCGGGCCCGCGACGAGAGCCAGTGCCAGCCACACCGACGGCGCGTAGAGGTCGCCCATGCCGTCGCGGAAGAGTTCGGCGTACCCGTAGTAGCCGACGACCGCGCCGACCTGCGTCAGCGTGCCGGCGAGGATCGGGCGCCGGGACAGAGCGCCGGCGATGAACGCCGCGACGACCCAGATGGCGCCGGAGTTGGCCAGCGAGTTGAAGCCGCCGGGAAGAACGCCTTGTCCGAGGTTGGTCAGCACGCCGAGCAGCAGCCCGGCGGGAAAGCTGTAGATCATGCGGTTCAGGGTGCCGGTGACCGTCCACTGGCGACATCGGCATTTCGGCCGATGCCCGGAGTTCGCCGCGCCAGGGGAAGCCGTTGTCGAGGTCGTGGAAGACCGCACCGCTTTGTTCGCCGATCTGCGATCTGTGTCACGCTCCGGCGGCTGAAGCGAGGTCTTCCGTTCGGCTTCCGGTGACGATTTCCCGACGTCACCACCGCTTGTGGGTGAACATGTCGTCACGGTCGTGGTCCGCGGCGTCCAGGTTCGCCGCCAGTACTGCGGAGTTCCGCAGTAGGGCGGATGCGCCGCTGGTTAGCCTGGGTGCGCATCAGCCGAAGGGCGGCACCCGCACAGATGAGGGTCGGCGGATCTTCTCGCCGTTGCGGCTTTCCGTGATGTGCGGGCGGTCGGACCGCTTCAGGATCGAGGCGTCGGCGCCGCGACGATTCACCGCATTCGGGTGAGGAGTTCTTTCTGCGCGAAATACCTCCCGAGCAGAGTCGGCTTCACCGGGAGAACACCGCGCAACGGCGGCGTGCGGGCGTCCGAGTTGACGAGAAGAGATTGGCAACGGTGCGCAATGACAGCTGAGCCGGATGTGGTGCGGGAATCGGCGTTGGCGGGCAAGGTCGTGCTCTGGGAGGAGTCGGCGCGGGACGGGGCGCAGGGCAAGACGCTGATGAGCCCTGACTTCCGGGTGTGGCTGGCGCGCGAGCAGGGGGCGGTGTTCGGTGAGGACGGTCCTCGGCACGTCGTGTTCGCCGCCGGTTTCCCCGCGGTGTGCAAGGAGGAGTTCGAGGCCGTGCGCCGGGTCGCGGTGGAGGCCGAGGGAACGGTGAGTCCCGCGGCGGTGTGCCGGGGCACGGTCGCGGACGTGCGACAAGCGATCTCTTCCGTGCACGGCGTCGCGCACGCACGGGTGATGCTCGTGGTCCCGGCATCGGAGGCCATGTCGGAAGTGATGACGCACCGGCGGGCCGCTGAGGCCGTGCGCGCGGGTGCCGCCCTCGTGAGCGACTCGCTGGGTGCCGGGGTCGCGGTGGACGTGTGCCTGGCCGACGCGTCCCGTGCCGATCACGGTCTGCTCGCGGACGCCGCGCGTGAGCTGACGGCCGCGGGAGCGGGTGTGGTGTTCCTCGCGGACACCGTGGGAGACCAGTTGCCCGCCGAGGCGGGGGCCATGTTCGCGGCCGCGCGCTCCGAAGGTGTGGTGCTCGCTTCGCACGCGCACAACGACCTCGGCCTGGGGCTGGCCAACACGCTGGAAGCCCTGGGCAGCGGTGCGCGGGTGGTGTCCTCCTCCTGGTTGGGCGTTGCCGAGCGCTCCGGTCTGGTGGCGACCGAGCAGGTGCTGTTCCTGCTGGCCTACCGCGCCGACCGGGCGAAGGTGCTGCTCGGCGAGGACGCGGACCCGTGGTGCACGCCTCCGGACCTGACCCGGCTGCCCGGCCTGGCCCAGGCCGTCGCCGAGGAGATCGGTGTTCCGCTGGGGGTGACGACCCCGGTGGTGGGGACCGGTGTCGGCACGATCTCCACCGGCACTCCGTTCGTGCACCCCGAGCTGTTCCAGCCCTTCGCCCCGGAACAGCTGGGCATCACCCCGAGCGTCGTGCTCACCCACCTGGCCAGCGCCCGTGTCGTCACCGCCGTCGCCGGCCGCCTCGGGCACGAGCTCGACGTCACCGGCGCTCGCGCGGCGATGGCCTGGGTCAAGTCGCGCGCCTACCAGCAGGGCCACGCGGTCGTGGACGACCAAGCCTTCGCCCACTACCTCGACGGCGTGCGCGCGGGAGCGTTGCAGCGGTGATGACCGACATCGAAGGCGTGCGGGACGCACTGGCCAGGAACGCGGCGGTGGTCCTGCCGAACCCGGTCCCGCTGACGCACGTCGTCACCGCCACGACCCCGGCCGCGGTCAACGCCGCCAAGGGCCGACCGGCCGACCAGGCCGTCGCGGTGTGGGCGCACAGCCCCGACGTCCTCACCGAGATCATCTCGGCGACGACGCTCGCGCCCGCCGCGGCCGCCCTGGCGCACCGGCTGCTCGGCGACGAGCACGTCACCCTGCTCGTACCGACGTCGCCCGGTGTTCCCGCCTGGCTGGCGCCCGCCACCAGGGACGCCTGGACGTTGCTGTTCGGCGCTCGCTGGGCGCCGGTGCGCCCGGTGCTGGACTCGTTCCCCCTGCTGTACGTGAGCAGCGCGAACCGCACCGGCCGCCCGCCGGTGGCCTCGACCGCCGACGCCCTCGCGATGTTCCCGCCCGGTACACCCGTGCTGGACCTCGCGGACAGCAGACCGGCGGAGCCGGTCCGGCGAGCCACCACGACGCTGCGCCTGCACCCCGACGGGAGCCTCGACCTGCACCGCCGCGGTGCCCAGGACCACCCGCACCGCGACACCACCGCCTACCTGGAGCACCTGCGTTCCCGTTACCCCGAGTCCTGATCCGATCCATGTGGCGTTCAACGGTGAACCCCTTGGTACCGCGAGAAAGCATCACCTCCGCGCGCCGTCGTCACCAATCGAAGGAACTCAGTCGCACATGACCACGCCCGACCACGCTGCTGCCACCGCGCGGGATGGAATCGCCGTCATCGGCCTGTCCTGCCGCCTTCCCGGGGCGGCGAACCCGGACGCCTTCTGGGAACTGCTCGTCACGGGTTCGAGCGCCGTCACCGAGACGCCGGCCACGCGGTGGGACGCGAACGCCCTGTACGACGCCGACCTGTCGAAGCCCGGCAGGGCGAACTCGCGCTGGGGCGGCTACCTCGACGAGGTCGACCGCTTCGACGCGGCGTTCTTCGGCATCTCCCCGCGTGAAGCCACGGACATGGACCCGCAGCAACGGCTCGCGCTGGAGCTGGCCTGGGAAGCGCTGGAGAACTCCGGCGTGGTCCCGGCTGCCCTGCGCGAGCACGCCGTCGGCGTGTTCATGGGTGCGTTCGGATCCGACTACGCCACGCTCGCGCAGCGCGAGGGGATCGAAGGGGTCGGGCACCACACGGTCACCGGTCTCAGCCGTGGTCTCATCGCCAACCGCATCTCCTACACCCTCGGGGTGCGGGGCCCCAGCTTCACCGTCGACTCCGCCCAGTCGTCCGCGCTCGTCGCGGTGCACCTCGCCGCGCAGAGCATCCGCACCGGTGAGTGCGAGGTCGCGCTGGCCGGTGGCGTGCACCTCAACCTCGCACCGGAGAGCACCGTCGGTGCGGCCAAGTTCGGTGGTCTTTCCCCGGACGGGCGCTGCCACACCTTCGACGCCAGGGCGAACGGGTACGTGCGCGGCGAGGGCGGCGGCGTGGTCGTCCTCAAGCCGCTCGCGAAGGCGCTGGCCGACCAGGACGACGTCCTCTGCGTGATCCGCGGCAGCGCGGTCAACAACGACGGCGCGAGCGACGGCCTCACCACCCCGGACGCCACCGCGCAGGCGGAGGTCCTCCGCGCGGCCTACCGCGCGGCGGACGTCGACCCGCACCGGGTGCAGTACGTGGAGCTGCACGGCACCGGCACCAGGGTGGGCGACCCGGTCGAGGCGTCGGCACTGGGCCGGGTGCTCGGTGTCGGCCGCGCTCCGGCCGACGCGCTGCGCGTGGGCTCGGTCAAGACCAACATCGGCCACCTCGAAGGAGCGGCCGGCATCGCGGGGCTGCTCAAGACGGTGCTCTCGATCAGCAGGGGACAGGTTCCGCCCAGCCTCAACTTCACCGAGCCGAACCCGGACATCGCGTTCGGCGAGCTGGGCATCAGGGTGCAGACCGAGACCGCGGACTGGAGCGCCGAGCCCCGGCTGGCCGGCGTCAGCTCCTTCGGCATGGGCGGGGCGAACTGCCACGTCGTCCTTTCCGGACCGCCTGAGTCCGAAGAGGACGAGGGCACCCCGGAGCACGTCGAGGCGACCTTGCCGTTCGTGCTCAGCGCGAAGACGCCCGAGGCGCTGCGCGCTCAGGCCCGGAACCTGCGGGGCGGCGACCTCGACCGCGCCGGTCTCGCCCGTGCGCTGCTCACCCAGCGCACGCTCTTCGACCACCGTGCCGTCGTGCTCGCCGCCACCGCCGATGAGCTCGACTCCGGTCTCGCCGGGATCGAGCAGGGCGTCCCCGGCGCGGGCGTCGTCCTGGGCCACAGCGAGAAGGCGGACGCCGGTCCCGTCCTCGTCTTCCCGGGACAGGGCGCGCAGTGGGTGGGGATGGGACGTGACCTCCTCGACGTCTCCGCGGTGTTCGCGGACTCCGTCGCCGCCTGCGAGGAGGCGCTGGCACCGCACGTGAGCTGGTCGCTGACCGAGGTCCTGCGCACCGGCGACGGCCTCGACCGCGTCGACGTGGTGCAGCCCGCGTCCTGGGCCGTGATGGTGTCGCTGGCCCGGTTGTGGGCGTCGGCCGGCGTCCGGCCCGCCGCCGTGCTGGGGCACTCCCAGGGCGAGATCGCCGCCGCGGTGGTCTCCGGGAAGCTCGGTCTCGACGACGCCGCGACCGTCGTCGCCCTGCGCAGCAAGATCATCGCCGCCGAGCTGGCCGGGCACGGCGCGATGGCGTCGGTCGACCTGCCCGCCGACGAGGTCCGCTCGCGCCTGGCCGGCCACCCCGGCGTCGAGGTCGCGGTGGTCAACAGCGTGCGCTCGACCGTCGTCTCCGGAGACGAGGACACGGTCGACGCACTGGTGGCGCAGTGGAAGGAGGAGGGCCTGCGGGCGCGGCGGGTCGCCGTGGACTACGCCTCGCACAGCCCGCACGTCGACTCCGTGCGCCGGCAGATCGTCGAGGCCCTCGCCGAGATCCGGCCGCTGCAGGGCAGCACGCCGTTCTTCTCCACCGCGGACTGCGCCTGGGCTGACCGGCTGGACGCCGCGTACTGGGCGCACAACCTGCGGGCGCCCGTCCGCTTCGGTGAGGCCACCGAAGCGCTGCTGGCACAGGGCTTCCGCCACTTCGTCGAAGTCAGCTCGCACCCCGTTCTCGTCGCCGCCGTCGAGGACACGGTGACCGCCGCGGACATCGACGACGCGGTCGTCGTCGGCTCGCTCCGCCGCGACGAGGGCGACCTGCGCCGCTTCCTCACCTCGGCCGCTGAAGCCTTCACCGGCGGGATCGACGTCGACTGGTCCGCCGTGGTGCCGCCGGTGCGCACGCGCGTCCGTGCCGCCGACCTGCCGACCTACCCCTTCCAGCGGCAGCGGTTCTGGATCGGTGACAAGAACGAGGTAGCGATCGACACGGGACCGGTGCTGCACGGGATCGACCTCGTCCGAGCCCACGCCGCCGCCGTGCTGCGCACGACCCCGAACGCGGTCAGCGTGCGGGAACCGTTCAAGCGGCTGGGTTTCGACTCCATCATGGCCGTCGAGCTGCGCAACCGGATCAACGCGGCCGCGTCGCTGCGGCTGCCCGCCGGCGTCGCGTTCGACTTCCCGACGCCCGCGGCGCTCGCGGCCGAGGTCGACCGGCTCCTCCCCGGCGGCACCCGGCAGGCTCCCGCCGTGCTGGAACGGGTCACCGCGGCCGAGGAGGAGCCGGAGGACGACCCGATCGTCATCGTGGGCATGGGCTGCCGGTTCCCCGGTGACATCCGCTCACCGGAGGACCTCTGGCGGTTCGTCACCGCGGAGGCCGACGCCATCGGGCCGTACCCGTCCGACCGCGGCTGGGACGTCCGCGACCTGTTCGCGGGAAGCGCCGAAGTCGCCCGCACGGGTGGGTTCCTGCACGACGCCCCGGACTTCGACGCCGAGTTCTTCGGTGTGTCGCCCCGTGAAGCGCTCGCCATGGACCCGCAGCAACGGCTCCTGCTCGAAGTCTCCTGGGAGGCGCTCGAACAGGCCGCGATCGACCCCGAACTGCTGCGCGGCACCGACACCGGCGTCTTCGCCGGGGCCATGGCCGGTGACTACGGCACCAGGCTGCACGAAAGCCCGGACGCCGTGGCCGGGCACCTCCTCACCGGTCTCGCCGGAAGCGTCGTCTCCGGCCGGATCGCCTACGTGCTCGGCCTCGAAGGCCCCGCCCTGTCGGTCGACACGGCCTGCTCCTCGTCCCTGGTCGCACTGGACCTCGCCGTCGAGGCGCTGCGGCGCGGGGAGTGCTCGCTCGCCCTCGCCGGTGGCGTGACGGTGATGAGCACGCCCGGCATGTTCGCCGAGTTCAGCCGCCAGCGCGGTCTCGCACGAGACGGCCGGTGCAAGGCGTTCTCCGCGGCCGCCGACGGCACCGGCTGGTCGGAGGGCGTCGGCGTGCTGGTGGTGGAGCGGCTGTCCGACGCGCTGCGCCACGGCCACACCGTCCACGCCGTCGTCCGGGGCACCGCGGTGAACCAGGACGGTGCGTCCAACGGCCTGACCGCGCCGAACGGGCCCTCGCAGCAGCGGGTGATCCGCAAGGCGCTGGCCGACGCCGGGCTCTCGGCGTCCGATGTGGACGTCGTGGAGGCGCACGGCACGGGCACGTCGCTGGGCGACCCGATCGAGGCCCAGGCGATCATCGCCACCTACGGCCAGGACCGCGACCGCCCGCTGTGGCTCGGCTCGCTCAAGTCCAACCTCGGCCACACCCAGGCCGCGGCCGGCGTCGCGGGCGTGATCAAGATGGTCATGGCCATGCGGCACGGCGTCCTGCCGAAGACCCTGCACGTCGACGAGCCCTCGCCGCACGTCGACTGGGCGTCCGGGGCGGTCGAGCTGCTGACCGAAGCACGGCCGTGGCCGGAAGGCACCCGGCGGGCGGCGGTGTCGTCGTTCGGCATCAGCGGCACCAACGCGCACGTCGTCCTCGAACACCGGCCGCAGCCGCAGCAGCGGGCGCGGGAGGAGCGGCAGGTCCCGTTCCTGCTGAGCGCCAAGACGCCGCAGGCGTTGAGCGCACAGGCGCGAAGGCTGCGCGACCACCTCGCCGAGCACCCCGGGCTCGACCCGGCCGACATCGCGTTCACCCTGGCCACCGGTCGCAGCGACTTCGACCACCGTGCCGCGGTGCTCGCCACGGACACGGCGGGGCTGCGCGAGCTGTGCGAGGGCCGCGGAGCCCGCGACCACGCCCGGCTCGACGAGCCCGTCGCCTTCCTGTTCACCGGCCAGGGTGCCCAGCGCCTGGGCATGGGCCGGGAGCTGTACACCACCTACCCGGTCTTCGCCGCGGCACTGGACGAGGTCGCCGACGAGCTCGACCGGCACCTGACCAAGCCGGTGCGCGAGGTCATGTGGGGCGACGACGCCGCCGTGCTGGACCGGACCGAGTACACCCAGCCCGCGCTGTTCGCCGTCGAGGTCGCGCTGTACCGCCTCGTGCGCTCGTGGGGTGTCGAGCCGGACTTCGTGACCGGCCACTCGATCGGTGAGATCGCGGCGGCGCACGTCTCCGGCGTGCTGACCCTGGCGGGAGCGGCGGAACTGGTCGCCGCGCGCGGCCGGTTGATGCAGGCGCTGCCCCCTGGCGGCGCGATGGTCTCCGTGCAGGCCACCGCGGACGAGGTGCGCCCGCAGCTGACCTCCCGCGTGGGCCTGGCCGCGGTCAACGGACCCGACGCGGTCGTGGTGTCCGGTGCGGAGGACGACGTCCTCGCGCTGGCCGCGCGGTGGGCGGAACGCGGACGCAAGACCAAGCGGCTCACCGTGAGCCACGCGTTCCACTCGCCGCTGGTGGAACCGGTGCTGGAGGAGTTCCGCCGCGTCGCCGCGCGGATCACCTACGCGGCGCCGGTGATCCCGCTGGTGTCGAACCTGACCGGCACCCTCGCGACGGCCGAGCAGCTCCGCTCGCCCGAGCACTGGGTGCGGCACGTCCGCGACGCGGTGCTCTTCCACGACGGCGTCCGCCACCTGCGCGAGCAGGGCGTGACGCGGCTGGTCGAGATCGGCCCGGACGGCGTGCTCGCGGCGATGGCGCAGAACTGCCTGCCCGACACCGACCAGCTCGTCCTGCCCGCCCTGCGCAAGGGCAGGCCGGAAGCCGGCACGCTGGTGTCCGCACTGGCACGGCTGCACACCGCCGGTGTCACCGTCGACTGGACGGCGTTCTTCGCCGGCACCGGCGCCCGCCGCACGGAGCTGCCGACCTACGCGTTCCAGCACGAGCGCTTCTGGCTCGACCCGGTCGCCAAGGCCGCGGACCTCGCCTCCGCCGGGCTCGACGCCGTCGCGCACCCGGTGCTCAGGGCGGCGCTGTCCGTCGACGGCACCACGGTGCTGACCGGCAGGCTCGACCCGGCCGAGCTGCCGTGGCTCGCCGAGCACCGGGTCGGCGGAGCGGTGGTCGTTCCCGGAACGGCGCTGCTCGAACTCGCCGCCCGCGCCGGTGCGCACGTCGGCCGGCCCGCCGTCACCGAACTGCTGCTGATCGCGCCGATGGTCGTTCCCGCCGGTGACGCGCTGGACGTCCAGGTCCGCGTGTCGGCGGACGGTGCCCTGCGGACGGTGTCACGCCTCGCGGGGCAGGGGGAGTGGACCCTCCACGTCACCGGCCAGGTCGACGCCGCCACCGGCACCGGGCCCGCCCCGGTGCAGTGGCCGCCGGTCGGCTGCGAGCCGGTCGACCTGGCCGGGTTCTACGCCGCACTGGCCGAGCGGAACCTGCACTACGGGCCCGTCTTCCAGGGCGTGCGGCGCCTGTGGCGCGGCGACGGCGAGCTCTTCGCCGAGGTCCGGCTGCCCGAGACGAAGAACGACCACCTGCTGCACCCGGCACTGCTGGACGCCGTCCTGCAACCACTGGCGGCCGGTGAGCTGTTGCCCGACGGGGGAACGGCGCGACTGCCGTTCTCCTGGACGGGCACCCGCCTCCACGCGGCCGGGGCGTCGCTGCTGAGGACCCGGCTGACCGGGCTCGGTCCCGACACCGTCCGGCTGGCCGCCTGGGACGGTGAGGGCAACCCCGTCCTCGACGCCGACTCGGTCGTGCTGCGGCCGGTGTCCGACGCCCAGCTGCGCGACGCCGTGGCAGCCGATTCGCTGTACCGCGTGGAATGGCGGCCCACCACCGTCGTGGCTCCCACCCCGGGCACCACGCGGCGGCTGCCGGTCGGGTCCGGAGGTCCGCTGCCGCACCGGGTGCGTGCGGGACTGGCCTGGGCGCTGACCACCGTGCAGGACTGGTTGTCCGGCGAGCAGGGCGGATGCCTGAGCATCGTCACCGGTTCCGACCCGGTCGGCGCTGCCGTGCAAGGGCTCGTGCGTTCGGCGCAGACCGAGCACCCCGGCCGCTTCCAGCTGATCGAGGTCGACGGCAGTGCCGCCTCCGACGCGCTGGTGTCGTCACTGGCCGGTTCACCCGACCCGCAGGTCTCCGTGAAGGAAGGCACCGCGCTGGTGCCGCGCCTCGTGCGCCACACCGCCGCGCCCGCCGCCCCGGACATCAGGTGGGACAGGGGAACGCTGCTCGTCACCGGTGCGGGCGGAGTCGTCGGTTCGGCACTGACGCTGCACGCCGTGACCACCCGCGGGATCAGCGACGTCGTCCTGGTCAGCCGTCGCGGCGAACGGGCCGCCGGTGTCGCGCGGCTGGCCGGGGAGCTGCGGTCCACGGGCGTCTCGGTCACGGTCGAGGCCTGTGACGTGGCGAAGCGCTCGCAGGTGGAAGGTCTGCTGGCGCGCGTCCCGGACCTGCGCGGCGTCGTCCACGCGGCCGGAACGGTGGCCGACACCGTCATCGAGGCGCTCACCACCGACGGCGTCGACGCCGTCCTCGCGTCCAAGGTGGACGCCGTCAGCCACCTGGACGAGCTGACCAGGGGACTGGACCTCGACTGGTTCGTCGTCTGCTCCTCGGTCGCCGGCTGGTGGGGCACCGCCGGCCAGGCCAACTACGCCGCCGCGAACGCCTGCCTCGACGCGATCGTCCGCGACCGCGCCGCCGCCGGGTTCCCGGCACTGGCACTGGCCTGGGGGCTGTGGGAGGAGCGCAGTGCAGCTCTCCGGGCACCTCGGTGACGCCGACCTCCAGCGCATGGCCAGGGCCGGCATCGCACCACTGTCCACAAAGGATGCCGTCGCCGCGTTCGACGGCGCACTGCGCTCGACGGAGCCGGTGCTGGCGCCCGTCCGCCTGGACGTCCGCTCCGTCACCGGGCAGCCCGTGCCCCTGCTGGCCGACCTCGTCCGCACACCGGTCGTGGCCGAACCGGCCGTGACCGCGCAGGAGACCTCCGGCGGCGCGTTCGACCAGCTGACCGCGGACGAGCTGCGGGCGGAGCTGACCCGGCTGGTCCGCACCAGCGCCGCCTCCGTGCTGGGGTACGCCCAGCTGCGGGACGACCAGGTGGAGCAGCCGTTCTCCGCGCTGGGGATGGACTCGCTGGCCGCACTGGAACTGCGCTACGAGCTCAGCGACGCCACGGGCCTGAGCCTGCCGACCACCCTGCTGTTCGACCGGCCCAGCGCGCTGGACGTGGTCGAACACCTGGTGGAAGAACTTTCGACCGAGAAGGACACCACTGTGACCCAGGCGGTCCAGCGAGTAGAACCCGAACCCGAAGCGGCCGGGGACGACCCGGTCGTGATCGTCGGCATGGCCGCCCGCTATCCCGGCGGGGTCAGCTCGCCGCAGGAGCTGTGGGACCTGGTCGCCACCGGCACGGACGGGATCACGGCGTTCCCGGACAACCGCGGCTGGGACCTCGACACCCTCTTCCACGACGACCCCACCCACCGCGGCACGAGCTACACCCGTGAAGGCGGTTTCCTGCACGACGCCGCCGACTTCGACGCCTCGTTCTTCGGCATCGCGCCGCGCGAGGCGCTCGCGATGGACCCGCAGCAGCGGCTGCTGCTGGAGACCTCGTGGGAGGCGCTGGAGAACGCGGGCATCGACCCGTTGTCGGTCAAGGGTTCCCGCACCGGTGTCTACGCCGGCGTGATGTTCCACGACTACTCCACCCGCGTCCACGACGTGCAGGACCTCCCGGACGGCATGGAGGGGATGATGACCCTCGGCAGCCACGGCAGCGTCGCGTCCGGCCGCATCTCCTACGTCTTCGGCCTGCAGGGGCCCACGATGTCGGTCGACACCGCGTGCTCGTCCTCCCTGGTGGCACTGCACCTGGCCGCGCAGGCGCTGCGCAACGGCGAGTGCTCGATGGCGCTGGCCGGCGGTGTGTCGGTGATGTCCACCCCCGTCACGTTCGTCGAGTTCAGCCGCCAGCGCGCACTCGCCGCCGACGGGCGGTGCCGGGCGTTCTCCTCGGACGCGAGCGGCACCAGCTGGGCCGAGGGCGCGGGCATGCTCCTGCTGGAACGGCTCTCCGACGCGAAGCGCAACGGGCACCGGGTGCTCGCGGTGGTCCGCGGCAGCGGGATCAACTCCGACGGCGCCTCCAACGGCCTCACCGCACCGAGCGGCCCGGCTCAGCGCCGGCTCATCGAGCAGACGCTGGCCCAGGCACGACTGACGGCCGCCGACGTGGACGTGGTGGAAGCGCACGGCACCGGCACGCCGCTGGGCGACCCGATCGAGGCGCAGGCCTTGCTGGACACCTACGGACAGGACCGCGACCGCCCGCTGTGGCTCGGTTCGCTGAAGTCCAACACCGGCCACACCCAGGCCGCGGCGGGCGCAGGCGGGATCATCAAGATGATCATGGCGATGCGGCACGGCGTCCTGCCGAAGACCCTGCACGTCAGCGAGCCGTCCCCGCACGTGGACTGGACCTCGGGGTCGGTCGAGCTGCTGAGGGAGGCACGCCCGTGGCCGGGGGGAACCCGCCGCGCCGCGGTGTCGTCGTTCGGCATCGGCGGCACGAACGCCCACGTGATCCTCGAAAGCCCCGCCGAGGAGAACCCCGCCGAGGCCACCGCCCCGGTGCCGGAGCCGCGAGCAGCGGCGGTCACGCCGTGGGTCCTCAGCGCCAGGACACCGGCGGCGCTGCGGGCACAGGCGGCCAAGCTGGCGGACTTCCTCGACCGGGAGCCCGGCCACGACGACGACGCCGTCGCGGCGGCACTCACGAACCGGTCGCGGTTCGACCAGCGCGCCGTCGTACTGGGCGGTGACCGGGACTCGTTGCTGGCGGGCCTCACCGCCGCCGCACACGGCGACGACGCGCCGAACCTGGTCGTCACGGCCGAGAAGCACGCGGGCGAGACCGCCTTCCTGTTCGCCGGTCAGGGCAGCCAGCGCGCCGGCATGGGACGGGAGCTGTACGAGGCGTACCCGCCGTTCGCGGTCGCGTTCGACGACGCGGCCGAGGTGCTCGACCCGCTGCTCGGTGTCAGCCTGCGCGACCTGGTCTTCACCGGTGACGGCCTGGACCGGACCGAGCACGCGCAGCCCGCGCTGTTCGCGCTCGAGGTGGCGCTGTTCCGGCTGCTGGAGGCGTGGGGAGTGCGGCCGGGCCGCGTGGCAGGGCACTCCATCGGCGAGATCGCCGCGGCCCACGTGGCCGGCGTCATGTCGTTGCGCGACGCCGCGACGCTGGTCGCCGCTCGGGGCAGGCTGATGGGCGCACTGCCGGAAGGCGGCGTCATGGTGGCCGTGGAGGCGGCCGCCGCCGAGGTGACCGCGTTGCTCGCCGGCCGTGAGCACGAGGTGGGGATCGCCGCGGTCAACGGGCCCAGGGCCACCGTCCTGTCCGGTGCCGCCGCCGCGGTGCAGGCGATCACCGAGCAGCTGCGCTCGCGCGGCCACCGCACGAAGGCCCTGCGGGTCAGCCACGCGTTCCACTCGCCGTTGATGGGGCCGGTGCTGGCGGAGTTCCGCGACGTCGTGTCCCGCATCGAGTTCTCGGCGCCGAGCATCCCGATGGTGTCGACGCTGACCGGTCAGGCCGCCGCTGCGGGCGACTTCACCACCGCGGAGTACTGGGTCCGCCACGTGCGCGAGCCGGTCCTGTTCCAGGACGCCGTGCGCGCCCTGGAAGCCGGTGGCGTCAGCACCTTCGTGGAGCTGGGTCCCGACAGCGTGCTCTCGGCGATGGCGTCGGCGAGCGTGTCCGCACCGGCCGTGCCGCTGCCGCTGCTGCGCAAGGACCGCCCGGAACCACGAGCACTGCTGGACACCGTCGCGAAGCTGTTCGTCCGCGGCACCTCCGTCGACTGGTCCGCTGTGCTGGGCGGCGGCGCACGACCGCACGTGGAGCTGCCGACCTACGCCTTCCAGCGGCAGCGCTTCTGGCTCGACACCCCGCGTGCCACCGGGAGCGTCGCAGGCACCGGCCTCGATGCGGTCGGGCACCCGTTGCTGACCGCGTCGATGTCCCTGGCCGGCAGCGGAACCACCGTCCTCACCGGACGGTTGTCCACCGCGCGCCCGGCCTGGACCGGTGGCCACCGCGTCGGCGGTGCCGCCGTGGTGCCGGGCACGGCCCTGCTGGAGATGGCCGCCAGGGCCGGTGAGCAGGTCGGCTGCCCGAGGGTGGCGGAGCTCGTCTTCCGCACCGCGGTGGTGCTTCCCGCCGAGGGCACCCTGGACGTGCAGGTGGAGGTGTCCGCGCCCGAGGACGACGGCAGCCGCGCCCTCGCCCTGCACTCGCGGGCCTCGGCCGACGCGCCGTGGACCGCGCACGCCACCGGCCGCCTCGTTCCCGGCGTGCCCGGTTCGGGGGAGAACCTGACCGAATGGCCGCCCGCGAACGCGCAGCCGGTCGACCTCGACGGGCTCTACCCCCGCCTCGCCGACGCCGGCCTGGGCTACGGACCCGACTTCCAGGGCGTCCGCAGGGCCTGGCGTCGTGGCGGCGACGTCTTCGCCGAGGTAGTCCTGCCCACGACCGTGCACGGCGAAGCCGGTGACTACCTGGTGCACCCCGCGCTGCTGGACTCGGCGTTGCACCCGCTGCTGGCGGACGCGTTGCGCCTGCCGTTCTCGTGGGCGGGCGTCGAGGTGCACGGGCCCGGCGCCGCGTCGCTGCGGGTTCGCCTGCGCGACGAGGGACAGGACTCGTTCAGCGTCACCGCGTGGGACAACGTGGGCATGCCGGTCTTCTCCGCCGAAGAGCTCGTCGCGCGGCCGGTGGTGCGTGAGCAGCTGCAGGTCATCGGCGCCGCCCAGGCGGCGGAGACGCTGTTCCGGATCGACTGGAAGGCACCGGAGGGGCTGTCCGCGGCACGGGGAACCGGGCACCTGACGCTGACCGTCGACAACGGTGACCCCGCGTCGCCGCTGCCGCAGCGGGTCCGGACCGCGCTGGACGCGGCACTGGCCTCGGTCCGCGGCTGGGTGGCGCGCGACCACGAGCCCGGTGCCCGGCTGGTCGTGCTCACCCGAGGTGCGGTGGACGGCGACCCGGTCGCCGCGGCGGTGTGGGGTCTGGTGCGCTCCGCGCAGACCGAACACCCCGGCGTGCTGCAGCTGATCGACCTCGACGGCACGGCCGCGTCGGACAAGGCGTGGCGGAAGCTGGTCGGCACCGACGAGCCGCAGCTCGCCGTGCGCGCCGGGCAGGTCCGCGTGCCGAGGCTGGCCGGTGCGGCAGCCGCCGGGCCGGCCGCTCCCACCGAGTGGCGTGGCGGTTCGCTGCTGGTCACCGGTGCGGGCGGGGTCGTCGGTTCCGCGCTGACCCGGCACGCGGTGCGCGAGCACGGGGTTCGGGACGTGGTCCTGCTGAGCCGGCGCGGTGCCGACGCACCCGGCATGGCCCGGCTGTCCGCCGAACTGCGTGAGCTGGGTGCTTCCGTCACCGTGGAGGCCTGTGACGCGGCAGATCGCGAGCAGCTGGCCGGGGTCCTCGCGCGGATTCCGTCGGACCGGCCGCTGGCCGGTGTGATCCACGCTGCCGGAACCTCGCGGGACGCGACGATCCGGTCGCTGACCGCCGAGGCACTGGAGGCCGTTCTGCCGGCCAAGGTGGACGCCGTGACGCACCTCGACGAGCTCACGAGGGACGCGGACCTCACCTGGTTCGTCGTGTGCTCCTCCGCTGCCGCCTGGTGGGGCACGGCCGGCCAGGCCAACTACGCCGCCGCCAACGCCTGCATCGAGGCCATCGCACGGCGCAGGCACGACGCCGGGCAGCACGCGCTGTCGCTGGCGTGGGGGCTGTGGGCCGAACGCAGCGAGCTGTCCGGTCACCTCGACGAGGCGGACCTGCGCCGGCTGGTCCGCCTCGGCGTCACTCCGCTGTCGACCGAGGACGCACTGGCCGCGTTCGACACCGCTTTGCGCACCGGGGAACCCATGCTCGCCCCGATCGCGCTGGACACCCGTCAGCTCGTCGACAGCGAGTCGGCGCCGCTGACCCCGCTGCTGCGCGGGCACGTGAAGCGGCGTCCGGTGGCGGAAGCGGCGCCGGTGCCGGTGTCGTCCATCGCGGGCGAACTGGCCGGCAAGGACGAAGGCGCTCAGGAGGCCTTCCTGGGTGACCTCGTCCGGAGCCTGGTGGCCGGTGTGCTCGGGTTCGCGAGCGCCGACGAGGTGGAGGCCGACCGCGGGTTCTTCGAGATCGGGTTCGACTCGCTCACGGTGCTGGAGCTGCGCAACCGCGTCGAGAAGGCGACCGGGCGGTCGGTGCCGCCCACGGCGATCTTCGACCACTCCACGCCGAGCGCCCTCGCGAAGTACCTGCGCATCCAGCTCGGCGAGCAGGAAGCGGAACGGCCGCTCGACGTGGAGCGTCCTTCGCTGGCCGGGACGACGGTGCTGCTGACCGGTGCGACCGGCGGTCTCGGGCGGCTCTTCGCCAGGGAGCTCGCCGAAGCCGGGGCGAACCTGGTCCTGACCGGACGCGACCAGGCCGCGCTCGACGAGCTGGCGGACTCCATCGGCGGAACGCCCCTGGCGCTGGTCGCCGACGTCACCGACGGCACGGCGCTGACCTGGGCCGTCGAGCGGGCGGAGCAGGAGTTCGGCGCGGTCGACGTGCTGATCAACAACGCCGGTGTCGGCGGTCCGGCCGGCCCCCTGTGGGAGGTCGACGAGGACCACTGGTGGCAGACGGTGGAGGTGAACCTGCGCGGGACCGTGCGGGCCTGCCGGGCGGCGTTGCCGGGCATGGTGGAGCGCGGGCACGGGCGGGTCATCAACATCGTGCAGCTCGGCGGGCAAGCACCGCTGGCCCAACGTCTCCGGCTACTCGGTGTCCAAGGCCGCCGCCATCAAGCTCGGTGAGAACCTCGCGCCGGAGCTGGCGGGAACCGGGGTGTCGGTGCTCAGCTACCACCCCGGACTGGTCGACCTCGGCCTGACCCGCAAGCAGCTGGAAGCCGGCGAGACCGGTGACCGCCACCTCGACGGCGTCGGTGCGTGGATGGCCGACCAGCGCGACAGCGGCCGGTTCACCACGCCCGAGGAGTCATCGGAGATGCTGGTGCGACTGGTGTCCGGTGAGGCGGACGCGTTGTCCGGCGGCTACCTGACCCCGGAGGACGACCTGAGCCGCCTGCTGGGCGGCTGAACGAGCAGCGCCGACGACGATGTCGACCCCACAGCAAGACCCGAAGAGGGAGATCATGGCGAACGTTGCTCAGGGCGGCCGCTGGGTGCGGAAGTTCCGCGCCACGTCCGAGGAAGCCCCGCAGCTCGTGTGCTTTCCGTACGCGGGCGGATCGGCCGGGTGGTTCACCCGGCTCCGCATGGAGCTCGACGGCGAGGTCCAGCTGTCGGCGGTCCAGTACCCCGGCCGCCTCGACCGGCTCCGCGACGAGCCGATCGACGACCTGCACGTGCTGGCGGACGAGGTGTTCGCGGTGCTGGACAAGAGCCGGCCGCTGGCCCTGTTCGGGCACAGCATGGGCGCCGTGGTGGCGTTCGAGGTGGCGCGACGGCTGGAGGCCGCCTCGGTGCCCGTCTCGCACCTCTTCGCGTCCGGTCGAGCGGCGCCACACCTGCACCGCAACGCGGGTGTGCACCTCATGTCCGACGACGACGTGGTCACCGTGATCGAGGCGCTGGGTGGCGTCCAACCGGGCGTGCTGAGCAACGCCGATCTCCGCGCGATGGTGCTGCCCGTGGTGCGCAACGACTACCGGGCGATCGAGTCCTACCGGTGCGGGCCTTCCGCGGTGATCACCGCGCCGATCACCGCTCTGGCCGGCACCGAGGACCCGATCGTGCCACTGCCGGACGCGAGCGCGTGGATGCGTCACACCACCGGGTCCTTCGTGCTGGAGAAGTTCCCAGGGGGCCACTTCTTCCCGGTGGACCACTGGGGGACCGTCGCGGACCTCGTGCGGCGCGAGCTCCACGTCGGCAGCGGGCTCGGCCGCAGCGGCCGAGCCGAAGCCGCAGGCGCCTGAACGGTGCGCCCACGTGCAGACCGGGCACCGCACAGCGGTGCCCGGTGACCCTGCTTCCGGGTCATGCGCGTGGGACGAGGCCCGCCAGTGCGGAGGACAGCTGGATGCGCCGGCGCACGCCGAGCTTGCGGTAGATGTTGGTCAGGTGGAACTCGACGGTGCGCCGCGAGACGTTGAGCTCGCGGGCGATCTCTTCGTTGGAGTTGCCTTCGAGGGCCAGTGTGGCGATGCGGTACTCGTGCGGCGTCAGCGTGAGCGCGCTGAGCCGGGGAGCGGGTGGCGCGGCGTTGGTCGGTTCGGGGTGGTGCGGCACCGGTGTGTGCGAGGTGGCGGCGGAGCTCAGTCCGGCGAGCCGTTGTCCCGGTTGCACGGCGACGCCGCACTGCCGGCCGAGTGCCTGCGCTTCCGCGAGGTGCTGCCGGGCGGCGTCGTGCTGTCCCTTCTCCCACCGGGTCGCGGCGAGTTCGAGCAGCACCTGTGCGTGCAGCATCCGCGCGGTCGACCGGCGCAGCACCGAGTCGGCTTCGGCCAGCCACGGGGCGGCGGCGGAACCGCCGGTCACGATGCCCACCGTCAGCAGCGCGCGACCGATCACGGTCGGTGCGCCCCACTCCCGTGCCAGGGTCAGCTCCTGCAACGCGAGGTCGAGGGCCGGCTGCGGCTGTCCGAGCCGCAGGTGTGCCAGCGCCGCGAAGGACCGCCAGGGGCGCACCGCCGGGTTGCGCCGGTCCCAGGCCAGGAACCGCTCACCGCATTCGAGCTGGTCGGCGAGCGCTGCCTCGTGGTCGCCGAGCTCCATGCGCACAGCGCCTCTGACGTGCAGCAGGGCGGTGTGGTGCCAGGTCTGCGGCAGTTGTCTGGAGCGCCCATAGGGCGCCAGCGCGTTCTTCGCCGCGTCGAGGTCGCCCAGGGCTAGCTGAGCGCGAACCCAGGCGTCGGTGGCGTAGACGTGTCCCAGGTGGTCCGGGGCGAGCTTCGCGGTCCGTGCCGCGGACAACGCGAGCTCCGCGTCCGCGGCGGCCTCGGCGAAGGACCCGTGGTGGTGGTGCGCCCGCGACCGGAGCGAGTGACCGAGCATGGTGATCAACGACAGCCCCTGTCGCTGGGCTTCGAGCAGGACCTCGTCGCAGTGGCGCATCGCGAGCTCCGCCTCGTCGGCGCGCAGCAGGGCGTTGATCACTCCGAACAGGCGTTGCGGGTGCTGCATCGCGGAGGTCGCGCCGCCGGACAGCGCCGCGAGCGCGGCCTTGCGGCACAGGGCCAGCTCCACGCCCCGGTTGCTGGTGTCCTCGGCGATCAGCCCGGCCAGCCTGCGGCCGTGCTCGTCACCGCGGCGCCACTGCTGCTCGTCGAACTCGCGGAAGTCCACCTGCCGGGCCTCCGGGTCACCTGAGGGCACGGTGATCCGTTCCAGCAGGCGCATCGACTCGACGGCCGCGGGGATCTTGGACCCGATCTCTTCCATGGCCCGGCGCAGCACCTCGCTGGCACTGTCGTAGGCACCGTCGAAGTAGAGGATCTCCGCTAGCCGGCAGGCGGCCGCGAGGATCTCCTGCGGATCGTCCAGGCCGACCATTCCCTCCTCGATGTGCGCCACGGCCATCCGCGGGTCGAAGTACGTCTCGGCCAGACCGAGCCGCAGCAGCAGGTCCTGCCTCTGCGCGGTGGAGAGGTCCTCGTCGAGAGCCCTGGCGAGCAGTTGGGCACCGAAGCGGGCATCGCCGTCGGCGATCGCGGTGTCGGCGGCGGCACGCAGGACCTCGACCGCCCAGGCGCCGGACTGGGCGGGCGTGTGCAGGACGTGGCGTGCCACGACGACCGCGGGTGCCCGCGTGTAGTGCAGGAACCGCGCGGCCTTGGCGTGCAGCTGCTCGCGTTCCCGGTACCCGACCGCGCTCGTGATCGTGTTCTTGAGCACCGCGTGCGTGAACTTCAGCCCGCCGTCCGGGGTGAGCACGCCCATGCCTTCCAGCTGCCGCACCCGATCGGCGGCCTCGCTGGTGTCGAGGTCCACGACGGCGGTCAGCAGGGCCAGGTCCGCCGGCTCCACGGCCGCGATCGCCTTCGCGAGCTCGACCAGCTCGGGTGACTGGCGGTTGAGCCGCGCGAGCAGCACCTGACCGAGTTTCTCGCATTCGGGGCGCAGCAGGTCGTTCGCGGCGCTCTCCTCCGGCGGCACCGATCTTTCCCGCATCACACCCAGGATGTGCCGCGTCACCGTGGGACAGCCGCCGGTGGCCTCGACGAAGGCCTGCGCGAACTTCTCGTCCGGCGTCTGCCCGAGCATCCGCTCGGTGAGCTGCGCGATGTTGCGCGCGGTGAAGTACGCGAGCCTCATGCGCTCGGAGTAGATGTCCAGTTCCGCTATCAGCAGGGGATCGGTCGGCTGGATCCCCGGTGTGCGGGTCATCAGCAGGACGACCGGGAGCTTGACGACGCGGTGCACGAGGTAGTTCAGCCAGCGCAACGACGAGACGTCCGCCCACTGCACGTCGTCGATCACCAGGCACAGCGGTGCGCGCTGGGCGAAGTCGGCCGTGAAGCGGTAGAGGTCCCGGATGGCCCGCTGGAGTTCGAGCTCACCGACGTCATCCCGCTCGGCGGTGAGGTGCCCGGCGATGAGGTCGTACCCGGGAGGTGTGCTTTCACCGTTCCGGCCAGGCGGCAGCTCCTCGCGCAGGTGCTCGAAGAGCTGCTGGGCCACGGCGAAGGGCACGTCCCGCTCCATCAGCGAGCCCTTCGCACGCCAGACGACGAATCCGCGCTCGCGGGCGAGCTCGCACGCCACGTCCAGCAACGCGGTCTTGCCGACGCCGGGCGTGCCCTCGACCAGGAGTGTGAAGGGTGTCGCACGCTTCGCCGATTCGAGACCATCGACGATGCGTGCCAACTCCGCGCCGCGACCGACGAGCGTGTCGGCACTGCCTGAATGCTGGTGTGCGTCGGCGACCATTTATGCGCTCCGTAGTTGTCAACTGGCCCAATCGGGTGGTCTTTCGCTTCAAATCAGTTCATATCGCCCTGCTATCGATTCCACTTTATGAGTACCCATCGGGTCAAGTTCTCGATCCCTTGAGTCGAAAAGACTTCTTGGCGCCGAAGTCGCAGGTGAGAACGGTCGGACGCCCGTTCGGGCAGTCGCCGGCTGCGCATCCGGGCGCGAGTGGCGCCGAGATTTGTCACACACCGCGAGACGGACTGATCGGGCAGGAAGCGGGTAGGGTTTCGAACGGGTCCGTACGAATTGCGCTGCCGATGAGTATTTGTGGTGAAACGATCGCCTCGTCCGCTGCCCGCTCGTCGATGTGGTGTGACACCGGAAGGCGCGTCAGTGGTCCGGTCGGACGACCTGCATCAGATGATCGGCGGGCGCGACCACCAATCCAGCGGGTCTGTGCTGTGGACATCCGTAGTCTTCTTGAGGGCGGTCGGCGATGTGCGTCACTCTCTGTTTGTGAGCGCGCAGCTCATCCGCCTTCGGGGTGGAGCGCCTCGACCCCGTTACCGCTGGTGAGCGCCTGTGGTCTTTCGGTGATCGCTGCTCCTGCGGCATACCTGTGGACTTCCGCAGGTATGCCGTCGTGAAGCTGTTTAGCCTCATTCGCGTGCCGTTCGAAGGGTGATACCCCTTCCGAGAAATCGCCGCCGAACGACCCGCGGGGTGTCGTCCGGAGGGTGCGGCAGAAGACTGCAAGTCACTCGATGTTCACCATTTTGTGGTGCACGGTGAATGTGGTCCGCAGGGATGCCGCAACACAGACGCGGCGGCGACACCGCCGTCGTGAAGAATTCGGAGATGTGCGGGTGCCCGATCCCGCCCCAGCACCTCCCTGGCCCGTGGAAGGATTCATCGCGCCGGTCCGAGGAGTTCCTGCTGCGCGACGATGGGCAGTGCTCACCGATTTCCGGCAGGTGCGCACCGGCCGCCGGGACTCCCGCCGATGTGCTCGGCTGGAACGACGGCAGCCGACGGTGAGAGTACCCGGCGTCAACGGCGCGAAGGGCTCCGGTCCCGCCTGCCGGAACGAGCGCTCGTGGCGGTACGCGCACCACTGACATCCTGTCGAGCAAGCGACCTCCTGGCTTCGTCCGGAGCCTGCCCCGGTCCCCCGCCGGGTGCTTTGAAACCCGTTTTCCCGCTCCACGCTAAGGATCTCATCGTGTCTTGTTCGTCGTCTTCCTCGCCGGTCTTCCTGTTCCCGGGACAGGGCGGGTACCTGCCCGGTGGTCTTTCACGCGTGTGCGCCGACCGCTCACTGCCGGCCGTTGTCGGTCAGGTGGACGCGATCTCCCTCCGGCACGGCGGCCCCACGATCTCCACCCTGCTGGAGAGCGCGGACGCGCCGACCCTGGACGTGCTGCTGGCCAGTGACGTCCCTGCTCTGAGCCTGGCCATCTTCGCCACCGAACTGGCGGTCCTGGACCTGGCCCGTGAGCTCGCCGGCGTCACACCGGCTCTCGTGATCGGTCACAGCTTCGGCGAGTTCGCCGCGCTGACCGCCGCGGGAGCGCTCGACCTGGCGGACGGGGTCCGGCTCGTGATCGCGCGTGACCGTGCGCTGCGCGCCTCGCGCGACACCGAGGGAGGAATGGTCGCGCTGCGCGTCGGACGACAGCGGGCGAGCGCTGTCGTCGGCTCTCTCGCTGACCGCGGCCTGGCGGTCGCTGCCCACAACGGGTACGACCAGGTCGTGGTCTCCGGCCCGCACGAGTCGCTGGACCGGCTGACGGCGCTGGCCGGCCTGCTCGGGATCGAAGCGACGCGCCTGCGCGTCCCGTACCCGTTCCACAACCGGCTGCTGGCGGAGGCGAACCGGTTGTTCGAGGCGGAGGTGGCCGAGGTCCGGGTGCGCGCACCGCGAGTGCCGATGTACTCGCCGGTGCTGGGCCGTTACGTCGAGACCGAGCAGGACGGCCGCGAGATCCTGACCAGCCACCTCGAACGGGAGGTCGGCTTCCTGCAGGCCCTGGTGTCGGTGCGGGGTGACGGGTACGCGCACTTCCTCGAGTGCGGAGCGCGCGCCGCACTGACCGACCTCGTGGGTGCGTGCCTGCCCGGCGTGCAGACCGCGGCACCGCTGCGACAGCGCCGGACCCTCGACGAGCTGCGTGGCGCGTTCGCCACGTCCTCCAGCTCTGAGGCCGCGTCGAACGGGGCGCCGGTCGCGCAGGCCGGGTCGAACGGATCGTCGGTCATGCAGGCCGGTTCGAACGGGTCGTCCATTGCGAGCGCTGGTTCGAACGGGTCGCCGGTTGCGGGCGCTGGTTCGAACGGGTCGTCGATCACGAGCGCCCGAGCGGACGCGGCACCGGTCGAGCCCGCCCGAACGGGCACGCACCAGGTGCAGCACACCGCGGTTCCCGCCGCTGCCGTCCCCACGACGGCACCCGAGCCCGCAGAACCCGCGCCGTCCGGGGGCGCGGACGTTCCGGGCTTGGTGGACGAGCTGCGCACCCTCTACGCCTCCGCCGTCGGCTATCCGGAGGAAGTGTTCGAAGCCGACATCGAGCTCGAGGCGGACCTGGGGATCGACTCCATCCGGCAGACCGAGCTGCTCCAGCGCGCCCGCCAGAAGTACGACCTCCCCGAGGCCGACATCCGGATCACCGACTACACCACCCTGGAGTCGATCGCCGAGCTGCTCACCCAGCTCGGTGCCGGGCGGGTGAAGGCGTGAACAGTCCACGCAGCGGTGCTTTCGCCGACCGGATCTGCCTGGTGACGGGAGGCTCGAAGGGGCAGGGCCGGGCCATCGCGCGCGAGCTGGCCCGCGGTGGCGGCCATGTGATCGTGAACTGGTTCCACGACATCGACGCCGCGCGGCAGACCGTGGCGGACATCCTCGCGGAGGGCGGTTCCGCGGAGCACCTGCGGGCCAGCGTGGCCAAGCAGGACGCGGTCGAGGAGATGTTCGCCGACGTCGCACGCCGGCACGGGCGGCTCGACGTGCTGGTCAACAACGCCGCCCGCGGAGTGTTCGAGCCCGGTCACGTGCTCACCGACCGCGACTGGGAAAGGGCGATCGACACCAACGTGCACGGCCCGCGCCGTTGCTGCCGTGCCGCCTTCCCGCTCATGAAGGACCGCGGCGGCGCGATCGTGAACCTGGGTTCGATCGGCACCAGCGTCGTCATCGACAACTACAGCTGCGTGGCGGTGTGCAAGGGGGCCCTCGAACAGCTGACGAAATACCTGGCCGTGGAGTTCGGGCCGCACGGCATCCGGGTGAACATGGCATCCGCGGGAATGCTCGTCAGCGAGACGGTGAAGTTGTTCCCCCGCAGCGAAGAGGTCCTGGAGGCGACGGCCGCGGGAACCCCGCTCGGCCGCCTGGGCACGGTCGAGGAACACGCGAAGCTCGTGGCCTTCCTCGCCTCCCCGGAAGCGTCGTGGATCACGGGGGAGAACGTCGTCAACGACGGCGGGATCCGGCTGGGCGGTGCGCTGATCCGCGCCGGCGGCACGTGGGGCGACGCCCCGCGGCCGGCGGCGGACGTCGTCGAGCCCAGCGCGTCGGGGGTGCCGGTTCGCGATGTGCCGGTTCGCGCCGCCGACAGTGCGCCTGCCCGCGCTTCGGACGGTGAGCCCGCCCGCGCTTCGGACACCACGCCCACCCGCACGTCGGACGATGTGCCTGCCCGCACTTCGGACGGTGCGTCCGTCCGCGCCTCGGACAGTGCGCCTACCCGCGCCTCCGACAATGCGCCTGCCCGCACCTCGAGCCGCGCCGCGGAACCTACGCCCGGCCGTGAGGGTGACGACGATGCCATTGCCGTCGTCGGAATGGGACTGGTCGTCCCCGGTGCGGAGTCGCCCGAGCAGTTCTGGGAACTGCTGCGCGCCGGCGAGCCCGCGTTCAGCGAACCGGGGGACCGCTATCCGCTCGACACCTTCTGGGCCGCCGATCCCGGCGACCGCGACCGCACGTACGCGCGCACCGCGGGCTTCGTGCGGATGGGGCGGCACGAGGACGTCGCTCCCGACGCCAGCCTGTCGTCGTCCTGGCTGCGCCACGCCCTGGGGCAGGCGTTGCCGGACGGTCCGTCGTCCCGTTCCTCGCTGTTCATCGGTGCCTGCTCCGACGGCGACCAGCACTTCGAGCAGGCCATGGTGGTCGAGGGGTACGCCCGCATGCTCGCCGAGGCCTGGCCGACGCCCGCGGGCCCGGACGCGGAACGGCTGCGCTCCCTGCTGCGCGAGCGCTACCGGCTGGCCGCGGGCAACCCGGAAAGCCACCTGCCGGACGGGGTCGTCCGCAACGCCGTGCGCGGCCTGCTGCCGGACACCACGCCCGTGACGATCGTGGACACCGCGTGCTCCTCGTCGCTCTACGCCATCGACCTGGGTGTGGCCGCCCTGCTGGAAGGCAGCACCGACCTGGCGCTGTGCGGGGGCTACTTCATGGTCACCCCGCGGTTCAACGTGCTGTTCAGCAAGCTCGGCGGCCTCAGCCACCGGGGAGCGGTCAACGCGTTCGACGGCTCCGCGGACGGCACGCTCTTCTCCGACGGCGCGGCGGTGGTGGCGCTGCGCCGGCTGGGTGACGCCCGCCGCGACGGCCAGCAGGTGCTCGGCGTGCTGGCGGGGTTCGGTGCCGCGGCCGACGGCCGGGGCAAGGCCATCGCCGCCCCCAACCACCGCGGGCAGGAACTGGCGATCGCACGCGCCGGGCACGGGCAGGAGCACGCCCCGGTCTGGGTGGTCGGGCACGGTACCGGCACCAGGGCGGGCGACGAGGTCGAGCTGGCCGCGCTGAACCAGTCGGCCGGCCGGGAAGTGTTGTGCACCAGCAACAAGTCCCTGATCGGGCACACGGGGTGGGCCGCGGGCGCGGTGTCGGTGATCCACGCTCTGCTCGCCCTGCGCCACGGTGTGGTCCCCGCTCAACGGCCACGACCCGGCGCGGCGGCGACCGCGGAACACGTCACCGTCCCCGCGCAGGACACGCCGCTGCCCGCCGGACCGCGCCTGGTCGGCGTCTCCGGGTTCGGGTTCGGCGGGACCAACGGGCACCTGCTGCTGCGTGACGAGCCCGGCCCCGGCGAGCCCGTACCCACCTCCCGGCCGCCGGCGAAGGACGACCGCGTCGTCCTGGTCGCGTGGAGCGCCCACCTGCCGGGTGCGCCGACCTCGGCCGAAGTCGCGACGCGCCTGGGTGAGGGGCGTGCGCCCGCTGACGACGCGGCCTTCCCGATGCCCTACCCGGCGCCGGAGTGGAAGGTGAGCAGGCTGCCCGCCGCGGTGTCGGACGCCATCGACCGCACCCAGCTGATGGCGCTGGACGTGGCCGAGCGCTTCCTGGCCGAACACGGGCAGCTGTGGGAAGGCCGCGAGGAGACCACCGGTGTCATCGCCGCGCACTACGGACCGACCCTGTCCTGGTACCAGTCGGCGCTGCGCTGCTACGCCGACGACCTGCTCGCCGTCACGCCGGGTGAGCTCGACGCGGACGAGTTCGCGGAGGCCGCGCGAGCCGTGGGCCGCGCGGTGCGGGCAGGAACCCCCGAGTCCACCCCGGACACCCAGCCCGGTCTGATGGGCAACGTCATCGCGTCGCGCATCGCCAACCGCCACAACCTCAACGGTGCGGTGCAGCTCGCCGACGCCGGGCCGGACGCCACCGCGCACGCGGTCCAGACGGCGGTGCGGCACCTCCTCGGCGGAGCGCTGGACCTGGCGCTCGTGCTCAGCCTCAACGGCAACAGCACCGACGAGCTGCGCACCCTGCTCGGTCGCGGCCCCCTCGGCGAAGGCGCCTTCCTGTTCGCCTTGGCGCGGGAGAGCACCGCGGCCGCCGCCGGATGGCCCGTGCTCTGCCAGGTCTCGGTCGCCACCGGCGGCGCCGGGACCCGAGCCCCACGGCCGCTGGACTACCTCGGCGCCAACGGCGCGTGCGACCTCGTCGGCGAGCTCACCCGACTGGGGAAGGCCCCCCACGTGATCGCCGCCGGCCCTTCGGCGCCCGGGATCGTGCTGACACCACACCGGGCCACCCGGCCGGCGCCGCGCAACGAGCGCTACGTCTGCACCTACGTCGAAGAGCCGGCTTCCGGCGCCGAGTGGACCACCGCTCCCGGACCGGACTGGCTCGTCGTCGTGCAGCCGGGGTGCGAGGAGTCGGTGCCCGCACACGTGCGCGCGTCCGGTGCTCACATCCACGTGCTGGACGAGACCGCACCGGTCGAGGCCCAGTTCCCCGACGCCGCGACGGGCGCTGGCCGGTTCAGCCACGTCCGCCTCTTCGCCTCCACCGGTGGTCCGGCGCCCGGCGACACCGTTGCGGAAGGGACTCTCCGCGCGCACGAAGCGCTGTTCCTCGCGGCGAAGTCCTGCCGCGACCGGATCGACGCCGGTGGCTCGCTCGGCGTGCACCTCGTCGACGAGCTGCGCAGCGGAGTCCCGCACTCCTCCGCCGGCCTGTTCACCGGCATCGTCAGCAGCCTCGCCTGGGACCTCCGCGGGGCGCGGCTGGCCGTGGTGATCAGCTCGGAGACCGGCGCCTGGGACACCCTGAACCGGGAACTGGCCGGCTACCGCGGCTATCCGGCGGTGCTCCACCACGACGGTGTGCGGCTGCGCACCAAGCTGGTGCCCGCACCGCTCGACCTGAGCTCGAACGTGTCGCCGCTGCGGCCGGGGTCGGTGGTCGTGGTCACCGGCGGCGCGCGGGGCATCACGGCGGCCTGCGCGAAGGAGCTCGCCTCCCGGACGCCGTTGCGGTTGTGGCTGCTGGGCTCGTCGCGGCTGCAGGACGTGCCCGAGGACCTGCTGCACGCGGGCGACGAGCAACTTCCCGGCCTGCGGGCGAACTTCCTCAAGACCGAACGCGCCCGCACCCCCGGTGCCACGGTGCGGGAGGTCATGGCCCGGTTCGACCGCCTGCTCAACGCCCGCGAGTCGCAGCGGAACCTGCGGGAACTGCGCGCGCTCTGCGGTGAGGACGCGGTCGACTACCTGACCTGCGACCTCACCGACGCCGAGGCCGTCCGCTCGGCCGTCGAGACGATCCGGCAGGTCACCCCGGACGTCGACCTGCTCGTGCACGGCGCCGGCCTGCACAACGGCGGCGACATCTCCCGGCTGACGGTCGACGGGCTGCGGCACGTCCGCGGGGTCAAGGTCGACGGGTACCGCAACCTCAAGGCCGCGTTCGGCACCGCCCAGCCCGCCCAGTGGTGCAACTTCGGCTCGGTGGCCGGCCTCGTGGGGCTGCCCGGCGAGACCGACTACGCGCCCGGCAACGACTTCCTCCACGGCGCGGCCCGCCAGGCGGCACTGGTCCGCGGCGCGGACGAGCGCACGCTGATCTGGCCGATCTGGGCGGAGATCGGCATGGGCGGATCGGAACTGATGCAGGGCAACAACGAACGAGCGGGGATCATGGCTCCGCTCGCCCCGACCGAGGGCGTGCGGCACCTGGCCGCCGAGCTGTGCACGCCGTCGGTCGCCCAACCGCTGGTGGCGTTCCTCAACGCGAAGGAACGCGCGACCTTCGGCGAGCAGTTCCCCGGCTTCGTGCACCCGGTACCGGAACGCACCCGGTGGATGCTCGGCACCCCGCACCGCACCACCCGCGGCACCACCCAGTGGCTGCTGGACCTCGGCGAGCGCACCGCGGGGTTCCTGGTCGACCACACGGTGAACGGCAAACCGACCATGCACGGCACCGGTCTGGCCACCATCGCGGCCGAAGCGGCGACCGCGGTGGTACCCGGCTTGCCCGTCCGCACCCTGGAGAACCTGCGGTTCTCGGCGTTCGTCGCGCCGAAGGCCGGGCCGGGCAACCCCTACCGGGTGACGGCGCGGCTGGACGGCCCTGACCGCGTGCACGTCCGGATCACCAGCGACGTGGTGGACCGGCGTGGCCGGGTGCTGCGCGCGGACCGCCAGCACTTCGCGTGCGACGTGGTGCTGGGCACCCTTCCGGTCCCGCCGCTCGCCAGGAACGTCGTCACCGACCGGCCGTCGGAGGACCCCTACTACCGCGATGACAGCGCCGTGGTCCTGCGCGGGGTCTACCGCGCGAGCACCGACGGCAGGGAGGGCCCGGACGGCACCAGCTCCCGCTGGGTGCTGGTCCCGCCCGCCACCGAAGCCGACCGCGCACTCCTGGAGAACCCGCCGGTTCCCACGGTGATGCTGGACGCACTGGCCCGGACCCGGTTGCTGCGCACCGACGGCAACGGCGTCCACCTGGTGGCGGTACCCCGCTTCATCGACCGCATCGAGTTCTTCGCGACGGGCAGCGACGCGGCGGTGAGCAAGTCCAACCCGGACGGAATCCTGCTCATCCACGTCGACGACGCGAACGTCGAGGAGGCGGTGAACGTGGACGGCCGGGTCCTCATCCGCATCTCCGGTTGCGAGACGTTCGACGTCGGCGACACCAGCTGAGCGTGGCGCCCCGACCACCTCGGTCGGGGCCGTCACGGCATCCGGCCCGACCCGGATGCCCGGCCCCACCGGCCCGGCGGCTGAGGTCGTCGCGCCGGTGGGCTCCGCGCTCGTCATCATCGCCCGGCCGCACCCGCCCTGCGGCCGGCTCCCGGAGCTGGCTGGGAGACCCCGTGAGATCGAGGCGGCTTGACCGAAATCTGTGAGGTAGCAAAATGACGCGTTTGAGTTCTGGTAGCCCGGACAACGACGTCGCCGTCGTGGGTCTGGGCATGAGGTTGGCCGGTGGCATCTGCGAACCGGCGGACTTCTGGGCCGGCTTGATCGCGGCACGCAGTGAGGTCGGGGACCTCCCCCGCGACCGGTGGTCGTCGTACCCGGCACACGGTCCGGCGGCCGCCGCCGCGGTGGACCGGGCGGTCAGCCGTGCCGCCTACCTGGAGGACGCCGCGAGCTTCGACGCCGAGTTCTTCGGCGTCACACCCAGAGAAGCGGTCCTGATGGACCCGCAACAGCGCCTGGTGCTGGAAGTGGTGTGGGAAGCACTCGAACACGCCGGAATCCCGCCTCTGTCGCTCGCCGGCAGCAACTCCGCCGTGCTGATCGGCGTGGGTGGCGGTGAGTACGGGCAGATGCTGCTGAACGATCCCGAGCGGATCGGTCCGTGGAGCAGCATCGGCGGCGCCTACTGCGCCGTCGCGAACCGGGTTTCGTACTTCCTCGACCTGCGCGGTCCGAGCCTGGCGCTGGACTCCGCGTGCTCGTCCTCGCTCGCGGCGATCCACTTCGGACGGCAGGCGCTGCTCTCCGGGGAGTGCGACGTCGTGATCGCGGGCGGGGTGAACCTGATCGCCGCACCCGCGCAGACCCTGTCGCTGGGCGCGTCGGGAGCGTTGGCGGCCGACGGCAGGAGCAAGCCGTTCGCCGCCTCCGCCAACGGGTACGGGCGCGGCGAGGGTGCCGGTGTCGTGGTGCTCAAGCGGCTGGACCACGCCCGGCGTGATGGCAACAACGTCCTGGCCGTCGTCCGTGCGAGCGCGGTGCGGCAGGACGGCCGCACCAACGGGATCATGGCGCCCAACGGCGTCGCACAGCAGGAGATGCTCCGATCCGTCTACGCCGGCGCCGGCATCGATCCGTCCGCTGTGGACTACCTGGAAGCGCACGGCACCGGCACGCCTCTAGGCGATCCGACGGAGGCGGCCGCGGCCGCTGCCGTCCTCGGAGTCGGCCGGGCACCGGACTCGCCTCTGCTCATCGGATCGGTGAAGGGCAACGTGGGGCACCTGGAGGCGGGTGCAGGGGTGGTCGGCATCATCAAGACTGTGCTGGCCATGCGTGCCGGTGTCCTGCCGCCCACGGTGGGAGCGCGGGACGGTGTCAACCCCGCGGTCGAGGCGGAGCGGTCGGTCAAGGTGGTGACCGAGCCGACCGCCTGGCCGGAGGTCGCCGGAAAGCCGAAGCTGGCCGGTGTGTCCAGCTTCGGCTACGGGGGCACCATCGCGCACGTCTGCCTGGCAGAAGGCGACCCGCTGGAACCACACGGAGAGCGGGACGCCACTGACGCCCCGTCCCTGCTCGTCCTGTCCGCCGCCACCCAGGAGGCGCTCGCACCGACGGTGTCCAGGCTCGCGGACGCGCTGGAGACGGGGGAGCAGGACGTCGACGCGGTGGCGGCCACGCTGGCGCTGCACAGGTCGCACCTGCCGTGGCGGACCGCCGTGGTCGCCACCGATCGCGGCGAGGCGGTCGACCGCCTCCGGGCGTGGTCCGCGACCGAGAAGGTGCCGGGGGTGGTGCACGGCAGGGCGACCGAGCAGGCCGCCGGACCGGTGTTCGTCTTCTCCGGCCACGGTTCCCAGTGGGCGGGCATGGGACATGAGCTGCTCCGGTCCAGCACACCGTTCGCGGCCCTGTGCGAGCGGCTCGACCCGGTGTTCCGCGAGGAGGCCGGGTACTCGCTGATCACCGAGATCGACGAGGGGGACTGCACGCGGACGGACCGCATCCAGGCGACGTTGTTCGCCATGCACCTGGGCCTGGCCGAGGTGTGGCGGTCCTGGGGTGTCGAACCGGTGGCGGCACTCGGCCACTCGATGGGCGAGATCGCCGCGGCGGTGACCGCGGGCGTGTGGAGCGCGGAAGACGCCGCCCGGTTCGCCTGCCGCCGCGCGGCACTGCTCGGGACCGTGGCGGGACGCGGTGCCATGGTCCTGCTCGACGTGCCGTTCGACGAGCTGGAGGAACGGCTCGCGGGCAAGTCCGGCCTGACGGCGGCGATCGAACCGGCCCGCGGGTGGTCCGTGCTGGCGGGCGACGTGGCCGCGGTGGAGGAGTGCACGACCGTGCTGGCCGAAGAGGGCCGCGTGGTTCGCCGAGTGGCTTCCGACGTCGCTTTCCACAGCTCGCACATGGACGGGCTCGTCGACGACCTCGGCGCCGCTGTGCACGGGCTGTCGATCGGCCCGGCGTCGTTGCGGCTGTACGGCACGATCTTGGACGACCCGCGTTCCGGCGCACCACGGGACGCCGGTTACTGGCAGCAGAACCTCAGGCGCCCCGTGCGGTTCGCGGCGGCCGTGGAAGCAGCGGTCCAAGATGGACACCGCCACTTCCTGGAGATCTCACCGCATCCCGTCGTCGTCCACAACATCGCTCAGATCGCGGAGTCGCTGGCCGTTCCGGCGGTCACCGCGGCGCACTCGCTGCGTCGCGCGCAGCCGGCGCTCCCGGAGCTCACGGCACAGCTGGGCAGGCTGCACTGCGCCGGAGTCGACGTCGACTGGCGAGCCCGCTGGCCCCGCTCGGCAGCGGTCGCGTTGCCGCGCACGGCGTGGCAGCACAGCCGGTACTGGCTTCCCGAGGCGCCCCTGGACCGGGGGACAGGAGGCCACGACCCGGAGTCCTTCACCCTGCTCGGTTCCCGGCTGACCGCTGCCACCGTGCCGCCTTCTGCCGTGTGGCAGACGACCCTGTCGCCTGAGAACAGGCCGTACGACGCCCCGCACACCGTGCACGGCGTGGACATCGTTCCTGCCGCCGTGCTGTTGTGCACGCTCGCCGACGCGATCACGGGTGCTGCCGACAAGCCGCGCCACCTCCGCGACGTCGTCCTGCGCACCCCTCTGCCGGCCGAGCAGGACCGCGCCGTCCAGGTCGTCCGCCAGGACGGCAGGGCGGTGCTCTCCTCCCGTCTGCAGGAGGCGTCAGAAGAGACGTCCTGGACCACGCACACCTCCGCTCGCGACGGCGGTGCCGGCACCGTGCGCGCCGACGCGGCCGAGGTCGTCGGAGACCCGGTGCTGCCGATGCTCCCCGTCGGCACCGACGAGGTGCTCGACCTGCTCCGGCCGCTGGGGGTGTCAGGTCTGGCCTTCGACTGGCAGGTGGACCACCTCCGGCACGACGACGACGTGGTGCACGCGACCGTGTCGACGCCCGGCCGTGCGTCCCACTGGGCCGTGGTCCTCGACGCCGCTACCACGCTGTCCTCGCTTCCGCTGGCCCGGCAGGGCATCTACCGCATGCCCGCCTCCATCGAGTCGGTCGAGTGGACCGGTCCCGCTCCGTCGTCGGTCCACCTGGTCGCACGCCTGCGCAGCGGTACCACCGACACCATCGACCTGGACCTCCAGGGGACCGGCGGACAGTCGTCCGCCAGGGTCACCGGGCTCCGGTTCGGCGTTCTCGACGCGGACCAGACGCTGATCGCCGACCCGAGGACCTTCCTGCACGGGCTTTCCTGGCAGCCGCTGGAGGTCCCGGCCGTCGAGACGCCCGCGGCCACGGTCACGCTGGTCTCGACCGAACCCTCGGCGACCGCGGAACAGCTCGCGGAGCACCTCGTGCGGGCCGGTCTGCCGTGCACGCTCGTCAAAGCCGCACAGGACATCTACCCGCCCGCGGGCGACGGGCCGCACCACGTGGTGTACCTGGCCCCGTACTCCGGACCGGGACAGGAGTACGACGCCACCGTCCGCCACCTGACCGATCTCGCCGACGTGACCCGGTCCGCGGCCGAGGCCGACCGGCCGGGAACCAGGTTGTGGGTCCTCACCAGGGAAGCCCTGGCCTGCACCACGTCCTCCGGTCTCGCGCATCGGCCCCTGTGGGGAGCCGCACGGGTGATCGCCTCCGAACACCCGGAGCTGCGCGGTGGCGTGCTCGACCTGGAGGGAGGTGACGACGACGCCGCGTTCGAGCTGGTGGCGCGAGTCCTCAACGAACCCCCCGCGGAGGACTGGCTGGTCGTCAGGAACGGTGAACTGCTCGCCGGTCGCGTCGTTCCCCGCCCGGACCGCGGCCAGACCCCACCGGTGCCCCTGCGACCCGACGCCACCTACGTGGTCACCGGCGGTCTCGGGGCACTCGGGCTGGAGGCGGCGCGGCACCTCGCCTCACGGGGCGCCCGCCGGCTGGTCCTGACCAGCCGGCGTGGACTGCCGCCGCGTTCCACCTGGGAGGAGCAGCACGACGACGCGACCCGGCGCGCCATCGGCGTCGTCGAGGAGCTTGAGGGCCAAGGGGTGAACGTCCTCCCGCTCGCCCTGGACGTGACCGACGCCGACGCCGCACGAGCGGTGCTGACACCCGACTTCCTGCGCATGCCGCCCATCCGAGGCGTGGTCCACACGGCCGGAGCCGTGCACGGCCGCCTGGTGGACGACCTGGACGAGGAGTCGATCCGGGAGACGCTGCACGCCAAGGTGCTGGGTGCGGTGGTGCTGCACGAGCTGTTCCCGCCGGGGAGCATCGACGAGATGGTGCTGTTCTCCTCCACCGCACCGCTGGTCGTGCTGCCCGGTTGCACCGCTTACGCCGCGGCCAACTCGTTCCTGGACGGCCTGGCCGCACACCGCCGGCACCGAGGCGGGAACACCACCTCGATCGCCTGGACGGTCTGGCGTGACACCGGCATGGGCAAGCTCAGTGCCGACGGACTGCAGAGCATGGAGGCCCAGGGCTTCGGTGACATCACCCCGTCCGAGGCGCTGCGCGTGTGGAACTGCCTGCACACCACGGATGACGGCTACGCGCTGGTGGTCAGGCCCACCACACCGCCGCCGGGGGGACGTCGCGCGCTGTTCGAACACGTCCGCGACCCGCGGAACGGCGAGTCGCGCGGAGGCTCGGCGGCGGAATCGGCCACCCTGCTGCGGGACCTGCCCGCGGACGAGGTGTCCGACGCGGCGATGGCCGTGATCCGCAGCGTGGTGGCGGCCGAGACCGGTGTGCCGGAGCACCGGATCGAACCCGAACGGCCGTTCTCGGACATCGGCCTGGACTCGGTCATGGGCATCGCGATCCGGGGCAAGCTGCAGCAGGGCACCGGAGTCGAGCTGCCCGCGGGCATCCTCTGGACCCATCCCACACCGGCGGCCCTGACCCGCTACCTCGTCACGACGGCGGCGCGGTGAACTCAGAAAGCCGATCACCCCTGCCTCGCGCCGTGGCGTGCGTGTCGTGCGTTCATGATCCCAGACCAATTGTTGAGTCGAGGCCGATCAGTCCATTCGGCTCGTCGATATATGGCACCGCGTGTTGATCCGACTGGAATAATCCGGTTAGGGTCGGCGCGTTCATGAATATTTTCAGAATCCCGGTCATCGGAGGTTCGGATGACGTCTGCGCGCGGTTCCTCGGTGAGCACGGCGTGGGTGGACGAGACGTGTTCCGCGGAAAAGTCCCAGGGGGCGGTTGAAAAGGCGGTGCTGATCATCCGCTACCTGGGGAGGAAGGGCGGGGTCTGCTCCCTGGCCGACATCGCACGGGACCTGCAGCTCGCCAAGACGACCGCTCACCGGCTGCTGCGCACGCTGGAGGCGGAGCAGGCCGTCCGGCGGATCGCCAACGGGTACGAACTGGGCGACCTGCGACTGACAGCGGGGTTGACGAGCGACGACCACGCCCTCTTGCGGCGGCACGCGCTCAAGGGCATGTTGCGCCTGTACGAGCTGACGCACCTGCTGGTGCAGCTCATGGTCGTGGAGGACAACGTGGTCCGCTGCGTGGAGCAGTTCGAGCCTCCCGGTGCCGGCTTGCTGTCCGGTCCGGTCGACTTCGGCCGGTCGTGGTCCGCGCTGGAGACCGCCGCCGGAAAGGCGGTGCTGACGCTGAAGGCGCATCGGAGCTCCTCCGGCCGGCCCGCCTCCCGGGTCGCGCACGACGACGGGGTCACTCACCGGGGTCTGCGCACCTCGGCCGTGCCGGTCGTCGCGGACGGCCCCCTGTTCGCCGCGGTGTCGGTGACCGGGCCGCAGGCGTTCGTCGCGCGGGGGGAGGTCCAGACCGCGTTGGCGCACGTGGCGCGCTTGTACGAGCCGTTGTGCGCAGGTCTGGCGAGCTGAGCCAGGCCTCAGCCGAGGTCGCGCAGCACGGCGCAGACGATCCTGGTGAGGTGCTCGACCAGGGGGTCGACGGGATCGGTCAACCCCCTGGTCACCCACTCGGTCACCACCTGGGAGATCCCGGAGACGAGCGCCAGCGAGGCCCGCTGGAACAGCACCCGGTCGTGCTGGGGGCCGACGACCCCGCGGACCAGGCGGCCGAAGAACTCCGCCTGCCTGCGCATGGACTCCCGGCGCAGTGACTCGAGGCGCGGCACGTCGATGTAGATGATCCGCGCCCGCTGCGGGTGTTCCGACAGCATGGTGACCAGCGCCTTCATCATCGGGAAGATGAGCTCGCGCGGACCGGACGGGTTGCGCGGCGAGGCCTCGACCATGCCTTCGAGCAGCCACCTGTTCTGCTCGGTGTGCACCTGGAACACCAGGTCACCGCGATCGGTGAAGTGCTCGTAGAAGTAGCGCTTCGACACCTGCGCGCGAACGCACACGTCCGCGACCGTGACGTCGTCGTACGCGCGCGCCGAGAACAGCTCCAACGTGGCCTCGACCAGTCGTTCCCGTCGCTGAGCTGACCGTTCGAGGCGGGACCTTCCGCCGTAGGAGTCTCCTCGTGGCTTCATCGGCGCGGTGCCCGGTGTCCTTCCCGGCTCGAAGTGGTCCTCACGCTCAGTACCTATCACCGGCGGCGAATCTGCGCCACCCGCGTTCCGGACCGCGGAGCCGCGCGCGGTCGTCGCACTGCGTCATCAGTCAGGAACGTCGGCGTTCTGGTTTCTTGCTGCAACGGGGTTCTGGATCGGAATCTTGATAGCCCTAAAGGGTGAATCTCCGTGTCAATTGGAATCAGCGTAACGCCTGGACCAGGCAGTTCAATCAAGAACGTTCACGTTCCAGACCTTGCGCAGCCCTCCGGTGGCGGACATACTGTCGTGAACCGGCAACCGGAGGGTGAGTGAAACCGACGGTCGCGTTTTTGGCGACCGGTGATGTCGTCGAATGCGAAGGTGTCGATTTCGGCCAGCCCGGTGCCGCGACGTGAATGGTGGTCTTCGTGGGCAACAGGGTGGAGCTCAGGCATCTGCGATATTTCGCCGCAGTGGCCGAGACGTGTCATTTCGGTCAGGCCGCGAAACGGCTCAACATGGCCCAGCCCGCGCTGTCGAACGCGATTAAACAATTGGAGGACGAACTCGGCGTCAGCCTCCTGGTCCGCACCACGCGGCGGGTGGAGCTCACCGAGGCCGGCAAGTTCTTCCTCGACGAGGCGCTGCACACGCTGGGGCGCGTCGACGCCGGCATCCACGGTGTCAGGCTGCTGAACGAGGGGCAGTCCGGACTCGTGCGCATCGGGCTCACCTGCTCGGTCACCTTCGCGCACATGCCGTTCCTGATCCAGTCGATCCGCAGGGAGCTGCCCGGCGTCGAGTTCGAGGTGCACTCGGACCTCTCGACCGAGGAGCAGTGCGTCCGGCTCCGTGACCAGACGCTCGACCTCGGGGTCGTGCACCCGCCGGTTCCCGACGGCGTGGAACTGATCCCGATCTGCGAGGAGCCCTTGATCGTCGTCCTCCCGCTCGACCACCCGCTCGCGGAGAAGAAGTCGGTCGGCATCGCGGACCTGCGGGACGAGTCCTTCATCACCGGGGCGAAGCCGGAGACGGGCATAGCCAACGCGGTGATGAAGATGTGCCTGAACGCCGACTTCAGCCTGCGGAAGAAGCACGTGGTCTCGAACATGCCGACTCTCCTCGCACTGGTCGCCTCCGGTCTCGGGATCGGCGTGGTGCCGGACGCCGCCCGCTCGGTCCCCGTCCCGGGCGTGACGTTCCGCCCGCTCAGCGAAGCGCCGATGGTGCCGGTGGCCCTGGCGTGGCTCAGGTCGAAGCAGTCCCCGGTGCTCGCCGACGTGGTGAGGACGTTCGAGGGCCTTCTGTCGAAGGTGTAGTCCCGGACTCGACCTCACTTTCGTTCTCCGGCAAGGCTTTCCTCCCCGCTCGTCGGCGGGCGGGAGAGCTGTGCGGTGACCGCTGCGGAGAAGGTGCGGTGCGGCTCGGTCCCTATTTCATTTCACGTTTCCCTCGTGTCCAAGTCCGGTTTTCGACCGGTTTATCGATGTTGCATCATTCGGATTTTAATTCATGAGTGTGCTGCTGTGGTGCTGCAGAGCGGATGTTTGACCGCGAATAATCTGCGCCGGTCTGCGCTGTCGATGCTCCGAACGGCTGGTCTGCTGATGCGCTCGTCACAGGTGTGTCATCTGTCGAGGTCGGCCGCTTGCCGGGCGGTGCACCGAATTGAGAGCGCTAACATTCTCCAGCGGTTGCGGCACCCGGTCGAAGTGGACATACTGTTGCTGGCTGACAACTGAACGTCATCGTTTGGAAGGGCTCGCACCGCAGTTGCGCGGGCGGTTCGAGACTTTCGAACAGGCTGTTTTGTTGCCGGTCGTGGAGTGCGAAGTCGGCGAGCCGTTGTTGTGGCCGGGTGATTGAGGTTGTTGATGGCGAGCAGGGTGGAACTCCGGCACCTCAGGTACTTCGCCGCAGTTGCCGAAACCTGTCATTTCGGTCAGGCGGCCGAAAAGCTGAACATGGCCCAGCCTGCTCTGTCACACGCCATTCGGCAGTTGGAGGACGAGCTCGGCGTGTGCCTTCTGGCGCGGACGACGCGACGGGTGGAGCTCACCGAGGCGGGCCGGTTCTTCCTCGACGAGACCCTGAACACGCTGAGCCGGATCGATGCCGGGGTCGACGGCGTCCGGCTGCTGGGAGAAGGTCAGACGGGACTGCTCCGGATCGCGCTCACGGGATCGGCCGCCTTGGCGCACATGCCGTTCCTCGTCCAGACGATCCGGAAGCGGTTGCCCGGCGTCGAGTTCGAGGTGCACTCGGACCTCTCGACAGAGGAGCAGTGCGTCAGGCTCCGGGAGGAGACGCTCGACCTCGGGGTCGTGCACCCGCCGGTGCACTGCGAGGACGTGGAACTGTTCCCCGTCCGCGACGAGCGGTTGGTCGTCGTCCTCCCCGTCGACCACCCGCTCGCGGAGAGGCAGTCGCTGAGCGTCGCGGCCCTCCGCGACGAAGCCTTCATCACCGAGGTGAAGCCGGAGGCAGGGATTGCCAAGGCAGTGCTGCAGATGTGCCTGAAGGCCGGCTTCAGCCCGAAGCGCAAGCACGTGGTCTCGAACATGCCGACGCTCCTCGCGCTGGTCGCAGCCGGGCTCGGAATCGGTGTGGTGCCGGAGTCCGCCCGTTCCATCCCCTTGTCGGGCATCACGGTCCGGTCCCTCGAGGACGGGGCGAACGTGGGGATCGCCCTGGCGTGGCACAGGTCGCAGTGTTCGCCCCTGATGACCAACGTGCTCAAGGCCTTCGGCGCGCACTGGCCGCAGCGCGAGCAGTGCGATGACACGCGGGCGGCCGGCTGAGCACCCCGACAGAAGCCTTGTCCGCCCCCTTCCCCTTCGTTGCTGCCCAGGCGTCTGCAAGTACCACCAACACGTGATCGAATCGTCGCCAACCCCTCCGGTCAGTCGCGTCGAGGCCGCTCTACACCACGAAGTCGTTTTCCCGCAACGGTTGTTCGGCGACGAACGCCCTGCGGTCGACAGGTGACTGTGGGAAGTGCCGCGCGGAAGTCGCTTGTGGACAGTGTCGGCCCGTTGCGGCTCGCGGTCGTCGTTCCGGTAGCTGGAATGTCCGGTTGTGCGACGGCTCCGCGGCTACATACTTGCGACGAAAATCGTTACGCGGACAGGGTGAGAGTGCTTCTCGAGGTGGGAAGTCGCTTCGACGGCAGCCCACCTCTTCCGGTGAACAGCGCGACCACTTCGGACGGCCGCTGACCTGACCAACGTGGCTGATGACGAGCTCCAACCCACTTCGGCCGAACTAGGGGCGATGACACGATGAGCCCGATTGATTCCGCGACCACCACCCTCGATCTCTCGGCTCCCGTGGAGCTGGCCCACCTGGAGGCCGCGGCTCGGCCGATGCGCATCACGTTGCCCGCACAGGTCGTGGCGGACGTCGAGCGCGGGCGGCGCTTCGTCGAGGCGACCCTGGCGCGGTCCGAACGCCCGGTTTACGGTGCCACCACGGGATTCGGGCCGCTGGTCGTCTTCGACGGCCGGGAGAGCAGCACCGCGCAGTGCGACAACGTGTTGCAGCACCTCACCGTCGGACAGGGGCCCGACCTGCCGGTCCCCGTCGCCCGCGCGGCGGTGCTCGTGCGTGCGCGGTCCCTGGCCCGCGGCTTGTCCGGCGCGTCGATGTCCACGGTGAACGCACTGGCCCGGATGCTCGACAGCGGCTTCGCCCCCGCCATACCGACCTGGGGCTCGGTCGGAGCCAGCGGAGACCTGGTTCCCCTGGCGCACGCCGTGCAGAGCCTGCGCGGGCACGGGTACGCCTACTTCGACGGCGATCGGATGCCCGCGGGCGACGCCCTGCGCGCGGCGGGCCTGGCCCCGCTCGAGCTGGACGGCCGGGACGCGCTGGCGCTGGTCAACGGGACGTCGGTGACGACGGCGGCCGCCGGGCTCGCGGTGCTGTCGGCGCAACGTTCCCTGAAGGTCGCGGTCGCGCTGACGGCGGCACTGGCCGACCTGCTCGGTGCTACGCCCGCGTTCCTGGCACCGTCCCTGCTGGAGGCGTTCGGTCATCCCGAGGCCGAAGCGGCCGGCCGTGAGCTGTCGTGGTGGCTCGGGGGAACCACGCCGGTGGCGGGGCGGCCGCTGCAGGAGCCCTACAGCATCAGGTGCGCGCCGCAGCTGCTCGGCGCTGCCCGGTCGGCGGCCGGGTGGTCGGCCCGGACCGTCGCCGACGACCTGCGCGGGGTCAGCGACAACCCGCTGTTCTTCCCGGACGAAGACCTCGTCGCGCACGGGGGGAACTTCTTCGGCCAGCCCGCCGCCTTCGCCGCCGACCTGCTGTCCTCGGCGATGACCCAGGTCGGCAACCTCGCGGAGCGGCAGGTCGACCTGCTGGTGGACCCCGGCCGCAACGGAGGGCGGCCCCCGATGCTCGCGGCCGAGCCGGGCAAGCAGCACGCGGTCCAGGGCTTGCAGGTGCTGGCGACGTCGGTCGTCGTGGCGATGCGCCGGGCGTGCACGCCCGCGGCGATGCAGAGCATTCCCACCAACCTGCACAACCAGGACGTCGTCCCCTTCGGCACCCAAGCCGCGCTGACCGCCTACGAGCAGGCCAACCTCCTGCGGCTGCTGCACGGCTGCCTCGGCGTCGCGGTGCGCCAAGCCGCCCACATCGGTGATCGCGAGCCGACCGCGCCGCACTGCGCGGGCCTGGTCGCGGCGCTGGCCGAGCGGGTCGCGCCGATCACCCACGACCGTCCGCTCGACGAGGACATCCGCGCGGCTGCCGATGCGCTGGACGAGCACGTCGCGGAGGTGCTGTCGTGACCGCTCCGCCGCTGCCCCGGCTCACCGTTCCGCTTCCGCAGAACCCGCTCGCCCCGTGTGCCTGGCACCCCGGTGACGTCGACGAACCCGTCGGCCCGCCGCCGTCCGACAGCGAGGCGGAGTTCGCCTGGTACCGCTGGTTGCTGGGCCACCACGGTGCCTTCTGCGTGTGGCGGCTGCTCTCGGCCGCGCTCGGCCGCGGTGACCTCGACGAGGCCGCCGTCCTGCACGACACCTACTCGGCGCTGCTGCTCTACTCGGGCAGCTGCCGCCCCGAGGTCTACCTCTCGGTCATCCGGCCGCGGATGGCGGCGCGGCACCCGGCGCTGAGCGGGACGTGGGCGCGCGACCACCGCCACGCCGCTGCGCTGCTCGCCGCAGCGCGGCCCGCACCGGGGTCGGCGCTGAGGGCGGCGGTGAAGTTCAACCGCCTCGTGCACATGACGGTGGCCGCCCGGCTCGTGCCGGTCGGCGGGTCGCTGCTGCGCGATGCCGGGCGGGACGTCCACCAGGCGCCCACCGAGGACGAGCAGGCACTGCTCGACGACTTCTTCCTCGTCGACCGGGCCCAGGTCTGCGCGCACGTCTTCACCGCCGCGCTGCGGGCGCGGGTGGCGGCGCTGCTGGCGGACCTCGCGACGCAGCCGGTGCACGCGATCTACGACCGCGACGCGGTGAACCACTTCCAGACCGACCTTCCGGTGCACATCGCCCGCCTCGTCCCGATCGCCGAGGCGGCTCTCGCGGACGGAGCCCACGCATGACGACAACAGCGGAACAGCCCGACAAGGCGGTGCTGCTCACCCCGCAGGTGCTCGAGTACGTCCGGGGTCAGCTCCCGCCGTTCACCGACGTCCAGCGCGAACTGATCGACGCCACGCTCGCCCTCGGCCAGGTGGCCGAGATGCAGGTGCCGCCGGAACAGGGAGCGCTGCTCACGTTGCTGGCCCGGCTGACCGGCGCCCGCGTGGCGGTCGAGGTGGGGACGTTCACCGGGTACTCGACGCTCGCGCTGGCCGAGGGCGTGGGGCCGACCGGTCGGGTGATCACCTGCGACGTGACCGACCGCTGGGCGGGGATCGCCACCGCCGCCTGGGCCAGGGCCGGTGTCGCCGAGCGGGTGGACCCGCTGCTCGGCCCTGCCGCCGACACCCTGCGCGGCCTTCCGGAAGAGCCGTTCATCGACTTGGCCTTCCTCGACGCCGACAAGGCCGGCTACCGCACCTACTGGGAAGAGCTCGTGCCCCGGCTGCGCCCCAACGGCCTGATCGTGGCCGACAACGTGCTCTACGCCGGCGAGGCGGCCTCACCCGGCGCGGAAGGAAACGCTCGCGCCATCCGCGAGTTCAACGAGCACGTCCGCAACGACGACCGCGTCGAGTCGGTCCTGCTGACCGTCGCGGACGGACTCACCCTGGCCCGCAAGAAGGGCTCGGGGGAGCGGTGAGGACCGGACGGGGAGCCGCTGAAGTGCCGGTGCGGCCGTGACGGCGGCCTGGGAGGTGCCCGCCGACGCACACCTCGGCGACCACGTGCTGCGGCCGGGCGCCGCGGACGACGACCGGGTCGCGGTGGTGGACCGCTCGCGGGGCGGGCGTCTCGAATGGACGTACGGACGGCTGCGCGCGGCCGTCGCCGGGCTTGCGGCCTGGTTGCGCCGGTCGGGGGTCGGCGATGACGACACCGTGGTGGTGCTCGCCGAGAACAGCGCTGAGTTCGTGGTCGCCTACCACGGCATCCTCGCGGCCGGTGCCGTGGTGCTCGCGCTCGACCCGCGGGACACCGCCGAGCGGTGGCGCGCCGCGATCGACGGCACCGGTGCCAAGGCACTGGTCGCGGAGACGGCCCTCGGACCGCCGGAGGTCTCGCTGCCGACCGTCTGCGTCGGCGCCCCCACACCGAACGGCACGCCGTGGGACGAGGCAGTGGCCACGCCACCTTTGCCGCTGTCTCCGCGCGGAGGCGACCGCACGGCAGTGCTGATGAGTTCCAGCGGCACGCTGGGCGCACCGAAGCTCGTGCCGGTGTCGCACCGCAACCTGACCGCCAACCTCGGGCAGATCGCCCACCTGCACCGGGTGCGCGACGACGACGTGGTCCTGTCGGTGCCGCCGCTGCGGCACGTCTACGGGATGCAGATGGCGATGAACCCGGTGCTGCGGGCGGGCGCCACCCTGGTCATCGGCGCGACCCCGTTCTCGGCCGCCGACTTCACCCGCGACGTCACCGAGGACGGCGTGTCGCTGGCGTACCTGGTGCCGAGCGTGGTGACCGAGCTCGGTGCGACCGGCCAGCCGCTGCCGTCGCTGCGACTGGTCGTCTCCGGTGGTGCACCGCTGCCCTCGGTGGACGCCGACCGCTGCGCCGCGGTCCTCGGTGTCCCGGTGGTGCAGGGCTTCGGGATGACCGAGGCGGGGTGCGTGAGCTTCAGCCCGGACGGCGTCGAGGTGCCGCCCGGCTCCACCGGCGTGCTCGTCCCGGGCACCGAGGTGCGGTTCACCGGCGGCACGGAGCCGGAGTCGGGCGAGCTGTGGCTGCGCGGGCCGCAGATCGCCCGCACGTCGGCGGACGCGGACGGCTGGCTGCGCACCGGCGACCTGGTGAGCCGGGACGCGCACGGCTTCCTGCGGATCACCGGCCGGGCGAAGTCGCTGATCAAGTACAAGGGCCACCAGGTGTCGCCGGCCGCGCTGGAGGAAGTGCTCACCGGCCACCCCGCGGTGGCCGAAGCCTGCGTCGTGGGCGTGCCCGACCCGGTCGCGGGGGAGGTCCCGAAGGCCTACGTCGTGCTGGCCGAGCCGGTGCCCCTCGCGGACATCACGGCCCACGTCGCGGACCGCGTCGCACCGCACGAACGGGTGCGGGCCATCGAGCGGGTACGGGCGATCCCGCGTTCCTCGACCGGCAAGCGGTTGCGGCCTCCGGCGCTGCGGGTGCTGGTCACCGGCGGCGGACGCGGGCTGGGACGGACGTTCGCGCAGGCGCTGGCCGCCGCCGGGCTGTCCGTCGCCGTCGCCGGCCGCGACCGGGACGCCCTGGAGGAGACCGCCGACGGAATCCGGCGAGCCGGTGGAACCGCGACCTGGGTGTGCCTGGACGTGACGGACGACGATTCGGTGGCCCGCGGGGTCGACCAGGTCGTGGCCGAGCTGGGTGGCCTCGACGTGCTGGTGAACAACGCGGGTGTGGCAGGGCCGATCGGTCCGTTGTGGACGGTGGATGAAGCTGAGTGGCGGCGGGCCTCCGAAGTCGGGTTCTTCGGGTCGGTGCGGGTGACGCGGGCCGTGCTGCCCTCGCTCACCGGACGCGTGGTGAACGTGGTGAGCCGGGCCGGCGCGGTCGGCTGGCCGCACGCCAGCGCCTACGCGGCCGCCAAGGCGGGGTTGATCTCGGTGACAGCGAGCCTGGCCGGGGAGCTGGCCTGCTCCGCACGGGTTGCGGTGGCGTTCGACCCCGGCCTGGTCGACGCCGGCATGACCCGGTCCCACCTCGACCGCGGCCGGACGGGGAACCGCTGGGAGGACGACATCCTGACGTGGACGTTGCAGGCCCGGCGGTCAGGGCGTTTCACGGCCGCCGAGGACGCCGCGGCCGCGCTGGTCTCCGTCGTCACGGGCGCGGCGGACCACCTGTCGGGCCGGTACGTCCGGACGGACGACGTGCTGCCGGGAGGGCCGGGTTCGATCAGGTCAAGCCGACGAGAGGTGTGCTCATGAGGGCTGCGGTCCTGCGCGGAAAGCACGAGCTGACCGTGGAAACAGTCCCCGACGCGGCGCTCCGGGCACCCGGTGACGCGGTCGTCCGCGTTGTCGTCGCCGGGATCTGCGGCACGGACCTGCACGGCTACCACGGGCTTCCCGGTCCGGTCACCGGTCCTCGCTGCGGGCACGAGTTCGTCGGCGTGGTCGAAGACGTCGGCACCGAGGTCGCCACACTCCGCCCCGGGATGATGGTCGTCGCGCCGTTCAACTTCGCCGACGGAACCTGCTCGGCGTGCCAGGCCGGTGTGCACAGCGCCTGCGCCGCGGGTGGCATGTTCGGTGTGGACGGTGACGGCGCACAGGCCGAGGCGGTCCGCGTCCCCTTCGCCGACGCCACCCTGGTGGCGGTGCCGGTGGACGAGGACGACGAACGGCTGCCCTCGCTCCTCGCCCTCACCGACACGATGGCGACCGGCTTGCACGCCGTCCGGACGGGCCGGGTCACGCCGGGCTCGTCGGTCGCCGTCCTCGGTGACGGGCCGGTCGGGATGTGCGCCGTGCTCGCGGCGAGGGAAGCGGGAGCAGGCCGGATCATCCTCGTGGGCAGGCACGAATCCCGGTTGGGCAAGGGCCGCGACTTCGGTGCGACGGACACCTTCCGAGCCCAGGGACCCGAAAGCGATGCCGAGTCCGTCGATTTCGTCCGCGCGGCCACCCAAGGGCTCGGCGCCGATGTGGTGGTGGAGTGCGGTGGTGGTCCGCAGGCGCAGAACACGGCTTTCGCGCTGTGCCGGACCGGCGGCACCGCCTGCGTGATGGGCAGCCCGCCGATCGGCGACGTGACCTCGGTCTTCTTCCGCGGAATCACCCTCACCGGCGGTCTCACACCGGCCCGCGCCTACCTCCCCGAACTCGCCGAACGGGTGCTGGCCGGCACGCTCGACCCCGGTTCGATCTTCGACAAGGCGGTGAGCCTGGACGACATCGCGTCCGGCTACGAGGCGATGGCCGCACGCACGGCCACCAAGGTGCTCGTGCGGCCCTAGCGCAGTCACATCTTCCACAATCGCAGGAAGCGAGAACCAAGATGCCGAAAAGGACCTACCGATCCCGGACCCGCTGGCGTGCGGTGGTGCCGGTCATCCTCTCCGTCACCGTGATCGCCGCCTTCAGCCCGGCCGTCACCGCCGCACCCACCCAGCACCGGCAAGGCGCGTTCGAGTCGATCGCCACCCCGAAGGAAAGGGCGAACAGGGCGGTCGTCCTCGGCCTCTACTCCGCGCTGAACCGCGGGGACCTCGGACACCTCGACAGGGTGGTGCGCCCTGACCTCGTCCAGCACTACCCGGCGATCGCAGACGGCCGGGCCGCGTTCCGGGCGTACCACGCGGGCCTGCGGAACCAGAACCCGAACCTCCGTTTCACCGTGAAGCGGACCATCGCCCAGAACGACCTGGTCGTGGTGCACAGCCACTTCGCAGGGAAGCCCGGCGACGCGGGTGTCGCCAAGATCAACCTCTTCCGCCTCGACCGGGGCAGGATCGCCGAGCACTGGGAGGTCAACGAGGCGGTCCGGCCGGTGAGCATCGGCAACGACATGTTCTCCACGCTCAGCTCGCCGAAGATCTCCCAGTCGCTGCCGTTCGCCACGGACGCCGAAAGCGAACGCCTCGGCCGGGCCGCCTTCTCCGAGATCGTCAACCAGCCCGATGACGAGCTCCGCCTCCGGGCGCTGGACCGCTACATCGGGGACAACACCTACTACCAGCACTTCCCGGACGTCCCGAACGGAACCGAGGCACTGCAGCAGTTCCTGCACGCCGCGTACGCCGCGCAGCCGGACTACCGCGCCAACGTGAAGACCGTCGTCGCAGAGGGAGACCTGGTCGCGGTCTTCGTCCACCTGGAGAAGCTGTTCGACATGGAGAACGGCGTAGGTGTCGACCTGTACCGCGTCCGTGGCGGGAAACTGCTGGAACACTGGGCCGTCCTGCAGCCGATTCCGCCGACTTCGGCCAACCCCAACACGATGTACTGATCCGAAGGACGCGGGCGGGAAAGGCGGCTCCATGCAGGACGAACTCGCACTCCGGCCCGCGTCCTCGTCATCATCGGGCCGTGGCCGGCCCACGACTCCACTGGCTCTGCTCGCGATCGTCCTCGCGGCGGTCGTCGCCTGGCAGATCCGGGACTGGTCGTCCTACTTGGACGTCAGGCCGCGGCAGTCGTCCCTCCTGCCGGCCGGTGCCGGGCACCACGCGGGAACAGGGGGCGGGGCCCTCGCCCCGCCTCCCGCCGTCGTTGCGCACGCCGTCCCCAACTTCGTCGGCATCACGCTGCTCGCCGCGCACGTGACGATGGCGATCGTGGTGCTGGCCGGCGCCGCCACCCGGCGGTGGGCGGCGACCAGGCGCATCACCGCCGCGCTGGTCTTCGCGGCGACGGCGGCCGTCCTCAGCGCCTCGGTGACGATCCCCCTCGCGGGACTCACCGTCGGCAACGCGATCTCACGCGGCAACACGATGTCCGCGGCGATCACCGTGTTGCAGCACTCGTTCGTGCTCTCCCTGCTGGCCGCGGTCGCCCTCCACCCGCGGATCGCCCCCCGACTCCCTGAAGGTGATCGACGTGCTGAACAGAAGAGATGCGATCAAACTCGGTTCCGTCGTCGGCGCGGCCCTGGTCTTCCCGGCGAAGCAGCTGGCCTCCGCGTTCTCTGACGATCCGCCGGAGGTGCCGCCCTTCTCACTGCCGCTGTCGATCCCCCCGGTGCTGAAGCCCACGCGGAGCACGGCGGACACCGACTTCTACGACATGCGGATCGCGGAGACCGAGCTGGAGGTCCTCCCCGGCATCCGGACCAGGACGCTCACCTTCAACGGGAGCTTCCCCGGCCCCACCCTCCGCGCCCGGCGCGGTCGCGCCGTCGTGGTCCGGCAGTTCAACGGCCTGTCCGGCCCCGCCACCGTCCACCTGCACGGCGCGGACGTCCCGGCGTCGAGTGACGGGCATCCGATGGACCCGATCGCACCCGGCCGGTCCAGGGAGTACCGGTACCCGAACGACCAACGGGCCGCGACGCTCTGGTACCACGACCACACGCACCACCTCGAAGCTGAACGGGTCTACCGCGGCCTTTCCGGCGCGTACCTGCTGTCGGACCCCGTGGACGCGCTGCTTCCATTGCCCAGTGGCGAGTTCGACGTTCCCCTCATGCTCAGGGACGCGAAGTTCGACAGCAGGGGCCAGCTCGTCTTCGTGCCGGACGACTTCCTGAACCGGCCGACGGTGCTCGTCAACGGACGGCCGCAGCCCTACTTCGAGGTCAAGCGGAAGCTGTACCGCCTCAGGCTGATCAACGGCTCGAACCTGGAGATGTTCAAGTTCCGGCTTTCCACCGGAGCGCCGTTCCTGCAGATCGCGTCCGATGGCGGCTTCCTGCGCGTGCCTGCGGCGCGGCAGGAGGTCGACGTCTGGCCGGCGGAGCGCGCCGAGGTCCTGGTGGACTTCCGGTCGGTTCCGCCGGGCACCGCCATCGCGCTGCAGAACGTGGCGGCCCTGTCCGAGGACAAGCGCGACGTCCTGCAGTTCCGGGTCGGCGACGGGGGTGCGTGGGCCAAGCCGGAGATCGCCATCCCCGGCTGGTCCCGCGCGCGGGTTCCGTCGGTGGGGGGACAGATCCCGGGATGGCCGGCGCACGACCCGCTGCGCGGCCGGGTCACGAGAACCCGCCGTTTCGTCCTGCGGCTCGACCTCGAGCGCGGCCAGTTCGTCATCAACGACCAGGGGTTCGACCCGGACCGCGTGGACGCGACGATCGAGCACGGCTCGACCGAGATCTGGGAGGTCGTGAACGACGACGCCGCTCTCGGCATCCAGCACACGCTGCACCTGCACCTCGTGCAGTTCAGGGTCCTCGACCGGAACGGCAAGCCCGAGCCCGCCTACGACTCATACCCGAAGGACACCGTCCGCCTGTTCCCCGGCGACGTGGTCCGCATCCAGGCGACGTTCGACTCCCACCTCGGCCGGTACCCGTTCCACTGCCACTTCCTCGACCACGCGACCCACTCGATGATGGGCCAGTTCGAGGTCGTGCCGAGACGATGAGGGAGCTGGACGCGGGTGGTGACCGCACTGCCGGTCACCACCCGCGTCCAGCTCGACGTGGGAGCTCAGTCCGACCTGTCCGGACGGTTGCGCCCCAGTGACTCGTGCGCGGAGACGAACTCGTTCGCGCACTGGGCGACCGCGCAACCGACCTCGCCCGCCAGCAACACCGCGGCGATGATCTCGGCGAGCTTGGCCACCTTGCCGGCGCCGGCGCAGCCGACCATTCCCAGCGTCGCCTGGAAGGCCGGCAGGCCGGTCCCGCCACCGACCGTCCCCACGACGAGCGTCGGCAGCGTCAGGGAGACCTCCCAGTCGCCACTGCTCGTCACGCGCGAGTCCACGATTCCCTTCGCGCACTCGCCCAGGTAGGCCATGTCCTGCCCGAACGCCTGGAACAGGCCGGCCATGCCGTTGGCGACGTGGATGTTGAGCGATGAGCTGCCGTGCAGCGCGAGCGTGCTCCGGTAGGCCTGGACGTACCGGTCCAGCCGCAGCACGTCCGTCCGCCCCTGCGAAGCCACGACGTCCGCCGGGAGAACCGCCCGAGCGGTCACCGACTTGCCCTTCAGGCGTGCCGGGATGGGCTTCTTGTCCTCCGGGTACGGCAGGAACTCCTCCAGCTCGATGCCGCTGTGCCGGACGACGTGCTCCGAGACCGCGGCGATCGCCTTGCTCGCCATGTTGCTGCCCATGGCGTCACCGGTGGTGAACTCGACGGAGACCAGCACGGTGGAGCCGGCGTGGTCGAAGCTGAGGCGCTGCGCACGCAGATGACCGCTGGTGCTCTCCGCCACGGCGAGCAGCACCTGCTCCTGGGTCCGGCACCACGTCACGAGGTCCTGCGCCGCGCGGAGGCTGCTCACCCGGTAGTGGATGCCCCGCAGGAAGCGGTCGGCCGTCACGACGACCTCGCAGCCCCCCGACGCCTTGAGCATCTTCGCACCGCGGCTGTAGGAGGCCACGAGGGTGCCCTCCAGCGTTGCCATGGGGACCACGAACTCGCCTGCGGCGTGTTGCCCGTTGACCAGCACGGGACCGCAAAGCCCGAGGGGTACCGGTACGGCGCCGACGAAGTTCTCGACGTTGCCCGCGACGTCGCTCTCGGTGAGCGTCGTCTCCAACGCCGTGATCAGCTCCTTGTCGTCGGAGAGCAGTTCCGCCAGCAAGTTCTGCCGGTGACGCTCGCTGGTGCGCGAGATGTGCATCTTCACATGCCGTTCTGCTGAGTGTCGGTAGGCCTCACCTGGTGCGCCGGTCCCGCGCGAACGTTCCCGGCGTCCCGCAGGTCAGGAGTGGAGGAGATCGCCGACCGGACCGGTTTCCTGAGAAATCGGGGATTTACCCGCACTGTCGACGATCTCGGTGATGGTGCGAAGCGCGTCGTACTCCGCGTACTCGGCTTGCAGCCGTTGCGCGGCGGCGCGGTAGCTGTTGTCGCGCAGCACCTCGTTCACCGCTGCGCCGATGTCAGAGGCGCGCGGCCGGCCCGTCGCGAGGTTGATGGCCGCGCCGGTCCACGCGGCGTGCGCGGTGGCGTCCTTCTTCTCCTCGGTCTCGCCCGCCAGGACGAGCGGCACACCGCGGCTGAGGGCCATCTGCATCCCGCCGAACCCGCCGTTGCTGACGAACACGTCGACGTGCGGGAGCAGTTGCGTGTACGGGATGTACTCCGCGGCACGCACGTTGTCCGGCAGGGCGCCGAGGTCGCTCACCGGACGGCCGCCGGTGGTGGCGATCACGAGGCAGTCCTGGCCGGCCAGGGCCTCGATCGTGGGCAGCATCAGTTCGGAGTAGTCGTCATTGCTGACGGTGCCCTGCGAAACGAGCACCACCTTGTCGGCGTTGAGCACGTCGTCCCACCACTGCGGCAGCGGCACGTCCTGGTGGTCGGCCTCCCACGGCACGCCCACGAAGCGAACCGAGCCGGGGAGGTCGCTGCGCGGGTACTCCAGGGAGGGGATGGACAGGTGCAGGCACTCGTCGGGCACCACGACCTGGGCGTCGAAGTAGGACGGCAGCGTGCCGGTGCCGCCGCAGTCGCGGACCAGCTGCTCCGCGAGGCGTTGCGCGGAGGAGAACGCCGCGCGCACCTCCGCGTTGAGCCGGGCGTTGCGCTCCCGTCCGCTCGGCGACGCGTCGGGCGGCAGACCCATCCCGAAAGGCGCCGTGTCCACGCTGTACAGGGGAAGCACCGTGACACCGAGACCGAGCACCCGCGCGGGCCGGATGCCCGGCGCGCCCAGCTGGATCGGCCACAGACCGGTGAAGTACATCTCGTGCAGCACGACCGTGGGCGTGTCCGGTTGCTGGGCAAGAACTTCCTGGATCGCCTCGTGCTGCTCCCGCATGGGCTTGGCCAGCACCTCGGTGAGGTAGACGGAGATCTGCTCGACACCGGGCGCGGCGGCGACGAGCTGCGGGAAGGTCTGGTACACGTTCGGGCCGTCGTAGTCGGCGTGCCCCTTGAGCGGGTGGAAGGTGGCGCCCGTGCTGAGAACCGCGTCGCGCAGGTTGGTGCCGGTGACGAAGGTGACGTCGTACCCCCGGGCCACGAGGTGGGCGGCGATGGGGCGCAGCGGGTTCACGTGTCCGGGAAAGGGAATCGCTGCCATGACCACGCGCGTCATACCTTGACCTCCGGAGGTGTGTTTCGGGGAGAAGCCCGTCGGCGGACGGTGCCGGAATCTCGGTCGCCGACTCGTGCAGGGCGCCCGGGAGATGACCGCCGTGACCGGCGAAGAGAAACCGGGTCGGCGCTTTGCTGGTTCACAAAACTCCCTCATCGGTGTGCTCTCTCCGAATATTGCCCTCGCGTCAGTGGTGAACAAGGCGTCATTCCGCCTTGTGGAACAACAAGACCGTCAATTTTGACGTGATACGAGTGGCGTGGGCTGTTCTCAGGTGAAGTCGACGACGGCGCGATAGCGCACGTTGCCCTTGCGAACCCGGTCGAGTGCCTGTTCGAAGTCGGTCAGCGCGAACGTCTCCACTTGGGGACGGATGGCGTGGCGGGCCGCGAAGTCGAGCATCTGCCGGGTCTCCGTCACCGTCCCGACGATGCCTCCGGTGATCTCCTTCGCCTCGGACACCAATCCCAGGGCCGACACGGAGATGGGCCGCTCCGGCACCCCCGCGATGCAGAGACGGCCTTGTGGAGCAAGGATTCCCAGGTAGTCGTCCCAGGGCAGGTCACCGGAGACGGTGGACAGCACGAAGTCGAACGAGCCGGCTGCCGCCCGCAGGGCTCCTGGCTCCCGGGAGGCGATGAAGTCCGTGGCGCCGAAGCGTTCGGCGTCGGCCTGCTTGTCCTTGGTGGTCGAGATGGCGGTGACCGCGCAACCCCACCTGGTCAAGAACTGGAGCGCGAGGTGGCCGAGGCCGCCGATGCCCACGACGGCGACGCGGTGCGTCGGGAGTACCCGGTTGGCGAGCAGCGGTGAGAACACCGTGGTGCCGGCGCACATCAGCGGTGCGGCGTGTTCGGACGGCATCGAGTCGGGGATCGGGTGGACGTGGCGCCAATCGCTCGCCCTGACGTGGTGGGCGAAGCCGCCGCGGTCGCCGCGGAGCACCAGGGCGTCGCGACGTGGGCACAGGTTGGTGCGCCCGCTGAGGCACGACTCGCACCGGAAGCACGACCCGGCGAGTGCGCCGACGCCGACGCGCCGCCCGATCGGCAACGCCGCCTCGTCGACGGCGGAGCCGATGGCGACCACCTCGCCCACGACCTCATGTCCGGCCACGGCCGGGAACCGCGCAAGGCCCCACTCGTCGTCGATGGCGGCGAGATCGGTGTGGCAGATGCCGCCGTGTGTCACGCGCACGTCGACCTCGTTGGGCCCCAGCGGTCCCGAGTCGTACTCGTAGGGCTGCAAGGCGCCGCCGGCGGTGCGGGCCGCATAGGCGATGACCTTCATGGTGAATTCCTCTCAGGACAGCCGATGGCGACCGATCACCCGTGCGGTGATCGGTGGAACTGGTGGACGTGCTCTCTGCGGAGCCGGGATCAGCCTTGTTCGCGGGTGATCGCAGCGAGGACGACGTGCTGCACCGCGTGGACGGTCATGGGAAGTGCGCCGGGGTCCCTGCTGATCCGGTGGATGCCGGCGCGGACGGCGCCGGTCAGGAGGTCGACGGTGAGCGAGACGTCGTCGACCGCACGGAACTCGCCGGTGCCGATGCCGTCGCGGACGACGTTCTCCACCTCGGTCACAAGGGCGGTGAACGGGTTCTCCCGCCCTGCTGGGAGCTCGGCGACCAGCGGTGTGGAGTTGGGGAGGAACATCAGGCGCATGGCGTGGTTCGTGGAGGCCGACAGGATCGCTTCGATGATCGTGAGCATCCTGCCGGCAGCCGGTTCCGCGGAGCGTGCGGCGATCGCGGACACCTGGTGCGCCAGCGGGCGGCCGGCCCGCCGGGCCAGTTCGAGGACCAGCTCGCGCTTGTCGCCGGCGTAGTTGTAGAGGGTGTTGCGCGCGAGTCCTGCCTGCGCGGCGATGTGGCCCATGGTGATGGAGTCGTAGTCGCGTTCGAGCAGCAGCTGCCGCACCGCCTCGGTGAGGTCGGCCCACACCACCTCGTGGTGTTCCTCGATGGTGGCGGCTTTGATCCGCGGCATCTGCTCGTTCTCCTCGGAAAGCCGGCTCCGGCCGGATGACCTCGTCCTACGCCGTCGGCACGGCGTCCGGCAGCCGGGGCTGGTTCTCCTGGTGGATCGCGGTCAGCGTGACGTGCGTGAGCCGCCAGCCCTCCGGCGTGCGGATCGCCTCGTTGTCGTAGAAGCCGACCACCAGCCACGGACCGGCGCCATCGGCGGTGAGCTCTTCCGGCAGCCAGTGCTCGGCGCGGACGTGGGCGTGAATCCTGGCCTTGTCGCCGTCGATCTCGATGACATGACCGGTGATGGCGTGGTGCGTCGCCTTGAACGCCGCGAAGCTCGCACGGAGGACTTCCACGTACTGGCTCAAGGCGATCGTCATCGGCGGAGTGCCCGTGACGGACGAGAAGTCGAACGAGACCTCGTCGGTGTAGACCCTGCCGGGCAGCGCGTCGAACTCCTTCAGGTCTGCGATGTCGGCGTAGTGGCTCATCACTTCGATGAGCTCGGCCCGATCGTTCAGCGTGGTCATGTGTCCCCGTTCCCGTGGTCTGCATGTTTACGACGATCTGTCGCAAACATTACGACAGTCTGTCGCAAACAGCAACCTGGGGAGGACGGGAGAGCGTGGTTCGACCGGAGCGTGCGCCCGTTTGTCTGTTGTGGACGGACGATCAGCACCGCTCGACGACGAGCGCGGTCGCGGTGAACCCGGCGCCGAGGCCGATGAGCAGGGCGCAGTCGCCGATGGCCAACCCGTCGAGGCGGAGGAGGTCGTCCAGGTTGGCGATCGTGTCGCCTGCACCGAGGTGACCTGTGGTGTCCCCGAACACCACGAGACGGTCACGCACGGCTTCGGGCAGCACCGGGAGCACGGTGTACCTGATGGTGTCCGGACGCAACCGCGCTGTGCAGACGACTTGGATGCGATCGGCGTCGTGCAGGTCGGCGTCGGACAGCGCTCGCTGCACCGCTGTGGCGACGGTGGTGCGGATTTCCTGGGCGGTCGTGCGGAACTCCAGCAGGGCGGCGCTGTTGTCGAGCGGGGGTGGCAGCGGCCGGAAGGGGTGGAACCGGGGGAAGGCGCTTTCCAGCCGGGGGTTGCCGGCCCGGCCGGTGGCCAGCACGGCCAGCGGGCCCCGGTCGCGGTGCAGGAGAGCGGCGGTGCCCCCGTCGCCCAGCACCACCTCCGGCGCGGTGCGCCAGCGGTCGTAGGGCAGCTCGCGGGTGTCGGTGCCGGTGCACGCGAGAGCGTGGTGGGTGTCGGGTTCGGTGAGCAGGGTGGTGATGGCGGCGTGCAGCGCCGCGTCGCCGCCGCTGGACATCTGGCTCAGGCCGACGGCGACGGCGTGGGTGGTCCCCAGCGCGGCGGCGAGCCGGTGTGCCGGGGACGCGGGTTCCTCGTCGGTCGCGGACATGCCCGCGTAGGCGAGGAAACCGATCTCCTCCGGCGTGATCCCGGCGGTGGGGAGCACGTCTCGGCAGGCGGTCAGGCCGAGTTGCCACGCCTGCTGCCCGTCGGCGACCGCGACCTCGTGGCAGACGGCCGACCGGGCGTCGATGTCGCTGAGCGTGCCCGCCGTGACCGCATCAGCGGCGCGGGACCGTCCTGCGGGCAGCCAGGTCGTGGCGGCGGAGATGCGCACCCGTCCGGACACCCTCATGCGCGCACACCGCCGAGGTCGACGGGCATCGACTCCAGCCTGCGGTCGAACACCATGTCGCTCCAGCACAGCTCGTGCGGGTCGACGGCGAGCCGCAGCCGCGGGAAGCGGAGGAACAGCGAGCGGACCGCGACGGTGATCTCCATGCGGGCCAGCGGCGCGCCGATGCAGCGGTGTACGCCGCTGCCGAACGACAGGTGGCTGGGCTCACCGTCGCGGTGGGAACGGACCACGTCGGGATCGTCGTAGACACGAGGATCGCGGTTGGCAGCGGCAAGCGACAGCAGCACGGTCGCGTCCTTCGGGATGACGACGTCGCCGACGCGGACGTCGGCGGTGGCGAACCGCCAGATCGCGAACTGGAACGGCGGGTGGTGGCGCAGCAGCTCCTCCACGATCCGCGCGGTGGACGCCTCGCTGCCCAGGGCCTCAGCACGCAGGTCCGGCCTGGCGCCGAGCGTGGCGGCGCCGTGGGCGATGGCGGTGGCGGTGGTGGGTGGTCCTCCCACGAACAGCGCCATGACCGTGCTGAGCAGGTCGCGCACCCCGACGGACTCCGACCGGGCGAGCAGCATGGAGATCAGGTCGTCGCCGGGGTCGTTCCTGCGGTGTTCGACCGTGGCGAGGACGAGGTCGACGAGCTCGTGGTAATAGCCGATCATCTCGGGGCTGTCGGTGGGCTTGCTGGACAGCAGCTCGCGCAGCAGCGCGGCGGCGACCGGCGTGTCCGCGGGGCGCAGGCCGAGCACGGTGCTGATCACCGTGACGGGGACCTGGTTGGCGAAGGCGGTCATCAGGTTGACCGGCCCGCCACCCGCGGCGGCGCCTTGGTGCTCGAGGTGGTCGAGCTGCTCGTGCACGATGCGGTCGACGGTCGCGCGCCAGCGACCCACGGCACCGCTGGAGAGCTCGGCGTTGACCAGCGACCGCAGCCTGCGGTGCTCGGCCCCGTCGGTGTTGAGCATGTGCCGTCCCGTGGAGCTGAGGGTGTCCTCGGGAACGCGCCGTCCGCCGAACTTGTGCTCGGGCGAGCTCAGCAGCCGGGGGTCGACGGCGAGCCGCTCGTCGCGCAGGCAGTCCCGCACGTCGTCGTACCTGGTCACGAGCCAGATCGGGAACCCGTTGGGCAGCTGCACCCGCTGCACGGATGCGGCTTCACGCAGTCGCGCGTAGTAGGCGGTGTTGGTGTCGTCGTCAGGCAGCGAGACCAGGGTGGGCAAGCTCATGACCGGTCCCTCTCCACAGCCGCGGCCTCGGCGGACTCGACCAGCGCCGCGAGCTGCGCCACCGTCCGCGCGGTCACCAGGTCGTCCTCGCTGAGCTTGACGCGGCTCGTGTTCTCCACGGCGGTGATCGCGTCCAGCAGCCGCAGCGAGTCGACGTTGGGCAGGTAGGCGAGCCGGTCGTCCGGCGACAACTGGTCGGCGGGGATCTCCAGCACCCTGGCGAGCTCCTGGACCACCACGGCCAGCGCGGAGGACTCGTTGCCGTGCACCGGTCCGGTCATGCCGCGTTCTCCTCTCCGAACAGGCGGCGGCGGAGCTCGTCGCGCTTCCACTTGCCGCTGGTGGTGCGGGGCAGCCAGCGGCGGTCGACGGTGCGCACGTCGGCGTCGGTGATGCCGAGGCGTTCACCGACGGCTCGCCGCACGCCCTCGGCCACCGCCGCCCGGTCGGTTTCGACGGTTTCCACGACCACGACCACCCGCTCTCTTTCCTGGTCGGCCACCGCGACGCAGTGGCGCTGGTAGACGCCCGGCACGTGCCGGGCGACGTGCTCGACCTCCTCGGCGTGGACGTTGCGGCCACGCACGATGATCATGTTCTTGTGCCTGCCCGCGACGTGCACCTCCCCGCCCAGCAGGAAGCCCCGGTCGCCGGTGCGCAGCCAGCCGTCGTCCAGGACCCCTGAGGTGGCTGCAGGGGCATCGGTGAGGTAGGCGTCCATGAGGCTGGGGCCACGCACCTGGAGCTTCGCCCACGCCGGCCTCGGGCAGGACGGTGCCTCCGGCGTCGACGACCCTCACTTCGGTGCCGGGCAACGGGGGACCCTGCGACACGATCGTCCAGCCGGAGTCCCCGGTGACGGGCACGACCCGGCCGTCGGTGGCCGCGGCCCGGTCGAGCGTGATGGTGCGAGGTGCGAGCGCCGGCAGGTCGATGGTGATGCCGGCGCAGTACTCGGCCATGCCGTAAGCCGGGGTCATCGCGCTGGCCGGCAGGCCGTGCCGGCCCAGCACCTCGGTGACGGCGCGGACCGTGGCCGGGGAGACCGGTTCACCGCCGTTGAGCGCCAGGCGCCAGCGTCCGAGGTCGAGCCCGTCGAGCTCCGCGGTGCGGGCGGCTTCGGCCAGCCGGTCGTAGGCGAAGTTCGGTCCTGTGCAGATCGTGACGCCGTGCTCGCCGAGGTAGCGCAACGCGTCCACCGGGCGCCGGATGAACGCCGCCGGTGAGACGAGGTGGGTGTCGAACCCGGCGCACAGCGAGATCAGCAGACCGATCATGCCGAAGTCGTGGAACAGCGGCAGCCACTGGTAGCCGACGTCGGCCGGGGTGAGCTCGCAGCGTGCGACCGGGGCGAGGACGCCGTTGAGGACGGCGCGGTGGGACAGCACGACGCCCTGCGGCCGGGCGGTGGTGCCGGAGGTGAACTGCACGACGGCGCGGTCATCCGGTCCGGGGGTGTGCGTGGTCGGGACGCGGGTGGCCGGCGGGCACCGGTCGGCGTTGACGACGCGCAGTCCGGGGCACCGGCGCTGCAGCGGTTCGAGCGCGGCGGCGAAGAGGTCACCGGTCACGACGTGCCGGATGCCGACGGTGCGGATGAACGCGGCGAGGTCGTCGGCCATGCTGTCGACGTCGTGGGCGACGGCGGGCAGCGGTAGCACGCTGACGGCGGCGCCGGTGGTGAGCACGCCGAGCAGCGCCGGCGGGAAGGACGGAACAGCGGGCAGCAGCACGCCGACCACCTCGCCGGGTCCGGCACCGGCGGCGAGCAGTGCGGCGGCGACGCCGTTGGCCCTGGGGCCGAGTTCGGCACGGGTCAGGACGGTCGTGGACTCCGGGAAGAACATCCGACCGCGGTCACCGGGTGCGCAGTTGATCGCGTCCACGAGCGTGCCGGAAATGTCGATCGCCATGCGTTGTCCCTGTTGTCGCGGTGCGGTGTCAAGTCGTGCAACCGGTGCTGACCGGTGACAGGCGAATCTGTTTTCACAAAGCTTCCAGTGCGGCGGTGAAGCCGTCGCTCAACTTCGAGCGAGTGTAGGGGCAGCGCAATGTCGTGTGACTGTGGACATCCACAGCGCCGCTGCGGTCCGCAGGTCCGCCACGCCGCAGGTCACCGGTTCCCCGGTGCTGCGGAAGGCCGCAGTTCGGTCACCTGAACCTCGGCATTCGCGGCTCGCGCGGGAGCCTGCGTTCACATTTGGCGCACATCGTGAAGAGCTGGTGCGCGAATCCGGGACAGGTTCCGCACACCGGAACGTCTCATTGACGCTGATTTCCGCTCAAACTAGCGTGGAAATCCTGAAAGCACGAAATCATCATTCAGGGATTCCCGAGATCACCTGCCGGTGAGTGGCGCTTCGACGCCCCTGTGGCATGAGCAAGAAGGGTTCTGAGAATGCCTGATGTGGATTCCTCGCCTTGGGAGTGGGCTGAATGGCAATGGCGATCCGCGGTGGACGAGGTGGGCGCGGGTGCCCGGTTGGCCCCGGGGAACTGGCCGCAGAACGCGAGGGTGGCCGTCGCGATCTCGGTCGACGTCGACAACGAGACGCTTCCCCTTTCCCGTGGTGAGACCGGACCCGGCCTTCTCTCGCAGGGCCAGTACGGTGCGCGTGTGGGCCTGCCGCGCGTTCTCGAAACGCTCCGCCGGCATTCCGCACCTGCGACGTTCTTCTACCCGGTCGTCTCGACCCTGCTGGATCCCGCCGGGCTCGCCGCGGTGCGGGCGGACGGGCACGAGATCGGTCTGCACGGCTGGATCCACGAGAAGTGCGGTGACCTGACCGCGGAACAGGAACGGGAGCTGGCCCTGCGCAGCGCGGACGGGCTGGAGGCCGCAACCGGCGTCCGTCCGGTCGGTCTGCGCACGCCGTACTGGGACTTCACCGTGCACACGCTGCCGATCATCAGGGAGCTCGGGCTCGAGTACGACTCCTCCCTCATGGCCGATGACCAGCCCTACGAGCTCCTGCACCGGGGTGAGGCGACCGGGGTGACCGAGATCCCGGTGTCCTGGATCCGGGACGACGCCCCCTACTTCCCCGACGACGCTCTGGGGAAGCAGGTCTTGGCGCCGCGTGAAGTGCTGCGGACGTGGCAGGACGAGTTCGACGCGGCCTACGCCGAAGGCGGGTTGTTCACCCTCGCGCTCCACCCGCACATCATCGGGCACCGCTCCCGCGTCAAGGTGCTGGACGAGCTGCTGGCGCACATCGCTGCCCGCACCGGCGTCTGGTGGGCCACCTGTGCCGAGATCGCGCGACACGCGGCGGCACACCGTTCGCCCGCAGCGAGTTGAGCCCCGCCCGTTCGTCGCGAACCGAGAGGACAGAGCACCCGTGTCGATGATCAACGCGGTTCACGAGGACCAGGCCGAGTCCCTGGTCGAGGTCTACGCCCGAGCCTTCCACGACGACCCCGTGTTCTCCTGGATCTTCCCGGACCCGGACCGCCGCATGGACGCCAACCGGGAGTTCTTCACCGTCATCGTGGAAACGACGTTCGCCGGCGGTGGACTCGCGCTCCAGGTCGAGGACTTCAGCGCGGTCTCGTTGTTCTACCCGCCGTCCGTGCTGCCCACCGCGGAGGACCACGCCGAGGTCGTCAGGCGGTTGACGGAGCGGCTGGGCGACCAGGCCGAGCGGGCGGTGGCCTTCGTGGACCTGCTGAACGACAACCACCCGCGGAACGTGCCACCGCACCTGTACGGCACCTTCCTCTCGACAGTCCCTGCGTGGCAGGGCAAAGGGCTCGGAACCGTGCTCAAGAACGCCCAGTTCGCCATCGCCGACGATGCGGACGCGGGCGTGTACGGCGAAGCGAGCTGCCTGCGCAACCTCGCGTTGTACGAACGGCTCGGGCAGGTGCGGCTGGGCGAGCCCATCACCTTGCGAGGTGGTCCGTCGCTGTACCCGATCTGGCGGCCGCAGGCGAGCAAGCGCGGCGCGAAGCCCTGAGGCGGCGAGGGCGTGGCATGGCCGGCGGTGGAACTCCAGGAGGGCCTGTGAGCCGGTGGGGCATCACCGTTCCCCTGCCCGGGATGTCTCTCGCGCTCCACCGGAAGATCGTCGAGGAGCTCCCGGACCTCGGGTACACCGACGTCTGGACGTCCGAGAAGGCGGGCACCGACGCCTTCACCCCTCTGGCGCTCGTCTCCCAGTGGGCGGAGCAACTGCGCCTGGGCACCGCGGTGGCATCCGTGTACACCCGTGGTCCGGCGCTCCTCGCGATGAACGCGGCGACCCTCGCAGGATTGGCCCCCGGCCGGTTCGTGCTGGGGATCGGCGCCTCGTCGCGGGTGATCGTGCAGCAGTGGAACGGCGCGGAGTACACCACCCCTCTCCGCAGAGTCAGGGACACGCTGCGGTTCCTGCGGGCCGCGCTGGGCGGTGAGAAGGTGACCGAGGCGTATGAGACGTTCTCCGTCAGTGGTTTCCGCCTGCAGAACGCGGTCGATCCGCCGCCTCCCATCGCGCTCGCCGCCCTGAGGCCGGAAATGCTGCGGCTGGCCGCGGAGGAGGCCGATGGTGTGATCACCAACTGGCTCGCTCCCGGTGACGTGCGCCGGGTGCGCGAGGAGGTCGGCCAGGGCGTCGAGCTGGCCGCCAGGATCTTCGTCTGCCCCACCGCGGACAGGGCGCTGGCACGCAGGCTCGGCCGCCGACTCGTCGCGGAGTACCTGACCGTGCCCGCCTATGCGGCGTTCCAGGACTGGCTCGGCCGCGGCGAGGCGCTCAAGCCGGTGCACGACGCCTGGAACCGCGGTGACCGGCGTGAGGCGCTGGAGCTGGTTTCCGACGAGGTCGTGGACGATCTCGTCGTGCACGGCGCGCCCGAAGACTGCCGCGAGCGAATTCGATCCTATGTGGACAACGGCCTGACGACACCGATCATCGCACTGGTCCCGACCGGTGACGATCCTGCTGGGCACGTCAGGAGCCTGGGTCCCGCTTGACGGTTCACCGGGTCCCGGTCGACCCCGGCGCCGTTGCCTGGTTTTCCAGGCAGGACAACGATTTCCGCGCCGAGCGGAATGACCGGCCCGGTCGGGCTGCCGCGTTCCGGTACGCGGGACGGTTCGTTGACCGAGTCATGATCCACTTCCAGAGTGGATCACGCGGGAAGTGTCTGCGACTCATCGAGAGCTGAGGAACCGAGCGATGTCCTCCGACTTGGAAATTTCCGCCACCGCAGTCGAAGAGCGGCTCGTGGAACGCCTTTCAGAGCTCACGGGCACACCCGCTCAGTTCGTCGACGTGGACGAACGGATCAACCGCTACCTCCGCGACTCGGTGCAGATGGTCCGGCTCCTGACCGATCTCGGGACCGAGCTGGGCAGGCCGCTGCGGCCCACGATGATGTGGGAGAACCCCACCGTCAGGTCACTCGCCCAGGCGGTGAGCGCCTCCGTGCGGCACGGGGAGCCGAGCCCGGTTCCCGCTCCGGCCACGCGCGGTGCCCGCTCCGACGAGGCCATCGCCGTCGTCGGCATGTCCTGCCGGTTCCCGGGGGCCGGAGATCTCGACGCGTACTGGTCGCTGCTGTCGAACGGGGTCGACGCCGTCGGCACCGTGCCGTCGGAGCGGTGGCACGCGGGCGACGCTCCGGCCGGGACCGACGGCTGGCGGGGTGGTTTCCTGGACCGGGTCGATGGTTTCGACCCGCAGTTCTTCGGCATCTCACCGCGTGAGGCGGCCGAGATGGACCCACAGCAGCGGCTGGCGATGGAGCTGTCGTGGGAGGCGCTCGACGACGCGGGCATAGCGCCCCACAGCCTCCGGGACACCCGGACCGGCGTCTTCTTCGGCGCCATGTGGCACGACTACGCCCAGTTGGCCGCAGGTGACCTCGCCGGAACCACGCAGCACACCGCGACGGGGCAGGACCTCAGCATCATCCCCGCCAGGATCTCCTACTTCCTCGGGCTGCGCGGACCCGCCATCACCCTGAACACCGCCTGTTCGTCCGCGCTGGTCGCCATCCACCAGGCACGGCAGAGCCTCCTGCTCGGCGAGTCGTCGCTCGCACTGGCCGGCGGGGTCAACCTGATCCTCGCGCTGGACAGCATGGTCGCGATGGACCGGTTCGGCGCGATGGCGCCCGACGGGCGGTGCAAGGCGTTCGACAGCAGGGCGAACGGGTACGTGCGGGGTGAGGGCGGCGGTGTGGTGGTGCTCAAACCGCTGTCCCGCGCGCTGGCCGACGGCAACCCCGTCCACTGCGTCATCCGGGGGAGCGCGATCAACAACGACGGCTTCAGCAACGGCATGACCGCCCCCAGCCCGGCCGCCCAGGTGGAGGTCCTGCGCGACGCCTGCGCCGACGCCGGGATCGACCCCGCGCACGTCGACTACGTCGAGGCGCACGGCACCGGGACGATGCTCGGCGACCCGATCGAGGCGGGAGCGCTGGGCGCGGTGCACGGGGCGGGGCGCCCGGCCGACCGCCCACTGCTGCTCGGCTCGGCGAAGACCAACATCGGCCACCTCGAAGCGGCCGCGGGGATGGCGGGCTTCATCAAGACCGTTCTGGCGCTGAGCCGCCGTTCCATCCCGCCGAGCCTGCACTTCGAGACCCCGAACCCGCACATCGACTTCGACGGCCTGCGGCTGCGGGTCGCTGCACGACGCACGCCGTGGCCGCGGCGGAACCGTCCCGGGCTCGCCGGGGTGAGCGCCTTCGGTTTCGGCGGCACCAACTGCCACGTGGTCCTGGAGGAAGCGGGCACGGGCGGGCCGCACCTGGTGCCGCTGTCGGCCCGTGACGAAGACGGGCTGCGCGCTGCGGCGGCAGAGCTGCTCGAAGCGTGCGAGCGCCCCGGTGCGACGATGCCGGCGCTGCGTTCCGGTGCCGTGGCACGGGGAGTGGGGGAAGGACAGCGGCTGGCGGTCACCGCGGAGGACCCCGCCGATCTGGCGAGGCGGCTCACCGCGCACCTCGACGGCCGTCCCCTGCCCGGCACGGTGACCGGCCTCGTGGAAGCGGATCGCGGCAACCCCGTCTTCCTGTTCGCCGGTCAGGGATCGCAGTGGCTCGGCATGGGCAGGGACCTGGTGCTCGAACCGGCCTTCCTGGCCGCGATGCGGCGCTGCGACCGCGCGATGCGCCCCTACCTCGACGTGTCGGTGCTGGACGTGGTGCTCGCGGACGACCCGGCCTGGCTGGAGGACCTGAGGCTGGTGCAACCGGCGATCTTCGCCGTGCAGGTCGCCCTCGCCGCTCTGTGGCGCTCCTGGGGAGTGCACCCCGGCGCGGTCGCCGGGCAGAGCCTGGGAGAGATCGCGGCAGCCCACGTGGCGGGGTGCCTGAGCCTGGAGGACGCGGTGCGGATCGTCTGCGTCCGCAGCACGATCGTGCACGGCGCCGCGTCCGGCTCGGGCGCGATGGCCGTGGTCGACCTGCCGGTCGAGGAGGCTCGCCGGGTGATCGCGAGCCGCGCGGACGAGATCTCGATCGCCGTCAGCAGCGGTCCGAACGCGACGGTGATCTCCGGAGCTGCTGACGCCGTGCGGGACCTCTCGTCCGAGCTCGCGCGGTCGGGCGTCACGCTGCGGCCGATCCAGGTGGACTACGCGTCGCACTCACCGCAGATGGACCCGCTGCTGCCCGAGCTGCGGTCGGCGCTGAGCGGTGTGCGTCCCCACCGCGGTGTCATCCCCTTCTACTCCACGGTCGTCGGCCAGGACGTGGCCGGTGACGAGCTGGATGCCGAGTACTGGTGCGACAACCTGCGTGAGCCGGTCCTCTTCGCGGAGGTGGTGCGGCTGCTCGTCGCCGAAGGGCGGCGTGACTTCATCGACGTGAACCCGCACCCGCTCCTCGTGCACAACGTGACCGAGTGCCTGGCGGAGGCGGGCCGCGAAGGTCACGTGCTGCCGTCCTCCCGGCGGGCGGAGCCGAGCCGCCCGGTGCTGCTCGACTCCCTCGGCCGCCTGTACTGCCTGGGGCAGGACGTGAACTGGTCCCGTGTGCACGCCCGGACCGGCCGAGAGCCGGCGGAACGCCCGCACGCACCGGACGGGCAGGAGCGGGAACCGGTGGTGCTGCCCCTGTCCGCGCACACCCCGGCCGCGCTCGCCGAGGGAGCCACGGCACTCGCCGAGGTCGTGCGGACCGCCGCTGACCTCGGGGACATCGCCCACACGGCCGCCCGCCGCTCTCCGCACGCGCGACGACTGGCCGTCGCGGGTGCTTCGCGGACCGAGCTGGCCGATGCACTCGAAGGAGCCGCGGAACGGCCGTTGGCGCCGACGTGGAAGAAGCCGTCCGTCGTGTTCGTCTTTCCAGGCCACGGCGCCGCTTGGGCGGGCATGGGCCTGGAAGCTCGCCGCGACGGAGCCGGTGTTCAGGGATGCGCTGGAGGACTGCGCCGCGGCCATCCGGCGGGTCAGCGGGTTCTCCGTCCTCGACTATTTGCGGCGGGAGAACGGGGAAGCGGACATCCCGTTGATCGAGGAGGTGCAGCCGGCCCTGTTCGCGATGGAGGTCGCGCTGACGGCCCTGTGGAGGTCCTGGGGCGTCGAACCGGCCGCGGTCGTGGGGCAGAGCATGGGGGAGATCGCCGCGGCACACGCCGCCGGCGCACTGTCCCTCGAGGACGCCGCACTCGTGATCTGCCGCCGCAGCACGCTCCTGGCGTCGATCCGCGGGCAGGGTGCGATGGCGCTGGTCGAGCTCGGCCTGGAGGAGTCGCGGGAGCTCATCGGCCGGTGGGACGGCCAGGTCGAGGTCGCGGCGAGCAACAGCCCGTCCTCGACACTGCTGGCCGGGAGTCCCGAGGCGGTGGAAGAGGTGCTGGGCGAGCTCGAGCGCACGGAGGTGTTCGCACGGCGCATGGTCGTCGACGTGGCCGGGCACAGCCGGCAGGTGGAGCCGCTGCTCGGCGAGCTCCGCGCCGAGCTGCGCGGGGTCTGGCCCGCCGCGACCTCGGTGCCGTTCTGCTCCAGCGTCACCGGTGCGCTGAGCGCGGGCGAGGAGCTGGGGACGTCGTACTGGCTGCGGAACCTGCGTGAACCGGTGATGCTCTGCCCGGCCGTCGCCCTGCTCGCCGAGCAGGGGCACCAGGTGTTCCTGGAGATCAGCCCGCACTCCGTGCTCGGCCCGGCGATCGACGCGACGCTCCACTCGGTCGGCGCGACGGCCACCACGGTCGCCAAGGCGCACAGGAAGCGCGGTGAGCGGACAGGCCTGCTGGAAGCCGTCGCGGCGCTCTACACGGCGGGGTGCGAGGTCGACTGGGACCGGGTGCAGCCCGCCGGTGGCCGCACGGTTCCGCTGCCCGCCTACCCCTGGCAGCGCGAGCGGTACTGGCTCGACCGCGTACGTGGCACTCGCCGCGAGATGACGAGCGCGATCGATGACGGTTCGCGCTCGGAGCCGGAGGAAGTCGTCCCGCAGGAGGCCGCGAGCAGCTCCGACGACGGTGCGGCCTTCGAGGACCGGCTGGCGAACCGGGTGGCCAGGGTGCTGCGCCTGCGGCAGGACGAGGTCCAGCGCGACGTCCAGCTGAGCAAGCTGGGCATGACCTCCCTGATGGCGATGGAACTCCGCAACCTGGTCCTGCGTGATCTGGCCGTGGAGATCCCGGTCTCACGCGTGCTGCGGGCGGACGGGGTCTCCGCACTCGCGGCCGAGGCCCAGCCGTCGACCGGTGCCGGCCAGCCGGCGCCCGGCGCGGCGGCGCTCGTGGGATCGATGGACTGGATGGAGCTGTGAACGCGATGACCTCACTGGTGGAACTGCTGAGGCGGGGCGTGCAGCTGACGCCGGCCGGTGACCGGCTGCGGCTGCGGGCCGCTCCGGGAACCCTCGACCCCGCCGAGCGGGATGCGGTGCGGGAGCACAGGTCCGAGCTGCTGGAGCTGCTCGGCGGGCGCTCGGCCTGCCGGCTGACCGGTGTGCAGAACCGCATCTGGTTCCTCGACAGGCTCGACCCGACGGGAGTGGCGTACACGTTCACCGTCACCTACCGGATCGAGGGGCCGGTCGACGCGCCGGCGCTCGCCACCGCATTGGAGACCGTCTGGCGCCGCCACCCCGGTCTGCGGGCGACCTTCGAGGAGATCGGGGGAGTGCCGGTCCAGTTCATCGACCCGGAGTCGGCACCCGTGCTGAGGAGTGCCGATCTCCTCGGCGCCGATGCCGAGGAAGTCGACCGGGAGCTGCGAGCGGCCCTGATCGCGCCGTTCGACCTCGCTCGTGGCCCGTTGGCGCGTTCGGTGCTCGTGCGCACCGGGGAGCGGGAACACGTGTGGGGGCTGACCCTGCACCACCTGGTCGCCGACGGGTGGACCACCGGGCTCGTCGTGCGGGAGGTCTCCGAGATCCTCAACGGCGAGAGCGGTGCGGACGCGGGCTTGGACTACACCGACTACGCCGAGTGGGAACGCACACACGCCGACAGCCCCGCCTCGGCCGGGAACCTGGACCACTGGGTGGGTGCGTTGTCGGGAAGCACCCCGCTGGAGCTGCCGCAGGACCACCCGCGCCCGCCCCGGCGCGGCCACGTCGGCGCGCGGGTCGACTTCGTCCTGCGACCGGAGCTCACCACCGGGCTCACGGAGCTCGGCAGGGAGGAAGCGGCAACCCGGTTCGCCACGCTGCTCGCCGTGTACCTCGTGCTGCTGTGGCACTCCACCGAGCGCGAGGACATCTCGATCGGCACGCCGTGCGCCAACCGGCTGGACCCCGGCTTCGAGCGGACCGCGGGGTGCTTCGTCAGCACCCTGGTGCTGCGCGTCGGCCTGTCCGCCGAGCTGAGCTTCCGCGAGCTGGTGCGCAGGACCGCCGCCGTGTGCGCCGACGCCTGGGACCACCAGAACTACTCGTACGAGAAGCTGGTGAGCGAGGTGGCCGGAAGCCGCGACCTCAGCCGCAGTCCGCTGTTCCAGGCGTTCTTCGCCTTCCAGGACGCGTTCCACCCGCTGAGGCTGCCCGGCGCCACGGCCGAGCTGCGCCCGTTCGACACCGGCAGCGTCCAGTTCGACCTCGAACTGCACTTCCACCCCGACGCCGGCGAACGGGGACTGCTGGGGAGCTTCTACTACGACACGGCACTGTTCGAGCGGTCGACGGTCGAGGCCATGGCCCGCCGCTGGCAGCACCTCGCCGCGTTGCTGGTCGGCTCCCCGGACCTGCCGATCGGCGACGTCTCCCTGATGACCGAGCTGGAGCGCCGGAACCTCCGCAGGCGCAACAGCACCGCATCGGACCACGCACGGGACACGACGGTCGACCGGCTCGTGGCGGCGTGGGCCGAAGCCGACCCCGAGCGCGTCGCCGTCCGCTGCGACGGCCGTGAGCTCGGCTACGCGGAACTCGACCGCGCGGTGTCGGCGCTGGCCTGCCGCATCGATGCCGCGGGCGGTCGTGGCCGGCGACTCGGGATCTTCCTGGACCGCAGCCCCGACATGGTGGTGGCGGTGCTGGCAGCGGTCCGCGCGGGAGCGGTCTTCGTCCCGCTGGCCACCGATCTGCCCGAGGAGCGGATGGCCTGGATCGTCGAGGACACCGGCATGTCCCTTGCGGTCACGCGATCGGACCTCGCCGCCCGCCTGCCCGAGCGGGTCCGGCCGCTGCTGGTCGACGGGTCACCGGACGCGACGCCGCACCGGCCGCTCGATCCGCCCACCGCCGGCAGTCCCGCCTACGTGCTGCACACGTCCGGGTCGACGGGCCGGCCCAAGGGTGTCGAGGTGCGGCACGACAACCTGCTGAACCTGCTGCACGCGATGGCGGTGAAGCCGGGAATCCGGCAGGACGACGTGTTCCTCGCGGTGACCAGCCTGTCGTTCGACATCTCCCTGCTGGAGCTGCTGCTCCCGCTGGTCACCGGTGCGGCGGTCGTCGTCGCCACCGCGGAGGAGGCGGCGGACCCGGCTCGCCTGGCCGGCCTGCTGGACACCAGCGGTGCCACCGTCATGCAGGCGACGCCCTCCACGTGGCGGATGCTGTTCGACTCCGGGTGGAAGGGGCTCTCCCGGCTCACCGCGCTGTGCGGCGGAGAGGCCATGAGCCGCGACCTGGCCGACCAGCTCCTGGCCGGGTGCCGGGAGGTGTGGAACCTCTACGGTCCGACCGAGACGACCATCTGGTCCGCCCGCTGGAAGGTCGACGCGACCGATCCCGTGCGCATCGGGGAGCCGATCGAGAACACCCGGTTCTACGTCGTCAACGGACGCGGCCTGCTCGTGCCGCCCGGAGTGCCGGGTGAGCTGTGCATCGCGGGGGAGGGCGTCGCGAACGGCTACCTGAACCGGCCGGAGGAGACCGAGCGGCGATTCGCGGACCTGGCGGGGGTGGCCGACGCGCCCGAGCGCGTCTACCGCACCGGTGACCTGGTCCGCGAGTCGGCGGACGGCACGCTGACCTTCCTGGGCAGGACGGACCAGCAGCTCAAGGTGCGCGGTCACCGCGTCGAGGCCGCCGAGGTCGAACACGCGCTGCGCCGGCACCCCGCGGTCGTCGACGCCGCGGTCACCCTGGCGGCGGACGGAGTGCTCGTCGCCCACCTGGCCGCGCATGACGGCGACACCGTCTCCGCGGGTCGGCTCAGAGAGCTGCTCGCTCCTGTCCTCCCCGCCTACATGGTGCCGCAGCGCTTCGTCCTGCACACCGCGCTTCCGATGACTCCCAACGGCAAGGTCGACCGCACGGCGCTGTCGTCGATGGTCGCGGAGCCGGCTCCGAGCGCCACCGCGCACGAACCGCCGGCCGGCGGGACCGAGGCGGTCGTCGCGGAGATCTACGGCGACCTCCTCGGCCGGACCGGGGTCGGCAGGCACGACAGCTTCTTCGACCTGGGCGGGCACTCCCTGCTGGCCACCAGGGCGCTGTTCCAGGTCGAGGAGCGCTTCGGCGTGCGGGTGGAGCTGCAGAACCTCTTCGCGCACCCCACGGTGTCGGCGCTCGCCGCACGGATCGACGACGACCTCACCCGCGGTGTCCGGGACGACCTCGCCATCAGCGCCGCGCTCGACCAGCTCGAGTCGATGTCGGACGAGGACGTCGCCCGCCTGCTCGACGGCCTCCACTGACCAACCAGCGAACCAGCGAACCAGGAGACAGTGTGAACACGACCGACCGGCTCCAGCAGCTGTCCGACACCAAGCGACTGGCGCTGTTGCGGCTGCTGGAGAACAAGAACATCGGGAACGACCGGCTGCTCACCCTGGAGGGGTCGAACGTCAAGGTGCTGCGGGAGGGCACCCCGATCCTGTTCCTCTACCCGGCCACGGACGGCAGCGTGAGCTACATGAACAACTACCTGCCGCACATCCCCGAGACCTGGGGCGTGTATGCCCTGCAGACCCCGGGAATGGACGGTGAGCAGGCGCCGTACCGCACGGTCGAGGAGCTGGCCGCCCACGGCATCCGCCAGATGCGCCGCGTCCAGCCGGAGGGCCCCTACTACGTCGCGGGGAACTGCATGGGCGGACTGCCCGCGTACGAGACGGCCCGCCAGCTCCACGAGCAGGGTGAACGCACCGGTCTCGTCCTGCACCTGATGCCGAACTTCAACCGCCCCTGGAAGGAGCTGCCGGTCGACAGCGCCTCGTTGCAGCAGCGGGCGATCATGGACTACGTCTACATCATCGAACGCCTGCTGGCCGTGCGGATCGACCTGCCGTGGGACGAGCTGAACGAGCTCGACGAGGACGCACAGGTCGAGTTCGTCGTCCGCTACGTCGACGAGCACGACCTGCTGTCCGGAATGGACCTCGACGTCTTCCGCAACCGGATGGCCATCTACAAGGCGAACCTCTCGGCGATGCTCACCTACGACCCGCCGACCGGCTTCGACGGCAGCATCACGATCCTCGCCGTCGGCGAGGCCAGCCGGCAGGAGACCGCGATCCACGCGATGTCGCCCTACGCCGCACCGCTGCGGTCGATCCACCGCGACCGGATCACCACCGTCTTCGTGGACGCCGACGGCGGCGCGCTGTTCGACGGTGCCGAGCCGGACATCGGCAAGATCGGCCGCGAGCTGCGCGAGATCGTCTCCGCGGCGGGCGAAGGCACCAGGGCGTGACCACCGAGGAACAGGACCGGTATCCGCACCTGTTCTCCCCGTTGCGGGTGGGCAACGCGCGGCTGAAGAACCGGATCGTGTTTCCGGCGATCATGAACAACTACGCGCGCCAGGGGCTGGTGACCGACCGCACGGTCACCTTCTACGCCGAGCGCGCGGCCGGTGGCGCGGCGATGGTGGTGTCCGAGGCGCTGTTCGTCCACCCGAGCTCGGTGCCCCCGCAGACGGGTCTCGCGGCGTACGAACCCGCCAACACCGCGGGCTTCGAGCGCCTCGCGGCCGCGGTCGAGGAACACGACTGCCGGATGGTCGGTCAGCTCCTGCACTCGGGCAGGCAGCAGGTGCGAGGTCCGGTGTCGGACAGTTCGATCGGGGTGTCGCCCCTGCCGGACCCGTACAGCTGGACGGTTCCGCACGTGATGTCCACGTCGGAGGTCCGGATGATCGCCGAGTCGTTCGTGGCTTCGGCCGCCGTCCTGCAGCGTGCGGGGTTCTCCGGCGTCGAGGTGCACGCGGCGCACGGTCACCTGATCACGCAGTTCCTGTCGCCGTGGTCGAACACCAGGCAGGACGAGTACGGCGGCGACCTGGACGGGCGGACCAGGTTCCTGCGCGAGGTCCTGGCCGGCATCCGGTCGGTGTGCGGGACGGATTTCCTGCTGGGCTTGAAGATGCCGGGTGACGAGCTGGTGCGGGGAGGCATCACCGCGGAGGAGTCGGCTCGCATCGCGAACCGGGTGGGCCAGGAGACTCCGCCGGACTACCTCGCGTTCGGCCAGGGCAACTCCTCGCTCAGCTTCGGCGACCACGTGCCCGACATGCACTACCCGCCCGGCCCGTACCTCGGGATCCAGCGCGACCTCAGGGCAGCGGTGGACGTCCCGGTCGTGGCGTTCGGCCGCGTCACCTCCGCTGCCGAAGCCGAGGCCGTGGTCAGGGACGGGGTCGGTGACCTGGTCGGCCTGGGACGTCTCCTGGTGGCCGATCCCGGCTTCCCGGCCAAGGTGCGGGCGGGCCGCGAGCAGGAGGTGCGGCCGTGCCTCTACTGCAACGTCTGCTGGGGAGAGGTCACCAGTGGCCGCACGATCGCCTGTGTGGTCAACCCCGACCTCGGCACCGGTGGTGAAGCCGCCGGCCGGGTGCGCGGGTCGTCGACGAAGCGTGCGGTGACCGTGGTCGGCGCCGGTGTGGCAGGTCTTCGGGCCGCCGCGGCGGCGGCCGAACGAGGGCACCGGGTGACCTTGCTGGCCGGACCGCACCTCGGCGGCAAGGCGAGGGTGGAGTCGCTGTTGCCGGGACGTGCTGACATCGCCACCACGCTGGAGCACCACCTGTGGCTGGTGGAACGCAACGGCGTGCGCGTCGAGCGGAGTGCGCGCGTGACGGAGGAGATGGTCCTCGCGACCGGTCCCGACGTCGTCGTCCTCGCCACCGGGGCGCGGATGATGCGACCGCCCACCCTGGCCGCCCACGGCGAGGACGGCGTCAGCGTGCGCGACCACCTGGTCCACGGCGACGGCGGAGGCAGCGACGGCACAGCGGTGCTGTTCGACTTCGACCACTCGGCCGGGACCTACGCGGTGGCCGACCTCCTGGCGCGGCGGTACCGCGACGTGGTGCTCATGACGCCCAGGGCGTCCCTGGGCGACGCGGTGCCGTACGTGAGCCGCCTTGGTGTCCACCGGAGACTGCACGAGGCGGGCGTGCGCATCGAGTTGTCGACCGAACCGCTGCTGTACGAGGACCGCGTGCTGCGCTGTGCGAACGTCTTCACCGGGCGGCTCACCGAGATCGAGGACGTGGCCCTGTTCACCTGGTCGACCCCGCGTCAGCCGGTCGACGAGCTGTCGGGTCCGCTGTCGGCGAGCGGGGTGCCAGTCCACGTCATCGGGGACGCGTACGCGCCGGGAACCATGCTCACGTCGATCCGGGAGGCCGAGGTGCTCGGCAGGCGGCTGTGAGCGCGCCTCAGCGGTTGTTCCTCCGGGCTTCCGGTTCACCCAGCCAACTCCGTGGAGATGAGATGCTGAACAGCAGCACGGGCCGTTGCCCTGTGCAGGGGCGGTTCGACCCGCTGGCTCCCGACTACCTCGCCGACCCGTACCCGGCGCTCGCCACCCTGCGCGAGGAAAGCCCGGTCTTCTACGAACCGCAGCTCGACATGTGGCCGGTGACCCGCCACGAGGACGTCAAGCGCGTCCTCACCGATCACGAGAGCTTCTCCGGTGCGATCACCCAGACGCCCTTCTACCCGCTTGCACAGGAAGCGAAGGAGATCCTCGACGCCGGGTTCCACGCCACCCCGACCGTCTCCAACTGCGACCCGCCCAAGCACACCAGGGTGCGCGCCTTCAACGTCAAGGCGTTCTCCGCCAGGAGGATCGCGGGGCTCGAACCGGTCATCCGCGCCTGCACCACCGAACTGCTCGACGGTGCCGCCTCGAAGTCGCGGTTCGACCTGGTGCACGAGCTGACGGCACCACTGCCCGCCAAGATCGTGTTCAGCCTGATCGGCTTTCCCGAGTCGGACTCGGAAGCGCTCAAGGCGCTCGCCCTCAACCGCATGGCCTTCACCTGGGGACGGTCCACACCGGACGAACAGGTCAGGATCGCGGGAAGGATGGTCGAGTACTGGCGGTACTGCACGGACTTCGTCGCCGCGCGCAAGGAGGACCTGCGGGACGACTTCACCAGCGACCTGCTCCGCTCGCACCTCGCGGATCCCGCCGCGCTGTCGGTCGAGGAGATCGTCAACGTCATCCACGCGGTGAGCTTCGCCGGCCACGAGACCACGACCAACGCGTCGTCGAGCACGCTGCAGCGGCTGCTCACGCACCGGGAGCAGTGGGAGGCGATCTGCGCCGACCCGTCGCTGATCCCGAACGCGGTCGAGGAGGGTCTGCGCTTCGACCCGAGCCTGCACACCTGGCGCAAGATCACCACCAGGCAGGTCGACATCGGCGGGGTCACCGTCCCGGCGGGGGCCAAGCTCCTGCTCCTCATCGGTTCCGCGAACCACGACCCGGCACGGTTCGCCGACCCGGACCGGTTCGACGTCCACCGGTCCAACCCCCAGCAGCACCTCACCTTCGGCAGGGGAATCCACGCCTGCTTCGGTGCTCCGCTGGCTCGGCTGGAGATGCGGGTCGTGCTGGAGGAGCTGACGGCACGCCTGCCCCACCTCCGGCTCGCGGACGGTGAAGTCGTGCGCTACCACGAGAACGCGTGCTTCCGCGGCCCCGTGCGGCTGTGGGTGGACAACCCGGCCGCGGCCTGAGCCACCACGACCCACGCGCCCGGACGCGGGCGAGCTGCGAACCGACTCGATCTAGGAGAACTGCACTGAGGTACTGGGAACGTCACGTCGCACTGCCGGCCGATCCTCTTCGCGTGGCTGCCACGCTCGCGGCGACGTCGACCGAGGACAACGTGCTCTACGAGAACCAAGGTTCGATCTGCTGGGGTGAGGGCGCCCATGCGACCGTCACCACGCGGGCGGGCGAACCGCTGTCGGCGCTCGCCACCCGGCTCGCGGAGGTCGACGTCGACAACTGGCGCGCTTACGGCTGGGCCACCTTCGAGCTGTCCTACGCGTTGTACGGACTGGACGACGCGCCGACGACCGACACGGTCACCTTGATGATCCCGCGGCGTGAGGTGCGCTTCGAGAACGGCATCGCCCTCCTGCGCGCACTCACGGCGGCGGACGTGAACGCGCTGGAGTCGCGGCTCGCGGCTGCCGTGCTGACCGGCGGGGTCGAGCCGGCGGAGGCGCGCGTGGAGGTCGATGTCGACGGCCACGACGCGGAGAGCTACCGGGCCGCGGTCGCGGCGGGCATCGCGGAGATCCGCTCCGGCGCGCTGGACAAGGTGATCCTCTCCCGTGTGGTGCCGGTGCAGGAAGACATCGACATGCCCACGACGTACCTCACCGGCCGTCTTGCCAACAACCCGGCGCGATCGTTCCTCCTGCGCCTTCAGGGCTGGGAGGTCCTCGGGTTCAGCCCGGAGATCGTGATCAGCGTGAGCTCCAAGGGCGAGGTGGTCACCCAGCCGCTGGCCGGCACGCGCGCCTTCTTCGGTGATCACGAAGCCGACCGGGTGCGGCGTGACGAGCTCTACCGCGACGCCAAGGAGGTCTTCGAACACGCGATCTCGGTGCGCCTGGCCGCGACCGAGCTGTCGACCGTGTGCAGACCGTCGACCGTCCGCGTCGAGGAGTTCATGAGCGTGAAGGAACGCGGCAGCGTGCAACACCTCGCCTCCCAGCTCTCGGGTTCGCTCGCACCGGACCGCACCGGCTGGGACGCGTTCGCCGCCCTCTTCCCCGCGGTCACGGCGTCCGGCATCCCCAAGGCCTCCGCGTGCGAGCTGATCCGGCGCGCCGAGACGCAGCCGCGCGGCCTCTACAGCGGCGCCGTGCTGACCGTCGACCAGGACGGCGCCATCGACGCGGCTCTCGTCCTCCGCAGCGTGTTCCGCCGCGACGGCGACATCTGGCTGCGGGCAGGCGCGGGCATCGTCGCCCAGTCCACCCCTGAACGGGAACTGGAGGAGACGCGGGAGAAGCTGCGCAGCGTGTCGCGCTTCCTCGTGCCGTCCGCGGAGTGAACCGAGCCGGCGGAGAACCCGCGTTCCACCCCGTGGAACTCAGCGATCTGGGTCACACCCTTTCGACTACATTCATTGCCATCGTTCAACAAAGCCAGCGGGGGATTTCACCAGGAGTGACCATGAGCGTTCAAGAGCAGTTGCGCGGCGGTGCACCGGATCTCGACGACTTCCCCACGCTGTGCAGTGTTCCGCTGCGGCCGGAATGGTTCGACGACGAGGAAGAAAACCCGGCAGCGGGGGTCGTCCGGGGTACGGACTGATCAGCAGGAGATCAGCTGCTGGTGCAGCGAACCTACCCGTAGTAGGTTCGCCTGCATGACCCCGGACGCCACCGCGCACGTCGATGTCGCCGCCTCACCGCAGCGAGTGTTCGAACTGGTCAGTGACCTGCGAAACCTGAGCGGCGTCGCCGAGGAGTACGCGGGCGGCAAGTGGCTGGACGGCTCCGGCCCGTCGGTCGGCGCGCGGTTCCGCGGCGTCAACCGGCGCGGACGGCGGGTGTGGCCGACGACCTCCACGGTGACCGACTGCTCCGTGACCCGGTTCGCGTTCGAGGTGAGGTCGCTGGGGCTTGCGGTGGCGCGCTGGCAGTACGACATCGAGCCGACCGCCGGCGGGTGCCGGGTGACCGAGTCGACCTGGGACCGCCGGCCGGGGTGGTACGTGCCGATCACGCGGCTGGCCACCGGCGTGAAGGACCGGGCGGTGACGAACCAGCGGAACATCGAGGCGACGCTGGAGCGGTTGAAGAAGGTCGCGGAGTCGGGCTGACCGCGCAGAATTCCACGGACCTTAAACCGATTTAAAACCCTTTGCCCACAACCGAATTCTGAACCCGCCCCGTGATCTCCCCGTAGTCATCGGTACAACACCGATCCACCCCGAGGAGACACAGGATGGGCGCTCGACACCGCAAGCCCGCCATGATCGGCGCGGGCGCTGTGCTCGCGGTCGCCGCTGTCGCCGGTGGCATCTTCGCCTTCGGCGGCACCAACTCGAACGCGGCCGAGGACTGCGGCGGACTGGACCAGGCGCTGCGGAACAACCTCACCTTCATCGCCGGTCAGCAGGCGAACCCCGACGCCCAGTCGGACGCCCGCATCGCGAACCGCCAGGCGGTCGTGAACCTCATCAACCAGCGACGTGCTGCCGCCGGTTGTGGTGGCAACGTCCAGGCGCAACCCGAGAAGGGCCAGGCCGCCACGTCCGGTGAGGACTGCGGCGGGCTCGCCAAGGCGTTGCAGAACAACCTGACCTTCATCGCGGGCCAGAAGGCGAACCCGGACGCGCAGTCCGAGGCGCGCATCGCGAACCGGCAGGCCGTGGTCAACCTCATCCAGCAGCGGCGCAAGGCGGCGGGCTGCGCGGGTGACGGTGGCGCGGGCAACGCCGACCAGGCCCAGCCCGCTCCCCAGCAGCCCGGCACTGGTCAGGGCAACGGTGGCGCGTCCGGGCAGCAGGTCTGCGCCGGCTCGACCGTCACGCTGTCCGGCGAGGGTGGCGCGCCCGCCGCGTCCAGCGGTGAGTTCCCGATCGGCACCACGCTCAAGGTGACGAACCTGGACAACGACAAGTCCACCACCGTGAAGGTCGCGTCGGTGTCCGGCAGCTGCGCGCTGCTGAACAACGCAGCCTTCGAACAGGTGCGGGAGCCCGGCAAGTTCCTGATCCGCCGGGCACTGATCGAGAAGATCGGCTGAGAGTCCACACCGGACGGTCGACGCAGGACGGCTGTTCTCCCGAGGCACGGGGGAACAGCCGTTCCGCGCGTTCGGCGATGTCGCGCTAGGACCACGACCAGCTGAACCCGCGCACACCGGGCCGCACGTTCAAAGCCACGTCCAGCAACGTGCGCCCGGGAGCCACCTCGGACCCGTCCGCGAGCTGGACGGCGGAGGCGGGAGGGGCACCCTCGAACGTCACCTCGAGCACGTACTCCCGCGTCGGCAGGCGGAACTTGCGCTCGTAGCTCGTCGCGGGAGGACAGGGCGCCTGGTTCACGATCTCGTGCTCGACCACGACGCTCTCACCCTTGCGCAGCGGCCGTTCGAACAGCAGCTCCGCGACCAGCAACCCCTCGGCCGGCTCCTGGACGACCCGTCCGACCGTGCAGTTCTTCAAGGCCTTGACCAGCGGTGGCGGGCGGTCGCGGTCGTCGGCGTGCAGGATCACGACCCATCGGTCGGGCCCGTTCATCAACGCCGACAGCACCTGCCGGGAGCGGAAGACCCGTTCGGTGCGGTCCGCTCCGATCGTCACGAAGTCCTGCTGGCTCACGCGCAGGAGCTGGTCGTCCCACTGCGTGTCCAGGTCGTGCAGGGCGTGCTCGACGGGCGCGGGGACCGGCCAGAACGCGGACACCGGCGCCGGTGCCCCGCGCAGCCAGCGGCCGCGTGAGCGCGGGGGGTCGAGCAGCTCCGACAGGTGGCCGGGAGGCACCCGCAGGATGTGCTCGAGGTGGACGACGGCCTGCAGCGACTTCTGCCGCTCTGGCCGCCTGCGACCGGTCTGCCAGCAGCTCAGCGTCGCCATCGAGACGGAGACGCCGTTGTGCGAGAGGTGCTCGCGCAGGCGCTCCAGACCGAGACCGCGATTCGTGATCGCCGTCCGGAGAGCCTGCGCGAACTCGTCCACGCCGGTCACGCTAACGCACTCACCTGCCCGGCTGAAGTGGCTGGTGAGGTCGGTAGGTCACGCGGCCGTCGACCACCACCACGTCGACCTCGACGGGAAGCTCCGGTGTGCTCGCCCATCGGTGCCAGCACCAGCGGTGCGGTGCCCGTGCCCTGGTGGATCACCAAGGTCGTGCCCAGCCGGGTGGCGATCAGGTGGCCGAGCAGGTCGCGCGCGTTCCCCGCACCGGTGTTCTCGTTCGCGTCGGGGTGCAGCGCCCAGTTGGCGTTCTCGACGAGCGCACCGGTCAGGTGTCCGGTGTGAGCCGGCCTGAACGAGGTGAAGTCCGCGACCGCCCGGCTCACCGCCGCGGTGGTGGCGGCCTGGTTCAGCACCTGCGCACGCAGGGCGGCCGGGTCCTGGCGCACCACCTCCGCGACCGCCGCGTACAGGCCGTCCGAGGTGACGGGCGGGGGAGCGGGCCGGTTGAGCACGTCGAACGCCAGGTGCCGCAGGTGCCGCCGCGTGCTGCTGACGTGTTCCTCGTACTCGCTGAGCCGGCTCGACGGGGCGGCCTCCGCCACCTCGGGCTGTTCGGGTCCTCCGGAACCGGTCGGCGCGACCTGGCCGTCGGCGTCGGCGCGCGGTGGCACCGGGTCGGCGAGCGGGGGCACCGAGTCGACGCGCGGTGACACCGGGTCGGCGAGCACCAGGGATGCCGACCGGCCAGGGCTGAACCGGACCAGCGGTTCCTCGGTCACGTGCCTGTTGACGATCGTGTCGAAGATCTTCCGGTCGAAGTCGGTGGCCGGGTCCCAGTACAGGTGTGCTCCGTGCTGGACCCCCACGTTGCGGTTGACCAGCAGGAAGACCATGCTCTCGTAGTCCTCCTCGCCGAGCCGGTTGCCCTCCGGGTCGTACATGCCGTACATGTCGGCGTCACCGGTCATCCAGATGAGGTCGCCCCGCGAGTTCGACCCGTGGACGACACCGTCGATGACCTTGAACTTGCCCTCCTGCTCGTACTGCTCCATCGTGCCGATCAGCTCGGCGAACTCGGCGGTGCGCTCGTGGAAGCGCTTGGCGACCTTGTCCCGCATCGCCGGGTCCACGCCGGAGAGGTCCGGGTCCGGGTCCGGCTGGAAGAACCCGACGAGCCCGACGTGCTCCGCGTCGGCACCGAGCAGCACGTCGGCCTGGTTGATGGTCTTCGCCTTGATGTCCTTGGGCTTCGGCATCGCGCCGTCGTGGAGCCAGCGAACGGAGTCCGGGTTCGTGGGACGGACGTCCAGCACGATGTTGAAGCGGTCGACGAAGTTCTGGAACCGCTCCTGGTTGCGCTTGGGGATGCCGAACTCCCCTTCGAGCCGGTCAGGGGTGAGCGGCGCGGCGTCGTCCGGAACCCGCCACTGCACGGAGTCCCGCGGTTGCGCGGGACGCGGCGCGGCGGACGTCTTGGCGTCGATCTCGTCGAAGAGGTCCTCGACGAACGGCTTGCCGAGGTCCGGTTCCGGCAGCTGCGGCTCGACCGGCTGACCCGGGGTCGTCCGCTCACCCGCACCACCGGCACGGCTGGACCCGGTTGCGTCCTGGTCCGCCGGGGGGCCGGTGAGCGCGCTGCTGACCGCCGCGGCGCCGGCTTCCTGCTCCGGCGTCGTTGCCGCGCCGGGTTCGGTGGTCTTGCGCGGTGGTTCGCTTGGGCCGGCGTGCGGGTTGTCGGGCACGGTTTGCGGCTCGGCCTCGATCTCGGCCTCGGGTTTTTGCTCCGGTGTCGTTGCCGCGGCGGGTTCGGTGGTCTCGCGTGGCGGTTCGCTTGGGCCGGCGTGTGGGTTGTCGGTGGTGTCAGGAGTCGACGTGGCTGGTGGTGCCTCGTTCGTCTTGGGGTTCGTGGTCGCGGCTTCGGGCTCGTTGTGGAGCACGGTCTGCGGCTCAGCTTCGACCTCGACCTCAACCTCGACCTCGGCCTCGGCGGAAGCGGTCGTTGCCGCGCCGGGTTCGGTGGTCTCGCGTGGCGGTTCGCTTGGGCCGGCGTGCGGGTTGTCGGTGGTGTCAGGAGTCGACGTGGCTGGTGGTGCCTCGTTCGTCCTGGGGTTCGTGGTTGCGGCCTCGGGCTCGTTGTCGAGCATGGCCTGCGGCTCAGCCTCGACCTCGGCCTTGGCCTCGGCGGAAGCGGTCGTCGAGTGCACGGTGGGGCTCGGCGCCGCGGGCTGGACGTCCGCAGGGCCCGTGATCACCGTGGTCTGTCGCGGAAGTGACGCTTCGGCGTTGCTGCGGGTGGCCGGTGCGGCGACCTGAGGACTGGGTGTGCCCGTCTCCGCACGGCTGCGACTGCCCCCGCTGCCCACAGACGACTCCGCGGGCGGCGAAGGCGGCGTGGGCAGCGGCTTCTGGCTCGCACCCGCTGCGGTGTTGGTGACCTCGGTGGGTGGGGTGTCCGTGGTCGCGTTGCCGGGTGGCGTGTTCGTGGTCGTGTCGCGGGCAGGCGTGTTCGTGGTCGCGTCGCGGCCAGGCGTGCTCGCGTCGCCAGGTGACGCGGACGGGCCCGACGGTGCGGGCGGTGCCGACGGCGCCGGTGGGGTCGGCGGTGCGGGCGGGGTCGAGTTGTAGAGGTCGACCTGGCGGTCCGCCTCCGCCTTCGCGTCCCACCACTTCTTCTGCTCCGCGTCCGCGGCCCTGCGGGCGTCGTCGAGCTTGGTCTCCGCTTCCTTGATCTTGTTCTCGGCCGCGGCGCGCTCGGCCGAGAGCGCCTTGTGGGCTTCCTCGGCGTCGGTGCGGGCGGTTTCGGCGTCGGCGACGGCCTTCTGCTGCGCCTGGAGGCTCCTCGCGGGCGTCGACGGCGGCCTTGCGTTGCACGTCGAGCTGCGCGTGGGCGTCGGTGAGCTGCTGCTGGGCGTCGGTCAACGCGGTGTGCGCCGCGTCGGCCTCCTGGCCCAGCCGGTCCAGCTCAGCCTTCGGCGCTCCGCTGATCTGGGCGTCGTCCAGGGCGTCCTTGGTCGTGAGCGCGTCCTGGCTGAGCGACGAGATCTGCGGCGTCAGGTCCTGGATCGCCGCGCGGGTCTGCGCGACGTCCGCCACGGCGGTGTCGAACGCCGTCTGCCGCGTCCGGAGCTCGGCCTCGGCGTTGACGTGGTTCTCGATCGCCGTGTTCAGCTTCGTCGCGGCGTCACCCAGCGGCTGGTCGGTCCTCGCCAGCACCGCGGCCGCGGAGTTGATGACCTCCTGGGCCTCGTGCCGGGCCTCGTCGACCTTCTTCTCCGCCTCGCGCCAGTCGTCGGCCGTCTTCTTGACCTCGGTCTGGGCGTCCTTCAGCGAGTCGCTGAAGTTCTGGTTCAGCATCGACTCGACCTCGGTGGCGGGCATGCGCACGCCGGCCGAGCCGGGCACCGTCAGGTCGACGACGCCGGTCTTGCCGCCGACCGTCGCGACGACGCGGTACTCGACGTCGAACTGCACGAGACCGGTGCGCGACGGGTCCTTGGGCTTCACACCGCCGCCCTGCGCCTGCGCCGGGCCGCCGGAGACCGCGGACGACTCCTCGTTCGCGTGCCTCAGCTCGACGCCACCGGAGCCGACGTTGACGGTGTCCGCGGGGTCGCCCTGCTTGACCGCCGCGCTGCCCTGGGCGAGGCCCACGGCCACGTCGGAGGAGTCGGCGACCTTGGCCTCGCTGGAGACGTCGGTCGTCTTGGTGGTCAGCGGGGTCTCGATCTTGACGCCGTCGCTGAGCGAGCCCAGCTGCGGGTTCACGAGCTTCGCGTAGACCTTCACGTCGGCGTCCTGGCCGAACGTCAGCGCCGCCTCCTTGAGGCCAGGTACGTCGAGCGGTCCGGACAGCATCGCGGGCAGGTGCGGCTGCAGGTTCTCCGGGCTGAGGGTCGAGAGCAGGCTGTTGAGCGAGCCCGTGCCCTTGCCGGTGAGGCCCTTGCCCGCGCCGGCCTCCGTCATCGCCTTCACGGCGGCGTCGCGCAGGTCGCCCGCGCCGCGCAGGTTCTCCACCGACGCGGTCGCCGGCAGCTGGGTGGCCCGGCTGTCCTGCTGGAACGCGTAGGTCGCGTCCGGCGTGCCGAACTCACTGCTACGCCTGCTCGCCGCCGACATGTAGGGCTGCGGGGCGCCGCGACCGGTCGTCGGCGCCGAGACCTTCTGGTTGTCCGCGTGCGTGCGGACGACCATGTCCTGCTCGGCGCTGCGGACCTTCGCGACCTCCTTGGCGCCCTTCTCCACGACGAGCTCGAACTCGACCGGCACGTTGTAGCGCGCCGCCGGACCGCTCGCCGTGCGGTTGTGGCCGAACGCCGTGCTGGTCGAGGTCGTCACCGAGGTGCTCTGGGCGGAGCCGACGTTCGCGATGGCGCTGAGACCCGCGGTGCCGGAGACGTTCGGGTTCGCGCTCCCCGGCGCGGCGAGGCCAGGTGCCCGCAGGCCGAGGCCCCAGCCGGTGCCGCGGCCCTTGCCGTCGCCGTCCTTGCGGGAGCCGCCGTCGTTGTGGGACATGTCGACGCCGTCGTTGACGACCTGGTCGAACTTCGGCTCGCCCGTCTTCGCCCGCAGCGTGACCTGGTAGGAGTCCTTGCCGAACGTGCCGGGCTGGTGGACCAGCAGCGGCACGCCGCCGTCCAGGGCGCTGTCGATCATCGCCTTGACGCTCGACGGCGAGTTGAGGTCGACGATGCGCTGCAGGTTGCTCATCGAGTCCTTGAGCACGGAGTCCGGGATCAGCGGGGCGCTGCCGAACTTCTTGGTGTTCGTGGACAGCTTCGTCGTGAGCTCGTTGACCGCCGCGGAGAGGTCGGGGACCTTCTCCACGTTGGACAGCCCGAGCGCGCCGGGCTCGCCCGGTGCCACCGTCGACGGCGGCGCCATCTTCGGGAACTCGGGCTTGGGGACGTTCGGCGCCACCTTCGGCAGCACGCCCATCTCCCGCGCGACGTCCTCGGACACCCGCACGAAGACGGACTTCGGCAGGTCCACCTTCACGCCCTCGGCGTTCGGTGTGCCGCCGTGCACGAAGTTCTCGGCGCGGCTCTCACCGACGATCGTGAACTCGGCGTCGACCTGGACCAGCACGGTCCTGGCGTCGTCCGGTGTGGTCTGGCCGCGGTCGACGTTGCCGCCGATCTCGTTCGACGTGGTCTTGTTGTCCGACCACGGCGTCCACCTGCCGGTGACCGCGACACCGCCGGACCCGCTGGGGTTCGACGGCTGGCCGGCGGGCGGCGGGGTGACGTTGGGACGCACCGGGACGTTGATGCCGGCGACGAGGTCGACCGACCGGCTCGTCGTGGACGACCCACCGGCCTTGTACCCACCGCTGACCGAGTTGTCGGTGCCGGTGGCGTCCGAGATGGACACCAGCTTCGCCGCACCGAGCTTGACCGACATGCCGATCGCGCCGGAGCGGTCGGTGACGCGGCGGTCGTACTTGAGGCCCTGCTCCTGCACACCGGTCTCGATGAGCCGCTGCAGGTTCGCCTTGATGTTCTCCGGGGCGAACATCTTGTCGATCTGCGCCCGTGACGCCGTGCCCGGCGTGGTGAGCGCCGAGTCGCCCTTGGCCGCGCGGTTGAGCGCGTCGATCGCCTGGTCCCGCAGCTCCGTCGTGTTGGCGACCGCCTCCACGTTGAGGAACTCCGGCGACTTCTGCCGGGCTTCTCCCGGGTTCAGCAGGTCCTTGACGGTCGGGGAGTTGTTGATCGGCGTGGCCTTCGGATCACCCGGCTTGAAACCGTCACCGGGGTCGTCCTTCAGCGTCGAGGAGTCCGACACCCACAGGTTGACCTTGCCGTCGATCTTGCCCAGGCCGGCGCCGGTCTTGGCGACGGTCTTCACGTCCGGCGCGTGCTGACCGGGCGCGCCCGGCACGATCGTGCGGACCCACGTCCGGGGCCGCGTGAACGTGGTGATCTCGACCTCGAACTCCACGTCGCCCTGGAACACCTGCGCGTCCGCGCTGCCGGGGTTCGACGAGGTGGCGCTCACCGCCGGTCCCGCCGAGGTCTTGTCCGTCCACGAGTGGCTGTAGGACACACCGGCCTGCGGCATCGGGGTCAGCGAGGCGACGCCGGTCTTCACCGGGATGTTGGCCCTGCCGGTGATGCCACCGGTCCAGCCCTTGGTGGTGCTGGTGTTGGCGTCGAGCTTCGGGCCGCTCGTGGTGGAGTCGCTGACCGCGCGCCCCTCGGCCTTGCCGAGGTGCTTCGGGTTGGTCAGCTTCGCCTTGACCGTGACGTTGACGTAGGTGTTCGTCGTCTTGCCGGAGTTCTTCAGCTGCACCTGGACGCCCGGACCGAGCAGGCTGTCCATGTTCGCCTTCAGCGCGGCCGGGGACAGGCTGGCGTCCAGCTTGCGCTGGTTCGCGAGCTGCACGGCCACGTCACCGAACCCCTGGCCCTTGCTGGAGCGGGGGTTCGCGTCCGGGTTGTTCCACTTCGGCAGGAACTTCTCGAACCCGGGCAGCTCGCGCAGCTTCGTCTCGACCTGGCCCTGCACCTGCGTCGCGGGCACGAACTCACCCACCTTCGCGTTGCCCGCGGCGAGCGTGTCGGCGACGTAGGGCGGCAGGAACCTGGTGTCCGCGGTCGCCGGGTCGGTCGTGGTGTTGAGGGCGCTGCCCACGGTCGGCAGGCCCACCGAGCCGGCCTCGCCCAGACCCATGCGCATGTGGGTCGTGACCTCCATGGTCACCGGCTTGCCCGCGGGTCCCTGGACCTCGACCTCGGCGGTGACCTCGTACAGACCGGTCTCGGCCTTGACCCCTATGCCGGACTTGCGGCTGGAGCTCGTCCCCGCGTTGACGCCCTCCGCGGTGCGCGCGGAGTACCCGCCGGTCGCGCCGACGGTGCCGCCGACCTGGCCGGGGACACCGATGTTGCCCCCGAAGCCGGCGGTGACGTCGAACCCGGTCTTGCTGGCCGCGGACACGCTGCTGCCCCAGGAGAAGGTGTCCTTGAGGTCCAGCGCCGCGTCGGCGTGCGTGCCGACGAGCTTCGCGTCCTTGAGCGTCGCCTTCATCTGCACCGCGGCGCCCTTGCCGGCGTGCGGGCTGATGAGGTCCGGCGAGGTGACGAAGCCGCCGAGCATGGCGGGCAGGTTGTTGCGGATCGAGGTCGGGCTCAGGAAGTTCTGCAGCGCCTCGCGCCCCGGCGAACCGATCTTGGTGATCGACGGGTGCAGGTTCTCCGCGACGTCGTTGAACAGCTTCCCGGAGTCCTTGACCACCACGGCTTCCGGCACGACGTTCTCCGCCTTGACGCCCCACGCCGCGTCGGACGGCGTGACCGCCGCGGAGGACTTGCCGGAGTCGACGATCGTGCTGAGGTCCGTCGGCACCTGCAGCGTCACGTCGGGACCGGTGCTGAGCGTCGAGAACAGCGCGGGGTTGCCCGACGCGTCGTACAGCGTGATCTCGTACGAGACCGGCACGGTGATCTTCTTGGACCCGGAGTCCGATCCCTTGATCGCACGCTGCTCGGTGACGGAGGTGCTGGTGGCCTGCGACACCGCGGGTGTCGCGAGCGCGGCCTTGCCACCCAGCGAGCCGTACGGTCCCATCGCCACGCCGGCCGTCACCGCACCGCCGACGTCGTTGGACGTCGAGATGCTGTTCGTCGTCGTGGACGCGGCGGCGGCCTGGTAGTTCTTGTCGACCTTCGTGGTCGCGGCGTCGGTGGTGCTGCTCCCGTCCGCGTGCATCTCGGCGCGGACGTTCGCCTCGAACCAGGCGTTGCCGATCTTCACCTGGAAGTTGCGGCCGTCGCCGAGGAACGTCTCGAAGTCGTTCTCGATCGCGTTCTTGATGCGGGCGGCGTCGTCGGGCTTCAGCCCGTTGATCTCCCGCACCACCGCGTCCGCGCCGCGCACGTCGGTCGGCACGATCGAGCCGAGCGCCTTGTTGTCCTGGAAGAAGCTCGGCAGGTTCGTGTCCGGGAGCTGGCCGACCGGCTGTGGCGCCATCGTCGTCATCGGGATGACGGGGTTGGGCGTCGGCCTGGGCGGCGCGGGACGGGTGTCCGGTTCGGGCGCGGGACGGGTGTCCGCGTTCTCGTTCTGACGCGTCTCCTGGAGCTCGGTGGTGAAGTCGAGGAAGGCTTCGAGGTGAGCGGTGTTGTGCCCACCCGCCTGCGCGTCCCGGATCTGCTGGTCGACGTGGTTCCGCACGGCCGCGAGGTCGGCGTCGCCGAAGTGCCGCCAGGCCGGCGCGTCCACGTCGGCCGGCAGCTGCAGCGCGTGCGTGGTGAGAGCGGCGTCGCGGTTGTTCGTGAGCTGGTCGACCCGCTGCTGGTAGTACTCGACCTGGCGGTCCGCTGCCGCCCGCCTGGCCGCCTGCTCGTCGAGCATCGCCTGGGTCTTGAGGCGGTCGGGCACCAGGTCCGATGCGTTCCACCGGTCGCGGGCCGTCTTCATCTCGTCGAGGCGCTGCTCGGCGATCTGCGTGCGCTGGTCGTGGATCGCGGGCGGGCCCGCCTGCCGGGACACCTCGATCATGTGCTCGATCGCCGCCGAGCGCGCGGCGTCACGGCCGTACGTCTGCTGCAGGTCCCGCAGCGCCGCGGTGTCCAGGCCGTACAGCGACGCCTCGAACGACCGCTGCGGCGTGCCCTCGTGGACGGGGCCGAAGCCACCGGGCACGACGAGGTCCATGTCCGGGGCCGCGGACCGTGCCGACGGGTCCTGCATGAACGGCCGCGGCTCGGCCGCGGGGGCGGCCTGCTCCTGCCGGGCCTCGACCGGCGGGGCGGTGTCGCTGTCCCGCGCGTCGGTGTCCGAACCAGCTGACGAGGAGTCGTCCGATCGGACGGACGCCGAGTCGTCCACCTCGGCCGTCGGCGTGTCGGGTCGGGACGGCACCGGCGTGTCGGGCCGGGACGGCGACGGCGTCTCCATCATCCGGATTTCCCGGATCTGGTCGTACAGGCGGTCGAGCTCCGGGGTCGGGAGACCGCCGATGCGCGCGTCACGGATCAGGTCGGTGACGCGGTTCTCGATGATCTCGGCGTCGGCCGGTGTCACCGCCTGCCACTCGGGTGCCGTCGTGTCGGCGGGCAGGTTGAGCGCGTAGGTGGTCAGCGCGTCGGTGCGGTCGTACTGCAGCCGCATGAGCTCCTGGTCGAGCTGGCGCGCATGGTCGGTGAGCCGCTGCTGCTCCGCCTGCCGCTGCGCCTGGTCCGTGCGCATCAGCTCGGACTTGAACACGTCCGGCAGGGCGTCGGTGGTCCGCTTGAGGTCACGGGCCTCCTCGCGGGTCTGGCGGATCTCGCTCTGCAGGTCCCGCAGGTGCTGCTGGAGGCCGCCTTCCTTGTGGGCGATCTCCTGGTAGCGGGACATCTGCTCGATCTCGAACGAGCGGTCCGGGTGGGTGCTGTGCTGCGCGGCCAGATCGGCGAGCTCGGCCTGCGACTTCCCGTACAGCGAGGCCCGGAACGCCGCGTGCTCGTGCCGCGGGGTCAGCACGCGGTTGTCCGGCCGCGCGTCCACGTCGGACTGCGCATCGGCGTCGGACCGCGCGTCGACATCCGACTGCGTGTCGAAACCGGGAGCGCTGTGAATGCTTGCGGTGTCCCGCTGCGTGCGTTGCTCTTCGAGAGCGCGGGCGAGCTGGCGTACTTGGAACTCGCGAGTCCTGACCCCGAGATCGCGCAGGCGTTCCGCACGCGCATCGAGCTCGGCGTTGAACCGCTCCAACCGCTGCATCGTCGCCTGCAGCTGCGCGTACTTCTCCGCGGCCTTCTCGAAGCGGTTGCCGTAGTCGGGATCATTCGTGAACGCCAGGTTGCGCTCTGCCTGCTGCACCAGGGCTTCGGCTTGGGCGATCTTCTGGTCGAAGTCGACGGAGGTGTCGACCTCGTGCCCGAGCATCTGGTTCAGGAAGCCCTGGACACCCGTGGCCGACGACTTGCCGTCGCGGTAGTTCTGCAACGCCTCCTTGGCGTCCTCCAACTGGGCGCTCAGGCCGTCCAGGCCACGCGTGGAGGCGTGGTTGATCACGATGCGCACGTCCGCCTCGTTGCGCACCCGCTCCTGCAACACCTTCAGGTCCGAGGCGTCGAACCCGGCGTTCTCGGCCGCCGTGATCTGCGCGGTCAGCTGGTTGTCGAGCCGGGGGAGCACGTCAGCGGGGACGTGTTCGAGCTTGTCCGCGTTCGGTCCCGCGACGAACTTGTCGATGAGGTGCGTGGTGCCCAGCGCGGGCCCCTGCGCGGCAATGGTCTCGATCTGGCTGTTGGTGCTGTCGAGGAGGTCGGTGAGGGTTTTGACCTGCGCGTCGATCTGCGCCAGCTGTGCGGTGTGCTGCGGCGTCTTCCACAGGCTGGGCCGGCGGGGTGCCTGGGACTTCACCTCCGCGATGCGGTTCTCGAGGGTCGAGGCCCGTTCCCGCAGGGCGTTCACGAACGCCTGCGGGCCACCGGGGTGCGCGGCCGCGCGCTTGACGAGCTGGACCGTCTGCGCGGCCTTGTAGAGACCCTCGTCCTGGCGGCCCTTGTAGAGATCGGCGATGGTCTGGTTGACCTCCGCCGAGGACTTGCCCGCGAGCCACGCCTCCATGCCGGCGCGGACCTCCTGGGCCGACGGGGCACCGAGCGCGCCGAAGGTGCCGTTCTGCGAGCTGATCTGCACCTGCGTCGCGCCGCCCGGGCCGTGCACGGTCTGCACGCCGTTGTTGTCGACGACGAGCTGCACGTCCAACGCCTGCGCGATCGACGCCGGCAGGTGGGAGCCGACGTGGGAGTCGGCCCACGACGGCGTCTGCAGCGCCTTGTCCACCAGGTCGGCGGGCGACGGCAACGCGCCGTTCGCTTTCAGCTGCTGGGTCAGGTGGTTGATCACCTCGACGTCGCCGGGGTTCGTGCCGGCGGCCTTGGGACCGGCGTTCACGACGTCCCAGCGCCTCGACGACCCGTTCGCCAGGTCGTCGGCGAGGTTCGCCCGCCACTGGTCGGCCTTGGCGTCGGCGCTGAGGCCGGGGAGGTTCGGCTCCAGGTCGGGGTGGAACTTCGCCAGGGTCTCCTGGCTGACCTGGTTCGCCACCCACTTCGCCAGAGCGGGCGGGGTCAGACCGGAGTGGTTGTGGTTGCGCGGGTTCTGCCGGACATCGCCGAGCACTGTGTCCACAGTGGACTTGACGTCGGTGGAACCGACCAGCGGCGAGGCGTTCGGGACCGGCGCGTTCTGGAACGCCGCACTGCGCAGCACCGACTCGACCAGACCGACGCGGTCCAGGTTCGGCAGGTGCGTCTGGTTCGGACGGGCGGCGGCGGCGTCGACAGCGACGTCGACGTCGCTGTCCGAGTCGAAGAACCGGCCGGGCATGGTCGCCGGCCTGGTTTCGAGGTCGAGGTCGGTGTCGAGGCTCGAATCCGAGTCCGTCTTGGTGTCGACGGTGCCGTCGGTGCCGGGCGTGGACACCGGGCCGTCGCTCGACGGTGGCTTGGGCGTCCAGCCCGCGGGCGGCGGCACGGTGGCGGGACCGGGCGGTTCCAGCCTCGTGTCCGGGACCATGACCTGGCTGTTCGCGGTGCGTTCGATCAGCCAGAGGTGACGGGGCAGGATGCCGGGGTCGGGCAGGTGGACGGCGGAGCCCATGAGGCCGCCGTCGTTCTCGTGCACGCCGGAGTTCGTCTCGTGCTGCTGCAGGACCCGGGTCGTGTCCTTGTACTCGTCCGGGATGCCGAGGTAGTGCAGGGTTTCGTGGGCCAGGACCTCGGGACTGGTGTCGGGGTTCCAGTGGTCCTGGTTGACCTTCGGGTCGTTCGGGTCGACCTGGACGGTGGTGTGGGCGTCGGCCTTGTTGTCGGTGAACTCCAGGTTGACGTGGAACTGGTCGCCGCTGGGCAGCCGGAAACCCTGGTTGAGCAGGTTGTTGACGCCGTTGGTGGCGTTGTCCCTGATCTGCGCGAGCTGTTCGGCGGTGGTCTTGCCGGTTGGTTCGAGGTGGACCTTGACGGTGTATTCCTGCACGAACTTGCCGGGGCTGGTCTCGATGCGGCGCAGGTCGTAGTTGATCAGGCCCTTGTAGGCCTCGATCTTCGACGGCGTGCTGTCGGTGCGCACGTCGCGGACGTCGAGGTCGACGGTGCGGACGTCGGTGTCGTTGCGGCGATCGGCCCACGTGCTGCGGTCGGCCGGGCTGTCCGGTTCGGACCACTCCGCGGTCCGGGCGGGGTCGTGCCGCCACGACTCGTCGGACAGCACGTCCTTGCCCTGGTGCGACTCCGGGGTGGGCGGCGTCATCCGCGGCGGCGCGCCACCGCCGCGGACCTTCTTCGGCTCCGTGGAAGTCTCCGGAGCAGCACCGGGCGTGTTCGTCCCCGCACCGCCCTGACTGCTCTCCGCCGCGGACGGCTTCGCGGGCAGCGGAGGCGGCGTGGGCACGGACTTCCCACTGCCGTCCGCTGTGGTGTTCGTGGCCGTGCCGGCGGATGACGTGGACGGGACCGGCGGCACACCGCCGTCGCGGCCCTGACCCGGGACTCCGGTGTTGGCCGGAGCAGGCCTGAGTGCGTTCGTGTCCGCACCGCCACGGCTGCTCTCCGCCGCGAACGCCTCCGCGGGCAGCGGGGGCAGCGGTTTCTCCCTGATGTCCGCCGCGGTGTTCGTGGCGTCGGCAACGGGGACGTCGCGGGGGGCCGACTGTCGATCGGCAGTCGTGGTGTCCGGGATGACCACTTCCGCGCGGACGTTGCGGCGATCGGTTTTGGGGTTCTTCGAGTCCGGAGGGACCTCGCGACCGTGCGAGATCGGATCGACGCGGATCTGTCCGGCATCCAGCCGCCGCTCGGGCGGCACGTCGCGTTGCAGCTCGTCCAGCAGACGCGCGACCTCGGACCTGGTCCACGCGGCGGCCACATCAGCGCGTTGCTGACTTGCCGCGTCGCTGTTGAGGAGGTTGTTGCTGTAGCCGTGCAACTGGATCTCAGGCAGGGGCATTCCGTTGCGATGCCGCCACAGCGCCGCTTCGACTGTCTGCTGCGCCAGACCGGTCAGCATGCTGGTCGCGTTTCCGGGCAACTTCTGCACGCCGGCCGCGACCTGCTCCGCGTCCAGGTCCTTGGTCTCGCCCATCGGCACCTGGTAGCTCGTCGTGTTCTGGTGAGACGTCGTGACAGCCACCAACGGGTTCGCCAACTGCATTGGCGTGTTCACGTCGTCGACATGGCCCCACTTGTCGAAGAACGACTGGCCGGGCTGCTTGCTGTAGTCGTTGAAGAACCACATCTCACCCGGCTGCGGCAGCTGAGGTCCCGCGATCTTGTTGATCGCCAGCCGCGCCTGGAACGTGGCCTGGTTCAGCGTGGTCTCCGCGCTCTGGCGATCGCCGCCCTGGACCGAGGGGTCGTCGAGGGCCGCACGGCTGTCCTGGATCTTCGTGAGCGCCTCGGCGAGCATGAGTTCCGCGTCCACCGTCCCCGGTGGCTGCTTGCGAAGTTCCGCCTCGATACCGGGAAGTTCGTGTTGGTGCCTGCGCAGGTTCTCACCGATCGCCTGGTTCAGCAGCTCCTTGCGGTAACCGCCCTGCCGAACGGTTTCGACGCTGATCTGCATGTCGTCCGCGGCGCTGTTCACCACGACCGAACCGAGGTGGTAGCCCCACACCTGCGGAAGTTGCTGCCCGTCACCCGTGCGGGTGTAGTTCAGACCGTAGTTGGCGCCAGCCGGATCGGGGGCCGCGATCGACTGGATCATGTACGCCTCGCCCGGCTTGGCCCAGGCGAACTGGTTGACACCCAGCTGTTCGGCCGCCTGGTCGAGCTTGGCCCGCTGCTCGGTGCCCGGCATCAGCGCGGAGCCGTACTGAGCACCCACCGGCGGTGGGTTCGTCGAGGGGGCGACCATGGCGTCGGCCACCTGCTGCGGGGCGAGCGTGGTGGACGGTGACGAGGGTTGCCTCGCCGCGTGGGCGAGCGCGAAGGCCATCTCGTGCATTCCGTTGAACTTCAGCGGACCACCGTTGCCGACCTTGGCGACGACCGGCGCACCATCCGGTGGCCGCATGACCGCCTGGCTGTGCGTGCCACCGATGATGCCTTGGGAGAATTCGCTGCACACTCCGGGCGGCCTGCTCGCGAAGTGCGGCTTGACCATGACCAGCGTTGTGTCCCCATGACGCACCGTGTTGCCGGGTGCCACCTTCAGTTCGAGCTTGCTGCCCACCTCCTTCAACCGCGCCTGAGCGTCCGCGATCACCTCCGGTGTCGCGTAGAACTCCCTGAACTGGTTGCCGCCACGAGCAAGCGGCAGAGCGAGGCTGTTGTCCGAGGAGAACATCATCTCCGGCTTCGCCGCCACGCCCGTCTCCACCACCGGCACCACGGACGGGAACTGACCCGGACGCGGTTCCAGCACCACCTTCGTGCCCTGCCAGACGAACTGCGGCTCGACACCGTCACTGGCGAACTCGTAGTCCCGCGTCGTCACCGGGCCGGTGTAGTCGTCGATGATCGAGTCGAGCAGGTCGTAGGCCGATTCGCGGTTGGCGAGGTGGTCCACCATCGCGTCGTGGTCCGGGCCGGCGATGCCCTCCGCCACGGCGATCTCGTGGTCGTAGCCGATCACTATGTCCCCGTAGTCGGCCAACGACTGCGGGTCTGCGGAGCCCATCTGCGGGTTTTGCCTCGTGGGGCGGCTGAAGTTGATGGGAGCCGGAGTCTGCGGCTGCGCAGGGCCCATCTGCGGGTTGTGCCTCGTCGGGCGGCTGAAGTTGATCGGCGCCGCCGTCTGCTGCTCCACGGGACCCGTCTGCGGGTTGTGCCTCGTGGGGCGGCTGAAGTTGATCGGCGCCGGGACCTGTTGTCCCGCGGGACCCGCCTCCGGGTTCTGCGGCGTCGGGCGGCTGAAGTTGACCGGTGCACGACGGGGCTGCGCGTCCTCGGGCCTGCCGCGTCCGGAGTCGGTGGCGGGATTCGGGGTCACGGCCGCGGCAGGAGCTGGAGTCACGCCGGTGGGAGGCGGGGGAGCCGGTCGCGTCTGTGCGGGTGGCGGCGTGGTCGTCGGAGCGCTGGTCTCGGGCTTCGGCGTGGTCGCAGCCGGCGGGGTGTTGACCGGTGGGGTGTTGACCGGTGGGGTGTTGACCGGCGGTGCGCTGGTCGGTGGTGCGGGGCGCGTCTGCGCGGGCGGCTGTGTCGACGTCGTGTCCGGGCGCGGTGCCGGGGTGTTGGCCGGCGGCACGGTGGTCGCCGGGTTCGGCGAGGGAGCGTTGGCCGCAGGCGTTGTGACCGGCGGTGCGCTGGTCAGTGGCGCCGGACGGGTCTGCGCGGGCGGTGCGTCGGAACGCGGCGGCTGTGCGGCCGGGGTGGCGTCCGGGCGCGGCGACGGCGCGTTGGTGTTGGGCGCGGGTGACGCCGGCGGGGACGACACGGGCGGCGTGCCCGGCCGGGACTGGGCGGGCGGCGCGGTGTTCGGGTTCGCCGCCGGGGAAGCGGACGGCGTGCTGGAGGGAGGCGGGGTCGTCGGCGTCGGCTTCGGTGCCGGCGGCGGGGTCGAGGGTGACGTTCCCGGTGCCTTGGTGATGGTGTTGTCGGGCGTGGGGGCCTTGGGCGCGTCGAACACGCCCTTCGAACCGCTGATCGGAACCTTGCTGCCGCCGCGTTCACCGCCGGTCGCGCCGGGGGTTCCGCCTGGTGCCATCGGCGGGGCCACGGGGGGTGCGCCCGCAGCGGGAGGCGTCACGCTCGGAGCCGTGCCGCCGCGCGAGCCCGTGCTCTGCGGTGGGGTGCTGACGGCGCTCTGCGAGCCGGGGGTGTTGCCGGGGTCCTTGTAGCCGGGCGCGGACGGCGTGAACGCCGCGGGAGCCTTGGCGCCGCTACCGGGGTTCGCGCTGCCACCGGGGTTCGCTCCGCCCGGAGTCGAACCTCCAGGGGTGGAGCCGGGCGTCGAACCGGGCGTCAGCGGGATGTTGGCGTTGGGCTTCGGCGCCGGCGGCGGGGTCGAGGGGGACGTTCCCGGTGCCTTGGTGATGGTGTTGTCGGGCGTGGAGGGCTTGGGCGCGTCGAACACGCCCTTCTGACCGCTGATCGGAACCTTGCTGCCGCCGCGCTCGCCGCCGGTCGCACCCGGCGTCGCGCCACCCGCCGGCGGGGCCATGCCGGGCGCCATCGGGGGAGGCGTCGCGCCGCCGCGCGGAGGTGACGTCACCGCGCCCTGCGAGCCGGGAACGCCCGTGGACGGCTTGGTGCCCGCCGCGCCACCGGGGTCCTTGTAGCCGGGCGCGGACGGCGTGAACGCCGCGGGGGTCTTCGCGCCGCCGCCGGGGGTGGAGCCGCCGGGAGTGGAGCCACCCTTGGTCCCGCTGCCGCCGGGAGTGGAGCCGGGGGTCGCGCCAGGCGTCGCACCGCCCTTGCCGCCGGCGCTGCCGGGAGCGGAGGGCGTGAAGGCCGCAGGGCTCTTGACGCCGGACCCGCCGCCCTTCGAACCGGAGGCGCCGGGAGCACCGGGCGTGCCACCGACGACCGGCGGCGCACCGGCCGCGGGACCGCCCGGCGACTTGCCGAGGCTCGGCGTGAAGTTCGCGCCGCCCTTGGGGCCTTGCGTGGGGCTGACCTTGCCGCCGCCGGCCGGCGTGGGGCCGACGCTGGGCGTGAAACCCGCGCCGCCGCCCTTGGGGCCCTGGGTGGGGCTGACCTTGCTGCCACCCGCCGGAGCGGCACCGGCGGTCGGCGTGAAGCCGGCACCGCCCTTGGGACCCTGGACGTCGCCGACCTTGCCGCCGCCCGGTGCCGAGCCGAGGGTGGGCGTGAAGTTCGCGCCGCCCTTGGGGGCCTGGGTGGGGGAGACCTTGCCACCGCCACCCTGCGAGTTGGGGGTGGAGCCGGGGTTGGCGCCGCCGCCCTTGGGACCCTGGACGTCGCCGACCTTGCCACCACCCGGTGCCGAGCCGAGGGTGGGCGTGAAGTTCGCACCGCCCTTGGGACCCTGGGTGGGGGTGACCTTGCCGCCGCCCTGCGGGCCGGGGGTGGAACTGGGGTTGACGCCACCGCCCTTGACCGTGCCGGGACCGGACACCTTCGGGCCGCTCTGCCCGTTCGGGCCCGGCGTGGAGCTGCCGCCTCCCTTGACCGACCCCGGGTCGCTGACCTTGCCACCCGACGTGCTCGGACCGGAGGGCGGCGGCGCGGTCGTGCCGGCCGGCGGCTTCGCGTTGGTGCTCGTGTCGATCGAGCGGAGGTTGGAGCTCTGGTTGGTGTCCGTCGTGGTCGACGTCTGGTGCGTGGCCTTCAGGCCGGACTGGACGTCGGTGAACGCCTTGGCGCCCCTGTCCGCCTGCGCGACCGCGTTGTCGTTGGACGCGTTGAGCGCGGGCACCGCGAACAGGCCGATGGGGCCGAGCGCGTTGCCGCTGAAGCTCAGGCCGCGCAGGCCGCTCGAGATGCTCGCCAGGCGGGACCCGAGGTCGCCTGCCTTGTTCTGCAACCCCTGCATCGAGGAGTCGCTCATGGAGTAACCGCTGTTGCCGGTGGGACCACCACCCGTACCGGTGCCGGCCGGTGGCGCCGAGGGGGGCGGGTTCGCTCCCGGGTTCGGCGACGGGTTGGGATTGACGTTCCCCTTGGCCATGGGCGGTGCTTCTCCAGTACTGCGTCAGAACAAGGCGGGACCTCGGATCCCGGCTGTTGGCTGGACTTACTCGGTCGGCCGGACGGAACGCTGGAACGTCGGCCGCACCGGCTCCGCCGCCGCACCGCTGGCCTGAGCGTCCACCTCGTAGGCGGCGACCGCGCGCAACGGCTCGTTCGCCACGAGCGGGTTGACGTTCTCGTAGACGGCGGACTCGGCCTCGATGCCCGTGGCGTAGTAGGCCTCACGCGGCTGCGACGGTTCGAGACCGTCGTACGCGTGCGACACCTGCGTGCGCGCGAGCGGTTCATAGGCCGTGGTCTGCTGCAACGGCTCGGACTGCGTGTCCGCGCTCGTGTAGGCCTCACGCGCCTGCATCGGCTGCACGGCCTCGTGCAGCGAGCCGCCCGAGGTCATGCTGACGCCGGACACCATCGTGGAGTCCGAAGCGACGCCGCGGGAGAACGCCACAGGAGCCTCCACGGCCTCCGCGCGCTGGAACGCCATCGGGGCCTGGACCGCTTCGGCGCGCTGGAACGCCATGGGCGCTTCGACGGCCTCGCCGCGCTGGAACGCCATGGGCGCCTGCACGGCCTCGGCGCGCTGCATGGGCTGCAACGGCTGAACCGCCTCGGTGCGGTGCACGGCCTGCATCGGCTCGACGGCGTGCATCGCCTCAACGCGCTGCAGGGGCTGCATCGGCTCGGCGTGCTGGAACGGCTGCAACGGCTGCAACGGCTCCGCTTGCAGCGCCCGCACGGCGTGAGTCGGCTGCAACGGCTCCGCCTGCATGGCCCGCACGGCGTGAGTCGCCTGGAGCGGTTCCGCCTGCATCGCCCGCACGGCATGGGTCGGCTGCAACTGCTCTGCCTGGTGCACCGCCATGCGGGCCTGCGTCGGCTCGGCGTCGGCGAGGCGCACCGAGTTCTGCAGCGTCGCCGTGGCGGTGCCGGTCGTGCCCGTGGTGGTCTCACCGGTGGTGGCACTCGGAGCCGTGCCGCTGCCACCGCCCTGCTTGTTCTGGAGCGCCTCGTCGATCTTGTCGTTGACGCCGTCCTGGGCCTTGTAGCCCTCGTAGGTGATCTCGGCGGCGTCGGCGGAGTTCTCGAACCGCTCCCAGCCCTTGCTGACCTTCTTCATGATCTCGTCGAGGTCGCCGATGCGCTTCATCTGACGGGCGAGCGCGGCGACGACGCGGGCGACGCGCGAGGCGATGTTGACGCCGAGCGCGACGGCCTTGCCGACGGCGAAGCCGATGAAGATCGGGATCGAGGCGCCGAAAGTCGGGATCATCGCGGCGGCGGCGAGGATCGCGCCACCGATCAGCGAACCGATCAGCTGGGCGATCAGGTCGCGCACGATGTCGCGCAGCACCGTGACCAGCATGCCCATGATCGCGGTGATCTTGGCCTTGGTCTCGACGGCGTTGGCCAGGTCGTCGAGCTCCTGGTACATGGAGTCCATGGACGTCTTGAAGCGCTCGGAGGACTGACCGGTCCAGCCGTCGAACGTCGCGAGACCGCTCTTGTGGTCCTCGGCCAGCACGCGCAGCTCGGCGGCACGGGCCTTGGTCGCCTCGACGTTGGCCTGGATCTCCTCCGGGTTGCCCATCAGCTGGTTCAGGGCGTCGCGCAGGAACGACACGTGTTCGATCAGCCAGCCGACGCCGGCACCGATGATGCTGCCCAGCGGGTCGATCGCGAGCATCACCGTGGCGGAGGCGGCGCCGATGGCGTTGAACGTGATGTCCAGGGCCTTCTCGGTCTCGCTCTCGGCGTCCTTGCTGATGCCGTCGATCAGGCTGCCGTAGGCCTCGATGAACAGCGAGCCCTTGAGCTTGTTCTCCTCGGTGATGTTCATCCCGGGAGGAGACGGGAGTGGAGTTTCCGGCGCGGTCATCGCTGTTCCTTACCAGGGCTGGTTGTCGTCGTCATCGTCGTCGTCCGCGCGGCGCCTGCCGCGGACGGGCGGCGGCTGGGGAGCCGCCGCGGGCCGGGACGCCGGCGGTGCCGCAGGGGCCGGTTCCGGGTCGTCGTCGATCTCGTCATAGGTGTCGCCGGTGTCTTCGGCTTCGTCGTCGTCCGGGATGGAGTCCGAGACCATCTGGTAGGCCTCGGTGCCCTCGCCGAGCGGTTTGAAGAGCTTCCAGGACCTGCAACGCCGCCTGCTTCTGGGCCTGCCGCGCCGTCTCCAGGATCGCCGCGGTGAGCCGGGCGGCGCCCAGCTCGACCGCGCGGTGCCCGAGCTGCAGGTTCTGCAGGCCTCCGTTCGGGCCCACCGTGACGGTCACCGAGCCGTCCTTGGACGACACGGTGGCGGAGGCGGCCGCGAAGTTCTCCGTGAGGTCCTCCGACTTCTTCTTCAGGTCGGCCAGCTTGGCCTCGTACTCTTCGACCCACTGGGTGGGGTTCGCGGGGTTCACACGGTCCTCCGGCGGCGGCGGTTCAACTGAGACGCGTCAGATCACGCGAGCACAGCGTTGATACGGGTTGCGATGCGGTCGTTGTCGGTCGGCGAGAGGCTCAGCCAGCCGTCCGAGTTGACCATCAGGTAACGGCCCTGGTGGGTGTCGAACCAGTTGATGACGACACCCGACCGCTCCCGGCCGAGGGTGACGCCGAACTGGCCACCCGCGACGCGGTTCGAGGCCAGCTCGTCGAACTGCTTGGCGTCCTGGGCGGACAGACCGGCCTGCCGCAGCGCCTCCTGGTCGTCCACCCCGCCCTCGCCGAACAGGTCGTCCGCGGACTTGGCCCCTTCGGTCTCCTGCAGCGCCACGGCGTCCTGCAGCGACTGGACCCGCACGTTCACCGCCGTGCCCGGACCGGGCACGGCGTCGGGCAGGACCTTGACGATCTCGCGGGCGATGCCGGTCTCCCGGATTCCGAGCAGCCCCACCCGGTCGTCGTCGATGATCGCGAGCGCGGCGCGCTCGCCGTTCGAGACGGCGAGCGCCCGCACCGTGCGGTCGAGTCCGGCCACGGCGTCCACGGACACCCGGTGGTCGTCGAGCAGCCGCAGATGACCTTCGAGGCGCTCGTTGTCGACGAGACCGCGCGAGCGCAGGTCCTCGAGCGTCCTCTCGGTCAGCACACGGCGTTCCTGCTCCGTCGCGCCCTCGCTGGGCACGTCCAGCGGGTAGGGCACGCTGCCGAGGTCCAGCGCGTGCCACAGGACGTCGAACTCGCGCGGCGTGAGCAGGAACTCAGGCGTGATCACGCGGGCTCTGCCCCCTTCGGCTTCTTGACCTTCGCGGCACCGATCACCGACGGGGGCAGGTTCTCACCGGGGACCTCGAACAGGTCGCCGCCCATGATGAAGCTGGCGGAGCGGTGTTCCTTGTCCTCTTCGCCCCTGCCGCCGCCGCCCGGAGCGCCACCCATCGGCGCGCCCGCACCCATGCCGGCACCGGCCGCCGCGGCGCTACCGGGACCCATGCCCATCGGCATGCCGCCGCGGGCCGCGTTCTGGACACCCGCCGCGCCACCGGACTGCATCGCGCCACCGGCACCCGCGGTACCACCCGCGCCACCGCCGAACGCACCGCCGCCGGCGCCACCACCGCCACCCGCGCCCATCTGCGGGGTGTACGGCATCGGGCCGCCCTTCATGCCGCCACCGCCACCGGCTCCGCCGCCACCGCCGGCTCCACCGCCCGCACCGCCGGGGCCGTTGTAGCCGGGCGCGGTGGGCGTGTACGCCGCGGGACCCTTGGGGTTCTGCGGCGTGTAGCCGGGGTTCTGCGGGGTGTAGTTCGGGTTCGCGATGTCCCTGCCGACCACCGGGGTCCTGGGGATGTTCTGGTTCTGGCCGCCGCCGGGCCTGGCGGTGCCGGTGCCGCCGAGCTGCGGCGTGTAGCCCGGCGCGGTCGGGGTGTAGCTGCCGCCGCCGCCACCGCTGCCGCTCGGGTACGTGTTGCCGGAGTTGCCACCCAGCTGCGGGGTGTAGCCCGGCGCGGTCGGCGTGTACGCCGCCGAGGTGTTGGTGCTCGTGTTGCCGGGGTTGTAGCCGGGCATCTGCGGCGTGTAGTTCGCGCCGGCGCCACCGCCACCGCCGTTTCCGGCACCGGTGTAGCCGGGCGCGGTCGGCGTGTAGGCCGCTGCGGCGGGCTGGGTCCCGGTCGTGGTGCCGGCTCCGGTTCCGGCACCCGCGGGGGACGGGGGAGCGGCCACACCGGCACCGCTCTGCGCGTGCGTCGCCGTGAGAGCGTCCGCGTTGCCGTTGAGCGTGGGCACGTCTCCCATGCGCCGCACCGCCATCACCGGCTGCTCGACCTGGCCGGTGTTCGGGTTGAACGGCGGCTTGAAGGTCGGGGTCGTCGAGTCGATCTGACGGGAGTTGTTCTCCATGTCCGTCATCACGGTGACGGCCTGCTCGTGCGCCGCGCGCGAGGCGGCGTTGGCCAGCGCGATGTCCGCTGAGGCCAGCACGAACGCGGGCGTGCCCGGCTGCGACAGCGCGGCCGCCGCCTTGTTCCAGTCGAACTGGACGGGCTGGGGCATCTGCGCGCGGGCGTTCTCCATGACGCGGCCCTGGTCCGCGACCTTGGCGCCGACCTCGACCGCGGTGCGAGCGGTCTCGTCGACCCAGTCCCCGAGCTTCTTCATCGCGGCTCGGGCGGCCTCGGCGGCGTCACCGGTCCACCTGGACTCCGACGCCGCGATGACCGAGTTGATGGTGCGCGACGCCTCGGTCAGCTCGGTGCCGTACTTGCCCCAGTCGGAGCTGATCTGGCCGGCTTGACCGGGGTCGTTGTTGTTGTGCACCGCGGCGTACAGCTCTTGGTGCGAACGAGACGCCCAGTTCTGCGGGTCCGTGAGGACCGGGACGTTCTCGATGTCGCTCGGGACGGTCTCGGGGGGCATGACCGGCTCGCCTCTCACGTCGTTGGGTCAACTGGCCACAAGATCAGCTGTTGCCCATGTGCTTCTTCAGTTCGGCCTGCTGGTCCTCGTCGAGGCGGGTGAAGTTCTCGATCGCCTCGACGATCGAGTTCTTCGTCTGCTCGAGAACCGTGCGGTACGCGGTCATGACGCTGACGAACGAGTACTGCTCGCCGTCCGCGCGGTGGGTGAACTTGTCGCGCATCTTGTCGCCGACCGGGTTCGCTCCGAGCGGAGCCGGGCGGGCGATGCTGCTGGTCGCGCGTTCGATCCAGGAGTCGACCTGGTCTATCTGGGCCTGGAACTGCTTGCGGAGCTCCTCACCCGCTGCCGGGTCGAGCTGAACCTGCCCCGAGGAGACGGTCTCGCCGAGCGGGACAGCCTCTTTGTCACCGACGATGTACATGCGGGCAGTATCGGGGGTCTTTTCGCACATCGCGCGTTCCGTTCCAGGCCTGTCCCAATTGAGACTTGTCCGCGCAAAGCGTTGCAGTGGAGGGAAACCGCCGGCTCCAGATGAACGGACTGTAACAAGCATGTCGTTTCCGCAGGTTGTGGAAGCGCTCTCGGGACGTTGCCCGCTCGGGCTTTCGATCTCCGTCCACGCCATCGGATCTGCCCTCGACAGGGCCGGTGTGACCGAAGTCACAGTGGTCTGAATGTGTGATTTAGGGCTGTCTTGAGGTTAGCGGAACGCGGGCGTTCCCGTGGAAGCCCGACTTGCCCGATCCGATCAGACCGCGGCCGGTCACGTCAGCACGGAGTCGATCCGCATGGCGATCCGGTCGTTGTCGGTGGGGGACAGGCTGAGCCACCCGTCGGAGCGGACCATGAGGTAGCGGCCCTGGTGGGTGTCGAACCAGTTGATCACCACGTCGGCGCGGTGCCGGCCGTGCGTCACGCCGAACTGGCCGCCTGCCACGCGGTTCGCCGCGAGCTCGTCCATCTGGCGCGCGTCCTGCGCTGACAACCCCGCCCTGAGCAGTGCCTGGCGGTCGTCGAGCTCGTCGTCCGCCGCACCCCACGGGTCCTCGGACTCCTCGTCCTGCTCGGCTTCCTGCAGCGCCACGGCCTGCTGCAACGTCTCCAGCCGCACCGACAGCGCGCTGCCGGGTCCGGCAACGCCGTGGGGCAGGACCCGCACGATCTCGCGGGCCAGCGCGGTGGGCCTGATCTCGGACAGGCCGACGGCGTCACCGTCGATCACGGCCAGCACGCCCTCGTTGCCGTCGGAGGCGGCCAGCGCCCGCACGGTCCGGTCGAGCCCGGCGACGGCGTCCACGGACACGTCGTGCTCGCCGAGCAGGCGCATCAGGTCCTCGAGCCGCGCGTCATCGGCGAGCCCGCGCCTCCGCAGGTCCGCGATCGTCCGTTCCTGCAACGCTGTGAGCTCGCTCGCGGTAGCTCCTTCGCTGGGCACGTCGAGCGGGTACGGCATTCTGCCGAGCCGCAGCGTCTGCCACAGCACCTCGAACTCGCGGGTCGACAGCAAGTACTCGGGCGTGATCACGAGTGCTCGGAACCTTTCTGCTCTGCCTGCGTTGCGCGCAGTATCGAGCAGGAACGGCTCGGGCGTTCATCATTGTGGGGTTGCGTACCCGGTTGAGACGGAATGTTCACGATCCGCCGCACTGCCCGCATTCGGCCCGCTTCCGTGTCGCCAGGCCTGGGAAGCCCGCGTGAGACCAGGGTCTGGGAGCGCTGCCAAGTCGCGCTCCGTGTCGACGCGAACTGGTTGCTCGTCGATTCCGGCGGGGTGCTTCAGGTGAGTCGTAGTGATGCAAATCACATCCATTTGGGGGGTCGCCGATACGAACCCGTTAGCGACAACGGGGGTGCCCGAATCTCATTTCTCGTGCGTTTGATGATTTCAGCGCAAACCGAAGGTGTTGTCCTGGCGGTCGGCGACCCGCACCCGCAGGTGTGAAGATCGGAGCGTGACCGTCTCCGCGTGGGCGCCCCTGCGCCGCAGCGCCTTCCGGGCCCTGTGGCTGGCCCAGTTCGCCAGCAACATCGGAACGTGGGCGCAGACCGTCGGCGCCCAGTGGCTCATGGGCGACCTGGGCGGCAGCGCACTGCAGGTCGCGCTCGTCCAGACGGCCACCACCCTGCCGGTGTTCCTGCTGGTGGTGCCCTCCGGCGCGCTCGGCGACATCCTCGACCGCCGCCGGGTCCTGCTCGCGGGCCAGGCGCTCATGCTGGCAGGCGCCGCCGGGTTGATGCTGCTCACCGGCACCGACCGGGCGACCCCGTCGAGCCTGCTCGCGCTGCTCGCACTGATGGCGATGGGCCAGGCGCTGTCGATGCCGTCGTTCCAGGCGATCCAGCCGGAGCTGGTCAGCCGCGAGGAGATCCCGCAGGCCGCGCTGCTCAACGGCGTCAACATGAACGTCGGCCGCGCCATCGGCCCCGCGCTCGGCGGTCTGCTGATCGCCTTGGCCGGTCCGGAGGCGACGTTCGCGTTCAACACCGTGTCGTTCCTGGGCGTGCTGATCGTCCTGGCCCGCTGGCGCCGCCCGTCCGACCACCGTCCACTCGGGACCGAGCACATCGCCACCGCCGTGCGCACCGGTGCCCGTTACGTGGCCAGCTCACCGCTGTTCCGCCGGGTGCTCACCCGGCTGCTGGTGTTCATCGTCTTCGGCAGCGGGCTGTGGGCCCTGCTGCCCGCCATCGCCCGCGGCCCCCTGGGTCTCGACGCCGGCGGCTACGGCGTCCTGCTCGGCAGCGTCGGCGCGGGGGCGATCGGTGGCGCCTTCGTCGTGCCGAAACTGTTGCAGCGCATGAGCAAGAACAGCATGGTGCTGGGCGCCACGCTGGTCTACGCGCTGGCCACGAGCACCTCGGTGCTGGTCGGCAGCTTCCCGCTGGTCATCGTCGCGATGCTGCTGACCGGTGCCTGCTGGATCGCCACCCTGTCGACCTTCAACGCCATCGCCCAGGTCCTGCTCCCCGCCTGGACCAGGGCTCGCGCGCTCGCCTACTACCAGCTGATCCTGATGGGCGGCCAGGCCCTCGGCGCCGTCCTGTGGGGCACCGTCGCCGACGTCTACGGCCTGCACCCCGCCATGATCGTCCCCGCGGTGGCGATGGCCGTGCTGGCACTGGTCGCCACCCGCTGGTGGCCCCTGATCGACCGCCCGCTCGACGTCACCCCCGCCACCTACTGGAACGAACCGCCCCAGCTCGACGACACCGACGCGGGTCCGGTCCTGGTCACCGTCGAATGGCCCGTCGCCCCCGAGAACCACGACCGGTTCGTCGACGCCATGCAGAAGGTCGGCCGCGCCCGCCGCCGCACCGGGGCGACGATGTGGGGGCTGTTCCGCGACACCGAGCAGCCGGACGTGTTCCTGGAGACGTTCACCGTGGCCACCTGGCAGGAGCACCTGCGGCAGCACCTGGAGCGCGGGACCGTCGTGGACCAGCAGAACCAGGGGATCGCCCGTGAGCTGGCGCGCGAGGAGCCGCGGGTGCGGCACCTGCTGTTCGCGCAGCCCACGAAGCCGGAGTGAGACGCTCCCATAGTGGCAGGCTATGCCGAGTAGAGATGCTCCCCGGCCGGCGGGCGGTGTGACGCTACCGAACACCTCACACCCCTGCGGAGGACCTCGATGCGATCAGCCGCCTCGTACGCGTTGAGCAGTACGGCTGGCTCAGCTCGCTGTGAGGGCCGCGCCGCGTTCCTCCCACCACGGCCGGAACGCCGGGCTGGCCAGCGCGGCGGCGGCGTACGCCTCCAGCACGTCGGTGAACATGCGGCTGGCCTGGTCCCAGGTCAGCCGCTCCCGCCGCCAGCAGAACACCACCCTCAGCCGCATCGGCGCCCCCGCCAACGGCCGCACGGTCACGCCCTGTCCGCCCCGCGAGGTCGGCTCGACCAGCTGCACCGCCTTGCCCGCCGCGATCAGCTGCCGTCCGGCACCGCTGGGCACCTCGAACCGGATCTTCGGCACGAACCCGACGGCCCGGCAGGCCGCGCGCAACGCCGTCAGCGACCCGTCCTCGGCACCCGGCGGCCCCACCCACGCCTCACCGGCGAGGTCCGCCAGCTCGACTTCGGACCGAGAGGCCAACGGGTGGGAGGCGGGCAATGCGATGTGCACGGGCACCCACGGCACCACGACCCGTTGCGCCACGCCGCGTGGCAAGCCCAGGTCGCCGTCCTCGTCGACCGCGATCACGGCGGCGTCGAGGTGGCCGTTGGCCAACGCCAGCGCAAGGCCCGTGGACGACGGATCGACGTGCAGCGTGACGTCCTCCAGCGCTTCCTCCAGGCGCGTGTACAACCTCGTGACGCACTCCATGTGCACGGAACCGAACCGCACCGGCCCGCCACGACCGGCCACGGACGCACCGAACGCGTCCAGCTCCACCAGCAGCAACCGCGCGCGTTGCAGCATCTGCGCACCCAGCGGTGTGGGCTCCGCGCCGGCCCGTCCTCGGTCGAACAACCGGCCTCCGACCAGGCGTTCCACCCGTTGCAGCAGGGTGGTGAGGGACGGCTGGGAGATGCCGAGCTGGGTCGCCGCGCGGGAGAGGCTGCCCGCGTCGCCGATGGCGCAGATGGCCCGCAGGTGGCGGATCTCCAGTTCCATAGGACGAGGCTATCTCCAAGTCGGATGGGCGGAAGCCCTCCGTTCGGCGGAGGCTGTGGGAAAACAGACCCCCGGAAGGACGAGAATTGGCCCGCACACGCCGTGACATGGCGAAACTGGTGGACGCGGACGGTTTCCGCACCTACATCCGCGACGGCTGGGGCGAGTGGGACAACCCCATCGACCTCCCGGCGGGCGCGAAGGAGGCCGCGGCGCAGCACCGGGCCAAGCTCGCCGCGCAGCTCCCCGGCCGGCGCATCGCCCTCGCCGCCGGACGCGCCCACGTGCGTTCGAACGACACGTTCCACGAGTTCCGCGCGGACAGCGACTTCGTGTGGCTGACCGGCTGCCAGGTCGAGGGCGCGGTCGTCGTGGTCGAGAACGACGACGCCACGCTGTTCGTGCCGACGCCGTCCGAGCCGCACACCGTGGACTTCTTCGGTGACGCGGACCGCAGCCCATTCTGGATCGGTGCCGCGGCGGGCACGAAGGAGTGGTCCGAGGCCCTCGACCTCACCGTGCGCCCGATCGAGGACCTGCCGCGCGCGCTCCAGGGCCGCCACCCCGAGACGCTCACCGCCAAGGGCGTCGACCCGCTGCTGGACGCGCTCACCGGCTCGCACAGCGACGAGCTGCGGACCGTGCTGTCCGAGCTGCGGCGGATCAAGGACGACTGGGAGGTCGACCAGCTCCGCCAGGCCGTGGACGCCACGGTCAGGGGCTTCCTCGACGTCGCGGGCGAGCTCGGCCAGGCCGTGCGCGGCGGGGGAGAGCGCTGGTTGCAGGGCACGTTCGACCGCCGCGCGCGCACGGAGGGCAACGGGCCCGGATACACCTCCATCGTCGCGTCCGGACCGCACGCCCCGGTGCTGCACTGGACCCGCTGCGACGGCAAGGTGAGCGACGCCGACCTGCTGCTGCTCGACGCCGGCGTGGAGACCAAGACCCTCTACACCGCCGACGTCACCCGCACGCTGCCGGTCGGCGGCGAGTTCAGCGCGGCCCAGCGCCAGGTGTACGACCTCGTGCTCAGGTCGCACGTCGCCGCGCTCGCGGAAATCAAGCCGGGCAACGACTACAGCGCTTTCCACCACACCGCCATGCGCGTGCTCGCCGAGGGCCTGCACGACTGGGGCCTGCTGCCGGTGAGCGTCGACAAGGCGCTCGACCCGTCCGGCCAGCACCACCGCCGCTACATCGTCTGCGGCACCGGGCACTTCCTCGGCCTGGACGTGCACGACTGCGCCGACGCCCGTCAGGAGACCTACCAGCAGGGCATCCTCGAACGCGGCATGGCGCTGACCGTCGAGCCGGGCCTGTACTTCCACCCGAACGACGAGACGCTGCCGCCGGAGCTGCGCGGCATCGGCGTGCGGCTGGAGGACGACCTGGTCGTGACCGGCGACGGCGCCGACGTCCTGTCGGACGCGCTGCCGATCGACGCGGACGAGATCGCGGCCTGGGTGCGGTCAAACCGCGCCTAGCCCCCTGCTGTTGGAGCATCTGCAAGTACTACCAACGTGGTGGTTGGCAGTACTTGCAGATGCCTAAGCGGACGGGGTCGAGCGGGCCCAGGCGAACGTCAGTTCCACGGCCCGCTTCCAGTTCGCGTACTCGTTCTCCCGGTGCGCCGCGTCCATCACGGGGTTCCACCGCGCGGCCAGGTGCCAGTTGCGCCGCAACCCCTCCAGGTCCGGCCAGTAGCCGGAGGCGAGCCCGGCGGCGTAGGCCGCGCCCAGCGACACGGTCTCGGCCACCAGCGGCCGCATCACCGGGATGTCCAGCACGTCCGCGAGGAACTGCATCAGCAGGTGGTCGGCGGTCATGCCGCCGTCCACCTTGAGCACCGGCGTGGGCGCGCCCAGGTCGGCGTTCATCGCGTCGACCACCTCACGCGTCTGCCACCCGGTCGCCTCCAGCACCGCCCGCGCCAGGTGCCCCTTGTTGATGTACGACGTCAAGCCGACGACGATCCCACGCGCCTGTGCGAGCCAGTGCGGCGCGAACAACCCGGAGAACGCCGGCACGATGTAGCAGCCGCCGTTGTCCTTCACCGTGCGGGCCAGCGTCTCGATCTCCGGCGCGGAGTGGATCAGGCCGAGGTTGTCGCGGAACCACTGCACGAGCGACCCGGCGACGGCGATCGAGCCCTCCAGCGCGTACGTCGGCTCACCACCGATCTGGTACCCGATCGTGGTCAGCAGGCCGTGCTTCGACCGCACCAGCTCGGTGCCGGTGTTCATCAGCAGGAACCCACCGGTGCCGTACGTGCCCTTGATCGAGCCCTTCTCGAAGCACGTCTGCCCGAACAGCGCCGCGTGCTGGTCGCCCAGCGCCGCCGTGATCGGGATGCCCGGCACCACCCGCGCCGTCACACCGGAGATCTCCGACGACGGCCGGATCTCCGGCAGCATCGCCGCGGGCACGCCGAAGAAGTCCAGCAGCATCGGGTCCCACTGGCGGGTGCTGAGGTTCATCAGCATCGTGCGGGACGCGTTGGTCACGTCGGTGACGTGCAGGCCGCCGTTCACACCGCCGGTGAGGTTCCAGATCAGCCAGGTGTCCATCGTCCCGAACAGCACGTCACCGCGGGACGCCCGCTCGCGCACGCCCGGCACGGTGTCGAGCAGCCACCGCAGCGACGGCGCCGAGAAGTAGGTCGCGAGCGGCAGGCCGCAGCGTTCGCGGACCTCCTCGATGCCCGGCTGCCCCTCCAGTCGCGCGACGAGCTCCTCGGTGCGGATGTCCTCCCACACGATCGCGCGTCCCACCGGGACACCGGTGTGCCGGTCCCACGCCACGAACGTCTCGCGCTGGTTCGTGATGCCCAGCGCCACGACCTGGTCGGCGGTGATCCCCGCCTGCCGCAACGCCTGCGGCATGATCCGGTCGACGTTGCGCCAGATCTCCACGGCGTCCTGCTCGACCCAGCCCGGCCGCGGGCGGTACTGGCGGTGCTCGCGCTGGGCGACCGCGACCAGGCGGGCGTTCTGGTCGAACACGATGCACCGGGTCGACGTCGTGCCCTGGTCGATCGCCATCACGAAGCGTTGCACGCCGGTCCTCTCAGTTCTCGTCGACCAGTGAGGTGGTGACCGCGTCGGCGGCCTGCACGACCTGGCGCACCAGCGCCGTGCGCGGCCGGCCGGTGGAGTCGCAGAGCCGGTCCACGGCGCCGGAGATGCCGATCGCGCCGACCACGAGGCCGCCGGGGATGCGGATCGGCGCGGCGATGCTCGCCTCACCCGGCATGTACTCCTCCGCCTCGCCCGCCCAGCCCTGCGCGCGCACCTCGGTCAGCACCCGCTCCAACGCCTGCGTGCGCGTGATCGTGCGGCGGGTCAGCGACGTCAGCTCCCGTTTGCGCGCGGCCGCCGACAGGTCCGGGTCGTAGGCGAGCAGCACCTTGCCCAGCGCGGTCGCGTGCAACGGCAGCATCGCGCCGATGCCGAGCGTCTGCACCGAGTCGTCCGGGCGGAACACGTGGTGCACGACGAGCACGGCGCCGTCGTGGTGCATGCCGATCCGCACCTCCTGACCCGAGCGCGCGGCGAGCGTGTCGGCCCAGTTGATCGATCGGGAACGCAGCTCGTTCGCGTCGAGGTAGCTCGTCCCGAGGTGCAGCAGGGCGGCGCCGAGCCGGTAGCGGCCGGTCGCGGAGTCCTGCTCGACGAACTCGACCCGTTGCAGCGTGCGGAGAATCCCGTGCGCGGTGCCGCGGGCCAGACCGAGCGAGGCGGCTATCTCCGTGAGACCGTGGTGGCCGGACCCGCGCGCGAGAAGCCGCAGCACGGCTGCGGCGCGTTCGATCGACTGGATGGGTCCCGGCACGCGAGCAACGTAATTGAGACGACCCGTGTCGGCAATGTCGAACGGCTACGACCCGCGTCACCGCTGGACACGCGCCTGAAACACCTTGTCTGAGCGCAGCGTGACCGGTCGGTCACAGCAGTGCACCCGGTCGGTGTCGACATTGTCGAACAGCACCCGTTGAGCAGGCGTGACGCGGGTCATTACGTTCCGCGGCAGTCACCACGGGGTGATCAGCCGTTCAAGGACGAATGGGAGGCCAGCGTGGGTCTCGGGACAGTGTTCCTCAGCGAGGTGCTCGGTACGGGCATCCTGCTGTTGCTGGGTGCGGGCGTGGTGGCCAACGTGCTGCTCGCCAAGTCGAAGGGGTTCGACGGCGGCTGGCTGTTGATCAACTTCGGGTGGGGTCTCGCGGTCTTCGCCGGTGTGTACATCGCGTACAAGTCGGGGGCACACCTCAACCCCGCCGTGACGGTCGGCATCCTCACCAGCGGTGCGGCCGAGTTCGCACCCGGTGTGCCGGTCGGCGTCGGCTCGACGCTCGTCTACTTCGCCGGCGAGATGCTCGGCGCGTTCCTCGGTGCTGTCCTCGCGTGGCTGGCCTACAAGCCGCACTTCGACGAGACGCCCGACGAGGGCCTCAAGCTCGCCGTCTTCTCCACGGGCCCGGCGATCCGCAGCTACGCCTGGAACCTGGTGTGCGAGATCATCGGCACGTTCGTCCTGGTCTTCGTGATCCTCGCACTGGGCAAGACCCCGACCCAGCTCGGCCCGCTGGCCGTCGCGATGCTGGTCGTCGGCATCGGTGCCTCCCTCGGCGGCCCCACCGGTTACGCCATCAACCCGGCCCGTGACCTCGGCCCGCGCATCGCGCACGCCATCCTGCCGCTGTCCTACAAGGGCACCGACGGTGAGGCCGTCGGCAAGAAGGACTCCGACTGGGCGTACGCCTGGGTGCCGGTCGTCGGCCCGCTCCTCGGCGGCGCGCTCGCCGGTGTCGTCGCAGCTCTCGCGTTCTGACCGTGTTCTGACCATCCCGAAAGGACAGTTTCGATGACGCAGTACGTCCTCGCCGTCGACCAGGGCACGACCAGCACCAGGGCGATCATCTTCGACCACAGCGGTTCCATCGTCTCCGTGGGCCAGAAGGAGCACGAGCAGATCTTCCCGCGGGCCGGCTGGGTCGAGCACAACCCGGTGGAGATCTCCGAGAACACCCGGTTCGTGATCGGCCAGGCGCTCGCCACGGCCGACCTCAACACGAGCGACATCGCCGCGGTCGGCATCACCAACCAGCGCGAGACCGCCGTCGTGTGGGACAAGAACACCGGGCAGCCGGTCTACAACGCGATCGTCTGGCAGGACACCCGCACCCAGGCCATCGTGGACGAGCTCGGCCGGCTCGGCGGCGGTGGTGACCGCTACAAGGCCAAGGTCGGCCTGCCGCTCGCCACCTACTTCTCCGGCCCGAAGATCCGCTGGATCCTCGACAACGTCGAGGGTGCCCGCGAGCGCGCCGAGGCCGGCGACCTGCTGTTCGGCAACACCGACACGTGGACGCTGTGGAACCTCACCGGCGGCCCCAACGGCGGTGTGCACGCCACCGACGTCACCAACGCGTCGCGGACCATGCTCATGGACCTCGACACGCTGCAGTGGGACGCCACGATCGCCGAGGAGATGGGCATCCCGCTGTCCATGCTCCCGGAGATCAAGTCCTCTTCGGAGGTCTACGGCCACGGCGGCCCCGGCGGCATCCTCAAGGGCGTGCCGATCGCCGGCATCCTGGGCGACCAGCAGGCCGCCACGTTCGGCCAGGCCTGCTACGAGCCGGGCACCGCGAAGAACACCTACGGCACCGGCAACTTCATGCTCCTCAACACGGGCACGGAGAAGGTCGCGTCGAAGAACGGCCTGCTCACCACGGTCTGCTACAAGATCGGCGACGAGGCCCCGGTCTACGCCCTGGAGGGCTCGATCGCGGTCACCGGTTCGCTGGTGCAGTGGCTGCGCGACAACCTCGGCATCATCGGCTCGGCGCCGGAGATCGAGACGCTCGCGAAGTCGGTCGAGGACAACGGTGGCGCGTACTTCGTGCCCGCGTTCTCCGGCCTGTTCGCGCCGTACTGGCGCTCCGACGCCCGCGGTGCGGTCGTCGGCCTCACCCGGTTCGTCAACAAGGGCCACATCGCCCGCGCCGTCCTGGAGGCCACCGCCTTCCAGACGCGCGAGGTCCTCGACGCCATGAACGCCGACTCCGGCGTGCCGCTGACCGAGCTGAAGGTCGACGGCGGCATGGTGGCCAACGAGCTGCTGATGCAGTTCCAGGCCGACGTGCTGGACGTGCCGGTGATCCGGCCGGTCGTCGCCGAGACCACCGCGCTGGGCGCCGCCTACGCCGCCGGTCTCGCGGTGGGCTACTGGTCCTCGCTCGACGAGCTGCGCGCCAACTGGTCCGAGGACAAGCGCTGGGCGCCCGAGATGGACGCCGACGAGCGCGAGCGCCAGTACCGCAACTGGAAGAAGGCCGTGACCAAGTCGTTCGACTGGGTCGACGCCGACGTCCGCTGATTTTCTGCTGAGGGAGTTGAAGGTGTTCGCAAGGCTGGATCCGGCTCGACGTGCCGACTCGCTGGCTGCCCTGGACGGCACCGAGTTCGACGTGCTCGTCGTCGGTGGAGGTGTCGTCGGTGCGGGTGCCGCGTTGGACGCGGCGTCGAGAGGTCTCTCGGTCGCACTGGTCGAGGCCCACGACTGGGCGGCGGGGACGTCGAGCCGGTCCAGCAAGCTCGTCCACGGCGGGCTGCGCTACCTGGAGCAGCTGGAGTTCAAGCTGGTCCGCGAAGCGCTGAAGGAACGCGGGTTGCTGCTGCGCCGGCTCGCACCGCACCTGGTGCGGCCGGTGCCGTTCCTCTTCCCGCTGGAGAAGCAGTGGGAACGCGCCTACGTCGGCGCGGGCGTGCTGCTGTACGACTCGATCGGCGGTGCCGGTGCGGTCCCGATGCACCGGCACCTGTCCCGCAGGCGGATGGCCGAGGTCGCGCCCTCGCTCGACACCTCGGCGTTCGCCGGCGCCATCCGCTACTACGACGCGCAGGTGGACGACGCTCGCCTCGTCACCACGCTGGTGCGCACGGCGGCGCAGCACGGCGCCACCGTGCTGTCCCGCGCCAAGGTCACCTCCTTGCTGCGCAACGGCGGCCGTGTTGCCGGCGCGTCCGTGCGCGACGAGCTGACCGGTGTGACGCACGTGGTGCGCGCGCGGCGCGTGATCAGTGCGACCGGCGTGTGGACCGACTCGCTGAACTCGATGAGCCCCGGCACCCCGCCGTTCCACGTGCGGATGTCGAAGGGCGTCCACGTCCTCGTCCCGCGCGACCGGATCCAGCTCGACGGCGGCCTGATCACGCGCACCGAGAAGAGCGTGCTGTTCGTGATCCCGTGGGGCGCGTACTGGATCATCGGCACCACGGACACGCCCTACGACGGCGACCCGGCCGCGGTGTCGGCGTCCCCCGAGGACGTGTCGTACATCCTCGACCACGTCAACGCCGTGCTGCGCGACAGCGTGTCAGCCGACGACGTCGTCGGCATGTACGCGGGTTTGCGCCCGCTGCTCGACGGCGCGTCCGGCGACACCGCGAAGCTGTCGCGCGAACACGCCGTGGCCCAGCCGGAACCGGGCTTCTTCGTGATCGCGGGCGGCAAGTACACGACCTACCGCGTGATGGCCGCCGACGTCGTCAACGCCGCCGTCGCGGGTCTCGGCAAGGCCGTCGCGCCGTCGCTGACCGCGCGCCTGCCGCTGTGCGGAGCCGTTGGCTTCCAAGAGCTGTGGGCAGACCGGACCCGTGTCGCCGCCGAGTCCGGCCTGTCCGCATCCACTGTGGAGCGACTGCTGCGCCGCTACGGTTCGGCGATCTCCGACGTGCTCGCGCTGGTCTCCCGGGACCCGGTGCTCACCGAGGACGTGGCCGGCCACCTCGCCGCCGAGGTCGTCTACGCCGTGACGCACGAGGGAGCGCTCTCGCTCGACGACGTCCTTGCCAGGCGGACGCGAATCGCGGTGGAACACCTCGACGGCGGCGCCTCGGTCGTCGACCGGGTGGCCGATCTGGTCGCTGGTCCGCTCGGGTGGACCACGGCCGAACGTGATGACGCCGTGCGCGCTTATCGGGAGAGTGCAGAGTTGGCCGCCCACTAGGCGTAGGAGATGTGACGGTGCGATGCAGAGCACGGAGCTGATCGAGAGGTTGCGCCGGGAGGGTGGCTTCCGGCTGTTGCCACTGCTCGGGAACACCGGTCAGGTCGCAGGGGTGCACCTGACCCGGTTCCTGCCCGGCGGCCACCTCGACGTGATCCAGGCGTGGGACGAGCACTGGGCGGTCTACGCCCGGCTGCCCGACGTGCTCGACGCCGCCGCACCGTTCGCGGTGCCGACCGGCGCGACGGCCCAGAGCGGGCCGTTCGCGCGGGTCGTCGCACCGCTGCTGCCGCTGCAGCCAGGTCTCACGGCCCGCTGAGCGGACTACTCGGCGACCCAGCCGACCAGGGCGCGCCAGGCGGGACCGGAGAACGTCAGTTCGGCACCGGTGTTCTTCGAGTCCCGCACGAGCGCGTCCTGGGTCAGCGCGACCTCCACGCAGTCAGTCGAGCCGTTGCCGCCGCTGTAGGTGCTCTTACGCCACGTCCGGTCCTGGGTCATCGGAGTCCTTTCGAAGAGCGCTGATGTACTCCGTCAGCATGCTCTTCGATTGTTCCTCGTCCAAGGCGATAGCATCCAGATGGTCGAACAGCTGCCGTGTGCGCGCGACGGCCGCACGGTCTTGCGCGAACACCTGCACCAGGTCCGACTCGCTGTAGGTGATCGGGTCGGCCTTGTCGAACTCGTACAACGTGGTCTTTCCCTGTAGTGCGACGGCCCGATAGCGGTCGGGCACGATTCGCATGATGTGGGTGTTGAACAGCAGACGCAGGTACTGGTCCTCCATGAGCTTCGCGTCGCCCAGGATTAGTTGCAGTGCAAGCTCGTGGACGTAGAACAAGCATTCCGGGCGGAAGGGGCGTCGGAGGATCGTCTGCCGTTCGATGCGGAGGTCGACGAATTTCTCGACTTCCGCCGGTTCGTGGTATGCGGTGTCGAGGAGGAGCTGGCGCGCGTACTCCCGCGTCTGGAGCAGGCCGGGCGCCTTCAGGACCTCGAAGCTCGTGATCTTCGTGGCCATGGACTCCGTCATGGCCAGCGTGCGCAGGTTGTCAGGAATCTGCGCGTAGTAGGTGTTGAAGGCGTTGGTGTAGCGGCGGCGGAAGGTCTCGATGAAGTCCAGGCTCTGGCCACAGGCCGTGAGGAACTGGACGAGGTCGATCTCGCTCGCCCGCGCCTTGCCGTTCTCGACGTTGGAGACCTTGCTCGGGTCCCACCCCAGCTGGGTCGCGAGCGCGCGGCCCGTCATCGTCGTGTACTTTTCCCGGAGTCGGCGCAGTTCGTCGCCGAGGTCTCGGCTGTAGGCCGTAGAGGTCATCGCGGTCATGCCAAATACGCTATGGCTTGTTTTTGGAACAAGTAATAGCCACATTCGGGTGAAAACAGCGGGCTAGTGATCAAGCCATGCTTTCGCGGCGACCACTAGTGCTTCAACGCCGGTTTTCACCGTTGGTTCGATATCGGGTGCGAAGGCGGGGGAGTGGTTCATCGGCACGGGGTCGGGCGTGCGCGCGTTGAAGTCGATTCCACCGAGGAACCAGAAGACCGTCGGTGCGCCGGCGGCCGTGCCGAACACGCCGACGTCCTCGCTGGCGCTGACGACCGCGCCGGGGATCAGGCGCTCGGTGCCGAAGTGCTCGGTGAACGCGGCCACGGTCCGTGCGGTGGCGTCCGGGTCCGACACGAGCGGCGGCATGGCGTCCCGCCACTCGAACTCGGGCTCCCGCGGCGCACCGGAGGCCGCGGCCTCGGCGCGCACGATCCGTTCGACGGCGTCGCGGATGATGCCGCTCGTGTGGTCGTTGAACGTCCGGATGTTGATGCCCAGCTCGGCGGTGTCCGGGATGATGTTCTCCTTGGTCCCGGCGTGGATCTGGCCGACCGTGACCACCGCACGTTCGCTGGGGGAGATCTCGCGCGCGACGATCCCTTGCAGCCGCACGACGACGTGCGCGGCCATCAGCACGGGGTCGACAGCGGTCTCCGGCGACGAACCGTGACCGCCGCGGCCGAAGAGGGTGACGTTCACGGTGTCGCTGGCCGCCATCAACGGGCCGCTGCCGTGGGCGAGCATCCCGGCGGGCAGGGGAGCGACGTGCTGGGCGAGCACGACGTCCGGCGTGCCGAACCGGTCGAACAGCCCGTCCTCGACCATGTCCCGGGCGCCCCGGCCGAGCTCCTCGGCGGGCTGACCGACCACGAGCAGCGTGCCGGACCACTCGTCACGGGTGTTCGCGAGCGCTTCGGCCGCGCCGACCAGACAGGTGACGTGCATGTCATGGCCGCACGCGTGCGCCACAGGCTGTTCGTCGCCGTTGGCGTCCACCGCGCGCGCTGTGCTGGCGTAGGGCAGCCCGGTCTCCTCGCGCACCGGCAGGGCGTCCATGTCGGCCCTCAGCAGGACGGTGGGCCCGTCACCGTTGCGCAGCACGCCGACCACACCGGTGCCACCGACCCCGGTCGTGACGGCGTAGCCCAGGGGGCGCAGTGCGTCGGCGAGGACTCCGGCGGTGCGGAACTCCTGCAACGACAGCTCGGGGTGCCGGTGCAGGTCGCGGTAGAGCGCGGCGAGGTCGAGGGTCACGCCACAGTTCCAACCCAGTTCTAGTCGAGCAGCTTGCGGAAGCTCGGCGTCGAAGTCGAAGTGGTCGGTCTCGCGACCGGGGGCGACGACGTCGTAGGTGGAGTTCAGGAACTCCTGCAGCTCTGTCGAGCGCACGTGGAAGACCGCGTGCGAGACGTCGGACTGCAGTTCGAGCACGGCGGTCGTGGAGTTGTGCGGGCGCAGCCGCACGTCACCGGCGCCGGCCGAGGTGATGAGGCCGTCGGCGAGCAGGTCGCGGCTGACGAGCCAGACCGTCTCCTGGCGTCCCATGCGGAACGTCATCGTCACGGCGTGCGGGTCGTCGGCGCGGTAGCCCAGCTCGACCTCGACGGGCATGGGGCGCCCGGACGGTGCGATGAAGGCGAAGACCGACTCGGCGCCCACTCGTGTCACGTTCGTCATGCCTCCTAAGACGTGCGACATCCTCCCTGGATGCCTCCATCAGGAAAATCGATGACAACGCGACTTTCAAGCGGTCCGAATATGACTTTTGACATTGGTCACGACGGGTTGCCGCGCGGGCGCAGACGGCCACCGGGCAGCGGAGGCGCAGGCAGGCGGCTTCCGGCATAGCCCTCGACGCGGCCGAACCGGTCCGTCTCCGCCTGCCATTCCTCGCGATAGGCGGCGATCTCGTCGTGGGTGCGGCCGACGAAGTTCCACCACATGACGATCTCTTCCCCGAATGGCGTGCCACCCAGCAGAACTACCCTCGCACCGGCCTCCGTCGTGAGGGTGAGGGTGCTCCGACCAGTGCCGACGTACCCGAGCTGCCCCGGCGTGAGAGCGGTCTCGTCGATCTTCACGTCGCCGGTGTCGAGCAGCACGCCGTGCTCGAAGTCGGTCTTGGTACCAAGAGTGATCTTGCTGTTCGGTGCGAGAACGATCTCCGCGCCCAGCAGCGGGGTGAACGTGTGAACGGGAGATTTCGAACCCGCCAACTCACCGAGGAACACCTTGACGGTGGCGTTGTTCAGCTGAACGGCGGGTGGCACGTAGTGTTGGAAATCACGTGCCGCATCTCGGTTGGAATCGGGTAGTGCGAGCCACAGCTGGACACCGTGCAACACCGTCGACGCCGCCGTGGACACCTCGGAATGGCAGATGCCCCGGCCGCCGGTCATCAGGTTGAGCTCACCGGGCCGCACGTAGGCATGCACGCCGTGGCTGTCGCGGTGCTCGATCTCGCCCGTGAACAACCAGCTGACCGTTTGCAGCCCAGTGTGTGGGTGCGGCGCCACGTCCATCTTGTGGTTGTCGGGCCCGTAGTGGTCGCAGAAGCACCACGCGCCGATGAACGACCGCTGCTTCTGCGGCAGCGTCCGGCGCACTGACATCGCCCGCGGGCCACCCAACGGCACGTCGCGCGGCTGGAGGACCTCGACCCCGCCCGGCGTGGGCGTGCAGGTGACTTCGGCGGGCTCGACCTCGACGTTGCTCACGCCGGTGATCGTAGGCGTGGTTCGGCGCGCACGTGGCTCCCGAGCCGAGCACCCCCGGCGGGCTCGGCGTCCGGCCGGTGGGGGCAGCATGGGGCCACGCAGGTGAGAGCTGGGGGCAGCGGTGGTGGATCTTCGGGACGGGTTGTTCGCGCGCGTGGCGAGCAGCGGGTACGAGCTGGACGAGGCGCAGGTGCGGGCGGTCGAGCGGCTCGCAGGGCTGGGGGAGCGGCGCCGGGGCGTCTACCTGCACGGGCCGGTCGGGCGGGGCAAGAGCTTCCTCGCCGACGCGTTCTTCGACGTGCTGCCCGTGCGGCACAAACGGCGCGTGCACTTCCACGCGTTCTTCCACGAGTTGCACGCCCGGATCTCGTCACGGCTGCACGAACGCGGTGCGGTGGCCCACGCGCTGAAGGAGCTCATCGGCCGGTGTGACGTGCTCGCGTTTGACGAGTTCCACCTGCACGACGTCGGCGATGCGATGCTGATGACGCGGCTGCTGGAGGAGCTGCGGGCACGCCGGGTGATGATCATCGCCACCTCGAACTACCCGCCGGACGGCCTGCTGCCCAACCCGCTCTACCACGACCACTTCCTGCCGGGCATCGCGCTCGTGGAGGAGCTGATGGACACCGTCGAGCTCGACGGCCCGACCGACTACCGGCACCTGCGCGGACGGGCCCGCTCGCGGTTCGAGACCGGGGCGGTCGTGCGTGCGGTGGAGCTGCCGGCCGTCCCGGTGGTGCTCGACGTGGGCGGCCGGGCGATCACCGCGCTCGGTGTCGACGGGCGGCGGATCTGGTTCGACTTCGGCGACCTGTGCGAGAAGCCGACGTCCACAGCGGACTACCTGGCGCTCGCCGACCACCACGACGACTGGGTGGTCGTGGGCGTGCCGCGGCTGGAGACGTGCGACCGGGAGGCGCAGCAGCGGTTCGCGAACGTCGTGGACGTCCTCGTCGACCGCGACGCCCGGCTGACCCTGGTGAGCGACCACCCGCTGGCCGAGATCGTCGGCGGCCGGGCCCTCGACCTCGCCCGCACCGCCAGCCGGCTGGAGCTGATCAACTCCATCGGGTGAACAGTGGAGCGCCTCCACCGCCGATAGCACCCAAAACCCCTGTGCTAGGAGCGAGCAAGTGAAGATGGTGCGCGCCCGTGTCGCGTCGGCAGTGGAGAGCAACCGGTTCCAGGCGTTCATCGTCGCGGTGATCGTCGTCAACGCGCTGGCGCTGGGCGCGGAGACGACGACGGTGCTGCACGCGGAGCTGGGTCCCGTGCTGACGTTCGTCGACCGCCTGGCGCTGATGATCTTCACCCTGGAGCTCGGCGCGCGGCTGTACGCGTTCGGCTGGAGGTTCTTCCGCGACCCGTGGAACGTGTTCGACTTCGTGATCGTGGCCATCGCGCTGATCCCGTCCGCGGGCCCGTTGTCGGTCTTGCGCGCGTTGCGGATCTTGCGCGCGTTGCGCCTCGTCGCGATGGTGCCGAGCATGCGCCGCGTCGTCACGGCGCTGGTGCGGTCGATCCCGGGCCTGGTGTCGCTGTCGGGTCTGCTGGTGCTGCTCGTCTACGTGGGCGGCGTGATCGCGAGCAACCTGTTCGGCGACACCGGTGACCCGCGATTCTCCGGGCTCGGATCGACGTTGCTGACGCTGTTCCAGATCACCACCGGTGACGGGTGGTCCGACGTGATGCGCGACCTGATGGAGCAGAAGCCGTACGCGTGGATCTTCTTCCTGGTCTACCTGCTGGTCGGCACGTTCACGATGCTCAACCTGTTCATCGCGGTGGTGTGCAGCGCGATGCAGGAGGAGGTCACGCTGCCCGCACCCCGTTCCGGCGCACACGACGACCTGCTGTTGCAGGAGGTGCGCGCGCTGCGCGACGAGGTGCGAGCGTTGAAGGCGAACGTGTGACCCCCGCCTGAGAGCCGCGACGTGGTCCGGCCGGTGACGCCGCCGTGCACCGGCCGGACCACCTCAACCCCGGGTCACGGGGTGACCGGGATGTTCGTGAGGCCCTTCGTCGCGCGGGAGACCGTGTTCGAGGCGTGCACGACGTTCGGGTTGTCCTTGCACTTCGACGTCGAGCTGACGTGGACGCCGTACTCACCGACGCCGCCGAGGTCGGAACGGTTGCCGCGCCACACGTTGCCGCAGCCGTTGCCGAACGACGGCGTGGTGCTCGGGTTGTGCGTCTCGTAGCCGTTCTTGAACGTGCCGGGTGCGGTGAACGTGCCGGTGTTGTTCTCGATCCGGTAGCCGGAGCCCTTCACGTCGACCCACGAGTCCGCGGAGTTCACGCCGCTGATGCCGGTGCCGTCGAAGGTGTTGCTGGCGATCAGGCCGCCCTGCGTGCCCTCCTTGACGTCGACGTGCTCGGCGGAGACGTTCGGGCCGATCCGGTTGTCCAGCACCTGCACGCGGTCGGAGCGGTCGACGCCGCCGGAGTTGCCGTGGCACTTCCAGTTCGAGTTCGCGGAGCCGATGTACACGCCCTCGCCGTAGTCCTTCGTCACGACACCGGCGTCGGTGATCGTCGAGCCCTTGAGCACGCCGTCCGCGGAGGAACGGCGGAAGTGCACGCCCTCCTCGTCGGTCCTCCGCACGGTGACGCCGTCGATCGTCACGTGGTGGGAGTTGTCGAGGACGATGCCCTTCTTGGACTCCGCGACGGTGATGCCCCTGATGGTCCAGTGCGGCGCGTCGAACAACCACAGGCCGTAACCGGAGTCCCAGCCCGCTGCCGGCACCGGGCAGGGGGTCGGTGCCGTGCCGGACGGGCCGTCGTTGACCAGCACCGCGGAGGACGGGCCGGTGAGCGTGATCGGGTTGCTCGCGGTACCGGCCTTCTGCGCGACGAACGAACCCCGGTAGGTGCCGGGCGCCAGGCTGATGACGTCACCGGGCCGGGCGTTCGCCAGTGCGGCCTGGAGCTGGCCGGCGGTCGACACCGGGACCGTGCCCGCCGGTTCCTCGACGGGTGTGGTCGAGTCGGGGACGTTCTTGAGGAACAACGACTTCGCCGCGTCGGTCCTGGTCGCGTCCACGCCGTGGCCGCCGGTGTAGTCGCGCTGCTCGTTCTTCGCCCAGTCGGTGATCGGCGTGCCGTTCACGTCGAGGTGCCGGTACCCGCTGCCGTTCCAGCCGAACTGGTAGACGCGCCGGCGGTCGGCGTAGAACGGCTCGTAGCCACCGCCGGCGGACAGCTGCTTGGTCATGGCGTTGTTGAAGAAGACGTTGCGCGGACCGGAGGCGCCCGACCACTTCACGGCCTTCTGACCCGCGCCCCACCAGATCGGGAACCAGTTCGAGTCGTCGGGACCGCCGCCGCCCTCCTCACCGCAGTTCGCGCGGCAGTTGCCGGAGCGGTGGGCGTGGGGGACGCGGACCGTGTTGTTCTCGAACAGGTTGTTGCGCTCCCAGCCGCCGTGCAGGTTCAGGTCGGAGTCGAAGTCGTTGCCGATCACGACGTTGCCCGAGGCCGACCACTGGAAGGTGAAGTGGCGCAGGTTGCGGGAGGTGTTGCCGGCGTAGAGCGAGTCCCACACCCGCGAGCCGCGGAAGTAGCCGTTGCCGCCCTTGCCCTTGTTCCACGCGCCGTCGAGGACGTTGTCGACGATCTGCAGGTTCTTGGCCTCCTCGGTGACGATCGGGTGCGACCCGGTCATCTCCGCGCGGACACCGCGCACCCACGAGTTCGCCGCCCACTTGAACACGATGCCGTGCATCTCGTCGGCCGGCGCCATGTTGCCGTAGTCGTGGACGGCCGCAGCGGGGTCCAGACCAGGTATCTCCTGCGTGAAGCCGAAGTTCTCGAACCCGACGCCGAGGACCGGGTCCACCAGCGGCGAGACCTTCGAGTCGTACGTCGTCCCGTCGATCGCGGGCGAACCGTCCGAGGTGGAGTTGACCGGGACGTCGAACTCCAGCGGCTTGTCCAGCGTCACCGTCGTGCCCGAGACGGACGCGACGGTGAAGATCTGCTGCCGCATGTGCATGTTCAGCAACGGGTGCGGGGTGCCGGTGGCGTTCTGCTGCTCGTAGAACTTCACCGAGTTCGCCGCGCGCACGTTGACGAGCGACCCGGCCGTGATGTTCGTGGTGGACGCCACCTTCACCGTGCGGTCACCGGTCTTCGCGGCGGCGCTGACCTTCGTGCCGGCCTTCCAGTGCACGTTCACCGTGCCCTCGAAGATGTCCTTGCGGTTCTCCGGGGCCTGGGAGTGGTCGCTCGCGTAGCCGGGGTGAACGCCGCGCGACTGCACGCGGAACAGGCCGCGGCCCGGCCACAGCCAGCCGCCCTTCCCCTGCCCGAACGTCATCCCGTCCTCGTCCCAGTCCGAGCCGTCCGGGGTCAGCGCGTCGTAGCGGGTGGTCGCGTCCGGGGTGTAGACGATCTTCGTCGCGGTCGCGCCCGCGCCCCTGATGACCAGGTGGTCGGCATCGACGTGGAGCTCCTTCGACACCTTCAGCACCCCGGTGGGCAGGGTGATCAGGCTCAGCCTGGAGTAGCTCGCGCCCGGTGAGCACGACGTGCGGACGAAGTCGATCGCGGCCTGCAGCCCGGCGGTGTCGTCGGCCGCGTCATCGGGCCGGACGCCGAACCGGGAAGCCAGTTCCGCAGACGTGATCCGGCAGCTCGCGCTCGGGTTCACGTCATTGTCGCCGGGCAGCACGCCGGTGCCGCGATAACCGGCTTTCGACCAGTCGTAGAGGCCGGGAATGGCGGCCCGCCGGTTGCCGGACGAGACGTCCAGGCCGGTCACCGCAGGTGTGGCCGTCGCGGTCACGGGTAGGGCGAGACCGGCTATCACAACCGCGGACAGCAGAGCTATCGGAGTTCGCATCTTTGCGGGAACCCTTCGGCAGGGCGGGGCAAAATCTTTGTAGCCGACAGCCGCGGAATGTGTCAAACATTCACGTGACTGAAATTGTCTTCCTGCAAAGGGTTTCAATTACTGAATTCCGAAACCGCCCGCGGGCACCGCCAGCTCACGCTGCTGAATCGAGCGAGCGGTCGGCCGGGCTCAGGCTCCGGTGTGGGTGAACGCCGCCCAGATCCGCGCCGGATACCGGTCGCGCAGCTCGCAAACGACGGCGTGCAGCGCCCTCGCGGGCAGGCTCAGGCCGTGGTCGAGCAGGGCCGAGTGGAACGCGACGCTCACGTCCGCCGCCGCTTGCTCGCCGACCTCCCACAGGGTGTCGACGACGCTCGGGTAGCCGGCGAGCAGGAACGCACCGGCGAGGTGCCCGCACGACAGCACCGCGAGCCGGGCGGCCGGCAGTCCCAGCCGGGCGACGTCGAGCGCGGTCAACGGCCCGTCGTGCAACCGCAGCCCGCTGCGCGCCGGGTTGTCGTCGGGGGAGCCGGAGCAGGCGAAGTGGACGTACGGGTGGTGCTCCAGCGCCGCCAGCACGTTCTCCCGCGTTGCGAGCGGGCCCTCCAGCGCGGCGGCCTCCCACAGCTCGGCCAGCACCGCGACCTCGTACGGCGCGTCGGCAGGCGCGACCACGACCATGCTCGGCGCGCCCACGGGTGCGGCGGCGCGGGCACGGGCCCAGGTGAGCGCGCGCACCGTCGGCGTGTAGGAGGACACCACGCGGTCCAGCACGGTCCGCCCGTCCCGCCCGGCCGCGTGCAGCGGCAGCCCGGCGAGCGGGCCTGTCGGCGACCACCAGACGTGCGTGTGCTCGGGCACGCCTTCGAGCACCGGCTCGGTCACGGTGTCCCACAACCACTCCAGCGTCTCGGCGAACGCCCGGTCGTCGCTGCCGAAGTGCTCGGCGTGCGCGACCGCGTCGTCGTAGCGCAGCCGCGGCAACGGCAGCAGCTCCACCCGGCCCGGCCACAGCGTGAGCGCGTCGCAGCGCAGCCGGCTCACGTTGACCAGCACCACCGGACCGTCCACTGCGGACTGCTGCAGGTCGCCGACGGACGGGAACGCCACCTGCCGGTCGTCCTCGAACACCCGCGCCAGCAACAGGTCCCTGCCGTACTCCAGCCACTGCGCCGCCAGCGCCAGCTGTCCCGCCTGCACCGCGCACGCCGCCGCGTCAGCCACCAGCCCGGTCAGCTCGGCCAGCCCGTTCTCGACGTCGGCCCGCCGGAGCCGCAGCAGCAACGCCATCGCCCGCTCGGCACCGCGCAGCGCCTGTTCCCAGTCGTTGATCCCCGCCGACGTCACCGACGCCGTGTGCGCGGCCAGCACCCGCGTCACCGGGTCGAGCGCCTCGCTCGCCGCCGCCTCCGCCAGCGCCCGCGCCGCCGCGCGCAGCCGGCCGGAGTCACCGGCCTGCTCGGCCTGGCGCAGCAGCAACCGGGCGAAGCAGTGCTGGTAGGAGGCCTGCTGCGGGTCGGCGCGCGCGGCTCTGCCGTAGTAGATGACCGCCTCGTTCAACGTCTCCGGCGTGCCGGTGAGCTCGTAGATCTGCTGCCAGAACCCGCCGAGGTTCGCGAGCGCCCGCGGGTGCAGCGGGTCCTTGGCCGGGCGCTGCCGCAGCACCTGCTCGAACAGTTCACCCGCCTCGATCAGCGCCTCGCGGGCGTCGGTCACGTCGAACCGCATCCGCAGCGCGACGGCGAGCATCTCGTTCGCGTCGGCGCTGGGCGTCGCGGCCACCAGGGCCCGTGCGGCGTTGACGGCGTCGGTGACCAGTTCGGGGAACCGCTCGGCCATCTCGGTCGACGCGCGCGTCAGGCTGGTCGCGGCCGCGGTGTGCGCGTGCGGGTCGACGGCCGCCGCCACCGCGTCGCGCAGGACCCGCACCGCCTCGCGCAACGAGTCCACGTCACCGAGGTGCCGGTAGCGCAGCCGCAGCGCGTTGCCCAGGCTCGTCAGGTGCTCGGCGGTCGGCGGCGTGCGGCGCAGCACCTCGATCGCCTCGTCCAGCGCCCCCGGCTCACCGGCCTGCTCGAACCGCTGCAGCAGCGCACCGGCGAGGCTGTCGAGCCGGGTGCCGAGCGACTCCGGGTCGCGCGCGGACTCCACGGACCTGCGCAACGCCCCGATGCCGTCGGTCAGCACGTCGGTGTCGCGGTTGAGCTGGGCGCGGAACTGCGCCAGCGCGCCGATCAGCCACTCGGCGTTGCCGCGTTCGGGGTCCGTCTTGGGCAGGGCGGCGAGCGCACCGCCGACCATCGCCTCCGCCTCCTCCAGCATCGACAGGTCGCCGGTCGCCGCGATCCGGGCGCGCAACGTGGCCGCGAGGTTCAGCAGCATGCCCGGCCGGAGCTCGTCACGGGCGTTGTCGGCGGCGATGCGGTGCGCGGCGATCGCGCCTTCGAGGTCGGTGAGGTGGCGGGTGCGGTCGTAGCGCTCGGCCAGCGCCAGCCCGAGCAGGTGCTGCATCAGGTCGTAGTCGCGCTGGCCGGGACCGGTCTGGCCGACCACGCCCTGCGCGAGCGCGATCGCCTCGTTCAGGCTGCTCAGGTCGCCGTCGCGCTCGTAGCGGTGGCGCTGGATGCGGACGATCTCGGTGGCCTGGGTGAGGTTCACGCCCGGCCCGTCGACCAGGCGGGTCAGCAGGTCCATCGCCTCGTCGAGGTCGGCCGGGTCGTGCGCGGTCTCGTAGCGGTGCAGCAACGACGACGCGAGGGTGCTGATCGTCTCGGTGAGACCGCCCAGCCGCAACGCGTCGCGCAGCACCGACACGCCCTCGTCGAGCAGGCGGTGGTCGCCCGTGCGTTGGTACTGCTCGATCAGCGCACCGCCCTGGTTGTGCACGGCGACCGCGTCCGCCATCGGTTCTCCTAGAGTCATCCGCTCACAGCCTGGTGCGCCGACCGGGCGCCGTGTGGTGCTTTGCCGTTGTTTCCCCCGTTTGGTGCTGTCAGGTCGCGTGGAATAACGCGGAGCGTTGTCATGCGAACGGGTGCAGCAAACCATCAGAAGCGGGGCTTCCGTACCTGAAGTGTGCGTTAAGGCACCTACCCGCGCGGTCAGCCGACCGACACGTTCGCGGCCGAAACAACCCTGAACGGTGTATCGCCGACTGCTGCGAAAGGTGCAAGGGTCAGTCGCTGTTCGGCAGTGAGCGTTCCAACGAACAGGAGCACCCGCGTCGCCGTGGGAGAACAGGCTGCCCTGATGCCCGACACCATCCCGTACCGGGAGCTGCGGGCGCAGTCGAACGTCGCGACCGGTGTCGACGAGCCGTTTCGAGGCCGGGCACCGGGCGCTGCTGGCGGTGCCGTCGGTGGAGCTGCACCGGTTCCTCAGGGGCGTGAAGGCCTGGATGGGTGGCGGGTTCGAGTGGCACACCACGCACCCGCGCTACCGGTAGCGACCGGCAATCGCGACGGCCCGGTCGTGCAGCGCGGTGCGCAGCCACGGCGGTGACAGGGCCTCCGCGCCCGTGGCGAGCTGCCACAGCGCCCATTCGGCGTGCCAGGCGTCCTGGAACGAGGCTTCCACGCGCAGCCGGCCGTCGGCCTCGGTGTGTTCGGAGTGGACGGTCAGCGCGGTGTCGGCGAGCTGCTGCCGCCGCGCCGGGTCGAGCAGGAGCAGGACCGTGGTCTGCTCGCCGCCGGTGCGGAACCGGGTGCCGCGCTCCTGCCAGGTCTTGCCGAGGTCGACGTGGTCCGGGCGGTCGGCCGGGTCGTCGAGTTCCTCCGCCGCCCTGATGCGCGCCAGCCGGTAGGTGCGGTCGGCACCGTCCGCCGTGGCCAGCAGGTAGCCCTGGCCCCGCACGGTGACCAACCCGATCGGGTCGACCGTCCGCCACCGCGGCTGCTGGTCACGGGCGGCGTAGTGGATCTTGAGCTTGTGCCCGGCGACCACCGCGCGCCGGACCTCGGTCACGAGCGCGTCGGACAGCTCCTCGGTCGCGGTGCGGCGTTCCAGCAGGTCCGTGTCGGGGTCGACGAGCAGCCGCCGGGCGGCACCGGCCGCGAGGTCGCGGTGACCCGCCGGCAACGCGTCGGCCACCTTCAGCACGGCCGAGGCGAGCGCCGAGCCGAGCCCGAACACCTGCGCGCCCCGCCGTGAGCCCGCGATCAGCAGGGCGAGCGCCTCGTCGTGGCCGAGCCCGGTGAGCTCGGTGCGGAAGCCGGGCAGCAACGCGAACCCGCCGTTGCGCCCGCGTTCGGCGTAAACGGGGACGCCCGCGGTCGACAGCGCCTCGACGTCACGCAGAACCGTGCGCGTGGAGACCTCGAGCTCGCGGGCGATCGTGGTGGCGGAGAGCTGTCCGCGTTGGCGCAGCAGCAGTACCAGCTTCACCAGGCGATCGGCGCGCATGCCCGAACCGTACGGCAATACATGACACAGGGTGTCGTGTATTGCCTGCGAAGCTCCTTTTCGGATTCGACGAATGGAGCTGGAAGTGGCAGTGGAAAGGACCGCCGTCAACCCGTGGGAGTGGTCGGTGGAGCTGGGGTACAACCAGGGCGAGGTCGTGTCGGGGCAGACCCGGACGCTGTACTGCTCCGGGCAGGCCGCGATGAACGCCTCCGGTGAGCCCGAGCACGCCGGTGACGTGGGCGCGCAGCTGGCGTTGAGCCTGGACAACCTGGAGGCGGTGCTGGCCGCCGCGGGGATGGCGCTCGCGAACCTGGTTCGCCTGACCGTGTACACGACCGACGTGGACGCGCTGTTCGCGCACTACGGCGTGCTGGCCGGCCGGTTGGGCGCCGCGGGCGTGGCGCCGGCGACGACGATGCTCGGCGTGTCGCGGCTGGCGGTGCCGGGGCTGGTGGTGGAGCTGGAGGGGACCGCGGTGGCGTGACGTGGACGGGCTGCTCGTGCCCTCGTGCGGCACGAGCAGCCCGGGTGCCCCACTCGGCTGGTCAGGTGAGGCGGCGGCGCAGCTCCGGGAGGAACTCCGGGTCCTCGGCCACCAGGCGGGCGGCGTCCAGCTCGTGCGGGACCGACGTGTTCGGCTCGCGGTCGAGCAGGTAGTGGATGATCTCGCTGACGAGGACGGGCTCGTCGGGCTCGACCAGTGCGAGGTCGTCGAAGAACCCCTCGGACAGCACCACGTGGTGCCGGGTCGTCTCGGTGCCCTCGCGCACCTCGGCGGCGTACTCGTGGGCGGCCATCGGCATGACTCGAACATCCGTGCTCATGTCGCTCGGCTACCCGTGCGGTGACCCCGAAAACCTGTGCGGGGATTGCGACGGGGCTGTGCGGGTACGCCTTTGTCGTGCAGACCTTCTTGCCCTACGAGGACTTCACCTTCACGGCCCGCGTGCTGGACCAGCGCAGGCTCGGCAAACAACGCGTCGAGACCCTGCAGGTGCAGCGCGCGTTGGTCGTGCCGGGTCACGGCTGGCGGAACCACCCGGCCGTGCGAATGTGGGCGGGCTACGAGGAAGCACTCGTGCGGTACGGCATCGAGATCTGTGCGCAGTGGCGCGCGGGCGGCTACCGCGACACGTGCGAGACCACCATGCGCGCGGACCTGGCGCGGGCCAAGGAGATCACGGTCGTGCGCACCCAGGAGCAGCTGGCGGCGTCCGGTGACCTGCCGTGGTGGCTGGGTGACGAGGGACTGCACCGCAGCCACCGGTCCGCCCTGGTGCGCAAGGACCCGCAGTTCTACCGGCGGTTCTTCCCGGACGTCCCGGACGACCTGCCGTACGTGTGGCCGAGGTCGGACCGGGAGGTCCGGGTCTGAACGGGTCCCGGCGGTCAGTCCGGGGGTTCGGGGGCGTCGGGGTTCTCCTGCGGGACCTCGGGCTCGGTGTCGGCGCCACCCCTGGTGACATCGGGTTCCGGCGTGTCGAGGTCGTCCAGGTCGGGGGTGCCCGGCGAGTGCGGGGCCTCCGGGTTCACGGGATCGGTCATGCCGCGCGGTTACCCCGCGGGCCGGGCGCTATGCCGCCCGCGGGGAAGTTCACACCGCCGCGAGGCTGGCCCGCGGACGGTCGCACCCTCAGCCCGCCGTGAAGTTGTCCGCCACCTCGGCCTCCAGCGCGCGCAACGCGCCGTCGCCGTCGGTGTCGTCCGGAATCCGCAGCTCGACCTCGCTCGTGCCCGCGCCGCCGGGCGCCACGCGCAGGTAGGCCTGCTGCACGTCGTCGCGCCGCCATTCCAGGGCTCGTTCCTCCGTGTGCACGACGGTCTCGCAGGTGCGCAGCGACGGCGGCAGCCAGGCCAGGGCGCGGGTGTCGTCCGACGCGGTGTTGAACACGATGTCTGCGTCGGCTTGCATCGTGCGGGTGGTGGCAGTCATGGGCTCGGGGTACCCGCAACGGGCGGATTATTGATGCTCTCCGCTGAGAATCCGCCCACTAGTCAGCGGTCTTCGGGAACGGCACCGCCGCGGCACGCGTCTGGCCGGCACCGGCCGGGCCCCGCTGCCCGAAGCCGCGGTTACAGCACGCGGCGCAGCCACTCGATCCTGGCCGCGCGGGCCCTGCGGGACAGCACGGCGTCCGGCACCAGCTGGTCGAAGCCGTGGCAGCCGCCGGGCCACACGTGCAGCTCGGCGTCACCGCCCGCGCGCCAGATCCGGGCCGCGTAGTCGACCGCCTCGTCGCGGAAGACGTCCACCGAGCCGACGTCCACGTACGTCGGCGGCAGGCGGGAGAGGTCGGTGGCGCGGGCCGGTGCGGCGTACGGCGACACGTCCGGGCCGCCGCGGGCCGCGCCGAGCAACGCCGTCCAGCCGGTCAGGTTCGACTCACGGACCCACGTCGTCCCGGAGAGGAACTGGTGGCTGGACGGGGTCTCGCACCGGTCGTCGAGCATCGGGCACATCAGCAGCTGACCGCGGACGGCCGGGCCGCCGCGGTCGCGGGCCATGAGCGTCACCGCCGCCGCGAGACCACCGCCCGCCGACGTTCCCGCGACCACCGGTGGGGCGAAACCCGCCCGGTCCATCCAGGTCAGCGCCCGATAGCAGTCCCGCACGGGTGCCGGGTGCGGGTGCTCGGGCGCCAGCCGGTACTCGGGGGAGACCAGCGTGACGCCCAGCTCCTCCACCCACTCGGCCAGCACGTGCAGGTCGGAGCGGCGGGTGCCCGCGACCATCCCGCCGCCGTGCAGGTGCAGCACGGGCGGCCCGTCACCGCCGGTGGGCCGCAGCACGAGCACGGGCACCCCGTCCGCGTCCTCCTCCGAGAACGTCACCGCACCGCCCCGCGTGAGCTCCGCGTCGGTCACCACCCGGCCGGTGCGGCGCCGCTCCGGGATGCCGCCGGGCGTCAGCGGCGGCCGGGACAGGTCGGCGGCGGCCGCGATCTCCCGGTCGATCACCCCTTCACGCCCGTGTGCGCGAGGCCCTCGATGAACTGCCGTTGTGCCAGCACGAACACGATGAGGATCGGCACGGCGGTCATCGTCGCGGCGGCCAGCTGCACGTTCCACATCGGACCGCCGTAGATGTCGACGAACTGGGTCAGCGCCTGCGGCAGCGTGAACATGTCCGGTGTGGACAGGTACACGATCGGTTCCAGGTAGAGGTTCCACGAGTGCAGGAACGTGAAGATCGCGACCGCGCCCAGCGCCGGCCGCGACAGCGGCAGCGCGACCCGGTAGAAGATGCCGGCCCTGCCCAGGCCGTCCATGCGGGCGGCCTCCTCCAGCTCGGCGGGCAGGGCGATGAAGAACTGGCGCATGATGAAGATCGCCAGCACGCACGGCGCCCCGAAGATCGGCACGATGATCAGCGGCCAGTGCGTGTTGGTGAGGCCGAGCTGCTGGAAGAGCTGGAACAGCGGCACGATGGTGACCTCGCTCGGGATGAGCAGGCCGACGAGCACCACCACGAACAGCGCGTTCTGGCCGGGGAAGCGGATGCGGGCGAACGCGTACCCGGCCATCGCCGCCACCACCATCGTGCCGATCGTGACGACCACCGCGATGTAGAGGCTGTTCCAGTACTGCTGCCCGAACGGTTGCAGCTCGAAGACCTGCGAGTACGTCGAGAACGTCCAGTCGGACGGCAGCAGCGACACGGAGAAGATCTCGCCGATCGGCTTCATCGACGAGGTGACCATCCACCACGTCGGGAACACGAACGGCACGCACAGCAGGCACAGCAACCCGTACAGCCAGACCTTACGACTCATGGAGCACCCACTTCCGGCGCATCCGCCACTGCACCAGCGTCAGCGCGGCGACGATGGCGAACAGCAGCACCGAGATCGTCGCGCCGTAGCCGAAGTGGTGGAACTGGAACGCCTGCTGGTACAGGTAGTAGATCAGCACGGTGGTCGAGGTGCCGGGCCCGCCCTGGGTGAGCACGGCGATCTGCGCGAACACCTGCAACGAGCCGACGATCGTGATGATCGAGGTGAGCAGGATGGTCGGGCTGATCAACGGGATCGTGATCCGCAGGAACCGCGTCCACGCCCCGGCGCCGTCGAGCTTCGCGGCCTCGTACAGCGGCGCCGGGACACCTTGCAGCGCCGCCAGGAACAGCACCATGTTCAGGCCGACGTTCTTGACGACCTGCACGACGATGACCGACACCATCGCCGTGGACTCGCCGCGCAGCCAGTTCGGCCCGTCCACCCCGAAGAACCCGAGCAGACCGTTCACGCTGCCCTCCGGTTGCAGCATCAGCTGCCACACCAGCGTCCACGCCACCAGCGACACCAGCACCGGTGAGAAGAACAGCGTGCGGAACAACGTGGTGCCGCGCAGCTTCTGGTTCAGCAGCACCGCGAGCAGCAGCGCGAGCGACAGGTTCAGCACCACCAGCCCGCCGGCGAACCACGCCGTGGCCACCAGCGAGTCGCGCAGCTTCTCGTCGGCGAGGAGGCGTTCGTAGTTCTCCGCGCCGATGAACTCGAAGGTGCCGCCGAGCACGTTCCACTCGTTCAGGCTGTACCAGCCGACCAGGGCCAGCGGGACCAGCACGAACGCGATGCTGCCGAGGAGTGCGGGCGCGACGAACAGGTAGCCGACCAGGTTGTCGCGCCTGCGGTAGGTCCAGAACGTCACGGGCGCTCCAGCAGCGGCTTGATCTTCGCGCACACCCCGTCGAGCACCTGGCCGACGTTCGCGTCGGGCTTCCACAGCGGGTCGAGCGCCGCCCGGATCGTCTGGTTCAGCTCCTCCTGGCCCTGGTGGCTGGGCTTGACGACACCCTTGTTGATGCCGTCGATGACGACCGACTGCAGCTGTTCGGGCTTGAGCAGCGGGTTGGACTTGGCCAGCGTGTCGGCGTTGAGCAGCGACTGCCTGGCCGGCGGGAAGAACTGGGCGAGCTTCGCGGAGTTGGTGGGGTTGGTGAGGAACCCGAGGAAGTCCGCGGCGGCGTCGGCGTTCTTCGAGCGCTTCAGCACGCCGACGCCGGCCTGGCCGATCACCGCGTAGTCGCCCTTCGGGCCCTGGGGCAGCGGCAGCAGCGTCCAGCCGAACTTGGCGTCCTTCAACGCACCGGCGCGCGAGATCTGGCTGACGGCCATCGCCGCGTTGCCCGCGAAGAAGTCGACGGTCGTGCCCGGTCCGGGGATCGCCTTGTCCGTGAAGATCGCCTTGTGCACGAACGCCATGGCATCCTTCATCTCCTGGCCGGCGAACCCGCAGCTCTTGCCGTCCTCGCTCCAGGCGTTGGCGCCCCAGCCGCGCCAGATGGTCGACAGCACTGCCCAGTTCTGGTACTTGAAGTCCGGCAGCACGAGGTTCTTGCCCGCCGACGCCGCCACGGCCTGCTCCCAGGTCGTGGGCAGCTCCTTCACCAGGTCGGTGTTGACGAACAGGCCGAACGGCGAGGTGGAGAACGGGTAGGCGTACAGCTCGCCGTCCTTCTCCCACAGCTTGGTCGCGGACGGCACCAGCTCGTCGGCCTTCTCCACCTTGCCGCGGATCGGGGCGAGCGCGCCGGAGGAGACGAAGTCCGGCGCGGACTCCTCCAGCAGCCAGGCCAGGTCCGGTGCGTTGCCGCCGGCGATCTGGGTGGTGAGCGTGGTGGTGTAGCCGTCGGCCGGCACCGAGTCGAACTTGATCTCGGTGACGTCCGGGTGCGCGGCCTTGTACTCGGTGGCGATCTCGGTGAGCAGCTTGAGATGTGCCTCGTTGGCGGTCCACACGGTCATGCGCAGCGTCTTCGGACCGGACTGGGCCGAGGAGCCGCCGCAGGCGGTGAGGGCGAGCAGTGCGGTGCAGATGAGGGCGAGCAGTCGGGACATCGTTGTCTCCCTGGACTAGTAACCGGACACGTCCGGCCAGCGGAGCTCGACGCCGTCGCGGTCCAGCCGGTGCTGGAAGTCCGCGAGCAGGCCGGGGGTGTTGCGCACGGCACGGGGGGTGGTGTTGTGCGCGAGGCAGAAGTCCGCGAGCGCGCCCGCGACCTCGCCGACGTTCCACTCGACCGGGTGCAGCCGGTGGGAACCGTTGGTGATGTGGGTGGTGCCGATGTTCTTGCCCGCGGGCAGGAGGTTCTCCACCCGCTGCGGGATGAGCGCGCCGAGCGGGATCTCGAACGGGCAGCTCGCGACGTCGAGGTAGTTGTCGCCACCGGTCGAGGGGTGCAGGTCGATGCGGTACATGCCGACCCCGACGGCGTCGTGGTGCTGGACCGCGCCCTTGTCGCCGCGCACGGCCAGCGACAGGTCCTGCTCGACGATCGTGTACTCGGCCCTGATCCGGCGCGACTCGCGGATGTAGGGCGCCTGGGCGAGGCCGTCGGCGCCGCCGCCGGTGACGTCACCGCGCAGCCGCAGGCCGGGGAAGCCGGTGCCGCCGTCCGGGCGCGGTGCCTCGGTCTGCAGCCAGTAGAGGACGGACCTGGACAGCTCCCGTGCCGCCGCGATGTGGTGGTCGGCGTCCGGCACGTCGATCACCGGCGACTCGAAGTAGTCGATCATCGGCCAGTTCACCAGGCAGATGTCGCTGTCGTAGGCGCCCTCGACGAAGTTGCGCCGCGCGGCGATCCGGCGGAACGTCCACAGGTTGCTGTCGCCCGCGCTGAGCCGCTGGTCCGACAGCACGGACAGCGGGTCGTCGTCCGGGTTCGGCGTGAACGTGCGCTCGGCGGTGGTGAGCGTGCGCGGGTCGGGGGAGCGGAACGACAGCATCCGGTCGCCCCAGTAGTCCGGCTGGTACTCGCGCCAGAAGTCGTAGCGCGCGGGCTTGTCGATCGTGTGGTCGCCGTCGACGTGGTCGATCGCGAAGCACACCGACATCGCCTGCATGTTCGCCGGCTGCGCCACCTCCGGTGCGCTCGGCTCACCGGTGTCCAGTGTGGACTCGAACCCGGTCACGTACTCGGTGCCGGTCAACGGGAGCAGCTCGCCGGTCTCGGTGGCGTCGAGGATGTACGGCGCGGACAGCTCGACCTCGCTGCCGTGGTGCTCCACGGTGACGGACACGACCCGGTCGCCGTCGGTGCGGGCGCTGACCGGCCGCGCCGGCTGCAGGACCGTGAGCCGGCCGCTGCCGCGGTAGGGCGCGAGCATCTCGTCGATCACCGCCACGGCGACGCGCGGCTCGTGGCACAACCGGCTGACGTTGCCCGCGCCGGGGTTGAGCTCGCGCCACGCCCGTGCCCGCGGGGTCAGCGGGTAGTTGCGGCGGTAGTGGTCGCGGATGCCCTCGCGCAGGGCGCGGTACGAAGCCGTGACGCCGAAGCGTTCGACCCAGCTGTGCTCGTCCGGCGGCACGGCCTGGCTGGTGAGCTGCCCGCCGAGCCAGTCGAACTCCTCGGTGAGCACGACCCGGCGGCCGGCGCGCAGCAGTGCGAGCGCCGCGGCGACTCCGCCGAGTCCGCCGCCGATGACGACGACGTCCGTGTGGTGCGGCAAAGCTTCCTCCTCAGTGGTCCACCGGTGCGCCGAGCGTCGAACCCTCGACGAACGCGCACGGCAGCAGTTCCCGCGGTGTGGTGCCGTGTTCGAGCACCTCGGTCAGCGCCTGCACCGCCCTGCGCCCCATCTCGCGGCGGGGGATGCGGAACCCGGTCAGGTCGACGTCGCCCGGTGCGGGCCGGGTGGCCGCGCCGAGCATGAGCACGGACAGGTCGCCGGGCACCGACAGGCCGTGCTCGCGGGCGGCGAGCACGAGCGCGGCACCGTCGGAGACCTCCTCGGCGAGCACGGCCGTGACGCCCGCACCGCGCACGTGGCCGAGCGTGGTGGCCGGCAGGTGCGTGCCCTCGACCCCGTGGGCCGCGACGGCGTCGCGGAACCCGCGCAACCGGTCGGCGGACGACTCGGCACCGGTGCCCGGTCCGACGTAGGCGATCCTGCGGTGGCCGTGGGCGACGGCCCGGTCGACCAGGTCGCGCACGGCGGCCCGGTAGTCGGCACCCACGCACGGCACGGCCGCGCCGGCGTCGTCGCGGCGGCCGATCGACACGAACGGGATGCCCTCGGCGAGCATCTGGGCCAGGTCGTCGCGGTCGACCGTGCGGCCGATCAGCAGGCACCCGTCGGCCAGCCGCACCCGGCTGTCGTCGCTGAAGATCCGCCGCTGCCCGCCGACGGCCTTGGCGCCGGTGAACAGCAGCAGGTCGCAGCCGACCGCCTCGGCCTGCTCCTCGATGCCCTCCAGGAACGGCTGGTAGAAGTCGGCGCGGGTGCTCGGGAAGACCGCCTCGTAGGTGAACACGCCGAGGATCTGGTTGCGCCGGTCGTGCAGCCTGCGCGCGATCGGGTTCGCGACGTAGCCGGTCCTGCGGATCACCTCCAGCACCCGTGCGCGGGTCTCCGGCGCGATCCGGACGCCGCCGTCCTGGCGGTTGTTGAGCACCAGCGACACCGTGGCCTGGCTGACGCCTGCCATCCTGGCGATGTCCTGCTGGGTGAGCCGCTTGGCCATGACCACCTGCCAATTCGAATTGGCACGGATTGTGCTGCGGCGGCCCAGGTGTCGTCAACCCCTTGTAATAATTCGAATTAGCACGCTGACGGGTGCGGTGGGTGGCCCAGCTTGCCGGTACGCTGGGGCCACTCCGGTGAACGTGGAAGCGGGCTGCGGCTAAGTACCTGTGTGATGACCGTGATCAACCGCAGTTCGCGGGACGGAGTCCCCCCAGACGACGAGCGCTCGGCGGAGCACTCGGACGGGGAGGACTTCACAGCTCTGTTCACCCGCCACGCCGACGAGTTGCACCGCTACCTGGCCCGCTGGGTGCCGATGGCGGCCGACGACCTCGTCGGGGACGTGTTCGTCTCGGCGATCCGCAGCCGTGCCCGCTTCGACCCCTCGCGCGGATCGGCGCGAGCGTGGCTCTTCGGCATCGCGACCAACCTGCTGCACACCCACCTGCGCGGGCGCCGGCGGGAACGCGAGGCGTACGCGCGCCTCGTGCACGGGCGGGAGAGCGACAGCCACGAGAGCCGCGTCGTGGACACCGTGGACGCCGAGGTCCGGGCACGCCAGTTCGCCGTGGCGGTGCAGCGGCTCGAACCGCGTGACCGCGACGTGCTGCTGCTCACCGGCTGGGCGGGGCTGGACTCCGCCGAGGTCGCACAGGCGCTCGACATCCCCGTCGGCACCGTGCGGTCCCGGCTCCACCGCGTGCGGCGGCAGCTGCGCACCGCGTGTCCCGACATCGTCCTGGAGAACAACGATGACTGAGAAGATGTGGACCGACGACGAGCTCGACCAGGCGATCGCCGACCAGCCGGCCGGTCCGGCGTTCAGCGCGGCGGCGCGGGAACGGGCGCTCGCCCGCATGCTGGCGGCGGAGGCGCCGCGGCCCGGCAGGAAGCGCTGGCTGGTCGCCGCGGCGGCGGTCACGCTCGTCGTCGGCGCCCTCGTCGCCGTCCCCCCGCTGTGGTCGGACGACTCGGGTCCCGCCGCGAGCGCCGCGGAGACGTTGCGCCGCGCCGCCGCGGCCACGACCGCGCACACCGCGCCGTCGGAGGGCCAGTACCGTTACGTGGCAAAGCATTCCTGGGACCTGGGCAGTGCGACGACCAGAACGGGCAAGCCCCTCTCGGCACTGATCCACACCCTCGTCGAGGTCTGGGTCCCGGCCGACCGCACCGGCGAGTGGCTGGAACGCCGCTCCACGCTGGGCAGCCGGTGGCTGGTCGGCAGTGACGAGCTCGTCGCGGCCGAGGGCGACGGGGGGCTGTTCGCGGGCAACCCGCCGGTGCAAGAGCGCCGCGGACCGTGCGGCGACTACCCCGACGTGAACGAGGAGCTCGGCGGAGATCCGGACTGGGGCAAGCCGTGCACCGAGCGCGCGGGCAGCTGGTACCGGCCCAACCCCCGGTTCCTCACCTCGCTGCCGACCGCTCCGCAGGCGCTGTACGACCGACTGTGGGCCGATGCGCGCAACGACGCCGCGAACGCGTTGTCCCACGCCGCAACGGTTCTGGCGGCACCCGACGCGTCGCCGGAGCTGAGGTCCGCGCTCTACCAGGCGCTGCAGCACCTGCCGGACCTGCGGGTCACCGAGGAGACGGCGAACCTGGACGGCAAGGCCGGCACCGCCCTCGGCCTGGCGCGAGCGGACGCCCGCGAGGACATCATCATCGACCCGGCGACCGGCCGGTACATCGGCACGCGGTGGGTGTTGCTCCGCCCCGGCACCGGCGCGTGGGAGGGCCTGGAGCCGGGCACCGAGGTCTCCTCCTCCGCGGTGGACTTCGCCGTGGTCGACCGCGCGGGGGATGCGCCGAAGTGATCGCGTCGAGGGGTGATCTTGTGCGGCACAGCGGTGTCCCCGCCGTGACTTTGTCCACTTAGGACACTTGTTTCACTCTTATGCAGCAACGTTTGCGCGCATGTTCGCGCAGCTCGCGGGGTAATCAGTGATTCCAAACCCCGGTCCCCCCGCCCCGGCGATTGCCCGGATGCGTGCGGCCCTGTTCGGTCGTGAGGAGTGGTTGTGATGGCACACGTGCGTCGGCTGGTAGACGTCCACACGGGTGACGAGTTCGATCAGCCGGTTCCTTTCGGTCTGGTGTACCCGATCTGCGCGGCGGACGGGTCCGCCCCGCCGAGCCAGCGCGGCCGCACGTGGAGCGACCTGGTGGCGAGTGATCGGGACCTGCGGCCGGCTTCGTGAGCGTTGAGTGGCGGTGGGAGGGCTGGCTCGTCGCGCCGAGGCCGTGCTCCCGCAGGCGTACCGGCGCGGTCGCGGGGACACGGCGCGCGGCCACGTGCCGGCCGAGACCTCGACCGGGGTCGTGGCCGAGCAGCAGGTGCCCGCGACCGGTCCCGCCTCCCCGGTTCTCGGCGACGTCACACCGCCGGTGACCCGCCGCCCGCTCGACGAGCTCTGACCCTCGCTCCCCAAGGGCGCCCTCCTCGGAGGGCGCCCTTTCGTTGCGCACGCAGGTAGCCCTCGCGCGCGGGCATCGCACGAAAGGTCCCCGCGTGCGACAGGAGCGCACGAAAGGGCCCCGCGTGCGGTCAAGCGGGGGGTTGGGGAGGGAGGGTGGCGGGCAGTGTGGGTGCCGTGGGCGTGGGCGAGCCGGCAGACGGCCATCAGTCGCATGTCGGGGCAGGAGGTGGGCTCACCGCGCCACGGCATGCTGTTCTCGCGCCAGTTCGCCACCACCCACGTCCGCCACCGTGACCGGAACGGGTGAAGTCGTGGTTTGAGGTGGATCGGACCGGGTACTCGCGTCCGGCGCGTCAAGCAGTCGGCGCGGTACCTTCGGCTGTTCAAAGGCGGCGATGACCGTGCATCTCGACGATGCCGTTACCTCGGCACTCACCCACCTCCGCACCGGGGCACCCGGACCGGCCGTCCAGGACCTGCGGGAGGCGTTGTCCCTGGCAGGAGCGGTGCCGCCGCAGGCGTTGGCCTGTGTGAGGGCAGCCGACGACCACCTCGCGCACGGCGAGCTGATGGAGGCGCGGACGCTGCTGACGGTGGCCCACCGGCTGCTGGCGCAGTCCGGCACCGGGCAGCCCGCGGTGGTGCTGCCGAGCCAGGCCGTGCCGCCCACCACCCCGATCCGGGTGTGAACCGGCGTCCCCTCGGGTATCTCGAACGGGCGTTCGAGTGAAAGGGGACGATCGTGAACCGCACGCCGGAGAAGGACCCGCAGGACTGGACGACCGGTGACGAGCCGATGACCGGGCCGCAGGAGTCGTACCTGCACACCCTCGCACAGGAGGCGGGCGAGGAGGTGCCGGGCGAGCTCACGAAGGTCGAGGCGTCGCAGCTCATCGACCGGTTGCAGGAGAAGACCGGCCGGGGCACCTGACCTGCCCCGGCCGTTGCCGTGCGTCAGCAGGACAGGCGGGCGTCCGCCCAGTCGGCGTGGTCGAAGTCGCGGCCGTCGCCACCGTCGGTGACCCGCAGGCCCAGCATCCGGACCCCGGTCGTGTCCACCGAGACCGGCCGGGCCGGGTCGCCGCCGCGCACGACACCGCTGTCGTGCAGCAACCGCCCATCGCCGAACACCTGGAAGCTCACCGAACCGGGCGACGTGGTCTCGTCGTCGAGGCCGGCCAGCGCGTCGAACGCCCGGCACCCGCGACCCAGGTAGAGGGTGACCTCAGCCGGGGCGTGCGTGCCGAGGCCCTTGGCGTAGGTGACGCCCGCGATCTGCAACGGCCGCCCGTCACCGGCGCCGGTCTCACCGTTGGACCGGTCCCGCTCCACCGGACCCCAGCCGTTCGACTCGCTGACGAACGGCAGGTCGCTCGCGAACGGTGTCCCGCTCGGCACCGGCGGCGGCACGAACGCACGCACCGCCCGTTCCACGTGCACGGTCTGATGCGCGCGGAACTCCGCGAACACCGGCACGTCCGTGAACCCCACCGGGCCGCCCGCCCGCACCGTCCAGGTGCCGGTCACCGTCTCGCCCGCCCGCAGCTTCGTCCTGGTCACCGGCGCACCGGTGACCATCCAGCCCGCGGGAGGGGCCGCCGTCAGCACCACGTCGGACACGTCCGCGGTGCTCGTGAACGTCCCGGACACCTCGAACGACGCACCCCGCGCGACGTCCACCTCGGTCGGCGTGATCGTCAACGACGTCACCGGCACCTGCGGAATCACCTGGTCACAGGTCTGCAGACCGGGCCGGTAACGGCACGCGACCGCCGCGAACCCGCCGTTGCGCTGCACCGCCTGCGCCAGCGTTTGAGCCGACGACACCACCTGCCGGTCACGCGTGACGTCACCGCGGACAGCCGGGTCCCGGACCGTCTCGACCAGCCACTGCCCGCCACCGAGGAACGACAGCGGCACGTCGAGCGTGCGCGCGTCGGCCGAGATCGCACCGATGAACCAACGCGCGCCGTTGCGCCGTGCGACAACCGCGTGCGTGTCGGGGTCACCGCTGATGAGCCGCGTCTCGTCCCACGTGGTCGGCACCTGGTTGAGGAACCGCAACGCCTGCGGGTGCCGTTCGTAGGCTTCGGGCTTGTCGGCGAAGTGCGTCCAGCCCGACTCGTAGACCACCGGCAACGCCACCTCGTGCGCGACTGACGCCTCCCGCGTGCCGACCTCCAGCGACACCGGCGTGTAGTCCATCGAGCCGACGACGTTGCGGGTGAAGAACTGCACGGGGTTGTTGCCCGCAGGCGGCGAGTTCTCCGCTCCTCGCACACCCTCCATGGTCATGATGTGCGGCCACGTCCGCGCGAGCCCGTGCGGGATCGTCGAGCCATGGAAGTTCACCATCAGCCGCAGCTCCGCGGTCTTGGCGAGCACCGCGTCGTACCACTGGTACCGCGCCTGCGAGTCGGACTCCATGAAGTCGAGCTTCACGCCCTTCACGCCCCACTGCCTGAAGCGGGGGAGCAGGGTGTCGCGCTCCTCGGCGGTGTCGAGGTCGGTCCAGTGCAGCCACAGCAGGACCTCGACCCCCTTGGCGCGGGCGTACCGGACCAGCTCCGGCACCCACTGCGCGCTCCACCCCTCGTCGACCAGCGCGTACGGCCAGCCGGACCGGGCGGCGAAGTCCACGTACCGCTGCTGCCGCTCGAACGACCGCGGGCTGTCGTGCTCGCTCAGCCACGACCACGCGACCTTGCCGGGTTTCACCCACGACGTGTCGGCGAGCTCGGACGGTGAGGCGAGGTCGTCGACGAGCGTGGACGTCGAGACGGTCGCGAGGTCACCGATGACCGCCGTGCGCCACGGCGTCCTGGTCAGCGTCACCTGCGCGTCGGCGAGCACGACCTCGTAGTCGCCGGTGGTGCGCTGCAACCGGCTGCCCGAGTGCCGTCCGTCCACATCGGACTCGGTGAGCAGCACGTACGCGCCGTCCGCCCGGAACAGCGACGGGTAGCCGAACTCACCGGTGGCCGCGCCCGCCGTCGTGCGCACCCTGTTCTGCTCGTACCACGCGTTGTAGGGGAGCAGCCAGGCCGGCGCGTCCGCGGGCAGCCGGAACGCGGACGCCTCGCCGGTGACGGTGTGGGCGGCCGGGAGCACGTACCGGTAGGCCACGCCGTCCGGGGCCACCCGCACGACCAGGTCGAACCGGCCCGCGCCCTCGAACGTCAGCGTCGTCTCAGTCATGGTCGTGGACCGCTGCCGTTCCTTGCCGGTCGTCATCGAGTAGCGCTCGGTGACCGTCCGGTCCTTCCTGGCGGTCAGGCGCAGGCCGGTGGTGAGGTCGGCGGTGGTGGTCCGGAGACCGACCGGGGCGGGGGCGAGGACGGGGACGCCGTCGCGGGTGACGCCCAGCGTCGGCGAGCCGTTGGTGAGTTCGACCGTGGCGGTGAGCGCGGAGGGGCCGTGGACCTGCCATCTGGACGAGGGTGCGGCGGTGGCGGGGGTCGGAGCGAGCAGGAGGGCGGTCGTGAGGGCGGCCAGCAGCCTTGACATCGTTGTCAGCTCCCCGGAGTCCGGCGGTGAGAACGTTCTCACCTTGGCGCGGGGTAGGAGGAGCGGTCAACGCCGGCGGCGGTGTCGGGCAGGACAGGAATTGTCCGGTGGAGGGGCGGCTCGTGCCGCGAACGAGCCGTGCCGCGAACGAGCCGTGCCGCGAACGAGCCGCGCCGCGCCGCGCCGCGAACGAGCCGCGTCGCGAACGCGGTGGCGCCGCGAACCCGAGCCACGCCAGCCGCCGCGAGCCGTCCCAGCTACCGCAAGCCGCGTCTTCCACGCAGGTCGTCGCCGCCACCGCGAGCCGCTACCGGCGCGGTCGCCCTCAGCGCGAGCCGCCCACTTCCCCCGGCGTCAGCCCCGTGCCACCACCCGCACGGTCTCCAGCTCCGAGTCGGCCGGGTCCGGCAGCTCCATCCCCGCCGCCAGCCCGCTCCGCAGGTAGGCCAGCACCTCCTCGCTGATCACCTCACCCGGCAGCACCGCGGGCGCCCCCGGCGGGTACGGCGTGATCATCTCGGCGGCCACCCGGCCGGCGGCCTTCTCGACCGGCACCTGTTCCACCTCGGCGAAGAACGCGTCGCGCGGCAGCATCGCCGTCTCCAGCTGCAGGTCGTCGGGGGAGGGGAGGTCGACCGGCTTCGGCGTGGGCAGGTCGGCCCGCGTCAGCGCCTGCAGCGACTCGACGAGGATGTCGGCGGTGCGCTGGTCGTCGGCGTGGGTGAACTGGGCGACGATGCGGCGGTGGTCGGACAGGCCGACCGTGACGCGCTGTTCGGCGCGCAGCCAGTCCGCAGCCTGGTAGCCGCTGATGTGCAGGCCGGACACGTCGATGACCATCTTGAGCGGGTCGGTGGAGTGGGTGAGGCCGGTGAAGTCCACGACCTGGAGACCGGGGAGTGCGGAGATCGCGGAACGGGTCGCGCCGGCCAGTGCCAGTGCGGCCGTCAGCAGGTACTCGCCCTGCTCCACCATGTGCCGGCGCCAGCCGTCGAGGGTGGCGTAGACCAGGGAGGTCGGGCTGGTCGTGCCGAGCAGGTCCTCGCGGGACTTCAGCACCGCGGGGTCGACGAGATCGCCCTGGAGGTGGAACACCGAGCTCTGCTCCACGGCGGCGCCGGACTTGTGGACGCTCGTCACCACCACGTCCGCGCCGGCGTCCATGCCCCACGGCGGCAGGTCGGCGTGGAACGGCAGGTGCGCGCCCCAGGCCTCGTCGACGATCAGCGGTTTGCCGAACGAGTGGCACACGTCGGCGATGGCCTTGATGTCACCGCAGGTGCCGTAGTCGGTGGGGGTCACCAGCAGCACGCCCTTGGCGTCGGGCTCGGCCTCCAGCAGGGCACGCACCTCGTCGGGGCCCGGCGGGTGCGACAGGTGCAGGTCGGCGTCCCAGCGCGGGCTCAACCACACCGGGCTGACGCCGCTCAGCACCAGGCCGGACACCACCGACTTGTGCGCGTGCCGGGGGACGATGAGCTTCTCGTGCGGGCCGGCCACCGAGAGCATCGCGCTCTTGACCGACAACGAGCTGCCGCACGTGGAGAAGAACGCGTGCTCGGCGTGCACGGCGTCGGCCATGAGCTGCTGGGCCTCCTCGATCACCCCGCCGCTCATCAGCCGGTCGTCCAGGCCGTTCAGCGCGACCACGTCGGCGGTGAACACCTGTTCGCCGAGCACGTCGAGCACGCGCGGGTCGACGCCGCGGCCCTGGCGGTGGCCGGGCGGGGTGAACGGCACGAAGCCGCGTGAGCGGAAGTCCTGCAGCGCTTCGAGCACCGGTGCCTTGCTGTGGTCCATGGACGGGGAGTAACCCGTCCGGCCGAGGCTCGAACCTCAGGCGCGCAGCAGCGGGCGGACGAGGGCCCGGATGTGGTCCGACGGTTCGAGGCCGAGTTCGGTGCGCAGCCGGCGGCGGTAGCTCTCGTACTGCCGCACGGCCTGCGCCGGGTTGCCGTCGGCCAGGTGCAGCTCGACCAGCGTGCGGTGAGCGCTTTCCCGCAACGGGTCGGCCTGCACCGCCGCGAGTGCCGCCTGGTGGGCGTGGTGGTGGTCGCCGGACACGCGGAACCGGTCGCTCAACGCCTCCAGCGCCCGCAGCCGGGCCTGCCGCCACCAGTCCCGCTCGGTCTGCACCCACGGCTGCCACCAGCCCGGCAGCAGGTCGGCGGTGAGCTGCGTCAGCACCTCCGGGTGCGTTCCGGGGACCGCGGCGTACGCGCTGGCCTGGCGGAAGTCGACCGAGACCGCAGGGCTCAGCTCCAGTGCGTCCTCGGCGACCACGACCAGCGGCGTCGTCGGTTTGACCAGCCGCCACAGCGACGAGCGCAGGCAGGCGCCGGCGCGTCGTTCGGTCGCGGCGGGCCACAGCAGGGCGGCGGCCACCGGACGGGGCACCGGGGTGTCCCGCAGCGCCAGCAGCGCGAGCAGTCTGCGGGCGGCGGGCACCACGTGGATCGGCGTGTGATCGCAGTCCAACCGGAATCCACCCAGCAGTTGGAGGTGCAACTGCGCCATGTGAGTCACCCGCCATACCACCGACATCAGGAGTCGCCGAGTGCCCGGTGGTTGCCGCCTCACACGTCCACCGGAGAAATTGCTCCGTCCTGACCAGCCGCGGTGACGCGGCCGTGTCGTGCGGGTGGTGTCTTCGCACCGTGCGGGTCACATGCGCTTCCTAGCTTCGTCGTGCAGTTCTCAAGCACACGGGAGGCGACATGTTCCTGCACACCAGCAGGTTGCAGTTCGAGGCCAAGCCGGACCGGCCGGACGCGCACTACGCCCGCAAGCTCCAGGAGCTCATCGGCGGCGCGTTCGGCGAGATGACCGTCACGATGCAGTACCTCTTCCAGGGGTGGAACTGCCGGATGGAGGGCAAGTACAAGGACCTGATCATGGACGTGGCCACCGAGGAGATCGGTCACGTCGAGATGCTCGCGACGATGGTCGCGCGGCTGCTCGAAGGCGCACCGTCCGAGGTGACGGCGAAGGCCGTGGCCGACGACCCGGTGGTCGCCGCGGTGATCGGCGGCATGGACCCGCAGCAGGCCATCGTGAGCGGCGGCGGGCCCACGCTGTCCGATTCGAACGGCGTGCCGTGGAACGGCCGCTACATCGTCGCGAGCGGCAACCTCATGGCCGACTTCCGCGCCAACGTCGCCGCCGAGGCGCAGGGCCGGCTGCAGACCGCGCGGCTCTACAACATGACCGACGACGCCGGCGTGCGCGACATGCTCAAGTTCAACCTCGCGCGCGACACCGCCCACCAGAACATGTGGCTCGCCGCCATCGAGGAGCTGCAGGAGGACGGCCTCGAAGGCCCGATCTCGCCGAGCACCCTGTTCGACGAGGAGCACGCCGAGCACGCGGGCACGATCTGGCACAACTCCGACGGCCCCGCGGGCGCCGAGGGCGGCTGGGCCTCGGGCACCGCACCGGACGGCCAGCACGAGTTCTCCTACGTCATGAACCCCGAACCGCTGGGTGGCAAGGCGTCCGCGCCGATGCCCGACCCGCTGCTCTACGCCACCAGCCCCGCGAACCTCGGGCTGATCGAGAAGGCCATCCGCAAGCTCACGTGAGGAGGCTCCACCGATGGTCGGCATCACGGTGCCAGCTCGCGTCCGCACCGCCGCCGTCGTCATGGGACCCGCGTTCGTCGTCGCGGTCGCCTACGTCGACCCCGGCAACTTCGCGACGAACATGGCGGGCGGCGCGACTCACGGGTTCCTGTTGTTGTGGGTGATCGTGTCCGCGAGCCTGCTCGCGATGTTCATCCAGTACCAGTCCGCGAAGCTGGGCATCGTGACCGGCCGCAACCTGCCGGAGCTCTGCCGGGAGCACTACCCGCGGCCGGTGACCCGGCTGCTGTGGGTGCAGGCGGAGCTGGTGGCCATGGCCACCGAGCTGGCGGAGTTCGTCGGCGCGGCGGTGGCGCTGAACCTGCTGTTCGGCGTACCGCTGCTGCCGGCCGCCCTGATCACCGCGGTGGTGTCGTTCGGCATCCTCGCACTGGCACCGCTGCGCCGAAGGCGGTTCGAGTCGGTGATCATCGGCCTGCTCGCCGTCGTCCTCGGCGGGTTCCTCTACCAGACCCTGCAGCTCGGGCCCCTGACCGGCGCGGCGGCCGGTCTGGTGCCGGGCTTCGCCGGGGTCGACAGCGTGCTCCTCGCGACCGGCATGCTCGGCGCGACCGTCATGCCGCACGTCATCTACCTGCACTCGGCGCTCACCCAGCGGCACCACGGCACCGGTGACGTCCGCGGGGTGCTCAGGGCCAGCCGCACCGACATCGTCGTCGCGCTCAGCGTCGCCGGCGTGGTCAACGTCAGCATGCTCGTCGTGGCGGCCGGGGCGTTCCACCAGGCCGGTGCGCCGCGGGAGTCGCTGGAGGACATGCACTCCGGGCTCGGGCAGCTGCTCGGCCCCGGCGCGGCACTGGCGTTCGCCCTCGCGCTGCTGGCCTCCGGTCTCGCGGCGTCCAGCGTGGGCACCTACTCCGGCCAGGTCGTGATGGAGGGGTTCCTGCGCAGGCGGATGCCGCTGTGGCTGCGCAGGGCGGTGACCATGGCGCCCGCCCTGGTCGTGCTCGCGCTGGGCGTCGACCCGACCAGGGCGCTGGTGCTGAGCCAGGTCGTGCTGTCGTTCGGCATCCCGTTCGCGCTGGTGCCGATGGTGCTGCTCGCCCGGCGCAAGGACGTGATGGGCGCGGCCGCGAACCGGCGCCGCGTCACGGTGGCCGGCGGTGCGGCCGCCGGCGTCATCTCGGCGTTGAACCTGTTCCTGCTCGTCCGGACGGTGGTGGGCTGATGCTCGCGGCGATCGTGCTGGGGCTCGGGATCGGCGGTTTCCTCGACGGCATCGTGATCCACCAGCTGCTGGGCTGGCACCACGTGCTGTCCGGCTGGTACCCCGAGGAGGACATGCGGCTGATGATGGTCGGTGACGGGCTGTTCCACCTGCTCTGCCTCGTCCTCGTGCTCGTCGGCACCGCGCTGCTCAACCGGCGCGCACCGCTGCCGGACCGGGTGCTGCTCGGCGGCGTCCTGGTCGGCTGGGGCGTGTTCAACCTGGTCGAGGGCGTGGTCGACCACCAGGTGCTGGGCATCCACCACGTCCGGCCCGGCCCCGACCAGCTCGCCTACGACCTGGCGTTCCTCGCCTCCGGAGCGGCGCTGCTGGCGCTCGGCCTGGTGTTTGCGCGGCGGCCGGACCGGTTAGTCGTAGACCGTGACTCCTGAGGCTGGAACGACGGAACCGGCGACCACCCCCGTGCCTGTGCCTGCTCAGTCGGCGGCGCGGTCGAGCCTGCTCGCGAGCTTCTCCGACTACGCGGAGGCCCAGCGGCTGGTGGACCGGATGTCCGACGACGGGTTCCCGGTCGAGCACGTGCGGATCATCGGTGACGGTGTGCGCACGGTCGAGCAGGTGACCGGCCGGATGACGCGCGCGAAGGCCGCGGTCTCCGGTGCGGCCGGCGGAGCCTGGTTCGGCGTGCTCATCGGGTTGCTGTTCGGGCTGTTCACCTCCGGTGTGGCCTGGGTGTGGATGCTGGTGCTCAGCCTGGTGATCGGTGCCTTCTGGGGAGCCGTGTTCGGGTTCGCCGCGCACTGGACCACCCGCGGCAAGCGCGACTTCTCCAGCGTCATGACCCTGGAGGCGAAGCGCTACGACGTGCTGGTCGACGGCGAGCACGCGAGCCGGGCGAGCAAGTACGTGCTCTGACGAAATTCGCTTCCGGCGCACGGGACCTGCTTGCCACACTGGCGCCGTGACGTTCTTGGGACAGGGCTGGGACAGCACGGCGACGCTCGTCGACGAGCGCTGGGTGGAACGGCGGCCGCAGCGCCCCGCGATCGAGGCGGTGCTGCGGCGCGAGACGGTCGTGATGCCGTGGCTCGCGCCGTTGCTGCCGCTGCCCGTCCCGGTGCCGGAGCTGGTCTCGGTGGACCCGTTCGTGGTGCGGCACGAGCTCGTGCCCGGTGCTGAGCTCGCGACGCTGAACGCGGTGCAGGGCGAGCAGCTGGGGGAGTTCCTGCTGGCGTTGCACGCCGTCCCGGTGGCCGGGGCGGTCGCGCGCGGCGTGGGGACACCGCCGGTGCCGCTCGACCGGTTCCGCGCGGAGGTGCTGCCGCTCGTGCCCGACCAGGCCGACCTGCTCGACGCGGTCGCGGCCGCACCGGCGGACGTGCTGGTGCACGGCGACCTCGGCCCCGAGCACGTGCTGGGCCGCGACGGCGTGCTGACCGGCGTGATCGACTTCGGTGACGTGCACGTCGGCGACCCGGCGATCGACCTGGCGTGGGCGCTGCACTCGACGCCGCCGGAGTTCGCCGGCGCGCTGGCGGCGACCTACGGCGTCACGCCGGAGCTGCGGGAGCGTTCGCTGCTGTGGCACCGGATCGGGCCGTGGTACGAGGTGCTCTTCGGCAACGACAACGGCGACCCGGCGATGGCCGCCAGCGGCCTGGAAGGCATCAAGAACCGGAGTAGCTGGTTCTGACTTTGGGTATTCCTGGTGCAACGAAACGCTGGGAGGAAAAATGCCTTGGGTTCAGCGGCACCGACGTCGCACGCCGTACAGCTGGTTCCGCTCCACCACGGTCCGCAGCCACTACCGCAGGCGCCCGCTCAACGCGTGGTTGCCGATCGCCGTCGTGGTCCTGTTCATCATCCTGCTCATCGCCGTCTTCTGACCCGCCGCCGGTCCGAGCGGTATGGTCGGGGCATGGGTCAGTTGGGTGAGTTGTTCCCCGGACGCAAGCTCCGCAGCGAAGCAGGCGACTCCGGTACCGGTGAGGACTTCGAGGAGACCGGTCCCCTCGACCTCACCACCGGAGTCGTCCAGCTGAGGCCCCGCCCCAAGCCGCAGCCCGCTCCCGAGGAGGCCGAGGGCGCCGGGAAGCCCCTGCCCGAGAGCGGCGCGTGATCACGGGTACTACCCTTGGCCGGTGCTGGTAGGTCTGCTCGTCGTAATCCCCGCCTTGTTCTTCCTCGTCGGAGTGGTCCGTGACCGGCGCAGGCTGAGCAACGCCATCTGGCTCGGCATCACGCTGGTGCTGTTCCTGCTGCTGCTCGCCGAAGCGGGGCGGGACAACCCGGCGGTGAGCCTGCCGCTGCTGCTCGCGTTCGCGCTGGCGGTGTTCGGGCTGTTGCTGCTGCCGCTCGCGTTGCTGGCCAACGGCCTGGTGATGATCCGCCGCGAGGGCCGGTCGCTGGGCAACCTCCTGTCGTTCCTCGCCGGTCTCGCGCTGCTCGGCGAGATGGCCTACTTCTTCTGGGGCATCACCCAGCCCAACGACTGGGTCCGCGGCAGCGCGATCGGGTTGTTCCTCGTCTCCGCCTACATCGCGTTCCTGTTCGTGAGCCTGCTGCTGTACTCGGTGATCTACGGCCGCACCGGCCGGCGCAGCGGGTTCGACGGCATCGTCGTGCTCGGCGCCGGGCTGGTCGGTTCCCAGGTGCCCCCGCTGCTCGCGAGCCGGCTCAACCGCGCCCTGCGCCTCTACCTGCGGGAACGCTCAGCCGGACGCACGCCGGTGATCGTCGTGACCGGCGGCAGGGGTCCTGACGAGGACGTGTCCGAGGCGCTCGCCATGAAGCGGTACCTGCTGGAGCGCGAGGTGCCGGAGGACGACGTCGTGCTGGAGGACCAGGCCGGCACGACCGACGAGAACCTGCGCTACAGCAAGGAACTGCTCGTCGAACGCGGGCTCACCGGGTCGGTCGTGGCGGTGACGAACAACTACCACGTGTTCCGCACCGCCGTGCTGTCCCGCTCGCACGGCCTGCGGATGCAGGTGATCGGCGCGCCGACGGCGTGGTACTTCGTGCCGAGCGCGTTCATCCGCGAGTTCGTGGCGCTGCTGGCGCAGAACCCGGGCGTGCACGCGCTGGCGTGCACGGTGCTGATGGCGGGCGGGCTGGCGCTGACCCAGATCGGCTAGCGCGAGCCGCCGAACGTGACGTCCGCGGCGTTGTTCGCGGCTGAGTTCTCCGCGCCTTGTGGACGGTGCCGTGTGGACGGGACTCGGCAGTTCCCGAGCACGCAGAAAGCCGTGAGGAGGCGCCTCGTCGTGTGAGCCACCGTACCCGTCCGCCGCCTTGATACCCATACCCCCTAGGGGTACCGTTCGGCGCTGACGGAGGAGGACGAGATGGACCACGCACCCGTGAGCCTGACCCGCCAGGCGGTCTCGGCGACGCTGCACTGCCTCACCGGCTGTGCGATCGGCGAGGTGCTCGGCATGGTCATCGGCACTGCGCTGGGCTGGGGCAACCTGGCCACCGTCGTGCTGGCCGTGGCGCTGGCGTTCCTGTTCGGCTACTCGCTCACCATCCGCCCGGTCCTGCGCTCCGGCCTCGCCCTCAAGGCGGCCGTGGGCGTCGCGCTGGCAGCCGACACCGTGTCGATCGCCGTGATGGAGGTCGTCGACAACGCGGTGATGCTGCTGGTGCCGGGTGCGATGGACGCGGGACTGGCGGACTGGGTGTTCTGGGCGGCGCTGGTGTTCTCGCTGGCGGTCGCGTTCGCGGTGACGGTGCCGGTGAACCGGTGGATGATCGCGCGCGGCAAGGGGCACGCGGTCGTGCACCGGCACCACCACTGAGCCGGGTGGGGCGCGGGACGCCGGGTACCCGCCCCGGCGTCCCGCGCTCCTCGCCGGTCAGGCCGGTTCGAAGCGCATGACCCAGTTCTCCTGCCAGGTGTCGCCGCCGTCGTAGGAGAACGACTGCCGCCACACCGGTGCCGGGCCCGCCGTCCAGTCGAACCGCACCGCCACCGCGTGCCCGCCGACGACGTCCTCGCCGAGGAAGACGCCGTGCCCGCCGGTGAACCGGCCCTCCAGCGGCGGGTCCAACTGGCCCGGCGCGCGGGTCGAGGCCCACCAGATGCGCCAGAGGCCGGCGGCCGGGTCGTACTGCCGCAGGGTCATGCCCTCCCAGTCGCCTGCGTCGAAGGTGTCGATGTTCGCCGCGCCGCCCAGCACCGGCCGCACGTCGGCCCGCGCGCCGAACTCGACCCACTCGGTGCCGCGCCCGGCGATGTCGGCGATCTTGCGGTTGGCGACCCGCCAGCGCCCGTGGAGGAAGTCGAAATCGTTTGCAGTCATGGTGGAGATGCTGAACCGATACCGCTGACACCTCTTGTCAGTGATCGAGTATTGACGCAAAGGTCTGGACCATTTTACGGTTCGGGGCAGTGGCCGCCGCCCTAGCCAGGAGGTCCTTCCCTTGCGCCTGCTCGCCAGAGTGGTCCCGGTGCTAGCCCTGCTAGCCGGGACCCTGATAGCCGTGACGAACGCGCCCATCGCAGCCGCAGCCCACGAGGACTGCCGGCCGGACGGGCTGTACAAGACGCCGGGCGTCGACGTGCCCTACTGCACCGTCTACGACACCGCCGGCCGCGAGAACATGGGGACCGACAAGTCCCGCCGGGTGATCGGGTACTTCACCAGCTGGCGCACCGGCAAGAACGGGCAGCCGGGCTACCTCGCCAAGGACGTCCCCTGGACCAAGGTCACCCACCTCAACTACGCGTTCGCGCACATCGACGCGCAGAACAAGATCTCCGTGGGTGCGCCGGACGCGAACAACTCGTCGATCGGCATGGAGTGGCCGGGCGTCGCGGGTGCCGAGATGGACCCGTCGCTGCCCTACAAGGGCCACTTCAACCAGCTGACGAAGTACAAGAAGCAGCACCCGAACGTCAAGACGCTGATCTCGGTCGGCGGCTGGGCTGAGACCGGTGGCTTCTTCAACGCCGACGGCACCCGCAACGCCTCCGGCGGCTTCTACAAGCTCGGCCAGTCGCAGGCGGCGATCGACACGTTCGCCGACAGCGTGGTCGCGTTCCTGCGCCAGTACGGGTTCAACGGCGCCGACATCGACTACGAGTACGCGACGTCGAACAACCACGCCGGCAACCCGGACGACTTCTGGATCTCCAACGCCAACCGCGGCACGCTGTGGGCCGGCTACCAGGCGATCATGAAGACGCTGCGCGAGAAGCTCGACCGCGCCGGTGCCGCCGACGGCAAGCACTACCTGCTGACCGCCGCCGTGCCCGCCTCCGGCTGGCTGCTGCGCGGCCAAGAGACCTACCAGGTGGTCAAGTACCTCGACTACCTCAACGTCATGAGCTACGACCTGCACGGCTCGTGGAACCACTTCGTGGGCCCGAACGCGGCGCTGTACGACGACGGCAAGGACGGTGAGCTCGCGGCCGGTGGCGTGTACACGGCACCGCAGTACGAGGGCATGGGCTACCTGAACACCGACTGGTCCTACCACTACTACCGCGGTGCCATGCAGGCCGGCCGGATCAACGTCGGCGTGCCGTTCTACTCGCGCGGCTGGCAGGGCGTCACCGGTGGCACCAACGGGTTGTGGGGCCGCGCGGCCCTGCCCAACCAGTCGCAGTGCCCGCCCGGCACCGGCACGGCGGTCGGCTCGACCACGCCGTGCGGCAACGGCGCGACCGGCATCGACAACCTCTGGCACGACGTCACCGCCGGTGGTGCCGAGGTCCCGTCGGGTGTGAACCCGTTGTGGCACACGAAGAACCTGGAGAACAAGATCACCGGTTCGTACTCGGCGCAGTACGGCCTCGACCCGGTGAACGACCCGACCGACCGGCTCACCGGCACCTACGCGCCGTTCTACGACACCACCATGCAGTCGCCGTGGCTGTGGAACAACGACAAGAAGGTGTTCCTCTCCACCGAGAACGAGCAGTCGATCGCGGCCAAGGCCAAGTACGTCCGCGACAAGGGCCTCGGCGGCATCATGATCTGGGAGCTCGCCGGTGACTACCGGTACGACCCGGTCAAGAAGGAGTACTTCATCGGCGACACGCTGCTGTCGACGATCGACACCGGCCTGAACGGCGCGGCGCCCTACGGTGCGGCGAAGGCCACGACCCAGCAGTCGCAGGTGCTCGCGGTCGACGTCGACGTCCACGGCTTCGCGTTGGGCGACAACAACTACCCGATCACGCCGAAGATCAAGTTCACGAACCGCTCGAACGTCACCATCCCCGGTGGCACGAAGATCGCGTTCGACTACGGCACCAGCGCGCCGGGCAGCATGGCCGACCAGTCCGGGTTCGGGCTCAAGGTCGTGTCGAAGGGGCACAGCGGGCCGAACGTCGGCGGCCTCAAGGGCGACTTCCAGAAGGCGGAGCTCGCGCTGCCGTCGTGGCAGTCGCTCGCACCGGGCGCGTCGATCGAGCTGACCGTCAGCTACCAGCTGCCGATCTCGACGCCGTCGAACTTCGTGTTCACCTTCGGCGGCCAGTCCTACGCCATCTCCGCCGACCACCCGCGGATCGGCGGCGGCACCCCGCCCACCTCGACCACCACGACGACGACCACGACCACCACCACGACCACCTCCAACCCGCCGGTGTGCGCGCTGCCGGCGTGGGAGCGGGGCAAGGTCTACAACGGCGGCAACGACGTCTCGCACAAGGGCCGCAAGTGGCGGGCCCAGTGGTGGACGCAGGGCGAGGAGCCCGGCACCACCGGTGAGTGGGGCGTCTGGCGCGACCAGGGCGCCTGCTAGCAGGCGGTGATCGTCAGGACGCGGGTCTTGGGCGGGTGTGACCGCTCGGGACCCGCGTTCTGCTTCAGGGGCTCTCGCAGTACCGGTCACAGCAGGGTCTCCCGGATGCCCTAGGACGCGTGTCAGCGTGTCCGCGGCAGCCGAACCAAGGGGAGACGGAAACCAATGGCGGACAACAGGTTCACCACTCACGCGGAGCTCTTCGACCTGAGCGGGAAGTACGCGCTCGTCACCGGCGGCACCAGGGGCATTGGAATGATGATGGCGCGCGGCCTCCTGCAGGCGGGCGCCCGCGTCGTCATCAGCTCGCGCAACGAGGACGCGTGCGCGGAGGCCCAGCGCAGGCTGTCCGAGTTCGGCGACGTCCGGGCGATCCCCGCAGACCTGTCCCGGCACGACGAGTGCCGGCGTCTCGCGGATCTCGTGCAGGCCGGCTCGGAACGCCTGGACGTCCTCGTCAACAACGCGGGCGCGATGTGGCGCGAGCCGCTGGAGACGTTCCCGGACGAGGGCTGGGACACCGTGCTCGACCTCAACGTGAAGTCGCCGTTCTGGCTGGTGCAGGCACTGCTCCCGGCACTGCGCAGGGCAGGCACCGCCGATGACCCCGCACGGGTCGTCAACGTGGGCAGCATCGCCGCCATCCACGTCGCCGAGGCACCCAACTACTCCTACGCCAGCAGCAAGGCGGCACTCCACCAGCTCACCAGGGTGCTCGCCAGGGAGCTGGGCCCGCAGCACATCACGGTGAACGCGGTGGCGCCGGGACCGTTCCCGTCGCAGATGATGGCGTCCACGATCGAGGCCGCCGGCGACCGGATCGCGGCGAAGGCCCCGCTGCGCCGGCTGGGCCGCGACGACGACATGGCGGGGACCGCGGTGTTCCTCGCCAGCCGGGCCGCGTCCTACCTCACCGGCGCCGTCATCCCGGTGGACGGCGGCATCGCGACGACCGCGTCAGGCACGTAGTGCGGGGTACCGGCAGGACCTCCCTCACCGTCCGGCCGGCGCCTACGGTGAAGGGATGGCGACGACCGGCCTCCGCACCGAGATCAAGGAGTTCCTGAGCTCGCGTCGCGCGCGGCTCACACCGGAACGGGCAGGACTGCCCGCCCACGGCGGCGGCAACCGCCGGGTCCGAGGTCTGCGGCGCGAAGAGGTGGCTGTGTTGGCCGGGGTGTCGGTCGACTACTACGTGCGGATGGAGCGCGGTGGCCTCGCCGGCGCATCCGACGGGGTGCTCGACGCGGTCGCCGCCGCCCTGCGGCTCGACGAGGCCGAGCGCGAACACCTGTTCCGCCTCGCGCGGCAGTCCAGGACCCCCGGCGGTCCACGTCGCCGACGATCCGCCGTGACGGTGCGTCCGGCGCTCCAGCAGGTGCTCGACGCCATCACCGACGCGCCGGCCTGGATCTGCAACAGCCGTTACGACGTCCTGGCCACGAACCAGCTCGCCCGCGCGTTGTACGCACCGCTGCCGGCGGATGCGCGACGGCCGGCGAACACCGCGCGGTTCGTGTACCTGGAACCCGAGGCGGCAAGGGCGTTCTTCGTGGACTACGACCGGATCGTCGGCGACGTGGCCGCGAAGCTGCGGCTGGAGGCCGGGCGCAGTCCCCACGACGAGGAGCTGATCGCCCTGGTCGGTGAGCTGTCGACGCGCAGTGAACCGTTCCGGCAGCGGTGGGCGACCCAGGACGTCCGGCACCACCGGTCCGGCCGGAAGCGCCTGCACCACCCGGTGGTGGGCCGGCTGGACCTGGACGTCGAGTCGATGGAGCTGCCCGCCGAACCCGGCCTGCTCCTCACCGTCTACACCGCACCCGCCGGCACGCCGGCCGCGGACGGCCTGGCACTGCTGGCGTCGTGGGCGGCCGGCCAGGACCGGCAGGCGACCGGGGCGCGGACAGTCGGCTGAGGACCGGCGGGCGACCGGGCGCGGACACCCGGCTGAGAGAGTCAGCGATCTGTCAGGCGCGGGTCTTACGCTGGTCGGCGTGACCGCCTCCGACCCGCGCCTGCAGGAGCTCGTGCTCCTGCGCAAGGTGCGCGACCGCATCGACCGCGAGTACCGCGAGCCGCTCGACGTGGCCGCGCTGGCCCGCGGGGTGCACCTGTCCGCCGGGCACCTGTCGCGGGCGTTCCGCGCGGCGTTCGGCGAGTCGCCCTACAGCTACCTGATGACCCGCCGCATCGAGCGGGCCATGACGCTGCTGCGGCGCGGCGACCTGTCCGTCACCGAGGTCTGCTTCGAGGTCGGCTGCACCTCGCTCGGCACGTTCAGCACCCGGTTCTCCGAGCTCGTCGGCATGTCGCCGAGCCAGTACCGCAAGGTCGCGGCGGAGGACGGCCAGGGCATCCCGAACTGCCTCGCGAAGGCCGTGATGCGACCCATCAGGAATCGAGAAGCGGCGGCCGGTCCGTCCGATTAGGTTGACCGCCATGTCCGTCATCATCGCCGCGGCGTTCCTGCCGGCCGACGACCCCGAGAAGTCACTCGGCTTCTTCCGCGACGCACTCGGTTTCGAGGTCCGCCAGGACGTCGGCCAGGGCACCATGCGCTGGATCACCGTCGGCCCACCCGACCAGCCGGAGACCGGCATCGTGCTGCACCCGCCCGCCGCCGACCCCGGCGTGAGCGACGAGGAGCGCCGCACCATCGCCGTCCTGATGGCCAAGGGCGTCTACACGGCGCTGTCACTGGCCACGAAGGACCTGCAGGGCACCTTCGACCGCGCGCGGAAGTGGGTCGAGTCCACCGGCGCCGGCGAGGTGCTGCAGGAGCCTGAGGACCAGCCGTGGGGCGTGCGGGACTGCTCGTTCCGCGACCCGGCCGGCAACCTGGTGCGCATCAACCAGCTGTGAGCACGGCGCCGGCCGCGGCGTACCCGACCGGTCCCTCGTAGCGGGTGCCGGCACGGGTGACCGCGTCCTGCGGGGTCAGGGAGCGGCCCACGTGCGTGACGACCAGCCGCCGCGCCCGCGCCTGCCGCGCCGTCTCGCCCGCCTGCTCCGGCGTGTGGTGCGCCTCGTCGGGCACTGTGCCGTCGGCCTCGCACAGCAGCAGGTCGGTGTCCTGGGCGAGGTCGGTGAGGGCGGCGCACGGTGCCGTGTCACCGGAGTAGGTCAGGGACGTCCCCGCCTCGATGCGCACCGCGAACGCCGGGAGGCCGTGCCGCACCGCCCTGGACGTGAGGTGCAGGCCACCGATCCGTGCCTCGTGGCCGTCGGTGAGCTCGGTGATCGCGAAGGCGTCCTCGACCGGGCTGCGCCGCGGGCCGTTGGTGAGGAACGCGGCGAGCCGGTCGGCGGTGCCGGGCGGGCCGAACAGCGGGACCGGTGCGCGGTCGACGTCGGCGTACCGCAGGGCGTAGAACGCGGTGAGCAGGTCGGCGCAGTGGTCGGCGTGCAGGTGCGAGATCCAGATGGCGTCCAGGGTGGCCAGCGACGTGTGGCGTTGCAGCGGGCCCAGGGTGCCGGTGCCCGCGTCCATCCACACGCGAGTGTCGCCGTGCGACACCAGGTAGCCCGAGCACGGGTTGTCCGCCGCCGGGTACGGGGTCGCGCTGCCGAGCACGGTCAGGCGCAGGCTCACCACCGGACGACCCCAGCCGCACACGGGCCGCCCCCGGCGGCGGGTGGCCGTCGGGGGCGGTGGGAGGGGAGTGCCGTCAGACCCGCTGCCAGAGGGCGGGCGTGTTCGGCGGCTCCCAGCCGGGGAGGGCCGTGTGCCCCTGCAGCGCGCGGTAGGACCCGCCGTCGTAGGTGACCTGGGCGCCGGTGGCGTAGTAGGTGTACGCGGCCCACGAGTCACCACCGCCGGGCGGGGTGCTCGTGGTCGTGGTGGTCGGCTGGGTGGTCGTGGTCGGGCCGGCGGAGGTGACCAGGCGCAGACCGTAGGCCTGCAGGATCTCGGTCACCGGCTGGAAGTAGATGGTGCCGCCGGACTGGCAGTTGCCGGACCCGCCGGAGGTCACGCCCTGCGCCTGGTCGCCGGTCAGCCACGAGCCGCCGGAGTCACCGGGCTCCGCACAGGCGTTGGTGCGGGTCAGGCCGGTGATGGTGCCCTCGGGGTAGGTGACGGAGGCGTTCTTCTGCTGGATGGTGCCGCAGCGCCAGCCGGTGGTGGAGCCGGAGCGGCAGACCGAGGCGCCGACCGGGGCCTCCTGGGAACCCGCGACCGGGACGGTGCCGGGGTAGCGGTTGACCAGGCCGCGCGGGGTGTTGCCCGCGTCGGTGCGGACCCAGGCGTAGTCGTTGCCGGGGAAGCTGCTGCCCTGGATGGTGCCGCCGGGGTTGGAGGTGCGCCCACCCGCGGACCCGCAGTGGCCCGCCGTGACGAAGCCGCCCTCGACGGCGAAGCCGATGGAGCAGCGGCCGCCGCCCGGGATGCTGTAGGCGTTGCCGCCGATGACGTCGACCAGCGGCCTCGGGTCCTCGGTGCTGGCCTCGACGGTGACGACGTCGCCGGGCACCCCCGCCTCGGCCGCCCACGCCCTCGCCTGCGCCTCGCCACCGGAGCGGGCGAGCACGGTGACCTTGTTGGTGCGCACGTCGACGTACCAGCCGGGAACGGCGTCAGGTGCCGTGGTGGCCTTGGCGTCCAGCCTGGTCTTCGCGCTGTCCAGAGTGGACGCGCTGTGCTTCGCCGCGACGGCGACGGCGCCCCGTGAGCGCACCGCGCCCGTCAGTGCCGAGTCGGTCACCGCGACGGTGAGGGTGCGGCCGGTGCCGTCCAGCCAGGACCCGGCGTAGGCCGCGCCGAGCTGCGCCCTCAGCGCGGCGTCGGTCTGGCCGGCGACCTTCTCGGCGCTCAGGCGCGCACGCGCCTGGTCAGGGGAGATGCCGAGGTCACGGGCCATCGCGGTCAGCATGCCCTGGTCGGTCGTGTCGGCCGCGGTGGCGCTGGTCGTCAGCGCCACCGCGGCGGCCAGTCCGGCCGCTGTGATCGCCGCTGTGGCGGCGGCGATGAGCTTGCGGTTCATGTCCGCTCCTTGCGTGCAGGGTGGTTGCCGCCACACCCTAAGATGAGGTCCAGACCAATAGGTACATACCAATTGGCCATAAAAATCGGGAGTTCGCCCTGCCCGGTCCCCGGTGCGAACGCCGTCCGCTGCCCGCCGGAAAGATAGGGTTGGCCGGTGGACGAACCCCAGTGGTTGCAGTGGCGCCGGCCCGGCCCCGCCCCGGCCCAGCGGCGGCGGGACATCGGCGTCGCGGTGCTCGTGCTGCTGGGCGGGGTCGAGTTCACCGTCCTCGTGGACAGCATCGGCGGGTACGCGTTCTCCGACCCGGCCGGCCTGCGCGAGCAGCTCGCCTGGATGGTCGCGCTGGCGGTACCGCTGGTCGTGCGCCGCCGGTACCCGATCGCGGTGATGCTGGTCGTGTCGGCGCTGTTCATCGCCGCCCAGGTGAACAAGGCCGGTGACAGCCTGGTCCCGTCGGCCGTGCTGTTCCTCGCGATCTTCACCGTCGGCGCGTGGGAGCCGAACCGGGTGCTGGCGCGCTGGTCGCGGATCGGCGTGATCGCCGCCATGTTCCTGTGGCTCGGGTTCAACCTCGTGCAGTTCCTGCTCGGCCCGGACGTGCCGGAGGACCTCGTGCCCGGCCTTCTGGACCCGGTGCTCGCCCGTGTCCTCTATGGACTCGAATTCAACATCTTCTTCTTCGTCTTCGCCTATGTGGTCGGTGAGATGGCGTGGACGGCGGCGCGGCGGCAGGCGCAGCTGGGGTTCCAGGCCGACGAGCTGCGCCGGTCGCAGGAGCAGAACGTGCGGGGCGCGATCGCCGCCGAACGCATGCGCATCGCCCGCGACCTGCACGACGTGGTGGCCCACCACGTGTCGGTGATGGGCATCCAGGCCGGTGCGGCGCGGCGGGTGCTGGACTCGGACCCGGTGCTGGCGCGGGACGCGTTGCAGACCGTGGAGAAGACGGCGCGGACCGCGATCAGCGAGCTGCGCGGGCTGCTGGGCGTGCTGCGGGCCGACGCGGAACAGGACTTCCAGGCTGCGCCCGGACTCGACGACCTGCCCGAGTTGCTCGAAACCGCCCGGTCGGCCGGTCTGGAGGTCTCGCACGGCGTCTACGGCGAGCCGCGCGAGGTGCCGCCGGCCGTCGCCGTCTCGGCGTACCGGGTGGTGCAGGAGGCGTTGACGAACGTGGTGAAGCACGCCGGAGCGGGCCACGTCGACGTGCGGATGCGGTACCTGGACAGCGCACTGGAGCTGGAGGTGGCCGACGACGGGCGCGGGCGCCCCTCCGGTGAGAGCGGCTTCGGGCTCGTGGGCATGCGCGAACGCGTTGCCGTGCACGGTGGAACCCTCGAAGCGGGACCGCGGCGCACCTCGGCGGGTTACCTTGTGCGCGCATCGCTGCCGACAGAGGAGAAGGTGTGAGTCTGCGGGTCGTGCTGGCCGACGACCAGGACCTGGTGCGCGCCGGGTTCCGGGTCATCCTCGGGACCGAGCCGGGCATCGAGGTGGTCGGCGAGGCCGGCGACGGTGCCGCGGCCGTCGAGCTGGTCGCGCGGCTGCGGCCCGACGTCGTGCTGATGGACGTGCAGATGCCGCGCATGGACGGCCTGGAGGCCACCCGGCGCATCCTGTCGGCCGACGGCGGCACCCGCGTGGTGATCCTCACGACGTTCGACCGCGAGGACTACCTGTTCGAGGCGCTGCGGGCGGGAGCGAGCGGGTTCCTGCTGAAGAACGCCTCCCCGGAGGACCTCGTCGACTCGGTGCGGGTGGTGGCACGCGGCGACGCGCTGCTCTCACCCGAGGTGACCCGGCGGGTGATCGCCCGCTTCAGTGCACCCCGGCAACCCGCGCGCACCCGGCCGCCCGAGCTGACCGACCGCGAGTACGAGGTGCTGGTGGAGCTGGCGAAGGGCGCGTCGAACGCGGAGATCGCCGCCGCGCTGTACCTGGGGGAGGCGACGGTGAAGACGCACGTGTCCCGCGTGCTCGCGAAGCTGGGGCTGCGTGACCGGACGCACGCGGTGGTGTTCGCCTACGAGCAGGGGATCGTCACGCCCGGCGGGTGACCAGGGCGGGAACGTCATCGAACTTTGTCGACCAAGATTCAACATTGTCAAGACCGGCCTTCGCCCGTCATCCTCATCGCCAGCACTTCTGCGGCAACACGGACGACGGCGTGGGATCGGGTGGCATGAGCTCAACAGGATCGAACAACGCGGCTGAGGCCTTCCGGCGGCTGTACGGCACCGACCCCATCGGGGTGTGGTCCGCGCCGGGCCGGGTGAACCTCATCGGCGAGCACACCGACTACAACGACGGGTTCGTGCTGCCGTTCGCCATCCCGCAGCGGACGTGGGTGGCCGCGGCGCCGCGCGAGGACGGCCTGCTCACGCTCGCGACCGTGGAGGGCGACCGGACCACGACCGCCGAGCCCGTCCCCGTCGGCGAGGTCGAGCCGGGCGGCGTGCAGGGCTGGGCGGCCTACCCCGCCGGGGTCGCGTGGGTGCTGCGGCAGCAGGGCGTGACCGGCGGGGCTGACCTCGTGATCGCCGGGGACGTGCCGCGCGGGGCCGGGCTGTCGTCGTCGCACTCGCTGGAGGTGGCGAGCGCGCTGGCGCTGCTGGGGCTGAGCGGGCGGGAGGAGTCCGCGAGCGACGTCGCCAAGTGGGTGCAGGTGGCGGAGAACGACTTCGTGGGCGCGCCGACCGGGCTGCTCGACCAGACGGCGTCGCTGTGCTGCACGGACGCGCACGTGCTGTTCCTCGACGTGCGGTCGGGGGAGCGGGAGCAGGTGCCGTTCGACGCCGCGCGGCACGGGCTGGAGGTCCTCGTGATCGACACGCGGGTGAGCCACTCGCTGGTCGAGTCCGGGTACGGGGAGCGGCGCAAGGGGTGCGAGGAGGCAGCGCGGCTGCTCGGGCTGCCGTCGCTGCGGGACGCCGGGGGCTGGGACGGGTTGCCCGAGCACCTGCGGCCGCTGGTCCGGCACGTCGTCACCGAGAACCGGCGCGTCGAGGACACCGTCGCGCTGCTCCGGCAGGACCGGTACGAGGAGATCGGGCCGCTGCTGAGCGCGTCGCACGCGAGCCTGCGCGACGACTACCGGGTGTCCTGCGCCGAGCTCGACGTCGCCGCGGCCACCGCGGAGGAGGCCGGTGCGCTCGGAGCGCGGATGATCGGTGGCGGGTTCGGCGGATCGGCCATCGCGCTGGTGCCGCGGGAGGTGCGCGGCGAGGTCGAGCGGCGGGTCGCGGAAGCGTTCGCGGAGAACGGGTTCACCGCACCCAGGACGTTCGTCGCGGTGCCGTCGGCCGGGGCCGGGCGCGACCTCTGACCGGTTGCCACGTGCGGCAGTGCCGGGGTCGTCGCGCAAGGGCAGTCGCACGGCAAGGCCGGCAGCGACACGCGACGTGACCAACGGCTGCCGGAGCACGCCGACGCGTCCTCGGTCGCCGTGCGTACCGACGAACGAGGACGAACGACACCCCCCGGGGGCGACGAAGGTCGACACCTGCCGTCGACCTTCGGCTGAAACCGGCCCTCCCGCCTTGACCGTGCCGCTACGGCACGGTTTCGACTGGGACCCGGTCGTTCCGCATCGAACGGCCGGGTTTCCACAGTGGAGGGCGCGCTCGGCAGCGCGCCGTCGGGGGAGGAATTCGGACATGCGAAAAGCGTTGTCCCTGGCCGCGGCGCTGGCCGCGGCGACGGCGTTGGTGGTGCCGGGCGCGGCATCGGCGACGCCGGCACCGGTCGTGCAGTGGCGGGAGTGTCCCGCGGACGTGGCGCGGCCGGGGCTGGAGTGCGGCACCCTGCAGGTGCCGCTGGACTACCGCAAGCGCGAGGGGCGCAAGATCGAGCTGATGATCTCGCGCCTGGCCAGCACGAACCCGGACAAGCGCCGCGGCATCCTGCTGACCAACCCCGGTGGGCCCAGTGAGGGCCTGACGTTGCCCGGTGACCTCAAGCTCGGCGGGATGCCGCAGAGCGTGCTGGACGGCTACGACCTGATCGGCATGGACCCGCGCGGCTTCGGCTACAGCACGCCGGCCACGTGCGACCTGACCGAGGAGCAGATGTACCTCGGCAACGTGCCGCCGTACGCGGTGACGCAGGCCGACGTGCGCAAGCGGGCCGACGAGGTCCGCCAGATCGCCCAGCAGTGCACCACGTCGTCGACGGCGTACCTGTTGCCGCACAACACGACCGCGAACATCGCCCGCGACCTCGACTCGGTGCGCCAGGCACTGGGCGAGCGCAAGGCGTCGTTCCTCGGCTACTCGTACGGCACGAACCTGGGCGCGGTCTACACGACGCTGTTCCCGCGCACGACCGACCGCGTGGTGCTCGACAGCAACCTCGGCGCGGGCGGCTGGGACGTCGAGGGCAGCCGCAACTACGGCCGCGGCACCGAGGACACGTTCCCGGACTTCGCGCGGTGGGCCGCCGCACGCCCCGAACTGGGCCTGGGCGCCACCCCCGCGGCGGTGCGCGCGAAGTACTTCGCCATCGCCGGGAAGCTCGACCGCACGCCGTCCCCGGAGGGCGTCACCGGCCAGCTGTTCCGGCTGCTGACCTTCGGCGGCCTGTACTCGACGACCGACGCGTCGTTCGGCAAGCTGGCCGCCCGCTGGCAGGCCCTCGACGCCGGCACCCCGCTGCCGCCGGACAACACGCCGGTCCCGGCACGGGTCGAAAGCCTGATCTCCGGCCGGTTCTACGTGGTGTGCGGCGACTCCCGCTGGCCGACCGCGGTCAGCACCTACGAGCGCAACGTGGCCGTCGACCGCGTGCGGTACCCGCTGTTCGGTGCGGCGGGCGCGAACATCATGCCGTGCGCGTTCTGGCCGGACCCGGTCGAGAAGCAGGTCAAGCCCACCGACCGCGGGCCGCGCAACGTGCTGATGGTGCAGAACGAGCGCGACCCGGCGACGCCGCTGTCCGGTGCGCGGACGATGCGCCGGGCGTTCGGGGACCGGGCGGCGCTGCTGACCCTCGACCACGGTGGGCACGGCGCCTACCCGTTCGCGGGCAACGCGTGCGCCAACGAGAAGGTGACGTCGTACCTCCTCGGCGGGGAACGGCCGGGCGACCAGAAGTGCTAGGTGGTTGAACAACCGGCCGGAACCGTGCCGCGTGCCCGCTCGGGCACGCGGCACGGGTCGTCCTCCGCGAGGATGATGCCGCGCGGCGGACGCGATCGTGAACCCGGCCGCATAGCGTTCCCGGCATGTTGACGGTGACGGGGATCAGCCGGAGCTTCGGCGACCACCGGGTGCTCGACGACGTGAGCTTCGACGTGCGGCCCGGCCGCATGACGGGGTTCCTGGGCGCCAACGGGTCCGGCAAGACGACCACGATGCGGATCGTGCTGGGGGTGCTGGCCGCGCACGGGGGTGCGGTGAGCTGGCGGGGGCAGGCGATCACGCCGCAGAACAAGCCGCACTTCGGGTACATGCCGGAGGAGCGCGGGCTCTACCCCAAGATGAAGGTGCGCGAGCAGATCACGTGGCTGGGGCGGCTGCACGGGGTCGACCGGGAGGTCGCGCAGCGCAACACCGACGAGCTGCTCGCCGACCTGGAGCTGACCGACCGGGCCGACGACCGGCTGGAGCAGCTGTCGCTGGGCAACCAGCAGCGGGTGCAGATCGCGGCGGCGCTGGTGCACGAGCCGGACGTGCTCATCCTCGACGAACCGTTCTCCGGGCTCGACCCGATCGCCGTGGACACGGTGCTCGACGTGCTGCGCAAGCGCGCCGCGAACGGGGTGCCGGTGTTGTTCTCGAGCCACCAGCTCGCGATCGTCGAGCGGTTGTGCGACGACGTCGTGATCATCTCCAAGGGGCGGATCGCGGCCAGCGGGTCGCGGGAGGAGCTGCGGCAGCGGCACGCGAACGACCGGTACGAGGTCGTCGTGGACACCGACGCGGGGTGGGTGCGGGACGTGCCGGGTGTGTCGGTCGTGGAGCTGGACGGGCCGCGCGTGGTGTTCGAGGGGGCATCACGCGCGGTGCTCGAACAGGCCCTGCAACGCGGTGAGGTGCGGTCGTTCGCGCCGGTCGTGCCCACGCTCGACGAGATCTTCAAGGAGGTGAGCTGACGTGGCGCAGACGTTCACGAAGGCGACGTGGCTGGTCGCCGAGCGGGAGATGAGGACGTTCGTCAGCACCAAGGGGTTCTGGATCGGCTTCCTCGCCACCGTCGCCGGGTTGTTCGCGCTCACCGTGCTGCCGACGGTGTTCGGCGGCGACGACCCGAAGGTCGCGGTGGTCGGGTCCGCTGCCCAGGTCGTGCAGGGCAAACCGCTCGACGTGCGCGAGGTCGCCGACGTCCAGGCCGCGCAGGAGCTGGTCCGCGCGGACGAGGTCGAGGCGGCGATCGTGCCCGACGGCTCCGGCATCAAGGTGCTGGCGCTCAACGACCCGCCGACCGCGGTGATCTCGCAGCTGGTGCAGGCACCGCCGGTGGAGCTGCTCGACCCGTCGGCGGTGAGCTCGGACCAGCGGTTCGTCGTGGTGCTCGTGTTCGGGCTGGTGTTCCTCATGTTCGGCATGGGCGGCGCCGCGATCGCGCAGAGCACGGTGACCGAGAAGCAGACCCGGATCGTGGAGATCCTGGTGTCCACGGTGCCGGTCAAGGCGCTGCTCGCCGGCAAGATCGTCGGGCACGTCATCCTGACGATGGGGCAGGTGGTGGTGCTCGCCCTCACCGCGCCGATCGCGCTGCGGGTCGCGGGGCAGCAGGAGCTGCTCGCCGTCGTGGCACCGGCGCTGGGGTGGTTCGTGCCGTTCCTGTGCCTGGGGTTCGTGCTGGTGTCGTCGCTGTGGGCGGTCGCGGGCGCGCTGGTCAGCCGCCAGGAGGACCTCGGCTCGACCATGGGCCTGGTGATGCTCGCGGTGATGGGCCCGTACTTCGGCGTCCAGTTCTTCTTCGACAACCCCACGGTGCTCGGCGTCATGTCGTTCGTGCCCTTCACGGCCGGCGTCGCGATGCCGGTGCGGATGTTCGCCCAGCAGGCGGCACCGTGGGAGGCGCTGGTGTCGCTCGGCATCCTCGCCGCCACCGTCGTGGTGATCCTGCTGGTCGCCTCGCGGCTGTACACCGGATCGCTGCTGCAGACCGGGGGACGGGTCAAGCTGGCCCGTGCGTGGGCGCCCGCCGAATAGGCGAGACTGTGCGGCATGGTCGCTGATCCGATTCGCCTCGCCGTCGTCGGCCTGGGTGCGATGGGCACCCGGATGCTGACGGCGGCGCAGGCACATCCCGACTTCACCGTGGTCGCCGGTGTCGACGTCGTGCCGCGTGCGGTGGACGTCCCCGTGGTGCCGTCGCTCGACGATGTCCTGTCCGATGTGGACGCCGTCTACCTCGCCACGCCGCCTGCCGTGCACGCAGAGCAGGCCGTCAAGGCGCTCGCTGCGGGCAAGGCGGTGTTCTGCGAGAAGCCGCTGGCCGTCGACCTCGGCGAGGCGCGGGCGATGGCCGAGGCCGCGGCCGGGCACCCGAACGCGGTGAACTTCGCGCTGTCGGACATGGCCGCGACGCTGGAGGTCGAACGGCAGCTGCCTTCCCTCGGCGAGCTGCGCGGGGTCGAGGTGCGGCTGCAGTTCCCGAAGTGGCCGCGGGAGTTCCAGAAGGACGCGCTGTGGCTGGCCGAGTCGCGGCAGGGCGGGTTCGTGCGGGAGGTGCTGTCGCACTTCGTGTACCTCACCGACCGGGTGCTCGGGCCGCTGGCGGTGGAGTCGGTGTCGGCGGACTTCCCGTCGGCCGGCGCCGCCGAGGTCGCGGCACGCGGGGTGCTGCGCAGCGGCGATGGCGTGCCGGTGCACGTGTCGGCGTTCTCCGGGCTCGCCGGGCCCGAGGTCTACGAGTGGACGGTCTGGGGCACGCGCAGGTCGTTGCGGCTCAGCCAGTGGGCGCAGCTGTCCGGTTCGGACGGCGGGCCGTGGGAGCCGGTCGAGCTCGGTGCGCGCGGCTCGGACTCGGCGCGGCTCGGGCTGTTCGCGCAGGCCGTGCGCGGGGAGCACCCGCGTGACCTGGCGGACTTCGCCAGCGGCCTGCGGGTGGCCGAGGTCGTGGAGGCGTTCCTGCGGTAATCGCGTTGCCGCGCGCATGACGCCCCGCCAGGATCGGCGGGGTGAAGCTGCTGTTCGTCACCCTCTTCGGCCACGGCCACCTCACCCCGACGTTGCCGCTGGTCGAGGAGGTGACCCGGCGCGGCCACGAGGTGTGGTACGCGACCGCCGCCGAGCACGCCGACGCGGTCACGGCGGCGGGCGCGCGCTGGCTGGAACTGCCCGCGCTGCCGCCGTTCGAGCCGAAGACCGCGAACCCGGTTGACGAGTGGTTCCCGCACTACTTCGCCGCGATGGCCGCGATCCACCCGGTGCTGCTCGAACACTGCCGCCGCGACCGGCCCGACGTGGTCTGCTACGACGCCACGAACTGGCCCGCACGGGTGGTGGCACGCCAGCTGGACATCCCGGCGGTGCGGACCGTGCCGCACTTCGTGTCCAACGAGCACTTCCGGCTGATGGACCCCGCGATCGCCTGGGCGGTCGAGGAACCGTGCGCGCGGTTCGCGGCGGAGCAGGGCGTCGAGCTCGACGTGCCGAGCACGCTGGACGCGCCGGAGGAGTGCAGCATCGTGCTGGTGCCACGGGAGTTCCAGCCGGCCGGGGACACGTTCGACGAGACCTGCCACTTCGTCGGACCCCTGCTGGGCCGCCGCCTGGACGAGCGGTGGACGCCGCGGCACGACCTGCCGCTGCTCTACGTCTCGCTCGGCTCGTTGCTCAGCGACGAGGACTTCTACCGGGCGTGCGTCGAGCAGTTCGGCGACGGCGCGTGGCAGGTCGCGTTGAGCGCCCGCGCCGACCTCGGCCCGCTGCCGGACACGATCGACGTGCGCCCGTGGTTCCCGCAGCCCGCGGTCCTCCGGCACGCGGCCGTGTTCGTCACGCACGGCGGCATGAACTCCACCATGGAGGCCCTGCACGCCGGTGTGCCGCTGGTGGTCGTCCCGCAGACGCCCGAGCAGGTGAGCAACGCCGACCACATCACCGCGCTGGGACTGGGCGAACGCGTGCACGACCTCGCGGACCTGCGTGCGGTCGTCGACCGGGTCGCGACCAGCGACCGCATCCGGCGCAACGTCGACCGGATGCGGGCCGCTGTCCACAGCGGCGGCGGTGTGCAGCGGGCCGCCGACCTGGTGCTCAGCCGAGCACCTCGCGCAGCTTGACGGCGAACTCCTCCGGCTTGCCGGCGTACCCGAACTCGCCGCCGATGAACCCGCCGTGGTGGCTCGGGAACACGACCGCCTCCTGCCCGAGCAACCGTGCCGTGTGGACGGCAGTGCGCGCGGTGAACGCGTCGCCGGTCTCCTCGCCGACGGCGATCACGACGCGGGTGGACGCGGCCTTGAGGTCGTCGACGCGCGGGTAGTAGTCGGTGATCGCCAGCGACGAGGTGCCGAGCAGCGGGTCGTCGCGCTTGCCGTCGTCCTCGGACGGCATGCCGAACTGCGCCGGGTCCGGTGCGGGCAGCGCGAAGTACTCGTCGGTGTACTCGCCCTGCCACGAGCTCATCTGGATGAACGCCGCCATGCCCGCGCCGCCGCCCTTGGCCTGGTATGCGGCCATGAACGCGTCACGCGCGCGCCGGGCGGCGGCCGCGTCGGGCAGCACGTCGATCATCGGCGGCTCGTGCGCCACGAGCGTGACGACGTCGTCCGGGTAGGACGCGACGAGCTCCAGTGCCGTGACCGCGCCGCCGCTGGACGCGAACAGGTCCACCGGGCCGCCGACGGCCTGGATCACCGCGTGCACGTCCGCCGCCTGCGTCTCCGGGGTGTTGTCGGTGCGGCCGTCCGACCTGGTGCTGCGGCCGAGGCCGCGCGGGTCGTAGGTGATGACCGTGCGGTCGGGGAACTGCGCGCGCAGCGCCGTGAAACCGCTCGCGTCCATCGGCTGGCCGATCATCATCAGCGGCCGGCCGCCCTCGCCCTCCACGTCGTAGGCGATGGCGGCGCCCTCGGTGTCCAGGATGTGGGTCGTCATGGTGTTCTCCCCAGTGCTGTGGATGCCCTGAGCAGCGTAGTCACAGACGTGAACCGCGCTGCCCCGACAAGCCGATCGACGTGCGGGAAACCGGCTGATATCAACGGGTGCATGACCCGAACAGCAGTGGTGACCGGCGGCGGCACGGGCATCGGCAGGGCGGTGGCGGCGCGGCTCGTGGAGCAGGGCCTCGACGTCGTGGTCACCGGCCGCCGGGAGGACGTGCTCAAGGCCGCGGCCGACGAGATCGGCGCGCGGGCGGTGGTCTTCGACGCCGCCGACCCCGACGCCGTCCAGAACGCGGTGGCCGACCTGCCGTCCCAGGTGGACGTGCTGGTCAACAACGCGGGCGGCAACATGACCCGGCGCCTGCCCGCGCCGCGGAACCTGGCCGACGTCCGCGACCTGTGGATCGCCAACTACGAGTCCAACGTCATCAGCGCGGTGCTCGTCACGACCGCGCTCGAACCGCGGCTGGCCGACAACGCCCGCGTCGTCACGATCGGCTCGATCGCGGGCCGGCGCGGCTCGGGTGCCTACGGCGCGGCCAAGTCGGCGGTCGAGGCGTGGACGGCGGACCTGGCGTTCGCACTGGGAACGCGGGGGATCACGGTCAACGTGGTGTCACCGGGCGTCGTCGAGGACACCGAGTTCTTCGGCGGCACGCTGTCGGAGGAACGCCGGAAGAAGCTCGTCGGCAACCCCGCCAACGGCCGCGCGGGCACGCCCGCTGACGTCGCGGCCGCGGTGGCGTTCCTGACCGCACCGGAGGCGGGGCACATCACCGCCCAGGTCATCGGCGTGAACGGCGGAGCCGGGCTCGGACGCTGAAGGCGACCACCGCCACCAGCATGCCGGCGAGCGCCACCCAGGAGAACTCGGCCAGGTAGTGCTCGGCCGCCTCGCCGACGAAGTAGACCGCCGCCGTCGTGCCGCCGGCCCACGCGATGCCGCCCAGAGCGTTGGCCAGCAGGAACTTCCCGTAGTGCATGCCCATCGTGGCCGCGAGCGGACCGGACAGGATCCGCAGCAGCGCCACGAACCGGCCGAAGAACACCGCCCGGGCGCCGTGCCGTTCGAACAGCGCCTGGGCGCGGCCGACCTTTCCTGCGTCGAAGTGCCGGGGGAACTTGGCCTCCGCCCACGTGAAGACGCGCGGCCCGAACCGCTTGCCCAGCGCGTACCCGACGCTGTCGCCGAGGATCGCGCCCGCACTCGCGCAGATGCCCACGACGACCGGGTTCACGCCGTCGTGGTGCGAGGCCATCAGCGCGGCCGTGACGAGCACGATCTCGCCGGGCAGCGGGATGCCGACGCTTTCGAGACCCACGACCAGGCCCACGACCACGTAGACCAGCAGCGGCGGGACGGTCTGGAGCCAGTGGGACAGCACGTCCGCGATCTTCCCCCGAATCCGCCGAATCCGCCGGGAACGTCGACCGGGACAGCGGTCAGCTATGCACCTTGCACACGCCAGTCAAGCAGGGGCGAGCTGGGCGGTGGACCCGGACGGGGGCTGCCGACCCTGATCTCGGCCGGCTCCGTGGTCCGGTCCCCGGTGTCGGCGTCGATGCTGACGCAGGTGTGCGAGGCGGTGCCGGGGTCAGTCGAGGTCCGAGGCCAGCGGCAGGAAGTACACGAGCGCGTCGTCCACGCCGTCGAGCCCGATGACGTCGTGGGCGATGTCGTCGTAGAACCCGCCGACGAGCCCGGTGCGGATGCCGAGGTTCGCGGCCGTCACCGTGAGGTTCTGGGCGAGGTGCCCGGCCTCGGTGAACGCGAACCGCAGCGCCCGCAGGCCGTAGGTCTGCCGCAGCGAGCCGAGCCGGATGTAGAGCGCGAGCACGGCCGGTGTGCCACCGAGCTCGGTCGTGCCCGGCCCGAACCACATCGAGGTCGCCTCCAGGTCCGGCACCGGCGGTGCCTCGCCGAACCAGGTGAGCGCCCGGTCGACCTCGTTCACCTCGTAGCGGCCGGGGGCGAGGCCGTCGACGTTGAGCGCGATGAGCCGGATGCGGGCGCAGTACTGGGCCCCGGCGCTCGGGTAGGGCCAGCGGCCGTCCTTCGGGGACATCGCGTTCCACAGCAGCGTGCCGAGCTGCTCGGAGGTGAGGTCGCCGGTCAGGTCGCGGCTGGTCCGGCGGGCCCGCAGCGTGTCGGTGTCCACCGTGGAGGGCAGCGTGGCGGTGGCCGGCCAGACCCGCCGGTTCGGGGCGGTCTTGCGGGGCAGCTGGTCGGTGAAGCCCGGCAGGAACTTGCTCGCCTCCAGGTAACGGCGGTCCGGCGCGGTCTCGCCGTCCTCGTGGAAGTCGGTCAGGCCGGTGGGCGACAGGGCGGCGGCCGCCGTGGTCCAGCAGATCATCCGCTCCTCGTTGGGCGTGACGCCCACGCGGTTGAGCAGCATGTGCAGCTGGGACGCCCACACGTGCGGCAACCAGGTGCCCAGCCGCCGCCCGGCGTCGGTGACCGCCGCGGTCCAGTGCGAGACGGCGCCGCGGGGTTCGCGGTACCAGCGGGCGGCGAGGTCGCGGCCGCGTTTGGCGAGGAGCTGGTAGGCGGCGTGCTGCGAGCCGATCGTGGGCGGCGGCGCCTGCTCCTGCACGTTGCGCCAGCCCGCACCGAGGCTGCGCAACCAGCTCGCGGCCTGCGGCAGGTTCAGGTCGAGCGCCCGTGCCGTGGCGATGGTGAGGTCGATGGCCGCGGTGAGGCGGGCGCTGTCCGTGCGGGCCGCCCGCAGCACGGCCAGTGCGACCTCAGTGCTGCGGCAGAACACCTCTTCAGCGACCGGCAGCGCCTCCCGGCCGCCGTACCGCTCGGTCTCCGGGACGTACTCGACCTCGCGGACGTCCCCGTGCGGCAACCAGTCCGGGTCGTCGGTGCCTGGCTGGAAGTCCTGTGCGGCGATGAGCCGGGTGAGCGTCGCGGTGAGGTCACCGACCTGGTCCCCGGTGGCGTCCTTGACGCGGACGCGCAGGTGCGGGCCGGTCTCCCAGTAGCGCAGGAAGTACCACTCGTGGCCGGCCATCGCCGGGGCGAGAGCGTCGGCGATGAACGTGTCGACGTCCGTGCGGTTCCAGGAGACCCTGCAGTGCAGGCCGGTCCAGGTCACAGCTGCTCCATCTCACGGGAACGGGTGGGGGTGCAGGGCCTTCGCCCGCAGCCGGGGCAGACCGGCGGTGCGCCGGTGGCCGAACGTCATCGGCAGCGCACCCGGCACGAGGACCTTGGCCGAGTGCAGGCCGAGACCGCCCGCGGTGACCGGGTCGGTCTGGTCGACGGCGACCAGTTCCAGGCCTTGGTGGCGCAGCCGGGCGCTGTAGTGGTCGAGCAGGCCTTCGAGGCTGGTGTGGTCGCGGTGGTCTTCGAGGACGGTCTCGCCGGTGCCGACGAGGAAGGCGTACCGGTCGGCGGCCTCCGGCAGGGTGTTGACGGCGACGTGGTCGTCCATCGACCGCACCAGCTCCGGCTCGTGCAGCAGGCGGAGGAGGCGGTGCCGGTCGTAGGCCCCGGGATTCGCGCGGGCCCGGTCGGCGAACGACTCGACGTCCACGACGACCTCGACGGCCGCGGACCGCAGCGCCGCTGTGGGATCGGGGCTCGCGCCGGCGGCGAAGAAGGCCCTGGGCAGCGTGGTGCGGTCGGTGCGGGCCAGCGCCAGCACCGACGGGATGCCGATGTCGGTGGTGGCGTCGAGGAACAGCAGCTCGTAGCCGAGCTCTTCCAGGCGGTCGGTGAGGTGGTGCAGCAAGGGGTCCCGGGGGAGGCGGATGCGCCGCAACGGTGTCTGCGCGTACCAGGCCATCAGGAACGCGTCGCGTTCGGCGACCTCGAACAGGCCGTGCAGGACGGCCTCGGTGAGGCTGTTGCCGAGACCGCAGCCGTTGGACGTCTCGTGCAGGAACCGTTGCTCCGGCGGGGTTTCGACGTCCCAGTAGGCCACCTGTTCCGGTACGGCGATGGTGCGTTGCCTCGTGTACGACCAGCCTTCGACCCAGCGGAAGGTGAGGTTCGGGGTGTAGCGGTGGTGGTCGGGCAGGCCGAGCGTCGCCGGGTCGACCGCGTGGTCGGGGCCGAGCTCCGCGAACGACGCCTCGAACGTGGTCCGGTGGCTGCGCGGGCGCATTCCGTTGTACCGCTCGACCGCTTCGAACAGCGCGACCCGTTCCGCCTGCTCGAAGCCGGCGGTGCGGCCGTGACCGGCGCCGTGCCCGTGCAGCTCGGCGGTCATCGTCGGCAGCGGCAGGTGGCCCGCGCGGAACAACCCGGTGACCGGGCCGAACCGGTGGTCGACGACTGCGGCGGTGAGGTTCTCGACGGTGGTCAGCGGGTTGTCGGCGCGCAAGGCGTTCCCGGTGATCTCCGTGGTGTCCCGGGGTTCCGGCAGGGGACAGCAGCCGGGACGGGGGCGGACGCGGTGGGTGGAGACGAGGGCGAGGTCGGTGCGGAGGGCGAGGAGGGTGCCGGGTTCCAGCTGCCCCACGGCCTCGACGAACGGGCGGAACGCGGGCGGGACGAGGCCCGCGAGCCGGAGGTCGCCGTGCGGCGGGGCGCCGGCGACGGTCAGGCGGGCGTGTTCCGCGCAGGCCGTGCAGACACCGCTGGTGGGTCCGACGAGGGTGAGCGCGCCGTCGGCACGGACGGCCGGCGGGTCGGCGGGGGTGTAGGTGATCATCGCGGGTCCACGGCGTAGGCGACGAGTCCGGCGGCGTGCGGCTCCGGGTCGAGCGGTCGTGGGGTGACCCGGACACCGGGCAGTGCGGTGAGGGCGTCCTGGAACTCCTGCTCGCGGTCACGGACGTCGTTGGGCCACAACCACTCCCTGGTGACCCAGCTCGGCTGGCCGGCGTCCGCGCGGTGGGGAGCGGCACCGGTGAGGTGGGCGGTGCCGGTGCGGCCGGCCTGCGCGTGCCCGGTGGCGGCCAGCGCGGCGAACGCCACCGCGTCCGCCGCGGTCGCCTCGACGGCCCAGGCCAGCAGGTGGTGGCCCCGGTGGACCTCCGCCCGGTGCACACCCGGCGCGAGACGGGTGGTGCGGAGCTCGGCGGGGACGGCGAACCGTTCCGTCAGCGCCTTCCACCACCGCCGTGCGGTCGGGTCGTCCGGCGGCTCCACCGGCTCGCCGGGGTGGTGGCGTGCGGCGAGGCGCAGGGCGGCTCCGCGGGCGTGGAGGTCGTCGACCCCCAGGACGGCGTCGGTCTTGACCGCGGCGAGGGCGGCGTCGAGGCGGGCCGCGTCGGCGGTGGTGCCGATGCCCAGCGCGGTGCCGCAGGTGGCGAGCTTGGCCGGGACCTGGAGCAGCTCGCCGAACACCGGGGGCTCGACCAGGCCGAGCTCGGCGTCGGTGAGGGCGTCCAGGGCGCGCCACGGGTCCGTCGGGGGTGGGCCGGTCAGCAGGGGGTGGTAGGTGGCGCGGAGCGGGGTGGTGCGGGCGATCAGGACCTGTGGGTGCGGGGTTCTGGCTTCGGCTGCGGCGGGGTCTTCGAGGCCGGCGACGGCGCAGAGGAGGCGGTGGACGGCGGTGGAGCCGATGAGGGCGGCCAGGACGGCGGGTGGGGTGCCAGTGGCGTTGAGTCGAGCAGTTTGTGCAGTGGATTCAGTGCTGGCTGAAAGAGAGGATGGGGGCAGGACATAGCCGACGTCGGCGCCGCACCCCGCCTGGAGGGTGAACGGGCCCGCGGTGAGGAGGAGCAGGGAGGTCGGCTGTTCTACACGAGGGCTCACCCGCACGGCGAGGCCGACCGCCTCGACCGCCCGTGCCGCCGCGCTCGCCGGTTCGCCACATCCCGTGATCTCAACGGTGACGGCCCGCAGCCGCCGCCACGCGTCCACCGGGTCGGCCGCGACGGACTCCAGCCACTCGGCGACGTCCGGCGCGGGCCCGTCCCACTCCGCCGGCACCGTCACCAGCATGTCGTGCTCCCGCAACGCCTCCAGGATCACCTCCACCGCCGCCCGCACCGCCGGAGTCGTTTCCTCCGGCACGACGAGGGCGTCCGCGGTGAGCCCGGCGGTCAGCTGCGGGGCCAGGCGCTGCCACACCCGCCACAGCCCCGCGCCACCGGTGATGGTGCAGCTCGACGCCCAGCCGCGCAGGTGCAGGCCGTCAGGGGTCCGGGTCGCGCGCACGACCGGGCGCAGGTGCACGAGCACGTGCTCACCCCACCTTCGGCAGGGCGGCGAACTGGTCGGACCAGGTGGTGCCGAGGACGTCCTGGGCCGCGCGGGACAGCAGGTGGGCGGCGGCGTAGCGCTCCATCGGGGTGACGTCGCACAGCGTCAGGAGCTGGTAGAGGACGTTGGTGCCGAAGCGGTACACCGTCATGTTGCGGACCACGCCGGGGTCGGAGAGGTCGACCGTCCACATAGCACTGTGGTAGGCGCTGAACTCGGTGCGTTCGCCGTAGTTGTAGCGGCGGACGGTGGCCGGGTCGCCGATCTCGCGGGCGCGGGTGCCGTGGCGCGGGTTGGGGGCCGGGTCGAGGTGGCCCGCGTCGTAGTGGGCCTCCGCGGCGAGGCGCAGGTCGATGGTCCAGGTTTGCCAGGCGGCTTCGAGTGCGCTGGTGGGGTGGCCCCACGCCACGCGGGAGACCATGGTGCGGGCGGTGTCGGCGTTGGCGGCCCACACGGCGTCGAGGCGGGTGCGCAGGGTGCCGTCGGGGTCGTTGGCGAGCAGGAAGTCCTCGACGTGCGAGAGGAACGAGTGGTAGCCGTACTGCAGGCCGGCGGGGTAGCGGCTGGCGTGCACGGCGATCGCGGTCAGCGCCAGCACCGCGCGGGGGACGTCGAGCGACTGCCGCACGGCGGGGATGCCCAGGCGCAGGCCGTGCGCGCGCAACGGGATGTGGCTCGCGGGCAGCAGGTCGAGCAGGCGGTCGTGCGAGGTGGGTTCGATGCGCACGGAGTTGTTGGGGTGCAGCGGTGTGAACGGTGGCAGCAGCAGTTCGGTGATCGCGGCGGCCGAGGCGTGGGCCAGCTGCTCCGCCTCTGACAGCTCCACCGTGGACGGGTGGGCGGCCAGGTGGGAGCGCAGCAGTGCGGCGAGCAGCAGGGCGGCCGGGTCGGCGGACGGACCGTCGAGGCGGACGCGCAGGTGCGGGCCGTGCAGCCAGTGGCGTTCCACGTGGCCCGTGACGTCCGAGAACGCCGCCGTGGCCGCGGCGAGTGCGGGCAGGACGCCGTCGCGCAGCAACGGGGCCTTGACGGGGTCGTGGTAGTGCACGACGACGTCGGTCATCCGGCCCTCCGGTAGGTCTCCGCCAGCACTTCGAGCACCTGGCCGGACGGCACCGGCAGCGCCTCGGTGAGCTGCACGCGGCCGGGGTAGCGGGCGAGCAGGCGGGACAGGCCGCGCAGGTGCAGTGCGTTGGTGAGGTCGACGTACTGCGGTTTCGCCGCTGCCACGCGGGCCACGGCGTCCTCGTTCGAGGTGATCACGCCGCCGGGTCCGGCGAACACCTGTGCCGGCAGGCCGTGACGGGCGCGGAACCGGGCCACGGCGGCGACGTCGGTGAGCTCCGCGGTCAGCTGTGCGGAGTCGGCGTCCCAGAACCGGCGGCTGAGCACCACGTCGTGGTGGCGCAGCCGTTCCGAGCGCAGGACGCCGTCGACGGACGTGGTGCGCCGCAACGGGCTCAGCTCCACGCCACCGCAGGTGAGGTCGGTGTGCAGGGCGGCGACCCGGTCGGGCAGCGAGATCGGCATCAGGTAGCCGAGGTACAGCACGTCGACCACGGCGCGGGAGTCGCGGTGGCGCAACCGGAGCTCGTCGTGCTCCTGGTCGTGGAACAGCTCCAGCGCGTCGGGGGTCAGGTCGGCCCAGTGCGGGTCCTCGCCGACCTCGCGCCGGCCGAGCAGCGGGTGCAGGTTCGGGGTGAAGCCCTGCACCGGCCGGTACTCGACGAAACCGCGCGGGAACACACCGTCCAAAGTGGCCCGGACGGTCGCGTACGCCTCGGGTGGCAGCAGGTCCAGGAACCGGCCGGGGAAGCGGCCGAACCCGTCGTAGACGTGGTTCACCACCAGTCCGCCCCGTGCGGGCTGCGCGAAGAACGAGTACGACACCGGCCGGGTCTTCATCCACGCGGGCAGCAGGTCCGCCGCCGCGGTCACGGCCTCGTCGGTGATCACGCCGTCCCGCACCAGGTCCGCCACCTGCGCGCGGCTGGCACCGAGGCCGCCGGTCGGGGCGCCGGACAGCGAGTCGCGCAGCAGGGGAGCGCACGCGGCGAGCCGGGCGACACCGCCGTGGCCGAACTCCACGACGAACCGGTCGCGGATGTTCCTGCGGATCGCGAGGTGCCGGTCGAACAGCATCAGCAACGGCGTCAGGCCGGCCAGCGAGCGCACGCCGTCGTAGCCGTGGGCGCGGCCGAGCCGGACCGGCTGGGGCAGCACCACGTCCTCGCTCAGCGGCGTGACGCCGGTGAGGTCGGCACCGACCAGCTCACCCAGCTCCGCCCAGGCAGCGAACAACGCGGTCAGCGCGGCCGGCCGGGCAGCGGCGGGCAGCCCGCTGAACGCGGTGGTGTCGCGGTGCACCGAGGTCACGCGGTCGGCCAGGCCCGCGCGTCCGGTGCCGCGCAACCACGCCGCCAGCGCGAGGCAGGCGGACGGGTCCTGCGGGTCGACCGGGAGCACCGGCAGGAGCAGTTCGATGTCGAGCAGCAGCGCCACGTAGGAGTGGGCGCGCTCGGACTCGCCGTCGGGCAGCCGGGTGGCCAGCACGCTCGCGAGCTCGGCGGGGGTGATGCCCCCGGGGTTCGCGGCGGTCAGGCCGACGAGGTAGCGCAGCGGCGCGCTCGCGGCCAGCTCGACGTCCTCCTCGGCACCCACGTGGGCGCGCAGCGGGCCGGTCGCGGGCACGTCCCTGCGGAACCGCACCCGGTCGCCCTCCTCGTGCACGTCGGCGGCGAGGCGGTGCGGGTGGTCGAACAGCAGCTCGCGGTCGGCCAGCAGCGCGGCGACCAGACGGGCCAGCAGCACCTGGCTGACCCGTGTGACGGCGACCGGCTCGCCCCACTCGGGAGCGGGCGCGTCGGCGGACCAGGTGCCCCAGCCGACGGCGGTGTACCAGGACAGCGGACTGGTCTTCGCGGTGGCGCGCAGGGCGTAGCGCAGCACGGTCGGCTCGGCCTTGCGGGCGCGGCGGTCACCGGCACCGGCGCGGGCGAGGCCCTGCCAGAGGTCCCGGCCGCTGAAGACGGCGGCCTTGCGCAGTGGTTCCGCTGCGCACACCTCGGCCAGCACGGCGCGTTCGGCGGCCAGCGCGGCGGGCCGGGCGCGGTCGGCCTCCGCCAGCAGCGCGGCGCGTTCGGATAGCAGCTCCAGCCACTTGCGCAGGTCCGGGTAGCGCGACACCAGGTCCGCCGCGGCCTCGACCAGCGCGGGCCGCGGGGTCCGCCCGTTGTGGACGTCGCGGCGCAACGGCAGCACGACCCGGCGGTGGAAACCGGGGTCGTGCTCGGCGGCGCTGTCGTGCAGCTGCTCGCCCAGCGGCCCGGCCAGCGCGAGCAGCTCCGCCTCCTTGTCCGCCAGCGCCGCCGCGGCACGCCGGAACGGCGCCGCGTCGGCGGCGCCGTCCGGGTGGGGCAGGGCGGCCAGGCGCACCAGTGCGTAGGGCGCCGGTTCTCCCCGCGTCGGGTCGGTCATGCGTTCAGCGTCGGCAGGTTCGGCTGGGTGCAGCTGCTGCACGACGAGCTGCCGCACGAACACGACGACGCCGCTCCGGACGCACCGCCCTCGGGCAGCGCCGCGGAGTCGCGGATCGACGTGACCGCGAGGTCGCCGAGCTCCAGGTCGTCCAGGTCGAACGAGAGGTCCTTCATGGAGTTGTCCCTTCACGAGAAGGCCGGGGAGGCCGTGGGTGAAGGGTCGGAGATCACGATGGACCGGGCCTGGAGCCCGGATCGACAACGCTCAGCCGATCCGGGCGCGCACCTCGTCCGCCTTGGGTTCGCCCAGCTCCTCGAACAGCGCCACCGACTCCAGCCAGCACTTCTCGGCACCGCGCCGGTCGCCCAGCCCGTCGAGCGCGAGACCGAGGTTGTCGAGCGACTCGGCCTGCCCGTAGCGGTCGCCGATGCGCCGGAACGTCTCCAGCGCGCGTTCGACGTGCGCGACGGCCTCCGGGAAGTCGAGCAGCCCCCGGTGCACCTCGCCGATGTTGTTGAGCAGGATCGCCTCGCTGTAGGGGTCCTCGACCTCGCCGCGGATCTCCAGCGCCCGCCGGTAGCGGTCCAGCGCCTCGTGGAAGCGGCCGGCGTCGGCGTGCAGCAGGGCGATGTTGTTGAGCAGCACTGCCTCGGTGTGCAGGTCGCCGAGGTCCCGGGCGATCTCGGCTGCCTGCTCGAAGCACTTCAGCGCCTCGTCGAGGCGGCCGGTGGTCATGTACGCGATGCCGAGGTTGTTGAGCACGGGTTCCTGCCGGTACCGGTCGCCGATCGCGCGGAAGATCGCGAGCGCCTGCCGGCCGCAGTCGATCGCCTCGTCGTGGCGGCGGACCTCGCGCAGGGCGATGCCGAGGGTGATCAGCATCCGGCCCTCGGCGGAACGGTCGCCTGCCGAGCGGGCGGCACCGAGCGCCACGCCGTGCGTCTCCAGCCAGTCCGCCCAGTGCTTGCGCAGGTTGAAGAAGTCCCACAGGCACTGCGCGAGCAGCCAGCACTGCCCGTTCAGGCCGTGCTCGGCGGCGTCGCGGACGGCGGCGACGAGGTTCGCCCGCTCGGTGTCGCACCACAGCAGCGCGGTGTCGCGGTCGGCGAACTCGCGCGGGTGCACGGCCGGGTCCGCCGCGGGCAGCTCCAGCTTGCGCTGCGGGTTGAGCTGAACGGCCGAACGCCACGACGTGTGCAGGTACCAGTCGAGCACCCGGCGCAACGCGGTGGCGCGCGCGGGCGGCGGCTCGGCAGCCTTCGCCTGTTCCACGGCGTAGGCGCGCAGCAGGTCGTGCAGCACGTACCGGCCGGGGGTGTGCTGCTGGAGCAGGTGTTCGTCGAGCAACGTCTCCAGCAGGTCCTCCGCCTCGTACGCGGTGAGCCCCGCGAGGGCGGCGGCGGACTCGGCGGTGACGTCCTCACCGGGGTGCAGTCCTAGGAGCCGAAACAGGCGCCTCTGGTGCTCGGGCAGCGCCTGGTACGAGAGGTCGAACACGCCCCGTGCGCCGAGACCGCCTCTCTCCAGCTGTGCCACGAGGTCCAGCACGGTCCACTGCGGACGGCGGGCGAGCCGTTTCGCGGCCAGCGCCACGGCGATCGGCAGGTGCCCGCACAGCTGCGCGACCCTGGCGGCGGCCTCGCGTTCGGCGCACACCCGGTCCGCGCCGGCGATGCGGGCCAGCAGCGCGACCGCCTCGTCCGGCGTGAACACGTCCAGGGAGACCGACTTCGCCCCGTCCAGCCCGAGCAGGCTGCGCCGGCTGGTGATCAGCACCAGGCACGTCGAGCTGCCCGGCAGCAGCGGCCGGACCTGGTCCTCACCCGCAGCGTTGTCGAGCAGCACCACCGCGCGCCTGCCCGCGAGCCGGTCGCGGTAGAGCGCGGCGCGGTCGGACAGCGACTCGGGGATCTGCGCGCCGGGCACCCCGAGCAGGCGCAGGAAGCTCTCCAGCACCGCTGCCGGGTCGGCGGGCAGCTCGTCGTGGTCGAAGCCGTGCAGGTCCGCCCACAGCTGCACGTCCGGGTACCGCTCGACGAGCCGGTGCGCGGCGCGGACGGCGAGCTTGGTCTTCCCGACACCGGCCATGCCCTCGATCGCCGAGATCACCACCGTGGACTGCGGTCCCGGCTCGCACAGCCTGCGCAGCTCGGCCTCGCGGCCGGTGAACTCGGCGATGTCCATCGGCAGCTGCCGGTGCGCGCTCAGAGCCGCGGGCGAGGGCGCCCGGCTCTCCAGCACCACCTGGTGCAGCTGCCGCAACCGGGCCCCTGGTTCGACGCCGAGCTGCTCGACCACGTGCCTGCGGGCAGCGGCGTACACCTCGAGCGCCTCGCCGCGGCGGCCGGCGCGGTCCAGGGCGAGCATCAGCAGCGCCCACAGCTCCTCCCGCAACGGGTGCTGGGCCGACTCGCGGCGCAACCGGTCGATCACATCGCCGAACCGCCCGAGCTCGGTGGCGGCCTTGGCGAACTTCTCCACCGCGGTCAGCCTGCGCTCCTGCAGGCGCGTGAACTCCGCGCGCAGCAACGGTCCCGCGGTGACCTCCACCGGCGTGCCATGCCACTTCCCGAGCGCCTGGGCGAAGAAGTCCGCGGCGGCCTCGGTGTCGTTGTCGGCCGCCGCCTCCTCGCCCCGGCGCACCAGCAGGTCGAACTCGTCGAGGTCCAGCTCGCCCGGCCGCACGACGAGCCGGTAGCCGTGGCCGGGCAGGGTCACGAGCCGGTCGCCCACCGCGCGCCGCAACCCGGCCACGTACGTGCGCAGGTTCGACTCGGGCGACACCGGCGGCGAGTCCCAGACCGCCTCGGTCAGCTGTGCGACGCTCACGGCCTCGTTCGCGTGCAGCAGCAACATCGTGAGCACCGCGCGCTGGCGAGGCCCGCCCAGCTCCAGCGGCGTCCGGTCACGACGCACCGCGAGCGAGCCGAGCACCAGGAACTCCACCCTGAACCGTCCTCCTCCATGATCACGAAGCGTGTGTGCGCCATCGTCGCCTTCGCCCTGGTCACGGTCTGTGCGCCGTCTGGGCGAAATCTGTGCACGGCACCTGGCACCTTTGTACCCAGATCAGGCAACTGCGCCGCCGGACCGACCGGGAATTGGGGGTCGGCGCAGCGGTCTGGTCCGGTTCCCCCAAGAACCCGGCCGGCGTGTGAAAGTCACCGCACACGCCGGCCACCTGGGACCAGCCCACCGCCGCGGGCCGGCCGGACCGCACCGGCACCCACGGCAGGTGGAGCACGCTGGCCGGTGGCCCGGTTGGGGCCCCCAGCCCGGCCGCGGCCACCACCCCCGGCGTGCGCCTCGACCGGTCCGGCCTCACCCGGGAGGTGCCGCGCCCGCACCACGGGCCGGCAGCGCGCGAGCGGGTGCGACCTCCCGCCGGCGGACCGGCGCGGACCGCACGGGTCCGGGCGCCGGTGGAGTGATCGGCTCGACCATGATTCCTCCCCCCGGAGCCAAACGTACCGCCGCTGCGATGAGCGCGCGGCGTGGACGAGGAAGATCAACGGACCGGCTCCTCACCGCCCGCTTCGCGGTGGCGCGGTGGCGGATGGCGCGGCTCGCGCACACCGGCACCGTCCACCCACACCGCCCCGGTCTCCCAGTGCGCGCCACTTCCTCGCTCAACGGTGTCGTTGCGCCGTAACGACACCGTTGAGCGAGGATGACTGTCCGGGCGGCTCAGTCCTGTCCGTCCCGAGGCACCCGCACGTGCACGGCCCGCACGTCACCGAGCCCGCGCGCCACGAGCACGTCGCCGGTCAACGGCTGCCAGCCGTCCGACCAGGTCCGCTGCACGCGCGGCGAGCACCGCACCTCGACCAGCGCCGACGAGCCGGCCGCGACGTCCGCGACCGCCCAGCCGATGAGCCGGACCGGTTCGTCAACCGCTCGCAGGTACACCTGCACGACCTCGCGCCCGTCCCGGTCGCCGGCGTTGTCCAGCCGCACCGACACGACGTCGACCGCATCGTCCCGAGTGGACACCGAGAGGTCGCCGTAGCGCCATTCGGTGTAACCGAGGCCGTGGCCGAACCAGAACAGCGGGTCGGTGGCGCCGCGGTACCCGATCGCGGTTCCCTCGCCGTAGACCAGCTCGCCGCCCACGGGCACCGGCGTCAGCGCGTCGGCGTCGGAGCGCGGGAACGTCGTCACCAGGCGCCCGGCCGGTTCGACGTGGCCGAGCAACGCCGTCGCCACCGCGGCACCGGCCTCCTGACCGGGCAGTCCCGCCCACAGCACGGCGTCGACCTGCTCCAGCCACGGCATCAGCACCGGCGTGGCGGCGTTCACGACGACCACGGTCCGTGCAGCGGCGGCGGCCACGGCCGCGACCAGCGCGTCCTGCTCACCCGGCAACGCCAGCGTGGTCTTGTCGAAGCCCTCGGTCTCCTGCTCCTCGGTGAGACCCACGACCACCACCGCCACGTCGGCCTCCCGCGCGGCCCGCACGGCGGCGTCGATCGCGTCGGCGGCCGGGCGGGGCACCGGCTGGGTGATCAGGCCGACGAGCGCGGCGGCCTCGCGCACGGTCGCCGTGATCCGGTCACCGGGGGAGAGCTCGACCTCGGTGGTCCACGCCGGCGGCTTGAGCAGCGCCTCCTCCACGATGCCGTCCGCCCAGGCCAGTCGCTCCTCGTACCGCTCGCCCGCGACCTCGACGGTCCAGGCGCCGAAGCCGCGCACGCCCACCAGCAGCCGTGCCGGACCCGGCAGCACGACCTCACCGGAGAAGCTCGATCGCGGCGGCACCCTGCGCCCACCCGCCGTACGCGGCGAGCTCGGCGATCTCCACGTCCCGCACGGCGAGCACTTCTCCGTCGGCGTCGAACGTCGTGGCACGGATGTTCCGCAGCACGCCGGGTGCCGGTGCGGCGTGGCGGGTGCGCACCTCCACACCGTCCACAACGGACAGCCGGTCGCCCAGCTCCGCGGCCAGGCCGTCCGCGATGCTCACGACGTGCGGTGGCCGCACCCCGGCCGAACCGCCGCCCTGCGCCACGGTGTCGAGGGCGGGCCGGCCGATGAGCGCGACCTCCTGCGCGTCCAGGGGCAGCACCCCGGAGTTGGTCAGCACGGTCATGCCGCCGGCGGCGAACCGGCGCAGCTGCTCGCGGCGCCGCGGGCTGTCCGGCGCCGGCACGCCGGTCGGCCAGGACCGCTCCCCGAACGCGCCGACCCGGTCGGCCAGCCGCAGCAACCGGCGCACGTGCTCGTCGACGGTCGACTCGGCGACCTCGCCCGCCCGCACCGCCTCGACCAGCCGCTCCTCCCACGGGCCGCCCGGTCCGGGCATGACGAGGTCGAGCCCGCCGTTCGCGCTCTCCGCCGTGGACTTCGTGGCGAACCAGTCCGACATCAGCAGGCCGTCGAACCCCCACTCGTCCTTGAGCACGCCCTCGACCAGCTCGGCGTGGTCGGTGGCGGCGATGCCGTTGACCCGGTTGTACGCGGCCATCACCGCCCACGGCCGGGCGTCTTCGACCACGACCTCGAACGGCAGCAGGTACACCTCGCGCAACGTCTTCTCGTCCACCACCGAGCTGGCCGTGCGCCGTTCGGTCTCGGACTCGTTGGCCACGAAGTGCTTCGGCGTCGCGGCGATGCCCTTGTCCTGCAAGCCCCGCACGTACGCGGCCGCGAGCACACCGGTGAGCAGCGGGTCCTCGCTGTAGGCCTCGAACAGCCGCCCGCCCAGCGGCGTGCGGTGCAGGTTGATCGTCGGACCGAGCACGACGTGCACCTGCTGGGCGGCGGCCTCGTCGGCGAGCAGCGCGCCGACCTCGCGCGCCAGCTCCGGGTCCCAGTGCTGGGCCAGCAGCGTGGCGTTGGGCAGCAGGGCGGCGACCGTGCCGCCGCGCAGCTCGGCACCGCGCACGCCGGTCGGCCCGTCGGACACCTTCAGCGCCGCCAGCCCGATCGCGGGCTCCGGGTGGAGCGCGAACAGCGCGGCGCCGGTCAGCAGCCGGACCTTCCGCTCCAGGTCGAGTCCGGTGAGCGCTTCCTCGATGTCCGTCACCCCGACGACAGTAGGGCCCGTGTCGAGGTCCGCGGTCGCGACAGCCGGGCCTGAGCCACCTCAGAGCCGGTCGCGGTCCTCCAGGTACCTGCCGTGGTCGGCTTGTCGTTGCTCGTCCGCCGCGTGGAACCGTTCGGCCACCCGGACGGCGTCCGCTCTGAGCAGGTCCAGCTGCCGCAGCAGCTCCGCACCCGACCCGCGCGCGGCGGCGTACCACCACGGCAGGTTCAGGTACGTCTGCACCGACAGCGGCAGGTCCGTGCCGATCAACCGGGTCACCGAGTGCAGCGCGTCCGGGTCGCCGCGCAGCTCGCGCGGCCGGTCGAGCATGCCGCGCAGCACGTCGGCGACCTCGGCGAGCTTCGGCGCCACCTCGGCGGGCACCCGGCCGCCGAACCCGTGCACGCGCGCCACCAGTGCGTCGAGCTCGGAACGCAGCTGCCCCGCCTCCTCCTCGGGGGCGGTCACCAGCACGACCTCCTCCGGCGGCGCGGCCAGCGCGCCCACGCCGTACAGGCCGGCGACCACGAGCACCCAGTAGGACCCGGCCAGCCCGGCGAAGTGCAGCGCCAGCCCGAGCAGGCCGCCGGCGCAGCCCGCGAGGTTCTTCCACGACGCCAGGTAGCGCAGCACCGCGTCACTGGTAGCCACGGATCTCCCTGAACGCGGCCGAGAGCGAACGGCTGCGGGCGTCGAACACCTTGCCGCCGCTCATCTTCGCGACCCGCTCCATCTCCTCGGTCTCGCTCTCGCCGAACAGCACCGGGAAGACCGGGACGCCCCTGAGGTCCTGCGGCAGGGTCGTGTGGAACACGGTGAAGTCCTCGATGCCCTCGGACCCGGTGTTCTCGCCGTCGGTCATCAGCACGATCGAGGTGAAGCGGTCCGGGTCGGCGTCGAGCTGGCGGCGCAGCACGTCGTAGCCGCTGCGCAGGCTGCTGTAGATCGCCGTGCCGCCGCCCGCGTCCAGCGACTTCGCCGTGGTGCCGATCTGGTCGAGCACCGGGCGGGCGTCGGCCTGCGGCACCTCGTAGGTCAGCGGGGACCGGGCGCTGCTGTCGAACTGCAGCAGCGTCACCTGCTCGCGGCCGTGGAAGCGGCTGAACCGGCCGGCCAGCGAGGAGTCCGCGCCGGTGAGGCCGACGAGCGCCGAACGCAGGCCGTCGATGCGGTCGCCCTCCATCGACCCGGACGTGTCGAGCACGTAGAGCGTGCGGGACGGTCGGCGCAGCTGGTCGAAGTAGGTGGTGACCAGACCGTCCACAGCGGACTGGCTGCCGGGGAAGGGCAGTTCCACCAGGTCGCGCACCGCGAACTGCGAGTCGAGCGGCACCTGCGGCACGACCGGGCGCCGGTGGGTGGACTCCATGATCTTGCGCTGCACGTCGGTGCCGCGCAGGTGGTCGGAGAGCTTCCGGTGCGCGTCGCGGGCCTCCGACGACGCCGACGTGAGCAGCGTGAGCGGGTAGTCGGCGGTCACCACGCCGTCGCTGGGGTAGACCAGCGTCAACGGGTCGGGCGCGGTGGTGTTGAGCGACAGCAGCACCGACTCGTAGTTGATCAGACCGTCCACCTTCGCGCCGGGGTCCTCGCCCTTCGCCCGCCGCGCGTACGCCTCCGACAGCCAGCCGGACGAGCCCGCCGACAGCGTCTGCGCGGAGAAGAACTCCTTGAGCTGGGGGGAGACCGCGGCGACCCGGGCCGCGTCGAGCGCGGAACCGGAGCCGGACAACGCCGCCGCCACGCCGACCAGCGCGGAGAAGCCGGAGTTGGAGGCCGACGGGTCGGTCATGCCGTAGGTGAACCTCTTCTGCCCGGCGGCCGCGGCGATCTCCGCCCAGCCGACCCGCTTGCCCTCCCAGCCCAGCTCCCGCACCTTCGTGGCGGGCAGCCCGAGCACGACCGGCGACCCCATCACCTTCGTGGCGGTGCCGAGCCGCTTCTGCGCCTCCGGAACGAGTTCCAGGTAGCGGTTGGAGGAGAACCACACCGCGTCGAAACCCTGCTCGGCGGCGCCGGACGCGACCTTCTCCGCGCCCTCGATCGTGCCGGTGAAGTCGAACTTGACGGTGACACCGGTGGCGCGGGCGGCCTCGTCGAGAACGGGTTGCAGGTCGGCGAGCTCGCTGCCGGCGAGCACGCGCAGCACCCCCGGCTCCGCGTCGCCGACCGGTCTGGCCGGGTCGGGGTCGTCGGAGCACCCCGCGAGCAGCGCCACGACGGCGACTGCCGGGATGAGGCGGCGGATCATGCTGGCTCCTCGGTGCCGCGCACGCGGCTCAGGTGGTCGTGGGCGCGCCGGATCTCGGCGTCCAGCGCGTGCACCGTGCTGGACATCGAGTCGGCCGCGCGGGCCTTGAACGTGTCGATCGCGTCGATCGCCGCGTAGATCTGGTCGAACGAGGTCCGCACCGCGTCGATGCCGACCGTCGGCGTCGCCGCGATGCGCTGGACGTCCTGAGCCTGCACGGACATCAGCGTCGCGTTCGACCTCAGGATCTCGTCGGTCAGTCCGCGCACGGCGTCGACCTGGTCGATCACCTCGCGCTGCCCGGCCAGTGCGGCGGCGACCGCGACCCCGATCCGCAGCGCTGTGACCGTGGTCGTGACGGCTCGTTCGACGCCCTTGATCAGCTCGTCGTTGTTGCGGCGCACGACGTCGAGCGCCAGGTACCCCTGCGCGCAGACCGCGAGCTGGGTCAGCAGGTCCTGGTGCCGTTGCCGCAGCCCGAACAGCACGTCGGCGCGCAACGCGGTGGCGCGGCCGGGATCGGACAGGTCGAAGATCTGCACCTGCCGGTCGACGGCCGCGTCCATCTCACCGGCCAAAGCGGCGTCCTGCGACAGCCTGGTCATCAGGTCCCACAGCCGCTGCCGTTCGCCCTTGATGGCCGCGTTGTCCCGTTTCAGCGCGTCCTGCCCGGACCGCAGCCGCAGCACGATCCGGTTGACCGGCTCGTCGGCCGCCCGCAGCCGGGCCAGCAGGCCCTTGGCGGCGTTGCCACCGGGGAGGAACCCGAGGACCTTGCGGCCGGTCAGCTTCGACAGGTCCTGCGGGTCGAGCTCGCGCACCGACCGGCGCAGCTCGGTCAGACTCGCCGTCACCTGCGTGGTGTTCGGCGACGACACCGACGCGAGCGTGCGGTCCAGCAGTCGGCCCGCGATCTGCGCGGCGACCCGCATCTCCGCCTCGCCGAGCACCAGCGCCTCGTCCACGATCCGGCCGAAGTCCGGCGACCGCGGGTCAACGGCACCCAGCGCGTCGACGAACGCCTGCGCCCTGGTGGAAAGCTCGGTCCTGGCGTCGTCGGGCACCGGGATGAGACCCGCCGCCCGCTCGACCGGCACCGGCTCGACGGGGTCCGGGGGAGTGAGCACGAAGTCGGACATGTCAGTACTGCTTCGCGATCGCTTCGAGCATCCGCTCCAGCGTCTCGTGCGCCGGCGGCTCGACGACGTCCACGACGTCCTGCGGCACCGGGAGGTTCTTCTCCTTGACGACCTCGGTGAAGTGACGCGGGTCGGCGGTGCGGAACCCGAACGTGGCCGCGAGCCGCCCCAGCTCGGCGTCGGTCTGCAGCAGCTGTCCCACCCGGTCGCCGTTGTCCTTCAACGGCACCAGCGTGTGCTTCGAGAGCACCGTGGGCGCCGGGTAGAGCAGCTTCATGTCCGGCCGGACTGTCGAGTCGCCGCGCACCACCCGGTCCACGAACTGCGCCTCGTAGGCCAGCACCAGCGGCGTCTTGCCCATGCCCGCCGACAGGTAGTCCTCGAACGGCCCCTCGGTGCTGCTCTGCGTGTACCCCTGGTCCAGGAACAGCTTCGACACCGCCGGCAGCACCTTCGCCTCCGCCTCCGGCGTGCTCACCACACCGCCGTTGGCCACGAACGACGTGATCGCCAGGTACATCGCCGCGGAGTTCGAGTCACGCGGGTCCGTCGTGGTGACGAGCAGGTTCTTGCGCGCCGGGTAGGCGGTGTTGCCGGGCAGCTGATCCCACCGCGTGCCCCTGGCCGCGAGGTCCAGGTAGGCCCGCACGTCGAACGTCCGGTAGCCGGGGCCGTCCTGGACGACCCCCGCCCTGGTCAGCAGCTCGACGACCGGGTCGAACGTCGCCACCACCATCGGTGACGAGAACGGCGCGTAGGTGCGGGCGGCCTTGCGGTCGCGCTGGATCTTCTCGGCCGCCGGGGCGCTCGACGGGAACGCGAAGTCGTACGGCGCCAGGTCCGTGGCGGTGGCGATCTGCCGCGACCCGGCGGGGTCCACCTCGACCTCCAGGCTGTGCTTCGCGAACACGTCCCTGACGCGCTGGTCGGCGAAGAAGGCGAGCTTCTCCGAACCGATCACCCCGCGCACGGTCTGCAGCCGCGCGGCCCCGCCGTCGCCCTGGCCGAAGTAGACCGCGGCCACCACGCCCACCAGGAGCACGACCGCCAAACCGATGCCGAGCGTTCTCTTCACTGCCCACCCTTTGCGAACCATCTGCCGGAGAACAGATCCTTCGTCACTCCGACGCCGTGGCGCTGGGGGTGGTCGCAAGCAGCAGGTGAACAGTCGATGAACGTGTCCTGCTAGTGCGCGCCTGTCACCGTTCGGTGAGCAACCAGGCGACGTCGCGGACCAGCGCGTGCCGCCAGCCCGCGCGGTCGTGCCCGGAGGGGGAGCGGGTGGCACGCACGGACGCCCCCGCCTTCTCCGCGAGGCCCTCGACCGCCTCGCAGTGGCGGTGCATCCGCGGCTCGTGCTCGCCGACGTCGAACGCGACCCGCAGGTGGGACAGGTCCGCGCCGCGCACCCGTTCCGCGGTGTCGCCACCCGCCGGGCCGTCCAGCGACAGGCCCTGGTCGGGCAGGCCGGGCGTCCACCAGAACGACCCCGACTGGCAGGCCACCCGCGTCACCAGCTCGGGGAAGTCCAGTGCCGCGCGGAAGGCGCTCAACCCGGCCAGGCTCTGCCCGGCGACCACGAACCGCCGCGGGTCGACGGTCACGCCGTTCTCGGCGAGCAACGGCAGCAGCTCGTCCCGCACCGCCGGCCACAGCGCCGCACCCGTGTACTCGGCGTCGCGATCACGGGGCGTGGGGAGGAAGACCAGCGTGGCCGACGGCATCTCGCCCGCACGCACCGCCGACTCGAACGCGGCCACCGCCGGGTGCACGTACATCCAGTCGTCGCCGTCCAGCAGCAGCACGACCGGTTCACCGCCCTTGTGCACACGCACGGTCTTGCGTCCCAGCGAGCCGTTCCACCGGATTCGAGTGGAAGGCACGTCCAGCACCTCGTCCGGGCCCACGACGGGCCAGTGCGGCTGCGGGTCCAGGTCCGGGGTGGCGGCGATCGAGCGGTTCGGACCGGCGCCGGCCGGGTTGAACGGGTCGGCGTGCTCGCCGTCGTAGTCGTCGCCGTCGAAGAAGTGGTAGGTCACGCGCAGCCGCGGCGGCAGGACGACCTCGGCGTACCAGCAGTCGCTGTCCCCGAACCGCTGCAACGGCACCGGGCCCGACCACGACTCGAAGCGCAGCACCGCGGCGGAACCGCGCCAGAGGAACAACGTCCGGTGGCCGCCGTCAGCGGGGACCGGGACCGGCCCGCGCACCGCGTCCCAGAACTCGGCGGTGCCGGGAACCGCGGTGAGGCCGTACTCGGCGAAACGTGCCTGCATGGGAGGTGGGGGTCCTTTCCTGGTGGAGGCGTGGTCAGCGCGCCACGGCGAGCTGGTACTCGGCGTCCCGGCCGAGCAGCTCGCGGTGGGTGCCCTCGCCGGTGACCACGCCGTTGTCGAGCACCACCACGCGGTCCGCCGCGTCCAGCAGCGCCGGGCTGCTGGTGATCACGACTGTGGTCCGGCCGCGGCGCAGCTCGGCGACGTTGCGGGCGATCAGCAGCTCCGTCACCGCGTCGACCGCGGTCGTCGGGTCGTGCAGCACCAGGACCTCCGGGTCCGCGGCCAGTGCGCGGGCCAGGGACAACCGCTGCCGCTGGCCGCCGGAGAGGTTCGCTCCCCGGTCCCGCACGGCGTAGTCGAGGCCTTCGGCGTGCAGCGCCACGACGTCGGTCAGCATCGCCGCCGCCACGGCCTCGTCGACCAGCTTCGCGGTGCCGGACGGGTCCACGTTGTCCCGCAACGTCCCCGCGAACACCTCGTGGCGCGCCGGGTTCACCAGCAGGTGCCCGCGGATGCCCTCGATCGACAGCCGCGCCAGCTCGCGCCCGCCGATCCGCACCACGCCCGAGTACGCCGCGGGCGGCACGGCGACCGACAGCACTGCGGCCAGCTCCTCCGCCGCCTGCGACTGGTAGGCGGCCACCGCGACGAGCTCGCCGGGCCGCACGCTGAACGAAACCCCTTGCAGCGCCCCGTGGTGCACGTCCTCGACCTCGAGCCCGCCGTCAGGGCCGGGTTCCTCCACGCCGGGCATCATCCGCGGTGGCGCGGCCAGCACCAGCGCCATCCGGTCGGCCGAGGCACGCGCGATCATCACGTACTTCGGCATCTCGGAGAACAGCTTCAGCGGCTCGATCAGGAACTGCGCCAGGCCGACCGCCGTCACCAGCTGCCCGACGGAGATCTGCCCGTCGAACGTCAGCCAGCCCGCCCACAGCGTGACCGCGGCAGCCAGCAACGAGTTCAGCGCCAGCGCCGTGCCCGCGTACACGCCGTTGACCCGCGCGACCACGACCGACTGCTTCCTGGCCTCGTCCGACACCCGCCGGTACGCCTGGAACGCCTGAAACGAGCCGCCGAAACCGTGCAGCGGCCGCAGCCCGGCGATCAGGTCCGACACCTTCGCGCCGGCCCGCGCCACCTTCGCCTGCTGCACCTGCGTGCTCGTGCCGATCCGCCGTGACATGACGCTCAGCACGGTCAGGATCGCCGCTGTGCCCGCGAACACCGTGATGCCCAGCGGCACGCTGATCACCGCGAGCACGGCACCCGCGATCGTGATCGACACCAGCGAGGCGATCAGCAGCGGCACCACCTCGATGATGTCCGCGGTCTGGTCGGCGTCCTCGGTGGCGACGGTCAGCACCTCACCGGACTTCAGCTCGACGTCGCGCGCCACCGGTTGCAGGCCGCGGTCGGCCACCGCGACCCGCCACCGGTGCGCCTCGGTCGTGTTGGCCTTCTGCAGGATTCGCATGCCGAAGCGCCACGAGTACGACACCGTCGCCATCACGAGCCCTAGCCCCAGCAGCGCGAGGCCCAGCGAGCTGAGCTGCCCGCCGCGCAACGCGAACTCGACGATCGCGCCGAGCAGGACCGGCACCGCGGTCTCGGCTGCCTGGTAGGACCCCATCAGCAGGGTCCCGCTCGTCATCGCGCCCCGGTTGCGGCGCACCGCGATCCGCAGGATCTCCCTGCCGGTGCGGACGTCGGGGGTGGTGTCAGTGTTCGTCAAGGTGCTGCGCAATCGCTTCGGGGGTGGAGAGGGCCAGCAGGTCGCGGATGGTGATGATCGGGCCGAACTCGCGGCGGAGCAAACCGACCAGCCGCACCGCGAGCATCGAGTGCCCGCCCAGGTCGGTGAAACCGCTCGCCACGCCCACCTCGTCCTCGTCGAGGTCGAGCGCCTCGGCGAACAGCTCGCGCACCACCGTCTCGGTCTCGGTGAGCTCGCGTTCCTCGACCTTGGTCATCAGCGTGCCGAGCGGCCGCGCTTCGGGCAAGGCCGAGGTGTCGGCCTTGCCGTTGACCGTCAACGGGATCGCGTCCACCTGCGCGTAGTGCGAGGGCCGCAGGTAGTCCGGCAGCCCCGCCCCGACCTCGGCGGCGATCGACGGGATGTCCGCGCCGTCGGCGAGCACCAGGTAGGCGGCGAGCCGGTGCGCGCCGTCGACCTGCGGGTCGGACTGCGCGACGGCCGCCACGAACCGGACGTCCGGGTGCGCGGCGAACCGGGCCTCCACCTCGCCGAGCTCGACGCGGTGACCGCGGATCTTGACCTGCTTGTCGGTGCGGCCCAGGTACAGCAGGTTGCCGTCGGGGCGCCGGATCACCAGGTCGCCGGTGCGGTACATCCGCTCGCCGGGCACCCACGGGCAGGCCACGAACCGCTCCGCCGACTGGCCGGGCTGGCCGAGGTAGCCGCGCGCGATGCCGACGCCGGAGACGTACAGCTCGCCCGCGACCCCGTCGGGGACGTGCCGCAGCCACGGGTCGAGCACGTAGACGTCGGTGTTGTCGATCGCCACGCCGACCACCGGGTCCACGCAGTCGAACGTGCCGACACCGAGGGTGTTGATCGTGTACTCGGTCGGCCCGTAGAGGTTGTAGCCGACCGTGCCGGGGGTGTCGGCGAGCAGCTGCCACAGCGCCGGCGTGACCGCCTCACCGCCCAGCAGCACCAGCGCCGGCCGGTGGTGCTCACCGGCCAGGAGCCCTTCGGCGACCAGTTGCTGCGCGTAGGTCGGCGTCACGTTGATGACGTCGACCTCGTGCCGCAGGCAGTACTCCACGAGCCCGGTGGCGTCGCGGCGCAGCTCCTCGTCGCAGATGTGCACCTCGTGGCCGTCGGCCAGCCACAGCAGCTCTTCCCACGACATGTCGAACGCGAACGACACGGTGTGCGCGATCCGGAACGTCCGGTGCCCGTGCTCGGCCAGCACCGGCTCGAAGATCCGCCGCTGGTGGTTGACGAGCATGTTGGTCAGGCCCGCGTACTCGGTCACCACGCCCTTGGGCCTGCCGGTCGAGCCGGAGGTGTAGATCGTGTAGGCCGCGTGCCTGAGCCGGTTCGGGTCGTCCGGTGCGAACGTGGTCACCGGTTCGGCGGCGGGCCACGGTCCGTCCAGCTCGAACAGGGTGCCGTTGATGCGCGGTGCGACCGCTCGCGTCGTGATGATCAGCGCGGGCCGCGCGTCCTCGACGATCGCGGCGATCCGCTGGTCCGGGTGGTCCAGCTCCAGCGGAACGTACGCCGCGCCGCAGCGCAGGACGCCGAACAGCGCCACGACCCAGTCCAGCGAGCGCGGCACCGCGATGGCGACCGACGTCTCGACACCGATGCCGCGGTCCTTCAGCACGCCAGCGAGGTGGCGGCTGCGGTCCCGCAGCTCGGCGAACGTCATCGTGGTGCCGTGCGAGACCAGTGCGATCCGGTCCGGGGTGCGGTCGGCCGCGACGTCGAACAGGTCCACGACGGTCCGGTCGCCGAAGTCGTTGGAGGGCTGGAGCTCCGGCTGCGGGCCGGTGCCGCGGACCGCGCCGACCGGGCCGTCGGTGGTGGCGAGGTCGTCGACGATCCGCAGGTACTCGTCGAACAACCGGTGCGCCAGCGCGGGATCGGTGACCTCCGGCCGGTACTCCAGCTTGACCGTGAGCTGCCGGCCCGGCGTCACGACCCAGGTGAACGGGTAGTGCGTCGAGTCCTCCGACTCGTGCCCCACGATGCCGTTGACGGCGTTGAACTCCTCGAACGTGCTGTCGTCCAAGAAGTTCTGCAGCACGAACAGGGTGTCGAAGAGCTGGTCCTGCCCGCTCGCGCGCTGGATCTCGCCGAGCCCGACGTGCTCGTGGTCCATCGCGTCGACCCGGCCGGCCTGCACGCCCCGCAGGAACGCGGCTGTCGTGTCGTGCGGCCGGGCCGTGACCCGCATCGGCACGGTGTTGAGCAGCACGCCGACGATCCCGTCGGTGCCTTCTTCTTCGCGGCCGGACACGGTCACGCCGAACACCGCGTCACCGCGGCCGGTCTCGCTGCCGAGCAGGAGGCCGAGCGCGCCGGTGACGACGCTGTTGAGCGTCACACCGTGCCGGCGTGCGGCGTCCCGGACGCGTTCGGAGGTCTCGACGTCCAGCGTTCGCACGATCTTCGTGGGCAGGCTGTCCGAAGTGGACCCGTCACCGAGCAGCGTCGGGCCGGGCAGGTCGGCGAGGTAGCCGGCCCAGAACCGTTCCGCGGCCTGCGCGTCTTTTTCCTTCAGCGCGCGGGTGTAGCTCTCGAAGCTCGGCGTGGCGGGGGAGGAGTCGACCGGTTCGCCGTTCCGGATCGCCCGGTAGGCGTCGAACAGCTCGCGCAGCACGATCTCGCGCGACCAGCCGTCCCACAGCAGCAGGTGGTAGCTGAACAGCAACGCGTCCCGGCCGTCCGGCAGCCGCAGCACGGTCAGCCGCACGAGCGGCGGGTTCTCCAGGTCGAAGGCCGTACCGCGGTCCTCCGTCCGCAACGCCTCCACGGCGTCCTGGTTGAGCACGTCCACCGTGCGGACCGCGACCTGGCGGCCCGGTGCGAGGACCTGGACGGGTTCACCGTCCTCGTCCGCGAACCCCGCGCCCACCACCGGGTGCCGGGCGATGACGTGCGCCATGGCCTTCTGGAGCGCATCGGCGTCAAGGCGGTTCTGGAACGTGAAGCAGCTCTGCGCGACGTACTGCCCGCCGCTGCGCGCCAGCTCGGCCTGGAAGTACAGCCCGCGCTGCAACGGCGACACCGGCGCGGTCCGGCGCGCGGTCGTCGAAGCGTCCGCGATCCGCTCCAGCGCCAGCAGCCACCGTGCCGCGATCTCGTCCGACACGTCCTCGGAGAGCCCGAACGTGGCCCGCAGACTGCCCGTGGTGGTGTCGACCCAGGTGTTGACCTCGACCGCGTACGGACCCGGCCGCGGACCGGCGTCGACGTGCAGCGCCTGCGCCTCGCTCCCACGCCCGAGGTAGTTGAACAGCACCTGCGGGCGGGGCAGCGCGGCGAGCACCGGCGCGGTCTGCGGGTTGAGGTAGCGCAACTGCCCGTACCGCACGTGCTGCTGCTCGTCGGGCTGCCTGGCGGTCAGTTCACGTGCCGCCTCGACCGGGTCGGTGTGCGCGCTCAGCTTCACGGGCGCGATGGAGGTGAACCAGCCGACCGTGCGCGTGTAGTCGTGGTGCTCCTCGACCGGGACGCGGCCGTGGCGTTCCAGCTCGACCGTGAGGTCCGTGGGGGTGCCCTGGATCTCGGTGAGGGCGGTGCGCAGGGCACCGGCCAGCAGCTCGGTCAGGGCGAGGCCGAGCGCGGTCGGTGCGGTGTGGACGACGCGGTCGGTGATGTCGGCCGCGAGGTTGACGGTCACCTCGCGGACCTGGCCGACCTGCGGGGTGAGCGGCGGCGCGTCGAGCGCGTCGACCCAGCGGGGCAGGTCGGCGGTGTGGTGGGCGCTCAGGGCGAGTGCTGCGGCGTAGGCGGTGAACGGCGTGGTGGCCGGCGCCAGGTCCTCGCCGCGGAGGGCCGCGGTGATGTCGTCGAGCAGGATCATCCAGGAGACCGCGTCCACGGCCAGGTGGTGGATGACGACGACGAGGGTGCCGGTGGCCTCCAGCCAGGTGAACGCGGTCAGGACACCGGCTTCGGGGTCGAGCCGGTCGGCGGCCTCGTCGGCGGCGACCTGCGGGTCGTCGGTGACGGCGGCGACGACCCCGATCTGCGACCTGTCCGTGGCGGCGAGCCCCCCGACCTGCGACTCGCCGGAACTGTCAGACCAGCCTGAGACGATTGGAGTGGGGACCCGATCCCCCCTGGGGGCCTGCGAGTCGGAATCGATTCCGAGCGACCACACCCCGTGCGTGACCGTCAGTCGCATCCGCAGCACCGGATGCGCCCGCACGACGGCTTCCGCGGCACGCTGCGCATCCGCCAGCGACGCGCACTCCACCTGCCTGGCCTGCGCGAACCGCCGAAGCTCCCCACCGAGCTTCCCGCTGCCGCAGCACGATCGGCGTCGGCACGACCGGCCCGTCCACCGCCGTTTCGAGTGCACGCGGGGAGCTTTCGTTCACCAGGAGCGCACGGGAGGGCCCCGCGTGCGAAGCGAGGAGGCGGGGGGTTTTGTGGAGGAAGAGGTCGCGCGGGGTCAGGGAGAAGCCGGCGGCGCGGGCGCGGTTGACCACGCCGATCGCGATGATGCTGTCGCCGCCCGCGACGAAGAAGTCGGTGTCGGCGTCCACCGAAGAGCCCGGCAGCACGTCGGCGAAGATCGCGACGAGAGCGGACAGCGCCGGAGCGTCCGCGGACGCGACCGCCTCGACCTCGCCGGCAGCGCGTTCCTCCAGCGCCTTGCGGTCCAGCTTGCCGTTGACCGTCAGCGGCAGGGCGTCCAGGAACAGCACCCGCTGCGGCACCATGTGCACCGGCAGCTTCGCGCCCAGGAACCCGGCCACGTCAGCGGAAGGCGTGCCGACCACGTGTGCGACCAGGTGGTCGGCGGAGGAGGCCACCGTCACCGCGGCATCCACGACGCCGGGAACGGACCGGACGGCCGCCTCGACCTCGCCGAGCTCGATGCGGAAGCCCTTGAGCTGCACCTGGTCGTCGGCGCGGCCGACGAACTCCAGCTCGCCGTCGAGGGTGCGGCGCGCGAGGTCGCCGGTGTTGTACATCCGGCCGCCGCCGAACGGGTCCGCGACGAACCGGGTCGAGGTCAGGCCGGGGCGGTCGTGGTAGCCGAGCGACAGCTGGTCGCCGGCCACGTAGATCGCGCCCACCCGGCCGGGCGGAACGGGACGCAGGGAGGAGTCCAGCAGGTAGGTGCGCAGCCCGGGGATCGGGCCGCCGATCGGGCTCACCGCACCGGACTCGAAGTCCGCGGAGTCCAGCACCCGGTGCGTGACGTGCACGGTGGTCTCGGTGATGCCGTACATGTTGACCAGCTCCGGCCGGTCGGTGCCGTAGCGCTCGACCCAGCCGCGCAGCCGGGACAGGTCCAGCGCCTCGCCACCGAAGATCACACGCCGCAACGCGGGCAGCGGGTCGGAGAGCCGATCGGCCTCGATGAACTGGTAGAACGCCGACGGCGTCTGGTTGAGCACGGTGACACCGCGCGCCCGCACGAGCCGGTGGAAGTCGACCGGCGACCGGGTCAGGCCGTGGTCGGGGACGAGCAGCTTGCCGCCGTGGACCAGGGCGCCCCACAGCTCCCACACCGCGAAGTCGAACGAGTACGAGTGGAACTGGGTCCACACGTCAGAAGGGCCGAAGTCCATGTCCGGCTGGGTGTTCGCGAGCAGCGCCACCACGTTCGCGTGCGAGACGACGACGCCCTTGGGCTTGCCGGTCGACCCGGACGTGTAGATCACGTAGGCCGGGGTGCGCCAGTCGAACGACGGCAGCACGCCGTCACCCGGCACCTCCTCGCCGTACACGAGAACCCGCGCGGTGACGCCCGCACGCGCGAGCAGCCGTTCGAACCGCTCCCGGTGCTCCCGCTCGACCAGCACGACCTGCGGCGCCGAGTCGGCGAGCACGTACTCCAGCCGCTCGTCCGGGTAGGCGAGGTCCAGCGGCACGTACGCGCCACCGGCCGACACGATGCCCAGCAGCGAGACGACCTGCTGCAACGACCGCGGCATCGCCACGGCCACCCGCTCGTGCGGCCCGACGCCCGCGTTGACGAGCGAGCGCGCCAACCGGTTCTTGGTGTCGGCCAGCATCCCGTACGACAGGCCCTCCGAGCTGCCGTCGAGGTGGCACATCGTCACGGCCCGCGCGGACGGATCACGTTGTGCCGCAGCGTCGAACAGCTCCACCAGCGTGGCCGGCTCCACCGCGACCGCCGGGCGCGCCTGCTCCAGCACCGGCGTGACCAGCGAACCGGACAGCAGCGCGGTCAGCGTGCCGGTGAACGCCCGCAGGAGCACCTCGGCACCGGCGGCCCGGACCACGGTCGTGTCGTGGACGAGGTTGAACCGCAGCGCACCGTCGTTGCCGCGTTCGACCACCAGCGTCAGCGGGTAGTGCGGTGCGCCCTCGTTGACGACCTCGGCGATCGTGAACGGGCCGCTCAACGCCGTCACGTCGGTCGCCACGTCGAACACCACGAGCGTGTCGAACGCCGACCCGTGCTCGGCCTGCCGCCCGATCCGGGTCAGCGAGACGTGCTGGTGCGGCAGCACGGCCGTCTGGTGGTCGCGCACCGACGCCAGCAGCTCGGCCGCGGAGGTGTCAGCGCCCCACCGCGTCCGCACGGGGATCGTGTTGATGAACAACCCGGCCATGTCCGCGATGCCCGGGACGTCGGCGTCCCGGCCGGACACGGTGGACCCGAACACGACGTCCCGCTTGCCCAGCAACGCACCCAGCGTCACGCCCCACGCGCTGTGCACGGCGGCGCTCAGCGGCACCCCGGCCGCGCGCACCGACTCGTCGAGGCCCGCGGGGGCGTCGAGCACCGAGTCCGCGAACCGCTCGGACGGCGTGTGCCCCTCCGCCACGAACGACGGCCCCGGCAGCCCGGCGAGCTCGGCGGCCCACACCCGGTCGCTCTCGGCCGCGTCGCTCGTGACCAGCCAGCGCACGTAGTCGGCGTAGCTGCCGCGCACGTGCACCGACCCCGGCTCTTCGTACTCGGCGAGCAGGGCGCGCAGCATCGGCGGCACCGACCAGCCGTCGGCGATGATGTGGTGCACGGTCTGCACGAGCACGTACCGGCCGGGTGCGGTGCGGATCAGCGTGAAGCGCATCAACGGCCCGCGCGCGAGGTCGAACCCGGCCAGCCGGTCCCGTTCGGCGAAGGCCGCGATCTCCTCGCCGGTCATGCCCTGGCCGTCCACCGTGGCGAACTCCGGGCGCACACCGGACTCCAGCACCGACACGACCCGGCCGTCGGGCAGGCCGGTGAACCGGGCGGCCAGGTTCGGGAACAGCTCCAGCACCCGTGCGGCCGCGGCCTCCAGCCGGGTGGCGTCCACCGCGCCGGTCAACGTCAGCAGCTGCTGCTCGACGTACCGGTGCGACGACTCGTCGTCGAAGATCGAGTGGAAGTACAGGCCCTCCTGCAACGGCGTCAGCGGCAGGACGTCGCGCAACGCCGGGCCGTCGAGCAGGTCGACGTCGGCCTGGGTGAGCGGCAGCAGGTCGAAGTCGCTGGGGGAGTGGCCGCCCTCCGTCAACGCCGCCAGCGCGTAGAGCGCCTCGGTGAAGTAGCCGCCGATCCGCTCCACGTCGGCGTCGGTGAACACGCCCTCCGGCCACGAGAGGACCGTGACGAGCTCCAGCTCACCGCTGTCACCGGGTTCGGCGCTCGCGTTGAGCTCCAGCGCCCGCGGCAGCCGCATCCGCGGGTCGCGCTTCTCACCGAGCTGGCCCGCGTTCTCCGCGAGCTGCCAGTCACCGGTGGCGCCGCCGTCGAACCGGCCCAGGTAGTTGAACAGCACCTGCGGCCGCGTGCCGCCGAACTCGTTGTGCCCCAGGTACTTCAGCGCACCGTAGGAGACGCCGTTGCTCGGCACCCCGGCGAGGTCCTCCTTGACGTTCTTCAGCGCGGCGGGCAGGTCGTCGACCGTGCCGGGGTCGACGACCACCGGGAACAGCGTGGTGAACCAGCCGACCGTGCGGGACAGGTCGGGGTCGAGCGGCACGAACCGGCCCTCGCGGCCGTGGCCCTCCAGCTCGACGTGCGCGAACGTCTGGTCCTGGCCGTTGTCCCGCCGCCACTTCGCGAGCGCGACCGCGAGACCGGTCAGCAGCACGTCGTTGACCTTCGCGTGGAACAACGCCGGCACGTCGCCCAGCAGCGCCGCGGTCGCCGCGGCACCAACGGTGACCGTCCGGACCCGTTCGCGCGCGACGACGTCGTCGTCGTTCAGCTCACGACGGCCGAGCAGCGCGTCGGCACCCGGCAACGGCCGCCGGTAGTGCTCCAGGTCCGCCGAGAAGTCGGCCTGCTCCAGCAACTGCGTCCACCGCCGGAACGACGTCCCCACCGGCCGCAGCTCCACCGGCGCACCCGAGGACACCTGCTGCCACGCCAGCGCCAGGTCGTCGAACAGGATTCGCCACGACACGCCGTCGACCACCACGTGGTGGACGACGAGCACGAGCTGCCGCGCACCGGACCGCCACACCGCGCGCAGCATGATCCCGGCGTCCGGGTTCAGGCCCTCGGTCGCCGCCGTGACGCAGTCCTCCAGCGAGGCGGTGCTCTCCTCCCACAGCGCCGCACCGGTCTCCAGGACGTCGAACGACCACCGCGTGCCGCGCACGAGCTTGGCGCGCAGCATGTCGTGGCGTGCCACCAGGGCGTCGAGAATCCGCGTCAAAGCCTCGGCGGTCAGATCGGCGGGGGTGTTCAGCACGACCGACTGCACGAACCCGTCGATCGCGTCGGTGGTCTCGCCCAGCCACTGCACGATCGGCAGCCCGGCCACCGGACCGGTCGGCACGTCGTCGTGGTCGGCCACCGCACCACCGTCACGGGTGGCGACGGCGGCGAGCGCGCGCGGCGTGCGGTTCACGAAGATCTGCGTGGCCGTGACGAAGACGCCCTCGGCCCGCAGCGCGCTCAGCAGCGAGATCGCGAGGATGCTGTCGCCACCCAGCTCGAAGAAGTCCTGGTCGGCACCGACCGCCTCGACCCGCAGCACCGACGCGACGGCGGCGCAGATGACGGCCTCGTCGTCGGTGGCGGCGGCCGTCACCGGGCCGGTGTCCACCACCGGCTCCGGCAGCGCGCGCCGGTCGAGCTTCCCGTTGGGGGTCAACGGGAACTCGCTCATCACGACGACGTGGGCGGGCACCATGTACTCGACGAGGTGCTCGGCCGCCCAGCGCTTGACCTCGTCGGCGGTCAGGCCCTCGGTCATCGGGATCACGTACCCGACGAGGTAGTTGCCGCCCGCGGAGTTCTTCCTCACCACGACGCACGTGTGCCGGACCCCGGGGTGCTCGGCGAGGGCGACCTCGACGTCCTCCAGCTCCAGCCGCATGCCGCGGATCTTGACCTGGTTGTCGACCCGGCCGAGGAAGTCGAGCGACCCGTCGGCGGCGAACCGCGCCAGGTCACCGGTCCGGTAGAGCCGGGAACCGTCGGTGGCGAACGGGTTCGCGACGAACCGGGAAGCCGTGAGACCCGGCGCGTTCACGTACCCGCGGCCCAGCAGGAACCCGCCGATGTACAGCTCGCCGCCGACGCCGACCGGGCACGGCCGCAGCTCGTCGTCGAGCACGTACAGGTCGGTGTTCGGGTTGGCCTTGCCGATCGACGTCGACAGCCGCTCCGCCTCGCCGCGGTAGATCACGTGCGAGACGCCGATCGTGGCCTCGGCGGGCCCGTAGCCGTGGTACATCGGGATGTCGAGCTGCGTGCGGAACCGCTCGTACAGCTCGGGGGTGAGCACCTCGCCGCCGCACCACACGTGCCGCAGGCTGGCCAGCTCGCCGTCCGAGGCGATGTTCAGCAGCACGTCCAGCATCGACGACACCAGGTACACGAACGTCACCCGGTGCCGGTCGATCGTGCGCAGCAGGTGGTGCGGGTCGCGTTCCCCGCCGGAGCGCACGACGACGGTCCGCCCGCCGCACACCAGCGGCAGGAAGATCTCGTTGATCGAGATGTCGAACGACAGCGGCGCCTTGAACAGCGACGCGTCGGAGTGTCCGAAGTGGAGGATCTGGTGCACCTGCCACAGCAGCCGCTCGCTGATCGCCTCGTGCCGGATCATCGCGCCCTTGGGACGGCCGGTCGAACCGGACGTGAACATCACGTACGCGAGCTGCGCGCCGCCGACCTCGACGTCGGTCGGGTCGGCGGGGTACGCGCCGAAGTCCCAGTCCTCCAACGAGACCCGCACCGCCTCGGGTTCACCGTCCTGACCGCTGCCGAGCAGCAGGACGACCCCGGCGTCGGTGATCACCGACTCGCGGCGGGAGGCCGGCCACTGCGGGTCCAGCGGCACGAACGCGCCACCGGCCTGGAGCACGGCGAGCAGGCCCACGACCATCTCCGCCGACCGGTCGAGCGAGATGCCGACGACCTGCTCCGGCCGCAGGTCGCGGTCGAGGAGGTGGCGGGCCAGCTGGTTGGACAGCGCGAGCACCTGGCCGTAGGTGAACGCGCGGTCGCCGTCGTTGACCGCGACGGCGCCGGGGCGTTCGGCTGCCTGGGCGCGGAACAGCTCGACGATGCTCGGCCGGTCGCGCGGGAGGTCGTTGTCGTTCCACCTGGCCAGCTCCGCGAGCCGGTCGCCGGGGGTCTGGGCGGTCATCGTGCCGATCGCCCGGTTCGGGAACTCGGCCAGGTCGTCCAGCACCCGTTGCGCCTCGTCGAGCGGGACGCCCGCGGGAAGGCCGATCGTCCAGCCCTCCTGGCGCTCGGTGACGTTCCACCGCGCGGCGTCCTCGCCCTTGTCCGCCCAGACGAGCAGGTCGCCGAAGAGCGTGGCGGGGGAGAGGTCCAGGCCGTCGACCCGCAGACCGGGGTCCGCCCAGTGGTTCAGCGCGACGGCTGCGGCGACGGCGACGGTCCGCTGCGGGTACTCGCCGGCGCGGCGCCGGACGGAGTCGATCCGGGCGGTCGGAAGAAGCACGTCACGGTCGGCCACCAGTTCCATCGACGACTCAGCCATCCCCTCATCTCGGTGAAGGTGAGCCTAACCTAAGTGGTCGCGGAGCCGAGTCGCCAAGCGGCCCAAAGCCGGGCGTAACGCCCGTCACGCGCGACCAGCTCGTCGTGGGTGCCCAGCTCCACCACGCGGCCCGCGTCGAGCACCGCGATCCGGTCCGCGGCGACGGCCTGGGTGAGCCGGTGCGCCACGAGCAGCGTCGTCCGGCCCCGGCAGGCCGCCAGCGCCGCCTTCTCCAGCTGTGCGGCACCCTGGCTGCCCGCCTCCGCTGTCGACTCGTCCAGCACGACGACGGGGGAGCGGCCCAGCACGAGGCGGGCCAGCGCGATCTGGGCGATCTTGGTCACGTCGAGGCGTTCGCCGCCCTCGCCGACGTCGGTCCGCAGGCCGTCGGGCAGCGCCTGCACCCACCCGGCGGCGCCGACGGTGCGCAGGGCGGCCATCAGCTCGTCGTCGGTCGCGTCGGGGGCGGCCAGCCGCAGGTCCTCCGCGAGCGGGCCGGCGAAGACGTGCGCCTCCTGGGTCAGGATGCTCACCAACGCCCGCGCGCCCGCCTCGTCCACGTCCGCGAGGTCGGTCCCGCCGATGTGCACCGACCCGGTCAGCGGGGTACCGGTGCCCGCGACCAGGGCCGCCAGGGTCGTCTTGCCCGCACCCGTCGCGCCGACGAGCGCCAGCGACGTGCCCGCGGGGATCTCCAGGTCCACGTCCCGCAGCACCACGTGGTCGGACTCGGGGTAGCGGAAGGAAAGCCCGCGCACCGACACGGGCAGCGGCCGCGCGTTCGCGTCCACGGCCACCGCGCTGCGCACGAGCTGGTCGCCGTCGGACTCCGACAGCACGCCGACCAGCCGGGTCAGCCCCGCGCCGGACTTCTGCGCCTCGTCGAAGAACGCCATGATCAGCCCGAGCGGGTTGAACAACCGGTGGAACAGCAGCGCGGCCACCGACACCTGGCCCAGCGTCGACTGCCCGTTCGCCACCAGCAGGTAGCCGACCACGATGATCAGGCCGAGGCCGATGAACTCGGCGCGGTTCTCGCGGCCGATGAACCGGCCGAAGAACCGGAAGACGTCGATGCCGATGTTGCGCACCCGCCACGACTCGGCGGTCACCTTGTCCCGGAACGCGCTCTCCAGCCGGTAGGCCCGCACGGTGTCGATGCCGTCGAGGCCGCTGATCAACGCCTGCGCGCGGTCGGCCTGCGCCTCGGACCGGGCGCGGTAGAGCGGCTGCGAGCGCGGCAGGTACCAGCGCAACGCCCACCAGTAGGCGGGCAGTGCCATCGCACCGGCGAGCCCGAGCCGCCAGTCCAGGCCGAACATGCCGGCCGTGGCGATCACGACCAGCACGGTCGCGGAGAAGATCGTCGGGATCGCGGTGCGGAAACCCTTGGAGATCACGGCGACGTCGTCGCCCACGCGGGACAGCACGTCACCGCGGCCGACCTGTTCGATCCGCGCGCTCGGCATCCCCAGCACCGCGCGGACAGCGCCTTCCCGCAGGCGTGCCAGCAGGTCTGCGCCCACCCGGCCGACCAGGTAGGTCGACACGGAGGTCATGACGGCCCCGCCCAGCGCGGCCAGGACCGTGGTGGTGCCGATGGACCACAGCACCGCCGGGTCACGGCCCTGCTGCACGCCGTCCACGACGGTGCCCAGCAGGAACACCGGGACCACCTGCAGCACCGCCCCGGCCACCGTCGCCAGCACGGTGGCGATCGGCAGCAGCGGGGTGGTGCGGCAGTGGTCGTACACCCAGCGGAGGGCCTCCCGTCCGGTCGCCGTGCGCAGGATGGTCACGGGCGCGGACGCGGTGGTGCTCACTGTTCGGAGGCCTTTCGCAGGGGTTGAGCGGGTACTACGACTTCGCGGACTTGGCGATCTCGTCGATCGCGTACGGCAGCGAGGCCAGCGTGGCCTGCGACATCGCGGCACCGATCGCGGGGCCCTCGCTGTCGAGCAGCCACGACACCTTGCCAGCCTTGACGGCGGGCAGGTTCGCGAAGAGCTCGAACGACTTCAGCTTGTCCGCGTCGGCCTTGTCGGCGATCACGAAGATGCGGTCGACGTTCATCACGTCGATGCGCTCGGGGGACAGCGTGGTGAAGAACTTGCCGCCCGCGACCTCGTCGACCTTCGTGTTGCCCTTGAAGCCCATGCCGGTCACGAGCTGGCTGCGCACGTCGGTCGTGGCGAACGGCGCAATGGCGTCCTTGTACCAGGAGGTGACGACCGCGGTCTGGTTCGCCCAGTCCGGGTTGGCCTTCTTGATCTCGGCGAACTTGTCGTCGACCGACTTGATGATCTTCTCGCCCTCGGCCTGCTTGCCCAGCGCCTTGGCGATCTGCAGGGTGGTGTCCTGCCACTTGCCGCTGAACGCCTCGGCCTCGCCCTTGGGGCGGCCGACCGTCGGGGCGATCTTGCTGAGCTTGTCGTACCAGGCCTGGTCGGCCTCGGAGTAGACCGCGACGATCAGGTCGGGGCGCAGTTGCGCGATCTTCTCGTAGTTGGGCTCGGTGTCGCCGTTCTTCATGACGACCTCGGGCTTGGTCGAGCCCCACTTGTCCTTCACCCACGGCCACTGGGTGTTGACGTCGGGGCTGGTGCCCTCGGGGTTCGGGTACTGGTCGACCATGCCGACCGGGACCGTGCCGAGCGCGAGCATCGTCTGCTCGTCGGTGTAGCCGAGGGAGACGACCCGCTTCGGGGCCTCCTTGATCTCGGTCGTGCCGAAGAAGTGCTCGACCTTGGTCGGGAACGTGCCACCGCTCGCGTTGCCACCCTCGGGCGTGGACGCCGGCTGGGAAGAGCCGCACCCGGCGAGCACGCTGCCGCCGACGACCACGGCGGCGGCCACAGCGGTCAGCCGCTTCCAGGTCATGGCTGTTCTCGGACGGTTGAAGCCCATTCGGCACCTCGATCTTCGCTGCCCACGCGGCGGGGGAAATTTAGGACAGCCGAACCTTATCACCCAGTTAGGGCAGGCTAACCTAGTCCTTGGTCACTCTTCGATACCACGTGCGTCCGGCCGATCGGCACGATCAGCGGCCGTTCCGAGACGGGGTCGTCGATGACCTTCGCCTGCAGGCCGAACGTGTCCAGCAGCAGCTCGCTGGTGATCACCTGGCTCGGGTGGCCCTGGGCGACGATCGACCCCTGCTTCATGACGATCAGGTTGTCGCTGTAGCGGACGGCCAGGTTCAGGTCGTGCAGCACCATCACGATCGTGCAGCCGTTCTCGTGCAGGTCGTCGACGAGGTCGATCACGTCGATGGCGTGCGCGAGGTCCAGGTAGGTCGTCGGCTCGTCGAGCAGCAGCAGGTCGGTGCCCTGCGCCAGCGTCATGGAGATCCACACCCGCTGCCGCTGCCCGCCCGACAGCGAGTCGACCGGCCGGTGCGCGAGGTCGGAGACACCGGTCATGGCCAGCGCCCTCGCCACGATCTCCGCGTCGTCCGACGACCACTGCCGCACCCAGCTCTGGTGCGGGTGCCGGCCCCGCGCGACCAGGTCGGCGACCGTCAGGCCCTCCGGCGCGATCGGGGTCTGCGGCAGCAGGCCCATCCGCTTCGCCACGTCCTTCGTCCGCAGCCGCGCGATGTCGTCGCCGTCCAGCAGCACCGTGCCCCGGCGCGGTTTGAGCAGCCGGGACAACGTCCGCAGCAGCGTCGACTTGCCGCAGCCGTTCGGCCCGATCACCGTGGTGATCACCCCGGTCGGGATGGCGACGTCCAGGTCGTCGAGCACGACCCGGTCGGCGTACCCGACCGTGACGCCCTGGGCGCCCAGCCGGGCGACATCGTTGCGCATCGCGGTCATAGGTCAACCTTACTTAACTGAGGCTCACCTCAGGCAGGCCGCTTCACATTCGCGCGCACCAGCAGGTAGACGAGGAACGGACCGCCGATCATCGCGGTCACGATGCCAACGGGCAGGTCGTTGGGCAGCACCTGCCGCGCGATCAGGTCGGAACCGATCAGCAGCAGCGCGCCGAAGAGCCCGGACGCGACCAGCGGCGGCACCGGGGTGCGCAGCAGCCGCATCGTGATCTGCGGCGCGACCAGTGCGACGAACGGCACCGGACCGGCCGCCGACACCGCGACTCCGGCGAGCAGGACCGCGCACAGCAGCAGCACCGCCCGCACGAGCGAGTACCGCACGCCGAGGCCGGCGGCGACGTCGTCACCGAAGTGCATGGGGCGCAGGTGGAACGAGACCGCCAGCACGACCACGACCAGCGCGACCGTGATCCACAGCGTCGTCCACACCTCGGCCCACGACCGCGAGTCGAGCGACCCGACCAGCCACGACTGCGCGCGGGCGACGTCGCGGATGTCGGCCAGCACCAGCAGCCACGTCGTCAGCGCCGTCATCATCGCGCTCACCGAGACGCCGATCAGGATCAGCCGGAACCCGTCGATGCCCTTCCGCCACGCGAGGAAGTAGACGAGCAGCCCGGTGCCGAGGCCACCGGCCAGCGCCGCCGCGGGCAGCCCGATCGACCCGCCGACCACCGCGCCACCCGACGTGGTCACCACGAAGATCGCGCTCGCGCCGGCGCCCGTGGTGATGCCGAGGACGTCCGGGCTCGCGAGCGCGTTGCGGGCGATCGACTGGGTGAGCGCACCGGAGATGCCGAGCGCGACGCCGACGATCAGGCCGATGAGCGACCGCGGCATGCGCAGGTCCATGACCACGAACTCGTCGACCCGCTCGCCCTGGCCGAAGATCGTCCTGATCACGGCGGGCAGGTCGATGGTGAAGTCGCCGACCGCGATGGACACGCAGAACAGCAGGAACGTGGCCGCGGCGAGCACCACCGCGGCGAGCACGAGCCAGGGCCGCCAGACCCAGGACCAGCCGCCCAGGCGCAGGCCCGCGGGCATCTTCTCGGTGGCCGGGTCGGCCGCGGAGGTGCTCATGCCTGCCTGAACTTCCCGAGCCACACCAGCACCGCGAAGAACGGGGCGCCGAGCAGCGCGACGACGATGCCCGCCTGCAGTTCCGCCGGGCGCACGACCAGCCGGCCGGCGATGTCCGCCACCAGCAGCAGGACCCCGCCGAGCAGCCCCGCGAACGGAACCAGGAACCGGTAGTCGGGGCCGGTGATCCAGCGCGCGATGTGCGCGACCATCAGCCCGAGGAACGCAATCGGCCCGCACGCCGCCGTGGCCGCGCCGGCGAGCAACGTGATCGCCAGTACGCCGACGGTCCGCCCGGCCGCGATGTTCACGCCGAGCCCGTGCGCCACGTCGTCACCGAGGTTGAGCAGGTTGAGCGTCGGCAGGTTCACCACCGCCAGCACCAGCCCGGCGGCGACGAACGCCCCGGCGACCGCGATGACGTTCCAGCCGACGCCCTGCACCGAACCGGCGTTCCAGAACCGCAGCACGTCCAGCGACGCCTTGTCCTGCAACGCCACCGCCGTCGTCATCGCGGCGAGGAAGATCGTGACGCCCTGCCCGGCCAGCGCGAGCGTCAGCGGGTTGCCCGAGCCGCGGCCGAGGCTCGCCAGCCCGAACACGACCACACCGGCCGCCGCGGCACCGGCCAGCGCGAACCACAGGTACTGCAGCGGGTTCTGCAGGCCGAAGAGGTAGACCGCGAGCACCACCGCGAACGACGCGCCGGAGTTGACGCCCAGCAGGCCGGTGTCGGCGATCGGGTTGCGGGTGTGGCCCTGGATCAGCGCACCGGCGACCCCGAGCGCGAGCCCCGCCACGACCGCGAGGACCGTGCGCGGGATGCGCGACGTGTGGATGATCAGCGCGATCTCGGTGAGCCGCTGGTCGGTGCCGGGGTCGCCGAACAGCCCCTGCCACACCTGCGCCGGGCTGAGCGCCCGTGCGCCGATCGTCGTGGAGAGCACCGCGGTGGCGGCGAGCAGGACCACCAGGAGGACGAGTCCCAGCAGCCTGCGCCGTCGCGGACCGGCGCCCCCACCGCCCGGTGCGGGGTCGACTCCGCGTTGCTCCACCACGATGCTCACGAGCCGCTACGTTAGCTCACCCTTACCTAAGTGGGTGACGCGCGTCGATCACGTGACCGCGTGCCTGGCCCGGCCCCCGGTCAGCCCGTGATCCGCAGTCCCCGGCGCAGCGCGTCCAGCTCGTCGGTGAACATCCGCCGCGAGACCTCCGCGCTCTCGACGAGGCTCGACCCGTGGAACGTGCCGGGGTAGAGGCGCAGCTCGGCCTGCACCCCCGCGTGCGCGAGCCGGCGGGCGTACTCGATGCCCTCGTCGCGCAGCGGGTCGAACTGGCAGACGGTCACGAACGCGGGCGGCAACCCGGACAGGTCGGTGGCGCGGGCGGGCGCGGCGTAGGGCGAGACCTCCTCGGCACCACCGAGGTAGCTGGCCCAGCTGAAGATCGCGTTGGGCCGGTTCCACAGCGGCGTGTCCACGTAGTCGCGCATGGACTCGGTGTCGAGGCGGTCGTCCAGCTCGGGGATGCCGAGCAGCTGGAAGCACAGCGCGGGCCCGCCGCGGTCGCGGGCCAGCAGCGCGACCCCGGCGGACAGCCCGCCGCCCGCGCTCTCCCCGGCCACGCCGATGCGTCCGGGGTCGACGCCCAGCTCGGCCGCGTTGGCCGAGAGCCACCGCAGGGCCGCGTAGCAGTCCTCGACCGGTGCCGGGAACGGGTGCTCCGGTGCCAGCCGGTAGTCCACCGACACGACCACGACGCCCAGCTCGTCGACCATGCGCAGCACGGAGGAGTGGAACATGTCGAGGTCGCCGACGATGAACCCGCCGCCGTGGATGTAGAGCAGGCCGGGCACGGGCTGCGCGTCCCTGGTCGGTGAGTAGACCCGCACCGGCACGTCCGGCGCGCCGTCGGGTCCCGGCACGGTGGTGTCGCGGACGTCGATCGCGTTCACCGGTTCGTACGTCGGCATGGCGGCGAGGAGCTCGGACTGCCTGGCGCGGGCGGCCAGCAGCTCCTCGTGGTCGGTGAACCGCAGTGCGGGCAGCATGTCGAGCCAGGGCAGCAGTTCCGGGTCGATGGCGTAGCTCATGCACCGATCATGGAGCCGTTCCGGCTCCGGCGGCAGCCGACACGTGGCGGGGGATCGGCGCTCCGGGACAGCCAGGTGGCGGATCGCCCGGTGCGGCCGTCCCGCGGGGCTATCGTGACGGGATGAAGGGCCTGCTGCTGCGGCTGTCCGGGTTGGACGCCGATGCCGAGAACGCCGTGCGGGTGATCGGGTTCTTCGACCGCCTGATCACCGAGCGCTCCGGCCTCGACACCCTGGTGCACAGCACGGCCGAGCTGGCCGGCTGCCCGGTCGGCCTGCGGGCCCCCGGCCAGGGCCTGGTGCTGCGCGCCGCCCCCGGCACCGGCGTGACGGCCGCACCGGCTCCCGCACGTGCAGCGGTCCGCGCACTGGAGGGCGGCGCCGACGTGTGGGTGGCCCGCGAGGGCGCGCCCGCGCCGTTGGACGACATGCTGCTCGAACGGTTCGCCATCGCCGCCGCCGTGCTGCTGGACCACTCCAGCGTGCCGTTGCCCGAACTGGGCGATCCCGCGCTGGTGGAGCTGGTGCTCTCGGAGGGCGCCGGCACGGCGGAGCGCTCGCGGGCGCTGCACCTGCTCGGCATCGCCGCCACGAGCCGGTTGCGGGTGCTGGCCACCACCGGCGACCTGCCGGGGCGGTCGGTGGTGCTGGGCAGCGTGCGGGCAGTGCTGAGCACGGACGTGCCGGACGCAGCCGAGGTGCCGGGTGCCGTTGGATTTCCGGGTGCCGTCGGGCTGCCGAGTGCCGTCGGGGTGTCAGGCGCCGTCGGGGTGCCGGATGCCGTCGGATTGCCGGGCGTCGCCGGGGTGCGAGTCGGCGTCGGGCTGCTAGGCGCCGCCGAGGTGCCGGATGCCGCCGAGGTGCCGGATGCCGCCGGGGTGCCGGATGCCGCCGAGGTGCCGGATGCCGCCTGGGCACCGGGCGTTGCAGGGCTGCCAGGCGCCGCCGGGGTGCGGGTCGGCGTCGGGCCGGTGGTGCCCGCGATCGAGGCGGCCCGGTCGTGGCACGGCGCGCTGAAGGCGTTGCGGTTCACCGCGGACAGCGAACCCGTGGTGTGGTGGGACCGGCTCGGCGGCCTCGCGCTGGTGGCCGAGCGGGTCGACCGGGACGACATCGCCGCGCTCGACGACGTCCGCGCACTCGACCGGCTGGCCGCTGTCCAGCCCGACACGCTCGCGGCACTGGACGCGTTGTGCGCCACCGGATCGGTGCGCAAGGCCGCCGCCGTGCTGCACCGCCACCACAGCACCATGACCGTCCGGCTGGCCCGCGCCGAGACGGTGCTCGGGTTCGAGGTCGACTCGGCGGGCGGGCGGTTTCGGCTGCACCTCGCGCTGCTGCTGCGCCGGTTGCGGGACAACGGGTCCGGCTGATCCGGCAGGCGCACTCCCGGCGCCCGCGGTCGTCCCGCTGCCGCTGGGCGGTCAGCCGAAGAACTCGGTGAGCGCCCGTGCCACGAAGTCGGGCTGCTCCTCGGCGAGCCAGTGGCCGGAGCCGTCGACCCGCACGACCTGGAAGTCGTTCGCCACGGCCGGCAGCGCGCCCAGGAACTGGTCGTAGGACGAGACGGACGCGAGGCCCAGCACCGGCGGGACGAGCTTGGCGTAGGTCTTGCCGTCGGCGATGTCCTGGTGGAACGCCTGGTACCAGCCGTTGCTCGCGCGGATCGCGTCCGGTGAGTTGTAAGACCGCGCGTAGATCTGGCGGGACCGCTCGTCGATCGCGGCCGGCGTGAACGCGGTGTTCGCGAACAGCCAGTCGGCGAGGTGGCGGAACCGGCCGGCGAGCAGCTGCTCCGGCAGGGCCTGCACCTGGTTGAACGCGAACCACCACAGGCTGAATCCGCCGGGCGGCGGGAGCAGCGGGATGTGGTAGAAGCTCTCGTCCGGGTGCAGCACGTCCATGAACGCGACCTTGTCGACGGCCGCGGGGAAGTTCGCGGCGAACGCGAACGCCACCATGCTGCCCAGGTCGTGGCCGACGACGTTGACCTTGCTGTACCCGAGCGCGCCCACCAGCTCGTGGATGTCGGTCGCCATCGTCTTCTTGTCGAACCCGGACTGCGGCTTGTCCGAACCGCCCATGCCGCGCAGGTCCACCGCGATCACCCGGTACCGGGCGGCCAGCGCGGGCATGATCTTGTGGTAGAGCCACCACGTCTGCGGCCACCCCGGCAGCAGCACAAGCGGCTCGCCGCTGCCACCCGTGACGTAGTGCAGGCGGACGCCGTTCACCCGCGCGTAGTTGTGCTTGAACCCGGGCAGGTTCGGTTCCGCGTGCTTCGCCCCGGCGCCCTCCGCGTTCGCGACCCCGGTGCCCGCGACCCCCGTGCCCGCGGCGAGTGCGGCGCCCAGTGCGAAGACGCCGCGTCTGTTCAACTCCATCGTCCCTACCCCCACATCCCGTTGCTCGGCGCGGACATCCGAACAAGCGGCGCTTGAAGACCGGTGGAACCGGTCAGTGCGCGTGGAGGTCCTCGGCGCTCCACGGCGGCAGCGGGTCGTCGAACGCGGCCCAGCCGGCCGGGTCCGCCAGCTCGGCGTCGGTCAGCAGGGCGGGGTCGAGGAGGCGGCGCGGCTCGTCGGGGTCGAGGCCGACACCGATGAACACCAGCTCCTGCCGCGGCCGCTCGTCACCGGTGAGCAGCTGGCCGGGTTCGAACGTGAGGTTGGGACCGGCCTGCGACCACACCGCGAGCACGTCCCGCCGGGTGGCGATGTGGCAGAAACCCTTGCTGCGCAGCGGTGTCCGCCAGTCCGCCAGCGCGGCCAGCAACCGGCCGGGGTGGAACGGCCGGTCGGCGCGGTAGGTGACCGACCGGATGCCGTACTCCTCGGTCTCCGGCGTGTGGGTGCCCGCGAGCTCCTGCGCCCAGCCGGGGGACCGGGCCGCGGTGACCGGATCGTAGCGGCCGGTGTCGAACACCTCGGCCAGGTCGATGACGCCGCGCTGGGTGTGCAGCAGCCGTGCGACCGGGTTGAGCCGCTTGAGCAGCGCGTTCACCGTCGCGAGCTCTTCGGCGCCGACCAGGTCCGTCTTGTTGACGACGATCAGGTCGGCGAACTCCACCTGGTCCACGAGCAGGTCCGAGATCGTGCGCTCGTCCTCCTCCGCGGCGGCCAGGTCGCGTTCGTCGAGCCGGTCACCCGCCTTGAGCTCACGCAGGAACCCGGCCGCGTCGACCAGCGTCACCATCGTGTCGAGGCGGGCGTGGTCGGACAGGCTGGTGCCGTCCTCGAAGGTCCACTCGAACGTGGCGGCCACCGGCATCGGCTCGGAGATGCCGGTCGACTCGATGAGGATCGAGTCGAACCGCCCCGACCGCGCCAGCTCGCCCACGCTCTCCAGCAGGTCCTCCCGCAGCGTGCAGCAGATGCAGCCGTTCGTCAGCTCCACCAGCCGTTCGGTGGTGCGGTCGAGCGTCCCCTGCCCGGCCACGAGCGCGGCGTCGACGTTGACCTCGCTCATGTCGTTGACCACCACCGCCACCCTGCGCTGCTCGCGGTTGGCGAGCACGTGGTTGAGCAACGTCGTCTTGCCGGCGCCGAGGAACCCCGACAGCACCGTCACGGGCGTGCGCATCAGAAGCTCCGCCTCCTCGTGCCACTCGCCGAACGGGTCCACGAAGTCGAGCTCGTCCGCCAGCGCGAGCTCCTCGTCCGTGACCACCGCGGCCGTCAGCGCGGCGGTGATCCGCGCCGAGTCCTTCGTGGTGATCACGACGAGTTCCTGACCCCTGTCCCGCGGCCAGGCCCCGAGGTTCCCCACCCGCAACCCGCCACCGGCCGACTCCAGCCACAGCGCCTCGTCGGGCTGGCTCACCACCCACACCCGCCCGCGCGTGCGCACCACCCCGTCGAGCAGCACGTCCACCGCCTTGTGCAACCGCATCGGGTGGAACGGCCGCGCCTCGCTGAAGCACACCACCGACACCCCGTGCGCGGCGTGCAGCGGCGGCGCCCCGTAGAGCAACGACCCGAACCCGTCGTCGAACCCACCCCGCCGCGCCGTCGCGGGAATGGCGGCGAGCAACGCCGGCACGTCAATCCCGTCGAGCTGCTGCCGCGGCGCCAACGGGTTGAGCCGCTCCAGCACCGCCGCCGTCGCCGGGTCTGGTGCCGCGGTGAGCACCAGCGCGTCGGCGAACTCCGCCTGCCCGACGACGACCTGCGCCACCGTCCGCTCGTCCTCCGCCGCCGCACCCATGCCGCGCTCGGCCAGCGTGTCACCACCGGTGGCGTCGGCCAGCCACCGCGCCGGGTCGACGACGGTGAGCACCGCCTCCACCTCGACCTCGGTCGCGCTGAGCGCGAAGCACACCGCCTCCGGCTCCAACGCCGGGTCGAGGTGCACGACCACACGGGCGTCGAGCCCCTCCAGCAACGGGACCAGGTCCAGCCGCAACGTGCACGACACGCACCCGTGCGCCAGCTCCAGCACCGTCAACCGGCCGTCGACCCACCTGCGCACCACCCCGTCGGCCAGGCGGCTGAGGTCGTGCCGGACCAGCACCGAGTCCGGCGACGCCCGCCACACCTCGTCCGCCACGTCGTGCTGCGTGAACCCGGCTACCAATACGACCCTTGCTGCCATGGGTGGCAGCGTACATGACAATGATTATCGTTAGCACGAGTGGGTGGGGTGGGAGAGTGGTTGGGGCCGACGTGGGGTGGTTGGCTGCGCGGGCGAGTTGGGTGGTGTGGGGTGGGCGATGCGGTGGGCTGGGCGGTGCGGGTCGGCTGAGGGAGACGGGCTGGTCTGGGCAGCGCGGGTCCGCCAGGGAGCGCAGGCCAGCGCAAGCCGCCTGGCAGCGCAGGTTGATCTGGCGGCGCGTGCCAGCTGGGCAGGGCAGCCGGACGGCGGATCGGTTGGGCGGCGCATGCCAGCGGGCGTCGCGATCGATTGGGCAGCGCGGGTCGGCTGGGCAGCGCGGGTCGGGGGCGACGCAGGTTCGCTGGACGGCGCGGGTCGGCGCGTGCCAACTAGGCAACGTGAGCCCACGATCCGACGCGCGTCGGATCGGCGAGGCGGCGCGGGTCCGGCGGACACCATGAGCCCGCAGGGCAACACAGGCCGCTTGGCCAGCGCGACCGCGCAGACCAAAGCCGACCGGGCTCAGCCCAGCCGCATGATCGTCTCCTCCACCTCCTCACGCCGCCCGGTGGCGTACTCGACGTCGGTCCCCACCACCTCGAAGCCCACCTTCTCCAGCACCCGCCTCGACCCGGCGTTGTCGCTCGCCGCCCGCCCGTACACCGGCCGGACGGGCACGAGCTCCAGCAGCAGCGTTAACGCACGGCTGGCCACGCCCTGCCCCCACAGGCTGCGGTCGATCCAGTACGTGACCTCGGTGTCGCCCTCCAGCACGAAGCTCGCGACGGTGCCCGCGAACCGGCCGTCGGCCAGCACGGCGCGGTTCGTGACGTCGGGGCGCGCCAGGATGCGCTGCCAGTGCGCGTCGAAGGCCGTGCGGTCGTCCGGGTCGTCGGCGACGAAAGCGGCCATGCGCACCGACTCGGGATCGCGCATCAGCTCGAACAGCGCGTCCAGGTCGGACTCTTCGATCTCTCGCAACGTGACGTGGGGCATGGGATGACCGTAGCGACGAGCACCGACAAAAACTCACGGCACGACCAGCACCGGCCAGTGGCCCGTGCGGATCAGCCTGGTCGCCACCGAGCCCGCGAAGCGGTGTCCCGCCTGCTGCGAGGCGCCGACCACCACCATGTCCGCCTGGCAGCGGTCGGCGCAGTCGCGCAGGGTGGTGAACGGGTCGCCGAAGGTCTTCACGAACGTCACCGGCACGTCCAGCTCCTCGGCGGCCGCCCGCACCTGGCCGCGCAGTTCGGCGTACAGGCCGGCCGTGGCCTCGTGTTCGAACACCGATGCCGCGCCAGGGCTCAGCGAGGCCAGCGTCGAGTGGCAGGCGACGAACGTGACGACCAGGCGGGCGCACTGGCGGCGGGCCGAGCCGAAGGCGAAGGCGGCGGCCCGCATGGCCGTGTCGGAGCCGTCCACGCCGACGAGGATGGTCCGCGCGGACGGCACCGGGCGGGGGCCGAAGTCGTCCTTGGTGGCTTCGAAGGTGTTGAGCGAACGGTCCACGATGTCACCTCACGACAGCGGTGTCGGCGTCCTTCTTCTCGAGGTCGATGGTCGTGCGCAAGGTGATCGGCTTCAGCAGCAGCGCCGCGACCACACCGACCACGGCCACGGCCGCGGAGATCAGGAAGATGTGGGCGGTCGCGTCGCCGTACACGGTGTGCACGACGGTCTGCACCTGCGGCGGCAGCGCCTGCAGGTTCAGGGCGCTGGTCTCGCCGGTCGACTGGCCCGCGGGCACGTGCAGCGCGGCGGACAGGTCGGCGGTGACCCGGTTGGCCAGCACGGCGCCCAGCACGGACACGCCGATCGTGCCGCCCAGCGAGCGGAAGAACGTGACCGTGGCGCTCGCGGCGCCCAGCTCCCGCAGCGGCACGGTGTTCTGCACCGCCAGCACGAGGTTCTGCATGGTCATGCCGACACCGATGCCGACCACGGCCATCGCGGTGCCGACGATCCACAGCGCGGTCGCGTGGTCGACGAACCCGAGGCCCAGGAAGCCGAGCACCAGGATGACCGTGCCGGACACGATGTACGGCTTGACCTTGCCGGATCGGCTGATCATGCGGCCGGAGACGGTCGAGGAGACGAGCACGCCCGCCATCATCGGGATGGTCAGCAGGCCGGCCTCCGTGGGGGAGTAGCCGCGGCCGATCTGGAAGTACTGGCCGAGGAACACCGCGCCGCCGAACATCGCCATGCCGACCGCGAGGCTCGCGATGATCGCCAGCGCCGGGGTGCGCTGGGTGACGATGTGCAGCGGTACCACGGGTTCGGGCACGCGCAGTTCCACGGCCACGGCGGCACCGAGCAGCACCAGCCCGCCGCCCACCATCGCCGCGGTCTGCCAGGACAGCCAGTCGAACGAGTTGCCGACGAACGACACCCAGATCAGCAGCACGCTGACACCGGCGGCGATCAGGGCGGCGCCGAGGTAGTCGATCTTCACGTTCTGCCTGCGCACGGTCTCCAGCTTCAGCGTGGCCTGCAGCACGACGAACGCGAGCGCGGCGATCGGCACGGCCACCCAGAAGCACCAGCGCCAGCCCAGCCACGACACGTCCACGATCAGGCCGCCGAGCAGCGGGCCGCCGACCGTGGCGACCGCCATGACCGCGCCGAGGTAGCCGTTGTACCGGCCGCGCTCGCGGGGCGGGATGATCGCGGCGATCACGACCTGGACCAGCGCCTGCAGACCACCGACGCCGAGGCCCTGGAACGCGCGGGCGGCGATCAGCTGACCGGTGTCCTGCGCGAAGCCGGACAGCAGCGACCCGATCACGAAGATCACGATCGCGGCCTGGACCAGCGTCTTCTTGTTGAACAGGTCAGCGAGCTTGCCCCAGACCGGGGTCGTGGCCGTCGCGGTGAGCAGGGTGGCGGTGACCACCCACGTGTACTGGGTCTGCGTGCCGTTCAGCGAGCCGATGATCCGCGGCAGCGCGGTGGACACCACCGTGGAGCTGACCATGGCCACGAACAGCGCGAGCAGCAGTCCGGACAACGACTCGAGCACCTGCCGGTGCCCCATCGCGCCGCTCTCTTGCGTCTTCACCCCGAGTCCCTTCGTCCCCTCAATTCTTGCGCGTCGTGCAAATTTGCACAATGGGCAACTTACTCCACGGCTAGTCTGGGTGCATGGAGACCCTCACCACGCTCCGCGCGCAGAAGAAGGCGGTGACGAGGCGGTCGCTGGCCGCGGCGGCGTTGCGGCTGGCCATGGAGCGCGGTCTGGACGGTGTGACGGTCGAGGACATCGCGGACGCGGCGGGGGTCTCCCGGCGCACCTTCTCGAACTACTTCGCCGGCAAGGAAGACGCCGTCCTGGAGGCCGAGCGCGAACGGACCAGGGCACTGGTCGCCCTGGTCGCGGCACGGCCGGCGGAGGAGGAGCCGTGGCCGGCCCTGCGCGCGGCGACGGCCCGGCTGTACGCCACGTGGCCCGTGCCCGACCTGGAGTGGATGGCCCAGCTGCGGATGCTGCGCAGGCACCCGTCGCTGCTCGCGCGGCAGGCGGGCGACCAGGTGGCGGTCGAACGGGACCTGACGGAGGTGCTGGTGGCGCGCGGCCCCGACCCGGAGCTGGCGCGGCTGACGGCGGCGACGTTCTTCGCGGTCCTGCGCACCGGCGTCGCGCTGTGGCTGGAGGGCGCGGACGAACCGCTGCCCGACCTGGTGGACCGGCTGCTCGGCCGGTGCGGGATCAGCTGCTGAGCGGCAGACCGCAGGCCGGAACGGCAGCGCTGGACGGGCCCGAGCCGGCGCTGCCGTGCCTGCCGGTCATCTGGACGGCGAAGACCCGCATTCGACTGAACCGCCGGTGGGACGGACGGGACAGGGGGCGATCCCGTCCGTCCCACCGGCGGTCACGGCATCAGTCGAGGTCCAGTTCGTACAGCTCGCTCAGAGAAGTGGCCCATGCGCCGGCGTCGCCGCCGTTGCCGCCGTGGCCGGTGTCGCCGCCGTTCGTGACGCTCGTGTTGACCGCGTCGCCGGTGTCACCGGTGGTGGTGTTGCCGGAGTGGCCGGAGCTCACGTCGGCGATGCAGTTCGCCTTGTGGCACATCACGATCGCGCTGTTGTCGCCGGTGTCACCGGAGTCACCGGAGTGCCCGGAGTTGCCCGAGACGGCGATGTTCTGGCTCTCGGCGTCGCCGCCCTCACCGGACGGGGCGCCGTGACCGCCCACGGCAACCGCGGTGGCGTCCGAGTCGTTCGCCGAGCCGTGGTCGTCGTCCTCCGACCCGGTCGCGGTCGCGCTCTCCGCGATGGCCCCGGCGTCGCCGCCGTTGCCGCCGTTGCCCGTGTCGCCGCCGTTGGTGGCGCTGAGGTTCACGGCGTCGCCGGTGTCACCGCTGCCGGTGTCGCCCGAGTCGCCGGAGGACACGTCCGCCGCGCAGTCGGCCTGCACGCACATGATGATCGCGCTGTTGTCGCCGGTGTCACCGGAGTCGCCGGAGTCACCGGAGTGACCGGAGAGGGCGATGTTCTGGCTCTCGGCGTCGCCGCCCTCACCGGACGGGGCGCCGTGACCGCCCACGGCGAGCGCGGTGGCGTCCGAGTCGGCCTGGCCGGTGTGGTGGTGACCGTGGCCGTGCGGGTGGTGCCCGTCCTCGTCCTCGGCGTCCTCGTCGTCCTCAGCGGCCACAGTGGACGGTGAAGCGTGGTGCAGCAGCATCTCCCCGGCCAGCGGGTGTGCGCCGCCGCCGAACCAGTACGGGTGGAACGCGGCGACGTCCGCGGAGGCGGGCCCGCTCGCGAGCACGAGCCCACCGGCCACGGCGGCGGCCAGCAGACCGCCCTTGAGTTTCTTGCGCATTGTCTTCCTTCCTTGACGACAACTGCCTTGGAACGTGATGTCGTTTCGGATGTGCGGGACACAGCATGGGAACCACGTCCGCGCAGAGCCCTCCTCTCGACGGAGCACCGTGACTCCCGGGGTGGGAATAACCGTGCCGGAGGGCGGAAAACATGCTGGTCAAGCGATAGCTGAACGGGCGACACGCGCTGATCGTGCGTTGATGTACCGGCCACCTGAAGGGGTGTTAGACCTCGTGCGGGGTAACTGGATCGGCTGACCGCGTCACCAGCCGTCCTCGTCGTTGCGCTCGCCGGGTGCGTGCACCCGCCACCGCACGCTGGTGACCGACGGCTCCAGCGACAGGCGGCTGACCGCCGACTCCATCTGCTTGTCGTCGCGCTGTTCGGCGCTCAACGCCGCCCGCACCTCGACCAGGCCGTCGCGGCCGGCGTTGGTGCTCTCGATCGACTGCAGCGCGAAGTCGGTGCGCGACAGGGCCTGCACGAGCAGCGTGCGCACGTGGGCCTCGTCGTCGTCCCTCGTGACCGCGAGGAAGGTGTAGGTGGCCGGTGTCTCCTCACCGGTGTCCGGGCGCCGGTCCAGCACCCGGCCGAGCGGGCGGAACACCAGGTGGACGGCGACCACGGCAACGGTTCCGGCCACCGCCATGAGGTGCAGGCCGGCACCCGCGAGCGCTCCGACCGCGGCCGAGCACCAGAGCGTGGCGGCGGTGTTCAGTCCGCGCACGGTGAGGCCCTCGCGCAGGATGACACCGCCGCCGAGGAACCCGATGCCGGACACGATCTGCGCGGCGACCCTGGTGGGGTCGGCGGTGCCGCCGGTGAAGCCGTGCGCGGACAGCAGCACGAACAACGTCGCACCGGCGGCGACGAGCGCATTGGTGCGCAGCCCGGCCATGCGGGCGCGGTACTGGCGCTCGATGCCGATCAGCGCACCCAGCCCCACACCCGTGCCCAGGCGCAGCAGCATTTCCGCGGTGGTCATCGTGCGGCCTTCCTCCGGTCGCGGCCAAGGCCACCGGAGTATCCGATGTGGACGCTCCACGCGGCCACCCCTCCTGCCCGATGCGCCACCAAGGGATGATCTTGAACGCCGCCGGGAACTTTCCGGCGGCCCGCGGGTCCCGTGCGGCGGGACCGCTACCGGTACAGCGCCGGCAACGCCTCCGAGAGCTGCCGCAGGGCTTCCGGCTCGGACGCGGCGAGGACGTGCAGCACCTCTGTCCAGTTCGGAGCGGTGAGCAGGGCGGCGAGCTCGCGGCGGGACGGGGGAGCGGGCGCGTCCGGGGTGCCGGTCAACGCGTGCCGCAGGACATCGAGCGCGGCGGGCACACCGTTACGAGGATACCAACCGCCGCAGGACCTCCGCCAGGGTGTCCGGGCTCGTCGCGAAGTTCAGCCGCACGAACGCCGAGGTGTCCACGCCGGTGCCCGCGCTGAACTCCGCGCCCTCGCTGAGCTTCACCCCCGGCGCGGCCGTGCCCTCGAACCACGCCAGGTAGGTGGCCTCCGGCGGGTGGTAGCGCCGGTCGGGCCCCAGCCACGCGGTCACGGTGTCCCGGTTGCGCCGCAACGTCTCCAGCAGCTCCGCGAGCCACGGGTCGCCGTCCTGCCACGCCGCCACGGTGGCCACCCGCCCCAGCGTGTTCGGTGTGCCGAAGTAGTCGAGCGGTGCCGCGTCGAGCGCCCTGCGCAGGGCCGGAACGCCGATGTGCGCCACCGCGCAGCGCAGGGCGGCGATGTTGAACGCCTTGGTGGCCGACGTGGCGGTCACCGTGCGCCGGGCCGTCTCCGCGCTCAGCGACGCGAACGGGAGGTGCCGGTGACCGGGGTGGGTGAGGTCGGCGTGGATCTCGTCGGACAGCACGACGAGGTCCAGTTCCTCTGCCAGTGCGGCGATCCCGGTCAGCTCCGCGCGGGTGAAGACCCGGCCGGTCGGGTTCTGCGGGTTGACGAGCACGAGCAACCGGCACCCCGTCCCGCGCAGCACCTCCGCGTCGAACCGCCACCCGTCCCCGGTGTGCCGCAGGGGGATCGGCACGACCCGGCGACCGGCGCGCCGGATGCTCGCGAGGAACGGCGGGTACGTCGGCACGTGCAGCGCGACGCCGTCACCGGGTGCGGTGGTGTGCTCGATGACGACCTGCAGCACCTGGATGAGGTCGCTGAACACCCTGGTGTGGCCCGCCGACGGCGTCCAGCCGTAGCGCGTGTGCATCCGCTGTTCGAACGCCGCGACCACCGGGTCGCCGGAGGGCCAGTGCGGGTAGCCGAAGTCCTCGCGCTCGACCTCGTGCCACAGCCGGGCCTTCACCGCGGACGGGAGGCCGAAGTCCATGTCCGCGACCCACGCGCCGATCGTGCCCGTGGGCAGTGAACCCCACTTCACGCCCGAACCCGACCGCAGCCGGGACTCGTCGATCCGGTCGAAGCTCACGCGGTGCCCCGTTCGACAACGGCCCGCAGCATGTCCACGTGACCGCGGTGCTGGGCGAGCTCCTCGTACACGTGCAGCAGGGCGGCGCCCTGGTCGAGCGGGAGGCCGGGGCCGAGGAAGTTCGAGTCGGGCTCGGCCTTCAGCGGCGCGCGGAAGTCGGCCTGCCGCACAGCGCGTTCCAGCGCGGCCTTCGTGCGGCCGACGCGGGCGAGCAGCGGCTCGACCGGTCCGGTGGCGACGAACTCGGAGTCGCGGTCGCGGTGCGCCGGTCGGCCGGTGACGAGCTCACCCGCCCAGTAGTCGACCACGCCGCAGCAGTGCGTGAGCAGGGCGTACGGGCTGCTCACACCGGGAATGGGCGTGCGGTTCGCGCGCTCGGCTCCGAGGTCGCGCACGGTCGCGGCCATGTCGTCGAGGGCCTGGCCGGTGAAGTGGAGGTACTGCTCGACAGTGATCATCAGTTCGCGTCACCTTCTCAGATGGTGACGCGAACGTTGCCGGGCACCCGCGTCACCTGTCAAGATGGTGACGTGAGTTTCGCGTTCGTCAGCGGCAACCTGGCACTGGACTTCCTGGGCACCCTGAAGTGGCGCGGCGGCGACGACGAGGAGCTGCTGACCGGCCCGCGGGACGTGGGTGCGTGGGCGGTGGCGGCCGGGCTTGTCACGGAGCAGCCGGAGGTGACCGCGGCCCAGCTCACCGCGCTCGTCGAGCTGCGGGAGTCGGTGTACCGGCTGGTCAGGGCCACGCTCGCGGGCAGCGGTCGGCCGGAGGACGACCTGCTGCGGGTGAACTCCTACGCGGACGCCCCGGCGCCGACGTTCACGCTGACGGAAACCGGGGTGCGCAGGCACGGCACCGCGCGTGCGGTGGGCGGCGAGATCGCGCGTGCGGCAGCGGCCCTGCTGGAGCGCGCGGACGAGCTGGTGATCAGGGAGTGCGGGCGCGCCGAGTGCACGCGGATCTTCATCGACCGCTCGCGCACCGGCAACCGGCGCTGGTGCGACATGGAGGAGTGCGGCAACCGGATCAAGGCGGCCCAGTACCGCGCCCGCCGCAGGAGCGGCTAGGACTCCAGCTGCCGGTACTGCTCCCGGTCCATGTCGTAGACCTCCAGCGTCACCTGCGTGGGCAGGCCCTCCACCGGCTTGAGGTGCTCACCGGCGAGCCCGACGACCGTGCGGCCGACCTCCTGCTTCAGCTCGGCCGGACGGCCGGAGAGCAGGCCGACCCGGACGTGGACCATCGCGGCTGGCGCACCCTCGCCGATCACCGACTCCTCGATCTGCCGGAACCGCGTCTTGAACGCGGCCACCTCGGAGGAGACCAGCGGTGACACGGCCCGGTGCAGTGCGAGGGCGAACCCGCGGCGGTCGAACGCGCCGGCCAGCTCGGCGGAGTACTCGACGGTGATCTGTGGCATGAGGTCAACCTACTGGGTGCTCAGATCAGCTCGGCCGAGTCGGTGAGCTGCAGCTTGCGCCGCGCCCGCTGGTAGAACGTGGTCATCCCCAGCCGCACCACCTTCGCGGCGGCGGGCCGCCCGCGCAACGACACCCGCTCACCCGGCTCGACGTAGCCCGCGACCTGCCCGTCCACCTCGACGGCCAGCCGCCCGCTCGACGGCAGCAGGTCGAGGTCCACCTCGTCGGCCACCGACAGCACCACCCCGCGGCTGTAGGCCGAGTGCGGCGCAGCCGGGGTGACCAGCAACGCCTCCACCGACGGGCTGGTGATCGGGCCACCGGCCGAGAAGCTGTACGCGGTCGACCCGGTCGGCGTCGCGACGATCACCGCGTCCGCCGCGTAGCTCACGAACGGCTGCCGCGCGACCCGCACCGCCACCCGCGCACTGCCCTGACCGGGCGTGCGCACGACCGCGACGTCGTTGAACGCGGTCACCTCCTGATCGCCGAACGTCGCGTCGACCGCCAGCCGCGGCTCGACGGTGAACTCGTGCGCGTCGATGGCCGACAGAGCAGCGGGCAGGTCCGGCACGTCGACCTCGGCGAGGAACCCGAGCTTGCCCAGGTTCACGCCCAGCACCGGCGCCTTCTCCCCGTCGGCCAGCCGCATCGCGCGCAGCATCGTGCCGTCACCGCCCAGGCTCACCACCAGGTCGGCCCGCCGCCCCAGCTCCACCGCCGACACCGGGGTGGCGGCGCAGCGCAGGCGTTGGATCTCGTCGTCGATGCCGAGGATCTCGACACCGCGGTTGGCCGCCCAGCCGAGCACGGCCTCGACCGCGGCGGCGGAGTCACGGCGCGGGTGCAGCACCAGTCCTGCGGCGTGCACGTCAGCGGGTCCTCACGTCTTGGGTCACGGACGCCAGTCTGCCCTCGTCCGGCGGGAAGCGTGCGGTACGGGGGACGTACCGGGCCTCCCGCCACGGCCGGCACCCCGTTCGGGGAAGGTCACGATCCGCAGAGCGGGGTGTGCCCGACGCCGGGGAAGTGCCGGTCGTGCTCCTGCGGTGACAACGGTGGTGACGCGGTGGCGCAGACCCGTTGCGCGGCATGCTCTTCGTCGGCCTCCCAGGTCCGGACGGTGTGGTCGCCGCTCGCGCTGAGCACCGTGTGCGCGTCCGGGTGGGCCAGCCCGTACACCCGTTCGGTGTGCCCGCTGAGCACCGCGAACGGGGTGTGGTCGGACAGGCGCCACAACCGCACGTCGTGGTCGGCGCTCGCACTGGCCAACGTCGTGCCGTCCGGGGAGAACGCGACGGCGTGGACGGTGTCGGTGTGCCCGGTCAGCTCCGCCGTGCGGGCGCCGGTCGCCGCGTCCCAGACGCGGACGGCGAAGTCGGTGGTCCCGGTGGCGATCCGGGTGCCGTCGGGGCTGAACGCGACCGACTTCACCACGTGCCCCTGGCCGGGCAGGTGGGTCGTGACCCGGTGGGTGTCCACGTCCCAGATCCGCACGCCGAAGTCGCCGCCGCCGCTCGCGAGCCTGCGGCTGTCCGGGCTGAACGCCAGTGCCTGCACCGACTCCGCGTGCCCGGTCAGGGTGCCCAGGGACGTGCCGGTGGCGGTGTCCCACAGCACGATCGTGCGGTCGGTGCTGCCGGTGGCGAGCACCTTGCCGTCCGGGCTGACGGCCATGGCGTTCACCGCGTCGGTGTGCCCGGTCAGCGGCGGCAGCGGTTGTGGCTGCCGGGGATCGCCGATGTCCCAGCGGTGCACGCGCTGGTCGGCGCTCGCGGCGTAGAGGGTGCGGCGGTCGGCGGAGAACGCCACCGAGTTCACCGCGCCGGCCGGTCCGGTGAGCACCGCGGCCGTCCGGCCGTTCGCCAGCAACCGGACCGTGCGGTCGTAGCCGCCGGAGGCGACGAGGGGGCCGGAGGAGGCCACCGAGTACACCGAGTCGTTGTGGCTCAACGGCAACGGCAGGTCCCACAGCCGGACGGTGTGGTCGTCGCTCGCGGTCACCAGCGTGCCGCCCGCGACCACCGCGCCGACGACCGCGGCGGTGTGGCCGGTCAGCACCAGCGGGTCACCGGGGTGGTCGAGGTCCCAGACGCGGGCCGTGCGGTCGACGCCGGTGCTCACCAGCCGGGAGCCCTCGAAGGCCAGCCCGCGCACGGCGTCCGTGTGCCCGGTCAGCACGCGCGGCTCGCCGCCCTCGACCGGCCAGACCCTGACCACCCGGTCCTGGCCCGCCGTGGCGACCAGGGCGCCGTCCCGGCTGACCGCGACCGCCTGGACCGCGCCGGTGTGCCCGGTCAAGGGCCGTGCCCGGCGGGTGCCGAGGTCCCAGAGCAGCGCCGAGCCGTCCCACGACCCCGTCACGAGGTGCCGGTCGCCCAGGTCGAGCGCCACCACCGGTGCCGGGTGCGGGAGAACGGCGACCTCGCGGGGTGAGCGGAGGTCCGTGAGGTCCCACAACCGCACGGAGTTGTCCGATCCGGCGGTCGCGAGCAGGCGGTCGTCACGGCTGAACGCGACGGCGTTGACCGGCCCGGTGTGACCGGTCAGCGTCGCGAGAACGGCGCCGGAGCTGGTGTCCCACAAGCGTGCCGTGCGGTCCCAACCGGCCGTGGCGAGCACGTTGCCCGTGGAGTTAAACGCGACGTGCGGGACGTTGTCGGTGTGGGCGGTCAGCGTGCGCACCTCACGGGGGTGGTGCGGGTCGGCGATGTCGGTGAGCCGCACCGTGCGGTCGTGGCTCGCACTGGCCAGCAGGTGCCGCGCCGGGCTGTGGGCGACCGCGTTGACGGCGTCGGTGTGGCCGGTCAGCAGGGTGGCGTAGGCCGGGGTGAACGAGCCCAGCAACGCGCTGCGCGCCTCGACGGTGGGGGACAGGCGGAACGCGGCCAGCGCGAGCTGGGCGGCGAGCGCGGGATCGGTGCCGCGCAGGCGGTGCACGTCCTGGGCGACCTTCTGCGAAAGCGCGTTGTTGCGTTGCCGGGTGGCCTCGGAACCCGCGTCGACCGCCGTGACGGCACCGATGGCCGTGGCCACCAGCAGCACCGACAGCAGCGCGGTGAGCAGGCCGAGCCGGCGCCGGTCGGAGCGGGCCTTCGCGAGCTCCGCGGACTCGGCGGCCAGGCTCGCGGTGAGGAAGTCGCGTTCACGGGCGGTCAGCGGGTGCGGCGGCTCGTCGAGCCACGACCGGAACGCCGCGAGCCGCGCACCCCGCACCAGCGCGCCGGGGTCGCGGTCGAGCGACTCCCAGACACCGGCGGACTCGGTGAGGTCGCGGTGGGCGCGCAGGCCGTCGCGGTCGGCGGTGAGCCACTCGCGCAGCCGGGGCCAGCAGCGGATCAGCGCCTCGTGGGTGAGCTCCACCCGGTCGTGGTCCACCGTGACCAGCCGCTGCGCGGTGAACGCCTCCAGCACCAGCCGCGTGTCCGGTTCGTCGTCCAGCTCGGCGCGGGCGACCCGGCGCCGGGTGTCCTCGGTGCCGTCGCCGACCGCGGTGAGCCGGAGGAACAACGACCGCGCGCGCTCCCGCTGTGCCCCGGTCAGCTCGCCGAACACCGACTCCGCCGTCCTGGACAGCGCGCCCTCGAACCCGCCGGCGGCCTGGAACCCCTGCAACGTCAGCGTGTTGCCCTTGCGGCGGTGCCACGTCTCCAGCAGCGCGTGCGACAGCAGCGGCAGCGCGCCCGCGTGGCCGGTCCCGTTCGCGACCAGCTCGGCGACCAGCGCGGTCTCGACGGCGCACCCGACGCCGCGGGCGGGCTGGACGATCGCGGCGCGCAGCTCGTCGGTGCTCATCGGCCCGACGGTGACCTGGCCGGACCCCATCGCCTCGACCAGCACCGGGAAGTCGGCACAGTGGCCGTAGAAGTCGGCGCGCACCCCCAGCACGACCCGGTGAGCGGTGATCTTCTCGACGAACCGGCGCCGGGTCTCGCGGTCGGCGCAGAGGGTGAAGACCTCCTCGAACTGGTCGACCACCAGGACGGCGTCCTCACGTGCGTGTGCTCGGTACTCCTCCAGCGGCTGCGCACCGGGCGTGAACAGCACGGCGTTGCCCAGGCGCGGCAGCAGCCCGGCCCGCAGCAGCGACGACTTGCCCGCACCGGACGCCCCGACGACCACGACGACGCGCTGCTCCTCCGTGCGTTCGACCAGCTGCTCGACGAGCCGGTCGCGGCCGAAGAACCGGTCGGCGTCCTCCGCCTGGAAGGCCGCGAGCCCCGCGTACGGCGCGCTCCGGTCGTCGACGTCGGCGGGCCGCTGGCCTGCGGACGTCTCCTGCCAGCGCTGCCGCCACTCGTCCTCGTCACCGCCGCACGCCCGCACGTACGCCAGCGCCACCTGCAGCGTCGGCAGCTTGCGCCCGGCCGCGGCCTGCGACAACGCCGCCTCCGAGTAGTGCGTGCGCGCACTCAGCTCGCGGTAGGTCGGGCTCCCCGCCCGCTCCCGCAACGCCCTCAGCTCGCGCGCGAACGCGAGCACCGCGCCGTCGCCCGCGTCGAGCGGTCGTTCCCTGCGTGGCATCCCCGAATCCCCCTGCCCTCGCGTACCGAGCAAGGTAGCGGGCGCCGCTCAGCCGCAGAACTGGATGATCATCGCCGTCAGCCGGTCGCTCCTCGCGGGTTGGCGCTCGTGCCCTCGGTGCCGAGCAGGACGACGACGGACGTGGAGTCGAGCCCGAGGTCCCCGTGTGGTGCCGCCCGCAGCCCGGCGAGCGGGGCGGCACCACACGGTCCGGAGTGGACGTTGCGCGTGTGCAGATCCGCTGCCGCCTTGGTGCATTCGGCGTCGGAGACGGTGACGGCGGCGTCCAGTCCGTTGCGCAGGAACGGCCACGCGGTGGTCGACGGCGTCCCGCAGTTCAGCCCGGCCATGACGGTGTCGCTCGTGCCGATGGTGACCGGTTCGCCGGCGATGAGGCTGGCCGTGACGCACGCGGCGGTCTCCGGTTCCACGGCGAGGACGCAGGGCGCGGCCGTCGTGCTGCGGTAGTGCGTGATCACGGCCTGCGCGAGCGACCCCACCCCGACCGGCACCACGACCAGGTCCGGTGCCCGCCCGAGCTGCTCGTCGACCTCGGCGCACAGCGTGGCGTACCCCTCGACGACCCACCCCGGCACCTCCTCGTAACCGGGCCACCCCACGTCCTGCACCAGAACCCCGTCCGCCTCCGCGGCCGCACGGACCGCGTCGCCGTACGACCCGCGCACGACCGTGACCCGCGCACCCTCGCCGGCGATCGCCCGCACCACCTGCGGGTGCACGGCCTCCGGCACGAACACGTGCGCCGCCCGCCCCCGCAGCCGAGCCATCCGCGCCACCGCCCGCCCGTGGTTGCCCTCGGTGGCGGCGACGAGCGTGACCGGCGCGGTGACCCGTTCGAGGAGGCGGTGCACGGCCCACGACGCTCCGAGCGCCTTGAACGCGGGCAGCCCCAGCCGGTCCGACTCGTCCTTCACCAGCAACCGCCCGACCCCGAGCTCCGCCGCGAGGTCCGGCAGCTCGACGAGCGGCGTCGGCGCATAACCCGGCAGCCCCGCGTGGAAGGCGCGCACCTCGCGAGGCGCCGGTGCACACCGCCACTGCCGGGCACCCGGCCGCGTGAACCACATCATGGTGCCCAGCCTGGGGCCTGGCCGAGCCGTCGGTCCAGCGCGCGTTCGCGACGCCTGCTCGTCAGGTTCGCCCACCGGTTCTCCACTAGGCTGGACCGCGGTGGGAGGAGGCGCCGTGACCGATGACGAGCTGGTCGTCGAGTTCGCCCTGACCCGCCTCGACCACCCTGGCCTCGACTTGGAGGAGGTCGCCGCGCTCGTGGTCCGCCGCGTGGGACCCGACCGGATGGTGGAGTTCGCCGGCCAGACCCTGGCTCACCGCGACGAGCTGCGCGGGGCGGTGTTCCCGGCTGCTGTGGAGCACGTGTTGCGGGTGGTGCTGACGTTGCGCGGTCCTCGGGACTAGCACCGGGGGCGGTTGCCGTTCGTGATGCCGCGGCACAGGTGCTGTAACACGCGGGGCGAATCGTCGATGATCTTTCGTGGCGACTCGTGCGTGGCCGGTCGGGCCTCGACCCGACCAGGAAGAGGAGCGGTCCGTGCCTGAAGACCGGCTCGCGTGGAGCCGTGCCGACGGTGCCGCTGCGGAGCAACTGTGGGAGACGCTGAACGACAGCGCAAAAGCCCTCTTCTCGGAGTTGATGACAGAGCCGGGGAGGAAGTTCAGCGGTGACGAGCTGAGCCGACTGCTCGACCTGCCCAAGGGCAAGAGCAGTGTGGCGGGCGTCCTCGGCACGGCAGGCAAGCGCTGCTACCAGCTCGGCCGCGCATTGGTGTGGTGTTGGGGGTATCCCGGTGGCAAGACCGCCCACTACTGGATGACCGAAGAGGTCGCCGCTCTCTTCAAGCGGACGAGTGCGCGCTGACCCGCGCTGAGGGCGGGCATCAGGTCAGAGCAGGACGCCGTTCCAGCGCCGTCAGCCGCACCGTCGCCGGCGCCTCCTCACCGCCCGGCGCGCGCAGCTCCCGTGCGATCGTCAGCGACTCCCGGCCCCGCCCGACCTGGCTCAGCAGCGCCGAACAGGTCTTGAGCGCGCACCGCAGGTCGGCCGCCACCGCCGGTGAGGTCCGGCCGAGGTCGCGGTAGATGCGGACGGCGGCCTCGGCGGCGCGGACGGCGTCGTCCAGTTCGAGGCTGGAGTGCATGCGGACCCAGGCGAAGGCGTGCAGTGCCGCGGCGACCTGGGGGGTGCGGCCGGTGCCGATGCCGGCGACGGCCCAGCGGGTTGCCTTGAGGGCCTGGTCGCGGCGGCCGTACTCGGCGAGGCGGGTGCCGAGCGAGGCCAGGCACGTCGCGAAGTCGGCGCGGTGGGCGTGGTCGAGGTCGGCCAGGCGCTGGTAGGAGTCGGCGGCCTGCTCGGCCGCGGTGAGGGCCTCCGCCTGCTTGCCGAGGTCGGCGTGGCGGGCGCTGAGGTTGCCCAGCGACCGGGCGAGCAGGGCCTCCATCGTCACCAGCGCGGCGGCGGACGGGGTGAGGTGGTCCGACCAGCGCGGGTGCACGGCGCACACGGCGGCGGTGAGGCGGTGGGCGATGGCCGAGCGGGCCGCGAGGTTGTCGGTGGACTGCATGAAACCGGGGCGCGGGAAGTTGAAGATCTCGTCCACCCGCCGTTGCAGGTCGCTGTCGGACGACGCGCGCGGGGTGCCGGGCAGTGCGATGCCGAGCTGCGTCAGCACGGAGTTGAGGCGCAGCTCGTGGGCGTGCAGGTGGACCTCGAACACGCTCGACCTGATCACCACGGCCTTGCGGGTCGCGGCCAGCGCGCCGACCTGCTCACCGGCGCGGGCCAGGTGCACGCCGTGGTTGTGCAGGGACGTGGCCAGCTCGGCGTCGTAGACCGCCGGGTTCACGGTCGCGAGCGTGCGGTGCAGGTCGACGGCCTGCGCGCTCCACTCCCGCCCCTCGGGCGCGCGGCCCAGCTCCAGGCAGATCGCGGCCAGCTCCCGCAACGACAGCGCGAGACCGGGCTCGAACAGCGCCGGGTTCGTGATCGCCAGCCGGCGGCGGATCGCGACGGCCTGCTCGGTGGCCCGCAGCGCCTCCTCCCAGCCGCCGAGGTGGGAGCAGTGCAGGCCGAAGTTGTGCAGCGCGCCCGCGAGGTCCGGGTCGAACACGGCCGGGTTGACCGCGGCGAGCCTGCGGTGCAGGTCGACCGAGTGCCGGGCCGCCTCCAGCGCCTCGTGCCGGCGGCCCACGCCCGCGAGGTGCATGCCGAGGTTGTTCAGCGCCACCGCGAGCAGCGGTTCCTGCGGCTGGCGCAGGCGGCGCAGGATCGCCACGCACGTGCGGGTCGCGCCGAGCGCCTGACCGCGCAGGCCCAGCGCCGACAGGTCCATCGCGAGGTTGTTCAACGACGACGCGAGCTCCGCCGACGCCGGTGTGAGCCGCTGGCGCAGCTCCACCGCGCGGGCCGTGGCGTCCAGCGCCCGCTGGCCGAGCCCCGCGCCGGACAGGTGCGTGCCCAGGTGGTGCAGCGCCTCGGCCAGCACGAGCGGGTACCTGTCCGGCTGCCGCTGCGCCAGGCCCTCGTAGATCTGCACCGCGGGCTCGCTCGCCTTCACCGCCTCGTCGAACGCGCCCGCGTTGGCCAGCCTGCGGGCGAGCACCGTCAGCAGCCGTGCGCGTTCGGCGGGGTGGTGGGTCTGCTCCAGCCGGTGCTCGGTCAGCCGCTGGGTCAGCCGGGCTGCGGGGAAGTCCAGGTCCACGTGCCGTTCCGGCAGTTGCGGCTCGATCGCGGCCAGCAGGTCCGTCCCCGCTGTGTCGACGACCGCCATCAACGCGCTGCCACCCGCGGCGATCACGCGGCACGGGTCCTCGCGCACCACCGCGTCGAGGTGCTCGCCGACGTGCGGCCACCGCTTGCCCGTCTCGGCGAGGACCGTGATCACCTGGCTGAGCGCGCCCGTCGTCAGCAGCGCGCGCACCATGTCCCGGCAGCGCGGATCGGTCTTCAGGCCCCGTGCGACGAGGTCCTCGCCCAACCGGTCGGGTGCGAGCGGGGCCAGCACGGTGCCGTCGTCGGCGGGCGGGTAGCAGGCCTGGTGGTCGTCGAGCAGCCGGTCGGCCTCCTCCCGCGACCGCGCGAGCCCGGTGACCCGCAGCGCCAGGCAGCCCTCGCGGTAGGACATCGGACCGGTCAGCGTCGCGAGGAACACCACCCGCCCCAGCACGTCCGTGCTCGCCCCGACGCTGCCACCGGCCCGCATCCCGGCCCAGTGGTCGGTCTCCCGGTCGAGCAGGTAGCAGGCGAGCGCGCCGGGGTGACCGGGCGGCACCCGGTTGCGGTCGCACGCGTCCACGGCGGCGAGCGCGGCCATGAGGATCGTCAGCACGGACTGGTAGGCGGGGTCGGCCAACGACCCCGCGGGCGTCGCGTCCCGCGCGTCCGTGCCCAGCACGGTGCTGAAGCTGTCCCGCGCGGAGTCGAACACCGCCTGCCGCGCGTCCACGTCGGCGGCGAGGTCGGTCAGCCGTTCCGACTCGGCCGCCACACCGCGCTTGAGCAGCGGGTAGCGCAGCAGGTCCCACCACCGCGCGCCCGAGCGGGCGAGCAGCAGCACCCTGGTGGGACCGGCGTGGTGGATCAGCCGGTCCTCGAACAACGCCAGCAGATCGGCACGCGGCCACCTTTCCGCGTAGTCCACTATGACGAGAATTCCCGTGTTCGGCTCGGTGACCGTGAGCTGTTCGGCGAAGGCCTCCGAAGAATCGCCGCCGTGGTGCGCGACCAGCACCGAGTAGCCCGCCCACATCGATTCCGCCGCGAATTCCGTGGCCAGTCTGGTCTTGCCCTGACCGCCCGGACCGTGCACGAGCATCGCGCTGATCCGGCCCTCGCCGCGCCGCCACTCGTCGAGCCGGGCGAGCTCGTTCTCCCGGCCGGTGAAGGGCACGACCTGGTTGCCGGCGAGCAGCAGTTGGCTGGGCTGTCTGCGCAGCTCAGCGGGGTCCGGTGGGACGGGGCTGGTGAACGGGCGCAGGTCGTAGCGGCGTCTGCGGGAATGGATGTTGACGTTTCCACCAATGTGCCCGACCTGCACGACCGGACCGGTCGCGAGCCCGGTGAAGTCGTTGCGCACGTCGGATTCGAGACCGTCTCGTCTCCGGTTTTCGTGGGCCCGCATCCGTTCCGCTCCTGAACGCCCTGGGGAAAGCGGAAAGCGTAGCGGCACGAGCAAGTCCGTGATCGCCTGGCCAGCATTTGTCCACTTTTCCGTGGTGTTCGCCGAATCAATTGATCTTGGCAAGACTGAACACGTTCGGTGCGGACGGCGTCGCGGCCACGACCCTCGGCGGTGACGGGCCTGGAGATGCTCACGCACGGGCTGTTCGCCGACGACAGGTTCCTGCGGGCGTTCACGGAGGTCCGGAGTGGACACCGCTGAGCACGTGGCGCCGGCACGCGAACCAGTATCCGGAGTCGCATGTGGATCGGGTGGCCGCGGGAGCGGGCTCGACGAGGACTCAAGCGGGCCTCCACCAGGAACGAGCCGATGTTGTCGGTCCCCCCGAGTAACGTCTGGCCCATGAACGCTGGGGACCGGATTCAGGAGCTCGCCGCCCGCCTCTTCGAGCTGCGCGACGCGTACTACCAGGGCGCGCCACTGGTGGCCGACGCCGAGTACGACGCACTGGAGGACGAGTTCCGGGCGCTGCTCACCGAGCACCCCGAGCTGACGCCGGAGGACAACCCGCTCGACTCGGTGGGGGCGCCCACCGTGCTGCACGCCCCGGTGCGGCACTCGCGGCCGATGCTGTCGCTGGAGAAGGCGAACCGGCCCGAGCAGGTCGAGGCGTTCTTCGGGCGGTTCCCCGGCCAGCAGGTGGTGGTGATGCCGAAGCTCGACGGGCTGTCGCTGGCGCTGGTGTACGAGAACGGCAGGCTGGCGCGCGCGGTCACGCGGGGCGACGGCACGACGGGCGACGACGTCACGTACCTGACGCGCGCGCTGACCGACGGCGTGCCCGACCGGGTGGACGCGCCGGGGCGGGTCGAGGTGCGCGGCGAGTGCGTGATGCTGCGGTCCACCTTCGACGCTTACAACAGGAAGAACCCGGACAAGCCGCTGATCAACCCGCGCAACGCGGCGGCGGGCACGTTGCGCGCCAAGGACCCCAAGGCGGTCGAGGGCCGGCGCATGCAGTTCTTCGCGTTCGACCTGACGACCGAGCCGGAGAGCGCGGACTCCGACCTGGACGCCGGTCTGCGCAAGCTCGGCTTCAGCGTTGCCGAGATGCGGCACTGCGGCACCGCGGCGGAGGCGCAGGAGGTCATCGCTTCGATCGAGGAGCAGCGCAACTCCCTCGACTACGACCTCGACGGCGCCGTGCTGCGCCTGGCCGACCGCGACGCGTTCGCCGCCGCCGGCACCCGGTCCAGCTCACCGCGCGGCGCGATCGCCTACAAGTTCGCCGCCGAGGAGAAGACGACGGTGCTCGCCGACGTGGTGTGGGACGTCGGCAAGACCGGCAAGATCGCCCCCGTCGCGTGGCTGGAGCCGGTGTTCGTGGGCGGCACGACCGTGACCCGCGCGACCCTGGCCAACCAGGAGGTCATCCGCGCCCGCAACATCAAGATCGGTGACACGGTCCTGATCCGCCGCGCCGGCGACGTGATCCCGTTCGTGGCGGGCGTGCTCGACGCCTCGAAGCGCACCGGCGAGGAGCGCGAGATCGTGCCCCCGACCGAGTGCCCCTCGTGCGCGCAGCCGCTGACCGAGCAGGGCAACAGCCGGGAACTGTTCTGCACCAACGCCGCCTGCCCCGCGCAGACCGTGCGCCGCCTCATCCACTGGTCCTCCCGCGCGGCGGCGGACATCGACGCCATCGGCCAGGTGTGGATCGAACGCCTCGCCGAGACCGGCGACCTGGTGAACCCGTCCGACTTCTACACCCTCACCAAGGAACGCCTGCTGGAGTTCGACCGCGTCGGCGAGGTCTCCGCGACCCGCATGATCGAGTCGATCGACCGCAGCCGCGCCGTCGGCCTGCGCCGCGCCCTCATCGGCCTCGCCATCCCGATGGCCTCCGAGGGCACCGCCGCCCGCCTGTGCCGCGCCGGCTTCGGCTCCCTCGAAGAGGTGGCCGACGCGGGCGTCGAGGCCCTGGTCGCCGTCGACGACATCGGCGCGAAGGTCGCCGAGTCCCTCATCCACCACCTCACCCGCCTGCGCCCCGAGATCGAACGCCTGCGCGCCCGCGGCGTGAACCTCGACGTCCGCGACGAGGACCTCCCACCCGTGGTCGCCGCCGGCGCCCCGCTCAAAGGCAAGTCCGTCGTCATCACCGGCTCCATCAGCGACCCCCGCTCCGGCGAGAAGGTCGCCCGCCCCACCTTCCAGCGCATGTGCGAGAAAGCCGGCGCCACCGCCGCCTCCTCGGTCTCGGCGACCACGGACATGCTCATCACGGGCGCGGACGTCGGCGCGAGCAAGCTGACCAAGGCGGAGAAGCTCGGCGTCGAGGTGGTGGACCAGGGCGAGATCTGGTCGAAGCTGATCGCGGCGGGCATCGCCTGACCGGCGCCCGCCTCCGGTGCCGCCTCCGCGGCGGCCGCCCTCACCCACAGCGTCGTCATCTGCCCTGCCGCGTCTCCACGCGCAACCGCTTGCCCTGCAACGGCGAGCGGCACCCGTTGTGGCAACGGGCTGAAGTCGGCGAGCAGGGTCCGCGTCACGGGCGCTGCGGCGTGACGAGGCCCGACTCGTAGGCGAGGACCACGAGCTGGGCGCGGTCGCGGGCGTGCAGCTTGGTCATGGCGCGGTTGACGTGGGTCTTGGCGGTGAGCGGGCTGATCACCATGCGGGCGGCGACCTCGTCGTTCGACAGGCCCTGGGCCACGAGCACGACGGCCTCCTGTTCGCGGTTGGTCAGCTCGCTCAGGCCGTGCCGGTTGAGCTGCGGCTGGCTCACGTACCGGTCGATGAGCCTGCGGGTGATCGACGGCGCGAGCAGGGCGTCGCCGCGGGCCGCCACCCGCACCGAGTGCAGGAAGTCCTCCGGGTGCACGTCCTTGACGAGGAACCCGGCCGCGCCCGCCCGCAACGCCTCGAACACGTACTCGTCCAGGCCGTAGTTGGTGAGGATGACGACGTGCACGCCCGCCAGCGCCGGGTCGGCGGCGATCCGGCGGGTGGCCTCGATGCCGTCGACCTCGGGCATCTGGACGTCGACGAGCGCGATGTCCGGCAGGTGGGCACGGGCCTGCTCGACGCACTCGGCGCCGTTCGCCGCCTCCGCCACGACCGCGATGTCGTCCTCGGCCTGCAGCAGCGCGCGGAACCCGCTGCGGATCAACGGCTGGTCGTCGGCCAGCAGCACCCGGATCACGGCTGTGCCACCGGCAGCTCGGCGTGGACGCGGAAGCCGCCCCCGGTGCGCGGCGCGGCGTCCAGGTGCCCGCCGAGCGCGGTGATCCGTTCGCGCATCCCCCGCAGGCCGACACCGGGAGTGCCGTTCGGGGTGGCGGTGCCGTCGTCGTCGACCCGGATGACGAGCGCGTCCTCGCGGTGGTCGATGTGGACGCTGGCGGACGCGGCCCGCGCGTGCCGCGCGATGTTGGTGAGCGACTCCTGCACGATCCGGTACGCGGTCCGGTCGACGGCCGCGGGGAGGTCCGCGCGGTCGCCCTCGATCGTGAGCCGGGCGTCGAGGCCGGTGGTCCGCGCGCGGTCGACGAGGTCGGGCACGTCGCCCAGGCCGTGGTACTCGGTGTCGTCGCGCAGGGCCTCCAGCGTGGCGCGGAGCTCCCTGGTCGCCTCGCGGCTGGCGTCGCGGATGGCGATGAGCGCGTCCGGAACGTCCTCCCGCCGCTTCCGCGCGAGGTGGACGGCGACCTCGGCCTGCAGCTTGATCACCGAGATCTGGTGGGTGAGCGAGTCGTGCAGCTCGCGGGCGATGTGGAGGCGTTCCTCGTTCGCCCGGCGCAGCGCGGTCTCCTCGCGGGTGCGCTCGGCCTCGTCCGCCCTCTTCTCCGCCTGCCGCAACGCTTCTCCCGCCGCCGCGGCCGCGACGAGCCAGGCGATCTGGAGCACGTCCCGGCTCTGCGTGAACGCCTCGGCGGTGGTCAGCCCGCGCGGCGACAGCACGACGGCGAGCGGCAGCGCGGCCAGCATCAGCACCGACCCAGCGACCGTGACGACGTGGTGACCGGCGCGCATCGCGGCGTAGACGGCGAACAGGAACGCGATCACCGGCACGTCGAACCCGGCGGCCTGGTAGCCGAGCGCGGTGAGCCCGGTGGCGGCGAGGACGGCACGCGGGTGGCTGCGCCGCGCGACCAACGCCAGTCCGCTCGCCGCCAGCAGCGCGAAACCGAGCGGTTCGAGCGTCGTGACCGGCCGGGCGGCACCGGCGACCACGAGGCTCGCCGCCACCCCGGCCGCGATCGCCCAGTCCGTCCACCGCCTGCTCATGCGTGCACCCTAACCGGATGTTCACGCTGGTAGATCCTGCACGGGGAGGACCTTCCGGCTACCGCGGACGCAGTAGACGGGTGTCTGTGCGCGCACGACGACGCGGGCGGTCTGCGCGGCCACGCTGGGGCCATCCGTTGAAAGGGGAAAGTCGTGGTTCTCGCACAGATCGCCGACACGTACGGGATGACGGCGGGCCGCACGTGGTCGCTTATCGGTGCCGCACTCGGCCTGGCCGGGCTGGTGCTCGCGTTCGCCGGCCGCCGGTTCGCGGTGGTCGCTCTCGCCGCGGGTGCCGCCGGCGCGGTGGCCGGGGTGCTGGTGGTGGCGTTCGCGAAGGGCGGTCCCGGTACCGGCCACGGCATCGTCGGCGGCTACGTGTCACTGGTCGTGGGCCTGGCCGCGGTGGTCACCGCCGTGCTCAGGCGTAGAGGCGCTCGGGCTGCTGGACCGTCCGCCGGGTGATGAGCCCCGCCGCACCCCGCACGACCGCGAACTCGCCGAGCGGCGACGCGACCAGCCGCGTGTGCCGCTCACCGCCCGCCAGCACCCGGTTGTCCATTTCGGACCGGATCGCGGCGCTCAAGTGGTCGTGCAGGACGGCATAGCTGCCGCCGAGCACGACGGTCGGCACGTCGAAGAGGTTCATCAACGTCGCCAGCCCCACTCCGAGCGCCCGTCCGGCCTCGCTGACGGCGTGCCGTGCGCGTTCATCGGTCTTCAGGGCTTCCGTGCAGCTCGTCGAGGTGCTTGCGTCCCGCATCCCGCAGCATGACGTCAAGCCCCGCATACCGTTCCACGCACCCACGGCTGCCACACGTGCACTGCACACCATCGCGCTCGATGACCACGTGCCCGAGCTCGCCGGCGAACCCGCTCACCCCGCGGTACACCTCGCCGCCGAGCACCACCCCGGCGCCGATGCCGACGTCCGCCGAGACGTGCACGAAGTCCTCGCCCGCCAGGTGCTTCGGCCACAGGTGGGCGAGGGCGGCGAGGTTGGCCTCGTTGTCGAGCTCGACGTCCAGCCCGAGCCGCGCGGTCAGGTGCGCGGTGAGGTCGTGGCCGACGAGGTGCGGCAGGTTCGGCGCACGGACGACCGTTCCGTTGTGGACCACGCCGGGCACCGCGAGCCCGACACCGAGGACGGTTCTCGGGGTCTTCGCGCTCTCGACGAGGTCGGCGACGCGGGCGAGCACCTGCTCGGCGGTGGCGTGCCGGTTGTCGGCGGGCACCCGGTGCCGGTGCACGGTCTCGCCGTCGAGCCCCAGCACCTCGACGGCGAGGTGCTCGACGTTGACCTCCACGCCGATCGAGACCGGCCCCTCCGGGTGGAACCTGAGCGGCTTCGACGGCCGTCCGACCCCGGTCAGGGTCGCGGGCTCCTCGACCAGGACACCGTTGGCCAGCAACGGTTCGGTCAGGTTCGACAGGGTCGCCTTGGTGAGACCGGTGCGGGCGGCCAGTTCGGCGCGCGAGCCGGGTTTGTCGACCAGGGCGAGCAGGACGGTGCGCAGGTTGCCGAGGCGTACCTGCCGCAGGTGGTCGACGGTGGTCATCGCCATCAGTATCGCCGCGCGGGGGCGGAGGGGTGCGCGTGGATGCCGGTTGGTGGGCCGACGCGAGTGGACGGGGGAGCGGCGGGTCGCGTGGTGGTGGCACATGCGCCCACACCGCACCCCACACACGACCCGGCCGGCGTGCGCACGACTCCCACCGCGCGCACGCCGCCCAAGCCCACTCCCAAGTCCCCGGTCACACCATCACCGGCTCAGGTACTTCTGCGCCGCCTCGCCATACCGGGCCCGGACCTCCGCAACAGCGGCGGCCTCGAACACCTCCGCCGCCCCGCGCGACCACGCGGGCGGCTGCGCACCACCGGCGAGCACCCAGGCGGCTTGCCGGGCCGCACCGTCGGCCACGTACTCGTCGGGCGACGGCACGGTCACCGGCACGCCGAACACGGTCGGCGCGATCCGGCGGACCGCGGGTGAGGCGGCAGCGCCGCCGACCAGTTGCACGCCGGTCACGTCGGCGCCCTGGGCGGCGAGTGCGTCGAGGCCGACGGCCAGGCCGCACAGCATGCCCTCGACGGCGGCCCTGGCGATGTTCGCCGGGGTGGCGTTCGACAGGGTCAGGCCGTGCAGGGCGCCGGTCGCGTCCGGGAGGTTCGGGGTGCGTTCGCCCTCCAGGTACGGCACCAGCACCACGCCCTCCGCACCGGCCGGGGCCGACAGGGCGAGCGTGCTCAGCCGGTCGAGGTCCACGCCCAGCATGCGGGCGGTCGCGTCCAGCACGCGCGCGGCGTTCAGGGTGCACGCGAGTGGCAGGTAGCGGCCGGTGGCGTCGGCGAAGCCCGCCACGATGCCGGACGGGTCCGTCGCACGGACCTCGCTCGTCGCGGTCACCACGCCGGAGGTGCCCAGGGACACCACGACGTCGTTGCCCGACGAGACGCCCAGCATCGCCGCCGCGTTGTCGCCGGCGCCGGGACCGAGGCGCAGGTGGCCCGCGGTGACCGACTCGGCAGGGCCGAGCACGCGGGGGAGTTGCACGTCGGCGCGGCCGAGGCCGCGTTCGAGCAGGCTCGGGACGTACTCGTCGGCCACCGAGTCGAAGTAGCCGGTGCCGGAGGCGTCCGAGCGGTCCGTCACCAGGTCGGCGAGGTCGCCGGTGCCGCGCAGCCGCCACGTCAGCCAGTCGTGCGGCAGGCAGACGGCGGCGGTGCGCTTGGCGTTCTCCGGTTCGTGCTGCTGCAGCCAGCGCAGCTTGGTGATCGTGAACGACGCGACCGGCACCAGGCCGATCCGCGCCGCCCACACGTCCGCGCCGAGCTCGGCGGTCAGGTCCGCGGCGGCTGCCGCGGACCTGGTGTCGTTCCACAGCAGGGCGTCCCGCACGACCTCGCCGTCGTCGTCGAGGCACACCATGCCGTGCTGCTGCCCCGCGACGCTGAGCGCGGCCACGTCGTCGAGCCCGCCCGCCTGGGCGGCGGCCTCCTCGTACGCCCGCCACCAGTGCGACGGGTGCACCGACGTGCCGTCGGGGTGCGCGGCCCGGCCCTCGCGCACGAGCTCGCCGGTGTCCGCGTCCCTGATGACGACCTTGCACGACTGCGTCGACGAGTCGACCCCCGCCACGAGCGTCATGTCAGCGCGCTCCCATGAGGTGCTCGAGGGCCAGCTGGTTGAGGCGAACGAACCCGAACCCGCGCTCGGCGGCCTTGTCCGGGTCGAACGACTCGGCCAGCAGCTCGTCGTAGCCCTCGCCGTCGTTCAGCGTCGGCTGGCTCAGCTCCGGCACACCGGCGGTGGCCAGCGCCTCCTGCACCTCGGGGTCGGCCCTGAACGCCGCCGCACGCTCCTTGAGCAGCAGGTACGTCCGCATGTTCGCCTTGACCGACTCCCACACGCCGGTGAAGTCCTCGGTGCGCGACGGCTTGTAGTCGAAGTGCCGCGGCCCCTCATAGCCCGCCGTCTCCAGCAGGTCGACCAGCGCGAACGCGTTCATCAGGTCGCCGTGGCCGAACACCAGGTCCTGGTCGTACTTGATGCTGCGCTGACCGTTGAGGTCGATGTGGAACAGCTTGCCGTGCCACAACGCCTGCGCGATGCCGTGCACGAAGTTGAGGCCCGCCATCTGCTCGTGCCCGACCTCGGGGTTGAGGCCGACCAGCTCCGGCTTGTCCAGCGAGGTGATGAACGCCAGCGCGTGACCGATCGTGGGCAGCAGGATGTCGCCCCGCGGCTCGTTCGGCTTGGGCTCGATGGCGAACTTGATGTCGTAACCGCGGTCGGTGACGAACTGCGTGAGCAGGTTCAGGCCCTCGCGGTAGCGGTCCAGTGCCGCCCGCACGTCCTTCGCGGTGTCGTACTCGGAGCCCTCGCGGCCGCCCCACAGCACGTACGTCTTCGCACCGAGCTCGGCCGCGAGCTCGACGTTGCGCAGCACCTTGTGCAGCGCGTACCGGCGCACGCCCCGGTCGTTGCTGGTGAAACCGCCGTCCTTGAACACCGGGTGGGTGAACAGGTTCGTGGTGACCATCGGGATGGTCAGCCCGGTCTCCTCCAGCGCCCCCTTCAACCGCCCGACCTGCTGGTCGCGGTTGGAGGAGTCGAAGAGGTCGTCGTCGTGGAACGACATGCCCCACGCGCCGAGCTCGGCCAGCTTGTGCACGGCCTCGACCACGTCCAGTGCGGGTCGCGTGGCCTCGCCGAACGGGTCACGACCCGGCCAGCCGATGGTCCACAGGCCGAAGGAGAACTTGTCCGCCGGAGTGGGCGCGCTCATGATCCACCCTTTCGTTCAAAGCTTGAACTTAGTGCAGACCGTACGACGCCGAGCCCGTGATCGCAATAATCCGGTTCCACGTTCGCAACGCGCCTCGTAGACTTCTGATCACCATCACCGAGCGAGGGGAGTACGGCCGTGCGCGTCCGCACCGCTCCCCGCTTCGACGTGATCCTCGTGTCCTCGCACCCCGGCTGCCCGCTGCGCGCCGGGCACCGGTAGTCCGCGAAGACCCCTCTTCTCCCGGCACGTGACCTGTCGTGCCGTCCGGGTCTCGTCGGCCGCATCGCGCCGACCGCACCACCAGAGACCACCCGAAAGGCACCGCGCCATGCGCGCCATCCGCAACATCGGCATCCTCGCCCACGTCGACGCCGGCAAGACCACCCTCACCGAACGCGTCCTCTTCGTCACCGGCACCACCCACCGGCGCGGCGAGGTCCACGACGGCACGACCGTCACCGACTTCGACCCGCAGGAGCGCGACCGCGGCATCACGATCTTCGCCGCCGCCGTGAGCTGCACGTGGGACGACCACCGCATCAACCTCATCGACACGCCGGGCCACGTCGACTTCGCCGACGAGGTCGAACGGGCGCTGCGTGTGCTCGACGGCGCGGTCGTGGCGTTCGACGGGGTGGCCGGGGTCGAGCCGCAGAGCGAGTCGGTGTGGCGGCAGGCCGACCGGTACGGCGTGCCGCGGATCGCGTTCGTCAACAAGCTCGACCGGGCCGGCGCCGACCTCGACCGGGCCGTCGAGTCGATCAGGACCCGGCTGCGCACCACGCCGCTGGTCGTCCAGCTGCCCATCGGCCGGGAGGACGGCTTCCGCGGGGTCGTCGACCTGGTCGCGATGCGCGCGTACGTCTGGACCGACGAATGCGCGGAAACCGCTGTGCCGCAAGAAGCACACGCCCGCAGGAGAAGGCTGGAGGAAGCGGTCGCCGAGCTCCACCCCGGTGCGCTGGAGGAGTTCTGCGCGAAGGACGAGCTCACCGACGACACGCTCAGGAACGCCCTGCGCGACCTCACGCACGCGAACAAGGCGACAGTCGTTCTGTGCGGCAGCGCGTACCGCAACCGCGGCGTCGAACCGTTGCTGGACGCGGTCGTGGCGTACCTGCCGTCCCCTGTGGACGTACGGCCGATCGAGAGCGTGGACGGGCAACGACGACGGGCGGATCCGGAGGAACCGTTCGCCGCGCTGGCGTTCAAGGTGAACTCGACCGCGACGGGCCGGGTGACCTCCGTGCGCGTCTACTCGGGCACCCTCCACAAGGGAGACACGGTGCTCGTGAACGGCCGAACGGAACGCGTCGCGCGGATCCTGCGGGTCCAGGCCGACCGGCACACGCCGGTCGACACCGCGACGGCCGGTGACATCGTGGCCGTGGTGGGGCTGAAGAACACGCGCACCGGGGCGACCCTGTGCGCGCCCGACGCCCCGCTGCTGCTCGAAGAACCGGTCACCCAGGACCCGGTCGTCTCGGTGGCGGTGGAGGCCAGGTCCGCCGCCGACACCGAACGGCTGGTCCAGGCGCTGGCCCACCTCACAGAGGAGGACCCGTCGCTGAAGGTCACGACCGACCGGGAGACCGATCAGCTGCTGCTCGCCGGCCTCGGTGAGCTGCACCTGGAGGTGGCGGTGGAGAAGGTGCGCCAGACCCACCGCGTCGAGGTCGTGACGGGACGGCCGAGGGTCGCCTACCGCGAGACGGTCGAACGGGGTGTGTCCGGATTCGTCTACCGGCACGTGAAGCAGGACGGAGGTGCGGGGCAGTTCGCCCACGTGGTGATCGACACCGAACCGGCCGACGCCTTCGAGTTCCGCTCGGCGGTCACCGGCGGGCGGGTGCCGCAGGAGTTCATCAGGGCGGTCGAACAGGGCTGCCGCGACGCGCTCGCCGAGGGCCCGCTCGGGTTCCCGGTGGCCGGTGTGCGGGTGACGCTCACCGACGGCTCCACGCACGTCAAGGACTCCAGTGAGATGGCCTTCCGGACGGCGGGCCGCCTCGGGCTCCGCGACGCGCTGCGCCAGGGCGTCATGACCAGGCTCGAACCGGTGACCGAGGTCACGGTCACCGTGCCGGAGGAGTTCGCCGGCGGCGTGTTCGGCGACCTGGCGGCCCGGCGTGGCCGCATCCTCGGCTCCACCACCAGGGCGGACGTGGCGGTGGTGACGGCGAGCGTGCCGCTGGCGGAGATGTTCGGCTACGTGACGAGGTTGCGCAGCCGGACGCAGGGCCGCGGCACGTTCACCAGCCGCCCCACCGGTTATGCGCCCGCATAGCACGGAACGGGCCCGCCCGCGCACCGGCGCGGGCGGGCCTATGCTCGATCGAATGGTGATCGGACCGGCTCCCCACGACCGACTGCACGTGATGTCGTTCAACCTGCGCTTCGCCTCGAACGTGGAGCCGAACTCCTGGGCCACGAGACGACCGGTGGTGGCCCGGCTGCTCAACGCGGAGCAACCCACCGTCCTGGGCACTCAAGAAGGCCTGTACGGACAGGTCAAGGACGTCGCGACCGACCTGCCGGACCGCTACGACTGGATCGGCGTCGGCCGCGCGGGCGGCAGCCACGACGAGTTCGTCGCCGTCTTCTTCGACACCGCGCGGCTCGACCCGCTCGCGTTCGACCACCACTGGCTCTCCGACACCCCGAACGTGATCGGCTCGCGGACGTGGGGCAACAACGTGGTCCGGATCGTCACGTGGGTCCGCTTCGCCGACAAGCACACCGGTGCCCAGTTCGTCTTCGTGAACACCCACTTCGACCACGAGTCGGAGCTCGCGCGGCTGCGCAGCGCCGAGGCCATCCGCGACCGCCTCAACGCCCAGACGCTGCCGGTCGTGCTCACCGGCGACTTCAACGACGTGCCGGGGTCGAAGGCCTACCGCGTCCTCGGCCTGGAGGACACCTGGAACGGCTCCCGCCGCACGCCCGCGTACGGCACGTTCCACGGCTACGCGCCGCTGGTGCCGGACGGCCCGCGGATCGACTGGATCATGACCCGCGGCGCCACCACCGAGGCCGCCGCGATCAACACCTACGCCGAGGGCACCCAGTACCCGTCCGACCACCTCCCGATCCAGGCGCTGCTCCGGCTCCACTGATCCATCGGTACCGGAACCCGTCTCAGCTCGACCGCGCAGTGGTCTGAACCATTAGGTTGGCTGCATGCGCCTGAAAACAGTGATCGCGTCCGTGCTGGTGGCAGTCTCGCTCGGCTCCGGAGCGGCGGCGGCGGCCGCTCCGGCCCGCCACGAGTGCGCCACCCCGTCCATCGACCGCTACCAGCAGTGGCTGGCCAGCGGTGAGGGCACCACCGAGCCCGCGACCGGCAGCACCCTCGTCCCCGACGGGCGGCACCGGTACGCGGCGAAGATCAAGTTCCTCAACCCCGAGTGGCACGTCATGGTGCTCTGGCTCGGGAACCGGTTCGAGGCAGAGGCGGACCTGTCGCGCTCGCGCGGGTTCCTGATGACCTACAGCGCCACCGACGACCTGTACGTCCAGCTGCGGCCCGCGTCCGACTGGAGCGGCGGGGCCAAGTGGGTCACCAAGATCCCGTCGACCCGCGGCAAGGTCGTCTCGCGGTTCTTCAGCTTCGCGCCTGACAAGTGGACGACCTTGGCGGAGCTCGGTGCGCCGAACTACCCCTTGGCGGACGCGCTCGACGACGCCCGCGGCCTGGTCTTCGTCGGCAAGACGCCCAACGACCTGACGTTCAAGGGGCTGAAGGTGGACGGGTACCGGCCACCCTGCGTTTACTGACAGCGTTGTCGCGACCGGGTACGTTCCGGCGCGTGAGAGCGCTTTCGATCACCCTGGTCGCTGTCCTCACCGCCGCGCTGGCGGCTCCCGCGAGCGCGGCGGTGCGGGACGACACGTCCTCCGTCGACCCGCTGATCGGCTCGGCGGGTGGTGGCAACACCTATCCGGGCGCGGTGCGGCCGTTCGGGATGATCTCCTGGAGCCCGACGTCGACCCGTGGCGACCAGACGAACACCGGTGCCGCCAACGGGTACGCCTACGACGCCACGCGGGTGCGCGGGTTCAGCCTGACACACGTCAACGGCGCCGGCTGCCACCCCGGCGCGGCGGGGGACGTGCCGATCATGCCGCACGTCGGCGCCATCACCACGTCACCGACCGCGGACACCGGGGACCAGGTCTTCGCGAGCGACTTCTCCCACGCCGACGAGGTCGCCGAACCCGGCCGGTACCGGGTGGGGCTCAAGTCCGGTGCGAGCGCCGACCTCTCCGTGACGACCCGCGCGGGCATCGGCGAGTTCGGCTTCCCCGCCGACCAGCCGGCGTCGCTGCTGTTCCGCGTCTCGAACTCGTTGAACGGCAGCGAGGACGCCGAGGTCACCATCGACCCGGCCGCGCGGACGGTCTCCGGTTCCGTGCTGACCGGCGCCTTCTGCGGCCGGCGGGCGAACGGCGGCACGAACAACCAGAGGTCCTACTACCGCCTGTACTTCACCGCCTCCTTCGACCAGGCGTTCAGCGGTTTCGGCACGTGGGTCGACGCTTCGCTCAAGCCCGGTGCCACCACCGCGACCGGCGGCGAGGGCTACCTGACCGGCAACGCCCGTGCCGGCAGGGGTTCCGGCGGCTACGTGTCCTTCGCGGACACCAAGGTGCGCATGCGCGTCGGCATCTCCTACACCAGCCTCGAAGCCGCACAGCGCAACCTGAAGGCCGAGATCTCGAAGCGGGACACCGTCGAGTCGGTGGCCGGGGACGCCCGGCGCGAGTGGGCGGGGCAGCTGCGCGCCGTGGAGGTCGACGGCGGCACCGCTGACCGGCGCACGGTCTTCTACACCGCGCTCTACCACGCCTTCCTGCAGCCGAACGTGGCCAGCGACGTCGACGGCACCTACCTCGGCAGCGACCGCCTCGTGCACCGCCTGGCACCCGGCCAGCGGGTCCAGTACGGCAACTTCTCCGGCTGGGACCAGTACCGCGCCCACACCCAGCTGCTGGCGCTGCTCGAACCGCGCGTCGCCGGTGACTACGCCCAGTCCCTGCTGAACCTGGCACGGCAGAACGGCGGGGTGTGGGACCGCTGGGTGCACGTCAACGGCCCCACCCACGTGATGACCGGCGACCCGTCCGCGCCCGCTGTCGCCGGCATGCACGCCATGGGGGCCAAGAACTTCGACGTCCGCGGCGCGTTCGACTCGTTGCTGCGCCAGGCCACCGTCCCGCACCCGGACGGCCTGTCCGACAAGGGCTGTCCCGGCCAGTGCGAGGGCCAGCGCCCCAACCTCGCCGAGCACCTGCGCCTCGGCTACGCCCCGCAGGACACCTGCCACTGCTGGGGCGGTGCCGCCGAGACCCTGGAGGACGCGGTCGCCGACCAGGCGCTCGCGGACCTCGCCGACCGCCTCGGCCGCCCGTCCGCCGAGCTGCGCGCCCGCGCGGGCTGGTGGCGCAACACCTTCAACCCGGCCACCGGGTACCAGCAGGCCCGCCGCGCCGACGGGTCGTGGGTGACGCCGTTCAGCCCGTCCTCCGACCTCGGGTTCGCGCAGGGGTCCAGCGCCACCTACACGTGGATGGTCCCGCACGACGCCGCCGGTCTGGCCGCCGCGATGGGCGGTGACGACGCCGCGGTGGCCCGCCTCGACGCGTTCTTCCACCGCGCCGACGGCTCGTGGGCCACCGGCGGCGACCCGGCGCGCTACGACCCGACCAACGAGCCCGGCATCCACACCCCGTGGCTCTACAGCGAGTTCGGCCGCCCCGACAAGGCGCAGGAGACCGTGCGCGCCCTGGCGTCGCTGGTCTACCGCACCGGCCCGGCCGGCCTGCCCGGCAACGACGACCTCGGCACCATGTCCGCCTGGTACGTCTTCGCCGCGCTCGGTCTGTACCCGCGCACGCCCAGCAGCGCGGAGCTGCACGTGACCAACCCGATGTTCGCGAAGGCCCGCATCGCCGGTCGCGGGATCACGGTCCTGGCGCCGCGGCCGGACGGCGTGCACGTCGGCACCGTGCGGTGGAACGGCCGGGCGGTGGAGCAGCCCCGGCTGCCGGAGTCGTTCGTGCGACGTGGCGGAATCCTGGTCGTCAGCGCCCGCTGAGCTGGTACCAATGCCAGTTGTGCAGCAACCGGAAGCGCGGGTCTCGTTCACCGGCGACGCCGAGGTCGTGGTGCAGGTGGGCGGATCGGTCCACGGCGACGTCACGATCGGCTCGGCACGCCCGCGGCCCAACGCCGTCGCCGCGCGCCCGTACCTGCTGCTGGAGACCGGCGCGGTGGTCGGGCGGGCGGAGCTGCGCCGCGCCGTCGACGAGTTCCTCACCGGGACGGGCGCGGCGGTGCTGCTGCTGGTCGGCGTGCCCGGCATCGGCAAGAGCGCCCTGGCCTGGGACAGCTGGAAACGCCGGCGCGCGAGCGGGGCCCGGCAGTTCTGGTACTCGTTCTACGACGGCCGCGGCGTCGGCAGCTTCGCCGCGATGGTCCCGGAGCTGGCCCGGTTCCTCGGACTGCCGGAGACCGCGCGCGTCGACGCCGTGCTCGACGCCGTGGCAGCGGAGGAGGTCGTGCTCTTCCTCGACGGCGTCGAACGCTGCCTGCGCTGCTACCAGCGCCCCCTCGGCGCGGTGCAGGACGACGGTGACGAGCTGTGGCACGACACCGAGCTGGGCTTCGCCTCCGACGACGCGCTGCGCTTCTTCCAGCAGCTGACCGAACTGCCCGCCGGACGGGTCGTGGCGACGTCCCGCGTCGTGCCCGCCGACTACTTCGCGAGCGGCGGTGCGCTGCGGGCCGGGATCACGAGCCACGTCGTCGGCCCGCTGACCCCCGCCGACGGCCGCGCGCTGCTCGACCGGGTCGGCACGCCGCTCACCCCGGCGGACGCGGCAACGGCGGCGTCGGTGCTCGGCGGCCACCCGCTCGCGTTGCAACTGCTCGCCCGCCAGGTCCGCGGGTCGGTGCGGCCGAAGCGGTCGCTGTCGGCGTGGCTGGCCGACGAGGGTTACCTGACGGCGGACGGCACCGGGCCGCGGCAGCTCCGCGACCGGCTGTTCGTGCGCGCGGCCTCGGCGTTGTCGGCCCCCGCCTGCCTGCTGCTCGCCGCCACGGGTGTGCTGGGCGGCTCGGCGGACCTGCCGACCCTGCGGGCGGTCGGCCCGGCCGGGTTGACCGACGCGGAGTTCCGCCGGGCCGTGCGGGAGGTCGTCGCGTCCGGGCTCGCGGTGGCGGACGGGGACGAGCTCGGCTGCCACCCGCTGACCGGGTCGGCGGCGGCCGCGCGGCTCGCGCCCGACGAGACCACCGCGCTGGTCCGCACCCTCAGCACCACGCTGCGCGGCCGGTTCACCGGCATCGACGCGTGGGGCGCCGGGTACGCCGGGTGGTACGCGACGGCCGACGTGTCGGACCGGGCCGAGGCGATGGCGTTGTGCCGCGCGCTGGTGCGGCTCGGGGAGTGGCAGGCGGCGGCCGAGCTGTACGACGAGCAGCTCGACCTCCCGCTGCGGCTGGAGATCGGGGCGAACTTCGAGGCCGTCGAGCTGCTGTCCGCGCTGGTGGCCGGGCTCGGCGCCGAGCAGGGCGAGTTCGGACCGGACCGGCTGCGGCCCGCGCTGGCCCACCACCTGCTGATGATCGGCCGGACCGAGCAGGCCGCGCACGAGCTGGCCGTGCTGCCGGACGGCGCCGAGCAGCACGACACGGCGATGGTGCGGGTGGCGGTGGCGTTGCACGGTGGCGATCCCGCCGCAGCGCTGGAGATCGGGCTCGCGGCGGTGCACGGCGCCCGCAGGAGGCTCGCCGCCGCGGCTCGGGTGGACGAGGTCGACGTCTTCGGGCTGCCGTCCGCACGTCCCCTGGTGCGCCCGTCGGGTGACCAGGTCGAGGCCCTGGTCCGGTGCGCCGAGGTGCTCCTGGTGGCCGGTCGGCCGGCGCACGCGGCGCGGCTGCTCGTGGAGGCGCTGGCGGTGTGGCGGCGGGCCCACGACCACTGCGGCGGGTGCCGCGGCCTGGTGCTCAGGGCCGCCGCCGCGGTGTTCGCGGTGTGCGGGGACGCCGACGCCGCCCGCACCGCCTCGACCGAGGGCCGTGCGTTGCAGCTGGGCCAGGGCCGGACGATGCAGGGCCTCTTCGCGGACGTCGTCGTGGCGGCGCGCCTGCCGCACCTGCTGCCGGACCTGCCCGCCGTGCTGGGTGGTGCGGGTTTCCTGCTCTACCAGCAGTTCGCGCTGACCGGGATGCCGTCGCTGCCGGAACCGCCGGTGCGCAGGGCGGTCGGCTGGCTCGGCCCGGTGGTGGAGACCGAGCCGACCGGGCTGGTCGAGCTCGCCCGCGCGGTCGAGACCACGCCGTGCGACTCGCCGGAGCAGGCGCTGGAGGTCGACCCGTGCGACCAGGAGGCCCGCCGGGAGCTCGCGGCGCGTGCGGTGCGGGCGGGCGCGCTCGACGAGGCGTTGGAGCACCTCAGGTGGCTGATCGACCTCACGGAGGACGGCCACGCGATCGCCGTGGGCCTGGTGACCGGGCCGGGACCGTTCGCCGACGGGGTGCGCGAGCTGCTACTCGGCGGTGCGGGCGCGCTCGCCGCCGCCGACGCGGTGATCGTGCTGGAGACCAGGCTGGGTGACGACGAGGCGGCGGAGCGGTGGCGGCGCGTGCGCCGAGACCTGGTGCGCCAGATGTTGCGCGGCTTCTAGTCCTTCGCCGCGATCAACGCCTGCGGTGCCGCCTGCTTGATCCGCGTCGTCAGCCACGACAGCTGCCGCTTGGTCTCCTTCTCGCAGGAGCTGCACGACGTCGAGCAGCGCGCGGTCCCGCAGCCCCTGCGCGGCCTGCCCGACGACGGTCCACGTGATGTCCGTGAACGACGCCAGCGCGTACAGGTCCTGCAGGTCGCGCAACAGCCCGACGCCACCGCCGCGGGTCTCGGTGACCTCGGCCGCGTGCAGGCGTTCCGGTTCGTCCTCGCGGTGCTCGCCGTAGCGCTGCACGAACGGCCAGAGGTGGCCGGCCTGGCTGTCGGTCCGGCCGGCCAGCACCTCGCACATGTGCTGCACGTCGGGTTCGTCGCCGTGCCCGGCGGCGATCTCGCGGAACGCGGCGGCGAGCGTGCCCAGCGAGGTGTGCAGGAGACCGAGGTAAGTCGAGAGGTGCACCGGTCACACCTTCCTGATCCGCACGGCACTGATCTTGAACGTCGGTTGCTTCGAGACCGGGTCCCACTGGGTGCGGGTCAGCTCGTTCGCGGCCTGGAAACCGTAGTGGAACGGCACGAACACCACCCCCGGCCGACACCGCCCGATGCGGACCGGGACCTCGATCGCGCCGCGTGACGACTCCACGCGCACCAGGTCGCCGTGGGCCAGGCCCAGCTGTTCGGCGTCGGCGGGGGAGACCTCCACCCACGGGTTGGGCGCGGCCTGCTGCAGCTTCGGTGCGCGGGCGGTCTTGGTGCGGGTGTGGAAGTGGTAGACCGACCGCCCGGTCGTGCACAGCAGCGGGTAGTCCTCGCTCGGCTGCTCCGGCGGCGGGGTGTGCTCGACGGCCTTGAGGAACGCGCGGCCGTCCGGGCGCCGCGCCCTGTACTCGGTCGGAGTGACCGACGCGCCGGTCAGCAGGTCGTGGCCGAAGTCCTCGCAGTAGTCGGCTGCGGTGGGGAAGTGGCCGTCGGCGTAGAGCCGTTCCGCGCCGCCCCAGGGGATTCCGCCGCCGCGCAGCTTCTCGTAGGACAGGTCGGTGTAGTCGCACGGCCGGCCACGGCTGCACTCACGCCACGCGTCGAACGCGCCCTCGGCGTCCTTCCACTTGATCAGCGGGGCGCCGTCGCGGTCGCGCAGGTCCATGCGGCGCGCGTAGTCCAGGAAGATGTCCAGGTCGCTGCGGGCCTCGCCGGGCGGCTGCACGGCCTGCTCGGACAGGTGCACGACACGGGTGGCGTTGGTGAACGTGCCCTGCTTCTCGCCCCACAGCGCGGCGGGCAGCACGACGTCGGCCAGCTCGGTCGTCTCGGTCGGAAAACCGTCCTGCACCACGACGAACAGGTCCTCGCGCCGCAGGATGTCCCTGATCCTCGCCAGGTCCGGCAGCGACACCGCCGGGTTCGTCGCGGAGATCCACAGGAACCGGATCGTGCCCTGCTCGGCGTACCGCCAGATCTGCATCGCGTGCGTCGGCGGCGCCCAGTGCGGGATGGTCAGCGGGTCGACGTTCCACAGCCGCGCGAGCTCGTCGACGTGGTCGGGGTTGTCCCAGTTGCGGAAACCGGGCAGGTCGCCGTTCGCGCCGGACTCGCGGGTGTTCTGCGCGGTCGGCTGGCCGTTCATCTGCAGCACGCCGCTGCCCGGCCGCCCGATCAGGCCGCGCAGCAGGTGCAGGTTGTTGACCTGGCAGGACGCCGCGGTGGCCTGGTGGGACTGGTAGAAGCCCTGCAACACCGTCGACAGCACGCGCCCGGTGGTGCCGAAGATCTCCGCCGCCCTGAGCAGGTCGACGGGGGAGATGCGGCAGATCTCGGCGACGTGCTCGGGCGTGTACGGCTCGACGACCGCCTTGAGGTCCTCGAACCCGAGGGTGTGCGCGGCGACGTAGTCGTGGTCGACCCAGTCGTTCGCGATCACCGCGCGCACCAGGCCGTTCATCAGCGCCTGGTTGGTGCCGGGCAACGGCGCCAGGTGCACGTCCGCGCGTTCGGCCACGGGCGTGCGGCGCGGGTCCACGACGACGAGCCGCGGCCGGTCGGGGCCCTCCAGTCGGTCCAGCACCCGCGCCCACAGCACGGTCTGCGTCGCGGCCATGTTGTGCCCGTAGAGGAACATCGCGTCGGTCAGGTCCACGTCGGCGTGGCACGCGGGCTGCCCGTCGGCCCCGAAGGTCTCCTTGAGCGCCGCCGCGGCCGTCGCCGTGCACAACCGGGTGTTGCCGTCCATGTGCGGTGTGCCGAGACCGGCCTTCCCGATCACGCCGAGCGTGTAGTACTCCTCCAGGAACAGCTGCCCGCTCGTGTAGAACCCGTGCGACAACGGCCCGTGCTCGGCCAGCAGCGCCTTCGACCGGCGCACGACCTCGCCCATCGCGGTGTCCCAGTCGGTCTCGACCAGCTCGCCACCGCGGCGGACGCGCGGCTTGGTGAGGCGGTCGGTGCGATGGGCCTGCCAGGAGCCGTAGAGCCCCTTGGGGCCGAGCCGGCCATGGTTGACCATGTCGCCGGAGCGACCGCGGACGCCCACCATCCTGCCGTCCTTGACGGCGATGTCGCAGCCGCAGCCGTTGCTGCACAGCACGCAGGCCGACGGCACCCACCGGTCCACATCGGACTCGGTGACGCCGTCCGCGAGCTCGAGGTCCACCCGTACCGGCCAGCGCGCGTCGCGAGCGTGCGGAGTGCGCGGTCCCCAGATGTCGTCGATGCGGTTCACCAGGAAGCGGTACCCCTCGCTGACCTGCTGAAACTGCGGACATCGCGCGCAAATCGGACGAGCCTTACCCGGGGTGCGCCCGCCGCAAACACCCGTCCGGGCGTGTTTGTGCCGCTCCGGCACGGGAACCAGCCTGGAAACGAGGAGGGCCGATGAAGGCTGTTGTGTGGCACGGCGTGGGCGACATCCGCTTGGACGACGTGGATGCCCCGCGCATCCAGGAACCGACCGACGCGGTCATCCGGATCACCCGCAGCGCGATCTGCGGCACCGACCTGCACATGGTCCGCGGCACGATGCCGGGCATGGTGGAGGGCACGGTCCTCGGCCACGAGGCCGTCGGCGTCGTCGAGGAGGTCGGGTCCGCGGTGCGCGGGTTCACGCCCGGTGACCGGGTGGTGGTGACCTCGACGGTGGGCTGCGGCACCTGCTCCTACTGCCGGGCCGGGTACTTCGCCCAGTGCGACACCGCCAACCCGAACGGCCCGGAAGCCGGCACCTGCTTCTTCGGCGGCCCCCAGCCGACCGGACCGGTGGACGGGCTGCAGGCCGAGTACGCCCGCATCCCGTACGCCATGACGACGCTGGTGCGCATACCCGACGCGGTGAGCGACGACCAGGCGATCCTGCTCTCCGACATCTTCCCCACGGCGTGGTTCGGCGCCCGGCTGGCCGAGGTCGGCTCCGGTGACACCGTGCTCGTGCTGGGCGCGGGCGTGGTCGGCCAGTTCGCGGTCGCGTCGGCCAAGCGGCAGGGCGCGGGACGGGTGATCGTCGTCGACGGCATCGAGTCCCGCCTGGACAAGGCCCGCGAGCAGAACGCCGAGACGGTGAACTTCAACGTTGAAGACCCCGCCGAGGTGGTGAAGGAGCTGACCGGCGGCATCGGCGTCGACCGGGTGATCGAGGCGGTCGGTGTCGACGCCGAGAAGCCCGGTGGCGAGAGGGGGGAGCAGTGGAAGCCCGGTGACGCGCCGGACCTCGCGCTCAAGTGGGCGGTGGAGATGGTCGCGAAGGCCGGTTCCATCGGGATCATCGGCGTCTACCCGCCGGGCTTCGAGCAGTTCCCGATCGGCGAGGCGATGAACAAGAACCTCACCCTGCGCATGGGCAACTGCAACCACCGCCGCTACCTCCCGCGGCTGCTCGACCTCGTCGTCTCCGGTGTCGTGGACCCGACGGCGTTCATCACGAAGCACGAGGAGCCCGCCGCCGCGATCGACGCGTACAAGTCGTTCGACCTGCGCGAGGACGGCTGGTTGAAGACGGTCCTCGATGTCGCCTGAACGGGTCGTCGTCACCGGGGGTGCGGGGTTCCTCGGCTCGCACGTGTGCGAAGCGCTGCTGCGGGACGGTGCGCAGGTCGTGTGCATCGACGACTTCCGCACCGGCTCGCGGGCCAACGTGCCGGAAGGCGTCGGCGTGGTCACCGCGGACGTGTCCCGGCCGCTCGACCTGCTCGGCCCGGTCGACCTGGTGCTGCACCTGGCGTGCCCGGCCTCGCCCGCGGACTACCTGCGGATGCCCGTGGACACGTTGCGCGCCGGTGGTTTCGGCACCTACCACGCGCTGGAGCTGGCCCGCCGCAAGGGGGCCAGGGTCGTCGTGGCCTCCACGAGCGAGGTGTACGGCGACCCGCTGGAACACCCGCAGCGCGAGTCCTACTGGGGCCACGTCAACCCGATCGGGCCGCGCAGCGTCTACGACGAGGCCAAGCGCTTCGGCGAGGCGATGACGATGGCGTTCAGGCAGGAGCACGGCGTGGACGCGGGCATCGTGCGGATCTTCAACACCTATGGCCCGCGGATGCGCGCGCACGACGGCCGGATGATCCCCACGTTCCTGCGGCAGGCGCTGGCCGGAGAACCGCTGACCGTGCACGGCGACGGCCGGCAGACCCGGTCGCTGTGCTATGTCTCTGACCTCGTGCGCGGGCTGCTCGCGATGGCCCGCACCGACCAGGCAGGCCCGATCAACCTCGGCAACCCGGCCGAGGTGACCGTGCTGGACGTGGCGCACAAGACGATCGAGGTCACCGGCAGCTCGTCGGAGATCCGCCACGTCGAGCCGATGACCGACGACCCGCGCCGCCGCCGCCCCGACATCGCGCTGGCGCGGCAGGTGCTCGGCTGGCAGCCACGCGTTCCGCTGGAAGAGGGGCTGCGCTCGTTTGCCCGGCACTTCGCCGGGTAGCCGCTGACCATGCGAGTCCTCGGGATCAACGCGGTGTTCCACGACCCGGCCGCCGCTCTCGTGATCGACGGCAAGACCGTTGCGGCAGCGGAGGAAGAACGCTTCTCCCGCCGCAAGCACGGCAAGCGCCCGGTGCCGTTCTCCGCGTGGGAGCAGCCGGAGCTGGCCGCGCGCTGGTGCCTGGAGCAGGCGGGGCTGACGGCGGCGGACCTCGACGCCGTCGCCTACTCCTACGACCCGGACCTGGTCGACGCGCAGTACGCGCCGTGGGAGGACCTGCGCACGCAGTACGTGCGGCGCGCGCCGCAGTTCCTCTCCACCGTCCTGCCGGGGCTGGACCCCGACATCGTCCAGTTCGTACCGCACCACGTCGCCCACGCCGCCTCCACCGGCCTGGCCGCACCGTTCGCGGGCAACTGCGCCGTGCTGGTGGCCGACGGGCGCGGCGAGTGCGGGTCGCACCTGGCCGGCCGGTACGTCGACCAGGAGCTGACCACGCTGGCGGCGCAGCGGTTGCCGCACTCGCTCGGGTTGTTCTACGAGGACCTGACCGAGCACCTGGGGTTCCTGCGGTCCAGCGACGAGTACAAGGTCATGGCGCTGGCCTCGCACGCGAAGCCGGTGCACCTGGACCTGATGCGCGAGCACGTGGTGGTCCGCGACGGCGGCTTCGAGATCACGCCGTTCGACTGGAACACCCTGGCCAAGCAGCGGGCCGACGACGAGGAGCTGACCTCCGAGCACGCGGAGCTGGCCGCGTCCGTGCAGGTCCGCGTCGAGGAGGTGCTGCTGGAGCTGGCCGGGTGGCTGCACGAGCACACCGGCGAACGGCGGCTCGCGATGGCCGGTGGCGTGGCGCTGAACTGCGTGGCGAACAGCCGGATCTTCGCCGAGGGACCGTTCGACGAGGTGTGGGTCCAGCCCGCCGCCGGTGACGCCGGGACCGCTCTCGGCGCCGCGCTGCACGCGAGCACCGACGTGGTCGAGCCGATGCCGACCGCGGCGCTGGGCCGGGGTTTCTCCGACGCCGAGATCGAGTCGGTGCTCAAGACCGCGGCCGTGCCCTACGAACGCCCCGCCGACGTGGCCGCCGAGGTCGCGCGGGCGTTGGCGGACAACAAGATCGTGGCCTGGTTCCAGGGCCGCAGCGAGTACGGCCCGCGCGCACTCGGCCGCAGGTCGCTGCTCGCGAACCCGTGCTTCCCGGAGAACCTGAACCGGTTGAACGACGTGAAGGGCCGGGAGCAGTTCCGCCCGGTGGCACCGATGGTGCTGCTCGAACGGGCCGCCACGATCTTCACCCGCGGCCCGATCCCCAGCCCCTACATGCTGTTCGTGCACGACGTCCGTCCGGAGTGGAGGGACCGCATCCCGGCCGTGGTGCACGTCGACGGCACCGCGCGGGCCCAGACCGTGGCCGGTGACCCGCTGCTCGAACGGATGCTGCGCGGCTTCGAGGAGCTCACCGGCGTGCCGGTCGTGGTCAACACGAGCCTCAACACCGCGGGCCGCCCGATGGTCGACACCCCGCGCGACGCGCTGGAGTGTTTCGGCTCGTCCCCGGTGGACCTGCTCGCCATCGGCCCCTTCGTGGTGCGCCGATGAAGTACTCCGTCGTGATCCCCACCGTCGGCCGCGCGTCCCTGGACGCGCTGCTCGACGTGCTCGAGAACGGCCCCGGCCCGGAGCCGCTGGAGGTCATCGTCGTCGACGACAGCGAGACCCGCCTGGGCCCGGCCGCCGCCCGCAACACCGGCTGGCGCACCGCGTCCGGCGACTGGGTGGCCTTCGTCGACGACGACGTGGTGCTGCCGCGGGACTGGAAGACCCAGCTGGCCGCGGACCTGGAAGGCCTCGCGGACGACGTGGCCGCCACCCAGGCGTGGATCGTGGTGCCGCTGCCACCCGACCGCAGGCCGACCGACGCCGAACGCGGCACCGCCGGCCTCGCCGACGCCCTGTGGATCACCGCCGACATGGCCTACCGCCGTTCCGCGCTGGCGGAGTGCGGCGGGTTCGACGAACGGTTCCCGCGCGCCTACCGCGAGGACGCCGAGCTCGCGCTGCGCGTGCAGGACCGCGGGTACCGGATCGTGCGCGGGGAACGGGTCACGACGCACCCGGTCAAGCCCGCGACGTTCTTCACCAGCGTGCAGCAGCAACGCGGCAACGCCGACGACGCCCTGATGCGCCGCCTGCTCGGCCCCGGCTGGCGGTCGCGCATCGGTGGCCGGCGGGGTCGGCTGCGGGTGCACGCCCTGACCACCGCTGCCGGGGTGGGCGCGGTGCTGTGCGGGCTGACGGGCCGGCGGCGGGCCGGTGCGGTGCTGGCGGCGGTGTGGGCGGGGCTGACCGGGTGGTTCGCCTGGGAGCGGATCGCGCCGGGGCCGCGTGACGCGCGGGAGGTTGCCGAGATGGTGGTGACCAGTGCGGCGATCCCGTCGGTGGCGTGCTGGCACCGGGTGCGCGGGGAGTGGCGGCACCGACGGGTCGCTCGGGTGCCGCAGGAGGGCGGCGAGGTGCCGGTTCCGCAGGGTGGCCGGCCGCGGAGCGGTGGAGTGGGCGAGCCGCAGGCTGTGCCGCCGAATGGGCAGCGCTGTGGCGAGGTGGGCGATCGGCTGGCTGCCGGGCTGAGCGACCGTCGGACAGCCGACTTGGACGACCGTCAGGCCACCGACCTGGACGACCGTCAGGCCACCCACCCAGGCGACCGTCAGGCCACCGACCTGGGCGACCGTCAGGCCACAAACCCAGGCGACCGCCGGGCCGTTCAGCCCGACCGGCTGCCGGCCGACGAGCTGCGACCGCGGCGGGCCGGCCGATGAGGGTCCTCGTCCTGCGCGCCCTCGGCCTCGGCGACCTCCTGACCGCCGTACCGGCCCTGCGCGGCCTGAGAGCCGCTTTCCCGGACGCGGAGATCACCCTGGCGGCTCCGGAGTGGCTGCGGGACGTCGTGGACCGGATCGACGCGGTCGACCGCCTGCTGCCCACCGAGGAGCTGGCGCCGATCGCGTTCGACCGGCCCGACCTCGCCGTGAACCTGCACGGTCGCGGGCCGCAGAGCGTGGAGCTGCTGCGGGCGACCCGGCCGCGGCGGCTGATCACGCACGAGTACTGGCGCGAGGACCACCACGAGGTGGTCCGGTGGTGCGACCTGCTGGAGCGCAACGGCATCCCGTGCGACCCGGCCGACCTGCACCTGCCGCCGGTCGGGCCGCGCACGAACCGGATGGTGGTCCACCCCGGCGCCAGCACCGGGGCGCGGCGCTGGCCGGCTGACCGGTACGCGACGGTGGTGCGCGCGCTGGGCAGCGATGTCGTCGTCACCGCCGGGCCCGGTGAACGCGAGCTCGCCCGCCGGGTCTCGCCGACGCCGTTCTCGGGCAGCCTGGCCGAGCTGCTGGACCTCGTCGCCACCGCGCGGCTGGTCATCTGCGGCGACACCGGCGTCGCGCACGTCGCCACCGCCTACGGCACCCCGTCGGTGCTGTTGTTCGGGCCGGTGCCGCCTCAGCTCTGGGGGCCGCGGCACGGGCCGCACCTCGTGCTCTGGCACGGCTCCACCGGCGACACGTTCGCCGCCGAACCCGACCCCGGCCTGCTGCGGATCACCGTGGACGAGGTCCTCGAAGCTGCAGGAGGTGTGCTGTGCGACCCCAGCGGATCGGTGTTGTCGGCGCGGGTTACGTCGGCCTGACCACGGCCGCGTGCTTCGCGCACCTCGGCCACGACGTGGTGTGCGCGGACGTCGACGAGGCCAAGGTCGCCGCCCTCGCCGCGGGTGAGGTCGGGCTGCACGAGCCGGGGTTGCGCGAGCTCGTCGTGCGCAACGCCGAGCGGTTGCGGTTCGTGGCCGGCAACCGGGAGGCGCTGTCCGATGTGGACTTCACGTTCGTCTGCGTGCCGACCCCCACCGGACCCGACGGCGCGGCCGACCTCACGGCGGTGGAGGCGGTCATCGCCGAGGCACCGCGGGGGTGCCGGCTGGTGCTGAAGTCCACCGTGCCGGTGGGAACGGCCGCGCGGTACCCGGGGGTGGTGTCGAACCCCGAGTTCCTGCGCGAGGGCCACGCGGTCGAGGACTTCCTGCGGCCGCAACGGGTCGTCGTCGGCGCCCGCGACGAGCGGCACGCGCTGGAGGTGGCCGCGCTGTACGAACCGACCGGCGCGCCCACCGTCATCACCGACAACACGAGCGCGGAGCTGGTGAAGTACGCCAGCAACTGCTTCCTGGCGCTGAAGCTCTCCTACGTCAACACCCTGGCAGAGCTGTGCGAGCAGGTCGACGCCGAAATCGACGGCGTCACCGAGGGCATGCGGCTCGACGACCGGATCGGCGCGTCCTGCCTGGAACCCGGACCTGGCTGGGGCGGCTCGTGCCTGCCCAAGGACACCCTCGCGCTGCTGGCCACCGCACGGCAGGCCGGCGTCGACTTCCCCACGCTGGAGGGGGCCGTCACGACCAACCGGCACCAGCCGCACCGCGTCGTCGACCGCATCCGCGCGGAGACCGGTCCGCTGCGGGACAAGAGGATCGGCCTGCTCGGGCTCACGTTCAAGGCAGGCACCAACGACCTGCGCGACTCGCCGGCACTCGCCGTCGCGGAGCTGCTCACCCGGGAGGGTGCCCGGCTGACCGGCTACGACCCGTGCGTCACCGGCGACCTCGACGGCATCGCCGTGCACGCCACCCCCGCCGACGCGGCGCGGGACGTGGACATGCTGGTGGTGCTCACGGAGTGGCCGGAGTTCGCCGAGCTGGACTGGCCGGAGCTCGCCCGCCACACGGCCACCCCGCGCATCCTCGACACCCGCAACGTGGTGCCGCGCGACAAGGTGGCCGAGGCGGGCTTCCTGCTGGTCACGACCGGCCGCTGACCCCGAGGTGCACCACCTTCACGGTGGTCATCTCGTCCAGCAGCTCCGGCCCGTACCCGAACCCGGTGCCCGACGCCCCGCGCGGCTGGGCCGCACCGCCGGGGGCACCGCCGAAGACGTTGTTCACCTTCACCGTGCCCACCGGCAACGCACGCCACGCGCGGGTGGCGTGCTCCATCGACCCGGTCAGCACGGTCGCCGCGAGCCCGTAGTCGCCGGAGCACGCCTCGGCCAGCCCGTCGTCGAACGTCGGCACCGCCTGCACCGGGGCGACCGGGCCGAACGTCTCCTCGCACATGACCTGCATCGCCGAGGTGCAGTCGGCCAGCACGGTCGCGGGGTAGAAGGCGCCGCGACCGGGCGGGACCTCCCCGCCGACGAGGGCCCGCGCCCCGGCGGTGACGGCCGCGGCGACCTGGCCGTGCACGAACTCCCGGTGCCGCACGTCGACCAGCGGCTGCGGCTGCTCGTTCCACCGGCGGGCCAACGCGCACAGCTCCTCCAGGAACGGTGCGGCGATCGTCTTGTGCACGTAGATCCGCTCGACCGACACGCAGAGCTGGCCCGCGTTCGTGAACGCGCCCAGCGCCGCCTGCGCCGCCGCCCACCTCGGGTCGACGTCGTCGTCGATGAGCAACGGGTCGTTGCCCCCGTTCTCCAGCAACACCTTCGCGCGGGTGGACGCGGCGATGGCGCGTCCGGTCGCGGTGCTGCCGACGTGCGCGACGACGTCCACGTCACCGCTCACCAGCGCCGCACCGACCGGGCCCGCGCCGGTGAGCGTCTGCAGCACGCCGGAGGGGAAGAACGGGCGCAGGACCGCGTCGAGCAGCAGACCGGTGTGCGGGCAGCGCTCACTCGGCTTGTGCACCACGGTGTTCCCGGTGACCAGTGCCGCCCCCAGCAGCCCGCACGCCACCGCCACCGGGTCGTTCCACGGCGTCAGCGCCACGACCACCCCGCGCGGCTGCGGGATCATGAAGTCGACCGCGGTGCCGTGCAACGACCGTCCACGGTGGACCGGACCGAGCTCGGAGTACTGCACCAGCGTCGAGGCGCCCGCGAGCACGCCCTCCCGCGCGGAGGCGAGCGGCCGCCCGGTCTCGGTCTCGATCACCGCGGCCAGGTCGCCAGCCCGCGCCCTGAGCTCGGCCGCCGCCGCGGCGACCGCCGCTCCGCGTTCCGCCGCCGGTGTCGCCGCCCACTCCGCCTGAGCGGTCCGCGCGGCGGCCAGCGCGGCGGTCACGTCGTCCTCGCCGGCTACGGGGAGCAAGCCGACCGGCTGGTCGTCCAGGGGGCTGCGGACGTCGATGGCGTGCATGGTGGTCATGTCCGCCGGGTAGCCCTTCTGAGCAGGGAGAAACACCTGGGAGGAGAACCATGCCCGGACGCGAGGAACTGCCCAGCACGGTGGCCCGGTCGTCGAAGAAGGCCCAGCGCACGTGGATCAAGGCGCACGACTCGGCCGTCGAGTCCTACGGCGAGGGGGAACGGGCGCACCGCACCGCGTTCTCCGCGCTCAAGCACAGCTTCGAGAAGGTGGGCGACCACTGGGAGGCCAAGGACGAGAAGGGGCCGTCGGACCCGCAGGCCGAGCGCAGCACCCCGCAGCAGGGCGAGACCGCCGGCGGCGTGGACGCGAACGCGACCAAGCAGCACCTCTACGACCTGGCCAAGCGGCTGGGCGTCGAGGGCAGGTCGCAGATGACCAAGGACGAGCTGGTCGACGCGATCGACAGGGCCAACACCCGCGCGACGGCTCGGGCGCGCTCGTGAAGGTCGTCGTCACCGGCGCGACCGGCAACGTCGGCACCGCCCTGCTGCGCAGGCTCGCCGACGAGCCCGACATCGAGGTGCACGGCATCTCCCGCCGCCGTCCCGCGAACGCCGCGCCCTACCAGGGGATCACCTGGACGCCCGTCGACATCGGCCGGCCGGGCGCGGAGGAGGTGCTGGCCACCGCGTTCGAGAACGCCGACGCCGTCGTGCACCTGGCGTGGCTGATCCAGCCGTCGCACGACGAACGCGCGCTGTACCGCACGAACATCGCCGGTTCGGCACGCGTGTTCACCGCCGCGGTCGACGCGGGCGTGGGGCACCTGGTGCACATGTCGTCGGTCGGCGCGTACTCGCCGGCGACGAAGGACCGCAGGGTGGACGAGTCGTGGCCGGTCAAGGGCGTGCGGTCGTCGTTCTACAGCAGGCACAAGGCCGCGGTGGAGCACCTGCTGGGCCAGTTCGAGTCGCAGCTGCTCATCTCCCGCCCGCGACCGGGCCTGATCCTGCAGTCCGACGCCGGGTCCGAGATCCGCGACTACTTCCTCGGCAGCCTCGTGCCGAAGTGGCTGTTCCGGCACCGCATCCCGGTGCTGCCGCTGCCGCGCCACCTGGTGCTGCAGTTCGTCCACGCCGACGACGTGGCCGACGGTCTGGTGCGCATCCTGCGGCACCGCCCGCACGGCGCAGTGAACCTCGTCGCCGAACCCGTCGTCACTCCCCGTGTTCTCGCCGACGTCCTCGGTGGCCGCCACGTTCCCGTGCCGGCGCGGCTGATGCGGTTCTTGGCACACGCGTCCTGGTTGTTGCGGCTTCAACCGACTCCGCCGGGCTGGGTGGACCTCGCACTGGCATCGCCGCTGCTCAGCGCGTCGCGGGCGCGGTCGGAACTGGGCTGGGAGCCCACTTTCGGGTCACAGGAAGCTCTTCGCGCTCTTGTTCGGGGCATCGGCGCCGGTCAGGAGGTCGACGCCAGCCCGGTGCTGTGAGACGGGGAGAACCGCTTCGCCGAGTAGCGTTTCAAGCCGCTTTTCTCGGCTAAATCTCCTCTATGGACGGGACTTTCGACGCGGTCCTCTTCGACCGCGACGGCACGCTCATCCGGGACGTCCCGTACAACGGCGACCCGAGTGCCGTGACACCCATGCCGGGCGCCCGCGAGGTGTTGCACGGCCTGCGTGCCCACGGCCTGCTCACCGGCGTGGTGACCAACCAGTCGGGGATCGGCCGTGGCCTGCTCACGAAGACGCAGGTCACGGCCGTGAACGCACGGGTCGACGAGCTGCTCGGCCGGTTCGGCACCTGGCAGATCTGCCCGCACGCGCCCGAGGACGGCTGCGCGTGCCGCAAACCGGCTCCCGGGATGGTCCTGGCCGCGTGCGAAGCCCTCGGGGTGAGTCCGCACCGCACGCTCTTCGTGGGGGACATCGGCTCCGACGTCGAGGCCGCGCAGGCCGCGGGCGCGGTGCCGTTGCTCGTGCCGACCGAGGTGACCAGGCCGGACGAGGTCGCCGGTGCACCGCACACCGCACCCGACCTGTTCGGCGTGCTGGAGATGGTCCGATGAGGACGTTGGTCGCCCGCCTCGACAGCGACGGTGACGTGCTGCTGGCCGGTCCGGCGGTGCGCGCGGCCGCGACGGCGGGCGAGGTCGTGCTGTTGTGCGGCCCCAACGGTGTCCGCGCCGCCGAGCTGCTGCCGGGCGTCAGCCGGATCGTCGAGTGGGAGTGCCCGTGGATCGTCAACCCGGCCTCCGACGTGCGCCCGGTCGACATCGAGGCCGTCATCGCGCTGGTGCACGGGATTCGCGCCGACGTGGCATTGGTGCTGACGTCGTTCCACCAGAGCCCGCTGCCCACGGCGCTGCTGCTGCGGCTGGCGGGCGTGCCCAAGATCGTGGCCCGCTCGACCGACTACCCGGGGTCGCTGCTGGACGTGCGGCTGCGCGACGACCCGGACATCCCCGAGGCGGAGCGGGCCCTGCAGGTCGCCCGAGCCGCGGGGTTCGAGCTGCCGGAGGGCGACGACGGCCGGCTCGCCGTCACCGACCCGCCGGAGGCGGACCTGAGCGGTCCGTACGTGGTGGTGCACCCCGGTGCGACGGCGCCCGCCCGCACCTGGTCGCCGGACCGCTGGGCGAAGGCGGTGGTCGCGCTGACCTCCGCCGGGCACCGGGTGGTCGTGACCGGCGGACCGGCCGAGGCCGAGCTGACCGGGCACGTTGCCGGCGCGTGCGGGCTCGACCTGGGCGGGCGCACCGGCTTCCGCGAGCTGGCCGGGGTGCTGAAGGGTGCTGCCGCGATCGTCGTCGGCAACACCGGACCCGCCCACCTCGCGGCCGCGGTCGGCACCCCGGTCGTGTCGCTGTTCGCGCCGGTGGTGCCCGCCGTCCGGTGGGCGCCGTACGGCAGGCACGTGCTGCTCGGTGACCAGAACGCGCCGTGCCGGGGCAGCAGGGCGCGCGAGTGCCCGGTGCCCGGACATCCGTGTCTCGACCTGGTGGACCCGGCCGCGGTCGTCGCGGCGGTCGCGGAGGTGACAGCGTGAGGATCCTGTTGTGGCACGTCCACGGTTCGTGGACGCACTCGTTCGTCCAAGGTGGACACGAGTACCTGGTGCCCGGTCCGCCGGACGGCATCGGCCTCGCCGGGCGGCCGTGGCCCGCGGCGCGCGAGATCGAACTGTCCGATGTGGACCCCGACGTGGCCGTGGTGCAACGGGTCGAGGAGCTGTCGCTGGTACCGCGCGGCATCCCGGTCGTGTACCTGGAGCACAACACGCCCGCCGCGCCCGGCCAGCGGCACCCGATGGCGGACTGGGACGGGACCCTGGTCCACGTCACGCACTTCAACGACCTGATGTGGGACTGCGGCAGGACCCGCACGATCGTCGTCGAGCACGGGGTCGTCGACCCCGGGCAGCTCTACACCGGTGAGCTGCCCAGGGCGGCGGCCGTGATCAACGAACCGGTGCGGCGCGGCCGGGTCGTGGGCACCGACCTGCTGCCGCGGTTCGACCCGGTCGACGTGTTCGGCATGGGCACCGAGCAGATCGGCGGCATGGGGGACCACGACCTGGAGTCGTTGCACCGCGAGCTCGCGCGCCGCCGCGTCTACGTGCACACACCGCGCTGGACGTCGCTCGGGCTGTCGTTGCTGGAGGCCATGCACATCGGGATGCCCGTGGTTGCGCTGGCGTGCACGGAAGCCATGCGCGCGGTGCCACCCGAGGCCGGTGCGATCTCGACGGACGTGGAGGAGCTGGTGTCGGCGGTGCGGGAGCTGATCGCAGATCCGGCTCTCGCACAAGAGAAAGGGAAACGGGCGCGTGAGTTCGCGTTGGCCCGCTACGGGCTCGAAGCGTTCCTGCGGAGCTGGGACGTGGTGCTGAAGGAGGTGTGGGTCGGATGAGGATCGCAATGGTGTCGGAGCACGCAAGTCCGCTTGCCGTGCTGGGCGGCGCGGACGCGGGCGGTCAGAACGTGCACGTCGCGTCGCTCGCGGCCGCACTGGTGCGGCGCGGTCACGACGTCGTGGTCCACACCCGCCGCGACGGCGAGGCACTGCCCGGCCGCGTGACGACGCCCGACGGGTACGAGGTCGTCCACGTGCCAGCCGGACCGCCCGCGGAGGTGCCGAAGGACGAGCTGCTGCCGCACATGGCCGAGTTCGGCCGGTTCCTGCACGAGCAGTGGCAGGAGAAGGCACCCGACGTCGTGCACAGCCACTTCTGGATGTCCGGTCTCGCCTCCGTGCTGGCCGCCCGCCGCTCCCGCGTGCCGATCGTGCACACCTACCACGCGCTCGGCACCGTGAAGCGCCGCCACCAGGGCGCGGACGACACCAGCCCGCCGCAGCGGGTCGCGGTCGAGCGCCTGGTCGGGCAGGAGGCGACCGTCATCGCCGCGACCTGCGCCGACGAGGTGCGGGAGCTGGTCGCCATGGGCCTGCGGCGGGACAAGACCGTCGTCGTGCCCTGCGGCGTGGACACCGACCTGTTCGGCGTGGCCGGCCCGGTGGTGCCGCGGTCGGCGCCCCGGCGGATCGTGTCGGTGGGCAGGTTGTTGCCGCGCAAGGGGTTCGCCGACCTCATCGCCACGTTGCCGATGGTGCCCGACACCGAGCTGGTGATCGTGGGCGGACCACCGGACCTCACCGCGGACCCGGAGGCACGACGGCTGCTGGCCGTGGCGCAGTCGCTCGGCGTCGCCGACCGCGTGCACCTCGCCGGCCAGGTCGCGCGCACGGACATGCCCGCGTTGCTGCGTTCCGCGGACGTCGTGGCGTGCGTGCCCTGGTACGAACCGTTCGGCATCGTGCCGCTGGAGGCCATGGCCTGCGGCGTGCCCGTCGTGGCGTCCGCGGTGGGCGGCCTGACCGACACCGTGGTCGACGGCGTGACCGGTGTGCTGACCGCACCCCGCGACCCGCGTGCCCTCGGCCGGGCGCTGCGCACGCTGCTGGCCGACCCGTCCCGCGGCACGGCCTACGGCATCGCCGGCCGCGACCGCGTCGAGGCCATGTACTCGTGGGACGAGGTGGCGGCCCGCACCGAGCTGGTCTACCGCGGCCTCGCGACCGGCCGCCTCGTACCGACCGACCGGCTGGCGGTGGCCCGGTGACCCTCGAAAGCCACCTCGAAGGCCTGAACCACACGCTGTCCGGCCTGCAGTCCCAGGCCTCCCTCGTGCACCGCTGGGGCGCCCGCCTGGCCCACCTGCTCTCCACGGGCGGCCGCCTGCTCGCCGCGGGCAACGGCGGTTCCGCCGCCGAGGCCCAGCACCTCACCGCGGAGCTTCGTCGGCCGCTACCGCCACGACCGCCGCCCGTTCGCGGCCCTGGCGCTGAACGCCGAGACCTCCAGCATCACCGCCATCGCCAACGACTACGGCTACGACCAGGTGTTCGCCCGCCAAGTCCTCGCCCACGCCCGCCCCGACGACGTGGTGCTGCTCATCTCGACCAGCGGCTCCAGCCCCAACCTCCTGGAGGCCGCACGGGCCGGTCGGGTGGCGGAGGCGAGCGTGTGGGCCCTGACCGGCGCCCTGCCGAACCCGCTGGCCGCGCTGGCCGACGACGTGCTCGCGCTGCCGGGCGACCCGTGCCACGTGCAGGAGGCGCAGCTGGTCGTGGTGCACGCGCTGTGCGAGGCGTTCGAGGCCGCGCTGCCGGTCGTGGGGCGGAGGGTGTCGTGACCGCGGCCGGGACGTCGCGGGCTGCGGTGCGGGATGGGCGGCCCGAGCTGGCCGGATCGCGCGGTACGGCGCGTGCGCGGTGCGACGTGGTAGTGCCGACAGCCTGGCGTGCGGCGCCCGCCCGCCCACCGCACGCAGCAGAGCGGAGGACGGCATGAAGCTCGTCGTCGTCGGTGACGCACTGCTCGACATCGACATCTGCGGCACCGTCACCCGCGTGTGCCCGGACGCGCCCGCCCCCGTCCTGGACGTCGCCGACGAGCACGCCCGTGCCGGCGGTGCCGCGCTGGCCGCCACCATGGCGGCGCGGGACGGTCTTGACGTCACGCTGGTGACCGCCCTGTCCGATGACGAGGCCGGACAGCGGCTGCGCGGGTTGTTCGAGGTGCCCGCCGTCGTGGGGCAGTCGGGACCGGTGCCGGTGAAGACCCGGCTGCGCAGCGGCGGCACGTCGCTGGCACGGGTGGACCGCGGCGGGGGCGGCCCGGCACCGCAGGTCACCGACGAGATGCTCGACGCGGTGCTGACCGCGGACTTCGTGCTGGCGTCGGACTACGGGCGTGGGCTGCTGGCCGACGAACGGCTGCGGTCGGTGCTCACGCGCGTCCCGGTCGTGTGGGACCCGCACCCGCGCGGACCGCGACCGGTGCCCGGCGCGCGGCTCGTCACGCCCAACCTGTCCGAGGCCACCGCGTTCAGCGGCACCGCCGACCCGGAGGAAGCGGCGCGCACACTGAGGGAGACCTGGCAGGCGCGTGCCGTCGTGGTCACGATGGGCAAGTCCGGTGCGTTGCTCCACTGTGGAGGGACACCCGTCGCCGTTCCGGCGCCCGTCATCCCGGCCGTGGACCCGTGCGGTGCCGGCGACCGGTTCGCCGTCGCCGTCACCACGAGGCTGGCCCGGGGGGCGGCACCGGACGACGCCGTGGCCGACGCGGTCGCGCGCGCGGCGGAGTTCCTGCAGCAGGGCGGTGTCTCGGGCATGCGGGCGGAGCCCGGCTCCACCGTGGACGAGGTGCGCCGGCGCGGCGGGGTCGTGGTCGCCACCGGCGGTTGCTTCGACGTGCTGCACCCCGGGCACGTGCGGATGCTCGCGGCGGCACGGGCGCTGGGCGACTGCCTCGTCGTGTGCCTGAACTCCGACCATTCGGTGCGCCGGCTCAAGGGCGAGCACCGGCCGGTCAACGGGCAGGCCGAGCGGATCGAGGTGCTCAAGGCGCTGGAGTCCGTGGACGACGTGGTCGTGTTCGGCGAGGACACCCCCGAGCACGTCCTGGGCCTGCTGCGGCCGGACATCTGGGTGAAGGGCGGCGACTACACCGCCGAGCTGCTGCCGGAGACCGCGGTGGTCCGGCGGTGGGGCGGGCGCACCGTCGTGGTGCCGTACCACCGCGGGCATTCGACGACCGAGATCCTGTCGAGGAGGGCTTGATGAAGGTGCTGGTGACCGGTGGCGCGTCCGGGTTGGGCGCGGCCGTGGCGGACGCGGTGCGCGAAGCGGGCGGAACCCCGCTGGTGCTGGACAAGTCGGCGCCGGAAGGCGTGCACGACTTCGAGCTGGTCGACCTCGCGGACGGACGGGCCGCCGAACAGGCGGTGCGCACGCTCGCCGAGCGCAACGGAGGACTCGACGCGGTGGTGACCGCGGCGGGCATCGACCGGTGCGGCACGCTCGCGGAGGTGCCCGCCGACGAGTGGGAGAACGTCGTGCGGGTCAACCTGTTCGGCACCGCGGCCGTCGTCCGGGCGGCACTGCCGTACCTGGAGGGCGGCCGGGTGGTCACCGTCGCGTCCACCCTCGGGCTCAAGGCCGTCAGCGACGCCACGGCGTACTGCGCCTCGAAGTTCGGCGTCGTCGGCTTCACCCGCGCACTGGCGGCCGAGACCGCGGGCCGCACCGGTGTCACGCTGGTCGTGCCCGGCGGCATGCGCACGAAGTTCTTCGACGACCGCACCGAGCAGTACCGGCCGAAGGACCTCGACCAGCTCAACCCGCCGGACCGGGTGGCGGCCGCGATCCTGTTCGCGCTCAACCAACCCGAAGGGTGCGAGGTCCGCGAGCTCGTGATCGCCCACGCACAGGAGCCGTCCTGGCCGTGAACGAGCTCGACGAGGACTCCCAGTTCGACAGCGGTTTCCTGCCCGCCAGACGACCACACCCGGTGATCGTCGCGGCCGGCCTGAGCGCGCGCGGTGGCCTGCTGTGGTTGCCGGTAGCGGGTGTCATCGCCGCGACGGGCAGGAAGCGGACCGCCCGGCACGCCCTGCTCGCGGCCGTGGTCGCCATGCCGCTGGGTCACCTGGTGAGCCTGGTGGTGCACCGGCGCAGACCGCACTCGGTCTTGCCCGCGCGCAAGGCGTTGCCGGAGCACCCGGACTCGTCGTCGTTCCCCTCCAAGCACGCGGTGACGGCCGCCGCCTTCGGCACCGTCACCGCGGTGGAGGACCCGGTGGCCGGCGCGTTCGTCACGCCGCTGGTCCTGCTCGTCGCCTACAGCCGGCTGCGCACCCGCGTGCACTGGCCGACCGACGTCATCGGCGGCCTGGCGCTCGGTGCGGTGATCGGCCTGGCCGTGCGCGCCGGGACCAGGCGCTGATCCCGGCGCGCACGCGGGTCAGGGCCGCCTCCACCCCTCGTCGCCGAGGAGCGGGCTCGCCTGCGGTCCCATCAGCGACATCCCGCCGTCCACGACGAACGACGCGCCCGTCACGTACCCGGCAGCGGGGGTCGTCAGGAACGCCACCACCGCGGCGACCTCGGCGGCGTGACCGGGCCGTCCGAGCGGGACGCCTGGCCGCGGCTCCGTGCGCGGGTCCACGTCCTCCTGGCCGGTCATCGGCGTCGAGATCTCGCCGGGGGCAACGGAGTTCACGGTGATGTCGTGTTCGGACAGCTCCAGCGCCAGAACCTGGGTCAGCGCACCGAGTCCGGCCTTGGCGGCGCAGTACGGTGCGGCACCGACGCGGGGGAGGTGCTCGTGGACGGACGTGATGTTCACGATCCGGCCGCCGCGACCACCGGCGATCATGTGCCGCGCGGCCCGCTGGCAGCACAGGAACGCGCCGTCGAGGTCGACCGAGAGCACCTCCCGCCACTTCTCGTACGACATCTCCAGCGCCTTCTCGCTGCTGCCGGTGCCCGCGCAGTTCACCAGCACGTCGAGGCCGCCCAGCTCCTCGGCCAGCTCGTCGACGACGGAGGCGGCACCGGGCAGGTCGGTGAGGTCGAGGCGGCGCACGGCACACCGGCCGCCCGCCGCGCGGACCTCCTCGGCGGTGCGTTCGGCGCCGTCGGCGTCGTCGTGGAACGTGATGCCCACGTCGACGCCGCCGCCGGCCAGCGCGACCGCGACGGCCTTGCCGATGCCGGAGTCGGCGCCGGTCACGACGGCGCGCAGCGGCGCGCCGGCGCGGTCCTGGGGCAGGGGTGCGGTGGTCATGGGACGCGAGTACCCGCCGCGGTCGCGGGCATGCGGAGGGTGAAGTGGTTCAACGTCCTGGGCAGCGGCTCACCCAGCACACCGGAGAACGCCAGGTGCTCGCTGAGCGCGTCGAGCACCGCTCCGGCCGTGACCAGCACCAGGTCGCGGCCGGGGCACTCGCCGGGACCGCCGCTGAACGGCACGATCGCCGGGTCGCGCGGCCCGTCCCACAGCTCCGGCGCGTACCGGTCTGCGAACGGCAACCGGTCCGGGTCGCGGTGGAAGAACGGCGTGAACACCACGAACTCGGTGTTCTCCGGCAGCCACGTGCCGTGCCAGCGGGTAGCGATCGTGCTCTCCCGCAGGATGATCGGCGTCGTCGGCCACAGCCGCGCCGACTCCAGCACACCGCGCACACCGGTGCCGCCCACCGCCAGCGCCCGCATCGTGACGATCCCGGCCGCGTCGAACGCGAAGAGCCAGTGCGGCACCTGGCCGGACAGGTCGCCGGGGAACGCGGCGAGGCTGCCGGGCTCGCGCCGTGCGAGGTGCTCGTCGAGCCGGTGCTGGAAGCGTTCGCGCAGACCCTCCTGCCGCGGGTGCAGGAACGCCCAGTTCGCGTTCTGCCGCAACGCCTTCAGGTCGTCGGTGAGCTGGTCGTCGTCACGTGCGCCGTTGCCGAGCACGATCCTGCGCACGATGCGCCACCACACCTGGCTGAACCCCTGCCAGGTCAGCTCGCCGTTGCTCATCACGTGCCGCACCAGCAGGTCCACCTCGTCGCGCACGACGTCCTCGACCGGCACGTTCTCCGGCCGCAGCGCGCGTTCGTTGAGCTCGCGCAGCCGGTCGCGCTCCGGTTCGTCCGAGATGAGCACGCCGTGCGGCTGGAAGTGCCGCAGCGCCGCTTTCTTCTCCCTGGTGGCCAACGCGAACGGCTCCGGCGACTCGCGCAGCAACCGTCCCACGTCGGCCGGGTCGACCAGCACGGCGACGCTGCGGCCGGTGACGCGCAGGCGGACCGGTTCGGGCCCGTACCGGTCCCGCAGGTGCCGCATCGTGTCGATGGCGGTGGAGTCGGACTGGACCTTGTCGGCGAGCGCCATCACGCCCGGCCTGCGGACGATGACGCCTTTCGCCAGCGTGGGCAGCAACACCGTCGCGAAGACACGCGTGGTGTCGAGTCGTGAAGAGATGGCCATGCACCGGACTACCCGCTCGTGTGCGTGTGAACCGGCACGACCGGGGGTATTCGGCCAGCGGGAGGTCATCATGCCACGCGGATCGAACGCCAAACGTGAACGCCAGTACGAGCACATCGAGGACTCGGCCCGCAGCCGTGGTGAGTCACCCGCGCGGGCGAAGGAGATCGCCGCGCGCACGGTGAACAAGAACCGCGCCCAGGCCGGTGAGTCCAAGACCGCCAGCCGATCGTCCACGAAGGACAAGTCGCCGCAGCAGCGCGGCGGGCAGCGGTCCCACAGCGGCGCCCAGGGCCCCACGCGCGACCAGCTCTACAACGAGGCCAGGCAGCGCGGGATCAAGGGCCGCTCGTCCATGACGAAGAAGGAGCTTCGCCCACGCCCTCGGACGCTGACGTGCCACCCACCACCACTGTCGAGGACAAGGGCTCCACGCTCACGATCCTCACCACCGAGCACTACACGCTGCAGATGGTGCGCAGCGCGACGATCGCCGACGCGTCCAGCCGGGCGGGCCACCTGCTCACCACGATCTCCGCGTCGATGATCGCGCTGGGGTTCGTGGCCCAGGTCGTGCCGCTGCCGGTGCTGCTGACGCTGATGCTGGTGATCTTCACGGGCCTGTTCCTGATCGGCCTCGCCACGCTCTTCCGCACAGTCGAGCTCGGCGTCGAGGACGTCCAGGCCGGCCTGGGGATCAACCGCATCCGGCACATGTACGGCGACATCGAACCCTGCACCAGGGACGTGTTCGTCCGGCAGGTGCACGACGACACGGTCGGCGTCGAGGTCGACTCCGGCCAGACCGCCTGGCGCAACGCCCGGCGGCCGCGGCTCATCGGCACCGCGCTGAGCGTGGCCGGTCTGGTGAACCTCGTGAACGGCCTCGTCGCCGGCGCCATCGCGGGCGCAGCGGCCGGACTGCTGCACGCCGGCCTCACCTGGTCGATCGTCATCGGCCTCTGCGTGGCCACCGTCGTGATCACCGCCTTCGGGGTGGCGCTCGGCCGCATCGGCCGCCGCGGCGTCGCACCGATCAACACCCGCTTTCCCAGGAACTGACCAACGAGGAGAACCACCGTGCAGTACGACGTCGTCGACCTGATCATGCAGGACCACCGCGAGGTCGAGCGCCTGTTCGACGAGCTGAAGAACCACCCGGAGAAGCGACCGCTGCTCACGCCCGTCCTGTGTGGACTGCTCGTCGCGCACAGCCGGGCCGAGGAAGCCGAGGTGTACCCCGTGGCCCAGCAGGAAGCCGGCGAGTCCGACGAGGTCGAGCACAGCCAGGAGGAGCACGCCGAGGCGGAGCAGCTCCTCGCGAAGCTGCTCGACGCCGAGATGGACTCCCCGCAGTACGAGCAGATGCTGCAGAAGGTCATCGACTCCATCACCCACCACGTGGAGGAGGAGGAGAAGACCGTGCTGCCCGGCATGCGCAAGCGCCTCAGCGCCGAGCGCCGCTACGAGCTGGGGGAGAAGTTCGCGCGCAGCCGCGCCGACCACCTCGGTGAGATGCCCGGCCAGGCCACCCGCGAGGAGCTGCTGCTGCAGGCGAAGAACATGGGTGTTCCCAACGCCTCCAGCATGAGCAAGGAGCAGCTGAAGAAGGAGCTGCAGAAGGCCGCCTCCTGATCGCCGTCGTCCGGCCGGGAAGTCACCCGACCGGACGACAACCCGGCCCCCGTCCGCTTCCGTCTTCATCGGCGGAACCAGACGGGGGCCGGAATGTGAAGAAGGCACTGCTGCTCATCGCGTTGACCTTGGCCGTGGCCTCGTGCGGCCAGAACAGCTCGGGTGAGCTCCGCTCGGCGCAGCCCACCACCGCGGTGAACGACCCGGTGGTGTCGGCCGCCGCGGACGTCGTCCAACCGGTGCTGGCATCGAGGTACGCCGCCACCTACGCGGGTCTGGAGGTCCGCGGCGACACGCTGGTGGTCCACCGCAAGCCTGATCCGGCGCTCGACGCCGAGATCGCGGGACTCGCACCGCATGCGCGCATCCTGTTCCAGGACGCCCGGTACACCAAGTCGGAGATGCAGGCCGCGGTCACGCGGGTGATGGACGACCGCGAGCACTGGAAGAGCCGGGGCGCGGACGTGAACGTCGCCGGCCCGAAGACGGACGGGTCCGGTGTCGAGGTGGGCACGGCCGAGGAACCACCGGCGGACCTCGCGGCACAGCTGCAGGACCGCTATCCGGGCATGACCTTCAGCGTGCGCAGGCAGGGCACGGTCGTGTTCCCGGTGTACACGGGACCGGTGCCCGTGCTGCCGAGCTCACCGGTGCGGAGCAGGTGAACGGCTAGGCCGACCTGCGCGAAGGGTGCGCCCCGGCGCCCGCGACCGCACGGCGGCGACTCGGCCGGCGCAGCGGGACCACAACCCCGCGGCAGAGCACCCGACCCGCCGCCTCACGACCGGCCACAGTGGACTGCGGCAGCGGCTCCGGCGTCGGCGGGATGGGGTCGGGGTCCGGGCCCGCCGGACGCGGCTGGTCGGGGCCGGGCTGCGGCGGCTCCGGCTGCGGCGGAACGGGCTGGCTCGCGGCAGGCTGGCGCGCAGAGGGCTCGATCATGACCGCCGTATACCCACAACTCCCGTGTTTTCACACCCCTGAGCTCATCGCGTGGATTCGTGGTCGGCACGAATTCCGTCGTTCCGGCTAATGAGCACCTCCCGTGACCCGACAATCCGCTGGGTGCCGGTCCCGTTTGGGACCAGCGGAACGGGAGGGCGCCGATGGTGACGGCCAAGGACTGGTTCGTCGGGGAGGACCAGGCCGACGGACTGCACTTCCTGGGTGCGGTCGAGCTCGTCGCGTTGCTGGACCGGCTCTCGCGGCGCCCGCGCTGGCCCGCGCGGGACGTGCCGCTGCCGATCGTGTTCCTGCGCAGGCCTCCCGGCGCGGCCGGTCCGCTCGAACCGCTCGCGAGCAGGCCGGAGACCGCGCGCGGCAAGCGGATCGCGTGCGCGCGGGTCGACGGCGCCGACCCGGTCACGCCCGAGTCGCGGCGGGCGGTCCTCGACGACGCGATCGGCCAGCTCGCCGGCAAGGTGCCCGGCGCGGCGCGGCTGCGGTTCCCGCACTACGCGCTCGTCGGGTGGCTGCTGGCGCTGACCCTGCCCGAGGACGGCGACGCCGAGGACGAGGAACGGCACATCGCCCGCGCGTTCCGCGCCCACGTCCGCGGCCGGATGCGGATGAACATCGGGCCCGACGGGTCGCAGGACTTGGCCCAGGACTTCCCGTGGTGGATCCGGCTCGTCATCACCCTGGCGCCGCGGCTCGGGCTGGCGCTGACGGCGCTGCTGTGGCGCCCGGCGACGTGGGTGGGGGAGCAGCCGGTCGGCGGCCGGTCGCGGGGCGGGCTCTACCGGCTGGCCCGCGCGTTCGTGAAGGAGCACCTCGCCGACCGGCACGCGGACGAGGTCGGCGACCTGCTGGTGCGCGCGTTCCTGGAGGACCTGCGGCGCTCGCACCGGCGGTGGTCGCTGTGGGGGACGGGGCGGCGGCGCACCGGCTACCCGTGGCTGCTGGTGGAGAACGCCGGTCCCGCCGGTGGCGACAGCACCGGCCGGTGGCTGCTCGACTCGATCGGCCGCGCCCGCAACACCGTCACGGTCCACAAGGGACAGACCTGGCGGGCGAACTCGCTGAGCCGGCCCGATCCGCTGCTGGTGATCGCTGCGGGCGAGTCCGCGCAGGCGCCGGCGAGGCACGCGGCCGACGCGTCGGCGGGCTACCGCAGGTGGCTCGTGCAGCTGGCCCGGTCGGACAACTGGTTGCTGGAGCTGCAGACCGACGCCTCCGAACCGGCACCGGGCGTCAGCGGCGCGTTGTCGGACATGGGGCCCATGCGGCTCCGCCGTGCCGTGGCCGCACCGCTGGCGATGGTGGTGCTCGCCGCTCTCGTGGCCGCCGTGCCGTTCGTCAACCACGCCCGGTGCGAGCCGTGGTGGTCCCCGTCGGTGCGCGCGCCGCTGGAGCGGGTCGGCGAGGAGTGCATCGGCGTGTCCGCTGACCCGTTGCGCCACTTCATGCCGCCGTCCGTGCCGGAGGAGGTGCGGCCCTCGCTGCAGGACGTCTACGGCCGGATCATGGCCGAGAACGACAAGGCCGCCACCCGGCCGGACGCCATCACGATCGTGTTCCTGAGCGTGCTGACCCCGAGCACCGCCAACAGCTACACGGCTCTCGTCGAGGAGCTGCGCGGCGTGTGGGTGGCGCAGAAGACCAGTGACGTGCCCATCCGGATGCTGCTGGCCAACGGCGGCGAGGGACCGGGTGGCCGCGGTCTGGCGTCGGGCGACCTCGCGGCGGACAAGATCATCGAGCTGGCGGCGCGCGACCGCAGCGTGGTCGCGGTGACCGGCTTGTCGATCAGCACCGACACGGCCAAGTCGGTGGTGAAGCGGCTGGGCAGCAGCGCGTTGCCGGTGATCGGCTCGCTGACCTCGGCCGACGACATGGCGACGATCAACGAGTACTACTACCAGATCGGACCCAACAACCTGCGCGAGGCGGCCGTGACGGCGTTCTACGCCAAGTGGCGGCTGGGAGTGTCGAACGTGGCGATCTTCTACTCCGGCGATCCCACCGACCGCTACAGCCAGAACCTCGCCGACGACGCGAAGACCGCGTTCGCGCTGCTCGGCATCGCGGTCGACCAGTACAAGTCCTACCGGGTCGCCAACGACGACGAAGGCCTCGCACCAGCGAGCCTCGGCCAGGGCGCCTGCCCGTCCGCCGGGAAACCGGGCTACGCGGTGTTCTACGCGGGCCGGGCCCAGTTCCTCGCGGAGTTCCTGCGCGGCATGAACAGCAGGTGCCAGGGCAGCACACCGCCGGTGCTCGCGAGCGACTCGTCGACCCGGTTCATCCTCGAGGGCACGATGGCGCAGTTCCCCAACGTGCGGCTGGACTACCTGTCGTTCGCGAGCCCCGCGGCGTGGTCGGACTGCGCGATGGTGCCGTTCTACAAGAACTACCTCGACGTGTTCCGCCAGACGTGCCAGCAGCTCGGCGACGGCCGGTCCGCCGCCTCCTACGACGCCATGCAGGTGCTGGCGGAGGGCATCCGGCAGGTGCGCCGCACGGATCCGGGCGCGCGGGTGCGGGAGGGACTGCTCGCGGGTATCGGCAGCATCCGGCCGGACAACGCGATCCAGGGCGCCACCGGCAAGATCGGGTTCGGTGCCGCGACCCGCCTGCCGGTGGACAAGGCCGTGCTCGTGCTGCGCGCCAACACCGACACGACCTCGACACCGCTGCTGCTGTGCGGCGAACTGCCGTTCCGCGGCGGGCTGGCCGCAGGCCTGGAACCAGACGAGGGCTGCCCCCGCGACCCCTGACCCCCTGCCGGCATCTGCAAGTACTACCAACTCTTGCAGATGCCCGGGCAGCAAGGAGGGGAGGAGGTGGTCAGCGTTCGTCGGCCAGGACCGGCTTCACGTCGACCACCGGTGTGCCGTCGAGTGCCTCCAGGCCGCTCACCCGGAACTTCTGGCCCTCGACGCCGGTCACCAGCACCCGGTGCAGGCCGATCGGGTTCGGCCGGTCCGGCGACCGGGTGCTGAACACGCCGGTCTCCGGCCGGTCCTCGTCACCGCGCGGGTGCACGGCGAGCACCGCGCGGTCTGCCCGGTCCAGCCAGGTCAGCAGCAGGACCTCCTGGCCTGCCTGCAGTTCCGCCATCGCCCGCGCGTACTGGGGCACGACGACGACCCACGCCTCCGGTGCGCCCTCGTCACCCTGGCGGGGTGCGGAGGCGCGGTCGGTGAGCGGTGACTCGACGTGCCCGATCGGGAACAGGTTCATGTGCCACAGAATGTCTGGTAGCTCTCGCTGAAGTCGCGCGGGGCCGGTTCCGCGTACCGCTCCAGCCCCTCGCGCTCGTCGTAGGGCCGGCGCACCGCGTCCAGCAGCCGCTCGAACGGCCCCAGGTCACCCCCGGTCGCCGCCGCGAGCGCCTCCTCGACCAGGTGGTTGCGCGGCACGTAGACCGGGTTCACCGCCGCCATCGCCGCCGTGTCCGGGCCCTCCGCACGCCACCGCGCGAGCCACGCGTCGATGCCCGCCAGGTCCAGGACGAGGTCGCGCGGGTTGCCCCTGGTCAGGTGGTGGAAGAACGACGTGTGGTCGACGTGGTTCTCGTGCAGCAGCTTGAGCAGGTCCCCGATCAGCTGGTCGTCACCGGCACCGCCCAGCTTGGCCCGCATGCCCTCCTGCCACGCCGTCAGGTACCGGCCCTCGAACTCCTCCAGCACGCCGACGGCCTTCTTGACCGCCGCGTCCTCGTCCTCGTCGAAGAGCGGCAGCAACGCCTCCGCGAGCCGTGCGAGGTTCCACTGCCCGATGCCCGGCTGGTTGCCGTACGCGTACCGGCCGCGGTGGTCGATCGAGCTGTACACCGTCGCCGGGTCGTACGCCTCCATGAACGCGCACGGCCCGTAGTCGATCGTCTCGCCCGAGATCGTCATGTTGTCGGTGTTCATCACGCCGTGGATGAACCCGAGGTGCATCCACTGGGCGATGAGCCTTGCTTGCCTGCCGACGACCTCGCGGAAGAACTCCAGGTAGGAACGGCCGGGGTAGTGGCGTGCGATCGCGTGGTCCGCCAGCCGCCGCAGCAGGTCCAGGTCACCGGTGTTGCGCGCGTACTGGAAGCTCCCGACCCGCAGGTGGCTCGCCGCCACCCGTGCCAGCACCGCACCCGGCAACGGCGTCTCGCGGTGCACGGTGGCGCCCGTGCCCACGACCGCGAGCGACCGGGTGGTCGGCACGCCCAGCGCGTGCATCGCCTCGCTGACGACGAACTCGCGCAGCATCGGCCCGACCGCCGCCAGCCCGTCACCACCGCGGGCGAACGGCGTCCGGCCAGAGCCCTTGAGGTGCAGGTCCCGCAGCTGCCCGTCGACCTCGATCTCGCCGAGCAGCAGCGCACGGCCGTCACCCAGCCTGGGGGAGTAGCCGCCGAACTGGTGGCCCGCGTAGGCCTGGGCGACGCCCTCCGCCGCGTTGCCGGTGAGGAACCGCAGGCCGTCGCCGGTGCGCAGCCAGGCGGGGTCGAGGCCGAGCTCGCCGGCCAGCGGCTCGTTGAGGGCCAGCAGGGTCGGGTCCCCGACCTCCGCCGCCTCCCAGGCGACGGCCATCTCCGGGACGGCGGTGGCGAACTGGGTGCCGAGAGTGGTGCTCACGTCCTTCACGGTACGGGGGTGCCCGTCACGACAGCGCCCATGCCCGTTCCACCCCCGGCGCGATCCTCACCAGGGTGACCGTTACGCGTGTTCCGGCGGCGACCCGCTCGGAACCGGTCGAGCCGCGCGCCACGGGTCGTCGGCGGGCAGCCACACGCCGGGCCGGTGCAGCCCCAGGTCGCCCGCGCCCCGCGTGATCGCCTCGGCCGCGGCCAGCACGGTCGGCCGCACCTCGTCGGCCCGCCGCACCAGCGACCACGTCCACAGCACCTCCGGCTCGACGACCGGGCGCGCCACCAGGTCCGGCGGCAGCGGCGTGGTCTGGCCCTTGGGCGAGTTCAGCACCGGTGTGACGCAGCGCCGCACGTGGTCGAAGAACGCGGGCCCGGTGATCGCGCCGTTGTCGATCCGCACGACCCTCGCGCCGGAGAACTCCGCGAGCTCCTCGGCGTACTCGTTCCACGACCGCCACGAGGTCACGTCGTCGTCGACCAGCACCGCCAGGTCCCGCGCGCGCACCGGGCTCGTGTCGGTGCCGGGGGAGACCGCGTAGAGCCGGTCGGCGCCGAGCAGGTCGGCGGCGAGCCCGAGCCGGTCGAGGTCGGCCGCCCGCACCCAGCACACCGCGAGGTCGAGGCTGCCGTCGGCGACCCGCGCGGCCTGCGCGTGCGACGGCACCACCCAGGCGTCGACGTAGAGCGGTGCAACCCCGGCGGTGCGCAGCGACAGGTCCGGCGGCACCCAGTTCACGTAGCCGATCCGCACCGGCGACGACCCGGACAGCTGCTGCGCCTGCTTGCGCAGCTCGTCGGCCCGGTCGAGCAGCGCCCGCACCTCTGGCAGCAACGCCGCCCCGGCCGCCGTCAGCGCCACCGTGCGGCGGTCCCGGTCGAACAGCGCCACGCCCAGCGACCGTTCCAGCGCCTTGACCTGTTGCGACAACGACGGCCCCGCGATCAGCAGCCGCGCGGCCGCCCGGCCGAAGTGCAGCTCCTCGGCGACGGTCACGAAGTACCTGAGTTGACGCAGCTCCACGGTCTCATCGTAGGAGGCTGCGCCTTCCACCAGAGAGATGGACGGTCGTGGAGATCACGGGTGTGCGAACGCACGATGGGAGCATGGAAGTCGAACTCGTCGTGCAGTCCGAAGTGGACCCTTTGTGGCGTCGGGTGGTCCGACGGTGAGTGCCCGCGCCGCCGTTGCCCTCGCGGCGGGCATGGGCCTCGGCCGGTTCGCCTACACGCCGATCCTGCCGCTGATGACCGCCCAAGCCGGGCTCACCGCGTCGGCGGGCGCCGGTCTGGCCACGGCCAACTACCTCGGCTACTTCGCGGGGGCGGTGGCCGCGACGGCCGCGCGGCTGCACACGCGGGCGGTGCACCGGGCGGCGCTGGTGGTGCTCACGCTGTCGCTGGCGGGCATGCCGCTGACCCACGGCGTCGTGGCGTGGTCCGCGCTGCGGTTCATCGCGGGAGCGGCCAGCGCGCTGGTCTTCGTGCTCGCCGTCAGCACCCGGCCCGGCTGGGGGATGAGCGGTGTCGGCGCCGGCATCGCGCTGTCCGGGGTGGTCGTGCTCGCCGACAGCCGCTGGCAGGTCTCGTGGTGGCTGGTCGCGGGCATGTCCGCGCTGTTCACCGCCCTGGCCTGGCAGTTGCGCCCGGTCCCGCGCCCTCGTGCCGCGACCGCGCGCGGCGGCCCGTTCGCCCGGCTGTTCGCGGGGTACGCGCTCGAAGGCGTCGGCTACATCATCGCCGGGACGTTCCTGGTCGCCGCCGCTGGTCCGCTGGGCAGCGGCGCGTGGGTCCTGACCGGCCTGGCCGCCGCCGCGTCACCGTTCCTGCTCGCCCGCCTCGACCAGCGGCGCGCGTTGACCGGCGCCCTCGTGGTGCAGGCCGCCGGCATCGCACTGCCCGCGCTGAGCACGGACCCGGTCGTCGTGGTCCTGGCCTTCGTCCTGTTCGGCGCCACGTTCCTCGGCATCGCCCTCACCGCGCTGAACCTCGGCGCCGGCCTGCACCCGAACTCCGCCGCCCTGCTGACCGCTGGCTACTCCGCGGGCCAGGTCGCGGGCCCGCTGCTGGCGTCCCCGCTGCTCAGCCGCGGCTACCAGCCGGCCCTGCTGCTCGGCGCGGCCGTCGTGCTCACCGCCGCCGGGGTGATCGCGCTTCCACGCCCAGATCCGCCGCGCCCGTCCAGGAGGAGGAGCAGTGAAAAGTCAGTCACAGCAACAGGAAGCACCGGCTGATGAGCAGTCCTGCGTCCACGCCTGACCCTCCGGTACCGGCACCCCGGGTGTATCCGCGGTGTATCGGCCGTGGATGGGATGCGGCAAGGCTCCTGACCGCGACACAGCAGGTCATGCGAAGAGGGGATTCTCCGATGCGTTTCACCACAGTGACGGCCGCGGTCGTCGGCGTACTGGGCGCGGCTCTGATCAGCACCGCCGCCCCCGCCAACGCCACCGAGCAGTACACCGGCACCAGCGCGGTCGAGGTCGCGGCGCCGTGGCTCGAGGACACCGCGTCCGTGCCGGCGGCCGAGGGCGACTTCACGATCCAGCAGACGGCGGCCGGTGCCGTCAACTGGATGTCCAGCCGCCGCGGCAGCACCGCCTACGAGGGCTACTGCGAACGCGCCGTGCGGCTCGCGTGGGACCGCGCCACGCACCACGCCTCGGCGATCGACCACTGGCGGTCCTCCGACGGCACCCGCCGCACCACGGGCACGCCGCCCAAGGGCGCGTTCGTCTTCTGGAACATCAGCCAGTACGGCCACGTGGGCATCGCCGACGGCAACGGCGGCTTCTGGTCGACCAGCGTCGGCGGCAAGATCGGCCACGCCGGCTCGGTCGGCTACTTCAGCAACTACCTCGGCTGGAAGCCCGGCAACAGCAACTGACCGAGTGCACCCGCCGCGCGCGCCAGCGTGCGCAGCGCGGCGGGTTCGCCCTCCCGGTTGCCGGTGCGGCGGTAGGTCTCCAGCGCCTGCTGCACCAGGTCGTGCGCGGCCTCCGGGCAGCCGTTCGACAGCAGCGCCTCGGCCAGCTCCACCTGCGCGAACGCCGTGCACCGCTCGTCGGTGAGGTCCTGCAGGATCGACACGGCCCTGCGCGCGGAGACGAGCTCGGCGTCGTGCTCGCCCAGGGAGCGGTGCAGGGCGGAGAGCCGGACCAGCACCAACGCCTCCCGGTGCGCGTCACCGAGGTCCGCCGCGAGCCTGCGGCCGCTCATCAGCCACACGCGCGCCGACTCCTGGTCGCCCAGCGAACCGTGCACCCCGCCGACCGACGCCCGCAGGTGGGCGACGGAGTGCAGGTCACCGGCCGTCTCCAGCAGCTCCAGCGCCTCGGTGTAGCAGGCCATCGCCCGCTCGTGCTCGCCGCGCAGCCGCCAGACCGTGCCCACGCCCGCGATCGAGATGCCCTGGCCGCGCGGGTCGCCGGCCACGCGGTAGAGGTCCCGCGCCGCGAGCATGCCGCGTTCGGCGTCGTCGAACTCGTCGCGGTAGATGTGCACCTGCGCGATGCCCCGCAGCAACGCCGCCCTGCCCTCGGCGGACCTCGTGACCGCCAGCGCCCGCCGGTGGGTGCGCGCCCAGTCGTCGTAATGGCTGTGCAGGTCGAAGTACGGCACGCACGCCGCCGCCAGCTGCCACGCCACGTCGTCGAGCCCCGCCGCCGCGGCCAGCTCGACCGCGCCGCACAGCGTGCGCCGTTCCGCCTCGAACCACCCGACCGGTTCGGCCAGCAGGTGCTCGGGCGCCCGCACCGCGGCGACCGGGGCGATGGTCGTGCCGAACGTGACCGGCAGCCGACGTGCCGCCGTGACGGCGAGCCACAACCACGTGCGCAGCGTGCGGTCGAGCGTCTCCGCCCGGTCCGGGAGCGCGTCGGCCAGCTCCAGGGCGTGGCACCGCAGCAGGTCGTGCAACCGGTAGCGGGGCTGCCCGAGGCGGTCGGTCCCGCACGCCTCCAGCAGGTGCGCGTCGACCAGCCCGTCGAGCAGGTGCTCGCTGCCCGGCCGGTCCAGCAGCGCGTCCACGACCCAGCCGGGGAAGTCGTGCGGCCCCAGCAGCGCCAGCCGCACGAACGCGGCCGCCTCGTCGGCGGGCAGCTGCCGCACGCTCAGGTCGAAGCTCGCCCGCACCGCCAGCTCACCGGAGGACAGCTCGCGCAGCCGCGTCGACTCGTCCACCAGCCGCGCCCGCAGCACCCGCAACGGCCACCCGCCCCGACCGGCCAGCCGCGCGCCCGCGACCCTGATCGCGAGCGGCAGGTGCCCGCAGGCCGCCGTGATCGCCGCCGCCTCGTCCGGCTCGGCCTCCACCCGATCGCGTCCGGCGATCCCGGTCAGCAGCTCCGCCGCCTCCGCCGGTGCGAACGGCAGCAGCTCCACCTGCCGCGCACCGGGCAGCTCCGACAGCCGCCGCCTGCTCGTGAAGAGCACCCCGCACCCCGCCGCACCCGGCAGCAACGGCTGCACCTGCCGCACCGACGCCGCGTCGTCGAGCACCACCAGCACCCGCCGCCCCGCGAGCTTCGAGCGGAACAACGCCGCCCGCCCCGCCTCCCGCGACGGCAGCCCCGCACCGGTGACCCCCAGCGCGTGCAGCAGTTCGGTGAGCACGTCGGCCGGGTCGCGCGGTCGTTCGGCCGTGCCGCCGAGGTCGACGTAGAGCTGCCCGTCCGGGAAGTGCGCGGCGACCTCGTGCGCCACCCTGACCGCGAGCGTCGACTTGCCCACGCCCGGAGCGCCGGTCACGCCCGCGACCGCCACCTTGCCGCTGTCGCGCAACGCTTCGGCTAGCTCGGCGATCTCCGTGGCGCGTCCGCAGAAGTCGGCGACCGACGGCGGTAGCTGCCGGATCGGCGGTGCGTTGTCTTCTTCTTCGCCGCGCAGCACGGCGAGATGTGCCTCTTTCAGCACAGGGCCGGGTTCGAGTCCCAGATCGTTCGCGAGCCGTGCGCGCATGTCCGTGTAGACCTTCAACGCCTCGACGCGCTGGTTCGTGCGCTTCAACGCGATCATCAGCTGATAGCAGATGCTCTCGCGATAGGGGTGCACTTCGAGGAGCGCGCGCATCTCCGCGATGACCTCGTCGCCCTGTCCTCGTGCCACCTGCAACGCCAGCCGCTGCTCGGTCGCCGTCAGCCGCGCTTCCTCCAACCGGGTGATCACGGGCTGCCACGCGTCGTTCTCCGGCAGGTCCTCGACCGGCCGGCCGCGCCACAACCCCTCCGCGGTCCGCAGCAGGTCGAGTGCGTCGCCGCTGGTGCGCGCCTCGGTGACCAGGTGCTCGAACCGCAGCGCGTCGAGCTCGTCGGGCGTCAACGCCAGCACGTAGCCCGTGCCGTTCGTGCGCAGGCATTCGCCGAGGACCTGCCGCAACTGCCACACGTACGTGCGGACGTTCGCGACCACGGACCGCGGCTTGCTCTTCGGCCAGAGGACCTCGACGATCTGGTCGAGGGACACGGCGCTGTTCGCGTTCAACGCGAGATGAGCGAGCAACGCCCGCTGCTTCACCCCGCCCAGGCCCATCCGGCTGCCGTCCCGCCACACCTCCAGCGGCCCCAGCACGTTCACCCTGGTGATGGCCCCTCCTCTGGCGTGTTCCCGCTGACAGCAGCCCGCGCACGCGGCAGGATAGCGGCGGCAGCCCGCCGCCAAGACCCATTCGCCAGAAGATGTGGTAGCTCGTCAACCATGCACAAGCGTCACCTCGTCGCACTCGCGCTGCTGCTGAGCGCCTGCGGCTCCGAGACGTCGGTTCCCGCGATCGCGCCGACGTCCGCCCCCGAGCAGACCGTCTCGCCGCTGGCCGACCAGCACGCCCGCCTCGACGCCATCGGCACCCTCCTCACCTCCTGCGTCACCCGCCTGCGCGGCGAGCCCGTCGACCCCGCCGACAACTGCGCGAAGGTCATGCCGGACGTGTCCGAGGTGATCGGCGAGGTGGAGAAGAAGGGCGACCGGCTCTCGCCCACGACCCGCACCGCCGTCGCGGACGTGCGCAAGCAGCTCGGGGAGATCCAGTCGTGCGAACCGTGGTTCGCCGCGGGCGGTCAGACCGCCGATCCCCGGTTGGATCAGCGGTGCCGTGACGCGTGGGACGCACTCTTCAGGAGCTACTCCGCCATCCGCAACGCCGCCTAGGGCTGCTCGAACCGCGTCGTGAGCACCGACGAGATCTCGTGGTGCCGCAACAGGAACGCCTTCTCGTCCAGCTTCTTGCGCCGCAACCACCCGGTGACCTCGGCATTGCACTTGCTGGCGTTGCACGACCCGCACGCGGGCACGACGTTGCCCAGCGTGTACCGGCCACCGCGCGACAACGCCTGCACGCAGTCCTTCTGCAACGAGCCGGCCGCGGAACCGCAGTAGGCGCAGCCGCCCCACGAGGACTTCAGCGCGTCCCACTGCGCGTCGGAGAGGTCGTGGGCGACGCGCGCCATCCGCTTGCGGCGTTTGCGTGCCGCGCGCACCTGTTTGCTACCGCCGGTCGCCACGGGGTGGAAGCGTACGCATCGCGATGGTCAACAGGTCGGAGGCGGGGCCGCGGGGTGCACTGCCCCTGGTCCACACGGCGCGCAGCGCGCGGTCGAGGTTGAGGTCGGTCACCTCGACGCGGACCAGCGCGCGGGTCGCCAGGTCGGTGGCGACCGCGTGGGCGCTGAGCACGGCCGGGCCGATGCCGCCGGTGGCCGCCGCCTTGATCGCGGTGGTCGAGGACATCTCCAGCAACGGGTCCGCGGTGATCTCCAGGTCGATCCCGCGCAGCGCCGACCGCAGCGCCTGCCGGGTGCCAGAGCCCTGTTCGCGCGACACCAGCGGCGTGGCGGCCAGCGTGGCGGCGGTGATCCTGCGGCGGCGGGCCCACGGGTGGCCGGGCGCGACGACCAGCACCAGCTCGTCGTGGCCGACGACGCGGCTGTCGAGACCGGCGGGCACGTCGGTGCTCTCGATGAAACCCAGGTCGGCGCGGTCGGCGAGCACCTGGTCGGCGACGTGCGCGGAGTTGCCCGCCGTCAGGACGGTCGCGGTGTCCGGGCTGACCGTGCGCAACGCGATCAGCCACGCCGGCAGCAGGTACTCGGCCACGGTCAGGCTCGCGGCGACCTTCAGGTGGCTCTGCCGGTCGGCGCGCAGGCTCGTCAGACCGGCGTCGAGGTCCGCCGCCTTCGCGAGCACCGGTGCCGCCCAACCGGCGACGAGCTGGCCCGCCGTGGTGAGCGTCGCGCCGCGCGAGGTGCGTTCGAGCAGCGCCACGCCGACGCGGGCCTCCAGCAGCCGGAGGCGTTCGCTCGCCGACGGCTGGGACATGCCGTGGGCCTTCGCGGCACGGCCGATGCTGCCGAGCTCCGCGACGCTCAGCAGCAGCTCGTAGCTGACGAGGTCGGTGACGCGTCCCGGCAAAGGCATAGGGGCAGCCTATGTCGTCATCGGAGATCGGTGCCTACCGAGGTGGGCGCGCGCAGGGCACCTTGGTGTCGTGACCGCTCTCGCACCTCACCCACACACCGTGCCCCATGAGGTGCGACGAGCGGCGCCCTTCGGCCCCAACCTGTTCGCGTCCGTGATGGGCACCGGCATCGTCGCCACTGCGGCTGCCTCGCTCCCGCTGCACGTCCCCGGTCTGCGCACCGCGGCGACGTTCGTGTGGCTGCTGGACGCGGCACTGCTGGTGTTCCTCACGGTTGCCACAGTCCGCAGCTGGACGTGGGCGACCGTGCGCGCGCAGCTGCGCGACCCGGTGATGGCGCACTTCTGGGGCGCGCCCGCGATGGGGTTGATGACGGTCGGCACCGGCGCGCTGCTGCTGGGCGCCGACCTCGTCGGCCTGACCGCGGCGCTCGCGATCGACTGGACGCTGTGGACGCTCGGCACCGTGCTGGGCCTGGTGACGTCGGTCGTGGTGCCGCTGCGGATGTTCGGCAGCGGTGAGCTGCCGTTCGCCGGCTGGCTGATGCCGGTCGTGCCGCCGATGGTGTCCGCGGCGTCCGGCGCGCTGCTGGCCGCGCACCTGCCGCCCGGCCAGTTCCAGCAGACGATGGTCCTGCTGTGCTACGCGTTGTTCGGCGTGAGCCTCTTCGCGACGGTCTGCCTGGTGCCGCAGATCTGGCACCGGCTGGTGCAGCACGGCCCCGGCGGTGCGGTGCCGACGCTGTGGATCGTGCTCGGCCCGCTCGGCCAGTCGATCACCGCCGCGAACCTGCTCGCCGGCGTCGCGGTGCTGCCCGGCCAGACCGCGTTCGCCGTGCTGTACGGCGCGACCACGTGGGGCTTCGCCCTGCTGTGGGTGGCCATCGCGACCGCGGCAACCGTGCGCGCGGCACGGGCCGGGATGTCGTTCGCGTTGACGTGGTGGAGCTTCGTCTTCCCCCTCGGCACGCTGGTGACCGGCACGAGCGCACTGGCCGCGAAGGTCCACTCGCCGATGTTCGTCGTCGTGGCCGTCGTGCTCTACGCCGCCCTGGTGCTGTCGTGGGCGACCGTGGCGGTGCGCACGATCACCAGTTTCGTGAGTCCCCGCGTGCGTTAGGCGCGGCTGGACCACGTCGAGCCGCGGTGCGGCGGAGGCGGTCCGCGCGGCGTGCGCGACCACCTGCGCGTCGCGTGGAGCAGGTCAGCGGCGACAGATCGAAGTTGGTCGTCGTGATGCATGAAGTGCGGGAATCAGCTCGGTGAGGACGTAGCGCTGCCGTGCAGTGGCAACCATTCGAGACTTGCTGACGGACGTCATACCGCTGGGCAGACAGATCGCGCGGGCGTACCGTTTGAGCCTTCCTCCCCGCCCTCTCGGGACGTCCGATCCCTCAACGATCTTGTCCGGGCGGACTCGCCTTTCTAGTCCCTTGGCAGCTGCACGATGAGCACCGGTGTCCCGGTGACCGTGAGGCTGTCGCCTGCGTGCACTGGCCGGCTGGTGCCGTCGAGGGTGCGCACCTCTGTGGCGTCTGGTGGGAGGGCTGTCGTCGCGGTGTGCTCGTGGGTCCAGCGGATCGTGAGCAGCTGACCGTCGTCCGCGGTGAACTCGCATTGCCACACGGTGGCAGGCAGGCCGACGGCGAGCCCTTGACCGCATCCCCGGGTCCTGGTGCGGGTCAGCCACCGTTGCAGCTCCTCCACCGCGAGTGCGGCGCTCGTGGGTGGGCTGCCGACGGTCTGCAGCGTGATGGGCAGGCCGCCACCGCCCCAGTTGTAGAAGTAGGTTCGTTCGAGGTTGAAGCGGGAGCCGTGGATCGCGACCAGGTAGAAGCGTGTGGCGTAGTCGATCGCACGCTGCTCGTCCAGCCGTTCGTCGCGCACGTATTCATAGGTGACACCGGTGTTCCACAGGCGTGGGTGCACGCCCGCGTCGTGCAGGGCACCGTCGATCTGTTGCAGGAGGTCGATCATGGTTTCCGGCGGGTCAGCCGCGCGTTGCTGATGCAGTTTGAGTCCTGCGACGTCGCAGTGGTCGTAGCCGCGCAGCTCGGTGAATTCGCGCAGTACGGAGCGGCCCTCGTCCGTCCACAGCCGATCGATCGAGGGACACACCACGACCGCTTGCGGGTCGGCGGCCTTGATGGCGCGCCCGGCAAGCTTGGTCATCTCGACCAGAGTGGCCGTCGTACCGGAGAAGTAGCGCTGGTCGTTGGCGTGGACCCAGACCTCATAGGCGTCGATCCGGCCGTGGTAACGGGTTGCCACTGCGCTGACGAACTGTTCCCACACGGTCAGGTCGTCGGGCGGCGCGCTACGCGAACCGTCTCCGTACGGTGCCTTCGGCCCGGCGGGCGCAGCCCACTCCGGTGTGCCGCCGAACACCAGCGTGGCCGGCAGATCTGCCTTCCGCGCGCCGACGACGAGGCGGTCGAGGACGGTCCAGTCATAGGTGTCGCGCCGCGGCTGCAGCCTCGCCCACCGCGTACCACTGTCCCAGAACCGCAGACTGCCGACCCGGAACGACGGCATCACCCCGCTCGCCGAGGATGCCGTCACGCCGAACAGCGACGGAGCCAGCGGCTGCTCGCGCTGCCAGGACGGACCGGTGATCTGCCGCTGCGCGGCAACGGGTCCGACGTCCGTGCCGCTGGCTGCCAGCGACACCAGGACGAGCGCGAGCATGAGCACGACGCACACCCGGGACAGGGCGCGCGTGCGCGGCAGAGACCGAGGAAGTGCACGAGGTTCCGGTGCTCGATCCGCGGTGTGCGGCATCACCGGTCGGCCTGTCGCCGCCCTCCACTGCGCGAGCAGTTCGACCAGTTCCACGTCATCGGCTGAACAGGCCGTGGCAATTCCGACTACGGTCTGGTAGTCGGGCGGGACTGTTTTTCCAGAGCAATACCTGTGCAGGGTGGAACTGCTGACGTGTGCTTTTCTGCCCAACTCGGAATAGCTCAGTCCGCTCCGCTGCTTGAGCTTCGCAAGGTGGCACGCGAGTTCTTCGTTCCCTTCCAGCACACCTACCGCCCTCCCCAAGCTCAGGTGTCACGGGCCAGTATGGCAGTCATCCCATGCTCGGAGGTAGAGCCTGGTCAGAGCATGTCGCGCCATGTCGGGATGGTGGCGTGTTGTCCGAGTGCAGGTGCGTCGGCATCGTGTGGCGTGGCCGTGCGGTCACGAACATCGCACGAAAACACAGGAAGTCCATTCACAGCCCAAGGGGATGATTTGTTAAACCGAAGTATGCTGTGCCGTCGTTCGGTGAACGCCGCAGTGGTTGCACTGATGCTGCTTTCCGGCAGTGTCGTCGCGGTTGCGCCGACTCCGGCAGAGGCCGTCGCAGTACTGACTGCAGGCATGACCGGTCCTCGCCCATCGGCGACCCGGATTCCATTCTCGATCTCCGACAAGGTGTCCGCGTCGGTCGACGTCGGTACCGGCAATCTGCTGGTCACGACCTCCGACCTGGCGCTGCCCGGCATCCAGGGCGATCTTCAGCTGGGTCTGACCTACAACAGCCTGCGTCTGGGCACGGGCGCCGCGCTGCCGTCCGGATCGGCCGGCGCAGGATGGGCGATGAGGGTCGGCCAGGACACCAAGGTGGTCCTGAACTCCGACAACTCCGTGCTCTACCTCGCGCCCGAAGGCCGCGAGGGCCTGTTCCAGCCCTCCGGTGCGACGGCGTACACGGCACCTGCCGGTTTCAAGGTCGCGATGGTGAAGACCGCCTCGGGCTGGACGATCACCGACCACGACAGCAACTCGGTGTCGGCGTTCGACTCGACCGGACGGCTGGTGTCGATCAGGGACCGCAACGCCCAGACCTCCACGTTCACCTACACCTCCGGCAAGCTGACCCAGATCGTGTCGACCCGCGGCGGTACCGGTGCCCGGACGGCGAACCTCACCTGGTCGGGCAACCTCACCACCATCGCCCAGACCGGCGACGAAGGCACTCCCCGCAGCGTCGTCTACACCTACACCTCAGGCAAGCTGACCAAGATCACTGACCCGACCTCGCGGGACACCCGCTTCGGCTACGACGCCACCACCGGCGATCTGACCACGATCACCAACGGCGCCGGCAAGCAGACGGCCATCCAGTACGACACCTCGCACCGGGTCAAGAAAGTGACCCAGGAGAACCCGGCCGGCGGCGCGGCAACCCGATTCACCTACTACTCCGCCGGGGAGACGCTGGTCGCGAGCCCGAACAACACCGAGGCCACTCCCGCCAACGGCCCGCAGACCGACTACTTCCTCAACGCCCAGGAACTCGTGACGTCCGTGACCGACCCGCTCGGCCGGGGACGGGCCAAGACCTACACCCCGTTCCACGACGTCGCGACCTCGACCAGCGGCACCGGAGGCGTCACCGTCTTCGGGCACGACCCGGCCGTGAACGCCGGTGAGTCGCTGACCAGCATCACGTCGCCGACCGGGGCGAAGTCCACCGCCACCTACGCCAACACCGGAGCGGCGAGGTACCTGCCGTCCGGCGGTACCGATGAACAGGGCAACAACAAGCTGCTCACCTACGACGGCGCCGGCAACCCGCTCAGTTCGACCAACGCCACCGCGAGCGCGACTTCGAAGGTCGACTACAACGCCGACGGCACCCTCAACACCTCCACCGACCCGCGCGACAACCTCACCGACTACACCGCCAACACCGATCACCAGGTCACCGACATCACCCCGCCGGCCGGCTCGAGCCTGGCACCGACGGTGATCTCCTACGACGGGTTCGGACGGCTGCACGCAGTCCGCGACGGTCGCGGACTGCGCACGATCTACGCCTACGACCGCGCCGACCGGGTCAAGACCATCCAGTACTCCGACACCACGCCCGACGTGGCCTTCACCTACGACGATGCCGGGAACGTGCTCACCCGGACCGACGCCTCGGGCACGACGACGTTCACCTACGACGCTCAGAACCGGGTCACCTCGCGCACCGCGACCTCCGGCGGCGGCACACTGTCCTACGGCTACGACAAGGCAGGCAACCTGACGTCGAAGACCGACGCCCGCGGTACCACCGGCTACGTGTACGACGCGGCCAACCAAGTCACCGAGATGACCCTGCCGAACGGGCAGAAGACCGCTTTCGCCTATGACGACAACGGCAAGCGCACCGACACCTGGTTCAACGCCAACGTCTCCCGAACCACCTTCGCAGCCCACACGAAAACCGTCTTCGACAAGGCCGGTCGGATCTCACGGACCTGGACCTCACGCGCGTCCAACGACGCGACCAAGACGTTCGACACGGGGTTCTGCTACTCGCCCCACGTCGCCGGGCAAGCGTGCCCGTCGGCATCGGCCGGCACCGACACAGGTCTGATCAAGTGGTCGACCGACAACTTGAACTCCGCGCTGTCGCTCTACAGCTATGACACCTCCAACCGGCTCACCGCGGTCTCGAACCTCGGCGGTCACGACTACGCCTACACCTACGACAAGGCCGGCAACAGGCTCACTGCGAAGGTCGACGGCACCACCGCGCAGACCCTGACCTACAACACGGGCAACCAGATCTCGAACACCGGCTACAGCCATGACGCCGCCGGGAACCGCACCGCCGACCCGACCCGGGGCAACTTCACCTACAACGCGGCAGGTCAAACCACCGCCCGTACTCAAGGATCATCTTCGAGCACCTACACGTGGGGCGGTGGCGACCAGAACGAGCTCGTCTCCTCCACCACCGGGGGGAGCACAACGAGCTACGTCTACGGACGCAACGACACCAACGGTGTCCCGATGCTGCAGTCGATCACCAAAGACGGTCAAACCAGCTACATCGACACCGACCCCACCGGTTCCCCCATCGCCTTGCACACCCCTGCCGGAGTCCACTACTACGCGCTCGACAACCAGGGCAGCCCGGTCAACCTGATCACCAACGCCGGAGCCGTGTCCGCCACCTACACCTACGACCCCGCCGGAAAACAGCTCAGCGCCACCGGAACCGCAGCCTCGTCCAACCCCATTCGTCACACCCGAGGTCTGCTCGACGAGAACACCGGTTGGCTCAAACACGGCGTCCGCTGGCACGACTCGGCCACCGGCAACTGGACTGCTCTCGACCCCATCAGCCTGATCCTCGAGCCCGACATCGCCAGCCGGTACGCCTACGTCGGCGGCAACCCCGTCAACCGCGTCGACCCCACTGGCCTGTACGCCGATACCTCAAGGGCGTGTCTCGCCGGCGCCGTGGGTGCTGCCATCTACGCGTGGCCCGCCGGCCCTGGAGCTGTGACCGCCGCTGCTGCCGGAGCGTGCTTGACCGGCGTCATCACGAACTGGATATCGAACGGGCTCGGCGATTGATCCCACAACGAGGCCGTCCCTCAACACGCCGTATCGACAGGTGCTGAGGAAGTAGCCGCGGCACCCGCACAAATATCAGGGGTCATCGCGAGAAAGGTGGTCACCTGGTTTCGGCCAGGAGCGTGGTCGGGCGCTCGGCTGGGGTGTCCCAGTCGAGCGCTTTGCGTGGGCGGTGGTCCGGTTGTGCGGCATGACTTCCGGCAGACCTGCAAGAACCGCCATCACATGTGTCTTCGATGCGACCGCGGTGATGCGCCGCCGCCGCAGGCAGGCTCGGTCGGCTTTGGAGGAGTGGGCCTTGTCCGCGGCCACCGCACGGGAACGAGTCCGGAGTTGACCAGCTTGTCCGTCCCAGCCCCCGAGGAGAAGCTGCCTGCGCACGGACGGCTGCGGGTTCCGAGCCCCACTTCGGCACGAAGGTGGTCTGCTCCTCGGCGACAACGACGCCGTCGAACCCGCCGGTGGACGTTCCGGAACCACCGGGCATGTGCAAGCGTGGTCGTGCCCAGCCCAGGTCGCATGTCGGCTGCGGTGGACCGGAACACGTGACGAATCCCGTGTTGTCAGGTGGCCCGCTGTTACCGCTGAGCCTTTTCCACCTTGTTTCCGCTGGTGGTGAAGTGCGACGAGCGAGGCTGCCGCACGCGGGCTCAAGTCGGTGGTGGTCAGGGTGATCTGACAACGTTGTCATCCGCCTGTAACTGCAACCAACTCAGTGTGGTGGCGCACTGAGAGCGTTTCCGCACCGCTGACGACGCGCAGCGCTTTCGCGACAGCGCCCCGACCTGCCAAAGCAGGTTGGAAAAGGCTCGCTTCTCCCGCGATCATGACTTCCTGCGTTCAGATGAACACGGGATCAGTCCCGGGTTTGCGTGTTGGAGTTCCCCTTCCAGAGTGGACCTGCTGACTGCGCCGCCGAACACCGGACTGCCGGGTTCGAGCAGTCGTCCTGCTGCGAGAGCGCCCACCGGCACTGGGTCGAACCCGATGCCCGCCAGGAGCTCCGCCACCAGCACGAGAGCGGCCGGGTCGTCGCCGGCGCCGCCGCGTGCGCGGTCGGCGGGTGGCCAGTGGTTCATCGCGTCCACGACGACCTTGCCCGCGAACGGCGCCGGGTCGAGCTCGCCGAACCGGTGCCACGGGATCGCGAGGACCACGAGCCCGGCGTCCGCCGTGGTGCGCGGCCGTGCTCCCGGTGCGAGGAAGTCGACGATCATCTCGATCCGCGCGGGGTCACCCGAGCCTGCGACGGCCACCTCGTGACCGGCCGCGAGAGCGAGCCGCGCGATGACCGGGCCGACGTGGCCCGCGCCGAGGACGGCGACCTTCATGTTCCCTCACCCGACCTGCTTGGTTGATGTGTCATCCATCCCGAAAAGGACCGTGGTCCGTTATTCCGGCGGGGGAGGGTGTGGCGGGCGCTCGGGGGTCGCGGTACGCGCCGGACGTCGCCGTGGACGTCCGTGACCGACCGGTCCGCTCGCATGTGCGGACTGCGTGGAGATAGTCCACGGACGGGGGTGTTTGGATCGCGACCAGAATGGTGAGGTGAATGCGGCAGCAGCATGTATCCGCAGCTCAACGCCCGGTTCCGGGTCATTGTCGAATCCCGAGAGGGAAGGCTATCCTAATTGCCGTTCGAATTGCGGGCCGTGGTGAGCGGTGGCATCGTCCGAATCACCGGACCACATTCCCACCACGGATCACAGGAGCGGACATGACCACCCTCGAGAACCCGGCGATGCCCGCCGTCCACGAGTGCACCGTGAGCGGCTGCTCCTACAACCACGACGGCTGCCACGCCTTCGCGATCACCGTGCGCGGTGACAACGGGGCGGCCGACTGCGGCACGTTCATCCCGCTGAGCACCAAGGGCGGCCTGGACAAGGTGATGGCCCAGGTGGGCGCCTGCACCCGGACCGACTGCGTGCACAACGCGTCGCTGGAGTGCACCGCGCAGAGCGTGCGGGTCGGGCAGGGCGAAGGCGACCACATGGCCAACTGCCTGACCTACCAGCCGCGTTGAGCTCGTAGCGCTCGAACAGCACCGCGGTCACGCATCCGGCGTGGCCGCGGTGCCGTCGTTCAAGCAGGGGCAGACGGCGTGCCGCGCACCGCCGCTAGTGCTCCAGGCCGAGGGCCAGCGTCAGCTCCAGCACCCGCTGCGGTGACCCGAGGTCCGGGAACAGGTCCCGCAGCTGCTGCATCCGGTACCGCACCGTCTGCGGGTGCACGAACAACGCCGTCGCCACCTCTTCCCGCCGCCCCTGGTGGAGCAGCCACGCCCGCAACGTCTCCTCCAGCCGGCGCGCCGAGTTCTCCGGCAACGCGCGCAAGGGGGCCAACGCGCGTGCGCGCAGGTCGGCGTACGCGTCGGCATCGGCGGTCAGTACCAGTTCGACCAAGTGCTGCTCGGTGTCACGGATGTCCGCGGACACCGCACGCGCGCGCAACGCCCGTGCGTACGAGGCTGACGCACGCACCCAAGGTCGCGCGGGACCGACAACGGCACTGCGGTCGGTCAGCTGGCGCAACAGGTGCGCGCGGTCGGCGTCGGGCACCAGCAGGACGCCGGTCGCGTCCGGCAGGTCGTCCAGCACCAGCGTGCCGGGGTCGAGCGCGCGGAACGCCGGGCGGGCCTGCGCGGCGGGCAGCAGCACCACGGTCACCGTCGTGGGCGGTGGCCAGCCGGCCCTGTTCGCCGAGGCCAGCAGCGCCTCGGCGCCCGCGCCGGTCAGCAGGTCGCGGGCGAGCTGCTCCAGGTGCCGCTCGTGGGCCATGCCGCGTGCGGCCAGCTCGTCGGCGTGACCGGCGGCCGACGCGGCGGACAGCTCGTCGATGTAGGCGAAGGTCAGCTCCGCGAACTTCGCCACCTCCTCGGCGGGCAGGCCGGCCGCCACGGCGCCTTCGGCGAGCCCGCGCCAGGCCACGCGCGCACCGACGCGGTAGGCGCTGAGCAGGGCGTCCATCGAACGGCCGTCGCGGACCTCGCCGCGGCCGAGCTCGTAGGCCGCGTCGCTCGCGTCCCCACCGGTGGCCACGCCACCCGCGAGGTCCAGGTAATGTCCGAGCGCCGTGCGCACCGCACGCCGTATCGTGCCGCCCATCCGGCCCGACAGGGCACCGGCGTAGCTCGGCACCTCGTCGATGATGGCCTGCACCACCTCGTCGGCCGTGGTCTTCAGGGCCGCCCGCAGCGCGGTGACCGTCGTCTCGTCCAGGGCCAATTCGGTGGCCCGCCGCATTGCCTGAGTCACGATTTGTTCCCTGCGAACAATCTGGTCGAGCAAATTCACGTCCTGCGGACAGGACTTTACGCCCTGTGGCGCATCAAGCTGGAGTCATGACGAGTGCCGCCCTACGCAGCAGGGCGTGGAAACTGCTTGAGCTGGTCACGACGCCACTGCTGCCGTCCGACTACCTCGACCTGGTGAGCCCGCTGCGCGCGGGCGCTGACCTGCGTGGTCGCATCGAGGCCGTCCACCCCGAGACGGGGGACGCCGCGACCATCGTGATCAGGCCGGGCAGAGGCTGGCGCGGTCACGTCGCCGGCCAGTACATCCGCGTCGGTGTCGACGTCGACGGCGTGCGCCTGTGGCGCGCGTACTCGGTGACGTCACCGACGAACCGCGCCGACGGCCGCATCACGATCACCGTCAAGGCCATCCCGGACGGCAAGGTGAGCAACCACCTGGTCCGCAAGGCCAAGCCGGGCATGGTGATCCACCTCGACCAGGCCACCGGCGAGTTCGTGCTGCCCGCCGCGAAGCCCGCCAAGGTCCTCTACCTCACCGCCGGCAGCGGCATCACGCCCGCGATGGGCATGCTGCGCGACACCCGGCTCGACGACGTGGTGATGATCCACTCCGCGCCACGCGAAGAGGACGTCATCTTCCGCAACGACCTGCACGACCTCGTCGCCGACAAGGCGCTGCGGCTGCTGGAGCTGCACACCGACACCCACGGCATGCTCGACGTCGCCCGGCTCGAGGACCTCGTGCCCGACTGGGCCGAGCGCGAGACCTGGGCCTGCGGTCCCGCGGGCCTGCTCGACGCCGCCGAGGCGCACTGGGCCCGGCACGGCATCCCCGAGCGCCTGCACACCGAGCGGTTCCGCCCGACCGTCGTCGTCGCCGGCGAGGGTGGCGAGGTCACGTTCGGCACCACGGGCAAGACCGTCGAGGCCGACGGCGCCACCCCGCTGCTGGACGTCGGCGAGAGCGCCGGCGTGCTGATGCCCTCCGGGTGCCGCATGGGCATCTGCTTCGGCTGCGTCACGCCGCTCAAGTCCGGTGCCGTCCGCGACCTGCGCACCGGCGAGATCACCGAGGCAGAGCCGGGCGTGCTCGTGCAGACCTGCGTGTCCGCTGCCGCGGGTCCGTGCGAGCTCGAACGCTGATCCGCACCCCACCACAGACATCCTTCCCCCGCGAAGCGGCCCACCTCCAGCCGCCGAACCCCTCGAAAGCGAGCTCCATGACCGCCATCGACCCCACCGCCCACCTCACCGACGAGCAGATCGAGGAGCTCGGCCGCGAGCTCGACGCCATCCGCGACGAGGTGATCGCGAGCCGCGGTGAGAAGGACGCCGCCTACATCCGCAAGGTCATCTCGGTGCAGCGCAAGCTGGAGCTGACCAGCCGCGGCATCCTGCTGTTCTCGATCTTCCCGCCCGCGTGGCTCATCGGCACCGCCGGCCTGTCCGTGGCGAAGATCCTGGAGAACATGGAGATCGGTCACAACGTCCTGCACGGGCAGTGGGACTGGATGCGCGACCCGAAGATCCACTCCACCACCTGGGAGTGGGACCACGTCTCGCCGGCCGACCAGTGGAAGCACTCGCACAACGAGCTGCACCACACGTACACCAACGTGATCGGCAAGGACAACGACCTCGGCTACGGCATCATGCGCGTCGACGAGGACCAGAAGTGGCACCCGATGCACCTGGGCCAGCCGCTGTGGAACTTCATCAACGCCTGCTTCTTCGAGTACGGCATCGCCGCCTACGACCTGGAGCTCGGCAAGAACCTGCACAAGCGCCGCCGCAACAACCCCGAGTTCCGCGCCCGCGCCAAGGCGGTCGGCCGCAAGATCCGCAAGCAGGTGCTCAAGGACTACGTGATCCACCCGCTGCTGTCGGGTCCGTCGTTCCTCACCACGCTCGCCGCGACGTTCACCGCGAACCTGGTCCGCAACCTGTGGTCGCACTCGGTGATCATGTGCGGTCACTTCCCCGAGGGCGTGCAGGTCTTCGAGCGCCGCTCGATCAGGGGCGAGACCCGCGGCCAGTGGTACCTGCGCCAGATGATGGGCTCGGCGAACATCAGCGGCAGCAAGGCCATGCACATCATGACCGGCAACCTGTCGCACCAGATCGAGCACCACCTGTTCCCGGACCTGCCGAGCAACCGGTACGCCGAGGTCGCGGTCAAGGTGAAGGCCCTGTTCGAGAAGTACGAGCTGGACTACGTCAGCGGACCGCTGCCCAAGCAGGTGTTCTCCGCGTGGCACAAGGTCTTCCGGCTCTCGCTGCCGAACAAGAAGGTCAAGCAGACGACGAAGAAGTCCGAGAAGGAACTGGTCGCCGCCTGAGCACCTGGCCAAAAGCTTTGTCCGCCCCTCGTTGCTGCTCAGGCGTCTGCAAGTACGACTTGGGGCGTCAAAGGCACGACAGCTGGCAACCTGCTCAGAAGGTGCCGTGTCTTCCGGCGCCGTCCGTGAACCGGGCGGCGCCGGCTACACCCTCACGGGCCACGACCGGCACACCGGCCGCGCCTTCCGCGCGCAACGCCTCCGCGAGCGGCAGGTCGAGCCCCGCGTAGGTGGACGCCCGGTCCGCGAGCACGCACTCGAACGGGAACCCGGCGATCTGCTCGGCCAGCTCCAGCGCCGCCGCGACCGCCTGACCGGGTTCGACGACCCGGTTGGCCAGTCCCATCGCGAGCGCCTCGTCGGCGGCGACCGGGCGGCCGGTGAGGATCAGGTCCAGCGCCCGGCCCAGGCCGACGACCCTGGGCAGCCGGACCGTGCCGCCGTCGATCAGCGGCACGCCCCAGCGCCGGCAGAACACCCCGAACACCGCGTCGCTCTCCACGACCCGCAGGTCCGCGAGCAGCGCCAGCTCCAGTCCGCCCGCCACGGCGTGCCCGCTGACGGCCGCGATCAGCGGCTTGCTCAGCCGCAACCGGGTCGGCCCCATCGGACCGCCACCGCCGCCCGCGGGGTCGAGCTCGTTGCGCCGCGCGGGATCGCCGACCGACGTCAGGTCCGCGCCCGCGCAGAACGTGCCGCCCGCACCGGCCAGCACCGCCACCCGTTGCGCGGGGTCGGCCTCGAACGCCCGGAACGCCTCCAGCAGCTGCGCGGCCATCGGGCCGTCGACCGCGTTGCGCCGGTCCGGGCGGTCCAGCCAGATCAGCGTGGTGGTGCCGGACACCTCGACGCGGACGTCCTCCACGAACCCTCCCTCAGCGCGGAACGGACTGGGTGAAGGCGAACACCCCGTCCGGGTCGTACCTGCGCGCGACGTCCCGCAACCGGGCCAGGTTGTCGCCGTAGTACGCCTCGGCCCATCGTGGCAGCTGCGGGTCGATGTAGTTGACGTAACCGGAGTCGCCGACCAGCTCGCCGAGCCCGTCGCGCACCTGGCCCATCGCCTGCGCGGTCGCGGTGGCGTCGGTCGGCGGTGTCTTGAAGTAGACCTGCGCGCAGGCCAGCGCGGTGCGGTGGGGGAACGCGGTGGCGGCCGGCGCGACATCGGACACCGCGCCTCCCAGGCCGTCGAAGATCAGGTACGACTCGCTGGACTGGCCGTTCATCAGCGCCACGGCCCGCGCGGGGTCGCTGATCGGCTTCTGCACGATCCGCGACGACGCCACGAACGACTCGTGCTGGATCCCGGTGCCCGCGAAGTACTGCGTGGCCTCGGGGTAGCTCTGCGGCTGGACGAACCGGGACGCGGGCGCGGGCAGCGCCGCCAGCAGCGAGGTCAGCTCGCCGGGGGTGCCGACGAAGCAGCCGCCGACCCGGCAGGTCGGCTCGGCGGCACCGCGCACCACGACGTTGGACCACAGCTCGTTCGGCGCCTGCGCGATCCAGCCCTGCCACGCGCCGAGCACGTCGGCGACACCGGCGTTGTACTGCAACGAGAAGACGGTGACCTGCGGCGCGGGCACCGTGCCGAACACGAGCTCGGTGACGATCGCGAAGTTCCCGCCGCCACCGCCGCGCAACGCCCAGAACAGGTCTGGCTCCTGCTCGGCCGAGGCGGTGACGACCCGGCCGTCGGCGGTGACCGCCGTGGCCGAGACCAGGTGGTCGCAGGTCAGCCCGTACTTGCGGGCGAGGACGCCGATCCCGCCGCCGAGCGTGAGACCGGCGACGCCGACGGTCGGGCACGTGCCGGTGGGCAGGCACCGGCCGGACGCGGCGAGCACCCGCGCCACCTCGCCGAGCTGGGCGCCGGCCCCGACGCGGACCCGGTCACCGGGCAGCACCTCCACCGCGGCGAGCTCGCGCAGGTCGACCTGCAGGCCGTCCTCCGGCGAGGAGTAACCCGCGTAGCTGTGGCCACCGCCGCGGGCGGCGATCGGCACCCGCCGCCGGGCCGCCTCGACGCACGCCCGCACGTCGTCGGCCGACGCACAGCGCGCGACGGCGGCGGGGGTGCGCTGGTTCCACACCGGGTTGAAACCCTGGTAGGTGAACCCCTCCTGGCCGGGCAGCAGCAGCTGACCGGACAGCCGCGCCCGCAGCGCCGCCCAGTCCGGCGGTCCACTCGGAACGGACGAACTGGACGGTGCGGCCGCTGCCGGCGTCGGGGTCGAGGTCGGCGTCGGGGGAGGGGCGCCGGTGCAGGCGGCCAGCGCGGTGGCGGCGCCCGTCAGCCCGGCGGCCAGGAGGAAGCTGCGTCGATCGACTGCCACGCGGCCATCGTGGCACGACGTGATCATCACGGCATGTCGTGATCACCCGTGGCGTTCGGCGAGCGGGTGTCGTCTACTTGTGCCCATGGCAATCGTCTCTCCTGGCTTCTCCGGGCGGCGCCGGTCCTCCGACGTGCAGCTCCCGCCAGGGCAGTACCTGGCAGAGGACTTCCCGGTCCTCACCGCGGGCCCGACGCCGCGGGTGCCGACCGACCGGTGGGAGCTGACCATCAGCACCGAGGCCGGGCACAGGCACGTCTGGTCGTGGCAGCAGCTGATGGAGCTGCCGGCCGAGAAGATCACGACGGACATCCACTGCGTCACCAAGTGGTCGAAGCTCGGCACGCGGTGGAAGGGCGTCTCGCTCGACGTGCTGCTGGAGGAGGTCGAGACGGCGGCGGACTTCGCGCTCGTCCAGTCCTACGGCGGCTACACGACGAACCTGCCGCTGGAGGACCTGCTCGACGGGCAGGCCTGGATCGCCTACCGCTACGACGGCGACGAGATCACGCCCGAGCACGGCGGTCCGGCCCGGTTGCTGGTGCCGCACCTGTACTTCTGGAAGTCGGCGAAGTGGGTCCGCGGGATCCAGTTGCTGCTGGAGGACGAACCGGGGTTCTGGGAAACCGCCGGTTATCACGACTACGGAGATCCATGGCGCGAACAGCGGTATCAGGGCGACTGACCTGGCGGGTGGCCTCGGTCGCCGAGAACAGGGCCATCACCGCGAGCGCGCGCAGCCTCGTGCTCGACGTGCCGGACTGGCCGGGTCACCTGGCCGGCCAGCACGTCGACGTGCGGCTGACCGCCGAGGACGGCTACTCGGTGCAGCGCAGCTACTCCATCGCCTCCGCACCCGACGGCGACCGGGTCGAGCTGGCCGTGCAGCGGGTGGCCGACGGCGAGGTCTCGCCGTACCTGTGCGACGTGCTCTCCCCAGGCGACCAGGTGGAGCTGCGCGGTCCGGTGGGCGGCTGGTTCGTCTGGCGCGCGACCGATCCGGCGCCGGTGCTGCTCGTCGCGGGCGGCTCCGGCATCGCGCCGCTGATGGCGATGGTCCGCGCACGGGCCGAGCAGGGCAGCCGCGTGCCGTTCCGGCTGGTGTACTCGGTGCGCACGCCCGAGGACGTGTACTTCGCCGACGAGCTGCGCCGGCGTGCCCGCGAGGACGCCGGTCTGGACGTGCACCTCGTGCACACGCGATGGGCCCCGGACGGCGCGCCGGAACCGAAGCGGATCGGCGTGGCCACGTTGAACACGCACGGCTGGCCACCGGACTTCACCCCGAACTGCTTCGTGTGCGGGCCCACCGGCTTCGTCGAGACGGTGGCCGACATCCTGGTGGCACTGGGCCACGACCCCCGACGTGTGCGCACCGAGCGCTTCGGCTGACAGGAGACCACCGATGAGCGACGACCACGTCGACGGCAACGCGCTCGCGGGCGACCTGCGGGAGATCTTCGCCGTGGACCTGACCGCGGCGACCGGCCGGTGCGCCGGCTGCGGCCACCGGGGCTCGGTGGCGGCGCTGCGGGTCTACCGCAACGCGCCGGGCCTGGTGGCGCGCTGCCCCGAGTGCGAGGAGGTCGTGCTGCGGCTGGTGCGCGGGCCGGACCGGGCGTGGCTGGACCTGCGCGGCACGGTGAGCCTGGAGATCCCGCTGGGCTCGTGACCCGCGGCTTCGGCCGGGGCCTGCGGCCGGCCTGTGACTGCGGCTTCGGCCGTGACCCGTGGCTCAGCCCGGAGGTGCCCCGGCCTTGTCGCGGGACGCGTGGCTTAGGCGCGTGACCGGTTCGCGACGACCGCGGCGAGGCCGAGGAACGCCGCGAACATCCCGTACGCGAGCACGAGGTCGCCGGCCGACACGAGGGCACCGCCGACGGCACGGCCGAGCAGACCGCCGAACGCCTCGGCGGTGATCACCGCGGTGGCCAGCTCGGTCGCGCCGAACCGCGCACCGGTCGTGCACCGCAGGTACAGGCCGGGGTAGGCCAGGCCGACCCCGGCGCCACCCAGCGTCCACGCCACCACAGCCGTGGTGAAGACCGGTGCTCCCACCGCGAGCACGCCCACCCCCGCGGCGGTGAGCGCGAGGCCGAGTGCCGGGGGTGGCTCCCGCCCGGCGCGGCGCAGCCGGGGCACGGTCAGGCTGGTCAACGCCCACGCCAGCGGAGCCGCGCTGAGGACCACGGCCGCGCGCGCCGTCGTCGTGCCGTAGCCGTCGGTCAGCAGGATGGTGACCAGGCTGTCCGCGCCGAAGTAGCCGACCGCGAACAACGTCATCGCCACCAGCGCCGCCGGTGCGCCCCGGCGTGCGCGCAGCGTGCCCGCGGGCATGATCGACGCGACACCGGCCAGGGCGACCGCGATGCCGGCGGCCCCGAGCCACCACCGGTCGCCGAACACGACCACGCCCACCCCGAGCGGGACGAGCAGGGTGCGCCACAGCGGCCGGTCCGCGCCGCGGTCGACCGGGCCGGACGCCGCCCGCAGGACCAGCACCCGCCCGGCGACCACGACCGGTACCGGCGCGAGCAACGTCCACCGCCACCCGACCAGGTGCTCCAGCGCGAGGGTGGCCGCCGGCCCGGCGAGCGCGGGCAGGACCCACATCGCCGACGACGCCGCGATCACCCGCACCCGCCACTGGTCGTCGAGGTGCTGGATGGCGGCGCTGATGCCGAACACCGCCAGCAGCCCGCTCGCGCACCCGGCGACGAACTGCCCCGCCGCGAACACCCAGGCCGACATCGCGGTCGCCGCCGTCGCGGTGCCGGCGAGGTAGGCGAGCACGCCGATGGCGAGCGTGCCGCGCGCGCCCGTCAGGCCGAGGACGCGGGTGGCCAGCGGCAGCGCCACGAACAGGCCCAGCGTGGCACCCGAGATCAGCAGCTCCACCGAGGTGCGCGCGTCGAGGTCGCGCACGACCGCCGGCAGCAGCGTGGAGGACACGAAGGTCGCCACGGCGGCCGCGAACTCCAGCGAGACGATGCCGATGGCCAGCGTCAGCGCAGGCGTCCGTGGCGTCGTCACGTGCAGAGCTCGCGGTCCAGCGCGTTGACCTGCACCCACACCCCGTCCGGATCGCGCACCCGCAGCGACCGCCCGTGGCTCTCGTCCAGCACCGGCCCCGGCGCGAACCCCGCCAGCCGCAGCCGCCGCGCCACGTCCTCCAGCGGCTCGTCGGTCTCGAACGCCAGCTCGCACGTTCCCGCCGCGACGTCCTTCGCGTCGTGCAGCGCGACCATCCCGGAGGCGGCCGGCAGCTCGACCCAGGCGCCCGGCCGGGACTCCGCACCCGGTCGCAGGCCCGGTGCCAGGTAGAAGCGCCGTGCCGCGGCGACGTCCGCCGTGTAGCGGATGGGCACCACTCTCATCGCCGTCCTCCCTCGTCCAGCTGGCGCAGGTAGCTCTCCAGCGCCTGCTCCACGAACGCCGACAGCGACACGTCCGCGTCGACCGAGGCGTGCTTGACCCGTCTCACCAGTGCGGCGGGGAGGTAGATGTTGAACTGCTGCTTCTCTCCGGCCATGGCTACTATGCTAGCAAACTAGCTCCTCCGGTGTCGCTCGTCGCCTCTTTCTGTCCACATTGGACTGTCTCAACGCGACACATCCTCTGCGGCTGAAGAAGACCTGGGGGTCCGTCACAGGTTTGGGACCGGCGATCTGCGGGCAACCGCGCTTTGCGCTAGGTTCGAAATCGGGTTCAGCATGCAGCCCTTTGCGTACGGTCTATTCCGTTCGGAAAGGATGGCTTCACGCCATGAGGATTGCGATGCTCACCGTCCAGGACGCGCCTGGCTGGCGCGAGGTGCACGTCACCGGGTTGTCCGGGGCGTTGACCGCGCTGGGGCACGACGTGACCGTCCACCACCAGCCGCCCGACCTGCCGGAGACCCAGCTGGGCCGGTACGTCGACGAGCTGCGGTCCGAATGGGAGAGCGCACGGCCCGAGGTCGTGCACGCGCACTTCTGGCGCCCTGGTCTGGCGGCCGTGCTGGCCGCACAACCCTCCGGTGTGCCCGTCGTCCAGTCCTTCCACGGCCTCGGCGGCGGTCGCGATCAGCGCGCCGGAGTCGAACGGCTGGTGGGCAGGGAGGCGGCGCTGGTCGTCGCTACCTGCGAGCAGGAGATGCTCGACCTGGCCGCCGCGGGAATTCCACGCCGGCGGATCGCGCTCGCGTCCCGCGGTGTCGACGTCGGCCTGTTCGAGTCGCACGGCACCACCGCGGAACGATCGGAGCTGCAGCGGATCGTCACCGTCGCGGACCCGCTGGCGGACAACGGGCTGACCGACCTGGTCACGGCGTTGCCGCGGCTGCCGCGGGTCGAGCTGGTGATCGCGGGTGCGCTGTCGGCAGGGGAGGCCGACCGGGTGCGGCGGTGGGCGCACCGGCTGGGAGTCGAGAAGCGGGTACAGCTGGCCGGGCCGGTCGGCCGCGCGGAGCTGCCCGCGTTGTTGCGGTCGGCGGACGTCGTGGCGTGCGTGCCGGCGCAGGCGACGTGGGACGCGCTGCCGTTGGAGGCGATGGCCTGCGGTGTGCCCGTGGTGGCGACCGCGGTCGGCGGGCTCACCGATGCCGTGATCGACGGCGTCACCGGCGTCCTGGTGCCACCGCACGACGTGAAGCAGCTGGTCAGAAAGCTGCGGATGGTCCTGGACGACGAGACGTTCCGCATCACCTGCGGCATCGCCGGTGTGGACCGGGTCCACGCCCGCCACACCTGGCCGGACGCCGCACGCGGCGTCGAACGGCTCTACCGGCAACTGCTCGCCACTCCCGTGCCGAGCCGCCGCTGACCTCGCAGCGGGGGTGACCCGCCGTGCGACCCGAGGAGACCGGGCACGACGTCACCGGTGCCGCCGATGCCGTCCGGCGGGTGTTCGAGTTGTTGCCGTTCGTCGCCCACCGCGGTGAGCTGGGCCCGCGACGATCACCCTGACGAGTTGTCCCGCCCGTTGTGCAGACCTCCGACCAGCCCCATACGGTCGTCCACAGGGAGGCGGACGGATGCGAAGCCAGTACGAGTACCTCGCGGTGCTGGGGGTGTGCCTGCTGATCACCCTGCCGCTGGAGTGGATGGGCCGCGGTGTCTACCGCCGGTGGCCGGAGCTGGCCCGCGCGGTCGCTCCGGTGCTGCTCGTCCTCGCCGCCTGGGACGTCGTGGCGATCTTGCGCGGTCACTGGAGCTTCCACCCGCGGGCGACCACGGGGATCGAGCTGGCCGGGGTCCTGCCGATCGAGGAGGTGCTCTTCTTCGTCGTCATCCCGACCTGCGCGGTGCTGACCTACGAGGCGGTGCGCGGCCTGGCCGGCCGGTGGTTGCCCGATGGTTGAGGAGTACCTGCTCGCCGCGGTCGCCGCGGCGGTGCTCGTGGTGCTGCTGGAGCTGCTCGTGCTGCGGACGGGGCTGTTCGCCCTGCCGGCGTACTGGGTGACGATGGCGATCGTGCTGGGGTTCCAGGTCCCGGTGGACGGGTGGCTGACGAAGCTGGACGCACCGGTGGTGCTGTACGCGGACTGGGCGATCAGCGGGATCAGGGTGCCGTGGGACATCCCGGTGGAGGACTTCCTCTACGGCTTCGCGATGGTGACGGCGGTGCTGATGGTGTGGGAACGGGGAAGGCAGGCACGTGAACAAGCTTGAGGTGCCGGGGAAGTTCGACCGGGCGGCCCGCGGGTACGACCTGCTGGTGGGGCTGAACCCGGGCTACCACCAGGCGTTGCGCCGCTCGGCCCGCGCGCTCGGGCTGCGGCCGGGCATGCGCGTGCTCGACCTCGGCTGCGGCACGGGCGCCTCGACCGCGGCACTGGTCACCGCGGCGCCGGGCGTGGAGGTCGTCGCCGTGGACGCGTCGGCCGGGATGCTCGCGCAGGCGCGGCGGAAGCGCTGGCCGAGCACCGTGCGGTTCGTGCACAGCCGTGCCGAGGACGTCGACGAGGGCGAGTTCGACGCGGTGTTCGCCGCGTACCTGCTGCGCAACCTGCCCGACCCGGACTCCACGTTGCGGCACATCGGAAAGTTGTTGCGGCCCGGCGGCCGGCTGGTGCTGCACGAGTACTCGGTGCGCGACTCGCTGGTGAGCCGCGCGGTGTGGACGGCGCTGTGCGGCGTCGTCGTCCCGGCCGGCTGGCTGGTCACCGGCGACCGGTCGCTCTACACCTACCTGTGGCGCAGCGTGGTCGACTTCGACGGCGCCACCGCCCTGCGGGACCGGTTGCGGCGCAACGGGTACACCGGCGTGTGCAGCTCGCCGGTGCCCGGTCTGCAGCTCGGTGTCGTGCACACCTTCCTCGGTCACGCGCCGGGAGGGCAGCGGTGAGGGACCGCAGGGCCGTGCGGGTCCCGGCACCGGCCGGGCGCCCGCAGTTCGACGGCGACGCACCCGTCGTGGCCGTGGTGGGCGGCGGCATCGCGGGACTCGCCGCGTCGACGCTACTCGCCGAACGGGGCGCGCGGGTCGTGCTGTGCGAACGGGAGGACTACCTCGGTGGCCGCGTCGGCGGGTGGAGCACGCGGCTCGCCGACGGCAGCGCGGCCACCATGACCCGCGGCTTCCACGCGTTCTTCCGGCAGTACTACAACCTGCGGGCGCTGCTGAAGCGCGTCGACCCGGCGGGCCGCGCGCTCACCGCCCTGCCGGACTACCCGCTGCAGCACGCCTCCGGGCACCGCGACAGCTTCGCGGGGCTGCCGACGACCGTGCCGTGGAACGCGCTGGCGTTCCTGCGCAGCAGCCCCACGTTCCGGTGGCGCGACCTGCCCGGCGTCAACGCGCGGGCGGCGCTGTCGCTGCTGGACGTGTCGGTGCCGCGGGTCTACGAGGAGCTCGACGGCCTCGACGCCGCGACCTACCTGGAGCGCATCCGGTTCCCCCGCGCCGCGCACGCGCTGGCGTTCGAGGTGTTCTCCCGCAGCTTCTTCGCCCACCCGACCCGGATGTCGGCCGCGGAGCTCGCGGTCATGTTCCACATCTACTTCCTCGGCTCCGACGAGGGCCTGCTGTTCGACGTGGCCGCCGACCCGTTCCCGCACGGCCTGTGGGACCCGCTGGGCCGGCACCTGGCGTCGTTGGGCGCCACCCTGTGCACGGGCGCCGAGGTGAGGTCGGTGCAGCCGGGTGAGAACCGGCGGTACTCCGTGACCATCGGCGGCGGCGCGATCGAGGCCGACGCCGTGGTGCTCGCCGCCGACGTCCCCGGCCTGCGCTCGGTCGTCGAGGCGTCGCCCTTCCTCGGTGACGCGGCCTGGCGGGAACGGGTCGCCGGCCTGCGCACCGCACCGCGGTTCCTGGTCTCCCGCTACTGGCTGGACCGCCCGGTGGACGCCGACCGGCCTGGCTTCCTCGGCACCGGCGGGCACGACCTGCTCGACAACATCAGCGTGCTCGACCACTACGAGCACGAGGCACGGGCGTGGGCCGCCCGCACCGGCGGGTCGGTCGTGGAGCTGCACGGCTACGCACTTCCGTCCGACGTGGACGAAGCTGACGCCAGGAAGCGGTTGTGGGACCAGCTGACCGAGGTGTACCCGGAGACGAAGAGCGCCGTCGTGGTGGACGAACGGCACGAGCTGCGCGAGGACTGCCCGCTGTTCCCCGCAGGCGGCTACGCGCGCCGGCCGGGGGTGCGGACCCCCGACGAGTTCCTGGTCCTCGCCGGTGACCTGGTGCGGATCGACCTGCCGGTGGCGCTCATGGAACGCGCGGCCACCACCGGGTTCGCGGCGGCCAACCGGCTGCTGAGCCGGTGGGGGGTGGCCGGGACGGAGCTGTGGACGGTGCCTCGGGAAGGGCGGGTTCCGCTGCTGCGCGGTGCGGCGCGCCGGTGGAGGACGGTGTGACCGTGTCCGCTGTACCGGTACCGGCTAGAACCGCACCGTCGCCCGTTGCCCGTTCTCGGCCGCCCGTCGTCCGTTCCCGTTGGAGGCCATCGTGATCGTCGTCGTGGGCGCCGGCCTGGCCGGTCTGCGCGCCGCACTGGAGCTGACCGCCGCCGGTCACGAGGTCACCGTCCTGGAGGCCGGCGACGAGGTCGGCGGGCGGGTGCGCACGGACGTCGTGGACGGTTTGCGGTTCGACCGGGGCTTCCAGATCATGCTGCCCGCCTACCCGGAAGCTCGAACGGCTCGACCTCGGGCCGTTCCCGCTGCGGCACCTGCGGCCCGGTGTGTTCGTGCACGACGAGGGCCGGCACGACCTGCTCGCCGACCCGCGCAGCGGTGCGTCGGCGTTCGACGGCTTGCTGCGTCAGCACGTGCTCGGTGCGCGGGACCTCGCGGCGCTGGCCCGGTTCTCCGCACCGGACGCGTTCGGGCCCGTGCGGCCGTTGCTCGCCGCGCCGGACCGCACGACGTACGACGAGCTGCGGCGGCTCGGGGTGACCGAACGGGGGGTGGAGGCGGTGTTCCGGCCGTTCCTGTCCGGGGTGTTCCTGGAGCGGGAGCTGCGGACCTCGTCGCGGTTCTTCCACCTGGTGTGGCGCAGCTTCGCACGCGGGGGAGCAGCGGTGCCGGCGCTCGGCATGGGGGAGCTGCCCAGGGCGCTGGCGGCCCGGTTGCCCGAGGGGACCGTGCAGCTGGAGACCGCGGTGCGGGCCGTGCACGACGACCGGGTCGACCTGGCCGAGGGCGGTCGGGTCCCGGCGGACGCGGTGGTCGTGGCCACGGACGGCTCGACGGCGGCGCGGTTGCTGCCGGGGCTGGTCGAACCGCGCTGGAACGGTGTCACCACCTGGTACTTCGGCCCGCCGCGGTCGCCGTTGCGCGACGGGTGCCTGGTCGTTGACGCGAACGGCGGGCCGGTCGTGAACACGGCGGTGATGTCGGAGGTGTCGCGGCCGTACTCGCCGCGGACCCCGCTGGTGCAGGCCACCGTGCTCGGCGCAGCGTCCGAACAGGACGTCCGCCACCACCTGAACCGCCTGTACGACACCGACACCCGCGACTGGGAGGTGCTGCGCCGCTACGACATCCCGCGGGCGCTGCCGTCGATGGCCGCACCGCACCGGCTCAAGCAGTCCGTGCGGGCAGGCGAACGCCGGTACGTCTGCGGCGACCACCGCGACACCAGCTCGATCCAGGGCGCGCTGCACTCCGGCCGCAGGGCCGCGCACGCCGTGCTGGCCGACCTGCGCGGTGGCCGGTGACCGGCGAGAAGGCGCTGCTGCTGTTCGGCGACCAGCTCGGTCCGCACTGCCGTCGTGGTGGTCGGAGCTGCGGCTGGCCAGCGTGCGGGCGGTCTGCCTGCGCGCCGCGCTGAAGGGCGTGCGCGACCACGGCTGAACTTCGCCGGCGTCTGCAAGTACCACCAACTCAACATCAACAGGCACTTTTCTACTGCCAACAGCGCCGCCGGCCGTCCGCGGACCTGGAACCTGGTTCGACAGGTGGTGACCGTGTTGGTGGTAGTCAGCGACGGTTTGATCATGTGTTGGTGGTACTTGCAGACGCCTGGGCAGCAAGGAGGGGAGAGGGCGGACAAGACTTCTTAGCCCGCGTCCTGACCGCGGTGAGAGGGACGCGGGTCAGCCGCGGACGCGGTGGAGCACCAGGTCGATGGCCTCGCTCAACGTGCCGGGCGCCCGCACGAACGACGGCAGCGCCACCTCGGCCCAGCCGGGCCCGGCGACCGCGACCAGGGCGCTCGACCGCTCGGCGAGCTTCGTGAGCGGCACCTGCCGGGCGAGGTCGGGGCGGTGCGCCCACACCAGCACGACGGCCGGGCGCAGCCGCACCACCGCGTCGTACAGCGCCTGGGCGGGTACGCGGGCGCCGAGGTTGCGCCACAGCACGTCCTCCTCGGACAGCGCGGCACCGAGGGCCTCCAGCGCCAGGCCGTGCTGTTCCTCCGGGGCGCACGAGAGCAGCGCGGCCAGCACGCCGGGGCTGCTCGCCACCGGGACGCCGCGCAGCGCGAGCAGCAGGCTGGAGCTCGCCAGGTGCTCGACCTCCACGCCCCGGCCGCGTTCGGTGACCATGTGGCCCAGTTCCACCAGGCACGGCGCGAAGACCTGCTCCCACGCGGCCACCACGCCGTGGGCGGTGAGGAGCTTGCCGGCGAGGTCGAGCATCAGCGGTTCGTCGAGGCGTTTCGCGGCGGTGATGAAACCGCGGCGGACCGACTCGGCCTCGTCGGCGCCGAGCAGGGCGCGCGGGGTGCCGCGCCGGTCAGCCGGTCCGCGTTGCGCCAGCTCGGCCGCGGCCGCGGGGGTGACGCCCTGGCCGGTCAGCGCGACCATCCGGCGCAGCACCTCGACGTCGGCCTCCTCGTACCGCCGGTGGCCGCCCTCGGTGCGCCCGGAGGGGCCCAGCCCGTAGCGCTGGTCCCACGTCCTCAACGTGACAGGGGAGACACCGAGCATCGCGGCGACAGCGCGGGGTGCGTAGGTCACCGCCGGCGGGAGCGCTCGGAGAGGATCGCCCTCAGCTCGCTCTCGCCGAGACCGCCCCAGATGCCGAACGTCTCCTGCACCTCCAGCGCGTGCGACCGGCACTTCTCCATCACCGGGCAGCGCTGGCAGATCGCCTTGGCCGCGGCTTCGCGCTGGTCGCGCGCGGAGCCGCGCTCGTTGGGCGTGTGGAAGAAGTAGGCGCTGTCCATGCCGCGGCACAGGCCGGAGAGCTGCCAGTCCCACGAGTCGGTGACAGGCCTGGGCAAACGAGACAGTTCGGGCATGGCGCACGTCCTCTTCGGGGTCTGACCGCGCTGACGCCTCCTAGCCTAAATTCGATTCAAAATCGGTGCAACTCGACTCGCTCAGTCGGGGAACCGCCCGTTTCGCCGAAGGGCGTACCGGCGTTCGGCGTAGGCCAGGTCGTCGCGCCACAACCGGGCCGCCGCCCAGCGCATCATCGGGCGCAGCGCACCGGCCACCGGCCGCGCCAGCGCGAAACCGGGCCGGTCGGAGTGCGCGATGGTCGCCTCCACGACAGCGGTGCGGCCCTCGCGGATCGGGGTCGCGTGCGTCTCGACGACGCTGCCCTCGCCCTCGCCCTCGACGATGTGCATCACCACCGTCCGCGGCTCCGGGCAGGTGAACGCCGCGACCACCGGCACCCCGACCCGGCCGGCGAGCCGGAATGTCACCTCGACGAGGAACCTGTCGTCCTCCTCGGTCGGCGTCTCGACGACCTTGAGGTTCGCGAACGAGTACGGGTGGAACCACGCGCCGTGCCACGGGTCGAGCCGGTTCGCGACCACGTCCTCCGGGTCGCAGCGGCCGATCAGCGTGGCCACGGCTTCGATCGCACCGGCCGGCGGGCGCTGCGGCAGCACCGGCGCCGGCAGCGGCTCCTCGCCACCGGCCTCGTCCAGCCGCACCCACACCAGCACGCCGTCGTCGTGCGCCGGGTAGGGCGTCCACGCGCCGAACTTCTTGCCCTCCAGCGCGAGGCCGTGCCAGCGGCAGATCAGCCTGCCCTCGGCCACGGCACCGTCGCACAGCGGCGCACCCAGGTGCGGGCACGACCCGGAACCCGCCATCAGCACGCCCCGCGGCCCGCGCCAGAGCACGACCTCCTGCCCGGCGATCGTGCGGCCGCAGGCCTTGCCGCGCTCGACGTCCCCGCTCGCCCCCGCGACGAACCAGTTGCCCGACGGGCGGGCGGTGGCGCGCTTGAGCGCCGCCTCGATCAGCGCGGGCTTGGCGTCCTGCCAGGTCGGGCGCTGCTCACGCCACGGCGGGCTCGAGTAGACGCGCAGTGGAATCCGGTCGCGCATGGCTTTCCCTCCATCAGGCCGCACGGGCGAACACCGCCCTGGCCAGCGCCGGGAGCGCGACGGCGAGCCGCCTGCCGTTGGACACCACGACGCGCCGGGACAGCACGTCGCAGTCCGCCTCCTCCACCAAGTCGAGGATGCGGCCGTAGAGCCGATACGCCGTCAACACACACGGGCGCGAACGCGGCGCGAGCATCGCAATACCCGGCCACGCCTCCGTGTACACCCGCTTCGCCCGCTGCACCTGGTCGCGCAACGCCGCCCGCACCTGCTCGTCGGCCTTGCCGGTCTTGCGCGCGTGCACCAGCCGCTCGCGGTCGACGCCGAACGCCGCGAGCTCGTCCGCGGGCAGGTAGACCCGGCCGCGGTCGAGGTCCTCGCCGACGTCGCGGATGAAGTTCGTCAGCTGGAACGCGACGCCGAGCGCGGCGGCGGCGGGTTCTGCCTCCGCGCGCGGCACGCTCGTGCCGAGCACCGGCAGCACCTGCAGGCCGATCACCGCGGCGGAACCGTGCACGTACGTCTTTAGATCGGAGAAGGTGGGGTAGTCGGTGGTGGTCAGGTCCATGCGCATGGACGTCATGAAGTCGCGGAAGTGGACGTGCGGGATCTCGTAGCGGTGTGCGGTGTCGAGCAGGGCGGACATCACCGGGTCAGTGGAGGCGCCGTCGCGCAGGGCGGCCTCCAGGTTCCGCTCGGCCTCGGCGAGGGCGGCCTGCTTCCGGTCGAGTCCACTGTGGAGGTCGTCGACGATGTCGTCGACCCAGCGGGCGAACCCGTACAGCGCGTGGACGGCGGGGCGTTGCTCCGGACTGAGCAACCGTGTTGCGAGGTAGTAGGTGCGGCCGTGTTCCGCGTTCAGCGCACGGCAACGCCGGTACGCCTCACGCAGGGCAGGTGTGGTGATGCCGGCGGCGTCGAGCTCCCGGTCTGCGGACATGTGCCCACGCTAGAACCGGCTGTGTCGCCGTGCACAACGACCACGCTCATCATGCGAAGCCGCTGCGGCGCTGATTAGCTCCATTCACCTGACCAGGACCGACCGCCGAGAGGGGCGACGATGTCGCTGCTGACCAGCGTGGACACCCGCATGTCGCGGGTGGACGACTTCGCCGCCCTGTTCGACGCGGCGTTGCACGAGTTCCTCGCCGACCGCCCGGACGTGGTGCCGGAGCTCGCCGGCGAGCTGCACGCGATGCTCGCCGCGGGAGGGAAGAGGATCCGGCCGCGGTTCGCCTGGGAGGGCTGGCGCGCCGCGGGGGGAGGGGAGCGGGACGCCGTCGTGCGCGCCCTGGTTTGCCTGGAGTTGCTGCAATGTTGCGCTCTGGCGCACGACGACGTGATGGACCGCTCCACGATGCGGCGCGGCCGGCCGTCGGTGCACGAGCTGTTCGCACTGCGGCACCGCCGGTCGCGCTGGGCCGGAAGTGCCCGCCAGTACGGCGACTCGGCCGCGGTGCTCGTGGGCGACCTCGCCCTCGCCTGGGCCGACGACGCGCTCGTGACCGCGGGGCTCTCCCCGGTGGCGCTGCAGCGCGCGTGGGTGCCGTGGCAGGCGATGCGCACCGAGATGATGGCGGGCCAGCACCTCGACCTGCTCGGTGTCGCGCGCCGGGAGGAGTCGCTGGAGCAGGCGCTGCGGGTCGCGGCGCTCAAGACCGCCGCCTACACCGTGGAACGGCCGCTGCACCTCGGTGCGGCGATCGCCGGCGCCGGTCCGGACACCGTGGCGTGCCTGCGCGAGTTCGGCCGTGACATCGGCATCGCGTTCCAGCTGCGCGACGACCTCATCGGCGTGTTCGGCGACCCGGCGGTCACCGGCAAGCCGGTGGGCGAGGACCTGCGCGAGGGCAAGCGGACGGCGTTGATGGCGATCGCGCTGTCCCGTGCCACGAACGGGTCGGCGGCGGTGCTGCGGCGCAGCCTCACCGGGCCGGTGAACGACACTTTGGTGGAACGGGTGTGCGAGCTGTTGGTCGAGCTCGGTGCCGTCGACGCGGTGGAGGAGCACATCGACGTGCTGTCGGCGAACGCGCTGATGGCGCTCGACCGGGCGGGCATCGACCCCGATGCGAAACGCGAGTTGATCAGGCTGGCCGGCAAGGCCACCGTGCGGAAGGCGTGACCGGGCAGTGGTGAACGTGGTGAAGGGCCGCACCGACCGGGTGGTCGTGGTCGGTGCCGGGCTCTCCGGGTTGTCGGCAGCGCTGCACCTGCGCGGTGCGGGGCACGAGGTGACGGTCCTGGAACGCCTGCCGCACCCCGGCGGGCTCGCGGGACGGCTCGACGTGGACGGGCACCGGATCGACACCGGTCCGACGGTGCTGACGATGCCGGAGCTGCTCGACGACGCGTTCGCCGCCGTGGGCCAGCGGCGGGAGGACCACCTCGAACTGCTGCCGCTGCACCCGGCCTACCGGGCGTCGTTCTCCGACGGGTCGGCGCTGGACGTGCACACCGACGGCGAGCAGATGGAGCAGGCGGTCCGCGACTTCGCGGGCGGCCGCGAGGCGCAGGGTTACCGCGACCTGCGGGCGTGGCTCAAGGAGCTGTACGAGGTCGAGCGGGACAACTTCATCGGTTCGAGCTTCGACTCCCCGCTCGACCTGGTGGGGCCGGAGCTGCTGCGGCTCACCCGGCTCGGCGGCTTCGGGTCGCTCGACCGGGCGGTGGGCAAGTTCCTGCACGACGAACGGCTGAAGCGGGTCTTCACGTTCCAGGCGCTCTACGCCGGTGTCGCGCCCAAGGACGCCTTGGCCGCGTACGCCGTCATCGCCTACATGGACACCATCGCCGGCGTGTGGTTCCCGAAGGGCGGCATGCGCGCCATGCCCCAGGCGCTCGCGGACGCCGCGGCACGCGCGGGCGTGGAGTTCCACTACGGCGTCGAGGTGACGCAGCTCGATCGCACCGGCCACCGGGTGCAGGCGGTGCGCACGGCCGACGCGCGGTTCCCGTGCGACGCGGTGGTGCTCGCGACCGGCCCGGCGCAGAGCACGCGCCTGCTGCGCGGCGAACCGCGCCGGGTGGTGCCGTTGCGCTGGTCGCCGTCGGCGGTCGTGGTGCACCTGAGCGCCCGCCGCATCGCCGACGACCTCGCCCACCACACGATCTCGTTCGGCGACCGGTGGAACGAGACGTTCGACGAGATCATCCGGCGCGGCCGGCTGATGAGCGACCCGTCGCTGCTGCTGACCACCCCGTCGCTGACCGACCCGGACCTCGCACCGCAGGGGCGGCACCTGCAGTACCTGCTGGCGCCGTGCCCGAACCTCGACGCGGCGCCGATCCGCTGGGACGCGATGGCCGAGCGCTACGCCGAGGAGCTGGTCGCCGAGATGACCGCGCGCAAGCTCGTCGTGGACGCCGAACCGCTCGCCGTCATCACGCCGGACGACTGGGCCAGGGACGGCCAGGCGGCGGGCACGCCGTTCTCCGCCGCCCACACGTTCGGGCAGACCGGCCCGTTCCGGCCGAGCAACCTGCCGTTCCGCGACGGCAACGTGGTGCTCGCCGGCAGCGGCACCACGCCCGGCGTCGGCATCCCGCCGGTGCTGATCTCCGGCCGGCTCGCGGCTCAGCGGCTGTCGGCGTAGCGGAACCCGGGACTGAGGTAGAACGCCGGGGTGGTCGCGGCGAGCACGGCGAGCAGCAGCATCGCCGGGGTGAGCCCGACCGCCCCGGCGAGCGCCGTCCCGAGCACGGCACCCAGCGGCACCGTGGCGACGGTGACGGCGCCGACCAGCGAGCCCACCCGGCCGAGCAGCTCCGGCGCGGTCCGGCGTTGCCGCAGGGTCAGCAGGATGACCGCCCACGCGGTCGCGGCGGCGCCGAAGACGAACTGGTAGACCGTCAGCACCGGGAACGCCAGGCCCAGCGCCGCGGCCGGGATCAGGAAGAGCGCGGCCGCCGCGACGGCCGCGCACACCGCGCAGGCGAGACCGGCGGTCAGCCTGCGCGTCACCCACGCCGACCCGGTCGCGCCCAGCACGGCGCCGAGGCTGAACGCGGACATCGTCAGGCCGACCTCGTCCGGGCCGAGCCGCAGCTGCCGGTAGGCGTACACGAAGAACAGCGCGCCGATGCCGCTGCCCGCGAGGTTCATGGTCGCCGTGCCGAGGACCGCCCGGCGCAGCACCAGGTCGCCGCGCAGGTACCGGACGCCGTCGCGCAGCTGGTCGGCCAGGGACGGACCGTCCGCCGCGGGCGAGCGCCGGGTCAGCAGCGTCGCGGAGGTGGCTCCGACGAGCACCACCGCCGAGGCGAAGAACGTGCCGGCGGTGACGAGCAGGGCGAAGCTCGGAGGCGGCCACCGCGATGATCAGGCCGCCCAGTCCGGGACCGGCGACGCGGACCAGGTTGAGCAGCCCCGACCGGGTGGCGTTCGCGCGGTCCAGCCGGTCGGGCGCCACCAGACCGGGGATCGCGGCCTCGGCGGCGGCGTCGAACACCGCGCCCGCCACACCCAGGACCGCGGCCAGCACGTACAGCACCCAGATGTCCCGCAGCCCGGACGCGACGACCAGCGCGACCACGGCCGGGGCGGCGGTGCGGACGAGGTCCATGGCCACGAGCACGGTGCGCGGCCTCAGCCGGTCGATCAGCACGCCCGCGAACGGCCCGAGCAGCGCTGCCGGCAGGAACTCGGCGACCAGCAGCAGCGTCGCCGAGCCGATGCCGGAGCCGAACGCGAGGATGGCGACGGCGGGGATCAGCACGACGGTGACCTGCGTGCCCGTCGTGCTGATGGCCTGCGCGACGAGCAGCAGCCACCAGTCGCGCTCGACCTTCCCCCGCACGGTCACAGCCTTCCCGCGTTCTCGTACAACGCGCGCACGGCGGGGGTGAACGCCGCTCCGCTCAGGTCCGTCGTGACGCCGTCGACGTTCATCGTGCCCCTGCTGGTGACCGCGAAGACCGTCCCCTGCCCGGTCGCCGCGTCGAAGTCGCGCAACCACGGCCCACCGCTCGTCCCCCCGGCCAGGTCGCAGTCCGTCCGCCACTCCGCCATGACGGAGTTGACCCGCAACGACGCCGGTCGCACGCACTCGACCAGCGCCTCGCCCCGGTTCAGCGCCGAGACCGGGTAGCCCAGCAGCGTGGCGCCGACCGGTGAGCCGGCCTCGTCGAACGACACCCGCTGCGCACCCGCCACGTCCCGGACGTGCCGGCCGCCCACCGGGTCGAGCGCGACCACGGCGTAGTCGTCCTCTGCGCTCGACGGCCCGCGGTAGGTGTCCGGCCAGGCGAACGCGCGTGCCGCGAACACCGGGCCCGCTCCGTGGTCGTAGCCGGGGACGAACACCACGGCGCCGATCGTGATCGGCCGGCCCAGCCGGTCCGTGCCGCCGTGGACGCAGTGCCCGGCCGTGAGCACGACGTCCTCGCTCGCGCTCGGCACGACCGTCGCCGAGCAGGAGCGGTCCTCACCCCGGGAGCTCGACGTGAACAACCGCCCCACCCCCGCGGGCGCCGTCCCCGCGTACGGCCTGCCGATCGTCTCGGCCGGTGGGACCTCGCCCTCTCCGACGGCCTTCATGCGCTCCGGTGTCCAGTGCTCCAGCGCGGCTGTCCGGTCGGCTTCCGGTACCCGCGTGACCACCTGGCCGGCGGCGTGGGCGGGGGTCACGAGGGTCGCGCAGAGGACCGCGGTCGCGCCGAGTGCTTTCCACGTCATGATCGGCTGACGTGCGGCGGTGGCGCGGCGTTGCTCCCGGCACGTCCGGATCAGACCAGGGGATGACCTCAGGCGGGTTCCCAGGCGGCCAGCCGGTCGAAGATCCGCGCGTCGCCCTCCAACTCCAGCGCCTGCGCCGGGACACGGCCGTAGAACGCCAGCACCAGCTCGCTCGCCGTGCCCGTCGCGGTCAGGTCGGCCGGGCCCTCGCCGGTGATCACGCGGGCCCCTTCCGCGGAGAGCCGCACCCGCCACGACCGGCCCTCGGTGGCGCGGTAGTCGACCACCGCGGGCTCGTGCGGCCACGGGCTCGTCGTCGCCACGCAGGTGCGCTGGAACTCGTCGACACCGTCGAGCGCCACGTCGGAGGGCAACGGCTGCGGTGCGCCGATGGTGAGCTGCGCGTCGTAGGTGTGCACGGCGAGCTGCTGGAGCTGGTGCCGCGCAACGGCTCCGCAGGTCGCCGGCGACTGCGAGCCGGTCCACCACACCCAGCACCCGCGGTCGGGGCCCGCTTCCCGCAGCGCGGCCAGCAGCAGCTCGGTCGACTCGGCGAGCCACGCGTCCAGCTCGGCGCGGTCCCGCGGCGCCACCCCTTCCGCGGGTGACCTCCCCGCGGCACCGGGACCCGCGGCGACGGTGGCGGCCCAGGCGCGCCGGCCCTCGCCGATGTGCTGGGCCAGGTCGTGCAGCGTCCACTCAGGACAGCTCGGTACCTGCGCGTCGAGGTCGGGTGCGGCGGCGACCGCGGAGCGGAAGGCGGTGGAGCGTTCGTCCATCGACCGCAGCAGTTCGGGGAACGCCGGAGGATTCTGCACGGCGGCTGTCTACCACCGCGCCACGCCACGCGACAGCGAATTTCACGAGCGCCGCACGAGCCCGTTCATGTGCGCGTAGGCGACGGCGTGCACGCGGTCCCGCAGCCCCAGCTTTGCCAGCACCCGCGACACGTGCGTCTTCACCGTCTCGTCGCCGACGTGCAGCCGGGCCGCGATCTCGGCGTTGCTGTGCGCCGCCGCGACGAGTTGCAGCACCTCGCGTTCCCGCGCGGTCAGCAGCGCCAGCTCCGGCGGCGTCGGGGGAGGGGCGAGGCTCACGGCGAACCGCGCGATCAGCCGCTGCGTCACCGACGGGTCGATCAACGCGTCCCCGCGCGCCGCCACCCGCACCGCGGAGATCAGCTCCTCCGGCGGCAGCGACTTCAGCAGGAAACCGCTCGCACCGGCGTTCAGCGCCCGGTAGACGTACTCGTCGGAGTCGTAGGTGGTCAGCAGCAACACCTTCGTGCGGTTGCCGGGATCGGCCAGGATCTGCTCGGTCGCGCCGAGGCCGTCGAGCTTCGGCATGCGGATGTCGAGCACGGCCACGTCCGGGCGCAGCCGCGCCACCTCGGCCACCGCGGCCCTGCCGTCGGCGACCTCGCCGACGCACCGCAGGTCGGCCTGCGTCTCGAAGATCGCGCGCATGCCGGAGCGCAGCATCGCGTGGTCGTCGGCGACCAGCACCGACAGGGTCATGACGCCTCCAGGGGGAACGTGACGGCGGTGCGCCAGGTCCGGCCGTCCGGTTCCAGACCTGACTGGGTGGTGCCCGCGAACATGCCCGCGCGGTTGCGGATGCCGACCAGGCCGCGGCGCACGGAGCCGGAGTGGCCGGTGCCGGAGCCGGCGGTGTTCTCGGCGGTCACGGTCAGCGCGCGCGGCGCGTACTCCAGGGTCACCGTCACCCCGGACGCGTCGCCGTGCCGCAGCGCGTTGGTGAGCATCTCCTGGATGATCCGGTACACGGTGACGTCCAACGACTCCGGGATCTCCCGGTGCTGGCCGCGCACCAGCAACCGCGCGGGCGTGCCGGCCGCGCGCACGCCGTCGAACAGCTCGTCGAGGTTGTCCAGCCCCGGCTGGCGCGCGCCCTCCGCGTTGGTGCCGTGTAAAAGGTCGAGCAGGTGGCGCAGGTCCACCATGGCCGCGCGGCTGGCCGTCTCGACCGAGAGCAGCGACGTGGCGAGCTTCGGGTTGCTGCCGACGGTGCCCAGCCGGGCGGCGCCCGCGTGCAGGTTGATGGCGCTGACGTGGTGCACGATCACGTCGTGCAGGTCGCGGGCGATCGCGCTGCGCTCCTCGGTGATCGCCTTCGTCACCGCCGCCTGCGCGTCCAGCTCCTCCACCTCGCGCTGCTTCTCCAGCTCGGCCAGGTAGGCGCGCCGGGCCGTGGTGTAGCGGCCGACGAGCCACGGCAGCACCGCCGCCTTGGTCGCGACCAGCACCGCGATCGTCACGCCGTACTCGTTCACCAGCGGGGCCGTCATGAGACTGGCCGACAGCACGCCGAGCGACGCCCACGCCGGTGCGCCGCGCAGCCACGCCCCCGCGCGGTACCCGGCGATCAGCATGCCCGCGTCGTTGTGGTCGATGCCCCTGCCCATGGTGAGGAGGATGACCACCGGAACCGCCGCCTGCGCCAGCGCCACCCAGCCGGACAGCCGCGCGGGACCGGCCAGCATCGCGTCCACGGCCAGGGTCATGGCGAGCACCACGGCCAGCTGCCCGGCAGAGCAGGCGTCGTACACCACGAACCCGGCATCCGCGACCATGCAGACGAGCGCGACCAGTCGCGACTGGTGCTTCAGGGGCAGTTTGATCGAGTCCATCGCAGTGGATCCTGCCGCATCGCCGCCCTGAGCTCCTCCCGCTGTGCAGGGGCCGGAAATCCCCCGTGCGGGGGACCCGGTTTCCGACCCCGCAGTGACGCGGCCCGCGGGTCATGATCGCTATCTTCGGTCACGATGAAGCGAAGTGGTGCGATCCTGCTGCTGGTGCTGGGGGCGGTCTTCTCGGTCGCGGCCCCCGCGCTGGCCGACGGTGCCCAGTCGGGCAGCGACCTGCACGTCGCGCAGAGCCTGGGCGACCGCGAGCTGACCGTGATCATCCGGCGGGTCGCGGAGGTGCCCGGACCGGTGCACGTCGACGTGGTCACCCACGCCGGCACACCGCCGGGCGAGCTCACGCTGACCGCGCGGGCCGCCGGTGCCCGGTCGAGCACGGCGAAGGTGGTCCTCGGTGCCACGCCTGGCTTCCACTCCGGTGTCGTGGAGGTCGACCGGCCCGGCCCGTGGGAGCTGGTGGTCGACGAGGCGACGATCCCGTTCGTCGTGCCGGCCAACGTCGCACCACCGTGGGAGAACGCGACCTACGGCGGGTTCATCGCGGCCGGCGTGCTGCTGTTCGCCGCGCTGGTGCTGGCGGTGCTGGGAATGCCCTCGCTGGCCCTCGTGCCGGCCGGCGGGATGGTCGCGGCCGTGGCCGTCGCGGTGACGGCGGCGCTGCTCGCACCGAGCATCCCCCCGGCACCGGCACCCGGCGCGCAGCTCGACCCCACCTACGACACCGTGCTCGACCCGTGGCAACGAACGTCCACAACGGACTTCTCCCGGCCGCCGGTGAACCTGGTGCCGCGCATGGACGGCGCGGACCTCGTGCTGGACCTGACCGATGGCTCGTCCGGCCGGCCGGTGGACGACCTGCTGGTGCACGACAACGCGTTCGTGCACCTCGTCGTGGTGTCGCCCACCGGGGCGCTGCGGCACCTGCACCCGGTCCGCACCGGGCCGGGCGAGTACCGCACCCGGCTGTCCGGCGCGGAACGGGGCGTGCACGCGCTCGCCGCGGAGATCGCCCGGCGCGGCGGGGGAGTGCAGCTGCTGCGCTCCCGCATCGACGTCGCCGGCACCGGTTCTCCCGTTGCCCACGACGGAAAGGCCGACGTGGCGGTGGACCTCCGGGAAGCGGGCCGGCCCAGCACGCTCACCGCCCGCTTCGGCGAGCGCGACCTGCAACCGTGGCTGGGCATGCTCGGCCACATGATCGTCGTCGGTCCGGTCGGCGACGGTCCCGTCACCGGTGGTGTGGCCGAGGCACCGATCTGGGCGCACGTGCACTCGATGATCCCGCCGGTGCCGGGCATGCCGGACCAGCCCGACGAGAGCGTCGCGGCCTACGGGCCGGACGTGCCGTTCACCTACTCGTTCCCGTTGCCCGGCCGCTACCTCGTGTGGATCCAGGTCGAACGGGACTACTCGATCGTCACCGTGCCGAAGGTCGTCGACGTGCCCGCGGCGAAGGGGGTCGCCACCAAGTGAAACGCACCAGGGGCACCTACGTCGTGGCCGTGCTGGCCGGAGTCGCCGCACTGGTGGGCGTGCTCGTCGTGCTGTGGCCGCGCACCGTCGAGGCGCAGTCGCACCTCGCCGAGACCGACCGGCTGCGGTTCGTCCTCACGCCCACGAGCACGCGGACCGGCACCAACTCGTTCGACCTGCGCATCACCGACCGGTCCGGCAGCCCCGCCCACGGCGAGGTGGTGGTCGAGCCGGCGATGCCGCAGATGGGCCACGCGGTCGCCCCGGTCACCGCGGCCCCGCTCGAACCCGGCCACTACCGGGTCGGCGCCGTCGACCTGTTCATGGCCGGGCAGTGGGAGATCACCGTGTCACTCAGCGAGCAGCGGGTCGTCATCCCGCTGCTGCTCACCTGAAGGGGGAGGAACGATGGACATCACGGCGTCGACGGTGGCCGCACCGTCAGCCAGGACCGTCCCGAAGGGGGTGGTGCCGGCGGGTCTCGTGGTCGGCGGCACCCTGATCTCGTTGATCGGCTTGACCTGGGACATCCAGTGGCACACCGACGTCGGGCCCGACACGTTCTTCACGATGCCGCACCTGTTCCTGTACGCGGGCAGTGCGATCTCGGGCCTGGCGAGCCTCGCCGTCGTGCTGATGACGACGGCCGCCGCGAAGCGCGACCGGCACGTCGACCCGATCGTCGGCGGCCGCGCTGTCGGCGTCTTCGGCCGCACGTTCTCCGCACCCGTCGGCTACCTGATCTCCGGCATCGGCGCGGCGCTGTTCCTCGTCTACGGGCTGTGGGACCAGTGGTGGCACAGCCTGTACGGCTTCGACGCGGTGATCGCCTCGCCGCCGCACATCGGCCTGCTGCTGTCGATCTCGATCACGATGGTCGGCGCGGTGATGGTGTTCGCCGTCGCCCGTGACCGGCCGTGGGGCGCCTACGGCGTGGTCGGCGCCTCGGCGGTGCTGCTCGCGTTCAGCATGGTGACCGTCATCGGCCTGCAGGCGCTGCCGAACGGGGTCGTGAACTCGATCAACGTCGGCGCCGCGTTCTTCTCCGTGCTGATCCTGTTCATGGCGGGCAACGCGCTGAACCGCCGCGGTGGGGCGCTCGCCGTCGCGGTGGTGGTCGCGGCGCTGCAGGCGGTGTTCTGGTGGTTCTCGCCGTGGGCGACCGAGGTCTACGCCTCCGCCACCGGGCTGCCGCTGCGCGACTACACCGACGGCGTTCCCGCGCTGCCCAACATGATCCCGATGGCGCTGGTCCTCGTCGGGGTCGCCGCCGAGCTGCTGCACCGGCTGCCCGCGTGGGTCCCCGGCGCGCTCGGCGGCGTGCTCATCACGGCCTGCGCGCCGGTGCAGCGCATCCTCGTCTTCGGCGACGGCCGGTTCCCCGCGACCGACCGCTACCTCGCCACCATCGCGGCCGGCGCGGTCTTCGGCGCACTCGCCGGCCTGGCCGGCCGCCGCTTCGGCCGCACGCTGCGCCACCTGGCGCCGGCAAAGGAGAACAGCCATGCGTAAGACGGTGCTGGGACTGGCCGGTGCGGCCGCCCTGCTGTTCGGTCTCGCCGCCCCGGCGCTGGCCTTCGAACCGGTGAACGTCGTGCACACCGAGAAGGTCAAGGCGGGCCCGTACGACCTGACCGTCGGGTTCAGCACCTGGCCGCTCAAGGCCATGCAGTCGCTGGACTTCACGTTCGCGCCCGAGGACGGCATCACCGGCAAGCAGGGCACGCTGACGCTGGTGCACGCCGACAAGGTGGTCGGCGACGACCCGCTGGCCCGCCACCCCCGCAAGCGCGAGGTGTGGGGACTGGACGTGCAGGCGCTGCCCGTGCCGGGGACGTGGGCGATGCGGTTCGACATCACCGGACCGGCCGGCACCGGCACCGGTGAGCTGAAGGACCTCCAGGTGATGGAACAGCCCGGCCCGCCGATGGGCCTGTCCTGGGCGATCAGCACGATCCCCCTGTTCGGCCTGATCGCGTTGATCGTGGTCGCGGTCCGGCGCACCAGGGACACCGCCGCCTGACCGCCGCGGCGCACGAGAGCTGACCTGGCACAATGCCGGGCGTGCTGCTGGAGGCGAGGCTCCTCGCGACGGTGTCCCGCCTCGCGGGTCCCGTCCGCGGCGCCGGTGTCGTCCTGATCAGCCTCTTCGGCGCGCTGTCCGCGGGCTCCGCGGCGGGCTGGACGCTGTTCGCGTTCGTCGTGCTCACCTCCGCCGCCGACTTCCGCCTGCCCGGCGTGGCCCTGCCGGTGGCGTTCGCGCGGGTGGTGGTGCTGTTCGTCGTGCTGGGCGGCACCGCCGAGCAGTGGACGCTCACCGTCCTCACCACCACCCTGATCACCTGGCAGTGGCAGCACCCGCCGCGGGTCACGGTGCCCGCGACGGCGTTGCTGCTGGTCGTGGCGGTGACGGCGGCCGGACCGGACGTCCTGGTCCGCGCGGTGCTGGAGTCGGTGCTGGCCCGGCTCGCCTACGACCTCCTGCGCCGCTCCAGCCGCCGCGTCGACGTTCTGCGCGAACGCGCCGCCTCGCAGAACCGTGCGGCGGCCGTGGCGCTGGACCGCAGCCGGCGGCAACGCGAGTACCTGGCGTTGCTGCACGACACGGCGGCGGCGACCTTCCTCATGGCGGCGCATGGCGGTGAGCCCTCGGCCGTGGCCGCGCAGGCCCGGCGGGACCTGGTGGTGCTGGCCGAACGGGACAACGCCCAGGGGACGGTCGACCTCGGTGCGGCGCTCGTGGCGGTGGGGCGGGACCGGGCCGGGGTGCGGGTGGCGGCCGGGGACCGTGTTGGGGTGCGGGTTGCGGCCGGGTCGGCGGTGGCCGGGGGCCAGGTCGACGCGCGGGTCGCGGTCGCGCCGGTGGAGGCCGTGCCGGTGCCCGCCGTGGTGGCGCTGGCGTTCGTGCGGGCCGTGCGGGAGCTGCTGACGAACGTGGCCCGGCACGCACCCGGCGCGACCGCGGACGTGGTCGTGTCGCGGGTGGACGGTGGCGCCACCGTGGTGGTGCGCGACGACGGCCCGGGGTTCGTGCCGGCGGACGTCGCGCCGCACCGGCGCGGGGTGCGGGAGTCCGTCGTGGAACGGGTGCGCGCCGTCGGCGGGTCGGTGGAGATCGACTCGGTGCCGGGAGCGGGGACGACGGTTCGGCTGGCGTGGACCGCCGGCAAAAGCCCGGCCGACCACGCGGCAGCCCTCGACCGCTCCGCAACCCTCGACCCGCCCGGAACCCCCGACCACTCCGCAGCCCCCGACCGGGCCGGTGGGCGATGACCGACCTCGCCGTCGTCACCACCACCCGCCAGGTCCTGCTGGTCGTCGTCACCGCCATCCAACTGGTCCTGACCCTCCCGTCCCTGGCCGTCGGCCCCGACTCCGCCACCGCGTGGACCGCGTACACCCTCCTGACCGCGGTCCTCGCGATCGTCGGCGGCCACGTCGCCGCCGGTCGCGCCCAGCTCGGCACCGCGGTGGCCGCGGGGCTCACCGCCGTGGTCCTGGTGGCGTCGGTCCTCGCCACCACCGCCCAGGCCGCCGGCACGCCGCTCGGGTCGCAGGACTGGGCGTTCGGGCTCATCGGCTGGTACCTGCTGCTCGTCCTCGTCGAACGGCCCCGGCCCCTCGTCGCCGCCCTCGGCGCCCACCTCGCCCTGTCGGTCGGGTGGTTCCTGCACGCCGGCAACGGCGACGGGGGTACCGCGGGGGTCGTCATCCTCAGCGGCACGAGCTTCCAGGTCGGCGTCATGGTGATCACGGGGGTGCTCCTGCGGGACGGGCGGCTCGCCGCGGAGGCGGCCGCCGAGCACGACGCGGCGCGCACGCGGGAGGAGTTGGCGCGGCAGCGGGAGCAGGACCTGCGGGCCGGGTTCGAGGGCCAGCTGGGGGCGGTGCTGCCGCTGCTGGCGGACCTCGCCGACGAGGTCGTGAGCGTCGCGGACGAGCCGACGCGGGTGCGGTGCTCGGTGGCGGCGGTGCAGCTGCGGCGGTTGTTCGCGGAGAACGACGACGTGCCGGACCCGTTGCTGCACGAGCTGACGGCCTGTGTGGACGTCGCGGAACGGCGCGGGGTGGTGGTGTCGCTCGCGGTCAGCGGCACGGCCACGCCGGTGCCGACGGAGGTGCGGCGGGAGCTGGTCGCGCCGATGGCCCGTGCGCTCGCCGTGGCCGGTGGGCGTGCGAAGGTGAGCCTGCTCCGGACGGCCACGGAGGTGCGGGTGGCGGTGGTGGCGGACGCGCCGGGGGAGCTGCCGCACCACGACGGCGTGCCGGAGGTGGTCGCGGTCGAGACGAGCGTCCACAGCGGACTGGTGAGGAGCGAGGCGCGATGGCGGGCGACGTGACGGCGGTCGTGGTGGACGACCACCCCGTGGTGCGGGCGGGGGTCGCGCACTGGCTGTCCACAGCGGAGCCACCGATCGCGCTCGTGGGCAGCGGGGAGGACGTCGAGGTCGCCTGGGCCGCGCCGCAGGACGCCGTGGTCGTGCTCGACCTGCACCTGGGCGGTGTCACGCCCGCGACGGCGGAGCTGCGCAGGCTGGCCGAGGACGGTCGCCGGGTCGTCGTGTATTCCATGCGCGCCGACGACGAGATCGCCCTGCAGTGCCTGGAGCTCGGCGCGCTCAGCTACCTGACGAAGGCCGAGGGCGCCGAGCACCTCGTGCAGGCCGTGCGCGCGGCGGCGGACGGGCAGTCCTACACTCCGCCGGCACTCGCGGGCGCGCTGGCGGGGGACCGGTCGGAGACGCGGCCCGCGCTGTCGCCGCGCGAGACCGAGGTGCTGGTCGAGTGGTTCCAGTCGGAGTCGAAGGAGTTCGTGGCGCAACGGCTCAACATCGCGCTCAGCACGGTGAACTCGCACCTGGAGCGGATCAGGGTGAAGTACGCGGCGATCGGCCGGCAGGCGCCCACGAAGGCGGCGCTCGTGGCACGGGCCATCCAGGACGGTCTGATCGGGCTCGACGACCTGTGAGTCGCGTGTGGTGCGAACGACCGATACCGGACCGTCCACCCGCGACCTAGCCTGCTGGGCAGCCCCAGGTTCCGCAGCGAGGAGTTCCGCAGTGACGCACGCCCGACGTTCCCTGATCATCGTCGCCGCGGCGGGCTTGCTCCTGTCGGCGTGCGGCTCCGAGACCAGCGGCTCTCCCACGCCCGCCGAGACCACGACCGCGGCGGAGACGACGAGCAGCACCACCTCGAAGCCCAGCTCCACCTCGAACGCCCCGATCGCCGCCGGCGGTGAGGTCACCGCGCCCGGTTCGAAGCTCAAGGTCGGCTCCCGCGCGGTCATCCCCTTCACGCTCGGCGACAAGAGCGGCACCGTGGCCGTCACCCTCACCGCCATCGAGCAGGGCGCGAAGGAGGACCTCGCGAAGTTCGGCGACAAGGCCAAGGGCATCACGCCGTTCTACCTGCGGGTGAAGGTCGAGAACCTGAGCGGTACCGACCTGCGCTACATCTCGATCTCCCTGCGCGGTCTCGGCGCCGACGGCAAGGGCACCGGCGTGATCATCAGCGGCGACACCCCGAACTGCGACTCCACCAGCGCCCCGAAGACGTTCACCGCCGCCGGCGAGACGTACGAGACCTGCGTGCTGACCGCGGCCACGGACGGCTCCAAGGTCGTCGCGGGCGAGTACAACCGCGGCGACGACTACGTGAAGTCGCCGATCGTCTGGGAGAGCTGACACCCGTCGTGATCACGACCATGGCTCTGCTCAAGGCACACCGCGGGTTCACCCGAGCCGAGTTCGTCGACTACTACGAGCACCACCACGTGCCGCTCGTCCTCAGCGTCGCGCCACCGCCGGACTACTACGCCCGCAACTACCTGCCGGAGTCCGCCGACGTGGAGTTCGACGTCCTCACCCACATGAGGTTCGCCGACGAGCCCACCCGGCAGCGGTGGCTCGCGCTCGTGCTCGCCGAGGGGTCCGGTGTGGCCGCCGACGAGGCGTTGTTCCTGGACCGGTCGCGGACGCGGTCGTGGGTCGTGGAGGAGCACGTCAGCTAGAGCGGCCGAACCCCGGCCCCGCCCGATGAGGGCGCGAAGGCCGGGGTGGCGCGGGTCGCGGCGCTGCGACCCGTGACCGGGTTACGAGTGCGGGCAGGTGTCGCGGTACTCCTCGATCAGGGTGCTGCGGCCCGGTGCCGGGCAGAGGAACTGCTCGTAGCGGGTGTCGTTGTCGATGAACCGCTTGAGCCACGAGATGCTGTACTTCGCGATCGTCGTGTTGTTCGAGTTCGGCGCGAAGTGGTTCGCGTTGTTGAGCTCCAGGTACGCCTTGTCGAGCGTGGACGGCAGCGACGTGTAGAACGGCTCCGAGTGCGACGCGACCGGTGCGATCGAGTCGTCCTCCGCGCCGACCACGAGCGTCGGCACGCGCACCGACGACCAGTTCTTCGTGGTGTGCCAGCCGGTCAGCGGGATCGCCGCCTGCAGGGCGGGGCGCTGGCTGGCGGCGCGCAACGTGCCGCCGCCGCCCATCGAGTGGCCCATGACACCGAGCCGGGTGGTGTCGATGCGGGACCGGACGCTGCTCTGCTGGGTCAGGTAGTCCAGCGCGGCGAGCAGCTGGGAGGCGCGGCTGTCGGGCTGGTCGTAGATCGTGTTCGTGTCGATGGTGAACACCACGAAGCCCTGGGACGCGAGGCGCGGGCCCAGCCACGAGATGCTGGACTGCGTGCCGGTGTAGCCGGGGGAGATCGCGACGGCGCCGAACGTGCCGGAGGCGGTGCTCGTCGGGTAGTAGATCGTGCCGCCGCCGAAACCGCCGACCAGGGAGGACACCGAGGTCTCCGACACGGCGAACGGCCCGCGGAGCGCCTCGATGCTCGCGTTCGTCGGGGCGGGACCGCGTTCGTAGGGGTTGGCCGCGTGTGCGGTACCGGTGCCGGTGACGAGCACCAGCGTGAGCGCCAGGGGGAGCAGGGAGCGGAGTTGCACGGCGTTGTACACCTCATTCGGCAGGGGAAGTGCGAGGACCTCTCGACCCTGCAACCGCCGCGCACGGGTCCGCATCGGTGCAACCACCGGTCTCGCGAAGAACTTCAGCGGTAAAACTAACGCTGGTAGTTGAATTTGTCCCAGACCCCTTCCGCTGGGCCTCCACCGCGGTGAAACTGGCCCGATGTTGCGTGGCCGTGACCGGCAGCGCGTCGCCGTGGACGCGTTGCTCCGACGTGCGCGAGCCGGCCACGGCGGGGTGCTCGTCGTGTGCGGCGAACCGGGCAGTGGCCGGACCGCCCTGCTCGACCACGCCCGCCGTTCGCACGAGGCGGTGCTGTGCCTCGACGACGTGCGCGAGCTCGACGACGACCTGCGCCGGCTCGCCGCCGACGTGACCGGGACGCGGGCGGCGCTGCTCATCGCCACCGAGGGGGAGGCGTTCGGGCTGCCGCACGTGGTGCTCGACCCGCTGGACCGGGCCGAGAGCCTGCTCGTGCTGCACGACCTGCTGCCGGGCCTCCCACCCGCGCTGGCGGTCGACCTCGCCGACCTGGCGTGCGGCAACCCGCTCGCGCTGGTGGAGCTGGCGGGGGCGCTCACGTCGGACCAGCTCGGCGGCATCGCGCCGCCACCGGACGGGTTGCCGCAGGCCAGCTCGTTGCGGGCGCGGCTGCTGGCGCGGTTCGCGGGGCTGTCGGAACGGGCGCGGACCGCGGTGGCGCTGGCCGCCGTGGACGAGGAGCTGACCGCGGACGACCTGGCGCGGCTCACCGGGGACCTGGAGGCGGTGACGGAGGCGGGAACGCTGCTGGACCCGCGGCGGCTGGTGCGGTCGACGCTGGCCGCGGGCCTGTCGCCGGCCGCGCGGTTCCGGGCGCACGCGGAGCTGGCCGAGCTGCTGCCCGCGGGCCCGCGGCGCACGTGGCACGCTGCCCGCGCCGGCCGGGCCGGTGACGACGGGCCCGCCGACCTGCTGACCGCCAGCGCCGAGCACGCCCGCCGGTGCGGCGACTTCGCCACCGCAGCCCGCGACCACGACCGCGCCGCCCAGCTGACCGGGGACACCGAGCAGAAGGCCCGCCGCCTCCTCAACGCCGCCGCCGACCACTGGGCCCGCGGCGCACCGCACCAGGCGCGGGCGGTGCTGCGCTGCGCGGTCCGGCTCACCGACACCCCCGAGCTCAAGGCGCTGATGGACCTCGTCGCCGGCGGCATCGACCTGGGCGAGAGCCTCCCGGACGTCGCCGCCGACCGGCTCATGCGGGCCGCGCGCAGCCTCGTCGGCACCCGGCGCGGGCTGGCCGTCGCGGCACTCGGGTTCGCGGGCGAGGCGGCGAGCATCGCGGGTGACCACCGCCGCTACAGCGCCGTGGCCGAGTTCGCCAGGGAGATCCGGCTGCCCGACGAACCACCGGCCACCCGGCTCACGCTCGGCCACCTGGCCGGGATGGCTGCCACCTTCGACGGCCGCCACGACGAGGCGCTGCCCGCGTTGCGCGAGGTCGTCGAGCTCGCCCACCGGGTGCCGGGCGCGCAGCCGCGGATCTGGGCCAGCCAGGCCGCCTACGTGCTCGGTGACGCCGTCGGGTCGCACGAGATGGCCACCAGCGCGGTGACTGCGGCGCGCGAGAGCGGGTACACCGCGCTGGTGCCGTGGGCGCTGGTCTACCGCGCGTTGTCGGCGCTCCTGCTCGACCAGCACGCGGCCGCCCTCACCGCGGCCACCGAGGGCGTGCACGCGGCGACGGCGGTCGGGCAGCACAACGCCGTGGTCGACCACCTGACGATCCTCGCCCTGCTGGCGGCGTTGCGCGGGGACTCCGACACGGCGCTGCACCGCATCGACACCGCCACCGAGCACATCACGCAGCGCGGGCTCACCCGGCCGGGCACGTTCGGCGCGTGGGCGTTCGCGTGCGTCGACCTGGCCAGGGACCGGCCCGCCGACGCGCTCGACCGGCTGCGCCTGCACCCCGGCCACGCCGGCATCAAGGTCATGGCCGCACCGCAGGTCGTGGAGGCGGCCGTCGCGTGCGGGCAGCCCGGTGCGGGGGACCGGGCGCTGCGGCGGTTCGAACGCTGGGCGGAGGCGACGGGCAGCTCGGCCCGCCTCGCGCTGAGCCACCGCTGCCGCGGGCTGCTCGGAGGCGGCAGCGGCGCCGCCGACGAGCACTTCGAGGAGGCCATCCGCCTGCACCGGGCCAGCGGCACCGCGATGGAGCTCGCGAAGACCGAGCTGCTGTACGGCACCCGGCTGCGCAGGAGCCGCAAACCCAAGCTGGCGCGCGACCACCTGCGCGACGCGGTGCGGATCTTCCAGTCCTACCAGGCCGACCACTGGGTCGCCCGCGCCAGCGCGGAGCTGCGCGCCGCCGGCGACAGCACCGGTGGACCCGGCGACCGGCCGGAGCTGACGCCGCAGCAGGCGCAGATCGCGCGGCTGGTCGCCGAGGGCGCCACGAACCGCGAGATCGCCGCGCGGTTGTTCCTGAGCCACCGCACCGTCGAGCACCACCTGCGCAACATCTTCGCGCGGCTCGGCGTGCGGTCGAGGGTCGAGCTGACCAGGAGGCTCGACTGACAGTGCCAGAACCAGAGCAAAGTCCGAACAGAGCAAAGGTGGTCGTGTGCGCGAGCAGTACCGGCACTGGCAGCGGATTCCGACCCGATGGGCGGACAACGACGTCTACGGACACGTGAACAACGTCGTCCACTACGCGTTCATGGACACCGTGATCAACACGTGGCTGATCGCGGCGGGCCTCGACATCCACGAGGGCGCCGAGATCGGCCTGTGCGTGGAGTCCCACTGCAACTACCGCGCCTCGGTGGCGTTCCCGGACGCGCTGGACGCGGGCCTGCGCGTCGGGCACCTCGGCCGGTCGAGCGTGCGCTACGAGGTCGGGTTCTTCCTCGAAGGCAGCGCGGACGTCGTGGCGGAGGGCCACTTCGTGCACGTGTTCGTCGACCGCACGACCCGCAAGCCCGTCGAGATCCCCGCGGGCCTGCGCACCCGGATGGAAGGGCTGGTGGTCGCGTGAAGACGCGCGGTGCGGTGCTCACGGCCGTCGGCGGCCCGCTGGAGGTCGTCGACCTCGACCTCGACCCGCCCGGTCCCGGCGAGCTGCTGGTGCGCGTGCGCGCCACCGGCCTGTGCCACTCCGACCTGTCCGTGATCGACGGTTCCCGCCTGCGGCCGTTGCCGATGGTGCTCGGCCACGAGGCGGCGGGCGAGGTCGTCGAGGCGGGCCCGAGCTCCGAGTTCGCGCCCGGCGACCACGTCGTGCTGTCGTTCGTGCCCGCCTGCGGTGCGTGCCGCCGGTGCGCGTCCGGCCGCCAGGCGCTGTGCGAACCGGGTGCCGCCGCCAACCGCGAGGGCACCCTGCTGAGCGGTCACCGCCGGTGGACCCTCCCGGACGGCACCCGGCCGCACCACCACCTCGGCGTGTCCGGGTTCGCCGAGTACACCGTGGTCTCCGACCGGTCGGCCACACGCGTGCCTTCCGACCTGCCACCCGAGATCGCTGCGCTCTTCGGGTGCGCGGTGCTCACCGGCGCGGGGGCCGCGTTCTACAGCGCCGAGGTCGTGCCGGGGGACCGGGTCGCCGTGTTCGGTCTGGGCGGTGTCGGTCTCGCGGCCGTCCTGGCGGCGGTCACGGCCGGTGCCACGCAGGTCGTCGCGGTGGACGTCGTCGAGCACAAGCGGCAGCTGGCCCGCACCCTCGGCGCCACGCACGACGTGGCGGGCGGCCCGGACGTCGTGGCGCACCTGCGCGACCTCACCGGCGGCGGCGCGGACAAGGTCATCGACACCACCGGCGTCGCGGCCGTGCTGGAGCAGGCCTACGCCGCCACCGCGATCGGCGGCACCACCGTCACCGTCGGCCTGCCGCACCCCGACCGGACCGTCACCCTGCCCGCGCTGAACCTGGTCGCCGAGGAGCGCACGCTCAAGGGCAGCTACCTCGGTTCGTGCGTGCCGCGCCGGGACGTGCCGCGCTTCGTCGACCTCTACCGCGCCGGTCGGCTGCCGGTCGACGGCCTGCTCTCCGGCCGGCTGACGCTGCCGGAGATCAACGACGGCTTCGCGCGGCTGGCGTCCGGCGAGGCGGTGCGCCAGGTGGTGATGATGACCTGATTGCCCGGTTGGGACCGTTCGGTCAGGAATCGGGCAGGACAGGAGCTTTGTCAGCGGTTGACCGGCCGGTGTCGGCTGCGTCACTGTGAGAGCGCTCTCATGTTCGCGCCTTCCGCAACGGGGCGGGAGGCGACCCCTGACGGACAAGGAGAAGAGCGTGCGTCTCAGCGTGTCCAGAATCGTGCCCGCGCTGGCCCTCGTGCTGGTCGGGTCCACCTTCACCGCTCCCGCCCAGGCCTCGGCGCAGGAGCTGTCGCCCGGCCTGCTGTCGGCGATGAGTTCGGCGTTCGGGCTGACCGAACAGCAGGCGCGGCTGCGCCTGGAGAAGGAACACCGCGCGTCGGTGCTCGCACCGCGTGCCGAGGCCGAGGCCGGCACCGCCCACGCGGGCAGCTGGTTCGAGGACAACCGCCTCGTCGTCGCCGTCACCGACCGGGCGGCGGCCGGCCGAGTCGAGGCCACCGGCGCCGTGGCGAAGCTCGTCACCCGGTCCGCCGGGTCGATGAACGCCCACAAGAACCGGCTCGACGCCCTGTCCGCGACCGGTGCCGTGCCGGCCGCGGTCGCGAGCTGGCACCCGGACCCCAGGACCGGCACGGTCGTCGTCAACGTTGAAGCCGGCAAGCAGACCGCCGAGGTCGCCGCGTTCCTCGACAGGGCCAGGCAGTTCGGCGCCATCAGCGTCAACACCGACGGCGTGCGGCAGCCGCAGCCGTTCGCGGCCGGCACCGTCGGCGGCGACCCGTACTACACCGGCAACGTCCGCTGCTCCATCGGCTTCTCGGTGCACGGCGGCTACGTCACCGCCGGCCACTGCGGCGGCAACGGCGCGGCGGTGTACGGCTGGGACCGCTCCTTCCAGGGCAACTTCGCCGGCTCCTCCTTCCCCGGCAACGACTACGCCTGGGTGCGCACCGGCGGCGGCTGGTGGACCGTGCCCGTCGTGCTCGGCTGGGGCCGGGTGAGCGACGTGCTGGTCCGCGGCTCGTGGGAGGCACCGGTCGGCACCTCCGTGTGCCGCTCGGGCTCGACGACGAAGTGGCACTGCGGCGCGATCCAGAGCCGCAACGAGACGATCCGGTACGCCCAGGGCGACGTGCACCAGATGGCGGGCACCAGCGTGTGCGCCGAGGGCGGCGACTCCGGCGGCTCGTTCATCACCGGTGACCAGGCCCAGGGCGTGACGTCCGGCGGCTACGGCAACTGCTCCAGCGGTGGCCGCACCTGGTTCCAGCCGATCAACGAGATCCTGAACGTCTACGGGCTGCGGCTGCACACCGCCTGATCCCGTGCCGACCGGCTGCCCACCGCGAGTCAGCGGTGGGCAGCCGGTCCCGGCGGCAGCACGCGGACGGGTCCGCGCACATGTGACACGGCCTATTCAGCAGGGCCGAAAGTAGCGACCAGCTTCGCCAGGCCGTGCTCGAACCGCTCGTCGAACGACTCCTCGGTCAGGAACGGGAGCACGCGCCGCAACGCGGGCCGCTCACCCAGCACCAGACCATTCGCGGAGCGTCCCGGCAGTGCCTGCTCCTCCTGCGTGAGCCCGAGGACGAAGTAGATGACGTCCCACAACGTCCACGCGGCGTCCCGTTCGGACAGCCCGCCCTCCAGCAGTGCCGCGCACAGCGCCTCCGCGACGTCCAAAGTGGCCGGTTCGGCGGCGTAGGTGCCGGCCACGAGCACGGCCCCGTCGCGGTGGGCGAGCAGGGCCCGGCGGTAGCGGCGCGCGATCTCGGCGGCCCGCTCGCGCCAGTCGGCCGGCAGGCCGGTGAGCGACACGCCCGCCACGATCGCGTCGGCCATCAGCTCCTCCAGCCGGGCCTTGGTCTTCACGTGCCACAGGACGGTGTTCATCCGCACGTCCAGGCGCTGGGCGATGGCGCGCAGCGAGACCGCGCCCGCGCCGTGCTCGTCGAGGATCTCCAGGGCGGTGCGCAGCACGTCCGCTTGACTCTTGGTCACTGACCTAGTCTACTCACGGCACCGAGTGTTGGTCAGAGACCAAGAGGAGTGGGTTGATGCTGGACGTCGTCATCGTCGGCGCGGGGCCGACCGGGTTGTGGCTGGCGGGGGAGCTGAGGCTGGGCGGTGCCTCGGTCGTGGTGCTGGAGGCGCGGCTGGAGCGGGACCGGAACTCGAAGGCGCTCACGATCCACCCGCGCACGGTCGAGGTGCTCGACTGCCGCGGGGTGGTGGAGCCGTTCCTGGCCGAGGGCCTGCGCATCCCGAACGGGCACTTCGGCGGGCTGCCGGACCGGCTGGACTTCGCCGTCCTCGACACGCCCTACCCGTTCACGCTGGCGTTGCCGCAGGTCAGGACGGAGGAGCTGCTCGAAGAGCGAGCGGTCGGGCTGGGGGCGGTGGTGCGGCGCGGCTGCCGGGTCACCGGGCTGACCGAGGGCGGTGTGGTGCTGGACGACGGCGAGGTCGTCGGCGCGCGCTACGTGGTGGGGTGCGACGGGACCCGCAGCACCGTCCGCGCCGCCGCGGGCGTCGACTTCCCCGGCACCGACGCCACGACCTGGGGCTGGCTGGGCGACGTGGTGCTCGACGACCCGCCCTCGCGCGGGTTCACCAGCGCCACCGGGGCCGACGGCGGCCTGATGGTCGTGCCGTTGCCGGGTGGGGTGCACCGGATCGTGGGCGGTGATCCCGCGAGCAACCGGCCGGAGTGGCCCGGCGAGCTCACCCTCGACGAGCTGCGCGCGGTGGTGAAGGCCATCGCGGGCACCGACTTCGGGATGCGCGACCCGCGGTGGCTGTCCCGGTTCGGCAACGCCACCCGGCAGGCCGCCGCCTACTGCGCGGGCACGGTGCTGCTCGCCGGCGACGCCGCCCACATGCACTTCCCGACCGGCGGGGTCGGAATGAACGTCGGCATCCAGGACGCCCACAACCTCGGCTGGAAGCTCGCGGCCGTCGTCACCGGGCGCGCGGACGAGGCGTTGCTCGACACCTACCACGAGGAACGCCACCCCGTCGGCGCCGCGCTGCTCGCCCACACCAGGGCGCAGACCGCGTTGATGACGGCCTACACACCGGAGGGGCAGGCGCTGCGGGCGTTGCTGAGCGGCCTGATCGCGTCGGCGCCGGACATGTCCCGCGAGCTGGCGGAACGGCTGTCCGGCCTGGACGTGGCGTACGCGACCGGCCGCAGGGTGCCGGACCACGTGCTGCCCGACGGCGGGCGGTTGTTCGAACGGCTGCGCGGGGGTGGGCACGTGCGGACGGCGGCCGGGGTGGTGCGGCCGGACGGGCACCTCGCCTGAACGCGGTGCACGCCGGGCGGTGTCAGCCCTTGCCGGGGCCGCCCTTGCCCTTGCGGTCCTCCCGCTTGCGCTCGTCGCCCTTGCGGTCCTCCGGCTTGCGGTCGGCCGGCTTCACGTCCTCGCGCTCGGGCCGGTCGACCTTCCCGCCGGCCTGGACGGGCACGGCCGGAGCGGTCGTGGTGGTCGCCGGCGGCACCGAGGCGGCTACGGGTACGGCCGACGTCGCCGGAGCAGTGGTGGTGGTCGGCGGCGCGGACTCGGCCGGCGGTGTGGACGCGGTCAGCGCCGCGGTGACACCGGCCGTGGCGACCGCTGCGAACGCCCCCGCGGCCAGGAGCATCCGCACCGGGTGGCGGGCCTGCAGCGGGATGCCGGGCCTGGTCGCCGGCTGGACGTGCCGCAACGCCCGCGCGCACTCCGCGGCGGTGGGGCGGCGCCGGGGCGTCAGCGAGGTCATCGTGTCGAGCAGGCGGCGCAGGTCGGTGGGCAGGTGGCGCGGGATCTCCGGGCGGCGGTGCAGGCGGGCGACGGCGGCCTCGACCTCGCTGCCCTGGTACTCGCGCCGCCCGGTGAGGCACTCCAGCAGCAGAAGCCCGAGCGAGTAGATGTCGACCGCGCAGGTGAGGGCCTCGCCGCGGACCTGCTCCGGCGAGAGGTAGGCGGCGGTGCCCACCAGCTGGTCGGGCCGGGTGAGCCGGGTCGCGTCGACCAGCGTGGCCAGGCCGAAGTCGGCGAGGTGGGCGTTGCCGTCGCGGTCGAGCAGGATGTTCGACGGCTTGATGTCGCGGTGCATCACACCCCTGGCGTGCACGTAGTCCAGCACGTCGGCGAGCTCCGCGCCCAGCCGCCGCACCTCGCCGACCTCCAGCGGCCCGTCGGCGATGCGCTCGAACAGCGTCTGCCCGTCGACCATCTGCAACACGACGAACGGCGTGCCGCCGGTGGTCCCGGCGTCGTGCACCTGGACGAGGCCGGGGTGCGACAACGCGGCCAGGGTCTTGACCTCGTTGTCGAACCGGACCGCGTCCGCGAGGTCGGAGCCGGCGCGGAAGAGCTTCACCGCGACGTGGCGGTGCAGCCGGGTGTCCCACGCGCGGTGCACGTCGGCCATGCCGCCCGAGCCCAGCAGGTCGTCGAGCTCGTAGCGGTCAGCGAGCAACCGCTCGTGCGCGGACACGGACATGGCGGCCTTCCCCTCGGCGATCAGCTCCCACCCGTATTCCCGCTCGTGGCGATCACCAACCCTCAGCGGGCCAGCAGATCGCGCACCGCGCCCACGACGACCCCCGGTGCCTCCTCGGCCATGAAATGTCCACAGGAGACGGTGCGGTGGTCGAGGTCGGAAGCCCAGGCCCGCCACAGCTTCTCGGCCTCGAACCCGAGCGCGGAACCCCAGTCCTGCTGCAGCACGGTGACGGGCATCCCCAGCCGGTTGCCCGAGCGGAGGTCGGCGGTGTCGTGCTCGACGTCGACCGTCGCCATCGCCCGGTAGTCGGCGACGATCGACGTGACCGCCTCGCGGGAGGCGCGCAGGTACTCGGCGCGGACCTCCGCCGGGAACGACGACCCGCCCCAGGCGTCGAGGAAGTGGCCGAAGAACACGTCCGGGCGGGCCCCGATCAGCTCTTCGGCCAGACCGGGTGGCTGGGCCATCAGGAACAGGTGGAAGCCGACGACGCCGGACGTCCCGCGCATGACGTCCCACATGTCCAGCGTGGGCAGGACGTCGAGCGAGGCCAGGTGCGTGACGTGCGCGGGGTGGTCGAGCCCGGCGCGGAACGCGACGTGCGCGCCCCGGTCGTGGCCGACGAGCGCGAACCGGTCGTGGCCCAGGTGCCGTGCGACGGCCACGACGTCGGCGGCCACGGTGCGCTTCGAGTAGGTGGAACCGGTGTCGGCGGGCTTGTCGCTGTCGCCGTAGCCGCGCAGGTCGGGCATGATCACGGTGTGGTCGGCGGCCAGGTCGGCGGCGACGTGCCGCCACATCAGATGCGTCTGCGGGAAGCCGTGCAGCAGCACGACCGGGGTGCCGGAGCCGGTGGTGGCGACGTGCAGCTCGACGCCGTCGGAGACTTGGACGCGCTGGTGGTCGAAGTTCGTGAGGTTCACGCCGACACCTTGCGCGCGCCCGATCAGCAACCGATCAGTGCCGGGGTCAGCGGGTGGTGACGTTCGGGGTGCTCGGCCCGCTGACCGCGGGCGCGGCCCGGCTCGGCGGCCCGAAGCAACGCGCCGTGCTCGCCCGGCTGCTGGTGGCGCGGCGGCGTGTCGTGCCGGTGCGCACCCTCGTCGCGGACCTGTGGGAAGACCCGCCGGACGGAGCGGTCGGCACCGTGCAGACGTTCGTGGGCGCGCTGCGCAAGGCGCTCGAACCGGACCGTCCACCCCGGACCCCGTCGACCCTGCTCGTCACCGAGGGCACCGGGTACGCGCTGCGCGCGCAGGACGTGGACGCGTGGCGGTTCGAGGAGATGCTGGGCGGCGACCTGCCGGTGCTGGACGCGGCGCTGGCGTTGTGGCGCGGCCCCGCCTACGCCGAGTTCGCCGACGAGCACTGGGCGCGCGCGGAGGTCGACCGGCTGGAGGAGCTGCGCCTGGTCGCCGTCGAACGCCGGGCCGAGGCGGCGCTGGCGGCTGGCCGTGCCGCGGAGGTCGTGGCGGACCTGCGCGCGCAGGTCACCGCGCACCCGTGGCGGGAGAAGGCGTGGAGCCTGCTCGCGCTGGCGCTGTACCGGGAGGGCCGGCAGGGCGACGCGCTGGCGGCGGTGCGCTCGGCCCGCACCGCCCTGGCGGAGCACCTGGGCGTCGACCCCGGTCCGGAGCTGCGGGCGCTGGAGTCGGACGTCCTCGCGCGGTCGCCCCGCCTGACGCCGTCGCCGCCGATCGGCCTGGTCGGGAGGTCCGCAGAGCTGGCCGTGCTGGCGGACGCCGTGCCCGCGGCGGGCCTGGGGATCGCGGTGGTGACGGGCGAGGCGGGCGTGGGCAAGACGGCGCTGGCGGAGGCGTTCAGCGCGGTGCTCGCCGGCCGCGGCTGGCGGACGGTGTGGGCCCGGTGCCCGGAGGACGCGCCGGTGGCGTGGCCGTGGCAGCAGGTGGTGGAGGCGCTGGGCCTGGAACTGGCGGCGGACGACCGCTTCCGGCTGCGCCGGTCCGTGGTGGCGGCGGTGTCGTCGGCGGCACCGGTGCTGGTCGTGCTGGACGACCTGCACCAGGCCGACGAGGAGACGCTGGCGGTGCTGGCGGCGTTCACGGTGGCGCCGCTGCCCGGCCGGGTGCTGGTGGTGGCGACGTCACGGGTGCCGGTGGCCTCCGAGGCGCTGGCCCGCGCGGAACCGGTCCGCGTGGAGCTGCACCGGCCTGGGCGAGGAGGCGGTCGGCGCGCTCGTGCGGTCGATCGCGGCCGGCGCCGACGTGCGGCTCATCGCCGAGCGCAGCGGCGGGAACCCGTTCTACGTCAAGGAACTGGCCCGGCTGAGCGCGGCGGGCGGCGATCCGGGCACGGTGCCGGCGGGGGTGCGGGACGTGCTGCGGCACCGGTTGGCGGGGCTGCCCGCCGGGGCGCGCACGGTGCTGCGGCAGGCGTCGGTGCTCGGCCGTGAGGTGGACGTGGACCTGCTGGCCGCGGTGGCGGGCGGGGACGTGCTCGACGCGCTGGACGTGGCGTTGGACGCGGGGTTCGTGGTGGAGGTGGCGCCGGGGCGGGCGCGGTTCACGCACGTGCTGGTGCGGGACACGCTGTACGAGGAGGTGTCGCTGACGCGGCGGGCGCGGTGGCACGGGGTGGTGGCGCGGGCCCTGGAGTCCCGGATGGGTGACGCGGTGGCGGGGGCGAGCGGTGCGGCACGGCCGGGCGAGGTGGAGTTGCTGGCGCACCACTACCTTGCGGCCGGTGCGCGCGGGGAGGCGGCGATCAGGGCGTTGGCCACGGCGGCGGGGGTGACGCGGTCGCCGCGGGACGCCGTGCGGTTGTGGCGGGCGGCCATCGCGGCGGCGGACGGCGTGCGGGTGGACCTGCTGACCGGACTGGCGCGGGCGCTGGCGGTGAGCGGGGACCTGGAGGGCGCGCGGGAGCAGCGTTCGGTGGCGTTGCGCGCGGCAGGCGGGGGAGGACCGCAGCGGCTTGCGGACCCGCCGACTGCCCCTCCGCTGGTGCCCGCGGACCCGCCACCTGCCGATCCGCAAGCCGTGGCCGACGTCATCGGCTCCTTCGACGTCCCCGGGATCTGGACCACCAACGACGACCCGGCCCACTCCGCCGAGCTCGTCGCGGCCGCCGAACGCGTCCTGCCCGCGTTCCCCGGCCCGACCGCCACCCGCGCCCGCCTGCTCGCCACCATCGCCATGGAGGACCGCGGCACCGGCGCACGCCTGCCGGAAGCGGAGGAGGCCGAGGCCATCGCCCGCGAACTGGACGATCCGGGGCTGCGGGCGTTCGCGCTCAACGCCCGGTTCATGCACACCTTCCACCGCGCCGGGCTGGCCCCGCACCGCGCCGCGATCGGCGCGGAGATCGTCGCCCACGCCGCCGAGCACCGCCTGGTCACCCACGAGGTCCTCGGCCACCTGGTCCTGGTCCAGGCGCACGCCGCACTCGACCGGCTCGGCACCGCCGACCGGCACGCCGAGGAGGCCGACGACCTCGCCCGCCGGTACGACCTGCCGCTGGTCGGGGTGTTCACCGGCTGGTACGCGGCGCTCAAGCTCGCCGCCGCCGGAGACGTCCCCGCCGCAGACCGCGCGTACCGGGCCGCCGCCGCCCGTGTGGAGGGCACCGGCATGTGGGGCATGGAGCGCGGGCTCCTGCCGCTGGCGCTGCTGAGCCTGCACGGTCCGTCGGTGGTGGACCTGGACGACGACTGGGGCCCGCACCGCGACTGGGTGCGCCCCCTCGTGCTGCCGCACGACGAGGCGCTCGCCGCGGCGAGGGACCTCCCGGCCGGGCCCGCGGACCTGCTCACCGAGACGCGGGCCTGCCTGCTCGCGATGGCGGCGATCCGCCTGGGGGACCGGGGGCTGGGAGAACGGGCCCGCACGACACTGGCACCGGCGAAGGACGAACAGGCCGCCGGCACCGGCCTGTTCACCTTCGGACCGATCAGCCGCTTTCTGGCCGCGCTGAGCTGACCAGCGGCATCCGGCGCAACGCCGGTTTGAGCACCTTCCTCGAACCCGTGCGCGGCAGCTCGGCGACCACCTCGACGTGCACCGGGATCTTGTACTTCGCCAGGCGCGGAAGCAGGAACTCGCGCAGTGATGGTGCGTCCAGCGAAGCACCGTCGCGGGGCCGCACGAACGCGCGGCCCACCTCACCCCACCGGTCGTCCGGCACGCCGACCACCGCCACCTCGGCGACGTCCGGGTGGTCGGCGATCGCGTTCTCCACCTCCGCCGGGTACACGTTCTCCCCGCCGGAGATGTACATGTCCTTCAGGCGGTCGACGACGTGCAGGTGGCCGTCGGTGTCCAGGCGGCCGATGTCGCCGGTGCGGAACCAGCCGTCCGGGGTGAACGCGGCCGCGGTGGCGACCGGGTCGTTCCAGTAGCCGGGCGTCACGTTCGGGCCCTGCACCTCGATCTCGCCGGTATCGGCCAGCCGCAGGTCGCCGAGGAACACCGGCGGGCCGGCCGAGCCCGCCTTGCGCACGCTGTCGGCCGCCTCCAGGAACGTGGCGCCCGGCGCGGTCTCGGTGAGGCCGTAGCCCTGGCAGAACACCAGCCCGCGGTCCTGGTAGGTGTGGATCAGCGCGTCCGGTATCGCCGCACCGCCGCAGAGCAGCACCCGCACCGACGACAGGTCCGCCGTGTGCCAGTGCGGTGACGCGGCCAGGTCGGCGTACATCGTGGACACGCCGAACAGCCACGTCACACCGTGCCGCTCGATCAGCGACACGCACTCGTCGACGTCCCAGCGCGGGGTCAGCACGCTGTGGCCGCCCTTGACGAACGTGGGCAGCAGCGTCTGCGTCAGCGCGGCGACGTGGAACAGCGGCGCGGCCACCAGCGCCACCTCGTCGGCGGCGATGTCGACGCCGACCATCAGGTTGAACGTGTTCCACAGCAGGTTGGCGTGGGTGAGCACCGCGCCCTTGGGCCGCCCGGTCGTGCCGGAGGTGTAGAGGATCAACGCGGGGTCGTCGACCGCCACCGGCACGTCGAGCGGGTCCGCCGAGCCCCCGGCCAGCCATTCCTCGTAGCCGTCCAGCGAGATGGCGTGTTCGTGCGTGACGCGGTGCGAGGCCGCGTGCACGAGCACGCGGGCCCCGCTGTCGCCCAACTGGTAGTCGACCTCCGCCGAGGTGAGCCGGAAGTTCAGCGGCACGAACACCGCGCCGAGCAGGTGCGCGGCGAACATCGTCTCGGCGAACGACGGGTGGTTGGGCCCGAGGTAGGCGACCCGGTCGCCGTGCCGCACCCCGAGCTCCTCCAGCCGCCGCGCGAGCCTCGTCGTGCGCTCGTCCAGCTCCCCGTAGGTCGTGGTGACCCCCTGGTGGGTCAGCGCGTCACGCTTCGGCGCCATGCGCGCGCGGCGGTGCGGCCAGCTGCCCAGACCCGAGTTCCGCATCCCTGTCTCCCGTCAGGCTGGTGTGGCTGGTCTCCCGCAACACGACCGTGCAGACCACGGTCAGCAGGCAGAAGGCCGCGAGGATGAACGGGATCGCGCCCGTCCCCGCGCTGTTCTGCACCTGCGCGAACAGCAGCGGGGCGAGGCCCGCGCCCAGTCCGGCGAGCTGGTAGCCCAGCGACGCCCCGGTGTAGCGGCTCCCGGTGGTGAACAGCTCGCTGTAGAGCGCGGCGAGCGGCCCGTACATCATCGGGTGGACCACCGCCTGGCCGAGCACCAGCGCGAGGACGACGTACCCGTTGTCCACCAACGGGAACAGCACGAACCCGAACACGGCCATCAGCACGGCCCCGGCGAGCACCACCGGCCGGCGCCCGAACCGGTCCGAGGCCGCGGACCAGCCGAGGATGCCCAGCACCGCGAGCGCCGACGACAGCGTGAGCGCGTTGAGGATCGCCTGCCGGCTGTTCCCGGCCTGCACGCCGTACGCGAGGATGAACGTCGTCAGCGTCGACTGCGCGACGAACGCCGACAGGCCGACCCCGACACTCAGCAGCAGCGTGCGCGGGTGGTTGCGCAGCACGTCGACCAGCGGCGTGGACGTCTTCTTGCGCTCGGCCCGGAACACCGGCGTCTCCTCGACCCGCATCCGCACGAACAGGCCGACCGCCAGCAGCGCGAGGCTCAGCAGGAACGGCACCCGCCAGCCCCATGACAGGAACGCCTGCTCGCCCACCAGCGCCGCGGTACCGGTCAGCGCGGCGGTCGACAGGACCATGCCGCACGGCGCGCCCGCGTTGGTGAAGCTCGCCCACAGCCCGCGCCGCGAGGTGGCGTGCTCGGCGGACATGAGCACCGCGCCGCCCCACTCGCCGCCGACGGAGATGCCCTGCACGACCCGCAGCAGCACCAGCCCGGCCGGTGCCAGCCAGCCGATCTGCGCGTAGGTGGGCAGCAGGCCGATCAGGAAGCTCGCCACACCCATCAGCGTCATGGTCAGCACGAGCATCTTCTTGCGGCCCAGCAGGTCGCCGTAATGTCCGAAGAGGACACCTCCGAGCGGGCGGGCCAGGTAGCCGGTGGCGAACGTGCCGAAGCTCGCGATCGTGCCGACCAGCGGGTCGAGCGAGGAGAAGAAGACCTTGTTGAACACGACCGCGGAGGCCGTGGCGTAGAGCAGGAAGTCGTAGTACTCGATCACACTGCCGAGGAAGCTGGACGAGACCGCACGGCGTAACTGCGTTGTTGTCGCCATGACCTCACCTCACGCGTAGTGGCGGTAGACGGCGCGTGCGACGCACGCGGGCTTTTCGGAGCCCTCGATCTCGACGGTGAAGTCGACGGTCAGCTGCACGCCGTCGCCCGTGACGTCCTCGACGGACGCGACGCGGCCGGCCAGCCGGATCTTGGCGCCGACCGGGACGGGTGCGGGGAAGCGGACCTTCTCCAGCCCGTAGTTGAGGCTCATCCGCACGCCGGAGACGGTCAGCAGCTGCCCCATGAGCGGGATGAGCAGTGCCAGCGTCAGGTAGCCGTGCGCGATCGTGGTGCCGAACGGGCCGGTCGCGGCGCGTTCGGGGTCGACGTGGATCCACTGGTGGTCGTCGGTGGCGTCGGCGAAGGTGTCGACGCGCTCCTGGGTGACCTGCAGCCAGTCGGTGTGGCCGAGGTCGGCCCCCGCCAGCGCCTTGAGCTCGGAGATCCCTTGCACGGCGGTGGTCATGCGTCCTCCTTGACGAGTCCGAGCAGGCGTGCGGCGTTGTGCTTGAGGATCTTCGGGCGGACCTCGTCCTTGATCTCCAGCGCGGCGAAGTCGGCGAGCCAGCGGTCCGGGGTGATCACCGGGTGGTCCGAGCCGAACAGCACCTTGTCCTGCAGCACGGTGTTGGCATACCGCACCAGCTGTGGCGGGAAGTACTTCGGTGACCAGCCGGACAGGTCGATGTGCACGAACGGCTTGTGCGTCGCGACCGCGAGCGCCTCGTCCTGCCAGGGGAACGACGGGTGCGCGAGGATGATCCGCAGGTGCGGGAAGTCGACGGCGACGTCGTCGACGAGCATCGGGTTGGAGTGCTTCAACCGGATTCCGCCGCCACCGGGCACGCCGGCGCCGATCCCGGTCTGCCCGCTGTGGAACAGGGCGGGGACGCCGAGCTCCTCGATCGCCTCGTAGAGCGGGTAGGCCATCCGGTCGTCGGGGGAGAAGTCCTGCAGGCTCGGGTGGAACTTGAACCCGCGCACGCCGTGCTCCTCCACGAGCCGGCGCGCCTCGCGGACCGCGGCCCTGCCCTTCCACGGGTCGACGCTCGCGAACGGGATGAGCACGTCGGCGTGCTCGGCGCAGGACGCCGCGACCTCCTCGTTGGCGATGCGCGGGTGGCCGGTGGCGTGCTCGGCGTCCACGGTGAAGATCACCGCGGCCATCCTGCGCTCGCGGTAGATCGCGGCGGTCTCGGCGATGGTGGGCTGGCGGTGAGCGGCCTTGAAATACCGGGCGGACGCCTCGACCAGATCGGGGCTGAGCGAGCTGTGGCCGTCCTTCGAGATCTCCGCGTGCGTGTGGACGTCGATGGCGACGATCTCGTCCAGGTCGATGCCGGTCATGGTGCCACCGGAGCCGGGATGCCGTAGGTCTCGGGTTCGAGCTCGCCGAATCGCTCGGCGATCGCGGCCGCCGACCAGCCGCCGTCGGCGAACAGCACCTGCTTCTCCGCGGGGTGCGCCCACAGCGCGAGCCGGTCGCCGCCGATGCCGATGGCCTGTCCGGTGATGCCCTTCGCGGCGTCGCTCGCCAGGAACACGACCAGTTCGGCGGCGTCCTCGACGGTGCCCATGCCCTCGTCGCGGCGCACCCAGTCCGGCAGCGGCGTGCCGGTGCGTTCGGACTCCTCGATCAACGGGGCGAACGCGGGGATCGTCCTGGTCATCTCGGTGGCGGCGACCGGCACGACCGCGTTGACCGCGACGTCGGCCCTGGCGAGCTCCAGCGCCCAGGTCCGTGCCATGGCGGCGATCCCGGCCTTGGCGGCGGCGTAGTTGGTCTGCCCGAAGTTGCCGCGCTGCCCTGCCGGTGACGACACCAGCACGAGCCGGCCGCCCGTGCCCTGCTCCCGCATCCGGACCGCCGCCGCGCGAGCGCACGTGAAGGTGCCGCGCAGGTGCACGTCGATGACGGCGTCGAACTCGTCGTCGGTCATCTTCCACAGCACCCGGTCGCGGAGGATGCCCGCGTTGGTGACCAGCACGTCGAGCCGCCCGAACGCCGCCACGGCGGTGTCGACGAGCCGTTGCGCGGTCTCCGCAGGCCCCACCGGTGCGACGACCGCCGTGCCGCCGATGGCCGCGGCGACCTCCTCCGCGCTCTCGTCCACGTCGTTCACCACGACCGCGGCCCCGTTGCGCGCCAGGGCTTCCGCGTAGGCCCGTCCCAGTCCGCGACCGGCGCCGGTGACGATCGCGACCTTGCCAGACAGCTCCATCCGACGAGTCCTCTCCGTTGGGATCGCGACCAAAAGTAAGGCATATTCGTGACGCTCGTCTAGATGTTGCCCAACATGTATCGTGAGCAGCGTGACGCCCCAGTCCTTGCTGCTCAACTTCCTCGGCCTGTACGTGCTGGGCCGGGACATCGCGGTCTACTCGGGCAGCGTGATCGACGTCTTCGCGCGCGTGGACGTCTCCGAGGAGGCCGTGCGGTCGACGCTGACCCGGATGACCTCCCGCGGCCTGCTCACCAAGCACCGCAACGGCCGCAAGGTCTACTTCGGACTCACCCCGCGCGCGAACGACGTGCTGCACGACGGTGAGCGCCGCATCTGGCAGCGCGGCGCCGTGAACAGGGACTGGGACGGCACCTGGACGCTCGTCGGGTTCTCCCTGCCGGAGGGCCGCCGCTCCACCCGCCACGACCTGCGCACGCAGCTGCAGTGGGCGGGCTTCGGCCCGGTGCAGAACGGCCTGTGGATCACGCCGGGCACCCACGACGTGACCGAGATCGTCGCGGGCCTGGGCCTCGCCGATCACATCACCGTGTTCACCGCCCAGCACGCCAAGCCGACGGAGGCCGCCGACCTGGCCGCGCGCGCCTTCGACATGGCCGCGATCGCCGCGCGTTACCAGGACTTCCTGGCCCGGTGGCGCACGCCGGACGACACGTTGCCCGACGACCTGGCCCGGCAGCTGGTGCTGCACGGCGACTGGCTCGACCTCGTGCGGCAGGACCCGCACCTGCCTGCGGAGCCTCCTGGCGCACGACTGGCCGGCGATCGCGGCGGAGCAGCTGTTCCGCAAGCTCGCCACCCGGTACGCCCAGACGGCGGCCCCACTGGCAGCCGCGGCAATCGAGTCACTCGCCCTCTGACCCCTGCTGCTCCCGCATCTGCAAGTACCACCAACTCAAGATCACCCAGCACTTTTCTACTGCCGACTGCCTCGGGGGCGGCCCACAGCCGGACGCGCGCTTCGGCGTGCGGCGAAGTGGTTGGTGGTGGTCAGCGGCGGTTTGATCAAGGGTTGGTGGTACTTGCAGATGCCTGGGCGGCAGGGGGCGTGGTCAACTGGGGGGCGTGCGGGTGGTTGTCGTTTCCGGTGGCGATCCGGGGCATGTCGTTCCGGCGATCGCGTTGTGCCTGCGGTTCAGGGAGGCCGGGGACGCCCCGGTCTTGCTGACCGGCGACCGTTGGGTGGACGCGGCGGTGCGGGAGGGCGTGCCGGCCGCGCGGGTCACCGGGCTGGCGTTGCGCGACCTGCGCGACGAGGCCGACCTCGGGAAGGCGTTGCACGACCAGGCGGCGGAGCTGGCCCTCGCGCTCGGGCCCCAGCTCGCCGAGTCAGAGCCTGACCTGGTCGTGTGCGACGTCCTGGCGCTGGGTGCGGGCATGGCCGCGGAACGGGCAGGCGTCCCGTGGGTGCAGCTGTCGCCGCACCCGCTCTACGCGCCGTCGAAGCACCTGCCGCCGATGGGCAGCGGACTGGCGGCCGGGGTCGGGGTACGCGGGAAGCTGCGGGACGCGGTGCTGCGCGCGCTGACCGCCCGTTCGCTGAAGCAGGGCGAACGGCAGCTGGTCGCGGCACGGCGGCGGGTCGGGCTGAGCGGCAGGGGAGCGGGCCCGGTCGCACGGCTGGTCGCGACGTTGCCCGCGCTGGAGGTGCCGCGACCGGACTGGCCGACCGACGCGCACGTGGTCGGGCCGCTGCTGTGGGAGGCGAGCCGGGAGCTGATGACCCCGCCACCGGGCACCGCGCCGCTCGTCCTGATCGCTCCGTCGACGGCGTGGACCGGGGCGGCCGGCATGGCCGAGATGACGCTGGCGGCGCTGGACGGCCTGGGCGTGCGGGCCGTGGTGTCCACGTTCGCGCCGCCGCCCGGGACGTTGCCGGACTGGGCCAGGTCAGGACCGGGACGGCAGGACGAGCTGCTGCGCGACGCGGCGGTCCTGGTCTGCGGCGGCGGGCACGGGATGCTGGTCAAGGCGCTGCGGGCGGCCGTTCCGGTGGTCGTGGTGCCCGGCGGCGGTGACCAGTGGGAGATGGCGAACCGGGTCGCGCGGCAGGGCAGCGGCGTGCTCGTCCGCCCGGCCGCGGTGGACGGTCTGCGGGCAGCCGTCACGCGCGTGCTGGACGATCCGTCGTTCGCCGCCGCGGCGGCCTTGGCGGCGGCGGGTGTGCACGAGGTCCGCGATCCCGTCGAGGTGTGCCGCACCGCCCTGGCGTGACGGGAGCGGTCCGGTCAGCCGGAGGTCGCGCTCACCCTCGCCCGCCTGCGGCGGTCGACCAGGGAGGTGCCCAGCAGCACCACCGCGAACAGCACCCAGCACAGCCACATCGGCGGTCCCGCGAGCAGCGTCACGAGCAGCACGGTCACCCCGCACAACGCCGTGACGACACGCGCGCGCACCCCGTCCGCCAGCTTGGCGAACGCCGCCGCGCCCACGCCGTAGAGCACGAAGTAGATCCCGCCCGACACCACGAAGAGCGCCTCGAACGACACCAGCCCCAGTGCGCCGAGCACCGCGATCACGGTCAGCACCAGCCCGACCACGACCACGGAGGTCACCGGGTTCGCGTCACGGGTCCGCACCCGGCTCAGCGCGGCGGGCAGGTAGCCGCTGCGGGCCATGCCGAACACCAGGCGGGACAGGGCGAGCACCGAGGCGCAGACGTTCGCCGTGATCGTGACGATCACCAGCAGCAGCGTCATCGGCCGGCCGACGCCGCCGAGCGCCCGTTCGGCGAGGAGCAGCAGCGGTGCCGAGTTCAGCGCCGGGTCGCCGGAGTCGACCACGGCGAAGATCCCCAGCAGCAGCAACGCGTACAGCGCCACCACGACGAGGTAGGAGGTGACGAAGATGCGCGGGATCGCGTCCGAGCTCTTGTGCTCCTCGAACGTGAAGGCGACCGTCTCCCAGCCGGTGAACGCCACGTAGACCGCGGTGAGCGCGGTGCCGAGCGCGGAGAACTCCGGCAGGCGCGTGCTCGGGACGGCCGGGCCGTGCGAGCCGATCGCGATCACCGCCGTGACCACGACGAGGGCGAACAACGCCAGCAGCAGGGTGACCTGCAGCCGGCCGGAGACGTTCGCGCCCAGCAGCGCCACGGCGGTCGCTGCCGCGAGCACGACCACGGGGAACGCCCAGGTCAGCGCGGCGGCACCGGAGAACTCGGCGAGGTAGCGGCCACCGGTGATCGCGGTCGCGGGAATGCCGGTGACCAGCGCGAACGTGGCGAGCATGCCGGAGGTGCGGCCGGTCGACCGGCCGAGCGCGACCTCGGCGTAGTGGGCGACACCGGACGCGGCCGGGTACCGCCGGCCCAGCCAGGCGTAGCAGTACAGCAGCGGCACCACCGACAACGCCGCGACCGCCCACGGCATCCACGCCGACAGGCCGAGCTGGTAGTAGCTCGTGCCGGGCAGCACCATCATGCCCGCGCCCAGGATCGTGGACAGCGCCACGAAGGTGCCGACGAAGACGCCCGTCGACTTGCGGAGCTCGCTCATTCAGGGGTTCCTCAACGCCGACACGACCGAATCGACCGCCTCGCGGAGCACCTCCGGCGGGGTTCCGTCGAGCATGTGACCCCCTTCGGCCTCGACGAGGCGGAATTGACCTGATACCCGATCACGCCAGCGGGCACACATCTCCGTTCCGATGAAATTGTCGCCCCGGGTCGCCACCACGTGCAATTGGTCGATGTCCGCTTCCTGGTTCACCCATTCGGCGAGCCGGTCGGCGACCTCGGCATCGGCGCGGACACCGGCGGCGATCTCGGCCAGCAATTCCGGGTCCTCGAGAACGTCCGGCGGAAATCCGTCGGCGGCCAGCACGTCCGCTATCTCGGCGTCCGTCGAGTGCGACATCGTCGGGATGCGGCCGGCGGCGTCCGGGTACGGCGTGTTCACCAGCAGCACCCCCACGGGCACCCCCAGCGCGGCGCGCAGCGCACCGCGCAACCGGAGTGCGGACAGCCCGCCCATGCTGTGCCCGACCAGCACGACGTGCTCCGCGGCGGACTCCCGGGCCGCCCGCACGACCTCGACGACCGTGTCGTGCTCCCACCGGCCCGACAGCAGCTCGCCGACCCCCGCCGCGTTGCCGCACGCGACGTGGTCCGCGCCGGACAGCCAGCGCAGCCCGCGACCGGCACCGGCGGCGGGGAACGACACGATCATGCGCCCGGCTTCCCCCGCCTCGACGACCTCGACCTGCAGCTCGGTGAGGCCCAGCATGAAGTTCGACCGCAGCCGCTGCGGCGGGGCGACCACGGCGAACGCCTTGTCCCACGCGGCCAGCTCCTCGACGAACATCTGGACCTCCAGCGTCGCCACGGGAGCACCGATGCAGCGGTGCACGCCCGCGCCGAACGCGATCTGCCGGTTGTCCTGGCGGTCGACCAGGAACTCGTCCGGGCGGTCGAAGACGGCCCGGTCCCGGTTGGCCGACATGTTCCACAGCGTCACGAAGCTGCCCTCGGGAACGACCTCGTCACCGACGGGGAAGTCCTGCACCGCGAGGCGTTGCACGTAGCTGTTCGTCGAGGTCCAGCGCAGGAGCTCGGCGGTGGCGACAGCGGAGGACACCTCTCCGGCGGTGACCCTGGCCCACTGCGCGGGCTCGCGGTTGATCGTGTCGATGGTCAGGCTGGCGGTGTGCGGGGTCGTCTCGTTGCCGCCCACGGCGACGTTCAACCCGTTGAGCAGCGCGACGTCGCGCGGCATCTCCCCGGACGCGACGAGCTGCGCGAGCACGCCGATCATGTCGTCGGCCGCGCCGTCGGCGATGCGCTTGTCCACCAGCTCGTTCATGAAGTCGAGCACCTCGATCTGCGCGTCGACCAGCGCGTCGAGCGGTGCGGTGCCGGTGTAGGCCTGGTCGCGGTAGCCGATCATGATCCGGGTGGCCTCCAGCAACGAGGCCGCGTCCTGCCTGCCGATGCCGAAGAGGATCTCCAGCACGCCCTTGGGCAGTTCGGGCGCGACGACCGTCGTGAAGTCGACCCGGTCGCCGACGGACAGCGAGCCGAACACCTCGCGGACGTTGCGGCGGACCGTCTCGCCGATCCGCGCGACCATCTCCCTGCTGAACCCGCTGGTCTTGATCGGCCTCTTGAGCGCGCCGTGCGCAGGCTCGTCCGCGACGATCAGCATGCGGCCCGACGCCGAGTCCTTCTCCGGCCGGTAGGAGCCGTCGATCATCGTGCCGTAGGCCGAGCTCAGGCGGTCGTGGTCGACGTAGGCCGCGTACACGTCGTCGTAGCGCGTCAGCGCGTAGAACTCGTAGCCGTCGGAGCGGCGGTGGCGGGACACGGGGTTGTTCTCCCGCAAGTCGGCCAGGTATGCCCACGGGTCGTCCTCGGCGAAGAAGTCGGCCGAGTAGAGCGGGCTGTCCTCAACGACCAGCATCGCCGGCTCCGATCAGGTCGGCGATCCCCGCGGGGGTGCGCCCGCCGAAGAAGACGTGTCCGGGCACCTTGACCCCGGTCTGCTCCTTGAGCAGCGCCCGGCACCGCAGCACGGCCAGCGAGTCGAACCCGGCCGCGAAGATGTCGGTGTCCGCCGCTATGTCCTTGTTCGAAATCGTCCGCACGCACTCGACGATCATGGCGGTCGTGATCTCACTCATTCAGACTCCCGTTGTGCGCAGGTGGCGGCCCAGCAGCGCGGCGGTGTCGACCTTCCCGCCGGGCTTGACCGGAAAGCTGTCCACGAGGTCCACGGCGATCGCCGCGGAGCAGCCGCGGACCAGTGCCTCGACCGGGGCGCGCACCTCGTCGCCGGGCACACCGGGTTCGAGCTGGACGAACGCGATCGTGTGCCGTTCGTGCTGGGCGACCCGGCAGGCCGTGACACCGGGCAGCCCGGCCACCGCGTGCTCCAGCGCGGCGGCGTCGACCCGCGTCCCGTTGACCTTGATCCGGCTGTCCGAGCGCCCGGCGAAGACCAGGTCGCCGCCGCCGTCGGTCCACACGAGGTCGCCCGTGCGGTACCGGCCGTCGAACCGGGTCGCGAGCACGCCCCGGTCGAGGTAGCCCAGGCAGACGAACGGGCCCTCCACGACCAGCTCCTGCCGGTTGCCGGCGGCCTGCAACCGCTCCACGCACCCGTCGAGCGGCCGGCCGATCGGGACGGTGTCGCGGTCGAAGCGGTCGGGCAGCACGTACCGGTGGGTGGCGAACGTGGCCTCGGTCGGCCCGTAGAGGTTGGCGAACCGGCTCGTGAGGCCGGCCTCCCTCGCGCGCCGGTAGGTCGAGACGTGGAACTGCTCGCCGCCGCTGAACAGCCACGGCACACCGGCGATCGCCTCGGGCAGCACGTCGAGCAGCGTGGCGACCACGGCGGCGGGCAGCAGCAGCCGGTCGACGCCGTGCCGGCGCACGAGGTCCGGCCACTCGAACACGTCCTCGTTGACGTCCGGCAGGCACACCACCTTGCCGCCCGCGGCGACCGCGCACCACGTGTCGAACCACCAGCCGTCGAACGCCGGGGTGGCGAAGCTGCCCGCGGTCAGCCGGTGGTCCACCGGCACCCGCAGGCCGCGGCAGGCGAACAGCGCCAGCAGGTTGCCCCTCGACACGGCGACGGCCTTGCGGCTGCCCGTGCTGCCGGAGGTGAAGTTGACCGACACCATGTCCTCCGGCAGCGCGCCGTCCGGTGCCGCGGTGCCCGTGTTCGCGGTCACCGTCACGTCGCCGTGGACCGACAACGTCAGGCCGGGGCGCACGCGGTCGAGCTCGTCCGGGCTCAGCGTGCCGTCGTCGGTGACGGCGGCACACCCGGCCCGCCACACCCCGAGCTGGCCCGCGAAGAAACCGAGCTTGCTGCCGGCGCGGATCAGCACGACCCGCGCTGTGCCGTGCGCTCGGACCGCCCGTTCGACCGAGGCGGCGAGGGCGTCGACCTCGCGCCGGCTGTGTTCCTCGTCGTCCTCCACCCACACCGGGTCGTCCGACCGCCAGTGGTCGCCGTGGATCAGGTCGTGCCAGGTCCTGTTCATCACCGAAGCCCCAGTCCGTCCATCGCCCTGCCGCTTTTCCGGTCCCGACGAGGAATCAACCCGAATACCGCCCAGTCACGCATCGCTGGTTATCCAGCTCTATCTCGGGGCAATCCGACAAAACGACCGACCACTCGGATGGCGCAACGGTTAACACTTTTTCGAATGGTGAATTCCCAGCTCGTGAGACCGGAAGTTGCGTGCAGATGAATCGCGGAAACTTATGCGCCCTCGCACGGAATCAACCGGTCGCGTGAATTGCCCGGCCCCTCAGGGGCGGACGGTCACGAGCCCCGGCTCTGCGAGGTCCTCCGGCAGTCGCTGGGGCGCGTGCAACGGCACCAGCTCGGACTGCAGCACCATGGCCGCGGCGCCGATCGCGGGCGCGGTGGCCGCGGTGTGGGAGAGGCGGACGTCCACGGGGTGCGCGCCGCGCGAGTAGAAGCTCCTGGCCAGCTCCTCGCGCACGACCGGCAGGTACACCGAGCCCGCGATGGCGAAGCTCGGGCCGGTGAGCACGACGAACTCGACGTCCATGACGTTGGCCAGCGTCCGCGCGGCCACGGCGATGTAGCGGGCGGAGCGTTCGAGCAGGGCGAGGGCGGCGGGGTCGCCACGCCGGGCCGCACGGCCGACGGCCGCGAAGCCGGCTGCGGGAGAAGCCGGCGTCCGGTCGCCGTCCGCGCCGGGATCGCCGGCCAGTCCGATCCGTTCCGCCAGGGCCCGATCGGCCCGCGCCGCGGCCACCACGGCCTCAGGCCCGGCGAGCACCTCCACGCACCCCCGCGCGCCGCACCAGCACTCCGGCCCGTCCACGTCCAGGCACACGTGCCCGATCTCCCCGGCGTTGCCGCTGGTCCCGCGGTAGGTGATGCCGCCGATCACCAGGCCGGCGCCGATGCCGGTGCCCATGTAGAGCGCGGCCGAGGTGGAGGCGCTGCCCATGCCGCGCGACCAGTGCTCGCCCAGCGCCGCGGCGGTGGCGTCGTTGTCGACCACCACCGGCAGGCCCGCGGCGGCGGCGAGCTCGCGGTCGACCGGGTAGCCCGCCCAGCGGCGCATCACGGGCGGGGCGATGGCCGCCGTGGTCCTGGCGCCCAGCGGGCCGGGGGAGACGAGACCCAGGCCCAGGACCCGGTCGTGGTCGACGCCGATGCTCGCGATCAGGGTCTTCGCCTCGGCCGCCATGCGGTCGACGACCTCGGCCGGTGCCCGGGTGCCCGCGCCGGGTTTGGTGATCCGCGCGACCACGCCGCCGGCCAGGTCGGTCAGCACGTAGGTGATGCCGCTGTGGTCGAGGTGCACGCCCAGCGCGAACCGGGACGTCGGGTTGAGCTGCAGCAGCACCCTGCGCTTGCCGCCGGTGGACTCGGCGTGGCCGGTCTCGGCGACCAGGCCCTCGTCGAGGAGCTTGCGGACGGCGGTCGAGATCGTGGCGCCGGTGAGGCCGGTGGCGTTGATCAGGCCGACGCGGCTGATCGTGCCCGCGGCGCGGATGACGTCCAGCACCGCTGCCTTGCTGCTCGCGTGGGGGGTGCCCCGGACAGGGCCGCTCACGGGGCCTCCTCTCGCCGCACGAAGGTTAGCCGTCGGAGTAACGGCGGTGCTACGCGCGGATGTTGACTTACTTTCTTAAGTTACTTAAGAATGTCCTCCGTTGGTGTGATCCAGCCCACTGAAGGCCTGCGAGAGGATCCACGATGAACCCGAAGTCCCTGCGCGTCGCCGCCGCGGTCGCGGCGTTAGCCCTGACGGCCACCGCCTGCGGACCGTCCGGCGGGAGCTCGGCCGACGCGGCCACGCTGGTCGCCTTCACCGGCCAGAACGGTGACTACCAGGGCAACTTCAACCCCTACTCGCCCACGGCGAACGAGGGCATCGGCACCATCTTCGAGCCGCTGTTCTTCTTCAACGCCATGCAGCGCGACGCCAAGCCCCGGCCCCGGCTGGGCAGGGAGTTCTCCTGGAACGCCGACGGCACCGAGCTGTCGGTCGTCCTGCGCGACGACGTGAAGTGGTCCGACGGGCAGGAGTTCACCGCCCGCGACGTCGTCTTCACCTTCGACATGGTGCGCAAGAACGGCACGATGAACTCGACCGGCTTCAAGGGCACGACGACCGCGGTCGACGACACCCACGTGGTGGTGAAGTTCGACGAGCCGTCGTTCATGGAGGGCCCGCAGGTGCTCGGCCGGCTGTGGATCGTGCCCGAACACCTCTGGAAGGACCTCGCCACCCCGGCGACCGACCCGGTGAAGAACCCGGTCGGCACCGGGCCGTTCCAGCTGGAGGAGTTCAAGCCGCAGGCGATCACGCTCAAGGCCAACCCCGGCTACCACGGCGGCGAGCCCGCGGTGAAGAAGGTCCGCTACCTGTCGCTCGCGGGCAACCAGGGCGGTGCCGACGCGCTCAAGGCCGGCAAGGTCGACTGGCAGACCGGTCCGGTGCCCGACATCAAGAACGTCGAGAAGACCTACCCCGGCTACCGCGCGGTCACCGTGCCGCAGAACCAGATCGCGCTGTTCACCTGCTCCAGCGCCGAGCTCGGCTGCACCGGCCCGCAGACCGACCCCGCCGTGCGCAAGGCGATCCACCACGCCATGAACCGCTCACAGCTCAACGCGCTCGCGTTCCAGGACACCGGCAGCCCGATCTCGCCCGGGTTCGCCCTGCTCCAGCGCGACGAGCCGTACATCGCGGGCACGCTCGAGGAGAAGTCCGCTGCGATGAGCCCGGACACCGCGAAGGCGGCCCAGCTGCTGGAGGCCGCCGGGTACCGCAAGGGCGCCGACGGCATCTACGCCAAGGACGGCAAGCCGTTGTCGCTCACCGTCAAGGTGGTGACCGGGTGGACCGACTACATCACCGCCGTGAACACCCTGGCCCAGCAGCTCCAGCAGGCGGGCATCAAGGTCACGCCGCAGCAGCTGTCGTGGAACGAGTGGGCCGACGCGCGCAGCCAGGGCGGGTACGAGCTGCTGATCGACTCGGTCTACCAGGGCCCGGCGGCCGACCCGTACTACACGTTCAGCTACTTCTTCGCCGGCTACACCACCGCACCGGTCGGGCAGGCCGCGAACCCGAACTTCGGCCGCATGAAGGACCCGCAGGTCGACGCCGCACTCGCCGCGCTCAAGCGGATCAACCCGGAGGACGCCGCGGCCCGCAAGCCGCACTTCGACGTGATCCAGCAGCGGGTGGAGGAGGTCATGCCGTACATCCCGGTGCTCACCGGCGGCACGACGAGCGAGTACAACGCGAAGAAGTTCACCGGCTGGCCCACCACCGACGACCTCTACGCGTTCCCCGCCGTCTGGTCGCGGCCGGAGAGCTCCGAGGTCCTCATGAAGCTCAAGCCCGCGGGCAGCTGATGCGGTACTACGCGCGCAAGATCGCCTTCTACCTGGTCGCGCTGTGGGCGGCGGTGACGCTGAACTTCGTGATCCCGCGGCTCATGCCGGGCAACCCGGTCGACGTGCTGATCGCCCGGCTGCAGCAGCGCGGCGGCTCGGTCGACCCGGCCGTGCGCCGCTCCTACGAGCTGCTGCTCGGCACCGGCGGCGACCGGTCGGTGCTCGGCGAGTACTTCTCCTACCTGGGCAACCTCGCCCGCGGCGACCTCGGCGTCTCGGTCAGCGCGTTCCCGGCGCCGGTGTCGGAGGTGATCACGGCGTCGCTGTGGTGGACGATCGTGCTGGTCGGCATCGCGACGCTGGTGTCGTTCCTGCTCGGCGTCGCACTCGGTGCCGTGGTCGGCTGGCGGCGCGGCACCTGGCTCGACACGCTGGTGCCCTCGACGACCGTCCTCGCCGCGGTGCCGTACTTCTGGCTCGCACTGCTGCTCGTGGCACTGCTGTCGTCGGCGCTGGGCTGGTTCCCGTTGCTCGGCGGCTACGACGTGGTCCTGTCGCCGGGCTGGAACGCCGAGTTCATCGGCTCCGCGCTCTACCACGGCACGCTGCCCGCGCTGACGATCGTGATCTCGTCGGTCGGCGGCTGGCTGCTGGGCATGCGCAACATGATGGTGTCGGCGATGTCCGAGGACTACGTGCTCACCGCCCGCGCCAAGGGACTGCGCGACAGCCGGGTCATGATCCGCTACGCCGCGCGCAACGCCGTGCTGCCGTCGGTGGCCGGGTTCGCCATCTCGCTCGGGTTCGTGGTGGCCGGCTCGATCGTCACCGAGCAGGTCTTCTCCTACCCCGGCATCGGCGGCCGGCTGCTGCAAGCGGTGCAGAACAACGACTACGCGCTCATGCAGGGGATCTTCCTGGTGATCACCACCGCGGTGCTCGGGGCCAACCTCGCGGTCGACCTGCTGCACGCGATCGTCGACCCGCGCACCCGCGCGACCGGCTGAGAGGAGCGGACCATGGGCAACTCCGGCACGGGCTGGGGCGCGCTGTTGCCGCGCTGGTCGCCGAAGCTCGGCTTCGGCCTCGGCCTGATCGCGGTCATCACGTTGTTCGGCCTGGTGGGGCCGTTGCTGACCGGCGACCCGAACGCGGTGCGCGACATCGGCCTGACCCCGCCCGGCGGCGAGCACCTGCTGGGCACCACGCAGACCGGGGAGGACGTGCTGGCCCAGCTCACGCACGCCACCCGCGGGTCGTTGCGGATCGGGCTGCTGGTGGGCGTGCTCGCCACCGCGCTGTCCGCGTTCTTCGGCGTGATCGGCGCGTACGCCGGCGGTGTCACCGACGAGCTGTTCTCGTTGTTCTCCAACGTGGTGCTGGTGATCCCCGGCCTGCCGCTGGTGATCGTCGTGGCCGGGTTCGTGCCGGCCGACCAGCGCGGCGCGTGGACGATCGCGGTGGTGCTGGCGCTGACCGGCTGGGCGGCCTCGGCACGGGTGCTGCGCGCGCAGACGCTGTCGGTGCGCAACCGCGACTACGTGGCGGCGGCGCGGGTCGCGGGCGAGAAGCCGTGGCGGGTGATCACCGTGGAGATCCTGCCGAACCTGCTGCCGCTGGTGGCCTCGCAGTTCGTGTTCGCGGTCATCGCGGCGATCCTCGGCGAGGCCGGGCTGTCGTTCCTCGGCCTGGGCGCGTCGAACTCGCTCACGCTCGGCACGATGCTGTTCTACGCGCAGAACGGGTTCGCGCTGCAACTCGACGCGTGGTGGTGGTTCGTCCCGCCGGGGCTGGTGATCGCGTTGTTCGGGTGCGGGCTCGCGCTGGTGAACTTCAGCATCGACGAGATCATCAACCCGAAGCTGCGCAGCGAACCGCGCCGTGCGCCCGACGCCGTGGTGCCGCGGGCCGAGGCCGTCGAACGGCCGGACGTGGACGCGGTGCTGACGGTGCGGGACCTCTCCGTCGTGTACCAGGGCGCCGAGCCGGTGCTCGCGGTGGACGACGTGTCTTTCACGCTGCGGCGCGGCGAGGTGCTCGGCATCGCGGGGGAGTCCGGGTGCGGCAAGACCACGCTGGCCCACGCGGTCAACCGGCTGCACCGCCCGCCCGCGCAGGTGACGTCCGGCTCGGTCGTGTTCCACGACGCCGACGGCACCGACGTGGACGTGCTGGCGCTGGGACCGGAGGAGCTGCGGGCGTTCCGCTGGACCAAGCTGTCCATGGTGTTCCAGGGCGCGATGAACGCGCTGAACCCGGTGACCACCATCGGCGCGCAGCTCGACGACGTGCTCACCACCCACCGGCCCGCCATGGCGAGGGAGGACCGGCGGCAGCGGTGCGCCGAGGTGCTGGAGCTGGTCGGGGTCGACCCGCGCCGGCCGGGGTCGTTCGCGCACGAGCTGTCCGGTGGCATGCGGCAGCGCGTGATGATCGCGATGGCGCTGCTGCTCGAACCGCAGGTCATGATCATGGACGAACCGACGACGGCGCTCGACGTGGTGGTGCAGCGCGGCATCCTCCAGGAGATCCTGCGGTTCCGCGACGAGCTCGGGTTCGCGGTCGTGCTGATCACCCACGACCTGCCGCTGCTGCTGGAGATCAGCGACCGGGTGGCCGTGATGCGGGGCGGCCGGGTCGTGGAGCACGGCACCGCCGAGCAGGTCCACCGGGCCGCCACCCACCCGTACACCCGCGAGCTGCTCGGGTCGTTCCCGAGCCTGGAGGGCGAACGCGGCGCGTTCGGCCGGGAAGGGGCGCTGCGATGACCACCCTGCGCGCTGACGAGCTCGTGAAGGACTTCCCGGTGCGGACCGGGCTGCGACGCACGTCGTTCCGCGCGGTCGACCGGGTCTCGTTCACCCTCGACCCCGGTCGCACCGTGGCGCTCGTCGGCGAGTCCGGCTCGGGCAAGTCGACGATCGCGCGGATGATCGCGCGGCTCGAGAAACCCAGCGGCGGCACCATCACCGTCACCGGACCGACCGGCGCGCCGGTGCCGGACCGGGAGTACCGCAACCGGGTGCAGATGGTGTTCCAGGACCCGTTCGCCTCGCTCAACCCGTTCCACACCGTCGAGCACCACCTGACCCGCCCGCTGCTGCTGCACGGCAAGGCCCGCGACCAGGGCGAGGCGGTGGAGCTGGCACGGGAGCTGCTCGACCGCGTGACCCTGCCGCGCGACTTCGCCCGGCGCCGGCCGCACGAGCTGTCCGGCGGCCAGCGGCAACGCGTCGCGATCGCCCGCGCCCTCGCACCGGGAAGCTCAGGTCGTGGTGGCCGACGAACCGGTGTCCATGCTCGACGTGTCGATCCGGCTCGGCGTCCTGAGGCTGCTGGCACGCTTGCAGGCCGAGGAACGGCTGGCCGTCCTCTACATCACGCACGACCTCGCGACGGCCCGGCACTTCTCCGACGAGATCCTCGTGCTGCACCGCGGCCGGGTGGTGGAACGGGGACCGTCCGACGCGGTCATCCTCGACGCCCACCACCCGTACACGAAGCTGCTCGCCGCCGCCTCGCCGAACCCCGACGCCCGCGGCCGCGTGCTCGACGTGCGCCGCGACGTCGTGGCGCGGGCGGGTGCGGCCGCGGCGTACGACCACCACACCGGGCAATGGGCCGACGCGGCACCGGTTTCCGGCTGACGCTGGGGAATGGGGACATGATGGAGCGCCAGACGTTGCACGACGGGTGGCAGCTGAGCGTGGTCGCGGGACCCGCGCCCGACTCGTTGCGGGGCGTGCGGGTGCCGGCCGCCGTGCCCGGCAGCACGCACCTCGACCTGCTCGCCGCCGGGCTGATCGAGGACCCGTTCCTCGACCGCGCCGAGGAGTCGCTGCGGTGGATGCACCGCACAGAATGGCGCTACGACACCGAGTTCGAGGCGTCGGCCGTCGCCGGCGAACGCGCCGACCTGGTGTTCGAGGGCCTCGACACGATCGCCGCTGTGCAGCTCAACGGCGTCCTGGTCGGCACCGCCGCGAACATGCACCGCACGCACCGGTTCGACGTGCGGCCGTTCCTCGCCGACGGCACCAACGAGCTGGTGGTGACGTTCTCCTCCGCGCTGACGCGGGCGCAGGAGGTGGAGGGCCGGCTGGGACGGCGCGACCACGCCTACCCGCACCCGTTCAACATGATCCGCAAGATGGCCTGCTCCTTCGGCTGGGACTGGGGACCGGACCTGCAGACCGCGGGCATCTGGAAGCCGGTGCGGCTGGAGCGCTGGCAAACCGCGCGGCTGGCCTCGGTCCGTCCACTCGTGACGGTCGACGCCGACGGCACCGGCCGGGTCGAGGTGCACGCCGACGCCGAGCACGCGGACCCCGCGGCACCGCGGCCCCTGCGGCTGCGCGTCGAGGTGAACGGCGAGACGTTCGAGGCGGACTGCGAGGGCGACCGGGGCGTGGTCACCGCGCTGGTGCCGGACGCCGAGCTGTGGTGGCCGGTCGGGTACGGCGAGCAGCCGCGCTACGACATGACCGTGTCGCTGCTGGGCCCGGACGGGCTCCTCGACGGGGCGCACCACCGGGTCGGGTTCCGCACGGTCACCGTGGACGTCGAACCGGACGAGGTGGGCACGCCGTTCACGTTCGTCGTCAACGGCCGGCGGGTGTTCGCCAAGGGCGCCAACTGGATTCCCGACGACCACTTCCTCACCCGCGTCACCCGCGACCGGCTCGCGCGCCGGGTGGACCAGGCCGTCGAGGCGAACCTGAACATGCTGCGGGTCTGGGGTGGCGGCATCTACGAGTCCGACGACTTCTACGACGTCTGCGACGAGCGCGGTGTGCTGGTGTGGCAGGACTTCCTGTTCGCCTGCGGCGCCTACCCGGAGGAGGAGCCGCTGTGGAGCGAGGTGGAGGCCGAGGCGCGCGAGCAGGTCGCGCGGCTGGCCGGGCGCCCGTCGCTCGCGCTGTGGAACGGCAACAACGAGAACCAGTGGGGTTTCGCCGACTGGGGCTGGCCGGAGCAGCTCGGCGGCCGGACCTGGGGCCTGCGCTACTACACCGAGCTGCTGCCCGCGGTCGTCGCCGAGCTCGACCCGACCCGGCACTACTCACCCGGCAGCCCGCACAGCCCCGGTGAGCGCCACCCCAACGACGCCGACCACGGCACCCGGCACGAGTGGGAGGTGTGGAACCGGGTCGACTACACCCGCTACCGCGACCACGTGCCGCGGTTCTGCTCGGAGTTCGGCTTCCAGGGACCGCCGACGTGGACGACGCTGACCCGCTGGGTCCACGACGAACCGCTGACGCCCACCTCGCCCGCGTTCCTCGCGCACCAGAAGGCGGAGGACGGCAACGGCAAGCTGGACCGCGGTCTCGCGCCGCACCTGCCGGTGCCCGAGGAGTTCGCGGACTGGCACTGGGCCACGCAGCTCAACCAGGCCCGCGCGGTGGCGTTCGGGATCGAGCACTTCCGGTCGTGGTGGCCGCGCACGGCCGGTGCGCTGGTGTGGCAGCTCAACGACTGCTGGCCCGCCACGTCGTGGGCCGCGGTCGACAGCGGGGAGCGCCGCAAACCGCTCTGGTACGCGTTGCGGAGGGCGTTCGCGCCGCGATTGCTCACCGTGCAGCCCCGCGACGGCCGGTCGGCGCTGGTCGTGGTGAACGACCACGACGAGCCGTGGAGCGGTGAGCTGCGGGTGGAGCGGCAGGCGGTCGGGGGAGCGGTGCTGGAGAAGGTGTCGCTGCCGTTCGCCGTCGCCGCCCGGTCCGCCGCGGCGGTCGAGCTGCCCGATTCCGTTGTGGTGCCGGGAGATCCGGCGCGGGAGGTGCTCGTGGCGACCGCCGACGCCGAACGGGTCGTGCGGCCGTTCGCCGAGGACGTGGACCTCGACCTCGACCCGGCACCGCTCACCGCGGAGGTGGTGGCGGTCGAGGGCGGATACCGTGTCGACGTGCGCGCCCGTTCCTACGCCGGGGACGTGGTGCTGCTGGCCGACCGGGTCGCCCCGGACGCCGTCGTGGAGGAGATGCTGGTGCCGATGCTCGCCGGGGAGACGCGCTCGTTCGTGGTGCGGACCGCGGTCCGGCTGCCCGACCCGGACGCGCTGACCGGTCCCGCGGTGCTGCGCTGCGCCAACGACCTCGGCCGGGCGGGGGCCTGATGGGCACCCCGTCCTCGGGTGCGGTCGGGCTGGTGCTCGCCCGCCCGGCCCGGCTGCTCGGCACCGAGCCGTTCTTCATGGAGTTCATCGCGGGCATCGAGGAACGCCTCACGCCGCACGACCTGTCGTTGCTGCTGCACGTCGTGCCCGCGCACGACGCCGAGATCACCGCCTACCGCCGGTGGGCGAGCGGTGGCCTGGTCGACGCCGTGCTGCTGGTGAACCGGACCGTCGTCGACCCCAGACCCGCCGTGCTGCGGGAGATCGGGCTGCCGACCGTGGTCGTCGGCGAACCGGCGCCGGAGCTCGCCGCACCCGCCGTGCGCACCGACGACGCCGGCCCGATCGAGCAGGTGCTCGCCCACCTGCTCGCGCTCGGCCACACCCGGATCGCCCGGATCACCGGTCCCGCCGGCCTGCTGCACACCGCGGCCAGGACGACGGCGCTGGTCGACGGCTGCCGCGCGGCCGGTCTCGTCCCGGTGATCGTGGAGGGCGACTACTCCGAGGAGGCGGGCGCCAAGCTGACCGCGGCGCTGCTGAACCGGCAGGAGCCGCCGACCGCGATCCTCTACGACAACGACGTGATGGCCGTCGCCGGGCTGACCACCGCGAAGGAGCTGGGCGTCGCGGTGCCCGGCGAGCTGAGCCTGGTCGCCTGGGACGACTCCACGCTGTGCCGGCTCGCGACGCCCGCGCTCACCACGATGAGCGTCGACGTGCACCAGTTCGGCGTCTCGGTCGCGGAGTCGGTGCTGGAGCTGATCGGCGGCGGCCCGGTCACCCCGCGCTGGTCGCCCACCGCCGTGCTCGTCCCGCGCGACAGCTCGGCGGCCGCTCACTGATCTCCCGTCGCCCTGCACGGGTTGTTTCGGCGCGCCCATTTCTGGGAGCGCTCCCAGTCGGACCGCAAGAGAGGACCGCACCGTGAAACGACTGTTGTCGCTGATGAGCACAGTGCTCGTCGGCCTGTCCCTGCTCACCACACCCGCGGTCGCGCAGGCCGCCACCGGCTTCCACGTCAGCGGTGGCCGCCTGTACGACGCCACCGGCGCGGAGTTCGTCATGCGCGGGGTGAACCACGCGCACACCTGGTACACCTCGCGCACCACGCGGGCGCTCGCCGACCTGAAGGCGTTGCGCTCCAACACCGTTCGCGTCGTGCTCTCCAGCGGCGACCGGTGGACCCGCAACGACGCGGCCGACGTCGCGAACGTCATCGGCCAGTGCAAGGCCAACCGGCTCATCTGCGTGCTGGAGGTGCACGACACCACCGGCTACGGCGAGCAGAGCGGTGCCGTGAGCCTCGCCAAGGCCGTCGACTACTGGATCAGCGTGCAGAGCGCGATGACCGGCCAGGAGGCCTACGTCATCCTCAACATCGGCAACGAGCCGTGGGGCAACACCGGTGCCTCCGGCTGGACCGCCGACACGAAGTCCGCGATCAGCCGGCTGCGCGCCGCCGGGTTCACCCACACGATCATGGTGGACGCACCGAACTGGGGCCAGGACTGGTCGTTCACGATGAGGGACAACGCGGCGTCGGTCTTCGCCGCCGACCCGCAGCGCAACACCGTGTTCTCCGTCCACATGTACGGCGTGTTCGACACGGCGGCCGAGATCACCGACTACCTGGGCCGCTTCGTGGCCGCCGGGCTGCCGATCGTGGTGGGGGAGTTCGGCCACAACCACTCCGACGGCGACCCGGACGAGAACACGATCTTCTCCTACACCCAGTCCCAGCGCCTGGGGTACCTCGGCTGGTCGTGGAGCGGCAACGGCGGCGGCGTCGAGTACCTCGACATGGCCACCGACTTCGACGCCTCCCGGCTCACCGCCTGGGGCCAGCGGATCTTCACCGGCGCGGGCGGGATCGCGGCGACCTCGCGGGAGGCGGCGGTGTTCGGCGGCGGCGGCCAGGACACCACGGCACCCACGACCCCCGGCGCCCCCGCGGCCTCCGACGTCACCGGAACCGGTGCGGCACTGGCGTGGGCGGCGTCGACCGACGCGGTCGGCGTCACCTCCTACCAGGTCGTGCGCGTCGTCGACGGCACCGAGTCCCCGTTGACGTCCACCACCGGCCCGTCGGCGACGCTGACCGGCCTCACGCCCGCCACGGCCTACGCGATCGCGGTCTACGCCCTTGACGCGGCCGGCAACCGTTCGTCCCGGTCGCCGGTCACGACGTTCACCACCGGCACCGCGCCCACCGGCTCGTGCGCGGTCGCGTACCGCGTGACCGGCCAGTGGCAGAGCGGGTTCCAGGGCGAGGTGAAGGTGCAGAACACCGGCACGGCCGCCGTGAACGGCTGGGCGCTGCGCTGGACGTTCGGCAACGGCCAGACGGTGACCCAGATGTGGAACGCCGTCGCCGCCCAGTCCGGTGCGGCGGTGACCGCGACCAACGCCTCCTACAACGCGGCGATCCCCGGCGGCGGGTCGGTGAGCCTCGGGTTCACCGGCACGTGGACCGGGTCCAACTCGGTGCCGGGCGCGTTCACGCTGAACGGGGCGGCCTGCTCGGTGGTGTGAGCGGATCGTGCCGGGCGCCCTCAGGTGCCCGGCACGAGCTCCCGGTGGAAGACCAGGAAGTCGCACGGGCAGGCCAGTTCCGGCACCAGGTGCGGGTGGTCGTCGGCCAGGTCGCCCCTGTGCACGACCTCGTAGCCCATGCGGGTGTACCAGCTCCGCAGGAACTCCTTCACCGGGTGCTGCCAGTTCTGCGGCACCAGGAAGCTCCAGCTGCATGCGGGAGAGGCCCTCGTCCCGCGCCCACTCCTCGGCGTGGGCGACGAGGTCACGGCCGAGCCCGGTGCCGCGCACCTCCGGCGCGGCGACGAGCATGCCGAACTCGCCGGTGCGGTCGTCGAGCTGCCGCAGCCGCACCGCGCCGATCACGCGGTCCTCGTGCAGCGCGACCACCACCTGTCCGGCCTCGACGAGCCCCGCGACCTCGGCCTCGCTGGTGCGGGTGGCGCCGTCGCGCCACAACCCGGCCTCCGCCTCGGCGTAGACGCGGTTGACGAGGGCGGTGATGTCGGCGACCTGCGCGGGAACGGCTGCGGTCAGAACCTGCGCCTTCCGGGTCCTGAGCTGGCCCGATGCGGCCTCGTGGCCGGTGCTGAGGCTGGCCTCTTCCGTGCTCACCCAGGGGTCTCCGTCCGTTGCGCGACGCGCGGAACCCTACCCGGCCACGCCGGGTGGACCTCATCAGGTTTTTTCATTGACACTGTCATCGTGACAGTGTCACTATCATGGGGTGTGGACGCTTGACGAGCTGCTGGAACGTGTCTCCGCCGCGCTGACGGCGGAGTACCAGGGCGCGCCCAACGGCCGGGTCCGCGACGTGCCCGACCGGCGGGCGGTCCGCTGGTACGCGACGACGGGGCTGGTCGACCGGCCCTCGGCGATGCGCGGCCGCACCGCGCTGTACGACCGGCGCCACCTGCTCCAGCTGGTGGCGGTCAAGAGGCTGCAGTCGGAGGGGAGGACGCTGGCCGACATCCAGGCCGAGCTCGCCGGTGCGACCGACCAAGCGCTGCTGGCGATCGCCCGCGTGCCCGACGGGTTGCTGGAGGTGGCGGAGGAGGCGCCGGCAGGGGAGGTGCGGCCGCGGTTCTGGGCCGCGCCGGCAGCACCACCGGCACCACCCGCGCCACCGCCGCTGCCCGCACCGCCCACGCCACCGCCGCCACTAGCGGGCACGCCTTGGCCAGCGGTCGCACCGCTGGCTGCGCCGCCCGCAGGTGTCGTGCCGCCGTCCGCGCCCGCGCCGCCTGCGGGTGCTGCGCCGCCGCCGTCGCCCATGCCGCCTGCGGGTGCCGTGCCGCAGCCCTCGCCCGTGCCGCCCGCGGGTGCCGTTCCTCCGCCCGTACCCGCCACACCACCGAGCCCGCCCGAACCCGCCGCCCGATCCGGCCCACCCGCCCCGCCCGCCCCCGACGCACCGGCACCACCCGCACTCCTCACCGGCATCCCCCTCACCGGCGGCGCCGTCCTCCTCACCCCCGGCACCCCGACCCCCGCCGACCTCGCCGACATCGCGGCCGCCGCGCGGCCACTGCTCGACCTGCTCGCCGCCCGCGGCCTGCTCACCGACGAAAGGGAAACGCCATGACCATCACCGTCACCCCGTTGCAGCCGGCCGAGGTGGACCGCGTCGGCCGGACGACCGAGGACGCGGGGGTCGGCGCGCTGCTCACCGAGCGCGGCAACCTGCCGTTGGAGAGCGTCGACGTGCGGGCGGTGGTCACCGGGCTCCTGGGTCGCGTGGTGTTCACGACCGGGTTCGTGAACACGCACGACACCGCTCTCGAAGCCACCTACGTCTTCCCGTTGCCCGACCGCGCCGCCGTCACCGGCATGAAGATGACCGCAGGCGACCGGACCGTCGTGGCCGACCTGCAAGAGCGCGGTCAGGCACGCGAGGCCTATGACCAGGCGATCGCGGCGGGGCGAAGAGCGTCCATTGTGGAGGAGGAACGGCCGGACGTGTTCACCATGCGGGTGGGCAACATCCCCGCGGGCGAACGGGTCACCGTCGAGCTGAGCGTCGTCGGGCCGCTGGTGTTCGAGGACGGCGCGGCCACGTTCCGGTTCCCGCTCGTCGTGGCGCCGCGGTACGTGCCGGGTGCGCCGCTCGACGGTCCGTCGGTCGGGGACGGGCACGCGCAGGACACCGACCTCGTGCCCGACGCCTCCCGGATCACGCCGCCGGTGCTGCTGCCCGGCTTCCCGAACCCGGTGCGCCTGGGCATCAGCGTGCAGGTCGACCCGGCCGGGCTGGAGCTCGGGGAGGTGCGGTCGAGCCTGCACGCCGTCACCGCCGAGGGCAACACCGTCACGGTCGTTCCCGGTGAACGCGTCGACCGCGACTTCGTGCTGCGGCTGGCTTACACGGGCACCAGCTCCGCGGTGGTGTGCGTGCCTGACGCCGACGGCGAGGAGGGCACCTACCAGCTCACGGTCCTGCCACCGCAGCCGCGGGCGGCGGTGCGGCCGCGTGACGTCGTGCTGCTGCTCGACCGGTCCGGCAGCATGTCGGGCTGGAAGATGGTCGCGGCACGGCGTGCGGCGGCGCGGATCGTCGACACGTTGACGGCGGACGACAGGTTCGCGGTGCTCACGTTCGACGACCGCGTGGAACACCCCGCCGAGCTCGGCACCGGCCTGGTCGCGGGTACCGACCGCCACCGGTTCCGCGCGGTCGAGCACCTGGCGAAGGTGCAGGCGCGCGGCGGCACCGAGATGTTCCAGCCGGTGCGCGACGGGCTGACCCTGCTCGCGCAGGCCGAGGCGGACCGCGACCCGGTGCTCGTGCTCGTCACGGACGGCCAGGTCGGCAACGAGGACCAGCTGCTGCGCGACATCGCACCGGTCCTCGGCCGCACGCGGGTGCACGCCGTCGGCATCGACTCCGCCGTCAACGCGGGCTTCCTCGGCCGCCTGGCCGCGCGCGGCGCCGGGCGGTGCGAGCTCGTCGAGAGCGAGGACCGGCTCGACGAGGCGATGACGCACATCCAGCGCCGCATCGGCGCGCCGGTGGTCACCGACGTGGTCGTGACACCGTCGTCCGACCTGCCGAAGCTGCCCACCGCGATCTACCCCGGCGTGCCGCTGGTGGCGTTCGGCCGGTACCGGGGTGCCGCGCCGGAGTCGTTCACCGTCCGCGGCCGCACCCGCGAGGGTGGCGCCTGGGAGGAGGCGGTGCCCGTCCTGGAGCACACCGAGCCCGCGGTCCGGTCGCAGTGGGCCCGTGCCGCGTTGCGCGACCTCGAAGACCGCTACGCGACCGGCGAGCGCGCCGTGGAAGCGGAGATCGTGCGGACCTCGTTGCGGTTCGGGGTGCTGTGCCGGTTCACCGCGTTCGTGGCGGTGGACGAACGGGTCGTGGGCGACGGCGAGGTGCACCGCGTGGTGCAGCCGGTCGAGCTGCCGTCGGGCTGGGACGCCGCGCCGCCGCCCATGCCGCGCACCGGTGGCGGATACGGCGGTGGTTATGGCGGTGGGGCGGTGGGTTTCGCCGGACCGGCGCCGTTCCCGTTGGCCGCACCGATGGCGGGCGCGCCGATGCCGCCCGCACCGATGCCCGCCGCTCCCGCCCGGTCGGCCGGCGCGCCCGCGCCGGACGGCGCCCCGGTCCCGCCGGGGGCACCTATCCCGTTCGGCGCTCCGACTCCGGCCGGTGCACCGGTTCCGCCCGGCGCACCCGCCCCGCCCGACGCCCCGAAGCCGCCCGCACCTCCAGCACCGCAAAGCCCTCCGGTGCCGCCTGGAGCCCCGGTCCCGCCCGGAGCCCCGGTGCCACCGCCCACCCGCGGTCGAGCCCGGATCTCGGCCCGTCCGGCACCGCCCCGGGACGCCACGGCCGAACTGCGCGAGATCGCCGCGCTGGAAGCCGACCGCCTGGACCAGGCCACCGGTCTGCCGGAGTGGGAACGCCGCGACCTGCTCGCCGACCTCGCCAGCCGGCTCGGCACGTTGATCGCCGGTGAGCAGGGGCAGGCGTTCGAACCGTTGCGGCGCTTGCAGGACGAGCTCACCGCGGGCGGTGACGTCGACCGGCTCTGGGCCCGCGCGCGGGAACTGCTGCGCCAGTTCGCCCAGCAGGAGGCGAAGGAGCGCCGCCGGTCGTTCTGGCGCTGAGCGGGCCAGCGCGCCACCTGCGCCGCGACCGGTGACCCGACGGCGGTTCAGCGGTCGCCGCGCAGGTAGCGCGTCACCATCCCGACGAGCTCGTTCTCGAACTTCTCGACGGTGGTGTTCCGCGGAAAGGCCATGAGCCGGTGCGTGTTCACCTCGACGGTGAACACGATGAGCTCCGCCGCGGTGTCGAGGTCGGCCACGCCGACGTCGGGGTGGCGGGCGAACAGGTCGCGGACCTGGGCGACCCGCTGCTCGCCGTGCCGGGCCACGGCCTCGGTCAGCTCCCGGGAGTGCTGCGCCTCCTGGATCATGATCCGCAGCAGCCGCGGGTCCTCGTCGTGGTTGTCGATCGCGTCGCGGACCAGCGCCCGCACCGTCTGCGCCAGCGAGCCGGGGGCGAGGTCGAGCTGTTCGGCCTGCGCCCACCGGCCGCGGTCGACGTGCCGCACCAGCAGAGCGGCCAGGACCGCGTCCTTGTTCGGGAAGTACTGGTACAGCGAGCCGATCGAGACGCGGGCGTGCTCGGCGATGCGGTTGGTGGTGCCCGCGGCGTACCCGTGCTCGACGAAAACGTGAGCAGCCGCCGTCAGGATCCGGTCGCGGGTGAGCTCCGCGCGCACCTGACGCGGTCGGCGACGTGGGGCGAGACGATCGTCCGGTGACGGCACGGCGGTCCTTCCAAAAGCGAGTACCCAAGAGCTGAGCAAAACCTCACAATAGTGTTATGAGCTGGGAAAACGAGCCCGTGGTGATCGAGAACGCCCATCGGTTGCGGACGGCGGCCGAGGTGGAGGCCGTCGTCGGGCGGCCCGCGTCGATGATCGTGCTGAAGCAGGTCGGCGCGCTCGACGAGGGCTGCGCGGCCGTGCTCGCGCGCAGTCCGATCGCGGGCTTCGGCCACCGCGCCGCCGACGGCACGAGCCGGACCGCTGTCGTCGGCGGCCGGCCGGGTTTCGCGCGCCTCCTGTCACCGACCCGGCTCACCTTCGCCCTCGACGGCACCGCCGCCGGACCGGCGTCGCTGGTGTTCCTGCTGCCGGGCGTGGGGGAGACGCTGCGGGTCAACGGGACCGCGTCCGGCACCGGCGAGGTCGTGTTCGACGTCGAGCAGGTCTACGTGCACTGCGCCCAGTCCGTGCTGCGGTCCGGCCTGTGGCAGCCGCCGGTACCGGCCGGACCCGCCGCCGCGCAGGTCGGTGAGGGCCCGCTGGCCGCGCCCGGCGTGGCCGACTTCCTCGCCGCGGCACCGTTCCTCGCACTGTCCACATGGGACTCGAAGGGTGGTGCCGACACGAGCCCGCGCGGGGAGGCCGGACCGGTCGCACGTGTACTGGACGGCCACACGCTCGTGATCGCCGACCGCAGGGGCAACCGGCGCGCGGACACCCTGCACAACCTGCTGGAGGACGACCGCCTCTCGTTCGCCGCACTCGTCCCCGGCCGCACCGGCGTCCTGCACGGGCGCGGCCGCGCTGTGATCACCGTCGACCCGGCCGTGCTGGAACCGCTGGCGTTGAAGGGAGTTCCGCCGCACGCGGCGCTGCTCGTCCACGTCGAGGCCGCGGAGCTGAGCACGAGCGACGCCGTGACCCGCGCCCGCCTCTGGACCTCGGCGCCGGTCGACGACACCCCCGACCTGATCGCGCTGGCGAGCGGGCACCTCACCGCCAACACCGCGAGCCGGCCGCGCCGTGCACTGCTGAGGGTGGCGGGCCTGGTACCGGCCAGGTGGCTGCGACCGGTGCTGGACCTCGCCTACCGCTCCGGCCTGCGCAAGGAGGGCTACGCGATCGCCCCTGCCGGTACCGCCGCGCCCGCACCGGACCCGCTGCGCGAGGTCGGGGTCGTCGAGGTGCGCGCGGAGACCCCCTGTGCGGTCACGGTCGTGCTGGCCGACGGCGCGCCGTTCGACTTCCGGCCGGGCCAGTTCTTCACGCTCGTCGCCGACCTCGACGGCGAGCAGGTGCGCCGGCCCTACTCGGCGTCCTCCGCGCCCGGCACCACCCGGTTGGAACTCACCGTCAAGCGGGTGGCGGGCGGCCGGTTCTCGGCGCACGTCCACGAGCGCCTCGCCGTCGGCGACCGGGTGGCCGTGCGCGGCCCGTCCGGTTCCTTCCGGCTCGTCCAGGGGCACGAGGTCGTGGCGATCACGGCCGGGAGCGGCATCACACCGGTGATGAGCATGGTCCGCGCGCTGCTCGCCGAGCCGGCCGGACCCCGGATCGCCCTGCTGCACTGCGACCGCAGCGAGGAGGAGGCGATCTTCGCCGCCGAGCTCGCCGAACTGGGGGAGCGCCACCCCGGCCGGCTCGCCGTCACGCACGTGGTGACCGCCCGCGCCGGACGTCTCGACGGCCCCGGTGTCCGGCGGTGGGTCGGGAGTCTCGCGCCGTCGCCGGACGCGCGGTACTACCTGTGTGGCCCGGAGGCGTTCATGGACGTGGTGCGCCAGGCGCTCGACGTGCCGCCTGAGCACGTCCACCAGGAGCGCTACACCAGCGGACCGGTCAGGACACCGGGATCGGCGACGCCGCAACGGGTGGTCGTCGAGGGGCTCGGCACCGCGGTCGCCGAACCGGGCCAGACGCTGCTCGACGCCGGGCTCGCGGCCGGCCTGCCCCTGCCGTACTCCTGCACGGTCGGCAGCTGCGGCGAGTGCGTGGCGCAGCTGGTCGGCGGCGAGGTGTCCCGGCAGGAAACCGGTTGCCTGACCGCGGAGCAGAAGGCCACCGGCCGGGTCCTGACCTGTACCAGCGCACCGCTCACGGATGTCACGGTGCGCATCGAGCGGTGATCACGGGGTGAGGTTGTGTCCCGGTCCGAAGAGGCATAGCGTGGACTGGAGCACCTGAAAACCGATTCACTCATTGTGAGGTCATCTACAGGTTCTCCGGGTTGGGCTGCTGCAGTCGGCGCTTCGCACGGTTTGCCGATGGGAGCGCGGGCGATGAGCCAGCAAGCCGGCGGCGCGGTCGTGCAGACCGCCCGCACAGTCCACCACCACGGGATAGCCGTCGTCGTCGTGTCCGGCGAGATCGACCGGATGACCGACGACCCCGCCCTCAACCAGGCCGTCGAGGCCGTGCGCGGTGCGCCCACCGGTCTGGTCCTGGACCTCGGCGGGGTGAGCTTCTTCGGCTCCGCGGGCATCAACATGGTCGTCGCCGTCCGGCGGGAGGCCCAGCGGGCGAAGGTGCCGTTCCGGGTCGTCGCGGCGAGCAAGACCGTGCTGCGCCCGCTGGAGCTGTCCGGTGTCAACGTGCTGCTGACGGTGCACCCGAACCTGGCGGAGGCCCTGTCCGGTCTGGGGACGCTGCCCCGGCAACGCCGCGTCTGAGCGTTCTCCCGACGATCTTCCAGCGGGGTTCAGCAGGTCTCCGGGCACGGCACGACCGCCCACACGGTCTTGCCGGCGTTCCGCGACAGCACACCCCACTTCGCGGACAGCTGGTCCACGAGCACGAGCCCGCGGCCCCGTACCGAGTCGGGTGAGGACGGCCTGAGCTGGGGCGGCGTCGTCGAGGCGTCCTCCACCACGACCTCCACGCCGTCGTCACCGCCGCGGCGGTGCAGCCGCAGGCGCGCCGGGAACCGGCCGTGGTCGTACACGTTGGAGACGAGCTCGGTCACGACCAGCTGCACGTCGAGCAGGTCGTCCTCGTGCAGTCCGGGCAACGCGGACTCCGCCCACCGCCGGACCCCGGGGATGTCGGCCACATCACCGTTCAGCTCCAGGACGTGCGGGGTATGAGGAGGGTCGCCGCCGGTCGTCAAGGGGTGCCTCTCTGTCCAAGTTGTGCAGGGGTGACTTACCTCGGGCGGGAGCACCCTAAACGCAGCGACCACCTGAAGGTCCGACCGCGCCCACGACTACTGTCTGCAGGGTTGTACCACCGCCTGAGGAGGCATGAGTGACTGCAGACGCAGGACACGCCCCGCGCTTGACGGAGCTGCTGCGGACCAACGCCGACCCCTTGATCGACAAGTGGGTGGGCGCCGTGGCGGCCCTGCTGCGCGGGCGGTCGACGCGGGCGGAGCTGGAGACCGACTTCCGCGAGTTCTTCGCGGCACTGCTGCCCCTGGTCGGCAACGACGGCAGGAACGTGAGCGGGCCGGAGTTCGGCGAGATCAAGGCTCAGCTGGAGGAGTACTCGCGGTCCAGGGTGCGCGCGGGCTTCACGCCGTCGGAGACCGCGTCGAGCGTGTTCTCCCTCAAGCGCGAGGTGTTCTCCCTGGTGGAGAACGACGAGGACCCGGAGATCCACCGCCAGGTCATGGCGTTCTCCGGCCTGCTGGACGCGCTCGGCCTGCTGACGTTCGAGTCGTACGCGCGGGCGCGCGAGGAGATCATCCGCGAGCAGTCCGAGCAGCTGCTCGAGCTGACCACGCCGGTCGTCAAGATCTGGGAGGGCGTCCTCGCCGTGCCGCTGGTGGGCACGCTGGACTCCGCGCGCACCCAGGTGGTGATGGAGAAGCTGCTGGAGATGCTGGTCGAGACCGGCTCCGAGCACGCGATCATCGACATCACCGGCGTGTTCGCCGTCGACACGCAGGTCGCGCAGCACCTGCTCAAGACCGTGGTCGCGGCCCGGCTGATGGGCGCGGAGTGCATCGTGTCCGGCATCCGCCCCCAGATCGCGCAGACGATCGTCGCACTGGGCATCGAGTTCGGCGACATCGTCACCAAGGCCTCGCTCGCCGACGCCCTGCGGCACGCCCTGCGTCGTGAGGGCGTCGACGTCGTGCGCCGCGAGGTCGGCTGATGGAACGCGTCCCGATCCTGAAGATCGGCGGCGTCCTGCTGGTCTCCATCCAGATCGACCTGCAGGACCAGAGCGTGCTCGCGCTGCAGGAGGACCTGGCCGAGAAGATCAGCTCGACCGGCGCCCACGGCGTCGTCATCGACATCTCCGCCGTCGAGATCGTCGACTCGTTCATCGGCCGGATGTTCGCCACGATCGCGTCCATCTCCCGGCTGTTCGACGCCGACACCGTCGTGGTCGGCATGCGCCCGGCCGTGGCGATCACGCTCGTGGAGCTGGGGCTCACGCTCGGCGGCGTGCGCACCGCGCTCGACCTCGAACGCGGCATGAAGATCCTGGGACAGCTCGGCCGGCAGCGCCGGGGTGTGGTCGCGCACTCCGACTTCGAGCGGGACGACTGATGCCGCCCCGGTCCGGCGGGCCGGAAGAGGTCGCCATCAGCGGTGACGACGACGTCGTCCGCGTGCGCCAGCTGGTGCGCGCGTACGCGCAGCAGACCAAGCTCTCGCTGGTCGACCAGACGAAGCTCGTCACCGCGGCCAGCGAGCTGGCCCGCAACACGCTGATCTACGGCGGCGGTGGCTTCGCCAGGGTCGAGGAGGTCGACGACGGGCGCCGGCTCGGCGTGCGCGCGTCGTTCCACGACGAGGGCCCGGGCATCCCGGACCTCACGCTCGCACTGGCCGACGGCTGGAGCAGCGGCAGCGGCCTCGGACTCGGCCTGAGCGGCGCCCGCCGCCTGGTGGACCAGTTCGACCTCGACACCGAGGTCGGCAGGGGCACGGTCGTGACGGTGGTCAAGTGGAAGAGATGACCGCGGCGGACTGCCTCCCGCACGTGCGGGACGAGGCCTGGCTGCCGGTCGAGGAGACCGCCCAGGTCGGCAGGGCGCGCCGCACCGCGACCGCGCTGGCCGAACGGCTCGGCTTCGGGGCGACCCGCATCGCCGAGATCGGGCTCGCGGTCACCGAGATCGGGTCGAACCTGCACAAGCACGCCCGGCAGGGCGTCGTCGTGATCCGGTCGGTGCGCGGCGAACGGGACGCGGCCGTCGAGGTCGTCGCCGTGGACCGCGGACCGGGCATCAGCGACATCGCGCTCGCCTGGCAGGACGGCCAGTCCACGACCGGCACCCTCGGTGTCGGGCTGGGCGCCGTGGCGAGGCTCGCGACCACCTGCGCCATGACCTCCCGCGTCGGCCTGGGCACCGCACTGGTCGCCCGGTTCGCCCCTTCCGCCGACTGGGCACCCGAGTGGGGCGCGGAGAGCGCGGCCGGCCTGACGAGGCCGATCGGCGGCGAGGACGTCTGCGGTGACGCCTACGCGGTGTGCCGGCGCGCCGGTCGGCTGACGCTGCTGATGTGCGACGGGTCCGGACACGGCCCGCTGGCGGCAGCGGCCTCCGACGCCGCCGTGCGGCTCTTCCGCGACCTCCCGCACATGCCGCCCGAACAGGTGGTCACCCGGCTGCACGCCGCGTTGCGGGGCACCCGCGGTGGCGCGGTGGCGGTCGCCGACGTCGACCTCGTCGCGCGGACAGTGCGGTTCTCCGGGCTGGGCAACATCGCCGCCGCGGTCCTCACGCCCGACCGCAAGCAGGGCATGATCTCGGTGCCCGGTGTCGCCGGCCACCACGCCCGCACGATCAGGGCGTTCGACTACCCGCTGCCGGAAGGGGCGGTGGTGGTGCTGCACTCCGACGGCCTGACCGAGCGCTGGGGCCCCGGCCACGGCAGCGACCTCACCACCGACCCGCCGGTGCTGATCGCCGCGACCCTGCTGCGCGAGGCCGGTGTGCGCAAGGACGACGCCTGCGTTCTCGTGGCCAGACCGGCATGACCACGACCGAGTTGCTGCGCCTCGTGGTCGGCGACGAGCGGGACGTGTTCCTGCTGCGTCAGCGCGGCCGCCAGGTCGCGGCCGCCGCCGGGCTCGACGGGCAGAACCAGGTCCGGCTGGCCACCGCGCTCAGCGACGTCGGCCGGGAGCTGGTGCGCCAGGACGTGGCCGCGACCGCGGTCTTCCGGCTGCGCCGCGACCCGGTGCCGGTGCTGCTGGTCGAGCTGACCTGGCAGGCCGGCGGCGCGGGTGTCAGCGACGCGGGACCGGGCTGGGACACCGCGCGCAGGCTGATGGACGAGCTGCAGGTGAGCCCCACCGGCGTGATGCTCGCGAAGAACGTGCACCACGCGGTCGTGCTCGACGAGCGCCTGCTGCGGGACCTGCGCGAGACCGCCGGTGCCAGCGCGCTGGACGAGCTGCGCGCGCAGAACCAGGAGCTGCTGGAGACGCTGGAGCACCTGGAGGCCAAGAGCAAAGAGCTGGAACGGGTCAACGCCGAGCTGGAGGAGACCAACCGCGGCGTCGTGGCGCTCTACCAGGAGCTCTCCGACGAGCTGGAGCAGACCAACCAGGGCGTGGTCGCCCTCTACGCCGAGCTCGACGCCAAGTCCGCCGAGCTGCGCGACGCGGCTGCCGCCCGCATCCGGTTCTGGTCGAACATCAGCCACGAGCTGCGCGCGCCGATCAACTCCGTGGTCGGCCTGACCCGCCTGCTCAACGCACCCGGCGGTGACCCGATGACCGAGGACCAGCGCCACCACGTGGACCTGATCAACGAGTCGGCGGCCACCCTGCTCGCGCTGGTCAACGAGCTGCTCGACACCGCGAAGGCCGAGTCGGGCAGCCTGCAGCCGCGGCCGGCGCCGGTCGCGCTCGACTACGTGCTCACCCAGCTGCGTTCGGCGGTGCGGCCGTTGCTGCGCTCCGGCGACGTGAGCCTGGTGGTCGAACCGATGCCGGAGCTGCCGTCGCTGGTGACCGACGAGACGATGCTCGTGCGGATCCTGCGCAACGTGCTGTCGAACGCGGTGAAGTTCACCCCGCGCGGCGAGATCCGCTTCACCGCCGAGCCGGGACCCGGTCCCGACGAGGTCCGGTTCGTGGTCGCCGACACCGGCATCGGCATCCCGGTCGAGGAGCAGGACCGGGTGTTCGAGGAGTTCTACCAAGTGCCGAACGCGCTGCAGGCGGGCGTGAGCGGCACCGGCCTCGGCCTGTCCTACGCCCGCAAGCTCGCGGAGCTGCTCGGCGGCACGCTGGCGCTGACCAGCACGCCCGGTGTCGGCACCGAGGTCGTGCTGACCCTGCCGACCGCGAAGGACGAGCTCGTCCAGCCGGCCCCGGTGGCGTGCGCGCTGGTCGCGGACGGCGACGAGAAGGCCCGCCGGCAGCTGCGGGACGCGCTGGCGGGCATCGCGGCCGAGGTGGTCGAGGCCTCGGACGGCCGGTCCGCGCTGAACCTCGCCAAGGCCCGGCAGCCCGACCTGGTGCTCGTGAACGCCAGCGCGCCGCTGATGAGCGGCAGCGCGGTGCTGTCGGTGCTGCGGCTGGACCCCGACCTCCGGTGCGTGCCGGTCGTGATCGTGTGCGGCGACGACCCCGGCGGTCTCGCCCGCAGCGTGCACGGCCTCGGTGCGGTGATGCTGCACGAGGAGCGGATCTCCCCGGAAACGGTGGGCAGGGCGGTCAGGGACGCCCAGCTCACGGCGCGCAGAACGGAGGACCGATGAACCCGACGGCCATGGGCGGTGGGCCGGCCAGGGTCCTCGTGGTCGACGACCTGGAGGCCAGCCGGTTCATCGCGTGCAGCTGGCTGCGCCGCAGCGGGCACACCGTCGTCGAGGCGGCCACGGCGGCGCAGGCGCTGACCGAGCTGGACGACGGGTTGTTCGACCTGGTCCTGCTCGACGTGCACCTGCCGGACATGAGCGGCTACGACGTCACCGAGCGGATCAAGGCCGACCCCCGGACGAGCTCGATCCCGGTCGTGATGCTCTCGGCGACCTACATCGAGCCCGAGGACAAGGTCACCGGCCTGACCCGCGGCGCGGACGCCTACCTGACCGAACCGCTCGACCCCGGCGAGCTGCTCGCCAACGTCGAGGCCGCCCTGCGCTACCACCGGGCCCGCGCGCTGGCCGAGCACCTCGCCGCCCGGCTCACCCGGCTCACCACCGCCACGTTCGCGATCAACGCGGCGCCGACGTTCGACGCGCTGGCCGAGGCCGCGGCGGTCGGTGCGGCCGAGGTGCTCGACGCCGAGGCGAGCGCGGTCCTGACCGCCCCCTCCGGCGAGGTCTCCGTGGCCACGGCACGGGCCAGCCAGCCGGAGGTCCTGCCGCGGCCCGACATCGCCGACGTCGAGCGGTGGACGTCGGCACTGGGCACCGGCGTCGGCGTGACGCTGGCCGAGGCCCGCGACGTGCCGTGGCGGCCAGGTGCCCCGGTGACGGCGGCGCTGGCCCGCACCAAGCCGCGCCGGCCGCCGATCTGCATCGCGGTGCCGCCGGAGTCCGTCGTGGACGACGCCGACCGCAACCTGCTGCGGCAGCTGGCACAGGCCACCGCGCTGGCCGCGGAGGGGCTGCACACCTTCGCCGAGGAGCACTCGCTCGCGCTCACGTTGCAGCGCAGCCTGTTGCCGCGGGTGCTGCCGCAGCACCCCGAGCTGCCGATGACGGCCAGGTACCTGCCCGCGTCGAGCAACGCCGAGATCGGCGGTGACTTCTACGACGTGGTCGAGATCGACGGCCGGATGCTGATCGCCATCGGCGACGTGTGCGGGCACTCGATCCAGGCCGCGACGGTGATGGCCGAGGTGCGGCACACGCTGCGCGCCTACGCCGTGGAGGGGCACCGGCCGGCCGAGATCCTGCGCCGGGTCGACACCCTGCTGGAACGCTTCCACCCCTCCGGCGGTCTCACGACCATGTGCCTGCTGCTGGTGGACCTCGAGGAGGGGACCATGGCCGTCGCGAACGCTGGCCACGTGCCGCCGCTGCTGGTCGACGACCAGGGCGCCCGGTACGCCGACGTCAGGGGCCCGTTGCTGGGCGTCGGGCTGGAGCGGCCGGAGGCCACCGAGCTGCCGCTGCCGCGCGCCACCCTCGTGCTGCTGACCACCGACGGCCTCGTCGAACGCCGCGGCGTCGACCTGGACGAGGGCATGGAACGGCTGCGCACCGCCGTGTCGCACACCGCCGACATGGACGAGCTCGCCGACCGGCTGCTGGCCGAGCTGGGCGAGGGCAAGCAGGACGACATCGCCCTGGTGCTGCTGCGGCGGTGCCCGTGACCGCACTCGTGGTGGACCTCCCCGTCGCGCCCGGTCTCGCGCTGTCCGCGCTGCGGCGCGAGGTCACCGCCGCCCTGCACGTCCTCGACGAGGACCACCTCTACGACGTGCAGCTCGTGGTCACCGAGCTCGTCACGAACGTCTTGGACCACACCCCCGGCACCGGCCGGCTGCGGATCCTGCACCGGACCGACCCGTGCTCGATCACCGTCGAGGTGGACGACGAGTCGCCGTTCGAACCGGTCTACGGACGCTCCCGCCTGGGCGAGCACCGCGGACGCGGGATCGTCGTGGTGGACCGCATCTCCCGCCAGTGGGGTCACCGCCCGCGCGAGGGCGGCAAGACGGTGTTCGCGCTCGTGGACTGCGCCGCGCCGGAGTGACCGGTCAGGGCCGGGTGCCGTGCTCCAGCCCGGACAGGTGCAGGATGCGGGCCGGTGCGCTGCCGGCCGCCGCCAGCAGGGTCAGCGCCCGCCCGTGCGCGGCCGCGGATGCCTTGGCGTGCAACAACAACGCGATGCCCGAGCTGCTGAGGTAGTCGAGGTCGGTGAGGTCGACCTGGACCGGCCGGTCGTCCGCGGCGCCGACCCGCGCGAGCAGCGGGGTGCGCAGGTCCTCGACCGTGGCGATGTCGAGGTCACCGGTCAGCGCGATCCGCTGCACGTCGCCGTCCGCGTGCTCGGTCAGCCCGGTCACGGCCGGGGGCGGTGCGTGGTGCGGTCTCGCGCCGGGCTTCACGTCCGGTGTGGACTCCAGCGGCACGAGCGGCACGTGGAAGCGGATGGTCGTGCCCTCCTCTCCGGCGGAGAGGTCGACGGTGTCGCTGAGCTTGCGGATCATGTCGAGGCCGCGGCCCCGGTGGCCGCGGTCGGCCGGCTGCGGGCGCCAGCGGCCCCGGTCGGTCACCGTCACCCGCACGCCGCGGCCGGTGGACTCCAGCCGGGTCTCGAACGTGCCGCCGCCCTCGGGGTAGGCGTGGTCGACGACGTTCGCCGCGGCCTCGCCGATCGCGAGCTCCAGGTCGTAGACGGAGTCCTCGGACAGCCCGACGACCTCGGCCCACCTCGTGGCCGTGTGCCGCAGACCGGCCAGCTCCGCCGGCACCGCGGGCACGGTGAGCCGCAGCGGTGCGGGCAGGTGCCGTGCGACGACGAGCGCCACGTCGTCGTCCTGGCCCTTGGCGAGCAGTGCGTCGATGATCAGCTGGACCAGCGCGTCCGGTGCGAGGTCCGCCGCCGTCTCGGTGGCCGAGACGAGCCGGTGGACGCCCTCGTCGAGCACCTCGTCACGGCGTTCGACCAGCCCGTCGGTGTACAGCACGACCGAGGCGCCCGGTGGCAGCGGAGCCGAGTGCTGCGGGACGGGGCTGGTCCCGGCGCCCAGCACCGCACCAACCCCGTCCGTCAGAGGCCGGGCGCCGGAGCGGTCGACCACCACGGGCGGCGGGTGGCCCGCCGAGGCCCAGCAGAGCTCGCCCGCCTGCCAGTCGAAGACGATGCACACGCACGTGCTGCCCGCCGCACCGTTCACGCGCGCCGCGAAGACGTCCAGGCGCCGCAACGACTCCGCGGGGGAGTGCCCGTCGAGCAGGAACCCGGTCAGCGCGCTGCGCAGCTGTCCCATGACCGCGGCGGCGGCCGGTCCCTTGCCCACGACGTCGCCGACGGTGAGCCCGACGCGCGACTCGCCGAGCGGCACGACCTCGTACCAGTCGCCGCCGATCTGCGAGTGCTGCGCGGCCGGCAGGTACCGCGCGGCCGTGGCGAGCCGGGGCAGCGCCGGCAGCTGCCGCGGCAGCAGGCTCTCCTGCAACGCCGCCGCGATCTCGTGCTCGCGGTGCAGCAGCAGCTCGCGCTCGGCCTCCGCGCGACGGCGTTCGGTGACGTCCCTGCCGATCGCCTGCAGCCCGGTCGGGGTGGCCTGGACGCTCAGCTCCAGCACGATCTCGGTGCCGTCGGCGTGCCGCAGGGTGACGACCTCGGACCCGGACAGGTCGGCGGGCAGGCCGTCGACGAGCAGGTCCGTGATCGGCGTGCCGAGCAGGTCCTCCGGCCGGTGGCCGAGCAGGTGCCCGGTCGCGGGGTTGGCCGACACGAACCGCATCTCCTGGTCCAGCAACCAGATCGCGTCCGTGGCCCGCTCCACGAGCTTGCGGTGCCGCCGTTCGCTGTCCCGCAACGCCCGGTCGGCGTGCACGCGCTGCATCGACTCCCAGCACCGGTTCACCACGACCGACACGAGGTCGATCTCGTCGCGCGTCCAATGCCGCACATGGGCCTGGTGCACCGCCATCGCCGCCACGAACCGTCCACCGCGCAACAACGGCAGGCAGATCACCGCACGTATGCCCGTGACACGGTAAGCGGCAAGGTCGTCGCTCTCGATCCGTGTGTCGTTGAACGCGTCGTGCACGACCCACGGCTCACCCGCGCGCATGGCCGCTAACGCACCGGCGCCGAACCCACGCATGGCGAACCGCCCAGGCAACGGCGGCAACCCTGTGGCGTGGTCACCACTCATGACGAAGTGGTTCTCGTCAGCCTCTGCGCGCGCGTAGGCACACCGATCGACACTCATGTGCTCGCCGAGCATCCTGGTCGCCAACGCCATGAGCTCCTCGGCGTCGTCGAGCCGCTGCAACTCCCGGTCGAGGTCGTCGAGGAACCGCTGCCGCTCCGCCTCGGCCTGCCGCGCCGTGACGTCGACGAGCACCCCGCTGCGCACCGGCCCGCGCACCCGCGCCTGCTCCATGACCCACATGAACTCGCCCGCGGCCGTGCGCACCCGGTAGACCGTCTCGTAGTCGGTCTCCGCACCCCAGCGCCGCCGTTCGCTCTCCTCGCGGTCGTCGGGGTGCGTGACCTGCCCCCAGAACCCGGGGTCCTCGCGCCACCGCCGCGCCGGGTACCCGAGCAGCCGTTCGACGTTGCCGGACAAGAAGGTGACCGCGCGGCCACTCGCGTCGCCCTGCCACACGACCACCGGCAGGTCGTCCACCAGCGCGGAGAGCCCGAGCTCCCGATCACTCATCTTGCACAGCCTCCACAGGCGCGGTCCTGACGCCCGCCCACCGCATCGTACGGCGCCCGCCTGGCCGACGAAGGTCGCGAAGCTCGCGATGGCTTCAGTGTCGGTCAAAATCCAGCTGCCGGGGTAGACGGGCGGGAACCGGAAGCGCGGTGGACGGACGAGCGGCGCCCGGAGCCGGCCGGGTGCCCGCCCCGGTTCGAGGCGGGCACCCGCTCCCGGTCAGCCGCGCGCCTTGCCCAGCCGCAGCGCCGACACCAGGTAGAAGATCCCGCCGATCCCCGCGTACCCCGCGAGGGTGGTCAACGTCGCCCCGTCGCTGCCGGCCTGGACGATGAACGACGTACCGGCGAGCGTGGAGATCGCACCGCTGAGGATCATCGGCCACTGCCCGCCGAGACCGCGGCGCACCACGGCGACGACGAGCTGGGTCACGCCGGACACGACGGCCCACGCGCCCCACACCGTCAGCACCGCCGGGATGCCGGAGGTCACCGCGACGACCAGCCCGGCCGCGGCGATCGTGCTGACGGCGATGTTCGCGTACAGGCCCCACGACGCGCGTCCGGTGCGGGACGTGCGGCTGTCCACCACGACCGCCGCCACGTCGAACAGCGGGTAGAGGACCAGCAGCGTGCCGCTGATCGGTCCGATCGTCGTGGCGGTGAGCATCAGCAGCACCGCCCACACCAGCGCGAAGCCGAAGCGGGCGAAGTACAGCGTGCGGAGTGCGGGGGCGAGGGTGGCCGGTGACGCGGTGCTGGTGCTCACGGGATCGTCCTTGAGGTAGGGAGAACGTTCTTTCTACTTTTTGAAGACTGGCAGGACCGGCACGCGGTTGTCAAGAACGAACGTTCTCTCTGTTAGCGTCGGGAGCATGACCCGCGTGTCTGATGCCCGCACCCGCCTGCTCGGGACCGCCGGCCGGCTGTTCTACGCCGAGGGGCTGCACTCGGTCGGCGTGGACCGCGTGCTGGCCGAGGCGAAGGTGACCCGCGCGACGATGTACCGGCACTTCGCCGGCAAGGACGACCTGCTGGTCGCCTACCTCGGTGAGGCGGACCGGGCGACGCGGCAGCAGCTCGAAGCCGGCGTGGCCGCTGCGGCCGACGACGTCGAGGCGGTGCGGGCGGTGGCGCGGGGGATTGCCGCGCACATCCGCTCCGAGGGGTTCCGCGGGTGTGCGTTCCTCAACGCCGCGGCCGAGTACCCCGACCCCGCGCACCCCGTGCACGTCGCGGTGCTGAACCACCGCCAGTGGTTCCACGACACCGTCGCGGAGCTGCTGTCCCGGGTCGGCGACTCGCCGGTCGAGCTCGACGCGCGGCACCTCGTCATGCTGCGCGACGGTGCGATGGCGGCGGGGTGCCTCACCGATCCCGGGCCGGTCGGGGAGACGTTCGTCGAGGCGGTCGAGGGAATCCTGCGGGCGCGGCTCAGCCGCTGACCTGTGCGGACAGCACGGCCAGTGCTCGGAGGAACGCCTCGCGGTCGGCGGGTGGGAGCTGGGCGAGCACGCGGTCCTCGTTGCGCTGGATGTCCGCCTGCACGGCGTGGTGCTTGCGGCGCCCCTCGTCGGTGATCGCGACGAAGCGTGCGCGCCGGTCTGCCGGGTCGCGAGTGCGTTCCAGCAGGCCTGCCGCCTCCAGGTCGTCCAGCACGGCGATGATGCGGCTCTTGTCCGCGCCGATGAACTCCGCCAGCGCGGCCTGCGTGCGCACCGCTTGGCCGTCGAGGGCATCGAGCACGACGTAGCCCCACATGCTCAGCCCGTGCGCGCTCAGCACCGGCTGCTCGGCGGCGATCAGCGCGCGTTGCAGCGGGGCGATCATCGCCGCGAGGTCCCGCCGACCGGTCATGATCGACATCATAGCGTTGCGCATATGATAAGCGTCTGCATATCGTATGCGTGTGCTTACTGATTTGCTCGAACTCCACCGGACCGCCGTGCTGGACAGCGTCCGAACCGTCGACCAGGTCCGGGACGACGACCTGGAGCGGCCGACGCCGTGTGCCGGGTGGACGGTCGCCGACCTGCTCGCCCACATGACCGCGCAACACCGCGGGTTCGCCGCCGCCGCGCGAGGCGGGGGAGGAGACCGCACGGCGTGGGAGGCCCGCCTCGCGAGCCCGTCCGACCACGCCGCCGCCGCACGCGACCTCCTCGCCGCCTTCGCCGACCCGGTGGAGGAGTTCGAGCTGCCGGAGTTCGCCCCGGTGACGAGGTTTCCGGCCGTGCAGGCGATCGGGTTCCACCTGATCGACTACGTCGTGCACGGCTGGGACGTGGCGCGCTCGCTCGGGCTCGCCCACCGGCTCGCACCGGAACTGGCCGAACCCGCGCTGCGGATCGCGCTCGCCGTGCCGGACGGGGAGGGCCGGCTCCAGCCCGGTGCGGCCTTCGCGCCCGCGCTGGTCACCCGGGACACCGACCCGATGCGCCGCGTCCTCGCCCTGCTGGGCCGCTCGCCCGACTGGACGCCCTGATCAGGACGAGGTCAGGCGGCGACCACGATCTCGGTCGCGGGGTCGTGCGGCAACGCCGGGGTCCCGTTCACGACGACCGCGGCCCTGAGCCAGGGCTGTTCGCGCTCCAGGAACGGCACTTCCTCTGCCAGCCACGCGGCAACGTGCCGCTGCTGCTCGGGCGAGTCGCCGTCGCGCGCCACGAGGCGGCGTTCCTGCTCGTCGAGGTCGCCCTGCACCCAGACCGAGGCGTCGAGCCACGGCCCGAGCTCCGCCCGGACGACGCCCGTGCCCTCCACCCACACCACGTCGGCCCCGGCGGGGACCACGACCGCGCCCGGCCGGTCGTGCGCGACCCAGGCCGGTGGGCGGAACTCCACCGCCTCGCCGCGGTGCAGGGGCCGCAGGACGTTCTCGGTCAACAGTCCGGCCCAGTCGAAGTACGCCTGGTTCCAGGCGATGTCGTCGGTGTGCACCACCCACGACCGCGGCACGGCGTGGCGCAGCCGCTCGGCCAGGGCGGACTTCCCGGCGCCACCGCGGCCGTCGATGCCGACGATCACGGGCCGCTGGACGAGGCCGGGCTGGCGAGCGCTGGAGGAGCCGTCAGCGGTCGGTCGCACACCGACCTCCACCGCCGACCCGCCGCCCCCAACCCCGACCAGTCGCCGGATCACCTCACCGAGCGGCACGACCCGCCAGCCGGCCGCCTCCACCTCACCCGGCCGCAGGCGCATCCTCACGCTCCCGTTCCACCGGGACCTCCACGCGGTCCGAATCCCGCACGCCCCGCGTGCGCGCCGCGTGCTCGTGCCAGCCGCGCTGGTCGCGGCGGAACACCGGGAACACGAACGTCCCGACGACCACCAGCGCCACCACGACCAGGTCGAACCGGCCGGCACCGAGCCACGGCGACACCACGGTCGCGTAGGTCACGAGACCGGTCACGCCGAGCAGTTCGCGGATGGCGATCTGCAGCGGGTTCGCGCGGGTGCCGTCCTCGCGGCGGGTGCGGTAGCGCAGCAGCCAGCTGCCGGGGGTGGCACCGCCGGTCGCCGCCGGCAGCACGACGCGCAGGACCACCAGGGCCAGCACCGCCCAGCGCGGGTCCGGGAGCACGAGCTTCGCGAGCAGCAGCACCGGGAGCAGGTCGACGGCGAGCGCCAGCAGCCGGCGCGGGACGGTCACCGTGCCGGTGGGGGCCGCGGAGTCCTCCGAACCGGGCACCGTCGGCACCACCAGTGCGACGGGGGCGAGCATCCAGCCCACCAGCGCACCGGCCGTGTTCGAGATCAGGTCGTCCACGTCGGAGATGCGGTACGGGCAGGGGTAGTAGCCGAAGTTGCCCGTGTACTGCACGACCTCGACGGCCAGCGAGATGCCCATGCCGATCGCGATCACGGCCAGCGGGCCCCTGCGGTACGCCTTGCGCAGCACCACGCCCAGCGGCACGAACAGCGCGACGTTGAACATCTGCTGCATGAACGCCTGCGACGTCACCATCGCGACGATGCCGGAGCGCCCGTTGGCCGACAGGTTGTTGTTCATGTCGGTGACCCACTGGAACGGCACCAGCGAGAGCATCTGCTCGCCCTGGCAGACCTCCACGCGGTTCGCGGGGAACGGCAGGAAGATCAGCGCCAGAGCGACGAGACCGTAGGCCAGCAGGCCGTAGAGCACGAACGCACGGCGCGGCTCCACACGCCCGAAACGCAGGTAGTGCAACAAAACCAGGGGAGCGAGCACCAGCAGGCCGACGCCCACGAACGCGGTGAACCCCGTTCGAGCGGTCTCCCAGTACGACGCCATCATGTTCTTCACCGCTCCGGGATCGATCCGCACACAGGTGCTCTCCAGTGCCCGGTGGCGTCCCCCGTTCAAACCCCGGTTCGGGAAGATCCATCAGACGGCCCAGCGCCCTGCCGCCGATCAGTCCCCGACGGTCCAGGGGCGCGCTCATGTGCCGCCGGAGCCCACTACACTCGGCACTCGGGCACGGGGAGTGCCGGCTCAGCGGAGAGCGAAGGGAACGGCGGGTTCCGGCATGATCGGCGAACTCGTGCAGGCGAGCACACCGGTGCTGACGACCGCAGCGTTGACGACCACCGGGCAGCACCCGGTCACCGTCCCGCTGACCGAGCGGGGCCTGCTCATCGGACGCGGACCCCACTGCGACATCGTCCTCGACGACATGACCGTCTCACGGCGGCACGCGCAGGTGCGGTGGGAGGACGGCGTGGTCGTCCTCGAAGACCTGGGCTCGCTCAACGGCACCTACGTCAACCGCAGCCCCGTGCACGAGGCCGTGCTGCGGGACGGCGACTCCATCTGGATCGGCGAGCACCGGCTCGCGTTCAGCGCGGCGGCCGAGCGGCCCGCGGGTGGCTGCACCGTCCACTCCGGACCGCAGGCCGGGCGTGCCGCCGACCGGGTCACCCGGCCGACCTGGCGCTCCGGCCAGCGGAAAGGGCTTGCTCCACGTCCGGGTACAGCGCCAGCAGCTGATCCACTCCGGATGCCGTGATGGGCCGCAGCACGATCCGGTGAGCGGCGGCGACCCGCAGGGGAACGCCCGCGGCCCGCGCGGCGCGGTGCTGGACCACGAGCTCGTTGATGCCGGCCGAGCCGAAGAACGTGACCCGGCTCAGGTCGACCACGACCGGGAACGGTGCCGTCGCCATCGCGAGGGCGATCTGGAGCTCGTTGTGCAGCGTCTCGACCGTGTCCTGGTCCAGGTCCCCGTCGGCGCGTACGACGATCGCGAGCCCGTTGACCTCTCTTTGCACGTGCAGCGGGCAATGGAAAGTGTTCGCCATGGCAGAGCCTCCTCGCCGTGGAGCGACCTCCTGCTGGAGGAAGGACGCAGCTGCAGGCTCAACCGCTTCCTTGGACTGTAGTCCTCGTTTCAGGTTTTTCGCACGGCGAAAGTTCCTGATCACAATGTGAGAGCACCGGGAATGCCTGCCGTGGACGGTCGGCGCGGGCTCAGACCGGGGTCGTGGCCGCTGCCGCGCCGCCCTTCTGCTGCCGCCTGCGGTCCAGCAGCCACATCACCGGCGACGCCGACAGCCCGTGCACGAGAACGGAACCGATGACCACCAGCCCGGCGATTCGCCAGATCGTGTCGTGCCCGGTGAAGTTCCCCTCCTGCAAGGCGTAGGTGATGTAGAACAGCGAGCCGACACCGCGCACGCCGAAGAACGCGATGACGGTCCGCTCGCGCGAACCGGTCTTGCCGCCGAGCAGCCCTATCCACCCCGCCAGCGGCCTGACCAGCACCAGGGTCACCGCGGCGACCGCGACCTCGCGCCAGTCGAGGCCCGCAAGCAGCCCGCTGACCGCGGCACCGCCGAGCAGGAAGACGATCACAACCGTCAGCATCCGCTCGGCCTGCTCGACGTAGCGGTGCAGCACCTGGTGGTAGCCGTGGTGGCGTTCCGCGGCCCTGATCGTGCAGGCGCACACGAAGACCGCGACGAACCCGTAACCCTCGGCCAGCTCGGTGACGCCGTAGGCGAGGAACGTGGCGGCGAGCGCCACGAACCCCTCCGCGTGCTCGGCGAGGCGCAACTTCTCCGACGGCACCGAGAAGAACAGCTTGCCCAGCAACCAGCCCACGGCGACGCCGACGGCCAAGCCGCACGCGAGCCGCCACAGCACGTCCACGGCGAGCCAGTGCCCCAGCCACGCCGAGGGCGCGGCACCCGCGATGCTGATCGCGACGGCGGCGTAGGTGAACGGGAACGCCAGACCGTCGTTGAGCCCCGCCTCCGAGGTGAGCGCGAACCGCGCCTCGTCCTCGCCGGTGTCGTCCTCCGGGTTCTCGGCCGGTTCCGCGACCTGCACCTCGCTGGCCAGCACCGGGTCGGTCGGCGCCAGCGCGGCCGCCAGCAGCACCGACGACGCGACACCCAGCCCGAGCGCACCCCAGCCGAGCAGCCCGACGGCGAGCATCGACAACGGCATCGTGATCGCGAGCAGCCGCCAGGTCGTCGCCCACCCGCGCAGGCTCACCGCCCGGTTGAGCGCGAGCCCCGCGCCCATCAACGAGATGATCACGCAGATCTCGGTGAGGTGCAGGAGCACCGTGGCGTGCTCGTCGGGATCGGGGTTCGGCAACGTGTCCACGACCGAGAACGTGAGCGCACCCGCCCCGAGGAACAGCATCGGCATCGAGACCGGTGCGCGGGCGAGCAACCGCGGCAGCAGCGCGGCGGCCAGTGTCGCGAGCCCCGCTCCGGTGTACAGCAGGGAGCTGGGTTCCACCGTGTGCCCTCCGATCGCCGAAAGGCTCGTCCTACCCGGTGGTCCCACCCACAAACCCCGATGCGAATGAGGCATACCGCGCGTTTCGCGCTGCTCCACCGATGAAAGACCTGGTCAGAGTCGTGCAGGAGCTCGTCAGGCGGCCAGTGCCGGCCCGAGCAGCAACCCGCCGTCGACGACGAACTCCGCACCGGTCGTGAACGACGCCTCGTCCGAGGTCAGGTGCAGCAGCACGGCGGTGATCTCCGCGGGCTCGGCCAGCCGCGGCACGGCGTAGCCGGCGGGGGAGAAGAGGTCGCCGATCGCGGGCTGACCGGGTGCGACGGGCTCGGTGATGAGCGGGGTGGCCACGACACCGGGGTGGATCGAGTTGACCCTGATCCGGTCGCGGCCCAGTTCCAATGCGGCGGTGCGGGTGAGACCGCGCAACGCCCACTTGCTGGCCGCGTACGGCGCGTAACAGGGCGATCCGACGTTGGCCATCGTCGAGGCGATGATGGCGATCGACCCGCCGCCCGCGCGCCGGATGGACGGCGCGACGTGCTTGACACCCAGGAACTGGCCGGTCAGGTTGACGTCGAGCGTGCGCTGCCAGACCGCGCGGTCGGTGTCCTCGACCAACGCCGCCGGGTGCTGCACCCCGGCGTTGCCGACCAGGACGTCGACCGGCCCGAACCGCTCCTCCGCCGCCCGCACCGCCGCCTGCCACGCCTGCTCGTCGGTGACGTCGAGGCACACGGACAGGGCGCGCTCACCCAGTCCGGCCGCGAGCGCGTCGCCGTTGCGCGCGGCGACCACCACGTTCGCGCCCTCGGCGTGGTAGCCGAGCACGTGGCTGCGCCCCATCCCGCCGGTCGCCCCGGTGATGAACACGGTCTTGCCCTGGAAACGCATCGGTACCTCCGTTAATGATGAGTCGAGTGACTCGCCTCGGAACGGTAGGGCGCGGCCCAGCAGTGAGTCAAGTGACTCACCTCGTGGCACAATGGCGTGGTGTCGACCTACCACCAGCGGATGGCCGAGCAGAAGCGGGCGGCGATCGTCGACGCCGCCACCGCGCTGTTCCTGGAGTCCGGCTACGACAAGACCTCCCTGGCGCGCATCGCCGACGCGGCCGGGGTGTCGAAGGCGACGCTGTTCAAGCAGTTCCCGACCAAGGCCGAGCTCTTCGACGCGATCGTCACCGACTACTGGCAGAGCGACGACGGCGCGCTCACACCACCGCCCGGCGACCCGGCAGCCGGGCTGACCGCCCTGGGCAACCGGTACGTGGCGCTGCTGACCCGGCCGGGCATGGTCGCGCTCTTCCGGATCGTCATCGCGGAGGCGCCGCGGTTCCCCGAGCTCGGCCAGACCCAGTTCCGGTTGGGCAAGCAGCCGTTCTTCGACGCCGTGCGCGACTACCTGGCCGCCGAGTCCGGGGCAGGCACCCTCACCGTGCCCGACCCGGTCCTCGCCGCCACCCAGTTCCTCGGCATGATCTCGAACTTCGCCTTCTGGCCGCGCATGCTGCTGGTGAACTGGGCGCCGACCGCGAAAGCGATGGCGCACTCGGTGGACGAGGCGGTGCGGACGGTCCTCGCCCGCTACGCCCCGTCCTGACCGGGCCGCGCGGGCCTGCTCACAGCGCGCCGATCGCCTCGCACGCCTTGCGGACGCCCTCGCCGTACGCGGGATCGGCCTGCCCGCAGTGGAAGACGTGCCGTTCGACGGTCTCCCTGCGCGCGCCCTTGATCGCCCGCGCGGTGTTGTCGAACAACCGCTGCTGCTCCTCGCCGGTCATCAGCCGGAACAGGTCGCCGGGCTGCTCGAAGTAGTTGTCGTCGTCCGCGCGGAAGTCGAACCGGTCCGCGGTGGCGCCGACGGCCTGGGCCGGCTCGGCGTAGGCGGGCTGCTCGGACCAGCGGCCGTGGTTGTTCGGCTGGATGCCGGGCACGCCGCCCTGGTTGCCGTCGACCCGCATGGCGCCGTCGCGGTGGTAGGTGTTCACGAGCCGCGCGCCGTTGGGGTGGTTGACCGGGATCTGGTGGTGGTTCACGCCGAGCCGGTACCGCGCCGCGTCGCCGTAGGAGAACAGCCTGCCCTGCAACATCCTGTCCGGGCTCAGCGAGATGCCGGGCACGACGTTCGCCGGGGTGAACGCGACCTGCTCGACGTCGGCGAAGTAGTTGTCCGGGTTGCGGTCCAGGCGCAGCTCGCCCGCCTCGATGAGCGGGTAGTCCTTCTTGCTCCACACCTTGGTGAGGTCGAAGGGGTGGAAGCGGTAGCTCGCGGCGTCGGCCTCCGGCATCACCTGGAGGTAGAGCGTCCAGGCCGGGTGCTCGCCCCGTTCGATGGCGTCGTACAGGTCGCGCTGGTGCGACTCGCGGTCCCGGCCGATCAGCTCACCGGCCTGCTGGTCGGTCAGGTTCTCGATGCCCTGCCGGGTGCGGAAGTGGAACTTGACCCAGTGCCGCACGCCGTCGGCGTTGACCATGCTGTAGGTGTGCGAGCCGAAACCGTGCATGTGCCGGTAGGAACGCGGGATGCCGCGGTCGCTCATCACGATCGTCACCTGGTGCAGCGCCTCGGGCAGGTTCGTCCAGAAGCCCCAGTTGTTCTCGGGGTCGCGCAGGTTGGTCCGCGGGTCCCGCTTCACGGCGCGCGCCAGGTCGGGGAACTTGAGCGGGTCGCGGAAGAAGAACACCGGCGTGTTGTTGCCCACCACGTCCCAGTTGCCCTCCGCGGTGTAGAAGCGGGTGGCGAAGCCGCGGATGTCGCGTTCGGCGTCGGCGGCGCCGCGTTCGCCCGCCACCGTGGAGAACCGCAGGAACGTCTCACACCGGTTGCCGACCGCGCTGAACAACGCGGCGCTGGTGTAGGCGGTCAGGTCGGCGGTGACGGTGAACGTGCCGAACGCGCCGGAGCCCTTCGCGTGCATCCGCCGCTCCGGGATCACCTCGCGGTCGAAGTGCGCGAGCTTCTCCAGCAGCCACAGGTCCTGCAGCAGCACCGGGCCGCGCGGACCCGCGGTGAGGCTGTTCTGGTTGTCGGCGACCGGTGCGCCGGCGGCGGTGGTCAGCGGGTCGGTGTTGTCCTCGAACGCCATCAGGGAAACCTTCTCGGGTCAGGGGTTCTGGGCTGCGAGGTGGCACGGGGAGCACAGCCCCCGGTGCACGACCTCGGTCTCGTCGACGCGGAAACCGTGCGTCTGCGGGAACTGCGGTGGAGCCGGGTGCTCGCCGCGCTCGACGTCGGCCACCGCGCCACAACCGCGGCACACCAGGTGGTCGTGGTCGTGACCGCGCAGCTCGAAGCGGGCCGGCGCGCCGGTGTCCAGCCGGCGCACCAACCGTGCGTCGGTCAACGCCGTGAGCACGTCGTAGAGCGCTTGGGTGGACACCGATCCGATGTCCGCGCGGACGGCCCGGCCCAGCTGCTCGACGTCGGCGTGCGGATGGCTGCCGAGCGCGGACAGCACAGCGAGCCGTTGTTTCGTGACCCTCAACGAGGCTCCGCGCAACGCGGCGACCAGGTCGTCAGCGGTCAAGGCGGGCTCCTCATCGACAACGAATAGTTAGGACTCCTAGCAAGATTGTGGCATGCTCGGCCCGCTTCGATCAACCAGTCCGGATCAGTTCAAGAAAACAGGGGAGACCCGATGAGCGACGCTCACGTGGTGGTCGTGTCCACCGGAGTCGTGCGGGAGCTGCCGTGGCGGGGGCGTGCGGTGACCACCGCCATCGCGAAAACGCCCACGCCCCACCGGGTGGAGGTCGGCCGCCTCGGTCTGGCGGGGGACGAGCAGGGGGACGTGGAGAACCACGGCGGGCCGAACAAGGCGGTCCTGCTGTACTCCGCCGAGCACTACACCACCTGGAGCGAGGAGATCGGTGAGCTCGCGATGCCCGCGTTCGGTGAGAACCTCACGACGTCGGGACTGCTGGAGAGCGACGCGGTGATCGGTGCGGTGTACTCCGTCGGATCGGTGCTGCTGCAGGTGTCCCAGCCCCGGCGGCCCTGCTTCAAGCTCGCCGCCCGGCACGGGGTGGACGACCTGGCAGTGCGCGCGCAACGCAGTGGCCGCACCGGTTTCTACTGCCGGGTGCTCCAGCCGGGACACCTCGTGCACGGCGACCGGCTGGTCCCGGTGAGCACGCCGATGCACGGCATCACCGCCGCGGAGGTGCACCGCGTCGTCAACCTCGACCGAGGTGACCGGGAGGGTGCCCGGCACCTGCTCCGGCACGCCGGGGTGCTGCCCGAGTCGTGGGCGGGGATGCTGCGGCGGCGGCTCGACGGGCGGCTCGACTCGCAGTCCGAACGCCTGCACGGCTGAGCCGACCGGCTCGGACCGCAGGCTCAGGGTGCGGTGGTGCGCTGCCTGCGCCGGACCGCCGGCGTCTTGGCCGGTTCCGCCTCGTGCTCCGGGCAGTCCGTGCGCAACCCGGCCAGTGGCAACGGCATGCGCAGCAGGTGGCAGTGGTGCGGCGCGTCCGGCTCGGGGTGTTCGTTCGGCCCGAAGAAACGGCATGTCGTGCATGTGCGCGACACGGTCACCACGCCCGTGCGCTGCAGGTCCGCGATCACCCGCAGCAACGTGTGCAGCGTGGTCGCGCGGTCCGCGTCGGGCAGTGCGCCGAGCGCGGCCGTCAGCGGGTCGTCCCAAGAGGACAGTCGACGCGCGACCTCCTCGCCGCCGGGGGTCAGCGCCAGCGACCGCCTGCGCCCGTCCGTGCCGGGGGAGCGGGTCACGAACTCCTTGCGCTCCAACGCGGCCACCGCGTCGGACATCGTCGGCGTGGTGACGTCGAACTCCTGCGCCAGTGCGGCCACCTCGCGCCGTGCCTGCGGTTGCTGCGCCAGTGCCAGCACCGCCTGCTGCTGCAACGGCGTCAGCCCGTGCTCCCGCGCGGTGCGCTGGGCCAGCGACCGCATGCCGTGCCCGATCCGCTCGATGGCGTCGGCGAGCCGCCGGTCGAGGCCGGCCGTGCCGTCGGTGTCAGTCATGCGATCCGCCCTGTGACTAGTGCTTTCCCGGCGATCGTACGCACCGGGCGCAAATCGCCCCGGCTGAGACGTGGGTCACCTGAGCGAAGAACTAGGTAGGAGTCCTACCTAGTTTGTGACAGACTGGCGTTCACCTCCTCCAAGACCGCTCCGGTCCCGGAACCTCGCCCCAATGGGGACGAGCGGACTTCTCCGTCCTCGCGAAGGAAAGCGACATGACCACTCCTGAACCCGTACCGGGCTACACCCACGACGACCCCGGTCTGGCCCCGTCCCCGGTCACCCCGGCCGATCTGGAGCTGCTGCTGGCCACCGTCCTGTTCGGACCGGAGGACCAGGAGGCCCTGCTGCTGGCCGGTGAGGTCCTCAGTGGACAGATCGAGCAGGTCCTGGACGTCTGGTACGGGTTCGTCGGCTCGCACCCGCACCTCGTGGCCTACTTCGCCACGCCGGACGGCACGCCGATCCCCGAGTACCTCGCACGGGTCCGCGCCCGGTTCGCCCGCTGGATCACCGACACCTGCACCCGCCCGTACGACGAGCGCTGGCTCGCCTACCAGCAGGAGATCGCGCTGCGGCACACCGTGCCGAAGAAGAACGAGACCGACCACGCCGACTCGGTGCCGCACATCCCGTTGCGCTACATCATCGCGTTCGTCTACCCGATCACCGCGACGATCCGGCCGTTCCTCGCGGCGGGCGGCCACGACGAGCAGCAGGTCGACGCCATGCACCAGGCCTGGTTCAAGGCGGTCACCCTCCAGGTCGCGCTGTGGTCGCAGCCCTACGCCGGGCGGTCGTGGTGAGCCCGCTGCCGGCACCCGCGTCCGATCCGCTCACGCAGGCGCCGCCGTGGGAGACCACCGAGTGGTTCAACAGCGAGCCGCTCGACCTGGCCGGCCTGCGCGGCCGCGTGGTCGTGCTGGAGGCGTTCCAGATGCTCTGCCCCGGCTGCGTGAGCCACGCGCTGCCGCAGGCCGTGCGCCTGGCGAAGACCTTCGGCGACGACCTCGCCGTCATCGGCCTGCACACCGTGTTCGAGCACCACGGCGCGATGACCCCGGTGAGCCTCAAGGCGTTCCTGCACGAGTACCGCATCCCGTTCCCGGTCGGCGTCGACGCGGCGAGCGGCGACCACCCGGCGCCGGTCACGTTCAGCCGCTACCGCATGCGGGGCACGCCCACCACCGTGCTCATCGACCGCGACGGCGTGCTGCGCGGCCACCAGCTCGGCCAGGTCGACGACATGTCGCTGGCCTCGGCCGTGACGCGCCTGCTCGACGGCGCCGTCCCACCCGCCGTGGACGGCACCACTCCACCCGCCGTCTGCTCCGTCGACGGCACCTGCACCTGATCCCGTTCCACAACATCAAGGAGAGAACCATGTCCCGCATCGAGCTCACCGACCCCGACCAGATCACCGACGAGCGCGCCGAGACCCTGGCGCAGATCAAGGGCGCCTTCGGCCTGGTGCCGAACATGTTCCGCGCGGTCGCCAACTCCCCGGCCGCACTGCGGAGCATGTGGGCCCAGTTCGGCGCACTGGGCGGCGGCGTGCTCGGCGCCAAGCTCGGCGAGATGGTCGCCGTGGCCGTCGCCGACCGCAACCGCTGCGACTACTGCCTCTCGGCGCACACGATGCTCGGCAAGAAGGCCGGCGCCACCACCGCCGAGATGACCAGCGCGCAGAGCGGCCAGTCCGACGACCCGCGCGCCGCCGCCGTGCTCGCCCTGGCCGTGACCCTGGTCGACAAGCGCGGCCAGATCGCGGACTCCGACATGCAGGCCGCGCGTGACGCCGGGCTAAGTCAGGAGGAGATCGTGGAGACGGTGGCGCACGTGGCGCTGAACGTGTTCACCAACTACATCAACGTGGCGCTGGACGTGCCGGTGGACTTCACCCGCGTGTCGCTGACCCGTTGACGGACACCGGAGGCCGGGGAGCGGTGCCAGGCTCCCCGGCTCCCGGTCACGGGTGCAGCCCCGGTCCCGGTTCGGCGCTCGGCGCGATCGGCGTCGGGCTCAACGCCGTGTCGTCCTCGCCCTCCTCCAGCAACGTCGCCGCAGCGCCGACGACCCGGACGTCGGGCGTCCCGACGGCCTCGACGTCCTTGTCGGCGTAGTCGAACCGCGCCAGCACGCTGCGCATCGCCTCGATCCGCGCGCGCTTCTTGTCGTTGCTCTTCACCACGGTCCACGGCGCGATCTCGGTGTCCGTGGACCGGAACATCGCGACCTTGGCCTCGGTGTAGTCGTCCCAGCGGTCCAGCGACTTGATGTCGTTGGGGCTGAGCTTCCACTGCCGCACCGGGTCGATCTGCCGGATCACGAACCGGGTGCGCTGTTCGTTGCGCGACACCGAGAACCACAGCTTCACCAGCAGCACGCCGTCCTCGACGAGCATCCGCTCGAACTCCGGCGCCTGCTTCATGAACAGGTCGTACTCGTCCTTCGTGCAGTAACCCATGACGTGCTCGACGACGGCCCGGTTGTACCAGGACCGGTCGAACAGCACGATCTCGCCCGCGGTCGGCAGCTCGCGGACGTAGCGCTGGAAGTACCACTCGCCGCGCTCGCGCTCACTCGGCTTGCCGAGTGCCACGGTGCGCAGGCCGCGGGGGTCGAGGTGTTCGCTGAAGCGCTTGATGGTGCCGCCCTTGCCGGCGGCGTCACGGCCCTCGAAGAGGATCACGAGCCGTTGCCCGGTCTCGGTCACCCAGTGCTGCAGCTTCAGCAGCTCGATCTGCAGCAGCCGCTTGACCCGTTCGTACTCCGGGCGCGACATCCGCTCGGTGAACGGGTAGTTCTCCCGCCACGTCAGCACTTCGCGCCCGCTGGCGTCGCGCAGGATCGGTTCGTCCGCGTCCGAGTCGGGGAACTCGGCGGTGTATCCCTCGGCGAGCAGGTCCGCTGAGTCGACAGTCAGGTCCGTCACGAAATCGTACATACCCGGCGGAACGGAAAAGAAACCGCCATTCATGTTCTAGCGGGGCCCAAGGATGTCTTAGCTCACTATAGCTTCAGTGCAGGCTGAAATAAAACATAGACCGCAGTTCCGGCAACACCGAATGCCACCATCACCACACCGGCCTGGACCGAGTCCGGCGGCGCGACCAGCCAGCTGTCGGTGAAGAACGTGACGGCGAACGCCGCGCACGGCAGCGGCCAGGCCAGGTGCCCGCCGAAGAACGCGGCGCCCAGCGCGGCAAGTCCCGCCATGCCGACGCACCCGCGCAGCACGAACGGCAGCGGCGCGGTGCCGGCGACGAGCACCACTGCCACGACGGTGATCGCGGCGACGTGGCCCAGCCGGTACAGCGGCCACGGCCAGGCCGCCGTCCGGTCGAGGTCCGCGTCCTGGCCGGACAGTCCGGTGGCCAGGGCGCAGACGGCGGCGGTGATGGCCAGCGCGGGCCACCTCGGGTCGGGCGCAGACGGGCTCACGACCCGGACGAGCAGGCAGCACGCCACCGCTGCCAGTGCGGACGCGGGCACCTGCCGGCTGCGCGCGTAGAGCAGGAGGGCTCTCACAGCACCCCGCCGGTGAGCGCGGTGAGCTGGTCGCCCCGGCACGACAACCCGACCGCGCGGGCCGCGCTCACCCGGTGCAGCTGCTGCTCCGGCGGGAGGGCGCGGAGCAGGTCCCAGGCCTGGCGGGCGGGTTCGGCGGCGGCTTCGCGCAGGAAGCGGTAGTTGTGCAGGTCGGTGAGCCGGCCGGTGAACCAGGCCGCGGTGGCGGTCCTGGCCGCCGTCTCGCGGACGGTGGCGCGGTCGCTGTCGAGGTCGGTGAAGCAGGTGGGGGTGCCCGCGCCGGCCACCAGCTCGGTGCGCCAGTCAGCGGGTTCGAAGTACTCGAACGCGCCGCCGGTCAGGTGGATCAGCACGACGTCCGGGGTGCGCGGGACGGTGTGCAGCGACCGGCTCGGCTGTGCGGCGTCGCGCACGGACGTGGGCGGGGCGGGGAGTTTCCGCAGCAGGCGCAGGGCTTCCTCGGCCGCCGGTGCGAGCTTGTCCAAAGAGGACTGGTCGAGCCGCGCCACGCACGCGGGCCCGCGGCACACCAGTGCGGACACGGCCTCGTTGCGCACGAAGGTGCGGGCGGGCAGCACCGGCAATGCGACCGCCGCCCCGACGACGACGGGTACGAGCGCCGCCACCCGCAGCCGCGCGGACGGGGCGACGAGCAGCCAGAAGCCGGTCAGCGCCAGCCCCGCCAGCCAGATCGCCTGACCGAGGTGGACCGCGTCGGAGACGGTGGCGTAGACGTTGCGCACCGCCCACAACGCCGGTGACAGCAGCACGACCTGGTTCGGCAGGACCTGCTCCGATTGTGTTCCCGGGTCCTGCGAGATGGTGAGGAACACCAGCGCCACCATCGCGCTCACGGCGAGCAGCGGCGGTGTGAGGACGGACGGGAACACGCGGGCGAGGCCCATGCCCAGCCAGCCGCCCGCGACGACGGCCAGCGCGCCGACGGCGGTGGTCGGCAGCCAGGCGAGGTGGAAGATCCCGCCGTGCCACACGGCCTGGGCCGCGCCGAGTGCGAAGACCGCCAGGTAGCCGAGCGCCAGGCAGATCGCGAGGGCACCGGCGGTGGCCGCGCCGCGGTGCCAGGTGGGGCGGGCGGTGGTGGCGAGGAGGTCCCGGGTGCCCTCGCGGTGGTCGCGCAGGCCCGCGACGGCGCCCGCTCCCACGGTCAGCGGCCACAGGAAGACCAGCAGGAACCGCAGCCACTCGGCGGCGGTGTGCCACTGCGCGTCCCACGCCTCGCGGCCCTTCCACCACGGGGCGCTGAGGCTGTAGAGGACGGCCACCGCGCCGGCGACGAGCAGCAGGCCGGCCCAGGGGGCGAGGGAGCGCCGGAGCTTCCAGGCGCAGGGCCCTCACCGCCGCCACCGCCGGGGTGAGGGCCTCACCACGTCCCACGCTGCCGCGGCGAGGCGAGCAACGCGCTGTAGCCGCGTTCGATCGGGCTGTCCCCGGCGTGTCCGGCGGTCCCCGCCGCCGCGAGCTGCGCCGGCGTGCCCTGGAACACGAGCCTGCCCTCGGCGAGCAGCACGACGTCGGTGCACGCGGCGGCGACGTCCTCGACCAGGTGGGTGGACACGACGACGCACGCGTCGGTGCCCAGCTCGGTGAGCAGGTCGCGGAACCGCAGGCGCTGTGCCGGGTCGAGCCCCGCGGTGGGTTCGTCGAGCAGCAGGACCTCCGGGTCGTTGACGATGGCCTGCGCGATGCCGGCGCGGCGGACCATGCCGCCGGACAGCGTCTTGAGGCGGTCGTCGGCGCGGTCGGCGAGCCCGGCCCGCTCGACGGCGCGCTGCACGGCGGCCGGGATCTCGGGGCCGGGCACCTCCTTGAGCCACGCCATGTACTCGACGAACTCGCGGACGGTGAACCGGCGGTAGTGGCCGAACTCCTGCGGCAGGTAGCCGATGCGCCGCCGCAGCGAGCGCAGGTCGGGGTCGCCGAGCAGGGACAGCGTGCCGGAGGCGGGGCGCAGCACGGTGGCCAGTGCGCGGATGAGGGTGGTCTTGCCGGCGCCGTTGGGGCCGAGCAGGCCGTGGACGCCGCGGCCCATGGTGAGCGTGACGCCGTCGACGGCGGTGCGGCGGCGGCCGACCTTGACCACGAGGTCGCGCGCCTCGATCTCCCAGGCGTAGGTGGTGGGTGCGGTCATCGGTGGGCCTCCAGGCGCGTGAAAGCGGTCCTGCGCAGGGTGATCAGGAGCAGTCCGAGTGCGAGCACGGCGACCCAGACCGGGGTGACGGCGGGGTCGAGGACGGGGGTGCGGCTGAGCGCCACGGTCGGTGCGGCGATCACGGCGGCCCACAGCACCACCAGGGCGGTGGCGGCGCGGGTGACGCCGATCAGCCCGCCCAGGGCGAGCGTGCCGGTCGTGAAGGCGAGGCACGGCAGCAGCCACTGGGCCGGCGAGGCGCCGGTGAGCCACCCGGCGACGGCCAGGCCGGGCAGGACGACCACGAGCACGCCCGCGGTGCGCCTGAGCACCAGCGGCAGACCGGCGCGCGGCGTGGCGGCGACGAGCTCGTAGGCCGGGTCGAGAGCACGCCCCCACGCCGCCGCCACGCCCAGCACGGGCAGCACGGGGGCGATGAGCAGCACCAGCGAGATGTCGTCCGGTGAGGCCGCCCCGAGCTGGTCGAGCAGGACCGAGGCGAGCGTGACCAGCATGATCATCGCGAGCCACGGACCGGCGACGGGGGAGGCCCACGTGGTGAGGCGGCGGCGCCACATCCGCGCGCGCGGCATCTGCGGGGTGTGGTCGAGCAGCGGGGCCAGCTGGGCCCACGCCGCGTCGGCCACGGGGTCGGGAGCGAGGCGCCCGCGGCACGGCGCGCAGGTCTCCAGGTGCGACTCGACCGCCCACAGCTGGTCGGCGGGGAGGTCCTGGGCACCGCGGGCGTACCGGCGCAACAGCTGCTCCGCGGGGTGGTGGGCGGTCATGACAGTGCCTCCCGCATAGCGATCCTCGCCCGCCTCGCGCGGGTCTTGACGGTGCCCTCCGGCAGCCCGAGCAGCACCGAGGTCTCGCGCACCGACAGCCCGTCGAGCACCATCGCCTGCAGCACCTGCCGCAGCTCCGGCGCCAGGGTGCGCAGCGCGTCGCCGACCTCGTCGCCGACCACCCCGTCGAGCGCCTCGTCCTCCGCGGCGCGCACGACCGGCTCGACCGCGGCGGCGGTGGGCGGCTGGGCGTGGTGGGCGCGACGGCGGAAGGCGTCGACCAGCCGCCGGGCCGCGATGGTCCACAGCCAGCCGACCGCGCTGCCCCCGGTGGCGGCACCGGCGAAAGCGTCGGCGGCCCGCCAGACCGCCAGGTAGGTCTCCTGCAGCACCTCGGCGACGATCTGGTCGTCGGAGCACCGCCGGCGCAGCCGGACCGTGAGCCACGGCGCGGTGCGGCGGTAGAGCTCCTCGAACGCACGGCGGTCACCCCGTGCGACTCGGCGCACGAGGTGTTCCTCGTCGAGGACGGCGGGCTCACCCCGGATTGCTCTCACACTCCGCAAGACGTCGGGATCGCGGAACAGGTTCTCACGCTGGTGTGGTCTGCGTCACAAATCAGGCCGTGGAGAACCGGTCGCGGTGCCGCCGCCGTCTGGCCGCACAAATCCCGGCGAAGACGAAGCAGGTGCGATGACGGTGTCTCCAACGTCCCCAGTGTCCCGAGCGGAGGTCCGCGGGGCGGTGTCGTCACACGAACTGGTGAAGACCTACGGCAGCGGTCCGGCGGCGGTGCGCGCACTCGACGGCGTGAGCGTCGCGTTCCGCACCGGCGAGCTGACCGCGATCATGGGCCCGTCCGGGTCGGGCAAGTCCACACTGCTGCACTGCCTGGCCGGCCTGGACCGGGCCGACGCCGGCATCGTCCACATCGGAGATGCCGAGCTGACGGCGTTGTCCGACAACGGGTTGACCCGGTTGCGGCGCGACCGGGTCGGGTTCGTGTTCCAGTCGTTCAACCTGCTTCCGACGCTGTCCGCGCGCGACAACATCCTGCTCGCGCTGCGGCTGGCCGGTCGCGAGGTGGACCGCGAGTGGTTCGCGGCGGTCGTGGACACCCTCGGCCTGGGCGACCGGCTGCGGCACAAGCCCGCCGAGCTTCTCCGGCGGCCAGCAGCAACGCGTGGCCTGCGCGCGGGCGCTGGTGGGCAAGCCGGACGTGGTGTTCGCCGACGAACCGACCGGCAACCTCGACTCCCGCACCGGCGCCGGCGTGCTGGAGTTCCTGCGCACCTCGGTGCGGGAGCTGGGACAGACCGTGGTGATGGTGACGCACGACCCGGTCGCCGCGTCCTACGGCAGCCGCGTGGTGCTGCTGGCCGACGGCCGGGTCGCGGGCGAGATCCACGACCCGACACCGGAGTCCGTGCTGGGCGTGCTCTCCAGGCTGGGGGCGTGATGCTGCGGACCACCCTGGCCGGGCTGCGCGCCCGGTTCGCGCGGCTGGTGCTGTCGTCGCTCGCGATCGTCGTCGGCGTCGCGTTCGTGTCGGGCACGGCGGTGCTGGCCGACGCGCTGCGGGCGGAGATGAGCGACGAGTTCGCCCGTTCGGCCCGCGGTGTCGACGCCGTCGTGGAACCGGTCGAGCGCGCGTTGCCGGACGTCGCCGCCGTGCGCGCCGTCGACGGTGTCGCCTCCGCCGAGCTGCGGCGCACGGTACCCGTGCCGATCGTCGGCGCGTCCGGCCGTGCGGACGAGGCCGGCCTCGTGCCCCTCGCCGCCGACCCGGCACTGCGGCCGCAGGAGGTCGTGCGGGGCGCGCTGCCCGGCGCCGGGCAGGTCGCGGTCAGCGAGCAGACCGCCCGCGACCGCGGCCTCGCGGTCGGAGCCGAGGTCACGCTGCTCGGCACCGACTCGGCGCCGGTGCGGTTCACCGTGAGCGGTGTCTACGACAGCGGCACCGCCGAACGCCCCGGCAGCGCCCAGGTCCTGCTGCCCGACGTCACGCCGTTCGTCGACCCGGCGCGACCGCCCTACGACGCCCTGGTCGTGGTGCGCTCGGCCGGAGCCGGCCAGGGCGAGCTCGTCGAGCGGCTGCGGGCCGCGCTGGGCGAGGAGTTCACCGTCTCCAGCGGCGCCGCCTACACCGAACGGCTGCTCGACCGCAGCGGCGGCAACGACGAGGTGGCGCTGGCGATGAGCCTCTTCGCGGTGGTCGCGCTCGTGGTGGCGGCGATGGTCGTCATGAACACGTTCACGATCCTCGTCGCCCAGCGCACCCGTGCAGCTCGGCCTGCTGCGCAGCATCGGTGCCGGCCGCGGCCAGGTCTTCCGCTCGGTGCTGCTGGAGTCCGCCGTGCTCGGGCTGGTCGCCTCGGTGCTCGGCCTCGCAGCCGGGATCGGCCTGGCGGCGGCACTGCAGGCGGTGCTCGGGTCGTCGCCGGTGCGGCTGCCGGTCGGTGGTGCGGCGGTCGCCGGGGCGTTCGCCGTCGGGCTCGGCGTCACGCTGGTGGCCGCGCTGGCGCCGGCCCGGCGCGCGACCCGGATCTCCCCGATGGAGGTGCTGCGCACCCAGGCCGACAGCCGCGAGGAGGTCGCGCGCACCGGTCGGGCCCGCACCGTCGTGGCGGTCGTGCTGGCGGTCCTCGCCGCGCTGTGCGCCGGGCTGGCGCTGACCCAGGCCTCGGGGCCGAAGCTCGCCATGGTCCTCGCGGTCGCCGCCGGCATCGCCCTGCTCGCCGCGGTCGTGACCGCGGGCCCGCTGATCATCGGGCCGGTGCTGCGGGTGCTGGGCGCCCTGCCGCGGTCGCTGTTCGGCGTCCCGGCCGCGCTGGCGACGGCCAACGCCACCCGCAACCCGCGCCGCACCGCGGCCACCACGGCCGCGCTGCTGGTCGGCGTGGCGGTCGTGACGATGCTGACCGTGGTCGCGACCAGCGTGCAGAAGACCAGGGACACCGAATTGGCCGAGCGGTTCCCCGCCGACTACGAGGTCCGCAGCGCCGTGAGCGACCGCCCGCTGCCGTCGGCGTTGCTGGAGCGGATCAGCACCGCACCCGGTGTCGAGGCGGCCGGCGGCCAGACCTGGCTCCCGTTCACCTTCGGGCCGGGGGAGACCGGCCGGTGGGCCAACATGACCGCCGTTACCCCGGAAGCGCTCGGCACGCTGATCCGCCCCGAGGTCGTCCGCGGCGACCTGGGTTCGATGCGCGGCAACGGGATCGTGCTCACCGAGGAGACGGCCCGGAGGATCGGCGCGGACGTCGGCAGCGAGGTCACCGGCACCGTCGAGGAGACCTCCCGAGTCCTGCGCGTGGCCGCGGTGGTGAAACCGGCTGGCGGCGCCGACGCCTACACCGACCGTGCCGCCTGGCCCGGTACCGGCGTGGACACGATCGCGGTCAAGACGGCACCCGGCACCGACGGCAGGGCCGTGCTGGCCGCGGCGACGCAGTCCGTGCCGACCGCGCAGGTCGTGAGCTTCGCCGACGTCAGGGCCGGCTTCACCGCGCAGGTCGACCGGCTGCTGGCGTTCGTCTGGGCGATGATCGGGCTGGCGGTGCTGACGGCGTTGCTCGGCATCGCGAGCACCATGACGCTGTCGGTGCTGGAACGGCGCTGGGAGTCGGCCCTGCTGCGCGCGCTGGGGTTCACCCGCGCGGAGCTGCGCAGGGTGCTGCTGGTCGAGTCGAGCCTCATCGCCCTCGCCGGTGCCGTGCTGGGCGCCCTCGTCGGGGGCACGGCCGCGGTGCTGCTCGTGGTGGCGCTGTCGCGGGACGACGAGCTGCGGATGGTCGTGTCCGTGCCGTTCGGGCAGCTGGTGGCGTTGTTCCTCGCGGTCGGCGTCGCGGGTGTGCTCGCGGCGGTGCTGCCGGCCCGCCGGGCGGCCTCCGCGTCGATCGTGGCCGGTCTGTCCGACCACTGAGCCGGACCGGGGCCCGGCCCGCGTGCTGCTCCGGGTCGGCGCCTGACCGTGTTCGGCGGCGACGAGCAGTTGCGGGCCTTCACGCCGGTCAGCCCGATGTGCGCGGACCGGCGGGTGGCATCACCCGGTGTGCTGCGGAACCCGGTTCGCCACCGGGGTCCGCAGCGCCACCAGCAGCGGCAGCACCATCACGGCGGCGGCAGCCGCGCCCAGTGCGGCCGGTTCGGTGTCGAGGACGAGGCCGCCGACGGTCGCACCGCCCGCCACGGCCGCGTTCCAGGAGGCGATCGTCAGCGACTGCGCCGAGTCCGCCGTGCGGCCCGCTACCAGTGCCGTGACCGCCTGGAACGCGGTCGGCGCACCACCGAAGGCGAAGCCCCACAACGCCATCGCGAGCAGCAGGGGCGCGGAGCCGTCGGCGAGCGGCACCAGCGCGATGGCCACCGCCGCCGCGGCCGGGCACGCCACCAGCACCCCGCGCGGGAACCGGTCCAGCGCACTGCCCACGGCCAGGAGGCCCATGACCGCGGCGAGACCGAACACCAGCAACGCCGTGCTGAGCAACCACTCCCTGCCCACCCGCTCCAGCGCGGGACCCAGGTACGTGTAGAACATGTTGTGCGCCAACGAGAACGTGAGCACCATCAGCACGACCGGGACCATGCCGGGCACGCGCAGCGCTGCGGGGATGCTGACCCGCACCGGTTCGGGCGCCACCGGGGGCACCGCCGCCGACACCCACCCGAGCAACGGCACGGCGATCACGCCCATCAGCACGAACGCCCACCGCCACCCCACCAGCTCACCCAGCACGGTGCCCGCCGGCACGCCGACGGCGAAGCCCAGCGGGGTACCGGCCATGGCGACCGCGAGTGCGCGCCCGGACAGGTGCGGTGGCGCGAGCCGCATCGCGTACACCGCGACCAGCCCCCACATCACGCCGGTGATCGCGCCGGAGGCGATCCGCATCGCCAGGACGAGGCCGTACCAGGGGGAGACGGCGATGACGAGGTTGGTCAGGCCGAAGCCGAACACGAGCCCGAGCAGCACGGGCTTGCGCCGCAACCGGGAGGTGAGCGCGGTCAGCGGCACCGCGGCCAGCGCGGTGGTGAGGGCGTAGCCGGTGACCAGGTGACCGGTGGTCGAGGGCGGCACGCCGAAGTCGGCGGACATGCCCAGCAGCAACCCGGCGGGCAGCACCTCGGTCAGGCAGCCGAGCAGGACGATCACGGACAGCGCGAGCAGCGCGCGGTACGGGAGCACGGCCGGCTCCTTTCGCAGGGAAACGCGGCGGCAGGGGCGCCGCGGTGGCCGGGTGGGCGAACGGCCGGCGCCCTGGCACGAGGGCGCCGGCCGGCCGCGTCAGCCCTTGGCGAGCTGGGCGTCGATCCACGACCGCAGCGCTGCCTCGCCGCGGTACCCGACGTTGCGCGAGCCGGGGGAGCTCCGCCGCGTTGCGCATCGGGACGAGCGTGGGCAGGTACTGGATGCGGTACTTGGAGGACAGGTCGCGGCTGACGTCGACGTCGACCTCACCGAGCAGGAACCGGCCGTCGTACTCGGCGGCGAGCCGTTCGATGACCGGCTTCATCTGCCGGCACGGACCGCACCAGGTGGCCCCGAAGTCGAGGACGACCAGCTTGGTCCGGGAGATCTCCAGGATCTCGGCGTGGTTGGCGGAGGTGACCTTGACGACGTTCCCGTCGGCCGTGACCGACGGGGCCGCGGAGGCGGGTGCGGCCACCAGCAGGGTGGCGGTGACCGCGACGAGGGCGACGCCGACGTGGCGCAGCCGGGTGAGCAGGGACATGGGTGAACTCCTCGGGTGTGGCAGGGTGAGGCGGCGGAACGTCTCGGGAGCGCTCAGGCGCTGAAGGTGTCCGAAGTGGACGTCGGCAGGCCGGCACCGACCCAGTCCTCGATGCCGCCGCGGTACTTGCGCACGTGGGCGTACCCGAGCTGGGCCAGCCGGGCGCCGACGAAGTCGCTGTTGCGGCACGGGGCGTTGGCGCAGTAGACGACGATGTCCGCGGACTTGTCGGGCAGCACGTCGGGGGCGTGCCGGTCGGTGAACGCCGCCGCGTCGTCGTAGGGATAGCCGGGGATGTTCACCGCACCCGGCAGGTGCTCCCTTTCGTAGTACGCCACGGGCATGGTGTCGACCACGACGAGCGTGCCCGTGTCGATGCCATTCCTGCAGCTCGTCGCGGGTGATCAGCGGCAGCATGGCAGAAGTCCCTTTCCGGCTCCTCGGCGCAATTGCGGCGGTCCACCGAGTGTGTCCACGCCGCGCCACCGCGCCCACTGCCGCTCGGCTATGCCGTGCCGTTATCCGCCTCCAGCCACGCGCGGTAGACCGCGTTGTCGCGGGCGAGTTTCCGGTAGGAGCTCACCGCGGCGGCGTGCACTTCCTCGAATTGCGCGGCCAACGGGTGGTCGGTGCGCCACAACAGCAGGTGCTGCACCGTCATCGGCGTTCCCGTCAACGGCCGCAGCACCATTCCCGGCGTTTCCGGCGTGGTCGGCTGGACCAGGCACACCCCGTGCCCGCCGGCGACCAGGCGGAACCGCAGCGTGTCCACGTCGTGCGCGATGCGCGGGGTGAACCCGTGCGCCAGGCACATCTCCCTGAACACGATCCGGCAGCCGTCGCCGCAGCTCGACACGATCCACCGCTCGTCGGCGAGGTCCGCGAGGTCGACCGCGGCCGCGCCGGTGAGCCGGTGCCACGACGGCAGCGCCACGAACGACGGCTCGGTCACGACCCGCGCGACTCGCACCGCACCGGGCACCGCCAGCGTCCGCGGCCCGCAGACCAGCACCAGCGCCAGGTCCACGCACCGGTTCACCACCTGCTGCACCAGCCGGCTGTGCGACATGTCCGCCCTGGTCGTCAGCTCGTGACCGGGCATCAGGTCGAGCACGCAGCGGAACACGTCCGGTGCCAGCGCGCTGTCGTTCCAGCCCACCCTGACCCCCGTGGCGGCCTGCTGGTGGGCGCGGAAGTCGCGGTCCAGCTCGTCGAACGCGGGGATGATCGCCTCCGCGCGGGCCAGCACGAGCGCGCCGATGCGGGTCGGTCGCACCCCGCGCGGGTCGCGGTCGAACAACCGGTCGCCGACGAGTTGTTCGATGCGCCGCAGCTGGTGGCTGACGGCGGGCTGCGGGAGGCGGAGCTCGCCCGCCGCCCGGTTGAGGCTGCCCGCGCGTGCGATGGCGAGCAGCACGCGCAAATGCCGGACCTGGAGTTCCATGCACCTCATTACGCTCGGTCCGCGGCGCCCTGTCACCAGACCGTTCAGCTCAATCCTGGACAGCGCATAAGGCTGCGGCATGACCGTTCGGCATTACCTGCCGGGTGGACTGCTCCGCATAGTGGTCGGAATCCGGACTTTCCGGTTTCCCTGCACCCCTGTGAAATTCCTCGGAGCCAACGGTGTTGCTGACAACCCCGCTGACCGAGCACTGCGCGCGGCCGTTGCGAAGCGGCCGGCACGTGTGCGTCGGCGTCAGCCCGTTCAACAGCTACTTCTCGGTCGAGCGCATCACCGCGCTGGCCCGCTGGGCGATCGCCGAGTTCGAGCGCTTCCACTTCTTCATCCCCGACCACGCGGCGGCCTTCACCCTGGAGGCACTGGGCTACGACCCCGCACGCGCCAGGACGAAGGCACGCCGCCAGGGCCAGTACGTGGTCAACAAGGTGTGCCGCGCGCTGTGGGACGTCGGTGTCGCCCGCCCGGAGGACCACGTGCTCGACGGCACGACCCTGGCCGAGAACCCGTGCTACCTGCGGCTGCTGACGAACGGCCACGACCTGTTCGACCACGACGAGGAGTTCGCCGGCCACTGCCTGGACGCCACCCGCTGGGTGCTCGACCGCAAGCTGCCCGACGGCGAGGTGCCCACGGAGGTCCAGCTGCGCAGCGCCGTGCGGTACTTCCTGGCCGAGCTGCCCCTGTTCGTCGACACGCCCGCCATCACCGGGACCGAGAGCTCGGTGTTCGCCTACCACCAGCGGGTCAAGTTCCTCGAGCTGCTCTACGCCCGCGAGCTGACCTGGCAGCCGCACCCGAACCAGGGCTTCGTGCTGCTGCAGTCCGACGACGAGGAGAGCTGACCCCGTGCACGACGACTACTCGCTGCGCCGGCTGCCCGACTCGGCGCGCTGCTCCTGGGTTTCCGTGGCGGTGCAGCGGTTCGGGCAGGTCTCCTCGTTCCACCAGTTCCTGCTCGGCGCGGTCCTGGGCTTCGGCATGACGTTCCAGGACGCCGTGCTGGCCATCACGCTCGGCGCGGTGATGCTGGAGGTCGTGACCGTGCTGATGGGCGTGGCCGGCGTGCGGGAGGGCGTCTCCACGTCCGTGCTCGCCCGCTGGGCCGGGTTCGGCGGCCGCGGCTCCGGCCTGGTCGGTCTGCTCGTCACGCTGAGCCTCGCCGGGTGGTTCGGCGTGCAGAACGACGTGTTCGCCCACGGCCTGCACTCGTTGATGGGCGGCCCGCCGGTGTGGGTGTGGGCGGTGTTCGGCGGGATCGTGGTGACCGGCATCGTCGTCGCCGGCTTCCACACCATGGCCTGGACCGCGTACCTGACGGTGCCGGCGTTCCTGCTGCTCGCCGGGTACGCGATCACGCAGGAGCTGCGCCGCCACGACCTCGCCGACCTGGTCGCCATGCCGCCGCCGGGCCCGGCGCTGTCCGTCGCCCAGGGCACGACCCTGGTCGCGGGCGCGTTCATCATGGGCGCGGTGATGACGCCGGACATGACCCGGTTCAACCGGCGCGTGAGCGACGTCGTCAAGCAGACGCTGATCAGCGTGACGCTGGGGGAGTACCTCATCGGCCTGACCGGGGTGCTGCTCGCGCACGCCGCCCGCAGCGCCGACGTGGTCGCCGCCGTCACCTCGACCTCCGGTGTCCTCGGCACGCTCATCCTGGTCACCGCGATCATGAAGATCAACGACTGGAACCTGTACTCGGCCTCGCTCGGCCTGGTCAACACCGTGGACGTGCTGCTGGGCCGCACGCTCACCCGCACGCGGGCCACGCTGGCGCTGGGCGCGCTGGGCACCCTGCTGTCCGCGCTGGGCATCCTCGACCACTTCACCACGTTCCTGACGTGGATCGGGATCATCACGCCACCGGTCGCGGGCATCGTGATCGCCGAGTACTTCGTGGTCCGCACGTGGCGGCGCGAGCTGGCCGAGTGGGGCGCGGTCGGCGAGCTGCCACCGGCCCCGCCGGACTGGGTGCCCGCCTCCCTGGTGTGCTGGGCGGTCGGTGCGGCGGTGGGCGCGTTCGTGCCCGTGGGCATTCCGACGATCAACTCCGTCGTGGTGGCGTTCGCGCTCTACGCTGCGATCGGGAGGACCGCCGGCATCCTGCGACCGCCCGGCCCCCGCGTCACCACCCCCGGCTGACCCGGCATCTGCAAGTACCACCGTAACCAGCAGGGGATCAGGGAACGGAAGAGAAACACGTAGAGGTGTGGACGGGGTGTGACGGCATGGAGCTCGACGTCCACCACCTCCGGCTCGTGCGGGCGATCGGTCAGACCGGCAGCCTGTCCGAGGCGGCGGTGGTGCTCGGCATCAGCCAGCCCGCGGTGAGCGGCAAGCTCAAGCGGCTGGAGAACGCGCTGGGACAACGCCTGTTCGACCGCGGCCGCGCGACGGCGGTGACCCCGACCCCGACCGGTGAGCTGCTGCTCAGCCGGATCGCCGCCGTGCTGCCGCTGATGGAGGGGCTGGTGCACGACATCGAGTCGCGCACCGGCCCCGGTTCGTCGCGGGTGCGGGTGGGCGGGGCGTGTTCCCCGATCCTCGCCCACCTGCCGGCGATCGCCGCGGCCCGGCTGCCCCGCGGCGAGGGCGCGTCGCTGCTCGACAGCGAGTGCCGCGACCTCGTGGTGGACCTGGTGGCCCAGCGGCGGCTGGAGATCGGCGTGGTCAAGGACTACCCGGGGTTCGAGGCGGCGGTGCCTGCCTGCGTGGACACCGCGGTGATCGCGCTGGACCCGACGATGGTGGTGCTGCCGGAGGACCACCCGCTGGCACGCCACAAGGTCGTGCGGCTCGACCAGCTGGCGCAGGAGGAGTGGGTGCTGCCGCCACCGGACTCGGCGCGGTTCCACGAGTACTTCCGCGCCACCTGCCGGGCCGCCGGGTTCACGCCCAGGGTCCGGCACGTCGCGGAGAACTACTCGACGACCGTCGCCGCGGTCCGCACCGGCGCGGTCGGGTTGTCGCAGGCCATTTGCGAGGGGCACCAGCAGGTGGCGGTGCGGCTGCTCGCCGACGACGCGCTGGAACGGCGGTTCCTGCTGCTGTGGCACCGGGAAGGCGTCGTGGCCGAGCACGCGCGCCCGGTGCTCGCCGACGCCGCGGCGGCTTACCGGGCCGAGTGCCACGCCTCGCCCGTCTACTCGCGCTACCTGGCCTGACGCCAGGTGTGAGCCGGCCGGTCTCGGGGATCCGGCCGGCTCACGGTTCCCCGGGCCGGGGTCGTGTGGTCAGCCCGGGAAGCCGGTGGGCGCGGTCGTGCCGTCGACCCAGGCCGCGAAGAACGGCTCCAGGTCCATGTCGGCCACCGCCGCCGTGTAGAGCTCCCAGTCGTGCCAGCCCTGGTTCCAGTTGTCGTTGATCTCCGGGAACTCCCGCAGCACGGCGAAGAACTTCTCGTCACCGATGTGCTTGCGCAGCGCGTGCACCATCAGCACGCCCTTGTCCGACACCGAGAACTCGCGGCCCCTGCCCGGATCGGACAGCTTGCGCGCCCAGAACGCCGCACCCGCCCGGTCGACCGCGGCCCGGTAGCGCTGCTCGACGTCGACACCGTGCCGCTGCTCGTCCCACAGCCACCCGAGGTAGCGCGCGAACGACTCCGGCAGCGGCTGGTCCTTCCACATCTTGATGGCGAGCTTGTTGCCCCACCACTGCGCCGCGACGGCCCGCACGAGCGCGGACTCGTCGGCACCCGCCCCGAACACCGCGCGGCCCTGCGCCGGGTGCGCGTACCCCAGCCGGTCCGGCACGTACAGCCCACCGGTCGACGCGTACGGGAACGGACCCAGGTAGGTGGTCAGGAACTCCACCACCGCGGGCAGCTTCGCCGCCGGCTCCGTCGCGTTCGCACCGGGCGCGAAGGCGTCGAGGACCGGTGTCCGCCCGGCGACCGACTCCCGCACGGTGTACCGGTCGATGCCGATCATCGTGGCGGACGGGGCGATCGGGGTGTTCTCCGCCCACGTGACGGTGGACCCGGAGACCGACTCGCGCACGCCGTTGGACACCGCGGTCCACCCGCCGGGAACGGTCGCGGTGACGCGGAACGTGGCCTTGTCCGCGGTGGTGTCGTTGACCGGGAACCACGACGTGGCCGAATGCGGCGCACCGGCCGCGAACGCGCCACCGGTCACCGAGGTCCGCCACCCGGTCCAGCCGCGCGGGGTGAGCTCGGCCTGCGGGCGTCCGCAGTAGACGACGGTGACGGTGAACTCGGCGCCCTCGGTGAGCACCTCCTTCGGCGTCACGACCAGCTCGTGCTCCCCGGTCCGGCTGAACGCCGCCGCGACGCCGTTCACCTGCACCCCGCTCACGGTCAGGCCGCGCAGGTCGAGGTTGAACCGGCTGAGCCGCTGCGTCGCGACCGCCCGCACGGTGGTCCTGGCGGTGAGGAAGCGGATCGCCGGGTCGTAGGTCAGGGTGACGTCGTAGTGCGCCACGTCGTACCCGCCGTTGCCGTCGGTCGGGTAGTACGGGTCGACGCCGAGCACGGTGCCGTTGGGAGCGACGTGGACGTAGCCGTCCGTGCCGATCGTGTCGTCCTGCGCCGCGGCGGTCGCCGGGCACACGGTCAGGCCGCACAACAGCAGGGTGACCGGCGACGCGAGCCGCCGGATGCGCACAGCCATGGGGAAACCTCTCGGGATCGGGTTCGGATCCCCGTCAGTCTCTGCGGCCGTCGTCCCGCCGCCCACTGCCGTTCACCCATGCCGCCGCGTTATCCCGACCCGCCATGCTCAGGCTGCCGCCGGAGGCCCGCAACCGGTGCCCCGTCCGAAAGTACTAGATCCGAACCCGTTGTGCTGCAATGCTTTCCGCCACGTCCTACGGTCGTGATCATGACTACTGCAACGGGCAGGACCACGCCGCCGGGCACCATCACCGCGGCGTTCGCGGGGTTCCTCGTGTCCAGCATCTCCGCTGTCGCGGCCGTGGGCATGTTGGTGGGCACGCACGACGAACTCGTCGAGGCGCTGCGGGCCGCACAGCCGTCCCTCACCGAGGACCAGCTGCAGAGCACCGCCACCGCCACCCAGGTCGTGTTCGCGAGCATCGCGCTGGTGATCGCGCTGGTGCAGCTGTGGCTCGCGTTCAAGGTCAGGTCGGGGCGCAACTGGGCCAGGGTCGTGCTGACCGTCTTCACCGTGTTCCAGGTGGCGGCCGTGCTGTTCGGCGAGGGCACGACGCTGCCGGCCTACGGGGGTGCGCTGGCGGCAGCGGCGGCGGTGGTGGCGAGCTACCTGCCGGCGTCCAACACCTACGTCGACGCGGTCAAGCGGGCGGGGTAGCGGGATCACCGCCGGGGGACGGGGCCAGAATGCCGGTATGACCGCAGGCGTACCGACGGCACGGCGCAGCGTGTTCGTGGCGGAGGTCGGCGCGCTGCTCGCGGCGCAGGCCGTGGACGCGGTGCTGGTGGTGCAGGCGGACGCCGTTCCGCGTGGGATCACCGGGTCGCTGCTCACGGTGGTGCTGCCGTACGCGGGCTCGGCCACGGCCGTCCTCGCCGTGCTGCGGCGCCGGTTCCCGCGCAGGGTCGAGCTGCTCGCGGGCGCGGTGGTGGGGCTGTCGCTGCTCGGCACCGCGGTCGCCGGCCTGGCACCGCGGGCTCCGCTGCAACCGGTGGTGACCGAGGTGCTGGCGGTGCTGCTGGTCGCGGCGGCGGGGTGCCGGCGGCTGCCGGTGTGGCGGGCCGCCGCGCTCGCCGTCGTCGCCGGTGCCACAGCGGTGCTCGCACCGAGCGTGCGCTACGGCCTGGACTACCCGGCGGCGCTGTTCCCGGTGGCCGCCGCGCTGGCGTGGGGAGCGGCGCTCGCGCTCGGCCTGATCCTGCGCGACGCGGACGCCCGGCACCGCCGGGAGCTGGAGCGCATCCGCACCGAGGACCGCCTGCAGCTCGCGCGGGACCTGCACGACCTCGTCGCGCACCACGTGACCGGGATCGTGGTGCGCACCCGCGCCGCCCAGGCGCTGGCCCAGCAGCCCGTCGAGGTGTTCGACGAGATCGAGCACGCCGCCGCCGAGGCGCTGACCGCCACCCGCGGCCTGGTCGGCGTGCTGCGCAGCGACGATCCGCTGCCGTCGCCGAGCCTCGTGCTGGGCGACGTGGTGCGGGCGGCGGCGGGCACGGACGCGGCGCTGCACGTGGCCACCGACGTGGAGGCGCTGCTCGTGCCGGCACAGGTTTCCGTGGCGCTGCACCGGGTGTTGCTGGAGACCCTGACGAACGCGCGCCGGCACGCGAGCGCCACCGAGGTGCGCGTCACGGCCAGGTCCGACGGGGACGAGCTGGTGCTGGAGGTCGAGAACGACGGCGTGACCGGGGAAGCAGCGGACGGCGGGCACGGTGTGCTCGGGATGGGAGAACGCGTGGCCGCGCTGGGCGGGGAGCTGGTCGCGGGTCCACGGGGGAGTGACCGCTGGGTGGTCACCGCACGGGTGCCGCTCGCGTTCGACACCCTGCCGAAGGGGGTCTGATGACCATCCGCGTGCTCATCGCCGACGACCAGACGTTGGTGCGCACCGGTTTCCGGCTGGTCCTCGACGCCGAACCGGGCATCAAGGTGATCAGCGAGGCCGCCGACGGCGAGGCGGCCGTGCGGATGGCCCGGCAGCTGCGCCCGGACGTGACGCTGATGGACATCCGCATGCCCAAGCTCGACGGCCTGCGCGCGACCGAGCTGCTGGCCGGTCCCGGCGTCGAGGACCCGTTGCGCGTCCTGGTGGTCACGACCTACGACCTCGACGAGAACGTCCACGCCGCCCTGCTCGCCGGCGCCTGCGGCTTCCTGCTGAAGGACGCCCGCCCTCGGCTGCTGGTGGAAGCCGTGCACGCGGCCGTCAGGGGAGAGGCCCTGGTCTCGCCCGCCGTGACGGTCCGGCTGCTCGCCCACTTCACCGGCACCGGCGGCCGCGAGCAACCTCCGACACCGCTGACCGGCCGCGAGCTCGACGTGGTGCTCGCCGTGGCCCGCGGCTGGACCAACGCCGAGATCGCCGACCGCCTCAGCGTCTCGCTGTCGACGGTGAAGTCGCACCTCACCAACGTGCAGGCCAAGCTCGGCGCCCGCAACCGCACCGAGATCGCGATCTGGGCCTGGCGCACCGGCCTGCTCAGGTGACCGCCCGCACCACCACGGTCCCGGCCACCACGTCGCCGAGCCGCTGGTGCCGCGGCGTCACGGCGATCAGCACCGCCCCGACCAGGCCGAAGAACATCCCGTCCACGGCCATCAGCACCCACCGCACCAGGTAGTCCCGCAGCGACGGCTGCCCGCCGCGCAGCGTTGTGATCCGCAACCCCAGCCACCGCATGGCCGGGGTTGCGCCGCCGTGCCGGTGCGGGTACCAGATCTCCACCCACAGCACGCCCAGCAGCGACACCGTCACGAGCACGCCCGTCGGCAGCACGAAGAACACCTCTCCGGGCGCGCCGAGCTTGATGAGCGCCATCGCCAGCAGCAGGCCGAGCACCATGCCCAGCAGGCCCGCCACCACCAGCAGCGCGAACTCGATGAGGTGCTGCCAGTACCTGCGCAGGACGATCGACCGGGACTCGGCGTCGGTGAGCACCCGGAGATGGTGCCAGGGGCGGGTTCTCGGTGGTGCGGTGCCTGGCGCCGGTGCGGTCGTGGCGTTCGGAGGGGTTACCCGGGCCGGGCCGTCAGCCGGTCGAGCGGTCATCGGCGGCCGCGGTCTGGGTGAGCACGGCAACGGTCTCCTCGAGCCCGCGCTGCACCTCGTCGCCCTTCGCCTCCCGCACGCTGTGCAGGCTGACGGTGATGCGCGACCTCCCCGGCGCGACCTCCTCGACGTGCAGCTCGCCGTGGTAGTCGTCGGGGCCCTCGGCACCCCATTCCAGCCGCCGCTGCTCGGTGTCGGGCCGCACCCACGCCTCGCCCTCGACGTGGTGGCCGTGCACCTCGGCCTCGACGTGGACCTGCTCGCCGCCCTCGGGCTCCGCCGCGGTCATCTGCGGGAAGTAGCGGGGGAGGTTCGTGGGGTCGGCGAGGAAGCTGAACAGGGTGTCGGCGGGGATGTCGGCTTCGGCGGTGTGCGTGTAGGTCGTCATGGCAGCGGGGGTACCCGCTGACCCGCCCGTCTGCACGTCGTCACGCTCCGGCAACGTGAACCACCTTCGGGGGACGAGGTGTCACTGGATGGGCGGTATCCCGGGACCTGCCACCGGTGGCGGGGTACCTCGCGATCGCAGAGACGCCAGCGACGCGAGAGGAAGAACGATGATCGATCGGACCCAGCTCGAGGCCCTGTACGACTGTGACGTCATCGACAACAAGGGCGAGCGGATCGGCTCGGTGAAGCAGTTGTGGCTCGACGACGAGGACGGCCAGCCGACCTGGGCGCAGGTCCACACCGGACTGTTCGGGCTGCGCGAGAGCTTCGTGCCGATCCAGCAGGCGCGGGTCAGCGCGGGCGCGATCACGGTGCCGGTGGACAAGGAACTGGTCAAGGAGGCGCCGAAGATCGACGTCGACGGTGACAAGATGTCCGACGCCCAGCAGGAGGAGCTCTACCGGTACTACGGCATGATCCCGAGCGCCAAGACCGGGGAGCACGACCGGCTCAGCCACGAGACCCGCGGCACGCGCGACAGCGGCATGAGGGACAGCGGCACGAACGACAGCCGCACGAGGAGCGGCCGCGAGGGCGACGGCATGTCCGTCACGCGGTCCGAGGAGCACCTCGAGGTCGGCAAGCGGCAGGTCGAGGCGGGACGGGTGCGGCTGGTCAAGCACGTCGTCACCGAGCAGCGCAACGTCACCGTGCCCGTGTCGCACGAGGAGGTGCGCGTGGTGCGGGAGCCGGTGGACGGCCCCGTGAAGGACGCGTTCGAGGAGGAGGCGGCCGAGGTGACGCTGCACCGCGAGGAGCCGGTGGTGCAGAAGCGCGCCGAGGCCGTGGAGCGGGTGCGGCTGGAGAAGGACGCCGTCACCGAGCAGCGGCAGGTCAGCGGTGAGGTGCGCAAGGAACGCGTCGACGTCGAGCGCGACGACCAGAACCGCCGCTGAGGAGCAGCACCGGAGCGGACATCAGCCGCGCGCGTGGAGCACGGCCAGTGCGTGCTCCCGCGCCGGTGCGCTCAGCGTGGTGTTCAGCTCCTCGAACAACGCCTCCGCGGTCACGCCGTTCCACCCCGGCGGCAACAGGGCCAGGGGAAGGCCGGGATCGCTGTAGGGCAGGCGGCGCCACTGGGTCAGCATCGGCACGTAGGTCCGGAACGCCCCCAGGGCTCCGGCCGGCGGTGTGTCGAGCACGGGCCGGTGGCGCCGCACGAAGTCGGCGTACAGGTCGGCCAGCTCGTCGAGGTCCCACCACGACCGCACCTTCGAGCGCAGGTCGCCGAACGCGAAGTGCCGGCCCGCGAAGATGTCCACGTACTCGGACAGGCCACGGCGCTCCAGGGTCCTGCGGGTCTCCACGGCGAGGTTGCCCGGCGCCACCCACACGCCCGGCGAGGCGGTGCCGAAACCCAGCTGGGTCAGGCTGGTGCGCAGCGCGTGGCGCTTGTCGCGTTCGGACTCCGGCACGGAGAACACCACCACCAGCCAGCCGTCGTCGGTGGTGGCGCGCCTGCGTTCGAAGATCCGGGCGTCGCCCTCGGCGAGCGCCTCCAGGGTCGGTTCGGCCAAGGCGTAGCCGGCGGCGCCGTCGCGGCGGTCGCTGCGGACCACGCCGCGGCGCTTCAGCCGGGAGATCGACGACCGCGCGGCCTGGCCCTCCACGCCGAGGTCCGCCATGAGCTGCACGACCGACGCGACGGACAGCCAGTTGTCCTCGCCGCGCGCGTAGAGGCCGAAGATCGTGACGATGAGCGGGCCGAGCCGGTCACGACCGGCGGGTGCCACGTCCGCGTCACTGTTCACCGCGAGGTTCAGCGCCCTCTCCTTCCCGGCTGAGATCCGTGAGGGTGACAGTGTTGCGCAGCTCGCCGAGACCGCTCGCACGTGTCACCACCAGGTCGCCGTCGCACAGGAAGAGCTGCGGGTCACGGGCGCTGCCGATGCCGCTGGGGGTGCCGGTGAGGACCACGTCCCCTGCGCGCAGGGTCATGCCGCGGCTCAGCTCGGCGATGATCCGCGCGAACGAGAACGCCATCTGCGCGCTGGAGGCGTTCTGCAGCAGCTGCCCGTTGACCTCGCACTGCACCTGCATGGCCGTGAGGTCCACGGAGTCGGTCGTCGTCACCCACGGGCCGAGCGGCATCGTGCGGTCGATGTTCTTGCCCTTGAGCCACTGGCCGCCGTGCGCGCGTTGCAGGTCACGCTGGGAGACGTCGTTGGCGACGAGGAAGCCGAAGACGTGGTCGAGGGCCTTCTCCTCCGGGATGTTCCGGCCGTCGCGGCCGATGACCAGCGCGATCTCGGCCTCGTAGTCCCACTGCACCGACAACGCCGGGTCGTAGGCGATCGGGTCGGTGGGGCCGATCACCGTGTCCGGGCCCTTGGTGAAGAACGTCGGCCGCTCGGGCACCGCGACCGGGTCCTGCCCCTCCCGCCTGCCCCGCGACTCCAGGAAGTGGTCGAGGTAGTTCCAGCCGGTGCACAGGACGTCGCGGTTGAAGCGGTGCAGCGGCGACTCCAGCCGCACCTCGGACAGCGGCAGGACCTCCCCGCGCTCACCCGGTGGTGCCCCGCGCACGACGTCGTCGACCGCGGTGGCCAGCAGCGTGATCGACCGCTCGGTCTCGTCGACGAGACCGGCCCTGCGGACACCGTCCACGGTCACTGATGCGAGCTTCACTATCGCGCCTCCATTTCGCTGATCATGGAAACGCTATTTCTGAATCGGCGTGACCAGGCGGTCTTCGGGGATCACCGCGACACCGAGGATCTCGATCATGGCCTCCGGTTGCCACAGCGCGGTGCAGCCGATGCCGGCCATGGCGGGGTAGACCGGGCCGGCGAGCTCGCGCCACACCGCGCCGATCTCCTTGCCGTTGGCCTGGTAGTCGGGGACGTCGGTGAGGTAGATCGTGATGCTGACCAGGTCCTCCGGCACGCCGCCCGCAGCGCGGAGGGTGGTCAGCACGTTGCCGAACGCCTGGCGGAACTGCGCGACGATGCCGCCCGGCACGATCTTCATCCCGGCGTCGGTGGCCGTCTGCCCACCCAGGTGCAGCGTCGTGCCCGCCAGGGTTCCGTGGGAGTAGCCGCTCGGCCGGGGAAGCTCGGCGGGGTTCACCGCTAGAGGCCTCATGCGTATTGACAATATCTGACGGCGGTGAAGAATGCGATATATGGAGCCCGACCTGAGCAGGTACCAGCTCGAAGGCGACAACTCGACGTACCGACTGCCCAGCGGCCTGGTCGCGCCGGTGGTGACGCGGGGCGGCAGCGAGAACCCGGACACCGCGAACTCCGGCGGCGCGATCCGCATCTCCGGCGTGAGCATCCAGCACACCCCGGCCACCCGGCTGTGGTTCGGCAAGGTCACCAACGAGCCCGGCTACCGCTCGGTCACCCACCACCACGGCGAGGCCGAGACCGGCGGGTACGTGCTGTCGGGCCGGGCGCGGATCTACTTCGGCGACAGGTTCGAGGACTACGTCGACATGGAGGAGGGCGACTGGGTCTTCGTGCCGCCGTTCATGCCGCACATCGAGTGCAACCTCTCCCGCAACACCCCGCTGACGTGGATGACGACGCGGACCCCGGAGAACATCGTCGTCAACCTCGACGACGTGCCCGACGAGGACCTGCGTGACTGGCTGACCCGATGACCGCGGGCACCTCCGCGTTCTTCACCTCGGCGATCACGCTGGAGCGGGCCGAGCCGGAGCACTTCGACCTGGCGTTCACCGCCGTCACGCAGCCCTGCCCGTGGCCCAAGGCCTACGGCGGCGACCTGGTGGCGGCGGCGGTGGCCGCGGCCGTGCGGTCGGTGACCGACGGCAAGGTGCTGCACTCGATGCACAGCTACTTCCTGCGCCCGGCCGACATCGGTGCCGAGGTGCGCTACGAGGTGGAGCTGCTGCGCGACGGCCGGGGCTACAGCACCCGGCAGGTCCGCGGCTACCAGAACGGCAAGCCGCTCTACGCGTGCCTCGCGAACTTCGCCGCGGGGGAGGCGGGCGGCACGTTCGCGGCCGGGCTCACCGACGACCTGCCCGGCCCCGAGGAGCTGCCCAGCTCGGCGGCCTACCTCGCGGACCGCGCCGGCGGCACCATGACCGAGGAGTCGAAGCACTACTGGTCGGTCGGCCGCAGCTTCGACATGCGGCACGTGCCCGGCCCCGTCTACCTCGCCGTCGAGGGCGACCGGGTGCCGCACCAGGCCGTGTGGCTCAAGCCGTTCGACCCGCTGCGCCCGGTCGAGGGGCTCACCGACGCCCAGCGGGATGTCGCCGCACTGGCCTACATGTGCGACTACACCATCCTGGAGCCCGTCCTGCGGGTGCTCGACCTGCCGTGGGCCCGGCCGGGACTGGTCACCGCGAGCCTCGACCACGCCATGTGGTTCCACCGCACCGGCCCGGTCGACGACTGGCTGCTCTACGTCCAGGAGGCCGTCGCCGCCGACGACGGCCGCGGCCTGGGCTCCGGCCGCTTCTTCACCCGCGACCGCAGGCACCTCGCCACCGTCGCCCAGGAGGGCATGATCCGCGCCGCTTGACCCCGCCGCCGCCGGAAGGACCCGCCATGGACACCTTCGCCCGCGACCACCTCCCGCCGCCGGCGCTGTGGCCGACCATCGAGTTCACGACGCCCGAGCTGGCCTACCCCGACCGGCTCAACGCCGCCGCGGAGCTGGTCGACGTCGCCGCCGCGCGGTTCGGGCCCGGCCGCCCGGCGCTGCGCACCCCGGCGGGCGAGGTGTGGTCCTACGGCGAGCTGCGGACCCGTGCGAACCAGGTCGCCCACGTGCTCGTCGACGACCTGGACCTCGTTGCCGGGCAACGGGTCCTGCTGCGGTCGCCGAACAACCCGTGGACGGTGGCCGCGTGGCTCGGGGTGCTCAAGGCGGGCGGTGTCGTGGTCACCACCATGGCCGCGTTGCGCACCCGTGAGCTCACGCCGGTCGTCGAGCGGACGCGTCCGTCGATCGCGCTGACCGATCCCCGGTTCGCCGCGGACGTGCGGGCCCTGCCGGGGCTGACCGTGGTGACCCACGACGACCTCGCGGCCCGCGCCGAGCGCAAGCCGGGGGAGTTCACCGCCGTGGACACCGCCGCCGACGACGTGGCCCTGCTGGCGCCGACCTCGGGCAGCACCGGCTCACCCAAGATCACCGCGCACTTCCACCGCGACGTGCTCTCCATCGACAACACCTTCGGCCGGCACGTGCTGCGGCTGGTGCCGGACGACCTCGTGGCGTGCACGGCGCCGTTCGCGTTCACCTTCGGCCTGGGCATGCTCGTCGTGTTCCCGTTGCGCGCCGGTGCCTGCGCCCTGCTGACCGAGACCGCGACACCGCCGCAGGTCGCGGACCTCGTCGCGGAGCACGGCGTCACGGTGCTCGCGACGGCACCGACCGCGTACAAGGCGATCCTGCGCGACGGCGCCGAGCAGAAGCTCGCGGGCCTGCGGGTGGCGGTGTCGGCCGGTGAGCACCTCCCGCGGGAGACCTGGCAGCGGCTTCAGGACCGGCTGGGGCTGCGCGTGATCGACGGCATCGGCGCCACGGAGCTGTTGCACATCTTCATCTCCGCGGCCGGGGACGACATCCGCCCCGGTTCCACCGGCAGACCCGTGCCCGGCTACCGCGCCACCGTCCTGGGGCTCGACGGCGAGGAGCTCGGCCCTGGCGAACCCGGCCGGCTGGGCGTCATCGGCCCGGTCGGCTGCCGTTACCTCGACGACCCGCGGCAGGAGGACTACGTGGTGGGTGGCTGGAACGTCACCGGCGACGTCTTCCACCGCGACGAGGACGGCTACTTCCACTACCACGCCCGCAGCGACCACATGATCGTCTCCTCCGGCTACAACATCGGCGGCCCCGAGGTGGAGGAGGCCATCGACACCCACCCGGACGTGCTGGAGTCCGCCGTCGTCGCCAAGCCCGACGAGGAACGCGGCTCGATCGTGTGCGCGTTCGTGGTGCTGCGCGAGGGCGTCGAGGCCGGTGCGGCGAAGGCCCGTGAGATCCAGGACCACGTCAAGCGGACGATCGCGCCGTACAAGTACCCGCGCGAGGTCCGGTTCCGCACCTCGTTGCCCCGCAACGCGAGCGGCAAGCTCCAGCGGTTCGCGCTCCGCAGGATCGTCGAGCAGGAGGTGCCGGCGTGAGGATCGCTGTCGTCGGTGGTGGGCCCGGCGGGCTGTACTTCGCCGCGCTGATGAAGCAGCTCGACCCCGCCCACGACGTCACCGTGTGGGAACGCGACGCGGCCGGCGTCACGTTCGGCTTCGGCGTGGTGTTCTCCGACGAGACGCTCGGCGGGATCGAGAACGCCGACCCGGAGTTCGCCGACGCGATGGCCAGCCGGTTCGCGCGCTGGACGGACATCGACATCCACTACCGCGGCGAGAGCCACACGGTCGGAGGTCAGGGGTTCGCCGCGATGAGCCGCAAGGAGCTGCTCGGCCTGCTCCAGCGGCGGTGCCACGACCTGGGGGTGGCCGTGCACTTCTCGGCGACCGCGCCCGACGTCCGGCTCCTGCGCGCGGACCACGACCTGGTCGTCGGCGCGGACGGGGTGAACTCGCTGGTGCGCCAGACCGCCGGGGACGTCTTCGGCTCCACTGTGGACCACCGGCGCAACAGGTACATGTGGCTCGGCACCGACCGCGTCTTCGAGGCGTTCCAGTTCTTCATCAGGGACACCGAGTGGGGCACCATGCAGGTGCACGGCTATCCCTACTCCGACAGCGGTTCCACGTTCATCGTCGAGATGCACGAGGACGTCTGGCGCCGCGCCGGGTTCGACACCGGCGAGCAGTTCGCGCCGGGTGCGTCCGACGACCGCGCCGTCGACCGGATTCGCGAGCTGTTCGCCGAGGAGCTGGGCGGCCACGAGGTGTTCGCCAACAACTCCAAGTGGCTCAGCTTCGCGACCGTGCGCAACGAGCGCTGGCACGACGGCAACCTCGTCCTCGTCGGCGACGCCGCGCACACCGCCCACTTCTCGATCGGCTCCGGCACCAAGCTCGCGATGGAGGACTCCCTCGCGCTGGCCGCCTGTCTGCACGAGCACCCGGACGTCGGGACCGCGCTGGCCGCGTACGAGGCCGAACGCCGTCCCGTCGTGGAGTCCACCCAACGCGCCGCGCAGGCGTCGCTGGAGTGGTTCGAGAACATCGGCATGTACACCGGCCAGGAGCCGACCCGGTTCTGCTTCAACCTGCTGACCCGCTCGCGCCGCATCACCCACGACAACCTCCGCACCCGCGACCCGGAGTTCGCCGATCGCGTGGACGCCGCGTTCGCCGCCGCCCAGGGCCTCCCGGCCATCGCGCCGGCGATGTTCCAGCCGTTCCGGCTGGGCGGGCTGGAGCTGAAGAACCGGGTCGTCGTCTCACCGATGGACATGTACTCGGCTGTCGACGGCGTGCCCGGCGACTTCCACCTCGTGCACCTGGGCTCCAAGGCGATGGGCGGCGCTGGCCTGGTGATGACCGAGATGGTGTGCGTGTCGCCGCAGGGCCGCATCACGCCGGGCTGCACCGGTCTGTGGAACGACGAGCAACGCGACTCGTGGGCGCGCATCGTGTCGTTCGTGCACTCGCGCAGCACCGCGCGCATCGGGTTGCAGCTCGGCCATTCCGGCCGCAAGGGCTCGACCCGGCTGATGTGGGAGGGCATGGACGACCCGTTGCCGGAGGGCGGCTGGGAGACGGTCGGGCCCTCGCCGCTGCCGTACGGTCCCGCCTCACCCGTTCCGCGCGAACTCACCCGCGCCGACCTGGACGAGCTCACCCAGTCGTTCACCGAGGCCGCCCTGCGCGGTGCCGAAGCGGGTTTCGACCTGCTCGAACTGCACTGCGCGCACGGCTACCTGCTGTCGTCGTTCCTGTCGCCGCTCGCGAACCGGCGCACCGACGCCTACGGCGGCTCGCTCGCGAACCGGTTGCGGTACCCGCTGGAGGTCTTCGGCGCCGTCCGCGCGGTGTGGCCGGCCGGGCGCCCGATGATCGTGCGCATCTCCGCCACCGACTGGGCCGACGGCGGCACCACCGAACACGACGCCGTGGAGATCGCCCGCGCCTTCATCGCCCACGGCGCGGACGCGATCGACGTCTCCTCCGGCCAGGTCACCGCGGACGAACGCCCGGCGTACGGCCGCTCGTACCAGACCCCGCTCGCCGACCGGATCCGCCACGAGGCCGCCGCCGCCACCGGCACGGCCGTCATCGCCGTCGGCGCCATCGCGTCCCACGACGACGTGAACTCCATCCTGCTGGCCGGTCGCGCCGACCTGTGCGCACTCGGCCGCACCCACCTGTACGACCCGCACTGGACGCTGCACGCGGCCGCAGAGCAGGACCACCGCGTCGACTGGCCGGTGCAGTTTCAGGCCGGCAGCCGGAAACCACCGTCGGCGCGCACCGACGCGGTCCGCCCGCGGCTGTCGCTGCTGCGGGCGGACCCGCCGGAGCGCACCGTGCACCTGCGGTGGACACCGCGCAGCGCACCGGAGCGGGTCCGGGACGAGCCTCCGGCCACCGGCACCCGCGTCTGACCGGCGTCAGCCCGCTACCTGCCGCCGTAGGGTCATGCGGTGTCGCAGCCGTCGCTCACCACTCGGTCGCGGCGGCGAACTCCGCGAAGGTCCGCGCAGGCCGCCCGAGCGCCCGCTGCACGCCGTCGGAGAGGTACGCGTCGGTGCCGTTGCGCAGCGGCTCGACCATGTCCGCGAACGCCCGCGCGTCCTCGGGTGCGAAGCCCTGCGCGGTGAGCTCGGCGATGTGGTCGTCGACGTCCAACGGCACGTAACGGATCTCGCGACCGGCGTGAGCGGAGATCGTGGCCACCGCCTCGGCGAGCGTCACGACCGCGGGCCCGGACAGCTCGTAGACCTGCCCGTCGTGCCCGTCCTCGGTGAGCGCGGCGCCGACCACGGCGGCGATGTCCTCGGCGTCGATGAAGCTCGCCGCACCCTCACCCGCGGGCAGCCGCAGCTCACCGGCCTCGACCGCGGCCGAGAAGAACCCCTCGCTGAAGTTCTGCGCGAACCAGCCCGGCCGGGTGATCGTCCACTCCAGACCGCTGGTGCGCACCGCGTCCTCGCTGTCCAGCAACCCGTCGAGGACCCCGCCGCTGTCCGTCGCGTAGTCCGGGTCGTCGATGCCGCGACCGGACGCCAGCACGACCCTGCGCACACCGAGCTCCTGCGCCCGTCGCACGAACGGGCGCACGAGCCTGGTCCCGTCGACCTGCACGACGTAGACGGCGCTCACCCCGTCGAACGCCGCGTCCCACGTCTGCTGGTCGGTCCAGTCGAACACGTGCTCCCCGCGCCGTGACGCCGCGCGGACCCGCACCCCCTGGGCCCGCAACCGCCGCACCACGCGCCTGCCCGTCTTGCCGGTCGCACCGGTGACGAGAACTTGATCAGTCATGGGCCCAGCCAACCTCGGTCCGGTGAGACGATCCATGGCTCTGGCACTCTTCTGGATGTTCGATCGTCTACGGTGGGGCTCGTGGCTGTCGTCTCGCAGCTGCTGGCGGACGTGCGAGCGCGTGGCGCTGTGTTCCGGCAGGCGGCCCTGACCCCGCCGTGGGCGCTGCGGATGTGGAGCGGCGCCCCGCTGACGCTGGCCGTCGTGCTGCGCGGTGAGGCGTGGATCGTGCCCGACGGCGCCGACGCGGTGCTGCTCGAACCGGGCGCCGTGGCCCTGGTCCGCGGCGACGTGCCCCACACCGTCGCCTCCACACCGTCCGCCACGCCGACGCACGACGTGACCGCCGCCGACTACTGCCCACCGGGCCCGGAGCCGGCCACCTGCGGAACCCCTGACAACAGCGCCGCCGTGCTGCTCAGCGGCGCGTTCGAACGCCGGGGTCAGCTGAGCGAACGCCTGCTGTACGCGTTGCCGCCGGTTCTCGTGGTGCCCTTCGGATCGCCGCCGGCTGTCGCGGAGGCGATGGCCGCCGAGATCGCCGGCGGACGCCCCGGCCACCACCTGGTGCTCGACCGCATGCTGGACCTGCTGCTCGTGTCCGCCCTGCGCACCTGGTTCGCCGATCCGGCCGCGAACCCTCCCGCGTGGTGCCGTGCGCTGGACGAGCCGGTGGTGGGCGACGCGCTGCGGTTGATGCACGCCACGCCGGCCAGGTCGTGGACCGTGGCGGCGCTGGCGGCGGAGCTGGGAGTGTCGCGGGCGGCGTTCGCGCGGCGGTTCAGCGCCTCCGTCGGGGAGCCGCCGATGAGCTACCTCACGCGGTGGCGGATCACGTTGGCGGCGGACCTGTTGCGGGGCGGTGGGGAAACCGTGGGTGCCGTTGCGCGGAAGGTGGGGTATTCGGACGCGTTCGCGTTGAGCGTGGCGTTCAAGCGGGTGCTGGGAGTGCGACCGAGTGACCACCGCACCCGGTCGGCCGGCGGGTGAAGTGCTGTTATTCCGGGCCGTGGAAGACGTCACCGTCGCGGTAGATGAGCTTGATGCCGAGCGACCACAGCAGGTCGACGACGCTGGACGACGGCCTCGACGGCAGGAGGACCGCCTGCACCGCGTCGCGCCGCAGGTGGTGCCGGTAGTCGAACAGCTGACCGATCGCCATGCGCACGTGTTCGCGCGAGGCCGACTTCTTGGCCTCGATGATCATCGGCACGTCCTCGTCGAACACGTCGCACACGAGCTGCTCCCCGGAGGGCAGCCGGACGGTGAGGCAGCGCAGCTCTCGGCCGAGGTACTCGCCGTACTGCTGGATGAGCTTGGCCTCGTCGAAAGTCACGGTCCGGGGACCTGAACCGCTGTTCTTCGCCGTGGTCGTCTCGGGCACGGCGTTGACGGGCCTCGAGGTCACCACGGGTTCGGACGACGACGGCCGGCTGGTCCTGCCGTGCCGGGCCAGTGCGTTGAGCAGGTCCCACTCGGCGGAGCTGAGCGGGAACGGGTTCGTGCCGCCGGGCATCCGCATGATCAACGAGTCGGCGAACTCCTCCACGGGCGCCAGGCGGTGCCTCGTGATCGGTGCCTCGAAGAGGTAGCGGTTGAACCTGAGGTCGACGACCTGCGCCGAGCTCGGGCGCGAGGCCTTCCAGAACGAGTCGAACTCGGTGGTCGGGTAGGCCGCCGAGGCGAGCCGGCCCATCGCGTAGACCCCGGCTGCCGGCCCGGAGACCCAGAACGCGAAGTCGTCGCCCGGCCGCAGGTCCCGGTGGTAGCGGCCCACGGTCCAGGGCACCTGGTCGGTGGTGCCGTCCTCCCACCATGACCAGACGTCCCACACCTCCGGGTTGCACTGCAGCAGCCAGTGCCGGGGTGCTTCGGCCGGTTCCGCCCCAGCGCCGGAGATCCGGGCGTGGTCCGCCGCGGACACCAGCGTGATGCTCCGCAACGGCGTCGACATGCCCAGGGGAGTCAGGATCCGCTCGGCGGGCACCGGGGTGTCGTACTCCTCGACGTCGCCGAGCGCCATCATGTGCTCCCACGTGGCGCCGTCCTCGTCCACACCCCACACCGCTCGCGCCGCGGCGGAGTTGCGGAACACGTGCAGGATCGTCGCCTCGGCGATGAAAGCCTTCTCCGCGTAGAACATCACCTTGTCGCCGGCCCTGCGGTCGCGCAGTGCCACGGACTTCGCGTTGTTCCTGCCCGGTGCAGCCGGTGTGGAGCCCCACAGCCGGGCGATGCCGTCGGGGTAGAGCGCCTCGAGCGCGGGGAGGTCGGCTCCCAGCTCCGCGGCGATGCCCGAAAGCGGCACGCCCCGCCTGATCGACAGCTCGAAGTTCTCCGGCCCCTTGAGCTCACGCCTGCCGCGGGGCTGCAGCACGAGCTGGACGTCGTTCATGATCGTGAGGATAGCCATGGCCACCGCGGACGGCGTGATTTCCGACCAAACAAGTGGAGCAGGTTGAACACCTCGGCGTTCGACCTGTGACAAGGGTCGTTGCTCGTCGATGGTTGAGGTTCGTCCCAGTGGGCACCCCGGTGTCACGACAACGCAGGGAACCCAGCTGTCGGGGAGGACCACATGGGCACCGACGACAAGATCGACCACAAGGCCGACGAGCTCAAGGGCAAGGTCAAGGAAGGCGTCGGCGACGTGACCGACGACCCCGGCCTGGAGACCGAGGGCAAGGTCGACCAGGCGAAGGGCAACCTCGGCCAGGCGGCGGAGAAGGTCAAGGACGCCTTCAAGAAGGACTGACGAAGCCGCGAGGACCGACCAAGGGGCGCGCACCCGGCACGAGGTGCGCGCCCCTTGGCGTGCAGGAACGTCAGGACACGGAGTCGGTGCGCCCGAACTGGTGCGACTCGTTGCGCCGCATCACGCGGTCGAGCAGCTCGGCGTCCTCGCCGCCCTCGTCACCGGAGGACGTGAGGGCCAGCAGGAAGATGATGACCACGCTGACACCGGCACCGCCGATGATCAGGGACGTGATCAGCTCCGACGAGTTGTCGACGACCAGCGGGGCGTTCGGGGTGAGCATGACGTGCATGGCGTGCATGCCGGTGTAGTGCATGCCGGTGACCGCCACGCCCATCACCAGCGCGGCGCCGGCGACGGCGAGCCAGCCGCGGACGTTGGCGGTGGCCCAGAGGGCGGCTGTCGCGGCCACGACGGCGATCACGACGGAGAGCACCACCAGGCCGGGGTGGTAGGTGACGTCGGCGCCGATCACGATGCCCGCCATGCCGGTGTAGTGCATGCCGGCCACGCCGAGGCCGGTGATCAGGCCGCCCGCCAGGAACGGCCAGAGCCGGGTGTTGTCGCCGCGGCGGACCACGAGCAGGCCGAGGGCGACGACCACGATGGCGACCACCATGCTCGCCAGGGTGATGGGGATGTCGTAGGCGACCTTCGCGCCCATCCAGGTGCCGAGCATCGCGGTGAAGTGCATGCCCCAGATCCCGAGCCCGCCGATGGACACCGCGGCGATCGCCAGCCACCCGTTGCGTGACGCTCCGGTCGCCGTCCGTGCGCGTTCGGCGGACAGGAGACCGAGTGCGGAGCCGACGCACGCGACGAGGTACGCGGTGATCAGAGTGGAGGTCCCCATGTCCATGGGCCGAATGCGAACATTCTTCACCTATATGTGCAAGGAAACCTCCGGTGTCACATGGGCAACGAATGTCCACTGCGGACAGAGGGCCATCGGCCGGTCACCGAGCGCACTCCCGTCCGCAGAAGTGCTGCGTGCCGTGCCAGGTCGGCGACGCTGCGTCAGTGCGACTCCAGGACGCTCGCTGCCAGTGCGTCGGCCGCGGCACGGGTGCCGATGTCGACGACGGCGCGCAGCACGGCGGGGCGGCGTTCGGTGCGGCCGACGCGCAGGCTGCCGAGCGGCGGGCGGATCTGCAGGCACGCGGGGTGGGAGGCGAGCACGGCCTCCTCGACGAGCCGGTCGTCCTTGCGGCGCAGGAAGGTCTCGACGACGCCCGGTGCGTGGCGGGCGAACCAGCGCCGCAGCACCAGCCGTTCGCTGCGGGTCGGCGGCATCGGCACCTCGTCGGAGCGGACCGTGCGCAGGACGACCAGGTGCGTGGCCTTCTGGGCCAGCGCGGTGCGCACCGGGACCATCTCGCTCATGCCGGCGTCGACGTACGGACGGCCGTCGATCACCACCGGCGGGCCGGCCAGCAGCGGCATCGCGGTCGAGGCCCGCAGCGCGGCCTGCAGGCTCGGCACGTCGTGGATCCGCTCGTGCAGGTCGGTGGACTCGCCGGTGAGGGCGTCGGTGGTCATCGGGTGGAACTCGACGGGGTTGTCCAGGATGTCCTGGAAGCCCATCGGCACGACCTGGGTGTAGATGGTGTGCACGAGGTGCTGGGTGTCCACGACGGGCAACCGGCGCAGCGCGCGCATCGGGTTGATGGTCGTCCGCATGACCGCGGGGTCCCACCAGGCGTGTTTGCTGCTGTCGGCACGCCCGCACAACAGCCACGCACCGTTCAACGAGCCCGCCGAGCTGCCGTAGACCGCGTCGAACGCCGGCAGCAGCCCGAGCTGTTCGATCGCGACGGTCATGCCGCTCGAGTACGCGCCGCGCGAGCTCCCGCCCTCGATCAGCAGCACGAGGCGTGCGTCGTCCGCGCGGTTGCCCGGTGTGCTCCCTTGCCGCTTGCGGTCGCGCAGCAGCTGGAGGACGGACTCGGTCACCTTCCACCCCTTTCCCGGCACGGGTACACCACCGATGATCCACGAACACCGGACCGGCGGCCCGGCCGCGGCGACATGCGGGATGAAGATCCGCGCATATCCGCAACGACCGCCCTCCGCGGGCACTACGGTGGCGGTCGGTGGATCAGCGAGGTGTGAGGGGTTCGGGGACATGACGTCGTGGGCCGAGGTCGTCAGCTACGTGCGGCTGCGCTACGAGGTGCTGGAGGAGCAGGACGCGTGGCTGCGGTTCCGCCTCGACACCGAGGACGGCCGGTCCCAGCAGGTCACGGTGCACCACCTGCCCGACCTCGACGGCGCGCAGTGGCTGGAGATCTCCTCCGCCGTCGGCCGCGCGGACGAGATCGACCTGCGGCGGCTGCTCGAGCTGGCCGGCGGGGTGGACGTCGGCGGCGCGGCCGTGGTGGACGGGGTGGCGCTGCTCAAGCACACGATCCCGCTGGAGCACCTCAGCGTGCAGGAGGAGTTCGGCCGGCCGCTGACCCTCCTGGTCGCCCGCGCCGACGCCTTCGAGCACGAGCTGACGAGCACCGACCACTTCTGACACCCGACCGCACCCGTTGTGCCGCAACGGGACTCGTCACGGCACCGCGGGTGGCGCGCTCACACCGCGGTAGGTCATGGTCTGGCTGTAGACGATGCTGGTGGTGGTGCTGCCGAACGCCATCAGCTCGTCGACCACCCGCTCCAGGTGCGGCATCGACGTGGCGGCGACCTTGAGGGTGTAGCAGTCCTCGCCGGTGGTGCGCAGGCACTCCAGCACCTCCGGCCGCTCGGCGAGGAACCGGTGCAGCGGCTGGTGCCGGTTGCCGGGGTACTTCAGGCGCACCACGGCCAGCACACCGTAGCCCGTGCTGGCGAGGTCGACGGTGGCCCGGTAGCCGGTGATGACCCCGGCGCCCTCCAGCCGCTTCACGCGTTCGGTCGTGGCCGAGGCGCTGAGGCTGACGCGGCGCCCGAGCTCGGTGATCGGCACGCGGCCGTCGCGCTGCAGCTCGGCGAGGATCGCCCAGTCGGTCGCGTCGAGCGTCTCGGTCATCCGGCGAATGTAGCGGGAAATCCACGGCCGGACCGCGCAGATGCCGTGAAGATCCCCTTCAGCGGACTCGGTCCGACGGCCTAGCCTTGATCACGTGTTGATCGGCGTGAACGTCCCCAACTTCGGCCCCGGCACCAGCCCGGCCGTGCTGCGCGACTGGGCGCGGACGGTGGAGGGCCTGGGCTTCGACCTGCTCATGGTGTCCGACCACGTGGCGGTGACGCCGGACGTGGCCGAGCAGTACCCGGCGCCGTTCTACGAGCCGTTCACCACCCTGTCCTGGCTCGCCGGGGTGACCGAGCGGATCACCCTCGGCACGACCGTGCTCATCGCGCCCTACCGGCACCCGCTGCTGGTCGCGCGGATGGCGGCGAACCTCGCCGACCTCAGCGGCGGGCGGCTCGTGCTCGGCGTCGGGATCGGCTGGGCGCGCCAGGAGTTCGCGGCGCTGGGCGTCGAGTTCGGGCGCAGGGGCGAGCTCACCGACGAGCTGATCACGGCCGTGCGCACGGCGTGGGAGGACGACGGCTACCGCGCAGGGCACATCCCGATCTGGGTGGGCGGGCACAGCGACGGGGCGTTGCGCCGCGTGGTCCGGCTCGGTGACGCGTGGCACCCGCTGCGGCAGACACCGGACGGGTGGCAGGAGTCGTTGGCGCGGTTGAAGAAGACGGCTGCCGAGCAGGACCGGCCGGTGCCCGGTCTGGCACCGCGGGTCCTGCTCCGGCTGACCGACGACCCGCCGGCGGAACGGCGGCTGGGGGAGGGCACCGTCGAGCAGGTCGTCGCGGACCTGGAAAGGCTGCGGGCCGACGGCGCGCACGCGGTGGTCCTCGACCCGTTCATCGGCGACCCCGAGGAGACGCGGCGGCCCGAGGCCGCGTGGCACGCACTGGCAGCGGTACGGAAGGAGTTCCGGTGAACGAGGAGCATCTGCGGCGGGCGCTCGCACTGGCGGCCGAGGCACGGGCGGGCGGCAACCCGCCGTTCGGGTCGCTGCTGGTCGGCCCGGACGGGTCGGTGCTCGCCGAGGAGCGCAACACCTGCCTGACCGACGACGACATCACCGCGCACCCCGAGCTCAAGCTGGCCAGGTGGGCCGCGCGGTCGCTCGACGCGGACACGGCGGCCGGGACCACGATGTACACCTCCTGCGAGCCGTGCGGGATGTGCGCGGGGGCGCTGGCCCGCTCGGGCATCGGGAACGTCGTGTTCGCGCTGTCCACAGAGCAGCTCAACGGGCTGAAGACGACGGGCGGGTTCGCCGCCGTGCCGAACGACGGCCCGCACCTCTACGACGAGGCGAAGGTGCCGGTGGAGGGCTACTACCCGTAGCCGATGCCCCGTGAGCATCGAGGTGGTTGGCTGGACGGTGTGGAGTTGCGACAACTGCGGTACGTCGTGGCGGTCGCCGAGCACCGCCACTTCCGGCGTGCGGCGCACGCGCTCGGGATGACCCAGCCCTCGCTGTCGCGGCAGGTGGGCGCGGTCGAACGCGAGCTCGGCACGGCTTTGTTCGAACGGACCGCCCGCGGCGTGGTGCCGACCGCCGCGGGCGAGGTCTACGTCGTGCACGCCCGGCAGGTGCTGGAGCAGGTCGAGGCCGGGGCGACCGAGGCGCGGCGGGCTGCCCGCGGCCAGACCGGGTCGCTGCGGCTCGGGTTCGTGGGGGAGGCGCTGGTCGAGCTGCTGCCCTCGCTGCTGGCGCGGTTCCGGTCGGTGCACCCCGGGGTGGGCCTGGAGTGCCGTGAGCTGTCGACGGCGCAGGGCGCGGCTGCGTTGCGCGCGGGTGAGGTCGACCTGGCGTTCTGCCGCGGTGCACCGGCCGGGGACGGCGCCGAGCTGCTGACCTCCGTGCCGGTCGCCGGCGACCACCTCGTGCTGGTGTGCCACCGGGGCCACCCGTTCGCCGGGCTGCCCGCCGTCTCCGCAGAGCAGCTGCGCGGTCAGCCGCTCATCGCGTCGTCGGCCGCCGACGAACCCGCCGCGGCGCGGGTGCTGGCACCGCTGCTCGGCGCCTCCTGCGGGGTCACCGCGACGCGGGACGTGCACACCGTCATCGGCCTGGCCGCCTGCGGGCTGGGGGTGGGGCTGCTGCCGTCGAGCGCGCGGCGCCTGGCCCGGCCGGAGACCGTCGTCGTGGAGGTCGACCCGGTGCTGCGGCTGCCCGACCTCACCATGGCGTTCCGCTCCACCGACGGGTCACCGCCGCTGGCCGCGTTCCTCGCCGTGACGAGGGAGCACTGCCCCGGAACCGGGAAGCTGCTGGCCAGGGTGATGCCCCGCAGGCATCGCCGGTCGGGTTGACGGGCATCACGCGCGCCGGGGGCCGCCGCCGGGGGTGACATGGGTGCATGTCGATCACTTCACAAGCGGTGCGGTACGGGGTCACGTTGGCCGGTACGGGCGGGGACGACCTGGTGGCGGCCGCCGTGGACGAGGCCCGCAAGGCCGCCGGGTTCGGCGCCGACTCGGTGTGGCTGGGGCAGCGGCTCGACTACGACGCCATCGGCCTGGCCGGGCTGGTGGGCGTGCAGGTGCCGGGCATCGACGTCGGGGTCTCCGCGGTGCCGGTGTTCGCACGGCACCCGCTGCTGGTGGGCAGCCAGGCCCAGACCGCGCAGGCGGCCACCCGCGGCCGCTTCCACCTCGCGGTCGCACTGGGCGCGCCGCCGATCGTCGAGCAGGCGTTCGGGTTGCCGTGGGAACGGCCGGTGACCCGGCTGCGCGAGTTCCTGACCGCACTCGGCCCGTTGCTGCGCGGCGAACCCACCCAGCACGAGGGCGAGCTGCTCACCGCGCGGTCGCTGCTGCCGACCCACGTCCCCGGTGCGGCGCGGACCCCGTTGCTCGTGGCCGCCATGGCACCGCAGGCCCTGCGCGTCACCGGCGAGCTGGCCGACGGGACCGTGCCGTACCTCGCGGGGCCCAAGGTGCTCGCCGAGCACATCGTGCCCGCCGTCACCGCCGCCGCGGCAGCGGCGGGCAGGCCGGCTCCCCGCGTCGTGGCGCTCGTCCCCGCCGCCGTCACCACCGACCGGCGGGACCTCCGCACCATGGCTGACGGCCTGTCCTTCTACCCGCAGTTCGCCTCCTACCGCCGCGTTCTCGAGCTGAACGGCACCGAACGACCGGAGGAGCTGGCACTGCTCGGCGACGAGGACACCGTCGCAGAGGGGCTGCGCCGCTACGTCGAAGCCGGCGCCACCGAGGTCGTCCTCACCGCGCACCACGACCTCAGCCCCGCGGTGCAGACCAGGACGCGCCGGTTGGCGGGAGCGCTTGCACGTGCTGCGAAGGAGAGTGTGATCAGCGGCTAAACCTGGTGGTAGTTGATTTTGAACCGGTTTGCGATGATCAGACCGGGTCGGCCCGCCGCACGACTCCGCCAGACGTGGGAAACTGTCCGTCGCACTGCGAGACGGAGGTGGGATGGCGGAGGACAGGACGTCGTTGCGGATGCGCGTCCTCGACGCCATCACCGACGGAGCGCTCAAGGAGCTCGACCTCGACAAGGTCCTGCACGTCCTGCTGGACCGCACCCGCGAGCTGCTCTCGGCCGACACCACCACCGTGCTGCTCGTGGACCGCAGCGGCACCCAGCTGGTGGCGCGGGCGAGCTCCGGTCTGGACGAGGAGGTCTTCCAGGGCGCGCGCGTTGCGGTCGGCAGGGGTTTCGCCGGTCGCGTCGCCCAGTCCCGGCTGCCGCTGCAGATCGAGCACGTCGACCCGTCCACTGTGGTCAACCCGCTGCTGTGGGAGCACGGCCTGCAGGTCATGCTCGGCGTCGCGATGATCGCCGAGGGCGAGCTGACCGGCGTCGTGCACGTCGGCCGCACCACCGCCGACACCTTCTCGGAGGAGGAGGTCGACGCCCTGCAGCTGATCGCCGACCGCCTCGCCGTGGCCGTCTACGTGAACCGCTTCCGGTCCGAACGCGCCGCCGCGACACTGCTGCAGGAAAGCCTTCTCCCGGCTCGGCTGCCGAGCACCGAGGGCTGGGAGCTGGCCGCACGGTACGTCCCGGGCGCGGAGAGCGGCGTCGGCGGCGACTGGTACGACGTGTTCGACCTGCCCGGCGGGCGGATGGGCGTGGTGATCGGCGACGTCGTCGGCAACGGCCTGAAGGCGGCCGTCGTGATGGGACGGTTGCGCAGCGCGTTGCGCGCCTACGCGCTGGAGTACGCCGATCCCGCGGTCGTGCTGGCCAAGCTCGACCGGAAGGCGAGCCACTTCGAGCACGAGACCATGGCCACCGTCGCCTACGCCGTCATCGACACGGCGACGCACCACATGAGCCTCGCCGTGGCCGGCCACCTGCCCCCGGTGATCGCGCAGCCGGGTGCGGAGGCCTGCTTCGCCGACGTCCCGGTGGGACCGCCGGTCGGCTTCGACCTGGGCAGCTCCGGCCGCCGCGCCGCCGAGGTGGAGCTGGCGCCGGGGTCGCTGGTCGTGCTCTACACCGACGGGCTCGTCGAGCGGCGCGACCAGGACCTCGACGACGGTCTGGAGCGGCTGCGCGGCGTCGTGACACCGCTGGAGCCGGAAGAGCTGTGCATCCAGGTGATGGCGACGATGGTCGGTGACCAGCCGGCGACCGACGACATCGCGCTGGTGGCGATCCGGCACAGCCCCTGACGCACGTTCATCCGCGCCGGGACCGGGTAGCCGAGCGGTATGACCACTGAACGGCGTGACAACGCGGAGCAGGACTACGACAACGCGGAGCAGGACTACGACAACGCGAGCCGGACCTCGTTGCAGGAGGCGGGGGCGGACGTGGTGGACGAGGCGGAGACCGTGCCGGGCCGCAGCGGCTCCGGGTCGGCGCACCCGGAGCCGAACCCGACCGGGAACGTCGGTCTCTCCGACTACTCGGTGAGCGACGACCCGGACCGGGGCTGACCGGTGACCGGCTCGCTGCACTTCATCGGCAACGCCACGACGGTGCTGCGGCTGGGGCCGTTCACGCTGCTGACCGACCCCAACTTCCTCCACAAGGGACAGTGGACGCACATCGGGCAGGGCGTGGTGTCGCGCCGGCTCACCGACCCGGCCGTCGAGATCGCCGACCTGCCCGAGCTGGACGCCGTGGTGCTGTCGCACCTGCACGGCGACCACTTCGACCGGGTGGCGAGCCGGGAGCTGGCCCGCGACCTGCCGGTGCTCACCACACCACACGCGGCGAAACGCCTGGCACGGCGAGGTTTTCGCGAGGCGCAGCCGTTGCGCACGTGGGAGACGACGACGCTGACCCGCGGCACGGCGCGGCTGACCATCACCTCGTTGCCCGGCCGGCACGCGCTGGGAGCGGTGGGCCACCTGCTGCCGCCGGTCATGGGCACCATGCTGGAGTACCAGGAGGCCGGTGGGCGGCCGTTCCGCGTGTACCTCAGCGGCGACACGCTCGTGCACCCGTCACTGCGGCAGATCCGCGACCGCTTCGCCGACATCGACTTGGCGGTCGTGCACCTGGGCGGCACCAAGGTCCTCGGCGTGCTGCTCACCATGGACGGCGAGCAGGGCGCCGACCTGGTGGAGCTGCTCTCGCCGCGCACCACCGTCCCCGTGCACTACGAGGAGTACGGGGTGATGAAGTCGCCGCTGTCCGACTTCACCGCGGAGATCGCCCGGCGCGGCACCGGCCTGGACGTGCGGGTGGTGCCCCGCGGCGACACGGTCCCGCTGCCGGTGCGGCGGTGAGATCGGGCACCATCGCGCCGCACGGGGAATGCCCGCGCGCCGGTGCACGTTCCCGTGGCACAGGCGGAAGCCCGCCGTGCACCGGCTACCGGACGGAAGTGTTGGGCAGGACATGAAGAAGATCGGTTTTCTGTCGTTCGGGCACTGGTCGGACAGCCCGCACTCGCAGACGAGGTCCGCGGCGGACACGCTGCTGCAGTCGATCGACCTCGCGGTGGCGGCCGAGGAGCTGGGTGCCGACGGCGCCTACTTCCGCGTGCACCACTTCGCGCAGCAGCTCGCGTCGCCGTTCCCGCTGCTCGCGGCGATCGGCGCCAAGACCGAGCGCATCGAGATCGGCACCGGCGTGATCGACATGCGCTACGAGAACCCCATGTACATGGTGGAGGACGCGGGCGCCGCCGACCTGATCTCCGGCGGCAGGCTGCAGCTCGGCATCTCCCGCGGATCGCCCGAGCAGGTCGTGGACGGCTGGCGGTACTTCGGCTACCAGCCCGCCGAGGGCGAGACCGAGGCCGACATGGCCCGCAAGCACGCCGAGGTGTTCCTCAAGGTGCTGGAGGGCGAGGGCTTCGCACGCCCCAACCCGCGCCCGATGTTCCCGAACCCGCCCGGTCTGCTGCGCCTGGAACCGCACTCGCCGGGCCTGCGCGACCGCATCTGGTGGGGCGCCGGCTCCAACGGCACCGCCGTGTGGGCGGCCGAGCAGGGCATGAACCTGATGAGCTCGACCCTGAAGTTCGACGAGGGCGGCGCACCGTTCCACGTCCAGCAGGCCGACCAGATCCGCGCGTTCCGCAAGGCGTGGACCGAGGCCGGCTGGGACCGCGAACCCCGCGTCTCGGTGTCGCGCAGCATCTTCGCGCTCACCACCGACCTCGACCACATGTACTTCGGTGACGACGGCGAGAGCCGCGACCAGATCGGCTTCATCGACGGTCCGAACAAGGCCATCTTCGGCCGCTCGTACGCGGCCGAGCCGGACGTGCTCGCGAAGCAGCTGGCCGAGGACGAGGCCATCGCCGAGGCCGACACGCTGCTGCTGACCGTGCCGAACCAGCTGGGCGTGGACTACAGCGCGCACGTGGTGGAGAACATCCTGCTGCACGTGGCGCCGGAAGCTCGGCTGGCGGTGATCCCGGCGGTCCGGTGGCGTGTTCCGCGCCACCGGACCGGCGCGTCACGTGCAGTACCAGGAATACGGGTTGTTGTAGCTCGTGTAGCCCGCCGTGCTGTTCGACCCGTAAGTGCGGCGGCACGCCGCATTCATGTCGACGGATTGACGGCCGCCTGGGTCCTGGCCGTACTGGCAGGCCCAGCCGAACACGTGGAAATGGACGAGTTCCGCGTGCCACGGGTTCTGGAAGGTGGCCACGCACCACCCGTTGATGTCGACGCCACCGCCCGCTGCGGCTGGTGCGGCGGTTCCGGCGAGGGTTCCCCCGACCAGCAGCACCGCTGCGACTATTCGTTGAATTCTTCTCACGGTTCTCCCGACTCGGTTTCGCTGAGCTGTCGTCCCATCGGTACCGGGTGCCGAACAGCGAGGTCAACCGGACCGTCGGAAATTGCCGCAATCTGCCGGTTCCGGTGCTGATTTCGTCAATTCGCTGGCCGATTCCTGTCCAATTCTCGGAAGTGGGCGGTCGTGAATCCGCCGGGCCGGATCGGGCTGCTGCGCCGGTGCGTCGGTGCGAGGATGGCCGCGTGCCTTCCCTGGTCGGTCCCGCCCGGTCCGCGGGCTCCCTGCGCGCCCTCGCTCAACCGCACCTCGACGTCGACGACGGCCTGGTGCTGCGCCCGTGGCTGGCCGCTGACGCCGACGTCGTGAAAAGGGCGTTCGACTGCCCGGACGTCCAGCGGTGGCACGTGCGGCGGATGGACGGGCTCGCCGAGGCCCGCGCGTGGGTCGGGGAGTGGGCGCGGCGGTGGGAGGCCGAGACCGACGGCAGCTGGGCGGTGGCCGGCCGGGCCGACGACCGACCGGTCGGGCAGGTCGGCTTGCGCATGATCTCGCTGGGTGTCGCGTCGGCGCACCTGTCGTACTGGGTGGTGCCCGAAGCGCGCGGTGCCGGGGTCGCGGTGCGCGCGACGCGGGCGGTGGCGCGGTGGTCGTTCGACGTGCTCGGCCTGCACCGGCTGGTGCTGCAGCACTCGACGGCCAACTCCGCGTCGTGCCGGGTGGCCGCGAAGCTGGGGTTCGCCGTCGAGGGAACGGAACGCGGAGCCGCCCGGCACGCGGACGGCTGGCACGACATGCACGTGCACGGCCGTCTGCGCACCGATCCGCCGTTCTAGGGGGTCGCGGCACCGACCGCGGGCACCGCGACCGGCTCCACCCGCTCCCGTTCCGCGCGGACCGCGGCGATCCCGGCGAGGATCAGCGCGCCACCGGCGAGCTGCAGCGGGGACAGGCCCTGGCCGAGCAGCAGCCAGGCGAACACCGACGCCGACACGACCTCCAGCAGCGCGATGAACGACGCCAGCCGCGAGCCGAGGATGCCGGACGCCGTGATGCCGCTCGCGTAGGCCAGTGCGGTGCCGACGACCGCGACGACGAGCAGCGGCGCCCACCACGGCGTGCTCGTGCCGAACAGCGGCAGGTCGCCGAACGTCGCCGTGAACGGCAGCAGACCGGTGGCGCCGACCAGTGCCAGCACCGGCACGGCGAGCAGCAGGCCCGCGCCGGCGAGCGCGACCGGCGGCAGCCCCTCGTTGGGGCGTGCGGCGATCACGAAGTACACCGAGCAGCCGATGGCCGCGCCGAAAGCAGCGGCGACGCCGACCGGGTCCACCGCCTGGAGTGCGCCAGGTCCGATCACGAGCACCAGCCCGCCGACGGCGAGCACCGAGCCGACGAGGACGACGGGTGCGGGTGTGCGGCGGCTGACCGCCCAGGTGAACCCGACGAGGATGATCGGCGCGAGGAACTCGATCAGCAGCGCCGTCGCCACCGGGATGCGCTGGATCGCCGCGAAGTACAGCACCTGCGTGACCGCCACGCCGACCACGCCCATGCCCACCACGGACCACCGGGCACGCACCAGCGACGACCACCGGCCGCGCAGCGAGAGCAGCACGAACGGCAGCAGCACCAGCCCGGCCGTGAGCGCGCGGGCCGTGACCGCCGCGGTCGGCGACCAGCCGTTGTCCAGCAGCGGTTTGACGAACGCCCCGGAGGTGCCGAAGGAGAGGAACGAGACCGCTGCCGCGATCAGACCCGTGGACTTCGACGGGACTCCCATGCGTGCCTCCCGGCTTCCGAGCGTTGTCATGGCCTAACCTGGCCGATGCCCCTGACGCTAAGCCGCTTCGGGTAAGGAGTCAATTTGCGTTTTGCCCCTGACACGGAGGTGTCGCTCGCCTTCGTCGTGGACCTGTGCAACACCGACCCGTCGGCGTCCCGCAGCGGTGCCGACGAGCTGGCCACGGTCGAGCAGCTCTCGGAGCTGGTGACCCGCGTCGGGTTCACCGGCCGCATCGACCGCGACGAGGCCGAGCTGCGCGAGGTGCAGGAGGCGCGGGCGCAGCTGCGGCACGCGTGGACGCTCAGCCGTGACGACGCCGTCGAGGTCGTCAACAAGATGCTGCGCGACGCCAAGGCGCTGCCTCACCTCGTGCGGCACGACACGCAGGACTGGCACATGCACGCCACCGAACCCGGCTCGCCGCTCGCGGAACGGATCCGCGTGGAGGCCGCGCTCGCCCTCATCGACGTGATCCGGATGGACGAGGTGGACCGGCTGCGGATCTGCGCGGCCGACGACTGCGCCGGTCTGCTGCTCGACCTGTCGCGCAACGGGCTCAAGCGGTTCTGCAGCGTGCGGTGCGGCAACCGGATGAACATGATCGCCTTCCGGGAGCGCCGCGCGCAGGAGGGGCGGGAGTAGGGGTCAGCGCGGTACGGCGACCCCGCGCTTCCACACCCCAGTGATCTCGCGGGTGGCGCTGATGTCCCGCGTGGGATCGCGGGCGACCAGCAGGAGGTCCGCGCGTTTGCCCGCGGCGATGACCCCGCGGTCGTGCAGGCCGAACGTGGTCGCGGCCCGGGAGGTCGCGGCCGCGAGCGCGTCGGCCGGGGTGAGCCCGGCGGACACCAGCAGGGCGAGCTCCTCGTGGACCGCGCTGCCGTGGGCGACCTGCGCCGGCGAGCTCGGGTCGGCGTTCGCGTCCGTGCCGAGGACGATCGGCACCCCGGCGGTGTGCAGGGCGGTGGTCGAGGCGACGGTCTGGCCGAAGTGCAGCGACTTCGGCTTGAACGGCACGCGGAGGTTCTCCAGGACCGTTCGCATCATGACCATCGTGGGGGACACGGCCGTTCCCGCGGCGGCGATCCGGCCGGCCAGGTCGGCGGGGAGCGCGGCGCTGACGGGGGCGTGCGTGATGACGTCGGCCCCGGCGGCGAGCGCGGTGGCGTAGGCCTGCGGTGAGGTGGCGTGGACGACCACCTTCTTCCCGGCGCGGTGGGCCTCCGCGACGAGGGCGGTGACGGTGTCCTGGCTGAGCGGCCTCGGCTGGAACGGCAGCAGCCGCTCCTCCAGCACGACCTTCAGGTAGTCCGGGTCCTGCCGCAGGCGTTCCGCCACCCAGCGGGCGGCGTCGAAGGGGCCGCGCACCGCCGTGGAGGCCGGGAAACCCATCTTGCGCACGGCGGTGCCGCGCACGGCGCACGCCGGGTGGGAGACGCCGCGGACGTCGGCTCGGGTGTCGGACTCGGTGTCGCGCAACGACCTCAGGTCGTCCCACCGCTTCGACCCCATGTCGAGCGCGGTGGTGACGCCCCAGTGCAGCGCGGTGGTGAGCTCGTCGGCGTGTCCGATGTGGACGTGCGTGTCGATCAGGCCGGGCAGCAGGTAGCCGCCCCGTCCGTCGACGAGCTCGCCACCACCGGTGCTTCCGGTGACCACGCCGTTGTCGACGGTCACCGAACCGAGCGGGCCGAAGGTGTGCGCCGCGGTGAACGGGTGGATGTTGGTGATCGTGAACCGGGACATGTCACGCCTCCGTCGCCGCGAGCAGGGCCGTGAGCGCGGCCACGGCGGCCCGCACGTCCGCGGGGTCCGCCTTGCCGACCAGCTCGTGCTGGGCGGCGACGACCGCGCGGACGACCTCCTCGGCCAGTTCGGTGCCCTGCCGGGTCAACGCGATGCGCTTGCTGCGGCCGTCCGTCGCGTCCGAGGCCGGAACGGTGAGGCCGCGCCGTTCCAGCGACCGCAGCACGTTGCTCAGCCCGCCGGTCGTGAGCAGCAGCCGTGCCGACAGCTCCGACGGCTTCAGCGTCGGGCGGTCCGCCGTCAGGAGCGTGCCGAGCACGTCGTACTCGGCCCGGCTCAGGTCGAACCGGCTCAGCACGGCGACCGTGACGCGGTCCGTGAGCGCGTGCAGCCGTGCCACCCGCTTGGTGAGCTCGATCGTCTGCGCCGGCAGCTCCGGGGCGTGGCGCTGCCACCACGCCACCACTCCGCCCACCAGGTCCGTCTCCACGTGTCCTCCTCGGCCAGTTGCCTTTCAATATAGCTTTCTAGAAAGGCAACTGGCCGGGGCGGGTGTCAGGCGGTCTTCAGCTGTCCGCCGTGGACGGCCCAGTTCGACCCGACGGCGCTCGGCATCGTCGGGGACGACAGCAGCACGACCGCGCGGGCGATCTCACTCGGGTCGATCAGGTCGCCGGTGACCATGCCCAGCTGCTCGGGCAGGCCCTGGAAGAACGCGTCGCGCTCGACGCCGAGGTGTTCGGCGATCCCGGCCGCGTACCCGTCGTCGCCGACCAGCAGGTCGGTGCGGGTGGCGCCGGGCGTCACGGCGTTGATCCGCACGCCCATCCGGCCCGTTGCCTCGGCCAGACCGCGGGTGAACGCGTTGAGCGCCGCCTTGGCCGCGGCGTAGGGCAGCGGCGCGGTGTGCGGGTCGCGGGCGCTGCTGGAACTGATGTTCACGACCGCGCCGCGCGACTTCGCGAGTGCGGGCAGTGCGGCCCGCGTCGCGCGCACGGCCGCGTTGAGGTTCAACGCGAACACAGTCGCCCAGGCGTCGTCGTCGCCGCTGAACGGGTCCTCGAACATGCCCTCCGCCCGGTCGCCGCCGCCGGCGTTGTTGACCAGCACGTCGAGCCGCGGGTCGCGGGCGAGCACGGCCTCGACGAGCCGGGCGGGACCGTCTGGGGTGGACAGGTCGGCGGGGACGAACACGGCGCCGGTGGCGGCGAGGTCCGGGGTCTCGCGCCGGGCCGTTGCCACGACGGACGCCCCTTCGGCGATGAAGGCGCGCACGACGGCGAGCCCGATGCCCTTGCTCGCGCCGGTGACGAGCACGCGCTTGCCTTCGAGCTGCAGGTCCATGACGTGGGTCCTCTCTGTGGTGATCCCTTTCAAGTGATACACACCTGTCGCACTTAGCGCAACAACTGCGACAGTGTCGTATCGTTTGCGGTGACGAGAGGGGCAGGCGCATGAGCACGTCCACGGGGGCGCGACGACTGCGGGCCGACGCGGAGAACAACACCGCGCGGATCCTCGCGGCGGCCGCGGAGGTCCTGGCCGCCGATCCGGCGGCGTCGCTGGAACGCATCGGCGAGGCCGCGGGGCTCACGCGCGCCACCGTCCACCGCCGGTTCGCCTCCCGCCAGGCGTTGCTCGACGCGTTGACCGACCAGCTCAACCAGCGCTACCTCAGCGCGCTCGACCAGTCCAGGATGGACACCGCCGCGCCGCTCGTGGTGTTCCTGCGGCTCACCGAGATCCTCTTCGAGCTCAAGGTGAGCCACCGGTTCGCGATGGAGCTGATGGGCCAGTCGGACGGCTGCCGGGACGGCCTGAGCCCGGAGGTCGCGGCCGGGCTCGAACAGGTCTTCGCCCGGCTGCGCGCGGCGGGCGACATCACCGCCACCGGCGCCGACTGGTGTCGGCAGGTGTTCCTGGCGCTGGTGCACGAGGTGAACCGGCTGCCTGACGACGCACCGGACCTCGTGGCGGCTGGTTCACGCCCGCAGCTGCTCGTGCAAGCCGTAACCGGCGCGTTGGGCGGCACCCCTCGCTAGCAGGTTCGCCCTCCGCCCGCCCGGCTGCCTCAGGACTGGTTCAGCGGACGGCGAACCGGTTGGTGGTGGTCAGCGGCGATTTGATCATGGGTTGGCGGTACTTGCAGATGCTGTCAGCAGCAGGGGAGGGGATGGCGGGCTGACTTGGCGTGACCGGTTGCACCGAACGGGGGTCATCCGGCGGTTTTCGCGATGGCCCGGGAGGGTATTCGGCCGCTGGTCGCTGCGGGTCTGCCGCGCGGCCGTTTCACGAGCGCGGGACGGGTGAGCCAGTGGAGAAGCCGCCATCGGAGCGGATGTGGAGTCCGACAGTCGGTGTGGAGGAGGAGTTCCTGCTCGTCGACCCGGAGACCGGTGTGCCGGTGAACCGGGCAGAAGAGGTCGTCGCGATCGCACGCGAGCAGCACGGCCTCGAGCTGGAGCACGAGCTGACCGGCGCGCAGGTCGAGATCAACACCTCTGTCTGCCGCGACGTGGAACAAGCGCGCGACGAGCTGCTGGAGACACGCCGCAAGGTCGCCGCCGCCGCACGGGCGGCCGGGTGCCGGGCCGTGTCCGTCGGCGCGCCACCGCTGGGTGACGGCACGGGAGAGATCACCGACAGCGCGCGCTACCTCCGGATCGCCGAGCAGTTCGGGGTGCTGGCCGAGCAGCAGCTGATCTGCGGCTGCCACGTGCACGTCGCCGTGCCGGACAAGGAAACCGCCGTGCAGGTGTGCAACCACGTGCGGCCCTACCTGCCGGTGCTGGCCGCGCTCACCGCGAACTCACCGTTCTCCGGCGGCGAGGACACCGGGTTCGCGAGCTGGCGCACCACCGTGTGGTCGCGGTGGCCGGTCTCCGGCCCGCCGCCGTTCTTCCCCGCGTTGCAGGACTACGAGGACGCGTGCGAGGCGGTGATCGAGGCGGGCACGGCACTGGACCGGGCGATGGTCTACTGGGACGTCCGCCCCGCCACCGATCTGCCGACGGTCGAGGTGCGCGTCGCCGACGTCGCCGTGAGCGTGGACGACGCGGCGCTGTTCGCGGCGCTCGTCCGCGCGCTGGTGGCCAGGGCCGTGGTGGACGTCGGCCGCGGGGTGACCGCCGAACCGGTGCCGCTGGAGACGTTGCAGCAGGCGTGCTGGCGCGCGGCCAAGGACGGTTACGACGGCAGCACGACGGACGTGCTGTCCGGCGAGCTGGTTCCGGTGCGCGACCAGCTCGCCGCGCTGGTGCGGGACCTGACGCCGATCTTCGAGGCGAACGGTGACCTGCCCGTCGTGCAACGGGGTCTGCGGCTGCTGGAGGAGCAGGGTTGCGGTGCGGATCGGCAGCGCCGGGTCTTCCGCGACGGTGACGTGCAGGAGCTGCTGGCTCTGGTCGACGTCGACGCCGCCGACCGCGATGCCGCGAAACCCGTTGGCTGACCGGGTCAGCACTGCCGGCCGGCCGCGGGACGGAGTCACAACCGCGGCCGGCTGAGCAGCCTGGAGAGCACGATCGTGCTCTCCGTCCGGTCCACCGGAGCGGTGGCGCGCACCCGCTGGATGGCCTGCTCCAGGTGCGGGATGTCCCGCGCCAGCAGGTAGAGGAGCGCGTCCGCCGCGCCGGAGACCGTGCAGGCCTCGACGACCTCGGGGATGCCGTCCAGCGCGCGCAGCAGCTCGGCCGGGGTCGGGTTGCCGGTGCAGTACACCTCGACGTACGCCTCGGTGTGCCAGGCCAGGGCCTGCGGGTCGACGAGCGCGGTGAAGCCGCGGATGGCACCGGAGTCCACCAGCCGGTCGAGGCGGCGCTTCGCGGCGGACGGGGACAGGCCCGCCTCCTTGCCGATCTGGGCGTAGGTGGCGCGGGCGTTGCGCACCACGCAGCGGATGATCGCCTCGTCGATGGTGTCCATGGCGCAATGATCCGGCAACGGGGCCGGAAGATTGCAAAGAACCGGGACCAGTTCGGCGAAGATGATGATTGTTTGCGCGCCAAGATCGAACCTACTGTCACGGCTCGTGAACCTGAGCAACGTGGAAGCGGCCGCACTGGCCGCCGTGGACGAGACGGCGATCGGCCGGACGCTGGTGGAGCTGCTCGCGGTGCCGAGCATCACCGGCAGCGCGGCGGAGTCCGAGCTGCAGCACCTGCTGGCGCGCCGGCTGGAACACCTGGACCTCGACGTCGACCTGTGGTCGATGGACCTGGCGGAGCTGAGATCCGACCCGCTGTTCCCCGGCGGCGAGGCCCCGCGCGACGAGGCGTGGGGCCTCGCCGCCACCACCCGGCCGCGTGGCGACGGGCCGACGCTCGTGCTGCAGGGCCACGTCGACGTCGTCCCTCCCGGCGACCTGGCCCAGTGGGAGGGCGACCCGTTCCAGCCGCGCGTCGCGGGCGACGTGGTGCACGGGCGCGGTGCGTGCGACATGAAGGCCGGTCTCGTCGTGGTCCTCGCCGCGCTGGCGGCGATCCGGTCGTCGGGGGCGCGGCTGCGGGGAACGCTGGCGGCGCACTTCGTCGTCAGCGAGGAGGACGGCGGGCTCGGGGCGTTCGGCACGTTGCGGCGCGGCCACACCGGCGACGCCTGCGTCATCACCGAACCGACCGGCGGCGTGCTGATGACCGCGAACGCCGGTGCGCTCACGTTCCGCGTCGAGGTACCGGGCAAGGCCACGCACGGCAGCACCCGTTACGCCGGGATGAGCGCCATCGACGCCTACCTGCCGATCCACCACGCGGTGGTGCGGCTGGAGGCCCGGCGCAACGAGGACGCCGACCCGCTGATGGCCGAGTACCCGGTCCCGTACCCGTTGTCCGTCGGCACGGTGCGGGCGGGCGACTGGGCGAGCAGCGTGCCCGACCTGCTGGTGGCGGAGGGGCGGCTGGGCGTCCGCCTCGGCGAGGACCCGGCGCTGGCGCGCGCCGAGTTGGAGCAGTGCGTGGCGGAGGCCTGCGCCGCGGACCCGTGGCTGCGCTCCCACCCGGCCACCGTCACGTGGCCCGGCGGTCAGTTCGCCAGCGGCCGGTTGGCGGCGGGCCACCCGCTGGCCGCCCTGGTGGGCGCCGCGCACGCGGACGTGACCGGCAGCGCCCGCCCCGCGGAACGCGGTGCCCCGTACGGCAGCGACCTGCGGCTCTACGCCGCGGCGGGCATCCCGACGCTGCAGTACGGGCCGGGAGACGTGCGCCTCGCCCACGGCCCGCGCGAGCAGGTCGGCGTGGCCGAGGTCGTCACCGCCACCCGTGCGCTGGTGCTGGCCGCGCTGCGCGCGGTCGGCTGCGAGTAGCCGCCGCGCGCAGCGGTGGCCGGCTCAGCCGCTGACCGAGGCGGAGAAGTTGCCGACCGCGAGGCCGACACCGCCGTTCCACGGTTCGAACCCGGCCTGGATGCTGGTCAGGTACCAGGAGCTGGTGATCGCACCGCGGTTGCGCACGTCGTTGATGAAGTCCATGACGTTGAACGACCACGAGCTGATCGCCGACGGGGCGACGTACGAGATCACGTTGTTCGACCCGTTGCTGCCGCGCCACACCTGCCAGCTCCGGCCGCCGATGTTCGTCGTGCCGACGGCGCTGCCGATGGGCTGGATCGAGCCCTGGCGGTTGAACCAGATCATGATCTCCATCTGGTTCACGCCGTTGGTCTTCGGCGTGGGGTCGAGCCAGATGTCGTACGAGGCGTTGTACGTGCCGCCGGCGAACCGGTAGTCGATCGACGACGTGGCACTGCGGATGCGGCTGACCTGCATCGGCAGCGTCGAACCGGGGGAGCAGTTGGTGTAGTGGCACCCGAGGAACACCGACGGGTACGACACCGGCGCCCCGTTGGTCGGGCTGGAGCCTTGCTGGGAGGTGATCTGGAAACCGGACGACGTGACGTTGATGCACTGCTGCGCGGACGTGCCCCACCGGTTGTTCTGGACCACGTAACGGCCCTGGATGGTGGTCGACCCGTATTGGTCGCAGATCGTCACATCGGCCTGTGCCGGTCCCGCTGTCGCAACGACCGTGCTTGCGACCAGCAGGGCGGCAGCGGCGAAAGAACGAACGGCCCTTCGCATGAAGACTCCTCTCGCAGGTCTGGGAGCGCTCCCAGATTACCGGAGTGTCAACAGTCGGTCACACGATGTGCTGACACGGGCCCCGGAGGCGAACCGCGGCGGGCCCGTCGTGCGGACGTCGGGTGCGCGGATCCGCCAGATGCGGTTCAGCCGGTTCGGGACGGCGCCGCGCCCGTGCGCCCCGCCTCGCCCACCGCGGGGCGGGGCGCACGGGGCCCATCGGGTGACAGACCAAGCCGCACGGCTGCCCGCTGCGAACCACCCGTGTGAAGGCAACCCGAACCGTCCTGATCGGACTGGTCTCCGTGGTGGCGGCGCTGGCCGCCGGACACCTCGTGGCCGCGCTCGTGAACCCGCTGGCCTCGCCGTTCCTCGCGGTCGGCAACACCGCCATCGACCTGACGCCGCACCCGGTCAAGGACTTCGCCATCCGCACGTTCGGCGAGAACGACAAGCTGGTGCTGCTGGCCGGCATGGCGGTCGTCCTGGCCGTCATCGGCGTGGTGGCGGGCCAGCTGTCGCGGCGCAGCCCGTGGCCCGGCGTGGGGATCGCCGTGCTGCTCGGCCTGCTGGGCCTCGCCGCCGTGGTGGCCCGGCCGACGACGACACCGCTGTCCGTGCTCGCGCCGGTGATCAGCCTCGTCGTCGGGGCGGTGGCGTTCCGCTGGCTGTACTCGCGTGCGGCCGGGGCGGGGGCGACGTCCGCTGCTGGGACGGGGGCACCGGACGCGACGCCTGCGAGCACCCCGGACCCGGCTCCCGCGCAGCCCGCGGCCACGCCGGACCGGCGCCGGTTCCTGCTCTCCACGGCCGGTGTGGCGGTGGGCGCGGGCATCGCCGCGTCCGCAGGGCAGTTCCTCATCGGGCGGGTCGACGTGGAGTCGTCGCGGCGCGCGATCCGGTTGCAGCCGGGGGTGAAGGCGCCGGAGATCCCGTTCAACGCCGACTTCGCCCGCGAGGGCACGCCGACGTTCATCACGCCCAACGACGAGTTCTACCGCGTGGACACCGCTCTCACCGTGCCGAAGCTGCGCGCGGAGGACTGGCGGCTGCGCCTGCACGGCATGGTGGACAACGAGATGGTCCTCACCTACGACGACCTGCTGCGCCGCCCGCTGGTCGAGAAGACGATCACTCTGGTGTGCGTCTCGAACGAGGTCGGCGGCCCGTACATCTCGACGTCGAACTTCATCGGTGTGTCACTGCCGGACCTGCTGCGCGAGGCGGGGGTCCGGCCCGGCGCTGACCAGCTGGCGACCCGCAGCGTGGACGGCTGGACCTGCGGCACGCCGGTCGCGTCGATCATGGCGCCGGGCAGCGGTGCGTTGCTGGCGATCGGGATGAACGGCGAACCGTTGCCGGTGGAGCGCGGGTTCCCCGTCCGGATGGTCGTGCCCGGTCTCTACGGGTACGTCTCCGCGACGAAGTGGCTGGTCGACGCCGAGCTGCACGACGTTCGACGCGTTCGACCCGTACTGGGCGCAACGCGGGTGGGCCAAGAAGGCGCCGGTGAAGCCGATGTCGCGGGTGGACCGTCCCAAGCCGTTCGAACGGGTCCCGCCCGGCCGGTTCGTCGCGGCGGGAGTGGCCTGGGCCCAGCACACCGGCATCGACAAGGTCGAGGTCCGCGTCGACGGGGGACCGTGGCAGCAGGCGACCCTCGCCACCGAGGTCAACATCGACACGTGGCGGATGTGGCGGATCGAGCTCGACCTGCCGGAGGGCGGCCACACCGTCGAATGCCGGGCCACCGACCGCACCGGGTACACGCAGACCAACGACCGCGCCGCCCCGGTCCCCGACGGTGCCACCGGGTGGCACTCGATCGTCTTCTCGGCGGTGGCGCAGTCGTAGCCCGGTGAACGGGTGGTGCCGGAAACGCCTGCCGCACAGGCATTTCCGGCACCCGGACGTCAGCCGGGGAGGTGTTCGGCACCGCGATCCGCGGCCACCTCAGCTCAGCAGGCAGAGCAGCGAGCAGGCCTTCGCCGAGGACCAGTCGCTGTACAGCCGCGTGCCGTTCACCGGTGTGTACTTCGCCTTCGCCTTGTTGGTCAAGGGGAACAGCGACAGCAGCGCGTACGTCGAGCAGTGCACCTGCTTCGACTGACCCGGCTGCAACGTGAACGGTCCGGTCTGGCAGGACGGTTCCACGTCGTCCACCACGTACGCGTCCGTGATCGGGATCGGGCCGTTGTTGGTCACGGTGATGCGCCAGTAGGCCGTCGCGTTCAACAGCCCGAGCACGCCCACGGGTGCCTCCTTCAGCCACGGTCCCGAGCCGCCCGCCGTGCAGTGCGCCAGGGTGTGCGAACCGCAGATCTCCTTGTTCACCACCACGTTCGGCAGGCACGCCGGGCCGGGCGCGATCTGCCGGGTCACGGTGTTGGACGAGAACGAGCCGGTCGCGTCGGTGCCGCCGGACGTGTTGGCGACCGACGTGACGGTGCACTCCGCGGCGATCGTGGTGCGGAAGCACACCTGCGGTGCGTCACCGGTGAACTCCACGACCAGCGCCGGCTGGTTGCCGCCACCGAAGTCCGCCGCGTTGTTCAGCACGAGCGAGGCCGTGACCGTGACCGACGTGGCCGTCACGCCGCTCAGGTCCACGGTGCCGTCCGGCGCGAAACCCGGTGTGGCGACCGGGTTGCCGTCCTGGTCGACGACCTTCGCGCTGGACGCCGCGAAGTTCACGTTCGCCGGGGTCACGCCCGCCAGGCGTGCCCTGGTGTACGCGACCGGGTGCGCTTTGCCGTCGCAGTAGAACTGCGCCGGGGTGAGCGACACGGAGGCGCCGCTGCGAACGCAGGGCGACGCCCCCGTGTCAGGATCCATCGAGAACAGCACACCCGCGTCGCCCAGCCCGATCAGGCAGCCGGTGGGGGTGTCGTAGGCGTACCCGTAGTCCCTCGTGTCACCGCCGTTGACCGTCGGGTGCGGGATGCGCGCCGGCATCCCGGCGCACGACGTGCCGGTGCTCCAGTCGTGGCAGACCGTCGCGCCGAGGTACGGGCCGCGCCAGATGCCGAGGTAGCTGCGCACCCGGTTGCCGGTGCGGATCACCTCCGGGTTGAACACGATCACGCCGTTCTCCAGCCCGGTCGGACCGGCCGGAGCGGCCAGCGGCGACCCGTCGACGGCGTAGCAGACCGTGGTGTTCACCCCGGTCGTGCTGGAACACGCGCCGACCTCCGCACCCGTTGAGCTGTAAGCGGTGTAGGCGTTGTAGGTGTAGTTGCCGGAGGAACCGACCGGTTTCGCGGTCGCCCAGCCCGCGCACGCGGTGGTGGTGGCGGGGTCGAAGCAGCCGAGCACGGGAACGGTGCCTGCGGGCTGTGACGACGACGCGAACACCTTGCCCGCGGCGACGGTCAGCGCGCCCAGGTAGTAGCCGCCGCTGTTGCTCGGCGGCACGACCGGCGCGTAGGGCTGACCGGCGCACGCGCTCTGCGTGGCGACCGTCCAGCACACCACCTGACCGGACGTCGCGACGCCGTAGAGGTTCCCGCCGACCTGGACGAGCCCGGCCATCTCGAAGACCTGTGCGGACCGCGCCGCGAGCGGCCAGTACCCGCAGTTGCCCGGTGCCGCGAGGTCGAGGCAGCCGACGCCGATCGAGGTCGCGGTCGTGGCCGAGTAGTAGACCCGCGCCGGGTTCGTCTCGTCGCGGACGTACTGCGGTTCCAGCGGGCTGCCGATGTCACCGGTGGCACCCGTGCCGAACGCGCCGGGTGCCGTGTTGAGCGGCCGCGGCCACGGACCGCCGGGGCAGGGCGAGTTGGTGGTGAGGTCGGTGCACACGAGCTTCGGGTTGGCGGGCGCCAGGTGGTGGTAGACGTTCCACGACTGCAGCCGCCCGTCCGGCGTGCGGTGCAGGATCGGCGTGAAACCGTCGCCGCCGGTGGCGTTGGCGCTCGCCTGCACCGGTGGCGTGAGCAGGCTGGAGAGAGCGGTGCCACCGTTGCGCACGTTCGGGTTCGTGGCGGTGACCGGGTTGCCCTCGGTGCCGGTCCAGCCGGGGGGAACGCGCAGCGAACCGGGCACGAGGGCCTGGCCGGCTCCGATCGGGTCGGTGATGGTGGCGGCACCGTCCGCGCCGCCGGCGTAGGACACGACCCAGGTCGCGGTGTCGCCGTGCGCCGCGGGGTCGGACACGCCCTGGACGGTCTTCGTGAGGGTGGAGGCGAGCGGCTGGGCGACCGCGGTGGTGGCGGTGAGCGCGCTTCCGGCGAGCACGGCCGCGAGCAGCGTTGCCGGCAATCGTCTTCGCACGGGCGGATCCCTTCTGCGGTGGGATGTTCCCCGGTCCGGGAACAGACCGCAGACGCTAGGGAGACCGGCGCGGCAGGGCACTCCCCGTCACCCGCGTGCGCGGGACGTCCGCCCCAACAGCTCAGCGGGTCGGGTGGAAAACATCTGACCGGGAATGCGATTCCACTCCGGCGGCGACTCGGGGATCACCTGATCGCCGCCGAAGTGCCCATCGGGCACCCTCACACCGGGGCACCGGTCAGGTGACGGTGCCCCGGGAACGGGTGCGCCGCGGTCAGGGCTGCTGCGCCACCGTGATCTTGCCCTCGACGATCTGCGCCTTGTACGCCTCCAGGACGCCCTTGAGCTTCTCGTCGACCTTCCCGCCCGACGTCGCGTAGCCCATGCCGTCGACCTTGAGGTCGAAGACCTTCGGCAGCGACGCGAGGTCGTTCTTCGCGGCGGCGCGGTAGAAGTCGTACACCGCCACGTCCACGCGCTTGAGGCTGGACGCGACGATCACGTCCCGGTTGGCGGCCAGCGCGGGCTGGTTGTACTGGTCGGCGTCGCAGCCGACGGCGAGGACACCCGCCTGCTTCACCGCGGCGAAGACACCGATGCCGGAGGCGCCCGCGGCGGGGTAGAGGACGTCGGCGCCCTTGTCGATCAGGCCCTTCGCGACCTCCTGGCCCTTCGGCGGGTCCTGGAAGCCGGTGAAGTCGCCGGCCGGGGTGATGTACTTCTTGTCCAGCTTGACCTTCGGGGCCGCGGTGCGCGCGCCCTGGGCGTAGCCGGCCTCGAACTTCTGGATCAGCGGGATGTCGACACCGCCGACGAAGCCCACGTGGCAGTTCTTGCTCTGGTACGCGGCCACGACGCCGGCCAGGAACGCGCCCTCCTGCTCGGCGAACACGAGCGGCGTGACGTTGGGGGCGCCCTCGACGGCCGAGTCGACCAGGCCGAAGCGGACGTTCGGGAACTCCGGGGCCACGACCTTCAGCGACTCGGTGTAGGCGAAGCCGACGCCGACGATCGGGTTGAAGCCCTCGCTCGCGAGCTGGCGCAGGCGGGTCTGCTTGGCGGTCTCGTCCTCGTTGGGCGCGGCGGAGAGCTCGCGGGTGTTCTCCTTCTTCACCCCGAGGTCCTTGATCGCCTGGTCGAAGCCGAGGGCGGCGAGGTCGTTGAACGACGCGTCGCCGCGGCCGCCGATGTCGTAGGCCAGGCCGATCTTGAGCGCGCTGCCGTCGACCTTCTCGCTGTTCTTCGCGCTGGTGCTCGCCGCGGGGGGTGCGGTGGGCGGGGTGGCGAGCTCGCAGGCCGCGCCGGTGGACGTCGACGCGGTGCCGCCGCTCCCGGAGTCCTTCGCGCAGGCGCTCACCACCATCAGGCTGGTCAACGCGATCGCGGCAACGGCGGTGCCACGCATACGACGGCGCACGGCTCGTCTCCTCACTGCTCGGCGAACGCACCCCGATGGCGGTACCGGGGGCACAGCGACGGACGCTACCTCGCCTCCCGATCGTTCCGGGTGAACGCTCACCTGCTGGGACCACCCCGCTCAGCGGGAGGGGCCGATCCCCGCCACGGCGAGCGCGAACAACCGGTGCGCCGCGGCGGCCGGGTCCTGGTGCCCCTCGGTGGCCATCGCGATCCCCACGACCAACGTCACCAGCTCGACGACCGTGACGTCCCGCGCGACCGCGCCGTCCTCGATCGCCTTGCGCAGCAACGGTTCCGCCGCCTCCTCCAGGGCTCCCGCGCACGAGTTGCCGTGCACCGGGTCGCCCTCGTAGGCCAGTGCCGTGGCGAGTCCGCGTGCGGTGACGCAGTACGCCACCACCTCGGTCAGCCACGCGAGCAGCGCGTCCCTGCTGTCACCGGTCCCCGTCAGCTCGCGGGCGCGGTCGCACAGTGCCTGGACCCGGTGCCACGACACGGCTTCCAGCAGCGCCTGGCGGGTGGGGAAGTGGCGGCGCACGGTCGCCGAACCGACGCCGGCGACGCGGGCGATCTGCTCCAGCGACGCGCTCGCGCCGTGGGCGGCGACCTCCTGCTCGGCCACGGCGAGGATCCGCTCGTGGTTGCGCCGGGCGTCGGCGCGCTGGTTCTCGACCATGGGAACCTCGTGCTTGCGTAAACGGCGGGGGCCGCCATATCGTAGCCGAGCGATAAACGGCGGGCCCCGCCGTTTACGTTCTCGCTGTTGAGGAGTGTCATGTCCGCACCAGTTCTGGTGACAGGAGCCACCGGCAAGCAGGGCGGCGCCGCCGTCCGTGCGTTGACCGCGGCGGGTGTTCCGGTGCGCGCGCTCGTCCGCGACCCGGACGCCGATCGCGCCAAGGCACTGGGGGTCGAGCTCGTGGCCGGCGACCTGGACGACCGCGAGTCGCTGTCCCGTGCCGCCAAGGGCGTCCGCGCGGTGTTCTCCGTGCAGATGGCCGCGCTGACCGAGCGGGGGTTCGACTTCGCGGGCGAGCTCGCGCAGGCGGTCACCCTGATGGAGGTCGCACGGGAGCAGGGCGTCCGGCAGTTCATCCAGACCACGGTGGACGGTGCTGACCGGGAGGTCGTCGACGAGCGCTACCCGATCAGGGCCGCGGCGATGACCACCAAGGCCGCCGTCCAGGACCGGTTGCGCGCGGCCGGGTTCGAGCGCTGGACGCTGCTCAAGCCCGGCTTCTTCATGGAGAACTTCCTGCCGTCGTCGGCGTTCCTGTTCCCGCGCGGCGTCGAGGGCGGCCTGGTCAGCATGGTCAAGCCCGCGACCCGGCTGTCGCTGGTCGCCGTGCGGGACATCGGCACGGCGGTGACCGCGGCCGTCGCGGACCCGCAGCGGTTCGACCGGGTGGAGCTGGAGCTCGCGAGCGACCACCTGTCGATGACCGAGATCGCCGCGGTCCTCTCGGAGGTGCTCGGCCGGGAGCTGGCCGCGCCGGACCTGACGCAGGAGCAGGCGTTCGCCGCCGGGATGCCGGAGATGGGGGCCGGTCACGACCGGTTGAACGAGACCCCGATGGTGGGCCGTCCCGAGTTCGCCCGGGAGCTGGGGCTGCCGCTCACGAGTTTCGCCGAGTGGGCGCGGCAGGAGTTGCGCTGACGGAAGTGGACCAGTGGCGGAAGTCCTTTTCTGTCACTGAATTGTCCATTCGCCGGCACCGCCGGTAGCACTAGCATCGAATGCCGTGAAGGTGCGTTGGCGGCGCCGCAGCCTGCCGCGAGTCTCGTTGCCCGGCAGGTCCCCGGTCCGGTGGCTCGTCACGGCGTGTGGTCTGGGCGTCCTGGTCGTGGCGCTCATCGGTGGTGCGGAGCCCTACCGGCAGACGCGCGAGTTCCGCGCGGTCGCGGCGTGCGAGCAGGGTGGGGGCGGGTGCTTCGAGACCGAGCGGGGTTCGATCGCCGACCGGCGCACTTACACCACGACGTCGACCCAGACCGACGCCAACGGTCACTCGACCACCACGACCACCACCCACTTCGAGGTCACCTGGCAGCGGGCCGACGGTTCCCGGCGGGCCCGCGACGTGCCGTCCGACTTCTACTCCAAGGCCCGCGAGGGCGACGCGGCCGAGCTGCGGCTGTGGCGCGGCGAGGTGGTCGGCGTGCAGGTGACGGGCGCGGAGGCCTGGTTCCTGCCCACGTCCGGCTCGACCCTGCGCTGGTGGCTGCACTTGGGCTTCCTCGGCCTGGGTGTGCTGCTGTGGGGGTTGTTCCTCGGGTGGTGGGACGGACTGTTCATGCTGGCGTTCCGCACGTTCGCCTGGATGTTCCTGAGCTTCGTGCCCGTGTCCGCGACGACCCACGCACTGGCGTACGGCTGGCCCGGCGGCTGGGGACTCGTGGGCGAAGCTCGCAATGGCCGGGGTGTTCACGGCCATCGCGGGCGGGATGCTCTACACCTCGCTGGACGGGTGGTGAGAGCGGTCAGGTGCAGGCCGGGAACAACCGGCGGGTGCCGGGACCGGTGTGGGCGGCGCGGTCGGTGAACCGGCAGCCGAACGCGGCGGCGGCGACGGTGCCGCGGTCACCCACCGCGTCACCGGCTGGTCGCGTGCCCCGGCCTGCCCACGCCACGAGGTCGTCCCACGCCGTGTCGACCTCGGCCGGCGAGAACTCGCAGTGGTCCACGGTCCGGATCGCCCGCTGCACCAGCCACCGCGACCGGCCGTTGCGGGCGACGTCCGCTCGGTAGTCCTGCTCCATCGAGAACGGCACGAACAGGTCGCCCAGGCCGTGCAGCGAGATCACCGGCGCACCGGGCCTGCCGGTGATCCGCGGCACCTCGGTGAGCGCGGGGGACAGGCGCGAGCGCCAGTCCCGCGGCGCGACCCGCTGCACCGCCCGCTCACCGCCACCCAGCAGACGCTGGGCAACGGCAGCGGGCCGAACCTCGTGGTCGCCACCGCACCGGCCGGGTCGTCGTCGCAGGCCGCGCTGGCGCTGCTCGCCCAACTGAAGGCGGCGAGCAGCACGCCGGACCGGAACGCGCGTCCCGGCCGCGTCGTCAGCGGGTCGGACCCGTCCACCCGGCGGTGATGCGGGCGATGCGGACGCGCTGCGGGTGGTCGCCGACCGGCACCGAGACGATCTTCTGCCCGGAGGCGAAGTCGATCGCGGTGATCTGGTCGGAGCCGCTCTCGGAGATCACGCACGCGCGGCCGTCCCCGCTGACCGTGGCCCAGTAGGGCTTGGCGGCGGTGACGAGCGGGCCCTGGTCGAGCGTCGCGCGGTCGACCACCGCGGCGTAGTCGTCCATCGTCCCGGCGACGCAGAGCTTGCTGCCGTCGGGGCTCATGGACAGGCCGTGGTGGCGCGAGTCGTTGACGAACGTCTTGCGGTCGTCGCTCGTGTTCGGGTTCTTCGGCAGCGTCTTCACGCGGGTGACCCGGTCGGTGGCCACGTCGTACTCCACGAAGCCGTTGAAGAACGACACCTGGAAGTACAGCTTCTGCTGGTCCGGGCTGAACACCGCGGGCCGCACCGAGTTCGACAGGTCGCCGCGGCCGAACGCGTCGAGCCGGGCGCGCATGTCGATCGTCTTGACGGTCTGGAACGTGGTCGTGTCGACCACGGTGATGTGCCGGTCGCCCTTCAGCCAGTCCTGGTCCGGGGCGTCGAAGTCGTTGTTGACCTCGCCGATCGACATGTTCCAGAGGTAGCGGCCACCGTTGGTGAAGACGTTCTCGTGCGGCTTGTCGCCGGTGCGGAACGAGCCGAGCTGGCGGCCGGTGTCGATGTCCAGCACGTGCACGGTGTTGGAGGTCGACGCCGACACCGCGACCCTGGTGCCGTCGGGGGAGACGGCCATGTGGTCGGAGCGGAAGCCCGACACCGGGAACCGCCACCTGACCCGGCCGGTGGCGAGCTCGATCGAGACGACGTCGGCGAAGCTCGGGCGGGAGACGACCATGGCCGTGCCGTCGGGCGTGGCGTACATGTCGTCCACGAACTGGTCGTGGCCTTCACCCGGTCCCTGCCGGATGCCGAGGAAGAACGCGAGCTTGATCGGGTTGAGGTAGATCTCGGTGAGCCGCTGGGTCTTGTCGGGGATCACGTTGAGGCGACCGATCCTCGCGAAGTCGCCGGTGGACTTGACGACGTCGGCGGTGCCGTCCCAGTTGTTGCCGACGAACATCACCTCGCGCAGGTCGGGTGCAGCGCCCGCGGCGGCGGCCGGCGTGGTGACGCAGGCGGCGAGAACGGTCACCGCGGCGGCGACGCGGGTGACGCGGCGCGTGAGAGCGCTCCCGGAAAGGGCTTTCCGTGCAGGGTCGGAACTGGCGGTCATCGCTTCTCCGAGTGAAGTCGGTGCCCCAGGAGGGGCGGGAACGCGGGCGGGCTCCGCGGCCGGGACGAGGTTCGCAGGGTCTCGGAGGGGAACTCACCCCGTGGGAAGATCTGAAATCGGCCGAGTTCAGATCTTGCTACTGGATAGTAGGGTCGGAGTGACGCCGACCACAAGACCCGCGGGGCGCAACCGCCGCGGGCCAGTCGACGGAGGTGCCGTGGCAGGCAGGATCACCCCGGCGGAGGGGCGCTACGGCGGCAAGGACGCGGCGCAGCGACGGGAAGAGCGGCGCGAGCGGTTCCGGCAGGCCGGCCTGGAGATGTTCGGCGCGGGGCCCGGTTACCGGGGCACCCGGCTCGGTGACCTGTGCAAGGCGGCGGGGCTGTCCAGCCGCCAGTTCTACGAGGAGTTCCGCACTCTGGAGGACCTGCTCGCCGACCTGCACCTGCACGTCAACGACGTGGCGGCGGGCGCGGTCGCCGAGGCCCTGCCGCGGCTGCTGCACCTGAGCACGGCCGAGTTCCTGCCGCTGGCCGTGCGCGCCTACGTGAAGGGCGCGTGCGCCGACCTGCGGCACGCCCGCATCGCCTACGTCGAGGTGGTCGGCGTCAGCCCGCGGATGGACCGCCAGCGGCTCGAACGGCGCGCGCTGTGGGTGGAGCTGATCGACCGGCTGGCGGGGGAGGCCGTCGCGCGCGGCGAGATCCCGCCCGGCAACCACCGCACCACGGCCGCGGCCATCATCGGCGCCGTCAACGGGCTCATGCACGACTGGGTCGTCGGGTGGGTCGACGCGACGCTGGACGAGGTCGCCGACGAGCTGGCCCAGATGGTGCTGGGCCGGTACCGGGTCGCCGATGATGTGAGCGCTCACAGCGCCGCGTCGAGGATGTCGAATCGATTCGATGGTGACAGGCCCGCGTTCTTGACGTGACCCGGCGCGGCTCTGCAATGTTAACGCTCACTTAACGTTGTGCTGCGAGGGGAGAACGCGATGCCGAGGAAGTCCTGGCAGGCCGTCTGGGCGGCTGCCGCGGTGGTCGCCGCCGCGCTGCTGCCCGCCACACCGGCGGTCGCCGAGTCCAACGGCGGCACGCGGGTGATGCCGCTGGGCGACTCGATCACCGAGGGCACCCAGGTGCCCGGCGGCTACCGGATCGGGCTCTGGCAGCGGTTCGGCGGCGGTGGGTACCGGGTGGACTTCGTCGGCTCGCAGTTCAACGGCCCCGCCTCGCTGGGCGACCACGACCACCAGGGGCACCCCGGCTGGCGCATCGACCAGATCGACGCGAACATCACCGGCTGGCTGCGCAACACGACCCCGCGCACCGTGCTGCTGCACATCGGCACCAACGACGTGCTCCAGAACTACAACGTCGCCGGCGCACCCGGCCGCCTGTCGGCGCTGGTCGACCGGATCACCGCGACCGTGCCGAACGCCGACGTGTTCGTCGCGACGATCATCCCGCTGGCCAACCAGTCGCAGGAGGCGGCGGCGCGCTCGTTCAACGCCACGATCCCCGGCATGGTGCAGAGCAAGGTGAACGCGGGCAAGAAGGTGCACCTCGTGGACATGCACGCCGCCCTCACCACCGGCGACCTGATCGACGGCGTCCACCCGACCGCGACCGGCTACGACAAGATGGCCGCCACCTGGTACTCCGCGCTGCGGGCCGTGCCGGGCACCATCGGCGACCCCGTGGCCGCGGGCAAGCGGCTGGTGGGCGTGCCCTCGGGCCGGTGCGCAGACGTGCCGGGGTCGAGCACGGCGAACGGTGCCCAGGCGCAGCTGTGGGACTGCCACGGCGGCGCCAACCAGGGCTGGACGTACACCGCGGGCAAGCAGCTGGTCGGGTACGGCTCCAAGTGCCTCGACGCCTACGGCTGGGGCACCACCAACGGCACGAAGGTCGTGACCTGGGACTGCTCCGGCGGCGCGAACCAGCAGTGGAACGTCAACGCCGACGGGACCATCACCAACGCGGCGTCGAACCTGTGCCTGGACGCCTCCGGACGGGCCACGGCCAACGGGACGCTGCTGGTGCTGTGGTCGTGCTCGGGACAGCCGAACCAGCAGTGGCGGCTCGGGTAGCCGCTGCGGGGCGGGTCGCGGCCGGACGGCTCCGGCCGCGGCTCACAGGTCGGCCAGCGGCACCGGCCGGCCCAGCAGGAACCCCTGCGCCTGGTCGCAGCCCAGCTCCCGCAGCACGTCGAGCTGCTCGGCCTGCTCCACCCCTTCCGCGATGACGCTCAGGTCGACCGCGTGGGCCATGGCGATGATGCTCGTGACGATCGCCTCGGCCTCCGCGGACCGGCCCAGGCCCGACGTGAACGACCGGTCGATCTTGAGCGTGTCCAGCGGCAGGGTGAGCAGCTGGGCGAGCGAGGAGTAGCCGGTGCCGAAGTCGTCGATCGCGAGCCGCACGCCCAGGTCGCGCAGCGCCGACAGGGTGCGGGCGGCCAGTGCGGGATCGCGCATCAGGGCGCTCTCGGTGATCTCCAGGCAGAGCGACTCCGGGGGCAGGCCCGCCTCGTGGGTGGCGTGCCGGATGGCCGAGACGAGCCACGGGTCGTCGAGCTGGCGGGCCGACAGGTTCACGGTCAGCTGCAGGTGCGGGGCCAGCACGGCGAGCTCGCGGGTCGCGGTGTGCAGCATGTGCGCGCCGATGATGTTGATCAGGTCGCTCTCCTCGGCGAGCGTGATGAACTCGCCGGGGGAGATGAGGCCGTAGCGGGGGTGCGTCCAGCGCAGCAGGCCCTCCACGGCCGTGCGGCGGCCCGTGGCGACGTCGATGATCGGCTGGTAGGCGAGCCACAGCTGGTCGCTCAGCGGCGCGCGGCGCAGGTCCTGCTCCAGCTGCAGCCGGCGCTGGATGCGGTCGCGCAGCTCCACGTCGAAGAACGCGATGCGGCCGCGGCCGTCGGTCTTCGCCCGGTACATGGCGAGGTCGGCGTCGCGCAGCAGGTCGGCGCCGTCGCGGGCGTCGCTCGGGTCGGCCAGCACGATGCCCACGCTCGCGTCGACGTGCAGCTGCCGGCCCTGCACGGTGATCGGCCGGTTGAGCTCGGCGCGCACGTGGCCGGCCAGTGCGTGCGCCTCCTCGGGGCCGGTCACGCCGTAGGCGATGACGGTGAACTCGTCGCCGCCGAGCCTGCCCACCACGTCACCCCGGCGGGAGCTGCGGCTCAGCCGCGTGCCGACGACCCGCAGCACCTCGTCGCCTGCGCTGTGGCCCAGCGAGTCGTTGATGACCTTGAACTTGTCCAGGTCGATGAACAGCACCGCGGTGAGCCCCGAGCGGTGCGCCCGCGCGGCCGGGCTGAGCCGGTTGATCGTCACCGTGCGGTTGCACAGGCCGGTCAGCGCGTCGTGCGTCGCCTCGTGCTCCAGCCTGCTGTCCATCAGGCGGCGCTCGGTGATGTCGGTGAACGACACGACCGTCGCCGACGGCAGCCGGCCGTCCTGGTTGAGCGCGCGGGCGCTCAGCGACAGCCAGACGCGGGTGCCGTCCGGCCGCAGCGCGCGCAGGATGCGGCCGTGCTGCGAGCGGCCCGTCGCCCTGGTGATCGCGGACGGGAACTGGTCCACCGGCACCGGACGGCCCGCCTCGTCGTGCAGCTCGGTCAGCGACGCCGCCTGACCGATGGCGTCCTGCGCGCGCACGCCGAGAATCCGTTCGGCCGCCGGGTTGACCGACTCGACCAGGCCGGTCGGGCCGACCACCAGCACGCCCTCCTCGATCGCGGCGACCACGGCCGTGAAGTGGCGCTCGGCCCGGCGGCGCGCGGTCTCGTCGGCGCAGATCAGCACGTAGCCGTCGGCCATCCGCGCCACGGACACCCGCACCGCCAGCGCCTCGCCGTCGGAGCGGTGGTGCTCCGCTTGGACCACGCCACCCGCCTCCAGCACGGCGGCCGGGTACAGCGCGGCGCCGACCACGGCGCCGATGGGCTGGCCGATCGCATCGGCCGCGCGGTGCCCGTAGACGTGCTCGGCGCTGGGGTTCCAGCTGGTCACGACGCCGTCCGCGGTGGTGGCGATCAACGCGTCGCTGACGTGCGCGACGAGCGCGGCCTGGTAGGTCAGCGCCGCGGCGGCCGCCTTCTGCTCGGTGACGTCCCGCATGATCACCTGGAACGCCGGCCGGCCCTCCCAGGTCGTGCGCACCGACACCGACTCGACGTCCAGGGTGCCGCCGCCGCGCCGCAGCAGCACGGCGTCCGCGGGGTCGCTGGTCGCGCCCGGCACGGTCAGCTTCTCGATCCGCCGCAGCATGTCGGACTGCGAGTCCGGGTGGACGAAGTCGGTGATCGGCCGCCCGAGCAGGTCGCCCTCGGACTGCGCCCGCACGAACCGGACCGCTGTCGGGTTCGCGTACACGAGCACACCGGCCTCGTGCACCACGATCGCGTCCGGCGACAGGTCCACCAGCAGCCGGTAGCGGTCGGCGAGGTCGGCCAGCTCCTGCTGCTGGGCGTGCCGCCGGGTCACGTCCGCGGCGACGCCGACCAGCGCCCGCTCACCACCGCGGGCCGAGACGCGGGCGTGGAACAGCAGCCAGCGCCGGCCGCCGGGGGTCTCCAGCGGCTGCTCCAGCTCGAACTCCTGCCACGCCGAGGCCGCCCGCGCCGCCACGGTCAGCGGCGCGACGAGCTCGGTCAGCCGGGCGCGCACGGCGTCGGCGTCCGCACCGGGCAGGCCGAGCACCGAGTCGAGGCCCGCCGTCCAGCCGAACCGGTCGGTGCCCAGGTCCAGCCACCACGCCACGGCGGCACCGACCGAGAGCGCGAGGTCGGCCAGCAGCTCGTGGTCGAACTCGGCGTCGCCGGTCAGGCCGCTCACGTCGTCGCTCCCAGATCCGATCGTCCCCCGGACTCGCGGTGGCGTGGCCATCGTGAAGTCCTACTACACACCGTGCCAGAGCCGCACCCGTCTGGCGTGAACACGGTGAGCCGTTATATCCGGTCGCCGGGAGCGACGGGCGGCCAGGGGTCCCGTCAACAGTCCATTGTAGACTGCCGATTGATGTGTTCGCGAGCCGACCGACCCGTTTATGCTGGTGTGAGGTGTCGGCCCTCGGTGTGGGGGAGCGGGATATGGTCGCGCGTGGTGTGGGTGTCTGCGGAATCGGCGTCGTCAGCGCGTACGGCTGGGGCCGCCAGTCGCTCTGGGACGGTCTGGTGAGCGGGAGACCGGCCGCCGTCGTGGTGCCTGAGCTGGCCCGTTTCCCCGGCGACACCGTCTGGGCGGCGTGCGTGGGCGAGGGCGGTGACCCGGCCGACGGGCCGAGCCGGTTCACCCAGGCCATGCGGGCCGCGGCCAGGGAGGCGGTCGAGGACGCCGGTGCGCGCGGCTGGCAGCCGGGGCGCCGGGTCGGTCTGCTGCACGCCGTCGTGCTCGGCGAGGTCGACCTGTGGCGCGAGTTCTACGTCACGCGCGGTGGCGATCTGCCGGTGCACGACTACCTGGCGTTGATGCCGTCCACCCCGATGTCGATGTTCATGCAGGAATACGGTTTCCACGGTCCGGCCATGAACGTCTCGGCGATGTGCGCGTCCGGCAACGCCGGGCTCATCACCGCCAAGGCCTGGCTGGACGCCGGAATCGTCGACGACGTCGTGTTCGTGGCGACGGACCTGTCCCTCACCCCGGAGAACGTGGCCCACTTCGTCCGCCTGGGAGTGGCCATCGTGGACGCCGAGCCGCTCGACGCGTGCCGGCCGTTCCAGCAGGGCAGCCGCGGCTTCGTGATGGGCGAGGCGTCCGTGGCGTTCGTCCTGTCGCGCCGCGCGTCCAACCCGTACGCGATGACGCTCGGCGGCGCGATGTCGCACGACGCCTACCACGTGACCTCGATCGACCCGCGGCTCGACCAGATCACCACCTGCTTCACCGACGCGCTCGACAACGCCGGCGTGAGCGCCGCCGACGTGCGCTACCTCAACGCCCACGGCCCCGGCACGGCCCAGTGCGACGCCGCCGAGGCCGCCGTGCTGGAACAGCTGTTCGGACCGGACACCGGCATCTACTCGGTGAAGCCGCTGACCGGCCACTGCCAGGGCGCCGCGTCCGCCGTGGAGGTCGCGGTGACGGCCATGGCCTACGACCGCGGGGTCGTCCCGGCGCCACCGGTCGTCGCACCGGGACACCCGCGGCTGCTCAACGGGCCCACACCGGTCGCGGACGGCATCACGATCAAGTCGTCGCTGGGCATGGGCGGGCACAACTCCGCGGTCGTGCTGGCACCGCCGGCCTGAGCCGCGCCGCCGGTCAGAGGTCCAGCACCAGCCGCGGTGAGCGGGACCGGGACACGCAGATCATCATCACGTCGCCGCAGTCCTGTTCGGCCGCGGTGAGGACGGAGTCCCGGTGGTCCGGCACGCCGTCGAGCACGCCCGTCTCGCACGTGCCGCAGGTGCCCTCCCGGCAGGACGACAGCACGGACACCCCGGCCCGTTCGACGGCGTCGAGCACGGACTGTCCCGCCGGCACCCGCACCGTGGTCCCGGTCTGCGCCAGCTCGACCTCGAAGTCCTGCCGCGGTCCCTCGCCGGCGCCGGGCTTCGGCGCGAACCGTTCGACGTGGAGGGTGCCCTCCGGCCACCGCGCGCAGTGCTGCTCGACCGCGGCCAGCAGGCCTTCCGGGCCGCAGCAGTACACGGCCGTGCCCTCCTCGGGTTCGCCCAGCAGCGCGGCCAGGTCCAGCAGGCCGTGCTCGTCCTCGGGGCGCAGCTCCACCGCGGGCAGGTGCTCCAGCTGCGCGCGGAACGCCATGGAGGACCGCGTCCGGCCGCCGTAGACGAGCCGCCAGTCACCTCCCGCCGCCGTCACCGCGGCGATCATCGGCAGGATCGGCGTGATGCCGATGCCGCCCGCGATGAACAGGTGCCGCTTCGCCTCGACGAAGCTCGAAGTGGTTGCGCGGCCCGTGCACCTCGACCTCCTGCCCGGCGGTGAGCACCTCGTGCACGTGCCGCGAGCCGCCGCGGCCGCCCGGTTCGAGCAGGACGGCCACCTGGAGGACCGACGTGTCGGCCGGGTCGCCGCACAGCGAGTACTGGCGCACCACCCCGTCGGCGAGCACCAGGTCGACGTGCGCGCCCGGCGTCCACCGCGGCAGCGGGTCGCCCGCGGGGTGCCGCAACGTCAGCAGCACCACCCCGTCGGCGACCGGTTCCTTGCGTTCCAGCAGCAGTTTCACGGCGTGTGCCCCGCGGGGTGGGCGAGCAGCCAGTCCCACAGCTCGACCGGGCCCTCGAACTCGCGTTCCGCCGCGCAGTGGCAGGTCGCGCGGAGCCGGTCGGTGCCGGGCACCCAGTGGACGCGGTTGACCCGCTCGCCGGTGAGCGCGTTCACGCCGGCTCGCACAGGCGCCCGAGCATCCGCCGCGCGGCCAGCCCGCCGGTGTCGATGTTGATCGACAGCTCCTGGTAGCCCTCCGGTTCGGACGCGATGACCTGCTCCAGCACGTTCAGCGCCACGACGTCCTGCAGCACGACGGTGCGGTTGCTCTCCGCGAGGAACGCCGAGACCTCCTCGTCGCCGAGCGCGAAGTCCCGTGCCACGGCCCAGAAGTCGTGCGTCGAGGTCTCGGTCTCCGGCGTGATCGCGTACACGACCTCGACGTGGAAGGCGTCCGGGTCGGTGCCGTCGGGGTTCGGCGTGGACCCGACCGGCGCGATGCGGCTGTGCAGCTTGTACAGGCACGGCGGCGTGTACTCGATGTCCTGCCAGCGCGCGATCCGGCCCTCCAGGCCCGTCGACTTCGAGTAGAACGGCGGGCACTCCGCGTCGTCCATGTGCCGCGACACGTAGATGATGCCCGCGTCCTCGTCGACCTCGGTCGTGATCGGGGTGGACGCGACCTCCGGCGTGCCGATGTAGCCGCCGTGCAGGTAGGTCTCGTGCGAGAGGTCCAGCAGGTTGTCCACGAGCAGCGAGTACCTGGCTTGCAACGGCTCCATGCCGCACACCGTCGTGTAGTCCGGCGCGACGAGCCACGGCGCCCGCGGGATGCGCGCCGCGTCGGCCTTCTCCGGGTCGCCGATGAACACCCACACGAACGAGTCCTGCTCCACCACGGGGTAGGGCAGCAGCCGGGCCGTGCGCGGGATGCGGGTCTGCCCCGGCACGGCGACGCACCGGCCGCCCGCGTCGTAGGTGAACCCGTGGTAGCCGCACACCACCTGGTCGTCGACGAGCCGCGACGGCGCCTGCGACAGCGGGAACCGCCGGTGCACGCACCGGTCCGGCATCGCCGTCACCGCACCGCCACGGGTGCGCCAGAACAGGATCGGCTCACCGCAGACGGTGCGGCTGAACAGGTCGTGCTCGATCTCGGACCCGTACGCGGCGACGTACCACTGGTCGCGCGGAAAGCCGGTCATTCGGGCTCCTTCGCCGGTGTTGCTCCGTGGTGGGAGAGCACAGCGTGGCGGAGACCACCGCACGCGGCGAAGCGCCGTTTCCGGAAAATGGAAGCCCTGACGCCGTTAGCCGCAGAGCGCTCGGGAGATCGCCTGAGCGCTGGTGCGCACGAGCGGCGCCAGCGCGTGCGGCGTCATGGTGCCGTGCCGCACCACCAGCGACACGGCGGCGACGACCTCGCCGTGCTCATCGTGGACCGGCGCGCCGACCGAGAGGGCGTCCATGGTCACCTGCCGGTCGCTGACCGAGAAGCCGTTCGACCGGACGGCGGCGAGCATCCGCCGCAGCTGGGCCGGATCGGTGACGGTCCTGGCGGTGTAGCGGTCGATCGGACCGCTCAGCACGTCCTCCTGCACCTCGACCGGCGCGTGCGCGAGCAGCACCAGGCCGACACCGGTGGCGGTGAGCGCGAACCGGTCGCCCACGCGGGTCAGCACCGGCACGGCGACCGACCCCGCGATCCGCTCGACGAACACGACCTCGGTGCCCTCCCGGACGGCGAGCTGCACGTTCTCCCTCGTGACCTGGGACAGGTCCTCCAGGAACGGCAACGCGGTCTCCCGCAACCCCGGACCGCGCGGCGCGAGCGAGCCGAGCTCCCACAGCCGCAGCCCGATCCGGTAGAGCCCGTCCGCACCCCGCTCGGCGGCACCCCACGCGCACAGCTCCTGCATCAGCCGGTGCGCGGTCGACAACGGCAACCCGGCCCGCCGCGCGAGGTCGCTCAGCGTCAGCTCGCGGTGCTCGGCGTCGAACGCGTCGAGCAGCTGCAGCGCACGGCCGATGACCGGTCCGGTGGGACCGGTGGGCCGGCCTCGACGCGGGGCACTCACCCCGTCATCTTGCCCGGGGTGGTGTGCGACCTGGATCAAGTCAGGTGGGCAGGCGGCGGGTCCTGGTGAGCTGCTCGGCGATGTCGCGCAGCTTGAGGTTGGTGTGCTGGCTCGCGCGGGTGAGCACCGCGAACGCCTGGTCCGCGGTGATCTGGTGGCGTTCCATCAGGATGCCCTTGGCCTGGCCGATCAGGTCGCGGGTCGCTACCGCCGCGCTCAGCTGGCTGCGTTCCTGGGCGGAGGCGAGCGCGATCGCCGCGTGCCCGGCGAACAGGCTGCCGACGTGCTGCGACTCGTCGTCGAACGCACCCGTCCGCGCGGAGTACAGGTTGAGCGCGCCGAGGTCCTCGTCCTGCACGAACAGCTGGAACGACAGCATGCTGCCGACCTCCAGGTCCGCGGCCTTCCCGGTGAACACGGGCCACCGGTCGTCACCGGCGACGTCGGGGACGGAGACGATCTTCTCGTCGTACAGGGCGGTCAGGCAGGGACCCTCACCGGACGCGAGCTGCGCCTGGTCGACCTCGCACGGCAGGTCACCGGTCGTGGCGACGGTCCGGATCTCCCTGCGGCCGAGCACGGTCATGATGCCCGCGTGCTCGGCACCCGGAATGGTCCCGGCCGCGGCGTGGACGATCGCGTCCATCGTCTCCTGCTCGCCGTGCTGCTGCTGGAGCGCACGGGCGATCCTGGTCAGGTGCGCTGCCAGGTCCGGCTCGCGCTCGGCGGGGAGTCCGAGGTGGCCCTCGTCCGGCGGGCCTGCGGTGTCGGTGGCCATGCGGGTGGTTACCCGGAACGGCCGCCGGTACACGGGTGCGGTACGGGTGCACGGAGTGGAACGGCGCATCCGTGCGCTGGAGTCGCGCCGGGCCCGGCTCAAGACGCGGGCCGGCAGGGCGTCGAGCTCGGGTGACGTCAGCACGGCCATGGCCGCGCCGGCCGAGGCGCGCCTGCACGCGGCGCAGGCACGACAGCGGTTGCGGGAGAGCCTGATCAGCTCCGCGCGTGCGCACGAGCGGGCAGCCGCTGCCCACACGCGTGCGGCGGAGCACGGGGGCATGGGCGTCGCGGAACACCGGGCCGCAGCCGCGCAGCACCGCCGTGGCCGACCGCGAGAGCGCTGCCAAATCGTGATCACGAAAACCCCCAGTCCTCTGTGGAACCAGGCGTAGCACCGGACCCGGCAGGGAACTCCCGGTCCGCCGGGCCCGGTGCGCCGGACGCGGCGGCACCGCGCGTGTGGTCGGGCTGTGTTCGGCAGTGTTGTTCAACAGCCAGCAACCGCGCGGGTCCGGTAGCGCGGTGCGGATCTGCGTTCGCGCGATCCGCACCGCGTTCGCCGGTTCACCACGCCGCTGGCGGGTATGCCGCACGGACGGAAGCCGACCTCCAGGAGGAGAGTGCCGTGACCGGACCGGACCGGGACGAGGAGACGGTGCAGCGGGGAGCCGCGGAGGAAGCGAGCGGCACACCCCTGACCGAGACGGAGGCCGAGGTGTCGCGGCGGCCGCCGAGCGACACCCCCGAGGACGTGCCAGACGAGGACGGCCGCGGGACCGGCGGCATGGGCCTCGGCGGTGACGACGTCGAGTGAGACCGGACGAGCCGGTGGCCGCGGCCACCGGCCCGTCACGTGCGCGGACCGAGGCCGGGGTGGTCGCGCAGCTGCCGGCGTGAGGTCACCCCGAGCTCGTGGAAGATCAGCCGCAGGTGCTCGTCCACCGTCGGGCGAACGCCTCCGCACCCGCCGCCGACAACACCTCGTGGGCCGAGCGCAGCACGGCGGCACTCCAGTGCACGTTGGCCACCAGCCCGGTAGCGGCTTCGAGCAACCCCGCTGGGCGGCCAGCTCGCGCGGTCGGGTGCGGTGGCCCGGCGCGCGAAGGAGCTGGAACGCGGCAACTGCGTGACCTGACCGGCCCACCCGGCGCGGTCCGCTGTTCCCGGACGAGCGGTCCTCACGGGCACCCCGTCGACAGGTCGTTGCAGAACGAGCACATTTTGCGCGACGGCCGATCACATCGGCGCGGCATCGTCGAGCACACCCGGCGCGCGACGACGAGGAGACGGACCAGTGGTGATGCGGGGACACGCGGGCGGCAACGGACTTCGCACCGCCTGCGCGGTGGTGCTCGTGCTCGTGGTGACGGCCTGTGCGACACCGCCGGAGGCCGGCACCGTCCACTCGGGAGGTGGCAGCTCCCGGGCGGACGGTGACGGCAGCATCCCGGAGAACGAGAGCATCTCGTTGCAGGACGACGACCACCCTGCCATCGCCAACCTCGACCCCGCACTGCTCGCGGCGGCGCGGGCGGCCGCCGTGGACGCCGCGGCGCGCGGGGTGGAGCTGAAGGTGACGTCGGGCTGGCGCAGCAAGCGGTACCAGCAGCGGCTGCTGGACGAGGCCACCGCGCGGTACCGCAGCGCGGAGGAGGCCCGCAAGCTCGTGCACCCGCCGGAGAAGTCGAAGCACGTGACCGGGCACGCCATCGACATCGGGCCGACCGCCGCCGCGGACTGGTTGGTCCAGCACGGCGCGGACCACGGGCTCTGCCAGGCGTTCGCCAACGAGATGTGGCACTTCGAGCTGCTGACCTCGCCCGGCGGCCAGTGCCCGCAACCGCAGGGCACCGCACTGGGCTGAAACGCCTCGGATTCCTTTCACCGCCTCCACGGGTCCACACCCCGAGGTGCCGGCGTCGGGTGGCACCGGCCGGAGCCAGAGGGGGAAGGACAGCGGCCACCCGCACGTGGGTGCTCGTGACGACCGCGCTGACGGCGGTCAGAACGGACCTCGGCGCGTCGGTCACCGAGCTGGAGTGGACGGTCAACGGCTACGCGCTGAGCTTCGCCGTGCTGCTGCTGACGGCAGCGGCGGCGGGGGACCGGTGGGGGCGCCGCCGCGTGTTCGTCCTCGGTGTCGCGGTGTTCACGGCGGTGTCGGTGGTGTGCGCGGTGGCACCGGACGCCGGGACGGTGGTGGACGGGCGGTTCGCGCGGGCGACCAAGTTCGAGGGAGCGGCGCTGGTGGTCGCGGCGGGGTTGCCGGAGCGGATCGGTCCCGGGTGACCGGCATCGGGCGTCAGGTGCTGGGCACCGGGTGCGCGCGGGTCCAGTCGTCCACGTGGAACGGTCCCGCTCCCTCCGGCACCACCCCGGCCGCGTGGGCGGCGACCGCGGCGGGGACCTGCCCGTCGGCCAACCCGAGCCGGTCGCGGTAGTCCGCCGCGAACGCCGCCGCGACCTCCGCCGAGGACAGCCCCGGCGCGTAGTCGGCCAGCCCGGCGATCGAGCTTCTCCCGCAGTCCGTAGCCCAGCGCCTGCGACACCGCGGTGAGCACGGCGCGGACCTCGTCCGACACGGCGACCTGGACGACGGTGCTGAACAGCGACCCGGTCGCGGTGACCCGCTGGGCCGAGCCCACGACCTTGGCGGTGCCCGCCACGTTGATGCTGTACTCGCCGGGGCAGTACTCGCCGTCGACCTCGCCGACGCGGGCGTCGACGTCACCGAGCCCGCGCAGCACCCGCACGTGGCTCTCGGCGTTGGCGGCGAACGTGGCGCTGCCGGCGTGCCGGATTCCGGTGGTGCGGTCGAGGTGGTCGATCACGACGGCACCGGCGTCGTAGGCGACCATCCGCCCGCCCGGCGAGCGCACCACCGTCGCGAACCCCGCCGCACGGGCCACCTCGGTGGCCTTCGCGATGCCGGGTGAACGGAGGTCACGGCCGCTGAACGCGACCGTCGGGCCGTGCGGCACGTAGATGTGGACGAGCTCCGACCACGTCGCGGTGGGGGCGCGCAGCAGCAGGGCCGGGACCACCAGCTCGGTGGGTGCGGGGCCGGTGCTGCCGGTGGCCAGCAGCCGGGGGAGGTCGAGGTCGTTCGCAGGAGACACGCGACGATTCTCGACCACCGCCCCGATGACCGTCGCGGTGAGCCGGTCACGACCCCAGCAGCACCAGGAACTCCGCCCTGCTGCGCTCGATCCGCGCACCCAGGTCGAGTGCCTGCCTGCTCGTCCCGGCCGACAGCTCCGCACGGGCGACTGTCCGCGCCTCCTCGCACTGGGTGCGCAGCAACGTCCGCAGCTGCCCGTCGAAGTCGGCGTCCCGCGCGCCGCCGGCCGCGGCCAGCTCGGCGGGCGTGATCATGCCGGGCATGTCGTGGCCCGCGTGCTCACCGGACTCCGGCCGGCCCGCCCGCGCGAGCACCTCCCTGGCCTGGACCAGCTCAGCTCGATAACCGGCACCGAGCTGCTCGGCCACCGGACGCAGCGCGGAGCCGGGACGGCCGGCGACCAGCGCCAAGGCGGCCAGCGCCGACTCGTTCTGCGGGATCACGAGGTCCACGAACGCCAGGTCCGTCGCGGTCGGCCCGGCTGGCGACGAGACGGCAGGCGACGAGACGGCAGGCGACGGGACAGCGGCCGGTGGTGCCTCGGCCACCGCACCGCACCCCGTCGGCAGGACCGCCGCCAGCAGGACCACCGCGACGTGCAGGACCCGCACTACGGGCGGCCGTCCGGTCCGCACTTGACGATCCGGTTGATGCAGTCGCGCACGCGCTGCGCCATCTCGGCCTCGGGCCACACGTTGAAGAAGTCGCCGTGCATCGTGTAGCCGGGACCGGACGACAGCCTGAACCGCGCCGGGTCGCCGTTGGCCGGGTAGCGCAGCACCTGGCGCAGCTTCGGCACGGGCACGGGGTGTGTGGCCGGGCAGTCGCCCGCGACCGGGTAGGACATGTGGCTCTTGTGGTCGGCGGAGTCGAGGTCCTTGCCGTTCCAGCACTGCGGGAAGTCCAGGTAGGACTCGATCATCGTGCCGGCCGGGCAGTTCACGAAGTCCTTCGAGGCGCCGACATGGCCGGCGTGCAGGCATGACCAGCGCGACCGCGTGCTGTCGTCCGGCGCGGTGGCCTTGGCGTTGCCCGCGACGATCCGCAGGCCCCGCGGCAACGGCTGGGTGCGGGCGATCACGTCGTCGCGCACGCCCTCGCCGAGGTAGTAGAACGTGGTGCCGGTCGGCTCGACGGGCTGGCCGTCGACCAGCAGGGTGGGCACCCAGTACGACGACAGGTCGGTCTTGGGGCTGCACGTGCTCGTCGCGCCGCCCAGGCTCGTCACGTCCGAGCGGGCGTTCGTGGAGACGTTGCCGAAGAAGCTGTGCAGGTGCGAGACACCGGGCAGGTTCGGGAAGACGATCGGGTCGTCCGGCAGCCGGTGGGTGAACGGGCACTCGGCCACGAACTCCGCCACGCGCACCGCGTTCGGCGGGATCGGCGCCTGCGGCGGCAGGAGAGCGACCGCCTCGGTGGTGGGCGGAGTGGTCGCCGGTGCGGAAGCGGGAGCGGGAGTCCCGGGAACGGCCGTCGCGGTGCGGGTCTGCGCGGCGGGCGTCGTGGTCGTGGTCGGCGCGACCGCGGCCGGCGGTGGCTTGGGCGGTGAGAAGAACATCGCGTTCGCGGTCACCGCGGACGCCGCGACACCGGCCACGGCGAGGACCGCGATCAGGACGCGCCTCCGCAGCCGTGACGGGGTGGGGGCGTGGGTCATCGGAAGTCCTTTCGGGCAGGGTGGACTGACACAGGGGTGGAACGGGACGAGCGGACGCGAGCGGGAGCTCAGCCCGCGTCGCGGTAGGCCTCGCCGGCCTGGTTCGGGGTGCCGCCGGGGGCGTAGAGGCCGGTGCCGGGCTTGTCGGCGGGCAGCGCGAACCACGCATACCGCTCGACGTGCGGCAGGCCCTCCATCATCGCGCTGGAACCGCAGGCGAACGCCGCGAGCTGCGCCTGGGTCGGGTAGCGGGGTGTGCCGCCGGAGAAGTCGATGAGCGAGTACTCGGTGAGCCACACCGGTTTGCCGTACCGCGCGTGCACCGCGTCGAGGTAGTTCTTCAGGTGCTGCACGGCCGCCGCGCTGAAGTCCGACCCGTACCAGTGCACGGTGATGAAGTCGACCCGCAGGCCGCGCTGGGCCGCACCGGTCATGAACCGGTCGAGCCAGCCGCCCGGCTTGTCACCGCTGTGCGCGACGGCGGGGCTGCCGAGCCGCAACCCGGTGGCGGCGAGCTTCGGCCACAGGTCGAGCGCCTGCTCCGGCGTCATGTTGGCCTGATGGGGGAAGTCCGGCTCGTTGAACCCGAGCAGCACCTTCCCGTTGGCCTTCGCGCGGGCGATCGTGGCGTCGTCGGTGAACTTCGCGCCCCAGATCATCGGCACGAACTCGACGTTCGGCGGCGTGGCGATGCCGTCCGGGTGCACGGCCCAGTTGTAGTACCACCCGGCGCGCACGTCGGTGAGCGCCTTGCCGACGCCGGAGAAGTTCCACGTGCTGACGCCCTTCTTCGCCGACGCCGCAACGGGTTTCGGCGCCGCGGCGGGCACGGGCGGTGCGGCCACCGTCGTCGAGGACGGCGGCGCCGTGGACGGCGCTGGTGACGGAGTGGTGGTGATGGCCGGCGGTGTGGTCGTGGGCGCGCTCTGGGAGGTGGTCGCGGACACCGCGCGGGTGACCGGTTCCTCCTTCGAGGGCAGCACGGCGACCACGATGCCCGCGGCCAGCACGGCGGCCGCCGCGGCGGCGATCGGTTTGACCAGCGCGCCCTGCAGGAACACCCCGAACTTGCCGGTCGCCGCCGTGGACGTCGTGGTGGCGGCGGGCGCCGTGGTGACGGGGGAGATGCTCACCTGCGTCCCGACGAGCGCCGACTGGTCGAGCCCGAACCCGAACGCGGCGGGCAGCGGCACCAGCGGCAGCCGGGCGATCAGTCCCTCGACCGCGGCCAGGTCGTACCCGCACCGCTCACACCGGGGGCAGCCGCGGCTGTGCCGGACGATCCGCTTGCGCCACAACGGGCTGGGGTCACCGTCCCAGTCGGCGACGACCTCGGCCAGCTCGGGGCAGCGCGGCGTGCGCTCCAGCGTCCGCACGACGATCCGCGCGGCGTCGAGCTGCGCCTTGACCCGCTGCACCCGCACGGCGGTGTGCTGCGGCGTCAGCTCCAGCGCGTCGGCGACCTCGGTGCGGGTCAGCCGGCCGGCCGCCTCCAGCCACCACAGCGACAGCAGTTCGCGTTCGTCGGCGCTGAGCCAGCGGGTGGCCGCGACGACCTCGCGCCGCTGCCCGGACAGCTGCAACCGCATGATCGTGAGGTCGACGAAGTCAGCGCCGGGGTCGGCGACGTCCTCCAGGACCGGTCCGGTGACCGGGACCCGCTGGTTTTCGCGGTGCCGCAGCCGGATCTGGTTCATCGCGATCACGACGAGCCACGACCGGAACCCGGCCGGGTCGCGCAGCGAGGACAGCCCGTGCACCGCGCGCAGCATGGTCTCCTGGACCACGTCGTCGGTGTCGGCGTGACCGCCGAGCGCGTGCCCCACGATGTTGTAGACGAGGGGCAGGTATCCGCTCACCAGGTCGTCCAGCGCGCGCTGGTCGCCGTCGCGTGCGGCCACCACCGTCGCGACGCCGGGTTCCTCGGCCACCGCCATGCCCACCTCACTTGCCGGTCCAGGGTCCTCTGACCAGGAGATGTCCCCGGCGCCCGGCAATAACGAAAAAACTTCGAAGAACTTTCGAGCGCTCCGCCGCCGCCGCGGGCAGGAGCTCAGAGCAGCGCCACGAGCCCGTAGGCACCGGCGGCGACGGTAGCGGACGCGGGCAGCGTCAGCACCCAGCCCTTCGCGATGTCCGCCGCCACCGACCAGCGCACCGCGGACCGGCGGGTGGTGGCGCCGACGCCCATCACCGCCGAGGTGATGACGTGCGTGGTGGAGATCGGGGCGTGGAAGACGAACGCGGTCAGGTACAGCACCGAGGAGGCGGACAGCTCGGCGGCGAAGCCGTGCGGCGGCGTGAGGTGGAAGATGCGCCGGCCGAGGGTGCGCATGATCCGCAGACCACCGGCGTACGTCCCGGCCGACAGGGCCAGCGCGCAGGCCCCGATCACCCAGAACGGCACCGAGTAGCCGGCCTGGTTGCCGCTGACGACCAGCGCCAGGACGATCACGCCCATGCTCTTCTGGGCGTCCTGCAGGCCGTGGCCCAGCGCGAGGCTCGCCGCGGAGAACACCTGGGCGCGGCGCATCAGCCGGCCCGCGCGGTGCGCGTTCGCGTTGCGGAACGCCCACATGATCACCGTCATCACCAGGTAGCCGAGCAGCAGGCCGACGACGGGCGAGACCACCATCGGGATCACGACCTTCTCCACCACGCCCGCCCAGTGCACCGTGGTCGCGGAGGCCAGCGCGGCACCGACCAGGCCGCCCACCAGCGCGTGCGACGAGGACGACGGCAGCCCGAAGTACCAGGTGACCAGGTTCCAGGCGATGGCGCCGACCAGGGCGGCGGTGACCACGTGCAGCGCGTCGTCGCCGACCGGGGTGTCGATGAGACCGGAGGCGATGGTGACCGCGACGCCGGTGCCCAGCAGCGCGCCGACCAGGTTCATCACCGCCGCGAGCGCGAGTGCGGCGCGCAGGGTGAGCGCACGGGTGGAGACCGCGGTGGCGATGGCGTTGGCGGCGTCGTGGAAGCCGTTGGTGAAGTCGAAGGCCAGTGCCAGCACCACCACGAGCACCAGGCCCGCGGTGAGCATCAGGCCTCCTTGACCGCGATCGAGTGCACGGCGTTCGCCACGTGCTCGAACGCGTCGGCCGCTGCCTCCAGCTCGTCCACGACCTCCTTGAGCTTCATGACCTCCAGGGCGTCGCGCTGCCCGTTGAACAGCTCCGACAACAGCCGCCGGTAGACCTGGTCGGCCTCGTTCTCGACCTGGTTCACGTCCACCCAGTAGGCGGTCAGCTCCTGCGGCTCTGCCAGCCGGGGCATGGCCGCCGCGGTCAGCTGGGCGGCCCGGCACAGCAGGTCCACCTGCGCGTTCACGCCGTCGGGCAGCTCACCCACGCGGTAGAGGGTCGCCAGGTCGACCGCGGCGTCCATGTGGTCGACGACGTCGTCCAGCCTGGCCGCGAGCCGGTAGATGTCCTCCCGGTCGAACGGCGTGACGAACGACCGGTCCAGGTGCTCGATGATCGCGTGCGTGGCGTCGTCACCGGCGTTCTCCAGCGCGTGCATGCGCTCCGCCAGCTCCTGCCGCCGGTCGGCGGGCGCCCGCACGAACTCGCCCAGCAGCTCCACGCTCCTGCCGATGTTCGCGCCGATCTCGGTGAACAGCTCGAAGAACTTGGCACCCGTGGGCTTGCGGCTGATGCGCATGCGGTCGTTCCTCCCTCGCCGTGGTGGGTCGTGCGGCGTCTCCGGACGTGCCCGAGGTCAGTCGCGTGCGCGTCCGGGGGAGGTGGGGAGCCCGGCGGTTGCCCGCCCGCAGCCCGCCGGCGTGGCACCGCCGGCAGGCTCGTGGTGCGGATGCGGTCGGTGGTGCGCACGCGGCACGGTTACCCGGCGGGGTCGCGGGCAAACAGCGCGTTGTCACCTCGTCAGGTGAGCAGCTGGCCACCGGTGACGCCGAGGACCTCGCCGGTGATGTAGCTGGACTCCTGCGAGGCGAAGAAGACGTAGACCGGTGCCAGCTCGGCCGGTTGCGCGGCCCGGCCCAGCGGTGTCTGCGCGCCGAAGTCGTCGACCTTCTCGGCGGGCATGGTCGCGGGGATCAGCGGTGTCCACACCGGACCGGGGGCCACGGAGTTGACCCGGATGCCCTTGTCGACCAGGTCGGCGGAGAGCGCCTTGGTGAAGTTGACGATCGCGCCCTTGGTGGCGGCGTAGTCCATCAGCTCGGGGGAGGGCTGGAACGCCTGGATCGACGACGTGTTGATGATCGCCGCACCCGGTCGCATCAGCGGCACGGCGGCCTTGGTCAGCCAGAACATCGCGTAGACGTTCGTCTTGAACACGCGGTCGAACTGGTCGCTGCTGATGCCGAGCAGCCCCTCGTCCTGCGCCATCTGGTAGGCCGCGTTGTTGACCAGGACGTCGATCCGCCCGAACTCCTCCTCCGCGCGCCGGGCGACCTCCCGGCACGCCTCCTCGGTGCGCAGGTCGCCGGGGACCAGCACGGCCTGCCGGCCAGCTTCGCGCACGAGCTCGGCGGTGCGCTCGGCGTCGGCCTGCTCCTCCTCCAGGTAGCAGAGCAGCACGTCAGCACCCTCGCGGGCGAACGCGATCGCGGTGGCGCGGCCGATGCCGGAGTCGCCGCCGGTGATCACGGCCTTGGTGTCGCGCAGCCGGTCGCTGCCCCGGTAGGTGTGCTCGCCGTGGTCGGGCTCTGGACCCATCCGGCTGCCGGTGCCGGGGTGCTCCTGCTCCTGGCCCTCCTGCCGGCCGGGACGCGGGTACTGCTCCCTCGGGTCCTGCCGGGTGTACTGGTCTGCTGCCATGGGCGGTCACCTCACGATGATCGAACGTCGGAACCGCAGGTGTTCCCGCGCACCGGACGTCCAATCACGCGGATCTCCGCCGTGCGTCACGTTTCGCCGATCGGGGGAGCGGTAGTTCCGGTGTGGACCACGGCGGAGGGAGTCAGCCATGCCGGACCGCCCGCGGCACGTGCGGGAACGGTGGGACCGGGTCGGGGACCGGGAGTTCCGCAGCCTGACGGCGGGGCACCGCGTCGGCGACCGGCCCGACGTCGTGCTGGTGCCCGGCCTCGGCGCACTCGGCTACCTAGCCGACACCCTCGCCGGCTGCGGTGCCTTCACCAGGGCGCACCTGCTCGACGTGCCGGGCTTCGGCCACCGCGCGGCGCGGGTGTGCCCGGCCGGGATCGGCGCGGTCGCGCGGGCGGTGTGCGACTGGGTCGAGGAGGTGGTCGCGGCTCCGGTGGTGCTGGCAGGGCACTCCACCGGTGCCCAGGCCGCACTGCACGCCGCGGCGGCCCGGCCGGAGCTGGTGCGGTCGCTGGTGCTGCTCGGCCCCACCTTCCCACCGGAACAACGCGGCCTGGGCGGCCTGGTCAGCGGGTTCCTGCGCACCCTGCCGCACGAGCCGCCCTCGGTGGTGCGCGGGACGGTGCCCGACTACCTGCGCGCCGGTCCGGTGGAGATCGCGCGCTTCGTCCGCTCGGCCCAGCGGGACCGGCCGGAAGAGGTCGTCGCGCGGGTGGGGTGCCCGGTGCTGGTGGTGCGCGGTGAGCACGACGCGTTGTCGCCGGTGCACTGGGTCGAACGGCTCGCCGCCGCGGCACCGGACGGGCGGGCGGTGGTGGTACCCGGTGCCCACGCGTTCCTGTTCCACCGCGGGGGGATGACGGCGCAGCTGATCGCCGGGGTGACCGGGTAGCCGAGCGGCGTCGTCGAGGTCCTGTTCGGACGTCTCAACCGGTGACGCGGGCTTCGGCGCAGAACGGCGCCCGCCGGACGGTTGCGTCCGGCGGGCGCGGCCGCTGCGGGATCAGATCGGCTCGTCGGGCGTCCGTGCCGTGCTCGCCACCGAGCCACCGGGCTCGTCGGCGAGCTGGCCCCGCCCCGCGGCCTCGGTCTGCGACTCCTCGTCCAGCTCGCTCGGCACGACCGGCACGTCGGGCTGTTCCTCTGCCAGCCGGTCGTCCAGCGGACGCGGGTGGGCCTGCTCGTACGGCGTCGTGCCGTACTTGTCGGCGGCCGTCCACCGCTCCGGCGGGTCCATCCCCGCTTCGAGCGGGTCCAGCTTGAGGCGGTCCTCGTCGAGGTCCTCCGCGCTGTTCAGGGCCGCGGGATCGGTTTCGACCGAGTCGGGTGAGCCGGTGTCGTGCGGGGGCGTGTAGGACGCCTGGTCGTCGCCCGCGCCCAGATCATGTGTTGCCATGAGAGCCGGTTACCCGGTGATCGCGAGCACAACCTGCACTCGAAAGAGTTAGATCGGGTGATCCTGGGCATACCTCGCGCGTGAAAGCCTGGCCTGGAACGTCCTACCCGCTCGGCGCCACCTATGACGGCGTCGGTACCAACTTCGCGTTGTTCTCGGAGGTGGCAGACCGCGTCGAGCTCTGCCTGTTCGACGACGACGGCACCGAGACGCGGGTTCACCTGCCCGAGGTGAGCGGTTTCGTCCACCACGGTTACCTGCACGGCGTCGGACCGGGACAGCGGTACGGGTACCGCGTGCACGGGCCGTACGACCCGGAGCGGGGCCTTCGCTGCAACCCCACCAAGCTGCTCATCGACCCGTACGCGAAGGCGATCAGCGACGGGCTGCGGTGGGACGAGTCCCTCTACAGCTACCGGTTCGGCGCGCCGGACGAGCGCAACGACGACGACTCGGCGCCGTTCGTGCCGAAGTCCGTGGTGGTCAACCCGTTCTTCGACTGGGCGGAGGACCGGCTGCCGAGGACGCCCTACAACGAGAGCGTCGTGTACGAGGCGCACGTCCGCGGCCTCACGATCGACCACCCGGAGATCCCGGAGCGGATGCGCGGAACGTACGCGGGTCTCGCGCACCCGGTGATGATCGACCACCTGACCAGGCTGGGTGTGACCGCGGTCGAGCTGATGCCGGTGCACCAGTTCATCAGCGACCACACCCTCGCCGACAAGGGCCTCACCAACTACTGGGGCTACAACACGATCGGCTTCTTCGCGCCGCACGACGCCTACGCCTCCCTCGCCGGCTCCGGCGACCAGGTGCAGGAGTTCAAGGGCATGGTCCGCACCCTGCACCAGGCGGGCATCGAGGTCATCCTCGACGTGGTCTACAACCACACCGCCGAGGGCAACCACCTCGGGCCGACCCTGTCGATGAAGGGCATCGACAACGAGGCGTACTACCGGCTCGTCGAGGACGACCCGCAGTACTACATGGACTACACGGGCACCGGCAACTCCCTGAACGTGCGGACGCCGCACACGTTGCAGCTGATCATGGACTCGCTGCGGTACTGGGTCACCGAGATGCACGTCGATGGCTTCCGGTTCGACCTGGCGGCGACGCTGGCGCGGGAGTTCTACGACGTGGACCGGCTGGCGACGTTCTTCGAGGTCGTGCAGCAGGACCCGGTGGTCTCGCAGGTCAAGCTGATCGCCGAGCCGTGGGACGTCGGTCCCGGTGGGTACCAGGTGGGCAACTTCCCGCCGCTGTGGACGGAGTGGAACGGCAAGTTCCGCGACACCGTCCGGGACTTCTGGCGCGGTGAGCCGGCGACGCTGGGCGAGTTCGCCTCGCGCATCACCGGCTCCTCCGACCTCTACCAGAACGACGGCCGCCGGCCCTACGCGTCGATCAACTTCGTCACCGCCCACGACGGCTTCACGCTCAACGACCTGGTGTCGTACAACGAGAAGCACAACGACGCCAACGGCGAGGACAACAACGACGGCGAGAGCCACAACCGCTCGTGGAACTGCGGCGCCGAAGGACCGACCGACGACGAGGGCGTCCTCACGCTGCGCGCCCGGCAGCGGCGGAACATGATGGCGACGCTGCTGTTGTCGCAGGGCGTGCCGATGATCCTGCACGGCGACGAGTTCGGCCGCACGCAGGACGGCAACAACAACGTCTACTGCCAGGACAACGCCATCTCGTGGGTGGACTGGACGTTGGCCGACGCGAACGCCGAGCTGGTCGACTTCACCTCGGCGCTGACCGCGTTCCGCAAGGCGCACCCGGTGTTCCGGCGCAAGCGGTTCTTCGTCGGCCGGCCGATCCGCAAGGGCGACGAGCTGCGCGACATCGCGTGGTTCACCCCCTCCGGTGAGGAGATGACCGAGCAGAACTGGGAGGACGACTTCGGCAAGTGCATCGTCGTCTTCCTCAACGGCGAAGGCATCCCCGACCTGGACCAGAGCGGGATGAGGGTGGTCGACGACTCGTTCCTCATCGCGTTCAACGCCCACCACGAGGACATCGAGGTGACGCTGCCCGAGCCCACCTACGGCCCGGAGTGGGTGGTCGTGGTGGACACCGCGACCGGTGAGGTCGGCGAGCGGGAGAAGCCGATCCCCGCGACCGGCCAGCTCGTCCTGGCGGCGCGGTCGCTGGTGGTGCTGAAGCGGGTGGGCTGACGGTCAGGTGACCGGTAGGGCCACGGGTGGCTGCCGCGGATGTCCGCGGCAGCACCTCGTGGCAGTGCCCGGAACCGGCCGGTGACCCGCGCAGCCCGACGCCGCAACGCCGTGCGGGTGCGCCCTGCGCCCCTGCGCCGTCACGGCGTTGCGGCGGCCCCCGCCCTGCCGGGGTCTGGAACTGCCGGGGTCTGGAACCGGGTCAGAAGTTCTTCTTGGCCACCACCCACGGCGCCTTGGCGGCCAGGCCGGACGGGCTGAGGACGTAGTTGCGGGCGGTCTGGTTGCCGTTGAGCACCATGTCGAGGAACTGCACGACCGTCGTCATGCCGTCGGTCAGCTGGCTGCCGGTGATGAACCCGACGTGCCCGGCCTGCGGGTGCCGCGCCAGGACGGACGGCACGGTGGCCAGGTCGTAGTTGGCCTGGTTGTTGGCGTAGGCGATGTCGGAGGAGCCGCCGTCCATGAACAGCGCCGGCGTGTGCAGCTTGCCGAGCTCGGAGCGCGGGTAGCCGAAGGCGCCGTCGGCGAAGAAACCGCTGTTCAACGCGATCACGGCGGACACCCGGCGGTCCTGCGCGGCGACCAGTGCCTCCAGCCCGCCGCACGAGTGGCCCGCGGTGGCGACCCTGGTCAGGTCGAGGCGCTGGCGCAGGGCGGCGCCGGAGCGGTTCTGCTCCCGTTCGGCCCAGGTGATCGCGTCCGTCAGCAGGGAGGGGATCGGCGACCCGCTCGGCACGCCGTTGGGCGAGCCGTCGACCGAGCCGGTGTCCACGACCACGAAGCCCTTCGACGCGACGAACGTCAGGATGCGGGTGACCTCGCTGTTGTTCGTGTGCGCGCAGGCGCCGTTGCCGAACGCCAGCACGGGCAGTGGCCGGTCGGCCGCCTGCGGGTTCGCCGGGCGGAACACCGTGAAGCGGTTGTCGCCGTACGCGCCCTCGCGGGTGACGGGGAAGTTGTTCTCGATCGCGGGCCGACCCGGCTGGGGGTCCGTGCTCGTCGTGGTCGTGGTGGTCGTCGTGGTGGGGTCGGTGGTGCCGGTGCACGCGGTGCCGTTGAGGGTGAACACCGCCGGGGTCGCCGCGCGCGCACTGGCGGTGGCGTTGAACCCGAGCGAGACGGTCGCGCCGGTGGCGATGCCACCGTTCCAGGCCGCGTTGACGGCGGTCACGTTCGCGCCGGACTGGGTGTGCGACCCGTTCCACGACTGCGTGATCCGCTCGTCACCGGGGAACGTCCACGCGAGCCGCCAGCCGGTGACCGCGTCACCGAGGTTCGTGACGACGACCTCGGCGGTGAAGCCTCCCTGCCATTGGGACCCGACCCTGTAGTCGGCCCTGCACCCGGCGGCGGCTGCCGCGGACTGCGACCCGGCCACGGCGGCCGTTGTCGTGACGAGCACCGCGGCGGCCATGGCCGCGGCTGCTCTGAACGTGCGGGAATCGGTGGAGTGCATGGCTTTGCTCCGTCCAGTCCGGGTGGCGGCGGAGTGGCGTAGCGCGGACGGGGGAAGGGCCCCGGTGGTCACCGGGGCCCTCCGCTGGTGTGATCAGGCGACCCGGCAGGAGATGCTGGGCCAGTTCCAGTTGCCGCCGTGCATGATGGTGAAGCCGAACGTGTTGCCGCTGCCGTTGGGGCGCGCGGTCATCACGTTCGCGGAGTCCCACGAGGCACTGGTGTTCCAGGTGGCGATGATCCGCTGTGGCGAGCTCACGGTCACCGTCACGATCCAGTTGTCAGTGCCCGACACCGTGACGTTGCCGTTGAAGCGGTCGCCCCACTTCTCACCCTCGGAGTACGTCGCCGTGCAGCCCCCGCCGCCGGGGTTGGACGTCGTGGTCGTCGTCGTGGTGGTGGTCGTGGGGTCGGTGCCGCCCGTGCCGCTGTTCAGGACGCTGAGGACCGAGTTGTACGCGGCCTTCTTGTTGCCGCTGCCGTCGAACAGCAACGGGGTGCCCGAGGCGCGCCACGAGTCGGTGTCGCGGATGCCCCACACCGTGATGCCGGTGCAGCGGGCCACGGAGAGACAGGCCTGCGTGACGCCCTGGTACTGCTGGGCCTGCGAGCTGCCGGAGCCCTCGATGTCCAGTTCGGTGATCTGGACGTCCACGCCCAGCGCCGCGAAGTTCTGCAGCGTGGTGTGGTAGTTCGACGGAACCGGGTTGCCGCTGTTGAAGTGCGCCTGGAAGCCGACGCAGTCGATCGGGACGCCGCGGGACTTGAAGTCCTGCACCATCCGGTAGACGCCCTGGGTCTTGGCGTGCGACCAGTTGTCGGTGTTGTAGTCGTTGTAGCAGAGCTTCGCGTTCGGGTCCGCCGCACGGGCCGCGCGGAACGCGGCCTCGATCCAGTCGTTGCCGGTGCGCTGGAGGTTCGAGTCGCGACGCCCGCCGCTGTTGCCGTCGGCGAACGCCTCGTTCACCACGTCCCAGGCGTAGATCTTGCCCCGGTAGTAGGTGGCGACCTGCGTGACGTGGTTGAGCATCGCGTTGCGCAGGGCGGTGCCGGACATGTTCTGCATCCAGCCGGGCTGCTGCATGTGCCAGGCCAGCGCGTGCCCGCGCACCCGCTTGCCCTGGTTGCGGGCCTGGTTGACGATCCGGTCCGCGTTGCCGTAGCTGAACTGGTTCTGGTTCGGCTCGGTCGCGTCCATCTTCATCTCGTTCTCGGCGGTGACCATGTCGAACTCGCGGTTCAGAATCCCCACGTAGGTCGAGTCGCCGAGCTTGTTCGCGGCCACCGCGGTGCCGAAGTACCGGCCGCTCTGCTGGGCCGCCGCGGCCAGTGTGGACGCGGCCCCACTGGCGGGCGACGCCGCGATGATCGCGGCACCGACGGTGGCGGCGACAAGGCTGGACACGAGGGTCACCCGTGCGACTGACTTCGCTGTCAGCGTCATATTCGGCGCTTTCTGAGTTTGCACCCGCAGCTTCGCGGGTGGAATGGGTTCAGTTGCTGATCTGTCCGGTGCGGGCGATGCGGATTGCGCCAAAACCACCCCGCCCGACGCCGAACTGCGAGCAGTATTAACCGAATCCGTTCGACGGATCAAGGGTCGCGTTCGCGCTGCTCACAGGCCTTGGTGCGGTCCGGGGAGGACCGTTGAAGCTGTCAAGACCCGTGTCGAATCGTTGTCGAACGACCAGGTGAACGACATGTTCGACTACATGGGATTCACTCTTGTGCGAGTGCTTCCGACTCGCTGTGCCGACGCGTGAATCGGCGAAGTTTCGAAACTCTTTTCGAAAACTCCGGCGCGTGTGGTTCTTGATCAGGACCCGTGCGCGTGCCGACGATCATGAATTGTGCTCCGCCATTCGTGTCGCGGGCGGCGCCACGGCGGGACCCACCCTCAAGCATGTGCCGCCGGGGCGGCGGTCCTGAACTGATTCGGACGTTGCGGTAATCTGGATGTTCACAACATCTGAACCGTAGCGGGGAGTGGCCGATGGTGCGGCTGACGAGGGCACAGCAACAGGCGCGCACGCGGGCGTCCGTGCTGGCGGCGGCGAAGGAGGAGTTCACCGAGCACGGCTACGCCGGGGCCAAGGTGGACCGCATCGCGGAGCGGGCGGAGCTGACCCGTGGCGCGGTGTACTCCAACTTCCCCGGCAAGCGCGCGCTGTACCTCGCCGTGCTGATCGAGCTGGCCGGTGCCGCGGGCGGGATGCCGGCCGAGGTGTCGCCGTCGTCGGCGGTCGACGCGCTGGGCGTGTTCGCGCGGGTGTGGCTGGAGCGGTTGCCGCTGGTGGGCGACTCGGCCGCGGGCGGGCGGTTGCAGCTCAGGTCGCTGGACGGTGTGCTCGACGACCGGCACGGACCGGTGCTCGCCCAGGTCGCGGCGCTGGAGGCGGTCCTGCTGGCGACGGCGCTGGAACGCGGTGGTCCCGCGCGACAGGTGCGGCTGGCGCAGGTGGTGCTGACGTTGCTCGACGGCGCGGCGCACCGGGCCGAGTCGGCGCCGGGCTTCGGCGACCCGTTCGACGTGGCGCACGCGTGCCGGCACCTGGCGCAGGTCGACCTCGCGGACACCTGGGCGCCACCGCACCTGCCCTACGTCGCCCCGGCGCGGACCTGCGCCGACGCCTGGACCGCGCCGGAGGGTCTAGTCGACCTGATCGGCGGAGGCCCGGTCGACCTGACCGACGGCCTGGTCGCGGTGCTCGGCGCCGGCCGGCTCGGCGCGGCTGAGGAGGCGCTGCGGTCGGTGCGGCCCGGCGAACAGGTCGTGCTGGTCGTGGTGACCGGCGACCAGGAGGAGACCGGCCGCCTCGTGCGGCTGCGGCTCACCGACCTCGTCGGCTGCCTGCGGCGGGTGTTCGCGCCCGACGTGTGGCGGCACGTACGGCTGGTGCTCGACGAGGACGCGGCGGTGCCGTCCGCGCTCGGGCTCGGGAACGCCGGCGACGACACGGAGGCGGCGGTCCGGGTGCGCGACGGTGTGGTCGTGGCCCGCGCTCAGGGGCTGGGCGCCAGTCACGCGGCCGGTGCGCGCAGGCGGGAGGCGACGTCGTGAACCCGTTGGTGCTGCACGCCCTGCGCTGCACCGGTGCCACGAACGTGACGCGGGTGGCCGCGTTCACCGGGCTGTCACCGTCCGAAGTGGAGTCCGACCTGATCGACCTCGCCGTCGCCGGCCTCGTCACCCACCACCGCGACTTCGGCGGCTGGTCGCTGACGGAGGACGGCAAGGCCGCCGACGCCGAGCAGACCGCCGCCGAGCTGGACGGGGCCGGCACCCGTACCGAGCTGAAGGCCGCGTTCGAGGAGTTCCTCGTGCTCAACCCCGAGCTGCTCGACCTCTGCACGGCGTGGCAGATCCGCCCGGTCGACGGCGCCACGACCATCAACGACCACACGGACGCTGCCTACGACGACCGCGTCGTGGGCCTGTTCCGCGACTTCCACGACCGCGCGCTCGTCGTGATCGCCGCTCTGGCCGCCGCGCTGCCCCGGTTCGGCCGCTACGAGACCCGCCTCGGCACCGCCCTGGCCCGCGCGGAAGCGGGCGAGCGGGACCACCTCACCGACACGATCGACTCGTTCCACACCGTGTGGGCCGAACTGCACGAGGACCTCCTCGCGACCATGGGGATCCAGCGATGGGCTGGGTGAGGACGGTCTCCGCGGACCTGCACGAGCCGCCGGAGGTGGTGGGCGGCAAGGCGCACGGCCTGGCCCTGCTGCACCGCCTCGGCCTGCCCGTCCCCGCCGCGGTCGTCGTGACCACGGACGCGTGCCGCGCGTTCCTGCGCGACGGCCGGCTTCCACCCGGACTCGGTGCCGAGCTCGCGGCGGCCGTGGCGGGGATGTCCGCGGTCTCGGTCCGCTCCGGCGCCGCGGTGTCGATGCCCGGCATGATGGACACGATCCTCGACGTGGACCCGACCACCCTGGACGACGCGGTCGAGTCCGTGTTCGCCTCGTGGAACACACCCCGTGCCCGCACCTACCGCACGTTGCACGGCATCCCGCACGACCTCGGCACGGCCGTCGTGGTGCAGCAGATGGTGTTCGGCACCCGCGACGACCACAGCGGCGCCGGCGTCGCCTTCAGCCGCGACCCGAGCACCGGCGCGCGCACGCCGTTCGGCGAGGTCCTCTTCGGACACCACGGCGAGGCCGTCGTCTCCGGCCGGTCACTGACCCTGCCGCTGACCGCGCTGGAACCCCCTGTGCGGCAGAACCTCCACGACGCGCTGCACCGGATCGAGCGGCACTACCGCGACGCCTGCTACGTCGAGTTCACCTTCGAGTCCGGCCGGCTGTGGCTGCTGCAGGTGCGGCCGGGGCGGTTCACCGGGGCCGCCGCCGTTCGCACCGCCACCGACCTCGCCGACGAAGGCCTGATCACCCGCGCCGAGGCCCTGCTGCGGGTGTCGCCCTCGCACCTGCGGCACGTGCGCGTGCCGCGGATCGCCGCGGGAACGGAGGTGGTGGCGCGAGGCGTGGGTGTGTGTCCCGGGGTCGCGACCGGGCAGGTGGCGCTGACCTCCGACGACGCGGTGCGTCGGGCCGCGGGTGGTCCCGTCGTGCTGCTCCGGCCGGAGACATCACCGGACGACATCCGCGGGCTGGCCGTGGCGGCCGGCGTGGTCACTGCGCGCGGTGGGCCGGCGAGTCATGCGGCGGTGGTGGCGCGGTCGATGGGGAAGCCGGCCGTTGTCGGGGCAGGGGAGCTGACCCTCGCCGCCGGTGTGGTGGTCACGCTGGACGGGACGAGTGGTGAGGTCGTGCTCGGGCGGCCCGAAGTGGTGACGGGAGAGGCGGATTCGCGCCTGGAGCGGTTGCTCGGGTGGGCGGACGAGGTCGTCGGTGGCGCCGGGAGCGGCGGCGAGGTCGAGCGGCTGGTCGCCGCGCAGGCGGTGCTGCGCCGATAAAGGCACCACCGGGCAACCGGCTCCCTCACCGCACGGCCAAAGCCGGGCGACCCGGCTTCCTCACCTCACGGCCGCAGCCAGGCGACCTGGCCCCCTCACCGCACGGCCGCAGCCGGGCGACCCGGCCCCCCTCACCTCACGGCCGCAGCCCCGGCCCGAACCCCGTCCACCGCAGCTCCGCCGGCAGGTGCCCCATGTCGTTGTAGACCACCAAAGCCGGCGGACTCCCGTGCCGGTGCTCGACCACCGTCAACGCCGCGTTCCCGCAGCTCATCCCCAGCCACCGGGCCGGCGGCGCCCCGAGGGCGTCACGCACCAGCCACGCCACCTGGTAGGCGTGCGTCACCAGCACCTCGTGCGACTCGGCAGCGGCCGGCCCGGCGAACCGCGCGGTCAAGGCCTCCGCCAACCGTGCGCCTGCCGCGGCCTCCGCGGCGTCGTAGCCGTCGAAGAACCCCGCCCACGCCGGTGGGACGTCCTCCGGCACGTGCGGCACGTGGTCGACCAGCTCCGGTGCCTCGGCCACCGCCGCCCCCGGCAGGTGCGTGCCGAGGATCCGGGCGGTGCGCACGGCTCTGGGCAGAGGGGAGTGCCACACCGCCGTGATCGGCGACTCCGCCAGGCGCTCACCGAGCAGGTGCGCCTGGCGTTCCCCGACCTCCGTCAGCTCGCCGAACGGGTCCGCCGCGCCGTGTCGCACCACGTACAGGTGCCGAGTCGCCATTCACCACTCCTGGATGTCGTCAACATCCGGATGGTAACAACCTGCGGCTCAGCGGTGCGCGACGGCGAAGTTGTCGAACGCCGCACCCGTGTTGAACACGCGCACCCCGTTGGCCCCGCCGGCGTAGCTCGTGTCGGTCACCGAGATCTTCGGCGTCGTCAGGTCCCCGACGTACACCTTGATCGACGCCCCGACCGCCTCCACCCGCAGCCGGTGCGCCGCGTTCGGCCGCACGGTCACCGGCGCGGACGCCAGCTGCGTCCAGCTGTTGTCCGCCTTGCCCAGCACGACCCGGCCGTTGCCGGTGATCCCCGCGTAGTAGCCGCGGTAGCTGTCGGTGCCGGTGGCCGCCTGCGTCACGCGGAACACGACGCCGCTGTCACCCGCGGCGGAGCGGGGGATGACGTCGACGTCCTGGACGAAGTTCGTGAAGTTGGTGTCCAGCAACGACTTCCCGCCGAACGACGAGCCGGCCTCGTAGCGGCCGGATCGGGCTGCCCAGGTGCCGCCGTGGGTGGTCCAGCCGATCGCGTTGTCGTCGGCGAAGTTGTCCTTGACCCGCATGGTGACCGGCTGGATGGTGCCGTCGGCGTTGAAGGTCATGCGGTCGTAGGCGAGCTGGCGGTCGTTGGCGCCGGACTTGCTCAACGGGCGGCGGTGGTAGGTGATGTACCAGATGTCGGTGCCCGGCACGTTGATCACGCCGTTGTGGCCGGAACCCCGTGCCACCGCGGGGTCCTGGCCGAGCACGCGGCCGACCTTGGTGAACGGGCCGGTGGGGGAGTCGGAGATCGCGTAGGCCACGGCGTAGTTCGGGCCGGTCCAGCCGTCCTCGGACCACATGAAGTAGTACTTGCCGCCGCGCTTGAACATCTGCGACCCCTCGGTGAAGTTCGCCGGGGTGATCTCCCTGTACGTGCTGCCGTCGGCGAACGTGCCGAGGCTCGTCATGTCCGCGTTGAGCTTGACGACGTTCGCATGACCCCAGCCGCCGTAGTACAGGTACGCCTGACCGTCGGTGTCGATGAAGACGTCCTGGTCGATGGGTTGCGCGCCGTTCACGAACTGCGCGATCAACGGCTTGCCGATCGCGTCCCGGTACGGTCCCTCCGGCCGGTCGGCGACCGCGACGCCGATGCCGCCGAGCTCGGAGTCGGACTGGATGTCGTTGGCGCCGAAGTACAGGTAGTACTTGCCGTTGCGCTGCACGGGGGCCGGTGCCCAGACGGCGCGGCGGGCCCAGGAGACGGACGCGGTGGTCAGGACGTTCGGGTGCTTGGTCCAGGTGACCAGGTCGGTCGAGGAGAAGGCGTCGAGGTAGGTCTGCTCGTCGTAGGGGCGCGACGAGGTGGGGAAGACCCAGTACCTGTTCTCGTAGAACGCGGTGTCGGGGTCGGCGTACCACCCGTCCACGAAGGGGTTGCCGGCCTCCGCCGTCACGAAGTCGGGCACGGCGGCCGTGGACGAGGCCACGGCGGGCACGCTGCCGAGCAGCAGGGCGGCCAAGGCGGAGGCGACGATCCTGGAGGTCAACGTCTCGGTCCAATCTGCCGGGATACAACGTTGTAAGCACGGTGTGTGATCATCCAAACACCAGCGGATGAACACTGTCCAGGTCGCGGGGCGGATCTGTCCTGGACAGCAACCGGTCGCGCCCTTGGCCCGGCGGGCAGCTGACCGACAATCCTCGAAACTTTCCAACACGCGTCTGAGCAGCGCTTTCCTGGTGTCGTGGCGAGCTGCCCGGCAGTCGTCGGTCTTGTGTCCCGCCGCAACTCGTGCCTATATTTGCCCCATCAACTTATGTAAGCGCTTACATCACAAGTAGTGACATGTAAGCGCTTACATAGAACCGTCAGCGACGACGAGGTGGCAGGCAGCACGATGGCGAAGCAGCACCACGCCTCCCAGGAGGCCAAGCCCGCAGGCGCGACGATCTACTCGGTCGCCGAGCGTGCCGGGGTCAGCATCGCCACCGTCTCGCGGGTGTTGCAGGGGGCCACCGTCGTGGCCGAGACGACCCGGCAGAAGGTGCTCACCGCCGTCGAGGAGCTCGGGTACGTGCCGCTCGGTGCGGCGCGGAGCCTGGCGGTGCGGCACCACGAGGCGCACGGGCTGGTGCTGCCGGAGCTGTCCGGTCCCTACTACGCCGAGCTGCTGATGGGGTTCGAGGCGCGGGCCGCCGAGCTCGCGCAGTCGGTCGTGCTGGTGCTCACCGACAGCCGGACGGACCTGGCCGCGGCGGTGCGGCAGCTCGCCACCAGGGTCGACGCCATCGCGGTGTTCGGGGCGGCGGCAATCTCGCGGGACGTGGTGCGGTTGCTGCACGCCAGGAAACCCGTCGTCGTCATCGCCGGTGAGCCGCTGGACGGGGTCGAGGCGGTCGCGGCGGAGAACCTGGAGAGCGCGCGGGAGCTGGCCGGGCACGTGCTCGACCACGGGCGGCACCGGGCGTTGTTCGTCGGCGACCCGGACAGCGGGCCCGACATCCGCGACCGGTACGCGGGGTTCGTGGCCGCCCACGAAGACCGCGGGCGCACGGCCGCCGAGCCGGTCGGGGTCGGGTTGCGCGAGGCCGACGGTGCCGCGTTCGCGCGGGACCTCCTGCGCGGCGAGCACGACGTGGACGCGCTGATGTGCGCCAACGACGAGCTCGCGTTGAGCGTCATGACCACGTTGCAGGACGCCGGGAAGGACGTGCCCGGTGACATCGCGGTGGTCGGCTGGGACGACGTCATGACCTCGCGGTACGTGCGGCCGGGGCTCACCACCGTCCGCCAGCCCGTCCACGCGCTCGGCGCGCTGGCCGCGAGCCGCCTGCACGACCTGGTGAGCGGGGAGCCGGTGCGGAAGAACGCGCAGACGTTGCCGACGCAGCTGGTCGTGCGCTCGTCGTGCGGCTGCCCCTGATCACACCGTCCACTTCAGAGAGGAAGCGGGAAACCAATGGTGCGCAAGACCGCCAAGTCGCTCGCGGGCCTGTCCGCCCTGGTGCTGGTGCTCGCCGCGTGCGGGCGCGGTGACGACCGGGCCGGTGGCCAGCAGGGAGGCGACATCTCCCAGGGACCCGCCACGGGCACCGTCACCGTCTGGGCCATGGGCGCCGAGGGGGAGAAGCTGCCTGCCCTCGCGGAGGAGTTCGAGAAGGCCAACCCCGGTGTGGACGTCCAGGTCACCGCGATCCCGTGGGACGCCGCGCACAACAAGTTCACCTCGGCGATCACCGCGGGCCAGGCGCCCGACGCGGCCATGGTCGGCTCGACGTGGATGGGGGAGTTCGCGGGCATGGGCGCGCTCGACCCGACCCCGTCGTCGATCGACAAGGGCGCGTTCTTCGACGGCGCGCAGCGCACCACCGAGGTCGGCGGCACCTCCTACGGCATCCCCTGGTACGTCGAGACGCGGCTCGTCTACTACCGCAAGGACCTCGCCAAGACCGCGGGCTTCGAGACGCCGCCGAAGGACTGGGCCGGCCTCAAGGAGATGGCCAAGGCCATGCAGGCCAAGGCGGGCGCCAAGTTCGGGATCGGCCTGCAGGCGGGCGGAACCGGTTCGTGGCAGTCGCTGCTGCCCTTCGCCTGGTCCAACGGCGCGCAGCTGACCAAGGACGACGGTGCCGCCTACAACTTCGACAGCCCGGAGCTGAAGGAGACGCTGGAGTACTACGGCTCCTACTTCTCCGAGGGCATCGCGGACGGGGAAGCACCCGCGCAGCCCACGACCGAACCCGACTTCGTCAGCGGCCGCGTGCCGATGTTCATCTCCGGTCCCTGGATGATGTCCGCGGTCGAGAAGCTCGGCGGTGAGGGTTTCAAGGACAAGTACGACGTCATGCCGATGCCGGTCAAGAAGACCTCGTCGAGCTTCGTCGGCGGCTCCAACTTCGTGGTGTTCAAGGAGACGAAGAACCGCGACTCGGCCTGGAAGTTCGTGAGCTGGCTCGCCGACGCCAAGACGCAGGTCAAGTGGTACCGGCAGTCCACGGACCTGCCGTCGGTGAAGAGCGCGTGGCAGGACCCGGCGCTCACCGCCGACACCAAGCTCGCGACGTTCGGCAAGCAGCTCGACACCGCCCAGTCGCCGCCCACCTTCGCCACCTGGGAGCAGGTGATCACCGCGCTCGACACCGAGGTCGAGAAGGTGGCCCGCTCCGGTGCCGACCCGGCCGGCGCGCTGAAGGCGGCCCAGTCGGCGGCCGACTCCATCGGCACCGGCAGGTGAGCTCGCCCGCCGCGGCCCGCCGCCGCGGGGTCGAGCGGGCGGCGTGGGGCCTGGTCGTCCCGTTCTGCGTGCTGTTCCTCGTGTTCACGGCCTGGCCGGTGCTCCAGTCGCTGTTCATGAGCCTCACCGACACCCGCAACCGCGACCTGCGCACGCCGTTCGCGGTGGAGTTCGTCGGGCTCGAGAACTACGTGCGGGCGTTCGCGGACCCGCTGTTCCGCACGGCCGCCGCGAACACCGCGTACTTCGTGCTCGTCGGCGTGCCGCTCACGCTGGGCATCGCGCTGCTGGCCGCCGTGGTGCTGGACAAGGGCATCACCCGGTTCCGCGCGTTCTTCCGGCTGGGCTTCTACACCCCGGTGATCACCTCGATCGTCGCGGTCGCGGTGGTGTGGCGGTTCCTGCTGCAGGACGAGTTCGGCCTGGTCAACACCGTGCTCGGCTGGTTCGGGATCGACGGGCCGAACTGGCTCGGCGACCCGGACTGGTCGATGCCCGCGTTGATCCTGATGGCCGCGTGGCGCAACTTCGGCACCGCGATGATCATCTTCCTGGCCGGGTTGCAGGCGGTGCCCGCGTCGCTGCACGAGGCGGCGTCCATCGACGGCGCGGGGGCGCTCAAGCGGTTCCGGCACATCACGCTGCCGCTGCTGCGCCCGACGATCCTGTTCGTGTCGGTCACCACGGCGATCGGCTACCTGCAGTTCTTCGAGGAGCCCTACGTCATGACCAACGGCGGCCCGCTCAACTCGACGATCTCCGCGTCGATGTACACCTACCGGCAGTTCGGGTTCGGCAACTACGGCTACGCCTCCGCGATGAGCTACCTGATCTTCGTCGTCATCGCCGTCGTCACCGCCCTGCAGTTCCGGCTGCTGCGGGAGAGGGGCTGAGCATGAGGAACCGCTGGTGGCTCTACGTCCCGCTGACGGTCGCGTTCGCCGCCGTCGTCGCGCCGTTCGCGTGGATGGTGCTGGGCAGCTTCAAGGGCGAGGGCGAGATCCGGGCGAACCCGCCGACGTGGTGGCCCGGCACGGCGTCGCTGGACAACTACACGCAGCTGTTCTCCCGGCTGCAGTTCGGCACGTACTTCCTCAACTCCACGATCGTCGCGGTGGCCGTGACGGCCGGGAACCTGCTGTTCTGCTCGATGGTCGGCTACGCGCTCGCCAAGCTGGAGTTCCGCGGCAGGCGGACGCTGTTCCTGGTCGTGATGGCGACGCTGATGATCCCGGGCGTGGTCACGTTCGTGCCGCTGTACGTCCTGGTCGTCAACGCCGGGCTGGCGAACTCGTTGCCCGCGTTGATCCTGCCGTTCCTCGTCTCGCCGTTCGGCGTCTTCCTGATGCGCCAGTTCATCGCCGGCCTGCCGAGCGAACTGCTCGACGCCGGCCGGGTCGACGGTGCGGGCGAGCTGCGGATCTTCGCCAGGATCGTGCTGCCGCTGTGCGGGCCCGCGCTCGCCACGCTCGGCATCCTCACGTTCCTGGGCAGCTGGAACAACTTCCTGTGGCCGCTCGTCGTGGCGCAGCAGGAGAGCGAGTACACGCTCCCGGTCGCGCTCGCCCTCTACTCGACCGGCCAGAACTCCATCCAGTACGGCCTGCTGCTGGCCGGGGCCACCATCGTCGTCGTGCCGGTGCTGGCCGTGTTCCTGGTCTTCCAGCGGCGTTTCATCGAAGGCATCGCGACCACCGGCATCAAGTGACGAGGTCTCACATGACTGCAAGGATCACCCGCCGAACCGTCCTGCTGGGAACGACAGCGGCACTCGTGGTGCCCGGGGCCGCGTTCGCCGCCCGCGGGTTCGACCGGGAACGCGTTCGCGGCTGGGCCCGCGACACGTGGCGCAGCCTGGTCGCCATGACCCCGGCGAGCACCGGCCTGCCCGCCGACAACATCCCCGAGTCGCTCGCCCCGGCCGACCGGTCCGGCTACACCTCGCCGACCAACATCGGCGGCTACCTGTGGTCGACCGTCGTGGCCAGAGAACTCGGGTTCATCTCGAAGGACGAGGCGTCCGCCCGGCTGGTCCGCACGCTCACCACCCTGGACCGGATGGAGCACCACGTCCCCAGCGGCATGTACTTCAACTGGTACGACGAGGAGACCGGGGAGGCGTTGCGCGCCTGGCCCGGCACCGGCGCCGTCGTGCACCCGTTCTGCTCCAGCGTCGACAACGGCTGGCTCGGCGCCGCCCTGCTCGTGGTGGCCGGGGCCGACCGCGCGGCGGCGGGCCTCGCACGCCGGATCTTCGCCCGGATGCGCTGGGACTCCTTCTACAACCCCGGTGACGACCCCGCGCACCCCGCGGTGCGGCCAGGCGGCCTGATCCACGGCGGGTTCTTCCCGTTCGACCACGACCGGCCCGGCGGCGTGTACCAGGGCACGCACATCGGCGGCGACCCCGTGTGGCTGACCACCCACCACTACGACACCACCGTGTCCGAAACGCGGATCACCAGCTACCTCGGCATCATCACCGGCCAGGTGCCGGCGAAGCAGTACTTCGCGATGTGGCGGACGTTCCCGGCGTCGTGCGACTGGTCGTGGCACGAGATGCAGCCGGTGGGGGAGAACCGCACCTACTACGGCATCGAGGTCTTCGAAGGCGCCTACACCTACCGCGGCATGCGGATCGTGCCCGGCTGGGGCGGCTCGATGTTCGAGGAGCTGATGCCGGACGTGTTCGTGCCCGAGGCCAGGTGGGCGCCGCGGTCGTGGGGCCGCAACCACGCGCTGCACGTGCGGGCGCAACGCGAACACGGCCTGCTGGAGGCGAAGTACGGCTTCTGGGGCTTCAGCCCGTCGAGCAACCCGGCCGGTGGTTACCGCGAGTACGGCGTGGACGCGCTCGGCATGGGACCCGGCAACGAACCGGGCAACGGCGCCAACGGCTACTTCTCCGACCAGGAGATGACGAACTACGACGCCGGCTTCGGCACGTGCCGCCCGGCCACCGCGCCCACCCCGTCCTACGGCGACGGCGTGGTCACCCCGCACGCGGCGTTCCTGGCGATGATGCACGAGCGCGACGAGGCGTACACCAACCTGCTGGGCATCGAACGGGACCTGCGCGCCTACGGCCGCGGCGGTTTCTTCGACGCCGTCGCCGTGCGGTCGGGCACCGTCGCACGGCGCTACCTGTCCCTGGACCAGGCGATGGTCATGGGTGCCATCGGCAACGTCCTGTGCCGTGACGTGGTCCGCCGCGCGTTCTCGACCCCTGCCGTCGAACGCGCGCTGCGCCCGGTGATCGGTGTCGAGGAGTTCGGCGCGAGCCGAATGTGATGGAGGTTTCTGACATGCGGCCTGTTCGGCTGACATCCGAGGACGGCGTCGAGTACCGCGACCTCAACGGCAACGGCGTCATGGACCCCTACGAGGACCCGCGCCTGCCCGTGGCCGACCGGGTCGAGGACCTGCTGGCGCGGCTGTCGTTGGAGGAGAAGGCCGGTCTGCTGTTCCACACCGTCATCGAGGCGGGTGAGGACGGCACGGTGAAGGAGGCGCCCGGCGCCATCAGCAAGTCGCCCACCAGCGTCGTGGTCACGCAGAAACACCTGTCGCACTTCAACGTTCACGCGCTGCACGACGCGCGCATGGCCGCGCGCTGGCACAACAACCTCCAGCTGATCGCGGAGAGCACCCCGCACGGCATCCCGGTGACCATCTCCACCGACCCGCGGCACGCGTTCCTGGAGAACGCCGGCGTCTCCTTCACCGCCAAGGCGTTCTCGCAGTGGCCCGAGTCGCTGGGCCTGGCCGCGCTCGGCGACCCGGCGCTCGTGGAGCGGTTCGCGGACATCGCCCGCCAGGAGTACGTCGCGGTGGGCATCCGCTGCGCCCTGCACCCGGCGATCGACCTCGCCACCGAACCCCGCTGGGCGCGGCAGGCCGGCACCTTCGGCCAGTCCTCGGCGCTGACCGCCGAGCTCGCGGTGGCGTACGTGCGCGGTTTCCAGGGGCCGTCCCTGGGAGCAGGGTCGGTCGCCTGCACCAGCAAGCACTTCCCCGGCGGCGGCCCGCAGAAGGACGGCGAGGACGCGCACTTCCCGTACGGCCGCGAGCAGGTCTACCCCGGTGGCCGCTTCGCCGACCACCTGGCCCCGTTCCGCGCGGTCGTCGAGGCGGGCACGGCGGCGGTGATGCCCTACTACGGCATGCCCGTGGGCCTGGAGGTCGACGGCGAGCCGATCGAGGCGGTCGGCTTCGGCTACAACCGCCAGGTGGTCACCGGCATGCTGCGCGGCGACCTCGGCTTCGACGGCGTCGTCCTCACCGACTGGGAACTGGTGATGGACAACCACGTCGGCGACAAGGTCCTCCCGGCCCGCGCCTGGGGCGTCGAGCACCTCGACGCGCACGGCAGGATGGAGCTGATCCTCCACGCGGGCGCCGACCAGTTCGGCGGCGAGGAGTGCGTGGACGTGCTGCTCGACCTCGTGGCCCAGGGCCGTGTGACGCAGGCCCGCATCGACGAGTCCGCCCGCCGCCTGCTCACCGCGAAGTTCCGGCTCGGCCTCTTCGACGACCCGTTCGTGGACGAGGACCGCGCGGCCGAGGTGGTGGGACGGCAGGACTTCCGCGACGAGGGCCACGCCGCGCAGGCCCGTTCGGTCACCGTGTTGCAGAACGGTTCCTCGGCGGCGGCCCTGCCCCTGCGGCCCGGCCTGAAGCTCTACGTGGAGAACGTCTCACCCGAGGCCGCCGCCCGCCTGGGCACCGTCGTCGCCACCCCGCAGGAGGCCGACCTGGCGCTCGTGCGGCTCATGGCGCCGTTCGACCCGCGCTCGGACCTGTTCCTGGAGTCGTGGTTCCACCAGGGTTCGCTGGAGTTCCCACCGGGCCTGCCCGCACGCCTGGCCCGCATCGCCGCCGCGTGCCCGCTGGTCGTGGACGTGACCCTGGACCGCGCCGCGGTGCTCACCCCGCTGCTGCCGATCGCCTCCACCCTGGTCGTCAGCTACGGCTCCACCGATGAGGCCCTGGCCGACGCGCTGACGGGCGCGATCCCGCCGCGGGGACGGCTGCCGTTCGACCTGCCGCGCTCGATGGAGCAGGTCCGGCGGCACCCGGAGGACGTGGCGGGGTACGACGACCCGCTGTTCCCGTTCGGGCACGGCCTCCACCCGGCGGGTTAGTCCCAGGCGGTCACGGGTAGCCGGGGGCCACCACACCCCGATGCGGAGGAGAGCGATGAGCGACACGACCACGGTCGACCGGTTGCGCACGGTGCTGGCGGACGCCACCTACCCGGCCGACAAGGGCCAGCTGGTCGACCACGCCTCGCGCAACAACGCCGACGAGGACACGGTCCACGCGCTGCACGCCGTGCCGGACCAGCTGTACGGGTCGTTCGACGAGGTGCTCGACGCGGTGGCCGTGGACCAGTCCCGGGAGGCCTGACCGCTCCGCCGGGTGCTCGTTCCGCTCGGTCACCGATCGGACGGGCACCCGGCGCCGCCCTGGTGCCTCACCCGCGTCAGGGCGTCGTGCCGGACGGCCGGAAGTCGCGCGCCAGCAACCCGAACAGCAGGTCGTCCGTCCACTCGCCACCGGTCCAGGTGTGCTCGACGCGGTGGCCCTCCTGCCGGAAACCCAGCCGCAGCAACACCTTCACCGACGGCTCGTTGCGCGCGTCGGTCTCGGCGGACACGCGGTGCAGGCCGCGGTCGGTGAACAGGTGCTCCAGCATCCGGTGCACGGCCTCGGTGGCGTAACCGCGGCCCTGGTGGGCGGGAGCGAGGGTGTAGCCGATCTCGGCCTGCATGAGGTTGTCGTGCGTGTTCACGCCGACGTCGCCGATGACGGTGCCGTCGCGGTCGAGGGCGTACTGGAACCAGCCGGGTGCGGCGGGGTCGGTCATCTCGGCGATCATGCGGGTGGCGGCGTCGAGCGGGAACGGGGCGTCCCAGCCCTGGTAGCGGGCGACGTCCGGGTCTGACCGGTAAGCGGCGAGGGCGGGTGCGTCCTCGGGGCGGAACGGCCGGAGCGTGAGACGGGCGCTGGTGAGGAGCACGCGGACAGAGTAGGTGCTGCGGACGGCTCAGAGCGTCCGGTTTCACTGAGCCGGCGCGACCAGCGCTCCGGCTTCCAGCGTGCCGACCGCGTCAGTCGTTGAGTTGGCGCGACCAGTGCTCCGGCTTCCGGCGTGCCGACCGCGCGCGGCTAATCCTCCGGCCGCCGCCGCGCCGACCGCGCCAGTCGCTCAGCCAACTCCGCGACCAGCCCGCGCAGCTCGTCCGGCCGGTCGACCACGAACGGCAGGTCCAGCGCCGCCAGCACACCGGGCAGCCAGTCGAGCCGTTCCACCCGCAGCCCGACCCGCACCCACTCCCCGCCGTCCGGCTCCGGCTCCACCACCGCCACCCCGGCCGGGAGCCGCGCGCGGACCTGCTCCTCGTCGCCCCGCACCCGCAACGCCACCTCGTACCGGTGCGGTGCCGTGGCGAGTCCCGTCACCACCTGCTCCGCCGCGTCGACCCCCTCGGGCACGGCGAACGTGCCGGGCAACGTCCGTGCGCCGCCGATGCGGTCCAGCCGGAACGTGCGGTCCTCACCGAGCGCAGGGTCCGCGGCCCGCACGTACCACCGGCCCGCGTGGTTGACCAGCCCGTACGGGTGCAGGGTGCGCTCGCTGCGCCGCCCGTCGGCGCCGGTGTACCGGATCGACACCGGCCGCCGGTGCGCCACCGCGTCCGCGAGGGTCAGCAGCACGGCGCCCTCCGGGACGGTGGCCTCCGCGCCGGGAGCGGTGAACGCGAGGGAGCCGAGCACGGCGTCGAGCCGGCGGCCGAGGTGGTCCGGGAGCACTCGGCGGATCTTCGCGGCCGCCGTCTCACCGGCCGCGCCCGCCGCCGTCGTCAGGCCCGTCCGGCGGCCCGCGACCAGGCCGAGCAGCACGGCCAGGGCCTCGTCGTCGGTCAGCATCAGCGGCGGCATGCGGTAGCCGGGGGCCAGCCGGTAGCCGCCGTAGCGGCCGCGCACCGACTCGACCGGAACGTCCAGGTCGAGGAGGTGGTCGACGTAGCGCCGCACAGTGCGCTCGTTGACGCCGAGCCGGTCGGCGAGCTCGGCCACGGTCCGCACGCCGCCGGACTGCAGGAGCTCCAGCAGCGTGAGCACTCGGGCGGTGGGCCGGGTCATGGCACAAGTCTCCAGGAAATACCGGGCGGGTTCTGCCCGGTATCCGCTTTAGCGTGCGGGCACAGGTACCGACGAACAAAGGGAGAAAGCTCATGGACCTCGTCTCGATCCGCGTCATCACCGCCGACGTCGCCCGCCTCGCCGGGTTCTACGAACGCGCCACCGGCATCCGCGCCGACTGGGCGACCGAGGACTTCGCCGAGATCAGGACCGGTCGCGCGACCCTCGCGATCGGCAGCACCCGCACCGTGCCGCTGTTCGCGCCCGGTTCCGCGCGGCCCGCCGACAACCGCAGCGTCATCATCGAGTTCCTGGTCGACGACGTGGACGCCGTGCACCGGAACCTGACCGGGGTCGTGGACGAGTTCGTCACCGAGCCCACCACGATGCCCTGGGGCAACCGCGCGCTGCTGTTCCGCGACCCCGACGGCAACCTCGTCAACTTCTTCACCCCGGTGACCCCCGAGGCTGTCGCGAAGTTCGCACGCTGACGGCCCGTCTGTGATCCACTGGCAACATGGCGGCAATGGAACGCGTGGTGCTCCTGGGCCGCGGTGCAGCGGGGAAGTCGACGCTGGCGGTCGCACTGGGCAAGGCCACCGGACTGCCCGTCGTCGAGCTGGACAAGCACTTCTGGGGTCCGAAGCTCGAACCGATGACGCACGACCTGTGGGCGATCGTGCAGGGCGAGCTCGCCGAGGCGGACCGGTGGGTCATGGACGGCGACCTCGGTCCGCACGACGTGCTCGCCGTGCGGCTGCGGCGGGCCGACACGGTGGTGCTGCTCGACTTCCCGTTCTGGCGCTGTGCCTGGCGGGCGTTGCTGCGGTCGCGCGAACGGGCCGACTTCTGGGCGTGGCTGTGGTTCTGGCGGCGCCGCAGCCGGCCGTTGCTGCTGGAGGCGGTCAACGAGCACGCGCCCGGCGCGACGCTGCACGTGCTGCGCGACCCCCGTGCCACCGCCGCGTTCCTGGCGAGCGCCGGGAGTGCCGGTGGATGAGGACGAGTTCACCGTGCCACGGGTCGTGGCGGACACGCTCGCCGGCTGGGACGAGCTGCGGCGGGACGCCGGGAGGGCCGGTGACGAGCAGTTCCGGCGCTGGTACTTCGACGTCGTGTCGACCCACGGCGATCCGCACACCTTCGCGTTCCTGACGTTCGAGACGGCGGTCGAGCTGCTTCGACCGGGGGCGTGCCCCCGACGCGTTCCTGTTGCTGGGCTGGCTGGCGCGGCACGTGGGACGTGCACCCGCCGGTGACACGGCGGTGCGCACGGTCATGGCGCTGACCGACACGTGCGCGGTGCGGGCGGTCGACCGGGAGTCGGCCGCGCTGGCGATCGGGGTGCTGCGCGAGGTCGTGGACGGGGTTCGCGCAGCCGGGGACGTCCAGGTGGAGGACGCGGTGTGCCGGGCGTTGTCCACCCTCGCGCACCTGAGCGGCCGGCACGTCACGTCCGGCCGGGCGGGGGTCGAGGAGGTCGCCGCCCTGTGGCGTGAGCTGGGCACCCGGTGCCGCGGCAGCGCCGACCCCGGCCTGCGCGGGTGGCGGGCGCAGGGGCTGGGCAACGAGGCCCTGCTGCGGCTCCAGCTCGGGGACGAGGAGCCCGCACGCCGGCTGCTCGACCTGATCGCGGCCGAGTTCGCGGCCGACCCGCCGGGTGCGTCGGAGGACGTGGACCTGTGGCGTGTCCGGGCACGGCACGCCGCCGGGGTGCTCGACCGGTTCCACGTGGGCGAGCCCGAGTTCGAGCTGGGCCACCTCGAACGCCAGCGGTACTGGGACCGGCGGCGGCGGTCCACCCCGCGCGGGTTCGCGTCCTGGCTGCGGGCCGGCGCACCGCGCAACCACCTGCGCGAGCTGGTCCGCCAGGCCGGGGCCGTGCACCGCAGGTCCGTCGGCACGGTGCGGAGCTGGTTGTGCACCGGAGAGCCGTTCGTCCTGCTGCTGCGCAACTTCGAGCTCACCGAACGCTCCGGGACCTCGACGCTCCTGGCCGGCCCCGACGACCCGGCGGACCACGTCCAGGTGATCAGCCTCGGCGGCGGCGCCACACCCGCGCTGACCGAGCTGGCCGCCTCCGTGCCGCTCGTCCTCGTGGCCAGCACGACCGCCGGTGAGCTGGAGCTGGACCACCAGGACTGGGGTCAGTTCACCGCGCCGGTCCGGCTCTACCTGCCGCACGAGACGTGGTTCGACACCGTGTCGACGCTGATCACCGTCACCGCCCAGGTGGTCGTGTGGGCGGCGGAGCTCACGCCGGGACTGGCGCGGGAGCTGGAGCTCCTGACCGCCGAGGGGCGCGGCGAGGACACGCTGGTCGTGCTCGACCGGCTCGACGACCCGATGACGCAGGCGTTCCTGCCCAGGACCGGTGGTGAACGGCTGACGAAGGACCACCCCGCGCTCGCCCGGTTCCCCCACGTGGTCGACGCGGCGGAGCTGGGAAGCCGGGACCTGGCCGGGTGCCCACCGCTGATCGCCGTGCTCGAACGCCTCGACGCCGCCCACCGGGTGCCGCTGGACCAACGGCTCGCCGACATCGGCGCCCGGCTGGACGCACGGCGAACGTGACCGCCGCGCGTCCGTCGGCGCTCACCCGACCTCGGCGACGACCTCCGTCCCGGCGGCGTACCGGCTGACCGGCCTGGCCAGCCCGTAGTGCTCGCGCAGCGTCCGGCCGGTGTACTCGGTGCGGAACAGGCCGCGCGCCCGCAGCAGCGGCACGACGTGGTCGACGAACTCCTCCAGCCCCGACGGCAGCAGGGGCGCCATCACGTTGAACCCGTCGGCGGCCCCCGTGGTGAACCACAGCTCGACGTGGTCGGCGATCTGCTCGGGCGTGCCCGCGACGACCTGGTGGCCGCGGCCGCCGCCGAGCCGGCCGAGCAGCTGCCGCAGCGTCAGCCGTTCCCGCTCGGCCAGGTCGCGGACCAGCTCGAACCGGCTCTTGGCCCCGTTGATGCGGCTGACCGGCGGCAACGCGGGCAGCGGCGCGTCGAGCGGGTGGCCGGTGAGGTCGACGCCGATCATGTCGGTCAGCTGCCGCACCGCCCGTTCCGGGATGATCAGCTCGTCTAGCTCCGCGGCCAGGCGCCGCGCCTCGGCCTCGGTGCCGCCGAGCACGGGGACGATGCCGGGCAGCACCTTCACGCCGTCCGCCGGTCGACCGGCCGCGACCACCCGGCGCTTGAGGTCGGCGTAGAACGCGGTGGCGTCCTCGTGCGTCTGCTGGGCCGTGAACACCGCCTCCGCCCAGGCCGCCGCGAACGCCCTGCCGTCCTCACTTGACCCGGCCTGCACCAGCAGCGGACGACCCTGCGGGCTGCGCACCGCGTTGAGCGGCCCGCGCACGGAGAAGAACCGGCCGCGGTGGCCGACCTCGTGCACCTTCGCCTCGTCGGCGTAGACGCCGGAACCGGGGTCGGCGACGACCGCGTCGTCCTCCCAGGAGTCCCACAGGGCGGTGGTCACGTCCAGGAACTCCGCTGCGCGCTCGTAGCGTTCGGCGTGCTCGGTGTTGACCTCGCGGTTGAAGTTCTGCGCCGACCGGTCCTGGGCGGTCGTGACGATGTTCCAGCCGGCCCGGCCGCCGCTGATGTGGTCGAGCGAGGAGAACAGCCGCGCGAGGTTGTAGGGCTCGCTGAACCCGGTGGACGCGGTGGCGATCAGTCCGATGTGGTCGGTCGCCTGCGCCAGCGCGGTGAGCAGGGTGAGCGGTTCGAAGTGACCGGCGGCGGTGTGCCGGACGTCGCCCCAGATCTGCACGCCGTCGGCGAGGAACACCGAGTCGAACGTGCCGCGCTCGGCGGTGCGCGCGAGGTGCTGGAAGTGCGTGACGTCGCCCAGCGCCCGCGGGTCGGTGCGCGGGTGCCGCCAGGCGGCCTCGTGGTGGCCGACGCCCATCAGGAACGCGTTGAGGTGGAGTTCGCGTGCGGACAACTTCAGACTCCCTGCCAGACTGGGTTTCGGATGTTCAAGGGGTCGGCGTAGAGGGCGTCCAGCTGCACGGCACCCGCCGCGACCGCCAGCACGTCCTCGCCGAAGCTGCTCGCCAGCACCGCGTCTGCGGACGCGCGCGACATGGCCGCGACCTCCTCGCGCAGCGCGGCGGCGCAGTCGGGCAGCCGGTTCGTGCCGATCTCGGTGACGACCAGGACCTCCGGGTCGAGGAAGTCGAACAGCACGGCCGCCGCCCTCCCGACCACGCGGGCCCGCTCGACGAGGTCCGCCCGCGCCGCGGGTGACCCGGCCACGGCGTCGTCGACCAGGTCGAAGATCGACGGCCGCCGCACCACCCCGGCCAGGCGGGCCCGCTCGGCCCAGGCGCGGTCGGACACGGTGGCCTCCAGGCACCCGCGCTTGCCGCACCCGCACCGGACGCCGGGGTCGCCCAGCGCCAGGTGCGCCACGTCCCCTGCGGCCGACCGCGGCCCGCGGTGGGTGGTGCCGGCGGTCACGATCGCCGCGTCGACGACGTTGCCGACGAACAGGTGCAGCAACGACTCGCGGCCGCGCGCGGCACCGAAGAGCTGCTCGGCCCGTGCCAGCGCCCTGGCGTGGCTGTCGACCCGCACCGGCAACCCGGTCCTCGCGGTGAGCAGCGCGGCGACCTCGACGTCGCGCCAGCCCAGCGAGGCGTGCCGGACGACCACACCGCCGGTCGGGTCGACCCAGCCGCCCGCTGCCACGCCGAGACCGATCGGGATGTGGCCGGGGAACCGGTCGGCGTGCAGCCGCAGCAGCTCGTCGGCGGCCGTCGTCAGCACCTCGTGCGGGTCGTCCGCCGCGGTGTGCGGGATCGTCCGCCGCACGAGCACCCGGCCGCGCAGGTCGACCAGCGTGATCGTGCTGAACAGGTGCGCGACGTGGACGCCGGCCACGACGTGCCGGCTCGTGTCGACGTCGACCGGCACGTGCGGCCGTCCGATGCCCCGGTACGGCACGGCCTGCGGCACCTCGGCGAGCAGCCCGAGTTCGGTCAGGGCCGCGCAGGCACGGGTCACCGCGGCCGGGCTCAGACCGGACGTGCGGGCGATGGTGCTGCGGGCGATCGGCCCGCACCGCAGCACCGTGCCGAGCACGACCGACGCGGTGCCGCTCACGAGATCAGCGGCGGGGCGGAGGGGGACAGGGCGGGGCCGACGGCGCGCGCCGCGCCCGGCGTGCGGCCGCGGCCCCACCCGATCTCCCTGCGGTAGCTGCCGAGCAGCCCGGTCCGGCGCAGGTGGTCCTCGTCGTGCGCGGGCGACCCCGGTGGCAGCGGGTGGGTCTGCGGTGCCACGAACAGCGCGTCCGCCGGGCAGTTGGCCTCGCACTGGAAGCACGTCTGGCAGTCGGACTGCCTGCTGACCACCGGCAGCCCGTCCGCACCCCGGTCGAACACGTTGGTGGGGCACACCTCGATGCACTTGTCGCAGGTGATGCACTGCGCCGCCGACACCAGCTCGATCACGCCGCCACCTCCTGCGGGCGGGCCCACACCTCGTCCAGGCCGCCGGAGGTGATCCGGTGGTGCTGGGCGGGGTCGAGGCCGGGGCGGTCGAGCCGCCTGGCCATGCCGCGGCTCTCCTCCCGCAGCAGGGCGGAGGTGTACATCCACCGCGCGTGCGCCACCATCGCGGCCGCCTGCCGGGCCCGCACGACCGCGGCACCCTCGGCCCGCAGGCCCGACCGCACCGACCGCCAGGTCTCGTCGAGCTTCTCCCAGCGCCGCCCGCAGCACGTCGCCGTGGCGCAGGTAGTTCTTGTCGTAGGGCAGGACCTCGGCCTGCACCGCACGGACCACCTCCTCGACGTCGACCTCCGCGGAACGGCCGGTCGGGCGCAGGCCCGCGCCACCGGCCGCGGTGACCCGCCGGGTGCCGCGGCCGAGCGCGAGCGCGAACCGGGCGGCGGACCGGCCGGCCCACGAGCCGGACGAGATGGCCCACGCGGCGTTGTGGCTGCCACCGCCGGTGAACCCGCCGCAGATCAGCTCGCGCGTGGCGGCGTCACCGGCGGCGTACAGACCGGGAACGGTGGTGGCGCAGCCGTCGTCGACGATCCGGATGCCACCGGTGCCGCGCACGGTGCCCTCGGCCAGCAGCGTCACGGCGAACGGCTCGGTGAACGGGTCGACGCCCAGCCGGTCGAACGTGAGGAAGAAGTTGGGCTGCGCCAGCCGCATCGCCCTGCGCGTCGCGTCGTCGGCCAGGTCCAGCTTGCAGAACACCTTCTCCGACAACAGGGTCCTCGCGATCACCGATCGCCCGCGCTGGCTGCCCGCGCCCTCCAGCACCTCGCCGTCGGCGCGGTAGAAGGTGGCGTAGTTGTAGAACGCGGTCTTCGTGACGGACGTGTGCTCCGGGGCGATGCCGTAGGCGTTGGAGAACTCCATGCCGGACAGCTCGGCGCCGGCCTCCACCGCGAGCAACGCCCCGTCACCGGTGTTCACGTCGCACCCGAACGCCTTGCTCAGGAACGCGCACCCGCCCGTGGCGACGACCACCGCGCCCGCGCGCACCTCGAACGGCCGACCGGCCTGCCGCCGGTACCCGGCAGCGCCCGCGACCGCGCCGTCGTCGGCGGTGAGCAGCTCGGTGACCGGGCTGTGGTCCAGGACGACGACCCCGGCGCGTTTGACCCGGATCCGCTGGCGCCGCATGTACTCCGGCCCCTGCAGGCCGTTGCGCAGCGGTGTGCCGTCCGGTCCGGTGGGGAACGGGTAGCGCCCGGCGTCGGCCAGCTCGTTGACCCGCTCGTAGGTCTCGTCGAGCACGCGGGCCATCCACCGGCGCTCGGCGAGGTACCCGCCGAGCGCCTCACGGCTGGCCATGGCCGCCTCACGGGCCTTCTCCTCCGGCGGCACGTACCAGACACCGGTGCCGACGGACGCGGTCGCGCCGCTCGTCCCGCAGTACCCCTTGTCCGCCAGCACGACCGAGGCACCCTGCTCGGCGGCCTTGAGCGCGGCCCACGTGGCGGCCGGACCGCCACCCACCACCAGCACGTCAGCTGTGAGCGTCATGACCCCTCCTCAGGCTCCGACCGGGACGCGCCACGAGGTGAACCGGCGCTCCAGAGCGACCAGCACCTGGTTGAACAGCACGCCGATGGCGGACAGGGTGATGATCCCCGCGTACATCTGCGGGATCGCGAAGTTGAACTGCGAGGCGTTGATCAGGTACCCGAGACCGGCCTTGGCGCCGACCATCTCCGCGGCCACCAGCACGAGGATCGACAACGCGCCGGCGAGCCGGACGCCGGTGAACACCGTGGGCACCGCCGAGGGCAGGATCACCTTCTGGAACAACCGGAAGCCGCCCAGGTCCATCGACCGCGCGAGCCGCAGCAGCGTCGGGTCCACCGCGCGCACGGCGCTGATCGTGTTGAGCAGGACCGGCCAGGTGCAGGCGTAGCAGACGATCGCGATCTTCGACGTCTCGCCGATGCCCAGCAGCAGCACGAACACCGGCAGCAACGCGAGCGCGGCGGTGTTGCGGAAGACCTCCAGCAGCGGGCTGAGCAGGTTCGCGACCGGCTTGTACCAGCCGATCAGCAGCCCGAGCGGGACCGCGACCGCGACCGCGAGCCCGAAGCCGGACAGCGACCGCACCAGGCTCGCCTGCGTGTTGTCGAGCAGCTTCCCGCTCACCGCGAGGTCCCACCACGACTCCAGGACCGTCGAGAACGGCGGCAGGAACGTGGAGTCCACCAGGCCGAACCGGGGCGCAATCTCCCAGACGGCCAGCACGACCGCGATGGCCACGACCTTGCCCACGGCGGTCAGCAGCGCGTCGGCCAGCCGGGCCACCGCCCCGCGTGGCCGCGCCGGTGCCGGCGGGGCGTGGTCCTCGGTCCGTGACGGGGTCTCCAGCAGCGCGGTCATGCGCCCACCACCTCCTTCTCCTGTTGCTGGGCACGGGACACCTCGTCGTGCAGGAGGTCCCAGATGCGGTGCCGGCAGCGCGCGAACTCGGGGCTCGAGCGCAGGTCGTCCTGCCGGGTCCGGTCACCGAGGTCGATCGGCACGACCTCCTTCACCCGGCCCGGCCGCGAGGTCAGCACGACCACCCGCTGACCGAGGTGGACCGCCTCGTCGATGGAGTGCGTGATGAACACGACGGTCTTGCCGGTGCGCTGCCAGATCCGCAGCAGCTCGTCCTGCAACGACTCGCGGGTCTGCGCGTCGAGCGCGGCGAACGGCTCGTCCATCAGCAGCACCTGCGGGTCGTAGGCGAGGCTGCGGGCGATGGCGACCCGTTGCCGCATGCCGCCGGACAGCTGGTGCGGGTGCCGGTCCTCGAACCCGGTCAGCCCGACCAGGTCGAGGAACTCGCGGGCCCGCCCTGCGCGCTGCCTGCGCGGCACCCCGGTCGCCTCCAGCCCGAACTCGACGTTGCCCTGTGCGGTGCGCCACGGCAGCAGCGCGTACTGCTGGAAGACGATGCCGCGGTCGAGGCCGGGACCGGTGATCGGGCGGCCGTCGAGCAGGATCTCGCCCTCGCTCGGTTCGGTGAGTCCGCCGAGCAGGTCGAGCAGCGTGGACTTGCCGCACCCGCTGGGGCCGACGAGGACGACGAACTCGCCCCGTTCGACGTCGAGGTCGATCCGGTCGACGGCGGTGAACCCGGTGCGCTGCCGGGAACCGCGGACCTTGACGTCGAACCGCTTGGTGACGCCGCGGAAGGCGATGTGCGCGCTCATCGGGCCAGCTCGTTGAACTCGTTGGTGTACAGGTCGGTGAGCCGCACCTGGTCCCGGGTGATCTCCCCGCGCTCGGCGAGCCAGTCGACCCAGATGGACAGCTCCCGGTCGAGGATCTTGCCGCCCTTCTCGGCGACCCCCGTGGACTTCCAGTACCTGAGCGCCGCAGGGTCCTCGTTGCGCCCGCGCCGGGTGAGGACCTCGACCTTGCGCGCCACCACCTCCTCGCGCGGGGTGCTGCGGCTCCACTCGATCGCCTTCGCGATGCCGCTCGTGAACGTCCGGACCGTGCCGGGGTTGTCGCGCAGGAACTTCTCGGTGAAGACGTACGTGCCGGCGGTGAACGGGCCCAGCAGGTCGAAGTCGGAGAACAGCTTGCGCACACCGCCCTTCTCCAGCGCCTTGTCGCGCAGGATGCCGCCGAGCACACCGACCTCGATCTGCTTCTGCCGCACCGACTGCTCGGTGTTGACCGGGGGCACGACGATCGGCTCGACCTTCTTGACCTCGTCCTGGCTCAGGCCTGCCCGCTTGAGGTAGATGCCGAGCATGGCCTCGTGGTGCGCGCCGAGGGTGTTCATGCCGACCTTCTTGCCGAGCAGGTCGCGGGCCGTGCGGACCGAGCTGTCGTCGAGCACGTAGAAGCCGCTGTAGGCGTTCTCGTCGGCGCCGTAGTAGCCGATCACGGACCGGATCGGCGCTCCGGCGGCCTTGAGCTTGACCACGGCGCCGTTGAACGCGCCGCCGAAGTCGACCTGCCCGGTGGCGGCGGACTGGATGTCCTGCGGGCCGCTGATCGTGTTGCCGACCCACTCGAGCTTCACGTCGCCGAGGTAGCCCAGCTCCGCTGCCAGCTCCGGCAGCGTCACGTCGCCCGCCCAGCCCTGGTAGCGCAGCGTCTTGGTCTCGACGCCGGCACCGGCGGCGGTGGAGCAGCCGACGGTCGCCGCTGTCAGTCCGAGCAGGGAAAGGCCGAGGAAGTTCCGTCGCGTGGTGGTCACGGCAGGTCCTTTGTCGAAGGGAAATCGGGCACGCTGAAGAACGGGACGAACGGTCCCGGTGGAAATGCGGAGCGGATTCAGCGACCGGCGCGACAGAAGGCGCTGGCGTGCCGTCGGAGGTCGACGTGCCGGCGCGAGGTGAGAGAGGCGGCTTGGCTCACGGAGCGAGCGTCACACCCGGATCGGACGGGGTCAACGGCCGGACCGCACGTCCCACATCATGGAGCCGGGCTGGACGGTCCCGCCTATTTTTCACGCTGGAAGGAACTCGGCCGGTCAATCCCTTCCAGGTGCTGGGAAGACTTGTTTTCGGGCCGCGCGATGTTGCGCACGCGGCGCGGACATCAGCACGGTGGTGGGGAAGTTCGCCACCACGAGAGGAAGTCCGCGATGACCGCACAACTTTCCGCCACCGTCGCCAAACTGGGTGCGGGCATCGGCGCACGCGTCGACGGCGTCCGGCTCGGCGGCGACCTCCCGCAGGACGTCGTGGCGGAGATCAGGGCCGCCCTGCTGGCCAACAAGGTCGTGTTCTTCCGCGACCAGCACCACCTCGACGACGCGGAGCAGCTCGCGTTCGCGCGGCTGTTCGGCAGCCCGACCCTCGCGCACCCCACGGTGAAGGGCCAGAACCACACCAACGTGCTGGCGATCGACTCCGACTACGGCAAGGCCAACAGCTGGCACACCGACGTCACGTTCGTCGACCGCGTGCCCGCGATCAGCATCCTGCGCGCCGTCGAGCTGCCGCCGTACGGGGGCAGCACGGTCTGGGCGAACACCGCACGCGCCTACGACGAGCTGCCCGAGGCGTTGAAGGCGCTCGTGGACCGGCTGTGGGCGGTGCACACCAACGTCTACGACTACGCGGGTCACGTCGACTCGACCCGCATCGGCGGTGTCGACGTGAAGGAACGGGCCTACCGCTCGGAGTTCGAGTCGCAGCGCTACGAGACCGAGCACCCGCTGGTCCGAGTGCACCCGGAGACCGGCGAACGAGCGCTGCTGCTCGGGCACTTCGTCAAGCGGATCGTCGGCCTGACGGCCGCGGAGTCCAAGGCGGTCTTCCAGCTGCTGCAGGACCGCGTCACCCGGCTGGAGAACACCGTGCGCTGGCAGTGGGCCGACGGTGACGTGGCGATCTGGGACAACCGGGCCACCCAGCACTACGGCGTCGACGACTACGACAACGCCCGCCGCCGGCTGCACCGCATCACCCTCGCGGGCGACGTGCCGGTCAGCGTCGAGGGCGTGGCGAGCACGACCGTGGTCGGCGACGCGGCCCACTTCTCCGAACTCTGACGCTCGTTCTCCTCGGGCGCGGTGACGTGGCTGCGGCGTCGTGGCCACGTCCCGGCGGTTCGACCGCGCACGCGCTGCTGTCGTGGCCTGGTCGGCACGGCCGGTTCAGCCGATGCGTACGCGGGCCAGCACCTCCATCGCGGCCCGTTCCCGTTCCGCCAGCTCGCCCAGGACCGCCGCTGCCCGGTCCAGCCGCCCCTGGTCACCCGTCTCCCCGGCCGCGGCGATGTGGTCGGCCACCTCGGTCCACAGCGGCGCGATCGCGGCGTACAGCCCGTGGCCGTGCCGCAGGGTGTCGTCGCCGGTGAGCTCGGCGGCCTCGGCGAGGAAGTCCCGGTACAGCGCGCGGAACAGCGATCCGCCGGTGCCGCCGCGTTCCATCAGCATCGCGGCGAGCGGGAGGTCGCGGGACGGGTCGCCGGCCCGGTCGAACCACCGCGCCACCCGCTTCGCCGCCGTGGTGATGCCGCGGTGCCCGAGGTTGGCGATGGGCGGGGTGAGGAACGCGTGTGCGTTGGCGCGCACCGCTTCCCGGACCGCGCGTCCGAGCTCGGGACGGCCGGTGGGCGCGGTGGCGGTGTAGGAGAGGTTGCGGGCGGTCATCGGTCCGCGTTCGGCACGGGCTTTCGCCAGGCTCGCCAGCGTCGTGGTGACGTTGCCGCCCTGCTGAGCCGTGTCGACGAGGTAGGCGGTGTCGTCGTCGTAGCCGTGGATCGCGACGAAGTGGCCTCCGAAGTGGACTTTCGTCGTGAAGTGGTCGAGGTGGAACGAGTCCAGCTGCAGGCCGACCGGGCGGCCCGCGGACAGGTGGGTGACGACGTTCTGCCACGCCTTGCGCGGCGAGGTGGTCTCCTCGGCGCGCAGGTCGAGGCCCAGCCTGGTGGCCGCGGTCCGGGTGAGCGCGAACGGCTTGACGCGTCCGCCGAGGAACGGGAAGTCGAGGCTTTTCGCGTCCCAGTAGACGAAGCCCAGGCCTTCGCCGAGGCCGAACAGCAGCGGTTCGGACAGGTCGAGGCCCTCGTGGCGCAGCAGGGCGCCGAGGGTGGTGGTCTCGCAGTGCTGACCGCGGGGGAACGAGACGTCGTCGATGATCATGTGGCTTCCTGGGCTGGTGCGTCGTGCGGGGGTGCGGTCAGTCTCGACCCTCCCACGGTGTGAGGGTCAACGGCGACGAGCGGTTCACCGAGGGCCGTGGTCACGCTCACTCACCCGGCCGTCACGACGGGAACGGCCCCTTCTCTACGATTGCGCGACTCGTCGAGGGGACGAGCGCGGCGCCTCGGCGCCGGTGCCGGGGGAGGTGCTGTGCGGACGAGTCCGGACTCCGGGGCGCTGCTCGGCGGCCCGTCGCTGCGGCGGTGGTCGCTGCTGATCTCGGTGGCGCTCGTCGTCGTCCTGCTCGGGGCGACGGTGGCCGTGCTGCTGGCCATCGGCGACCTGTCCAGGGCGCGCTCGCGGTTGCTCGACGTCGTCGGGCCCGCGGTCGTGAGCTCGCAGCAGCTCGGCACCCTCGTGGTGGACCAGGAGAACGGCGTCCGGGGCTACCTGCTGAGCGGCAGCGAGGCGTTCCTCGACCCGTACCGCGACGCGGGGGAACGCCAGGCCGCTGCACGCGCGACCGTCGAGGCGACGAACGACCCGGCCGTGCTGCGGGCGCTGACCGCGCTGGACGGGGCGTTGGCGGACTGGCGTGGTGACTACGCCGACCCCGCGGTCGCCGCGGTGCGGACGGGCGGCGTCGTTCCGGCCGAGGCGCTGGGCAAGCAACGGTTCGACGCGGTGCGCGCGGCGTTGTCGGCGTTGCAGGACGAGATCGCCGCCCAGCGCGCCGCCGGACGGGCCGCGCTCAACGACGCGTCCACGCGGATGGCGGTGACGTGCATCGTCGCGATGGCCATGCTGCTGGCCGCCGTGCTCGGGTGTGTGGTGGCGCTGCGGGTGTTCGTCGTGGCGCCGTTGGGCAGGCTGCGCCGGCAGGTCGGGACGGTGGCGGGCGGGTCGTTCGCGCACACCGTGGCCGCGACCGGGCCGACGGAGCTGCGCGAGCTCGGCGTCGACGTCGACACCATGCGCACCCGGATCGTCGCCGAGCTGGAGCAGGCGCGGGAGCGCAACGCCGCGCTCGACGCCGCCACGGCCGAGCTGCGCCGCTCCAACGCCGAGCTCGAGCAGTTCGCCTACGTCGCCTCCCACGACCTGCAGGAGCCGCTGCGCAAGGTCGCGAGCTTCTGCCAGCTGCTGGAGAAGCGCTACGGTGACCAGCTCGACGAGCGCGCCACGCAGTACATCGACTTCGCCGTGGACGGCGCGAAGCGCATGCAGCTGCTCATCAACGACCTGCTCGCGTTCAGCCGGGTGGGCCGCATGCGCGACAAGCAGGTGGTGGTCCCGGCCGGTGACCTGGTCGACGAGGCCCGCCGCAACCTCGCGCTGTCGATCGAGTCCTCGGGAGCGCGGATCGACGTGGGACCGCTGCCCGAGGTCAGGGGAGAGGTCCGGCTGCTGGTCGGGGTGTTCCAGAACCTCATCGGCAACGCGCTGAAGTTCCACGGCGACGAGCCGCCGCACGTGCGCATCGCGGCCGAGCCCGGTGAGGACGACACGTGGTGGTTCTCGGTGAGCGACAACGGGATCGGCATCGACGAGCAGTACGCCGAGCGGATCTTCGTGATCTTCCAGCGCCTGCACGCCAAGGACCGCTACCCCGGCACCGGCATCGGGCTCGCGATGTGCCGCAAGATCGTCGAGTTCCACGGCGGCCGCATCTGGCTGGACACGGAGGCCACCGGGGTGAACGCGGGCACGACCGTCCGCTTCACGCTGCCGCGGGTCGGCGCGGACGCCCCGGTGACCGTGTCCGGAACCCCGTGAGGTCGCACGGGAGTCGCTGACCGCTCCGGCTCAGACGGCCACCCCGTCGAGCTGGAAGGTCTGCACCTGGCCCGGTGCGAAGGCGACCCGCAGCAGCTTGCCGTCCAGGCGGACGTCCGTGCGCTGCGCGTAGCGGTCGCTGCCGCTGGTCGTGGACGTGGACCAGCGGGTGAGCTGCCCGGTGGGCAGGGTGGTGAACCGGGTCAGGTCGAACGTGGTCGTCTGCGCCGAGGTGGCCGTGTTGACGCAGACCAGGACCAGCCGGCGCGCCACCGGGTCGTAGGCGGTAGCGGCGTTGCCGGTGGACGCGGAGACGATGCGCATGCCCGGCCGGATGTGCCGGGTGAACTGCGCCAGGACGTGCAGCTTGTTCTGCACGGCACCGGCTTCGAGCGTGACCGGGTCGTAGCTGATCAGCGCCCACGCCGGGGTCGGGTCCATCACCTGCCAGAAGCACCACGCGGTCGGGTGCAGCCAGCGCCAGTCCAGGCACAGGTTGCTCGCCATCGACAGGCCGGTGCCGTCCGCGTCGCCGTACTCGGAGTTCCACAGCACCTTGCCCGCCGAGCGGGCGTCGGTGTGCAGCAGGTCGCGGCGCCCGCCGGAACCCTGGTAGCCGTGGACGTTCAGCTGGTCCACGACGGACCGGGTGGTGGCGTCGAACGCGGCCCACGTGCTGCGCGCCGCGTCGTAGCTGGTCTCGTCGGACGCCGCGATCCGCATGCCGGTGAGACCGCGGGCGTTCATCTCCTGCCGGAGGTGCTGGAGCACGACCCGCTGCGTCGCCGGGTCGAAGTGGCAGCCCTCCTGCCTGCCGGTCGCCGACCAGTAGTCCGACGCCGGCTCGTTGAACGGCGAGATCGTGCGGAAGGTGACGCCCCACCGGTCGCGGAACTGCCTGGCCACCTCGGCGAGGTGGGCGGCGTGGGTGCGCTGGTTCCACGTCTGCAGGTTGTCGCTGTTCGCGTCGGCGGCACCGGAGGGGTTGTGGTTGGCGCACATCCACCACGCGGGCGAGTTGGCGAACAGCTCGGTGACGGCACCCCGTTGCGCCGCCTTCACGACGGCCGCGCGTTGTTTGGCGTCGGCGGCCCACTTCCACGCCGCCGACGCCGGGTCGGTGTTGCGCCAGTCCTGCCAGAAGGTCTCGATCTGCTTGAACCGCGGGATGTTCGGCGAGGTGACCATGGTCTCGTCGTTCACGCTGTTCCAGCTGCACGCGCCGAGGTTGTACCGGGCGATGCTGAGCCCCAGGCCGGGTAAGGGCTGTCCTCTGTAGACGACGGTCTTCGTGGTGAACCACAGGTCCGCCAGGTCGTCGCGGTCGCCGAACACGTTGGCCCACCAGGCGAGCGACGTGCCCCAGCCCTCCCACGTGCCGTGGTCTGGGCCGGGGTCGACGGTGATGGTCTGGTCCGCGTGGGCGGAACCCGTGCCCACGGCCGCCGCGGCGACGGTGGCGACCGCACCGGACAGCACCGTCCTGCGCGTGACCATGGCGACTCCTCGGGGTGGTCCGGTTCGGCGGATGGCGAACGTGTTGGTGGTAGTTGGCGGCGGTTTGATCAGGTGTCGGTGGTACTTGCAGATGCCGTCAGGAGCAGACGTTTGACGGGCTGTTGTTCAGGGTGAGGTTGCGGAACGTCGTGTTCGTGCCGCAGGGGCTCTCGCGGACGGCCGAGTTGGTCACCGTCAGGTTCTGGACGGTGATGTCGCGGTTGCCGGGGAACTCCGAGCGCGCGGCCAGCCGGATCTCCCCGCCGCCGGTCACCGTGCCGCTCTGTGCCGCCAGGACCACGTTGGTGCAGTTCTCGATCAGCACCGCGTTGTTGCCGGTGTTCGCCAGGTCGATTCGGTCGATCGTCAGGCCACCGCTCTCCGACACGCAGAACACGCCACGGCCGCCACCGCGGGCGCGGACGGTGCCGACCCGGACGTTCGTGGGGTAGGCGGTGCCGATGCGGCCGTTGCGGTTGGCCGTGCGGAACGCCGCGTACCCGGTGCCCGCGCCCGCGTTCTCCGCATCGACCGTGCCGACCGTCGCGTTGATCGTGTCGTTGAGCAACAGCCCGGACTCGCCGACGTTGCGCGCCGTCACGGTGCCGACCGTGAGGCCGTCCACCCCGTAGGTCTCGACGGCGTGGCTGCTCGCACCGGACACGAACACGTTGTCGATCCGGATGTTGCGGCTGCGCACGCTCGTGTTGCCGCGGTTGTCGATGCGCACGCCCAGGCCGCCGGACAGGCGCATGTCGAGCTGGCCCAGCACGAGGTTGTCGACGTTGCGCATGAAGATCCCGTACAGCGGACGGCCGGTGAGGCTCAGGTAGCGCACCTCCACGTCACGGGTGCCGCGCGAGTAGATCGGCGCCTGGTCGCCGGAGCCGGTGCCGGTCACGTTGATCGTGCCGCACACGTCGATGCCGGTGTAGCTGGGCAGCGAGATCCGCGAGCCCGCGCTCACCGCACCGCTGCCGCGCACCAGGACCCACTGCTTCGCGGTCCGGCCCGCGGTGAGGCTGTCGACGGCGGCTTGGACGGCGGAGCGCATGTCGGTGCCCGTGTAGACGGTCCGGCCGCCGGTGCGGGAGGTCCAGGTGCTGCCGCTGAGCACGGCCTCGGCGTTGAACGCCCGGTCACCGCAGGCCAGCGCCCGCACCTCGGCGTGGACCACCGGCACGAGGCCGCCGATCACGACCGCTGCCGCCGCTGCCGCGCTCATCCACGTCCTGGTCGAGGGCATGCGAAGAAGTCCTTTCCACGAGGGGCGGCGGCGGTGTGCGGAAACTACGGGCTCGGCGAACCCGTTACCTCAGGTAGTTCGCCAGCGGGATGCGCTGGTCGCGCAGCGCCTTGGCCACGACACCGGCGATCTGCCTCGCCCCGGCGGCCTCGAAGTGCGTGTGGTCGTTGCAGAAGAACGCGCCGACCGGGCCCCTGGTGTAGTCACCGTCGTTGGGGCAGAGCCGCAGTGAGTTGTAAAGCGCGTAGCTCAACCGGTGCAGGTCGACGACGGTGACGCCGCTCGTCCGTCCCGCGTCGAAGGTCTCGGTCAGGAACCCGCGGGTGGCGACGGCGGTGCTGCCACTGCACCGGATCGCGGAGACCGGGGTGAGGAAGATCGGCGTGGCACCGCGGTCCTTCGCCGCCTTGGCCATCAGCGCGAGGAGCTCCCGGTAGCGGGCGCTGCCCACGTGCCGGGGGCAGTCGGGGCTGCCGTCGTTGATGCCGAACTGGACGACGAGGTAGTCACCCGCCTTCATCCCGGTGGCCGGGTCGAGCATGGCCTGCCAGCGCTGGTGGAAGGTCCGCGGGCTCACCACGCACTCGCCCGCCGCGTCCTTGGCGTTCTGCACGTTCGACTCGTAGAGCCAGGTCTGGACGCTGCGACCGGCCACCGCGCTGTTCACCACGGTCACGTCGGAGGTGAACAGCGCACCGAACTGGCTGCCCCAGCCGACCGGGCAGCTCGCCTTCGGGTCGGCCATCGTCGAGTCACCCGCCAGCCACACCTTCACCGCGGCCGCACCGGCCGGCGCCGTGCTCGCCGGGGAGCAGCCGGGTTCCTCCGCGACGGCCGGCGTGGCCGCCGCGCACAACGGCAGCACGACGAGTGCTGCCAGGGCCAGGAAACGAGTCCTCACAGTGGTCTCCAGACGGGCAGGGGCTGCCTGAGACGGCCGGGCGGGAACGGCGGGTGAACCGAGCGTAGCCCGTGGTCACGGTGTGCGGAAAGCGCTTTCCGCGAATCGTCGATTCGACGTCCGGTGGTGGTGCGCCGCAGTCGGTCCACTGTGCACCGCGCCGTCGAACACCGGGTCGAACGCAGGTCGAATCGGTGTTCAACGAAGCTTTCGACGGCGTTCGACGCCGCTGCTTGACGGTCGGGTGACGTCGATGCAAACTCCGGAAAGCGTTTTCCAAACGGATCAGGGGCTCCATGAGTGCTCTCGACGAGTTGCGCCGGCTGCGCCGCGACGGCACGCAGGTGCGCAAGCGCGACAACAGGGCGGCCTTCTGGTTCCTGGCACCCTGGTTCGCCGGACTGCTGTTCATCACGATCGGCCCGGTCCTCGCGTCGTTCGGGCTCGGCTTCACGAAGTACAACCTGATCCAGCCGCCCAGGTTCACCGGGCTGGACAACTTCGCGCGGATCCTCACCGACGAACGACTGCACAACGCCCTGCGGGTGACGTTCACCTACGTGCTCGTGTCCGTGCCGCTCCAGCTGGCCTGCGCGCTCGCCGTCGCACTGCTGCTGGACCGCGGGCTGCGCGGGCTCGCCCTGTACCGCTCGGCGTTCTACCTGCCCTCGCTGCTGGGCTCCAGCGTGGCGATCGCCGTGCTGTGGACGCAGGTGTTCGGCACCGACGGTCTGGTGAACCGGGTGCTCGGCCTCTTCGGCGTCGAGGGCGGGGGCTGGATCTCCGACCCCGACACCGCCCTGTCGACGCTCATCGTGCTGAACGTGTGGACGTTCGGGTCACCGATGGTCATCTTCCTCGCCGGGCTGCGGCAGATCCCGGCCGTCTACCACGAGGCGGCCGCGATCGACGGTGCCGGCCGCTGGTCGCGGTTCTGGCACATCACGCTGCCGCTGCTCTCGCCGATCCTGTTCTTCAACCTGGTGCTGCAGATCATCCACGCCTTCCAGTCGTTCACGCAGGCGTTCGTCGTCTCCGGCGGCACCGGCGGCCCGTCGGACTCGACGATGTTCTACACGCTCTACCTGTACCAGCAGGGTTTCAGCCGGTTCGACATGGGCTACGCGTCGGCGCTGGCGTGGTTCCTGCTGCTGATCATCGCGGCGTTCACCGCGATCAACTTCTGGGCGGCGAGGTACTGGGTCTTCTATGACGACTAGCCGGTTGTCCTCCCTCGCCAAGCACACCGGCCTGGTACTGGCCGGCTTCGTGATGCTGTACCCGGTGCTGTGGATGGTCGTGAGCTCGCTGCGGCCCGACGACGAGATCTTCCGCAGCCCCGGGCTGGTCCTCGACGGCCTGCGGACGGAGAACTACACCGAGGGGTGGACCGCCCTCACACCGTCGTTCGGGACCTACCTGGTCAACTCGTCGGTCCTGGTGCTGGGCTGCATCCTCGGCAACCTGGTGTCGTGCTCGATGGCGGCCTACGCGTTCGCCCGGCTGCACTTCAGCGGGAAGCGCTGGTGGTTCGGCATCATGCTCGGCACGATCATGCTGCCCATCCACGTCATCATCGTGCCGCAGTACGTGCTGTTCTCGAACATCGGCTGGGTCAACACGTTCCTGCCCCTGATCGTGCCGAAGGTCCTCGCCACCGACGCGTTCTTCGTGTTCCTCATGGTGCAGTTCATCCGCGGCCTGCCGCGCGAGCTGGACGAGGCCGCGCGCATCGACGGCTGCGGCCACCCGCGGATCTTCCTGCGGATCATCCTGCCGCTCATGACGCCCGCGCTCGCGACCACCGCGATCTTCACGTTCATCTGGACCTGGAACGACTTCTTCGGCCAGCTGATCTACCTCACCGACCCGGACATGTACACGGTCCCGGTCGCCCTGCGGTCGTTCGTGGACTCCACGGTCGCGACGTCGTGGGGCGCGCAGTTCGCCATGAGCGTCGTGTCGCTCGTCCCGATCTTCCTCGCCTTCCTCGTCGGCCAGCGGTACCTCGTCAAGGGGATCGCCACGACCGGGGGCAAGTAGCCGAAAGGACAGCTCATGCCAAGAGGTGCTCGCCGCAGGGTCGCGTGGGCCACCCTGCTGTCCCTGACCGCGTCGCTGCTCGTCGCGTGCGGGGCCGGTTCCGACGCCGGTGGCGACCTGACCGCGGAGCCGGTGACGCTGCGCTTCACCTGGTGGGGCGGCGACGACCGGCACAAGAGGACCCAGCGGATCATCGAGCTGTTCCAGGAGCAGCACCGGAACATCACCATCAAGGGCGAGTTCAAGGAGTGGAACGGCTACTGGGACAGCCTCGCCACCACGATGGCGGCCAACGACGCGCCCGACGTCATGCAGATGGACGAGCTGTACATCGCGTCCTACGCCGAGCGCGGCGCGTTGCTCGACCTCACCGAGGCGAAGAAGCACCTCGACACCGCGGACTTCGACCAGAAGGCGCTCGCCACCGGCGCGATCGGCGGCAAGCAGTACGGGCTGCCCGTCGGCCTCGGCATGTACTCGGTCATGGTGAACCTCGACCTGCTCGCGCAGTACGGCATCCCGGTGCCCGACGACACGAAGTGGTCGTGGGACGACCTGAAGCGGATCGGCGAGCAGGTGTCCGAGGCCGGTGGCGGACAGGTGTTCGGCGTGCAGTCGCCGGGCATCAACGACACCGCCGGGCTGAGCATCCGGGCGCGCCAGCAGGGCAAGGCCATGTTCGACGCCGAGGGCAAGGTCGTGCTGCCGCAGGAGATCGCCCGCGAGTACTGGCAGTACATCGCCGACCTCGCGAAGTCCGGCGTCGCGGCACCGCCGTCGGTGACGATCGAGAAGGCCTCCGCGGGACTCAACCAGTCCGCCACCGCGACCCGCACCGCCGCGTTCGGCCTGTGGTGGAACACCCAGCTGACCGCGCTGACCGCCGCCAGCGGCGCCAGGCTGAAGTTGCTGCGGCTGCCGGGGGAGACGCAGGGCAAGGCACCCGGCGCGTACTACAAGCCGTCGATGTTCTGGTCGGTGTCGTCGCGGTCGAAGCACCCCGCGGAGGCGGCGGCGTTCGTGAGCTTCCTCGCCAACGACGAGGAGGCGGCGAAGATCATGCTGACCGAACGCGGCGTGCCCGCCAACCAGAAGATCCGCGACGTCATCGCCGGCCAGCTGAAGGAGACCGACAAGGCGGCCAAGGAGTACCTGGACACCGTGCCGGTCAGCGACCCGCCCAGGATCACGCCGAACGGCGCCAGCACGGTCGACGCGATCCTCAAGCGGCACACCGAGGACGTGCTGTTCGGCCGGACCACCCCCGATGCGGCGGCCACGTCGTTCATCAGGGAGGTCCAGGCGGAAGTGGACGCGGCCCGGTGAGGCGCGCTGCCATCGTCGGAACGGGTGCAATTGCGGCCGCCCACGCGGAGGCGGTGCGGGCCTGCGGTGACCGGGTCGAGCTCGTCTCGGTCGCCGACGTGGACGCCGGCCGCGCCGCCGCGTTCGCCGAGCGGTGGGGTGTGCCGCGGGTGCACCCCGGGCTCACCGCGCTGCTGGCGGAGGAGGAGCCGGACGTGGTGCACATCTGCACCCCGCCCCGCCACCACGTGCCGCTGGCGCTCGAATGCCTGGCCGCGAACGCGACGGTGCTCGTCGAGAAGCCACCGGCGTTGTCGCTGGCCGAGGTCGACGCGCTCGTCGTCGCCGAGCGGAGCTCGACCGGCCGGGTCGCGACGGTCTTCCAGCACCGGTTCGGCCCGGCGGCGGTGCGGCTGCGGCGCCTGGCCGCCGAGGGGGTGCTGGGCCGGTCGCTGGTCGCGAAGTGCGACACCCTCTGGTACCGCGACGACGCCTACTTCGCCGTGCCGTGGCGCGGTTCGTGGGACAGCGAGGGCGGCGGTCCGACGATGGGGCACGGCATCCACCAGTTCGACCTGCTGCTGTCGGTGCTGGGACCGTGGCGGGAGGTGCGGGCCGTCGCGGCCAGGCAGGCCAGGGACGTGCAGACCGAGGACGTCTCGATGGCGCTGGTGACCTTCGCCGACGGGACGGTCGCCTCAGTGGTGAACTCGCTGCTCTCACCCAGGGAGACCTCACAGCTGCGGTTCGACTTCGAACGCGCCACGGTCGAGGTCGAGCACCTCTACGGCTACAGCGACGCGCACTGGACGGTCACCCCGGCGCCCGGCCACGACGACGTCCTCGCCCGCTGGCAGCAGGAGCAGCGGTCGGACGAGGTCAGCGGTCACCGGGGCCAGCTGGCGGCGGTCCTCGACGCCCTGGACGGCGGCGAACCGCCCCCGGTCACCCTCGCCGACACCAGGGACACCATGGAGTTCATCGCGGCGCTGTACGCCTCGGCGTTCACCGGCGCCGTCGTGCAGGCCGGCCGGATCGGGCCGGGCGACCCGTTCTACACCAGCATGGAAGGAAGCGGTGCCCCGTGGGCGACCAACCGGTGATCACGCGCCAGGACGACGAGGTGCTCGTCGTGTCGGCGGGCGCGGCCGAGCTGTTCCGGTACGTGCACCGGCCGACGACCCCGGCGTTCGAGGGGCCCAAGCCCTACCTGCACCCCGTGCGCACGCTGGCCGGTGACGTCGTGACGGCGTTCCGGCCGCACGACCACCGCTGGCACAAGGGCGTGCAGATGACCGCGACCGACGTGTCCGGGCAGAACTTCTGGGGCGGCGTCACCTACGTGCGCGACGAGGGGTACGTGGTGCTGCCGAACGTGGGCAGCATGCGGCACGAGGAGTTCAGCACCGCCGAGGCCGAGGGCGAGCTGACCATCGGCGAACGGCTCTCCTGGGTCACCGAGGCCGGGCAGCACTGGGTCGACGAGGAACGTCGGCTCACCGTGCGCGACGTCGAGGACGAGGCGTGGACGTTGGAGTTCGCCACCACGCTGACGAACGCGCGCTCGGAGCCGTTGTCGTTCGGCAGCCCGACCACCAACGGCCGCGAGGCTCGCGGGCTACACCGGGTTCTTCTGGCGCGGTCCGCGTTCGTTCACCGGCGGCGAGGTCCTCGCGGCCGGCGGCGGCAGCGGGCAGGAGCTGATGGGCGAGAAGGCCGCGTGGCTGGCGTTCGTCGGACAGCACGACGAGGTGGACCGGTCCTCGACACTGCTGTTCATCGACCACCCGGACAACAAGAACACCCACTGGTTCGTGCGCAGCACACCGTTCGCGGCGGTCAACCCGTCGTTCGCCTTCTTCGACACCGTCGAGGTGCCATCCGGTGAGTCGCTGCACCTGCGCCACCGGCTGGTCGTCGCGACCGGCGGCTGGGACCGCGGGCGCCTGGAGTCCTACGTGGAGGAGCACGCGTGGTGACCCCGTTCCCCGGTGGGATCGGCCTGTCCGGTCTGCGGGTGTACGACTGGCCGACCGCGGACGGGGTGTGCGGCGGGTCGCCGCACGTGCACCTCACCTGCGCGGAGTGCTACTACGTGGTCGGCGGGCAGGGCCGGGTGCAGACCCTCACCCGGCGCGGGTTCGCCGAGACCCCGCTGCGCACCGGCACGGTCGCGTGGTTCACGCCCGGCACGGTCCACCGGCTGGTCAACGACGACGACCTGCACATCGTCGTCGTGATGCAGAACAGCGGCCTGCCCGAGGCCGGTGACGCGGTGTTCACGTTCCCGCCCGAGGTGCTGGCGGACCCCGAGCGCTACGCGACCGCCGCGTCCCTCGCGCAACCCGGGCACGCCTACGCCGCCTCCGAGCCCGCCGCCCGCCGGCGCCGCGACCTGGCCGTCGAGGGGTTCCTGGAGCTGCGGGAACGCCTGGAGGCGGGCGACACCGCGGCGATCGAGGCGTTCTACGCGGCCGCGCTCGCGTTGAAGCGGGAGTCGCTGGACGACTGGGAACAGCGGTGGCGGGCCGGGGCGCTCGCGGCCACTCAGCTGACCGGCGAGCACCTGGAGCGCCTGCGCGCCGGGGACATCGGGCACCTCGCCGGCGCGGACGTCCACGTGGTGCGGGGGGAGGAACCGCAGCGGTTCGGCATGTGCGGCCGCCTCGACGTCCACGACCCGGCAGCGGGCCGGTCGCCGTACCGGTGACCCGCGCTGCGCGGGCACCCCTCACCGCAGGTACGGCCAGCCCGCGGAGTCGAGGGCCAGCAGGTTGACGCCGAGCCGGGACGCGCCGGAGTCGGTGTAGTAGTGGTAGACGAGCAGGTCGCCGTCGACGTCGCTGAGGACGTCCTGGTGGCCGGGCCCGTGCACGCTGCCCTGCCCCGCCAGGACCTCCGTGCCGCCGCCCGAGGTCAGGGCGGTGCCGTTGCGGTCGACGTAGGGACCGGTGACGCTCGTCGATCGGCCGACCATGACGCGGTAGGTGCTTGACGCGCCCCGGCAGCAGTAGTCGAACGAGACGAACAGGTAGTAGTAGGAGCCCCGTTTGACGATGTTCGGCGCCTCGATCGGGCCGCCGTTGCGCCCGGCGAGGGACCGGATCGTGGAGTCGGCCCGCAGACCCGTGGACGGGTTCAGCGCGACCATCTTGATCCCGGACCAGAACGAGCCGAAGCTCAGCCACCAGCGGCCCTGGTCGTCCACGACGAGGTCGGGGTCGATGGCGTTGAAGTCGTCGGAGGTCCGCGACTCGACGACGAGACCGCGGTGGGTCCAGGTGCCGGCGTTCCCGCTGGGGCTGGTGGCGAGGAAGATCGCCGACCGGTTCGAGCCGAACGTCGAAGCGGAGTAGTACAGCCAGTACTGGCCGTTGCGGAACGACAGGTCCGGTGCCCAGAGGTTGCGGTCGCCGTTCGTGTACGGAGTGGTCCAGGACGCCCCGTTCGGGAACGCCGACCCGGCGGAGCGGAACGCGACCCGGTCGGTGGAGGTCCTGAGCGCGATGTCCCTCCCGGTGTGCGCCACCAGGTAGCTGCCGTCGGCGCGCCGGACCGCGCTCGGGTCGTGCACGCCGGTGTCACCCGTGACGCGGCCCGGCAGGGGATAGGCAGAGGCGGGTGGTGCCGTCCCGACGGCGGTGGCCAGCACCACCGCCGCGACCAGTGCGATCTTCCTCGTCATCGCGGATCACTCCAGCACGAACGTCGCATCGGAACGGCCCTGCGCGTCGGTGACCGCCTGCAGGAAGAGCAGACCGCCGTTGACGCGCACGTAGAGGCCGGGGAAGTTGACCGACTCGAACGACACCGCCGAGCTCGCGGCGAGTCCCGCGCGCTGGGTGAAGCTCGCGTCGTTGCGGAACAGGGTGCTGCCGTCGCTGCGGTCCACCCACAGCTCGTTGTTGCGGTGGCGCAGGTAGTAGCCGGGGAAGTTGGTCGACTCGAGCGACACGGTGCCGGACCCGGTCAGCCCGGTGACGACCCGGAACTGCGAGTCGGCCAGCGGCGACACGTTCGCCTCCAGCCGGGCGCGGTACTCCCAGTGCCGCACGAAGCGGTCGGCGGCGGCGTAGGACCGCAGCCGCACCGGCGTCGGGCCGTCGGGCACCGGAATGCCGAAGTCCGGGGTGCCGTCGGAGCGGTAGTGGACCTTCTGCACGCGGGTGCGGCGGTTCGGGTCGTTGAGCGGGTCGCCGCTGATGTCGCGGTAGTTGCGGTCGTGGTAGACGAGGACGTCGCTGGCACCGTCCTCGGAGACGGTGAACGAGTTGTGGCCGGGACCGTACTGGCCGGTCGCCGCGTTGCTGGTGAACACCGGGTCGGCGCTCTTCGTCCAGGAGGCCGCGTTGAGCGGGTCGGCCGACGCGGAGGCGGTCAGCAGCCCGAGGCAGTAGTTCGCGTCGGTGGCACTGGCCGAGTAGGTCAGGAAGAGCCGCCCGTTGCGCTGCAGGACCGACGGCCCCTCTGCGACCTTGTACCCGCGGGTCTCCCACGCCAGCGCCGGCACGGTCAGCCGCGTCACCGTCCCGGTGATGGTCCACGGGTTCGCGCCCATGCGGGCCAGGTAGAGGTTCGAGTTGGTGGCGATGCCCGGTTCCTGCTGCGCCCAGGTCAGGTACCGCACGCCGTTGTGCACGAACGTCGAGGCGTCCAGCGAGAAGGTGTCCCACGGCGTCGTGATCCGGCCGCGTTCGGTCCACGGCCCGGTCAGCGGGTTGGCAGCCGAGCTCTCCAGCACGTACATGCGGATGCGCCAGACGTCGTCGGTGCGCCCGGCGGCGAAGTAGACGTACCACCTGCCGTTGATGAAGTGGATCTCCGGTGCCCAGATGTGGGCGCCCATCTCACCGCTGGAGTGCTTGCGCCAGATCACCGTCTCCGCCGCCGTGGCCAGGCCCTGGATCGTCGTCGCGCGGCGCAGGACGATCCGGTCGTACTCCGGGACGGTCGCGGTGAAGTAGTAGAAGCCGTCGGTGTGCTTGAAGACGTGCGGGTCGGCCCGCTTCTCGGCGATCGGGTTGGTGTAGCGCACCGCGGACGCCGCACCGGCCTGCGGTACCGGCATCCCGGCCACGCAGGTGACGACCGCGAGCACCAGCACCGCCAGGCGGAGGAAGACCGTCCTCATCGACTGTCCTTTCAGGCCAGTGGGGCGGCGGCGGTGAACGACGCGTCACCGGCGAACGCCGAGTCGGAGGTGCGCCAGTCCACGCGCAGTTCGTAGTTGTGGTGGCGCAGGTAGCGGCCGGGGTGGGAGTAGGACTCCAGTGACGTGCCGGTGCCGGCGAGTCCGGTGCGGGCGCAGAACGTGGCGTCACGGGCGAACGTGGCGTCACCGGTGTTGGTGTCCAGCCGTGCCTTGAAGTCGTAGTGCCGCAGGTAGCGGTCGGGGAAGTTCATCGAGCGCAGCGAGTGGCAGTTCGCGTTGGCCAGGCCCGCCACGACCGTGAACGTCGCGTCCTGACGCGTGGAGAGCGGGCTGGACGAGCTCACCGGGTCCACGTACGCGAGGTTGTCGCGGTGGCGGACGTACCGGTCGGGAAAGTTCACCGAGCGGAACGAGCGGGCGCCTGTGGCGATGGCCGTGCCGTCGCCGGAGTCCTCACGCAGGACCGTGAAGTGCCGTGCGGTACCGGACAGCCCCGCCAGCTCGGTCTTGGCGCCGAACGTCGTGAGGTTGCCGCTGTCGGCGTAGAAGTAGCGCCGCTGGCCGTACTGGTCGAAGTAGATCCGCCAGCGGCCGTCGGGCAGCCGCACCAGAGCGGGTCCCTCCAGCCCGGAGCCCCAGCCCGCCCAGTTCCCGGTGCCGACGAACGTCCACGGCCCGGTCAGCGACGTGGCCGTGGCGTGCTCGACGTACTTGGTCGTCTCGTTCTTGAGGAAGTTGTGGTAGGTGCCGCCGACCTTGACCAGGAAGCTGTCGATGTAGTTGGCCGGGATGCCCAGCGCGACCGGGCTCGTCCACGCCGACAGGTCCGCGTTCGTCGCGGTGATCCGGTACGGGCGGAACTGCCCGGCCGTTCCCGTCGTGGACGCGGAGAAGACGACGTGGACGCTGCCGTCGGAGTCCTTGAACCACTCCGGTGCCCAGGTGCTGCCGGTGGCGCCGTTGAGGCCTACCCGGACGTTGCGCAGGAACGTCCACGTCACGTAGTCGGCACTGCGGGCGAAACCGATCGTGTCACCGGTCCAGTTCGTGGTGTAGACGAGGTAGTAGTAGCCGTCGGTGTGCCGGATGACGCTGGGATCGCGGATCAGGCCCGACGGCGGTGTGTAGGCGTTCGCCCTGACCTGCGTGAAACCGGTGGCGTTGGCCGAGTCGTAGACGTACATGTTCGACTCGCTGCTGTTGGTGAACGCCGTCATCAGGTAGTGCGGCACCGGACCGGCCGCCGAGGCGGCGGGGACGACGGCGGCCGCCGCGACGAGCGCGGTCACGAGCAGGACGAGCCGGAGTGCTGTGCGCGGCATGGACCGGCTCCCTCAGAACTTCGCGGCGACGATCGGCGCCAGGCGGTCGGCGATCTTGCGGTGCCCCTGGTCGTTGGGGTGCACGTTGTCGGTCGTGTCGGTGGCCTCGACGATCCAGCCGGTGGTGTCGACGAACCAGACGCGGCCGTCACCGCCGTTGACGACCTCCTGCACGGCCGCCTGCGTCTCCGGCAGGTACCGCTTGCGGAACGTGCCCAGCGCGAAGACCGCCGCGGTCGGGTACTTCTCCCGCACCCGCCGCAGCAGCGTCGCGTAGGAGGCGCGGAACTGCTCCTTGGTGACGCTGTGCCCGACGTCGTTGGTGCCGAGGTTGATCACGACCGCGTCCGCCCGGTAGCGGCCGAAGTTCCACGCCGGGGCGTTCAGGGCGAGGCCGGTGCGCAGGAAGCCCTCGCGCATGCTCAGGCACCCGTCCGCCGCCGGGTGCAGGCACGCGCCGCCGACCGCGATCTGCGTGTGGCCGGCCTTCAGCCGCTCGCCGGTCAGCCAGCCGTACGCGGTCAGCGCCTGCTTGGACGACTGCTGGCCGACGGTGATCGAGTCGCCGACGAACTCGATGGTCTTCGCGGGCACGGCGGGCGCGAACGTCCGCGCGCCGGTGTCGATCTCGATGCCCTGGTACACCGCGTCGCCCTTGTAGGAGCCTGCGATCGGGCGGTAGGACACGCGCAGGGTGTGGTTGCCGGTGGCCAGTGGGGCAGGCGTGAGGTCGACCGTCCCGCTTCGGTTCACGTACGACACGTCGGGGCCGCCGTCGATGCTGGCGAAGAAGTCGATCGTGCCGCGCTGCCGGAGCTTCACCGTCCGTCCGGTGAACCCGATGACGACGTGCGCACCCGCCCACTCGGACACGTAGGCGCCGGCCGAGCTCGTGTTCCAGCGGCCGGTGTAGCGGGCGTTCGGATCGGTGGGCGGGCTCGTGACGGCCGCCGTGGCCGCCGGTGCCGCGACGGCGGTGCCCGCGAGCACCGCCACCGCGACGAGCAGGGTCCTGATCATGGTGCGACCTTTCCGCGCGAGGGCAGGGGACGCGCGCCCTCGTGGACCATGAAGATTTCGAGACCGGGGCGGTTCGGGTCGATGTCGGTGACGTGCAGGGCGTCACCGTGCCCGACCCGGACCGCTGCTCCGGTGACGGCGCTGCCCGGTGGCAGCACGCCGGTCGAGCTGTACGCGAGCGACCCGTCGTCGTCGAGCGTCGCACCGCCGTGGACGACCTCCTGCCGCGGCTCCCGTCCGGCCAGGACGGCGGTGACCACCACTGGGAGCAGCACGCTTCGTCGCGGGTCCACAGCGGTCAGGATGGCCCGGCGTACTGGCGCGCGCAAGGGTGAGAAGTGTTGTGCAGCAATGTGGAAAGCGTTTTCCAGACTTGATCGTCGATTCGGGTGCGCCGTTCGACGGAGCAGGTGTCGAACGGGTCGAACGGCCATCGACCGGTGTTGCGCGTCCCGGTGGGGCCAGTCGGCGGTGTGGTCGCTTGATCCGCCGTGGTTACAGTCCCACTCCGGGAGCGCTCCCAGAAGATGTCCTCCCCTGTCGAACACCTCAGGAGGTCGTGGTGGCCCGCAGACTCCTCCGAGCGGTGGTGGCCGTCCTGGTGCTGGCGGCCTGCGCGGTCGTCGCTCCCACGCCCGCCGGCGCCGCCGCACCCGTTCGGATCATGGCCCTCGGCGACTCGATCACCGGCTCACCCGGCTGCTGGCGTGCGCTGCTGTGGAAGCACCTGCAGGACACCGGTCACACGGGCGTCGACTTCGTCGGCTCGCTCCCGGCGCCGGGCTGCGGTTTCCCCTATGACGGCGAGAACGAGGGCCACGGCGGCATCCTCGCCACGAACATCGTGCGGGACAACCAGCTCCCCGGCTGGCTGGCCACCGCACGGCCGGACGTCGTGCTGATGCACCTCGGCACGAACGACGTGTGGAACAACATCCCGGCGCAGACCATCCTCAACGCCTACACCACCATGCTCGGCCAGATGCGCGCCGCCAACCCGGCGGTGAAGCTGGTCGTGGCCCAGCTCATCCCGATGAACCCCTCCGGCTGCCCGGCCTGCGGCCAGCGCGTGGCCGACCTCAACGCCGCCATCCCGGCCTGGGCGAGGGCGAACAGCACGACGGCCTCACCGATCACGGTCGTCGACCAGTGGACCGGTTTCAGCACCGCCACCGACACCACCGACGGCGTCCACCCCAACACCACCACCGGCATCCAGAAGATCGAGAGCCGCTGGTACCCGGCCGTGGTGGCCGCTCTCGGGACGCAACCCCCGGCCGCGCCCGGCCTGCACGTCGAGGGCACCCGCGTCGTCGAGGCGAACGGCACCCCGTTCGTGATGCGCGGCGTCAACCACGCCCACGTCTGGTACCCGAACCGGACCAGGGCGTTCGCGGACATGAAGTCCTTCGGCACCAACACCGTCCGCGTCGTGCTCGGCAGCGGCCAGCGGTGGGGCCCGACCCCGGCCGCCGAGGTGTCGTCCGTCATCGCGCTGTGCAAGCAGAACAGGATGATCTGCGTCCTGGAGGTCCACGACACCACCGGCTACGGCGAGCAGAGCGGTGCCGCGAGCCTCGACCAGGCCGCCACCTACTGGCTCGGCGTCGCAGACGCCCTGAAGGGCCAGGAGAACTACGTCGTCATCAACCTCGGCAACGAGCCGTTCGGCAACAACGCCCAGGTCAGCGCCACGTGGGCCACGGCGACGAGCAGCGCGATCACCCGCCTGCGCGGCGCCGGCCTGCACCACCTGATCATGGCGGACGCCCCGATGTGGGGCCAGGACTGGCAGAACGTCATGCGGGACGGCGCGGCAGCGGTGTTCGCCGCCGACCCGTTGCGCAACACCGTGTTCTCCATCCACATGTACGGCGTCTACGACACCGCGGTCGAGATCAACGCCTACTTCGACGCGTTCCAGACCGCGGGCCTGCCGCTCGTGGTGGGCGAGTTCGGCTTCGACCACAGCGACGGCGACCCCGACGAGGACACCATCATGGCCCAGGCGCAGGCCCGCGGTCTCGGTTACCTCGGCTGGTCGTGGAGCGGCAACGGCAGCGACGTCGCCTACCTGGACATGACCACCTCCTTCGACCCGGCCGCACTGACCCCGTGGGGCGAGCGCTTCCTCAACGGCGCCAACGGAATCCGCCAGACCGCGAAGGAGGCCACGATCTTCGGCGGCGCGGTGGACCCCGTCCCGCCGTCCGCTCCGGGTGCCCCGGTCGCGTCGAACGTGACCTCCACCGGCCTGACGCTGACCTGGCCCGCCTCGACCGACAACGTCGGCGTCACCGGCTACGACGTCTACCGTGCCCTGGGCCCGGCTGCGTTCGCCCTGGTCGGTTCGGTCCCGTCGGCCACCTACACCGACACCGGTCTGACCGCCTCGACCACGTACCGGTACCGCGTGCGCGCCAAGGACACGACCGGCAACGTCTCCGCCGACTCCCCGGTCGTGTCGGTGACGACGGGCGCGGGTTCGGCGAGCTGCAAGGTCGCGTACTCGGGTTACAACTGGGGCGGTGGCAACGGGTTCACGGCGGGTGTGACCATCACCAACACCGGTGCCGCCCCGGTCGACGGCTGGACGCTGGCGTTCAGCTACGCGGACGGGCAGCGGCTGACGCTGCCGGGGTGGGGTGCCACGTTCGCGCAGTCCGGCGCGGCGGTCACGGCGGTGAACCTCGCCTGGAACCGGACGTTGGCACCCAACGGGTCGGTGAGCATCGGGTTCAACGGGACGTACAGCGGGGTGAACTCGGCGCCGGGGGCGTTCTCGTTGAACGGGAGCACCTGCACGACCGGCTGATGTGGAGCGCGCTGCGGGCCGTCGTGCTACAACGGTGCGACGGTCCCGCACAGCCAGGAAGTGCCATCACATGGAGAACGTCGTCGAGTCCATCGCGACCGAGTTGCTGATCGACGGCCTCACCGACTGGGTGCACGCCGACCTGCCGATCGGCTGGGCGCGCGAGACCGTGGGCGAGGACTTCAAACCGATCGCCGTCGCCGTGGTCGAGTACGTGGTTCTGGGTGGACTGATGGTCGCGGGCGACCTCGGCGGGACCGGTTTCGAGGCGTGGCCGGGAACCCCGGCGGACCACGTGCGCACGGTGGTGGAGAGGTACGAGGCGTACGACTGGAACCCGCAGGGCATGGCCGGCTGGCTCGCCAACACCGAGGCGGGCGACGCGCGGGTGGGTTGACGCGCTGGAGGGCTGACGCGGCAGCGGCTCCTCACGGGACCGGCGCCTGGTCACGCCGACCGGCACCGGTTCACGCCGACCGGCGCCCGGTCACGCCGCCCGGCGCCGGTTCACCGGCCGCAACCGGACCCGCCGCCCAGCCGCGGCCCGCCCAGCCGCAGGCTGCTCAGCCCGCGACACGTCGTCAGCAAGACCTCCGCCGGACTCGCCACCGGAGGAGACCCGCCCACCCGGCCCCCGATCGCGGAAGTGCACCACCGCGAGCAAGGCCAGCCCGATGACCAGCAACGAGTGCGACAGCACCCGGCCGGCGGTCGCCGTTCCGTTGACCAGGTCGCTCGCCGAGTACGGCACCAGCACGGCCACGAAAGCCGCCGTCACCGGGAGCACGCCCGCCGTTGCCGCCGGCCGCAGCGCGGTCCACAGGAGACCGAGGCCCAGGGCCAGGTTCCAGGCCGTGCTCTCGTTGAACAGGTGGCTGCTGTCCACGCCGGTCGTGTGCCCGCCGTGCGCCGCGGAGCCCGTGCCCAGCACCTGGGCGAGCCCGAGGGTGAGCTGTGCGACAGCGACCCCGCCGAGCAGGGCCCGCGACAGCCACGCCCGCGGTGCGGGTGGGGTGAGTGCGGGGGTGGCGTCGAGGACGGCCGCGGCGAGGTCCGGCGCCGGTGCGGCTGGGCGGACGCGCAGCGTGCGGGTCAGGGCGGTGGCGGTCTCCTGCCACTGGCGGCAGGGTGCGCAGGAGCCGAGGTGCGCGTCCACCTCCTCGGCGGGCACGCCCTCGTCTTCCCCGTCGAGGCGGGCGGACAGGGCTTCGCGGCAGGTGCTGCAGTCCACATGCACATTGTCGGTCATCCGGCCCAGTTGGTTCCCGGTGATCTGTGAACGGTTCGGCGGACGCGGGTCCGGCACGTGGCCCAGCGGGTCCGAATGGCCGGTGAGGTCACCGGACGGTGGCCGTTACGATGCGGCCTCGTGAACTCCCCCGATGACGAGGTGACCCGCTGGGCGTTGCAGGCACGCGGGGGTGACCGGGTTGCCCTCGAGCGGTTCGTGCGGGCGACGCAGCGGGACGTGTGGCGGTTCGTCGCGCACCTCGCGGACGTCGGCGTCGCGGACGACCTGGCGCAGGAGACGTACCTGCGGGCGTTGCCGAGCCTGCGCAACTTCGAGGCGCGGTCGTCGGCGATGACCTGGCTGTTGTCGATCGCGCGGCGGGTCGTGGTGGACCAGGTGCGGATGGCGCAGTCGCGGCCGCGGGTGTCCGCGGACGTCGACTGGGTTCAGGCCGCGGACCGGGGGCAGGGCACGTCGTCGGGGTTCACGGCGATCGTCGAGCTCAACGTGCTGCTCGACGGGCTCGCGGAGGACCGGCGGGAGGCGCTGGTGCTCACGCAGGTGCTCGGGCTGGGGTACGCCGAGGCCGCGGAGGTCGTCGGCTGCCCGATCGGCACGATCCGGTCGCGGGTGGCGCGGGCGCGGGAGGACCTGGTCAGGGCCGCCGGGCAGGACGCCACCGAAGTCGGCTGACAACTGCCGGGAACTGACCCGGCCGGGTGAACGACCTGTGGCACGTGACCGCGTCGTCCCTGCTGTTCCGAGGTGTGCATTGCCGCTATGGCAGGCACACCGCCGTTCATGCCGTCGACCTCGACGTGCCCGCGGGGCTGCGGGTGGCGTTGATCGGCACCAACGGCTCCGGCAAGTCGACGTTGCTGCGCGCGGTGCTGGGGTTCCAGCCGATCGCGGACGGCGTGGTGGAGGTCGGCGGGGTGCGGGCCGGCAACGCCGCGCAGTGGCGCCGGAGGCGGGCCGAGGTCGCGTGGATCCCGCAGCTGCGGTCGGCGGGGCGATTCCCGTTGCTGCTGGGCGAGTTGCTCGACAGCAGCGGTCACGGCGAGGCGGCGCGTGCGGCGGCGGAACGGCTCGGGCTCGCCGGGGTGGAGTCCCGTGGCGTGCACACGTTGTCCGGTGGTCAGGCGCAACGGGCGTGGCTCGCGCGGGCGGTCGGGGCCGTGGCCGCCGGAGCGGGCGTGCTCCTGGCCGACGAACCCACCGCGGCGCTCGACTTCGCGGGCCAGGAGGAAGCGGCGGCGGTCATCGCGGCGTTGCCGGTGACGGTGCTGGTGGCGACGCACGACCGGGCCGTGGCCGACGCGTGCGACCGGGTCGTGGAGATGGCCGCCGGGCGGCTGCGGGACGTGGCGTGATCGCGGAGCTGCTCGCGCTGGTCCCGGTGCAGCGCGCGGGTCTCGGCCTGCTGCTGGGTGCCGTCGCGTTGCCGCCGGTCGGGGTGCTGGTCGTCGGCCTCGACATCTACCCGGTGCGGTTCGCGATCATGCACGTGGCGTTGCTCGGCAGCGCGATCGGCCTGCTCACCGGCACCGACCCGCTGCTGTGGGCGCTGGCGCTGTGCGCGCTCGCCGGCGGTGGGCTGGCGCCGTTCGCGACGACGTCGGCGGGGCTGTCCGGTGCGATGGGGTTGCTGATGAGCCTCGCCATCGCCGTGGCGCTGCTGGTGCTGTCGATCTCCGGCGTGAACGCCAACGGCGCGTTCGAGCTGCTGTGGGGCTCGATCCTGTCGACCCGGCCGGTCGACCTGGTGGTGCTCGGGGTGCTGGCGGTGGCCATTCCGGCGCTGTTCTGGTGGCGTCGCGGGGATCTGGCGTTGCTGCTGCACGACAGGGAGCTCGCCGCGTGCTCCGGTGTGCGCACCGGACCGCTGACCGCGGCGCTGCTCGTGGTGATCGCGGTGTCGATCGCCGCGGCGATCAAGCTGACCGGCGCGCTGCTCGTGGACGCGCTGACCCTGCTGCCCGCGCTGGCGGCGCGGCGGATCGGCCGCGGCCTGACCGGCATGGTCGTCGCGTCGGTCGGCATCGGCCTCGTCGTGGCCGTCGGCGGTCTGCTGCTCGCACTCGCACTGGACCAGCCACCCGGTCCGGTGCTCGTCCTGCTGGCGGGCGTGATCGCCCTGCTGGCCCAGTTGTCGCCGATGAGGAGAACCTGACCCGTGAAGACCAAGCTCGTGGTGCTCGGCGCGGTGCTCGCGCTGACCGCCTGCGGCGGCGGAGCCCAGCCCGCGTCCCCGGCCGCCCCGGCGGGCAAGAAGGTCGTCGCCGCCACGGCGTGGGAGGCCGCGCTGGCCAAGGCCGCGGGTGCGACCGACGTGCGGGTCGTGGTGCCGGCGACCGTGGCGCACGCGGCGGACTACGACCCCAAACCGTCCGACCTCGCCGCCGTCGCGGGCGCGGACCTGGTGCTGTACGCGGAGTTCGAGGGGTTCGCGCCCCGGCTGAAGGAGGCTGCGGGCGGGTCGGCGCAGGTGGAGGCGGTGAAGCTGGAGAACGCACCGGAGGTGGTGCGCGCCGAGGTGACGCGGCTGGCCGGCCTGCTCGGCACCACCGACGCGGCCGAGAAGTGGCTGGCGGAGTTCGACACCACGCTGAAGTCGGTCGAGCAGCAGGTGCGCGGCTCGTTCCCCGGCGGCAAGGCGCCGAAGGTGGTCAGCCAGGCGTTCGTGGCGTACATGGCCGCGGTCACCGGCGCCGAGGTGGTCGGCACGTTCGGCCCGCAGCCGGTCACCCCGGCGCAGCTCGCCGAGCTCGCGGGCAAGCAGCCGGACCTGGTGTTCGACAACGCGCACATGTCGACCGGGACGGTGCTGCCCGGTTCGGCCGCGCGGCAGGTGCGGATCGTGAACTACCCGGGGGAGGACCTCGACCTCCTCGGCGTGTTCACGGCGAACGCCGCGGAGATATCCAAGGCCCTCAAGGCCTGACGGGGCGTGCACCCGGCGGACGGCCCGTCCGCCGGACGCCTCACGACCGCCGCACGAGGTCCTGCACGGCGCGGCGGTCCACCTTCCCGGCCGCGCCCAGCGGCAGCGCGTCCACCACGACCAGCCGCTCGGGGAACTTCCGCTGCTCCAGCCCCTGCGCCGACAGGTGTGCCGTCAGGTCCTCCAGCACGAGCGCCGGATCGCCCACGACACAGGCGCACAACCGTTCGCCCAGCACGTCGTCCGGCACCGGCACGCACACCACGTCCCGCACCGCCGGGTGCGTGACGAGCAGCGCCTCGACCTCGGCGGGGCTGATGTTCAGGCCACCGCGGATGATCACGTCCTTGCGCCGCCCGACCACGTGCAGGTAGCCCTCGTCGTCGATGCGGCCGAGGTCGCCGGTGCGCACCCAGCCGTCCGGCGTGCGGTAGCGCTCGTTCAGCTCGGGTGCGCCGACGTAGCACAGCGGCGACATCGGGCCGAGCGCGATGATCTCGCCGACCGCGCCGGGCGGCACGTCGTGCAGGGTGTCGTCCACGATGCGCAGGCGTGCGACGAACGGGTTGGGGCGGCCCGCGGTGTCGGCGTGGCCGGGCGGGTCGTCCAGGGCGGTGTGGCAGTTGACGCCGTCCGCCGAGCCGTAGACGTTCACGACCGTGCAGCCGAGCCTGTCGCGGACGCGTGCGGCGGTCGTGGCGTCCAGGGCGGCGCCGCCGAGTGCGACCACGCGCAGGCTGGACGTGTCGTACCGGTCGAGGTCGGGGAAGTCGGCGATCATCCGCAGCATGGTGGGCACCGCGAGCACGTGCGTGGGGCGGGCGCGTTCGACCATCGCCAACGCGGCCGTGACGTCGAACTTGGGCAGCAGCACGAGGGTTCCGCCGTGGACGGCGAGCGTGACGGACGTGCCGTTGCTGCCGTAGGACGACGCCAGCGGCACCAGCACGAGGTTCCGCAGCTCGGGGTCGCCGCCCATCAGCTCGCCGATGAACCGGCCGCGACCGCCGACGAGGGCGTTGTGCGAGTACAGCACCATCTTCGGCGCTGCCTCCGAGCCGGAGGTGACGAGGATGCGCGCGGGTCCGTCCGGGTCGGGGGACGCCGGGGTGAACCGGGCCGGGTGGGCGGCCAGCAGCGCCGCCGCCGGCACGCAGCCCGCCGGCACCACGCCGTCGCCCGCCGCGATCACGGTCCGCAGCTCGGGCAGCTCGCCGGCCAGCGCGCGGGTCCGCTGGGCGCAGGGGTAGTCGCCGTAGCGCGTCGTCGTGACCACGGCGACCGCGCCGGACCGGCTGAGCAGGCTCGCCGCCTCCCGGTCACCGCGCCCGACCGGGTAGGGCAGCGCGACGGCACCCAGCGCGGCCACCGCGAGGTCGAACGCGCACGCCAGCCGGCCGTTGGGCAGCTGGATGCCGACGACGTCACCCGGTTCCACGCCCATGCCCGCGAGGCCCGCCGCCAGGGAGCGGGCCATCAGGTCGAGCTCGCCGTAGGTGACCTCACCCTGCGCGTCGACGACGGCGACGCGGCCGGGACCGGCCAGGACGTGCTCGCGGAACAACGAGTACAGGTCGCGGTCGCGGTACAGACCGGTGGCGGCCCAGCCGCGGCGGAGCTCGTACGGCACGAGGTCCGCCAGGTGCCGCACGGCGGTGGTCGCGGCGAGTGTCACAGGAACCTCCACGGGGAGCCGAGAGCGGGACAGCCGCGGTCGTCGCGGCCCAGTACGGCGGCGAAGCGGGGGTCACCCGGCAGCGCCGCAAGGTCGGTGAGCACGTCCACGCCGCCGACCCGGCCGTCGACGGGAACGCGGAAACCGGGGGAGGGCCGGGACTTCGCGCCGGCGAGCAACGCACCGGCCGCGCCGAGCAGGCTGCTCTCGACGGCGACGCCGCGACCGGTGCGCCGGCGGGTCAGCACCCCGGCGAGCACGGCCTCCGCGCCGATCAGGCCACCGAGCACGTCCACCAGCGTCATCAGCGACGGCGCGGGCTCCTCGTCAGCTGGGCGCACCAGCTCAGCCAGACCGGTGCGGGCCTGGACCATGAAGTCGGTGCCCAGCGGCGGGTCCACGAGGTCGCCGCCGCCCCAGCCGGACGTGTGGGCGTACACCAGTCCGTCCGGCAGGTCGGCCGCCGTGAGCCGCCACCTCTCGGCGTTGCCCGGCGCCCAGTTGTGCAGGAACACGTCCGCGTCCACCAAGAGGCCGCGCAGCCGTTGACGATCGGCGGGGTCCTTGAGGTCGACCTCGACGGCGTCCTTGCCGCGGTTGAGCGCGAGCCAGCGGGCCGACAGGTCGCGGCACATCGGCGGCATGCCCCGCAACGGGTCACCGCCCGGCGGCTCGACGCGGATCACCTTGGCGCCCAGCAGACCCAGCAGGTGCGCGGCCATCGGTGCCTGGATGCGCCGGCCCGCCTCGTACACCACCAGGTCGTCGCCGGTGCGCGTCGCGACGCCGGCCGTGGGGCGGATGCTCCACGGCCGTTCGAGCGGCTGAACAGGACGGTGCACCCGGCAGACGCTGGCCCCGCTCACCGCCGCGGCGGTGGCGATCTGCGCGAACGTGACGGCGCGGGTCGCCGCGTGCAGGGCCTCGGGAATCGGCGCAGTCGCTGTGGCATAGCGGAACTGGTACGGCCGCCAGCCCGCGCGGACCGCGGCGGAGTCCGTGCCGAGCGCCGCCCAGAACGCAGCCCACACCTCGGGCACCAGTGCCTCGACCTCGAACCGCACCCCGTCGGCGGTGGTGAACGGCGGTCCACCGGGCCGCAGGTCGACCGCCTCCGCCTCGTCCGCCCCCGCCGCGGCGAGGTACTGGGACACCGTCAGCAACGCCGCCTCGGCCACGCTGGTCCGCACCCGCGGCGCGCCCCGCAGCACCGCCACGAGCAATCCCGTCACCGCCAGCACCCCGGCCGCCGTGCCGCAGTGGTCGACGCCGAGGCCGCGCGGTGAGCCGGACCGCCTGCCGTGCACGTGCATCACCCCGCACGCGGCCTGGACGGTCGCCTCGTCGCGCAGACCGGGGACGTCCACCGGACCGGCCCAGTCGACGACCACCTCGTGCCGATCACCGCCGTCCAGCACCAGAACTGCCTCGGCGGGTCGTTCCGCGAAGCCGGTGTGCACCTCCGCTCCCAGCGCGCGGAGGTGTGCGCGCAGCACGCGTGCCGCCGCGCTCGTGCCCGAGACCGACGCGGTCGCGCCCTCCAGGGCCAAGGCGTGCAGTGCTGTGGCTTCCGTCATGACCCAGAGGTCGTACGCGCGGCCATTCGGGTTCCCACGGTGGTGTGATGTGCCGGTGACAGGTGACACGCAGTTGCGGCGGTTCGTGGACGAGGTCGTGATCCCCGCCGAACCGGAGCTCGACGCGGGCGGCGGTCTCGCACTGCGCGACCTCGCCAAGCAGGCCGGGTTGTGGGCCCGGCCGCTGCCGGTCGAGCTGGGCGGCGGTGGTCAGCCGCTGGCCGGCTACCTCGCGGAGGCCGAGGACGAGGGGCGCAGCGACCACGGCCCTGACGTCGTGGGCTCGTCGAGCCTGCTGAACACGCGGATGCTGGCCGCGCACGCACATCCGGAGCTGCGGGACGCCGTGCTGACCGACCTCGTGGCCGGGCGCGCGCACGTCAGCTACGCGATGACCGAGCCGGGGGTCGCGGGCTCCGACCCGTCCGGGCTGCGCACCACCGCCGAGCGCGGCGCGGACGGCTGGTGGACCGTCACCGGCCGCAAGTGGTTCACCAGCGGTGCGGCCCGTGCGGACCTCGTGCTGGTCGTGGCCCGCACCGGCGACGGCTTCTCGGTCGTCGCCGTGCCGGCAGGCGGGTTCCGGGTGGACCGCGAGCTCGACGTCCTCGGTGCGGGCGGGCAGCACGAGATCTCGTTCGACGCGGTCCGCGTGCCACCGACGCACCTCGTCGGTGAGCAGGGGAACGGGATGCGGCTCGCCGGCGAACGGCTCGCGCTCGGGCGGACGTTGCGCGCGCTGCGCTGGGTCGGGCAGGCGCAGCGGTGCCTCGACCTGCTCGCGGACCGTGCGGTGGCGCGGGCGCTCGGCGACGGCGTGCTGGCCGACCGGCAACTGGTGCAGCGCCTGGCGTTCGAGTCCGAGCTGGAGGTGCGCGCGGCCCGGCTGCTGGCCCGCGAGGCGGCCGCGCTGGTCGCCGCCGGTGAGCGTGCGCCGGTCGAGGTGAGCCTCGCGAAGGTCGCCGCCGCACGGGCGCTGAACACCGCGGCCGACGCCGCGGTCCAGGTCCACGGGGCGGAAGGGCTCATGGCCGCAACGGGTCTGCCGCGGCTGCTGCGCGTGGCACGGGCCGCCCGCATCCTCGACGGCGCGGACGAGCTACACGTCGCGACCACCGGACGGCGGCTGCTCACCAGGCGTCGGGCGGCACCAGACCGGTGAGGAGCGCGGCGCCGAGGAACGTGAAGAAGTCGCCCCACACCACCTGAAGACCGGTCAGGCCGTCGTACTCGGCACCGTCCGGCAACGTGCGCAGCAGTCGTTCGCCCTCCTCGCGCCGACCGGCCTTCAGCAACGCCACGGCGGCGATCGCCACCGCCGAACTGTCCTGTGTGGACACGGTCCAGGCTGGACGCGGGTGGGTGAGCTGCAGCCACGCCTTGCCGCGCGGCCAGTCCGGGTCCAGTGCCAGGTGCGCTTGCTGATGGCAGCGCGCGACGGCGTGGTGGCCGTGGGCGTTCAGCAGCGGAACGAGCCCGGCCGCCCCGTCCGCGCGCACGGGCTGTCCCTCGGGGGCCAGCGCCGTGCCCCACGGAACCGCGCCCAACTCGCGGTCGTAGCACCGCGCGAGCCGGTCCGCGACCAGGGCCGTGCTGGGGCGTGCGGCGATGGTCCCCAGCCGTTCCGCGCCGCTGCCGTACCAGAAGATCATGCCGCGCAGCACCGTGTCCGCGTCCGCCCAGACGTCCAGCCGGTCCCGCACCGCGGCGACGTCACCGGTGCCGGTGACGAGGCTCCGCAGCGTCAGCAGCCCCGCCCAGAACCCGCCGGTCCACGACCCGCGGGCCGAGGTCTTCCACCGCCCGTCGTGGCGGTAGAGCGGAAACCGTTCTCCCGCCGCGGCTTCGGCCTCGTCGACCCGGTCGCACAGCCGGCGCACCAGGTCGTGCGCCCAGCCGCTCACACCGCCACCGCGGTGCGCCGGACGACCAGCACGCCCACGGCGGCCGCCAGCCCGAACGCCACGCCGACGACACCCCACAGCCACGGGTAACCGGCCTGCTGCAGCACGAGCCCGGTGACCGGCGGCCCGGCGGCGAACCCGGAGAAGAACCCGGCCGACACCACCGCCGCCGCACGCCCGGCCAGCCCTTGCGGCACCGCCCGCAGCACCGCGACCATCGACACGGCGTTGCCCGCCACCGCGAACACGCCGATCCCCGCCGCACCGAACCACACCAGCCAGTGCACGTGCTCGGCCAGCGCCACCACCGCGACCGAGACGACGGCCCCGAGTGCCAGCAACGGCAGCACGGCGGCAGGGTCGCCCGCTCGCCCCGCCGCCGCGCTCCACCACACCCGGCCCGCGATGCCGACCAGCCCCACCACGGCGATCGACCACGCCGCGACGGGTGCCGGCAGCTCCAGCCGGTCCACGCCGTACAGCGGGAAGAAGGTGTTCACCGACGCCAGCCCGAAGCCGAGCGCCAGCGAGAACACCGCCAGCGCGCGCACCCGGCCACCCACCCGCCCGCGCCCGCGCTGAGCCGGGACCGCCGGCACCGCGAGCCGTGTGGCCAGCACCGCGCCCACCAGGCACAGCACCGCGAGCACCCCGACGCCCCAGCGCCAGTCCACCACCGCGGCGGCACCGGCCAGCGGCACGCCCGCGACGAACGCACCGAGCTGCACCCCGGACTGCTTCCACCCGGTCACCGCCCCGAGCCGCTCCCGTGCCACGGCGGCGACGACCACCTTGTTGGTGGCCGGGTTCGCCAGCGCCTGCGGCACCCCGCCCAGCGCCACCCCGGCCGCGATCCACCACATCGACCCGGCGACCGCCAGCACCGCCAGCGCCACCGCGCTGACGACGAACACCCCGGCCAGCCCGCGCCGCGCCCCGACCCGGTCCACCAGCGCCCCCGCGGGCAGCGACAGCAGCGCCGCCACCGCGAACCCCACCGCGACCAGCGCACCGAGCTGCCACTGCGCCACGCCGAGGTCGGTGACCAGCACCGGCCCCAGCGCGCCCAGCACGAACAGCTGCAGCATCGACACGGCCATCGCGGCCGTCGCCAGGACGGCCGTCACGCCGTCACCCAGTAGTCCCAGAACGCGTGCAGCACCAACGCGACGATGACCGCGTACCAGAGCACGAGCACAGTGCTGTGCAAGCGGCGCAACGGCGCGAGGCGTGGCCAGGTGTCGAGGGTGGTGTACCAGAACAACGGGATCACGACGATCCACACGACGATGCAGTACAGGCACAGCGCGTGGATGTCGTAGAGGCTGACGACGACAAGCCAGTGCACGAACACCACGGCCAGGCCAGTGCCCGCGTTGAGGGCGAGCCGGTAGGAGCGCGGCGGCGCGAACCCGGCCAGCAGTGCGACCCCGGTGGTCACCACGACCGCGAACCCGGCGATGCCGAGCAGCGGGTTGGGGAACCCGAACGCCGCCGCCTGCGGGCTGTCCATCACCGGCCCGCAGGACACCACCGGGTTCAGCGAGCACGTGGGCACGTGCGCCGGGTTCCGCAGCAGCGCCAGCTTCTCCAGGGTGAGCGCGGCGGACGCGGCGAACCCGAGTGCGCCGCCGGCCACGTACAGCCACGCCAGCGGGCGGCTCATCCGGCCAGCGCCGCGTCGATCTTCGCGCGCAGCTCGCGGTCGACGTCGGCGAACGACTTGCCCGACGGCTGGAACTGCTCGCCGTTGAGGAACAGCGTCGGCGTGCTCTGCACCCCGAGCTTGCGCGCGTCGGCCACGTCGCGGTCGATCGCGGCCCGCACGTCCGCGGACGCCATGTCGGCGCGGAACCGGTCCAGGTCGAGCCCGGCGGCGGTGGCGAACTGCTCGAACAGGCCGATCGCGCGGTCGCGGTCCGCACTGGTGTTCTGGCCGTCGACCGCCCAGCGGTCGTAGTTGCCGTAGAGCGCGTGGTACATCTCGGCGTACTTGCCCTGCCGGCCCGCCGCCTCGGCCGCCTGCGCCGCGGGCAGCGCCAGCGGGTGCATCTCCAGCGGCAGGTTCCTGGGCACGATGGTGACGCGCCCCCGGTAGTCGTCCTCCAGCTTCTTCGTCACGCCGGAGTAGTAGGCGGAGCAGGCCGGGCACTGGAAGTCGAGGAACTCGACCAGCACCACCCGGTCACCGTCCACTTTGGAGAGCGTGTGCGCACCGGCGGGTACCAGCGCGGCGGTTCTGTCCTCGGCGCCATCGCGCTGGAACAGCAGCACACCGCCGAACACGGCGGCCGCGAGCAGCACGACCACGGCGGTCAGCACCACGTTGAGCGACACGCCGCGGCGTGTCGTGACGGGATTCTTCTTCGTGCGGGACATCCTGTTGCGCCTCGGGTTGTTCGGGGACTCCTTGCTCAGGTAGTGGTCGGATCGGAGGCCGAGGAGTTCCCGGTCCGCCGTCACTTGCGCCAGACGGTGCCCCTGCGCTCGTACTCCAGCACGGTCTCGACGCGTTGCGCGGTCTGCGCGCCGACGAACCGTTCCACCAGCCAGAGCGCGATGTCCAGGCCGGACGTGATGCCACCGCCGGTGATCAGGTCGCCGTCGTCGACCACGCGCGCGTTCACCACGGTCGCCCCCTGCGCGGCGAGGTCGGCCTTCGCGCCGCTGTGCGTGGTGGCGTTGCGGCCGCGGGTGAGGCCCGCCGCGGACAGCACCATCGTCCCGGTGCAGATGCCCACCGGCAGCACGTCCGCCCCGGCCAGCCGGCGCAGGAAGCCCTGGTCGCCGATGAGCCGGTGCACACCGGGGCCGGTCCGCGCGGCGTACCCGCCGCCGGGCACCACCAGCACGTCGGCCTCGCCGGGCGACCAGCCGCGCGCGACCTCGACCTTCGTGCCGTACGTGCAGGTGACCGTGCCCGGCCGGCCGGGCGTGACCTGGGTGGTCACGACGGCACCGCCGGACATCCGCCCGGCCAGGCCCAGCACCTCCACCGGTGCCACGAAGTCCTGCTCCTCCACGCCGTCGAACAACAGCACCTGGACGCGCAGCGGCTGCGCCGCCGACGCGGTGGCGCCCGCCGCGCCCGTGATTCCCAGCGACAGCGCCGATGCGCGCAGGAATGTCCGTCGTTCCACGGTGACCTCCCAGGTCCGGTGTCGTCCTAGGAGTCGGCCGTGAGGTCGGTCCGGTTCCCGAGCGCGTTGCGCAACCTCAGGCTGTTCGCGACCACGAGCACCGACGACAACGACATGGCCGCGCCCGCGATGAGCGGGTTGAGCAACCCGAAGGCAGCGAGGGGGAGCGCAGCGGCGTTGTAGCCGAACGCCCAGACGAGGTTGCCCCGGATGGTGGCGAGCGTTCGCCCGGCGAGCACGACCGTGTCCGCGACGGCGCCGAGGTCGTCGCGCACGAGCACCACGTCGGCGGCCTGCGCGGCGATGTCACTGCCGTGCGCGACCGCCATGCCCAGGTCGGCGGCGGCAAGTGCGGGCCCGTCGTTGACGCCGTCACCGACCATCGCGACCCGGTGGCCCTGCGCGCGCAACCGTTCCACGACGGCGACCTTGTCCGCGGGCCGCACGTTCGCGACCACCTCGCCGACCCCGACCTCCGCGGCGACGGCCCTGGCCGCGGCGTCGTGGTCGCCGGTCAGCAGCACGGTGCGCAGGCCGAGCGAGTGCAGGCGGGCGACCGCACCCCTGGCAGACGGCCGGACCGTGTCGCGCAGGGCGGTGCCGCCCACCACCACACCGCCGCGCGCGACCAGCACCCCGGTCGCCGCGCCGAGACCCGCGAGCCACTCGGTCGCCGCCGGCGGGACCGGGAGCCGCAGCCGTGCCATGAGCTCCGCGGAACCGACGACCACGGCGACGCCCTCGACCTCGCCCCGTGCGCCCGCACCGACCAGGGCCTCGAACGCGGTCACCGCGGGTGCGTCCGGGCAGGCGGCGGCGATGGCCACGCCGATGGGGTGTTCGGAGGCGGCCTCCACGGCGGCAGCGGCGCGGAGCACGTGGTCGGCGGTGGTGGGCGGGTGTTGGGAGGCGGCCGCGGTCCGGAGCACGTGGTCGGCGGGAGTGGGCGGGTGTTCGGACACGGCTTCCACAGCCACGGCCTGCGACCCATGGTCGGCGGGGGTGGGTGAGTCGTCGTGTGCGGCTTCCGGCCCAGGCACTCGCTCGTCCCCGAGCGCCCACGTCTCCACGACCTCCATGCGGCCGGTCGTCACGGTCCCCGTCTTGTCCAGCACGACCGTGTCCACACCGCGGGTCGCCTCCAGTGCCTCCGGCCCCTTCACCAGGACGCCGAGCTGCGCCGCCCTCGCCACGCCGACCATCAGCGCGGTCGGCGTGGCGAGGCCGAGCGCGCAGGGACAGGCGATGATCAGCACCGCGACCGCAGCGGTGAACGCCTCGCGCGGGGAGTGGGCGGTGAGCAGCCAGCCGGCCAGCGTCAGCGCGGAGAGCACCAGCACGACGGGCACGAACACCGCGCACACCCGGTCGACCAGGCGTTGCACGGCGGCCTTGCGCTCGGCCGCCCGTTCGGCCAGCGCCCGCATCTGCGCGAGCTGGGTGTGGGCGCCGACCGCCGTCGCCCGCACGACCAGCCGCCCGGCGCTGTTGACCGTGCCGCCGACGACCGGTGCGCCCGGACCCACCTCCACCGGGACGGGCTCGCCGGTCATGGTCGCCGTGTCGACCGCGGAGAACCCCTCTGTCACGACGCCGTCCGCGGGCAGTGCCTCGCCCGGTCGCACCACCACCAGGTCGCCGACCAGCACCTGCGCCGCGGGGACCGTGGTCTCGACGCCGTCGCGCAGCACCCTGGCGTCCTTGGCCGCGATGCCCGCGAGCGCTGTCAGCAGGCCCACCGCGGAGCGCCGCGACCGCAGCTCGAAGTAGCGGCCGGCGAGCAGGAACGTCGTGACACCGGCGGCCACGTCGAGGTAGACGGCGTCCGCGCCCTCCGCCGTCACGCCGAAGCCGAGCCAGTGACCCGGCCCGGACGGCCCGGCCGCGAGCGACCACACCGCCCACCCGAACGAGGCCAGCACGCCCAGCGACACCAGGGTGTCCATGCTCGACGCGCCGTGCCGCAGGTTGCGCAGCGCCGCGCGGTGGAACGGCCAGGCCGAGTACGCGACCACCGGCAGCGCGAGCAGCACGCACACCGCCTCCCAGCCGGGGAAGCGCAGCGCGGGCACCAGCGCGAGGCTGATCGACAGGTTGCCCAGCGGGATGGCGAGCACCGCCGCGACCACCAGCCGGTGCCGCAGCCCGGTGACGACGTCGTCACCCCGTTCCTGCCCGGCCACGGCCGCGTCGTACCCGGCGGCGCGCACGACCTGCACGGCGTCGTCGGTGCGCATCCCCTGCGGCAGGTGGACGATCGCGCGTTCGGTGGCGTAGTTGACGGTGGCGCGCACGCCGTCGACCCGGTTCAGCTTGCGTTCGATCCGGGTGGCGCAGGCGGCGCAGGTCATCCCGGACACCGACAGTTCGACGGCGTTGTCCGCGGTGGTGGTGGTCATGGCGGGTCAGTTCTTCCTTCCGGACAGTTCCGCGAGCATCGCGTTGTAGGCGGCCAAGCGGTCGTCGTGCCCGGTGTCGGTGGCGCGGTCGAACCGCACCGCCTCCCGCCGGTCCGCCACCGCCCACTGCCGCAGCAGTGCGAGCACGACGACGAGCATCGGCACCTCCCCGGTGGCCCACGCGATGCCGCCGCCGAGGCGCTGGTCGGTGAGCAGGTCGGGCAGCCACGTCAGGCCGAGGGTGCGGTAGAAGTGCTCGGCGATCACGGTCTGGTGGTTCATCAGGACCACGCCGAAGAACGCGTGGAACGGCATCACCGAGAACAGCAGCCCGAGCCGGGCCAGGTGCGGCAACGCCCGCGGCGCGCGGTCGACGCCGATGACGAGCCAGAAGAACACGCAGCCGGTGACCAGGAAGTGCAGGTTCATCAGCTGGTGCGCCCAGTGGAAGCGCATCGCGGCACCGAACAGGTCCGAGAAGTACAGGACGTAGATCCACCCGACGAACGCCGTCGCGGCCACCGCGGGGTGCGCGACCAGCCGGGTGGCCCGGCAGTGCAGCAGCGCCGTCACCCACTGCCGCGGCCCGGCCGGCAGCACCCGCAGCGCGAGCGTCACCGGTCCGCCCAGCACGAGCAGCACCGGTGCCAGCATGTTCAGCGACATGTGCGCGACCATGTGGGTGCTGAACATCCCCGCCGCGTACCGGCCGACCCCGGACGACGTCACGACCAGCACCACCGCGCACCCCAGCAGCCACGCGACCGTCCGCCCGGCGGGCCAGGTGTCACCTCGGCGCCGCAGCTTCCGCACCGCTACCGCGTACCCCGCAGCCAGCCCCAGCGCGCCCAGGCCGAACACCAGGTCGAGGCGCCAGCCCAGCACCAGTTCCGCGAGGCTCGGCGGGTCGGGCAGCTCGTAGCCGAGCACGGTCTCCTGCGGCGACGGCCGGTCGGCGAACCACGCGGGCGGCACGAGGTGGGTGAGACCGGTCGAGGCGCCGAGCACGAGTCCCAGCACCACCAGCTCGGTGCCGAGCGGCCGCTGCGGGCCCCAGCGCGCACGCAGCAGCGGCACGGCCACACAAAGGGAAAGCTTGAGCAGCAACAGGACCGCATACCCGGTGTGGAGCCCGGACGGTCCGATGAGGACCGCCGCGGTCACCGCGCCGCTGAGGACGAGCACGACCACGCAGCCCGTCGTGAGCCGGTGGTAGCGCCGGACGACGACATCGGTCGCAGCGGTGCCCGGCCTGCGCAGGTACGCCCGCAGCGCGACGAGCGAACCGACCCACACGGCGGCGGCCGGGATGTGCCACACCACCGCGTTGGTGGCGACGTCGTGCCACGCACCGTTGGCGACGTGCCCGGCGACGACCGGCGCGAGCACCCCGGCCAGCGCGGGGCCGAGCCACAGCACCGAGGTCGTCCACGTCAGCGTCGCCCGCGCACCGGCCGCGACGACCACGGCGGCGACCGCCGAGACGATCCACGCCTTGGGTTCCTCGGTGGCGGCCACGAGCCCGCCGAGGTGCTCCAGCGCGACCGCGACGGACTGCCCGGACGCGTCGGCGGCGGACAGGACGACGGCGGCAGCGGCCGCACCGGCCCACACGGCCGCAGCCGTTGCGGCGGTGCGCACGGCGGCGAAGGCGTGCGGTGTCAGCCGGGCGCGCTTCGGCGGTGCGGGCACGACGAACGCCCCGAAGACGAGCGCTCCCACCGTGATCGTGGCAGCGGCGTTCGCCGCGGTGCGCACGAGGCTGAACGCCAGCGCCGTGGCCCTGCCGGGATCGCTGTCGCCCAAGGCGGCGTGCACGTCACCCGCCCAGAGCACGACGACCGCGACGCACACCACCGAGCCGACCGACGCGACCGCGACGGCCCTGTCCACCCTCATGCCCAGGCGGTCGGACGAAGCCCTCGCCGAGTTCCCGGCCTCAGTGGATCAGGGGCGCCGGTGTGACGCAGCCGACTGCGCACAGTGGACGGAGCCGGCGGGTCCCCGTCGATCAGTCCCCGGTGCGGGTCACCGCGGCGAGCACGATCTCCTGCGCCGCCCGCACCGTGGCCGCGAACGCGTCCGGGTCCCTGGTGATCCGGTCGATGCCCGCGCGCATCGCCCCCGACAGCAGCTCGACGGTGAGCCGCACGTCCTCGACCGGCCGGAACTCACCGGCGGCCACGCCCGCCTCGACGATGTTCACCACCTCGGCCACGAGCACGGAGAACGGGTTCTCCGGTCCGTCCGGCAGCTCCGCCACCAGCGGGCTGGAGTTCGGCAGGAACATCAGCCGCAGCGCGTGCTGCGTGGACGCGGCCAGGATCGTCTCGACGACCTCCCCGCAGCCGGTCAGCTGCCGGGTCGGACGACCGCGCGGCGATCTCGGCGACCTGCCCGGCGAGCGGCAGGCTCGCCCGGTGCGCGAGGGCCAGCACCAGCGCCCTCTTGTCGCGGGCGTAGTTGTAGAGGGTGTTGCGCGCGAGTCCCGCCCTGGCCGCGATGTGACCCATGTTGATCGAGTCGTAGTCGCGTTCGAGCAGCAGCTGCCGCACCGCCTCGGCGAGGTCGGCCCACACCATCTCGTGGTGCTCTTCGATGGTGGCGGCGCGAATCCGCGGCATCAGGTGCTTCTCCCGGGTCGGTCGGGTCATCCCGCGGCGGGGACGAGCTCCGGTGCGTTCTCCTGGTGGGTCGCGGTCAGCTTGACACGGCTCCGCCGTCCGCCGCCGGGCGCGTGGACCGCCGCGGTGCCGCCATCGAACTCGGCGACGTGTCCGCAGCACCTCGACGTACTGGCCCATCAGCTCGATGGGCTCGGGTGCGGTGGCTCGGGTCAGCCGAGCCTGCGTGTGCGCACGGCAGCCACGGCGCGGGCGACCCGCGCGTCGAACGCGGCCAGCTCCTCGGCCTCGGTGGCATCCGGGACGAACGGGCGCCGCTCGCACTGCACGCCCGCGCGCCAGACCCGTTCGACCGCGCGGACCGCGGTGATGTCGGTCAGCGGGTCGCCGGACACGAGCACCAGGTCCGCGCGCAGGCCCGGTGCGATCCGGCCGCGGTCGCCGAGCCCGAACACCCGTGCCGGCTCGGCCGTGGCGGCGGCCAGCGCCTCCGCCGGGCTGAGACCGCACCCGACCAGGAGTTCCAGCTCGCGGTGCAGCGCCTGCCCGAACGCGGTGCCGGGGTTCGGCGCGTCGGTCCCCGCCAGCAGGGGGATGCCCGCCTCGGCGAGCCGCCGCACGGTGGCCGCTGCCCGGTTCGCGGAGCGCAGGGCGTTCTCCGCGGTGACGAGGGTGGGGCCGACGGAGATTCCGGCCAGGGCCATGCGGTCGACGAGGGTGTCGTCCAGGTCGTCGGTGGGCACGTGCGCCACGACGTCGGCCCCGGCGGACACGAGCTGGTCGAGCCCGGCCGCCGAGCTCACGTGCCCGACGACCACCAGGCCGCGGGCGTGCGCGGCGGTGACCAGGGCGGCGATCGTGGCGGAGTCCAGCGCCGGCCAGAGGCCACCGACCCCGGAGATGACCTTCAGGTGGTCCACGCCCTCCGCGACCCGGTCCGCGACGAACCGCTCGGCCTCACCGGGAGCGCTCACCGTCGGGATCGGCGCGTACAGCGGCGACGGGTGCCCGCCGGGTGCGGTGGCCCCGATGCCGGAGGACCGCACGTCGGCCACGTCCGTGCGGGTGGCGGCCTGCTGCCTGGCCGCGGCCACGACGTCGGGCTTGCTGAACATGTCGAGCACGGTCGTGACGCCGTGGTTCAGCGACTGCGCGAGGGCGCCGGGGACGAGGTGCACGTGCGAGTCGATCAGGCCGGGCAGCACGGTCCCGCCCCGCGCGTCGACCACCTCGTCGCCGTCCTGCGCGGCCGAGCCCACCGAGCAGCCGGTGACCAGGCCCTCCGCGAACCGGACGGAGGTCCAGTCCCGCACCGCCCTGCCGTCGAACACCCGCGCGTTCACGATCGTCGTCGCCACACCGCCCACTCCACCCGTTCCGGCGGGCGCGATCAACGACCGACGCGGTCGTGTCCCACCCGTCCGTCCACTGTGGAGCGCCGGCGACCGCCCGGCCGGTAGGCTGCCGGGCATGAGCAGAAAAGTGGTGGTCGGGGTCGGCGTCGTGCTGCTCGTGCTCGGCGGCGTCTGGACCGCGCAGGGCCTCGGCCACCTCAAGGGCAGCTTCATGACCGGGCAGCAGCTCTGGACGACGATCGGCCTGCTGTGCGCCGCCGCCGGCGTGCTGCTGCTCATGCCCTGGCCGAAGCGGCGGTGACGCCGGGACGGGGAGCACGGCCGTGGTGAGACTGGACCGGCTGGTCAACGTGCTGGGCGGGTACGGGGTGCGGCTGTGCTGCTGCCCGGTGCCGCGGTCGGCGGAGCTGCGCGGCGTGGTGCTGCGCGACGCCGCGGACGAGCGCGCCGAGGTGGGTGACGTGTACCTCGCCGTCGGCGCGGGCTCGGTCGCGGAAGCGGTGCGTGCGGCGGTGGCGGCGCGGGCCGTCGTCGTGCTGCTGCGGGGCGGCGAGGAACTGCTCGCGGACGTCGTCGCGGTGGGGGAGGCCGAGGGCGTCGCGGTGATGCTGGCGGACCCGGCGCTGTCGTGGAGCCAGCTCGCGGGCGTCGTCTACGGGCTGGTGCTCGAAGGCAGGGAGACCGAGTCCGGACGTGGTCCCACCGACCTGTTCGCCCTGGCCGACAGCCTCGCCGCGGCCACCGGCGGTGCGGTGACCATCGAGGACCAGCTCTCGCGCGTGCTGGCCTACTCGGGACCGCAGCAGGAGGTCGACGCCGCCCGGCTGGAGACGATCATGGGCCGGCAGGTGCCGGCGTGGGTGCGGGAGCTGTTCGAGGCGGCGGGTGTGCGGGCGCACCTGCAGGCGTCCGACGAGCCGTTGTTCGTGGCCGGGGCACCCGGACGCGGGCTGACCGGCCGGATGGTGGCCGCGGTCAGGGTGGGCCGGGAGCTGCTGGGCGCGGTCTGGGTGGCCTGCCCGGCGCCGTTGCGGGGGCCGCAGCGCACGGCGCTGACCGACGGCGCCCGGATCGTGGCGCTGCACCTGCTGCGGCTGCGGGCCAGCGCCGACCTGGAGCGCCAGGTGGAGTCGGAGTGGGTCATCCGGCTGCTGGAGGGCACGGCGGACGCGGCGACGGTGATCAGCCAGCTCGGCCTGCCGCCGGGACCGGCCAGGGTGGTCGCGGTCCGCGCCCACGTCGGCGCCGAGCGGCACGCGGCCGTGCTGCTCGCGTTCGAGCAGGCGACCACCGGCTTCGGCTGGTCGCGGCCGGGGCGCAGCGCGGTGACCGGCAACAGCATCTACACGGTCCTGCCGGGCGAGCGGGTGGCGGCGGCACGGGACTGGCTGGCGGCGCTGCGGTCGGCGCTGCCCGACAACGTCACCCTGGCGGCGGGCATCAGCGCGGTCGCCGGCCCCGCCGACCTGCCCGCTGCCCGGCAGGAGGCGGACGAGTGCCTTGCCCTGCACGAGATGCGCACCGGCGACACGCCCGCCCCCGCCTACGACGAGTCGTGGGACGAGATCCTGCTGCACCGGCTGCGCGCCGCGGCCCGCGTCGGCCGGGCGTCCGCGCGCGGACCGGTGGCCGACCTGCGCAGGCACGACGCCGAGCACGGCACCGAGTACGTCGCGACGCTGCGCGCGTGGCTGGAGGCGCAGGGAGACCTGGCCGCGGCCGGTGACCGGCTCGGCGTGCACGGCAACACCGTCCGCAACCGGCTGCGCAAGATGAGCGAGGTGACGGTCCTCGGCCTGGACGACCCGGCCAAGCGGGTCGCCATGCTCATCGACCTCGCCGCCACGGTGTCGGAAACCTACAACCGCTGAGCCGCGGTTGTAGGAATCGGACAACCGGATCGGCCTGTCCTCACTCCATCCTGGGGGCAAGCGATGACAGGAGGCCCGGGATGGACGGCGTCGAGCGCCTTGACGGCGGTCCGCGCTCAGCGGTGGTGGTCGGTGCGGGGGTCGTGGGGTTGTCCACGGCGTGGTTCCTGCAGGAACGCGGGGTCGAGGTCACGGTCGTCGACCGGACCGGTGTCGCCGCCGGCGCCTCGTGGGGCAACGCGGGGTGGATCGCGCCGGGCCTGGCGATCCCGCTGAACGAACCGGCGGTGCTGCGCTACGGGCTGCGGTCCCTGCTCAACCCGGCCGCGCCGCTGCACATCCCGCTCACCGCCGACCCCGGGCTGTGGTCGTTCCTCACGCGGTTCGCCGCCCACTGCCGCTGGTCGTCGTGGACGCGCGTGGCGAAGGCGAACCTGCCGCTCAACGAGGAGAGCATCGAGGCCTACGACGTGCTCACCGCCAACGGCGTCGCGGTGCCGACCGTCGACGCGCCGTTCACCGCGGCCTTCACCTCGGCCCGGCAGGCGCAGGGTCTGGTGCGCGAGCTGGAACGGCTCGCCGCGGCAGGACAACCGGTCGCCCACTCCGTTCTGTCCACATCGGACCTGAGGGAACAGCTCCCGCAGGCCTCGGCCGCCCTCACGGCCGGGGTGCGCATCGACGGGCAGCGGTTCGTCGACCCCGGCGCGTTCGTGCGGGCGCTGGGCCGCGCCGTGGTCGCCCGCGGCGCCACGATCCGGTCCGGCGAGGTGACCGGCGTCCGCCCCGGTGTCTCCGTGCAGACGAGCGACGGCACCGCGATCTCCGCCGACGCCGTGGTACTGGCCACCGGCGCGTGGCTGCCCGCCCTCGCCGCACGGGCCGGTGTCCGCACGCAGGTCCGCGCCGGCCGCGGCTACTCGTTCACCGTCCCCGTGAGCGAATCCGTCCGCGGCCCGATCTACCTGCCGGAGGTGCGCGTGGCCTGCACCCCGTACCGGGACGGCCTGCGGGTCGCGGGCACCATGGAGTTCCGCGACCCGGACGCACCGCTGGACAAGGCGCGCGTGGACGCGATCATCGCCTCCACCCGGCCGCTGCTCGACGGCGTGCGGTGGGAGGACCGCACCGACGTGTGGGTCGGCCCCCGCCCGGTCACCCCGGACGGCCGCGCGGTGATCGGAGCGACCCGCGTCCCCGGCGTGTACGTCGCCGGCGGCCACGGCATGTGGGGCCTGGCGCAGGGACCGGTCACCGGCCGCCTGCTGGCCGAGCAGATCACCACCGGCAAGCAACCCGCCGCGCTGCGCGAGTTCGACCCGCTCCGGTGACCGCCGCATGCACCCCGCCGAACCGCCGCTGACCGACGGCGAACGAGCCGAGCTCGCCTGGCTGCGCAAGGAGAACGACTTCCTCCGCGTGCAGCGCGACATCCTCCTGCGCGTCGCCTCCGACTACGCGCACGACTTCGAGGCCCTGCGCCGCGACCACTGACCACCCTCCTGTCCGTGCGGGTCGTGGGCTGACGAACCCGGCCCACACGGACACCCCCTACTCCTCGCCCTGGAGCAACGATGACGACTCCCCGCGTGTGGCTGACGCCGCAGGCGCACCACCGGCTCCGCAACGAGCTCACGACCCTGCTCGCCCCACCGCGCGCGCAGTCCGACGACGAGACCAGCCCCGTGCCGCAACAGCAGCGGACCGCGCGCATCCGCCAGATCACCGACCTGCTCACCAACGCGATCGTCGGCGAGGACCCGCCCGACGACGGCATCGCGGAACCCGGCATGGTCCTCACCGTCCGGTTCGACGACACCGGCGAGACCGAGACGTTCCTGCTCGGTGCCCGCAGCGCGGAGCACGGCGCGGTCGAGGTCTACTCACCGGACTCACCGCTCGGGGCGGCGGTGAACGGGGCCCGGCAGGGGGAACGGCGCACGTACCGGACGCCCAGCGGAGCCGCGGTGCCGGTGACCCTGCTGAGCGCCGTGCCGTACGGCCAGGCGCACGGCGAGCAGGAGGTGCGCAGTGCTCGATGACCGGGAACGCGCGGCGCTGAGCGAGATCGAGCGCACCCTCGGCGAGCAGGACCCGGAGCTCGCGGCGAAGCTGGAGGGCGCCACCCGGCCCGCAGCGGACCGCCACCAGGCCCTCGTCATCGCCGTCGTCCTGCTGGGCGGTGCGGCGCTGGTGCTCGGGCACCCGATGGGCATCCTCGTGTTCGCCCTCCTCGCCGGGTGGGCCTGGGCCCGCTCGCAGTACCGGCGCAAGCCCGGGGCGTGACCCCGGGGGAGCGCCAGCGTTCGGGCCAGGGGACGGCGGAGCGTGGAGGCGGCGGTCGGGGAGGCGTTGCCGATCGCGGCGCGCGACTGCCCGACCCGGTCACCCGGTCACCCGGTCATCCCGGCCGGTCGGTGACGGTCAGCTCCAGCCCGCCCTCCCCGGCCGTCACCACGACGTGCTGCCCCTCCCGCAGCTCCCCGGCCAGCAACGCCCGCGACAACCGCCGGTCCAGCTCACGCCCGATGGTCCGCCGCAACGGCCGCGCGCCGTACTCGGGCACGTACCCGCGGGCCGCGAGCCACTCCACGGCCTGCTCGTCGACCTCCAGCGTGATGTCCTTCTCCCGCAACCGGTCGCGGGTGCGGTCGAGCAACAGCACGGTGATCTGCCGCAGCTGGCCGGCGTCGAGGCCGCGGAACAGGATGATCTCGTCGAGGCGGTTGAGGAACTCCGGGCGGAAGTACCGGCGGACCGTGCCCAGCAGCGGGCCGCGCAGGTCCTCGACCGGCACGCCCGAGGTGGCCGCGGCGAGCAGCTGGTCGGCGCCGATGTTGCTGGTCATGATGATGACCGTGTTGGCGAAGTTCGCGGTGCGGCCCTGACCGTCGGTCAGCCGGCCCGCGTCGAGCACCTGCAGCAGGGTGTTGAAGACGTCGCCGTGGGCCTTCTCGATCTCGTCGAGCAGCAGCACCGAGTACGGCACGCGACGGACTGCGCCGGTGAGCTGGCCCGCGTCCTCGTAGCCGACGTAGCCGGGGGGTGCGCCGATCAGGCGGGTCACGGTGTGCTGCTGGGCGAACTCGCTCATGTCGAAGCGGATCAGCCGGTCCTGCGAGCCGAACAGGGCCTCCGCCAGCGCACGGGCGACCTCGGTCTTGCCCACGCCGGTCGGGCCGAGGAACAGGAACGAGCCGATGGGGCGGTTCGGGTGCTTGAGGCCCGCACGGCCTTGGCGCACGGCGTCGGCCACCGCCTCCACGGCCTCCTCCTGTCCGATGATCCGGCGGTGCAGGTGGTCCTCCAGGTGCAGCAGGCGGTGGCGTTCGGCCTCGGTGAGCTGGGCGACCGGGATGCCGGTGCTGCGGGACACGACCTCGGCGACGTCGTTCGCGCCCACCTCCGGGGCGTCGGCCAGTGCGGCGCGGGCGGCCTCCAGGTCGGCGACGGCGCGGTCGAGCTCGTCGTCGATCGCCAGCGCCTCCTCCGGTGGCGCGGTGGCGCGGTCCCGCTTCAGGCGCCGCACGCGGTGTTCGAGCTGCGCCGGGTCGGCGGGCAACGGGGACTTCTCGCGCAGCCGCAGCCGTGCGCCCGCGCGGTCCACCAGGTCGACGGCCTTGTCCGGCAGGAACCGGTCGGTGACGTAGCGGGCCGACAGCTCCACCGCGGCCACGACCGCCTCGTCGGTGATCCGCACGCCGTGGTGCAGCTCGTAGCGCGGGCGCAGGCCGCGCAGGATGGCGATCGACTCCTCGACCGACGGTTCGGGCACGAGGATCGGCTGGAACCGGCGTTCCAGTGCCGCGTCCTTCGCGATGTACCGGCGGTAGTCCTCGGCCGTGGTGGCGCCGATGACCTGCAACCGCCCGCTGGTCAGCACCGGTTTCAGCATGGTCGCGGCGTCCATCGGCGCGCCCTCGGCGCTGCCGGCGCCGACCACGGTGTGCAGCTCGTCGACGAACAGCACCACCATCCGGTTCGTCGCGGCCACCTCCTCGACGACGCCCTGCAGCCGTTCCTCGAACTCGCCGCGGTACTTCGCCCCGGCGACCATGCCCGCGAGGTCGAGCGAGATCAGCCGCCTGCCCTGCAGCGTGGCCGGCACGTCGCCGCTCGCGATCAGCGCCGCGATGCCCTCGACGACCGCCGTCTTGCCCACGCCCGGATCGCCGATGAGGACGGGGTTGTTCTTGGTGCGCCGCGACAGCACCTCGAGGACCTCCTCGATCACGTCCTCGCGGCCGACCACCGGGTCGAGCAGGCCGTCGCGGGCCGCCGCGGTGAGGTCGCGGCCGAAGTGGTCGGTGCGCCTGGTCGCCGACGGCGGCTGCCCCAGCCCGCCGAACAGCTTGCCCACCAGGTCTTCCAGCGAGTTGGACCCGAACCCGAACAGCCAGTCGTCACCCACTGCTCGCCACCTCCACCCGGTCGAGGGACCTGCACCCGCACATCGTCCCCCTTCTGGAGGGTGGACGTGACGGTCGTTCCGCCACCTGGCGCAGCGCCCGGCCGCAGCTCGCACCCCGGGGACCCGTGCTGAAGTTCCGGCCCGACGGCCACCCCGTCGTCGACCGGCTGCGCGACGTCGCCGCGCGTTCCCCGTCAGTCGAGGGTGAACTCCGCCCACACGACCTTGCCGCGGCCGGTGGGCTGCTGCCCCCAGTCCGTCGCGAGCGCGTCGACCAGCGTCAGCCCGCGGCCACCCGTCGTGGTGCCCTCACGCGGCCGGGCCGGTGCCGGCTCGCCGTCCTCGACCTCGAACCGCAGCGAACCGGGTCGCAGCAGCAGGGTCAGCGTGCGCGGGGCCGCGCCGTGCCGCAGCGCGTTGGAGACCAGCTCGTCGGCGGCGAGCACCACGTCCTCCGCCTGGTCCGCAGTCAGCCCGGTGAGCTGCTCGCGCACCCAGTCCCTGGCGCGGCGCAGCTCGCTGACGTCGTCCTCGATCGCGAGGGTCCGCCGCGTGCCGGATCTGTCCGGCAGCACGTCTTCCGTCGTGGACACGTCGCCTCCAGTTCGTGGTCGGTGCACAGAGCTGCCATCCGGACGTTCGTCATGGGCTTGGACGCGGTTCGGGTCTTTTGAGGTTCCGTTCCGCCGAGGAGGCCGCCGCACCCCCGAGAATAGGGTGCGCGGGTGGACTTGCTCGCACGATTGCGCACAGAAACCCGCGGCGCGCACCATGCGCTGGAGGACGACCTGGGGTTGTCGGGCCGGCTCACCTCACCGGAGCGCTACGAGGAGGTGCTCGCGGCGTTCCTCGGTTTCCACGAACCGCTGGAGGAGGCGCTGGCCGCCGCCGTCACGGCGCAGCGGCTGCCGTGGTCGGTACTGCCGGGCGCGGACCTGCTCGCCGCGGACCTGCGCGACTCCGGCTGGAGCCCGGCGCGCATCGCGTCGCTGCCGCGGTCGGCCGCGCCGGACGTCGAGTCGCTGCCCGCGCTGGTCGGCTCGCTCTACGTCGTCGAGGGCGCCCGGCTCGGCGGGCAGCTGATCACCCGCTGGGTCGCCGGCGCACTCGGCCCGGTGCCGGTGTCGTTCTTCGCGGGTGACGGGGACGCGCGCCGCCGGCTGCGGCGGTTCGGTGAGCTGGCCGGGCAGGTCCTGCCGCCGCAGGACGTCCCGGCCGCCTGCGCGGCGGCGAACCGGCACTTCGAGCTGTTCCGCGACTGGGTGGTCGCGTCCGACCACCGTGCTGCGCCGTCCGCGCGGTGACCGCTGCTCTGCTCGCCGCAGCCGGTAGCGGACCCCTGACGCCGACACTGCCGCAGTCCCACCTCTGCACGCCCACGGACAGCGGCCACGACGGGTACCGGTCCGACACGCTGCGGGACTTCCAGGTCCCGGTGGACGGCGGCCAGACCTGGCGCGACGAGTACCGCACCGCCACCGTGCCGCTGGGCGGCGAGACCGGTGTCGAACAGGCGTTCCACACGATCGTCAGCCGCGTCGACACCGACACCGCCTTCGGCCAGGTCTCCGCGGCCAGGACGCCGTACGTCGGCGTGCCCGCGCCCACGCCGGGGCCCTGCCACCAGTGCACGTTCTTCACGGAGAACCCGGTCGTGGACGACGCCGAGGGCCGGCGCGCCGAGCTGGGCCTGCGGTTCCGCGCCGACCGGCCCGGCTCGGTCGTCCGGATCGTCACGTCGTGGAACCACGACCGGGCCAGCCGCGTGCGGTTGTGGCGCGGTGACGGCACGCTGCTCGCCGACCAGGCCGTCACCGGCGCGTACGCCGACGCGTTCGCCACGCCGGTGCCGGTGGTGTCGGGGGTGGAGTACGTCGCCTCGTTCACCTCGCGCCACGGCCTGTACCGCGCGAGCACCGAGACGTTCCCGGCAACGGTCGTGCGCGCGCCGTTCGTGCTGCCCGCGCACGCCGGCGTGTACAGCTACGACGACGGGTTCCCGACCGAGACGTGGCGCGACAGCCACTACTGGGTCGCTCCGGAGCCTCCAGGCCTGACCGCCCTGACACGGGACGGCACCGCCGTCCCGTGTCAGGGAACCGCTCACGGCAGTGGCAGGTCCGGCGGCAGCTGCAACGCGATCGTGATCAGGTTGTGCACCCGCGTCGCGATCACCGCGAGCAGGCCCTGCATCTCCGGCGACGCGCTGTCCGCGGCCTCCTGCAGCACCCGCAGGTCGGTGTCGATGCGGTCGAGCAGCAGCGTGACGTCGCCGGTCCGCGCCTGCAGCGCCGTGCCGATCTCCTCCAGGGGCAGGCCGTGCACCTCCAGGCGCTGCACCAGGTGGATGCGGTCGACGTCGGCGGGGGAGTACAGCCGGTAGTTGCCCGCGGTGCGCTGAGCTGGGCTGATGAGACCCAGGGTCGTGTAGTAGTCGACGGTGCGGATGCTCACGCCGGCGCGGGCGGCCAGCTCTCCGATCTTCAACAGGGCCTCGGACACGCACACCTCCTCGTCCCCACAACCGTACAGTGTCACGTGCTACTGTGAAGCATGCCTTCCGAAGCCGATGTAGACGGCTGCAGTACTGCGCCGGGGCGAGCCCGGCGAACCTCTCCCTTCCGTGTCGCGGGTGCGACATGTTGATCTTCTCCGGCCTGCTGGTGATCGTGGCGCTGACCGCCGCCACCGGCTACTTCGTCGCCCAGGAGTTCGCCTACATGGCGGTCGACCGGGGCCGGTTGCAGCAGATGGCCGAGGCGGGCGACAAGGCCGCCGAGCGCGCCTACCGGGTGACCCAGAAGCTGTCGTTCATGTTGTCGGGCGCGCAGTTCGGCATCACGGTGACGGCGCTGCTCGTCGGGTACGTGGCCGAGCCGCTGCTCGGCACCGGTCTGGCGACCGTGCTGGGACTGCCCGAGTCCGTGGGCGTGCCGCTGGCCATGGCCGTGGCGCTGATCTTCGCCACCGCCGTGCAGATGGTGCTCGGCGAGCTGCTGCCGAAGAACCTCGCGATCGCCAAGCCGGAGGCGCTGGCGACGTGGCTGGCCTCGTCCACGCTGGTGTACCTCAAGATCGCCGGTCCGGTGATCCGGTTGTTCGACGCGACGGCGAACAAGCTGCTGCGCTCCCTCGGCATCGAGCCGGTGGAGGAGCTGCCGCAGGGCGCCACGCCCGAGGACCTCAAGCAGATCGTCGGGGACGCGCAGGAGCAGGGCCACCTCGAACCGGAGCTGGCCCGGCTGCTCGACCGCGGTCTCGACTTCCGCGAGCTGGTGGCCGAGCAGGCCATGACGCCGCGCGTGAACGTCCACTCGGTGCGGGCCGACGAGCCCGCCGCCCGCGTGGTCGAGCTGCTCGCCACGGGGCACTCGCGGTTCCCGGTGACCGGCACCGACCTGGACGACCTGCGCGGTGTCGTGGGCCTGGCCGAGGTGCTGACCCTCGCGCCGGAGCAGCGGCCGCACACGCCGATCGGTGACATCGCGTCGCCGGCGCTCGTGGTGCCCACGACGCTGCCGCTGCCCGCAGTCCTGGAGCGGCTGCGTACCGAGCGCCGCCAGCTCGCCTGCGTGGTCGACGAGTTCGGCGGGTTCGCCGGCGTCGTCTCGCTGGAGGACCTGGCGGAGGAGCTCGTCGGTGAGATCCACGACGAGGACGACATCGTCGAGGACGCGATCGAACCCCTCGGCGACCGCCGCTGGCAGGTGCCCGGCCGCATGCGGCTGGACGAGGTGGAGGACGCCACCGGCGTGCCGCTGCCCGCGCACGACTCCTACGACACGGTGTCGGGCCTGGTGCTGCACCAGCTCGGCCGCACGGCGGAGGCCGGTGACGAGATCGAGCTCGGCGAGGTGACCCTGCTGGTCGCCGCGGTGGCCCGCAACGTGCCGGACACCGTGGTGCTCACGGCGCGCACCGCACAGCGGGAGGAGGCCCGATGAGCACGACCTGGTCCCTGCTCGTGTCGCTGGTGCTGCTGGCGGCCAACGCGTTCTTCGTCGCCGCCGAGTTCGCGCTCATCGCGGCGAAGCGGCACCGGCTGGAGCAGGAGGCGGAGACCTCCCGCGCCGCACGTGCCGCCGTGGCCGGTGTCCGCGAGCTGTCGCTCATGCTCGCCGGCGCACAGCTCGGCATCACGCTGTGCACGCTCGGCCTGGGTGCGCTGGCCAAGCCCGCGGTGACGGACCTGCTCGACCCGCTGCTGCAGCTGACCGGGATGCCCGACGCCGTGGCGTACGGCATCGCGTTCACGATCAGCCTCGTGCTGGTGGTGTTCCTGCACATGGTCGTCGGCGAGATGGCGCCCAAGTCGTGGGCCATCGCCCACCCGGAGCGGTCGGCGCTGCTGCTGGCCGTGCCGTTCCGCGCGTTCGCCCACTCGGTCCGCTGGATCCTGAGTGGACTGAACGGCACGACGAACGCCCTGCTGCGCCTGCTGAAGGTGGAACCGCAGGACGAGCTCGCCCAGGCACACCGCCCGGACGACCTGCGGCTGCTGGTGCGCCAGTCCGCCGAGCACGGCCTCATCCCGGAGAACCAGCAGCGGCTGCTCACCCGGATGCTGCAGGTGCAGAAGACGATGCTGCGCGAGGTGATGGTGCCGATCGCGGACGTCTCGACGGTGACCGAGCTGACGTCGGCGCGCGACGTCGAGCGCGCCAGCCTCCGCTGTGGACGGTCGCGCTTCCCGGTGAGGGACGAGCGCGGCGCCTACGTGGGCCTGGTGCACATCCGCGAGGCCATGCGGGCGACCGCCGGTGGGGCCGATCCCGCCGCGCGGGAGCTGATGGGCCCTGTGCTGACGTTGGCGCAGGGGATGCCGGTGGCGGCCGCGGTGACGGCGATGCGCGCCGACCGCGCCCAGCTCGCGCTGGTGGCCGGCGCCGACGAGGCCGTGGTCGGCATCGCCGCACTGGAAGACCTGCTCGAAGAACTGATCGGCGAGTTCGACGACGAGACCGACGCACCGCGCACAGCGGTGCGTTCGAACTGATCCTCACCTAGTCCCCGCAGGAGGAGACTGTCCATGTTCAAGCGGATGCTGAGCGCCTTCGGTGTCGGTGGCCCGTCCGTCGACACAGTGCTCGACTCGCCGTACGCCACACCCGGCCAGGTGGTCACGGGCCAGGTGCGCATCCAGGGTGGCAGCGCGGACGCCGAGATCGGCCAGGTCGTGCTGTCGCTGGTCACGCGCGTCGAGGTCGAGCACGGTGACCACGAGTACGCCGGTGTGTCCGAGTTCTTCCGGCTGGTGGTGCAGCAGGGTGTGCGCGTGCCCGCCGGTCAGCCGGTCTCGATCCCGTTCCAGCTGCCGCTGCCGTGGGAGACGCCGATCACCGCGGTCGGCGGTCAGCCGCTGCCGCGCATGACCGTCGGTGTGCGCACCGAGCTGGTGATCGCGGGCGCGCCGGACAAGGGCGACCTCGACCCGGTCCACGTGGGCCCGCTGCCGTCGCAGGACGCGGTGCTGAACGCCTTCGGGCAGCTGGGTTTCTCGTTCCGCAGCGCGGACGTCGAGGCCGGCCGCATCCACGGCGTGCACCAGGAGCTCGGGTTCTACCAGGAGATCGAGTTCTTCCCGCCGGCCCAGTTCGCGGGCCGCATCCAGGAGGTCGAGCTGACCTTCGTCGCTTCCCCGCACGAGCTGTACGTCGTGCTGGAGGCCGACAAGCGCGGCGGCATGTTCTCCTCCGGCGGTGACGCGTTCGGCCACTTCCGGATGTCGCACCAGGAGGCGCAGGTCGCCGACTGGGCGTCGGCGATCAACGGGTGGCTGTCGCAGATCTCCGACCGCGGCCACGGCGGCATGCCGTTCGGCGGCAACCCGGCGTTCGGCGGCCAGCCGGGTTATGGCGGCCAGCCGGGCTACGGCGGTCAGCCGGGGTACGGCCAGCCGCACCCCGGCCAGTACGGCTACGACCAGCAGGGGCACCACGGCCACCACGGCCAGCACGGTCACCGCAGCGGGCCGGGCATGGGCGGCATGATCGCCGCCGGTGCGGCCGGTGTGGTCGGCGGCATGGTGCTGGGCGAGGTCGTCGAGGAGGTCTTCGAGGACGACGGCGGGGACTTCGCGTTCGGCGAGGAGTGACCTGATCGAACGACACGGCGGGCGGCCCTCCAGGGGTCGCCCGCCGTTCGTCCGCCTCAGCCCGGCACGCGGTCGCGCATCGCCGCCAGCTCGGCCCGCAGCAACCGCACCTCGTCGAGGATCTGCAGCGTCGCGGCCATCTCCTCGCGGTCGTGCTCCTCGGTCATCTGCGTCTGCATGGCGCTGACCGCCACGGCGATGAACAGGTTGAGCACGGTGAACGTCGTGACCACCAGGTAGCCGACGAAGAAGACCCACGCGAACGGCTTCTCCGCCATGACGGTGCGCGCGACCTCCGACCACGCCTCCCCGGTCATCACCTGGAACAGCGTGAACAGCGAGTCCCCGAGGTCACCGAAGTACTCCGGCGCCACCGCGCTGAACAGCTTCGTGGCGATCACCGCGGACACGTAGAGCACCAGCGCCAGCAACGCGGTGATCGACGCCATCCCCGGCAACGCCGTGAGCAGCGCGGACACCACCCGTCGCATGCTCGGCACCACCGACACCAGCCGCAGCACGCGCAACACCCGCAGCGCCCGCAGCACCGAGAACGTGCCGGTGGCCGGCAGCAGCGTGATGCCCACGACCACCGTGTCGAACCAGTTCCACGGGTCGCGGAAGAACTCCCCGCCGTACGCGGCGAACCGCAGGGCGAGCTCGACCACGAACACCGCCAGCGCCACCCGGTCGACCGCGTGCAGCACGGTGCCGTGGTCGGCCAGGAGCTGGGGCGAGGTCTCCAGACCGAGCGTGACCGCGTTGATCAGGATGACGGCGGTGATCACTCTGGTGAACCACGGCGCGTCGACCAGGACGCGCAAACGGGCACGGGCGGTCAACGGAGGGCTCCTGGTGCGAGAGGTCGACTGGTGATGATCAACCTATCGAGTGACCGGAGCCTGTTGTGGATCAGCGTCTCCGTTGGTCCTGCAGCGCGGTCGTGGTGCGGGACAACCACTCGGTGAGCAACGTGCGCTCCCCGTCGCTGAGCTCCGGCAGCTCCGGCAGCGCCTCCTCGAACGCCAGCACGAGCGCCAGCGGATCGGCCGCGGGCGGCGCCGGTGCCGTGGTGAGGACCTGCCTGAGCACCGCCTCCAGCAGCACGTCGGCGAGCTGAGGATCGCGCTGGTCCTCCGGCTTGCCCAGCAGCGCGAGCACGGCCCCGCTGCCCGCGGCGTGGACGAGGTCCACCGCGCGTGCGACGGACACGTTCAGCAGTCCCGCCGCCGCCAGTCGCGTGATCCGGGACCGCAGCACCTCGGTGCCGCCGGTGGCGGCGGGGGAGTGCCGGCGGCCGGGGCCGGTCAGCAGCAGGAACACGTCGGGGTGGGCGAGGCTGAACGCGAGGTGGGTGCGCCAGGCGGCGCGCAGGTCGTCGACCGGGTCGCCGTCCTCCGCCGCGGTGCTGGCGGACTTCTCGGTGACGTGGTCGGCCATCAGCTGTTCCGCGACCGCCTCCAGCAGGCCGTCCTTGTCGCCGAACAGCCGGAAGATCGTCGGTGCCGGGACGCCTGCCTCCTGGGCGACGGCGCGGGTCGTCACGGCCTTGGCGCCGCCGGTGTGCAGCAGGTGGGCGGCCGCGGTGACGATCTTCACGCGAGCGTCGGCGCCGGTCTCCGTCATGGATCAACGATATCAGCATCGAGCTATCGCCGATCCGAATCAGTGATAGCGTGATTGTGAATCACTGGTTCAGGGAGGCTTTCATGATCATCGTCACCGGGGCGACCGGACGGCTCGGCCGCCAGGTCGTCGAGGAGCTGCTGGAGCGCGTTCCCGCCGGGACCGTCGGCGTGAGCGTGCGCGACCCCGGGAAGGCGGCGGACCTCGCCGCGCGGGGCGTGCGGGTTCGCGCGGGCGACTTCACCGAGCCCGCGACGCTGGACCGCGCGTTCGAGGGTGCGGACCAGGTGCTGCTCGTCTCGGCCGCGATCCGCGGGCCCCAGGCGGCTCAGGCGAGCCGTGCGGCGGTCGACGCGGCCGTGCGCGCGGGAGCGTCTCGGGTGCTCTACACGAGTCACCAGGCGGCCTCGCCGGACTCGTTGTTCGACCCGGGACGGCAGCACGCGGCGGTCGAGGAACACCTGGCGCAGCAGAACGTCCCGCACACGGCGCTGCGGCACGGCTTCTACGTCAGCACGCTGGAGCACTACGTACCCGATGCGCTGCGGACCGGTGAGCTCCGCCTGCCCGCGGACGGGCCGTTCTCGTGGACGGCGCACGCCGACCTCGCCAAGGCGGACGCCGCCGCGGTGACGAAGCCCGGGCTGTTCGACGGCGCGAGCCCGCCGCTCACCGCGCCCGGCCTGCTCGACTTCGCCGACGTGGCAAGGGTTCTGAGCGAGGTCACCGGGCGGACCATCAGGCGGGTCGTCGTCGACGACGAGGAGTGGAAGGCAACTGTGATCGGCCACGGCACGCCGGAAGGGCTGGCAGAGTTCACCCTCGGCATGTTCCGCGCGGCGCGGGCCGGCCAGTTCGCGGTCACCGACCCGGCGCTCGAAGAGCTGCTGGGGCGTCCGGCGACCGCGGCGCGCACGGTGGTCGAGGAGATCGCGCGCCGCTGACGACCGGAGGGGAACCGATGGGGGCGAGGGTTTCGGCCGTGCTGGCGGCGCTCGTGGTGGTGCTGGCGACGGCGGTGCCGGCGGCGGCCGCGGAGCGGTTCTGGGCGTTGCAGCTCAACCTGTGCAACAGCGGGGTGGCCGGCTGCTACGCGCAGGGCCGCGCGGTCCCCGAGGCCGCCGACCTCATCCGGCGGGTGCGGCCGAACCTGGTGACGCTCAACGAGATCTGCGCCGGCGACCTCCCGGGCCACCTCGTGGCGGCGATGACGCAGGCGTGGCCGGGCGACGTCGTCTACCAGGTGTTCGCCCCGGCGCTGCGGCGGGACACCGGCACGCCGGTGAAGTGCACCAACGGCCAGGACTACGGCAACGCGGTGCTCGGCCGGGTCGCGGCAGCCGGTCATCAGGGCGTGCGGACGTACACGGGCCGGTACGCGAGCCAGGACGGCGGCAACGAGCAGCGGACCTACGCCTGCGCCTACGCCGTCGGCAACCACCTCGCGTGCACGACCCACCTGTCGGCGAGCAGTGAACCGGTCGCGCTCGCGCAGTGCCGGGCGCTGCTGTTCGACGTGGTCCCGGCCATCCGGTCGGCGGAAGGGCTGAGCGGCCGGACGGTCGTCGGCGGCGACTTCAACCTCGAGCACGACCCGTCCGACCCGGAGAACGCGCAGAACTGCGTTCCGCCCGGCCACGTCCGCAAGGGCGACGGCGACGTGCAGCACGTGGTGTTCTCCGGCGACCACGCGTTCGTCAGCACCGCCAGGTACGGCCTGAGCCACACCGACCACGACGGGTTCCTGGTGCGCCTGACGACACCGTGATCACCCGATCGGCGTCCAGGCCCGCCGGGCGCCGATTAGGCTGCTGCGGTCGGCGGAACCCGCAGCGGTCTGCGCGCGTCGACTCGGACGGACAAGGCGCTCGGGAACACGGGGACGATGACGGAAGAGACGTTCGGGCCGTACCGCATCGAGCAGCTGCTCGGTCGCGGCGGAATGGGCGAGGTGCACCGGGCCTACGACACGGCGCACGACCGGTTCGTCGCGCTCAAGCGCCTGTCGCCCGGCTACCACGACGACCAGGAGTTCCGCGCCCGCTTCCGCCGCGAGGCGCAGATCGTGGCCCGGCTGCGCGAGCCGCACGTCATCCCCATCCACGCCTACGGCGAGATCGACGACCGCCTCTACCTCGACATGCGCCTGGTCGAGGGCGCCGACCTGTCCGACGTCATCGACCAGGGCACCCTCGAACCGGCCCGCGCCGTCCGCATCGTCGAACAGGTCGCGAGCGCCCTCGACGCCGCCCACGCCGACGGCCTCGTGCACCGCGACGTGAAGCCGTCGAACGTCCTCGTGACCTCCGGCGACTTCGTCTACCTGGTGGACTTCGGCATCGCCCGCAGCGCCTCCCCGTCCGTGACGGGCCTGACCGCCTCCGGTTCGGTGGTCGGCACCCTCGACTACATGGCCCCGGAACGCTTCGAGAGCGGCCCGGTCGACGGCCGTGCCGACGTGTACGCCCTGGCCTGCGTCCTGTTCGCGTGCCTGTCCGGCCGCCGCCCGTTCACCGCGGACGGCACCGCCGCCCAGATCTGGGCGCACATGAAGGAGGCCCCGCCCAAGGCCTCGCCGCTGAACTCGGCCGTGCCGCCGGCGCTGGACGAGGTCATCGCGAAGGGCATGGCGAAGGACCCCGCCGACCGGTACGCGACGGCGGGGGAGCTGGCACAGGCGGCGGCGCGGGCGTTGACGGCTCCGAGGATCGGGGCGCCGGGCGGTCACGGAACGCCTGCGGGCGGGTTCGCCGCAGCTCACGCGCACGGCACGCCGCCTGGTGGGTTGCCCGCCTCGGTCCCAGGTGCGCCCGCCGGTCACGGCACGCCGCCTGGTGGGCTACCCGTTCCGGCTCCAAGCGCGCCCGCCGGGCATGGCACGCCGCCTGGTGGGCTGCCCGCTCCGGCCCCAAGCGCGCCCGTCGGCCACGGCACGCCGCCGGGTGGGTTGCCCGCTCCGGCCCAGGGCACGCCGCCCAGGCCCGCTGGCCACGGCGGTGCGGCCGGTCGCGGCGCAATGTCCGGCGGCCCGGCACCGGCTCACCCCACTCCGCCCGGCGCCCTCGCCGCGCACCCGACCCCACCGGCCGGGCAGCCCGCGCCCATGACCCCACCGGCCGGCCAAGCCACTCCCGGCCTCCCCGCCGCCCACCACTGGGCCCAACACCCCGGCCAGTCCCAGTTCCCCCGCGCGACCACCCCCGCCGCTCCGCCGTTCCCCTCCACCGGCCCCCAGCCGTTCACCGGCCAGCCGCCCCGGCGCACCTCACCGGCCAAACGGGCCGCGCTCGTCGGCGGCACGCTCGCGGTCGTGGTGGGCATCGTCGCGACGGCGCTGATCATCGGCAACAGGGACCGCACCCTCGGGTCCGGCTCGTCCAGCACCACCCCGACCAGCACCACGACGAGCACGACCACCCCGACCAGCACGACCACCTCGGCCACGCCGACGACCACCACCACGACCCGGACGCCGCAGGACGACGCCCTGCTGGCTGCGCTGCCCACCGTGTACCGCACGGCGAACTCGTGCGTGCGCAAGGAGCCGGACAGCGGTGCGGTCGCCGCGGTCCGGTGCACCACCGCGAACGCCGCCTACGACGGGCGGCTGGCGCAGCCGGACGAGGCGGAGTTCCGGCTGTTCGCCGATCAGGCCGCGCAGAACGCGTTCTTCATCGGGCTGGTGAACGCGCGGGGCATCCCGCGCATGGACGACCGCGGCGGGTGCCGGCCCAAGTCCGCCCCGATCCACTACGCGCTCTACTACCGCTCCACCTCGGGACCGCTGCCCGGTGAGTTCACGACGTGCTTCCTCGCCGAGGGCAAGGCCGAGGTCTGGTGGGTCGACTCGCGCACGCTCACGATCGGCGTGCTGCGCAGGCCGGGCGACATCGACACCCTCGACAAGCTCGACCTGTGGTGGAACACCCAGATCCTGTCCAAGTTCTGAGCAGTTTGCCGGCTGTCGTGCCTTCGACGCCCCAAGTCCCCGCCCCCGGCTCTGCCAGGGCAGCAAGGAGGGGGAGAGGCGGGCAAGACTGCTGGCCAGGTGCCTAGTCGGCCAGGTGACCGCGCAGGAACCGGCGCACGACGGTCTCGGGGTCGGCGGGCGCCTGCGTGGCGCGCTGGTCGATGCGCCGGGCGATGCCGCGCATCATCACCGGGCCGACCAGGGCGAAGAACGTGTGCCGCGGCGGTTCCACGACCAGGGCGCCGCGCCGCTGGTGGTGCAGGACGACCGCGTCGACCTTCTCCAGCAGTGACTCCGGCTCGGCCAGCACGGCCGCGACCTCGGGGCTGAACTTCGCCTCCCGCATCAGGGTCAGCACCACGCCACCGCGCGTCTCGTAGAGGCGCGCGTAGTAGTTGACGATCGTGAGCAGGTCGGCGGCCACGTCGTCGCCCGGCGTGTCGATGTCCAGGGAGAACCCGGCGAAGCTGCTGCGCACGGCCTGGCGCAGCAGGTCCTTCTTGGAGCCGAACCGGCGGAACAGGGTCGCCTCGTTGATCCCGGCGGCGTCGGCGATGGCACGGGTCGTCGCGCGCTCGTAGCCCTGCTCGGCAATCACCGCCAGCACCGCGTCGAACACCGCCGCGTCGGTCACCCGGCCAGCCACTCAGCCCTCCCCGATCGTCCGATAATGCAAGTGGACACTTGCATTATCGGCGCCGGATGGCTACCTTCGTTTGCAAGTGACCGCTTGCAATTCAGCCTACCGAAGGACAGGGCCCATGGCCGACGCCAGCCTCCCCGCACGCCCCGCAGGTCTCGCGCCCAGCACCGGTGAGGTCGTCGTCGGCCTCCTCGGCGCCGCGGTCATCTCGACCGTCGTCAACGCGGTGATCGCCCTGGTCGCGGCCAAGTTCATCCCCGAGGGCACCGAGCGGATGGGCCTCGCCCTGAACGAGTACGCGCCCGCCACGGTCATCGGCATCGCGCTCGGCACGCTGGGCTGGTACCTGGTGCGCCGCTTCGCCGGCAACCCGCGGCGCGTGCTGCGCGTGCTCGTCCCGGTCGCCGTCGTGGTCTCGTGGATTCCCGACCTCGGCATCCTCGCCGGGGGCGCGTCCGCGGTGAACTCGCTCGCGCTGATGGCGATGCACCTCGTGGTCGCCGCAGCCACCGTGCCGGTGCTGACCCGCATCCTGCCTCTCGGCGCCCGGTGAGCCGCTGAGGAGCGCGACGGGGACCGCGCCGACGCCGCTGCGGCGCAGGACCCCGGTCGCGTGGTCCCGGGCCGCACCGCCGCCGCGGCCCGGGACCGCACCGCCGTCCAGTCGGCGCAACGCCGTGACAGAAGCGGACAGGATCTTCTCCGGCACGGTCCGTGAGAGCGTTCCCGTGGTGCACTGCTGATCGGCTCCGGACGGGTCCGGTGCCGAGGGAGGTGCGGCGGATGGGTCCCCGGCGGCGGATCGGACATGTCCTCCTGGCCCTGCTGGTGGTGAGCGGCGCGGTCACGGCCGCCACACCGGCCGCGGCGGTGGTCACACCGCCGTCACTGCGGTTCGCCAACCCGCACAGCCAGGCGCTGTACGGCAACGCCTACGCGACCGCGCTGGACAACCTGTTGCGCCGCAACACCATCGCCTACGACTCCCGCTACAACAAGAGCGGCCTGCTGGACCCCGGCACCGGCATCGTCCGCGCGGGCGGCGGGTACGAGCAGCCGTGGACGCGCGACGCGTCGATCAACAGCTGGAACGCGACGAGCCTGCTGGACCCGGCCCTCGCGGAGAACACGCTCTGGGCGGTGGTGGACAAGGACTCCACCGGTGCGCTGCGGGTGCAGCAGGACGACCAGCAGTGGGACCAGGTCGTCTGGGTCACCGCCGCGTGGCACCACTACCTCGTCACCGGCGACCGGGAGTTCCTCGCCCACGCCCACCGCACCGCCGCGAACACCCTCGCCATCCGGGAGAACGCGAGCAGCGCCGGCTTCAACCGCACCTACGGGTTGTTCACCGGCGCGTCGTTCTTCAACGACGGCATCGCCGGCTACCCCGCGCCGCCCGCCGACGCGACCGAGTCGGTCAGCACCGGCAGCATGCCGTGGCCGGGCATCGCGAGCGGCATGTACCTGAGCACCAACGAGGTCTACTACGCCGCTTACACCGGTGCCGCGGACATGGCCGACCGGCTGGGGCTGCCGCAGCAGGCCGCCGCGCACCGCGCCAAGGCCGTCGCGCTCAAGGCCGCGATCAACCGGCACTTCTGGAACCCGGCGACCGGCCGGTACGACTACCAGCTGCTCGCCGACGGCACCCGCGGCGCCCACCAGGAGGGCACCGGGCTCGCGTTCGCGATCCTCTTCGGCATCGCGAGCCCGGCGCAGGCGCGGTCGATCGTCGCGAACGCCCGCGGCATGACGTGGGGGATGCCCGACACGTTCCCGCACTGGGACCGCTACTCCGACGCCCAGCCCGGCCGCCACAACGCGATCGTCTGGCCGCTCGTGCAGGGCCTGTGGGCCAAGGCGCTGGCCCGGCAGGGCGACGCGAACCGGTTCGCCGCCGAGACCGCCCGCCTCGCGAAGCTCGCCGTGAACAACAGCGGCTTCTGGGAGGTCTACAACGGCACCACAGGTGTGGTGGACGGCGGCTACCAGCGGCTGGGGGACGCGGTGAAGTTCCACTGGGGCTCCGAACCCGACCAGACGTGGTCAGCCACGGCGTTCCTGGACATGGTCCACACCGGACTGTTCGGCCTCGGGTACACCGACCGGGGGCTCACGTTCGCGCCGAACCTGCCCGCGGGCTGGGGCGACGTGACCCTGCGCGACGTGCGCTACCGCGGCGCCGACCTCACGATCTCCCTGCGCGGCGCGGGTTCCACGATCCGCTCGGTCACGGTCGACGGCCGGCCGTCGCGCGCCGAGGTGCCCGCCACGCTCACGGGTGCGCACACCGTCGAGATCACGCTGACGGGAGCCACCGACGGCGACCGCGACGGTGACGGCGTCACCGACGCACGGGACCGCTGCGCCGACACCGCCGGCCCGGTCTCCGGCTGCCCGGCACCCATCCACCTGGAGGCCGAGGACGCCCACAACACCGGTGGCGTCAAGACGAACGTGAACCACACCGGCTACTCCGGCCGGGCGTTCCTCGACGGGCTGTGGGCCCAGGGCGCCGCGTCGTCGTTCACGTTGCACCGCACGACGGCGGAGCTGGGCTCGGGCGCGCTCACCCTGCGGTACGCGAACGCTCACGGCGACGCCCGCACGATGACGCTGTCGGTCGACGGGCGGGCCGTGCGCCAGGTGAGCTTCCCGAAGGTCTCCGACAGCTGGGACGCCTGGGGCACCGTGACGTTCGACGACGTCCCGCTGACCGGCCGCGACCCGGTGGTCACGCTCTCGTACGGCGCCGGCGACACCGGTGCGATCAACCTCGACTGGCTCGCCTGCCGCGGCGCCTGAGCGGAGGTGACCCACCGGCTGGGTGGGTGTGACGCACCCTGCCGGGCGCGCGTGCGCGGTCCTACCGTCGAGATCATGAACGCTGCACAGGTGATCGCGGACCAGCACGAGCGGTGGGTGTTCGGCTGGGACCGCCGCGAGGGGGACGAGCCCTTCGACTTCCGGCGCGTCTTCGGCGAGCTCTACGACTTCGGCTCACCGGACGTCCGCCTCTACGACGACTTCGACCCCGGGCACCGGGTCGCCACCTCGGCCGCCGGGTACGGCGCGATCTGGGAACCCGCCTTCCGCACCACGACCTCGGCGCACCACGTGATCGACGACGGCCCGCACGTCATCGCCGACGGGAACCTGGCCGCGTCCACGCTGCGGTTCGTGGCGCGGATCGTGACGCACGAGCAGGTCACGCACATCCGCACCACGACCTCGCTGGTCTGGCGCCGGACACCGGACGGGTGGCGGATCGTCCGCGAGCACAACTCGACCGAGGTGCTGGACCCCGTCCAGGACGCCGAGGTGCTGGAACGGCTGGGATGACGGGAGCACCTGGTCCGAAGCGTGTCCTCACCCCGCACATCGCGGTGTCCGTGGCGGCCGGGCGGCTGAGCGGCAAGGCCGCTCAGCCGGGTGTCCGTCACTGCGCGGTCGGCACCGGGTGGCCCTCGGACGCCTGCACGACGACGATGCCCTGACCCGACAGCGCGAGCTGGTAGGCCTCACCCGAGCCGCGGCCGATGACCGCGCCGAGCTTGGCGGTCTTGCGGATCGACGACTGCAGCGAGGTCGACCACAGCACGGCGGACTGCATGTCGACGAACGTCGGCACGTCCACGTTCAGCACGACCGGCGTGCCGTAGGCGGTGACGGCCAGCGCACCGGTGCCGGTGAACGTGGTGTTGAACAGGCCGCCGCTGAGCATCGACGCGCCCTCGGTGCGGTTGATGTCCCACGTCAGCGTGCTGTCGAAGGCGAGGACGTTCTTGCCGTTGACGGTGACGGACTCGTTCTCCAGGTACAGCACGAAGATCTCGTCGGCGTCCTGGGCGAGGAACACGTCCCCGCTGCCCGACACCTTCATCAGCGACATGCCCTCGCCGGTGAACGCCTTCTTGAACAGCTTGCCGAGGCCGCCGGCGCCCTCGTAGGCGAAGTCGACGTCGCCCTGGTAGGCGACCATGGAGCCCTGCTTGGCGAAGAAGTGACCGCCGCTGCCGGTGAGGTCCACCTTCAGCATGCGTTCGTTCTGCAGTTGGAAGCTTCCCGGCTCGACGGACCGTTCCTGGTGGTTGAACAGTGAGCTGCGCATGCGGGAATCATGCAGGTGATCATGGGCGCGTGCACGCCTTTCGGACGATTCCGCGTGCCATTGTGGCGAACACGATGTCGTGCAACGGTTTCTGCGCCACCCAGTACAGCCGGCCGAGCAGCCCCTCGGCGGTGAACGTGATCTTCTGCCGGTACCGGGTGCGGTCGCCCGCGCGGTCCACGCGCATGTCGAGCAGGGTGTGACCGGGCATCTTCATGTCCGCCCGCAGCACCAGCTGCCGCGCGTCGTCGTCGCGGTGCACGACGGTCCAGAAGTCGACCACGTCACCCTCGCCGACCTCGGGTGCCCGGCCGCGGTACAGGCCGATGCCGCCGAACAGGTGGTCGATCGCGCCCCGGACCGTCCACACGAGGGGGATGGTGTGCCAGCCGTCCTTGCCGCCCAGCGCGTTCACCGTGCGCCACACGTCCTCCGGTGCCGCGTCGGTCAGGACAGTCCGCTCCTCGGTGAACACCTCGCCGTCGGTGCGCTCGTCCACCGGGGTGGTCGCGGCGCGGATGGCGTTGTCCACACTGGTCAGACCGCCGGGCGGTGCGGGCAGCACGTCGGTGACCGGGGGAGAGGTCGCGGTGAGGTCGTGGTCGAGCGAGGCGAACAGCGGTTCCGCGACGGCCGCGGACACCGGTGTCACCAGCCCGGCGACCTGTGCGGCCAGCTTGTGCGACCACAGCGGTGCGGGCAGCGGCAGGCGCACGGGCAGTCGCAGCACCCGCGCGCACCGCTGCACCAGCTCCAGGTAGCTGAGCTGCTCGGGCCCGAGGACGTCGAACACGCCGTCGACCGGTTCCGGCAGGTCAGCGGCGGCCCCGAGGAAGTGCACGACGTCGTGGACCGCGACGGGCCTGCTCGTGTTGTGCATCCACGACGGCACCGGCACCCACGGCGTGAGCCGCGCCGAGGACCGCAGCAGCTCGAAGCTCGCCGAACCGGCCCCGATGACCATGGACGCCTGCATGACGAGCGCGGGCACCGGTCCCGCGACCACGACGTCACCGACCTCGGCCCGGGACGCGAGGTGCGCGGACAGGCCGGGGGAGTCGGGTCGCGGCCCGCCGACGTAGACGACCTGCCGCACGTCCGCGTCCGCCGCCGCGGTGACGAGCACCGCGGCGGCCTCGCGGTCGACCTCGGCGAAGTCGGGACGGTCCAGCGAGTGCACCAGGAAGTACACGACGTCACAGCCGGTCACGGCCTCCCCGACCACGTGCGGGTGCGTGGCGTCGCCGACGTGCACCAGCACGTTCGTGGGGAACCGGGCCGCCTGCGTGCCGTCGCGGACGAGCACCGCCACGTCGTGGCCGTGCCGCAGCAGCTCCGGCACGAGGCGCGACCCCAGGTGCCCGGTCGCGCCCATGACGAGGCACCTCACCGGATGCCGGTTCTGTTCTGCAACGCCCCGACCTTGATGCCGTACAGGAAGAACACCGCCATGAACACCTCGATCTGCTGCTGCGACGTGAGGCCGTCGAGGTCGACCGCGACCTCCGTCTCCCGCACGTCCGCCGGCTCGGCCAGCCGCCGGTTGAACACCGCGCGTGCCACGTCCTGGCTGCGTTCGTCCACTTCGGCGTGGAACAGCATGCGCAGGTCGCAGTCGGGCGGCAGCGGGTGGCGGACGAGCTCTGCGGGGTAGCGGGCGGTCGTGACCCGCGCCGCCGTGTTGAGCGCGTGGGCGATGCAGCTCGGCCCCCTTGCCGAAGTGGTCGACCATCGCGACCAGCTCGTCGAGCGTCGCGACGTCGTCCTCGATGCTGACCGGTGTGGCGATGTCGAGGTCGAGGCGTTCCATGGCCATCGCGACGTTCGCGAGCACCTGCGCGGGGTCGACGACGAACCTGTCGCCGAGGTGGGCGCTCGCCCGGTGGTGGTGCGGATCCAGTAACTCCTGCGCCTCACGGTCGAGGTGCGCGTGCAGGAGGTCATCGTGGTCGGTCGTCACGCGCAAGACGTGCCCACTTTCGGGTGAGCGCAATCGTCCCTCCACGAAGGAGCGACGGCGCGGTTGGCAGCCGGGACCATCGGGTACCTCCCACCAATGCGGGCCGCTGCTCCCGCAGATCGCCGCATCCCGCTGGCCGTGCCCCATCAACGAGGACGGCCTGTCCCGAACCGGTCAAATCACCGCCGACAACGTTGACAGCCCTCCACGTCTGCGGAACGTTCCGATACATGCGCAGCAGCGGAGTGGTGGGTCTGGCAGCCGCGTTCCTCCTGGTGGTCCCGCTGGCCGCGTCGGCGCAGCCCCAGCCCCAGCCCCCGCCACCGCTGGTCGCCGACCCGACCGCCCACGTCGACCCGTTCATCGGCACCGGGAAGGCCGGTGCCGCCGTCGGCGAGATCAACAACTTCCCCGGCCCGTCCGTGCCGTTCGGCATGGTGCAGTTCTCGCCGGACACCCTCGGCTCGTACGCCGGCTACCAGTACCACAGCGACAAGATCCGGGGGTTCAGCCTCACGCACGCCAGCGCGGGGTGCAGCGTGTTCGGTGACGTGCCGATCCTGCCGGTCACCGGCGCCGTGGGGGAGCAGCCCTGGGACCGGGTGGAGACCTTCCGGCACAGCAGCGAGCAGGCCGAACCCGGCCACTACGCGGTGACGCTGGAGGACTCGCGGGTCCGGGCCGAGCTGACCGCCACCACCCGCACCGCTCTCGCGACATTCACGCTCCCCGCCGACGGGCACGTGCTGGTCAAGGGCGGCGCGAGCCTCTCGGGCAACTCCGCGGCCGACCTCACCGTCGAGAACGACACCACGGTCACCGGTTCGGCCAGCACCGGCGGTTTCTGCGGCAAGGCCAACAGGTACACCGTCTACTACGCCATCACGTTCGACCGGCCGTTCACCGCGAAGGGCACCTGGGACGGCAGCACCGTCACGCCGGGCAGCGGCAGCGTCCGGGCGCCGCGGGCCGGTGCCTACCTGAGCTTCCCAGCGGGGCAGGTGAAGGCCAAGGTCGCGCTGTCCTACGTCGACGTCGACGGCGCCAAGCGGAACATGGTGCAGGAGGTGCCCGACTGGGACGCGGACCGGGTGCGAGCGGACACCAGGGCGCGGTGGCGCACCGAGCTCGGCAAGATCCGCGTCGCGGGCACGAACGCCGACGAGCTGAAGACGTTCTACACCGCGCTGTACCACTCGTTGATGCACCCCAACACGTTCAACGACGTGGACGGGCGCTACACCGGCTTCGACGACCAGGTCCACACGCTGCCCGCCGGCCGCACCCAGTACGCCAACTTCTCCGACTGGGACACCTACCGCAGCCTCGCGCCGTTGCACGCCATGCTGTGGCCGCGGCAGGCGAGCGACATGGCGCAGTCGCTGGTCAACGACGCGGTGCAGGGCGGCTGGTGGCCGCGCTGGCCGCTCGCCAACGACCACACCGCCCAGATGACCGGCGACAGCTCGGTCCCGCTGATCGCGAACCTGCACGCCTACGGCGCGCGCGACTTCGACCTCGCCACCGCGCTCAAGTACCTGGTCAAGGGCGCGACCAGCGTCGACACCACACCGGGCGGCTACCGGGAACGGCCGGGCATCGACGAGTACGTGCGGCGCGGCTACCTGCCCAACACCGACGTTGCCCGCGGCGACCACGCGCGGGCCGGTGCCTCGATCACCCTGGAGTGGTCGGTCGCCGACTTCGCCATCGCCCAGCTCGCGCAGGCCGCCGGTGACCGCGCGACGGCCGCCGAGTTCGCGAGGCGGGGCCAGAACTGGCAGAACCTGTTCAACCCCGCCACCGCGCACGTCCAGCCGCGCGACGGCGCCGGCCGGTTCCCGGACGGTCCCGCGTGGCCCCCGTCGGCAGGCGGCTTCGGCCAGGACGGCTTCGACGAGGGCAACGCGGTGCAGTACACGTGGATGGTGCCGCACAACCCGGCCGGCCTGATCACCGCGATGGGCGGTCACGACGCCGCGGCGGCGCGCCTGGACGCGTTCACCACCAAGCTCAACGCCGGCCCGTCAGAGCCGTACATGTGGGCGGGCAACGAACCCGCGTTCGGCATCCCGTGGCTCTACAACCACACCGGCCGCCCGTGGCGCACCCAGCAGGTGGTCCGGCAGATCATGACGACGTTGTTCGACGCCACCCCGGACGGCGAGCCCGGCAACGACGACCTCGGCGCCCAGTCCTCCTGGTACGTCTGGGCCGCGCTGGGCCTGTACCCCGCGACACCCGGCACGTCCGACCTGGCCGTGCACAGCCCCCTGTTCCCGCGGATCGTGCTCGACCTGCCCGGCCGCGACCTGACCATCACCGCGCCCAAGGCCTCCGCCACCGCGCCGTACGTGCACGCCCTGCACCTCGACGGCCGCGACCACGAGCGCACCGGCCTGCCGCGCGACCTGCTCCGCACCGGCGGCCGGCTCGACTTCGACCTGGGCACCACCCCGGACCGCGGCTGGGCCACCGGCGCCGACGCGGCCCCACCGTCCTACCGCGACGGTGAGCACGACTTCCTCGCGAGCGCCGACAACCTGGTCACCGTGCACCCCGGCGGCACCGCCGAGCTGACCGTGTCCGCGCGCAGGCTGGCCGGCGACGACCGCACGCTGTCCGTCACCAGCGCACCGCCCGCCGGCATCACCGTCACCGGCCCGCAGCGGTTCCCGCTCGCCGACGGCCAGGTGAAGCTCCAGGTGAGCGCGACCGCACCCGAGGGCTACCACGACGTCCCGCTGACCATCAGGGGTGAGCACCACACCGTGACCACCGCGGTCACCGTGCTCGTCGCCCCCGAAGGCAGCCTGGTCACCCGCTACGGCAACACCGGCGTCTCCGACGACGACGACAGGTCGCAGGCGAACCTGGACGGCGCCGGCAACAGCCACTCCCGCCAGGCCCTCGCCGAGGCAGGCCTGACCGGCGGCACACGCGCCGAGGTCGCCGGCACGACGTTCACCTGGCCCGCCACCCCGCCCGGCCGCCCGGACAACGTCGCCGCCGACGGCCAGACCGTGACCCTGACCGGCGGCCCGACACGGCTGACGTTCATCGGCGCCGCCACCAACGGCGACCACCGCGGCACGGCCACCGTCACGTTCACCGACGGCACCACGGCACCGGCGGACCTGTCGTTCGGCGACTGGGTCCTGCCCGGCGGCAAGCCCGACACCCCGGTGTTCGGCAACACCGTCGTCGCGCACCCCCGCTACCGCAACGTTCCGCGCGGCGCCACCGGACCGGCGTTCGTCTTCGCCACCGCGCCGTTCGCCGCGCCGGAGGGCAAGGTGATCGCGAGCGTGACCATGCCCGTGGACAGGCAGCTCCACGTGTTCGCCATCGGCACGGCGTGACGGCCTCGTAGCGCTGCAGCAGGTCCGCGAGCGTCTCGCGCGGTCCCGGCGGCACCGACCGCGACGGCCCCGTGTCGTCGGGCGTTCTCCTCACGGACGTCAGCGGACGCCGCCGGTCCAGGTTACCTCCATCTTGATGATTGCTTCAGTGTAGACTGAATTAAAATCACTCCGTGTGATGGCTGATTGACCCGCCTCCACGCCGTAGCGTGAAACGGCGGGGAGGCCGGTCCAGTGCGAAATGTGATGTCGGGCAGCGCGGGTCAGGTGGTGCAGGCGGGGCAGATCGGCGTCGTGCACGTGCACGGCGGACGATCCGCGCCGGTGCCGTTCCAGCTACCGCCGGCACCGCGGTGTTTCGTCAGCCGTGCGCACGAGTTGGCGTCGTTGGACGGGTGGCCGTTGCTGGTCCTCAGCGGTCCCGGCGGTGTCGGGAAGACGTCGCTGGCGCTGCGCTGGCTGCACGACCGGCGAGCCGAGTTCCCGGACGGCCAGCTCTACGTCGACCTGGGCGCGCACGCACCCGAGGGGCCGACCGCTCCCGAGGTGGTGCTGGAGTGGTTCCTGCACGCCCTGGGCGCGGTGGACGTGCCGGAGTCGCTGGCGGCGCGGCAGGCGATGTTCCGGTCGGCCACGGCGGGACGGGTGTTCGCGGTGCTGCTCGACAACGCCGCGTCCGCGGCGCAGGTCCGGCCGCTGCTGCCGGCGGCGGGGACGGTCGTGGTGACCAGCCGGTGGCGGCTGACCCCGCTGGGGCTCGACGGTGCCCGGTTCGTCGAGGTGGAGCCGTTGGGGCTGACGGACTCCGTGCGGCTGCTCGACACGATCATCAAGGACGGCCGGACGGCCGCGGAACCCGATGCGGCGGGGGAGCTGGCCCGGTTGTGCGGCGGGTTGCCGGTGGCGCTGTCCGTGGTGGGTGCGCGGCTGTCGACGCGGCCGCGGCGGTCGCTCGGACGGGAGCTGTGCGAGTTGCGCGACGACGGGTTGCCGGAGCTGGACGAGGCGGCGTCGGTCGGATCGGTGCTCGACCGGTCCTATGTGGACCTCCCGGTCGAGCAGGCGCGGTTGTACCGGTTGTGCGCCTGGTTGCCGGGGCCGTGGTTCGGCGCCGAGGTGGCCGCCGCGATGGTCGGCGAGCGGGTGGGCGACGTCGAGGACGCGCTCGAGGAGCTCGTCGAGAAGAACCTGCTCACCGAGATCGCCGACAACCGGTTCCGCTACCACGACATGCTGCGGACGCACGCGCGGAGCAAGCCCGACGCCGCCCGTGAGCCGGGGTTGAGGCGGGTGCTGGAGTGGTACCTGGCCGCGGCCGTCTCGGCCGACGTCGCGGTGATGCCGGTCCACCAGCGCGTCGGGCCTGCCTACGGCTCGATCGCGGCGATGCCGGGCGGTTCCCTCGACTGGTTCGAACGGGAACGCGTGAACCTCGTGGCGGCACTGCACTGCGCGCACTCGTGTGGCTGGCCGGAGCTGGTCTGGCAGCTGTGCGAACCGATGTGGGCGCTCTTCCTGCACCGCCACTACTACACGGACTGGGTGGAGACCCACCGCCTGGCGATCCCGGCGGCGCGGGAGTGCGGTCAGCCGTTGGCCGCTGCCCGGCTCGGCACCAGGCTCGCGATGGCGTACGTCAACCTGGGCCGGTACGACGAGGCGGTCGCCGAGTTGGACGCGGTGCTGGCGGCCGGGCTGGACGACCCGGTGAGCGAGACGACGGCCCTGTCGATGCTCGGCCGGGTGCACCTCGGCCGGGGTGCGCCGGAGGCGGCGCTGGAGTGCTTCCGCCGGGTGCTCGCCGTGCGCCTCGACCGCGGCCGGGACCGCGGTGCCGGGTTGGCCCGGCGCCGCATCGGTGAGGCGTTGCTGGAGCTCGGCCGGGTGGACGAGGCGGTCGTGGAGCTGGAGCTGGCGGAGGAGCTGCTCGACGACCTCGTCGAGCGGGCGCGGGTGCGGACGTTCCTCGCTCGTGCCTGCGCCGCGGCGGGTCAGGTCGACCGGGCGCGGTCGTTGCTCGACTCGGCGGGCAACGACCTGCGCACGTCACCCTTCCACCGCGCGGACGTGTTCCTGGTGCTGGCCGGGCTCGCGGGGAGCCCGGAGGAGGCGCGGGACCACTACCGCTCCGCGCTGGCGTGCTACGGCGATCCCGCTGATCCCACGGCGGTGCGCATCCGAGCCCTCCTCGACCGGCACGAGCACGAGTCCGCACCCCACGTGGTTCCCGGCCAGGCGGGCGGCGAGGGCCAGCGCGACCCGCACTGACGGCATCGGCGGGCCCACCAGCACGTCGGCGAGGTTCCGCCACCTCGGCTCGGCGCTCAGGTGCACGACGAGCAGCTCGCCGACCCGTGCGACACCGTGCTCAGCCATGGTGCACCGGAACCGGTTCGGTGCGGCAGGCGCGCGCCGGTTCGGTCAGCCCGAGCAGCCGGTACATCGTGCGGCGCAGGATCGCCGCCGCCTCGCCGGGGCGGGAGCTGATCGTGAGCGGCACCCGTCGGGCCTGTTCCAGGACGGGGCGGGTGTGGTCGAGCCGCGGGGCGTGCCGGTCGAGCTGGTCCGCGAAGCTGTCCGGTCGCACCCGCGGGCTGCTCGCGAGGACGACCGGCATCCCGAGGGCCGCGGCGTACTGCGTCACGGAGCCGTGGTCGCCCACGACGGCGTCGCTCGCGACCACGACCGCCCGCCAGCCCTCCTCCGGTGGCACGACGACGAGGCCGGTGCAGTCGGCCAGCCAGGCCCGGACCTGCCAGGCGCCGTGCACCTGCCAGATGTTCGGGTGGAGCACCGCCGCGACCCGGTGCTCGCGCAGCAGCTCCCGGTACAGCCAGGGGCGGCTGCCGAACGTCGACGACGGCGACCACGTCGAGCTCACCGCCACCAGCGTCTCGTCCTCGCCGATGCCCGCCGCCGTGCGGTACTCCGCGCGCAACGGCAGGGAGGCGCGCATCCGGTCGAGGCAGAGGTCTCCCGCCACCACCGCGTGCGGCAGGGCCTCGGGGCAGGCGTCGGCGAGCAACCGGAGCTCGTCGTCGTGGGCCAGCACGATCGCGGCGGGTACCACGCGGCCCGCGCGCGTCAGTGAGGCGCGGTCGAGGCCGTGCCCGTGCAGCCGGCGGGACTTCGCGGCGCTGGCGCCGTGCGGCAGGACGAGGACCGGGCCGTGCACCCGGTCCACGTCCTGGCGGCTGGCGGCGAGCACGAGGTCGAACCGGTGCCACGTCGCCTGTGCCCACGGAACGAGCAGCGCGCCTCGGGCGAGCACGAACTCCTCGGTGCCGGGCGGGGCGCCGGTGGGCACCGTGCACACGACCTGCACGCGGTGGTCGGCCTCCAGCAACGTCAGCACGTCCATCAGCCGGGTGCCCGCCACCACGTGCGGTACGAGGACGAGCACCTGGTGGCAGTCCGGCACGGTCACCCGCCGTGCCGCGCCCTGGCCGAACGGTGCCCACATCACGCGACCTCGACCGGGTCGCCGGAGGAGCAGTCGAAGACGGGGACGTCGGCGCGCCGCACGGGGTCCTTCGCCGCGTGCCTGGTCATGACCAGCACGAGGTCGGCCGGTGCCGTGACGGGCTGGGAGCGCAGCACGGTCCCGTTGTCCAGCACCAGTTCCGGGATGTACGGGTCGTGGTAGGCGACCTCCGCCTCGGCCGCGAGCTCGTTGAGCACGCGCACCGCCGCGGACTGCCGCACGTTGGCGGTGTCGGGCTTGTAGGTCACGCCGGCCACGAGCACCCGGCAGCGCCGCAGGGGTGGCAGGCCGCGGGCCGCGAGCGCTTCCCGCACCCGGTGCACGGTGTGGGCGGGCATCGCTTCGTTCACCGCGATGGCCGCGTCGACGACCGGCGAGTGCAGGCCGTACCTGCGGGCGCTGGCCGTGAAGAACCCGGCCGACACGGGCACGCAGTCGCCGCCCGCGCCGGGGCCGGGCCGGTGCCGCAGGAAGCCGTACGGCTTGGTGCCCGCGGCGGCGAGCACCTCGTCGACGTCGACCCGCTGGGCGCGGCACAGCGCGGCCAGCTCGCAGGCGAGCGAGATGTTCACCATCCGGAACGTGTTCTCGAAGACCTTCACGAGCTCGGCGGCGCGCGGGGAGCTGACGGGCACGACGCGGTCCGCGACCCGGCCGACGAACCGGACCGCGAGCTCGGTGCACCGGGGCGTGTGGCCGGCGACGACGCGCGGCACGGTGTCCACCGAGACGTTGCCCGGATCCGTGCGCACCGGCGAGTGGGCGAGGTGGAAGTCGAGGCCGGGGCGCAGCCCGGACATGGCGGCGATGCGCGGCAGCAGCACCTCCTCGACCGTGCCGGGCGCGCACGTGCTCTGGACCAGCACCAGCGCACCCGGCCGCATCGACCGGGCCACGTCGTCGGCGGCCTGGTTCAGCATCGACACGTCGAGCCTGCCGCGGTGGTCGGCGGGAGTCGGCACGCACAGCACGTAGGTCCCCGAGTGCGGGATGCCGTCCGCGCTGTGCCGCAGCCGGAGGCGGCCGCTCGCGAGCGCACCGCCCAGGTCCTGCTCGTCGACCGTGCCGCGCCCGCAGCCCGGTCGCTGTTCGGCGATCTCCCTGATCCGCTCCCGGCTCGCGTCGACCCCGAGCACCGTCATGCCGGCGCGGACCGCGGCGACCGCGGTGGGGAGCCCGGTGAACCCGAGCCCGATGACGACAACGTCCACAACACACCTCCTGGTCGGAATTTGTGGACACCAAGGTGCGGCACGACTCTGCTCGAATCGCTTTCCGTGTGCGGTGAATGCGCAGAACGCGCAGGTGGGAGCCTGTTGCGGGGATGGTTGGAAGGCGTTTTCCACACGTCGTGGACTCCGCGGGTTTCATTGCGCTTTCCGGCTTCGAACTCACAACGATGCTGGAAAGTGCGGTCGGCAGGCGGCACACTGCTTGACGGGAGATGCGCCTGGCGAGGGGTGGCGCGGGTGGAGATCGCATTCGGGATTCTCGGGCGTACGCGGCTGCGCACAGCCGGCGGGTTGAGCGCGGACTGGGGCAAGCCGAAAGAGCGGGCCGTGCTGGCCGTTCTGTTGTTGTACGCGAACAGGTCGCTGTCCGTGCGCACCATTGCGGAATGGGTGTGGGGTGATGAGCCGCCCGCCAATCCGTACGGCACGTTGCAGACCAACATCACGCGGATTCGGTCCGCTTTGCAGTCGCGTGGTCTGCCGGGGGTCATCTCGAACGAGGAACGCGCCTACCGGCTCGAGGTCGACCGCTCGCTGATCGACTTCTTCGCCTTCGACGAGCTCGTGCGGGAGGCGAAGTCCGCGGCGCACCGGCCGGAGCCGGACCACGAGAGGGCGTGCGCCCTGTCGGAACAGGCGATCGCGTTGCTGGGCGACGAGCCGCTCGCCGACCTCGACAGCGACGTGGCCCGCGAACGGCGCCGAGTGTTCCTGCGCGACCAGTACCTGACGGCCGTCAACGGGCTGCTCTACAGCCTGGGGAAGCTCGACCGCCACGAGCAGATGTTGTTCCACCTCAACGAGGTCCAGCCGGCGCACGACCTGGACGTGATGCTGGCGCGCCACCGGCTGATCGCGTTGTACGGGCTGCGCAAGCGGGTCGAGGCGGTGCGGTACTACCTCGACGTGCGGCGGCGGATCCAGACCGAGATCGGCGACGGTTCCGAGGAGGAGCTGCACCGGTTCCACGAGGAGCTGCGTGTCCGGTACGCGGGACAGCGCGCACCGGTGGCCGAGGGCCCGCGACCGCGGTACCTGCCGCACGACACCGACGCGTTCGTCGGGCAGCAGGAGCTGCTGGCGGAGCTGACCGACCTCGTCGTTCCGCACCCGCAGCCCCGGCTCGTCGCTCTCGACGGGCCGCCGGGCGTGGGCAAGACGACGCTCGCGGTGCACTGGGCGTGGTCGGTGCGGTCCCGGTTCCCCGACGGCTACTGGTTCGCCGCGCTGGACGGCGTGGCGGACGGCCCGCGCGTCGAGGCGGCCCAGGTGGTGAAGGAGCTCCTGGCGGCGTTCGGCATCGCGGCGGACTCGATCCCGTCGCTCGAGGCCCGCACGGCGCGGCTGCGCGAGCTCCTCGCGAACCGGCGGATGCTGGTGGTGCTGGACAACGTGGCGGACGCCGAGCACGTCCGGCCGCTGCTGCCCGCCCTGTCGAACTGCCTGGTGCTGATCACCAGCAGAGCGCGGCTGAGCGAGCTGGCGGTGTACTACCGGGCCCGGTGCCTGACCGTGGACCCGTTGGAGCGCAACGACATCATCACCTGGATGGCGAACCGGCTCGGTGACAGGGGACAGGTGGCCCCGGTGGCGAGGCTCGCCGACCTGGCGGCGGGCATGCCGCTCGCGATGCAGCTGATCGGCGAGCAGGTCGCCGCGCAGCCCCGGCGCTCGCTCGACGACTTCGTCCGGCTGCTGGTGCGCGACCGGGCGGTGCTGTCGCTGGGCAACGGCTCGTCCGGCAGCATCCGCGCCGCGTTCCGGCTGTCCTACCGCAGCCTGACCGAGGCGCAGGCGCACCTGTTCCGGTTGCTGGGCCTGCACCCCGTGCGCGAGGTGTCGCTCGACATCGTGGCCGCGCTGGCCGGTGCCGACCGCGAGGACGCGCGTGAGCTGGTCGAAGCCCTGGTGTGGACGAGGCTGGTCGAGGCGAAGGACGACGACCGCTTCGGGTTGCACGACCTGCTGCGCGAGTTCGCGGCGGAACGGGCCGAGCTGGACGAGGAGCCGGAGGAGCGGGCGGCGGCGGTCGGCCGGATGCTGGCCTGGTACACGCGCGCCGTGCACAACGCGGACCGCCGCCTGTTCGGCTTCCGGCGCGAGGTACCGACGTTGCCGATGCCCTCCGGCGTGCGCGAGCGGGACTTCGCCGATGACAACGATGTCGCGCAGTGGTGCCTTCAGGAGGAAGCTGCGCTGGTTGCTGTGATCCAGTCCGTGGCCGACCCGGAACACGCATGGAGGTTGGCCAACGGCGTAGGCGAGCTGTTCTACCGCTACGGGCGCTACGACTCACTTTTGGCGGTGATGAGGGTCGGCGTGGAGGCCGCCCGCGCGTGCGGGGACGACACCGTGCTGATCGACACGCTGCAGAACGCCGGATTCGTCTTCATGCGGGTGCGACGCGACTACGAGTCGGCAGACCGGTACTTCCGCGAGGCGCGGGCGCTCTTCGGCGACCGCGACGACCCCGAGACGCTCGCCGTCCTGCTGCGCAACGAGGCCGAGTGGCTGCGCGGAGCCGAGACCGTGTCGACCGCGATCACGATGTACCAGCGGGCACTCGCACTCACCGCGCGGGAGGACACCAAGGCCGGCATCCTGCACCGGCTGGGCGAGACCTGCCTGCGCGGCAACCGCTTGGACGAGGCCACGTCCTACCTGTACCAGGCGCTGCACCTGAGGGAACGGCTGGGCGACACGAGCGGCCAGGGAGACAGCCTCCTGGCCCTGGCCCGCCTGGCCTTCGGCCGAGGCCAGCCGCTGGGCGCCCTGGGTCACTGCCACCTGGCCGTCGGGATGTTCCAGCTCGCGCGCAAGCGCGTCGGCGAAGCCTCAGTGCTGACGTTGCTCAGCGCCATCGCCAGGGACAGCGCCGACCTCGCCGGAGCGAGGCACTACGCGTCCCGTGCGCTGGAGCTGTCCCAGGACAGCGACCGCGAGGTCGAAGCGGTCGCGCTCGACCTGCTGGCGCAGATCGACTGGAAGAGCGGCGAGCTCGACTCCGCCGTGCAGCGGTGGCGGCTGGCCGCCGACGCCTTCCACGACCTGGGGGACCGGCGGGCGGACGGCATCGAGGCCCAGCTCCGGGAGGTCGCCGGTTTCACGCAACCGCCGGTGCCCCAGACGCGCCCCCAATCCGAAACTCAGGATCGGATCAGTGGTGGGATCGCGCCTAGGCTCACCGGATTGGAATAGCGTGTTCACCTTTTTAGCGGTCATTCAGCTCAGTAATGCAACCACGCAAAGTAGTTCGATTCACTCGAAAGAGTCGGCTCGGCGTGCGCTTTGCCCAAGATTGGTTTAGACCATACCCCTGATCAGGCTTCAAGATGATCGCTTAGGGTGGGGTGCTTGGAGATCAGTCAACGGTGCCTGCGAAGATCACGAGGCTGCATGAAGTTCATGCAAGTCCTTGTTGGAAGGGCACAGTTGATTAAAGGTTCAATCACTGCTGGAGTGGTGCTGGCAGGCCTGCTGGGCCTGTTCCCAGGTGCCGCACAGGCAGCACCGAGCGACCCCTCGGGAACGCACGCGGCTTCCGAGGCCAGCTTGGCCACGAACTCCATGCAGTTCGGGCGCTGCCTGACCACGAACTCCATGCAGTTCGGCTGATCCACCGCCCTGGGCGCAACACTGGATCAGCACAACGTCAAGGCCCTGACTCGGCCGGTACCCGAGTCAGGGCTTTGACCTTACCGCGCAGTAGCTCCCCGGTGGAGAGCTTTGACGACGACACTCGTTGACAGAACGAGGTGGAAGTGAACCTCGCTCGCCGGAGCGAGGGGTCCTGCCCGACCTCCAGACGACCGTGGGTAGCGTGAGAGCCGTGGTGCAGGTCTTCATCCAGCCCTCGTACGGCACACCCGGAGCGCGCAGGCACTGGGCCGACTCGCTGGAACGCGCGGTCGAGTTCCGCGCGTTCGACCCCGATCCGGCGGACTCGGCGCGGCTGGCGGCCGTGCACCCGAGTGGCCGGGCGCGGTTCTGGGGTGCGACGGCCAAGCACGACCGCAGGATGGCCACCGTGACCACCGGTGACGTCGTGCTGCTCACCGGCCGCAAGCACGTGCTGGCCATCGGCGAGGTGGGGCACTCGTTCCGCGACCCGGCGTTCGCGCGCCGGCTGTGGCGGCCCGATCCCTCGAAGTGCTTGTGGAGCAACGTTTACAGCCTCCGACGGTACTGGCCGGTGCTGATGCCCTACGAGGAGATCTGGGCGTTGCCGGGTTTCAGCACCGGCGACAACTTCATGGGGTTGCGCTTCCTCGCGCCCGAGAAGGCCGCCGTCGTGCTGGCGCACACCGCTGCCGACCGGCGCCGCCGGGGCGCGGCGGAGAACGACGTGTGCCCGGCCGGGGTCTGACCGCGTCCACAAACGCTTGTCCTATCGCGACGGAGTCCACTCGGGACGGTTCGGAGCAGCGGAACCGGCCCACCACCCGGCCGCGCACATCACGAACGACCACACCACCGCGGTGACCAGCCCCAGCTGCGTGGCGAGGTCGTGGTCGGCCGGCCAGCCGGCCGTCCAGCCGAGCAGCGGGGCCAGGAACGCGACGCCCGCGAGCACCGCGGCGACACCGACCACCACGGCGCGACGCCGGGGCACGGAGTCCTGGACCAGGGTCAGGGTGACGCCGACCGCCGCCACGCCGAGCGCGTAGAGCAGCGGCGCGGGCGTGGTCTCGTCCGCCGTGGTGAAGAAGAAACTCACCCAACCGGCGACCGGCAGGGACGACGCGAGCAGGGCGGCGAACGGCAGCAACGTCTTGGGGCGGGTGCGGGACCGGCTGACGGCCACCGCCATGCCGAGCGGCAGGGCCAGTGCGGTGACCAGGCCGGCGTGCTGCACGTGGTCCCCGATGGCCTGGCCGAACCCGGTGAGCGGGGAGGGGCGGACGTCCAGTCCGGTCGCGGGGACCACGACCGGCACGGCGCGCCACGTGCCGTCGGTGCCGCGGACGGCCATGCCCTCGGCGCCGTTGGCCACGAACACCTCGTGCCCGCCCGGCACCTGCCGGACCAGCAGGTCCACGCTGGCGATCTTGGAGCTGCGGTCGACGCCGCTGGGGATCAGGTGCCGGCGTTCGATGAACGACCACCGCGCGGCCGGCACTTCCCAGGCGGTGCGCCAGGTCCGGCCGCCGTCGGTCGTCTCGTCGACGCCGAGCAGGCGGCCGCCACGGGGCGGGGTCTCGTCGAGGTCCAGCTCGCCGCCGCCGTGCACGCGGTAGCAGTGTGCGGCGGTGCCGGGCACGCACGCCTCGGTCTGGAGCTGGTGTTCGGGCGGGGGCTGCGGCAGCGGGGTCCAGCCGCCGAGGCCGGTGGGGGAGCCGTAGAACCGCTCCTCGATCTCGACCACGACCCGTCCGCCGTCCGCGGCCCGCACGGAGTCGACGGCCGGCAGCGAGACGTAGGGCGCCGAGGTCGCGCCGACCGCCAGCACCGCGAACGGGACGGCGAGCACCACCCGCAGCCGGTGCGCGAGGCCGTCGGGCAGCGGGGGAGCGGCGGCCGCACGCCGCCACGTCCACCAGGCGAGGCCGAGCGCCGGGAGCGCCACCAGGTCCGTCGGGTCGGCCAGCACCACCGACGGGCCGTTGACGAGCGACCACGCCGCCGACGCGACCTCCGCGCCCACCGCGGTCGTCTTGACCCACGCGAACCCGGCACCGGTCAGCACCACCGCGGCCGCCGCACCCGCCCGGCCCGCGCGGAACAGGCCGGCCAGCAGGCCCAGCACGGCCGGTGCCACCACCAGACCGGCGACGTCGCTCAGCTTGCCGGTGACGAGACCCGGCCACGCCCGCTTGAGCACGTGGTCGTTCAGCAGCAGGACCGCGGCGGCCCCGAGCGACACCGGATGCGCCACCCAGCGCAGGAATCCCCCAGCTCTCATGCCGGACAGCCTGCGTCCCCGTGATCACGGCAGCGACTCGGCCCGGCGTCGGATCAGCGCGGCGGACAGACGCGGGTTCGTCCGTCAGCCGGTCTCACCGGTCACCGAGGTGCCTGGTGAAGGTCGCCTGACCGGCAGCTCCGGCTGGGAACCACCACCTCACCGGCCGAGGAACGCCTTGATCTCCTCACGCGTGCGCCGGGAGACCCGGTGGTCCTCCGCCAGCTTCCGCAGCGCCTCCTTCCCGCGCTCCTCGTCCACCTCCACGGCCCTGCGCCCCGCCTCGAAGCGGACCGCGTCGGTGTCGAGGTCGCCGACGACGTGCAGCAACCACTTGAGCCGCTGCTCACCGGGCAGCAGGCAGGCGGCCTCGATGCGGACCTCGCCCGCACGGCGCTTCTTCACGATCTTGTCGATCACCTCGGCGGCGAACTTCCGGTCGATGCCCACGAGCGCCTTCGCGGCGTCCAGCCGGTGGTCCGCCGACTGCGCGAACAAGCCGATCTGCCGCAGCTTCCCCTTGCCCCGGCCGCCCGCCTCCCGCAGCAGGCTGACCTGGAAGGAGATGTCCGAGGGGAACAGCTCGGCGAGCCGCGCCATCAGCTGTTCGCCGGCGTCCTTCTTCATGCCCACGACCTTGCGGGCGGCCTTGAGCATCAGGTCCCTGTCCGAGGTGGTGGTGGTCGCGATGAGCTCGTAGAGCGTGATGGACTTCGCCTTGTCGAACGCGCCGGACTCGACGGCGAGGATGCGCAGCTCCGCAGGCCTGCCGGTGTCCCGTGCGACCTTCTCCAGCGCCTCGGCGGCGGGGCCGGCCGCGAACTTGAGCGCTTCCAGGAGCAGGTCGACCCCGGCGCGGTCCACCGCCCTGTGAGTCTTGGCGATGTCGATGAGCAGCAGGCCACCGGACTTCGGCTCGGCCTCGCAGATCCTGCGGGCGCCGACCAGCCGGCGCTCGCGGCTCTTCTTCGGGTTCGCGGCGAAGGCGTGCAGCGCGGTGACGGGGCCGCCATGGTTGACGATGGAGAGCGCGGCGGCGAGCTGGGTCTCCTCGTCCTCCGCCTCGCGGGAGAGCCGGGCGAGGTCGGAGAAGCGGCGGGACGGCACGAGGTCGCCGATCAGGTGCACCGCCTCGAGCCGCACGGGACCGGCGATCTTGCGCCGGGGCGGCCACGCGACCCCCTCCGCGATGCGCAGCGCCACCCGCGCGTCCCACGGGCGGACCGCCCTGGCGACCGCGACCGGTGTGTTCTCGGTGCTCGCGCTGTCCGCGAACCGTTCGGCGGTCCTGACGGCCTCGGCCTGGTCGGCTTCGGCCAGCTGCCCGAGGTGCGCGAGCCGTGCCGCGTCGCTCAGGGTGCCCTCGCGGCCGATCAGACCGGCCCACAGCGCGGTGTCGCCGCTGAGCCTGGCCGCGTCCAGCCGCCGGTCGCCCATGTCCGGGTCGGCCGCGAGGCAGCGGTAGGCGTGCAGGCCGAGTGCGGCCTCCTGGCGCCAGATCAGCCCGGCCACGTCCAGCCGCTCGGTCCGCCCGCCGGTGAGCGTGCCCGCCAGCAGGCGCAGGCACTGCTCACCGCGCACCGGGTCCATCTCGGTCAGCACCTCGACGGCGTTGAACCGGCGCAGGGAGGGCGTGTCCCGGTTCCGCAGCCGGGCCAGCCGCTCCAGCGCGTCGGCGGTCTGCTCCGGTTCGAGCTCGCGCAGCGTGGCGACCGACGCCCGCCACGCGCCGGCCTCCCTGCGGAGGTCGGCGAGCTGCTCGTGCAGCACCCCGACGGTCTTCTCGCGCAGGTCGTCTGCGGGTACCAGGCGCCGGTGGAGCAGTTCGGCGACGAAGTGCACGTGGGTGTCGGCGTGCTTGGGGCTCAGCAGGGCGTCGAGCCGCTTGCGCAGCATCGCCTCGGCCGTGTCCCACCACAGCGCCACCTGGTACTGCGCGACCCCGCTGTTCTTCCGCCACGCGCCACCGGGACGCAGGAACGCCTTCTGACGCAACCAGAAGCGGAGCCTGCCCCCGTCCTCGTGGACCGCGCGGCACGCGGCGAGGAAGTCGCCCATCCGGTCGGGGACGAACCGGACCACGCCGTTCCGCTCGGCCACGACCCCGTTGTCAGTCAGGAGCCGGTGCAGCGCGGCGATGTCGGCCGCGCCGTCGAGCCGGTGCTGTGCCGCGGTGTGCTTGAGCGCGTCGTGGAAGTCGTCGTCGAGACACCGGTCGGCGAGGTCTTCGAGGAACGGGCCCGCCTTGCCGTTGACCAGCGGGGAGCTCTGCACCGCGAGAACGTGTCGCCGCGCCGCCGCCTTCATGGTCTCGATCTCGTCGGCTGTCGTCACGCGAGAACATGCTAGGCGCGTCCAACGATCCGTTACAGGACAATAACTTGACAGTTCACATCGGTGAAAAATATGTCCACAGTGGACGTCGTTGCCCCCTGGGGGCCGGATCGGCCCTGAGGGTCGAATCAGGTGCGGATCAGGGGTAAACCCTGATGGCACCGCGCTCGCGCACGGGCACTCTGGAGTCGTCAGGGAAGACCCACGGTTCTAGGAGAGTCATGAGCGAGTCCAAGCCCGAGTCCGCCCGTTCCGCCGTCGACTCGGTGGTCGACGCCGTTCGCGGGCTGGTCAGCGAGGGCATCAACCGCCGCGTGGTCGTGCGCGACAGCAAGGACGACGTGGTGCTGGAGGTGCCGGTGGCTCTTGGGGTGGTAGCGGCGCTGGCCGCTCCGGTGGCCACGACGATCGGCGCCGGTGTCGCGCTGGTCGGCAAGTGCGACATCAAGCTGGAGGACCGCCGTCAGCCCGGCGCCCAGCCCGCCACGACGGCGGAGGCCGAGCGGGTGTAGCTCGGCCGGTCCGAGTGCGAGGCCGGTGCCGTCACCGACTGGTGGCGGCACCGGCCTGCGGTGTCCTACGGGGTGTGCTGCAGGTCGAGCCACATGATGCGAAGACCCACGAAGCCCTCGGTGGGGTGGCGGAAGGCCCCGGGAGCGACGCCGAGCGTGACGAACCCGAGGCTTTCGTAGAGGCGGACGGCGGCGGTGTTCGTGTCGACGACCGCGTTGAACTGGACGGCGGCGAAACCGGTGCGCCGGGCCCAGTCGACCAGGTCGGTGGTGAGCGCCCGCCCGACCCCGGCACCCCGCGCGTGCTCGGCGACCATCAGCGTGCCCGAGGCGACGTGGCTTCCCGGGCCCTGGCGGTTGGCGTACATGTTCGCCGTCCCGAGCACCTGACCCTCGCCGGCGGCCACGACCACGCGCGCGGGTGCGGGCAGCACCCACATCCGCCGGGCGTCGTCCTCGGTCATGGCGGGGTCGTACGGGATGGTCCGCTGGTCGGTGACGACGGACCGGATGATCGGCCAGATCCCCGGCCAGTCGTCGTCGTGCGCCTCGCGGACCGCGAACGCGGCGGAACCCCGGCCGGTGTGTGTCTGCACGACCTCATCCTGCAGACAGGAGCGTGCGGTGACCATCCATTTAGTCCTCAGTCCGCGAGCGCCCGCGGGTCCAGATGTCGTCGTCGGGCTTTTCGGGCGCTAAAATTTAGCCGCTCACAAATGCCGGAGTGCGATCCCCTGGCACTTCCGCCGAAGTTTCGAAACATTGTCGAAACTTCGCGGCAACCTTACGGAGTCGTGTCGGCACTGCTAGTGTCCGAAAAGGTTCGGCCACCGTCGACCTGGGTCTCCGCCGAATCCGGGCCGGCCGGTCGCAACCACGCAGTTGGCCATTTCCGAAAAGGCCAGCACCGACGGCGGCCCCCAGCACGATCACCACTGCCCTCGCGGCTCGCATCGCGTTGCCCGGCTGCCGTGCCACCCTCGACGACGAGGAGTACTGCACATGGCTGAGGCCACTTCCCGCTCGTCCGGCCGCGTTCGCGGCCGCATGGCCACGCTCGTCCGCGGTGCCTGCATCGCGCTGGTCATGTCGCTGACACCCGGCGTCGCCGGCGCCGATGTCGGCATCACCGCCACGTGTTCGAGCCAGACGGGCAACAACGGCGGGTACTACTACTCGTTCTGGACCGACGGCGGCGGCCGGGTCTGCATGGAGCTCGGGTCCGGCGGCAACTACAGCACGTCGTGGAGCAACGTCGGCAACTTCGTCGGCGGCAAGGGCTGGAGCAACGGTTCCCGGCGCACCGTGAACTACTCCGGCAGCTTCAACCCGTCCGGCAACGCCTATCTCACCCTGTACGGCTGGACGTCGAATCCGCTCGTCGAGTACTACATCGTCGACAACTGGGGCGACTACCGGCCCACCGGCACCTACAAGGGCACGGTGACCACCGATGGCGGAACGTACGACATCTACCAGACGATGAGGTACAACGCGCCTTCCGTGGAAGGCAACAACAAGACCTTCCCGCAGTTCTGGAGCGTCCGTCAGCAAAGGCGCACCGGCGGTTCCATCACCACCGGGAACCACTTCGACGCGTGGAGCCGCGCGAACATGCGGCTGGGCAGCTTCAACTACTACATGATCATGGCGACCGAGGGGTACCGCAGCAGCGGCAACTCCAACATCACCGTGCGATGACCCCTCCCGCGGGCTGCGGTGAGCGCCGCAGCCCGCGGTGCGGGAACCCCCGTACCGGCTACTCCGGTGGTGCCCCCTCCTCGGCCTCGGCCAGGTGCCGCACCACGGCCGCCACGTAGTCCTCCGGCCCCTCGGCTCCGCGCGCCACGACGACGGCACCCCCGTCGTCGCCGAACGCCACCACCGCCCCGGCCCCCGGATCCGGCCCGACCCGGTAGCCGGAGTCGTCACCGAGAGCCGCGGCGAAGTCGGCCCACGTCTCGTGCGGGAACCCCTTGAGCAGGTTCACCCGCCGGGTCTGCCCCGCCCGCGCCGCCGGTGGCGTGAACACGAACAGCCTGCGGTGCGCCCCGAGCTTCCCTGATCACCCGGAACTCGTACCGCAGCTCCGGCCAGTCGCCAGGGGCCATGATCACGCAGCGGGAGCCGGCCACCAGCTCGGCGAACTGCTCGCGCCACGAGTCGTCGGTCGCGTAGTGGCGGTCGATGCCCTCGGGCGGGAGGTAGTCGCGCGGGTTGCCGAGGCCGTGGCCGCGGCCGAGGGTCCGTGCGATCGCCGGCGCGAAGTAGTCGTCGAACGCCATCGGTTCCGGGCGGCGGAACACCTTCCGCAGTTCCGGCCGGGCGCGCGTCTCGTCGGGCTCGCGGCGCCGGAAGGCGAACAGCCTGCGTTCGTTGCCGAAGCCGCGGATCCACACCACGGCCGGGCGCGGGTCGGCCGCGGGTGGGGCGTCGAGGCGGTCCGCGCGCCGGGCCGCCGCGTGGCACAGGACGTAGGCCATCGCCGTCGGCAGCATGGACTGCACCGCGAGGGTCACGGGTTTCCCGTTGAACGCCAGCAGCGTGTACAGCAGCGGCGGGACCGCCACCGCCGCATTGCCCAGCACGCGGAACGGTGTGCGCGGCCGTCGCCGCCGGCCGGACCGGACAGGGCGTGCGGGCACCAGGCGCACGGCCAGTGCGAGACCGGCCAGCGTCACCGCGACGCCGAGCACGGCGACGGCGGTGAGGACCGGTCCGTCGCCGGACCGGACCACCAGGGCGACGAGGAGCGGCCAGCCCACCAGGCCGGCGAAGGTGGACGTCGCGAGCACGGCGGGCGTGAGCGGGCCGGTGTAGCCCTTCGCCTGCGCCCGCCGCCACACCCGCATGAACGCCGCGACCGCCAGGTAGGTCGCCGCCATCCCCGCGACCAGCACGGCCACGCCGACGAGCAGGGCGAGCACCGCCCGGCCCGTCACGACGCACCGGCCCGCACGCGCGGCTCCACCGTCATCGCACCGCCCCTCCCCGTGGCCGCGGACGACTCCTGTCTATGCCCGCGGTACCGCACGCGGCACCGCCGAACAGGGGATCGGCCCGGTGGAGGTGGAGGGCCCGCGTCCACAAAGGACACGGATCCCCGGCGCGCTACTCGAACACCCCGTAGCCCTCGACGGCGTGGGCTCGCACGCCGTCCATGTCCAGCTCCACACCGATGCCGGGTGTGTCCGGAACGGTGATGTAGCCGTCCTTCACGATCGAGCCGCTCCCGTCCGGTGCCCGGACGTAGCTGTCCCACACCGCGCGTTCGTCGAGGGCGTGCCACTCCTGGACGAAGAAGTTGGGGATCGCCGCGCACTGGTGCGAGGTGGCCATCGTGCCCAACGGCGTCGACACCAGGTGGGGTGCGAACGGGATGTAGTGCAGCTCCGCGAGGTTCGCGATCTTCTTGGCCTCGGCGAGACCACCGCACTTGGGCACGTCCGGCTCGATCACGTCCACCGCGCCGCGTTCGAGCAGCTCGCGGAAACCCCAGCGCAGGTACAGGTTCTCGCCCGCGCAGATCGGTGTGCGGGTCTGCGCGCGCACCCGCACCAGCGCGTCGACGTTCTCGGCGGGCAGCGGTTCCTCCAGCCACATCAGGTTGAACGGCTCGAGCTCCCACGAGATCCGGCACGCGCTCGGCACGTCGTAGCGGGCGTGCAGGTCGATGGCCAGGTCGACGTCCGGTCCGATCGCCTCCCGCACGGCCGCCACGCGGTCGACCATCGAGCGCAGCTCGCCGGTGTTGACCGTGTGGTTGAACGCGTCGAACTTGTCCGGGTGGTGCAGGTCGTCGATGTCGAACTTCAGCGCGGTGAAGCCCTCGGCGACCATCCGCTGCGCCCGGTCGACGCAGCCGGAGACCGAGCCCGCCGGGTCGTCGCCGTCACCGCAGTCGGCGTAGAGGCGGATGCGGTCGCGGAACTTCCCGCCGAGCATCCGGTACACCGGCTGGCCCGCCGCCTTGCCCGCCAGGTCCCACAGCGCGAGCTCGATCCCGGACAGGGCGATGACGAACACCCCGCCCTGCGGGCCCGCGAAGACCTTGTTGCGGCGCAGCTTCTCCCAGCACCGCTCGACGTTGCGGGGGTCCTCGCCGATCAGGAGCGGGGTGAGTGAGTTGATCATTCCGACGACGGCTCCCGCGCCGGCGTCGGGGTTGGCCTCGCCGAAACCGCTGAGGCCCTCGTCGGTGTCGATCCGCACCAGCGTGGCCTCACCGTGGTAGGCCACCACTGCTGTCGTGACGTTCACGATCCGCATTGCTCTCCCGTCGCCGGGTGGTGCACAGGAACGGAGACTGTCGCGGTGTGCAACTTGTCCTATAAGCTGATGACATGCAAAGGGGACAGGAGTCCGCGGACGCTGTCAAGGTCCGGACCCTTCCGGTGCAGGTGGCCGCACACCTGACCCGGCGCATCGTCAGCGGTGACGTGGAGGACGGCCGGGCTCCGTCCGAACTCGACATCTCCCGCGAGTTCGGGGTGTCCAGGGTCGTGGCGCGGGAGACGCTGAAGATCCTCGCCTCGCTCGACATCGTCGAGGTCGCCCAGGGCCGCCGCGTGGTCGTGCGCCCTCCCGCCGAGTGGGACTACCTGAGCCCGTTGCTGATCGAGTGGCTGCCGCAGGAGATCGTCGGCGAGCTGCTGCAGGAACTGCACCAGATGCGCGTGCTGCTCGAACCCGAGCTCGCCGCCATGGCCGCGGCGAGCGTCACCGACGAGACGCTCGACCGGCTCAGGGACGAGGTCGGCCGCATGGCCTCGCTGGAGGCCGACCCCAACGCCTACCTCGCGGTGGACCACGAGTTCCACATGGAGATCTGCCGGGCTGCGGACAACCGCATCCTCGACCGGATCATGTACTCCGCCCGCTGGCTCGGCACGGCCAGCCGGCGCATCACCAACGAGGCACCGGCCGCGTTGCGCAAGGCCACCGCCGACCACACCGAGATCTACGAGGCGATCCTGGCGCGCGACCCGGCCCGTGCCCGCGACGCGATGCGCAGGCACCTCAGCAACAACTCCACGCTCCTCGCGGAGAAGGAGGAGCAGACCAGGTGCGCCACCCGGCGCCGCTAGGCCACCGCACGGACCGTTCCGCCGCAAGACCGCACCACCCCGCGATTGTTCCGCCGCCGTACCGCACCACCGCCGTACCGCAGGAAGTCCCACGCCGTCGCACCTCGTCCGCCCGGGGTGCCGCCGGTTGCCACCCCGTTCCGCCGTTCTTCGCCGCATGAACCCGGCAGCGCGGCCCTCGCCGTGCTGTCCCGCCGGTTGCAACGTCGCCCCGTCGGTACGCGTCCGCTCGACCGGACGCGAGAGGAGTGGTCTCATGGAAGAGAAAACGGACTTATCCAGGCGCACCTTCCTCGGGATGAGCGCGCTGGGCGTGCTCGGTCTCGCCGGCTGCGGCGGGGGAGGGAGCCCCGCGGCGCCCCAGGTCGACGTCCAGGTGCCCCAGGCCCTGCTCGACCAGGCCGCCTCGCTGCGCGGCGGGTCGGTCGGGATGCTGTCGCAGAAGCTCTACTCCGAGTCCGCCAACAAGGCGCTCGACAAGTCGCTGCAGGTCTTCGCGCAGGCGACCGGCACCACGGTCCGCAACGACCTGGTCTCCGGCGACGCCGGTGACATGGTCGCGAAGATGGACGCCGAGGTCAGGGCGGGCACCAGCCGCGACTTCGCGTTCGTGAGCGACCGGCGGTTCGTCGGCCAGCTGCACAACCTCGGCGCCCTCACCGACGTCACCGACGTGGTCGAGCAGATGCGCGAGCTCTACGGCGACCCCGCGACGGAGGCGACGAACTACTGCGTCTTCGACGGCCGCTGGTTCGCGATCCCGTACCACTTCATCGCGTCCGCGATGTACCTGCGCAAGGACTGGTACCAGGAGAAGGGCCTCCCGCTCAAACCCCACTACACGTGGGAAGAGCTGCGGGACAACGCCCTGGAGGTGTCCGACCCGGCGAAGAAGCGGTTCGGCTGGGGTCTCACGGTGAACCGCTCGGGCGACGCCAACGGGTTCATCGCGAACGTCATCAACACCTACGGCGGGGCCATCGCGGACAACACCGGCACGAAGGTGGTGTTCAACTCGCCGGAGACCGTCGCTGCCGTCACGTTCATCGGCGACATCTACACGAACCCGAAGTACACGCCGATGCTGCCGCCGGGCGTCGGCAGCTGGACCGACTCGAGCAACAACGAGAACTGGCTGGCCCAGATCCTGGGGCTCACGCTCAACCAGTTCAGCGTCTACGCCGACTCCAAGACCAAGAACAACCCGGTCTACGCCAACACCCACCCGTTCAACGGCGCCACCGGACCCGCGCTCGACACACCGCTCGCGTTCGGCGAGTCCAACTCGTTCGTCGTGTTCAAGGGCGCGAAGAACCCCGACCTCGCCAAGCTGGTGGCGAAGTTCATGGTCAGCGGCAGCGCGCTGCTCGGTGTCGCGAAGGGAGCACCGTGCCTGGTGAACCCCTCGTGGGACAAGGTGTGGGACTCCGACCCCTACTACACCACCGGTGACCCGGCGTTCCCCGCTCTGCGGGAGCAGACCCGCACACCGCTGCCGGTGACCACGAAGACCGGGTTCGCGTTCCCCCAGGCCCCGAGCCCCGGCGAGCAGGCGGCGACCGCGGCGTACCTGCTGACCGACATGATGCAGTCGGTCATCCAGGGCACCAAGCCCGCCGACGCCGTGGCCTCGACCCACGCCCGGATCGTCCAGGTCTTCGAGCAGCAGGGCTACCGGCAGTGACCGACCTGCGCACCCGGCCGGCGCCGGTCCGCCCGGCGCCGAACCGGTCTCCCTCGCTGAGCTCGACGCAACGCGCGCTCGGGCGCGACTGGCGCCTCGCCGCGGTGTTCATCGGGCCGACGCTGCTGCTCGTGGCCGGGCTGATCCTGTTCCCGATCATCGACTCGGTCGTCACCAGCACCACCGAACGCCACGGCGAGGACACGGTCTTCGTCGGCCTGGACAACTACACCGCGCTCGCCGGCGACACCGTGTTCCACAAGGGCGTGCTGAACTCGTTCGTCTTCACCGCGTACGCCGAGATCTTCAAGGTGGTCCTCGGCCTCATCGCGGCGTTGATGCTGCACCACATGCGCCGCGGCCGGGCGGTCATCGCCGGCATCATCCTGCTGCCGTGGGTGGTGCCGACCGTCGTCACGGCGTTCACCTGGCGGTCGTTGCTCGACCCGATCTTCGGCAGCGTCAACGTCCTGCTCACCGACTCCGGCATCGGGCCCGCGCTCGCGGCGGTCGGGCTCGTCGACCGCTGGCCCGCGGAGTGGCTGTCCGACCCCGCGCTCGCGATGCCGGCGGTCATCCTGGTCAACGTGTGGAAGGGCATCCCGTTCTTCACGGTGACGTTCCTGGCCGGGCTCAAGGCCATCGACGGCGGCCTGTACGAGGCGGCCGTCATGGACGGTGCGACGCCGTGGCAGCGCTTCGTGCACATCACGCTGCCGGGCCTGCGCAACATCATGATCGTGACGGTGCTGCTGTCGTCGATCTGGACGTTCAACAACTTCGACCTGATCTGGCTGATGACCCAGGGCGGACCAGGTGACGCCACCGCCCCGTACGTGATGGTGGCCTACTCCAAGGCCATCCAGCAGCTGCAGCTCGGGGCGGGTGCCGCGGTCACGCTGGTGATGCTGCCGATCATCGCCGTCCTCGTCGTCATCCTGGTGCGGATGATGCGCCGCAGCGACCAGCCCGGCGCCGCGGACCTGGGGCGCCGGAGGCTCACCCCCGCTCAACGCACCGCGCTGCCGTGGGTGATCGTCGTGGCCTCGACGCTCGTGCTGATCTGGGCGTCGCCGCACATCGTGTGGAAGGCAGCACTGGTGCTGGGCGTGTTCGTGGTCCTCGCGGCCGCCGTCGGACGGGTCGTGTCCGTGCTCGCCGCACGCGGCAACCGGCTGGCCGCCCGCCTGGTCAGCGGGACGAGCAGCGGGATCGCACTGCTGGGGCTGCTGGGCTTCGTGCTCGCCCCGCTCTACTGGATGACGGTCACGGCGTTCAAGTCCGACGACCAGATCGTCGCGCGCACCGACGACCTCTGGCCGACGCCGTGGACGACCGAGCAGTTCACGAACCTGTTCTCCGGCAGGGCGTTCGGCACCTGGTACCTCAACACGGTCCTGGTGTCGCTGGCGTCCACCGCGATCGCGCTGGTCTGCGCGGCGCTGGCGGGATATGCGTTGGCACGGCTCAAGTTCCGCGGTTCGGAGAGCTTCACGGTGACGATCCTGCTCACCTACGTGATGCCGGGGGCGCTGCTGTTCATCCCGCTGTACCAGATGATGAGCGGCATCGGCCTCAACGACTCGCTGTGGTCGCTCGTGCTCGCCTACCCCACCTTCACCCTGCCGTTCGCGACGTGGCTGCTCGTCGGCTACTTCAAGTCGATCCCGGCGGACCTGGAGGAGGCCGCTTTGGTCGACGGCTGCACGCGGTTCGGCGCGTTCCTGCGGATCGTGCTGCCACTGGCCAAACCGGGACTGCTCGCGGTCGCGCTGTTCACGCTCACCAACGCGTGGAACGAGTTCCTCTTCGCGTTCGTGTTCATCACCAAGGACGACTACAAGACGCTGCCCGTCGGCATGCAGTCGATGATCTTCGGCGACGTCGTGCCGCAGGGCCAGCTGGCGGCGGCGTCGTTGCTGATCAGCATCCCGGTCGTGGTCATGTACGGCTTCGGGCAGCGGTTCCTGACCGAGGGCCTGACCGCGGGAGCCGTGAAGGGATGAGCGAGCCGTCCGCGATCACGGAGGAGCACGTCGCCACGGCGTCCCGGCCGAGCGACCTGCGCATCACCGACCTGCGGGTGGCCACCCTCGCCGGCGTGCCGTTCCGCTCGTCGATCATCCGGATCGACACCAACCAGGGCCTGGTCGGGTACGGGGAGGTGCGCGACCAGGCCAGCGCCACCTACGCGCTGGTGCTCAAGAGCCGGCTCGTGGGGGAGAACCCCTGCAACCTGGACAAGCTCTTCCGCAAGATCAAGCAGTTCGGACACCACGGCCGCCAGGGCGGCGGGGTCTCCGGCGTCGAGATGGCGCTCGTGGACCTCGCGGGCAAGGCCTACGGCGTGCCCGCGTACGCGCTGATCGGCGGCCGGTTCCGGGACGCGGTCCGCTGCTACGCCGACACCCCCGCGCTGCCGGACCCGCACGCGATGGGCGCGCGGCTGCTGGAGCGCAAGCAGCGCGGGTTCACCATGCTCAAGATGGACGTCGGCATCGACCTGCTGTGGGACGTGCCCGGCGCGTTGATCGCTCCGGCGGGAGCCCGTGCGGACCAGACGACCATGCACCCGTTCACCGGCATCCAGGTCACGGCGAAGGGCGTCGAGCACCTGGCGTCCTATGTGGACGTCGTGCGCTCGGTCGTCGGCTACGACGTGGCGCTCGCCGCGGACCACTTCGGCCACATCGCCCTCGACTCGTGCATCCGCATCGGCCGCGCGCTGGAGCCGTTCACGCTGGCGTGGATCGAGGACCTGATCCCGTGGCAGCTGACCGACCAGTGGCGCCAGCTCACCACGTCCGTCGCCGTCCCGACCTGCACGGGGGAGGACATCTACCTGCTCGACGGGTTCAAGCCGCTGCTCGACGCGGGCGCCATCCGCGTCGTGCACCCCGACCCGGCGACCGCGGGCGGCATTGCGGAGACCAAGCGGCTCGGCGACTACGCCCAGGACCGCGGCATCCCGATGGCGCTGCACCTGGCGGCGTCCCCGATCGCGACGATGGCGTGCGTCCACCTGGCCGCCGCCACGGAGAACTTCCTCGCACTGGAGCACCACGCGGCCGAGGTGGACTTCTGGAGCGACCTCGTCACCGGCCTGCCCCGCCCGTTGATCCAGAACGGTCACATCACCGTGCCCGACGCACCGGGGCTCGGTTTCGGCGACGTCGACGAGGAACTGCTGCAACGGCACCTCGACCCGCGGGACCCGGTGTTCTTCGCCGAGACGACGCACTGGGACCGCGAGTCGAGCCACGACCGGCTGTGGAGCTGAGTCAGCGCCCCTGCTGCGCGCGCCACCGCTCGTACTCGGGACGGGCCTCGTCCGACAGGGGGTAGTACAGGCGCAGGTCGCCACCCTCGGAAAGCCTTTTCCGGGAGAACTCCTCCCATTCCGCGTGCTCCTGCGCGGCGGCCAGCACGGCGGGCGCGAGCTTGATCGGCACCACCACCGCCCCGTCGTCGTCGGCCACGACGATGTCGCCCGGCTCCACCAGCGTGCCACCGCAGGCCACCGGCACGTTGACGGCGGTCGGGACGATGTCGGTCTGCGCGTGGTAGTTCGGCGTGGCACCGCGGATCCACAGCCCGAGCCCGAGCGTCTTCGCCTCACCGGTGTCGCGCAGGCACCCGTCGACCACCACACCGGCACCGCCGCGGCCCTTGAAGTAGGTCAGCATCATCTCGCCGAACACCCCGCTGCCCATGTCCCCGCGCGCGTCGACGACGATCATGTCGCCGGCCTGGGCGTGGTACATGACGTGCCGGTGCAGCTGCTTCTCCGGGTCCTCGTACTCGTCGACGGGGTAGAGGTCCTCCCGCTTCGGCATGAACTGCAACGTCAACGCCGGTCCCGCCACCCGCAGACCGGGCGTCACCGACACCGGGCCGCGGATGGCGGCGCTGCGGATGCCCATGCGGCTGAGCTCACCACTGGCCGTGGCGCTGCCGATGGCCGCGAGCGCCGCGCTGAGCTCGGCGGGCGGGCGGGCGATGTCGTGCGTCTCGACCACGTCGGTGGCTCCCTCGGGTTCGCGTTGCGCTGTCGGGAAGTTCCGTGCCGTCCACCACCGAGCCTAGTCCGAAGACCCAGTGCCAGCGCGGAAAATCGTTGCAGGAACGGGAAACCCTGTCGGGAAAGGACCGCCGGGCGCGGATCAGGCCTGCGGCAGCGTGATGGGCGGCAGGGCCTGCTGGCTGTCGGCGACCTGGGTCACCTTGGCGGTCAACGGCGCGAGCAGCCGGGACGTGACCACCCTGTCCGCCAGGTGGCGCAACCGCAGGCCGCGTGCCGTCTGCGGGAAGGCGAACCGCAGGACCCAGCGCGGGAAGTTCTGCACGTCGTCCACGAGAGGCCGCATCCACTTGCCGTAGGCCGCGAGCCCGTCCTCGACGCCGTTCGCGGACAAGGCGGCCGCCAGCACGTAACCGCTGATGAGCGCCAGCGACGCGCCGCCTCCGCCCATCGGCGTGACGCACCACGCGGCGTCCCCGGCGAGGCACACCCGCCCGCGGTGCCAGGTGGTCATCCTGATCTGGGTGAGCTGGTCGACGTAGACGTCCCGCGACCGGTCGAGCTCGTCGAGCACCCGGCGGGAGATGCCGAGATCGCGCCGCTCGACGTCGTCGCCGCTTCATCGAGCGGACGGAAGCGGTTGCGGGCTACGAGGCGATCGTTGACTCACTCAACAAGGCCAGCTTGAGCAAAGCCGAGTCGAGGGATTTGATCGCCGGCCGAGCCGCACGCCTGCAGGAGAATCTCAGAGAGCCGTTTCCGCCGTTCTGGGCAATGAAGCACCGCGCCGTTCACCGGTACGAGAGCGAACAAAGTGATGAGCATGGTTGAAGCACTCGAGCCGGAGGTCGCAGCTGGAACTCCGGTCCTGTCGAGGGACACGTGAATTCGCAGCTAAATGCTCAAACGCAGAGGTGCGGACGGGCCAAGCCGGACCTGCTGCGCGAGCGCATCCTGCTCGCCGACTGACACAGCAACCTGACAGTTCACGGAAACCATGCCAGACCCAGTTTCACGCGTCGCCAACACGTGCCGACACGGTGTGAAACATCAGGTACGACTGGTCAGAAGTGGCACGAGCAGGCTCATATCGCTCGGCAGATGAGCCTGTCCGCGCAGTATCTCGCAGCGCGCCTTCGGGTACAGGGTCCTGAGCAGATCGATGCCGCGACGGTAGTCGCCGGCGGTGAGCTCTCCGCACAGCAACGTCAGCGGGCGCGAGAAGCCTTCCCAGTGACTGATCGGCATTCGCATTGCGACGACGCACTCGAGGTCGAGGATCAGGCCAGGCAGGAGTAACGCAAGCCGTTCGACAACCTCGACGCTCACATCCGCCGGCCTGGTCGATGGCGATCCACTGACGGACAATGCCGCTCTGACCGCAGCATCCGGCCGACCCTCGTCGATGGCCCGCCGGCATCGGTTCAGCAGCGGAGTCAGCGCATCACCAAGCAGAGCCACGGGCGGCTCGTACAGGTGCAGCTCGCTGACCGCGTGCTGGTCGGCCAGGGCGGCCGCGAGACTGATGAGACCGCCGAACGAGTGCCCGAAGAGTGCAGCCGGGGTCGGCAACGAGTTCAGAACGGCCAAGAGGTCGTCTACCTGCTGGTCGAAATGGAAGGGCCTGGAACCCGATGCGGTCACGCCGTAACCGCGGCGCTCCAACACCACGACAGCATGCCGTTCGGCGAGTTGCCGGACGAGGCCTCGATAGGCGTTCGAAGGGGTCAGGGTTCCTGGTACCACGACGAACGGCGCACCGCGGCCCCACATCTGGTACCTGACCATCGTGCCGTCGCTGGACAGCGCACTGCCGTAGTTCACAGGAGAGCCAGCCCTTCCGCGCCTGCGGGCGCCCTGAATGCGTACTACGCGGAAAGCCCGGACGGCGTCGATCCAGTGCGATTTCCCCCAGGCGCCGCCGCATCACACGGGCACAAGGATATCAGCCCTCTGGTGGAATTGCTCGTTTTACTTCGACTTTTGACCCTTTCAACCACTTTACCGCACCGAAAAGTGCGACCAGCCTAAGGTCCGCCTGAAGAACTTCTTCGAGGTGAGTGCACAGGGGGAACGATTATGCGTTCACCGAATGCGTTCGCGGCACCCTCGTTGATCGAGGCGCTGCGTCGTTGCGCGGAGCTGGCTCCGGACACCGCGGTCGTGTTTCCGGGTGGTCCCGAACACGTGACCGTCGCCGAGGTCTACACCCAGGCGGTCACCTTCGCGACTCGGTTGAGGCAGAACGGTGTGCGACCAGGTGACGTGGTCGGGATGTTGTGCTCGACAGGTTCGCAGGTTCTGACCGGCATCTTCGGCGTGACCGCCGCCGGGGCAGCGGTGAGCGTGCTGCCGACGCCTCCAGTGATGCGAGACGCCGAGCGGGCGGGCGGAAGGCTGACGAGCCTGGTCCGCGCTAGCGGGATGCGGTTTCTGCTCGCCGACTCCGACCAGCGGTGGCTTGCGGCTCTGGTGCGATCACAGCTGCCAGAGGTGATCGTGCTAGACCTGCCCACCGGACCGATCCCGGCGGAAGACGCGAGCGACCTGCCTACGCCGGATTCCGATGACGTGGCGGTCATCCAGTACACGTCGGGCAGCACCTCCCAGCCGAAAGGCGTCGTCCTGCGGCACCGGAACATCCTGGCCGGGCTGCGGTCGATCTCGGTCTCGGCGCGAATCACCCCGGACGACGTGTTGGTGCATTGGGTGCCGCACTTCCACGACATGGGCTTGTTCGGGTGGCTGGCGTGTCTTCTGTCCGGTGCCGCCACCCACACGTGGAACCCGGCGGCGTTCATCCGCCGGCCGGCTCGGTTCCTCCAGTATTTCGCGGAGCAGGGCGGCACGATCATGACCGGCCCGAACTTCGCATATGACCTGATCCTCGCTGCGGTCGACGAGGAGACCGTCTCCTCGCTCGACCTGAGCCGGTGGCGGCTGGCCTTCAACGGTGCCGAGCCGGTCTCGGCGACGACCGTCGCCGCCTTCACCGACCGGTTCGCGACAGCCTTGGCAGGACGGCATGTGATGTACCCGGTCTACGGGATGGCCGAGGCAACGCTGGCCATCAGCTTCCCAGAACCCGGCGATGCCCCCAGAAAGTTGTCGGTGAACCGGGAGAAGCTCGGCGCCGGTGTGGTGTGCCCGGTCCATCCGGACGACCAGGCCGCGATGCCCGTTGTCTCCGTGGGGCGCCCGGTCCACGGGATCTCGGTCGAGGTGGTCGCCCCGGACGGCGAGGTGCTGGGGGCCGGTGCCGTGGGCGAAATCCAGATAGCCGGTCCTGGCGTCTCCGACGGCTACGACGAGCCTGACGAAAACCTGTTCCGGGGAGGCAGGTTGCGCACCGGCGATCTCGGCTTCCGGTATGACGGCGAGCTGTACGTGGCCGGCCGGATCAAGGACATGATCATCGTCAAGGGCGAGAACTTCTTCGCAACCGATGTCGAGGCAGTCGCGCGTGAAGTGCCGGGTGTTTACCGGCGAAGGTGCGTGGCCGTCGCGGGCCACGGTGAGGAGCTGGTCGTGATCGCAGAGGTGGCGAACCGGTCGGCCGCCGAACGCGACGGTGTCTCCGACCGGATCAGCGCAACGATCCGGACCGAGCTCAGTCTGGACAACGTGCGGATCGAACTGGTCGACAGGGGCAGAATTCCGCGCACCACCAGCGGCAAGTGGCAACGCGGCCAGGCCAGGACCTTGATCGGGAGTACGTCCTGAGCCGGGAGATGCCGTTGCGGGACGAGGACTGGTTCCGCTGTTTCGGCTGTGCTCCGAACAGTCCGGGTGGCCTGCGGTTGAGTCCACGACGCACTGGGGTCGACCAAGCGGAGTGCGAGGTCGTTTTCGCGGATGACCACTGCTCGTACCCCGGCATCGCGCACGGCGGCCTGGTTGGCACAGCGACCGACGACCTGATGGCCAACCTCGTGCTGATGGAACGTGGTGTGCTCACGGTTTCCACGTTGCTGCGAACGAGGTTTCTGCTGCCTGTGCGGACCGGTACCAGCCATCTCGTCACTGCCAGGATCACTGATACCTGGACAGAGGCGTTCACCGCCGAGGCCGAAATGAGCACCCTCGACGGCAAGCTGTGCGCTGTCAGCACGGGCACCTTCACCCCGATCCGTGCCGAGCACCTGGACGAACTGGTCGTGCCGGGAGTTGCCGAGCACGCGGAGTGGGCGGCGTACCTGACTGGAATCGAGAAGAGGAGAAGCCACGGATGACACCCGACGACGCACTGAGCAGCGTCCTCAAGCAGTTGTGTGCCGAGCTGCCGCTGGACGGGCACACGATTCAGGCGACCGACGTCCTTCGCGACCTGCCCGGCGCCGACTCGATCCGTCTCTTCCGGATGAGCGCCAAGCTTGAGCGCCAGTTCGGGATCGAGTTCGAGGACGAACGGCTCTTCTCCGTCCGCACAGTCGGTGATCTTGCCGATCTGCTCGTGGAGGCGACCGCATGACGATCGAGCCCGATGTCGCCGTCGCGGCGACGAACGCCCACTACGAGCTGCCGGTCGAGGTGTTCGCGGCGTTCCTGGACAGCTCCATGAAGTACAGCAGCGGGCTCTATGTCGAGCCGAACGCAACCTTGGAGCAGGCCCAGCGCGCCAAGCTCGACTGGGTGCTGGACGACTGCCTTCGCGTCTCCTCCAGGGCACGGTTGCTCGACATCGGATGCGGCTGGGGCAGTCTGACGCTGGCCGCGGCGGCCAGGGGCGTCGACGTCGTCGCGGTCAGCCCCTCAGCTCCGCAATGCGAGTACGTCCTGCGGCGCGCCGGTGAGCTGGGAGTCGCCGACCGGGTCGAGGTTCGGCAGGGTAGGTTCACGGCGCTTGACCTCACAGGTGAGAAGTTCGACGCCGTCACCATGCTCGGTTCGATCGTGCACATGCCCGACCGTGAGGACGTGCTGGTGGCGGTGTCCGGACTGCTTCGTCCGCGCGGCAGGCTCTACCTGTCTGAGAGCTGCTTTCGCAACCAGCGGATCTTCGCCGAGTACCGGACCAGTCCGGGATTTCGCTATGTCGGCGAAGACATCTTCGGGTATGGCGAGATGGTGCCGCTCGCGGAGTTCGTCGCGGCCGCCGAGAGCGCCGCACTGAGCATCGTCAACGTCTCCGACCTCACCGGTCATTACGTTCAGACCCTGGCTGACTGGACGAGTGCGGTCGAGCGGAACCGCGACAGCATCGACACCGCTGTCGCGGGCACGGCAGACCGGTTTCTGCGGTACTTCGAGATCGGTGCGACCGCGTTCGGCTACACGGCCAAGCACTACGCGCTGGTCGCTGAGAAGTCACGACTCGGCACCTGGGAGGTCTGATGTCCGACGTGCTGCGCGAGGCCCGTCAGAAGGTGACCAGGGTGCGCCCGTGGGAGGTCGAGGACCTGGATTGGTCCCGCCTGGAGCCGGAGCGGCTGACCGACGACGACAGGACGATCGTGCGGTTCCTCACCTTCGTTGAGGATCACATCCCCGACTACCTGACTTTCTCGCTGTCGGCGTTTCCCACGACCGGTGATCTCGATCTGGCCACCTACCAGCGGAACCGGGAGTACTTCCGGTTCCTGCTCGCCTGGGGCAGCGACGAGGAGCGGCACGCGAGCGCGCTCACGACCTATCAGATCCGCGCGGGCCTGTCTGGTGAGAAGGAGCTGACCGAGGAACTGGCGCGGGTGGGGATGACACCGTGGTCACTTCCCTACCAGGAACCGTTGGAGTTGTTCGTCTACACATTTCTGCAGGAGAAAGCTACACAGCTGTTCTACCAGCGCTACCAGCGAGTGGTCACCGAGCCGCTCCTGCGGGAACTGCTCGGCAGACTGGCCAAGGACGAGGCACGGCACTTCGCGTTCTATTCCAGGCTGGTCGAGGACGCACTGAGCCGCAGCGGTGACCGCGCGATCACGAGTGTGCGTAACGTGCTGTCGACCTTCCAGATGCCGCTGGACGGCTCGCTCGACGGTTATTGGCGAATGGGGCTGGCCGCAGTGGATCGAGTCGGCCATGACCACACAGAGGCATACGACGCGATCGGCAAGCTGGTCCAGAGGTTCGTCGACTCACTCGGCGCGCCCACCGTTGACGAGTTGGGCAAGTTGATCCAGATGGCCCAGCGGATGCCCTGAAGATTCCGCTCGTACCCCTTGCACCGCAGCCGCCATCAGGGCGAACGTGATCACCATCAGCACGGTTCGCCGACCGCGGCAGCAGAGGGCTGCCGGTGACCAGTCCGGACAGGACGACGACGACGGCGTCGAGGAGGATCACGACGAGGGAGGCCCACTGCAGCGGCACCAGCCCCATGGTGGTGCACAGTAGGGGTTTCGGGGTGGTGGGCGGATGGAACGGGGGACCGGATCTTCCGGTCCGCTCTCGCGCGGTGTGATCGCTACCCGCGGAAGACGGTGGTGCGGTGCCAGGTGAAGTAGGGCTGTGAGCCGGCGCGGTGTGCTCCACAGGGACGTCCGTGCAGCTGGTCCAGGTGGTCGCGCAGCCGGCCGCGGAGCCCGTCCTCCACCCAGGAGCGGACGTGGCCGGTGTCGTCCACGGTGATGAGGCCGGACTCGAACAGGCTGTCACACCCGAACGTGCACGCCAGCATCGCCACGTTGGCCAGGTCGTTGCGCTCGTCGTCGGTGCACAGCGACCGCTTCTTGATGTGCGCCGCGACGAGGAAGTCGCCGGGGAACTCGTGCCCGCACAGGTCGCAGGGTGCGGCGGTGCGGCCGCCGAGCAGCACCCGGCGCAGCTCCCTCTGCTCCTTGCGGGTGGTGACCACCGCGCTGCCGTCGAGCACGGCGAACTTGCGGACGCGGACCGGGAACTGCCTGTCGTGCAGGGTGATCACGGCCGGTCGGAGGGACACGACGGTGCCGGGGATGGATGCCAGCACGGCTCCGACGAACGAGGAGCGGTGCCCGAGCTCGGCGACGCTCACGGGCACCGACCCCCGCGCGTACAGCTTCTCCAGGCCGGCCGCGACGTCGCGCACCTCGACCCACTGCCCCTGCGGCGACCGCTCGGTGGTCACCAGCACCCGCTTCTCCTTGACCTCGACGACGGTGTTCACGTTGCCGGTCACCGTTTCGACGGGTTCTCCGATGAGCGAGCGCAACAACTCCAGCGCGTCTGGTGCGCTGCCGCGGTCCGCCGGTCGTGCCAGGTCCGCTGCCAGTCGGTCGGCGTCGTCAGCGGCGTAGCCGGGCACCCGCAGCCTCAGCCGGATCTGCTCAGTGGCGTTCCCGTCCGGGTTCCGGCCGATCTTCCCCTGAGCGCGGCCCAGCTTCTTGCGCAACGCCTCGACGTCCGGTGTCGTCGCGAGCACGACCGGCGCGTCGAGGATCGTGCGGTGCGCCTGGGGCAGGTCCCTGACCGCGGCGGAGTCCACCACGCCGCTCTCCAGCACGGCGCCGCGTTCGCGCAGCCGGTGCAGCAGCAGCTCCAGAGCCGGGTTGTACTGGTGGTTGCGGCCGTGCGGGCTCCCGGTGACCCTGCCGCCCGCGCTCTTCACGACCAGCGCGAGGTGGTCACCGTCCGCCTCGACCTCGAACTCCGCGTTGAGCACGGCACCGGAGTCGTCTGTTGCACGCATGCCTTCATCATCGACCCTTGCCGGGACCGGGTTACCGCCGCCCATTGCCGGCGCCTCCGGGAAACCGCGACGGCGACCTCCGGAGAGGTTCGGCGGAATAGGCTGAATATAGACCGAGTATCAGGTGCCCGGGGAACAGTGGCGTCCACAGTATTGTCGTGGAATCGAAGGGTAGTGGTCCGGATGGAAGACCACAGGATCTCCAACGTCGTCGTTCTCGGTGGTGGCACCGCCGGCTGGATGACCGCCAGCTATCTGGGGAAAGCGCTCGGTCGGCACGCGACCATCACGGTGCTGGAAGCGCCGTCGATTCCCCGGATCGGCGTCGGGGAGGCCACGGTCCCGAATCTGCACAAGACGTTCTTCGACTTCTTGGGGATTCCCGAGGAGGAGTGGATGCGGGAGTGCAACGCCAGTTTCAAGATGGCGGTGAAGTTCGTGAACTGGCGCACGCCCGGCGAGGGGGAGGCGGAGGGCAGGCCGTTGCGGGGCCGGCCGGACCACTTCTACCACCTGTTCGGGCTGCTGCCGACGCACGAGCACCTGCCGTTGTCGCACTACTGGGCGGCGAAGAGGCTCGACGGGCAGACGGACGAGCCGTTCGACTACGCGTGCTACCGCGAGTCGCCGATGATCGACGCGCGGTTGTCGCCGCGGTTCGCCGACGGTACCAAGTGGACGAACTACGCGTGGCACTTCGACGCGCAGCTGGTCGCGGACTTCCTGAAGCGGTTCGCGATCCAGAAGCAGGGGGTGGTGCACGTCCAGGACGAGATGGTGGACGCGACGATCGACCAGCGCGGGCACATCACCTCGTTGAAGACCAAGGAGGGGCGCACCATCGCCGGTGACCTCTTCGTGGACTGCTCCGGCTTCCGCGGGTTGCTGATCAACAAGCTGATGCGCGAGCCGTTCCTCGACATGGGGGACCACCTGCTCAACGACAGCGCGGTCGCCACGGCCGTGCCGCACGACGACGCCGCTCACGGGGTCGAGCCGGCCACGTCGGCGATCGCGATGAAGTCCGGCTGGACGTGGAAGATCCCGATGCTCGACCGGTTCGGCACCGGGTACGTCTACTCCAGCCGGTTCACCGACGGAGACGAGGCCGCCGAGGACCTCTGCGCGATGTGGGGGCTGGACCCCGACGAGCAGCCGCTCAACCACGTGAAGTTCCGCGTCGGGCGCAACCGGCGGACCTGGGTGCGCAACTGCGTGAGCATCGGGCTGTCGTCGTGCTTCCTCGAACCGCTGGAGTCGACCGGCATCTACTTCATCACCGCGGCGCTCTACCAGCTGGGCAAGCACTTCCCGGACAAGCGGTTCGACCCGGTGCTGATCGACTCGTTCAACCGCGAGATCGAGACGATGTTCGACGACTCGCGCGACTTCCTGCAGGCGCACTTCACGCTGGCGCCGCGCAACGACACGCCGTTCTGGCGGGCGTGCAAGGAGATCGTGCTGCCTGACGACATCCAGTTCAAGATCGCCCAGTACCGGGCGGGGCTCGCGGTCAACATGCCGATCACCGACGAGGCGACCTACTACGAGAACTTCGAGGCGGAGTTCCGCAACTTCTGGACCAACAGCAGCTACTACTGCATCTTCGCCGGTCTGGACGTGCTGCCCGAGCACCCGCTGCCGGCGCTGGCGTTCCGGCCGCACGCGGTCGAGGGGGCCGAGCCGGCGTTCGCGCAGATCAGGCAGAAGCAGGCCGAGCTGTTGAAGACACTGCCGACCGCCTACGACTACGTGCGTGAGCTCCACGGCCGTTGATCACCCGGACGGTGGCATGCCGACTCCTGACGGCACCTGCTAAGTTTTATTTGCGGGTGCCGCCCAGGATCGGCCCCGCGAGGGGATCCCACAAGCCGGAAGGGGCTGCACCCGGTGCACCGGGCGCAGCCCCTTCCGGTCGGGGACTCAGATGAGGGACAGCTCCGACAACCCCTCGGCGAGCGCCGTCTCCCGCGCCGCGAGCCGGGCGAGCGGGTGGAACCGGTAGGCCGGTTCGCCCTCCGCGTCGACGTGGGCTAGCTCCAGCAGGTGGAGGTCGAGCAGCGACTCCGTGATCTGCTCGCCGTCGGCGTCGGACAGGCCCAGCAGCGAGCTCGTCACCGAGTGCGGGAACGACGGCAGGTCCAGCAGCGACAACCGCAGCAGCGCGCCGCGGGCCCGCGGGTCGAGCGAGCTGCTGCCGCCCGTGAGCCGTTCCCGCACGTCGAGGTCGCCGAGCCGCAGCTCGTCGAGCAGCCGGTCGGGATCGGCGAGCCGGTGGGCGAACCGGGCCAGCGGCCAGTGCCGCTTGGCCGCGACGCGCGCGCCGGCGATCCGGATGGCGAGCGGCAGACCGTGGCAGAAGTCCACGATCCCCGCCGCCGCACCGGCCTCGGCGGCCGTGCGCTCCGGTCCCACGATCTTGGTGAACAGCGACAGCGCGGCCTCGTCGCCAAGGGGTGCGAGGTCGAGCGTGTACTGGCCGGCCAGTGTCGTGAGCGAACGGCGGGTGGTGACGATCGTGCGGCAGTGCGTTCCCGCGGTGAGCAGCGGACGCACCTGCCGGTCGGTCGCGGCGTCGTCGAGCACGACGATCATCCGCCGGTCGGCCAGCACGCCCCGGTAGAGCAGCGCCCGCTGCTCCAGGCTCGCCGGCAGTGACGCCTCGTCGAGGCCCAGCGCGGTGAGCAGTGCGCCGAGTGCCTCACCCGGCGGCAGCGGCGTGCGGTCGCTGCCGCGCAGGTCGACGAGCAGCTGGCCGTCGGGGAAGTCCGCGCGCAGGCCGCCCGCGACCCTCGACGCGAACGCGGTCTTGCCGACGCCCGCCATGCCGGTGATCGTCAGCGGCGCGGACCTGTGGCGCAGCCGGTCCGCGGCGAGCGCCAGCTCGGCGGCGCGGCCGGTGAAGTCCGGGGTGTCGGCGGCCAGCGCCACCGGTCTCGGCGCTGCGGTCATCGCGTGGCGCTGCTGGGGGAACGCCGACGGCACCTCGTTGGTCAGGATCGCCTGGTAGGCGCCCTTCAACGTCGGTCCGGGGTCGACACCGAGCTCGTCGGACAGCAGCCTGCTGCCCTCGTGGAACGTGGCGAACGCCTCTGCCTGCCGATCCGCCCGGTACAGCGCGACCATCAGCTGGGCTCTGAACCGTTCGCGCAACGGGTTGGCGTTCACCAGCCCGACCAGCTCGGAGGTGAGCTCGTGGTGCCGGCCGAGTGCGAGCTCGGCGTCGATCCGGAGCTCCAGCGTCTTCATCCGGACCTCCTCGATCCGCGGCCGCTCGGTCTCGGCCAGCAGGTCGGTCACGTCCGTGAGCGTCGGGCCGCGCCACAGGTCGAGCGCACCGCGCAACGTCTCGGAGGCGTGGTCGAACCGGCCCGCCCGCAACGCCTCGCGGCCGGTGCCCGCGAGCTCCTCGAACTCGTGGAAGTCGAACCGGGACGCCCCGATCCGCATGAAGTAGCCCGGTCCCTGCCGGATCAGCGCCATGCTGCCCTGCAGGTGCCTGCGCAGCCGGGAGGCGTAGGTGTAGATCTGGGCCTGATAGGTCGCGGGCGGGTGCTTGCCCCACAGCACCTCGCCGAGCTGGGCGTCGGAGAGCACCTTCTCCCTGGCGAGCAGCAGTGCCGCCAGGATCGTGCGCTGCTTGGAACCCTTCAGCGGAAGCTCAGCACCGTCCAGCCACAGGCCGACCGGTCCCAGTATTCGGAACTCCAAAGGACACTTCCCCCATTCGAAGTGTGCACCTTTCAGCAGTTCAGGATTGGTGCATACCCTGAAGAACCGAGCTCAGGACCTGATCGGACCAGGATTGTGCGTTCCGGCCGTGAGCTCGGTCGTCGTGCGCGCCAAATCCGCTCGCCGGTGTTCCCCTGGGCAAGCGCATTCCTCACCAGTTGTCGCGCGATCTCGTTGGTTAATCCCCAAACAAGGCCAACGTACCGAGACGCCCCGGGGGGCGTCAACTGTGGTGGGTGGTTCATGTACCTTTCATCCACATCGGCTGATACGTGTAGGGTCGACGGGCCCACCGGTGGCGGGTGTGCTGACAGCGGAGGTAGTGGATGGCCGATGCGGACGGGCCGCCGGAGGGCTCCCTGGCGGCGAAGGTCGACCACCTGTTCCGGACCGTGCGCCCGCGTGCCGGGCGCGAGTACTCGTTCGACGAGGTCGCCGAGACGATCAAGGCCCGTGGCGGGCCGACCATCTCCGCCACCTACGTGTGGCAGCTGCGCCGGGGCCTGCGGGACAACCCCACCAAGCGCCACCTCGAGGCACTCGCCGGGTTCTTCGGCGTGCCGCCCGCCTACTTCTTCGACGACGCGGTCACCGAGATGATCGACTCCGAGCTCGCGCTGCTGATCGCGCTGCGCGACAGCTCGGTGCGCCGGATGGCGTTGCGGGCGTCGGGTTTGTCGGCCAAGAGCTTGCACGCGCTCACCGCTATGGTGGAACGGGCGCGGGAGCTCGAAGGCCTTTCCGAGGGGTCGGAGGAGGAAGCGGGCTCGTGACCCGCCGGTGGGGGGTGTCGTGTTCGGTGGGGGACTGAGCCTGCGGCGGTTGCGCCGCCGGTGTGCCGCACGGGTGCGGGAGCTGCCGATGCCCGACCCGTTCGACGTCCGCGCGCTCTGCGCCCTCGTCGCCGGGCAGCGCGATCGGCCCATCACGCTGCTCCCGATGACCGGACGGCACGGCGTGCTCGGGTTGTGGGTCGCCACCGACGACAGCGACCTGATCTTCTACGAAGAGGCGACCACGCGGCCGCACCAGGACCACATCATCCTGCACGAGCTGTGCCACCTGCTCTGCGACCACTACGCGGCACCGCTGCCCGCGGCGAACCTGATGCCCCACCTCGACCCCGACATGGTCCGCTCGGTGCTGGAGCGCACCGGGTACACGGCGGTGGAGGAACAGGAGGCCGAGCTGCTCGCGTCGCTGATCCTGCAGCAGGCCGGTCATCCGACCGCACCGCCCGCCGAAGGCCTCGCGCACCGGATCTCCGAGGCGCTGAACTGGCCAGACCCGCGCTGATGCTGGACGCACTCCGGTTCTACCTGCCGCCCCTGCTGGTGATCAGCTTCTTCGTGGCCATGCTGGTCAACGGCGAGTACCGGCCGCGCACCGACGCCCAGCGCGCGGTGCGCCTCGGCCTGCTGGCGCTCGGCATCTCGCTGATCGTGCTGACCCCCGCCGGCTACGCGTTCGCGGCGCGGGTGACCGGCGTTCCCAACATCGGCCGGCTCATCGGGCACGGCACGATGCTCGTGGTGGCGTGGGCGGGGCTGGCGTTCGTCGCCTGGCTGACCGCGCCGCTCACCGCCCGGCGCCGGTCCAGACGCGTCGCGTGGTGGCTGCTCGCCGGGTTCGCGGTGCTGGTGGTCCTGTTCGTGCTGGCCCCGGTCGACGTGGACGACGTCCGCTTCTCCACGCGGTACGCGCGCACGCCGTGGGTGCTGGAGTACTGGGTCTTCTACGCGGCGTGCCTGACCCCCGCGTTCGCCACGGTCGTGCGCGAGTCGTGGCGGTTCGCGCGGGTGACGCCGGATGCCGTGCTGCGCCTGGGGTTGCGGTTCGTGGCGGCCGGCGGGTTCTGCGCACTGGCCTATCACGTCCACAAAGGACTGCTGTTCGCGGCGGCCAGGTTCGGCCTCCCGTACCTGTCCGTCCCGTTCGTGGACAAGTACTTCCCGCTCGCGGCGAACGTGTTCGCCTTCGGCGGCGCCACGATCCGCTGGTGGGCGCCCCGGATCGGGCTGACCGCGCTGGTGGCGCGGGTGAAGCAGTACCGCACGTACCGGTGGCTGCGGCCGCTGTGGGTCGACCTGCACCGGGTCAGCCCGCACATCGCGCTGCACCCGCCGCGCAGCGCCGCCGTCGACCTGCTGCCCGACGACCTGGGGCTGCGGCTGTACCGGCGGGTGATCGAGATCCGGGACGGCCGGGTCGCGCTCCAGTCCTACCTCGACCCGGAGGTCGCCGCGCGGGCTCGACGCACCGCCGAGCACGACGGGGTGCGCGGAACGGACGTCGACGCGCACGTGGAGGCGGCGGTGCTGGCGGACGCGGTGCGGGCCGCGTCACGGGGCCGGGCGCTCACCGCGGAGGCGCGGGTCGGTGTGCCCGGCGGTGGCGACCTCGACAGCGACACGGCGTTCCTCGTCGCGGTGGCCAGGGCGTATCGCAGGCTCGCCTGACACCTGCTAACATTTCTTGGCATGTGCAGGGTTCAGTTGTGACAGGGGATGAGCTGCTGCGCATCCTCGCGACGCTGGCCAACCCGCACCGGTTGCGGGTGCTGGCGGTGCTCACGAGGGAGCGCACCTACGTCAGCGCGCTCGCCCGCGAGCTCGGGATCAGCCGCGCGCTGCTGCAGGTGCACCTGCGCAAGCTGGAGTCGGCCGGTCTGGTGCGCGCGCACCTGGAGCTGTCCGAGGACGGCAAGGCGATGAAGTTCTACGAGGTCGAACCGTTCGCCGTCGAGCTGTCACCGGAGTCGGTGGCGGTCGCCGTGCGGACTCTCACGGAGAAGGAAGCGCAGGCATGAGCCCCTACGACTGGCAGGAGATCATCGGCGTCGTCGGGGTGTTCGTCCTGATCACCGCGGTGACGACCGTCCTCATCTGGCAGCTGGCCGCGACCTGGCGGGCGAAGGCGGCGCTGGCGCGGGAGAACGAGTACCGGGCGCTCGCCGAACGGGCGGTCCAGGCGCAGGAGAGCTGGAGCGCAAGCTCGACGAGCTGCAGGAGCGGATGCGGTCGGTCGAACGCATCCTCAAGGAAGTCGAGTAGGGGAAGTGCTGGGCCGGCGAGCGGCAACTCGGCGGCCCAGCGGAAGAAGCGGCTCTCGCCCGAGGGCGAGTTCTGGTGAGCACTCCTTCGAGGAAGGACTTTAGTCGATGCTGCCTGCGCGCAGGTCGAAGGTCGCACTGGTGGAACGGGTGGCCGCGTGGTCGGTCCGGCACCGGGGCGTGGCGGTGGCCGGATGGCTCCTGGTCGTGTTGCTGGCCGTGCTGGCCGGTGCGCTGGCGGGACAGGGGGCGTCCGCACGGGACCCCGGTGAGTCCGGCGTGGCGGGAGAGGTGCTGGACCGGCAACGGACCTACGCCCCCGTCCGGGAGAACGTGCTGGTCGAGGGGGCCGGGACCGAGGACCTCGTCGCCGCCCTGCGCGGCAGCGGCGCGGTCACCGAGCTGACCACCACCGGTGGGACGCCCTCGCTCGTGACGTTCCACGTCGCCGGTCCCGACGACCGGATCGCCGGCAACTACGACACGGTGGTCCGCGTCGTGTCCGAGGTGTCGTCCCGGCACCCGGACACGCGGTTCTCCCAGGCGGGCGACCGCAGTCTGGCCAAAGCCGTCGACCAGGCGGTGAAGGACGACTTCCAGCGCTCGGAGCTCATCTCCCTGCCGATCACCGTGCTCATCCTGCTGGTCGTGTTCGGTTCGCTGATCGCGGCGTCGGTGCCGTTGCTGCTGGCCGGGACCACGGTGGTCGCCGCGTTCGGGCTGCTGGGGCTGGTCGGCACCTGGGTACCGGTGAACAGCGCGACGTCGTCGATGATCCTGCTGATCGGCATCGCCGTCGGGATCGACTACTCGCTGTTCTACCTGCGCCGCGAACGCGAGGAACGCGCGGCGGGCCGGTCGGTGGCCGAGGCGCTGCGGATCAGCGCCCGCACCTCCGGCCGGGTCGTCCTGGTGGCCGGGCTGACGGTGATGCTGTGCGTCGCGGGCCTGCTGTTCACCGGTCTGGACAACTTCCGCGGCCTCACCGTCGGCACCGCGCTGGTGGTGGGCCTGGCCGTGCTCGGATCGGTCACCGCCCTGCCCGCGTTGCTGTCGCTGCTGGGCCCGTGGGTGGACCGGGTGCGCGTGCCGTTCCTGCGCCGCACGCACGTGCGCGAGTCACGGCTGTGGACCGCCGTCGCGCGTGTGGTGGTCCGCCGCCCGTGGCTGTGGGGCGGGCTCGCCGCGCTGTCGCTGGTGGTGCTGACGATTCCCGCGCTGGACATGCGGTTGCAGGACGCGGGCGCGGTGAACAGCCTGCCGCGCACGGTCGCCGCGGTCGACGGCGCGATCCGCATGCAGGAGGCGTTCCCCGGCACCCCGACGCCCGCCCAGGTCGTGCTGTGGGGGCAGGTGGACGACGTGGACGTCGCCGCGTTGCGCCGGGAGATCGCGGCCAGCGGAGGGCTGCTGCACGAGCCGCTCACCGCGGCACGGGTGGACTCCGCGCTGGTGGTGCGGGTGCCGCTCGCCGGCACCGGGACCGACGACCTGTCCAACCGGGCCCTGGAGCACCTGCGGTCCCAGGCGCTGCCCGCCGCGTTCGGCGACGTGCCCGGTGTGTCGTACGCGGTCTCGGGGAAGACGGCGTTCGCCCACGACTTCACCGCGCAGATCCGGTCCACCACACCGCTGGTGTTCGGGTTCGTGCTGCTGCTCGCGTTCGTGCTGCTGGTCGTGGCGTTCCGCGCGCTGGCCATCCCGCTGATCTCCATCGGCCTGAACGTGCTGTCGATCGGCGCGGCCTACGGGGTGCTCACGTGGGTGTTCCAGGACGGGCACCTGGAGTCGGCGCTCGGCTTCACGTCCTACGGCGGCGTGGTCGGGTGGCTGCCGCTGTTCATGTTCGTGCTGCTGTTCGGGCTGAGCATGGACTACCACATCTTCATCCTCAGCCGGATTCGCGAGCGCTGGTTCGGTGGTGCCGACGCGCGCGCCGCCGTCGTCGGGGGAGTGGGCAGCAGCGCCGGGGTGGTCACCAGCGCCGCGGTGATCATGACCGCGGTGTTCGCCGTCTTCGTCACGCTCAGCGCCATCGAGTACAAGATGCTCGGCGTCGGGATGGCCGTGGCGATCCTCGTCGACGCCACCGTCGTGCGCGGTGTGCTGCTGCCCGCGGCCATGGCGGTGCTGGGCGAGCGCGCCTGGGTGCTGCCCGGTGGCCTGGGGCGGTTCTCGCACGTTCCCCGGCTGGCCGGCGGCGCTTCGCCGCAGCCGGTGGCCGCGCGCCTCGGCTCCGGATAGTTCGCGTATAGACGCAGTATTGGGCCCGCGAGAACTGTTCAGGCGACCGGAGACGATCACCTGAGGAGTTCTCGTGGCCGAGGAACAGGACGACAAGCAGACCTACCGCGTCGTGCTCAACGACGAGGAGCAGTACTCGATCTGGCCTGCCGACCGGGACCTGCCCGCCGGATGGCGCGCGGACGGCACCGAGGGTTCTCGGACCGACTGCCTCGCGCACATCGGTGAGGTGTGGACGGACATGCGCCCGCTCAGCCTCCGCCGCCGCATGGCGGAAGCAGCGCACTAGTCCACACGATCGGGAGGACGGGTCGACCATGAGCACCGGCGAGATCGAGCACACGAGCACCTCCGCCGACAGGGACGAGCTCCTGCGCCGGTGGCTCAGCGGCGGCGTGCGGGGCAGGCGGCGGACGATGGGGCGGGCGGACCGGTCCGCGCCGCTGCCGCTGTCGCACGGGCAGCGGCAGATGTGGTTCCTCAACCGGCTGGACCCCGGCAGCGCCGAGTACCTGGTGCCGCTGGCGTTCCGGTTGCGCGGACCGCTGGACGTCACCGCGCTGGAACGGGCCTGGGAGCACGTCGTCGCCCGGCACGAGGTCCTGCGCACGCGGTACGCGGTGAACGGCACCGAGCCCGTGCAGGTGATCGACCCGCCCGCGCCGGTCGCGCTGCCGGTCACGCGGGTGTCCGATGTGGACGAGGCGGTGGGCGAGGAGGCGGTCGCGCCGTTCGACCTCGAACACGACTGGCCGGTGCGCGCGAAGCTGTGGCGCACCGGGCCCGAGGACCACGTCCTGACGCTCGTCTTCCACCACGTGGCGTTCGACGCCTGGTCCACGCGCGTCGTCGGCGAGGAGCTGGAGGCGCTCTACACGGCGTTCACGCGCGGTGAGCCCGCACCGTTGCCGCCGGTGCCGACCCAGTACGCGGACTACGCCGTGTGGCAGCGCGAGGACCCGGCCCTGGAGCAGCAGCTCGCCTACTGGCACGGGCAGCTCGCCGGCATCGAGGTGGCCGACCTGCCCGCCGACCTGCCGCGGCCCGCGGTGCGCGACGCCGCCGGTGACGCCGTGGAGTTCGCGGTGCCGGCCGAGGTCGCCGGCAGGATCAGGGCGGTGGCCAAGGAGTACGGCACGACGCCGTTCGTCGTGCTCCTCACGGCCTTCCAGGTGCTGATGGCCCGCTACACCGGCCGCTCCGACGTGCCGGTCGGCACCACCGTGTCCGGCCGGACCCGGCCGGAGCTGCAGGGCATGATCGGCTACGGCGTCAACAACCTCGTGCTGCGCGCGCGGTGGGAGGGCGACCCGTCCTTCCGCGACCTGCTCGTCCAGGCACGCGGCACGCTCGCCGACGCCTACGACCACCAGGCAGTGCCCTTCGCCCGGCTCGTCGACGACCTGCAGCCCGAGCGGGACATGTCCCGCACCCCGCTGTACCAGGTCGCGTTCACCATGCACGACCGCGGCGGCGCGCCGTTCGGGCTGCCCGGCGTCACCGTCGAGCCGCGCACCGCCACCGGGCGGGTGGCCAAGTGCGACCTCGAATTGCAGATCAACGACCTGCCCGACGCCTCGTTCGCGGGGCAGCTGGTGTACGCGACGTCGGTGTTCCACGAGGAGACCGTGCAGCGCGCCGCCGGGCACCTGGTGCGGTTGCTGGAGTCCGCGCTGGCCGACACCGCGCTTCCGGTGTCCCGCCTGAACATCCTTGACGACGCGGAGTACGCGCTCGTCACCGGCGTGGTGCCCGGTCTGGGCAGCCCGGTGACCGACTGCGTGCACACCCTGTTCGAGGAGCAGGCCGCCCGCACGCCGAACGCCGTGGCGATCGTCGCCGGCTGCACCAGGCTGACCTACGCCGAGCTCAACGCCCGAGCCAACCGGCTGGCGCACCACCTGCGCGACCTCGGCGCCGGCCCGGAGACGCTGGTCGGCGTGCGCCTGGAACGCGGGCCCGACCTGCTGCCTGCCCTGCTCGGCGTGCTGAAGTCCGGCGCGGGCTACCTGCCGCTGGACCCGGTGAACCCGGAGGACCGGCTGCGGTACGTGCAGGCCGACGCGGACGTGTCCGTCGTGGTCGACGAGGAGCTGCTCGCCGCACTGCCGGACGGGCCAGACACCAACCCCGTGAACCGGTCCGCTCCCGACAACGTCGTCTACACGATCTACACCTCCGGCTCCACCGGCAAGCCCAAGGGCTGCGTGCTCACCCACGCCAACGTCGTGCGGCTCATGCGCACCGCCCAGGAGCACTACGAGTTCAACGAGTCCGACGTGTGGTCGATGTTCCACTCCTATGCGTTCGACGTGTCGGTGTTCGAGATGTGGGGCGCGCTGCTGCACGGCGGCACCCTCGTCGTCGTGCCGCGGGAGGTGACGCGGTCACCGGAGGACTTCCTGGACCTGCTGGTGGACAACGAGGTCACCGTGCTGAGCCAGACGCCGTCGGCGTTCCGCTCGCTCGTGTCCGCCGCCGCCGACGGCGACTCGCGCATCGACCGGCTGGTGCTGCGGGCGGTGATCTTCGCGGGCGAGAAGCTGGAGATGCCCGAGCTGCGGCCGTGGACCGACCGGCGCGGCCTGGACGAGCCGGTGCTCGCCAACATGTACGGCATCACCGAGACCACCGTGCACACCACGTTCTACGAGGTGCGGCCGGGAGACCTGGAGCTGTCGGCCGGCAACCCGATCGGGCGGCCGCTGGGCGACCTGAACGTGTACCTGCTCGACGCGCACGGCGGGCTGGTCCCCGTCGGCGTGCCCGGTGAGATCCACGTCGGCGGTCCCGGTGTGGCCCGCGGGTACCTGAACCGGCCGGAGCTGACCGCCGAGCGGTTCGTGCCGAACCCGTTCGGGCCGCCCGGCTCGCGGCTGTACCGCAGCGGTGACCTCGCGCGGCGCCGCCCGGACGGCAGCCTGGACTTCCTCGGACGCGCCGACCACCAGGTCAAGATCCGCGGCTACCGCATCGAGCTCGGCGAGGTCGAGGTCGCGCTGACGGCACTGGACGACGTGCGCGACGCCGTGGTGATCGCACGCGACGAACGCCTCGTCGCCTACGTCGTGCCGGTCGCCGGAGAGCTGGACACCGCGTCGGTGCGGACGGCGCTCGGCCGCGACCTGCCGGACTACATGGTGCCGGCCGCGTTCGTGCGGCTCGACTCGATCCCGTTGACCCCCAACGGGAAGCTCGACCGCCGCGCACTGCCCGCACCCGACCTCGGCGCGTTCGCCCACGGCGAGTACGTGGCGCCGCGCACGCCGGTCGAGGAGCAGGTGGCCGCGGTGTGGGCGACGGCGCTGGAGGTGGAGCGCGTCGGTGTCCACGACGGGTTCTTCGACCTCGGCGGCGACTCGATCCGGGCGGTCGCGCTGGTGGGCGCGCTGCGGGCGGAGGGCTTCGACCTCGCCGTGCGCGACGTGTTCGAGCGCCGCACGGTCGCCGAGCTGTGCGAGCTGCTGACCGGCCGCACCGCCCTGGTCGCCGCGGACGACGCGCTGGTGGAACCGTTCGCGCTGATCTCGGCGCAGGACCGGGCCGCACTGCCCGACGGCGTCGTCGACGCCTACCCGCTGTCGCAGATCCAGACCGGCATGGTCATCGAGATGCTGGCCGACGACAGCAAGAACAACTACCACAACTGCTCCTGCTTCCGGATTCTCGACGACCGCCCGTTCTCGTGGGAGGCCTTCGAACGCGCCGCGCGGATCGTGGTGGAGCGCCACGACATGCTGCGCACGAGCGTGCACCTCACCGACTACTCGGTGCCGCTGCAGCTGGTCCACGCCACCGCGACCATGGAGGTCGATCAGCGCGACCTCGGCCACCTCGACGAGGAGGGCCAGCTCGCGACGCTGCGGGAGTGGGTGCGCGAGCAGCGCGCCACGCCGTTCGACCTCACCGAGCCCACGCTCATGCGGTTCCACGCCCACCTCACCGGCACCGACCGGTGGTGGATCTCCATCACCGAGTGCCACCCGGTGATGGAGGGCTGGAGCTACCACTCGCTGCTGATGGAGCTGCTGCGGTTGTACCGCTCGATCCGCGACGGCGTGGAACCCGAGCCCCACGACCGCCCCGGCGTGCGGTTCGCCGACTCGGTCGCGGCGGAGCTGGAGTCGCTGGAGTCCGGTGTGGACGGTGCGTACTGGCGCTCCGTCGTCACCCGCTACCCGAAGGTCACGCTGCCGGCGGGCTGGGGCGAGGAGCCGGGGACGACGCACCACGTGCGGGTCTCGTGGGAAGACCTGGAGCCCGGCCTGCGGGCGCTGGCCGCAGACGCCGGTGCCTCGCTCAAGGCCGTCATGCTGTCGGCCTACCTCAAGGTGATGAGCCAGCTGACCGACCTGCCGTCGTTCCACGGCGGCCTGGTCTACGACGTGCGGCCCGAGGTGCTCGGCGCCGACCGGGTGTTCGGCATGTACCTCAACACGCTGCCGCTGCCGTTCGACCGCGGCGCGCCCTCGTGGCTCGACCTGGTGCGGCAGGTGTTCGCGCAGGAGGTCGAGTCCTGGGAGCACCGCCGGTACCCGCTGCCCGCGGTGCAACGCGAGTACGGCGCGGCCCAGCTGATCGACGTCTTCTTCAACTACCAGGACTTCCGCCAGGTGGACACCGGGCTGGTGGACGCCTCCGTCGGCATCGACGACAGCCCCACCGAGTTCCCGCTCACGATCTCCTCGCGCAACAAGCACATCTTCCTCACCGCCGCCTCGTCGTCGCTGAGCCTCGCCAACACCGAGCGCATCGCGGCGATGTTCCGCGCGGTGCTCGCGGACATGGCCGCTGACCCGGCGCGCGACGCCCAGAAGACGTTCGTCGCACCGGAGGAGACCGCGCGGACGCTGGGGGAGTGGGCGGTCAACCCCGCCCCCGCGGTCGAGAAGTGCACCTACGAGCTGTTCGAGGACCAGGTCGCCCGCACGCCGGACGCCGTCGCCGTCACCGACGGGACCCGGCAGCTGTCCTACGTGGAGCTGGACGCGCTCGCCAACCGGTACGCGCACCGGCTGCGCGGCATGGGCGTCGGTACCGAGTCCGTGGTCGGCGTGCTGCTCGACCGCGGCCCCGACCTGCTGGCGTGCCTGCTGGGCGTGTGGAAGGCGAGTGCGGCGTACCTGCCGATGGACCCGTCGTTCCCGGCCGGCCGCGTCACCGGCGCGCTCGCCGACGCCGAGGCCGCCGCGTTCGTCACGCAACCCGGGTACACCAACGACTTCGCCGGCCCGACGCTCCTCGTCGGCGTGGACGACGTCTCGGCCGAACCGGCGACCGCTCCCGAGCGGGTCGCCGACCTCGACCGGCTCGCCTACGTGATCTACACGTCCGGCTCGACCGGCCGGCCCAAGGGCGTCCAGGTGCCGCACCGCGGCCTGGTCAACCACGTGTGGTGGGCCGTGCAGGAGCTGGCGTCGCAGGGCACCGGTGGCGCGCCGCTGTTCTCGTCGATCGCCTTCGACCTCGTGGTGCCGAACCTGTGGGCGCCGGTGCTGGCCGGGCAGGCCGTGCACATGGTGCCGCAGGACACCGACCTGGCCGCGCTGGGTGAGGCGCTGTCCGGCCCGTACAGCTTCATCAAGCTCACGCCCGCGCACCTGGAGGTGCTGACCCACCAGCTGCCGCCCGAGCAGGCCAACGCGCTCGCGTCGGTGCTGGTGGTCGCGGGTGAGGCGCTGACCCGCCGGGTCGTCACGGCGTGGCGCGAGCTGGCGCCGGACGTGCGGCTGGTCAACGAGTACGGCCCGACCGAAACGTCCGTCGGAACGTGCACCCACCCCGTCGAGGGCCCGATCACCGCGGAGGTCCAGCCCATCGGGCGGCCGCTGCCCAACGTGACGATGTACGTGCTGGACCACCGGCTGGAGCCGGTGCCCGTGGGCGTGCCCGGCGAGCTGTACGTCGGCGGCACGGGTGTCGCACGCGGTTACGCCGACCGGCCGGAGCTCACCGCGGAACGCTTCCTGCCCGACCCGTACGGGTCGCCGGGAGCGCGGCTGTACCGCAGCGGCGACGTGGTCCGCGTGCTGCCCACCGGTGACGTGGACTTCCTAGGCCGCGGCGACGGCCAGGTCAAGATCCGCGGCTACCGGGTGGAGCTCGGCGAGATCGAGGCCAGGATCGCCGAGGACCCGCGCGTCACGGACGTGCGCGTGGTGCTGCGCGAGGACAACCCAGGTGAGAAGCAGCTCGTGGCCTACCTGGTCGGCGCGGACGCCGACCCGCAGGAGCTGCGCGCGCTGCTGGAACCCGTGCTGCCCACCTACATGGTGCCGTCGGCGTTCGTCCAGCTCGACGCCATCCCGTTGAACGCCAACGGCAAGGTCGACCGGGCCGCGCTGCCCGCACCCGGCGCGGACGCGTTCGCGCGGGCAGTGAGCGTGGCACCCAGGACACCGCTGGAGGAGCGGGTCGCCGCGGTGTGGCACGACGTGCTCGGCGCCGACTTCGGCGTGCACGACGACTTCTTCGACCTGGGCGGCGACTCGATCCGCGCGGTCGCGCTGATCGGCGCGCTGCGGGCCTCCGGGTTCGACGTGTCCGTGAAGGACGTGTTCGGGCACCGCACGGTCGCGGCGCTGTGCGAGCGGCTGTCCGGCCGCGCCGCGGTGTCGGAGGAGACCTTCGTCGAGCCGTTCGCGCTGATCAGCGCGGAGGACAGGGCGGCGCTGCCGGACGGCGTCGTCGACGCCTACCCGTTGTCGCAGGTGCAGACCGGCATGCTGGTCGAGATGCTGGCCGACCCCGGTCGCAGCAACTACCACAACGTCAACGTCTACACCGTGCACGACGACCGGCCGTTCGACGTGCTGGCGTTCGCCCGCGCGGTGCGGATCGTCGTGGCACGGCACGACGTGCTGCGCACCAGCGTGCACCTGACCGGTTTCTCGGTGCCGCTGCAGCTCGTGCACTGGGTCACCGAGACGCCGATCGGCCGGTTCGACCTGCGCCACCTCGACGTGCGCGACCGGCGGGCCGCGGTGTCGGACTTCGTCGCCGCCGAACGCGCGGACGTGTTCGACCTCGCCGCCGGCACACCGCTGCTGCGGGTCAGCGCACACCTCATGACCGACGACGAGTGGCTGTGCTCGTTCACCCAGAACCACGCGGTGATGGACGGCTGGAGCAACCAGCTGTTCCTGATGGAGTTCGTCGAGGTCTACCGGCGGGTCCGCGACGGCCAGGAGCCCGACCGGTACGAGCCGGTCCCGGTGCGGTACGCGGACTTCGTGGCAGCCGAGCTGAGGTCGCTGGAGTCGCGGGAGGACGCCGGGTACTGGCAGCGGCTCGTCGACGAGCACGCCAAGTTCGAGATCCCCGCCGGCTGGCACGGTGACCGCACCGCCCCGGTGGCACCCGTGCGCGCCGGCACCGACTTCGGCGACCTCGCGGACGGGCTGCGCGCTCTGGCGTCGGCGGCGAAGGTGTCGATGAAGAGCGTGCTCGTCGCCGCGCACGTCAAGGTGATGAGCCAGCTCACCGGCGAGACCGCGTTCCACACCGGGCTCGTCACGCACTCCCGGCCGGAGGCGCCCGGCGCGGACCGGCTGTACGGCAACTTCCTCAACACCCTGCCGTTCCCCGCCGACCGCTCCGCGCGCACCTGGCGCGAGCTGGTGCGGCAGGTGTCCGACCGGGAGATCGAGGCCTGGGCGCACCGGCACTACCCGATGCCCGCCATCCGCGGGCACGGCGGCCGGCTCGTGGACGTGTTCTTCGGGTTCCTCGACTTCCACCGGCTGGACGCGCGGGTCGCCGAGGACGGCTGGGGCTTCAACGACGCGCCCAACGAGTTCGCGCTCGCGATCACGACGCTCGGCGGTCTGCTCGCCATCACCACGAACTCGCACGTCCTCAGCCAGGACAACGCCGACCGCGTGGCCGGGATGTTCCGCGCCGTGCTGGCGTCCATGGCGGCCGAAGTGGACGGCGACGCACGGGCGGTGTACCTGCCGGAGGGCGAGCGGGACCGGCTCCTGGAGCTCGGCGGCACCAGCCCGGTGCCCGTGGTGAAGTGCGTGCACGAACTGTTCGAGGACCAGGTCGCGCGCACGCCGGACGCGGTGGCCGTGGTCGCCGGCGAGGTGTCGCTGACCTACGCGGAGCTCAACGCGCGGGCCAACCGGTGGGCGCACCACCTGCGTTCGCTCGGCGCGGGACCGGAGCAGCTGGTGGGCGTCTCGCTCGACCGCGGCCCCGGCCTGCTGCCCGCACTGCTGGGCGTGCTGAAGTCCGGTGCGGGCTACCTGCCGCTGGACCCGGTGAACCCGCCGGAGCGGCTGGAGCACATCCGCGAGGACGCCGGCGTCTCCATCGTGATCACCTCGCCCGAGGTGCCGGAGGGACCGGAGACCAACCCCGTCACGATGTCCGGCCCGGACAACGTCATCTACACGATCTACACCTCCGGGTCGACCGGTAAGCCCAAGGGCTGCGTGCTGACCCACCGCAACGTCGTGCGGTTGATGGCGACGGCGCAGGAGCACTACGCGTTCGACGAGTCGGATGTCTTTTCGTTGTTCCACTCGTATGCGTTCGACGTGTCGGTGTTCGAGATGTGGGGGGCGTTGCTGCACGGCGGCACGCTTGTGGTGGTGCCGCGTGAGGTGACGCGGTCGCCGGAGGACTTCCTGGACCTGGTGGTGGACACCGGGGTCACGGTGCTGAGCCAGACGCCGTCGGCGTTCCGGTCCATCGACCCCGAGGACCCGCGCACCGGCCGGTGGTCGGTGCGGACGGTGGTCTTCGCCGGTGAGAAGCTGGAGATCGGCGAGCTGCGGCCGTGGCTGGACCGGGTCGCCCTGGTCAACATGTACGGCATCACCGAGACGACCGTGCACACGACCTACCACCGCGTCGCCGCGGCCGACCTGGCCGGTGGCAACGCCATCGGCTCGCCGTTGCGCGACCTGTCGGTGCACCTGCTGGACCCGCACGGGCAGCTCGTGCCGTTCGGGGTGCCGGGCGAGATCCACGTCGGCGGTCCCGGTGTGGCCCGCGGGTACCTGAACCGGCCGGAGCTGACCGCCGAGCGGTTCGTGCCGGACCCCTTCGGTCCGCCCGGCTCGCGGCTGTACCGCAGCGGTGACCTCGCACGGCGCCGCCCGGACGGCAGCCTGGACTTCCTCGGACGCGCCGACCACCAGGTCAAGATCCGCGGCTACCGCGTGGAGCTGGGCGAGATCGAGGTCGCGCTCAGCTCGCTGCCCGGCGTGCGGGAGGCCGTCGTGGTCGTGCGCGACGACCGGCTCGTCGCCTACGTCGTCGGTGCGGACGGGACCGACCTGCGCCCGGCGCTGGCCAGGAACCTGCCGGACTACATGGTGCCGTCGGCGTTCGTGCCGCTCGACGCCATCCCGTTGACCGCCAACGGCAAGCTCGACCGGCGCGCACTGCCCGACCCGGACGCCGGCGCGTTCGCGGGCACCGGTCACGTCGCCCCGCGCACCCCCGTGGAGGAGCGGATCGCCGCGGTGTGGCGGGACGTGCTGAAGCTCGACCGGGTGGGCGTCCACGACGGGTTCTTCGAGGTGGGCGGCGACTCGATCCGCGCGGTGCGGCTGGTGGGCGCGCTGCGTGCGGGAGGTGTCGACCTGTCCGTGCCCGAGGTGTTCGAGCACCGCACGATCGCGGGCCTCGCCTCGATCGCGTCCGGACGCGCGGACGTCACCGCACGTGGACCGGTCGAGCCGTTCGAGCTGGTCAGCGCGGCGGACCGGGCGAAGGTGCCCGCGGGTGCCGCCGACGCGTACCCGATGTCGCAGGTGCAGACCGGCATGGTCGTCGAGCTGCTGACCGAGGACGACGCCTACCGCAGCTTCGCCTCCTACCGGATCGCCGGGCCGTTCTCGGCGGACGCCCTGCGCGCGGCGGCGCGGATCGTGGTGGCACGGCACGACCTGCTGCGGACCTCGTTCGACCTCTACACGTACTCCGTCCCGATGCAGGTCGTGCACGCCGAGGTCGACGTCCCGGTGACCGTGCACGAGGTGCACGGCGAGGACGCGTTGATGGAGTCGCTGCTCGCCCAGCGCAACGCGACCTTCGACCTGGACTCGGCGCCGCTGCTGAAGATCGCCGCGCACCTCACCGGTGACGACGGCTGGTGGCTCTCGCTGTGCCGGCCGCACGCGATCGTCGAGGGCTGGAGCCACAACTGGCTGCTCGCCGAGCTGGTCGACTGCTACCGGCGGCTGCGCGACGGCCTGGCGCCGGCACCGCACACCCCGCCCGGAGTGCGGTACGCGGACTACATCGCCGCCGAGCTGGCGTCACTGGAGTCCGAAGAGGACGCCGCCTACTGGCGTGACGTCGTGCACGCGCACACCCCGGTGACGCTGCCGGAACCGTGGCGCGGCGAGGAACCCGGCGAGAGCTACGACGTGCCGGTCGCGCTGGACGAGCAGGCGCTGACGGCGGTCGCGGCCGAGCTGCGCGTGTCGGTGAAGACCGTGCTGCTCGCCGCGCACGTCAAGGTGATGGGGCAGCTGACCGGGGCACCGGCGTTCCACGTCGGCCTGGTGTGCGACGCGCGGCCCGAGCTCGAAGGCGCCGACCGCGTCTACGGCATGCACCTCAACACCGTGCCGTTCCCGGCGGACCGGTCCGCGACGACGTGGCGCGAGCTGGTGCTGCGGGTGTTCGACCGCGAGGTCGAGCTGTGGCCGCACCGCCGTTACCCGATGCCCGCGATCCAGCGCGCCTGGCCGGGCGGACGGCTCGTGGACGTCGCGTTCAACTACGTCGACCTGCGGCACGAGGAGTCCGCCGGCGAGGACGTCGAGTCCCGGTACGCGGTGTCGCAGACCGAGTTCGGCCTCACGCTGCACTGCCGCCCGAACCGCCTGAACCTCACCGCGAACACCGCCGTGCTGTCCCGTGCGGACGGTGCGCGGCTCGGCGAGATGTACGCGGCGGTGCTCGACGCGATGACCGCCGACCTCGACGGCGACGCCCGCACGACCCACCTGCCCACCGGGGAACGCGCCCGCCTGCTCATCGAGGCGTCGGCGACCGAGCGGGAACCGGTCGACCTGTGCGTGCAGCAGGAGTTCGAGCGCCGGGTCGCGCTCGCCCCGGACGCCATCGCCCTGACCTCCGACGACTACGCGGCGACCTACGCCGACCTCAACGCACGCGTCAACCGGCTGGCGCACCACCTGACCGGCCTCGGCGTCGGTCCCGAGACGGTCGTCGCGATCTGCCTGGAGCGCTCACCGGAGCTGGTCACCGCCGTGCTCGCGGTGCTCAAGGCGGGCGGCGCCTACCTGCCGCTCGACCCGGAGACCCCGCCCGCGCGCCTGGAGTTCATGCACTCCGACGCCGGCGCGCGGCTCCTGGTCACGCGGAGCTCCCTGCTGGACCGGGTGTCGCACGAGACGGTCGTCCTGGTCGACGAGCCCGCACTGCAGGACCTGCCCGACACCGACCCCGCCCCGCGGGCCACGCAGGACAACCTCGCGTACGTCATCTACACGTCCGGGTCCACCGGCCGGCCCAAGGGCGTCATGGTGCGCCGCGGCGGCATGGGCAACCACCTGCTCGCCAAGGTCGAGGACCTCGGGCTCACCGAGCGGGACAGCGTGGTGCAGAACGCCTCGCCGTCGTTCGACATCTCGGTGTGGCAGATGCTCGCACCGCTGGTCGTCGGCGGCGAGGTCCGGGTCGTGGACGGCGACACGGCGCTCGACCCGGACGCGCTGTTCGGCCTCGTGGCGCAGGAGCGGATCACCGTGCTGGAGGTCGTGCCCTCGCTGCTGCGCACCGCGCTGGACAGCACGAGCGCGGACGGCACCGGGCTGCCTCCGCTGCCGCACCTGCGGTGGCTGATGGTGACCGGTGAGGCGCTGCCGGCGGAGCTGTGCCCGCGGTGGTTCACCCGGTACCCGCGCATCCCGCTGGTCAACGCCTACGGCCCGACCGAGTGCTCGGACGACGTGACGCACGCGTTCCTGACCGAGCGGCTGCACGGACGGCGCGTGCCGATCGGCGAGGCCGTCCGCAACACCCGCCTCTACGTGCTGGACGCCCGGCTGGAGCCGGTGCCCTCCGGTGTGGCGGGCGAGCTGTACGTCGGCGGGCTCGGCGTCGGTCGCGGCTACCTGAACCGGCCGGACCTCACCGCGGAGAAGTTCGTGCCCGACCCGTTCGGCCCGGCGGGCGCGCGGCTCTACCGCACCGGTGACCTCGCGAGCTGGCGGCCGGACGGCGCACTGGACTTCCTCGGCCGGATCGACGACCAGGTGAAGGTGCGCGGCCACCGGATCGAGCTGGGCGAGATCGAGGCGGAGCTCTCGGCGTTCGACGAGGTCCGCGAGGCGCTGGTGGTCGTGCGCGACGACCGGCTGGTGGCCTACTACACCGGTGGGTCACCGGCGCGGGAGGAGCTGCGCGACCGGCTCGCCCGCACGTTGCCCGACTACATGGTGCCGGCGGCGTTCGTGCGGCTCGACGAGTTCCCGTTGACGCCCAACGGCAAGCACGACCGCAAGGCGCTGCCCGAACCCGGTGACGACGCGTTCGCCCGCGGCGAGCACCTCGCGCCGCGCACGGAGACCGAGGCCCGCGTCGCCGAGATCTGGCGGACCGCGCTCGGACTCGACCGAGTAGGCGTGCGGGACGGGTTCTTCGACATCGGCGGTGACTCGATCCGCGCGGTCGGCCTGGTCGGCGCGTTGCGGGCCGAGGGCTTCGACGTCGCCGTGCGGGACGTCTTCGAGGCGCGCACGGTCGAGAACCTGTGCCGGCTGTTCACCGGTCGCGGCGTGGCGGCCGAGCAGGAGTACGTCGAGCCGTTCGCGCTGGTCTCGGCGGAGGACCGGGCGTTGCTGCCCGCGGACGTCGTCGACGCCTACCCGGTGGGCCGCACCCAGCTCGGCATGATCATCGAGATGCTGGCCGACGACGGCAGGCACCCGTACCACATCATCAACACGTTCCGGGTGACCGAACCCGAGCCGCTCGACCACGCCGCGCTCACGGCGGCCGCCCGCGTGCTGGCCGACCGGCACGAGGTGCTGCGCACGTCGTTCCGGCTCACCGGCTTCTCCGAGCCGCTGCAGCTCGTGCACGGCAGCGCCGACCTGCCGGTCGAGCTCCGCGACGTGCGCGAACTGTCCGAAGAGGACCTGGTCGGCGTCAGGCAGGAGCTGGCGGCCGAGCAGCGCGCCGCGGTGTTCGACGTCGCGAGGGCACCGCTCATGCGGATCATCGCGCACGTCGAGGCCGACGACGCGTGGTGGGTGACGTTCACCCAGTCGCACGCGATCACCGAGGGCTGGAGCTACCACCTGCTGCTCATGGAGCTGCTGGACGTCTACCGGGCGATCCGCGACGGCGCCGAACCCGAGCCGTACGACCGGCCGCGGGTGCGGTTCGCCGACACGATCGCCGGTGAGCTGGCGGCACTGGGCTCCGCGGCGGACCGGGCCTACTGGCAGCGCGTGACCGGCACGCAGGCGCCGGTGGTCATGCCACCGGAGTGGGCCGGCGACTCCGACGAGCGCGTCTACGTCGAGGTGCCGTTCGACGACCTCGGCGCCGCCCTGCGCTCGGCGGCCAGCGCCGCCGGTGTGTCGATGAAGAGCGTGCTGCTGGCCGCGCACCTCAAGGTGATGGGCCAGGTCACCTACGAACCGGCGTACCACACCGGCCTGGTGTGCGACGTCCGCCCGGAGGTGCTCGGCGCGGACCGGGTGCCCGGCATGTACCTCAACACCCTGCCGATGGGCGTCGACCGGTCGGCGCGGACGTGGCGCGAGCTGCTGACGCAGGTGTTCGACGCCGAGGTCGAGCTGTGGGCGCACCGGCGGTACCCGATGCCCGCGGTCCAGCACGACTGGGGCGGCGGCCGGCTGATCAACGTGCTGTTCAACTACCTCGACTTCCACCACGTCGACACCGACCGCGTCGCGACCGGCACCCGGATGAACATCGGCCCCAACGAGTTCGACCTGTCGATCTTCAACCGCGGCGACCGGCTCTGGGTGAACTCGCACGAACGCGTGCTCAGCCGCGCCAACACCGAACGCCTCGCCGGCATGTACCGCGCGGTGCTCGAAGCCATCGCGTCCGACGTGGACGGTGACGCGCGGGCCGTGCACCTGCCGGCCGGTGAACGGGAACGGCTGCTCGGCTTCACCGACGCCGTCGCGGAACCGGTGTCGTCCTGCGTGCACGAGCTGTTCGAGCAGCAGGCGGCGCGCACCCCCGACGCGCTGGCCGTGGTCGCCGGCGGGGTGTCGCTGACCTACGCCGAGCTCAACGCGCGGGCCAACCGCCTCGCGCACCACCTGCGTTCCCTGGGCGCCGGGCCGGAGCAGCTCGTCGGCGTGTGCCTCGACCGCGGTCCCGACCTGCTGCCCGCACTGCTGGGCGTGCTCAAGTCGGGCGCGGGCTACCTGCCGCTGGACCCGGTGAACCCGCCGGAGCGGCTGGAGTACGTCCGCGAGGACGCCGGCGTCTCGATCGTGGTGGACGCGGAGGTGCTGGCCGCTCTGCCCGAGGGGCCGGACGCGAACCCCGTGTCGCTGACGGTGCCGGACAACCTGATCTACACGATCTACACCTCGGGTTCGACCGGCAAGCCGAAGGGCGTCTGCCTGACCCACAGCAACGTCGTGCGGTTGATGGCGACGGCCCAGGAGCACTACGCGTTCGACGAGTCGGATGTGTTCTCGTTGTTCCACTCGTATGCGTTCGACGTGTCGGTGTTCGAGATGTGGGGTGCACTGCTGCACGGCGGCACGCTTGTGGTGGTGCCGCGTGAGGTCACCCGCTCGCCGGAGGACTTCCTGGACCTGTTGGTGGACACCGGGGTCACGGTGCTGAGCCAGACGCCGTCGGCGTTCCGGTCCATCGTCGCGTTCGCGGACGACCCGCGGATCACGCGGCTGTCGGTGCGCGCGGTGGTCTTCGCCGGTGAGAAGCTGGAGATCGGCGAGCTGCGGCCGTGGGTCGAGCGCGTCGGGCTCGGGCGGGTCGCGCTGGTGAACATGTACGGCATCACCGAGACGACCGTGCACACGACCTACCACCGGCTGTCCAAGAAGGACACGCTGCCCGGCGCGGGCAACCCCATCGGCCGACCGCTGAGCGACCTCGCCGTGCACCTGCTGGACGCGCACGGCAACCTCGTGCCGATCGGCACCCGCGGCGAGATCCACGTCGGTGGCCCCGGCGTGGCCCGCGGCTACCTGAACCGGCCGGAGCTGACCGCCGAGCGGTTCGTGCCAGACCCGTTCGGACCGCCCGGATCGCGGCTGTACCGCAGCGGCGACCTGGCCCTGCGGCGACCGGACGGCAGCCTCGGCTTCGCCGGCCGGGCCGACGACCAGGTCAAGATCCGCGGCTACCGGGTCGAGCTGGGCGAGATCGAGGCGGCACTGGTCGCTCACCCGGACGTGCGTGACGCGGTGGTCGTGCTGCGCGACGAGTCGCTGGTCGGCTACGTCGTGCCCGCGGGTGACCCGGCCGGACTAGACGCTGCCGCAGACCCGGCCGGGCCGAACCCCACCGGCCTCGACCCCGCCGACCTGCGGGCCTGGCTCGGCCGCACGTTGCCGGACTACATGGTCCCGGCCGCCTACCCGGTGCTCGACCGGATTCCGCTGACCCCCAACGGGAAGCTGGACAAGCGAGCACTGCCCGCACCGGACCGGGGCGCGTTCGCCGGTGCCGAGTTCGTCGCCCCGCGCACGCCGGTCGAGGAACGGGTCGTGGCGATCTGGCGCGCGGTGCTCGGCGTCGACCGGGTCGGGCTGGCCGACAGCTTCTTCGACCTGGGCGGGGACTCGATCCGCGCCGTGATGGTCGTGGGGGAGATGAAGGCCGCCGGGATCGCGGCGACCGCCCTCGACGTGCTGCGGCACCAGACGATCGCCGCGGTGCTGGCGCTGTCGTCCCACGACGCCGGTGCCGAGCCGGTCGAACCGTTCGCGTTGCTCTCCGACGCCGACCGGTCGCTGCTGCCGGACGGGCTGGTGGACGCCTACCCGCTGACCCAGCCGCAGACCGGCATGCTGGTGGAGATGCTGGCCGGGGACGGCCCGCGCAGCTACCACCGGGTGGCGTCGGCGCGGATCACCGAACCGTTCTCCCGCGACGCCCTGCACCGCGCCCTGCACCTGCTCGTGTCACGGCACGAGGCGCTGCGGACGTCGGTGGACCTCGACCGGTGCTCGGTGCCGGTGCAGCTGGTGCACGCCTCGGCCGAGGTGCCGTTGAAGGTGGTGGACCTGACCACGGCCGCTGACGCGGACGAGCAGGTGCGCGCGGCGTTGCGCGGTGAGGCGGAGACCGCGATCCCGCACTCCGCGGCACCGTTGCTGCGGCTGACCGTGCACCGGCTCGCCGGCGGGCAGTGGCAGCTGACGATCACCCAGTCGCACGTGGTCATCGACGGCTGGACGTTCAGCACCCTGCGCGCCGAGCTGCTGGAGACCTACCGCGCCGTGCGCGACGGTGCCGACCTGCCCGCGTTCACGCCGTCCCGGCTGCGGTTCGCGGACACCGTCGCGGCGGAGCTGCGCGCGCTGCGGTCCACTGAGGACCGCGCGTACTGGCAGGACGTCGTCGACGGGTTCGAACCGTTCGCGCTGCCCGACGGATGGGGCGGTTCCGGTGAGGACAGCCACCTCCGCGTGCCGCTCGACGACCTGTCGGAGGGGCTGCGCGCGGTCGCCGCGGCGGCCGGGGTGCCGGTGAAGAGCGTGCTGCTGGCCGCACACCTCAAGGTGCTCAGCCAGCTCACGCCCGCGCGGCGGTTCCACTCGGGGCTCGTCACGCACTGCCGCCCGGACGGCGGCGACCGCGTCTACGGCACGCACCTCAACACCGTGCCGTTCCCGGTGGAGGTCACCTCGTCCTGGACGGACCTCGCCCGGCAGGTGTTCGACCGCGAGCTGGGGATGTGGCCGCACCGGCACTTCCCGATGCCCGCGATCCAGCACGAGCTGGCGGGCGGCGGGCGGCTCGTGCAGGTCTACTTCAGCTACGAGGACTTCGGCACGCCCGACGTGGCCGCCGATCCCGCGGAGGGCTTCAGCCACGACGAGTTCCCGCTCGCCGTGACGGCCTCCGACACCTGCCTGTTCCTGGCGTGCGACGGCGCGGTCCTCAGCCGGGCCAACGCCGAGCGGCTCGCCCAGATGTACCGGGCGGCGCTGGCGTCGGTCGTCGCGGGTGAGGACTGCGGGACCTACCTGCCCGAGGGCGAACCGGTGCTGCCGGTCGGCCCGGAGCCGGCGGTGTCCAGGCCGGCCCCCGACATGTTCGAGTCGCACGTCCGGGCAACACCGGACGCACCTGCGGTGACGTTCGAGGGCGCCACCGTGTCGTACGCCGAGCTCGACGCGCGGGCCAACCGCGTCGCCCACCTGCTCCGCGCGAAGGGCGTGGGCACCGAGTCCCTCGTGGGCGTGCTGCTGGACCGCGGGGTGGACCTCGTCGCGGCGCTGCTGGGCGTGTGGAAGGCGGGCGCGGCCTACGTGCCGGTGGACCCGTCGTTCCCGGCGGCGCGGGCGGAGGAGATGCTGCGCGGCTGTGCGGCAGTGCTCGACGCGCCGGCGCTCGACGGGCTCGACGCCTTCCCGGCGACCACGCCGGATCGTGCGACGGACCCCGGCCACCTGGCGTACGTGATCTACACGTCCGGGTCGACCGGCCGTCCCAAGGGCGTGCAGGTCACCCACGGCGGCCTGGCGAACTTCCTGGCCTACGTGCGGGCCGAGTACGTGCGCGACCGCGGTGCGCCGCTGTTCGCGTCGATCGCCTACGACATGGTCGTGTCCAACGTGCACGGACCGCTGACCGCCGGTGCGCCGCTGCACCTGGCGCCGCGCGACCTCCCGCTCGACGAGCTGGGCGACTGGCTGGTCCGGCAGGGCCCGTTCGACTTCGTCGAGCTGACCCGCAGCCACCTGGAGCTGGTCACCGGGCAGGTGCCGGGCGTGCTCGCCCGCGACCTGGTCGTCGGCGGCGAGGCCGTGTCCGGTCACGTGGTGGCGTCGGCGCGCGGCCTGGTCACCGGTCGGATCGTCAACTCCTACGGACCGACCGAGACCACGGTGACGTCCAACGAGTTCGTCGTGCCGGACGGCGCCGACGCCGTGCCGATCGGCACGCCGCTGCCCGGTGTCTCGACCTACGTCCTGGACTCCGCGCTGCGACCGGTGCCCGTCGGCGTGCCCGGCGAGCTGTACGTCGGCGGTGCCGGGGTGGCCCGCGGCTACCGGGACGAGCCCGCGATGACCGCGGACCGGTTCGTACCGGACCCGTTCGGCGCGCCCGGTTCCCGGCTCTACCGCACCGGCGACCTCGCCCGCGTGCTGCCCTCCGGTGACGTCGACTTCCTCGGCCGCGACGACGGCCAGGTGAAGATCCGCGGGTTCCGGGTGGAGCTCGGCGAGATCGAGTCGGTCCTGCGGGAACGGCTCGACGACGCCCGCGTCGTCGTGGACTCCGGCCGGCTCGTCGCCTACGTGGTGGGGGAGCGGGACGACCTGCGCCCGTGGCTCGCCTCCCGCCTGCCCGCCCACCTGGTGCCGGCCGCGTTCGTGCCGGTACCGGAGATCCCGTTGACCGCCAACGGGAAGCTCGACCTCCGCGCGTTGCCCGCGCTGGACGGGTCGGCGTTCGCGCAGCGGTCCTACCAGGAACCGATCACCGACACCGAGCAGTGGCTCGCCGACGTGTGGGCCGAGGTGCTCGGCCTGGAGCGGGTCGGTGCCGCCGACCGGTTCTTCGAGCTCGGTGGCCACTCGATCCTGGTCTTCCAGGTGATCGCGGCGGCCCGGCGCGCGGGACGGGCGCTGTCGTTGCTGGCGATGTACGCCGACGACCGCCTTTCGGCCGTGGCCGCGGCGATCGACCAGGCACGGCCGGCGCCGGTCGAACACAGCGTGGCGGACGTGAGCGTGACAGACGTGAGCGTGGCGGTGATCCGCGGTGGTGAGCTCGCCGAGGCCCGCACTCGCGGCGCGGTCAGCGCGGACACGGTGTTCCAGGTCGGTTCGCTGAGCAAGCCGGTCACCGCGTTCACCGCGCTGCGGCTGGTCCAGCAGGGCGTGCTCGACCTCGACGCGGACGTGAACACCCACCTGACGAGCTGGTCGGTCCCCGCCGACGGCCGCGTCACCCTGCGGCAGCTGCTCAGCCACCTGTCCGGGCTCGCCCCGGCGCCCAACCCGGGCTACGCCGAGCTGCCCGGACTGGCGGAACTGCTGCGGGACGTCCGGCTCGAAACGCCGCCCGGCGCGGTGTTCCGCAAGGCGGACGTCAACTACACGGTCGTCGAGCAGCTCCTGGAGGACGTCACCGGCCGGCCGTTCGCCGAGCTGGTGCGGGAGCTGGTGTTCGCACCGCTCGGCATGGCGCGCAGCGGCTACGGCCCGGCGACCGGACCGGCGGCCCAGGGGCACGACCAGGACGGCAAGCCCGTCCCGTGGCTGCTGTGGCCCGCCGCGGCGAGCGGCCTGTGGACCACGGCGGGCGACCTCGCGTCGTTCCTGCTGGAGGTCCGCCGGTCGCGCCTCGGCCACGCCGGTGCGCTGCTGTCACCGGAGCTGGCCGGGGAGATGGTGACACCGCAGCACCGGCACAGCGCGTACGGGCTCGGCGTGGTCGTGGACGACCTCGGCACCGACGTCCAGTTCGGGCACGGCGGCACGGGCGGTGGCTTCCACGCCATGGCGATGTGCCGCATCGGCCAGGGCACCGGGTTCGTCGCGCTCACCGGTTCCGACGCGGGCGCCGACGTGGTGAAGCAGTACACCTCCCTGCTCGAAGGCGACCGATGAGCGCGGGGGTGCTGCGGCACAACCGGGACTTCCGGCTGCTGTGGACCGGCGCGGGCATCTCCGCGCTGGGCGGCACGGTCACGACGGTCACCTACCCGCTGCTGATGATCTGGCACGACGGGTCACCGGTGCGGGCCGGGCTCGTCGGGTTCGCGGCGCTGCTGCCGATGCTGCTGCTCCAGCTGCCCGCAGGGGTGTTCGTCGACCGCTGGGACCGGCGCCGCGTGATGATCACGTGCGACGCGGTGTCGTTCCTGTCGATCGGCAGCGTCGCGATCTCGTTGCTGCTCGGGCACCTGTGGCTGCCGCACCTGCTCGCCGTGGCGTTCCTGGAGGGCAGTGCGCAGATCTTCTACCGGCTGTCGGAACGCGCGGCGGTGCGCAACGTCGTGCACCCCGACCACCTGCCGGCCGCGCTGTCGCAGAACGAGGCGCGCGGCCGTGCGGCGGGGCTGCTGGGCCAGCCGCTGGGCAGCGTCCTGTTCGCGCTGGTGCGGTGGGCGCCGTTCGTGTTCACCGCGCTCGGGCACCTCGTCGCGCTGGTCACGCTGCTGCTGATCCGCAAGGACTTCCAGACCGAGCGGGGTCAGCGCAAGAACATCAGGGCCGAGATCGCCGAGGGCGTCGGCTGGCTGCTGCGGCAGCGGTTCCTGCGCTCCGCCGTGCTCCTGGTGGCCGTGACCAACGTGCTGTTCCAGGTCCTGTCCCTGAGCCTGGCGCTGATCATCAAGGAGAACGGCGGCTCGCCCGCGGTGATCGGCGTGATCGGTGCCGCGTCCGGTGTCGGCGGCGTGCTGGGCGCGATGAGCGGCTCGTGGTTCGTCCGCAGGCTCCGGCCGGGCATGGTGATCATCACCGTGTTCGCGGTGTGGGCGCTGCTGATGCCGATGGTCGCGCTGACCTCCAGCCCGGTCGTCCTCGGCGGCCTGTTCGCCGGCATGTCGTTCGCCGGTGCCCTGGTCAACGTGATGGCCGGCGTCTACCAGGTGCAGGTCACGCCCGACGAGATGCAGGGCCGGGTCGGCAGCGTGGCCGGCCTGCTCAGCTCGGGTGCCAACTCGTTCGGCGCGCTGGCCGCCGGGTTCCTGCTGGCGTCCTGGGGGACCGGGCACACGGTGCTCGGCGTCGGCGCGGTGATGGCCGCCGTCGCCGTGACCGCCTGGCTGATGCCCGCCGTCCGCACCACCGAGTACCGGGAAAGGGTGACCGCATGACCAAGGCGATCGAGAGCCTGTTCAGCCAGTACGGGGAAACCGACCCGTACGCGCTGTACCGGCGGCTGCGCGAGCTCGGCCCGGTGCACTGGGACCAGTGGATGCGCACCTGGATCGTGCTCGACCACGAGGAGATCACCCGGCTGTCCAAGGACCCCCGGCTCTCCGGCGCCCGGATCGAGCAGTTCTACGAACAGCTCCCCGAGGAGGCGCGCACCGGGCTGGCGACGCTGAAGGACGCGCTGGCGCCGATGATGCTGTTCAACGAGCCGCCCCGGCACACCCGGCTGCGGCAGCTGTTGCGCCCCGGGCTGACCCCGCGGTTCGTCAAGGAGATCCGGTCGGTCATCTCCGACCGGGTGGAGTCGCTGCTCGACGAGGCCGCTGCCCGCGGCGGGATGGACGTGATCGCGGACTTCTCCGAACCGCTCACGCGGGACGTGGTCGGGCAGCTCGCCGGCGTTCCCGAACGCGGCGCGCACCTGCTGGAGAGCTGGCAGGGGCTGCTGCACGAGTTCTTCACCCAGTCCCGGCGCGAGGTGCCGCGGGTCGCCGCGCTGCGCGGCCTGTTCGACGAGGGCGCGCAGGCCCGCCGCGACGGCACCGGCACCGACCTGTTCACCAGGATGGTGTCCGGGCAGCTCGCCAAGGACGACTACACCGAGGACGAGGTCTTCGCGAACTTCCTGCTGCTCATCGACGCGGGCCAGGCGACGACCACGCACCTGATCGGCAACGCCGTGCTCGCCCTCGTCGAACACCCCGACCAGCAGCAGCTCCTGCGGTCCAGGCCCGAGCTGGCGGCGAACGCGGCGCACGAGTTCCTGCGCTACGACAGCTCCGTGCAGTTCACCAGCCGGGTGGCGCTGGAGGACATCGAGATCGCCGGGCAGCGCATCGAACGCGACCAGTCCGTGGCGCTCGTGCTCGGCGCGGGCAACCGGGACCCCAAGCGCTACGCCGACCCCGACCGGCTCGACGTGACCCGCAGGGCGCACGACCAGCTGTCGTTCGGGCACGGCATCCACTACTGCCTCGGCGCCTCGCTGGCGCTGGCCGAGATCGAGATCGCCGTCTCCCGGCTGCTCGGCCGGTTCTCCACCATCGAGCTGCTGGACCGGTCGCCTGCCTGGCTGGAGAGCATCAACTTCCGGTTCCTGCGGCACCTGCGGATCGAGGTCCGGTGACGGGCCGCTGGTTCCGCGCGTTCGTGCCCCGTCCGCACGCACCGCGGCAGCTGGTGTGCTTCCCGCACGCCGGTGGCGCTGCCAGCGCGTTCCGCGGCTGGGCCGAGCTGCTCGGACCGGCCGTCGAGGTGGTGGCCGTGCAGTACCCCGGACGGCAGGACCGCATCGGCGACCCGCTGCCCGCCGACCTCGCGGAGCTCGCGACGTGGGTGGCCGAGCAGGTCGAACCGCGGCTCACGCGCCCGACCGCGTTCTTCGGGCACAGCATGGGCGCCGCGGTAGCGTTCGAGACCGCACGGCGGCTGCGGCCGCGGTTCCCGTCGCGGCTCGCCCGGCTCTACGCGTCCGCCTGCGACGCCCCACCCGCGCACCGCCGCCGCACGACCGACCACAGCGACGCCGAGATCCGCGAGTACGTCCGGTTCCTCGGCGGTTCCGGCGCGGCGCTGCTCGACGACGCCGAGCTGTGGCAGCTGTCGTTGCCCGCGCTGCGCAACGACTTCCGCCTCATCGAGTCCTACCGGTACACGGCGGGCGCACCGCTCACGTGCCCGGTGACGGCGATCGCCGGCGACCGCGACGAGTCGGTGGCGCTCGCGGACGTCCTGCGGTGGCAGGAGATCACCATCGGACGGTTCGAGGCGACCACCCAGCCCGGCGGGCACTTCTACTTCGACGACTCCGCGGCGGGACTCGCCGAGCTGATCAGGGCCGAGGAGAACTGGGCCACCGGTATGGCCGCGATATAGCCCGAGTATCGGGACCGGCGGGAGTTTCGGGACGGCAACCGTCCCAACGCGCACACAGTGGAGAGACGAATGAACAGCGTGCCCCACGCATGGATCGCGCGGCGGGCGGCCGGCGAACCGGACGCGGTAGCGCTCGTCGAAGGCACCCGCCGGATCACCTACCGCGCGCTGGACCGGTCGGCCAACCAGCTCGCGAACCTGTTGCGCGCCAACGGTGTCCGGCCCGGTGACCTCGTCGCTGTGCGGCTGCCCCGAGGCGTGCGCCTCGTCGTCGCGCTGCTCGCGGTGTGGAAGGCGGGCGCGGCTTACACGCCGCTGGACCCCGCCCACCCGGCCGAGCGGAACGCGGCGGTGCTCGCGGCCGCGCAGCCCCGCCTGGTCGTCTCGGACGTGGCAGCGGACGTCGTGCTCGACCCCGACCTGACCGTGCTGCACGACCAGGACCCGGCCGCACCGGACGTGCCCCTCAGCGGCGACCACCCGGCGTACGTGCTCCACACCTCCGGTTCCACCGGCACCCCGAAGGGCGTGGTCGTCACGCTCGCCGGCATCGGCAACCAGCTGCGGTGGCTGACCCGCACCCACGGTCTCGCGGCCGGGGACCGGGTGCTGCAGAAGACCGCGCTCACGTTCGACGCGGCGGGCTGGGAGGTCTGGGCACCGCTGATCAGCGGAGCGACCGTCGTGCTGGCACCGCCTGGGGCGGAACGGGACCCCGCCGCCATCGTGCGCGCGGTCGCCGACCACGGGATCACGGTGCTGCAGGTGGTGCCCTCGATGCTGCGCGCGCTGGTCGAGGAGCCGGGGTGGGACCGTTGCACGACGTTGCGCGTCCTCTCCTCCGGCGGCGAGCAGCTTCACGCCGAGCTCGTGCAGCGGTTCCTGCGGGTGGCGGAGAACTGCCCCGTCACGGTCTGGAACACCTACGGGCCGACCGAGGCGGCCATCGACGTGACCGCGCACCGGTTCGACGACCTGCAGCGGTCCGGCCCGGTTCCGATCGGCACACCGATCGACGACATGCGCGTGGAGATCGCCGAGGACGGCGAGCTGCTCATCGGCGGACCAGGCGTCGCCCAGGGATACCTCGCCGACCCCGCGCTGACCGCGGAGCGGTTCGTCCCGGGTCCCGGCGGCACCCGGTGGTACCGCAGCGGCGACCGCGTCCGCCGGCGCGCGGACGGCACCCTGGAGCACCTCGGCCGACTCGACCACCAGGTCAAGGTCAACGGCGTGCGGATCGAGCCCGGCGAGGTCGAAGCCGTCCTCAACGCCCACCCCGACGTGCGCGAGGCCGTCGTCGCGCCCTACACCGCGGCCAGCGGTGCCACCCGGCTCGCCGCCTACGCGCGGCTGGGCTCAGCGGTCGACCTGGCCGCCTACCTCGCCGCCCGGCTGCCCGAGACCCACGTGCCCGCCGCGTTCGTCGAGCTCGACGACTTCCCGCGCACGTCCAGCGGCAAGGTCGACCGCACCGCCCTGCCCGCGCCCGGCACCGCCGTACCCGCCGTGAGCACCGAGGCCGAGGAGCTGGTCGCCGGGGTGTGGCGTGAGCTGCTGGGCGTCGAGCAGGTCGGCGCGCACGACGACTTCTTCCGGCTCGGCGGCTCCTCGCTGCAGCTGACCAGGCTCGGCAACAGGCTGCGCGCGGCCACCGGTGTGGACGTCCCGCTGGCCGCGCTGCTCACCTCCACCACCGTGGCCGCGCAGGCCCGGCTGATCGACCCGCGGCCGGCGTCCGCGGTACCGGTGCGCCCGGTGCCGCGCGACGGCGCGCTGCCGCTGTCGTTCGGCCAGCAGCGGTTGTGGCTGCTCGACCGGATCCACCCCGCCGCACGCGAGTGGGTCTCCGGGCTGTTCCTGCGCACCGACGCCGGTGAAACCGCCGTGCGCACCGCACTGGACGCCCTGATCGCACGGCACGAGTCGCTGCGCACCCGGTTCGTCGTCGAGGACGACGAACCACGCCAGGTCGTCGACCCGCCGCGGCCGGTGGAGCTGCGCGTGCTCGACGTCCCGGCCGACCGGATCGCGGCCGTCCTCGACGAGGACGCCCGGCGCGGCTTCGACCTCGCCACCGGCCCCGTCGTGCGAGCGCTGCTGTTCCCGGCGGCGGGACGGCTCGTCGTGCTGATGCACCACATCGTCTGCGACGGCTGGTCCTCCGCGGTGCTGGAACGGGAGTTCCACGAGGTCCTGGCCGGCCGCACACCGTCCACACCGGACGTCCAGTACGCGGACTACGCGGTGTGGCAACGGGACCGCCTCACCGAGGAGGTCCTCGCCCGCGAGCTGGCGCACTGGGGCGAGGAGCTGGCGGGTGCCACGCCGCTGGCGTTGCGCACCGACCACCCGCGGCCCGCCGCGCGCGACGCCCGTGGCGCGGTCGTCGGCTTCACCGTCCCGGCCGCGGTCTCGCGGCAGCTGGAGGAGCTCGGCAGGCGCAGCGACGCGACCCCGTTCATGGTGCTGCTCACCGCCTACGCCACGCTGCTCGCCCGCTACACCGCCCAGTGGGACGTGGTCGTCGGCAGCCCCGTCGCCGGCCGCGACCGCCCCGAGATCGAGAACGTCGTCGGGTTCTTCCTCAACAGCATCGTGCTGCGCTGCCGCCTGGACGGCGACCTGACCTTCGAACAGGCCCTCGACTCCGTGCGCAACACGTGCAAGCAGGCGTTCGCGCACCAGGAGCTGCCGTTCGAACGGCTCGTCGCCGCACTCGCCCCGGAACGGGACCTGTCCCGCACGCCGCTCTACCAGGTGGCGTTCGACTTCCACGGCGACGAGCTGACCGGCGCCCCTTCCGACGACGCCGAGCTGGCCACCCTGCTCGAAGCCTCCCAGGTCGCCAAGACCGACCTCACGCTCTACCTGCGCAAGCAGTCCGACGGCTCGATGACGGGGATGCTGGAGTACGCGACCTCGTTGTTCGACCGGTCGACCGTCGAGCGGATGGCACGGCACTTCGGGCAGCTGCTGGCGTCCGTCACGGGCGAGACGCTGCTCGGCACCGCGGACCTGCTGCCCGCGGACGAACGCCGCGACGTGCTGTCGTGGAGCGGCAACCCGGTCGAGCCGGTCACGTCGTCGGTCCTCGACGGGTTCGAGCGGCAGGCCGCGGCGACCCCCGACGCGACCGCGCTGGTCGTGGCCGGCGCGACCGTCACGTTCCGCGAGCTCGACGCGCACGCCAACCGCCTGGCCCGGCGGCTGAGGGACGCGGGCGTCGGACCGGAGTCGGTCGTCGGCGTGCTGCTGGACCGCGGCGCGGACCTGCCGGCGGCGTTCCTGGCGGTGTGGAAGGCGGGCGGTGCGTACGTGCCGCTCGACCCGGACTTCCCGGCCGACCGCGTCCGGTACGTGCTGGCCGACGCCGGCGCCGACGTCCTGATCACCCACCGCGACGGCTTCGACGGCCTGCGGCCCGACGTCCACGACGGCGACGCGAGCCCGTTGCCGCGTTCGACGGACCTGGACGCGCTGGCTTACGTCATCTACACCTCCGGCTCGACCGGGCGGCCCAAGGGCGTGCAGGTGCCGCACCGCGGCCTCGCGAACCACGTCCGCTGGGCGGTCGGCGAGCTCGCCGCAACCGGTGGCGCGCCGGTGTTCTCGTCGGTCGCGTTCGACCTGGTCGTGCCCAACGTGTGGGCGCCGCTGCTGGCCGGGCACCCGACGCACCTGCTGCCCCAGGACCTCGACCTCACCGAACTCGGCGCGCGGCTGCTGGCCGCGGCACCGTTCGGGTTCCTCAAGCTCACACCCGGCCACCTCGACGTGCTCACCCAGCAGCTGGAGCCCGCGCAGCGCGCAGGGCTCGCCGACGTGGTCGTCGTGGCGGGCGAGGCGCTCCCGCCCCGGCTCGCCGCGCAGTGGGACGGCCTGGTCGACCTGGTCAACGAGTACGGCCCCACCGAGACCTCGGTCGGCACGTGCACCCACCCGGTGCGCTCGCCGCTCGGCGACTCGGTGCCGATCGGGACACCGCTGCCCGGCGTCACGATGCACGTGCTCGACACCCGGTTGGAGCCGGTGCCGGTCGGCGTGGTGGGGGAGCTGTTCGTCGGCGGCGCCGGCGTGGCCCGCGGCTACGCGAACCGGCCGGACCTCACCGCGGAGCGCTTCCTGCCCGATCCCTTCGGTCCGCCAGGAGCGCGGTTCTACCGCACCGGCGACCTCGTGCGGCTGCTGCCCGGCGGCGCCGTCGACTTCGTCGGCCGGCGCGACCAGCAGGTGAAGATCCGCGGCTACCGGGTGGAGCTGGGCGAGGTCACCGCGGTGCTCACCGAGCACCCCGGCGTGCGCGACGCGGTCGTGGTCGCCGGGGACGGCGTGCTGACCGCGTACTACGTGCCGGTGGCCGGTGACGTGGAGCTTCGGCGGGTGGTGCGCCGGGAAGCTGCCCGCCTACATGGTGCCCGCCACGTTCACCGCGCTCCCGGCGTTCCCCCTGAACGCCAACGGAAAGCTCGACCGCGCCGCACTGCCCGCGCCCGGCCCCGCCGCCGAGACCCTGGTCGCACCGCGCGGTGTCGTCGAGGAACGGGTTGCCGAGGTGTTCACCGCGCTGCTCGGCGTCCCGGTCGGCGCGCACAGCCACTTCTTCTCGATCGGCGGCAACTCGATCCTCGCGATCCGGCTGATCGCGACGATCCAGTCCGAGTTCGAGGTGACCGTGCCGATGCGCGCGGTCTTCGAAGGCGGCACGGTCGCCGACCTCGCCGCCGTGGTCGAGGAGCAGGTGCGGGCCGAGATCGACCGGATGTCCGACGAAGAACTGGCCCTGCTCGACGAGAGTGAGAACCGATGACCGAGGAAGAATACGTCTCCGCACTGCTCGCCTTCGTGCGACGGGAGTTCCTGTCGGACTCCGACGACGTGGAGCTGACGGCGGCCACGCCGCTGATCGAGTCGGGCGTCCTCGACTCGCTGCGCATCGCCGTGCTGATGGCGTTCATCCGCGACGAGTTCGCCGTGCAGGTGCCGCTGACCAAGATCGACGCGCGGCACTTCGCGGACATCAGCACCATCGCCGCGATGCTGCACGAGGAGCAGGGGGTGCGCGCATGAGCACCGACTACGACGTCGCGATCATCGGCGGCGGCCCGGCCGGCTCGACGATGGCGTCCTACCTGGCCAGGGCCGGCCTGAACGTGGTCGTGTTCGAGGGCGAGACCTTCCCGCGCGAACACGTCGGCGAGTCCCTGGTCCCCGCCACCACACCGGTGCTGGCCGAGATCGGCGCGCTGGAGAAGGTCGACGAGGCCGGGTTCCCGAAGAAGTACGGGGCGTCCTGGACGTCCGCGGAGTCGCGCGACATCCCGAAGATGGGCTACAGCGGCCTGAGCCACGGCTGGACCGCGGACATCCAGTTCGTGGAGCGCAACCAGCCCGGTGTGGACCGCGACTACACCTTCCACGTCGACCGCGGCCGCTTCGACGCGATCCTGCTCAAGCACGCCCAGGAGCAGGGCGCCACGGTCTTCAACGGCGTCCGCGTGCGCGACGTCGACTTCTCCTCTCCGTCGGAGGTGCGCCTGACCTGCCGCGTCGGCCCGCGCGACGTCCCGTTCACCGCGCGCATGGTGGTCGACGCCTCCGGCCGCTCGACGCTGCTGGGCAAGCAGCTCAAGGTGAAGGTCAGCGACCCGGTGTTCGACCAGTACGCGGTGCACACCTGGTTCGAGGGCCTCGACCGCGGTGCGCTGGCGGGGGACGCGTCGCAGGTGGACCACATCTTCGTGCACTTCCTGCCCATCAAGGACACCTGGGTGTGGCAGATCCCGATCACCGACACCATCACGTCCATCGGGGTGGTGACCCAGAAGAAGCGCTTCCGCGAGAGCCTCCGGCGACCGCGAGGAGTTCTTCTGGGACTTCGTGGGAAGCCGCCCCGAGCTGGCCGACGCGCTGAAGAACTCGCAGCGGCTGCGCCCGTTCAAGGTCGAGGGCGACTACAGCTACGCGATGGAGAAGATCTGCGGCGACCGGTTCGTGCTGATCGGTGACGCGGCCCGGTTCGTCGACCCGATCTTCTCCAGCGGTGTGAGCGTGGCGCTCAACAGCGCGCGGATCGCGGCCCAGGACATCATCGCCGCGCACGCCGCCGGCTCGTACGAGAAGGAGCGCTTCGGCACCTATGAGTCGAAGCTGCGGCGGGCGGTGAAGTACTGGTACGAGTTCATCTCCATCTACTACCGGCTCAACGTGCTGTTCACCGCGTTCGTGCAGGACCACCGGTACCGCGTGGACGTGCTCAAGATGTTGCAGGGCGACGTGTACGACGGCGAGGAACCCAAGGCGCTCAAGGCGATGAAGGAGGTGGTCGCCGCCGTCGAGGCGAACCCCGACCACCTCTGGCACCCGTACCTGGGCACGCTCAAGGCACCCACCTCGGCACCCAGCTTCTGACGGTTCGACCCCAGCGGGCCGGCTCCTCCGGGAGCCGGCCCGCTGTCGTGTGCGCCGATGGCTTTCGGCGCGCCGAAAGGGGGTGTCCGGACTGTGCTCCGGACACCCCCTTGCTGTTCCGTCCTACGGGCTAGCCGGCTCCGAGGTGCTCTGCCAGGTGGTCGGCGATCGCGGTGACACTGGGCTGGTGCCACAGCAGCGTGGACGGCAGCTTGTGGCCGAACCGCTTCTCCAGCCGCTTGCGCACGACGATCGTCATCACCGAGTCGAGCCCCTGCTCCACCAACGACCTGCGCACGTCGAGCGAGGCCGCCGGCAGCCGCATCTCGCCGGCGATCTGCGCCCCGATCACCTCGATGAGCCGGGCCTGGAGCTGGTCGGACCCGAGCCCCTGGAAGTCGTCCGGCGCGGTGTCCTCGGCGGCGACGGCCTCGACGGTGGCGAAGCTCGCTGAGCAGCGGAGGCCGGTCGGCGTCGGCCGCGGCGACCACCCGCAGGACCGGGTAGTGGCCGGGGCCCCGCGCCGCCGCGTGGTCCCACGCGCGGAACGCCTCGGCGGCGGAGATGTCGCCCACGCCGCGTGCGGCGAGCTGGCGGTCGACGGAGGCGTTGACCGCCATGCCCTGGCCGCGCCACGACGTCCAGCCCAGGCTGGTGACGTCGGGTCGGTGGGCGGCCAGCGCGTCGAGGAACGCGTTGGCCGCACCGTACGTCGCCTGGCCGGGGAGGCCGAGCAGCTGGCCGCACGACGAGAACAGGACGAAGAAGTCGAGGCTCCCCACCGGGAACGCCTGGTGCAGGTTCCACGCACCGGTGACCTTCGGGGCCAGCACCGCCCGCATCGAGGCGAGGTCGACGTCGGCGGCCATGCGGTTGTCCAGCACACCCGCGGCGTGCACGATCCCGCTGATCGGCGGCAGGTCCAGCTCCCGCAACGACGTCACGGCCGCGGGATCGGTGATGTCCAGTGCGACGCAGTGGACGGTCACGCCGGCGCTCTCGAGCCCGCGGATCGCCTCGACCTGGCGCTGGTCGGGGTGCGCTGCCCAGTCCCGGCGCGCGGGGAACGGGGTGCGGCCCACGAGCACGAGCCGCCGCGCGCCGCGCTCGGCCAGCCACCGGGCGACCTCCAGACCCAGCACGCCCAGACCGCCGGTGACCAGGTACGTGCCGTCCGGGCGGCACGTCAGCGGGGTGTGGGAGGGTTCCCGGGTGGTCGGCAGCAGCGTGGCCGTCTCGACCCCAGACCGCAGCGAGATGACGTCCGCTGCCGGCGCCGAGCCGATCACCTCGTGCAGCCGCGCGGTGGAGCCGTCGGCGGGCAGGTCGACGACGCCGCCCCACAGCTCCTCGTACTCGCTCGCGAGCACCCGGCCCAGCCCCCACAGCACGGACTGCGCGAGTGCCTGCGGTGTCGCGCTTTCCCGCACCCCGGTCGTGACGCACCACAACCGCGGCGGGCTGTCCATCGTGGACAGCCGGTGGGCCTCCTCCAGCAGCTTCCAGGCGATGGCGGCCGGCTCCCCGTCGCTCGGGGCGAAGAACAGCTCGTCCGTGACGCCGGGCACCACCTCGCGGGAGGGGCCGAGCTCCAGGGGTCGCCAGCCGATCTCGTGCACCAGGTCCGCCGGGGCGGCCTGCTCGGTCATGCCGCCGTACCGCAGACCGGTCAGCTGCGCCCGCACGGTCCCACCGCTGTCGGCGACGAGGACGTCGACGGTGTCGGCCGACGTGACGGACACCTGGACGTCCACCGCGGCCGTCGGCGTGCCGGAGACCTGGACGGAACCGATCCCGGCGACCATCCGCAGCTCGGCGGGACCGGGGAACGCGGCGGGGGCGATGGACAGCGCGGCGTCGAGCACCGCCGGCCACGAGCCGTCGGCCAGCACGCGTGCGCGCAGGACGGTGTCGGTGCGCAGCAGCTCCTCGACGGTCCACTCGAACGCCATGTCCGGGACGCCCACCGAACGCAGGTGGGCGCGGACGTGGCCGGGCGGCAGCGGTGCGGAGCCCCTGGGCAGCTTCGGCAGCCGGGCCGGGAGGCCGGCGACCGGGCCGAGTGCGGCGGTGCAGTGGGTGAGCCAGCTGTCCGAGGCCTTCGCGGCGATCCGCAGGCCGTTGCCGTCGCGCACGACCTGGATCTCACCGCCGCGCACCGGCAGCCGCAGGTCGACGTCGCGGACCGCTGTCACGCCCGCTGCCAGGAAGAAGGTGTTGACCAGCACCGCGGCCGGGACGATCTCGGTGCCGTGGATGGTGTGGCTGCCGGGGTACGGGCGGTTGGCGTCGTCGAGCGCGGTGCACCACAGCGTCAGGTCCGGGCGGCCCGCCACCGGCACGGGGGCACCGAGCAGGGCGTGGTCGGCCGGGTCGTGCTGCTGCGGTGCGCCGCTGACCGAGGACTCGTGCCAGTGCGGCGTGTGCTGCCAGGCGCGCACGGGCAGGTCGGCGAGGTCACCGGCGGGGTGCAGGCGGTCCCAGTCGACGTCGACACCGGCGCAGAACGCGGCACCGACCGCCGTGAGCACCGAGACCTGCTCGGGCTTGTTGCGCCGCAACGTGATCCCGACGAACGCCTCCTCGTCGCCGAGCGTCTCGGTCAGCGAGTGCGCGACGACCGGGTGGGCCGAGACCTCGACGAACCGCCGGTAGCCGTCCTCGATCGCGGCACGGGTCGCGTCCAGCAGGCGCACCGGGTTGCGCAGGTTCGCGGCCCAGTAGTCGCCGTGCAGCAGCCCGGTCGACCGCGGGTCGGGCAGAGCGGTGGAGTACATGGGGATCTGCGGTTCGCGCGGCTCCAGGTCGCTCGCGGCCGCGGCGAGGCCGGCGGTGAGCGCGTCCATCTGCGGGCTGTGGAACGCCACGTCGGAGGCGACCCGCCGGACCTGGACGTCGTCCCACTCGGCGATGAGGGCGTCGATCGCGGCGGGCGAGCCGGAGACCACGGACGAGGACGGCGAGGCGGAGATGCCGGCGACGACGTCCGTGCGGCCACCGAGGCGCTCACCCGCCTCCTCGAACGACAGCGACGTCATCGCCATCGCACCCTGCCCGGCGACGCGGCGCAGCAGCGCGGAACGGCGGCAGCTCAGCCGGGCACCGTCCTGCGGGGTCAGCGCGCCGCAGGCGACCGCGGCCGCGATCTCGCCGACCGAGTGACCGATCACCGCGTCCGGTGTGACGCCGTACGACCGCCACACCGCGGACAGGCCCACCTGGACCACGAAGATCATCGTCTGGATGCGGTCGATCGTGTCGAAGTCGCCGTCGCGCAGCACCTGGGTGGGGGAGAAGCCGATCTCCTCCAGGAAGACCGGTTCCAGCTCGGCGACGGCCGCGGCGAACTCCGGTGAGCTGTCGAGCAGTTCCCTGCCCATGCCCGGCCACTGCGCGCCGTGCCCGGAGAACACCCACACCAGCCCGGTGCCGGGGTTCGACGGGACCGGGTTCGGCAGTCGTTCACCGGCCGCGACCTCGCGCAGGCCCTCGGCCAGCTCCTCGGCGGTCTGGGCGACCACGGTGGCGCGGTGCGGGAGGTGTGACCGGCGGTGGGCGAGCGTGTGGCCGGCCGCGGTGAGGTCGCCGTGCCCGGCGAGCCGGTCGGCGAAGGCACGCAGGGCGTCCTGGGAGGCGGCGGACACGGGGAACAGCCGGGGCGCGTCGTCCGGTGCGGCCACCGCCGCACGCACGGGTGCCTCCTCCAGCACGACGTGCCCGATGGTGCCGCCGTACCCGAACCCGGAGACCCCGGCGCGGCGCACCCGGTCCCCGCGCCGCCACGGCGTGCGGGTGGTGTTGACCAGCAGTCCGGACGTGGCCCAGTCGATCGCCGGGTTGGGGGTGGCGCAGTTGAGGCTCGGCGGCAGCTCGCCGTGGTGCAGGGCGAGCGAGGCCTTGATGAGGCTCGCGATCCCGGCGCCCGCCTCCAGGTGCCCGATGTTGGGCTTGACCGACCCGATCCGCACCGGCTCGGTCCGCCCGGCCCCGTAGACGGCCGCCAGCGCGCCGGCCTCCAGCGGGTCGCCGAGCCGGGTGCCGGTGCCGTGCGCCTCGACGTAGTCCACGGAGGACGGTTCGACGCCCGCGCGGGAGCAGGCCTCCCGCAGCAGCGCCTCCTGCGCGGAACCGGACGGCGCCATGATGCCGTTGGTGCGCCCGTCCTGGTGCACGGCCGACCCGCGGATCACCGACAGGACCCGGTCGCCGTCGCGCAGCGCGTCGTCGAGCAGCTTGAGCACGAGGACGCCGCCGCCCTCGCCGCGCCCGTAACCGTTGGCGTCGGCGGAGAACGGCTTGCACCGGCCGTCGGGCGAGGTCGCCCCGGCGGCGTCGAGGGTGAGCGTCAGCCCCGGCCCGATGATCAGGTTCACACCGCCGACCAGCGCGATGCCGCACTCCCCGTCGGCCAGCGCCCTGCTCGCCAGGTGCGTCGCGACCAGCGACGCCGAGCACGCGGTGTCGACGGCGAGGCTCGGCCCGTGCAGGTCGAGCGCGTAGGAGATGCGGTTGGCCGCCGCGCACAGCGCGCTGCCGATGCCGGTCCACGCCTCGATCGAGGGCAGGTCCTCCAGCATCCGGCGGCCGTAGTCGTCGGACCCGATGCCGACGAACACGCCGGTGTCACCGCCCGCGAGCGACCGCGGCGGGATGCCGGCGTGCTCCAGCGCCTCCCACGCCACCTCCAGCAGCAGCCGCTGCTGCGGGTCCATCAGCTCGGCCTCGCGCGGGGTGAGCCCGAAGAAGCCGGAGTCGAACCCGGAGACGTCGTCCAGGAAGCCGCCGGGAACGGCGGCGCGGCGCAGCTCCGCGGGGAACGAGCCGTCGTAGGCGCGCCACCGGCCCTCCGGCAGGTCGCCGACACCGTCCCGGCCGGAGACCAGCATGTCCCAGAACGCGGCCGGGCCATCGGCGCCGCCCGCGAACCTGCAGCCGACGCCGATCACGGCCACCGGTGGTGTGCTCATGACTTTCCTCGCATTCTCGATCCCGACGGCGGAGGGCGTGACCGCGGGACCGAGCCGCCGGTCACGGCCCACCGGTGGTGTGCTCACGGTTGTTCCGGCGAGTCCAGCCAGGGGGCGGGGTGGTCGATGCCGACCACCGCGGCGGACAGCGTCACGCCGGGACCGACCCCGAGCATCAGCAGGTGGTCGCCCGGTCCGAGCTCGCCCGCGGACAGCAGGTGGTCGAGCGACACGACCTGGTCGCTCGCGCCGAGGTGGCCGACCGTGCGGCCGAACTCCCAGGTGGAGCGGGACATGCCGAGCCCGAGCGCGGCCATGCACCGCTGCTCGACGATCTCCCGCGAGTAGTTCATGTACGCCACGCGCGTGACGTCGCCGAGACCGATGCCGGCCTCGTCGAGCACGCGCTCCACGACGGACAGCGTCTGCTGGTGGATGCGGATCAGCGCGCCGGTGCCCTCCCCGGAGGAGACCATCCGGCTCTTGTACGCGGCGTTGCGCGCCACGAAGTCGAGCGGTGCGCCGACCGTCGGTCCCGGCGGGAACAGCGGCTCGTCGCCCCGGTGCATCTGCTCCGCCTCGGGCACGGCCACCGAGGCGACCGCGAGGAGCCGGGCGAAACCCGGTTCCCGTGACAGGATCACGGCCGACGCCGCGTCACCGGCGACGTAGCCGGGGCCCATCCGCCACCGGTCCATCATCGGGGTGCCGAAGTTGTCCGACGCCACCAGCAAGGCGTTCCCGCGGCCGGCCAGCACGTGCGCCGCACCCAGCTCCAGCGCGCCGAACATCCCGTTGCACCCCATGCGCACCTCGACCGCGAGCACGTCACCGCCGAGCAGGTGCCGTTGCAGGTGGTACTGCGGCTGCCAGCCGTCCGGGCCCTGGTGCCACGAGTCGGCGTACAGCAGCACACCGACGTCGTGCGGGTCGTGGCCGGTGCGCTTGAACGCGTCCTGCGCCGCGAGCAGGGCCATCTCCGGCGCGGGCACCTCACCCGCGACGGCGGCGCCGGCGAGCTGGTGCAGCTCCACCTCCTCCGCGGGGTAGAGCCCCTGCGCGACGGCCGACTCGATGCCGACCACCGGCGGCAGGTGAACGCCGATTCCCTTGATGTACACGTCGCGCACGGGGTGTCCCCTCAGTCGGCGAAGGTGCCGAGCACGTGGACCAGGCGGTCGAGCAACCGCCGTGCCTCGGCCGGGCGGAACAGGTCGGGCCGGTAGCCGAGCCGCAGGTGCAGCCGTTCACCGGGCACCGCGGCGAGCCGCAGCGGGTAGTGGGTCTCGTCCTCGACCTCGAACCCGGTCAGCCGCAGCTCCTCCGGCAGCGCGTCCGCCCACTCGGCGCGGTCGAAGGAGTAGTTGACGAACATGATCGCCGTGTCGAACAGGTCGCGGCCGATGTCGGCCAGCCCCAGGTGGTGGTGCGGGATCAGGGCCGCCTGCTCGGCCTGCAGCCGGGGCAGCAGGTCGGGGCCCAGCCGCACGCGCACGGGGACCGTGTTGGTCAGCAGCCCGACCATCCGCTCGATGCCCGGCAGGTGCGGCGGCCGGCCCGACACCGAGCAGCCGAACGCCACGTCGTCGCGCCCGGTCACCTGGCCCAGCACGGTCGCCCACGCCGCCTGCACCACCGTGTTCAGCGTGACACCGGGGATGCGGGCGAGCGCGGCCGTCGTCGTGGCGTCGAGGTCGGTCCTGACCTGTTCCTGCCGTTCGCGGGCAGGCGGTGCGCCGGGTGCCACGAGCGTCGGCGCGGAGAAGCCCTCCAGCGCCGCGACCCAGGCCCGGCGCGACTCGTCGAGGTCCTGGCCGGCCAGCCACCGCAGGTAGTCGGAGTAGGGCGGGCCGGGACGGGGTTCGGTGTCCTGCGCGTACCGCTCGAACAGCTCGCGCACGATCAGCCCGGTCGACCAGCCGTCCCACAGCACGTGGTGGGCGGTCAGCAGCAGCCGGTGGTGGTGCTCGCCGAAGCGCAGCACGTGGAACCGGACCAGCGGCGGGCGGGTGAGGTCGAACCCCTCGGCGCGCTCCCGGGCCGCGATCCGGTCGGCGTCGCCGGCCGTGCACGCGGTCTCGCGCCACGGCAGCGTGACGTCCGAGCACACGATCTGGACGTCGTCGCGGAAGGCCGCCCGCAGGTTCGGGTGCCGCCGCAGCAACGCCGTGGCCGCCGCCCGCATCCGTGCGGCGTCGAACGGGCCCTCCAGGTCGAACCGCAGCTGCGAGACGTAGGAGTCCGCGTGCTGCCCGGACACCGCGTGCAGGAACACGAACCCCGCCTGCAGCGGTGACACCGGCAGCACGTCGGTCACGTCCGGGTGCGCGGCGGTGATCGCGTCGAGCTCGGCCCGGGTGAGGCCGGTGAGCGGCACGTCCGCCGGTGTCAGCGCGGCCCGGCCCCGCAACGCGGCCAGGTCGCCGAGCGCGGCACGCCACTGGTCGGCGAACTCGTGCACGTCCGCCTCCGAGAACGCGGACTCGCGCCACGCCAGCTGTGCGCGCAGCACGCCACCGACGGAGAACGTGGTGCACGCCAGGGCGTGTCCCGGATCGGGGGTGCAGGTGAACGACTCGGCCGGCAGCTCGCCGAGGTCGCGGAACGCGATCCGCGGGTGCGCGTCGGCGCCGCCGCCCCGCCGCTGTTCCTTGACCTGCCGCAACGCCTTCTCCGCCGGCGCCCACGCGCAGTGCACGGGCACCCGGGCGGCGATCCGCCCGACCGGCCCGGTGGAGCGCGGCGCCTCGGCGAGGCACGGTTCGGTCACCGCCTGGGTGAGCCCGGCCAGCACGACGTCGGCCCGGTCCACCCGGTACCGCTCGGCCAGCGAGTCCCAGTCGGCGTCGGGCAGCGTGATCTCCACCGTCCGCACGGGACCCGCGTCCACCGGCCCGCCCGGCGTGCCCGACACGTGGTCGCGCAACGGGACGGCGGCGGGCAGCGCGGCCCCGGACCACAGCGCGTCCAGGTCGGACAGCAAGGTCCGCCACGACTCGCCGTCGGCGAGCAGGTGGTGCAGCACCAGCAGCAACCGACCGGGGTGCGCGGGACCGGAGTCGAACCACACCGCCTGGACGACCCGTCCGTCGGCGGGGGAGAGGCGTTCGGCGGCCGCCGCCCGTTCGGCGTCCACGACCTCCGGCTCGGGGTCACCGACGAGCAGCACGCGGTTCAGGCAGTCGGCAGCGGCGTCGGCGACCTCCCACGTCCCGTCCGCCAGCACGCGCATCCGCAGCGCCTCGTGGTGCGCGACGAGGGTGTCGACGACCGAGGTCACCGCCTTCAGCCGGGTGCCGAGCGGCACCGGCACGACCACCGACTGGTGCAGGCCGTCCAACCGGGTGCCCAGCCGCGCGAGGCTCGGGGGTCGGAGGGAACGGGCCGGTGCCCGCCGCGGTCAGGACGTCCCTGGCCACCCGCGCGAGCCGGGCCGGCGTCGGGTGCTGGAACACCTCCCGCGCGGTGAACTCCAGTCCCGCCGCGGCCGCGTTCGCCACCAGCGGGAACACCATGATGCTGTCGCCGCCGTGGTCGAAGAACGAGTCCTGCGGACCCACGCGGGCCACCCCGAGCGCCTGCGCGAACAGCCCGCACAGCAGGGCCTCCCGCCCGTCCTCGGGGGTGGCGTCGTCGGTCGAGGAGAAGTCCGGCGCGACCAGGAGCCTGCGGTCCACCTTGCCGTTCGGGGTGACCGGCAGCTCGTCCAGCAGCACCACGGCGGCCGGCACCATGAAGTCGGGCACCAGGCGCGCGGCGTGCTCGCGCAGCTCCTCCGCGGTGACCGCACCGTCCGGCACCACGTACGCGACGAGCCGTTTGCGCCCCTCGTCCAGCCGCACCACGGCGACCGCGGACCGGACCGCGCGATGACGGAGCAGCACGGCCTCCAGCTCGCCGAGCTCGACCCGGAACCCGCGGATCTTGACCTGGTCGTCGGCGCGGACGCGGTACTCCAGGTTGCCGTCCGGCCGCCACCGCACCAGGTCGCCGGTGCGGTACATCCGCGCACCCGGCGGCCCGAACGGGCACGGCACGAACCGCTCGGCCGTCAACGCGGCCCGGCGCAGGTACCCGCGCGCCAGCCCGTCCCCGGCGAGGTACAGCTCGCCCTCGACACCGGGCAGCGCGGGTTCCAGCCGCGAGTCCAGCACGTACACCCGCGTGTTCGCGACGGGCTTGCCGATCGGCGCCCCGTCCCCCGGGGTGAGCGGGCAGGTCGTGCTGGCCACCGCGGCCTCGGTGACGCCGTAGACGTTCACCATCCGCCGGCCCGACGCCCACCGCCGCACCACGTCCTGGTCGGGCGGCTCCCCGCCGGTGATCAGCAACCGCAGGTCGGGCAGCCCGTCGGACGGCAGCTGCGCGAGCATGACCGGCGGGATGGTGGCGTGCGTGACCCGCTCCGACCGCAGCAGCCCGGCGAGGTCCTGCCCGTCCGGTGCGAGCACCAGGCAGCCACCCGACACGAGCGTCGGCCAGATGTCGCCCACGGCCACGTCGAAGCTGGGCGAGACGAACTGGAGCACCCGGCTGCGTTCGGTCACGCCGAAGCGTTCGGCGTGGTCCAGCACGAAGTTGCGCATCGCGTCGTGCGGTACGACGACACCCTTCGGGGCACCGGTCGACCCGGACGTGTAGACGACGTAGGCCGCGTGTTCGCCGCGAGGGGCGGGCGGGGTCGCCGTGGAGGGACCGCTGAACCCGGGATCGTCGAACGCGGCGTCGTCGATGACCACCGCCGGCTGGAGGTCGCCGAGCAGGTACGCGACGCGTTCGGCCGGGTACTCGGGGTCGACCGGCACGTACGCGGCACCGGCCCGCAGCACCCCGAGCATCGCCACGACCAGCTCGGGCGAGCGGCGCAGCGCGACCGCCACGAGGTCCTCGGCGCCGATCCCGCGTGCGACCAGCCCGGCGGCGAGCGCCGACGCGCGTGCGCCCAGCTCGCCGTAGGTGAGGGTGCGGTCGCCGAACCGCACGGCCGGTGCGCCGGGGGTGCGGGCGGCCTGGCGGGCCACGAGCTCGGGCACGGTCTCGCCCGGCAGGTCGCGCGCGGTGGCGTTGCGGTCGACGAGCAGGTCGCGTCGTTCCACGACGGACAGCAGCGACACGGCACCGATCGGCCGCGCCGGGTCCGCGGTCACCGCACGGAGGAACGCGGACAGCCGGTCGCGGTGGGCCAGGAACCCGGACAGGCTGTGGTGTTGCGGGTTCGCCTCGAACACGAGCGACATCTGGCCGCCCACCTGACCGCGCACGCCCAGCGAGAGGTCCACGATCGGGCCCGACGCCAGGTTGTGCGTCGTGGCCGTCGCGGCACCGAACCGCAGCGTGCGGTCGTACGGCATGAAGTTGACCATCGGTCCGATGAACGCCTGCTCGCTGCCGTCGAGCCCGAGGTCGCGGCGCAGGTCCTCCGCGCGGTAGCGCTCGTGCCGCAGCGCCGCGCGCACGACCTCGGCCATGCGGGGCACCAGGTCCGTGAGGCTCTCGGCCGCGGAGACGTCCATCCGCAGCGCGACGGAGTTCGTCGCCATGCCGGGCGCACGCCGCGACACCGTGCTGCGCCGCCCCGCGACCGGCATGCCGATGACCACGTCCCTGCGGTCGGTGACGCGGTGCACGTAGGCCGCGACCGCGGCGAGCACGACCACCTGCCACGTCGACCCCGTCGCCGCGGCGGCCTGCTGCAACGCCGAGACGTGCGCGGGTGCCAGCTCCGCGACCCGGCTGAGCCGCAGCGGCAGCGACGCGGGATCGGCGCCGGGCGGCACGTCGCCGAGCACCCGCATCTGCGCGGGCTGGTCGCCGAACCGCTTCATCCAGTACTCGCGGTCCTGCTCGAACTGCGCGGAGGCCCGGTAGGCCAGGTCCTCGGTGAGGATGTGCTCGAACGACGTGCAGGGCGTCCCGCCGTCCACATCGGACACCAGTGACGTGTAGAGCTCCGCGAGCCGGGTGCCGATCAGCTGCACCCCGTACCCGTCGACGACCGCGTGGTGCATGCGGTAGTAGAAGAGGAAGCGCGAGTCGGACACCTTGAACAGCGCGAACGCCGAGATCGGCGGCACGGCCAGGTCGACCGCACCGGTCGTGTCCGCGCGCATCCACCGCAGCGCGTCGCCCTCGGGATCGGCGTGGCCGGTGTGGTCGAAGAACGGCAGCGGCGCGTCGCCGCCGGGTGCGACGAACTGCCAGAGCTCGCCGTCGGCCCGGTCGAGCGCGGTGATCCGCAGCGCGTCGGCCTCGGCGCGCAGCCGGTTCCACGCCGCGGTGAACACGCCGACGTCCAGCTGACCGTCCACGGCCAGGTACTCGGCGCAGTTGAACAGCTGCCCGGTCGGGTCCAGCTGGTGCGCGAACCACACACCCCGTTGTGCCGCCGACAGCGGCAGTCGCTCGGTCATGCCTCCCCCTCAGCCGTGGCGCTTCAGCTCGTCGAAGAACCCGTCCACGACGAGCCCGCCCGCGTGCTCGTGGACGTGCACCGCCACCGCGAGGTCCAGCACGCCCAGCCCGAACGGCGAGAACACCACCGGCCGGTCCGCCGGCACGTCGATCTCGCCCGCCAGCAGCGCGCGCATGTCACCCGCCATGAAGGAGCGGTCCCCGGTGCGCTGCTCGGTCAGGTGCGGTGAGGTGTTCGCCTTCATGCAGTGCTCGACGTCGTCGGCGACGTTGCAGGACGCGAGGACCACCTCGGGCGACAGGTCCCGCAGCGACAGGTGCAGCACCAGCGGGTTGTGCGCGAACCACGCCGGGTCGTGCACGTGCGGTTCGCCGGCCACCGTCGCGAACACGACGAGGTCCGACGAGCGGATGAGGTCCTCGGACCGGTCGTGCACCACGACCGGTCCGGACCGGCGCAGGTAGGCGGCGAACCCGTCGGCGTGCTCGGGGGACAGGTCGTGCACACCGGCCTCGTCGAACGCGAACCCGTTGGCCAGCAGGTAGGTGTGCACGTACCGCGCGATCAGCCCCGCGCCGACGAAACCCACGCGGGTGGGCCGGACACCGCGCGCGGCGCTGAGCCGCACGGCCGCGAGGGCGGCGGACGCGGCGGTGCGGGCGGCGCTGATGACCGACGCCTCCACGCAGGCGAACGGGTACCCGGTCTCGGCGTCGTTGAGGATCAGCACTGCGGAGGCGCGCGGAAGTCCGCCCGCGACGTTCTCCGGGAAGCTGGAGATCCACTTGATGCCGTGCACCGCGCCCAGCGACGCGGGCAGCGCGATGATCCGCGCTGACGGCCGGTCGGGGAAGCGCAGGAAGTACGAGTCCGGGTTCACCGTCCGGCCGTCGCCGTGCAGCCGGTACGCGGCCTCGACCACGTCGGTGACCTGTTTCTCGGCACCGGTCAGGACCTTGCGGACCTGCGCGCCGGAGATGACGGTGAAGGGGGGAGGCAGCACGGGGTGTCCTTCCTCAGGCGGGGTCGGCGGCGGGTTGCTGCCGCGACGGGGGCTCGTACTCGCTCAACCGCAGCCGCTCGCTCGCGGTCACCTCGATGCGGGCGGCCGCGGCACGCAGGATCGGCGGGCTCATCAGCGACGTGACGATCGCGATCAGCACGACGATCGTGTACATCTCGGTGCTGAGCACGCCCAGCCGCAGCCCGACCATCGCGACCACGACCTCGACGACACCGCGCGCGTTCATGCCGGCGCCGATCCCCAGCGCCTCCCAGCGGTTGAGGCCGCTCAGCCACGCGCCGAGGAACGCGCCGGCGAACTTGCCGAGGACCGCGATCAGCAGCAGGACCACGGCGGCGACGAGCACGGACGGCTGGACGAGGGCGGTGAGGTCCATGCGCAGCCCGGCCATCGCGAAGAAGACCGGCGCGAGGAACGTCATGACGACCGTGCGCAACGGGAGCAGCTTCTCCAGCACGTCGCCGCCCGCGTTGCGGATCAGCATGCCGCCGACGAGCGCGCCGAGCACCGCTTCGAGGCCGAGGAGGTGGCTGGCGGCGCTCATCGTCAGCAGGACCACGACCGCGGCACCGATCGTGGCGCCGTCGCTCACCCGCCGCATCACCGCGCGCACGACCGGCCTGCCGACGACGACCGAGACCACGACGAACAGCACGAGGAACCCGACGGACCGCGCGACCGTGCCCGCGTGCAGGCCGGTCGTGGCCATCGCGGTGACCAGCGACAGGCCGAGCCAGCCGACCATGTCGTCGACCGTGCCGGAGATGAGGATCAGCTGGCCCACGTTGCGGTGCAACAGCTTCAGGTCGATCAGGGTCTTGGCGATCACCGGGATCGCGCTGACGCACATGGCGATGCCGAGGAACAACGCGAACACCGCGCGCTGGTCACCGGAGCCTGCCAGCAGCGCCGACGGCACCAGGAATCCCGCGCCGACGCCGAGGCCCAGCGGGATCACCAGACCGGGGATGCTGATCTTCGCCGCGGTGCTGCCGCGCTTGCGGATGAGCTTGAGGTCGAGCGACACCCCGGTCACGCCGACCAGCAGCAGCACCCCGATCTGCCCGAACGCGTCGAGCACGTGGAACTGCTCCGCCTGGTGCGGGAACAGCCACTCCGCCCAGCCGGGCGCCACCGCGCCGAGCAGCGACGGGCCGAGCAGGATGCCCGTGAGCAGCTCGCCGACGATCGCGGGCATCCCGAACCGCATCGCGAGCCTGCCCGTCAGCAGCGCCAGCAGGAGCAGCACCGCGACCTGGACCAGGAACAGGAACAGGGAGTGGCCGCCGAAGGGCGGTACCGGGGTCATGTCAGGTGGCTCCAGTCAGCTGAACTTGCCGTCGAGGAAGATGAGCGGCGCGCGTTCCTCGCTGACCACGCGGCTCTCGACCACCGAGCCGATGATCAGGTCGTGGTCGCCGACCGGGTGCGTGTGCGCGAACTCGCAGACGAAGTAGGCGACGCAGCCCGGCACGACCGGCGCGGGCACGCTGCCCAGCGTGCGCAGCACGAGGTGGTCGGGAGCACCGGCGCGGCCGCGGCTCGCGTAGTGCCGCGCGTACTCCTCCTGGCCGGCGTCGAGGACGCTGATGCCGAAGTAGCGGGCGCGTTCGGCGAGCAGGCGCATCCGGCCACCCGTCGTGACCGACACGCCCACGAGGGCCGGCTGCAGCGACAGCGTGACGAACGAGTTGGCGGTCAGCGCGTGGTCACGACCCTCGTCGCTCACCGCCACCACCGTCACGCCGGTGGCGAACCGGCGGGCGGCGCGGCGCAGCGACTCGGCCTGGTGCTCGTGGTGGAGCTGGGCGCTCGACACGGGGTCAGTCCGACATCGCGACGAGGATGCGGCGCGGCCCGGTGAACGACCGCCTGCCGTGGCCGACCGCCACGTTGTCGATCAGCAGCACGTCGCCCGCGCGCCAGCTCACGTCGACCGCCTCGGACAGGCCGCGGTCGCGGATCTGCCGCACGTGCTCCGCCGGGATGGGGGAGCCGTCGGCGAACGTCACCGACTGCGGCAGGTCCTCTTCGGACATGATCTGGTACAGCGCCGCGGCGGTCTCGTCGCCGAGCCCGGCCGCGTGCCACTGGTCGGCCTGGTTGAACCAGACCTCGTCACCGGTCACCGGGTGCTCCACGGTCGAGGGCCGCACCTGGCTGACCCGCAGCCCGCCGTCGGCACGCCACGAGAACTCGCTGCCGGAGGTGCCGAGGAACTCCTCGACCACGTCCCGGTCGCCGGTCTCGAACGTGTCCTGCCAGCTCTTGCCGAAGCCCTTGCCGCCGTGCAGGTTCTGCGTGTACCGCACGCCTTTCGCGAACGCCTCGCGCACCTCGTCGTCGAGGGAACCCAGCCAGCGCACCCCGTCCACCACGGGGGTCGCGCCACCCGTTTCCGGTGCCACGTCGCAGAAGAACATCAGCCGTTCCGGCCATTGATGGGCGTACGACATCTCGTTGTGCATGGAGATGTCGAATTCCGGCGGGTATTCCGTGGACGTGTACACGTTCTGACCGACCTTCGTGCGCGGCGAGTTGCCGTGGACGTAGGCGAGCCGGTTGGGCAGCAGCAGGTCCATCACCTCGTCGAGCTCCGCGGTGGTGACCTGGAAACCGCGGAAGACCAGGGCCTTGTTCGCCGCCAGCAGCCCGGCCAGGTCGGCCCGTCCGCGCAGATGGTCGACCAGCCCGTGTGGACCTGGCTCGGCTCCGATGCCTGCCGGGTCGAGCTCGAGTGGAGCCCAGTGTCCCATCTGCCTCTCCCTCCGGTTCGTCGTGAAAACGACCCTGCGGAGAGCGCCTATATTTCATCGGTATCGCACCTATGGCCGTCCGTATAGCGGAAATATGGCGTCCCTGGAAAGGATTTGCGCGTCGGCTACGAGATGGGATTTCGGTGTGGCAGCTGTCATCACGAGTCCGCTGGAGTTCAACGTCGCGGACTTGTACGTGGACCTGCGGCCGGTCGTCGGACGGCGGCTGCTGCTCAAGTGCGAGGGCTTCAACTTCGCGGGCTCGATCAAGCTGAAGGCCGCGGTGGAGATGGTCGGCGCGATGGAACGCGACGGCCGCATCACCCCCGGCTCGACCCTGGTCGAGTCCTCCTCCGGCAACATGGGCGTCGCCCTCAGCCTCGTGGCGGCCAGCAAGGGGTACCGGTTCATCTGCGTCACCGACGTCCGCTGCACCGGTGCGGCCCGCCGCGCGATGGAGACGCTGGGCAGCGAGGTGCACGTGGTGTCCGAGCCGGATCCGTCCGGTGCGTTCCTCGGCACCCGGATCGCGCACGTGCAGGCGCTGTGCCGCGACAACCCCGGCTTCGTCTGGCTCAACCAGTACGCCAACCCCGGCAACTGGACGGGCCACTACCGCTCCACGGCGCCCGAGATCGCCAAGGAGTTCCCCGACCTGGACGTGCTGTTCATCGGCGCGGGCACCACCGGCACCCTGATGGGCTGTGCGCGGTACTTCCGCGAGACCCAGCCGGCCGTGCGCATCGTCGCCGTCGACAGCGTCGGCTCGGTCACCTTCGGCACGCCCGCGGCCACCCGGCTGATCCCGGGCCTGGGCACGAGCGTCCGCCCGCAGATCCTGGACGAGTCGCTCGTCGACGACGTCGTGCACGTCGAGGAGAGCGACACCGTCCGGACGTGCCACGAGCTGGTGCGGCACGGCTACCTGTTCGGCGGGTCGACCGGCACCGTCGTCAGCGGCGCGCTGCGGTGGCTGGAGTCCAGGGACGAGGACCTGACGTGCGTGGCGATCGCACCGGACCTGGGCAGCAACTACCTGGAGTCGCTCTACGACGACAGGTGGCTCGCGGACTCCGGTCTGCTGCCCGGCTGAGTCCTCACGCGCGCGACGACACGAGTCCGCGCACCTCGTCCCCGACCAGGCCGGTGATGCGGGGCCACTGGTCCTCCAAGAAGAAGTGGCCACCCGGCAGCACGTGCAGCTCCGTCGTCCCGGTGGTGTGCCGCTGCCAGGCGCGGGCCTCGTCCAGCGTCACCAGCGGGTCGTCGTCGCCGACCAGCACGGTGACGGGCGCGGTGAGGTCCGGGCCCTCGGCGTACCGGTAGGTCTCCGCGGCCCGGTAGTCCGCGCGCACCGCGGGGAGCACCATGCGGAGGATCTTCTCGTGCTGCAGCAGCGCGGAACTCGTGCCGTTCAGCGCGCGCATCTCGGCGATCAGGCCGTCGTCGTCGCGCTGGTGCACGCGTTCGTCGCGCCAGCACGACGGCGCACGCCGGCCGGACGCGAAGAGGTGCGCCGCGGTCGTCCTGCGGGCGACCTCGAACGCGAGCGTCGCGCCCATGCTGTGTCCGAAGTAGATGGTCGGGCGGTCCAGGTGCGGTGCGAGGACCTCGGCGACCCGGTCCGCCAGCACGGCGATGTCGTCGATGCACGGCTCGTGCCTGCGGTCCTGCCGGCCCGGGTACTGCACGGCCAGCACGTCGGCCACCGGGGACAGCTGCTCGGCGAACGGCACGTAGTAGCTCGCCGAACCACCGGCGTGCGGGAAGCAGACGACCCGGACCTCGCTGTCCGGGCTGGGCGAGAAGCCGCGCAGCCAGGCGTCCTGACCGGGCCGGCTCATCGACCGGCTCCTGCGCCGCGGCCGGCCAGCGGATCGGCGGTCACGAGGGGGTCCGCCAGGCGGCGCTGCAGCACGGTGATGACCGGTGCCGCCATGAACGTGGTGGCCAGCGCCATCAGGACCATGATCGTGAACAGGGAGGAGGAGACCACGCCCAGCTGCACGCCGACGGTCAGGATCACCACCTCCGTCAGCCCGCGCGTGTTCATGAGCACGCCGATCAGCAGCGACTCCGTCCACCGGTCACCGGTCAGGCGCGCGGCGATCGCCGCGCCGCCGAGCTTGCCGGCCGTGGCGACCACGACGACCAGCAGCGCGGTCAGCCAGAGGGCGGCGGTGGTGAGCTGGTCGATCCGGGTGGACAGCCCCACCAGGCCGAAGAACATCGGCAGCAGCAGCACGGAGATCATGCTCTCGAGCTTCGCCTCGACGCCGCGCTGCCACTCGGGGTCGCGCGGCATCACGGCACCGGCCAGGAAACCGCCGAAGATCGCGTGGATGCCGATCTGGTCGGTCGTCCAGGCGCTCAGGATCGCCACCGCGACCATCACCCACATCGACGGGTGGCCCAGGCGCCGCAACAGGGGCCGGACCACGGCGAACATCACGACGAGGTAGCCGGTCGACAGGGCGAGCGTCAGCAGCACGTCCCCGAGGCCCGTCGACTTGGCCACGGCGACCACGACGGCCAGCATGATCCACGCGTAGACGTCGTTGATCGCCGCGCACACCAGGCTGATCACGCCCACGCGGGTGGGCATCAGGCCGGACTCCCGCAACAGCCGGGAGAGCACGGGGAACGCGGTGATCGCCATGGCCGCGGCGAAGAACAGGCAGAACGCCAGCCGGTCGGTCTGCGCACCGAACCGGGGGTACAGCCACAGCGCCAGCGGCACCGCGAGCGCGATCGGCACCAGCAGCGACGCGTGGCTGATGACCGTGACCTTGCGCCCCTGCCCGCGCAGCGACCTCAGGTCGATCTCCAGGCCGATCAGGAACATGAACATCACCAGGCCGGTCTGGGCCAGCACGTTCAGCCCCGCGATCACCTGCTGCGGGAAGAGGTGGGCCATCATCTCCGGCCACACCAGTCCCAGCACGCTGGGTCCCAGCAGGATGCCGGCGACGATCTCCCCGAGCACCCGCGGCTGGCCGATCTTGCTCACCGCCCAGCCGACGACCCGCACCGCGACCGTGAGCACGGCCATGGCGAGCAGCAGGCGGCCGCTCACCGTTGCGGCGTCCAAGTTCCCCATGTCTCCACTCCTCATCGCCCCGACTCGAAGATCAAGTCACGCATGAGCTCGCTCGCGCCGGCCGCGATGGTTCCCGCCATCGCGTCGCGGTACAGGCGGGCCGGCGCGGAGTCGTCGAGATACCCCCGCGCCCCGTGGAACTGCACGCACGCCTGTGCGGCCGCGACCGCCAGCTCGGTCGCCGTGAGCTTGAGAACGGCAGCGGCCTTGGTGTCCAGCCGCCCGGCGCAGTGCTCCTCCGCCAGCCGGTGGGCGAAGGCCCGCACGAGCTCGAACTGGGCGTCCAGGTCGGCCAGGCGGTGCCGCACCGCCTGGTTGGCGCTCAGCGCCTCACCGCGCACCCGGTGCGACCGCACGAACGACCGCAGCAGGTCGAGGCAGTGCCGGACGCCGCCGACCGCCAGCAGACCGGCGACCAGCCGTTCGAAGTCCAGCGCCGGCATCAGCTGCAGCAGCGCCCGGTCCGGCCGGCCGATCACCCCGTCCGCGACCACCCCGTCGAACGACACCCGGCACGTGCCGGCCGCGCGCCAGCCGAGCGTCCGCTGCGGGTGCCGGGTGATGCCGGGGGAGCGGCCGTCCACCACGAACAGGCTCGCCCCGGACAGCACGCGGGTGGTGCCGCCCTCACGGGTCTTGGCCAGCACGACGAAGTAGTCCGCGGTGGAACCGTTGGCCACGTAGAACTTCTCCCCGGTCAGCCGGTGACCGGCACCGTCCGGTTTGGCCACTGTGGACAGCGAGGACAGGTCCGTTCCCGCGTTCTGCTCGGTGATGGCCAGCGCGGCGATCCGGTCCGGCCTGAGCCAGGCCGCCCGCTGGGCGTCGGTGCCGAACATCCGCAGGTAGGCGGGTGCCATGTAGGCGTGGACACCGATGGCCGCGCGGACGCCGGCGTACCCGGTGCCGCCGAGCTCCTCCAGGAACACGGCGCTGCGCAGGAAGCCTGGGCCCTCGTGCGGCAGGGAGAGCAGACCGGTCTCCGCCAGCGCACGCCACCCGTCGGCCGGGATGTGCCCCTGCTCCTCCCAGCTGTCGGCGTGCGGCAGCACGACCGCGTCCAAGACGGACCGGATCTCTTGGCGGATGTCGTCGCTCATGACCCGGACCGCAGTGACGACAGGAGGGCCTCGCGGTCCACCTTCCCGTGCGCCGACAGGGGGAGCGACGCGCGGACCTCGATCACCGCGGGCACCATGTACGGCGGCAGGCGGTGCGCCAGGTGCTCCCGCAACGCCTCCGCCGGCGCGTCCGAGACGGCGAAAGCCATGAGCACCCGTTCGCCGGTGCCGGTGACGTGCACGGTGACGAAGGCCTGGCGCACGTCCGGGTGCCCGGTCAGCACGTGCTGGACCTCGCCCAGCTCGATGCGATGACCGTTGACCTTGACCTGGTCGTCGTCACGGCCCTGGAACACGAGCACGCCGTCCGCCTCGAAGTACGCGAGGTCACCGGTGCGGTACAGGCGTTCGGTGACGCCGTCGACCTCGCAGTCCACGAACCGCCGCGCGGTCTCCTCCGGCATCCCGAGGTAACCGGGGGACAGGCCGGGACCCGACAGGCACACCTCACCCGTCTCACCCGGCTCGCACAGCCTGTCGTCGCGGACGAGGTGCACGCGGGTGTTCTGGATCGGCCGCCCGATCGGCAGCGGCCGGTCCTCCGGCTGCGGCCCGGTGAGCGGGTAGTAGGTGGCGAACGTGGTGCATTCGGTGGGGCCGTAGACGCTGACGATCCGGCCCGCGCCGTAGTGCGCCAGCGCCTTTTCGACGTGCGGCAACGAGTGCGCCTCACCGCCGGTGAGAACGGTGTCGACGGTGCCGAGGGCGTCGACGTCCTCGTCGACCATCGTGTTGAACAGCGCCGTGGTCAGGAAGACCGTGCTGACCACGTGCCGGCGGACCACCCGGCGCAGCTCGGACAGCCGGACGAAACCACCGGGGTAGACCACGCACGTGCCGCCGTTGAGCAGCGCTCCCCAGATCTCGAACGTGGCCGCGTCGAAGGTGACCGGCGCGAGGAACAGGGTGACGGCCCTGTCGTCGAGCCGGGTGTAGCGGGCGTCGTGGACCAGCCGGACGACCGACCGGTGCTGGATCGGCACGCCCTTGGGCCGCCCGGTCGACCCCGAGGTGAAGTTGACGTACGCGATGTCCGTGGGCAGCACGGCGACCGCGGGGTCCGCGGCACCGTCACCGTCCGAAGAGGACACATCGGTCACCTGGCACCGCGGCAGCCGCGCCGCCAGGACCTCCTGCCGGTCGGTGACCACCCGGTCGCAGCCGGCGATGCCGAACATCACGTGCAGGCGCTCGTCCGGCCAGGACGGGTCGAACGGCAGGTACACCGCCCCGCACTTGACGATCGCGAGCAGCGCGACGACGAGCTCGCACGACCGCCGCACGCACACGCCCACCACGTCACCGCGCCGGCACCCCTGTCGGACGAGGTGCCCCGCCAGCCGGTTGGCCGCCGCGTTCAGCTCCGCGTAGGTCATCCGCCGGTCGCCGTGCACGAGCGCGGTCGCCCCGCCGTTCCGCCGGGCACGGTGTTCGAACAGCTCCTTCATGCTGCTGTCCGACGGAAAGGGAACCGACGTGTCCACATTGGCCAGAGCGTGCACATCGCGCGCTCTGGGTCCGGCGGTGAGCCGTTTCATGCGCTTCCCCTCGACATCTGCTCCCTGCTTCCGGGAGGACGGCGTGGAGGGGTGGCCCCGGCAGGCACACCGGGGGCCACCCCTCATCGCGGTGCGCCTACGCCGGTGACGCGTCGGCCTGCTGCCCGTTGCGGGCGATGCTCTCGGCGATCTCGCGGACGCTGCTGTTGCTGAACAGGTCGTCCGGCGGCAGCGCGTCCTCGCCGTAGGCCTCCTCGGCCCTGGCGATCAGCTTGACCGCTGTCAGCGAGGACCCGCCGGACCGGAAGAAGTCGGACTCCGCGTCCACGCTCAACCCGAGGTCCTGACAGGTGGTCACGACCCACTTCTGGATGGTGTCGATGTCGTCGGTCGCCATCAGGCCGGCACCCCGTCCCTGACGGGGAAGCGGAAGCCGTTCACGGTGGTCTCGACGAACTTGTTGTGCCCGAAGTTGTCCCGGCCCGAGGTGAGCACGTTGCCGAACTTCTCCAGGCTGGCCGCACCGCCGAACTCGGCGAGCGCGTCGGAGTGCGGGTAGACGCGCACGGAGGTCGGCAGGTAACGCCCCGCGAAGCCGAGTCGCATCTGGTCGGTCTTGCCCGCGTGCGGGTGCGAGGCGTGCATCAGCGTGGACCAGAAGATGATGAACTGGCCCTGCCTCATCGCCTGCGAGACCGCTTTGGACTCGTCCGGGGACCAGTTGGGGTCCTTCTGCAGCTGCCGGTAGTCGTAGCCGAAGAACCCGCGGCGCACCCCGCCCTTCTCCTGGTTGTTGATCAGCTCCGGGTTGTAGTCCATGACCTTGGACTCGTCGTAGTTCATCGACTTGTGGGAGCCGGGGATGAACTGCAGGCAGCCCATGTCCACCGACGCGTCGGTGAACGCCGTCCACACCGTGATGGTGCCGCCGAAGTCCGCGTCCTCCGGCCACACGATCTGCGGGTGCTTCGAGCCGGCCACGTTGGAGAAGTTGTCGGCCTGGTGCCAGTCCGTACCCTCGTCACCGGGGTACTTGGGGAAGAACTCCGAGCGCCAGCACAGCGTGTCCGGCCCGAGGATGCTCGACACCCGGTCCACGATCTCCGGCCGGGTGATGTGCTCGGCCAGGAAGTCGACGTCCAGGTGCCGGTCGTAGTTCGACAGGTTGGTCACGCCGGAGATGGTCTTGCCGCCGCCGTACACGGCCTTTTTCGTGTTGATCAGTTTCGGCCGCAGGGCCTGCAAATGCGCGGCCATCTCCTCGGGCTCGTAGAGGTCGAATGGACCTATGTATCCGTCGCGGTGGAACTTCGCGAGTTCCTCGTCGCTCAGTGTGAACGCCTTGCTTTCGGATACCATGATTACCCCTGCCGTTCCGAAAATTTGCACGTCGAATTTGCGCGGAAGTGGTCTTGTCGGTGAACAATCAATCGAACGCGGGCAGCACGAATGGAGCCGGCCGGACGGCTCGGCGTCAACTGTCAGGTTCGTGAGATCAACGGTCGCGTGCTACCTCGCCAGCGACGATCAGGTCAGGCCTGCGCTCTGCCGGTGGAAGGCCTGCGCGGATGTCTGGTATTTCCAGTTCGCGACATGTCAACCCCCCGGTCGGCCCCCAGTGCCATTTCTGGGTCACAGCCCCCATGTCGCTGGACCCGAAGCGAACGTAACCAAATCTCCGCAGGCGTGTCAAGGTTCCCCCTGACGTGCGCCGGATTAGCCAGACTTGCCGCCGTGTGGTGTGCGGGTAATACTGACAGGCGGGTACTGGGGTCTATTCGTGCAGATTCATACACGCATGGGTGTATGCCGATGCGCACACGAGTGCGTACGGCGTGCACGCACTGGTGCGCGCCTGCGGGTGTGCGCCAACGGCGGTATGTCTCTGTCGAGGAGGGAGCCGTCGATGCTCGGGGGCGGGCTTGGCAGGACGGGAGAGTTGTCCGGGCAGTCGGTCTTGAGGGGCAGGACGCGGGAAGCTCGAGTTCTTCGACCACCTGTTGGGAACCTTCGGCGGGAGCCCGGTCAGGGTGCTGGAGCTGGCCGGTGAGCCCGGCATGGGCAAGACCCGGCTGCTGGCCGCGTTCCGGGAACGGGCGGAACGCGCGGGTGTGCTGGTGGCGCACGGCGAGGCCGTGGGCAAGCCGCTGATGACGGAGTTCGCGGTGTTCGCCGACGCACTGGACGACCTGCTGGCGGCAGGCGGTGCGCGTCTGCTGTCCGGAATGGACCCGCGGGCGGCAGTCCGGTTGCCGGAGATGTTCCCCGTGCTGCACGCGTCCGGCGCCACCCGGACACAGCCGCAGGAACGGCGGTACTGGGCCTGTCAGGGCATCCGCGCGTTGCTGGGGAAGCTGAGCGAGGACACACCGCTCGTGCTGCTGCTCGACGACGTGCACAACGCGCAGCAGAGCTCCGTCGAGATGATCCTCAACCTGGTGCGCCGCCCGCTGGCCGCACCCGTGCTGCTCGTGCTGACCCACCGTCCCCGGCAGACGCCGGTCGACCTGGTCAGCGCGCTGGGCACGGCGGCGGAGACCGGTGCGGTGCGGCGGATCGAACTGGGACCGCTGGACCCGGCCGACTCGGCGCGGCTGCTGCCCGCCACCATGCGGCCGGGTCGCCGCAGGGTGCTGCACCGGCTCAGCGGCGGGCAGCCAGGACTGCTGAGCGCGCTGGCCGCCGGTGCGCACGACGACACGGCGGTCGTGGACGACCTGCCGTCGCCGCACCCGGTCGCGGCGGCCGTGGGCGTGGACCTGCAGGCGCTGGGACCGGAGGGGCGGTTGTTCGCCCAGGCCGCCGCCGTCGTCGGCGACGCGATCGACCCGGTGCTGGTGGCCGAGGTCGCCGAGCTCGAACACGACCGCGCGTTGGCCGGCCTGGACGAGCTGATCGCCCAGGACCTGGTGCGCACCAGGGACAACCGGCTCGGTTTCCGCGACGGCGTGGTCAGGGCGATCTGCTACCGGCAGTCGGGTGGCGGGTGGCGGATCGGTGCTCACGCCAGGGCCTACGAGGCGCTGTGGAAGCGCGGCGCACCGCTGGCCGACCAGGCGCACCACCTCGAACGGTCCGGCAAACCGGCGACCGAGCGGGACGCCGAGACGCTCCTGGCCGCGGTCAGGAGCACCGGTGACCGCATGCCCGGCGCGGTGTCGCGCTGGCTGCGGGCGTTGCTGGAGCGGCACGACCTGCACCGCGGCGAGCTGGTCACCCGGCTCGCGAGGGCCACCGCGCTGTCCGGGCGGCTGGCCGAGAGCCTGCCGGAGCACCAGCAGGCGTGGCGGCACCACGACGAGCTGGACCCGGCGACCCTCACCGGCCTGGCCGAGTCCCACGTCCGGGCGCTGCGCCTGCTCGGCAGGTTCGACGACGCGGCGGAGGTGGTCCGCACGGCCGTCCGGCACGTCGAGGTGCCGCTCGCCCTCGCCGAGATCGCACTGGACAGCGGCGGTGACGTGGCCGGTCTGCTGGACACCGTCGCACCACTGGCGCAGGCCGATCCGCGCGCGGCGGCCGTGCACAGCGCGATGCTCGCCACACTGGGCCGCGGCACCGAGGCGGCGGCAGTGGCCGACAGCACCGCCGAGGCGCTCGACCGACTGGGTGATGACGTCACGTCGACGTGTGAAGCGCTCGACTGGCTCGGCTGGGCGAACATCTGGTCCGGCCGCACCGCGCACGCGCTGACCGAGTTCACCCGCGGGCTGGAGCTCGCCGAGCGGCACCAGCAGGTCCACGTCCTCGGCCGGCTCCACCTCGGCCTGGCCACCGCACACCTGCGCGACGGCGCGCTGGGACTGGCGGTGGAACACGCACAGGACGCGAGTGCGCTCGCCTCCTCGACCGGCTCGGCCGGGGTCGCGGTGCGGACGAAACGGCTGTGCGCCGAGATCCGGCACGTGATCGCGAGCGGCGGCACGGCGGTGCCGGGGTCGCTGTGCGCGGTGCTGGCCGGGCTCAGCTCGGCGGTGGGCAGGAACGACGAGGCGCGGTTCTGGCACGCGCTGGAGGACGAGCTGCTGTCCCGGCGCGGTCCGGCCGACCAGCTGGGGCTGACCCTGCTGGCGCTGGCGTGCCTGGAGTCGGTGACCGAGCAGAAGCAGGCGCGGCAGCTGGTGCGCGCGGCCGTCGCCGTGCTGTCCGCCCGGTCGCACCCGGTCCTGCTCGCCGTGCTGCACCTGGACGGGGCACCCGTGCGCGCGGCGGGGGAGGCCGAGGTCGAGGACTTCGAGAAGGCCGTCGTGGAGCGGCTGAGCCTGTTGAGCGTGCGGGAGAACCAGGTGGCCGAGCTCGTGGCGAGGGGACGGACCAACCAGCAGATCGCGCGGGCGTTGACGTTGAGCCACAAGACGGTGGAGACCTACCTGCGCCGGATCTTCGACAAGCTGGAGGTCTCGTCCCGCTCGGAGGTCGCGGCACTCACCGGCACCATGCGCCGGATCGCGTGACAGCGTTCTCCCCCGGTCGGTTCGCCGGCCGGGGGAGACATGTCTCTCAGGCGAGGGTGACGCGGGTGCCGGCGCCGTCGAGCGCCCGGCTCACCGGCGACTCCGCCCTGCCGTCGGAGATCAGCACCGTCCGCACGCCGCCCTGCAACGCCTCGCGCGCCCCGATCAGCTTCACCGACATGCCACCGGACACGGTGGACGCGCTGGCCGCGGTGAGCGGGTAGCTGCTCAGCAGCGACGTGGGATCGCCCAGGTCCGCGAGCAGTCCGGGGGCGGCGGTGAGGAACACCAGCGTGTCCGCCTTGAGCTCGGCGGCCACCGCGGCGGCGACCCGGTCCGCGTTGACGTTCACCGGGCGGCCGTCCTCGGCGATCGCCGGCGGCGAAATCACCGGGGTGTACCCGTTGTCCAGCAGCAACTCCAGCAGCGCCCCGGACACCGAGGTGATCCGTCCGCTGTGGTCGTCGCGGACCAGGACGCGCTTGCCGTCCACCACGGCGCGGACGGCGGCGCGGCGTTCGGCCCGCAGCAGACCGGCGTCCAGCCCGGAGAGTCCGATCGCGCGGATGCCGCGCTCGCCCAGCGCACCGAGCACGGCCGGGCGGACCTGGCCGAGCAGCGCCAGTTGCAGCACCTCCAGGGTGGCCGCGTCCGTGTGCCGGGTCGTGACACCGCTGGCGGAGGTGAGGTGACGTTGGGGCACGTCGAGCCGGTCCGCCAGTGAGTCGACCGTCGCCGAGCCGCCGTGCACCAGCACGACCCGCCGACCGGCGTGGACCAGGTCCGACACGTCCGCGCAGACCCCGGTGGCGTCGACACCGGCCGCCCCGCCGACCTTGACCACGAGCACGCCGTCCATGTCTCTCCTGCCTGTGTCGGTGCCGCGCCGGCGGTCTCAGGCCGGTCGCGGTGCTAGATCGGGTGCAGCCCGACGAAGCCGAGGCCGGTGCTCTCCGCCCAGCCCATGCGGATGTTCAGGCACTGCACGGCGTTGCTCGCGCCGCCCTTGCCGAGGTTGTCCAGCGCCGCGACGGCCAGCACGCGGTCACCGTCCACGGCGAACCCGACGTCGCAGAAGTTGGTCCCGGCCAGGATCTTCGGCTCCGGCAGCCGGTACAGGCCACGCCGTTGCGCGACGATCCGCACGAACGGCTCGTTCCCGTAGGCGGTGCGGTAGGCGCGGCGCAGGTCGTTCTCGGTGACACCGGAGGCCGTGGCGTGACACAGGACCTGAGCCCCGCGCACCGCCTCGACGCCGGTCGCCGTCATCCGCACCCGCAGCCCGGTCTCCTGCCCGACCTCGGCCTCGTGCCGGTGCCGGACCGCCGCGAACACCCGCATCGCCCCGCTGCGCTCGGAGTGCAGGTTCATCCCGGTCGCGGTCGCGCCGGAACCGCTGGAGCCGATCTTGGCGTCGATCGTCACGTCCTGGTCGACGATCCCGGCCAGCGGTGCCAGCGCCAGGATCGCCGCGTTCGCCATGCACCCCGGCACGCTGATCCGCGCCGCCGTCCGCAGCGCGTCCCGGTGGCGTTCCGGCAGTCCCGGCGTGAACCCGGCCAGCAGGTCCGGCGCCGGGTGCGCCGAGTCGTAGTACGTCTCGTAGACCGCGGGGTCCTTCAACCGGAAGTCCGCGGTGAGGTCGACGACGAGCGGTGCGGCCGGGCCGATCGCCTGGACCAGCTCGGCGGCCTTCCCGTGCGACACGGCGATGAACAGCACGTCGTGGGAGCCGAGCTCGTCCGGGTGCGTGAAGGTCAGCGAGGTGTGGCCGCGCAGGTTGGGGTGCAGGCTGTCGACCCGCTTGCCCTGCTGGCTCGCGGAGTAGGCGCGCGTCACCTCGACCTCGGGGTGGGCGGTGAGCAGCCGGAGCAGCTCACCGCCGATGTACCCGGCCGCGCCGACGACGCCGGCGGAGATCGAGGTCACCTACTCGCCCCAGTCCTCGTCCATCTCGGGAGCCAGCGCCAGCACCAGCGGCTCGGCGGTGACGACCTCGAGCTCGCTCATGCAGTCGGGGCACTCCACGATCTCGTTCTGCGTCACCGAGCTCGTGATCTCGATCGCGCCCTCGCACTCGGGGCACGCCGTCGCGGTGGTCATGGCTCCTCCTCTGATGTCCAGCCGAGCATGTGGTCCGTGCACTCCCCGAAGTAGTCCGGAGAGTCCCCTACAGCAGGGCCTCGGCCGCCGCGACGACGGCTTCCGCGCTGACCCCGGTCGCCGCCAGCAGTTCCAGCTCGTCGCCGACGACGTCGAAGAACGAGGTGGGGACACCGATGCGGCGGACCCGGCACGGCGCGGTCTCGGCGAGCACCTCGCAGACCGCGCTGCTCATGCCGCCCTCCAGCACGTGGTCCTCGACCGTGACGATGCCGCGGGTCTGCTCGGACGCCGCCACGATCGCGTCGCGGTCGATGGGCTTGACGGTGTGCATGTCCAGCACGCGCGCGCTGACACCGGCCGCGGCGAGCAGGTCGTGCGCCTGCAGGGCCAGCACGGCCGGGTACGGCCCGGTGGCGATGATCGTCACGTCGTCGCCGTCGCGCAGCCGCGTGGCCTTGCCGAGCACGAAGTCGTCCGGCGACTCGTGCACGAGCGGGGTGGCCGCCCGGCCCAGCCGCAGGAACAGCGGACCGGGCAGGTCCGCGGTCGCCCACACGGCCGCCTCGGTCGACACCGAGTCCGACGGCACGACGACGGTCATGTTCGGCATGGTGCGGGCGATGGCGATGTCCTCCAGCGCGTGGTGCGTGGGACCGTAGTGCCCCGCGGAGAACCCGGCGTGCGTGACGACGATCCGCACCGGCAGGTTGTTGCCCGCGACGTCGACCTTCATCTGCTCGCACGCCCGGCACGCGGCGAACGTGCTGATGGTGTTGGCGTAGGGCAGGAAGCCCGCGGAGGCCAGTCCGGCGCTGACACCCATCATGTTCGCCTCGGCGATGCCCACGTTGGTGTACCGGTCGGGGAACCGCTCGCCGAAACCGGTCTCCAGCCCGCCCATGTCGGAGTCCACGCAGAACACCCGCGGGTCCCGCTCGGCCAGCTCGCCGAGGACCCGGCGGTAGACCTCGCGGGTGGGCACCAGGACGCCGGGTGCTGTCTCGACGCTCATGACGTCCTCCTCGACCGCGCCCGCAGACCCGCCTGCGCCCTGGTGAGCAGCGCGGGGGTCAGCGTGACGTGGTGGCTCTTCTTCTTGTCCTCGAACAGCGGAACGCCCTTGCCCTTGACCGTTCGCGCGATGACGGCCGTGGGACGACCCGGCTCCAGCGACGCGAAGACCTCGCGCAGCGCGTCCAGGTCGTGGCCGTCCACCTCCACGGCGGTCCAGCCGAAGCTGCGCCACCGGTCGGCGAGCGGTTCGAGGCCCAGGTCCTCGGTGCGGCCGGTGATCTGCCAGCCGTTGCGGTCCACGATGGCGACCAGGTTGTCCAGGCCCGCCGCGGGCGCGAACTGGGCCGCCTCCCACACCGAGCCCTCCTGCAGCTCACCGTCGCCCATCAGCACGAAGGCCCGGTACGGGTGCCCCGCGCGTTTGGCGGCCAGCGCCACGCCCGCGCCGAGCGACAACCCGTGGCCCAGCGAGCCGCTGGGGAACTCGACGCCGGGCAGGCGGCGCAGCGGGTGCCCCGCGAGCCGGCCACCGCTGGCGGCGTAGGTCTCCAGTTCGGACTCGGGCAGGAAGCCGTTGGCGGCCAGCACGGCGTAGAGGGCGGCGCTGGCGTGGCCCTTGCTGAGGATGAACCGGTCCCGCAGCGGCCAGTCCGGCTCGTCCGGCCGCAGGTCGAGCACCTCGTCGTAGAGCACGGTGAGCAGGTCGACGCAGGACAGGCTGCCGCCGACGTGCGTGCCGGACGGCGAGGAGCCCATCTGCAGGATCTGCTCGCGGTTGCGCAGCGCCTTGGCGGCGAGCGGGGTGGTCATACGGCCGCCTTCGACTGGTGGTCCACGCTGCGTGCGATCGGGATCAGGGTGTCGAGGTTGTCCCACACCTTGCGGATCGCCTCGGCGCACCGCAGCAGCACCGGGCCGCTGTGCGGGTTCAGGTGCCAGCGCTGCAACGTCAGCGACGACTCGATGACCGCCGTGGTCTCCGGGTACTCCCCGCCGCGGACGTCCCCGCCGAGCTTCCACGGGTACCCGCCGAACCCGGCACGGGTCTGGAACGCCTCCTGCATCGGCAGCGGCACCAGCTGGTACGGCTGCAACGGCACGCCCTCGGCGCGCAGTGCGCGGTGCAGGATCGACCGCAGTGCACCGGGGCGCACGTCCGGGTGGCCCGTGGCTGCCGGGTCGAAGCGCAACCGCAGGATGTGCCAGGCGTGCGTCCGGTCGGCCGGTACCTCCGGCAGCACAAGTCCCGGCAGGCCGGCCAGCGCGGCGAGCATCGCCTCGACGTTGCGCTTGCGGGCGGCGTCGTACTCCGGCAGGCGCGCGAGCTGGGCGCGGGTGAACGCCGCCTGGATGGCGCTGAGCTTCGCGTTCCCCGCCAGCACGCGGGAGACGTAGTCCCGTTCCCGGCCGCCGCGCAGGTCCTCGCCGAACTGCCGGTGCAGCACGACCTTCCGGTGCAGCTCCGGGTCCGCGGTGGTGATCAGGCCGCCTTCGCCGCACGTGGGCAGGTTCTTGACCACGTTGAGGCTGAACGTGGCGATGTCGCCGAGCGTGCCGGTGCGCCTGCCCCGGTAGGTGGCACCGTGCGACTGCGCGGCGTCCTCGACCAGCAGCAGGTCGTGCCGGTCGGCCAGTGCGCGCAACGCGGTCATGTCGGCGGGCAGGCCGTGCAGGTGCACCACGAGGATCGCGCGGGTCCGCGGGGTGATCGCCGCCGCCGCGGCCTCGGGTGACATGTTGTACGTGACCGGGTCGATGTCGACGAACACCGGCACGAGCATCCGCTGCACGGCACCGATGGCGCTCGCGATGAAGCTCAGCGCGGGCACCAGGACCTCCGCGCCCGGCTCGATCCCGGCCGCGGCGAGCGCCAGCTCGATGGCCGCGGTCCCGTTGACCACCGCCGCGCAGTGCGGGGTACCGACGAACTCGGCCCACTCCGCCTCCAGCGCGGCCACCTCACCGCCGCCGGTGCTGTTGGACGTGAACTGCCCGCTGTCCAGCACGCGCCGGGTCGCCTCGTGCTCGGCGTCCGTGATCACCGGCCACCGGACCTGCTCGGGTGGGACGCTGCCCTTCCCGATCACCCTGGTGCCGCCGAACATCGCCAGCTTGTCGCTCATGCCGCCGCACCGATGCCGAGCTTGCGGGTCGCGAAGTCCACGTAGGCCCCGACCAGGTCCACCGACAGCACCTCGAGTGCGCCGTGGAACTCCGGCGTGTGGTTGACCTCGTTGACGAGGTAGCCGTCGTGCTCGGACTCCAGCACGTCGATGCCGAGGATGCCGTCGCCCACCGCGTCGGCCGTGGCCCGCAGGAGCTTGGTCAGCTCCTCGTCGGGGTCGCAGCGCATCGTCGTGCCACCGCGTGCGGTGTTCGTGCGCCACTCGTCGGACATCTTGTAGATCACGCCGACGACCTCACCGCCCATGACGTAGGCCTTGATGTCGCGGCCGGGTTTGTCGACGTACTCCTGCACGTAGACGACCTGGTGGTGCAGGCCGGGCAGCGCGCTGCGGTGCTCCAGCATGATCTCGGCGGAGTTGCGGTCGGTGGGCCGTGCGGCCAGGTGCCCCCACGACCCGTTCACCGGCTTGGACACCAGCGGGAACCCGAAGTCCTCCAGGTGGTCCAGCGCGTGCTCCGGCGACAGGCTCACGGCCGCCCGCGGCACCGGCAGCCCGGCGGCGTGCAGGGTGAGGGTGGTGAGCAGCTTGTCCCCGCACAGCGCGACGACGTCGGCGCTGTTGACCACGGTGAGGCCGGAGTGCTCCAGCAACCGCGCCGCGTAGACGTTGCGGGTGTGGGAGATCTCGCGGCTGATCACGCCCGCGTAGGCGGGTGTGGGCGCCTGCACCTCGAACAGCGCCCGGCGGGTGTCGATCACTTCCACCGGCACCCCGCGCCGGGCCAGCTCGGCGAGGATCAGCTTCTCCTCGAGCCGGATGCGCGATGCCAGTACGGCGACAGGCAGGTCCATCAGGTCATCCCCTGGTCAGCTCGGTGACATCAGATCGGTGGCGAGCCGGCCGACGGCGTCGGTCAGGACCGTCACCGCAAGCAGGTACTCGGACAGGTCGACGTGCTCGGTGGGCGTGTGGTCCAGGTGCGGGTCACCGGGGCCGTACGTGGCGATCGGCACCTGCCACGCCGGACCCAGGACGTTCATGTCCGAGGTGCCGAGCTTCAGCTTGAACTCGGCGCCGCCGGTGTGCTCCCGCACCGCGGCGGCCAGCGCCCTGGCCACCGGGTCGGCGCGGGACCGGCGGATCGCCGACGTCGTCTCCAGCACCCGGATCTGCGCGTCACCGGCGAGATCGCGCACCTCGGCCAGGAAGGCGGCGGTGTCGAAGTCCAGCGGTGTGCGGCAGGAGACCACCAGGTCGGCGTGGACGAGGTCGCCCGACGTGCTGACCAGGGTGGGGGACAGCTGGTCGAACACCCGGCCACCGGCCACCGCGTACCGCGCGCGCAGCGCCTCCCAGAAGGCCGCGGCGACCTCGCTCGCGTTGGGGTCCGGCGAGCTGGTGTGCGCCTGCGGCCGGTCGACGGAGCAGGTGAACCGCAGCACGCCCTTGTAGCCGACCACGACCGTGCCCACACCGCTCGGTTCGCCGATCACCACGGCGTCCGCGCGCTGGGTGACCGCGACGTAGTGCGCGCCGACGGAGTCGCGTTCCTCGTCGACCGCGCCGACGACCACGATCCGCGCACCGGCCGCCCGTGCCCGCGCCGCGGCGACGATCATCGTCGCGAGCGGTCCCTTGGCGTCCACGGAACCACGCCCGTACAGCTTGTCGCCGTCGAGCCGGACCGGTGGCCCGCCCGGCACCGTGTCCAGGTGGCCGAGCAGCATGATCGTGGGACCGTCGGCGGCGCCGATCACACCGACGGCGTTGCCGGCGTCGTCCACGTGCGCCTCGAAACCCAGCTCGGTCATGGCGCCGACGACGAACCGGGCCAGCTCGCCCTCCTGGCCGGACACCGACGGGATGGCCACCATCCGGTGCAGGAGGTCGACCGCTCTGCCGTCGGAGACCGCGGCGGTGGGCACGGTGTTCGCGGAGGTGGGGGAGGTGCGGGTCATCAGCCGCGCCCTTCCGGGGCCAGCTCGGCCAGCTCCTCGATCGTGTGCCGGCCGAGCAGCACCTGCAGGGGGAAGTCCAGGCCGAGCTCACGGGTGCGCTGCAACAGGTTCACCGCGCGCAGCGAGTCGCCGCCGAGCTCGTAGAAGTCGTCGCGGATGCCGACCTCGGGCACGCCCAGCACGTCGGCCCACAGCTTCACCAGCAGCGTCTCCACGGGCGTCCTGGGCGGCACGCGGACCGACTCCACCAGGTCCGCCGGTGGCAGCGGCAGCGCGGCGTGGTCGACCTTCCCGTTGTCGTTCACCGGGAACGCTGTCATCGTGACGAACCGGCCGGGCACCATGGCGGCGGGCAGCCGGTCGGCGAGGTGGCGCCGCAGCTCGTCCACGGCCACGTCGCCGTCGGCCACGAGGTAGCCGACGAGCCGAGGGCCGCCGTGCTCGTCCGGCCGGACGACCACGACCGCGTCGGTGACCGCCGGGTGCGTGCGCATCGCACTGGCGATCTCCGCCGGCTCGACGCGCTGGCCGCGGATCTTGACCTGGTGGTCGGTGCGGCCGAGGAAGACCAGCTGCCCGTGCGAGTTCCAGTACGCCCGGTCGCCGGTCTTGTAGATCCGCGTGCCGTTCTCGTGCGGCAGGAAGGCGGCCGCGGTCGCCTGCGGCTGGCCGAGGTAGGCGCGGGCGGTCTGCACGCCCGCGATGTGCAGCTCACCGGGAACACCGACGGGCACGGGCTGCCCGTGCGCGTCGAGCAGCAGCAGCTGCACGCCCGGCAACGGGTCGCCGATCGGCACCCGGCTGCTGTCCGCCGCCGTGTCGACCCGGAAGTGCGTCACCTCGACCGCGGCCTCGGCCGGGCCGTACATGTTGTGCAGCTCGACGCCGGGGAACGCGGCGAGGAAGTCCGCCGCCAGCCTCGCCGGCAGCTCCTCGCCGCTGCACTGCACCCGCCGGAGCGAGGGCACGTCGGCGGCGGTGATGCCGTAGTCGAGGAACAGGCGCAGCATCGACGGCACGAAGTGCGTGTGCGTGACGCCGTGCCGGGTGAAGAACTCCTTGAGGTAACGAGGATCGCGGTGACCGCCCGGTGCGGCGAACACCAGCCGGGCGCCCACGAGCAACGGCCAGAGGATCTCGGGCACGGCCACGTCGAAGCCGATCGGGGTCTTCTGGGCGACCACGTCGCCGGTGCCCAGCGGCATCCGCGCCTCCGCCGCGCGCAGCCGGTTGGCCAGGCCCGCGACGGTGTTGACCGCACCCTTGGGCACGCCCGTCGAACCGGACGTGAAGACCACGTAGGACGCGCTGTCCCCGGGCACCTCCACCGGCGCCGCCGGTTCTCCCGTGACCTCGGCGACGTCCACGACGCGGGTGCCGCCGGAGACCCGGGACCGCGTCGCGGCCGAGGCGAGCACGATGCCCGGCTTCGCACCGGCCAGCACCGCCGCCAGCCGTCCATCGGGGTAGTCCGGGTCGAGTGGCAGGTACGCGCCGCCCGCCTTCAGCACCGCCAGCACCGCGACGGCCAGGTCGAGGCCGCGTTCCAGGCACACGCCGACGCAGTCGCCCACCCGGACGCCGTTGGTCCGCAACCACGACGCGACCTCCGCCGCGCGGATGTCCAGCTCGCGGTAGGTCATCGAGTCACCGGTGGCGTCCGCGACGACCGCGACCGCGTCCGGTGTGCGTGCGGCGGTCCGCCCGAACCACTCCGTGATCGACGGCAGCGGCTCGGCGAGCTCGGTCGACCCGGTCATGGCCTCGACCCGCGCCCGTTCGGCCGCGGACAGCACCGGGAGCGTCCACAGCGGAGCGTCCAGGTGCTCGGTGAACTCGGTCAGCACGGTCACGAACGCGTCCAGCACGCGTTGCGCGGACGCCTCCTCGAACAGACCGGTGGAGTACGCCACCTCGGCGGCGAGACCGTCGTCGGCCGGCGCGAGGTACAGCCCCACGTCGAACTGCGCACCGCCGCTGTGCACCGCGACCGGCTGCACCTGCACGCCGGGGAGGCTGAGGTCGCCGCTCGGGGTGTTCTGCAGGGCCAGCACGGTCTGCGGGATCTTCGGGCCGTCACCGCGCGCCTGCTTGATCCACTCGAACGGCACGTCCTGGTGGGCCAGCGCGGTCAGGCAGACCGACCGGCACCGCACCAGCGCCTGCCGCAGCGTCTCCAGCGGGTCGAGCCGCACCCGCAGCGGCAGCGTGTTGACGAAGAACCCGACCACGCCGTCGAGCTCGTCACTGGGCCGGCCGGCGACCGGTGTGCCGATGACGAGGTCGTCCTGGCCGCTCCACCGCGCCAGCACGATCGACCACGCGGCCACGAACACCATGAACTCGGTGGCGTTCTCGCTCTGCGCGGCCGTGGCCAGCCGCTTCACCAGCACGTCCGGCAGTACCGCGCGGACCGTGCCGCCCCGGTAGCCGGTGGCCGAGCCGCGCGGGTGGTCGGTCACCAGGTCGAGCGCGGTCGCACCGGCCAGGGTGGTCCGCCAGAACTCCAGCTGTCCCGCGACCTCGTCGCCGGCCAGGAAGTCCCGCTGCCACAGGGCGAAGTCGGCGTACTGCATCTCCGGTTCTGGCCACCGCGGCGGGGTGCCGCCCGCCAGCGCGGCGTACGCGGCGCCCAGCTCGGCCATCAGGATGCCCAGCGACCAGCCGTCGACCACGATGTGGTGCACGCACAGCACGAGCACCCACTGCGGTTCCGGCGCGTCGGTGATCCGCAGCAGCCGCGCCCGCAGCAACGGCGGCGCGGACAGGGTGAACGGCGGCTCCACGACGGCCCGGATGGCGTCGTCCAGCCCGGCTTCGGCCGTGTCCCCGGTGCTGAACGGGACGGTCAGCTCGGAGATCGCGACCTGCGTGACCGCGCCGCCCTCGCCGATCTCGACACCGGTGCGCAGCGCCTCGTGCCGGTCGACGAGCAGCTGCAGCGCTTGGCGCAGGAAGTCCGCGTTCAGGTCGCCGGTCAGCCGCAGCGCGCCGCTGACGTGGTAGGCGCTGCCCGCGCCCATCTCGTGCAGCATCCACAGCCGTTCCTGGCCGAAGGACGCCGGGAAGACGTACGTGTCGGTCACCGGAGCCCTCCCGGGGTGGCGGGGACGCCGGGCTGCCACACCAGCCGCAGCCGGTCCGCGGTGAACGATTCCACGACACCTCCCAATCCTGATCTGCAGACGTTGCCGGTCCCGCGGTGTCCGGGACAGTCGGGGATCTCCCCGGCTCACCCCCGCGGCCGCACCCGGACCTCGTCGTCGGCAGCGGTCACGACGGCCTCGCCTGGCGGGTCCGCCCACGGCGCCGGCAGCGCGGCCCGGTCGAGCTTTCCGCTGGGCAGCAGCGGGAACCGGTCGAGCACCACGTACACCGACGGCACCATGTGCTCGGGCAGCAGCGCGGCCAGGTAGCCGCGCAGCTCGGCGGTGGACGGGCGGTGGTTGCCGCGCAGCAGCACGTACGCGGCCAGCCTGCGTTCGCCGCCGGCGTCGTCGAAGGCGATCACCACCGGTTCGCGCACCGCCGGGTGCGTCGCCAGCTCCGCCTCGACCTCGCCGGGCTCCACCAGGAACCCGCGGACCTTGATCTGCTGGTCCAGCCGGCCGAGGAACTCGACGTCACCGTTGGACAGGAACCGCGCGTGGTCACCGGTGGCGTACATCCGGCCGCCGGGCTCCTGGCCGTACGGGTCGGGCCGGAACCGGTCCGCGGTCAGCCCCGGCCGCCGCCAGTAGCCGCGGCCGGGACCCGCTCCGCCGATGAACAGCTCACCCGGCACGCCGACGGGTGCGGGCCGGCCGTGCCGGTCGAGGATGTAGATGCGGTGGTTCGCGAACGGCCTGCCCCACGGCACGCCGCCCGCGTAGCTGCGGCGGGTCAGCCGGTGGGCGAGGCTGCAGTACGACGTCTCGGTCATGCCGGCCAGGTTGAGCAGCCGGATGCCGGGGAGCAGGTCCGTGAGCTGGCGGGGCAGCGTGGGCGGCATCCGGTCACCGCCCAGGCCGACCGCGCGCAACACGACACCGGGCATGCCGCCGCGCCGGCCGGCGTGACCGACCAGAGCGTCCAGCAGCGCCGGCGCCGAGCTCCACGCCGTGACCTCCTGGCGCACCAGCAGGTCCAACAGCCGGTCGAGGTCCGCGGTCTCCTCGTCGCTCGGCACGACGACGGTCGCGCCCGCCGCGAGCGTGCCGAAGACCTCGTAGACCGACATGTCGTAGTTCAGCGACGAGACCGCCAGCACGCGGTCTTCCTGCGTGAGGTCGTAGGCGTTGTTGACGCCGTGCAGCGTGTTCACCACACGGGCGTGCTCGTTGGCCGAGCCCTTCGGCTGGCCGGTCGAACCGGACGTGTAGATCACGTAGGCGAGCCCCGCGCCGTGCACGGGGACGTCCGGCCGGGAGACGGGCTCGTCCGCGGGCCACTCGGTGTCCAGGCGGAGGAACCGGACCGGGCCGTCGAGGTCCCCGGTCTCGACCGAGGAGTGCGTCAGGACCACCGGCGCGGCCGCGTCCTGCACCATGTGCGCCACCCGCGACCGCGGGTAGCCGGGGTCCAGCGGCAGGTAGGCCGCACCGGCCTTCAGGATGCCGAGCACCGCGACGACCACCAGCTCCGACCGCGGCAGCGAGACGCCGACGAGCTGCTCGGACGTCAGCCCCAGCGCCCGCAGCCGGTGCGCGAGCTGGTTGGCGCGCGCGTCCAGCTCGGCGTAGGTGAGCGTGCGGTCCCCGAAGACGACGGCGGGTGCGTCCGGAGTCCGCTCCACCCACTGCTCGACCACGCCGTGCACGGTCAGCGGGCCCTCGAACGGCGCGGCGGAGCTGTGACCGCTGAGCTCGCCGGTGATCCGGGTGCTCTCGGCCGGCGCGATCAGCGGCAGCGCCGACACGGCCTCGTCCGGCCGGGACACGCCGTGCCGCAGCAGCCGCGCGAAGGCGTCGGCCATCCGGGCCGCGGTGTCGCGGGTGAACAGGTCCGCGCTGAACTCCAGGCGCCCGTCCACACCGCCGTCCGCGCTGGGCACGAGGTCGAGCGCCACGTCGAACTTCGTGGCCACCGACCGGACCGGGAGCTCCTCGACGACCAGCCCGCCGAGCCGCACCGGCGCGGGCGGTGCGTCGCGCAGCGCCAGCACCACCTGGACCAGCGGCGCCAGCCCGTCCGTGCGGCCGGCGCCGACGTCGGTGACCACGAGGTCGAACGGGTAGTCCTGGTTGGCCAGGGCCGCGCGGTGCTCCTCACCGGCCGCGGCGACCAGGTCGGCGAACGCCGGGTCGCCGGACAGGTCCAGGCGCAGCGGGAGGGTGTTGGCGAGGAGCCCGACCACCGGCTCGGTCTCGGCCGCGCACCGGCCGGCGACGGGGGAGCCGACCACCACCTCGTCCTGGCCGCTCCACCGCGACAGCACGGCCGTGAACGCGGCCAGCAGCACCGCGAACCGGGTCGTCCCCGCCGTGGCCGCCACGGCGCCGACGGACGTGACGAGGTCCGGTGACAACCGGAACGCCATGGTGTCACCGCGTGCGGTCCGGGCGGCGGACCGCGAGCCGTCCGCCGGCAGCAGCAGCTCACCCGCACCGGCCAGCGCCGTCCGCCAGTGCTCCCGCTGGGCGTCCAGCTCGCCGCGGCGGAGCCGGTCGCGCTGCCACACCACGACGTCGCCGTACTGCACCGGCAGCTCCGGCAGCGGGGACGGCCGGCCGTCGCGGAACGCCTCGTACAACGCGGTCAGCTCCGCGCGGAGCACGCCGATCGACCAGCCGTCGCACGCGACGTGGTGGATGCTCAGCAGCAGCACGTGCACGCGATCGTCGACGCGCAGCAGGCTCGCCCGCAGCATCGGCGCCGTCGCCAGGTCGAACGCGGTCGCGGCCTCGCGCAGCACCGCCCGTTCGACGTCGGGCGCGTCCCTGATGTCCCGCACCGGCAACGGCACCGGCGCCGGCGGGCTCACCACCTGGTACGGCACGCCGGCGCGCTCGACGATGTTGGTGCGCAGCACCTCGTGCCGCCGCACGACCTCGTCCAGGCACCGGCTCAGCACGGGCACGTCGAGGTCGCCGGTGAACCGCACCGCGACCGGGACGACGTGCGCCGGCGAGCCGGGGTCCACCTGTTCGAGGAACCACAGCCGTTCCTGCGCCGGTGAGCAGGGCAACCGTCCGTCACCGCGACCGGCGCGCGGCACCCGGCGCGGTGGGGCCGGCGCCCATCCGTCTGCTGTGGACTCAAGTCGCATGCGGCCGCCCTTCGCCAATCGGTCCCGAGAATCGCGGCCGGCGCACGGGACCCTCAAGTCGGGGACATACCTGGCTTGTCCCGCCCGCGCGGCCTGGGGGACCGTGAGCACCCCAGGAAGGAAGCCACATGATCATCGCCTTGTGGGCGGCCCCGCGCTCCCGGTCGACCGCGCTCTTCCGCTCGATGGTCGAGCACGACGGGCTCCTCGCGCTGCACGAGCCGTTCTGCAACATCTCCGACTACGGCTCGACCACCGTCGGGTCCCGCGAGGTGCACACCCACACCGACCTGATCGCGGCGATCCGGGAGGAGTCGGCGACCCGCACGGTGTTCTTCAAGGACACCACGGACCTCCGTTACGACGCGGTGCTGGCCGACCGCCGGTTCCTGGCCGAGGTGCGGCACACGTTCCTGATCCGCCGCCCCGACGAGATCGCGGCCTCGTTCTACGCGCTCAAGCCGGACATGGTGTGCTCGGACATCGGCATCGAGGGCCAGTACGAGATCTACCGGGCCGTGCTCGACGCGGGCGGGCAGGTGCCCGTCGTGCTCGACGCCGCGGACCTGGTCAGCGCGCCGTCGGAGGTGCTGCGCGCGTACTGCGACCGCGTGGGGATCACCTACCGCGCCGAGGCGACGACGTGGTCCTCCGGCGACCGCTCCGAATGGTCCCGTTCCGCGCGGTGGCACACGGCGGTCAGCAACAGCACCGGGTTCACCGCCACGTCGACCGCGTACGCGGACACGGTGGACAACAACGAGGCGCTCGCGGCGTTCAGCAAGCACCACGAGCCGTTCTACGACCTGCTGTCCACCCACCGCCTGCTTCCCTGACGCGTCTGCAAGTACTGCCAACACCTGTGTTGGTAGTACTTGCAGACGCCGTGGGCACGGCAGGGGAGCAGGTCAGGCGCTCAGCGCCGCGAGCAGTTCGGCGCGGAGGGCGGTTGCCGTCCCGTACCACTGGGCGTCGACCGCCGCGCGCCGGTAGAACAGCTGCGCGTCGCTGTGCTCGGTCATGCCGCGCGCGCCGTGCAGGTGCACCGCCTCCTCCGCGCTCTGCCGGGCGACCGCGCCGGCCAGCAGCACCGCCTGCGCTCCCGTCCGCGGGCTCGGTTCCGTGCCGACCAGCGCACGGACGGCCTCGGCTTCCGCGTGCAGCGCCGCCAAGCGGTACGCCAGGGCCGTGGACTTGGCCAGCGGCTGACCGAAGACCTTGCGCTCCCGCAGGTGGTCCGCGGTCAGCCGGATCGCCGCCTGCGCCGCGCCGACCAGGTACGCGGCGTGCCGCAGCCGGGCCCTGGCCAGCACCGCCGGGTAGTCGGCCGTCACGTCCCGCACCTGTGCCACCGCGTCCTGGAGCTCGACGGTGTGCAGGTCGCCACGGCCGACGTCGTCCTGCCGGCGGGTCCGCACACCGGGCTGCTCGACGGGAACCAGCGCGGCCGTGGTGCCACCGACGACGAGCAGGTCGTCCACATCGGACGCGAATGCCACGAACCGCCGCACGGCCGTGACCTTGCCGTCCCGCAGCACGAACGGCGCGGGCGTGGCGGGGTTGTCGGTGCCGTTCTCCCGCAACGCCAGCGCGACGGTGCGGCCGGGGGAGAGCGGGAACAGCTCCGCGGCCGCGACGGTGTCCAGGAACGGGCTCTGGTACAGCGCGGCGCCCATCAGCTCGGCGGCCCGCAGCACCTCCGCCGGGGACTGCTCGGAGTCCGCGAGCGCGGCCAGCACCTGCCGGCGCGTCTCCTCGTCCTGCGGCGCACCGCCGCCCCGCGGCCGTTCGCCCAGCCTGCGCAGCAGCGGGGTGGTGTCGTCGTCGAACAGGTCGGTCAGCATCACAGCAGTCCCAGTTCCCCGGTCGCGATGAGGTACAGCATGACTTCGGAGGTGCCGGAGGCCAGGCGCAGGCTCGGCCCGGTCCGGTAGGCCGACTCGACGCTCCCGTGCGCGGGTGCGCCGCCGTCCCACGAGGTGAGCACGGAGTCCAGGCCGTCGACCTCCGCCGCGGCCCGCAGGATCGGCCGGAAGTGCTCGGAGGCGTACCACTTGGCCATGGCCGACCCGCCCGGTGACGGCCGGTCCGCCGCGAGGTTGTGCACCTGCTGCCACGCCAGCGCGTGCGCCGCGGCCAGCCGTGCGTCCAGCTCGGCCAGCTCCGGTGACAGGCGGCCGGTGGCGCGGGCGCGGTCGAGGACGGTGTCCAGCAGGACCCGCGCCTTGGCGTGGAAGTCGATGCCGGTGCGTTCCAGCAGCAGCAACGAGTTCATCAACGTCCAGCCGTCGTGCACCGAGCCGACGACGGCGTCCTCGGTGAGCAGCAGCCCGTCGATGACGACCTGGGTGAACCGGTCGTTGCCCATCGACGCGACGGTGGACACGTGCACGCCCGCGGAGTCGAGGGGCACGAGGAACAGCGTGATGCCGTCCATGCCGACACCGCTGTCCCTGGTGCGGGCCGCGCACAGGGCCATCTCGGCGAACTGCGACTTCTGGTTGTAGATCTTCGTGCCGTGCAGGCGCCAGCCGGCCCCGTCGGGGCGTGCCTCGGTGCGCAGGGCGGCCAGGTCGGAGCCGCACGACGGTTCGGTGAACAGCACGGTGGCCATCCGGTCACCGCGCGCCAGCGCGGGCAGGTGCTCCTGCTTCTGCGCCTCCGTCCCGCTGTGCAGCAGGAACGTGCCCACGATGCCGATGCTCAACGTGTGCAGGTCGTCCGGCACGCCCGCGTACAGCATCTCCTCGGTGAGCGCCGCCGCCTCCGCCACACCGAGGCCGAGGCCGCCGTAGCGCTCCGGCCAGTGCGGGGCGAGCCAGCCGCGTTCACCCAGCCACGAGTAGACGGCGAGCCGCCCTGTCTCCGCCTCCGGTGGCAGGGCGCGGATCGCGGCGACCTCGTCCTGAACGCGCCGGGAGGCGAAGAACGCGCGGATCTCCTCGCGGAAGTTCACGACGACCGCCCGTCGACGGCGTCCAGCAACGCGGCCAGCTCGTCGGGGGAGACGTCCGCCAGCTCCCGTTCCTCCACGAGCGCCGCGAGCCCGCCGAGGGTGGCGTGCAGGAAGAGGTCCCGCAGCTCCAGCCGGACCCCGAAGCGCTCCTGGACCCTGGTGGCCACCTGGGTGATCTTCAACGACGTGCCGCCGATGGCGAAGAAGTTGTCCTGCACCGAGATCGACTCGGTACCGAGCAGCTCCTGCCAGATCTCGGCGAGCGCCACCTCGGTCGCCGTCGTGGGCGGGGAGGTCTCCGGCACGTGCGCCGCGCCCGGCCTGGGCAGCTGGGCGCGGTCGAGCTTGCCGCTCGCCGCACGGGGCAGCGACGGCAGCACGACGAAGGTCGACGGCACCAGGTAGACCGGCAGCGACTCGCTCAGCTCGGACCGCAACACCGCCGTGTCCACGGTCGCACCGGCCGCGGGCGCGACGTACGCCACGAGCTGGGCGTCACCGCCACTGCCGGACACCACCACGGCCGCGTCCTCGACCTGGCGCAACGCCATCACGGCGTGCTCGATCTCGGCGGGCTCCACCCGCAGGCCGCGGATCTTGACCTGGTTGTCGATCCGACCGACGAACTCCAGGTTGCCGTCCGCGCGCCGGCGCACCAGGTCGCCCGTGCGGTACAGCCGGCCGCCGGGTGCGCCGAACGGGTCCGGCACGAACTTCTCCGCGGTCAGGTCCGGCCGCCCCGCGTACCCGCGCGCCACGCCCACCCCGCCGATCAGCAGCTCACCCGGCACGCCCACCGGCACCGGCTCGCCGAACCGGTCGACGACATAGGCCTGGTAGTTGGCCATCGGCACGCCGATCGGCGGCATCGCGTCGTGGTGCTCGTGCGGGCAGAGGTAGTCGACGCACGCCACCGTCGCCTCGGTGGGGCCGTAGCCGTTGTGGAACATCCGGTTCCCGGTGTTCCAGGCGTTGACCAGCTCACCGGGGAACGACTCCAGGCCGACGAACAACGCCCGCAGGTCCGGCAGGGCCGCCGGGTCGAGCAGCCGCAGCACCGCCGGTGGCAGGTCGGTGACGGTGACCCGCTCGGACCGCATCAGCTCGGTCAGCCGCACCGGGTCCAGCAGGTCCGCGCGGGGTGCCTGCACGAGGGTCGCGCCGCTGCACAGCGCGCCGAAGAAGTCGAAGAGGCTCACGTCGAACGCCGGGTTGGCGAACTGGAGCACGCGGTCGCCGACCTCCAGTCCGAACAGCTCGATCACCGCCGGGGTGAAGCCCGCGATCGACCGGTGGGAGACCTGCACGCCCTTCGGCCGCCCGGTCGAGCCGGAGGTGAAGATCACGTACGCCAGGTTGTCCTGGTGCACGGGGAGGTTGGGCCGCGCGGTGTCCTGCGCCGCGACCGCCGGGTCGTCCAGGCACACCGCCCGCACGCCCTCGGGAACGCCCCCGGCCAGGTCGGTGGTCGTCACGACCACGGCCGCGCCCGCGTCGCCGAGCACCAGCTCCCGCCGGGCCACGGGGTGGTCGGGGTCCAGCGGCAGGTACGCGCCGCCCGCCTTCAGCACACCCAGGAACGCCGTCGGCAGCGCGGGGCCGCGCTCCAGCAGGACGCCGACCACCGACTCCGGCCCCACCCCGAGCGAGGACAGGTGCCGGGCCAGTTGGTTGGCCCGCTCGTCGAGCTCCCGGTAGGTCAGCGACGCGCCCGCGAACCGGCTGGCGACCGCGTCCGGCGCCGTGTCCACAACGGACTCGAACAGGTGGTGCAGGCAGCGCTCCTGCGGGCCGTACGACCGCTCCGTCCGGTTGGCCTCGACCACCACCGAGTCGTACTCGTCGCCGGTGAGCAGCCGCACCCGGCCCAGAGGCGTCTCGGGGGCGTCGAGCACGAGTTCGAGCACGCGCCGGTAGTGCGCGAACAGCCGCCGGATCCGGTCGGCGTCGAACAGCTCCGTGGAGTACTCCGCCCACAGCCGCAGCCCGCTCCCGGCCACCTGGGTGACCTGGAACGCGAGGTCGAAGCGGGCGGTCCCGATGTCGGGCGAGTACACCTCGGCGGTCAGGTCACCGACGGTCGCGGACTCCACCGACGCGTGCTGCAGGGTGAACGACACCTGGAACAGCGGGTTGCGGCTCGGGTCGCGCTCGGGGCTCAGCTCGTCGACCAGCCGGCCGAACGGCAGGTCCTGGTTGAGGTGCGCGTCGATCACGGTCTTGCCGGTGCGCGCCACCAGCTCCCGGAACGTCGGGTTGCCCGCGGTGGAGGTGCGCAGCACCAGGGTGTTGGCGAAGAAGCCGATCAGCGGCTCGATCTCGGGCCGGGTGCGGCCGGAGAAGATCGACCCCACCACGATGTCGTCCTGGCCGCTGTAGCGCGACATCACGACGTTGAACGCGGCCAGCGCGACCGTGAGCACGGTGGCCCGTTCGGCGATGGCGAACGCGGACAGCTTCTCCGCGAGCGGGCCCGGCAGCATGACCTCCTCGATCGACCCCGCCTGCGTGCGGTGCGCGGGCCGCGGCCGGTCCGTCGGCAGGTCGAGGGTCGGCAGGTCGCGCAGCTGCTCCCGCCAGTACCGCAGCTGGTCCTGGGGTGCCTCGCCGGCGAGCCAGTCCCGTTGCCACACCGCGTAGTCGGCGAACTGCACGGCCAGCGGCACGGCGTCGACGGGCGCGCCGATCGCGCGCTGGTAGCTCGTGATCAGCTCGCGCAGCATGATCTCGACGGACCAGCCGTCGGTGGCGATGTGGTGCATGGCGAGCACCAGGACGTACTCCGTGGCGCTCACCCGGCCCAGCGCCGGCCGGAACACCGGGCCGGTGCCCAGGTCGAACGGCTCCCGCACGAGGTCGCCGACGAACGCGTCCACGTCCCCGGCGGCGATGTCGGTGACCGGCAGCGGAACCCGGTCCGGTGCGGGCTCGACCTGCTGGTACGGCACGCCGTTCTCGCTCGGGTAGCGCGTGCGCAGGACCTCGTGCCTCGTGAGGACCTCGGTGAGCGCGCGTTGCAACGCGTCCACGTCGAGGTCGGCCTTGAGCCGCAGCACCATCGGCGCGTTGTAGACCGGCTGGCCCTGCGACCACTGGTCGAGGAACCACAACCGTTGCTGGGCGAACGACAACGGCAGCCGCCGGTCCCGCGCGGCGGGTTCGATCCGGGTGCCGCCGCCGTGGCTCGCGGTGTGCTGCCGGGTGCGCAGCGCCAGTACCGCCTTGCGCGCTTCGGCGAGTCCACTCGCGGCCGGTCGGGATGGCGGGTTCGGCATGCTCGGCTCCTCGACTGCGCGTCCTCGGCTGCCCGTGGGCGAGCCTCCACCCTGTCCAGACCGCGGGAGCCGGACGAGTCCGGCAATACCCCTACAGGTCCGGCACGGCCCCGGCGTGCCACTCTGCGGCGGGGGAGGTGCCGTGTGTCCACATCAGACACTCTGACCGTCGCGGAGGCCCTGCGACCGGCCGACCGGCTGGCCGATGAGGTCGCCGCCGTGACCAGGGCCGCCTACCGGGCGGGAGACCTGGTGCCGGGCCTGCCGGTCGCGGACGGCGCCCGGGAGACGGCGGACGACGTGCGCGCCGACCTGGCCGCCGGGTACCACCTGTGGACCGCGACGGCCGGTGGCCGGGTCGTCGGCGCGGTGCGGGCGCACAGCCGGGACTGGTGCGTGCGCCGGCTCGCCGTGTCACCCGAAGCCCGCGGGCTCGGCGTGGGCAGGCGGCTGCTGCGGGCGCTCGAAGCCGGTGCGCGCGCCGAGGGGGCGGCGCGAGTGGTGCTCGACGCCGTGGTCGAACGCGGCAACCCGGCGTTCTACGCCCGCGCGGGCTACCGGACGGTCCACCACTTCCCCGCAGACGACAAGCCGTTGTCCGAAGTGCACATGGAGCTGCTGCTCGGCGAACCGGTGAGGGCGCAGGACTACCCGGAACCCGACCACACGCCCGGAACCGTCCGGTCCTGGTGGTCGGTGGCCGGCGGCACGGTGTGCGTCACGGCGCCGGCGCCCGACGGGATCTCCGTCGAGGTGGACAGGAACCGCCACCTGGGGGTGCTGCGGGGCGCTGACTGGGCCCCGCTCGCCGACGTCGCGCCGGTGCGGCGGAGCTGGTCGGAGCCCGCCGCGGTGATCGGCTCGTTCGCCCAGCCCAGGCTGGACCGGCCGGAGTTCCTGGCCTGGTGGCGGGTAGGGGAATCCCCGGACTGGCCGGGGTGTCCGCCCGCAGGACAGTCTGCCTGGGCAGGGCGGCCGAGCTGTGAGGAGCGCGATGCACGAGAGCACTGAAGAGCGGCTGGGAAACCTCACGGCCCAGCAGCGCGCCGCACTCGTGGCCGAGCCTCCGCGCCCAGCGCGCCGCCGCCCGCGAGGCCGACCGGATTCCCGCCGTCGGACGGGACGAGCCGCTGCCGCTGTCGTTCGCGCAGCAGCGGCTGTGGTTCCTGCACCAGTGGGCGGACGGGAAGCCGATCTACAACACGCCGCTGGCCATGCGCCTGCGCGGCGAGCTCGACGTGCCGCTGCTGCGGAACGCGGTCGCCGAGCTGGTCGCCCGGCACGAGAGCCTGCGCACCCGGTACGTCAACACGCCCGACGGCCCGCGCCAGCTCGTCGGCCCACCCGGAACCGGCCTGTTCACCGCGACGGACCTGCGGGAGTTCGAGGACCGCGAACGCCGGGCGGCCGACCTGCTGGCCGCGGCCGGGCGCCGCCGGTTCGACCTGGAGCGCGACCCGCTGCTGCGTGCCGACCTCGTGCGGCTGGCGGCCGACGACCACCTGCTCGTCCTCGCCCTGCACCACATCGCCACCGACGCGTGGTCCACCGAGATCCTCACCAGGGAGCTGATCGAGCTCTACAGCGCCGCCCGCGCGGGCCGGCCCGCCGTGCTGGCGGAGCTGCCGATCCAGTACGCCGACTTCGCCGCCTGGCAGCACGGCCAGGAGGCCACTGCGCGGCGCGCCGCGTCGCTGGAGTACTGGCGCACGGCCCTGGCGGACCTGGACACCCTGCGGTTCCCGGCCGACCGGTCGCGACCGGCGGCCCCGACCTGGGCGGGCGACACCGTCCACCACGTCCTGCCCGCACGGCTGCACCGCGAGCTGCAAGCCCTGGGCGGCCCCGAACCGACCAGGGTGCTGCCGCTGATGCTCGCCGCGCTGGCGGCGGTGTCCTCCCGGTACACCGGCCAGCACGACATCGTCGCCGGAACCGCGTTCTCCGGTCGCACCAGGCCGGAGCTGGAGCGGCTGATCGGCTACTTCGCGAACACGGTGGTGCTGCGGGTGTCCACCGCGGGCGACCCGAACTTCCGCGAGCTGCTGGCGCGCGCCCAGGAGACCGTCTACTCCGCGCACCCGCACCAGGACATGCCGTTCGACCAGCTGGTCAACGAGCTGCGGCCGGACCGCGACGCGGGCGCCAACCCGCTGTTCCAGGTGGCGTTGCTGCAGGTCGACGAGCACCTCAAGTCCGTGCGGATGGGCGACGTCGAGGTCGAGGGCGTCGCCCTGCACACCGGCACCGCGCGCTTCGACCTCACCCTCAGCGTCGCCGAGCGGTCCGCGGGCGGCGTCGAGCTGGGCCTGGAGTACGCCACCGAGCTGTTCGACCGCGACCGGATGGACCGGTTCCTGCAGCACACCCGCCAGCTCCTGGAGTCCGCGGTCTCCCGCCCGGACGCCCGGCTGTCCGAGCTGGAGCTCCTGCCGCTGTCGGAACGCGTCCGGCTGACCGTGCACTGGAACGACACGAGCGCACCCGTCCCCGCGGGCACCGTGCACGAGGCCTTCGACGCCCAAGCCGAGCGCACCCCGGACGCGACCGCCGTGGTGAGCGGGGAGGACTCGCTGACCTACGCGCAGCTGCGGTGCCGGGCGAACCAGGTCGCGCACCGGCTGCTCGCCGCCGGCGCCGGACCGGGCAGCCTGGTCGGGGTCGCCGTGGGCCGGTCGGTCGACACCACCGCCGCGCTGCTCGGCGTGCTCAAGGCCGGTGCGGCGTACGTGCCGCTGGACCCGAGGTACCCGGCCGCCCGGCTCGGGTTCGTCCTCCAGGACGCGGCCCCCGTCGCCGTCCTCGTCGACGAGCAGAGCAAGACCGCGATGTCCGAGCACGGCGTCCCGCTGGTCGACGTGGCCGAGGTCAGCGGCGAACCCGACACGGCGCCGGAGACCGCGGTGGCGCCGGAGATGCTGGCGTACGTCTGCTACACCTCGGGCTCGACCGGTCAGCCCAAGGGCGTGATGGTCGACCACCGCGAGGTCATGACCCTGTACGGGGAGCTGGACCGGCGGCTGGGCACCCGCGATCCGGGCGTGTGGCTCGCGGTCAGCAGCATCTCGTTCGACATCTCCGTGGTCGAGCTGCTGTGGACGCTGGCCAGGGGCTACACCGTCGTGGTCGCCGAGGCGAACACCGACACCATGCTGGGCGGGCGCACCGCGCGGCCCACGCGCAAACTCGACTTCGGCCTGTTCTACTTCGCGAGCGACGACTCCAGCACGCCCGGCAGCGAGCGCTACCGGCTGCTGCTGGAAGGCGCGAAGTACGCGGACCGCAACGGGTTCAGCTCGGTCTGGACGCCCGAACGGCACTTCCACGCCTTCGGCGGGCTCTACCCGGCACCGTCGGTCATGGCGGCGGCGCTGGCCGTGGCGACCGACCGGATCTCGATCCGCGCGGGCAGCGTGGTGCTGCCGCTGCACAACCCGGTGCGGGTGGCCGAGGAGTGGTCCGTCGTCGACAACCTGTCCGACGGCCGCGTGGGCATCTCGGTGGCGTCCGGCTGGCACCGCAACGACTTCGTGTTCGCGCCGGAGAACTACGGCGAACGCAAGAAGATCATGCTCGACGGCGTCGAGACCGTGCGGTCGCTGTGGCGCGGGGAGAGCGTGCGCATGCCCGCCGGCGAGGGTGCCGAGGTCGACGTCCGCATCCGGCCCGCGCCCGTGCAGGCCGAGCTGCCGATGTGGCTGAGCGCCGCGGGCAGCCCGGAGACGTTCCGCGCGGCGGGGCACGCCGGACTCGGCCTGCTCACCCACATGCTCGGCCAGGACCTCGACGCGCTCGCCGGGAAGATCGCCGTCTACCGCGAAGCCTGGCGGGAACGCCACGGCACCGACGGCGGGCACGTGGCGCTGATGCTGCACACGTTCATCGACCCGGACCGAGACCGCGCGCTGGACGTGGCCCGCGGCCCGTTCACCCGGTACCTGAGCACCTCGCTGGACCTGCTGCGCGGTCTGGCCAAGCAGATGGGGCTGGAGTTCGACACGCTCAGCGAGGACGACCGGCTGGCGTTGCTGGAGCACGCCGCCGACCGGTACATGGAGTCCGGTGGCCTGTTCGGCACCCCGGAGGAGTGCGTGCGGTTCGCCGAGCGGCTCGCGGAGCTGGGCGTCGACGAGATCGCGTGCCTGGTCGACTTCGGCATCGCGACCGACGACGTCCTCGCGGCCCTGCCGCACGTCGACACCGTCCGCCGCGCCTTCACCGGTGCCCGGCGCGACGACAGCCTCGCCTCGCTGATCCGCGCGCACGACGTGACCCACCTGCAGTGCACGCCGACGCTGGCGGGGCTGCTCGCCGGTGCGCAGGACGCGGCCGAGGCCCTGGCGTCGCTGAAGGTGCTGTTCGTCGGCGGTGAGGCGCTGACCGCCGACCTGGCCCGCAGGCTGCGCGAGATCACCCCCGCCGAGCTGCACAACATGTACGGTCCGACGGAGACGACCGTGTGGTCGACCGCGGACCGCGTCGTCGACGAGGTGACCATCGGGACGCCGCTGGCGAACGAGGCCGCCTACGTGCTGGACCACCGGTTGCAGCCGCAGCCCATCGGCGTGGCGGGGGAGCTGTTCCTCGGCGGCGACGGCGTCACGGCCGGGTACCACCGCAGGCCCGGCCTCACCGCCGAGCGGTTCGTCCCCGACCCCTTCGCCGGGGGCGGCCGGCGCCTCTACCGCACGGGTGACCTGGCCCGCCGCCGTGCCGACGGCAAGCTGGAGTTCCTCGGCCGGGCCGACGACCAGGTCAAGATCCGCGGCCACCGGCTGGAGCTCGGCGAGGTCGAGGCCGCGCTGCTCGACCACCCCGCGGTCCGCTCGGCCGCCGTCGCCGTCAGGGGCGAGGCAGGACGCCAGTACCTCGCGGCCTACCTGGTGCCCGAGAACGGCACGCGGCCGGCGGACGCCCAGGTGCGGCGCCACCTGAGGGACCTGCTGCCCGAGCACATGGTCCCGGCCCGGTTCACCTGGCTCGACGCGTTCCCCCTGACGCCCAACGGGAAGGTCGACCGCAAGCGGCTGCCCGACCCCGGCGCGGCCGGACCGGACGTGACCTACGAGCCGCCCGCCACCGCGACGGAGCGGGTGCTCGCCGAGATCTGGCAGGAGGTGCTCGGCGGGGGACCGGTCGGTGTCCTGACGGGCTTCTTCGACCTCGGCGGCAACTCGATCTCCGTGGTGCTGGTGGTGGACAAGGCGAACCGGCGCGGCGTGCCGATCACCGCGCGCCAGCTGTTCCAGCACCAGACCGTCCGCGAGCTCGCCGGCGTCGCCGCGGGCACCGCCGAGGACGGTGGCGCGATCGTGCCCCTGAACGAGTCCGGCACCCGCAGGCCGTTGATCTGCCTGCACGCGAGCACCGGGTCGTCCCTGCCGTACGTGCCGGTGAGCAAGCACCTGGGCGACCGGCCGTGCTACGCGATCGAGCTGCCCGAGGGCGCCTCGCCCGACGTGGCGGAGCTGGCCCGCGGCTACGCGTCGGCGATCCGGCAGCGGTGGCCGGAGGGCCCGTACCACCTCGTCGGCTGGTCGCTGGGCGGCAGCCTCGCGGTGGCCGTGGCGGCCGAGCTCGGCGACGTCGGACTGCTGGCCCTGCTCGACACGGTCGCCCCCGCGGACACCGGTGTCGCCGTCCCGCTGCCGTTCGCGGTCGACGGGTTCGTGCGCAGCGTGGCGGCGGCCTCGGGCGCCGAGGTGACCCTGGACGTCGCCGAGCTCAGCGCACTCGAACCCGATGCCCAGTACGCCAAGGCGTTGGACGCCCTGGCGGAGGCCGGGTTGTTGCCGGACGGGCAGCGCGCCGAGATGCTGGCCAGGGCGAAGACCTTCACCGACCTGACCACGGCCGTGTCGGTGTGGCGGCCGGAACGCCACCGCGGCGTCGTGGACCTCCTGGTGCCGCACGGCTCCGGCACCACCGCGGCGGGCTGGGAGTCCGTTGTGGACGGCGAGGTCCGGACCACGGCCGTGCGGGGCGACCACTTCAGCATGATGCAGACCGCTCACGCCGCCGAGCTGGCGGCGGTCCTGCGGTCGCTGGCTGACCAGCGGGAAACCGAGATGGAGGATGGACATGCGTGACGAGGACGAGGACGGCACCCGCTTCACCGTGGTGGTCAACCACGAGGAGCAGTACTCGATCTGGCCGACGTACCGCGAGGTGCCGTCCGGGTGGCGCGAGGTCGGCGTCACCGGCACCAAGAGCGAGTGCCTCGCGCACGTCGAGACCGTCTGGACGGACATGCGGCCGCTGAGCCTGCGCCGCGCGATGGGGGTGTAGTGGCCGTCGCGGAGGACTACGTGCTGTCGCACCTGGACGCGGTCGAGGCCGAGGCGGTGCACGTGCTGCGCGAGGTGGTCGCGACCGTCGAGCGGCCTGCGCTGCTGTTCTCCGGCGGCAAGGACTCCATGGTGATGCTGCACGTGGCGGTCAAGGCGTTCTGGCCGGCGCCGCCACCGTTCCCCCTGGTCCACATCGACACCGGGCACAACTTCGACGAGGTGGTCGAGTTCCGCGACGAGGTGGTGCGCCGGACCGGCGTGCGGCTGGTGGTGGGCCGCGTGCAGGACGACATCGACGCGGGCCGGGTGGTGGAGGGCTCCGGCGGGCGCAACCGCCTGCAGACCACGACCCTGCTGCGGACCACCGCCGAACACCGGTTCGGCGCGTTGTTCGGCGGTGCCCGCCGTGACGAGGAGAAGGCCCGCGCCAAGGAACGCGTCTTCAGCCTGCGCGACGACCACGGCCAGTGGGACCCCCGCAACCAGCGGCCCGAGCTGTGGAACCTCTACAACGCCCGCCACCGCAGGGGCGAGCACCTGCGGGTGTTCCCGCTGTCGAACTGGACCGAGCTCGACATCTGGTCCTACATCGCCCGCGAGGGCATCGACCTGCCGTCGCTGTACTACTCCCACCGCCGCGAGGTGGTCGAACGCGACGGGATGCTGCTGGCGCACACCCGGTTCCTGCGGCTGGAGGCGGGGGAGCGGCCGTACGAGGCCACGGTCCGGTTCCGCACGGTCGGCGACGCCACCTGCACCGGCTGCGTGGAGTCCACAGCGGACACACCGGCCGCGGTGGTCGCGGAGACCGAGGTCACCCGCGTGACCGAACGCGGCGCGACCCGCGCCGACGACCGGATCTCCGAAGCCGGCATGGAGGATCGCAAACGGGAGGGGTACTTCTGATGGACCCCCAGCTGTTGCGCCTGGCCACGGCAGGCAGCGTGGACGACGGCAAGTCGACCCTCATCGGGCGGCTGCTCTACGACGTGAAGGCGATCTTCACCGACCAGCTGGCGTCGATCGAGCGCGCCAGCGAGGCCCGCGGCATGGCGATGGACCTGGCACTGCTCACCGACGGCCTGCGCGCCGAACGCGAGCAGGGCATCACCATCGACGTCGCCTACCGGCACTTCGCCACGCCCCGGCGCCGGTTCATCATCGCCGACACCCCGGGTCACCTGCAGTACACCCGCAACATGGTCACGGGCGCGTCCACGGCGGACCTCGCGCTGGTCCTGGTGGACGCCCGCAAGGGGCTGCTGGACCAGTCCCGCAGGCACGCGTTCGTCGCGAGCCTGCTGGGCATCCCGCACCTGGTCGTGTGCGTGAACAAGATGGACCTGGTGGACTTCTCCGCCGCCCGGTTCGCCGAGATCCGCGCGGAGTTCGAGCAGTTCGCGTCCCGGCTCGACGTCGCGGACGTCACGTTCATCCCGGTCTCGGCGCTGCACGGCGACAACGTGGTGCAGCGGAGCACGCAGATGCCCTGGTACGAGGGCACCCCGCTGCTGCACCACCTGGAGAACGTGCACATCGCGTCCGACCGCAACCTCGTCGACGCCCGGCTGCCCGTGCAGTACGTGGTGCGCCACGGCGACTTCCGCGGTTACGCGGGCACCGTCGGCGGCGGCACGTTCCGCGAGGGTGACGAGGTCGTCGTGCTGCCCTCCGGCGTGACCTCGACGATCTCGGCCATCCACCGGCCCGGCGGTGGAGCGCTGCCGTACGCGTTCGCGCCCCAGGCGGTCACCGTGCGGCTGGCCGACGACGTGGACGTGCGGCGCGGCGACATGATCTGCAAGCCCGGCAACCGGCCCGAGGTCGGCAGGGACGTCGAGGCCATGGTCTGCTGGCTCGGCGACCGGTCCGCGCTCTCACCCGGTTCGCGGCTGCTCGTCCAGCACACCACGCAGGAGGTCCGCGCCACGGTGCAGGCCCTGCGCTACCGGCTCGACATCACCACCCTGCACCGCGACGAGTCCGCGGAGTCGTTGTCGCTCAACGAGATCGGCCGCGTCACGCTGCACACGCACGCCCCGCTGGCCTACGACGTGTACCGGCGCAACCGGGCGACCGGCAGCTTCGTGCTCATCGACGAGGCCACCAACGACACCGTCGGCGCCGGCATGGTCCTGCGGCCCGCCGCACCCACCGTCGTCTGGCACCGCACCGACGTGGCCCGCACGACGCCGGGGTGCACGGTGTGGCTGACCGGTCTGTCGGCCGCGGGCAAGTCCACGATCGCCGCGGAGGTCGAACGCCTGCTGGTCGCGGCCGGCCGGCCCGCCTACCTGCTCGACGGCGACAACCTGCGCCACGGCCTGAACTCGGACCTGGGCTTCAGCGCGCAGGACCGCGCGGAGAACGTCCGCCGGGTCGGCGAGGTCGCCCGGTTGTTCGCCGACGCGGGCGTGGTCGCGATCGTCGCGCTGATCAGCCCGTACCGGGCCGACCGCGACCAGGTGCGGTCCCGGCACGCCGACACCGGGCTGGCGTTCCAGGAGGTGCACGTCGACACCCCCGTCGAGGTGTGCGAGTCCCGCGACCCCAAGGGCATGTACGCGCGCGCTCGCCGTGGCGAGATCACGGGGTTCACCGGCGTGGACGACCCGTACGAACCGCCGGAGCACCCCGAGCTGGTGCTGCGGCCCGACGACGGCGACGTCCAGGAACTGGCCGCACGCGTGGTCGCCCTGCTCACCTGACGAAGAAGGACGGACCTCCCATGTCGTTCGCCGACGAACCGGTGCCGCTGCTGCGGGACCTGATCAGGATCGACACCACCAACCCGCCCGGCAGGGAGACCGCCGTCGTCGACCACCTGCGGCGGCTGCTCGCCGGCGTGGACGTGGACCTGAAGGTGCTCGGCCCGGACCCGGAGCGGCTGAACCTCGTCGCGCGGTTCCCCGGCCGCGGCGAGGCACCGCCGTTGCTGCTGCACGCGCACTCCGACGTCGTGCCGGTGGACGGCCAGCAGTGGACGCACCCGCCGTTCGAGGCGCGGATCGTCGACGGGCACGTCTGGGGCCGGGGCGCGATCGACATGAAGGGCGGCCTGGCGATGATGCTGTCCGCCCTGTCCCGCCTGGCGGCCGCGGGCGAGCGCCCCGCCGGTGACGTCCTGCTGGCCGTGGTGGCCGACGAGGAGGCGGGCAGCGCGGTCGGCGCCCGCTACCTCGTCAACGAGCACCCGGAGCTGTTCGACGGCGTGGAGTACGCGATCGGCGAGGAGGGCGGTGCCGGCATCGACCTCCCCGGCCACCGGTTCCACCCGATCGTGGTGGCCGAGAAGCGGGCCTGCTGGCTGCGCCTGACGTTGCGCGGTCCGGGCGGGCACGGTTCCCGGCTGGCACCGCCGGACTCGCCGATGGCACGCCTGGGCCGGCTGCTCGCCACGCTGACCGGGACCCGGATGCCGCGGCACCAGACCTCGGCCGCGGACCGCATGCTGGAGGTGCTCGCGGGCGCGCTGCCGTCACCGCTGTCGGAGCAGGTGGCCCGGTACCGCGCGGACCAGACCGGCGACCCCCGCCCGGAGGGCCTGCCGTTGCGGGAGGCGCTGCGGCTGGACTCGGTGCTGCGGCACACCGCGAACCCCACGATCGTCCGCACGACCGAGAAGATCAACGTCGTGCCCAGCGAGATCACCGTCGACCTGGACGGCCGGATCCTGCCCGGCAACTTCACCGTCGAGGACTTCGTCGGTGAGCTGCGCGAGCTCGCCGGCGAGGACTTCGAGCACGAGCTGCTGCTGGAGGGTTCGATGGTCCGGCCGGAACGGATCCGGCAACCCGAGTTCGGCGGCTTCTACGACACGATGGCCGAGATCCTCGCCAAGGCCGACCCGGACGCCGTGCCGTTGCCCATGGTCTCGCCGGCCTCGACCGACGCCCGCCTGTTCGCCCAGCTCGGCATCCGCTGCTACGGCTGGCTCCCGTTGCGGCTCCCGGCGGGCACCGACTACCGCGGCCTGCTGCACACGGTCGACGAACGCGTTCCCGTGGACGCACTGGAGTTCGGCACGACCTGCCTCACCGAGCTGCTGCGCTCCTACCGCTGACCGTGACGTGGGGGCGGCCCGGCGTGCCGGGCCGCCCCCACGTCAGTCCAGGTGGCGGATCGTGCGGATCGGGCGGCTGGCCGCGGGGATGGCGGACAACAGCAGCAGGATCGGCGCGATGACCAGAGTGGTGCGCGCGCCAACCCCGTCGACCAGGAAACCCGCGACCACCGAACCCAGCGACAGCATGCCGAACGCGAACAGCCGGTAGCTGGCGTTCATCCGCGCGAGCAGCTCGGGCGGCGTGGTCTTCTGCCGCACGGTCAACGCGACCACGGTCCCGCCCGCGGCACCGGCCGAGCCGAGGAAGTAGGCCAGGCCGCACAGCACCGAGTCCAGACGGCCACCGTCGGCCAGCGGCAGCAGGAAGTACGACGACGTGGAGAACACGAGCACGACCAGCATCGAACGCCCGTAGCCGAGCCGCCTGATCAACGCGGGCGTGGTCAGCGCGCCGCAGATGCCGCCGAGCCCGCCGCACAGCATGATCAGCCCGTACGCGGCGGAGCTGTGCCCGAGCTCGCGCACGAAGTAGATCAGGAACGCCACGGTCGTCATCGCGGTGGCGGCGTTGTAGATCCCGGCGTGGACGGCGAACGCCCGGACCGGCGGGTTGTGCAGCACCGCGCGGAGCCCTTCGGCCACCTCACGCCGGAGGTTGCGCGGGGACGGCGGCGGGACCTGCTCGCGGTGGCGGATCAGCAGCAACGCGTTCGCCGAGGTCAGGTACGACAACGCGTCGAACACGAGGGTCGCTGCCGGGCCGAACAGGGCGCTGAGCCAGCCCGCCAGACCGGGTCCGCCGGTCGCACCGGCGGCCTGGCCTGCCAGGACCCTGCTGTTGGCCGACGCGAGCGCACCGCCCTGCACGAGCAGGGGCAGGTAGCTGGTCGCCGCGATGTCGTAGAGCACCGTCATCGTGCCGCCGACCACCGCGATCACGTACAGCAGCGGCAGCGTCAGCAGGCCGAGCAGGGCCAGCACCGGCACGGACAGCACGACCACGAACCGGACGAGGTCCGCGGCGATCATGACCGGCCGCTTCGCCCGCCGTTCCAGCCACACCCCCGCCAGCAGCGGCAGCAGGAAGAACGGGCACAGGTACAGGCCCTGCAACAGGCCGACCTGCGTGCCCGATCCGTCCAGGGTGGTCACGACGAGCAGCGGCAGCACGAACTCGGTGATCCGGGAACCGAACTGGGAGACCACGTCACCGGCCCAGAACCGCCGGAAGTCGCGGCCGGGTCCGGTGCGCACGGCGGTGTCGGTAGCCACGCCGCGAGCCTTCCACCCGCGCGGACACCGGTTAAGTCAGGAGAACCCCTCACTTTGCCCCGCACGCGGGCGCGGCGATGCTCCACGGGTGGTAGATGTGGCGAGCACCCCGGACACCGCGGCCGAGACCGTCCCGCCGGCGCGACCGAGATCGACGTGGCTGCGACGGCTGCGGATCACCGCCTGGTGCCTCGTGGTGGTCCTGGTCGTGGTGGCGTCCGCGGCGGGCCTCTTCGTCACCTGGACCGTGCGGAACTCGTTCCCGACGACGGACGGCGAGCTGGCCGTGCCCGGTCTGCGCGCACCGGTCGAGGTGCTGCGCGACCAGTACGGCGTGCCGCAGGTCTACGCGGACAACCCCCACGACCTGTTCCTCGCGCAGGGCTACACGCACGCGCAGGACCGGTTCTGGGAGATGGACGTCCGCCGCCACATCACCGCGGGGCGGCTCTCCGAGCTGTTCGGCGCCGACCAGGTGACCGTGGACGCGACCGTGCGGACGATGGGCTGGCGCCGGGTCGCCGAGCAGGAGTACGGCATGCTCTCGGCGAGCACGCGCGAGCACCTGCAGGCCTACGCCGACGGCGTGAACGCCTACCTCGCCGAGCACTCCGGGTCCGAGCTGAGCGTGGAGTACGCGGTCCTCGGGGTGATCACGCCGGGGTACGTGCCGGAGCAGTGGACCCCGGTGGACTCGGTGGCCTGGCTCAAGGCCATGGCCTGGGACCTCAGCGGCACGGTCACCTATCAGACCAGGCGCGCGATGCTGTCCGCGAGCCTGCCGGCGGACACCGTGGCGCGGCTGTTCCCCGAGTACGACTACAGCCGTTGGGAACCCAGCGTGCCCGCCGCCTCCGACGCGACCGTGCCGCAGAGTGCCGGACGTGCCGAGAAGGCGGCCTTCACGGCGGCACTGGACAACGCGGCCGACGCCGCGAGCTCGCTCGACGGCGTCCTCGGGCCGCGCGGCCAGGGCATCGGGTCCAACGCCTGGGTGGTGTCGGGCAAGCTCACCAAGTCCGGCAAACCGCTGCTGGCCAACGACCCCCACCTCGGACCGGCGATGCCGAGCATCTGGTACCAGATGGGCCTGCACTGCCGTTCGGTCGGTCAGGAGTGCCCGTTCGACGTCAGCGGCTTCACGTTCTCCGGCATGCCCGGTGTGGTCATCGGCCACAACCGGGACGTCTCGTGGGGCCTGACGAACCTCGACCCCGCGGTCACGGACCTGTACCTGGAACGCGTCACCGGCTCGACCTACGAGTACGACGGCGTGCAGAAGCCCCTGGAGACCAGGCAGGAGGTCATCAAGGTCGCGGGGGCCCAACCCCGGACGATCACGGTCCGGTCCACCGGGCACGGCCCGCTGCTGTCCGACGTGGTGGACCGGCTGAAGAACGCCGGCGCGCAGGGCAGGGTGCCCGGCGTCGAGGCCGGTGAGCACGCCGTCGCGATCAAGTGGACCGCGCTGCAACCGGCCAGGACCCTGGACGCGGTGTTCCAGCTGGCGCTCGCCCGCGACTGGACCTCGTTCCGCGAGGCCGCGTCGCTGTTCGCGGCACCGGCGCAGAACATGCTCTACGCCGACCGTGAGGGCCACATCGGCTACCAGGTGCCCGGGCTCATCCCGGTTCGCAAGCAGGGCGACGGGCGGTTCCCGGTGCCCGGCTGGACCAGCGCCACCGAGTGGGCCGGGTACCTGCCGTTCGAGCAGCTGCCCAGCGCGCTCGACCCCGCGGGCGGGTACTTCGTGAACGCCAACAACGCCGTGACCGACCCGTCCTACCCGCACCTGATCACCAAGGACTGGGGTGACGGCAACCGCAGCCAGCGGATCACCGACCTGATCAAGCAGGGCGGCAAGCTGGACGCGGCCGCGATGCAGCGGATCCAGCTCGACACCCGCAACGCCAATGCCGCGAACCTGACCCCGCACCTGTTGCGGGTGCCCGTCGAGGGTGACACGGCGAAGGCGCGGGACCTGTTGCGCGGCTGGGACTTCACCCAGCCCGCCGACTCCGCCGCGGCCGCCTACTTCAACGCCGTCTGGCGCAACCTGCTGCAGCTGATGTTCGTGGACAAGCTCACCAACGGCGCGCCCAAGGTCGACGTGGACGGCGGCGGCCAGTGGTTCGAGGTCGTCCGCGACCTGCTGAACCGCCCCGACGACGACTTCTGGCACAACACCAAGCGCGCCCTCACCGGCCGGGACGCCGTGCTGCGCGCGGCCATGGACGACGCGAACGCCGAGCTGCGCGACCGGCTCGGCGCCGACCCGGCCGCGTGGAGGTGGGGCGACCTGCACCAGCTGACGGTGCGCAACCAGACGCTGGGCACCGGCCCCGCGCCGGTCCAGTGGCTGCTCAACCGCGAACCGGGCGGTGTCGCGGGCGGACCCGCCACCGTGAACGCGACCGGCTGGAACGCGAAGAAGACCTACCAGGTGAACTGGGTGCCGTCCATGCGGATGGTCGTGGACTGGGCCGACCTGGACGCCTCCCGGTGGGTCAACCTCACCGGCGCCTCCGGCCACGCGTTCGACGACCACTACGACGACCAGCTGCCGCTGTGGCAGCGCGGGGAGACCACCGCGTGGCCGTTCAGCCGCGACGCCGTGACGGCGGCGGCACGGCAGCACCTCACCCTGAAGCCGGCCTGAGCCCTGTGGGACAGTGTTCGAGCTCAAAGGACATCGACGGACAAGGGCGTTGTACATGACGAGCAGGCTGGAATGGACGACGATCGACAGCGTGGACCCGCGGCGGCTGGCCGAGTTCTGGTGCGGCGTCCTGGGTTACGTCGTCTACGAGGACAAGAACGGCACCGTGGTCGAGATCGGCCCCGACCCCGAGGCGCCGGACGCGGAACGGCTCGCTGACCTGCGCCGCGCGCCCGCCGTGCCGAGCATGTCCTTCGTCCAGGTGCCCGAGGGCAAGGACGGCGGCAAGAACAGGGTGCACTTCGAGATCACCCCGATCGACAGCGACCAGCGGACCGAGCTGGACCGGCTGCTCGCGCTCGGTGCGTCCACTGTGGACGTCGGGCAGGGCGACGGCCGCTCCTGGGTCGTGCTGGCCGACCCGGAGGGCAACGAGTTCTGCCTGGCCCGCAGCCTCGCGCCGGGGGAGTTCGACCTGTAGCACCGGGCCTGTCGGGAACGTCACCGACTTGTCCGGACATCCGGACCGGATGAACCTCGACACGTGACGGAATGGCTGCAGCGCTTCTCGCCACCTGGGCGGGCAAAGGCGAGGTTGGTGTGCTTACCGCCCGGTGGCGGGTCCGCTCAGCTCTACCACCGGTGGCCCGCGGTCCTGGGCCCCGAGGTCGAGGTCGTCGCGGTGGAGCTGCCCGGCCGCGGCGCGCGGAGCCTGCAGCCACCGCTGACGGACATGGGCGCCCTGGTACCGGTCCTGGTCGCCGAGCTCGGGCGGCTCGACGACCTGCCGCTGGTGGTGTTCGGCCACAGCATGGGCGGCATCGTCGGCTGGGAGCTCTGCCGCAGGCTGCCGCGGGAACCGCGGGGCCTGGTCGTGGCAGCGGCCGCGGCGCCGACCCGCCTGCGTTCACCGCGGTGGTACAGCGAGACCACGGATGAGGGCCTGCACGAGCTGATCACCCGCTCCGAGGGCCTTCCGGCGCAGACCGCGCTCGACCCGCTGTTCCTCGAGTACTTCCTGCCGATGCTGCGCGCGGACCTCACGCTGGTCAACACCTTCGAACCGGAACCGCTGCCACCGCTGCGCTGCCCGCTGCGGGTGTACCGCGGCGCGGCGGACCCGCTGGTGGGCGACGACGAAGCGGACGCGTGGCTGGCGGAGACCGAGGGCGACGCGCGCGTCCACACCTTCGACGGCGGCCACTTCTTCCCCCGCGACCTCCCCGACGTGGTGCTCGCCCAGCTGCGCGCCGACGTGCTGGCTGCCGTGGAGGTGCCGTCGCTGTGACGTCCCCAGCGCCGCCGGCGGCAGCGAGGTACCCGGCAGCACCGTCCGACGAGTCCCACCGCGCCCGCATCCGGGTCGACCACTGAGGAGGGCCAGTGCCCGAGAACGTTCGCACAACCGGGCCGGCCACGGCGGAGCTCGTCGCGGGCCTGGCCGCCGAGGGCTTCGTCCGCCTGTCCGGCACGGACTTCCCGGTCGACACCGGCGGCGCCGAGTTCGCCGAGTTCCGCGCCGGCTGGGAGGACCTGATCCGGGACGACGCGCTGGTCGACGGCGGCAGCTACCGGTACCGCCGGTACGGCCGGCTCGCGGCAGTGCCGGTGGGCGAGGGCTTCGAGCTGACCCCGTTGCCGCACCGGGCGTTCCGCCAGGACAGCATCCCGATGTGGCGGTCGAACGAGCGCCTGTTCGCCCCGATCGAGCCCGCTTTCCTCACCAACCCGTGCCTGCACGACCTGATCTCGACCGACCTCGCCCTCGCGGCACTGGTCCGGTCCTGTCCGGAGTGGACGGTGGGCCTGCACATGATCCGGATCGTGGCCGTGCCGGGTGAACCCGGCCTGCCCACGCCGGAGGGACGGCACCGCGACGGGCACTCGTTCGTCGGCATGCACCTGGTGCGCAGGGAGAACAGTGCGGGCGGGGAGTCGACGATCTACCGGGACGGCCTGCCGGAGGTCCGCTTCACCCTGCGCGACCCGCTGGAGTCGGTGCTGGTCGACGACACGGCCATCTGGCACGAGGCGTCGCCGATCTCGATCCTCGACCCGGCCGGTGGGCGCACCGTGCGGGACATGCTCCTCGTCGACGTGAACCCGGCATGACCGCCGCACAGCTCACGTTCAGCCCGTGCGACCTGCCGCTCGACGGCAGGCTGGTCGAGGTCGGACCCGGCCGGTACGACTGGGTGCACCTCCACCTGTCGGCACCGGTCGGGGAGGCCGCGGTGTGGCTGCACTACCGCGACGCCGTCGACCCCGAGTTCCTGCGCTCGCTGCCCGGCACGCCGGTCGCCCGCATCGGGGTGCCCCGGCGCGCCGAGCTGCTCGCCGTGGAACTGCCGGTGCTGCCGGGCGTCCGCCTGCTGGGGACGGCCCTGTCATGATGCGACCGCTTTCCCTTGCACCGCACCTGAACAACACCGGGCTGACCGGCGAGGACAGGCTCGACGGCGGCGGCTTCAACATCTGGGGCAACACCTTCCCCGCGGCCGAGCTCCCACCCGCCGGTGGCACGGCGGTGGTCGGCGAGGTGCCGTTCCTGTTCCCGGTCGCGGGTGCGGACAACGTCCGCTGCCGCGGCCAGCGCGTCGACGTCCCCGCCGGCGACTGGGACTGGGTGCACGTGCTCGGTGCCGCGGAACGCCGGACCGAGGACCTCGTCGAGGTCCACTACGCGGACGGCTCGGTGCGCGGCCAGTGGCTGCGGATGTCGGACTTCTGGCCGCAGACCGAACCCCGCTTCGGCGAGGTGCTCGCGTTCCGCTGCCGGCACATGCACTACCCCCGGCACGTGCAGCGCACGACGTCGCCCGCCATCTGGGCCCAGCGCGTCCCGCTGACGGTCCCGTCGGGCGTCGTCGCGCTCGTCCTGCCGGACAACCCCGCGTTGCACGTCTTCGCCCTCACCCTGCAGGCGGTCGGATGAAAGCCTCGTTGCCGGGCATCGCGCACTGGCGCCACGACCTCGGTCATTGCCTGCACGCCACCGCGGGCGTGCTGCTGGGCTTCCACGGCGCGGACCCGCTGGACCTGCTGGGCGCGGCCTGGGGGTTCGACTACACCGCGGGTGACATGCGCCGCGAGGAGTACTACTTCCCCTGCGGGCAGCGGTCGTTGTTCGCGAGCCTCGCGCCGTTCCACGACGTGACGTCCACCTGGCACGCACCGTCCTCGCCCGAGCAGGGCTGGGACGAGGTGCGGGCCAGGGTGCTGGCGGGCACACCGGTCGCGGTGGCCGCGGACAACTACTTCCTCCCGTTCCGCCCGGCCTACCAGGACGTCCACACCAACCACCTGCTCGTGGTGCACGGCTTCGACGAGGAGCGCGGCACGGTGTCGGTGTGCGACCCGGTGCCGCCCAGGTTCCTGGGGGAGATCCGGATCGAGGAGCTGACCGCGGCACGTGACTCGGCCAACCCGGTCCGGCACAGCCGCGACATGTTCTTCACCGCCAACCCGATCGGCAACCGCTGGCTGGACGTGACCGTCAGCGGCCACACCGGTCCCGCGTCCCGCGAGCGCCTCCGCGAGATCATGACGGCGAACCTGGAGGGCCTGCGAGGCGTGGACGACGGGTCGTCGGACCACCGCGGTCTGCCCGGCCAGGAACGCTTCCTGCGCGAGGCGGCCGCACGTCTGTCCGGCGGTGACGCGTCCGTCGTGGACGAGGTGTTCGTCGTGGCCGGTGTCGCCCTCGCGGTGACCGGCCTGCACGGCGACTACCTCGCCGCGGCCGGCCGCCGGCTCGGTGAGCGACCGCTGCTCACGCTCGCCCGCGAGGTCGACCGGATCGCCCACCACTGGTCCGCCGTCCGGATCATGGTCGCCACCGGCCGCGACGACCCGGCCACCGCGGGCAGGGCGCTGGCCGGGCGGACGACCGCGCTGCTGGCGGACCAACTGGCCACAGTGGACCGGATGGCCGCCGTCGCCGCGGCGCTCTGACCCCGGCAGTCGGGAGAATCCCCGTCTTCCCGGAAGGGTCGCGCGAACCCGATCCTGCGTGAATGGCAGATGTGGTGGGCGAGTACGACGCGGCGGACATCGACCTGGAGGAGGTGCTGCGCGGCCTGTCACCGGAGAAGCGGTTGCTGGTCGGTGCGGAGCTGGCGCGCAGGGCCGCGTCGGCGGCGGGCATCCCGGCTATCCCGCGGACCGGTGACCCGCTGCCGTGCTCGTTCGCGCAGGAACGGCTGTGGTACCTCGACCAGGCCGATCCCGGGTCCGTGGCCTACGTCGTGCCGGCGGCGGTGCGGTTCACCGGACGGCTGGACGTCGGCGCACTGCGCCGCTCGCTCGACGAGATCGTGCGCAGGCACGAGGTGCTGCGGACGGTGTTCGTCGAACGGGACGGCCTGCCGCACCAGGTGGTGCTGCCCGCCGAACCGCTGAGCATCCCCCTGGTGGAGCTGGGCGGGGAGGCCGCGGAAGCCGAGGTGCGCGAGCGCTACCAGCAGGAGGTCCGGCTGCCGTTCGACCTCGCGCGCGGACCGCTGATCAGGGCCAGCGTCCTGCGGGTCGCCGACGACGAGCACGTGCTGCTGCTGAGCCTGCACCACATCGTGTCCGACGGCTGGTCGCTCGGCGTCCTGCAGCACGAGCTGACGACGCTCTACCGGGCGTTCGCGGCCGGCGAGCCGTCGCCGCTGCCGGAGCTGGCCGTGCAGTACGCGGACTTCGCGCTCTGGCAGCGCAACCGGCCCGGCGCCGGTCAGCTGGAGTACTGGCGGGACCTCCTCGCGGGGGCACCCGTCCTGGAGCTGCCCGCGGACAAACCCCGTCCCGCACAACGGACCTCGCACGGCGCCTCGGTCCCCCTGCACCTGACCGCGGACACCGTCCGCGCCGTGGACCGGCTGGCCGAGACCGAGCAGGCCACCCAGTACATGGTGCTGCTCGCCGCGTACGCCCTGCTGCTGCGGCGGTGGAGCGGCCAGCCGGAGATGATCATCGGCTCCCCGGTGGCCAACCGCGTGCACGTGGACGTCGAGCCGCTGGTCGGGTTCTTCGTGAACACCCTGCCGCTGCGCGTGGACACGTCCGGGGACCCGACCTTCCGCGAACTGGTCCGCACGGCCCGCGAGATCTGCCTCGCCGCGTACGCCAACCAGGACCTGCCGTTCGAGCGGATGGTCGCCGAGACCGTCGCCGACCGGTCCGCGGGCACCGTCCCCCTGGTGCAGACGCTGCTGGTGCTGCGGAACGTGCCGATGTCCGCGCTGGAGCTGCCCGGCGTCCGGGTGGAGGTGCTGGACCTGCACACCGAGTCGACCAAGTTCGACCTGTCCCTCGACCTCGTGCCGGACGCGGACGGCGGCATCGCCGGTCGCGCCGAGTTCAGCCTCGACCTGTTCGAGGCCGGCACCGTGCGGCGCATGATGACGGCGTTCGACCTGCTGCTGGCGGCCGGGCTGCGCGCTCCGGACACCCGGATCTCGCGGTTGCCGATCGCCACCGAGCAGGAACGCGCCCGCGTGGTGGCGGAGTTCAGCGGTGGCGGCTCGGCGGCACCGGCGCGGACCGCGGGCACCCTGCACGGGCTCTTCGAGCAGCAGGCCGACCGCGCGCCCGACGCTCCGGCGGTGGTCTTCGGCGACCGGACGCTGTCCTACCGCGAGCTGGACGAGCGGGCGAACCAGCTCGCCCGGTTCCTGCGTGCCGAGGGCGTCGGACCGGAGCAGCTGGTCGGCGTCTCCCTGCCGCGCTCGGAGCTGATGATCGTCGCGGTGCTCGGCATCCTGAAGGCCGGTGCGGGCTACGTGCCCCTCGACCCGTTCTACCCCCGCCAGCGGGTCGCCTACATGGCCGAGGACGCCCGGGCGGAGCTCGTGCTCACCCACTCCTCGGTGGCCGACCCCGACCGCATGCGGGTCGGCGACGACACCGCCGGACCCCGGCTGGTGTGCCTCGACACCGAGGCCACCCGCATCGAGGAGCTGTCGCGGGAACGACCCGAGCCCGTCGTCACCGAGGCGAACCTCGCCTACGTCATCTACACCTCGGGCTCCACCGGCCGCCCCAAGGGTTCGGCGAACGAGCACGGCCGGGTGGCCAACACCCTGCACGGCGTCAACGGGGCCTACGGGCTCCAGCCCGCTGACCGGATGCTGGCGATCTCCTCGCTGAACTACGACATGTCCGTCTACGAGGTCTTCGGCACGCTGGCCGCGGGCGCGACGATCGTCGTGCCCGGTGACATCGAGACCACCGACCCGGAGCAGCTGCTGGAGCTGTTGCAGCGGCAGCGGGTGACCGCGTGGAGCTCGGCGCCGGCGTTGCTGGACATGCTGGTCAACCACACCTACGGGCGCGGCGGCATGCCCGGTGTCGTGTTGCGGGCGGTCGGTCTGGGCGGTGACCGGATGCCGCCCGCGCTGCCCGCCCGGCTGGCCGAGCTCGTCCCCGGTGTGCGCCTGCTCAACCTCGCTGGCATGACCGAGGTGTCCTACTGCAGCACGTCCCACCCGGTGACCGGGCGCAGTCCGGCCGGTGTGCCCTGGGGCAGGCCGTTGCCCAACCACCGGCTCTACGTCCTCGACGAGCACGGCGAACCGGTCCCGGTCGGGGTGGCGGGGGAGCTGTTCGTCGGCGGAGCCGGTCCCGGCCGCGGGTACTGGCGGCGGCCGGGGCTGACCGCCGAGCGGTTCGTGCCCGACCCGTTCAGCCCGGAGCCGGGCGGCCGGATGTACGGCACCGGCGACCACGCGCGGTTCCTCCCCAACGGGGACCTCGACTTCCTCGGCCGGCTGGACCTCCAGGTGAAGATCCGCGGGTTCCGGATCGAGCTGGGGGAGATCGAGAACGCGCTCGCCGGCCACCCCGAGGTGAACGAGCCGGTGGTGCTGGCCTACACCGACTCCGTCGGCGAGCGGAGGCTCGCGGCCTACGTGACGCCGCGCGGTGATGAGCGGCCGGAGGCGAACGCGTTGCGCGACTACCTCTCCGAACGCCTGCCGGACCACATGGTGCCGTCGGCCTACGTCGTGCTCGACCGGCTTCCCCTGCTGCCCAGCGGGAAGCTGAACCGCGCGGCGCTGCCGGTGCCCGGTGCGGGCGCCGCGCGGAGCGACTACATCCCGCCCGAGGGGAACCTGGAGCAGGTGCTCGCCGACCTGTGGTCGGGACTGCTCGCGGCACCGCGGATCGGCGCGGTGGACGACTTCTTCGAGCTGGGCGGTCACTCCCTGCTGGCCACCCAGGCGGTGTCGCGGATCAGGGAGCTGTTCCGCATCAAGCTGGACATCCCCGGCTTCCTCGCGGCGCGGACGGTGCGCGCGCTCGCCGCCTACATGCGCCAGCTCGGCGCGACGGAGGGCATCGACGTGGACGCGGTCGCCGAGCTCGTCGTCGAGGTGAGCGCCCTGTCCGACGAGCAGGCGCGCACCGAGGTGCAGAACGGAACGAGGACCTGATGAGCAGCATTCCGCTGGTGTGCCTGCCGTTCGCCGGCAGCGGCAGCGCGTTCTTCCGGCAGTGGCGCGCGGTGGCCCCGGCCGGCCTGGAGATCGTCCCGGTGCGGCTGCCCGGCCGCGAGCGGCTGGTCAGGCAGGAGCCGTACCGCGACGTCCACGTGGCGGCACGCGGTGTGCTGCCCGACGTGCTGGCCGACGTCGGGGGCGGCGGCCCGGTCGCGCTCTTCGGCCACAGCCTGGGCGCCGTCCTGGCCTACGAGCTGGCCCACCTGCTCGCGGACACCACGCCCGCCGAGGTCGTGAGCCTGGTCGTCAGCGGCTCACCGGGACCGTGGACGCAGCGCACGCGGCGGGCGACCGGGTTGCCCGACGACGAGTTCGCCGACCGGGTCGCCGAGCTCGCCGGGCACCGCGACGACGCGCTCGGCAACCCCGACGTGCGCCGCATGGTGCTGCCGACGTTGCGGGCGGACGTGGAGATGCACGAGGACTACCGGCCCAGCACCGACGTGCCGCTCGCGGCACCGATCACCGCGGTGCGGGGCGAGCACGACGCCCTGGTGTCCGCCGAGCTGGCCAGCGAGTGGGAAAAGGCGACCAGCCGCGGGTTCACGCTGCGGGAGCTGCCCGGTGAGCACATGTACCTCCTGACCTCCGCCGACCGGGTGCTGCGTGTGGTCGAGGAGTCGCTCGGCGGGCGGTGACGCCGTGCACTGTCGGGGGACTCACCGACTTGTTGGCGGTGCCGGGCAGGGCAAACGTGATGACGTGACTGCTCGGCTGCGGCGTTCGTCGCCACCACAGGGGAGGTGCCGGCGTTTTGGCTCCAGGACCACTCTCGGCTGACCAGCTGCGACTGCTCCAGCGGCGACTGGACGAGGCGGGTGTCGGCGCGGCGCCCGCACCGATCCCGCGCCGCCCCGCCGGGGAGACGCGGAGCCCGGCATCCCCTGCCCAGGAACGGCTTTTCTTCTTCGAGCGGATGAACCCCGGCAGCCCGCTCTACGTCGTGGCCGGTGCGCTCAGGATGCACGGCGAGCTCGACCTCGCCGTGCTGCGGGAGACGGTGCGCCGGCTGGTCGACCGGCACGAGGCCCTGCGCACGGGCCTTGAGGTCGACACCGACGGCGCTGTCGTCCAGGTCGTGCACCCGCCGGAGGCAGTCCCGGTCGAGCTGCCGGTCCGCGAGGTGACCGCGGACGAGCTGTGGGACGAGGTCGGCCACACCTGCCGCCGGCCCTTCGACCTCGCCGGGCCGAGCCTGCTGCGGCCGGCGCTGTTCCGGGTAGGACCGGCCGAGTGGTACCTGGTGCTGTGCGTGCACCACATCGTCGTGGACGGCTGGTCCCTCGGCGTCCTCGCGGAGGAGTTCGCCGTCGTGTACGGCGCGCTGCGCGGCGGACAGCTCCCGGTGCTGCGGCCGCTGCCGATCCGGTACGCCGACTTCGCCGCCTGGCACCGCGACCACGTGTCCGGTGACGCGCTCGCCGGGCAGGTCGAGTACTGGCGCGAGCAGCTCGCCGGTGTGCGGCCCTTCGCACTGCCGCCCGACGTCACGTCCGGCCCAGGACGGCCGTTCTCCGGCGGAGACGTGCCGATTTCGCTGCCCGCGGACCTCGTGGACGGCATGCGGCGGCTCGGTGAGGCCGAGGGCGCCACGCTCTACATGGTGCTGGCCACGGCCTGGGCGGTCGTGCTGTCGCGGTGGGCGGACCGCTCGGACGTGGTGTGGGGCACCGCCATCGCCGCGCGCACCAGGACGGAGCTCGAAGGGCTCGTCGGGTTCTTCGTGAACACGCTGGCGCTGCGGGTGGACGTGCGGGCCCCGCTGACGTTCCGGGAGCTGCTCGGCCGGGTGCGCCGGACGTGCCTCGACGCCTACGCGCACCAGGACCTGCCGTTCGACCAGCTCGTCAAGGTGGTCCGGCCGGACAGGGACGCCACGGGCCGCTCGCCGGTCGTGCGGCACCTGCTGGTGCTGCACAACACCCCGCCCGCCACGGCGCAGCTGCCCGGGATCAGCATGGACGTGGTCCCGGTGCACACCGGCACCGCCAAGTTCGAGCTGGAGATCGAGCTGTCCCCGGCGGCCGACGGCGGGCTGACCGGGTTCGTGGAGTTCGCCGCGGACGTGCTGGCGGAGTCCTCGGTCCGGCGGCTGGTGGGCGCGCTGACCGAGGTGCTGCGCGCCGGCGTGGCCGACGCCGGGTGTCCGGTGTGGAGACTGCCGCTGGCCCCGGTGGAACGGCACGCCCAGGCCGGTCGCATGCACCTGCTCGACCGGTCGCTGACCGAGGTGCCAGCGGGTGTGGTCGGCCAGGTGTTCGTCAGCGCGGCCGAGGCGGGCGAGGGGTTCGCGGGACGTCCCGGCCGCACGGCCGAGCGGTTCGTGCCGGACCCGACCGGGTCGGGCACCCGGTTGTACGCGACCGGGCTGCGGGCCCGGCGCACCGCGGCGGGAGCACTGGAGTTCCTGGCACCCGCCGTGGACGACGAGCCGCGGCAGGCGGTGGAACACCCGGTCGAACCGCGTCAGGAGAAGGTCGCCACCCGCACCGAGACCGAGCGCGTGGTCGCGGGCATCTGGGCGGAGCTGCTGGACGCCGACGACTTCGGCGTGCACGACGACTTCTTCGACCTCGGCGGACATTCGCTGCTCGCCGTGCGGATCCTGCACCGGATCCACGCGGCCTGCCACGTGGAGCTGGAGCTCGTCGACTTCTTCGAAGCGGGCACCGTCGCGAACGTGGCGGCCCTGGTGGAGAAGGCGACCCCGGCCAGGCCCACGAGATCCATTCCCAAGCTGGACCGCGCGCGGTTCCGGGCGGATGACGACAGGAGCGACCATGGGGCTGAGTGACCCCGCAGATCTCGTCGAGCTGCTGCTCGCGCGGGCGACCGGGCGACCGGACGCCGTCGGCTACGTGTTCACCGACGGCGACGGCTCCGAGCTCGCGCTGACCTACCGCGAACTGGACGCCGCCGCGCGGGGCGCCGCCGCCGCGCTGCAGTCCGCCGGGGTGGCACCCGGCGACCGGGTGATGCTGCTGCACCCGCCCGGCGCGAGCTACGTCACCGCCTTCTTCGGCTGCCTGTACGCCGGGGCAGTGGCGGTCCCCGTGTACCCGCCGACGAACCGCGCGGGCATCGCGCGGGTGCTCGCCGTGGCCGAGGACTGCGCCGCGACCGTCGCCACGACCGACGAGGCGATCCTGCCCGCCGTGCGGGAGCGCCTGGGCGACCTGCCGCTGCGCTGGCTGGTGCCCACCGGCGAGCCGGCGGGCTGGTCCAGGCCCGCGCTCACCCCGGACACCGTCGCCTTCCTCCAGTACACCTCGGGCTCCACGGCGACGCCGAAGGGCGTGCTGCTGAGCCACGGCAACCTGCTGCACAACTCGGCGGTGATCTCCGGCGTGCTCGAACCGGACGAGCACACCCGCAGCGTCAGCTGGTTGCCGCCCTACCACGACATGGGCCTGATCGGCGGAATCCTGCAGCCGCTCCACAGCGGGTTCCCGGGCATGCTCATGTCCCCCATGGCCTTCCTGCACCACCCCGTCCGGTGGCTGCGCGCCATCAGCGAGTTCGGCGCCTCGGCCAGTGCCGCACCGGACTTCGCGTACGCGGAGTGCGTGCGCCGGGTCAGCGACGAGGACCTGGCCGGGCTCGACCTGAGCGCCTGGCGGCTGGCCCTGGTCGGCGCGGAACCCGTGCGCGCCCCGACGTTGCGCGCGTTCGCCGAGCGCTTCGGGCCGGCCGGCTTCCGCGCGGAGGCGTTCCTGCCCTGCTACGGCCTCGCGGAGGCGACGCTGTTCGTGGCCGGTGCCGCCGCGTCGGCGCTGCCGGTGGAGCTCACCGTGGACCGCGCCGAACTGGCCAGGGGCAGCGTCATGCCGGCCGGGTCCGGGGCGACGCTGGTGGGCTGCGGCACCGCCAGGGGCACGGACCTCGTCGCCGTGGTGGACCCGGCCACCGGCCGGGAACGCGCGGCCGGTGAGGTCGGTGAGATCTGGGTCAGCGGTCCCACGGTCGGCGCGGGCTACTGGGCGAACGAGGACGAGACGCAGCGCGTCTTCCGCGCCCGCCTCGACGGGTCCGACCGGGACTGGCTGCGCACCGGCGACCTCGGGTTCCGGCGCGACGGCGAGCTGTTCGTGACCGGGCGGCTCAAGGAGCTGATCGTCATCCGGGGCGCCAACCACTACCCGGCCGACATCGAGCAGTCCGCCGCCACCGCCGGTTCCGGTCTGGCCGCAGGCCGGGCCGCCGCGTTCGCCGTGGACGACGGCGAGACCGAACGCGTCGTCCTGGTGCACGAGGTGGCCAGGGGGTTCACGACCGACCAGCCGGCCGAGGTGGCGGCGCTGATCCGCGCGGTGCGCGAGGCCGTCACCCGCGACCACCTGCTCGACCTGGCCGACGTGGTGCTGGTGCGACCGGGCTCGGTGCCCAGGACCTCCAGCGGCAAGGTCCGCCGGACCGCGTGCCGCGAGCAGTACCTCACCGGGACGCTGGCGGCCCTCGCCGCGGAACCCGCCGGACCGGCCCAGCCGAGCGAGCCCGCGTCCGGCGCCGCGGACCCGATCACCCGGCTCGTCGCCGAGGCGCTCCAGCTCGACCACGCGGCGCTGGACCCCGACCGCCCGCTCGTCGGCCAGGGCCTGGACTCCCTGCGCGCGATCCGGCTGCGGTCCGCGCTGTTGTCCGGCCACGACACCGATGTCGAGCTGGAGTGGCTGCTGAGCGAGGCGACCCCCGCGGCGGTCGCCTCCGCGTCCCGCGGCCTGCGGGAGAACGTCCCCGTTCCCCGGCTCGCCGACGGCGTGGTGGCACCGGCGTCGTTCGGGCAGGAGCGCCTGTGGCTGCTCGACCAGATCGGCGCCGGGGCCGCGTACCACATCGCCGGCCGGGTCGACTGGGACGACGAACCCGATGTCGAGGCCGTGCGTTCCGCGCTGCGTGCACTCGTGGCCCGGCACGACGCCCTGCGCACCGGGTTCCGCCTGACGTCGGAAGGCCGCCTGGAACAGGTCGTGCACGCCGACGTCGAGTTCGACGTGGCGGTCCGGCAGGTGCCGGACGAGACGGCGCTCGACGAGGAGTGCCGGCGCGTTGCCGAGGAGGAGTTCGACCTCGCCGCACCCCCGTTGGTGCGGGCGACGGTGGTCCAGGTCACCGCGAACGGGCGGTGGGTGCTCGTGCTCTGCGTGCACCACACGGTCGCCGACGGCGAGTCGGCCGGTGTTCTGGCGCGCGAGCTGAACACCCTCCTCGCCGCCGGCCCGTCGGCGTTGCCGGAGCTGCCGGTCCGGTACGCGGACTTCGCGGCCTGGCAACGGGACCAGGTCTCAGGTGACGCGGTGGCCGGGCAGGTGGCGCACTGGCGGGAACGACTGGCCGGTGCCGTGCCGCTGGAGCTGCCGTCCGACGCCGCGGCGGGTGCCGACCGCTCGTTCGAGGGCAGGGCGCTGCCCCTCACCGTTCCCGCCGGGCTGATGGCACAGGTGCGGCAGCTGGCCGCCGCCGAGCAGGTGACGCCGTTCATGGTGCTCGCCGCGGCCTGGGCGGCGGTGCTGTCGCGGTGGGCTGACCAGAAGGACGTGGTCATCGGCACGGTCACCGTCGGTCGCTCACGCCCCGAACTGGCCGGGGTCGTCGGTTTCTTCGCCAACACCGTGCCGTTGCGCGTGGACCTGGGCGGCGAGCCGACGTTCCGGGAGCTGCTCGGCCGCGTCCGCGAGACGTGCCTGGCCGCCTACGCGCACCAGGACCTGCCGTTCGACCAGATCGTCCGCGCTGCCCGCCAGGACCAGGACTTCTCCGACCGGCTGTCGATCGTGCGCACCATGCTCGTGCTGCGGGAGGAGCTGCCGCCGGTGGTCCCGGCGGGCCGGATCTCCCAGCTGCACACCGGGACGGCGCAGTTCGACGTGCGGATCGAGCTGGCGGCGGCCCCCGGCGGTGACCTGAGCGGCCGGCTGGAGTACTCCACCGACGTGCTGGGCGAGCTGACCGCGACCGGCCTCGGAGAGGCGCTGGTGGAGCTGCTGCGCGCCGGGACCGCCGACGCCGGGCAGCCCGTGTCACGACTGCCGGTCATGTCGGCTGCGGCGTTGTCCCGCACCACCTCGCTGGGCGACGGCGGTCCGTTGCGGCCCGAGTTCGACACGGCCGTCAGCTGGTTCGAGGCGGTGGTGGACCGGTGGGGCGACGGGATCGCCGTCGTCGAGGACGGCGGTGACCAGCTGTCGTTCCTGGACGTGGAGCGGCGCGCGAACCAGCTGGCCCGGTGGCTGGGCGACCACGGCGTCGGGCGCGGTTCCCGCGTCGGCGTCTGCCTCGAACGCGGGCAGCACCTCGTGATCGGGGTGTGGGCCATCTGGAAGGCCGGGGGCGTCTACCTGCCCCTGGACCCGGACAGCCCGGCCGAGCGGCTGGCGGGCATGATCGCCGACGCCCGCCCGGCCGTCGTGCTGACCTCCTCGGCGGCGCGGAAGGTGGTGCCGCCGGACATCCGCTCGGTGTGCCTGGACGACCCGGCGGTGAGTGCCGAGGTGGCCGCACGGCCCACCACCCCGCCCGGGGTGGTGATCGGCCCGCTCGACGTGGCGTACGTGCTGTTCACGTCCGGCTCGACCGGGAAGCCCAAGGGCGCCACCAACACCCACGGCGCACTGGTGAACCGGCTGGAGTCCTACCGGCACCGGCTCGGACTGGACTCCAGCCAGGTGCTGGCGACCAAGACCCCGATCGGGTTCGACGTCTCGGTGCCCGAGCTGGTGTGGCCGCTGCTGCACGGGGCGCGGCTGGTGCTGGTCCAGCCGGGCGGGCACCGCGACGCGGCGCACCTGCACGAGGTCTTCGACCGCCACGGCGTGACGATGTCCAACTTCGTCCCGTCGATGCTGCGGCCGTTCCTGGAGCACGAGCACCCCGGCGGGCACCCGGCGCTGCGGCTGGTGGTGTCCTGCGGCGAGGAGCTGCCCACCGCGCTGGCCACCGACTTCCTCCGCACGTTCCCCGGTGTGCGGCTCCTGAACACCTACGGGCCCGCCGAGGCCGCGGTCGAGGTGATCACGCACGAGGCCACCGGACCGTTCGGCGCGCGCGTGCCGCTGGGCCGTCCGCTGGCAGGCGTCACGCTGTTCGTGCTCGACCGGTCGATGTCACCGGTGCCGCAGGGCATGGTGGGCGAGCTGTACGTCGGCGGCGTGCAGGTCGGGCACGGCTACGAGGGCCGGCCGGACCTGACGGCGGCGCGGTACGTGCCGAGCCCGTTCGGCGACGGCGAGCGGCTGTACGCGACGGGCGACCGCGCGCGGTGGACCGACGGCGGGCTGCTGGAGTACTGGGGGCGCAACGACTTCCAGGTGAAGGTGCACGGCCAGCGGGTGGAGCTGGGCGAGATCGAGGTGGTGCTGCGGGAGTGCGAGGGCGTCGCCGACGCCGTCGTCGTCGCGGTGCCCGACCAGTACGGCGACCGGTTCCTCGCGGCCTACCTCGTCGCGAAGGCCGAACGCCCTGCCACCGAGCAGCTGCGCGCGGTCCTCGGTGAGACCCTGCCCAAGCACATGGTGCCGGCCGTGTTCACGTGGCTGGACGCGATCCCGTTGTCGCCCAACGAGAAGGTCGACCGGGCCGCGCTGCCGCCGGTCAGCCTGGAACGCAGCGCCGAGACCGCCTACGTCGAGCCGAGAGACGCCCTGGAGGGCCAGCTGGCCGAGATCTGGGCGGAGGTCCTGGGCGTCCCGCGCATCGGCGTGCGGGACAGCTTCTTCGACCTCGGCGGGCACTCGCTGCTCGCGACCAGGGTCGTCACCCGGATCAGGTCGGCCCTGCGGGTGGAGCTGCCGCTGGCGGACCTGCTCACGACCGACCCCACGGTGGAGCGCCTCGCCGACCGCATCCGCGAACGCCGGGTGCAGCAGGCGTCCAGGGACGACCTGCGCGAGGTCCTCGCCATGGTCGCCACGCTGTCGGACGAGGAAGTGGCCGCGCGGCTGGCCGAGGAGCAGGGGAGCGTCGGATGAGCCCCGGACGGTGGCGGGTGGACGGTGGTGTCGGGAGCGTGCCGGACTTGTGGGGTGCCTCCGGGCGCGATGACGATGCCGTGAGCACATCGGACCGGCCTGTCTGGGGTGAGCGATGACCGGGCGATCACTTGAGGTGGCGGCCGAACCCGCCACGACGTTCCAACGTGGACTGTGGTTCCTCGCGCGGATGGACCCGGGCAGTCCCGCCCACAGCTTCTCGGCCGGCTGGCGGCTGAACGGGGCCCTCGACGTCGAGGCGCTGCGGAAAGCGTTTTCCGCGCTGCGGTCGCGGCACCGGGCGCTGCGCACGCGGTTCGCCGAGGTGGCCGGTGCGCCGATGCAGGTCGTCGACGAACCCGCCGCGGACTTCGCGCTCACGCACGAGGTGGTGGACTCGGAGAACGAGGCCGCCGAGGTGCTGCGGGCGTTCGCCCGGCAGCCGGTCGACCTCGCCGACGGCCCGGTCCTGCGGGCCGCCGTGGTGCGGTGCGGTCCGGACACCCACCTCCTCGCTGTCGTGGTCCACCGGATCGCCTTCGACCAGTGGTCCGAGCACCTGCTGACCCGCGACCTCGCCGCGCTGTACGCGGCGGAGGTGACCGGTGCGGCACCGGCGCTGCCACCGATCGCGGAACGCGGGCACGAGGAGCCCGGTGACCACGAGGAGGCGCGGCGGTACTGGGAGGACCGGCTGGCCGAGTGCCCCGTGGGACTCGACCTGCCGCGGCTGAGCCAGGAGAGCGGCGACCGCGCGGCCACCCACGGCATCGACGTCCCCGCCGAGGTCGTGGCCGCGGTGGCCCGCCAGGCCGGATGCCCGGCGAGCAGCGCACTCCTGGCCGTGTGGGCGTTGTTGCTGCGCCGCTACAGCAGGCAGACCGACATCATGGTCGGCACGAGCTCACCGGACCGCGACGGCACCGACGACATCGGCTGCCACCAGCACGTCCTCGCGCTGCGCCTCGACGTCACCGGCGACCCGGTGTTCCGCGACCTGGCCGAGCGGGTGCACGGCACGCTGGGCGAGGCCGCCGCCCACCGCGCGCTCGGGTTCGACGAGGTGGTCAAGGTGGCCAGGCCGAGCCGCCGCGGCCGCCGCGACTCGCTGTTCGAGGTGTGGTTCGAGGCCACCGGCGAGGACTCGGCCCTGGCACTGCCGGGGGTGCGGGCCGAGCGGCTCGCGCTCGACCCGGCCGCCGTCAGGTACCCGCTGGCACTGACCGCCCGCCGCGAGGGCGACGTGTGGCGGCTGACGTTCGACTACGCGGCGGGGGAGTTCTCCGCCGGCACGATCACGGCGATGGCGAGGCACCTCGACCGGCTGCTCGCGGAGATCGCGGCGGGCGCGGAGGTGCCGGTGACGCGCATCCCGTTGCTGACCGGCGAGGAGCGCGCCGCGCTGATCGCCGGCCGCAGCGCCGGACCCGTCCAGCCGGAGCCGGGCACCACGCTGCTCGACCTGTTCGAGGCGCAGGTGGTGGCCGCACCGGACCGGGTCGCGGTGCGCCTCGGTGAGACCGCCCTGACCTACGCCGGGCTCGACGCGAGCGCCAACCTGCTGGCCCACCGCCTGCGCGCGGCGGGCGTGCGGCCCGACGTCCGCGTCGCCCTGTACCTGGAACGCGGCCTGGAGATGGTCGTGGCCGTGCTGGGGGTGCTCAAGGCCGGCGGCGCCTACGTGGCCATCGACCAGCGCAACCCGGCGGACCGGATCGGCACCGTGCTGTCCGAGGTGGCCGCCCCGGTCGTGCTGACGACGCTGCGGTCGCAACACCGGCTGCCCGCGACCACCGCCGAGGTCTGGCCGTTGGACGGCATCCACGCCGAGGCGGGCAAGCCGACCGGCCCCGGCAGCGGCCTCGACCCGCAGGACGTGGCCTACGTGACGTACACGTCGGGCTCGACCGGGGGGCCGAAGGGGATCGCCATGCCCCACCGGGCCGTGGTCAACCTGCTGGCCTGGCAGGCCGGCCACTACCGGATGACCACGGACGACCCGCCGCGGACGCTGCAGTTCGCGTCACTGGCCTTCGACGTCTCGGTGCAGGACATGTTCTCGACCTGGCTGGTGGGCGGCGAGGTCGTCCTGATCACCGACGACGAACGGCTCGACCTCGCACGGCTGCACGGCGTCCTGGACGCCCAGGACGTCCGGCGCCTGTTCATCCCGGCACCCGCCCTGCACCAGGTGGCGGCGGGCTACCGGGAGGCCGGCACGACACCGGCCGCGCTGCGCACCGTCATCTCCGGGTCGGAGCAGTTCATGGCCACCCCGGACGTCCGGCAGCTGAGCACCGTCCCCGGCATGTCCCTGCACAACGAGTACGGGCCGTCCGAGACCCACGTCGTCACCTGTTACGACCTGCCGCGGGACCACGAGCAGTGGCCCACGCCCGTACCGGTCGGCACACCGATCGCCAACGCGAGCGTGTACCTCCTCGACGAGCACGGCGAGGTCGTCCCGGACGGCGTGATCGGCGAGATCCACATCGGCGGCGCCGGCCTGGCCCGCGGCTACGTCGGCAAGCCCGGCGTCACGGCCGAGAAGTTCGTGCCCGACCCGTTCGCCCGTGAACCCGGCCGCCGCATGTACCGCACCGGCGACCTGGGCCGCTGGCGGCCGGGCGGCGAGCTGGAGTTCCTCGGCAGGGCCGACTTCCAGGTCAAGGTCCGCGGCTTCCGCGTGGAGCTCGCCGAGGTCGAGAGCGCCCTGGAGGCCCATCCCCAGGTCGGTGAGGCGGTGGTGCTGGTGCGCACCGCCCCGGCCGGTGACGCCCGCCTGGTCGGCTACGTGAGCCGCGTCGGCCCCGGCACCCCGGACCTCGCCCGGCTGCTGCGGACCCACGCCGCGACCAAGGTCCCGGACTACATGGTGCCCTCCAGCGTGGTGGTGCTGGAACGGCTGCCGCTCACGGCGAACGGCAAGGTCGACCGCCGCGCCCTGCCCGACCCCGACTGGGACGCACCGCAACGCCCCGCGCGCGCACCGCTGAGCACCCCGACCCAGCGACGGGTGGCCGAGATCTGGTCGGCCGCGCTCGGCGTGGCGGAGATCGGCGCCGACGAGGACTTCTTCGACCTCGGCGGCCACTCCCTGCTCGCCGCGCAGGTGCTCGCGCAGGTGTGCTCGTCGTTCGCCGTCGACATCCCGCTGCACGCGCTCTTCGAACACCCCACCACCGCCGAGTTCGCCGAGGTGGTGGAGACAGCCGCTGCGAGCCAACGACAAGGAGGCGTGTCCGTGACCCTGTCAACCGAGGTGTCCAGGCAGTACGCCGAGGACGGGTACTTCCTGCGCGAACGCCTCTTCACGGTGGACGAACTCGCGGTGCTGCGCGACCAGGCCGAGGCGGAGTTCGGCCGCCCCGGCCCGCACCGGACGATGGAGGAGGCCTCCGGAAGGGTCCGCGCGGTGCACGGCGTGCACCTGACGAACGAGGTGTTCCACGACCTCGTCCGCGACCCCCGCCTGCTCGGCCCGGCGAGCGAGCTGCTCGGCGACGACGTCTACGTCCACCAGTTCAAGATCAACGCGAAACACGGCCTCGGCGGCGGCATCTGGGAGTGGCACCAGGACTTCATGTTCTGGCAGCGCGAGGACGGCATGCCTCGCCCCGACGCGCTCAGCGCCGTGGTGTTCCTCGACCCCGTGACGGAGTTCAACGGCCCCCTCTACCTCGTTCCCGGCTCGCACCAGGGCCTCCTGCCGGTCACCTTCGACGAGGAGGAGGACTGGGCGTCCACGCTGTCGGCGTCGCTGAAGTACCAGATCGACCCGGCGGCCCTCGGCAAGAGCATGAACGACAACGGCATCGTCGCCCCGCTCGGCGACATGGGCTCTGTCCTGTTCTTCCACGGGCAGCTGCTGCACGGCTCGCCGCCCAACATGTCCGCGACCGACCGCAGGCTGCTGATCATCACGTTCAACTCGGTCCGCAACGCCCCGCGCCCGCAGGACCAGACCCGGCCGGAGTTCCTCTCCGCACGGGACGCGACACCGCTGCGCCCGGTCGTGCCGGTCTCGTCCTAGCCCGTCCCGCCGCTGGAACGGGGGAGCGGCCACCGCCGTTCTCCCGTTCCAGCGGTGTTCTGCGCGTCGCGGTCCCCGAGGAGGTCCAGCAGTCCGCTGCCCCGCTCGGTCAGCCGGTAGACGACGTGCCGCCCGGACCGCGTCCGGCTCACCACGCCCGCCTGGCGCAGCACCGCCAGATGCGCGCTCACGGTGCCGAGCGAGAGGTCCAGCACCGCCGCCAGCTGAGTGCTCGTCGCGGGCGTCCTGAGCTCCACGGCCACCCGTGCCCGACCGGCTCCCAGCAGCACGGACACCGGGTTCGAGTGGGCGCGCTCGGGCTGGACAGCGGCCCTGCGCGCGGGGTACACCAGCGCGTACCGGCCGGGACGCTCACAGGTCCACGAGCCCTGCCGGGCCGTGTACGGGACGAAGACCAGGCCGTGGTCGCCGATGTCCCGATCGCTCCAGCTCTGGTTGCTGAACCGGATCGCGTCGGGCTCGACCCACACCGAACGCCGGGTCATGCCCTTCACCGCGCGCTGCCAGCCGTGCGCGGCGACGAGCTCTGCGCGGTAGGTGATCTCCCGTTCGATCACCGCGTGCCTGCGCGGCCAGTCGCGTTCGACGAACCGGTGCCAGCCCTCCTCCAGCACCGCGGCGATCCGGGACCCGGCACCACCGGCCGGCAGCCACGCGCCGGTCGTGGAGCAGCCCGTGGAGGCCGCGGCGTCCTCGATCGTGGCCAGCACCTCGGCGTCGGACTGAGCGGCCACCTCGGCGAGCTCGTCGGCCAGGCGGGTGTCCACACCGCCGGACGGCGGGACCGAGACCACGTCGGGGAACCACTTCGTGGCGGAGACCAGGCCCAGGAGTCCCGCGGCGACCGCGTTGCCCGCGAGCCACGAGCGGTAGGCGGGCAGGTTCTCCGAGTGCCACCGCGCGAGCCACGGCCAGGCGCAGGGCTGGTGCAGCGCGATCAGCGACCCCACGGTCTCCGCGAGCGGCGACACGGCGAAGTGCGAGCGCGCCAAGCCGGTGGCGCTGAGGCGCAGGAGCGTCAACGTTGCGCCTTTCGTCGCAGAGCTGGAGATCCCGGAACCGGCACTGCGAGCCTCGCCCGGTGAAGATGATCGACTCTACCGTCCTCCGGCCACCGTTCAGGGGGTTCCTCGCCGCCCGCACCGTCTCCCTCCTGGGCTCCTCGATGTCGTCCGTCGCGCTGGCGCTCGGCGTTCTCGGGGCCACCGGACGCGCCACCGACCTCGGCATCGTGCTGGCGGCCGGGATCGGTCCTCAGCTCGTGCTCCTGCTCGTCGGCGGTGCCGTGGCCGACCGGTTCTCGCGCAGGACCCTGCTGGTCCACGCCAACCTCGGGGCCGGACTGACGCAGGCGGGCGTCGCCGCGATCCTGCTGTCCGGCACGTTCGACCTGCTCCCCGTGTCCCTGCTCGCGGTGGCGCACGGCGCACTCGAGGCGTTCGCGTCGCCCGCCCTGCGCGGCATCGTCCCCGAGCTCGTCGCACCGGAGGACCTGCACCGCGCCAACTCCGCCCTGTCCCTGAGCCGCAACGTCAGCCGGGTCGCGGGCCCCGCCCTCGCCGGCGTCATCACGGCCGTCGCCGGCGGCGGCTGGGCCGTGGCCGCCGACGCGCTGAGCTTCCTCATCGCGGCCGCGCTGCTGTCCCGGTTGCCGAGGTCCGGACGGGTCAGCGGCGCGCGCGGCAGCCTGCTGCCCGACATCCGGGCGGGCTGGCGGGAGTTCAGATCGATCACCTGGGTGTGGGTCACGTCGCTGGCGTTCTTCGTCGTCAACCTCGCGAACGTCGGCCCCTGGCAGGTGCTCGGCCCGACGCTCACCAGGGAGGACGGCGGCGACGCGGCGTGGGGTCTGGTGCTGAGCGTGCGCGCGGCCGGCCTCGTCGCCATGAGCCTGCTGATGTACCGCCTCGTGCTGCGCAGGCCGTTGCGCGCCGGAATGGTCGCGGCGGCCTTCGGCGCGCTCCCGCTGTTCGCGCTGGGCGCGGACGCCGGTCTGCCGGTGCTGCTGGTCTGCGTCTTCGTCGGCGCGATGGGGTTCACGGTGTCCGGGGTCACCTGGGACACCGCGTTGCAGCAGAACGTGCGCCCCGAAGTCCTCTCCAGGGTGTCTTCCTACGACGACCTGCTGTCCTTCGGCGCGATTCCGATCGGGCTGCTCGTGGTGGGACGAGCAGCGGCCGAGTGGGGTGCGCGGATGGTGGCGCTCGCCGGCGGGGTCGCGTTCGTGGCCGCGGCGCTCGTTCCCCTGCTCAGCCGGTCGGTCCGCGACCTGCGCGCGACCCCAGCAGACCGCGGCCGGCGAGGTTCTCCATCAGCGCGGTGATGCCGAACGCCCAGTCCTCCGCGTCCTCGGCCGTGTTCACGACGTTCGTCAACGCCCCCAGCCGCGGCGAGGAGATGCGCACGACGTCCCCGACCTTGTGCGTGAACCCCTCACCGGGCTGGTCCCGGTCCTCGGTCGGGGCGAACATCGTGCCGGTGAACAGCACGAACCCGTCGGGGTAGCGGTGGTGGGCGCCATAGGCGTGGGACACGAGGTCCTCCAGCTCCCGGCTGATCTCGGAGACCGGGTTCACGCCGTGCAGCTCGAACCCGTCGGGCCCGGTGATGTCCAGGGCGATCTCGGTGGCCTTGGCGTCCGCGAGCGTGAACCCGTCGTCGAACAGCCGGAGGAACGGCCCGACGGCGCAGGAGCCGTTGTTGTCCTTCGCCTCGGTGAGCAGCAGGGCGCTGCGGCCCTCGAAGTCGCGCAGGTTGACGTCGTTGCCGAGCGTCGCGCCGACCGGCTTCCCGCGCGAGTCCACGACCAGGACGAAGCTCGGGCTCGGGGTTGTTCCACTCCGAGCGGGCGAGAACGCCGACGTCGGCGCCCAGCCCCACCGCCGAGAGCACCGGCGCCTTGGTGAAGATCTCGGGGTCGGGCCCGATGCCGACCTCCAGGTACTGCGACCACAGCCCCTCCGCCTGCAGCACCCCCTTCACCTCCGCGGCCTGGGCGGACCCCGGCCGCAGGTGGGAGATGTGGCCCCGCACGGCCGCACCCACCTTCGCGCGCACCTCCTCGGCCCGCGCCGGGTCCCCGTCGGCGCGCTCCTCGATGACCCGTTCGAGCATGCTGCGCACGAACGTCACGCCGGCGGCCTTGAGCACCTGCAGGTCGACCGGCGCCAGGAACCGGGGGACGGCACCGGCGGCCCGGCTCGCCGTCGCCGCCAGCACCTCCGCGAGCGGCCACGACGTGCCACCGGGGTGCGTCCTGACGACCTCCACCGCGTCCGGCCGTTCGAGCAGCGCCGACACGGTCGGCGCCACCGGCGACAGGTCGACGACCTCCTCACCGCGGACCGCCACGACCGAAGGGCCGCTCACGGACGGGTCGAAGACCCTCCCGGCCAGCGTGGCGTCCGCTGCGTCGCCGGGGAGGACGTCGGCTGCGGTGAGCGAGATCCCCATGGGAACCCTTCCTGCTGCGGTGGCCGGGTCTCTGCCGTCGTGACGGCGTGATCGCGGGTGTGGCGCTGCGACTGTTGTACCGCATCGCTGACCGGCCAGGTGGCCGCTGCGCTGTTCACCGCCGCACCGGACCCCCTGACCCGTGCCCCGGGGGACTGGGTCGGGACCGCACTGGCCCGGGGAGGTTGAAAGCACCGCGCACACCGGCTGACACAATGGACGAATGGCTCTGGGTTACGTCCTCGCTGTGTTGGCGACCCTGGCGTCAGGCAGTGGTTCGATCTTGGAGTCGATGGGTGTCCGGCGTGTCGCCGCGCACGGCGGATCGTCTCGCGATCTCATCGCTCTCTGGCGCCAGTGGCGGTACTTCCTCGGTCTCGGCGTGAACCTGCTGGGGTTCGCGTGCGCGTCCGCGGCCCTGCACCGCCTGCCGCTGTTCCTCGTCCAGTCGATGCTCGCGTTCAGCGTCGGCGTGACCGCCATGATCAGCGCCTTCATGGGCACCCGCCTGCGCAGGTCGGGGTGGGTGGCACTGGCCGTCGGCGCGATCGGCCTGGTCCTGCTGGGCGTCTCCGCGGAGCCGGGCAGGGCCCAGGCCCTGCCGCCGCAGTGGCGGTGGGTCCTCGTGGCCGTGGCACTCCCGGTGGCGGCGATCGCCGTCTACGCCCGCCGCCACAACCACGTCTGGGCCACCGTCGCACTGGCCTTCGGCTCCGGCATCGCCTACAGCGTCGTCGGCATCTCGGCCAGGACCCTCCACCTCCCCGACACCGCGTGGCGACTGGTCCTCGAACCGGCGGCCTGGGCCATCGTCCTCAACGGCCTCGTCGCGGCGGTGCTGTTCGCGATGGCCCTGCAGAAGGGCGGCCCGACCGGTGTCACCGCGATCATGTTCACCACGAACACGGCGCTCTCGTCGTTCGTCGGCCTGGTCTACCTCGGTGACACCGTCCGCGACGGGTACCTGACCGCCGCGACCATCGGGTTCGTGCTGGCGTTCGCCGGGGCCATCGCCGTCGCCCACTACTCGGCGAACACCCAGCAGAAGGAAGGCACAGCGCCCGCCGGCCGTGCGCCGGCGAAGCACACGATCTCCTCGCTGGACCAGCGGTAGCGCCCGGCGCGTTCCGGCGACGTCACCTCCGTGAGACGAAGCCGCCGAGTGCGGAGGACAGCTGGGTCCGGCGGCGCACACCGAGCTTGCGGTAGATGCTCGTGAGGTGGAACTCGACGGTGCGCCGGGTGACGTTGAGCTTGTGCGCGACCTCGTCGTTCGACCTCCCCTCCAGCACCAGGCTCGCCACGCGGTACTCGTGCGGCGTCAGCAGCGCGGTGGATGAGGGGCCCGGTGGCGGCACGCTCGCCGGCTCGGCACGAGGCCGCACCAGCTCACTCCCCGCGGCGCCGACCCCCAGACCCGCGAGCCGCTGTCCCGGCTCCACGACGACGCCGCACTGCTCGCCCAGCATCCGCGCCTCCGCGAGGTGGCGCCGTGCCGCGTCGCGGTGGCCCTTCTCCCACTGGGTGACGGCGAGCTCGAGCAGCACCCTGGCGTGCAGCATCCGCGCGGGCGACCCCCTCAGCAGCGCGTCGGCCTCGGACAGCCAGGGCGCGGCGGCGGCACCGCCGGTCACGATGCCCACGGTCAGCAACGCGCGGGCCACGACGGTCGGCGCGCCCCACTTCCGTGCCAGCGTCAGCTCTTCGAGCGCCAGGTCCAGTGCCTGCCTGCGCTGCCCCAGTCGGAGCCTGGCCAGCGCCGCGTAGGAGCGCCAGGGGCGCACGGCCGGACTGCCCATGCCCCAGGACACCAGGCGCTCACCGCATTCGAGCTGGTCGGCGAGCGCTCCCGCGGCGTCACCGCGCTCCATGCGCAACGCACCCCTCGCGTGCAGGAGCGCGGTGTGCGGCCAGGTCTGCGGCAGCGTCCGCGTCCTGCCGAGGAGCAGGAGGGCCTCCTCCGCGTCGTCGAGGGCGCCGAGTTCCATGTGTGCGCGCATCAGCGCTTCGACGGCGTAGACGTTCCCGAAGTGGTCGGGGGGCAGCTCCGCCTTCCTCGCCGCGGACAACGCGAGCCTGGCGTCCGCGACCGCTTCGGTGAAGGACCCGCAGTGGTAGTGCGCCCGGGAACGGACGGTGTGGCCGAGCAGCTCGATCAGCGACAACCCCTCCCGGTGCGCTTCGAGCAGGACGTCGTTGCAGTAGCGCATCACCAGTTCGAGGTCATCGGTGCGGATGAAGGCGTTGAGCACGCCGAGGAGCCGCTGCGGGTGCTGCAGCATGGCGGCCGCGCCGTTCTGCATCGCCGCGACGGCCGCCTCGCGGCACAGGTGCAGGTCGGTTCCCCGGTTGCCGGCGTCCTCGGCGATCAGCGCCGCGAGCCTGCGACCACGTGCGTCGCGACTGCGCCACTCCCGCTCGTCGAAGCGGGTGAGGTCCACCTGGCCGGTCGAGGGGTCCCGCGACGGCACCGTGAGCTTTCTCAGCAGCTGCAGCATGTCGACCGCCGCGGGGATCTTGGGCCCGATCTCGTCCACGGCGCGGCTCAGCACCTCGTCCGCCTTGTCGTAGGCACCGTCGAGGTACAGGACCTGGGCGAGCCGGCAGACGACCGCGAGGGTCCTCTCCGGGTCGTCCAGCTCGCCGATGCCCTCCTCGAGGTGCACGACCGCCATCCGCGGGTCGACGTAGGTCTCGGCGAACCCCAGCCGCAGCACCAGGTCTCGCCTCTGGGCGGCGGAGACGTCCTCCTGCAGGGCCCTGTTCAGCAGTTTCGCACCGGACTGGGGATCGCCCTCGGTGATCAGCGTCTCGGCGGCGGCCCGGAGCGCGTCCACGGCCCAGGAACCCAGACGGGAGGACGTCCGCAGGACGTGCCGTGCGATGAGGAGGGAGGACGCGCGCGTCCGGTGCAGGAACCGCGCGGCTCTGGCGTGCAGCTCCTCCTGGTCACCGTAGGCGACGGCCTCCTCGATCCCGCTCCTGAGCGCCGAGTGGGCGAAGGTGAGCTCGCCCTCCGGAGCGAGCACCCCCATCCCCTCGAGCTGGCGCACCTGGTCCGCGGCCGCGCCGCTGCTCATGCCGGTGACCGCGGCCAGGAGCTCCAGGTGAGGTGGCACCACGACGGCGATCGCCTTGGCGACCTCGACCAGCTCGCGTGACTGCCGGTTGAGCCGCGCGAGCACGGACCGCCCCAGTTCCTCTGGCTGCGGGGTGATCAGGTTGGCCGCGGCCTGCTCGTCCGGTGCCACCGACTGCTCCCTCATCAGGGAGAGGATCTGGGTGGACACCATGGGGCAGCCGTTGGTGGCCCGCAGGAGGGAGGCGGTGAACTTCTCGTGCGGTGCGCGTCCGAGCACCTGCTCGGTGAGGGCCGCGACGTCCGGTGCGGTGAGAACGCCCAGCCGCAGCCGCTCCGAGTAGATCTCGAGCTCGGCGAGGAGGATCGGATCGGTCGGCCGGATGCCGGACGTGCGGCCCAGCAGGATCGTGACCGGGAGCCGGGCCACCCGGTGGACCAGGTAGTTCAGCCAGCGCAGGGACGGCACGTCCGTCCACTGCACGTCGTCGATGACGAGGCAGAGGGGCGCGTGCTGCGCGAGACCGGTCGTGATGCGGTAGAGGTCGCGGATCGCCCGGTGGACGTGGACCTCCTCGAAGTCGCCCAGGTCGCCCGCGGGGTGCCCGGCGATGACCGCGTGCCCGTGCGGTGCGGCTTCCTCGTCCCAACCGCTGGTCCGCTCCAGGCGCAGGTGCTCGAAGAGCTGCTGGACCACGGCGAACGGCATCTCCCGCTCCATCGGCGACGCCACGGCCCTGCAGATGACGAATCCGCGTTCACGTGCCATCGAGCACGCGGCGTCCAGCAGTGCCGTCTTGCCGATGCCGGTCGCTCCTTCGAACAGGAGTGTGGAGGGCATGGCGGCCTCCGCTGCGTCCAGGGCCTCCGTGATGCGTTGCAACTCGGCCCCGCGGCCGACGAGGGCGGTCCGGCTGTTGAGATTCCGGCGTCGACTTGCGTCGGCTTTCATCGTGAACGCTCCGTAGTCAGCAGCTGGTCCGTTCGGGTAATAATCGTATTAGTCCACGGGTGTTAAATGTGCTCTTTCAATTCCACGCGAGGGTACCCTGCTGGTCACGGGCGTAAATGAGGCATTCGGGGGACGCTTCTCCTGGGGTGCGACGAGATTTATCACATCCGCACGAGGATGTCGTTTGGGGCGATAAGGAAAAAAGAGAAAAATGAATTCGGTCACACCTCCGCCGTGTGCGCTGCCACTTGATCGAAGTCGCCTCTCGATTGAAGGCAGTCGTGACTGGCAGGGCAAACCGGTGTTCCAGTCCCTGGCACAGGACGAGCCCCTCCGGCTGACGGCTCCGCGAGATCAGCTCAGGCACCGCACCGCGCGCAGCAGAATGCCGCCCTCGCGGTAGCGGAAGGCGGCATCCTGGGTGAGGCGGAGATGGAGTCCTGAGCTGTCGTCACTGCGGCATGTTGCCGTGCCGGTGCTCCGGGCGCCGGGCACGCATCAACGGACGGATGACCTTGATGATCGCGTCGCGGGTCTGCGTCGGCGTGATGAGCGCGTCGACGGCTTGGCGTGCGGTCGCCAGTGCCGGCGACAGTGCTTCCGCGCGGTAGTTCTCCAGCAGCTCCTGGCGCTTGCCGGGGTTCGCGGCGAGCTCGCGGCGGAACACGACCTCCACCGCGCCCTCGGCTCCCATGACGCCGATCTCCGCCGTGGGCCAGGCGAACACGCGGTCGGCGCCGAGCTGCTTGGAGTTCATCACGATGTACGCGCCGCCGTAGGCCTTGCGCAGGATCACGGTCGCCCTGGGCACGGTCGCTTCCGCGAAGGCGTACAACAACTTGGCGCCACGGCGGATGACGCCGTCGGTTTCCTGGGACCGGCCGGGCAGGAAACCCGGGGTGTCGACGAGCGTGACCAGGGGGAGGCCGAAGGCGTCGCACATCCGCACGAACCGTGCGCCCTTCTCGGCCGCCTGGGCGTTGAGCGTGCCCGCCAGCGTGTTCGGCTGGTTCGCCACGACCCCCACCGGCATGCCGTCCACCCGCGCGAAGCCGATGACGATGTTCGCGGCGTAGTGCGGCTGGAGCTCGAGGAAGCTGTCCCCGTCGACCAGCCCGCGCACGACTCGCCGCACGTCGTAGGTCTTGCGCTGTTCGGACGGCACCTCGGGGTCGGTCTCCGGCTCGCGGGCCAGGTGCAGCGGCAGCTCGTCCCAGCACGAGCTGGGCAGGTAGGACAAGATCCGGCGCACCAGCGGGAACGCGTCCTCGGGGCGTTCGGTCACGAGGTGTGCGAGGCCGGACATGGCGGAGTGGACGGGCGCACCGCCGAGGTCCGCGGCGGTGACGTCCTCACCGGTCACGCTGCGCACGACCTTGGGACCGGTCAGGAACATGTGCGCCTGGCGGTCCATCACGATCAGGTCGGTCAGCGCGGGGGAGTAGGCGGCACCGCCCGCGCAGGCACCGAGGATCACGCTGATCTGCGGCACCCGCCCGGACAGGGCCACGTTGCGGCGGAAGATCGACGCGTACCCGTCGAGAGCGGAGACCCCCTCCTGGATGCGCGCTCCGCCGGAGTCCAGCACGCCCACCACCGGGCACCGCGCCCGCTCCGCCTGGTCGAGGACCTGCGCGATCTTCTGCGCGTGGGTGGCGCCCAGGGTCCCGCCCAGCACGGAGACGTCCTGGGCGAACACGGCGGCGGGCCGCGCGTCGATCTCGGCCGTGCCCGTGATCACCGCATCTCCCGCAGGCGTCTTGGCCTGCATGCCGAAGGCGGTGCACTGGTGCTTCGCCTCCGCGCCGAACTCCACCAGGCTGCCGGCGTCGACGAGCGCGTTCAGCGCGTCACGGGCACCGGGCTTGGCCGGCTTCACCGGCGCGGGGGTCGCGGTCGGGTTCATCGTCGTGGTCACGGGTTCTGTCTCCGTCGGCTCTCGTGGTCAGACCAGCGGCAGATCGGGCACGGGCAGCAGTTCGGCGTAGGCCTCGACGTAGTCCGCGGAGGCGATGGGAGCGCGCAGCACGTCGTTGGAGATGCCGAAGGCGTCGACGACGTCCTCGACCCGGGGCAGGAGCCGTTCGTCGACCGCTGCGACCAGGGAGGGCAGCTCTCGGGCCTGAGCGGGTTCGAGGGTGCCGTCGCACAGGTGCCAGGCCGCGTCCCGGCCCAGTTCGGCGAGGGCGAACCGCAGGAACAGCGCCCGGAGGACCTCACCGACCTCGGCGGAGGTGGCTCGCTGCGCCAGTGCGTGGAGTTCTTCGAGGGCACGCCGCACGCCGTGCACCCTGCCGAGCTCCGAGGCCGGCAACGCGGCGCCGTTGGCCCGCTCGAACGGGTCGTCACCGGTCCTGCGTGCCGCGCGTGCTTCCTCGTAGACCCTGTTCTCGCGGTGCGAGAACAGGCGGAGCAGGAACTCCGGGTCGTCCAGCGCGCCGTGACCGGGTGCCGAGACCGGTGGCTCGTAGCCGCGGCCGAGCAGCATCTCGTTGGCGGCGTCCAGGAGCACGACCTGGTTGTCGCCCTCGGCGGTGATCGATCCCTGGACCAGTGCCACGTAGGGCGAGATCCTGTTGTGCGCGAACATGCCCCGCGCTCCGCACCGTTCGATGCAGGTGGTCACCACGTCCTGCGCCGTCCACGTGACCAGCGCCTTGGTCACGGCGAGCGCGCGTTTGACCTCGACCGAGGCGAGAGAGCTCCGCGCCGCCTGCCGCCTGGTCCCGTTCAGCAGCACGCTGACGGCGCACGTCCTGGCCAGGGCGTCGAGCAGCTGGGCCTGGTGGGTCCGGAAGGTCATGACGGGAACGGACCGGCCACCGGAGACGGTGACGTGCCGGCCGTGCGCGTGCCGGACGGCGATGAAGACGCTGGCGCGGGCGGCGGCCGCGGTCGCGGAGGTGAGGCAGAGCTTGCCGGTCTGCACCCTGGTCATCGCCCTGGTGAACCTGCGGCGCAACGACCTGACCGCACCCGTGCGGCTCCCGTCCGCAGCGATGACCGGCTCTGCGGCGTCCAGCAGCAACGCACGCGGAACGCGCACACCCCGGAAGGTGGTGACGGCGTTGTCGAGCGCCAGCCCCGGCTTGTCGCCCAGCGGCTTGACGTCGACTCCCCGGCACGGGCCGTTCTCGTCGCGGATGCGCACCACGAAGGGGAACACGCCCTCGTCGGCACCGTCGACCTCCAGCCGGGCCAGCACCACGGCGATCTTCGGCACGCCGTCCAGGCCGGTGTTGGGCATGAACTTGCGCGCCTCGTGGCTCGGCGTGGTGAGCACGAACTCGTCGGTCGAACGGTCGTAGACCGCCCGTGTGCGCAGTTCGGCGACGTTGTTGCCATAACCCAGCTCGGTCGCGAGGAAGACGCCGACCGAGTCCATCCTGGCCAGCTCGTCGACCACGGCGGCCAGCTCCGGCCGGTCACCGCCGAGCTCCAGGACGGCGCCGAGGCACAGGTTGTAGTGGATGGTCAGCACCGACACCAGGGTCGGGTCGAGCACACCGGCCCACTCGTGCAGGACGAGGAAGCGCTCCAGGTCACCGCTGACGAACTCGCGAACGGGTCCGAGCTCGGCGTTGACCTGCCGCAGCCGGCGGTAGGCGAGAGCGGCGTTCTCGACGGGCGAGCGGCCTTCCACCTGGTCGAAAGCCGCGGTGGAGAAGAGCTTGGCGTACCGGTCGTGCTCCTCGTCGGCGCCGTACCGCAGCAGTCCGCGCAACTCCGCCACCTGGTCCGCGGTGAGACGCGCGAGCGCCTCCGATCGAGCGTCGTGCGCAACCACTTGCTTGCTCCTTCTTCTCTGGGTGCCGGTCAGGGCGCGCCGACGAGCAGCGCGGCGTTCTGCCCGCCGAACCCGAACGAGGTGCTCATGGCGATCTCGATCGCCTGCCGCCTCGCCACCGGGGCGAGGTCGAGGTCGATCTCCGGGTCGAGGTTCTCGAGGTTGGCCGTGGGCGGGACCAGCCCGTGTTCGATGCTGAGGGAGGCGTAGACGGTCTCGGCCGCCCCGGCCGCCGCGAGCAGGTGGCCGGTGACGCCCTTGGTCGAGGCCACCGAGATCCCGTCGCCGAAGACCTCGCGCACCGCTTTCGCCTCTGCCTGGTCGTTGAGCTTGGTCGACGTGCCGTGCGCGTTGAGGTGGTCGACGTCCGCACCGGTGAGGCCCGCGTCCAGCAGTGCCGCGGTGATCGCCGCGCGTGCGCCCACGCCGTCGGGGTGCGGGCTGGTCACGTGGTGGGCGTCGGCGGAGGCGCCGTAGCCGAGCACCCGGCCCCGGACCGTCGCGCCGCGGGCACGGGCGTCCGCCTCCCGTTCGAGGACGACGATGGCCGCGCCCTCCGCCGCCACGAACCCGTCCCGGTCGCGGTCGAACGGGCGAGAGGCCCTGCTCGGGTCCGCTGACCGCTTGGTGAGCGCCCCCATCCTGGCGAACGCGGAGAGCACGAGCGGCACGAGCGAGGCATCGGCGGCACCCGCGACCGCGACGTCGCACGCACCGGACTGCAGCAGCATCCGCGCCGTGCCGATCGCGGTGGCACCGGAGGCGCACGCGGTCGACACCGTCAGGTTGGGACCGGTCGCCGACAGGTGGATGGCGAGCTGACCGGCCACCATGTTCACCAGCGACATCGGCATCGTGAGCGGTGAGGTCGCGGCCGGGCCGCGGTTCAGCATCGCCACGTGCTGCGTGGTCAGCGTCTCCATGCCGCCGACCGACACCCCGACGACGATCGCGACGCGGGCGCCGTCCCAGTCGCTGGTGCGCAGTCCCGCGTCCTGGACCGCCTCGCCGGCGGCGACGATGCCGAGCTGGCTGTAGCGGTCGAGCCGCCGAGCGCCGTGACCGAGCAGCATCCGCGCGTCGAAGTCCGTGACGGGGCACACGACCTGGGTCCCCAGCACACCGAGGTCGGGACCGAGCACGGCCGTCGGTTCGCCGGCGCTGACGCGCTTCCAGTTCTCGTCGACGCCGACGCCCGCCGAGGTCACCATCCCCCGGCCGGTGATGACGACCTCGGGACGCGAGGTCATGCCGCGACCTTGCCGCTCAGCAGCCCGGCGACGTCGGCGATCGTGGTGACCGTCTCGAGCTCCTCGTCGGAGATCAGGACGTTGTAGTGCTCACCCATGACGACGCCGAACTCGACCACGTCCAGGGAGTCGGTCAGCACCTCTTCGAGCGCGGTGTCCGCGGTGATCGTGTCGGCCGGAACCGCGAACTTGGTCGTCAGGACCTCGGCGATCGTGTTGTACACGCTGGACAAGACGTTTCCTCCTGCGATGGGCGGCTCGGCGGCGCGTCGGCAACCGTTGGCAGCACCAACTCTGCGACAGGTGGGGGAGGTCCGTGCTGTGGAGAACCACAGTCGGTTGTGTGACCTGATCGGACCGTGCGGCCACCTCGCCATCCCGTCCACTTAGGACCCGAGGACGACGGACCCGCTGGTGTGCCGATGACATCGGTGCGGTTCGGCTTGGCGACGATGCGGCCGGGAACGCGCCGCTGTGGACTTCCACAGTCGATTCCGGCTCGCGCTGGTTAGCGTCGATGACGTCGTACCGGCGTCGACGCGCCACGCGAGATCAACGGGAGAACGTATGACAGCGGATCAACGCCGTGCCGCGGTGCTGTGCGGGATCGGCACGTGGTTGCCGTCGAGGGTGGTGACGAACGACGAGCTCGCTCGTCAGCTGGACACCTCGGACGAGTGGATCCGGAAGCGGACCGGCATCCGGGAACGCCGGGTGCTCGAACCCGGCATGTCGACCTCGGTCCTCGCGGTGGAGGCGGGTGCCCGTGCGCTGAAGTCGGCCGGTGGCGCGGACGTCGACCTGGTGATCGTGGCCACGACGACACCGGACCACCCCTGCCCGTCCACCGCGCCCGAGGTCGCCAGCAGGCTCGGGCTGAGCGGGGTGCCCGCCTTCGACCTCAACGCCGTGTGCGCGGGCTTCGTGTACGCGCTCGCGACGGCCGCGGGCCACATCGCCGCGGGCATCGCCGAACGCGTGCTGGTGATCGGCGCCGACACCTTCACCACGGTGCTGAACCCGCAGGACCGCACCACCGCGGCCATCTTCGGCGACGGCGCCGGCGCGGTGGTGCTCCGCGCGGGCACCGCGGACGAACCGGGCGCCTTCGGCCCGTTCGACCTGGGATCGGACGGCACCGGCTCGGACCTGTTGATCGTGCCCGCCGGTGGTTCCGAGCAGCGCGGTTCCGGAGAGCCGCTCGACCCCGCCGACGTCCACTTCCGGATGGACGGCCAGCCGGTGTACCGCCACGCCGTGGCGCGCATGAGCGAGTCGGCGGGCAAGGTGCTCGACAACGCAGGGTGGCGCCTCGAGGACGTGGACCGGTTCGCGTGCCACCAGGCGAACGCCCGGATCATCAGCGCGGTGGCACGCAACCTCCGGGTGCCGGAAGAGCGCTTCCTCCTGAACGTCGACCGCGTGGGCAACACGGTCGCCGCCTCCATCCCGCTGGTCCTCGGCGATGCCGCCGCCGCAGGGGAGCTGGTCGCAGGCAACCGCGTACTGGTCACCTCGTTCGGCGCGGGCCTCAGCTGGGGTTCCACCGTGCTGACCTGGCCGGAACTGGTCATCGAGTGACCGCCTCCCCGGAACCGCTCACCACCACCGCATCATGACGGCCCGGATCTTCGCCACACCGGCCGACCTGCTCGACGCCGTCGGCGACCGGCTCGGCACGAGCTCGTGGCGCACCGTCGACCAGCGCACGGTGGACGGCTTCGCCGACGTCACCGGCGACCACCAGTGGATCCACCGTGCGGGTCCCGCGGCCGACGCGGGTCCGTTCGGAGGACCGGTGGCGCACGGCTTCCTCACCCTGTCGCTGGTGGTCCCGATGCTCGACGAGGTGCTCCGCGTCGACGGGGCCTCGTCGGTCGTCAACAGGGGCGTCGACGCGCTGCGCTTCACCACACCGGTTCCGGCCGGAGGACGCATCCGGCTGACCGCCGAGCTGCACGTCGGCGAAGTCGCGGGCGCGTGACTTCGTGGAGGCCGTGGTGTCGGTCGTCGTCGAGGTCGAGGGGAAGCCCCGTCCCGCCTGCAAGGCCGACCTGGTCATGCTCTACCGGTGAGACGGCGTTCTTCCGGCGGCGGTTGCGCCATCCAGATGACGTGAAGGACTGAATGGTCTAATCAGGGGTACCTCGAACGGGAGACCGAGAGTTCGGGAGTTCCCATGACCACCGTGCTCGTCGCCGATGACGATGCTGACGTCCGGGACGTCGTGGTGTTCAAGCTCGAGCAGTCGGGCTACGACGTGCTCGTCGCCGAAGACGGCGCCACGGCGTTGACCCTGGCCCGCGACGCCCTGCCGGACATCGCCGTCCTGGATGTGATGATGCCCCGGATGACCGGCCTGGACGTCTGCCGGGAACTGCGCGCGGCCGAGGCCACCGCCGGCATCCCGGTGATCCTGCTGACCGCCCGTGCCCGGGAGAGCGACGTCGAAGGCGGCTTCGACTGGGGAGCGGACGACTACCTCACCAAACCGTTCAGCCCCCGTGAGCTGGCCAGCCGGGTCCGCGCCGTCCTGGCCCGCAGCCGGCGATGACCTCACCGGTGTCCCCGTCGATCGACCGCGACGTGCTGGTCGTCGCGGTGGGATGCCTCGCCGTGCTGCTCGTCGCCCTCTCCCTGGCGGTGTTGGCCGGCCGGTGGTGGCTGCGGGTCACCGACGCACGCCGCGCGGGCCTGGTGGCTTCCGCTCGCCCGTGGCTGGTCCGGCTGGTCGCAGGAGAAGACGACGATGCCGTGTCCGTGGAACGGCTCGCCGCGGTGGATGCGCGCACGTGGCGCGCACTGGAGCCGGTCGCGGTCGCCATGCTCGGCAAGGTGCGCGGCGAGGCGCGAACCGCCGTGGTCGGCCTGCTCGAACGGCGAGGTTCGGTGGAGCGGGCGATGCGCGGCGCACATCGGCGCAGCGCCGTGGTGCGTGCCCGGTCGGCCCACCTGCTCGGCGCGGTGGGCGGACCGGGGGCGACGGCGCAGCTCGCACGACTCCTGGGGGACCGAGACCTGGAAGTGCGGGCCGTGGCCGTGCGGGCCCTCGGCCGGCTGGCCGACCCGAGCGCGGCGGTCGCACTCGTGCACGGCCTGCGGCGCACACCCCCGCTACCGCACCACCTGGTCATGACCGCGCTGCGGCAGATCGGCCCGGCGGCGGTCCCACCGTTGCTCGCCGCGGCGGACCACGCCGACGACCTCGTTCGCGCCCAGGTCGCCGAAGCCCTCGGCCTGATCGGCGCGGTGGCGGCGGCACCCGTGCTCGTGGCGATGCTGCGCACCGACCGCTCCACCGAGGTCCGCCTGCGTGCGGTCCGTGCTCTCGGCCTGATCGGCGCTCCCACCCCGGTCGACGACGTCATCGCCGCCACCTCCGCCCGCGAGCCGCTCGTGCTGCGGGTGACGGCGGCCGAGGCCCTGGGCGTGCTGGGCGCGCGGCGCGCGGTCCCGGTGCTGACCGAGCTGGTCGACGATCCCGTGCATTGGGTCGCGCACACGGCCGCCGCGTCTCTCGCCGCGATTCGCCCTGACGGAGTGGCCGCTCTCGCGCGGGTGGCTGACCGTTCGGGGCATGCCCGCGAGGCTCTGGCGGCGGCGAACGCCAGGAGGCCGCCGGCGACGGTGCGGCCATGACCGCGCTGGACGTCGTCAGCGACGTCGTCGTTCTGGCCAACTGGTTCGTGCTGGCCTACTTCCTGCTGCTGAACACGAGCTACCTCGGCCTGATCCTGCTCGCGGTGCGCGAGTTCCGCCGCCACCTCCGGCGCCGCCCGTACGCGGGCTTCGAAGAGACGTACACCGACCCGTTGGCGCTCGGGGTCTCGGTCGTGATGCCGGCGCACAACGAGGAAGCGACGATCGTCGAGAGCGTCAACGCCATGCTGGCCCTGCGGCACCCGCTCTTCGAGGTCGTGGTCGTCGACGACGGCTCCACCGACGGCACCTTCGACGTGCTGCGCTCCCACTTCGGTCTGGTGGAGGTCCCGCGGGTGGTGCCGGAGGACGTCCTCACCCGCGGCGCCATCACCTCGGTGCACGCCCCGCCGGGAGCGGTGCCGCTGGTCGTGGTCCGCAAGGAGAACGGCGGCAAGGCCTCGGCGAACAACACCGGCATCAACGTCTCGGTCCAACCGCTGGTGTGCATGGTCGACGCCGACTCGCTCCTCGACCCGGACGCCCTGCTCGTCGTGGCCAGGCCCTTCGGCGACGACCCTGAACACGTGGTCGCCACCGGCGGCGTCGTGCGCGCGGTCAACGACAGCACCGTCACGGCCGGACGCGTGACCGAGCTGCGCATGCCGAGGACCTGGTTGGCGCGCACGCAGGTCGTGGAGTACCTGCGTGCGTTCCTGCTGGGACGCTCCGGCTGGTCGGCCCTCAACGCGCTCGTCGTCGTCTCCGGGGCGTTCGGCCTGTTCCGGCGCGACGTCCTGGTGGAGGTCGGTGGGCTGGACGTCGACACGATCGGGGAGGACGCCGAACTGGTCGTCCGCCTGCACCGCTGGATGCGCGAGCACCGGCGGCGCGCCAGGGTCGTGTTCGTCCCCGAGCCGGTGGCCTGGACCGAGGTGCCGGAGTCGCTGCGGGTGCTCGGCCGCCAGCGGCGCCGCTGGTCCCGCGGCCTTGCGGAGGTCCTGTGGAAGCACCGCAGGATGCTCGGGAACCCGGCGTACGGCGCGGTCGGCACGCTGGCACTGCCGTTCTACGCGCTGTTCGAGCTGCTCGCGCCGGTGGTCGAGCTGTTCGGGCTCGTCGCACTCGCCGCCGGACTGCTGATGGGGGCCGTCGACTGGGCCTTCGCCGTGCTGTTCTTCCTGGTGGCGTTCGGCTACGGCGTCGCGCTCTCCCTCGTCGCCCTCGTGGTGGAGGAGTACTCGTTCCACCGCTACCGCGGCTGGCGTGACCTGGCGGTGGCCCTCGTGGTGGCGGTCGTCGAGAACGTCGGCTACCGGCAGCTGACGGCGGTGTGGCGGCTGCGCGGCCTGGTGGACGCCCTGCGGGGCGGGAAGGCCGAGTGGGGCCGGATGACGCGGGTGGGGTTCGCCAGCGCCGAGCCCGCGGGCGGTCCCGTGCCCGCGTCCGGACCGGTGGCACATCCGGGAGAGGCGGTGCCCGATGCCCGTTGACCTGCATGACCGCGACTCCGTGCTGGCCGAGTACGGCATCGAGGACCTGGGGCGCCACCCCGACCTGGAAGCTCTCGCGGAGCTGGCCGCGCAGGTCTGCGGGGCACCCCACGGCGCGGTCAACCTGATCAGCGAGCACCTGCAGCACCAGGTCGCGGCGGTGGGGATCTCACCCTCGGTCTGCTCGCGGGAGGACTCGATGTGCGCGGTCTCGATCGTCACCCCGGAGCCGGTCGAGGTGTTCGACGCACGGGAGGACCCCCGCTTCGCCGCCAACCCCTTCGTCACGGGCCGGATCGCATCGGTCCGGTTCTACGCCGCCAGCAGGCTGCAGGCGCCCTCCGGCGCCGTGCTCGGCACCCTGTGCGTCTTCGACGACGTCCCCCGCCGGCTGGACCCGCGACAGCGGCGCAGCCTGGACCTGCTCGCCCACCAGGCCGTCGACGTGCTGGAGCTGCGACGGTCCGGCCTGGCGCTCACCCGCACCGTCGCGGAACTGTCCGCGGCCCGCGCCGAGCTGCTGCGCTCCAACAGCGAGCTCGCCGACTTCGCCGGACGGGTCAGCCACGACCTGCGCAACCCGCTCGCGGGCATCACGGGATTCCTCGAACTGCTGTCGGACCACCCTGCCGTCGTGGCCGCCCCGACCGCCGGGCGACTGGTCGAACGCGGCAGGGGCGCCGCGAACCGCATGCACGCCCTGGTCGACGAACTGCTGGAGTACGCGAAGCTCGGCGGACAGCTGAGGTGCCGGTCCGTGGACCTCGGCACCCTCCTCGCCGACCTCGTCGACGACCGCTCCACCGGCGCGGGAACCGAGCCGGTGGAGCTGGACCTCGAACCGCTGCCGGCAGTCCGCGGCGACGAGACACACCTGCGAGCGCTGCTGCAGAACGTCATCAGCAACGCGGTCCGCTTCGCACGCCCCGACCGGCGGCTCCGCGTGCGGATCCGGGCGAAGCACAGTGGCGAGTTCGTGCGCGTCGAGATCGCCGACAACGGCAGGGGCATCCCACCCGCACGCCGCGAAGAGGCCTTCGCGCTGCTGAGCCAGGTGCACCAGCACGGCACGGTCGAAGGCGGCACGGGCATCGGACTGGCCACCTGCCGACGCGTCGTCACCGCCCACGGCGGCACGATCGGAATGGCCGACGGCATCGACGGCGGCTTGACCGTCTGGTTCACCCTGCCCGCCGCCTGATCGAGCTGAAGCGATCTTGCGGAGACGTTCGCCAAGCCGTGACGTGATGGCACGCTGGCCGGTAACACCGCGTGCCGGGGCCACGACATGCCGTGGGGAACGTCGTGGTGCGGTCGACAGGAGCTTTGCGCGTGCGGTTGGAGTCGTTGACGTCCAGTGTCCGGTTGAACGGGGTGGAGCCGGGCGAGACGGTCACCGTCCTCTTCGCTCAGCCGCACGGTGCCGACACCGTCGAGCTGACCTACAAGCGCGTCAACGGCTCCTTGGGGCAGCGCCTCGTCTACCGCGACGACGAGGACTCGCTCACCGTCGCCGACAGCGGGGCGCGTGCGTTCGACGCTCCCGCGGAGGACTTCAAGCTGGCCGCCGAGGCCAAGCGGATCCAGCTGGCCGGCCTCTTCGACCCCATGCTCGCGGTGGCGACCAGCAACGTCCGCCCGTTGCCGCACCAGATCTCCGCCGTGTACCGGGAGCTGTTGCCGCGCACACCGCTGCGGTTCCTCCTGGCGGACGACCCCGGCGCGGGCAAGACGATCATGGCGGGTCTCTACGTCAAGGAGCTCGTGCTCCGCGACGACGTGCAGCGGTGTCTCGTCGTGGCTCCCGGTGGGCTGGTCGAGCAGTGGCAGGACGAGCTCTTCTTCAAGTTCGGCCTCAGCTTCGACCTGCTCACCAACCAGCTGATCGACGCGAACGTCAACGTCAACGTCTTCGAGGCGAAGAACCTCGTGATCGCGCGGATGGACCAGCTCGCCCGCAACGAGGAGCTCCAGCGCAAGCTGCTGGAGAGCCGGTGGGACCTCGTCGTCGTCGACGAGGCGCACCGCATGGGCGCCAACTGGTTCGGTGGCGAGCTGCGCAAGACGAAGCGGTTCCTGCTGGGGGAGAAGCTCGGTGAGATCGCCCGGCACCTGCTGCTGATGACCGCCACCCCGCACTCGGGCAAGGAGGAGGACTTCCAGGCCTTCCTCACCCTGCTCGACCGGGACCGGTTCGCGGGCAGGAAGAAGACCACGGTCGACACCGCGGGGCTCATGCGCCGCGTGGTCAAGGAGGACCTGCTCACCTTCGAGGGGAAGCGGCTGTTCCCCGAACGCGTCGCCGAGACGGTCCCGTACCAGCTGACCCCGCTGGAGCAGGAGCTGTACGAGGACGTCACCGAGTACGTGCGCACCGGGATGAACCGGGCCGAGCGCCTGGACGGGAAGCGGCGGAACACCGTCGGGTTCGCGATGACCGTTCTCCAGCGGCGGCTGGCTTCGAGCCCCGAGGCGATCCACCGGTCACTGGGCCGCCGCGCCGAACGGCTCGAACGCAAGAAGCGCGAGATCGAGGCGGGCTCGTTCGCCGAGTCCTTTCCGAACGCCGACCTCGCTGTCCTCGACGACGACGAGCTGAGCGCCGAGGAGCTGGAGTCCCTCGAAGAGGAGGTCGTGGACGCCGCGACGGCCGCCCAGACCGTCGCCGAGCTCAGCGCCGAGCTGAAGGAGCTCGGCGTGCTCATCGCGGCCGCGTCCCGGGTCCGCGCGTCCGGCACGGACCGCAAGTGGTCGGAGCTGTCCCGCATCCTCCACGACCACACGCTCACGACCGATGCCAGGGGCGTGCCGCGCAAGCTGATCGTCTTCACCGAACACAGGGACACGCTGGACTACCTGCGCGGACGCATCACCACGCTGCTGGGGCGGCCCGAGGCGGTCGTGGCGATCCACGGCGGGGTGCGGCGACTGGACCGGCGCAGGACCACCGAGGAGTTCACCCAGAACCCGGGGTGCCAGGTGCTGCTGGCCACGGACGCCGCGGGCGAGGGCCTGAACCTCCAGGCCGCGCACCTGGTGGTCAACTACGACCTGCCGTGGAACCCGAACCGCATCGAGCAGCGGTTCGGGCGCGTGCACCGCATCGGCCAGACCGAGGTGTGCCGGCTGTGGAACCTGGTGGCCACCGACACCCGTGAGGGCGAGGTCTTCGCCACCCTGCTCCGGAAGCTGGAGCAGATGAGCGAGTCCTACGGCGGGAAGGTCTTCGACGTCCTCGGCGAGGCGTTCGCGGAGACACCCCTGCGCGATCTGTTGCTGCGCGCCGTCCAATACGGCGAGCAGCCCGAAGTACGGGCGCGCATGCACGAGGTCATCGACGAGGCAGCCGGGAAGAGGGTGCGGCACCTGCTCACCGAGCGGGCGCTGGCCGCGACCGGCTTCTCGGACGACGACCTCCAGACGATGCGGGCGGCGATGGACGAAGCCAGGGCGAAGCGCCTGCAGCCGCACTACGTCGAGATGGCGTTCAAGGTCGCGTTCGCCCGGCTGGGCGGCAAGGTCGTCCGGCGGGAGAAGGGGCGCTTCGAGATCCCCCACGTCCCGCCGGCGGTCCGCGCCCAGGCGCACGCCCCGGTCGCGTCGCGGTACGAGCGGGTGTGCTTCGCGCTCCACCACATCGGGGACGAGGAAGCCGTCCGGGCCGACCTGCTCGCGCCGGGCCACCCGCTGCACGACGCGGTGGTGGACCTGGCGGTCGAGCGGTTCTCCGGTTCCCTCGCCGCCGGCACGGTCCTGGTGTCGGCGACGCTGGAGAAACCCCATCTGCTGGTCGGCGTCGAGGAGACCGTGAACGACGCCACCGGCGCGTCCGTGGCACGCCGCTTCGGGTACGTGTTCGTGGACGAGCACGGCACCGTCACCTCCGCCGGCCCGGCGCCGTACCTGGACTGCGTGGCCGCTCCTCGCGGCCACGGGGTGGACCAGGCCAAGACCGCCGCGTGGCTCGCCGACGCCGAGACCAAGGCGCTCAGCTGGATCAGCGCCCACCGGCTCCGCGAGTACCTCGACGAGGTCCGCCCGGCCCGTGCCGCCGAGCTGGAACGGACGCGCCACCAGGTCCGGGAACGCCTGGTCGCCGAGCGGGAGCGCCTGCTCCGGGACGCCTCCACCGCCCAGGAGAAGCAGCGGCGCGGGGAGAAGGTGAAGGAGACGGCCACCAGCCTCGCCGGCAAGGCCGCCGAGCTCGACGTCCGGCTCGCCAGGCGCATGGAGCTGCTGGACCGGCAGAGCCACATGTCGACGCAGCCACCGCGGTTCGTCACCGCCACACTGGTCCTCCCGCTCTCACTGGTCGCCGACGAGATCGACCGGAACGCGCCCCTGCACGCCAAGGAGACCAAGGAGGTCGAGCGGCGCGGGATCGACCTCGTCCTGGCGACCGAGCGGAAGCTCGGCCGCGCACCCGAGGAGCAGGCCTTCACCAACCCCGGCTTCGACGTGCTCTCCGCCGCCCCGGACGGCACCGCCATCCGGATCGAGGTGAAGGCGCGCACAGCGGGTGCCGAGGACTTCTTCGTGACCCACAACGAGGTCATGACGGGCAAGAACGCCGCACCCCACTACCGACTCGCCCTCGTCTCAGTCGACCCGCGCGGTCCCGAGCACGACCAGGTGCGCTACCTCGCCGATCCCTTCAGGACCACCGACCTGGGAGGCTTCGCGGCGACGGGCGTCCGCGGGGACTGGGCCCAGTCGTGGTCGAAGGGGACAGCGCCCTTCTGACCAGGACACGCTCGCGAGGGGACAGCAGACCGCAGCTCCCGCCGGTCGACGCCGGCAGGCAGGGTGACGAGAGAGAACGATGGACAAGGTCGAACGCGAGCGCGCCAAGGAGATCGCGGCCAGCCTCCAGCAGTGGTCCCACCGGGCGGGGACTGTGCGCGCGACCAGGAAGGCCGTCGCGGACGAAGCCGCGGCCGCCGCCAGTGAGATCGAGCGCCGCGTCCACCGGTGCGGGGTCGGCCAAACCGTTCTGTGGCAGACCATCAGCCTGCGCCCCGACGACCGAGCCCGCGTCACCGCGCTGCGGCGGGCGCACGAGCTGCCGCAGGTCTCCGAGCAGGCGCACGAGGCTCTGACCGGTCTCCTGAACGACCGCGTCCGCACGGCGCTGGCCGACAGCAGATCGGCGTTCGGCGCCCGGCGCCTGTTCGCCTCCAAGGCCCGCAAGGAGAAGGCAGCGGGCAGCGTGCAGCACCTCGCCGAGCTCGACGGCCGGCTGACCGGCTCGGGTGCCCTGACCGCACTGGCGCAGCTGGAGCGGTGGGACCCGGCGCTGACGCGTGACGTCCCCGAGAACATGCTGCTGGCGCCCGAGGTCGGCTTCGCCCACCGGCTCCCGGCCGGTTCCCAGGTGGTCGACGTGCGGTTCCTGGCACCGGCACGGGCGGCCCTGGCGGCGATCGACCGGTCGCTGCGCGAGGTGCACCAGGTCCAGGCCGTCGTCGCCACCGCCGCCGAAGCGCTGCGCCAGGACGAGACCATGGCGATGGTCGCCGAGATGCCGGTCGAACGCCTGCGGGAGGCCACGAGCGGACAGCTCCGGCTCGGCGCGCTCCGCGAAGCCGGGATCACCACCGTCGGCGCGGTGCTGCGGCACGAACACGCGATCCCCGCGCTTCCCGGCGTGGGCGAGGTGACCGGCAAGCGGATGATCGGGGCCGCGCGCACCATCTGGCAGACCACCCTGGACGAGATGCCGGTCCGCATCGACATCGCCAAGCGGACGCCCGCGGCCACCGAGCTGCTCCGCGCCCTGCGCGCCTGGTCCGCGGTCCGGTCCATCGGCGCGGCCGCCGCCGAGCTGGCGGCCGTGGAAGAGCTGCGCGCCATCGCGAACACCGTCGCCAACGGCGCCACCCACCTGGTGGTGATCCCCGCCGAACGGCAGGTCGCGGACCTTCGCGCGGTCTGCGACAGGGTCACGAACTGGGCGGGGGCGCTCGGGCACCACGACGGCGGCGGCACGTCCCGCGGCGCGGCCGACCCGTGGGAGGACTTCTTCGCGCGTCCCGCCGACTACTACGCGATGCTCTCCGAGCTGGGTTTCCTCAGCGGTGACGAGGAAGGCACCGGCGGCGACCTCCCGGACGAGATCCTCGACGCGATCCGCGACCTCAAGCTGGAGACGTCCCACCTGCGCGCCTCGCTGCGCGGCTACCAGTCGTTCGGCGCGCGGTTCGCGATCGTGCAGCGCAAGGTCATCATCGGCGACGAGATGGGCCTCGGGAAGACCGTCGAGGCGATCGCCGTGCTCACGCACCTGCGCGCCAAGGGCTCCCACCACTTCCTGGTCGTCTGCCCCGCGGCCGTGGTGACGAACTGGGTCCGCGAAGTCCGGTCGAAGTCGGACCTGGGGGCGTTCCGGCTGCACGGCCAGGGCCGCGACGACGCGCTCAGGCAGTGGGTCAGAGACGGCGGCGTCGCCGTCACGACGTACGACAGCCTGGCGTGGCTGGAGGGACGGGTTCCCGCGAAGGCCGCCCCCGCCTGCCTGGTGTTCGACGAGGCGCACTACATCAAGAACCCCGAGGCCAAGCGGACGGCGAGGTCGCGGGCGCTCATCGGCGGCGCCCCGCGCGCGGTCCTGCTGACCGGCACGCCCCTGGAGAACCGGATCGAGGAGTTCCGCAACCTCGTCGACTACCTGCGCCCCGACCTCGCGGTCGACGCGGGGGAGCACGCCCCGCGCCAGTTCCGCAAGCAGGTCGCCCCCGTCTACCTGCGGCGCAACCAGGAGGACGTGCTCACCGAGCTGCCGGAGCTGGTCGAGGTGGAGGAGTGGCTGCCGCTCTCGGACGAGGACCAGCGGGCCTACCGCGCGTCCGTGGCCGAGTCGAACTTCATGGCGATGCGCCAGGCCGCGCTGCGGGCGGGCCACAGGTCCGAGAAGGTCCGCAGGCTCCTCGACATCGTGGAGGAGGCCGAGGAGAACCAGCGCAAGGTGCTGGTCTTCTCCCACTTCCGGGGCGTCTTGGACGACGTCGCCCGCATCCTGCCCGGCAAGGTGTTCGGGCCGCTCACCGGATCGGTCCCCGCTGCCCGGCGCCAGGCGATGGTCGACGAGTTCTCCGAGGCAGCCGGTGGCGCGGTCCTGGTCGCCCAGATCGTGGCCGGCGGTGTCGGTCTCAACATCCAGTCCGCTTCGGTGGTCGTCATCTGCGAGCCGCAGCTCAAGCCCACCACGGAGTGGCAGGCGATCGCACGGGCGCGCCGGATGGGCCAGCTCGAGACGGTCCAGGTCCACCGGCTGCTGTCCGAGGAGGGCGTCGACCGCCGGATCACCGACATCCTCGGGCGCAAGCGCGAGCTCTTCGACGAGTTCGCACGCACCTCGGCGACGGCGGACAGCGCGCCAGAGGCGTTCGACATCTCCGACGCCGAGATCGCCCGCGAGATCGTGGCCGCCGAACGGAAACGACTGCTCGGCGGCCCGGCCTCGTAGACCCCGAGCGCCCCGCGCCACTCGGCCGGCCGCCGGATCACCGGCTTCGGATCGGACTCCCGGTCGCGGTCGGGCTGATGTCCGCCGAGGCCGTGGTGGCTGCGCGGAGCGGGCGTGATCCGGTTGACCAGTCGGTCACCGCCGTCGTACCGCGGTGCGGGGTGGGGAGCAGTGCGGCGACGTGGTCGCGCAGGGCGCGTTGGACGTTCTGCCGGGAGTCGCTGGGGATCACCGTCCATCCCCGCGTGCGCGCCCAGTCGAGCAGGACCCGGCGGACGGCCGTCTGGTGGGTCAGGAAGCGCGCGGGGGAGCACCCGGCGTCCCGGCCGCACTCGTAGGGGGCGAGGTCGGTGCCCTTGCGGCGCAGGGCCTCCTCCGGCGTGACGTCGAGGTAGACGACCGAGTCGACGGGCGCCATCGCGGCGTTGATCGTGTGCACGAGGTCGGGTGGGCAGTCGGCGAGCAGTTCGGCTGCCGCGTGCTTCGCCCAGTAACCGTCCAGGACCACGAGGTCCTCGGTGCGTTCGAGTGCGAGTGTGGCCGCGGTGGCGTTCATCCACCCCAGGAACAGCATCCGTGCCGGGGTGGGCATCTCCGCGATGCAGGTGCGCAGGTCCACCTGGTCCGTGCCCCGCAGGAACCGCGCGTGCGGCACCACGTCGTGGCGGAAGACGTCCCATTTGCCGACGACGGCGGCGGAGTGGCCCTCCGCCCGTGCCCATGCGACCAGGTCGCGGACTTGAGTGCTCTTGCCCGCGCCATCGGGCCCGTCCAAAGCGATGATCATTGTTCGATCGTCCTCCCCGGCCCGAACGGCGATCCCTCTCCAGGAATTGCGTAGGCCTTTCACGTTGCATTCGAGTCAAGGTGATATTCCCACCACATGAGTGTCGGGTCGGATTTCGACACGCCGGGCGGAGTCGATGTCGGTACAGTCACCTCGGACAGGCCGGGAGGATTTCATGTTCAAAGTTTCTCACGTTGTCCGAATGGATGACGGAATCGATGTGCGTCACCGTGCGCAATTCTCGTCACTCGGTCAGGTAGGTGATCTCGTGCCCCGAACGCGCGTTGTTCGATCGGATGTCGCAATCTCCGGTCGAGAACCCGGTGGGGCGGCGAGATGACCGCGCACCTCTACTGGGACCGGATGTGGCGCACCCGGCAGGGCCGCAGCGGCTGGGTCGCGCCGCACCCCTGGGTGACGGACACCGTCCACCGCTTGCGCGAGCGCGGCGTGCGCGACGTGCTGGACCTCGGCTGCGGCATCGGACGGCACACGTTCCTGCTGGCGGGGGAGGGCTTCACCGTCCACGCGATCGACCGCAGTGCCGCCGCGGTGGAGTTCGTCCGCGGTGAGGCGGCCGACCGGCGAATGCTTCTGACGGCGGACGTCGCCGACATCACGTCCCTGCCCTGTCCGGCCGGCGCCTTCGACTTCGTGCTGGCCTTCAACGTGGTCTACCACGCCGACGAGGACGTTCTGGCGCGGGTGCTGGGGGAGGTGCGCCGCGTCCTCCGCCCCGGTGGCCTCTACCAGGCCACGATGCTGTCCAAGCGCAACGCGCAGTACGGCCGGGGCGTCGAGGTCGCGCCGAACACGTTCGTCCAGCCCCGTGCGACCGACGACAAGGTCCATCCGCACCTCTACGCCGACGAGGCCGACCTGGTGCGGCTGCACCGGGGGTTCAGACTGCTCGACGCCTTCGACGCCGAGCACGGGACGCCCGGCTCGTACCACTGGCACTGCCTGTTCGAGGTGGAGCGCGCGACGCCGCAGCACCGCGGCCCCGGGCACGTCGGGGGGCGGCACGCATGACCAAGGCCGCTGAGCTGCGCGAACTGCTGACGCGACCGGCTGTCTCGCGCATCGTCGGGGCGAGGGACCCGCTCACCGCGCGGATGGTCGAGGAGGCGGGCTTCGACGGCGTGTGGGTGTCCAGCTTCGAGCTGTCGGCCACCCGTGCGCTGCCCGACCTCGGCCTGCTGACGATGACCGAGTGCCTCGACGCCGCCGCGCTCATCGACGGTGCGACGGTCCTGCCCTCGCTGGTCGACTGCGACACCGGGTTCGGCACCGCGATCAACCTCGTCCGCGTGGTGCGGCTGTGCGAGGCGGCGGGCATCGCCGGGATCTGCGTCGAGGACAAGGTGTTCCCCAAGCGCAACAGCTATCTCGACGGAGGACAGGTCCTGGAGGACCCGGACGCGTTCGCCCAGCGCGTCGAGGCGGCCGTGCGCAGCAGGCGTGACCAGGACTTCACCGTGGTGGCCCGCTGCGAGGCCCTGATCGCCGGCGCGGGCATGGACGAGGCGGTGCGCAGGGCGCACCACTACGTCGACGCCGGCGCGGACGCCGTGCTGGTCCACTCGAAGCGGCGCGAACCCGACGAGATCGTCGAGTTCCTCCACCGGTGGCGCCGCCGCGCGCCGGTGGTCGTGGTGCCGACGACCTACTACCGGTGGAGCCTGGCCGAGGCGCAGGACGCCGGGGTCTCGCTGGTCATCTACGCCAACCAGGCCCTGAGGGCCTCCGTGCTGGCCGTGCGCACGGTGCTGAGCGAGATCCACCTGCGCGGCGACGCGGCCACCGCCGAGGACTCGATCGCGCCGGTGAAGGAGGTCTTCGCCCTGACCAGGACCGCCGAGTGGGAGGAGTGGGGAGCGTGATCGAGGCGGAGGTGTTCTGCGGCGCGCTGGAGACGCGCGGGTTCGACTTCTTCACCGGTGTTCCCTGCTCCTACCTGCAGGGCGCGTTCGCCGTCCTGGAACGCCGCGGCGCCTACGTCCCCGCGCCCAACGAGGGGGTGGCGATGGCGATGGCGGCCGGCGCGCAGCTCGCCGGCCGCCGCGCCGCGCTGCTGGTGCAGAACTCCGGGCTGGGCAACCTGCTCGACCCGCTGACCTCCCTGCTGATGTCCTACGACATCCCGCTGCTGGTCGTGATGAGCCTGCGCGGGTGGCCGGACGCACGCGACGACGAGCCGCACCACGAGGTCATGGGTCGCGCCACGGCCGCGCTGCTGGACGCCGTGGGGGTTGCGCACGCGGTGCTCGGACCGTCGGTGGACTCCCTCGACGCCGCGCTCGACCGGGCGAAGCGGGAGTACCGGCACGACCGCTGCTTCGCCCTGCTCGTGCCGAAGGCGGTGCTGGCCTCGTGCCCCGTCCCGGACACGGCCGCGGACGCGGTGATGCGTCGCGCGGACGCGGTCGCCGCGATCTGCGCGCACCTGGGTGACGCGCTGGTCTACAGCACCACCGGCATGATCAGCCGCGAGCTGTTCGGGCTGGACGACCGCCCCGGCAACTTCTACGTGCAGGGCAGCATGGGCCACGCGATCGGCCTGGGCCTGGGCACGGCGGTCGCCCGGCCCGACCGGCGGGTCGTCGTGGTGGACGGTGACGGCTCCGCGTTGATGCACCTCGGTGGCCTGGCGCTGGTGGGTGACAGGAAGCCGCCCAACCTGACCCACCTGGTGCTGGACAACGGTGCCTACGACTCCACGGGTGGACAGCGGACCCGCGCCCACCCGGTCGCCTGGGACCGCCTCGCGCTCTCCGTCGGCTACCGCACCGCCGCGGTCTGCCGGACCGTCGAACAGGTGCACGCCTGCCTGGAGCACGTCGCGGGCGCACCGGGCCCGCACCTGGTCGCGGTGCGGATCGCGGCCGGCGCCGGGGTGACCCCGCCACGCGTCACGTCCGTCCTCGACAACCCCGGCATCCGGGAGAGGTTCCGGTTCGCCGCGTGTGCCACCACCGGGCTCGGGGTGGACCGGTGAGATCGGTGCTGGTCGCCGCGCGTGGAGCACCGGCGGTGCGCGCGGCCGCGGTGTGCCGCGCCCTCGGCATCGCCCCGGTGACCGTCGTGACGCGGTCGGACCCGCAACGGCGGCACGTCCTCGCCGGTCACGTGGTGCTCGACGCAGCCGGCTGCGCCGCCACCACCCGCGCCGGTGTCGGCTGCGGCGGTTACGACTGCGCCGACTGCGTCGTCCGCGCGGCGGTCGCGGCCGGGGTGGACGCCGTGCACCCCGGCTGGGGAGCCGTCGCGGAGGACCCCGCGCTGGCCCGCGGGCTCGCGGAGCGGGGCATCCGGTTCGTCGGCTCACCGGAGGCGGCGCTCGCGGTGGCCGGTGACACGGCCTGGGCGGTCGAGACGGCCGAGCGCGCCGGCGTGCCCGTGCTGCCCCACGCCGTCGGCAGGCGGATGATCCGCGCGCTCGTCGCCCGCCACGGCCTGCCCGTCGTGCTCAAGCGGTCGCGCTGCCGGCAGGGCGAGGGTGTCCGCGTGGTCCGGTGTCCAGCGGAACTGTCCGCCGCGCTGGCCGACCACCCGGACTGGTACGCCGAGCGGTACGTGGAACCCGCGCGCGTGGTCGGCGTGGTGGTGGCGGTCGACGACCAGGGCAACGCCGCACACCTGTGCGAGCGGGAATCGCTGCTGGTGGCGGGCAACCGCAAGCTGCTGGAGGCCGCGCCCGTCCACGGCGTGCCCGACGTGCTCCTGGCGGCGATGCGAGCCGACGCCCAGCGGGTGGCGTGCGCGTTCGGCCTGCTCAACGTGGTGACGGTCGAGTTCCTCGTCCACGCGGGCGGCTACACGTTCCAGGAGGTCAACCCGCGCCTCACCGGCGCCTACCGGATCGCCGAAGCGGTGACCGGGATCGACGTGATCGCCCTGCAGCTCGGGCTGGCCGCCGGGGCGCGGTCGTTCCCCGTCGACCCGCCCGCCGGCACGCACGCCGTGCAAGGCCACCTGTTCCTCCGCCCAGGGGCGCCCGCAAACCGGGTGCTCAGGCGGGTGAGCCTGCCCGCCGAGCGGCCGGGGGTGGTCGTCGACTGCACGCTCGACGTGGGGCAGCCGGTCGTGCTCGACACCATCGCGGCGCAGGTGCTGGCCACCGGCACCAGCCGCGCCCAGGCGTACGACCGCGTGGCGCGCGCAGTCGGCGATCTGCACCTCGCCGGTGTCCGGCACCACGGCGCGGACATCGCGCAGTGGTGCCTCCGGCGATCCCGAGCGCTCACGGAGGTGTGACGACGACATGGACGACAGCGAACAGACCACCCCGATCCACCACCTCGACCAGCGGCTGGTGGACGGGGTGGTCACGGACGACCCCTCCTCCCGCGCCGCCTTGGCGAGGGCGGTGCGCGACTGCGAGGAACGGCACCTGGTGACCGGGCCCGGCTACTTCCTGCTGTCCGGCCTCGGTCATCTCGACGAGTCCGCGGCACGCCGCTTCCTGCTCGCGCTGTCGGTGGCGCTGGGCAGGCCACTGCCGCAGACCTTCGACGGCGAGGTGGTCCGCGAGGTGCGCGACCGGGGTGTTCGGCTGGAGAGCGGACCCACCGTCCGCTACTCCGACACCCGGCAGGGCGGGCACCTGCACACCGACGGCATCCACCGGCCCGGCGAGGTGCCCGCCTACTTCGCGCTGCACTGCGTCCGGCAGGCGGCGGCAGGCGGGGCCCTGGTCCTGGTGCACGTGGCCGACCTGGTCCGCGAACTGCTCGCGTCGGAGCCGGAGTCGGTGGCCGCGTTGCGGCAGCCGGTGCACTTCGACACGCGGGACGACCGCCCCGGCCACCCGGTGACCGTGCCGCGCCCCGTCCTGGAGCTCGACCGCGGGGAAGCGCGGATCGCCTACCTGCGCGAGTACATCGAAAGCGCGCACCGCCGACCGGGGGTCCCCCCGCTGTCCGAGCCCCAGACGCGGGCCATGAACCGGTTGGACGCGTTGCTGTCCCGCCCGGACCTGCGCACCTGTCACCGCCTGGAACCCGGCCAGGTGGTCGTCGTCAACAACAGGGCGGTCGTGCACGGCAGGACCGCGTTCCAGGACCGGCCCGGCGCGGGTGCGGGTCGGCTGATGTTGCGGACGTGGATCGGTGCCCGGCCCGCTGTCCAGCGGCCACCTCTGTGAGTTACCCCCGGGTGGTGCCGGCGACATCACCGGCGGTGACGCCACTCCCCACCACCTGGGTGCCATCCGCCGAAATAGTACTTCGAAATCACCGAATCGGATGTAAAAACGCCCGGCTGCGAATAATGGGCCACGCGCCCTTGTCGGCCCGGATTGACCGCAGTACGCTCGGAAAACCGGGCAATTCACATTTCGACGTTCTGTTGATGAAAGGCGATCCCGATGGCTAACCAGGAACGCGCGGCCGATGTGGAACAACTCGCGAGCGCGGCGAGCACCATTCAGGAGAACCGCACCGGTTTGGTCCTCACCGGTCGGATCAAGAACGGTGAGCTCCAGCTCGACCAGTCGACGCTCGACCAGATCCGCGAGAAGTACCCGGACGCCGACATGGCGTTCGTCGCGATGAACTCACCGTTCGACGCCGAGCCCCAGGCCGTCTGACCGCCACACCGTCTGGCCGAACGTGGCCCCAGCACCGATCGCGAGGATGTGAGGTTCGGATGTCCCAGGACGTTGTTCTCGCGCACACTCTGCTCGGGCGTGAACCCTCCACGGACCTCATCCGGTCCATCGCCGAGGTGGCGGTTCGAACCCACTACCCGGATGCCGGGTGCCCGCGCTACTTCGAGGCGCTGGACCAAGCCCTGCGGGACGAACCGCCACCGTTCGGCACGGCGGAGTACGGCCTCATCTACCGCAGCCTGTCGGTCGAACCGAGGTGGATGGGCATCTCACTGATCACCAACGCGGAGCGGGAGGGCGACGGCTCCCGGCGGCTGTGGTCCCTCGCGGCCTGCGCGGTCGACCCGCGCCACCAGCGCCTGCTCAAGCGCCACGCCTGCGACGAGTCCAGGCACTCCCTGATCTACCTGTCGCTGCTCGACCTGACCTTCCCCGGGGCGGTGTCGCCGGAGTTCCGTGCCGAGCTTCCGGCAGCTGTCACCGGGGTTCACCATGCGGCGGGAGCTGTTCCCGGTCCCGGGGTCCCCGTACGCCAGGGTGCCCACGATCGACGACTTCCTCCAGATGAACATCGCCGAGATCCGCACGACGGTCCACCACGCCATGCAGCGCCCGGTCCTGGCCGTCCACTGCCCGCCCGAGAACCAGGACAAGATCACCAGGCTGCACGACGCGCTGCTGACCGACGAGCTCAGCCACATCGCCTACACCGCCGTGCTCGTCGAGGAGATCGGCCGGAACGCCGACCCCGGCCGGTTCGCGGCGCTGTTCCGCAAGCGGCTGCACGACTTCAACACCATCACCACCGAGGAGCTGGGCGGGAACGTGTTCGACTGCTCGGTCGCGTGCTGCGCCCGCCGGCCGACCTGCCGCGCGAGAGCGGGCGACCCGGAACCCGTCCTGCACCAGATCGGGATCGGCCGCTCGTGAGCAGCGCCACGGAGACGTCACCGGCGCTCACGGCGTGCCTGGCCCGGTGCGGCACCGACCAGACGGCCCTGTTGGCCGGCATCGACGACGTCGTCGGCCTGCGCCCCGGCGACCTGGTCCTCGCCGTCGGCTCCCTGGTGGAAGGGCTGGGCAACGACAAGTCCGACCTCGACCTGATCCTCGTCCCCGGCGAAGGTGACACCGACCGCGCGGAGGACGAGCTGTGCTGGGCCGTCGGGCACAGCATGGTCGACCTGCGGATCCTCCACCGGGCCGGAGTCGAGTCGTTGATCCACCGCCTGCGCGACTGGGCGTGCCTGCCGTGGAACCTGGTCGAGCTGGCCCCGTTCGACGACGGCGAGCGGTTGCTGCTGCACCGCCTGCTCGAAGGGCTCGTGGTCCACCCGCCCGGCCCCGGTCCGGCGCCGTGGTCCTGGCGGCCGGACCGCGCCTCGGTGGCGAGGCTGAAACTCCAGGTCGCGCGCCACCTCGCGCGCACCGTCCAGGTCGACCTGGTCGGCTACCGCGGCCAGGGTGACGACGCCACGTGCGTGCTGGCGGCGCAAGACCTCCTCGGCCACGCCGTCGACGGCCTGCTCGCGGCCCACCACCTCACCAACCCGAACCCCAAGTGGCGCACCCGGCTGCTGGCCCGGCTGCCCGGCGACTGGGACCGTCCTCTGTGGACGCGCAGCACCGGTCTGCCCGCCGACCGCCTCTTCTGGGACCTCCACCGGGCGCCGGCCAGACCCGAACCACGGTCGGCCGCGGCCCACGCCACCCGCTGCGTCGCCTTCGCGCGGGCGGTGTTCGCCTGGGCGGAGCACCACCTCATCGGACGCCCCGCACCCGCGAGGGTGCCGCTGGTCCCGGTGCGCGACGACGACCGCGCCACCGGCCCTGTGCTGCCCGCCCTGGAGTTCGACGTCGACTTCTTCTTCTCCGGCCAGGGGATCGCCGTCGCCCGGCTCAACGAGTTCGCGGCCTCGCTGCAGCTGTCGGAACAGGAGTTCGCGCACCTGTTGCTGTGCGACGGCAGGACCACGGCCGCCGCGGCACGGGCGGCCGTCGGACAGCGGGACGGCGAGGCGGCGCCGGGCGTCGAGAGCCTGGTCCAGCGGATCACCGACCGCGGCCTCGTCCTGCGCACACCGGCCCAGGCAGGCACCTCCCCGTCGGAGGACGCCGCCATCGCAGCGGTGGAGCGGTTGAGCGAGGTGCTCACCGGAACCGGGTACGGCGAGTTCCTGACCTGCTTCACCCCGTCCGTCCTCGACCCGCGGGCGTGGCGGGCCGCACGCGACCACGCGGCACCGGGTCTGCGTGCCGTCGTGGACCTGTTGCTGCTGGGCCGCGCTGTGCACCCGGACGCGCTGCCGCCGGACCTCGCCGCGTCGGTGGCGGGCTTGGTGGCGGCGGGAGTGCTCGTCGAGCGGCCGGACGGGTGCGTCGACACCGACGGCCTCGCCGTCCTGCTCGTCGCCGGCAGCTGGTTGATCTGCCACCGTCCGCAGCCGGACCCGCTGTGCTACCTCGGTGACGACTCCCTGGCACTGCTGAGCCGGCTGACGCCGCAGGGAACCCGAGCGTGCCTCGACCTCTGCGCCGGCCCTGGGCTGCACGCGCTGCACTGCGCCCGCTTCGCACCGCAGGTGACCGCGGTGGAGCTCGACCCCCGAGTCGCCCGCGTGACCCGGCTCAACGCCGCGCTGAACGGGCTGACCGACCGCGTCGAAGTCCTCTCCGGCGACCTGTACCAGCCCGTCGCCGGGCGGCGCTTCGACCTGGTGGTCGCCAACCCGCCGACCCTGCCCTACCCGGTGGCGGACCTGCCGGCGCCCCGTGTCGGCCACGGCGGTGAGGACGGCCTGCTGGTGACCTCACGGGTGCTCGCCGGCCTCCCGGACGCCCTGACCGGTCGCGGCCGGGCGCACCTGGTCGGGATGACGCTGACCGACGGCGGACCGGGGCGCTTCGGTGACTGGCTGTCCGCGGCAGCACGCGAGCACGACCTGGACATCCGCTGCACGGTGGTCTCCCACTCGCCGCTGACCACCGGCACGGACACCTGCGAACGGCTCATCACGGCGGTCGCCGCCGCCACGCACACCCAGCCGGACCGGGTCCGCGAGTCCTACGCCCGGCTGGTCGAGAGCCAGCGCGCGACTCATCTGAGCGCCTACTTCCTCCAGGTGTCGACCGGTTCGGGCGAGGTCGCCCTGGCCGATGTGTCACCGGCCGGCCGCGGCGGCACGTGGTTCGTCTGAGCACCACAGTCCACGCCGACCGTGACACGGTCACGCTCTCGGTTGATCTTCTGCGTTCGCACCCTCTGGAGGGACGCTCGATCGGGCGGCACGAAGAGCGCGCGGAACCCGGTGGCAATAGCTTCCCGATGCGACAGCCAAGCGGTCCACCGGCATCCGACGCAGAGGGAGTCCTTGCGTGTTCAGAGGTATCGGCCGGTTCGTCACCAGGCACGCACGCGCCGTCCTCGTGGCAGGTGTGTCGGTGGTGATCTGCGCCGGGGCACTCGGTCTCACCGCCTCCGGTGCGTTGACGACCTCCGGTTTCGGTGATCCGGATTCGGAGTCCTGGCGGGCGCAGACCCTCATCGAGGAGCGGTTCGGCGGGCACGTCAACGCCCTGGTCCTGATCACCGCCCGCACCGGCACGGTCGACGACGCGGCGGTCAGGCAAGCCGGCGGCGAGCTGACCGCGCGCCTGAAGACCGACCCGGTGCTGTCCGACGTGACCTCCTACTTCGCCACCGCGACGCCGCAGCTGCGTTCGGACGACGGCCGGCACGCGCTCGCCCTCGGCCAGTTCTCCGGTGACTTCGCGGACAACCAGAACACCGTCGAGCGGCTGCGTGAGCGCTATGCCGGCGACCGGGGCCCGATCACCGTCCACATCGGCGGCTCGGCGGCGGCCGAGCTGGACGCCGACCAGCAGTTGGCCGCCGATCTGCTGCTGGCCGAGCTGATCGCCGTTCCGGTGATCCTGCTCCTGCTCGTGCTCGCCTTCCGCACGGTCGTGGCCGCGACGCTGCCGTTGCTCATGGGTGGTGCCGCGATCGTGTGCACCATCGCCGGGTTGTCGGTCATCGGGTCGGTGACCGACGTGTCGATCTACTCGGTCAACATGGCCGTCGGGCTGGGCCTCGGGCTGGCCGTGGACTACGCGCTGCTGATGACGAGCCGGTTCCGCGAGGAGCTGGCCGCCGGGCTCGACCCCTCCGCCGCGGTGATCCGCACCGTGCAGACCGCCGGCCGGACGATCGTGTTCAGCGCCGTCACGGTGGCCGTCGTGCTCTCCGTGCTGCTGTTGTTCCCCATGTACTTCCTGCGTTCCTTCGCCTATGCCGGGATCGGCGTGGTCACCGCGTCCATGATCAGCGCGGTGCTCGTGCTGCCCGCGGTGCTGACCGTGCTCGGACCGAAGGTCAACGCCGGCCGCCTGCCGTGGGCGCACCGCTACCCCCTCGGCTCCGGGTCGGCCCTGTGGGGAAGGCTCGCCGACACGGCCATGCGGCGGCCGCTGCTCACCGGGGTGCCGGTGATCGTCCTGCTGCTGCTGGCAGCCATGCCGCTGGCACGGGCGGAGATCGGCATGCCCGACGACCGGGTGCTCCCGAGCTCCGCACACAGCCGGGTGGTGGGCGAGGTGGTGCGCGGGCACTTCCGCACCGAGGACGGCAGGGCGATCCAGGTCGTCGTGCAGGGCACTGCCACACCGGCCGCGGTGGCCGGCCACGCACGCCGGATCTCCGAGCTCCCCGGTGTGGCACAGGTGACCTCCAGCGCGGGAGCGTTCGTCCGCGGTCACGACAGCGGACCGGTCCCCGCCGGAGCCACGCTCGTCCGGGCCGACAGCCAGCGCCTCCTCGTCGCAGCCCAACTCGAACCCAGCTCGGCGCGGGCGCGCGAGCTGATCAGCGCGATCCGCGCGCTGCCGGCACCGCCCGGCACCTCGGTCGTGGTCGGCGGCGAGGCAGCGCTCCTGGCGGACAGCCAGGACGCCATCGGAAGCCGGCTGCCACTGGCGCTCGCGTTGATCGCGATCACCACGTTCGCCCTGCTGTTCCTGTTCACCGGCAGCCTCCTGCAACCGCTGCGGGCGGTGGCGTTCAACGTGCTCGGCCTGTCGGCCACCCTCGGTGTGCTGGTGCTGGTCTTCCAGGAGGGGTGGCTGGCACCGGTCCTCGGCTTCACCCCGTCACCGCTCAACATCTGCATGCTGGTGCTGATGGTCACCATCATCCTCGGACTGTCGATGGACTACGAGCTGTTCGTGGTGAGCCGCATCAAGGAGGCCCACGACCAGGGCGCCGACCACCACTCGGCGGTGATCACCGGAATGTCCCGCACCGGCCGGCTCGTCTCCACCGCCGCGGCACTGATCGCGGTCAGCCTCTTCGCGTTCGCCCTCAGCGGAGTGAGCTTCGTCCAGATGTTCGGCATCGGAGCAGGACTGGCCGTCCTGCTGGACGCCACCCTCATCCGCGGCGTGCTGATGCCGGTCGGCATGCGACTGCTCGGACGCCACGCGTGGTGGGCTCCCGCACCGATGCGCCACCTGCACCGACGCGTGGGCCTCCGCGAAACACCGGACACGCCCACCCGTGTGGCTCCCACACGTCACCCTCTACCTGAAGCCGCCCGGTAGTGCGCGCACACTCCAACACCGCTGGTGGGTCAACCGGGATCTCATGCGCCTGGGACACTGGACCCTCAACCACCCGCTAGACCAGGAGTGCACAGTGCAGCAGGGAACCGTCCGCTGGTACGACCTCGAGCGCGGCTTCGGCTTCCTCGCCCCCGATGACGGCGGCCCCGACATCTTCGTGCACGTCTCGCAGGTGCAGGGCGAGGGTGCGGCACGGGCGCTGCGCGAGGGCCAGACCGTGGAGTTCGAGACCGGTGAGGGACCTCGCGGTCCGCAGGCGCTGCACGTCGCCGTCACCGGGGACGCCTCGCCCGACGCGACCCTGGGCGTGCTCGCCACCGTCTCCTGGTACGAGCCGGCCAAGGGCTACGGGTTCGCCGCGCCGGACGGCGGGGGTGCGGAGGTGTTCGTGCACTCCTCCGCCATCGTCACCGGGGGCGTGCTCGCGGCCGGGCAGCGGGTGGCCTTCGTCGTCACGGCGGGGGAGAAGGGTCCGCAGGCCCAGCACGTGGTGCCGCTGAGCTTCGACGCCGGCGTCCACCGCGCCCCTCTGGTCGCCCCCGGCGACGGCGCCGACGGCTCCGTGCTGTGGTTCGACGAGGAGAAGTCGTTCGGCTTCGTGGCCGCCGACGACGGGGCGGGCGACGTCTTCCTGCACGAGCGCGCCTTGGTCGACGACCGGTACCTGCCGGTGGAGGGCGACCGGGTCTCGTTCACCACGGTCACCGTGGACCAGGGTCGTCAGGCGCGCGAGGTGCGGTTCGTGGCCGCAGGCGAGCCGGTGGACACCGCCGCGACCCCCAGCCAGGCCCGTCCGGCCGCCCGGCCCGCAGCCCGCGCCGGCGACGGCACGGTGGCCCGCTACGACGGCGACCGCGGCTTCGGCTTCATCACCCCCGACGCGGGCGGCCCCGACCTGTTCGTGCACGTGTCGGTGGTCTCCGGCGAGCCCCTGGTGGCCGGCGAGCGGGTGCGCTTCCGCATCCGGCAGAGCGACCGGGGCCCGCAGGCCGACGCCGTCGAGCGCGCCTGACCGTCCGGGACGGTCCTAACAGGTCTCGAAGCGGGCGATGTAGCGGCGCTGCACGGCGTCCCGGCACGGTGTCTCGTCACGCGAGGTTGACGTACTTGTGCGCCAGCTCGGCGCCCTCCTGGCTGAGGAGGCTGCTGCGCGCGCCGGACAGCATCGTGCTCACCGGGATCGTCTCGTCGTGCGGCCTGACGGTCTGCGAGGTGTGCGCGAACCACAGCCGGCCCGGCTCGCTGAGCTGCTCCGCGCCGAGGATGTGCGCCGACTGGTAACACGCCGCGCCCAGCACCCCGAGGATCGTCGAGACGTTGGCGGACAGCTGCAGGCACCGGCGCGCGGCGTTGAGGCCCATGCTGACCACGTCCTGGTTCTGGCCGTTCGACGGGATGGTCTTCACCGACGACGGGGCCGCGAGGTCGAGGTTCTCCGAGGCGACGCTGGTGGCGAGGAACTGGGCGCCCATCAGGCCGAACGACAGTCCGCTGTCGGTCAGCGCGAGGAAGTCCGGCAGCGTGCCACTGGTCGCCGGGTCGACGAGGCGGTTGATCTGGCGCTCGGCCAGCACGCCGATCTCCGTCAGCGCGATGGCGAGGTAGTCACACGCCATCGCCACGTACTGGCCGTGGAAGTTGCCGCCGTGGAACGAGGTGTCCGCGCTTGCGAACACGAGCGGGTTGTCGTTGCACGAGTTGAGCTCGCGTTCGACGATGCCGCGGCAGAACGCGATGGTCTCCACGACCGGGCCGAGGATCTGCGGCACGCAGCGCAGCGAGTAGGCGTTCTGGATGTAGATCCCGGTGTCGGTGACCGCGTCGTTGTCACCGGTCTGCTGCTCGATGGCCGTCATCAGCTCTGCGTGCCTGTGGGTGAGCCTGCTGCCGGCCAGCAGCGACCGCAGCCGATCGGCGACCTGGATCTGACCGGGATGGCCTTTCAGCTCGTGCCCGAGCGCGTCGTAGGCCGCCGCGGAGCCGCGCAGGCACTGGATCACGACGCTGGCGAGGAGCACGGCGCTCTCCAGCAGCTCCTGGGCTTCCAGGAGCGCGATCGACGCGACCCCGGTCATGGCCGAGGTCCCGTTGTTGAGCGCGAGACCTTCCTTGTATCCCAGCACCACGGGCTTGAGACCGTTGGCCTGCAACGCGTCCATGCTGGGCACGCGTTCTCCGCCGAAGAAGACCTCTCCCTCGCCGATCAGCGGGAGTCCCATGTGGCTCAAGGGGGAGAGGTCGCCGCTGGCGCCGAGGGAGCCCTGTTTGGGGATCACCGGGGTGATGCCGTGGTTGAGCAGATCCGCCATCAGCGACAGGGTCTCCGTCGAGACGCCCGAGTAGCCCCGTGCGAGGCAGTTGAGCCGGGCGAGCAGGATCGCGCGGGCCTCGGGCTCGTCGAACACCTCGCTGCCGCCGGCAGCGCACCCGCGGAGCAGGTTGACCTGCAGCTCACTCATGTAGCGGGCGGGCACCGTCACGTGCGCCATCTCGCCGAAACCGGTGTTCACGCCGTACATCGGGCGCTGGTCCATGCCCCACTCGGTGATTCGCTCGTGCGCCTCACGTGCCCTCTGAAGTGCCTGCTCGTCGAGTTCGACCGTCTCCCGGTTGATCGCCACCCGTGCCACGTCGTGGATGGTGAGACTGTGCCCGGTGATGGTAATCATTGTCAGCCTTTCGTGCATGCCACGCCGAATTGGGGTACTACGACGAAACGGTTGTGCGGGCTTCGCGGTCGAAGCTGTTGGCGGGCCGGGCACGCTCGCACCGCTGCCGAAGACCGCCACGCGTGCCCCGGCCGGAAGGTCCGCGGTGCCGCGCCCGTGTTCCGCGCCTTGGCCGGCCGGTACCCCTGGTCCTCCTGGTAGCAGTAGCGGATCGCCAGGCGGTCGTGGGGATCACCACGGACAGCTGTGGGCGGTTGGGCATGCGGCCACGTTGTCGGACGTCGCTCTCACGCCACTACTGGCGCGGTCTCCGCGTACTGATCCGGGAGGGGCCCGGCAGGAGCGCCGTGAGAGCGGAGCAGGACCGGCGCCTTCCATGGTCGGACGTGTGAGTCGGATGTCCGCGAGGGCCGGCTCTCGACTTGTGGTCACGAGGAGGGTCGAGTCTTGTCATGAGCGTCTCTGTCCGGGTCATCGACGGCATCTACGGAAGGCCGGCCGCCGGACTCGCGGTCAGCCTCAGCCGACAGTCCGATGGTGGGTCAGTGCGGCGGTGGACTGGTCGAGCGGACGAAAGCGGGCAGGTCCTGAGCTTGCGGGAGCTTTCACTGCCGCGGGGAGCGTATCGGCTGGAATTCGACCTCGGCGAATACTTCAACACGCTCGGGTACGCGCCCCGCAACTCGGCGATCGGGGTGAGCTTCACGACCAACCGTGACCGTGTTCACCGGATCACGCTGCTGGTGACTCCCGCTAACTGCTTCATATTCAGCGAGGATGGGCAATGAAAGTCAAGTCAGGAGTGCCATCGCAGTTCCCGCCCCTGCCCGCGGACACCACTACGGCCGGCGCCGCCACGCTGCCTTCGCCGGGACTGCGCCTCGAAAGCGGAATGCCCTTCGACAACTGGCTGGGGATCGGCCAGAGGCTGGCCGAGGTCGCGAGCAACTCGGCGTGGTGCCTGGGTGACTGGCTGATCTACGGCGAAACCCGCTTCACCGGGCGTTACCGCAGTGCCGTCGAGCAGACCGCGCTCGACTACAAGACGTTGCGCAACTACGCGTGGGTCGCCAGGAAGTTCGCGCACGCGAGACGGAGGGCCGGGTTGAGCTTCGAGCACCACGCCGCGGTCGCCGGTCTCCCCGGGCCGGAGCAGGACTACTGGCTTCGGAAGGCGGAGTTGTTCGGCTGGTCGAGGAACGACCTGCGGCGCGAGGTGCGCGCCAGCCTCTCCACGCGCGGCGAGGACCTCGCTGACCGAGGTGTCGCGGCCGGGGTGACCACGGACGCCGGGCGTGAAGACGTCGGCGTGGCACCGAAACTGCAGCTGGATGTCACCGACGATCAGCTTGCCATGATCACGGAGGCGGCCAGCAGGTCCCAGCTGTCCGTTGGCACGTGGGCACAACAGATGCTTGAGCAGGCAGCTCGCGCGACCTTGGCGTTCGCTTCGCGAGAACCGGCTCCGGCGACGCGAGCCGCCGGAGCCGGCTGACTCACTCCTCGATCCGGGCGAACCGCGCAATGGCGTCGCGGTACGCCGCTGTCGCGTCGGCGCGCGTGTGTGAAGAGGCTTCGGAGTAGAGCAGAACGCGGATGTGCTCACCTACCTCTTCGCTCCGGTTGAAGCTGGCCTCGAACGGGAAGTCCGTGTGGGACCAGTCGTCGAACGCCTCCAGCGTGTCCAGGTCGAGCCGTTGCGCGACACCGGCGATGCTGTGGAAGCTGTTGAAACCGAACAGGGAAGCGGGAACCACCGCCCGGCCGATGGTGCGGGCCAGCTGGGCCAGCGGAGTCCGGCCGCGCATGGTGACCTGCATCAGCTGCCGGTGCGCCAGGGCGACGGCCTCCCTGCCCGGTGCCGGGACGTCGACTCGCAGCGGGGCGACGTTGAGGAACATCCCCCGCGCGTCCACGCCGTTCGGTACCGCGAGCCGGGTGTTGACGGGGACGCCGGTGAGAATCCTCCGCTCGCCGGCCAGTCGTGCCAGCGCCTCCAGGTGGATGGCGAGGAGCACGGCCTTCACCCCGGAAGAGCTCGCCGCGAGCCGGCTCAGCATCCGGTTCTCCCTGCCCACGATCTCCACCGAGTCCTGCCACGTGTGGCAGTCGCGAGTGGACTCGGCACTCGGCCGTGGTTCCAGTCCGCAGAGGTACTGGCTCCACCACTGCGAGTCGGCGACCGTGAGTGACTGGAAGAGCTGCTGCGCGCTGTGCTCGCGGAGCCTGAAGCGGGGCGAGTCGTTCGCGCCGGACGACGCCGGCCGCTCGGGTGGCCGCCCGGTGAGCTCCGCGACGTAGCGGTCCAGGAACTCCACCAGGTTCAGGTGGGTGCTCCACCCGTCGGCGATCGCGTGCGGCTCGGTCAGGGTCAGGGTGATCGCCGTATCGCTCAGGAGGTGGACCGTGAGCGTGACGAGGGGCGGATCCGTCAGGTCGATGGTCCGCGCGTTCTCGGCATCGGCGAACTCGGCCAACCGGTGTTGCTGCTCACCGTGGGGGAGCCCGCGAAGGTCGTGCACCGTCACCAGTGGCCGGTCGACGTGGTCCAGCACGACCTGCATCGGGCGTGAGTAGCGGTCCAGGTCCAGCAGCGACCGGAACATCTCGTGCTCCCGCACCAGGCCGCGCCCGGCCTCCTCGAAGGCCGCGGGGTCCACGCGAGGCACGGTCAGATGTGAGGTCGCGACGTTGTGGTAGGCCGGGACACCGACTGCGCCGCGGTCTCGAAGTGCTGCGGCCATGAGCATCCGGGTGGCCATCGCGGCCTGTTGTTCGCTCATCGGGAAGGCGTCCTCGGCGCCGGCCGGCAGCCGTCGGCGATCCGCCGGAGAGACCAGGCCCAGCGCGGGTATCCGCGCCCATCGGTGGTCCGGAACCTCGAACGCCTCGCTGGCCTCGGCTGCCGCGCAGAGCGTCGCGCGGACGGACTCGGAGATGGTGTCGCGACCCCGGCTGTTCACGATCGCTCCTTCGCCGGACGTGCTCGTGCCGCGAGGGACTCGAGTTCGTCGTCTTCCAGCACGTCGCGGATGGTGAGTTCGACACCCCGGGTGCACGCGATGGCCACGAAGCGCACGCACAGGATCGAGTCGCCGCCGATGGTGAAGAAGTGCGCCGAGCGGTCAGGCGGTGCGTCAAGGCCGAGGAGCTCGACCCAGATGCTCGAGATCAGCTCCTGGGTTTCATCGATGGTTCGCACGGGTGCCTCCTGAGGTCCGAGATGTGCCTTGGCCACGGGGATCCACGGATCCGCCCGCCCTCCTACCGCGACACCAGGAGGTCGCCCATGACCATCGCGTCGATGTCGATCCGGGAGAACGTCGCGACCGCGTCCTCGGGTGAGCAGACGATCGGCTCCCCCCGCGAGTTGAACGAGGTGTTGAGCAGGACCGGGATGCCGGTGACCGCACGGAAGGCGTCGATCAACCGCCAGTAGAGCTCGTTGTCCTCGTGTCGCACCACCTGGACCCGGGCGGTGCCGTCGACGTGCGTCACCGCCCCGAGGCTTGAACGCCACTCCTCGCGGACATCGACTGTCTCGATCATCCACAGGTACTCCTCGGGATCGTCGATCTCGAAGCACTGCTTCGCGTACTCGACCAGGACCGCCGGGGCGAGCGGCCGGAACTCCTCCCGTTGCTTGACCATCGAGTTGATCCGGTCCCTCATCTCGACGGTTCGCGGATCGGCGAGGATGCTGCGGTTGCCCAGCGCGCGCGGGCCGTACTCCATCCGGCCCTGGAAGAGCGCGACGACCTTTCCGTCGTTCAGGAGCGCGGCGGCCTCACCGACGAGGTCGTCGACTTCGAGCCGTCGCCAGCGCAGGCCGGCGCGTTCCACCGCGGTCTGGATGCGCTCCGAGGTGAAAGCCGGACCGAGGTAGGGCAGCCCGATGCGCGGGCGAACTCGCCTGCGGGGCGCCTCGGTGCCCTCCTCGACCACCGCCAGCGCCGCACCCAGCGCCGTTCCGTCGTCGCCGGCCGCCGGTTGGACGAACTGCCGCCGGTACCTCCCGCTCTTGCGAATGGCCTGGTTGACGACGCAGTTCAGGGCCACGCCGCCGGCCAGGCACAGGTTCTCGCTCGACTGCTCGTCCTGGTGCGCCGCGAGGAAACCGACGACGGTCTCCTCCGTCACGGCCTGCAGCGCGGCGGCGATGTCGAGGTGGTGCTGATCGAGGCTCGCTCCCGGTTCCCGTGGCGGGCCGAGGACCGAGGCGAGGTGGTCCCGTGACTTCTGGTAGGTGAAGCGCTCCTGCGGTGTTTCGTTCAGGTACGTCAGTGGCGTGCTGTAACGGCCGTCGTCGTGGCGGAGCACGAGGGTGTCGAACGCCGAACGGAGTCGCCGCCGGTCCCCGTAGGGCGCCAGTCCCATGACCTTGTACTCGTCGAAGTTCATCCAGAAGCCCAGGTGCATGGTGACCAGCCCATAGACGAGTCCGATGGAGTGCAGCCCGCCCACCTGGCCGCGCAGCCGCAGTCCCCGCGGTCCGCCGGTGTACAGCGAGGTGCTCTCGAACTCGCCCACCCCGTCGGCGACGAGGACATCGGCGGAGTCGAAGCCGGAACAGTGCAACGCGCTGGCGGCGTGGGCCTGGTGGTGCAAGACCGGGATGACCTTCAGGTCGTCGCTCCAGAGGTCCCTGGGAAATGCCGCGAACAGGTCGCGCTGGATGACCTCCGGCGCGTACACGTTCTGGTATTCCTCGATCGCGCCTTCGGATTCGAAGTACGTCTGGTACCGGCCGAAGTCGAAGTTGTGCGCGACCGCGCTCACGTCACGCGGAGAGATGCCCGCCGCGTCGAGCACGTACTCGATCGCGGCCCGTGGGAACTCCCCGGTTCCCTTGCGCCGCACGAAGCGCTCCTCGGCCGCGGCGGCCACGATGCCGTCCTCGGTGACGAGAGCCGCTGCCGAGTCCGCCCCCTGGGCGAGCCGGTACACGCGCTCGCCCAGCCCCGGAAACGACTGCCGCATGTACGGCTGGCTCTGGCCCAGCCCACTGACTCCCAGGACATATGGCACGATTGCAGCTCCTCTTCGTCGACATCGCGGGTTGACATCGGTTTCTTCGCTCTCGATGAGCCTTGAGCAGAGGTTTCGCCGGCGTCAGGTCATCGCCACCGCGATCTGTCGTTGCCCCTCGTACGGTTCGCGTCCGTGAGCCGTCAGCATGTTGTCGATCATCAGCAGGTCGCCTTGCCGGTAGTCGAACCGCGTCGCCGCCTCGCGGTACTTCTCGCGGACGTGCGCGCACACCTCCGCGGGGATCTCCTCCCCGTCGCCGTAGACGGTGTTGTTGGGGAGGCCGTCCCTGCCGAAGAGCTGTTCGAGGACTCCGACGACCCGCTCGGGAAGGGTCGTCCAGTGGAAGAAGGCTATGTGGTTGAACCACAGTTCGTCGCCGCTTGCCGGATGGCGGTGAAGGGCCACCCGATCAGCGACGGTGCGGAGGGTCCCGTCGTTGTTCCAGTGCGTCCGGATGCCGTTCTCTCCGCAGTAGCGATCCACGGCTTCGCGGCTCGTGGTGCCGAACACCTCGCTCCACGGCAGGCCGATCTGCGGATGGTAGTTGCGGATGTGCCGCCAGCCACGCCGGCGGAACTCCTCGACGACGCCCGCGTCGAGCGAGGCGGTGACCTGGCGGACGTCGGCCAGCGGCGTCGCCCCACCCGAGGCGGGAGGCTGCTGACAGAAGAAGAAGAGCCTGCTCGGCCAGGTCGCCTGGTAGGAGTTCTCGTTGTGGAAGAAGATCTCCTCCTCACGGGTGTACTCGGTCGACGTGTAGATCCCGGACTCGAGCTGCTTCCGCGGTGTGGAGCGTTCCGTGTAGGGCAGCGGTTCGCCGCCGAGCGCCTGAACCGCCTTCGCGAAGTCGGCCGTGGTATTGAGGGGAAATCCTCGGAACAGGACACGGCCGGCTGACCTCAGCCGCTCGTCGACGTACCGGGACTGCTCCTCGCTCAGCCCGGTGGTCAGGTCGCTGTCCAGATCGGACGGTGTGATCGGGGTGGCCGGCATCTTTCCCGTTATTCCCATGACACGCTCGACTTCCCACGTTCTGTGGTGCTGACCTGGGTGCTGATCCGGATGGAGCTCGGCAGTGCGTAGGACGGGAACGTCTCGCGCAGGTGTGCGAGGAGGTCTTCCTGGGTCGTCCCGCCGTCCCGGGTCACCACGGCCGAGCGGAGGCCGTGCACCTCGTCCGCCTGGACGGCGGCGCTCACCACCCCCGGGAAGGCGTTGAGGCGCGACTCGAGAGCGGCCAGGTTGATCCGGAAGCCCGCGACCTTCGCCTCCCGTCCCAGTCTGCCGAGGTAGGTGTAGGTCCCGTCGTGGTCGCGCCGCACGCGATCTCCGCTGCGGTAGCTGCGCTTGCCGGGCGGACCGGGGAACGGTCGCAACCGCCCGCGAGCCGTGACGTCGCCCGATTCCGATTCCGAGGCGGTGAGGTAACCCGTCGCGACCTGCACCCCGGTGATCACCAGCTCGCCCTCCTCGAACTCGTCTCCAGCCGGGGAAGGCGGTCCCTCGATGCTCAGCTCGACGCCAGGGGGAGCGGTCCCGATGGGAATCTCGTGACTGGTGCAGTCGGCGGGCACGGTGTAGCGGCAGCAGCCCACGGTCGCCTCGGAAGGGCCGTACTCGTTGACCACCAGCGTGTCGGGGAGGCTCTCGCGCCAGCGGGCGACACCGGGCCCGTACAGGGCCTCACCTCCGACCACCAGGACCGGTATCGAGTACCGGGCCCCACGCGCCTCCAGCAGCTCGCACAGCACGGTGACCTGGCTCGGCGTCATCTTCACGAAACTGGCGCCCTGCAGGATGCCGGGGTCGTTGGCGACGTGCAGCGGCCAGCGCAACGGATCGAGGACCTCCACCCGTCTGCCGTTCAGCAGCGGTCCGAGGAGGCTGGTGATCGTCAGGTCGAAGCCCAGCGAGGTGAACAGCGGCGCCCCCCACCCTCGGGTGCAGTCGTACTCGCGCATCGACCAGCCCAGGTAGGCCGTCACGGCGGACTCGGGTACGACGACTCCCTTCGGCTCGCCGCTGGTGCCCGAGGTGAAGATCACGTACGAGGTGTCCCTCGGGACCGTGGGGATGAGGCGGTGCGGGCCTGGGTCGCCGGCCAGGTCCCGCGGGCTGAGCCGGACGACGCCGTCGGTCGTCCCGCCGGCGGCCCCGAGGATGAAGTCGGCACCGCACAGACGGGCGATCCTGGCGGCGGTGCGGGGCGGCATGCGGAGATCGATCGGAGCGAAGGCGGCTCCGGTCATCAGGATCGCCACGACCTGGACGAGAGCGGTCGTGCTCGGCGCCGCCTGGATGGGCACGACGGCCCCCGGCTCGGCCCCGCGCCGGCGCAGGTGGACGGCGACCTCGCGTGCCTGCGACAGCAGTTGTGCGTGGGTGGTGACCACGCCCTGTTCCACGACCGCGGCGGCAGTGGAACCGGCCAGGCCTCCGACGAGGTTGTGCGCGAACGTGGTCATGGCCGCGCCAGTTCCATGCAGTCGACGGGATCGCCGGCGGCGACCAGCAGGCGACGCACACCCGAGTAGGGGTTGCGCGCGTGGCTGCGGCGCAGGTTGTCGACGACGATCGTGCGGTCCGGTTGCCAGGGCACGACTTCCTCCAGGTCGGAGCAGATTCCCATGACCTCGTCGACGACGGCGTCGGGAATCGGCCCGCCGTCCCCACGCCGGCATCCCTTGGGGAACTCGTGAGGCTCGTACAGCAGGCGGAGCGAATCGTAGAGGTCCTCGTCCAGCGCGCGAGGATGCCAATGCAGGAGCTGTGCTGTCAGCGAGGGCCGGCCGGTGGCCGGGTCGAGGATGACAGCCGGTCGCCGCTGCTCGGTGGTGAGGACGCCGCCGCGCTCGTCCCACCTCCAGGTGGTGTCCTCCCGTTCGCAGGCGCGCTCGACGGCGGCGGGATCAGTGGTGCGGTAGACCTGACGCCAGTCGAGCCCGAGGTCCATGCCCAGCCTGCGGACGTAGGTGACCCCGGTGGCGAGCACGTTCCTGGTCGCGCGGCTGAGTCGCGTGTAGACGGCTGTCATGTCCGCGGTCGGTGTCTGTCCACCGTCCCCGATCTCCTGGCATCCGAAGACGATCCGCCGGGGCCACCGGCGTGCGAACGTGTTCTCGTTGTGCCACAGCAGCTTTCTGGTGCGGGAGAACGGGGTCGGACTGTTGACCGTGCCCGTGGGGTCGTCATCGACGCCGGTGTGCTCCGGGTTGTCCCTGGTGAGCGGTCCGCACGCCGCGGCGGCGAGTCGCTGGAAGGTCGCCACGTCCTGGCACAGCCCGTCGCCGTCGATGACGACAGCGCCGTCACGGCGGAGGTGCTCCGTGAGCGCCGCGGAGTTGTCGTGCCACCACACTTCCGGTGGACCGTCGAGCCTGAGATGCCGCATCGTCGGCCATCCTTTCGCCGTGTGCCGCCGCCGAGATGAGGTGCTGACGTGCCAGCCGCGCCAACCGCTCGACATCGGTGCTGTCGGCGGTGCCGCGTCGTGCGGTGACCGTCAGGTCGAGGCCGGTGTCGGTGACGGTCACGCCCACCGACAGCTGGTTGCGTGCCACCGGCAGGCGGATGGCGACGGGCCGCAGGTTGTGCAGGCGGTTCTGGTACCGGATGTGGCGGAAGTAGAACTTGACGGGGTGACCGTCGTGGCCGGTGGTCTCGCTGTCCGGACGGATTCCCCGCCGCGCGGCGGCGTCCAGCCGGTGCAGCACGGCCGTGTGGACGGTGGCGGCCGCGGCCGCACCGGACGTACCGCGGTCGACGGTGGCGATGTCCAGTTGGGACAGGTGGAATCCCATCGTGTCGGGGGACGTGCCGGCCAGCGGGCGGAGGTCCACGTCGATGTACGCCCTGATCGTCGCCGGCTCCGACCACACCGCCGCCGCGGCCGCCAGGTGCCCGACCGTCCAGGCGAACGGGGTGACCCCGGCTCGCCGCGCCGCGGCCGCGAGCCGCTCCCACACGCGGTCCTCGTTCGGGATGGTCAGGTGCAGTTGTGGGTCGGTCACGAGCAGGGCGTGGTCCTGCGTGGCGACGTGGTGCACCGAAGGGCTGACGCCGCCTTCCCCCGGCCCGGTGAGCCTGCGGTCGACCTCGGTCCAGAAGACCTCCTCCGAACGCGTGTCCCACACGATGTGGTGGGCCAGCACGAACAGCCGCGCGGCGTTTCCCCTGTCATCGGTCTGCGCGGCCAGGTGGACCAGCGGCCCGGTCGCGAGGGGGGTCGGCAGCCCGGTCAAGTGGGCGATGACGTCCGTGCGCGACCATTCCGCCGGGAACGTGAGGAACTTCGCGGGTGGCGTTGCCGCGGGCGACTCGAGCACCTTGTGCAGCAGGCCGTGCTCGTCGACCGCGAACCGTGCCAGTGCCTCGGGGTGACCGGCCAGGACGGCGGTCATGGCGTCCGCCGCGTGGCGAAGGCCCACCCGCGTCCCCGTGCGCGGCTCCGCGGCTGCGAGGCACAGGTGGCGCCCCGGCAGTGCCGCCGCCTGTTCCTGGTACCACAGGCCGAACTCGGCTGCGGTGGCGGGCAGAACCGTTGCCATCTCAGCGTCTCCTCGCTTCGATGACGCAGCGCGTGATGGTGGCCAGCCGCGGTTCCTCGAAGACCTCGAGCAGCGGCAGCGTGACCTCGCACGTGGCTTCGACTGATCGCACCAGCCGGATGAAGGTGAACGAGTCGGCACCGCTTTCGAAGAGGTTGTCGTGTGGTGCCAGCGTCTTCGCGGAGGCCGGCGCGACGTCGCGCCAGCAGGCCTCGACCTCTTCCAGCACCTTCGGGTAGTCGATCGCCCTCATCGATCCGCCTCGTCCCGAGCACCGGCGGCGGGGGAGAGGAAGAGCCCGGCTTGCGGGTGCTCGATCTCCCGGCGTTCACCGGGCCGAATCACGACGTCGGCCATCGCCGAGCCTCCTCGTTGAGAACTGCTGTGGTCATGGCGGTGAGAGCGGCGTCGGCCTCGGCACGCACAGCACGTGCCAGTCCACCGTCGGAGCGGCCCGTGATGACGCAGGTGATGTCCTCGGCCAGAGCGCCGGTCCGGAAGTAGCACGCGAGGGCGTGGCGCGGGGGCGAGCCGACGGGCGGCGTGGCCGAGCTCGTCACGCCGTCGATCTCGACGGCCGGCGCGGGTACCTGGTCCTCCAGAACGACGACGACGTCGCCGACGGGTGCCCACGCCTGTCCCGGCCGTACGCTGCCGAACCCCGGCACCAGCGCCGCGAAGTCGACGGCTGCCAGCAGGTCGCGGTTGACCGCGTCGACGACGCGGGTGACGCCCTGGCAGGAGGCGTCGACCAGCAGGGGCACGTCGACCGCGTAGTTGCCGATCGAGCGCACCTGGTCCGGCGTCCGCGTCGAGACCGGCGTCTCGACGACGACCTGGTCCCGGTCCAGCACCCGGCCGACCGCGGTGGCGATCACCGTGATGAGAACGGCCGCCCGGCTCACCGACAGCTCGTCCGCGAGTTCCCTGACCGGCTGCGTCGGCAGTCGCCACTGGACGCTCGACGTTCCCGCGGCGGCATCGTTCGGGCGAAGCCGCTCGTCGTACGGCTGCGCCGCCACCTCACGCCTGACGGTGGACCAGTGCCCGGCCGCGGCCTGGAGGAGACGGGCATCCGGTCTCGCGGGGGGCAGCACGCACTGCGAGGACAGCGATGTCCGGTGTTCCGGTGTGCCGAGGCGGTGCTGCAACTCCGCCACCAGCAGACCCATGCTCACTCCGTCGCACACCAGGTGGTGGGCGATCAGGTGGACGCCCACCGGTGCGGGCTCCGTGCGCGAGCGGACCAGCACGGCCCTGACCAGCTGATCCGCCCCGACGTCGAACGGCTGGTAGACGATGCCGTCCACCTCCGGCTGGGGAAAGGTGTCAGCGGATGCGGAGATCTGGAGCACGTCGACCCGCGCGACGCCTGCCGCGCGCACGACCCGTCGTGGGCGGTCGCGGCCGGGGACGTACTGGACCCTCAGCTGGGCCACGTCCTCCAGCAAGGCCGACAGCGCGTGCCGGAGGCGCTGCTCGGTGACGGCCGCACGTGTGGTGAACCCCCCGACGACGTTCAGCGCACCGTCGCCGGGAAAGAGCTGACTCCACACCCAGATCGGCCGTTCGGTGGAGGTCAGCTCGTCATCGGGGGCCAGGAGGGGAGCGGTCGGCGCGGAGCGCGGAGCCTGACGACGGGTGCGGTCCACCACACCGGCGATCCCGGCGACCGTGGGGTGGGCCAGGTAGTCGCGGATCGTCAGCCTGACTCCCAGCTCGCGCTCCAGGTGGGCGCTCAGCTCGAGTGCCAGGAGGGAGTGCCCGCCGCTGGCGAAGAAGTCGGTCGAGGGTGTCGCGGGCACGCGGGGCAGTACCCGCTCGAACGCCTCGGCGACCGCCTTCACCGTCGTCTCGTCCGCCGTCACCTCCGCCTGTCCGTCGCCGGGGCCGGTCACCTCCAGAGACCGGTAGTCGACCTTCCCCGAGTGCAGGCGCGGCAGCTGCGGGCAGATCATCACCCGGTCGGGAACGAGGCGGACCTCCATCGTCTCGGCGATCTGCGTCAGGACCGCGTCACGGTCGAGGCTGCCGTCGGAGGGCACGACCCAGACGTGGATCAGCACCTGGCCGTCCGCCTCGTCGGCTCGAGCGGCCGCCTGCCCCACGGCGGGGAGCGCGTGGAGCACCGCCTCCACCTGGTCGAGGTTGATCCGCACACCGCGTCGTTTCACGGTCCGGTCACGCCGTCCCGACAACCGCAGACGACCGCGGTCGTCCAGATGGCCGAGATCCCCCGTCCGGAAGAGCGGGACGCCGCGAGGTGACGGAAAGGCGACGAGCGAGCCGGCCTCTTCCGACCCGTATCCGCGACACAGGTACGGAGACTCCACCACGATCTCGCCGGGGTGTCGGGCCGAGGAGCCGGTGTGGTCGTCCAACGGCTCGATGGACAGCGTCCGTCCCGCGATCGCGGCACCGACCGGGATGTCGCCCGAGTCGGCGTCCTCCGCCGTGACCTGGTGCCAGGTCAGCAGAATGCACTCCGAAGGGCCGTACTCGTTGTGCAGCCTGACCGTGGTCCCGCTGAGCTCCGCGGCGTCGAAGACCTGCCGTGCCACTCGCGGGTCCAACCGCTCGCCGGCGCACATCACCTCCGTCAGGGACGGCGGCCACGACGCCTCGGGCCGCACCGCGGCGGACGCCACCCGCCTCAGGATCGACGGCGTGGTCTCGAAGTGGGTGATGCGTTCCTCGCTCAGCCACCGCAGCACCGCGTCCCCGTCACCGCGGATGGACATCGGCGCGACAACGCCCACCGCACCACTGGCCAGGGCCGGGATCAGCTCGCAGTAGTGGGCGTCGTAGGTGGGGGCCGCCCACACCGCCAGGCGGTGGCCGGGCGCGAGGCCGTACCTGGCGATGAACTCCACGCAGTACTGCTCGATCGCCGCCCGGCTCATCTCGATCAGCTTCGGTTCCGCCGTCGTGCCGGAAGTCCGGACGCAGTACGCGGCCGCCCGAGGTGTCCGCATCGCCATGCGTTCGCTGTGTTCGAGCACGGCGTGGTCGTCCCATTGCCGGGCGAGCTCACTCAGGTCCCGCCCGGTGACGGTGACCGGTTCGTTCGTCGGGTTCGCGGGTGTGGTGCGGGCGGATGAGCCGGTCAGGAGGACCACGTCGGCGCCGAACTGGTCGATGAGCTGCCGCCGCACGGCGTCGCTTTCCTGCTCGTCGACGACCATGAAGGTCCGCCCCGTCCAGAAGCACGCCGCGATCAACGCGCTGACCTCGATCGACGCCGCGCCGACGATGGCGACCCGTTCCGCGTGCCGTTGACCGAAGAACTCATCGCACGTGCAGGCGAGGGCACCGAGATCGGCGTAGGACAGGACGGTTCCGGTGCTGTCCACCAAAGCCGTCTCGGCCGCTCCACGACGGACGCGGTCTGCCAAGACCGTCGCCAGGGCTGCCCGTCCGTCCGCACCAGAGCTGATCATGATCGCTTCTCCCCGGTCACGCGGCGGCGTCCGTCATCGTCAGCACGAACTCGTTCATGCTGGCCGCGGACAGGAGGTCGTCCAGGGAAACGTCGTATCCGGCCTCTCGCAGTCCTCCCAGCAAGGAAAGAATCCCCAGCGAGTCGAGACCGAGACCGAACACGTCCACGGCCATGTCCGTCAGCTCGCGACCGGTCACCACGCGGAACTCCTGTTCAAGAACTTTGCGTGCCTGCATCGTCAGCCTCCTTTGTCGCATGCCCGGGGTCAGCGTGCTCTGCGGTCCAGTGCGTCCGTCACCGTGCTGATCTGTCGCTCGATGATTTCGGGATAGTCGGCCATCAGCCGTCTTAGTGCCGAATGGTCTTTCTCGTGCTTCGCGCCGAACATCGCCACGGGCAGAGCGGAATAGAAACGGAGGACCGTGCTGTACCGCTCGGCGACGTGGCGTTGCCACAAGTCATCGCCGAGCAACGCGCGCAACCGCTCGGACATCAGTCTGCTGTGCTCGAACAGCGCCCGCGGGGCGTGCAGATCGAGCCCCGGGTCATCGGGCGGCGTGCCCAAGAGCTCGTCCCGGTACGCCTCCAACGCCGCCACGCCGTACAGGCGGTCGTCTGGCATGACCAGGCCCTGCGCGGCCCGGCCAGGGTTCCCGGAAGCGAGGAAGAGCTCGAGTTCGGCGATCACGAACTGCGGATCGAACCGGTAGGACGCCAGCGGGTCGAACTTGAAGAGGATGAACGCTCGCGACCACGGGTGGTCCGCGTTCGCACAGGACTCGTAGGCGGCGTCGAGCTCTGTCCAGGAAATCTGGGTCGTGTCGAACCGAATCGCCTCGTCGTAACCCAGTAGGTGCGCGATCTCCGCATCACTGTCTGATCCGTGGACGAGAACGTCGTGATGACGAGCACTTCGCCCGTGCGCCGGTCGCCGCGGAACGAAGAACTCGTCGACGAACGCGTACACGTACCAACCGTCGAGGAGCTGTGCGTGCACGAACTGCGCGAAGCTGCGGCCGATCCACCGCTGCATCCACTCACGGTCGGCTCTGATCGTGCGCAGGTGCGGATTGGCTGCGAAATCGCAGGAGTAGAAGCACAGCGATGGGGACTCCATCGGGTGTTCGTCGTAGGCCAGGTGTATGAAGTTCGAGAGAATCCAGTCACGGTTCTCGGGGACATGCGCCTCGACGATGGAGACCGGGTACGCATACGGCTGGTACGCCCGGATGCTGGGGTTCGTCGTCACCGGCAAAATCGCGCGTTGACGCCGTACACCCTCGACGTGGTCGGCCGCTGCGCTGCTCACCGGTATTGCCCAACCGCCCACGCGCGCTCGGCCGGTCCCTCGACTCGGCTGACGGCGACCGAGTCGGACATGTACTCGAGCGGGGTGACGACGTCGTTGCGGACCGCCTCGTCCCACGCGGTCGTCGGGCCGATTCCCCACTTGAACCAAGGGGTCAGGTCGTCGACCACGATCGTGGCGCCCGGTTTGGCCAGCCGGCGGGCGTTCGCGATGTCCGCCTTCGCGCACGGGTAGTCGTGGCCCCCGTCGATGAAGACGAGGTCGAAACCCTCCGAGGACGGGGGCATCTGGAAGGCCGGGACCGTCTGCGTGGAGTCGCCGTAGACGAGCTGGTGGCGATCCGGGTAACGGGAGTCGATGAACTCCTTCGCCGATTTGACGGTGGCCTCGGTGTTGATTTCGAAGGAGGTGACCTTCGCCTGGGGGGAGCTTTCGAGGAAGGCGATGCTCGAATAGCCGATGTTGAAACCCACCTCGGCTATGGAGGTGGCCTTCCGGGCTCTCGCCAGGTACATGAGGTACAGGACCTGGGCCAAGCAGCTGATTCCGTCGTCCAGTGCGTTTCCCGGCCCCTGTGCGCACTGGAAGACTTCCTCCATGAGCGCGTTGATGCGTGCTCGGTCGCTGGCTCCCGAATCGGGAAAAAGGGCGGACTTGAGTCCTGCTGAAGGCATCGACATGTCCATGTGGCAATGTTGTCTTTCTCGATCTTTTGCTGTCAACACTTCGGCTTCGACGTGCCGGGTGTGCGCTTACCGGAATTGTCCGACTGCCCACGCACGTGCGATCGGCCCGCGAATCCGGCTGACGGCGACCGCGTTGGACACGTGCTCGAGCGGGGTGACGACGTCGTCTTGGACCGCCTCGTCCCACGCGGTCGTCGGGCCGATTCCCCACTTGAACCAGGGGGTCATGCTGTTGACCACGATCGTCGCGCCCGGCTTGGCCAGCCGGCGGGCGTTCGCGATGTCCGCCTTCACCGACGGGTACTCGTGGGCGCCGTCGATGAAGACGAGGTCGAAACCATCTGATGTCGGGGGAGCTTGGAAGGCCGGTACCGTCTGCGTGGAGTCTCCGTAGATCAGCTGGTGGCGATCTGGGTAACGGGAGTCGATGAACTCCTTCGCCGACTTGGCCGGTGTCTCGTCGTGAATTTCGAAGGACGTGACCTGTGCGGCGGGTGAGCTCTCCAGGAAGGCGATGCTCGAAAAGCCGATGCTGAAACCTATCTCGGCTATGCGGGTGGCCTTCCGGGCTCTCGCCAGGTACATCAGGTACAGGAGCTGGGACAGGTTGCTGACCCGGTCGTCCAAGGTGTTCGGGGGGTCTTCTGCGCGTCGGAATACGTCTTCCATGAGCGACCGGATGCGGGATTGATCGCTGACTCCGGAATCGGAGAACAAGGCGGACTTGAGTCCTGCCGCAGGAATCGACATATCCATGGCGCAATGCTGTCCGCCGAAATCCGCCACTGTCAACGCCGTGGTGCGAGGTGCGGAACGTCGCGGTGAGTTTGTTGTCCTGCTGGCAGGACCGCGAACCGCGGTACCCGGGTGACGGGTTGCCGATCGAGCCCGCGGCCGCCTGCCGGCACGTGCGCCGGCAGGCAGAGGCTGGTCACATCACGGAGGTGGCCTGTGCCGACTGGTCGGTGCCGGTCGGCTGCCGGCGTTCGGCGAGCAGTGCCGCGATGGCGATCAGGCCTATCAGCGCGATGGAGGCTCCCACGCCGATGACCCACCGCGGGCCGAACCACTCCGCCAGCACGCCGCTCGCGAGCATGGCGACGAGCGACACCCCGGCGTAGATGGCCCCGGTCGTGCCCACGATCCGGCCGCGCAGCGAGAGCGGCGTGCTGAGCAGCAGCCAGGTCTGCCCGCCCACCCACGAGATGGTGAAGGGAAGGCCGGAGACGACGAAGACGATCAACGCCAGCGGGAGCGACGGCCAGATCATCAGCACCACGATCGCGGCGTTGGAGACGGCGGCGCCGAGCAGGACGGGAAGGCGGTACCCCAGCCGGCGGACCACCGTGCCGATCATCGGGCCCGCGATCAGGGCCGAGACCGCGAACAAGCTGTTGACCAGGCCCATCTGCCCGGAGGTGGCACCGATCACGCCCAGCATGAGCACGGGGAACAGGGAGGACAGCGGCGCCTCCCTGATCGCGTCGAGGACTTGCAGGAGCACCAGGCCCCGGACGCGACGGCTGCGCCGGACGATCGCCAGGTACCCGTCGCCGTCGCCTTCCGTGCTTCCCGTGCCTTCCTCCGGCGCGTCGCCGGCGGTCGGCGTCTTCCGCCCTGATCCCCGCAGGAGCAGGCTGAGCAGTGTGGACAGCAGCATCAGCGCCGTCACCCCGATGACCGTCCAGCGGAAGCCGGCCCATCCCATCGTGAACCCGCCGAGTGCGGGCCCCACCAGCCTGGTGGCGTTGGAGGCGAACGAGTTCAGGCCGTTGGCCTCGACCAGGTCCTCGGCGGTGACGTAGTCGGCGATGAGGACCTGCTCGGCCGGAATGTAGAGCTGCTGGATGGCAGCCTGGGCGAACACCGCGCAGAGGAGGCCGATCGGCGAGTCGGCGACCGCGAAGACGGTCAGCAGTACCAGCACCCGCAGGAAGAGCGCGATCCGCATGATCCGCAGGGGTGTGCCCCAGCGATCTGTGACCGTCCCGGCCAGGTGCCCGAAGGCCACCCCGGCCACGGTCGGGGTGGCCGCGAGCAAGGCCGTCCAGATCGGCGAGCCGGTGAGTTGGTAGAGGTGGACGCTCAAGGCGATGCCCACGCCCGCTCCCACCAACGACGAGACCAGGTTGACGACCAGCAACATCCCGAACTGGGGATTCCTCATCAGGAACCCGAGCGGTTCGACCCCCTTGTTGACGGGCACTGGGCCGCTCCTCTCGGAAGGGTGGCCACATCAGCCATACGCGAAGACGTAATCGTGCCCTGGGCATGACGTCAAGGTATGTCTCTCCTTTGTTGACCACGGCAGACGCCTGCGCTAGAACTGGTTGAACCAGATGGCAAAACCATCAATTCTTGCACTTCGTGAACGCGCCTGGGAAGTGATATGTCAGCCGTCAAACTCACCCTGCGATCGTCGGTGCCCGTGCATTTCTCCGCCGAGACCACCCGGCAGGGGCCGCTGACCACAGGCCAGATCAACATTCTGAAGTGGATCAAAGATTTCGAGTCGCGAGAGGGCCAGCCGTACCCTGTCGTGACGTGTGCGGTCAGCTTGAGTGAGACGGCGAGCGTGGAAGACGTCACCGACGGTCTTGCGCTCCTGATCGCCCGCCATGAGGTGCTGCGGACGTCCTTCGTCACCGGACCGCCGCCATGTCAGCGCGTCTCCTCCGCCGGCACGGTGATGGTCGACATCTGTTCGCTGGACGACGACCGAGCCGACCAGTCTGACGTCGAGGCCGAGCTCGCCGAGCACTTGGCGAGCACAACTCCGCACCGGCCCGCGGGGGAGCGGCTGGCCGGCCACCAGCTGCGAGTCGCCCTGGCCACCAGCGCTGACGTGGTGCGGGCGGTCCTCGTCGAGTTCTCGCACATGGCGGTGGACAGGGCCGGCGCGCAGATCCTCCAGCGTGAGCTGGCTGAACTCATCAGCGATCCCGCGGCCCGGGTCGTGGGACCGCCTCGCCATCATCCGCTGGACCAGGCGGAACTCGAACGCTCCGAGCGTGAACGCGCGAAACGTCGCAGAACGCTGGAGTACTGGAGCGGCAAGCTCGCCGTGATGCCCTCACCTCTCTACCTGACGCCTTCCGCGCGGCCCGAACTCGCGCAGGCGAACGCTGACGACACGGTGGGCGTCTCCATGTCGTCACCGGCCGCCGCACTGGCCGCGCGGAGCGTGAGCGCACGCACGCGAACCAGCCGGTCCAGTGTTCTGCTTGCCGCGGTGTGCGCCGTGCTTTCCGTGCGCACCGGCTATCGCGAGATAGTGTTCCCGGTGATGCCCTCGAACCGTTTTGAGCGCCACCTCTACGACTACGTCGGCACGCTCGCCCAAACAGGAATCGCCGCCATCGACGTCGGCTTCGCGAGCTTCGACCAAGTGGTGAGAAACGCGTGGGGTGGCATGCTGAAGGGGTGCATGCACGGCGTTTACGATGCCTATGAGCTCGCAGAGATCGGCGATGGGATAGCGCACGAACGCGGTGTTTTCTTCTGCTTCGACGCCATCTACAACTGCAGTGTCGTCGAAAGCGGTGTGGCTGTGGAGGAACGTCCGCCGTCACCGGAGCACCTGACCGCCTTGCTGAGCCGGACCCGGCTGCGTCACCACCCCATGCCATTCCGCCTGGCGACACCCGTCCGGTTCGACGTCTCCAAGTTGGACGACGAGGTGGAGCTGTGTGGCTGGAGTTCCGACCTCGGCCGGGTGCCGGTGGAACACCTGACGTCGTTGCTGCAGGCAGTCGAGCGTCTCCTGGTGGCGGCATCCGGTGGCGACCTCGATCACGAGGGCATCGTCGACGCCCTTCGGCTGGAGCCGGTCCGCCGGGACTCGACCTGGGTCAAGACCGATGTCCAGTGGGTCGACCTGGCTGAGGTCCAGCGACTCCTCGATGACGCGTTCGCGCCGGCCGGGGCGCGTATTTTCGCGCAGGTGGCCGATGAACCGCTGGTGGCGTACGTCGAGGCCGCTGACTCCGTCCGGACGCCGGAGCAAGCTCACGCGCGGTGCATGGCCGTGCTACCGGCACACCCGTCAGCGACGACGCCGCGCCGTTACGTCGTCTGCGCGGCGGTTCCGGCCGGCGTCGACAACCCCGTCGGCTGGCCGGCGATCAGCGCGGGGTCCGGGAGGAGCGGGCTGCCGGACGCTCAAAGCCAGTCCCACGAGGCGCCGCTGCACAGTCGATAGCCGCCCTGAAGGTCCGGCGCGATGCCGGAGCCGTACCGCTGGGTGATGTCAAAGGCCTCGCCACGGGCTGCCTCCGCGGCCCGTGGATGTCCCAGACCCGTCTCCACGTGGGCCTTGAACTCGAGGAACCTGGCACGGAGCACCGGAGCCGGACCGGTCTCACCGAAGGTCGTCAGCGCTTCGCCGATCAGGGAGGCGGCGCGGTCCCAGTCCCCGACGACAACGCAGAACTCGACGAATGACAGCAGGACCCGTGCACTGTCGAGACCGCCGGCCGTGCCACGCGACAGCGTGAGCGCGGCAGACAGGGCGGCCTGCGCGGACTCGTGGTGCCCACGGCGAGTCATGAGTGAGCCGAGAGCGGCCGACGCGTGCGCCTCGCCCACCGTGTCACCGCATTCCCGCGCCCGTGCCAGCACCCTGACGAACGACTCCTCGGCGTCCCGCCAGTTCCCCGTGCGGAGGTGGAAGGTGCCGAGCCGGTGCTCGACCCGTGCGGCTGTGCGCGGCGCCTGCGTGGTGCTCTTGGCAACCGCCTGGTCGAGGAACAGCCTGGCGTCGTCCCAGAGTCCCCTGTCCATGTGGATCTGCGCCATGTCGCCCAGCACGTCGACCTCACCCACCTGGTCACCGGCAGACCGGTGGTCGGCCAGAGCCCGCCGGTAGCCCAGCAGCGCCCGGTCGAACCGACCGGCCATTCGGTCAGCGAACGCGAGCGCACCGAGAGCCCGTGCTCGGCCGGGCACATCGCCGAGTCCCTCGTAGAGGCGGAGGGCGGACTCCAAAGTGGACGTCGCGTCCTTCACGCCGCCGTTGAGGGTCATCATCCCCAGCGAGTACAGCAACGCGGCCTCACCGCGCTCGTTGCCGGTCCGTCTGACGGCGTCGAGCGCTGTCTCGTGCGTGTACAGCCAGTCCTCGACCCGGTGATCGGACTCGAACAGCGCGACCAGGGCGACAGCCAGCCCCCAGCACACCTCGTCCAGCCCGAGATGAGCTGCTTGCGACACGGCGAGAACCAGTGCCGCGCTCTCCAGCCGGAGCCAGCCGAGCGGATCCACCAGGAGTTGATCGCGCACACCCGCCGGCAGCGTCCACGACCGCGCGGCACAGCGTGGCCCGTCACTGCCGTGGACGCGGCGGTGAGCGTCGACGGCCAGAGAGAGCCAGCAGTGCGACAGCCGGGACAGTGCGGCACGGCGCTCGCTCGGCACCTCGTCCACGGCCAGCCGCTCCAGGGAGAAGATGCGCACCAGGGCGTGCAGCCGGAACCGGTATCGGCCCGTGTCGTCCGCCTTCACCTCGACGAGGCGAGCCGCGGCGAGCTCGTCGAGGAGGTCGGCCGCGGAATCACCGTCGGCATCGAGCAACGGAGCGCACACCCAGGACGCGAAGTCCACCGGGCCGAGGAGCCCGAGCCTGGTGAACAGCTGCCGCGCACCCCGGCTGAGGCCGCTGCAGGAGGAAGCGATCGTCGCCCGGACGCTCATGTCGCCGAGGGTCAGCTCGTCAAGTCGCCGGGTTTCGTCCTTCAGACGGGAGACCATCTGCCTGATGCTCCAGTGCGGCCACTTCACGAGCTTGGCGGCCACGATCCGGACGGCAAGTGGCAGGCACTCGCACAGCCTGACCAGTTCGAGTGCCATGTCGGACTCGGCGGCCACGCGCTCGGGGCGGACCATCTTGCCGAGCAGTTCGACGCAGGCCGCCTCATCCAGGTTCTCGACGTGAACGTGCACGGCGCCGGGCAGGCTGGTGAGGGGGTAGCGACTCGTGACGATCACACAGCAGTTGGCGTTTCCCGGCATCAGCGTCGTGACGATGGCCGCGCTGTCGGCGTCGTCGAGCAGGAGCAGGACCTTGCGGTCGCCGAGCCAACTGCGGTAGACGGCCTTCCGGTGTTCGAGGTCCTCAGGAAGTGCCGCGGGGTGGAAGCCGAGTGAGCCGAGCAGCTTGGCCAGCACGTCCAGCGGGTCGCTGCGATGGCCGTCGCCGCCGGGGAGCTGAACGAAGATCGCGCCTTCGTCGTACAGGTGGTGGACGGCGTGCGCCACGTGAAGGGCCAGGGTCGTCTTGCCGACGCCTCCGTTGCCGTTGAGGCACACGACAGGCATGTATCGCCTGCCTTCCGCGGAACCCGATCCGGAAAGCTTCGCGACGATGGCGTCGACCACTTCCTCCCGGCCGGTGAAGTCGGCGACAGTCGGCGGGAGCTGCCGGGGGACGATGGCGTGAAAGTTGCCGGTGGTTTTCGGTCCAGAAGCAGTCCGGGGTGTGACCGACAGCGGATCGACCCGTCTCAGGAAGGACTTGTGCAGCCTGTGCAGCCGGTCGGATGGCTCCAGTCCGAGTTCTTCCCTGAGGGTGTCCCTGATTTCTTGGAACGACTCAAGGGCGTCCGCTTGCCGGTCAGACCGGTGCAGGGCGACCATGTGAAGCGCTCTCAGTGACTCGCGCAGCGGGTGAGCCCGGACGAGCTCACTCAACTCGGCGACGAGCTCGTGATGCCTGTCGAGTTCGAACTCCAGCTCGATGCACTCCTCGGTGGTCCTGATCTGTTCTTCTTCAAGCCGGATCGCCATTGTTCTGACCACCGCGCTCTCGACGTCCGCGGCCACCGCCGGGCCGCGCCAGAGCGCGAGCGCGGCACGCAGCTCAGCTGCCGCGTCCCTGATCTTCCCGGCGGCAGCCAGTTCTCGGCCGGAACTGACCATCCGGCGGAACGCGGTGGAGTCGAGCGAACCGGCGGGAAGATGGATCGTGTAGCCCATCAGGCTGGTGGCGATCGCATGGTCGTCACCGAATTTTCGCAGCTCACGCCGCAAAGCGGAGATGCAGGTGTGGATCTGTCCCTTGGCGGTGACGGGTGGATCCTCTCCCCATATCCCCTCGGTGATCCGGTCGAGCGATACGAGGCTTCCTTCCTGCATGAGGAGCATCGCCAACACGGTTCGCTGGCGGCCGTTCGGAAACTGCAAAGAAATTTGGCCGAGGGAGACGTCGAGCGAACCGAGGATCCTGAAATGCATGACACGAAGCCATTTCGACGTGATGGACGCGAGGTGGAGGGTCCGCGTCGTGGCGGACGATCCCGTGGTCGCTCGACAGGCGCGAGGCCCCGTTGGTCGTGGTCCGTCAGCGGGCGGTGGAGCACGGGGACCATCGCCGACGCGGTACCCAGACGGCGTCCACCGGACGTTCGACGGACACCACGCGGTCGGGTTCGAGTGACGACCCGGAGAGGATCATCCTCTGTCGAGGCGCGAACGACGGTCGGTCGACCGCGCCGATGACCTCCGGTGGGCCAAGAATGCGGAACCGCATAGGCTGCTCCTTCTCACCGCAAATTCCGGCCAACACCCGGGTTACGCCGTTCGGCGTGCCGCGTTCACTCTGAATGGTTCACGGGATACCCGGACGCGGTTCGCAGGCCGAACGAAAACGGGAGTGGCCGATAGCGATGCAGTAGGTCGGCGGCATGATCGCGTTCCTCTCATCGGCGCAACATCAGTGAATTATCATCATCCGTCGGTACGCTCACTTTCGTGAATGTCGGACAGCTACGGGCACTCGAACAGTGCGGCGCAGGTGAATGCGCGCTGTCCGCGGGAAAGGGCGGACGGCGGCGGACACACCGGAGGCCCCGAGTTGGCCACTGACTTCGCCCCGCAGCTCCTGCGGCGATTGTGTGATGATCTTCGGCGTCTGCGGACGCAGGCAGGCGGACCGAGTCTGCGGGTCCTGGAGGTGCAGCTCGGCCGGGGCAGGAGCCAGCTCGCGACGGTGCTGAACGGCCAGGTTCGGCGACTTCCAGACTGGGAACTGGTCAAGGGCTTGGTCACCAACTGCCACCGGTACGCCGACGAGAACGGCCGACTGGACCGGCTGTCGGTGGCAACCGGCATCGAAGAGCACTGGCGCCCCCGGTACACCCTGCTGGAGTACGCCTTCGGCGAGAAGTCCGCCGCACCGGCGATTCCCGACGGCGGCGGTGCCGACCACCTGGGTAGGATGCCGGTTCCCCGACAGCTTCCGTTGGCGGTGCGCCACTTCACGGGTCGCGCCCGCGAGCTGACGACGCTGGACGCCCTGGCCGAGACGACTGCCCGCGCGGGCACGGTGGTGATCGTCGCCATCAGTGGCACGGCGGGGGTCGGCAAGACCACGTTGGCCGTGTGCTGGGCGCACCGGGTGGCCGGCCGGTTCCGTGACGGGCAGTTGTACGTGGACCTGCGTGGCTTCGACCCCGGCGGCCGGGCGGTGGACCCGGCCGAGGCGGTCCGCCGTTTCCTCGACGCCCTGGAGGTGCCGCCAAGCCGCATTCCCGCCGATCTGGATGCCCAGACAGCGCTGTACCGCAGTCTGCTCGCCGACAAGCGCATGTTGATCGTGCTGGACAACGCCCGCGACGCCGTCCAGGTACGTCCGCTGCTGCCGGCCGCACCCGGCTGTCTGGTCCTGATCACCAGTCGCAACCGGCTCTCCAGTCTGGTTGCCGCCGAGGGAGCCCACCCGCTCACGCTCGACCTGTTCACCACCTCGGAGGCCCAGGACGCGCTGACCGATCGGCTCGGCCTCGACCGGGTCACCGCCGAGCCCGCAGCGGTCGACGAGATCGTCGGCCGCTGCGCGCGGCTGCCACTGGCACTGGCCGTGGTCGCCGCCCGCGCGGCGATGGACCCGGAGCTGCCGCTGGCGGCCGTGGTCTGGGAACTGGCCGGCGCACCGGGCCGGTCGGACGTCTTCGAGGACGGCGACCCACAGGCCGACGTCCGGGCAGCGTTCTCCTGGTCCTACCAGGCACTGACCCCACCGGCGGCCCGGCTGTTCCGGCTCCTCAGCCTCCACCCCGGCCCGGACGTCACCGTCGCGGCCGCAGCCAGCCTCGCCGCCGTCTCCCTCCCGGAAGCGCGGGCGTCGCTGCTCGAACTGACCTCGGCGAGCCTCATCGCCAAGCGTCATCCCGACCGGCACACCTGGCACGACCTGATGCGTGACTACGCCGCACACCTGGCCCGGTCCACCGAACCCGAACCGGACCGCCGGGCCGCCGTCGGCCGGATCTTCGACCACTACCTGCACACGGCGTGCAACGCCAACCAGGTGCTGGACCCCGCCACGGACCACACCGAACCGGCCCCACCGGCCGGGGGAACCGTGCCGGAGCAGTTCACCGACTACCAGCGCGCACTCGACTGGTTCACCAGCGAACGCGCCGTCCTGCTCAACATCATCGAACACGCCACCACCGGCCGGGAGGCACAGGTCGGACAACTCGCCCAGGCGATCGCGGTCTTCCTGGACCGCCGGGGGCACTGGCACGACGGGTTGGTGATCTGGCGGACCGCGATCGCGGCCGCGGCTCGATTGGCCGATCGGGTCATGGAGGCGCGCGCCCACTGCCAGCTCGGCCGCGCGTACACGCGGTTGTACCGGTTCGACGACGCCGACAGCCAGCTCCACCGTGGCCTGGACCTCGCCGTCCAAGCCGGTGACCGCACCGAACAGGCGCACATCCACAACACCTTGTCCATCATGTGGGAGCGGTGGGGCGACCCGAAGCAGGCTCTCCGACACGACCACCAAGCCCTTGACCTGTACCGCGAAACCGGCCACCGGCTCGGACAGGCCAGGTGCTACAACGCGATCGGCTGGCACCTCACGCTGCTCCGCGACCACGACCTGGCCCTGGCCTACTGCGAAAGAGCCCTCGTCCTCCTGCGAGAGCACAACGACCGGGCCGGTCAGGGCCTGGCACTGGACAGCCTCGGCCACATCCACCACCACCTCGGCCAGCACGCCCAGGCCGTCGTCTGCTACGAGCAGGCGCTGGAGGTGCACCGGGAGCTGGGCGACCAGTTCGGCGAAGCGGAAGCACTCGAGCACCTCGGCGACGTCCAGCACTACATGGGCGACAGCAGCCAGGCCTTCCGGTCGTGGCACAAGGCCCTCGAACTGCTCACCGGCCTCGATCACCCCAGCGCCGACAACGTCAAGGCCAAAGTCGCCGCCCATGGCGTCGGATCCACGTCGCGACACTCCACGGTGTGCCCTCCGGCCGCGTCCGGTGAGGGGTGAGGTGTAGCCATGTACGCCCGTGGCGACTGACGCACTCACGGGTGTCGGCGTGCGGTAGTCGGACCCACGGCGGTGAAAAGGGGCGGGAAGGCCGTTGTGCAGATGGCCTTCCCGCCCGGTCTCCTGTCTGATCCGGGGACGTTCAGCCCCGCGCGGGTGAGATCAGAGGCCGCCGGTGTCCTCGTCGGACGTCCGGCCGGTCGTCGGGGGGTCGAACCGCAGTTCACCGTCGATGAGGTCGAAGAGCTCCTCGTCGGTGGCGACGTCGAGTTCGAGGCCGGGCGACGTGGCCTCCCGCCCGCCGAGACGGACGAGCAGTTCCTGCAGGTGCTTGATGACGTCCGGCACGAGGTCTGGATCAGCGGTCATCGCCGGCTCGAGCCGGTCCAGCACCGCCAGGACGTCCTCGTCCTCGTCGCGCAGCTCGTCGTGCAGGTGGCGGGCGAGCGCCTCGGCGTCCGGATGTTCGAACACGAGCGTCCTGGACAGGGTCAGGCCGGTCGCGGCCGCGAGCCTGGTGCGCAGCTCGACGGACATGAGGGAGTCGAAACCGAGGTCCCGCAACGCCTGGTCGGACGGGATCGACTCCGGGTCGCTCTGGCCCCGGACGGCCGCGGCCTCGCTCTTCACCAGGTCCAGCAGGCGACTGCGGCGCTTGTCCGCGGGCAGGGCCGCCAACTCGTCGCGCAGGGTCACGTCACCCGAGCCGTCCACTTCGGACACGACCACGAACTCGTCGAAGAGGTGGCGCTCGCGGGCCGAGGAGAACAGCGACGCGAACTTGTCGCGGTCGAGGTCCGCCACGGTGAGCGCCGACTCACCGGCGGAGAGGGCCTCGTGCAGGGCCCGCAGAGCCAGTTCCGGTGCCAGCGCGCGCATTCCGGAACGGCTGAGCTTGGTCGCGAGCGTGTCGTCCGCGCCCATGCCGTCGCCGGCCCACATGCCCCACGCGACGGATGTCACGCGGTGGCCGTCGGCGCGCAGGCGATCCGCCAGCGCGTCGAGGCAGGCGTTGGCCGCGGCGTACGCACCCTGGCCGTTGCCGCCCCACACTCCGGCTGCGGAGGAGAACAAGACCGCTTCCTCGACCTGACCGGTGACGAGCAGGTCCTCCACCACCTGGGCGCCGGTGACCTTGGCCGCGAGCACGGTGGCGAGGTCCTGGCCGGACGTCTCGGTCAACGGCCGGGTCACGTTGACCCCGGCCGCGTGCACCACGGTGTGCACCGGCTGGCCCTGAGCCGCGAGTGAGGAGACCAGCTCCTCGACGGCGGTGCTGTCCGTGACGTCGCACGCCGCGGACGTCAGGCGGACGCCCTGCGCGGCGAGGTCCGCGTGCAGTTCTTCCTGCGCCGCACCTCGCCTGCTGGCCAGCACGACGTGCTCGGCACCTTCGGCCGCCAGCCAGCGGGTCAGGTGCGCACCCAGCGCGCCGGTGCCGCCGGTGATGAGGACGGTGCCCTCGGGGCGCCAGCGGCGGGCGGGGTTCCGGCGTGCCGCAGGCGCGGGAACGACCCGTCGCACCAGCACGTTCTCGTCGCGCACCGCGAACTGGTCCTCGCCGGCCGGATCGGCCAGCACGCCGAGCAGGCGGTCGACCGCACGGGCACCGGGGGTGGAGGGCAGGTCGGCGAGACCGCCCCACGACCCGGGTTGTTCCAGTGCCGCCACCTGGCCGAGGCCCCACACCTGCGCCTGCACGGGGTTGCGCACCGGGTCGCCGGCGGAGGTGCCCACCGCCTGCTCGGTGAGCAGCCAGACGGGAATGCCCAGGTCGCCGGTCGCGGTGAGGAGCGCCAGCGTCGAGCTGAGCCCGGTGGAGACGCCCGACTCCTGGTGTTCGGCCAGGCCGAGCAGGGAGACGATCCCGTTGACGCGACCGACCGCGGACAGTCGTGCGGCGAGGTCGTGGTGGTCGTCGGCCAGCAGCTGGTGCACCCGCGCGCCGGAGTCGATCAGACCGGAGGTCAGTGCGCGCACCCAGGCCTGGCCGTGCTCGGGGTGGGCCACGACCAGCCAGGTGCCGGCGGGCCGGGCGGCGGAGACGGCCGGGACGGGGTTCCAGGCCACCCGGTAGCGCCAGTCGTTCGTTGCGGGTGCGGCGGCGTTCTGCCGCACCGCCTCCGCCCAGTAGCGCTCGCGCTGGAACGGGTACGTCGGCAGGTCGATCATCGGTGTCCGCGCGACGCCACCCACGCGTGCCCAGTCCACCGCGAGGCCGCGGACGTGAGCGGAGGCGACCGCCGTGACGGCCGTGCGGGCTTCCGGGCGGTCGCGGCGCAGCAACGGCGCGAACAGGCAGTCGTCCGCCGAAGCCAGACCCGCGGAACCGAGCGCGGTGAGCACCGCGTCAGGACCCAGTTCCAGGAACGTGCGAACGCCTTCGGCGGCGAGGGTCGTGACGGCGTCGTGGAAGCGCACCGCGTTCGCGGCGTGCCGCACCCAGTACTCCGCCGAGCGCAGGTCGTCTCCGGTGATCAGCTGACCGGTCACCGTCGACACCACCGCGACGCGTGCGGGGGAGTAGGTCAGCTCCTCCGCCACGCGCCGGAACTCGTCGAGCATCGGCTGCATCAGCGGGGAGTGGAACGCGTGGCTCACGGCCAGGCGCTTGGGCGAACCGAAGTGCCGCGCCACGGCCAGAACCGCGTCCTCGGCGCCGGACAGCACCAGCGACTCAGGGCCGTTGATCGCCGCGATCGCCACGTCGCCGTCGAGCAGTGGAGCGACGTCGGCCTCCGCGGCACGGACCGCGACCATGACGCCACCGGCGGGCAGTGCCTGCATGAGGCGGCCGCGTGCGGTCACCAGCCGGCAGGCGTCCGGCAGGGACAGCACTCCGGCGACGTGCGCCGCGGCGATCTCGCCGATCGAGTGGCCGGCGAGGAAGTCGGGGGTCACTCCCCAGTCGGCCAGCAGGCGGTGCAACGCCACCTCGACGGCGAACAGCGCGGGCTGCGCGAACTCCGTGTGGCTCAGCCGGTCCGGGTCCTCCGCGATGATCCGCGGCAGCTCCGGGTCGAGGTGGGTGAAGCACTCCGTCAGGGGCTCGGCGAACACCGGGTACGCCTGCGCCAGCGCGACCCCCATGCCGATCCGCTGGCTTCCCTGCCCGGAGAACAGGAACGCGGTGCCGCCGGTCGTGGTGTGACCGCGCACGACGCCTTCCGCCGACCGGCCGGCGCCGAGTGCCGAGAGGGCCGACAGCACCTCGGTGCGGTCCTCGCCCAGAACGACGGCGCGTTCCCGCAGCGCCGTCCTGCTGTGGTCCAGTGCCGCGCCGATGAGTGCGGGGGAGACGTCGGCACGACTGCTCGCGAACTCGTGCAGCTGCGTCGCCTGGGCTCGCAGGGCGGCGGCGGTCGCGCCGGACAACGGCCAGGCGGTCACCGCCGGGACGTCCACTTCGGACAACGCGGGTGTGGCGCCTGCTTCCTCGATGATGACGTGGGCATTGGTGCCACTGATGCCGAACGCCGAGACAGCCGCACGACGCGGTGATCCACCGGCGGGCCATGCCGTCGTCTCGTCGAGGAGCCGCAGCGATCCGGCCGACCAGTCGACGTGCGTGGTCGGTTCGGCTGCGTGCAGCGTGCGCGGGAGCGTCCCGTTGCGCAGGGCCAGCACCATCTTGATCATGCCGGCGACGCCGGCCGCCGCCTGGGCGTGGCCGATGTTGGACTTCAGCGAGCCCAGCCACACCGGGTTCTCGGAGGACCGGGCGCTGCCGTAGGTCTCCAGCAGCGCCTGCGCCTCGATGGGATCACCCAGCACCGTGCCGGTGCCGTGGGCCTCGACAACGTCGACGTCGCGCGCGGTGAGCCCGGCGGAGAGCAACGCCTCCTGCACGACCTCGACCTGCGCGCGGCCGTTGGGCGCGGTGAGACCGTTGCTGGCGCCGTCGGAGTTGATGGCGCTGCCACGCAGCACCGCGAGCACCGGGTGCCCGTTGCGCCGGGCGTCGGACAGCCGCTCCAGCAGCACCAGGCCGGCGCCCTCACCCCAGGCGGTGCCGTCGGCGTTCGCGGAGAAGGGCTTGCAGCGGCCGTCCGGCGCGAGCCCGCCCTGCTTCTCGAACTCCACGAACATGCCGGGGGTGGCCATGACCGTTGCGCCACCGGCGAGGGCGAGCGTGCACTCGCCTGCCTGGATCGACCGCGCGGCCGTGTGCACCGCCACCAGCGACGAGGAGCACGCGGTGTCCAGCGTGATGGCGGGCCCGCGCAGCCCGAACGCGTAGGAGATGCGGCCAGAGGCCACGCTCGCGGCCCCGCCCGTCAGCAGGTGACCGGCGAGTTCCTCGGACGGCGCGTGCATGCGGGGCCCGTAGTCCTGCGCCATCATTCCGGCGAAGACACCGGTCCGGCTGCCGCGCAACGATGACGCGTCGAGGCCCGCGCGTTCGAAGACCTCCCAGGCCAGTTCCAGCAGCAGGCGCTGCTGGGGGTCCATCGCGGCCGCTTCACGCGGTGAGATGCCGAACAGGTCGGCGTCGAAGTCGCCGGCGCCGTGCAGGAAGCCGCCGCGTGCGGTGGCGATCCGCACCGGGTGGTCCAGGTCCCAGCCGCGGTTGCCGGGGGAGCTCGCTCGTCAGGTCGGCTCCCTCGACGAGCAGCTGCCACAGCTGTTCCGGGGAGTCGGCGCCGGGCAGCCTGCACGCCATCGCGACGATCGCGATCGGGTCGTCGTCCTGGGCGTTGCCGGCGTCGGGAGCCGTGATGGCGGCGGGAGCGGTGTCACCGCCGAGCCGGACGCGCAGCGCCTCGGCCAGCCGGGACGGGCTGGGGTGGTCGTAGACCGCCCCGGAGGGCAGCTTCGCGCCGGTGGCGTCGTTGAGCCGGCCGCGCAGCTCGACGGCCATGCGCGAGTCCAGACCCATCTCCTTGAAGGTGAGGTCCGGGTCGACGGCGGCGGCGTCGGCGTGTCCGAGCACGATCGCGGTGTGCGCCAGGACGAGCCGGAGCAGTTGCCGCCCGTTCGCCGAGGGCGTCTGCGCGACGATCTCCTCCTGCTCGACGACGACCGCCGCGGGAACTGCCGGTGCCGGACGGGCACCGGTGGCCGGAAGCCAGAACGGCCGCCGCTGGAACGGGTACGTGGGCAGCCGCAGTCGCGCGCAGGTCCTGGGGGAGAGGGCCTGGTGCCAGTCGACGGCGACTCCGCTGGTGTGCAACGAAGCCGCGGAGCTCAGCACGCGCGCCCAGTCACCGTCGTCGCGCCGCAGGGTCTCGACGACGACCGGGTCGGCGCCGGCCGCTTCGGCGGTTTCCGCGACCGCGCCGGTGAGGACCGGGTGCGGGCTGATCTCCACGAAGACGGAGTGGCCTTCGTCGAGCAGGGTCGCGACGGTGGGGGCCAGGAGAACGGCCTGACGCAGGTTGTCATACCAGTAGCCGGGGTCGAGCGGCCGCGAGACCGGTTCGCCGGTGACGGTGGAGTAGAACGCGATGTCCGGTTCCCTGGCGGTGATGTCGCTCAGGTCGGTCAGCAGTTGCTCGCGCACGGCTTCGACGGCGGCGCAGTGGGAGGCGTAGTCGACGGCGATGCGACGCGCCCGGCCACCCTCGTTCTGGCACAGGGCCACGAACGACTCGACGTCCTCGATGGGGCCGCACACGACGGTGGAGGTCGGGCTGTTGATCGCGGCGACCTCGAGCCGTTCCGTCAGCCGGGAGCGGACCTCCGCCTCGGACAGCGCCACCACGGCCATCGTGCCGGTACCGGCGAGCACCTGGAGAGCGCGGGACCGCAGGGCCACGACCTTGGCCGCGTCCTCGAGGGTGAGCGCACCCGCCACGCAGGCAGCCGCGATCTCACCCTGGGAGTGGCCGACGACCGCGTCGGGACGCACACCGAGGGACTGCCACAGGGCGGCCAGCGACACCATGACCGCGAAGAGAGCGGGCTGGACCACGTCGACGCGGTCGAGCCCTTCACCGTCCTTCAGCACGTCGTGCAGCGACCAGTCGGTGAAGGGGGCCAGCACCCGCGCGCACTCGTCGATCCGGTCACGGAAGACGGGGGAGGACTCCAAGAGTGCGGCCGCCATGCCGATCCATTGAGAACCCTGGCCGGGGAAGACGAAGACGGTCTTGCCGGGTGTGCGGGCCTGGCCCTGGACGGTGCGCCCGTCGGGCAGTCCGTCCGCGACCGCGTGCAGCGACCGCAGCAGGTCCTCGCGGGTGGCGGCGACCGTGACGGCGCGGTGCCGGAAGGGCGTCCGGGTGGTGACGGTCGCGTGGGCGAGGCCGACGAGGTCGACGTCCGGCGCGGCGTCGAGGTGGGCGGCGAGCTGGGCGGCCTGGGCGTGCAGAGCCTGCTCGGTGCGGCCCGACAGCAGAACCGGCACGGCGCCGACCTGCTCGGCGGAGGGCTGCTCGGCGCTGACCGGCACGGCGCTGACCTGCTCGGCGCTGACCTGCTCGGCGGAGGGCTGCGGCGAAACGGCCGCAGGCGCTGAGGCGAGCACGACGTGGCAGTTCGTCCCGCCCATGCCGAACGAGCTGACGCCGGCCAGGCGGGTGTCGCTCTCCGGCCAGGGTTCGGTGGAGGTGACCACCCGCAGGCCCAGTTCGGTGAGCGGGATGTCCGGGTTGGGCCGGTCGTGGTTCAGGCTGCGCGGGATCACGCCGTGTTCCACGCTCAGGGCGGTCTTGATGAGACCGAGGATCCCTCCGGCGCCTTCGAGGTGACCGATGTTGGTCTTGACCGAACCGACGGGCAGGGGCTCGGCTCCCGCGCGGACCGCGCCCAGCGCCGCCGCCTCCAGCGGGTCACCGACCGGAGTGCCGGAACCGTGCAGCTCGACGTACTGGAGGTCGCCGGGCGCCACGCCGGCGTCGGCGCAGGCGGCTCGCACGACCTCGGCTTGAGCCTCGGCACTCGGCACGGTGAGGCCGTCGGTGGACCCGTCGTTGTTGACCGCACCACCCAGGAGCACGCAGTGCACCGGGTCGCCGTCCGCGAGCGCACGCTCCAGCGGCTTGAGCACGACCACCCCGGCACCCTCCCCGCGGACGAAGCCGTTGGCCCGCTCGTCGAAGGTGAAGCACCGGCCGTCGTCGGACAGCCCGCCGAAGCGCGACGCGGTGACGGCACCGGCGCGCAGCAGGTTCAGGTTCACACCGGCGACGATCGCCAGCTCGGACTCGCCGGAGCGCACGCTGGTCGCGGCCAGGTGCGTCGCGACCAGGGAGGACGACTGGGCGGTGTCGACGGTCATGCTCGGACCGCGCAGGCCCAGGGCGTAGGAGACGCGGTTGGCGATGACGGCCCGCTGGGTCCCGGTCATGGTGGTGCCGGAGATGGTGTCCTCGTCCGCGTGGCTCAGGATCGCGTAGTCGTCGCGCAGCGCGCCGACGAACACACCGACGTTCCTGCCGCTCAGCGTCGCGGGCACGATGCCCGCGTCCTCCAGCGCCGTCCAGGACAGTTCGAGGACGAGGCGCTGCTGGGGGTCCATCGCGGCGGCCTCGCGCGGAGAGATCCCGAAGAACTCGGCGTCGAAACCCGCGACGTCGTCCACGAAACCGCCGAACCGCGCGTCCTGCGGTGCGGTCGTGGCGTCCCAGCGGTCGGACGGCACGGCGGAGATGGCGCTCTCACCGGAATGGAGCAGTCGCCAGAAATCCTGGAGATCACGAGCGCCGGGTGCTCGGCACGCCATTCCCACAACGGCGATGGCGTCGCGCGGGTGGAGCTGACCGGCGTTCATCAATTGACCCCCGTGGATCGATCGGCAGCGGTGTGAATCGATGAAAGACCACCGCGGGCCACCAATGCGAATGACTGTTCCGGTTTTCGGAACTCCTCGTCGACGGGTCGCTGAGCAGGGATTCCACTGTGTCGGGCGTCTCATCGCAGGCGTACCGGAAAACGGAACGCGCCCTCGGGTGGAGTCCGCTCGGCCTCTAACTTCGGTGAGGCACACCCTGCAGTCGCTGCGAAACGCGCCGCCGCTCGAGTCGAGTGAACGCGCCCCGGCTCGCAGATTCGCAGTGACGTCGGGACCGCGGACCTCGTCCTCTCGGACCCGTTCGGGTTTCACGAAGCGCAGTTCGAGCAGAAGAAGGGTGATATCCGATTACCGACGAGAACAAGCTCCGCGACTACCTCAAGCGGGCGACCACGAACCTCCAGCAGGCGCGCGAGCAGCTCAAGGCCGCCGAGAACCGCAACCACGAGCCGATCGCGATCATCGGCATGGCCTGCCGCTACCCCGGTGACGTCACCACGCCGGAGGCGTTGTGGGAGCTCGTGCGCGAGGGCCGTGACGCGATCAGCGAGTTCCCCGCCGACCGCGGGTGGGACGTCGGCTACGACCCCGACGGCGAGACGCCCGGCACGACCAGCACCCGCCGCGGCGGCTTCCTGGCCGACGCGGCCGGCTTCGACGCCGACTTCTTCGGCATCAGCCCCCGCGAGGCCCTCGGGATGGACCCCCAGCAGAGGCTGCTGGTCGAGGTCGCCTGGGAGGCGCTCGAACGCGCGGGGCTCGTCCCCCAGAAGCTGCGGGGCAGCGAGACCGGTGTGTTCGTGGGCGCGGTCCACAACGACTACGAGTCCCTGCTCCGCGGTGTGCAGGAGACCGAGGGGTACCTGCTCACCGGCAACGCCGGCAGTGTCGCGTCCGGTCGCATCTCCTACACGCTCGGCCTGCGCGGCCCGGCCATGACCATCGACACCGCCTGCTCCTCGTCCCTCGTCGCCATCCACGAGGCCACGAACTCCCTGCGCTCGGGTGAGTGCGGACTCGCGCTGGCGGGCGGTGCCACGGTGATCTCCACGCCGGGCACCTTCGTCGAGTTCAGCAGGCAGCGCGGCCTCGCCGCCGACGGCCGCTGCAAGTCCTTCGCCGCGGGGGCCGATGGCACCGGGTGGAGCGAGGGCGCCGGCGTCGTCGTGCTGGAACGGCTCAGCGACGCCATCGCCAACGGCCACTTCGTGCACGCGGTCATCCGCGGTTCCGCGATCAACTCCGACGGCGCCAGCAACGGTCTCACCGCGCCCAGCGGTCCCGCCCAGGAGGCGGTCATCCGCCAGGCGTGCGCGAACGCCAGGCTGACCACGGCGGACGTGGACGTCGTGGAGGCACACGGCACCGGCACGACGCTCGGTGACCCCATCGAGGCACGCGCACTGGCGGCCACCTACGGCAAGCGCCGCGAGCAGCCGTTGTGGCTGGGTTCGCTCAAGTCCAACATCGGCCACTCCCAGGCAGCCGCGGGCGTCGGTGGTGTCATCAAGATGGTGCAGGCGCTGCGCAACAGCGAGCTTCCCCGCACGCTGCACGTCGACCGGCCGACGCCGGACGTCGACTGGTCCGGGATGTCGCTGCTCACCGGCAACGTGGCGTGGCCGAAGCTCGAACGGCCGCGTCGTGCCGCTGTCTCGTCGTTCGGCATCAGCGGCACCAACGCCCACCTGATCCTCGAAGAGGCACCCGAGCAGACCCGGCCCACCGCGGAGACGACACTTCCCGCCGTGCCGTTCGTCCTGTCGGCCAAGACCGACGACGCGGTGCAGGCGCAGGCCGACCAGCTCCGCGCGTTCCTGACCGGCCATCCTGAAGCCGGGCTCGCCGACGTCGCCGCCGCGCTGGCCACCACGCGCACGCACTTCGCCCGCCGAGCCGGCTTCGCGGCCGCCACCGCGGAGGAGGCCGTGGACAACCTGACCCGCCTCGTGCCGTCCGGCCGTGACGGGAAGCTGGCGTTCCTGTTCTCCGGACAAGGTTCCCAGCGCCTGGGCATGGGCGCCGGCCTCTACGACACCTTCCCCGTCTTCGCCAAGGCGCTCGACGAGGTCTGCGCGCTGCTCGACGTCGACGTCAAGGCCGTGATGTTCGGCGACGACGCCGACCTGCTGAACCAGACGGGCTTCACCCAGCCCGCGCTGTTCGCGTTCGAGACGGCTCTGCACCGGCTGTTCGAGGACCTCGGCGTGGTCCCCGACCACGTCATGGGCCACTCGATCGGCGAGATCACGGCCGCCCACGTGTCGGGCGTGCTGTCGCTGACCGACGCCTGCAGGCTCGTCTCCGCTCGTGCGCGGCTCATGCAGTCCCTGCCCGCCGGCGGTGCGATGCTCGCCGTGCAGGCCGCCGAGGACGAGATCGACCTGACCGGTCTGGAGGACCAGGTCTCGATCGCCGCGGTCAACGGTGAGCGCGCGATCGTGCTCGCCGGCGCCGAGGACGCGGTCGCTCGCCTGGAGGAGAGGTACCGCGCCGACGGCCGCCGGACGACCCGGTTGAAGGTCAGCCACGCCTTCCACTCGCCGCTGATGGACCCCGTGCTCGACGAGTTCGCGGACGCCGTGCGCACCATCGAGCACTCCGCTCCGGTCATTCCGTTCGTCTCCAACGTCACCGGCCGTCCCGTCACCGCCGAAGAACTGGCGGACCCGCGCTACTGGGTCCGGCACGCCCGCGGTGCAGTGCGGTTCGACGACGGTGTTCGCTGGCTCGCCGCCAACGGCGTCACCACCTTCGTGGAGGTCGGGCCGACCGCGGTGCTGATGCCGCTCGCCGCCCGAGCCACGGGTGGCACGGTCATCGCCACCGGCATGCGGGCGCGCACCGAGGACGTCGGCGTGATCGAGGCGCTGGCCCGGATCCACGGGCACGGGCACGACGTGGCCTGGGACCGGTTCTTCCCGGCGCGTTCGACCGTGCCGCAGGGCTTGCCGGTCTACCCCTTCCGGCACCAGCGCTTCTGGCCTGCCGCGCAGGCGCCCCTCGGTGCCGCCGCCACCTTCGGTCAGGACGCGTCCGACCACCCGCTGGTGCGCAGCATCGTCGAGCTGCCGGACGGCACGACCGTGTTCACCGGTGTGCTGGCCGTCGACATCCCCAGCTGGCTGCCGGACCACTGCGTGCACGGCAAGCCGATCCTGCCCGGCACCACGTTCGTCGACATGACCCTGTGGGCCGGCCGTCAGCTCGGCTGCAACCGCATCGACGAGATCAACCACCACGTGTTCGTCTCGGGCGAGCCGGGCCGCGTCCGCCAGCTGCGACTGGTGGTCGAGGCCGCCGACGAGGCCGGTCTGCGCGCCTTCACCGTGCACTCCCGGTTCACCGATGAGGCGCACGGCGAGTGGATCCACCACGCCACCGGCGCGCTCGCGGCCGACGCCGCGACCCCGAGGCCGTTCGAGGTCCAGTGGCCGCCGGCTGACGCCGAGGTCATCCCGATCGAGGGTTTCTACGAGCGGCTCGCCGACGCCGGACTCGGCTACGGGCCCTACTTCACCGGCATCCGGGCCGGCTGGCAGGGCGACGGCGTCCGGTACGCCGAGGTCTCCCTGCACGAAGGCGCGGACCTGAGCACCTACGGGATCCACCCGGCGTTGCTCGACGCCACGCTGCAGCTCGCCGCCGTCGGCTCGGAGCCGGGCAGCGAGTACCAGGTGCGCGTGCCCTTCGCCTGGTCGGGCGTCACGCTGCACACCACCGGGGTCGACTCGGTGCGCGTGCGACTGACCCAGCAAGGCATCGACACCATGGCCATCGACATCACCGATCCGAACGGCACCCCGGTCGCGACGGTCGACTCGATCACCCTGCGCCCGGTGTCGTCCGAGCAACTGCGGGCGTCCACCTCCACCCGAGGCGGCCTGCTGCACCGGCTCGACTGGCAGCCCGTGACGACGGGCACCGCGGGCGACGTCCCGCCGGTGGTGCGGATCAGCACAACGGGCACCGACCCGGTGGCTGAGACGCACGACGTCCTGCACCGCGCGCTGCGCACCGTGCAGGACACCGACGGCCCGATCGTGCTGCACACGACCGACGCCGTCTTCACCGGGCAGGTGGACGTCGCCGCGGCTTCGGTGTGGGGCCTGGTCAGGTCCGCCCAGTCGGAGCACCCCGGCCGCTTCGTGCTGGTCGACGGTGCCGACGACGAGGCGTTCCGGCAGGTGCTTCCCGCCGCGGTCGCCACCGGCGAGCCGCAGCTGGCCGTGCGCGGCGGACGCGTCCACGTGCCCCGGCTGGCGAACGCCCAGACCGGCACCGGCAGGACCGTCCTCGATCCCGAGGGCACCGTCCTCATCACCGGCGGCTCCGGCGGTCTCGGACGTCTGCTGGCCCGCCACCTGGTGGTGCGGCACGACGCCAGGCACCTCCTCCTGCTCAGCAGGCGCGGTGAGGCCGCGGTGGGTGCGGCCGAGCTGAAAGCCCAGCTGGCCGAGCTCGGTGCCACCGCGACCTTCGCGGCCTGTGACGCCGCCGACCGGGACGCGCTGGCCGCGGTACTGGCCGCGATCCCGGCGGAGCACCCGCTCACCGCGGTCGTGCACGCGGCGGGCGTCGTCGACGACGGCGTCCTCAGCGACCTGACGCCCGAGCGCGTCGACGCCGTGCTGCGTCCCAAGGTCGACGCGGCCTGGTACCTGCACGAGCTCACCCAGGATCTCGGTCTCCGTTCGTTCGTGCTGTTCTCCTCGGCGTCCGGCCTGCTCGGCCTGCCGGGACAGGCGGCCTACGCGGCGGCGAACACGTTCCTCGACGCGCTGGCCGACCTGCGGCACGGTGCAGGGCTGCCCGCGACGTCGCTGGCCTGGGGCCCGTGGGCCGGAACCGAGCAGGACGGTGGCATGGCGGCCCGGCTGAGCGACGTCGACCGGAAGCGGCTCCTGCGCCTCGGCGTCGTGCCGATCACCGGTGAGGAGGGCCTGGGCCTGTTCGACGACGCCGTCGCCTCGGACGCCGCGGTCCTGGTGCCCGCCCGGTTCTCGGTGCCGCAGGACGGCTCGGCGGCCCCGGTGCTGCGCGGCTTCGTCCGCACCAAGCCCTCGAAGGCGGCCAAGCCGGTGACGGCCGACCGCACTGACCTGGCAGCGACCCTGGCCTCGGCACCGGCCGAGGACCGCGTCGACATCGTCCTGGCGGTGGTCCGCGAGCACGTCGGCGCGGTGCTCGGCCACACGACGCCGAGCTCGGTCGAACCGCACCGGGGCTTCATGGAGATCGGGTTCGACTCGCTCACCGCGCTGGAACTGCGCAACCGCCTCAACTCGGCGACGAAGCTCAAGCTGCCGGCCACGGCCCTGTTCGACCACTCGTCCCCGAAGGCGCTGGCCGAGCACCTGGTCGGCACGCTCTGCGCCGACCTCGACGAGCCGGTGGCGGAAGGGGGCGGCGCAGCCCGTTCCTTGGCCGCCGAGATCGAGTCGTCCAGCGACGACGAACTGCTGGCATTCCTCGACCGCGAGTTCGGAGTCTCCTGATGAGCAACGACGACAAGCTGCGGTCCGCGGTCAAGAAGCTGGCCGTCGACCTGTTCGAGACCAGGGAGGAGCTCCGTGCGGTGAAGAACCGCGCGGAGGAGCCGATCGCCATCGTGGGCATGGCGTGTCGTTACCCCGGCGGTGTGCGGTCGCCGGAGGACCTCTGGCAGGCTCTCGTGGACGAGCGCGACGCCACGAGCGAGTTCCCCGAGGACCGCGGCTGGGACCTGGAGGCGCTCTACGACCCGGACCCCTCGAAGTCCGGTCACAGCTACACGCGACGCGGTGGTTTCCTCGACGACGTCGCCGGCTTCGACGCCCCGTTCTTCGGCATCGCGCCGAAGGAGGCCCTGGCGATGGACCCCCAGCAGCGGCTGCTGCTGGAAACCTCGTGGGAGGCACTGGAGAACGGCGGTCTGGACCCGCGGGCGCTGCGCGGCAGCCAGGTCGGCGTCTTCGTCGGCGAGATGTACCACGACTACGGTCCGCCGTCGCACCTCGCGCCCCCGGCCGTCGAGGGGCAGCTCACCATCGGGATCGCGGGCAGCGTCGCCTCCGGGCGCATCTCCTACCTGCTCGGCCTCGAGGGCCCGACGTTCACCGTCGACACCGCGTGCTCGTCCTCACTGGTGACGCTGCACCTGGCGTCCCGGGCGCTGCGGTCGGGCGAGTGCTCCATGGCACTGGCCGGCGGCGTCACCGTGATGGCGACTCCGGGGTCGTTCACCGAGTTCAGCCGTCAGCGCGCGTTGTCGCCGGACGGCCGCTGCAAGCCGTTCTCGGCCGACGCCGACGGTGTGGCCTGGGGCGAAGGCGCGGGCATGCTCCTGCTCGAACGCCTCTCGGACGCGCGGGCCAACGGGCACCCGGTGCTCGCCGTGGTCCGCGGCTCCGCGATGAACTCCGACGGCGCGAGCAGCGGACTCACCGCACCGAGCGGCCCCGCCCAGCAGCGGGTCATCCGGTCCGCCCTGGCCTCCGCCGGGCTGACCAGCGACCAGATCGACGCGGTGGAGGCGCACGGTACCGGCACGCCGCTGGGTGACCCCATCGAGGTCCAGGCGCTCGACGCGGTCTACGGGTCCGGCCGGGACCGGCCCCTGTGGCTCGGCTCGCTGAAGTCCAACCTCGGCCACACCCAGGCCGCCGCAGGTGTCGCCGGTGTGATCAAGACCGTGCAGGCCATGCGCCACGGCATGTTGCCGCGCACCCTGCACATCAGCAAGCCCACCCCCCTGATCGACTGGACCACGAGCCCGGTGCAGTTGGTGACCGAGGCGACTCCGTGGCCGCGGGGCGAAGAGCCCCGCCGCGCCGGCGTGTCCGCGTTCGCCATCAGCGGCGCCAACGCGCACGTCGTGCTGGAGGAGGCACCGGCCGCGGACGCACCGCCGCCGGTCGAGCGCGTCTCGACGCCGTGGATCCTGTCCGCGGAAACCGCTCAGGCACTGCGACTTCAGGCCGCACGCCTGCGCGAACACCTCCTGAGCCACCCCGACCTCCATCCGGGCGACGTGGCTGTGTCGCTCACGAGGCGAACGCGGTTCAAGCACCGTGCGCTCGTACGGGGAGGGCACCTCGCCGGCCTCGCCGCCGTCGCCGCGGGGGAGGAGACGGCCGGCGTCCTGACCGGCGTCGCCGGATCCACTCCGCTGCAGTTCGTCTTCTCCGGCGTCGTGCCCTCCGCGATCGGACACGACCTCTTCGACGCGCATCCGGTGTTCGCGGACGCTTTCGACGAGACGTGCCAGGCCTTCGGCCGAACGCGGGACGTTGTCCTGCGGGAGAACGGACTCGTCGCGCTGGTCGCGTTGCAGGTGGCGCAGTTCCGGCTGGTGCGGTCGTGGGGTGTGAAACCGGACCTGCTGCACGGCGATGGCGTCGGTGAGCTCGTCGCCGCCCACCTGGCGGGTCTGCTGTCCCTGCCGGAAGCCGCGCGGCACGCCGTCGCCCTGAACAAGGGTGAGACCGTCTCGTACCGACGTCCTCGGTTCCCGCTGGCGCGCGATGTCACGAGCGGTGCGGGGTGGAGGTCCGCCACCGAGGACCTGGCCGTCACGCGACTGGAGATCGGAGCGGCCTGCTCGAACCGCGAAGAGCTGCTCTCGGCTCTGGGCGCGCTCGCCGTCACGGGCACCGAGGTCGACCTGGCGGCCGCGTTCGCCGGTTCGGGGACCGCGGTTCCGCTGCCCACCTACGCCTTCGAGCGTCGTCGCTACTGGATCGACAGCACCGCGGCCACCAACGCCGTGCCGCCGCAGGCTTCCGTCGTCGAGCTGGCGACCGGTGGCAGCGTGCACACCAGCTGGCTGTCGCCCGGTCACCAGGGCTGGCTCGCCGACCACCGGGTGGGTGACGACGTCGTCGTTCCCGGCACCGCGTTGCTGGACATGGTCCTGCGGACGGGGGCCGAGCGGATCGACGAGATCGTCTTCACCGCTCCCGTGACCGCACCGGCCGAGGTGCAGCTGCAGCTGTCCACAGTGGACGAGAATGGCGACGGCACCGTCGTGGTGTCCGCGCGGGCTTCCGAGAAGGCGCCGTGGACCGAGCACGCCCGCGCCAGGGTGACGGCACCGGCGGAAGCTCCCGCCGCGCTCACCGAATGGCCGCCGGCCGACGCACAGCCGGTCGAGATCGCGGGGCTGCACGACCGGCTGGCCGATCGCGGCCTGACGTACGGTCCTGCCTTCCGCGGCCTCGAAGCGTTGTGGCGCAGGAACGACGAGCTGTTCCTGGACGTGCGCCTGCCCGTCGCGGCGGGGGAGCACGTGCTGCACCCGGCACTGCTCGACGCGGCGTTGCACCCGCTCGCTGCCGGCTACCTGCTGGCGGACACCACGGGCACGCGGTTGCCCTTCGCGTGGAGGGGTGCGCAGGTGCACACGCCCGGCGCCACCGCGCTGCGCGTGCGCATGACGGCGACCGGCCCCGACGGAGTGTCGATCTCCGCTTGGGACACCAGGGGTGTTCCCGTCTTCACCGCCGACGAACTGGTCGCGCGACCGGTCACCCTCGCGGTGGACGACGTGCTGCACCAGGTCCAGTGGGTGCCGGCCACGCCGGTCGAGGCGGGCTCGTTCGTGAAGCTGGACGACATCGTGCCGGCCGCGGTGGAAGGCGCCACCCTGCCTGAGCGAGTGCGTTCGGCACTGGAAGAGGTCACCGCCTTCACCCGGCGCCGGCTCGCCGAGCAGAACGACGTGCTGGTGCTGGTCAGCGGTGAGGTCGAGAGCGACCCGGTGCGCAGCGCCGTCTGGGGCCTGCTGCGGTCCGTGCAGACCGAGCACCCCGGCCGGATCCAGCTGGTCGACACCGACGGTGACGTCGTGCTCGCCGACGACCGCCAGGTCCTGGTTCGCAACGGCAAGCCGTACGTCCCGCGGCTCCGCAAGGCGACGGCCAGTCCGGTGCCGGCCTGGCGGGGCGGCACCCTGCTGATCACCGGCGCCGGTGGCGTCGTCGGTTCGGCACTGGCCCGGCACGCCGCCGACGCCCACGGGGTCGACCGGTTCGCCCTGGTCAGCCGTCGCGGTGCGGAATCGCCCGAAATGCAGGCGGTCGCGGCGGAACTGCGCGACCTCGGCGCCTCCGTGGTCGTGGAGGCCTGCGACGCGGGCGATCACGACCAGGTCGCGACACTGATCAAGGGCATCCCTGATCTGCGCGGTGTCGTGCACGCGGCCGGAACCACGTCCGACGCGGTCTTCGAACGCCTCACCAGCGGGGACTTCGACCGCGTGCTGGCCTCGAAGGTCGACGCGGTGTCGGCCCTCGACGAACTGACCCGTGAGCTCGACCTCGACTGGTTCGTCGTCTGCTCGTCCGCGGCAGGCTGGTGGGGCACCGCCGGGCAGGCGAACTACGCCGCGGCCAACGCGTCCATGGACGCCATCGTGCGCCGCAGGCGCGCGACCGGTCTCGCGGGGATCTCCCTCGCGTGGGGGCTGTGGGCGGAACAGGGCGCCCTCGGTGCTCACCTCGACGACGTGGACCTGCGACGTCTCGCCCGCAGCGGTGTGCTGCCGCTGTCGACCGAGGACGCGCTGTCGGCCTTCGACAACGCGCTGGGGTCCGCTGAGGCCGTGCTCCTGCCGGTGCGGCTGGCGCCCGCTGCCGGGCCCGTCCCGGCCCGTGGCCGCGTCATCACGAACGAGCCCAGGCTGAGCGGTCTCGGACACAGCGACCTCATCGCCGCGATCACGGACATGGTCGCCGAGGCACTCGGTCACCGCGTCGAGGACGTGTCACCGGACGCCGCGCTGCTCCAGATGGGTCTGAGCTCGCTCACCGCACTGGAACTGCGCAACGCGCTGGAACGGGCCTCCGGCACCTCGATCCCGCTGACGACGCTCTTCGAGCACCCCACGCCGCAGAGCCTGGCCAAGTACCTGCGCACCCGGTTCGAGGCGGCTTCGGCCGGTTCCACCTCCACGCCGGCTCCGGTGTCGATGACGGGCACCACCGTCCTGCTGACCGGTGCGACCGGTGGCCTGGGCCGGTTGTTCGCGGAGTCGATGGCTTCCGCCGGTGCGAACCTGGTGCTGACCGGCCGGGACGGCGCGGCACTGGCCGAAGTGGCGGAATCCGCGCGCTCCCTCGGTGCCGAGGTCGTCTTCGACACCGCGGACATCATGGACGAAGCCGGTGTGGCCGGCGTCGTCAAGCAGGCCGTCGACACCTTCGGTTCGGTGGACGTGCTGGTCAACAACGCGGGCATCGCCGGCCCGATCGGACCCCTGTGGGAGACCGACGAGGACGAATGGTGGCGGGGCATGGAGGTCAACCTCCGCGGCACGCTGAAGGTCTGCCGTGCCGTGCTGCCCGGCATGGTCGAACGGGGTTCGGGCCGCATCGTGAACATCGTCAGCTCCGCGGGCAGGCACCGCTGGCCGAGCGCTTCGTCCTACTCGGTGTCGAAGGCCGCCATGATCAAGGTGGCGGACAACCTGGCCCCTGAGCTGCTCGGCACCGGCGTGTCGGTGTTCAGCTACCACCCGGGCCTGGTCGACCTGGGCATCACGAAGCAGGCCCTGGACCTCGAACCCACCGGTGACAAGTGGGGCGACCGGATGCAGGAGTGGCTGAGCGAGCAGCGCGAGCAGGGGCGGTTCGCCACACCGGAGCGTGCCGCGGAAGTGCTGATGGAGCTGGCGTCCGGAAAGGCGGACCCGCTGTCGGGCCGCTACCTGACGCCCGAGGACGACGTCGAGTCGATGCTGGAGCGCATGGCTTGACGTGCGCCGCTCAGCCCACCTGCCGGCCGTTGGCCGTGCTGGTGGGCCGGGCGGTGGCCAACACGGCCGCCATGGTGGCGACCCTGCGCAGCGCGATGGTGGTGCGCGGCACGTCCAGCCGTTCAGGACTGGCGACGCTGATCGCGAGGAACGGCAGCTCACCGCCGATGCGCACCGGTATCGCCACGGTGCAACCGCCGCGTCCGGCGTCCTCGGTCACGACCGCCATGTCGCGCGTGCGCACGGTGCGCAGGTCGAGCATCAGCTGTTCCGGCCTGACACCGGCCGCGGCGGCGACCTCGTCGACGCGCTCGCGGAGATCCGGCCTGAACGCCAGCAGGGCGCGTCCGGTGGCGGTGTTCGCGGCTTGGCGCAGCGACGGCTGGCGTTGCACGTACCCGGCCAGTTCGTGGCGGTAGAGCAGTTCGACGTAGCGGACCTGCGTGCCGTTGAGGACGTCCAGGGCGACCATGCCGCGAGTGCGGTTCTGCAGGTCGACCAGGAGCGGGTTGAAGATCCGGCGCAGTCGTTCGGCCTTGGCCCGGTCGCTGTGCCGGGTCATGTCGTGGAGGTGGTCGCCGAGCACGAAACCACCCTCGGAAGGAGCCACGAGGTTGAGGTCGGTCAGCACGCCGAGCACGCGGTGGACCGACGACTTGGGCCGGCCACACCGCCTGGCCAGGTCGGAGAGCGACATCGCGCCCTCGGCTCCAGCCAACTCCTCGATCAACGCGAGCGCCTTGCGCAGAGGACCACCCGGCGCGTTGCGGGCTTCTGAAAGCGACTCCACCGGCACGACTCCTGGGGATGTGGCTGGATCGAGCGGGATCAGTTGGCCTGCTTCAGGTCGTCCAGCACAGCCGCGCTCGGTCGGGCGCAGCGCAGCAGGTCCGAACGCATGGCGCGAACGGCGTACTTGAGGAGGGCGGTGGTGAAGTCGACGTTGATCGTTTCCGCCGGACCCCAGACGCTGATCGCCATGCGGGGCAGGTGGTCTCCGGCCACGAGGGAGGCGGCGACACCGATCACCCCGCTGTACAACTCGCCGTTCGCCACCACGACGGCGTCCGGGTCGCGGGACCGCAGGGCACGGCCGATCGCGGTGCAGTGCGCGGGAAGCATCGTGGGCACTCGTTGCACGAGGCACAGGTGCCGCAGGTCGTACTGCACGTCGACCTGGCGGACGTGCGATCCCGCCAAGATCCCGGTGCTGACGACACCGCCCGTCCTCTCCCGCAGGTCGATGATGTGCGGTGCCAGCGTGGACTTCAGCACCCGATCGACCCGCGCCCGCGCGCTGTCGTCGATCAGGTCGAACAGACAGTCACCGATCTCGTACCCGCTCGACGTGCGCCGGACGAGGCTCGAACCCGTGAGGGCGTCCATCATCCGGTGCAGGGAGGACTTCGGCAGGCCGGACGCGCGCGCCAGTTCTGCGAGTGTCATCGCTCCCGAAGAGGACAACAGCTCGACGAGCTCGAAGGCCTTCTTGACCGGGCGGCCTCGCACGGCCTCCTCGCTGGACAAAGACGTGTCCTCCTGCGGCAAGTGGCTTGTCGGCGCACGGAGCGCCGCTGGCAAAGCCCACTGTCAATCAGGACGAAGTGCCGGGTACTGCGGAGAACCGCAGTACCCGGCGCGACCGGGCGAAGTCACATCCGCAGCACGAAGCCTCCGCGCGCGGACGACAGCTGGGTTCGGCGGCGCACCCGAGCTTGCGGCAGGTGGAACTTGTTCGTGCGCCGGGAAACTTTGAGCTCGTGCGCCATCTCGTGGTTCGAACGCCCTTCGAGCACCTAGATTCGCCGCGCGGTACTCGGGCGGTATCGGGAGCGCGTTGGGTGCCGAGCCGGGCGGCGTCACCTCCACCGGCTCAGCCCGTGGGAAGCTCCGGCGTGAGGCAGGGACTGCGGAGTCCCGCAAAGCCGGAAATGATCGCGGTGAGAACTTGGCTCAACTCTGCAGGTGATCTTGGCCTCACCGTGCGACGGGGTTGCGCGAACGAGTGAATCGGTCGGTACGACTGCGATGTGGATGAAGGATCGGCTGCAAGGGTTGTAGGCCGACGAGGACTTCCTCGGCTGGTTCCCGCATGACGGGCGCCCTGGTCTCTCGCTGCTCAGTTGGCTGCGGTCTGCGTGCTGCAGCTTCTGCTGGATCTGTCCGATCGGGCATCAGCGGTCACGACGAGCAGACCGCCCATGTTCGTCGATGTCGAGGCGGGTGCTCGCGTCCCACTCCTAGAGGACCAGTCGGCGTGCAATACGAATCTGCGGCGGCCTGAGGCGCAGGTCAGACCACCGGGCATGGTTTTGGCACCCCACAGGACTGCCGAAATGTGCCGGAGTCAGTAGGGCCAGCCGGGAACGTTCAAGCGAATGCTGTACAGGCCGAAGTTTCCGGTGTTGCCGCCGGTGGATGCGGTACCCGACGTGATGTAGAGGGTTTTCCGGTCGGGGCCGCCGAAGGCGACGTTGGTCGCGTTGCGGCCGGCGGAGATCGTGCCGAGGAGCTTGCCGGCCGGGGAGTAGACGTAGACCTTCCCGCTGCCGTAGGTGGCCTGGTACAGGTTTCCCGCGCAGTCGACGGTGCCGCCGTCGGTGCCGTCGAGCGACGCGAAATCGCTGCGCTGCCCGGTGCTCCCGTCCGCGTTGACGGGGTAGCGGTAGATCTTGCCGGTCGCGTTGCCGCCGACGTAGAGGGTCTTGCCGTCCGGGGAGAAGCTCGATGCCGTTCGGCTGGCGGATCGTGTCGTCGATCAGGGTGACGACACCGTTGGTGACGCGGAAGACGCCGGTCCTGCCCGACATCTGGTCCGGGCGGTTCGCGCGCTGGAAGTTCGGGTCGGTGAAGTAGGCCGTTCCGTTCGCGGCCACGGTGACATCGTTGGGAGAGTTGAACAGTCGTCCCTGGTAGGTCGCCGCGATCGTCGTCCGCCGCCCGGTGGCCAGGTCGTACGAGGACAGGCTGCGCTGGTCGTGGGTCGCCGCGAGGACGGACGTGCCGTCACGGCTGATCGCCAGACCGTTGCTGCCCGCGTTCTTGACGAAAGTGGTGAACGTGCCCGTCGAGGGGGTGTACCGCAGGATGTCCGAAGGCTGGACGTTCTGCGGGCCGGTGCCGTCGTACATGTTGGACAGCAACAGGGTTTGCGTCGCCGCGTCCCAGGTCGGGCCCTCCAGGAAGTTGAACCCGTCCTTGATCTTGGTCGCGGTCAGGTTCGGTGAGGGCAGCGGAGTGCCGAACGGCCCGCCGGGGCACGGTCCTTCGGGTGCCGCGACCGAGGTGCCGGTGACGCTCGCGGAGACCATGCCCAGGATGACCGTGGCCACCGCGATCTTTCGCTGCCGTGCTCGGATGTTCATGCCGGTGACATCCTCGCTTCCGCTTGGAGGACTGTGCCTTGAACTGTGAAGGATGATTTCGGTGTGGTCAAGACGCGACGAAAAGATTTCTTCCGGCTAGGAGGTAGATCGCCGGAGTGTTTGGGATCGCTAAAATTCGGGTGACTTTTTAGCTTGTGGGTGGCTGCGCGCGGGCGCCATCAGGTCCTCGCTTCACGTGTGCTGCGGTTCGGCACTCGAATCGAGTGGTGGTTCGACGAATTCGACGAGCGGGGCCATGTGAGAAAGCGATGGACGTGGGGGACGTGTCGAGTGCGAATTGTTCGTGCTCCCGAGAAAGACGCCCGTGCAGGTCAGTAAGCGTTGGTGGGCAGCGGTCGTCATCGGGCTTCTGCGCATGTCCTTCTCGGGAGAAGGATGTCGCGAGGGATACCGTCACACCCACCGGCACGGCGCGCCGTTCAGGACGAAGGACGCCGGCCGGTCGTTCGCACCGCTCCAGTCCGCCAGGAAGCCGAACGAGCGGGACTCGCCGGGCGGGATCGCCGAGTTCCACGGCGCACCGTGCACCGTCACCACTGCACCGTCCTGGGTGAACGAACCGTTCCAGAGCTGGGTCACACGCTGGCCGTTGGCGTACGACCAGGCGAGGGTCCACGAGTCGAGCGGTGCGGTGGCGGAGTTGGTGACCCGCACCGAGCCGAGGAATCCGCCCTGCCACTGCGCCGTTGTCTCGTAGGTGATTTCGCAGGTGGCAGTGGGGAGAACGGTCCCGATCCGGCTGGGATCGGCCACGGCCCAGAAGGCGTCCTTGGCCCGCAGTCGGGTGTCGAACAGCAGCGGGTGGTCCTTGCGGGTCACCGGGAACGTGTCGAGCCACGTGCTGTCGTCGGCCAGGCCCCAGAACGTCACCGAGCTGATCGCGTGCGCGTACCTGGTGAACACAGCGAACAGGCCGTGGTAGCGCTGTGCCTGTGCCAGCAAGGAAGCGGCGGGCGGGCGCGGGTACGACTGGTTGCTGTCGGTGTAGATCGAGACGTCCATCTCGGTGATCTGCTGGTCCACGCCCAGGGGCAGGAACTTGGTGATCATCGCTTCCGTCTCGGCGGCCGAGGGCCAGTCGACGTTGACGTGCATCTGGTGTCCGACAGAGTCGACGGGAACGCCTTCCGCGCGCAGCTGGGACACGAGGTCGTACAACCGGTCCCGTTTTGCGGGCACATTGGTGTTGTAGTCGTTGATGACCAGCTTGGCGTTCGGTGCGACCTCGTGCGCCACGCGGAACGCCGTGCGGATGTAGTCCAGTCCCGCGATCTCGAACCACTTGTTGCGGCGCAGGCCGTCCGGTTGCGCCTCGTCGACGACCTCGTTCACCACGTCCCACGCCGTGATGTCGTCGCGGTACCGGCCCACCACGGCGCGGATGTGCGTCTCGATGCGGTGCAGCAGCAGCGCTTTGTTCTCCGCGGTGGGTGTCATGTCGGCGCCGGAGGAGTCCTTGAAGACCCAGTCGGGAGTCTGCTGGTGCCAGACGAGAGTGTGACCGCGGATCGCCTTCCCCCGCGCCTTGGCCCAGTCGACGAGCGTGTCCGCGTCCGTGAACCGGAACGCGCCCTCGGTGGGTTCGGTCGCGTCCCACTTCAGCTGGCTGCCCGGCGTGATCGAGCTGAAGTGCCGGTCGAGCAGCCTGCCGTGCTCCCCGTACAGCAGGGCGGGCTCGGCGGCAACCCCGAAGTGCCGGAACGGCACCACGTCCCGCAACGCGGGGATGTCGGTCTGGATCGGGGGAAGCGGTGTGTACGACAGGACGAAGTCGTCGAGGTGGAACGACGCCGCAGGACTGGAGCTTCTCCACGTAGGTGGTGAGGAAGTCGGCATCGGACGCCAGCGTGTAGCCACCGGTGAGGTTGACCCAGCCGTCGGCGGTGACGAGCGTGTCGCCGACGACCCCTTCGTAGGACGTGACGCCGTCAGCATGGCGTTCGACGGACATCCGGAGCCGCGCGGGCTCCTCACCGCCCGCGAGCCGCACCCACACCGACAGGCTGTACCGCACGCCCTTCTCGACGTCGTCGAGCAGGGCGAGCACTGGCCCTTCCCAGGATTGAGTCCGGCCCGAGACGAGGAGGCTCCGGGCACCTCCGTGCGCGACGGCCGAGCTCACCGCGGTGGTCTCTCCCCCGCGCGAGGTCCAGCCCTGCACCGTGTCGTCCTCGAACGTGCTGGACACCACCGTCACCGGTGTGTCGGCGGCGAGCGCGGCGGGACCGTGCGTCAGCAGCCCTGCCACGATCGAGGTGACCAGCAGACCGGCCAGAACTCTCCTCATCGAGAATCCTCCAGGTTCTGGGAGCGCTCCCAGAACCATAAGGCGACCTGCTCCTGGCACCCAGGCACCATTCGGCCCAAACGCGGCACTCCACTGCCAGAGGGTCGGCGCGAGTCCAGCTCGCTCGCGAACACCCGCGGGATCAACAATTGGAGGAGGTCATCGCGGAGTCGGTGGACACCCGCCACACCCGTCGGTCCGTCGCAGCGCCGGCGCTGGAGCCGAGCAGCACCAGGTACTTCTCTCTCAGCAGCCCGGCCTACGTCTGCACGCCGGTCAGCCTGACCCTGGTGGCCTTGATCGTGGTCAGGGGCAGTCCCAGCAGAGAGATCCGGACGTCTTCGCTGCGGGAGACCCGATCTCCGCAGCTGTGCCGCCCATAGGTCATCGCCTCGCTGATAAGCGAGGTCGTACCGGCTGTGAGCATGCATGGGTGATTAGTTCGCTGTTGTACCAGGCGTTGTGCAAGTTGCTGTCTGTTCCGGCGGTGCTAGTTCGCAGTAAAGCAACCAAGGACGCGGAGCTTCTTGGTCTGTGGCACGAGAACGTTGTGCTTCGTCGGCAGTTGGCCCGACCGGTTCGTTACGAGCTCGCGAACCGTTTCTGGTTCGCCACGCTGATGAGATTGATACGTCGCTCCAGCTGGCAGGAGGTCTTCCCAGTTACCCCTAACACGCGAGACCATCTGCGTCAGGCGCTACGTGAGTACGAGCGGCACTACGACGCGCACCGAACCCGCCGGTCACTCGCCGCCGCAGCGCCCTTGCGAGCGCGGTCGCAGGCTCTTGAACCCGACCAGATCGGACGCCTCGCGGTACTCCAACGGGAGTGTCTCGGCTGAGTTATCCGCGTGTATCGGCATGCCGCTTGACCTGCGCAAACGTAATTTTGCCACGCGCAGGGCCGCAGCGAGAGCCGAACTTGGCGGTTTGCCTGCACCGAACCTGGCGACTGCCGCAGGGCTACAGGCCGCGGTGGACTCCCTCGCAGATGTGACCGTAATCATCAACGAAGGGCAGCCGGAGAAGCTGGCGAGACTCTACGAGGAACTTGGGAGCGGGCTGAGGTACGACAAAGCAAAAGAGGCCGTCTATGCGACGACCTCTTCGCGTGTGCTTAGCGTACGTGTCCGAGGGGGACTTGAGTCCCCACAAGTAGCGAGCTTGCGCAATTCGTGTGTTCATGCGCTATTGGATAGCTCGAATTTGGTATAGAGGGCCAGTCGGCACTGATCAATCTTTCGTCGCTGAGTTGTGTCGACTTGGAGCAAGAACTTCGCGGCGACCTGTTGCGCCACGCGCTGGTGTGGAATCAGGCCCATATGCGGCAGGCGCTGCGTGAGTACGACCGCCACCGCAACGAGCACCGCACCCACCGATCGCTGGTGCGGCACCCCTGCGGGTCCGGCCTCAGCCTGTCAAAGCCAATCAGATCGAACGCTTCACCGTAGACGGACATGATCTTGGCTGAGTCTTCTTCCAAGTATCGTCATGTCTTCACCTGCATGGACGTAGTTTTCGGCACGCACAGCCGGTGGCGCGGGTGTGCGCGCTGACGTACTTCTGCATGGTCACCGACGTCCACCCCACCCCAGCCGGGCACGAGGCCATCGCCGAGATCGTCCTGGCCGCCGCGAGCTACTGTTTCGGCTGGTTCGCCGCGTACTCCGCCCGGTTCCACAGCGCGAAGTAGAGGACGTCGGTCCACCAGCTGAGGCCGATCGGGTTCTCGGTCCTGTCGTCACGCGTGTTGTCGAAGTCGTCGGTCAGCACGAGCCCGTGGAACGCGTTCAGCGGCGGCGCCGACCGCTCGGCCGCCGCTGCGGCGAGCACGGCCCCGGCCGCCGCCGCATCGTCGGGCAGCGCGTCGATGGCCTCGCCCGCCGCCCGGCACAGGTCGAGGTGGCCCTCGATGAGCGCCCGCAGCTCGTCCTCGCCGCTCTCGATCATGGTGTCGAGCTCGATGGTCTCGAGCAGGACGTACCGGTCGCGGTGCGCGTCGAGGAACCGCTCCGCCTCGGCGAGCCCGGCGTGCAGGCCTTCGGCGTCGCTCACGGCGCGCACGGCGGCGGCGAACTTCGTCAGCCGCGCGAACCCGGCGTCGAACTCACCGCTGATCGCGTACAGCGTGGTCCTGCTCTCCGGGGGCTCGCCGTCGAACCCGTCGGCGATCAGGGACGCGCACAGCCGGGGATCGCCGGACAGGAGCACCAGGAATGAGAACGGGATGGCGTAGGGCCATTCCGACAACCCGGAGACCGTCTCCGGCCGATCCTCATAGGACTCCGGCCGGTTGCTGGTGCTGTACAGGTACGAACGGTTCGCCATGACCGGATCCTATGACGGGCCTGCGGCGGGGCTAGACCTGGCCGAGGCAGATGGTCCGTTTCGGTTGCGGGTAGACGCGGGCGTTCTCCGCTTCCCCCGCCCCGCAGGAGTTGGCCCTTGAGACTGATGAGGCCGCGTATTCAACTGTCGCGAGTTCTCAGCGGTTGTCGCGGTGAGTGATCGCCGGGTGCTCCGTCCGGTCGTGAGTGTTCAAACAGGACTCAACCGCTTACGTGATCCGTTCGAAGATGGCGGCCATGCCCTGGCTACCACCGATGCACATGGTCTCGAGGCCGTAGCGTGTCTGGCGGCGGTGCAGTTCGCGCGCGAGGGTGCCGAGCATGCGTACGCCGGTGGCGCCGACCGGGTGGTCCGCTTCCGCAAGGCCAGTCCGGACCGCGTGATCCGGCCGCGTAATCCGGCGCACCCGAACATCGTGGAGATCGAGGACTTCACGGCTGCCCAGCTCCTGCGGAAATCAAAGGGCAGCCTGCGGATCGCGCGGAAGGCAGAGCGGTCCGAACGGGCGGTGAAGCACCGCTATCTGTTTCGCGGCCGGATTCGGTGTGACATCTGCGGGCGGAAGATGGAGCGCAGCCCACGTAAGAAAGCCATGTACTACCGGTGCCCGGCACGCACCCTCGCTCTGGGATCTCCGGTGCTCGCGTCGCATCCCGGAGCGGTCTATTTGCGGGAGGACCTTCTTCAGGACGTCATCAACGGCTGGCTCGGGCACCTGTTCGACCGGAAGAACCGAGACCGGACCGTCGCCGCGTTGATGGACTCACAAGAACCGGTGATCGAGGTCAGTCGCGATGCCGCGAAGAGGAGGCTCGCTGACGCGGAAGCCAAGCTGACGAGGTTCCAGAACGCCATCATGGCCGGCGTCGATCCAGCTGCCTTGGTCGAGGCGATCAACGACGCGCAGGCGAGAGGCTGGCGGCACGGGCTGCCCTGGACAACGTCCCGGCACCGGTGGAGCGGGACATCGCCGAGATCTATGCGGCGATCGACTCGATAGGCGACATCAGCGCGGCGCTGAGAGGCCACGCCCCGACGAGGCTGGAGGAGCTGTACGAGGCGATCGACCTGCAGGTCCGTTACAAGCAAAACCCCCACGAAGCTGATGTCTCCATCAACCCCGTGGGGGTGAATAGTGCTGGTGTCCGAGGGGGGACTTGAACCCCCACCCCCTTTCGGGGACTAGCACCTCAAGCTAGCGCGTCTGCCATTCCGCCACCCGGACCTGTTCAGTTGTCACCGCAGCTCGCGCCGTGGTGCGTGCATAGATTACATGATCGTCGGCAACGACCAAAATCGAGCGCCCCGAGCAAGATTTCCGCTGGTAGGAGCATGGTTGGGTGCACAGAGCCGGCGGAAGCCAGGCAGATCAAACTCAAGCGGGGCTAGGGTCACCGGGTGCTGACGACGGCGTTGGTGGAGTGGTTGCTGAAGGACGCGGACCCGGCCCTGCGTTGGCAGGTCGAACGGGACCTCCTGCACGAGCCCGAAGAGGTGTGGAAGGCGACGAGAGCACGAGTTGCCACGGAAGGCTTCGGGAAGCGGTTGCTGGAACTCCAAGGCGAGGACGGGCAGTGGGCGGGTGGGGCCTTCTTCCCGCCTGACTACGACATGCGCGGCGACGAGCCGCAGCCGTGGACCGCGACCACCTGGACGTTGGTCACGTTGCGCGAGTGGGGCCTTGACCCCGAAGCGCTGCACGGCACTGCGGAGTTGTTGGCAGCCAACAGCCGGTGGGAGTACGACGGGTTGCCGTACTGGGGTGGCGAGGTCGACTGCTGCATCAACGCGATGACGGTGTCGAACGGGCTGTGGCTCGGGGTGGACGTCCACCACAACGTCGCGTGGTTCGTGGAGCACCAGCTTGAGGACGGCGGGTGGAACTGCGAGTGGGTTGAGGGGGCGAAGAGGTCGTCGTTCCACTCCACGCTCAACTCGCTCAAGGGGTTGCTGGACTACGAGGTGGCCACGGGGGGCACCGACGAGTCGAGGAGTGCGCGCAGGAGAGGGGAGGAGTACTTGCTCGAAAGGCACCTGTTCCGGCGGTTGTCGACGGGGGAGCCGGTAGCGGAGTGGGTGGACACGTTCCGGTACCCGTTGCGGTGGCAGTACAGCGTGCTCAACGCGGCCGATTACTTCCGGCGTGCAGCGCGGCCTGACGAGCGCATGGCGCAGGCCGTCGAGCGCATCAAGGAGCAGAGGCAACCCGACGGGACGTGGGTGCAGGCTGGGCGGCATCCAGGGCGGATGTGGTTCGAGGTCGACGTCGAACGAGGGCAGCCGTCGAGGTGGCTGACGCTGTACGGGGCCAGGGTGCTGGAGTGGTGGGGTTAGATCCAGCCGCGGGCGCGGGCCATGCGGGCGGCCTCGTGGCGGTTCGAGGCGGCGGTTTTGCCGACTGCTGAGGACAGGTAGTTGCGGACGGTGCCGGGGGAGAGGGAGGCGCGGCGGGCGATTTCGTCGATCGGGGCGCCTTCCAGGGCCAGTTCGAGGACGTCGGCCTCGCGTGGGGTCAGGGGGCTGTCGCCGGCGCTGATGGCTTCTGCGGCCAGGGCCGGGTCGACGTAGCGGCCGCCGGAGTGGACGGTGCGGACGACGGTGGCCAGGACGTCGGCGGAGACGGTCTTCGGGAGGAAGCCGCGGACGCCGGCGGCCAGGGCGCGTTTCAGGTGGCCGGGGCGGCCGTGGGAGGTGACGATCATCGTGGAGCACGTGGGGAGCTCGGTGGCCAGGGTTTGGGCCACGGTGACGCCGTCGAGGTCGGGCATCTGCAGGTCGATCACGGCCACGTCGGGGCGGACTGCTCGGGCGGTGGCCACGGCTTCGGCGCCGGTGGCGGCTTGGGCGACCACCTCGAGGTCGTCCTCCAGGGCCAGGAGGGCGGCGAGGGCGCCGCGGATCAGGTGTTCGTCGTCGGCCAGGAGGATGCGGATCACGGGAAGCTCCACGGTCAGCACGAAGCGGTTGGGGGGCTCCGGGGTGGCGGTCACCGAGCCGCCGAGGGTGGCCACGCGCTCGCGCAGGCCGGTGAGGCCGCTGCCGAAGCGGATGGTGGTGGCGGTGGCGCCGTCGTTGGACATGGTGAGGGTGGTGCCGCGCAACGCGATGGTGCACGTGCGGGCTTCGCTGTGGCGCAGGACGTTGGTCACGCCCTCGCGGACGGCCCAGCCCAGGGCTCCCGCGGCCTCGTCGGGGAGGGAGGGCTCGCCGATGACGCGGCAGTCGATGCCCGCGGAGGTGAGCAGGGAGCGGGCGCCGGCGAGCTCCACCGTGAGGTCCGCTGTGCGGTAGCCGGAGACGACGGCGCGGAGCTCGTCGAGGGACTCCTGGGCGATGCGGCGGACCTCCAGCATCTCGGCGACGGCCTCGTCACGGCCGCGTTGGGCGAGTTTCGCGGCCAGTTCGGCTTTCAGGGCGACGACGGAGAGGTTGCGGCCGACCACGTCGTGCAGGTCGCGGGCGAAGCGCAGGCGTTCCTCGGCCACGGCGAGGCTGGCGCGGACCTCACGGGAGCGGTCCAGCTCCCACATCGTGCCGATCATCCACACCGAGGTGCGGTAGACGGCGGTGAAGAAGACCAGGGCGATCGTCATCGGGACCGCGGCGCCCAGCGGCACGGTCAGCACCAGGAACACGCCGGTCGCGGCCACCACGGCCGCCGTCACGCGGGGGCGCAGGGTGCACGACACCGCGGTCACGAACAGCACCGGCACGAACAGCGTCACGGCGTCGACCGGGCCGTCGCGCCCGCCGGGTGGTGCGCCGGGCAGGACGGCCATGCCGCCTGCCACCACCACGGCGGTCACGACGGCGGCGACGGTCAGGGCAAGGCGCGGGAACGGCGCCTTGCCCAGGTAGTGCTCGATGCCCTGGTGGACGAGCCACATGCAGCACGCGGCGTGCACGACGATCGCGACGATGGTGGCGACGGCGGCGATGCGGCTCACGGAGTCGTCGTTCGCGAGGCTCGTCATCGGCAGGATCGGCAGCGCGACGAGGGTCAGGTAGAACGACGAGCGGGTGAAGTAGTCGAACCGCGACGCGCTGCTGCGCGAGCGCCACCAGGACAGCAAGGTCACCTCCGCGGCTCCCAGCGGAACCATCGCCGGACAGCGTAGACACCGGCCGCGACCCACGCCGCCAGCACGACCACCGGCTGCAGCACCGGGCCGTCGTGCCAGCCGGCCCGCAGCAGGTCCAGGACCGGGGTGAGCGGCAGGAACCGCAGCGCCGTCTGGACCTCGTCGGGGAACACCGACAGCGGGACCATCAGGCCGCTGCCGATGATGCACGCCATCAGGACCGGCAACGACGTCACCTGCGCCATCTCGACGGTGCGGGTGAACGCCGCGGACGCCGCCGCCAGCAACGCGAACAGCAGCGTCCCGCCGACGACGCCCAGCAGCGGGAACCACGGCTTCGTCGGCACCGCCACGCCGGTGATCACGCCGATGATCACCGCGAACAGCACCATCTGCCCGATCGCGACCACCATCGACGGCAGCGCGGCACCGAACAGCACCTCGGGGTCGGTCAGCTCGCCGACGCGCAGGCGCTTGAGCACGAGCTCCTCGCGGCGCGCGACGAACACGGTGACGAGGTTGTAGTAGACCGCCATGAGCAGCACGAACCCGGTCAGGCCGACGACCAGCGGCACGCCGTCGGCGTCGATCGACAGCAGCAGCGGCACGACCAGCAGCGGCACGATGAGCGAGTTGAACAGGGCGGTGCGGTTGCGCCAGAACAGCTTCAGCTCCGCCTGCCCGATGGCCACGGCCCTCATGCCGCCTCCTCCGCGATCGCCAGGAACGCCTCTTCGAGGGACGCCGAGCGGGCGTCCAAACCGGACAGCACGACGTCCTGCGCGTGTGCCCACGTCAGCAGTTCGTGCAACGTCTCCTGCAGGGTGTTGGTGCGCACGGTCGCGCGGCCGGACTCGTCGAGGTCGGCCACGACCGGTAGTGCGACGCCGGCCGGCGGCGTGAACGTGATGCGCGCCGGGTAGGCGTCGACGACCTCGGACACCGTGCCACGCGCGACGATGCGGCCGCGGTGCATGATGGCCAGCCGATCGGCCAGTTCCTGCGCTTCTTCCAGGTAGTGCGTCGTCAGCAGCACGGTGGTGCCCTCGTGCAGGAGGGTGCGGATCAGCTGCCACGTGTTGCGCCGGCTCTCCGGGTCGAGGCCGGTGGTCGGCTCGTCGAGGAACAGCACCTCTGGCTGGCCGAGCAACGCGAGCGCCAGGTCCAGGCGCCGCCGTTCACCGCCGGAGAGCTGCTTCACCCGCACCGCCGAGCGGTGGCCCAGGTCGACGAGGTCGAGCGCCTCGGCGACCGGGCGGGGCCGGGTCAGCGTGCCCGCCCACATCGTGGTCGCCTCGGACACGGTCAGGTCGGGCGGGAAGCCGCCCTCCTGCAACATCACGCCCACCCGCGGGCGCACGGCCTTGCGCTCCAGGAACGGGTCGTGGCCCAGGACCCGGACGGTCCCCTCCGCCGGCCGGGTCAGGCCCTCCACCACCTCGACGGTCGAGGTCTTGCCCGCGCCGTTCGTGCCGAGCAACGCGAACATCTCGCCGCGCTCCACCTCGAACGAGACGCCGCGCACGGCCTCGAATCCCCCTGAGTAGCGCCGGGTCAGGTCTTTCACCTCGATCGCTGTCATGTGTTCAACGATCGCGTGAAACTCCCGGTCCCGGCAGTGTCAGGACGCATCGGAACGTGATGACAGATGTCATGCCCCCGGCAGGCCCGCGCACGCTTTAATATTACACTTGTGCTAAAAAGATCCGGCACGGGCACTGTGCGAAGTGGGGCGAGGGGGACGCGGTGGGTACGGGGTTGTTGCTCGCGTTGGCGGGGCTGGCGTTGCTGGACTCGACGAGCATCGGGACGTTGTTCGTCCCGATCTGGTTGATGCTCGCGCCGGGGCGGTTGCGGGTCGGGCGGTTCGCCGTCTACCTGGGCACGATCACGGTGTTCTACTTCGTGGTCGGCATCGGGCTGGTGCTGGGGGCGGCGCAGGTGCTGGAGCACCTCGACGGGCGGGTCGCGCTGTGGGTCCAGCTCGTGATCGGCGTCGGGTTGTTCGTCGTGAGCTTCCGCTTCGACAGCAAGAAGAAGACCGATACGACGAAGTGGACGAGGCGGGTCGGCGGGTCCACGGCCGCGCTCGTCGGGGTCGCGCTGCTGGCCGGGGTGGTGGAGCTCGCGACGATGCTGCCCTACCTCGGCGCGATCGGGATGATGAGCGCCGCGGACCTCACGCCGGCGCAGACCGGGTTGCTGCTCGCCGGGTACTGCGTGGTCATGGTCGTGCCCGCGCTGGTGCTGCTGGCCGCGCGGATCGCGTTGCGGGAACGGGTCGAGCCGGTGCTGCAGCGGATCAGCAGGTGGTTCGCGGAGAAGGGCGCCGGTGCCACCGGGTGGATCCTCGGGATCGCCGGGTTCCTGGTGGCGCGGGACGCGGTCGCGCGGCTGTTCTTCCTGTAAACGCGTTGACGGGGCCGGGAGACTGCGGTCGTGGTTTCGGTGTTGTGGATCTGCGGACCTCCCGGTGTCGGCAAGACGGTGGTCGGGTGGGAGGTGCACCGCCGCAACGGCGGGGCGTACGTCGACGTCGACCAGCTCGGCATCTGCTACCCGGACCCGGACGACGACCCCGGCCGGTACCGCATGAAGGCCCGCAACCTGGCCGCGGTGGTGGCCGGCGCGCGGGCGAGCGGGGTGCGCAGCCTCGTCGTGTCCGGTGTGGCCGATCCGAACGGCGCCGCGCCGATTCCCGGCGCGACGCTGACGGTGTGCCGGCTGCGGGCCGACCGCGAGGTGCTGCGGGAGCGGTACCTCGGGCGCGGGATGCGGCCGGAGCAGCTCGACCACGTGCTGCGCGAGGCCGACGAGCTCGACGCCCGCGCGATCGGCGACGTGTGCGTGGACACGACCGGGCTGTCGGTCACCGAGGTGGCGGACCGGGTCGAGCGGGCGGCCGGCGACTGGGCCGGGCCGGAGCGGGTCCTGTGGTTCTGCGGCACGACCGGTGTCGGCAAGTCGGTCGTCGGCTTCGCGGTGTACCTGCGGCTGCTGGGCACCGGGATGCGCGCCGGGTTCGTCGACGCGGGCCAGCTCGGGTTCGGGATGAAGCACGCCCGTGCGGACACCCTCGCGGCGGTGTGGCGGACCTACCAGGAGGCCGGGGCACGGGTGCTGGTCGTGGTCGGCCCGTACGCCGACGTGTTCCCCGGCGCCACGGTGTACCGGCTGGAGGCCTCGCGCGCCGACCTCGTGGAGCGGATCCGGCGGCGGGGCAGGGGAGAGGGCTGGCCGGAGCCGGGTGACCCGCTGGCGGGGCGGTCGGAGGAGGAGCTCGACCGGGTGGTCGAGGAGGCCGTGGCGCAGGCCGGGCGGCTGCGGGGGATCGGCACGGCGGTCGACACGTCCGGGCGCACGGCCGAGGAGGTGGCCGCGTCGCTCGTGCCCTGAGGTGGTGGGATGGCCGCCATGGAGCTCCAGCAGCTGGTGGACCGCATCGCGGGCGAGGTCATGCCCGGCGGTGCGGCCGCAGACTACATCCCGGCGCTCGCACGGGTCGACGCGCGGCGGTTCGGCATGGCGGTCGCCACGCTCGACGGCGAGGTGTGCGGGGCGGGGGAGTACCGGGCGCCGTTCTCGATCCAGAGCATCTCGAAGGCGTTCACGCTGGCGCTCGCCGTGGGCGACGAGCTGTGGGAGCGGGTGGGGCGGGAGCCGTCGGGTCGCCGTTCAACTCCCTGGTGCAGCTGGAGACCGAGAACGGCATCCCGCGCAACCCGTTCATCAACGCCGGGGCGCTCGTGGTCACCGACCACCTCGGGCCGGGTGCGTCGGACCGGCTGCTCGACTTCCTGCGCGCGGAGAGCGGCAACCACGCGATCGACGTGGACGAGGAGGTCGCCAGGTCCGAACTGGACCACGGCGACCGCAACCGGGCGCTGGCGCACTTCATGGCCTCCTACGGCAACATGCGCAACCCGGTCGACGTCGTGTTGCACGAGTACGTGCGGCAGTGTTCGATCGCGATGAGCTGCGCGGACCTGGCCAGGAGCGCGCTGTTCCTGGCACGGCACGGGGTGCGCAACGACGGCGAGCGGCTGCTCGGGGTCAGCGGCGCGAAGCGGGTCAACGCGGTGATGCTGACGTGCGGCACCTACGACGCGGCCGGGCAGTTCGCCTACCGGGTCGGGCTGCCGGGCAAGAGCGGCGTCGGCGGCGGCATCGTGGCCGTGGTGCCGGGCAGGTGCGCGATCTGCGTGTGGGGTCCCGGGCTGGACGCCCGCGGCAACTCGGTGGCCGGGGTCGACGCGCTCGACAGGTTCACCACTCTCACAGGGTGGTCGGTGTTCTGACGGGTGGTAGGAAGACGGGGTGAGCACATTGGGCAACGCGCTGGCACGGGCCGAGGACGAGGCCGTCACGCTCGTCAGCGAGCTGATCAGGATCGACACCACCAACACCGGTGACCCCGCGACGGTGGTGGGGGAGCGCAAGGCCGCGGAGTGGGTGGCCGAGAAGCTCGGGGAGGTCGGCTACGAGACGACCTACGTCGAGTCGGGTGCGAAGGGGCGCGGCAACGTGGTCGCGCGGCTCGCGGGCGCCGACCCGAACCGGGGCGCGCTGCTCGTGCACGGGCACCTCGACGTCGTGCCCGCCGACGCGTCGGAGTGGTCGGTGCACCCGTTCTCCGGTGCGGTGCAGGACGGGTACGTGTGGGGCCGCGGCGCCGTCGACATGAAGGACATGGTCGGCATGACGCTCGCGCTGGCCAGGCACTTCAAGCGGGAGAACGTGGTGCCGCCACGCGACATCGTGTTCGCGTTCCTCGCCGACGAGGAGGCCGGCGGCCTCTACGGGGCGAAGTGGCTGGTCGACAACCGGCCGGAGCTGTTCGAGGGCGTCACCGAGGCGGTCAGCGAGGTCGGCGGGTTCTCGATCACGCTCAAGGACGACGTCCGCGCCTACCTCGTGGAGACCGCCGAGAAGGGCATCCGCTGGCTGAAGCTGCGGGTCAAGGGCACCGCCGGGCACGGCAGCATGATCCACCGCGACAACGCCGTGGCCAAGCTCGCCGCCGCCGTCACCAAGCTCGACCAGCACCAGTGGCCGCTGATCATCCGGCCGTCGGTGCGCGAGTTCCTCGACGGCGTCACCGAGATCACCGGCCTGGACTTCCCCGAGGACGACGTCGAGGGCTCGATCGGCAAGCTCGGCGCGCTGTCGCGGATGATCGGCGCGACGCTGCGCGACACCGCGAACCCGACGATGCTCACGGCCGGCTACAAGGCCAACGTCATCCCGTCCACCGCCGAGGCGACCGTCGACTGCCGCATCCTGCCCGGCCGCGAGGAGGCGTTCGACCGCGAGCTGGCCGAGCTGCTCGGTCCGGACGTGGAACGCGAGTGGATCGGCCTGCCGCCCGTGGAGACGACGTTCGACGGCGCGCTCGTGGACGCCATGACCGCCTCGATCACCGCCGAGGACCCCGGTGCGCGCGTGCTGCCGTACATGCTCTCCGGCGGCACCGACGCGAAGTCGTTCCAGCAGCTGGGGATCCGCAACTTCGGCTTCGCACCGTTGAAGCTGCCGGCCGACCTGGACTTCTCCGGGCTGTTCCACGGCGTGGACGAGCGCGTGCCGGTGGAGGCGCTGAAGTTCGGTGTGCGGGTGCTGGACCGGTTCCTGCGCAACAGCTGACGGGACCGTCCGGCGGCTCAAGCAGTCGTCTCCCGCGTCGCATCCCTGTCGCTCCCTCTCGTCCCAGGCCGTTGTGCGGCGGCCGGGTCGTCGAGGGCGCGCAGGGCGTTGTACGAGTCCTGCACGAGCGTGGCTCGCACGGTCGGGCCCGTGTTGGCGAGGACCACGAGCGCAGTGCGGCGCTGCGGGCTGAACCCGGCGAACGCGGTGCAGCCGCGCGTGCCCCCGGAGTGGAACAGCAGGTCGTGGTCGGGGAGGCGGCGCAGGTTCCACACCAGGCACAGGTGGTCGGTGGCGGAGACGGCGACGCGGGGCGCGACGACGTCGGCGAGCGCGGGCGCGAGGGAGGCCGGTCGGCCGTCGAGGAGGGCGGTCAGCAGGACGAGCAGGTCGCGGGCGGAGGACCGGAGCGCGCCGGCGGCGGGCATCCCGGGCATCTCCCACGGCGGCCGCGGCCGGCCGCGCAGGTGACCGGTGGCGTGCGGCGCGGTGTCGAAACCGGTGTCGGTCAGGCCGAGGGGACGCAGGACGCGGTCGGCGAGCAGGTCCTCGAACGGCCGGCCGGTCGCGCGGGCCAGTGCCAGGCCGAGCACGGCGACGCCGAAGTTCGAGTACCGCGCTCGGTCGTCGGGGCGGACGCGGGTGCGGCGCAGCGCCGCCGTCAGGCGCTCTGGTCCGAACGCCCGGTAGGGGTTGGTGCGCCAGGCGGGCAAGGCCGCGCGCAGCAGGCCCGGTGGCAGCCGGGGCAGGCCGGAGGTGTGCGTGGCCAGGCGCTCCAGCGTGACACCGGGGCCCAGGCCGGTGTCCAGGAAGCGGTCCACCGGGTCGTCGTGCCGCACCTCGCCGCGCGCCACCAGCTCGGCCAGCAGCAGCGCGGTGAACGTCTTGGTCAGCGAGCCGATCTCGAACCGGGTGGCGGCGGTGACCGGGTGCGGGTCGTCCAGCGCGGTGACGCCCGCGACCAGCACGGTCTCCTCGTCGCCCACCCGAGCGGCGACGGCGACACCGGGTGCGGCGGACAGCAGTGCGGTGATCCGGTCCTCGTTCACCCTGCGAGCAGCCGGGACAGCGCGAGCGTGCCCGCCGCGGTCGCGACCACGGCGGTGTGCTGGTGGTCGAGGAACCGGGTGCGCGGGTCGTCGGACACGGGTTCGCCGTCACGGGGCACCAGGCCGTCCTCGTGCTGGGCGGCGGCGAACGGCGCCCACTCGGCGGCCTCGATGCGCGGCTCCGGCAGGCACGCGCCCACGAGGAGCAGTTCGCCCACCAGATCCCACTGCCGCGCCTCGGTCCACACGTCGATCCACACCGGCAGCCACGCGTCGAGGTAGCGGGCCGTGCCGGCCGGCAGGCCCTCCGGACGCGCGCCCCAGTCGGTGAGGTGGAAGACGGTGTGCGTGGCGCAGTACCCGGTGTACCAGTCGATCACCCACGGCTCGGGCTCGCGGCCGAGCCAGGTCGCGGCGGTCAGGGCGTCCCAGTCGTCGTCGCGCGGGATGCCCACGACGCGGTGCGCGTTGGCCACGGCGAGCCGCCGGTTGGGCACCACCTCGTTCACCGCGTCGGCGGCCGAGCTGTGCGCGGCGACCCGTTCCAGGGCGGCGTGCCGGTACCCGGAGCGGGCGAACGACGCGTAGGTCTCCACCGGGTCGGTGAGCAGGGCGTGCCGGAGCTGGCGCTCGTAGAGCAGGTCGCCGCGGCGCATCTGCTCCCAGGAGAAGTCGAGCAGCTCTCGCGCGTGCCGCAGCTGCGCGGCACCGGCAACGCCCTCGCGCAGCACGAACGCGGACGCCAGGGCCACCTCGCACAGGGGCTTGTAGACGCTGTTGGGGTCGTCGAGGTCGGCGGTCGCCGTGTCGGTGAAAGCACCCAGCTCGTGGTGCGCGTGCAGCCAGGCCATCGCCCGGCTCGCCACGTCGTGCACCACCGCGGTCGGTGCCGAGGGCACCGGAGGCGTCGGGGCCGGGAGCGCCGGTCGCGAGGACACCGGCTCGGCGGCGAGGACGCGTTCAGCAATGGCCAGGTCCAGCAGCAGCCGGGCGTCGGCGCCCGCGTGCAGCCTCAGGTGCTCCACCAGCAGGGCCGCGTCCAGCGGAACCCGGTCGGCGAGCAGGGCCACCCAGCGAACCAGGCGTGCTGCGGTGGCGTAGTCCCGGCGCAGCACGGCCCGGGTGGTACCCCTGGCCAGTGCGAGCGGCGCACCCGCCACCGCCTCGAACACCGGGCCGTCCAAGCCCGGCAGGGCCAGCGGCGAGAGCTGGGCGACGGCCACCGACCAGCGCGCCCACTGCTCGGCCGGGCCCAGCAGGGCGTCGACCGGTGACGTGCCGAGGTGGGCCGAGGCCTCCCGGTTCTCCCACACCTCGACGGTCCCAGGCGGCGCGCACCGCCCGTCGGTGAGCCGCACCAGCAGCTCGGCGGTTGCCTGGTCCCGGTGGGCCAGCACGCACTGCTGGTGCGTCACCGGCTGCTGGACGGGCGGGAACGCCTCGAAAGCGTCGGACACGACAGCGGCGTCCCGGCCCTCCAGGAGGCGGCCCGCCAGCAGGTGCGGCGCGAAGGCGTCGGCGCCCACCAGGCGGACCGCCCACAGGCCGGCCACGCCGTCGGCGCAGGAGTCGAGGAAGTCGGCGAGCCTCGTCGGCACACCTTCCCCGAGTGCGCCGACGAGGTGTCCGGCCAGTGCGGCGACCGCGTCCGCACGAGACGTGCGGTCGATCGCGCCACCTGTGGTCACCGCTTCTCCGGCTCCGTCGGGTTGCCGGGGGAGACGATCAGCAGCAGACCGGCCAGGAGCGCGCCGCCGGCGGTGGGCACGTGCAGCGGCGGGTCGGCCACCGCGGCCTCGGGCTCCGCCACCGCCGTCATCAGTTCGGCCATGTCCTCCGGCGCAACAACCGGACGGGCCAGTGTTCGCATCATCACAACCTCCTCCTTCGCTTCGTTCTTCCGGAGTACCACCTCGAACGCGGGGACACGCGCTGTATCACCCGTTCCAGTGAAGGAATCCACAACGGACAGGTGGTGCTGTGTCGCAGATGGACCGTGTCTTTTCGGTGTGTCGTGTCGTTGGGCATGCAGACGGCACGGCGAAAGGAACGGCATGGTGCGGCTGGAGGACGGGACCGAGCTCAACGTGCTGCGGGCGGGCGATCCCGACGCGCGGACCACGATCGTGCTGGCGCATGGGTACGCGCTCGACCACCGCAGCTGGCACAAGGTCGTCGACCGGCTCAGCGGCGACTTCCAGGTGATCGCCTACGACCACCGCGGCCACGGCGAGTCCTCGAAGGCCGACAAGGAGACCGCGACGATCGAGCAGCTCGGCGACGACCTGGGTGAGCTGATCGAACGCGCGGTGCCCAGCGGTGACGTGGTGATCGCCGGGCACTCGATGGGCGGCATGGCGGCGCTGGCGATGGCCGAACGCAGGCCGCGGCTGTTCCGGCAGCGGGTGCTGGGCATCGTGTTCGTGTCGACGGCGGCGAGCGGGCTGTCGGAGACCTCGCTCGCGTGGCCCAAGTCGCTCGGCAAGCTGGTGCGGGAGCTGGAACGGGCGTTCGGGCCGATCGTGCGGGCGGTCAGGGAGAAGATCGAGCCCACCAAGACCGCGGGCCTGCGGTGGTGGCTCTTCGGTGACGAGCCGTCCGACGACGACGTCGAGCTGACCGCGGACATGGTGTGGGGGGAGTGGCCGGAGACGGTGGCGTTGTTCCGCCCGGCCGTGGACCGCTACGACCGCGAGGCGGGACTGACCGTGGCGCAGGAGAAGGCCGTCGTCGCGGTGGTGGGCGACGAGGACCGGCTGGTGTCCGAGTCGGACGTGGCCAGGTTCGGCGGCACGTCGGTGGTGCTGCCCGACGCGGGGCACATGCTCCCGTTGGAACGTCCCGCAGAGATCGCGAACCTGATCCGCGAGGTGGCCAAGGCCTGATGGTCGGCGGGGGCGCGGTGATGTGCCCCCCACCGACCATCTCGCGGCCGCAACCGGTCGTGGAGCAGGTGAGGAACGCGCGGCCTGCCAGGTGGCGCGTTCTCGACACGCTTTCCGGAATCGTCTACGACGCGGAGGTGCGGCGCCGTCCCGGTGGCCGGCCGAAGAGCCGCACGTGCTCGCCGACGAGCCATTCCTTGAGCGGTGCCCACTCGGGGTGGTGGTTCAGCACCAGCAGGCGGTGCATCCACCAGTTCGGGTCGTCGGCGCGGGGGAACGCGGCCAGCCACGCCGCTCTGTCCTGCGCGGACAGTCCCCACAGGTGTGCCAGCTGGCCCTGGGCGTCGGTGTCGAGCTGGGCGGTGACCTGGCCGTTCTCGGTGTGCCACTCGGCTCTCAGCTCGCGCAGGACGGCGAGAGCGCTCTCATCGTTCTCCGGGGCCGTGACGACCACGGTGTGCAGGCCCTGGGCCGCGGCTTCGGCGAGCAGGGCACGGGTGGACGGTTCGTCGTGCGGCAGTGCGCTGTGCGCGACCCCGACTTGTTGCGGCACGAGCTCCATGACCCAGAATCTGATCACATATTCTACGACTCCGGTCAATTTTATTGCTTCAGTGTTGACTGAAATGAACCGTCACGCGGTGCTCAGCTTCAACGAACGAACAGAGGATCTCAAACGCCGGGACGTGAGCACCTCAGCGTTGTGGGCCGCAGGCGGAGGGGGCGTTTGAGCGGCACTTCGTGTCGTGTGACGCGTTACGTGATGAGTCCGGGCAGGTCGCCCGGGACGCGCTTGCGGCGCAGCCACACCTTGCGGGAGCCGTCGCCGTAGAGCAGCGTGCGGGACAGCTCCCAGCCCGCGAACTCGGCGTGGATGGCCAGCTGCGTGGTCGCGGTGCGGCGGGAGATGCCGGGCGGCAGGCGCAGCGGCCGGTACTCCCAGTCCCCGTCGATCACCCCTTCGGTCATGGCGAGATCACCTGTATCCCTCCGTTGTCGCCGGACGTGACGGTGACGCGTCCGGTCTCCTGGTCGACGCTGACCGTGTTGGGTTGGCGCACGGTGGCGAAGCGGTGCTTCTCGGACGGCTCGCCGGCGGCGACGTCCAGGCCGACGACCTCGTTGCGGTCGGTAAGCGTGATCCACGCGATGTCGCGCTTGGCGTCGTAGGCGATGCCGTAGGGGGTGCCGGGCACGGGGTAGCGCTGGCGCATGATCAGCGGGTCGATCGAGAACGCGATGAACTCGCCGCCGCGGGTGTCGACGACGAGCAGGCGGCCGAAGCGGTCGGGGACGGCGTTGGTGGCACCGTCGCCGGCGCGCAGGCCGGGGCCGCGGGTGGGGGAGCCCTTGTCGTCGGTGGTCATCTCGAAGACGGCGCTGCGGAGCCGGTCGAGCTCGACCTTGCGGCCGTTGACCTCGAACTTCAGGGTGGTGTCGCCCTCGGTGAACGAGCCGCCGGGCGTGATGTCGCCGGGCAGGGCGGTGTTCTGGGCGGGGGAGAGGGCCGGTTTGGCGACCTCGAGCGTCTCGGCGACCTGCAGCGGGTCCTGCGACTTCTCGCTCTGTCCGCACGCCGTCAGCGTCGCGGTGGCCAAGATCAGAGCTGCGAGCCGGTGCAAGGTCGTTCCTCCGTGGATCTGCGTGGTCTTCCAGCATGCCCGCAGTGCTCACGAAGGTCACGCGAGGGGTGGGGTGAATCTCGTTCAGGGCCTTTTGGTCTGTTATCTCAATAACTTCAGTGTCGACTAAATTTAACACCCTCACAAGAACAGCTACCAACGAAAACTCAGTAACACAAAACAGCCAGGAACTCAGGGCATCGGGCGCTCGGGGTAGGCGAGCTCGATGGCGCTGACGTCGTCGAGTGCGGCGCGGATCGCGGGCGGGAGGGTGAGCTGTTCGACGTCGAGGGACGCGAGGAGCTGGTTGGTGTCGCGGGCGCCGACGACGGGGGCGACGACGCCGGGCCGGTCGCGGACCCAGGCCAGTGCGACGCACAGGGCGGAGGTGCCGAGTCCTTCGGCGGCGGTGCTGACGGCCTGGACGATGCGGGCGGCGCGGTCGGTGCGGTGTTGTTCGACGTAGCCGGCGAAGTGGGCGGAGGCGCCGCGGGAGTCGGGTGGGGTGCCGTTGCGGTACTTGCCGGTGAGGACGCCGCGGCCGAGTGGTGCCCAGGGCAGGAGGCCGAGGCCGTGGTGGGCGGCGGCGGGGGCGACTTCGCGTTCGATGCCGCGTTCGAGCAGGGAGTATTCGTGCTGGGTGGAGATGAGGGGGAAGGTGGTGGGGGTGGTGGCTGCGGTGGCGAGTTGCCAGCCGCTGTAGTTGGAGGTGCCGGCGTAGCGGACTTTTCCTGCGGTGATGGCGGTGTCGAGTGCGGAGAGTGTTTCTTCGACGGGGACGGTGGGGTCCCAGGCGTGGAGTTGCCAGAGGTCGACGTGGTCGACGCCGATGCGGCGCAGGGAGCCGTCGAGGGCGGTGAGGAGGGCGCCGCGGCTGGCGCCGCCGCCGAAGGGGCCGTCGGTGCGGCGTGCGACGGCTTTGGTGGCGATGACGAGGTGGTCGCGGGGGACGACTTCGTCGATGAGGGTGCCGAGGATGCGTTCGGATTCGCCTTCGGTGTAGACGTCGGCGGTGTCGATGAGGGTGCCGCCGGCGTCGGCGAAGGCCATGAGCTGGGTGGCGGCCTCGTCTGCGTCGGTGTCGCGGCCCCACGTCATCGTGCCCAGTGCGAGGCGGGAGACGCGGAGGCCGCTGCGGCCGAGGTGTCGCTGTTCCACGTGCGGGATGCTAAGGGGTGATGATCGTGTCAGCCTGGCAATCGGTGTTACTGACCGGTAGGGTCTCGCTGCGTGAAGCTGGGACTGAACCTCGGGTACTGGGGCGCCGGTAATGACGCGGCGAACCTCGAGCTGGCGAAAGAGGCCGACCGGCTCGGTTTTTCGGTGGTGTGGGCGGCGGAGGCGTATGGCTCCGATGCGCCGACGGTGCTGGCGTGGGTGGCGGCGCAGACGGACCGCATCGACGTGGGCAGTGCGATCTTCCAGATTCCGGCGCGGACGCCTGCGATGGCGGCGATGACGGCGGCGACGCTGGACACGTTGTCGGGTGGCCGGTTCCGGATGGGGCTGGGGGTGTCGGGTCCGCAGGTGTCGGAGGGGTGGCACGGTGTGCGGTTCGACAAGCCGTTGGCGCGGACGCGTGAGTACGTGGAGATCGTGAAGCGTGCGTTGTCGCGGGAGAAGCTGCGGTTCGAGGGTGAGCATTACACGTTGCCGTTGCCGGATGGTCCTGGCAAGGCGTTGCAGTTGACGGTGCACCCGGTTCGGGAGCAGATCCCGGTGTACCTGGCGGCGGTGGGTCCGAAGAACCTGGAGTTGACGGGGGAGATCGCGGACGGGTGGTTGGCGATCTTCTTCTCGCCGGAGTTCTCTGCGGAGTCGCTGGCGTCGGTGCGGGCGGGCCGGGAGAGGGCCGGCAGGTCGATGGAGGGGTTCGACGTCGTTCCGACGGTGCCGTTGGTGGTGGGTGAGGACTGGAAGGCGTGTGCGGATCCGGTGCGGGCGTACACGGCGTTGTACGTGGGCGGCATGGGGTCGCGGAAGCAGAACTTCTACAACAACCTGATGGTGCGGATGGGTTTTCCGGCTGAGGCGGAGGAGATCCAGGAGAGGTACCTGTCGCGGGACTACGCGGGTGCGATGGGGGCGATCCCGTTGGAGTTCTTGGACGCGACGGCGTTGCTGGGGTCGAGGGAGCGCATAGCGGAGAAGATGCAGGCGCTTGCCGGCGCGGGGGTCACCACGCTGTCCGTTTCGCCGATGCTGCAAGATCTGGAGCAGGGGATCGCGGGTCTTCGGACCGCGGCCGAGGCTTTGGATCTGGCAGGAGTGGGTAGTTGAGCTGGTTGCAGGCTCTGGTCCTCGGACTGGTCCAAGGACTGACGGAATTCCTGCCGATTTCCAGCAGTGCGCACCTGCGCATCACGTCGACGTTGTTCTTCGGCAACGATGCGGGTGCGTCGTTCACCGCGGTGATCCAGTTGGGTACCGAGGTGGCGGTGCTGATCTACTTCGCGAAGGACATCGGGCGCTTCATCAGCGCCTGGTTCCGCGGTTTGGTCAACGCGGAGGCGCGCAAGGAGCGGGATTACCGGCTTGCTTGGTACGTGATCATCGGTTCGGTGCCGATCTCGGTGCTCGGGTACCTGTTGAAGGACGAGATCCGGACGTCGGCGCGGAACCTGTGGATCACGGCGACGATGCTGGTGGTGTTCGGTCTGCTGCTGGGTTTGGCTGATCATCTGGCGAAGCAGCAGCGGGATGAGCTGCGGATGAAGGACGCGATCGGGATGGGGTTGGCGCAGGCGCTGGCGTTGATCCCGGGGGTGTCGCGGTCGGGTGGGACGTTGACGGCGGGGTTGTTCCTGGGGCTGACGCGGGAGGCGGCGGCGCGGTACTCGTTCCTGCTGGCGATTCCGGCGGTGTTCGGTGCGGGGTTGTTCTCGATCCCGGACGTGCTGGAGCGCAGTGGTGAGGGTGTGCAGGCGTCGGTCCCGCAGATGGTCGTCGCGACCGTCATCTCGTTCGTGGTCGGGTACGCGACGATCGCGTGGTTGTTGAAGTACGTGTCGAAGCACTCCTACTCGGCTTTTGTGTGGTATCGGCTGATGCTGGGCCTGGTGCTGATGGGGCTGCTGTCGATGGGGTTGATCCAGCCGATCTAAGGTGGGTGCCGTGGCCACGGTGATCCTGCTTCGACATGCTCGTTCGACCGCCAACGGTTCCGGTGTGCTCGCCGGGCGGATGTTGGGTGTGGGTTTGGACGAGCGGGGGCAGGCGCAGGCCGCGGCTCTCGTCGCCCGGTTGAGGGACATCCCGGTGGCTGCGGTGGTGTCGTCGCCGTTGCAGCGGTGTGAGGAGACGTTGGCGCCGTTGCTGGCGGACCGGGAGCTGGAGGCGGTCGCGGAGCCGGACGTGTCCGAGGTGGATTACGGGGCGTGGACCGGCAAGGCGCTCAAGGACTTGTTGAGCGAGCCGTTGTGGACGGTGGTGCAGCAGCACCCGTCGGCGGCGGTGTTCCCGGAGGGTGAGGGGTTGGCGCACGTGCAGGCGCGTGCGGTGGCCGCGGTGCGAGCGCATGATGCGCGGATCGCCGAGGAGCACGGTCCGGGTGCGGTGTGGGTGTTGTGCTCGCACGGTGATGTGATCAAGTCGGTGTTGGCGGATGCGCTGGGTGTGCACTTGGACGGGTTCCAGCGGATTGTGGTGGATCCGTGTTCGGTGTCGGTGGTGCAGTACACGCAGACGCGGCCGTTCGTGTTGCGGGTGAACGACAACGGTGGGGATCTGGCGGGTGTGGTGCCGAAGGCGCCGCCGCAGGAGGAGCCGTCGTCGGACGCTACCGTGGGTGGCGCGACCGGAGCTTGAGGTAGCGCTGTTCCTGGGCGTTCAGCGTGAGTGTGGCGGCTTTGTCGTACTCTTCGCGGGCGTGGTGGTGGTCTCCGCGCAGGTCGAGCAGGTGTGCTTTGACGGCGTGGACGCGGTGGTGGTCGAGGTCCAGTGTGGACAGCTCGGCGAGGGCCCGGTCGGGGCCGTGGACCATGGCGAGGGCGACGATGCGGTTGAGGGCGACCATGGGGCCGGGTGCCAGTGCGGTGAGCAGGTCGTAGAGGCCGAGGATCTCGGGCCAGTCGGTGTCGTCGGCGGTGGTCGCGTCGGCGTGGACGGCGGCGATGGCGGCTTGCAGCTGGTAGGGGCCGATCTGGGTGGTGCGCAGGGCGTGCTGGATGAGCCGGGTGCCTTGGTCGATGGCGTCGGTGTCCCACAGGCCGCGGTTCTGTTCGGCCAGCGGGACCAGGTCGCCGTGTTCGGTGGTGCGGGCGGGTCTGCGGGCGTCGGTGAGCAGCATCAGTGCGAGCAGTCCGGTGAGTTCGCCGTCGTCGGGTCGGGTGTGGTGCAGCCGGCGGGTGAGGCGGAGGGCTTCGGCGGTGAGGTCGACGCGGACGAGGGTGTCGCCGGAGCTGGCGGTGGAGCCTTCGGTGAAGATCAGGTAGAGCACGTGCAGGACGGCGGTGAGGTCGGTGGGCGGCCGGAACGTGGCCCCGGCCTGTTTGATCTTCTGCTTGGCCCGGCTGATGCGCTGTGCCACGGTGGCTTCGGGTACGAGGAACGCCCTGGCGATCTCCGCTGTCGTGAGGCCGCCCACCGCGCGCAGTGTCAGGGCGATCTGTGATGCCGTGGTGAGGCTTTCGTGGCAGCACATCGCGAGGATCGTGAGCGTGTCGTCGCGGGCCGGCGCCGGGTCCGCGGGCGATGGGGTCAGGGCGGCGACCTTGTCCTCCCGTGCCCGGCGGGCGAGGTCTGCCCGGTACTGCTCGATCCACCGGCGGCTCGCCGCGGTGATGAGCCAGCCCTTGGGGTTGTCCGGCAGCCCGTCGGCCGACCATTGCTGCGCGGCTTGCAGCAGGGCTTCCTGCACGGCGTCCTCGCACACGTCGAACTGGCCGTGGCGGCGTACGAGCACGCCGAGGACCTGCGGCGCGAGCTCACGCAGCAGGCCCTCGACCAGGGGTGTGGTCACAGGTCGTCCAGCGTGGACCTGTCCCACACCGGGCGGACCTCGATGCCGTCGTTGTGGGCGTCGGGCAACGTGGCGGCGTGGGCGATGACCTGGTCGATCGTGTCGGCTTCGACCAGGTAGAACCCGGCGAGGTACTCCTTGGCCTCGGCGAAGGGCCCGTCGGTGACGACGACCTCGCCGCCGCGGATGCTGACGCCCTTGCCGGTCTCGGGTCCGGGCAGGCCTTCGCTGACGACCAGCTCACCGGAGGCGCGCAGCGTGTCGGTGAGGTCGTAGTGGGCCTGGCCGAACTGCCTCTGCTGCTCGTCGGTCAGCTTCTCCCAGGCCGCCCGCGACTTCGGGTTGCTGTAGATCAGGATCAGGTACTTCACTTCCGGCCTCCGCTCGGCTGGCTGGCGAGAGATCTTCTCACCGCCATGTCGAATCCGCGGGCCGTGTCTCGACACCGGTGTGTCAGTCGAGAGGGAGGTGTGGGAGATGACCACGACGTCGGTGCGGGAGGAGACCGCGGTTCGCGCGGTGTTCACCGAGCACGAGCAGGGCATGAGGTTGCGGTCCCCGGAACGGATCGTCGCCCGGTACGCGCGGGACGCGGTGACGTGCACGCTGGCGCCGCCGTTGCGCAACACGGGTCTGGACGCGCGTGACCCGGAGGCGCTGGCGGGGTGGATGGCCGGGTTCAGCGGGCCGATCACGCTGGAGCACCGGGATCTGCGGGTCGCGGTGTCGGGTGATGTGGCGTTCGCGCACGGTCTGGCGCGGCTGGCGGCGGTCCCGGTCGGCTACCCGGAGGGGTTCTCGATGTGGATGCGCGTCACCGTGGGCCTGCGCCGGCGGGAGGGGCGGTGGCTGGTGGTCCACGAGCACCAGTCGGTGCCGTTCCACATGGACGGGTCGTTCCTCGCGGCGACCGATCTGGAGCCGCGGGAGACGCCCTAGTGGATGTAGGCCGGGGCCCGGACCGTGCAGGGGGAAGCGGTCCGGGCCCCGGTCTTCTTCCCGGCGGGTCTCTACTTGACGTTCACCGCGGCCCAGGCCCGGTTGACCGCCGCGTACTCCGGCGACGAGGCGCCGTACAGGTCGGCCGCGGCGGCGAGGGTGCCGGTGCGGGCGGCGGCGTACTTGGTGCTGGAGGTGAACTTGGTGGTCAGCGCCCGGTACCAGATCTTCTCGGCCTTGGCGCGGCTGATGCCGGTGACGGGCTGGTTGTCGACGGTGGGGGAGTCGTAGGCGACACCGTTGATCGTCTTCGCGCCGCTGCCCTCGGACAGCAGGTAGAAGAAGTGGTTGGCGATGCCCGAGGAGTAGTGCACGTCGACGCTGCCCGCCGAGGACGACCAGTAGTCCAGGCTCCTGCCGTCCTTGGAGGGCTTGTCCATGTAGCGCAACGGCTTGCCGTCACCGCGGATGTTGATCTTCTCGCCGATCAGGTAGTCACCGGCGTCGGCGGCGTTGGCCGCGTGGAACTCCGTGGTGGACCCGAAGATGTCGCTGGTGGCCTCGTTGAGGCCGCCGGACTCACCGGAGTACACCAGGCCCGCGGTGGCCGAGGTGACGCCGTGCGACATCTCGTGCGCGGCCACGTCGATCGAGGTCAGCGGGTTGCGGTTCTGGGCGCCGTCGCCGTAGGTCATGCAGAAGCACGAGTCCGTCCAGAACGCGTTGCTGTAGTTGTTGCCGTAGTGGACCTTGCTCAGCGCGCCCACACCGTTGTTCTTGATGCCGCTGCGGCCGTGGACGTTCTTGTAGTAGTCCCACGTCTGCGCGGCGCCGTAGGCGGCGTCGACACCGGCGGTGGCCTTGTCGGTGTAGGTGCCGTTGCCCCACTTGTTGTCGGCGTCGGTGAACAGCGTGCCGGTGCCGGAGGTGTTGTTGAGGTTGTTCACGGACTGGTTGCCGCGCGCCGGGTCCTTGAGCTGGAACGTCGTCCCCGACTGGGTGGTGTTGAGCGCGACGGTGCCGCTGAAGGTCGACTGGCCGGTGCCCTCGACGTCGTGCACGCCGTCGTAGCTCAGCAGCGTCTGCCCGGTGCGGGCGTCGGTGAAGGTGTGCAGCTCACTCGGGGTCTGGTCGTCCTTGACCGAGTGGGTGACCTGCTCCCACGCCAGCACGGGGGCGTGGTCGAGGGCGAACACCACCAGCGTGGCGTCGGAACGTGCGGTGGTGACGGCGGTGGTGTCGAGGCCGGCGAGGGAGGCCTGCGACGCCTTGGTCACGCCGGTGACCTGTCCGGCTTTCCGGGCGACGACCAGGTCGCCGCCGATGACCTTCAGGCCGCCCAGGGTGCGGTCGTAGCGGATGTGGGCGGTGCCGTCGGCGTCGCGCACGACGTCGCGGGGCACGAGCCGTTCACCGCCGGACAGGCCGAGGGCGGAGGAGATCGTCCCCGCCTGCTCGGCTGCCGCGTGCAGTGCTTCGGACTTGGCGAGCAACGGGTTGACCGGCTGTGGTGCCGCGCCGGCTCCCGAGGTGCCGGCGGCGGCGAACGCCACCGCTGATATGAGGGCGGTGGTGATGCCCAGGCTGATGCGCTTCATGGGACTCCTGTTCACACGCAGGGGGAGCCCGTTCCGGCGTTACAGGGGTGCCGGACCGGGCACCGTGGAACAGCCCGACCTTCGTCTCGATGACCGGGCGTGGCGATCGTATTGCGCAGAGTGCAGGGAACCATCCACTCCCAGAATCCGAGATTGCTTCATGAATTGACCTGCGGTGCTGGTCACGAGATCGGGATTTGTCCGAATGCTGAACCAAAACCACAGCTCAACCAATGTGGAAACGCGACGGAAACACCCGGCGGCACTCCTGCCGACGGCGCAGCGCGCTGCGCCGGCCGGTGCAGCCCTACCGGCGGGGATCTTGTTTACAGTTAACGCGATTCACTGAGACCTGGGTCACGAATTCACAGGCCCAGACGGGTGACCGCGTTGTCCTCCAACGGGTTCGCCGTGCGGATGTAGCGGTGCACCGTGCGCGGGTTCGTCCACCGGCCCTGCCGCATGATCTCCCGGTCGCTCGCCCCGCCCAGCGCCGCCTGCGTCGCGAACCCCGCCCGCAGCGAATGCCCCCCGAACAGCTCCGGGTCCAGCCCCGCCCGCACCGCGTACCGCTTCACCAGCTCCGCCACCGCACGCCCCGACATCGCCTTCTCCCCGATGCCGCCGTGCCGGTTGACCACCGGGAACACCGGCCCCGTGCGCGTGGTGCCCCGGTAGCCGTGACAGCGGTGCAGACCCGAGTCCCGCGGCTCGCGGCCCTCCAGCACATCGGCCCAGTCCGCGAACGCGCACACCGGGCACGTCGGCCGCCTGCTGCCACGCGGCAGCACCACCGTCTGCTGGTGCTTGCCGGTCTGGTCGGTCTTCGTCGTCCCCAGCGCGATCAGCAGCAACGGCTCGTGCGTGCGCGGATCCACGTCCACCGCCACGTCCTCGAACTCGATCGCCGCCAGCTCACTGCGCCGCAACGCCCCCGCGAACCCCACCAGCAGCAGCACCGCGTCCCGCGCCCGCGCCGGACCCTGCGCCGGCCGCTCGGCCAGCAACGCCTCCAGCGTGTCCAGCAGCACCGGCCGCTTGCGCCGCGGCTGCGCCTTGCGCGAGCGGCGGATACCGCGCAACGTCAACCGCACCACGTCACTGCGCGTCGGACTGGGCAACCCGTTCGCCGCGTGCACCGCCGAGATCGCCGCAGACTTGCGCTCCAGCGTCGAGGCCCCGAACGCCGGCAACCCGTCCTCGCGCACCGCGTCCGCCGCCGCCGCCAGGTACACCGCCACGTCCAGCGGATCCGCGGGCAACGCCTGCCGGCCCTCCGCCGCACACCACCCCGCCCACCCCACCCAGTCCGACCGGTACGCGCGCACCGTGTTCGGCGACTGGGCGTTGCGCAGATAGCTCGCCAGCGACGCCGCCTGCTCGTCGTCGAACCGCGCCCGCACCGCCGCCAGCGCCTCACCGTCCACCAGCACCGAGTGCGACACCCGCACCAGCGCGCTCTTCACCGGCTCCGGCAGGCTCACACCCGCGATGGTAGCCCTCTGATCAACTCCGCGACCTCCCGCGGCGACAGCTCCAGCGCCCCGATCCCCACCCCGACCTCGAAGCTGCACCGCCCCGGATCCGGGTTCGACCGCGTGTACAGCAACAGCTTCACCCCCGTCTCCTCCGCCAGGGCCTGCGCCGCGCGTTCGGCGTCGGCCGGGGGCATCGGCAGGTGGACGTGGAACATCGGCGTCTGCGGCACCACCGGGTGGGTGCGGGCGAACCCGTCGTCGTTGATCGCCTTCGCCAGCGCCCGCGCGTGGTCGCGGCACTCCGCCATCCGCGGCAGCACCTCATCCAGCCCCAGCAACCCCAGCACCGCCAACGGCCACGCGTCCGCGATCGCCCCGCCCAGCCGCCGCCGCCACACCGCCGCGTGCGCGATCGTCACCTCGTCCCCGGCCAGCACCGCGCCCCGCGCACCCTCCAGACCCTTGTAGAGCGACACGTACACCGTGTCGAACAGGTCCGCGACCTGCGCCAGCGACGCCTCGTAACCGGTCTGCGCCTCCCACAACCGCGCCCCGTCGCAGTGCGCCGCCGCCCCCTGCTCCCGCACCCACCGCGTCTGCTCCCGCAGGTCCTCCCACGCGGGCAGCACACCGCCCAGGTCCCGCTGCGGCAGCTCGAACACCACCGCCGCCAACGGCTCACCCACCGCCCGCAGGTGCGGCAACCCCATCAGCGCGTTGCGGTCACCGACCGGGTGGAACCGCAACCCGTGCACCGCGCTGTACCCCTGGTTCTCCCACACCTGCAGATGCGTCTGCGGATGCCCCGCGAACGCACGCCGGCCACGGGTCTCCGCGTGCACCCGCAACGCCGTCTGCTGCGCCATCGTCCCCGACGGGAAGAACAACGCCCCCGGCTTGCCCAGCAACCCCGCCACACGCTCCTCCAGCCGCGCGACCGGCTCCTCCGGTGTGGTGTCCGGGGCGATCAGGCCGCTTTCGGACAGCCGCCGCAACACCTCGAACGGCGAACGGCGCGGACTGGCGTACATCGACAACGACCGGCGGATCTCCACCACCCGAGCCTAGGTCTCGCCAGTGGCCTGCAACAGCGCCCGCACGGCGGTGGTACGGCTGCGGAACGCGGCGCCCGGAAACGGCAGGTACTCGGAAGCAGGACGCACTCGGGAGCGGCAAGCGCACCGCGACGGCGGTCGGGGGATGGCGACGGACAAGGGGCGCGCCGCCGGACAGGCACACGGGACGGTCAGGCACACGGCGAGCGCCGAGTGTCCGGTGAACGCCAGGTGACCGGCCACGGTCGGGTGCCTGGAGGTTCCGGGCACCCGAAGCAGCCACGCGGTCGAGCGCCCGGCGGTCAGGCGGCCGGGCACACCCAGGTGGGGGTCAGGCGCGGCCGGCCAGCGCCGAGAACCGCTCGTCCAGCTTCGCCTCGTCCGCCACGAACCACAGCTGCCGGCCCTGGTTGGACTCGAAGACGAAGTCCCGCAACGCCGTGCTCTGCGCCACGTACCCGCTGATGTCCCCGACGACCGCCACCCCGAACCCGTACTGCTGGAACTTCTGCACCACCGCGCCCGCCACCCGCGTGCGCAACCGGAAGAAGTCCTCCGGCAGGCGCGCCACCGGCAGCGCGATCCACGCCACGTCCTGGCCCCACAACGTGCCGATCAGGTCCACAGCGGACTGCTCGTCACCGATCAGCGGGCCGTCCGGCGAGCACATCAGGACCGTCGCACCGTGGCGCGTCCCCACAACATCCGACATGCGCAGCAAAGTAGCGGCCGCCCGCGGCCGCCGTCGCGCGCATTTCGCCCGCGGAGGTGACCTGCGGAAATGGGCAGGCGCCGCACCGGTGCGGCTCTCTAGGGTCACGACCATGCGTGATCTTGCGACGTTGCCCAAGGCCCACCTGCACGTGCACCTGGAAAGCACCGTCCGCCCCGGCACGCTCGCCGATCTCGCCGACCGGCACGGGGTGCGGGTGCCCGCCCACACCGGGGTCTTCGACGGGTTCGGGCCGTTCGCCGCGCACAACGGCGCGGTACGGGACTGCCTGCGGGAGCCCGGCGACTTCCACCGGATCGCCTACGAGTTCTGCGCCGAGGAAGCAGCGCAGGGGACCCGCTACGCCGAGGTCACGTTCACCGCGGCAGGCCACGGGGAACGACTCGGTGATCCGGACATGCCGCTCGAGGCGGTGATCGCCGGGCTCGCCGCAGGACAGACCGCCCACGGCATCGAATGCCGTGTGATCGTGGACCACCCGAGAAGGCGGTCGGTACAGCGCTTCGAGGACTCGCTGCGGCTCGCGCGCAGGCACCCGCAGGTCGTCGCGATCGGGGTCGCCGGGGCCGAAGACCACCCGCTCACCCCGTTCACCCCCGTGTTCCGCGCCGCGCGGGAGGCCGGGATCGGGCTCGTGCACCACGCCGGGGAGACGTGCGGAGCACCGAGTGTCGCCGACGCGGTCACCGCCGGGCTGGCCGACCGGATCGGTCACGGCATCCGCGCACTCGACGACCCCGGGGTCGTCTCACTGCTGCGCGACCGCGCCGTCCCGCTCGAAGTGTGTCCCTCGTCCAACGTCGCGCTGGGACTGGTCGACTCGCTCTCCTCTCATCCGCTGCCACACCTGCTCGACGCCGGGCTGACCGTCACGCTCAACACCGACATCCCCGCCTCGACCGGCACCACCCTGACCGAGGAGTACTCACGGGTGCGCGCCGCCTTCGGCTTCACCGACACCCGCATGGCCTCCTTCGCCCTCACCGCCGTCGACGCCTCCTTCGCGCCGCCGCGGGTGAAAGCGCGGCTGCGTCACGACATCGCCGCCTGGCGCGACGGCTCGTAGCACACCAGGCCGTGCTTGGCCGCCAGCAACCCCACCAGCTCCGCCACCCGGCGCCACTGCGGCCACACCACGTGCACGATCACCGCGTCCGTGCCCACCGTCAGCGCCTCGTCCCACCGGGCCGGAACCGCCGGGTCCGGTGCGGTCTGGCGCAGCTCCCGCACGAACGCCGCCACCGCCGGGTCGAACGCCCCCAGCAGCGAGGCCCGCAGCTCCGCGTACCGGGCCGCCGCCTCCGCGAACGACGCCGGACCCGGCGCCCGCCACACCACCACGTCGAACGGGACGTCCATCACGCCACCTTCCCGAACACCACACCCGACAGCGCACCCAGCGCAGTCCCTCGCGGGATCCTCCGCGGACCGGATGAGAACCACCGACCGCCGGCGCGTCCCGGCCCCCGCCGGCCGTCCGGCGACGGCCGTGAGCAGCCCGAACCCAGGCCCGGGAGCAGTGCCTGCCGCGCGGCACCCAGGTCGGCCGCGACCGGTTGCCCGTGCGATAACCGCCCCGAACCGGGCACCACCGACAACGCCACGATCGGGTCCGCTCCCGGCTCCGCGGTCCGCGCACCACCGAACGGCACCGGCCGCGGGCTCGGCGCGGGAGCCGACGGCGGGCGGGCGGCCTGGCCGGCGGCCAGGGCCCCGAACGGGTTCAGGTCCATGCCGAGCACGCTAGCGAGGGGGTCTGACAATTTTGCGTCACCGCAGGTCAGAAGCCCCGCAAAGCACCCGAAGCGGTGAGGGGGCGGTGCCGGTGAGCCAGCCCACCGGTTATTGACGCGAGGGATTCGCACCCTCCTGACTATCCTTGAGCCCAAATGGACACCCCGCTCGCTGAACTGCACAAACGCCTGCCTGAGCTCATGCCGCGTGATCAACGCCGGCTCGCCAGGCGCCTCGACGGCGCACGCAAGGTCACAGACCCCCTGGCGCGCCGCAAGATCACCGAGGAGATCGCCGGCCTGATCGACGAGGCCGCCGTCAAGGTCGCGCTGCGCAGGGAGTCCGTCCCCCCGATCAGCTACCCCGACGAGCTGCCGGTCAGCCGGCACAAGGACGAGATCAAGGACCTCATCGCGGCCCACCAGGTCGTGATCGTCGCCGGTGAGACCGGGTCCGGCAAGACCACCCAGCTGCCCAAGATCTGCCTGGAGCTCGGCCGCGGCATCACCGGCCAGATCGGCCACACCCAGCCCCGCCGCATCGCCGCCCGCACCGTCGCCGAACGCGTCGCCGAGGAGCTGGGCACCACGCTCGGCGACACCATCGGCTACAAGGTCCGCTTCACCGACCAGTCCGGCGACGACACGCTGGTCAAGCTCATGACCGACGGCATCCTGCTCGCCGAGATCCAGACCGACCGGACGCTGAGCCGCTACGACACGATCATCATCGACGAGGCCCACGAACGCAGCCTCAACGTCGACTTCCTGCTCGGCTACCTCAAGCAGCTGCTGCCGCGCCGCCCCGACCTCAAGGTCGTCATCACCTCCGCCACCATCGACCCGCAGCGCTTCAGCGCCCACTTCGGCGACGCGCCGATCATCGAGGTCTCCGGCCGCACCTATCCCGTCGAGACCCGCTACCGGCCGCTGGAGGAGGACGACGACCAGACCCAGGGCATCATCAACGCCGTCCACGAGCTGCAGGCGGAAGGCCCCGGCGACGTCCTGGTGTTCCTGTCCGGTGAACGGGAGATCCGCGACACCGCCGACGCCCTCAAAGCAGAGGACCTGCGCAACACCGAGATCCTGCCGCTCTACGCGAGGCTGTCCGTCGGCGAGCAGCACCGGGTGTTCCAGCGCCACACCGGCCGCCGCGTCGTGCTCGCCACCAACGTCGCCGAGACCAGCCTCACCGTGCCGGGCATCAAGTACGTCATCGACCCCGGCACCGCCCGCATCTCCCGCTACAGCCACCGCCTCAAGGTCCAGCGCCTGCCCATCGAACCCATCAGCCAGGCGTCGGCCAACCAGCGCAAGGGCCGCTGCGGCCGCGTCAGCGAGGGCATCTGCATCCGCCTGTACTCCGAGGAGGACTTCGAGGCCCGCCCCGAGTTCACCGACGCGGAGATCCTGCGCACCAACCTCGCCAGCGTCATCCTGCAGATGACCAACATCGGCCTCGGTGACGTCGCGAAGTTCCCCTTCATCGACCCGCCTGACAGTCGCAACATCAACGACGGCATCGGCCTGCTGCAGGAGCTCGGCGCCATCAGCACCGGGCAGAAGGGGGCGGGGGAGCAGAAGCTCACCCCCACCGGCCGCAAGCTCGCCGCCCTGCCCGTCGACCCCCGCCTGGGCCGCATGGTCCTGGAGGCCGACACCACCGGCTGCCTCAAAGAAGTCATGATCATCGCCGCCGCGCTGTCCATCCAGGACCCCCGCGAACGGCCCGCCGACGCCCAGGAAGCCGCCACCCAGCAGCACGCCCGGTTCGTCGACGCCGACTCCGACTTCGTCAGCTTCCTCAACCTGTGGCGCTACCTCAAGGAGCAGCAGAAGGAACTGTCGGGCAACCAGTTCCGCAAGCGCTGCAAGGCCGAGTTCCTCAACTACCTGCGCGTGCGCGAATGGCAGGACATCTACCTGCAGCTGCGCCAGGTCGCCAAGCAGATCGGCATGACCCTCAACGACCAGCCCGGCGACCCGCGCAACATCCACATCGCGCTGCTGTCCGGGCTGCTCAGCCACATCGGCGTCAAAGACGTCCTCAAAAAGCAGGCACCCGGTGAGAAACGCCGTCCCCTGACCGAGTTCCTCGGCGCCCGCAACGCCAAGTTCGCGATCTTCCCCGGCAGCGCCCTCGCGAAGAAACCACCCCAGTGGGTGATGGCCGCCGAGCTCGTCGAGACCAGCCGGCTGTGGGGCCGCATCGTCGCCAAGATCGAACCCGAGTGGGCCGAACGCCTCGGCGAGCACGTCGTCAAACGCACCTACTCCGAACCGCACTGGGAAGCCAAACGCGGCTCCGTCGTCGCGTTGGAGAAGGTCACTCTCTACGGGGTGCCGATCGTCGCCGGCCGCAAGGTCAACTACGGGCGCATCGACCCCGGGCTGTCGCGGGAGCTGTTCATCCGCCACGCCCTCGTGCAGGGGGAGTGGACCACCCACCACCGGTTCTTCCACACCAACCGCGCCCTGCTCGAGGAGGTCGGGGAGCTGGAGAACCGGGCCCGGCGCCGCGACATCGTCGTGGACGAGGAAACCCTCTACGAGTTCTACGAACACCGCGTCGGCGCCGACGTCGTCTCCGCACGGCACTTCGACACCTGGTGGAAGAAGCAGAAGAACAAGAACCTCCTCACCTTCACCAAGGACATGCTGGTCAACGACCGCGCCGACGTCCGCCCCGACGCCTACCCCGACCAGTGGCGCCAAGGCGAGCTCACCCTGCCGCTGAGCTACCACTTCGAACCCGGCGCCAAGAAGGACGGCGTCACCGTCCAGCTGCCGCTGCCGGCGCTCACAACGCTGGACGACGACGCGTTCTCCTGGCAGATCCCCGGCCTGCGCCACGACCTCGTCGTCGCCCTCATCCGGTCGCTGCCCAAGCAGATCCGCCGCAACTTCGTGCCCGTCCCCGACGTCGCCACCGCCGTGCTCGCCCGCATCGACCCCGCCGACACCAGCCTGCTGGCCGGGGTCGAACGCGAGCTCAAAGCCCTCACCGGTGTCACCGTGCACCGCGAGGACTGGCAGCTCGACGCCGTCCCCGACCACCTCAAGCTCACCTTCCAGGTCGTCGACGAGCACAACCGCACCCTCGCCGAGGGCAAGGACATCGCCGCGCTGAAGACCCAGCTGCGCGCCGAGGTCCGCGAGTCGCTGTCGCAGGCCGCCGGGCACCTCGAACGCACCGGGCTCACGACCTGGGACTTCGACGCCCTGCCCCGCACCATCGAGCAACGCCAGTCCGGCATCACCGTCACCGCCTACCCGGCGCTGGTCGACCGCGGTGACAGCGTCGCCGTGAAGGTCCTCGACACCCCCGGCCGCCAGGCCCACGCCCACCGCCGCGGGGTGCGCAGGCTGTTGCTGCTGGGCGTCAACTCACCGGTCAAGCACCTGCAGCGCCACCTCGACAACGCCTCCAAGCTCGCGTTGACCCGCAACCCCCACGGCGGCGTCGCGAACCTGCTGTCGGACTGCATCACCGCCGCCGTCGACCGGCTCATGGGCGAGCCGGCCTGGGACGCCAAGGCCTACGCCGCGCAGCTGAAGAAGGTGCAGGCCGCGCTCACCGACACCACCTGGGTCACCGTGCAGGAGGTCCGCAAGGTCCTCGAAGCCGCCCACGAGGCCGAGCTCAAGCTCTCCGGCCTCAAGGGCGCCCCTGACTCGGTCAACGACATCCGCGGGCAGCTCAACTCGTTGGTGTACAAGGGTTTCGTGACCGACACCGGCTACGACCGGTTGCCGGACCTCGTGCGTTACCTCAAGGGCATCAGCCGGCGCGTCGAGAAGCTGCCCGAGAACCCGCGCCGCGACCTCGAATGGACCGCCAAGGTCCACCAGGTCCACGCCGAGTACCGGGAGCTGCGCGCCCAGACCCCCGCCGACGAACCCGCACCCGAGCTCGACGAGATCCGCTGGATGATCGAGGAACTGCGGCTGTCGTACTTCGCGCAGACCATCGGCACCCGCTACACCGTCAGCGACAAGCGCATCTACAAGGCACTCGACGCCGTACCGCTGTGAGACTTTCGTGGAAGCCGGGGAAGCCCGCGGCTGAACTGCGGGTTCCGGGTCAGCCGCGACCGGACCGGTGTCGAAGCGTTGCCGGTGGACGCGGTAGGCCGTGTCACATCCGCACGCAGTCGGTCCCCCAGTGTTTCGCGTCGGGACCCCACAGTTCTCCGCAGGTCCACGACCCCGCCGGCGCCTTCCAGGCGCCGGTGAGCTCGAACCAGCCGCCCGGTTTGAGGTTGGCGCGGTATCCGCTGCGCTTGTCGATCCCGGCGGGACCGTTGTACACGTGGGCGTCGACGTTGTAGAGCGTGTAGTTGCAGGCGTTGATCACGTGGACCCAGTACACGGTGCCGGAGTTGGGATGGGGGTCAGTGCGAACGCACCCGTCGACCGCCGCCGCGGTGTTCGTGAGGGTCGCGCTCAACGCTGCGGCCATGAGCACAGCCGTTCCGAAGATGGCTTTGACGGATCTCATCTCGACACCCCCGTGTCACCTTCACGCATCCATGGCTGTGGTGCGTTCACCCGCTCCTGCAACTGACCAATGTGCCAGCCTTGACGCAGCCGGGGTGCGATTTCGAGCCTTCGACCACCCGAAAGAGGTGCTCGGTCGACCGGCGGCGAGCACCGCCGCGAGCACTTGGCCTGCCATCGGGGGTCCGCCCCGGCGATCAGCCCGGACCCCGCCGCAGCGGCAGCCGACCAGGCGATCTCACCGGTCGGCGACGCCCAGCAGCCGTTCACCGGTGCGGTAGAGCTCCAGCAGCAACGGCCGCAGCGCCACACCGGCGTCGGTCAGCGCGTACTCGGTGCGGGCGGGGAAACCGGGGGAGCGGTCGCGGCGCACCAGCCCCCGCGCCACCAGACCATCCAGCCGCTCGGTCAGCACCTTCGCGCTGAGCTGCGGCAACCCCGCGCGCAACCCGCTGAACGACCGCGGCCCGCCCATCAGGTCGCGCAGCACCAGCGTCGCCCACCGGCCGCTGACCGCCGCCAGCGCCACCTCCACCGGGCACACCGCCGACGGCGCCACCGTCCGGCCCCGCTCGGTCGGCACCAGCTCCTCGTCCCAGGTCACCGTTTGGTGACCCACGCCGGCGTTCGCCACGCTGAGCCCATGAGCATCCACCCCGCCAGTGTCGCCCACGCGTTCGCCGCCGCGTTCAACTCCCGCGACGCCGGCGCCGTCGACGCGGTCTACGAACCCGGCGCCCTGTTCGTGCCCCGGCCCGGCCACACCGTCACCGGCAGCGACCGGCGCGCCGCCAACCAGGAGTTCCTCGACACCGGCCTGCCGATCACCGTCACACCGCGCCACGTCTACGCCCACGACGGAATCGCGCTGCTCGTCGTCGACTGGGCCATCGGCGACGTCACCGGCACCGCCACCGACGTCGCCCGCCTCGGTGCCGACGGGCGGTGGCGGTACGTGATCGACAACCCGTTCGGCACTAGCCGCGTGGCGTGACCGACACGACCGCGTCCACCACCTCGCGGCCCGAGAGCAGCACCTCGTCGTTGTGGTCCGCGCCCGCCACCTCGACCAGCCGTGCCCGTGCCGCCGCGGCCACCGCCCGGCTCTGCGCCGGCGGCACCACCGAGTCCGCCGTCCCCAGCAGCACCACCGCCGGCACGTCCAGCCCGGCCACCCGCTCGGCCACCGGGTACTTGTCCTGCAACAACATCCTCACCGGCAGGAACGGGTAGTGGTGCGAGCCCACCTCGGCCAGCGACGCGAACGGTGAGCGCAGCACCAGCCCCGCCGGTGCCCGCCAGGTCGCGAGCTCCACCGCCACCGCCGCCCCCAGCGACTCGCCGAAGTAGACGACCGGCCCGTCGACCAGGTCCAGGGCGGCGCGGGCGTCCATCGCCAGGCCCTCCTCCGAGGGCGTGCCCGGGTTGCCGCCGTAGCCGCGGTAGTCGAACAGCAGCACCGACACCCCCGCGTCGACCAGCGCCCGCGCCAGCGGCACCCGGCCCAGCCGGTTGCCGCCGTTGCCCGGGAACACCACCACCGTCGCCGGGGCGTCACGGGTCTCGAAGTGCCAGCCGTCGAGCAGCAGGCTGTCCGCCGTCACCAGCCGCACGTCCCGCCCACCGGGCAGGACCTCCTCGGCGGACGGCAGCGGACCGGGGGACGGGAAGTAGACCAGCTTGCGCTGGAACGCGAAGACCACGGCGACGATGGTGACAACCACCGCCGCCGAGATCAACACCGCCCCGCGCACCCGCTCATCTCAGCAGCGCCGGTCGGTGTTCGCGACCTGCGCGAACACCGGGGTGACGAACCCGCGCCACGACGACCACCCCGGTCAGTCGCCGGGCACGAACGGCACCAGCACCACCGTGATGTTGTCGTGCCCGCCCGCGTCCAGCGCCACCTTCACGAAGTCCTCCGGCCCGCACGGCAGCAGCGGCTGCAGGTCCTCCGGCAGCGGCCGGTAGTTGTGCAGGCCGTCCGAGCACAGCAGGAACGTCCCCGGCGTGCTCGGCCGCAACGTCACCACCTGCGGCACCACCGGGCCCGCGTCCGCGCCGATCCACCGCGACAGCACGTGCGCGCGCCGGTCGGTGCGGGCCTGCTCCTCGGTCAGCACCCCCTCGGCCACCAGCTGCGCCGCCCACGTGTCGTCCGCGGTCAGCTGCCGGGAGCCCTCCTGCGCAAGCCAGTAGGCCCGCGAGTCGCCCACCCAGCCGATCGTCACCGCCGAGGGCGTCACCACCGCCGAGACGAACGTGCACGAGGGCGCCACACCGCGGCCACCGGCCTCGACCGGGTCGGTCTCCACCAGCTGCTCCACCGCCAGGCACGCCGCCGCCACCGCGTCCACCATGGCCTGCTCGGCGTCCGCGGCCTCGATCAACGCGTTGAGCAGCACGTCGACCGCCGCGTCGGCCGCGGCCTGCGAGGCCTGCTCCGCGCGTTCGGACGACGCCACCCCGTCGCACACCACCGCGGCCACACCGGCGCCCGCGACCTGGCCGAACGCCATCGAGTCCTCGTTGCGGGCCCGCCGCTTGCCCCGGTCGCTCACCCCCGACACCGCGCCCAGCGCGTACTCCACCCGGTCCCGCGCCGACGGCTGGTGCCGGCCGCACTGGGTGCAGTAGTCCTCGTCGTCGATGTCGGGTGATCCGCACAGGATGCACGAGGCCTGCGCGGGACCGGTCGGTCCGCCGATCGGCGTGCGCCGCACCAGCAGGTTGCGCCCGCACGCCTCGCAGAACCGGTCCTCCGCGGCGATCGGTGCGAAGCAGTCCGGGCACTTCAGGGTGTCCATCAAACCAACGTCCTAGGCCTTACCGCGTTCGCGCGGTCCACCAATGCGATCCGTTCCTCCGGCGTGGCCGCGAACCGGGCCAGCGTGCGGTAGCGCCGCTCGAGACCCAGCCGAAGCTCGTGTTCGGAGAGTGCACAGTCCAGCACCCTGCCCTCGGCGGCGTGATTGCGGGTCACGTAGTCGAACGCCGCCTCCAGCAGCTCGGCCGCGAGCTGTGTGCGCGAGTGGAGGTCGATGTCCAAGGCCCGCAACCGTTCCCCGGCCGCGACGAGGTCCTCCGCGGCGCAGTCGCCGAGCTGCGCGCGCACCGCGAGGATCTGGGCGGCCAGGTGCTGGGAGGAGGTGTCGGGCACCGACAGCAGCACCTGCACCGCTCGCGCGCGGTCACCGCACGCGAGCAGCACCCGCGCCAGTCCGAACGCCGCCGACACGTGCGCGTGGTCGGTGCGCCACACCAGCTCGTACCAGCACGTCGCCGACTCCAGGTCCCCGGTCGCCTCCGCGCACACCCCCAGCGCCAGCTTCGGTGCCGCCTCACCCGGCAGTGCCGAGCACACGGCGTCGAAGAACCCCAGCGCCTCGTCGGCGCGGCCGTCGCGCAACGCCGCCAGGCCCCGGTACCAGTCCGGCCGCCAGTCCTCCGGGTCCACGTCCGGTTCGTCGAACAGCGGCGGCACCGTCAGCGACTCCAGCTCCCGCAGCGCCGCCGCGGTGTCACCGGACTCGATCAGCACCCGCACGATCCGCAGCCGCACCTCGACGGTGTACTCCGGTGCCTTGCGCAGCCCCGCCGGGTCCGACGTCGCCGCCGTGGCCAGCCACGAGGCCGCCGCGTCCGAAGTGCTCACGCTCGGTGCCGGCAACGCCAGCGCCGCCTCGACCAGGTCCAGGCCGCCCTCCACGCCGAAGCGGCGGCGTTCGGGGGTGAACTGCTTGGACATGCCCGGCCGCGGCACGCCGTCCTCGATCGCCAGCACCTCGCGCAGCACACCGGTCAGCTGCTCGGCCATGTCCTCGGCACTGGCGAAGCGCAGCTCCGGGTTCGGGTGCGTCGCGCGCAGCAGCAGCCGGTGGAACGACGAGAACCGCGCCAGCAGCGGCTGCTCCTGCGGGGTGGGCAGCCGGTCCTTGCACGTGCCGCGGAAGTCGAACGGGAAGCACATCACCGCCAGCGCCCGCCCGACCGTGTAGATGTCGGAGAACACCGACGGGCCGATCGTGCCGATCTCCGGTGCCTGGTAGCCGATCGTGCCGTAGATGGGGGAGTGGTGGTCGTCGATGCGCCGCACCGCGCCCAGGTCGATCAGCTTGAGCTGCTCCTCGGTGTGGATCATGTTGTCCGGTTTGAAGTCGCAGTACAGCAGCCCCACCCCGTGCAGGTAGCCCAGTGCGGGCAGGATCTCCAGCACGTAGGCGATCGCCTGCGCCAGCGGCAGCGCCTCGTCCCCGCGGCCCTCCCGCCGCCGGCTGGTGATCATCTCCTTGATCGACTCGCCGCCGACGTACTCCATCACGATGTAGTCGACCAAACCGCCGGTCTCCCGGTCGGCGTGCCGGATGAAGTTGTGGATCTTCACGATGTTGGGGTGCTCGACCTCGGCGAGGAACCGCCGCTCCGCCAGCGCCGCCGCCATCGCGTCGGCGTCGCCGGAGTCCAGCAGGCCCTTGAGCACCACCCACCGGTCGCTCACCGCGTGGTCCAGCGCCAGGTACAACCAGCCCAGGCCGCCGTGTGCCAGGCACCCCAGCACCTCGTACTGGTCGTGCAGCACCTCACCGGGTGCGAGCTTGGGCGTGAACGAGTAGCGGTGCCCGCACTGCGGGCAGAACCCCTCCACCCGGCCGGGGCTGCCCTCCCGCGTGCGCCCGACCTTCTTGCCGCAGCGGGAGCAGAACCGCTTCGCCTCCGGCACCTCCGGGGCAGCCAGCACCGCGGTCGTCGGGTCCCGGTAGGGCACCCGCGGCACCTCCACCAGCCCCGCGCCCAGCCGGCCCCGGCTCATCGAGCGCACCGAGGTGCGCCGCGCCCGCCCCGACCCCGTCGCCGCCGGCTGCGACACCGACCACGGCGCCGTCCCCGGTGACGTGGCGGGGGAGGTCGCGGGTCCCGTGCCGCGCTCCGCGGGTGCCGTCGCCGGTCCGGTGACGGGCAGGTCCAGGTCCTCGCTCATCACGGCCCTCCTCAGTCCCGATACCGCGCGACCGGCGGCTGCGGGGCCGGGCCCAGCGTGCCCAGCCACCGCCGGTAGGTCTGCGCCCACGTGCCGTCGGAACGCATCCGCTCCAGCACGCCGTTGACGAACCGCACCAGGTCCTCCTGCCCCTTGGGCACCCCCACCCCGTACGGCTCCTCGGTGAACCGCGCCCCCACCACCTCGGTGTAGGGGTCCTGCGCGGCCAGGCCGGCCAGGATCGTGTCGTCGGTGGAGATCGCCTCCACCTGCCCCTGCTGCAGCATCACCAGGCAGTCCGTCCAGTTCGGCACCGACACCAGCGTGCGCGCCCTGCCCGCGACGTTGCCCAGCGAGGTCGAGCCCGTGGCCACGCACACCCGCTTGTCGCTCAGGGCGCCGACACCGGAGATGCCTGAGTTGCGCCGCACCAGCACCCGCTGGCCCGCCTGGTAGTACACGGCCGAGAAGTCCACGTCGCGCAGCCGCTCGCAGGTGATCGTCATCGTCCTGGCCACGACGTCGACCTCGCCGCGTTGCAGCACCCCGATCCGTTCCGCTGCCGTGACCACCTTGAACTGCACCTTCGCCGAGTCGCCGAAGATCGCCCGCGCGATCTGGCGCGCCACGTCGACGTCGAAGCCCTCGATCTCGCCGGTGAAGGAGTTGCGGAACCCCATCAGGTACGAGTTCTGGTCCACCCCGGCGATCAACCGGCCGCGCTGGAGGATGCGGTCCATCGCCGAGCCCTGCGGCATCTGCCCCGCGGGCGGCAGCGGTCCCGGGCGCAGGCTCGCCGTCGCGTCGCACTGCGGCGCCGGACCGGGGGAGGACGTCGGGGCGCCCGTCACCGTGCTCGCCCCCGCCGGCAGCGGTGCCGGCACCTCCTCGGGCACCACCTCGCTGGGGACGGGTCCGCCCGTGCAGGCCCCCGCCAGCAGCACCGCCGCGAGCACGAGCCGCCTCATCGGTACTCCTTGAGCCGCTGCCACAGTCCCGTCGTCGACCCGGCCGCGCTGATCAGCGACAGCACCAGCACCCCCACCACCGTGCCCGCCAGCGTCGAGCGCGCCACCGCGACCTCGTCGCTGAAGTCCTGCCGCGCCTGACCGATCGCCTGCACCAGGGCGAGGTCCAGCGAGTCGAAGTAGGGCAGGCTGATCTGCTTGACCGCCTCGGTGTACTGCCCGGCGTCGTCGGCCTCCCGGATCCGCTGGTGCACCTGCTGCCACTGCTCGAACGCCCGCCCGGCCTGCTCCACCGGCTCACCGCCACCGGGGCGTGCCTGCTCCAGCAGCCCCTTGAGGCGCGCGGAGGTGTCCACGAAGCTCTTCTCGTAGGTCTGCCCGGCGCCGCGCGCCACCAGCGTGAGCGTCTCGTCGCCGCGGGCGGTCAGCGTCGCGATCCGGGCCTGGGCGAGCACGTCGGCCTGCTGCGAGGCCGTGCGGCTGTCGCTGACGTCGCGCATGACCAGCAACGACACCGTCGTCACCCACAGCAGTGACACCACCGCCGCGCCGGTCGCGACGAGCAGCCCGATGTTGAGCACGCGGTTGGTCTTGCGGGTCAGGTACCGCTGGGTGAGCAGCAGCCCCACCACGAACAGCACCGCGACCCCCACCTCCGCCACCGGGAACCGCGCCTCGTCCTGCGCCCGCGTCACCCGCCCGGTCTCGGCGGCGTAGAGCTGCTGCGCCGCGGGCAGCAGCTGGGTGCGCATCAGGTTCGACGCCTGCCGCAGGTAGGCCGCGCCCACCGGGTAGCCCTGCCGGTTGTTGCTGCGCGCGGTCTCGATCAGCCCGGTGTAGACCGGCAGCTGTGCCGACAGCGTCGCCGTCAGCTCGGGGGAGGAGGCCGTCGCCACCGACAGCGCCGCCTGCGCCTGCGCGATGTCCTTCTCGTAGCGCTCCCGCAGCCGCACCGGCTCGAGCCCGCCCGACAGGAACGCGCTCGCCGCCGTCGCGTCCGCGTCCTGCAGCGACCGGTACACCTCCTGCGCGGCGTGCGCGAGCGGCTCCGACCGCGCCGACAGGTCGTCGAGGGCCTGCGACTGCCGGACCACGCCGTAGGTGGTCAGGGTGCCGCTGGCCAGGCTCGCCAGCGCCAGCACCAGGATGATCAGGCTCAACCGCCCCGGCGTCGACCGCGCCAGACCGGTGATCCGGCGCACGAGCGCCTGCCGGGGGTGCGCGTCGATCACCACGATCTGCCCTCCCTGCAGCGGTGCCTGCCCGGTGCGCGGTCGCTGATCCGGTGATCGTCACCACGCCGCGTGGCGTAACTGTAGGCATCCGGGCACCACCGCGTGCGAATTCGCGACCGGACGTGCGAGGTGTCACCAGGCCGTAACCGCGCGAATCAGCTCCGCCACCCGTACGGCGGTTGCGTCAGCGGCCACCGGTGTCTGCCTGGCGGGTGGTGACCAGCCGCTCCACGCCGTCGAGGATCATCTCCAGGCCGAAGTCGAACGAGTGCTCCGGGCTGAACGCGCTGTGGTGCTGCTCGCCCACCGCGCCGCCCACCCGTGCCGCCACCGGGTAGCGGGCCGGGTCGAACACCGTCATCAGCACCGGTGCCGCCGCGTCCCACCACTGCTGGTCGGTCAGACCGGTCTCCTTCTCCGTCAGCGCCGCCGCCGTCAGCCCGCGCGCCGAGTTGTGCACGTGGCCCAGCACCAGGTTCAGCACCGAGTCCATCTCCACGTCCGACAGGCCGATGCCTTCCAGGCCGCGCAGCTCGAAGTCGTACTTGGCCGCAACCTGCGGGCCCAGCACCGTCCGCGACGGCGCCACCTGCAGCAGCCACGGGTGCCGCCGGTGCAGGGCGAGGTTCTCCCGCGCCACGGACGCCAGGTGCGCGCGCCAGCCCGCGGCCGGGACGCGGCCGGTCTCCTGCTGGACGGTGTCGACCATGACGTCGATGAGCTCGCCCTTGCCGGGCACGTAGGTGTAGAGCGACATCGTGCCCACGCCCAGCGCCTCGGCGACCCGCCGCATCGACAGCGCCCGCAGGCCCTCGGTGTCGGCGAGGTCGATGCCGGCCCGCACGATCCGGTCCACGTTCAGGTCCGGTTTGCCCTTGCGGCTGGTCCGCTCCTGGGTGCGCCACAGCAACGCCAGCGTCCGTGCCGGGTCACCGCTGCCCGTGTGTTCGATCACGACGACGACACTACCGTACCGTATGCTGTACGGTACAGGGTATGTTCGCCCCTGCCGATCCGCCCCGCCTCGGTCAGCTCGACGGAAAACGTCTGCTCGACGCCCTGCCCGCGGTGCTGGCCGGTGAGGACTACTGGGCCGTGGCCGCCGCCACCGCGCTGCACCTCGTCGCCCGCGGCCGCATCGTGCCCGGGGTGACCGCCGCCGGGCACGACACGTGGCGGATCGGGCCGCTCGACCACGCCGACGAGCTGCACCTGCGCGCGCTGGCCGCGCACGGGTCCTATGACCAGCTGCGCGCGTTCATGGACGCGATCGCCGACACCCTGCCGCGCGGGGGCGACGGGCCGTTCGCGGCGGCCGAGCCGTGCGCGGTGCCCGAGCTCAAGGCCTGGGCCGACGAGCAGATCACCCTGTCGCTGCGGCTGGACCTGGACTTCCGGGCGACGCTGCAGGTCCGCGCCGTCACCGACGCCCACCCCCGTGACGTCGCCGGCTCCGGGCGCGAGCTCGACGCCATCAAGGCGATCCGGCGGTCGAGCTGGACACCGCTGCACCGGCTGCTCGACCAGGCCTCCCCGCACCACCTCGACCTCACCGACGACGAGGTCGGCTCGCTGCTGGGCAGCGACATCGAGGTCCACTGGCCCAGAGAGCTCAACACCACCCTGGCCGCGCGGGCGGTCATCGGCCAGGCGAGCGGGCAGTTCACGGCCGGGGAGCTGCTCACGTTCGACTGGCAGCTCGCCCTGGGCGGCGACCCGCTCACCGCCGCCGAGATGGACCTCATCGCCGAGGCCAGCCGCCCCGTCGTGCGGCTGCGCGACCAGTGGGTGCTGCTCGACCCCGCGCTCGCGAAGAAGGCCCGCGCACGGCTCGCGCCGATCCCCGCGGTCCAGGCCGTCACCGCCGCCCTCACCGGGGTCGCGGTCATCGACGGCGAACACGTCGAGGTCGCCCCGCACGACCTCGCCCGCACCGTCACGCAGATCCCCGAGATCGCCCAGCCCGCGGCATTACGCGCCACCCTGCGCGACTACCAGCTGCACGGCCTGCGGTGGCTGGCGCACCTGACCTCCCTCGGCCTGGGTGCCTGCCTGGCCGACGACATGGGCCTGGGCAAGACCATCACGCTCATCGCCCTGCACCTGCACAAGGACCTCGACGCACCGACGCTCGTCGTCTGCCCCGCCTCACTGCTGGGCAACTGGGAACGCGAGCTGCACCGCTTCGCACCCGGCGTGCCGGTCACCCGCTACCACGGTCCACACCGGACGCTGCCCGGCCGCGGCGTCGTCCTCACCACCTACGGCACCATGCGCCTGGACGCCGAGGTCCTGCGCGAGCACACGTGGGGCATGGTCGTGGCCGACGAGGCCCAGCACGTCAAGAACCCGCACTCCGGCACCGCCACGGCGTTGCGCGCCATCCCGTCGGCGGCGCGGGTCGCGCTGTCGGGCACACCGGTGGAGAACTCGCTGTCGGAGCTGTGGTCCATCCTGGACTGGACGACACCGGGCCTGCTCGGCACGCACCGCGCGTTCCGCGCCCGCTGGCCGGAGCCCGACGACACGCTCGCCCGCGTCGTGCGGCCGTTCCTGTTGCGCCGCCGCAAGTCCGACCCCGGCGTCGCACCCGAGCTGCCCGCAAAAACCGAGACCGACCTGCCCGTCTCGCTCACCACCGAGCAGGCCGCCCTCTACGAGGCGCTGACCCGCGAGACCCTCGACCGGATCGCCACCGCCGACGGCATGGCCCGCCGCGGCCTGGTGCTCACACTGCTCACCGGCCTCAAGCAGATCTGCAACCACCCCTCGCAGTACCTGGGCCACGACACGCTGCGGGGCAGCTCCGGCAAGCTGGAGCTGCTCGACGAGCTGCTCGCCACGATCCTCGCCGAGGACGGCTCCGTGCTGGTCTTCACCCAGTACACCGCCATGGCCCGCCTGCTCGAACAGCACATCACCGCCCCCACCCTGTTCCTGCACGGCGGCACCCCGGTCGCCCGGCGCGAGCAGATGGTCGAGGACTTCCAGGCCGGTCGCGCCCCGGTGTTCCTGCTGTCGCTCAAAGCCGCCGGCACCGGGCTCAACCTCACCCGCGCCGACCACGTGATCCACTTCGACCGCTGGTGGAACCCCGCCGTCGAGGACCAGGCCACCGACCGCGCCCACCGCATCGGCCAGACCCGGCCCGTGCAGGTCCACAAGCTCGTCACCGAGGGCACCGTCGAGGAACGCATCGCCGCACTGCTGGCGCGGAAGCGCTCCCTGGCCGACGCCGTGCTCACCGCGGGGGAGTCCGCCTTCACCGAACTGACCGACGCCGAACTCGCCGAGCTCGTCGAACTGAGGAGCACCCGATGACCGCCCGCGGGTTCGCCGCGTTCCCGAAGACCAAGCGCCGCGTCGCCACCACCTGGTGGGGAAAGACGTGGGTGAAGGCACTGGAGGACACCGCTCTCGACACCGCCGTGATCCGCATGGGCCGCCGCTACGCCCACGCCGGCGTCGTCGGCCCCATCACCGTCAGCCCGGCCGCCTGCACGCCCAGGTCCACGACGACGACACCGTCTACAGCACCACCGTGCACGTCCCGGAGCTGACCGAGCTCCACTGGGGACGGTTCCTCGACCGCGTCGCCGAGCAGTCCGGTCACATCGCCGCCCTGCTCGACAACGACATGCCCCGCACCCTGGTCGCCTCCGCCGCCGACGTCGGCGTGGACCTGCTGCCCGGCATCGGCGACCTCGACCCCGACTGCGACTGCCCCGGCTGGGAGCTGCCCTGCCGCCACGCCGCCGCACTGGCCTTCCAGGTCGGCTGGCTGCTCGACGCCGACCCGTTCGTCCTGCTGCTGCTCAAGGGCAAACCCGAACAGGAACTGCTCGACGCACTGCGTTCCCGCATCGCCGGACCCGTCGGCACCAGAACACCTGTGGTGGTTTCCGACGTCGCCGCAGGTCAGCTGCCCGCACGACCGGGCGTCCCGGCCACCACACCTGTGGTGCTCGCGGTCGAGGCGCCACCGGGCTTCGCCGCCGAGGAGCTCGTGGCACTGATGGAGATCGCCGCCGGACGCGCCCGCGCACTGCTGCGTTCGGGCACCCTCGAAGGGTGATCACCGAGAAGCAGAAGATGATGACCGGCCGGCTGTACCGCGACTCCGACCCCGAACTGGTCGCAGCCGGCACCGACAACTTCCGCGGCCTCACCGGGCCGCCGGTGCCGCGCGACCTGCGCATCACGCTCAACTTCCACCCCGGCCACGGGGTCCTGGCCGCCCTCGCCCGCGACGGCGTCTACCGCTCCCAGTTCGAGACCGGCACCGGCAACGGCGGCCTCACCGCCCACCCGGGCGGAGCCCGCTGGCAGTGGGAGAGCCGCCTGTTCGGCGGCGCCTACGACCACGCCCCACCCGCCGCGCGCCCCAAGTACGGGGCGCTCAACCACCGCCGCAGCGAGTTCGGCGGCGCACCGCGGTTCGGCTCGGCGCACCTGCGGCTCACCGAGAACACCCTCGACCGCAGCACGTTCTGCTACCCCGACAGCGTCTTCGAACCCGTCGACTTCGGCACCGCGCGGCACATGCCGCTGATCGCCCTCACCGGCCACCGCGACCTGCTCGACGACTACGTCGAGGCCCACGTCCACGGCCCGGTCACCCTCGCCGACGTCGAGGCGGTCGTGCTCGACCCGTCCTTCCGCGGCACCGAGGTAGAGGACGCCGCGCACGCCCTGGACACCCGCGTCGAGTGGCACAGCGGGTTCCGGATGTCCACAACGGACCTCGATCCGGGCTTCCGCACGCCCGAGTCGGTGGAGCTGGGACTGCGCATCGCCGTCGACGGCGTCATCGACCCGTGGGTCCTCGCGCAGGCTGACGCCGACCCGCAGGTCAGGAAACACCTGTGGCACCACCTGGCGCATACAGCGCTGCGAGGTCCCGCACCACCGCCGTGACCCGCTCGCGCAGCTCCGCCGGCTCCAGCACCTCCACCTCCGCGCCCAGCCGCAGCAGCATCCCCGTCGCGTGCGGGACCGACTCGATCGGGATCGTCACCCGCGTCCACCCGCCGTCGGGCACCGCCGAGTCCTCCGCCGCCCGCGCCACCACCGGCAGCACGTGCACGGCGAACGACTCCCAGCCGCGCGGCGACAACCGCAGCACCGCCGACCCCGTGTGCTGGCGTGCCTGGAAGTCCTCCAGCGACGCCGCCCAGTGCGCCGCCAGGTCGAAACCCGCCGGGCGTTCGAACGTCCCCTCCAGCGCCCGCACGGCCTGGATCTGCGCCACCCGGTAGGTCGAGATGCGCGAGGACCCCAGCGCCACCAGGTACCAGCGGCCCGCCTTCAGCACCAGGCCGAGCGGGCGCAGCACCCGCGTCACCTCCTCCGGAGCCTGCCAGCGCCGGTAGGAGACCTCCAGCAGCCGCGCGTGCCACACCGCGTCGGCGACCAGCTCCAGGAACGGCGACCGCTCCGGGTCGTAGTACCAGGCAGGGGCGTCGAGGTGGAACCGCGTGGCCATCCGTGCCGCCCGGTCGCGCATCGGCGAGGGCAACGCCGCCATCAGCTTCAGCTGCGCCGCCGACACCGCCGCCCCCAGACCCAGCTCCGCCGCCGGACCCGGCAACCCGGCCAGGAACAGCGACTCCGCCTCCTGCTCGGTCAGGCCCGTCAACCGGGTGCGGTAACCCTCCAGCAGTTGGTAGCCGCCCGCCGGGCCCGCGTCGCCGTAGAGCGGCACCCCGGCGGCGTGCAGCGACTCCACGTCGCGGTAGATCGTGCGGACCGACACCTCCAGCTCGTCGGCCAGCGCCTGCGCGGTCATCCGCCCCTTCGCCTGCAACAACAGCAGCAACGACACCAACCGGCTCGCACGCACAGAAATACACTGCCACAAGGTGTCAGCAGTGGGCTCATACGTTCGACGCATGGCGTTCTACGAGAAGAACCTGACGGTGCGCGAACCCCTGGTGGTCGCGGGCAGACACGTGAAGCGGTACGAGGTGGTCACCCCCGGACTGGAGATCACTGACGACGTCCGCGCCGCCGCGTACGACTTCCTGCCGACGATCTACCCGGACTTCGCCGACCCCACCCCGCCCGCCACGGTCACCGTGCTGCACCGCAGCGCCGCGGGCATGTACCTCAACGCCTACAACTGGGTCTGGGACAACGTCCTGCACTGCCGCACCGCCGTCTCCGGCGACCAGCCGTTCCTCGGCTCCACCGACCCCGACCTCACCCGCTTCAGCGTCATCCCCAAGGACCTCATCGGCTGCGTCTGGGAGCTGCCGCCGCTCGAACACGAACGCAGGGCCTGGGTGCGGCACGTGCTCGACACCGACGAGCCGGACCTCACCGCCTACCTCGCCGACAGCCTGGCGCGGGGACCGGTCGGCCGATGAGCGACTGGACAGGGGCGCCGTCCCGGTAAACGGCTGGACGGGGTGGCTAGGTTCGCAGACATGACCACCCCCGAGAACGTCGTGCGCGCACTGGCCGAACCGTCGAGGCTGCGGGCGTTCGCCGCCGTCGTCCTCGGCGCGGGAACGCTGGCCGACGTCGCCGCCGCGTCCGGGCTCAAGGTCAAGGACGCGGGCGTCGCACTGCTCAAGCTGCGCGAGGCCGGGCTGGTCGAGGGAGAACCGGCCCGCCCGGCCGACCTCAAGCCGCTCGCCGCCACGCTCACCGAGGCGATGCCCGCCGACGGGCTCGCGCCGTTCGTGCGCGGCGACAAGCTGATCTCGCTCCCGGTGGCGGCCGAACGCCGCCGCAAGATCCTCGAACATGTCGCCGCACGCGCCTTCACCGCCCGCGAGTATTACGACGAGAAGCAGGTCAACGAACGGCTGCGGGCGTGGTGCGACGGGGGAGAGGTCGACCACGTCACCCTCCGCCGCTACCTCGTCGACCACGGCCTGCTCGAACGCGGCGGCGGCATGTACCAGGCCCAGCCCCTGCCGATCTGATGCCGCGGTCTAACCCCAGCCGATCTGATGCCGCGGTCTAACCCCGGCCGATGTAGGGCATGGCCGTGGCCATCACGGTCATGAACTGCACGTTGGCCTCCAGCGGCAACCGCGCCTGGTAGAGCACCGCGTCGGCCACGTGCCGCACGTCGAACGTCGGCTCCGGCCGCGTCTCGAGGTCGGCCTGCAGCACGCCTCGGCCCATCCGCTCGGTCATCGGGGTGGCCGCGTTGCCGATGTCGATCTGCCCGCAGGCGATGTTGTGCGCGCGGCCCTCCAGCGACAACGACTTGGTCAGCCCGGTCATCGCGTGCTTGGTCGCGTTGTAGGCCACCGCGTGCGGGCGCGGCACCGACGCCGAGACCGAGCCGTTGTTGATGATCCGCCCGCCGCCGTGGGTCTTCATCACCCGGAACGCCTCCCGTGCGCACAGGAACGCGCCCGTCAGGTTCACCCCGACGACCTCCTCCCACGCGCTGAGGCCGAAGTCCTCGACCGGCGTGGCCGGCACGGTGGTGCCGGCGTTGTTGAACAGCACGTCCACCCGGCCCCAGGAGTCCACCACCGCCTGGAAGAGAGCGCTCACCGAGTCCTCACGCGACACGTCGGCCGGTACCACCAGCGCGGTGTCCGGGAAGCCCTCGGCGGTCTCGCGCAACGCGTCCGCGCGCCGACCGGCCAGCGCCACCCGGAACCCCGCGGCCAGCAGGGTGCGCGCCGCCGCACGCCCCACACCCGAACCCGCTCCCGTCACGACCGCTACCGCCATGCCCGCTTCTCCCCTCGATCCAGCGATTGCCCGCGGTGTCGAGTGTGGAGTAATCACCACTGGTGGAACATGAAGAGGACACCTGCCTGCTGTGCGCGGGGTCGGGGACCATGTCGTGGCAACAGCCGGTGTTCGGTGACGAAGGCCTTGTCGTGCAGGAGATGTCACACCCGTGCCCGCGCGGCTGCTCGGGCTGGTGGCGGGTCCCGGCGGCCGAGCGCAGCGGCATCGTCGCAGGGAACGTCGCACGTGCCAACGAGATCCCGGCGGGACCGTCCACCCCGGCCTGATCACCGGGTCGTCACCGAGCGTGAACGATGGGGTTCACCCATTATTGCCAAGGGGTCCCTTTTTCGGCGGCTGCGGCCACTCGGAGTAGAAGCGGACACTGTCGTCCTGTGAAGGAGTGCAGCCGTTGCCATGGATCTGGGCTCAACGAGGACCGGACCGCCTGCCGCGCGTGCGGCGGGCTCGGCCAGGTCCCCGACCGGTAGTGAGCTCAGTCCTTCCTGGTCATCAGAGTAGGGCCGAGGATGCGGCGGGCGAGCCGCCGCGACAGCGACCTGCGTCGGCGCACGGGCGCCGGCGCGGGTGCCGCCTTCGGTTCCTCTGACGTGATCTTCGCGAACACCTCGGTCGCCGGCTCTGCACTGCCGGACTGTTGATCGATCGGCACGCGAGGATCTTGCCATCGCGCCCTCCTGCGCCCCGCACGAGGGCAGGCCTGCCGTGACCCCGGTCACGGCCACCACATCGGACGCCGGGGGCACCGGAGACGGTCAGGCCGAAGTCCCGGGCACACCGGTCAGACCGGTGCTGCCGCGCGGGCTGCGCCGGCCGGTGAGGTACTGCTCCAGCGCCTGCCGGCGGGCGCGGATGCGCCGCTCCTGGTCCAGCAGGTCATCGCGGACCTGCTGAACCCGGGCGAGCAGCTCGGAGCACGCGGTGCTCTCGTGGCCGCCGCCCACGCAGGGCACGACGTCGCGCAGCACCCTGGAGGACAGCCCGGCGGCGAGCAGGTCCTGGATGAACTCCACCACGCCGACCGCCTCGGGCCCGTAGTCGCGGTACCCGTTGGGCAGGCGCTCGCTGCGGATGAGTCCCTGCTCCTCGTAGTAGCGCAGAGCCCGCGTGCTCGCGCCGGTCGCCCGGCTGAGCTTCTCCGATGCGCATCACGTCCCGCCTTCCCGGCCGTCGGCTTGACCTTCACGTTGACGTCAATGTTTAGGTTAGCCGCCATGACAACGGCATCCGAGATGAAGGGCCGCCACGCCCTGGTCACCGGCGGGTCGAGCGGCATCGGCGAGGCCATCGCGGACGCGCTCGCGGGCCACGGGGCGAACCTGGTGCTGGTGGCCCGCGACCCTCAACAACTGGAGAGGACCGCCGCCGGACTGCGCGAGCGGCACGGTGTCGTCGTGCGGTGCGTGCCGCTCGACCTCGACGAGCCCGGCGCTCCCCACCGCCTGCTGGAGGTCGTGCGGGAGGCGGGTGTCGAGGTGGAGATGCTGGTCAACAACGCCGGCACCAGCTCACGTGCGCCGGTGGCCGACAGCGACCCCGCCGCCCTGCGCCGGCTGGTGGACCTCAACGCCGGTGCCCTGACCGAGCTGACCGCGCTCGTGGTCGCCGGGATGGTCCGGCGGGGCCGCGGATCGGTCGTCAACATCGCGAGCACCGGGGCCTACACCCCGGCGCCCGTGCTCGCCGCCTACGCGGCGTCGAAGGCCTACGTCCTGTCCTTCACGCAGGCGTTGTGGGCCGAGACGCGCTCCAGCGGCGTCCGCGTGGTCGCGGTGAGCCCGGGACCGACGCGGACGGCGATGAACGCCCGGCCCGGCCGCGGGAAGCGCGATCCCGCCCAGGTCGCCCGCACCGCGCTGGCCGCACTGGAGCGCCGCGGACCGGCCGTGGTCGACGGGCACCTCAACAAGCTCACCGCCTTCCTGCTCCGCAGGACACCTCTGCGCCTGGTCGCCGCACTCGCCCTGCGCGCGACCCAGTCGTAATCCGGTGGACAGCCCGGACAGGATGCCGGTGTGGAACGCCTGCGGACCGAACGGCTGACACTGCGCCCGCTCACCGAGTCCGACGTGGACGACCTGCGGCGGCTGCACGCCGACCCCGAGGTGATGCGGTTCCTCGACCCCGCGCCCGTCGAGCACTACCTGGCCGGCGGTTTCCACGCGGCCGTGGAGCGGCGCACCGGGCGGTGGCTGGGCTGGTTCGAGCTCGGGGACACCGGTGCCGGTGTGTTCGAGCTGGGCTACCGGCTGCGCCGCGACTGCTGGGGCCGCGGGTACGCCACCGAGGGGGCCGGGGCGCTGGTCGAGCACGCGTTCCGCGCACGCGGGGCGCAGCGGGTCGTCGCGACCACGATGGCGGTCAACGCCGGGTCGCGGCGGGTCATGCGGAAATGCGGGCTGCGGTACGTGCGCACGGTGTTCCCGCAGTGGGACGAGCCGCTGCCCGGCGCCGAGCACGGTGACGTCGAGTACGAGCTGACCCGCCAGGAATGGGAGTCGGCGTGATCGAGTTGGGGTGGGCGAGGGGTTCACAGCCGAAGGGGGTCACGCATGTGGGAGACGGACGTCGTCGACGTGGACGCGTACTTGGAGCGCACGGGAGCGTCCGCGTCGAGCTCGCTCGCGGAGCTGCATGAGGCGCACGTGCGCGCCATTCCGTTCGAGAACATCGACGTGATGCTGGGTCTCGTGCCGTCGCTGGACATGGCCGACATCCAGGACAAGCTCGTCCACCGCCGCCGCGGCGGGTACTGCTTCGAGCACCAGCTGCTGTTCACGGCGGTGCTGGAACGCCTCGGGCACACGGTGCAGCGGCGGATGAGCCGGGTGAGGACCGGCCCGCGCACGCACATGATGTCCATCGTGGACGGTCAGCTCGCCGACGTCGGGTTCGGCGCGGGGATGCTGCACCCGATGCCGTTGCGCGACGGCGCGGTCGTGGACCAGGCGGGGTGGCCGCACCGGCTGCGGCGCGCGCAACGCCGCTGGGTGCTGGAGAAGCAGACCGCGGACGGCTGGGAGCTGCAGCACGCGTTCGAGGACGACGTCGAGCAGCTGCCGGTCGACTACCTGGCGGCCAACTACTACGTGGCCACGCACCCGAGGTCGCCGTTCAGCGGCCAGCTCGTCGTGATGCGCCTGGAACCCGGTCTGAGCCGGCGGCTGGTCGGCCGCACGCTCACCGTCGACCGCGCGGGCGCCGAACCGGAGCGGGTCGAGGTCGAGGACCTCGGTGCGGCACTGGAGTCGCTGGACATCGCGCTCACCGAGAGGGAGCTGAGTCACATCGGCTCAACTTCAGGAACACCCGTGCCCGCACATTCGTACTAATAGATGTAGGGGATCGCACATCGGAGGTGTTGCACATGACCACCGCGACTCCGTTCACCGCTGGAGCCACGACCGGCGTCAACGCACTGCCCACCCCGCCCAGCGGCTGGCCGATCGGGTCCTACGCCACCTACGAAGAGGCGCAGCGAGCCGTCGACCACCTGGCGGACAACGACTTCCCGGTCGCCGACGTCACCATCGTCGGTGTCGAGCCGATGATCGTCGAACGCGTCACCGCGCGCCTGACCTGGGGTCGCGTGCTCGGCGCCGGCGCCGCGTCCGGTGCCTGGTTCGGTCTGTTCGTCGGTCTGCTGCTCGGGTTGTTCTCGACCGGCGGCGCCATCGCCCCGATCGTCACCGGTCTGCTCGTCGGTACGGCTTTCGGTCTGGCCTCGTCGGCCATGCGCTACGCGGCCACACGCGGCAAGCGCGACTTCGCCTCGACCACGCAGCTGGTCGCGGGCCGCTACGACGTGCTGAGCCACCCGCGCAGCGCCGAACGCGGCAAGGACATGCTGACGAAGCTGGCGTGGCGCGGATGAGCGCCCCGCTGACCGCCGGGGAACTGCGCGCGGCGGTGGAAGAGATCAGCCTCAGGAGCGCCGAGCTGAGCTCGGCAGCGGCCCGGCTGGCCGCACGCGCCGACCGCGACCTCGGCCGCGACGTCGCCGAGGTCGTGAAGGACCTGCGCGCCGCGGCCCGCCAGCTCGGCGTGGCGCAGCTCCTGCTCGAACCGGCGGGCGCCGACCTCGCCGCCTAGAAGACCAGCTCCCACCACGCGGAAGGGGCGGCAGACCTCCGGGTCTGCCGCCCCTTCCCCTGTGTCTGGGCTCCTTCCCGCGTCGGCTGGACGAGAACGCGACTGCCTCATCCGGCCGGGGGAGATCGCTGCCGCGACCTCGCGGACCCGGTGCGCCACACCCCTCGCAGTGCCGCGGGCTCCGCGAACCCGACGGCGGCCGCGGGGCGGTGGTGACGCGGTCTCGGTGTCGTACCGAAGTTGGCGTCGATGATCGCCTCGAACTCCGCGCTCACCCACGCCGGGTCGGCGTACACCAGGTCCGCGAACGCCCTCTCACCGGTCGTCAGCACCTTGTACCACTCCTCGATGAAGAGCTAGCAGGTACATATTTTTTGTAGCGCGCACTGTAGGTTTAGTCAACCACCCGATAGAGGAGTCCGGCGTGCCGCTCAGCGACCTCGACGACGAGGACTACCCGGCCTACAGCATGGGCAGGGCGGCCGAGCTGCTCGGCGTGCAGCAGGCGTTCCTGCGCAGCCTCGACGCGGCCGACGTCCTCGTGCCGCAGCGCTCCGACGGCGGTCACCGCCGCTACTCCCGCCGTCAGCTCGGCCTCGCGCAGCGCTTCCGGGCGCTGTTCGACGACGGTCACCCGCTGGCTTCCGCGGTCGTGATCGTCCGGCTGCAGGACGACCTGACCGCCGCGAAAGCCCAGGTGGCGGACCTCCGGGCGCGGTTGGGCGCGAACTGACCCAGTTTCCGTATGACGTACGGTATTATTTCCGTATGGCCTACGGAAATAAGGGGGACGCATGGCCGTCGAACGCAGCGGCGCAGGAGACGCCGCCAAGACCATCGCACTGCTCTGGCGCCGGCCGCCGGAGCCCAAACCGGTCGGCAGGAAGCCCAAGGTGAGCGTCGACCAGGTCGTCGCGGCCGCCATCGCCGTGGCCGACCGCGAAGGACTCGCGGCGATGTCGATGGCGCGCGTCGCACAGGAGCTCACCGTCGGCACGATGTCGCTCTACGGGCACGTGCCCGGCAAGGCCGAGCTCATCGACCTGATGGCCGACACGGTGCTGCAGGAACGCGACCTGAGCGCCGAGGGCACGTGGCGGGAACGCATCCAGCACTACGCCGACCGCACCCGCGCCGTCTACCAGGCGCACCCGTGGATGCGGGACGTGTCGATGGTGCGGCCACCGCTCGGACCGGGCCTGATGGACGGGCAGGAGTTCGTGCTGGCCGCGCTGGCCGACTCCGGGCTCGAACCGCGGCAGGTCATCGTCGCGCACACCGCCGTCGAGGGGTTCGTGCACGGCGCCGCGGCCGCCGAGGTCGACGACCAGCAGCTCGAACAGGTCACCGGCGAGTCCGGCGACTCCTGGTGGCACGCGCGGCAGCTGTTCTGGGACGACTACTTCGACGTGGAGCGCTACCCGACGATGACGACCCTGTGGAACGCCGGCGCCTACGACACCGGCGGCACGCTCGCCGAGCAGGTGCGCGGCTCGTTCGACTACGGCCTGACCAAGCTGCTCGACGGCATCGAGGGAGGCCTGCGATGACGGTCCTGGTGACCGGGGCGACCGGCAACGTCGGCCGGCTGGTGGTGCGGGGACTCGCGGACCGCACTCGCGTGCGGGCGATGACCCGCGACCCCGCGAAGGCGAGCTTCCCGGACGGCGTCGAGGTGGTGCGCGGCGACCTCGACGACCCCGGCGGCATCCCGTTCGACGGCGTCGACAAGCTTTACCTGTTCGCGCACCCGCCCACCGCGCAGCGCGTCGTCGACCTGGCCGTGCGGGCCGGTGTGCGCAGGATCGTCACGTTGTCCTCGGGCGCGGTGACCCACGGCTACGACCGGACCCACCACCTGCCGGTCGAGCAGGCGGTCGAGGCCTCCGGGGTGGCGTGGACGCACGTGCGGCCCGGCGAGTTCGCGGTCAACAAGGTCGACCTGTGGGCACCGTCGATCCGCGCCGACGGCACGATCGTGCACCCGAACCCCGACGAGCTCGGCCAGCCGATCCACGAGGCCGACGTCGCCGACGTGGCGGTCGCCGCGCTGCTGGAGGACGGCCACGACGGCAAGGCCTACACGCTCAGCGGCCCCGCGCCGCTCACGCAACGCGAGATGGCGCGGGCGATCGGCGAGGTGCTCGGGCGGGAGCTGCGCTTCGCCGACGTCACGGTCGAGCAGGCACTGGCCTACTACGTGAGCGTGGGCTGGCCGGAGGAGATCGCCCGCTACGTCCTGGGCCTCGGCGGCTACGAGGGCGGCGACGCGGACGACTTCTCCGACTACGAGTTCGCGGTGGAGCCGGACTTCGAGACCGTCACCGGCAGGCCCTACCGCACGTTCGCGGCATGGGCGCGCGACCACGCCGTCGATTTCGGCGGCTCCTCGATCGACGTTCCCGCGGGGGACGCGCGACGAGGAGGACCCGGTGCGGTTTCTGGTGATCGTCAGGACGGCGGCTGAGCTGCCGTTCGCCACGAGGTACTGCGACGCGCTGGCGCGGGCGGGGGTGCTGCTCGACGCGGCCGACCTGCGCGCCGGCGCCGTCGACGGGAACGGCCGTGCCACGGCGGGTGCGCCGGTGCGCGGGTACTGGCTGATCGACGTGCGCGACCACGCCGAAGCGGTCGAACGCGTGCGGCGCCTGCCAGTGGCCGGGTGCATCGTGGAAATCCGGCAGGTGGCTGTGGTCTGATGCCCCCATGGGGGCTACGACCTCGGTGCACCGGACGATCGACGCGGTCTGGCGGATGGAGTCGGCGAAGGTCATCGCCGCGCTCGCCAGGTACGTGCGCGACGTCGGCCTGGCCGAAGAGATGGCACAGGACGCGCTGGTCGCGGCGTTGGAGCAGTGGCCGGTCGAGGGAGTGCCGAACAACCCCGGCGCGTGGCTGACGACCACGGCCAAGCGCCGGGCCGTCGACCAGATCCGCCGCCGCGAGAACTTCAACCGCAAGGTCGAGGAGATCGGCCGCGACGTCCGGGAGTCCTCACCGGACGCCAGTGCGGGCGTCGAGGACGAGATCGGCGACGACCTGCTCAGCCTCATGTTCACCGCCTGCCACCCCGTGCTGGGCACCGAGGCGCGGGTCGCGCTGACGCTCAAGATGCTCGGCGGCCTCAAGACCGAGGAGATCGCGCGGGCGTTCCTGGTCAGCGACACCGCGGTGGCGCAGCGGATCGTGCGCGCGAAGAAGGCGCTGGCCGAGGCCGGGGTGCCGTTCGAGGTACCGGAGGGACCGGAGCTCGCCGCCCGCCTGGCCAGCGTCCTCGAGGTCATCTACCTGATCTTCAACGAGGGCTACTCCGCCACCCGGGGCGACCACTGGATGCGACCGGAGCTGTGCGCGGAGGCGCTGCGGCTGGGCCGGGTGCTCGCCGAGCTCGCGCCGAAGGAGGCCGAGGTCCACGGGCTGGTGGCACTGATGGAGATCCAGGCCTCCCGCTCCCAGGCCCGCACCGCCCCCGACGGCACACCGGTCCTGCTGCTGGAACAGGACCGCGCCCGGTGGGACTGGCTGCTCGTCGGCCGCGGCCTCGCGGCGCTGGAACGGGCAGAGGCGCTCAACCAGCCGCCCGGCCCCTACTACGTGCAGGCGGCGCTCGCGGCCTGCCACGCCCGCGCCCGCAGGCCCGAGGACACCGACTGGCGGCGCATCGCCGCGCTCTACGAGGTGCTCGCACGGCTCTCGCCCTCGCCGGTGGTCGAGCTCAACCGGGCGGTGGCGCTGTCCATGGCCTACGGACCGGCCGCCGGGCTCGCGCTCGTCGACGAGATCGCGGGCGCGAAGGCGTTGCAGGGCTACCACCTGCTGCCCAGCGTGCGCGGCGACTTCCTGCTCAAGCTCGGCCGCACCGACGAGGCACGGGCGGAGTTCGAGAAGGCGGCGGGCCTGACCCGCAACGAACGCGAGCGCACCCTGCTGCTCGACCGCGCCGCCGCCTGCCTCACGTGAGCGCGAGCGTCACCCCCAGCGCGGTGAACGACACCGCGAAGAACCGGGCGCGGGTGCTCGCCGGCGGGGTGAAGGTGCAGCCGCTGTCGTGGCACTGCCAGACCGAGCACGCGCCGGGGCTGGTGCTCGGGTACGCGGCGACGACACCGGGGGACATCACGACGGCGGTGGCCGCGATCGGACGCGCATTGGCGAGGTGAGCCGTGGGGTGGCCGATCAGGCGCTGTCCGCCCGCTTGATCAGCGGCAGGTCGCGCGACAGCAGCCGGAACCCGACGCCGTAGTACAGCTCCCGTGCCGACGGGTGCTCGTCCGCGCCCAGGCACGCGACCGTCACGTGCACCGCCCCTGCCGCCCGCGCGAGCCCCATGCCGTGCAGCAACACCGCGCTGGCCAGGCCACGCCTGCGGTGCTCCGGATGGGTGCCGACCGGTTCGAACTCGGCGGTCCGGTTGACCTCGTCGAGCCACATGATCGCCGAGCACGCCATCGTCCCGTCCGGCGCCTCGACCAGGACGTGCAGGTCACCGCGGTAAGCGGCCGTCTGCCGGACACCCTCGTAGGACCGCGGCGAGTACGTCGAGCCGGCCCAGGCGTCGACGTGCGCCCGCACCACCGCCTCCGGACCGGCCTCGTCGGCGGTGCGGAACCGGAAACCGGCCGGCAGCACGGGTTGCGCGATGTCGGTGAGGTCGCGTTCGTTGAGCTGGGTCCAGCCGCCGAGCGAGTCCCGGTCGACCTCGTAGCCGTGCGCCGTCCACCGCGCGAGGGCGGCCTCGTCGTCGGCGTTGGGCAGCACCGTGCGGTCGACACCCGGTGCGACGCCGTCGAACCAGTCGACCACCTCGTCCAGCAGCGCCGGGTGGCCGGGGTGCACCTGGTGGGCGAGGTAGGCGCCGGTGACGTCCCTGACCGAACCGTCACGGCGGACCACCCGGCGCGGCAGCTGCGCCCACCCCCAGGCCACCAGGTCGTCGCCCGCGAACCAGAGCCGGCGCACCCAGGCGTGGCCCTCGGTGGCGTGGTCCTTGCCCCAGTTCCACGCGAGCTCACCGTAGGAGGCGTCGCTGTTGACCAGCTCCGGGCGGACCGCGGTGACCCGCTGAGCCAGGCCCTGCATCAGGCGCACGTCCTCGGCGGTGAGGAGTTCGGTCGTCACAGCGGGCACTGTGGCAGGGGCCGGCGGCGGCGTCGAACCGTTTTCAGGTCAGCGCCCTGGCGTAGGCGGTGGGGGAGACGCCGACGGTCTGCGTGAAGTCGCGGACCAGGTGCGCCTGGTCGCTGTAGCCGAGGTCGGCGGCGAGCCCGGCCCACTCGACGTCGGTCTCCGCCCGTTCCAGAGCCTCGTGGATGCGGTAGCGCAGGATCACCCACTTCGGGCTGACCCCCACGTAGTCGGCGAACAGCCGCTGCAACGTCCGCACCGCCACGCCCTCGGCACGGGCGAAGTCAGCGACCCGGCGGATCTCCCGGTCCTCGCGGATGCGCTGCACCAGCTCCACCGCGAGCGCCGCCTGCGGGTCGGCGACCGGTCCGAGGCCCAGCAGGAACGCGTCCAGCGCCGCCACCCGATCATCCTCGCCCTCCACGGCCAGCACGAGCGCCGCGGGCACGTCGGTCAGCCGCACGTGCCGCCCGGTCCACCGCGACACCGGCTCCGCGCGGAACGGCCGGAACCCGCCCGGCCGGAACTGGACCCCGGCGACCCGCACCCGCCCGCGCAGCTCCCGGCTGAACAACCCCAGCCCGACCCCGGCGATCTCCGGGTGCTCGTGGCCGTGCTCGAACACGACGTTCACCGACGGGTGCGGCACGACGTGCGAGGTGTAGGGCGTGTCCAGCTCGCCGTCGATGAGCCAGTAGTGCTCCAGGTACGGCCGCAGCTCGGGCGCGGGCAGGCGGCGGCGGAACCGGACACGGGCGAAGAGCTCCCGTGCGTCGACGATCCCCCGTGTGTCCCGGCGCGGCCCCTGCACGCCGGGAATCCTATGTGGCGCGTTTCTTCAAGAACGTCCCCACGCCGCGTCCTACCGTCCTCACCATGAAGCTCAGCGTTCTGCTCGACCGGGCCCGCGACCACGCGTTGCCCGTCATCGCGACCATCAGCGACGACGACCTGACCAAGCCGACCCCGTGCGCCGACTACGACGTGCGCGCGTTGCTCGACCACCTGCTGCACGTCGTCGTCGAGTTCCAGAAGCTCGCCGTCAAGCAGGACGCCGACTTCAGCACCACACCGCACTACCCGGACTGGCGCGCGCAGTACCCGGCCGAGACCGCCCGGCTCGTCGAGGCCTGGGGACAGCCCGGCGCGGACGAGGGCATCGCCGGCAACATGAACCTGCCCGCCTCCGTGGTCGGCGGGCTCGCGCTGCTCGACCTCACCATCCACGCCTCCGACCTCGCGCAGGCCACCGGTCAGCGGTTCGAACCCGACCCCGAGGTGCTCACCGCCGTCGAGGGCCTCGTCGAGCAGATGGGCCCCACCGCCCTGGAGTGGAACGTCTTCCAGGCCCCCACCGAACCACCCGCCGACGCCACCGCGTTCGAACGGCTGCTGGCCAAGACCGGACGCGACGCGCGCTGGAGTGCTTGACTGACGGCATGTTGACCATCGGGATGCTCGGCGGCATGAGCTGGGAGAGCAGCGCGGAGTACTACCGGCTCGCCAACACCGTCGTGCGCGAACGGCTGGGCGGCCTGCACTCGGCCAAGGTCGTGCTGCACTCCGTCGACTTCGCCGAGATCGAACGCATGCAGGTCGAGGCCAGGTGGGACGACGCGGCGAAGGCACTGGCCGACGCCGCGCGGCTCGTGCAGGCCGGCGGCGCGGACTTCCTGCTCATCTGCACCAACACCATGCACAAGGTGTTCGACGAGGTCCAAGCCGCCGTCGACATCCCGGTGGTCCACCTCGGCGACACCACCGCCACCGCTATCACGCAGGCCGGGCTCACCACCGTCGGGCTGCTCGGCACCGGGTTCACCATGGACCAGCCGTTCTACCGCGAACGCCTGGAGCAGCACGGCCTCACGGTGCTGCTGCCCAGCCCGCAGGACCGCGCGACCGTGCACCGGATCATCTACGACGAGCTGTGCCTGGGTGTGGTGAAGGACGAGTCGCGACGCGCCTACCAGGACGTGATCAGCCGGTTCGAGGGCGCGCAGGGCGTGATCCTCGGCTGCACCGAGATCGAGCTGCTGATCAGCCAGCACGATGTGCCGCTGCCGGTGTTCCCCACGACCCGGCTGCACGTCGAAGCCGCCGTCGCACGCGCGCTGGCCTGAGCCGTTGCTCATCTGGTGAAGCCGCACCGTTCGCGAAACCCGGTTGCGGACGGGACCGGCCTCGCGCAGGTTGACCACATGCAGTCACGTGTCGCGCTGGTCACCGGCGCTGGATCGGGAATCGGCGCCGGTATCGCGCAGGAGCTGGCCGAGCTGGGTCACCGGGTCGCCGTGGTGGACCGCGACGTCGAGGGCGCCCGCGCGGTCGCCGGCCGGATCGCCGAGGCGGGTGGGCAGGCGGTCGCGGTGGAGTGCGACGTCAGCGACCCGGCTTCGGTGGACGCGGCGGTGGCCGAGGTCGTCGCGGCGTTCGGGCCGGTGGAGATCCTGGTCAACAACGCCGGGTTCGCACGGGACAACCACCCGCTGGACATGCCCCTGGAGGACTGGGACGCGGTGCAGGGCACGGTGCTGCGCGGCGCGTTCCTGATGCTCAAGGCCACCGCGCCGGCGATGCGGGACGCCGGGTGGGGGCGGATCGTCACCATCTCCAGCATCTCCGCGATCGTGCAGGGCGAGCGGATCAACTACGTCGCCGCGAAGGCCGGTGTCGAGGGGCTCACCCGCGGTGCCGCGCTCGACCTCGCACCGCACGGCATCACCGTCAACGCCGTCGGTCCCGGCACCGTGCGGACCGGCATGACGGAGGTCAGCGCCGCGCGGGCCGGGCGCACCATGGACGAACACCTCGAAGTGGTGCGCAGGTCGATCCCGGTCGGGCGGATCGGCACACCGCACGACATCGCGCGTGCGGTGCTGTTCTTCGCCGCCGAGGACGCCGACTTCGTGACCGGCCAGGTCCTCTACGTCAGCGGCTACCCGCACGGCTGATCCTGGTGGGGTCGGGCCTGAGCGGTCCGACCCCGTCCCGGTCACTGCTTGTACGGCGCCAGGGTGTCCTGGTCGACGTCGGGGGCGCCCATGATCGGGTGCACCTCGATCGGCTGGTTCAGGACCTTCCCGCCGGGGCCGGGGCACGCCGAGGCCTTCTGGCAGATCTCCAGCAGCCGCTCGCGGCTGTCCACGTCGACCACCCAGTAGCCGGCGATGACCTCCTTGGACTCGGCGAACGGCCCGTCGACCACGTTCGGCACGCCGTCCTCGCCGCCGCGCACCACGAACGCCCGCGCGGGCCCGCTGAGCCCCTCGGACTGCAGCAGCTCACCGGTGGCGCGCAGCTCGGCGTCCAGGTCGCGCATGTACCCGATCATCCGGTGCATGTCCTCGTCGGTCCACGCGGCGAGCCCCTCCCAGTCCTCCTGGGCGCCGCCGTAGCTGACCAGCATGTACTTCACTTCCACTCCCCACCGGTCGCGCGGGCCCTGATCTCCTGCACGGCCCAGCTGTTGCCGTCCGGGTCGTCGAAGAACACGAACGACCCGCCGTCCTTCTCGTTCATCCGCACGATCTCGCTGACCTCGACCCCGCGCTCGACGAGCTGCGCGCGAGCCTTCTCCAGGTCGGAGACCACGAGCTGGACGCCCTTGAGCGTGCCGGGCTCGCCCTTCACGATCCCCTTGCCGATCACCACCGAGCAGCCGGAGCCGGGTGGCGTGAGCTGCATGATGCGCGTGTTCTCGTCGAACGTCGTGTCGTGGTCGACGACGAACCCGAGCTGTTCTGCGTAGAAGTGCTTCGCCCGGTCCAGGTCCGACACCGGTACGACGACGACCTCGAGGGTCCAGTCCATCTCTGCGCTTCCTCTCCGCGGCTGGCGTTGTCACCGGTCCGTCGAAGGGCTCAGGACCTTTTCGACACGGGGTCGCGACCCGCATACCGGAGCTGCGCGATCGCGGTCCTCACTCCTCGACTGCGCCGCCGATCTCGCGCAGGTGCTCGCGGAACGTGAGCCCGCTCGCGAGGTACTCGTCGAACCGCAGCTGGCTGCGCAGGGACTCACCCTGCCGCACGCGCTGCGCCTGCGCCCGTTCGACGTCGCGGATGCCCCGCGCCTTGGCGATCACGGTCTCGACCTGGTCGGCGGGCACGAACAGCACGCCGTCGTCGTCGCCGAACACGACATCGCCGCTGGTGACGGTCCACTGGTCGACCTGGGCGGTCGACAGCGCCTCCGGTGCCCGGTCGCGCAGGCTCAGCGGCCCCGTCGGGTTCGCGCCGAGGCTGAACACCGGCAGCCCGATCGCGCGGATGTCCGAGGTGTCGCGGTGCAGGCCCCAGACCACCAGGCCGCGCAGCTGCGCGGCCTGGGCCTCCAGCACGACCATGTCGCCGATGCACGCCTCGTCGGTGCGGCCGTCGTTGTCGACGACGAGCACGTCACCGGGTGCGCTGCGCTCGACGGCTTCGAGGAAGACGTCCACGCTGCCGGCGTGGCGAGCGGGCAGGACGCGGCCGGCGACCCTGCTGCCGGGGACGACCGGGGCGAGGGTGGCGGTGCGGACCGGGACGCCGGTGCGGATGCAGGCGTCGGCCAGGTGCGCGGTGGTCAGGTCCAGCGCGGCGAGGTCCAGTTCGGGGAGATCCATGCGGGACAGTGAATCACCTGCGAGCGCTGCGGCACGCCGGAAAGATCGAGGCCTTTCCGGCGTGCCGCGCCCGTTCCGTCAGTGCACGGGGTCGGCGGTGCGTTCGACCTCGGTGGCCGCGGGCCTGAGCACACCGGCCGCGAACGCCGTGACCACGCAGAACAGCACCGGCAGCACGAACGCGACGTTGAGCGGCATCAGGTGCGTGAGCCAGCCGATCACCGCGGGCCCGGCGAGCACGCCGATGTAGCCCAGGCCCGCCACCCGCGACATGTTCACCGCCGCGGAGCTCGGGTCGGCGTGCCCGGCCGCGCTGAACAGCTGCGGCACCGTGCCGGACAACCCGGCGCCGGCCACCGCCCAGCCCGCGATCGCCAGGCCGGTCCACGGTGCGAACGCCGCCAGCAGCAACCCGGCCGCCGCGATCACCGCACCCCAGCGCAGCACCGCCATCGGCCCGATCTTCGCGGTGACCCGGTCCGCCAGCAGCCGCCCGACGGTCATGGTGGTCGCGAAGGCGCCGTAGGCGAGCGCGGCGATCTGCGGTTCGGCGCCCAGGACGTCCTGCAGGTGCAGCACGCTCCAGTCGTTGGCGACGCCCTCGCTGAGCATCACCATGAACGCGAGCCCCGCCATGACCCAGATCCGCAGCGGCACCTTCTTCTTCGTCCTGGGCTGGTCCTCGTCGCCTTCGTGCGGGATGGTCGTCGCGCCGTGCGACAACGCCGGTGCCGTGACGAGGCTGACCACCACGCCGACGACGGCGACCACCGCGAGCGTCGTGTCCGGCGAGAGCTCCCAGCTCAGCGTGCGCGCGCCGACCAGGGAGGCGGCGACACCGCCCAGCGACCAGGTCGCGTGGAAGGCCGACATCACCGGGCGCGCGTACTCGCGTTCGACGACGACCGCGTGCCCGTTCATCGCCATGTCCAGCACGCCGTTGCCGAACCCGAACGCCAGCAACGCCGCGGCGAGCGCCAGCTCACCGGTGGAGAGTCCCGGCAGCACGACGGCCGCGCTGCACAGCACGCCCGCGAGCGGGGTGACGGTGCGCGCGCCGAACCGGTCGGTCAGCCAGCCGCCGGCCCGCATGCCGATGAACGCGCCGAGCCCGAGGACCAGCAGCAACCGGCCGAGCTCCGCGTGGTCGATGCCGACCCGGCGCTCGACCGTGGGGATGTGCACGATCCACATGCCGAGCAGGAAGCCGTTGAGTGCGAAGTACGTGAAGGTGGCCACCCGCGCGGCCCTGAGAGCGTTCACATGCTTCACGCTAACGAACAATCCGCGTGTTTGAAAGTTTGAACTTCGAACACAGCTGGTGTTCAATCGCGAGTGTGTCCCGACTGAGGCAGATCACCGAGGCCGTGCGCGACGCCGGCTCCCTCGGTGTGGCGGAGCTCGCGTCGCTGACCGGCGCGTCCGAGATGACGATCCGCCGCGACCTGGAGGTGCTCGCCGCGCAAGGCGTGCTGGAGCGCTACCGCGGTGGTGCGCGCAGCCTGCTGCTGCGCGGGTCTGAACCACCGTACGCACTGCGTTCGGAGGAGGCGCTGGACGCCAAGCGCCGCATCGCCGGGGTCGTCGCGGGCCTGCTCTCCGACGGCGAGTCGGTCGTGCTCGACAGCGGCACCACGTGCGTGGAGGTCGCCCACGTGCTGCATGCGCGCCGTCTGACCGTGATGCCGCTGTCGCTGCACGCGGTGAACGCGCTGGTGGGCGGCCCGTCGCTGACGTTGCTGATCCCCGGCGGCACACCGCGCGCGGGGGAGCTGGCGCTGACCGGACCGCTGACCCTGCAGTCGCTGCAGTCGCTGCGCTTCGACACGGCGGTCATCGGCTGCTGCGGCCTCTCCGCCGAGCAGGGCCTGACCGCGTTCGACCTGGACGACGCCGCGGTCAAGCGCGCGGCGATCTCGTCGGCCCGGCGCGTGATCGCCGCGGCCGACGCCTCGAAGCTGACGCGCACCGCGCTGGCGTTCGTGGCACCGGTGTCCGCCCTGGACGCCGTGGTGACCGATGCGGACGGCGACGACGGGTTGACGGCAGCGGGCGTGGCGGTGGTGACGGCGTGATCGTGCTGTTCGACATGTTCGGGGTGATCGCCCGCGACCAGTCCCGGGCGGTGATGGACACCATGAGCACCGACCCGGCGTTCTGGCAGGCCTACTGGGCGCACCGCCCCGCCTACGACCGCGGCGACGTGACCGCCGCCGAGTACTGGCGGCGCGTCGGGTACCCGCCGATGGTCGAGCAGGACGTGGCGAGCTGGACCGAGGTCGACGACGAGATGGTCGCCCTGCTCGGCGCACTGCACGCCGCGGGCAGGCGCATCGCGTTGCTGTCGAACATCCCCGAGGACCACGCCCGCGACTTCGAACGCCGCTACCCGTGGCTCGACCTGTTCGAGCTGCGGGCGTTCTCCTGCCGCATCGGACACGCGAAACCGTCGATCGAGGCGTTCGAGTGGTGCCGGGAACGCCTCGGCGACGACGAGATCCTGTTCGTGGACGACCGGCTGGAGAACGTCGAGGCGGCGCGGCGGGCCGGGATGCGCGGGCACCACTTCACGGGCATCGACGGGCTGCGGGCGGTTCTCCACGCGTGATCGCACGGGGACCTGAGCGCACCGCACCCGTCGGACCGTTTGGTCAGGGCAGAGACGCGCCGTAGCACTGGAACACCGCCTCGGTCCAGGTGCGCTGCGCCTTCGCCAACGCCTCCGCCGGGGCACGGCCGGCCGCCAGCTCCCGGTGGTAGCGCAGCATCAGCGCCTTGCTGGTGTCGTCGGGCACCGACACCGCCGAGGCGATGAGGGTCCTGGTGCCCAGCGCCAGCAGTGCCGCGGCGAGGCCGAGCAGCTCGTCACCCGGACGGATGCCCGAGTTGCCCGCCTCGCACGCGGACAGGATCACCTGCCGCGGCGGCCGGTGCAGTCCTTCGAGGTCGTAGACGGTGAGCGGACCGTCGGCGAGGGTGAGCGTCGAGAACAGCGGGTTGTCCGCGCGGAACCGGCCGTGCGCGGCGATGTGCGCGAGCTCGGCGCCGTCGAGGGCGTGCAGCAGGTTCGCCGTGGTCGCCCTCCTGCCGGTGAACCGCTCGGCGTGCGGGTAGCGGCGCTTCAGGGCTTCGACCTCGGCCACGGCGTGGCGCAGGCCCGGTCCGGCGGCCAGCACCGTGCGCCCGGTGACGTGGTCGGACTCCGCGGCCCTGAGCCACAGCGCCGCGGACGGCGCGACGGTCACCGCCCGGCCCCGGCAGCTGGGCAGCGCGGGCCACGGAAGTGCGTGCAACGCACCGGTCGGCACGATGACCAGCGGTTTCCTCGTCGCGGGCAGGAGCCGGTCGAGGCGGTCGGCGGCCTGGCCGAGGCGTTCCTCGATGGCCTTGCGGGTGCGGTCGGAGCCGATGCGGTGCGCGAGGTGGTTGATGCCGAACCGCAGCGCCTGCACCTCCCGTGCGGCGGCCTCGGCCGGGCCCGCGTCGAGCAACCGGACCCTGCCGCGGTCGAGGACGACCGCGTGCAGCCGCCCGTCGGACTCGACGTACTCGACCAGCACGTGATCGCCCAGCGCCGTGCTGAGCCGGGTGCGCGACGGCGGTGGGTCGGCGGCGCGGATGCCGGTCGCGTGCCGGGCCCGTGCCCCGATCGCCTGCTCCAGCTCGGCCTGCCGGCGCAGGTCTCCGGCGGCCATGACCTGCCGCAGCTCCGCGAGGTCGTCGGCCAGCCGGTCGTCGTCGGGCGGCCGCACCGGGCGCACGCGCAACGCCCCCGCCCGCCACCGCTCCGCCCACCCGAACACCGCGGCGGGACGGCCGCCGGCCAGGGCCAGCCGCGTGCCGGTGGCGACCAGCTCGCCCGCCAGCCCGGACGCGTGCGCCCGCAGCTCCGTCGCGCCCAGACCGTTGCGGAACGCCGCCAGCACGTCGACCCCGGACCGCAGCGCCGCCTCGGCGCCCTTCACGTCACCGTCGGCGAGCCGCAGCAGGGCCGTCGCGTGCCAGGCCCGTGCGCGCAGCTCCGCCGGACCGGTGCGGGCGGCCGCAGCGACGGCGGTCAGCTCCGCGCGCGCCACCGCCCGGTGCCGCGGTGCCTGCAGGGCCAGCCGCGCCACGATCAGCCGCGCGTCGAGCGCCGCGACCACCCAGCCCTCACCGGCCAGCGCCTCGACGACCCGGCGCGCGGACCGCAGCGACGCCGACCCCCGCTCCCACCGCGCCCGCAACGCCAGGTACCCGGCGAACGCCGCCCACGCGGGCCGCCCCTGCCGCCGCGCCGACCGCCCGGCCGACACCGCCGAGGCCAGTGCCGCGACCGGGTCCCCCGCCACCAGCTCCACTCGCGCCAGCACCAGCCGTGCCTGCACCACGTCCACGAAGTTGCGCTGCCGGGTGAACGCCGCCACCGCCGCCGCGGCCGCCGACCGGGCCTCCGCGACCAGCCGCACCGACAGCAACGCCTCGGCCCGCTCGATCGGCAGCAACCCCGGGTCCCGCCCGGCCGCCGCGTACCGGGCCGCCGCCTCGTCGAACGCGGCCAGCGCCGCCGGCACGTCGCCGCGTGCCTCGAACGCCACCCCGCGGTTGTGGAACACCATCGCGGTCCGCCCGGTGTGACCGGCGGCGACGTACAGCGACTCGGCGAGGTCGAGGTCCTCCGCCGCACCCCGCCAGTCCCGCCGGTGCGCGCGCAGCAGGCCCCGGTTGTTGCGGATCGTCGCCTCCAGCAGCGGGTCACCGGGGTTCGCGGCCAGCGCCGCGGCGAACCCGTCGGCGGCCTCGGCGAACCGGCCGATCTCGGTGAGCACCAGCGCCCGCTGCATCAGCAGCCGCGCCGCGGTCACCCCGTCCACCTGCTCGGGCACGTCGGCCAGCGCCCGCAACGCCTCCGCCGTGCGCCCGGTCAGCGTCAGCACGTACCCCAGCGACCCCCGCGCCTGCGCGGCCCGCACCACCAGCCCCGCCACCGACGCGACCGACACGGCCGCGCGCAGGTGTCGTTCGGCCTCGTCGAGCCGCCCCACCGCCGAGGCCGCCATGCCCAGGGCGTGCAGCGCCACCGACTCGGTCTCCGCGTCCATTCCACCGCGTACGGACTCGGCCAGGCGGCGGGCACGCGCCGGTGAGGTGTAGGCGAGGTCCTTCGCCTGCTCCGCACGGACGAGCGTCATAGGCGGTGTGTATCAGCTATCCGTTGCCGCGGCATCAAGCTTCGGACATGCTCATCCGGACGCAGGAGGGGAGTGGACACCATGGGCGGCAGAGACCCGCACGCCTACGGCCTCGCCCAGGCGGTCAGCACCATCGCCAGGGTGCCGCTGCCGGCGGCGGACGCCGCACTGAAGATCGGCGTGGTCGACACCGGCTACGCACCGCACCCGTGGCTCGACGGTCACGTCGAGGTCGACGACGACCACGTCGAGGCGGCGGGCTCCGGGCACGGCACGTTCGTCGCCGGGGTGGTCCTCGACCACGCGAAGACCGCCACGGTCGTCCTGCGCCGCGCCCTGGTCGAGGGACCCGACGACGACACCCAGGTCGTGGCCGCGCTGGAGAACCTGAACCGGCCCGACATCAAGCTGATCAACCTGTCGTTCGGCGGCAGCCTCTCCGAACAGGGCACCCCCGAGGGTCTGCGGGCCGCGCTCGACGCGCTGGCCGGTGACGTCGTGGTCGTCGCAGCGGTGCCCAACAACGCCTCACCGCTGCGCAACTACCCGGCCGCCGACGCGGGCGTCCTCTCGGTCGGCGCGACCACGGCGAGCGGGGAGATCGCCGAGTTCAGCGCCTGCGGCCGGTGGATCACGGTCTTCACCCGCGGTGAGGACGTGCACGGCCCGTTCGAGAAGGGGTTCGCGACGTGGTCGGGCACCTCGTTCGCGGCCGCCGCGGTGACCGGGCGGATCGGTGCGCTGATGGAGAGCGGCCTGACCGCCACGGCCGCGCGGGACGTGCTGCTCGGCCGGTGCGAGACCCGGCACGCGTGGGGCGTCAACGGCCCGTTCGACGTGCGGGTCCTGCTCTAGAAGCGCGCCCACTGGGTCACCACGACGGTGCCGTCCGTGGCGGTCACCCGCACCCTGACCAGCCCGGACGGCACGTCCGTGACCGTGAACCAGCCGTCGACGACCGGGGTGGAACGCCGTGACCGCGGTGTTTCCACCACCACCTCGCCCACCGCGCCGGTGACGAGCCCGCGCACGGTGTCGCCGCTGATCTCCAGGTTCAGCGTCACCCGCTCGGACTCGAACGCCAGCAGCAACGGCCCGTCGTCACCGCGCACCAGCGCCGCCTCGTTCTCCACGAGCACCGCCAGCTCCTCGTCGAGCGCCCGCAGCGCCAGTGCCGCGCTCGCGTCGCGCAGCACCCCGGCCGGCACCGGGTCGAACCGGTCCGCCGCCGCCCGCAGCTCGGCCAGGAAGTCGTCGTCCTCGCTCATGACCGCTCCTCCAGCACCGGCTCGCCGCTGACGAGCGCCCTGAGCCGGTTCAGGCACCGCTGCCGGATCGGCCCGATGCTGCCCACCGGCATGTCCAACGCGGCCGCGACCTCGGCGTACGCGGGCGGCGGTGACGCCATGAGCACGCGCAACAGCCGCCGGCACCGGTCCGGCAGCCCCTCGAACACCCGCCACAGCGCCGCGTCCCGCTCACCGACGAGCAGCGCGTGGTCCACCGGCGGCGCGGGGTCGGCGGAGTCGTCGATCTCGGCCGGCTCCGGCAACCGCCCCGACCGCCGGATCAGCTGCAGGCACTCGTGCCGCGCCGTGGTGGCGAGCCACCCGGCCAGCCGCTCGGGCTCCGCGATGCGGTCGAGGTGCTCCACCAGCTTGATCCAGGTGCACTGCACGGCGTCGGCGGCGTCGGCGTCGCTGAGCCGGTGGGCGCGGGCGACCGACCACAGCAGCCCGCTGAACTGCCTGATCAGGGCATCCCACGCCGTCTGGTCACCACGCGCGGCCGCGGCCAGCGCCGCCGGTATGTCCATGCCCACATGATGCCGCCCGCACCCGCCCAGATTCGCCTTCCGCGCACCGGGTTCGCCGTGCGGGCGGTGCGGGTCCCCCGGTCGGTGGAACGTTTTCCCGTTGATTAGCCGCCGATGCCCGAACATGAAAAATCCCGGACCGATACAACGGTGGTGCCGGCGTTCGTCGGGGGCGCCGGCAGCCATCGACCGGGGGGCCGGTGGCGCGAGCTGGGGGCGTGGCTGGAGGTCACGTCCCGCCCGGCCCGCCGCGCGAACGTGCCGTGCGCTTTCCTGCCGGAACGGGACCTGTTCGCCCGTTGCGCACCCACAACCGCTCGCGCGGGTGCATCCTGTGTCCTACAGCACAACCCTGAGGACTGATGACGATGACGAGTGCGACCGCGTCCTCCCGCCACGGCTGGGAGTCGGACCTGGAGCGCTACCGCGACCGGGCGGTCAGCGTGCTCGAGGCGCACCTGCCCGCGACCTCCGGCTGCACCGAGTGCGGCGACCCGTGGCCGTGCGCCCGCGCGTGCACCGCCGAGCTCGTGCTGGAGCTGTAGACCGCGGTCCCTAGGAGCTGACGCGCGCGAAGAACGCCGCCACGTTCCCCAGCAGCCGGTCGACCTTGTCCTCCAGTGCCAGTGACTCGTGGATCCGCCCGCCGAACCCGGCGTCCTTGCGTCCCCGCAGGTACAGCGAGCAGTCCAGGTCCGCGCACAGGTAAACGCCGACCGAGTTGCCCAGCTGTCCCGCCTTGCCGGCCTTGCGCGCGGTCATCAGCGACACGCCGTCACCGGAGTGCGTGGTCAGGCACCACGAGCACATCGACTTGCGCGGCAGCCCGGACTGGGCGGCCCGCCGCAGCGCCACGCCCGCGAACCGGTCGCCGAGCTCGGTGACGACGTAGGAGCGGTCGGGTGCCGCCGGGTCGCGCCAGCCGAGGAAGTCCAGGTCGTCCCACGGGCGGTCGGCGAGATCGCGGGGCACGTGCATGCGCTTGGCCTCGCCCTTGGTGGAATTGACGAAGGACGCGCGGATGTCGTGTTCGGTCAGCGGCTTCATGACCTCGACGGTAGGTTTACCTAGAGGTACTAGGCAAATGATTAAGAGCCCTAGGAAGGGTGGTGCATGGCACGCGCGGGGATCACCGCCGACCGCCTCACGCAGGCGGCGGCGGAGCTGGCCGACCAGGTCGGCTTCGACAACGTGACGGTGTCCGCGCTCGCCCGCCACTTCGGCGTGAAAGACGCCTCGCTGTACTCGCACATCCGCAACGCCCACGACCTGCGCACCCGCGTCGCCGTCCAGTCGCTGGCCGAACTCGCCGACCGCGTCGCCGCCGAACTGGCCGGCCGCTCCGGCAAGCAGGCGCTGCGCGCGTTCGCCGACGCCTACCGCGGCTACGCCAAGCAGCACCCCGGCCGGTACGCGGCCACGCGGATCGCGCTGGACCCGGACACGGCGGCCACCGGCGCGGCCGAGCGGCACACCGAGCTGACACGGGCGTTGTTGCGCGGCTACGACCTGTGGGAACCCGACCAGACCGACGCCGTGCGGCTGCTGCACAGCACCTTCCACGGCTACGTGTCGCTGGAGCAGGCGGGCGCCTTCCACAGCCACCCGCGCGGGGTCGAGGCGTCGTGGACCCGCGCCGTGGACGCGCTCGACTCGCTGCTGCGCGCCTGGCCCGCCTGAACCCGGCCGGCACCGGCGGGTAGAACGAAGGTCATGACCACTGGGCAGGCCTTCCCGCTGCACCCGACCCCGATCCACGTGCCCGACGAGGTCCTCGACGACCTGCGCGCCCGCCTCGCGCGGACCCGCGCGCCGCTGGACGAGGGCAACGACGACTGGTCCTACGGCGTACCGGCCGGCTACCTCGGCGAGCTGGTCGCGTACTGGCGCGACGGCTACGACTGGCGCACGGCCGAAGCCGCCATCAACGCCCACGAACACTACGAGGTGACCGTCGCCGATGTCCCGGTGCACTTCCTGCGCGCACCCGGACGCGGCCCGGCGCCGATCCCGCTGATCCTCACCCACGGCTGGCCGTGGACGTTCTGGCACTGGTCGAAGGTCATCGGCCCGCTCGCCGACCCGGCCGCGCACGGCGGTGACCCGGCCGACGCGTTCGAGGTCATCGTGCCCTCGCTGCCCGGTTTCGGGTTCCCCGGTCCGCTCACCGGGTTCCCGGACGTCAACTTCTGGAAGGTCGCCGACCTGTGGCACGCGCTGATGACCGACGTCCTCGGACATGACCGGTACGCCGCCGGCGGGTGCGACATCGGCGGGATCGTCTCCAGCCAGCTCGGCCACAAGTACGCCGGCTCGCTGCACGGCATCCACATCGGCTCCGGCCTGCCGCTCGACTTCTTCACCGGCCCGCGCGCCTGGGACTTCGCCCGCAACCGCCCGCTGACCGACGACCAGCCCGCCGACGTCCGCGACCGCATCATCGAGATGGACCGCCGCTGGGCGACGCACCTGGCCGTGCACATGCTCGACGGCGCGACGCTGGCGCACGGGCTGAGCGACTCGCCGGCCGGGCTGCTCGCGTGGCTGCTGCAGCGGTGGACCGCGTGGAGCGACAACGGCGGCGATGTCGAGTCCGTGTTCACCAGGGACGACCTGTTGACGCACGCGACGATCTACTGGGTCACGAACTCCATCACCACCTCGATGCGCTACTACGCCAACGCCAACCGGCACCCGTGGCAGCCCTCGCACTCCCGCACCCCGGTCGTGGAGGCGCCGGTCGGGCTCACGTTCGTCACCTACGAGAACCCGCCGGGCATCCACACCGCCGAGGAGCGGGTCGCGGCGTTCCTCGGCGGTCCGCAGGCGGCGTGGTTCAACCACGTGAACGTCAATGCCCACGAGCGTGGCGGGCACTTCATCCCGTGGGAGAACCCGCAGGCGTGGGTGAGTGATTTGCGGGCCACGTTCCGCGATCGCCGCCATTAGGGAAGTTTGTAGGCGGTTCACAGTTTTCGCAGGGCGTTTCGAGGCTGCCGGGGGACCGGTTTCGTTGGCAGCCTCCCCGGATGCTGGCCGCCGATAATTTTCACTTATCGGCGGTCAGATTCTGGACGCCTATTTGGTTTGCGTTGCGTTGGACAACGTAACTGCACACGTAACCCTGCTACGATATTGCCCGTGGAGACGAGCTGTAACTTCCCGGGCTGCGAACGCCCCGTTTTCCGAGGTAGCGGCCCCGGTAGGCCCTCGGAGTACTGCGACCTGCCCGAGCACACGCGCTGGCGGGCATGGCGGGAACGGCAACGGCTCCAAGAGGCGGCCGAGAAAGGGGCGGAGCAAAACCTGGAGGTCGTCACCGTGACGAATCTGCCTAGGGTCTCCGGTACCGCCAAGATCAGGGCTGAAGAGCTCCTCGACCGCTTCCGGGTGCTGTCCGAGCAGATGACCCAGACGCTGGGCCGGGCGGTCGGTGAACTCAACGCGATGGCGGACCCGAGCGTCGCCGAGAGCCAGATTCAGGCGGCGGAGGCCGAGGCGGCTCGCCGGGTCGCGGAGGCGCAGGCCGACCTCGCGGCCGCGGAACGGCGCCGCCACGACGCTGAGCAGGCACGCAAGGCGGCCGAGGTGGTCACCGAGCAGGCGGTGCGGTCCGCGGAGGAAGCCGACGAGGCCGCGGACCGGGCGTTCACCGAGCGGGACGAGGCGCGTGAGCAGGCGCAGGCCGCGAAGGAGCGGGCCGAGGCGGAGGTCGCCGAGGTCAGGGTGCAGGCGGCGGCCGTGGTCGAGGAGATCAGGGCCGAGGCCGAGGAGAAGGTGAGGCTCGCGGGTGAGGCCGTGGAGCAGGCGAGGGCAGACGCGGTGAAGCACGCCGAGCAGGCACGGCGGCAGGCGGCGAAGGAGATCGAACAAGCCCGCGCCGAAGCCCAGGCCCGGGTGGAGCAGGCTCAGGCGGCGGCCGAGCAGGCGCAGGCAGCCGCTGACCAGGCCCGGTCGGAGGCCGCAGCGCAGGTCGAGCAGATCCGGTCGGAAGCTGTGGCGCAGGTCGAGCAGGCACGCCAGGCCGCCGCGGACACCGTGGGCAAGGCGGCGATGGCACGCGATCAGGCCGTGGTGCGCGCGGAACGTGCCGAGCAGACGGCGGCCGACGCGCGCGCCGAGGTGCAACGGATGCGGGACGAGGTCGACGAACGGCTCGCGCAGGTCCGGCGGGAGAGCGGCGAGCAGGTGGCGGCGGTGCGGCAGGCGTTGGCGGCGGTGGAGGACGCGCGGGCGCAAACGCTGGCGCGTGCGGAACGAGCCGAGCGCCAGCTGGACGAGGTGATGGCCGAACTGCGAAGCCTGCGCGCGCCGAGCTGAGAACGGAGTACTCGTCGCCCAGCTCGGCGCCGTGCCGGAACCACTCGTGGGCGCCCGGCAGGTCACTGCGCTGCCGCAGCACCGCGCCCATCCCGCCCCACGCGGGCACCGGTGCCGACGGCCTCGCGGTGGTGCGCCTCGGTGTGCACGGTCCCCTCGCGTCCCAGTGTTCTGGCCGCACGGTGACCGTCGCGAGTGATGGCATTGATCTGGCCCGTATCCTGACCGCGATGGACGAGCTCAAGGCGGACTGCGCCGCCTGTTTCGGGTTGTGCTGCGTGGCGCTGCCGTTCGCGAGGTCGGCGGACTTCGCGGCCACCAAGGACGCGGGCACGCCGTGCCGCAACCTGCTGGCCGATCACCGTTGCGGAATCCACGCGAAGCTGCGCACGTCCGGCTACGCCGGCTGCACCGTGTACGACTGCTTCGGTGCGGGTCAGCGGGTGTCGCAGACGGTGTTCGGAGGTGTCGACTGGCGCACCGCCGAGCGGCAGAAGATGTTCGACGTCTTCCCCGTCGTGCGGCAGCTGCACGAACTGCTCTGGTACCTCGCCGAAGCCCAGCGGCGCGACCCGCACGACGACCTCACCGCGGCGTACGCGGAGGTCGAGGGCTGTGCCTCGGCTGATCCGGACACCGTTCTCGCGCTGGACGTCGCCGAGATCCGCGCGAAGGTCGACGTCCTGCTGCTGCGCACGAGCGAACGGCTGCGGTCGAGTGCGAAGTCCTACCGCGGCGCGGACCTGATCGGGGCCCGGCTGCGCAACAAGAAGCTGGTCGACGCGGACCTGCGCGGCGCCTACTTGATCGGCGCGGACCTCACGGGTGCCGACCTGCGCGGTGCCGACCTGATCGGGGCGGACCTGCGGGGCGCGGACGTGTCGGGTGCGGACCTGAGCACGAGCCTGTTCCTGACGCAGATGCAGGTCAACGCCGCGCGCGGCAACGCAGGGACGAAGCTCCCCGCGGTGCTCACCCGGCCTGCTCACTGGGCGGAGCCGCGGAGACGGCGGTAGTCGCCACCGCACGACGCAACAGGAACCGAGGTGAGCGTGTCGCAGCGCAGGGCCCAACTGCTCGACGCGGCGGTCAGGGTGATCGCGCAGGACGGGGTGCGCGGGCTGCGGGTGGACAAGCTCGCCGCCGAGGCCGGGGTGTCGACGGCGTTGATCTACTACCACTTCAAGGACCGGGCCGGCATCCTGCGCGCGGCGCTGGAGCACGTGAACCACCGCGCCGCCGAGTACACCGGCACGACCGCGCGGGACCCGCGTGAGGCGTTGCGGGAGCTGCTGCTGGCCGAGCTGCAGGACGTCGACGAGGTGCGGGAGAACAGCGTCGCGTGGGGTGAGCTGCGGGCCAGCGCGGTGTTCTGCGAGGAGCTGCGCGAGCCGCTGGAGCGCACGACCGGCGCGTGGAACGCCGACGTGGCCGAGCTGGTCCGCGTGGCCGGTGGCGAGGACGCGGATGCGGCGGCGGAGCGGCTCACCGCGCTGGTGGAGGGGCTCTGTGAACGGTGGCACAGCGGCTCGGTCAGCGTGGCGCGGGCGCGGGAGCTGGTGTCGGGGGCGATCGACCGGGAGCTCGGGGTGGAATAACACGAACGCGGCGACAGGCGCGGGGGTGGTGCGCGACCATCACAGGCGTGACCCTCCGCCACGCCTGGGTGTTGCCGGTGCTGCCCACCGCCGTCGTCGTCGCGCTCGCGGTGGTGCTCGTGCCCGTCGCGCGGTCCGCTCCGGCCGGTGACGTGTGGCTGCTGGGGGTGCTGATCGCCGCCGTCGTGCTGGCGGCGGTCGTGGCGGTGGGTGCGGGGCGGTTGTCCGGGGAGCCGGTGGACCGGCCGTGGCCGCTGGCCCTGGGCACGGGCGCGGTCACCGTCCTGACGCCGTTCGCGGTGACCGGTGTGCTCGGCGAACCGGCGCCGGCGCTCCTGGTCCTGCCGTGGTTGGTGTTCGGTCTGGGCGCCGGGTACTGGCAGCTGTCGCTGTGCGAGGGAGCGCGCTCACGGTGGCTGCACGCGGGCATCGCCTTCAGCTACACGCTGGTGTTCACGGCGGTGTCGCTGGTGCTCGCGGTGCTGTCGGCGGGCCTGGTCGACTAGCACGGGGCTGCTGTCGAAAGCGGTCTGAGACCGCTGTGCGGCAGGGTAATGTCCAGCCATGCGCGCCGTTGAGATCAGACCTGGGGTCAACATCCGGTGGGTCGAGGTTCCCGGCGCCTCACCCGCTCGCGTCTACCTGCACGGTCTCGGCGCGTCCTCCGCGCCCTACTACGCGGAGGCCGTCGCGCACCCGCTGCTGGCCGGCCGCCGCAGCCTGATGCTGGACCTGCTCGGTTTCGGCATCAGCGACCGCCCCACCGGGTTCGCCTACTCGCTGGAGGGCCACGCCGACGCGCTCGCCGTGGCGCTGGCGAAGATCGGCCTGCGGCGCAGTGAGATCGTCGGGCACAGCATGGGTGGCGCGGTGGCGGTCGTGCTGGCCGCGCGGCACCCGGAGATGGTGCGTTCCCTCGTGCTCGTCGACCCCAACCTCGACCCGCTCGAGCCGTACCTCGGCGCGCTGGGCAGCCGCGGCATCGCCGCCTACGACGAGGCCGAGTTCCTCTCGCACGGCTACGAGCAGGTGCTCGCCGACGCCGGTCCCGAGTGGGCGGCGACGATGCGGCTGGCCGGGCGCGAAGCGCTGTACCGCAGCGCGGCCGGACTGGTGCGCGGCACGCACCCGACGATGCGCAGGCTGTTGCTGGAGCTGGAGATCCCCTGCGTCCTGCTGCACCCGGCCGACAGCCCACCGGCCGGTGCGCGGGAGCTGACGCAGGCCGGGGTGCAGCTGGTCGCGGTGCCCAGCACCGGGCACAACATCATGATCGACAACGTGGACGGCTTCGCGCGCGCCGTGGCGCAGCAGCGGCTGCTCGTCTGAGCAGGTTGCCAGCTGCTGGTAGTCAGCGGCGATTTGATCATGTGTTGGTGGTACTTGCAGACGCCTGGGCAGCAACGGCCGGGTGCTCAGGCGGGCAGGCCCAGCGCGTCCCACGCGGCGGCGACCGTGGCGGCGCGCAGTTCGTCCACCGGGGCGTCGGGGAACTGCATGGTGCAGTCCTGCATGCCGCCGAACGCGAGCACGGCGCGGGCCTCCTGTTCCAGCGTCGGGTGGTCGCCGAAGATCAGCCTGCTCAGGCGGGCGCGCCACGACAGCACGACGTCGATGAGGCCGAGCTCGGCGAGCGTGGTCATCTCGGTGAGCAGGAACAGCATGTCGGCGCGGTAGCGGTGGTGGAAGTCGAAGAACCCTTCCAGCAGCTCGCGCGGTGCGACGTCGGCGCGGCGTTCCATCTGTTCCAGGAAGCTCTGGCCGTCGTTGAGCAGCGGTTCGACGATGCTGCGGATCAGCTCCTCGCGTGAGGAGAAGTGGTAGTACAGCGCCGGTTTGGTGATGCCGAGGCGGTCGGCGATCTCCTGCAGGCTGGTCTGCTGCACGCCCTTGGCCGCGAAGAGCTCGCGGGCGGTCGTGAGGATGCGCTGCTTGGTGTCGGACGGTCGGGCCACGGGCGCAGCATAACTTGCTTAACGGTAGGTAAGCGGCGGTGCTAGCCTGGCACCAGGTCACTTACCGACCGTTAAGTAAGGGGGTGTGACGTGCGGGTTCTGGTTTCGGGGGCGAGCATCGCGGGTCCGGTGCTGGCGTACTGGCTCACGCGGTACGGGCACGAGGTGACGGTGGTGGAACGGTCACCGGTGCTGCGCAAGACCGGCGGGCACGCGGTCGACCTGTTCGCCCCGGCGATGAAGATCTCCGAGCGCATGGGCGTGCTGGAGCGCATCGAGTCGATGAAGACCGGCACCGAGCGGCTGACGTTCCTGCGCGAGGGCACGCGCCGGCCGATCAGCGGGGACGCGACCAAGCTGTTCGCGGCGGCATCCGACCGGCACGTCGAGGTCATGCGCGACGACCTCAGCGAGGTCTACTACGACGCCACGCGCGCCGACGTCGAGTACGTCTTCGGCGACTCGATCACCTCCATCACCGAGGGGGACGTGACGTTCGAGGCCGGGGTGCCGCGGCGGTTCGACCTGGTGATCGGCGCGGACGGGCTGCACTCGAACGTGCGGCGGCTGGTGTTCGGCGAGGTGGCGAAGCGGTTCACCGGCGCGTACCTGGCGGTGTTGTCGGTGCCGCGGGAGCTGGGCGTGCCGGGGGCGATGACCGGGCACATCGGGCCGGGGCGCAGCGCGGCGCTGTACGGGGCGCGGCACCTGGGCGACGCGCGGGCGGTGTTCCTGTTCCGCCGCGAGCGCGAGCTCGACTACCACCACCACGACGTGGCACGGCAGAAGCAGCTGCTGCGGGAGGCGTTCACGGGCCTGCACCCGGAGGTCGACTCGTGGCTGGGGCACCTGGACGGCGAGGGGGCGTTCTACTTCGACTCGATCACCCAGCTGCGCGAGGACACGTGGTCACGCGGGCGGGTGGGGCTGGTCGGTGACGCCGCCCACTGCCCTGGTCCCGCGGTCGGCGGGAGCACGAGCCTGGCGGTGCTGGGCGCGTACGTGCTGGCCGGGGAGCTCGCCGGCGGCGACCACGTGGCGGGGTTCGCCCGCTACGAGCGGGAGATGCGCGGCGTGGTGCACGCGAGCCGGGAGTTCGCGCTCGGCATGGCCAGGACGCTGATCCCGCGGTCGCGGCTGGGGGTCACGGGGCTGGTGCGCGGCATGCAGGTGGCGACGTCGCTGCCGGTGTGGCTGGTGCGGCCGCTGGCCAAGCTCAACTCGAAGGGCGTGCGGCTGCACGACTCGATGGTCGTGCGCGACTACGGCCCTCAGGGCGCCGGTGTGCTGCCGGCGCCCTGAGGGACCGCTTCGGTCAGCCGGTCAGAACTGCAGGCTCCACTTGTCGAGGAACCCGGTGTCCTGGGCGGCGTTGTCGTTCACCCGCAGCTGCCAGGTGCCGTTGGCGACCTCGCTGGAGGCGTTGACGGTGTAGGTGGTGTTGATGTTGTCCGTGCCGCCGCCGGAGCGGTTGTGCAGCACGTAGGCGGTGCCGTCCGGTGCGACCAGCTCGACGCGCAGGTCGCCCTGGTAGGTGTGCTTGATGTCGACGGCGACCTTGAGGGTCGACGGGGCGTTGCCCGCCACCTCCGACACCGCGATCGGGGAGTTGACCGTGGCGTTGTCCTTGATCTGGAAGTCCGTGGCGTTCTCGAAGTACTTGCCGGTCGGCGGGGGCGTGGTACCGCAGTACTGCGCCTCCTTGCCGATCGCCTCGTACGGGCAGTCCGCGCGTTCGAGCAGCTGCAGCACGGCCTCCTTGTTGCGGGAGGTCTGGGCCGGGATGACCTCGTCGGGCGGGTAGAAACCGCCGCCGCCGGCGCTGCCGGGGTACATCTCGAAGGTGTAGGCGAAGATGCCCTGCGTGCCCCACAGCCAGTCCGGGATGGACCCGTCGGTGATGTAGAGGTCGCTGGACTGCTCGGGCGTGTAGCCGTTGCTCTGCGCCATCGACTGGCCGATGGTGGCGAAGGTGTCGCGCTGGTCCTGGGTCAGGCCCGGTGCGATGTCGTCGTAGGTCCAGCCCCACGGCCACAGGATGAGCTCGCTGTAGGTGTGGAAGTCGATGGACGCGGTGATCTGCTGCTTGCCGCCGACGTTGCGGCCGCGCACGAAGTCGGCCACGACCTTGACCTCGGGCGCGGACTCCGCGCTCGGCCCGCGGTAGGTCTCACTGCCGGTGCTGCCCGACGACCCGCCGCAGCAGCCCCACTTGTAGGCCCAGTTGCGGTTGAGGTCGGTGCCGACGTTGCTGGAGCCGGCGTTGGGCTGGCGGTTCTTGCGCCACGACCGGTAGGTGCCGGTCGCGATGTCGTACTCGCCGCCGTCGGGGTTGACGTCCGGGATGATCCAGATCTCGCGGCTGTCGACGAGACCCTTGATCCGCGCGTCGGTGGCGTACTGGGTGGTGAACTGGTTGACCAGGTACAGCGCCATCTCGACGGTGAGGTGCTCACGGGCGTGCTGGTGGTGGGTGAACAGCACCTCCGGCTCGTTCTCGTCGGTGGTGACGTTGTCGCTGATCTTGAGAGCGATGATGTCGCGGTTCTCGTAGGACTTGCCGATGACCTGCTTGCTGATCAGGTTCGGGTAGGCGGCGACGGCGTTGTTGATCGCCGTCGTCATCTCGGCGTAGTTGTGGTAGTTCGAGTCCGCCGCGGGGAAGTCGAACGGCCCGATGGCGGAGCTCGCTTCCAGCCGCTTGGGCAGCTCGGTGACCTCGAACCCCTGCGCGCGCAGGTTCCTGACCTCACGACCGGTCGCGGTGACCACGACGATGCCGTGTTCCTCGACCGAGTCGATCGCCGCACCGGACTTGGCGACCTTGGTGCGCTGCTCAGCGGTGCGCACCCCGCTGACCTGGTAGTTCGTCGACGTCTCGGCCTGGTCGGGGGCCGCGCCGGTGGGCACGCCGCCCATCGCGAAGCACACCGAGGCGGCGACGGTGACCCCGATCAGGGGTCTGAGATGGCTTTTTCGCATGCAGGGCAACCCTTTCGAACCACGGCAGGGACATGGCTCCGCAATGTGTAGTGCGTGTGAAGCCCCGCTGTCATCCCGCCATCCGTATGGCGCCACCTGGTGGAACGGGGCTGACCGTCAACCGAGGTGCGCGCCGCGACGGGGTGCGCCGCACGCCGCGGGCAGCGCACCCCGTCCGAGGTCAGGCGGTGCGCGCGGCGGCCTCCCTGGCGGCCTGCTCGACGCGGGCGACGTGCGCGGGCCAGTCCTGGCCGTCGGGCAGGTTCGACACGGCCGCGCGCAGGCCGACGGTGCCGTCGAGGGTCTCGCGGACGATGTCGGCGTGGCCGCAGTGCCGGTTGGTCTCGGCGATCACGTGCACGAGCAGCAGGTGCAGGGTGACGTGCCTGCGGTCCTGCGGCCACCACGGCACGACACCGGGTGCGTCCAGGGGCAGCTCCTCGATGGAGCTGTCGGCGAACGCGGTGGCGCGGGCGTGCAGGGACAGGACGAACTCGCGGGACTCCTCGGCGGTGGCGAACATGTCCGCGTTCGGGTCGCCGTTGTCGATCCAGGGCAGGGTCTCGCCGAAGGGGCGGCCCATGCAGGCGCCGAAGTACTCCTGCTCCACGCCGGCGAGGTGCTTGACCAGGCCGAGCAGGTTGGTGCCGGTGGGGGTGAGCGGGCGGCGCACGTCGTACTCGGACAGGCCGTCGAGCTTCCACAGCAGGGCCTCGCGGGCTGCTTTGAGGTAGTGGTGCAGGTCTGCCTTGGGGTCACGGGACATGGGCGTCACCCTGCCATGATCGACAGGCGGTCTCCCGCGGGTCCGCCTGATGCGCGGTGAGGCGTTGCCGCAGGTCGCCGGGCTCGCTCCGGGGAACCTCCACGCGGACTGTGTTCACGGCTGACACACTGGGAACAATTGCGGAAAGTTTCATTCCGCGTTCGCGGGGAGGGGTGGAACTCGTGCTGGAGACGTCGGCCCGGCTGCTGAAGCTGCTGTCACTGCTGCAGTCCCCGCGCGACTGGACGGGTCCGGAGCTGGCACGGCGGTTGCAGGTGACGACCAGGACGGTGCGCAACGACGTGGACCGGCTGCGCACCCTGGGCTACCCGGTGCACGCGACACCCGGGGTGACCGGCGGGTACCGGCTGGGCGCGGGAGCGAGCCTGCCGCCGTTGCTGCTCGACGACGACGAGGCGGTGGCGGTCGCGCTGAGCCTGAGCACGCAGGACTCCGAGACCGCGGACCGGGCGCTCAAGAAGCTGGAGCAGGTGCTGCCCTCCCGGTTGCGCCACCGGGTCTCGGCGGTGCGGGAGCACAGCACCGGCACGAGCGCGGAGCCGGACCCGGACGCGATGGTGACGATCGTCGACGCCTGCCGGGCACGGGAGCGGTTGCGGTTCGACTACGTGGCGTTCGACGGCACCGAGGACCGCCACGAGGTCGAGCCGCACCGGCTGGTGCACGCGCGGGGCCGCTGGTACCTGGTGGCCTGGGACGTGGCGCGGCAGGACTGGCGCACGTTCCGCGCCGACCGGGTGCGGCCGCGGGTGCCGGCCGGGCCGCGGTTCACGCCGCGGGAGCTGCCGGACCTGGAGACCCACCTGGCCCAGGGCCTGGCCACGGCGGCGTGGCGGTGGCGCACGACGGTGCTGGTGCACGCGCCGGCGGCGGAGATCGCGGCGAGGGTGCCGGCGGCGCTGGTGGAGGCGGTGGACGAGCGCACGTGCCGGGTGACGGCCGGGTCGGACACCCCGCAGGTGCTGGCGGTGCACCTGGGAATGCTGGACGCGGAGTTCGAGGTGGACGGTCCGCCGGAGCTGGTTCAGCACCTGGGAAAGACGGCTGACAGGTTCCGCAACGCCGTCGATACTGCCGGGCATGGGTAAGAGCTACGAGCGCATCGAGCCGCGACTGCGGGAGTTCATCGAGGACCAGAAGGTGTTCTTCGTGGCGACGGCGCCGCTGGCCGGGGACGGTCACGTGAACCTCTCGCCCAAGGGCCGCGCGGGCACGCTGCGCGTCCTCGACGACCGGACGGTGGCGTACCTGGACTTCGGCGGCAGCCACGCCGAGACGATCGCGCACGTGCGGGAGAACGGCCGGATCACGCTGATGTGGTGCGCGTTCGACGGGCCGCCCAACATCGTGCGCGTGCACGGCCGCGGCGAGGTCGTCTTCCGCGACGACGCGCGTTTCACCGAGCTGGTCACCGGCTTCGGCGACGCGGACGGGCCGGGGCTGCGGGCGGTCGTCGTGGTGCACGCGGAGCTGGTCAGCGACACCTGCGGGTTCGCCGTGCCGTTCATGGACTACCGCTGCGAGCGCACGCTGCACGCGGACTACTTCGGCCGCAAGTCCGACGAGGAGTTCCGCGAGTACACCGGCAAGAAGCCGACGAACGTCGCGAGCATCGACGGCCTGCCCGCGGTGCCGCTGCCCCTGCCGCCGCGTTAGGACATCAGGAACCGGTCGAGCACGCGGGCACCGAACTCCAGGCCCTCGACGGGAACGCGTTCGTCGACACCGTGCGCCATCGCGCGGTAGTCGTACCCCCGCGCGGGCAGCAGCAGCGGCGCGAAGCCGTAGCAGTGGATGCCCAGCTTGCTGAACGCCTTGGCGTCGGTGCCGCCGCCCAGGCAGTACGGGACGACGACGGCGGAGGGGTCCTCGTCGCGCAGCGCCTCGGCCATGGCGGTGAACCAGGGTGTGTCGACCGGTGCCTCGACCGGTGCCTGGCTGTTGATCAGCTCCCTGGTCACGCCGGGGGCGAGCAGGGAGTCGATGGTGGCGAGGACCTCCTCGACGGTGCCGGGCAGGGTGCGCACGTCGAGCTCGGCGGTGGCGGTGCCGGGGATGACGTTGACCTTGTAGCCGGCGTCGAGCACGGTCGGGGTGGTCGAGCAGCGCACGGTGTTCTCGACGAGCTTGGCGGCCGGGCCCAGGCGGGCGACGGTGGCGTCGACGTCGTCGAGGTCGACCTCGATCCCCAGTGCCTTGCCCGCGCCGACCAGGAACGCCTCCGCGGTCGGGGTGAGCACGACGGGGTGGCGGTGGGCTGCGATGCGGGCGAGGGTGGTGACCAGGGCGGTGACGGCGTTGTCGGGGTTGCGCCGCGACCCGTGCCCTGCGCGGCCGGTGGCGGTGAGCCGCATGTGGGAGGTGCCGCGCTCGGCGGTGCCGACCGGGTACAGCCGCACACCGTCGACGTCGTAGGAGAACGCCCCGGACTCGCTGATCGCGGCCTGCACCCCGGCGAAGTGGCCGGCGTGGTGCTCGACGAGCCAGTGCGCACCATAGGCGCCCAGGTCCTCCTCGTCGGCGACGAACGCGAGCACGACGTCGCGGCGGGGTCGGCGGCCCTCGGTGTGCCAGCGGTGCACCACGGCCAGCGTCATGGCGACCATGTCCTTCATGTCGACCGCGCCGCGGCCGTGGACGAACCCGTCGCGGATCTCGCCGCTGAACGGGTCGAAGCTCCACTCGGCGGGGTCGGCGGGCACCACGTCGAGGTGGGCCTGCACCAGCACGGCGGGCAGGCCGGGGTCGGTGCCGGGGATGCGGGCGAGCACGTTGGTGCGCCGCGGCGCGGGTTCGAGCAGCGTCGGCACCACGCCGCTGTCGTGCAGCACGGCCGCGACGTGCTCGGCGGCTTTGCGTTCGCCCCGGGACTCACCGCCGCCGCGGTTGGTGGTGTCGAAGCGGATGAGCTGCGCACACAGCTGTGCCACGTCCAACGTCATGGGGCCACCGTAACCACAGGTGCCTCGTGAGAAGGTCACGGCACCCACGATCCGGGACGATCGCACGCACCGGGTGTGCGGCGGGGGTCAGCCGTAGATGCCCTCGATCGCCCCGGCGGCCACGTGCGTGACGACCTTGAACGCCTTCATCGCCTCGGTCATCGACACCGCGTCGAACCCGACCCGCCGCACCCCGACGAGCTCGACGGTCGGCACGACCGCGGCGGCGTCGGCCAGGTGGGTGGCGTCGAACTCCACCTCGACGCGATGCGCCGCCACGGCACCGCGGTCACGCCCGGCGCGTGCCATCGACAGCGTCGCCGCCTCGGTGATGCGGGAGTGGGCCACCGCGGGCGGCAGGCACACCGCGGCGTAGCGCGACACGCACTCCTTCACGGCCACGAGCTGCGCGCCGGGCGCGTAAGCGCGGGCGTCGACGCAGGTGCGGTCGTCGCCGGTGACCATGAGCACCGGCACCCCGTGCTCGGCGGCCAGTGCGGCGTTGAGCAGGCCCTCGGAGGCAAGTACGCCGTCGAGCCACACACCGGTGACGGAGTTCTCCAGGTAGGTGTGGGCCAGCACCCCGGTGTCGCCCGCGGCGGCGTGGTAGCCCAGGAACACCACCCCGTCCACGCCCGAGTCGACGCCCTGCATCATCGACAGCGGCTTGTGGCGGCCGGTGAGCAGCCGCGCGGCCGGGTGCAGCTCCTCCAGCAGCAGGTTGCGCTGCGAGGAGTGGGCCTCGTTGACGAGCACGTCGGTCGCCCCGCCGGCGACAAGGCCCTCGACGCAGGCGTTGACGTCGCCGGTGAACAGCCGCCGGAACCGCTGCCACGGCTCGGTGCCGGGAACGACGTCACCGGTCCAGGTGACGCCGGTGGCGCCTTCCATGTCTGCCGAGATCATGATCCGCACATCTGGGTAACGTAGCGGCGGGCGGCTGGGGAGAGGGGTATTTCGTGCGGGTGAGGTTGTGCGCGTTGGTCGCTGCCGCGACCGTCCTGGGGGCCACGACACCGGCGGCGGTGGCGCAGCAGCCGACGATCCTGAAGGTCGCGATCGTGCAGCAGATCGACTCGCTGAACCCGTTCCTGGCGGTGTTCCAGTCGAGCACCGAGGTCAACCGGCTGATGTACGACTACCTCACCGCCTACGCCGCCGAGGACCAGCGTGTGACCGAGGGGATCGCCAGCCGGTGGGAGACCTCGGCGGACAAGCTCACCTGGACCTTCACGGTGCCCGAGGGCAAGAGGTGGAGCGACGGGCAGCCGATCACCGCCCACGACGTCGCGTTCACCTACACCCTGATGCTGACCGACGAGGCCGCGCGCACCGCCAACGGCAGCTTCGTCGCGAACTTCGAGTCCGTCACCGCCACCGACGACCGCACCGTGGTCATCAGGACCAAGGCACCGCAGGTGACGATGCTGGCGCTGGACATCCCGATCGTGCCCCGGCACGTGTGGGAGGAGGTGACCGGCGTCAAGGACTACGCCAACGACCGGATGCCCGTCGTCGGGTCGGGGCCGTTCGTGCTGACCGAGCACGTGGCCGGGCAGTTCATCAAGCTCAAGGCCAACAAGGACCACTGGCGGGGCGCACCGAAGTACGACGAGCTGCACTTCGTGTACTTCCAGAACTCCGACGCCGCGGTGCAGGCACTGGGCAAGGGCGAGGTCGACCTGGTCAACCGGATGGCACCGGCCCAGTTCGACTCGCTGGCCGGCCGGCAGGGCGTGACGCGCAACAAGGCGCAGGGCCGCCGGTTCACCGAGCTGCTGATCAACCCCGGCGCCGCCACCCGCTCGGGTGAACCGATCGGCGACGGCAACCCGGCGCTGCGCGACGTGCGGGTGCGGCGGGCCATCGCGCAGGCCGTCGACATGGACGCGCTGGTCTCCCGGGTGAACCTCGGCTACGCCGAGCGCGGTGCGGGCCTGGTGCCACCGGTGTTCGCCAAGTGGCACTGGCAACCGAGCGAGCAGGAACGCCGCAGGTACGACCCGGCCGCGGCCAACGCCGCCCTCGACGCCGCCGGTGTCGCGCGCAAAGCCGACGGGACCCGGTTGGCGCTGCGGCTGATGGGCCGGGCCGGACGCGCCTACGACGAACAGGCCTCGGAGTACCTGAAGCGGTCGCTGGGCGAGGTCGGGATCGCACTGGACGTGCGGCTGGTGTCGGACAACCAGCTCAACGAGGCCACCACGGCCGGCACCTACGACCTGGCGTTCTCCGGCTGGGCCACCAACGTCGACCCCGACTTCGTGCTGAGCCTGCACACCTGCGGGCAGCGTCCCGGCGCGGACGGCAAGGGCGGCACCACCGACGCCTACTTCTGCGACGAGACCTACGACCGGCTCTACGCCCGCCAGCTCTCGGAGTTCGACGAGTCCAAGCGGATCGAGCTGGTCAAGCAGATGCAGGCCCGCTTCTACGACCAGGTGCCCGCGGTCGTGCTCGCCTACGACAACGCCCTGGAGGCCTACCGGTCCGACCACGTCGCCCGCTTCACCACGCAACCGGCGCAGGGCGGCGTGATCATGGCGCAGAACGGCGTGTGGGGCTACTACGGCGCCGAACCCGCCGACCGGGCGGCGACGACGGCGACGGTGAGCCGCACGGCACTGGTCATCGGCGGCGTGGTGCTGCTGGGGCTGGTCGTGGTGGTGGTCGCCGTGGTGGCGCGGCGGCGGGCGACGGTGGGGGAGCGCGAATAGCGTGCGGCTGCTCGGTCGGCTCGGCGGTGCTGCGCTGAGCCTGGTGATGGTGGCGGTGCTGGGGTTCTTCCTGTTCCGCGTGGTGCCCGGCGACCCGGTGGTGTCGATGACGCGCGGACGGCCGACGACCGCGGCGATGCAGGCCGAGCTGCGCGCGCAGTTCGGCCTGGACCGGCCGCTGCCGGAACAGTTCTGGACCTACTTCACCGGGTTGCTGCGCGGTGAGCTGGGCACGTCGTTCACGTTCCGCCGGCCGGTGGCCGATGTGATCGCCGAACGCCTGGGCCCGACGCTGCTGCTGGTCGGCACCGGCACGCTCATCGCGGTGCTGCTGGGCCTGTGGCTGGGCATCCGGGCGGCGTGGAAGCGCGACACGGCGTTCGACCGGGTGACGACCGGGGTGTCGCTGACGCTGTGGGCCGTGCCGACGTTCTGGCTCGGCATGCTGCTCATGATGGCCACCGGCGACCTGTTCCCCTCCCGCGGCATGCGCGACACCGACACCGCACCCGACTTCCTGTCCCAGGCACTGGACGTCGGGCACCACCTGGTGCTGCCGTCGCTCACGCTGGTCGCGGTCGTGGCGGCGGAGTACATGCTGGTGATGCGCTCGTCGCTGCTGGAGGAGATGCACGCGCCCTACCTGACCACGGCACGGGCCAAGGGGCTGCGCGACGACCTGGTGCGCCGCCGCCACGCGGTGCCCAACGCGGTGCTGCCGGCGATCACGCTGGTGTTCCTGCGGTTCGGGCTGGTGGTCGGCGGGGCGATCACGACGGAGACGGTGTTCTCCTGGCCGGGGCTGGGGCTGTTGTTCTACGACGCGCTGACCGGGCCGGACTACTTCCTGCTGCAGGGGCTGCTGGTGGTGACGGCGGGCGGGGTCGTGGTGATGAACCTGCTGGCCGACCTGCTGCACGGCGTGCTGGACCCACGGGTGAAGGTCGTATGAGGGTGATGCTGTCCCACCGCTCGGGTGTCGCGGGCGCGGTGGTGCTGCTGGTCGCGGCGGTGGTGGCGGTGCTCGCGCCGTGGCTGGTGCCGGCGGAGGCGCTGGACGTGACGCGGGTCAGCGCACGGGCCTGGCAGCCACCGGACGCGGCCGCGTGGCTGGGCACCGACCACACCGGCCGCAGCGTGGCCGCCCTGGTCGTCTCCGGTGCGGGCACGTCGTTGTTCGTCGGGCTGACCGCGGCGGTGCTGTCGGTGGGCATCGGCACGCTGGTGGGCATCACCAGCGGGCACTTCGGCGGGCTGGTGTCGGGGGCGTTGCTGCGGGTCACGGACTTCTTCCTGGTGCTGCCGGCACTGGTGCTCGCGATCGCGCTGTCCACGGTGCTGCCGCGCGGGCTGGGCACGATCGTGCTGGCCATCGGGCTGACGAGCTGGCCGTCGACGGCGCGGATGGTGCGGGCGCAGACGCTGACGATCGAGGCACGGCCGTTCGTGGAACGCGCCCGCGCCCTGGGCGGCGGGCACCTGCACGTGATCGGCCGGCACGTGCTGCCCTCGGTGGTGCCGCTGGTGCTGGTGAACACGACGCTGGCGGTGGCGTCCTCGATCGTGGCGGAGTCGACGCTGGCGTTCCTCGGGCTGGGCGACCCGACCCGGATCTCGTGGGGCGCGATGCTGCACCAGGCGCAGCTGCACGGCGCGGTGCCGCAGCGGGCGTGGTGGTTCCTGTTGCCGCCGGGAGTGGCGATCGTCGTGGTGGTGCTGGCGTTCACGCTGGTCGGCCGCGCCCTGGAAGCCGTTGTGACACCGAAGAGGTGACCTGGTGCTGGAGCTGAAGAACCTCACCGTCCACTACGGACCCAAGCGGGTCGTCGACGACGTGAGCCTCACCCTGGCCGCCGGGCGGACGCTGGGCCTGGCGGGGGAGTCGGGGTCGGGCAAGTCGACGCTGGCGATGTCGGTGCTGCGGCTGCTGCCCAAGACCGCGCGGGTCGAGGGCGAGGTGCTGCTCGACGGCGAGGACGTCGCGGCGATGTCGTGGGGCCGGCTGCGAGCGGTGCGGTGGGCATCGGCGTCGGTGGTGTTCCAGGGGGCGATGCACTCGCTGAACCCGGTGCGCCGCGTCGGCGAGCAGATCGCCGAACCGATGCGCCTGCACCACACGCCCGGCAACGTCCGGGAGCTGCTGGAACAGGTCGAGCTGCCGGCCGGCAAAGCCCGCGCCTACCCGCACGAGCTCTCCGGCGGGCAGAAGCAGCGGGTGATGATCGCGATGGCGCTGGCGTGCTCACCGCGGCTGGTGATCGCCGACGAACCGACCACCGCGCTCGACGTCGTGGTGCAGGCCCAGGTGCTGGCACTGGTCACACGGCTGGTCACCGAGCAGGACCTGAGCCTGCTGATGATCAGCCACGACCTGTCGGTGCTCGCGCAGACCTGCGAGGACCTGGCGGTCATGCACCGCGGCGCGCTCGTGGAACGCGGCGGCACCCGCACGGTGATCGCGAACCCGCGCCACCCGCACACCGCGGCGCTCGCGGCGGCGTTCCCGGTCATCGGCGACCCCGCCCACCGCTGGACCGAGCCCGCGGAAGACCCCCCGCGGCCACTGCTGCAGGTGCGCGACCTGCGCGTGGACTACGGCCGGACCCGCGCGGTCGACGGCGTCGACCTGGAGGTCGGCCACGGGGAGATCGTGGCGCTGGTGGGGCAGTCCGGCTCCGGCAAGACGACACTGGCCCGCGCCATCATGGGCCTGCGGGCACCGTCCTGCGGCACGGTGGTCTTCGACGGCGCCGAGGTGCCCCGCTCGGGCCGGGCGCTCAAGGCGTTCCGCCGCCAGGTGCAGCTCGTGCTCCAAGACCCCGCCAGCGCCCTGAACCCCCGCCACACCGTCTACGCCGCCGTCGCGGAGGGACTGCGCGTGCACGGCCTGGCCGACGACGAACACGCACAGGTCACCACCGCCGTCGAACGAGCCGAGCTGCGACCGGCGACGGTGTACCTCGACGCCGTGCCGCACGAGCTGTCCGGCGGCCAGCAGCAACGGGTGGTGATCGCCGGCGCCCTGGTGCTGCGACCCCGCCTGCTGGTGGCCGACGAACCGGTCGCCTCCCTGGACGCCTCGGTGCGCGGCGAGATCGTGGCGCTGTTGCTGCGGCTGCGCCGCGAGCTGGGCCTCGCTTCCCTGATCATCACCCACGACCTCGGCCTGGCGTGGCAGATCGCCGACCGGGTCGCGGTGATGCACCAGGGCAAGATCGTCGAACAGGGCCCGGTCGAGCAGGTGCTGCTCAACCCCGAACACGACTACACCCGCACCCTGGTCCGCGCGGTACCGCGCATCTGAGGTGCTGCACCGCCCCCGCCGAGATCGGCAGGGGCGGTGTGGACCGCTGCGACCGCACCCGCCGGCGGCCGCGGGTACAAGCCGCCGATCAGCTGTTCGTGCCCCACGATCCGCCCAACCTCCAGCGCGAGCAGCGCCCGCTGCCGCATCGCGGCGACCTCCCGCCCACCGACCTGCCCGGACCCGGCACCCCACCACCACGACCGGTGCTCCTTCCCGGCACCGCACACCCACCGGGCCGGAACCGGCATTGGTCCGAACAGGCCGACTACCGGTGCAAAGCGGTGATGGTGTGTATCCGAACGCCCGCGTGCGATCTCCTTCCGATCGGTCGGGGAACAGAACCCAACGAGCGGAGACCACGCGCATGAGACCCACCCTCACGGTCGGCACCGCACTGGTGACCACCGTGGCCTTGGCCCTGCCCGCGCACGCGGCCACCGGCAACCTGCCCGGCGGCACCAGCATCGGCGTCACCATCACCAGCCCCGCACCCGGCACCCTCGTAGTACCGGGCCCCGTCACCGTCACCGGCAAGGCCACCATCGGCACCGGCGTCGCGATCGTCGACACCGCGCTGACCTACGTCCTGGACGTGTCCGGCTCCACCGCCTCACCCGTGGCCGCCGGCTGCGGCGGAGACCACAACGGCGACGGCCAGCCCAACACCGTCCTGGACTGCGAGGTCGCCGCAGCCAAGGCCCTGCACGCCAAGGCCGCCGTCCCCAACACCGTCGTCGGCAGCGTCGGCGCCGCCGTGTTCGGCACCGACGGCGCGCCGGTCGACGTCAGCCCCGCCGCCGGCGAGCAGAAGACCGCCGCCCCCGCCGCCGACACCAACGGCAACGGCACCCCCGACGTCATCGAGGCGGTGACCACCGCCCGCTACGGCGGCGTCGGCCTGTTCACCGACCACAGCTTCCCCAGCGGCACCAACTACACCGCCGCGCTGACCGCCGGACTCGCCTCCGCCACCGCCGCACCGCAGCAGCGCAAGCTCATGGTGTTCCTGTCCGACGGCGCCGGTGCCGGCTCCGTCGACGCCCAGCTGCAGCAAGCCGTCGCCGCCGGCATCACGATCTACACCTTCGCCGTGTCCAACGGCGTCGCCTGCGACCTCGCCGGCTCGCAGAGCTCGTTGCGCAAGATCGCCGAGACCACCGGCGGCACCTGCACCGAGGTCCCCGACGTCTCCCAGCTGCCCGACCTCGTCCCCGGCGTGATCGCCTCCAAGCTCACCCAGCTCACGCTCACCGTCGACGGCGGCGCCGACCTGCCCGTCACCGCCATCACCCCGGCCCTGCCCCAGGACGGCCCCGCCACCGTCGACTACACCGTCGACACCCCGGCGCTGACCGCGGGCACCCACCAGCTGTGCGTCACCGCCCGCGGCACCGACGGCGGGGGACCGGGCAGCGTCACCGAATGCACCACCGTGCGCGTCAACGCCCCACCCGTCGTCCTGCCCGGCGGCCCCTACGCCGGCCAGGAAGGCACCGACGTCACCCTCGCCGGCACCGTCACCGACCCCGACGGCCCCTCGCTGACCACCTCCTGGACCGCCACCCCGCAGTCCGGTGTCGACGCGGGCGCCACCTGCACCTTCGCCGACCCCACCGCCCAGACCACCACGGTCAGGTGCACCGATGACGGCGTGTGGACCCTGCGGCTGACCGCCGACGACGGCCTCAACCCGGCCGTCTCCACGACCACGACGCTCACCCTGACCAACGTCGCCCCGAACACCACCCTCACCGCCGACAAGACCCTCGCCACCCGCGGCACCACCGTGAACTTCACCGCACCGTTCACCGACATCGCCGCCAACGACACCCACACCTGCACCTTCGACTACGTCGACGGCGGCGCGCCGGAGAACGGCACCGTCAACCACAGCGCCAAGACCTGCACCGGCTCACACGCCTTCACCACCCTGGGCGTGCACAACGTCCTGGTGACCGTCACCGACGACGACGGCGGCTCCGCCACCGCGGTGCTCACCGTCGTCATCTACCTGCGCGGCGAAGCATGGGCCCTCTCGGCCAGCGGCCTGATCACCGTCGCCAAGACCCCGCACGCCACGTGCCCGCCCAACGAGGACAAGACCATCGCCACGGTCAACGTCCTGGGCCTGGCGTCGGTCAACGCCCTGCACGCCGACTGCACCCTCGACCCCACCACCGGCCGCACCCGGGCCAACGCACGCGTCGAGGGCGCCACGCTGCTCGGCGGCGCCATCCAGCTCAACGCCGTCGAAGCCTCCTGCACCAGCGACTCGGGCGGCATCACCGGCACCTCCAAGGTCGGCAGCCTCAACGGCCAGCCGATCGGCTCCGCACCCGCCACCATCGGCATCCCCGGCGTCGCCACCGTCCACCTCAACGAAACGACCACCGGCCCCGGCGGTCAGCTGACCCAGACCGCCGTGCGCGTGCAGACGCTGCTCGGCCAGCAGATCGTCATCAGCGCGTGCCGCCTGGGCTGATCAGGCCAGCGCCCGCAGGATGATCCGCTCCACCACGCGCGTCTTGGCGTCGGCGTAGTCCTGGACCCGATCCCAGGTCCGCCCCGCCAAGACGCGCTTGGTCCGCTCGTACTCCTCCCGGTCCGCCGGGTGGGAACGCAGCCGGTCGCGGAACACCAGCATCCGGTCGACCTCCTCACAGGCAGGGGAGAACACGTGCAGGTTCACGTCCGGCCCGTGGTCGCGCAACAACCGGTGCTCGTACCAGCCGTGCTCCCGCAACCGCAGGTAATAGCCCGCCGCCACCAACGCCGGCACATAGGCGTCCTCGTCGTTCGAGTCCGCCACCACCAGCAGAACATCGATCAACGGCTTGGCCGCCAACCCCGGCACCGACGTCGACCCCACGTGCTCCAGCCGCAGCACCGCCGCCCCCAGCGCACCCCGGATCCGCCGCGCCTCCCGCTCGTACCAGCCCGGCCAGTCCGGGTTGTAGTCCTCCAGCACGACCTGCCCCGACCCCACCGGCGACTCCGTCACGAACTCCACGTCGTCCGACGGCAACCGCCACGCCACGTACGCGCGTTCCAGGATCTCCAGCACGACCTCGTTCTTCGCCGCCGCGTAGTCCCGCACCCGCTCCCACTGCCGCCCGGCGAGCTCCCGCTTCACCCGCGCGTACAGCGCACGGTCCTCGTCGTTCACGCGCAACCAGTCGCGGAACACCCGATGCCGCCGCACCTGCGCACACCCCCGCGCGAACACGTGCAGGTTCACGTTCGTGTCCGGCCCCTTGAGGATGCGGTGGTGGTGCCAGTCGTCCTCCCGCACCACCACCCGATACCCCACGGCCTCCAACGCCGGCACGTACGACGCCTCATCCGCCGCGTCCGCCACCACCAGCATCAGGTCGACCACCGGCTTCGCGCACAACCCCGGCACCGACGTCGACCCCACGTGCTCCAGCTCCGCACCCGGCACCGCCCCCAGCACCCGCGCACGCTCCCGCTCGAACAACCCCGGCCACGCGCAGTCGTACTCCACGAGCTCGACGTCCACGACACACCCCCTCGTAGGCAGTCGGCCAGAATATCAACCCCCGAACAGGTCACCCACCGCATCAACCCGCGCCAGCACCTCATCCGCCGTGAACACCAGGTCCTCCACCACCCGGCACTCCTCGACCTCGTCCCACGTCACCGGCGCCGACACCGTCGGCCGCTCCCGCGCCCGCAACGAGTACGGCGCCACCGTCGTCTTCGCCGGGTTGTTCTGCGACCAGTCGATCAGCACCTTCCCGGTGCGCTGCGCCTTCGCCATCGTCGACACGACCAGCTCCGGGAACTCCCTCGCCAACCGCCGCGCCACCCCCTTCGCGTACTCCGACGTGTCCTTCGCCGGCGCGTACGCGTACACCTGCATCCCCTTGTTGCCCGACGTCTTCGCCCACGAGTCCACACCGTCGTCGTCCAGCACCGTCCGCACCAGCTCCGCCACCCGGCAGCACTCCACCACCGTCGCCGGCGCCCCCGGATCCAGGTCGAACACCAGCAGGTCCGGATCCCGCTTCCCACCCCGCGGACCCACCGTCCACTGCGGCACGTGCAACTCCAACGCCGCCAGGTTCGCCAGCCACACCACCGTCGCCAACTCGTCGACCAGCACGTAGTTGACCGTCTCGTTGCCCTTCGTGCTGCCCGGCGACTCCAACCGCACCGTCCGCACCCACTCAGGACGGCGCTGCGGCGCGTTCTTCTCGAAGAACCACTTCCCGTCCACCCCGTTCGGGAACCGCTTCAACGTCACCGGCCGGTCCTTCAGGTGGGGGAGCAGCACCGGCGCGACCCGCGTGTAGTAGTCGATCACCTCACCCTTGGCGAACCCGAACCCCGGGTACAACACCTTGTCCAGGTTCGTCAGCTTCAACACCCGGCCCTCGACCCGCACCGACACCTCACCGCTCACCCCGCGTCACCTCCCCGGGCGTCTTGTCCGGCCGCAACCCCCGCCACGCCGGGAACCGCATCCGCCCGTCCGGTGTCCACTGCCGGAACACCACCTCCGCCACCAGCTCCGGCTCCACCCACTTCGCGCCCCTGGACCTCTCCCTCGGCATCTCCGTCACGAACGGAGACGACCTGCGCGCCAACGCCTTCAACCGCGGCGTCAGCACCGCCAGCTCCGCGTCGCTGAACCCCGTGCCCACCGACCCCGCGAACGCCAGCCCGCCGTCCTGCGGAATACCCAGCAACAACGCACCGACCACCCCCGCACGCTTGCCCTCACCCATCCGCCAGCCCCCGATCACCACCTCCTGCGCCATCAGATCGGTGATCTTGCGCCACACCGGCGACCGCACCCCCGGCTGGTACACCGAGTCCAGCCGCTTCGCCACCACACCCTCCAGACCCTGCTCCCGGCTCGCCGCCAGCACCGCCGCCCCATCGGCGTCATACGACGGGGGAGTGAGCCAGTTCGGCCCCCTCAGCCCCAGCTCCCGCAGCAACTCACGGCGCTGCCGAAAAGGCAACGACACCAACGACCGGCCATCCAGGTGCAACAGGTCGAACACCAACAACGTCACCGGGTACTGCCGCGCCGCCCGCCGCGCCGCATCCGACTTGCTCACGTGCATCCGGTTCTGCAACGCGCTGAAACTCGGCCGCCCATCCCGCAACGCCACGATCTCCCCGTCCAGCAACGCCTCCGTCGACCCCAGCTGCGCACCCACCGCCTGCAGCTCCGGATACGCCACCGTGATGTCGTTGCCCAACCGCGACCACGCCTGCACCCGGCCACCCTCGACCCGCAGGATCGCCCGGACACCGTCCCACTTGAACTCGTACGCCCACTCGTCGTCATCATCAGCAGGCAACGAACCCGGAACCGCCAGCATCGGCTTCACCTGCTCGGGCAACACCTGCCAGTCCGGCCGCGCATTCGCGTACCGCCGCTTCACCATCCAGTTCTTCCCGTCCCCACCCGACCGGAAGAACACGAACTGACCCTCGACCCGACCCCCGCGCAGGACCACGTCCACCTCGCGGTCCGACCACTTCACCGTCTCGTACCGGCCCCGATCCCAGATGACCATCGACCCGCCGCCGTACTCACCCCTCGGGATCTCACCCGAGAACTCCGCGTACTCCAGCGGGTGGTCCTCCGTGCGCACCGCCAGCCGCACCACATCCGTCGTCGGCGGCAACCCCTTCGGCACCGCCCACGACACCAGCACCCCACCCCGCTCCAACCGCACATCCCAATGCAGGCTCGACGCGTGGTGCTCCTGAACCACAAACGTGTCATCGTCACCACGGGGGAGAACCGCAGCACCCGGCACGGGCTCCGGCGTCCTGGCCGGATCCCGCTTGCGCCGGTACTCGTCGAGCCCGGCCATCTACGCCGACGAAGCCTTCTTCTTCGGAGCGGCCTTCTTCGCCGACGCACCCTTGCGCCCGGCCTTCGCCTTCTCCACACTCCGCTCCAAAGCCGTCATCAGGTCGATCACATCGCCCTTGTCCTCCGACTCCGGCTGCTCGGGCAACTCCGCACCCTCCGCCTTCGCCGCGATGACCTTCTCCAGAGCATCCCGGTAGTCATCGGTGAACGAGCCCGGATCGAAGTCACCCGCCATCGACTCCACCAACGACGTCGCCATCCTCAACTCCTGCGGACGCACCTCCACGTCCTGCTCCAAGAAGTCGAACTCCGCCCTGCGGATCTCATCCGGCCACAACATCGTGTGCAACACCAGCACGTCATCACGCGCCCGGATCGTCGCCAGCGTCTCCTTCTGCCGGATCGTGATCTTCACGACCGCCAGCTGACCCGTCTTCACCAACGCATCCCGCAACAACACGTACGGCCGCGCCGCCGCCTTGTCCGGCTCCAGGTAGTACGTCTTCTGGAAGTAGATCGGATCGATCTCCTCCGCCGGCACGAACTCCAGCACCTCGATCGACTTGTCGGTCCTCACCGGCAACTTCTCGAAGTCCTCGTTCTCCATGACCACCATCCGGCCGTCGTCCAGCTCATAGCCCTTGGTGATCTCGCCGTACTCCACCTCGTTGCCGCACACCGAACACACACGCTTGTACTTGATGCGCCCGCCGTCCTCACGGTGCACCTGGTTGAAACGGAAGTCGTGCTCCTCGACAGCCGTGTAGAGGCGCACGGCGATCGTCACCAACCCGAAGGAGATGGCCCCACGCCACACGGATCTCATTCCCACTGAGTACCCCTGAAATGCGGTTTTCGCACCACCACGTCACCCACACGGCCCACCCCACCGGCACCAGGGCAACCCCGACCCACCGAGGCTCCCGCACACCGGTCGAACCCCACTACATGTCCCGCAACGCCCGATACGTCCTATTGCTCGCCACCGCCGCACGCCGCTCCCGCGCCGTCGCCTCGATGTAGTTCTGACTCGTCGCCAAACTCGCATGCCCCAGCAACGCCATGATCTCGCTCGCCGACGCCCCGTCCTCCGCCAACCGCGTCGCGAACGTGTGCCGCAACGCGTGCAGGTTCGCCCCCGTCGGCACCCGGTCGTGCAACCCCGCCCACCGGAAACACGACTTCACCAGGTACTCCAACCCACCCCGCCCGATCGGCTCACCATGCCGATCCCGCAACAACGCACTGTCCCGGTCGAACCGCCCCTGCGGAAACCGCCGCCGGCAACTCGCCAGGTACGCCTCCACGATCCGCTCCATCGGCGGCTCGATCGGCACCGACCGGTCCCGGTTCCCCTTCCCCTTCACGTGCAACCGCCGATCACCCTCCCGCCCCACGACGCTCGCCAGCGTCAACGTCCGCATCTCCGCACTGCGCAACCCCGCCACCAACCCCAGCGCGATCACCAGCACGTCCCGCTCCGGCCACGGGTCACGCCCCTTGCGCGCCCCCTCCGCGGCCGCCGTCAGCAACTGCTCGGGCGTGTCCTCACCCCGCAACGGCTTGGGCACCAGGGGAGGGGTCTTCGGCCGCGCCACCGCACCCATCGGGTTGCCCGCGATCAGGTCCTCGGCCACGCAGAACGTGAGGAACTGGTTCCACGTCGACCAGGCCCGCAGCACGGAGCTCTTGGCGTGCGTGTCCGCGAACAACCCGAAAGCGTGACGCAGGTTGGCGCCCGTGAGGTCCTGCACGACGAGGTCCTCGACGGGGGAGGAGAGGGTCTCGGCCAGGAGTGCGGTCACGCCGGCGAGATCCCGCTGGTAGGCCGCGGTGGTGTGCGGCGAGTCCTTGCGGGTCCGGCGGGCGAGGAAGAAGGCGTCCTGCGCGGCGAGCACGTGCATATGGATCTTGTACCGCACAGCACCGACAATTCCGCGTTCTGTGCTGGATAATGGCGATTATGCATCAAATGTCCGTTTCGCCGGACTCCGGCGGCGGGCGGTGGCACGGTCGGTGGCGCCGGAGTTCCTCGGGGAGCCCGCGTCACGATTCACCGGTTCGCGCGTCTCTTCCACAACCAGTCGATGCCGACCGCGCTCCGGCATCGCCGAGGTTCGAGGTTCAGGCGTCTGCAGGGGTGTCCGCCGACCTGCCCGTGGGCGACACCCGCAGACGCACCTGAGGACAGTCCGGCGCGACGGCCTGGGATTCGGGTCCTTCTGGACGATCTCCGCAGGTCGCCGTTTCGCCGATAATCTACATTATGTCAAGTAACGCGGATCCGGCGCTGCTGGAGCCCTCCTCCGGGGTTCGCGCGCCTGCCTTGCGCCGCGTTGCGTTCGCCGGGCGCTGACGCTCGGTTCGCGTGTCGGTTCGTCGTTCTGCGTCGGGACGCGCGTCGCTGTTGCCGCTTGGTGAAGGTGGCGCTTCGGTGACCGCGCTGCGGCCGCTCGCCGACGCTCGCCTGCTTTCGTCACCGTGGCGTTAGCTCCCCTGGTCAGATGATCTTGTCAGGGGTGCTTGCCACACTCGGTGCATGCGATTCGCGATGTACGTGCCGTGCTTCGGTCCGGAGCTGGGTGACCCGGCTGAGCTCGTGTCGCTGGCGGTGGCCGCCGAGGAGGCGGGGTGGGACGGGTTCTTCCTGTGGGACCACGTGGTGGTGCCGGACGAGCCGGTGGTGGCGGACGTGTGGGTGGTGCTGGGTGCGGTGGCGGCGCGGACGTCGTCGATCCGGTTGGGGCCGGTGGTGACGTCGTTGGGGCGGCGGCGGCCGTGGAAGGTGGCGCTGGAGGCGTCGACGGTGCAGCGGTTGTCGGGTGGGCGGTTGGTGCTGGGGGTGGGTGCGGGGACGCCGCAGGACTTCTCCCCCTTCGGTGAGGTGGTGTCGCGGGCGGAGGCGATGTCGGAGGGCGTGGGGTTGGTGCGGGCGTTGTTGTCGGGTGAGGTGGTGGATCACCGGGGTGCGTTGTTCCGTGCGGAGGGTGTGCGGTTCGCGCCGGTGGAGGTGCCGATCTGGGTGGGTGGGGTGTGGCCTCGGGAGGTGCCGTTCCGTGCGGCGGCGTTGGCGGACGGGGTGGTGCCGGCGGTGTTCGGTGGGTCGGGGTTGGCGGTGGTCTCCCCCGCTGATGCGGCGCGGATCAAGGCGGAGTTCGTGGCGTCGGGTGGGCCGGTCGGGGGTGATCTGGTGATCTGGGGTCCGGGGTTGTCGGATGTGGGTGCGTATGAGGAGGCGGGGGTGACGTGGGTGCTGACTGATGGTGGTGCGCGGGATGTGGCGGGGTTGCGGGAGTTCGTGGTGGCCGGTCCCCCGCGGTAGGTGTGCGGTCAGGAGGCGTGGAGGCCTTCGAGGAGGGTGTCGAGGTAGCGGTGGGCTGTGGTGACGCGGTCGTGGGTGGGGTGGCCGTGGAGGTGGACGGCGTAGGCGATGCCGCACATGAGGGGGACGATGTCGCCGTCGTGGACGGTGGTGCGGACGTGGCCGGCGTCGCGGGCGCGGGCGAAGAGGGCTTTGCCGAGTGCTTGGAGTTGGTGTTTGAGCTCGGTGGTGTGTGGGAGGGCGTCGGTGGTGGAGGCGACGACTTTGACCGTGGCGGGGTCGGTGACCTGGGCTTCGACGGTGCGTTCGAGGAAGGTGCGCAGGGCGTGCCAGGGGTTGTCGGCGGTGAGGGCGTGGTGGCCGTGTGCGGTGAGGGTTTCGAGGTAGGGGGTGGCGATGGTTTCGAGGAGGGCTTCGGTGGTGGCGAAGTGGCGGTAGACGGTGCCGACGCCGAGGCCTGCGCGGCGGGCGACGTCGTTGAGCTGCAGTGGGGTGCCTTGGTCGACGAGTTCGCGTGCGACGGCCACGATGCGGTCGAAGTTGCGGGCGGCGTCCTTGCGCAGTGGCGTCATGTGTCCAGGGTAATTGGATAGCCCATCCGTATTGGGTCAGCTGGGCTCGAGTGGCGCGTGCTGTTCACTGAGGCGGCGGATGGCGGCGATCACGTGGGGTTGCAGTGCGGTGCGGTGGGGGGTGGTGGGTGTCCCGTTCGGCCCAATGAGGAGTTGTGTTCGGCCGGTGAGTGCGGGGTTGGTGGCGGCGGTGATGGAGGGTTGTGCGGCGTGGGTGGCGGGTCGGGCGGTGGAGCGGGCGAAGGTGCGTTTGACCAGTGGCCAGAGCAGGCGCAGTGGTGGGGAGACGATGTTCGGGTCGTTCATGGTGCCGTTGGTCATGTCGGTGGCTGCTCCGCCGGGGTCGGCGGCGATCACGGTGATGCCGTTGGTGCGGGTGCTGAGGTCGAGGGTGTAGGCGAGGTTGGCGAGTTTGGCGCGGCCGTACCAGTGGAAGGCGTAGTAGCCGCCGGGTGGTTCGGTGTGGTCGAAGTTCTTCTTGGCGGCGATGACGGCTGCTGAGGTGACGTTGACGATGCGGCCGGTGATGACGGGCAGGAGCAGTTCGGTGAGCAGGTAGGGCGAGAGGTGGTTGACGAGGAAGGTGGCTTCGAGGCCGTCGATGTGCTGGTGTCGGGGGAACATGGCGCCGACGTTGTTGATGAGGACGTCGAGTGGTCCTTCGTCGGTGAGTTTGCGGGCGAGTGCGCGTACTTGGTGCAGTGAGGCGAGGTCGGTGCGGAGGAATCGGGCTTCTCCCCCGATCTGTGCGGTTGCTTGGTGTCCTCGTTGTGGGTTGCGTCCGATGACGGTGACGGCGAATCCGCGTCGGGCGAGTTCTTTTGCGGTTTCGAGTCCGATGCCGGCGGTTGCGGCGGTGATGACTGCTTTGGGTGGCATGGCGTCTCCTGTGTGGATAGATGATCCGTTTCGGGACGCTAGCACATCCGGATGAGCTATCCGTTTGTCGCGTGCGCGAGAATCCCCGCTCGTGGACCTCGCTGTGATCGCCCAGGCCGCAGGCATGTTCGCCGTCACCAACGTCGACGACCTGGTGCTCCTGGCCCTGTTCTTCGCCCGCGCCCGCTCCGCCTGGCAGATCGTGGCCGGTCAGTACCTGGGTTTCGCGGGCATCCTCGTGGTGGCGGTGCTGGGTGCCCTCGGCGCTTCCCTGCTGCCCGAGCAGTTCCGCCCCTGGCTCGGCCTGATCCCCCTGGCGCTGGGCCTGAAGGCGGCCTGGTCGCTGTGGCGCGGGGACGACGACGGCGACCCCGGCGCGGCTCCGGGCGTCCTGGCCGTCGCGGGTGTGACGCTGGCCAACGGTGGCGACAACATCGGCGTCTACGTCCCGGTCTTCACGGTGACCGACGCGCTGTGGCTCTACGTCGTGGTGTTCCTGGCGCTCGTGGGCGTGTGGTGCCTGGCGGGCTGGTTCCTGGCCTCCCGGCAGGTGGTCGCCCGCGCGCTGGCCAGGTGGGGTCACATCGCGTTGCCGGTGGTGCTGGTCGGGATCGGTCTGCTGGTGTTGTTCTCCGGCTGAGTCACCGGAACAGGGTGTCGAGCACATGGCCGAGGATCGCGGCGGGGTCGGCGGCCGGGGCGACGGTCTGGCGCAGGGCGAGGCCGATGCCCAGTGCGCCGAGCAGGACGACGGCCTGCTCCAGGGGCAGGGCGGGGTGCAGGCCGAGGCGGCGGGAGTGTTCGCGCAGCAGTGCGGTGACGGCGTCGTCGTGGCGTTGCTGGACGGCGGCGACCTGGGCCGCGGTGCCGGGGTTCTGGGCGGTCGCGGCGAGCACCTCCGCGGCGGCCGCGCTCCACCGCGCGGCCTGGTCGCCGGTCGTGGTGGCGGGTGTGAGTGCGGCGATCAGCTCGTCGCGGGTGGTGGCCGCGCTCAGGGCGGTGCGCAGGGTCTGCAGGTGGGTGTCGGCGTCGGTGTCGACGAGGGCGAGCCAGAGGCCTTCCTTGCCGCCGAAGTGCTTGTAGACGGCGCCGCGGGTGTAGCCGGCGTCGGCGGCGATCTCCTCGACGGTGGCGGCGAGGAAACCGCGGCGCAGGAAGACCTGGCGGCCGGCGGTGAGCAGGTGGTCGTGGGTGAGCCGCTGCTGCTCGGCTCGGGTGAGGCGGGTCATCGCCGTCCATTCGGTAACACGGTGTTTCTGGATACCCGACGTTACTGTACCGTCGGGTGGGTGGAGCTCCTGGCGTCCGTGGCCGCGTTGCTGAGCCTGCCCCTCTTCCTGGCGGGTTTCGCCTGGTACGCCCATCGGGCCCGGCGCAGCGGCAGCGGGCATTCGCTCATGGCGCCGTTCGAGGAGATCTGGGATCCGGTTGCACACCGGACGAACGTCGAGGTCCACGCCGAGGCCCAGCGGCAGGACGAGGCGCCCGCGCCCGGTGACCCGGTCAGGGTGCGCCGCAGGCGGTAGGCCGGGTGCTCACAGGGGCCACAGCGGCCGTGCGCGGGCGGGGTCCGCGACCGCGTCGGACAGGGCGGCGGCCAGTCCCGCCAGGTCCTGTTCGCTGAGGTCCCTCTCCCCCACCCGGCGCAGCACCTCGGCGCGCGAGCACACCACCACCGCTCCCGGGCAGGCGCCGAGCTCGGCCGCGGCGACGATCTCGGTGGCCCCGTCGTGCAGGACCAGGACCGGGTCGGGGGTGTCGGTGTAGAGCAGGTGCTCGATGTCCCTACCCGTGATGGCCATGGTCAGTCTTGTACGGCGCGGGCGTAGCGGGCCGCAAGGGTGCGAACGTGTGCAACCAGGTCGGGCGGTGAGGTGACCTCGAAGTCGAAGCCGAGCATGCTGATCCAGACGGCGAGGGTCTCGACGGAGTCCGAGCCGGTCACCAGGACGCAGGTGTGCTCGTCGACGGCCTCGACGCTGCCGATGGCGGGGCTGATCCGGGTGAGGACCTCGGTCGCGGGGGCGTGGACGAGGACGCGGGCCTCGTAGCGCCAGGCCGCGGAGGTCACCCGGGAGGCGACGTAGGTGGTGGCGTCGAGCTCGCGCGGGGTGAAGCGGGGCCCGTGCGGTGGTACGGGGCGGCTGATGCGGTCGACGCGGAAGCTGCGCCAGTCCTGCTTGTCGGCGTCCCAGGCGACGAGGTACCAGCGGCGGCCCCAGTTGACGAGGCGGTGGGGTTCGGCGCGGCGGCGGGTGGGGGTGCCGTCGTGGGAGGTGTAGTCGAAGCGGAGGGTGTCGCTGTCGCGGCAGGCGGCGGCGAGGGTGGTGAGCAGCTCGGGGTCCAGCGCCGGTGCGGGGCTGTCGCGGGGGACGGACTCGACGCCTTCGAGCGCGGAGACGCGGTGGCGCAGCCGGGAGGGCAGGACCTGTTCGAGCTTGAGCAGGGCGCGCAGCGACACCTCCTCCAGGCCCGTGACCGGCGTGGTGCGCAGGGCCACGGCGACGGCGACGGCCTCGTTGTCGTCGAGCAGCAGCGGGGGCAGCTCGGCGCCGGCGCCGAGGCGGTAGCCGCCGAAGCTGCCGGTGGTGGCGTTGACCGGGTAGCCGAGCTCGCGCAGCCGGTCGACGTCGCGGCGGACGGTGCGGGGGCTGATCCGCAGCTCGTCGGCGAGCTCCGAGCCCTGCCAGTCGCGGCGGGACTGCAGCAGGGCGAGCAGGCGCAGCAAGCGTGCGGAGGTTTCCAACATGACCCGGAACTTTAGGACAGGAGCTGGCCACAATGCCGCGGAGGATGGGTGACACGACGGAGATCAGGGAGTTCCGGGTCGCGGTCGGCGCGGCAGAGCTCGACGAGCTGGCGCTGCGCCTGGCGCGCACGCGGTGGACCGACCAGGTGCCCGGTGCGGGGGCGCGCTACGGCGACGAGGTCGAGACCGTGCGGGAGCTGGCGCGGTACTGGGCCGAGGAGTTCGACTGGCGGGCGGTCGAGGCGCGGCTCAACTCCTTCCCGCAGTTCGTCACCGAGATCGACGGCACCGGTGTGCACTTCCTGCACGTGCGCAGCACGAATCCGGACGCGTTGCCGCTGCTGATGATCCACGGCTGGCCGGGCACGGTCCTGGAGTTCGTGGACGTCATCGAGCACCTGCGCGACGACTTCCACCTGGTGATCCCCTCGACGCCCGGTGTCGGGTTCTCCGGTCCCACGACCGCGACCGGTTGGCACTCCGGGCGGGTCGCACGGGCCTACGCGGAGCTGATGAGCCGGCTGGGCCACACCCGCTACGGGGTGCACGGCAACGACGCCGGGGCGATCATCGGGCCGGAGCTGGGCCGGGTGGACGGCGAGCACGTGGCCGGGGTGCACGTCACGCAGGTCTTCTCGTTCCCCTCGGGCGACCCGGCCGAGGTGGAGGGGCTGACGCAGGACGAGCACCGGCGCCCGGGGGTGCTGCAGAACTTCTACGACACCATGTCGGGGTACGCGAAGCTGCAGCAGTCGCGGCCGCAGAACGTGGCGTTCGCCCTGGCCGACTCCCCCACAGGTCAGCTCGCCTGGATCCTGCAGCTGATGGGTGAGCCGGCGGTGAGCAGGGACTTCCTGCTGGCGAACGTGTCGATCCACTGGTTCACCCGCACCGCCGGGTCCTCGGCGCGGCTGTACTACGAGGACGCCCACCGCGAGGACACCCCGGGCGAGCCGACGACGTTCCCGCTGGGCGTGGCGGTCTTCCCCGACGACTTCCAGTCGATCCGCCGCTTCGCCGAACGCGACCACCACAACCTGGTGCACTGGTCGGAGTTCGACCGCGGCGGGCACTGCTCCGGGCACGAGGCACCCGATCTGCTGGCCGAGGACCTGAAGGTGTTCTTCGCGAAGTTGCAGGGCACCCCGCCTCGGTGACGCAGTGGATCGAAGCGGGACTGTGGGGTCTGGCAGGTGGCGGCGCGCTCGTCGCGGGCGCGGTCGTCGCCTGGTTCGTGCGCGTGCCGCGCGACGTGGTCGCGGTGGTGATGGCCTTCGGCGCGGGCGTGCTCATCGCGGCGGCGTCGTTCGAGCTGGTGGACGAGGCCGAGCAGACCGGTGGCCTGCTGGCGACCTCGGCCGGGTTCGCCGGGGGCGCGCTGGCCTACGTGCTGGCGAACGTGGTGCTGGCCCGCCACGGGGCACGGCACCGCAAACGGGCCGCGAACCAGCCCTCGGAGTCCGACCAGGCCGGCAGCGGCACGGCGATCGCGGTCGGCGCGCTGCTCGACGGGGTGCCGGAGTCGGTGGTGCTTGGTGTGTCGCTGCTCGACGGCGGGGGCATCGGGGTCGCGATGCTGGTGGCCGTGGTGATCTCCAACGTCCCGGAGGGCCTGTCCAGCGTCGCGGGCATGAAGCAGGCGGGGCGCGGAGCGGGCTACGTCTTCGGCGTGTGGGGTGTGATCGCCGTGGCCAGCGGCATCTCGGCGGCGCTGGGCAACGTGCTGCTCGACGGCGCCTCTCCGCAGGTGATCGCCGTCATCACCGCCACGGCCGCCGGGGCGATCCTGGCGATGATCGCCGACACCATGATCCCCGAGGCCTTCGAACGGGCCCGCCTCTACACCGGGCTGTGCACCACGGCGGGGTTCCTCACGGCGTTCGTGGTGGAACGTTTGGGCTGACGCGGGGTGCCCGGCGGGTGGGCGTTAAGGTCGCTCGCGCCGCCAGCAGGTGGCGCGAGGTGCGGCTGACGAGGAGAGTCGTGGCGATCGGTGCAGCTCTACGACGTGGTGCTGGACTGCCCCGAACCGGACGAGCTCGCGGAGTTCTACCGCGAGCTGATCGGCGGGAAGGTCACCGACTCCGACGGGTGGTGGACCACCCTGGAGGCTCCCAGTGGGATGCGGGTGTCGTTCCAGCGCGTCGACGACTACGAGCCGCCGCAGTGGCCCGGCCAGGAGCACCCGCAGCAGGTGCACCTCGACGTCATGGTGAGCAACCTCAACGAGTCCGAACCGCTCGTGCTCGAACTCGGGGCGACCAAGCTCAAGGGCTCGCGGTCCAAGACGGGGTTCCGCGTCTACGCCGACCCCGCCGGTCACCCCTTCTGCCTGGTGACCAACTAGGCGGTCCACACGGTCGCGCTGCGGGTCTCGGTGCTCTCCAGCGTCAACGGCACCGGCACCTCGTAGCGCGCCCGCTGCGTGAACCGCTCGCGCGGCAGGTGCGCCCGGTCCGGGTCGCCCAGCAGCACCACCGTGCCCCGTGCCGCCGCCCGGTGCAGGAACGGCAGCACCAGCGCGGTGATCCGCGCGTCGTAGAACACGTCCCCGGCGAGCACCACGCCCGCGCCCGCGGCGTCCCCGGCGAGCTGGTCGGCGGCCAGGGTCGTGACGCGCACCCCGTTGGCCTCGGCGTTGAGCCGCACCGCCGCCAGCGACAACGGGTCGATGTCGTTCGCGACGACCTCCCGGGCTCCCGCCAGCGCCGCGGCGATCGCCACCAGCCCCGAACCGGACGCGAGGTCGAACACCGTGCGGCCCGCGACCAGCTCGGGGTGGTCGAGCACGTGCCGGGCCAGCGCCTGCCCACCGGCCCACGGGAACGCCCAGAACGGCGGCTGGTCGTGGTGCGTGCGCTCCCACAGCTCCATGGCCTCGCACGCGCTGTGCAGCACGATCTCGGGCACGAGCGGCACCGGCGTCGGAGTCGTGTTCGCGAGCACGAACTCCGCCAGGGTCGGAGCGGACATGACCCAGCAGTCTAGGTGCGCCCGCCCGTCACATCCCGCCGGTCACCCGCAGAACCGCCCCGGTGGTGTAGGAGGCTTCCGCCGACAGCAGCCAGGCAATGGCGTTCGCGATCTCCTCGGCCTCCCCCGCGCGTCCCAGCGGCACCCGCGGCGCCACCCGGTCGGCCCGGTCCGGCACACCGGAGAGCCGGTGGATGTCGGTGCGGACGGTGCCCGGCTGCACGCAGTTCACCCTGATCCCGCGCGGCGCCAGCTCCTTGGCCAGGCCGATCGTCAGCGCGTCGACCGCGGCCTTCGTGGCGGCGTAGTGCACGTACTCGCCGGGGCTGCCCAGCGTCGCGGCACCGGAGGACACGTTCACGATCGCGCCCGCGCTCATCCGCCGGGCCGCCTCGCGGGCCACGAAGAACGCGCCGACGACGTTGACGTCCACGACGCGGCGCAGGTCCTCGGTGCGCAGCTCGGCCAGCGTCCCCACCGGGGAGGTGATGCCCGCGTTGTTCACCACGCCCGTGACCTCGCCGGCGGCGTCGAACAGCCGCGCCACGTCGTGCTCGTCCGCGGTGTCGGCCCGCACGGCCACCACACCCAGCTCCTGCTCCAGGGCACGGGCCTCGTCGGCGGCCTGCCGGTAGCTGATCACGACCCGGTGCCCGTCGCGCACCAGTCTGCGCGCGGTCGCGGCACCGATCCCCCGGCTTCCCCCGGTGATCACCGTTGTCATGCCGGTCACCCTAGGACCCGCACGCCCGCGGTCAGAGCTGCCCGGCGCGGGTCACCACGACGAACGCGACGTTGACCGGGGCGGTCGTGGTCTCGTGGCGGCCGTGCACGCAGGCGGCGCCGTCGCACAACCCAGTGGTGTGTTCACCCGGTCGATGCCGGGTACCCGCCGACGATGAAGGTAAGGGTGTCCTTAGCCATCACCCGATCGGCCGTATAGAGTGCGCAGATGAGGTGCTCCGTACTCGCCGACCTCGCGGGTGAGCCGCTGGCCGGCACGGCCGCGACCGCCACCGCGTGGCTGTGCCTGGAGCAGCCCGGCCCGTGGGGCCGCGACGCGCTGCTGGACAGCCACCTCGACCGCGAGCTGGGTGCCGAGCTGCACCGCCGTGCGAGCGGCACGGGGGTGCGCATCCTGCTGATCCGCCGTCCCGGCCGCCACGCCGACACCGGCGTGCCCGCCCGCCGCCGCGTCTACCTCGCCGCCACCACCCCCGGTGCGTCGTGGCTGGAACAGGCCGACGTCGGCGCGCCCGAGGAGCTGCTGGAGCTGGACTTCGCCGCGCTGGGCGCTGGGCGTTCCACGGCGTTCGGCACACCGGTGCACGACCCGTTGTTGCTGGTGTGCACCAACAGCAAACGCGACGTGTGCTGCGCGCTGTACGGGCGGCCGATCGCCACCGCCCTGAACCTGTGGGAGTGCACCCACACCGGCGGCCACCGCTTCGCCCCCACCGGTGTGCTGCTGCCCACCGGCCACCTCTACGGCCGCCTGGACCACGACCTGGCCGAACGGCTCACCACCAAGGGCGTCTCCGCCGAACGCTGCCGGGGCCGGTCCTGCTTCACCCCGCGCGGGCAGGTCGCCGAGGTCGCCGTGCGCGAGCGGATCGGCGAGACCGGCGACGTGCTCACCGTCGTGGCCGAGAACGCCGGCTCCGCGACCGTGCGCCACGCCGATGGCCGAGAATGGCGGGTGACCCTGACCGAGCGGCCGGTGCCCCCGCGCCCGTCGAGCTGCGGCCGCTCACCCGACACCGCGACCGCACTGGTCGCGACCGCCGTCGACGAACTGGTGAGCGCGTGCCGCCCAGGCTGATCCACCTCAACGGTCCCACCGGCGTGGGCAAGTCCACCCTCGCCGCCCGCTACGCCGCCGACCACCCGCTCACGCTCAACCTCGACGCCGACCGGATCGTGGGCCTGGTCGGCGGCTGGCAGGACGACTTCTTCGCCACCGTCGACCTGGTCCGCCCGCTCGCGCTCACCATGGCCGCCCACCACCTGCGCACCGGGCACGACGTCGTGATGCCGCAGCTGATCACCCGCCGCGACCAGCGCGACGTCCTCGCCGACGCGGTGAGCTCCGCCGGCGCGCGGTACGTGGAGGTGGTGCTGCTCGCCCCGCGGACCACGGCGATCACCCGGTTCGAGCAACGCGACGAACCCATCGACGCCGTGGTGAGGGCACTGGGCGGGCAGGCGCTGATCCACCAGGTGTTCGACGACCTGCGGCGGTACCTGACACCGGGGACGACGGTCATCGACAACGGCGGGCTGGACGTGGAACAGACCTACACCGCGCTGCTCGCGGCCCTGGGCTAGCTGCCCGCTTCGCGGTGCTGCGCCGGGGGCGCGACCGGGCCGGGCACGGTCGCGGAGAACACGCCGATGCCCAGCGCGTACGGGTCGTCCAGGCCCACGGTCTCCAGCGTGTCCACCGGCAACGCCAGCAACGAGATCGCCACCCCCAGGAAGTACGCGTCGAGCAGGCCCGTGTCGCGCACCGTCGAGGGCAGCCCCGCGGCCTGCTGCAGAGCGGCGGCGGCCTCGGCGTTGGCCAGCACCATGCCCGACAACGCCGCACGCACCCCCGGCCGGCGCACCGCCTCCAGGTACAGCTCCACCATCGCGAGCATCTGCGTCGGGTCCTCGGCGACCGCGCGCCGCAGCAGCGCCGGGTAGAGCTCGGCGACGTCGGCGGGGCTGATGTCGGCCGGGGTGGTCTCGCGCAGGCGGTCCACGGCGGCGCGGTGCAGTGCGGTCATGCGCGCGGCGGAGGCCTCGAGGATGGCCTCGCGGGTCGGGAAGTAGTTCTTGGTGGTGCCGATGGGGACGCCGGCCTCGCGGTCGATCGCGCGGTGGGTCAGTCCCCGGCCGCCCTCCACCGCGAGGATCTGGATCGCGGTGTCGCACAGGAGATCACGACGGCTCACGCCCCGAGGGTACTTGGTCACCGCTGGTCCGCGGCACCGGGCGGAACGCGCTGGTCCCGGCGGTCGCGGTGAGCACCCCGCGGTCGATCACCAGGAACAGGCCGCACACGCACCGCACGTAGGCGACCGGGCCGTGGCGGGACAGGGCGGAGTCGCAGGGCCAGTGGCACGCGGGGCAGGTGGCGATCATGCCCCCAACTCTGGTGTCATGGTCTAGTGCATTTCAACCCTTACGGCGGGGCGGCCGCCGAGCTCGCCGCGACCCTGGTCAACGCCGACCCCGCCACACCCCTGCTCGACGTGCTGAAAGCCTCGGACTACAAGCCGCTGGGCTCGCTGGACGCACGCCAGGAACGTGACGTGCGGAACTGGGTCGAGCGGCTGCGGCAGGTCTTCCGCGAACCGGGCGTCGACCTGCTCAACGACCTGCTCGCCCAGTCCTCGACCACGCACTACATCTCCACCCACGACGGCCGCGCGCCGCACCTGCACTACGCACGCGAGGACGCGCCGACCGACGTGCGGCTCAAGGCCTACACCGCGGCGGGGATGGCGGCGCTGTTCTGCGAGGACGCCGGGCGCATCGGCTGGTGCGACCGCGACGGCTGCGACACCGTCTACGTCGACACCAGCCGCAACGGCCGCCGCCGGTTCTGCTCCACCAGGTGCGCCAACCGCGTCAACGTCGCCAACCACCGCAGCCGCCGGCCCGCCTGACTCCCCCCGGCCGGCTCAGCCGGTGACGAGGACCGCGGACTCTCATACCGGTACTGCGGTCCGGGTGATCACGTTAGGGTCGGGCCATGACCGAGGAGCTGGTGTTCGCCGGTGTCGCCGGGCAGGCCGCGGCGATCAGGGCGGGCGAGGTGACCTCGCGTGAGCTGGTGCGGCGGCACCTGGAGCGCATCGAACGGCTCGACCCGGTGCTGCGGGCGTTCCGGGTCGTGTTCGCCGAGCAGGCGCTGGCCGAAGCCGACGCCGCCGACCGCTGCGATGCCGACCTGCCGCTGCGCGGTGTGCCGATCGCGGTCAAGGAGGACCTCGCGGTCGCCGGTCTGCCCACCACCGGGGGCACCAACGCCGCACGCACCCCGCAGCCGGCCGACTCCGCGGTCGTGGCCCGGCTGCGCGCCGCCGGCGCGGTGGTCATCGGCCGCACCCGGATGCCGGAGCTGGGGCTGTGGCCCCACACCGAGAGCGGCTGGGCCGGGCCCACGCGCAACCCGTGGTCGCTGACGCACTCCCCCGGGGGGTCCAGCGGCGGATCGGCGGTCGCGGTCGCGGCGGGACTGGCCGCGGCGGCGATCGGCACCGACGGCGCCGGGTCCATCCGCATCCCGGCGGCGGTGACCGGCCTGTTCGGGCTCAAGCCCCAGCGCGGCCGCGTCTCCCTCGCCCCGCAGCCCCAGGTGTGGGGCGGGCTCGTGGTGGCCGGGCCGATCACCCGCACGGTCGAGGACTGGGCACTGGTCGCCGATCAGATCCACGGCCCCGTGCCCGGTGACGCGCACGTCGCCCACCCGCCGCGCACCACGTTCACCGACGCCGCCCGCACCGACCCCGGCCGGTTGCGCATCGGGGTGTCGCTGCGGCCGTGGGGACCGGGCATCGGCATCGACGACGAGGTCCGCGACGCCGTGCAGGACACCGCCGCCCTGCTGACCGACCTGGGACATGACGTCGTGCGGCTCGACCCGCCGATGAAGGACCTGTCGGCCTCCACCCGCTTCGCGCTGCGCTACCTGCACAACGCCCACCTCGCCCGCACCGAGGTGGAGCTGCCGGACCTGCTCGAACCGCGCACCCGCGCCGCCGCCGACCTCGGCCGGCGCCTGCCGCGGGCGCTCGTGCGCTGGTCACGCAGCCAGGACGCGGCGCTCACGGCGCACGCGAACCGCGTCTTCGGCCGGGTCGACGTGCTGCTGACCCCGGCGCTGACCCGGCCGCCGATCCGCGTGGGCGAGTGGAACCGCACCACCGTCGTCGCGGCTCTGCTGGCCGCCGCCCGCTACACGACGTTCCTGCCGTTGTGGAACATCGTGGGCAACCCGGCCGCGTGCGTTCCCGCCGGCCGCAGCGCCGCGGGACTGCCGCTCGCGGTGCAGCTCGTGGGCCGCCAGCACGACGAGTGCACCCTGCTCTCGCTCTCCGCCCAGCTCGAACGCGTCCGGCCGTGGGCGGACCGGACCCCTTCCGGCCTCGACCACGCAGCACGAGTGCGGACTGTCCGGAGGTGAACTGGTCAGAGGCCGCGGCGCGACAGCTCGTCGAGCAGCTCCCGGTCGGCGACGTGCCGTGACTTGATGTGCTCCAGGTAGTCGGCGAACGCGTCCGGCTGCAGACCGCGCAGCTGCCGCAACCACCCCACGACCACCTCCTGCTCCTGCACCCCGCGCCGCGCCAGCTCGACCTCGACGATGCGCCGGTACACCTCGATCGCCAACCGGCCACCGTCACGCACCAGGTGCTCCACCAGCTCCGCGCGCAACGGCGGCCACTCGTCGGTGTGCACAACCAGCGCACGGGCCTTGAGGTAGATCTCCAGGTTGGGCCGCACCAGGAACGCCTCCCGGCACACCGCGACCGCCCGGTGCGGCGCCGCCCGGCGCAGGTGCTCCTCCACCGCCAGGTCGATCAACCGCAACGCCGCACCCCGCCCACCGGTCGCGCGCAACCCCCGGTCGATCCACTCCAGCGCTTCATCGGCGCGGCCCGCGTCGCGCAGCACCGTGGCGACCTGCAGGTAGTGCCACCCCGAGGACAGGTCCTTGGACAGCACCAGCAGCTGCAGGTCCACGTCGTCGGTGTACTCGGCCAGCTCCTCCATCACCCGCAGCAACGCCCACCGGGCCCGGTCGTAGCGGCCGGTCTCCCCGAACCCCACCACCGGCAACGGCTCGAACAACGCGACCGCCCGCTCGCGGTAGTGCGCCAGCCCCTCGTCGTCCAGCGCCCCCGCGTACGGCGCCAGCGCGACCTCAGGCGCCTCCGGGTGCTCCAGCTGCAGATCGAGCAGCCAGTCGGCGAGCCGCACCGGGTCAGGCGTGCTCACCGCGCACGCGCGGGCGTGGATGTCGAGCACCCGGTGGGTCAGCTCCGCCAGCTCCACCCGGTGTCTTCGGCTGCCCGCGACCCCGTCGGCGAGCTGCGTGACGATCTGCTCGACCAGCGCCACCAGCTCCGGCCCGGGATCGGTGAGCAGCAACGACTGCAGCTCCACCGACACGGCGGTGAGCTCCTGCCAGCGCGCCGGCCAGTCGGCGTCGTCCTCACCACCGGCCTCGGCGAGCGCGGAAGCCACGGCGGCGGGCAACGAGTTCATCACAACATCAAACACTCGTCACTCGACCGAGTGCTACCGATGTCGCCCTAACGGAACCCTGCTGTTCACCGCTCGTGGTCGCCCGCCTACAGCTCGGCGAGCTTGCGGGTCAGCACCGCCCGCTCACGCTCGTTGCCGCACAGGACCAACGCGCGCTCAAGCTCGGCCCGGGCCTCGTCCACCCGCCCCAGCCGCCGCAGCAGCTCCCCCCGCACCCCCGGCAGCTGGTGGGAGTCGCGAAACGCCTCCGACCCGGCCAGCGCGTCCACGATCGGCAGCGCCGCCTCCGGCCCCCGCGCCATCGACACCGCCACCGCGCGGTTGAGGTCCACCACCGGTGAGGGCGCGAGCCGGCCCAGCGCCTCGTACAGGACGACGATGCGGTTCCAGTCGGTCTGCTCGACCGAGGGCGCCAGGGCGTGGCACTCGGCGATCGCGGCCTGCAGCCCGTAGTAGCCGTAGCCGCGGCCCGCGTCGGCGGCCTTCGCCAGGGCGGCGCGGCCGCGGGTGATGGCCGAGCGGTCCCAGCGGCAGCGGTCCTGGTCCTCCAGCAGCACCGTCTCCCCGTCGGGGCCGCGGCGGGCCGGGAAGCGGGCGGCCGTGAGCTCCAGCAACGCCAGCAGGCTGTGCACTTCGGGTTCCCCCGGCATCAGCCGCGCCAGGATGCGGGCCATGCGCTGCGCCTCACCGGCCAGGTCCAGGCGCATCACCTCGTCACCGGAGCTGGCCGACGAACCCTCGGTGAAGATCAGGTAGATCACGCTGAGCACCTGCGCGAGGCGCTTCGGGCGGTCGGCGGCGGGCGGCACCTCGAACGGCACGTTCGCCGCGCCCAGCGTCTTCTTCGCCCGCGTGATGCGCGCCTGCACCGTCGCGGTCGGCACCAGGAACGCCCGCGCGATCTCGTCGCTGCTCAGACCGCCGATCACGCGCAACGTCATCGCGACGGCGGCCTCCCGCGACAGCACCGGGTGGCACGAGGTGAACACCAGCGCCAAGGTGTCGTCGTCGATCTGGTCGGGGTCCCACAGCACGTCGCCGGGGGCCGGGGCGGGTTCGGTGGCACCGGTCAGCGCGCCGCCCTCGGGCAGGTGGTGGGCGAGGGCGGCGTACTTCTCGTCACGGGTGCTGCGCCGGCGGAACGCGTCGATCGCCCGGCGCCGCCCGACGGTGAGCAACCACCCCGCCGGGTTGGCCGGCACGCCCTCGCGCGGCCACGTCACCAGCGCCTCGGCCAGCGCCTCCTGCGCGAGGTCCTCGGCCAGGGCGAAGTCACCGGTGTAGCGGGTGAGCGCACCGACGATCCGGGCGGAGTCGATGCGCCACACCGCGGCGACGGCCTTGCGGCCGGTGGGGTCGCTCATGGCGCCCAAAATAGATCAGACGCGTGTGCTCAGAGCTGGCCGGTGGACTCGCGCCAGGCCCGCTCCTTCTTGATCCACTCGTTGTCCTGGGGGAACTCGTGGATCTCGGACACGCGGCGGATCTCGGTCTTGAACCCGGCGGCGGTCATCGGGGTGCGCTTGGCCCACTCGACGGCCTCCTCGATGGAGTCCACCCGGATCAGGTAGAAGCCGTTGAACAGCTCCTTGGTCTCCCCGTAGGGGCCGTCGGTGACCACCGGCGGCTCGGAGGAGAAGTCGACGACCACACCCTCCTCGGCGGGTGCGAGGCCCTCGGCGGCGATCAGCACACCGGCCTCGATGAGCTCCTCGTTGAAGCGGCCGACGGTCTCGATCATCTGGTCGAAGTCGATCTCGCCCAGGTTGCTCCACGCCTCGTCGGACTCGACGCGCCAGATGAGCATGAACTTCATGACGATCTCCCCAGGGGGTTCGGGTGGGTCCGGTGTGGACCCTTTCACGCCCAGGTCGAACGGGCCGGTGCCGGGATCGACACCCGGCCCGCAGATTTTCCGGACTTTCTTGTTTCCGCAGCTCACGACGGCGAACGGCCCGCCCCCGGTGGCAGGGGCGGGCCGTTCCTCGTCGTGTCTTGTGCTCAGGCCTGCTCGTCGGGCTGGTGCAGGGAACGCGGCTGCTCGGCCTCCAGCTCCGGGAACGCCGCCGCGCCGCCCACGGACCGCGGCGGTGCGCTCAGCGGACTGGGCACCTCCTTGCGGGCCACCGCCTCCGCGGCGGCGACGGCCTCGGCGACCTTCGGGTCGGGCTTGGTGTCGAACCAGTCGGCGACCGACGGGTCGTCCTGCTCCGGCTTCGGCCGCTCACCGGTGTCGGCGGGCGGCTCGTAGCGGAACACACCGTCCTCACCGGGTGCGCCGAGCATGCGGGCGAACCCCTCGAGGGCCTTGCCGTAGTCCGACGGGATCATCCACACCTTGTTCGCGTCGCCCTGCGCCATCTGCGGCAACGTCTGCAGGTACTGGTACGCCAGCACCTCCGGGGTGGGGCGGCCGTCCTTGATGGCGGCGAAGACCTTCTCGATCGCCTTCGCCTGGCCCTGCGCCTGCAGGTAGCGGGCGGCGCGTTCACCCTGCGCGCGCAGGATCGCGGACTGCCGCTCGGCCTCCGCGGTGAGGATCGCGGCCTGCTTGGCGCCCTCGGCGGCGAGGATCTGCGACTGCTTCTGGCCCTCGGCGGTCTTGATGGACGACTCGCGCTGGCCTTCGGCGTTGAGGATCATGGCGCGCTTCTCGCGGTCGGCGCGCATCTGCTTCTCCATCGAGTCCTGGATCGACGGCGGCGGGTCGATGGACTTCAGCTCCACCCGCGCCACCCGCAGGCCCCAGCGGCCGGTGGCCTCGTCGAGCACCCCGCGCAGCTGACCGTTGATGTGGTCGCGGGAGGTCAGCGTCTCCTCCAGGCTCATGCCACCGACGAGGTTGCGCAGCGTCGTGATCGTGAGCTGCTCGACACCGACGATGTAGTTGGAGATCTCGTAGACGGCGCTGCGCGGCTCGGTGACCTGGAAGTACACGACCGTGTCGATCGACACGGTCAGGTTGTCCTGGGTGATCACCGGCTGCGGCGGGAACGACACGACCTGCTCGCGCAGGTCGATGCGGGCCCGCACCTTGTCGATGAACGGCACGATGATGTTCAGGCCGGGCGCGGCGGTGTTGCGGTAGCGGCCCAGACGTTCGATGACGGCGGCCTGCGCCTGCGGGATGACCAGCACCGATTTCACGGCGACGATCAACACGAACAGGGCGATGACGGCCGCGACCACGCCGGTGATCGGGTCCAACTCGGTTCACATCCTTCTGGGCTCCGACGGCCGGTCGCGTGATCGCAGCGCGGCGGTCAGACCGCGGCGATCACCACGGCCGTCGCTCCCGAGATCTCGACTACGGTGACGGCCTCGCCTGCCGCGATCACGGACCCGTCGAGGGTGCGCGCGCTCCAGGTGTCGCCGCCGATCTTGACCTGCCCGCCGTGCTCGTCCACCTCGGACACCGCGACGGCCTTGCTGCCCAGCAGCGCCTCGTGGTGCATCCGCACGCTGGAACCCAGCTGCAGCCGCTTCTTGAGCAGCGGCCGGGCACCGGCGATCAGACCCACCGAGGACGCGGCGAAGACGAGGACGCTCACCAGGTCACCAGCACCCAGCGCGGTCACCCCCGCCGCGGCCAGCGCGGCGGCGCCGAGCATCACCAGCACGAAGTCACCGGAGAGAACCTCGGCGACGACGAGCAGGATCCCGACGATCAGCCAGATCAGCGCGGCGGCCATGCGCCCATACATACACCACGGGCCGCCCGACCGGCTGAACTTCAGCGCGCTGCGCCCCCGACCGTGACAAAACCGATCATCCTGCGGCGTCGACACCTGCGGCCGCCGTTCGTGTGAGGGAGGGGCCGGCGCCGCTGACCCGGTTCGCGCTCACCGGCAGCACCACCACGGGCACGGGTGTGCTCGTCGCCCGCTACAGGCGGGTCAGTCCCGGGGAACGGTGACGAAGTCGATGAGCCGCTCCACGGCGCCGAGCAGGTCGGACTCGACGTCGCGGTAGCTGCTGACCGCGCCGAGCACCCGCTGCCAGCCCTCCCAGGTCTCACCCCACCCCAGCTGCGCGCACACCCCTTCCTTCCACGGGATGTGCCTGGGCACCACCGGCCACGCCTCGATCTTCACGGCGGCGGGTTTCACGGCCTGCCAGATGTCGACGTAGGGGTGGCCGGTGACCAGCACGTTGTCGTCGCGGACCTGGTCGACGATGCGCTGCTCCTTCGACCCGGCGACGAGGTGGTCCACCAGCACGCCCAGGCGGCGGTGCGCCGCGGTGCCGAACTCGGCGATGCGGGCGGGCAGGTCGTCGACGCCGTCGAGGGGTTCCACGACGATGCCCTCGACGCGCAGGTCGTGGCCCCAGACGCGTTCGACGAGCTCGGCGTCGTGCTTGCCCTCGACCCAGATGCGGCTGGCCTTGGCCGTCCGCGCCCGCAGCCCCTCGACCTTCACCGAACCGGAGGCGCTGATGCGCGCCTTCTGCGGCGCGGCCACGGGCCGCACGAGCGTGACGGGCTGCCCGTCGACGAGGAACCCGGCGGGCGTGAGCGGGAACAGCCGGTGGCGGCCGTGACGGTCCTCCAGCACGACGTTGCCGTGCTCGAACTTCACGACCGCGCCGCAGAAGCCGCTGGCGGGGTCCTCGACGACGAGACCGGGTTCGGCCGCGACCTCGCGGACCTTCTTGCGCTTCGGGGTGGACAGGACATCGCGGCCGTAGTCGTGAGAACGCACCCGCAGACCCTAGCCGTAGAACGGTTTGAAGGCGGTGAGCCACTCGTGCACGCGGTCGAGGTCCACGTCGGCGCCGTGCAGGTCGTACCCGCCGTGCACGAAGTCCAGCCAGTCCACCGCCGGGTCACCCACGCACGCCCGTGGGTCGATCGCCACCGGCCCGCGCGCGCTCTGCAGGACGTTGCCGGGGTGCATGTCGCCGTGCAGCAGCACCACCGGGGTGTTGTCGGTGGCGAGCCGGCGGGCCTTGGCGTGCTCGGTGGCGTAGTAGGTGCCGGTGCGGCGCGGCAGCAACGTCTCGAACAGGAAGTCCACGCGGGCGCGCAGCGGCGGGAACCCCTTCGGGTCGGCCTGGTGCAGCACCGGCACCACACGCGCCGGGTCGGTGGCCTCGGTGCCGGGGTGCAGCAGCTCCAGCAGCAGGGCGCCGCGGGCGAGGTCGGTGTCGAGCAGGTCCACCGCCGCGGGTGTGTCGGCCCACGCGGTGAGCGCCTTGGCCTCGTGGGCGGCGATGTCGTGCTCGGGGGTCAGCTTGAGCACCGCGTTCGTGCACCGGAACGTGACACCGGTGCCGCCGGGCATCGGCTCGACGACGGTGAGGCCCCAGCGGGCGGAGAGGGTGGCGACCAGGTCGGGCAGGGCGTCGAGCCAGGTGGTGGCGGAGTCTCCGAAACGGCGGACCAGGCGGGCTCTGGCGGGGTCGTCGATCACCCGCTTCACGCTAGCGACTCGGGCCAGGACGCCGGGTCTGTTTCGCCCCGGAGGCCGGATTCACCCCGGTTTCCGGTCGTTTTCCGGTCGCTACCGGGGCAGATCGGTGCGGGGAGGTGAGGTTGTGCGGGTCAGTAGGTGACGGTGATCGTGCGGTTCGGGCCGTCCACCCGCACCCGGCCGCCGACCGGGACCACCAGCTGCGGGTCGGTGTGGCCGAGGTCGACGTCGAACACGATCGGCGTGCCCGGCGCGTACCGCGCGAACGCCCGCAGCACGGCCTCGCGCTGGTCTGCGGTGTAAGCGGCCCGGTCGGTGCCGGGCTTGGTGAACGACCAGGCGCGGGCGCGGCCGACGAGGACGGCGGCGAACCGGGCCAGCAGGCCGCGTTCGCCCATCGCGCGCAGCACGTAGAACACCTCGGTGGCGGGCGGCATCTCCTCGGAGGTCTCGAAGAACAGGACCTTGCCCTCGTAGTGCTCGGGCGGCTTGATCTCGCGGTCGGCCATCAGCAGCCACGACAGGACCTCCAGGCAGCCACCCCACGCCTGGCCCTCCACGACGCGGTCGCCGTGGTGCCACTGCCAGCCGGCAGCGGGCCGCAGCTCGGGTTCGGCGTCGAACGTGGCGGGGTCGTCCCAGGGTTTGTTCACGTCGCCGTAGGCGGTGGACTGCGGCAGTGCGTACTCGCCGGTGGTGAACAGGGCGGCGTGCAGCGAGTCACGGGTGGCCGGGTGCAGGGCACCGGGACGGCCGAGCTCGGTCATGACGGTGGCGCCGTGGTAGCCGACGATGCCGCGGTTGGCGAGCCAGACCAGCAGGTTCGTGTTGTCGCTGAACCCGACGAACGGCTTGGGGTTGGCGGTGACCAGCTCGACGTCCAGGTGCGGCAGGACTTCGATCTGGCTGTCGCCGCCGATGCTCGCGATCACGGCCTTGACGTCCGGGTCGGCGAACGCGGCGTGCAGGTCCGCAGCGCGCTCACGCGGACTCGCGCCCATCTTGCGGGTGGCCGGGTACTCCACGGGTTCCAGGCCCAGCTCGCGCAACCGCCGCAGGCCGAGCTCGTAGGGCAGCGGGAACAGCCCGGGCAGGCCCGCGGAGGGGGAGACGACCGCGACGCGGTCACCGGGCACGGGCTTGGGCGGGGTGATCACAACCCCGGACGCTAACCGTGCGTCAGAACGCGGGCCACGGAATTGCCGGCCAGTCGCCCGACGGTTCGGGGAACACGCCGTCGGCGAGCAGCTTGTCGGTGCGTTCGGAGACCGCGCGGACCTCGGCGCGGGTGAGGTGGTCGTGCAGCTGTTCGCCCAGGTCGCCCTCGAGCGCGGACCTGAGGCGGCGCATGGCCTCCAGCACCGGCTCGGGCAGCGGTTCGCGGGCCCAGCCCCACAGCACGGTGCGCAGCTTGGGTTCGACGTGCAGGCAGATGCCGTGGTCGACGCCGAACACCCCGCCGTCCACGGCGTGCAGGACGTGGCCGCCCTTGCGGTCGGCGTTGTTCACCACGACGTCGAACGCGGACATCAGCTGGACGCGGGGGTGGTCGGCGTGCACGAGCACGGCCGGGTCGCCGAAGCGGTCGTGGGCGTGGAAGACGGGGATCCAGCCCGGTTTCACGTCGTCGACGCCGACGATGTCGACGAGCTCGTCCTCCTCGCGGGTGTCCACCCACAGCTGCACCATGCCCGAGCCGAACGGGCCGGGACGCAGCACCGTGGGCGGCACCACGCCGACACCGGAGGCCGCCGAGATCAGGTAGGTGGCGACCTCGCGGCCGGCGAGGGTGCCGTCGGGGAAGTCCCACAGCGGCCGTTCGCCGCGCACCGGCTTGTACACGCACTGCGCGTCGAGCCCGTTGTGGGAGATCTTGCAGAACAGCGTCGCGTTGGAGGCGTCGACGAGCCTGCCCTCGACCTCGATGCGGCCGTGAGTCAGCAACTCGATGGCCGCGGCGGTGTCCACGTCAGTCTTCCTCGGTGCGGCGGTAGCCGTTCTGGCGCGGGCAGATGTGGCCGTCGGGGTCGAGCGGTTCGGCGCACAGCGGGCAGGGTTTGCGGCCGGCGTTGACGACGCGGTCGGCGCGGGCGGCGAAGGCGCGGGCAGCACCGGGTGAGAGGAACACCCGCACGGCGTCGGGGCCCTCCTCGGTGTCGTCGAGCACCACCGCCTCGTCGACCTCCTCCTCGGAGATCGCGAGCAGTTCGATCACGACGGCCTTGGACTCGGCGTCCCAGCCCAGTCCCATGGTGCCGACGCGGAACTCCTCCTCGACGGGCACGTCGAGGGGTTCGGTGTCGACGTCGTCGGGTGGCGCGTCGTCGGGCACCTCGGTGCCGAAGCGGCGATGCACCTCCTCCAGGAGCGAGCCGATGCGTTCGGCGAGGACCTGGACCTGCTGCTTCTCCAGCGCGACGCTGATCAACCTGCTCTGCTCGGAGGCCTGCAGGTAGAAGATGCGGTCGCCGGGCTGCCCGACGGTTCCTGCGATGAACCGGTCGGGTGCGCGGAATACGTGAATGACGCGAGCCATGGCACCTACGACCCTAGGCCACGCGGAGATCGTCGGCAGGTCCTCCCCCACCAAACACTCCGCGTATAGGGTCGGGTTGTGGTGAAGATCGCTTCGTACGGGACGTGGACCTCGCCGATCAGCGCCGGCGACACCTCCAAGCCGGGTGGTGGGTTCCAGTGGGCCGACCTGCACGGTGAGCAGGTGTGGTGGGCCGAGAGCAGGCCGGCCGAGGGTGGCCGGGTCGCTCTGGTGCGCGACGGGGTGGAGGTGCTGCCCGCGCCGTGGAACGCCCGCAACCGGGTGCACGAGTACGGCGGGCGGCCGTTCGTGGTGCTCGCCGAGGACCGGGTGGCGTTCACGCACTGGACCGACCAGCGCGTCTACGTGTTCAACCCGGACACCCCGCAGGTGCCGCCGGTGCCGTTGACGCCGGAACCGCAGCGCCACCACGGGCTGCGCTACGCCGACCTGTCCGCGGGACCGGACGGCGAGGTGTGGTGCGTGCGCGAGTCGATCACCGGGGACGCGCGCACCGACGTGCGCCGCGACCTGGTGGCGATCACACCGTCGGGTGAGGTGCGGGTGCTGGGGTCGTCGCACCACTTCATGACCGGCCCGAAGATCAGCCCCGACGGCACGAAGTTCGCGTGGATCGGCTGGGACCACCCGCAGATGCCGTGGGACGGCTCCGAGCTGTGCGTGGCCGACATCGGCGAACCCGGTCACCGGGTGCTCACCGGGTCGACGACCGAGGCGGTGTGCCAGTTCGAGTGGGAGGGCGACTCGCTGCTGGCGCTGACCGACCCGCACGGCTGGTGGAACCTGTTCCGCGTCGGGCTGGACGGCTCGCGCACGAACCTGGCCGAGTGCGCGGAGGAGCTGGGCGGCCCGATGTGGCGGCTGGGCAACCGCTGGTTCGCCACCCTGGCGCCGGGCCGCTACCTGGTGGTGCGCTCGGGTCACCTGGCGGTGCTCGACGAGCGCAGCGGCACGGTCACCGACGTGGAGACCGACCTGCCGATGTGGGCGGCGGACCTGTCGGTGCGCGACGGCGTGGTGATCGACGGGGCGGCCGGGCCGACCTTGGAGTTCAACGTCGTGCGGCTGGACCTGTCCAACGGCGAGCTGACCTACCTGACCGGCGGTGAGGAACCGGCGCAGGCCGCGTACCTGCCGGTGCCGGTGGAGCGGGTGTTCGGGGAGGTCCCCGCCTACGTCTACCCGCCGACCAACCCCGACTTCGCCGCTCCCGAGGGTGAGCTGCCGCCGTACGTGGTGCACGTGCACGGCGGGCCGACCGGGCGGGCGCTGCCCAAGCTCGACTCCGACATCGCCTACCTCACCAGCCGCGGCATCGGCGTGGTGGCGGTGAACTACGGCGGCTCGACCGGCTACGGCCGGGCGTTCCGGGAACGGCTGCGCGAGCAATGGGGTGTCGTGGACGTGCAGGACTGCGCGTTCGTGGCCCAGGAGCTGGCGAAGGAGGGCACGGCGGACCCGCAGCGGCTGGCCATCCGCGGTGGCTCGGCCGGTGGCTGGACCTCGGCGGCGTCGCTGACCTCCACCGACGTCTACCGGTGCGGCATGGTGGCGTTCCCGATCCTCGACCTGGCGGGCTGGACCTCGGAGGGCGGGGAGACCCACGACTTCGAGTCCCGCTACGTCGAGGGCCTGGTGGGCACGCTGCCCGAGGCCGCTGACCGCTACCGGGACCGGTCGCCGTCGAACAAGGCGCGGTCGGTGTCCGGTCCGGTGCTGCTGCTGCAGGGCCTGGAGGACGAGATCTGCCCGCCCGAGCAGGCCGACCGGTTCGCCGCGGACCTGGACGGGTCGGGCATCCCGCACGCCTACCTCACCTTCGAGGGCGAGCAGCACGGGTTCCGCAAGGCCGAGAACATCAAGGCCGCCCTGGAGGCGGAGCTGTCGTTCTACGGGCAGGTGTTCGGGTTCACGCCGCCGGGTGTGCCGGTGCTGGACCTGCGTTCGTGACCCTGCGCGCGGTGCGCTCGTGAGCGTTCTGAAGCGCGGGGACCGGGTCGCGCTGGTGTCACCGGCCGGCCCGGCTCTCGCGCCGCTGGTCGCCGCGGGTGTGGCGGTGCTGCGGTCGTGGGGGCTGACGGTCACCACACCTGTGGTGGACGCGTGGTCGTTGCCGTACCTGGCCGGTTCCGACGCCGACCGGGCGGCGGAGTTCGTGGACGCGTGGTGCTCGGACGTGGCGGCGGTGTTCTGCATGCGCGGCGGGTACGGGTGCCTGCGGATGACGGACCTGGTGCCGTGGCGGTCACTGCCGCCGCGGGTGTTCGTGGGCTCCTCGGACGTGACGGTGCTGCACGCGGAGCTCAACGCGGCCGGGCAGCCGACGGTGTTCGGGCCGATGCCGGGCACGCGGGACTTCGTCGAGGACCCGGTGGCGCAGGAGCGGCTGCGGCGGTTCCTGTTCGAGGGCGTGTCGTCGTGGACCGCGGGAACGCCCGTGGTGCCCGGTACCGCCCGCGGGGTGCTGGTGGGCGGGAACGCGGCGCTGCTGGCGGCGTCGGTGGGCGGGCCGCGGTGGTCGGTGCCCGAGCCGGGGGCCATCGCGTTGCTGGAGGACGTCGGTGAGGAGCCCTACCGGCTGGACCGGATCCTGACGCAGCTGCTGCGGGCCGGGTGGTTCGAGCCGGTGTCGGGGATCGTGCTGGGGTCGTGGACCGGGTGCGGTGACCCGTCGGCGGTGCTGCTGGACCGGCTCGTGCCGCTGGGGGTGCCGGTGCTGGGCGACTTCGGGTTCGGGCACTGCGCCGGGCAGTGGACGTTGCCTCTGGGCGTGGCGGCGGAACTCGACGCCGCCGCCGCAACACTCCGCCTCCTCTGACCCCCCGTCTGTTCAGGGCACGCGGGGACCTTTCGTACCCCTGGAGGGTACGAAAGGTCCCCGCGTGCCCTCGGATGTGGCGGGTGGGGCTCGTGTGGGTGATCAGAGGGTGCGGCGTTGCTGGGCGTCGAGGCGCAGCCGGTCGGTCTGCCGGCCGATGGCGCTGATCTGGTCGGCGAGGCCGGGGTGGCCGTCGCGCAGGCCGGGACCGGCCTGGGTCAGCGGCTCGAGGAGCTGGGCGGCGTCGGTGTGGCCGAGGGCGTCCTGCACGCCCGCGTCGTGCGGGCCGACCTGGGCGGCGAGCACCCGCAGGACGGCGGCGTTCTCGCGCGCCCAGGCGGTGACGGCCTTGTCGCCGGCGCGGCGGTCGCGTTCGGCCTGCACGCGCTCGTCGCCGGTGCCGGTGTCATCGGTGCGGCGCACGCGCAGGTAGCGGCGTTCGGCGGCCTGACGGCTGGCGACACCGAGCGCGGGGGCGAGGTCGGCCCAGCTGGTGCCCAGGGAACGGGCGGCCTCGATGAGCTGCGGCTCGTAGTCGGAGAGCTCGTCGCGCAGCCGGCGCAGCAGCATCAGGGCTGACAGGACCTCGGTGGCGCTGCCCGGCCGGGCAGCGGTCGCGCGGACCGTCTCGTAGTCACTCGGCATGTCGTCCTCCTGATGACATCGGTGGCTTGTCATCGTCTCGACGACATGTTACAACAGTGGTGCAGCGCATTGACAGTCCACGAGGTGACAGGAGGTGTCAGATGTTGATGCGCACTGACCCGTTCCGCGAGCTCGACCGGCTGACGCAGCAGGTGTTCGGCGGACAGGGCACGTGGTCGCGGCCCTCGGCCATGCCGATGGACGCCTACCGCGACGGTGACCGGTTCGTCGTGTGCTTCGACCTGCCGGGTGTCTCGCCGGACGCGATCGAGCTCGACGTCGAGCGCAACGTGCTGACGGTCAAGGCCGAGCGCAGGCCGGTCGGCAAGGACGTCGAGATGCAGGTCTCGGAGCGGCCGCTGGGCGTGTTCTCGCGGCAGCTGTTCCTGGGCGACACGCTCGACACCGACCACATCGACGCGGGCTACGAGGCGGGTGTGCTGACGCTGCGGATCCCGATCGCCGAGCGCGCCAAGCCCCGCAAGATCGCGATCACCTCGGGTGACGAGTCCCCGAAGCAGATCGACGCGTGACCGTTCCCAGCGCGTGACGACTCACCGCGCGTGATGGTTCACACGGCGGGCGGCGGCCGACCGGGTGATCCCGGGTAGGCTTCCGCCCGCCATGAGACCCCAGCCCCAATGGGCGGCATTGGACGTCTACGCGTCCAACACCGACCTCTACGCCGATCCCCGACTGGTGGAACGGGTGGACTACCGGCGCCGTTTCAAGCGGCACCGTCCCCGCACGCAGTCGGTCGTCCTCGCCCCGCACGGCGGCGGCATCGAGGTCGGCACGTCCGAGCTGTGCCTCGCGATCGCCGGCTACCACCCCTCGACGCGGGTGCCCATCGGGCAGACCCACGACTACTGGATGTTCGAGGGCCTGCGCTCGGTCGCCAACGACGAGCTGCACGTGACCTCGTCGCACTGCGACGACCGGGTGGCGCGCACGCTGGTGTCGGGTGCGGCGCACGCACTGGGCCTGCACGGGTGCACCGCGGCGGCGGCGGGCCTGGAGGACCACGACCGGGCGGTGCTGGTCGGCGGCCGCGACGCCCTGCTGCGCGCGGAGCTGCTGACCCGGTTGCGCCGCGCCGGGTTCCACACGGTCGACGCCGCCGACCACCCGATCCTCGGTGGCGGCGACCGGGCGAACATCGCCAACCGCACCCGGTCGCGCCGGGGCGGGCAGCTGGAGCTCACCACTCCCCTGCGCGGCGCCATGTTCGCCGAGAACTCCCGCTCCGACCGCCGGCACACCACGACCGAGGTGTTCTGGGACTTCGTGCACGCCTGCCGCGCGGCTCTCGCGGCCCGCGAAGCCTTGAACAACTGACCGGTGTCGGGTACCCGGCCGCGGCGGGTACCGCCTGCCGGTGGAGGCGACACGGGAGGTTCACGGCATGCGGCTCACCTCGGTCACGGTCGGCTGTGCGCGGCCGCGGGAGCTGGCGGAGTTCTACGCGCGGCTGCTGGGCGCGGACGTGGCGGAGGCGGAACCGCGATGGGCGCTGGTGCGCACGCCGGACGGGCTTGCGGTGAACTTCGAGCTGGAGAACGAGTTCACGCCGCCGGTGTGGCCGAGCACGCGCTCGGGGCAGAACGCGACGCAGCACCTCGACATCGAGGTGGAGGACCTGGAGGCGGCCACCGGGCACGCGCCGGCGTGCGGGGCGGCGCTGGCCCCGGTGCAGCCGCAGCCCGGCGTGCGGGTGCTGTTCGACCCGGACGGCACCCGTTCTGCCTGTTCACCTGAGCATCACGGGGCCGGGTCGCCACGGCGGTGGCGACCCGGCCCCGTGGTCGTGTCCTAGAGGTACTTCTTCAGCTCCCGCTTGGCCAGCGACATGCGGTGGACCTCGTCGGGGCCGTCGGCCAGGCGCAGCGTGCGGGTGGCCGCCCACAGCTCCGCGAGCGGGAAGTCCTGGCTGACACCACCGCCACCGTGGGCCTGGATGGCCTTGTCGATGACCCACTCGGCCATGGCCGGGACGCCGATCTTGATCGACTGGATCTCGGTGTGGGCGCCCTTGTTGCCCACGGTGTCCATGAGCCACGCGGTCTTGAGCACGAGCAGGCGGGCCTGTTCGATGCGGACGCGGGACTCGGCGATCCACTCCTGCAGCACGCCCTGGGTGGCGATGGGACGGCCGAACGCGACGCGGGACACGGCGCGGCGGCACATCAGCTCCAGAGCGCGTTCGGCCATGCCGATCAGGCGCATGCAGTGGTGGATGCGGCCGGGGCCCAGGCGGGCCTGCGCGATGGCGAAGCCCTCGCCCTCCCCCGCGATCAGGTTCGCCGCCGGCACGCGGACGTCGGTGAACTCGATCTCGGCGTGGCCGCCGTGGGCGTGGTCGCCGTAGCCGAAGACGTGCAGGGCGCGCTTGACGGTGACGCCGGGGGCATCGCGCGGGACGAGGATCATGGCCTGCTGGCGGTGGCGTTCAGCGTCGGGGTCGGTCTTGCCCATGACGATGAAGATCGCGCAGTTGGGGTTCATCGCCCCCGACGACCACCACTTGGTGCCGTTGACGACGTAGTCGTCGCCGTCGCGTTCGATGCGGGTGGCGATGTTGGTGGCGTCGGAGGAGGCCACGTCGGGTTCGGTCATGCAGAACGCGGAGCGGATCTCGCCGTCGAGCAGCGGCTGCAGCCACTGCTTCTTCTGCTCGTCGGTGCCGAACATGGCGAGCACTTCCATGTTGCCGGTGTCCGGGGCGGCGCAGTTGAGGGCCTCGGGGGCGAGGTGGGGGCTGCGGCCGGTGATCTCGGCGAGCGGCGCGTACTGCAGGTTCGTCAGGCCGCCGCCGTGCTCGGGGTCGGGCAGGAAGAGGTTCCACAGGCCCTGGCGGCGGGCCTCGGCCTTGAGCTCCTCCAGGACCGGCTGGCGCTGCCACGGGTCCTCGGCGTCGTGCAGCTGCTGCTCCAGCACGGCCTCGGCGGGGTAGACGTGGGAGTCCATGAACGCGAGGAGCCGGGTGCGCAGTTCCTCGGTCTTGGCGTCGTAGGCGAAGTCCATGTCAGAAGCTCCTTGTGGGCGGCGGCGAGTCCTTGGCGGACGAGGGGGACGGTGAAGGCGCCGAGCTTGTCGAAGCCCGCGCCGACGGTCTTGCCGCTGGCGAAGCGGAAGTGGATGCCCTCGACGATGACGGCGAGCTTGAAGTAGCCGAAGGCGATGTACCAGCCCAGGCCGGAGGTGTCGGTGCCGGTGCGGGCGGTGTAGCGGGCGACGAGCTCGTCGGCGGTGAGGAAACCCGGCAGGGACGTGACGCCGCCGGTGATGGGGTCGGCGCCCTTGCCGAGGTCCGCGCCCAGGCCTGCCCAGTAGACGTAGAGCAGGCCGAGGTCGGCCAGCGGGTCGCCGAGGGTGGCCATCTCCCAGTCCAAGACGGCGCTGATGGCGAGCGGGTCGCGGGTGACCAGCGCGTTGTCGAGGCGGTAGTCGCCGTGGATGATCGTCGCGCGCCCGGAGGCGGGGACGGTGGCGGCGAGCTTGTCGCGCAGCTCGTCGATGCCGGGCAGGTCGCGGCTGCGGGAGGCGTCGAGCTGCTTGCCCCAGCGGGTGACCTGGCGGGTGAGGAACCCGTCGGGGCGGCCGAAGCCGGCCAGGCCCACCGAGGCGGGGTCGACCGCGTGCAGGTCGGCGAGCACGTCGACGAGGCGCTGCGACAACGCGCGGGCGTCCTCGGGGGTCAGCCACGGGCACTGGGAGCGTTCGCGCAGGGCGGCACCGGGCATCTCGTCCATCAGGTAGAAGGGCGCGCCGATGACCGACGGGTCCTCCACGAGCCGGTGGGTGCCGGGCACGGGCACCGCGGTGCCGGCCAGGGCGGAGATGACGCGGAACTCGCGGGCCATGTCGTGGGCGGTGGCCAGCACGTGACCCAGCGGCGGGCGGCGCAGGACCCAGGTGCGGGTGCCGTCGCCGACGCGGTAGGTGAGGTTGGAACGGCCGCCGCGGAACAGCTCACCGGTGAGCGGGCCCGTGCCCAGGTGGGTGGCCAGGGCACGCAGGTCGAGGCCGGGCAACTCCGAGCCAGGCAGCTCCGAGCCGGGCTGGTCCGGGGCAGGGCGGTCGGTCACGGGTTCACTCACAGGGTCACTCCGAGGGTGGCGAGGTGGGCGCGGGTGGCATCGGCGGTGGTGTGGCGGAAGGCGTGCATGCCGATCGCCTGGGCGGCCTCGACGTTGACGGGCGCGTCGTCGAAGAACACGGCACGCCCGGCGGGCAGGCCGATCTGCTCCAGGGTGTGGTGGTAGATGCGCCGGTCGGGTTTGCGCAGGCCGACGCGGCCGCTGATGACGACGGTCTCGAACAGCTCGACGAGCAGGTCTGCGGGGTAGCCCTCGCCCCAGCTGTTGGACAGCAGCGCGGTGTGCAGGCCGGCGGCGCGGGCCTTGCGGACCAGCTCGACCATCGCCGGGTCGGGGGTGGCGCCGCCGAACATGCGCCGCAGCAGCCCCTTGCCGGGGATCGGGTCACCGCCGGTGGTGATGAGCTCGGCGGCCAGCAGCCGTTCGAACTCCGCCACGGTCAGCTCGCCGGTCTCCAGCAGGTGCACCGGGTTGCCGGGACGGGCCTCCCGGCCCAGCCAGTCGCGCATGATGCGGCCGTAGACGTCGCGGTCCACGGCCTCGGCGTGCATCCACTGACCGACGAACTCGGGTACGGAGACGGTCATGACCCCGCCCCAGTCGAAGACCAGCGCGTCGACCGACGGGCTGTCGGGAAGTGTCGTGTCACCCACGGACCGGAGGGTACCGACCGGTCGGTATGTCGGCAACCGGGCGATCGCCTTCGGATGACGGGGACGGCGACCTCCGGCGGTATCGGCCCCGTGGCGGCCTCGCTACGTTCGGTGGCGGACTGAGGGGGTTCCATGAGACGCAAGCCGATGAGGTCCGTGCTGACCGCGACGCTGACCGCGGTGCTCGCCACGGCGGTGGTGACGGCTCCGGCGGCCGCCGGGAACGGGGCCGGGGACGGCCGGGTGGTGCGCACCGACAAGGGCCTGGTGGCCGGGACGGTGGCCGAGGGGTACCGGACGTTCGGCGCCATCCCGTTCGCGGCGCCGCCGGTGGGCGCGAACCGGTGGCGCGACCCGCAGCCGGCCGCGGCGTGGCGCGGGGTGCGGGACGCGACGGTGCCGAGCCCGAAGTGCGCTCAGCTGCCGCAGCTGGGCCAGCCGGGCTCGCAGACCGAGGACTGCCTGTACCTCAACGTCACCGCACCCACCGGCCCGGCACGGCCGCGACCGGTGATGGTGTGGGTCCACGGCGGCGGGTTCACCGCAGGGGCGGCGTCGGACTACGACGCGCGCCGGCTCGCGACCCGCACCGGCGCGGTCGTGGTGACGGTGAACTACCGGCTCGGGGTGTTCGGGTTCTTCGGGCTGCCCGGCCTCGCCGGGTCGGGTGCGTTCGGGCTGGCCGACCAGCAGGCGGCGCTGCGGTGGGTGCAGCGCAACGCGCGGGCCTTCGGCGGCGACGCGGGCAACGTGACGGTGTTCGGCGAGTCCGCCGGTGGGTTGAGCGTGTGCGCGCTGCTGGCATCGCCGCGGGCGGCGGGGTTGTTCGACAAGGCGATCATCCAGTCCGGTCCGTGCGGGCTGACGACACCGGGCGGGCAGCCGGGGGTGTTCTCGACGCTGTGGCGCGAGCGGGCGGCGGTCGAGCAGACCGGCGCGCAGGCCGCCGCGGGGCTGGGGTGCGCGGACGTGGCGTGCCTGCGGGCGTTGCCGGTGACCGCGCTGCTCGGTGTGCACACCGCGTTCGGCACCCCCGCGCACGGCACGGCGGTGCTGCCGGTCGACCCGGTGGTGGCGCAGCGCACGGGCCGGATGCACCACGTGCCCACCCTGGTGGGCTCCACGCACGACGAGGCGACGCTGTTCGCGGCGTTGCTCTTCCCGCAGCCCATCCCGACCGCGGCCTACCGGCAGGCGCTGGCCGGGCTGTACGCGGCCGAGGACGTGGACCGGGTGCTGGCCCGCTACCCCGCCGACGGCAACGGCGACGTGCGCGACGAGCTGGCCCGGCTGATGACCGACCAGTCGTGGGCGTGCACGGTGGCCGACGCGCGCCGGGAGCTGGGCCGCCACCAGCGGGTGTCGGGCTACGAGTTCGCGGACGCGGGCGTGCCGCTGCTGTTCCCGGACCTGCCGCCGTTCCCCGGCGGGTACAGGGCCTACCACGCCTCCGAGCTGCTGATGCTGTTCGACTTCCCCGGCGTGGTGCTCACCCCGGCCCAACGCGCGGTGTCGGACTACATGATCACGGCGTGGGGCCGGTTCGCCCGCACCGGCGACCCCGGCTGGCGGGCCGCGGTGCAGTCGCTGGCTCCGGGTGCCATCGGCCCCACCGACTTCGCCCGCGACCACCGGTGCGGGTTCTGGGCCCAGCTCTGAGACCGGGAACGGGCGCGGCCCGCCCTGGCCCTGCTGGTGACGCTGCGTCACCGGAAGGGCCAGGGTGGCCGTGGGCGTGCAATTTGCATGTGCCTGCCGCGGGGGTCGTCGCGTTCGGCGGCGCGGTGACGGCAGGTGGGGCAACCCGGACAGCGGATTTCGCCGGTGATCACCCGGCACGCGGCCGGGTCGGCCATCCTGTAGCCCATGCCCGGCTACCGCGATCTTGCCCGTGACGGTGAGTTCCGCGCCCTCTTCGCCGCGCACGTGGTGTCGGTGGCCGGGGACCAGTTCGCGCGGGTCGCGCTGGCGGTGCACGTCTACGACCGCACGGCGAGCGCGGGGCTGACGGCGCTGACCTACGCGTTGACGTTCCTGCCCGACCTGGTGGGCGGGCCGCTGCTGTCCGGGCTGGCCGACCGGTTCGCGCGCCGGGACGTGATGGTGGCCGCCGACCTGGTGCGGGCGGTGCTGCTGCTGGTCATGGCCGTACCGGGGCTGCCGCTGTGGGTGCTGGCGGCCGTGCTGGTGCTGGTGCAGCTCGCCGGGGCCCCGCACGGTGCGGCGCGGGCGGCGCTGCTGCCGCACGTGCTGCCCGACGAGCGCTACCCGCTGGGGATGGCGGCGCTGAGCACCGTCACCCAGGCCGCGCAGGTGCTGGGGTTCGTCGCCGGCGGCGCGCTGGTGGCGTGGTGGGGGCCCGGTCCGGTGCTGGTGGCCGACTCGGTGACCTTCGCCGTCTCCGCCCTGCTGGTCAGCGCCCACGTGCTGCGCCGCGCGGTCCCGGAGCACCCGCACGTGCGGGCCTGGTCCTCGGACCTGCTGGGCGGCGCACGGCTGGTCTGGCGGGCCCGCCGGCTGCGGGCCCTGGTCGCACTGGCCTGCGTGTCCGGGTTCTACATCGTCGCCGAGGCACTGGCCGCTCCCTACGCGGCACAGCTGGGAGCGGGCGCGTCGGCGGTGGGGCTGATCCTCGCCGCGCACGCCGCCGGTGCCGTCGCCGGCATGGCCGTGGTCGCGCGCATCCCGCACCACCGGCAGCTCGCCGCCATGCCGTGGCTGGCGGTCGCCTCCTGCGCGGTGCTGCTGCCCGTGCTGCTGCGACCGGGACTGGGCTGGTCATTGGCGCTGATCGCACTGTCCGGGGTCGCGAGCGCCTACCAGCTGCTCGCGAACACCACGTTCGTGCGCGAGGTGCCCGACGCCGCCCGCGGGCAGGCCTTCGGGCTCGCCGTCACCGCACTGCGGGTGTCGCAGGGCGTCGGGGTCGGCCTGGCCGGGCTGCTGGCCGAACGGTGGGCGGCGCACCAGGTCATCGCCGCCGCGGGCCTCGCGGGCGTGCTCGCGGCGTGCGCGGCGGGCTGGTCGTGGCGGCAGGCGGTGGCGGCGCCTGCCCGCGGCACGCCGTGAACGAGAGAGCGGGGTGCCGGCCGTCCACACCGGCCGGCGCACCCCTCTCCCACTGCGTCCCAGGTGGTCAGACGGTCCAGTCGGTGGACGCGAAGGTCCAGTCGGTCGAGGCGAACGTCCAGTCCGTCGACGTGAACGTCCAGTCGGTGGAGGACCGGAAGGTCCAGTCCGTCGACGCGGCGAAGGTCCAGTCGGTGGACAGCGCGGTGTTCATCATGATGACCGTCTCCTTGTGGGAATGCGGGAGTTGCAAGGGGTGAATGGTGCGCGAGAACGCGAGGACTACTCAGGGTGAGGTCCCCCACATGGAGCCACGACTTGGCGTGACCCGGTGGCTACAGTGGTTGGTTCCTGATGGTTTTCGGTGGGGGTGGCAGCGTGCCTTGGCTCGACCCGCGCCGGTGGAAGCTATGGTCTCTTCCTCCTGTCGTGCTGACCTACGTCGTGACGATCTCCGTGACGGCGGCACTCGTCACGCTCGCAACCGCACGGCTTACCCCTGTCGAGGCGCGCTCGTGGACGTGGTTCGCGGCACTCGCCGTCGCCGCCCTGGTCCACCTGGAAGCGGCACGCGGCATCGAACGCATCCGCGAGATCTCCGTGGAGGGTGCCCCGCACGCGCAGATGCAGTCGGTGTGGCAGTTCGCGGGCGTGCTCGTACTCCCGATGCCACTGGTCGTCCTGCTGGTCGTGACCATCTACCTGCACGCGTGGCTGCGGGTCTACAAACGCCGGGCGGTCCTGTACCGGAAGCTGTTCTCCGCCGCCACTGTCATACTTGGATGTGCCGCAGCGCAATGGGTGCTGCACATGTTCTCGGCGTCAGCTCCGTCTGATCTGGACGGTCCACGTGGGCTGATCGCCCTCGCGGTGGCCGGGTTCCTCTACTGGTTCGTCAACTACGCCCTGGTCGTGGGCGCCATCATCATGACCAACCCGGCCAACCCGGTGAAGACCGCGCTCGGCCACGCCTCCGACGTCCTCATCGTCACCGCCTCCGTCGGCCTCGGCTCCGGCGTCGCCATCATCGCCACCGCACGACCGTGGCTCACGCCGATCCTGCTGCTCACCGTCCTGGCCCTGCACATGGGCCTGCTGCTGCCGCAGTTCCGCGTCGCCGCCCGCACCGACTCCAAGACCGGCCTGGTCGACGCCACCTTCTGGCACGACGTCGCCGAACGCGAGCTCGCCCGCGCCCGCCGCCTGACCTCCACCGTCGGCGTCCTCATCCTCGACATCGACCACTTCAAGGTCATCAACGACACCTACGGCCACCTCGCGGGCGACCGGGTCCTGCGCGCCATCGCCGACTCCGTCCGCCACGCCGTGCGCTCCTACGACCTCGTCGGCCGCTTCGGCGGCGAGGAGTTCGCCGTCCTGCTGCCCGGCGTCGGCACCGACGAGGTCCGCGCCACCGCCGAACGCATCCGCTTCGACATCGCCCGCCTCGAGGTCCCCGCCGTCGACCGCAGCGGCGAACCCCGCGTCATCACCGGCCTGACCGCCTCCGTGGGCGCGGCGGTGTTCCCCGACACCGCGACCGAGCTCAGCCCACTGCTGCTCGCCGCCGACGAAGCGCTCTACCGGGCCAAGAACTCCGGCCGCGACCGCGTGGCCACCGCACCCGCGTTCTGACCGGCCCCCAGGCGAACCCTCACGCGTCCAGGAACGCCGCGATCCGCGCCGACACCTCGTCCGGCTCCTCCACCCACGGGTAGTGCCCCACACCCTCGTGCACGGTCAGCACCGCGTCCGGGAACAGCTCCGCCAGCTCCCGGCACCGCCGCACCGGCGAGATCGGGTCCTCACCGCACGCGTACACCAGCACCGGGTGGTCGAACTCCACCAACGCCCGCCGCAGCACCCCCGGCACGAACGCGCCCTCGGCGTTGTAGCCCAGCGCCACCGGGTACTTCCACTGCCCCAGCTCCGCGGCCGCGTGCGCCCGCGCCCGCTCGTCCCACCGCGCGTACAGCAACGGGGACGCCGCCACCCGGTTCTCCACCGAGTCGTCACCGGCCGCGCTGCGCTCCAGCGCCTCCTGCGCCGCCGCGAACCACGGCTGATCGGCGCGAGCGGCGAGGAAGGTGTCCCAGTCGCTCTGCTCCGGCGACAGCCCCACCGACCGCAACGCCGGCGTGAGCAGCACCAACCGGCCCACCCGGTCCGGGAAGTCCGCCGCGTACCCCATGGCGATCCCCGCACCCGCCGAGTGCCCCAGCACGTCGACCCGCTCCAGCCCCAGGTGCCTGCGCAGCACCTCCACGTCCCGCACCAACATGTCCCGCCGGTAGGTGAACGCCTCCACCGGCTCGTCGGACTCACCGGTACCCCGGTTGTCCAGCACCACCAGCCTGCGGTGCCGGTCCAGCCCGCCCAGCGTCTCCAGGTACTCCGACGCCCTGCCGGGACCACCCGCCAGCACCAGCAGGGGAGCACCCTCCCCCACCTCCCGGTAGGCGAGCCGAGTACCGTCGAACGAGGTGAACCGTGCCATGCTGCACATCATGCCGAAGATCGCCACGACCGACCTCGTCGACCGGCCGCAGCTGCTCGAGTTCCTCCGCCCGCGCCACCACGGCGTCCTCATCACCCACCGCTCCAGCACCGGCGGCCCGCAGGTCTCCCCCGTCTCCTGCGGCGTCGACACCGGCGGCCGCATCGTCATCGCGACCTACCCGCAGCGCGCCAAGGTCCGCAACGCCCGCCGCAACCCCGCCGTCACCCTCTGCGTGCTCTCCGACGACTGGGACGGCCCCTACGTCCAGGTCGACGGCACCGCCGAGGTCCTCGACCTGCCGCACGCCCTCGACGACTTCGTCGAGTACTACCGCTGCATCGCGGGTGAGCACCCCGACTGGGACGAGTACCGCGCCGCCATGCGCCGCCAGGGCAAGGCCCTCCTCCGCGTCACCATCGACACCTGGGGCCCCATCGCCACCGGCGGCTTCCCACCCGAGCTCGACACCTGAGCACCGCGGACCGGGCTCAGACCGCCCAGGCACCGCCCCAGCCGCGGGGCCGCTCCAGCACCGCACACGCACCACCGTGCGGCCCCGAGATCGACGCGACCAGTCCGGTCGGCACGGTCGTCGGCCCCAGCAGCACCCGACCGTCCAACTCGGACACCCGCGCACACGCGTCCTCCACGCTGTCCACGGCGAAGTACGTCATCCACCCCGGCGCCCGCCCCGTCCGCAACCGGCCCGCCACCGCACGCCGATCACCCTGCCGCGCCGCCAGGAACACCGCGAAGTCCTCCGACCTCGCCTCCACGTCCCACCCCAGCGCCCCGGCCCAGAACGCGTCGTCGGGCCGCTCCACCACCAGCTCCACCCAGCAGGGCTCCCCCGCACGCGGCGCCGGCGCCCACGGACCGTGCAACACCCGGCCCACGTCCACACAGGACCCGTCCCCCAGCTCCCGCGCCCCGTCGTCACCGAACACCACGCGCCAGCCCGACTCCCCCACCGCCACCCGCGCAGCCAACCGGTCACCGACCCAGCCCGAGAACGAACCACCCGGCTCCGCGATCACCGTCCACCCCAGCACACCGGCGAAGAAGTCCACCGACACCTCGGGCTCGGCAACACCCAACTCAAGACGACGCAGACCACAAGACGACACGGGCATCCCATCAAGGCGGTGATCAGGAGCGCGCACCATCCTCTGCGCCGACCACCCGAGACGACAATGCACCATTCGGCGGCATGCGCTCCGCGTTCACCACCTCACGCAACGGCACCGGCCGGCCCAGGTGGAAACCCTGCCCCACCCGCACCCCCAACCGCCGCAACGCCTCCACCTGAGAAGGCCGCTCCACCCACTCCGCCACCGCCGACAACCCCAGCCCGTTCGCGATCTGCACGATCCCCGACACCAGCACCGCGTCCGCGTCGTTCGTCTCGATCCCCTTCACGAACTCACCGTCGATCTTGATCCCCGTGATCGGCAGGTGCTTCAGGTGCACGAACGACCCGAAACCGGAACCGAAGTCGTCCAGCGTGATCCGGCACCCGAACTGCCGCAGCCGCGTCGCCAGCGACACCGCCGCGTCCAGGTTCGTCACCGCCGCCGTCTCCGTGATCTCCAACCCCAACCGGCCCGGCGCCACCCCCGCACGCCCCAACCGGTCCAGCACGAACCCCGCGAAGTCCGGGTCCTCCAACGTCCGCCCCGACACGTTCACGTTGAACCGCAACGACGAGCTCGGCTCCGCCACCAGCGCGTCGATCGCCGTCGACAACACCCACCGGTCGACCTCCAGGATCAGGTTCGACCGCTCCGCCACCGGCAGGAAGTCCGCAGGCCCCAGGTACGGCTCCTGACCGTCCTCCAACCGCAGCAACAGCTCGTGCCCCAGCGTCTTGCCCGACTGCAGCTCCACCATCGGCATCCCGTACAACGCCAGACCCTCACCCGCGAGCGCCTGCCGCAACCGGTCCAGCACCGACACCCGCTTCACCGTGTCCGCGTAGTGGTTCGGCTCGTACACCGTCACCCGGTCCCGGCCCGCCGCCTTCGACGCGTACAACGCCAGGTCCGCGTTCGCCAGCACCAGCTCCCACGAGTCACCCGGCCCGTACTCCGCCAGCCCCGTGCTCACCGTGATCCGCGCCGGCGTCCCGATCCCCGCCAGCGGAAAACCCGCCACCGCGTCGCGCAACCCGTCCGCCACCGCACCCGCGTCCCGCGCAGAGGACCCCGGCAGCACCACCGCGAACTCGTCACCACCCAGCCGCGCGATCAACTGCTCACCCAGCCGCGACTGCAGCGCCGACGCCAGCATCCGCATCACCCGGTCACCCACCGCGTGCCCGCGCAGGTCGTTGACGTCCTTGAAGTTGTCCAGGTCCAGCACCAGCAACGCACCGGACCCGTTGTTCGCCAGCTCCTTCTCCAACGCCCGCGTCAGCGCACGCCGGTTCGGCAACCCCGTCAACGGGTCCTGCTCGGCCATCCGCACCAGCTCGTCGTGCACCCGGCTCGACTGCGTCACGTCGTGCGCCGTCCCCAACGCCCGCAACGGCGCCCCGGTCTCGTCGACCACGACCTCACCGAAGCACTCGAACACCCGCTCCGCACCGTCCGGGCGCAACATCCGGTGCGTGTAGGTGAACACCGACCCCGTCTTGAGCGCCGTGTCCAGCTTCTCCTCGATCATCGGCAGGTCGTCGGGGTGCACCAGCTGCGCGTACATCTCGAAGTCGAACGCCGTGCCCGGCGCGAACCCGAACATCTCCAGCAACGTGTCCGACCACGTCACCCGGTCCTCCGAGATCGACCACTCCCACGTGCCCATCCGGCCCAGCGCCTGCGCCCGCCGCAGCGCGTCCGCCTCCTGCGTCACCGTCAGCTCCCGGTCACGCCACGTCGACACGTCCACGACCTCGTACATCAGGTCGTCACCCAAACGGCTGCACCGCACCTCGAGCCACCGCGGCCCCGGCGCCAGCACCTCCCGCGCGGGCGACGGCCCCTCCGGCACCCCCGGCAGCAACGCGGGCAACGACCGCCCGTACGCCTGCTCGACCGGCACACCCAGCACAGCGCCCAGCGCGCGGTTGCACCACAACAGGCTGCCGCGCGCATCCGTCACGGCATAGCCGACATCCGCCCGGTCGAGCACCGTGCGGCAATAGGAGGTCACGCGCGTCATGATCGTCCGATCACCGGACGTAAGCAACCCGCTACGCCGGTTGGTTCGCTGGAGTGCGAACGGCTAACGCAGCCGCTCCAACCCCTTCGCCGACTCCACCAACTCCGCCGCCAACTTGCGCAGCTCCTCGTTCTCCGCACCGTCCTGCGCCGCCGTCACCACGTCCTCCGCGGCACACCGCAGCTGGAACAGCCGGTCCTGCAAGTCTGCCAACTCCGCCGTGCTGAGCACCACGGCGTCCTCGGGGAGCCCACCGCGCTGCAACGCCGCCCGCCGCTCGTACGCCCGCTGGCGACACGGCTGAGCACAGTACCTGCGCGGCCGGCCGATCCGCCCACTCCCCGGCAACCGCCGCCCGCACCACGCGCAGTGCCTGGGCTCATCCGCCTCCATGGAGCGCTCCATGGCGCGCGACGGTAGCGGGTGAGCTGGGGTGGGCGTAAGCGACGCGCCACAAACCCCGACGTTCGTAGGGAACCGGACAGCACCGGTCGCGCGATTGGTCCCATTCCGCCACGGACCTGCTCGGCTTCTTCCTGGTTGTTTTCGGTCTTGAGGTGTGTTGAGAGCGTGACCACCTTGGAGTGTTAATTTTGGTTTGCACTGAAACCATAGAATTGAACAAGAAAGTGGTGCGCCACCCAACCGCCACCTCACGGCCGGCTTCGCCAGGCACACTCGCACCCGTGACCCACCCCTACCTCGCCGGCCCGCACCCGCGGGCCTTCGCCCACCGCGGCTGGCACCTCGACGACCTCACCGGCATGGAGAACTCGCTGAGCTCGTTCCGCCGCGCCGCCCGGGAGGGCTACCACTACGTCGAGACCGACGTGCACGCCACCAGCGACGGCGAGGTCGTCGTCCACCACGACCACACCCTCGACCGCACCACCGACGGCGAAGGCGTGGTCTCCGCACTCCCCTGGGCCCGGGTCCGCGACGCCCGCGTCGGCGGCCGCGAACCCATCGCCCGCCTCGCCGACGTCCTGGAGGAACTGCCCGAGACGTTCTTCAACATCGACGTCAAGGCCGACAACGCCGTCGAACCCGTCGTCACGCTGCTGCGCAAGACCGGGGCACTGCACCGGGTCTGCCTCGCGAGCTTCTCCGACCACCGCCTCGCCCGCCTGCGCCGCCTCGGCGGAGCAGGCCTGCTCACCTCCATGGGCCCCCGCTCCGCCGGCGCGCTGTGGGCAGCACGCCGCGTCCCGTTCGCCGGGCTCGCCGTCCGCGGCCAGGTCGCCCAGGTCCCCCGCAGCCAGGGCCGCCTCACCGTCGTCGACCGCCGCTTCGTCGCCGCAGCCCACAAAAGGGCCCTCGAGGTGCACGTGTGGACGATCGACGACGAGGCCGACATGCGCGCCCTGCTCGACCTCGGAGTCGACGGCCTGGTGACCGACCGGCCCGACGTCCTGCGCGACGTCCTGCGCTCACGTGGCGACTGGTAACAGGTTGGACAGTCACCGGATCGGGTGAGTCGGCGGACAAGTACAGTCCGCCGACATGAAGGTCAAGGGCGACGACCCCACTGACGCCACCACCGCCGGCCGCCGCAGGGAACAGCGCGGCTGGGTCTGGTACGACGTGGCGAACTCCGTGTTCCCCACGTCCGTGATCACCGTCTTCCTCTCGCTGTACCTCACCAGCATCGCCGAGAACGCCGCCAAGGCCGACAGCGCGCTCAACGGCGCCACCCCGTGCGCCGGCGACAACGCCTTCGACCGCTGCGACGTCACGCTGCTCGGGCTGCAGTTCCCCGCCGGGTCCCTGTGGGGCTACCTGCTCTCCGTCGCCACGGTGGTCCAGGTCCTCGTCCTGCCGGTCATGGGCGCCATCGCCGACCGCACCCAGAACAAGAAGAAGATGCTCGGCGCCTTCGCCTTCACCGGCTCGGCCGCCACCATCGCCCTCGCCACCGTCGAGGGCACCAACTGGAAGCTCGGCGTCCTCCTCTTCGTCATCGCCAACATCTGCTACGGCTCCAGCGTCGTCGTCTACTACGCGTTCCTGCCCGAGATCGCCACCCCCGACGAACGCGACGCCGTCTCCAGCCGCGGCTGGGCCTTCGGCTACCTCGGCGGCGGCGTGGCGCTCGCGGTCCAGCTGGGCATCACGCTCTCGGCCGACTCGCTGGGCATCAGCTCCGGTGACGCCGCGCGCATCGCGTTCGTCATCTCCGGCATCTGGTGGGCCGCGTTCACGATCATCCCGCTGCGCGCCCTCACCGAGCACCAGAACCCGCACGGCCGCGAACACGGCACCTCGGTCATCTCCGCCGGCTTCAAGGAACTCGGCACGACCCTGCGCCAGGCCAAGGCCTTCCCGCTCACCCTCGCGTTCCTGGGCACCTACCTGATCTACACCGACGGCATCGCCACCGTCGCGAACGTCTCCGCGCAGTACGGCAGCGTCGAGCTGCAAGTTCGAGCAGCAGACGCTGATCACCGTGATCCTGATCGTCCAGTTCGTCGCCTTCCTCGGCGGCGTGCTGCACGGCTTCGTCGCCAAGCGCGTCGGCGCGAAGAAGACGATCCTCGGCTCGCTGCTCGTGTGGATCGTCGTCATCACCGCGGCGTTCTTCGTGCAGGCCGGTGACGAGATGCAGTTCTACCTCGTCGCCGCCGGCATCGGCATCGTCCTGGGCGGCACGAACGCGTTGTCGCGCAGCCTGTTCAGCCAGATGGTCCCGCCAGGACGCGAGGCGCAGTACTTCTCGCTCTACGAGGTCGGCGAGCGCTCCACCAGCTGGCTCGGCCCGCTGGTGTTCGCGGGCGTCGGCCAGGCCACCGGCAGCCTGCGGCCCGCGATCCTCGCGCTGATCATCTTCTTCGTCGCCGGCTTCGTCCTGCTCATCTTCGTGCCGGTCCGCAGGGCCATCAAGGCCGTCGGCAACCCCGAACCCACCCTCGTCTGACCCGCCCAGGGGCGCTGACCGCGGTCAGCGCCCCTTCCCCGTCACGACAACGCCACCCGCGCCCGCCGCACCGGCGCGACCACGCTCCCCACCAACGGCACGGCCAGCGCGCACACCACCCAGGTCACCTCGCCGGCCAGCAGCACCGCGACCGGCACCAGCAGCAACGCCGCGAAGACCGACAGCGCCCTCCCCAGCACCACATCCCCGCGCACGTAGGCGACCACGCGCACCGCGACCGCCAGCAGCGCCACGACCACCAGCCCGACTCCCGGCGCGAGCCCGGCACCCAGCCCCAGCACCAGCGCTCCCCCACCCCACCACGCCAGCCGGCGCGCAGGCGGCGTCGGCGCCTCCCGGTGGAAACCCAGGCACAGGCACGCGAACAGCACCAGCGTCGGCACCTGGAACGCCAGCGAGAACAGCACCGGCCCCGGTTCCGACAGCGCCACCACGACCGGCACCACCGCAAGCGCGGCCACCACCTTCGCCACCGTGCGCCTGCCCGCCAGCAGCGCCGCGAACGCCACGACCGGCGCGAGCTCGAACCACCGCACGGACGCGGCCGGCGGCACCCACGGCGAACCGCCGCGGGTCAGCACCAGGTGCAGGGCGGCGGCACCGGCGTAGAACACGCCCAGCAGCAGCCCCAGCACCCCCAGGGCGCGCACGACCTCACCGCGCCACCGCGCCCGGTCCGGCACGTGCACCAGCGCCGCGCCGGCGGCCAGGTGGGTGCGCACCCCCAGGCCCAGCGTCGCCCACGTCTCCCCCCAGCCCGGCCAGCTGTGCTCCAGGTCCAGCTCGTCGGTCCGCTCGGCGAGGAAGATGCTGACCATCTCCTCCTCGCGGTCACGCCGGTACCAGCCCGGCAGGACCTTCAGCAGCCGCCGGTAGCGGCGCTCCAGGTTGCTCATGCCTCGATCCCCCTCCCCCGCAGCACCGCCGCCGCCGCGCGCACGTTCGCGCCGAGCCTGGCGACCTCCGCCTGCAACGCCCGCACCCCCGAGTCGGTGAGCCGGTAGTAGCGCCGCAGGCGGCCCTGGTGGACCTCCTCGCGGTCGCGCTCGGCCAGGCCGTCGGCCACCAGCCGGTCCAGCACCCCGTACAGCGTGCCGACGCGCAGCATGGTCCGGCCCTGCGACAGCTGCTCCACCGCCTGCACGATCGCGTACCCGTGCAGCGGCTCCTCGGCCAGTGCGGTGAGCACCAGGAACGCCTGCTCGGACATGATCCGACCACTCATGTCCCTGAATATATCGCGACGCGAGCTATATCGGGAAGCCGGACATCGGCGAAGTGCTTGTTTCAGTCAACACTGAAGTCATGGAGATTCTGAAAACAATTGTTCCAATCCCATGGCGCAGCGAACCGGCCTGGTATCGGCGGTGGAGGTGTATTCAAACGTGATGTTTCGGCCCCCGGCGCACCGGCTATCTCCAGCCCACCGGAGGCCGGCGAGCACAACAGGAGGAGCACGATGGACAACGACACAGCGCGGGGACGCCGCGGTGCCGGTCGGCGTTGATCAGCCGATTCCTGTTGATCACCGGCCAGGCACTAGGGTGACCCGCCGTGGACGCCCTACCCGATCCGACAGACGCCCTGTCCGCCGTGCCCGTAGCGGGTTCGCGGCGGACCACCCCGGTGGTGGGGCACCTGAAGTTCTTCTTCGGCCCGATGGACTGCGGCAAGTCCACGCTCGCCCTGCAGATCGACCACAACAACTCGCGGCAGGGCCGGCGCGGCCTGCTGCTGGTGCGGCACGACCGGTCGGGGCGTCCGCAGATCTCCAGCCGCATCGGCATCACCAGAGAGGCCGCGGAGATCCGCGACGACGATCTCCGCCGGCTGGTGCGCGCCGAGTGGGCGCAGGGCCGCCGGGTGGACTACCTGATCGTGGACGAGGCGCAGTTCCTCACCCCCGTCCAGGTGGAGCAGCTGGCCGAGCTCGCGGACGACGTCCAGGTCGACGTCTACTGCTTCGGGCTCGCCACCGACTTCCGCGGGGAGATGTTCCCGGGCTCGCAGCGGCTGTTCGAGCTCGCGGACGAGCTGAAGGCGATCCAGGTCGAGGTCCTGTGCTGGTGCGGGGTGCCGGGACGGTTCAACGCGCGGGTGCGGGCCGGACGGGTGATCCGGGCCGGGGACACGGTTCTGGTGGCCGACACGGTGCCGGACACGGAACAGCACCGATCGGGTACGGACAGCAACTGTGTAACCGATACCACGGAAACTACTGTCCGCTACCAGGTCCTCTGTCGGCGTCACTTTCGGCTAGGTGATCTGGGTCCTGACGTCGCACAAAGTGGTCAACTCCGGTTGGCGTGATCGACTTCCCAGCGGCCTGCTAGGCCATTAGAGTGACGCATAAGCCCAGTAGCTTGATAACGCGTCACGATCCTTGAGCGATCGCATCCATTAGTAGGAAGCCTTCGTTGACGAGTGAACGACGTCACTGTGGGCAACCATGAGAGCGAACCGGAAACAAACGGAGCAATCCGGGCGTTGCACACGGTGAGCAAGAAGCCTGGGCCCCGGCCCTGAGCCGAGCGAAAGGACACCGCCATGGCCGACCGCGTTTTGCGTGGAAGCCGGCTCGGAGCAGTCAGCTACGAGACCGACCGCAACCACGATCTCGCTCCGCGCCGGGCAGCGCGGTACGCCTGCCCCAAGGGACACGACTTCGAGGTCCCGTTCTCCGACGACGCCGAGCTGCCTCCGACGTGGGAGTGCCGTCTGCACGGCACCGAGTCGAAGATCATCGACGGTGTCGAGCCGGAGGTGAAGAAGGTCAAGCCGCCGCGCACGCACTGGGACATGCTCCTGGAGCGCCGGTCGATCCCCGAGCTCGAGGAGCTGCTCGACGAGCGCCTTGAAGAGCTGCGCGGACGCCGCACCCGCACGGCCTGACCCGAGCACAGACGCTCAAGCCGTCCCGGTCGCCTTCCGGGGCGGCTTTTTGCGTGCCCGGAAAGCCGCACGCGGCGCACCGGGTGCGGCCTAGGATCTTGATCATGTGGCCACGCCTGGACGGACTGCGCACGCTCGAGCTCGGCCTGCCCGGTGAGCACCGCGACCGGCTCACCGCCCTGGTGCTCGCCGGGACGAAGCAGGCCACCGCCGGTCTGCTGGCCGGCTACACCGGTGAGGGTGAGCTGCCCGAGCACGTCGGTGAGCGGCTGGTGCTCGTGGACAGCGCCGGTGACCGGCTCGCGGTGGTCGAGGTGACGGCCGTGCTCGTGACGCCGTTCGACCTGGTCGGCTGGGAGCTCGCCGAGGCGGAGGGCGAGGGGTTCACCTCGGTGGAGCACTGGCGGGAGGTGCACGCCGGGTTCTGGGCGGAGCACGGCGGTGGCCGGCCCAGCGGACGGGCACCTGTCGTGTGCGTGTGGTTCCGGCTGATCAACGGGTGACAAGCGCGGTGCGGCGGGCATCCTGTGCGCATGACGACCACGCACGTGCGGCTGCCCTCCGGTGAGTCCATCCCCTCCCTCGGCCTGGGCACGTGGCACCTGGGTGAGTCGCGGGCGGCGCGCGCGGACGAGGTGACCGCGCTGCGGCTGGGCCTCGACCTGGGCATGACGCTGGTCGACACCGCCGAGATGTACGCCGACGGTGGCGCCGAGGAGGTCGTGAGCGAGGCCGTCGAGGGGCGGCGGGATGAGGTGTTCCTCGTGTCGAAGGTGCTCCCCCGCAACGCCAGCGCGGCGGGCACCGTGCGGGCGTGCGAGGCGAGCCTGCGGCGGCTCGGCACCGACCGGATCGACCTGTACCTGCTGCACTGGCGGGGGCGGGTGCCGTTCGAGCAGACCCTCGACGGGTTCGCCGCGCTCGTCGAGGCGGGCAAGATCCGGCACTGGGGCGTCAGCAACTTCGACGTGGCCGACATGAGTGAGCTGACGGCGTTGTCCGGGTTCTGCCAGACCGACCAGATCCTCTACAACCTCAGCCGCCGCGGGCCGGAGCACGACCTGCTGCCGTGGTTGGCGGAGCGGTCCATCTCGGTCATGGCCTACTCCCCCGTCGAGCAGGGCCGGTTGCTGCGTTCACCGGTGCTGGCGGAGGTCGCCCGCCGCCACGACGCCTCCCCCGCGCAGGTCGCGCTGGCGTGGGTGCTGCGCCGGCCCGGTGTCACCGCCATCCCCAAGTCCAGCTCCCCGGAGCACGTGCGGGAGAACGCCGCGGCCGTGGACCTCGACCTCACCGTCCAAGACCTGTCCGACCTCGACACGGCCTTCCCTCCCCCGGACGGCCCCGAACCCCTGGACGTCCTCTAACCGCTCCCCCGCATCTGCAAGTACCACCAACTCGACATCAACAGGCTCGTAACCACCGCCAACAGCACCTCCGGCCCCTGCGGGTGGCGAACAGGTTGGTGGTACTTGCAGATGCTCAGGCCGGGGTGCGGACGTGGAGGGTCACGCGGTCTCCCGCGAGCTCGAAGCGGACGTGGGAGAGGTCGGGCACGACGATGTCGGCGTCCAGGTCGGTGCCGACGCCCAGCGTGGTGCAGCCGGCGGCACGGCCGGAGGCGAGGCCCGAGGCGGTGTCCTCCACGGCCAGGCAGCGGCGCGGGTCGACGTGGAGCTGTTCGGCGGCCTTGAGGTACGGGACGGGTTCGGGTTTGCCGCGGTCGACGTCGTCGGCGGTCACCAGCACGTCGGTCACGGGTAACCCGGCGGCGGTCGTGCGGGCGTCGGTCACGTCACGGGTGCAGGAGGTGACGATGGCCTTGCGGTCGCCGACGGCGGTGGTCGCGTCGAGCGCGCCGGGCAGCACGACGACGCCGTCGAGGTCGTGGGTGGCGATGTGCGAGTAATGGGCGAGGCCCGACTCGTGCCGGTCCGGTGGCAGCAGGGCGGCGACGATGTCCTTGGCGGGCTTGCCTTCCGTGCCGGCGAGGCGGGCCGGGTCGACGCCTTCCTCCTCGGCCCAGCGGTGCCACGCCCTGCGCACGGCGGCGGTGGAGTCGATCAGGGTGCCGTCCATGTCGAACAGGACGGCGTCGAATTCGAGTCCCATGGTCATCCCTTCGATCCGGTGGTGCAGGGGTCACGGCGGTCACGACCGGCTGGCCTCACCGCGGTGCTGTTACTTCGCTGTGGTGTCCGCGAGCTCGCGGCGCGCGACCTGGCGGACGAGCAGCACGACGAAGCCCAGTGCCACGAGGCTGAGTGCCGCGCCGAGCACGGCCACGCCGGGCAGGCCGAACTGGTCGAGTGCGATGCCGCCGAAGCCGGCGCCCGCGACGATGCCGATGTTGAACGCCGAGACGGCGAACGAGACCGCGAGCTCGCCGCCCTCCCCCGCCGCCTGGAACAGCGCGGCCTGCACCGCCGGGACGAACGACCAGGCGGCCAGCTGCCACACCACGACGAGCGCGATGGTCTGGAGGGCGCTGGTGGACATCGGCAGCACGGCGAGCAGGGCCACGGAGGTGATGGCGGAGGTGATGAGCAGCGTCTTGCGGGAGTCGGTGTCGGCTCCCTTGCCGCCGATGACGTTGCCGACCACGGCGCAGACACCGGCGATGACGAGCACGACGATGACCATCGTGCTGTCGAGGCCTGCGCGCTGTTCCAGCAGTGGCACGAGGTAGGTGTAGACGGTGAACGAGGCACCCCAGAACAGGGTGATCGCGGCGAGGCCGATGAGCACGGGCGCGGTGCGGATGGCGCGCAGGCGGACCTTGAGCGGCGGGCCGTCGTCGGCACCGGTGGGCGGCAGTGCGATGGCGATGAACGCCAGTGACAGCAACGCCATGCCGCCGATGACGAGCATCGGGACCCGCCAGCCCATCTGGTGGCCGAGCAGGGTGCTGATGGGCACGCCCAGCGCGGTGGCGGTGTTGACGCCGGCCTGGATCGTGGCGATCTTCGAGGCGCGCTTCTCCTCCCCGCCCAGGCGGGCGGCGGCACCGATGGCGGTGGCCAGGTAGAGGCCCATCATGGCGCCGGAGAGGATGCGCGAGCCCAGCAGGACCGCGTAGTTGGGTGCGAGCCCGGCGGTGAGGTGCCCGACGGCGAACACGATGAGCGCGCCGAACAGGACCTTGCGCCGGTCCATCCGGTGGCAGGCGGCGGCGAGCACCGGGGCGCTGATGGCGAACGCGACGGCGTTGAGCGTCACCAGCTGGCCCGCGGCCGCCTCCGACACGTTCAGGTCACGCGCGATCTGGGGCAGCAGTCCGACGACGGCGAATTCGGTGCACGCCACCGCGAACGCGCCGCTGAACAAAGCCCATATCCAAATCCTCTTCACTGCCCCCTCCAGGCGTGCGCGTCGACAACGCAATTGCGCAGAGGGTTCTCAGCTCGCTTCACGGCTAAGCAAATTTCCCCGTGACGGACTACGGGGTCCCGCAGGCATTCGGCGCGGGTCCGGTGGATCTGCGCGTATTTTCGCACGTAGGACCAACCACAGTCGTCACGGGATCAGCCCAGCCACGGATGTCCGATTAGCACCTGGATGGGCGGTTCAAGCGGGTGAGCGAGTGGGTACGTGCAGTAGTACCGCGGCGCCTGAGGGTGACGACGCGCCACGTCCGCCGACGGGGAGGACCTCTGTGCTCAAGGACGTCGAGCAGCCCGCCACAGCACCGTCCACACAGCGAACACCGGGACCACAGCGAACACCGGGAGCACCGCGAACACCCGGCAGCCCCGAGCTCGTCACCGCTGCCCTCGCCGCACTCGAACGCGGCGAGGGCAGCGTGCTCGTTGCCGAGCAGCACGGCGTGCTGGGGCGCAGAGCGCTGGTCGGGCACGCGCGGGCCGAGGCCGCGCGCAGGGGCACGAGAGTGGTGCACGGGCGCGCGACCCACGTCGACCGGGTGGCACCGCTGTCCACGCTCAGAGCGGCGCTCAGCGCCGGGGTGCCCAACGCCCACCGCGACTTCGACGTCGACCACCTGACCGCGTTGCGGCAGGTCAGAGCACAGCTGGTGGGGCTGGCCGGTGACGGCGGCGTGCTGGTGTGCCTGGACGACTTCCACCACGCCGACGACGCGACGGCGCTGGCGCTGCGGGTGCTGATCCCCGGTCTGGCGACCACCCCGGTGCTGTGGCTGCTCTCGCTGCGCCCGGCGCAGGCCTCCCCCGCCGTGCGCGGGGTCGTCGACGTGCTCCTGGACGCCGGTGCGCGGCTGCTGCCCGCGCGGTGGCCGACCGGGGACGACGCGCGGCACCTGTGCGCACAGGTGCTCGGCGCCGAGCCCGACCCGGCCGTGGTCGCGATCGCGACGGACGTCGACGGTGACGCGGAACGGGTCCTGCGCGCGTTGCACGAGGCCGGGCACATCCAGGTCGGCGGTGGTACGGCGGTGCTCGCCGCCGGCGCCGACCGGCAGCCGCTGCCGTCCTGGCTGGTCGCGGACGTCCGCGCCGCCCTGGGTGACCTGGCCGCGACCCCCACCGCCGTGCTGCACGCCGGGGCGGTGCTGGGCAGGGCGTTCACCGTGCACGAGGCGGCCGCGTTGTTGCGCAAGCCGGTGCCCGAGCTGCTGCAGGCCGCCGCGCAGCTGGTCGAGGCCGGGGTGCTGGCACCGGATGCCGGAGGCCTGGCCTTCCGCAGCGAGCTGGTGCGCCGGGTGGTGTATGCGGGGCTGGCCGAGCCGGTGCGGGTCGCGCTGCACCGCGAGGCCGCCGACGTCGTCGCCGCGGAGGGCGGTGCGCCGGCGGAGGTCGTGCGCCACCTCGAACGCGGTGGCCGCCGCGGTTCGCCCGCGGTGGTCGAGGCGCTGCGCAAGGCCGTGCGGGAACGCACCGGTGGCCCGGTCGAGGCCGCCGAGCTGGCGGTGAAGCTGCTGGACGTGGTCGGTGACGACCACCCCGGCGGTGACGAGCTGGTGGTGGAGGCGGTGCGGCTGCTCGCGCTGGCCGGGCGCACGGGCGAGGCCTGGGACCTGGCGGTGCGGGCGCTGAGCCGGGTGCCCGGCCCCGCCACGCAGACGCGGCTGGTCTGCGCGCTGGGCGAGCTGGCCGACGGCCGCGACCCCGGTCACGACCACGTGGTCGTGGAGTACGCGCGGCGCGCGCTGGCCCGGCCGGACCTCGACGACCAGCACCGGGCCGACCTCGCGGCGGTGCAGGCCTACCGGCTCGCGGCCGCCGGGCACACCGACGCTGCGGAGAGCGCCGCGGCACGGGCGCGGGCAGCCGGTGGTGAGGCGGTGGTGTTCGGGTCCGCGGCACGGGCGCAGGTCGCGTTGCGCCGCGGTGAGCTGAGCCGGTCGCTGGAGCTGGCCAGGGCCGCCGTGCGGGAGGCCGACCGGACCGGGCCGTTCCCGCGCAGGCACCACTCCCGGTTGTGGCTGTGCGCGCCGCTGGTGGCGCTGGACCGGTTCGACGAGGTGCACTCGACGCTGACCGTGGTGGCCGGTGAGTCGGCCCAGCTGGGGACGGCGTGGCCGATGCCGCGCTGGCAGTACCACCGGGCCAGGGCGCACCTGGCCAGCGGCCGGCTGCGCACCGCGGAGTCCGACGCCGAGCTGGCGGTGCGCAGCGCCAGGGACCGGCCGTTCACGCCGCTGCTGGGGCGGGCGTTGCTGCTGCTCGCGGAGATCCGCACGGGGCTGGGTGACCTGGGGGCGGCCGAGGCGAACCTGCGGGAGGCCGAGCAGGTCGGCGGCCGCGGTGCCGGGGCGGCCCGGCTGGCGTGGCGGCGGGTGCTGTGGCTGTGCGCGGCTGACCGGCACGACGAGGCGGCCGAGGTCGCCGAGGGGCTGCTCAGCGGCGCGGACCTGCTGGCGATCACGGCCACCGCGCCGTCCCCGGTCGCACCGGTGCTGGTAGGGCTGGCCCGCCGGCGCGCCGACGAGCACCGCGTCGACCAGGTCGTGCGGGTCGCGCAGCAGCTCAGCGAGCTCAACCCCGGTGTGCTGGGCGTGGCCGCCGCGGCCGCGCACGCCACGGGCCTGCGCGACGGTGACCCGGACGCGGTGGTCCGCGCCGCGGAGCTGAACCGGCTGAGCGACCGGCGGGCGGCCGCCGCGGCCGCACTGGCCGACGCGGGCAGGCTGGCCCGTGCCCACGACGACCCCGACCGGGCCCGTGAGCTGCTGGAGCAGGCACGGCAGACGTGGGCGGCGTGCGGTGTCCCGCTGGCCCCCGGCCGCACCGGCAGCTACCTCGCCGACGGCCCCCGGCAGACCCGCCCGCCGCGGGACGCGGTACCGGAGCCGTCGCTGGAGCTGTGGGCGAGCCTCACCGAGACCGAGGTGCGGGTGGCCCGGCTGGTCGCCCAGGGCCTGACGAACAAGGCGATCGCCACCCGGCTGACCCTCTCCCCCAACACCATCGGCACGCACGTGCGCAACGCGTTCACGAAGCTGCAGGTCACCAACCGGGTCGAGCTGGCGCTGCAGGTCATCGCCCACGACCGCGACCGCGCACCCCGCCGCACCCCCTGACCGACCCCGACCTTCGAACGCCCGCCGGTGCCACCGGCGGGCGTTCTTTTTCTTTCACCGCCATCTGGCCTCACTCATTCACGTGAGAAGCGCCGCACGCATTCGGCATTCGCCGCGCGCAGGTTCATGGATTTGAGCGAGCTTCACGGACCCCCGCCACGGGGAACTTCTAATTCGCGACGAGTTCGAGCCCACCACGAGTGGCGCTGCTCGGACCGGTTCTGAGCGAATTCGACTTCCCTTCTGGACTTATTCCGGACGGAGTGGCATGCAGATCAGCATCCAGAAGTACGGGGGCAGCTCGCTGGCCGACGACGCCCAGGTGGCGGCGGTGGCGCGGCGGGTGGCGCAGACCCACCGGGCCGGCGCCGAGGTGGTCGTCGTGGTGTCCGCACGGGGTGCCACGACCGATGAGCTGGTCCGGGCGGCCACGGCGGTCAGCACGTCACCGGACCCGAGGGAGACCGACAAGCTGCTCGCCACCGGTGAGCTGGCCTCCGCGGCGTTGCTCGCCATCGCGTTGCGCGAGCTGGACGTGCCGGCGGTGTCGCTGTCCGGGCCGGAGGCCGGCCTCAAGGCGGTGGGCCCGCCCGGTGCCGGGGTGATCGCCTCGATCGACACCGGCACGGTGCGGCAGTGGCTCGACCGCGGCCACGTCGTGGTCGTGGCCGGTTTCCAGGCCCTCGACGAGGAGGGCGCGGTGGTGACGCTGGGCCGCGGCGGGTCGGACACCTCGGCGGTCGCGCTGGCCGTCGCCCACGGCGCGCCGGTGTGCGAGATCTACACCGACGTCCTCGGGGTCGCCAGCGCCGATCCCAGGGTGGTGCCCGGTGCCGGGCTGTTGCAGCGGCTGCCGGCCGCGGTGATGGCCGAGATGGCGTTCTCCGGCGCACGGGTGCTGCACCCGCGGTCGGTCGAGCTGGCCGCGGCGCACGGCGTGGACATCGTGGTGCGCGACTCGGCCGGGCTCGGCGAGGGAAGCACGATCTTCGGAGGGAGAGCGGCGATGCTCGACTCGGACGTCCTGGAAGGACGCGCCGGTGTGGTGGCGGTGACCCACGACGACAAGGTCACCCAGGTCGTGGTCGAGGCAGGGCGGGACCCGGCCGACGGCGGTGCGCGCGTGCTGGAAGCGGTGGCGCGCCTGGGAATCGCGGTCGACTCGGTGCAGTGGCTGTCGCACCGCGGCGCTCCGCTGCGGATGCGGTTCTGCGTCACCGACACCGCCGCGGACGACGCGGCCGGCGCGGTGCGCGGTGAGCTGCCCGACGACGACTGCGCGGTCACCCTGCGCCAGGACCTCGGCCGGGTCTGCGCCGTCGGCACCGGCCTGCTCAGCCGGCCCGGCCTCACCGCGCTGGGCCTCAACGCCCTGACAACAGCGGGCATCCCGGCCGAATGCGTGTCGTGCAGCCAGGAACGCACGACGTTCCTGGTGGCCCGCGACCGCGTGCACGACGCCGTGCGGACGCTGCACGAGCGCTTCGGGCTGCACGACCCCGACAGCGCACTGCCCGCCTGACCCCACCACTGTGCGAAAGGAGCCAGTTCCGGTGAACCAGCCGCAATCCTTCGGCGCGAAGCTGCGCCTGAACCGCATCGACCGCAACGGCGACGGGCGGTTGCTGGTCGTCCCGCTCGACCACTCCGTCGCCGACGGACCGGTGACCCCCGACGACTCCCTGGGCGACCTGATCGGCCAGCTCGTCGCCGCCAAGGTCGACGCGGTGGTGCTGCACAAGGGCACCGTCCGCCACCTCGACCCGAAGCTGTTCGTCGACACCTCCCTGATCGTGCACCTGAGCGCGAGCACCGCCCACGCCCCCGACCCGGACGCCAAGTACCTCGTCACCAGCGTGGAGGCCGCGTTGCGGCTGGGCGCGGACGCGGTGAGCGTGCACGTGAACATGGGCTCGCAGCAGGAGGCCGAGCAGATCGCCGACCTCGCCCGCACCGCGGAGGAGACCGACCGCTGGGGTGTGCCGCTGCTGGCCATGATGTACGCCCGCGGCCCGCAGATCGACGACGGCACCGACACCGAGCTGGTGCGGCACTCCGCCACGCTCGCGGCGGACCTGGGCGCGGACCTGGTGAAGGTCACCTACCCCGGCACGGCGGACGCGTTGTCGGACGTGGTGCGCGCGTGCCCGATCCCCGTGCTGGTCGCGGGCGGGGCACCGGTGGACGACCGGCGGGAGCTGCTGCAGCGCGTCGCCGCCACCATGCGGGCGGGAGCGGCCGGGCTCGCCATGGGCCGCAACATCTTCCAGCACCCCACTCCCGGCCGGTTGGCCAGGGACATCGGTGACGTCGTGCACGGCCGCATGGCGATCGCGGCCTGAACCGGGGAGGAAAGGCACTCATGACTGCTCAGATCAAGCAGATGCGGCAGCTGCTGGCCGACCCGGCGATGACCGAGAAGCTCGCCCGGCTCGGAGTTCGCACAGGCCGCGGCGTTCGGCAACCGCGCGGAGGACGTGACCGTCACCTACCGCGGCTACCTGCCCACGGCGTTCCCGCTGTTCGCCGAACGACCGCGGTTCACCGTGCGGCAGCTGATGAAGATGGCGACGGTCCGCGACGGCGACACGCCGTTCGTGCGGGAACCGCAGCCGGAGTCCGACCGCGGGCAACGCTCGGGCGTCACGTTCGACACGACCCCGGAGGCGGGGTTCCAGCCGCTGCTGGACGCGGCGAAGCTCACCGACATCGGGGTGTCGCTGCCGGTGCCCGCCGGCCTGCTGGAGCACCCGCGGCTGCTGGCGGCGTTCATCGACTTCCGGCTGATCGTGCGGTTCGGCACCACGGAGAACCAGGTGCTGCTGCGCGGCAGCGACGACGGCGCGGTGCCCGGTCTGCTGGAGCTGCCGGAGGCCCGCCGCATGACCGTCGACTGCCGGCCGGTGGACCTGCTCACCAGGGCGGCGGCACTGGTCGAGGAAACCGGTGGGTCGTGCGACGGGATCGTGGCGCACAACGCCGTGTACTGGCAGGCCGTGGAGTCCGGGCTGCTGGGCCGGCTCGCCGAGGCGGGCGTGCGGATCGCGCGGACCAGGATGATCCCGGAGCACCAGGTGCTGCTCGGTGACTTCCGCGCCGCCACCACGTTCCTGGACCCCGGCATCTCGCACCTGACGCTGCGCCGCGGTGCCGCCCCGGACGGCGGTGACCTGCTGGAGGCGGGCAGCCGCATGGGTCTCGCGGTGCACCTGCCGCAGCACTTCGTGCTCGTGGAGCAGGAGGGTGCGCGCTGATGCGGGTCCTCTACGTCACCGGCATGATGCGCTGCGGCAGCACGATGATCGGCAACGTCCTCAACGAGACCCCGCACGCGGTCCACGTGGGCGAGCTGCACTACCTGTGGCGCAACGGCATCCTCACGCGGGGCACGAACTCCAGCTGCGGCTGCGGTGAACCGCTGACCGGCTGCCCGGTGTGGTCGCAGGTGCTGGCCGAGGAGGTGGCCGCCGACCGGCACGTCGCCGAGGCGGTCGAGGCCGTGCAGGCCACCCGGTTGCGCGCCCGCCACACCCCGCTGCGCCTGGCGGAGTCGCTCGGCCCGCTGCACACACCCCCGGACGTGCGGTGGGTGACCGGGGTGACCACCGAGCTCTACCGCGCCGCCGCACGCGCCGCCGGTGCCGAGGTGGTCGTGGACAGCTCGAAGTACCCCGCGGAGGCCGCGGCGCTGCTGGGCCGCGACGACCTGGACGTGCGGGTGCTGCACGTGGTCCGCGACGCACGGGCCACCGCGCACTCCTACCGCAAGGACAAGAGCTACGTGACGCGCATGAGCGCGGCCCGCAGCACCGGCTACTGGAGCGCGGTCAACGCCGCCTCCGACCTGCTGGCGCTGGCCGGCCACGACCGGTACCTGCGGGTGCGTCACGAGGACTTCTCCGCACGCCCGGACGAGGTGATCGGTGAGGTGATGGCGTTCGCGGGCATCCCGGGCAGCGTCCCGGTGACCGCGGGCGGCACGGTCGAGCTCGGCGTCAACCACACGGTGACCGGCAACCCGGACCGCTTCCACCACGGCCAGGTGCTGATCAAGGCCGACGGCCGGTGGCGCACCGACCTGCCGTGGAAGCCCAGGGCGTTCACCACGGCCGCCGCGGCACCGCAGCTGGTGCGCTACGGCTACCCGGTGCGCGCGGGCAGGGAGGGCTGATGGACCTCGGACTGGACGGCAAGGTCGCCCTCGTGGCGTGCGCCAGCAGCGGCCTCGGGCTCGGTGTGGCCCGCGCCCTGGTGACCGAGGGTGCGGACGTGTCGATCTGCGGCCGCGACCGCGACCGGCTCACCGAGGCGCGCGGCAAGCTGGAGGCGCTGGGCGGTGGCCGGGTGCACGCCCAGATCGCCGACGTCGGCATCGACGGCGCGGTGCAGCGCTGGGTGGACAGCGCCGTGGCCGAGTTCGGCGGGATCGACGTCGTGGTCAGCCACACCGGCGGGGTCGTGCAGGGCCCGGTCGCCGACTTCGGGCCCGAGGACTACCGCCGGGCCGTCGACACCGCGCTCATCCCCCACGTGGCGCTGGTGAAGGCGGCGACACCGCACCTGCGCCGCGACGGGCGGGTGCTGATGATCACCTCGGAGGCGGTGCGCCAGCCGATGCCGCACAACGTGCTGTCCGGGGTGGCCCGGCAGGGGGTGCTGTCCTACGCCCGCAACCTCGTGCACGCCTTCGGCGACAGCGGTGTGACGGTCAACGTCCTCGCACCCGGCTACCACGACACCCCGGCGCTGCGCGGACCGTCCGGTGAGGACACCTCCGCCGCGGCCGCCGAGGTACCGCTGCGCCGCGTCGGCGACCCGGACGACTTCGGTGCGCTGGCCGCGTTCCTCGCCTCCCGGCAGGCCGCCTTCGTCACGGGCGCGCTGCTGCTGGTCGACGGCGGCAACACGCGCGCGCCGGTGTGACCACGACCCCGCGACAGGAGTGAGAACGATGGACCTGGCCGAGACCTACCGCGCCAACGGGTGGTGGCGCACCGACGAGACGCTCGTCGACGACCTGCGCCGGGCGGCGCGGGAGCACCCCGACCGGCGCGCGGTCGTCGTGTGGCACACCGACGGCCGCGACACCGAGACGCTGACCTACGCCGAACTGGAACGCCGAGTCGAGCGGATCGCGGCGGGACTGGCCGGCCTCGGCGTCGAACGCGGTGACGTGGTGACGCTGCAGCTGCCGAACTCCTGGCAGCTGCTCGCGACGACGCTGGCGTGCGCCCGCATCGGCGCGGTCGCCGGACCGGTGCTGCCGATCATGCGCCGCCGCGAGCTGGCGTTCATGACGACCCTGACGAAGAGCCCGGTCTACATCGGACCGGTCGAGCACCGCGGTTTCTCGCACGCCCGTCTCAGCGAGGAGGTCGCCCGCGAGGTGGCGTCGATCAGAGAACGTGTCCTGGTCGGCGCCGCCGGCTCGGACGCCGACCTCGGTGACGCCCGGGACTTCGACACCGCGCTGCTGGGCGAACCCGGCACCGAGGGCGCGGTCTTCGGTGACATCGAGGGCCGTGAGGCCAAGCCCGACGACCTGGCCTACGTCATGTTCACCTCGGGCACGACCGGTGAGCCCAAGGGCGTGATGCACAGCCACAACACGTTGCACGCCACCAACCGCATGCAGATCGACGCGCTGCACCTGCGCGACGACGAGGTCACCGCGATGGGCTCCCCCACCACCCACAACGCCGGGTGGACGTGGAACTTCACGATGCCGCTGCTGCTCGGCGCCACGTGCGTGCACATCGACAACTGGGACGCCGACCTGATGCTGCGCGTCCTCGAAACCGAGCAGGTCACGTTCTTCATGGGCGCGCCACCGTTCCTGGTGGACCTGATCGACCGCCAGCGCGAGCAGCAACGCGACCTGTCGAGCCTGCGCACGTTCGCCACCGGCAGCGCGCCGATCCCACCAGTGCTGGTCGAGCAGGCCCGCGACGTGCTGGGCTGCCGGCTGTACGCGTTGTGGGGCATGACCGAGAACGGCGCCCCCACGATCACCCGGCCGGAGGACCCGCAGATGCGGGCCGCCGAGAGCGACGGCTCCCCGGTGCCGGGCATGGAGGTCCGCATCGTCGACGAGGACGGCGCCCTGGTCGAGCCGGGAGCCACGGGGAGGCTGCAGGTGCGGGGCGCGACCCAGTGCCTGGGCTACTTCGAACGCCCGGAGGTCTACGCGGACAACGTGACCGCCGACGGCTGGTTCGACACCGGTGACCTGGCCCGCGACGACGGACACGGCGGCATCCGCATCGCCGGGCGGGAGAAGGACGTGATCTCCCGCGGCGGCGAGAAGGTGCCCGTGGTGGAGGTCGAGGCGGCGTTGCGCCGCCACCCCGACATCAAGGACGTCGCGGTGGTGGCCTACCCCGACGACCGGCTCGGTGAGCGGGCGTGCGCGGTGATCGTGGCACAGGGCGAGCCACCACAGCTGCCGGCGTTGCGCGAGCACCTCGACGGGCTGGGCATGGCCAAGCAGTACTGGCCCGAACGCGTCGAGCACGTCGGTGAGCTGCCGACGACGCCCAGCGGCAAGGTCCAGAAGTTCAAGCTGCGCGAGCAGCTGGTCAGCGGCTGAGGGAGGGCAGGAGATGGACTTCTCGTTCACCGACGAGCAACAGGCGCTGGCCGACAAGGTCCGCGCGTTCGCCCAGGACACCATCGCCCGGCACGCGGCACTCGACGACCGGGAGGGCACGTTCTGGTCCGGGTTCTTCGCCGAGCTGGGCCGGGCCGGGCTGACCGGTCTGGCGATCTCCGAGGAACACGGCGGCCGCGGGCTGGGCGCGGTCGAGGTCGGCATCGCGGTGGAGCAGCTGGCCCGCGCCGAGGCGACGGCGTGCTACCCGGTGCTCAACGCGGCGCTGATCGGCGGCATCATCGGCCGCAGCGGCACCGCGCAGCAGCAGAGCCGGTGGCTGCCGGCGGTCGCCTCGGGTGACTCGGTGGTGGCACTGGTGCTCACCGAACCCGAGCACGGCACGGACGCGGCCGCGATCGAGCTGCGCGCCGAACGCGACGGCGAGGGCTGGCTGCTCACCGGCACCAAGACCTCGATCATGCTCGGGATGCACGCCACCCACGGGCTGGTGTTCGCCCGCACCGGCGAGGACGGGGCGCGCGGTGTGACCGCGTTCTTCGTCCCGCTCAACCGCGACGGCATCTCCCGCGAACGGCTCACCGACCTCGGTGTGCGCGCGGGAGGCCGGGCCACGCTGCACTTCGACGGCGTGCGCGCCGCGGACGACGAGGTCGTCGGCGGTGTCGGCGAGGGTTTCAGCGGGGTGATGCGCGGCTTCGACCACTCCCGCGCACTGATCGCCGTGCTGGCCGTGGCCAACGCCCAGGCCGCACTGGACGACGCACTGGCCTACGCCCGTGAACGCGAGTCGTTCGGGCAGGTCATCGGCAAGCACCAGGGCGTGGCGTTCCCACTGGTCGAACACGCCACACGGGTGCACGCGGCCCGGCTGCTCGCCTTCGAGGCGCTGTGGCGCGCCGACGCAGGGCTGCCGCACCGCGCCGAGGCGAACATGGCCAAGTGGTGGGCACCGCGCGTCGGTGTCGACGCCGCGCACCAGGCGCTGCTCACGCTCGGCCACCGCGGCTGGAGCGACGAGCACCCGGCGAGCCGGCGGGTGCGCGACGCCATCGGGCAGGAGATCGCCGACGGCACCGAGAACGCCACCAAGCTCGTGGTGGCACGGGAGCTGCTGGGCCGTGAGCACGCGCCCTGACGGGCCCGGACCGAAACCACGACTGGACAAGGAGGAACACGTGACCACCACGCTGTGGCTGACCGGGCTGCCCAGCTCGGGCAAGTCGACACTGGGCCGGGAGCTGGTCGAGCGGCTGCGCGACCGCCGTACGGTGCAGCACCTCGACGGTGACGCCGTGCGCAAGGACTTCTTCCCCGAGCTGGGGTTCAGCAAGCACGACCGCACCGAGAACATCCGCCGCATCGGCAAGCTCGCCGCCATGCTCGCCTCCCACGGCGTGCTGTCGGTGGTGTCGGTGATCGCACCGTTCCGCGAGGTGCGCGAGGAGGTCCGCGCCGCGCACGAGGCGGCGGGGCTGACGTTCGTCGAGGTCTACGTCGACGCACCGGTGCAGGTGTGCGCCGAACGCGACGTCAAGGGCCTCTACGCCAAGGCCGACGCCGGCCAGGTCGAGGCGATGACCGGGGTCAGCGACGTCTACGAGGCACCCGCCTCCCCCGACGTGCTCGTCGACACCGCGTCGCTGAGCGTGCAGGAGAGCGTCGAGATGATCGAACGCGCCCTGGAGCGCTGCGAGTCCGAACGCCGTGAACAGGACATCCGGGAGGTGGTGCTGCGATGAGCGCGCCGGCCAAGGAAAAAGCGGTCACCGGCATCGAACAGCTGGAGGCCGAGGCGATCCACGTGCTGCGGGAGGTGGCGGGCGAGTTCGACCGGCCCGCACTGCTGTTCTCCGGCGGCAAGGACTCCACGGTCCTGGTGCACCTGGCGGTGCGCGCGTTCGCCCCCATCGCACCGCCGTTCACCCTGGTGCACGTCGACACCGGCCACAACTTCCCCGAGGTGCTGCAGTTCCGCGACGACATCGTGGACCGCTTCGGGCTGCGGCTGCACGTCGCGGAGGTCCAGGACTGGATCGACAAGGGCGCGGTGCAGGAACGCGCGGACGGGATGCGCAACCCGCTGCAGACCGTGCCGCTGCTCGACACGATCACCGAGCAGAAGTTCGACGCGGTGATCGGCGGCGGCCGCCGTGACGAGGAGCGCTCACGGGCCAAGGAGCGGATCTTCAGCGTCCGCGACAGCTTCGGCCGCTGGGACCCGCGCCGCCAGCGCGTGGAGCTGTGGAACCTCTACAACGGCATGCACTCCCCCGGTGAGCACGTGCGGGTGTTCCCGATCTCGAACTGGACCGAGCTGGACGTGTGGCGCTACGTCGAGGCCCGCGACATCGAGCTGCCCTCGCTGTACTTCGCCCACCAGCGCAAGGTGTTCCTGCGCGATGGCATGTGGCTGACCTCCGGGCAGTGGGGTGGTCCGGCCGACGACGAGGAGACCGTCGAGAAGACCGTGCGCTACCGCACCGTCGGCGACGGTTCCTGCACCGGTGCCGTGGAGTCCGACGCGGCCACGGTCACCGACATCATCGAGGAGATCAAGGCGAGCCGGCTCACCGAGCGCGGTGCCAGCAGGGCCGACGACCGCATGTCCGAGGCCGCCATGGAGGACCGCAAGCGGGAGGGGTACTTCTGATGACGTCCGACCTGTTGCGACTGGTGACGGCGGGCAGCGTGGACGACGGCAAGTCCACCCTGGTCGGCAGGCTGCTCTACGACACCAAGTCCGTGCTCAGCGACCAGATCGACGCCGTGCTGCGCAGCAGCGAGGAACGCGGGCTCGACAACCCCGACCTCTCGCTGCTGGTGGACGGCCTGCGGGCCGAACGCGAGCAGGGCATCACCATCGACGTCGCCTACCGCTACTTCGCCACGGCCAAACGCACCTTCGTGCTCGCCGACACCCCCGGTCACGTGCACTACCTGCGCAACACCGTGACCGGTGCGTCGACCGCGGACCACGCGGTGCTGCTGACCGACGCGCGCAAGGGCGTGCTCCCCCAGACGCGCCGGCACCTGGCCGTGATGGCGATGCTGGGCGTTCCCGGCATCACGCTCGCGGTCAACAAGCTCGACCTGGTCGACTTCTCCGAGGAGACCTACACCTCCGTGCGCGAGGAGTTCGTCGCACACGCGCAGTCGCTGGGCTTCCGGCCAGAGCAGATCACCACCATCCCGCTGTCGGCCCTGACCGGCGACAACGTCGTGACCCGCTCCGAGAACACCCCGTGGTACGACGGACCGACACTGCTGGAGCACCTGGAGACCGTGCAGCCCGACGACCGCGGCTGCGACGTGGGCCTGCGGGTGCCGGTGCAGTACGTGCTGCGCGACGGCGACAACGACTACCGCGCCTACGCCGGGCAGATCGCCGCCGGCGCCGTGCGGACCGGCGACGAGGTCGTGGTGCTACCCGCCGGCACCCGCTCGACGGTGACCGAGATCGGCACCCCCGACGGCCCGGTCGACGAGGCGACCGTCGGGCAGCCGGTGGCCCTCACGCTGGCCGACGACCTGCCGGTGAGCCGCGGCGACCTGATCGCCGCCGCCGACCGCCTGCCGGAGCTGGCCGCCGAGCTCACCGCCACCGTGTGCTGGCTCGCCGAGGAACCCCTGCGCCCCGGTGCGCGGGTGCTGCTCAGGCACGGCACGCGCACCACGAAGTGCCGGGTCCCGAGCCTGGCCGCCCGGTTCGACGAGCAGGAGCTCGTGCTCGAACGCGACCCGGAGTGCCTGGAGCTCAACGAGATCGGCCAGGTGCGCCTGGAGGTCGCCGACGCCCTGCCGTTCGACGACTACACCGACTGCGTCGCGACCGGCGCGTTCCTGCTCATCGACCCCAACGGCGGCAACACCCTCGCCGCGGGCCAGGTCGGCGACACGCTCTCGGCGGTGACCGACGGGCGCGGTGATGGGTGAGCGGGACCGGGGCGTCGCGGAAGAGCGCGTCCGGGCGGCCGCCGGTGAGCAGGACGGCGCCGGCGGCCGCCCGGTGACGGGTCAGCACGACCGGGTCGTCGCCGGCGACCGGGACCGCCCCGTGACCGACGAGCGGGTCCGGGTCGTCGTCATCGGCGCGGGCGCGAGCGGCACGCTGGCCGCGGTGCACCTGCTGCGCTCCGGCGTCCCCGTCGAGCTGGTCCTGGTGGACCGCAGCGGCGAGTTCGGCCCGGGCCGGGCGTACCGGACCGGCGACCCCGGGCACCTGCTCAACACCGTCGCCGAGAAGATGAGCGCGTTCGACGACGACCCGGAGCACTTCGTGCGCTGGAGCGGAGCGGAACCGGGAGCGTTCCTGCCCCGCCGGGACTACGGGCGCTACCTGGCCCAGACCCTGGCCGCCGAGGAACAGCGGGCCGAGAACCAGCAGGCAGACCGCCAGGCCGTGGTGCGGCACGTCGCCGACACCGCCGTCGGACTGTCCACCCGCGACGACGGCGTCACCGTGGAACTGGCCCGCACCGGGGCGGTGCACGCCGACTTCGCCGTCCTCGCACCGGGCGCGGGCGGCGGTGACCCGCTCGCCGACCTCCTGCCCGACGGGTCACCGCGCTACGTCGCGGACCCGTGGGCCGGACCGCTGCCCGACACCGGTGGCGCACCGGTGCTGGTGCTCGGCACCGGACTGTCCATGATGGACATCGCCGTGAGTCTGGCACCGGACTCGCCGCTGCACGCCGTGTCCCGGCACGGACTGCTCCCCCGCCCGCACCGCCGCAAGCCGGGGGCACCGTCCTTCCCGGACCCGCCGGAACAGATCGGCTCACTCGGTGAGCTGCTGCGGTTCGCCCGCCGCTGCGTGTCCGCCGACCCCGAGCGGTGGCGCGAGTTCGTGGACCACCTGCGGCCGCACACCCGCCGGCTGTGGCGACAGCTGGGAGTGGCGGAACAACGGCGGTTCCTGGAACGGGTGCACCACTACTGGAACGTGCACCGGCACCGGGCCGCACCCGACACCCACCGCGCGGTGCGGGCGTTGCTCGCCTCGGGACGCTTGCGGCTGCACCGCGGCCGGGTGGAGGCGCTGACACCCGTGCAGGACGGGTTCGAAGTCGTCCTGACCGGCGGGCAGGCGCTGCGGGTGGGGTGGCTGGTCAACGCGACCGGTTTCCGCCGCGACGGTGGCCCACTGGTGCGGGAGCTGGTCGCGGAAGGCACCGCGCGACCCGACCCGGTCGGGCTCGGCGTGCGGACCGGCGCCGACGGCCGCGTGCTGGACCGGTGGGGCACGCCACGACGGGTGTTCACACTCGGCGCGCTGCGCCGGGGTGAGGAGTTCGAGAGCACCGCGGTACCGGAGATCCGGGCGCAGGCGGCGGAGATCGCCGCGCACGTGCGACGAGGGGTGATGACATGAACGACCTGCTGATGTACCCGGCCTACATCGACGGCAAGGACGTCGAGCACCCACAGGGCCGGTACGTGCACACGGTGACGGCACGGGCCGTGCTGGAGGACACGATGCCGGCGCTCGCGCTCAAACGCGACCTCGACGCCGGTCTGACTGACCCGCGCACCGCCGGACCCGCCGTGGTCGGCGGATGCGCCCTGGCGGACGACCGCATGGCGACCGACGCGCTGGAAGCAGCGGCGCGAGCGGCACCGGAGTGGGCGCGGGTGCCGCTGCGCGACCGCCTGGAGATCGGGATGCGCATCGGCGAACGACTCCGGGAGAAGCGCGACGACATCGTCGAACTCCTGGTGGCCGAAGGACAGCCCCGCGACCTGGCAGGCCCGACACTGGACGAGTACTGGCGGGCCGACTTCAGCGCCGAGACGCTGACCTGGTGCGCATCGCAGATGCAGACCACCAAGCACCGCGGCTGCGGCGGACAGGCGATCGTGCGACGCGTACCCGACGGCGTGGTGTGCGTGAACCCACCGCAGAACGCCTCGACCCCGAACGCCCTGTTCGGCGCGACCGCACTGCTCGCGGGCAACGCCGTGGTGGTGCGCGCCCCCCGCGGCGTGCCACTGGCCACCACCCACGCACTGCGCGAGGTCGTCGTACCCGTGCTGGAAGAAGCCGGAGCACCCACCGGAGTGCTCAACATCCTCTGCGGGCCACCGATGACCGACCTGTGGCTCACAAGCCCGCACGTCAACGACATCGTCTACGTCGGCGGCAGCGCCAAGGGCCTGGAGTTCGAACGCGCCGCCATCGCCGCGGGCAAGAAACCCGTGCTGGAGCTCGCCGGCAACGACTGCGTGGTCGTGTGGGCCGACGCCGACCTCGACAGCGCGGCGGCGGCGATCACGGAGAACTTCCGCCAATCCGGGCAGATCTGCAACATCCCCAACCACGTCATCGCACACCCGGCCATCGCCGACGCGCTGCTGGAGAAACTGGTGGCCGCCGCAGCCGCCACCAAACCCGGCTACCCCGACGAACCCGGAGTGGTGCTCACACCGGTGCTGATGGCCGACGCCTACTTCGCCGACATCGCCGACGCCGTGCGCCGAGGCGCGACACTGCTGCACGGCGGACGACGACTCGAAGTCGACGGGACACCATCGGACACGGGCTTCTTCGTGGAACCCGCCGTGCTGCGGGTCGACGGCTTCGACCGCGCCCGCGACATGCCCGCGGTGCGGGAGGAAACGTTCTCACCGCTGCTGCCGGTCGTCGTCCCCGAAGAGCACGACGGACTGTTCGACGAGATCGTGCGGTTCGTCAACGCCAACCGCTACGGCCTGCGCAACTCCTTCTGGGTCCAGGACGAAGCGCTGGTCGCCGAAGTCGCCGCCGGAGTGACCTCCGGCGGCGTGGTCAACGTCAACGACTCGCACTCCGCGTTCCGCCCGTTCCTGCCCACCCACGGCGGCACCGGCCTCACCGGCGGCGTGTTCGGCGAGGCCAACTACCTCATGCTGCGCACGACCCACCTGCAGGGCGTGAACATCAACCGGGGAGGAGCACGGTGAACGAGCACAGCGTCGTCCTGCGCACACCACGACCGGCCGACGAGGTCTTCGACCAACTGCTGCACCCCGGCCGCTTCGCCGACGCCGCCACCGACATCGAGTCCGTGGCACCGTCGGACGACGGCGACCGGTACGCCCTGCGGTTCCGCGGCGGACTGGCCCGCTGGACACAGCGCACCGAGACCGACCGCGACGCGCGAGTGGTGCGGTTCGAACAGGTCAGCGGCGACTTCGTGGACTTCGGCGGCGCGTGGGAGGTCGAACCCGACGGCACCGGCAGCCGCGTCGTGCACCGGGTGGCGTTCCGCACCAGCGTGCCGCACCTGGCCGGCGCGATCGAACCGGTGCTCGCCCGCGTGCTGCTGCGCGCCGCCGCCGACGTCGTCGACGCACTGGCCGGTCCGGCGGAGCTCCTCTCCGGCGCCCTGACCGACCAGAAACCGTCCGAGCACACAGCACTGGCCTACGCCGCCCCCTCAGCCGGCGCCCCGCTGCAACCGACCACCATCCCCCGCCGCCCACTCGGCCCGAACGACGTCGCGATCGACATCCGCTACTGCGGGGTGTGCCACTCCGACGTCCACCAGGTCAACGGCGACTGGGGCAGGGAGCTGTTCCCGATGGTGCCCGGCCACGAGATCGCCGGCGTCGTGACCGAGATCGGCCCCGAGGTGACCCGCCACGCCGTCGGAGACCGGGTCGGGGTGGGCGTGATCGTCAACTCGTGCCGGTCGTGCGACAAGTGCGCCGACGGGATGGAGCAGTACTGCGCGGACTCGGTCGAGACCTACTCCGACGTGGACAGCTACCAGGGCGGCGAACGCACCCGCGGCGGCTACTCCACGCACATCGTGGCCGACGAGCACTTCGTGCTGCGCATCCCGGACGCGTTGCCCTTGGAGCAGGCCGCACCACTGCTGTGCGCGGGCATCACCACCTACTCCCCGCTCAAGCACTGGCAGGCCGGACCCGGCCGCAAGGTCGCGGTCGTGGGCCTGGGCGGGCTCGGACACCTGGCGGTGAAGATCGCACACGCGATGGGCGCCGAAGTGACCGTGCTGTCGAGGTCGTTGCGCAAGAAGGACGACGGCCTGCGACTCGGCGCCGCCCACTACCACGCGACCGAGGACCCGGCGACGTTCGAACAGCTCGCCGGCACGTTCGACCTGATCCTGTGCACGGTCTCCGGACTGTCCGATGTAGACTCCCACCTGACGCTGCTGGCCAACGGCGGCACCATGGTCTGCCTCGGGATCACCGAGGAGTCCATGGAGGTCAGCGTGTTCTCCCTGCTGCAGGGCCGCACCTCGCTCGCCGGCTCGCAGATCGGCGGCATGGCCGAGACCCAGGAGATGCTCGACTTCTGCGCCGAGCACGGCATCGGAGCGGAGGTCGAGGTGATCGACGCCGCGCAGATCAACGAGGCGTTCGAACGGGTGGTGGCCGGCGACGTGCGGTACCGGTTCGTGATCGACACGGCCACCATGACCGCTCAGAGGTAGCCCGGTGAGCCCGTTCACCGGGCGATCTACCGTCCGGTGAACGGGCTCACCACCCGCTGGTCGGCCACGTACAGGCGGTCTTGTTGGCGTACAAGACTGGACTTGCGGCACCCGGAGCAGAGGGTTGGTTTTAGATAGCACTGAAGTTATAGAGGTTATTTACTGTCCGATGCGCGCTCCAGGCGAATCCCGGCGCCCATCGACTTCACCGTGGACACGAGGTCGTCCCACTTCGCGCCGAACAGGGTCCTCTTAGGACTTCTGGGTCAAGATGGCGGCATGAACTCGTTGTTGCTCGCCGCCGCGTTCGCCATGGTCGTCCGCTCGCTGGCGGCGTCCCGGCTGGACCGCTGGAACCTCGGCGCACCGGTCGTGATGGTGCTCGCCGGCGTCGCGGTCGGGCTCGCCAACGAGAACTCCATCGCCGCGGTCTTCAACACCGAGGCGGCCCAGCACGTCGCCGAGATCATCCTCGCGGTGCTGCTGTTCGCCGACGCCACCGAGGTGCGCGCCGGCCGGCTGTGGGGCGCCTATCCCGGTGCCGCGGCACGGGTGCTGCTCGTCGCGATGCCGCTGAGCCTGGGCCTGGCGGCGGTGCTGGGCTGGCTGCTGTTCCCGTCGCTGTCGTGGGCGGTGCTGCTGCTGGTCGCGTGCGTGACGGTGCCGACGGACTTCGCCGCGGCCGAGCGGGTGGTGCGCGACCCGGCGTTGTCGGTGCGGGTGCGCAGCACGCTGAACGTCGAGAGCGGCTACAACGACGGCATCGTCTCCCCGCTGTTCCTGTTCGCGCTGGTGCTGGCCGGCGACCACACCCAGGAGCGCTCGCCGGTCGAGGCGCTGGCCACGGTGCTGCCGTTCGCGGTCAAGGCCGTGGTCGCCGGCGTGGTCCTCGGCCTGCTGCTGGGGTGGCTGATGGACCGGGCGCACCGGGCGGGCTGGGTGACGGCGCAGTCCGGACGCGTTGCGGTGCTGCTGGCACCGCTGCTCACCTACACCGCGACGGTCGCGATCGACGGCAACGGGTTCGTCGCCTCGTTCGTGTGCGGCATCGCCTTCCGGTACGTGCACCGGCTGCTCAAGGCACGCCGGGTCCGCGCCGGTGCCGCCGACCGCGCGGAGATCAGAGCCGACGTGCTGAACAACGACCTGCACCTGCTGGACGACGTCACCGGGCTGCTGACGATGACCATGTGGTTCGTCGTCGGCATCGCCGCGGTGCTGACCTTCTCCCTCGGCGTGTCGTGGCAGGTCCTGCTGTTCTGCCTCGCGGTGCTCACGGTGGTGCGGCTCGTCCCGGTGGTGCTGGCGCTGGGCGGGTCGCGGCTGCGCGGCCGCGAGCGCGTGCTGGTGGGCGCGCTCGGGCCGCGCGGGACGACCACGGTGGTGTTCGGGTTGCTCGCGTTCAACAAGCTGCCGGAGGGCGACGCCGCGGACACGATCCTGGTGATCACGATCGTGTGCGTGCTCGGCAGCGTGCTGGTGCACGGCATCGGGGCCAGGCCGACGGCCCGGCTCCTGTCGAAGGGTCAGTGACGCACCCGGTCGGTCGCGCAGGCGACCAGCAGCATCACGGTGACCGCTGCGAGCGCGTGGTCACCGCTGAGCGCGCAGATGCACGCCAGCGCGAACCAGAGCAGCAGTTTCATGAACCGAGGTTAGGGACCGCACGAGTGACGCGCATCTCATTTGGGGAAGGCTTGAGCTTCGATCAGGACGCGGTCAGCCGCGTGCCGCGATCCCGTCGTACATCACCCGCCGCACCGCCTCGCTCAACCGCCGCTGCTCCTGCTCCCCCGGCGCGCGCAACGACGCGATCGCCGAGCCGAGGATCATGCCGTTGACGGCCCGCGCGGTGTTCGCGACGTCGAGGTCCGCGCGCAGGTAGCCGAGCTCCACGCCGTGGGAGAGGTAGGCGGCGGTCAGCGAGTCGGCCAGCTCGAAGAGGTCGAGGACGCGGTCGGCCATGGCGCGGTCGATGCCGGGGGCCTCGAACAGCAGCAGCCGCGGCACCCGCGGGTCTGCGGTGAAGATCCGCGCCAGCGACTCCCCGATCCGGGCGGACTGGGCGCGGTACTCGTCGAGGGTGGAGACGGCGTCCGGGGCGTTCTCCGCGGTGAGGGCGCCGGTGACGCGGGCGACGAGGTCGTCGATGACGTGGTCGACGATGTCGCGCTTGTTCTGGAAGTAGCGGTAGAAGGTGCCGTGCCCGATGCCCAGGCGCGCGGCGACGTCGGCGATGCCGGTGGCGTGGTAGCCGGTCTCGGCGAAGCAGTCGAAGGCCGCGTCGATGATCTCGCGGCGCAGCTCCTGCTTCTTGCGCTCGGCGCGGCTGACCGGGTGGGCGCTGGACGTCATGACGCCGAGTCTATGACCTGCGATCCCTTGTGATCACCACAAAGCTGACATACGGTTCCGAAGCTGACACGCGATTCCGTGAGGAGGTTCCCGATGGTCCACGACGCGGTCGTCGTCGGTGCCGGGTTCGGCGGCATGGGTGCCGCGATCCAGCTCAGGCGGCTGGGGATGTGCGACCTGCTGGTCCTGGAGCGGGAGGACGACCTCGGCGGCACCTGGCACGTCAACCGCTACCCCGGCCTCGCGGTCGACATCCCCTCCCCGACGTACTCCTACTCGTTCGAGCCGAACCCGCACTGGTCGCGGCTCTTCGCGCCGGGCGAGGAGCTCAAGCGCTACGCCGAGCACGTGGCCGCGAAGTACGACCTGCGCCGGTCGATGCGGTTCGGCACGACCGTCACGGGTGCGGTCTGGCGGGACGACCACTGGGAGGTGCGGACCGCGGACGGCTCGGTCGTGGCGGCGCGGTACCTCGTGACGGCAACCAGGTTCCTGTCGATGCCCAGGACGCCGGACATCCTCGGCATCGAGACCTTCGCCGGCCGGGTCGTCCACACCGCCGCGTGGGAGCCGGTCGACCTGACCGGCGAGCGGGTGGCCGTGATCGGCACCGGCGCCACGGCGGTCCAGCTGGTCCCGGAGCTGGCGAGGACGGCGGCGGCGCTGACCGTGTACCAGCGGACCCCGATCTGGGTGAGTCCCAAACCGGACTACCGCATCCCGCCGCCGGTGCGGCGGTTGTTCGCGCGGCTGCCGGTCGTCCAACGGGCCGTGCGCCGGCTCGGCAGCTCGGTGCTGGAGCTCATGATGATCTCCGGTGTCGTGCACTACCGGCAGCTGCGGGTCGCCAACCGGCTGGCAGAGCGGTGGTGCCGGGCGCACCTGCACCGCCAGGTCCGCGACCCCGGGCTGCGCCGCGCGCTCACCCCGGACTACTCCTTCGGCTGCAAGCGGCCGACGTTCTCCAACGACTACTTCCGCACGTTCACGCGTCCCCACGTCCACCTGGAGACGTCGCCGATCACGCGGGTCGACTCGTCCGGCATCGTCACCGCCGCCGGGCGCACCGAGATCGACGTGCTCGTGCTCGCGACCGGCTTCAACCTGTGGGACGTCAACTTCCCCGCGTTCGAGGTGCTCGGACGGGACGGCAGGGACCTGGGCACGTGGTGGCGGGAGAACCGGTTCCAGGCCTACGAGGGCGTGACCGTGCCGGGGTTCCCGAACCTGGTGTCGCTCAACAGCCCCTACTCCTACAGCGGCCTGTCGTACTTCACGACGATCGAGAGCCAGATGAAGCACATGGCCCGGTTGTTCACGGCGATGCGGTCACGCGGGGCGGACGTCTTCGAGGTGACCCAGCGGGCCAACGACGAGTTCCTGCACCGGATGCGGACGCGGGTCGCGGAGAACTCCGTGTTCTCACTGGGACAGTGCGCCACCTCGCGCAGCTACTACTTCAACCAGCACGGCGAGGCGACGCTGCTGCGACCGACCTCGACGATCAACGCGCACCGGGCTGCGGGGCGCTTTCCCTTGGAGCACTACCGGTTCGCGGTGTCAGCCCGGCCACGGGCGTGAGGGGCACCAACGGCGGCCGCTCCGCCGTGGTCGTCAGCTCGATCCGCCGCCCCTCCTCCCCCGCCCGGAGCACGGCCGTGATCGTCTCGAGCACGTGCAGCGCGAGCTCGTCGCCGGCGCGCGGCGCCCGCTGCCCGTCGGCTGCGACGAGGTCGAGCAGGCCGACTCCGCGCCCTGCTCCCGTGTAGCCCGCAGCGGCGGGAAGGGTCCGCCACCCGGTGCCGTCGAGCGGGAACAGGCGGGTCTCACCGTCGAAGTGGTTCGGGTCGGGTACCGCGAGCGTGCCGGTCTCACCGTGCACCTCGATCGGCACGGCGGTGGTGGTCACCCCGTCGAAACTGGTCGTGATGGTCGAGAGCGCACCGCTGACGTGTTCGAGCACGCCGGAGACGTGGGTGTCTACCTCGACCGGGACCCGCTCACCGGTCCGCGGCCCGGACCCGATGACGCGCTCGCTGCGCAGGCGGCTGACCGCGCCGACCACCGCGCGCACCGGGCCGAGCAGGTGGATCAGCGCGGTGAGGTAGTACGGCCCCATGTCCGCCAGCGGACCGCCCCCCGCGGTGTAGTAGAAGTCGGGGTTGGGGTGCCAGCGCTCGTGCCCCGGCGTGACCATCACGGCCGACGCGGAGAGCGGGCGACCGATGAGCCCGCTGTCGATCGCGGCCCGCGCGGTCTGCGTGCCCGTGCCGAGAACGGTGTCCGGCGCGCACCCGACCCGGACACCGGCCGCGGCGGCCCGGTCGACGATCGCCCGGCCGTCCGCGAAGGTGACGGCGAGCGGTTTCTCGCCGAAGACGTTCTTGCCCGCGTCGATCGCCCGGAACGCGATCTCCGCGTGGGCCGCGGGCACGGTCAGGTTGAGGACCGTGTCGACGTCCGCCCTGCCGAGCAGGCCCTCGACGCTGACCGCCTCGGCACCCGGCAACTCGGCCGCGACCGCCGCCGCGCGGGTGGTGTCGAGATCGGCGACCGCGGTGACGCGCACCGCCGGGTGGTCGCGGAGCGTGTCCAGGTACTGCCCGGAGATGAACCCGAGCCCTACGATTCCGACGCGGTGCGGGTCGCCCACGACATCCCCCTCGTGATGACGGTGCGGACAGCGGGGTGCCGCAGGACGTCCAGGCTGTGCCCCGGCGTCGTCACCACGATCCGCCCTGCACCCCACCGCCGCGTCCAGATCGCCGGGCAGGTGACCGGCCGGTGCCACGGGTGCCACGGCCGGGTCGGGTGGGTGGTGGTGGCCAGCACGTCGACCAGGTCGTCGTGCAGCACCCAGTACTGCTCGGTGACCAGCTCGAAGTCCTCGACGCCCGCGGTGATCGGGTGCTCCCGGCCGAGCGCGGTGATGGTCACCTCGTGCGGCAGGAAGTTGTCCTCCGGCCCGCCCTGGCGTTCGCACGGCTCCTTGCCCGGATGCGTGACGAACTGCCCACCCACCAGGTGCAGGTAGTCCGCCGACGCGCGGAACGAGTCCGCAATGCCGCCGTGCCATCCCGTGAACCCGGTGCCGGCCTCGACCGCCGAGCGCAACCCGCTCAGTTCCTCGTCGGTGATCTCCGACATCGTCATGCACTGCACGACGAGGTCGGTGCGCGCCATCTCGGCGGCGTCGGCGTACACCTCGGTCGACTCCTCGACCCGCACGGCGTAACCGCTGTCCTCCAGGAAGGGGATGAACAACTCGGTGGCCTCCACCGGTTGGTGGCCTTCCCAGCCACCGCGGACCACCAACGCACTCGGCCGTGCCACGCCACCCCCCGGTAACCGCTTTCCACACCTGGCTGAACAGTGCCTCGAACGGCACCGGTGGTCAAGAACTTCCCAGCCTCCGCACCGGTCGGCGCCGAGAACGGCTGCCGGGCAGCTCCCCTGCGCTGAACGGCGCCGCGTTTGAACCGGCCGCTCCCGTGGTATCGACCAGGACCATTTGTTTCCCGTATGGAGGGTGCTCATGCAGATCCAGGTCAACACCGACCACAACATCCACGGTGGCGAAGGACTGGCCGCCTATGTGACCACCGACCTGGAGAGCGGCCTGTCCCGGTTCAGCGAATGGCTGACCTGGGTGGAGGTGCACCTCAGCGAGGACGGGGGCACCACCCCGGAGGACAAGAAGTGCGTGATCGACGCGCGGCCGAAGGGCAAGCAGCCGGTCGCGGTCACCCACCACGCGACCACCGTGGACGACGCGTACGCCGGCGCGGCGCAGAAGCTGGTGAGGGCGTTGGACTCCCGCTACGCCCGCGCCCGCGACCACAAGGGCAGTGACAGCATCCGCCACATGCCCGCTCCCGAGGACCCGGAGCTGGTCGGCGTGATCGAGGACGAGCCCAAGGGCTGATCGGCGCATCTCCGGCCGCCCCTCCGGGCCGCTGCCTTTGCCGGCGTCTGCAAGTACCACCAACTCAACATCAACCTGATTCACAGGTGGCGAACAGGTTGGTGGTAGTTGGCGGCGATTTGATCAAGTGTTGATGGTACTTGCAGACGCCTGGGCAGCAACGAGGGGGCGGGAAAGGCTTCTGGCCGGGTGCTCAGACCGGCTTGCTGAAGTGGAACGCCGGGATCACGTACCCGGCGGAGAAGTAGCGGCTGTGGGCCTCGTGCCGGTGCGTGCCGGAGTCCAGGTGCACCTGACCGCAGCCGAGCCGGCGGGCCTCCTCGTCGACCCAGCGCAGCAGCGCTCCCCCGTGGCCCTGCCTGCGCGCGGCGGGCAGGGTGCTCAGGTCGTCGATGTAGAGGTGGTAGCCCACGTAGAGGTTCGTCAGCGGACGGAACCCGGCCACCGCGACGACCTTCCCGTCCGCGTCGAACGAACCGACCAGCCGGTAGCCCTCCTTGCGCTGCACCCGCACCGCCGCCACGAACTCGTCCGCGGAGGCGAGGTGCGCCCGCAGCTCCCGCATCGCCTCGAAGGCCAGGGCGGTGTTCTCGTCGTCGAGCTCGGCAACGGTGTGCGTCGTCATGCCGACGATCATCACGGCAAGAAGTGGCCTCCCAGAAGGCCCAGTCCACAAGATTTCTGAGAGGCCACTTCCCCAACAGGTGACTACGGGGTCAGGTTGAGGCTCCACGTGTCGAGGGTGCCGGTGTCGGACGAGGCCAGGTCGCGCATGCGGAGCTTCCACGTGCCGTTCGCGGTCTCAGCGGACAGGTCGGCGGTGTAGCTGCGGTCGATGTTGTCCGCGCTGCCGCCGCTGCGGTTGTGCAGCACGTACGCCGTGCCGTCCGGTGCGATCAGGGACACCGTCAGGTCGCCGATGTAGGGGTGGACGATCCGCACGGCGACCGTCGCGGTGGCCGAGGGCGTGGCCGAGCAGCCGGAGATCACCAGGTCGCTGTCCACGGCCGCGCCCGCGTCGGGGATGGCGAGGTCGGTGCCGTTGGTGCCGTTGCAGCTCCCGCCGCCACCACCGGTGACCGTGAGGCCGTAGGTGGCGGTGCGCGACACCGAACCGGCCGCGGTGACCGTGACCGAGTAGGTGCCGGACGCGACCGACGCGGTGGTGTTGATCGTCAACGTCGAGCTGCCACCGGTGCTCACCGACGCCGGGCTGAACGACGCCGTCGCGCCCGAGGGCAGGCCGGAGGCCGACAGCTGCACGGTCTGCGCGTTGCCGCTCACCGTCTGGGTCGCGACGGTGGCCGAGACCGGCGAACCCGCCGCCACCGAGCCGGACGTCGGCGACACGGCGACGGAGAAGTCCGCGCCGGGGGTGCTGCTGCCGACCGCGGACTTCCACAGGGTGTAGGCGATGCCGTCGACCGCGCGGTTGAGGTGGGTGTCGCTGATGTTGGCCGTCGTGTCGCAGGAGGAGTGGTAGCACGGGTCGAACGCGCGGCCCGCGGTGCCGCCCCACTTCGTCGCCTGGGCCGAGGTCTTGGTGGCGCTGGCGCCCATCGCGTACCCGGAGGCCGGGATGCCCGCGTTGGTGAACGACGCGTCGTCGGACCGGTTGCGGCCCTCGGTGTTCTCCTCGGGCTGCAGGCCCAGCGAGTCCCAGTAGGCCTTCATGTGCACGGACTGGGTGGAGTTGATGTTGTTGATGAAGTAGCCGCCGTTGACGGAACCGACCATGTCGAAGTTGTGGTAGGTCTTGATCTTCGAACGTTCGGTCGACGGCAGCTGCGAGACGTAGAAGCGCGAGCCGTTGAGGCCCTGCTCCTCGTCGGTCCACCAGGCGAACCGGACCTTGTTCAGCATCGCCGGGTTGCTGCGGGAGAGCACGAGCGCGGTCTCCAGCAGCGCCGCGGAGCCCGAGCCGTTGTCGTTGATGCCGGGACCGGCGGACACGCCGTCGAGGTGGGCGCCGAACATGTAGACGTTGCTCGCGTTGCCGCCGGGCCACTCGGCGATCACGTTCGGGCCGGCGCCGGTGGAGCAGCCGGAGGTGCAGGCCTGTTCGGACACCGTGAACCCGGCCGCGGTCAGCTTGTCCTTCACGTAGGCGACCGAGGCGCGGTAGCCGGCCGTGGTCGAACGGCGGTTGCCGCCGTTCTGGGAGGCGATGGTGGCGAACTGGGTCAGGTGCGCCTTGACCGCCGCGACGTCGACGTCGGGGATCTGCGGACCGGTGCCGCCGGTGACCGTCAGCGTGTAGGTCGCGGTCTTGGTGGTGCCGCCCGCGGCCCGGACGGTGATCGGGTAGGTGCCCGACGCGGTCGAGGACGTGGTGCTGACCGACAGCGTGGAGCTCGCGCCCGTGGTGACCGAGGCCGGGCTGAACGACGCGGTGGCGCCGGAGGGCAGGCCGGTGGCGGTCAGCTGCACGGTCTGCGCCTGGCCGGCCGTCGTCTGGGTCGAGACGGTGGCCGAGGCCGACGAGCCCGCGGCGACCGAGCCGGACGTGGGCGACACGGCGACGGAGAAGTCGCCGGCCGGGGTGGAGCCGCCGAGGTTCAGCGACCAGGAGTCGATCCGGCCGACGTCGTTGGCCGCGTTGTCGTTGACCCGCAGCTTCCAGGTGCCGTTCGAGGTCTCGGCCGACAGGTCGACGGTGTAGGTCTGGTCGATGTTGTCCGCGGAGCCACCGCTGCGGTTGTGCAGGGGGTAGGTGGAGCCGTCCGGGGCGACCAGCGCCACCGCGAGGTCGCCGATGTAGGTGTGGACGATCTTCACCGGGACCGTGCTGGTGGCGGACGGTGCCGAGGGGCAGTCGGTGATGGTGAGCGGTGACTCGACGGTGGTGTTGTCACCGATCGCGACGTCACCGTCGTTGGTGCCCGAACAGCCGGCCTGGGCCGTGGCGGAGGCGGGCAGGGCGACCGCCGCGGCGACGATTGCCGCCAGTGCCGTGCCGAGCAGGGGTCTTCTTCGCACGGTGGAGCTCCTTCGCAGGGTCTGCAGGTTTGCAGGGTCTGGCGAAGGTAGCTCCGCGGAGCGCTGACGACATCCGGTCGTTCGGAGGGTTGTGGTGCGGGTTCAGCCCGGCAGCGCCGTGCCGGGGGTGCGGGCGACCAGCGCGGCGGCCGCGATCAGGTCCCAGCCGGGCGCGTACTCGTTGCCGGTCTCCAGGTGCGGTGCGTGCTTCTCGTAGCGGTCGAGCAGTTCGAGCACGGAGTCGAAGACCGCGCGGTCGGGGTGCTCCGGCCGGACGCCGCAGCAGTGCCGCGCCAGGTCGAGCATCTGGCCGGGCGACTCGCCGCGCTTGGTGGCCTCCACCCCGGCCGCGAGGTACACGTACAGGCGTTCCAGCAACGGGTCCAGCACCGGCACCCGGCCGGGCGCCGGACCGAGGTCGGGGGCGTCCCGTCGTTCCACCAGCCGCAGCGCGTTGCCGCCCAGCACGCCCGCGACCTGCTCGTCGTCCAGGCCGGCGTACCGGGCGCAGCGTGCGGCCGCGTGCGCGCCCCACAGCGCCGTCGAGTACGGCACGTCGCTGCCGAACAACACCCGTCCGGGTGGCATCGTGGCGAGCGCGACGACCAGGTCGGTCGGGCTCCACCAGGACGTGTCGAGGTACAGGTTGTCCACCGGGTGCCCGGACAGCCACGCCAGGTCCGTGAGCGCGGCGTGCGCCAGCACGAACCGGGCACGGGGGTAGCGGCGCAGCACCGCGAGCAGCGTGTCGCCGAACGGGTCGATCTCGGGTCCGGCGTGCACCACGACGGGCAGCGTCAGCTCATGCGCCAGGCCGAACACCCCGTGCAACCGGTCGTCGTCGAGGGCGAACTCGTCGCTGGCCGGGTGGAGCTTGATCCCCCGCGCACCCGCCCGCACGCACCGCAGCGCCTCCGCCTCCGCGTCGTCACCGGGCGCCACCCGGCAGAACGCGACCACCGGTGACTGCGCGGCGGCGATCACCGCGTCGTTGGCACGGCGGTAGCCCTTCGGCTCGGTCAGCGGGAACACCGCCGCGGCCGCGTCCACTTCGGACAGGGCGTCCAGCAGCTGGTCGAAGGTGCAGGAGAACCCGCTCGGGTCGTTCGTGCCCACGTGCGTGTGGATGTCGAACAACGGCGCCGTCTCCCCGAGCGCCTCCCACCACGGCCGCACCAGGTCGTCTGCGTACACACCTCACCCCGTTCCTGTCCGTGCGCGAATGCCCGGTGGGGTCACGGGCAAACTCCGGTCGTTTTTCCCCGACCCGGCCGGGTAGCCGACGCACATGAGCGAACAACTCCCGATTTCCGGCTACGACCAGCTGACGCTCGGCGACCTCAAGCACCGCATCCGGTCGCTGGACGAGCAGGACCTGCGGCGGGTGCGCGAGCACGAGGAGGCGCACGGCAACCGCACACCGGTGCTGGAGGTCGTCGACGAACGGTTGCGGCAGCTCGCGGACGGCGCCGAACCGGCAGGCGGCGACCAGCGCAACACGCCACCGGCGGACGGCACGGCCGGCGGGTCGCCGGTGTCGCCCCAGCAGTCCCCGGACGGCAACACCCCGTTGCGGCACGGCGTGTACCAGCAGACACCGGCCCGTGGCCGCTGATGCCCGTGGGGGTGCGGTGACCGCACCCCCACGGGACCTGCTCACAGCTTGAAGACCGACCGCACGCAGCCGTCGTCCTTCTTCTTGAAGATGTCGTAGCCGTGTGCGCCCTCGCTCAACGGCATGACGTGGGTCGCCAGGTGGTTCGTGACGAGCTCGCCGGTGGCGATGCAGTCGAGCAGCGCCGGGATGTAGCGCTGGCCGTGTTGCTGTGCGCCGCGCACGGTCAGACCCTTGTTCATCATGGCGCCCAGCGGGAACTTGTCCACGAACCCGGTGAACACGCCCAGCACGAACACCGACCCGCCCTTGCGGCAGTTGTAGATCGCCTCGCGCACGGCGATCGGCCGGTCCGTTTCGAGCTTCAGCTTGCTCTTCACCTGGTCGTAGGCGTACTGCGGCCCCGTTGAGTGCGCCTCGCAGCCGACCGCCTCGATGCACACGTCCGGTCCGCGCCCGCCGGTGGCCTCCAGCAGCGCGTCACCGACGGAGGTGTTCTCGTAGTTGATGGTCTCGACGCCGAACAGCTGTTCCGCCTGCCGCAGCCGGTAGTCGAACCGGTCGATCACCAGGACCCGTTCCGCGCCGAGCAGTTGAGCCGCACGGGCAGCCATCTGCCCGACAGCGCCGCACCCCCACACGGCGACGACGTCACCGGGTTTCACGCCGCCGAGGTCGGCGCCCATCCAGCCCGTCGCTGCCGAGTCCGACGTGAACAGCGCGCTCATGTCGTCAACCGCTTCGGGGATGGGGATGGCGGTGTGGTCGGCGAACGGCACGCGCACGTATTCGGCGTGGCTGCCGCGGAAGCCGCCCATCGCGTGCGAGTAGCCGAAGATGCCGCCGGGGTTGGCGCCCCAGAGGCCCTGGGTGATGGCCGGGTTGGTGTTGGTGTTGTCGCACAACGAGTACAGCTCGTTGCGGCAGTACCAGCAGCGGCCACAGGCGATGAACGAGCACACGACGACGCGGTCACCCGGCCGGTGCCGCGTGACACCGGGCCCGACCTCGACCACCTCACCCATGAACTCGTGCCCGATCACGTCACCGGCCTGCATGAACGGGATGTGGCCGGTGAGCAGGTGCAGGTCGGAGCCGCACACGGTGCTCAGCCGGACCTTGAGGATCATGTCCTGGTCGTTCAGCAGCCGCGGGTCCGGCACGTCCTGCACGCGGACGTCGTTGATCCCCTCCCAGCACAACGCCTTCACAGCCGGCCACCTCCCCTTCCGGTCACCAGCTGCAGCGCCTTGCCCAGGGGGCCGGGGTGCGTCGGCGCGGTGTCGGGTTCGACCACCTCGCCGGCCTCCAGCACCGACTTCGCCCTGCGCAGCGCCTCCCGCAGATCGGCGCGGGACGCGTCGCCCAGTGGCTGCGCGACCAGTTCGGTGCCCTTGTCCCCTGCGGCCGCGCGGATGCTGATCTCGGCCTGGTCCCGCCACGGCCCGGTCAGGTCCGGTAACGCCGCCTGCACGTCGGTGGGAGCGCGGTCGACCGTGACGGTCAGCGGCCGCTCCCCCTTCCCCTGCGCCTGCCGCCGGCGCCGCGCCACCGCCGCCGCGGTCACCACGCCCGCGGCCAGCAGCGCTTTCCCTGCTGAGTTCATGGTTTCTGCCTCTCTCGGAGCGCGAGAGCCGTGAGTACCCGACGTTGCGCGGAACAACCGGGTTCGACCGGATCTGCGCGGGTATGACTCCGGTGCCGAACAAAACACTGGAGGTATCAATGGCAACGGGTGAAACCGGGTTCGACGACGTCACCTACGACCTGATCTCCGTGCAGTACCACGCGCTCAAGGCCGGTCACGACTACGGCCAGTACGTGCGGGACGCCGACAACGCGGGCCGTCAGGACATCGCGGACTTCTTCCGGCGCGTGATGGAGGAGGACTCCGCCCGCGCCCGGCAGTGCCACGAGTTCATCAAGGAGCTGTCGGGTTCGAGCGACTCCGGGCCCGCGGTCAGCTGACCGCGCCGCCCAGCTCCACCCCACCGGTGATGATCAGCAGCGCCACGTCGAGGACCGCCACCGCGAGCAGTGCGGTGAAGTTCGCCCGCGACCCCGGCCGTCGTCCGCGCAGCCTGCCGAGCACGAGGATCAGCACCGACAACGGCACCGCCACGAGCCCCGCCGCGGTGACGGGGCCGGGCGGGCCGACCGCGAGGACCACTCCGGTGATCACCGCCAGCGCGGCTGCAACGCACGCGCTGGCGGTTCCGCCGATGCGGTGCGGCAACCCGCGCACGCCGGTCGCCGCGTCGTCGTCGAGGTCCGGGATGACGTTGGCGAAGTGGGCGGCGCTGCCGAGCACGGCGGCCGCCGCCATGAGCCACAGCGGTGGCCACCGCCCGTCCGGACCGCCCAGCGTCACGAACGCGGGCAGCAACCCGAACGAAAGCGCGTACGGCACAACGGAGAACGCCGTGGCCTTGACCCCGAGGTCGTACGCCCACGCCGAACACAGCATCACGACGTGCAGCAGCGTTGCGTCCACACCGGACAGCAACGACAGTCCGACCGCGGCCACCGCGGCGACGACCGTCGCGACCGCCACCACCCGCCTCGACACCACGCCGGTGGCGACCGGTTTGTCCGCGCGGCCCACGCGCGCGTCCCGGCCGGCGTCGAGCAGGTCGTTGAGCCAGCCGACGGACAGCTGCCCGGCCAGCACCGCCGCCGCGACGGCCACCAGTCCGGCGGCCGACCGACCGACCGCCGCGGCCAGCACGGTGGCCACCACGGTGACCGCGACGGAGGGCAGCGGATGACAGGAACGCGCGAGAGCTTCGAGGCGACCCATGGGCCTCCAGTCTGCCAGCGGGCGGCCACCGCGCAGAACGATCTTGAACCGAACGACCCCGAGCTGTACGAACGGCTGGCCGCCGAGTGGTGGCGGCCGAGCGGCGCGTTCGTGATGCTGCACTGGCTCGCCGCCGCACGGGCCGCCCTGGTTCCACCGGCCGTTCCCGGTGCGGTGCTGGTCGACCTGGGCTGCGGTGCGGGCCTGCTCGCGCCGCACGTGCGCGGCTACCGGCACATCGGGGTCGACCTCTCCCACGAAGCACTGCGCCAGGCGGCCGAACGCGGCGTGCTGCCCGTCCGCGCGGACGTGCTCGCCGTGCCGCTGCCCGACGGGTGCGCCGACGTCGTCGTCGCCGGCGAGATCCTCGAACACGTCCCCGACCTGCCCGCGGCCGTCGCCGAGGCCTGCCGGGTGCTGCGCCCCGGTGGCCTGCTGGTGCTCGACACGCTGGCCGACACCGCGTTGTGCCGGCTGGTGGCCGTCGGGGTGGCGGAACGCGTGCTCGGCCTGGCGCCGCGCGGGGTGCACGACCCGGCGCTGTTCGTCGACCGGGCACTGCTGGTGCGCGAGTGCACCCGGCACGGTGTGCGCCTGGTTCTGCGGGGTATCCGCCCCTCGTTGCCCGACCTGCTCACGTGGTTCGCGCGCCGCGGTCGGTCCGTCCGCATGGTGCCGACCGCGTCCACGGCCGTGCTCTTCCAGGGCGCCGGCCGCAAGAAGGGATGATCCGTGGACCTCCCCGCACTGGTTGACCGCATGTCCGGCCGCGCGTCGAAGTACGACGTGGCCGGGGAGTTCCCCGAGGAGGACTTCGCCGACCTGCGCTCCGCGGGCCTGCTCGGCCTGATGGTGCCGCAGCGGCTCGGTGGCACGGGTGCCTCGTTCGCCGACTACACCGACGTCGCCGTGCAGCTGGGCAGTGGCGCCGGGGCGACGGCGTTGATCTTCAACATGCACGCGTCGGTCACCGGTGCGCTCGCTCACACCCCCGACGAGCTGGTGCGCCAGTTCGGTGCGCCGGAGAGCTTCTTCGCCTCCCGCGACCGGGTGCTGGCCGCTGCCGCGGAAGGCGCCCTGTACGCGGTGGCGATGAGCGAACGCGGCGTCGGCTCGCGGCTGTCGCAGGTGCGGACCTCCTACGAGCGCACCGGTTCCGGTTTCCGGATCACCGGCGCGAAGACGTTCGTCTCCGGCGCGGGACACGCCGACGCCTACCTCGTGGCCGCGCGGGACAGCACGTCGGAGGAACCGAAGGTGTCGTACTTCCTCGTGCCGGCCGGCCCCGGCGTCGAGGTCAGGCCCACCTGGGACGCGCTCGGGATGCGCGCCACCACGAGCCACGACCTCGACCTCGACGTCGAGGTGGGCGAGGACGCGCTGGTCGGCGGGATCGAGGGGGCCGCGCTGCTGCTGGCCCAGGTGATGCCGCAGTGGCTGGTCGCCTCCTACGCCGCGGTCTACGTGGGTGTCGCGCAGTCCGTGCTGCGGCACGGCGTGGCGCACCTGCGGGAACGCGGGCTGCACACGTTGCCGATGGTGCGCGCCCGGCTCGGGCGGGCCGACGTGGCGGTCGCCGCGGCCGAGCTGGTCGTGCGCAGGGCGGCGCGGCAGGTCACCGACGACCCCGGCAGCCCGGAGACGAACCGCTGGGTGTGGCGCGCGAAGCTCACCGCTGGAGACACGGCGGCGCAGGTGGCGTTCTCCGTGCTGGAGGCGGCGGGGGCGTCGGCGACCCGGCGCGGGCACCCGCTGGAACGGCTCTACCGCGACGCCCGCTGCGGTGCGCTGCAACCGGCGACGTCCGACGTGTGCGCCGACTGGCTCGGCGCGAGCGCACTGGGCGACAACCCGGACGAGGTGGCGCGCTGGTGACCGCGCACATCGCCGCGATCGGCACCGCGTTCCCGCCGGTGATCGAGCAGGACGCCGTGTGGGAGCACCACTTCAGCCCGTTGCTGGACGGCAGCAGGGCGGCCGGGCGGATCTTCGCGGCGGCCGGCGTGCAGCGCAGGCATGCCGTCGTGAGCCCGCTGGAGCTCGACGTGTCGGCGTGGACGACCGGTGAGCGGATGCGCCTGTACGACGAGCACGCGCGGCCGCTGGGGCACCAGGCCGTGACCGCCGCGCTGCGGTCGGCCGGTCTTGACGCGTCCGACGTCGGTCAGCTCACCGTCGTGTCGTGCACCGGCTACACGGCACCGGGCCTGGACGTGCAGCTGGCCGCGTCGCTGGAACTCCCCCAAGACGCCCAGCGGCTGCTCGTCGGGCACATGGGCTGCTACGCCGCGCTCCCCGCGCTCAGCTCCGTGGCCGACTACGTGACCGTGCACCGCCGTCCTGCGGTGCTGCTGTGCCTGGAGCTGCACGTCACTGCACGTCCAACCTTCCACGAAGGACCTTCAGCAGGTCGTCACGCACGCGCTGTTCGGCGACGCGGCCACCGCACTGGTCGTGCTGCCCGGCCGGGGCGGGCTGGAGGTGGTCGGGACCGGTGCCGTCACCGATCCGGCCACCGCGGACCACATGACGTGGACCGTGACCGACCACGGGTTCCGGATGACGCTGTCCCTGCAGGTGCCCGACGTGCTGGGCAAGCACGTGCGGGACGCCGTGGAACGGCTGCTCGCCGAACACGGCCTGACCGTGCCGCAGGTGCGCGGCTGGGCCGTGCACCCCGGTGGTCCGCGCATCCTCGACACCGTCGAGCACGAGCTCGGGCTGCCGCCGGACGCGCTGGAGCCGTCCCGGCGGGTGCTGCGCGAGCACGGCAACTGCTCGTCGCCGACCGTGCTGCTGGTGCTCGACGAGCTGGTGCGGGGCGCTGGGCTGCGACCGGGTGACCCGGTGGTGGCGATGGCGTTCGGCCCCGGTCTGACCCTGTACACCACTCTGCTGTCCGCGAGGTGACGCCGTGCGCTCCGTCGAAGGTCAGGTCGTGCTCATCACCGGCGGGTCGGCCGGCATCGGCCGCGTCACCGCGCGGCGGCTCGCCCGTCGCGGTGCCCGTGTGGCGATCTGCGGCCGTGACCAGGACCGGCTCACCGCCGCGGTGCAGGAGCTGCCCGGTGCCTGGGGCATGTGCTGCGACGTCACCGATCCGCGGGCGCGCGAGGAGCTGGTGCGCGGTGTCGTCGACCGGTTCGGCCGCATCGACGCGCTGGTGAACAACGCGGGGCAGGGCCGGGTCGCGAAGCTCGCCGAGCTGGACGCCGAGCAGGCGACCAGCCTCGTCGAGGTCAACTTCACGGCGGTGGTCGAGCTGACCCGGCTGGTGCTGCCGCACCTGGAGTCCCGCGGCGGGCACGTGGTGATGATGTCGTCGATCGGCGCGTGGGTGCCCGTGCCGCCGTTGTCGCTGTACTCGGCCACCAAGGCCGGTGTGCTGGGGCTGGCGGTTGGGTTGCGGCGCGAGGTGCCGCGAGGCGTGAAGGTGCACGCGGTCTGCCCCGGTCCGATCCGCACCGAGTGGCTCTCCCGCGACCTCAACGGCCGTCCGTCCGAGCAGGAGGCCCCGAACCGGCTGTCCGCGGGTTCGGCGCCGGAGGCCGTGGCCCGCGCGGTCGAGCGGTGCCTGACCGCGCGAACCTCCAGGACGATGGCCGCGCCGCGCTGGTGGGCCGTCGCACGCCTGGGTGCTCTCGCGCCGGTGAGCCGGGTGCTGGACCTCGTGGTCGCACCCGCCTCCACCACGATCGTCCGAGCCGCCCGACGCTACGGCCGCCACCTGAGCCCCTAGACGAGTAATGCGTAAGTCGGTCAGTGGTCGTAGGCGGTCAGGGATCGGGTGACGGGCTGGCCGGTGGCGCGGTTGTGCCAGATAGCGGCTGTGAGGGCCAGGATGCGTTGGGCGATGCGGACCCCGACGCCGTCGATGGTGCGTCCGCCGTGCTGTTCGAGGTCCAGCTGTCCTTTGAGCGTGTCGTTGACGGACTCGATGAGTTGCCTGATGGATTTGAGCAGGCGTTCGCCGGGATGGGGTGTGCGGTTGCGATAGGACGGCCGGATCAGCCGGACTCCGCGTACTGCCAGGAACCGGTCGAGTTCGCGGGACACATAACCTTTGTCGGCGATGATCAGTAAGCCTGGTCGGGCGGTGAGCAGGTCGGGTTCGTGGTCGCAGATGGCCATGAGCACCTGCCGTTCGTCGATCTTCGGGTCGGCCAGTGCCCAGGTGATCGGCAGTCCGGCCGGGGTGCAGACCAGGTGCAGGCGCAGCCCCCAGAACCAGCGGGAGTGTGAGCGGCAGTAGCCGTATTTCGCCCAGCCGGCCAGCTCTGAACGCATGACCGTGGGCCGGGAGCGGCCGCACTCGACCGGGGTGGAGTCGACGATCCAGGTGTCGTCGGTCCACAGGTCGGTGTCGGTTGCCAGCCAGCGCGCCACTTCTTTGATCAGGGGTAGCGCGGCGCGCAGGCGCCGGTTGTAGCCGGACTGGCCGGGCAGGTACCGAAACGCGCCGGGCATCCGGAGAGGCAAGAACCGCAACCACCTGGCTTCGGACGTGAACCCAGCAGCGCCTGGGCCACGGCCAGGGTGACCAGCTCGGCGTCGGTGAGCTTCGGCGGTCTGCCCGCCCGAGGCCGACCGGCGAGGCGGTCGTCGATCTTGACGTAGAGTGCGGTCAGAAGGGTGTTCAGGTCTGTCGTCACAAACGGATCTTGAACACCCTTCGTCCGTCCCCGGCTGCCACCCTGACTTACGCATTACTCGTCTAGCCCGCCCCTCCGTTGTCGCCCCACGCATCTGCAAGTACCACCAACTCATGATCAAACCGCCGCTGACCACTACCAACATGGTCGCCGCCCGCCGGACCGGATCGGCGTGCGCAGGTGGCGGGAAACGCTGTTGGTAGTGGGAAAGTGCCTGTTGATGTTGAGTTGGGGGTACTTGCAGATGCCAGAAAAGCCAAGGGGCGGTTAGCGCCGGGACGGGGCGGCACCGCTCAGGGAGCTGGGTGCGTCGGGGTGGGCGTTCTCCTCGACGCTGACGCCGAGGCGTTCGACCAGTTCCCCGCCCAGCCAGCCACCGAGGCCGCCGGCCAGGAAACCCAGCCAGGCCACGACGATCGCGGGCCAGGTGGGGTGCCAGTCCGGCTCGCCCAGGCGCAGCAACCAGCTGATCGCGAACGCCACCAGCACCACGCCGTTCGACAGGCCGTGCAGCAACCCGATCCGCCGCGCTCGGGTGCCGCGCGGGACGACCAGCGCCCAGTCGAGCCAGCCCGTGGCGGCGGTGACCACCCCCATCAGCACGCCCGCGGCGATGAGGTGGGCGGCGGTGAACTGGAAGCTCACCCGGTCGGTGAGCAGGTACAGCACGTCGAAGCCGACCGCGGTGGTCAGCAGGCCCAACGGGAACACGATGAGGATGGGGTGGACGGCGTGGCCCGCGGCGCGGACGCGACTGCGCATGAGGTGCTCCTTCCGGAAGCGACTGCTGCCAGCAGGCGTACCCGGCGGCGGAGCGGATACCCCTCTCTCATGAACAACTCTGGCGTGAACACCCCTGGCGTGCCGATCGAGGAACTGCGGCGGTTCGTGCTGGACCGGCTCGACGAGGACGAACGCCGCCTGGCCGACGAGGAGCTGCCGCGGCTCGACGACGCCGAGCGCCGCGGCCGGTTGCGGGTCGTGCGCTCCGACGACGGCGCCGGGCTGCTCCTGCTGCCCGGACCGGTGCAGGCGGCGGAGGAACGGGCCACGGTGCCGTTCCCGGAGAAGGTCGGCCTGCTGCGCACCGAGGTGGAGCAGACCGAGGACGAGGCGGTGCTGCGGCTGGTCGCGTCCGCCTACAACGAGCACCACGACTGGCAGGAGGAGTGGCGATGACGAGCCGCGCGCCCGAGCCCGACCGGGTGACCGCCGAGAGCGAACTGGAGGACGCCGACATCGGCGGCGAGCACACCCGGCCCACCTACGCCGACGAGAACCCCGGCGGCCCGCACCGCGGACCCGACGAGTCCGAGCCCGACGACGAGGGCGGCATGGACCCGTGAGTCACTCCTCGACCTGCTGGGTGACCGTGCCGCGCACGAAGTACCGCTGGGCCACCAGGAACAGCAGGATCATCGGCACGGTGGCGACGACGCTGGCCGCCATCACCAGCTCCCACTGCGCCTCGCCGCCCTGGCCGAACCGGTCCAGCACCGCCTTCAGCCCGCGCGGCAACGTGTACAGCTCCGGCTCGCGCAGGTAGATCAGCGGCCGGATGAGGTCCGTCCAGGCGGCCTTGAGCTCGAACACGAACACGACGATCAAGCCGGGCCGGGCCAGCGGCAGTGCGAGGGACCGGAACTGCCGCCACGGCCCGGCGCCGTCGACCCGTGCCGCGTCGAACACCTCCGCGGGCAGGCCGAGGAAGAACTGGCGCAGCAGGAACACGTAGAACGCCGACCCGAACAGGTTGCCCGCCCACAGCGGGACCTGCGTGGTCGCGAGGCCGACCGCGTGCCACTCCAGGTACACCGGCACCATCGTGACGGCGGCGGGCAGCATCATGGTGGCGAGCACGAGCCCGAACAGGACACCGCGGCCGCGAAACCGGAAGCGGGCGAAGCCGAACGCCACGACCGCGCTCGACACCGTCGCCGCCGCGGCGGCCGCGAACCCGACCGCCACGCTGTTGCCCACCCACGCGAGCAACGGCACGGCCCGCCAGACCTCGGCGTAGTTCTCCGGCCGGAGCACCTCGGGCAGCAGGGCGTTGTCGAAGACCTGCGAGCGGTCCTTCAGCGACGCGCTGACGAGCCACCAGAACGGGTACGCGAACAGCACCCCGACGGCGACCAGCGCCAGCACCACGGGCAGCCTGCGGGTCATGACCGGTCCTCGTAGTGCACGTAGTCGCGCGAGAGCCGCACCTGCACGGCGGTGATTGCCGCGATCACCAGGAACAGCACCCACGCCAGCGCCGAGGCGTAGCCCATGCGCAGCGAGCCGAACGCCTCCTGGAACAGGTAGATGACGTAGAACAGCGCCGCGTCGCCCTCGGCCGGTGACGACGGGCGGGCGCCGAAGAACATCGTGTAGGCCTCGGTGAAGACCTGCAGCGACGCGATGGTGTTGACGATGACCGTGAAGTACACCGTGCCGCTGATGCCGGGCAGGGTGATGTGCCAGAACTGCCGCCACGGCGAGGCGCCGTCGAGCCTGGCTGCCTCGTAGCGCTCCCCCGGCACCCTGGTCAGCGCCGCCAGGTACAGCACGGCGGTGCTGCCGACGGTCCACAGGCTCATCAGCACCAGGCCCGGTTTGATCCAGTCCGGGTCGGTCGTCCACTGCGGACCGGTGAACCCGAACCAGCCCAGCACCGCGTTGACCGCGCCGTTCTGGCCGTTGAGCAGCAACAGGAACAACGCCGCCAGCGCGACCGGCGGGGTCATCGTGGGCAGGAACAGCACGGTGCGGAAGAACCCGGCGGACCGGCCGGCGCGGCGCAGCAGCGAGGCCAGCCCGAGAGCGAGCACGATCTGCAGCGGCACGTGCAGCAGCGTGAAGAAGACCGTGTTCCACAACGCGATCGCCGCCCGGTCGTCGGTCAGGATCTCCCGGTAGTTCGACAGCCCGGTGAACCGCGCGGGCTTGAGCAGGTCGTAGTGGGTGAACGACAGGTACAGGCTGTAGAGCATCGGCCCGGCGGTGAGCAGCAGGAACCCGAGCACCCACGGCAGCACGAACAACCAGCCCGCGCGGGCCTCCCGCGCGGTCGTCATCAGCGTCCTCCGACGCGGGTCAGCGCCCGGCCGGCCTCGCGTTGCGCCTGCGCCATCGACTCCTCGGGGCTCTGCTGACCGAGCAGCACCCTGGTGACCGCGGCCTCCCACGACCGCACGAGGTCGCTGGCAGCGGGGCTCGGTGGCAGCGCGAAGGCCTTGTCCTGCACGGACTGCAGCACTCGCACGCCCTGTTCGAGCACCCGGATGCCGCGCGGGTCGTAGACCTCGGCGAAGATCCTCTCGTCTGCGGCGCGGTTGGCGGTGAAGGTGCCGCTGTAGGGCTTCCCCTTCGCGGCCAGTGCGTCCCTGCGCGCCTTCGCGGCGGTGACCCACGTGTCGGTCGCGGTCATGGTGGTGATGAAGTCGCAGGCGAGGTCCGGGTGGCGGGCGCCCTTCGGGATCGCCCAAGCCTGCCCTCCTGCCTCGGTCAGCGGGGCACCGCGCCGGTCGGTCAACGGCGCGATCGTGACGTCGACGTCCGGCGAGTTGGCGGCGAGGGTGTTGACGTACCAGGAGTCCATCGCCATGGCGGCGACCTGGCCGGTGGCGATCTCGTTCTTCGCCCCGAAGGAGTCGAACGTGTCGCGGAACGCCTTGAACGCCGCCCAGCCACCCTGCTCGCGCACCAGCCCGGCGGTGTAGCGGACGGCCTCCACCACGCGCGGGTCGTCCAGGTGCGGTTCGTCGCCGAGCAGGTCGGCGCCGTTCGCCTTGGCCCACATGGCCACGAACTCCGGCATGCGCGGGTCGAACCCGATGCGCTGCACCCGGCCGTCCTGCACGCGGGCGAGCCGCGCGGTGACCTCGGCGAGAGCGTTCCAGTCCGTTGTGGACAGCCGGGCCGGGTCGACGCCGTTCTCGCGCAGCACCGGGTTGTTGAGGATCAGCACCCGGACGGTGAAGAAGTCCGGCACCCCGTACACGGTGCCCTCGTAGGTCACCTGCCGCACCGCCGCCTCGCGGTAACCGGCGAGGTCGACGCGGTGGCGGGCCAGGCACGGCCCGAGGTCCTGCACCGCTCCCCTGGCCGCGTACCCGCCGAGCTTGCGGCGGTCGGCGTAGACCAGGTCCGGCGGGTCGCCCGCGGCCACCGAGGAGAGGAACTGCTGCTCGTCGAACACGCCCTCGTTGACCCGCAGGTCGACCTCGGGCCGGTCAGCCTTGAAGACCGCCACGCGGGCGGTGGCGTGCTCGTCCGGCAGGCCGAAACCCATGGTGACGAGCGTGTTCGGCCGATCGGCCGCGCTGGGCCCGAGGCCTCCGCAGCCCGCGACGAACAGAACGGCCAGTGCTAAGGCCGGCCCCCTCATGCGCGGGCGGCGACCACGGCGCGACGGCCGCGGAGGTGGTTGCGCGCCGCCGTCAGCAGCGTCCGCGCCTCCATCAGCTCACCGTATTCCAGGTGGTCGTCAGCGGCGGCGACGTGGGCCAGCGCCTGCTGCGGCGCCGCAGGTGCGCTCAGCACCGCGCGCGCCAGGCACTTGCGGGCCTGTTCCGCCTGCAGCGCCAGGTCGGCGCCGCCGGTCGCGCGGAGGAGCACCAGGGCGTCGCAGATGGCCTGGTCGAGGGAGCGGTGCTGCACGGTGGCCACCTTCGGACAGTCGGGAACGGGAGCGCCGACTGCTTGACGCCGATCCCGGCTACCCGCGGTTCACGGGTGGCAAACGGGTTGTGCGCGGGAAAGTCGCGGTGTCCCCCGATCAGCCGCCGCGGTTGTCGACCGCGGAGCTCAGTGCCGCGGCGGCCTCGGCGAGCGCCCGGTCCGAGACCGGCTCGCCACCGGCCCGGTCCAGCAGGTCGTCCCTGGACACCACGGGCAGGGCGCCGCGCAGGTCGGGCCGGTCGAGCTCGGTGCTGCCGGCCACCACGTACCGGCCCTCCACGTGCACCAGCATCGCGTTGTGGCGCGGCGAGTCGAGCAGCTTCCTCAGGTCTTCGACGGGAACGGGCACGTCGTTCTCCTCTCGTCGCGCCACAACGGCGATGTGCGGGCGGTCAGTGACCGGTGGCCTCGTTGCCCACGCGCTGACCGGACTCCTTGGCGTGGCCGCCGACGTCCTGCGCCGCCTCGCGGGTGTGCTGGGCGGTGGTCTGCGCGGCGTCCGCTGCGACCTGCCTGACCTCACCGGCGGCGTCGGTCACCGAGGACGTCACGTCCTCCTTCAGGTGCTGAGCGGACTCGGTCAGCGCCTCCTTGGCCGGTTCGATCGCATCGCTGAAGGTGTCGGAGAGCTGCTGCACCGCCTGCTGTTCGGCGTCGGTGCGGGGCAGCACGGCCGCCAGCAGCAGTCCGGAGCCGAACGCGATCAGGCCGGCCGCGAGCGGACTGCCCTGCGTCTGGCGGGCGACCCGCTGCGGGGCCTCCTGCACCACCTGCGCGGCCTGCTGCGCGCGGTCCGCAACGGCCTGACCGGCCTGCTCGGCCCGTTCGGCCACGGCCTGCCCGGTGTTCTGCCCCTGTGCCCGCACGCTCTGGGCGGTGTCGCTCGCGGTTCCCATCACCCTGTCCTTCATCGCGGTCAGTCCCCGTCGCACGCCCTGCACCCGCCGTTCGGCGATGCGCTTCGGGCTGGTGTGGTCGACGAGCCGGTTCGCGTCGGCCCTCAGCTCGGCGCGGGTGACTTCGATGTCACGCCTTATTTGGTCGGGTGTTTCGCCCATTCCGCGTCCTCCTTCAGCGTTTCGACGGTGCGTTCGGGTTTCGGGTTGACGGTGCGCAGCTTGGCCCGCCCGCTGGTGTAGAGGACCGCGCCGGCGATGCCCCACAGCACGGCCACGATCAGCGCGGCCCAGCCCAGCGGCATGACCGCGCCGAGCGCGAACACGAGCGCGAAGCTCAGCAGCACCGTCGTGAGGTACCCGGCGAACCCGGCGGCGGCGAGCATGCCGCCGGCCTTGCCGGCCTTGCTCGCCTCCTGCCGCAGCTCGGCCTTCGCCAGCTCGAGCTCCTGGCGCATCAGCTTCGACAGGTCACCGGTGAGCTCGCTGACCAGGTCACCGAGCGACTCCTCGGTGCGGGCCTGCGGGTACTCAGGGCTCGACATGCGGCACCCCCGCCGCGGGCCGACCGGGCGCCGGGTTCGACGTGGCCGGGGCACCGTAGTCGGGCGTCGCGCCGTAGCCGGGGGTCTCACCGGTCACCTGCTGACCCGTGGTCCCGGCGTACCCGGAGCTTCTCGGTGTAGCCCTGCGTCCCGGTGTAGCCCTGCGTCGAGCCGTAGCCCGGGGACTCCGCATAGCCCTGCGTCACGCCGTGGCCCGGCGACTCCGCATAACCCTGCGTCGAGCCGTAGCCCGGCGTGGACGGGTATCCCGTGGGCTCGGTGTAGCCCGGTGCCAGGTCGGCGCGTTCCGACGTCACCGGCACGACGCCGCCGCCGGAGCGCTGCCCGCTCTGGCCGCCACCGGTCGCGCTCTTCGCGACACGGCCGATGAGGAACCCGGCCACCGCGGCGCCCAGCAGGAACGTGCCCGGCTTGCGCCGCGCGTAGTCCCGTGCGGAGTCGAGCAGCCCCTGCGCTCCTCGCTCGTCGAGGAACCGCGCGGCCTGGCGGCTCGTGTCGGCCGCGCTCTGGATCGCACCCGCCGACATCGAGTCGGACGACGCGCCGCCGGCCATCTCGCTCAGCTCGTCGGCGATGCGGCCGAGCTGCTTCGACACCCGCTGGGCCTGCTGCTCCGCCTCCGCCGCGACGCGCTCGCGCACGTCGTTGACGACGTGGCGGGTCTGCTGCTTCGCCTCCTGCGCCACGTGCGCGGCCTGGTCGCGCACTGTGCTGCCGACCTCGCCGGCTGCTTCCTTGGCGTGCTGCGCGACCTGGGAACCTTCGTCCCGGGCCGCGGTGCGCACTCCACCCATCTGGTTCTCGGTCACGGCTGACTCCTCAGCTCGTAGTCGTGTCCTGGCCTACGAGCTACCCGTCGAAATCCGTCGCAAACGACTCGGTTCTGATCATTTTCAAAAGCTGCTGAACCGAAAACGTGACCGCCGTCCGTGTTTGCCGACACCCGTCCGGGCTAATTCCTCCGCACGCGCACGAACTGGAAGCGGAGACCACGGATGACCCCTGCTGGACAACTGCGTTCACTCGCACGTGAACACGTCGCCGTCGCCGCGCTGACCATCCCGCGGCTGCTGCGCCACCGGGTGTGGCGCGACGCGAACCCGCACGAGGGAGCCGGTCTCGGTGTCGTGCTGGTGCCGGGTTTCGGTGCGAGCGACCTGAGCCTCACCTTCACCACGACGTGGCTGCGCGACCGCGGTTACGTCCCGACCGGCGCGGGCACCGGGTTCACCGTGGGCTGCACGTCCGAGCTGGTCGACCGGGTCGAGCAGCGGCTGGTCGAGCACGCGGAGGCCACCGGCGGCCCGGTCGTGCTGCTCGGGCAGAGCCGCGGCGGCGGGCTCGCGAGGGTGGCCGCCACCCGCCGGCCCGACGTGGTGAGCGGTCTGGTGATGATGGGCAGCCCGGTGCTCGACCCGATGGGCGCGCACCCGCAGGTGCTGCTCGCGGCACGGGCGCTGGCGCAGCTGTCCCGCGTCGGCGTGCCGGGGCTGATGGACCCGGAGTGCCTCGCCGGTGACTGCTTCGAGGACAACGTCCAAGCCGCCGCCGCGCCGTTGCCGCCGGAACTGCCCGCCGTGTCGATCTACTCCAGGTCGGACGGCATCGTGCCGTGGCAGCTGTGCCAGGACCCGTCGGCCGAGTGCGTGGAGGTGCACAGCACCCACACCGGCATGGCGCTCGATCCGGACGTGTACCAGGTCCTGCGGCCGCGGCTGGCCGAGTGGGCGGCCCAGCGCTACGACCTGCGGGCGACCGGATGAGCTCGCACGACCGGCTGGTGCGCACGGCGGAGGACGTCTTCGGCTGGACCGAGCTGCGGCCCGAGCAGCTGTGCGCGATGCGGCACGTGCTGGACGGGCGCGACGCGCTGGTCGTGATGCCCACCGGCGCGGGCAAGTCCGCGATCTACCAGGTCCCCGCGATCCTGCTCGACGGCCCGACGGTGGTGGTCTCGCCGTTGGTGGCGCTGCAACGCGACCAGGTCGCGGCACTGCGCGCGGCGGGCGCTCCCCCGGCTGCGGCCGTGAACTCAACACGTTCGGCGGAGTCCAACGAGGACGCGTGGCGGGAGTTCGCGGAGGGACGGACGGAGTACCTGTTCCTCTCCCCCGAACAGCTCGCGAACCCCGACGTGCTCGACCGACTCGACCGCCGTCGGCCGTCGTTGTTCGTGGTCGACGAGGCGCACTGCGTGTCGGCGTGGGGTCACGACTTCCGGCCCGACTACCTGCGGCTGCGCGAGGTCGTCGACCGCCTCGGCCACCCCGTCGTGCTCGCGCTGACCGCCACGGCGAGCGGCCCGGTCCGCGGCGACGTGGTAGAGCACCTGGGCCTGCGCGACCCCGCCGTGGTGGTCGCCGGGTTCGACCGGCCCAACCTGCACCTGTCCGTGCGCTTCGGCACCGACGAGGACGACCGCTCCCGGTCCGTTGTGGACCGGGTGGTCGAGCGGAAGGGCCCAGGCCTGCTCTACACGGCCACCCGCAAAGACGCCGAGCGCTACGCCGAGGCCCTCGCCGCCAAGGGACTGCGGGCGGCCGCGTTCCACGCCGGCATGAAGGCAGCCGACCGCAAACGGGTCCAGGACGACTTCATGGCCGACCGCCTCGACGTCGTCGCGGCCACCTCCGCGTTCGGCATGGGCATCGACAAGCCCGACGTGCGCTTCGTGGTGCACGCGGCCACCCCCGGTTCGCTCGACGCCTACTACCAGGAGATCGGCCGCGCCGGCCGCGACGGCGAGCCCGCCGAGGCCGTCCTGTTCCACCGGCAGGAGGACGAGGGCCTGCAACGGTTCCTCAACACCCGCCGCGCCGACCTCGACTGCGCCCGCGAGGTGGCCGCGCTCGTGCGCGAGCAGCCCGGCATCACGCTCACCGCGCTGGCGGACCGGGTCGAGTGCTCGCGCCGGAAGGTCACCGGCACGGTGAACCTCTTGGAGAGCGCCGGAATCGTGGAGATCACGCGCGACGGCGTGCGGTACGCGGACGGTGCACCCACGCCGGCGAAGTCGGTCGCGGTCGTCGAGGAAGAAGCCGAGCGGCAGCTGAAACGCGACAGGTCACGGGTCGAGGTCATGCGCGAGTACGCCGGCACCCGCGGCTGCCGCCGCCGGTTCCTGCTGGGGTACTTCGGGCAGGAGCTCGACGGGCCGTGCGGTCACTGCGACCGGTGCGACGAGGGGCTGCCCGAGGAAGCCGACGCGGCCGGCGTGGCCGCTGAGCACCGGCCGGACTCCGAGGTGCGGCACGAGCTGTGGGGGCGCGGCACGGTGGTGCAGCAGGACGGTGACCGGTTGATGGTGCTGTTCGACGAGGTCGGGTACAAGACGTTGTCGCTGGCGGCGGTGGAGGAGGCCGGGGTCTTGGACTACGTCTGAGGCCGGCTCAGCGCACGAGCGCGTACAGGTCGCCGTTCGTGCTGGACGTCTGCATGTCGCCGTACCCGAGGAAGACCGCCTTGTCCCCCAGCACCGGCCGTGCCGCCGAGTGCGCGGTGGTGGGCACCGCGGTCGTGACGTCCTTGGTCCACCGCACGGCGCCGCTGCGCACGTCGAGCACGGCGAGGCCGCGGCGGGTCCCGACGTACAGGGCGTCGCCGTCCCACGTCGTCCGGCTCTGCGCAGCGGCACCGACGTTCTGCTGCCACCGCACGGCGCCGCTCTCCACGTCGAGCGAGTGCACCGTGCCGCCGATGTCGGAGACGACGAGCTGGCCGCGCACGACCACCGGTGCCGCCTGCACGAGCGCGTCGAAGCTGTGCTGCCAGCCGAGCTCACCGGTGATCGCGTCGTACCTGACGGCCTGCCCGCTCGACGCCCCCTGCCGGGTGATGCCGACCGTCGCGTAGAGGTGGTTCGCGTCGGTGGCGAGCCCCTGGACGGCCCCGGCGGTGGTGCGGCTCCACGCCTGCTTGCCGTCGGCGTGCACCTGAACGCCGTCGACCGCCGTCGCCGAGTACACGAACCCCTGCTGTTCCACGACGTCGTTGACCTGCCTGGAGACCCGCACCTGCTCAACGACCTGACCGGAGCGTTCGTCGACGCGCAACACCCAGCCGGTGTTCGTGCCGACCAGGACCGTGCCGTCCCGCGCCTCCCGGTGGCAGGCCGGGAGGCCGTCCGTGTCCAGCGACCAGCGCACGGCGCCGCCGTCCTCGATCGCGGTCAGGCGTCCTCGGTTCTGCGTCATCGCCCGGCCGGCGAGCACCAGACCGCGAACGACGGAGCACGGCCCGGTCATCGCGCCGCCGAGGTCCACCCGCCAGCGCTGCGCGCCGTCGTCCTGGCCCAGCCCGACCACGCCGCCGTCCCGCAACGACAGCACCACGTCGGCACCGTTGACGACGGGGAAGCAGGCCGACTCGAACCCCCTGTGCCACAGTTCGCTGCCCGGCTCAGCGCGTGCGAACAACCGGGTCCCGAAGTAGGTGCCCGTCGCGGCCACCGCGACCCCGCCCAGGCCCAGTGCGAGCACCCGCCGCCGGCGCACCGGTGTGGCGGCGGCGAGCTTGCCGGCCAGCAGCCGGGTGAGCAGCTCGACGTCGGTCTCGCCGTCCTCCCGCACGTCGATCCAGGCGGTGCTCCTGGGCAGGCCGGGCAGCTCGGTGTCGTCGAGGCGCAGCGGCAGCACGGCGTCGTCCCTGCCCTGGAGCACCGTCTCCAGCGCCGAGCGCAGCTCCCACCTAGTCCACACGCTGTCGAGGTAGTGGCGGGACACGACCACCACGACGTACCGGGACCGCTTGCCGTAGACGTCCAGCAGCTTCTCGAAGAGGTTCGTGCCCCACAGCTCGGCCTGGTGGTACTCGTCGAAGAACACTCTGTGCCCGTCGGCCTTCAGCGCCTCGGCGAGACCGCGTGCGAACACCCGGTCGGGTCCGGCGAACGACAGCGCGAAGTCGTACTGCTCGTTGGGCTCCACCTGAGGAGTGTCGCGCTCCGCAGGCGCGCCGTGACACGACCCGGCGCTACTGCCCCTCCACCTGCAGCTCCAAGCCCGGCGCGGACAGCACCGGCGCGTCCGGTGCCTCGGCCAGCACGAGCGTCAGCTCCCCCGTCTCGAACCGCGATCCGCTCCCGGTCCAGCGCACGGGTTCCTCGCTCCTCAGCCGCACCTCACCGCCGGGCTGCGTCACCACGGCGGTGAGCCCGTCCCCGTCCTGCTCCAGCACGACGGTGCCGCCGTCCTCGGGGCCGCCCGCGTCGGGCAGGTCCGCGGACAGCCGCAGGCCGGCCACCGCGCCGCCCTCGACGCGGCACTCGCCGGCCAGGTCCAAAAGCACCGTCTTGGACCGCAGCGTCACCTCAGCCTGCGAAACCTGACAACGAACCGTGGTTGCTGAACTGTCGGCCATGCGCTGTGCCTACCCACCGCGCACCCGCCGAAAACAGGATCAGCCGTCCAGGGCGACGGGCCAGTCACCGACCAGCGGGCAGTGCCGGACCGCCTGGTCGAGCAGGTCGGCCCGGCGTTCGCTCGAGACGTTGGGCAGCGCGACCGAAAGTGACGCGTCGACGGTGTAGTCCTAGGCGGTGCCGTGGTTCAGCGCCACCCGTGCGCGCACGGCGCTGCCGGTCGTGTCGAGATCGCCGGTGGAGGCCGCCAGCACCACGGCCTGGTGCAGGCACGTGGCCAGCGCCGCGGCGTACAGCTTCTCGGGGTCCCAGGACCCGTCACCGACGGGGAGCGCGGACCCCGACACCTCGACCTCGTCGTTCCGGGAGACCGCCTCGACCTCTTCGACCTTCATCGCCACCTGCTTCGTCGACGGGTGTGAACCCTCCGCTCATACCCGTGGCCTGGCGGCTCAACCGCGATCGGGGTCAGCGGAACACGACCGTGCCGCTGCCGTCGAACGGCACTGCCAGGTACTCGGTGCACGCGTCGGCCAGCCACGCCGCCAGGTACCCGGCGAACGACGACCGCACCAGCAGCGCGACCCGGTCGGGCCCGGTCACCTGCAGGATGACCCCTGTGCGTGCGAGCAGCGTCTGCACGCAAGTGCCGACGGGAGCCGCAGCCGGGTGCAGGTCCACGGCACATCCGTGAGCCAGCACGTCGCGGACGTGCGGACCCTCCAGCTCCACGGTCGTGCGCTGAGCCGAAGTGTCCACAACGGACCCCCTTTCACCACCGAGCGCGCCACGCAGCACCTCCTCGACCACCGCCTGCAGATCGGGTCCGGCCACGACCAGGAACTCGTCAGGCCCCAGCCACAGCACCTCCACGGCACCGAACGGGCCGGTTCCCGTGGTGAACGTGCACGCGTTCGCCGGGAACACCACGCCCAGCGCGCCGCCCATGGCCGCGATGGCGCCGGAGTTGGACACCCGCACCGTGAGCTGGGAGCGGAACGGCACCTCGCGCACGCCCAGCGCGGGTGCGAGCGCGGTCAGCCGGTCGGTCCAGGCCGCCAGCGGGCTCACCGGGTCAGCCGTCACGGCGGGCTCCTTCCTGGTCGTAGAGCACGGAGCCGGTCACGGTGACCGGGACGAGCGCGTCCCCGACCGGCACGTAGAGGGTCTCGCCGATGCGGTCGCGGCCGGAGCGCACGAGGGCGAGCGCGAAGGTGCGGCCCAGCGCCGCGCTGGGGTAGCTGGAGGTGACGTGGCCGAGCATCCGCACCGGCGGTTCGGGCAGCCGGTCGGTCTCGACGACCTGCGCGCCCTCCGGCAGCAGCACCCGCGGGTCGACTGGCAGCAGGCCGACGAGCTGTTTGCGGTCGGCGCGGTTGTTCTCCGCACGGGCGAAGGACCTCTTGCCGATGAAGTCGGCCTTCTTCTTCGACACCGCCCACGACATGCCGAGGTCCTGGGGTGTGACGGTGGCGTCGGTCTCCTGGCCGATGATCGGGTAGCCCTTCTCGGCGCGCAGGACGTGCATGGTCTCGGTGCCGTACGGCGTGATCCCGTGCTCCTCCCCCGCCGCCATCAGCGCCTCCCACACGGCGATGCCGTGCCAGGCGGTCACGTTGATCTCGTAGGCCAGCTCGCCGGAGAAGCTGATCCGGCACACCCGCGCGGGCACACCGGCGACCTCGGTGTCGTGCCAGGTCATGAACTCGAACGCCGCGTTCGAGACGTCGAGCGAGGGCGCCACCGCGGCGAGCACCGCACGGGACTTCGGCCCCACCAGCGGGATCGTGGCCCAGTGCTCGGTGACCGACGCGCAGTGCACGTCGAGGTGCGGCCACTCCGTCTGCAGCCACTCCTCCATCCAGTCGAGGATTTTGGCGGCATTGCCGGTCGTCGTGGTGACGAGGTAGCGCTCCTCGCCGACGCGGATCACGGTGCCGTCGTCGATCACCATGCCGTCCACGCCGCACATGACGCCGTAGCGGATCCGGCCGACCTTCAGCGTGCTCATCAGGTTGGTGTAGAGCAGGTCGAGGAACTCGCCGGCGTCCGCGCCCTGGACGTCGATCTTGCCCAGCGTGGAGCCGTCCATCAGCGCGACGCCCTCGCGTGCGGCCCGGCATTCGCGCAGCACGGCCGTGTGCAGGTCCTCACCCGGCCGCGGGTAGTACCAGGGCCGCTTCCACTGGCCGACGTTCTCGAACACCGCCCCGTGCGCGACGTGCCACGGGTGGATCGCCGTGACCCGCACCGGATCGTGCAGCTCGCCGCGGTTGCGCCCGGCCAGCGCGGCGAACGACACCGGGGTGTAGGGCGGTCGGAACGTTGTCGGCCGCTGCTCGGCCAGTTCGACGCCGAGGGTCTCCGCGACGATGCCGGCCGCGATCGTGCCCGAGGTCTTGCCCTGGTCGTGCGCGGTGCCGATGGTCGTGTACCGCTTGATGTGCTCCAACGACCGCAACCCCGCGCCCGTCGCGCGCAGCACGTCCGCGACCGTCGAGTCCCGTTGCAGGTCGACGAAGCTCGTCTCGTCGGAGCCGGGCACCCGCCACAGCACCAGACCGGACCGGCCCGTGCACCGCGCGTCCGGCACCGGTCGCGGCACCATCGTCCGGGGGTCGAACCCGGCGCCGAGCGACGCCTCGGCACCGCAGACGCTGCCGTCGCCCAGGCACCGGGCGAGGTCGAGGTTCCCGTTCGCCGCACCGGCGACCCGCACCGTCGGCTCGGCCGGTCCCGGCACGAACGCGCCGAGCCCGTCGTCGTGGAGCAGTGTGCCGCCGGCCTGGCTGAACAGGCTCACCACCGGGTTCCAGCCGCCCGACACCAGCAGGGTGTCGCACGCGACGACCTCGTCGCCGACGTGCACCGCCGTGATCCGTCCCTCGCCCTCCGTGCCGGTGACCACCCGCCCGGCGCGGACCTCGATCCCCCGCGCCGCGCACTCGGCCGCGAGCGCGGCGGGTACCTCCGGCCGGGCGTCGACCACCAGCGCGACGTCCACACCGGACTCCGCGAGGTCGATCGCCGCGCAGTACGCGCTGTCATGGGTGGTGAACACGACCGCGCGTGAACCGGGCAGCACGCCGTAGCGGCGCAGGAACGTGCGGGCCGAGGACGCCAGCATGATCCCGGGCCGGTCGTTGTCCGGGAACACGACCGGGCGTTCGTGGGCACCGGTGGCGAGCACTGTCTGCTTGGTGCGGATCCGCCACACCCGCTGCCGGGCGACGCCGGCGGGTGCGGCGAACCCGAGGTGGTCGGTGCGCTTCTGCAGCGCGAGCACGAACCCGTCCTGGTACATGCCGAACGCGGTGGTGCGGTCCAGCACCAGCACACCGGGCGTGCCCTTGAGCTCCGCGACCACGTCGGCGACCCACGCGGCCGCCGGCCGGTCGTCCAGGTGCTCCTCGAAGACCGGCAGCGCACCGCCGGGCCGGTTCTGCTCGTCCACCAGCACCACGCGGGCACCGCTGCGGGCGGCGGTCAGCGCGGCCATCAGCCCCGCCGGTCCGGCGCCGACGACCAGCACGTCGCAGTGCACGTGCTTGGCGTCGTAGCGCGCCGGGTCAGGTTCGGCGGCGAGCCGTCCCTGCCCGGCCAGGCCGCGCGCCACCAGGCCGTCGTACAGCTCGACGGTCGTGGCGAGCAGCATCGGCTCGGAGAACGGCGCCTCGACCTGCACCAGCGACGTCGGGTCCTCCGACCCGGCCGCGACGATCCCGCGCGGGCGGCCCAGCTTCACGCTGGTGCCGATCTCGTGGACACCGTTGGCCAGCAACGCGGAGGCGAGCGTGTCGCCGGGGTGGCCGGTGTAGTCCTGTCCGTTGAACGTGAAGCGCAGCAGCGTGGTCCGGTCGACCTCGCCGCCGGTCGGGGTCCGGAACATCACAGGGCCACCTCCGGCATCGGCTCGCCGGACCGGTAGGTGGCGAGGAGCCCGTGGGTGCGGGTGTCGCGCACGGCGTTGAACCAGCGGCGGCACCCGGCGCTGTGGCTCCAGCGCTCGGCGAACGGGCCGCTGGGGTTGTCCCGGAAGAACACGTACTGCGCCCACTGCTCGTCGGTCAGCGCCGACGGGTCCTCGGGGTAGGCGACGTGGGCCTGGCCGCCGTAGTGGAACTCGGCTTCCTCGCGCGGTCCGCACCACGGGCACGGGATGAGTTGCATCGTCAGCTCCTGCCAGGGCCTGTGTCGAGGTCCCGTTCGATGAGAGTCGTGCCTGAGGTGGTTCCTGGCGGTGCGGGCGGACAGCCCGCATACCGCGGTGTTCTATGTGGGCTGTCCGCCCGTGCCCCCTGGGGCCGCCTCAGGCCCGGCTATCGCGAACACGGACCTCGACACAGGCCCTAATGCGCGACGGCGGCGGCGCCGTGCTCGTCGACGAGGGCGCCGGTGGTGAAGCGGTCGAGGGTGAACGGCTCGTTGTACGGGTGCGGTTCGTCGTGCGCGACCGTGTGCGCGAAGCAGTCGCCGACACCGGGCGTGGCCTTGAACCCGCCGGTCCCCCAGCCGCAGTTGAGGTACAGGCCGCCGACCGGGGTGAGGCCGACGATCGGCGAGGCGTCCGGCGAGACGTCGACGATGCCCGCCCACGTCCGCAGCAGGTGTGCCCGCGCGAACACCGGGAACAGCTCCAGCGCCGCGGCCATCTGCTCCTCGATGACGTGGAACGAACCCCGCTGGCCGTAGCCGTTGTAGCTGTCGATGCCCGCGCCCATCACCAGTTCGCCCTTGTGCGCCTGGGAGACGTAGACGTGCACCGCGTTGGACATCACGACGGTCGGGTGCACTGGTTCGAGCAGTTCGGACACCAGGGCCTGCAACGGGTGCGAGGCGAGCGGCAGCCGCAGGCCGACCATCTGCGCGAGCACGGAGCTGTGGCCGGCCGCGCACAACGCGACCTTGCCCGCGGCGATCCGGCCACGCGACGTCCGCACCGCGGTGATCCGGCCGTGAGCCGTTTCCAGGCCGGTGACCTCGCAGTTCTGGATCAGGTCGACGCCCATGGCGTGCGCGGCCCGCGCGTAGCCCCAGGCCACGTAGTCGTGCTTCGCGATGCCCGCACGCGGCTGGTAGGTCGCGCCCAGCACCGGGTAGCGCACGTCCGGCGAGGTGTTGACGATCGGGCAGAGTTCCTCGACGCCGTCGGGGTCCACCCACTCGGCGTCGATGCCATTGAGGCGGTTGGCGTTGACCCGCCGGACGCTGTCGCGGACGTCCTGGAGGCTGTGCGCGAGGTTCAGCACGCCGCGCTGGTCGAACAGGACCGGGTAGCCGAGGTCGTCCTCCAGGCCCTCCCAGAGCTTGAGCGAGTGCTCGTAGATGCCGGAGCTCTCGTCCCACAGGTAGTTCGACCGGATGATCGTGGTGTTGCGGGCCATGTTGCCGCCCGCGAGCCAGCCCTTCTCCAGCACCGCCACGTTCGTGATGCCGTGGACCTTCGCGAGGTAGTAGGCGGTGGCCAGGCCGTGGCCCCCGCCGCCGACGACCACGACGTCGTAGGAGGCCTTCGGCTCCGGGTTCTCCCACAGGAAGTCCGGGTGCTCGGGCAGATGGGCTCCTGGCGGGCTGGTCATGCGACGCCTCCAGCGGGAATCACCTGGTCGACTTCTGGTATATCAGTCTGTGGGTTACCGTAGGTCACATGAACGCACGGGTCAACGACGAGCCGGCGGCCGTCTCGCTCACCGAACGGGCGTACGCCGTGCTGCGCGACCGGCTGGTGATGCTGGAGATCAGGCCGGGCGAGCCCATCAACGAGGACCGGCTGCGCGCGGAGCTCGGCGTCGGCCGCACGCCGATCCGCGAGGCGCTCAAGCGCCTGGAGCAGGAACGGCTCGTCGTCGCCTTCCCCCGCCGCGGCACGTTCGCCACCGACGTGAACATCTCCGACCTCTCCCACGTCTCCGAGGTGCGCCGCACGCTCGAACCGCTGGCCGCCGCCGCCGCGGCCGAGCGCGCCACCGCAGCGGACCGGGCCGCCCTGACCGGGCTGCGGTCCCAGCTGGAGACCGCAGCCCGGCCGGGCGACAACACCGCGCTGCTGCGCGCCGACGTGGACGTGCACCGCGCGATCTACCGGTGCGTGCACAACCCGTTCCTGGAGGACACGCTCATCTCCTACGACAACCTCGCCACCCGCATCTGGTGCGTGTTCCTGCCGCGCCTGTCCGGGATGGCCGGGCACGTCGACGAGCACGTGCCGTTGCTGACCGCGATCGTCGAGGGCGACGCCGAGAAGGCGGCCGAGCTGGCCTCCCAGCACGTCATCGGGTTCGAGCGGGCGATCCGGGCCCTGATCTGACCTTGGCGCCGGTCGCCGCGGCGGGCGGGGTCGGTCAGGCGGGGTGCCCCAGGCGGGCCGAGAGGTCGCGGGACGCGGCGCGCAGCTCCTCGACGACCTCGGGCACGCGCTTCTGCGAGAGCCGGTAGGCCGGTCCGGCGGCGCTGATCGCGGCCACCACGTCGCCGTGCGCGCCGAACACCGGGACGGCGACCGCGTGCAGGCCGGGTTCGAGCTCCTCGAAGCAGGTCGCGTAACCGTCCGTGGCGGTGCGCCGCAACTCCTCCCGCAGCCGCACCGGATCGGTGATCGTGCGCGGCGCGCAGGCCTCCAGGTCGCCGCCGAGCACGCGTTCCCGGTCCGCACCGGACGCACCGGCGAGCAGGACCTTGCCGCTGGACGTGGCGTGCAGCGGCGTGCGCTGGCCGACCCAGTTCTGCGCCGCCACGGCGGAGCTGCCGCGGGCCTGGCTGACGTTGAGCGCGTTGTCGCCGTCGAGGACGGCGATGTTGACCGTCTCCCCCAGCTGGTCGGCGAGCGCCGAGCAGACCGGGCCACCCAGCCGGGCGTAGTCGAGCTGGCCGGTGACGGCGCCCGCGAACCGGAGCATGCCCAGTCCGATCCGGAACGGTCCGCGCTCCCCGTTCTGCTCGACGAGGTCGCGGGCGCGCAGGGTGTAGACGAGTCTGGACGCGGAGGACTTGTGCACGCCGAGCTCGGCCGCGATCTCGGTGATGCCGGCCTCGCCGTTGCGCGCCAACAGCTCCAGGACGGCGATGGCCCGGTCGACGGACTGCACGAGCGCTCCGTCGCGCCCCTCCCCGTTGTTGCTCATGAAGCCAAGGTAACGCTTTCGACCGGCTTCCCCGGCGTCCGTCACCGGGCTGTTGCGTGAGGACGGTCGGTGGTGAAGGCGTTCCGTGCTACCCCGGTAGCACGCCCGAACACCCGCTACCGCGGTAGCGCTCGCGGTGGGCGCCGGGGTACGACGACGCCACGGCGCCGTCCCCCTAGCGTTCCCGGTGTGCTCAGCTCCCGTTCCGCCCCGGTGCTCCTCGCCGGTTCGTTCGTCCTGTTCGGACTGGCCGGGTGGGCGCTGCGGCTGCCGCTGGGCCTCGACAGCGCGGTGTACCGCTCCGGCGCGCTGGCCGTGCTCCGCGGTGAGGCGTTGTACGACCACCTCACCGCCACACCGGAGTGGGCGGTCGACCTGCCGTTCACCTACCCGCCGGTCGCGGCCGTGCTGTTCACGCCGCTGGCGGTGCTGCCGACCCAGCTCACGTGGGCGGTGTTCGCCGTCGCCACCGCGTTCGGCGTGGGCGTGGTGCTGCGGTGGACCACCGGCCGGACGCCGTCACCGCTGCTGTTCGCGGCGGTGTTCGGTCTCGAACCGGTGTGGCGGACCGTCGGATACGGACAGGTCAACGTGCTGCTCATGGCCGTCGTCGTGGTCGACGTGCTGCGGCAGGGCCGGTTCTCCGGCGTGCTGGTCGGGATCGCCGCGGCGGTGAAGCTGACGCCGTTGGTGTTCGTGCTGCACCTGCTGGTCACCGGGCGGGTGCGGGACGCGGGGCGGGCGCTGGCGGTGTTCGGCGGTCTGCAGCTGCTCGGGTTCCTGCTGCTGCCCGGTGACTCGCTGCGGTACTGGGGGTCGGCGGTCCTCCGCGGCAACGACGCGACGGGCAACGGGCACCTCGCCAACCAGTCGATCTCCGGTGCGGTGCAGCGGCTGACCGGTGCGGCACCGTGGGCTCCCCTGCTGGTCGCGGCGCTCTGCCTGGGCTGCGTGGCCGCGGCGGCGGTGCTGGCCCGGCGGGCGCACCTGCGCGGTGAGCCCCTGGGGGCGCTGCTGGTCACAGCGTTCTGCGGGCTGCTGGTCAGCCCGATCTCGTGGTCGCACCACTGGGTGTGGGTCGTGCCGCTGGTGGCGTTCCTCCTGCGCGGGCCAGGTGCCGCGCAGGTGCCCGTCTGGGCGGTCTTCGTCCTGTGGCCGCTGCTGGTGCCGACGGGGAACGCCGTGCTGGACAACCTCTACGTGCTGGTCGCGGTCGTCGGTGGGGTGCTCGCGTGGCGCGGCCTCCTGTCCGGGGGTGGAGTAGGTTCGGCGCGAGTGGATGATCTTCCGGGGCGGTGGGGCGGATGAGGGGTGCCGTGGTGCGGCAGTTCCTCGCCGCCGGCGTGTTCACGTTGTTCTCGGCGAGCAGGCTGGTCAGGACGCCGGCGTCGGCGGGCTGGCGGCGCCTCCGGATCGTGCTCGTGCTCGGCGTCGCGTCCTGGGTGGTCTTCCTGAACGTGGTCGGCCCGGCCGAGCTGCGGTTCACCTACTCGTCGATCCCCGCGTGGTGGTTCACCGGTCTCGCCGTCGCCGCCGTGCTGCTGACGCAGATCCACCCGCTGTGGGCGTGGCGGATGCTCGCGGTCGTGATGGTGTTCGAACCGGTGGTCCTGCACGACTTCCGCTCGGCGTGGGGCTGGCCGTGGACGCCCGGCACGGTCCTCGCAGCCGCGGCGGCACTGCTGACCACCGCCCAGGCCTACCGGCAGACCGTGCTCGTGTGGGTGTTCTTCTTCTCGATGGTCGTCGTGTGGGCGCACATGTGGGACTACCGGGACATCTTCCTGGTCGGTGCCATCGTGGGCGGTGTGCTCGTCGTGGGCAACGCGATGCGGTTGCGGCGCGTGGCCGAGGCCGACCGCAACGAGCAGTCCCGGCGCCGCGAGGTCGAGGAGGTCCGCGCCGCCACGCTGCAGGAACGCGCGGTCATCGCCCGCGAGCTGCACGACGTGGTGGCGCACCACATGTCCGTGCTGGCGCTGCGGGCCGGGAGCGCGCGGTACCGGTTCCCCGGCCTGTCGGCGGAGCTGGAGGGCGAGTTCGCCGAGATGCAGGAGACCGCGCGGGAGGGCCTGACCGAGATGCGGCGGCTGCTCGGCGTGCTGCGCAACGAGAACGGCGAGGCCGAGACCGCGCCCCAGCCGCGCGTGGAGCAGATCGCCGAGCTGGTCGACCGCCTGCGCAGCGCCGGAGTCGCGGTGACCGTGCGGTTCGACGGCGACGTGAGCGGCGTGCCCGGCGGTGTCGCGCTGTCGGCGTACCGGATCGCGCAGGAGGCGCTGAGCAACGCCGTCCGGCACGCCCCGGGGTCCACTGTGGACGTGCGCGTCACGGTGGGCGCCGACCTGCGGGTGGTGGTGCGCAACAGCGCCGCCGCCGAACCCGGGCCGCCGACGGACGACCGGGCCAAGCACGGCCTGCTCGGCATGCGGGAGCGGGTCGCGACCCTGCGCGGCACGATCGTCGCGGGTCCGGGTGAACGGGGTGGTTTCGTCGTGGCGGTCACGCTGCCCCTGACCGGGAACGAGGACCAGCCGTGAACACGACAGTGCTGATCGCCGACGACCAGACGATGGTCCGGCAGAGCTTCCGCGCCGTGCTCGCCGCACAGCCGGACATCACCGTGGTCGGCGAGGCGAGCAACGGCGCCGACGCCGTGCACGCGGCCGTCCGCGACCGCCCCGACGTCGTGCTGATGGACGTGCGCATGCCGGTGATGGACGGCCTGGAGGCCACCCGGCTGATCCTCGGCACCCCGGACCTCGGCACCCGCGTGCTGATGCTGACGACGTTCGACGTCGACGAGTACGTCTACGGCGCCCTGCGGGTCGGCGCCTCCGGCTTCCTGCTCAAGGACGCCCCGCTGGAGGACCTCGTCAACGCCGTGCGGGTGGTGGCGGCCGGCAACGCCCTGTTCGCGCCCGCCGTGACCCGTCGGCTGGTCGCGGAGTTCGCCGCCCGCCGCCCAGGCGCGGTGCGGCCCGAACGCGCCGACCGGCTGACCGCGCAGGAGCTGAAGGTGCTGCGGCTGGTCGCGCGCGGCCTCTCGAACACCGAGATCGCGGCCGCGCTGGTGATCGTCGAGCAGACGGCGAAGACGCACGTCAGCCGGGTGTTCGCGAAGCTGGGCGTGCGCGACCGGGCGCAGGCGATCGTGGCCGCCTACGAGATGGGCATCGTGGTCCCCGGTGAGTGAGCGGTAAATCGTTCGTCCGGCGCGTTCACCGGACCTACCCTGCCTGGATGGTGCAGGGGGAGATCGACCGCACAGCAGAGGAAGAGGACTTCTCCGGGGTCGCGTGGCTCGACCACGGCGGAGAGGTCGAGATCGCACGCGCCTACGGGCTCGCCGACCGCGCCCACCGGGTGCCCAACACCGTCGACACCAGGTTCGGCATCGCCAGCGGCAGCAAGGGTTTCACCGCGCTGGCCGTGCTCTCGCTGGTGCACGAGGGCAAGCTGGCCCTGGACACCGCGGCCCGTTCGCTGCTCGGCGACGACCTGCCGCTGATCGCGGACGACGTGACCGTCGAGCACCTGCTCACCCACACCTCCGGCATCGGCGACTACCTCGACGAGGAAGCCGGCCACGAGCTCACCGACTACGTCGTCGGCGCCGCGCACGAACTGACGACCACCGAGGCGTTCCTGCCGCTGCTCGACGGCCACCCGGCCAAGTTCCCCGCGGGCGAACGGTTCAGCTACTGCAACAGCGGCTTCGTCGTCCTCGCCCTGCTCGCCGAACGCGCGAGCGGCACCGGCTACCACGACCTGGTCCGCGAACGCGTCCTGCGGCCCGCCGGCATGACCAGGACCGACTTCCTGCGCTCCGACGAGCTGCCCGGTGACGCGGCCATCGGCTACCTGCCGATCGACGGCGTGAACCGCTCCAACGTCTTCCACCTGCCGGTGCTGGCCACCGGCGACGGCGGCATCCACACCACCGCGGCGGACATGTCGGCGTTCTGGCGCGCCCTGTTCGCCGGGCGGATCGTGCCCGACGTCGAGGAGGTCGTGCGCCCGCGGTTCGACGTGCCCGAGGACGAACCGGTGCAGTACGCGCTGGGCTTCTGGCTGCGCGGCGGCACCGACACGGTGATGCTCGTCGGCAGCGACGCCGGGGTGTCGTTCAAGTCGACCCACGACCCGCACACCGGCACCACCTGCACGGTGCTGTCCAACACCTCCCCCGGTGCCTGGCCGATCGCCCGCGCCATGGCCGGCGGAAGATGGTGATCGAGTGGCCGACGTCGTCGGCCTTCGCGATGGCGCGGTCCGACACCACCAGCAGTCTGTTCCGAATGGACAGTGCGGCGAGGAGCACCGGAGCTGCTGCCGGCCCGCACCTCCCGGTGGCGAGCGCCGCACCGGCGCCGGCGCGGCGGACAGGCGGCCGATCCCCGAAGTACCAGCCGTCACAGCCCGCGCGCCGACTTCCGGCACCGGCGGGGCAGACCGGGCGCCGCCCAGGCGCCCGGCCCACCGCCTACTTGTCGTCCGGGTTGCCGCAGAGGCCGCTGTCGTTGTCCGACAGGACCGGCACGGCGATGACGTTGACGTCGATGAAACAGGCGTTGATGTCGCTGGCGATCTCGGTGTCGTCGAGGTCGACGAGGCCGACCTGGTGGGTGAGGTCCAGCTCGGGGGTGGCGGCCATGGCCTGCGAACCGAAACCGAGGAAAGCGCCCGCGATGGCGACGGCCGCTCCTGCCTTCTTCAGCACGAAATCTCCTAAGAATGGTTGTGTTCACTCGGGACTCGGCGAGCAACCGCTCAGCCGGAACCTCGCAGCACCGTAGCCAGACCGGTGCGGGACCCAGAAATCCATGATCACGCGATGGTGTGAATGTCGGCCGATCACCACACCATCGGGTTGTTTCGCGCAATTGATGTTTGCGCCGTGTCGTCCGTTTCAGGTGGTTCCCGCCCTCCCCGAGTTGCCCGCGTCACATCGGGTGGAAGTTGACACCGGTGTCAGCACCTAACGTCGGGGCAGCGCGTTCCGAAGGCCGGAACGCCACCGGTGGAGGAGATCCGCGATGGGCACTGCGTTGGGCTACAAGGCTTTCGGCGGACCGGAGGTCCAGGAGTTCTTCGAGCGGCCCGATCCGGTGCCCGGTCCGGCGGAGGTCCTCGTCCGCGTCGAGGCCGCCGGGGTCAACCCCCTCGACCACCTGCTGCGCTCCGGGCACGTGACCGCGATGAACGGCGACGTGCCCTTTCCGCAGGTGCTCGGCATGGAGGCAGCGGGAACGATCCTCGCCGTCGGCGCCGACGTGACCGGGCTGGCCGTCGGTGACCGGGTCACCGGGTTCGCGCTCACGTTCGCGGGCACCTATGCCGAGACGACGCTGTTGCTCGCCGAGTCCACCGCCCGCATCCCCGACGCGCTGCCGGCGACGTGGGCGGCGACCATTCCCGTCGCGGGCACCACGGCGCTGGACGTGGTCGACCAGCTCGACCTGCCCGCCGGTTCCTCGCTGCTGGTGAACGGGATCGGCGGCGGTGTCGGCATCGCGCTGGCGCAGGTCGCGCGTGACCGCGGCCTGGTCGTGACGGGCACGGCGAGCTCGGCCAAGCGGGAGCTCGTCGCGAAGACCGGTGCGACCTTCGTCGACTACACCGGGGGCGATGTCGTGCAGCGGTTGCGCGAGTTGGCGCCCGACGGGTTCGACGCGGTGGTCGACACCGTCGGCGGCGAGTCGTTGCGCGCGGTGGCCGCACTCGCGGTGAAGCCGGAGGCGCTCGTCTCCGTCGGTGACCCGTCGGTGGCCGACCTGGGTGGCGCGGCGGTCCGGCGGCGGCTGGACCGGGCGGGGCTCGAACGCGTGGCGGAGCTGATGGTCGCCGGGCGGCTCGACCCGCACATCACCGGCACCTACCCGCTCGCGCGGGCGCAGGAGGCGCTGGCGCTCGTCGAGTCGCGGCACGCCACGGGCAAGCTCGTCGTCGACCTGAGCCGCTGACGGCGCTCAGCCGGTGGCCGTCCCCTGCCGGTAGCTGGTGTTGATCTCGATCAGCTCGTCGAGGACGGCCCTGGCCTCGACGAGCCTGGCGATGTCGGCGGTCAGCCGGTCCCGTTCGCCGGTCATCGTGGTGAAGGCGTCCTCGGCGACGGCCCTGCTGTCGCTGTCCACGCAGGGCAGCAGCCGCGCGATCACCTTGCTGCTCAGGCCCGCGTCGAACAGCCGCCGGATGATCTCGACGCGCACGGCCGTCGTCGGCGGGTAGTGCCGCTGCCCGCCGACGGACCGCGTGCTGTGCATCAGGCCCTGCTGCTCGTAGTAGCGCAGCGAGCGGGCGCTGACCCCGGTCAGCCGGGCCAGTTCTCCGATCCGCATGCCACCAGCCTAGGCGGGTGGCATGCGGATCTCGTAGCCGCGTCATTCGACTGCCCAACCCGTACGCATTGACAACAACGGCGGTCAGAATGACGACTGCGGTCCGCATCGGAGCCTGTAGCTTGGCTGAGCGACCTGCGACAGGTAGTTCCAGGCCGAACCGGCCACTCCCCCAGAAGAAGGCTCCTCATGGCACACACCGCTCTGCTGAAAGTCACGGCCAAGCCCGGCCGCGCGTCAGACGTCATCGATTTTTACCGGGTCACGCTGGCTGCCACGCGCTCCCGTCCGGGACTCATCGGGCTTCGCGTGGTGCGCGAGGCGAAAAACCCCGACAACTTCATGCTGATCGAGCAGTGGGATTCCAAGGAGGACCAGGCCGCTTACGCCGCCTGGCGCGCCACCACACCGGAAGTCAGCGAGGCTTTCGGTGAGATGATCGACTCGTTCTCGCTGGAGTGGTGGGATGAGATCAACGCCTGACACCGGAGAGTCATGACCGGCGAAGACATTTTTTCCGACGTGATGAGCACATTGCGTCTCAGTTGCGTCCTTGCCGGTCATCGGTCCGGTTCGGGCGATTGGTTGATCCAATCGCCACCGCCCGGCAGGGTCAAGGTCCTGGCGGTGACGCGAGGGCAGATCAAGTTCCGCCTCGGCAAGGAGCCGGAGTGGCTCGAAGTAGCAGCCGGTGAAGCGCTTGTCCTGGATGGCCGGTCTCCGTTCGTGTTCGGCACGAAGCTCGACATGGCACCCACGCAGGCCGTCCTCGGCGAGCGGGACATCTCGCCCTCGCCTGACGATGAGACCGTGTGCGTCACCGCGCACGTCGACCTGAGAGGCGGGGCTGATCTGTTCCTGCAACAAGCCGTGCCGGCCGTCACCCACGTTTCCGCTGATTCGAACGCCGGCCCGGCCATGGGATGGCTGCTGCGGCAGCTGGACGTTGAGATGAAGCACCGGCTGCCCGCATCTCACCGCGCCTCCGAACACGTTTTGGAGATCCTCTTCATACACGTCATGCGCGAGTGGCTGTCGGCCGGCTTGGCACTCCCCGCCGGCTGGATCCACCTCTTTGCAGACCCGGTGCTCAGCCCTGCCGTGAGACTGATCCACCACGAGCGCAAGTTCGCCCTGTCGGTCGGCGAGTTGGCGCGCGCCTGCGGGCTTTCGCGGACGGTCTTCATCGAAAAGTTCCGCGAAAGTGCCGGGATTCCTCCCGCCTCGTACGTGTTGCAGTGGAAGATGCAGCTGGCACTCAGCCTCTTGGAAACCACGGAGATGTCGGTCGACCAGATTGCGCGACATCTTGAATATTCGTCATCCAGCGCGTTCAACGTCGCGTTCAAGCGCTCGACGGGGAGATCGCCCGGAAGTCTCCGGAAAGCAAGGCGTTGAAGCGCGCTACGAGGAGTGCCAGGTGACGGCGCTGCCGACGTCCGCGCGGGAGGTGCGGAAGCCGTTCACCGGGTGCGCGAGGTCGGGGTGGCCGAACGAGACGCCGGCCACCACCCGCCTGGTCGCGGGGGAGCTCGAAGTGGTCGCGCAGGAAGTCGCTGTACCCGGCGAGGGCGGCCTGGGGTGCGGCGCCCAGGCCGAGGCTCTGGGCGGCGAGCAGGAATGAACCGAGGTAGAGGCCGCAGTCGACGGCGCCGTAGACGCCCAGGTCCGCCTCGGTCGTGATGATCGCGACGTGCGGTGCGTCGAACAGCTCGAAGTTGCGCTGCAGCTGCCGCGCGGCGCCCTCGTGGTCACCGCGTTCGACGCCGACGCTGGTGTAGAGCTGCTTGCCGCACTCACGCCGGCGTTCCCGGTAGACGCCGGTGTACTGGACGGGGAACGGGAAGTCCGGCTGACCGGGGTGCTCCCGCAGGTGTCCGAGCAGCCGGGTGCGGAACCGCTCGGTGCCGGCGCCCTCGGTGACGACCACGTGCCACGGCTGGGTGTTGCACCACGACGGGGTGCGCTGCGCGAGCGCGAGCAGCTGCTCGATCGTGGACCTCGGGACCGGGTCGGGCAGGAACTGCCGGCAGGTCCACCTCTCGTCCAGCAGCCGCCGCAGCGCCTCGTGCAACCCGGTCGTCGTGCTCACTGCGACCTCCGCGGCGGTGTCGATCTCCCGGCGGAAGCTAGCACGGCACTGCTAGCCTCCACATCACCCCTCTGACCTGGCAGGACGGACCATGTTCGACGCTGCTGCGCTGCCCGCCTTCGCACCGCCGGACCTCGGCGGGCACGAGGACGGGGACGACGCGGAACGGCCGCCGTTGCGCGGCCGCACGACGCCTCCCCCCGGGTTGGCCGACGTGGACTGGACGGCCCTGGAGGACGCCTACGGCACGGCCGCCGACACGCCGTTGTTCATCGAGGCGATCACGAGCGACGACGACGGCGACCGGAACTTCGGCGTGTACGGCCTCTACTCGGCCACCACGCACCAGGGGTCGGTCTACACGGCGTCCGAGGCCGCGATCCCGTTCCTGGCCGAGCTGCTGCACCAGGACAACGAGCTGGCACCGCTGTTCCTGGCCAGGATCGCGGTCGGCGAGACGCACTTCGTGGCCCGGCCGGACGACGTCGCCAAGGCCACGAGCGAGTACGCGGGGCTGGTCGCGGAGTTCGCCGCCGACATCGAGGCGATGTGGACCCGCACCGGTGACGACGAGGCGCTGCGGCTGCTGGTGCTGCTGGGCCGGGAGCCGGAGAGGCTGCCCGCCCTGACACCCGACGCGTCCGCGGGACTCTGCCTGGCCCACGGTTTCCTGGCCGCGCGCGACAACGGCGTCACGCCCGGCTGCGCGCGACGCACCGACGCGAGGGTGGACCACGTTGCCGCGGCACGGGATCTGATGACGACCAGCCCGTCGTTGCACGTGCGCGGTGCCGCGGCCGCCTGCCTGGTCTACTCGGGTTTCGCCGACGACGGCACGCGGGCGTTGCTGCACCACCTCGCGCAGGGCGAGTACCCGGTGCACGACACGTGGACGGGTGACCTCGGTGAGCTGGCCGCGGCGGCGTGGACCTTCGGCACGGACGACGACGGGCTGCTGACCGCGCCCGAGGGCAGCCGTCCGACGTTGCACGCCCGGCTGCTCGAACGGATGGCGCGCCAGTTCCGCGGCAGCGGGGACGGCTACCGCGCGCTGGCGCCGGAGGAGCTGACCGCGGCCCAGCGCACGACCCTGGAGACCGCGCTCCGCTCCTCACCGCAGACGATCACCGGTGCCGACGTCGACTACCTGTGGGTCGACGTCCCGGGAACGGTCGCCGCGGCGCAGCGGCTGCTCGGCACCGCGACCGGCGAGCTGACCCGGCGCACCTCACTGGGCCCGCTGTGGTTCGTGCTGGAGGGCGCCCTGCTCGCCCGCGGCGACCGGGAGTCCGCCCTCACCGCCCTGGCCGAGGTCGACGCGTGGGCCGCGCTCGGCGAGGTGTTCGCCCAGCGCGGGCCGGACAGCACGAACGAGTCGATCAGCCTGACCGTGCGCCACTTCCGCGGCGACCGCCACGACTCCGCCGTCACGCTCGCGCTGTCCTCGGTCTTCGCCGACGCACTCGCCGGCCACCGCCCACGGATGGAGGCGTTCCTGGACGGGTGGCTGCCTCGGGTGTCCGAACTGGACGGTCACGACCTGGCGTTCCAGGTCCCCGGTGAACGCATCGGCACGGCACTGGCCGCGCTGGCCCGGTCGGGCGGGTTGCCGGAGCGCTTCCGCCCGATGGTCAAGCCGTACCACCGGTTCCCGGAGTACTCCACGGTGCCGTTGCCGTTGCTGGAGGAGCTCGGCTGGGCGGCTTCAGGCGACTGATGCACGCCCGTCAGACGGCGGTGGGTGCGCCGGTGACGGTGGCGAGCTGGAGCTTGGTCTCGTCCGCGCTGCCGGGCACCGCCGTCATGACGACGATCTTGAGCTCGGTGTCGCCGTCGCCCAGGACGTCGCAGTCGACCTCGACCGGGCCCACCGACGGGTGGTGGACCGTCTTGTGGTCCTCGCGGTGCGCGGCGACCGCCCCGGTGGCCCACAGCCGCGCGAACGTCTCGTTGCCCGCGGTCAGCTCCCGGACGAGCGCGGCCAGGCGGCGGTCCCGCGGGAACCGGCCGGTCGCGCGGCGCAGGTCGGAGACGACGGCGGCGTCGGTGGCGGCGCGGTCCGCCTCGGTCACCGGCCACCGCGCGAGGCGGGCGGGGCCGCCGTCGGCGGCGAACCGGTCGCGGGCGAAGTTGCGCGACCGGGGCGGGGAGAGGGCCGGGTCGCCCAGCAGCGCCGCCCACCCGCGGTTCCACCACACCAGCTGCCAGTCCGCCGCGAAGACGGCGGCGGCCACGTCGCCGAGGCGGGCCAGCACCCGCTGCATCCCCGGCGGGACGTGGTCGGAGATGGTCCCCTCGGCCGGCGGCACGAGCAGGGCCAGCCGGTACAGGTGGTCCCGCTCGGCGGTGGAGAGTTGCAGAGCACGCGCCAGCGATGCCACCACCGACGCGGAGGGGGCCGTGGCCCGCCCCTGTTCCAACCGCACGACGTAGTCGACCGAGACGCCAGCCAGGTCGGCCAGCTCCTCGCGCCGCAGCCCCGCCGCACGCCGCCCGCGCGCCGTGCCGATCCCGGCGGCCGCCGGGGACAGCCGGTCCCGCCAGGTCCGGATCATCGCACCGAGTCCGGTGCCGGAGGTCGTCACGACGTCCATCCTGCTGCCCGCGGCGTCCGTTGTCCGGGTGGGAGGGTGGTACTGCCGTTCCTACCGCCGGGCCGGTCCTGGTCCACGGCCGCGCCGGCGCTCACGATCGGTCTCATGACGATCACCTTCATCACCGGGGCCAACAAGGGTCTCGGCCGCGAGACCGCCCGCCGCCTCGCCGGGCTCGGCCACACCGTCCTGGTCGGTGCCCGCGACCGGGAGCGGGGCGAGGAGGCCGCCGCGGCGCTCGGCGCGCGGTTCGTCCCGATCGACGTGACCGACGACGCGTCAGTGGCCGCTGCGGCCGCCGACGTCTGCGACCACGAGGGCCGCATCGACGTCCTGATCAACAACGCCGGCGTGCACGGCCCCCTCGGAGGGGAGCTGGGCGACCTGACCGCCGCCGACGCCCTCGCCGTCTTCGAGGTCAACGTGCTCGGCGTCGTGCGCACGACGCACGCGTTCCTGCCGCTGCTGCGCCGCTCCGGCGACCCGGTCGTCGTCAACGTCAGTAGCGGCATGGGTTCCCTCGCCCTCACCCACGACCCCGGCCGCCCCGAGTCGGGCGTGGTCGCACCGTTCTACGCCGCCTCGAAGGCGGCGCTGACGATGTTGACCACGCAGTACGCCAAGGGCTTGCCGGGCATCCGCGTCAACGCGGCCGACCCCGGCTACACCGCGACGGACCTCAACGGGCACAGCGGTTTCCAGACCATCACCAAGGGCACGGACGCGCTCGCCACCGAGGGCCGCGGGGCGGGCACAGGCCGGTTCGTGTCCCGCGAGGGCGAGCTCGCCTGGTCCTGATCAGGGCGTGTGCATGCGGTCGACCTTCACCGTGAGGACGACGCGCTGCTGCTCGCCGCCACCGCCGAAGCCCGGGTAGGGCCGCCCGAGGTACTTCTGCGACAGCTCGTCGATGTGTTCGCGCGCACCGTCGGCGGTGATGTCCACGACGCTGCCGCGCAGCGCCCAGTACCGGGAGGGGTTGGCCGGATCGGCGATGCCGATCGCGATGCGCGGGTCGCGGCGGAGGTTGCGGGTCTTCTGGTGGGTGTCGACCGTGTTGATCAGCACGTGGTCGCCGTCGGTGCCCACCCAGGTCTGGGAGATCTGCGGTGAGCCGTCGGGCATGAGGGTGGTGACGAAGCAGAACGCCTTGGCGTCGAGCACGGCGATCAGGTCGGCGGGCAGTGCCGTCATGGTGAGGGCCTTCATCTCGTCTGGTCGTTGTAGAGGTGGCCGATGAGCGCCTCGTCGGGGGCGTCGCCGGAGAGGTCGGCGTGGCGCAGGCCGGCCAGGGCGATCCGCAGGGAACGGCGCCACAGGCCGGGTGCGCGGGTGCGGGTGGCGTCCATGACGCTGCCGACCATCACGTGCACCGCGGCGAAGTCGGCCGGCGTCGCACCGGCGGGGAGCTGACCCGCGCGGACGGCCCGGTCGACCAGGCCGGCCACCAGCGGGGTCATCCGGTCGTGCGCCCGCTGCACCAGCGCCGTGGCCTGGTCGCGGCCGCGCAGCAGCTCCCCCAGGCCGCGGCTCTGCGCCTCGACCTCCAGCTGCCGTTCGAGGAACCAGGCGAGCCCCGCCAGTGCGTCCTCGTGCTCGGCGGCCTCCTCCGCGAAGCCGACCACCGTGTCGACGTGGTCGCTGAAGAGGGCGTCCAGCAGGTCCTGGCGCTCGGGGAAGCGGCGGTACACCGTGCCCATCCCGGTGCCTGCGGCCCGCGCGATGTCCTCATAGGACACGTCAAGTCCTTGGGTGGCCATCAGCTCGTACGCCGTGCGCAGCAGCAGCTGACGGTTGCGCTCGGCATCGCGCCGCAAGGGAGGGGGTCCGGTCACGCACCGAACCCTAGACAAGCGGAAGAGAAATTCCAAGTTGAAGATTTCTTCCACTTCTGGGTTACGCTCGTGCCATGGAGCCGTTCCCGATCGCCGTCCCCGAAGCCGACCTGCTGGACCTGCGCGCCCGCCTGACCGCCACCCGGTGGCCCGACCGCGAGACCGTCACCGACGGCAGCCAGGGTCCGCAGCTCGACCGCATCCGCGCCCTGTGCGAGCACTGGGCCACCGGCTACGACTGGCGGCGGGCCGAGCAGGTCCTCAACGACCTCGGCTCGTCCCGCACCACCATCGACGGCGTCGACGTCCACTTCCTGCACGTCCGCTCGGCCGAGCCGGACGCGGTGCCGTTGCTGCTGTGCCACGGCTGGCCCGGTTCGGTCCTGGAGTTCCGGCACCTGGTCGGCCCGCTGACGGACCCGGTCGCCCACGGCGGCGACGCCCGCGACGCGTTCCACGTCGTGATCCCGTCGATGCCGGGCTTCGGGTTCTCCGGCAAACCGACCACGACCGGCTGGACCGCCGCCCGCGTCGCCGACGCGTGGACCACCCTCATGCTGCGGCTGGGTCACGACACCTGGTTCGCGCAGGGCGGCGACTGGGGCGCGGCCGTGGTCGAGCAGCTGACCCGCAGGGCACCCGAACGGTGCCGGGGCGTGCACTTCAACCTGCCGCTGGTGTTCCCCACCGCCGCCGAACTGGCCGAGGCGACCGAGGAGGAGCAGCGGATGGTGGCCCGCGCCCAGCGCTACCAGGACGAGCTCAGCGCGTACGCCCGCGAACAGGCCACCCGCCCGCAGACGATCGGCTACTCGCTCGCGGACTCACCGGCCGGCCTCGCGGCCTGGATCTACACGCTCTTCCAGGACGTCACCGACAGCGACGGCAACCCCGAGGACGTCATCGACCGCGACGAGATCCTCGACGACATCATGCTCTACTGGCTGCCCAACGCCGCCGCGTCGTCCGCGCGCCTCTACTGGGAGGAGGCCAGGACCGGCGGCGGCGCCCAGGAACCCAACCCCGTGCCCGCCGGGTTCAGCATCTTCCCCGGTGAGGCGGTGCAGGCGTCGCGGCGGTGGGTGGAGCGGCGGTACACGACGGTGCTGCACCACGCCCAGCTGGAGCGCGGCGGCCACTTCGCGGCCCTCGAACAGCCGCGCGTCCTCACCGAGGAGATCCGGACGACGTTCCGGTCGCTGCGCTGACCACGCAGCTCGGCTCGGCAGCTCACCGGGGTTCCCGGTCGTCCACGGAGACCGAGGAGCTCTCGATGGCGTTGCCCGCTCCCCCGCGCCACAGGTTGAACCCGGCTTCGACCGCGACCAGGTACCACTCGTGCGAGATCGGCCGGTCCGCTCCTGGCGAACCCGCTTGACGGAGTGAGCACTCACTCCGCATGCTGGGCGCATGACACCGACATCCGAGGCCCGGCGGCGAGCGCCGGGCATGAGCGCGGAGGACCGCCGCGCCATGATCGTGCACGCCGTGCTGCCGCTGCTGGTCGAGCACGGCACGAACGTCACGAGCAGCCAGATCGCCCGCGCCGCCGGCATCGGCGAGGGCACCGTCTTCCGCGCGTTCAAGGACAAGGACGAGCTGTTCGACGCCTGCACGGCCGAGGCGCTCAAGCCCGACCACGTGCTCGACGCCATCGCCGAGATCCCCCTCGACCAGCCGCTGGAGGACCGCCTCGTCGAGGCGGCAGAAGCGCTCGGCGCGCACCTCGAGCGGATGGGCGCGCTCATGGGGGCGCTGCGCGCGTCCGGCCGTCCCAAGCACCGCGACCACCGCCGCGGGGAGCACGGCGGCAGGAGCCGGCGGCACGAGTCGATGATCGCGATCCGGGAGGCCGTGGTCGAGCTGTTCGTGCCCGACACCGACCGGTTGCGCCTGCCACCCGACCAGCTCGCCGCCCTGTTCCTGACCCTGCTGTTCGGCGGCCGCAGGCTGGCCTCCGACGTCGACGCGCCCACCACGCGCCAGGTGGTCGACTTCTTCCTGCACGGCGCCGTGGAGGCCGCATGATGCCGGGCGGCTTGGAGTTCCTGATGGGCCGGCGTGGCCGCAGGCGCGCTCCCACGACCGTTCCGGACAGCGGGCTCACCGGACCGGTCGACATCCCCGAACCGACACCGGAGCCGCAACCGAAGGACCTGCGCTCCCGCCTCAGGCGGGTCAGGACGTCCGTGGCGGGCACCGTCCGCGGCCTGCCGAAGGTCGCGAAGCTGACGTGGCAGGCCAGCCCGGTCCTGACGGTCGTGCTGACGCTGATCACGCTGCTGTCCGGGCTGCTGCCGACCGCGACCGCCTACATCGCGAAGCTGCTGCTGGACTCCGTCGTCGCGGCGATCCAGCACACCGGCACCACCGGGGACATCGCGAAGGTCGCGGCACTCCAGTTCGGCGTGCTCGCCGCGACCGCGGTCAGCAGCGCGCTGACGTCGATCGCGCAGTCGCTGCTGCAGGAACGCATGACGCTGACCATCCGCCACCGGGTCATGACCCACGCCAGCGACCTGCACCTCGCCTACTTCGAGGGCTCCGCGTCGTACGACATGCTGCGCCAGGCCGCGCAGGAGGCGCCCACCCGGCCGTTGTCGATGATGAACTCCGCGCTGGGGCTGCTGCGGACGCTGATCACGTTCGGCAGCATGATCGCGTTGCTCGTCTCGATCAGCCCCCTGCTGGCGCTGGTCGCGCTGCTGGCGCCGATCCCGGCGTTCATCTCGCAGTCGAGGTACGGATCGCGCGCGTTCTGGCTGACCTTCATGATGTCGCCGATCAAGCGCCGGATGGACTACCTGTCCTCGCTGGTCACGACCGACACCTACGCCAAGGAGACGAAGCTGTTCGGGCTCGGCCCGTACTTCGTCGACCGGTTCCGCCGGCTCGGCACCGTCTCCTACGAGCGGCAGCGCAAGCTCACGGTCAACCGCAACGTCAGCTCGACGTCCTGGGGCCTGCTGAGCACCCTCGCGGGCTCGGCGATCACGCTGTACATCGCACTGGAAGCGGTCGGCGGCCGGCTCACCCTGGGCGACCTGGCGCTGTACACGGCCGCGGCGGCGTCGGTGCAGGCGTCGGTCTCGGGGCTGTTCACGGCGTTCTCGGGGATGTACGAGAACAACCTCTACCTCGACACGCTGTACCGGTTCCTCGACACCAAGCCGGAGATCACCGCCCCACCGGCACCGCGGCCGATGCCGTCCACCGTGGAGGGGCACATCGAGTTCGACTCGGTGACCTTCAGCTACCCCGGCGCGGGGGAACCCGCGCTCGACGACGTGAGCTTCGAGATCCGCCCCGGCGAGACGGTGGCGGTGGTGGGCCGCAACGGCGCGGGCAAGTCGACGTTGTTCAAGCTGCTGTGCCGCCTCTACGACCCGACCGGCGGCCGCATCCTGCTCGACGGCGTCGACATCCGCGAGTACGACCCGGTCGAGCTGCGCACCCGCGTCAGCGCGATGTTCCAGGACTACGTGACCTACCAGGGCACCGCCGCGGAGAACATCGGTCTCGGCGACCTCGCCCGGCTCGAAGACCGGCCCCACATCGAGAACTCGGCCCGCCGCGCCGGTGCCGACGAGCGCATCGAACGGCTGCCGCAGGGCTACGACAGCCCCCTCGGCCGCTGGTTCGACCAGGGCGTCAGCCTGTCCGGCGGCGAGTGGCAGAAGATCGCGCTGGCCAGGGCGTTCCAGCGGGAGGCACCGATCCTGGTGCTGGACGAGCCGACCTCCGCACTGGACGCGCAGGCCGAGCACGACCTGTTCGCCCGCCTGCGGGAAGCTCTCGCAAGGTCGCACGACCCTCTACATCTCGCACCGGTTCTCCACCGTGCGGCAGGCGGAGCGGATCCTGCTGCTGGAGCACGGGAAGGTCGCCGAGTACGGGACGCACGAGGAGCTGATGGCGGCCGGGGCCGGGTACGCCGAGCTGTTCACGTTGCAGGCCAAGGCGTACCTGGACGAGGTGCCGGGCGCACGCGTCGAATAGCGCGTCCTGTTCGATTCGAACAGGCGAAATCACGTCCTCCAGGCTGCGAAAAATCGAATCGTTCATATTCATGAATCATCCGGACGACCCGCACGACCAGGGCTTCGAGTTCATGACCGTGAATTTTATTGCTCAGCACGCGTTGTTGCGCAATACTCGACAAAAGCGCCGCCAGCTACGCTGACTCCCACCGCCATAGCGATCAGCGTCATTTCAATGAATTCGTCCGATCTTCGAAGACGCAGGAGGACAAATGAAACGACCAGTCGCACGGCGGATCTCCGCTGTCGTGGCCGCGGTGGCCGTCGCGACCTCGACCGGCGCGGTGCTGGTGACGTCACCGGCGTCGGCGGCCGCCGGCACCGCGACCGGCTACGCCTCCCAGAACGGCGGGACCACCGGCGGACAGGGCGGGGCGACGGTCCGGGCCACCACGGGAACCCAGATCCACCAGGCCCTGTGCGGCCGCGCGAGCAGCAGCACGCCGATCGTCATCGAGGTGTCGGGCACGATCAACCACGGCAACACCGCCAAGGTCTCCGGCAGCAGCTGCGAGACCGCCGCCGGCGTGATCGAGCTCAAGCGGATCAGCAACGTCACGATCATCGGCGTCGGCAGCGGAGCCGTCTTCGACCAGCTGGGCATCCACATCCGCGAGTCCCGCAACATCATCATCCGGAACGTGACGGTCAGGAACGTCAAGAAGTCGGGCTCCCCCACCTCGAACGGCGGCGACGCCATCGGGATGGAGAGCAACGTCCGCAACGTCTGGGTCGACCACGTCGACCTCCTGGCCTCGGGTGGCGAGTCGGAGGGCTACGACGGCCTGTTCGACATGAAGAACAACACCCAGTACGTGACCCTGTCCTACAGCACCCTGCGCAACTCCGGTCGCGGCGGCCTGGTCGGGTCCAGCGAGAGCGACCGCTCGAACGGGTTCATCACCTACCACCACAACCTGTACCAGAACATCGACTCCCGGGCGCCTTTGCTGCGCGGCGGCATCGCCCACATGTACAACAACCACTACGTGAGCTTGAACGAGTCCGGCATCAACTCCCGGGCCGGCGCCAAGGCCAAGGTGGACAACAACTACTTCAAGAACTCCCGCGACGTCCTCGGCACCTTCTACACCACGGAGGCCGGTTACTGGCAGGTCAGCGGCAACGTCTTCGACACCGTGACGTGGTCCGCCCCGAGCAGCGACCACAGGCCCGCCGGGCCCGACGTCAAGTCCACGACGACCGTCTCCGTGCCCTACGCCTTCACCCTCGACCAGGCCACCTGCGTTCCGGGTGTCGTGAGCCGCACGGCGGGCTCGGGAACGGGTCTGGCGGAGTCGAACGGCAGCTGCCAGTAGAACTCCGCACGGACTGAGCGAGATCCTGTTCGACGAGGGGAGCCCGTGGCGGCACAGGCCGTCACGGGCTCCCGTGTTCGCAAGACCTTTCCCCGTGGGGAGATCAGCGAACGGTGAGGGTGTACTCCGCGGTTCCGGTCTTGCCCGCGCTGTCCGTCGCCGTGACGGTCACCCTGTAGGTGCCGCGCTGGTACGGGCCCATCAGCGTCATCCGGGTGGTGCCGCCCGGGTTGACGGTCTGCGGGGTGAACATCGGCGCGTTGGGCAGGCCGGCGCCGGTGAGCCGGATGGTGCCCGTGCCACCGGTGACGGTGACCGTCGCGGTGGCGTAGCCGCCTGGCGGGACGCTGCCGGAGTTCGGCGACACCGAGGGCGTGGGGCCGTTCACGGTGCCGCTGCCGACGGTGAGCGTGTACTCGGCGGTCCTGGACTCCGCGGTGCCCTTGGCCGTGACGGTGACCTTGTACGTGCCCGCCGGGGTGGTGGCCGAGGTCGCGAGGGTCAGCTTGGCCACCTCACCGGAGTTGACGGCCGCGGGCTGGAACGTGGCCGTCGTTCCCGCGGGCAGGGCGGACGCGCTCAGCTCCAGCTTCTCCGGGCCCTGGTCGCCTGCCGTGGTGGTGACGCTGGTGGAGACGTGCTTGCCGGGCTCGGCCTTGCCGGAGGACGGCGACAACGCCACCGCGAACCTGCCGGGCTGGGTACCGCCGCCGATCTCGCCCTTGGCCCAGTCGCCCATGGAGTTGGTCAGCCGCGCCATGATGCTGTAGCGGTTGCAGCCGCTGGCACCCCACGACGAGACGCCGACGATCACGCCGTCCACGATGAACGGACCGCCGCTGTCACCCGAGCAGTTGGCGGTGCGCCCGTCGTCGTAGCCGGTGCACACCATCAGGTCGCCGTTGACCCTGATGTCGAAGACCTGGCAGCCCGCGGGGTCGTTGACCGGCAGGGTGGTCTTGCGCAGCTCGCCGGACCCGCCGGCCGAGGAGGTCTTGCCGTAGCCCAGGGAGAAGCCGGACCCGCCGGGCCGGGTGAGGGCGCTGTCCCCCGAGCCGGCCACCGCGGCCCACTGGCTCTGCGGGACCGGCAGGTCGTCGGCCGTGGTGACGACGGCGACGTCGTAACCGGTGCGCCAGCCGCCGGAGCCGGTGTAGCCGGGGTGGGTCTTGAACGACTCGACGGCGGTGCGGAACGTCTCGTCGCCGGGGGTGTTCAGGTCGTCGTCGCCGTAGACGTAGCTCTTGGCGCCGGTGGCGTCGACCATGCAGTGCGCCGCGGTGAGGATCTTGCGCTTGCCGACCACCGAGGCGGTGCAGGACTGACCCTGCGGGCCGTTGCCACCGACGCGCATGCCGGCGATGACGAACGGGTGTTCCTTCACGGTGGTGCGTTCCCCGTTGACGATCAGGGCTCCGGCGCCACCGGGGCGCAGCTGGTCGGTCGGGGTCGCCGCGGTGCTGGTCCCGCCGGCGGGCGTGGCGCCCGCCGCGGTGACGACGGGCATGGTCACCGCGGCCAGTGCCAGGGTGAGTACCGCTGCGAAGCGTGGTGTTCTCATCGTGTTCCTTCGGTGCAGGGGTGTGGTGGAGCCGGAGGGCGTTGTCCGTCCACTTCGGTCAGAACGTGATGGACCAGCCGGTGAGCGTGCCGGTGTCGAACCGGTAGGTGTCGGTCACCAGGAGCCGCCAGGTGCCGTTGGCCTCCTCGCGCGAGGCGTCGACGGTGAAGCTGCGGTGCACGCCGCCGGACTCGCCGACACCGCCGGCGCGCTGGAGCGGGTAGGCCGTCCCGCTCGGTCCGACGAGACCGATGGCGAGGTCCCCGGTGTAGCCGTGGTCGATGTCGACCCGGACCGACAGCGCGGCAGAAGCCTTGCCGTCACAGGAGTCCTGGGTCACCGAGGTGCCGACCGCGGTACCCGCGTCGGGGATTGCCACGTCCTCGTCGTTGCTCCTGGCTCCGCACCGGGGCGGGGTTCCGCCGCCGACGTCACCGACGAAGAGCAGCCTGTTGGGCGAGCCGGTCCCGGGATTGCTGACCAGGTCGGGGGTGGCGCTGCGCACCAGCGCATCGCCGACCTGCTGCGGGGTCGCGCCGGGGTGGGCCGACAGGTACAGCGCGGCGGCGCCCGCCACGTGCGGTGAGGCCATCGAGGTGCCGCTGGCGGTGCGGAAGGACCCGGCGTTGTCGCTGGAGTGGATGTTGCCACCCGGAGCGAACAGGTCGACGCAGCGACCGTAGTTCCCGCCGCGCGTGCGGTCCTTGTTGAACCAGCCGACCGTGAGCGCCTCGGGGACGCGGGCCGGGCTGACCCCGCACGCGTCCTCGCCGTTGTTGCCGGCGGAGACCACCACCACGAGCCCCTTGGCCACCATCGCCTTGACCTGCTCGTCACCGACGCCGAGGACGTCCATGCCCAGGCTCAGGTTCACCACGGCGGGCTTCACCGCGTTCTTGGCCACCCACTCCATGGCGCTGACGGTGACCGAGTCCGGGCCGGAGCCCCGGCAGTCCAGCGAGCGCACGGCCACGACCTTGGCCTTCTTCGCCACGCCCACGGTCTTGCCCGCGATCGTGCCGGCCACGTGCGAGCCGTGCCAGTAGCAGTCACTCGCGTCGGCGTCGTTGTCGAGCAGGTCGTAGCCGTGGCTCGCCCTGCCCTCGAACTCGGGGTGCTGGACGCTGATCCCGGAGTCGATGACGTAGGCGGTCACGCCCTCACCCTCGTTGGGGTAGGCGTACTTCTTGTCCAGGGCGGTGGTGCGCTGGTCGACCTGGTCCAGCCCCCACGACGGCGGGTTCGGCTGCTCGCCGTTGGCCCTGCTGGTGCCGTCCTGGTGCACGGACCTGACCGACGGGTCGGCCGCCAGCCGCCGTGCCTGCTGCTCGGACAGGTCGCGGACCGCGAAACCGTTCAGGGTGACCGAGTACGTGTCGGTCACGCGGCCACCGTAGCGCCGGGTGAGTGCCTCGGCCTGGCCCCCGGCAGCCGCGCGGGCCTCGGCCTTGAGCACCACCACGTACTGCCCGGGGTGGTGTCGTTCGGCTTGGGCGACAGCGGCTTCCGGCTGCTGCGCCACGGCTTGGCCCGCCGTGGCCGCCACGGTGGCGGTGGCGACCACGACCGTGACCAGGCTTGCCGCCCACCGCTTTCTGCGCTCTTGCATCTGTTCCTCCATCGCGCGTTTCGAGCGGCCGCTGGCAGGGGCTCGAGACGTCGGGCCGCTCGGCAACCACCATTCGGCCTGGGCGACGGGAGGAACAAGTGTGGCTGGGACCCGTAGGGGTACGGGAAAAGACACGTGGTCGACGGCGTTCTATTTCGCGGGGTTTACCGTGCCCGCTCGACCGACCTAGCCTGGCGGGAGTTCCGCTGCGGGTGGGCCGTCGACAGGAGCGAGCAGGCATGGGACGTGGTGGGGTGCGCCCGCTCTCCGTCCGATCCGGGTCGGTACCGCTGGTCGGCCGGGACGCGGAGCTGGCCGCCCTGCTCGACGCCGTGCGGCACGCGCCGGCCGCTGTCTTCGTGGAGGGCCAGGCCGGGGTGGGCAAGACGCGGCTGATGGCCGAGTTCGCCGCGGTCTGGGACGGGGACGCGCGGGTGGTCGTGGGTGCGTGCCAGCCGCTGCCGGAGCCGTTCCCGTACGGGGTGCTCCTGGACTGCCTCAGCCGGTGCGGTGACCGGCTGGCCGATCCCGGTCCCGTCACCGGCGCGCTGCGCGACCACCTGCCCGAGCTCGCCGACCTGCTGCCGCCCGCGCCGCGTCCCCTGCCCGATCCCGCGGCTGAGCGGCACCGGGTCTTCCGCGCGGTGCGGGAGCTGCTCCGCTGCCTGGGGCCGACCGTCCTCGTGCTGGAGGACCTGCACTGGGCGGACGAGGAGACCCGCCGGGTGCTGCGGTTCGTGCTGGGCACCCCGCCGCCGGACCTGTCGGTGGTGGTCACCTACCGCCGCGAGGACCTGCCCACCGCGGCTCCGCTCGGCCAGGTCGTGCACGTCCCGCACGGGCTCGACCTGGTCCTGCGCCCCTTCGACGCGGTGGACGTGCGGACCATGGCCGATGCGCTCGTGGGGGCCGAGATCACCTCGGCGGCGTTCGCCGAGGCCGTCCTGCGCGAGACGGCCGGAATTCCGTTCGTGGTGGAGGAAACGGTTCGCGCGCTGCGCGACCCGGTGCGCGATGTGCGCGCGGAAGGCGATCTCGCGCAGGAGGTCGTGGCCGGACTCGACGTGCCGGTCCTCGTGGCGGATGCGGTTCGGGAGCGGCTGGGCGCCCTGTCCGGCGCCGCCCGATCGCTGGCCGAGGCCGCCGCGGTGCTGGGCGTGCCGGAGACCGCGGACGTCCTCTGCGCGGTGGCGGGCGAGACGGCGACGGAGCACCTCGTCGCGCTGGTGGAGTCTGGGGTGTTGGTGGAGGGAACCGCGAACAGGTTCGGCTTCCGGTGCAACACCGCCCGGCGCGCGGTGTGCGCTTCGCTGCCCGGTCCCCGCAGGCGGGAGCTGCACGAACGCGCGGTGGCGGTGCTCTCCGCACTGGACAACGCGCCGGCTGTCCGCCTGGCCGTGCACGCCAAGGCGGCGGGCATGAGGGACGAGTGGCTGCGCTTCGGCGACCTCGCCGCCGAGGAGGTCGAGGACGTGCCCACCGCGGTCGGCCTGCTCTCGGAGGTGCTGGCCGACCCGGGGACCAGCGCGCGGGACGCCAACCGGCTGGCCACCAGGATGTGCGGCTACGCCCTGACCGGACTGCCCGGCGGAGTGGTGACCGCGCGGGTCGAGGCCCTGCTGTCGGACCACCGGCTGGACCCGGACGTCCGGGGCGAGGTGCACCTGTGGTTCGGACTGCTGCTGCAGCGCGAGACCGGGAAGGTGGACCGGGGTGCCGAGGAGATCGCCCACGCCCTCGACCTGCTCGGCGGGCAACCGGAACGCACCGTGCGCGGCATGGCGGCCGCGGCGGGCCCGTACCTGGGGATGGGGTCCATCACCGAGCACCGCGCCTCGCTCAGCCGGGTGAAGGGGGTCGTCGACCACCTGCCCACCCCGGCCCTGCGCATCGCCGTCCTGGCCACCACGCTCGGCGGGCGGCTCATCGCCGGTGACCCGAGCACCTGGGAGCGCATCGCCCAGCTGCCCTCCCCGGCGGAGGTGCACGATCCCGAAGAGGTCCACCAGCTGGCCAGGGCGCACTGCAACGTGGCGGACGCGTGCTCGTGGATCGGGTACTACTCGCGGGCACGGGAGTTCCTGCGCCACGGGTTCGACCTGGCCGAGCGGGCCGGTGCCTCCTACGTCGTCGGCACCGCCGAGGCCACCGAGGTCCGGCTCGACTGGCTCAGCGGGCGGTGGTCGGGGCTGGGACAGCGGATCGACCGCCTGCTCGGCACCTATGCGAACCTGCTGCTCGCCACCGACCTGAACCTCACGCGCGGCTGGCTGGCGACGGCCAGGGGTGAGTGGGTGCGGGCCGAGGAGGCCTTCCTGGCGGCGGGTTCGCACTCAGGCGCCCCGGTCTTCCCGGTGGGCATCTCGGCGGCGGGCGGCATGGCGGGGATGCTGCTCAGCCGGGGCCAGGCCGCCGCGGCGGAGGCGCACGTCGGCCGCGGGGTGGAGATGCTGCGGAGCAAGGACGCGTGGGTGTGGTCGGGCGACGTCCTGCCCCAGGCCGTGGACTGCCTGCTGGCCCTCGGCCGCGTCGACACCGCGCGGCTGCTCGTCGCGGAGACCACCGCCGGCCTGCGAGGTGCCGACGCTCCACTGGCCCAGGCGGCGCTGACCGCGTGCCGGGCGCGACTCGCCTCCGCGACCGGGGACCGCGCCGAGGCAGACCGCCTCTACCGCGAGGCGATCGACCTGCACCGGGAGCTGGGTCTGCCCTACCGGGTCACCCAGCTCGCCGAGCAGGCCGAGGGCGACACTCCCCCGGCCAGGCGTGCTCGACGCCCTCGCCCGGTCCTACGAGTCGCTGGGGGCGACGGTCGACGCCGCGCGCTGCCGCCACCGCATCCGCAGCACCGGCGCGACCACCCCGTCCCACCGTGGGCGACGCGGCTACGGCGACGACCTCTCCCCGCGCGAGCAGGACGTGGCCCGCCTCCTGGCGGGCGGTCACACCAACCGGGAGATCGCCCAGGCGCTGTTCCTCTCCCGCCGCACGGTCGAGGAGTACGTCGTCAAGGTCCGCCGCAAGCTCAACGCCCGTTCCCGGCACGACGTCCGGCTCGGCTGAGCACGACGTCACCCGAGCCGGCCGTCGACCAGCCACCGCACGTGGTCGCGGTTGCGCAGGGCACGGCTCCCCGAACGACATCCGCACGTGCATCAATTTCATCGGACGTCAGGAACTCTCGATCGGTTCGGTGCCGGAGGACGATCATTCGGCGGTGGCATGATCCCGCGCATGCGGTTGCCGAAGGCTTTCCACCCGCTCCGGCATCGGCGATTTCGGCGGTTGTGGACCGGGCAGGTGTTCAGCGCACTGGGAAACGGGCTCACACCGGTCGCTTTGACGTTGCTGGTCCTGAGCGGTGACCGGCCGGCCAGCGCGCTGGGCTGGGTGCTCGGTGCGCAGAGCGCAGGGCTGATCCTGTTCGTGGTGGTCGGCGGGATGCTGGGCGACCGGGGCGACCGGGTGCTGCTGATGACGCTCGCCGACGTCGTCCGGCTCGTGGCCGTGTTGGTGCTGGCCACCGTCGGCTCCGGTGCGGCGGTCCCGACGCTGATGGTGATCACGTTCGTGCTCGGGGTCGGCGGCGCCATGTTCGAACCGGCGGCGCGAGCCCTGCTCCCCTCGCTGGTGCCCGACGACGACCTGCAGGCGGCGAACGGGCTCAACGGCGTGACCAACCGGGTGGCGCTGATCATCGGGCCCCCGGTGGGCGCGGCGCTGTTCACCGCCCTCGGCCCGTCGGTCGTGTTCGCGGTGGACGCCGCCACCTTCCTCATCTCGGTGGTCGCTCTGATCGGCCTGCGGACGACCGGCTCCGCGCCGCGCCGGGCCGAGTCCGGCCGGTCGCCCGTCTCGGAGGCGCTGGAGGGGGTTCGGGCGGTCGGGCGGCAGCCGTGGGTGGGTGCGGTCATCCTCCAGGGCGCGGTGCAGGTCCTGCTCGTGCACGCGCCACTGGCGGTGCTCGCCCCGATCGTGCTGCGTTCCCGCGGGGAGCTGGGGTCCTACGGCTGGCTGCTGTCCCTGCAGGCGGCCGGAGCCGTGGGCGGCGCGCTGATGGCCGGGCGGTGGAAGCCGAAGGAACCCGGAACCGTTGCCCTGATGGCGATGCTGGGTGCCGGTCCGGTGCTCGTCGGGTTGGCTGCTGGGTTCCCGGTACCGGTGCTCGCGCTGCTGATGGCGGTCTACGGGGCCGGCGGATCGCTGTTCGCGGTGCTGTGGGTCAGCGCCCTGCAACGGCGGGTGCCGGACACCGTGCTGGCGCGGGTGGTGTCGTTGGACTACCTGGGTCAGCTGGGGCTCGAACCGGTCGGGCTGGCACTCACCGCGCCGTTCGCGGCGGTCGCGGGCATCGCGGCGGCGATCTGGGTGAGCATCAGCGCGCTCGTCGTGACCACAGCGCTGCCGTTCGCCGTGCGCGGTGTGCGCACTTTCGGCGCCGACCGTGACGAGAAAGAACTCAGCCGTTGACGGCGAGGGCCGTGCCCCGGTGTCACGTGTAGGTGCCGTGTAGAACGCCTCATTACGTTCGTTCAACGTGCGGAAATCCGCGCTCCAGCTGAACGGACGAAGGATCACGACAATGCGCAAGACAATCATCGCGACGTTGAGCGCGGTCACCCTGATGGCCGCCGCGGCTCCCGGGATCGGCGTCGCCGGCACGAGCGACTACCCGGTCACGCCCTTCCGGATCGAGTACGGCGCGAGCGTCCTCTCCGGTTCCATCACGTGGTACAACCGCAGCGTCTCCATCCCGGGTGAGCTGAGGGCTCGCTCCTCCGAGAAGCAGGGCCGGTTCCGCGGTACGTCCGCGAACTGCGTGACACCTCTCGAGACGCGAACGGCACAACCCGGCGAGAACAGGGGGTTCAACGTCGGGCTCAACTGCGACTACCCGGGTGGACTCACCAACGTCTACGTGGCCCTGTGGGAAGGCGACACCTACCGCGGTGGCGTGGTCTGCACCAGGCAGGGCTGCGTGGAGGACTGAGCCCGTCGGGCACAGGGCGACGCTCGGGGGAGGTCCGGCCCGCACCTCCGAGGTGCGGGCCGGACCTCCCTCATCTCAGCACCGCGGGAACGTCACGCCGGTGAGCCGCTCCGACGCCTCCCACAACCGCCGCGCCAGCACCGGGTCGCTGGCCGCCGCCGACCGCCCGACCAGCGCGGGGTGGCCGTGCAGCTCGAACCTCCCGTCGGGACCCACGTAGCTGGCGCCCGGCAGGTCCTGAGTCGCCGCGTACAACGACGGCAGCGCCCCCTGCTCCTCGCTCTGCGCGAGGTACCGCCCGGCCAGGTGCACGACCTTGACGAGGTGCCGGTTGCGGCCCTTCGTCCCCAGGTTGCTCGCCGTGTAACCGGGGTGAGCGGCCAACGCCCTGACGGCCGACCCCGCCTCCCGGCACCGCCGGTCCAGCTCCAGCGTGAACAGCAGGTTCGCGAGCTTCGACCGGCCGTAGGCCTTCACCGGGTTGTAGCCGGACCGGGCGAGGTCGAGGTCGTCCAGGTCGAGCACCCCCGCCCTGTGCGCGCCGGACGCCACCGTGACGACGCGGTCGGTGATCGAGGGCAGCAGCAGGTTCGTCAACGCGAAGTGCCCGAGGTGGTTGGTGCCGAACTGCAGCTCGAACCCGTCCGCCGTGCGGCCTTGCGGGGTCATCGCCACCCCGGCGTTGTTGACGAGGACGTCGATCCCGCCCTGCCACCCCTGCGCGAACGCCCGCACCGACGCCAGGTCGGCCAGGTCCAGCTGACGCACCTCGGTCGTGCCGCGCATGGCCGCCGCCGCCCGCTCCCCCGCGGCGACGTCCCGCACGGCGAGCACCGTGCGCGCCCCCGCCGCCGCGAACGCGGTCGCCGTGCCGCGCCCCACCCCGCTGGCCGCGCCGGTCACCACGACGGTGCGCCCGGTCTGGTCGGGGAGGTCTGCGACGGCCCACCGCTGCTTCGTCATGATCGCCAGTCTAGGCACCGGCTGGGTCGAGCACCGGTGCGAGCGCGGGGGTGCGGCGCCGGGAACCCGGCGCCGCACCCCCTCCACGGCCGAGCGTCCTACTTCTCCCTCAGCAGGTACACGTTGCCGTTGCCGTCCGCGTCGCTGTTGAAGATCAGGTCCGTGTCGTTGATGAACGCGGCGTGCGGGTGCACCGACTCCTCGTTCGAAGAGCTTCCCGTGCTTGAACATCTTCACGGTGTCGACCTTGTTCGTGCCGGCTTTGATGTAATAGAAGTAGATGTAGGCCGTCGAGTCCTTGTGGCCGTCGCCCTGGATGATCGTCCGCGCGGGGTTCATGGCGTAGTGGTTGCTGCTCTCCCGGGTGTCGTAGCTGAAGAACTCCTGCTTGCGGATGTTGTAGGTCACCACCTGGTCCGGCGTTTCGCCCTGCTTCCGCTGTGCGAAGGCGGCGTCCCGGCCGTTGGACGCCCAGAACGGGTGCGCACCGTGGTCATTCGAATCGGTCAGCATCGTCTTCTTCTTCGTGCCGATGTCCACCAGACCGATCTGGGAGTCGTAGCGCAGGTGGAACAGCAGCGTGTCCCCGTGCACCGGGTTGATCAACACGTGGTCGACCTCCCCGTCGATCTTCTTGACCGTTTGCAGCTCCCCCGATCTCACGTCGACCAGGACGAGCGAGGAGGTTTTCTCCTCCTCGTCGTACAGCGACGCGGCGACCGTCTTGCCGTCCGACGTGAGCGAGGGGATTCCCTTGAAGTCGTACCTGCTCGAGAAGGTGCGGATCTTCTTCTCGCGGTACGGGGCGCGCAGGCTGACGCTGGTCAGCGTCCGGTCGTCGAGGTAGAAGGCCTCCTCGGTCTGCGGCGAGACGTTGGCGTGGTCGCCGTCGATGTCGTCGGAGTCCGTGACCTGCACGAACCTCCCGTTGTCGAGCGACATGAGGTAGAGGTTCTCGTCGCCGTCCCGTTCCGACATGAACAGGACGGAGTTGAGCGACGGGACGTAGGGGTCCACGTCGAGGTACATCTTGTTGTCGAGCTCTTTGTCCCTGGTGAGCTGAACCACCTCGTAGTCGGGGTCCAGGGCCGGGCGGATCTTCCACTCCGACTCGAATCGCGCGCCCTTTCCGAAATCGACCGCGGAACCTTCAGCGAGAGCGGCGCAGGAGAAACCCAGCATGCTCACGGAAACGAGAAAAGCCACAGTTGCTTTCACGAGAGGAGACCTTCCAGGCTAGAACGCGAAAGACCGGCCGTTCTCGACTATAGGAATGTGAATCACACTCCACAACGGATTCAATCTCACTCTTTCGAGTGGAGAGAGTGGGATTTTCCCACAGTCGATTTCCCCAATGATCACCGCAACTGCCGCTATTCCTGGTGACCGGAAAAACTACGAGGAACGTCCGGGAGGACCACCCGGTCCCGCAGCGGCCATGATGTGCCGGGTGCGGTCGCGCAGCAGCTGGTGGGTGCGGTCGTGGTGGTTGCGCGGGTGCCAGGCCATGCCGACCGTCACGGGCGGCAGGTCCACCGGGATCGCGAACGTGCGGAGCCCGAGCTTGTCGAGCATCCGGCGGGCCAGCCGGGCGGGCGCGATGCAGACGACGTCGGTCTCCGAGGCGAGGAACAACGCGCTCGCGAACGTCGGCACCACGGCCACCACGCGGCGGCTCAGCCCCAGCTCGGTCAGCTCCTCGTCGACCGGGCCGCGTGCCCGGCCGCGCCGCGACACGACGACGTGGTCGGCGGCGGCGAACCGTTGCGGTGTCACCACTTCCACCTCGACGAGGGGATGACCCGGCCGCACGACGCCGATCAGCGCCTCGGTGACGAGCGCTTCGGAGTGGACCTCCGCGTCGCCGGGCCGGATGCTGCCGATCTCCAGGTCGACCAGGCCTTCCCGCAGCGCCGGGGTGTCCTCCAGGTTCTCCGGCCGCAGCCGCAGCGAGATGCCGGGGGCCTGGTCCCGCAGGTCGTCGATGAGCGACGGGATGAACGTCGTGGACAGCATGTCGGTGACCTGCAGGTCGAACGTGCGCACCGCGCTCCGCGGGTCGGCCGTGGCGGACGGGGCGAACAGCGCCCGTGCCCTGGAGGCGATCGCGTGCACCTCACCGCGCAGCTCCACTGCCCGTGGTGTCGGCACGAGGTCACGTCCGGCCCGGACGAGCAGCGGGTCGTCGAAGACGCGGCGCAGGCGGGCCAGGGTGCGGCTCATCGCCGGCGCCGAGGTGTGCAGCCGGGCGGCGGCCTTGGTCACGCTGTTCTCGGCGAGCAGCGCGTCCAGCGCCTCGATCAGTTTCAGGTCAATGTCGCGCACAGCCGATTATCACATTCGAAATGGTTGCTTGCCAGAGTTGCACTGGTGTTAACCCCCGGTCGCTCCTACGGTCGAAGAACGGGAGAGAAACCGTTGGAGGGCAACAACATGACCGGGAAAGCGCCCGTGCTGCGGGCTGTGGTGATCGGCGCCGGGATCGTCGGGTTGACGACGGGCGTCGCCCTGCGCCGGGCCGGGGTCGACGTGGTGGTCTGCGAGCGGGCACCGGAGATCCGCGCCGCCGGTGCCGGACTGGGGCTCTGGGCCAACGCACTGGCGGTGTTCGACGGGCTCGGCATCGGCGAGCAGGTGCGGGCCATCGGCAAGCCCAGCGAGATGCGCTTCCACGACCCCTCGGGGAGGCTGCTCGACACCCCGGGGTTCGATGCCGAAGACCACCGGTACCTGCTCGTGCACCGCGCGAAGCTGACCGGCCTGCTCGCCGACGCAGTGGGGCGCGAGAACATCCGCCTCGGCGCCGGGTTCAGCGCGTTCGAGGAACACAGCGGAGGCGTCACCGTCCGGTTGACCGACGGCAGCACGGAGGAAGCCGAGGTGCTCGTCGGAGCGGACGGGGCGTACTCGGCGGTCCGCGCGCAGCTGGTGCCGGGCACCCCCGCGCAGGAACACCGCGGCCACCACGCCTGGCGCGCGATCGTCCCGGCCGGCGGCGTCGCGGTCGCGGAGAACCGGCTCGTCCTGGGCACCAACGGGTGCAGGGGCGGATACGTCCGCACCCACGACGGCAGCGTGTACTGGCTGGTGAACCAGTTCCAGTCGCCACCGCTCACCGGCACCCCGAGGCACCAGGCGCTGGAACGGGCCCGCCACCTGGAGGACAGCCGCGACGGGGTGCTGACGCGGCTGATCCGCGCGACACCCGAGGAGCTGGTCCTGCACAACCAGGTCGTGCTCGTACCGCCGTTGCCGCACTGGGTCTCGGCACGGGTCGCCCTGGCCGGTGACGCGGCCCACGCGATGTCACCGCACATCACAGCCGGTGCGACGCTGGGCGTCGAGGACGCCGCGCTGCTCGGCGAACTGGTCGGCGCAGCCGACGACGTGCCCTCCGCCCTGGCGGCCTACCAGGCCGACCGCATCCCGCGGTACGCCCGCGTCGCGGAACTGTCCGCCGCCGTCGAGCACTCCGCCACACCACAGGAGTTCGCGCGGCACCACACCGCGTTCAGCCACTGGATGATCACGCCCCCTGGCCACCGGGAGCAGCCGGGTGCGGCCGCCTGCCTCGCAGGTGCGCACGTGGTGAAGCAGTCGTTGCGCCACCTCTGATCCGTGCGCAAGGGCCGTCAGCCCTTCCGCAGGAGTCAGCTGTCCGCGAGGAGCTGTGCCGTGCGCTCGATGCAGCGCATCCGGGCGGCTGAGAAGTCGTACGGCATCTTGGTGAGCGCTTCGCCGGCGCTCATCCGCGTTTCCTGTTCGCCCAGGTCGAGGGCGAAGAGCTCCTCCTCGGCGACGTCCAGCCCGGCTGCCTCGACGGCCCGTTCCACGGCCTCGTAATAGGCGAACCGCTGCCGGGCGAGCTCCTCGACCCGCGGGTCTCCGGGATCGACGCCGTCGTCGAGTGCGGCCTCGGCCGCCTCCAGGCGGTCGTCCTCCTCCCGCAGCTCGGGGTGGGTGGCCAGCACGATGACCGTGCTGGCCTGCACCGCGGCGGCCAGCGGGCCGAAGATCCGTTCGGTGACCAGCAGGGCCTCCAGGTCGGAGGGGCGCACCGCACCGGCGGGCAGGTGGCGGAGCCGGTCCGTCACCAGGTCCGACAACAACCCCAGCGGGCTGCCCACGACCCGCAGCCGCTGAACCGCCTCGCGCTGGCGGCGGATCTCCGCCTCCTGCGCGGCCAGGGTCTCCTCCAGGCGCCCCAGGTTCTCCGCGACGTCCCAGGTCCCGTCGAACGCGGCCCGCACGTCGTCGAGCGCGATGCCGGCCTCGGCCATCCTGCGGATCCACAGCAGCCGGATCATGTCGTCGTAGCCGTAGCGGCGGCGGTCGTCCGCACCCCGCTCGGGCTCGGGGAGCAGACCGATCTGGTGGTAGTGGCGGATCGCGCGCGGGGTCGTCCCGGCGAACGCGGCGGCGTCACCGATCTTCACCTGGCGGGGAGGCGTGAAGTGCATCGCAGGCGGAACCTTTCCAGCTGTGGTGACCCGAAGGACATCACATGCCGCTGCGGCAGGTGCAACACGCCGGTCTCGTCGTTCACCCCTGGGAACGCGACTTCCTCCGATTCGGGTTGAACCAACGCGAAAGGGGTATCTGGCGATGACCGTGCGGACGAGGTGACGCACGGGGGCGTTCTTCTCCTGATCTGCGCCAGTCGAGCTTCCAGCGGCCCACCCGCGCGCCCTCCCAGGCGAACGCCGCGGGAGCACCTGAACCCGCACCGTCCGGAGTAGACGAATGTCGTCAGCGCCCGACGTACTGACCGAACCGGCCGACCGCCCGCGCGGCAGCGACTTCGCCCGCCTCACCAAGGAGCTCAGGGCAGCCGGGTTGCTGGACCGGCGGCGCGGCTACTACCTGGTGCGGATGGCGGTGAACGCGGTCCTGCTCGGCGGGATCGCCGTGGCCTTCGTGCTGCTGGGCGACTCGTGGTGGCAGGTGCTCACGGCTGTCGCCCTGGCCGCGGCGTCCACGCAGCTCGCGTTCATCGGGCACGACGCGGGTCACCGGCAGATCTTCCGCAGCCACCGGCACAACGACGTCGTGGGGCATCTGCACGGCAGCCTGACCGGGATCAGCTACCAGTGGTGGGTCGCGAAGCACAACCGCCACCACGCCAACCCCAACCACGAGGACCACGACCCCGACATCGAGATCCACGCCCTCGCCTTCAGCCGCGCCCAGGCCAAGGACAAACGCGGCCTGAACGCCTGGATCACCAAACGGCAGGCCTTCCTGTTCTTCCCGCTGCTGCTCGCCGAAGCGGTCGTGCTGCGGATCTCCGGCATCGTCGCCCTGTGCCGCAACGAGCTGCGCAACCCGTGGCGCGAGACCGCGTTGCAGGTCGTCCCGCTGGCCGCGTACCTCACCGCGGTGTTCCTCGTGCTGCCTCCGCTGAAAGCCGTCGTCTTCATCGTCGTGCACCAAGGACTCATGGGCGTCTACCTCGGGTGCTCGTTCGCGCCCAACCACAAGGGGATGCCGATCATCACCGGCGAACAACGGCTCGACCACCTGCACAAACAGGTCCTGACCTCCCGCAACGTCACCGGCGGCCGGTGGGTCGACGCCCTGCTCGGCGGGCTGAACCACCAGGTCGAGCACCACCTCTACCCGCACATGCCCCGCCCCAACCTGCGCCACGCGCAACCCGTCGTCGAGGACTTCTGCGGACGCCACTGAATCCCGTACAGCAAGACCACCCTGCGCCGCTCCTACGCCGAGGTGCTGCGGCACCTGCACGGCGCAGGCGCACCTCTGCGCAACACGGCCTGACGAACGAAAACCGGATCGGCGGCGGAGGGTGTACGGTTGGCAGAGAGGTGGCCGCGTTCCGCGCCCTGGACTTCTCCTGTCAAGACCTCTGTCATCAAACGGAAAGAACCACGTGACCCTGCCTTCGGCGAACGACCTGTTCAGCCATCCCGAAAACCACGAGACCCACACCCAGCCCGGCCCGGCCGAGTCCGACCGGCCGTCCTGGACGAACCTGTTCCAGGAACCGGTGCCCGCACAGCGCGTCCCGTCGGAGCACTGAAGCAGCTCAACGGCCCGAGAGCGCGTCCTCCACGCTGGAGCGCACCGTGAACAGCGCGCCCAGACCGACGACGTCGAGCACCCGGAGGACCTGTCGCGGCACAGCGACCAGGACGACGTCGGCCTGAGCGCCGACGGCGAGGTTCCTGGCGGCGATGAACGCCGAGATGCCGCTGGAGTCGCAGAAGCGCAGCCCGGACAGGTCCACGACGAGCAGCTGCCCGCGGGACAGGGAGAAGCTCACCCGTGCGGGCGAGAACACCGGGCGAGGTGTGCGCGTCGAGGTCGCCCCGGATGGTGAGGACCACACCGGCCGCCACCGTGCGGACGGTCACCGAGAAGTCGTTCACGCGCGACCACCCTCCCGTGCGGGAACGCTCAACGCCAACAGGGCCGTGTCGTCCTCGACACCGTCGCCCAGGGCGTCCAGCAGCCGGTTCACCGCGGCGATCACGTCCGGCGCGGTCGCCGGTGCCAGGCCGGCGAGGTCGTCCAGCAGGTCCTCCTCGCTGTACCAGCTGTCGGCGCCGGTCCGCGCCTCGGTGAGGCCGTCGGTGTAGAGCAGGATGGCGTCACCCGGCTCCAGGCGGAGCTCCGCGACCACGAAACGGGCCTCGGGCAGCGCGCCGACCAGCTGTCCGCCGCGCAGGTGCAGCAACGACGACGTCCCGTCCGCCCGGAACACCACGGCCGGCGTGTGCCCGCCACCGGCCACCGTCATCACCGCAGCGTCGCCGTCGCGGCGGATGCTGCCGCACACAACCGTGCAGAACCGCGGGTACATGCCCTGGGAAGCCTGGTAGAGCACGGTGTTGAGGTGGTCGAGCACGCTCACGGGGTCCGGGTCGTAGACCGCCGCCCCGCGCAGCGTGTACCGGATCAGCGACGTCACCACGGCCGCGTCCTCGCCCTTGCCGGACACGTCGCCGAGGAAGAACCCCCACGTGTCGCCGGGCAACGGGAACAGGTCGTAGAAGTCGCCGCCGACCTGGTCCAGCGACGCGGGGTGGTAGTAGGCGGCGGCCTGCACACCGGGCACCACCGGCAGGGCCGGGGGCAGCAGGGTCTGCTGCAGGGTCCGCGCGAGCCGCTGCACCCGGTCGCGTTCACGTTCGGCGAGGTCGCGGCCCCTGAGCAGCTCCTCCTCGTACGCGCGCCGGTCCCGCGCGTCGAACACCGTGGTCCGGATGAACCGCGCCCTGCCGCCGGCGTCGGACTTGACGGTCGAGGTCAGCAGCACGGGCAGCCGCGTGCCCCCGGCCGCCCTCAGCTCCAGCGCGACACCACCGAGCTCGCCCCGCAGCTGCAACAACGGCGCGAAGTGCGTCTCGTAGTAGATCCGCCCACCGACGGTGAGCAGGTCGCTGAAGCTGACGCGCCCCACCACCGCGTCCCGCTCACGGCCGAGCCACCGCAGCAGCGTCGCGTTGATCTTCACGATGGTGCCGTCGGGCAACGTGGACACGTACCCGCACGGTGCGTTGTCGTAGAGGTCTTCGAGGCTGTCCTCGTACTCGGTCATCACCGGCCTCCGACGTGAGCCGCGATCGCCGCGGCGGGCACCACCAGCCCGCTGCCGGTCACGACCACGTTGCACCCGCTGACGACGTTCACCCGACGATCCTGCCACTTGCACCGGCGGCGCGCGGGCCTGCTCGCGGGCGTGCCGTGCGACAGTGACGTGATCGTCGTTTGTGATTGGGCGGCGCGGCGCCGGGGTAGCCGAGGTGGGCAACAGAATCGACTTCAGGAGGCTGACGTGATCGGGTTCATCGTCGCCGGACTGATCATCGGCGCGCTCGCCCGACTGATCAAGCCCGGCAAGCAGAACCTCGGAATCGTGGCGACGCTGCTGCTGGGCCTGGTCGGCTCCGTCATCGGCGGCACCATCGCGAACCTGCTCGGCACCGGCGACATCTTCGAGCTCAACGTGCTGGGCTTCATCGTCGCGGTGATCGCCTCGGTGCTGCTCATCGGTGTCGCGGAGGCCATCTCGGGCCGCAGCCGCAGCAGCGTGCGCTGATAGCCGCAACCTCGAACGGCCCCGGCCACCCACGCGGTGACCGGGGCCGTTCGCCGTGCCCACCAAGTGCTGCCGCTTGAGTCAGGGACGGGCCCTCGTGCGGTCGGCGCGCCTGGTCCGCTTCGGTCGTGTCGCCGCCGTGCAGCGCGGGCACATCGCCATCGCGGGAGTGCCTTCCCCTCCGGTGTCGTTGATCCACACCGCGTCGGCCCACAGCACGTGCGAGAACCGGTCGAGCCGCGCGCGGTGCAACGGCACACCGCACAGCGTCTGGTTCTGCCCCGGCCACCAGGCGTGCACGTCACCCGACGGCAACCGGGTGCCGTCCTCGTCGCGCCAGTTGCTCGACGCGGCCACCGCGGGCATGGCGGTCATCAGCAGCCTCCCTCGACGTCGTCCTGCGAACCGCATACCCGGCGCCGCCGCCTTCAACCTGCCGCGGATAGGTCGCCCCTCGCCGGGTACTCGACGCGGCATGATGAAACGCGCGTTGTGGGAGGGCCTGGTCGCGGGGACCGCCGGAGTGCTGGTGATGACGGTGGGCGAGAAGGTGGAACAGCGCCTGACCGGCCGCCCGGACTCCCACGTGCCGGCGCGGGTCCTGCAACGCCTCACGGGCATGCGGGAACGACCCGGCGGCAGGCAGCCGGTGCCGGTCAACCTGGCGATGCACTTCGGCCAGGGCGTGCTGCTGGGCGTCCTGCGCTCGGTCATGGCACACGCCGGCCTGCGCGGACCGTGGTCCTCGGCGAAGTTCACGGTCGTCCGGCTGACCAACGACCAGATCCTCGAGAACGCAACGGGTGTCGGCGCTCCCCCGCCCACCTGGCCCCGCGGCGAACTGGCGGTCGACCTGCTGCACAAGGCCGTCTACGCCTTCGTCACCGGTGTCGTCGCCGACGCGCTGGCCGCCCGTTCCGGCCCAGGCCCCGGACAGCGCCACGCCGCGTTGCGCCCAGGCCGCCACGCCGACGTCGGCCCACTCCCCCGCGGCACCCGGTGACGTTCGTGAGCCGGTCCACCAGGTGTGCCAAGGCTTCCGGGTCACCGACCAGCCGACGGGCCGTGCCCGTCACACCTGGCAGACAGGACACCACCACGTTTCCCGGCCGTGGTCGGTGAGCTCGGCCGGGCGGAACGCGACCGGTGTGCCGCAACGCAGGCACGGACGCCGAGCCCTGCCGTAGACCCAATGCCGGGGCCGCGGCCTGCTGGTCGTGTTCTGCGCGGGGTTCTCGCGTACCGCGTGCCGCAACCGCCGCCGGGCATCGGTGAGCAACACCTCCAGGCCGTCCACCGAATCGGCCGCCCGCCACGGATCGACGCCGTGCAGGAACAGCAGCTCCTGCGCCCACATGTTGCCCAGCCCCGCCACCCGGCGCTGTCGAGCAGCGCCGCGACAATCGCCGCTCCCCCGGCCGCCGCGACCCGCTCCGCACCGGCGGAGAGGCTGTCGGTGCCCAGCAAATCCGGACCCAGGTGCCCCACCACCGCGTGCTCGTCGGACGTCCTCAGCACGGTCAGAACCGGCAGCGCGACTCCCACGAGCGTGCGGCCGTCGTCGAGGCGCAACGCGATCCGCAGATCGGGCATCACCCGCGCGGGCAGCCGTTTGCCCGGCCGCAGCACCGACCAGGAGCCGGTCATCCGCAGGTGCGAGTGGACGGTCAGCCCACAGTCGGTGCGGCACAACAGGTGCTTGCCCCGCGCACGCCAGTCGAGAATGCGTTGCCCGGCCAGGTCGACGGTGACGAAACGGGGATGCCGGACATCACTGTGGACGATCAACATCCTGGCCGTGGCGGTGTCGAGCCGTGCCGCGATCCGCGCCACGCTGTCGCCTTCCGCCACCGCTCCATCATCACCCACCCCCGCTGAACACGCCCGGCAGGCCGAACGGTGCGATCCTGGTGCGATGGCCGAGCCGGAGCACACGCCAGACGGGCACTTCGTCATCATCAACGGGCGGCGCTGGCGGGCCACCGACCCCGACATCCCACCCGAGCCCGCGGCCCGCCTGCGCAGCCTGCTCATGAAGGCCCGCCGTGACATCAGCGCCGCCCACCGCACCGACGACCCCGAGGCGGAGCACGACGCCCGCGCACGGGTCCAGCTCGCCAAGGTCGCCCTCGGCGAGCGCGGCACCCCGTGGTGGGAGCAGACCGCCCTCCAACGCGAGCAGCGCTGGCAGGACGGCCTGGAGGAACTGGAACGCCGCGACGCCTGAGCACAGCCGGCCCTCCGGTCCGCGGTGAAGTCGTTCGACACCGGGGCCACGCGGTGAGCACACTGCCGAGGTGATCCGCTTCCACTTCCAGCTCACGCCACTGTCCGATGTGGAGCCGTGGGGTGAGCGCCGCCTGCACTGGTTCGCGTTGACCGACGGCCGTTACTGGATCGAGGTGGACGGGCACAAGCTGTTCCACCACCGGTCCTCGCCGGTCGACTACTACGTCGTCCGGCTGTGGGAGGACATCCAGGAAGTACTGCCCTCCGCACTGGAACCGGTGCCCGCGGACCTCGTCGGGCACCTGACCGGAGACGCCTGGCCCGGGGCGGACGAGGAAGCGGCTGTCGACTGGTACAGCGGCCACTTCATGAACACCAGCTACCTGCGTGCCGGGCCCAGCATCCTCTGGTGGCGATCGGTGGCCGACCAGGACACGATCACCGTCGACTGGAGACATCCCGTCGACAGCGGGGTCGACTGCACCGTGCCGAGGCGGGGACGGGTGAGCGTGCCCACCGAGTCGTTCCTGCAGGCGGTGGAGACGTTCGATCGGGAGCTGATGGTCGCGATGGAGCGGCGCATCGCGGAGGTCGAGGCCGGTGGGGTGGCCGCGGACGTCCAGCTCGACCTGGAGCAGCTCCGCCGGGAACACCAGCAGCGTTCGGGAGCGATGGCCGCTGCCCTGCGGCGGACACCCGGCACGGACTGGGCGGCGGTTCGCGAAGGTGTCGCGCGTATCTTTTCGACGGAGTAGCCAATGTTCGGGAAGGGCGCGGTGAACGTGATGTCCCGCTTCGAAGGAAGCGTGTGGGTGGCCCACGGATGCTTCCTCTTCGAGGCCGAAGAGCTGCCCTGAACCGGTCGAGCCGAGGAGATCGAGAACTTCATCGACGATCGCGGCGATGGGCAGGTGCACCTGCTCGCCGGGCGTGAACACGGTGAGGTCCAGGTCGTCGTGGAGGTGCTCGACAGCCGCCCGCCGGGCGACGTGGATGGCTGGACCGCAACGGCCGAGCTGCAGTTCGACTGGAACACACCGCACGTGTACGTGACCGAAGTGGAGCTCGGCCGAACGGAACGCTGGGAGATCCCGCTGCCCTGGAGACGGTTCCACCTCGGGATCAAGTTCCGGGAAGGGGCCGACGAGCAGTGGCACCTCCAGCTGTTCCCAGTCGACCGACCTGGGTGATCAGGACCATCTCGTCGCGGACGCCAAGAACACTGATCGCCGCGCCTGAGCAGCGTCGCCGCGTCGACCCCCGCGGGTCCTCTCCCCCACATCTCCCGGTCCAGCAGCCCGAACTCGGGCTGCATCAGGTTGCTCCAGTGCAAGTCGCCATGCACCGTCTCCCACGCCGAGACCTCCGTGGAGATGCCGTCGCCGAACCGGTGCCGAATCCTCGTGGTGACGAGGTCTTGGCCGACGCCGACCCGGTCCGTCGGCGTTGCCGCGACCACGTCGATCGTTCGCCGGAGCTCTGCCCACCACGCGTCGGGCAGGTCGACGCAGTCGCGCAACGCGTCAGTACGAGAGCACGGAGAACCAGGAAGAAGCGTCAACACTTCAGCGCGCTGATGCCGCACCTCTTCCCACTCGTACACGTCGAGGACACGTGGCTTCGCCAGACCGGTCAACACGTTCGAGTCGACGTTCCCCGTCCAGAACGCACCACCGGCCCACCGCACGTCCTCGGACACCACACGCAGCCAGTACGTCTGCTCATCTCGGCGGGCGGGTGCTCCGACTGAGCGGTCGACCCACCCGCGCCGGGGCTCGCCGACGACGATGAGCCCGAGGTGGTCCGCGGCACGCTGGAGGTTGTTGAGCATCCACTCCCGGTATCGGGCGTCCGCCTCGCTCAGGCCGGTGTCCATCGACCACGTCAGCTCTCGGTGACGTGCCGCAGATATGCCTCCGGCGTGGTCATGTACCGGCGCCAGTGGTCGACCAGAGCGAGGTCTTCCCACTTGGTGCGGTGGAACCCGTGGTCGCCGACTTCGATGATGTCAGCGTCCGGCGTGGATGCCAGGATCGGTGAGTGGGTGGCGCAGATGATCTGCGCGCCGGACTTGCCGAGCTGGTGCATCAGCGACACCAGCCGCAGACAGGACTGGAACGACAGGGCGGCTTCGGGCTCGTCCATCAGGTAGAAGCCCGGCTCGCGGAACATCGCGGAGAACACGGTGAGGAACCCTTCGCCGTGGCTCATCTCGCTGGTGTCCTCGGCCCAGTAGCCACGCATGCCGGAGACCGCCTCCATGAACCCGAAGGCGGTCTCCGCGCGCAGGAAGTAGCCCTTGCGCTTCGTGCGGGTCCCGGAACGGTGCCGGACGCCGGCCGCGGTGGTCTCGAAGCGCACCATCTCGCCGAGCTCGGTCTTCGGGCGGTCGTTGCCGTACTTGCGCCCGGCTCGCCCGCCGCGCGCGTCCAAGCCCCAGGCTTCGGCGAACGCCTCGACGAGGGTGGACTTGCCGGAGCCGTTCTCGCCGACGAGGAAGGTCACCGGCTTCTCGAAGGACATGCCCTCCTCAGCCAACTGGGCGACGCATGGTACGTCGAGCGGCCATGCCCGCCGAGAGCCCGTGGGCAGGAGTTCCTCGGGGATGTAGGCGCGACGGGCGAGCATGAAATCGGGTTCCTCCGATCAGTGGTAGTCCGGTGCGCAGGCTCCCGTAGGCGTGCAGTTGCCCGCAGGCCGACACGCCGGGCTGCAGCTCGGCCCGCATTCGATGAATTGCACCATCTGCACGCCGCCGCCGGTACATGCGTATTGCCTGTAGGTCCTCCAATGCGGACATCGCGCAGATTTACTTCGATCGAGCTACAAGCAGCGCTTGACGCGAGCCGACGCTGACCCGAGTTCAGGCCTCCGGACCGGATCGCTCCCCACCCATCCCCAGGATCAACGCCACCGCCTCCTCCGAACACACCCCCGGCGTCAAAACCTCCTGCAGCAACAACCCCCGAATCGCAGCGACGACAACGGTGGCCCTGGTCAACGCCTCCGCAGCACCGGCCCCCTCCCGCTCCGCCAACGACGCCAACGCCCCGGTGAGGTCCCCCAGCGACGAGATGAACTCGCCGTACTCATCCGGCCGGTACGCCGCCAGCCCCACGACGTGGAAGAACCCGCGCGCACGCGACAGCTGCTCCGGACGCATGTACGTCCGCCAGATGGCCCGCACGAGGTCGTCGAACGTCCCCTGCGCCGCGTCCCGGAACAACGCCTCGTTGTCACGGGCCCGCTGCGCCCCGAGCACCGCCGCCAGCACACCCGTGAGCGACCCGAAGTGGTACCGCAGCAACGCATGACTGGTTTCGGTCCGAGCCGCGATCTCGCGCAGCGACGTCTCCGGTGGCGGAAGACCGTCGTCGAACACGTCGAGGAGGCGCGCCAGGAGGCGCTCGCGGGCATCGCCGGTGCTTGACAGGACCACGCCGCTAGTTTATCCATTGGAAAAGAGATTTATCCAATGGAAAAGAGGGCGGATGGGACGTTTCCAGCTGATGGGCGCCACGGTCGTGGACGGATCAGGCCGCGATCCGACCCAGGGCGCCGTCACCGTCGAGAACGGCCGGATCATCGGCGCCGCCGACGGAGACCGGATCGACGGCGACCGGATCGACGGCGACGGGCTCACGATGACGCCCGGCCTCATCGACGCGCACGTCCACCTGGGGCTGTCGAGCCCGATCCAGCCGCAGTTCTCGTTCCAGATCAGCGCCGCCGAGATCGCCGCGGACATCTTCGCCGCGGCCGGCAAGGCGCTCGACGCCGGCTTCACGACCGTCCGCGACACCGGCGGGATCGACGGCGGGGTTGTCGCCGCGATCGCGAAGGGCAAGGTCAGGGGGCCGCGTGTGCTGTCGTGCGGGCCGGTGCAGTGCCAGACCGGCGGCCACGGCTACTACGGCGCCGAATGGGAGCCCACCGAACTGTGGAGCAGCCACCACGTGCCCGGCCTGTGCGCGCTGTCCATGATGGCCGGCAACGCCGACGAGCTGCGGCGCAACGTGCGAGAGGCGTTCCGGCGCGGGGCGTCGTTCCTCAAGCTCTGCGTGACCGGCGGGGTGGTGGGCGGCAACGACCGGCTCACCGACACCCAGTTCACCGTCGAGGAGATCGCCGTCGCGGTGCAGGAAGCCTCGGCACGCGGCACCTACGTGACCGTGCACGCCCACAACAACGACGGCATCCGCAACGCGGTCGAGGCAGGAGCGCGCTGTGTCGAGCACGGCACGGATCTCGACGAACAGACGGCGGAGCTGATGGCCGCCCACCGGGTTGCGCTCGTGCCCACGTTCACCGTCGTCGAACGGTTGCTGCACGATCCCGCCGCCGCCGGCCTGGGCGAAGCGGTCCGCGAGCGCGTGGCGGGAGCGCGGGAACGGATGGCCAGGGCGCTCGCCGTCGCCAAGGAGGCCGGGGTGCGGGTCGGGCTGGGGTCCGACCTCATCGGCCCGGACCAGGACCGCCGCGGCGAGGAGCTCAGCCTGCGCGCACAGTTCGAGACACCGATGGACGCCCTCGTGGCGGCCACGAAGACCAACGCCGAGATCATCGGCCTGCCCGAGGTCGGCGTCATCGCCCCCGGCAAGCAGGCGGACCTCGTGCTGTGGAACGGAAACCCGCTCGAAGACCCGGCCGTCTTCGCCGACCCCGCCAACGCCGTACTCGTCGTCCACAATGGACGTGTTGTGAAGGATCTCCGATGAGCACCATGTGGAACGGCTGCCTCGCCGACACCGACTACTTCGAGCTGCGTTCCAGCAGTGGCCACGACTACGGCGTGTGGGTCACCACGCCGCCGAACCACGACCCCGCCACGGCGCAGCTGCCCGTCGTGTACGTGCTCGACGGCAACTGGGCGGTCGGCCTGACGGCGCCGCTCATCGTCACGCAGCAGGATCCCATGCAGCCGATCAAGCCGTACATCCAGGTCAGCATCGGCTACGCGGGCGAGGACGCGCAGCACTGGGCGCGGCTGCGCAACAGGGACCTCGTGCCGCCCGGCGAGCCCGTCGCCCGGGAGTTCCTCGACGCCGTGGAGATGGGGGTCCAGGCGGGTGCGATGACCCGCGAGCAGGCCGACGCCTACGTCGACGAGCTGCGCGACACGAGAAGTGATGCGTTCCTCGGCTTCATCACCGACGAACTGCACCCCCGCGTCGAACGCGACTACGGCACGGCCACGAGCGGTCACGGCCTCTTCGGCTACTCCTACGGCGGACTCTTCAGCCTCTACGCCTGGCTGACCGGCACCACGCTCTTCGAGAGCATCGGGGCCGGCAGCCCCGGCGTCGCCGGTGAGGACAGCCGGATCTTCGCCCGCATTCGGGAACTGGGCGAAGACCTGCCCACGGCCGAGCTGCACCTGACGTTCAACGACCGCGAGATCCTCGGCACCGTGCCGATCTACCAGAACCTCACGAAGAACGCGGCCACCGTCCTGCACCACCTCACCGCCCGCGGCGCGGCCGTGACCAGCGAGGTGCTGCGCGAAACGCACGTGACCGGCCTGCAGTCGTCGTTCCTCAGCTACCTCAGGACCTGCCGAGCCGGCGAGGTCAGCAGGTGACCTTGACGACCGCGTTCGGCTGGAACGACACGTGCACGTGGTCCATGTGGTTGGCCGTGGGGCTGCCCCGGTCCTCCATCATCGACCAGCCGCTGCCGTCGTTGTAGCGCTGCCGCCAGATCACGTAGGTGACGCCGAACGCCTTCCGGTTGGCCAGCACGTACTCGGCCAGGGCGTTGCCGGTCGCGTTGTCGACCATGAAGTCCAGCGCCAGGCCGGTGGGGTGGTCGCCGGAGCCGCCGCGGCCGACGGCGCCACCGATGTTGTCGACGCCGAACTTGCCCCCGACGTGGTGGCCCACCTGCGCCACGTGCGGCTTCACGCCGTTCAACGTGGTCGGGCAGGGCGGCGGGGGTGGTGGAGGCGGCGGAGGTGGCGGTGTGGTGGTCAACGGGACCGTCGTGGTCACCGGGGGCACCGTGGTGGTGGTCGGAGCTTCCGAGGACGTCGGCGCGGTGGTCGACGTCGTCGGGGACGTCGAGCTCTGGCCGGCGGAGGTCGCCGGGGCGCCCAGCTGGGCGGCCGCTCCGGTCGGGTCGACCGGCTGGTCGGAACCGCGGACCGTCCAGAAGGTCACGACCAGGCCTGCGGTGAGGGTGGCGGCGACCGCGATGGGCAGCTTCTTGCTGGGTGTCGGCTGAGTTCTATGTCGGCCCGGCATTCGGGAACACCTTGCGTCGGGGACAGGGCATGCTCACACGGGCGGCCACATTACGAAATGAACACGGGAACGTCACAGACGAGTGTTGATCCTCACACTCCCCCTGGTGAACGCCTTGCTACCGAAAGTGAGCCGTGCAGTTGGCAGCCTCGCTCTTCCGTGATGGATTGCTGCCCGATTGGAAGGTTCCGGCCTCGCCTGCCCTCGACAGCGTCAGAACGGATGATCACTTCCTGCAGTCCTCACCGGATGTCGCGGGCAGGCGGGTCACACCGGGGAATGCCGCTCGGTGATCAGTCGAGCCCGAGCCCGGGCAGCTTCACCGCGGCGGTCTGCGCACCCACCGGCTCGTGCCACGCGCGGTACCGGAGGTCGTCCGGACTCGTGATCCGGTAAGACTTGTTCAGCGCCACCACGCACCGCCGCGCCAGCTGCGCGAACTCGGCCGTGAGCGCGGGCCGCCGCAGCGACGACGTCCAGTTGGGCTGTGCGACCCCGGGCTCGACCCACCCGGACCTGCGCAGCAGGAACTCGAGGGCGTCCTCGACGACGTCCGCGCCCGGCGCCTCCGCGTCGAGGCGGTCGGGCTCGGCCGCGAACTGCACGTACCGCTTCGGGTCGTCCGCCGCGTGGATGACGAGGAACACGCGGTCCGTCACGTCGCGCAGCGCGTCGGTGAGCCGTTCGGCGAACAGATCCCAGGCGTGCGCGATCTGCCACGGCGCCCGAACCGGCGTGAGCTCGGTGGTGAACCGCAGCTCCGGGTCGTCGAACGCGACGAGCTTCTCCAGCGGCCCGCGGTGGTCGGCCCTCGCGAAGCCCTCGGCGCCCGCCCGCTGGTCGAGCGTGGTCACCACGTACGCCTGAGGTGTGGTCGTGAGGACCTCGACGGCCAGGCCGCGGTAGGTGCCGGGACGGGCGAGGTCGTAGCAGTCCAGCACGTCGTCCGGCCCGAGGTGCTTCACGAAGTAGCGGCGGCCCGTCCTGGTGAACGACTCGTCGACGGCGTGGTCCGACGCGATCCACCACTTGTCGGGCGAGTGCAGCAGCCGGTAGGCGACGTCGCGGTACCGGACGAACCGTCCGGGTGCGGGAAGGCGGTCGTTCACCGGTGTCCGGCCCTCCGGTCGAGCGCGACGCCCTGCGGCGTCTCGAACATCGCGCGCAGCCCCCTCAGGTCGAGCCTGAACGACATGCTCCCGCCGGACGGGGTGGTCCAGGTGGCGGACGACGTGCCTTTGAAGTCGCACATCGCCGGTGCGCCCCAGCGGGTTTCCCCCTCGCGCACCATCAGGGCGTAGGCGTCACCGAGGAACCGCCTCGACGCGGGGGTGACCTCGCGGATCGTGTCCGCGACGTCGAGCTGGAGGTAGGACAGGTCGCCCCTGGAGCCGATGGTCGACACGTCCGGGGTGGTGAACCCGGAGACCGTGTTCATGAGGTAGGGGACGCCGCCGTCGACCTCGATCGTCCACCCGAACCACTCCACGGCCAGCTCCTGCACCTGGTCACGCGTGAGCGGCCAGGGTGCGGCCTCCCAGAAGTCCATGAGGTCGCACGCCTCGACGGGCGTCATCGCCTTCCAGCTCACCTTCCGATCTTCGCACGGTCCTCATCGGACGCGACGACCTCACGGTGGATGATGCCCGCCATGACAGGTGTCGACCCCTTCAGCGCGAGCCGCGAGCGGTACCTCGGCCCGCTCCGCGGCGACGGAGGCCTCTGCGTCGGCAACGCCGACGAGTGCGATCACTACACCGAGGACGGCGCCGTCCGGATTCCGTGGCGGGGCCGGCCACGGCCCGAGGACATGGCACGGGTGCACAGCCTGGCCCTGTGCCCGACGGAGGCCCAGCTGCGCAAGGCGGTGCTGCCCGCTTACCTGCCGGACCTGGTGAACCTGGAGTCGCTGACGCTGCCCGCGCCGCTCGTGACGCACCTGACGTCCCCCACGCTGACGTCACTGGTGATCGGCAACGCCGACGGCCAAGCCCCTCCGGTCCCCCTCGCCGCCGACACCGCCCTGCCGGCGCTGCGCGCGCTGATGTGGGTCAGCTCCTACACCACGCCGCGGCTGCCCCAGGTGGTCGACCCGTTGCCGCCACTCAAGTTCCTCCGCACCAACGTGTCCGGTGACCCCGCTGTGCTGCGTCAGCTCGCGGCGCTGCCGTCGCTGCGGCACCTGGAACTGGTACACCTGAAGAACACCGACGTCGTCGACCACCTCGTGGCACCGCTGCGCGTGCTGGAGATCGGCGACACGGGACGCGACTTCCCGGTGGCCCGGCTCGCCGAGATCACCACGCTGGAGTCGTTGCGCCTCAACGGTATCCGTGCCGAGATCGACTGCACGGTCTTCCCGATGCTGCCGAACCTGGTCCAGCTGACCGTCCTGAACTCGAAGCGGATCGTGAACGTCGAGGCGCTGCTGGACTGCCCGACCCTGGCGAGCGTCACGTTCGTCGACTGCGGCAACCCGTTCAAGAAGGACGGCAAGGCGCTGTTCCGTTCCAGGGGCTTCGCGGAACTGGACATCGACTACTCGTGATCGAAGCCAGCTAAGGTGGCCCGCATGGGCGTTTCCCTCTACTACACGGCTCGCCGCGCGACCCCGCTGACCGACGCCGAAGTCACGGCGGTCGGCCAGGCTGTCGACACCCACAACGCGAACGCGCCTTTCTCCGCGGAAGAAGAGGGGCTGTTCCTCTACGACCAGCTGGAGTCCGGAACGGTCCTCAACGGGTCGACCAAGATGCCCGGCGCGGACGACCGGGCGGTCCCGTCGCTCGTGCACTGGCTGGCCGCGGTCACCGCGCTGCGCCACGCCGTGCCGGACGCGGACTGGACGTTCACCCTCGACGACCACGAGATCGAGTGGGACGACCAGGCCGGCTACCACCTGCCCGGTCTCACCGACTGATCCTGGAGCTGAACGGCCCAGAACAGGCGCGTGCCGCGAGCACGGCGCAGGTGAGCACCGCGGCATCAGGGCCCGCCGGTCGCGGGCCCGTGATCGGCGGGTCGGGGTGTCAGGCCGGCGGGATGGTGAAGATCAGGCCCTGGCTCATGGTCGAGCGGATGCCCTGCACGTCCGTTGTGACGACCTTCGCCCGGTGCTGCCTGTCGGGGGTCAACCCGGTCAGCGTGACCTGCTTCTCGGTGACCAAGCCGGTGTGCCCTCCGTCCAGGTACACCTCGTAGCCCAAGGTCGGGTTCCACCAGGAGGAAGCTTCCCAGGCCAGTGTCACGGACGTCGGAGTCGTCGAGACCACCCGCAACCCGCTCGGGCGCGGCGGCCGCTCGAAGACGGCGGGCTGCGACCACACGGTGCCCAGCAGGTCGTTCTGCGCCGGGTCGTGCGAGCAGGACGCGGTGACCGTGCCGACCGGAGTGCCGTCGGCACGCTCGGGGCGCAGTGTCAGTGCCAGGTCGTCCACGTGCAGGTCGTAGTAGCCCGGTGTGGTCAGGAACTGCACCGGGAAGGAGCCCGCGGCCCGCACCGCGGCCCCCTGGGTGGTCGTCAGCCACGTGGGCGCGACGGTGAACGAGGCCCGGGTGGTCCGCGTCCCGTCCGGGCCGGTGATGTGCGCGTCCAGCGTCGCTGTGCTGTCGGCGTCCAGGCGCACCCCGCCGGCCATCGTCAGGACCGGGCGCAGCTCGCGCAGGTCCAGGTCCACGTCGATGTAGGCGGGTTCGTGCCTGGCGATGGTGTTCGGGCCCGCGCCGTCGTCGGGCAGACCGCCGACGACCCACGCGGTCATCCGGGCACTCGCCCCGGAGGAGGTCGTGCAGGTGTAGTCCATCCGCACCGCGGTCGTCTGGGCCGACGCCGGGGTTGCGGCTCCCGTCAGCACCCCGACGGCCGCCAGGACAGATGCCAGCGACAAAGCGGTGATGCGGAGTGGCTTCCCTCTCATGCGCACCTCTACATCCTCTTCGTGTTCACTCGACTGCGGACAGTGTCGCGCACATCAACGTCGGGACGTGTCGACCATTCAGCCGCAGCAAGGTGGAGGTGATGTTCGAGCAATGCCGAAATGCAGCACGGAGTGGAAGCAGATCGGGAGCGACTCTTTGCATTGGACGTGCCTCGACTGTCCTTAATGGACTTCGGCTCAGTCGTGCCGTCGGCGACGAGGACGTCCTCGTCGCCGACGACCGCGTTTCGGCGGCCTGCGGAGCCGTCCTACCCGTTCGGTGCGGAAGGCCGGCTCGGTCTGGTCACAGCGTCAGCGCCTCGTCGAGGTCCTCCTGCGTGCACCAGCCGATGGCGTCGTCCGGGTCGAGCTGCGCGACCTCGCAGAGGACGGCGGGAGGGTCCATCCGCCGCCACGTGCGGCCGCTGTAGCGGGGGTAGATGACGAGGTACCTGCCGTAGTCCTGGAAGCCCCTCACACCGATGACCGCCCACACGCCGTCGGGCGCCGTCGGGTTCTTCTTGAGGTGCTGCTCGGTGACGCCGTACACCGGCTCACGGCACGTGCCCGCCGCCTCGTTGTCGGTGCGGTGGCACACGTAGTCCGCGTTGTTGCCCAGCAAACGCTTGACCTCGTGCGGCAGCAGGTGCTTGGCGTTGACGCGGCGCCGTCCGCCGCCAGGACCCGCCGGGGTGGTCGGGGCCGGCGTGGCCGGGGTCGCGAGCCAGCTCGACAACCAGGCGCTGACGCCTTCGGCGAACACCATCGGCCTGCTGGCGTCGACCCATGACCGGAACTCGTCGAACGCGTACGGGGGCAACACCGGGAACTGCTGGCGGATCAGCACGATCGGCTGGTACCGGCGCGCCGTGAGCCACACGCTGTCGAACACGGTCCGGCGCACCGCGAGGCGGCTCGCGGCCGGGATGAGGGCGGTCATGCCTCGCTCCAACCGGGCTTGGCCATCGCGGCGAAGGCCTCGTCGACGTCGGCGGCGACCCACGCCGCCAGGTCTTCCTTGCTGACGCCCTTCAGGTCGGGGTCAGCGGCGAGCGCGGCCTTGAGGTCCTTCTCCAGGTTGGCGAGCACCGCCTTGGTGAACTCCGCCTTCGACGGCAGCACGGCCCGGAACGCCTCGCGCTCCTTGGTCTCCGCGGCAGTCGGCTGTTTGACTGCACTTGCCTTGGTGGCCTCGACCTTCGCGGTCGTGGCCACCGGTTCCTTCAGCTCCATCGGGCATCCCTCGATCGGCGGACGGAGTGTCAACCGGCAGTCGTCCCGGTAGTCGACGTCGTTACCCGACTGAGGGAATCCCACCCGTTCAGCTCAGGTGGTGCGCGAATGGCGCCGCGGTTCAACGGGCTGAAACCCGCGGGGACGCTGCTGGAGGTGGCCGGCGTGCTCGATCCCACCTCCGCCGGTTGCCGGGTGACGGCCGCCGAACAGTGGATTTGCCTTGGCTGCATCCCGTGTTGGATTCACCCAGAACCGGGAAGGTGACGGCGTGGCGGTTTCGCGGCGGGAAGTGTTGCGCTGGACGGGAGCGGCGGCTGCGGCGGTCCTCGGCGATGGGGCAGTCGCGAACGCACGCCCTCCGCGCTGGGCTCGGCTGCGCGCTCACCTGGACGGTGAGCTGCTGCTGCCCGGTGACGACGGTTACGACACCGCGCGGCTGCCGTTCAACTCGCTGTTCGACCACCACCGGCCGGCCGCGATCGCCCGGTGCGTGCGGCCGCAGGACGTGCAGCACTGCCTGGAGGAAGCACGCCGATCCGGTGTCCGGGTGGCCGCCCGCGGCGGTGGGCACAGCTATGCCGCCTACTCCACCCCGCACAACGGCCTGGTGGTCGACCTCGCGCCGATGGCCGGGGTCGAGGTGCGGCCCGACGGCACCGCGGTGGTGGGCGCGGGAGCACGCCTCGGCCAGGTCTACTCGGCGCTCACGGCCGTCGGCCGGTGCCTGCCACTGGGCAACTGCCAGTCCGTCGGCATCGCGGGGTTCACCCTCGGCGGTGGCCTCGGCTGGACGCAGCGCACCTACGGCCTCGTGTGCGACAGACTGCGTGCCGCCACGACGGTCACGGTGGACAGCCGGGTGGTCACCGCGTCGGAGGACCGCGAATCCGACCTGTTCTGGGCGTTGCGCGGCGGTGGCGGCGGCAACTTCGGGGTCGTCACCTCGTTCGAGTTCGCCACCGCGCCGATGCCGGAGGTGCTGACCGTGTTCCGCGTCCGGTTCCCTGCCGGGTCGGCGGCGGACGTGCTCGGCGGCTGGCAGCCGTGGAGCGTGGTGCTGCCCGAGGAGGTCTCCACCTCTTGCGTGGTCATGCCGAACGGCGCGGTGGACGTGTCCGGCTGCGGGATCGGGCGCGAGGGTGTGGTGCTCGCGGAACTCGCCCGTCTGCTCGACGCGGTCGGCGTCAACGCGCCGGTCGAGCACGGCGAGGTCGACTACCCGACCGCGACGGCGATCATGACCGGTGGTCAGCCGGCCCGCAACGCGTTTCGTGCGTCGTCGCGGATCGTGGACAGGTGGCACGCCCCTTCGGCGGTGGCGGACGCGGTGCGCGGCATGGACAGCGCGCTGCTCGTCCTGGGTGCGCTCGGTGGGGCGATCGACCGGCGGACGCCGACGGACACGGCTTATCCGCACCGCGGCGCGCCGACGTCCGTCGAAGCCTTCGGCTCTGTCGGCACCCTGCCGCCCGACCAGGTCACGCGTGAGGTGGACCAGGCGCAGAAGGCGTTGGCTGACCTGATCGGCACCGGCACGTACATCAACTACCTCGACCCGTTGCAGGAGGACTGGGCGCAGACGTCGTACCGGCACAACCTGCGCCGGCTGCGCGCCGTGGCCCGCCGCTACGACCCGGACCACGTGCTGCGATTCCCCCAGTCGGTGCGCTGAGCCCAGGTCAGCTTCGACACCGGCGAACTGCTCCCGGTCATGTGGTGTGCCTACAGCGAGTAGCTGTTCTCGATGCTGCGTTCACCGGATCGTGTTCTGGTGTGCGGCGCGTACTAGGAGTGAGGTAGTGATCACTCAGCAGTGAAGGAGTCCTGTGATGGACACAGCCGCGTTCGAGGCCCTGAAGTTCCAGGGTGACCCCTTGGCCGATGCGGTGATCGCCGACCTGGTCGCCACGAACCGCGTCGGCGTGGTCAACGAGGTGCTGGAGCACTTCCGCGCCAATGACCAGCCCATCCCCGAGCAGCTGCCCGAGCAGGTGCGGGAGTTCCTCATCGCGACGGACAACCCGCCGGAGTGGGTGGAGGCCGACCGGGTGGCGCGGGCCTATGACTTCTTCGTCGACGACGGCGTGCACGTCGCCTCCGTGCTGACGTTCGGCGCGATGGTCAACTGCTACGCCCACGCCCGCGCGTCCCGGGCGCTCACCCTGACCCACGGCCTGAACCAGCCCCACCGGCGGCTGTCGGAGACCTCCCAGTTCGTCATGGACATGATGGGCCGTGACGCGTTCGGCTCTGGCGGGTCGTTCGTGCCCACCATCCAGAAGACGCGTCTCATCCACGCCGCCGTGCGCCACTTCCTCACCGCTTCCGGCCGCTGGGACGTCGCCGCCGACGGCGTTCCGGTGTGCCAGCAGGACATGGTCGGCGCCTTGCTCATCTTCTCCGTCCAGGTGATCGAGGGCATGCGCCGCATGGGCATTTCCGTCACCGAGCAGGAGGCGCAGGACTACTACTACGTGTGGCGTGCCGCGGGCGCCATGCTCGGGATTCCCGCCGAGGCCGTGCCGGAGTCCATCGAGGACGCCCGCGAGCTGAGCGCCGCACTGGTCGAGTCCGTCTACGGGCCGTCGCCGGAGGGCGTGGTGCTCACCCGGCACCTGCTCGACCTCTACGAGAAGCTGTTCCCCGGAAAGATCTTCGACGGCATCGTCGCCGCCATGATCCGCCAGGTCGTCAACCCCGAGGTCGCCGACTGGATGGAGGTGCCGAAGTCCCGCGGCTGGGCCGGTGTCGTGCGCGCGGGTACCCGCCTGGTGCGGGCGCTGGAGCGCGCCGAGGACAACAGCGCCCTGGCCACCACCATCCTCGACCGCGCCGGCGCCATCCTCCTCGGAGGTAGCGTCCGCAACCTCACCAACGGCCAGTCCACCACCCTCACCATCCCCGCGGACCTGCGTGAGCGGTGGGAAGCCGACGGCCGGTCGCCTGTGCCCACCGCGGCGGACCGGGCATGACAAGGCGCTGACCGGTAGACCCGCCACGTCGTGCGCGGGTTCGGTCGGCACAGGCTCCTGGCACTCCGGCAGGTCGGGCCGCACTCTCGCCGCCGGCTCATCGTGGAGGATTGCGGTCATGGCTCATCCGGACGAGTTGGCGGCGCTGGACCTCTACTCGGTCTGGTCAACGGCGCGGGACTTGGAAGAGGTGTTCGACCCGTTCTCCTTCGAGCAGCGGATGGCCGCCTACCGGATGATGATCGACAACACCAACGCGGGCGGCCGGTTCGGCGCCGACAACCGGCACAACCCGTTGTGGGGGTTGATGTTCCAGCACCAATGGCAGTTCCGCACGGATCGGCTCGGCGCCGGCACCCGGCAGAACGGGCGGATCGACCCGGACTCGCCGTGGGGTTATGGCAACTACACGCTGAGCGTCATCCCGTGGCTGGGCGCCGCAGCCGCCGGAGTGGTGCCGGACCTGCCGGTCGCCGACCCGCCGGCCCGCTCCCGGTTCCGGTACGTGACAGGCCGAACCGTCCCGGAAGAGCTCGCCCCGGCGGTGCAGGACTGGCACGCCTACTTCTCCCTCGTGAGCCGGGGTGACCTGACCGACCCCGAACCGGCACGCCTGGCCCTGTGGAAGGCGCACAAGACATCCCTGGACGTGGTGGTCGACGTGCTCGCCGGCGTCGACACCGCTCCCTGGCCCGACCTGGAGATCAGCTTCCTGCGCGGCTGGTGCCGGATGGTCGACTACCTGTGGGCAGCAGCCTGGCCCACCGACTTCACCTTCATGACCGCCCACGGCCTCGACGTGCTGCCCGAATCCCTGCTCGCCACCCCCGAGGACGTGGATGCGTTGCCGCCCAAGACGCGCGGCAACGTCGTGAACATCCTCAGTCTCGCGACCACCTCGAAGTGGCGCTACAACCTCAACCTGCTGTTGTGGAAGCGAGTCATGCGCACCCGCGAAGCCCGTGACCGGGTGCTGCCCCTGCTCGACGCGGTGTTCAACCCCAAGCCGGACAACGTCGCCGAGCGCCGCGCGATGCTCGGTTACCTGCTGCGCCCCTGACCGCAGCACCAGCACGCCGGAGTCGGCGGGTGTCGGCCGTCGAAGCGCGGGTGCGGGCGGGACTGAACCCGCGCCGGATCGGATGTCGACCTGTGCCGCTCGACAAGTCGTCACAGCAGCACGCCAGCGCATCTCCCCCTCAGGCTGCCGCCAAGCTTGACGATCAAGCCAATGGCATAGGTGGTCAACCGGTGCGTAACCGCAGTGGTGGGCAGGTCGGCCGCGGCCCTCGAGAACGGGTGTCCTCAAGGGCCGCGGTTCCTGGAGGGAAGAGATCAGCCGAAGTCGACGTCACTGCACAGGAAGTACTTCTGGTCCATGTGCGAGGCCTTCCAGATCGTGACGACGACGTGGCGCCCGGTGTAGCCGGAGGTGTTCACCTCGGTCCTGTAGTCGAGCTGGCCCGGATACCTGCCGGTCTGCTTGACGAAGTCGAGGTTGTTCCAGCTGATCGTCGACGTGGCCGGGTCGAAACCCTGCTTGGTGACGTAGATCTTCAGGTAGTCGGCGCCGTGCCGGGCCACGTCCTGGACGTGGACGGTGAACGTGCTGTTGACCTTGGTCATCCGCCACGGTCCCGGGTTGTCCATCGGGCCGTACCGGCCCATCTCCGCGCGACCGGCGCTGCAGATCTGGCCGTTGGGAACGACGCGCTCGAGGTCCTCGCCCAGGTTGTTGGCGTACAGGGCGTTCCAGTTGTACATCGCGTCCGGGCTCTGGTGCCACGCGATGTGGCACATGGGGTCTTGCTCCTGCATGCCCGGAGCGTCGGGGCCGGGCCAGCGGGTGGCGCAGCCGTAGTTGCGGGTCGGCGGGTCGATGACCGTGCCGTGTGCCGAGGCGCGGGTCGGCTGGAAGGTCATGAGCGAGGCGACGACGGACAGCAGCACGGCGATGTGCAGGGCTGTCCGGCGTCGGGGCGCCGAAAGGGTGACGTGCATGGGTCAGTCCTCCGTGTAGTCGATGTGTGCTGTTCCCACCGGGGCGTGTGCTGTGGCGATCACCTCCCTTGGCGTGTGCCGGTCTGCGGGCGGGCGAGCAGCTCGGACAGCGCCCACCGGCCGGGGCCCAGAACCGCGAGGAGCAGGAACGCCCAGCTGAACAGCGCGGCCGGCTCGCCGCCGTTCTCGATCGGGAACAGGCCGTGGGGCTGGTGCGCGGTGAAGTAGGCGTAGGCCATGGAGCCGGAGCACACGACCGCGGCGGCGCGGGTGACCAGCCCGAGCAGCACCAGTGCGCCGCCCACGAGCTGGATGACCGCGGCCCACCAGGTCGGCCAGTGCGCGAAGCCGGGTGTCCGGCCTCCGTGCGGTCCACCCAGCACGCCGAAGAGAGTGGCCGCGCCGTGACAGGCGAAGAGCAGCCCCACGACGAACCTGAACAGACTCAGTGCCAGCTGCCGGTGGTCGGCCGTCAGTTCCACGGTGGTTCCCTTCTGCGGTGAGCGCCGTCGCGGGAAGGTGCGAACGGCTGGTGAGCAGGCGGCAGGGCCGCCCACGGTGGCGTCGTGCACGGTTGTCCGTGACGACGCCACCGCTCTTGCGGAGCGGGGTCGCAGGCCGCCACCGACGACCCCGCTCACCCCTGCGCGGTTCGGGCCCGGCAGGGTGTCCTCGTTGCTTCAGGCAGGTGTGCCGGACTGCAACCACGAGCTGGCTCGCGTGCGATCACCACGAACCGGTAGGCCCTCACGCCAGCGGGTCGCACGTGCCACCTCGTCGTGGTCTATTTCCGTGCGCCGATCAAAGGTTCGGACGGTTGTGGTTGAGCCGCGGACATGAGCACCAGGCACGCGGTGATCAGGACGAGGTTCTTGACCACGAACTCGCCTTCGGTGGTGAGCAGCAACGGGTTGCCCGCCTGGAACGCCGCCTGCGGCTGGACGACCAGCACCAGGAACGTGCCGAGCAGGTGGGCCAGCGCCACTCCCGCGACCCACCGCAGCCGGCGGCCGAGCCACAGGGCCGCGCCGAGCACGATCTCCGCCGATCCCAGTGAGAACAGCAGCAGGTCGCGGTCCAGCCAGGGCACGGTGCGGGCGACCAGATCGGCGACCGGTGTCACGTCGGCGACCTTGAGCGCGCCGAACCACACGAACACCAGGCCGAGCGAGCCGCGCAGCAGCGTCACCGCGCGGGTGATCACGGCGCACCGCAGGTGCTGGTGTCGGCGGGGTCGACGCGCCATTGCCCCTCGCGGGAGCGCAGCCAGTGCTCGCCGGTGCGCTGGCCGCGCCGCCAGGAGACCCGGACGACGTCGGGCCCGTCGGCCACGACACCGAGCACCTCGTGGGGAACTCCGAGCTCGCAGTGCGCGAGCCGGTCGACGAACACGTCACGGGGATCGCGCTGCTGTGCTTCGGTGGTCCACATGTCCCAGGCCTTGGCCGGCTCGCCGCCCGAGAGCAAGCCGAGGTAGGTGGTGGCGACCCCGCGCAGCAGCGCGACGTCCTGCGCCGTCATCGCGTGGTGCTGGTGGTGGTGTGAGTGGTCGGGTCCGCCGGGCGCGCATCCGGCAGCGGCCGCGACGGTCAGGGCAAGGCAGACAAGGGTTCTCATGTGGATCCTCCCGAGGTGGCCGGGCAGCGGCCCCGCACCGTTGCGGGACCGCTCCCCCGCCTGGCGTCAGTTGCCCAGGCGCTTGGTGCCGTACCGGGAGATCCAGTCGTTGCCGCCGACGTTCATGTCCGCCAGCACCTCGACGGAGTCACGCGTCGCCTCCAGGCTCATGGAGCCCTGGTCGGAGCCGGCCAGCTCGTAGGTCCACGTCTGCCCGACCGGGATGGTGCGGTCGGCCAGCGGCACGTCGTGGAAGCCGAACCGGATGATGTAGTGCGACTCGCCGTTGCCGCGGGGAACCTCGACGTAGTCCTGCTGCGGGTGTCCGTACTGGATGGACGCCCGGTAGTGGTGGTCGACGGAGCCCGAGGGAGCGCGGAACTTCAGCACCAGGCAGTCGGTGTGCACCGGTGCGCCTCCGGTGTTGGTGAAGATCAGCTTGCGGCTGCCGTAGGAGGTGCCGCCTTCGAGCTGCACCTTGACCGACAGGCCGACGTTGCTCGTGAAGGCGGTGTTGAGCGGCTCGTCCAGGACCGGGTTGCGGCTCGGTACGGCGTAGTCCGTGCCGCGGCGGCACCGCTCCAGGGGTGAGCCGTCCACGGAGGAGGGACCATCCGGGTACTGCTGACCGTGGGCCGCCGGTCCCGCGCTCACAGGCGAGGTGACGGCGACGACGTTCGCGCTCGCGGACAGCGAGGACACGACGAACGCCGCGGACAACGCGAGGCCGGCGGCCCCGGTTGCGGATAACGCCGTCTTGGCCGACTTCTTCATGGGTGTGCCTCCGTCAGAATCGGAAGGAAACACCCGGGGGAAATGTGTCCCGCCGGGGCCGAAACACCGTGGCGGCGGCTTCTTCAGGTTAGTTAAACGATCTTTTTGCTGTCAACATCGAATATGAAACTGCCCGATCAGTCCACTGTCGATGTTCTTTTCTGAGCTTTACGAGGGAAGCGTTGTTCCAGGCACGCTCACTCGGCGATCCTCCAATCAGGGACGGATCGCTTGTCGAGTGTGCGGAACAGGGCGGTGGCCACCGGACTGGTGTGCCGGCGACCACCGTGCGGATCGTCAGGTGGTGAGAGTCCATTTCTGGCTGTTCCAGGTGCCGCAGTCCCAGAGGTGCAGGCGGGCGCCGTTGGCCGTGCTCTGGCCCTCGACGTCGAGGCAGCGACCGGACTTGAGGTTCTTCAGCGTGCCGCCTGACTGGAAGGCCCACTTCTGGCTGTCCCAGGTGCCGCAGTCCCACAGGTGGGCCTTGGTGCCGTTGGCGGTGGCGCCGCCTTCGACGTCCAGGCACTTGCCGCCGGACTTCAGCTGCTGCCCCTCGATCACCCAGGCCATGGTGAGCGTGTCAGCGCAGGTCCACTGCTGGATGGCGGTGCCGTTCGCGATGCCTCCGCCCGCGCGGTCGATGCACTGGGCGGTCGCTCCGTTGACGATCCTGCCGCCGGTGGCCGGATCCGGGCCCGGGTTGTTGCCGCCGGGGCCCCAGGCGTTCCAGTTGTCCCAGGTCTCGGCGTCGAAGCCGATCCGGCCGAGCTTGTCCGCGGCCCAGTTGGAGCCGGCCTTGTCGATGACGGTGCCGCCGACGGTGTAGTTCTCCAGCTTCAGGCCGCGGCTGTCGCGCGCCTCGTTGCCCAGGGTGACCTTCTGCCCGCTGCTGTTGCTGTACCGCTTGAGCAGGCTGACCTGGGAGGAGGGGTCCAGCTGGCTCCAGGCGCCGATCTTGAGGTTCTTGATGTGGATGTTCTCGGTGCTCGACAGGGCGAAGACGCGGATCGCGCAGTTGGTCATGCCTTCGACGGTGATGTTCTCGAAGGTCATGTTCTTCACCGACGTGCCGGGGTCAGCCGTGGTGGTCGAGCCCATGTTCTCCCAGTGCGAGGACGAGTTGAGGATGCAGGTGTTGTACTTGACGTCCTTCCAGTACATCCGGTTGTGGATGACGTGGGTGTTGCTGACCCGGACGTTGTCGATGTTGCGCGGAGTCCATCCCCACTGGATGACGGGGCCGTTCTCGTTCTTCCAGATGACGGTGTTATCGATGGTGACGTCGCTGTGGTACATCTTCAGCACGTCGTCGTTGGCGTTGAAGAACGTGTTCTTCATGGTGCTGCCGCGGTAGAGCTCGATGCCGTCGGTCTGCCAGTACCAGGAGCCGACCTGCTTGTAGTTCTCGACCCGCATGCTGAAGGTCTGCTCGTCCCCGTACACGACGAACGAGTGGTAGGGCGGCTCGTTGATGGTCACGCCCTGCAGGTCCAGGTGTTGCTGCCGCCCCTGCGCCGAGGCGAACTGCAGCATCTTCACGCAGGTGGAGTGGCAGTTGGACGCACCCGAGAGGTGGTCGTAGTTGTTGGCGGTGTCGGCCTCGTAGACGTACTGCTCACCGGAGAGCACGCCGTAGCCGGTCACCTTGTACAGGCCCTGGCTGTCGTCGGGGAATCGGATGGCGCCCTTCACGTAGGCCCCTGGCGCCAGGTAGACCCACTTGACCTGCTTGGGCAGCAGCGCGTGGTACTTCGAGGTCATGTAGTAGGTGCCGGGCCGGAAGTACACGATCTCCTCGCTGATCGTGTTCAGGTTGGTGACCTGCCCCTGCGGCGGGTAGTAGGTGCTCCCCGAGGCCGCGGTGGGGATCAGCCGGTCCCGCTCCGCCCCGGCGGGTGCCGGCTCGGCGAAGATCATCATGGAGTTGCGGGGCTCGGTGTGGATGGCGCGGTTGCCGCCACCGGACTCGGTGGTGAGCTTGCCGGCGTCGGTGGCCGGCCCCGACATGTCGTTGTACGCGGTGTACAGCTGCGGATCGAACTCGACGGAGAAGCGGTGACCCGCCGTGCTGTAGGGGACCTTGATGCGCACGGTGTCGCTGTCGACGAGCTGCTTGGCGAAGTCCAGGCTGCTCGGCTTGATCTTGACCTGGTCGGCTGAGGAGATGGTCTGGCCCGTACGCAGGGAGACGTCGACCCACACGTCGGTGGCGTACTGGAAGGACGACCAGCTCATCGTCAGGTTCGCCGCCGAGGAGAACTCGGCGCCGTCTTCCTTGGTGTAGCCGATCTTGCCCTTCCCGCTGCGCGCGATGCTCATGTACGGGAACGAGTCGTACTTGGTCGCGGGCGCCACGGCGGTGGCGACCTGGACGTCGTAGAACGACGAGCGCCTGACCTTGTCACCGGCCACCGGGCTGCTGGTGTTGAACTCGTGGTTGTCGTGCCACCACGTCTTGAGCTGCTCGCTGTCGGCGGTGGAGACGGCGGCGGCCTGGGCCGGGGGCGTCCCCGTGCTCGCCCCGGTCGGCGCGACGACGCCGATCAGGGCGAGCACCAGACCGGCGGCAAATGCCACCGGTCGGCTCATTCTTGCTGCGGGCATGGCGAATTCCTCTTCTCATCGTTGGGAAGGGGCACGTCATTCCGGATTCACCGGTGACGCAGAAGCGCAGACGTCACAGAACAAGAAGTCCGGAGGTTTCAGGCGCAGTGCGCGCGAAGCGCTTCCTTTTCAGGCTAGTGGTCCCGCGTTTTCCTTGTCAATAAAAGAATTCACGCCGGACATGACTCGTCGTCCTTCAGGGAATGAGCGCAGGAAAACGTGCGCGGACCACGGCTCCATGGCGACCCGGCCATTGATGACGGATGGTTCTGCGACGTTGGACAGCACCAGGTCGGCGGCGGACCATTCGTCGTTCAGGGTGGCGGTTTGCGGTGTGCCGCTGAGGTTGGCCACGACGAGCAGGCGGTCGTCGTGGAGGGAACGTTCATAGGCGTAGAGGTGGGGCTCGTCGGCCAGGAGCATCCGGAAGTCGCCCAGGGCCACGACCGGGAGCGAGTGGCGCAGCTCGATGAGCCGGCGGTAGTGGTGGAAGACGGAGTCAGGGTCGTCGTACTGGGCTCGGGCGTTGAGCCAGGTGTGGTTGGGGTTGACCGTGATCCACGGTTCACCGGTGGTGAACCCGGCCTGGGCAGTCGGGTCCCACTGCATGGGGGTGCGGGCGTTATCGCGCCCCATCGCGCGCAGGCCGCGCAACACCGATTCCGGTTCGCCGCCCGCGGCGACGGTCTCGGCGTAGTGGTTGAGCGACTCGACATCGCGCATCTCGTGCACGCCGGCGAACGGCGCGTTGGTCATGCCCAGCTCTTCGCCCTGGTAGATGAACGGCGTGCCGCGATGCAGGTGCAGCACGGTCGCGAGCGCGGTGGCCGATTCGCGCCAGTACCTGTCGTCGTCGCCGAAGCGGGACACCACGCGGGGCTGGTCGTGGTTGTTCCAGTACAGGCTGTTCCAGCCGACCTCGCCCAGCGCGGTCTGCCAGCGGCCCAGCGAGGCTTTGAGGTCGCGCAGGTCCAGCGGCTTGGGGTCGAACTTCCCACCGGGGCCGTGGTCGAGGGAGACGTGCTCGAACTGGAACACCATGTCGAGCTCGCGCCGTCGCTGGTCGGTGAACAGCCGGGCGTCCTTCCAGGTGACGCCGGGCATCTCCCCCACGGTCAGCAGCTGGTTCGTCCGGCCCTCGAAGACCTCGCGGTGCATCTCCTGGAGGAACTCGTGTATGCGCGGTCCCGTGCCGTAGTGGGGGAATCCGTCCCCGCGTCCGCTGGTGCCGGTGGTGGCACCGTCGGGCAGGGCGGGGTCCTTGGAGATCAGGTTGATGACGTCCATGCGGAAGCCGTCCACGCCCCGGTCCAGCCACCAGCGCATCATCTCGTACACGGCCTGGCGGACTTCGGGGTTCTCCCAGTTGAGGTCGGGCTGCTTGGGGGCGAACAGGTGCAGGTAGTACTCGCCGGTGCCCTCGTCGAGTGTCCAGGTCGGTCCGGAGAAGAACGACTCCCAGTTGGTGGGTTCGGCTCCCGGCTGCCCGGCTTCGAAACCCTCACGCGGCGGACGCCACCAGTACCAGTCACGTTTCGGGTTGTCCTGGGAAGAGCGGGACTCCACGAACCAGGGATGCTCGTCGGAGGTGTGGTTGACCACCAGGTCCATCACCAGCTTCATGTCCCGCGCGTGCACTTCGGCGAGCAGGCGGTCGAAGTCCTCCAGCGTGCCGAATGCCGGGTCGATCGCCTGGTAGTCGGAGATGTCGTAGCCGTTGTCGGCGTGCGGCGAGGCGTACACCGGGGACAGCCAGACCACGTCGACGCCGAGCCGGTGCAGGTGGTCGAGCCGGGTGATCAGGCCGGGCAGATCGCCGATGCCGTCGCCGTTGGAGTCGGCGAAGCTGCGCGGGTAGACCTGGTAGACCACGGCCGAGGTCCACCACGGTGCGGTGGCCAGGGTGGGGGTGACCGTCTGGTCGAGAGTCATGGACGTCCTTCGTGGGGTGTTCATTTGACCGCGCCGAGGTTCACTCCGCGCATGAGCGTGCGTTGGAAGAGCAGGAAGAACACCAGCGCGGGCAGGATGCCCGCCAGTGACGCGGCGGCCAGGGCGGTGGGGTCGCTGGTGTACTGGCCGCTGAGCGCGCCGAGCGCGACCGACACGGTCTGGTTGTCCGCGGAGGGCAGCAGCACCAGGGGCAGGAAGAAGTCGTTCCAGGTCCAGATGAAGAAGAACGTCATCAGCACCGCCATCGTCGGCCTGGTCAGCGGCAGCACCACGAGCCGGAGCACCTGCAGGCGGGTGGCGCCGTCGAGCCGGGCTGCTTCGAGCACCTCGGGCGGGAAGGTGCCCAGCACCGAGGACAGCATGTAGGTGCCGAACGCGCTCTGCAGCACGGCCAGGATGATGACGACGCCGGCCATCGTGTCGTAGAGCCCGAGGTCGCGGGTGAGCACGAACAGCGGGTAGACCAGGGCTTCCTGCGGGATGGTGAACGCGAGCATGAACAGCGCGAGGATCCACACCCGGCCGCGGATGCGGCCGATGCCGATGGCGAACGCGGACAGCAGGCTCAGCGTCACCGCGATCAGGGCCACGCTGCCGCTGATCACGACGCTGTTGAGCAGCTTGCGGTTGAAGTCCACACCGCCCCAGAAGTCGACCAGGGCGGAGAAGTCCAGTTCGGTGGGCAGCGAGACCGGCCCGTTGGCGATGTAGTCGGGTGCGGGTTTGAACGCGTTGATGATCGCGATCCAGAACGGGAACAGCATCAGCAGGCCGATCCCGGCGACCACGGCGAGCACCACCCAGCCGCTGACGCCGCGCTTGCGGCGCTTGACCCGGCGGCGCACCGGTGGCGCGGGCGGGATCGTCATGGTCACGGCGGCCGGCTTTTCCAGGCTATCGACGGCCATCTTCGAACCCTTCGGAGTTGCGGGTCTGGTAGCGCAACAGCGCGACCGCGACGACCGAGATCATCAGCGCCAGCACGGATGCCACCGCGGCGCCGTAGCCGACCTTGGTGGTGGTGAAGAAGTTGGAGAACGAGAAGTAGGCGGGCACGATCGTGCTGGTGCCGGGTCCACCGCGGGTGAGCACGTAGATCGGCGCGAACACCTTGAGCGCCGCCACCGAGGTGGTGATCAGCACGACCGCGATCTCCGGGCGCAGCTGGTTGAGCGTGATGGTGCGGAACTGCTGCAGCCAGGTCGCTCCGTCGAGCTCGGCGGCCTCGTACAGCGCGGGGTCGACGCGGGAGAGCCCGGCCATGAACACCACGACCGTGTAGCCGACCTGCAACCAGACCAGCACGTTCATCACGGCGTAGAGGGCGAGGCCGGAGTCGCCGAGCCAGTTGTGCGCCAGGCCGCCGAGGCCGAGGTCGCGCAGGGTGGTGTTGATGATCCCGTACTGCGGTTGGTACATCCACTTCCACAGCACGCCCGCGACCGCGATCGGCAGGATCTGCGGCAGGTAGTAGGTGGCGCGCAGGAAGCTCGCCACCTTCGTCCCGAACTTCGGTGAGATGTAGTTGAACAGCACCGCCGCGACCAGCACGCCGATGGCGGTCGGGAGGATCGCCATGGCCACGATGAACGCCACGCTGTGCCGGAAAGACGCCCAGAACAGCGGGTCGCCCAGCAGCCGCTGGTAGTTCTCGAACCCGATGAACACCGGGTCGCCGACGCCTCGGAAGGAGGTGAGGCTGTACCAGAGGTTCATCCCGAACGGCACGGCGACGACGGCCAGGAACCCGGCCGCGCCCGGCAGGACGTACCACCAGTAGCCGCCCCGGCGTTCGGACGTTGCCTTGCGTGCCCGGCGGGGCGCGCTGATGTGCGTGGACATGGCGATCCTTTCGGCCCGGCCGGTTTCTAGGCGGCCGGCTTGCCGGCGTCGTAGGCGGCCTTGATCGCCTGGACCACCTGCTGCGGACTGGCGTCACCGCCGACGAGGTTGGTGGTGTTGGCGACCAGGACGTCGTTGAGCCCGGCCACGGGGAAGTCCGGGTACAGGGCCAACCCGCCGTCGTCGCCGGAGAGCAGCTCGGTGAACCGGTCGCCGACCAGCAGACCCATCGCCGAGCTCGCCGCCCCCGGCTCGGCGGCGACCGGCACGCCACCCTTGTCGGCCAGCAGGTTCTGCACCTCGGGCCGCTGCGTGATCTGCAGGAAGTCGTAGGCGAGGTCCTTGTTCTTCGCCTTCGCGGGCACGACCCACAGGTTCCCTCCGGAGCCGGGGTGCAGCTTGTTGCCTGGGAACAGGAACTGGCCGGTCTTGAACTTGGGCTGCTCGGCGATCTGCCCGGCCCACCAGGTGCCGGAGACGAACATGGGGTACTGGCCGGCGATGAACGCGTTGCCCGCGTCCTGCGCGGGGATGCCGGTGGAGTCGGTGCTGATGTACTTCTTGTCCACCCACTGGCGCATGGTCGTGGCGGCCTTCTCCCAGGCCGACCAGTCGACCTCACCCTTGAACCGCTGGTAGGCAGCCAGGGACTGCTCGTTCATGTGCGAGAGCGCGAGCGAGTACAGCAGGTGCGGGCCGGGATAGTCGGCCGAGCCGAGCGCGAGCGGCGTGACGCCCTTGTCGGCGAAGGTCTTCAGCGCCTTCTCGAACTCGGCCATGTTCGTCGGCACCTGCACGTCGTGCTGGGCGAACAGGTCCTGGTTGTACCAGACGCCGACGTACTCGCCGTAGTTCGTGATGCCGTAGCGCTTGCCCGAGCCCATCAACCCGTTGTCGTCGTAGAGGCCGACGTCTTGGGCGGAGTTGTCCAGCTTCCAGCCCCGGGTCTGGGAGACCTCGGTCAGGTCGGTGAGCAGGCCCGCCTTGGCCACGACGCCGGCGGTGGCGTTGCCCTTGAGGTACTCCAGCACGTCGGGGGTGTCGTTCGAGTCGAGGATGAGCTGCCCGGACTGCTGCATCTGCTCGTAGGTCTTCAGCTCCTGCTTGACGGTGACGCCGGGGTGCTCCCTCTCGAAGATCGAGACGGCCTGCTTCCAGGCCATCGACAGCGCGCTGTCGTCGGTCTCCCACCACCACACCTTGAGCGTGCTCGGGTCACCGGAGTCACCCCCGCTCGAACACCCGGTCATCACCAGCGCCAAGGCGGTGGCCACTGCGGTGACCAGCCTCAAGGGGTGCTTGTGCATCTCGATCCTCCAGAGTCGCGACGGCGGCGTCGCCTACCGGGGTTTTCTTTGTCGCAACATTAAGGGCGACCTGACTGTAACCCGTCAACCCGCAGCTAGTCACGTTTTTGTCACGCAGGAGGTCTTGTCAGGGAGTTTTGCGGCGATACTATTGCGGCTCGGTTACCCCCGACCCCCGACGAGGAGCGCACGGTGCTCGACGCCGCATCGCCCTGGGCACCCCTGTTGCCCTCCGCCCGCCGCGTGACGCTGGAGGTGCTGCTCCACGGCCCACTGGCCCGCTCGGAGCTGGCGGACCGGCTGGGCCTGTCGACGGCGAGCCTGACGCGGCTGACCAAGCCGTTGATGGACGTCGGCCTGCTGCGCGAGGTGGAGACACCGAACCTGCGCGGCGGCGGACGACCGCTGCAACCCCTCGACGTCGACCCGGACGTGCAGCGGTTCATCGGCATCAAGCTCGCGGGCTTCCGCGCCTACGGCGTGCTGACGAACCTGCGCGCGGACATCCTCGACAGCGCCGCCGTCGAGATCACCGACCACAGCCCGGAAGCGGTCGTGGCCAAGATCGCCGAGCTGGTCGCCGCACTGGACAACCCGGCACGCCCGGTCACCGCGATCGGCATCGGCATCGGTGCCGTCGTCCGCGACTTCACCCACGTGCAGCGGGCGGTGTTCCTGCACTGGGGTGAGGTCGACCTCGGCGCGGCGGTCGCCGCGGCCACCGGCAGGCCGACCGTGGTGTCCAACGACCTGGACGCCCTGCTGGAGGCCGAACACTGGTTCGGCGACGGCAAGGACGTGCGGAGCTTCGCCGTGCTCACCATCGGCGCCGGTGTCGGTGGCGGGCTCGTGATCCACGACCACCTCGTCAGCGGCCCGGACTCCGGGCTGGGCCTGCTCGGGCACTTCCCCGTCGACCCGCTCGGCCCGTCCTGCCCGGAAGGGCACCGCGGCTGCGTGAAGGCCCTGCTCACCACGGACGCCATCCGGTCGCAGGCCGCCCTGACCCTGGGCCGGCCCGTCACCTACGACGAGGTCCTCGACCTCGCCGAAGCCGGCAACCCGGTCGCCGACCAGATCGTCGGCCGGGCCGCGCACGCGTTCGGCACGCTGATCGCGGCCGTCGCCAACATCGCCCAGCCCGAGCGGGTCATCCTCACCGGCGAGGGCATCCGCCTCGCCCAGGTCGCCGAGTCGCGCGTGCGCGCGGGCATCGCCCAAGCCCGCCACGCCGAAGCCTCACCGATCGACCTGCGGTTCATCAACGACGACCCGACGCTCTGGGCCCGCGGCGCCGCCGCCGTGGCCATCCAGCGCACCGTGCTCGCCACCCCGTCCCAGCGAACCCCCTGACCGCGGCATCGGCAGCCGCGGCGGTCGTTTCCAAGGCTTGGTGGCCCCTCACATCATCCCACCGGCGTGCGATGCGCTCTGGCAGGTGAACCGGTCCGAAGCCGGCTTACCGCCCGTGGCGGCGCCGGTGTCTCCAGAAGGATTCCGGGACACGAAGGCATGGCCGGTCCGATGCCGTATTGGATTCGACGGTGGCGGTTGCTTGCATCAGATCGAGGTCCGATTCGGATGGAGGCGTGTTCGACGATGGTGAACGCGAAGCAGGACAACGCACATGATCGGCAGCACAACAGGAAGTTGTTGGTCAGCGTGTTCGATCCGCAGGAGGCGCGGGAGGCGGTGCTGGGTGGTGCGCGGATCGTGGACAGCGAGGATCCGCGCAGCGCGCTGGGCAACATCAAGCCGCAGGCCATCATGGACATCTCCGACGCGGTGCTGAACTACACGCGTGATCAGGAGGTGCAGCTGAGCACCAACATCGGCGAGGACCAGCTGCTGTTCCGGCGCACCGACAGCGGACACGCGGTGGAGAAGTCGCCGTACGAGATCGCGGGCAAGGCGTCCCAGGCGGCGCTGGGGGTGGCGGTGTCGATGGGCACCAGGGTGCACCCGTGCAACATCATCAAGGTGGGCCTGGACGGGATGCACCTGCCGGTCCTCAAGGACGTGCTGACCGAGGTGGTGCGCACGCTCAACCGCACCGAGCAGTTCAGCCACAGCCAGGTGATGTCGGTGCTGTTCGCACAGGACCTGGTGCTGTGGCGGGAACGCCGGGACAATCCGCTGGTGGTGCGCGAACTGGTGGCACTGCGGGAGTTCTCCCCCGTCACGGCGGACTCACCGGTCGAGGGCACGATCGATCTGCTGGACTACCACCAGTACCTGACCGGTCCCGACGGCGGGCCGCTGTTCCCGCAACGGCCCGACCTGGAGCAGCTGATCGAGGCCGGTGTGCTGCCGGAGTGGTCGGACACCACCAGGGTGAAGATCAACGAGCCGTTCCCGCACTCGGAGTTCGGCATCACCCCGGCCGAGCGGACCGACCGGGAAGCGATCAAGAACATGGTCGACGCGACCGCGGACGCCGGGGCCGACGGCATCATGCTCGACACCAGCATCCTGTTCAAGGTGGCCAGGGTCGGCCTGGTCGACACCACCGAGCCCACCGGGGCAGACGTTTCCTCCATTGTGGACTTCAACCGGTACGACGTCACCGGCACCGGGCCGGAGGCCTTGGTGCGCAAGGGCATCCTGCCGTTGGAGGACATCAGGTTCTTCGTCGACTACTGCCACTACCGCGGGGTCGAGGCCAACCTGGCCGGGTCGTTGCAGAGCCACCAGGCTCAGCAGCTGTGGCGACTGGTGCCCGAGATCGACCAGGTGTCCACGCGCGGCGGCGGGTCGGCGATCCTGCTCGACCCCTCCCAGCCGCCCGCCGAGGACGATCCGGTGGCCTCGCGACGCGACCAGGTGATGATGCGCCAACTCGTGCGCGGTCTGGTTCCCCCCGAGCAGGGCGGCTACGTGTGCCTGCCGGAGAAGATGCGGTCGGTCGACGGTGTGGACGAGGCCGTGGCCCGGCTGCGGCAGAACTTCCCCGACATCACGTCGGTGTTCTGGGCCGACCCCTACGGCCGGTTGACGCCGGTGCAGCCGCGAATCCCCGGAAGCGGCACCCTGACCGCGGTGCTGCGCCAGGCCGACCTCGGTGACGGCGAGCGTCCTGTCGAGGAGGTGGCGGCGCCGTGACCGGAACCACGATCCCCGCGTCGCTGCTGCGTGCCCAGGACGGCACCGCGGAGCCCGAGACCGAGACCGGGTATCCGGTGCCGGAGCGGCCGATCATGAAGTTCACCTGGCACACCGGCGCGTGGTTCGACGTGTTCGAGCTGCACACCGCGCTGATCAAGTCCGACCTGGCGCGCGCCCAGGCCGAGGGCCGCGTGGTGGTCTACCTCAGCTGCCCGATCAGCTCCCGCGGCGGCGGGTACTTCGCCACCAACGTCGACATCGCCAACCACACCGCCCGCAGGCTCACCGAGCAGTGGGGCGAACGGTTCTTCTTCCTCAACCCGGCCGCCTACCAGCTGGAGTCCCGCCAGGGCACAGGTCTGATCACCCGCCACATCGCGGCCTTGCAGGACAAGTACCCCGGCCTGACCCTGGAACAACTGCTGGCCCAGACCCATCCGACGGGCGGGGACTACATGCGCATGTGGTCCCGTGTGCTGATCGAGGACGACTACCTGGCCGACTCGGCCCGCAGGGACCTCAAGCTCGGCGGCGCGTTCGACGCCTACTACTTCCTCGGCCCCACCGACGCGCGGGAGTTCTTCTCGTTGCGCAGCGGCGGTGAATCGCTCACTGACCGGATGGAGGGCTACTTCGCCCGCCGCTACGCCACCGATCCGCAGTTCTACCTCGACTTCGCCACCGTCGACGACGGCACAGGCGGGCGCCGCCCGCTGGATCCGAGCCAGCCCCAGGACGCGGTGGTCTACGAGGCGCGGCGCCGGAGGTTCCTGGTCTACTACGGCACTCGGGTGAGCACCGCGTTCAGCCTGGGCGCCCACGACGAGTGGAACATCCACCACCGCCTCAACCAGGCCCGCCGCGGTGACCCCGCCTACGGTGTCGGTGAGGAGATGGCCGGGTTCTTCGACGGCCGCCCGTTCAGCCTCGCCGAGACCGAACAGCAGACCCTGCCCGGTTACGAGGTCCTCGACACCACCGCACGGGCGCGGTCGGTGCTGGACGGCGCGACTGCGCCCGTGCGGGCGCGCGCAGAGGTGGCGTGGCCGTACGGCACGCTGCCGGAGTTGGTGCTGCCGCGCGAGCCGCTCGAGTCCACCGCTCAGGCGACACGGTGAGAACGCCGGCGCTCGTTCTCGGCGCGGTTGTGGTGCTGTGCCCGGCCCCGGCCTCGGCCTTCGTCGGGGCTTCGGCAGGTCCGCTGCGGGCACCGGTGGTGGACGTGCACGACGTGCAGGGCGGCGGGCACCGGTCGCCGCTGACAGGACAGCGGGTGACCGTCAGGCGGGGCGTGGTCGTGGCCGGCGACGCCCGACGCGGGCTGTTCTGGCTGCACTCGCTCACCCCCGACGCCGATCCGGCCACCTCCGAGGCGGTCCAGGTCGCCGTCGACACACCCGTCCCGCGTGCCGGTGACCTGGTGCGGGTCGCCGGCGTCGTGCAGGAGCACCGCGACGGCGGCGACACCCCCGCCAACGCGAACCTGTCGGTGACCCGCATCGGCGGTCCGGCAGCGGTGGCCGTGGTGGGCCGTCACCCGGTGCCCGCACCCGTCCTGCTGGGCGGGTCCGGCCGGGTTCCCCCGCGGGAGGTGGTCAAGGACGACGTGGTCGGCGACGTCGAGCACAGCGCCGCGTTCGACCCCGACACCCAGGGCTTGGACTTCTACGAGTCGCTGGAGGGCATGCCCGTGCGGGTGGACGAGCCGGTCGCGGTGTCCCCGGCACTGGAGTTCTCCGGTGGCAGGCGGGTCACCGTCGTGGCCGACGACGGCGTGGACGCCTCGATCCTGGCCGATCGAGGCGCGCTGCCCGTGCGGGAGCACGACCCCAACCCGGAACGGCTCGGCCTGGTCTCCGGGCCCGTGTCCGACGCCATCCCCGCGGGCATCGACGTCGGCGACCGGCTCTCCCGGGCCTGCGGTGTCCTGGACTACCGTTACGGCGCCTACGAGATCGTGGCCACGTGCTCTTCGACCCGCCACCCAGCGGGCCTGGCCCGGGAGACCGCGCGGCCCGCGGTGGCCGACGAGCTGACGATCGCGACGTTCAACGTCGAGAACCTTTCGGTGGTGTCGCCGCCCGAGAAGTTCGCCGAGCTCGCGCGCACCATCACGACCCACCTCGCCTCGCCCGCGGTGGTCGTCGTCGAGGAGGTCCAGGACGACGACGGGCCGGCCGACACCGGCGTCATTACCGCCGGGCGCACCTGGCAGAGCCTCGTGGACGCGATCACCGCCGCCGGCGGCCCGCGCTACGCCTTCCGGCAGATCGACCCGCTCGACCACGCCGACGGCGGCGTGCCGGGTGGCAACATCCGGGTCGGGTTCCTCTTCCGCACCGACATCGGGCTGTCCTTCGTCGACCGCCCCGGCGGCACCGCGACCACACCGGTCCAGGTCGCGCCGGACGGCACGCTCACCGTCAGCCCCGGCCGCATCCAGCCCGAGCACCCCGCCTTCACCGACACCCGGAAGTCGCTGGCCGGGGAGTTCACCTTCCGCGGCACCCGCTTGGTCATCGTGGCCAACCACCTGAGCTCCCAGCGCGGCGACGACCCCACCTTCGGCCGCTTCCAGCCGCCCCGCACACCCAGCCGCGTCCCGCGCGGCGAGCAGACCGCCCTGCTGGGCGAGTTCGCCCGCCGGCTGCTGGACGGCAACCCGAACGCACGACTGGTGCTCGCGGGCGACTTCAACGACACCGAGTTCTCGCCACCGCTACGGGCGCTGCAGGACCTCGGTCTGACCGACCTGCCCGCCACCCTGCCCGAAGCGGAGCGCTACACCTACATCTACCAGGGCAACGCCCAAGTTCTCGACCACGTCCTGCTCAGCCCGAGCCTGGTCGCGGGCGGCTACGACTACGACATCGTCCACGTCAACGCCGAGTTCGCCGACCAGGTCAGCGACCACGACCCCCAGTTGGTCCGGCTCACGTTCCCGTGACCACGAGTCCCCACCGGTTGCGCCCGAGAGACGCCTGCGTCCCAAAACTTCGGAGGACTGAACCGATGGCTGACGAACTCGTCCTGCCCACCACCGGCACCCGCGTGCCGCCACTGCCCCGCGCCGGCATGAACGCCGAGGTGGAAGCGGCCTACGAGCTGAGCATCGCCACCTGGGGCATCCCCAGCAACCTGTTCCGCACCATGGCCCACCACCCCGCGCTGGCCATCACCGAGGTCCCGTACGCCAACTCGGTCATCTTCGACGCCGGCGTGCTCACCGAGATCCCCAACCCCGACACCGCACAGGGCGGCACCGTCCGCTACCCGACCTCGGGCTTCCTCGACCGGGTCACCAAGGAACTGGTCATCAACGTCGTCAGCCTGCTCAACCGCAGCCGCTACTCCATGACCCACCACACCGTCATCGGCTACAACACCCTGTCCGAACTTCTCCCCCACCCCGACCCCGACACCCGCGCCGAGCAGGCCGAGGCCATGCTGCTGCACCTGGTCGACGACCACGGCAACCCCACCTTCGACCGCCCCGGCGCACCGCCCTACACCGACCTGCACCTGGCGTGCCTGCGACTGGCCGCCGCCACCCGGGCCGACCCCCACGCCATCACCGACGACCAGGTCCGCGACACCCACCGCGTCCTGCGTGACCACGCCCCCGCCGCCATCACCGCCCACGGCCTCGACCAGTACCCCGGCACCGGCACCCCCGCCTACCACAACGCCTACGCCACCGGCATGCTCGTCGAACTGACCTGGCTCACCGTTCACTTCAGCGGCCTGCTCAACGTCTGGTTCACCGTCCTGCACACCTTCGACGAAGCCAGCGCCGCCGACGACGAAATCGACTTCATCACCGTCTACAACACCACCGTCCCCGCCGCCATCCGGCGCCGCAACAACGCCCTCCTCGGCGCCACGGGCTGGGGCGACCGGCCACTCAACGGAACCGGACCGGCGCCGGCGGTGTCCTCCGTCGAAGCGCTGACGCCGTGACCTCCCTCGGCCGCGACCGATTCGGCCTGCCCGACTCGCTGCAGGCGCGGGACGCGGCCGTGGTGAAGCGGTTCACGATCGACGTGGCCAACGGCGGGCTGTGACGGTCATGACTCGCCTCTGCCGCGACGAGGAAGCCGCTGTGCGGTCCGGCGGAAGCTGCGATTTCTGCGTCGATCTGATCAACGCAGGATTGGATCAGCGCCGCAGGGGTATGGAAGGGGCGCCGTAGCACGTGCGCGTGAACACGGTGGGCCGCTTTCGGGCGGGCCGGCCGGCTCCGGCGCGGGGACAGTTGAAACTGTGCAGCTTCCCCGCGCCGGTTCCGGTTCGCTCGCGCGGCCCGTTGGCCGTGGTTGTGTCGTGATCATTGCGTACCATGCCCTGACGACGTCAAGCAGCGGCGCCGTAGATCAGTTCCTCTGAGCTACGAGGTGCGGCGGCATGGCCGATGAGACGAACGCGTCCGAGACGTCCGCGGCCGAGCCGGGCGGCGGTAGTCGTCCTGATGCCCTGAGCAGACTCGACGAGACTGCCGAGGCGGTGACGGTGCTGCGGGACTACTTCACCGACGAGGAGCCGCTCGACAACGCGTTGCAGAGGCTGGCCGACACCGCGAGCAGGGCGATCCCGGATGCCGACTCGGTGACGGTGTCGCTGATGGATCCGGCGCGGCCGCGCACTGCCGCCTCCACGAGCCCCGAGTTGATCGAAGTCGACGAGAAGCAGTACGCCGCTGACCGGGGCCCGTGCCTGGAGTCCGCGCGCACCCTGCGGCCTGTGCGGGCTGTCGTCGGCGAGCACCTCGACGAGTGGCCGGAGTTCGAGGCAGCCGCCGCGGCGCACGCGATCCGCGCCTACCTGTCCGTGCCGGTGCTGCTGCCCTCCTCGAACTCCTCCGACGAAAAGCACCTCGGTTCACTCAACATCTACAGCCACACGGCCGCGGCCTTCGACCCCTTCGACGAAGGGCTCATGCGGCTGTTCACGACAGCCGCGTCGGTCACGATCGCCAGCGCCCAGCGCTGGCAACGCTCACGAGACCACATCGACAGCCTGGAGAAGGCCCTCGCCTCCCGGGCCGTCATCGACCAGGCCAAAGGTGTGCTGATGGCCGTGCACTCCTGCAGCGCCGACGAAGCCTTCACGATGCTCGTGCAGCGCTCGCAGCACGAGAACGTCAAACTCCGCGACGTAGCCAAGAACCTCCTCGACTCGGTCGCCGGTTCCTGAACGGTCGGCGCCGTTCGCGGCAGACGGGCAACACCTCACCTCAGCGGTCATTCGTCTTGAGCCCTCAGGCGTTTGAGGCGTCGCTGGAGGAGCTCGTCGTGGCGCCCGGAGATCGAACACCCGAATCACAGCACCGTGATCACGCAGGTCACGAACCCGGCAAGCCACCATCCAGCAGGAGACCTCGCGGCAACCCATCCTGCGGATGATCGCGGCTCCGCTAACCCTGACTCCTGGATCGCGATGTTGTCCCATTGCTTCTTCGAAATCCCAGGCGGATTGAGCGCAAAATTGAAGTCGAAGGTGATTCCAGTACGAGTGTTTCTTCGTCAGTGCAACGGCCCGGTGCCTCGGACATACTTTTCGGCTCACTTGGCAACGACTTCCGCCTACCTCGGCCGCGACACCAGTGTCTCGAAGTGCGCTCACGCGCAGATCGAGCTGCACGTGCGCTGAATGCAGAAAGTGCGCCGGTTCAAGCCCTCCACAGTCTCGCACCGCATGACCGTCGTCACCGGGTTCTGCCGGACCTGCGTGATCGACACGGTCCTTCAATCGGATGACGACGATCCAGGTTTCTTTCCGGCAGAAGTCTGAGCCACTGCACTCTCATGTTGCTGATCGAGTGCCGAGCAAAGACGCGCTCATGCCGAGTAGCGTCGGTGACTCGTCTGCCGCAGGCCGCTACTGGTGGAGCACAGCTTCACCAACGTGAGCACGGAGTCTCCGACGGCGGCGTAGAACCGTGCGAGTGACTTCCTCAAACGCTCCGGATGACCGGACAACCTCGTGGCCGGACTGAGCGTCTCGTCTGCAACGGGCTGGGGAGGCCCAAGGGGAGAGGGAACATCATGCGCAAATTAGCGTTGGCAGCAGCCGCAGCGCTGGTGGCGACGGCGGTGATGGCGCCGGCGAGTGCCGGTGCCGCCGCATGTGCGCCAGTGGACTGGGGGTCGGGGCTGAAGACCGTGTTCACCGGTTCCGGAGGTGCCGTGACCGGCATTCGCTCCGGACAGCACGAGTGCTTCGACCGGCTCGTGATCGACACCCGCCTGACCGACGGGAGCTACTGGGTGCGCTACACCGACGAGGTGACCTACGTCGGGTCAGGTGAGCCGGTTCCGTTGCGCGGCGGGGCGAAGTTGTTCGTGATGGCGTACTCGCCGTCCTACGACGAGAACTTCGACCCGACGCACGAGCCGGCGAACCCAGCCGAGGTCGCGGACGTGGTCGGCTACCGGACGTTCCGGCAGGTGGCCTGGGCCGGGTCCTGGGAGGGCACCACCGACCTCGGGCTGGGTGTCCGCGCACGCCTGCCGTTCCGGGTGTTCACCTTGACCGACCGCATCGTCGTGGACGTCGCCCACCAGTGGTGAGCCGTGGCGGGATCGCCACCCAACCGATCCTGCCACCACCTCGCAGACGCCACAGGAGTACATCGTTCGCGCCATCACGAACATCCGCTCATGCCGCCGAGCGTGCGGGCCGTCCTCAGGCCAAACAACGTCGATGAGCGCTGGGAGCACGGAGCGGAAGCAGATTGGGGCAACTCCGTGCGTTGAACATGCCTGATCGGTTCACAACGGACCTGAACGGACCAGCGCTGACCTGCAGGAGTCGTATCTCCGCAGGTCAGCGCGGTATCGCTGCCATAGTTCACACAGAAGGAATCGTCGAACCGACCTGACCTGCGCTCAACCGCAGGTCAACGGCACTGAACGGAGGGGTACGGCGGATACCGCCCAGCTGAGCACTTCGGGGAGCAGGCGAGACGACCTGCTCCGGTAGCTCCGAACGCACGCTCATGCCGATGAGCGGACATCGACGACGTGGAAAGACTGCACGCTGACGACCCCGTGCGCAGACTCGGCAAGTCTCGTCGACTGGAATCAACAGGTCCCGATCAAACGGAGAAAAAATCACGTGTCTGACGATCATCTGGTCACAACGCAAAGCGGTGCGGCCGCGCACTAACCAGATTGATGGGTCAGCTCATACTGCGTCGCCATTGATCCAGCCAGCTCAGCGCGAACACTTCGCAAGCTCTTCCATGCCGTCTAGATATGGCATCCCTTCACGCTCAGATCGATAGGAAACGGTTCTATAGATGTTTACAGCGGTAGCCGGTTCGACTGAGCGCAGCTCATCGAGGTCGCGGACCTGCTGCTGAAATTGAGTTGCCAATCGCTCCCACGAAACCACCTCGTCTACAGTTTCCTCAGCCCACAGGGAGTCGACTTCCAAGGCGCCCATCACAGCCTGGAAGCATTCGTCGAATGACGAGGTCTTCCATCCGTTCAGGGCTGCCGTCACAGCAGCGATCACCTCCACCGTGACCGCCTCCGGAAAATTGAGCTCCGCTCGCCTGTTGATCTTGGAGAGGTCTGACTTCAAACCCGCCAGAGCAGCGTCGACAACTGGCCTGACCTTCTCGGGAGTCAAGCCTCCCTCTCTCCGGAGCAACCGAGCGATGGCCACGAGCGCGTCGTGCGCCGGACCATGCCCCCGAACAGTCTTGTTCATCTCGGTGTACACCTGGTAGACCGGGAGCACGCGGTGCACCGCGGCCAGCGAGAACACGGTGAGCCCGGTTTCATCAAGCTCACTGCACCCTCTTCTGATCACGTCGATCTCATTGGTCGAAAGCACCCGATGACCCCTCTTGTATCTATGACAGCCTGGTGGTCTACATGACGACGGCGCATCAACGGGCGCCCGACCGCGCCCGCGTACGGACGCCCACCAGACCCTTTTGCCCCACGGGCTACTCACCGATCTCCACGTTCGGTCCGCCGAATTCCAACAAGAACTCCGCCTCCGCCTTATGCATTCGAATCTCACCGCTGGCTTCGAGTTGATCCCCGCCAGCGGCGACATCCACTGCTCGCCCAGGATGCCATGGCACCGGCACCTGGTCGAACCAGCATCGAGCCAAACAGTTGAGCTTGTGCAACGTGCTCTTGTGCCGCCGAGCGTGTACGTCAGCCCCAAGCGAGGCAGAGCCGATGAGCTTTGAGGAGCACGGCGTGGGAGCAGATTGGGAGCAGCTCCATGCGTTGAACCGCACCGGGACGGTCCTCAATGGACTCGAACGGAACCGCGCCGACCTGCAGGAGTCGTATCTCCGCAGGTCAGCGCGGTCTCATCGCCATAGTTCACACAGGAGGAGGCCTTGGATCGACCTGAACTGCGCCCAACTGCACCAAAGCGCAGGTCAACAGCCCTGAACGAACGCGTACAGCGATCACACGACGGGTGAGCACTCAGTACTTCCGGGAGCAGGCGGCACGACCGGAACCGGTAGCTCCGAACGCACGCTCATGGCAGCCCCGGACGTCGTTTGCCGTGTCCACCGAGACCGAGCCGAAGAATCACCCAGCGTTGTTGCGCCGGCGCCGGAAGAAGAAGGCGCCGCCCGCGAGCACGAGCGCCGCGCTCGAACCGCCGACGAGCAACGGCGCGATGGACGACGTGCTGTCCGTTCCGCTTGCAATGCCGTAGCCGCTCGACATCCCCTTGGTGTCGTAATCCGATGCGGGCAGCTTGTCGGCGTAGCGGGCCTTGACCAGCTTCTGGTACTCGCTCAGCGACATGGACGACTTGCCGCCCAGTCCTTGCCGTGCCTGGTCGTTGAGCGGCTCCACCGTGGTGAGCTTCAGCTGGTACCAGCCGCGGATCTGCGGCTCTGAGAACACCAGGACCCCCGCACCGGCCTTGCCGGCGTACTCGGCCTCGTCGTCGCCCTCGCGCACCGCCGCCAAGTGCCAGCCGCCGCCCTGTGTGGGGGCGAGCATGACGGTGGCCTGGCGGTCGTTGACGGTGTTGCTCAGCGAGGACACCAGGCGGGCCAGCTTGACCGCCTCCGTGGCGATCGGCGGGGAGGTGCCCGCGACGAAGCCCGGCGTGATCTCGCTGACCGCCAGCGGGTCCTTGATCGTGAAGGCGGGCATGCCCTCGCACGGATTGGCCTTGTCCGGAACCATCTGCACGGGTTGGGACCCGCCCTGGGGCACCGGCACGGCGAGGAAGCGGCACACGGCGTTGCGGACGTCGGCCGACTTCACGGCGTTGAGAGCGGCCTGGTAGTCGGGGATGTCCACCGGGAGCGGGTCCTCGGCCGGGGCCGCGTGGGCGGGGCCCGCGACGGACAGGAGCGCGGATGCGCCCAGTGCCAGGACCGCGGTCAGGCGGGAAAGGCGCGAAGCAGCCCGCCGCCAGACCGTTCTTGGTTCGCACATGATGCCTGCCTTAACGGGAGATGCCGATCCGGGAGTGGGTCCACTTGAACGAGCTGTTGTTGACGTAGTCGTTGTAGTTCCACCACGTGTAGGTGGCGGTGTCCGGCCACGGGTCGGCGACCGCGATGGTGTTGTTCGACGTGTCGAAGCCGTAGACGACGTTCATGTGGCCCCCGCCTGAGGTCCACCCGATGCGCGCACCGATGGGGCGGGAGGCCTTGACGTCGGTGTAGATCTGGTTGAACGAGGCCGCGCTGCCCAGGCCCGAGCCGGGGTGGGCCATGCCGAGGCTCTGCCAGCCCCTGGCCATGTCGTCGAGCGTGGCAGGCTGGTTGTTGCAGCCGTAGTAGGGCTGGGCCCGAGTGCAGAAGTCCGCCTGCGTGCTGCCGACGCCCTGGTACTTGGCGATCGTCAGGCCCGAGGCGGCCCAGCACCACTGGGTCTTCTCCTGCTTGTACATGGCGATGCCGTCGTACGCTGCCTCCGCTTGCGCCGCGCCTGTCGCGGTCACGAGCAACCACGAGGTCGTCAGCGCGATGGCCGATGCCGTGATCGCGAATGTGGATCTACCCATTTCCTTGTCCTCCTGGATGTGACGAGTACCGGGAGACCTGAGGACATGAAAGCGCGAAAATTCGCTGCCACGCAGAAACAACACACAAATACGCCCACAAGAGTGAACTCCATGAATTCCAGCTCCCAGGCCGGAGTCACGAATTACCGAACATCAACAACGAGCCGCCGAAACCGCCACTGGTTTCCGGTCTTTGCCCGTGAAGGTTGCGGTATTGCACTCTTTACGGTGTCGAAGACGGTCCGAAAAGGCCACCATCCGCATCCGCCCACGGAATGCGAGGGTGACTCGAACACTTTGAGGTGAATGCCAGGAGGTCCCGATACCTAAGGGTCCAGCTTGAGCGAACCGTGACCGACGTCGGTGCTGTCGGCGATGGCACGGATCAGGTTCAGCAGGTCGTCGTGGAGCTCGTCGGTCATGCGGTCCTCGGCGACACCGCGGAGGAACACCTGGTTGACACCCCTGATCGCGGCTCGGCCCGCGGCTCCCGACAGGTCGTCACGACCGGTTCCGTCGAAGGGGAAGCCGGTTCCGGGAGTTCGCTGGGAGACCTCGGCCTCCGCCATGGCGACCACGCCGGGGTTGGCCAGGGCCATGGCGCGGGTGAGCGCGGCTTCCTCCTGGTCGACGTTGTCGCGCAGGTCGTGCCACCACCTGTCCACCAGGTCGATGAACTCCAGCGCGGGGTCCTCCCGGTGCAGCGCGATGATCCGCTGCTCGATGGACGCGGGCCATTCGGTGATGAAGTCGAGCTTCGACGGGAAGTAGCCCGTCACGGTCCGCGGCGCGACCTCGGCCGCCTCGGCGATGTCGGCGATCGTGGTCCGTTCGTACCCGTGTTCGGCGAACAGACGCAGAGCCGTGTGCAGGATCAACCGCCGGCGTCGTGCTTTGGACCGCTCCCGAAGCCCCGGACCGTCACTGGCCACCCGCACCCCTCCCGCACTCCGTTGACCACCGCCTGCGTGCACCTCAGCATACATGCTTCCCATGGCTAAAATGCCGTCTTGTGCAAACTTGCCGTCCATGGCAATCTTTTGCCGGGCGGTCGGAGTCGATCACCCCTCCGAGTCCGTCGAGCAACGCGTTCACGGACGAACCGCCTGAGAGGAACACCATGAACACGTCCTACGCGGACGCCGCCGGCTTCCCGGTCAGCGACCCCACCCCCGTCCTCAGCTGCAGTCCCGTCTCGCTGGAGGTGCCGGGCAGGCCCGTGCCGCTGGAGATCAAGATCTCGGCGCCCGTGACCGGGACCGACCTGCCGGTGCTGCTGCTCTCGCACGGCCACGGCATGACCAACTTCCTCTCCTCGCTGCGCGGCTACGGGCCCCTCGCGGACTTCTGGGCCGCTCACGGGTTCGTCGTCGTCCAGCCGACGCACCTGGACTCCACGGTGCTCGGGCTGCGCGACCAGGACCTGCCCGACGCGCCGCTGTTCTGGCGCGACCGCGCCGTCGACATGCGGATCGTCCTCGATCACCTGGAGGAGGTCATCGCCGCGATTCCGGGGCTCCCGGGCCGTGTCGACACCGAGAAGGTGGCCGCGGTCGGGCACTCGGCCGGTGGCCACACGGTCTCACTGCTGCTGGGCTCGCAGGTGTCCGACCCGGACGACCCCCGGGAGAAGGACCTCTCCGACCCCAGGGTCAAGGCCGGCGTCGTGATCGGAGGACCTGGCATCGCCGACGAGCACTTCTCGCCGTGGGCCGCGGAGCACTACCCGATGATGAAGCACATCGACTTCGGGCAGATGACCGGTGCCGCGCTCGTCATCGCCGGCGACGAGGACCTGAACCCCCACTTCTCCTCCCGGCTCAGCTACCGCTGGGACGCCTACACCCACAGCCCCGGCGGGAACAAGACGCTGCTGACCCTCCTGGGCGCACAGCACCTGTTCGGCGGGATCTCGGGCTACGACGCCGTGGAAACCTCCGACGAGAACCCCGAACGGGTTGCCGCGCTGCGGGCGCTGGTGTGGTCCTACCTGCGGTCCCAACTGTTCCCCGGCGACATGTCCTGGGACATCGCCGTGAAGGCACTGGAGAGCCGGAAGACGCCTCTTGCGCAGGTCGAGACCAAGTAGCCCGCGACGTGCGGACCGCGGTCGACACCGCAGCCCCGCATGTCGCTCGTCAGACCACCTCAGGAGGAACCCATGAACATCGCGATCCTCGGCACGGGCAAGGTCGGTTCCGCATTGGGGACACGACTGGCATCCACCGGTCACCACGTGGTCTACGGATCACGGACGCGCGCAGGCGAAGAGGGAACGGTCAGCCCGCGCGAAGCCGTCGCGTCCAGCGACGTGGTCGTCACCGCCATCCCCGGCACGGCCGTGGTCGCCGCCTTGGAAGACATCGGGGAGGACGTGCTGGCCGAGAAGATCGTGCTCGACCCCTCGGCCGCTTTCACCCCGCAGATGACGATGGCCTACCCCGGTGACAGCGTGGCCCAGCAGGTGCAGGCGCGTTTCCCACGGGCCCGTGTCGTGAAGACGCTCAACACGATGAACTTCACCATCATGGTCGACCCGCTGGCGTCGGTGTCCCAGGCGACCGTTTTCCTCAGCGGCGACGACAGCGCGGCCAAGACCGTGGTCACGGGCTTGCTCGGCGACCTGGGGTGGCCCGGGAGCAGCGTCCTGGACCTGGGCGGCGTCCACACCGCCTTGGCCACCGAGCACGTCGCTCCGTTGTTCTTCTCGACCGTCAGGGCCCTGGGAACCGCGAAGTTCAACATCTCCGTCTCGCGGTGACACACAGGTCGTCGCGATGGACGCACAGCGCCCGCGAGGCCCGGGTCCACAGGAGACCCAGGCCCCGCGGTCGTGCGTGATCAGGAGTGGACGGGGATCTGCTCGTAGATCACCTTCCACTCGTAGGTGCCGGCGAACCCGTTGGCCCACAGGGAGTTCACCCGAGCCGCCTCGGTGGCGTTGGGCGAGGCGACGGTGCAGGACGTGCCGGGGCCACCGCCCGACATCAGCTCCGAGCACGGGCCGCTGTAGTGGTCGGGCAGACCGAGGGCGTGCCCGGTCTCGTGCGCGGTGATGCGGGTGACGTAGTACTGCCGCGCCTGCGTGTAGTCGATGAAGATCGTGCCGCTGCCGTGGCCGTTGGTGGAGGCGTACGAACCGCGCGGGTCGTTGCCCTCGCGGTAGCGCAGGGTGGCCGCGCTGCGGTTCTCCACCAGCTTCACGTTGGACACCCGCGCGTTCCAGTTCGCCGCGCCTTGCCGGATGGCGCTCGCGAACGTGGGGGCGCTGCTGGTGTCGTAGTACACGGTGACCGCCGCCGCGGTGGGCGGGGCCTCGGCGGCCGACGCCTGGCCCGTCAGGGGTGCGACGACGGTTGTGGCCGCGGCGAGCGCGACGGACAGGACGACTTTCTTGAACATGGGTTCTCCTCGCTTGCAGGGTGCGAAGAATGGAACCTCGGGGTTCCGCCACCCAACGTAAGGAGAGTCGTCGTGCCCGTTCGCCCGCCATTGGCGTGAAGCGGTTCAGCGCTCTTCACGGTTGACGTAGCCCACTATTCGGACGAAAGCAGCACAACCAACGAAAGCGGGGCGAATGGTCGTCACTGTGCGTCAGATGCCGAGCTGACCGCCCCGGTCGTGGCGAGCGCCTGGGCGCGGGTGATCACGGGCCGGTACCCCAGCTCCGCCACCGCCTTCGCCGTGTCCACAGTGCACGGCTGCGAGAAGAACCAGAGCAACGGCACCGGCACGTTCTCCACGGCCGTGGGGAGGTCGAGATCCGGTACCGACGGCTCCACCGCGTGGAGCCGGAACTGCGTCTCGAGGAACGACCTCAGCTCCACCGGCTCGCGGTCGGTGATGAAGTACGCCTCTCCTGGCTGGCCGTGCAACCAGCCGAGGACCAGTCCTTCCACGGCGTTGTCGACGTAGGTCACGTCGGTGCGCACCCTGCTGCCCTCGATCCAGGCGAACCGGCCTTCGCGCGCCGCCGCCACGATCGCGCCGATCAGGCTGCTGTGCGGTCCCCACACGAACCGCGGGCGGATGACGACGGTGCCGAGCCGGTCGTCCGAGGCCTCCGCGACGAGCTGTTCCGCCTGCGCCTTGGTGGCGGAGTAGGCCGCGGGCGAGTCCGGGCGCAGCGGAGCGGTCTCGTCCGCGTCGACCAGGGGGTCACCGGCCAGCAGCGCGGCTTCCGATCCACAGTGGACGAACCTGCGGGCGTGCACGCGGCGTGCGCCTTCCAGGGCGGCTGCGGTCCCGTCCACCGTCACGAGCCGGTGCCGTTCCGGGCTCGCCGCGAGGTCGGTCTCCGCGGCGAGGTGGAAGACCACGTCGTAGGTGTCGCCGGGACGGGCCCAGGTGGAGGGGTCGAGGAGGTCTCCCCGGACGGCGGTGGCGCCCGCGCGCTCGACGGCGGCGGCCGCTGCGTCGCTGCGTGCCAGGGCGGACACCGCGTGGCCGTCGGCGACCAGGCGGCGGATCAGGGCACTTCCGATGAAACCGGACCCGCCGGTGACGAATGCTGATGACATGTCAGGTCCAACGGTGGTGCAGGAAGAACACTTCCCGTCGCAGGATCGATATAACTTGCCACGGTGATAACTTTTGTTTATGCCAACTCTGCGCGCGCTGGAATGCCTGCTCGCCGCGGCCGACCTGGGTTCGGTGACGCGTGCCGCGCAGCACCTGCACCTGTCCCAGCCGGCGATCTCGCACCAACTGGTCGCCCTCGAACGTGAGGCCGGCACCGCCCTGCTGATCCGCGACCGCCGCGGAGTGCGTCTCACGGCCGCCGGACGCGCCGCGCTGCCCGAGGCTCGCCGGGCCGTGGCCGCCGCCGACGACGCGGTCCGCCTCGCCCGTGCGGTGGGTCAGGCCGCCGGAGGCACGGTCCGCGTGGTGTGCGCGCAGAGCCTCACGGTGGCGTTGCTGGCACCGGTGCTGGCCCGGTGGAACGCCGACCGGCCCGGCGTGACGATCGCCTTCCGCGAGAGCACGGACCCGGAGCCGGCCCTCGCCGCGCTGGAGTCCGGGGAGGCCGACGTCCTGCTCGTGCCCGACCTCGGCGCCACCGGCTTCCACGAGACCACGGTCGCCGAAGAGGAGATCGTGGTGGCACTGCCGGTCCGGCATCCGCTGGCCGCACAGCCCGCCATCCGGCAGGACGACCTGCACGGCCGGTCTTTCGTGCACTTCACGCCGGAGAACAACCTCGGCGCGTGGATCGAGAGCAACCTCGACGCCGACCTGAGGGGATCGGTGGTGGCCCGCACCGCCGTGACGACGCACGCGCCCCAGTTGGCAGCGGCGGGCCTGGGGCTCTCCGTGGTGCCGGTCAGCGCCATCACCGCGGGTTTCACCGGCGTGGTCCGCTCCTTCGAACCGCGGTGGACACGCCGCCTGGTCGCCCTGACCGCGGGCCCCCACGACCCGCTCACCGCTCAACTCATCACGGACCTGCGCGACGGAGGGCTGCACGTGCCCGGCGACGTCGCGGACCAGCTCGCCTCCGCGACCTCGGAACAACGCTGATCGAGATGTCGGTCGTTCAACCGACTGTGCGCCGCCACACCGGTGGATACCTTGCGAGGAACGCCCGCAACAGCTGGAGGAGCACCATGACGACCGCCCGGCGGATTCTCACCGGTCTGGCCACCGCAGGACTGTTCATCTCCGTGCTCGGCGCGGGATCCGCCACCGCCGCCACCAAGGGCAAGATCTACATCTCCAACAACTGCGGCACGGCGGTCTCCACGACGATCCACCGCACCAGCGGTGCGATGATCGCGGGCACCTCGGCCGCACCGGCCGGCAGCTACTTCGGCTACCCGGTCGAACCCGGCACCTACGTGGTCCGCGTGCCCGCCGGGAGCCGCACGGTGACGATCCTCGACCTCGGCGGCAAGGCGCACACCGCCGTCGTCAGGGCGTGCTGAACCGTCCTGCCAGGACAGAAGGGCCGTCACCCGAGTGGTGACGGCCCTTCTGCCGTAGGCCTTCTGCTCGCCACCGCCCACCGGCTCGCGTGCGAAGTGGTGCACCGCGAGCGGTCGAGCAGTGGTACTGGGGCGTGCCGCTCCCCTGCGCGACGATCGGTTCGGTCGCGGAAACCCCCGCCACCGCTGATCGGAGAAGGAGCAAGCCATGCGGCACCTCACCCGCCGTCTCGCCACCGCCGCGGCCGTCGCCGCGACGCTGACCGGGGTCTCCCTCGTCACGTCGCCCGCGGCCTCGGCCCTCGCGCCGGGGACCCTGTTCCAGTACGGGGCGCTGAGCTGCAAGGCACTGGCCGCCGCCGACGGCGACGGCCTGGTGGAATGCACGGGCCAGCAAGGCACCAACTGGCGGTCCGTCGTCAAGTGCACCTGGGGCCTCACGTACTACGGCAACTGGCAGAACAACTACCTCGGTGGCACGACGCAGTCCCGGGCCGACTCGAACTGCTTCTGGGGCGTCGCGGACGTCACGGTCACCGGGAGCTGATCCCCGCGCGGAGCGACGGCGGCACCGGTCACCTCTCCCGCAACGGGGTTAGGCGCAGTGCCGAGGGGTAGTCAGGTCCCGGTGAGGCCCGGTGCCGGTGGTGCGGGGCACGCGAAGGAGGATCCGTGGAACTGACTGCTACGACCACTGTCCGCAAACCCGTGGCGGAGGTGTTCGCGTTCTGGCGCGATCTGCAGAACCTCCCGACGTTCATGGGGCATCTCGAGGAGGTCCGCACCACCGGCGCCCGGACGAGCCACTGGGTCGCCGACGCGCCGTTCGGGACGAACGTCGAGTGGGACGCCGAGATCACCGACGAGGTGCCCGCCGAGAAGATCGCCTGGCGTTCGACCGGTGACGCCGACGTGCCCAACGCCGGCACGGTCCGGTTCGTGGCCGCCCCCGACGGGGAGAGCACCGAGGTCCACGTCGGACTGGTGTACGAGATCCCGGGCGGTGCGATCGGCAAGGCGGTCGCCCGGTACTTCGGCGAGGAGCCGCACCAGCAGCTCGACGACGACCTGCGCCGGTTCAAGCAGGTGCTGGAGACCGGTGAGGTCGTCCGGTCCGACGGTGCCCCGTGGGGCAAGCGGGCGCGCGAGGAGTTCCCGCAACGCCCGGCGCAGCCGCTGTCGGACGCCGAGCTGGAGAAGGGAGCGGGCGCATGAGGGCGACCACCTGGGCCGGCCGCAACAAGGTCGAGGTCCGCGACGTGCCGGACCCGAAGATCCTCAACAGCCGCGACGCGATCGTCCGGATCACCTCCACCGCGATCTGCGGTTCCGACCTGCACCTGGTCGACGGCTACGTGCCGACCATGCAGGACGGTGACGTCCTGGGCCACGAGTTCATGGGCGAGGTCGTCGAGGTCGGCTCGGGCGTCGCCGCGGACCGGCTGCGCGTCGGGGACCGGGTCGTCGTGCCGTTCCCGATCGCCTGCGGTGCGTGTGCCGCCTGCGCGGCCGGGCTGTTCTCGTGCTGCGAGAACAGCAACCCGAACGCCGGGATCGCGGAGAAGATGTTCGGGCACCCGGTCGCCGGCATCTTCGGCTACTCGCACCTGACCGGCGGTTACGCGGGCGGGCAGGCCCAGTACGCGCGCGTGCCGTTCGCCGACGTCGGCCCGTTGAAGATCGAGTCGGACCTGACCGACGAGCAGGTGCTGTTCCTCTCCGACATCCTGCCCACCGGCTACATGGGCGCCGAGATGTGCGACATCCAGCCCGGTGACGTGGTCGCGGTGTGGGGTGCCGGGCCGGTCGGCCAGTTCGCCATGGACAGCGCCAGGGTCCTGGGCGCCGCGAAGGTCATCGCCATCGACAAGGAGCCCTACCGGCTGCAGATGGCCGAGCAGGCGGGTTACACGCCGGTGAACTTCGACGAGGTCGACGTGCGGTCCCGGCTGCTGGAGCTGACCGGTGGGCGCGGGCCCGACAAGTGCATCGACGCGGTCGGCCTGGAGGCCACGCACGGCAGCGCGCACGTCTCCGCCTACGACCGGGTCAAGCAGGCCGTCAAGTCCGAGACCGACCGCCCGCACGCACTGCGCCAGGCCATCATGTCGTGCCGCAGCGGCGGCGTGGTCTCGGTGATCGGCGTTTACGGTGGACTGATCGACAAGTTCCCCGCGGGCGCGTGGATGAACCGCTCACTGACCCTGCGCACCGGCCAGTGCCACGTCCACCGCTACATGAAGCCGCTGCTGGAGCTCATCGAAAGCGGGAAGCTGGATCCGACCCGGATCATCACCCACACGCTCCCGCTCGACGAGGCGGCACATGGCTTCGACATCTTCAAGAACAAGCAGGACAACTGCGAGAAGGTCGTCCTCAAACCCTGACGGGCCACGGCGTTCGGTCACCGCGGCGAACGCGGTGACCGAACCGCGGTCAGCTCGGCAGCACGAGCCGGTTGGCGATGTCGTACAGGTCGGCCTGGGGCACCCCGCCGGCGACGACGACCGGGGCTCCCCCGATCGCGTCGAGGACCCACAGGCGGCGGTAGCCGTCTTCGTCGGTGTAGCGCGTCGCGTGGCCCTGCACGAACTGCCCCGGCGTACCGGCCGGTTCGCCGACGACGGCGCTGCTGACGTGGACCGTCGGCTGAACGGTGCACGTGCCCAGCGAGTAGCCCGTGGTGGTCTCCGGCATGGCCGGGGACCGGTCCAGGCCCTGCTGGACGTTGAACGCGCAGATCCGCATCCCGTCGGGCAGGTCGCGCAGGCCGTACGCCGGGGTGACCGTCGTCGCGCCGGGGAACTGGATGTTCTCCGCGATCCGGCGGCCGGTGTCGGCGAGCTGCTGCGCGGGTGCGGTGCTGCCGTGCGCGGCGGCCACGTGCACGTACATCGAGCCGCCGTCGGGGTGCGCCACGTACAGCTCGTACCCGCCCGGCCCGGTGGACACCGAGCTCTCCACCCCGCGCTGCCCCTTGACCGTCACGGCCTGGCCGGGACCCGACTTGAACATCGCCTCGTCCAGCGACACCATCCGGAACTGCTGGACGCCGATCTCCAGCACCTGGTCGCCGGCCGTGACGGTCAGCATGTACTCACCGCCGTACAGGGGCGTGGCCGGGTCCTCCGCGCTGAACCCGACGTTGATCCGGTGCACCCGGTGGGCGACCGTGCCCGGTGGGAGCCAGCCCAGCGAGTAGGGCATCCGCAGACCCGCCGCCGCGGCCTGGCTCGTGGGGGCCGGGGTCTCGGCTCCACCGGCGGTGGCCATCGGCTGGGACTGCACCGCGGGGTCCGGCCGGTTCAGCACCACGGCCGTGACCGCGCCGAGGGTCAGCACGGTCGCTCCGGCGGCGACCACCAGCGGCCGGCCCAGCGCGGAGCGCCTGCTGTCGATGCGCCGGCGCGCTGCGGCGAGCACCGCGTCGCTGTCGGGTGCGTCGGCCTCGCGCGCCGTGAAGGTGTCCTTGATCAGGTTCTCGATGTTCATCACGTCTCCCTGGCCTCCGCCATCTGCTCGATGACCAAGCCGTTTCGCAGTGCGGCCAACGCCTTGTGGGCGTGTGCGCGGACGGTCGCCTGGGCGCAGCCGAGCAGCCCGGCGATCTCGGAGTCGGGCAGCTGCTCGTAGTACCGCAGCACCACCACGGCGCGCTGGCGCTTGGGCAGCCGCGCCAAGCGCTGCCACATGTCCTCCCGCGCGGCGTGGTCCGACGCGAAGTCGTCCGCCCGTGCCTCGTCGGGGAGGTCCCCCGACGCGGTCACACGTGCGGACCGGCTATGTCGCCAGGACAGGTAGCCGTTGGTCACCATCCGCAGCACGTACCGCTCGGGGTGGTCCGCGCGGCTGATCCGTGACCAGTGCCGGTACATCTTGACCAGCACGTCCTGCACCAGATCAGCAGCCTGTTCCCGTTCGCCGGTGAGCATCGTCGCGTACCGCAGCAACCGCGGCAGCTGTGCTCGGGCGAAGTCGTCGTAGTCAGCCATCACCCTTGAAGACTCACGCCGACGGCGATCCGTTTACCGGCTTCTCGGACAACGCGCCGGCCACACCTTCACCGTTCGGCGGGCCAGCGCCCGTGCGTCCCCTCACCGGCGGGGTGCGGCCGGAGAACGGTGCCCGGTGTGGGCGGCACCGCCTTCCTCGTCAGCGCCGCGAGGCGGAACAGGGGCCCGACGAGCAGGTCGTAAAGGCCGGGCAGGAACCGGAAACCGGCGACGATGAGCGGGTTCGCGGGTCCTACCGGCACGCTGACGTGCCGCTGCGGGTGGTCGGCCAGGCGGACGATCGCGGCGGCGACCCGCTCGGGGCTCAGGACCGGAACAGGTGGCCGCGCCGCACGACCGGTGTAGTTGGCGGCCTGGTCGTAGATCGGCGTGTTGATGCTGCCGGGGCTCACGATGCACACGTGCACGCCTGGCTCGTCGCGCGTTTCCTGTTGCAGGGTGCGGAGTACGGCGCGTTGCCCCCACTTGGCCGTGGAGTAGGCGCCCATCTGCGGCACGGTGATGGAGCCGAGCAGCGAGTTCACGCCGATGAACACGCCGGTGCGCTGGCGGCGCAGAACGGGGAGGACCGCCTGCGCCAGGTGCAGCGTGCCGTGCACCGCGGTGTCCACGACCGTGGTGAACACCTCGGCAGGCATCTCCTCCACGGTCCCGTACCCCATCACCGTCGCACTGTGCACGACGACGTCGATGCGCCCGTGCAGGTCCATGGCCTTCCCGACGATCCGGCCGGCGCCACCGGGATCGCCGATGTCGTCGGCGACGACGTCGACCGCGGCGGTTCCCACCGCCCGGCAGGCCTTCTCCGCGGCGTCGAGCGCCGCACCGCTGCGGGAGGCCAGGACCACGGCATCGCCGCGGGAGGAGAACGCCACCGCCGCGGCCAGCCCGATCCCGCTGCTCGCGCCCACCACGAGCACCACTCGGCCGGTCATGGGTTCAGCACGACCTTGATGCAGCCGTCGCTCTTGGCGCGGAACATCTCGTAGCCGCGCGCGGCCTCGGCGAGCGGGAGGTGGTGCGTGGTCAGGTCCAGGGTGCCGAGCGGATCGGCCGGGTCGAGGACCAGCGGCAGGATCTCGTCGGTCCACCGGCGCACGTGGGCCTGTCCCATGCGCAGCTGGATCCCGCGGTCGAACATCTCCATCATCGGCATCGGGTCCTGCTCGCCGCCGTACACGCCGGACACCGACACCGTGCCACCGCGGCGCACTCCCTTCACCGCGGTGTGCAGGGCGTCGAGGCGGTCCAGTGCGACCTTGTCGATCACCTTCTGGGCGATGCCGTCGGGGAGCAGTCCAGCGGCCTTCTGCGCCGCGGCGACCAGTCCCCCGCCGTGGGCCTCCATGCCGACGGCGTCGATGGTGGCGTCCGGCCCGCGGCCGTCCACCATCTCGATCAGCTTGGCCGCCACCTCGCCGGAGCCGTCGAACTCGTCGAGGTTCACGGGTTCGGCCCCGTGGCGTTCGGCCAGCGCGAGCCGTTCGGGAACCCGGTCGACGCCGATGACGCGGCCGGCGCCGAGCAGCCGCGCGATCCGGACGGCGAACTGCCCGACCGGGCCCAGCCCGAGCACGGCGACGGTGCCACCGGGAGGCACGTCGGCGTAGCGGACGGCCTGCCACGCGGTCGGCAGGATGTCGGACAGGAACAGGAACTGCTCGTCGGGCGTGCCGTCCGGAACGACGATCGGCCCGAACTGGGCCTGCGGCACCCGCAGGTACTCGGCCTGGCCGCCGGGCACCGAACCGTAGAGCGAGGTGTAGCCGAACAGGCTCGCGCCCTTGCCCTCGCCGCGCACCTGCGTCGTCTCGCACTGCGCGAACAGGTCGCGCTCGCACATCCAGCAGTGCCCGCACGAGATGTTGAACGGCACCACGACCCGGTCGCCCACCTTGAGGTGACCGCTCGCCTCGGAACCGACCTCCTCGACGACGCCCATCGCCTCATGGCCGAGCACGTCGCCCGGCTTCAGATAGGGCCCCAGCACCCCGTACAGGTGCAGGTCCGATCCGCAGATCGCGGTCGAGGTCACCCTGATGATCGCATCGGTGGGCTCCTCGATCCGCGGGTCCGGAACGTCGACCACCTGCACCTTCTCGTTGCCCTGCCACGTCAGCGCCTTCACGGGTGCCTCACCTCTGACGCTGGCGTGGTGGTACTTGCTGACCTGGCCGGGGTGCGCGGCGACGCGTTCAGCGCCGTGCGCACGACCGCCGTCGAGCGGGTGATTCGAGACATCCGACTTCCCCTCGTGACACTGGTGGACAGGTCAGCAGTACCCCGCAAAATCGACTCAAAACCGTTTCAACCTGTTCGTGGTAACGGACGGACCCCGCCGCTCGAACGGCCCCTCGGCGTAGGGGCAGCGTCACCTGGTCGGCTGGTTCACCCTTTCCGGTAGCCGTGTCGCCGGGCATTCGCGAAACGGGTTGCCTAGGTTGCGTCGTCATGACCGAAGTTCGTGATCTCAAGTACCGGCAGTGGTTCAAAGGCGCCGATGTCGACGGCGACGGAGTCATCACCTGCGAGGACGTCCGGCTGATGGGCGAGCGGTACGTCGCGGCCCGCGGTGCCGCGCTGCAGCCCGCGACCGCCCGCCACCTCGTCGAGGGGCTGGAGGCGTTCTGGACCGGTGTGATCGCGCCGATGGACCAGGACGGTGACGGGAAGGTCGACCTGCGGGAGATGACCGAGGGGTTCCGGCGGGCGCTGGGCGATCGCGGCCTGTACCCGCAGCAGGTCGGACCCGTGGCCGACTGCTACTTCGACCTGATCGACCTCGACGGGGACGACCGGGTCGACCGCACGGAGTTCGAGGAGATCTTCCGCCTCGCGGGCAACGTCTCCCCCGAGGACTGCGCCGCCGTCTTCGACGCGCTGGACGTCGACGGCTCCGGCGGGCTCGACCGCGCCGAGTTCCACCAGGCGCTCGCGGAGTTCTTCTACGGCGACGACCCGCACGCGCCCGCCGCCCACCTGTTCGGCAAGATCACCGCATAACCGCCACGCCGTGTCGTCCGGCCCGCTGCACCCGAAGCCGAGGCAGCGGCCGGACAGGACCCATTTGCACTACATCACTCCGCCAGCCGCATGAGCAACCATGGTCCCGGGCCGGGAACTTCGGTGGCAGAGGTGATGCATGGTCGAGCAACGCATGTCGGTCGCGACCCATTGGGGCAGTTTCGTCGCCGTGGTCGAGTCCGGCCGGTTGGTGCGGATCGAGCCGAAGCCCGGTGACCCCGCTCCCTCCCCCATCGGCCCCGGGATGGTGCGGGCCGCCGACGACAGCGCGCGCGTGCTGCGCCCCGCCGTGCGCAAGGGCTGGTTGGACGGCGAGCCGCGCGACCGCGGCACCGCCAGGGGCTCCGACGCCTTCGTCGAGGTGAGCTGGGACCGTGCGATCACGCTGGTGAGCGACGAGCTCCGCCGGGTCCGCGCGGAGCACGGGGACAGCGCGGTGTTCGGCGGGTCCTACGGGTGGGCGAGCGCGGGCAGGTTCCACCACGCGCAGGGACAGCTGCACCGGTTCCTGGCGCTGGGCGGGGGCTTCACCGACTCGCGCAACACCTACAGCACCGCGGCTCTGGAGGTCATCCTCCCCCACGTGATCGGCGGGCACCCGTGGAGCTACCAGAGCCGGATGCCGATGTGGGACGAGATAGCCGAGCACTGCGAGCTCGTGGTGGCGTTCGGCGGGCTCGCCCTCAAGAACAGCCAGATCAACCCCGGCGGGCTGGCCCGGCACCAGACGCGGGACCTGCAGCGCCGGTGCCGCGAGGCCGGCGTCCGGTTCGTGAACGTCAGCCCGATCCGCAGCGACACCGCCGGGTTCCTCGACGCCGAGTGGCTGCCCGTCGTCCCCAACACCGACACCGCCGCGATGCTCGGCATCGCACACACGATGCTGGTCAACGGCTGGCACGACGAGGACTTCCTGAGCCGGTGCTGCGTCGGGTTCGACCGCTTCGCCGCCTACCTGACCGGCGAGCTCGACGGCGTCCGCAAGGACGCGGCCTGGGCCGCGGGGATCACCGGCCTCGACCAGGACGTGCTCACCGGTCTCGCCCGCCGCCTCACCGCGCAGCGGTCACTCATCATGGTCAACTACGCGGTGCAACGCGCGGACCACGGTGAACAACCGATCTGGATGTCCGTCGTGCTGGCCGCCATGGCGGGCTCCCTGGGCCGGCCCGGCTGCGGCTGGGGTGCGGGCTACGCGACGATGGACGCGACGGGCGTCGCTCCGGACCGCCCGTTCGTGGGGACCATCCCCGCGGTCCCCAACCCGGTTCCCGACTTCATCCCCGTCGCCAGGATCGCCGACGCCCTGCTGCACCCCGGTGAGGTCATCGACTACGACGGCAGCAGGCTGACGCTGCCCGAGCTCCGCCTCGTCTACTGGTGCGGGGGCAACCCGTTCCACCACCACCAGGACCTGCACCGGTTGACCCGCGCGTGGCAGGTTCCCGACACGGTCGTGGTGCACGAAGCCTGGTGGAACACGACGGCCAAGTTCGCGGACATCGTCCTGCCCGTCGCCACCAGCCTCGAACGCGACGACTTCGCCGCGGGTTTCTCCGACCCCCACCTCGTCGCGATGCCGAAGGTCCGCGAGCCCGCCGGCGAGTCGCGCACCGACCACCACATCTTCGCCGACCTGGCCGCCCGGCTCGGGTACCACGAGGAGTTCACCGAGTCGCGCTCCGAGCTCGACTGGGTCCGCCACCTCTACGAGGAGACGAAGGCCCAGCTCGGTGACACCGCCGCGCTGCCGGACTTCGACGACTTCTGGCGCAGCTCCACCGCCGCGCTGCCGGCCTCGACCGGACCGTTCCCCGGCAGCTTCGCAGCCCTCCGCTCGGATCCGCGGCAGTTCCCCCTGACCACGCCGTCGGGCCGGATCGAGATCTTCTCCGAGGAGATCGACTCGTTCGGCTACGACGACTGCGCCGGGCACCCCACGTGGTTCGAGCCGGTGGAGTGGCTCCGCGCCGGGCTGGCGGACCGGTTCCCGCTGCACCTGATCTCGAACCAGCCCGCCTCACGCCTGCACAGCCAGTACGACAACGGCGGCCACAGCCTCGCCTCGAAGATCCGCGGGCGCGAACCCGTGACGATCAACCCCTCGGACGCCGCGGCGCGCGGCATCGAGGACGGCATGGTCGTGCGCGTCCACAACGACCGGGGGAGCTGCCTCGCGGGCGCGGTCCTGTCGGACGACGTCATGCCCGGTGTCGTGCAGCTGTCCACCGGAGCGTGGTGGGACCCGGTCGAGCCGGGCGTGAGCGGGACGCTGGACCGCCACGGCAACCCGAACGCCCTCACCGCGGACCGGCCGTGCTCGCGCCTGTCCCAGGGACCCAGCGCCCACAGCGTTCTCGTCGACGTCGAACCCCATGACGGCCCGCTCCCCGACGTGCTGGCCTTCACCCCGCCGCGGATTCTGGGTGATCAGCACCAAAACCCGTTGCGGCACACGTGAACCTCCTCTTTCGAGTTACGTGCGGCGAAGTTCTCCCCGGAATGCGTGACACTGGGGATCATGGCGATCACTCGACGCATGTTTGTCAGCGGCGCAATGGCGGCGCCTGTTCTCGCGCAGCTGCACGGAGGGACGTCCGCGAGCGCGAGCCCGACCGCTGACGCGGCGTTCACCCTGCTGGACGGACTGGGTGAGATGCGGTTGACCGACGTGGCGCGCGAGCGGCTCGCGACGGAGAAGATCGAGGTGCAGGCCCTGGCGCCGGCCACCGCGATCATGGGGGCGGACGGCACGACCGTCGTGGGCGTCAAGCTCCCCCCGGAGTACAGCACCGGCACCATCAGCCCGGTGGGGCAACCCGGGAAGGGGTCCGGACGTGCGCTGGGCGGGGTGGTGCTGCGCAACGCGAAAGCCCGGATGGAGATCGCCGGAATCCGGGGGTCGGTTCCGGACGGGCGGGTCTTCGCCTTCCTGAAGATCAACGACCAGTGGGTCGGCGAGCTGCCGCTGTACGCCGGCGATGTCAGCGCGGTGAGGCTGTCCGTGCAACCGGGGGCGCCGGGTCAGCCGACCGTGATCAAGGGCAGCAACATCCCGATCACCCCCACCAAGGAGGGCGTGGACGCCTTCACGAAGGCTTTCGGCGTTGCGTTGTTCTCCGTCACGGACACGGTGTTCACCGCGACGGGCGGGGGCCGTGCGTGGCCCGTGCCGGACTCACTGCCCGTCTGACCACTTCGGAACGACGACCACCGGCGCACCGGGAGAACCCCGTGCGCCGGTGGTCGTCTTCGTGTCAGTTCACCCCCATGACGGCTTCCCAGGGGTGGGTCCTGGTCGTGGCGATGGCGACGGCCTGGAGGCGGCTGGCGCGCAGGAAGGGGTAGGCGGCCTCACCGTGCGGGCCTCCGCTGTCCCCGGTGCCGCCGAGCCCCGGCGTGTACGGGGCGTGGGCCATGTGGGAGTCGTTGACCTTGAGCACTCCCCCGTTGGTCACCGCCGTGGTGAACCGCTCGACCACCTCCCGGCTCTCCGCCCACAGGGAGTTGCGCAGACCGAACCTGTTGCCGTTGAGGAACCCGATGCAGCGGTCGAGCAGGTCAGGACCGTCCTCCGGCACCACCACCGACAGCAGCGGGAAGAAGCACTCCTCGCGCACGGCGGACATGGTCTCGGCGAGCTCGAAGCCGTCGATGCGCACCACGGTCGGTTCGATGAACAGCCCCTGGGGATCGGGTTCGCCGCGCAGGTCGATCTGCGCGCCACCGCAGACCTTCGTGGCGCCCGCGCGCAACGCCTCGTCGAGGCAGCGCCGGAAGGCCGTGGCGCGCAGAACGGGGCTGAGCACCGTGTCGGAGTCCTCCGGGTCACCGGGGCGCAGCGCGGACGCGGCCTCCCGCAGCCGGGCGAGCAGCTGGTCGGCGACGGCGGGGTGGACGACGGCGTACTTCGGGCCGATGCAGGCCTGGCCGGAGGCGTAGAACGACTCGACCAGCGCCGCGGTGGCATGTTCGAGGTCGGCGTCGTGCCACACCAGCAGGCCGTCGTTGCCGGACAGCTCCAGGATCGCCCGCTTGCCCCGCTCCACGCACTCGCGTTCCAGTGCCAGCCCGCGGGCGCTGGAGCCGAAGTAGTAGATGGTGTTCACCAGCGGGCTGTCCAGCCACTGCCGCATGGTGACCTCGAAGTCGGCGCACAACACGTTGATCGTTCCCGGCGGCGCCCCGTTCGCCTCCAATGCCGGGATGATGACGTTGTGCAGCGCGTGGGCCAGCGAGCTGGCACAGCTGCGCGGCACCCGGATCACCACGCTGTTGCCCGCCAGCAGCACCAGGGAGGCGATCAGCCCGTACAGCGGGACGTTGGCCGGCGGGTCGACGCAGACCACGCCGTCGGGCTGGCGTTGCAGCACGATCGTGTGGTGCGGCGTGCTGATCTCCTGCCGCAGCAGGGAACGCGCCAGCTCCAGGCTCTCCGGGCGGACGAGGTGCAGCACCGCGTTGAGCTGCGCCTCCGCCAGCAGGCGCGGGCACCCCTCCATGCGCATCAGCCGCGCGAGCTCCTCGCGGTGCTCCAGGAACCTCTCGTACAGGTCGCCCACGCACGCCAGGCGGTCGGTGAACGGCACCAGGCGCAGCCGTGCCGCCGCCTCCGCTGCCGCCCGCAGCGCTGCCTGCCCCTGTTCCGGCGTGGACAACGCGACCGAGCAGAGGACGTGCGGGTGGGCGTGCACCTCCTCCTCGGCGCCCTCGCGGAGCAGGCGGAACAGGGACGCCGCGGTGGTCCCGCCGGGGTCCAGGACGGCGCGCACGCTCATGCCGTACGCGCGTTCGTCGGTGTCGACGAGCGCGCCGCCGATGTAGAGCGGGAAGTGCCGCACGGTCGTCTGGGTCACTGGTCGTCCTCGGTCTTGAAGTAGGTGGCCAGGGAACGGGCCAGGTCGTCGATGCCGGTGCTCGCGACCACCCGCATGACCGGGATCTCCCGGCCGAACCGGCGCCGCATCTTGGTGACCAGCTCCGCACCCATCAGGGAGTCCACGCCCAGCTGGTCCAGCGGCCGGTTGCGGTCGATGCGGTCCGGTGCGACGCCCAGCACCTCGGCGAGCGTCTTCACGACGTGGTCGGCGACGAGCTCGACCGCCTCGTCCACCGAGGCCTCCCGCAGCCGGGCGACCAGGTCCTCGTCCTCGCCGTCAGCGGTCTGGTCGCCCCCTGTCAGCTCGCCGAGCCTCGGGGTGGTGAGGTGGGAGTAGAGGCGGCGCAGGAACTGGCCGTCGTGGCTCCACACCAATGCCACCTCGGGACCGCCGACCAGGTCGTCCAGCGCACGGCGCACCGCGCGCAGCGGCAGCAGGTTCAACCCCGCCCTGGTCACCGTCTTGGCCGTGGTCTCGTTGCGCGCGACGTAGCCGACCTCGGCGAGGGCACCCCAGGCGATCGTCTGCCCGGCCAGTCCCCTGGCGCGGCGAGCACGGGCCAGCGCTTCCAGGAAGAGGTTCCCCGCGCAGTAGGCGGCCTGACCGGCGTTGCCCACCACGGCCGCCCCCGAGGAGAACAGGAGGAAGAGGTCGAGGTCGTGGTCACCGGTGAGGCGGTCGAGGACCATCGCGCCGGCCATCTTCGGTGCGAGCACGGCGCGGAACCGCTCCGGCGTCAGGTCCGCGATCATCGCGTCGTCGAGCACCATCGCCGCGTGCACCACGCCCCGCAGCGGGGCGCCACCGCCGTCGATTGAGTCGATGACAACGCGCATGGCGGCTTCGTCGGTCACGTCGGCGGCGTGCACGGACACCGCCACCTCCCGCGCGGTCAGCTCGGCGACGAGGTCTCCGGCTCCCGGCACGGCCGCTCCCCGCCGGTTCACCAGTGCGAGGTGCCTGGCCCCGCGGTCCGCGAGCCAGCGCGCCGTCTCGGCGCCGAACCCGCTCGCGCCGCCGGTGACCAGGTAGGTGCCGCACGGGTCGGCCGCGAAGGCGCTCGACCGGGCAGCCCGCTCGACCGGTGGCCGCCGGTCGAAGGTGACGACCAGTTTGCCGATGTGCCGGGAGTGCTGGAGGGACCGGAACGCCTCTGCGGCCTGGGCGGCCGGGAACGCCCGGTGCGGGATGGGGTGGACGGCTCCCGACCGGACGTGGTCGATGATCCGGTCGTGCTCGGCGGCGATCTCCTGCAGCCGGTGGCTGCCCAGCTGGTCGACGTCCACGGCGAAGTAGCTGATGTTGTTGCGCAACGGGAACAGCGAGACGTTGCGGTCGCTGTAGAGGTCGCGCTTGCCGAGCTCGACGAACCGGCCGCCGAACCGCAGCAGCTCCAGGCTGCGCCCGATGAACTCACCGCCCAGCGAGTTCAGCACGACGTCGACGCCCTGCCCGCCGGTGACGGCGAGCACGTCGGCGGCGAAGCTGAGGCTGCGCGAGTCGAAGACGTGCTCCACGCCGAGCAGCCTGAGGAAGTCGCGCTTCTCCTCGGTGCCCGCGGTGGCGATCACCGCGGCACCCAGGTGGCGGGCGCACTGGAGGGCTGCCAGCCCGACGCCACCGGCGGCGCCGTGCACCAGGACCGTCTCACCCTTGGCGAGCCCGGCCTGGTTCACCAGCCCGTAGCTCGCGCTGATCAACGCGACGGGCATGGTCGCCGCGGCGACCAGGTCGATCCCGTCGGGCACCGGTCCCACCAGGTTCTCGTCCGCCAGCACGTGCGAGGCGAAGGAACCGGCGACGGACCCGAAGACCCGGTCACCCGGCCGGTACCGGCTCACGCCGGGGCCGACCGCCGTGACCACTCCCGCGCACTCGCCGCCGAGGTGCGTGCCGGTCATGCCGGCCTCCACCACCCAGCCCGGCAGCAGCCCGACCGCGAGCAGCGCGTCGCGGTAGTTGATGCCCGTCGCGCGGACCTCGACGGCGACCTGTCCGGGGCCGGGTTCCGGCATCTCCGCGGCCACCCACGCCAGCTCGTAGGACGGTCCCGCGTCACGGGCGATGAGCCGGTACGAGGTGGCGGGGTCGTCGGCAGCCGGTGCGGGCAGGTCGCGCAGCCGCGGCACGAACCGGCCCGACGCGGTGAGCACCACCTCGTCCTCGTCCGCCGGATCGAGGACCTCACGTGCGATCCGGTCGACCGGGACGTCGTGCCCGGCCGACACGCGCCGGATGCCGAGCAGGCTGTGTTCGGCGGCCACGGTGCGCGTGGCGCCCCAGAACGCGGCGCCGGCCGGGTCCGCGGCCCCCTCGGGCGCCGGGTTGACGCCGGTGGGGCGGCTGACCAGCCAGAGCCGCGTCACCGCTCCTGCGGGGGAGCTCGGCCGACCTGACCGCGAGCGCGCGCACGAGCTCGAACCGCCGGGTGGTCGCCTCGACGGCGGCCGCCGGGTCCGGACCGGTCTCGGCGAGCACGAGCACCACATCGGTCTCGGAAGCGGTGAACCAGTCGGCTGTACCGGTGCCGGCGGTAGTCCGCACCGCGTCGGCGCCCAGCTCCGCCAGCCTCGTCGTGAGCGTCGCGGCCAGTCCGTCGTCGGTGTCGTCCTCGGCGACGACCACGACACGGCCGGTGGTCGCGACGCTCGTCGCCTCCTGCACCGGAGCGGTGCGCGGGACCCTGCTCGCTGTCGTCAGCGAGCACAGCTCGCCTTCGAGGACCGTGCGCGCGGCGTGGAAACCGTTGCCCGGCAACAGGTCACGCCACTGCTGAGCGGACAGCACCGGCGAGGCGGGCCGCAGGTCGAGGTCGGTCATCGACCAGAACTCCGGTACCAGGCCGAACGGCAGGGCGAGCAGCAGCGGGTCGTGGGCCTCGACGAACAGCAGACGTCCGTTGTCGGTCAGCACCTCCGACACCGCGCGCAGCGCCGCACGCACGTCCTTGGCCGCGTGGAGGGCGTTCCCGGCGACCACCACGTCGAAGCCACCTGCCTCGACGTCGGGCTGGTCGAGGTCCAGGGTCCGGTACTCGACGAAGTCGTACCGCGCGAAGCGTGCCTCGGCCGGGGCGAGGCAGACCTGCGAGACGTCCGTGAACACGTACCGCGTGCGGTCCGCCGGCAGCACGGGCAGCAACGCCGCGGTCAGCGCACCGGTGCTGCCGCCCACCTCGAGAATCCTCAGTGGACGATCCGCCGGCCACGCCTCGACCAAGGCGCGCATGACCTCCGCGGCGGCCTGGTTGCAAGACCGCAGTGACGGAGACAGGTCGTAGTAGTGCGCCAGGGTGTCGCTGCCGTGCGCGGGAGAAAGGATGTCCAGCGCGTCGCGTTCACCGCGCAGCAGTGCAGCCAGGTGCAGGCCGCACCGGCCGAACAGGGTCAGGTCCGCGACGTGCTCGGGGAAGTCGGTGACCAGGCCCGCGAACGCGGGTTCGGCGACGTCGGGGCGGATCCGCCAGCGGGTGCGCCCCTGGAACTCACCGAGCCACTCCAGGTGGTCGTGGTCGGCGGCGAGTCCGGTCAGCAGGTCGAGCAGGCGGCCGAACTCCGGGCGCACTCCGGCGGCCAGCAGGTCGTCGGTGAAGAACACCTCCGCGCCGTCGAGGATGGTGGTGAACGCGCGCACCGTGAAGGCGGCGGTCGCCGCGAGCCGCCGTCGCCGCAGCTCCGCGTACCCGGTGACCGGCCGCCCCTCGACCAGGGGCGACGGGCAGGGCACCGCCGCGGTGGGCGGCAGGCCGCGCGGTGCGGCGCGGAAGCTCGGTGTGCTGGCGCAGGACCACGCGCCGGCTGGGCACCTTGACCCGCAGGAACCGGCAGTCGAGCAGTTCCAGCTGGACGGTGCCCGCGTCGTCGGTGAGCGTGATGTCGGCCGAGGCCCAGGACTCCGCGAGCGTGCGGCAGCGGAAGTGCACGGCGCCGGTCTTGGTGGGCGGGCTCCACAAGCGGGCTGAGCCGACCGCCACGGGCAGGTAGGAGTCCTCGTCGGCGACGTGGCCGCGGCGGATGCGGCCGAGCTGGATCGCGGCCTGCGGGGCGACGTCGGTCCACGCCGGGTGCGCGTGGAACCCGGTGAGGTCCAGGTGGCCGCAGTCGTAGTCGGCCAGCACCTCCGTGCCGTCGACCCACAGGTCGGAGATGACGAGGAACTCGGGGCCGTAGCCGAGGCCGATCCGCTCACCGTCGGTGTACAGCGTCTCCCGGTCCACGTGCTCGCCCCTCCCGGCGAACCGCGCGCGCAGCTCGGCCAGGTCGAGCGGTGGCGGGGCCGGGGCCACCCGGCGGCGCACCCGCCCCCGTGCGTGGGTCAGCCACACCTTCCCCTCGGCCGAGCACGTGGCGACCCGGAAGACACCGTCCTCTTCGGACAGCGACACCTGCATGCGGGGCAACACGGACTCGTCGTCGGGAGCCACCAGCGGCTTGGTGATGTGCAGCTCCCTCACCTCCGCCGGTCCGTCGAACACGAGCTGCCCGGCCGCCCAGCCCATCTCCAGGTAGCCGGCCGCCGGCATGATCGGCGTCCCCGCCGCCCGGTGACCGGCCAGCCACGGCCACCGCGCCGGGTCCACGGTGGTCTGCCACGTCGGGTCGGAGACGGCGACCCGGTCCCCGAGCAGCACGTGGTCGGGCGGCGCGCTGGCACCGCCCCAGGTGTGCTGGTCGCCCAGCCAGAACCGCTCGCGCCGCCACGGGTAGGCGGGCGACGGCACGACCCGGCCCCGGCGGGGGAAGAACCGTTCCCCCGCGATCGGCACGCCCGCGGCCAGCGCGGACTCCACCGAGCTCAGCAGAGCGGCTGGTCCGGGCTCGTCGCGGGTGAGCGTCGGCAGCACGGCGAGCACGCTGTCCTTCGCCGCTCGCTTCAGGTACGTCCGCAGCACCGGTTTCGGCCCGATCTCGATGATCGTGTCGAACCCGGCCGCGACCAGGTGGTCGGTGGCCGCGGCGAACCGGACGGGCTCGCGGACGTTGCGCCACCAGTACCCGGCGTCCAGCCGCTCCCCCGCCAGGGGCGCGCCGGTGACCGTGGAGACGAAGTCGACGGTGGCGGCTTTCGGCGCCAGACCGGCCAGGTCCGCCAGCAACGGGGCGCGCACCGGTTCCATCGCCGTGCTGTGGAACGGGTAGTCCAGTTCGAGCAGGCGGCAGAAGACCTCGCGCTCGGCCAGCCGGTCGGCGAGGTCGTGCAGGTCGGCCCTCGGCCCGGCGACCGTGACGTCGTTCGCGCTGTTGATCCCCGCGATCTCCACGCGCCCGTCGTAGCGCGCGAGCAGGGCCTCGGTCTCGTCCTGCCCGAGGCTGACCGCGGCCATGGTGCCGGTGCCCGCGGTGGTCGCCTGGGCCCGGCTGCGCGCCACCACCAGCCGCACGGCCTGCTCCACGTCGTAGATCCCGGCGGTGAAAGCAGCGGCGACCTCACCCACGCTGTGGCCGTACACCGCTTCCGGCCGCAGGCCGCGTTCCGCGAGCACCGCCACGATGCCGGCCTGCACCGCGAAGAGAACGGGCTGGACCACGCTCGTGTCGTGGAACCGCGGCTCGGCCGACCGCAGCTCGTCGGCGACCGTCCAGCCGGCGAGCGGCGCCAGCACGGCGTCGATCCCGGCGACCGCGGCGGCGAACACCGGGTCGGTGTCGACGAGGTCGGCCGCCATGCCGGCCCACTGCGCGCCGTGACCGGAGAAGGCGAAGGCGACGCGGCCCCGCTCGGTCGCCCGCTGCGGCGGAACCTGCTTCGCCAGCCGTTGCCGCGCCTCGTCCGCGTCGGCGGCGAGCACCACCCGGCGGTGGGCGTGCTTCCCCCGTCGCTGGGAGGAGGTGTAGGCGAGGTCGGCGAAGTCCGTGCAGTCGGCCAGCCGCCGGTCCATCCGGGCCACCGCGTCGGCCAGGGCGGCCTCGGTGTGCGCCGAGACGACGATCGGCACCGCGGTCGCCACGCGCAGCGCGGGCGGAGCCGCGGGTGGTTCCTCCAGGACGACGTGGACGTTCGCACCGCCGAACCCGAACGAGTTCACCCCGACCAACCGGCCCTCCGCCGGCCGCGACCGCTCCACCGGCGTCAGCGCCAGGCCGTCGAAGTCGATCTCCGTGCTGCGCGGGCTCGCGTGCGGGGTCGCGGGGATTTCTCCGTGGCGCAGCACGAGCACCGCCTTGCACAGCCCGGCCATGCCCGACGCCGGTTCCAGGTGCCCCAGGTTCGCCTTGACCGAGCCGATCGGGAGCGCCGCGCCGGTCCGGCGAAGTCCGAGGGCGCCGCCGATCGCCCGGCACTCGACCGGGTCGCCGATCGGTGTGCCGGTGCCGTGCGCCTCCAGGTAGGCCAGGTCGTCCGGGTCGAGCTCGAACCGGTCGTAGACCTGGCGCAGCAACGCTTCCTGGGCCGCACAGCTGGGCAGCACCAGCCCGCTGGTGTGCCCGTCGCTGTTCGTCCCGGACCCCGCGATCACGGCGTGGACGCGGTCGCCGTCGGCAACCGCGTCGGCCAGGCGCTTGAGGACCAGCACGCCACCGCCCTCGGCACGGACGTACCCGTCGGACTGGGCCGAGAACGGGCGGCACCGCCCGGTCGGCGACAGGAACCCCGCCTTGGCGAACCCGACGTAGGTGATGGGGTTGAGCAGCAGGTTGACCCCGGCGGCGAAGGCGACGCGTCCGCCGCCGTGCCGCAGGTGCTCGCAGGCCAGGTGGACCGCGTTCAGCGACGAGGCGCACGCCGTGTCCACCTTGAGACTGGGTCCGTGCACGTCGAGCTGGTGGGACAGCCGGTTCGCCGTGTTGGACAGGGCGGCACCGGAGTTCGTGTAGGGACCGACCGCGGACGGGATGAGCATCTGCTGCCCGCCGTAGTCCAGCGCGGACACGCCGACGAACACGGCGGCATCCGTACCGGCCAGCGCCGCCGGGTCGATCCCGGCGTCGTCGAGCGCCTCGACACCCAGCTCCAGCAGCAGCCGCTGCTGGGGATCGATGCACACCGCCTCACGCGGGCTGATCCCGAAGAAGTCCGCGTCGAACCCGGTGATGTCGTCGAGGTAACCGCCCGCGAACGTGTAGGACTTGCCCGGCCGCATCTGGTTGGAGTCCCAGTACCGCTCGACGTCGAACCGGCCGGGCGGCGGCGCCCCGACCGCCTCACGCCCCGCGGCCAGCAGCGACCACAGCCCCTCCAGATCGCCGACCCCGCCGGGAAAACGACACGCCACGCCCACGATTGCGATCTTGTCCAGCACGCCCGGATCATTTCGGACCGCGGGTGCCGGATCCACGCTGGCGCAGGCACTCACCCGGATGACCAACCCATCAGGTGACACCGCCACCGCGTTTCGGTGGTGAAGCCGTCGGGAAGCCCGATGATCGACCGTGAGGAGGGCGATGGATCCCCGGAGTCGCAACGGCCTTGTGGGCATGGTCCTGGCGGCGGCTGCGTCGCTGACGACCCTGCTGCTCGGGTGGCCCCTGGTCGTGCCGATCCTGCTGTTCGCCGCCGGATGGCTGCTGGGGGGCTACGTGGTGTGGAACTCCCTGCGCCGCCGCTGACGCGAGACCACGTGCTGCTCGCCGGTGTGCAGCGGCAGCCGGCCGTCAGCACGTGAAGTGACCTGGGACACGTCGTGTCACGAAGTCCGGCGACGCGCCGTCTCCATGCCGATTCCCGAAAGACGGAGGAGGCAGTCATGGCCGGCAGCACGCACGTGGTCGTTATCGGTGGCGGGTACGCGGGTGTCATGGCCGCGAACCGGCTGACGCAGCGCGAGGACGTCGCGGTCACGTTGGTCAACCCGCGGTCCGAGTTCGTGCACCGGGTGCGCCTGCACCAGCTGGTGGGCGGGTCGGACGCGGCGGTCGTCGCCTATGAGGACGTTCTGGCGCAGGGTGTCCGGCTCGTGGTGGACGCGGTGGACGTCATCGACGCGGCCGGGCGCCGGGTGCGGCTGTCCGACGGCTCGGCGCTCGGCTACGACTACCTCGTCTACGCCGTGGGCAGCGGCAGCGCCGAGCCGGACGTGCCGGGGGCGGCCGAGTTCGCGTTCCCGATCGCCACGCTGGAGACGGCGCAGCGGCTGCGTTCGGTTCTCGCCGACACGGCCCTCGCCGCGCCGGTGACGGTGGTCGGAGCCGGTCCCACCGGCATCGAGACCGCGGCCGAGCTGGCGGAGCTGGGCCGCCGGGTCACGCTGGTGTGCGGCGGTGTTCTCGGCCCGTACCTGCACGCCCGCGGCCGGCGCGCGGTCGCACGGCGGCTGGCGGCGCTCGGCGTGACCGTGGTCGAGGGCGGCGACGCGAAGGTGACGGCGGTGACCAGGGACGCCGTGCGGCTGGCCGACGGCAGGGAGCTGGCGAGCGCGGTCACCGTGTGGACGGTGGGCTTCGCCGTTCCGGACCTGGCGTTGCGCAGCGGTCTCACCACCGACACGGCGGGCAGGCTGCTCACCGACGAGACGCTGACGAGCGTGGACGACGAGCGCGTCGTCGCGGCCGGGGACGCCATGGCGCCGTCCGGTCTGGCACTGCGGATGAGCTGCCTGAACGCGATCCCGACGGGTGCGCGCGCCGCCGACACCGTGCTCAGCCGGCTCGCGGGCGAGCAGCCGGAGCTCCTGCACCAGGGCTTCTACGCGCAGTGCATCAGCCTGGGCCGTGCGGCGGGCATCTTCCAGCTCGCCACCAGGTCCGACGTCGCGGTCGGCGTGCACGTCGGCGGCAGCCTCGGCGCCAAGGTCAAGGAGAGCATCTGCAAGGGCATCCCCGACCACCTGGCCGACGAGGGGCGCAAGCCCGGTTCGTACCGCCTGCACCGGCTGCGGGGCGGTGCCGAGAAGCGCCGGCGGCTGCTGGACGCGCACCGCGCTGAGCTCCAGGAGCCGGCCGAACAGCGGGTCTGACCGTCACGCGAGGGAGGCGGCGATCTTCGCGACGGTCGCTTTGGCGGTCGGCCCGACGCCGATGAGCGTGGCGGACGCCGGACCGGTCCAGCTGCCGTACCCGACCAGGTGCAGGCGTGGTTCCTCGACCGCGGTGGTGCCGTCGACGGCGATGCGGCCGTTGGCGGCGCGCAGCCGCAACGGTGCGAGGTGGCCGAGCGCGGCCCGGAAGCCGGTGCACCAGATGACGGCGTCAGCGTCGGCGAGGACGCCGTCATCCATCGGTGTGGCGACGAGGAGGCCGCTGTCGCGTGCCTCCCGCACGGCCGGCACCGCGACGATGTCACCGAGCTCGCCGACGCCGCCGTGGCGGGTGGCGATGTCGAACAGGGCCTTGCCGTCGATCTCGTCGGGCATGTACCGCGGTGGCCGGCGGGTCATCCACGTCAGCTCGGCGTGAGGCAGCAGGTCGGCCGCGATCTGCGCACCGGAGTTGCCGCCGCCGACCACGACGACCTTCCGGCCCGCGAACTCCTGTGGGCCGGCGTAGTCCACGGTGTGCAGCTGACGCCCAGGCAGCCGCACCGACGGCCGGAACGGCCGCCACCACGTGCCGGTCGCGCTGACGACGTGCCGTGCCGACCACGTTCCGTTGTCGGTGTGGACGAGCAGGCCGTGCTCGTCCCGGCCGACCTCGCGCACCTGGACCGGCCGCTGCACGGGGATGTCGTAGCGCTTCTCGTAGGCGGTGAGGTAGTCGACGACGTGCTGCGCGGTCGGGTAACCGTCCGGGAACGGCGACATCGGCCAGCCGGGCAACGAGCTGTGGCGCGCGACGGAGAACAGCCGCAGCGAGTTCCACGTGAGCGGCCAGGCGCCGCCCGGCACGGGTCGTGCGTCGAGCACCACGTGGTCGATGCCCGCGCGGCGCAGGTAGAAGGCAGCAGCGAGCCCCGCCTGCCCGCCGCCGATCACCACGACGTCAGAGCTGGGCACGAGCTGCCCAGCGACGCCGGAGCCACAGGCTCACGTAGACGAGTGCGACGAGCACCGGAACCTCGATCAACGGACCGACCACGCCCGCGAGCGCCTGCCCGGAGGTCACGCCGAACACTCCGATCGCCACGGCGATGGCGAGCTCGAAGTTGTTGCCCGCCGCGGTGAACGCGAGCGTCGTGGTCCGCTCGTAGGAGAGCCCAGCGGCCTTGCCCAGCGCGTAGGAGCCGGCCCACATGATGGCGAAGTAGACCAGCAGCGGCAGAGCAATGCGGGCGACGTCGAGCGGGCGGCTGGTGATGTTCCCACCCTGCAGCGCGAACAGGATGACGATCGTGAACAGCAGCCCGCAGAGGGCGATCGGGCCGACGCGCGGCAGGTACTTCGACTCGTACCACTCCCGGCCCTTCGACCGCTCCCCCAGCTTGCGGCTGAGGTAGCCGGCCAGCAGCGGGATGCCGAGGAAGATGAGAACGGACTTGGCGATCTCCCACGCGGAGAAGCCGACGGATGCGGTGTCCAAGCCGAGCCGGCCGGGTAGCAGGTCGAGGTAGAACCAGCCGAGCACACCGAACATGACCACCTGGAACACCGAGTTCAGCGCGACGAGCACTGCGGCTGCCTCACGGTCGCCGCAGGCCAGGTCGTTCCAGATGATGACCATCGCGATGCAGCGGGCGAGGCCGACGACGACCAGTCCGGTGCGGTACTCGGGCAGGTCGGCCAGGAAGGTCCAGGCCAGCGCGAACATCAGCGCGGGCCCGAGGACCCAGTTCAGCACCAGCGACAGCAGCATCGTCCGCCGGTCGCGGGTGACGGTGCCGAGCTCGTCGTAGCGGACCTTCGCGAGCACCGGGTACATCATCAGCAGCAGGCCCAGGGCGATCGGCAGCGACACCTCGCCGATCCGCACCGCGTCCAGCACGCTCTGCAGGCCCGGCACCAACCGGCCGAGCAGCAGGCCTGCGACCACGGCGAGGCCGATCCACACCGGCAGCAGCCTGTCCAGGAAGGACAGTCGGTGCAGCACGTCCGGTGCTGCGGTCTGAGTGGTGCTCAACGGGTTCTCCGGGATGTGGTCGGGTCAGTCGCAGCAGGTGCTGGCGTCGCGCAGCGGCCCGCCCGGCGCCAGCACGGCCGCCAGCGCGTCGATCGCGGCGTTGTCGACGCGGTACCAGCTCCACGTCCCGCGGCGTTCCCTGCTCAGCACACCGGCCTGCACGAGGATCTTGAGGTGGTGGCTGAGCGAGGACTGCGGCATGTCGAACTGGTCGGCGAGGTCGCAGAAGCACGCCTCCTGCCCCTGCGTCCGGCGCACCAGCCCGACCAGCTCGACCCGGATCGGGTCGCCGAGCGCCTTGAACAGGCAGGCGGCGGTCGTCGAGTCGAGCAGCACCTGGTCCTGGCTCGTCATGGCGTGAACCATAGCGACTTGGATTGACAAAAGTCGATACAGCGGGTGTGATCCGCATCGACAAACTCCGGTCCGAGGAGAGCGCCGTGTCCCACACCCCCGAGGTGCTGTTCGTCTGCGTGCACAACGCCGGCCGCTCACAGATGGCCGCCGCGCTGCTGCAACACCACGGCATGGGCCGCATCGCGGTGCGCTCCGCCGGGTCGGCGCCGGCGGAGGAGGTCAACCCGGCCGCCGCCGCGGCGCTGGCCGAATGGGGGCTGGACATCACCGCCGAGGTGCCCTCGAAGCTCACGACCGAGGACGTCGAGGCGTCCGACGTGGTGATCACGATGGGGTGCGGTGACACCTGCCCGGTGTTCCCCGGCAAGCGCTACCTGGACTGGCAGCTCGACGACCCCGCTGGCCGGGGCGTCGACGCGGTGCGGCCGATCCGCGACGACATCGACCGGCGGGTGCGCGCCCTGCTCGCCGAACTGCTCGGCTAACGCGGCACGCTGGCGGTCGACAACGCGGCCGCCAGCACCCCGACCACCCCCAGCACGACGAACACGGCCGCGTAACCACCCAGCCACGCCGCCAGCGCGCTGCCCGCCCACGGCGCGACCGCCGACGTGAGCATCACCGGCGCGGTCAGCAGGCCGTTCAACCGTCCGTAGTGGACAGCACCCCACCGGTCCGTGATCGCGGTCGCCTGCACCAGCGTGAAGATCCCGCGCGTGACGCCGGCGAGCACCGACCCGGCGACCAGCAGCAGAGCCGGTCCGGGCACCACGCCCAGCGCCACCGTCACCGCCGCGCTGACCAGCAGCACCAACAAGGTCCGCACGCGCACCGACGTCCGCGCCGACAACCTGCCGTACCCGAGCCTGCCGAGCACCTGGCCGATCCCGCCCAGCCCGAGCGCGACGGCGGCCGCGGTCGTCGTCATGCCGCGTTCGGTGAGCAGCGGCACGAGGTTGATCACGACGGCGTACACGCTGAACGCGGCCAGGCTCATCGCGACCACGAGCACCAGGAACGGCCTGCTGCGCGCCACCACCGACGGGGTGTGGACGGTTTCGTGCTCGACCGCGGGCCACGGCAGCCGCAAACCCAGGAAGTGCAGCGGAACCGTTGTGACGGCGAGGATTGCGGCCAGCACGAGGTAGGTGCCACGCCAGTCCAGGCGGTCGTTCAGCACGGCCGTCAGCGGCGCGAACACCGTGCTGGCCAGCCCGCCGACCAACGTCACCGCGGTCAGCGCCGTGACCCGGCGCGTTCCGTACCAGCGGGTCAGCGCGGCGAACGCGGGCGCGTAGAACACCCCGGCCATGGCGACGCCGGTCAGCAGCCACGCGGCGGAGAACCACACCGGCGAACGCGCACTGGCCAGCGCGACGAGCGCAACCACGGCGAGGGCGGAGCCGGTGGTCATGATGGCGCGCGGCCCGTGCCGGTCGAGCAACCTGCCGACCGGGATGCCGACCAGACCCGCCACGACCTGGCTGGCGGAGAACCCGGCCGTGATCGCCGCGAGCGACCACCCGGTGCGCGCGCTGATCGTGGGCAGCAGCACCGGGAACGCGTAGTAGAGCACGCCCCAGCTGATGATCTCGGTGGTGCACAGCACGACCAGCACGCGCCGCACCCCGCGGTCGACGCCGGGCCGCGCCGTCGTGGTGTCAGCCGACAAGGCCGCTGCACTCTCCGGCGGGAGCGTCGAACACACCCGCACCACCGCACACCCCGGTCTCCGGCAACACGAGCTCGACCCGCCCGGCGGCCTCGTGGTCCCCCGCGATCCGCGCGACCACCGAACGCACCTGCTCGTAGCCGGTCAGCGCGAGGAAGGTTGGCGCACGGCCGTAGCTCTTCATGCCCACCAGGTAAACGTCCGGATCGGGGTGCCGCAACTCGCTTTCACCATGTGGGTAGACCGTGCCGCACGAGTGCACGTTCGGGTCGATCAGCGGCGCCAGCCCCGTCGGCGCCTGCAGCACCGGGTCGAGGTCGAGCCGGACCTCCGACAGCCACGACAGGTCCGGCCGGAACCCGGTCAGCGCCACGACCTCGTCGAGGCCGCCGACCTTCTGCCCGTCGAACGACTCCAGCGTCAGCCTGCCGTCGTCTTCGCGCTCGACCGCGGCGGTGCGGAACCCGGTGACGATCTCGACGCGACCGGCGTCCACCGCCTTCTGCGCCCTCAGTCCCAGGGCACCACGAGCTGGCAGTTGGTCGGCTTCTCCGCCACCGAACGTCGTGCCGACCGAGCCCCGGCGCAGCAGCCACACGATCGTCGCATCCAACGCTGGTTCCGCGAGTGCGACGAGAGCGGTGAGCGCCGAGTGGCCGCTTCCGGCGACCGCGATCCGCTTTCCCGCGTACCGATCGCGCTGCACTGCGAGGTCCGGTGTCCGGTAGCTGATCCGCGCTGCCTTCTCCCCTTTGGCCGGCAGGCCGTCGCCGCCCAAGGGGTTGGGCGAGCTCCATGTGCCGGACGCGTCGATCACCGCTCGTGCCGCGACGCGCTCCTCACCGGACTCGCTTTGGACGTGCACCGTCAACGGCTCGGTTTCCCGGTCCGCGTCCACCACCCGGTCCCGGCCACGCCGTGCGACACCGACCACGCGCGCACCGAACCGGACGCGGTCGCCGAGCGTCTCGGCGAGCGGTGCGAGGTACAGGTCGCCCCAGTCCGCGCCGGTCGGGCAGGTGTCGACCTGCGGGCGTACCCATCCCGTTGCGGTGAGCAGCTCTTCGGCAGCGGGGTCGATCAGCTCGTCCCAGCGTGAGAACAGGCGGACGTGGCTCCACTGCGACACCGCCGCTCCTGCCCGGTCGCCCGCTTCCAGCACGAGGACGTGCTCGCCCCGCTGGACCAGATGTGCTGCCGCGGCCAGGCCTGTGGGACCGGCGCCCACGACGACGACCGGGTGATCGCTCACTGCACGGCTCCTTGCATCGAAGAGTTTCGAAGCAAGACTCTATCGATCGTCTTCGATGGAAGCAATCATCGATCGGCGTCGATGGTCGCATTGGACGTTGCCCGCCGTGCGGACGCGACACGCCGGCTGCTGTCCGACCGAGTCGAGAACGCGACCCTGTCGTTCCTGCCGGGCGGGATCGTCCTCAACCCAGCGCAACGGTCACGTGGTGCGCAGTGGTCGTGCAGCCCGACGTGGTCGGTCTGGCGAGCGCACGCCGACCAACGTCAGTACAGGTCGGCAAGGACGAGCGTGCTCTCCTCCACACGGGCCCGACCGCTCTCGATCAGATCAGCGGCACGCGCGAGGAACGCCGTCAGCGACGGCGCGACCGGCTCCCCCAGGTCGGGAACGTTCGGCCGGAACACGACCTGCCCCACCGTCCCCAGCTCACCGGGCTCCAGGTCCAGCAGGTAGCAGTCGCCCTGGAACGCGAGGAACGGCAGCCAAGACCGCGACCACACGGTCCACCGGTAGTGGGCGGGCTGCTCAAGAGGCGTGGCCATGTCCTCTACGACCTCGGTCAGCATCCGGTGCATCTCGATGATCTCGTCCACGGGCAGGAAGTGGAGGTAGTTGATCGAGCCGTACAGCTGGTCGGGGTCGTCCTGACCGTCCGAGGCCCGCAGCAGCGCGCACAGCTCCTCCGGCAGCACGAGGCCGGTCGCGGCGGCGAGCCGGTCCAGGTCGTCCTGGGTTGCGCCGGGCCGGAACGGCGCGGTGTCGGGCAGGTGCCCCTCGATGGCGGCTCGCAGCCGCGTGAACTCCTGGACGGTCTCGTTCATACCGGCAAGTCTGACCTGTGGTCGTCCGGCGCGTGCACCGACCGGATCTCACCGCTCACCCGTACCGCGAGACCAGCGTCCTGCCGATCCCGGCCAGGTGCTCCCGCACACCCGCAGGACCGGTCACCTCCACCCACTCGACCAGCCCCGCGAGCTCACCGGCCACCACGTGCTCGTCCCGCCCGCGGATCACGACCTCCACCCGGCCGTCCGCGGCAGCCCCTCCCACCTCCAGCCGGGCACCGAACGCGATCCGGAGCACGCCCACCGCGCCAGGCACGCACACCGCCCGCACCTCCAGGGGTGCCCGCTTGCGATCGACCTCGTCGGCGATCTCGCGCCAGCTCTCGGCGAGGTCGAAGTCCGCCGGTCGGTGCGCGGGTTCGCCGGTCACGTCGACCGACGTCACCCGATCGACCCGGAAGGTCCGCCGACCGGCCTCGGTGTGGGCGACGAGGTACCACGACTGTCCTTTGGCGACGATGCCCAGCGGGTGGACGGTCCGTTCGGTCGGCGCCTGCTCGCGGTCGACGTAACCGAGGCGCACCTGGAGGCCGCGGATCACCGCGTCCTGGAGCGCGTCGAGGGAACGAGGTGGTGGCGGGAACGAGCCCGACCCCTAGTGCCGCGGGTCCACGACCATCGACGACGCCGCCGCCTCGGCCTGCACGCGGAACGGTTCCGGCAGGGCGTGCACGAGCTTGCGCAGGGCTGTCTTCACGGCCGGGGTCGCGACCGAGGCCGGCCCGGCGACCAGGAACAGGGCGCGGGCCTCCCCCGCGGTCAGGCCGGACAGGTCGGTGCGGGCGCCGCCCACCAGGCGCCAGCCGCCGCCACGGCCCTGCGTGGAGTACAGGGGTACCCCGGCCATGGCCAGGGCGTCGAGGTCGCGGCGGGCGGTGCGTTCGGAGACCTCCAGCTCGCGCGCGACCTCCGCTGCGGTCACCTGCCCACGGCGTTGCAGCAGCAGGAGGACGGCCACCAGCCGGTCGGTTCGCACGCCGGACAGATTTCCACGGAAAGCGGTCATGGGATGACCGGTTTCGGTCAGCAGGATCGCCGCATGACCTCACCGACCGCGTTCCCCGAGCCCACCCTCATCCCCGTCAACGGCGTGGAGCTCGAAGTCTTCGAAGCAGGCCGGCACAACGCGGGCAAGCCGATCGTGCTCTGCCACGGCTGGCCGGAGCACGCCTTCTCGTGGCGCCACCAGATGCCTGCCCTCGCCGAAGCCGGGTACCACGTCATCGTCCCGAACCAGCGGGGGTACGGCCGTTCGTCGCGGCCTGCGGGGGTGGCGGACTACGACATCGCGCACCTGACGGGTGACCTCGTCGCGCTCCTCGACCACTTCGGCTACGAGGACGCCACGTTCGTCGGGCACGACTGGGGCTAGTTCGTCGTCTGGGGGCTGGCCCTGCTGCACCCGAAGCGGGTGAACGGGGTGGTCGGCCTCAGCCTGCCCTACCAGGTGCGCGGCGACCGGCCGTGGGTCGAGGTCGTGGAGGAGGTGCTCGGGCCCGACTTCTACTTCGTCCACTTCACCCGGCAGCCGGGCGTGGCGGACGCCGTGTTCGACGCGAACACGCACCGGTTCCTGCGCAACCTCTACCGCAAGAACGAGCCGCCCAGGGCGCCGCGACCGGGCATGGCGCTGATCGACCTCGCCCGGCAGGAGACGCCGCTCGGCGAGCCGCTGCTGAGCGACGACGAGCTGGCCGTCTACGTGGCCGCGTTCGAGTCGACGGGCTTCACCGGCAGCGTCAACTGGTACCGCAACCTCGACCGCGACTGGCATCTGCTGGGAGAGGCCGACCCGGTCGTCCACCAGCCGGCGCTCATGATCTACGGCGATCGGGACGCGGTCGCGAGGTTGGAGAACCTGACCGACTTCGTGCCCGGTGCGGAGGTGGTCAGCCTCGACTCCGGCCACTGGATCCAGCAGGAGAAGCCGGAGGAGACCACGGCGGCGATCCTGGACTGGCTGGAGCGGCGGGGTTCCTGAACGTCCTCGGGCTGTCGAAAAGACCTCCGCCCGTTCGACGTGTCCGCGAGAGCACGGTTGAGGCGGAAGGACACGAACCATGGGACTCGTCATCTGCGACATGTCGATCTCGCTCGACGGCTGCGTCACCGGTCCCGGTGCCAGTCGCGACAACCCGTTCGGCGACGGTGCCGGCAGCCTGCACGACTGGCTGTTCGAGGACCCGGCCGACGCGGACCGCCGGTACCTCGAGGAGGCGGTCGCCCTCTGCGGCGCCGTGGTGATGGGCCGCACGTCGTTCGACAAGACCGCGGACGCGTGGGGTCCCGGCGGCCCGGTCCCCGGCTGTCAGAGCTTCATCGTGACCCACACCGCGCCGGCGGGGGAGCACCCCGGCTACACCTTCGTCACCGACGGCGTGGCGAGCGCGATCGAGCAGGCCCAGGAGGCGGCCGGCGACCGGTGGGTCGGTCTGCACGGCGCCACGGTGATGCAGCAGGCGCTGCCGCTCGGACTGGTCGACGAGATCTTCGTGCACGTGGTCCCGTTGCTCGTCGGCGGCGGCACACCGCTGTTCGGCGCGCTCGGCTCCGCGATCAGGCTCGAACGCGTCGAGACGCACCACTCCCCCGCCGTCGACCACCTGCGGTACCGGGTCGTCAGGTAGCGGCCCCGGCTGGGAACGCCTGTTCGGAACTGTTCCGAACAGGCGTTTCCGTTGTGCCGACCGATCTTCCGGTCCGAGGGTTGAGGCCGTTCGGTTCGACTCACGGAAGGTTGGTCATGGCTTCGTTCAAGGCTTTGTTCGCCATCGCGGCGCTCGCCGCCGGTGGTGTCGCGATCCCGGTTTCGGCTTCCGCGTCCGACGTCGGCGCGCTGGCGTGCAGCCAGCACTCGCACTCGGCGAAGGACACCTTCAACCGAGGCCGTGCGGCCAAGTCGAGCATCCCGATCCGGTCCGCCGGCCCCTACTCGGGCTGCAGCATCGACGGGTACGTCGACAACACGGTCAACCTGCACTACCACTGCTACGTCACGAACAGCGCGGGCAACACCTGGACCTGGGTGCGCGTCGTCGACCAGCCGGTGGCCGGCTGGGTGTGGGACGAGAACCTCGTGGGCGGCGGGTCCGCGGTCAGGTGCTGACCAGCGTGAACCGCTGGTCCTCCTCGCCGGAGCAGTGTTGCTGGGCGAGCTCGGAGCCGGCGACGAGGTCCGACGGGCCGCCCAGCACCCCGATGCACAGACCGCTGTGCACGGGCCGGAGGCGGTAACCGCCGTCGTCGTCGGCCTCGAACAGGAAGCGCTGGTGCGCCGCGCCCGTGCAATTGTGCGGTGACACCAGCGCCTCCGCCTCCAGCTTCGCGTCGTCCACGCCCAGGCAGCCCACGCCGTGCCTGGGGTGGAACCACTCGATCTGGAACGTGTCCGGTGCGACCTCGGTCAGCGACGTCTCGGGCACGACGCCCTCGCACGGGCGCAGCACCGCCAGCTCGCGGTCCGTCCGGCCGTTGCGCTCGCGGCCCTCGCCCACGCACAGGTCGCCGACCTTCAACAGGGAGCGGCCGTTGCGCGGACCCGTCGGCCACAGCAGGAAGGTGGCCGTCGCGGCGATCACCACCACGAGCCCGATCGCCAGCGGCACCACGAACCTGCGCCGTTTGCGAGGAGTGGGAACAGGGGGAGGTGGCTCGATGCCCGTCGCGAGGCGCTGACGGGCATCGAGCCACTTCCGCACGGCGTCGTCGTCGAGACCGCAGGCGCGGACGAATGCGGACACCAGCTGTTCGCGGGGCAGGGAGGAGCGGTTGAGCGCCGTCGCGGTGGTGCTCGACGGCAGCACGTCGCCGACCGCCGCGGCCTTGCCTTCCAGCTGGCGGAACGTGTACCCCGACCACTGCCGCAGCCGGCGCAGGCCGGCCACGAAGTCCGCCGCGCTGGTGATGTCGTCCGGGTCAGGAGGAGTGATGGCCACGTCACCGCAGAGTGCCGCAAGCCCGTCGAATGCCGATCTTTAGCCCGAACGGTTCAGGGGCCCTGCTCCACCGCTCACCGCTTACGGTGGCGTGAACCGAACCGGGTGGGAGTGAGCGATGGCGGTGCTGGACCGGTACGACTCGATGATCAGGGAGAAGACCTCGGCGGGTCTGCGATGAGGGGCGCGGTCGTCACCGGTGCCGGGCGCGGCGTGGGCAAGCTCGTGGCGAAGATGCTGGTGCAACGCGGCTACACGGTGCTGGTGACCGATGTCGACGAGGCCACCGCGACCGCGACGGCCGCTGAGATCGGTGCCGCGGCACGGGTGATCGACGTGCGCGACCACGAGGCGGTGGAGGCGGCGCGCGACGACATCGTGGCCCGCGCGGGCCGGCTCGACGTGTGGGTCAACAACGCGGGAGTGCTGGTGACCGGGCCGGCGTGGGAGCAGGACGCCGCCACCCGCAGGCTGATGATCGAGGTCAACACCCTCGGGACCATCAACGGAACCGTGGCCGCCATCGAGGCCATGCGCGGTCACGGTGGCGGGCACGTCGTGAACATCGTGTCGCTGGCGGGCATCACGGCCGTCGCGGGCGAGGCGGTGTACGCGGCCTCCAAGCACGCGGCCATCGGCTTCAGCCTCAGCACCCTCGCCGACCTGCGGGTGGCGGGCGTGCGGGACGTCGACATCTCGTGCATCTGCCCGGACGGCATCTGGACGCCGATGCTCTACGACAAGCTGGACGACCCGTCGGCGGCGTTGTCGTTCTCCGGCACGCTGTTGCAGCCCGCCGACATCGCCGCCGCTGTGGCCCGTGTGCTCGACAGGCCGCGGCCGGTCGTCACCGTTCCGAAGTGGCGTGGGGCGCTGGCCCGGTTCGGTGACGTCTTCCCGCGGTTCGGGCTGCGCGCGATCCCGCTCATGGTGGCGCAGGGACGCCGGAACCAGCGGAGGTCAGCTCGGTAGCGTTCCGTTGCTGTGCAGCAGGCCACGCGCGTGCTCGATGGCCTCGGGAGTGGTCGCGAACATCCGCACCCCGTGGGTTTCGAGCTGCCGGCGGTGCTCCTCCCGCACGCCGGACAGCAGCACCGTGATGCCCCGGCGTTCCAGCCGCTCCACGGCGTCGCGCAGCACCAGCGCACCCGTTCTGTCCATCGTGGACACGTGGGACAGGCGCAGCACCACCACCGAGACCTCGGCGATCTCGGTCAGCTCCAGCAGGAACCGGTGCGCGGCGGCGAAGAACAGCGGCCCGTCGAGCCGGTAGGCGACGATGTGCTCGGCGAGCAGGGCGTGCTCCTCCTCGGCGTGGTCGCCGGGTTCGAGCGGTTCCTCGTCGACCCGGACCGACCGGGCGACGGCGCGCAACGCGAGGGCACCGGCGACGACCAGGCCCAGGATCACGGCGGTGACGAGGTCGAGGACCAGCGTCGCGACCGCCGTGAGGGCGAGCACGACGGCGTCGGACCGGTTGGCGCGCATCAGCACCCGCACCGAGCCGACCTCGACCATGCGCACCGCGGTGGCGATCAGCACACCCGCCAGCACGGCCAGCGGGACGCGCCCGACGACGGGAGCGGCCGCCAGCATGATCACGGCGAGCGTCACGGCGTGCACGAGGGCCGCCAGTCGTGAGCCGGCACCGGAGCGGACGTTGACCGCCGTGCGCGCGATGGCCGCGGTGGCCGGCACGCCACCGAAGACGGGTGCGACGACGTTCGCGATGCCCTGGCCGAACAGCTCGCGGTCCGGGTCGTGCCGCTGGTTCACGCTCATGCCGTCGGCGACCGTCGCGGACAGCAGGCTCTCCAACGCGGCCAGCGCCGCCACGGCCACCGCCGACGGCAGCAGCGACCACAGCGCCGTCACATCCACAAAGGACAGTGAAGGTGCTGGCAGGAACGCCGGTAGCGCACCGATCCGCGCCACGGGCAGGGACCACAGCTCCGCGACCACCGTGCCCAGCGCGACCGCCAGGAGCGAGAACGGGATCGCCGGCTTCCACCGTGCGCCGAGGAGCATGACCACGGCCACTCCCCCGGCCAACGCGGCGGCGGGCCAGGACGGCCCGGAGCCGAACGCGCGCACGGCGCCGACCACGACGTTGTGCCCGCCCCCGGCCTGAACACCCAGAGCGGCGGGCACCTGTTGCAGCGCGATCACCGCCGCGATGCCGATGGTGAAGCCCTCGACCACCGGAGCCGGCACGTACCGCATGTACCGCCCGGCCCTGGCCGCCGCCAGCACGAGCAGCAACACCCCCGCCATCAGCCCGACGGTCAGCACCCCGCCCGGACCGAACTCCGCCACGATCGGCACCAGCACCACCGTCATCACACCGGTGGGACCGGAGACCTGCAGGCTCGACCCGCCGAACACGGCCGCCAGCGCCCCCGCGACGACGGCCGTCGCCAGCCCCGCGGCCGCACCCAGCCCCGACGCCACGCCGAACCCCAGCGCCAGCGGCAACGCCACCACCGCGACCGTCAACCCCGCGACGAGATCCCGAGGTGCCGCGGCCGACCAGTCCGCCTTGGCGGGCAGGAAGGTTCTCACGCGGAGTTCTCGCGCAGCTGCTCCAGCAGCTCGTTCTGCCCCACCAGCAGCTCGGTCAGGATCCGCCGCGCGGCCTTCATCAGATCGGCCACGTCGGCACCGGCGAGCGCGTACACCACGGTCGAACCCTCACGCGTCGCCGTGACGATGCCGGACCTGCGCAGCACGGCCAGCTGTGCGGACAGGTTGGACGGCTCCACCTCGATCTCGGCCAGCAGGTCGCGCACGGCCTGGGGACCGTCCTGGAGGAGTTCCAACACCCGGATGCGCACCGGGTGGCCGAGCATGCGGAAGAACTCCGCCTTCGCCTGGTACAGCGGAACGGGCACCGCTCATCCCTCCCGCGGCGCGTCGACCGCCACACCGTGCTCGGCGGCCAGGCGCCGCAGGTTGGCCAGGTCCGCCGCGTGCATCTCGGCGGCGTACTCGTCCTGCTGCTCCACCGCCCTGCGCACCGCGCTCTGCGCCTGCTCGACGCGCAGGAGCAGGTTGTCCTCGAACTCGTTCACCGGCCCACGACCTGTCGACTTGAAGAATTCTTCAATTCAACAGTCTACGGTCCCGTCAAGTGGCCCGGGCCGATCGCGTCCCACCGGCCGCGTGGGAGCTGGCTGGGCAGGCTGCGGCGGAAGTCGGACCGGACGATGGCGTACAGCGAACGGACCTCGGCCAGCCGCTGTGCCGCGCTGACCGGTGGTCCGGCGGGGAGCCAGGGCGTGCGGGCGCGGCCGACGAGGAGCTCGGCGAAGGTGTGGGCGATGCCTGCGTGGCCGTGGGTGCCGGGGTGGACGCGGTCGATGGACCACATGCGCGGCGCGTAGGTGCGCTCGTCGTGCCACAGGTCGTGCATGACCGCGTCGTGCTGGTCCGCGATCGTGCGCACGAGGTCGTTGACGTGCCGGAACCGCGAGCGCGTCGCCTGGTGCAGGTTCGCGGGTCCCGGCCAGCGGCGGGTGATGTCTGGCAGGGTCGCCATGATCACGCGGGCGCCACCGTCGCGCAGGGCGGCCACGGTGTCGGACAGCGCGCGGCCGACCGCCGTGCTGTCGAAGCCGGTCCGGTCGAACGCGTCGTTGGCGCCGACCATGACGCTGACCAGGTCGGGCTTCAGCCGCAGCGCCGGCTCCACCTGGTGTTCCAGCACGTGCCGCGCGCACCACCCGCGCACGGCGAGGTTGTCGTACCGCAGGCCGGGCCAGGCGTGGTCGAACTCGCCGGCCAGGACGTCCGCCCAGCCCCGCAGGCTCCCGTCCGGGCGGGGGTCGCCCACTCCCTCGGTGAGGCTGTCGCCCAGCGCCACGAACCGCCGCACGGGCTGAGTACTGTTGACCATACTCAGCAAGGTAGCGCACGCCGCCTGTGACAGAGTGCGCGCATGCAGCCCGACCAGACCGGTGCCACCGCCGCACAGCAGGCGCAGTCCGCCGACGACGCGCGCGAGCTGCGGTGGGACCGCGAGGCGTGGCGGCTCGACCCGGACTCCGCGCAACGCGCCCTGGACGTGCTCGTGCCGCGCAGCGCAGGGCAGATCGTGCGGGAGGCGTTCTACGGCACCCGCCGCTTCGACGACTTCCTGCGCCACACCGGCATGACCCGCGGCGTGCTGTCGGCCCGGCTGCGGGAGCTGACCGCCCAGGACATCCTGACCAAGGTCGCCTACCACGACGCCGGCTCCCGCGGCCGGCACGAGTACCGGCTCACCGGCAAGGGGCGGGACCTGGCCGCGGCGATCATCAGCCTGCTCACCTGGGCCGACCGCTGGCTGCCCAGCCCGGACGGGCCCACGGTCGTGCTGACCCACCGCGACTGCGGCGCACCGGTCGGCACCGAGATCCGCTGCGGTGAGGGGCACCAGGTCGGCGACATCGGGGACATCCGGGCCCAGCCCGGCCCCGGCGCACAGCCCGCACCCTCGTCCTGAGCGACGGGGTCCCGGTGCTCGGGGCGTGCTCGTTCAGCCGCGCTGCGGCAACCCTTGCGGTGGCGGGAAAACGTTCCAGCACGGCCCCACCCCGGTGGTCCTTCGCAGCGACCGGACCCGGTGCACCTCGCGGTGCTGTCGCTCATCCTCTGGCACTCGATCCTCTTGGGACAGTGGTTCCCGCCGTCGTCGGCAACCCCCACCCGTGCAGTGGATTCCGTGCTCGATCGGGCTGCCGAACGCGGTGGTGATCAACCCGCCGCGCACGCCGCGAGGAGCGTCCTCCCTCGAACGGGCGGCGTTGCGCTCGATCGAGGGCTGGGCCGGCCGGATCGGCTTGTCGGACGCGTCCTGAGGTACTCGATGGCGACCGGCGCCCGGCCGGGTGTCGGCGCAGCGCCGTGTTCGGCGCGATCAGGAGAGGACGACCCGATGTCGCGTTTGTCCCGAGCGGCCGGTCTGACCGGCATGGTGTTCACCGCCACGGCTTTGTTCTCGTTCATCGGGCCGCCCGCCCAGGCCGACCCCGGCATCTGCATCGACCACGTGATGGAGAACGGGCACGAGGCGACCAGCAACGTGCTCAAGGCGTGCAAGATCGCGAAGACGGGCAAGAGGGAAGACGTCAGGACGTGCCTCCGGATGCTGCGAGCCGAGGGCGTGGAGCGCGAGGTGGCCTCGCACGCCTGCCGGATCGCCTCCGAGCCGGACCCGGCTTCCTGACCGAATCCCGAGGTTTGTCCTCTCGATCGGGTGGATCTTCTGCCTGACGCCCGACCCCGGCTTGCTGGCGGGCGCAGGCAGATCAACGCTCGGTGACTACGCGGTTGCCCGTTCATCCTGTGCACACTGAGGAGACGAGATGGTGTCGACGGCGGAGCACCAGACATCCGAACGCGACCGGCTGCGGGTGGTCTTCCGCCTGCGGGTCCCGGAAGCGGAGCAGGACCGCTTCCTCGACGCCTACCGGGGGATCAGGTTCCAGGTGTCGCAAGTGGAGGGCTACCTCGGCGACCAGCTGTGCCAGTCCGAGGACGACCCGGAGGACTGGATGATCACCAGCGAGTGGTCGAGCGCCGCGCACTTCCACGCGTGGGAGCGCGGCGCCGACCACCGGCGGCTGGCGGCCCCGCTGGTCGCGTGCGCGACGACGCGGGAGTCCTCGCGCTACCACGTCCGCCTGACCACCGCGCAGGGCACCGAAGCCGTACGACAACTGCTGGAGGCGAAGTCGTGAACCGCTATGCGTTGACGTTCCCGGTGCGCCCGGAGTCGGAGGCGGCGGTGGCCGAGATCCTGGCCGGTTACGCCGGACCCCCGCCCGGCCGGCCGCAGGCCGCGCGCCCGCTGCTGAGCCGCACGTCGGTCTTCATGGTCGGGCCGGTGGTGGTGCGGGTCGTGGACATCACCTGCCCGCCGGGGGAGGCGATCCGGCACTTGGCCGTGCAGCCGCAGATCCAGGCCGTGGAGCAGCGGTTGCGGCCACACCTGGTGCAGGACCGCGACCTGTCCGACGACGACGGCAGGCGGCGTTTCCTGGCCGGCTCGGTCATGCGCCTGGTCGCCTCCCGCGACGGCAGTCCCGGTCACCTGCCCCGTGCGGCGGCGTTCTACCGGGCGTTGCCGGGCCGGGCCGGTGAGGTGGCTCGGCTGCTCGCCTCCGCGGGGTCGGATTCTGACTGCGGCACAACGGTTTTCCTACGAAGGGACATGGTCGTGCACCTCGTGGAGTCCTCGAACGGCATGCCTGTCGTGCCGCTCGCCGACAGGCTGGCGCCGCTGGTGCACCAGGCCTGCCCGATGTCGCTGGTGACCGACCGCGTGGTGGGGGCGGTGGCATGACCGGCCAGCTCCACCGCGCGGTCAGCCAGGACGACGCCGCGCCCAACACCCGCCGCGGTGGCGACATCCGCGTCCTGCTCGGCCCCGCGACGGTCGGTGCCACCTCCGGGTTCATGGGTGTCGTGCTGGTCGGGCCGGGCGAACAGGTGAACGAGCACTACCACCCGTACTCCGAGGAGTTCCTCTACGTCGTCGAGGGTTCTGTGGTGCTGGACCTGGACGACGTGCCGCACGAGGTGCGCACGGACCAGGCGATCCTGGTGCCGATCGGGGTGCGGCACCGCCTCCGCAACCCCGGGACGTCGCCGGCCCGCGTGGTGTTCCAGCTGTCCCCGTTGGCGCCCCGGCCGGAGCTGGGGCACGTGGACACGGAGCACGAGTCGTGACGCGCCGGGTGGCGGTCACCGGCCTGGGGGTGGTGGCACCGGGCGGCATCGGGACGAAGGCCTTCTGGGAGCTGATCACGTCCGGGCGCACCACCACCCGGCCGATCACCCTGTTCGCCGCGGAGGAGTTCCGGTCGAGGATCGCCGCCGAGTGCGACTTCGACCCGGTGCACGCGGGCCTGACCGCCGCGGAGATCGCCCGGATGGACCGCTACGTCCAGTTCGCCGCCGTTGCCGCCGACGAGGCGTGGCGACAGGCGCAGGTGCCCGTCACCGACCCGTGGCGGCTGGGTGTGTGCATGGGGTCCGCCGTGGGCGGCACGACGCTGCTGGAGCAGGACTACGTGGCCACCTCGCGCCGCGGGCAGCAGTGGGTGGTCGACGCGGGCGCGGCCTCGCCGTTCCTGCACTGCGCCCTGTCCCCCGCCGCGCTGGCCGCGGAGGTCGCCGACCGGGTCGGCGCCTGCGGGCCGGTGCGGACGGTGTCGACCGGGTGCACGGCCGGACTGGACGCGGTGGGCCACGGCGCCCGCCTCATCGAGGACGGCCGGGCCGACGTGGTGGTGGCGGGGGCTTCGGAGTCCCCCATCTCACCGATCACGGTGGCGTGTTTCGACGCGATCCGCGCGACCTCGACGCGCAACGACGACCCCGCGCACGCGGCCCGCCCGTTCGACCGCGACCGGGACGGGTTCGTGCTCGGTGAGGGCGCGGCGGTGCTGGTGCTGGAGGAGCTCGGCCACGCCCGCCGCCGGGGCGCGGAGGTGCTGGCGCAGGTCGAGGGGTTCGCCACCCGCAGCAACGCCCACCACATGACCGGCCTGACGACGGAGGGCGTCGAGATGGCCGAGGCCGCGCGGCGCGCGCTGTACCACGCCGGGGTGGCGTCAGAGGAGATCGGCTACATCAACGCGCACGGCTCCGGCACCCGGCAGAACGACCGGCACGAGACCGCCGCGTTCCACCGGCTGCTGGGCGAGCGCGCGCACCAGGTGCCGGTCAGCTCGATCAAGTCGATGATCGGCCACTCGCTGGGCGCGATCGGCTCCATCGAGCTGGCCGCCTGCGCGCTGGCCCTCGTCCACGGCGTGGTCCCGCCGACCGCCAACCTGGACACGCCGGACCCCGAGTGCGACCTGGACTACGTGCCGCACACCGCCAGGGAACGCCGGCTGGACGTGGTGCTGTCGGTCGGCAGCGGCTTCGGCGGGTTCCAGTCCGCGGTGGTGCTGACGAGAGCGGGACGGCCGTGAGCCCCGCGACCACCGGTCCGGCGCCCGTCGTGACCGGTCTCGGTGTGATCGCCCCGAACGGACTCGGGGTCGGCGAGTTCTGGGCCGCCGTGCGGGACGGGCAGCTGGCGCTGGCACCGATCGGGCGGTTCGAGCCCAACCCCTACCCGGTCACCGTGGCGGGCGAGGTGACCGGCTTCGAACCGGCCGGGTGGGTCGACCCGCGGATCACCGTGCAGACCGACCGGTTCACCCACTTCGCCCTCGCCGCCGCCGACCTGGCGCTGCGCGACGCCGCGCTGCACCCGGCGGAGGTGGACCCCTTCGAGTTCGGCGTGATGACGGCCAGCTACAGCGGCGGTGTGGAGTTCGGCCAGCGGGAGATCGAACGGCTGTGGCGGAACGGTCCCGCGCACGTGGGCCCCTACCAGTCGATCGCCTGGTTCTACGCCGCGTGCTCCGGTCAGGTCTCCATCGGCAACGGCCTGCGCGGCCCGTCCGGGGTGCTGGTCGCCGACGAGGCGGGCGGCCTGGACGTCCTCGCCGCTGCCGGCGGTGAGCTGCGCCGAGGCGCGCGGGCCATGCTCGTCGGCGGCGCGGAGGCCCCGTTCTGCCCGTACGCGATGTGCTGCCAGCTCGGGCTGGGGCTGCTCAGCACGTCCGGTGACCCGGCAGCGGCCTACCAGCCGTTCACCGAGCGGGCCGGCGGGTTCGCACCGGCCGAGGGCGGTGCCATCCTCGTCGTGGAGGACGCCGGCGCCGCGCACCAGCGGGGCGCCACCGTGAAAGCGGTGGTGGCGGGGCACGGCGCGACCTACACCGGCCGGCGGCGGTTCGACCGGTCGGCGCAGGGACTGCTGCGGGCCGCCACGGGCGCGCTGGCCGAGGCGGGGCTGACCCCCGACGACGTGGACGCGGTGTTCCTCGACGCGATGGCCGACCCGTGTGCCGACGCCGCCGAAGCCGAGGCGCTGCACCTGCTGCTGGGCGAGCGCGCGAACCGGGTGCCGGTGACCGCGCCCAAAGCCGGGTACGGGCGCTGCTACGCCGCCGCGGCCGTGCTCGACGTCGCCGCCGCGGTGCTGGCCCTCGAACACGGCCTCGTGCCGCCCACCCCCGGCGTGCGCGACTGCCGGTTCGACCTCGACCTGGTCACCGGCGCCGCACGTCCGGTCGACCTGTGCACCGTCCTGGTGCTGTCCCGCGGCGTGTACGGCGGGAACTCGGCGCTCGTGCTGCGCCACCCGGAATCACCGACCATCGGAGGTGTGTGACGTGGACACCCGACTTTCCCCCGACGACCTGGCAGCGCTGATCAGCCGGTGCACCGGGGTTCCCGTGACGAGCGAGCAGGTCACGGACCCCGGCCGCACCTTCGACGACCTCGGCGTGGACTCCCTGGGCGTGATGGGCGTGCTGGCCGAGCTGCAACGCGACCACGGCGTGTCCAAGGACGCCGAGCTGCTGACGCACCAGTCGCCGCGCGAACTGCTGGCCCTGCTGCCGGGGAGGGCCTGAGGATGAGCGGGCACACCGAGAACGAGATCGTCATCGACGCGCCGATGGAGCTGGTGTGGGAACGCACCAACGACGTCGAGCACTGGCCGGAGCTGTTCAGCGAGTACGCCTCGGCCGAGGTGCTCGAACGCGACGGTGACCGCGTGCTGTTCCGCCTCACCATGCACCCGGACGAGGCAGGCCGGGTGTGGAGCTGGGTGTCCGAGCGCGTCGCGGACCGGGCCACCAGGACGGTCACCGCCCGGCGCGTCGAGACCGGGCCGTTCGAGCGGATGCACATCCGCTGGACCTACGAACAGCTGGACACGGGCGTGCGCATGCGCTGGGTGCAGGACTTCGCGATGAAACCCGACGCCCCCGTGGACGACGCCGCGATGACCAAGCGCATCAACGCCAACAGCCGCGTCCAGATGTCCTTGATCAAGCGGAAGGTCGAGGAGGTCGCGTGCACCGCACACTGATCGTCGCCCGCATGGTGCCAGAGGCCGCGGACGAGGTCGCCGCCGTGTTCGCCGGCTCCGACGACCACTCCGGCCTGCCCACCGCGCTCGGCGTGCGAGGGCGCAGCCTGTTCCGGTTCGGCGAGCTCTACCTGCACCTGGTGGAGAGCGACCGCCCGTTGCCCGAGGCGGTGAGCGCGCATCGCGACGACCCCCGCTTCCGGCGGATCAGCGAGGAGCTGAGCCCGTTCGTCTCCGCCTACGACCCCGACACGTGGCGTGAGCCCAAGGATGCGATGGCGCAGGAGTTCTACCGGTGGGAGCGCCATGTCTGACGTTCCCGTGCTGATCGCGGGCGGCGGCGTGACCGGCCTGTCCGCCGCCGTGTTCCTCTCCTGGTACGGCGTGCCGACCGTGCTGGTGGAGCGCCACCCCGAACCGTCGACCGATCCCAGGGCCCGTGCGCTCAACCCGCGCACGATGGAGCTCTACCGGGCCGTCGGCCTGGAGGAGGCCATCGGGCAGGTGCGGTCACCGATCGCCGACCACACCGTCGTCGCCCATGCCGAGACCGTGGCGGGGCCGGAACTGCTGCGGCTGCCCAACCGCCTCGACACCGGCCCCGACTCGCTGAGCCCCTGCCGGTGGGCCGCGATCGACCAGAACCAGCTCGAACCACTGCTGCGCGCACACGCCGTCGAGACCGGCGCGGACGTGCGCTACCACCAGGAGGTGGTGGCGGTGGACAACGGGCCCGACGGTGTCGTCGCGGTGGTGCGCGACCACCGCACCGGGCGGGAAGAACGTGTGCGCGCCGATCACCTCGTCGTGGCGGACGGCGCGCACAGTCCCGTCCGCCGCATGCTCGGCGTCGGGCAGGACAGCTCGGACCTCCTGGCTCGCAAGGTCAACATCTACTTCGACGCCGACCTCCGCGAACCGCTGGACGGGCGCAAGATCGTGGCGCTGACCGTGCGCAACCCCGCCGTGCACGGGTTCCTCACGTCCATCGACGGCGCGAAGCGGTGGCGGTTCGCCGTCTCCCTGCGTCCGGGTGACGACGTCGCCGACTTCACCGAGGAGCGGTGCGTGCACCTGCTGCGCACGGCCATCGGCGTCGGCGACCTGCCGATCGTCATCGACCACGTGTCCGAGACGCCGTGGGAGATCTCCGGCCAGGTCGCCCACCGCATGCACGTCGGCCGGGCGTTCATCGCAGGCGACGCCGCTCACGCCATGCCGCCCGTCGGCACCTTCGGCGTGGCCACCGCTGTCCAGGACGCCTTCAACCTGGCGTGGAAGATCGGCCTGCACCACCGCGGCGTGGCCGGCCCGGGACTGCCGGCCACCTACGAGACCGAACGCCTCCCCGTGGCCCGGCACACCACCGCGCTGACCGTCGAGCGGTACGGCCTGGTCAACGGCAAACCGGGAGACGCGCGCGAGAGCGCCATCCGCCAACGGGCGACGATGTTCGGCTACACCTACCCCGAAGGCGCTCTCGTCGCGGACGACACCCCCGCTCCGCACCCGGTGGAGGACCCCGACCACCCCACCGCCGCGCCGGGCTGCCGCGCACCGCACGTTCCCCTGGAGCACAACGGCACCGCACTGTCCACAGTCGACCTGATGGGACGCGGCCTGGTGCTCGTCACGGGCGCCGGCTGGCAGCCGGACGCGACCTCCTCCGGTGCCGGGGTCGAACACCACCGCATCGGCGACACCCTGCTCGACCCCACCGGCGACCTCGCCCGCCGCTGCGGCATCACCGACGACGGCGCCGTCCTGATCCGCCCGGACGGGTTCATCGCGTGGCGCAGTCCGACCGCACCCCGTCCCGGCGTCCTGTCGGCCGTGGTCGACCAGGTGCTGTTCCGATGAACGAGCGGCTCCTCAGCGGCCACTGCGGCGGCTTCCCGGCGGTCGCCATGACGGGAAGCCGGACCGTGGACCGCTACGCGTTGATGTTCCCGGTGCGGGCCGGGTCGGAGGAGGTCGTGGCCGAGCTCCTCTCCCGGTGCACGGCCCTTCCCGAACGCGGACCGGAGACCGGGTGGGCGCCGCTGGAGCGCACCTCGGTCTTCATGGCAGGGCGTGTCGTGGTGCGGGTCGTGGACATCACCTGCCCGCCCTCGGAGGCCGTCCAGCACCTGGCGGGGCAACCCCGCATCCAGGCGCTGGAGCAGCGGCTGCGGCCACACCTGGTCCACGACCGCGACGCGACCGACGAGGCGAGGCTCCGCTGGTTCGTGGCGACCGCCGTGATGCGGGTGGCGTCCGGCAACGGCCGCACCGGCCGGCTGCCGCGCAGGGCGGTCCTGTACGAGTCGCTGCCGGGACACGCCGGCGAACTGGCCCGGCGGCTCGCCGGCATCACCGTCGCCTCAGGTGGCACCACCGTGTTCCGGCGGCGCGACCTGGTGGTGCACCTGATCGAGTCGGACGACGAGGCACCACCGGTGCCGCTGGTCGGCCTCGTCGCGCCGTTCGCGCGGCTGGCACGGCCGATGACCCTGGTGACCGACCTCGCGGTCGATGCGGCGGTGACCGCCGGCAGCACCCGGCGGTGAGCCCATCCGAACTCCGCCTCGGTGTCAGTGGCGGTTCACCGCCCCCGCCGCAGCAGCTTCCACAGCACCAGCACGAGCGCCGCCGCACCGGCCGCGACCACCGCCGGGTGCTGCCGGGCCTGCCGGACACCCTGCTCGACCCGCTGCCGCACGGGCTCGGGCAGCGCCTCGACCGCCTCGATGGCGGTGACGCCGACCTGCGTGGTCACGACGCCGACCTTCTCGCCGACCTGACCCGCGACGGCGCTCGCCTTGCCGCTCACCTGCTCGGCGACCGCACCGGCCTTGCCGCTCACCTGCTCGGCAACCGCACCGGCCTTCCCGCTCACCTGCTCGGCGACCGCCCCGGCCTTCTCACCGACCTGACCCGCGATGACGGTCGCCTTCTCGCTCACCTGAGCGGCCACGGCGGTCGCCTTCTCGCGGACCGCGCCGGCCTGCTCGGCCGCGTCGGCGGGAACGTTCTTGTCGCTCATCGGTGTGCCCTTCACTGGTGGGGTTGTCCGCAACTTGACCTCCTCTACCCCGAAGGGCGCCGGTCTACGCCTGCACGGTGCGTCGCAGGCCGCCCCCCGATCGGGAGAACGACCGCGGCGAGGCGAATCGTTCGCAGTAACGGAAGAACCCGGCAGTGCGCCTCCGACGACGACCATGCGCTCCAGATGTGCCGAGACCCGGGAGCAACACCCACATCCGGGGGATTCGGACGGCTCCAGCCGAAATTCACACTTTGTGGTCATGACCGGTCAGTCGCGTGCCTTCTCCGGGCTACGGTCGCCACGGTTCCTGATCACGTTCACCCGGAAAGAGTGGTCCAGCAATGCAGAGCAACGCCCTCGACCGCGTCGCGGTCGTCTTCAGCCTCTTCGACCGCAACGGGGACGGCCACCTCCAGGCCGAGGACTTCGAGATCATGGCGGACGACGTCGTGGCGGCGGCACCGCAGTCAGGCCAGGCGGCCAAGAGCGCGATGCGCGAAGCGTTCGAGCGCTACTGGGAGACCCTGGTCACCGAGCTGGACGCCGACCGCGACGGCACGATCACCTTCGAGGAGTTCACGGCCTGCGTGCTGGCGCCGGAGCGGTTCGACCACACGATCAGCGAGTTCGCCGAGGCGCTCGCCGACCTGGGCGACCCGGACGGCGACGGGCTCATCGAACGGCCCGTCTTCCTGGCGCTCATGACCGCGATCGGGTTCGAGCAGGACGCGATCCACGCGCTGTTCGACGCCTTCGGGCCCACGCCGGACGACGAGATCACCGTGTCGACCTGGGTCGCCGGGATCAAGGACTACTACAGCCCCGCGAAGACCGGCATCCCCGGCGACCACCTGGTCACCGGCAGGGTCTGACCGGCCGACGAGCAGGAGAGGAACGCCTTGGTCCCCACCATCGGGCTCGCCGTCGGCCGCGGCACCGGTCCTGAGCTCGCCGACGTCTTCGAACGGGTCGTGACCACGTTCGGGGACGTCCGCATCGTCCGCTCCCCCAGGCTCTACCACTCGTACTTCTCCCTCAAGGCGGAGGCGAGCGGGGTCGCGGAGGTCGGGCTGCTGACCGGGCAGGACGCCGACCACTACGAGCAGTTCTGCCGCGAACAGGCACGCGCGGGCACGACCGCGGTCTTCCGCACCGCGATCAACGCCCAGTCGCTGTACCTGGTCCGCGAACGGTTGCAGGCGGTGAAGGTCGACCTCATCGCCGGCCGGGACACCTCGCTGCTCCTGGTCCGCGACCAGGCCCAGGGCTTCTACACCGGCGAGAACCACCACGAGCCCGGCGTCGTGCGCCGCACCACCGTCTTCAGCAGGGAGATCACCGAGAAGGTCGTCCTCGCCGCGCTGCGGCAGGCCAGGCGGTACTGGCCGGGCGAACCGCTGGGGCAGGTCGTCATGGCCTACAAGTTCCACCTGCTCGACGGTGCGCTGGGCGAGTGGGTGGCCGACATCGGTGCGCGGCACGGAGTGGACCTGCGGCTGGCGCAGCCGGACACGGTCAACCGCAACATCATCGAGCACGGACTGCCCGCCCGCAGCGTCGTCATCGGGTCCAACGAGTGGGCCGACGTCATGCACGTCGTCCTGCTCGACCGGCTGGGCCGCGAGCGCCAGGAGAACCGCTGCACCGAGAACCTCCACCTGCACCCCGACGTGCAGAACCTGGTGGAGTACCAGACGGTGCACGGCTCTGCCGACGACCTGGAGGGCCTGGGCATCGTCAACCCGACGGCGACGATCCGCGCGGCAGCGGCGATCGCGGAGCGGCACGCCGGGGCCACCGGTGCGATCGCGCGTGCGGAAAGCGCTCTCACCGCCGTGGCGAACCAGGGTGTGCGCACCCCGGACCTCCGCGGGCGGAACTCGACCGGCGAGGTGGTGGCCGCGGTGCTCGAACTGCTGCGGGAGCCGGGTCATCGCGGCCGGCACGCGGCACCGGTGCCGGCGGGCGAAGCGTGAGCACGACGGCGCTCGTCGTCATCGACCTGCAGAACGACTTCTGCACCGGCCCCGCCGTCGCCGCCCGGTACCGGGGCGACCCCGCCGCGCTGGACGCGGTGGCCGGCAACGCCGCCCGTGCCGTCGCCGTGGCGAGGAACCGGGCGGTGGAGGTGCTGTTCGTGCGGTTCCACGGCGACGTCGAGCACCAGGGCCCGAGCTGGCGGCGGCGCGACCTGGTGCTCGGCAAGAGTCCCAAGTGCCTGGAGGGCACGTGGGGAGCCGAGTTCCACCGGGTGCGGCCGATGCCGGGAGAACGCGTGTTCACCAAGCAGGCGCGGTTCGACGCGTTCCTCAGCGACGGTTTCGAGGAGCACTTGCGCCGGACGGGCGTCGAGCACCTGGTGTTCGCGGGCCTGTACGCCGACGTCTGCGTGGACACCACGGCGCGAACGGCGTTCCAGCACGGTTTCCACGTGAGCGTGCTGACCGACTGCACGACGAGCCTGCACCTGCCCGACGACACGGTCCAGCGGTTCATGGCCACCGTCTACGGCGCCCGGCTGACGACGCTGGCCGACCCGGACGTGTGGTCGGCGCCGGTGCGGCACGACCAGGAGAGGCAGGACAGGTGCCGGGTACCGGACACGGCAGCCAGACCGTAGAGCACGGGGTCGCGCGCACCGCCCTCATGGTCGCCGCGGCCCGTGCCATCGAGACCCACCGGCCGGACTCGCTCGCACGTGACGAGTACGCCGAGCACTTCGTGCGCGCGGCCGGTACCTGCGAGGACTGGCCGCTGCGCCTCGACGCGGTCCCGGGCGGCGACGACGACCCGTTGTGGGGCAGGCTCGGGCGGTACTTCGGCCTGCGGACGAGGGTGCTCGACGACTTCGTGCTGCGGTCGGCGCAGACCGGGGCACGACAGGTGGTGCTGCTGGGCGCCGGTCTCGACACGCGGGCCTTCCGGCTGGGCTGGCCGCGGCGCTGCGTGGTGTTCGAGCTCGACCAGGACCCGGTGCTGCGCTTCAAGCAGAACGTGCTCGACGACCTCGGTGCGAGGTCACGCGCACACCGGGTGCCGATCGCGGTCGACCTGCGCGACGACTGGAAGACGTCGTTGCGCGACGCGGGGTTCGATCCCGCCGCGCCGAGCGTCTGGCTCGCCGAGGGCCTGCTGCTCTACCTGCCCGGCGACGCGGAACGGCGCGTGATCGACGTCGTCGACGAGCTGAGCGCGCGGGGCAGCTCGATGGCGTTCGAGGTCAAGCTCGGCGTGGAACGGCCGGAGGTCCGCTCCAGCGCCGTGTACTCGGCGGCGAGGCAGCGGATCGGCGTCGACCTGCTCAGGCTGTTCGACGCCGAACCGCGCCCGGACTCCGCCGGTGATCTCGCGAACAGGGGCTGGGTCACGCGGGTGACGACCCCGTTCGACTTCACCGCGGAGTTCGGGCGCGGCCCGCGACCGGAGCCCGACGACGCGCTGGCGAGCAACCGGTGGGTGTTCGCGGCCCGGCTCTGACGAAGCCGTCAGAGCGCTCGTGCGATGGCGATGTTGCCCGCGAGCCGGTCTCCTGCTTCGTAGATCATGTATTCGTGGCCTTGGTAGGTGCCGAACGAGGGTGCGGCGGAGCGGCCGTTGTCGGGTGCGCCGGTGAGGGAGTCGTGGAAGACGCCGAGGTGACGGCGCTGGGTGAAGTCGCGGCCGAGTTCGGTGATGAGGATGTTGCCGCCGCTGCCGATGTCGGTGTTGTAGACGACGTAGGCGCTGTTGTTGCGGAAGAGCAGGTGGGGTCCGCCGATGTTGATGGCGCCGACGTCCTGGTGGCGGACGAGCGGGGTCTGGGAGAAGGTCCAGTCGCGGGCGTTGGGTGACCAGCCCCAGCCGATGTCGCGGTGGTTGGTCTTGTTGTTGATCATGAAGACCATGACGTAGCGGGCGCCGCGTGCGGGCAGGTCGTGGCGGAAGACCCTGGCGTAGGAGGTCTCGGTGGTGCCCGCGGGCATCAGCCGGGTGGACAGGACCTCCTTCTCGTAGCGGAAGTTGATGCCGTCGGCGGAGCTGGCCAGCCGGGTCACGGTGTTCTCGCCGTGGAAGTACAGGTACATGCGCTTGACGTCGTCGTTCCACATCGCGTGCGGGGAGGACACGTGGCTCACGCTGTACTCGCCGGGCCAGCTGCGGGTGATGATCGGGTTGCCCGGGTACTCGGTGAACTCCTCGTCGAGGGTGTTGGCATAGGCCAGGCAGATCCCGCCCGGTGCGTCGTGCGGCGCGTAGTACAGGTAGTAGGCCGCCCTGGCGCCGGGGATGCGGTCCTTCGTGCCCCGGATCGTCGGGAAGATCAGCTCACCGGTCGGGTTGTACCGCAGCTTGCTCTTGACCAGGGCGAGCCTGCGGTAGCGGTAGTCGGGAAACCCCGCCGGCGCCGCGGCGGCGGTACCGGCCGCACCCGCGGCACCCGCGGTGCCCGCCAGCAGAGCCGCACTGCCCAGCAGAAGACGGCGACGGTTGACTGTCATGGAACGCTCCTCGACGCTGAAGAATCCATTGTGGAGTGACGGCGGACGTCAGTAGATCGCCACGCCGTAGGCACGGAGGGCTTCGGTGACGGGCTGGTAGAACGACCGGCCGCCGCTGGCGCAGTTGCCGCTGCCACCCGAGGTCAGGCCGAGTGCGGTGTTGTCGGCGAACAGCGGCCCCCCGCTGTCGCCGCCCTCGACGCAGACCGTCGTCGCGATCATGCCGGTCACGGTGGTGCCGTCCGCGTAGTTCACCGTGACGTTCAGGCCGGTGACCTTGCCCCGGTGGAACCCGGTGGTGCTGCCGCTGCGGCCGACGGTCTGCCCCACCACGGGGTCGCCGGCGCGGGCGATGTCGCGCTGGGAGCCGTTGTACAGGTTGACCGAGCCGGGCCGGCTGATGCCGCTGGTGTAGCGGAACAGGGCGTAGTCGTTGCCGGGGAAGCTGGTTCCCGTGCGGGACGCGACGACCTGACCGCCGGAGGTGCTCCAGGTGGACGTGAGGTTGCCGCAGTGACCGGCGGTCAGCAGGTAGGCGGTGCTGGTGCCGGGCGTCTTGACGTTGAACCCGAGCGAGCACCGCACGCCACCGCCGAGAATGGCGTCACCGCCGGTGATGGTGGGCCGGAACGAGCCGCCGACCTGCTCCAGCCGCGCCGTGTCGCCGAGACCGCCGACCACGGACCTCAGCCGGGTGAGCGCGGAGCCGGTGACGGTCGCGTCGGCGGACACCACGACCTGGTTGGTCGCGGGGTCGATCCCCCAGGAGGTGCCGGGAATCCGCGCCGTGCGGTCCAGGACGGCGGCGCTGGCACCGAGAGTCGCCGCGCTGTGCTTGACCATCTCGGCACGCGCACCGGTCGCGGTGACGGTGTCCGCCGCGGCCCGGTCGGTCACCGTGACGACGAGTCTTCCTCCCCCGTCCACGTAGGACCCGGCGCTCGCGGCTCCGAGCCGGTCTGCGAGGACGTCAGCCAGCTGACCGGGATCGGGTGCGGCGTGCGCGACGGGCGCGGTCACGGCCAGACCGGCTGCCAGGGCCACGACCGATGCCAGCTTGAGGGCGGCGGTGCAACCGTTCATCGTCTCTCCTCGGCTGTTCTCGACGGACGGCGGGCGGCGCGCCGGGTGTGCACAGCAGAGTGCTCGACCAAAAGAGGGACGTCCAGACGATAATATTTATTTCCCGCAGGTCACGAGATCAGCGAGAGCGTCAAGCCGCAAAGGGCGGAAAATAGTATTAGCGCTTTCAAGAATGCCATTCCGCTGTGCTTCCGGCCGTGCCCAGCCCTAGTAGTCAAGCTCGAAGTCGTGGTGGTCGTCGGGGTCGACCGTCGCGGCCAGCTCGTTGCCCGGCCGCAGGCTCGGGTCGTACCTGGCGTCGTGTTCGGCCACGAAGCCGGGCACATCGGGGCCGCTGATCCAGAGCCGGACGCGGACCGTGGCGTCCTCGCTGACCGGCTCCATGGTCAGCACGTGGGCGGTCGCGGGCAGACCCACCTCGTCCAGCCGCAGCAGCCGCCGCTTGGCCCGCCCGATCCCGCGCCACACGGAGATGCCCAGCGGCACCAGCACCGCGGTGAGCACGATGCCGACGGTGCCGCCGTCGTTGGCCGCGTAGACGATCGGTCCGGTGAGCATCAACGCCACGGCGAACAGGTGCAGGAACACGTTGTTGCCCCGGTTGGCCCCGTGGATCTCGACGAATCCGCTCTCCGCCATTCCGGCACCTTAACCGGATCACGTGGTGCCGTGGGCCGGTTCGGTGCGCCGGGCATCACCTGCGGTAGACGCCCAGCTCGTAGAGCGAGTAACCCCAGCCGGTTCCGCGTTGGGTGGCGTACAGCCGCACGTACCGCCCGGTCGCGGTGATGTCGATCGAGTCCACGCCGCCGTTGCCGGTGGTCGTGCCGTACACCGAACGCCAGTTCGTGCCGTCGTCGGACACCTGGACCTCGTACGCCCGGCCGAACGCGCCCTCCCACACCAGCTGCACGTGCTGGAACGTCGTCACCGCGCCGAGGTCGACGCGCAGCCACTGCGGGTCGGCCCAGTCGGTGGCCCAGCGGGTCGCGCCGTTGCCGTCGACGGCGTTGGCCGGTGGGAACGGGGCGCCGTCACCGACCTGCTGGTACGACGACGCGGTGACCGCCTTGCCCCGCGCGACGTCCACCCCGGCGGGCTGCGGTGCCACGACCCGGACGGACCTCGTCTCGATGCCGATGTTGCCGCGGCCGTCCTCGGCGATCACGTAGACCTTCCACACGCCGAGCCGGTCGGGTGCGGTCACGGTCAGCCGGTTGCCGTTCACCCGCACCGGCGCGTTCGCGAGGCCGCCGCTGTTGTCGACGTACTTGCTGTTGAACGCCGCCGACCAGGCGATGGCGTCCCTGTCTGGGTCTGACGCGGCAACGTCGATCGTGAGCGGCGCACCGGCGGCGACGGTCTGCGGGACGGTCATCGCGGAGACCACTGGCGGGGTGTTCGCCGGCGTCGCACCGCCGAACGCGCGCTGCACCGAGTAGAACGACAGCCGCTTCTTGCCCGCCGGGGTCAGGTTGAACCACACGGCGCCGAAGTCGTACTCGGTGCCGTAGTGGAACAGCGTGCCGCCGAAGGAAACGCCGGTGTGGCCGGTGATGCAGTTCCACGCCTGGGTGTAGCCGTCGCGCTTCTGGACGTCCGTGGGCTCGGCCGGAACACCGTTGGCGTCGTTGGGGACCTCCCACTCACCGGCCGGGCCGGCCTCGGTGAGGATGTACGGCTTGGTGTAGCCGCCGCCGACCCAGTCCTGCCGCACCTTGCAGACGTTGCCGTAGGAGTTGACCGCGTACAGGTCGAGGTCGGGTGCGTGGGCCTTCAGGTACACCCACGCACCGGTCCAGGCGTCGGTGTTGGTCACCGGGTGGTTGGCGTCGATCGCGTGGATCGCGCGGGCGGCCTCGTTGACGTACTTGGTGTAGGCGACGCGCTGGTTCTCCAGCTCGGCGCCGGAGTAGCAGTTCTGCAGCCCGAGGATGGACTCGTTGCCCACGTTCCACATCAGCACGCCGGGGTGGTCCCGGTAGGTCGTGACCCACTGCCGGATCTGGCCGAGCGTGTCCGCCTTGTACTGCGCGTCGGTCACGTAGTTGACGCAGCCGCCAGAACCGGGACCGCCACCGGGCTGCAACCAGAAGCCGTTGATCACGCGCAGCCCGTTCGCCGCCGCCGCGTCCAGCAGCGGGCGGGTGGAGGCGTCCGTGCCCCAGGTGCGCAACGTGTTGGCGCCCATGGACTTCAGCTCCGGCATGTACCGCGCGGCGTCCGCGGCGGGCGGGCCCCACGTCAGGCCCTTCACCGTCCACGGCCGGCCGTTCACGGTGAGCTGCCAGTTGCCCTGCGAGCCGGTCACCCGCACCCCGGTGCCCGGCTGCGGGGTGGAACCCTGCTCGCCGAACACCCGGAACTCCCACAGCGAGACGCCGTAACCGTTGGCGCGCTGTGTCGAGTGGACCCGGACGTACCGGCCGGTGCCGCTGACGTCGAAGCCCTGCCGGCCGCCGGTGCCACCGGTGACCGAGCGGACCGGCGTCCACGCGTCACCGGTGGCGGAGACCTGGATCTCGAATGCCGTGGCGTAGGCACCCTCCCAGTCGAGCTCGACGCGGGTGATGGACGAGGACGCGCCGAGGTCGACCCGCAGCCACTGCGGGTCGCTCCACGCGCTGGACCAGCGAGTGCCGGCGTCACCGTCGACAGCAGCGGATGCCGGGGTGCCCGCGCCCTCCGTCGACGAGGCGGTGGCGGGTTTTCCCTGGGACAGCAGTGAGGGCGCGGCGCTGACCGGGCCCGGCACGACTGCGAGTCCTACGACTACGGCGATGACTGTGCCGATGGAGCGGAGGCGGGACATTGCGTCTCCTGCAGGGTCGACTGGGGATGAGAGATGCGGGAGAGCGCTCTCACAGCCCCTGCCGACGAATGTTACGAACGCAGGTCAGCGATGTCAACGAGCCCTCTTGACACTTCCCGGCGCCCAGCGGGACGCTGTTTGGGAGAGCGCTCTCCAGTCATCATCCGCGTGAGCAGGAGGACAGGCGACCAAGAACTTCGACAACACCGATTCACCGGGGACGCGGAACCAGGGCCACACGCAGGCGGTGCGGTGCGTTCAGGACACCTCGCAGCGGCTTGGGCGTCTGGCGCGGCAGGACGTGGTGACCTGCGAGGACCGCGGCGAGGACGACGGTGAGTTCGGCGGTGGCCAGGTGGGAGCCGGGGCAGAAGCGGTGCCCCAGCCCGAAGGGCAGGTAGGAGCCAGGGGAAGGGCGCGGAGCGGAGGTCCACCGGTGGGGGTCGAACCGGTCCGGGTCGAGGTGGACTGCCGGGTCGCGGTGGTTGAGGTACGGGCTGAACAGCACCTCGGCGCCGGCCGGGAAGCCGGGGACGGGGGCGTCCAGGACGCGCCGCAGCTGCCAGATCGGCGGGTGCAGGCGCAGGGTTTCCCTGACGACCGCCCGGCACAGGGGCAGGTCAGCGGCGCCAGGGTCCGGAAGTGCGGTGGCCTCGTCGCGGACCCTCCGCTGGAGATCGGGACACCGGGACAGCTCGTGCAGCGCCCACGCCAAGGCGGCGGCGGGAACGTGGTGGCTGGACAGCAGCATGGCCCGCACCGCCAGCGTGGTGCTCCGCTCGTCCAGTCCCGCGGTGGTCAGGTCAGCGACGAGTCCTCTGGCCGGCGTTTGGTCGCGCAGGTGGGTGCGCAGGGCGGTGTACGTGGCGAGCTGCCTGCGCGGCAACCGGCGGGACACGGGGAAACGGGTCCGCTGCGCGGTCGACAGCTCGTTCCCGACGAGGGCGGTGATGACCGGCGCCGGTTCGCCCAGGACGTAGTGGGTGTTGACCGCCGCCATCAGGCGGGTGGCTTCGGCCATCGCGTCGATGCTCGTCATCGACGCCCACCCGGTGACGGCCCGTCGGGCGTACGAGCCGGTGGTCGGCTCGAACCGGGCAGCGGCAGCCGCGGTCAGTCCTGGGCGCATGGCGCGGCGGGCCGCCATCCACCGCTCCAGGCCGTCCTCGCCCCAGGAGATGACATCCGCGCCCTGCTCGGTCCTGGCGGTCAGGGCGTGCCGGCTCGCCAGCAGGCGCTCGGTGGTGGCGGGATCGGTCACCAGCCACGTACCGGGCCGCAGCTCGACCACGCCACCCCCGGACCGCGCCACGGCGGTCAACGCCTGCCGCGGGTCTCTCACGCGGACGGCTCCCGGTCCGGGCCGCCCGAGCGGACGGCCCGGAAACAGGACCGGATCACACCGCCGGGTAGGCGTAGTAACCGGGCTTGGCGAAGCGACGACGGACAATCCTCTTCAGCAGTTTCACCACACCACTCCTCACCTCGGGAACACTCAGTGTTCTCGGGCGATTACCCGCAGTCAACAGGCTGGCATTGCGACAAACGAGGCACTGCGGTGTTCCGGCCGAGCTGTTCGACCGAGTGGACGCAGGCGGCACGGTGCTCAACTCCTCCGGCACCCGCCTACCGCACCGGATCTGATCAGTCAGGCCTGCCGCTGGCCCCACACCGGCGAGGAAGAAGGGTCAGCGGCCTCGTCCGGACAAAGCCGGATCAGTACCTGAGGACGACGCAGCCGTTGCTGCCGACGTCGCCGGTGAACCCGTTGAACACACCGCCGTTGGCGCCGTTGCCCCCTCGTCCGGTGCCGGCCGCGCATTCGGCGGGCACCGTCGAACCGGGCGCACCGCCTGGGCCTCCGCCGCTGCTCAGCACACCGTTGCCTCCGGTGGCACCAGCAGCGCCGGGGGTTGTGGTGACCACCGTGCCGCTGCAGCTCGCCGAGCTGCTCCCGTTGCCCCCGACTCCGCCAGTGTTGTCGCCCAGGGAGCCCTGCCCGCCCTGACCGCCGCCACCGTTGGCCCGCACGGTCGTGCCGATGGTGATGCCGGAGCTCCCGCCGGACGCGCCGGCCTTGGCCTGGTAGACGCCCTCGCGCGGACCGCCTCCGGTGCCCCCCGCACCGACCGAGATCTTCAGGACGGCACCCGCGGTGACGGCCAGCGTGCAGGTCGCGTTCGCCCCGCCTCCGCCGCCGCCACCACCGGGTCCGGGCACGGGGAAGAACCCCCAACCACTGCCACCGCCCCCGCCGCCTGCCCCGACGACGTGCACGGTGACGGCGGTGACTCCGGCCGGCACGGTGAAGGTGAAGTTGCCGGGGTTGGTGTAGGTGTTGACCAACGCCGCGTGAGCGGGCGCCGGCGCGGTCAACGGCAGCAACAACGCTGTCAGCGCCGCTGCTGCCAGCCCTCTTCGGGTGAACGAGCGGCCGGCTGAGTCGACAGGTGACATGAATCCTCCAAAGATTGCGAGTGGCGGTGTTCATTCGTACTCGGAACGCACCGGGAACAACAGGTTCGATTAGGTGAAGCTCGCACCCCGGTGTCGATCTATTCCAATTTCCGGCGAAAGTCGAGATTCCACCTCGATCGCGAACGAAGAAGGGCGCGGAACGGCTCGGACCAGAAGTGGACACCCCAGCCGGGACAGCGTCTGGTCAGCGGTTCACCCGCGAGGAGCAACGGGTCGCCCATTCCTCGCCGCGGCGCCGCAGGTGTGTGAAGCCGCGTCCGTGAACGGGCGGATCGAATTTCACCTGTTTCGCGCTGACGGTGGCCGTCGTCCGCCCGGCATGATGGAACACGGTCCATGTCGGAAACGACATCGTCTGCCGCCGCAGGGCGAGCGCGGGCAGCACGGCGGTGACGACGGTGCTCCTGCCCAATAGGTGGTCTTCGTGTTCTCACCGGAAGAACTGCGGATCCCGGTGCACGGCGACGCCCGCCGAGGCGCGGACGTCGAACTGTTGCAGCGCTTCGCGGCCTCGGTCCAAGAGCGTTCCCGGCACATGACCGGTTTTCCGGTCAACCTGGAGTTCGACTACGGCCCGTTGGCCCCGTTCCTGTCGATGCACCTCAACAACGCGGGCAGCCCTGACCAGGCGAGCGAGTACGGGCTCGACACCAAGCCGTTCGAACAGGCGGTGATGACGTTCTTCGTCGAGCTCGCCGGCGGGTCACCGGACGAGGTGTTCGGTCACCTGGCGCACGGCGGGACGGAGGCGAACCTGTTCGCGGCCTACGTGGCGCGTGAGCGGTACCCGGACGGCGTGCTGTTCGCCTCGCGCGAGGCGCACTACTCCATGCCGAAGATCGCGAAGCTCCTGCGCATGCCCTACGTGGCGGTGGACGTCGACGAGCGCGGCGTGCTGGATCTCGCCGCGCTCGGGCACGAGATCGGCAGCAGAGGCGTGCCGGCGGTCGTGGTCGCCACCATCGGCACCACCGGCAGGAGCGCTGTCGACGACATCCCCGGCATCCGGCGGGCCGCCTCCGACGCGGGGGTGGACCGGGTGTTCGTCCACTCCGACGCGGCGTTCGGCGGGCCGCTCGCCGAGTTCGGTCGACCACGCCGCCCCTGGTCGTTCCCCGACGGCGCGGACAGCGTGTCGATCAGCGGCCACAAGATCATCGGGTCGCCCCTGCCCAGCAGTGCGGTCCTCGTGCGCGAGGTGGACGCGGACGCGATCCGCAGGCCGGGGGTGGCGGTGGGCAGCGACGACGACACGATCGGCGGGTCCCGGGACGCGCTGTCGCCGTTGCTGCTGTGGTACGCCTTGCGCGGACTGGGACGCGACGGGCTCGCCGAACGGGTCCGGCACTGCCTGGAGGTCACCGAGCACGCGGTCCGGCGCCTGGGGGAAGCGGGGCTCAACCCGACCCGCTTCCCCGGCGGCAACGTCGTGCTGTTCGACCGTCCCGAGGACGAGGCGATGAGCGCCTGGCACCTGCTCGACGTGGACGGGCGCGCGCACCTGTCCGTCATGCCCCACGTCACCACCGAGCTCATCGACCAGCTCTGCGCGGACCTGACCGGTCAGCGCGCCTGAGCCGGCCGGTTCACCGCGTGCGGTCGGCGTACCCGTCGGGCAGGTCCTCGGGTGCGCGGTCGATCACGGTGTCGTCGTCGGTGTCCCGCTGGTCGACGAAGGTGATCCGCGCGGCCTCGTCGACCACCTCGACCGGGTAGGTGGGTCCGGCGTCGCGGAGGGCGGTCATCCGGTCGAGGTGGTCGTTCTGGAAGCACGCGGTCTCGGCGGGGTCGTCCCACACCCAGCGGGGGAAGAAGATCGCGCCGTGCAACTGGCGGTGCTCCAGGTCGACGACCAGGGCGACCGAGGTGCCGGTGGGTTCGGTCCAGGACACGGTGTGGGCGCCGGAGTCGAGGCGGGTGATGTGGACGGCCTGGTCCTTGACCCACCGGCCGCCGACGGGCCCGCTGTGGATGCGGTAGTCGATGCCGGTGGCGTTCTTGACGTACAACTCGTACCGCCATCCGCTGTCATAGGTGTAGATCAGGTGCTTTCCGAGCAGGGCGTCGTTCACGTCGCTCACCTCCTGAGTGGTGTCACCGGTCCGGCCGGTGGCGGTGTCCCACCTTCCGCGTCCCGGACGAGCAGGTCGAGCGCGCCGGGCACGCCGTGCGGAACAGCGGCCAGGCGCTGCCGCATGGCCCCGTTGCCGCCGGTGAGCACCGCGTGGAGCAGCGTGCGCACCTCGTCGAGGTCACCGGTCGCGGCCAGTGCGTCCTCGACGTGCCGGAACAGGCGGGACACCATCGCGCCCGGTGCTGTGCGCGTGCCGCTCCACGGGTCCACGGCCGGGCCGTCGAGGCCGTGTCGAGCGGCCGCCCACAACGCGTCGCCCAGCACGGTGTCCCCGAGGCGGCGGGCCTCCCGGCCGGCGTCCAGCTCGCCCAGCGCGGTGCGCACGAGACCGCGGACCAGAGCAGCGTGGAGCACCGCCTCGTCGGTCGTGGCCGTGGTGTCGGCGACCCTGACCTCCACGGTGGGCAGGTGGTCGGACAGGCGGGCCAGGCGCAGGCCGCCGTGGTCGGGGGGCAGCAGCCCGCACTCCCGCAGGCGGGCCAGGTCGGCGTCGTACTCGGCGGTCGAACCGAACCACGGCGGGATGCCGGAGGCCGGCAGGCGGGTCAGCACCATCATCCGCCAGCTGTGGAACCCGCTGTCCCGGCCTCGCCGGAAGGGTGAGTTGGCGGTGAGCGCCAGCAGCGTCGGCAACCACGGTGCCAGGTGGTTGAGCACGGCGACGCCGATCTCGCGGTCGCCGAGCCCGATGTGGACGTGGCAGCCGCAGATCTCCTGGTCGGCCAGGGCCCCGGCGTAGGTCTCGCTCATCCACCCGTAGTGGCCGTCGCACCGGGGAGGCGCGGTCTCGGCGCCGAACAGCGGGTGTCCCGAGGGCACCAGCTCCAGGCCCAGTGACCGGGCCGACCGTCGCAGCGCGGCGCGGTTGCGGGTGAGCTCGTCGCGCACCTGCGCGAGGTCGGAGCAGATTCCGGTGGTCGCCTCGACCTGGGTGTCCCACAGCTCGTGCAGCACGCGGCTCTCACCGGGCAGGTCCGCGGGAGGCACACCGGCCAGCACCGCTGCGGCGTCGCCGACCGGCAGCCGGGAACCGCGGCTCACCAGGAGGAACTCCTCCTCCACGCCCATCGTCACGCCGGTGCCCTCCGGCAGGCCGGTCGACGCGCCGAGAGCGCTGTGGCCGGCGTTCACCGCTCACCGGTCCGCATGACGGCCCCGGTGCGCAGCAGTCGTGCGACGACGCTGACGTCACCTCCCACGCCGCGGTCGTCCTCGACCGGCGGCACGTGTTCGCGGACGAGGTCGCGCACGGCTTTCGTGGCGGGCGCGGCCCGGTCGGCGCCGCGGAGGTCCAACGCCTGGCAGGAGGCCAGCAGGTGGACCGCGGCGATGTTCTCCACCAGCTCCACCACGGTGTGCGCGTCGCGGGCGGCGATGGTGCCCATGCTGACCTTGTCCTGGTTGTGGCACTCGGTGGAACGGGAGAAGGCGGTGGCGGGCATGGTGTTCTTCAGCGCTTCGGCCGCCAGGGCGGAGCAGGTGATCTGGGCGGCTTTGAAACCGTGGCGCAGCCCGGCGTGCGGGTCGTCGTCGTCCACGCGGGGAATGAGGTTCGGGGTCAGGTCGCGGTTGTACTGCTCGTCCACCAGCAGCGCGACCTGCCGGTCCAGCAGGTCTCCGATGGACGCCGTCACCACCTTGAGCGAGTCCATCGCCTGGCCGACGTGGCCCGCGTAGAAGTTGCCGCCGCTGTAGGCCTGGCCCGTGCGCGTGTCGAACAGCGGGTTGTCGTCCACCGAGTTGATCTCCACCTCCAGCCAGCGGCCGACCCAGTCGAGGGTGTCGCGCAGCACCCCGATCACCTGCGGGGCGCACCGCAGGCTGTACGGCTCCTGGATCGGCTGGTCCAGCTCCTCGTAGTCGCCGTCGACCTGGTCGTCATCGCCCAGGGACGCGGGGTGGTCCTCGACCAGGCCGGACCGGTTTAGCAGCGACAGCAGAGCTTCAGCGCTCGCCCGCTGCCCCGGGTGCGGCTTGTGCTCGTGGATCACGGGGTCGTAGTGGCTGCGGTCGGCGTCGAGGGCTTCGCAGGCCATCGCCGTGCACACCTCGGCGGCGTGGGCCAGGCGGGTGGCGCGCTGCAGCGCGACGACCGCGAAGGCCGAGGAGAACGACGTGCCGTTGATCAGCGCCAGCACCTCCTTGGGCTCCGGCTCCCACGGCGTCAACCCGCACTCCCGCAGCGCTTCGGACGCCGGTCGCCGTTCACCCCCGACCACCACCTCGCCCCGGCCCAGCAGGACGTTCGCGATGTAGCACAACGGCGTCAGATCACCGCTCGCGCCGACCGAACCGCGCTGGGGCACAACGGGAACCAGGTCGTTCACCAGACAGGACAGCAGCAGCTCGACCAGGCCGCGGCGGACCCCGGAGGCGCCCTTGGCCAAGCAGTTGGCCCGGATCAGCATCGCCGCCCGCACCACCTCCGGCGGGGTCTGCGGACCGACCCCCGCCAAGTGGTACTCGGCCAGGCCCAGTTGCAGCTCCACCGCCTTGTCCGCGGACACCACCCGGCGCGCGCTGTCACCGAAACCGGTGGTCACCCCGTACAGGGGTTGTCCGGCCTCGACCAGCTCCCTGCGCAGCGCCGCGCTGCCGTCGACCCGCTCGGCCGCCCCGTCGGACAGCCGTATCCCGCCGCGGAGCTCACGGGAGGCGACCTCTGCCACCGTTCGCGGGTCGAGAGAATTCTCGCCCAAGATCAATGACCGGTCTCCGGCCGTCGTGTCCTCCACCGTCGTCCTCCACGGTATTCACGCGTATTCGATTTCGCTCGGAATTCAACCGCACAGTTCCCTTAATTGGTGATGCCCGCACGGGAAGCCCGCTAATCCACCACGGAGCACCTCATTCATTGGTAAGATCGAAATGGAGGGAAACCCGTCACTCGAACAGGCGCAGGAGCCTACGGTCAGCAGCAACACGTCCACCGGGACTGCGCTTTCCGGGTGCGGATTCCCACAAAAGAGTGGCCCTGCGACCAGTCGACCGGTGAAAGTGAAGGGCAATCGATGTCAATCGCGACGAACCCCTTGATCGTGGTCGCCGACCGGTTCTGGGACGGGATCGCCGACCGTCCTTCCGGGCGGACCTCGGTGCTCGTCGCAGGAGGCCGCGTGGAGGAGGTCGGCCCGACGCGGACGCGGGGGGCGGAGGTGGTCGACCTGGGCGATCGCACCCTGGTTCCGGGGTTCATCGACTGCCACGTCCACGTCGTGCCCGACCTGCCACCCGACACCTCCGTCAGTGCGCAGACCCTGGCGGCACTGACGTCGTTGCGGACCCTGCTGCACAACGGCTTCACGACGGTGCGCGACCTCGGGTGCGCACCCCCGTCCGTCACCGTCGACCTGAAGCAAGCGCAGCGCGAAGGGGTCGTCGACGGTCCGCGCATGATCGTGGCGCCGCGCATCATCTCCGGCAGAGGTGGCCACGGCGACAAGTCCGCCGGGTTGGGCGAACGCTTCGGCGTCGAACTGGGCGCCCTCGCCGACGGCGTCGACGAGGTCGTCCAGGCCGTCCGCGTCGAAGCACGGCAGGGCGCGGACTGGATCAAGTTCGCCGGCACCGGCGGGTTCGGCTCCGAACACGACGACCCTGAACTGGTCACCTACTCCCAGGCGGAAGTCGACGCCCTCGTCGCCACCGCGCGCGACCTCGGGATGCCCACCGCTGTCCACGCGTTCAACGACGAAGGCGTCCTGCGCGCCGCCCACGCCGGCGTCCGCTCCGTCGAACACGCCTCACTCGCCACCCCTTCCACGCTCACCGTGCTCGCGGACAAGGGCATCTGGCTCGTCCCCACCCAGTTCGTCACCGTCGAATGCCTGCGCCACCTCGACGACGACGACTTCTGGACTGACAAGCCGGACCACCTCAGAGACACCTTCCGCACGCACGCCGACCGCCTGCACCAGTGCGCCACCCATCCCGCCGGCTCAGCGGCCCGGATCGCGTTCGGCTCCGACGCCAGCGTCCTGCCCCACCGCGACAACTGGCGCGAGTTCCCCACCATGGTCTCCAACGGCATCAGCGAGCTGCGCGCGCTCCGCGCCGCTACCTCCGAAGCCGCCGCGCTGCTCGCCACCCCCGACCGCGGCACCATCCGCCCCGGCGCGCTCGCCGACCTCGTCGCGATGCCCGGCAACCCCTTCGAGGACATCGGCTGCACCGGGAACGTCGACTTCGTCATGCAGAACGGTCACATCAAGCGGCACGCCCATCCGGATGTTCGGTGAGGCACGCCGGAACGGGTCGTTCCATCGAATGGGACGGCTCGTGGAAGGCGGAGTCCTGGTGCCATACCGTCCAGCGGGACAGGTCAGCTTCGATCCGCACAGCAGCGCAGAGGTTCGACATGACGGGATTCCATGAAGACCGCATTCGTCTTTCCCGGCCTCGGATCGCTCTTCACTGATCCGTTCGCCCACTACGCAGCAGGTCGACGGCACGCGGCCGAGCTCGCGAGCCGGATCGACGCCGTGACGGCTGACCTCGGGTGGCCGTCCATCTTGAGCGAGCCCGAGCCCACGGCGTGGAGCCCGTTGAGCGAGATGCAGACCTACCACGCACAACTGAGCTGTCACCGGGTGCTCCTGGAGGAGTTCGGGCTTCGCCCGGACGTCCTGCTCGGACACAGCCTCGGTGAGATCACCGCGATGGTCGCCGCGGAGGGCATCACCGTCGAGGACGGCGCCCGCCTGTTGTGCGAACGCGCCAAAGCGTTGCAGGCACACGCAAACGCCGATGCCGCCACCGCGGCGTTCATGCTGTCGTCCCGCCAAGCGGCAGCGGTCGTGGCAGGTGCCAGGAGCGTCGTGGTCGCCGCGGTGAACAGCCCGACGCAGGTGATCCTCTCCGGCCCGGCGGAAGAGGTCGAACGGCTGGCGCACCACGCCCGTGCGCAGGGCACCACGGTGACCGCACTGCGCGCGGGCCCCTACGCCCAGCACCACGTCACGCTCGGCCCCGCGTTCGAACGGTACCTGGAGTCCGTACGTGGAATCCGGTCAGCGCCCCTGAAAACGGCTGTGTGGTCACCTGTGCTCGGGCGTGCGCTGGGAGCCGACGACGACCTCGTCCTGCTCGCCGCGCTCCAGATGGTGCGGCCGCTGGACTTCTGCCACGCCGTCACGGAGCTGAGCTCGGAGGGGGTGGCGGAGTTCGTGGAATGCGGCCTGAAGGACACGCTGACCCGGCTCGTCTCCGAGACCCTCGGCAGCAGGGCGCGGGTGTGGGCGCCGTTCAGGAAACGCGTGACCGAGACCGATGTCCGACAGTTGACCACTCTTCTCACCAGCCCCAGGGAGTCAGCCGTGACCAGCTCAGACGACGTGGTGACCACCTACCTGCGCGAAAGCTACGCTGCCGCGCTCGAGATCCCGGAGGACATGGTCACCCCGGATGTCGACCTCGAAGCCGAGTTCGGCCTGGACTCCCTCCAGCACCACCTCGTGCTGGTCAAGGCCCAGCAGCGGTGGTCGGTCGAGCTCGGTCAGGTCGAGTCGCCCGCGACCATCACCGTCCGCACGGTGGCCCAGCTGCTGAAGGACGCCGGTGCGGCGCGGGAAACGGCTTGATCCGATGCACGCCGACCAGGTCTGCGTCGTCGCCGCCGGTGTCGTGACGCCGGGTTGCGACGACGTCGAGGAGTTGTGGAGGCGCGCGCAGGACGGCCCTCTCGTGTTCGGGCCCTCCGCCCGGTTCCGCGGGCTCGAATCGTTGGCGCGGTTGACCCACAGCGACACGGGTGAGCCGTACGAGCTCCCGGTTCGGCGAGGTTCCGGCGGCGCCGGGGGACGACGCCGGCGACCTCCAGGTGTCCTGGCTGCGTCGTGCGCTGCATCAATGCGTCACGACCACGTCGCCCGGTCCGACCGGCCGCACCGGTCTGTTCCTCGCCTCGTCCACGGACACGAGCTACGAGATGGACCTCGCGCTCGCCGCGGACGCCCTCGCCGCCCAGACCGCGGCACGGCTGCCGGGAGACCGGCGCGACGCGATCAGGCGGAAGCTCGCGCAAGCGGACCCCTGCGCGCACCGCGGACACACCGAGTTCCTCCCCCACCACCAGGCCGTCCGCGCCGCGAAGGGACTGCTCCCTCCCGACACGCACGTGCTCGTCTCCGACAACATCTGCCCGTCGGCGCTGTACTCGGTGGACCTCGGCGTCAGGCACCTGCTGGACGGCGAGGTGGACGTCGCGTTCTGCGGTGGCGTGAGCTCACACGGACCGTTGCGCCAGGTGTACTTCGGCGAGATGGGCACGCTGTCGCACACGGGACAGCTGCGCGCCTTCGACGCGGCGGCGGACGGCACGGTGTTCTCCGAAGGCGCCGGCGTCGTCGCGCTCAAGCGGATGAGCGATGCCCTGCGGGACGGCGACACGGTGCTCGCGGTGCTCGCCGGGTTCGGCGCCGCGTGCGACGGCAAGAGCAAAGCGATCTTCGCACCGAGCCAGGAGGGCCAGACTCGCGCGATGACGCGGGCCGGGGACGTCAACGGCGTCACCGGCGCCGAGGTCTCGTGGATCATCGGGCACGGGACCGCGACCCTCGCAGGGGACGCGACGGAGTTGCGCTCCATCGCCGCCGCCCACGCCGGTGGCACGCCGTGGGTCACGGGGAACAAGGCGATGCTCGGCCACACCGGCATGGCCTGCGGGATCGTCTCGCTGATCCAGGCCGCGATCGGCCTGCACCGGTCGACGGTGCCCCGGCAGCCCAACCACGCGTCGCTGCCGGAGTACGCCCGCTCCCTTTCCGTCCGGGTGCCGTCGGCACCGGTGCCGCTGGCGGCGGAGGAACGGTCGTTCGTCGGGGTCTTCGCCTGTGGACTCGGTGGCATCAACGGACATCAGCTGCTCTGCCCGCCCGGCACGCGGACCCGTGCCGTGCGGTCCGCTCCGCCCGCGTCCTGCGACGAGCTGGTGCTGGTGCGGTGGAGCGCGTTGCTGCCGGGCAAGCCGGAGGACGAGTCGGTCGCGCACCGGCTGTCCCGAGGCGACGATCCCGCCGACACGACCCGGTTCGAGGCCCCGTACCCGCTTCCTCCGTTCGCGAGCTCGTTGATCGTGCCCAAGGTCGCGGCTCAGCTGGACATGAGTCAGCTGCTCGCGGCCGAACTGGCGGGCCGGCTGGCCGGATCGGGGGACGACACACCGTGGTGGCAGGGACTTGAGGAACGCACGGGTGTCTTCGGCGCCCGGTACGGCGTCAGCAGATCGGCTGTCGAGTCCACCGTGCGGTGCCTGGGTGACGGGCTTGCGGCGACGTTGGACGGCGAGGAGAAGGCGGCTGCGGAGCAGTACCTGCGAGAGCTCCACGACCGCAGCCGAGCCATCGGCCCGTACAGCCTGGTGGGACACATGTCGTCCATCGCACTCGGGTGGATCAGCAACCGGAGGAACCTGCGCGGGCCGACGATGATGGTCGACGCCGGAGCGGCGTCAGGGCTCGCCGCCGTGCACACCGCGGGCTGCTACCTGCGCCGGGGCGACATCGATCTCGCGCTGGTGATGGCGTGGAACACCGATGCCTTCGGCAGCACCGGCTCGGTCGTCAGCGAGGGCGGGGAGAGCGCCGAGGGTGCGTTCGCGGTGGCGCTCGCCCGTCCCGAAACCGCTGCCGCCCGCGGCTGGCAGGTGCTCGCACGGGTGCGAACCGAACTGGCGTCCGCACCCGCGGCGGCACCGCCACGCCGGAGCAAGAGCTACCTCGCCGCGGACGGGGTGCTCGACGTCATCCGGAGCGTCGTGCGGGACACCCTGCCCCAACGGTTCTCCGCGGAGTCCGGCCCGACCGTCCACGTGCTCCCACCGCTGCCATGACGGCCACGGACGCGGTGGAGACGACTGTGCGGCCGTACGACCTCCGCTTGGTGCCACGTCCCGCTGTGGCCCGCTTCCCCGAACGCGATCCGCTGCCCGCCGGAGCGCTGGTGCTCACCGACGACGCGGAGATCGCGGGCCAGGTGCGCGCCATCGCGGCGCACGAGGTGACGGTCGTGCTCGTGCCGGACGCCGCGGCCACCTGGGACGAGGAGGCGGTGACGAACCTCGTCACCTCGGCGGGAACGGTCAGCGACCAGCTGTGCGTGATCACGTCCCTGCGCGGTGCCACGTGGCCCGACGCGCCACGTCCGGGTCTTCTCGCCCTGCAGGAGGCGACCTTCGTCGCGTTGAAACAGCGTGCCGACCCGGCTCACGAGAACTCGTCGGTCACGCTCCTCGTGCTCGACCGTTTCGACGGCGGAACACCACATCCGCACTGCGCGCTGCTGACCGGGATGGCGAAGTCGGTCGCGTGGGAGCTGCCGGCGGCGCACGTGCTCGCCGTGGTCACCGACGACGTCGGCCTCGCTGCCGCGTTGGCACGGCTTCGCGCGGAGTCCGGGTGCGGCAGAGGCCTGCCCGTCGCCTACTACCGGACCGGATCGGCCCCGGCGGTCAGGTGGGAGGAACGACTTCTCCCGCTCGAAGAGCCGTCACCTGCCGTCGAGGACCCAGCCGTCACCGGCCCCGTCGTGGTCGCGGTGGGCGGCGCGCGTGGCATCACCGCACGGTGCTTGGAGGCGATGAACCCTCCGCCGTCGGTGCTGTGGCTGCTCGGCAGCACCGAACCGGACACCATGGCTGCTGAGTCCGCGGAGATCGGTGACCTGAGCAGCGCCGACTACGTGCGCAGGAGGCACCACGAGGACCCAGATGCCCACATCGGTGGCCTGCGGGCGACCTACGACCGTTGTCGCAGGTCGCGGGAGGCGCGTGCGACCATCGCGGCCCTGCGCGACCGGATCGGGGCGGACCGGGTGCACTACCTGGGGTGCGACGTGACGGACCCCGCCGCGGTCCGGCGCGCGGCGGCAGTGATCACCGCGACGACGCCCCGCATCGACCTGGTGCTGAACGGCGCGGGGATCAGCGGCGCCCGCAGGCTGAGGGCCAAGGACCTCTCGACGTTCCGGCGGGTGCGTGACACCAAGGTCATGGGCTACCACAACCTCAGGGCGGCGTTCCGCGACCCCGCACCGCTCGCGTGGTGCCACTTCAGCTCCGTCGCCGGCGCGTTCGGCCTGCCCGGCGAGATCGACTACGGACCGGCCAACGACGTGCTCAACGCGGCTGCCCGGTACGAGTCCGGCCGCAGCTCGGGCGCCGAGTGCGCGATCGGCTGGAGCCTGTGGGGTGAGTCCGGGCTGGGGCCACGAAGCGGTTTCACCGACTACACGGCGAAGACCGGGCAGCTCGGCCTGATCAGCGACGCCGAAGGACAGCGGATCTTCACCACGCTGGTGCCGGCGAACCGCCTCGGGCGGCACGCGGCACCGGTCCTGCTGGGCGAAGCGGAGTGGCGGCTGGCGGGATCGCGGTTCCCCGGCCTCGTGGGCGACGGCGCCGGACTCCCCTACGTGGGCAGCCCGTCCCACACCGACCGGGACGACACCGTCTGGCGACTTGACCTCTCGCGGCACGAACACCTGCGGGGCCACGTGCGGCAGTCGCGCGCGCTCGTGCCGGGTGCGCTCGTGCTGGAGCTCGCGGCCGCCGTCACCGGCCACCTCACCGGCGGCGCTGTCGTGGACAGGTTCCTGGACGTCCGCTTCGAGGCTCCCATCGCCGTCGACCCACAGGTTGCGAAGTACACCCTGGCCGCGTCGTTCACGCCGGCGGGTCCGGATGCCGGCGTCGTGCGCGTCACCGTCCGATCACACCTCCGGGCCGGGCATCGCAGCCGCCGTGTCCACCACGTCGAGGTTCTGGTTCCGGTCGGCGGCACCACCGACAGCACCGTCACGCCTGCCCGGCCCCGTCAGCTCAGCGTCCGGCGCGCGCCGGCGACGATGTCCATGTCGGGCCTGTTCGACCAGGTTCGCGACCTCAGGTTCACGACCACCACGACCTCGGCTCGCTGGGAACCCCCGCTCCCGGACGGCGAGTTCTTCGCCGCGCACCGGACACCGTGGCTGCTCGTCGACGCCCTGTTGCAGACCGCCTGCGCCATCGACACCCCGCACCGGTACGCGACGCCCCACTCGATCGCCGAGCTGAGGCTGCACACCGGGCACAATGACCTCGCGTTGGCAGCACAGGCGAAGAACGGCATCCACCTGCACGTGACGCATGTGGACGGTGTCGCCGACGGCATCGCCGGCACGGCCGACGGCAGTCCACTCGTGACACTGTCCGGACTCGTGCTGAGCGGACGGGACGGCATGCCGTGACCAGTCCTCACGACGTGCTGCTGCGGCTGCTGTCCCCCGAGGGGCGGACCGCGCCCTACCGCCACTACCGCGAGCTGGTCGAACACTGGCCGGTGCTGCCGATCACCCCTCAGCGCCTGCTCGTCACCGGCTACCGGGAGTGCGTGGACGTCCTGGTGAACCCGAGGCTCTTCCCCGTACCCGACCGCCACTACGCCGACCGGCTGTGGCCCACCTGGTACACGGTCCCGTCGACCGATCTGCTCTACCGCAGCCTGCTCTTCCGCAACGCACCCGACAACCAACCCGCCCGCCGCCTCATCGCGCGCTTCTTCGCCCCCGACCAGGTCGAGCGGATGCGCCCGATGATCACGCGGCACGCCGGCGCCGGCACAGCGCCGTTCGGCGAGGGCGACGGCGTGGTGGACGCCGCCCGGTCGTTCACGACCATCCCCGACTCCGTGATGGGCGAACTGCTCGGTCTGCCGCAGCACGACGGCGAACGGGTGGCCGGCTGGCTCGACAGGTTCCTGGAACGCAACGAGATGCACCCGCCGGACAAGGCGCTCGCAGCCGCCGAAGAGGCATCGTCACACCTCGTCGACCACATCACGAACACGGTCCTGGCGAAGCGGGGAAGCGAAGCTCCGCTCGTCCGTTCGCTCAGGGAGCACAGCCAGATCGACGAGCGGGACCTCGTCAGCAACCTGGTGTTCCTGCTCGGCGCGGGCACCGCGACCACCGCGTCGCTGCTCGGCAGCGGCCTGCGTCAGCTCGCGGCGCACAACGACCTGTTGCCGGGTCTGCGCGACGACGACGCACTGCTGAGGTCGTTCGTCCTGGAGGCACTGCGGTACGACCCTCCTGTCCAGTACGGCGTCAGGGTCGCGGCGCAGGACACCGAACTGGCCGGTGTCCCCGTCGCCCGCGACAGCGTGGTGCTCGTGTGCTTCGGTGCGCTCGGCCGGGATCCCGGCAGGTTCGGCGATCCGGACTCGTTCGTGGCGGACCGGTTCCTCACGCCGGACACCGGGCCACGCGACGTCCTGTCGTTCGGGCTGGGCGCGCACCGGTGCGCTGGAGCCGAGTTGGGACTCGTCACCGCTGAGGTCGCGTTCCGGCAGCTGGCGCTGCGGGTGGACGCGATCAGGGAGGCCGAGCAGCCTCAGCGCCAGGCGCGCGCCGTGGTCCGCCGGCACACCCGGCTCGTCGTCGACGTCACCCGGCGGTGAGCCGTGCAGCCGATCCCCGCCGAGACGTCCTCGGCGGTCATGCCGCCAGCTCGCGCTCCAGCGGAGTGCGCATCCGCGGTGTCACCCGGACCCCGCCCAGCCAGGTCGCACAGCGGCCGGCTGCCTCCTCCACCAGCTCCCGTTCGTCCGACGACACGTCTTCCAGCAGCCGGTGCACGACCTCGCCGCTCGCGCGCTGCGCCCAGCCGCCCACGACGCGGCCGTTCACCCAGACCGTCGGGCCGATGTTGCCCGCGCGGTCGAACAGCGCCGCCCGGTGCTCACCCAGGAACCAGTCGCGGTCCTGCCAGCCCATCGACGTCGGGTCCATGCTCGGCAGCAACGCCGCCCACGGCTCCGGCACGGGTACCGGTTCCAGGTCGTCGGCCAGCACCAGCCCCGGCACGCCCGCCAGATCGACCTCCGCCGTCGCCACCCCGGCCAGGGCGCTCCTGGTCTGGCTGACCGTCCAGCCCGTCCACCACCGCAGGTCCGACACCGGCGCCGGACCGTACGCGCGCAACCACAACCGTGCCAGCTCCGTCCGCGCCGCGTCGGGCTCCCACGACCGCAGACCGTCCGGAACCCACTCCCGCAAGGGGTGCCAGACGTACTGCGTGCTCAGCCACGTGCCGCGTGGACGGCCGCGGACGATCCGGCCGTCCGCCGCCAGCTGGAACAACACCCGGCTGGTGACGTTGCCGATCGCCTCGTACGGCTTGCCCTCGAACATCCGCAGTTGCTGGCGCAGCCGTGGCTCTTCATCGGCCAGTTGCGTCGCTGTCGCCGACCCGAGCCTGTGCAGGGCGGCCTCGACGGCGGTTTCGACCTCGGTCAGCCACGTCGCCGGTTCCGACACGTTCTCCGGGTGTCCCTGCTGCCCGAGTTCTCTCTCCAGCAGCCGCCGTTGCTTCGTCGCGACGTCGGCGGAACAACCGTGCTGCACCAGAGCCGCGGTGTCGAGGTCTGTCACGAACATCGTGCGGCGCATCCCGAGCAGCCGCAAGCAGATGCGCTCCTGGTACAGCGCGTCTTCAACCTCCGCGACGGCCGGGCGCATGAGCCGTGCGGCCGCTGAGAGGTACACCGTCGCGGGGTCGGTGGCGTGCAGCGCGACGACGCCCTCGATGGCCTCCTGGACTGTGGTCGCGGCCGTGGCCAGGTGGTGCCGGACACCGAGACGAGCCCGGCGTTGTCCGACGTCGACCTTCACTGCGGAGACCGTTGCCGTGCGGCGCGGGTGGCAACAGGGCGACGGCGGAGATGAGGGTGAGCGACTGGGTGCAGGCGGCCCTGGTGGCGCAGCGCGCCGGCCTGCTCGACGGGACCGAGCGGTGAGCCGCCGCCCGCCCCGGTGGCTGGTCGACGCGGCGGCGCTCGCACTCGCGGTGGCCGAGGGGGTGCTCACCATGGTCAGCGAGGAGGACCCGGGCGGGATCGTCACCATCGCGGTCGCCGTCGCCGCTCTCCTGCTCGTCCACCGCGTCCCGGTGCCGGCCTTCCTGGCGACGCTGCCGGCGGTGCTCTTCCCCGGAGCGATCGTCCCCACGATCATCGCGCTGTACGTGGTCTCGAGCCGCTACCGCGACTGGTGGCTGCTCGCGGGGTGCTGGCTGCTCGCCGCGGCCGGTTTCGCGTTCCCCATGTCGGAGTTCGCTCCGACCATCTGGGACACCTACACCCTGCTCGGCGTCATCTACGCCACGATGACCGCGTTCGCACCGGTCCTGCTCGGCCAGTTCCTGCGGTCCCGGCACGAGCTGGCGCTGCGGCTGGAGGAGGTCAAGGAAGCCCGTGAGCACGAGCGGCGGCTCGACGCCGAGGCGATCTTGGCCCGCGAACGCAACCAGCTCGCCCGCGAGATGCACGACGTCGTCTCCCACCAGGTCAGCCTGATCGCGGTGCAGGCGGGGGCGCTCCAGGTCAGCACGCCTGACCCGGAGGCGAGGAAGGCCGCCGAGAACGTGCGGCTGCTGTCGGTGAACACGCTCGACGAGCTGCGGCACATGGTGAACCTGCTGCGGGCCTCCGGTACCCCGGCCACCGAGCTCACCCCGCAGCCCACGCTGACCGACCTGGAGCGCCTCATCGCGAACAGCGCGATCGACGCCCGCATGGTCGGCACCGCACCCGAGGGCCTCGAACCGCCGGTGCAGCGCGCCATCTACCGCACCATCCAGGAAGCGCTGACCAACGTGCGCAAACACGCACCCGGCGCCGGTGCCACCGTCGAGATCAGCCACGACGACACCGACCTCACCGTGACCGTCACCAACACCCCGCCCACGCGGCCGCACCTCGCGCTGCCCAGCGCACGGCACGGCCTGGTCGGGCTGCGGGAGCGCGCCGCCCTGCTGGACGGCACGCTCCACACCGGCCCCACCGCCGACGGCGGCTTCCGGCTGCGGCTGAGCCTGCCGGTCACCGCCCGCGGCTGAGCCTGCCGCCGGGTCAGCCGCTGAGCAGCTGCGTGGTGGCGAACTCCGCGTACAGCGGATCTTGACCGACCAGCTCGTCGTGGGTGCCGATGGCCCGCACCGTTCCGCCGTCCAGCACGACGATCCGGTCGGCCTGGGTCACCGTCGACAGCCGGTGCGCCACCACGAGCACCGTCGTGGTCTTCGCGACGGCGGTGACCACGTCCCTGATCGCCATCTCGTTCGCGGCGTCGAGCTGCGAGGTGATCTCGTCGAGCAGCAGCAACCGCGGCCGGGTGATCAGCGCGCGAGCGAGCGCGACCCGTTGCCGTTCACCGCCGGACAGGAAGGTGCCGCGGTGCCCGACCGGGGTGTCGAGCCCGTCCGGCAACCGCTCGACGAGCGCGTCGAGGCGGGTGTGCGCGACCACGTCGCGGATCTCCTGCTCGGTCGCGTCCTGGCGGCCGTAGACGATGTTCTCGCGCAACGACCCGGACAGCAGCGGTGCGTCCTGCTCGACGTACCCGATGCCCGCGCGCAGCTCGGCGAGGTCCCAGTCCGCGAGGTCGCGGCCGTCGAGGCGGATGCGGCCGGAGTCCGGCTCGTAGAACCTCTCGATCAACGCGAACAGCGTGGACTTCCCGGCACCGGACGGGCCGACGAACGCGGTCAGGCCCACCGGCGGAACCTCGACGTCCACGCCGCGCAGGACCTCCGGCAGGTCCGGGCCGTACCGGAACCGCACGCCGGAGAAGCTCACGCGGGCCGCACCCGGTGCCGCGGCGGTGGTGCCCGTGCCGACCGGTTCGGTCTGCAGCTGCTCGACCTCGCCCAGCCTGCGCACCGCGGCGAGTCCGATCTGCAGCTTGCTGCCGGCGTGCAGCAGCTGCCCGATCGGCTCTTCGAGGAAGAACAGGAACAGCAGGAAGGCCACCAGGGTGGACAGCGGGATCGCCCCGGTCGCGACGCGAGCACCACCGACACCGAGCACGGCGAGGAACGACGCCTGCACCGCAAGGCCGTTGAAGCCGTGCACCAGCGCCTCCCACCGCGCCGACCGCACACCGGCACGCCACGCGTCCTGCGCACCCCGCTCGATGGCGGCGAGCTCCACGGCCTCGGTACCCGCGGCCTTCACGGTCCGGAAAGCCCCGAGCACGCGCTCCAGCCGCGCGCCCGTCTCCCCGACAGCGCTCTGAGCGGCGTGGGAGGCCTTCTCGATCATCGGCATCCCGGCGAGGGCGAGCAGCCCCACCACGGCGAGCACGGCCAGGGTGATGCCGAGCAGGACGAGGTCCATCACCCCCATCATCACGACCATCACGACGGTCGTCGCCGACCCCGTGACGAGCCCGACCAGAGCGTGGGTGCAGACCTCGCGCAGCAACGTCGTGTCGCCGGTGAACCGGGACAGCAGGTCACCGGGCTCGGCGCGCTGCACCGCGGGCACCCGCAACGACAGCAATCGCGCGGCCAGCCGTTTCCTGGCCCCCAGCACGACCGACTCCGCGGCACGTTCGAGCAGGTAACCGCCGGCCATCGCGATCACGGCACCGGCCAGCGCGATGCCGACGAGCAACGCCAGCAGCCCGGCAACCCCCTCCCCCGAGCCCAGCCGGTCCACCAGCGCTTTGGCCGCCAACGGCAGCGCGGCGGCGGCGAGACCGCTCAGCAGGACGAGGAACCCTCCACAGAGGATGGTGCGCCGCTGTGGTTCGGCATACCCCAGGAGGGTTCGCCAGGTCGTGCGGTCGATCAGGGTGCGCACGGTGACACGACTCCGTTTGTTGTGGCTGTGTGGGTGGTCCGGGCAGGCGGAAGCGCCACCGCGGACCGGCTCCACCATCGTCACGCCCCGGTGCACCGTGCGGCACCGGTGACGCGGCTGGGTGCACCGGTCAGATGGCTGGACAACGCCCGTCACCCGGGGGGTGGAGCAAACCCGTTGGGATCGCTCGTCCTGGGCTTTGGAGCTTCCGGATGTCGTGCAGCAGCACAAAATCCTGCCCGGTTGTCAAGCCGCAGCCATAGCCGTTGATGAACTCGTCATAGGCGGACACGATGAACCGATCGGCCGCCTCGTCGGTCTTTTTCGTCCCGGTCGCTACGACAAACGAGTAATTTTCTCGGTTTTCCGGTTTGAGTGGACACACGGGCGGCGGGACCGGCGATAGTTCCGGGGGGAGTCGGCAGACCCCGCGCCGAGCGGTCGAGGAGACGACGTGCACACGAGGCTGCGGCAGTACTCGGTCCTGGTGTCGGTGGTGGCGGTGGTCTCCTCGGCGGTCACGGCCACCGGCGTGCCGGTAGCGGCCGCTCCCCGCGACCTGCCGGCCAGGACGGAGGTGGCGGCACCCCGCGCGGCGGCACCCCTCGTCGACCCACCACCCGGTCCCGCGACCTACGCGTACGACTCGCTCGGACGGGTCGCCGGCGTGGTCGGCGCCGACGGCTCGGTCGCGCGGTACACCTACGACCCGGCGGGCAACCCGTTGTCGGTCGAGCGGCTCGGCACGCCGGCCGTCGCGGTCCTGTCGACCGTGCCCGGCATCGTGCGTCCCGGCGACGCGATGGTGGTGTCCGGCAAGGGCTTCGGCACCACCGCGACGGCCAACACCGTGAAGGTCAACGGTGTCACGGCGACGGTCAAGACGGCCGCCGCCGACCGGCTGACGGTCACCGTGCCGACGTCGGCGACGACCGGCGCGGTCACCGTGACCACGTCGGCCGGCACCGGCACCGGCCCGGTGGTCACCGTCGTCCGCAACGACAAGCCGACCGTCACCGACGTCACGCCGAAGATCGCCGCCGCCGGGTCGACCGTCACCGTCACCACGACCAACTCCGACCCCGAGTTCGCCAACAACCTGGTGCGGGTCAACGGGATGCTGGCCGCGGTCACCGCACGCTCCGGCGGCTCCCTCACCGTCCGGATTCCGCCGGGCGCCGCGACCGGCACCGTGTCGCTCAGCACCCCGGCCGGCACCGGCACCAGCTCGGCCGTGCTGGTCGTGCCGCCCACCGGCATCGACCCGGCGAGCATCGACACCGCCGCGGCCATCACCGCGGGCACCGCGACCCAGGTGCCGGTGGCGGCGCGCAAGTGGGCGGTGCGGTACTTCTCAGCCGCCGACGGGGACCGGTTCGCCTTCTCGCTCAGCGACGGCACCTTCGGCTCCTGCGGCCTGTACGCCCGCGTCCACGACGAGCGCAACCGGCAGACCGCCACCGGCAGCTGCGTCGGCACCGGCGGCTGGATCGACACCGGCCCCACGAGCGGTCCCGGGCTGCGCACGATCTTCCTGCGCAACGACACCGACACCGCCGGCACCACCACGGTGACCGTGCGGAAGGTGCCGGCCGACCTCAACGCCGGCGCGCAGTCCCTGTCCGGCACCGCGAAGGCGGTGACGGTCGCCAACCCCGGCCAGAACGCCTACACGACGTTCTCCGGCACGGCGGGCGGCCGCGTCATCATCCAGACCACCAACGCGTCGTCGCAGTTCGGCTGCTGCGGCCTGTACTGGTGGCTCGTCGCACCGGACGGCACCCGCGTCGGCGACACCAAGTACCCCAACGACACCCTCGACACGACCACCCTGCCGCAGACCGGCACCTACCGCGTCTTCCTCGATCCGGGTGGCGCCAACACCGGGTCGGTCACGGTCAGCGCGTGGTCGGTCCCGGCGGACCTCAACGCGGGCACCCAGCCGCTCGACGGCACCGCGAAGACCGTCACCTTCACCAAGCCCGGCCAGAACGCGTACACGACCTTCGCCGGCACGGCCGGGAACCGGGTCACCGTCCAGTCCACGAACGCGTCGTCGCAGTTCGGCTGCTGCGGCCTGTACTGGTGGCTCGTCGCACCGGACGGCACCCGCGTCGGCGACACGAAGTACGCCAACGACACCCTCGACACGATCACGCTCCCCCAGACCGGCACCTACCGGATCGTGGCCGACCCGTCGTCGGTGCTGATCGGCTCGGTCACGTTCACCGCGTGGACGGTGCCCGCCGACCTCAACGCGGGCACCCTGACCCTCGACGGCACGGCCAAGACCGTCACGATCTCCAGCGCCGGCCAGGACGCCTACGTCACGTTCTCGGCCACGACGGGTCAGCGCGTGCTGTTCCAGTCCCTCGACACGTCCGCCAACCTGGGCTGCTGCGGCGCGACCTGGCAGGTGATCGCGCCGGACGGCACGCGTTTGTCCGACGAGTACATGAACTCCACTGTGGACACGCGCACGCTGCCCCAGACCGGCACGTACAAGATCTGGTTCGGCCCGCGCGGCACCAACACCGGCTCCACGACGTTCAAGGCGTGGACCGTGCCCGCGGACCTCAACGCCGGCACCCTGACGCTCGACGGCACCGGCAAGACCGTCTCGATCACGAACCCGGGCCAGGACGGTTACGTCACCTTCTCCGCGACCGCGGGTCAGCGGGTGATCTTCCAGTCCCTCGACACGTCGGCCAACCTGGGCTGCTGCGGCGCCGCCTGGCAGGTCTTCGCACCCGACGGCACGCGGATCTCCGACGAGTACATGAACTCCACCGTCGACACCAAGACGTTGACGCAGACCGGAACCTACAAGATCTCCTTCGGCCCCTACGCCGCCAACACCGGCTCCACCACGTTCAAAGCGTGGACCGTGCCCGCCGACCTCAACGCCGGCACCCTCACGCTCGACGGCACCGGCAAGACCGTCTCCATCACCAGCCCCGGCCAGGACGGCTACGTCACCTTCTCCGGCACCGCCGGGCAGCGCGTGATCTTCCAGTCCCTCGACACGTCCGCGAACCTGGGCTGCTGCGGCGCCGCGTGGCAGGTGTTCGCCCCGGACGGCACTCGCATGTCGGACGAGTACATGAACTCCACGGTGGACACGAAGACGTTGCCGCAGACCGGAACCTACAAGATCTCCTTCGGCCCCTACGGCACCAACACCGGCTCCACCACGTTCAAGGCGTGGACCGTCCCGGCGGACGTCAACGCGGGCACGATCACCCTCGACGGCACGGGCAAGACCATCTCCATCACCAACCCGGGCCAGGACGGCTACGTCACCTTCTCCGGCACCACGGGCCAGCGAGTGATCTTCCAGTCCACCGACACGTCGGCCAACCTGGGTTGCTGTGGCGCCGCGTGGCAGGTGTTCGCCCCGGACGGCACGCGAATGTCCGACGAGTACATGAACTCCACCGTCGACACCAAGACGTTGTCGCAGACCGGGACCTACAAGATCTCCTTCGGGCCGTACGGCACCAACACCGGCTCGACGACCTTCAAGGCGTGGACCGTCCCGGCCGACCTCGACGCGGGCACGATCACCCTCGACGGCACCGCGAAGACCGTCACGGTCACCAACCCCGGCCAGGACGCCTTCGTCACCTTCTCCGGCACGGCCGGCCAGGCCGTGACCATCGGGTCCAGCAACACCTCCGGCTCGCTGGGCTGCTGCGGCGCGGCCTGGCAGATCATCGCGCCGGACGGACAGCGGTTGACCGACCAGTACATGAACACCGAGGTCACCGGGCGCACGTTGCCGCAGACCGGCACGTACAAGGTGTGGTTCGGCCCCTACGGCATCAACACCGGCGCCACGACCTTCACCGCGCGGACCGCCACCGCCCTCGCCGCGGCGGTCGCACCACCGGCCGAGCAGGCCAAGCAGAACGAGCGGACCGAGCAGGCTCCCGCAGTCACGGCCGTCGCTGAGCCGAAGCACGAGACCAGGACCAAGCCCCAGCTCCTGCCGACGCGGCTGCGGGACGACTCGCTGCGGGTCGACCCCGACCCGGCCTCCCCGAACGCCGCGACGCTGGTCCGCGACGACCGGCTCGACGCGGCCTGGACGCCGGACGCGGGCAACCTCGACGGCCGTGACTGGCTGACGCGGCGCGGCCCGGCCACACCGGTGACCGACCTGACCGCGCCCAAGGGCGTCACCGCGATCAGCGGGCACGTGCTCGGGCTCGACGGCAGGCCGCTGGCCGGCATCCCGGTGCGCGTCGACTCGATCCGCACCACCACCGACGCGAGCGGCCGGTTCCTGCTGTCCGGTGTCCGCGCCAACGCGACCATGATCGTGGTCGACGGGTACGCGGCGGCCACCGGCAAGAGCAGGTACGGCACGTTCCGCATCCACGCCAGGGTCGAGCGGGGCAGGACGACGCCGCTGGACGCGCCGGTGTGGCTGCCCAAGCTGGACATGGCGCACACGGTCAAGCTCGCCGCGCCGACCGCGAACGACACGGTCCTGACCACGCCGGCCATCCCCGGCCTCGAGGTCCACATCCCGGTCGGCACCGTCGTGCGCGACATGGACGGCAAGGTCGTCACGGAGCTGGGCATCACCGCCATCCCGATCGACCGGCCGCCCTACCCGTTGCCGCGCAACGGAATCGTGCCGACGTTCTTCACCGTCCAGCCGGGCGGGGCGACGATCTTCCCGGACGGCGCGAGCGTGGTGTACCCGAACTACACCAAGCTGCCCGCCGGCACCGTCGTCGACTTCTGGAACTACGACCCGGCCGAGAAGCAGTGGTACGTCTACGGCCACGGCAAGGTCAACGCGGACGCCAGCCGGGTGATCCCGGACGAGAAGACCAAGCTGTGGACCCTCGACGGCGCGATGTTCAACACCGGCGGCAACCCGAAGCCGGACAAGCCGTGGTGGCAGGACCTGCTCGACAAGCTCTCCGGTGACCCGGTCGACCTGTCCACCGGTCTGCTGACCGACACCCACACCGATCTCGGCCTCGACGACACGGTGCCGATCGCGCTGAACCGGCAGTACTGGCAGGGCGACAACCACAGCCGCGACTTCGGGCTGAACTCCGGCGCCGACCACAACATGTACCTGGCCTCCGAACAGCAGTACCAGGAGGTCGACCTCTACACCCCGGGCGGCGGGCGCGCGCACTACGTCCGCACCTCGCCCGGCACCGGCTACGGCGACGCGGTGTTCGCCGCGGTCGGCTCCCCCGGCCGCTACACCGGCTCCACCATCGCGCAGGAGAACGGCGACTGGGTGCTGACCCTGCGGGACGGCACCAAGTGGTTCTTCCCCTGGTACAGCAGGCCGCGTGCCATGCGTGACCGCAACGGCAACGAGGTCACGTTCGTGCGGCCGAGCGGCGCCAACGGCGAGGTCACCCAGATCGTCTCGCCCAACGGCCGCTGGATCGGGCTGGAGTACGACGCCTCGGCCCGCGTGATCAGGGCCAGCGACAACATCGGCCGCCAGGTCGGCTACACCTACGACACGGCGGGCCGGCTCGCGACCGTCACCGACCCGGCGGGCAAGGTCACCACCTACACCTACGACACCGCGAACCGGGTCACCGGCATCACCGACGGGCGCGGCAACACCTACCTGAGCGTCGCCTACGACGCGAACGGCAGGGTGTCGCGGCAGGACATCGCCGACGGCGGCTCCTTCACCTTCGCCTACACCCTCGACGCGCAGAACCAGGTCACCGAGACCAGGGTGACCCAGCCGAACGGGTCGGTGCGGCGGGTGACCTTCACCGCCACCGGGATGGTCGCCACCGACACCACCGCCTTCGGCACGTCGCTGGCGCGGACCACCACCTACGAACGCGGCGCAGGCAACCGGCTCGACGCCGTGGTCGACCCGTACGGCCGGCGCGCCGAGTACACCTACGACGCCGCGGACCGGGTGGTGAAGGCGACCGGCCTCGCGGACACCGCGGGCGAGTACACCTCGGCCGAGGCCACCTGGGGGCCGTACGACCAGCCGACGACCACCAAGGACGCGGCCGGGCGCACCAGCACCTTCACCTACGACGCGAAGGGCAACCTGCTCACCGCGACCGACCCGCTCGGCCGCACCACGACCACCACCCGCACGTCGGCGGGGCAGGTCGCGACCCTGCGCGACCCCGCGGGCGCGACCACCACGTTCACCTGGGAGTCCGGCACGCTGACCGGGGTGCGCGACGCGCTCGGCCGCACCGCGACGACCTTCCACGACGCGGCCGGCCGGCCGGTGCTGTGGACCGACGCGGCGGGGGCGCGCAAGCTCGTCGCCTACGACGCGCTGAACAACCCGGTGAAGGTCACCGACGCGCTCGGCGGCGTCAGCACGTTCACCTACGACGCCAACGGCAACCGGACCGCCTACACCGACCCGCGTGGCAAGACGACCTCGTGGACCTACGACAAGGCCGACCGGGCGGTCACCCGCGTCGACCCGTTCAACCGCACCGACACCACCACCTACGACGGCACCGGCCGGGTCACCGCGACGGTCAGCCGCGCCGGGCTGCGCACCGAGATGACCTACGACCAGCTCAACCGGCCGGTCAGCATCAGGTACGGGGTGACCGGCGCCGGCACGCAGCAGTCGAAGATCACCTACGGCTACGACGCCCTGGACCGGCTCACCACGCTCACCGACACGGCGGGCGGCACCACCAGCCAGACGTGGGACTCGTTCGACCGGCTCGCCACCACCACCGGACCCAACGGCACGGTCGGCTACACCTACGACGTCCTCGGCCGCACGACCGGTGTCACGGTGCCGGGGCTGCCCGCCACCACCTACACCTACGACAACGCCGACCAGCTCACCGGCGCGACCCGCGGTGGCGACACGGTCACCGTGACGCGGGACGCGGCCGGGCGGGCCAGCGCGGTCGCGTTGCCGGGCGGCTGGCGGCAGGCCTTCACCCGGGACGCGATCGGGCAGGTCACCGGCATCGCCTACAGCCACAACGGCACCGCCAAGGGCGACCTCGGCTACACCTACGACGCGGTGAGCAGGCGGACCTCGGTCACCGGCTCGCTCGCGAACGTGGCCCTGCCGGCCGCCAGGTCGGACCTGGCCTACGACAACGGCAACCGGCTGGTCTCCGCCGGTGGCACGGCGCTGACCTACGACAACGACGGCAACCTGCTCTCCGACGGCACCACCACCTACACGTGGAACGCGCGCGGCGAGCTGACCGGCACCAGCCGGTCCGGGCTGACCAGCACCAACGTCTACGGCCCCACCGGGGTCCGGGACACCCGCACGGTCGGCTCGGCCACCACCCGGTTCGTCTACGACGGCGCCAACGCCGCGGCCGAGCTCGACGCCGCGGGCACGTTGTCGGCCGGGCTGCTCGCCATGGGCACCGACAAGTGGGCGGGGCGGGCCAAGGCGGGCATCACCGACAGCGTCCTGACCGACGGGCTCGGGTCGCCGCTGGCGCTCGGGCGAGCGGACGGGACACTGGCCGCGACCCAGTCCTACGACCCGTTCGGCGTGCCGGCCACCACCGGTGACGCCCGCGGCTCGGACCTGTCGTTCACCGGGCGGCAGGACGACGGCACCGGCCTGCTCCAGTACCGCGAGCGCTACTACAGCCCCGCGCTGGGCCGGTTCATCTCCGAGGACCCGATCGGCTACCAGGGCGGCGGCAACCTCTACGCCTACGTCGGCAACTCGCCGGCCAACGCCACCGACCCGAACGGCACCAACCCGCTGCTGCTCGGCTGCCTCGGCGGGGCCGCGATGGACGCCGCGATGGACTACGCCGGGCAGCGCCTGTCCGGGCGCAAGGTCGACTGGGGCTGGGGCGGCGTCGGCGGTGCCGCCGCGGCCGGGTGCCTCGGCGGGATGCTCGGCGCCGGGATCGGCAAGTGGCTGTCGAAGGCCGCGGACATGCGCGACATCCAGAACGGGTGGAAGGCGGCGAACGGGAAGGGCTGGCAGCGCGGTCAGGACATCTACTCCAAGACCGCGGCGGGCAACGACCCGGCCTGGTCGACCGTGCGGTCGCGGTACTGGAAGAACGCCGCGGAGCACCCCAGCGCGAGCCGGCAGTGGTCCGACGCCGACCTCGCCAGGATGCGGTCCGGGCAACCGCCCACTCGCTACAATCCCGACAAGGGCGGCATGGAGTCGATGGAGCTGTCCCACGAGCCGATCCCCATGCGCGACGGCGGCAAGCGGGTCGTGCCGCGCTGGCCGCAGGACCACGCGGCCAGGGACCCGTTCCGGCACCCCGGGTACTGACGAGGGACTGTGATGGCCAAGAAGCTGGGCGAGTTGTTCGCCGAGGGGCGGGGTGCGCCCCTCGACGTGGCCGGGCAGCGCGTGACGATGACCTACGAGCTGCCCGACCCCGCCGACGGCCAGACCCTGCGGATCGCGTTCACCGGCGCCCGCCGGGACCGGCGGGAGGGTCTGGTGGTCAAGGCCAGGGGCGGGGTGCTGGAGGTCAACGGCCAGCGGCTCGCCGAGGTGGTGCTGTGGACCGACACCGCACCGCCGCTGGTCGAGCTGACCGTGCGCCGGTCAGGGCGCGGGGCGCTGCTGGTGCGGATGTGGAACACCTGGGTCGACGACGCCGGCGTCGACCAGGCGTGGGTCGGCAACGCGGGGATCGTCGTGGAGGAGACCGGCGACGGGGCGGTGCTGCGGTGCAGCGACGGCTACGACGACCCCTCGTTCGACGACCTCGTGGTCGCGGTCGCCCGGTGATCGACCGCCGCGACCTGCTGGTCGGCGCCGGCCTCGGCACGCTGCTGGCGTGCCTGGGCCTGTCCGGCTGCGGCACACCGGGCACCGACCCGCCCGGCACCCACCCGGTGCTGCGCACCCCGCGTCCGGCCGGGGCGCTGGCCCTGCTGCGGGCACGGGGGACGGACGCCAGGGCGCGGTTGCTCGGCGTGCGCGGCGACGACGTGATGGTCGGCCTCGGCCCGACGCTCGCGGACGTGCCCGTGATGCCCGACTTCCCCGGCGAGACCCTGGACCGCGACCGGTCCCGCACCGACGCGTTCGTCCAGGTCGAGGGGGACGACCGGGACGACTGCGCGGACCGGCTGGCCGAGGTGCTCGCCGAGCTGCCCGGCCTCACGCCGGTGTGGACGGTGCCGGTCCACCGCGACGTCGCCCCGCCGCTGGACGGCAAACACCTGCAGCGCAACCCGTTCGGCTTCGTCGAGGGGCAGACCAACGAGCAGTCGGTGCTGCTGCCCGACGGCGACACCCTCGCCGCGCTGCGCGTCATCCGGCTGGCCCACCCGCTGTGGGACGCCGACAGCGCCGAGGCGCAGGCCAGGATCATCGGCCGCCACCCGGACGGCACCTGGCTCGACGGCACCCCGCCCGGCCGCGTCCCCGACTATGCCGGCGACCCGGACGGTGTGGCGATCCCGCTGAACTCGCACGTGCGCGCCATGAACCCGCGCACCGGGGACACCCCGGCGCCGCGCATGCTGCGCCGGTCGTGGATCTACCAGGAGACCCCTGCCGAGACCGGTGTGGTGTTCATGGCGTTCCAGTCGTCCTTCGAGGACGGCTTCGCCCGCGCACAGTCCCGCCTGGCCTCGGACGCGCTGCACCCGTACCTGCTGACCACGGCGGGCGGGTACTACCGGGTGCCCGCCTGACCCCGGTCCTCGCGTTCTCCCCCGCGCGAGCGGTGCCGTTCCGGTGGCTGCGGTGAGAAGACACCGCTTTCGGGCGTTTCATCCCGGTTGCGCCTGTGAAAGGCGTTCCTGAGTGGATCATCCGATGGTTGAACGGGGTGGTCTTGGGCAACATCACCCGCATGGCATCGGTTGCACTGGCTCGACACGTGTGGCAACGAGCGGCCGCGATGGTCCTGGTCCTGGTCCTGGTGTCGGTGGGCGGTTGCCAGTGGCCGCGCGACGCCGACGGCACCTTGGACCGGGTGCGGGAGGGCACGCTCCGGGTCGGGGTCGCGCACCGCCCGCCGTGGACGATCACGGACGGGAACCAGGCACCGGGCGGTGCCGAGACGGTCCTGGTGCAGCGCTTGGCCGACAGCCTGGGCGCGCGCGTGCAGTGGGTGTCCGGCGGTGAGGCCGAGCTCATGACCGCGCTGTCCGAACGCAGCCTCGACCTCGTCGTCGCGGGGCTGGACGCCGAGTCGCCCTGGGAGAAGGACGTCGCACTGACCACCGACTACCTCACCACGGACATGGTCGTCGCCGTGCCCGCGGGAGCAGCGGCTGACATCACCGGGCAACGGGTGCTGGTGCGGGAAGGCAGCGCCGAGGCCGCGCTGCTGTCCGACGAAGACGCGACCGCCGTCCCCGTCGCCGACGTTCCCGAACGCCCCGGCGGTGCCGCGGTCGTCCCGGACTGGCGGGTGGACGCGGCCGGCCTGACCGACTCCGGCATCCACCTGTCCAGTGCCGACCACGTCATGGCGGTGCCCGCCGGAGAGAACGCCTGGCAGAGCACGGTCGAGCGGTTCCTGCTGGACCTGAAGCCCGACGAGGTGCGCCGGCTGCTGCTCGACGCCCGCCGTGAGGGGGCGTGACATGGCCGCGATCCACGACAGCTTCGAGCTTCCGCCCGACAAGGCGGCGCTGCACCGCCGGGCCGTGCGCCTGGAGTGGTGGACGGTCGCGTTCTTCGTCGTGGCCATCACCGTGCTGGCCGTCGTGCTGGGCCAGTCGCAGGCCATGAAGGCGGCCTGGGTGGAGGACATCCTCGCGCTCGCGCCGCCCATCGCGTTCCTGGTCGCCGATCGCTACCGCAACCGGCCCGTCGACGAGGAACACCCCTATGGGCATCACCGCTCGGTGGCCATCGCGTTCCTGGCCTCCGCCTTGGCACTGCTGATCCTCGGCGGCTACATCCTCGTCGAGTCCGTGCTGCGGCTCGTGCAGGGCGAGCGCCCGCCGATCGGGTTGATCGAGGTCTTCGACCACGCGGTGTGGCTGGGGTGGCCGATGATCGCCGTCCTGCTGGCCACCATGGTCCCCGCGATCCTGCTCGGCCGCGCCAAGACGAAGCTGGCCGCACAACTGCACGACAAGGTCCTGCACGCCGACGCGGAGATGAACCGCGCGGACTGGCTCACCGCCGGCGCCGCCGTCCTCGGCATCCTCGGCATCGGCGCCGGGCTGTGGTGGGCCGACGCCGTCGCCGCGATCATCATCTCCGCCGACATCGTCCGCGACGGCCTGCGCACCACCCGCACCGCCGTCGCCGACCTGATGGACCGCCGGCCCCGCACCGTCACCGACGACCAACCGCACCCCCTGCCCGCTCAGCTCACCGCACTCGCCCTGGACCAGCCCTGGGTCACCGACGCCTGGATCCGGCTGCGGGAAGAAGGCCACGTGTTCGTCGGCGAGATGCTCGTCGTACCCCGGCCCGGCACCGACGACCTCGTCGAACGGCTCGACCGGCTCAGCCACCGGCTGCGCGACGCCGACTGGCGCATGCACGACATCGCCGTCATGCCCGTGCGCGAGATCCGCCGGTGACCCGGCATCCGCTCGCCGCGTGCAACGCCGATCTTGAACACGCGGCCGGGAACTGTCAGGACGACGAGAGGCAGCGCCGCACCGCATCGGCCACCGCACCGGGATCGTCCAACTGCACCATGTGCGACGCTTCTGGCACGATGCGATGAAGGCCATGAGCGGAAAGGGAGGCCATCGATCCGTGGGCGGTGAGGATGTGCAACGCCGACCTCGCACCGCCCAGCGTCCCTCCCGCCGTGAGCACCTGCCACGGCACGTCCGGCAACGGGTGCGTGCGCAACGCGTCCACCTCCACGACCAAAGCGGGATAACCGGCGAGCTCTTCGACCACGGCGGCGGTGGCCGGTGGCCTGCCGAAGAGCCGGAGCAGCGGACCGGCGCAGCGTGCGGCCGGTCCTGCGGCACCCACCCGGAGCAGGGCCTGCGCGAACACGGCGGAGAGGTCGAACGGGCGGCCGACTCCGGGCGGGACGAGGCTGGGGTCCACGAGCACCGCGCCGCGCACGCGTTGGGGACGCAACCGCGCGTACGCCTCCACGTGCAGGCCGGCGAGCGAGTGCCCGACCAGCACGGCCGGGGCTCCGGCGACGTCGAGGACCGCGTCCAGCACCGCCACCTCGCGCCGGGCCGACGGGGGTTCGGACGACGGGGTGCTCGCGCCGGTGCCGGGCCGGTCGAAGCGCAGCACCCGCGCGGACGGGGTGAGCAGGCGGGTCACGGCGTCCCAGTCGGCGACAGCGCCGGCCAGGCCCGAGGTGAGCACCACCGGCGGCGCGTCCGCCGGTCCGTCCACCAGCAGGTGCAGGGTCGATCCCACGACGTTGGCCACGGGACACAGCATGGCGCAAGGATGAGGCGGGCGTGATGCGGGAACTGTTCTCCCGCCGGCCGCACGGGTGGTTGGTCGCTGCCGCGGTCCTGTACTCGTGCTGGCTGCTGGAGCTGGTCCTGCCGACCGGGTTGTCCTCAGTGGACAGCTACGTGAGCGAGCTGCTCGCCGACGACCAGCCGTACCGGTGGCTGTTCCGCGTCACCGACTCGCTGGCCGCCTGCTGCCTGTTGCTCGCCGCCCGCGGGATGCGCGGACGGCTGGTCGTCGCCGCCGTGCTCGTCTTCGCGGGCGCGACCCTCGCCGACACCGCGCTCGCCCTGGACTGCGCGCCAAGCGTCGACATGGTGTGCCGTGCCCGGGAGAGCAGCGGGTCGGTGTCGCTCGGACATCAGTTGCACCAGGTGACGAGCGTGCTGACGTTCCTCAGCGCACTGGTTGCCGCCGTGGGTTTCGCACGGAGCACACGCTGGTGGAGCGCCTGGGTGGTGGCGGTGCTGCTGGCCGTGACGGGGGTGTTGTCCGCGGTGCTGGTCAACCACCCCGGTGCCGGTCTGGTGCAGCGTGTCCAGCTGCTGACCGTCGCGACAGGACTGCTGCTCGGGGCACGGGCGTCGGCCCGGTGGGCTCGCACCGGGCCGGCTGCCCCGCCGCGCGAGCCGCGGTGACACGGGTCATGCCATCACGGCGCCGCCAGGCCACGCTGGTCGTCTGCTTCGCGCTCGCGGTCTGCCTGCTCGCAGGCGCGTGGTGGCTGAGCACCCGGCACCGGCCGACGGGTTCGTCGTCGGGGACCTCGGTCTCGTGCATCACGGCGCAGGACGAGAAGGACGACCACTGCGGGCGGGTCGCGGCCGACATCGCCCGGCGCACGCCCCTCACCTCCGCGCAGCGCACCGCCGCTGAACAGGTCTACAACAACGTTCAGCGCGCCATGTCGGTCGACTCGCGCTGCAGTTCCGCGCCGAACGACAGGTGCGTCGTGCCCTCCAGGCGTCCACCGGTCACCGACGACGCGGATCGCCGCCGCACGGCCCTGGAACGGGCCGGGTTCGTGAACAGCGTGGTGCGCATCGCCCGCCCGGACGACCCCGCGCCTTCCGGGGCCCTGCTCTACGCGGTGCCCGTCGCGGAGAACGCCTGCCTCGTCGGGTACGTCACGAGCGTGCCGGGTGGAGGGGGCGGGAGCTTCCTGGGAGGGCTCCTGCCCCACGGCCGGTGCCTCGACGACTAGGGCCTGTGTCGAGGTCCCGTTCGATGAGAGTCGCGCCTGAGGTGGTTCCTGGCGGTGCGGGCGGACAGCCCGCATACCGCGGTGTTGTACGTGGGCTGTCCGCCCGTGCCCCCAGGGGCCGCCTCAGGCCCGGCTGTCGCGAACACGGACCTCGGCACAGGCCCTAGTTCCGCGGTCCTGACCGCAGTGCGCTCAGGACGATCCGGCACAACCGGGAGCTCACCCTCCGCGTAGTCCGCTCCGCCGAGCTGGGAGAACGTCGCGATGGCCTCCTCGACCTCGACGACGGCCCGGTCCAGCTCGGTGCGCGCGTCGGCGCGGATCGCGGCGAAGATCCGCTGGGCCCGGGCGTGGGTGGCCGTGTCACCGGAGCGGGCCGCGAGCTCACCGAGTGCGGTGACCGCCGTCTGGCTCGCAGCGAGTGCTTCGGTGGTGCGGCCCGCGGTCTGCTGGAGGGCTGCCGCCCTGGAGAGGTCGACGGCCCGCTGCCTGAGCAGGCTGTAGGTCAGGTCGGAGCCGGTGGGGCTGTGGGCCAGCAGCGCCTCGGCATCCCGTGCGGCGCCCAGGTAGGTGTCGATGGCGTCGTCGAGCCGTCCGGCGTCGAGGAGCTGCCTCACGTGGGCTTCGCGCAGCTCCGCCGCCACGGACACGCTACCGGCCGGGGAGACGACGTGCGTCGGGATGTCGCGGTCGAGGGCCGCCTGCACCAGGGGGTGGTCCGACTGCGGTGCGGCGGTCGGTGGCGGTGGCGCGGGAGCTCTTCCGGCGCGGGCGATGCGCCACCACCTGTGGGCCTGGTGCGTCTGGTTGTGCCGCATCTGGTGGTCAGCGAGCTCCTTGGCGGCGTCGACGTGGCCCGCCTCGGCCGCCTTGGCGAGCTGGACGGCGGCTTCCGCGTGCCGGCCCTGTTCCGCCAGGGTCAGGCCGAACCGGTAGTGGCCCTCCGGTTCGCCGCGTTCGGTGGCCGCGATGAACCAGCGCTCGGCCTCGGCCGGTGCGCCGTCGTCGCGGTACATGCTTCCCAGCACCGTCATGGCGATCGCCATGCCCGCGTCGGCGCCGGCGTGGAACCACCGGCGGGCCTCGTCCCGGCGCCCCTGGTGCAGGCACAGCGCGCCGAGGTTGAAGCACGCCGAGGTCATGCCCGCGGTGACGGCGGCGGTGAACCAGCGCTCGGCGTCCGCAGGCCGACCGTCGGCGCGGTACAGATGACCGAGGTTGAACATCGCCTCGGCGAGACCCGCGTCGGCGGCTCCGAGGTAGCAGTGTTCCGCTTCGGTCGTGCGACCGGCTTTCTCCAGCAGCACACCGCGGTTGAACAACTCGACGGTCTCCGGCTGCGGTGTCCGGGAGGCACCGGCCGCCGGTGTGGAATCGAGGATTCGCAGGTTGCGCAGGGCTGTGTCCAACATGGATCGATGGCTTTCGTTGTTCACCACCAGGCGTTCGTACAACGCGACCGCTTCACGCAACGAGTCCACCGCGCGGTCGCGGTCGACCTGCGCGTAGACGCTGCCGCGGCTCGACAGCGTTGCGGCGAGCAGGGCTGTGTGGCGCACGGGGTCGGCTTGGGCGAGTTTCCTGGCCGAGGCCACGGCTTCGTCGGCGGTGGCCGTGGCTTCCGCGTCCCGGCCGACGTCGCAGAGCCGACCCGCGTGGTTCATCAGCGACAGCGCCAGATCGGGCGCGTAGGCCTCTCGGTTCACCGCGACGAGGTCACGCCGGATGTCCACGGCCTCCGCGGAGGCTTCGAGTGCTTCAGCCGAACGTTCGAGCCGGAAGCAGGCGGTGCCGAGGTTCGTCAACGCCCGTGCGAGGCCGGGCAGGTGCGCTTTCGGGGCCGAGTCCACCAGGCTCCGGTACCTCTCCACGCTCTCGCCGAGCGCCCGCAGCGCCGCTTCGTCCTCGCCGACGGCCATGAGCCTCGTGCCGAGAGCGGTGAGCGCGAACGCGAACATCGGCGGGTCCGCGGCGGCGGTGCCCTCCAGAACCCGGTGCAGCGCAACGGACTCCTCCGCGGCGGCAACGGCGTTCCCGCGTTGGCCGACGTTCTGCAGCTGGTTGCCGTAGTTCGACAGGGCCAGTGCCAGGCCGGCGCGGGCCGAGTCCTCGGTCTTGGCGCGCAGCAGCTCGACCGCGCGACCGGTGAAGCCGACCGCGGTGTCGTGCCGGCCGAGGTCCGACAGGTGGGCGCCGACGCGCATCAGGCACAGCGCGACGTCGACCCCGTAGGTCCGCGGGTCGAGCTCTTCGAGCCGGCTCAGCGCCGCGAGCGCCTGGAGGCCGTACCGGACCGCCTCCTGCTTGCGGCCGGCGTGCCCCAGGCGGGTCCCGAGCCGGGAGCACCAGGACGCGACGTCCTGGAGCCGGGCGGTGTCGGTCACCCGCTCGCGCACGAGCCGCTCGGTGACCGCGGCGGCGCCCTCGTCGAGGTCGACCTGGCGATCATCGGGCAGGTGGACCTCGACGGCGAGCAGCACGTCCGTGTCGACGTGCCTGGCCTCGGCCAACGCGATCAGCGCCGCGCTGTCGGCGTGGACGGCGACCTGGGGGCGTTCGCCCAGCAGCGCGCCGAGCTGCCGGCCCACGTGCGGCCACCGGCCGGCGGCCGAGGCGAGCACCGTGATCGTCCTGGCCACCGTCGACGGCACCGCCGCGTCCGGTTCGTCGACACCGAGCAGCACGCCGGGCACGTCACCGGCCCACGGGTCCGGGTCGTAGCCGGTGATGTCGTGCCCCGGCAGCATGAGTGCGACGAAGTCCTCGGCCAGGCGGTCCGGCTGGAGCGGTTGCAGCACCCGGGAGCGGTCGTGCGGCGGGTAGCAGAACCGGTGGTCGTCGAGGACCTGCTGGGCGGGTTCGAGCCGCAGGCGGGTGAGCCGGGCGAGGCCGTCGCGGTGGGACATGCTGTCGCTGAGCACGGAGGTGAACACGGCGCGGGCCATGTCGGCCGACGTCGTCCTGAACCCCGGACGCGGTTGCAGGCGTTCCCACCCCATGCGTTCCCGATCGAGGAGGTACGCGGCGATGCCCTCGACGCCGTCGGGCACCGGCCCACCGGGGTGCCGCGCGCGCAGGGCCGTGACGAGGGCGGCCATGTGGATGGTCAGGACCTGCCCGAACTCGTCGCCGTCCAGGCCGCGCGCGACCTCGTCGACGGGCGCCGACACCCCGAGCACGGCCGCGAACCGGTCGCGGGCGGCGGCGAAGGCGCGTTCGCGGTCGTCAGTGCCGTCGGCGAAGTCCGGCAGCAGGAGGTCGCCGACGTCGGCACCGATCTCCCGCAGCTCACCGCGCAGAGCGGGCCACCACTGCACCGTCCGGCCGACGAGCAGCACCCGCACGGGTCTGTCCACCTGCCCCAGCTCCCGCAGGAGCGCGACGAGCTCCAGGTGCGGCCACCGGTCGGCGTAGTCCACGACCACCAGCAGACCTTCGGCCGTGCGCGGCTCGAACGTCGCGCCGGACCGAGCCGCCTCGGACGCGTGACGGGCCAGCGCCACCTCCCAGCCGGCGGAGGCGGACACCTCGGCGAACCGCGCGGCCAGCCGCGTCTTGCCCTGTCCGCCGGGGCCGTGCACGAGCAGGGCGGACATCGGCGCGACCGCGGTGTCCCTCCACCTCGCCAGCGCGGCGAGCTCGTCGTCGCGCCCGCTGAACGGCACGACCTGGCTGCGCGCGTCGAGCAGCCGGCTGGGCTGGTGGGCCAGCCGCGCGGGGTCCACCGCGGGGACGAACGAGAACGGCTCGAGCCGGTGCGCCGGCGGCGTTCCGGTCACGGTGACCGGCCCCTGCGGGTGGTTGATCTGGACGCTGCCGGACCCGGTGACGAAGTGCTGGTCGCCGGTCATGGTTCCCGGCGCTCGGGCTGCTGCTGCGTGCCGTACTGGACGTTGACCGTGCCCTGCGGGGAGTTGATCTGCGTGCTCTGGGGGCCGGTGACGTAGTACTGGTTGCCGCCGCGCGGCTCCTCCGGGGCGGCCTCGGCGCGGGCGCGTCTTTCCAGCACCACCAGGACCGCGGTCAGCACGACCGCGACCGGCACGCCCACCCAGGCGAACCGGGCCCAGGTGTCGGGCAACGCCCCCGTGGCGATGTTGACCGCGCTGGGCAGCAACAACATCCCCACGACGATCCCACCGGCCAGCGGCCGGCGCCTCGCATCCCTCGCCATGATCGACCTCCCCTGGAAGACATCGGCGGACCGGGCTCCGGTGTGACATCTCCGACGTCGATGAAACCACCCGCGGGTCTCGAGCAGGGACCGGTGGCGACGCCGTCAGCACAGGTGTGCCCGGCGTTGGCCCGTGCGCTGCGGCTGTCCGATGAGGAGCGTCGAACCCTGCCGTGCTGACGGCGTCCATCCTCCGATCGGAGGATGGACGGGGTCTACCGCGCCCGCCGTGATCCGCGTCCGCGTGGTCGATCCGGTGCGCGGGCGGCAGCGGCAGGCTGTCCGCATGGCATTGTCCGATGTCGTCCGCACCTCTCGTCCGGCACGCATCCGCTACCTCGACAACCTCCGGATCTTCCTGACGTTCCTCGTGGTCGTGCACCACTGCGCGGCGCCCTACAGCACCATCGACGTCTGGCCGAACTGGCAACCGCCGGCGTCGGAGGCCGAAGCGGTGCCGTTGACGCTGCTGCTCGTGGTCAACCAGTCGTTCTTCATGGGGTTCTTCTTCCTGCTGTCCGGGTACTTCGCGCCCGGTGCGGCCGACCGCAGGGGGCCACGCGCGTTCGCGGTCGAGCGGCTGAGGCGGCTCGGGATTCCGCTGCTCGCGTTCGTGGTGCTGTTGCGCCCGTTGTTCGACCTGCCGACCTACCTCGCCCTGCCGGCCGGCACCCGGCCGTCGTTCGTGGCCTACTACTTCACGGCCTGGGAGGTCGGGCCCGCCTGGTTCCTGGAGGTGCTGCTGATCTTCTCGCTCGTATACGCGCTGTCGCTGCACCTGCGCGGGACCGCTGCGCCGGTGCGGTCACAACCGTTGCGGCGGCGGGATCTGCTCGTGTTCACGCTCGTGCTCGCCGTGGCCACGTACGGCTGGCGCATCCTCGTCCCGCTCGGCACGGACGAGCCGGTGCTCGGGCTGCCCAGCCCTTCCTACCTGCCGCAGTACGTGCTGCTCTTCTTCGCCGGTGTCGTGGCGTACCGGCGCCGGTGGCTGGAGTCGCTGCCGCAGCGGACGGGTTGGTTCGGCGTGGTCCTGGTGGTCACGTCGTTCGTGCCGCTGGCGCTGGGCGGGTACCGGGGGTTCGTGGCGGCCGGCGAGCTGGCCGGGTACGACCTCCCGCACCTGGCACTGGCGCTGTGGGAGTCGGCGTTCGCGGTCGGCGTCGTCCTGGTGCTGCTGCGGGTGTTCGCCCGGTTCGCCGCCGGCTCGTCGCGGTTCAGCCGGTACCTCGCCGACAACGCCTTCGCCGTGTACCTCGTGCACGCGCCCGTCATCGTCGGTGTCGTGGCGGTCTTGCAGCCACTCGACGCGGCGCCCGTGCCGAAGTTCCTGCTGGCACTGGTGATCGCCGCGACCGCGAGCTGGGCGGTCCCGGGGGCGTTGCGCCGGGTGCGCGCTGTGCGTGCGGTTGTCTAGCAACGGCTCCCCTCGCCCCGGGAACGGTCGTGCGATGATTCCCGGGGTGGGGGTCGAGGCCGAGTTGCGCGAGGAGTTCGACCGCTGGGAGCACAGGGAGACCGCGGTCCTGCAGCTGCTCCCGTACCCGTTGCTGGTGGTCAGCGTCGTGTTCACGCTGCTGCAACCGCTCTGGGGCGCTCCCCTGCACCTGCCGGAGGTGCTGGTGCTTTCGGCCGTGCTCACCGCGTGGGTGGTGTGGTTCCACACCTCGCACCCGCAGTGGCACGGCGACAGCGCGCGGATGGCCTGGTACTACGCGGGGCTCGTGGCGTTGACCGCCTGCCTGGTGCTGGTCACGCCGTGGTTCGGCTTCTTCGCCTTCATCGGCTACGTGCACGCGTTCCAGTACCTCAAGGGCCGGTGGCGTTACGTCGGCGTGGTCGTCACGGCCGCGGTCTGCGCGATCTCCTACGTGGGCGGGGCGAACGGCATCAGTGCCGACGAGTGGTGGAAGTGGCCCGCCGTCAGCGCGGTCACGGCGGTGCTGGCCACGGCGGCCTTCTCCGCCGACGTGATGTCCGACCGGCGCAACCACCGGCAGAAGCGGGCGCTGGTGGAGCTGCACAGGGCGAACGCCGAGCTGGAGACCGCGCTGGCGGAGAACGCGGGCCTGCACGCCCAGCTGCTGGCGCAGGCGCGCGAAGCCGGTGTGCTCGACGAACGGCAGCGGATGGCGCGGGAGATCCACGACACCCTCGCCCAGGGCCTCGCGGGCATCCTCACCCAGCTGCAGGCAGCCGAGCAGGCCGCGGACGAACCGGTGGTGTCGCGCCGGCACGTGGCGAACGCGGTGGAACTGGCCCGCGAGAGCCTCACCGAGGCCCGGCGGACGGTGCACGCGGTGGAGCCGGCCGCGCTGGAGCGGACGCGCCTCCCGGACGCCATCGGCGACGTGGCCCGGCGCTGGTCGCGGGTGAACCGGGTGGAGGCGGTGCTGACCACGACCGGTGAGGCCCGGCCGATGCACACCGACGTCGAGGTGGCGCTGCTGCGGACCGCCCAGGAGGCCCTGGCGAACGTCGCGAAGCACGCGCGGGCCGGCCGGGTGGCCCTGACCCTGTCGTACATGGAGGACCTGGTGACGCTCGACGTGCTGGACGACGGGGTGGGGTTCGCACCGGACGCCCAGCGCAAGGGCGGTTCCGCGGACGGCGGTTTCGGGCTCGCCGGCATGCGGCAGCGCGTGCAGCTGCTCGCGGGGCGGCTGGACGTCGAGTCCGAGCCGGGCGGGGGCACCGCGATCACCGTGGCGGTGCCGGCGATCCCTGCGGGAGGTGTGCGGTGATCTCGCTGCTGATCGTCGACGACCACCCCGTGGTGCGCGACGGGCTGCGCGGCATGTTCGGTTCCGACCCGCGCTTCGAGGTGGTCGGTGAGGCCGGTGACGGTGCGGAGGCGATCGCGGCCGGGGAACGCCTGCGGCCCGACGTGATCCTCATGGACCTGCGGATGCCCGGGACGGACGGGGTCGCCGCCATCCGGGAGCTGGCCAAGCGCGGGGTGCCGTCCCGGGTGCTGGTGCTGACCACGTACGACACGGACAGCCACGTGCTGGCCGCGATCGAGGCCGGCGCCACCGGCTACCTGCTCAAGGAGGCGCCGAGGGAGGAGCTCGTCCGCGCGGTGGAAGCCGCCGCACGCGGGCAGGCGGTGCTCTCCCCCGCCGTGGCGACCCGGCTCGTGGGGCAGGTGCGCAGACCGGCTCCGGCACCGTTGTCGCAGCGCGAGCTGGAGGTGCTGGAGCTGATCGCGCGCGGCTCGACGAACCGCGAGGCAGCGAAGCGGCTCTTCATCAGCGAGACGACCGTGAAGACGCACCTGCTGCACGTGTATGCGAAGCTGGGCGTCAACGACCGGGCGGCCGCCGTGGCCGTCGCGTTCTCCCGCGGCTACCTGACGCCGCAGGACTGACGGCCGCTCACCTCCGATCACTGCGGGGTGCGTGGTCGAGGAGGACCTCCGCGGCGGCACGGGCGTGCCGCCGGTAATCAGGGTCGTTGAGGAGCACGGCGCGGCTGATCGCGCAGTCGGCGAGGGTGACGAGCTGCTGGGGTCCTCGACGCCGAGCTCGGCCACCAGACCGGTCACAGCGTGAGCATCCCCCGCAGCTCGTCAGGCGAAGAAGCGGTTCATACCGTCCACATCGGACAGGAACGTCTCGATCCGGGACACCTTGCCGTCCGCCAGCGTGAGGACGGTGGCGAGGTGCTCGTCGAGCACGACCTCGCCCCTCGTCGCGGTGTTGTGGAGGTTCAGCGCGACGTTGTCCCGGCTCACCAGCACGTGCAGCAGGGCGAAGTCCACGCCGAAGCCGCTGATCAGCCGCACCCGGTCGACCACGCCGTCCTGGCCGGTCACGGTTCCGGAGACCTGGTTGTCGCCCGGCAGCGTCCAGGTCACGTCCTCGGTGAGAATCCCGCGCAGCAGGTCCCAGTCCTGGCCGGCCAGCGCCTTCATGAACGTCGCCGCCACGTCCTGCTTGACCTGTTCGGTCGTCATCACGCCCCACCTCAACTGTTCGATTTGATTCGAACCGTAACAGTTCGAGTCAAGTCGTACAATCGGGTGCGTGGAGACCGAAGAGGGCCCTGCCCACGGGGACATCACCATCGAGGCGGTGCTCGCAGCGCTCGACCACCCGCTGCGGCTGCGGGTGGTCAGGACGCTGGCGGCGGCGGAGGAGCTGAACTGCCAGGAGATCCTGCCGGACATCACCAAGAGCACGGCCAGCCACCACTGGAAAGTGCTGCGGGAGGCCGGGGTCGTCGAACAACGGCGCGAGGGCCGGTACCTGTACCTGCGGCTGCGGCGCGAGGACCTGGACAGCCGGTTCCCCGGCGTGCTCGACGCGGTGGTGCGGGGCTGATCCCGCCGGGTGCCGCAAAAGGCCCGAGTCTGGTCCGCGAGCACGTGCTCGTGGACCAGGCTCGGGCGTTGAGCTCTACCGGGCGCCGTACGGGTCCTGGCTGAGCAGGTGGGCCTTGAAGCCTTCACCGACACCGGGCTCCGGCGTGCCGTTCCAGTCCTTGATGAGCACGGCGCCGGAGCTGCACCCCCACGGGTTCCAGGTCCACGCGAGGTAGCTCAGCTCGTGCGCATCCGCCCAGTCCACCAACCGCTGCATGTAGTCGAAGCCGCAGTTGTCCTGCCCGAACTCCCCCACCACCACGGGAACCTGCTCGGCGAGCGGGGCGATCTGGGTGTCCCAGCAGGCTTCGCTGGCGCAGGCGTTGAAGCTGTAGGCGTGCCACGACGCCGCGATGTTGTTCAACGGGTCCACCGGCTTGTGGGCCAGCCACTCCCGCATGTCGTTGGCCCATTCGAGGCCGCCTAGCATGAGCACGTTGGTGGCGCCGGTGGCCCGCACCGCGTCGACCAGGTCCTGCATGCCGGCGGTCTCGTAGGGCAGGCCGGTGCAGGTGCCGCCGTCGCGCCAGCACTGCCAGCCGAGGGTCTTGTTCCAGTCGCTGGCGATCTCCGGGTACGGCTCGTTGAACAGGTCGAAGACCACGGCGTCGTTGCCCTTGAACGCGGTGGCGACGCCGGTCCAGAACTGCGGGGCGTACTGCGCGTCCGGCATCGGCTTCTGGCACACCGCGTGCTCGTCCTTGCAGTGCCAGTCCGGGCCGTTCGGGTAGGCGCCCCAGGTCCAGTGCAGGTCGAGGATCACGTTGATGCCGTTCGACACCAACAGGTCCACGTACTCCTTCACGGCCCGCTGGTAGGCGACGCCGCCGGGCGAGCCGTGGACGCCCAGCCAGCACTCCTCGTTCAACGGGATCCGCACCGCGTGGACGTTCCAGGTCTTCATCGCGTCCACCGACGCCTGGTCCACCGGGCCGCCGTCCCACATGCCCTTGCCCTGCACGCAGGCGAACTCGCCGCTGGACCGGCTCACCCCCAGCAGCCGGTACGGCTCGCCCTGCGCGGTGACGATCCTGTTGCCGGAGACGCGCAGCTCCGGTGCGGAACCGTCGGGCGGCGGGGTGGTCGTGGTGGTCGGCACGGTGCCGGTGCAGTCGGTGCCGTTGACCGCGAAGTCCGTCGGCTTGGCGTTGCTGCCGCTGTAGGAGAAGTTCGCCCCGGCGCTGACGCTGCCGCCCGCGGGGACGGTGGCGTTCCAGCTCATGCTGGTGACGGTGACCTTCTTGCCCGACTGGGACCAGGTGCCGCTCCAGCCGTGCTGCAACGTCTGGTTGCCCGCGTGGGTGTAGGTCAGCGTCCAGCCGTCCACCGCCGCCGAGCTGACGTTCGCGATGGTCACGTCGGCCTTGAAGCCGCTGCCCCAGTCGGTGGTCGTGTAGTCGACCCGGCACCCGAACGGCGCCGCGCTCGCGCCACCCGCGACCGCCGTCAGGGCCGTGCACGCGACGGCCACCGCCGCCCCCAGCACCGCGAGCACGGTACGGCGCTTCTTGGCTGTTCCCGACATCAGCACTCCTTCGTGCGCGTCACGGACAGGCCGCCACCCCAATTCTGGGAGCGCTCCCAGAGCCGACCGTAGCGAAGATGCCGCAGCACGTAAAGAACCGATGTGTGGGAGGTGTCAGCGCAGGAAGCCGAGGCCGCGCAGCGAGGTCTTGCGCACCCTGGGCGAGGTGGCTTCGGAGAAGCTCAGCCACTCCTGCTCGTCGATCGACCGGAACCCTCCAACGACTCCGTCCTCCGTCTCCCGCACCTCGGTCTCGGACTGGTGCAGGTGGTCCGGCACGCTCGGCGGCAGGGCGAAACCCAGTGCCGAGTGGACGACTTGGCACACAGCGGGAACCCAGGCCGCGAAGACCACGCCCTGCTCACGTGCCAGCCGCCGGCTCCCGGTACAGCACGAGGTGCTCGTGGTACAGCACGCCGTCGCGGATGTCGCCGGTCGCGGTGAACCCGGTGTCGTCGACGTAGTCCAGGTGCGCGCCGGTCACGGAGTAGGACCCGGTGTAGGCGCTGCGCCGGGTACCGCGGGCTTCGTCGTAACGACCGTCGGCGCGCAGCTCCTGCCGGATGTGGCCGTCCGCCGTGACCCACATGCCCACCACGTCGATGTTGTCGTCGTTGCTCATGACGTCGAGGATCGGCCACTTCTCGCTTCCCGGGCAGGACGCGGTGGTCCTGGGTGCGGCACACCCAGGACTCGTCACTTCGGCGCGGTGTACCCGCCGCAGACCTCGGCGCTCGCTCGCGGGTCGCTGTCGCGCAACGTCGCGATGATGTGCTCGGCCTGGCGTTCGACGGGCTCCTCGGTCACGGGGAACCGCAGGACGAACTGCTTGTGCTCCAACGACTCGCGGGTCGTCCTCCAGTGCTTGTCGACGACGTGCCGCGGTGGCGAGGTGAACGTGACGTCGACCTGGTCGCGGGTGCCGGGGAAGGACTGCGCCCAGTCGACGCCGCTGTCCCACCGGTCCAGCACGGCGGGGTGCTCGCGCAGCCCGTCGCGCACCAGCCGCGCCACCTCCCGGCCGGGCCACTCCCAGAACCGGTCGCGGTCGGCGCGGGCGAGCTCGGCCTCGTACTGCGCCAGGTCGAAGCGGACCTCCGGCAGGGACAGCCCGTTGTCGTCGGGGTTGCGCCACCCGTCCCAGACGACCTCGCCGCCCTCGCGGCGGACGCGGACGAACACCGCGCCGCAGCACCCCCACGTGCAGTCCGCCTCGGCGATCATCACCTCACGCGGCTCGTCACCGGGCAGCAGCGGGCTGGTGGGCCCCAGCAGCACGTCGGGGTCCTCCCGCGGTCCTTCGGAGAACACCGGTTCGACCGGGTCTCGGTCGTCCACCAGGAGCTTCAGCTCGGTCCTGCCCCAGGCGGAGTGCTCCGGCGCCACGACGGACACGCGCAGCAGGCTCGTCACTTCACCGTTCCCGGAAACGCGTAGTCGGGCAGTTCGACGCCGTTGATCGCGCGGTCGATCAGGGCGGTGAACGCCTCCATGTCCGGTTCGGGGGCGGGCTCGGTCTGCGGCAGGAGGCTGTGGACGTGCATGCGGCCGATCTCCTGGTTGGCCTCCACGAACGGCCGCATCCGCTGCTCGTAGGCCGCGAACCCGGCTTCGGGGTCCCAGTCGGCGGTGGCGAGCTTCCCCGGCCAGCAGGTGGGCACCGACCAGCGCCAGGCCGGTGCCGCCGCCGGACATCGGGGACGAGCTGAACGCGGCGTCGCCGATCAGCGCCACGCGGCCGTGCGACCAGCGGTCCATGACGACCTGGGCGACTTGGTCGAGGTAGAAGTCCGGGGTGTCGTCGAGGTGCGCGAGGATCTGCGGCGTCACCCAGCCCATGCCCGCCATCCGTTCGCGCAGCAGGGTTTTCTGCGCCTCGACGTCGCGGTGGTCGACGGTGAAGTCGGCCGCGGGGAACGACAGCATCGCCATGGCCCTGGTGTCGTCACCGATGGGGCGCAGGCCGGCGGAGCGGCCGGTGGCGCGGTCCTGGTGGTCGATCATCCAGCGGTCCACGCCGAACTCGTTGGGCACGCTGTAGAACGCCAGCACCAGGCCGAGGTGCCGCAGGAACTGCTCGCGCGGCCCGAAGACCAGGGCGCGCAGCGACGAGTGCAGGCCGTCCGCGCCGACCACCAGGTCGAAACGGCGCCGGGTGCCGCTCGCGAACGTCACGTCCACGCCGTCCGCGTCCTGGGTGAGCTCGGCGATGCGGTCGCCGAAGACGTACTCGGCGTGGTCGCGGGTGTCGTCGTGGAGCACCCGGGAGAGGTCTCCGCGCAGGATCTCGATGTCCGCGATGTAGCCGTCCCCACCGTCGTCCTCGGCGCGGTAGGTCTCCAGCACGGTGCCGTCGGCGTCCACGGTGTGCGCGCCGGCGGTGTCCGTGCGAGCCGCGCGCACCGCGTCCTCCAGGCCCATCCGCCGGATGACCTCCTTGGCGACGCCGCGCGCGTCCACGGCCTGGCCGCCCGGCCGCAGCGCGGGTGCCCGTTCCACGACGGTCACCTCGGCGCCGCACCGGTGCAGCCAGTGGGCCAGCGCGGGTCCCGCGATGCTCGCCCCTGCCACCAAGACCTTGTTCCCGCTCACCGCAGCCCCCAGTAGTCCGATCATGATGGTCCGGAGTATAGGAATGCGGCCGGGTGGCCGCGCGGGGTTTCGGCACCGGAGCGCGGGAGGTCCGGTGAATCCTCGTCGCCCGGCTGCCCGGCACCGCCGGTCCGGCGATCACGGCGGTCACCGAGGCGGTCGCGGCGGCGGGCGGGCGTCAGACGGTGATCACGACCTTGCCGCGGGCGTGCCCGGTCTCCACGTACCGGATCGCATCGGGCGCCTGAGCGAGCGAGAACGTGCGGTCGACGACCGGCGTGACGGCACCGGACTCGGCCAGGCGCCGCAGCTCCGCGAGGACCGTCCGGTCGGGCGCGGTGGTGAGCACGTGCAGCCGGTCGCGGACGAACGCGGACCGCAGCTTCGCCTTCAGCAGGAGCCGCAGCGGACCGACGAGACTGCCGCCCTCGAACACTCCCCCGCCCGACAGCACGACCGTCCCACCGGGACGGACCACGCGGCGCAGTGCGGCCAGCGGGTGGTTGCCGACCAGGTCGAGGACGAGGTCGTACCGCGTGCTGCCGGTGGTGAAGTCGGAGCCGGTGTAGTCGATGACGTGGTCGGCGCCCAACGAGGTCACGAGCTCGGCGTTCCGCGTCCGGCACACGCCGGTCACGGTGGCACCCACCGACTTCGCGATCTGCACGGCGAACGTCCCGACACCGCCGGACGCCCCGTTGACCAGCACGTGGTGACCGGGTCGCAGTCCCCCGCTGTCGCACAGGCCCTTCCACGCGGTGAGCCCGGCCAACGGCAGCGCGGCCGCCTGCTCGAAGCTCAGGCAGGCGGGCTTGGGTTCGACGAGGTCCTCGGCCACGCGCACGTACTGCGCGAACGCCCCGTCGGCGGGACCGAGGTCGCCGAACACCTCGTCGCCGGGGCGGAAGCGCCGCACGTCCCTGCCCACCGCCTGCACGGTTCCGGCGAAGTCGCGGCCGCGGATCTTGGCGCGGGGAGCGGTGAACCCGATCCCGGTGAGGCGGGCGAGGTAGGGGTCTCCGCGCATGATGTGCCAGTCGTAGGCGTTGACGGCGGCGGCGTGCACTCGCACGAGCAGCTCGCCGCTGCCGGCCGACGGCGGTTCCACGTCACGCAGCGCCAGCACGTCCGGTGAGCCGTACCGGTCCTGGACGATCGCCTTCACCGCGTCACCCCGAGCGCGAGCGCGGAACGGGCGGACCGCGCCGGGCGGCGGACGACCCACTCGGCCACGGCGAGGTTGACGAGCCAGGCGGCGAGCATCAGCACCGCCTTGGTGAGCTGGTCGAGCGGGCCGCTGAAGGCGATCCAGGGTCCCATCAGCACGGCCTGCGTGCCGGCGCTCAGCCCGATCGCGAACGCGCGGACCATCCACGCGCGGTGGCCGGCGAGGTCCCTGCGCAGGGCCGCGGCGACACCGAGGACGAGGAACACCGCCCACGCGGTGCCGAACACCAGCCGGGAGCCGGTGAGCAACGCGCCCACGTCGGCCGGTTTGGGGTAGAACACGGTCATCCACAGCCCCGACAACGCCCCCAGGAGTCCACAGAGGACCAGAATTCGGCCGGAGACGCGGTGCCACCCCGGTCTGCGGCGGCGGAAACCGGGAGCGAACTGGAAGGCGCCGAGCACGCTGTAGACGCTCACCGTGACGGCGTGCACCACGACGGGCACGGGTGAGGCGAAGAACCGCGCGTTGTCCGGCGTGATCTCCGCGCCGGTTCCGAGCTCGGTCAGCCGCAGTGCGCCGCCGAGCACGGGGACGAGGCTGAACAGGATGATCGCGGCCGGGACGAGCAGGTCCCGCCGGGTGGTGGAGGTCATGCCCCAGATCGTGGCGCGGGAGGCGGTGCCGGCTCATCGGGAGAAGGTCTTCGGTCATCCTGGCCGATGGTCGGGTGCGGTCGTCGTACTTTCGGCTGACCGCTGCCGGAGACCGCCGCGCACGCGCCTGGTCTCGTAGGCCCAGATGGCGATCTCCACCCGGTTTCTGGCGCCGATCTTGGCCATCAGGCTGGCGATGTGGGACTTCACGGTGCTGAGCGTGATGTGCAGCTCGGCGGCGACCTCGCCGTTGGTGCGCCCGCCCGCGACGGCGGCGAGGACCTGCTCCTCCCGTTCGGTGAGCGGGTCGGCGAGCTGCGCGGCGGGACCGGCGGGACCGGTGTCCGCGAAGGCCTCGATCAGCCGGGCGGTGACGCTGGGGGCGATCAGGGCGTCACCGGCGGCCGCGGCGTGGACGGCCTGCGACAGCAGCGCGGGGCCGGCGTCCTTGAGCAGGAACCCCTTCGCGCCCGCCCGCAAAGCGGCGTAGACGTAGTCGTCGAGGTCGAAGGTTGTGATCACGACGACGGCGAGCGGGTCGGGGACACCGGGGCCGGCGAGGAGGCGGGTGGCCTCGATGCCGTCGATGCCGGGCATGCGGATGTCGAACAGGCACACGTCGGGCCGCACGTTCCTGGCGAGCTCCACGGCCTGCCGCCCGTCCGGTGCCGCACCGACGACCTCGATGTCCGGCTGAGCGTCGAGGATCATCGCGAGTCCGGTGCGGACGATCTCCTGGTCGTCCGCGACGACGACGCGGATGCTCATCGGGCGGCCCCCGTGAGCGGCAGCACGGCGGTCACGGTCCAGCCTCGGCCGGGGTTCGGGCCCGCCGCGCAGGTGCCGCCGAGCAGGTCCGCGCGTTCCTCCATGCCGATCAACCCGTGTCCGCGGGTGGTGCGTGCGGTGACCGGGTCGCCGTCGTCGCTGACCCGCAGCCGCACCGCCGAGCCGCCGACGTCGACGTGCACCTCGATGCGGGTGGCGTGCCGGGCGTGGCGGCGCGCGTTGGTGACCGCCTCCTGGCTGAGCCGGTAGACCGCGGTTCCCACCGACTTCGGCAGGTCGTCGGCCGCCCCCTCGATCAGCACGGCCACCTCGGGGCCGGGCCGGCCGGGGCTCGCCAGCAGGGCGACGTCAGCGATCGCGGGGCTGGGCGCCAGGTCCGCGGAGTCGGTGCGGCGCAGGGCCCGCACCATCGTGCGCATCTCGGTGAGCGCCCGTGAGGCCTCCGACTCGATCAGCACGAGCGCCTCGGTCGCCGCCTCCGGGCGGGTGGCCGCCGTCGCGAGCCCGGCCTGCGCCCGGATCGCCATGGCCGACACGTGGTGGGCCACCGTGTCGTGCAGGTCGCGGGCCAGCCGTTCCCGTTCGAGCAGCTTGACCTGGTCGAGCTCACGGGCCCGCGCCCGTCCCCGGTAGCGCGCTGCGGCTCCGAGCGCACACGCCGCGGCCAGCACGGCACTGCCCGCCACCGCGTCCCCCGCGCCGAGGAACCCGAGCGCCACCGACAGGCCGACCTTGCCGAGCATGACCGCCAGCCCGACGACCGCCTCCCGCCCCGATCCCCAGCGGAACAGGGCGAACGGGAACAGCAGCAGGAACACCAGGGTGTTGAGGTCCGGCTCGCCCCAGAACACCAGCGACGCGACCGCGGCCACACCGAACGCGGCACCGGCGGCGAGCAACGGCTTGCTGCGGCGCACCAGCAACAACGGCAGCAGCACCACGGCCAGCACCACCGAACCGGCCCGCCAGCTCAGATCCGGCCGCAGCACCGCCTCCAGCACCGCGACCGGCAGGAGCACGGCGACCAGCGCCCAGTCCCACCACAGCCGCGCGGCCCCGCGCACCGGCCGGGGCTCGTCCCACACCGACCGCAGAAGGGCGAACACGGCGTCATCCTACGAGTCGGCTACTGCATGTTCGTGACGTGCCGGTGCGCCGGGAAGTCGGCGCAGGCGTAGAACTGCAGGTTGTAGCTGCGGCCGATCGACAGCATCGTCGGCTCGTTGTCGTGCGGGAACAGCGCACCGCCGGCGTCGGCGTCCTCGACCGGCCGCCAGCTCGTGGTGCCATCCCACTCGCTGGTGGCGAGGGTCAGCAGCGGCGTGACGGCCCCGCCGCAGTCCGGGCAGGACAGGGGGAACGGGTCGGAGAAGCTCCACGGACCGTGCCCACCGGCCTTGCAGCCGGAGGACACGGACAGCGCGTACTGGTAGTGCTGGTCCTCCTGCTCCTCCCACCGCCGCACCCGTTCGCGGAGCTCGGCGGGCAGGCAGTGCGGGGCCGGGTACTCGGTGACCTCCTCCGGGTGCAGCACGCACGGCTGCGGCAGGTAGTGCTCCTCGACCGCGGCCGGCTGCGGGGCCTCGGCCAGCGGGTCGGTCACCTCGGCCGCCTTCCGCCACCGCAGCGCGGTGCGGGGCGCGCACCCCTCGTCCTCGTGGTCGAACGGGCACCACAGCACCTGCAGCAGATCGGCACCGTCCGGGCGGGGCAGGCCGGGGACGTCCCGCGCGTACAGCTGGGCCACCGGCACCATCGGTGCGGGCCCGTCCTGCGCGATCCCGGTGCCGTGGTCGACCCGGTCGACGACGACCTTCTCGTCCGCTGTCAACAGGTTCACGCCCTCGGCCCGCGGCCGTGCCCACGCTTCGGTCAGAATCCGCCGCCGTGCGAACACGTCCGCCACGCTCGCACCGTGCAGCTCGGGGCCGGCGTGCTCGGCGCAGGCCGGCCACTCCTCCCCCGCGGGCCACAGCAGCGGGCCGCCGATGGAGCTGTCCGCGGCGGTCGGTGCGCCGGGGCGCGGGTGCAGTCGCACGGCGGTGCGGGCCAGCGGTGCGAGTTCGGGGAAGTGCGCCGTGACGTCGACGGGACGCGGCGGAGTGGTGCGGACCATGGCCGAAGATGGTATTCGCGGCGACCGGGCGTTCCCTCAGCTCCGCAGGAGGTCGTCGACCAGTCCCTCGGCGTAGCCGGGACCGATCGCGGTGGGACGGCACAGGACCCGGTACACGATCGGCGCGACCACGCGGTCGAGCACGGTCTCGGTGTCGACGGCCGGTTCCCCGCGCGCGGCGGCACGGCCGAGGATCACGCTTATCTGGTCGGCCGCGTAGTCGGAACACCGCAGGGCGTTGACGCCCGGATCGCCGATGAGCGCGTCACGCAGGTAAGCGCGGCCGGGTGCGGACGACATCTCCTCCAGGAACTGCCCCGCCCACGCCCGCAGGTCCGCGATGAGGCTCCCCCGGTCCTCCGGGGGCGAGTCCGGCCGGAGGCGTTCGACCGCGATGTCCGACAGGAGCGCCTGCAGGTCGCCCCACCGGCGGTAGATGGTCGAGGGCGTGACACCGGCCCGCGCGGCGACGAGCGGAACGGTGAGCTTCTCCCGTCCCAGCTCGGGTTCCAGCTCTCGCACGGCGGCGTGCACGGCCTCCTGCACGCGGGCGCTCCGGCCACCCGGACGTGCTGTCCCTCTGCGGTCCACGACACCAGCCTAAAGCAAAGATGTTGCTTTAACGCCGATGCCAAGGCTACCGTCCGCTTAACGCGAAGAATTAGCTTTAGGAGGTCGGACTGTGCCCACCTGGACCGTCGGGGACCTGACCGTGCACCGGGTTGACGAAGCGATCGCACCACCGGAGACCGGACCGTGGCTGCTCCCGGCGGCGACGCCCGACCTCGTCCAGCGCTACGACTGGCTGCACCCCGACTTCGCCGCGGCGGACGGCGCCTTGCGGCTCGCGACCCACAGCTTCGTCGTCGTCGGCAACGGCAGGCGGATCGTGATCGACACCGGTGTCGGCAACGGCAAGCAGCGGGCCAACCCCGCGTGGCACGACCTGCGCACCGGCTACCACGACCGGCTCGTGGACACCGGGACCACGCCCGACGCCGTCGATCTCGTCCTGCTCACCCACCTGCACACCGACCACGTCGGCTGGAACACGCACCTCGTGGACGGCGAGTGGGTGCCGCTGTTCCCGAACGCGCGGTACGCCACGTCGAGGCTGGAGCGCGAGTTCTGGGCCGGGCAGGTGCTGGACGAGCCGCGGCAGCAGGTGTTCCGCGACTCCGTGCACCCGGTCGAGGACGCCGGCCTGCTGGACCTGGTCGAGGTCGGCGCGCACGGCGCAGAGGTGGCCGAGGGGGTGCGGCTCGTCCCGACGCCGGGGCACACGCCGGGGCACGTCGCGGTGGAGCTGACCAGCGGCGGCGAGACCGCCCTGGTCACCGGCGACTGCCTGCACCACCCGGTGCAGGTCGCGCACCCGGAGGTGACCAGCTGCGCCGACGTCGACCCGGTCCAGGCCGAGGCCACCCGGCGCGCGCTGCTCGAGTCGCTCGCGGACACCGGCACCCTCGTGCTGGGCACGCACTTCCCGCCGCCGACGGCCGGCCGGATCGTTCGCGGGCCGGACGGCCTGGTGCTGACGGTCAGGTGAGGAGCTTCCCGGATGACGGCGGTGGCGGCGGTCCCGCCGCTGTCGGCCTGGACCGCGGCGGCTCTGAAGAGCACCACCGTCGCGCAGCACCGGCTTGCCGGGACGGCCCCCGCCGGAGCCGTCCCGGCGGCGGTCAGGCGCCCTCGCGCAGCAGGGCGACGAGGGCGTCGGCGGCCTCCGCGGACGAGGCCGGGTTCTGGCCGGTGATCAGCAGCCCGTCCCGCACCACGTAGGAACCCCAGTCCGGGCCCTTCGAGTAGTCGCCGCCCTTGGCCTTCAGCTCGTCCTCCACGAGGAACGGCACCACGTCGGTCAGCCCGGCACCGTCCTCCTCGCCGTTGGTGAACCCGGTGACCGACCGCCCCTTCACCAGCGGCTCACCGTCCTCGCCGGTCACGTGCCGCAGCACGCCCGGCGCGTGGCACACCAGCGCGACCGGCTTCCCGGCCCGCAGGGTGTCCTGGATGACCCGGATCGAGTCGGTGTCCTCCGCGAGGTCCCACAGCGGCCCGTGCCCACCGGGGTAGAACACCGCGTCGTAGTCGGCGGGGTCGACCGCGCTCAGCGCGACGGTCGAGCTCAGCGCTGCCTCGGCCTCGGGGTCCGCCGCGAACCGGCGGGTGTCGTCGGTCTGCGTGTCCGGTTCGTCGCTCTTGGGGTCCAGCGGCGGCCGGCCGCCCTTCGGGGACGCGAGCGTGAGCCTCGCACCGGCCTCCTTGAGCCGGTAGTACGGCGCGGCGAACTCCTCCAGCCAGAAACCCGTCTTGCGGCCCGTGTCCCCCAGCTCGTCGTGCGAGGTCAGAACGATCAGCACGTTCATCGCGGAACCCTTCCGTCGTCGTGGGGCCTTGAGGGTCAAAGCCGGTCCGCCCACCACCCTGGACGACGGGTCCGCTCCCGGCGACTCGGGCGGTCAGCCGCGGTCGTGCAGCGTGATCCGGTACCCGTCGGGGTCGGCGAAGGTGAACGTCCGCCCGAAGGGACCGTCGACCGGCGCGGCGACGATGGTGTGCCCGTCGGCGGCCAGCGCGTCGTGGATGTCCTGGACGTCGGTGGCGTGCAACCAGATCGCGGCACCGATGCCGGGCTGGGCGACGGCGTCGAGGTCGGTGCCGGGGACGACGTCGCGGAGCGCGAACGCGATGGGCTTCGTCTCGAAGACCACCGCGTGCGGCGGCCCGGCCGGCGAGCGGACGAGACCGAGGTAGCGCTCGTAGAACGCTTGCGAGGCCGTGAGGTCGCGGGCCTGCAGCGAGATGAAGTCGGGTCCGGTGACGGGCATGGCGTGGCTCCTCCACTACGTGTCAGTTTTCTGACACGCACCACGCTATGTCAGAATCCTGACATGAGTCAAGACGACGCGGGCATCGACCTCGACACGTCACTCGGCTACCTGCTGAAGGAGGCGTCGAGCGTCCTGCGCGCGGCCATGGAGCAGGTGCTGCGCCCGCTCGGGATGACCGTGACGCACTACTCGTGCCTGGAGCTGCTGGCCCAGCGGCCGGGCCTGTCGAACTCCGAGCTTCGCCCGCCGCGCGTTCGTGACGCGGCAGTCGATGAACGTGCTGCTGCAGAACCTGGAGCGGGACGGGTACGTGACCCGGCCCGCGGCGGCACCGGTCGGGAAGGTGCTGCCCACGCGGCTCACCCCCCGCGGGCGGCGGAGCCTGGAGAAGGCGTCGGCGGCGGTGCGGGCGGTGGAGGTCAGGATGCTGGCGGGGCTGACCGAGGGCGAGCGAGCGGAGGCGTTCCGGGTGCTGCGGAGCATGGTGCACGCGCTGCGCGACGAAGGCGCCTGAACCGGAACAGCCCTCGGGGCGGACGCCGTGGTGACGTCCGCCCGGGGGCTGCGGATCAGAACGAGCCGGGCAGCACCAGCACCGCCCACGCCGCGATCGGCCCGAGGCCGACGATCACGCAGGTGTAGGAGATGACCTGGCGGTAGAACCGGGTGCGGTCGACGCCGCGGGCGTTGGCGAGGACCAGGGCGCCGTTGGTGGAGAACGGGGAGACGTCGACGATCGTGGTGGAGATGGCCATGGCGGCGACGACGCCCGCGACCGGCAGCGCGTCGGTGAGCAGCAGCGGGATCGCCATCGGGATGGTGGCGGTGAGGATGGCCGTCGAGGAGGCGAACGCCGAGGTGACGCCGACGATGACGCACAGCACCAGCGCCACGAGCAGCGGGGCGCCGAGGCCGACCGCGCCGTGGGCGACCCAGTCGATGGTGCCGGAGTGCTCCAGCACGCCCACGTAGGTGACCATGCCCGCGACCAGCAGGATCGTCGGCCAGCTGATGCCCTCGACGGCCTTGCCGAGGTGCTCGCGGTCGAGCAGGGCGAGCACGGCTCCCGCGGCCAGGGCGAGGAAGCCGATCTGCAGGTGGAACGCCAGCGCGCCGATCACGAGCACCACCAGGGCAGCGAGGGTGGCCCGCTGGCGCCAGGTCACCGCCACCGCCTCCGGGCGGACCGCCGTGGCGACGCCACCACCGGTCGGCCCTGCCACCCCACCATCGGACACCCCGCCGCCGGACACCCCGCCGCCGGAGGCCACGTCGTCCGGGCGTTCGACGAAGCTCTCCTCACCACGGCGGCGCAGCATCACGTAGGTGACGGCGGCCAGCAGCACGTTGAAGCCCAAGCTCGCGAAGAACAACGCGGCGTGCGAGATCGTGAGACCGGACTTCGCAACGATGCCGTGGACCAGCGCGCCGGACACCGCCATCGGCGAGAACGCGCCGGCGTGGGCACCGCAGATCACCATCATGCCGATCATCAGCGGGCTGATGCGGTAGGCGAAGGCGAAGCTCATGCCGATCGGCACCAGCAGTGCGACCGCGGCCGGGGTGAACGTGCCGAGTGCGGTCAGCGTCGCGGCGACGGCGAACAGCACCCAGGGCACGAGGATCGCCCGGCCGCGCACGAGCCGGATCCCGCCCTCCACCAGCAGGTCGATCGTGCCGTTCAGCTTGGCGACGGAGAACAGGTAGGTCACGCCGACGACGGTGATGAACAGCGAAACGGGGAAGCCCTCGAAGATCTCCTTGTCCTCCAAGCCGAACACGAACGTGCCGACGAGGAAGGACGCGACCAGCGCGAGGATCCCGATGTTGACGGGCAACACGGTGGCGATGACGAACATGCCGCCCAGAACCAGGATGGCGATCAGCTGTGATGACATCATTGTCCTCTTGGGTCATGCGGCCCCGACGCTTCCGCCCGGGCAGGACGGTCGGGTCAGGAGGCCGACAGGGCGGCCAGTTCCGTGAGCGGGAGCTCCAGCGGTTCGTCATCGGGCAGGACCAGGGTCGCGTCGCCGATGCGGCGCGTCGTCCGGGTGACCCCGATGGCGAGCTGTCCGTCGCGGGTGTCCGCGCGGGTCGTCACGACTCCGGCCGGGGTGTCCAGGCGCAGCACCTCCTCGTCACCGGCGGTGAACCGGGACAGGACGGTACCCGCGGTGCGGGCGGCGGCGGTGAGGGCGACGCTGCCGGTGACGGCCAGCGCGGGGTGGGTGCGGCCCATGGACATCATCCGCACGGTCACGTCCGAGCGGCCGGGGCGGCCCGCGCTGACGAGAGCGATCTTCGGGGTGGCGCGGGCGGCCTGCTCGGCCTCGGCGGCGAGGCCCATGCGCACGGCGGCGGTGCGGCGGATGCGGTCGAGCCGGTCCAGCAGGTCCGGCTGGGCGTCGAGCGCGGCCGGGGACGCCTCCCCGTTCGCGCCGAGCTCGTCGGCGGGCACGAGGACGACCGGTGCTCCGGCGTCGAGGAGCGTGACGCGGACGCCGTCCACCACGTCGACGGCGTTGCCGGTGGGCAGCAACGCACCGGTCGTGCGGCCGGCCGGGTCGACGAACCACAGGTGCACGCCGAGACCGGGCTGGGCGACACCGGGGATGCGGTCGGTGCCCCGTTCGGTGACACGGCCCGCCGGCGTCGGCACGTCGACCACGATCAGCTGGCCGGTGTTGGTGTTGTTGATCCGCACCGTCGTCACGTCTCCGGTGGGCGTCACCCAGCCGCGGCGCAGCGCGTACGGGCCGACGACGGCCGAGCAGTTGCCGCAGTTGCTCGTCCAGTCCACGCGCCCGTCGGCGATGCCGATCTGGGCGAACGTGTACTCGACGTCGATGCCCGGCCGATCGCTCCGCGCGAGCACCACGGCCTTGCTGGTCGTGGACGTCGCCCCGCCGACACCGTCGACCTGGCGCGGGTCGGGGCTCCCGTACAGCCGCAGCAGGACCTCGTCCACGCTGCGACCGGGCACCGCCAGCACATCGCGCTCGAACACCCAGCACTTGCTGGTGCCTCCGCGCATCCACGTCGCCGGTATCTCTCGCACAGCCACTCCTTCGCGGGCGGTGGCAACACCGCCGTGACAACCGGGGAATGACGGCAACCGTGACGTGCGCTGAGGTTGAACACAATCACGAGAATCTGCATACCCGTGAAGTATTGCTTCACGCTCAATCGGCCCAATCAACGCCCAAGGATCAGCATCAAGACCGAAAAACGCTGTTCGAACACTATGGGTAGCCTGAAGCACAGCTGTACGGAAGTCATCGCACAGTGAAACGACCGCATCGAACTTTTCTGCCGAGGAGCGCCCCATGCTGGACGTTCGACGCCTCGCACTGCTCGCCGCCGTGGTGGACACGGGCTCGATGACCGCCGCTGCGGAACAGCTCGGCTACACGCCGTCGGCGGTCTCCCAGCAGCTGCGCCGGCTGGAGGTGGAGGCCGGTCAGCCGCTGTTGCACCGGCAGGCCAGGGGCGTGCGGCCCACCGAGGCCGGAGCGGTGCTGGCCGGTCACGCCCGCCACGTGCTGCGCCGGCTCAGCGCCGCCGAGGCCGACCTCGCCGAGCTGGCGGGCCTGCGCCGCGGCACGATCGCGGTGGGCGTGTTCCCGACCGTCGCGAGCGCGCTGCTCCCCCAGGTCGTCAGCCGGTTCCGCCGCCAGTACCCGGACCTGCGCCTGGACGTGCGCAGCACGCGGTTCGACGAGCTGGTCGAGCTGCTGGAGAACGGCACGGTCGGCATCGCGCTGCTGTGGGACTACGCGTGGAACCGGGTCGACGTGCCGGACATCTCGCTGACGCCGCTGCTGGACGACCCGACCGTGCTGGTCGTCGCCGCCGACCACCGCCTGGCGCGCAAGAGGTTCACCACCATGGCGGAGCTCGCCGACGAGGAGTGGATCGTGCGCGCCCACGACCACCCGGTCGCCGAGGTGCTCGAACGCAGCTGCCGCGCGGCCGGGTTCACCCCGCGGATCGCGTTCGAGGCCAACGACTACCAAGAGGCGCAGGCCATGGTCAGCGTCGGCCTCGGCGTCGCGCTCGCCCCCAGGACCGCGGTGCGCAACCCGAACCCGGACGTCCGCGTCCTCGCACTGGGCAGCGACGTGCCGGCCCGCCGGGTGCTGCTCGCGCACCGCCAGGACCGGCTCCGCGCACCGGCCGAGCTCGCGATGCACCAGTTGCTGGTCGACGTCGCCCGCGAGTACCAGACCAAACCCTGACGCCGCCGCCTCACGAGGCGGTCAGGGCTGCGCGCCGGTCACGCCGAAGGTGCCCGGTCGCGGGCTCAGACCGTGATCAGACACCCGTGGTCGTCGCGGGCGGCGGCGTCCTCGTCGTCGAACCAGTGGCCGTCGGAGCCGAGGTAGCGGAAGCGCAGGGTGGTGCCCCGCGGGACGACGACGGCGGCGGTGCGGCGGCCGTTGGACCGGGCGCGCAGCTCGGTCACGCCCGGCGTCCAGCCGTTGAAGTCGCCGACCACGCTGACGGGTCCTGACGGCTCGTGCCGGGGCAGCGCCCAGGTCACCCGCACTTGCTGGTCCTTCGCAGGCACGATTCGGATCATCGAGACGTCGGTCCTCTCAGGCTTTCCGGTCTTTGTGCCGTGACAGCCTGTCGAGGAGTGCCGCGTCTGACGAGCCGACGCGCCCGAGTGGACAGTCGCTGGATCGGGTGGTTCGTCCGCCGGGCACGGCGCTCGCCGAGCAGCGGTGTGATCATCGCGGCGAGCAGCAGCTCGGCGATGTCACCGCCGTAGTACATGATCTCCGCACCGGTGCGGACCTCGGCGGCGGGTGCGTCGACCCGGGTCCAGAAGCCGCCGTAGAGCAGCTGGGAGACCACGGCGTGCACCGCGATGGCGCAGCCGAGGTAGACCAGCCGGGTGCGGACGCCGGGTCGGGCCGGAGCGGGGTCGGGGCCGGCGATCACGTGGGCGAACAGCAGCCCGGCGGCGAGGAAGTGCGCGTGCAGCAGCCAGTGCCCCGCCGGGTCGGCGGTGATCACGTTGTACAGCGACGTGAAGTAGAGCGGCACGAGACTGCCGGTGCTCAACAGGAACGCGACCGCCGGTCGTACCGCGAAACGTGCCGGCGGGCTGTGCAGCACCGCGACGAGCCGACGCGCCGCACGGACCGGCAGCGTTCGCAGCAGCAGTGTGACCGGTGCGCTCAGCACGAGTGCCAACGGCGCGTACATGCCGATCAGCAGGTGCTGCGCCATGTGGCCGCGGAAGTCGGTGTGTGCCCATGGTGCGACCGGCGGCAGCAACGCGACGGCCAGCAGGGCGATGCCGCCGAGGAACCCGGCTGTGCGCCACGGGCTCCACCCCAGGACCGGGTTCGACCGTCGAGCGCGGCCGACGAGCAGCAGGTAGACGACCGCGCACGACAACAACGGGACGATGGGCAGCCACGCGCCGATGCTCGGACCGTGAGCGTGGTGGTCCATCAGGAGTCACGCCGACTGCGTTGCAGCAGATAGCCGCCCACGACCAGAACCGCGCCCAGGGCCAGGAACGCGAGGTCCCACCACAGCTGGTGCGGCCCGCCGCGCACGTGGTGCACGCCGAGGAGGTGGTGGTCGAGCACGCCCTCGACGAGGTTGAACGTGCCCCAGCCGACCAGGACCCACCCCCACAGCGCGCGGGAGGTCCACGTCCCGCGCCGGTTCTCGGTGACCCTGGAGTGCAGGACGGCCAGCCCCAGCAGGACCGCCAGCCAGCAGACCGTGTGGAAGATGCCGTCCCACGCGGTGTTCATCCGCAGCCCGGAGACGGTGTCCGGGTCGTAGAAGTCGATTCCGGCGTTGTCGGTGTTCGTGCTGCTCAACATGTGGTGCCACTGCAGGAGCTGGTGCAGCAGGATGCCGTCGGCGAACCCGCCGAGGCCCACCCCGAGCAGGATTCCGGGGGCTTTCAGGCTCGTCCGCTGTTCGACGGTGGTCACCTGGGCCATCCGTTCGACCGGGCTTCTTCGTCGAAGATCGGTGCTCTCGTCATGGCTGCCACTCTGGTGGCCCCCCACGCCGCCGCGTAAGGGGCCACTTCGAGCCGGTCAGGAACGCAGGCTCCACTGCTGGTTCGCCGCACCGTTGCAGGTCCAGAGGATGATCCTGGTGCCGTTCGCGGTGGCCGCGCCGTTGGCGTCGAAGCACAACCCGGACTGCACGCCGGTGATCGTGCCGTTCGCGTTGACGTTCCACTGCTGGCTGGTCTGGTTCGCGCAGTCCCCGATCACGACCGCGGTGCCGTTGCCGGTGCCGCCGCCGCTCGCGACCAGGCACTTGGTGCCGTACACCTGCAACTGCTTGGCCGAGGTGAGGGTGAAGCGCTGGTTGGTGTTGCCGTGGCAGTCCCACAGCTGGGCCGCGGCGCCGTTGGCCGTGCTCGCGCCGTTGATGTCGACGCACCGGCCGGACTGGCCGCCCACGATCGTGCCGCTCTGCTGGCTGCCGCCGCCCTGGCGCCGCACCAGCGACTTCGACTCGGCCGACCGGACGCCCTGCGCGTCCACGACGAACAGCCGGTAGTCGCCGTTGGTGGCCGGGACGTCGATGGTCGTCGCCGTGCCACCGGCCCTGGTCATCGTCGGTCCCACCGCGAAGTTCGTGGTGCCGGAAGGCGCCAGCCACACGGTCCTGGTCGCGTCACCGGTGCTGCGGATCGGGATCGAGGCCGTGCCCGCGCCGACGAACGTGCTGGCGGGCAGCGCGTAGTCGGGCCGGGAGAGGTTGGCGGCGGGGACGATGTCGCGGTAGGCGTCCTCCAGGCCGGAGCGCACGGCGATGCCGTAGGCCGCGGCCGGCCACACGTAGTCCGAGGACACCAGGATGTCGTGGATGGTGCTGTTGGGCAGGACCTTCTGCGAGACCTTGTTGATCGGCCCGTAGGTCTGCGTGATGCTCAGGTCGTGCTTGCGGCCGAAGTCGTCGGAGTTGACCAGCCAGGTGACGTTCTTGTCGACGCTGAGCACGTTGTCGCGGAAGGTCATGAAGGCCGACCCCTCGTCCGGGTGCAGGCCGTACTTGTGCCCGGACGGGACGCCTTGCAGGTAGTTGTCCGTGATCGTGGTGCCCGGCTGGCTGCCCAGCGTGTAGATGGGCGCGGTGTCGTTGAGCCGCTGCACCGTGTCGATGATGTGGTTGTGGCTGACGGTGTTGTTGCGGGCCGTGGTCGTCGGCCGGTTCGGCGCGATGGAACCCGATGAGCCGTCGAAGTTCCACCAGCCCCAGCCGAGCGTGATGCCGTTCCACGGCGCCTTCTCGATGCGGTTGTGCTGCACCGTCAGCGTGTCCGCGAAGTAGGCGGAGATCGGGCTGTGGCCGTTGAACAGCACCGCGCTGTCGTAGAGGTAGTTGTTCTTGATCTCGATGTTCTTCGGCAGGCCCTCGGCCTGGGCGGTGTACTTCTCGCGGTTGGACGAGGTGTGGTCGCCGATGTAGACGTGCTGCGGGTGGCCGACGACGATCGCGGACCCGGCGACGTCGTTGGTGACGTTGCCGACCAGCTGGGTGTTCAGCACGTCGTTGACCATGCTGATGCCGTCGACGCCGGTGTGTTGGACCCTGTTGCGCAGCAACGCGATGCCTTCGGCGTTCTCCAGCTGCACGGCGCCGGGTGCGGTGTCGACGTTGCGGTAGTAGTAGACGTGGAAGTTGCCCTTGGCGTAGGCGGTGTTGCCGAGGTTGCCCTGCTGGGCCTGCTTGAACGACGACCCGGCCACGGTGAACAGGTTCCAGTCCGAGTGCTGCACGGTGATGCCCGAGAACGTGATGTTGCGCGCGCGGTTGGCCGTGGAGGTGCCCGCGATCCGCAGCAGCGTCGAGACGTTGTTGGGCGCGAAGACCGACGCGGTCGCCATGTTGTCGGAGTCGGCCTTGTAGTAGAACACCGTCTGGCTCGACCGGTCGAAGTAGAACTCGCCCGGAGCGTCGAGGAACTCGTAGGCGTTCATGAACTTGTGGCTGCCGCCCGACTGGAAGTTGCCGTTGAACGCGCCCTGGGCGATGGCGCCGCCGGGCTGCTGGAACAACGCCACCCGGCTCGCACCGTCGCTGCTCGTGGTGATCTGGCGGACGCCGGCGATGGCCGTCGTCCACGTCGTGGCGGTCTCGATCTCGATGTCGGCGGGGTTGCGGGTGATGGCGGGCAGGTCGCCGGGGTTGTAGCGGGCGCCGTCGCACTGCGAGCCCGACTCCCACGCCCACGGCGCCTGCCCTGCGGTCACGGTGTAGGTGCCGTAGCAGCCCTGCGAGCTGATCGTCTTGGTGGCCATGAAGGCGCGCTTGTCGTTGACGTACAACGCCCGCAGCTTGTTCGCGCGGCTGAGCGGCGCCTTCCAGATGTTGCCGCTGTGCTGCGTCCAGCCGGTCACCGGCACGCCGCCGCTGAGCACCGGCACCTCGTCCTGGTACGCGGAGTACAGGACCCGGTGGCCGTTCGTGCCCGAGTCGCCCGGCGTGAACTCGACGGTGCTCGTGACCGGGTAGTTCCCGCCGCGCAGGTACACCTGGATGTCGCCGGACATGTTCGCGTTCACCGCGCGCACGGCGTCCCGTGCACGCGGCAGCGTCCGGAACGGCGCCGTGAGCGTGCCGGGGTTGGAGTCGTTCCCGTCCGGTGCGACGTAGAACGTCTCCTGCACGGCGGCGGAGGCGCGGAGCTGACCTGCCGAGGCCGGCAGCAGTGCGGCGGACACCAGCACCGCGAGGGCGACCAGCGACCTCGCGGCGTTCACGGCTGTGCTCCCCATGCTCTCCCCTTCGCTCACCCCGCGAACCGGCCGGGAGCCACCCGCGGATCACCGCCACCTTCCAGCACGCCGGGCGCGGGCGGGCAGCCGATGGCAGATATCTGCCACGATTGTGAGCGCTAACGTTTTAGCAAGGGCCGGATGGAGCACGGCACCGCGCTAGTGGCTGTTGAGCAGGCGAGATCTGCGCGACAGTTTCGATGTGAGCGTTGTGCAACCCGGTGGTCCGCCATCGCTGTGGCGGACCACCGGCGCGTACGGTCACGCCTTCGCGAACGTCTCCGCGAAGATCGGCACCGCGGAGGTCAGCTGCGCCTCGGCCGCCGCCTGCGTGGGACCGAACGCCACCACGACCGTGATGAGCGTGCCGCGGCCCATGACCGCGTGGCACGACCAGTCGATGAGCGCGGGGTCCTCGGTCGTCTCGCAGTAGGCGTAGAAGTCGTCGACGCCCTGCGGCTTGGTGAGCGGGAAGCTCGAGCTTGATCTTGTCGGCGCCGCGGTACTGGGTGCACTGCTGCGCCCAGGTCCGCACCCGCTCGACCAGCGTGGCCGCCGGGCGGTCGGCCGTGGCGTGAACCCGCTGGAACAGGTCCACCCGCCCGTCCCAGGTGCGCGTCCGCGAGACCGACATGCCGTCGGCGAACAGCTCACTGGTCTTGCAGACGAAGGTGACCGGCTCGCCCTCCAGGCCGGGGTCGGTGTCGGTGGCGGGTGTGCTCGACCCGACCTTGCCGCCCTGGGCGTCGAACGCACCGGGCGGGGCGATCGCCGCCTTGGCGCGCAGGTCCAGCTCCGCCGCGGTCGGCGGCGCCGTCGTCGTGGTGGTCGTCGTGACCGGCGGCGCCGCAGCCGGCTCACCACCGCAGGCGGTCGTGGCCAGGGCGGCGATCGCCACGACGGCAGCACAAATGCGCTTCTTCAACTTGTTTCCCCCAGGAGTCACGCGCCCGGCAACGGGCGCACGGAGATGATCTAACCAAATCCGGCACAGCGGTTTCCCTCGCAACCTGGCTTGGCTTGAGCACAGTCAGGGGGTAGCGTCCTGACTATGCCTTCCACTAGTCAGGCTGTCGTCGTCGACGCCGTCCGCACCCCGCTGGCCAAGGGCAAGCCCGGTGGCGCGTACTCCGAGATCCACCCGGTGGACCTGCACAGCGCGGTCCTCAAGGCACTCGTCGACCGCACCGGGCTCGACCCGGCCGCGGTCGACGACGTCATCAGCGGCGCCGTCGGCCAGGTCGGCGAGCAGTCGGGCAACACGGCGCGGTGGGCGGCGCTCGCGGCCGGGTTCCCGGAGTCGGTGCCGGGCGTGACCGTGGACCGGCAGTGCGGGTCGAGCCAGCAGGCGCTGCACTTCGCGGCGCAGGGGGTGCTGGCCGGCGCCTACGACGTGGTGGTCGCGTCCGGGGTCGAGTCGATGAGCCGCGTCCCGATCGGGTCGCAGGCGCTGGGCAGGGACTTCCTCGGGACGAAGGTCGCCGCGCGCTACCCGGAGGGGCTGGTGCCGCAGGGCATCAGCGCGGAGCTGATCGCGCGGAGGTGGGGCCTGTCGCGGGCGCGGCTCGACGAGTTCTCCGCCGAGTCGCACCAGAAGGCCGCCGCGGCGTGGAAGGACGGGCTCTTCGACGCGCAGGTCGTGGCGGTGACCGACCTGGCGGTGGACGAGACGATCCGCCCCGACACGACCGCCGAGGTGCTGGCCGGGCTGCGACCGGCGTTCCGGGCAGAGCACTGGGAGACGCGGTTCCCCGAGCTGGACTGGCGGATCACCGCCGGCAACAGCTCACCGGTCAACGACGGCGCCGCGGCCGTGCTGGTCACCAGCGAGGAGGCGGCGGCGCGGCACGGGCTGCGGCCACGGGCCCGCGTGCACTCGTTCGCCGTCGCCGGCGACGACCCCGTCCTCATGCTCACCGGCATCATCCCCGCCACGCACAAGGTGCTGGCCCGCGCCGGGCTCACGATCAACGACATCGACGTGTTCGAGGTCAACGAGGCGTTCGCGCCGGTCGTGCTGGCGTGGCAGGCGGAGACCGGCGCGGACCCGGCGAAGGTCAACGTCAACGGCGGCGCCATCGCGATCGGGCACCCGCTGGGCGCGTCCGGGGCGCGGCTGATGACGACGTTGCTGAACACCCTGGAGCAGACCGGCGGCCGGTTCGGGTTGCAGGTCATGTGCGAGGCGGGCGGACTCGCCAACGCGACGATCATCGAGAGGGTCTGACGGTGGACCGGACGCGCACCTACGGCTGGAGCGACCCGCGGCTGCTCGCCCGGGCGGCGAGCGAGCTGGACGGCGCCGAGTTCCTCAAGAAGATCGGCAGCGGCGACCTGCCCGCTCCCCCTGCCGCCGAGACCACCGGCCTGAGAATGGCCGAGATCGGTGACGGGTACGCGCGGTTCGAGCTGACACCGGCCGAGTGGCACTACAACCCGATCGGCTCGGTGCACGGCGGTGTCCTGTCGACGCTCGCCGACACCGCGCTCGGATGCGCGGTGCACAGCAGGCTGCCCGCGGGCACCGGCTACACCTCGCTGGACCTCACGATCAAGTTCACCCGCCCGGCCACGCTCGGCAGCGGCACGCTCACGTGCGAGGGCCGGGTGGTGTCCAGCGGGCGCCGCACCGCCACGGCCGAGGGCCGCGTCACCGACGCATCCGGCCGCGTGATCGCGCACGCCGTCACGACGTGCCTGCTCCTCGGTTGATCCGCACCTGCAACCCCTCCGGCGTGAGCGACCCGGCGCCGGAGGGGACGACGTGCACGCTCACCGGTTCGCCGGTCTCGGCGGCCACCACCTGCAACGGGCCGTCCTCGCGCAGGTAGGTGTCGCCCCACTGCATGAGGGCGACGACCACCGGCAGCAGCGCGTTGCCCATGTCGGTCAGCACGTACTCGTACCGCGTGCGCGCGCCGGGCTCCCGGTACGGGCGTTTGGCGAGCACGCCGGCCTCGACCAGTTCCTTGAGGCGCTTGGCCGCGACGGCCTCGGTGATGCCCACGCGCCGCACGAACGCGTCGAACCTCGTCGTGCCGTAGAAGGCCTCGCGCAGCAGGAGGACCGCCGACTTCGTGCCGATGACGTCCAGCGCCAGCGCGATCGAGCACCGGTCCGGCTGCCACTGGTCCAGCGCGGCCAACGGGCCCTTCATCTGCATGGGCATGCAGGGAGCCTACACCTGGCTAGTGTCGGACATACCCAGCTCGGCGGGGCGGTCCGCCAGCGTCGCGACCAGGAACGGCAGGCACAGCGCGAGGACCTCGTCCGGGGTCTGCACGTGCGGGTAGTGGCCGGCGCCCTCGATGACGGCCAGCTCGCCGCGACCCCGGGGCAGGCCGGCGAGCACCTTCTCCCCCTCGGCCCGCGGGTCGGCCCAGTCGGGGTCGGCGTCGCCCATGACGACGAGCACCGGGCAGGTGACGTCGGCCAGCCGCGCACCGGCGTCGACGGGGCTGGTCTTGCACATGGCCTGCAACACCCCCATCCGGCCGGGTTCGCCCAGCTTGGCCTCGATGCGCGCGAGCTCCACGGTCCAGTCCGCCGGCTTCACCGGCACCGCGAGGTCGAGGTACCTCGTCCAGCCCGGCAGGCTGCCCGCGATCATGACCTTCGCGAGCTGCGCGTACCCGGCGCGGAAGCGGCGCACCCGCAGCAGCCCGCCCACGTCGAAGGACTGCGCGCGGGTGAACGGCGCGAGCTCCACGACACCGGCGACGACGTCGGGCGCGGTGGCGGCCGCGATCGTGGCCGCACCGCCGCTGATGGACTGACCGATGATCACCGCCGGGCCGCCCAGGTGGCGGATGACGGCCACCAGGTCCCCCGCGATGTCGGTGCGGCTGTAACCGTCCCAGCCGACGCCGGAGTCACCGCAGCCGCGGAGGTCGACGTTCGCCACCCGGTACCCCTGCGCGGCCAGTGCCGGGGCGAGGAAGCGGTAGGAGTGGCGGCTGTCGCCGATGCCGTGGGCGAGCACGACGAGCGGCCCCTGCCCGATCAGGTCGTAGGCGAGGGTGTTGCCGTCGATCTCCAGGTGCTCGGTCACGCTGTTCTCCAGAGCCTCGGCTAATGTCGTTAGCCAAAAGCTAATGCCATTAGCCTGCGTTGTCAAAACCCGGCGGTCCCGGCCTGCTTCGTCGACTACGCTCCGCCCGTGAAGCGACTCATCGCGGCCGTCCTGTGCCTGGCAGCGGCCGCCTGCACCACCCCGGCTCCGGACGCCACACCGCCTTCGACCGGGGCGTCCAGCGGCGCGCCGACGACCGTGCCGACGACCGTGCCGACGTCCGCCGGTGATCCGCAGGCCATCTCCGCCGCCTTCGAGACCTACCGGGAAGCCGCGCTGACCAAGGACGGCGCCGCCGCCCTCCCCGTGCTGCTGAGCAACACCTTCAAGATCTACGACGGGATCAGGCGGGAAGCGGTCACTGGCACCGAGCAGACGGTCGCGACCCAGCGGCCGAGCGCCCGCCTCCTCACGTACGCGATGCGCGCCGAGCTCGACCACGCCGTGCTGCGCACCGGCTCGCCGCAGGACCTCGTGAAGACGATCATCGACCGGGGTCTGGTCAACGCGGACGACGCCCGCGACATCGCGCTGAGCCGGCCGACGATCCACAACGGCGTCGCGCTGGCCCGCTACGCCGTCCGGGGCGAGCAGGCGTCGGGCATGATCGGCTTCGGCCTCGAGGACGGTGTGTGGAAGTTCGACCTGCCGGCCCTGTTCGACCTCTCCGACCTGGCGTTCAACCAGCAGAAGAACCGCGAGGGCCTGACCTCCGAGCAGCTGGTCGACCAGCTGCTGACCACCAGGTACGGAGCAGCCAGGGCCGCGAAGCTCCGCACGCCGCTCGGCGCCTGACCGCGCGACTGGAGGATCATGGCCGGCATGAGCGAGAACGCCCGCCCGCTGCCGTCCAAGGTGGACCTCGGTGACCTGGACCGCCGGATCATCCGGTGGTGGCAGGACAACGACGTGTTCGCCCGCAGCGTCGAGCAGACCGCCCAAGGGCCCGCGTGGGTGTTCTACGAGGGACCACCGACCGCGAACGGCATGCCGGGCACACACCACGTCGAAGCGCGCGTGTTCAAGGACGTGTTCCCGCGCTACCGCACGATGAAGGGCTGCTCGGTGCCGCGCAGGGCCGGGTGGGACTGCCACGGGCTGCCGGTGGAGCTGGCGGTCGAGAAGGAGCTCGGACTGTCCGGCAAGCCCGACGTCGAGCGGATGGGCGTCGCCGAGTTCAACGCGCACTGCCGGGAGTCCGTGCTGCGGCACGTCGGCGCGTTCGAGCAGCTCACCGAGCGGATGGGCTACTGGATCGACCTGGCGCACCCGTACGAGACGATGACGCCGGAGTACGTCGACAGCGTCTGGTGGTCGTTGCAGCGCATCCACGCCGACGGCCGGTTGGTCGAGGACTTCCGGGTCACGCCGTACTGCGCGAACGACCAGACCACGTTGTCCGACCACGAGGTGGCGCAGGGGTACGAGACGGTGACGGACCCGTCCGCCTACGTGCGACTCCCCCTCGTCGAGCCGCTGCACGGCATCGACGGCGCCGAGCTGCTGATCTGGACCACGACGCCGTGGACGCTGGTGTCCAACACCGCGGTCGCCGTGCACCCGGAGGTCACCTACGTGGTCGCGCGCACCGGGGACGGCGTGTTCGTGGTGGCCGAGCCGCGGGTCGAGGCCGTTCTCGGCGACGCCGAGGTGCTGGCGGCGCTCACCGGTGCGGAGCTGGCCGGGCTGCGGTACGAGCGGCCGTTCGAGCTCATCGACATCCCCGACGCGCACCGGGTGGTGCTCGCCGGCTACGTGACGACCACCGACGGCACCGGTCTGGTGCACCAGGCGCCGGCGTTCGGCGCCGGGGACCTGGCCGTGGCGAGGGAGAACGGGCTGCCGCTGGTCAACCCGGTCGGGCGGGACGGGCGGTTCCTGGCAGAGGTGCCGCTGGTGGGCGGGACGTTCTTCAAGGACGCCGACCCCGTGCTGGTCGAGGAGCTGCGCCGGACCGGCCGGCTGTTCCGCTACGAGGACTTCGAGCACCCGTACCCGCACTGCTGGCGTTGCCACTGGCCGCTGCTCTATTACGCGCAGCCGTCGTGGTACGTCCGCACGACCGAGGTGCGCGCGGAGCTGCTGCGGGAGAACGAGGCGACGAACTGGTTCCCCGAGCACATCAAGCACGGCCGCTACGGCGACTGGCTGGTCAACAACGTCGACTGGGCGCTGTCGCGGACGCGCTACTGGGGCACGCCGCTGCCGCTGTGGCGCTGCGACGGCGGGCACGTCACGGCCGTGGGCTCGCGGGCGGAGCTGGGGCGGCTGGCCGGGGCTGATCTGTCCACACTGGACCCGCACCGGCCGTTCGTGGACGCGGTCACGTTCGCCTGCCCGGACTGCGGCGAGGTGGCCACGCGGGTGCCGGAGGTCATCGACGCCTGGTACGACTCGGGCGCGATGCCGTTCGCCTCGCTCGGCTACCCGCACCTGCCCGGCAGCGTCGAGGCGTTCGAGGCCACCTACCCGGCGCAGTACATCTGCGAGGCGATCGACCAGACCCGCGGCTGGTTCTACACGCTGATGGCGATCGGCACTCTGGTGTTCGGCAAGTCGCCGTACGAGAACGTCGTGTGCCTGGGCCACATCCTGGCCGAGGACGGCCGCAAGATGAGCAAGCACCTGGGCAACATCATCGAGCCGATCCCGTTGATGGACACGCATGGCGCGGACGCGTTGCGGTGGTTCATGGCCTGCTCGGGCTCGCCGTGGTCGGCACGCCGCGTCGGTGCCGGGCCGCTGGACGAGATCGTGCGCAAGGTGCTGCTGACGTACTGGAACACCGCCTCGTTCTTCAGCCTCCACGCCTCGGGTGCCACGTGGACCGCAGGCTCCGACCGGCCGGTGCTCGACCGGTGGGTGCTCTCCGAGCTGCACGCGCTCGTGGCCGCTGTCGACGTTGCGATGGAGCAGTACGACACCGCGCAGGCCGGCCGGTTGCTCGCCGGGTTCGTCGACGACCTGTCGAACTGGTACGTGCGCCGGTCGCGGCAACGGTTCTCGCGCGGCGACGAGAACGCGCTGACGACGCTGCACGAGTGCCTGGAGGTGCTCACCCGGCTGCTGGCGCCGTTCGTGCCGTTCATCACCGAGGAGGTCTGGCAGCGGGTGATCAGGCCGCACGACCTCGCCGCCGCGGACTCGGTGCACCTGGCCACGTGGCCCGTCAGCGATCCCGCCCGCGTCTCCCCCGAGCTGTCCGCGCAGGTCGCGAGTGCCCGCGTGGTCGCGGAGCTGGGCCGTGCCGCGCGCAAGTCCGCGGGTCTGCGCATCCGCCAGCCGTTGAGCCGCGCGCTGGTCAGCGTTCCGTTGCCGCGGGAGCTGCTCGACGACGTCGGTGACGAGCTCAACGTCAAGGTCGTGCTGCCGCTCGACGCCGCGAGCGAGGTGGTCGACATCGAGGTGCGGCCGAACTTCCGCGTACTGGGCAAGCGGTTCGGCAAGCGCACCCAGGAGGTGGCGGCGGCGATCACGGCCGCGGACCCCCGCTCGTTGGCGGAGGCCCTGCGCGCCACGGGTGCGGCCGAGCTGGCCGGGTCCGTCACGCTCTCGCCGGATGACGTGCTGGTCACCGAGGCGCCGCGCAGCGGTTGGGTCGTGGGTGCGCAGCAGGGCGTGACGATCGCGCTCGACACCGCGCTCACGCCGGAGCTGGAGGCGGAGGGCCTGGCGCGGGACGTGGTCCGGCTGGTGCAGCAGGCCCGCAAGGACTCCGGGTTCGACGTCTCCGACCGCATCGAGGTCGTCCTGACGGCACCCGAGGACGTCGCGGCGGCCGTTCACACGCACCGCGATTTCGTCGAACGCGAAACGCTGGCCGTGTCCCTTCTCCTGCACCCAGGCAAGGAGCTGACCGTCCAACTCCACAAACCCTAGCCCCACCCCGCTTGTTGCAGATGCCGTGGAAGGCAGGGGGTTACGCCCCGCGGGTGGATTTGGGAGCGGGAACGGGACTGCACTAGAAACTGGAACGTGTTCTAGTTAGGCTACAGCGCATGATCGCCACAGTGGTGTGGGGCACGGGCAACGTCGGGCGTGCGGCAATTCGGGCCGTGGAGGCTCATCCTGGGTTGAAGTTGACCGCGGTGGTCGTGCACGACGCCAACAAGGTGGGACGCGACGCCGGTGAGCTTGCTGGAACCGGTTACAACACAGGGATCGTCGCGACCGACGACATCGGCGCGGTGCTCGCCACGGGTCCGCGGGCCGTCGTCTACGCGGCCTCGGGTGACGTGCGGCCGGCCGAGGCGCTCGCCGACATCACCAGGGCGATCGCGGCGGGCGCGGTGGTGGTGACGCCGTCGCTGTACGCGCTCTACGACCACCGCAGTGCACCTCCGGAGCTGCGCGACCCGGTGCTGAAGGCGATAGCTGACGGCGGCGGGTCGCTGTTCGTGTCGGGTGTGGACCCCGGCTGGGGCAACGACGTGCTGCCGTTGCTGATCAGCGGGCTGGGCAGCCGGATCAACGCGGTGCGCTGCCAGGAGATCTTCGACTACTCGACCTACGACCAACCCGACGCGGTGCGGTGGCTGATCGGCATGGGCCAGCCGCTCGACTACCAGGCACCGATGCTGATGCCCACGGTGCCGACCATGGTGTGGGGCGGCCAGATCCGGTTGATGGCCAGGGCGCTGGGCGTGGAGGTCGACGAGATCCGCGAGACCGTCGACCGGCGCGCGCTCGACGAGACGGTGACGACGCGGACCATGGGCGAGTTCGAGGCGGGCACGCAGGGCGCGATCCGGTTCGAGGTGCAGGGGGTCGTCGGCGGCGAGCCGTTGATCGTGATCGAGCACGTCACGCGCATCCACCCGTCCTGCGCGCCGAACTGGCCGATGCCGCCCTCCGGCGACGGCGCGCACAAGGTGATCATCGAGGGCCGGCCGCGCATCGAGGTGTCCGTCGAGGCCGACGACGAGGGCGAGAACCGGTCCGCGGGCGGCAACGCGACGGCGGTCGGGCGGCTCGTGAACGCCATCGACTGGCTGGCCGCGGCGGAACCCGGTCTCTATGACGCGTTGGACGTGCCGCTGCGACCGGTGGCGGGCAAGCTGGGGAGGAGTGCGCGGTGAACGTCGACATCCCGCAGGGCAAGGACCCCATCGGGTACGTGTGGGGCGAGATGGTGCCGGGCATCGGTGTCGCCGCGGCGAACTTCTCGCTCGCTGTCTACCAGCACACCACGCTCGGGCTGCGCGAGTTCGAGGCGGCCCGGCTGCGGACCGCGCAGATCAACGGGTGCCTGTTCTGCCTCGACTGGCGGACCGAGCGCGACGGGCAGAAGGTCGAGGACGGGTTCCTCGACGCGGTGACCCAGTGGCGCACCACCGACGCCTTCGACGACCGCACCAGGATGGCCGCCGAGTACGCCGAGCGGTACGCACTGGACCACCACGGTCTCGACGAGGACTTCTGGTCCCGCATGACCGCGTCGTACAGCCAGGTGGAGATCGTGGAGCTGACCATGAGCATCGGCGCGTGGCTCTCGTTCGGCCGGTTGAACCACGTGCTCGGGCTCGACGCGGTCTGCGTGCTGCCGAGTCAGGTGGGAGCGTCCACGTAGGACTTCACAGACCCGGTCACAGGTCCGTGGCGATGATCTTCTCGATGTTGCGTTCCGCGAGCGCGGTGATGGTGACGAACGGGTTCACCACGGTCGTGCCGGGGATGAGCGACCCGTCGATGACGTACAGCCCCGGATAGCCGTGCAGGCGGCCGTAGGCGTCGGTGGCCCTGCCCAGGACCGCGCCGCCGAGCGGGTGGTAGGTCAGGTGGTCGCCCCAGATCTTGTACACGCCGAACAGGTCGGTCCGGTAGATCGTCCCCTCCTTCGCGTTGATCTTGTCGAAGATCGTCTTGGCGGCGGTGATGGACTTCTCCTTCCACACCGTCTGCCAGTTGAGGTCGACCTTGTTCGTGGCGGCGTTCCAGGAGAACGCGGCGCGGTGCGGGGTCTTGGTGATCGACAGGTAGAACGAGGCGTAGGTCTCGATCCCGGTCGGTAGCGGCGCCACCTCCGCGAACGCTCCCCCGGCCGCCCAGTTGTCGATGCCCAGCGTCGGGATGGACGACTGCAGCGCGCCCGTGGCGTCCCACATGTGGTTGGCCCGGCCGCACATGACGTTGCCGTTGTCACCCCAGCCCTTGCCGACCTCGCCGTTCAGGTTCGGCAGCGCACCGGTGGCCCTCAGCTTCACCAGCAGCTTGCTGGTGCCGACGCTGCCCGCCGCGAAGAACACCTTCGCCGCGGTCACCGACTTGGTCGCGATGACGTCACCGGTGGTGTTGAGCTGCTCGACGGTGACCGCGTAGCCGCCGGTCGTGGGCCGGACCGAGGCGACCCGGTGCAGCGGCGAGATGGTGACCCGCCCGGTCGCCCTGATCTTGGGCAGGTAGGACTTCTGCAGGGACTTCTTGCCGTGGTTGTTGCCGTAGAGGATCTCGCCGGCCAGCGCGGACTTCGGGACGGTGCCCGCCGCCTCCTGTTCCATGTAGCCCCAGTCGTACACGGTGGGCACGAACACGTACGGGAAGTTGCTGCGCTGGGCGTGCTTGCGGCCGACCCGCGCGTACTGGTAGCACGCGGTGCCGTCGAACCAGGCCGGGTTGACGAGCCCGGCGCCGAGCTCGGCGTTGGCCCGCGGGTAGTAGGTGCCGTACATCTCGTCGGCGTTCACGCCGGGCAGCACGTCGCCGAAGGTCTCGCGCCGGGGCGTGACGGCCATGCCGCCGTTGACGAGGGAGCCGCCGCCGACACCGCGGCCCTGGTAGACGGTGATGCCGCCGAACTCCTCGGCGTCGAGGATGCCGGTGTACCTCGGGATCGCCTTGTCGATCGGGAAGCCGAGGAAGTTGCTCAAAGGCTGTTTCGTCCTGGTGCGCAGCCAGAACGAGCGCTGGTCCGGCGTGGTCGTGTTGGCGAAGACCTTGCCGTCGGAACCGGGCGTGTCCCAGGCCATGCCCAGCTCGACCATGTGGACGTCGACACCGGCCTGGGCCAGGCGCAGCGCCGCGACGCACCCGCCGTACCCGGTGCCGATGACGAGCGCCGGAACCACCGCCGCGTCGGCGATCGTGCTCGCCCTGGCCGCCGGTGCGAGACCGGCACCCAGGGCCATGCCACCTAAAATAGAACCTGTTCCAGTCAAGAACGAACGTCGAGAGGGACCCTTGAAACCGTTATCACACGTCATTGTGTGGTTCATGTGATCATCCTCACTCTTGCCGCATGAGAACAAGTTATACCTGCGCTTGTGCGGCAAGTCACTACCTGCTAGTCAGATCGACGGGGCCTTCCTCGACGTCGGAGGGGTCTGGAGAAGTGCGATCAGGCCTTCACGCGGGCCTTTGTCGTCCACATCCGGTACCCGGCCTTCAGCGCCTCGGTCTCGGTCCCGAACATCACGTCGCCCTTCATCCGCCGGTAGTACGGCGAGTCCGGCGTGTGGTAGACCATCGTTCGCGAGTTCCCCTTGACGGGCAACGCTTCCTCGTCATCGGCGGGCACCGTCACCACGGGTTCGTCCGCGACCTGGAGCAGCGGCTGCTGGCGCACGATCGGGTTCTCGGTGCGGGGTGCGGGCAGGGCGAGGCGGGGCTTCGGGGACTCGGCGTGGCGCTTGCGCACGGCCAGCCAGGTGAGCAGGCAGCCGGCGGCGAAGGACGCCAGGCACAGCAGGAACATCTGCGAGAACAACCAGAGCACGGGAACTCCTAGCGGACTACGACGTCGACCTGGCGGGTGGCCGGGTCGTACTCGCCGTCGGGGGCGGGGCGGGTCTCAACGGCGATCAGGGCTGGGGAGACGCCCTGGCCCACGAGCTCGTCGCGGACCATCTGGCCGCGTGTGGTGGCCGTTACCGGGTCGGTGCCGTGGGCGACCAGCGTGACGGAGGCGCGGGGTGCGACCAGGAGCATGCGGCCGACGCGGTGCACGAGCACCGGGCCGTGGCCCTCCCAGGCGGTGGTGCCCTGCACGAACCGGATCGCACCGTTGCCGTTGACCATGCGGCTGATCGAGTCGTGCAGGGCCGCGACGTCCAGGTCGCCGGCGGTGGTGGACGGGCCGATCTCGACGCGGTCGGTGACCCGCAGGCCGTTCGCGGCCTGGCGGATGGCCTCGCGGACCGCGGTGGCACGTTCCTCGTCCGGCACGCGGGCGGCCACGGCGACATGTCCACCGTGGACGGTCGTGGTCACCTCGGACACCCTGGCGGACAACGCGGCCGACACCAGCCGGCCGACCACCGCGGGCGGGATCGGCAGGGTGCCTCCCAGGCGCAGTGCCGCGGTGACCCGGTGACCGGGGGTCTGGACGGCGTCGACCAGCGCGCGGCGTTCCGCGTCGTCGGCGACCGCGCCGGACACCAGGACCTCCGCGCCGCGCACGGCCACGAGCAGTTGCTCGGGGCCGGCCGCGCGGATCTCGGTGGTGGCGACACCGTCCACGTCGGACACCACGGCGCGCACGGCGTCGGCCGCGCGCGGGGCCACCTCGCTGACCACCACCGACCGCCCGTCCACCGCCACGACGCCGTGGTAGCCGGCCTTGGTCAGCGCCGAGCGGACATCGGCGTCGAGCGACCGTTCGACGCCACTGCCGTAGACGAACACACCGGTGGCGGCGAGCAGGGCGGGCACCAGCAGCCCGCCGACCCAAACCGCGTGAGGCAAACGCACGCCGGAGGGCTTACCGGACCGCGCGGCCGAAAAGCCAGCCGCTGCCGTCGTTCGAGCGGAACTTCACCCGGTCAGGTGGCCGAAACGGGGTGGTGGACTCCGCGCACGTCGCCGGTCGTGAAGACGTGCTCAGCCGGTGGCGCGGGCGTTGCACACCGCGGTGCGGTTCGTCCACTTCGGACGTTGAGCGGCTCCTGCTACCGTCGGCGGCGTGTGCCGGTACGCGTTCGCGGGCCACGACTTCACGGCGCCGCGGCGCACGGACGACTCCGGGTGGAGGGCCGTGGCCGCGGCGCTGGCGGCCGGGCTGCGCTACGAGGGCTTCGAGACCTGCGGGTGCGACCGGCGTTCCGGCCGCGCACGGCAGGTCCGGGGACGGCGGCTCGGGGTGGCGGACGCGGAGGCGCTCGCGGCCCGTGCCCCGGCGGACCTGGTCTGACGGACCGGCTCCTCGTGGGTCAGGACGCCTGGTGCTCGGCGAACAGGTCCACCAGGTTCTGCGGCGCGTTCTCCCCGAACAGGCTTTGCAGCAGCTGCTCCTCGTCGACGCCCGCCTCCACGCGCCCGAACATCTTCCGCTCGTACTCCGCCAGCGCCGCCTCGACGTCGTGCGGGTGCGCGGCCAGTGCCTGCGCGAGGTCGGCGCCGTCGAGCATCGCGAGGTTGGCGCCCTCGCCGTCCGGTGCGGCGACGTGGGCGGCGTCGCCGACGAGCGTCACGCCCGGCACGCGCTCCCAGCGGTGGCCGGAGGGCAGGCCGTAGTGGGGCCGCCACAGCGGCGGGGTGTCGGTGTCGGTGATCAGCGCGACCAGTTCGGGGGCCCAGCCGTCGAACTCCCGCGCGAGCGCGGCGGTGGCCGCGGCGGGGTCGGTGAAGTCGAAGCGGTCGAACCACTCCTGCGCTTCGGTGAACATCACGTAGACGTGCAGCGTGCCCCCGCGTTCCCGGTGGGCGTGGATGCCCTTGTTCGGCGCGGCGGCCATCATCATGCCGCCGCCGACCAGTGCGGCGGCGCCCGGGTGGCGGGTGTCGGCGTCGAGCAGGAAGGTCTCGACGGACGACGTGCCCGCGTACTCGGGGGTCGCAGGCGTCAGCAGCGGGCGGATGCGCGACCAGGCGCCGTCCGCGCCGACGAGCAGGTCGGTGGCGATGACGGTGCCGTTGTCGAACGTGACCTCATGGCGGCCGTCGTCGAGGGTGCGCGCGCTGCTGACCTTGTGCCCCCATCGGACAGTGCCTTCGGGCAGCGAGTCGATGAGCAACGTGCGCAGCTCGCCGCGTTGCACCTCCGGGCGGCCACCGGTGCCGTCGTCGGCCTTGTCGATCAGGACGGTGCCGTTGCGGTCGACGACGCGCATGGCCTCGCGGCCCTCCAGGACGATGGCGCGGAACTCGTCCATCAGCCCGGCGGCGGTGATGGCGAGCTGGCCGTTGTAGTCGTGGATGTCGAGCATGCCGCCCTGGGCGCGGGCGGTCGGTGACGGCTCGGCCTCGTAGACCGCGGCCTCGATGCCGTGCACGTGCAGCACGCGGGCGAGGGTGAGGCCGCCGAGACCGGCGCCGGTGATCGTGACGTGCATGGGGTGGACTCCTGATCAGCTCTGGGGTGTACGCCCAGAAGACTGGTGGGAGGCGCTGGCACCGGGCGCACGTGCGGCTGGCAGGGCCTGACAGCCGCTGACGGGCCCTGTCAGCGGGCGACCGCGACAGCATGGCCAGGGCGTGCGCCAGGCTGCTCGGCTGAACACCACCGCGCAACCGGTCAGCCCAGGTCCTCCGCCTGCAGCTCCGCCCGCGACGACACCCCGAGCTTGCGCAGCACCCTGGCCGCGTGCTGTTCCACGGTCCGCGGCGACAGGAACAGCACGTCGGCGATCTTGCGGTTGGTGTGGCCGGCGGCGAGCAGGCGGGCGACCTCCTGTTCGCGCGGGGACAGCTCGTTGCCGTAGCCGCGGCGGCCGCGGCGGGAGGGTTTGCCGCCGCCGATGCTGCGCAGCAGGTGGCGGCACCGGGCGGCGTCGCGGGTCGCGCCCAGCGCGTCGAAGGTGTCCACCAGGGCGGAGAGGACCTCGGTCGCCTTCTCGTGGTCGGTCGGGAGCAGGCAGACGGCCTCGCGTTCGGTCACCAGGGCCGTGAAGTACGGCGCGGGCAGCGCCGCGTAGCGGTCGGCGGCTTCCCGGTAGAGCGTCATGGCGACGTCGAGCTGACCGCGGGCCTCGGCGAGGCGGGCGCGGCACTGGGCCAGTGCGGCCACCGCCATCGGTGCGTCGCGGCCCTCGATGCCGCGGGCGATGTCGGCGATCAGGGTCTCGGCGTCGGTTTCGCGGCCGGCGGCGAGGAACGTGGCCACGGCGACCGGGCCCAGCTCGGTGGCCCACACCCAGACGCCCTTGGCGCGCACGACGGCGAGGCCGCGGTCCACGTCCACGTAGGCGCGGGTGACCTCGTCCTGCGACAGCACCGTCCACGCCAGTGCGGCGCAGCCGGCGATGGCGACCGGGGCGATCGACTCCTCCGGGGCGAACGCGCCGGTCTCGGTGAGGTGGCTGGTGGCCTCCGCCCACTCGCCGCGCGCGGTGGCCAGCGAGCCGAGCACCAGGTTCAGCTCGCTGGCCACCGGGAACAGGTCGCGGTACTCGTCGAGCAGGGTCTGGGCGCGGTCGGCGAGGCCGTCCCAGCGGCCGGTCAGCCAGTCGAGGCGGACGCGGGTGGCCTGGGCGGTGCTCACCACGAACGGGGCGCCGCACTCGGCGGCGAGGCGCAGGCCGTCGCGCAGCAGGTCACCGCACAGGTCGAGGTGGCCGGTGGTGGCCAGCGCGTCGGCGAGGTTGCAGTGGGCGCGGGCGAGCTGGCGCAGTTCGCCGGGGGTCGTGGCGGGGGTGAAGTCCAGCTCGCGCAGCACGGACGGGTCGCCGGTGTGCATCTTCGAGCCGAGCTGGTTGGCGTAGAGCGACAGCCGCAGCTCGGCGTCGCCGGTCGACGCGCGGTGCTCCTCGACGAGGTCCAGCCACGGCATGCACTCGCCGACCGGTGTGGTGCCGAGGTAGGGCAGGCCCAGCACGGCGGCGCCGCGGGCGGCCAGGTCGGGGCGTTCGCCCAGGTCGGCGACGGCGCGTTCGATCTCGACGCGGGCCTCCTCCAGGCCGCCGGCCTGGCGGATCAGCAGCAGGCCGCGGAACAGGCGCACCTCGCCGCGCGCCGAGACGGACAGCCGCCGGTCGGACAGCAGGCGTTCCAGCGCCTCGGTCGGGGCGTGCTGGTCGAGGCCGCGGTGGGCGACCTCGCCGAGCTTGATCGCGAGCCGGTCCACGTCGGCCGCGGGCACGGCCGGGTCGAACAGCAGCCGTTGCAGCAGGGCCGTGGCGGTCCCGGCCTCACCGCGTTCGGCGGCCCGGTCGGCGGCGGCCTCACCGAAGCGCAGCCACTCGGCGGTGTGACCAGCGCGTTCGCTGTGCTCGGCCAGCTGCACCAACGGCAGCGGCTCGACCTGCGACAACGCCTCGACGGCCCGGCTGTGCAGCTGCTGGCGGTCCGGTCCGCTCAACGTGTCGTACACGGCCTGGCGTGCCAGCGCGTGGCGGAAGCCGTAGGTGCGTGCGTCGGCCTCGTGCAGAACGTGGCCCGTCAGCGCGTGGGTCAACGCCGTGCGCACCCGGTTCTCCCCGATGGCGGCCACCGCACCGAGCAGCTCGGCCGTCGCGGGTACCCCGAGCACGGCCGCGGCCTGCACCAGCCGGGTCGCGGTCACCGGCAACGCGGCCAGCCGCTCGGCCATCGCGTCGCGCAGCAGCACCGGCACGTCCACGTGGTCGAGCAGCCGCCGCGCCGTGGCACCGTCGGCGTGCACGGCACCGGCCGGGTTCCGCAGCGCGCGCAGGGTCTCCTCGACGACGAACGGGATGCCCGCCGTGCGTTCGTGCAGCTTGGCCGCGAACTCCGCGGACACCGGCTCGCCGTCGAGGATGGCCGAGGTCAGCGCCCGCACCTCGGCCACGTCGAGCGGCTCGAGCTCCAGCACCGCGCTGGTGGTCCCACCGGGCGGCCGGTACGCCGACCCCAGCGGCACCCCGCCGGGCACGTCCTCGCGCCGGTAGGTGACCACGATCGAGAGGTTCGCGGGCGGGTCGCCCATCAGGAACCGCAGCAGCTGCCGCGACCCGTCGTCGGCCCAGTGCAGGTCCTCCACGACCAGCAGCACCGGCCCGAGGACGCTCACCAGCTCCCGCACCGCGCGGAACACCCGGTGCCGCTCGGCCCGCGGGTCGCCGGTCGGCGGCGGTGGCGGCGGCAGGTGTTCGGCGATCTCCGGCAGCAACGCGCCCAGCACACCGGTCACCGGGCTGAGCCGCGGACCGCGCGCGAGCCGTTCGGCGCAGTCGCGCAACGCCTCCAGCACCGCCCCGTACGGGAACGGCTCCCCCACCGGCTGGCAGTGCCCGATCAGCACGGCGATCGGACCGAGGTCGGAGTCGAGCAGCTCGCGGACCAGGCGGGACTTCCCCACACCGGCCTCGCCCTCGACCATGACCACGGCGGGGTGCCTCGGCACGGCGGCGCGCAGCGTGCCGAGTTGGTCCCCCCGCCCCACGAGCACCGGGGAGCTGGTCCGCACCAGTGCGGCGGGGCCGGGCCGGCGCTGGCTCGGTGTCCGACTCATCCGGACTGATCTTAGGCGAAAGACGGGTATCCCTACGTAGCGATATCCGGATTGTTCGCGGTGCGCACGCGACCGATGGTGATCCGCACGTGGCCGCCCACTCCCTGCCGAGGCGGCCCAGAACGGAGAACCTCAGATGCGACTCGATCGCACATCCCGCCGGCTGGTCACGGCCGGACTCGGTGTGGCCGCCCTGTGCGCCGCGGCTGCGGCGGCGACCCCCGCCTTCGCCCAGCAGGCCGAGGTCAGGGCGGTGGCGCAGCCCGTCGCGGGCAGCTACATCGTGGTGTTCAAGGACGGGGCGAGCGACGCGCCGACCACGAACGCCAAGGCACTCGCCCTGGCCCGCAAGCACGGCGGCAAGGTCAGCAACACCTACGTCGCCTCCGTGCGCGGTTTCGCGGTGAAGCTCGACGAGGCGGCGGCCCGGCGGCTCGCGGCCGACCCGCAGGTCGCCTACGTGCAGCAGGACGGCTGGGCGCGCATGTCAGAGACCCAGACCAACCCGACCTGGGGCCTCGACCGGATCGACCAGGCGAACCTGCCGCTCGACCAGCGCTACACCTACCCGAACACCGCCTCCAACGTCACCGCGTACATCCTCGACACCGGCATCTACAAGGCGCACCCGGAGTTCGAGGGACGTGCCAAGGACGGCTACGACTTCATCGACAACGACCCGGACGCCTCGGACTGCCAGGGCCACGGCACGCACGTCGCCGGCACGGTCGGGTCGAAGACCTACGGCGTGGCCAAGAAGGTCAACCTCGTCGGTGTGCGCGTGCTCGACTGCTCGGGCAACGGGCAGTACTCGCAGATCATCAAGGGCATCGACTGGGTCGCCCAGAACGCGAAGAAGCCGGCCGTGGCGAACATGAGCCTCGGCGGCGGCGCCGACTCCACTGTGGACAGCGCGGTGAAGCGGGCGATCGCGGCGGGCGTCACGTTCGGCGTGGCGGCGGGCAACAACAACGGCGACGCCTGCCAGACCTCCCCCGCCCGCACGCCGGAGGCCATCACGGTGGCCGCCAGCGACTCGGCCGACAAGCGCTCGATCTACACCGGCGGCCAGGCCTCCAACTGGGGTTCGTGCGTCGACATCTTCGGGCCCGGCTCGAACATCACCTCCACGAAGAACGGCGGCGGCACCACGTCGATGGGCGGCACCTCGATGGCCACCCCGCACGTGGTCGGCGCGGCCGCGCTGTACCTCTCGGCGAACCCTTCTGCCACCCCTGCCCAGGTCCGCGACGCGCTGGTGAACAACTCGACGCCGGACAAGATCTCGGACACCAAGGGCTCGCCGAACAAGCTGCTCAACATCTCCTTCATCGGTGGCGGCGGCCCCGACCCCGAGCCGTGCGCGGCGGCCACCAACGGCGACGACGTGTCCATCCCGGACACCAACACCGCCGTCTCCTCCTCGGTGACCGTCTCGAACTGCACCGGCAAGGCGTCCACCACCACCAAGGTGAAGGTGGACATCAACCACCCTTACACCGCTGACCTGGCCATCGACCTGGTCGGCCCGTCCGGCGCGAAGTACGGCCTCAAGAAGGCGGGCGGCGCGTCGTCCACGACCGGTGTGCACGAGACCTATACCGTCGACGCGTCCGCGGAGGACCGCAACGGCACGTGGAAGCTGCAGGTCACGGACGTGTGGAGCTACGACAGCGGCACCATCGACTCCTGGACCCTGACGTTCTGACGACGCCCGGAAGGACCTGTCATGCAACGCACCGCTCTCGGGCTCGCCGTGCTGGCGTCGCTCTCGGTCATCACCGCCCCGGCGGCGCACGCCGCTGAGGCCGACTTCGTCCGGGCCAAGAACCCCGCCCCTGGCGACAGCTTCATCGTCTCCCTCAAACCGGCCGGCGGCATCTCGCTGGCCGGTGTCCAGGCCGCCTCCTCCACGCTGGTCCAGCGCTACGGCGGCACCCTCGACACCGTGTTCTCCCGCGCCATGCAGGGGTTCCAGGTCACGGGCCTGAGCTCGCAGCAGGCCCGCAGGCTCGCGGCCGACCCCGCGGTCAAGGCCGTCTACCAGGACGGCACGGCGCGGGCCACCGAGGTGCAGAGCAACCCGACCTGGGGCCTGGACCGGATCGACCAGGCGAACCTCCCGCTGGACAAGAGGTTCAGCTACCCGGACGGGGGCGCGTCGAACGTCACCGTCTACGTCACCGACACCGGCATCAAGACCGGCATCGCCGACTTCGAGGGCCGTGCCACCGTCGGCGCGGACTTCATCGAGGACGGCCAGAACGGCCAGGACTGCTCCGGCCACGGCACGCACGTGGCGGGCACGGTCGGGTCGAAGACCTACGGCGTGGCCAAGAAGGCGAAGCTGGTGTCGGTGCGGATGCTGGGCACCAGCTGCACCGGCAACGGCCCGGACTCCGCGGGTGTCAAGGCGATCGAGTGGATCACAGCGAACGCCCGCAAGCCCGCGGTGGTCAACGCCTCCTGGACGTTCGACACCGCCGACATCGGCAACGACGCCATCGCCGGCATGGTGAGCTCGGGCGTGCAGATGGCCGTCGCGTCGGGCAACAGCTCGACCGACGCCTGCTCCACCGGCCCCGCGAAGATCGCGGCGCTGATCACCGTGAACGCGACCTCGTCGAACGACGCCCGTGCCTCGTTCTCCAACTACGGCACCTGCACCGACATCTTCGCGCCGGGTGACAACATCACCTCGCTCGGGCTGAACGGCGGTGCCACGAACATGTCCGGCACGTCCATGGCCACCCCGCACGTCGCGGGGGTCGCGGCCCTGTACCTGTCGGCCAACCCGTCCGCGAGCCCCCAGGCCCTGCGCGACGCGCTGGTGAACGGCGCCACGAGCGGCAAGGTCACCAACCCCGGTTCGGGTTCACCGAACAAGCTGCTCCACAGCGGGTTCATCGGCGGCGGCCCGGCACCGGAGTGCGGCCCCGGCACGAACGGCGAGGACGTGTCCATCCCGGACAACGGCACCGCGGTCTCGTCCTCGGTCACGATCGCGGGCTGCACCGGCAACTCCACGGCCTCGGCAACCGTCAAGGTCGACATCAACCACACCTACACCGGTGACCTGGCCATCGACCTGGTCGGCCCGTCCGGCCGGTCCTACGTGCTCAAGAAGGCCGGCGGCGCGTCGTCCTCGGCGGGGGTCCACGAGACCTACACCGTCGACCTCTCCTCGGAGACGCGCAACGGCACGTGGAAGCTCCAGGTGAAGGACGTCTACACCTACGACGTCGGCACCATCGACTCCTGGACTCTCACGGTCTGAACACCTGGGGCCAGAAGTCTTGTCCGCCCCTCCCCTCCTTGCTTGCCCAAGGCGTCTGCAAGTACCAGTTGGTGGTACTTGCAGACGCCGGCAGAGCCAGGGGCGGGAACTCGGGGGCGAAGGCACGACAGCTGGCAACCTGCTCAGCAGCGAGAACACGTGTGGGGTGTGACCGCGGGAAGCGGTCACACCCCACACGTCGTTGTTGCTGCTAGCGGGTGACGGTCAGCGTGAACGTCGTCGTGCCGGTCTTGCCGTCCGCCGAGGTGGCCTTGACGGTGATCGGGTAGGTGCCGGGCGGGGTGGAGAAGTTCGTGAAGATCCAGACGTTGCTGCTGCCGTTCTGGCCGATGGTGGCCGGGTTGAACGACAGCTGCGCGCCCGCGGGCACCCCGGACGCGGTCAGCGTGAGGTTCCCGGTGCCGCCGGCGGCCTTCACCAGGGTCTGCGCGAGCAGGCCCTGCTTGACGGTCGCTGACGACGGCGTCGCGGTGACGGTGACCTCACCGGTCGGCGGTTCGGTGCCCTCGACGGTGAGCGAGACCGTGGTGGTGGCGGTCTTGCCGCCCGCGTCGGTGCCGGTGACCGTGATCGACGAGGTGCCGGCGGCCGCGGTGGTGGAGACGTCGAGCGTCAGCTTGGCCGCGCTGCCCGCGGCGATCGACGACGGCTGGAAGGCCGCCTTCACGCCGGTGGGCACGCCGGAGGCTGAGAGGGTGATGGTCTGGCCGTCGCCGGTGCTGCCGACGGTGGTCGAGACGTACTTGCCCTTGGCCGCCTTCACGCTGCTCGGGGTCGCCGCCAGGGTGAAGTCGCCCGGCTGCGGGTCGCCGCCGCCGGTGACGGTCAGCGAGTACCTGCCGGACGCGGTCTTGCCGCTCGACGTGGTGCCGGTGACGGTGATCTCGTAGGTGCCGTTCGGAGCGGTGGTGCTCGCGTCGAACGTGACCTTGCCCGAGCCGCCGGTGGTGACCGACGTCGGCTGGAAGACCGCCTTCACGCCGCTGGGCAGGCCGGAGGCGGACAGCGTCGCGTTCTCCGCACCACCCGAGCCCGCGGTCGTGTTGACCGCGGCGGACAGCGCCTTGCCGGCGGCGACCGAACCGCTGCCCGGCGCGACGGTCAGCCCGAAGTCACCGACCGGGGGCTGCTCGCCGACCTCGGTCTTCACCCAGTCGCCCATGTCGTTGTCGAGGCGGCCGTAGATCGAGTACCACTTGAAGTCCGACCGGCTCCACGACGCGACGCCGTAGACCTTGCCGTCGACGACCAGCGGGCCACCGCTGTCACCGGGCAGGATCGTGGTGCGGCCGTCGGAGTAGCCGGCGCAGATCATGGTCGCCGACTTGAAGCCCGCGCCGACGCCCTGGCAGACCCGGTCGCCGTCGACGACCGGCAGGCCCGCCTTGTCCAGCGTGACGTCCTGCGAGGTGTCGTTGAAGTCCTTCTTGCCGTAGCCGAAGCCCTGGCCCGTCTTGCCCGGTGCCGCGCCGCCGGCGTCCGCCGAGGTGGCGAACTTCGGGTAGGCCGCCCCGCCCTTGAGCGCGATGTCGCGGTCGACGGTCACGACCGCCACGTCGTAGCCCTGGTCGAAGTTGACGTACCGCGGGTGCTTCTTGTAGCTGACGACGTTCACGGCGAACCCGGAACCGGCGCCGCCCCGGTAGTCCTTGAGGTCGTCGAGGCCGTAGACGAACTTCTTCTCCCCCTCCGCGTCCGCGCAGTGCGCCGCGATGAGGATCTTGCGCGGGGCGACGACCGTGCCGGTGCAGGTCTGGCCCTCCGGCCGGGAGCCACCGGCGCGGATGCCCGCGACGATGCCGGGGAACTCGCTCACCGTGGCGTTCTGGCCGCCGGCGAACATGGGCGAGACGTCACCGAGGTTCGCAGGGACGGTGTCGCCGAGGTAGGTGGCCGCCGGGGCGGTGCGCTGGGCGTTCTCCGGTGCCGCGTGCGCGGTGCTGACCGGGGCCAGCGCCGCCGCGGCGACCAGGGCCAGCAGACCCCAGGACCGTGGTGTTCTGTTCACTTCAGTTCCTCTCGGATCAGGAACGCTCGCCTTCAGGCAGGGACGGCGGCAGTTCACTGCCGATCACTGTCAGGCGGTGTCCGGTGAGGAACAATCAGGGTCCGCATCCGTAGGGGTACGGCACTTTATCGGCCGGTCGCCCGGATCGCGGGACTGAGAACCGCAGCACGTTCACACCCCTCGCGGCCGGTCGGTGGGTAGAACTCAGGGCATGACGCCCAAGATCACCGTCTGCCGGGGGTGCTGCTGCGGTACCGCGCGCAAGCACCCCGACGTCGACCACGACCACCAGCTCGCGGTCCTGCGTTCCCGCCTGTCCGGTGTCCGGGTCGCCGACTGCCTGGACGCGTGCGAGGTGTCCAACGTCGTGGTCGTGCTGCCCGGCGCGCGGGAACGGGCCGCGGGCGCCCGGCCGGTGTGGGTCGGGTCGGTGCTGGAGGACGAGGTGGTGGACGGTGTCGTCGAGTGGGTCGAGGCCGGCGGGCCGGGGCTGGCCGCCGCGCCACCTGCGGTCGCGGAGCGGATCGTGCCCGCGCCCGCCGCGAAGGAGAAGAAGGCGAAGGAGAAGAAACGGCGGCGCTGACCAATACTCGGACGGGTTGTCACGCATAGATGGCGTTTAGGCGGGTACTGCCTGGCTGACGTTCAAGCTCCGAGGAGGAAGCAAGTGGCGACCCAGAAGCCGGGCAAGCGCGTGAAGGCGGCGTTGGAGAAGGCGGTCGACAAGGTCACCGAGATGGTGAACCCGCCGATCCCCGGCGTGCCGAACAGCGAGCCGCCTTCGCTCGAGGAGCCGACCGAGCCGCGGGGCCCGTTGCCGCCCAAGCAGGACCAGACCGGTCCGGAGACGGTGTCACCGACGGGAGCGCCCACCGGTGCCCCGAAGCTCGCCAACGGTCAGCAGGGCGAGTTCCTCACCACGTCGGCCGGCGCGCGGCTGTACGACACCGACCACTCGCTCAAGGCCGGTGACCGCGGCCCGACGTTGCTGCAGGACCACCACCTGCGCGAAAAGATCATGCACTTCGACCACGAGCGCATCCCGGAGCGCGTGGTGCACGCACGCGGCTACGGCGCGCACGGCGTGTTCGTCGGCTATGGCACGGCCGCCAACGTCTGCAAGGCCGCGTTCCTGGGCGACGGCGTGGAGACGCAGGTGTTCGTGCGGTTCTCGACCGTGCTGGGCTCGCGCGGTTCGGCCGACACGGTCCGCGACACCCGCGGGTTCGCGACGAAGTTCTACACCCAGGAGGGCAACTTCGACCTGGTCGGCAACAACATCCCGGTCTTCTTCATCCAGGACGGCATCAAGTTCCCGGACATCATCCACGCCGGCAAGCCGCACCCGGACCGGGAGATCCCGCAGGCGCAGAGCGCGCACGACACGTTCTGGGACTTCGTGTCCACCCACACCGAAGCCACCCACCACGTCCTGTGGAACATGTCCGACCGCGGCATCCCCCGCTCGTACCGGACGATGGAGGGCTTCGGCGTCCACACGTTCCGGCTCGTCAACGCCGAGGGTGAGACCGCGCTCGCGAAGTTCCACTGGAAGCCGAAGCTGGGCGTGCACTCCCTGGTGTGGGAGGAGGCGCAGATGGCCAACGGCTTCGACCCGGACTTCCACCGCCGCGACCTCGCCGACGCGATCGAGTCCGGCGCGTACCCGCAGTGGGAGCTCGGCCTGCAGATCTTCCCGGACACCCCGCGGCAGACGTTCGAGGGCATCGACCTGCTGGACTCGACGAAGATCGTGCCGGAGGAGCTCGCGCCGGTGCAGCCGGTCGGCCTCCTGACGCTCAACCGCAACACCATGAACTTCTTCGCCGAGACCGAGCAGGTCGCGTTCCACCTCGGCAACCTGGTGCCCGGCATCGACGTCACCGACGACCCGCTGTTCCAGTCGCGGCTGTTCTCCTACCTGGACACCCAGCTGACCCGGCTGGCAGGGCCGAACTTCAACCAGATCCCCATCAACCGCCCGCACGTGCCGGTCAACGACATGTTCCGCGACGGCTACCACCAGCACGCGGTGCACGCCGGGGTGGCGCCGTACCGGCCGAACACGCTCGACGGCGGCAACCCGTTCACCGCGGGCGTGGAGGACCGGGCGTTCGTCGAGGTGGCGCAGCCGCTGCCGAAGTCGGCGAAGGTGCGGCAGTCGCCCGTGTCGTTCTCCGACCACTTCACGCAGCCGCGGCTGTTCTGGCTGAGCCTGTCGCCGGTGGAGAAGGAGCACGTGGTGCGCGCGTTCACCTTCGAGCTCGGCAAGTGCTACGAGCAGGCGATCAAGGAACGCCAGCTGCGGGTGCTCGCCAACGTCGACCCGACGCTGTGCGCGGAGGTCGCCCGCGGCCTCGGCCTGCCCGCGCCCGAACCCACCGTGCGGCCGAGGAAGGTCACGCCGAGCCCGGCGCTCTCCCAGGTCGGGAAGACCTGGCCGACCGACGGCCGCCTCATCGGCATCGTGGTCGACCCGGCCGACCTCGACGGCGTGCGGACCATCCGCGAGACGATCCTGGCCGGCGGGATGGTGCCGTTGCTGATCGCGCCGACCGGTGGCCCCATCGGCGACTCCGGCCTGGTCGCGCAGCGCACGTTCCTCACGGCCCGGTCGATCGAGTTCGACGCCCTGCTGCTCGCCGCGGCTCCCCCGCCCGGCCCGGACGCGGTGCCGGCCAGGGACGCGAAGGCGGGCGCGCCGGGCACGACCGTCGACCCGCGCGTGCTGCTGATGGTCGAGGAGTGCTTCCGCCACGCCAAGGCCATCGGCGCGTGGGGCACCGGCCGCGCTGCCCTGGAGGCCGCCGGGATCACCGGTGCCGCGGGCGTGGTGGCCGGTGAGGACGCGACGAAGGTGTTCACGGAGCTGATGACGCTGCTCGGCGCCCACCGCGTGTGGGAACGGTTCCCGGCGACGATCGCATGACCGGGGCGCTGACGGAGGAGGAGCTCGCGTTCCTGCAGTCGATGTTCGACCTGGCCCGCACTGGCGACACCGAGCGGCTGGCCGAGGCACTCGACGCGGGCGTGCCGGTGAACCTCACCAACGGCGCCGGTGACTCGCTGCTGGTCCTGGCCGCGTACCACAACCACTCCGACACCGTCGCCGCGCTGCTGGAGCGCGGCGCCGACACCGGGCGGGTCAACGACCGCGGGCAGACCGCGCTCGGGGCGGCGGTGTTCCGCCGTTCCGAGCGCTCCGTGCGGCTGTTGCTGGAGGCCGGGGCGGACCCGGCACTCGGGCCGAGGTCCGCGCTCGACGTGGCGCGGTTCTTCGACCTGCCGGAGATGCTGGAACTGCTGGGGTCCCGGACGGCCTGAGCCGGGTCGGCCGGGAGGTCGGCGGCGGTCGTCCCCCGGGGAGATGACCGCCGACCTGCCGTCATCGGGGTTGCGGGTGCTCCAGCTCGCGCGTTCTTCAGGTCGTGTCCGGTCAGCCGGACACGACCTGAAGAACGCGACCTCGCCGCCCCTGTACGGCGCCTCAGCGGCAGGGCGCGGACCCACGTCCGGGTACCGGAATCCGGGAAGGCGTTTGACGAACCCCGGGAGGGGTAAGTGATCACGGGATCGCGATCACCCCCGTCGGAGGCACTGATGTTGTTGCCCACCGCCCGAGGACCGTTGAGCGCCGGCGTCATCGCCGCACTGCTCGACGTCCGCACGGCACCCCCCGCCCTCACGGCGGTCGACGAGCCGGCGCGGCTGGTGGCCGACCCGGACTTCCAGCTGGCCCTGTGGATCGCCCTGCACGAAGGCGAGTTCGACGGCGTCGGCGCCGAGCGCGCGGCCGAGCCGGAGGTCGTGCGGTGGCGTGCGCTGCTGAGCGAGCGGTGGCTGGCCGCCCTGCGGGAGATGACCGCGCCGATGGTCAGGGACGCGGGCGGTGACACCGCCTCCCCCGCCCGCATCGGCGACCACCTCATCAGCCTGATGCGCAGCAGCCACACCGCGCTGTACACGTTCATCGAGACCAAGGCCACCACCACGCAGCTGCGCGAGCTCGTCACCGCGAAGTCGCTGCACGAGCCGCAGCCCGCGATCGACCGCGTGCCCGCCGTCGCCATCGCCGCCCACAACACGATGAGCGCACTGGCCCTCTCCACCGCCACGGCCATCGGCCACCGGACCGCGGCGGCGGGCATCGCGCTGCTGTTCGACCGCCGCCTCACCGCGGGCCTGCACCGCGTCGGCGGCCGCCCGGTCCGGTCCGTCGCGGAGGCGCCGGACGAGCGCTGGGCCAGGATGCTGAACGAGAGCCGCGAACACCTGTCCGCCCACCCCGGCCGGACCCAGGACCTCCTGCACGCCGCTGCCGCCGCGATCGCCCTGGAGGCGTCCCTGTGCCGGCACCTGCTGCGCAGCTGGACCCAGGCCACCCCGGTGCTCGAACCGGTGCGGACGACGGCGGTGCCGTTGATCGGCACGGACGCGACCGTGGGCACCCAGCGGCGGGGCGACACGCAGAACCTGCTCAAGTCCGGCTGAGCCGCGGGCGGCGGTGCCGAACGCGGAGAGCCGACGACGACCTGGCTCGCGGTCCCACCACGAGCTTGCCGACAACGACCGCACCGACGATGCGATCACGCCGGCCGTGGACGGCGGCCGGACCGCTGAGGCCCGCCGCCGTCCGAAACCCGGCTACACCAGCCAGGCGGGCTCGCCGGTCACCGCCTCCGCGATCGCCGACAGCGGGATGACCGTCCACTCGGGACGGTAGCGCTGCTCGTGGCACACCTCCAGCACCGCCCGGTCCAGCTCGACCGCGGCCAGCAGCGCGCCACCGGGACGGCGGTCCGGCGCCACCTCGGCGTAGCCGTCGCAGAACGCGCCGCGGTTGCGGTCCAGCCACCGAGCGGCCCGCGGCAGCAGGGTGGCCACGTCGTCCGCGCCCACCAGCAGCTGTGCCGCCGCGTAGTGCAGGGACCGCAGGGCGGTGGCCACGTCGTGTTCCGCGGGGCGTGGCCGGGCCCGTTCCGCCGCACCGCCGTGGGGTTCGCCCTCGAAGTCGACGAGCACCCACGTGCGCGGTGAGCGCAGCACCTGGCCCAGGTGCAGGTCGCCGTGCACCCGCTGCAGGCGGACCGGCTCCGCGGCGGCCAGGACGGCGTCGAACCGGGCGCGCAGGCCCGCCTCGAACGGTGCCAGCGCGGGGACCTCGGCCAGTGCCGCGTCCAGGCGGTGGTGCAGGGCCGCCACGAACTCGGCCTCCTCGTCCGGTCCCGCGGTCTGCTCGCCGAGCGTCTCGCGCAGGTCGGCGTGCACCCGCGCGACGGCCCGGCCGAGCCGGCGCGCCTCCGCGGCGAAGTCACCGCCCGCGGCCTGCGGGTCCGTGCCGGGGCTCGCGAGGAAGTCCCGCACGCTCGCGGTCGCCATCGGCCAGCCCAGGGCGCCGAGCGGGACGAACTCGTGCAGCACCGCGAACGTGGTGCGCTCCCCGTCCAGCTCGGACTCCAGCGCGCCCTGGGGCGGTGCGATGTGCGGGTCGTCGATGGAGTGCAGGGCGGTGTGCAGCACGAGCTCCGGGTTGTCGCCCGCGACCAGCTCGCGGAAGAACTTCAGCACGTGGCGCTGGCCGTAGACGATGGAGCAGTTGCGCTGCAGGCCCGGGAACGGCCTCCCCACCGGCGCGTCGGTGTAGCGCGGCGGCAGGTCGCCGCGGAACCGCAGGCCCGCCACCTGCGCGGACTCCTCGAAGTGCCGCAGCAGCACGGCGGTGAGCTCGGGGTCGTACACCGCCTCGTACACCTGGCGGTCGCCCGCGGCGCCGATCCTGGCGTGCACCAGCCGTTCCGGCAGCTCGTCGCGCACGCCCAGCAGCAGCTGGTAGCGGCGTCCGCCCGCCGCCAGCACGACGTGGGCCAGCGTCGGGTCACCGTCGCGCAGCACGGTCACGCGTTCGCACTCCACCGGCCCGCGGCCGCGGAACCAGGGCTGGGTCACCAGCCAGCGGTCCAGCTGCTCCGGCACGACCTCGACGGCCTCGCTCGTCGTCACTTCTTGTCGCCACCTTCCACGTCGGAGGTCAGCTGGAACCAGTAGAAGCCGTGACCGGTCAGGGTGAGCTGGTACGGCAGCTCCCCGATCGCCGGGAACCGCACGCCGCCGGTGAGCTCCACCGGCACGCTGCCCACGTGCTCGGCCAGGTCGAGCTCGACGGGCTGGGGGAAGCGGGAGAGGTTGTTGACGCAGAGCACCACGTCGGCGCCGAGCGTGCGGCGGTAGGCGAGCACGGTGGGGTTCGACGCGCCGAGCTCGGTGAAGTCGCCGTGGCCGAACGCCCGGTGCTGCTTGCGCACCGCGATCAGGTGCCGGGTCCAGTTCAGCAGCGAGGACTGGCTGCGGGCCTGCGCCTCGACGTTGAGGCCCTGGTAGCCGTAGACCGGGTCCATGATCACCGGCAGGTAGATCCGGCCCGGGTCGCAGGAGGAGAACCCCGCGTTGCGGTCCGGGGTCCACTGCATCGGCGTGCGCACCGCGTCGCGGTCGGCCAGCCAGATGTTGTCGCCCATGCCGATCTCGTCGCCGTAGTACAGCACCGGCGAGCCCGGCAGCGACAGCAGCATCGCGGTGAACAGCTCGTGCTGGTTGCGGTCGTTCTCCAGCAGCGGCGCCAGGCGCCGGCGGATGCCGATGTTGGCCTTCATCCGCGGGTCCTTGGCGTACTCGGAGTACATGTAGTCGCGCTCTTCGTCGGTGACCATCTCGAGCGTCAGCTCGTCGTGGTTGCGCAGGAAGATGCCCCACTGCGAGTTCTCCGGGATCGCCGGCGTCTGCGCCAGGATCTCCGAGATCGGGAACCGCGACTCCCGCCGCACCGCCATGAAGATCCGCGGCATCAACGGGAAGTGGAACGCCATGTGGCACTCGTCCCCGCCCACCGCCGGGTCACCGAAGTACTCCACCACGTCCGACGGCCACTGGTTCGCCTCGGCGAGCAGGATGCGGCCGGGGTACTCGTCGTCGACGACCTTGCGGCACTTGCGGAGGAAGTCGTGCGTCTCCGCCAGGTTCTCGCAGTTGGTGCCCTCGCGCTCGAACAGGTACGGCACCGCGTCCAGGCGGAACCCGTCGATGCCGAGGTCCAGCCAGAACCGCAGGGTGTCGATCATCGCGTCCTGGACGGCGGGGTTGTCGTAGTTGAGGTCCGGCTGGTGGCTGAAGAAGCGGTGCCAGAAGAACTGCCCGCGCACCGGGTCGAAGGTCCAGTTGGACGACTCGGTGTCGACGAAGATGATCCGCGCGTCGGAGTAGCGCGAGTCGTCGTCGCTCCACACGTAGTAGTCGCCGTACGGGCCGTCCGGGTTCTGCCGCGACTCCTGGAACCACGGGTGCGCGTCACTGGTGTGGTTGAGCACCAGGTCCGTGATCACCCGGATGCCCCGCCGGTGCGCCTCCTCCAGCAGGTGGACGAAGTCCTCCACCGTGCCGAACTCCGGCAGCACCGCACGGAAGTCGCTGATGTCGTACCCGCCGTCACGCAACGGCGAAGCGTAGAACGGCGGCAACCACAGGCAGTCGACACCGAGCCACTCCAGGTAGTCCAGTTTGGACGCGAGGCCGCGCAGATCGCCGGTGCCGTCGCCGTTGGAGTCGCTGAAGGCCCTGACCAGGACCTCGTAGAAGACAGCGCCCCTGAACCAGTTCGCCTCGTGCTCCATGGCACCTCTCGCTCGCAACGTCGTCGGATTGCGGCAGAGTGGGGCACGACGGGCGCCAAGATCAAATCCTTCACACGGTCGTGTGAACCTGCCGGTACGCACTTCGCCTGAACCGGCGGAAACGACGACCTTTCAGGCAGAGGTGAGCGGGACGCGCACCAGCACGTCGCCGAGCCCGGCGAGCGGCCACGCGACCACCAGGTCGAGCCACCCGTCCTCCGGGCGCCGCAGGACGAGCTGCTGGAGGCAGGAGAACGTCTGGTCGCCACCGGAGGCGACCAGCTCCCCCCGCCGCACCCAGAACGCCCCGCTCCCCTGGACGACCGCCACGGCGGCGCCGGGGCCACTCGTCCGGACCCGGGCCGGGTCGTCCGGCGCTGTGTCCTGCCGATCGGAGAAGGCGTGCTCGTTGACCACGTCAGCGGCGTGGCCCCTGGCGACGCAGAGCAGCTCCGCGGACAGCACGGGACCCACGACGGTCAACCGGGTGAGCACCACGGCGGCGCGGTGGACGCGGCGGTGCAGCACGAGCGGTGGCGCGGCGATCGTGCCCGTTTCGAGGGCCGGTGCGTCGTGGTGCGGTGCGACGTGGTGGGTCAGGCCCTGCGGCAGGGGCCGGACGTCCAGCGGTGCCCGCCAGATCGAGGTGGTGGTCCGCTCGACGGTGGCCCGGTCCGGCAGCGGCAGGCGAACAATTGTCTCGGGGAAGCCGATCTCCGGCCACGCGAGGACGAGCGACATCTCGTCGAACACCGGCGGGAAGCGGAACACGACCCGATGGCCGGAGGTGCCGCCCACGTGGTCGCCGCTGTCGGACCACGACGAGAGGGCGTACTCCCAGTGCGCGTGCCCGGTCTCGTCGAGCCAGGCCACGCGCAGGTCCACGCCCTCGTCGTGTGCGGGCAGCAACCGGCGGGGTGCGACTTCGGCCGCGCCGCGGTGGTCGAGCGGACGGCGGGCCTGCAGCTCGATCTCCAGGGCCCAGGGCGTGGAGATCGCGCGCACGACACCCACGACGAGTTCCGGGCGGTGCACCAGCAGGCCGCCCGGATGTGCCACGGCACCGAGAACCTCGGTCGTGTCCACGGGTCCACCGTCCCGCGCCGTCACCGCCCGATGTCCTCGACGCCGAGCCGCGACCACTCGTCCCCCGCGAACACGTGCAGGTCCGAGCCCCGGCCGACGACCTCGGCCGTCCTGGGCAGCGACCGGCCGTCGGGCAGGACCAGCCGGAACTTCCCGGTCACCTCGACCCGGCCGTTCGCCAGCACCCCCACGACGAGCCGGTGGCGGTCCGGTCCGTACCCGCCGTACAGGGCGATGCGGTCACCGGCCACGGCGAGCGCCTTCGCGCCGCGCACCTCGTTGTGCCACCCGGACACGGCGTCGTCGTCGATCCGCACCACCGGGAAGTCGGTGTAGTAGCAGGCCCACGCCGCGCTGTCGCCGACGTTGAGCGCGTAGCAGTCGCTGATGGCACCCCACTCGTCTTCCCAGTGCGACGGGTACCGCCACTGCCGGGTGAGGTCGGCGGAGAACCGGATCAGCCCGCAGGACCCGACGGGCGCCGGGGAGTCCGCTTCGCCCCAGCCGAAGTTGCCGTAGACGCCTTCGTCGAAGTACGCCACCCACACCTCGCCGTCGCGCGTGGCCTGCACGTGCTCGATTCCGTCGCCGAAGGTGTGCGCGGCCTCCACCGCGCCGGTGGCGTCGTACACGAACGCGTTGCGCTCCGGGTCGTTCTTCCGCCACCGGCACCGCGCACCCACCACCAGGAAGCGGCCGCCGGGCAACGGCTGCACCGATGGGAAGTCCACCTTCAGGCCGGCGAGCCGGACGGTGAGCACCTGGTCCGGCTGGTGCACGGTCACGTGGGCCGGCACCGAGGGCTTCACCCTGCTGGCGGGTCCTGCGCCCTCCGGCAGGTCACCGGCCGCCACCCACAGCGCCACGGCCTCGCCCGACGGGCCCGCGGACACCGACTTCAGCACGTCGCCGGGTCGTGGCGCGGTGAGGTGCGCGTGGTGCCGGGTCCGGACGGTGGTCGAGGAGCGCTTGCTGGTCACCGGCGCATTCGACCACGCCACCGCTCCCCGTTCCCACCGATTTCCCGTGGTCAGCTCTTCAGGAACCGCAGCAGCTCCGCGGTCACGAACTCCGGGTTCTCCTCCACCAGCCAGTGCCCGGCCCGCGGAACGTCCACCGCCCGCACGACGTTCGTCATCCGGGTCGCCGCGGTGCCGCGGATGGCCTCGACCTGCCCCTGCGCGGCGAGCACCAGTGCGGGCGTGGTGACGGGTGCGGCTGCCGTGGTGTCGCGGACGTCGCGGTCGAGGGTGCGGTACAGGTCGAAGCCGCCGGACAGGGCCGAGGGCCTGCGGTAGGTGCGGGCGTACTCGTCGATCTCGGCGGCGGTGAACGGCGAGCGGTCCGCGGTGCCGCCGAACGCGCTGCCGCCGAAGGAGACCTGCGGGTAGAACAGGGCGAGGTAGTCGCGGACGTCGTTGCCCACCACGGCCTCCGGCACGCGGGGCTGCATGTGGAACGCGATGTGCCAGCTCAGGGAGCGGTAGGCGGCGGCGTCGACGGCGGGACCGGGCAGGGGCAGGTCGAGGTAGCCGAGGCGGGCGGTGTCGGCGGGGAACTGCGCGGCGTACTGGAAGGCGACGGCGGCACCGAGGTCGTGGCCCACGACGGTGGCGTCGCGGACGCCGAGCCGGGTCATCAGGGTGTGGACGTAACGCGCGAGGGTGGCCTTGTCGTAGCTCGCCGGCGTGCCGGTGCTGTCGCCGAGGCCGGGCAGGTCGACGGCGTAGACGGTGTGGTGCTCGGCGAGCGCGGGCATGACCTCCCACCACCCGTACCAGGTCTGCGGCCAGCCGTGCAGCAGGACGACCGGGGTGCCCTCACCGCCGGTCACGTAGTGCATGCGGATGCCGTCGACGTCGGCGAACCCGTGCTGGAACGTGCGGGAGAAGACCGGGTCGTCGTGGGTGACAGCAGCGTGCTCGGGGACTTCGGCGGGTGGTGAGGCGCAGGCGGTGACGAGGGCCAGGACGAGGACGAGAGCGCGGATCATGCCGGGGAGTCTTGTGGCGGACCGGCCGTTCTGGCACGAGAACTTGCTGTATCGGCAAGACCTGCGACGCAAGTACACGATCGAGGAATGTTCGGGCTCAACCCACCGACCGCACAATCGTGCGATGCCGGAGAGAGCCAGCGTGGTCGTGGTCGGAGCGGGTATGGCGGGGCTGGCCGCGGCGCGCGCGTTGCACGACCGGGGGCACCGGGTCACGGTGCTGGAGGCGCGCGACCGGGTCGGCGGGCGGATCTGGACCGATGGGCACGGCGTCGACCTGGGTGCGCACTGGATCCACGGCACCGACGGCAACCCGGTCACCGAGCTGGTCGAGGACCTGGGCATCCCGTACAGCTACGTCGGCGGCGACAGCGCCTACACCGGCGGCTTCGACAGCCTCGACCTGTTCGGCGCGGACAACCGGGTCGTGGGCCACCGCTACAAGAGCCGCACGCTGGAACTGGCCGACGACGTGCTGCACGAGCTCGAACAGCGCGCCGCGCTCGCCCGCAGGGACGAGCTGCCCGACGTCGCGCTCGGCCAGGCGTTGCGCGAGGTCCTCGCCGGGAGGGCGTTGTCCGCCGAGGACGAGCAGGCGGTCCGCTACCACCTCAACGTGCTGCTGCGCGAGGACGCGGCGGAGGACCCGGACCGGCTGTCGCTCCAGCACTGGGAGGAGGGCTACCTGGTGTACGGCTACGGCGACAGCACGTTGCACCGGGGTTACCAGTCCGTTGTGGACGCTCTGGCCGAGGGGCTGGACGTGCGGCTCGGCCACGTGGTCTCGCTGGTCGAACCGGGCCGCGTCACGACGGGGCAGGGGGTGTTCGAGGCGGACAGGGTCCTGGTGACGCTGCCGCTGGGCGTCCTCAAGGCGCGGGCGGTGCGGTTCGACCCGCCGCTGCCCCGCGACAAGCGGACGGCGATCGACAAGCTCGGCTTCGGCACGCTCAACAAGATCGCGCTGCACTACCCGGAGCCGTTCTGGCCGCGCGACCAGTACGTGTTCGGCTACCTGTGCCGCGACACCGACCGCTACCCCACCGTCGTCATCAGCATGTGGAAGTCGCACGGCAAGCCGATCCTGGTGATGCTGCTCGGTGCGTCGCTGGGCCGGGAGCTGGAGACGTGGACCGACGAGCACGTCGAGGCGTACGCGACCACGGTGGTGCGGGACGTCTTCGGCCCGGACGTGCCCGCACCGCAGCACATCTCGCGCACGGCGTGGACGGCCGACCCGTTCGCCCGCGGCTCCTACACGTGCATCGGCGTCGGCTCGTCGTCGAAGGACGTCGCCGCGCTCGCCGAACCGGTCGGCGACTGGCTGCACTTCGCCGGCGAGGGCACGAACCCCTACCACTGGGGCTGCGTGCACAGCGCCTACGAGTCCGGGCGGCGCGAGGCAGCCAGGATCAGCGGTGACGCGACGCTGTTCGCACCGCCGAGCGCCGGCACGCCGCGCCGCCAGACGCGCAACGTCGACCGGATGCTGCGGTTCGTGCGGATGCGGATGACGCACCTGAGCGAGCCCGAGCTGACCGAACGGGTGGCGTGCCTGCGCGACAGCACCGACCCGCACGGCGTCCGCCTGTTCACCGCGCTGGCCGACGCCGAACTGGAGACGCTGGCGTCGATGTTCGACGAGATCCCGTTCGGCGCCGGTGACCGGTTGTTCCGCGAGGACGACCCGGCCCACGGCGTGTTCCTGGTGCGCGCCGGTGAGGTCGAGGTCGACTTCGGCGGCATCTACGAGCGCGCGCGGCTGGGCAGGGGCGCGCTGCTCGGCCACCACGACCTGTTCTTCAACGCCCGCACCACGTCCGCGACGGCGCTGACCGACGACGTGGTCGTGTACTACCTGGACCACTACCGGTACCAGAGCTTCCTGTACGCGTTCCCCGACGTGCTCATGGTGATGATGTCGGACCTGGTGACGCGCTGGGAGCAGCTGGAGACGGCCCTGGGCGCCGCTCCGCTGATCAGGCGGGACTCCGCCTGACCAGCCGCTGCACGGTGGTGAGGTCAGGCCCTTGCCCGCCACGGCCGATCAGAGCAGTGCGCGCAGCCCGTCGCGGTCGGCGGGCAGACCGGCCCTGCGCAGCCACAGCACCCGGTTCGCGATCGAGCCCCAGCAGCGGTCGTTGTCCACCACCGCGCCGAGAAAGCGCCGCTGCGCCTCGGAGAGCCGATCACCTGGACCGCCGCGGAACGCCCTGAGCAGCAGCGGTCCCCAGTCCGCGTCCACCGTGTACTCGTTGGTCATCCGGGCGACCGCCACGGCCTCGTCGGCGATCTGGTCGAACTCGGTCGTGCGCCGCAACAGCGCCGCGACCAGCTGGAACCGCAGCTTTCCCTCCAGCTGGGGCGGGTGCTCGCCGAGCAGGTCGTCGGCTGCCTCAGGGTCGCGCAACGCCGCCCGGACCTCCGCGAGCGCCGCGGGATCGCCGTCGTGCGCGGTGGTGACGGCCGCGCACGCCCGCACGCCGGGGTGGTCGTCGGTCAGCAGGGCCGGGATGCCCCAGCCGCCCAGGCTCAGCGCGATGCCCGCGCGCTCCGCCGGGGACGCGTCCTGCGCCGCACGCAGCAACCGGTCGGCCACGGCGCCCCGCCGGTCGGCGAGCTCGTCGGCCTGGAGCAGGTGCGCCACGGCACCGGTGGCCGCCTGGCGCACGGCGGGGTCGGTGTCGTCCAGGAACGGCGCGACCCGGTCGAAGAGGTCCGGCAGGAGGAGCCGGCCGGCCACCCACGGGTCGTCCTCGTCCTCTTCGTCGTCCTCGTCCTCGTCGTCCCACGTCACCGACTCCGCGAACGCGCCGAGCCACTCCAGCAGAGCGGCGCGCAGCGGGCGTTCTCTTTCATCCCACGGCAGAGCGCTCTCACACGGGACACCCACGCGCGGGTCGTCGAGGACCGCGGCCACGAACTCGGCGGCCGGGAGGGTCGCCGAGCAGACCGAACCCTGGTGCAGCAGCGCCGAGTCGAGGAAGCCGAGGGCGTCTCCGCAGGCCTCCGGGTCCTCGCTGAGCAGGGCCGCCAGCCGACCGGGGGCGTCGGAGGCGGGACCGCAGGCGTGTTCCAGGTCGTCCCAGCCGGTGTCCCGCAAGATCGCTTCCGCTGTGCGCACGGCGGCATCATGTCAGGCCGAATTCCCTCTTGATCGGTCCACCCCGGCAGGCCAGGGTGTGTGCAAGAACCTGAACGACCCTCGCACGCCAACGTTGTCAACGAGGAGACCCGATGCGGAAACGCACGACAGCACTACCTCTGCTGGCACTACTGGGCCTGGTCCTGCCGATTCCGGCGACCGCACAGCCGACGGACACGGTCGTGTCCGGGCAGGCCAGGTTCCAGGTCCTCTCCCCCACCCTGGTGCGCACCGAGTACGCCGGTGACCGCCGCTTCGAGAACGCGGCCACTTACAACGTTGTAAACCGCGCCGGCTTCCCCCGCACTGCCTACCGCTCGCGCACCGAGAACGGCTGGCTGGTCATCACCACCTCGGCGATGACGCTGCGCTACCGCGTCGACTCCGGGCCGTTCCGCGCGGACAACCTGGAGGTCAAGACGGCGAGCACGACCGCGTCCCCGTGGCGGCGGGTCGTGTGCGCGACCGGGCAGCTCTGCGAGGTCGAGGACCAGCAGCGCGAGGGCCTGCTGATCGCGGCCGACCACCCCGGTCACACCGGCAGCGGGTTCGCAGCCGGGTTCCAGTACCTCAACAACGGCGTCACGGCGACCGTCCGCGCCACCGCGGCGGGCAAGCACCGGATCGTCGTGCGCTACGCCAACGGGCAGGGCGGTGACGGCAGGCACGAGAGCCGCACGCTCGGGATCGGCGTCGACGGCAAGGCGCCGAAGCAGGTCACGCTGCCCAGGACCGCGGACTGGCGGGACTGGCAGCTGGCCGAGACCGAGGTCGACCTCACCGCCGGCGAGCACCGCGTCGCACTGACGCGAGGAGCGGCCGACTCCGGCAATGTCAACGTTGACAGCCTCGCGCTCCTCACGGCCGGCCAGGCGTTCCCGACGCAGCGGGCGACCGACGAGTGCCGGTTCGGCACCACCTGCGAGGCCGAGAACGGCGTGACCGACGCCGACATCGCGGACGAGCACGCCGGGTACGCGGGCACCGGGTTCGTCGCCGAGCTGGTCGGCGGCAGGAGCGTGAGGCAGCGGGTCGGCGGGGTCCCGGCGGCGGGCACCCACGCGGTCCAGCTGCGCTACGCCAACGGCGTCGGCGGCGACGGCAAGCACGAGGCGCGCACGGTGTTCGTCAACGGCACGGCGGTCTCGTTGCCGGCCACGGCGAACTGGGCGACCTGGGGCACGGTGACGGCGCAGGTGCCGTTGCCGGCGGGCAGCTCGGAGCTCGCCGTCACGTGCCCGGCGACCGGCTGCCACGTCAACCTCGACACCATCGGGATCGCCTCGACGTCGCAGCACCTCCAGCTCGGCGGCTACCGGCGTTCGCTCGACGGCTACTCCGGCAACGACGGCCCGCCGAGGCTGTACGCCGGTCTGCTGCACCGCGACGGCTGGTACCTGCTCGACGACACGACCTCCGCTCTCGCCACCAGGGCCGTGCGGCCGGACCGGGGCGCACAGCCCTACCAGGACGGGTACGTCTTCGGTTACGGCCAGGACTACAAGGCGGCGCTGGGTGACCTGGCGACGCTGACCGGTGGCCCGAAGCTGCTGCCGAGCTGGGCCTACGGCGTCTGGTACTCGGAGTACATCGACCGGACCGCGGCCGACTTCCGCGACCGGATCGTGCCCGCGTTCCGCGCGAACGGCGTGCCGCTGGACGTCCTCGTGATCGACACGGACTTCAAGGCGCACAACGCGTGGAACGGCTGGCGGGTCGACCCGGCGAAGTTCCCGGCCGACTTCCAGGACTGGGTGCACGGGCAGGGCCTGCACAGCACGCTGAACATCCACCCGAGCATCCAGGCCGACGACCCCGACTTCGCGCAGGCCCAGGCCACCGCGAAGGGCAAGCTGGCGAAGAACGGCAGCCGCGGCGGTGTCGACAGCTACGCGTTCGACTGGGCGGACCCCGACCAGCTGCGCGCGTACCTGGACCTGCACCGGCCGATGAAGACGGACTTCTGGTGGCTCGACTGGTGCTGCGACGGCTCCGGCTCGTCGGCACGCGGCGTCACGCCGGACACGTTGATCAACGAGGAGTACGCGAAGCTGTCCACCCTGGACCGCGGGTTCGCGTTCTCCCGCGGCTACGGCTCGCTGCAGGCGGGCGGCTACAGCGGGTCCGGCCCGCTGCCGACCGGTCCGTGGGCGGAGAAGCGGCACACCCTGCACTTCACCGGCGACACCTCGTCGACGTGGGGTGCGATGAAGGGCACCATCGGCCTCACCTCAGCGGAGGGCGTGGCGACCGGCATGTCGAACATCAGCCACGACATCGGCGGTCACAACGACACCACCGGGCTGCGCGGCTCGGAGACCTACCTCGACAACGGCCAGCTCCGCCACACCACCAAGCTGCCGGACGACCTGTACGCGCGGTGGGTGCAGCTGGGCGCGTTCCAGCCGATCACGCGCCTGCACAGCAACCACGGCGACCGGTTGCCGTGGCAGTACGGGCCGGCGGCGCAGGCCTCGGCGACGAAGTTCCTGAACCTGCGCGAACGGCTCGTGCCCTACCTCTACACGCTGGCGGAGCAGGCCAACCGGACCGGTGTGCCGATGGTGCGTCCCGCGTACCTGGAGTACCCGAGCAGCCCGGAGGCGTACTCCACCGTGGACACGCAGTTCCTGCTGGGGTCCGACCTGCTGGTCGCACCGATCACCACCCCGGGTGAGGTCGGCGAGACGCGGGTGTGGTTCCCGCCGGGCCAGTGGACCGACTACTTCACCGGCCGGGTGTACCAGGGCAACACCTGGGCGACGGTGAGCGCGGGCCTCGACACCATGCCGGTGTTCCTGCGCTCGGGCGGCCTGCTGGTGGAGCGCACCGGGAACGTCGCCAACCACGTGCAGAACAAGGCCGACGCGCTGACCGTGCACGTCACGGAAGGCGCTCGCGGTGAGTTCTCGCTCTACGAGGACGACGACCGCAAGCTGTCCGCGCGCACGCGCATCAAGCACGAGGACGGGAAGGTGACGATCGACCCGGCGCGCGGCTGGTTCCCCGGCAAGGTGTCCCAGCGGGACTGGACCGTCGTCGTGCACAGGGCCGACGGCACCACGCGCACCGTACAGGCGATGGCGAAGTCGGCGCACCGGCGGGTGGTGGTCGACCTCCGCTGACGGTCAGTCCTCCGGGACCCAGTCCAGGAGCCTGACCTTCGCGACCGTCCGCACGTGCCTGCGCATGGCCATCGCCGCCTTCTTCGGTTCACCGGCGGCGATGGCCTCGTAGATCGCGGTGTGCTGGGCCAGCGACCGCGACGGGCGGCCGGGCTGGCGCAGCGACTCGGTGCGGCTCTCGGTGATCTGCGTGGCGATGGTCCGCATGAACTCGGCCAGCAGCGCGCTGTGCGCCGCGGCGGTGACGGCGGCGTGGAACCGGCGGTCGCCCTCCACGCCGGCCCCGCCGTCCGCGATCTCGTCGCGCATGAAGTCCAGTGCCAGCCGGATGTCCTCCAGCTCGGCGGCGGTGCGGCGTTCGGCGGCGAGCTCGGCCAGCTTGGTCTCCATGGCCTCGCGGGCCTCCAGCACGTCCGGGAGGCGCTTGCGGCGTTCGACGAGCTGCTCGACCGGCTCCACGTCGAGGGTGTCGCGCACGAGGTAGGTGCCGCCGCCGTGGCGGGCCTCGACCAGACCCTGTACCTCCAGCACCACGATCGCCTGCTTGACCGACGCGCGGCTCACCCCGAGGCCGGCGGCGAGGTCGCGTTCGGGCGGCAGCCTGTCCCCCGCCTTCAGACCCGCCTCGGCGACGTGGGCGCGCAGGCGTTCGAGCACCTGCTCGTACAGGCGGGACTTCACCACCGGCCGCAGCGCCTCGGACATCTGCCCAGGGTAACCGGTCAAGTGGCTCAGCCACTAGGCCACCTCTTGACAGCCGGTGGACCGCGGGCGGAAAGTGGCTGAGCCACTCGGCCACTGACCCGGACCACCGGCCCAGCTCGGACAGCACCGACGACGGGAGCCCCGCATGTCCGCCGAACTGATCTCGATCCTCGTGCTGGTCGTGGTGTTCGTGATCGCCACGACCCGGTCGGTCAACATGGGCGCGCTCGCGTTCGCCGCGGCCTTCGGGGTCGGCACGCTGGTCGCCGGCATGAAGGCCGACGACATCTTCAAGGGCTTCCCCGGTTCCCTGTTCGTCGTGCTGGTGGGCGTGACGTTCCTGTTCGCCATCGCGCGCGCCAACGGCACCACGGACTGGCTGGTGCACCAGGCGATCCGGGTGGTCGGCGGGCGGATCGCGCTGATGCCGTGGGTGATGTTCGCGATCACCGGCGTGCTGACGGCGATCGGTGCCGTGAGCCCGGCGGCGGTGGCGATCATCGCGCCGATCGCCATGGGCTTCGCGGCCAAGTACCGGATCAACCCGCTGCTCATGGGCGTGATGGTCGTGCACGGCGCGCAGGCCGGTGGCTTCTCCCCCATCAGCATCTACGGCACGATCGTCAACGGCATCGTGGCCAAGGAAGGCCTGCCGGGCAACGAGGTCGTGCTGTTCCTGGCCAGTCTCGTGGTGAACCTGCTCATCGCGGCCGTGGTGTTCGTGGTGTGCGGCGGCCTGAAGCTCGCCCGCCAGCCGCTGGAGACACCCGCGCTGGTGCGGACCGGCAGTGGTGGCGACGTCCCCGGCGACAGCGGTGGGACCGAGGAGCGGACCACCCTCACCGCGCCGCGGATCGCCACCCTCGCCGGCCTGGTCGCGCTCGTCGTGGCCGCGCTGGTGTTCGACCTCGACGTCGGCCTGGCCGCGATCACCGTGGCGGTGCTGCTGAGCGTGGTGTGGCCGGAGCAGAGCAAACAGGCGATCAACCAGATCACCTGGCCGACCGTGCTGCTGATCTGCGGCATCCTCACCTACGTCGCCGTGCTGCAGACGATGGGCACGATCAAGTGGGCCGGCGACTCGGTGGCCGGTGTCGGCGCACCGCTGGTCGCCGCGCTGCTGATCTGCTACATCGGCGCGATCGTGTCGGCGTTCGCCTCGTCGGTCGGCATCATGGGCGCGCTCATCCCGCTCGCCGTGCCGTTCCTGCTCCAGGGCGAGGTCAGCGCGGTCGGGCTGATCGCGGCACTCGCGGTGTCGGCGACCGTGGTCGACGTCAGCCCGTTCTCCACCAACGGCGCGCTGGTGCTCGCCGGCGCGCAGGACGTGGACCGCGACAAGTTCTTCAAGCAGCTCATGGTCTACGGCGGGATCATGGTCGCGGCGGCGCCGCCGCTGGTCTGGCTCGCCCTCGTCGTCCCCGGAATCTGGTGAGTGCCTTGTTCTCGTCGCCCTCGAACCGCGTCGCCCTCCGCTTCGGCGACCAAGCCCTGACCCACGCCGAGCTCGCGTCCTGCGCGGGCGCCCTGGCACAGCGGCTCACCGGCCTGCCGCGGGTGGCGGTGTGGGCCACCTCGACGATCGAGACGTGCGTGGCCGTCGTCGCGGCGCTGCTCGCCGGGGTGCCCGCCGTGCCGCTCAACCCGAAGGTCGGCGAACGGGAGCTGGCGCACATCGTCTCGGACAGCGCACCGGCCGCGGTGCTCGCGGCGCCGGGTGTCGAGCTGCCGCCGGGCCTGCGGTCGGTGCCGCGGCTCGACGTGACCCTCGGCGGTGCTTCCGCCGAGACGTTCGCCGAGCCAGGTGACGAGGCGCCCGCGCTGATCGTCTACACCTCGGGCACGACCGGGTCCCCCAAGGGCGTGGTGCTGCCCCGCCGCGCCATCACGTCCACGTTGGACGCGGTGGCCGACGCGTGGCAGTGGACGGGGGACGACGTGCTGGTGCACGCGTTGCCGTTGTTCCACGTGCACGGCCTGATCCTCGGCGTGCTCGGGCCGCTGCGGCGCGGCGGGACCCTCGTGCACCTGGGCAAGTTCTCGACCGCCGCGCTCACCGAGGCGTTGTCCGGTGACGGCACGATGATGTTCGGCGTGCCGACCATGTACCACCGCATCGCCGAGGAGGTCGGTGACAACCCGGCGCTGGCGGCGGCGCTGCGGGGTGCGCGGGTGCTGGTGTCGGGTTCGGCGGCGTTGCCGGTGCGCGACCACGAACGCATCGCGGCGGCGACCGGGCAGCGGGTCGTGGAGCGCTACGGGATGACCGAGACGCTGATGAACACCAGCGTCCGCGCCGACGGCGACCGCAAACCCGGCGCGGTCGGCCTGCCGCTGGCCGGTGTGGAGGTCCGGCTGGTCGACGACGGCGGTGCCGTGCTGGACGAGACCGGTGCCATCGGCGAGATCCAGGTGCGCGGCCCGAACCTGTTCACCGAGTACCTCAACCGCCCGGACGCGACGGCGGAGGCGTTCGCGGACGGCTGGTTCCGCACCGGTGACGTCGGCACCCGCGACCCGGACGGCTACTACCGGATCGTCGGCCGCAAGGCCACGGACATCATCAAGAGCGGCGGCTACAAGATCGGCGCCGGCGAGATCGAGAACGCGCTGCTCGAACACCCGGCGGTGAAGGAGGTGGCGGTGACCGGCGAGCCCGACGACGACCTGGGCGAGCGGATCGTCGCCTGGGTCGTGCCGGCCGGTGCCGCGCCGTCCGAACGCGAGCTGGCCGACCACGTCGCCCGGCTGCTCACCCCGCACAAGCGCCCGCGGCGGGTGCGGTTCGTGGAGTCGTTGCCGCGCAACGACATGGGCAAGGTGATGAAGCGTGCCCTCCGGCCGTGAACCGGCCAGGGCGCTGATCGCGGCGCTCACCACGTCGTTCACCGAGCTGCCCGGCGACCTGCCCGGGGTGTCGGACGGTCCGCTGGGGTGGCCCGGCTACGGCTCCTCGCTGACCGCCGCCGCGGACCGCACCGGCGAACGGGAGTCCGTCGTGTGCGGCGTCGCGTCGATCGGTGCCGTCCGCGCGGTGGTCGTGGCGTTCGAGTTCGGCTTCCTCGGCGGCTCGCTGGGCACCCATACCGGCACGCGCATCGAGCAGGCGTTCTCCCACGCCCGCTCGTCGGGCCTGCCGGTCGTGTCCCTGGTTGCCACCGGCGGCAGCCGCATGCAGGAGGGCACCGTCGCGCTCACCCAGCTGCACCGCATCGCGCGCCAGCTCGTCCTCACCCGCGCCGCTGGCCTGCCGCACCTCTCGGTCCTGCGCGACCCGTCGACCGGCGGTGGCTGGGCGACGCTCGGCGCGGGCGCGGACGTCGTGCTGGGCCTGGAGGACGCGCAGGTGGGGTTCGCGGGCTCGCGGGTGCGGCCTCCGGGTTACGCGGTGGCCCAGCAGTTCGCAGCGGGTTCGGTCGACCAGCTGGTGCCGCCGGGCGAGCTCCGGCCGCGCCTGGAGCGGTGGCTGCGCCTGCTGACCACCCCGTCGCCCGTTCCCGCCGCGGTGCCGCCGGCGTTGGGTTCGGCGACGCTGCCGCGGACCGGATGGGAGGCGGTGGAGAACGCCCGCGCGCCGGACCGTCCCCGTGCCGCCGAGTACCTCGCGGCGTACTTCGACTGGTACGAACCGATCAGCGGCGACCGCTGCGGTGGCGTCGATCCGGGTGTGCTGTGCGGCTTCGGGTTCCGCGAGGGCGCTGCCGTCGCGTTCGCGGCCCAGTGCGGCACGGCCACCCGTCCCGCGGGCTTCCGCACGGCGGCACGGCTGGTGCGGCTGGCCGACCGGCTCGCGATCCCGGTGCTGACGCTGGTGGACACACCGGGCGCGGCCAACGACCTGGCCGCGGAGGAGGCCGGGGCCGGGCCGGCGATAGCGGACATGTTCACGGCAGTGGCGTCGGCGTCCGCCCCGGTCACGACGCTGCTGATCGGCGAGGGCGGATCGGGCGGTGCGCTGGCGTTCGCGGCACCGGACCGGACGTGGGTGACGCCGGACAGCTACCTCGCCGTGATCTCGCCGGAGCTGGCGGCGGCGATCCTGAAGCGTGACCGGGACCAGGCGCGGGAGACGGCGGACCAGCTGCGGTTGCGGCCGCAGGACCTGGTGGAGCTGAAGATCGCGCGGGGGATCGCGGACCGCTCCTGACTCACCGGCGACAACGTGCGGCACGGGCTCAGCTCCGCCCTCGGGTTCAGCGCCGCCGACCGGGCGGAGAACGTCCGGCGGATCGCCGAGGTCGCCGCGCTGATGGTCGACGCGGGCCTGATCGTGCCGGTCTGGTTCATCTCGCCGTTCCGCACCGAACGCGCGCGCTGACACGGGACCTCGTCGGCAAGAACGAGTTCTATGAAGTCTTCGTCGACACCCCGCCGGCGGTGGCGGAGCAGCGCGACCCGAAGGGCCTGTACCGCAAGGCCCGACGCGGTGAGCTGCCGAACTTCACCGGCATCGACTCCCCTTACGAGGAACCGGAACGACCGGAGGTCCGGATCGACACCGCGGTGCTGACGCCGAAGGCCGCCGTGGACGGGATGCTGGCGGGACTGCGTGCGCTCGGCGTCTGTTGAACGTTGTCCAGAATCGGGTATCTTCAACTAGAACACGTTCTAATCGGGAGGTCGGTGTGCCGGATCAGGCGTGGTCGAGGTTCTGCCGGGCGCTGGAGGAGGCAGGCCGGGTGGTGCTGTCGGAGCAGGCGCCGGACACCCCGCTCGACCGCGCGGAGGGCTACCGCTACCTCGCCCGGCTGACCCGCGAGATGCTGTACTCCTGCCTGGACAACGCCGACCCCGACTTCCCGCGGTTCCACGAGCTCGACCTGGTGAAGATCGGCGCCGACAACCCGGACAACGTCTACCTGTCCGCGAACATCCGGGGCGACCGCACCTACCGCATCACCGGGACGCGCGGCAGCATCGCTTACTTCAGCATCGGCTCGAAGGCCAACCGCTACGCCAAGGACGGCACGATGGCCTCCACCGGTGAGCTGTCCGGTGCCGACCTCGTGACCGCGCCGGACGGCACCGTCGAGATCATCGCGAGCGCACAGGAGCAGGGGCCGAACTGGCTGCCGCTGGCCCCCGACTCGACCGGTCTCGTGGTCCGGCAGACCTACCTCGACCGCACGACCGAGGTGCCCGGTCAGTGGCACGTGGAACAGGTCGGCGGGCCTGCCGAGCCGGCCCCGCTGACGCCCGAGTTCCTCGCCAAGGCCCTGCACCGGGCGGCCCTGTCGGTGCACGGCACCGCGGCCACGTTCGCGCACTGGACCCGGACGTTCATGGCCCGCCCCAACGAGCTGCCCGACTTCGGCCAGGAGGTGTTCCAGCGCGCGGGCGGCGACCCGGAGATCGTCTACCTGCACGGCTACTGGACGCTGCGGCCCGGCGAGGCCTGGGTGGTCGAGACCGACGTGCCTGACTGCCCGTACTGGAACTTCCAGCTGGGCAACTGGTGGATGGAGTCGCTCGACCACCGCCGCAAGATCACCGTCAACAAGCACACGGCCGTGCTCGACCGCACCGGCCGCCTCACGATCGTGGTGGCCGAGCGCGATCCCGGCGTGGGCAACTGGATCGACACCTGCGGTCACACCTCCGGCACCGCGCTGCTGCGCTGGCTCGGCGCCACCGAACACCCGATCCCGAAGTGCCGTGTCGTCGCCCTGGAGGAGCTCCGATGACGGTCACCACCGCGCTCGACGTCGACGAGCTGCTGACCGGGGCCGCTGCCAAGACCGGCCTGGACGACTTCGGCGACGACTGGTTCCGCGAACCGCTCGGCGTGCTCGTCGCGAGCCTCAACGCGGAGGCCTCCCTGTCACCGCCGGGGGTGCGGCTCACCCGGCACCGGCTCACCGCGCTGCTGGCCGACCGGCTGCGGCTGCGCGCCCTGCAGCGCGAGCACCCCGAGGTCCTCGACGTCGAGGTGCGGGTCGCCGCGGAGATCTGCGGCCTGCCGCGCACCGGTTCCACGCTGCTGCACCGGTTGCTGGCCGCGTCGCCGCAGCTCACCTCGACGCTGTCGTGGGAGGTCGCCTACCCGGTGCCGTTCCCCGGGGAGGGGCCCGATGCCGCCGAGCGCAAACGCCGTGCCCAGGAACGCATGCGGGCCTTCGCCCAGCTCTCCCCCGACTTCGGCGACCTGCACACGGTCGTGTGGGACGGGCCGGAGGAGGACGTGCTGCTGCTGGACCGGACGTTCGTGTCCATGAGCTTCGACTCGTTCTACCGGGTGCCGTCCTACGGCGACTGGCTGCGCGCCGCCGACCAGACGCCGGCCTACCGCGAGCTGCGCGAGTGGCTGCAGGTGTTGCAGTGGCAGCAGGAGGGGCGCACCCGGCCGTGGGTGCTCAAGTCGCCGCACCACCTCACCGCGGTCGACACCGTGCTGGACACCTTCCCCGGCTGCAAGGTCGTGATGACCCACCGCTCACCCGCGCGGGCCGTGCCGTCGTACGCCTCGATGGTGCGCACGATGTCGTCGCAGTACAGCGAGAACGTCGACCCGCTGTGGATCGGCCCGTACTGGTCCGGCCGGTTCGCGCAGACGCTGCGGGGTTTCGCCGCGGCCCGGCAGGCCCGCCCCGAGCGGTTCGTGGACGTCCGGTTCGCCGACACCGTGGCCAAACCGCTCGTCGTCGCCCACGTCGTGCTCGGCGAGCTCGGCCTGCCCGCGGGCCCGGCCGACGACCAGGCGTTCGCCGCCTACCTGCGGCAGAACCGCGCCGAACGGCACGGCGCGCACTCCTACGCCCCGGAGGACTTCGGCCTGACCGAGGACCGCCTCGAACGGGACTTCGCCTTCTACACGGAGGTCTACCCGTGATGCTCCAGGACGAGGTGGTCGTGATCACCGGCGTCGGACCGGGCCTCGGCTCGAAGCTCGCACTCCGCGCCGCCGCCGAGGGCGCCAAGGTCGTGATGGCCGCCCGCTCCACCGGCGTGATGGACCGGGTGGCCGAGGACGTGGCGGCTGCCGGCGGCGAGGCCGTCGGGGTGTCCTGCGACGTCCGCAGGCCCGACCAGGTGGCGCGGCTGGTCGAGACCGCCGTCGACCGGTTCGGCACGATCACCGGCCTGGTCAACTCGGCGTTCGGCCACCCCGGTTTCGCCGACCTGCTGGACACGCCGGAGAAGGCGGTCCGGCGGTCGATGGACATCATCCTGCACGGCGCGCTGAACGTGACCCGCGAGGTCGTGCCGCACATGAAGGCCGCGGGACGCGGCTCGATCGTGAACATCGGCACGATGACCACCCGCAAGCCGATGCGCGGCGAAGGCGGCTACGCGATCGCGAAGGCCGCGATGGCCACCGCGACCCAGTTCCTGGCGCTGGAGCTCGGCGAGCACGGCATCCGCGCCAACCAGGCCGTCATGGGCTGGCTGGACGGCCCCGGCGTGCGGTTCTACCTGAAGTTCACCGCCGATGCACGCGGCGTGAGCGAGCAGGACGTCTACGACGAGATCGCCGCCCGCAACCCGCTGGGCCGCATCCCCACCGACGAGGCGTGCGCGGGTGCGGTGCTGTTCCTGTTGTCCCGCTTGGCCTCCGAGGTCACCGGTGCGACGCTCGACGTCAACGGCGGGGAGTACATGCCGGCATGACCCACCTGATCGAGTCCGTCGTCGTGGAGATCGGCGCACCCGCCGAGTTCGTCTGGCAGGTGCTGGTCGACTACGCCGGCTACCCGCAGTGGAACCCGTACACGCTGAGCGTGGCCACGACGCTGGAGGTGGACTCGCCGATCGACCTCACCCTGCCGCGGCCGGACGGCTCGCCGGGCACGTTCGTGAGCCGGGAGTTCGTGCGTTCCGTCGTCCCACCGAGGTTGTTGCGCTACGACACCGGGGACACGTTCCCGGGGCTGCTCGGGGTGCGGGACCAGTGGATCACGCCGCTGGGCCCTGCCCGGTGCAGCTACCACACCTGTGAGACCTTCAACGGCAAGTACGCCGACGCCGTGGTGGCCGCTCAGGGTGCCTACGTGAAGCAGGGTTTCGACGCCGTGGCGCACGCGTTGCGCGACCGGGTGGCCGCATTGGTCACGGGCTGACCCGGTCCACCGGCCCTGCGGGCAAGAAGACGTCCCAACGCTCGGAACCGCATGTTCGAAAGGGTCGAGGCGGCGCCCAGGCGGTCATTGTCGGACGGCGTCTCATTGCTTGCCAATGGACATCCGCCATACCCTCCGCATGCTCATTTGCCAGTTGATTCGGGGCGATGCGGGTGGGACCCTTCACGGTCGCTTTGAGTGACCTCCATGAAACGCAGAGCATGCCATTCGTCGACGCGACCGCTCTTCGCCGGGTCACGTCGGGAAAATCGGGTGATGTCATCTCGCTCGCTTCCGGCACACCGGACGAGAGCGACTTCGACCTGAACACCGTGCGAAGTCATCTGGAACTCTTCCACCGACACCTCGCGGACAGCTACGGCGGGGACGAGCGCGACGCGACCAGGACGATTCTTCAATACGGCCGCGTCAAAGGTGTGATCAACGACCTCGTGGCCCGGCACCTCGAGGTCGACGAACAGATCACCGCGGACGCGGATTCCATTGTTGTGACGGTGGGCGGCCAAGAGGCGCTGTTCTTGGTGATGCGGGCAGTGCGCCGCACCGACAGGGACGCGGTTCTCGCGGTCCACCCCACCTATTTCGGCTTCACCGGCGCGGCAGAGCTCGCCGATCTGAAGGTGCTGCCGGTGAAGGACAGCGCGGACGGGATCGACCTGGACGACCTGGCGGACGTGGCCGCCGAGGCGGTCGCGGCCGGTCTCCGGCCCCGTGCCGTCTACGTCGTGCCGGACTTCGCGAACCCCACCGGTACGACCATGCCCGTGCACACCAGGCAGCGACTGCTCGAGCTCGCAGGCCGGCTCGGGTTGCTGGTGGTGGAGGACAACGCGTACGGGCTGCTGTCCACCGATCGCGCGCACCCGCGCACGATCAAGTCGATGGACCGGGACAAGCAGGTCGTCTACTGCGGTTCGTTCGCCAAGACCGGTGTTCCCGGCGCCAGGGTGGGGTACGTGGTGGCCGACCAGCCGGTCACCGGCGGCGCCCCCGGCGAGACGTTGTCGGACGAGCTCGCCCGGATCAAGAACATGGTCACGCTGAACACCTCGCCGATCGCACAAGCGGTCATCGGAGGAAAGCTCCTCCACCACGATTTCAGCCTGCGCGAAGCCAATCTCGCCGTGGCCCGGCACTACCACCGCAATCTCACCGTCGCACTGGACACCCTGGCCGAACTGTTCCCGGAGGGCTCCGAACCGGAGGTCACCTGGTCCGCGCCGCGCGGTGGGTTCTTCATCGTGGTGAACGTCCCGTTCGAAACCACGGACGAGTTCTCGGAAAAGTGCGCTGCGGAGCACGGAGTTCTGTGGGTCCCGATCCACCGGTTCTACGGCGACGGAAGACCGCGTCGCCAGCTGCGCATCTCGATCAGCTCGGTCACGCCTGAGGCGTTGCGCACCGGACTAGTCAGATTGGCCGGCTTCATCTCGCAGCACGTCGAGAACTGTTCGCCCAGCGTTTTCCCCACCTCCTGACCGGGAGCTCCACAATGACTCAGTTGAACGAGGTCCGGCCGTCGTCGACCACCCGGTCGGCCACTGCCACCTGGCAGATCAGCCTGGCGGGAAACCAGCGGGGTGCGGTGGTCGAGGGCCCGCAGAAGCAGTTCTTCCGCGCCGTCGCGACCGACGGGTTGTGCGGGGCTTCCGACCTCTCCGCCTACAGCGTGGCCCTGACGCCCGATCGGCAGGTGATCCCCCACTACCACGAGGACGACCGCATCGTCGTCATGCGCTCCGGAACGGCCGTGACCCTGCTCGCCGCACCGGACGAGAGCACGTGGGAGGTGGCACTGGTGTCGGGACCAGGGGACATGATCTTCATTCCCGCGTTCTGGCGGCACCAAGCGGTCTGCCTGCACGACGTCGACGCCTTGGAGATCTCCGGAGACGCCCGGTTCAACCACTCCGTGGTGCTCGCTCCCGAGTTCGAACGCCCGGACGTCGAACAGGAGCTGCGCGAGCAGTACTCGGCAGGACGCCTGGCCCGCGGAGCCCACCTGCTGACCGGGCTCGCACAGCCGCGCGAGCCCCTGGGTGCGGGTGACGTCGGACATGTCCTCCCGTCGTAGTCGGCCAAGCGGGTAACACGGCGGTCACAAAGCTCTCCCCTGGGCGAAACGCGGGCTTCCTAGCGTTGCCGGTCGTGACAGCTGACGTGGTGGAGCGCAGCCAGACTTCCGGTACCTCGGGGGAAACCCTGGAGGACTACACCCTGCGGTTCGCGCCGCGCACCTACCGCCGCTGGACGCCAGGGGTGGTGGGTGCGTCGGCGCTGGGTGGCATCGCCTACATGGCGGACTTCTCGATCGGCGCGGGCATCGGGCTGACCCACGGCACCGGCAACGCGTTGCTGGCCATCGGGTTCGCCGCACTCGTGATCTTCGTGACCGGCTTCCCGCTGGCGTACTACGCCGCGCGGTACAACATCGACCTCGACCTGATCACGCGCGGGTCCGGGTTCGGCTACTACGGGTCCGTGCTCACGAGCGTGATCTTCGCGAGCTTCACGTTCATCTTCTTCGCGCTCGAAGGCTCGATCATGGCGCAGGGCCTGCGGTACGCGCTCGGGCTGCCGCTGTGGCTGGGCTACCTGCTGTCGACGCTGGTGATCATCCCGTTGGTGGTCTACGGGATGAAGGTGCTGGCGAAGCTGCAGAGCTGGACGAACCCGCTGTGGCTGCTGCTGATGGTGGCGCCGCTGCTGTTCCTGGTCGTCACCGAGCCGGAGTCGGTGCGGCGGTTCCTCTCCTACGACGGCGGCGGCAACGGGGTCGGCACCGCCGCGGTGGTGCTGGGGGCCGGTGTCTGCCTGTCGTTGATGGGCCAGATCGGTGAGCAGATCGACTACCTGCGGTTCATGCCGCCGCGCACCGCGGCGAACAAGCGGGTGTGGTGGACGTCGGTGGTGCTCGCCGGACCGGGCTGGGTGGTCTTCGGCGCGCTCAAGCAGGCCATCGGCGTGTTCATGGCGGTCTACGTGCTGGACGCGGTCGGCGCCGTGGCGGCCGTCGAGCCGATCGAGCAGTTCACCGGCGTGTTCAAGCAGTTCATGCCGACGTGGCTGGTGGTGCCGCTGGCGCTGGTGCTCGTGGTGCTCAGCCAGGTGAAGATCAACGTCACGAACGCCTACTCGGGGTCGCTGGCGTGGACGAACTCGTTCACGCGCGTCACCAAGCGGTATCCGGGGCGGCTGGTGTTCGTGTGCGTGAACCTGGCGATCGCGCTGGTGCTGATGGAAGCGGACATGTTCAGCTTCCTCAACAAGATCCTGAGCTTCTACTCCAACTGCGCCATGGCGTGGGTCGTCACCGTCGCCACCGACATCGCGGTCAACAAGTACCTGCTGAAGCTGTCGCCGAAGCAGCCGGAGTTCCGGCGCGGCATGCTCCACGCGGTCAACCCGGTGGGCGTGGTGTCGTTCCTGGCGTCCTCGGGACTGTCGATCGGCGTCTACTTCGGACTGTTCGGGCCGGCGGTCCAGCCGTACTCGCCGGTCGTGGCCGTGGTGGTCCCGGTCGTGGTGACGCCGCTGATGGCGGTGCTCACGCGAGGCCGGTTCTACCTGCGCCGCACCGACGACGGGATCGCGGAGCCGCTGCTGGACGCGGACGGCAACCCGAGCGGCAGCAGGTACGACTGCGTGGTCTGCGGTGAGTCCTACGAACGGCCGGACATGACCGCGAGTGCGCAGGGCGGTGAGGTCTGCTCGCTGTGCCTGAGCACGGACCGCACGGGCGCACACGTACTGCCCGCCACTACCAACGTATAGCGCACGGGGGGTCTTGCCGCAAGACCCCCCGTGTGCAGCACACTCTCCCGTCGAAGGTCACGACCTGCGGAAATCCGGCGTCGGCAGGATGCTGGAGCCCCGCAGGCGAAACGGGGGAACCGAAGTTGACGTACAGCAGTTTCGTGCTCGGGCTCGACGAGGTCGACCAGGCACAGGTCGCGGTCGTCGGCGGCAAGGGCGCGCACCTCGGCGCCCTCACGCGCATCGACGGGGTGCGCGTGCCGGCCGGCTTCTGCGTGACGACGGAGGCGTTCGAACGCGTCGTGCGGGACGCGGCGGTCGGTGACCTGCTGGACCGGCTGGCCCGCCTCTCACCGGACGACCGGGAGGAGATCCGCCGGGGCAGCGCCGAGGTGCGACGGGTGCTGGAGGGCGTCGCCGTCCCGGACGAGGTGACCGCGGCGATCACCGGCGCGGTCACCCGGCTCGGCGCCGAGCACGCCTACGCCGTGCGGTCGAGCGCCACGGCCGAGGACCTGCCGACGGCGTCGTTCGCGGGCCAGCAGGACACCTACCTGAACGTGGTGGGTGCGGAGGAGGTGGTCCGGCACATCAGCCGGTGCTGGGCGTCGTTGTTCACCGAGCGGGCCGTGACGTACCGGCTGCGCGGCGGTTTCGACCACCACCGGGTGCGCATGGCCGTGGTGGTGCAGCGGATGGTGTTCCCGCGGGCGGCGGGCGTGCTGTTCACCGCCGACCCCACGACCTCGAACCGCAAGGTCGCGTGCGTGGAGGCCACCTTCGGCCTCGGTGAGGCGCTGGTCTCCGGCCTGGTCAACACCGACGTCTACCGGGTCCGCGACGGCGAGGTGCTCAGCCGGTCGATCGCCGCCAAGGACGTGGCCGTCGAGGCCCTGCCGTCCGGCGGCACCCGCGAGCAGCCGGTGGACCCGGCGCGGCGCGAGCTGCCGGCGCTGACCGACGCGCAGGTCGTGGAGCTCGTGCGGCTCGGCCGGCGGATCGAGGCGCACTTCGGCCGCCCGCAGGACGTCGAGTGGTGCCTGGCCGACGACGGGTTCCAGGTGGTGCAGAGCCGCCCGATCACCACGCTGTTCCCGGTGCCCGGCGGCGACGGCGACGGCAACCGCGTCTTCGTGTCCGTCGGCCACCAGCAGATGATGACCGACGCCATGAAGCCGCTGGGCCTGTCGGTGTGGCAGCTGACGACACCGCGCCCGATGGTCGTCGCGGGCGGCCGGTTGTTCGTCGACGTCACGCCGATCGTCACCGCACCGGCGAGCCGTGCCGCGTTCCTGGGCGTGGCGGGCAAGTCCGACCCGCTGATGGGTGACGCGCTGCAGACCGTCGTCGACCGCGAAGGCTTCCTGCCCGCACCGGACGACACGCCGGTGCCACCGATCCCCGGCGCGACCCCGGCCACGATCGAGACGGACCCGGCGGTCGTCACCGAGCTGATCGCCGCCGCCGAGGCCTCTGTCGCCGCACTGGAACGCGACATCGCGCCGCTGTCCGGTGTGGACCTGGTCGACTTCGTCCTCGCGGACTTCCAGGAGCTGCGCCGCGTCCTGTTCGACGCGCGCAGCACCCAGGTGATCATGGCCGGCATGCAGGCGAGCTGGTGGCTCAACGGCCACCTGCACGAGTGGCTGGGCGAGACGAACGCCGCCGACGCCCTGAGCCTGTCCGCGCCGCACAACGTGACCTCGGAGATGGGCCTGGCCTTGCTCGACGTGGCCGACGCGATCCGCCCGCACCCCGAGGTCGTGGCGTTCCTGGAGAAGAGCCCCGACTCGCTCGACGGCCTGGCCGAGGTGCCCGGTGGCGCCGAGGCCCTCGCCGCGTTGAACGGGTACCTGGACCGGTACGGCATGCGCTGCGTCGCCGAGATCGACATCACCCGGCCGCGGTGGAGCGAGCGTCCGTCCACCCTGGTGCCGATCATCCTGACCAACGTCCGCAACTTCGCGCCCGGTGCCGGTGAGCAGCGCTTCGAGCAGGGCCGCCAGGAGGCGTGGGCGAAGGAGCAGGAGCTGCTGGAGCGGTTGCGCGCGCTGCCGGACGGCGAGGCCAAGGCCGCGGAGACCAAGCGGATGATCGACCGCGTGCGGACGTTCATCGGCTACCGGGAGTACCCGAAGTACTTCATGGTGAGCCGGTACTTCGTGTACAAGAAGGCGTTGCTGGCGGAGGCCCGCCGCCTCACCGGCGTGCTGGAGTCCGAAGAGGACATCTTCTTCCTGACGCTGCCGGAGTTCCGCGACGTCGTGCTGACCGGGCAGGCCGACCTCGCGCTGATCCACAGGCGCCGCGAGGAGTTCCGCTCGTTCGAGGCGCTGACGCCACCGCGGGTGCTGACGTCGGACGGCGAGGCCGTCACCGGCACCTACCGGCGGTCAGACCTGCCCGCGGGCGCGCTGGTCGGCCTGGCGGTGTCCGGCGGCACGGTCGAGGGGCGGGCGCGCGTCCTGCTGGACCTCGCGGAGGCCGACCTCGAACCGGGCGACGTCCTGGTCACCGCCCACACCGATCCCAGCTGGTCACCGCTGTTCGTGGCGATCGCCGGGCTGGTGACGGAGGTCGGCGGGCTGATGACGCACGGCGCGGTGGTGGCACGGGAGTACGGGCTGCCGGCCGTGGTGGGGCTGGAGAACGCCACCCGGCTGATCCGGGACGGCCAGCGGATCCGGGTGAACGGGACCGACGGGTACGTCGAGCTGCTCGACTGACCCCCGGCATGATGTCCACGTGACGAACGACGCCGACCTGTGTCCCGCCCGCATCCCGGGATACGACGGCGGCCCTCTGATGCACCAGCCGGAACTGCTCGGCGAGCCGCTGTTCTGGCTGGGGCACCTCTACTCCTGCGTGCACAGCGAGGAGGCCGAGGAGCTGCTGTTCGGGGCGGACGACGACGCTGCCGGCGAATACCAGCGGCGGTTGTGGGAGCGGGCGGAGTGGCCGGCGTTCACGATCCCGCTCGCCGCCGGTCACCGCCTGCACGTCGTCTACCGCACGTTCGAGGACGACCCCGGCGTCGACTACCTGCTGCACCACCGCGACTGGGATCGCGCCGAGCTGCTCGCCCAGGCCGACGGCCACTTCACGGGTCCGGCCCTGTCCTGGCCCGAGCTCGTCGCCGCGGTGGACACCACGCCCGGCGGCAGCACGTCCGATCCCGGTGAGCGCCTGCTGCTCCTGCTGCCGGCGTTCGGCGACGACGCGGTGCCGGCCGACGCCACCGACCGGCTGGCGGACGCGTTGCGCGCCCTCACCGCCGTCGAGGACGCGGAGGCCCTTGCCGCTCTTCTCCTGGAGGGGCAGGGGGCTTCGGGCCCCGTGCGCTGGACGACGGGCTTCTCCGCGAACAACGGCAGGTACTCGTTCCGCAACCCCGCCAACCACTTCGCGCTGCCGGCCGACCGCTCGGCACGGGTGGCCGCCGCGCTGGCACCGTGAGAGCGTGCCGGGTCAGGAGTGGTGGTGCCGCGCCGGCCTGTTCTCCCCCACCCACCGGTAGCCCCGCATTGCGGCGGTTGGGGTACGCGCCGCGTGGTGTGCTGCGGTGGAGCTCCAGAGGCGGTGCCGGGGGTGGGCCGAAGCGCTGGCCGTGCACGGCTTCGCCGACGCCGCGGGACGGTCAGCGCTTCGGGCGGCGGTCCACGATGCGCTTCATCTTCCCCACCGACCGCTCGATCCCGCCCGGCGCCACGACCTCGACGGCCACCGTCACGCCGATCGAGCTCTTCACCAGCTGCCGCAACGTCTCGCCCGCCGCACCGGGGCCGGTGTCCTCGCGGTGCTCGACCACCACGGTCAGGTCGTCGAGGTTGCCGGTGCGGTTCAGCACGCACTGGAAGTGCGGTGACAGCGCGGGGACGCGCAGGATCAGCTCCTCGATCTGGGTCGGGAACAGGTTCACGCCGCGCAGGATGATCATGTCGTCGGTGCGGCCGGTGATCTTCTCGATGCGGCGCATCGTGCGGGCCGTGCCGGGCAGCAGGCGGGTCAGGTCGCGGGTGCGGTAGCGCAGGACCGGCATGGCCTGCTTCGTCAGGGAGGTGAACACCAGCTCGCCCTCCTCGCCGTCGGGCAGCACCTCGCCGGTGACCGGGTCGATGACCTCCGGGTAGAAGTGGTCCTCCCACACGTGCAGGCCGTCCTTGGTCTCCACGCACTCGCTGGCGACACCGGGGCCGATGACCTCGGAGAGGCCGTAGATGTCGACGGCGTGCATGTCGAGGCGGCGTTCCATCTCCGCGCGCATGTCGTTCGTCCACGGCTCGGCGCCGAAGATGCCGACCTTCAGCGAGGTGCCGCGCGGGTCGATGCCCTGGCGCTCCATCTCGTCGATGATCGAGAGCATGTACGACGGGGTGACCATGATGACGTCCGGCTCGAAGTCGCGGATGAGCTGCACCTGGCGTTCGGTCATGCCGCCGGAGACCGGGACGACGGTGCAGCCCAGCAGCTCGGCGCCGGCGTGGGCGCCGAGGCCGCCGGTGAACAGGCCGTAGCCGTAGGCGTTGTGCAGCACGTGACCGGCGCGGCCGCCGGCGGCGCGGATGCTGCGGGCCACGACCGAGGCCCAGGTGTCGAGGTCGGCCCTGGTGTAGCCGACGACGGTGGGGCGGCCGGTGGTGCCGGAGGAGGCGTGGACGCGCAGGACGTCGGTGCGCGGGACGGCGAACATGCCGAACGGGTAGTTGTCGCGCAGGTCGGCCTTGGTCGTGAACGGCAGGCGGGCCAGGTCCTCCAGCGACTTCACGTCGTCGGGGTGCACGCCGGCCGCGTCGAGGGAGGCGCGGTAGTGCGGCACGTTGTCGTAGGCGTGCCGGACCGACCACCGCAGCCGTTCGAGCTGCACCGCGCGCAGCTCGTCGACCGAGGCGGTCTCGATCGGCTCCAGGTCACCGGGCCGCGGGCTCAGGTCCAGCATCGGGTCCTCCTCCAACCGTTGCCCGCACGGTAGTTGATCGCCGGACGTACCGGTCTTTTGCACATCTCAGTCAACATCTTGCGGACTTCTGATTCAGAGTTGCACCCTGATGTCGGATCGCCGACAAAGGAGTTCGCGATGTCCCTGTCTCGTCGCACCCTGCTCAGCTCCGCCCTCGCCGTGCCCGCGCTCGGCCTCCTGCCCACTGCGGCGCGTGCCGCCAGCCCGCCGGGCGACGTGGTCGGCAAGATCACCGTCGGCTACCAGGGCTGGTTCGCCTGCCGCGGTGACGGTTCGCCGATCGACGGCTGGTGGCACTGGAACGACGACTGGAGCCGACCGCCCGCCCCGGCGACCAGCTCGGTCAAGGTGTGGCCGGACGTGCGCGACTACGCCCGCACCTACCCGACCGCGTTCGCGAACCTCGGTGACGGCCGGCCCGCCGCTGTGTTCTCCAACCACGACCGGCAGACCGTGGACGTGCACTTCGCCTGGATGCGCGACAACGGCTGCGACACCGCCGCCCTGCAACGGTTCAACCCCACCGGCGGTGAGGGTCCGGTCCGCGACGCCGTCACGGCGCACGTGCGGGCCGCCGCCGAAGCCACCGGCCGCAAGTTCTACATCATGTACGACGTCACGAACTGGCAGAACATGCAGTCGGAGATCAAGACCGACTGGCAGGCCAAGATGGCGGCGCACACCTCGTCGCCGGCCTACGCGCGGCAGAACGGCAAGCCCGTCGTCGGCATCTGGGGCTTCGGCTTCAACGACCCCGGCCGCCCGTGGGGACCCGAGCCCTGCCAGGACGTGGTGAACTGGTTCAAGGCGCGCGGCTGCTACGTCATGGGCGGCGTCCCTACGCACTGGCGCACCGAGGTCGAGGACTCCCGGCAGGGGTTCGGGAACGTCTACCGCTCGTTCGACATGATCTCGCCGTGGATGGTCGGCCGGATCGGCACCGCCGCGGACTCGGACCGCTTCCACACCAACGTGAACCTGCCCGACCAGGCCGAGTGCAACGCGCGGGGCATCGACTACCAGCCGTGCGTGCTGCCCGGTGACCTCAACGCGCGGCAACGGGTCCACGGCGACTTCATGTGGCGGCAGTTCTACAACATGGTCCGCCTTGGCGCACAAGGCATTTACATCTCGATGTTCGACGAGTACAACGAGGGCAACCAGATCGCGAAGACCGCCGAGTCGCAGGCCGACGTGCCGATGGGGTCGGGTTTCCTGGCACTGGACGAGGACGGGACCCGCTGCTCGGCCGACTACTACCTGCGGCTCACCGGTGACGGCGGCCGGATGCTCAAGGGGCAGCTCGCGTTGACCGCCACCCGCCCGACCGTGCCGTGGGTCGGCGGACCGCCGGCGCCGGACGTGGACCTGGCGGCGGGCCGGCCGACCGCGCAAAGTTCGCAGAACCAGCACTACGGCAGCGGCAACGTGGTCGACGGCGACCCGAGGTCCTACTGGGAGAGTGCGAACCACGCGTTCCCGCAGTGGGTGCAGGTCGACCTCGGGTCCGCGGTGGCGGTGCGGCGGACGGTGCTGACGTTGCCGCCCGACCCGGCCTGGGGACGGCGCACGCAGGTGGTCGCGGTCGAGGGCAGCGTGAACGGGCAGGCGTTCGGTCCGCTGGCCGGGGCGAGCGGGCGCGTGTTCGACCCGGCGAGCGGCAACAGCGCCACGATCACGTTGCCCGGCAGCCAGGTCCGGTACGTGCGGCTGGTGTTCAGCGGCAACACCGGCTGGCCCGCGGGACAGCTGTCGGGGTTGCGCCTCTACGCGTGACGCAGGTGGCGTTGCGCCAGCTCGACGAACGCCGCGGTGGACGGGTGCGCGGGCAGTGCGGGCCAGGCGAGGTGGACGGTGACCGGGTCGGCGTCGGTCAGCGGCAGGTACGTGACGCCTGCGTGCGGGTGGTGGTGGATCGTGCCCGCGGCCGTGACGCCGACCGTCGCCCCGGTCGCGATCGAGGTCAGCCACTCCTCCACGCCCGGCACGTCCACCGTGCGCGGGCGGGCACCGGACGGCCACAGGTCGGCGGTGGTCGTCGCCGCGGTCTCGCACACGGCCACCGCCTCCCCCACCAGGTCGTCGAGGGTGAGGGCGGTGCGGGCGGCGAGCGGGTGGTCGTCCGCCACGGCGGCCACGCGCGGTTCCTCGATCAACGCCGCGTGCTCCACGTCGGGTGACACCGGGTGGGTGCGCAGCACGGCGATGTCCGCCTCACCGCGCCGCAGCGCCGCCTCGGGGTCGTCGGCGCGGCGGATGCGCACCAGCACGTCCGGGTGCCGGGCCCGCCACTCGCGCAGGAACGGGATCGTGAACCGGCCGAGCGCCGCCCACGCGAACGTCAGCCGCAACGGCTGCGGCCGGACGGCCTCGGCGAGCGCGCTGTCGAGCTGGGTGAGGATGCGGTGGCTGTGCTCCCACAGCCGCTGCCCGCTGCCGGTGAGCGCCACGTGGCGGGTGGTGCGGTCGACGAGGCGCACCCCCAGCCGCCGTTCGAGCTGGTCGAGCGTGCGGGACAGCGCGGGCTGGGTGACGTGCAGCGACCGGGCCGCGGCGGTGATCGACCGGTGGTCGCCGATGGCGGCGAGTGCCCGCAGGTGGCGCAGCTCGACATTCATGACTGCCGATCATAAGTGCTGCACGATCGGCATTTCACCGGCGCGCGGAACGGGCCTAGCGTCGTCGGCATGAGGATTTTGCTCGTGGGAGCCACCGGACTGCTGGGCACCGCCGTGCACGAGGAGCTCGTTGCACGCAAGCACGACGTCGTCACCGTGTCCCGCACCGGCGGTGACCTGCGGTACGACGTGACCGACCCGGACCGGGTGGCCGACCTGTACGCGGCCGTCGGACAGGTCGACGCCGTCGCCTCGGCGGCGGGCTCGGTGCCGTTCAAGCCGCTGACCGACCTGACCACCGCCGACTACCAGGCCGGGATCACCGGCAAGGTGCTGTCGCAGGTGTCGCTCGTGCGGGAGGGCCTCTCGCACGTCACCGCCGACGGCTCGTTCACGCTCATCACCGGCGTGCTCGCGCGCGAGCCGATCGTGACCGGGGCGGCGGCGTCGCTGGTCAACGGCGCGGTGGAGGCGTTCGTGCGGGCCGCCGCCATCGAGATCGCACCGCGGCGGATCAACGCGGTGAGCCCCACCGTGTTCACCGAGGCGCTCGACACCTACGGCGACTTCTTCCCCGGCATGAGGCCGGTGCCGCTGGCCGAGGTGGTGCGGGCGTACGTGCGGTCGATCGAGGGGCGGCAGACCGGCCAGGTCTACGTCCCCTGACCGGACCGGCCGGAGTGGCCGGGCCCGTGGACGTGGGTGCGCAGTCCCTGCGGGTCGAACAGGATCAGCAGCTCGACCGCGTTCCCGTCCGCGCTGCCCAGCCAGTGCGGCTGAGAGGTGTCGAACTCGGCGGCCTCACCGGGCGGCAACGTCAGGTCGAGGTCGCCGAGGAGCAGCCGCAACCGCCCGTTGAGGACGTAGAGCCACTCGAACCCGTCGTGCGTCTGCGGGGTCGGCTCGGCGAGCCCGCTCGGGATGAGCATCTTGAACGACTGCACGCCACCGGGGCGCCGGGACAGCGGGATGAACGTCATCCCGAACCGGTGGATCGGGGTCAGGTGGATGCGCGGGTCACCGGTGCGCGGGGCGCCGACGAGGTCGTCCAGCGGCACGTTGTACGTGCTCGCCAACGGCAGCAGCAGCTCCAGCGTGGCCTTGCGCTGCCCGCTCTCCAGCCGTGACAGGGTGCTCTCCGAGACGCCGGTGGTCGTGGAGAAGCTCGGCGAGGGTGATGCCGCGGTGCCGGCGCAGGGCGCGCAGCCGCGGCCCCACGCCGGTGAGCACGTCGTCGGTGTCCACGACCGGCATCTTGCCAGGGCAGGCCGCGGTGGCTGCCGCACCGGGCGCTAGGCCGGGTCCTCGCTGAACGGACCACCCGGCGCGAAGGCGTGCTCCGCGAACCGCTCCCCGATCCGCCGGTGTGCCGCGGTGTCCGGGTGCAGCGCGTCCGGCAACGGCAGCTCGGCCGCGTCCTGCTCGCCGTACAGCCGCAGACCGTCCAGGTAGGACAGGTTCGGGTCGTCCCTGCGCTCCACGACGGACTCCAGCGCCTCCCTGACCACCCGCAGCGTCAACCGGCCCGGCTCGGGCACCCCGGTCGCGGTGAACAGCCGCCGCCCGGACGCCAGCGCGTCGAGGTCGATCGCGCCCGGCCCCGGCATGTCCTCGTGGATGCCGCAGAAGATCGGCGAGATCAGCACCAGCGGCGTGTCCGGGTGGCCGTCGCGGATCGTGTCGAGGAACCCGTGCACCGCGGGCACGAACGCGCGCAGCCGCATGGCGTCGAAGTTCACGACGTTGATGCCGAGCTTGACGCTGATCAGGTCGGCCGGACGGTCGCGCAGGACCCGCGCGGTGAACGGGTCGACCAGCGCGCTGCCGCCCAGGCCCAGGTTGTGCAGCTCGACACCGCCGTGGCGGGCGGCGACGGCGGGCCAGATCGCGGTCGGCGTGGCGGCGTTCGAGCCGTGGCTGATGGAGCTGCCGTGGTGCAGCCAGATCCGCCGGCCCGGGTCGTGCGGGCGCAGCGGGGCGTCGGCGCGCACCGCGACCAGGTCGACGACCTCGTTGTGCGGCAACCAGAACTCGATGACCTTGGTGCCCTCGGGGAACTCGTGGCGCTCGGTGTGCGGCCGGCCGGGGACCAACCGGGCCTCACCGGTGCGCAGGTCGACCTCCTTGACGTCGCCGGCGGCGAGCACGGTGCTCGCCGCCGGCACCCCGTCCACCACGAGGTCGACGCTGCCGCGCGGCCGGTCGAGTCCGGCGTAGGCGGTGCAGGTCGGGTGCAGGACCAGCTCGACGGTGCGCGCCTCGGTCTCCGCGACCAGGCGCACACCGGACGGGTGGCTCTCCACCGACAGCAGCTGCGGGTCCGGGTACCGCTCGCGCACCCACGCGGGCAGGCGGTGCGGGCGCAGGCCGCGGTCGGTCTGCTCCAGTTCGGCGGCACCGCGCACGAGCGGCGCGACGGGTTCAGATCGGAGCGACACGGTCACCCCACGGCAGCGCCTGTTCGAGCTGGGCGGCGAGCCTGATCAGCAGCGACTCGCCGGCCAGCGGTGCGACGAACTGGACGCCCAGCGGCAGGCCGTCGGCGGTCCAGTGCAGCGGCAGCGAGATGGCGGGCCTGCCGGTGAGGTTCGCGAGCTGGGTGTAGGGCACCCAGCCGAGGTTGTCGCGGATCATGTTCTCCACGATGCCGGTGTTGCGCAGGAACCGCGCGGTGCCGGTCTTGAGCAGCACGTCGGTGATGCGCTGCAGGTTCACCGGCAGGTCGAACGCACCGATCTTGGGCGGCGGGGTGGCCAGCGACGGCGTGAGCAGCAGGTCGTAGGTGTCGAAGAACGTGCTGAGGCGGCGGGTGTGCTCGTGCCGGCGCTGCACCGCGTCCACGTAGTCGACGCTGCTGGTCGCCCGGCCCAGCGCGGCCATCAGCAGCGTGTCGCGTTCGAACGCGATGTCCGGCGCACCGGTCTGCCGCTTCGCGTCGCCGACCTTCCAGGCCAGGTTCACGAACCAGGTCAGCAGGAAGTCGCGGGCCAGCGCGGCGTCGTCGAACGGCGCCTCCGGCAGCTCCTCGACCTCGTGGCCCAGCGACGTCAGCACCTCGATCGCGCCGTCGACCGCGGCGCGTGCCTCGGGGTGCGGGTTCGGGTTGATCGCCGACGGCACGCGCACGCCGATGCGCAGCTTGCCGGGTTCCTCGGTGACGCACGACGCGTAGGACGCCTCGGGCATGCCGGGGGTGAACGGCCCGTACGGCTCACCGCCGCAGATCACGTCGAGCATCGCCGCCGTGTCGCGGACCGTGCGCGAGACGACGCCCTGCACCGCCGCGCCGTGCATCATCTCGGCGGTGCCCGGTCCGAACGGCGTGAGCCCGCGCCCCGGCTTCAGCCCGACCAGGCCGCAGCACGCCGCGGGGATGCGGGTCGAGCCGCCGCCGTCGTTCGCACCGGCGCACGGCACGATGCCCGCCGCCACCGCGGCCGCCGAACCGCCGGAGGAGCCGCCGGGCGTGTGGTCGAGGTTCCACGGGTTGCGCGCGGGACCCCACACGGCCGACTCGCTGATGGCCTTGGCGCCGAACTCGGGCAGGTTCGTCTTGCCGAAGATCACCAGGCCGGCGTCGAGCCAGCGCCGCACGACCGTGGAGTGCTCGGTGACCGGGAACGACCGCAGCGACCGCGACCCGTTCGAGGTCGGCAGGCCCGCGTAGTCCTGGCCGAGGTCCTTGATCAGGAACGGCACGCCGGCGAACGGACCGGTGAGGTCGTCGGAGGGTGTCGCGGGGACATCCCTGACGATCGCGTTGAGCCGCGGGTTCACCGCGGCGGCGCGTTCCCGCGCCACGGTCAGCAGCTCGGCCGCCGACACCTGCCTGGAAGCGACCAACTGCGCCAGCCCGGTGGCATCGTGTTCGCGGTACTCGTCGAAGTCCACGCGATCAAGGTAACCGCTCGTCGCGCCGCTTTCTGCCGAGCGGAGCAACGCCGGGAGCTGCTACCGTTGACCGGGTAGAGATCAACCTCCTCGAAGGAGCTCGACGTGCTGGTGGGTGAAGACGACATCTCCGGGTGAGCCCGGGGTGTGACAGGCCATCGCCTCCGATGGCCGTTTCGTCGTCCCCTCTTCCACCCGCGCGGGTGGCCCGCGCGTTCGCACCTCCCGAGGTCTCACCATGTCTTCCGACGCCTACGTCGTCGTGTCCGGCCTGTCCTTCTCGTGGCCGGACGACACCGTCGTCTTCGACGATCTGTCCGTCTCCTTCCCCGGCGGCCGCACCGGTCTGGTCGCCCCGAACGGTGCCGGCAAGTCGACGCTGCTCAAGCTCATCGCGGGTGCGTTGCCCCCGGCCGGCGGCAGCGTGACCGTCGACGGCGTGCTCGGCTACCTGCCGCAGGACCTGCCGCTCACCGCGGACGTGACCGTGGCCGAGGTGCTCGGCGTCGCGGCGGTGCTGCGCGCCATCAGTGCCGTCGAGTCCGGTGACGTCGACGAGGAGCACTTCACCGTCATCGGCAACGACTGGGACCTGGAGGAACGCACCCGCGCCCAGCTCGACCGGCTGGGTCTGGGCGACCTGGCGCTGGACCGGAAGCTGGGCACGCTCAGCGGCGGCCAGGTCGTGTCGCTGGGGCTGGCGGCCCAGCTGCTGAAGCAGCCGGACGTGCTGCTGCTCGACGAACCGACCAACAACCTCGACCTGGACGCCCGGCACCGGCTCTACTCGGTGCTCGACGACTGGCGCGGCTGCCTGCTCGTGGTGAGCCACGACCGGGCGTTGCTCGACCGGGTGGACCGCGTCGCCGAGCTCGACGCCGGCGAGATCCGGTTCCACGGCGGGAACTTCAGCGCCTACGAGGAGGCCGTCGCCGCCGAGCGCGAGGTCGCGGAGAAGAACATCCGCAGCGCCGAGCAGGAGGTCAAACGCGAGAAGCGGGAGATGCAGCAGGCCCGCGAACGCGCGGCCCGGCGTGCCTCGAACGCCCAGCGCACCCTCTCCAGCGCCGGACTGCCGAAGATCTTCGCGGGCACCATGAAGCGCAACGCCGAGGTGTCCGCCGCCAAAGCCGACGGCACGCACGCCGCCCGGCTCAGCGCCGCGAAGACCCGCCTCGACCAGGCGGAGCGGTCGCTCAAGGACGAGCAGCGGATCAGCCTGGAGCTGCCGCAGACCGCCGTGCCCGCCGGGCGCACGCTGTTCCTGGGCACCGGCATCCGGGTGCGGGACCTGTTCGACGACGCCGACCTCGCGATCCGCGGCCCTGAGCGGATCGCCCTGTCCGCACCGAACGGCGCGGGCAAGTCGACGCTGCTGCGGGTGGTCGAGGGCTCGCTCACGCCCGAGGCCGGTGAGGTGAAGCGCGCGGACGGCCGGATCGCGTACCTGTCGCAGCGGCTGGACCTGCTCGACGACAGCCGCACGGTGGCGGAGAACCTGGCCGCGGCCGCACCGGCGATGCCGCAGGCCGACCGGATGAACCTGTTGGCGCGCTTCCTGTTCCGCGGCGCGCGGGCCCACCTGCCGGTCGGGGTGCTGTCCGGTGGCGAACGGCTGCGCGCCACGCTGGCGTGCGTCCTGTTCGCCGAGCCGGCACCGCAGTTGCTGCTGCTCGACGAACCGACGAACAACCTCGACCTGGTCAGCGCCGCGCAGCTGGAGAGCGCGTTGAACGCCTACCAGGGCGCGTTCGTCGTCGTGAGCCACGACGAGCGGTTCCTGGGCGAGGTGCGGATCGACCGCTGGTTGCGCCTGGAGGGCGGCAAGCTGCTGGAGGCCGCTCGTGGCTGAGGCGGTGCCGGCGCAGGCGTTGGTGGCGCACGAGCTGGTGCGCGGGTTCGGTGGGCGCCGGGTCCTCGACGGGGTGTCGCTCACCGCGGCACCCGGCCGGCGGATCGGCCTGATCGGGGAGAACGGTGCGGGCAAGTCGACGTTGCTGCGGCTGCTCGCCGGGGTCGACGAGCCCGACGGCGGCCGGGTGGACCGGCCGCGGGACCTGGGTTTCCTGCACCAGGAGATGCCGTTCCCGGCGTCGGCGACGGTGGCCGAGGTGGTCGGCGACGCGCTGGCCGACGCACGCGAGGACCTCGCTTCGCTGGACCGGCTCGGTGCGCTGCTGGCCGCCGCGCCCGACGACGTGGAGCTGCTCGCGGCGTACGCCGACCAGCTGGAGGTGGCGCAGCGGCACGAGGCGTGGGACGCGGACCGCAGGGCCGAGATCGTCCTGAGTGGACTCGGGCTGGGCGGTGTGCCGTGGGAGCGCACGCTGGGTTCGCTGTCGGGCGGGCAGCGCCGGCGGCTCGCGCTGGCGGCGCTGGTGGTGCGGCGGCCGGCGGCGTTGCTGCTGGACGAGCCGACGAACCACCTCGACGACGCGGCGGCGGCGTTCCTGGAGGAGCAGCTGCGCGCGTTGCCCGGCGCAGTGGTGCTCGCAAGCCACGACCGGGCGTTCCTCGACGCGGTGTGCACGGACCTGGTCGACCTCGACCCGGCCGTGGAGGGCCCGGTCCGGTTCGGCGGCACGTACAGCGAGTACGTCGGGCAGAAGCGGGCCGACCGCGAGCGCTGGGAACGGCGGTACGCCGAGGAGCAGGAGGAGCTGACCGGGCTGCGCACCGACCTGGAGCTGACCGCGCACCGGGTCGCGCCGAACCGGGCGATGCGCGACAGCGACAAGATGGGCTACGGCGTGCGCGCGAACCGCGTGCAGAGCCAGATCTCCCGCCGCGTCCGCACCACCGCGCGGCGGCTGGAGGAGCTGGAACGCCGGGCCGTGCCCGCTCCCCCGCCCCCGCTGCGGTTCCACGCCGAGCCGACGTCGGCGGCCGACGAGGTCCTCGTGTCGTTGCGGGAGGTCCACGTGCCCGGCCGGCTCGACCTCGACCGGCTCGACGTGCGCGAGGGCGACCGGGTGCTCGTGAGCGGTCCCAACGGTTCCGGCAAGTCCACGCTGCTGCTCGCCCTGGCCGGCCGCCTGGCGGTCACGGGGGTGCGGCGACGTCCCGATCTGCGGGTCGGACTGCTCGACCAGGACACGGTGTTCGAGCACCCGCGGCGCACCGCCCGTGCCACCTACGGGCGGGCGCTCGGGGCGGAGCGGGCGGCGCGGGTCCCGCTGGAGTCGCTGGGGTTGCTGCACCGGCGGGACCTGGGCAAGGCGGTCGGCACGTTGTCGGTCGGTCAGCGCCGCCGGCTCGCCCTGGCGTTGCTGGTGGCCGACCCGCCGCAGCTGTTGCTGCTCGACGAGCCGACCAACCACCTGTCGCCGACGCTGTGCGACGAGCTGGAGGACGCGCTGGGGCCGGGTCCGGGGGCGGTCGTGGTCGCGAGCCACGACCGGTGGCTGCGCAGGCGGTGGGAGGGCGAGGAGCTGGTCGTGGCCGCCCGGGGCTGACGCGGCCCTAGTGCAGCAGCTGCACGAGCTCGTCGACGACCGGTTCGGGACCGCCGTTCGCGACGTGGGCGACGACGGAGAACGGGGCGAACGTGCGCGCCCAGGCGAACAGCCGGTCGCCGTCGAGCCCGCAGGCACCCGCGACCGCCGCGCACCTGGCCGTGACGCCCTCCCGGCCAGCGCCGGTGAGCACGAGGTCGACGGCGTCGAAGCAGGGATCTCCCAGGCACGCCTTGGGATCGACCGCCACGAGGCCGCGTGCGGGACCGCCGTCGAGGGCGTTGCCGGGGTGCAGGTCGCCGTGCAGCACCACGGTCGTGCCGGTCGTGTCGAGCAAGCGCGCGCACTGCTGCATCGCCCGCGCCCACTCCATCGGCCCGATGCGCGCGGCCACGACGGGGTCGTGCAGCCGGCGCCCGATGCGGGCGAAGGCCTCCTCGCACCGCGCCCGCAGCGTGCCGAGCGGGTGTGCGGGCGGGTCGGTGGCGTGCAGCCCGGCCAGCAGGTCCGCCCACAGCGCGGGCAGCGCGTAGGCGGGCAGGTCCTCCGCGAGCGTGCCGGGGAGCACCTCCTCCAGCACGAGGGCACCGGCCTCCTCGTCGGCCGCCAGCACGGCGGGCACCTTGCCCGACGGGGCGAACAGGGCGAGGGCGGCGGCCTGGGCGGCGATCAGCGAGCGGTCCTCGCTGACCTTGAGCACGGCGGGTGTGCCGTCGGACCAGCGGCAGCGCACGACGGTGGCCGACGAGCCGCCGTCGAACGGGGGGCCGAGGGTGAGGTTCCAGCGGGTGGCGAGGTGGGCGGTCGTGCGGTCCAGGTCCACCTTGATCACCTTGCCGCCTTCCCGGTCAGGGCCGGGTGAAGGCGCGCAGGAAGGTGTCCAGCAGCTCCTCGCGGCCCTCGACCGCCACCTGCCCGGACCGCGCGGCGCGGACGACGGCGCGGTAGGAGGGCAGCTCGTCCTCGGCGATCAGGGCGGTGAGCCTGCTCCAAGGCCCATGACGGCCTGAGCCGTCTCCCCTGCCTCTGATGGCATCTGCAAGTACCACCAACTCAACATCAACGGGCACTTTTCTACTACCAACAGCGCCTCCACCCGCCCGAAGGACTTAGGACTGGTTCGGCGAGTGGCGAACAGGTTGGTGGTAGTCAGCGGCGATTTGATCATGTGTTGGTGGTGCTTGCAGATGCCTTGGGCGACAGCAGGGTCGGCGGTCAGGCCTGGTCGAACTCCGGGATCAGCTCCCCCACCAACCGGATGCTGGTCATCACCTCGTCCGCCCCGATCGGCCCGATCTGCTGCAGGCACATCAACCGGTCGATCCCGAGGTCGGCGTACTCGCGCAGCTTCTTGCGGCACGTGTCCGGGCTGCCCACGATGAGCGACTGCTGTGCGGAGAGCACCTCGAACAGCTCGTCGTCGGGCACGTCCTCGCCCTGGAGGATCCGGCCGATCACGAGCTGCGCGCCGGTGGGGGCGGCGTCGGCCTCGGCGCGCAGGAACTCGCCGGTGAGGCCGGTGCCGCCGGTGGCGAGGATGTCCTGGTGGCGTTGCATGGTGGCGGCGAACTCGGCGGCGGCGTTGAAGAAGCGCAGCGCGGTGACGGTGTACCAGGCGGCGGCCGCGGCGGCGCCGTTGCGCATGGCCTGCTCGTCGGTTTCGGCGCAGTGCACGAAGGTGAAGTAGGCGACCTGGTTGTTGACGAACTCGCCGACGGGTGCGGTGCACTGCGCGGCGGCGGCGCGGTAGAGGTCGATCATGCGGGCCACCCGGTCGAGTGACTCCCAGATGGTGGTGCCGAGCACGCCGACACCGCGGCGACCGGCCTCCTCGAACGACGTCGGGGACGCGGCGGCCTGCCACAGCGGCGGGTGCGGGCGCTGCAGGGGCTTGGGGACGATCGAGACGTCGGAGATGTCGTAGTGCTCACCGGTGTGCGAGAAGCGGTCGGTGGTCCACATCTTCGGGATCATCTCGAACGCCTCCGCGGTCTGCGCGCGGGCGTCGGCGGGCTCGATGCCGAACAGGTTCCACTCGGGGATCGTCGACCGGGTCAGGCCGAGCTCGACACGGCCACCGCTGAGGTGGTCGAGGGTGGCGGCGCGTTCGGCGACGCGGATCGGGTGGTTGAACCGGCCCGGCGCGAGGACGGCGGCGTGGCCGAGGCGCATGCGGGAGGTCTGCTGGGACAGCGCGGCGAGCATCAGCTCGGGAGCCGACGAGAGGCTGAACTCGCCGGCGCCGTGGTGCTCCACCTGCCACCAACAGCCATAGCCGAGCTCGTCGGCGAGACGGGCCTGGTCGAGGGCCTGGCGGAAGCGGAACTGCTCGGGAGCGGCACCGGGGTTCTGGATCTCGTTGAACAGGTCGATCTTCATCGGCACACCTCACGTCGCGCGGACACCACGGCTGATGTCTCCCCCGGCGGCCAGGTCGTTACCGTCCCGATGCACATTCGCGCGAACGGACGGGTGCCGGTCAGCCCACCGGTGGGTTCACGTTCTGGTTCGCGTTTTCGAAAACCATTGGACTTCAACGCGAATCGAGACGAAAGGACCGGGAAAACCGGCATCACCGTTGACCGTCCACCCACGAGCGCAGGTCACGCCGCTGCCGCCGTTCACCGTGAATATGCCGGTGAACACAGTTCGCAGAAGCGGGCACGTGCGCTCACGTGGTCGAATGCCCGCGCCGCCGCGATCGGTCGCGGAGATCGACAGCTCGGCACCGGGTCGGTGATCTGTCCGTCTCCCCCGCTGCGTGCGATTCTGGCGAAATGCGGGGGAACTCCAGGTCCTGGCAGGCACATCCGTTCCGGCTGCTGCTCGTCGAGGACGACCGGGAGCTGGCCGAGCTGCTCGCCGCCGTGCTGCGCGGTGAAGGGTACTCCGTGGACGTCGCGCGGGACGGGCATCGGGGGCTGCACCTCGCGCTCACCCAGGCCTACGACGTGGTGGTCGTCGACCGCGGGCTGCCCGTGATCGACGGGCTGGACCTGGTGGTGCGGATGCGGTCCCGGTCCGTGCGCACGCCGGCGCTGGTGCTGACCGCGATGGGCGGGGTGGACGACCGGATCGACGGGCTCGACGCCGGTGCGGACGACTACCTGGTGAAGCCGTTCGACCTGGGCGAGCTGAGCGCGCGGCTGCGGGCGCTGTGCCGGCGGGCGGTGGAGCTGGCCGCTGTGTTGCGGATCGGGTCCGGTCAGCTCGACCTGCAGCAGCACGAGGTGGTGCTGCCCGACGGGGAACGGGTGCCGCTGACCACCAGGGAGTTCGCGCTGCTGCGGGCGCTCGCGAGCCACCCGGAGACGGTGCACACGCGGGCGGCGTTGCGCCGCACGGTGTTCCAGGACGCCCCCTCACCCTCCATTGTGGACACGTACGTGCACTACCTGCGCAGCAAGGTCGGGCGCTCGGTCGTCCGAACGGTCCAGGGCGTCGGCTACCGGTTGGGGGCCCTGTGAGGGCGTGGGCCGAGGCGGAGCGCGCGGAGCTGCGGCGGGCGCGGTTGCGGATCAGCCTGCTGGTGGGCGTGGCGATCTCGCTGATGATCGCGTTCGTCGGCGGCATCGCGTACGTCGTCATGGAGCAGGGCCAGAAGTCGCTGGTGGCCAGGGAACTGCGGTACAACGCCGAGTTCGGCGTGCCCGGCACCGCGCCGCGGTGCGCCTGGGTGTTCACGCTGCGCGGCGGTGAGCTCGACCTCGGCGTGCTCGACGTGCCGCACGGCTTCCCGCTGCACGACGACCTGGCGGCGGTGCGGGCGTCCGGCGCACCGGTCGAACGCGCCGTCGCCGCCAACGGCACCGAGTACCTCGTGCTCACCCGGTCCGGCCGCGACGGCGCGGCGGTGCAGGCGGTGTTCGACACCCGGTACCAGCTCGCCGACCGGCGGCACCTGTTGCAGGCGCTGGGGATCGCGCAGCTGGCCGGTCTCGTCGCCGCGGCGCTGGTCGGCCTGGGCGTGAGCCGCCGGACGGTCGCGCCGCTGGCCGAGGCGCTGGCGCGGCAACGGCGGTTCGTCACCGACGCGAGCCACGAGCTGCGCACGCCGATCGCGCGGGCGTACACGCGGGCGCAGGTGCTCGTCCGGCTGGCCGCGGCGCACGACCTGCCCGACGACCACCGCGACAGCCTCGGCAAGCTGGCCGAGTCGATCCGCGGTCTCGGCGACGTGGTCGACGACCTGCTGCTGTCGGCGCGGCTGCGCCGTGAGCTCGACGGACGGCCGGTGGACCTCGCCGCCGTGGCGGACGCGGCGGTGACCGGCGAGGGCGACCGCGCCGCGGAACGGCGGATCAGGCTCGCGGTCGACCGCCCCGCCGAGCCGGTGGTCGTGACCGGTGTGGAGACGGCGTTGCGGCGGGCCGTGGACGAGCTGCTGGCCAACGCGGTGCGGCACACGCCGGAGGGCGGGCGGATCGACGTGCGGGTCGGGTCGGGTGCCGGGTACGCCGTGGTGGAGGTCGCCGACACCGGCGAGGGGTTCGCCCCCGCCGACGCGGACCGGATCTTCGAGCGGTTCCGGCACGGTGCGGGCGAGCAGCGGTTCGGCGTGGGGCTCGCGCTGGTGCGGGAGATCGTCACGAGCCACGGCGGCGCGGTCGAGGCCGCCGGGAACCTGGGACGGGGTGCGCGGTTCACACTGTTCCTCCCGATGGCGGGTGCGTCTCCGCGCTCGGTCCCGCCGCGGGTCGCGACCGCGTGCCCGTGACGAGGTCGGCGGCCACCCGCACGTCCTCGTCCAGCGGGCGGTCCGGGTCGACCGGCTCGACCGCCCCGGCCAGCGCGTCCAGCAGGTCGGCGCAGCCGGGGGCCGTCGGCCGCCGCCCGCCCACGTGCACCGCCTGCCGCAGCCCCAGCGCCAGCGACCCGCACAGCAACCGCAGCAGCTCCGCGAGGTCGTAGGCGCGCAACGCGGCCTGCGTCCCGAACGGCACCACGTCTTGGTTGTGCAAGTTCGTCGGCAGGCTCTGAGTGGACGCGGGCACGGTGCCGCGCCGCATCTCCGCGACGAACGCGGTGGTCGCCAGCTGCACGCCCTGCAACCCGTGCTGCTGACCGGGTCCCGCCGCGAGCATCGGGGGCAGGCCGGTGTTGCGCACGGGGTCGACGAGCAGGTCGAGCTGGCGTTCCGCGAGGTTGCCCAGCGACGTCGTCACCATGGCGAGCACGTCACCGGCGAACGCGGCCGGCTGGCCGAAGAAGTTGCCGCCGTGCGCCACGAGGTCGTCGTCCGGGAAGAACAGCGGGTTGTCGCTCACCCCGGCCAGGTCCGAGCGGACCACGCCGTCCACGTACCGCAGGGCGTCCTCGCACGCGCCCAGCAGCTGCGGTGAGCAGCGCAGGCTGTACGGCTCCTGCAACGGGCGGTCGCCGCTGGGCCGGATGCCGTCCAGCAGAGCACGCATGCGCGTGGCAACAACCCGAGCGCCGTCGTGTCCGTAGGCGTCGATCAGCCGCGGGTTCACGAAACCGGGGTCGGCACCGAGGACGTCCGCGAGCAGACAGGTCAGGTCCTGCACGGCGATGTGCGACGCGCGCACGGACGACAACGCGAGCGAGAGCGCGGCAGTGGTGACCGAGGTGCCGTTCACCAACGCCAGCGCATCGCGTCCGTCCAACGACAACGGCGTCAGCCCGGCCTCGGCCAGCGCCTCGGCCGCGGGCACCCGCACGCCGTCCAGGTAGGCGAACCCCCTGCCGCGCAACGCCTGCGCCGCGTACGCCAACGGGATCAGGTCCCCACTGGCACCGACCGACCCGTAGCGCGGCACGGCGGGCACGAAGGACGTGCCGAACATCGCGGCCAGCCCGTCCACCACGTGCGCCGAGACACCGGACAGGCCCTGCGCCAGCGACCAGGTCCGCACCAGCAGGGCCGCGCGCACGACGTCCGGCGGGAGGTCGGGACCCTGGCCCGCACCGAGGTGCGCCAGGGTGTTGTCGCACTGGTCCGCCTCGGACGCACGACCGGCGAAGCCCACGAGAGCACCGAAACCGGTCTTGGCGCCGTAGACGGGGCGTTCGTCGTCGGCCAGGACCCCGCGCAGGTGGTCGCGGCCGCGGTGCAGGCGCTGCGCGACGGTCGGCCCGACGAGCACCTCCACGGGTGCGGCCGCGCGGAGGAGGTGCTCGCCGGTCAGCGGCGAGGCGAGGTCCACGGTGGTGCGGGAAGCGGTCGTGGTCACGGCGTCGAAGGTAGGGAGTCGATCTCAGAGAGTTCTGAGATCGCGTGGGTAGCTTCCTCGGCCATGGCGCACGACTACCTGATCATCGGGGCCGGACCGGCCGGGTTGCAGCTCGCGGCACTGCTGGAGCGCGACGGTCGCGACTACGCCGTCCTCGAACGCGGCAACAGGGCGGGCGCGTTCTTCACCCGCTACCCGCGGCACCGCAAGCTCATCTCCATCAACAAGGTCCACTCGGGGTACGCAGACCCGGAGCAGCGGATGCGGATGGACTGGAACTCGCTGCTGCTCGACGATCCGGACCTGCTGTTCACCCGGTACAGCCCCCGGTACTTCCCCGCGGCCGACGACATGGTCCGCTACCTCGAAGACGTCGCCACCGGCCTGCGTGTGCACTATGACGTCGAGGTCGCCCGGATCGCCAAGCAGGGCAACGCGTTCGTCGTCACCGACCACAGCGGACGGACGTGGCAGGCCGCGCACCTGGTCGTGGCCACCGGTGTGTCGCAGCTGCACGTGCCGGACATCCCCGGCATCGAGCACGTCGAGCGCTACGACACCTTCGACACCGACCCGGAGGGGTTCACCGGCCAGCGGGTGCTGGTGATCGGCAAGGGCAACTCCGGGTTCGAGACCGCCGACGCGCTCGTCGAGCACGCCGCCGTCATCCACGTCGCCGGGCCGCACTCGGTGAAGCTGGCCTGGCAGACGCACTACGTCGGGCACCTGCGGGCGGTGAACAACAACTTCCTCGACACCTACCAGCTCAAGTCGGAGAACGCCGTCCTCGACGGCACGATCGAGCAGATCGACCGCAGGCCGGAAGGCGGTTTCCGGATCCGGTTCCGGTACGCGCGCACGCAGGAGCAGCTGCGCGAGCTGGACTACGACCGGATCATCGCCTGCACCGGGTTCCGGTTCGACAGCTCGATCTTCGCCGGCAGCGCACTGCCGCGGCTGGTGGTCGACGACCGGTTCCCGGAGCTCACCTCGGCGTTCGAGTCGACCACCGTGCCCGGCCTGTACTTCGCCGGCACCATCACGCAGTCGCGCGACTTCAAGAAGTCGACCAGCGGGTTCATCCACGGCTTCCGCTACGGCGCCCGCGCGCTGCACCGCATCCTCTCCGCCCGCAACCACGGCACGCCGTGGCCGGGGCGGGAGGTCGACGCCTCTCCGGAGTCGATCAGCGACGCGCTCATCGCCCGGCTGAACCGCTCGTCGTGCCTGTGGCAGCAGTTCGCGGTGATCGGCGACGCCGTCACGGTCGACGGCGGCACGGCGCGGTACGAGGAGGAGGTGCCGGTCGCCTACGTCCACGACGGCGGTCTCGACGCGGCCGAGCACCGGTTCGTCGCGACGCTGGAGTACGGCCCGCACCACGACACCGTCGACCCGTTCGACATCGACGTCCCCCGCGTCGCCGAGAACGACGCCGCGCACGCCGCCGACGCGAGCTACCTGCACCCGGTGGTCCGCTACCACCGCAACGGCGAGCTGGTCGCGACCCACCACCTGGCGGAGAACCTGGAGAACCACTGGGACGTGCCGAGCGTGCACCAGCAGCCGCTGGCCGTGTTCGTGAAGGAATGCCTTGCCGGCGCGTGAGGCCGGGCCGTTCCCGCGGGCGGTGCTCGACGTGCTCGCCGTCGCCGCGGACCGGCCGGTCTTCGAGCACGGCACCCGCGTGGTGACCGGTGACGAGCTGCTGGACCTCACCGCGCGGATCGCGCACGGACTGCGCTCCCGCGGCATCGGTCCCGGTGACGGGCTGGCGCTGCTGCTCGGCGTCACCCCGGAGGCGTTCGCCACGATCCTCGCCGGGCACGCGGTGGGCGCGCGGGTCGTGGGCGTGCGGCCGGGCCTGACCGACGCCCAGGTCCGGCACCTGCTCGGCCTCGACATCGCGCTCGTCCTCGAAGACGCCGACGTGGACGCGTTGCGGCGGCACGGGAGCGCCGAGCTCACCTGCGCCGGCCGCCCGGACGACGTCGCCCGGCTCATCCACACCAGCGGCAGCACGGGTGCGCCCAAGGCCTGTGCCCAGACCTACGCCGCGATGACCCGCGCGTGGACCGCACGGCCCGAGGCGTGGCCACCGGCGATCCGCGACCTGGCCGGCCGCCTCGACCGCTACCTCGTGTTCGGGTCGCTGTCGAGCCAGGTCATGTTCGAGTACGCGGTCCTCACGCTCACCGCGGGCGGCACGGTCGTCGTCGCCGACACCCCCGCGCCGGTCGAGTCGATCACCCGCCACCGCGCCACCGCGCGGGTGATCACCGTGCCCGGACTGGCGAAGCTGGTGCGCGGCCAGCGCGAGCGGCCCGCTGACCTGTCGGCGTTGCGCGCGCTGCTCGTCTCCGGGTCACCGCTGACGGCCGAACGCCACCGCGAGGCACTGGAGGTCCTGGGACCGGTGCTGTTCCACGGCTACGGCCAGACCGAGACCGGCATGATCTCGATGGCCACGCCCGCCGACCCGCCCGGCACGGTCGGCCGGCCACCGGTCGACGTCGAGGTCCGCGACGGCGAGCTGTTCGTGCGGACACCCGGCCAGGCCGGCTCCTACTGGGCGAACCCGGCCGAGTCGGCCGAGGTGTTCGTCGACGGCTGGGTCCGCACCCGCGACCTCGGCCACCTCGACGCCGATGGCTTCCTGCACCTCACCGGGCGGGCCCGCGACGTCGTGATCGTCAACGCCAACCTGCACCACATCGGCCCCATAGAACAGGTGCTCGCCGAACACCCGGACGTCGCCGAGGCCTACGTGGTCGCCGTGCCGGACGAGGACACCGGCGAGGCCGTGCACGCGTTCGTCGTCCCCCGCGCCGACCGCGTGCCCGCCCTCGCCGAGCTGCGGCACCTGGTGACCGAACGGCTGGGCGCCGCCTGCGCTCCGGTGCGGGTCACCGCCATCGCCGAACCCCCCGTCGCCCCGAGCGGCAAACCCGACAAGCGCCGGTTGGTCGAACCGGTCGGCACCGCGTGAAGGAGAAACCCTTGTCCAGCGAGGTTTCCACCGACTGTCTCGTCATCGGCGCCGGTCCTGCCGGGCTGCAGGCGTCCGCCCTGCTCAAGCAGGCGGGACGCGACCACCTGGTGCTCGAGTCCGGTGCGGCGGCCGGGACGTTCTTCACCCGCTTCCCGCGCCACCGGATGCTGATCTCCATCAACAAGGTGCACACCGGCTGGGACGACCCAGAGCTGAACCTGCGCACCGACTGGAACTCGCTGCTCACCGACGACCCGGACCTGCTGTTCACCGCCTACACCCCGCGCTACTTCCCCGGTGCCGACGACATGGTCCGCTACCTCGGCGACTTCGCCGTGAAGAACGACCTGCCGATCCGCTACGACACCACGGTCGTCTCGGTGACCCGGCCGGACGACTTCGTGGTGCACGACCAGCACGGCGGCACGTACCGGGCGAAGCGGCTCATCGTCGCCACCGGCGTCTCGAAGCAGTACGTCCCCGACATCGAGGGCGTCGAGCACGCAGAGCCCTACTACGACGTGTCGGTGGACCCGGCCGACTTCACCGGCAAGAAGGTCCTCATCATCGGGCGCGGCAACTCGGCGTTCGAGACCGCGGACAACCTGGTCGAGACCGCCGCGGTCATCCACGTCGCCGGCCCCGGTTCGCTGAAGCTCGCCTGGCAGACGCACTTCGTCGGCCACCTGCGGGCGGTGAACAACAACTTCCTCGACACCTACCAGCTCAAGTCGCAGAACGCGGTGCTGGACGGGCACATCGCGGGCATCCGGCGCGACGGCGACGACTACTGGGTGAAGGTCAGCTTCCAGCGGGTGAACGAGGTGGTGAAGGAGATCCGGTACGACCGGGTGATCCTCGCGACCGGGTTCCGGTTCGACGCCTCGATCTTCGCGCCGGAGTGCCGCCCGCAGCTCACGATCAAGGACCGCTTCCCCGACCAGACCGCGGCGTGGGAGTCGGTGAACGTGCCCGACCTGTTCTTCGCCGGCACGATCACGCAGGCCAGGGACTTCAAGAAGTCCACAAGCGGGTTCATCCACGGCTTCCGCTACGGCGTGCGCGCGTTGCACCGCATCATCGAGCACCGCTACCACGGCGTGGACTGGCCCAGCCGGGAGATCGCGGCCGACGGCGTGACCGACGCGATCATCGAGCGGGTCAACCGGACCTCGGCGCTGTGGCAGCTGTTCGCGTTCATGTCCGACGTCGTGCTGTTCGGCGCCGACGGCACGGTGCGCTACGTCGAGGAGGTGCCGGTCGCGCACCTGCACGAGGCGGTGGCCCGCGGCGAGTTCGGCGACGTGGAGTCGTACCTGGTGGTGACGCTGGAGTACGGCGCAGACCACGACAAGGTCAACCCGTTCGACATCTCCGCCGGCCGCACCTCGCAGGACGACACCAGCGGGCTCGACGGCCGCTACCTGCACCCGGTCGTGCGCCGGTTCCGCGCCGGCGAGCTGGTCGACGAGCACCACCTCACCGAGAACCTCGAGAACGAGTGGGACAGCGAGACGGTGCACAGGGCGCCGCTGCGGGAGTACCTGCGGTGAACCCGGTGCTCGCGGAGCTGCACGACAAGGCACGCGCGGTGCTCGACCCCGTCCACTACGACTTCTTCGCGGGCGGGGTCGGGGACGAGGTCGTGCTCGCGGAGAACGAGGCCGCGTTCGCCCGGCGCGCCCTGCTGCCCAGGGTGCTGCGGGGCGGCGCGGTGCGCACCGGTTTCCCGGTGGTGGTAGCGCCGACGGCGTTCCACCGGCTCGCCCACCCCGACGGCGAGCTGGCGACGGCGCGTGCCGCCGGGGAGGCGGTGCTGGTGTCCAGCATGGCCTCGACGGTGCCGATCGCCGAGGTCGTGGCGGCGGCGAGCGGGCCGGTGTGGTTCCAGCTCTACCTCCAGCCCACCCCCGGTGTGACCGAGGCGCTGGCGGAACGGGCGGAACGGGCCGGCTGCGCCGCGCTGGTCGTCACCGTCGACTCGCCGGTGTTCGGCCGGCACCGCAGGGACATCGCGCACGGGTTCCACGACCTGCCACCGGGGCTGGCGGCGGAGAACATGCGCGACCTCGCCGGTGCCACCGGTCTGCGCGACATCGAGATGGCGGCGTTCACGTGGGAGGACGTCGACCGGCTGCGTGCGCGGACCTCGCTCCCGGTGTGGTTGAAGGGGGTTCTGCACCCGGCGGACGCGGTGCTCGCGGTGGAGCACGGGGTGGCGGGGATCTTCGTGTCCAACCACGGCGGCCGTCAGCTCGACGTCGTGCCGGCGGCGCTGGACGCGTTGCCCGCGGTGGTCGAGGCGGTCGCCGGGCGGGTGCCCGTCGTGCTCGACGGTGGTGTGCGCGGCGGCGGGGACATCGCGGTGGCGCTGGCGCTCGGAGCGTCCGCGGTCGGCATCGGCCGGCCGGTGCTGTGGGGGCTCGCCGCCGACGGCGAAGCAGGGGTGCGGCGGGTGCTCGACGTGCTGCGCGACGAGTACCTGCACGTGCTGGCGCTGTGCGGGGGCGAGCTGAGCGGCGACATGGTGGTGACCCGGTGCTGAGGTGGTTGCCGGGGCGGGTGGTCGCGTTGCGCGCCAAGGTGTTCGAGAAGGTCAACGGCGACAACGCCATCACGTTCCCGAACGACGTGGTGGGCCCCGACCGGTTCCAGGAGCTCTACGGCCACCCCGCCGTGAACGGCCGCAGCAGGGGCGCCGGGTTGTCGGACCTGTTCTGGTACTGGCTCTCCCCCGGTCCCGAGGTGCACCAGGAACACCTGGAGGACGGGCCGCGCTACGACGACGTGGCCCGCGTGACGCGGACGTTCCTCGCCGGGCCGAGCGCCGATCTCGCGGACCTCGCCACCCGCTGCACGGCGAAGGTCCTCGGCGAGGTGCTGACCGGACCGGTCACGCACGTGCGGTTGCGCGACCTGATGATGCCGGTGTGGGCCGAGTACTTCTACGAGCTGGTGTTCGGCGAACCCTGCCCTCGGTACGCGCGTGACCTGGTCGTCGAGCACGCCGACGACGTCGTGAGCGCGTTGAAGTGCACGGGGCTGCGCCACCCCGCCCGCCGGGAGCGGCTGAGCCGGTACCTGCGGGTGCGGCTCGCGGACGTCCGCCACCCGCTGCCGGAGACGTTGTCGGAGACCGAGCAGGTGCACTACCTGCAGGGCACCTACTTCAACACCGCGGTCGTGCAGATGTCCGAGGCGATGGCGCACCTGCTGCTCGCACTGGCCCAGCACCCCGAGGCGGCCCGGCGGGCGGACGACGACCGGTACTTCGGCCACGTGCTGGACGAGACGTTCCGGCTCTACCCGCTGTTCGGCATCGCCCACCGCATCACGACCGCCGACGTCGTGCTCGACGAGCACACGTCGTTCCCCGCCGGTTCGGTGCTGTGCTTCGACTACCCCGCCTACCACGCCACCGGCTACGACGACCCGCACGCGTTCGACCCGTCCCGCTGGGAGCGCACCAACGCCCGCCGCGAGCACCACATCCCGTTCGGCGTCGCCGCCAACCGGCCGTGCCCGGCGTGGCGGCTCTCCCCCATCGCGATGCGCGCGGCCGCCAGGGAGGTCCTGCGGCAGGTCACCCCGCACTCGCCGGTGGCGCACACCCGCTCGTTGCCCAGCCGCGGCCCGTGCCTGCTCGTCCGCACCGGCCCGGTGCCCCGGCGGCGGCTCGCCCTGATGCGCGTGCGCGACCGCTGGGGTGACGTCTGGCGCAGCGTCGTCCAGCTCGTGCTCGGCACCGTGATGGTGGTGCACGCCCGCCGGCTGCGGCTGGCGGGGCGCTACTTCGAGACGAACGACCCGCAGGGTTGCCCGGTCCGCCACTGACCCCAGGAGATCCCCGGTGAACCAGATCCACTTCGCGTTGCAGGTCTTCGCAGCGCTCGCCGTCGTGCTGGTCGCGACCACGGTGTGCGGGCGGCTGGCCATGCTGGTCAAGCAACCCAGGGTCGTCGGCGAGATGGTCGCGGGCGTGCTGCTCGGACCGGCGCTGCTCGGTGCCGTCGCCCCCGGTCTGCAGGCCCAGCTGTTCCCGGCTGACGTGAAGAGCACGCTGTACGTGCTGAGCACGATCGGGCTGACGTTCTACATGTTCCTGGTCGGGTCCTCTTTGGACCACGGCCTGACCACGGGTGCCAACGCGCGCAGGGCGTCGGTGCTCGCGGTGTCCGGCATCGTGCCGACGTTCCTGCTCGGCGCGGGCGCGGCGATGCTGTTCTTCGACTCCCTCAGCCCGCAGGGGTCGAGCCTGTGGGTGTTCATGCTGTTCGTCGGCGGCGCGCTGTCGATCACCGCGTTCCCGATGCTGGCGCGCATCCTGCAGGAGCGCGGCATCGCGAACACCCCGATCGGCGGCCTGACCCTGGTGGCCGCGGCGATCGACGACGCGGTGGCGTGGGCGTTCCTCGCGCTGATCATCGCGGTCGGCGCGTCGGGCAGCCCCGGCGGTGCGCTGCGCACGATCATCGGCGCGGCGGTGTTCGCGGTCGTCATGCTCACGATCGGCCGCAGGTGGCTCGCGAAGCTGGGCGAGCAGACCGAGCGCACCGGCGAGCTCAGCCGCGACGCCATGGCGGTCATCCTGCTGGTCGTGCTGGTGGCCGGCTGGTTCACCGACTTCATCGGGGTGTTCTCGGTGTTCGGCGGGTTCATCACCGGGCTCGCGATGCCCAAGTCGCCGGTGCTGCGCCGGGAGCTGGAGACGAAGCTGACCGACCTGAACTCGATCCTGCTGCTGCCGGTGTTCTTCGCGTTCAGCGGTCTCAACACCCAGGTGTCCGGGTTCGGGTCGGGTGGGGCGCTGTGGTGGCAGCTCGCCGTGGTCATGCTGGCCGCTTTCGTCGGCAAGTACCTCGGCTGCGGGCTGGTCGTGCGGGCGCAGGGCTACTCGTGGCGCTACGCCTCCGCGGTGGGCGGCCTGATGAACGCGCGCGGGCTGATGATCCTGATCTTCATCAACATCGGCCTGGCCTACAACCTGGTGACGCCGGAGATGTTCGCGATCCTGGTGGCGGTCGCCATCCTGACGACCGCCGCCGCGATGCCGATCTACCGCGCCTCGCTGCCCGCGGGCATGGACCTGCAACCGGAGGTGGAGCCCGCCCCCAGGACGCCGGCGCGGCCGGCTGCCTGACCACCGCCGCCGGACCGGGCATCGCCGCGCTCTCCCGCGCCACCTCCCCGGCGACCTCCCGCGTGGTGGGGTCGCCGAGGAGGTGGCGCGCCCGTTCGGTGTTCAAGGCCGCGGACAGCGCGTCGCCGTTGACGAACTGGTCGGCGCCCTGCGGCAGCACCAGCTGGGGCAGGCCCGCCGCGAGCGCGCCGAGCACGGTGCCGGTGCCGCCCTGGCGAGCGGCACCAGCGGGTGGAGGTGGCCGTGGGCCGGGCGGCACGAGAAGAGGATGCGCACCCGGCCGGGGCCACTGATCATCACTCGCGCATGCCGATGGTGTCGATCGGCTTGGCGCGCAACGACAACCGGGTCGCGACCGCGATGGACGCGGTGCCCAGCAGCACCGCACCGGCGAGCACGGCCGGGAACACCCACCCCGGCCCGGCCGGCAGCGGTGTGCCGGTGGCGCCGAGCGCGAGCAACGTCAGCGGCAACGCCGCCACCAGCGTGCCGAGCACCACGGCGATCCCGACGGTGAGCAGCGCCTCCGCCCGCATCATCCGCACGACCTGCCGGCGACCGGTGCCGACCAGGCGCAGCAACGCGAACTCGCGGCGGCGCTGGGCGGTCGACATCACCAGGGTGTTGGACACCGAGATGGCGACGTAGCCGAGGATCACGCCGACGGCGACCAGGTTGAGCAGGAACTGCGCCCGCTGGTCGCTGCGGTCCGGTCCGTCGAGCGCACCGGTGAGCGCGAGGCCGGGGTAGCGGCCGACCAGGTCGGTCAGCCGTGCGGCGTCGTCGGTGCGCACCAGCAGAGCGCTGTCCATGCCCGCGTTGGTGTGCGCGCGAGCGTCGGCGGCGGACATGACGTGGTCGCCGAACGCGAGGTCGTGCTTGAACGTCGCCACGACCTTGAGCCGCGCGGGCTGGCCGTCGGCGTACCAGAACTCGGCGGTGTCACCGATCTTCTTGTCGTTCCAGTACGCGTAGGAGTCGCTCAGCGCGACCGTGCCGGTGGTGAGGTCCCCGATGGTCCCGCTCGTGACACCGAGGTCGACGGCGGCGTCGGAGTCGATGCCGTGGGCGGGACCGCGGTTGACCTCCGTGCTGTCACCGGTCCTGCGCGCGGTGATGACCTCGGTGCGCACGAGCGGCGTCACCCCGGTCACGCCGGGCAGGTCCCGGACGGCACCGGCGAGCTCCGCGGGCACCCCGGCGACGCCGGTGACGACGTGGTCGGCGGTGATGGAGCTGGTCGTCTCCTGCTGCACCGCGGCGGTGAACGTCGTCTGGCTGTAGAAGTTCACGACGGCGAACCCGATCGCGAGCATCAGCGGCGTGACGGCGGCGGCCATGCGGCGGGAGTTCTTGAGCGCGTTGGCGGCTGCCAGGTGCCCGCTGACCCGGGAGAGCCGGCCGAGCCCCGGTGCGACGAGCCGCACCAGCCCGCCCACGACGCGCGGCCCGACCAGGGACAGACCGATGATGATCACCAGGGCGGCCATCACCGACATCGCGGCGCCGAGCTGGCCGCGGACGAACAGCGGCACCGCGGTGGCGCCGACGCCGACGGCCAGGGTGACCCAGCCGACGACCAGCCGCACCCGGCCGAGGTCGCGCTTCTGCAGGGAGGCCTCGCCGAGCGCCTCGACCGGGTTGATCGAGGACGGCCGTCGCGCCGCGCTCCAGGCGGCGACGCGGGCCGCGCCCAGTCCGATCAGGAGTGCGGCGGCGAGCGGGATCGGGCTGATCGTCAGCTCGAAGTCCGCCGGCACCACACCGATCTGCGCGAACGCGCTGCGCAGCCCCTGGCTGACCGCGATGCCGAGCACGCTGCCCAGCACACCGGCGACCGCCGCGACCACCAGCGTCTCGACGCCGATGAGCTTGCGGACCTGGCGCGGGGTCGCACCGACGGCGCGCAGCAGGGCGAACTCGCGGCGTCGCTGCTCGACGGCCAGCGCGAGCGTGCTGGCGACGACGAAGATCGCGACGAGGACGGCGTAACCGCCGAAGGAACCGGCGATGATCGCGAGGATCGACTTGGTCTGGCTGACGTCGTCGAACTCGGCTGCGCTGCGGTCGGCACCGGAGGCCACGGAGACGTGGTCAGCGGCGAGGGCGTCCTCGACCCGGTCGGCGAGCCCGGCGGCGTCCCCGCCGCTGCCGAGCACGCCGATGGCGCTGACCTTGCCGGGATGGGCGGCGAGCTCGTCGGCCTCGGCGTCGGTGAAGAACACCGACGCCTGCCTCGACCCGGCGCCCTCCGCGACCCCGACGACCCGGTAGGTCACCGGCACGGACCGGGTCGCGATCCGCACCTCGTCCCCGACCCGTGCCGCGAGCCCGGCGTCGAGCACCACCTCGTCGCCCGCCGCCGGGGCCCGCCCGGACTTCAACGTGAACGGCGAGAGCACCGCCGAACCCCAGTTGTGGCCGAACGACGGCTTGTCCGCGAGCACCTGCCCGTCCGCGGTGACCACCGTGGCCGGGAAGGTCTGCTCGGCGACCGCGGCGCGCACACCCGGCACCGCGCGGACCTTGTCGACCAGCCCCGCCGCGACCGGCGGCTGTTCGCTGGCGTGCTCGAACGCGAGGACGTCCCCACCCTCCGGTCGCACGATCCGGTCACCGCTGACGACGACGTCCGCCGCCGCGTACCGCTGGGTCGGCACGCCACCGCGCAACCCGGACTCCATGAGCACGCCGCACGCCGCGACGAGCGCCGTGCCGCACAGGATCGCCACGAAGGCGCCGATGAACCCGCCGGTGCGGGCCTTGACGGTCTGCCAGGCCAGGATCAGCACGGCTCACCACTCCCCGAGGTGCGTCATGCGCTCGGCGACCTTCTCCGGCGTCGGCGCGACGAGCTCGCCGGCCAGCCGTCCGTCGGCCAGGAACAGCACGCTGTGCGCGGCCGAGGCGGCCACCGGGTCGTGCGTGACCATCAGCACCGTCTGCCCCATCGAGTCCACAATGGACCTCAGCAGGGTCAGCACCTGGTGCGCGGTGCGCGAGTCCAGCGCACCGGTCGGCTCGTCGGCCAGCACGACCTCGGGCCGGGCGATCAGCGCCCGCGCGATGGCGACCCGCTGCTGCTGCCCGCCGGACAGCTCCGCGGGGTGGTGCCCCAGCCGGTCGCCCAGCCCGACCCGCTCGACGACCTCGTGCAGCCACCTGCGGTCGGTGGACCGGCCGGCCAGCCGCAGCGGCAGGGTGATGTTCTGCTCGACGGTCAGCGACGGCAGCAGGTTGTAGGCCTGGAAGACGAACCCGATCCGGTCGCGGCGCACCTTCGTGAGCGCGGCCTCCTTCAGCGCGCCCAGGTCGGTGTCGCCGAGCAGCACCCGTCCCGAGGTCGGCTTGTCCATGCCGGACGCGCAGTGCAGGAACGTGCTCTTGCCCGATCCCGACGGCCCCATCACGGCGGTGAAGGTGCCCCGGCCGATGCCGACCGTCACCTCGTACAGCGCGGTGACCGCACCACCCCCGGTGCCGTACACCTTGCGCACCGCCTGCAGCGACAGCGCGTCTGCCCTCATCACGTTCTCCTCGGTAGGTCCTGCTTGCAGGAGAAACGTAGGTTCGGCGACCCCTTCGGAACGATCACGCAGACTGCCCGGCCGGAGGTGGAGCCTGCTCCACCACGCCAGGGCGTTCGTCGGAGCGGACGAACCCGGGGTGTCAGATTCGTCGGCCCGCACGAGGTGTCCGCGGGGCCGCCGAACCTAGCGTTGCCCGCGACCGGAGTCACGTCGAGGTGAACGGGGCACGTGCATGTCGAGGCTGAACGAGATCAACGACTGGTTGCAGCAGAACCTGCCCGAGCTGGTCGCACGGCACGGCGTGCCGGGAGCCACCGCCGCCGTGCTCGCCGGCGACGAGCTGGTCGAGGCCGCGGCCGGGGTGCTCAACAAGAAGACCGGTGTGGAGACCACCACCGACTCGCTGTTCCAGATCGGGTCGATCACCAAGGTCTGGACGACGACGCTCGTGATGCAGCTGGTCGACGAGGGCCTGGTCGACCTCGACGCCCCGCTGCGCACCTACCTGCCCGAGTTCCGCATCGCCGACGAGGACGCCGCGCAGCGGATCACCGTGCGGCAGCTGCTGAACCACACGGCGGGCTTCGAGGGCGATCTGTTCACCGACACCGGCCGCGGCGACGACTCCGTGGAGAAGTACATCGCGACGTTGCACGACACGCCCCAGCTCTTCGCACCCGGCGGGATGTTCAGCTACAACAACGCCGGCTACACCGTGCTCGGCCGGGTCGTGGAGGTGGTGCGCGGCAAGCACTACGACCGCTGCCTGCACGAGCACCTGTTCGCACCGCTCGGCCTGACCCACGCGGCCACCGACGCCTACGAGGCGATCCTGTTCCGCGCCGCGGCCGGGCACCTCACGCACGACCCCGGGCAGGGTCCGCAGCTCGCACCGGTCTGGGCGCTCGTGCGCTCGAACGCCCCCGCCGGGTCGATGCTCGCGATGAGCGCCCGCGACCTGCTCGCGTTCGCGCGGATGCACCTCGACGGCGGCCTCGCGCAGGACGGCACGAGGGTGCTGTCGCCGGAGAGCGTCGCCGCCATGCAGCAGGTGCAGGTCGAGGTGCCGAAGCTCGCGGTCATGGGCGACACCTGGGGTCTGGGCTGGGAGCTGTTCCACCTGCCCGGTGCGACGGTCGTCGGCCACGACGGCGGCACCATCGGGCAGAACGCCTTCCTGCGCCTGGTCCCCGAGCAGGGCGTCGCCGTCAGCCTGCTGACCAACGGCGGCAACACGCTGGAGCTGTACCGCGAGGTCGTCGGGCACGTCCTGCGCGAGCTCGCCGGCGTCGACCTGCCCGCCATGCCAGAACCGGCGCAGGCCGCCGAACGCCCCGACGGCGCGCGGTTCGTCGGCACCTACACGTCCTCGGTCGGCGAACGGGTCGTGACGCAGGACGACGACGGCCGGATCTGGATGGAGCTCGTGCCCAAGGGGATCATGGCCGAGCTCAGCCCGGAACGCGCCGGCCGCACCGAGCTGTTCCCGTGGGAGGGCGACACGCTCGTGGCCGCGGAGCCGACGCTCGGCATCTACCTGCCGCACGCGTTCGTCGGTGACGACGGCCAGGGCCGGGCCCTGTACCTGCACACCGGCCGCGCGGACCGCCGGGTGGCCCCGTGACGGACAGCGCGGTGGCGGACGGCGCGGTGACCGGCAGCGCGATCTCCGACCGCATCCGGGCCGCGTTCGCCGAAGCCGGTGCCGAGGGGTTCGTCCACGCCCGCGAGGTCGGCGTGACCGGCGGGCCCGAGGTGTGCGTCGGCGCGGACGACCAGGTCGTGCTCGCGTCGGTGTTCAAGATCCCGGTGGCGGTCGCCTACGCCGCGGAGGTGGCCGCCGGGCGCCTCGACGAGACCGAGCGCACGCGGGTCACGTCCCGCTACCGGATCGGCGGCATCGGCACCGCGGGGTGTGCCGACGACGTCGAGATGAGCTGGCGGGACCTGGCGCTGTTCATGATGACCATGAGCGACAACGCCGCCACCGACGTGCTGTTCCACCGGATCGGACAGGCCGCGGTCGACGGGGTGCTCGACCGCCTCGGCCTGCACCGCACGCGGATCATCGGCTGCTGCGAGGACCTGTTCGCCTCGATGACCGCGGACCTCGCCATGGGCGTGGAGCAGGCGGAGGAGGTGCTGGGGGCACCGACGTGGGAGGTCGTGCGGAACCTGTCCATAGTGGACCCGCAGCGGACCACCTCCTCGACGCCGCGGGAGGTCACCGCGCTGCTGGACGCCATCTGGACCGACCGCGCCGCCGTCGCGCAGGCGTGCGAACGGGTTCGGTCGATCATGGCCAGGCAGGTCTGGCCGCACCGGCTCAGCTCCGGCTTCCCCTCCGACGTCCGGGTCGCGGCCAAGACCGGCACGCTGCCCGGTGTCCGCAACGAGGCCGGCGTCGTCACGTACCCCGACGGCCGCGACTACGCGGTCGCCGTGTTCACCCGCGCGGACTCCGCGGTCCTGCGCCAGCCCGCCGTCGACGCGGTCATCGGCCGCGCCGGACGCCTCGCCGTCGACCACCTCCGGAGCACCTCATGAAGCGCACGATCGCTCTGCTAGCGGGAATCACCCTGGTGGCCGGCTGCGGCTCCGGCGGCACCTCGTCCGGCGCGCTGGCGCAGGGCGGGACGTTCACCCTGTCCGTCGGCGCCGATCCGGGCACGCTCGACCCGGCGCTCACGGTGCTGTCCGTCGCGCGCCAGGTCGGCCGGTTCCTCTACGGCCGCCTCGTCGAACCCACGCGCTCGGGTGAGGTCGTGTCCGGGCTCGCGGAGAAGTGGGACGCCGACGTCAGCAAGGCGACCTTCACGCTGCGCTCCGGGGTCACGTGCGCCGACGGCGCGCCGCTCACCGCGGCCGACGTCGCCGCGAACATCAACTTCGTCGGCGACCCGCAGAACAAGTCGCCGCTGGCCGGCCTCCAGGTCGCCCCCGGCACCACGGCCACCGCCGATGAGGCCACCCGCACGGTCACCGTCACCAGCGGCGCGCCGGACGCGTTCCTGCTGACCAACGTCGGCACGCTGCCGATCGTCTGCGCGAAGGGCATGGCCGACCGGTCGCTGCTCGCGAAGGGCGAGCAGGGCACCGGGATGTTCACGATTTCCGAGGTCGTGCCGAACGACCACTACACGCTGACCCGCCGCAAGGACTACGCGTGGGGTCCCGGCGACTGGCAGCAGGAGCAGCAGGGCCTGCCGGACAAGGTGGTCCTGCGGGTCATCCCGAACGAGACGACGGCGGTCAACCTGCTGCTGTCCGGTCAGCTCACCGCGGCCACGGTCGCCGGTCCCGACCAGGAACGCCTGCTGGCGCAGAAGGTCGACCACGTCGACTACGCGACCCCGCTGGGCATGTTCGCGTTCAACCACGCGCAGGGGCTGCCCGGCAGCGATCCGGCCGTGCGCAGGGCGTTGCTGCAGGCGCTCGACCTGGGGCAGGTCGGCAAGGTGCTCACGAGCGGCAAGGGCAAGCCGTCGCAGAGCTTCGTGACCGTCGAACCCCGGCCGTGCACCGGTGACAACGTGAGCGCGCACCTGCCGAAGTTCGACAAGGCCGCCGCCGAGAACGCGCTGAAGGCCGCCGGGTGGTCGAAGGACACCAAGCCGCTGACGATCCGGCTGATGCAGCCGACCATCCTCGGGCCGACGCTGACCGCGACCGCCGAGCTCATCCAGAAGGCCTGGCAGGAGATCGGGGTGCGGGTGACCATCCAGCCGGTCGACTCCGCCGGGCTCAACCAGGCGTTGTTCAGCACCGGCGCGTGGGACGTCTCGATGGCGCCGATCACGCTCGGGCTGCCCAGCCAGCTGGTGCCGTTCGCGGCCGGCCCGGTGCCGCCGCAGGGCGTGAACTTCGGTGCCATCACCAACCCCGAGTACGCCGAGCAGACGAAGCTCGCCGCGACGAAGGCGGGCAGCGCCGGCTGCGAGAACTGGAACAGGGCCGAGTCCGCGCTGGTGAAGAACGCCGACCTCCTGCCGTACTTCGACGCCGTGGTGCCGACGTTCGTCAAGGGCGCCAGGTTCACCATGAGCGACGGCCTCGACCCGGCCTCGATCCGGATGCTCGCCTCGTGACCACCGCCACGACCTCGACGGCTTCGAGCGGCGCCTCGTGGCTGCCGTTCGCGCGGCGGCGGGCGGTGCGGTTCGCGACCTCGCTGTGGGCGCTGGTGACGGCCGCGTTCCTGATGATCCACCTGATCCCCGGTGACCCGGTGCGGGAGGCGCTCGGCCTGACCGCGCAGCCCGACGTGGTCGCCGCGCGGCGGGAGGCGCTGGGGCTGGACGACCCGCTGCTCGTGCAGTACTGGAACTACCTGGGTGACCTGGTCCGCGGCGACTTCGGCGTGTCGCTGGTCAGCGGCACGCCGGTCGCGGACCTGATCGGCGACCGGCTGCCCGCCACCGTGCAGCTCGCGGTGCTGGCGTTCCTGGTCGTGGTCGTGGTGGCGGTTCCGGTGGGCGTCGGCATGGCGGTGCTCACGAAGGGCGGTCGCCGGCGCGGCGGCGAGCTCGGGTTCACCTCGGTGAGCGTGGTGGTCGCGGCCATCCCCGAGTTCCTGCTCGCGGTCGCGCTGGTCAGCCTGTTCGCCGTCACGCTCGGCTGGTTCCCGGTGGCGGGCAACGACGCCGCCGGCTCGTGGGTGCTGCCGGTGCTGGCGCTCGCGCTGGGCCCGGCGGCGGTGCTCGCGCGGATGGTGCGGGTGGAGCTGCTGTCCGTGCTGGGCAACGACTTCGTGCGCACGGCCAGGGCGAAGCGGCTGCCCGCGCGGCTGGTCTACCTGCGGCACGCGCTGCCCAACGCGCTGACCGCGACGCTCACGCTCGGCGCGATGATGCTCGCCGCGCTGGTGGCGGGGACCGTGCTGGTGGAGAACGTGTTCGCCTGGCCGGGTCTGGGTTCCACGATCGTCGGGTCGATCCAGCAGAAGGACTACCCGGCGGTGCAGGGCATCGTTCTCGTCTACGGCACCGGTGTGCTGCTGGTGAACCTGGCCGTGGACGTGGTCCTCGCCCTGCTCGACCCCCGTTCGACGATCCGGGAGGCGTGATGCGCCGTTGGCTCGCAGTCGCCCGCACACCGGTCGGTGCCGCGTCCGCCGTCCTGCTGCTCCTGCTCGCGGGACTGGCCCTGTTCGCCCCGCTGCTCTGGGGTGAGCAGGCCGGCGCGATCGACACGGACGCGCTGCAGCAGGGTTCGTCCGCGGCGCACCCGCTCGGCACGGACGCGTTGGGGCGCGACATCCTCCACCGGGTGCTGGTGGCGACCCGGCTGACCATCGGCCTGGCACTGCTGGCGACCGTGGTCGGCGTGGGCACGGGTGTGGTGCTCGGCGCGCTGCCCGCGGTGCTGCCGCGCTGGGCCGGGCGCGTGGTGACGGCGGCGGTCAACATCGCGGTGGCGTTCCCCGGTCTGCTGCTGGCGCTGTTCTTCGCGGTCGTCTTCGGCACCGGGACGACGGGTGCGGTGCTCGCCATCGCGTTCGCCCTCGCGCCGTCGTTCGCCCGCCTCACCCAGACGCTGACGGCGTCGGTGAGCGGCCGGTCCTACATCGCGGCGGCACGGGTGAGCGGCGTCGGCCGGTTCCGCGTCCTGGTGCGGCACGTGCTGCCGAACGTCGCAGAGCCGCTGGTGATCAACGCGACGCTGGCGGCGGGGTCGGCGCTGACCGCGTTCGCGGGACTGTCGTTCCTGGGCATCGGCGTGCAGGCACCGTCCTACGACTGGGGCCGGCTGCTCGGCGAGGGCCTGAACCGGATCTACGTCTCCCCCGCGCCCGCGCTGGGACCGGCGGTCGCCGTGGTCGTCGCCGGGCTGGCGTTCAACCTGTTCGGCGAGGCGGCCGCGGCCGTGCTGGGCCACCGGCCACCGCCGGTGCGGCGCGGCCGGCCTGTGCCTGCTCCGTCCACTGTGGACGAGGTGGCGGACGAGGGCGTGCTGACCGTGCGGAACCTGCGGGTGTCGTTCCCCGGTCCGGACGGCTGGGTCACGCCGGTGCGCGGGGTGTCGTTCGCCGTGCGCGAGGCCGAGGTGGTCGGGGTGGTCGGCGAGTCGGGGTCGGGCAAGAGCCTGACCGCGCTCGCGGTGTCCCGGCTGGTCGAGCACCCCGGTGTGGTGACCGCGGACCGCCTGGAGTTCCTGGGGAAACCGGTGGAGGGCACGCCGGACCGCGAGCTGGGCACGTCGCTCGCCATGGTGTTCCAGGACCCGATGACGTCGTTCAACCCGACCCGGCGCATCGGCAGCCAGCTCGCCGAGGTCTCCGAGCAGCACCAGGGGATGTCGCGCAAGGACGCGTGGCAGCGGGCGGCGGACCGGCTGGAGTCGGTGCGGGTGCCGGGGCAACGCGCCAAGCAGTACCCGCACGAGTTCTCCGGCGGCATGCGGCAACGCGCCATGATCGCGATGGGCCTGATGGGCGATCCCCGGCTGGTGATCGCCGACGAACCGACGACCGCGCTGGACGTCACGGTGCAGCGCGAGGTGCTGCGGCTGCTCGGCCGCATCCGCGACGAGCGCTCGACGGCGGTCCTGCTGATCAGCCACGACATCAGCGTCGTGCAGCGGACCTGCGACCGGGTGCTCGTGATGTACGCGGGGCGGATCGTCGAGGAGCTGCCCACGGCGGAGCTGTTCACCGCGGCACGGCACCCGTACACGACGGCGTTGCTGGCGGCGGTGCCGACGCTGGAGACCGACCGCGACCAGCCGCTCGCGGTCATCCCCGGACGGCCGCCGGAGCCGGCCGAGGTGGTGGCGGGCTGCCCGTTCGCTCCGCGCTGCCCGCTGGCGGACGACCGCTGCCGCGCGGAGGAGCCGGTGCTGACCGCGGTCGCGGCGGGACACCGGGTGTCGTGCTGGCGGGTGGAGGAGCAGCAGCGGTCGGCACTGGCCGAGTCTGCCGGGAGCCGAGGGGGAACCACGTGAGCGAGCTGCGCTTCGAGTCCGTGTCCGTCCACTACGGACACCGCAGGACCGGGCACCTGGCCGTGGACGACGTCAGCCTGACCGTGCCGTCCGGGCAGGTCGTCGGCCTCGTCGGCGAGTCCGGCTCCGGCAAGTCCACCCTGGCGAGCACCGCCGTCGGCCTCGTCGACGCCACCTCCGGCACGATCTCGCTCGGCGGCGTGGACGTCCGCAGGCTCCGCCGGCGTGACCGCGGGTTGCAGATGGTGTTCCAGGACCCGTACTCCAGTCTCGACCCGCGGATGAGCATCGGCGAGTCGATCGCGGAGGCGATGCCGAGGGGCACCGACCGCCGCGCCGAGGTCGCCCGGTTGCTGGAGCTCGTGCACCTCGACCCCGACCGCGCGACCGCGCTGCCCGCCCGGCTCTCCGGCGGGCAACGGCAACGGGTCGCGCTCGCCAGGGCGCTCGCCGGGCGGCCGGAGGTGGTCATCGCCGACGAGATCACCTCCGCGCTCGACGTGTCCGTCCAGGGCGCGGTGCTCAACCTGGTGCGCGACCTGCAACGGCGGCTCGGCCTGTCGATGCTGTTCATCTCCCACGACCTGGCCGTCGTGCGGTACGTGAGCGACCGGATCGCGGTGATGCGCGGCGGCCGGATCGTCGAGGAGGGCGAGGCGGACCAGGTCCTCGCGCGGCCCCGGCACGACTACACCCGTGAACTGCTGGAGGCGTACTGATGGATCTGCACGACCGCTGCGTCGTCGCCGACACGCACAACGACCTGCTCGACGCGATCGCGCACCGGCCCGTCGAGCGCTGGGTGCCGCACTTCCGCGAGCGCTGGCTGCCGCAGCTGCGGGCGGGCGGGGTGAACCTGCAGGTGCTGCCGGTGTTCGTGGACGACGTGTTCCGGCCGGAGGGGGCGCTGCGTCAGACGTTGCGGATGATCGAGGCCGCACACCGCATCGCCGAGGCGAACCCGGACGCCGTCGCGCTCTGCCACGACGGCACCACCGTCGACGCCGCTCTCGCGGACGACCGCATCGCGCTCGTGCTCGCACTCGAGAGCGCACCGGGTGTCGGTGAGGACGTCGAGCTGCTGGAGACGTTGTTCCGGCTCGGCGTGCGGATCGCGTCGCTCGCGCACTTCGGCCGCACCGCGCTGGCCGACGGCAGCGGTGAGGACGCCACCGGCGGCAGGCTGACCAGGGCGGGCGTCGCGGCGGTGGCCGAGATGGAACGGCTCGGGATGATGTTCGACGTCAGCCACCTGGGCGTGGCCGGTGTCGAGCACGTGCTGGAGCTCGCCACCCGGCCGGTGATCGCCACGCACTCGTCGGCACGGGCGTTGCGCGACCACCACCGCAACCTGAGCGACGACCAGCTCAGGGCCATCGCGGCGAACGGCGGCGTGGTGTGCGTGAACTTCTTCGCGCCGTTCCTGCACGAGACCGACTTCCGCATCGAGCGGCTGGTCGACCACATCGAGCACATCGCGGGCGTGATGGGCATCCGGCACGTGGGCCTGGGACCGGACTTCGTGAAGGAGGTCCTGGAGGACGTCACTCCCCCGTGCTGCGAGGCGCAGTTCATCGAGGGCGTGCCGACCGACCGGTTCCTCCCCGGGCTCGAAGGGCCGGCGGGGCTGCCGCTGGTCACCGAGGCGCTGCAGGAGCGCGGGTGGCCCGACGACGACATCGCGCTGGTGCTCGGCGCGAACGTGCTCGACCTGTTCCGCGCCGAGCTCGGCAAGCCGAACCACTGACGAGGGGATCTGCACCGTGACCACCATCGAGGACCTGTACGGTTTCGCGCTGCCCGAGCAGCCCGCGATCTCCCCCGACGGCAGCGAGGTCGTGTACGTCCTGCGCACCACCGACCGCGAGCGGGACCGCGACCTGCGGTCGCTGTGGCGCGTAGCGGACGGCGAGCCGAGCCGGCTCACCAGGGGCGAGGCCGACGTCGCACCGGCGTTCTCACCCGACGGCGCGCGCATCGCGTTCCTGCGCGCCCAGGACGGTCCCGCCCAGCTGTGGCTGCTGCCCGCGAACGGCGGCGAGCCCGAGCAGCTCACGACCCTGCCGCTCGGTGCGGGGGCACCGGTGTGGAGCCCGGACGGCACGGCGGTCGCGTTCAGCGCACCGGTCGACGAGGGCGACGCGAAGGCACCCGTCGTGGCCGACCGGCTCGACTACAAGGCCGACGGGGCCGGGTTCCTGCGCACGGTCCGCAGCCACCTGCACGTGCTCACGCTCGCCGGCCGCGAGGTCAGGCAGCTCACCAGCGGCGACTGGCACGCAGGCCCGCCCGCGTGGTCACCGGACGGCACGCGGCTCGCCTTCGCGGCGGCCACGGACCGCGACGCCGACCTGACCTTCCGCGCGCCGGTGCACGTCGTGAGCGCCGCCGGTGGTGAGCCGAGGCTCGTCGGGCTCGCCGACGGCCAGGCCGCGACGATCACGTGGTCGCGCGACGGGTCGGCGTTGCTCGTCACCGGCCGCACCACCACCGACACCGGCCACCTCGGCCTGCTGGAGCTGCCGCTGGACGGCGGCGAGCCGCGCGACCTCGCCGCGCCGCTGGACCGCAACGTCATGCCGGGCATGGCCGGCTACCCCGGCGGTCAGCCCGCGCTCACGCCGACCGGTGTGGTGTTCTGCGCCCGCGACCGCGGCTGCACGCAGCTGTACGCGGTCGACGGTGACGACGCGCCCAGACTGCTCGTCGGCGGTGACTCCCGGGTCGTGTCCGGGCTGTCGGTCAGCGGCACCACCGCGGCGGTCGTGCTGAGCAGCGGCACCTCCTACGGCGAGATCGCCACGGTCGACCTGACCACCGGCGAGGTGACCGTCCGCACCGGGCACGACAGCGGCGCCGACCGGTTCGTGCCGCGGGAGCGCGAGTTCACGATCTCCGACGGCACCGTCGTGCACGGCTGGCTCGTCCGCGACCCGGAGCGCACCGGCCCCTCCCCGCTGCTGCTGGACATCCACGGCGGCCCGCACAACGCGTGGAACGGCTCCGCGGACCCGGTGCACCTGTACCACCAGGTGCTGGCCCGGCGCGGGTGGACGGTGCTGCTGCTCAACCCGCGCGGCAGCGACGGCTACGGCGAGGCGTTCTACCAGGCTGCGCTCGGCGCGTGGGGCAAGGCCGACGCGCGCGACTTCCTGGAGCCGCTCGACCAGCTGGTCGCCGACGGCACCGCCGACCCGGCCCGGCTCGCCGTCACCGGCTACAGCTACGGCGGCTACATGACCTGCTACCTGACCAGCCGCGACCACCGCTTCGCCGCCGCGGTCGCCGGTGGCGTGGTCAGCGACCTGACGAGCATGGCGGGCACGTCCGACGCCGGTCACGCGCTCACCGCGCTGGAGCTGGGCGGTGCGGGCGACCACCTCGCCGAGCTGTCCCCGCTGACCCGCGTCGACGACGTCCGCACGCCGACGTTGATCTACCAGGGCGCGAGCGACGACCGGTGCCCGGCCGGGCAGGCCGAGCAGTGGTTCACCGCGTTGCGCCAGAACGACGTCCCGGCCCGGCTGGTGCTCTACCCCGGTGCCTCGCACCTGTTCATCCTCAACGGCACGCCGTCGCACCGCGAGGACTTCAACCGGCGCGTGGTCGACTGGGTGCGCGAGCACACCGGTGAGGGCCGGGCCCTGGACGCGGCGCACTGGCAGCGCAGGCTGTCCGTGCTCGCGAAGAAGCACGGCGTGCCCGGTGCGGCGCTCGGCATCCTGCGCGGCGACGACGTCGCCGAGGCCTGCCACGGCGTGCTGAACACGGCCACCGGGGTCGAGGTCACCCAGGACTCGGTGTTCCAGATCGGCTCGATCGGCAAGGTGTGGACGGCGACCGTGGTGATGCGGCTGGTCGACGAGGGCCTGCTCGACCTCGACACGCTGATCGCCAACGTGCTGCCCGAGCTGAAGCTGGCCGACCCGGTGGTCGCGCAGAAGGTGACCATGCGGCACCTGCTCACGCACACCAGTGGCATCGACGGCGACGTGTTCACCGACACCGGCCGCGGCGACGACTGCCTGCGGCGCTATGTCGAGCAGCTGGTGGAGGCGGGCCAGAACCACCCGCTCGGCGCCACGTTCTCCTACTGCAACAGCGGGTTCTCCCTCGCCGGCCGGGTGGTCGAGAAGCTCACCGGGCAGACGTGGGACGCGGCCATGCGGGAGAAGCTCTTCGGCCCGCTCGGCCTGGACCGCACCGGCACGCTGCCGGAGGAGGCGCTGATGCACCGCGCCGCCGTCGGCCACATCGACGCCGACGGCGAGGCGAAGCCGGCCCCGGTGTGGCAGCTGCCGCGCTCGCTCGGCCCCGCCGGGACGATCTTCTCGACGACCGCGGACGTGCTGGAGTTCGCGAAGATGCACCTCACCGGCGGCGGGTCCGTGCTGGCGGAGGCCACCGCGGCGGCGATGACCGAGAAGCAGACCGACGTGCCCGACCCGAACGCGCTCGGCGACTCGTGGGGCCTGGGCTGGATCCGGTTCGGCTGGGACGGTCACCGGCTCATCGGCCACGACGGCAACACCATCGGCCAGTCGGCGTTCCTGCGCCTGCTGCCCGAGCAGGGCCTCGCCGTCACGCTGCTCACCAACGGCGGCAAGGCCCGCGAGCTCTACCTGGAGCTGTACCGGGAGATCTTCGCCGAGCTGGCCGGTGTCGCGATGCCGCGCCCGCTGGAGCCCGGCGACCCTGTCGAGGTGGACACCGCGCGGTACGTCGGCCGGTACGAACGGGCCTCGGCGCGCCTGGAGGTGTCCGAGGGCGAGAAAGGCCTGCGGCTGGCGATGACGGTCACCGGATCGCTGGCGGGGCTCGTGCCGGACCCGCCGGAGGTCGACCTCGTGCCGATCACCGACGAGCTGTTCGTGTGCCGGGACTCCGAGCAGGACAGCTGGACCTCGGTCGTGTTCTACACGCTGCCCACCGGCGAGCAGTACCTGCACATGGGCGTCCGCGCCACGCCTAAGGTGTCCTGACGTGCTCAAAGACATCGAACGCCTCATCAACTGCGAGTCCCCGTCCACCGACCTCGCCGCCGTCGCCCGCAGCGCGGACGTCACCGCCGAGGTGGGCACGGCCCTGCTCGGCAGCGCCCCCGACCGGATCGTGCTCGACGGCCGCACCCACCTGCGGTGGCGGCTGGGCGGTGGTCCGCGCAAGGTGCTGCTGCTGGGCCACCACGACACGGTGTGGCCCATCGGCACGCTCGACCGCATCCCGTTCTCGGTGCGGGACGGCGTGCTGCGCGGTCCCGGCTGCTTCGACATGAAGACCGGCGTGGTGATGATCTTCCACGCCGTGGCCGCGCTCGACTCCCCCGACGGCGTCACGGTGCTCATCACCGGCGACGAGGAGATCGGCTCGCCGTCCTCCCGCGGCCTCATCGAGACCGAGGCGCGCGAGCACCAGGCCGTGCTCGTCACCGAGGGGTCGGCGGACGGCGGCGCGCTCAAGACCGAGCGCAAGGGCACGTCGATGTACGAGGTGGTGCTGCACGGCCGCGCCGCGCACGCCGGGCTCGAACCTGAGCGCGGTGTCAGCGCGACGATCGAGGCGGCCCACCAGATCCTCGCCGTGGCCGCACTGTCCGATGTAGACTCGGGTACGACCGTGACGCCGACCGTGCTGTCGGCGGGGACGACCACGAACACCGTTGCCGCGCACGGCAGCTTCATGGTGGACGTGCGCGTGCGCGACCTCGACGAGCAGCTGCGCGTGGACGAGGCGATGCGGGCGCTGGAACCGGTGCTCGACGGGGCGGAGGTCGAGGTGACCGGCGGCCCGAACCGCGCGCCGCTGGAGGCCGCGATGTCCGCCGAGCTGTTCGCGCTCGCGTCCCGGCTGGGCGGACCGCTGACCCGGGCCGCGGTCGGCGGTGCCTCCGACGGCAACTTCACCGCGGGCGCAGGCGTGCCGACGCTCGACGGGCTCGGCGCCGTCGGCGGTGGCGCACACGCCGAGAACGAGCACGTGCTGGTGTCCGAGCTGGCGCCGCGCACCGCGTTGCTCTCGGCACTGGTGAGGGAGCTGACCACATGACCGAACCGCTGCTGGCCCAGGACGTCGTGGTCCGCCAGCTCACCGAGCAGTCCGAGCTCGTCGCCACCGAACGGCTCTACGCCGAGATCTGGCGGTCGAGCGGGAACACTCCCCCGGTCACCGCCGAGCTGCTGCGGGCGATGGCCAAGGCGGGCAGCTACGTGGCGGGCGCGTTCGACGGCGACGAGCTCGTCGGCGCGTGCATCGGTTTCTGCTCGCCACCGGCGGCCGGCACGCTGCACAGCCACATCGCCGGTGTCTCGGCCCGGATGCGCGGGCGCAACGTCGGCTACGCGCTCAAGCTCGACCAGCGGGCGTGGGCGCTGGCCCGCGGGCTGACCGCCGTCACCTGGACGTTCGACCCGCTGGTGCGCCGCAACGCCTACTTCAACCTGGGCAAGCTCGGTGCCGACGCGGCCGAGTACCTGCCGGACTTCTACGGCGACATGCGCGACAGCATCAACGGCGGCGTGGAGAGCGACCGGCTGCTGGTGCACTGGCGGGTGACGTCACCGGAGGTCGCCGCGGTGTGCGCGGGCACGCCGCGGGTCGTGGAGGCCAGGGGCGTGGTCGGGCTGGGCATCTCCGCCGACGGCCTGCCGGTGCCCGGCACCACCGGCGGTTCCACCGTGCTGGTCGCGGTGCCGCCGGACGTCGAGGCGCTGCGGGTGGCGAACCCGGACGCGGCGCGGCAGTGGCGGCACGCCGTGCGGGAGGTCCTCGGCGGGCTGCTCGCGGGAGGTGCCCGCGTCACCGGGTTCGACCGGGCCGGGTGGTACGTCGTCGAGAGGAACGAGTCGTCATGAGGCTGTCCGGGGTCGAGCTCCGCTGGGTCGAGATGCCGTTGAAGAGCCCGTTCCGCACGTCGTTCGGCACGCAGACCGTGCGCACGCTGATGCTGCTGCGCGCCGTCACCGACGTGGGCGAGGGCTGGGGCGAGTGCGTGGCGATGGTGGACCCGGTCTACTCGCCCGAGTACACCGAGGGCTGCGCGGACGTGCTGCGGCGGTTCCTGGTGCCGGCGCTGACCGGTGAGGTCGACGCCGTGTCCGTCGGGCCGCGGCTCGCGAAGTTCCGCGGCCACCGGATGGCCAAGGGCGCGCTGGAGATGGCCGTGCTGGACGCCGAGCTGCGCGCGGCCGGCCGGTCGTTCGCCCGCGAGCTGGGGGCGACGCGCGAGTCCGTGCCGTGCGGCGTGTCGGTGGGGATCATGAACTCGATCCCCGAGCTGCTCGACGCCGTCACCGGGTACGTCGAACAGGGGTACGTCCGGATCAAGCTGAAGATCGAGCCGGGCTGGGACGTCGAGCCGGTGCGCGCGGTGCGGGAGCGGTTCGGCGACGTGCTGCTGCAGGTCGACGCGAACACCGCCTACACCCTGGCCGACGCCCGCCACCTCGCGAAGCTCGACCCGTTCGAGCTGCTGCTGATCGAGCAACCGCTGGACGAGGAGGAGATCCTCGCCCACGCCGAGCTCGCCAAGGTGGTGCGGACCCCGATCTGCCTGGACGAGTCGATCACCTCCGCCCGGTCGGCCGCCGACGCGATCACGCTGGGCGCGTGCCAGGTCGTGAACATCAAGCCGGGCCGGGTCGGCGGGTACCTGGAGGCGCGGCGCATCCACGACGTGTGCGCGGCGCACGGCATCGCGGTGTGGTGCGGCGGGATGCTGGAGACCGGCATCGGGCGGGCGGCGAACGTGGCGCTCGCGGCGTTGCCGGGGTGCACGCTGCCCGGTGACACCTCGGCGTCGGACCGGTACTACGCGCTGGACGTCACCGAGCCGTTCGTGCTGCGGGACGGGCACCTGCGGGTGCCCACCGAACCGGGGCTCGGGGTCGAGCCGCTCCAGGAGGTGCTCGACGAGGTGACGGTGAAGACCGAGTGGGTTCCTCTGGCATGAGCGCCGCGCTGATCTGCTCTCCGGTTCCGGGACCGACGTTCCGGAACCGGTGAGCCTCTGGTCATTCCGGTTTTCCGGAACAGTAGGTAGCGTCGTGGTCACACAGCGCGAACTCCTGAAGGAGCGGAATGCGACGCGACGACCACACCAGCGGCGACGGCACCGATCCGACAACACGGACGGGCCGCGGCTTCAGCCGTGCGACGTTCCTGAAGGGGGCCGCCGGCGCACTGCTCGGCGGCGGGCTCGGCGGGCTCGGCGCCGGGACGGCCGGCGCAGCCGGCACCCCGCGTGCCGGTTACCTCAAGGACCTCACGGGCAACGAGACGGCCCGGTTCGGCTTCCGGGGCACCGACCTCGGGTTCACAGCACGGACCAACCACGGTTACTGCATCTCCATCTTCGGCGACACCTTCGACCAGCCGGTGCCGGTCAACGTCACCGGCTGGCGTTCGCCCGTCGGGCTGCGCCAGTCGAACACCGACCTGCAGAACGGCATCCGCTGGGACAACGCCATCGGCGGCTCACGGGCCAAGGAGTTGATCCCCTATCGACACAACGACCCCAACTACGCCAGGAACACGCCGGGGCAGGTCGTCACCGAGATCCCCAACGACCTGATCCACCTGCCCGACGGCCGCTACATCATGAGCACGTTCGGCGTGCGGGACTGGGCGATCCCCGAGCAGGGCGGCATCCCGAGCGCCGGTGGCAGCTGGCGCACCTGGTACTCCCGGCTGTGGACGTCCACCGACACCCACGCGGAGAACTGGACCACCACGTGGAACCTGGAGACCAACCGGGAGAACATGGACTACTGGAACAGCGGCGACATGAGCCTGTTCCAGAACAACACCATGATCATGTGGCCGGGTGAGAACTTCGTCTACATCTACGGGACCAACGAGGGCCGGTGGAACGGCGGTGGCATCCACCTCATGCGGGTGCCGTGGGACAAGATGTGGAACTACAGCCAGTACCGCTTCTGGGGCGTCGACGGCTCCGGTCGCTGGGACTGGCGCCAGTACGGGCCGATCACGCCGATCATCAACGCACCGAGTCGCACCGAGGCCATCGGCGAGTTGTCGGCACAGGTCATCGAGGGTCGGGTCGTGTTGTCGTTCCTCAACGGCGGCCGCGGCGCGGTCACCCAGACGGCGACGTACCCGACAGGCCTGTGGACCGCCCCGAAGACCCAGGTGACCTACGCGCAGGCCCAGAACATCTACGCGCCGATCGTGCATCCGTACTCGACGCTGGCGAACTCCCACATCCTGTTGTCGCAATGGGTCGGATCGGAGTACTACGGCGTCCGCCAGTGGACCGGCAACATGTACGGCACCGTCGCGGCGCGTGGCTCGGTCGGTGACACGCTGGCGGTGACGAAGGACGAGCCCGCCCTTCCCGGGCACGTCGGGCCGGTGTCGCCGCAGTGGCAGGAGCTGCCGCTGGCCGAGCAGATCGCGGTACTCGGTGACAACACCGACGACCGCGTGAGCAGGGCCGACATCGCGGCGGTGACCAGGTCTGCGGCGAGCGCCAACACCGGGGTGTCGGCGGCACGCCACCGAGCGGGGGCGATGGCGCCGACCGACTAGAACACCGGGCCGGCCACGGGCGACACCCGGTTCAACCCTGTCCGGTGCCGGTGCTGGCCGTCATGTCGAGCGTGGCGGCAGGTCGCCTTCACAGGCCGGCCTTGGCCAAGGCAGCCAGCAGCGCCGGCTGGTGGTGCGCGGCGGTGAACTGGTCCAGGCAGTCAGCGAAGTCCAACCCGGCCCGGTGGTGCAGCACCTCGATCTCGGCCAGCACCTCACCGGCCCGCGCGTACCTGGCCTTGTCCGTGCGACGGTCGATCGTGCAGCTCGGCCGCCCGCACCAGGACCGGGATCGCGGCGGCCGGATGCCGGTGTGCGAGCGCACGTGCGATGTGCGCGAGCTGACGGTCGTCGAGGTCGTGTTCCCGCGCCACTCGCCACGCCTGCTCTTCGTCGCCGGCGACGAAGAGCAGGTGGACCAGTGACGTGGCGGCGTCAGCTCCGGACCGCGCCACCTGTTCGCGCAGATGCGCGAAGGCGCGGTTCTTGGCGTACTCCACCGCGTTCAGCGGTTCGGCGGCAGCCAGCAGCGACCGGTACGCTCGTTCCCGGTTCCGGTCGAAGTGGCCGTGGGGCACGCGTTCGAAGATGTTCCAGCGAATCCTGGCCGCGTCCCGGTGCCGGCCGCGCGTCCCGTACAGCTCGGCGAGCAGGTCGTCGGCGTTCTCGTCCCTTTGCCGCAGGCCTTCCAGGCAGGAGATGGCGCGGTCCGTCGCGTACTCCACGGCGTCCAGCGGTTCGGCGACGGCCAGCAGCGCGCGGTAGTGACCCGAATGGGGCAAGCGTTCGAAAATGTCCCAGCGGGCCCTGGCCGCGTCCCGGTACCGGCCGCGCAGCTCGTACAGCCGCGCGAGTTCGTCGTCGCCTTCGTGGCTCCTCCGTGGCACGTCTTCGAGCCAGGCGAGGGCTTCGTCGACCCGGCCGGCGGAACGCAACGCCTTGGCGATCGACACGGCACTGCCGGGGCGTGGGTTCTCGGCGTAGAAAGCGCTCAGGACCTCGACATCCGGTTCGAACGCCAGCAGGAACTGTTCGCGGATGTAGGCGATCACACCGTGCTGGTGCACCGAGTGGTGGTCATAGGGGTCCTCGGGGGCCAGGTTCCGGTGCGCCTGGTCCAACCGCCGCCGGTAGGTGGCCAGCCCGCGCGGACCGAGCGCCTCCACCAGATCGGCGACGTCGAGGAAGTGCGCGGGTTCCTCCGCCTGCAGGTCGAAAGCCCAGACGGCCAGCTCGTCGGGGTCCGCCGGTTCGCGCACGCACGCCTGGACGAGACCCGTGGTCGCCTGCTCCACCGCGTCCGACCACAGGTGGTGGGCCTCGTGGGAGCCGAGGTTCGACCCGTTGCGCGCCAAGCGCCGCACCAGCCGTTGGTACAGCGGCCTGGTGACCGCCGGGTGGCCGATGGTGGCCTCCTCCAAGGTGAGCAGGAGCTTCTCGGCGTCATCGGCCCAGCGGTCCGGGTACGTGGCGTCCGGACGTGTCCTGCTGACCGAGTCCACCGCGGTGAGCAGCGCCTTGGCATCCAGTGGACGTACGACGTCGACAGCCAGCACCGCGACGGCCACGCAGTGCTCGCAGAAGACACCGCCGAGCCCCGCCGGGCAGGAACACTCGCCGGTCAACCGGCCATCGGCGCCGGTCAACCGCACCTGACGGTCACACACGACAGCGACCACCTGACCCGCCAGCACCTGGAACGGGCCGACCTGCTCGCAGAGTTCCTGGCCCAACTCGTAGCGGTCGATGTCCGCATGTGCGAACACGTCATCTTCGGTGAACCAGACCGTGCCGATGGTGCACCAGATCGCGTCTACGGGAAGCCAGACCACTCGCACATCCAACCAGCACGGAGAGCGGCGGGACGTGGATCGGCGGCACCTCCTCACGAGGTTCGGACCGCCTCGCGGGTGGACTTCACCGAGGACTTCTCCCTGGCAGAGCGTGACAGGGGCAAGGTCCGGCACCACGTCCACCTCGGTCACTCGACCGCGGCACTTGCTCGTCGGTGGACACCGCCCGCTCAACGGGCCCCAACTGTTACCAGACCAGAATTCGCAAAGCGTTCATGCAGTCGATCATCACGAGCACGCGAAGATCCTGAATGCTTTCCCCACCTGTTTCAGTATCGCCGCGCGCCTGTTCCACGCTTGCGCTTGACGACCTCATAAATCGTGCAGCCCACAGCGACGAACGGGATGAAGAAAATGCGCCTCGGGAAGTAGTAGGTTCCGTTCGTTTGAGCCGCTACGTAGAATCCGAGGACGATGCAGAAGAGGCCGCTGAACACAGCCAGAGCCCGACTCCTGCCATTCATTCCACGAGCCACCAGCGCGAGGATCAGCACCGTGACCCCGCTCAGAACCGAGAAGACCTCGTACGCGCTCCAGTGCATGACGCCCTCCACGACATCCGTGCAGAAGCCGGCCGACGGAGATGGCTGGCCCCTGTGTGAACCGAGACGATCTCGGGAGCCCGGCGATCACCTGGTGGTGGCCGATGTGACCTCCGCTTCCACCACCTCAGTCTGGGCAGGGCGCCTTGGGCAACGCGTCGGTCGTTCACCCGACAGCCACGACTGCGGGAACTTGTTGCACGGGCGACGGCGACGCCTGACATCGCCCTGCTCGAATGTCACCCGTTCAGGGGGTAGTGCTGTTCCAGGAGTAACACGCCCGCCTCGTTGTCGAAATCAACAACGACGTTGATGGGCGGTCGGGATGCTTGACGGCGAGTTCCAGCGAAGACTTTCGCGCCTCGGGGCCCGGTACGCCGTGCTCGGGAAAGCGGCCTTCATCCTCGTCGTCGCCGGGTTCGGGATGCCTGTGGCGCCTGTCCCCCTGGTGCTGCTGGTCGCCGTCGCGGGCGTCGTGCTGCTGAACGCGGTCCTGCTCCGATGGCCGTGGGCGTGGTGGCCACCGGCCCTCGAAGTCCTGCTGGCGGCACTGGCCTGCCTGACACAGCGGTGGACGGTGCCGGTGGAGGCGTTGACGAACGGTCACAGCTGGGCGCTGGTGTTCGCCTCGTTCGTCGCGGTCGCGATCCAGTGGACCTCACGCCCCGTCGCCGGAATGGTGGTCGCAGCGGGTTTGTCGGCGACGCACGTCATCGGAGCCGCAGTCCTCGGCCCCGCGGCCGTCACCGCCACGCTTCCCCTCGCCGGCTGGATCTGTGTCGAGGCCGCGTTGTCACGACTGCTCTGGTCGCTCGTGAACCGCAGCGCCGCCCAGGCTGACAACGCCGCAGCCCTGGCAGAGCGGGAGCGAACGGAGTCGGCGATCGCCCAGGCCGTCCGGGCCGACGAGCGCCGGGCAGCCGCACTGCTCCACGACACGGCCGCCACCACCTTGCTGATGGTCGCACTCGGCCAGGTCGGCCGGCACGACGAGTGGTTGAGACCCCAACTGCGCGTCGACATCGACGCCATCGATGAACACCCTCCGCACGCGGGCGGCGTCGTGGAACTGGACGACGTCCTGTGCCGCGCCGGATCGGCGTCCAGGCTGCACGTCGAGTTCCACATCGCCCCGGGCCTGGCAGTGCCCGCGGCGTTGGGAGCGACGTTCGCCCACTGCGTCCGCGAGGCGTTGACGAACGTGTCCCGGCACTCCGGAGCTGCTTCCGCCACGGTGCTGGCGCACAAGCGCGGAACAGCGGTGACCGTGGAGGTGATCGATCACGGGCGTGGTTTCGACCCGGCGACGGTCCCGGCATCGCGCCGGGGCATCACGAGCTCGATCATCGGCCGGATGCGGGAGGCGGGCGGCCAGGCATCGGTCATCTCACACCCCGGCCACGGGTCGATCGTGCGGTTGGTTCACGGCCATGGTTGACCTGCCCTCGCCCGCCTTCGCAGCACACGAGGTCCAAGACGAGTTCCTCCGCAAGCTGCGGCTGTCGACCGCGGTGATCGCCAGCGCCGTCCTGCTGCTGCTCAACGCGCCGTCGCTGTTCCCCGCCCTGCGGGACTTCGCCGTCCCCGCTGTCCAGATCGCCGCCTACCTGTACGTGTTCCTCCTCCTCGTCGTCGAATGGCTGCTGGTGCGACGGGGGCGCTCGTGGGCCAAGGCCGGCTGGCCGGTCGCCGCCACCCTCGTCCTCACACACATCGCCGCCACCGCCACCCTCGCCCCGAGCCAGGTGCTCGAACAGGCCGACTGGAGCACCGGAGTGGTCGGGTGGGTCACGCTGTGCGTGCTGTTCGGCCACCCCCTGTCCACACTGCTCCCGGTCCTGCTGGTGGAGCTGGGCATCAGCGCCGCGAGCCTGGTCACCGTGGCTCACGCCGACGAGGACAGGCTTTTCGGCGGCTTGGTGGCGCTCACGGCAATCCTGGCGTTCCAGCTCTGCGTCGGCGCGACGGCCGCAGCCCTGGTCCGCCTCGCCGCAGCCGCCGGCGCTGCCCGCAGGGCACTCGAGGAGACGACAACCGCTCATCGCGTGGCCGTCGGCCTCCACGAGGCGAGGAAGGCCAGGTGCGCGGAGCTGTCCACGTCGGCGCTGCCCCTGCTCGAAGGGCTGCTGAGCCGCGCCCTCGATCCCGCCGATCCCGACGTGCGACGACGATGCGGGATCGAGGCGGCCCGGATGCGGCGGCTGTTCGCGGAGGCCGACGACGCCGAAAACCCGTTGTTGCACGAACTGGACGCGTGCATCGACCTGGCGCAACGACGGGGCATCGAGGTCCACCTGGAGGTCAACGGACCGATTCCCCCGTTGCCACGTTCGGTGCGCCACCTGTTGACCGAGGCACCACTCGTCGTCGTCACCACGGCACGCTCCACCCTCCGCCTGGTGGTGCTCGGGACTCCGGACGCCGTGTCGGTCAGCGCCGTGGGCGACTGCCCTCCCGTCACACCACAGGAGACCAGCGACGACACACAGGTCGTCGTGACGCACCTGGCGACTGCGGAACTGTGCTGGGTGCGCGCGGAGCACAGGATCGTCACGGCAGGTCGTCGAAGCTGACCAGCCCGTCCTCCAGCGCCCGCTTCACCAGCGTCTGCTTGGTCGTCGCGGGACGCCCCAACTCGGCGTACTTGGCCCGGACCCGTTCGATGTAGGTCTCCACCGTCTTATGCGTGATGTGCAGCCTGGCCGCGACGAGGTCCTTGGAGGCGCATTCGAACCAGGCGGTGAGCACCTCGACCTCCCTCGGCGTGAGCCGCGCGCGACCGTCCGGCACCGCGCACACAGCGCCGCTCAGTGACGGCGAGAGGTAGTGGACGCCCTCCGCCGCGGCTCGGAGAGCGGGAACGAGGTGCTCCGGCCCCTCGACCTTCGTCACGTAGGCCAAGGCGCCGAGGTCCAGGCAACGCATCACCGTGGCCGACGCCAAGTGCTGCGAGTAGACGACCACGCGGCGTCCGGCCTTCACCAGCGCCTCCAGCTCGGCGAACGCGGGCGGCTTGCCGCCCAATTGCAGGTCGAACACCACCACATCGGCTTCGGCGCCGCGTCCGGTCCACACCAGCGACAGGTGGTCACCCGCATCCACGACGTCGATCGGCGGATCAGCGGCTTCGCACCACACCGTCACACCCGCCACCACCGCGGGGTGGTCGTCCAGCACGACCACCCGCATGCGCCTGCCGTCCACAACGCCCTCCTCCCGCGAGCCACCACCCACTGTGTCGGACCAGCCGAGCCGAACGTGTCGGGTGAACGACCCACGCGTCACCCACAACGCCTTCCACACCATGGGGGAACGACAAAGGAGGCGCACGATGAAGACGACATTGGCCGTCGTGACGCTTGTGCTCACCGCGGCCTGCAGTCCTACGAACAACGCGACGTCGAAGTTCCACGACTTGCTCGCGCACAAGGGCATCGCACCCCACGACATGACCGAGGCCGAAACGCTGGCCAAGTCCCTCTGCGCCAAGCTCGACCAGGGATACGGGGCCGGCGACCTCATGGCCATGTACGGCGACTTCGGCAACAACATCAACGCAAAACGAGCATTCCTGAACGTCTCGGTGGCCGCGTTCTGCCCGGAGTACGGCAGCCGGTGAAGCTCACGCACCGGACAAGTTCACGCACGAAATTGCGAGTCGATTCCGGCTCCATTCCAAGGAGGAATTCACCATGCAAGCACGACGAGTGGCAGCAATAGCGGCAGGCGCGTTGATCAGCATCACGGGCGCCGTCGTGTCGACATCACCGGCGTCTGCGGCGACCGGCTCGGTGAGCATGCAGGCGGCGTGCGACAACCAGTACCCCGGGCAGGGCCGGGTGGCGAAGATCAGGACCTGGAACGTGCTCGGCTGGAGGTGCGTGACGGGCGTCGTCCCGGTGGCGGACGGGCAGATCGACGTGACGCGACAGTGCCGCACGCAGTACGGCAACCCGAACGCCTACAGCGCCTACAGCGCCTACAGCAACCCTTACAGCTGGTACTGCGTTTACTGACGCGCTGCTGCTCGCGCCACCTGAACAAGGCCCGACGAGATGTGGCAGTGGGCGGCGGTCATGAATCCCGCCGCCCACCGCCGCCTGTTCTGCTAGCTCGCCCTGAGCGGCACCGACCACCGCTGCTGCGGCGTGCCGACGCAGTCGTAGATCTGGATCTTCGTGCCGTTGTCGACGAGTCCCGCGTACACGTCCAGGCAGCGCGAGGCCTCGACGTTGACGAACGTGGCGTCCGGGCGAGCGGTCCACTGCTGGCTCAGGCCGTTGTGACAGGTGGCCACCACGGTCGGGGTGCCGTTGGGCAGTGCGCCGATGTCGAGGCACGCGCCCATGGACCGGATCGCGCCGTCGCCGATCGCCGCCCAGGTCTCGCCCTGCGGGCCGAAGCACTGCCACAGCCACACCGTGCCGTTGGCCGGGTTCTCGCCCTTGATGTCGGCGCACTTGCCCATGCCGACGAGGTTGCCGACCCACTGCGTCTGCGCGCTGAGCCGCCAGACCTGCGCCGGTGCCCCGGTGCAGTCCTGGATGGACTGTCCGGCGCCGTTGGCGGTGCCGGCCGCGGTCAGGCAGCGGCCGGACGCCGGGTTGACGATGGTGCCGTCCGGCCGTGACTGCCACTGCTGGTTGGGCTGGCCGTTGCAGTCGAACGGGTTCACCGCGCTGCCGGCGGTCGTGGCGGCGTTGACGATGTCGAGGCACTTGCCGCTGCTGGTGATCCGGCCGTCACCGGTGATCGCCCACTGCTGCGCGGCGTTGCCGTAGCAGTCCCACGACTGGGCCTTGTTGGTGCGCGGGTCGCCGCTCGCGATGTCCAGGCACCGACCGGACGCGGCGTTGACGAGTGCACCCTGCTGGCCGTGCTGGTCGGGCAGCCGCCAGACCTGGTCCGACCGCGCCGCGCAGTCCTGCAGCCGCAATGCAGCCGAACGGTCGGTGGTCGCCGGCGTCAGGCACCGTCCGGATCGGACGTTGACCAGTGCGCCGTCCGGGCGCACCACCCACTGCTGGGAGTACTCGCCCGGCGTGCACGCCACCAGCACGACAGCGGTTCCGGCGGCGGTGCCGTTGTTCTGCGCGCCGAGGCACTTGCCGACGTTGGTGACCAGGCCGTCGACGGTGGTGGTCCAGCGCTGGTTGGGGAAGTTGTTGCAGTCCCACATCTGCAGCTCGGCGACGTTGGGGTCGTAGCCGGGCACGTCGAGGCAGCGGTCGTTGACGCCCCTGATCTCGCCGTTGCGCACCGCTGTGTTGTTCTTGACGCGGAGGTTGCGCAGGTACGTGGTGCGGTACTCACCGTCGTTCTTGAAGCCGATGAAGCTGTTGACGTACGCCCGTCCGGCGTCGGTGACGGTGTGGCGGTTGACCTCCGCGCCGTCGATCTTGACGATGACCGTGTTCCAGGCGACCGTCACCTCGGCGGTGTGCCAGTTGCCCGGTGACGGGGCCTCGCCGCTGCGCGCCTTGCCCGGTGTGATCGAGCCGACGCTGCCGTCGGTGCCGATCTCGACCTCCACGCCGTTGCCGCGCGGCACGGACGGGTTGGTACCGGGGTCGGGGAACATCACGAACAGGCCGGTCCGCGCCAGCGACTGGTTGCCGCGGAAGTCGAACTTCACCGTGTAGTCGTTGCCGAACGAGTGCGCGGCGTACCAGGACACGTCGTTGCCCTCGGTGGTCTGCAGCTCACACCCGTTGACGGACAACGGGGTCGTGCCCGCGACCCGCCACGCCGACAGGTTCGTCTCCGCCCTGCCGTCGAACATGCTGGTGTAGCCGGCCTCACCGACCGGCAGCGCGCACGCGCCGTCGTCGGTGAACTGCGTGCCGCCGAGGAAGTAGCCCTGGGCGTCCAGCGCGAACTGGGCGTTGCCGCGTTCGTTGCGCACGGCCACCTTGCCGCTCGCGCCCAGCGGCGTCAGCACGGTCGAGGACGACCGGCCGCGCTGCTTCACGGCCAGGTTCGTCACCGGCGACCAGCCGATCTCGGCGGGTGCCACCGACACCTCGGTGCCGAGCAGGTTCTCGGCGGCCGACGGCATCAGCACAGCGGCGGTGGCGGTGGCCGGGACTCCGGCGAGGCCGGTGACCTGGAACCGCGCGGTCTCGCCCTCGCCGAGCGGGCCGGTGCGCTGGCTGCCCGTCGCGGTGTCGGCGATGCGGGCCGGCTCGTCGAGCGGGACGTACTTGCCGCCGGCGCCGGCGGCGAACCAGCCGACGACGTCGAGCACGGCGTGCGCGCGGCCGGTGCTGTTGCGCAGCCGGATGTTGCCGTCCTCGCCGATGGCGACGATGGAGGCGTTGGAGCGGCGTTCGTTGCGGTTGGCGCTCAGCGCCGTGCCGCCGTTCTCCGTGCCGAACAGGCCCATCGCGGTGCCCAGGGTCGACTCGACGGCGGTGAGGTTGACCGCGACCGCCGTGGCGTTGTCCGGGACACCGTTGGCGCCACGGGCTTTCACGGTCACGACCTCGCCGGGACCGAGCGGGGTGGTGCGCGGGCCGCCGTTCAGGCCGCGGGTGTCGAGCACCCGGACCGGGCTGTGCTGGGGGAAGTAGGTCGAGGCGCTGTTCGGGCTGAAGTAGCCGAGCAGGTCGACGTTGTCGAACACCGGTCCCGCACCGGCACGCAGCCGCACGGCGCGGTCGGCGCCGAGCTTGGCGATCACCAGGGCGTTGACCCAGCCGTCACCGGGCTGCACGCGCAGCGTCGTGGCCTTGCTGGTCGAGGAGTTCTCCGGGAACACGTCAAGCCCGCTGGGCACGTCGACCGCACCCGACGCCGGGTTGGTGCGCAGCGAGATGTTGAGCGCCACCGCGGTGGTGTCGGTGGGGATGTCCGGGATCGGCAGGGTGAAGACCTCGCCGGCCGCGAACGCCCTGCCCTGGATCACCGAGACCTTCGGGAACGGCGTGTACCCGGACCCGGTCACGACCGGGACGGTGTCCGGCGTGCCCATCGCGAGAACTCCGGTGCCCCACTGGTTGTCGGACTTGCGCGGGTTGGTGCGCGTCTGCAGCGCCGTCTGGATCTGCGCGGCGTCGAGCTGCGGGTTGGCGGACTTCAGCAACGCCGCCGCGCCCGCGACGTGCGCCGCCTCCGCGGAGGTGCCGCTGAGGTTCTGGCCGCCGTAGGTGGAGGTGCTGACGCGAGCGAACCCGGTGAGGTCGGGCTTGAGCCTGCCGTCGATCGTCGGGCCCTGGCCGCTGTAGTTCTCCAGGGTGCCGCTGCCGGGCCGGGTCGCGCCGACCGCCATGACGTACGGCGAGGTGGCGGGCTCGGTGACGCTGCCGGCCGGGGTGTTGTACTGCAACGGGTCGCTCGGCCCCGACACGAACAGGTCGAGCCGGGTGGTGAACTTCGCGTTGTGGTTGCGCACGTACAGGTAGTAGAACTGCGCCGCCCCGGAGGAGTTGGTGAACGTCACCTCCTCGGTCGGCCGCGCACCACCCGAGACGTCGCGCTGGTTGGTCGTCGACGCCGCCACGACCGCGGAGTCGGTGGGACCGGTCGGCGCCTTGGGCTGCGACATGACGTAGAGGTCGAGGTCCTCGTTCGTCCTGGGCCAGCCGTCCCACCGCAACGCCACGGTGGTCGTGACACCGGCCGCGACGTTGAACCCGTTGTTCTGCGCGGTGCCGTCGAACTCGACGAACCCGTTGCCGTTGGCGTCCACCGCGTTGCCGGCGAAGTGGTCGCGCGCCAGGTTGCCGGCCGCCACGGACCACGTGACACCCGCCTCGCGGGCCTTGCGGACCACGTCGGCGGGACTGCCGGCCTCGCCGGTGCCGTCACCGCGCCCGGAGCTGAGGAACCCGATGGCGGCGGTGATCACCTGCACACCCTGCTGCCGCAACCAGTTCGTGGCGTTCTCGAAGTCGAGCGGCCCGTCGACACACGCCCCGAACAGCTGCGCGTCGGGTGCCATGTCGTGCACCACCTCGGCCACGGCGGTGCCGTGGCTCGACGACCTGGTGGCGTCGTGGCAGCCGGAGTTGTCGACGGCGACGTTCGCCGGCAGCTCACCCTCCTGCTGCGCGTCGCCGAGTCCGGCGAAGCCGACGTCGATGACGCCGACCTTGACGCCCTGCCCCTTCTTGCCCGCGTTGATCCAGCCGTCGGCCCCCGACGCCTGCACGCCTTCGGAGGTGACGGCCATCGGGATCGCCCGCTCCGGCCGCTTCACCTCCACGATGGACTGCTCCTTGCCCAGCGCCGCCACCTTGTCCTGCGGGACGGCGACCTGCGCGCGTGAACCCTGGGTGGCGGTGACCTCGCCGCCGAGCTTGGTGACCGCCGTGCGGACGGCCTTCTGGTCGCGGCCGTCGACGTAGAGCAGGACCTTGCCGTCGCGGTCCTTCGGGACCGCCTCACCGGGCCGTGGAGCGCTGATCGACTGCGGGACGTCGGCTGTGGCGGCCGTCGGAACCGTTGCCACGCCCGCCGTCCCCAGCAGCAGCGCGACACCTCCCACGACCACGCGTCTCATGCGGTTCATGCGTTTCCTTCTCGTTGTTCGGGCTCGAAGTCGGGTTCGACGCCCTGCAGGCAGGGGTCGAAGAACTCGTGGGTGAACCGGCCGGTGAGCACATCGCGCAGGAACTCCGACGCCGTGCCGGGGTACTCGCCCCAGCCGGTGAGCTCGTCGTCGCAGAACACCGTCGGCCAGCGCGCCGGGTCCTCGTCCCCGGTGCGCCAGAAGAAGACGTGCCCCTCGGTGCTGCTGGCCCACGGCAGCAGGCCGCCGGGCGCCGGGTACGCCGGATGCGCGGTGTCCGCCGCCTCGCGCAGGACGGCCAGGGCGTCCTGCGCCTCCCACAGGAACGGCGAGTTCCCGTTGGCCAGCCGCACCGGCGAGGGCACCGTGACGAACGAGCTGAAGTACCCGGTCGGGAACCGGTTCACCAGCGCGTGGAAGTCCGGCGGCAGGCCGATGCCGAGCGTGCGTTCCACGTCCCGCACCGCCTCGTCCGCGTCGACGGTGCCCTGCCAACCGACCAGTGCGGCCAGTTCGTCAACACGTGGGTCGTGTGCCATTGAGCTTTCCCCTTGGGTAGCCGGACGCCGGGTGCGGGTTGAAGATCCTTTGGCCACAGGCGAAGCCCTTGTCCCCGACGGCGTAGATGTCGATGGCGGAGGGCACCGCGTCCTCCGGCCGGGCGTAGATCGCCTCGACGCGGTAGAAGACCCGCTGGCCGCTCCTGACCGCGTCCGCGATCTCGTTCTCCACGCCGAGCATGTCCGTCTGGTTCACGTCGGCGTCCAGCGGCACGATGTTCTCGCGTCCGCCCTTGCCGAAGAACTGGTAGCCGATCAGGTGGCTCTTGTTGTGCTGCCCGTGCACGTAGCCGACCGGCTTCTGCTCGTAGCGCGGCCCCTTGGGCTTGAGGTCGGTCAGGCACACCGTGCCCGCGGTCGCGCGCTGAGCGGGCCAGCCGCGGCTCTTGCCCGCGTAGGGTCCGGTCCAGTTCTTGATGTCCTCCATCTCGTCGTTGAACACCTCGTTGACCGCGACTCCCGGATCGCCTTCGAGACAGCCCTCCTCGTCGGGCTTGCGCTTCTCGTCGGCGCCGATCACCGCGTCGTACGGCTGGCCGATCAGGTCACCGACGATGTCGACCACGGTCGGCGTCACCTTGGTCGCGATGTCGATCAGGGTGTTCGCCAGGTCGGTGATGACGGTCAGCGGGCTGGTCGGGTCGTACGAGGTCGGCGGCCGCACGACGGTGCCGCCGGGTGGTGGCCGGAACGCGGGCTTGTGCAGGTCGGTCCACCAGCGCGGCGGGGGCGGCGGTGCGGGCCTGGAGATCGGCTTCGGCTTGCGCGCGCCGGGTCCCTTGTACCCACCGGGACCGGCCACGCACGTCTTCTTCTGCCGGCAGTTGGGTGGCGGAGGCGGCGCGACCTTCTGCCCACCCCGGTTGCACCCGCCGATGTAGTACCTGCAGTTGCGGCCCACCGGGATCGGGTCCTCGTCACCACCGGCCTTGGCGTTGTAGCAGCCGTACCGGGGGCATTCCCCGTTCGCCAGCCGCCCGGCGCAGTCGGAGTCGAAGAGCGTGTGCTTGATCGGTTCCCAGAACGCGTCCCACGGGGTCTTCACGTCCTTGCCCACGTTGTACAGGCACTGCGCCATGTCGTGGCCCGATTCGTCCACTCCGGACAGCGGGCTGCTGTTGCCGTAGGCGTACCGGTTGGCGGCCGAGGACGGCGTCGGGTCGAGCGTCCAGTCGTCCCTGCTGGCGAACCGGCCGGTCTCCGGCAGGTACCAGCGCGCCGACATGTTCACCGCGCCGGTGCCGGAGTCGGTCCAGTCGCCCTGGAAGCCGACGGAGGCCGTGTCACCCGACGACGAGGTCACCGCACCGAACGGGTCGAAGGACCGCCTGCCGTCCACGGTGTTGCTCAGGTACCGGCCCACCACGTCGCCGTGGCTGTCGGCGTAGAGCATCCGCGCGGTACCGGTGCCCTTGTCGGAGAACGCCGACCCGTCCGGCAACCGGCTGATCGTCCGCGCACCGTCGGACACCACCTCGTTGGTCTGTCCGAGGTAGCGGAACCCGGTGCCGTTGCGCGCGGCCACCCGGTCCAGCGAGTCGTAGGTGTAGCGGGCCGCACCCATCGCGGTGAGCCGGTCGAAGGCGTCGAACGACGAGCTGTTCACCACGCCGTCACGGGTCTGCGAGGACAGCGTGCCGCGCGCCGTGTAGTCGTAGGTGACCCCGTCGCCGGAGGTCAACCGGTTCTGGGCGTCGAAGGCGAACGTCCGGTCGCCCGCGGACGTCCGGTTGCCGGCGTCGTCCCAGCCGTAGGCGGTGGCCTTGCCGGCCTGGTCGGTCCACGACGTCAGGCGGCCGGCGCCGTCGTAGCCGTAGGTGTCGGCGTTCTTGGCCGTCACCTGGTTGTCGCGGTCGTAGCCGTACGTGGTGCCGAGCAGCACCCGCGGCGGCACCCCGACGTCGATGGTCTGCTGCACCTGGTCGGAGACGAGCCGGCCGAGCTCGTCGTAGGCCATGCGCCGCACGGTGTAGCCGCCGAGCGCGCGGTCCGCGACCGAGGCGGTGCGGCCTGCCCTGTCGTAGCCGTAGTCGGCGGTGCGGCCGGTCAGGGCATCGGCCGCCGACGTCAGCCGGCCGGCCTTGTCGTAACCGAACGCGGCCGTGCCGGAGGCGTCGGTGCGGCTCGCGACGGTGCCGTCGCCGTTGTAGGTGTAGGTGGTGTCACCGCCGGGGCCGCGCGCGGTCAGCAGGTTGCCGCGGTCGTCGTAGCGGTAGAGGTCTGATCCGGCCGAGGCGAGCCTGCCCGCGGCGTCGTAGCCGAAGGTGCGGTCGGCGGTCTCGGACTCGGCACCGGAGCCCTTCTCCAGCGTCACCCTGCCCTGCGCGTCGAACGTGCGGGTCACCTCGACGCCACCGGGTTTCGCCAGCCGGACCGCCTGTCCCCCGGCGTCGTAGGACGACGTCCAGGTGGCACCACCGGGTTCGACGACCGACTCGGGCAGGCCCCACGGCGTGAAGGTGTAGGTGGTGGCGTTGCCGCGGCCGTCGACGAACCGGCTGCGGTTGCCCAGCGCGTCGTACCCGGTGGTCGTGACGACCTGCTTGGTCGCGGAGACGTGTTCGGTCTGCCGGACGACGCGGTCGAGCGCGTCGTAGCCGTAGGTGACGAGCCGGTCCTCGGCACTGCGGGTCGCTGTCACGTTGCCGTTGGGGTCGTAGTCGGTGACCGAGGCGCGCTTCTCCTGCCCGGCGACGGACTGCGCGGTCCGCACCGCCCGGCCCAGCAGGTCGAACGACGTCGTGGTGGTGAGCCCGGTCGCGTCGGTGACGGAGCTCCGCCGGCCGGCGATGTCGTAGCCGTAGCTGATCGCACGGGACGTGGCGTCGGTGCTGGAGGTCACCTCGCCCGCCGCGTTGTGGGCCGCCGTGGAGACGTTGCCCTGCGGCGTCTCCACGGACACCGCGTTGCCGGCGTCGTCGTAGCCCGTGCGGGTCGTGTAGTAGAGGGTTCCCGACGGCGTGCGGTCCGCCTGCGTCACGGTGACCCGGCGACCGAGCTCGTCGTAGGTGAACGACGTCTGCGCACCGCCGGCGTCCGTGCTGAGCAGCAGCTCGCCGTTCTTGGAGTACCGCGACGACAGCACGCTCGGCGAGGAGCCGACCTGCGGCAGCGTCACGGTCGACACGCGGCCGTACGGGTCGAACGTCCGCGAGGCGGTGCGCTGCAACGCATCGGTCGTCTTGACCGGGTTGCCGGCGTGGTCGTACTCGGTGCGCGTGCCGGCACCCTTGATCGGCTGCCCGCCCGCCGGTGTGTAGTCCGGCAGCGCACCCGACACCGCACGACCCATCAGGTCGCGCTCGGTCGTGGTCACGTTCCCGGCGCCGTCCCGCGTTTGCGTGACCTCGCCGAAGGCGTTGTGGCCCAGCACCTCCGCACGGCTGAAGCCGGTCGTGCGGACACCCGCGACCCACGCGTCGGCCGCGGGGTTCGTCGTGCGCACCAGCTGACCGGCGAGGTCGTAGTCGTAGAACGTGGTGATGCCGCGCCGGTCCGTCGAGCTGCGGACGAGACCGCGCTCGTCGCGGTCCACCGACGCCGAGACGGTGGTGGAACCGTCGAGGAACGCGTCCTCGCGCACCTGCAGACCCGCGGCGTCGTAACCGAAGACCGTCGTCTCGACCCGCGTGGGGTCTGCCGCGCCCCGCAGCTCGGTGCGCGTGACGTTGCCGCCGAGGTCGTACTGGTTGGTGGTGACGCGGTTCAGCCCGGCCGGGTCGAACGCGGCCGTCACGACGTTGCCCGCCGCGTCGTGGGTGAACGTCGTCCTGCGCCCGCCCGCCGTGGTCTGCTCGGTCAGCTGGCCGGCCGGGTCGTAGGCCCGTTCGTCGAGGGTGACGCTGCGGCCCTGGACGGTGCGGCGCACGTTCGCGAGGAGGTCGTCGTCGTAGTAGCTGTAGGAGGTCAGCCGGCCCATGGCGTCCGTGACCGAGGCCAGCCGGCCGGCCGGGTCGTAGGCCCGCGCCTCCAGTGTCATCGAGGTGGCGGCCGGGTCCTCCGGGTTCACACCGGGACCGGAGGCGGCGCGGGACAGCAGCCGGCCGCGTTCGTCGTAGCGGTCGGACCACGACGTTCCGCGCACGTCCTTCACGACCTGGGTCAGGCCGTTGTCGGGGTACGACCGCTCCTCGACCCCACCGTCGGCGAACTCGATGCGGGACAGGCGGTCCGCCGCGTCGTAGCCGTACTTCGTCGACCGCGCCGGATCGCCGCCGGTGCTGTCGGACAGGGTGGTCTCGACCAGGTTCCCGTTGCCGTCGAAGCGGTGCGCCGTCACCGCGGTGTGCGTGACGCCGGTGACCTCGTTGCGGACGCCCGGTGCGGTCACCTTCACGACCTCGGAGCGCGGCGAGTACTCGTAGGTGGTCGTGCCCAGGGCACCGTCGCCGCTGTTGACCAGCGACTCGGTGGTCTGGCGGCCGAACTGGTCGTAGCCGTAGCGCGTGCGCAGCCCGGTCGGTCCGGTCAGCTCGTCGAGGTCGCCGTTGGCGCGGTAGACCCGCCTGGTCAGCTCGCCGCGCGGCCCGGTGCTGGTCAGCAGCAGGCCGGCGGGCACCTTGCCGCCGCCCGCGGCGTCCTCCGCGCCGGTCGTGTACGTCGTCGACTCGGTCGGCGCGGTCGTGTGCCCGGCCGGGACCGGGCGGGTGACCCGCAGTGGCCGACCGGCGGTGTCATAGGTGTAGGAGGTCCGGTACCGGATGTCGGCCGGTCCGGACGAGCGGGCGTCCGAAGAGGACTCCAGCTTGTCGCGGCGCGGGTCCAGCACCATGTCGGACTTGACGTAGGTGAAGTACTCCGTGTTGCACGAACCGGCGGTGCGGCAGGTCTTGCGGCTCAGCACGTTGCCGCGTTCGTCGGTGGTCTGCTCGGTGCGGAACCCGTTCTCGTCGACGGACGCGGACGGGAACCCGGCGGTGTTGTACTCGTAGCGCGAGACTTCCCCGTCGTGGGTCCGCGAGGTGAGCCGGCCGCCGTTGTCGACGTCGAACGCGTAGGTCCAGTCGCCGTAGCCGGCCGGGCCGCGCGTCGTGACGGTCCGGACGGCGTCGAGCACCACCGGGGTGTCGAGCGTCCACAGGCGGCCGCCGTGGTCGGTGAGCGTGCGCACCCGGTCGAAGACGTCGTCGTAGGTCAGGGCCGCGAACCGGCGTTGGTCCTGCGGCAGCTCGACCTTGCTCAGCTGCTCGGCCGGCCCGCCCGCACGGAAGTGCGTGGCGGCCGCGAGCGAGCCGATGGTGTGCTGGTAGAGCGCCACCTCGTCGATGGCACCGGAGAAGTAGAAGTCGCCGCCGTTGGTGGCGGGCCAGCCCTTGGCGTTACCCGCGCCGAGCGTCAACCGGCCCTGTCCGCGGTGGTCGACGAACCCGAGCAGCTCCTGGCCCACCGCGACGCCGTCGACGTACATGACCTGCCGGTCGATCGCCGCGGACAGCACCACGTGGTGCCACCTGTCGTCGTCGACCTGCCGCGTGCTCACGATCTGACGCGGCCCGCCGGTGTCGCGCAACGAGAAACCGCCGTACAGCAGGCCGTCCGTGCCCACGTACAGGATGGGCGTGGACTTGCCGCCGGCGGGGAACGCCTGGTCGGAGTAGCTCAGCAGGGTGCCCTGGCCGCCGGTCTTGAACCACAGCTCGACCGCGAGCGACATGGTCGAGGTGGTGAGCTGCTCGGGCAGCGTGACGTAGCTGCTGTTGCCGTCGAACGTGCCGGCCTTGTCCGCCGTGCCGCCGAGCGCTCCGGTACCGCCGAACAGCACACCGTGCTGCTTGCCCGCGTCCGCGCCGTCGCGGCGGGCCACGGCGTTGCCGACGGTGTCACCGCCGGTCTCGCCCAGCCGCCAGTACGCGCGGGGCTTGTTGTCGAGCACGGTGCTGCGGTAGTGCGAACCCTGCTGGTAGCCGTAGGTGGTGCAGTTCGGCGCCGCTCCCGGCGCGCACGCCTTGGTCAGCTTGTCGCCGTCGTAGGTGTAGGTCCAGGTCTGGTCGCCTCCCGCGGTGACGGCCGTGACGTGCGTGCCCTGCCAGGTCATGCGCAGAGCGCGTTTGCTGACGTCGTTGGTGATCACCGAGACCCGGTCGGAGGTGTCGTAGGACAGCGTCTCGGTGAGCCCCGCCGGGTCGGTGATGGTGATCAGCCGGCCGAGCTGGTCGAACGTCCAGCGGCTGCCGGAGACGTCGCGCATCGTGTAGGTGCCGGTGTCCGTGCGGTGCACCAGGTCCACGTTCTGGCCGAGCGGGGAGGCGTAGCCGCCGTCGGGGTTGCGGCCGAAGCGCACCTGCCGCCCGGTCGGGAACGTCAGCACCTCGTTGCCGGACCGGTCGTCGTCGTGGCGCAGCCGCATGTCGAGCCGTGACGCCCACCCGGCGCCGAACGCGGTGTCACGGCGCGGGTCGAGGCTGTTGTAGGTGCGGGTGATCGTCAGGTCGGGGCCGACCGTGGCCACGGACGCGTCGGTGACGACGGTCGAGTAGTTGCCGATCTGCGGGTCCAGGCCCGGTCCCTCGTTGCCGTCCGGACTGCCCGCGAGGTGCGAGGTGATCTCCGGCTGGTGCACGCGGGTGGTGAACGACAGCCGCACGCCGTCCTTGACGCTCACCCAGAACGGCGTCTCGTTGACGGTGTCGAAGACCTTGACGCCCCAGAAGTAGGTGCGGCCCCAGAACAGGTTCGGCGGCGCCCACGACTGGGCGGTCCAGCCCGACTCCTGGCAGTCGCGCGTGAGATCGGGATCGGAGCAGACGCGGTACCGGTAGGTGAGCCCCTTGCCCGGCCAGCCGTCCGGGTCGGTGCCTTCCGCGTACAGCGTCGGGGTGAGCGTCTCCACGACGGCGCCGGCGCCGGGCTGCTGCAGGTTCGACGTGGGCGCGACGTTGTTCACCTTCAGCGCGAACTCGCCGTACGGGACCTCGTGGGCGACGAAGAAGTCGTTGCCCTGCGGGGTGAACATCGTGAGGAAGACCCGGTAGTCACCGGGGGTCAGCGGGTCGATCGGCACCTCGAAGGTGTTCGTCTGCCCCGGCGCGACGGTGGCCTTCCAGCCGCGCGCGGTCCGGATCTTCGCGCCGTTCTGCTGGATGATGTAGCCGAACTCGAAACCGTTGGTGGGCGTCCACGTCGTGGTGCCCAGGTTCGTGACCTTCGCGGTGAGCTTGCCCGCGGTCGCGGCGGTGGGCAGCGTGATCGCGGGAACCTCGAACCCGGCGCCCTCCGGTGAGTAGCGCACGTCCAGGAACGGCTTCTTCGGCGAGTTCGCCGAGCCGAAGCGCATGCCGTTGGGGTCAGCCTCGTCGGACGCCCGCAGCCCGAACCCGTGCGGCACCGCCGTGCCGTGGGTCCACCTCGTCATCAGCTCGTAGTTGAGGGGGAACGCCTCCCAGGCCGACCCGCCGCACGCGGCACCGTGGGCGAACGACCTGGTGGACAGCACCTGACCGACGTCGGCGCCCGGCCAGGTCGTGCTCGCGTCCCACGGCCTCGTCACCTCGAACACCGAGACCGACCGCGGCGCACAGGTGGTGGACTCGACGGCGAAGACGTTCAGCGAGGCGCCGAGGACGAACTGGTTGCGCAGCGTGCCCAGGGCGTCGGAAAAACGCAGGTAGGACCGTGCCGGACCACCGGAAAGGCGGCCCGTGCGCAGCTCCTCCGCCCCGGCACCGGGGTTCAGGCCCTTCTGGACGTACAGGTCGTCCGCGTTGGCGTTGAACTGCGCGGCCGACGGGTCGACGACGACCGGGTAGGCGCGGGCCGGGTCGTGCAGCCAGGCCTGGTCCAGGCCGACCTCCAGCCGCCAGCCCTTGTCCACTGTGGACAGGCGGTAGCGGACGTCGGTCGAGCGCGCGCCCGCGGCGTCGTCCATGAAGCCGGCCGGGATGACACCGATGACCCGCTCGACGTCGCGCAACTCGATGGCGCCGCTGCCGGTCAGGCGGGGTTCGAGGTTGGTGAGGCGCAACGTGAACGTGTAGGTGGTGGCGGCGTCGGCGCGGTCGAGGACCAGTTCTTCCTTCAGGCCGGTGTGCTGGGCGGTCAGGCGCAGGCCGACGCCGGGGCGGACCTGCGGGTAGGTGATCGACGCGCCGGTGACCTGGCCGGGTGAGGCCGCGGCGTCGTCGAGGGTGAACTCCATGCGGTGGCGCTCGTCGAACGCGATGGCCGTGGCGCCGGTGGCGGTGCGGGCGAAGGCGGTGCCGACCGCGCTGGCCTTGGGCTCCCACCGGTCGCCGCGCGGGGTGAGCGTGAGGTCGACGGGCTGCCAGGTGCCGTCGGGCTGCCGGACGTTGGCCGGTGTGCCGTGCAGGCGCAGCGTGCGGGTGCCGTCGGGGTTGTCGAACGTCTCGGTGGTGGCGGTGCGGTCACCGGGGCGTTCCTTCGCGGCGGGGTCGATGCCCGGTAGGGCTGGACCACGGGTCAGCTGTGGTGTGACCTGCTGCGGCGCGGCCACGTCGGGGTGAGCGTCGCCTTTGGACAGTGCTGTCCGGTCCGCCACGGCGCCCGGCGGTCGTGGTTGTTCGCGTCGGGGGCCGGTCAGCGCGGCCGCGGCGCTGGGGGCCTCGTGCGCCACGCCGTCCGCTGTCCCGCTGACCTGCTGCGGCGCCTCGGTCGACGCGCCCGCGGGCAGTGCTCCGGACAAAATGGACACTGGAATCGAACCGGTCGAACCGGATGCGATGAGCAGCAACACGACCACAACAGCGAGAAAACGGCGCGCGACAACGACACGTCTGTGCATGACAAAGCCCCCAGTGCCACCGGATGCCTCCCTCTGACACCCGAGCCGGGGCGAACATTGCTCGGCCGACCTTGCACGGACCTGTCACGGGTCTGATAGACACGAACTCACTGGGGGGAGGGCATCGGTGGGAGCACGGTTTCAACTGCTGGGGGAAGTCGGCGTCACGGTGGCCGGTGAGCCGGTACCGATCAAGCACGCACGTGTGCGGTGCGTCCTCGCGGCGCTGCTCGTCGACGCGAACCGGACGGTGTCGGCCGACGCGCTGGTCGAACGGGTGTGGAGCGAGCGGTTGCCGCGGCAGCCCCGCGACGCCGTCTACAGCTACCTGTCACGGCTGCGCGTCGTGCTGGCCGGGGCGCGGGACGTGGAGCTCGCGCGGCGTTCGGGCGGGTACGTGCTGCGGACCGATCCGGCGTGCATCGACCTGCACCGGTTCCGCGCGCTGGTGGCGGACTCGGCCGGGCAGCTGGACCAGGTGCGGGCCGATCTGCTGGCGCAGGCGCTCGGGCTGTGGAGCGGTGAGGCGCTGACCGGCGTGGACTCGGCGTGGGCGGCGGCGGTGCGCGAGGCGCTGGAGGGGGAACGGCTGGCGGTGCGGCTGGACGACCACGACGTCCGGTTGCGGCTCGGGCGGCACGCCGAGCTGGTGGCGCCGTTGAGCACGCTCGCCGCGGCCAGGCCGCTGGACGAACGGGTCGCACACCAGCTGATCGAGGCGCTCGCCAGCAGCGGACGGCAGGCGCAGGCGCTGGCGCACTACGAGACCCTGCGCCGGCACCTGGTCGACGAGCTCGGCGTGGACCCGAGCCAGGAACTGCGGGAGCTGCACCGGCGGCTGCTGTCACCGGCGGAGGCACCGTCGCGGGACGTGCCGCGGCAGCTCCCGCTGGCACCGGCGCACTTCCAGGGCCGGGTGCACGAGCTGGACGCGTTGTCGGCCGGGCACACCGTGCTGATCACGGCGATCCGGGGCGCGGGCGGGATCGGCAAGACGTGGCTGGCGCTGCACTGGGCGCACGGGCACGCCGGCGAGTTCCCCGACGGGCAGCTCTACGTGAACCTGCGCGGTTTCGACCCGACGGCGGCGCCGACCGCGCCCGCCGTGGTGCTGCGCGGGTTCCTCACGTCGCTGGGCACCGCGCCGGACAGCCTGCCCGACGACGTGGACACGCTCGCCGCGATGTACCGCAGCGCGGTCGCGGACCGCAGGATGCTGGTGGTGCTGGACAACGCGGCCGACACCGCCCAGGTCGAGCCGCTGCTGCCGGGCACGGCGTCGTGCCGCACGCTGGTCACGAGCCGGCAGCCGTTGACCGGGCTGGTGGCCACGCACGGCGCGGTGCCGATGCCGCTGGACGTGCTGACCGACGACGAGGCGTTCGAGCTGCTCACGGCCCGGCTGGGCGCGCGTGAGCCGGAGGCGATGGCCGACATCGTGCGGCACTGCGGTGGTCTGCCGCTGGCGCTGGGCATCGTGGCCGCGCGTGCCGCGGTGCGCACGAACCTCCGCCTGGCCGAGATCGCCGCCGAGCTGCGGTCGGCCCGGCTGGACGCGCTGGACACCGGTGACCTGAGCCTGCGGGCCACGATCTCCTGGTCGCACCGGGCGTTGAGCACGCCGGCGTCCGTCCTCTTCGGACTGGTGGGGCTGGCGCCCGCCGTGGACCTGAGCGTCGCCGCGCTGGACGCACTGGCCGCGGCGGACTCCTCGGCCGCGGTGGCGGAGCTGGAGGCCGCGCACCTGGTCGTGCGCACCGGTCCCGGCCACTACCGCATGCACGACCTGATCCACCTCTACGCCAGCGAACAGCCCGTGTCCGGCGGGGAGGCCGCGCTGACCCGGCTGGTCGACCTCTACCTGCACACCGCGCACATCGGCGAACGGCTGCTGGAACCCGACCGGCCGCCCTACGACCTGCCCGACCCGGCACCCGGTGTGGTGCCGGTCCCGCTGGCGGACAAGCAGTCCGCGCTCGCGTGGTTCGACGCCGAGCACGCCATGGTCCTCGCGGTGCAGCGCATCGCGGCCGACCACGGCTGGCACCGCCGGGTGTGGGCGCTGGCCTCCACCACCACGTCCTACCACTGGCAGCAGGGCCACCGCGCCGAGCCGCTGCAGGTGCTGCGCCTCGCCGTCGCCGCCGCGAAGAGCGCCGGGGAGCAGTCGATCACGGCCCGCCTGCTGCACACCCTCGGTCACATGTGCGCCCGCGCCGGCCTGAACACCGAGGCCCTCGCCCACCTGGAGGAGTCGGCGGCGACCAGCGCCGCCCTCGGCGACCCCCTCTCCGAGGGCCACGCCCAGCTGGTGCTCGCCCGCGTCTGGGGCCAGCAGGGCGACTACCGGCGGGCAAAGCAGCACGCGCGCACCGGCCTGGAGCTCTACCGGGCCTCCGGCGAGCCGGGCGTGGAGGCCTTGGCGTTGAACAACCTCGGCTGGATCTGCGCCAACCTCGGCGAGTACGGGGAGGCGCTCGCCCACTGCGCGGCTGCCGTGCCGATCCACCGCGCGGCCGGCCGCTGGGCGGGCGTCGGCGAGACCCTCGACAGCATCGGCTACATCCACGAGCAGCGCGGCGCACCCGCCGAGGCCGCCGTCGCCTACCGGGAGTCCGCGGACATGTTCTGGAAGGTCGGCCATCACTTCGAGGCGGCGGTCACGCTGGAACGCCTCGGCGGCGTGCTCGCCGCCGAGGGCGACCGGACGGGGGCGCGGCAGGCGTGGACGCAGGCGCTGGAGGTGTTCCGCGGGCGCGGGCTCGCGGAGGCCGACGCGCTGGAGCAGCGGCTCGCGTCGCTGTGACCGCACCGGGCACGTGCAGTTGCGGGACCTTGACAACGAAAAGGACGAAACCGCGGATCGCGGTCCGGCCCCATCGGCGATCCGAGCAAGAAGGGCAACGGAACGAGCACAGAGGGGTAGCAAGACAAGACTTCGCTGGCGACCGCCCGGAACTTTGAAATAGTCGAAAGACGGACACCGGGCAGCAGCCTGGACTCCCGCAAGCACGGAGTCATGATTGAACACCGCAGCACGCGAGCCGGCATCAGTACGCAGGATCATCGAGACTTACGGGTCATCAAGTTCACCGGGACCGGAGCCGCATTGCCGTGTGCCGGACCAACGGGGCCGATCGGGCGCGGACATCGCACCGGAACTCCAAGACCAGGTGATCAAGTACGGCCCGCCGAACACCGCGCTCGGCAGCCGCGTTGTCGCTCAAGGCGAGTGGATTCTACGACACAGCAATCAAGCCCTGCCGAAGGTTCACGGTGTTTTCCGGAACAACGCGCGGTGGGGGTACACCATGGACCGGCTCGACACGGTCCCCCTTGAGCTGCTCGACGGCCGGAAGCTTGCGACGTCCATCATCCAGCTGCTGCAAACCAGTCTTTGGCACCGGACTCCAGAGGCTGAGTTCGACGAGGCGGCACATGCCGATCGCCTGTCCCCCATCACAGCACCGCTGACCGGGCGCAGGAGAGACGTGTTCGACCAGCTTCGCGACCGAATAGAATGGGATCGACTGTCCCGGGGTCTCACCCATGGCGATCCGATCTTCGACAACGTTCTTTTCGCTCGCGACGGTTCGATGGTCTTGACCGATCCGATCCCGTCGACCCCGGGCCTTCCCGACGTGATCGCCCTGGACGTCGGCCGAATTTTCCAGTCCTGCGTGGGATACGAGCGGGTGACTTACGAACTGCCGGCGCCCGACGACGTCCCGCTCGACGTGATCATTTCGATGGCGGAACTGTCGCACGACGACCTGACCGCCGCTCTGTACTTCGGAATCGTGCACCTCCTCCGTTCGATGGTGTACGTCTCGGCCCGGAAGGCGACGCACCTCCTGGAGGAATGCGTGGACAGCTTGATCGGAGCGGCGACATGTCGGCTGTAGCGGTGTTCGACATCGACGGGGTGCTGGTCGACACCCGGGAGATCGTGCGGCGAGCCTATGCCGAGGTCGGCATCGAGCTGCCCGACCGGCTCTGGGGCAGTTCATGGCGCATTTGGCTTCCCGAGCTCTGCGGAGGAGACCTCCTGCGCGCCCAGGCTGTCCACGACCAGAAAACCCAGGCTCACCTCGACCTGCTCAGCGAGACCAGGGTCGCCACGCTCGCGGGCGCTGAAGCCGCCCGCGCGTTGCACTCCCGCGGATGGACCGTCAAGTTCATCACCTCCGGCACCCGCGAAGTCGTGCGGAGGACGCTCGACTCCGCCGATCCGTCGTTGAGCGGGTTCCTGGCCGGAACCGATCTGGACAGCACGGGCAAACGGAGAGCGCTCGACGGGATTTCCCCTGCGGGCGGCGTGTACGTCGACGACAACCACGACCTGGGCGTCAAGGTCACCGGAGGAAGCACGTGGAAACTGGTGCACTTCCGCGACCAGACCGAGGCAGAGTTGATCAAGGAGATCAGCACGGCATGGATGTCGTGATCCTCGCCGCCGGACGCGGCAGCAGACTCAAGGACATCACACCGCCTTATTTCAAGCCGTTGGTCATCGTTGATGGCGAACCCCTCATCCGCCGGCTCGTCCGGACGGCGTTGCGCATCTCAAGTGGGCGGACCGTGATCGTCGCCGCCCCGGAGAACGCGCTGCTCCTCTGCCAGGTGCTGGGCGACCTCCCGGCGGAGATCGTCCTCCAGCGTCAGCCGAACGGACCAGGAGACGCGCTCCTCACGGGTCTTCGACTTGTCACCTCGCCCGAGGTCCAGGTCCTCCTCGGCGACAACGTGGTGTCCGTCCGGGACGCGGAGAAGATCGCGCAGGCCGCCGCTCCGGCAGTCGGTGTCGTGCTGATGCGTCCTGCCGAAGCCGAACGGTTCACGTACCTGACCCCGAGCGGCAGCTGGGTCGAAAAACTCCCTTGTGACGAAGCCCAGCCCGAGCAGCTCCTGCCCTGCTGGGTCGGCCCGTTGAAGCTGAGGACCGACGAGATCAAGGCCGCCATCGAGCGCCGGATCCGGAGCACGCGAACCGAGGCGGACGCGGCGGAGCAGGAAGTCCCCATCGGGCCACTGCTCAACGAGCAGGGTCCGGCCACCCTCGTTCCGGTGTCCTCTGTGGACATCGGCGTTCCCGCCGCATGGCTTCCGGCAAGCACACCCATCGAGGAATGACGTCATGATCAGCAGTTCTTCCGCCAAGGGAAAGTGGATTCCCGAGGCCGAGTACGACGAGATCACCAAGAAGATCCCGATCCTGTGCGTCGACGTGCTGCCGATCCACCCCGGGCCGGAGCGCTTGGTGGGGTTGATGCTCCGCGACACCTTCTGGGGCCGCCGTCGGTGGTGCCTCGTGGGCGGCGGGGTCCAGCACGGCGAACCGCTGCCGAACGCCGTCGAGAGGGTCTTCGACTGGGCGCTGGGTGACCGGGTCTCACTCGACCTCGACACCCTGGAGCTGAAGGAAGTGGTGGAGTACTTCCCCGATCCGGACACCGGCGAGTTCTTCGACCCCCGCAAGCACGCCGTCGCCCTCACCTACACCTGTGTCATGTCGGGTGACCCGCGTCCTCGCGGGAAGGCCATCGACTTCCGCTGGTTCTCGCCCGACGCGATCCCCGATCGTGACTCCCTCGGTTTCGGGCAAGAACTCCTCGTACCGCGCCTCCTGGCTGCTCACCCGTCGTAACGACGCGTGGAGCGATCACCTCATCGCAGCGATGACCTGGGCGAGCAGGTCCGAGTCGTCCGTGGTGACGGTGAGGTGGGTGGCTCCTGCCTCTTTCCAGGAACGTGCCTGCGTTCTCCAGTCCGGGGTCCGTTCGGGGAGGAGGCGGGCTTCCACGCCGAAGGCCGATGGATCGCGACCCACCGCGCTGAGTGCTCCGCGGAGGGCTTCGACCACTCGTGAGCCGCGTTCGACCCTGTTGGCCAGGAGCCGCGACATCGTGAAGCCGTCAGCGTGCCTTGCTGTTCGGAGGAGCACCTCCTGGCCGGGTCGTCCTGCCGTGCGAAGAGAGCCTCCGCCCAGCCACAGCGGGATGTGGTGGGTCGGGCGAGGGGTGAGGGTGACCGGGCCGAAGGTCACGTGGGCACCTTCGGCACTCACCTCGTCACCGGTCCACAAACGGCGCAGGGCCGCCAGTTGTTCGCCGAACAGGGCAGCGCGGGTGGCGGGGGCGAGACCCAGCGCGGCTGACTCCGCGGGGTCGCCGCCCGCGGCCACGCCCAGGCGGAGCCGGCCCTCGGCCAGGTCCGAGAGCTGGGCGGCCTGTTTGGCCGCCAGGACCACCGGCCGGTGGGGCAGGATCAGCATGCACGTGCACAGTTCGATCCTGGTGGTCACCGCGGCGAGGTGGGCCACGAGGGTCGCCGACTCGTACGCCGGTGTGTGCGACGACAGGTGTTCCGCCACCGACAGGTGGTCGTACCCCAACGACTCCGCTTTCCGCGCGAACTCGCGCAGCTCCCTGCCGGAAAGCCCTTCCGGGACGGTGACGCCCAGGCGGAGGCTCATTTTCGGAGAGCGGAGGGGTCGGCGGGCCGTACGTGGACCGAACGGGGGCGTTCGGCCGGCAGGAGGAGTGAGTTGAGGGTTCGGAGGGCTGTGCGTTCCGCACCGGGCGCGGGGTCGGTCATCCCCAGGTGCACGTCGAGGACCGGGGTGCCGTCGTCGCCCTGGATCACCGACGGGGTGCAGCTGACCACGCCGGGGATGGCGAAGGCCGCTTGGCGAACCGTCGCCAGGGAGACCTTCTCGCCCTTGAGCACCACGAAGTCCGACAGCCTGCCCTTGAACCTGAGGTAGCCGTCGACGACGGAGAAGGCGTCCCCGGTGGCTATCACACCCGGCGCCACCAGGCCCCTGGCCGCTCGCGGGCCGACTCGGCGGATCAGCGCGGTGTCCGAGGTGACCAGCAGTTCGCCCACCCCGTCCCGCACGTCGCGCAACGACACCTGGACGCCCGGCAGCGGCAGGCCGACCGAGTCGTGGCGGTGCGTCGGCTCCGCGTGTGCGGCGAGCGTGGACACCCTGGGGCCTGCCTCGGTCAGACCGTAGGTCAGGTACAGCTCCCCGTGAGGTCTGGCGGCCAGGAGGGAGGCCACCTCCGCCGGGGCCAGCCGATCCCCGCCGACGGCCAGTGCCCTGACCGGCGGCAGACCCGCTCCGTCCGCGAGGAGCTGCCGGACCACGGTCGGGGTGAGCGCCGAGTGGGTGACCCCGTGCTTCGACACCGCGTCGCGGTAGCCGGCGGGAGAGAAGGGCGGACCCGAGATCACCAGCCGTGCTCCCGCGCAGTACGCCGCGAGGACCTGGGCGACCATCGCGTAGGAGTAGTAGAGCGGCAGGTTCGCCAGCACCGCGTCCGATGAGGTGAGTCCCGTCGCCCCGGCGTGACGGACGGCGTTGCGCAACAGGGAGGGGACGCGGTGGACGCACGCGCTGAACATGCCCGAGGTGCCGGAGGTCGAGAGCAGCACCTCGCCCGGCTCGTACCGGATGCCCGCCGCCCCGGTGGACAGCGCGGTGGCTCCGCCGACGGGCCTGCCCCCGCCGGAGCCCACCAGCCGGGTCGTCACGGCGACCCGCGCGCCCACGTGTCCGGCCAGCGCTTGCACGCGTTCCCAAGGGGTTCCCGGCGACACCGCCAGCGGAACCAGGCCCAGCAGCAGTGTCGCCAGGTGGACCCGCACCAGGTCGACACCGTTGGTCATCGCCAGCAGGACGGCGTCACCCGGCGCCAGGCCGAGGCCGTCGAGGTCCCCGAGGACCTCGGCCAGTCCCGGGCCGGAGCGACCGCCGACGTCCCGGGTGCGGTCGATGAACTCCGCGACGCCCTCGAACGTCAACTCGGGCACGGTGGCACCTCCTCGGTGCTGAGCACCAGGCACCGGCAGAGGTGGCCGCCCGGTTCGGTTTGCAGTCCTATCAGCAGCACGTGCCGCGCCTGGCCGGTGCGCAGCCAGCCGTCGGCCACGGTGAACGCCACGCCCGCTGCCGCGTCCGGGTGCGCGGCCAGCAGCAGCGACGGGCCGCGCAAGCCCCAGCGCAGGCACGGCAGGCCCGCCAGCACGCCGGGGTTGGCACCCGCGAAGCGCAGCGGTGAGACGCTCGGCAGCGAACGGGCGATGGCGCGCAGCGTGTCGCGGCTGCCGTTCGCGCTCATGACCAGCACACCGGTGTCCTCGGCTCCGGCCAGGACGTCGGCGGGCGAGTCCGTCAGCGCCCGGTGCGCCGTGGCGGCGACCAGCCAGGCCGCGGGGTCGGCGTAGAACGAGGGCTTGTTGGCGGTGTGCTCGGCGAGGTCGCCGGTGGTGATGGTGGCCGAGCCGACCACCGTCGTCCCGGCGGGAAGCGTGGTCACATCGCCTCCCCGGTGAAGAGCAGGCACGTGTCGAAGCCCCCGAAGCCGAGGGTGGTGCTCACCGCCGCGCCCGCGGTGACGGGTGCCGCCGACCCCACCGGGAAGGTCAGCGAGGAGGCGGGCTCGCGGAGGCCGAAGATCGGGGGAACCACCCGCTCGCGCAGGGCCAGGATCGTCGCCACCGCCTCGATCGCCCCGCTGGCGCCGAGGCTGTGGCCCAGTGCTCCCTTGGTGGCGAAGATCGTCGGGCTTCGCTCGCCGAAGACCTCGCGCAGACCGGTCACCTCCACCTCGTCGTTGAGGGCGGTGCCGGTGCCGTGCGCGTTCACCACCGCCACCTCGGCGGGGCCGAGGCCGGCCGAGGCCAGGCAGCGACGCAGGGCCAGGACCACGCTGCGGCCCGTCGGGTCCGGAGCGGTGAGGCCGGTGGCGTCGTTCGCCGCTCCCACGCCGGCCAGGGTCGCACGCACCCGCACGCCGCGTTCCCGTGCGGAGTCCGGGTGTTCCAGGACGAGGAACGCGGCGCCCTCGCCGAGGACCATGCCGTCACGGGTCTTGTCGAAGGCGCGCGAACCGGTGGGGCTCATCGTGCCCAACGCGCTGTGGCCCAGGCGTTTCGCCTCCGTCACCACGTCCACCCCGCCCGCGACGCAGATCCGCCGCGCACCTGACGACACCAGCGCGTGCGCCACGGCGATCGCGTCCGATCCCGCCGAGCACGCCGTGGCCACGCACACCGGGGCGACCGGGTGCCCGATCGCCGCGACGGCGTCGTCGGCCCAGGCGTGCAGCGACTCCTCCTCCTCGTCGAGGGCCGCGCCGAAGCTCGTGCCCAGCACGAGGCCCACCCCGGAGTCCGCCGGGGACAGGCCGGCGTCGGCGAACGCGGCCAGGAGCACTCGTGCGGCCAATGCGCGCTGCCGCTCACCGGGTGTGCCGTCGTAGGGCAGGTCGTCGACCAGAGCCGCCTCGGCGTTGCGCAGCGGGTGCGCGGAGGGCACCGGTGCCACTCCCGACTCCCCCGCGCACAGACGCGTCCACACCCCGTCCAGCGAGTCACCCAGCGGTGTGTCCCAGGCCATGCCGGTGACGACCGGGTTCACCACAGGTGCCCGCCGGACGAGTCGACCTTCGCCCTGCTCATCGCACCGCGGAAGCCCGCCACCGACCGCCCCTGCACCTTCGCGGTGGCGGAGAAGGTGAACGTGGACCCGGACAGGCGGTCGGCGCGCACGTCCAGCACCACCTGGTCACCCGGCACCACCGGGGCGAGGAAGCGGGACTTGACCGTGCCGACCAGGGTGACCTCGTCCTCCTGCAGGGGTGAGCTGCTGAGCTGGTAGAGCAGCACCCCCGACTGCGCGAACGCCTGCATCGTGTGGCTGCCCGGCAGGATCACCCCCGGGACCAGGCCGCGCTCGGGCAGATGTCCCGAGAGGGCACCCATCTCCGCCGACACGGCGAACATGCTGTGCAGGAACTCACCCGGTTCGTGGTCGAGGACCCGGTCGATGAACAGCCTCGGGTGCCGTCCGCGCACCAGGCGGCTGATCTCGGAGATGCCCAGCGGTCGCGCCGTGCGCGCCGGTGCCGGGAGCTGCGTGGAGTTGCGCATCCGCGTGCAGTCCTTTCAGGATGGCTCGGATCGGGGGTGGGAGCGGGACGGGGTGGCGGGTCGCGGGATCGACCGCGCCGAAGGTCAGCTCGCCGGACACCAGCGGGGTGCGGGCGCCGCCGGGCTCCTCGCGCGACAGGGTCACCGCCAGGCGCAGCCGGGCCGCGCCGGCCTGCGCCACCCTGGCCTCACCGACGATCCGGTCCCGGTGGACGGCACTGGCGAGGTAGCGCACCCGCAGGTCGGTGAGGACCACGTCGATCCCCGTCGCGGTGAACGCGGTCAGCCCGGCGCCGTGCTCCTCCAGGTACTCGGTGCCCGCGGTCTCCATGAGCGAGGTGTAGCGGGAGAAGTGCACGATCCCGGTCGCGTCGGTGTCGACGTGCTCGATGCGGGTCCGCAGCGACGGGTTCACCACGCCGCCAGCAGCGCCTCGGTGCCCGCGGCCAGCCGGGCGGCGATCTCGTCGGCGTCGGCGCGACCGGTGATCAGCGGTGGCGCGACCCGCATCGTCGGGTGCACGTACCGCAGTCCGCCGGACCGCCTGCCCGCTCCCGCCATGAACTCCACGTAGACACCGGCGTCCAGCAGCGCCCGGCGCAGCGCGCCGATCCGGGTGCCCGCTTCCGCGGTGAGCTCCACGCCCAGCATCACGCCCGTGCCGCGCACCTCGGTGAACAAGCGGGGGAACCGTTCGACCAGGTCCCGGTGCAGCCGTTCCGCCAGGTGCGCGCCCACCTCCGCCGAAGCCGGCAGCAGGCCCTCCGCCACCACGTGCTCGACCCCGTCGCGGATCACCGCGCAGGTCAGCGGGCGCAGGTCGGACGTGGCCACCGCACCGGACGCGCGCACGGTCAGGTCGCGCCGGGCGATCACCATCGAGGTCGAGACCGCCCCCATGCCCAGGTACTTGCCGATCACCGTCACGTCGGTGGGCACCGGGCCCGCGTCGTCGCGCATGGCGAACCAGTCGCCGGTCTTGGCGAAGGTGAGCACCTCGTCGGCGACCAGCAGCACGCCCTCCGCCCGGCACAGCTCGGACAGCCCGCGCAGGTAGCCCGGCGGCGGCCGGAGCACGCCCGCGTCACCCTGCACCGGCTCGACCACCACGGCCAGCAACCGGTCGGCGTGGGCGGCGAAGTACCCGGTCAGTGCCTCGGCGGAGCCGAAGGGGAGGTGCTCGACGCGCACCCCGCCGTGTTCGGGCGGTGCCTGTCCCGGCAGACCGGCCTGGTAGTGGCGGCGGTTGAGCAGTGGCACGAGCCCGTCGGTCCACCCGTGCCAGGCGCCTTCGAAGGCGAGGACGGTGTCCCGGTGCTCCTTGCCGGGGCGGCGGCGCAGCCGGCGTGGGTCGTACCGCGACTCCAGCACCAGCCGCAGCGCCAGCTCGTTGCCCTCCGACCCGGAGTTGCGCCCGCTGACGTGGTACTCGCCGGTGGGGAAGTGGCCGGTCCACAGCCCGCCAGGGCCGAACAGCCGGTCGAGCAGCTCCGCGCGTTCCAGCGAACCGAGCTCGTCGGTCGCACTGCCTGCTCCGGTCACCCCGCGCGCCAGCGCCCGGAGCACCACCTCGTGGCCGACGCCCAGCGCGGCGCTGGCGTACCCGCCGCTGGCGTCGAGCAACCGCATCCGCCTGCCCCGGTGTTCCGGGGTGAGGTCGATGACGTCGAGTTCGAGACCACGTCCGCCGGTGCAGGCGAACGGCAACCGGGGCGCACCGTAGTGGTTCAGGTGCAGGTCGGTGCCGCGCAGCAGACGCGCCGTGACCTCGTCGGTCCGGGGATGATCAACAGGTGCGGCCACTGGTCGCCCTTTCGTGTCGTGGTCCAGGGCGGGTCAGGCGCCCGCGGTCGAGTGCTGCGCCCTGGCCAGCCGCTCGACCAGGGCGAGGACGTCACCGAGCGTCATCAGCCCGGCGAGTGCCCCGTCCTCGATCTCCACGCCGAAGACCTCTTCGCAGCGCACGCGCAGCTCCACGAACCCGAGCGAGTCCATGCCGTAGCCCTCGCGGAGCTGGTCGTCGAGACCCATCCGGTCCTCGGGGATCTCGACCAGCACGTCGGCGGACAGGATGCGCTTGATCGTCTGCAACGAATTCATGAGCAGTTTCCCTACTTCTTCCGGGGGTTTCACCCAATTCCGGGAGGGGTTGTGTCGTCGTGCGTGCGAGTTGTCAGACCTCAGGCTCAATGAGGTGGAATAAGCCGGTAATGGTCGCGCGCAGCTCGATGCCCTGAAGCTACGCATCGACTTCGCCGACGGTCAACGCCCAGTGGGGTGTACTAGGACTTTTCATAGTTCAATCGGTCTCATATATGATCCGAACGGGTGTTTTTCAGGTTTCATAACTCCTTTGTGGACCCACTGTTTGCGCACGTAGAAGCCCTGATTACTGTTGAGCAGCGGATTCCATTGCTGTTAAAAGTGTTCGTGGTTGATGTTGCGGCTATCGACGACTCGTGCCAGCCTGATCGAGGCCGAGGCCTTGTGGACAACGAAGGCCGTGACAGGCGATCCGCAATTGCGGTCCCCGCGGCCACTCTCTCGCGCCTCACCCACCAATGCCCGAACGGGCAATTCAGTGCCCACATCTTCTGTCAACCGGATCGCGATACCCGCCGACTCCCGCGGCCCGGCATCGCGAAACCCGAAGGAGCTGCCGGAATGGTTCCCCCTTCGCGCCCGCTGACGGGCGCCACCGTGTTCGTCGGCGGTCCGATCCAGCACGCGCTGGTGCCGGGCGGCATGCTCGGCGCGGTCAGCGACCGGCTGCACGCGGCCATCGACCAGGTGGAGCGGGCGGGCGGCGCGGTGTTGTCCGCGCACGTCGCCGAGCGCTTCGGCGTCACCACCGCGGACTTCACCCCGGACCAGGTGTCCGAACGCGACTTCGGCTGGATGCGCGCGTGCGACGTGTTCGTGCCGGTGCTGCCGGTACTCGCCGACGGCACCCTGCTGCGCACCGACGGCACGCACATCGAGCTGGGCTGGGCCAGCGCTCTGGGCCGCCCGATCGTCGGGATCACCGAGCAGCCCTTCGCCGACTCGGCCAGCCACCTGCTCAAAGGCCTGGCACGGGTCGCCGACGCCGTCTTCCTGTCCGCGGCCGAGTTCGCGGAGGCGCCCGGCCTGCTGGTGGACGGCGTGCTCGCCGCCCTCGGCCGGGCCAGGACGGCGGCCTGAGGTGGGCACCACCGTGCTCGGCATCGACGTGACGTCGCCGGTGCTGGTCGGCTCGGGACTGCTCACCGACCAGGAACGCACCCTGCGCAGGATGCTGGACGCGGGCGCGGGCGCGGTGGTCACCAAGACCATCCACCCCAGCCCGCCGGCGGGCCTCGACGAGCGCATCATCCGGCTGCCCACCGGCATGATGAACAGCACCACCTACTCCAAGCGCCCTGTCGGGCACTGGCTTTCCGTGCTGCGCGGGATGGCGGCCGACGGCCTGCCGGTGATCGCCTCGCTGCACGCCGACAGCCCCGGGGAGCTCGCCGAGCTGGCCGCCGAGGTCGAGGGCACCGGCTGCCGCGCCCTGGAGCTGGGCATCTCGTGCCTCAACGAGGAGGACGGCCTGGAGGACACCCCGGAACGCGTCCACGCCTACACCGCGGCGGCCCGTGCCGCGACCACGATCCCGTTCGCCGTCAAGCTCGCCAGCGGCGAAGGGCTGCCGGCCAGGGCGGCGGCCGCCGAGGCCGCGGGCGCGGACGCGCTGACGCTCAGCGACACCCTGCCTGCCGCGGCCGTCGATCCCGACACCGGCCTGCTGCGCCTCGGTGGCACGTTCGGGTACTCCGGCCCCGGCATCAAACCGCTGGTGCTCGCCTCGATCTGGCGCCTGCGGCGTGCGGGTTTCACCCTGCCGGTGCTCGGTTCCGGCGGTGTCGAGTCCGGCCGGGACGTGCACGACTACCTGCGGGTCGGCGCTTGCGCCGCCCAGGTCTACACCGCGCTGCACACCGACCTCTACCCGACGCTGACCAGGATCGTCACCGAGACCGAGGTGCTCGACCGGACCCGGCGGGTGCCGTCGTGACGCCCCGGTCGACCGGGCCCCGGCTCTGCGACGTCAGCAGCGCCGAGGTGGTCGAGGCCACCGCGGGGCGCACGGTCGTGTGGCCGATCGGCTCGATCGAGCAGCACGGGCCGCACCTGCCGCTGTCCGTCGACTTCGTGCTGGCAGAGGCGTTCGCCCAGCAGATCGCCTACGAGCTCACCGCGCTCACGCTGCCGGTGCAGTCCATCGCGGCCCGGTCGCTACCGCAGAGCGGTGGCGGGCTGTCGTTCCCCGGCACCGTCCACGTGCGCGGGCGGTCGTTGCTGGACTTCCTGGTGGACGCGCTGGAATCGCTGTGCGCGTTGCCGTTCAAGAGGTTGCTGGTCGTCAACGGGCACTTCGAGAACGAGCCCTTCGTGTTCGAGGCGCTCGACGACGTCGCCAGGCGCCCGGCCGCCCACGGCAAGGAGTTCATGGCGCTGAGCTGGTGGAGCCTGGTCGACGACAGCTGGCTGGCCGAGCGCGTCCCCGCCTTCCCCGGCTGGCACGCCGAGCACGCCGGGCTCACCGAGACCAGCCTGATGCTGTTCCTGCGCCCCGACCTCGTGTCCGGGCTGCGCCTGGACCACGACCACCCGCCACGCGCAGGCGTCTACCTCCACCCCGCGGACGTGACCACCACGACCACCCACGGCATCCTCTCCAGCACCTCCGGCGCCTCCGCGTCATTCGGTGAGGAGCTGTTCTGGCACGTGGTGTCGTCCGCGGTCGACCTGGTGTCCCGAGGAGACGGACTGCTGCGCACACCGTCCGAGGAGGAACCGTGACCGATCAGCACGTGCCCACCGTCTGCGTGTGCAACGCCGTGGACACCTTGCGCGACTTCGCGATCCGCGCGGACGACGTCGATGCGCTGCTCGCCGAGTGCTACGCCCAGCAGGACCAGGCACTGTTCTGGGGCCCGCTGGACAAGGTGCTCGTCACCTACGAACCGATCGGCGACCTGGCCTGGCACCAGGAGTTCCTGGAGCTTCCCGGGGGTGGTGAACCTGTGGCCGTCGCGGTCGACGGGCTCGCTGTTCGCCGACATGATCGCCGACCCGGCGTTGACGGCCGCGCTCGCGGACCACGCCGGCCCCGGTCGCCGGATCCGGATCATCCCGCACACCACCACCGCCGACCTGTGGCTGTTCGCCGAGGTGCTGCGGGAACGGCACGGGGTCACCGCCGAGCTGCCGGAGAGCACGCCGGACCAGTCCCTGCGCGACCTGGCCGACACCAAGACCGGGCTGCGCGACCTCGCCGCGGATCTCGGCATGCTCGAAGGCCCGTTCCGCGTTCCGGCGGGTGAGCACCACGCCGGCCAGGAGGCGGTCACGGCCGCTGTGACGGCGATGCTCGCCGCGGGGACGCCGTGCATCGTGAAGGCCGACCGGGGCGAGGCGAGTCTCGGGCTGCTCATCTTCCAGCCGGGCGACACCGCCGAGCACGTGGCGCGCACGCTGGCCGGCAGCCAGTTCTACGCGGACGAACCGGTCGTGGTCGAGGAGTTCCTCGACGGCGACGTCGAGTTCCCGTCCGTGGAGTACGTGGTGCCCGAAACCGCGGAACCACGCCTTTGCTACACCACCGAGATGCTGTTCGAGGGTGCCACGCACCTGCGCGGCAACGTCACCTCGCGGGAGCTGCGCACGCGCTGGTGGTACCGGGCACTGGTCGACGGCGGGATGCGGCTGGCGCGGGAGCTCCAGCGGCGCGGTTACCGAGGCCACTTCGGCATCGACGCGATCGCCCGCGACGGCGTCGTGTACGCCCACGACCTCAACGCCCGCCGGACCGGGTCCACGCACGTGCACGAGTTCGGGTACGAGCTGATCGGGCCGGACTACCTGGAAACGACGACCGTCGCGAACTACGACTTCTACGGTCTGCCGACCGGCTTGACGCTGCCGGAACTGCTGCGGCAGCTCGGAAACCTGGTCGCCTCGCCCAGGCACGCCGGCCGCGGGGTGGTTCCGGCTGAGTTGACCGACCTCGGCTGCGGCAGACTGAGCTGCATGTTCTTCGCCCCCGGCATCGCCGAGCTGCACGACCTCATCGCGAAGACCAGGACGGCCCTGGGACTCTTCCGGTGACGTCGGCGACCGGTGTCGGCGCTGCCAGGCGGTGGCTGGTGCTCGCGGTGGTCCTGCTCTGCTTCCTCCCCGCTGCCGTCGACGTCACGATCCTGACCATCGCGGTGCCCACGCTCGCCGAGGCGCTCGACGCCTCCACCACCGAACTGCTGTGGGTGGTGGACGTCTACTCGTTGCTGATGATCGGCCTGGTCCTGGTCACCGGGCCGCTGGGAGACCGCATCGGTCATCGGCGGCTGCTGCTGATCGGGCTGGGTGTGTTCGGGGTGGCTTCCGCGTTCTCCTCACTGGCCGGCACGCCGCTCGCGCTCGTCGCCGGCCGGGCGTTGCTGGCGGTGGGAGCGGCGATGATCATCCCGGCGACGCTGGCGGTGATCCGGCAGACGTTCTCCGATCCGCGCGAGCACGCCGTCGCGATCGGCTGGTGGAGCGCGGTGGCGGCGGGGGCGTCGGCACTGGGGCCGGTGGCCGGCGGGTTCCTGCTGCACCACTTCTGGTGGGGCTCGACGTTCCTGGTCAACCTGCCGGTCGTGGCGGTGGCGGTACCGGCGGTGCTGCTGGTGCTGCGCAACAACCCGGAACCGGAGCCGCGGCCGTGGGAGGCGTTGTCGCCGGTGCTGGCGGTGATCGGTTCGGTGGGGACCGCCTACGCGGTCATCGCTCTCACCCACGACGGGGTGGGGGTGGCGGAGGTGGTCGTACCGGGCGCGGCCGGAGTCCTGGCGATCGTGGCGTTCCTGCGCCGGCAGCGCGTGCTGGAGCACCCTCTGCTCGACCTGTCGCTGTTCCGGCTGCCACCGTTGCGGGCCGGGGTCGTCATCTCGGTGCTGCCGGTGCTGGTGATGGTCGGGTTCGAGCTGCAACTGGTGCAGTACCTGCAACTGGCGCTCGGTCTGTCGCCGGCCGAGGCGGCGTGGCGGCTGCTGCCCATGCCGGTGGCGGCGGTGCTCGCGGGCCCGATCGGAGGATGGCTCCTGCCGCGGCTGGGCGCACGCCTGGCGGTACCGGGTGGCCTGGCCCTCGCCGCGGCGGGCTACGCGCTGGTGGCGTCGGACGTGGTGTTCGCGGGAGGACTCGTGCTTGTCGGGTTCGGCCACGGCCTGGTCCAGATGATCGCGTCCGACCTGGTCATGACGACCGCGCCGGAGCAGCAGGCCGGGGCGGCCGCGGGGATCGAGTCCGTGTCGTACGAGACCGGCGCGGCGGTGGGGATCGCCGTCCTCGGCACCGTGACCGCGGTGTTCTACCGCGAGCGGGCCGGAGGATCGGCCTCGTTGCTGGACGCTCGGAGCTCCGCCGCCGCGGCCGAGGCGCTCACCGGGGCTTTTCGCGGCATCACCTGGGTCGCGGCCGCTCTGGTCCTGTCGACCACCGCCGTCGTCGCTCGCTGGAGTGCCGGGCGTGCCGTGCGGTGAGGCAGCGGACGTCGGGCGCGCAAGGGATTCCTCTGTAGACGGTTCCCGTGGCACGGTGGCGGGGTGAGCAACCGAACCGGCCTCGCCCGCGTGCTCGACGACCTCGGCACGACGCTGATCGACCTGGTCCGCGGCGACCCCGCGCGGGCCGGTGGCATCGGCGGCGTGGTGATCGACGACCCGCACGACGACCAGGTGCTGCCGCCGCGCGCGCTGGTGCTCGGCGTCGGCGTGCGGGAACCGGCGGACGTGCGGGCCCGCCTCGACGAGCTGGGCGTGCTCGGCGCGGCCGGGCTCGTCGTGCGCGGCCCGGTCGTGCTGACCGACGAGGTCGCCGCGGCGGCCGACCGCTCCGGTGTGGCGCTGCTCGGGCTCGCGCCGGGGGCGTCGTGGACGCAGCTGGCCGCGCTGCTGCGGTCGTTGCTGGCCGAGGGCGAGGTCACCGACTCGGAGACACTGGGCGGCACCCCGGCCGGTGACCTGTTCGCGCTGGCCAACGCCGTCGCGTCGCTGATCAGCGCGCCGGTGACGATCGAGGACCGCAGCTCGCGGGTGCTCGCGTTCTCCGGGCGGCAGGAGCAGGCGGACGCCTCGCGCGTGCAGACGATCCTGGGGCGGCAGGTGCCCGCGCGGTACTCGCAGCTGTTGGAGGCACGCGGGGTGTTCCGCCGGCTCTACCGCAGCGACCAGCCCGTCTACATCTCGGACCTGCCCGACGACGACGGGGGTGTGTGCCTGCCCAGGGTCGCGGTCGCGGTGCGGGCGGGCGACGAGGTGCTCGGCTCGATCTGGGCGGCCGTGCGGGCGCCGCTGCCCGCGGACCGCGAGCTGGCGTTCTGCGACGCGGCCAAGCTCGTGGCGCTGCACCTGATGCGGCAGCGTGCGGGTGCCGACGTCGAACGCCGGTTGCGCGCGGACCTGGTCAGCACCGCGGTCGAGGGCGGTGCGGGTGCGGCGGAGGCGGTGCGCCGGCTCGGGCTGACCGACCAGGAGTGCGTGGTGCTCGTCCTCGCGCTCGCCGACTCGCACGTGGACGACCCGGCGGAGCACGCCCGGCTGCTGGCCGAACGCCAGCAGGTCGCGGACGCGTTCGCCATGCACCTCACGGCCGTCCACCCGCGTGCGGCCGCCGCGCTCGTCGGTGACGTCGCCTACGCGATCCTGCCCACCGAGTCCGAGGACCGGGCGCTGCGGATCGCCACGGACTTCCGCACCCGCATCGGCGACCGGGTCGTCGTCGGCGTCGGGCCGGTGGCCGACGGGCTGACCCTCGCCCGGTCCAAGGCGGGCGCCGACCTGGCGTTGCGGGTGCTGCGCGCCGGGCGGTCGCAGCGCGCGGTCGCACGGGTGTCCGACGTGCACAGCGAGGGCCTGCTGCTGGAGCTGGCCGACCTGATCGCCGAACGCGGCGACACCCTCACCGGCCCGGTGGCGCGGCTGATCGACTACGACCTCCGGCACAACGGCAACCTCGTGGAGACGCTCAGCGCGTGGCTGGACGCCTTCGGCGACGTCGCCGCCGCCTCGGCCGCCGTCTTCGTGCACCCCAACACGTTCCGCTACCGGCTGCGGCGCCTGGCCGAGGTGGGCGAAGCTCGACCTGACCGACCCGGACGCCCGGTTCGCGGCGATGCTGCAGCTGCGGCTGTGGCGTCCCGTGTGACGGACCGGGCCGGTCAGCACGCGTAGTGGAACGTCGTGACGATGCCGTGCCCGGTGAACTGGTGCAGCGCCATGCCCGGCGGGTGCTCGCGGTTCGCGGTCGGGTGGTCGCCGTCGAGGTTCGCCGCGGAGACGATGCCGGGCGCCACGAGCACGGGCACGCCCGCGAACTGCGCCACGCACGCGGTGTGGACGTGTCCGCAGAGGATCGCCGTGACGGTGCCGATGCGGTCGACGAGCGCTGCCAGCGCGTCCGCGTTCAGCAGCCGCATCGGGTCGACGTAGGTGTGGCCGATCTCCATCGGGGGCTGGTGGAACGCGAGCACCGTCCGCTCGGCGCCCGCGGCGAGCGCGGCCACCCGGTCGGCCTCCTCCTCGCGCAGCACGCCGTGGTTCTCCCCCGGCACGACCACGTCGACGCCGATCACCCGCAGCTCGCCCACGTCGAGCACCGGCACGGACGGCACCAGCGCGGGCACGTCGTGGTTGCCCGGCACCGCGAGCCACGGCAGCCGGCCCTCCATCACCGCGCTGAACTGCTCGTACTCGGGCTCGACGCCGTTGTCGGCGATGTCCCCGGTGAGCACGACCGCGTCCGGCTGCCGGTTCGCGGGCAGCAGGTCGAGCACCGCGCGGAGCCGGTCCGCCCGCTCCGGTGACCCGTCGAGGTGGCAGTCGCTGAGGTGCAGGAGAGTCGTCACCCGAGCTAGGCTAACGGTAAATCTGCATTTACCGTTAGCGGAGGCTTGGTGTTCACACTGCCGGACGGCACCGACGGCGTGACGGCGCTGGCGTTGGTCAGCACCATCGCCGACGACGGCAACGGCGGCGTGGCCGACCACCTCGCCACCGACGCGGAGGTGCACAACTGGGTCGCGAACCGCTTCCCCGGCGCGCTCGTGGTGCCGGACCGCGTGCGCACCCTGCGGTTCGCCGCGCGCTCGGCGTTCGCCGCCTCCGTGTTCCCGCACCCGCCGAGCCGGGTCGAGCGGACGCGGCGGATGAGCGACACCGAGGCCGCCGCCGTCCTGCACAACGCCGTCAACGCGCTGCGAGCCGAGACCGTCGTGACGATCGAGGACGGCGTCCGGCGCCGGCTGCAGACCGCGGCACGGGGTCCCGCGCTCGTCGAGGGCGCACTGGCCCTCGCGGTCGTCGAGTTCCTCACCGGCCCGCTCGCACCCCGCCTGCGTTCGTGCCAGGCCCCCAGGTGCGTGCGGTACTTCGTGCAGCAGCACGGCCGCCAGCAGTGGTGCAAAGCGTCGTGCGGCAACCGTGCGCGCGTAGCGAGGTTCGCGAGCCAACAGCAAGATCGTGGTTGACTCGGTCGCATGCTTCCGTGGGAGGGCGAACTCGCCGGCCGGCTCGACCGGCACACCGTCGAATCCGAGCTGCTGCGCGGCAACCCGCTCGGCGACCCGCACGAGCGCCCGCTGTGGGTGTACGTGCCGCCGGGCTACGACTCGTCCGACGAGCGCTACCCGGCCGTGTACGTGATCCAGGGCTACACCGGCCACCTGGGCATGTGGGCCAACCGCACGCCGTTCCGCCAGCCGTTCGTCGAGACCGCGGACGCCGTGTTCGCGAACGGCGCCCCGCCGTGCGTCGTCGTCTACGTCGACGCCTGGACCACCTACGGCGGCTCGCAGTTCGTCGACTCCCCCGGCACCGGCCGTTACCACTCGTACCTGTGCGACGAGATCGTGCCGTGGGTCGACGCGCACTACCGCACGATCCCGGCCCCGCAGTCCCGTGCCATCGCCGGCAAGTCCTCCGGCGGCTTCGGCGCGATGATCACCCCGATGCTGCGCCCCGACCTGTTCGGCGCACTGGCCACGCACGCGGGCGACACGCTTTACGAGTACTGCTACCTGCCCGACTTCGCCAAGGCTGTGCGTTTCCTACGCGCCTATGACCACGACATCCGCGCGTGGTGGGCCGATTTCCAGGGCCGTCCGGCCTTCACCAAGCCCGCGGACGCCACCCTCCTGAGCACCCTCGGCGTCGCGGCCTGCTTCTCCGCCCTCGACGACGGCACCCCGGAGCTGCCGTTCGACCCGGTGACCGGCGTCCTGCGCCCCGACGTGTGGCAGCGCTGGCTCGACCGGGACCCGGTCCGCATGGTCGCGACCCACGCCGGCGCAGTGCGCTCGTTGCACGCGGTGTGGATCGACGCGGGCCGCAGCGACGAGTACCACCTCGACCTGGGCGCCGAGGCGTTCCGCGCCGAGCTGGCCGCGGTGGGCGTGCCGGACGAGCGCGTCCACTTCGAGCTGTTCGACGCCGGTCACGCCGCCATCGACTACCGCTACCCGCTCTCGCTGGCCTGGCTGGCTGACCGGCTGGCACGACTTTCGTAGGGTTTCTGAACTCCGCGCGTCCCTGACGCCTGCGATGCTCCTCTTCAGCTCGTGACGGGCCCCTGCGCCCCGCGCACACTGCGCGGGGACAGCCCGCGAGAGTGTTGGAGGAATCGTGTTCGTGCGTACAAGAACACGCCTGCGTGCCGCGGTCATCGCCGCGGTCGTGGGCGCCGGGGTCCTGGCGGCGGCAACCCCGGCAGCGGCGGCACCCGCGGCGGGCAACCGGTCGTACCTGGTCATCACCGCACCCGGTGACACGGCGGGCGCCAAGTCCGCGGTCGCGAGCAACAGCGGCACGGTCTGGGCCTCCTACGACGCGATCGGCGTCGTCGTCGCCCACTCCGGTTCCGCGGACTTCGCGACCCGGATGCGGTCGGTGAGCGGCGTGCAGAAGGTCGGCGCGACCCGCACCTCCGACGTGCCCGCCGAGGCGGCGAACCCGGCCGTCCCGGCCGCCCCGGCGCAGGCCACACCCGCCGCCGGTGAGCCGGTGCGCACGGACATGAGCCAGATCGGCGCCGACCGCGCGTGGGCGGTCAACCAGGGCTCGCCCACCGTCACCGTCGGTGTGCTCGACACCGGTGTCGACGACCAGCACGCCGACCTCAAGGCCAACTTCGACGCGGCCAACTCGGCGTCGTGCGCCTACGGCAAGCTCGACACGCGCACGGGCTCGTGGCGTGACACGGACACGCACGGCACGCACGTCGCAGGCACGATCGCGGCCGCCAAGAACGGCGTGGGCATGGTCGGCGTGGCGCCGGGCGTGAAGATCGCGTCGGTGCGCATCGCGGAGAAGCCGAGCGGGTTGTTCTTCGCGGAGAACACCATCTGCGCCATGGTCTTCTCCGGTGACCGCGGCTTCGAGGTGACCAACAACAGCTACTACACCGATCCCTGGTTGTTCAACTGCCCGAGCAACGCCGACCAGGACGCGATCCTGGAGGGCATGAAGCGCGCCGTCGCCTACGCCGAGGGCAAGGGCGTGCTCACCGTCGCCGCCGCCGGCAACGAGAACTACAACCTGGCGGCCAAGTCCACGGACACGACCAGCCCCAACGACTCCACGCCCGCGACCCGCACGATCAGCAACGCCTGCCTGAGCGTGCCCGGTGAGCTCTCCGGCGTCGTCAGCGTCTCGTCGATCACCTCCTCGAACGCCAAGTCGTCGTTCTCGAACTTCGGCACCGACAAGATCCACGTCGCCGCCCCCGGTGACAGCGTCTACTCGACCGTCCCCGGCGGCCGGTTCGGTTCGAAGTCCGGCACGTCGATGGCCTCCCCGCACGTCGCGGGCGTCGCCGCACTCCTGAAGTCGGTCAACCCGACGGCCACCCCCGCGCAGCTGCGCACGCTGCTCGCGACCCAGGCCGACGACCTGTCCTGCTCCGACACCCGGTGCAGCGGCACCACCGCCAAGAACAACTTCTTCGGCGAGGGCCGCGTCGACGCGTTCGCCGCGGTCGACACCGGCACCACCCCGCCCGGCCAGACCTTCGAGAACACCGCCGACGTCGCCATCCCCGACGCCGGCTCGGCCGTGACCAGCTCGATCACCGTCTCCGGCCTCACCGGCAACGCCCCGGCCACGCTCAAGGTCGGCGTCGACGTCGTGCACACCTACCGCGGCGACCTGGTCATCGACCTCATCGCCCCGGACGGCACGGCGTACCGCCTGAAGGACTCCAGCACCTCCGACTCCGCGGACAACGTGGTGGAGACCTACACGACCAACGCCTCCAGCGAGGTCGCGAACGGCGTGTGGAAGCTGCAGGTGCGGGACACGTACCGCAGCGACACCGGCTACATCAACGCCTGGAAGCTGACCTTCTAGGCACAGCCGGGGGTGGGCCCGCGGCCACGGGCCCACCTCTCGCCGTCAGAAGCAGTAGCTCGCCTGCCGCCAACCGACCGGGCCGTTGACCGGCTGGTAGGCGAGCCCCCCGTAGGCGCACATGACCTGGTTGGAGCTCCCGTTGAGCTGTCCGGAGAAGGCGGACGACGCGTAGTAGGGGCCGGGGTTGCAGGCGTGGCCCCACGTGCTGGTGCCGTCGCCGGGGCGCACCGCCCACACCCGGATGCCGAGCGAGGGCACGGCGTACGCGGCACCGGAGTTCATCCGCACCCTGGCCCAGTTGATCTGGCAGCCGGTGCTCCACCGCAGGTCCACCCAGCCGAGGACGTTGCCGCTGATCTCCGGGTGGAGGATCGGCACGGTGCTCGCCGTGCCGTTCGCGGGACCACCGCTGCCGGCACAGCCACACCGCGGACAAGACTTCTCATCGTCGGTCCTTTCCTCCGTCAGTGGAATCGCTGGCCCGTCCGGGTGTTGCGCGTAATGCGCCGTGCTGTCGGACATGTGGACCAGTGAAGGGAATCGCCATTCAGGTCTAAGCGCGGACCGGGTTGGCCAACACGCTGTCCAGGCGTGGACAACAGGTCCGGACAACCGGAGGGATGCGCATGCCTCGTCCCGAACGGCCGATCGACGGGTCCACCGGTCCGGCCCAGCTGTTCGCCGCCGAGCTCAGGAAGCTGAGGGACGCGGCCGGTGGCGAGTCCTACCGCTCCATGGCGGCCAGGGTCCACTTATCCAAAGCGACCCCGTCGTCCGCTGCCAGCGGTCACCGCCTCCCCACCTGGGACGTCACGAAGGCGTACGTCCAGGCGTGCGGCGGTGAGGTGGACGAGTGGCGGCGCCGCTGGGTCCAGGCCCGCGCGGACCTCGGCCTGCCGCCGGACGAACCGGCCCCGGCCGCTCCCCGCGAACCCGAGCGGGCCGCCGGGAAGGCCGGCGCCGGACCGGCCATCGCCGCGGTGGTCGCCGTCCTGGTCGCGGCGGCGTTCGGAACAGCCCGGTGGTGGGGCGCGAACCGCACTCCACCGGAGACCTCGCCCCCGTCGGCGGACACGACGCCGAGGTTCGCCGGAACCGCGGCTCCGGTCGCCGACGGCGCCGACCCGAAGGAGTCCGGGTGCGCCTACGACCCGGAGGTGACCACGCTGGACAGCGTCGAGATCAACACCGCCCAGCGCAACTTCCTGGGCACCGCCGAGCTCCGCTACTCCCCGCGCTGCCGGGTCGCGTGGGGCCGGTTCACGCCCAGCGACCGGGTCACGTTCCTGAGGAGCGCGACCGTCACGATCGCGGCCGCGCGTCCGCGGACGACGACGAAGGGACTGCCCTACAGCACCGAGTTCGACGGGCAGGCCGTGTTCGGCAACATCCTGCTGACCGCGGACGGCTGCGTGCAGGTCACCGTCACCGTGGCCGCACCGTCCGGCGGTGGCACCAGCACGACCGGGTGCCGGCCTACCTGACGTCCTCGAACGTCTCGTGCCCGAGCACGCCCAGCAGCTGGATCTTGTCGAACGCCTCCGTGCGCGGCGGTGCGGTCAGCACCAGCAGCGCCTGCGACTGGTCCTCGGTGAACAGCGCCTGGCAGTCGACCTCGATCTCGCCCAGTTGCGGGTGCACCAGCACCTTGTGGTCCTCGAACCGCTTCGCGACCTCGTGGCGTTCCCACAGTTCCGCGAACTCGGCACTCTCTCGCGACAGCACACGCACCAGCTCGCCTGCACGCGAACGTGCGCCCATAGCGCCGTAGGCAGCTCGTAGGTTCGCGACTTGGGCGCGGGACTGGCGGTCGCGGTCGTGTTCGGGGTAGATCAGGCGTTCGTCCGGGTCGGTGAACCAGCGGTAGATGCCGCTGCGCGCCAGGCCGGTGAACTTCGACGAGTCGCCGTAGAGCGCGGCCGCGTGCCGGTTCTGCAGCAGCACTTCGCCGAGGTTGGAGAGGATCAACGCCGGGGTGTCGGTGAGGCGGTCCAGCACGCGTTGCAGCGCGGGGGCGACGTGGGTGCTGGTGACCGACGGGGACGGCGCGTTGCGGCCGGCGATGCGGAACAGGTAGTCGCGGGCGTCGTCGGTCAGGCGCAGCGCGCGGGCCAGTGCCGCCAGCATCTGCTCGCTCGGTTGCGGGCCGCGTTGTTGTTCAAGGCGCGTGTAGTAGTCCGTGGACATCGCGGCCAGTGCTGCGACCTCCTCGCGCCTGAGGCCCGCCGCTCGCCGACGTGCGCCCACGGGCAGACCGACGTCCTCCGGCCGGAGCTCTTCGCGTCGGCGGCGGAGGAAGGCTGCGAGTTCCACACGGTCCATGGCTTCAGTATCGGCGTGTGTGCGCCGTGAGCCAGGGATCGCCGATCCCCCGATAAGCGCTCTCTGCCGCGTGCGACGGCAACGGCAGAAGCTTTCACTCATGGACATCACCGGAAACACCGTCTTCATCCCCGGCGCCACCAGCGGCATCGGCCTGGCGCTCGCGCTGGCCCTGCACGAACGCGGCAACACCGTGGTCGTCGGTGGCCGCCGCACCGAGCTGCTGGAGCGCATCGCGGCCGAGCACCCCGGTGTCGAGACCGTGCGGATCGACACGGCCGACGCGGACAGCGTCAAGGACGCGGCCAAGGACGTGCTGGCGCGCTTCCCCGAGCTGAACGTCCTCATCACCATGGCGGGTGTCATGCGCGTGGAGGACTGGCGCCGGCCGGAGACCTTCCTGGAGTCGGCGGAGACGACCGTGACGACGAACCTCCTCGGGCCGATCCGCCTCATCGCGGCGTTCGTGGAGCACCTGCAGACGCGACCGGACGCCACCATCATGACCGTGTCGTCCGGGCTCGCGTTCGCGCCGCTCAAGGTGACGCCCAGCTACAACGCCACCAAGGCCGCGATCCACATGCTCAGCGAGACGCTGCGGCTGCAGCTGGCCGGCACCTCCGTGCAGGTGACCGAGCTGGAGCCGCCGTCGGTGCAGACGGACCTGCTGCCGGGCCAGGCCGACAACGACCACGCCATGCCGCTCGACGAGTACGTCGCCGAGGTCATGGGGATCATCGAGGCCCGGCCCGACGTGCGGGAGATCCAGGTGGAGCGGGTCAAGTTCCTGCGCTACGGCGAGGCCCGCGGCGACTACGACCAGGTCGTGGCCGCCCTCAACGCCGAGGACCCGCACGGCGACTGAACCAGGGGACTACCCGCGCAGGTAGGTGATGTAGGAGTCGGCGGCGGCGCGGGCCCGCTCGCGCAGTCCCTGCGGATCGGTCTTGGCCACCGCCTCGAACCCGTCGCAGGACTCCGAGAGCGTGGTCGCGCTCAGCGTCGCCGCCGCGATGTCGGGCAGCTCGGACTTGATGCACCGCACGGCCCGGCCCACCGCGTCCGGGCTGCAGAAGTCCTGCGGCGAGTAGCACTTCTCCACCAGGCCGTCGAGGACCGGCTTGGACCGCTCGAAGATCAGCTTCATGCCGGCGAGGTTGTTGATCGCCTGCGGGATCACGACCTCCCGCAGCTGTGTCACGTCCTGGCGCTCTGCTCCCGGTTGCAGCTGCGCCTGGCAGACGGGCTTGATGAACTCGTCGCGCACGATCGTGGCCATGGTCCCGACCGAGCTGGAGAGGTTGTCGTAGCAGGCGATCGCACTCGACGCGGTGGGCGCGAGCATGAGGGGAACCGTCGCGAACACTGCGGCCAAAGCGGTCTTGTTCATCATCGCCGTCCTTTGTGGAGTGTGCAGACGGCCGTCAGGTACCCGTTTCTCAGGAGGGGACGCCGGTTTCCGGCAACGGCGACCTCATCGGGTGATCCTCGGTCACTCCGCGTCGACGACGGCGCTGCCACAGCCCGGCCAGACACGCCACGAAAGCGGCACCGGTGAAGACGACGTGCAACGCGCCGCCGAACCTGGTGGCGATCGTCAGCGACGAGCGCAACGGCACGGTGTCCACCATCAGGTCGTCGGTGAACATCCCGGTCGACCGCACGACGCTGCCGTCCGGGCGCACGACCGCGCTCACGCCGCTGATGGCCGCGACCACGACCGCACGGCCGTGCTCGACCGCCCGCAGCCGGGCCATGCCGAGCTGCTGGTAGGTCATCTCGCCGCGGCCGTACCAGGCGTTGTTCGTCGGCACGACCAGCAGCTGCGCGCCCTCGGCCGCGGACTCGCGCAGCACGTAGTCGTAGGCCACCTCGTAGCAGATGCCGACGCCCACGCGGGTGCCCGCGACGTCCAGCAGGCCGGGTTCGCTGCCCGCCTTCAGGTCCTGCTGGTCGGCGAACGGCGTGACCAGCCGGGCGAGCGGGCGCAGCGGGATGTGCTCCGCGAACGGCACCAGCTCCTGCTTCGCGTAGGACTCCCCCCGGCCGCTGCCGGGACGCCACGCGATCACCGAGTTCTCGCCGTTCTTCAACGCGCTCACGAGCACCGGCACGCCGAGGTCGTCGACCATCCGGTCGAGCACCGGGTCGCGGTCGCCGGTGCGGGTCGCGCTCTCCGGCCACACCACCAGGTCGGGCTTCGGTCCCGGTCGTGCGGCCAGCTCCGCGGTCTTGCGCAGGTGGTTGGCGCGCAGCTCGGCGCCGGCGTCGAGCAGGCCGAGGCCGATGTCGGGTGCGTTGCCCTGCACGACGGCGACGGTGCGGGTGCCGTTCTCGGCGGCGACGGGCACGGTGACCAGCAGCGCGGCCAGCACCGGCAGCAGCGCCCACGACCGGCGCCACTCACGCGGCCGGCGCAGCCATGCGCCCAGCCCGAACCCGGTCACCACCACGGCGAACGTCACCAGCGGTGCGCCACCGAGGGACGCCAGCCGCCCGAACGGCCCGTCGACCTGCCCGAACGCGACCCGGCCCCACGGGAAGCCGTTGAACGGGATGAGCCCGCGCGCTGTCTCCTGGAGCACGAACAGCAGCGCCGCCCACACCGGTGCTCCCGGCAGCCGGGCGACCAGCGGGTACAGCGCGAACGCGGCCGAGACGAACAGCGCCATCAACGCCGAGAGCACGAGCCACGGCCACGGGCCGAACTCGGTGCCGAGGAAGTGCTGGATCCACCACAGGTGGGGCAGGAAGAACGCCAGCCCGAAGACGAAGCCCAGGCGGCCGGAACGCCCGTTCCGCAGGGTCAGCCACAGCACGAGGAACGCGGGCACCGCCAGCCACCACAGGGTGCGCGGCGGGAAGCTCGACGCCAGTGCGCCGCCGGCCAGTGCCGCGGCGCCGTACCGGCCCAGGTCAGCCCCGCGCACCGGGCACCCGGCTCACGACGAGGCGGCGCAGGACGAGGAACGCGCAGGCCACGAGCACGAGGCCGGCGCCGTAGCCGACCACCAGCTCGCCCACCCGGCCGGTGAAGTCCCCGGCCAGCGGCGGCACGAGCAGGGCGAACATCGTCACGGCCGCGGTGAGGCCGGTCCGCCACAGCCCCGCGGCCGCGAGCGGCACCACCGCCCACAGCAGGTACCACGGCTGCACCACCGGGCCCAGCACCACGATCACGCCCATCACCAGCCCCAGCGCCCTCACCTCGGAGATCCCGCCGCGCAGCTGGCGCGTCAGCACCACCGCGACGCCGCACAGGACCAGCACGAGCCCCGCGACCCGTCCCGCGGAGATCATCGCCTGACCACTCTCCGCACCGGACACCGCACCGGCCAGGAAGCCCGGCCAGTTGCTCGGCGCCATCCAGCTGGGCACCTTCGACGGCGTCCCGAGGGCCTGCACCCAGCCGAATCCGGCCCGACCGGCCAGTGAGGTCGCCACGGACACCAGGACGGCGGCCGCGACCATGGCGGCACCACTGAGCGTGAACCTCAGCAGCCCGCCGCCGAACCGGCGGGCCAGCGCCGTGCCGACGATCGCGAGCGCGGCCAGTGCCGGCAGCTTGACCTGCGCACCGAGCGCGATGAGCACGATCCCGGCCGTGACCGACCACCAGCGGGCGTCGTCGAGTGCGTCGAGCGCGACCACGGTGCCCGCGAGCATGAGACCGAGCATCAGGGCGTCGTTGTGCATGCCGCCGATGAGGTGCCACAGCACCAATGGGTTCAGCACGCCCAGCCACAACGCCGTGCGCTGCGACGCGCCCGCACGCGCGGCCAGCCGCGGCACCGCCCACACGACGAGCAGCAGGCCCAGCACCGCGGCGAGCCGGTGCAGGACGATGCCCGCGACCGGATCTCCGCCGGTGATCTCGGCGATGCCGCGCTCGACCGTGCCGAACAGCGGCCCGTACGGCGACGGCGTCTCCCGCCAGTGGCCGCTGACCCGTGCGACGGCCTCGGCGCTCGCACCGGCCGCGGGGCTGACGACGTTCGGGTCGAACCCGCGGGCGGCCACCTCCCCCTGCGCGAGGTAGCTGTACACATCAAGGCTGAACAGCGGCGGTGCCGGCACCAACGGGGCACACCACCACACAAGCGTGCGGCGCAGCCACGTGACCGGGCGCTTCGTGCGGCCGAGCAGCACCCACGCCAGCACGACCAGCCCCGCGCCCGCGATGGCGGCGGCCAGCCCGGCGGCGCCCGCTCCCGCCGTGACCGCCCACGCCCCGCCGGTCAGCAGCACCGCACCGCCGGCACCGGTCCAGCGCAGCAGCTCCGCCTCGGGAGCGGGTGCCAGTGAGCGGGGAAGGGCCGCCGTTGCCGTCTGCACGGAACAGACAGTGCTTTCCGGACAGATCGTCCCGCGTCACCCCGCGGTCGCTGCCGGGCGTACGACCTGAGGATGACGTTGATCATCCGGTGGTCGCGCAACCTCCTGCCGGGCCGCCGCCACCAGTGCCGACACCGGTTCACCCGGCGGCGCCTCGACGTCGACCCCGGAGATCAGTCAGCCCCCGCCGCTCAGGGGGCCGCCGAGCGGGTGATCTCGATCACCGACACCACCGTGGGCATCGCCGCGAGGGCCTGCCGTACGCACACTGGAAGAGGTGCACCGCGGTTCCGTCGACGTGACCGCCGCACCTGGTCGAGGCACCACCGTGCGGCTGCCGGGTCACGTGGAACTCACCTGAGCCGTGCCGCGTTGAGCGGGTGCAGGCAGTCCGCCGGAGAGGAACGCGGTGATCGTCCCCATGCCCTCGAACGCACCCCGTCGCACGGGTGCGTTCGCACTGACCGAGGACGTCACGATCAGGGTGACCGGTCAGGCCCGCACGGCGGCCGCGCTGCTGCGCGAGCACATCTTCCGCCGCACCGGCCACACGCTGGCCGAGTCGCCCGACGGCAGGCTCATGGTGACGCTCGACCCGGCCCTGCGCGGACTCGGCCCCGAGGGCTACGCGCTGCTGGTCAGCCCGAGCGCCGTGATGCTGCGGGCGCGAACCCAGGCCGGTCTGCGGCACGGCGTGCAGTCGTTCCGCCAGCTGATGACCCCGGACGGCACCGTGCGCGCCGCCGACGTGCAGGACTCCCCCGCGTTCGCGTGGCGCGGTGTGACCAGCCCGCTGCTGCCGGCCGCCGAGATGCGCGCGACCATCGACCGGATGGCCGCCTACAAGCTCAACGTCCTGCACCTGCGCCCGGACGGCGACCAGCACGAGCTGCGCGAGCTCGTGGAGTACGCGCTGGCCAACGGCGTGACGATCGTGCCCGAGATCGGCAGGTCGCTCGCCGAGGTGCTCGACGTGTTCCCCAGCCGCTGGGTGCACATCGGCCGGGCCAAGCTGACCAGCGGTCTTGCCGGTCTGCTGCAGAGCCACGACCGGGTGCCGGTGCGCTGGCACGAGGGTGACGCGCCCGCCGACGTCCTCGGCCCGCACGGCCAGCTCAGCGAGGGCGACGCAGGGCTGCGCGCCGTCGCGGTGGCCGGCTGGGTGGGCGGCCACGGGGTGCTGCAGCGGTCCGCCGCACTGGCCTCACCCGCACTGGGCTGACCGAACCAGGTTTAACCGGCCTTCTCCGGGGTACAGACGCGTCCCCGGGAAAGGAAGTTCCGACCATGCCCTCGTCCAGGCCCCTGCGCCGGATGGCCGCGCTGCCACTGGTCCTGCTCGTGGTGGCGGCCTGCCTCGACCTGCTGCACGTCCTGAGCGGCAGCACCACCGCAGCCGCGCTCGCGTGGCACCTGATCACCGCCGGTCTGCTGCTCGGCATCGCCGTCGCCGCCGCCCAGTGGCTCGACCGGATCTTCGCCGAGCCGGCCGAGCACACGTCCGCGCGCGACGTCGGGATCGCCTTCGTGCTCCTGCTCTTCGGCACCAGCTGGGCGTTGCGGCTCGGCGAGGTCGGCTGGCAGCCGAGCTGGGGCGCGACCCTCGCGGCGTGGGCGGGCGCGCTCGGGGTGCTCGCCGTGACCTACCGCGGCCCGCTCCGGCGGAACGCGGCTGTCAGCACGTCCTGAACACCTGCGCGGCGTACTGGCGATGACGTAGGGTTCGGGCACCTCGTCGGTTCTGATCCGAAAAGAAGTCGCCTGGATGTCCCAGGACCTCGTTCCCGCCGTCGCGTGGGACCGGCTGCACCACCACTACGGCACCGCGGAGGACGTTCCCGCCCTGCTGCGCGCCGCCGCCACCGACGCCCGCGCGTTCGGCGAGCTGGACAACAGGATCTCCCACCAGGGCGGCTGCGTCCTGTCCGCCGCGCCCCCGGTGCTGCCGGCACTTCTGCGCTGTGCCGCCGATCCGGCGGTCGGGCACCGTGCCGCCGTGGTCGACCTCGTCGGCCGGTTGGCGGAGGCCGGGCGGACGGCGGAACCCCGGTACGTCACACCGACCTGGCCGGCGGCGTGGGCGGCGGCCGTCCCGCGGTTGCTCGACCTGGTCACCGACCCCGACCCGGTGGTCCGCCGGCGGATCGCGTTCCCCCTCGCCCAGGCGCACGAGCACGCCTGCCTGGTGCTGCCCGCGCTGGTGAACGGCTGGCACCGCGACACCGACGAGGCCGCTCGGGTCGGGTTCGTGTGCGCGGCAGCGGAGTTGTTGCGCGACATGGCCACCGAGTGGCCGGCGCCGGTCGTCGACTGGCTCTCGGACCTCCGCTCGCACCCCGACGCGGTGCACCGCTTCGCCGGTGCGATGGCCCACCGCAGGTCCGGTCTCGGCGGACGCGACCCACGGCACGTCGATGAGGCCATCGCCTACCTGCCGACGGCCGATCCCTTGCTGTGGCACCACGTTTGGGCCGCGCGCCGACCGATCGCCCGGCTGGTGCGGTGGACCGCCGACGTGCTCGACGACGACCGGGACGGCCGGACCCGTCTGGCCGCGGCACTGCTGCGCCTCGGCCACGAGCAGGCTTTGACCGCGGCCTGGGACGTGCTGAGCCGCTGGCGCTCCCCGGCCGCCACCCTGCTGCCGCTCGTCGCGGAACGGCTGTCCGATCCGGACCCGGCTCGACGCGAGCAGGCAGCCGAGGTGCTCGGCGCCACCGGCCGCGCCGCCGAACCGTGGCATCCAGACCTCGTCGCCGCGGCCCGGGACGAGGTGCCCGCGGTGCGCAAGGCGGCCGTGCTGGCGCTGGCCGGAGCGCCGGAATCCGTTGCCCTGGTGGCAGATCTGCTCGACCACGGCCCGGTGGACCACGACCTCCGCCGGTCGTTGCGCCCGCTGCGGCCCTTCGCCGCGACGCTGCTGCCGCTGCTGCGCCGCCGCCTTGCCGAGGCAGACGACTTCGCCGAACGACGCGACTACCTCCTCGTGCTCGCACACTGGGGCCCCGACGCCGTGGAGGCGGCACCGGAGGTCACCGCCCAGATCGGCACGGACGTCGAGGAGTGGGCTCTCGACGCGCTGGTCTCGTTCGGGCTGAGCGACATCTGCGAACGGCCCGAACCAGACGCGCCGGTCAGGTCGGCCGTGCGGTACTGGCGCGCGACCGGCGACACCGAGCTCCTCCTCGACCGCCTCCGCGCCGACGACCCCACACTCGTCCGGCACCTCGACGTCCTGGCGGAGCTCGGCCCCGCGGCAGCCGATCTGGCCGCCGTGCTGCGCACCACCCGCACCTCCGGATGGGACGACGCACGCCGGCTGCGCACCCTGTGGCGCATCACCGGCGACCCGGCCGACGCCACCGGCGCGGCCATGGCGGTGTGGCGGGCGCTCACCACCGGCGGACCGTTCGGCCGGTACCTGATCGAGTGCATCGGCCGGCTGGCCGAACTCGGTCCGCTCGCGGAGCCCGCGGTGCCGGTGCTGCGCGAGCTGCTGGAGCAGGACACCCGGCCGGGACGGCCCGACCGGCGGTGCGGCATCCGCGACGACGACCTGCTGTGCGACGCGATCAGGGCCGTGCTGGCCGGTGCGGCCTGAAGAAGTACCGTGCGCGCGTGGAGATCACCGACAGAACGTTCCCGCCCGCCCTCGTCGCCCTGTCGGGCATCGAGTTCCCCTGGAGCCACGACGAGGAGCCGGCGCCGACGAACATCGACTACGAGCCCTATGACGAGTTCGACCCCGCCGACGAGACCACCGACTGGATCCGCGCCTGGACGGGCAACGACGAGCTCGACGGCGCCGCATTCCGGGTGTTCGCGCAGGACGGCACCGGCGGCCTGGTCACCAGCTGGCTCGTGCGACCCGGCCGACCGCTGACCGAGCAACCGGTGGCGTTCTTCGGTTCCGAGGGCGAGGTCGGCGTGGTCGCCACGGACCTGGGCTCGTTCCTGTGGCTGCTGGCCGGCGGCGTCGGACCGCAGGAGGCGGTCGAGTTCGGCACGGACACCGGCGTGCCGCACCCGGAGCTGCGCGCGGTGGCCGAACAGCACTCCGGCACCGCACCGCGCACGCCCGCCGAGGTGCTGGCGGCGGCGCGGGCGGAGTTCCCGGACTTCGCCGAAACCGTCCAGTCCTGGTGCCGCTGAGCCCCTCCCCGACCGCCCACCCAGCGTGGTGATGTGCTCACCACCTGCAGGGTTGTGGTGATCGTCAGAAATTGTCAGTGGTCGTCGCTAACGTCTCCCCTGTCGGGCCGGACCGGTCGGATCGGGCCCCGGGGTGAGGAGATGACGCGTTGTCAGGTTGGGAAAGTTCGAGCACGGCGCGGGTGCTGTGGCCCGCGCGGCCGCGCAAGCTGGCCAAGGTCCCGTTCGTCGAACTGGCGGACGGGCGGCTGCAGGGCGTGGTCTCCAGCGGCTCGGACGTCGAGCGGGTGTACGTGTCGTCGGTCGCGGCCGGCTCGTACGACTTCTCCTGCAGCACCAACAACAATCGGCCGTGTGGTGGGGCGCGGGGCGGGTTCTGCAACCACGTCCTCGGGCTGATCGGCGAGGCCGTGCTGCAGTACGGAGCCGAGCGGGTCGCGCGGTACCTGCGCGTCGAGGGCGAGGACGGCCACCAGATCGCCGCGAACATGCGGGCGGCCGGACCGTCCCAGGGGGACAGTGCCGCGGCGGCCCAGGTGTTCAGCCGGTTCCTGCGTCATCTGGCCTATTTGGAGCTGTCGCCGACGACGGCGCCGTTGCCGGAGATGCAGTGGTTCCCGCCGACCAGGGCGGTGGTGTGATGCGTGCCGACCTGTTGGCGGACGAGGTCGAGGGCCTCGACGAGGCGCTGGCGGCCGTGGCCGGTGCCGACCAGGCGCTGGCGGCGGGGTTGCTGCGCCCGCAGGCCGCCCAGGTGGCCGGGGTGACCGCGCTGGCCGAGGCCGTGGCGGGGTCGCCGCTGGCGGAGCGGGTGGCGGAGGCGGCCGAGAAGGTCGCGGCCGGTGCGGCGGGCGAGGACCACTTCGTGTCCCTTGCCGCGGCACGGGTTGCGCTGTTCGGCTCGGTGCACGACGCGGTGGTGCACCGGCTCGACCAAGCGACCGGGCGGGCTCGTGCGGAGGAGTTGGTTCCCGCGGGCACCGCCGAGGTGCCGGTGAACCTGTTGCTGGCGGCGCGGTCCTGGCTGTCCGACCTCGCGCGGGCCGGGTGGCAGGGCATCGACCACGACCTCGTCGCCGGTGCCGCGCCGGTGGTGTCGGCGTTGCTGCCGGTGCCGGAGCTGCGCAGGCTGGCCGCGCTGCTGGACGGGTTCGCGGCGGAGCTGGCGGCGTCCTGCCCCGGCTCGGCGCTGGAGCGGGTTCCCGCGCGGCGCTGGGGAGACCTGTGGTCGCGGGCGATGCTGCTGACGTTGCCCGGCGCGCTGCGGACGGGGACGACGACGGTGAGCGGCCGCCTGCTGCCGCTCGGCGTGGACCTGCAGGAGCACGCCACGGCAGCGCAGGCGCAGGTGCACGCGGTGCTGGAGCCCGCGGACGGCGGCGCGCCGGTGTTGGTGCGGGCCAGCGTGTCCGCGCCGAAGCCGGACACCGTGGTGGGCGCGGGGATCTGGCAGCTGCTGCGGCCGCACCTGAGCCTGCTGACCGCGGTGAGCGAGGGCAGGGCGGTGGAGCTGACCGACATGCCGATGACCGGTGAGGGTGACCTGCTGTGGGTCGAGTCGTGCGCACGGCCGGCCGAGGCCGCAGACCCGTTCACGACCGCGCGGGTGGTCCTGCCGACCGCGGCCGCGCTGCCGACGGCGGCGCTGGACCGGCACCCGGCCCGCATCGCCGCGCCGGTGTTCCTGGAGGGGTACGGCGTGGAGCCCGACCCGTTGGCGTTCGTCGTGTCCGGGCAGCAGGTCGCGGTGGACGCCGACCGCATCCCGGCGGCCGGGCCGCTGACGCCGGAGGCGGTGGCCGCCTCCGCTGAGTGCATCGGCCTGGTGCGCTGGGACGACGGGGCGTTCCGCGTGCAGCCGCTGGCCGTGCTCACGGTGGCGCGCAAGAAGTCCGTGGCGCTGCACGCGGGTGCGTGGGCCGGTGGCGCGGGCACCGACAAGGCCGGGGTCAAGGCGGAGAAGGCCGCCACGGACGCCGTGGCCGTGTTGCGCGAGCGCGCTGGAAGGCTGCTGCGCAAATGACCGACGAGACCACGTCGGCGAACGACGAGAACCGCAGGCAGGTCCTGTACTGGCGGTTGCTGTCGCGCCTGTTCGACCACGAGGAGCAGTCCTCGCTGGAGGCCGCGAGCCTCGCCGTGCTGCAGGACGTCGGCCTGCCGCCCGCACTGCTGGACCCGCACACCGGTGTCGACAACGTGGTGCAGCGCCACCCCGGCCTGGAGGCGGAGTTCGACGGGCTGATGGCCCGCTCCCCCGACGAGGAAAGGGACTCCGCGGCCGAGGTGCGCCGCGCGGCCCTGGTGTCGAAGGTGCTGCTGAACGTGTTCGGCACCGGCTCCGGCACGGTCACGGCCGGGCAGCTGGCCCGCTGGCAGTCCGACGCCGGCTGGCTGGAACGCGCTCTGGGCTGCCGGCCTGGTGAGCTGCGCGGTGGCCGCAGCGGCCACGGCACCAGCGGCGGCGCGCCGACACCGGACCTGAGCACGCTGCTGCCCGGCATCGGGCCCGAGCTGGGTGCGCTCGAAGCGGACCTGGTGAAGCGCATGCACCTGCGCGAGGTGCTCGCCGACCCGGCGCTGGCCGCCCAGCTGACGCCGAGCATGTCGCTGATCGAGCAGCTGCTGCGGGACAAGAACAACCTGTCCGGGGTCGCGCTGGCCAACGCCAAGTCGCTGATCCGCCGGTACGTCGACGAGGTCGCCGAGGTGCTGCGCACCGAGGTCGAGAAGGCCTCGGTCGGCAGGATCGACCGGTCGGTGCCGCCCAAGCGGGTGTTCCGCAACCTCGACCTCGACCGCACCATCTGGAAGAACCTGACGAACTGGAGCCCGGAGGAGGAACGGCTCTACGTCGACCGCCTCTACTACCGGCAGACGGCGCGCAAGACCACGCCGCAGCGGTTGATCGCGGTGGTCGACCAGTCCGGTTCGATGGTCGACTCCATGGTCAACTGCGCGATCCTGGCGTCGATCTTCGCCGGGCTGCCCAAGGTGGACGTGCACCTCATCGCGTACGACACCCAGGCGCTGGACCTCACGCCGTGGGTGGGTGACCCGTTCGAGACGCTGCTGCGCACGAACCTGGGCGGCGGCAACGACGGCATGGTCGCCATGGCGCTGGCGCAGGCGAAGATCGCCGAGCCGGCGAACACCGTGGTGGTCTGGATCTCCGACTTCTACGAGACCCGCATCGAGCAGCTCTTCGACAACATGGCGGCCATCCACCGCTCCGGCGCGAAGTTCATCCCGGTCGGCTCCGTCACGAGCTCCGGCCGCGGCAGCGTGAACCCGTGGTTCCGCGAACGCTTCAAGGACCTCGGCACCCCGGTGATCTCGGGCCACGTCCGCAAGCTCGTCCACGAACTCAAGACCTTCCTGACCTTCTGAAAGGCACCACATCACCATGTCCGACCTGTTGCGCGCCCCCGCCGAGATCAAGTACGCCGAGGAGCTCGACTGGCTCGAGTCGATCGACGCGAACCCCAAGCCGTTCGCGTGGCGGTTGTCGCCCAAGATGATCCGGCTGTTCGTGCTCGGTGCCGAGCGGTCCGACGGCCTCGACCGCGAGGTGGCCCAGAAGTGGTTCGGCGACCGCAGCATCGTGGAGCGGGCCATCGTCACGCTCGCCTCCGACCGCGGTCTGCTGCTGATCGGCGACCCCGGCACTGGCAAGAGCTGGCTGGCCGAGCTGCTGGCCGCCGCGATCTCGCGCAACTCCACCCAGGTCGTGCAGGGCACGGCGGGCACGACCGAGGACCACATCAAGTACTCGTGGAACGTGTCGATGGTGATCGCGAAGGGGCAGTCGCGGCAGTCGATGATCCCGTCGCCGATCATGACGGCGATGGAGACCGGCACGATCGGCCGGTTCGAGGAGCTCACCCGCTCGACCAGCGACGTGCAGGACGCCCTCATCTCGATCCTGTCGGAGAAGTACATCTCGGTGCCGGAGCTCGACAGCGCCGGCGGCGAGAACATCGTGTTCGCCAAGCCCGGCTTCTCGATCATCGCCACCGCGAACAGCCGCGACCGGGGCGTCAACGACCTGTCGTCGGCGTTGAAGCGCCGGTTCAACTTCGTGCGCATCCCGGTGGTGACGAACAAGAAGAGCGAGACCGAGATCGTCCGCTTCCGCACAGAGGAGCTGCTGCGCCGCCACCAGATCGAGCTGGACGTGCCGCCCACGCTGCTCGACGTGCTGCTGCGCAGCTTCGCCGACCTGCGCGCCGCCTCCGCCTCGGCAGCCAGCGAGGACGAGAAGCTCGAGTCCGCCCTGTCCACCGCTGAGCAGATCGGTGTGCTGGAAGACGCGATCCTGCACAGCAACTTCTTCGGCGAGCGCGCGCTCACCGCGCACACGCTGGGGGCGTCGCTGGTCGGCTCGCTCTCCCGGCGGGCACCGGAGGACCTGGCGATCATGAACAAGTACCTGCACGGTGTCGTCGAGCCGCGCAGCAAGGACGAGGGCGGGCACTGGCCCGAGTTCCTGACCGGCGGCCGCGACACGATCGCCACCCTCTCGTGAGCGGCGCCCCCACGCCCGCGCCGGACACCCCACCTGCGGGCCCAGCAACGGACAGCGCGTCCACCGGTCCCGCCGCGGCCAGCGCTCTCCCCCGCCCCGCACCGGCGAGCGGCAGCCCGGACCACGCGCCCGTCAGCGCTACCGCGGAGCGCACGCTCACCAGCCCCACCGCGGACAACGCCCCGACTACCGCCGGAGCGGCCCGCACGTCCGCCAGCCCCGCCGAGAACAACGCGCCAACGACCGCCGGAGCGGCCCGCACGTCCGCCAACCCCACCGCGGACAACGCCTCGGCCACCGCCGGAGCGGCCTGCACATCCGCCAGCCCCACAGCGGACAACGCGCTGGCCACCGACAGGGCGGAGCGCACGCTCACCAGCCCAACTGCGGACAATGCCCCGGCCACCGCCAGAGCGGCCCGCACGTCCGCGAGCCCCTCCACGACCAGCGCGCCCGCAAAGAGCGCCACCGCCGGGGTCTTCGAGGCGCTGCGCACGCAGCTGCACGAGGCGGCGACGGAGTTCGCCGACGGGCCCGGCGCGTTGGAGGGCATCCTGCGCGGCATGGTCGACGACGTCGACCGCGCCGTGCGGGAGCCGCTGGAGATCTTCCCGGTGTGCCACCACTCCCCCGCCTCGGCCGTGGCGATGGCGCGGCGGCTGCGGGAGAAGCAGCCGAAGGTCGTGTACCTGGAGCTGTGCGAGGACATGGCGCCGTTGCTGACGGAGCTGCGCAACTGCCGCCTGCCCGTCGCGGTGCAGGCGTTCGCGAGCGAGGTCGAGGGCTTCCCGGCGGAGTGGGCACCGCTGTCGGTGGTCGCGCCGATCACCGAGGCGTCCGCGGAGTACCAGGCGATCTCGTACGCGCTCGACACCCCCGGCGTCGAGCTGGTGCTGGTCGACCGGTCGTCCGACCACGTGTTCCAGTGGCAGGCACCGGAAGCGGGGCCGGCCGACGAGGAAGCGCTGCACGGCGACGCCGTGGGCGTGGAGATCGGCGACCTGCGGCCGCGCTTCGCCGAGCTGGAGGAGCACCTGCTGCACCACGGCAAGGTGCGGCACTGGTCGGAGTGGTGGCACCAGTACGTCGAGCAGCCGCTGGGCGGCACCGACCACGACACCTACCGCCAGGTGATGTTCCTGATCGGCAGCCTCTTCCGGCGACTCGCACCCGGCGACCCACACCGGGTCACCGTGGACGAGGACCGCGAGCGCTACATGTGGACCCGGATGCGCGAGCACCTGGCCGCCAGCGGCGCGGACCCGGCAGACTGCCTGTACGTCTGCGGTGCCTTCCACGCGGCGAGCCACGTCGCGGAGTTCGGCGTCGAGGGCTCCGGCGACTTCGAGATCAGCCCGCGCAGCGCGAGCAGGTGGCAGTACGGCCTGATCCCGTCCAGCCACGCCGCGATCGAGGCGCAGTTCGGCCTCGCGTCGGGCTCGGTGTCGATCGCGGCCACCGAGTGGGCGAAGAACCTCAAGCGCACCAAGGTGAAGCCGTTCGCGCTGGAGGGCCAGGCCGGCGCGAAGAAGCCGAGGAAACCGCTGCCGGAGCCGGTGGCCGAGCTGGCGGCGGCCGACCAGCTCTCCGGCTTCCTGCAGCGCCCGCCGGTCCTCGACCGGCTGGACGAGGCCGAGCTGCTGGGCTGGTCGGTGGAGGTGGTCCGCGCGGCCCGCCGCAACGGCTACCTGTCCTCCACCGCCGACGCGATCGCCGTGTTCGAGACGTCGATCCTGCTGGCCGGGATGCGCGACCGGGCCCGGCCCACGCCGTACGACTTCCAGGACGCGGCGGTCACGTGCATCGAGAAGGACGTCGTGCCCGGCCGCCGCGACGTGCGCCGCATCGTCGAGATCATGATGGGCGGCGACCGGATCGGCCAGGTCGGCTACGACGCGCTGCCGCCGCTGGCCCGCGACGTGCACGACCGGCTCGCGCCGCTCGACCTCAAGCTGGGTCAGCGCGGCGTGCAGCGGGCCCTGCTCGACATCGCCGGCCGGCCGGAGCTCGAAGCGTGCTCCGACCTGCTGTGGATGCTGCGCTACCTGATGCCGCACGGCGCCGCCCGCCCGATCATGGGCGAGCGCAGCCTCGGTGAACGCCCGATCCAGGAGTCCTGGGACCTCGCCCTCGGCACCCACCAGCGCTCGCTGATCGAGCTCGGCTACGAGGGCGTGAGCGTCGAACAGGTGGTGGAGCAACGCCTGCGCCGCGCCGCCCACGACCCGCAGGCCACGACGGCCCGCGTCCTCGAAGCCGTCGAGGACGCCATCCGCTACCTGCACAGCCCGCGCCTGGCCGCTGAGCTGGGCACCCGCGCCCTGGAGGTCCTGGCCGGCGAGCGCACGGTCGACAGCGCCCCCGAGGTCCTGCGCCGCGCCCGCCGCCTGCTCGCCTACTACCGCACCAACGACCCGGCCCTGCCGCCGTGGATCGAGTCGTTCGTCCGCACCGGCTACGCCCACTACTGCACGCTGCTGCCGACCGCGTTCACCGAGGAGGACGCCACCGTCGACCAGGTCGCCGCCACCCTGGGCTTCCTGTTCAGCATGGAGTCGCTGGCGCTGTCGCTGGGCTGCGACCGCACCCAGCTGGAACTGGCCGTCGCCCAGTCCCACCCGGAGGAACCCGCCAAGGTCGCACTGCTGTGGGCCGCCCAGGTCCAGCTGGGCCGCCTGACCCGCGCCGACCTCCGCACCCGGTGCCACGACCTGCTCACCAACCCGCTGACCCTGCCGAGCTACCCCCGCTACCTCAGCGGCTTCGTCCACGCCCTGGAACCGGCCCCGTCGCTGGTGGACTTCGTGGTGGAGACCATCTCCACCGCCTTCGCCCACCTCCCCGACCACCTGCTCCTGCCGTGGCTGCCCAGCCTCATCACCACCCTGCGCACCAAGGGCGCGCAGCACGTCCCGACCCTGATCCGCGAGGCCGCCCGCCTCTTCCCGGCCCGCCTCCCGGCCCTCGACGCCTGGACCCCGCCCTGGCTCGCCGAGCCGACCCCCACCGCGCCCCGGCGCACGTCCGCACCCCGGGGCGTGGCGCTGCTGGCCGCCCACCCGGCGACCTGCGACGCGGTGGCGGACCTGCTGGGCTGCACGGGCTCCTGGCAGGCGGCCGCTCCGTCCGGCGTGGCCCTGCTGGCCAAGCACCCGGACACGGCGTTGGCACTGGAGGCGCTGTTGGTGCCCTGAAACGAGCGTTGCCCGTCCCCACCGCTCAGGGCGGCCGGGACGGGCAACGGTTCAGCCGGTCAGGTGCTGATCGTGCCGCCCACCACGGGCAGCACGACCTTGCTGACACCGAGCGACACGGCGATCGAGATGCCGCTCGACCCGGTGTCCGTGCCGATGTAGCCGCTGTGGTTGGTCACGAGCACGATCCCGATCCGGTGCCCGGCCGGGATGACCGCGTCGCGGGCGTGCAGCTTCCACGTCACGTCGACGGCGGTGCCGGTCGGCAACGGGGTCGCGGTCTCCAGCGAGTTGCGGTTCTTCGTGTCGATGGCGCCCTTGGTGAGCATGGTCGCGGAGACCGCCTGGGTCGACACGGCCGGCGGCTGGGCGCAGCCGGTGCGGTTGCGCAGGTCGTCGCGGGAGCACTTCTCGGTCGACAGCTGCAGCGGGGTGCGTTCGGTGAGGACGGCCTGGGTGGCCGGGCCGTAGTCGACGAGCAGTGCCGTGAGCGGGGTGGAGGTGCGGTTGGCCGCGATGCGGGCGGTCACCTGGACCTCGCCGGAGAGCCGGGCCTCGCGGGTCAGGGGTGCGGTGACGTAGGCGAGGCGGCGGGTGTCGGCGACCTCGGGGTTGGCCATCATGGCGGACTCGCTGAGGTTGGTGTTGTCCGCGAGGCGCTGGGTCTGGCCGGTGCCGGTCGGCGACGCGGTCAGCGAGCCGGTGAAGCCGCCGGCCGCGGGGCCGAGGTGGAGGGTGGTGGTCGCCGTGCCGGGCTGGGGCCAGGACGCGTGCTGCTCCCAGGAGCCGTCAGGGCGCTGGATGTCGGCCATCGGCTCGCTCATGATGCCGTTGTCGATCCCCTTGAGCCAGTGGTCCATCCACAGGCCCATGACCCGCTGCCACTCGGCCTGGCGGAACGAGATCGGGTCGAGGTGGCCGCCGCGGTGCAGCCACAGCTTGCGGGGCACGCCCTGTGCGGCGAGCGCGTCCCACCAGCGGCCGAACTGGGAGGGCTTGACGTTCCAGTCCGCCTGGCCGTGGACGACGAACACGGACGCGCTCACGTTGCCGGCCGAGGGCCGGTAGTCGCGGGTGCGCCAGAACGAGGTGTAGTCGTAGGACTCGTCGCCGTCGTTGCGGGCCATGGCGTCGAGCACCGCGCGGCACTTCGACTTCTGCGCGGAGCTGATCACGTAGTTGGCGAGCACGGTCGGGTAGTCGCTGGTGTAACCGCGGTAGCCGATGCCCTGGTCACGCGCGTACTCGTACCAGCTGGAGATCGCGGCGATGGGCACGACCGTCTTGACTCCGGGGATGTTCGCGGCCGCGGCGGCGTTGGGCAGCGTGCCGTTGTAGGAGACGCCGAGCATGCCGACGTTGCCGGTGCTCCACGACGCGACGGCGGCACGGCCGTCGGCGTACCGCGCGGTGGCGCGGCCGTTCAGCCAGTCGACGACGGCGCGCACGCTGGCGGTGTCCTCCGGCCCGCCGGTGGTCGGGCAGCCGGTCGAGCGCGAGGTGCCTTGCATCTCCACCTCGACCACGGCGTAACCGCGCGGCACGAAGTACTCGTCGTACCACCGCCCGAAACCGCGCGGCACGCCGGCCGCGGCGGTCGCGCCGAGCCCGTAGTAGGGGCTGGCCTCCATGACCACCGGGACCTTGCCCGCCTGGCCGGGGCGCTTGACGTCGGCGGCGATGCGGTCGCGCACACCGTCGCCGTCACTGTCCACTGACGACTCGACGTAGACGGTCTCGGTGATGTCGGCCGCGACAGGGGCGGCGGCGACGCTCACGGGTACGCCGGCCGACAGCAGTGCTGCCAGCACGGCGGGGACAAGGGTTCGCATGGGTTCCTCCGGTGCGAGCCCGGCCGAGCAGGGGTGACCGGGCACACCGGAATCTCACCGATGCGGGAACGTGCGGCGGTACCGTCGAAGGATCTTGACGGTTGCCGGAACTCGGCCCACCGGCCCAGCCCAGAACCGCGGGTCTTCGGGCGCCGACGGCTTCGCCACCGCCTCCACGGGGCTACCGGCGTGCACCCCGGTCGTGCCTGGCGGCGAGGCGGTGGCCCGGCGAACGTGAGCCCGGCGGCCCGGGACCTCAGCCGGCGAAGTCCTGGGTCATCCACACCGTCCCCTTGGCGTCGCGGGTGACCACGATGCCGACGCGGGTGAACGAGCGGCTCAGGATGTTCTTGCGGTGGCCGTCGTTCGGCGGCTTCTCGTCGATCATGCCCTGGTTGAGCTTGATGGCCATGGCCGCGATCGGGTCGGCGGCGTTCGCGACCGGGCCGCCCATGCCGACGTTCTCGCCGACCGAGCTCCACCGCGCGCCCGCCGCGGTGATCCGGTCGCCCAGGTCGGCCTCGCCGGAGCAGCGGTGTGAGAGCCCGCAGCCCGCGATCATCGCCTGGTTGTGCCGTTCGCCTGCCGTGACCAGCGCGGGGTCCATCGTCAACGGCGGCAGGCCCTCCTCCGCCCGTGCGGCGTTGAGGTGGGCGAGCACGCGTTCGGCCGGGGTTGCGGGAGGCGGGGGTGGTGGAGGTGGGGCGGCGGACGTCGTGGTCGGGGCGGCGGAGCTGGTCGGCGTGGCGGAGCCGCTGGGAGCCGCAGAGGTGCTGGGAGCCGCGGAGGTGCCGGGAGGGACCTCGGACGTCGTCACCGCAGGCGTCAGCGCGGCCGGGGCCTGTGCCGCCGGTGGCGCGGGTGGGTTGCCGGGTGTGAAGACCCAGGCGCCCGTGACGCCGGCCGCGGCGCAGACCACCACGGCGGCCGCGACGGTGAGGGCGGGCTTGGCCGAGAGGAAACCACCGATCCGTTGCAGCACGGTCATCTCCAGCAGGTGCGCCGCGGGCTCGACGGCCGGTCGGCTGAGGTTCTCCAGCAGCAGCGGCAGACAGCCCGCCGGAACCACCAGCAGGGCCGCGCCCGTCAGGATCCGCTCGACCGGCATGGCGTCGGCAACTCCGCGCCGGCACCGGCCGCAATCGTCGACGTGCCGCAGCAACCTCTTGCGCCACAACGGGTTCGGCTGCCCGTTCCACTCCTCGGCCGCCCGCGCGAGGCCCGCGCAGCGCGGGTCGTGCTGCACCGCTCGCACCAGCAGCCGGATCGTCTCCAGCCGGCCCTTCAACCGGCTCACCCGCACCGTCACGGCGTGCGCGTTGAGGTCCAGCGCGTCGGCGACCTCGGCGCGGCTGAGCTGCCCCGACCGCTCCAGCGCCCACACCGCCAGCAGCTCGCGGTCGGCCGGGTCCAGCCACCGCGCCGCCTCGTCGACCTCCCGCCGCTGCTCCAGCAGGTGCAGCCGGGACAACGCCACCTCGACGAACTCCGCCTCCGGGTCCGCCCGGTCGTACTCCTCCAGCGGCGCGGGGGCAGTCTCCCGGCGCCGGTAGTGCTCGCGGAGCTGGTTGACCGTCACCGCCACCAGCCACGACCGCAGCCGCTCCGGCTCACGCAGGCCGCCGATGCCGCGGATGACCCGCACCATCGTCTCCTGCACCACGTCGTCGACGTCGGCGTCCGAGGACAGCGCGCGACCAGCGATGTTGTAGACCAGCGGCAGGTAGGCCTCGACCACCGCGTCCAGCGCCGCGCGGTCCCCCTCCCGCGCAGCCACCACCAGTTCCGGGGACACCTGCCCCAGCCACTCCCGCACCGTCACGACCAACACCCTCACTTCGCCGACGTCACCCGTTCGGAAACGGAGACCGGCGCATCTCACCCCAAGTCACACAAAGCACGAAACAAAGTGACCCATGTCACAACTGGTTCACCAGCCGTGGTGAGCGAACGCGGCCCACTTGACCGGGTCGGCGAGCGCGCGGTCACGGGCCCGCCCGCGCAGCAGGGTGTCGACCCCCTCCGGTGCCTCCCGGTCCTCGTCCAACGCCCAGAGCTGGGCCGACCTGAGCGCGTCCCGCGGGCGGGCGCCCGATCGGAGGAAGTCGTAGAACACGCACATGAGCAGCGCGGACTCGATGTCGTCGACCTTCCACCTCGTACCGACCACGCCGGCCGCGCCGATCGCCACGTACGCGGCTGCCAGGGTCAGCGCCTCGTCGTGCAGGCCCGCGGTCAGGTCGCTCTCGCACGCCGCCAGCACCACCAGTCCGCCCGCGCGGTCGTCGTCACGGCCGGCCGCGTGCCGCAGCACGCGTTCGACCGACAGCTCGGCGCGGGCGAGCACGAGCGCGGACCGGGCGGGCGTCGTCCCTGCGCGGGCGTGGCAGCCCAGGTGCAGCAACGACACGCCGCCGTCCCAGGCCGCGAGCACCTCGTCGGGCGTTCCCGGCCCGCTCACCGGCACGCCCGGTCCCGGCTGGCCGTAGAACCGGCCTCCGGGGTGCAGCCGGTGCAGGAACTGGGCCTCGTACTGGCCCGCGACCAGCGTGCCGTCCGGGTTGCTCACGACCACCGGGTCCGCGTCGAACGGCAGGCGCCGCCGTGCCGCCAGGTCGCACAGCTGCCGCGCCGAGGTGGCGTAGGTGAAGCCGGCCTCCCGGACCGCGGTCCGGCCTGATCCCGCTGCCGCGTGCCACGGGACGACGCCGAGCACGCCCGTCGGCACGAGCACGATCCAGGGCTGGTGCCGGCCGATCTCCCGCAGCAGCGGCTCGACGACCGCACGCCAGGCCCACGCGCACAACGACGGCAGTGCCGCCCGCCGCGCCTGGTCGTCCATCGCGAGATAGCGCCCCACCTCGCCGTCCTCCTCGGCGCGCAGCAGCGGCAGCAGCACCTCCCGCACGATGCCCTCCGACGTCGTCACCAGGGCACGTCCGTCGTGCTTGTCCAGTCCCGGCACGAGGTGCACGAGCACGTCGGCCTCCAGCGCCCGCAACGCCTTCGCGACGTCGGCCACCGGCGGCGGCCGGAGCAGCTCCAGCTCGCCGCCCAGCGCCGCCACCGCACGCCTGCGCAGGTCGCTGGGCTGCAGCTCCATCGACGCGATCGGCACCGGCGGCTGCGGCTTGGCGAGGTCCGCGGCGAGGTCGTCGTGCCCGAGCGCGCGCAGCCGGGGGCCGATGCCGGAGAACGCCGTCGTGCTGTGCAGCACCAGACCGCGACCCCACTCGACCGCTTCGACGGCCCGCTCCCAGTCGCCGGAGTCCGCACAGCGCAACGCGACCCGCCGGGCACGGGCGGCGGCGTCCGCTGCGCGTTCCACGGCGTGCCCGCTGTCGCTCTGCAGCAGGACGTCGCTCGCCCGCCGCCGCAGGGAGTCGAACCCGATCGCGATGGCGTCGTCCCCGTAGCCCAGCGTGGCGAGCTTCCAGCAGCTGTCCGCGAAACCGTCGAGCACCCCGGTGACGTCCCTGCCACCGATCGGGGCGAAGCTCCACGTGCGCGTAACGGCGCAGCGCCTCGTCGAGGTCCGCGCTGGTCCTCGTCGTCAGGTGGCGGCCGTGCCAGAACATCGCCAGGCCGAACACGGCGGCGGCGCGGTGGACGTCGAGGACGTCCGCGTCGTCCCTGAGCGCCTCGAGCTCGGCGATGGCGGCGTCGAACAGGGCCCAGTCGCGGCGCAGCAGTGCCACCCCCATGCGCCCGTGCGCGGAGGTCAGGGCGAGCGGGGCGAACATGGCCGAGCTGCGGTCGATCCCCTCCACCGCGTCGACGAGCAACTGCAGGGCCTCGTCCAGCACGGCCTGGTCGATCTTCCCCGCGCCGAGGTTGAGCAGCCGCTGGGCGAGCACGGCTCTCTCCCCCGCCAGCGCCACCGCGTCCACGTGCTCGTCAGCTCGGGCGAGCCGGTCGAGCTGCGCCCGGATGGCGGCGAGGTCGTCGGTCCCGTCGGTTCCGCCGGTCAGGACGTTCATCCGGTCTCGCATGTCGTCGATCTCGGACACGCCGGCGCCCCTCGCGACGCGTGCGGCGCGCAGCGCCTCCAGGTGGCTCAGCCCGGCCTGCCGGTCGCGCAGGTCCCCGGTCTGCTGGAACCGGGTCAGCAGCACGGCGGCGAACGCCTGCCAGGCCAGGTCGTGCTCCTCGGTGCCCGGTTCGACCAGGTTCATGGCCTGCCGGCAGTGCCCGGCGGCGGACTCGTACAGGTCCACCCGCTCCTGCGTGCTCTGCAGGATCTCGGCCTGGGACAGCATCACCAGGAACCTGGCCCTGATGTCCGGGTCCTGGTCCTCGTCCGCCACGGCCGCGGTCAGGGCGGCGACGGCGTGACGGCTCGGTGTCGCCTCACAGCCGACCAGGTGGGCGTGCGACAGCGTCGTGCCGTACAGCCCGAGCGCGGTCGACCGCAGCGGGTGCGACTCCCCCGCGACCGCGAAGAACTCGTCCAGGAGCCCGACCACGGCCTCCACCCGCCGCTGGTCGTTGGAGTCCAGGGCCAGGTTGCACGCCGCCACCGCCTGCTGGAACAGCAGCACCACCGCCACGTCGTCCGTGCGGTCCAGCTCCCGGCGCACGGCGTCCAGCTCGGTCAACGCCGTCAGCTGCTCGCTCGGCCCCTGCGCGAGCAGCCTCCGCAGCAACGCGATCGCGCACCGCTGGTCCACACCGCCCGTCCCGTGCTCGACGAGCCACGTCAGCAGCGTCGTCGCCGCGTCCTGGCCGAACCCGTCGGACATCCCGATGTCGGCGATGTCGCCCAGCACCGCACCGGGATTCACACGGACCACCTCGACCACCGCGAGGAGCCCGATGACCAGGTGCTTCGTCCAGCCGGAGACGGTGGGTTCGCCGGCAGCGGCCCTGAGCACGCGCTCGGCCTCCACCAGGTCGTCCCGCCCGCGCAGAGCCCTGGTCGCGAGGGCGAGCGCCCGGTACGGCAGCAGCAGCACGGGGTCCGGCGCGTCCTCGCCGGCGGCGGCCAGCTGCTCGACGGCGCGGAGCATGCCGTCGACGTCGTCGTGCAGGTAGTAGGCCTCCAGCAGCTCGGAGGCCAGCTGTGCGTTCCCCGGCGCGGCGGCGACGGCCCCGGTCAGGTAGCCGATCAGCGCCGGCAGCTCGTCGCGCGCCTTCCTGGCCCGGTCGAGCAGGAGGTCCCCGCGCAGCGCCGCGACCTCCGCCGGGTCCTGCTCCAGCCGCGGGTCGCCTTCGATCCTGGTGAGCCAGCGCAGGGCGCCGTTGCGTTCCCGCAGGTCACCGGAGGCAGCGAACCGGGAGATCATCATCTCCGCGAGCTCGAACGCCGCGTTCGGGTCGTTCGGCGCCACCTGCTCGTAGAGCGGGATCGCCTCTTCCTCCTCTGCGGCGGCGTCCAGCACGTAGGGCGTGCCGCCCATGACCGACCGGAACGACCGCAGGCGGGCCAGCTCCAGCATCGTCTCGACGCGCAGGCCGTCGTCCATGCCAGGCAGGTCGAGGCTGTTGTCGAGGTAGCGCTGCGCCTCGTCGAGCAGCTCCGGCGGCGGTTCCTCGTCGTCGGCGCGGGCCCGGCGGAACTGTTCCCGCAGGGACATCCCCATGACCGCCTCGGCCAGGGCGCGGTCCTCCTCGTCGAGCTCCATGGCGACCAGCAGGCGGAGCTCGTGGACGGAGGCTTCGAGCAGCTCCCGGTCGCCGACGTCGGTCGAGGCGTACCGCAGCTGGATGAGGTCGACCAGCTCGATGCGGAAGCCGGGTGTGGCGTCGAGCCGGTCGACGACGATCCGCATCGCCTCGATCGCCTCGTCCAGCCGCGACGGGTCGGCGAGCGCCCTGCCCTGGCAGCGGAACCACGCCGCGCTCAGGTACTGCGCCCACACCCAGTCGAACGACGACCGGTCCGCGACCGCGAGCACCCAGTCGAGGTAGTAGCGGATGTCCTCGACCACGGCCACGTCGACCGGCGCCGCGTCGTCCAGGCCGGCCTCGAACTGGGCCAGCAGGACCTCGGCCGCCTCCAGGCGGTCGCGGAACTCACCCTCCATCAGGCGTCAACGAGACGGCGCATCGTGCGCAGGCACACCACGGCGAGCGGCACGTGCACGAGCAGGGCGGCCCAGAACGCGGCGGCGCCCCAGAGACCGGCTGCCCAGAGCAGCGGGTCCTGCAGGAACGGCAGCCACAGCGCCTTCGTCTGCGGCACGACCTGGGCGAAGCCGGCCGCCACGAGGACCGCGAGCATCCCGATCGTGACGACACCGAAGGTGTTCGCCCGCCACATCGCCGCGATGGCCGCGACGACGCCGAGGAGCAGGAGGTAGCCGCTCAGCAGCGCGGCCGCCCGCAGACCGAACTCCGGTGCCGTGACGAACAGGTCCTCGGAGTGGACCGTCAGCCGCAGCACCGTCGCGGCCCAGTACACGAGTCCCAGCGCGGCCCAGGCCAGGCCGAACACGGCGACGCGGCGCAGCGGGGTGGGCGGCAGTGCGCGCCGGGTGCTCCTCTGCGCGGTCTGCGGCAGCCAGGACCGCGCCCACAGGCACAGTCCGAGGCTGGCCAGTGCCGTGACGACGAGTCCGACGACCAGGCCGTCGGCCCACTTGCCCGCCAGCGAGAACACCAGGTCGGCGACGAGGTCCGGTGACGTCACCGCGGTGAAGAGCGGCAGGTCGGACGCGAAGAACGCCAGCACGACGGCGAGCAGCACGCCGCCGGCCACGGCGCCCTTGGTGCGCACCAGAAGCACCAGCTCGGTCGCGAGCAGGGCGAACGGGGGCAGCAGGCCCAGCTGCGCTGCGGCTGCCAGGGTGACCGCCGCACGCGCGCCGTCCGGTCCGCCCTCGAACGCCACCGCACCGTTCTGCAGCACCACCACGACCCACGCGACTCCGGTCATGGCGAGGGTCAGCAGCACGATCGTGCCGGCGGTCGTGCCCACGGCCCGCAACGACACCGGCGCGCGCTTCGGCCGGCGTTCGCGGACCACCCGTTCCTGCAACACCCCCTGTGCCAGCAGGAGGACGCGGCCTTCGCGGGTGTCGGCGTTCGCGAGCTGCTTGGCCAGCGGACGCCACCACGGCACGTCGGCGAGCCGCAGCCGGACCGGGGGTTGCAGGGCGCGCGCCGCCTGCCGCCGGTTGAGCACCAGCAGCAACGCCATGCCGTGCAGCCGTTGCCGTTCGCCCGCGGTCAACCCGCCGGAGCCGGTCGAGTGCACGAGCTGTTCGGCGTTCTGCACCAGCACCGGCAGCTCGGCCGCCGCCTGGTCGAGCACCCCGCACCGCGGCCCGCAGCCGCCGTGGCCGCAGCGGTAGCCGGCGGCGGTGCCGAGCAGGTCGCCCTGCACGACCTCGCCCGCGAACTCGAAGCCGTCCGGCTGGGCGAGCGCGGCGACGAGCCCGTCGGTGTCGACCGGGCGGCCGCGGTACCGGGGTGTCACGTCGGGCGCGAAGGCCTGGCCGAACGCGAGGACGGCGCTGTGCAGTCGTGCCGAGCTGCCGTGCAGGCCGGTCAGCCGCATCGTGTCGAACCGGTTGTGCAGCTTCTCCTTGCGGATCCACGTGCTCAGCGCGTCCGCGCCGGTGCCGGTCAGCCAGCGTTCGGCGGCGTGCGGGTCGTCGAGCATCGCCACGGCCAGCTCGGCGGGGTCGGTGAACGACCGGCCGTTGACGAACGTGATCGGCGAGTGCTCCGGCTGCGCCGCCTGCGCGGGAGCGTGCGCCGCCACGGGCGGGCTGCCGCCGCCGAGCCAGCTCTCGACCTGCGGCCACCCCCACCGGTCGCGCGGGTCCTTCGTGAGCAGGCCGCTGACCAGCAGCCGCCAGCGCTCGTCGGTGATCTCGGTCAGGTCCAGCTCGTCGAGCGTGCGCATCCGCCGGATCGCCTGGTCGGACAGCATCTCGCCGGTGCGCCGCTGGAACCGGCCGTGGCCGGTGACGAGCAGGTAGGCGATCTCACCGAGGCTCCACCACGGCCACGGCCAGCCCTTCTCCTCCCAGTGCTGCTCCGGTGGGGTGTAGGCGACGGCGGCCATGATCGTGCCGCCGATCTGCTTGCTCGCGGTGAGCCCGGTGACACCGCCGAAGTCCGCGATGACGAACTCGCCGTTGGCCCGGTACATCAGGTTGTCCGGCTTGAAGTCGATGGGGTTGCGGCCGACGACCTGCTGCCAGAAGTTCAGCCCGCCGGCCAGCTCCCGCAGCACCTCCTCCGCCTTGCGCACGGAAGCCGGCCTGCGGGCGACGACCTGGTCGAGCGTGGCCTCCAGCAGCTCCATCGCCACCCAGCCGACCCGGCCGTGCGGGCCGATGAACGAGTCGTGGCCGAACAACCGCGGCACGTGCCGGTGGAAGCGCTCGTCGTCGAGGTGCCGCAACAGGTCCACGTCGATCGGGTGCCCCGCCCAGTGCACCTTGACCGCGACCTCGTCGCCCTCGGCCGTGCGGCGGCAGCACCACACGACGCCCTCGGTGCCGGTGCCCAGCACCCGCAGCGGCTCGAAGCGGTCCCGCAGCTGGTCGGGGAACACCGGCCCGCCGTCGTCCGCGGCCGGCGGTGGCGCCTCGCCCTGCTGCACGGTGGGGTTCGACCCCTGCTGCCTGGTCGGCACGGACTCGCGGCGAGCGCCCTGCTGCACCGTCGGCGCCGACTTGCGCGTGGCGCCCTGCTGCACCGTCGGGGTGCTCGGCCGTCGCACGGGTTCAGTCATCGTTCTCTCCCTCGCGCCACACGTCCACGACGCACAACGACACGTTGTCGGGCGCACCGGCCGCTATCGCCGCGGCGAGCAGGGCCTCGGCGGCGTCGTGCGCCGAGTCCAGCACCACGGCGTCCTTCAGCACGTCCTCGTCCACATAGGAGTGCAGGCCGTCGGTGCACAGCAGGAAACGTTGCCGCGCAGCCGGTTCGACCACCCGCACGTGCGGATCGACACGGCGGCCCTGCACCCCGCCGAGCACCTGGGTCAGCGCGCCCGCGGCGTCCTCGTCGACGTCGTCGACGGTCAGCGGCATGACCAGCCCTGGTTCGGCGTAGTAGGCGCGGCTGTCGCCCACGTGGCACAGGTAGCTCCGGTCGGGGCGCACGAGCAGCGCGGTCGCGGTCGTCGCGGTCCCCTCCAGCTCCGGGTCCCGCCGTCCGAGCTCCAGCAGCTCCTCGTGGGCGTCCACGAACGCACGGGCGAGCGACTCGCCGTCCGCCGGCTCGGGCAGCGCCGCCGTCAGCCGGGTGACGACGTGCCGGCTCGCGACCTCGCCCGCCCGGTGCCCGCCGAGCCCGTCGGCCACCACGACCAGTGCGGCCGCGGGGTCCCTGCACGCCAGCACGACCGGTGCGGACATCTCCACCGGCGCCAGCCAGCCGAGGACGCCCACCCTGTCCTCGTTGTGCTCGCGGACCAGCCCCCTGCACGTCACCGCCGCGACGTGGACCCGCGTCACAGCGGCAACCCGAACTCGTCGAACCCGGCCGCCTCCACCCGCAGCTCGACGTCCTGGCCCAGCCGCAGCACCTGGCCCGCCCGCAGGCGTTGCGGCGTCACCACCATCCGGCCGTCCACGTAGGTGTGGTTCGTCGAGTCGTCGTCCCGGACGTACAGGTGGCCGTTCAGCGGGTACAGCGTGGCGTGCTGCCGCGAGACCTGGGTCAGCTCGGCCATGCCCGGCAGGTCCGCCAGCGGGCCGCACTCCCGGCCCAGCCGCATGCCCAGCGCGGGGATGGGCACGACCCGGTCGAGGAAGCGCAGGTGCAGCTGTTCCTGCGGGAGGGGCGTCTCCACCGTCACCGGCGGGCGCCCCGCCTCCGGCCGGTCGGCGGGCGCGTCCGCGAACGCCGTGGCGCGCACCGCTTCCAGCTCGGCCGCGGGGTGGACGGCGCAGAAACCGGGCGACGTGGTCCGCGGGCAGCCGTCCGGGTCGTCGGGGCACTGGTAGGTCACGGTCGCCATGCGGCCTCCTCGAAGACGATCCCCTGGTCGCGCAGGTTCCGCTCGACCTTGGGCAACGTGCCGGCCGGCGGTACCCCGACGACCCACAGCACCCCGTCGTCCACCCGCACCTGCACCGGTGCCCGCACGGGTGCGAGGTCGACGAAGTGCCGGTAGCGCTGCTCGCCGAGCGGGGTGAGCGGGACCAGCCGCTGGTTGGCCGAGCCACGCCAGATCAACCTGGTCGGCTCGCCCGCCGAGTACCGCCCGGTGACCACCGCGTCGACCCGGTGCAGGACGTCGGCCTGCTGCCCGTTCAGCTCGTCGAGCTCGTAGCCGGTGTAGAGCAGGACGTCGCGGTCCGCGACGGAGGCGGCGTCGAGGAACTCCGCCAGCGCCGCGGCCTGCTGCAGGGGCTCCCCGCCGCTGATCGTCAGCCCTTCCGCACCCGCGCGCACCGCCCCGTGCCACGTGCGCAGCAGGTCGTCGACGGTGACCTCGGTGCCGCCGGCGGCGTCCCAGGTGTCCCGCGACATGCAGCCCCGGCAGGCCAGCGTGCAGCCCTGCAACCAGATCCCGAGCCGCCGGCCCGGTCCCAGCGCGGTGATCGGGTAGAGGACCCTGCTGGTCCTCAGCACCCCGTCCGTCCTCGGCCCGCGGTCGCTCAGCACCGGGTCACCTCGGCCCGCCAGCCGTCCGGTTCGGCGACGACCTGGTCGACCCGCCACGTCTCGCCCTGGCGCGGCGGGTCGCGCAGCAGCATCTCGGACAACGGGTTGATCAGCGCCGACTCCACGGCGTTGTTCACGCCGCGACCGCCGTGGTCGAGGTTCTCGACGGCCCGGTCGTACAACGTCCGGCGTGCGGCCTGCGCGACCTCCAGCCGGACCCGGTGCACCACGTCCATCCGGCGGGCCACCGACCGCAGCGCCTTGTCCAGCAGCTCCGGCACGACCTCCGGCTGGATGAAGTCCATGGCGATGAACGCGTCACCGAGCCGGTTGCGCAGCTCCGGCCGGCCGATCCGGTGGTCGAAGAAGTGCTCGAACGACTGCTGCAGCACCTTGCGCACCTCGGCGACGTCGGTGCGGTAGCTGAGCCGCGGTGCGGTGCCGGCGGGGGCGTCCGGGTCGACGACGCCGAGGTTCGAGGTGAAGATCAGCACGCACTCGGTGAAGTAGACGGTCGAGCCGCGGCCGTCGGTGAGCCGGCCGTCCTCCAGCACCTGCAGGAAGAAGTCGAACACCAGCCGGTGTGCCTTGTCGATCTCGTCGAACAGCAGCACGCTCATCGGGTTGGACCGCACCGCGTTGGTCAGCTCACCGCCGGCGTCGAAGCCGATGTAGCCCGGTGGCGCGCCGATGAGCCGTTCCCGCGCGTGCTCCTGGGCGAACTCGCTCATGTCGAACCGGATCGGCTCCGCGTCCCGCCCGAAGATCATCCGGGCGATGCCCTTGGCCAGCTCGGTCTTGCCCACGCCCGTCGGCCCTGCCAGGAACAGCACGCCCCGCGGGCGGTTCGGGGAGCTCGACGACTGCGCGCCGGTCAGCCCGGCGGCCGACCGCATGAAGATCTCCACCGCCTTGCGCACGGCGTGGTCCTGCCCGAACACCCCGATCGACGCCGGACCCGCCGACGCGATCGTGTCCCGCAGGGACGCGACCGCCCACGGGTTGTCGCGCACGCCGACGCGGTACAGCCGGGCCGCCTCGTCGAGGCGGTTCACCGGGATGGCCCGGTCGACCGCCACGCTGCCGACGGCGAGCACCTCGCCGTTGCTCATCCCGTGCGTGACCGAGACGAGGTTCTGCGCCGCGGCCTCGCGGGCGTTGTCATCGATGGCGGCGTCGGGGCGTTTGCTGATGACCACCCGCACGGCGTGGCGGGCGGCGGCGAGCCGCTGGTCGGCGGACGCGGGCGGCACGGTGATCACCTTGACCGTGCGCGGGGACATCGCGAACTCGACCGGCAGCTGCTCCTGCTTCTCCACCACCCAGAACACCGTGTTGAACGGCATCACCGGCGCCGTTCCGGGCACCGGGCGGGCTTCGTGGCCGAGCACCTCCGCCGTCGCCATCAGCAGCTTGCCCTCACCGGTGAGCTCCGAGCGCGGCGAGCCCAGCCGTGCCGCGAACGGGATCAGCAGGCCGATGGGGGCGCCGCGCGACATCACGATCTCCCGCAGCGCCCGGCGGGCCCTGCGCAGCACCAGGTCGTCTGGCGCGCTGCCGTCGTCGCGCTCCGGCCTCGACAACGCGTCGTCGGCGACGAACTCCCGCAACGCCTGCGGTATCGCCGAGCCGTCCTCGCTCAACGGCCACACCTCGAGGCGGTCGCGGGCGATGTCGAGCACCGCCAGCGCCCCGAACCCGCGGGCCCGGCACGCGCGTTCGACCACCTGCGGCAGTCCCAGCGGCACCAGCACGTCGCTCCCCGCGCCCGCGGGCAGGAAGTAGCGGTCGCGGACGTTGCCCACGAACAGCAGCTGCGGGTGGGTGACGAGGGAGAGGTCGAGCTCGCGGACCCACGCAGGCTCCTCAGCGCTCACGCTGCCTCACCCCCGGCACCTCGGTCGCCCGGCGGCGGACGGCGGGTCTGGTCTTGCGCCGCGACGGCGGCAACGGGGCCGGTGCCGCCGGCACCGGTCGGCCCGGCTCGAGCCGCAGGAACGGTGCCGGGTCGAGCTCGACGCCGCGCTCGCGCAGCGCGGAGTCGAGCTGGGGCAACGTCTCGTCGCAGTAGTGCGACTGCACGGCCTTCGCGTGCTCGCCCTCCGCGTCCTGGTCGGCGGCGCGGACCACGGCGGTGAGCAGGGCGGTCCCGTCCCCTGGCAGGCGCACCAGCAGCCCGTACCCCCGCTGTGCGCCGTCGAAGGCGACCACGGCCTGCGTCTCCTCGACCAGCAGCGACTCGAACTCCTCCCCCACGACGCAGTCGAGCTCGCTCAGCGCCTCCGCCGCCGCGGCGGCGACCCGCCTGCGGTGCCGGGCGAGGTCGGCGCGTTCGACGGCGCGGTGCACGGCGTCCTCGGCCTCGTCCGGATCGGCCGCACCGGCCACGAGCGCCAGCAGCGCCGGCTGCTCCTCCTCCAGCACGTCGGCGAGCAGCTGGCGCAGCCTGGCGCGCTGTTCCTCCTGCGCCACCAGCCGCTTGCGGCGCTCGATCGACTCGCGGACGAGCACGGCGACCTCCAGCGAGTACGTCCTGGCCCGCTGCAGCGACGTCACCGCCTTCATCTCCTCGTACACGGCCTGCGCCGCCGCGAGGCCGTCCGCGTCGCAGCGGTGGCCGTTGCCCGCCAGCAGCGTCTCGGCGTCGGCCAGCGCGGCGGCCACCGCATCGCCCTCCCGCCGGGTCGGCGTGTGCTGGGCCGGTACCCGGCGGGCAGCCAGCTCCTGGGCGGCCGACGCGGTGGTCGCGGCGGTCCCGCCGGTGGCCTTGCCGATGGTCGCGCGCCACCGCTGCGACCACCCCGCGTCGACCGCCTCGGTCGCGTCGGCCACCGCGGCGGAGGCCCGCGCCCGCAGCTCTTCGAGCTCGGTGAGGTCGGTGATGCCGTCCGCCCGGTGCTCGCCGGCGACGGCCGGGACCTTCACCCCGACCGCACGGGCGTGCGCGCGCATTTCCGCCAGCCGCGCCAGCGTGCCCGCGATGTCGGCGCGCAATTGGCGCCGGCGCTGGGCCTCCAAGTCAGCGGGCGAGAGGTAGTACCCGACGGAGGAGCTCATCAGACCTCACGGCTGTCTACTGTCATCGGACCGTGCAGGAAAAATACGTGCGCGACCGGCAATTCAGAGCGATGAACAGGAATTGACCCCTTTTTGTCCACTTCCGCAGCGACTTTTACGGCAAGAATTGTCGGCCTACGGATTCGGAGTGGTCGCGTGGCGGTGCAGCACCTCATCTACGCGCTCGTCGAGGACTGGGCTCGGGTCAACGACCTGCTCGGGCACGACGGGCGCACGCGGTTGCGCTCACTGGTCGACAAGATGCGCGGCGCGGTCACCCCGGTGGAACGGGCGGCGGCCGCGCACGAGGTGACGAAGCTGCTCGGCGACCTGCTGCCGCACGACGACCGGATCTTCGCCGACGCCGGCGTCCGGTACGCGAGCAGCGCCGAGCTGGCCGACCTCGACCTCGCGCTGGTCCACCTCTCCGACGACGTCAGGCTCGGCGGACGGCCGCGCAGCGCCAGGGAGCGGATTCTGACCAACGAGTGGGAGTCGGCGGCCGACCTGCGCGAACGCGGTCACAACCCGGACGTGGCGGGGGTGATCAAGCTGCACCGCGACGACGGCAGCGCCTCCGTGCCGACGTTCCAGTTCGACGCCGCGGGTGAACCGCTCGACGTGGTGCTGCGGATCAACCTGCTGCTGCAGGCCCAGCAGGACCCCTGGGGTGCCGCCGACTGGTGGTTCAGCGCGAACGCCTGGCTGCGCGACCGGCCGGTCCGGTTGCTCGGCCGCACCCCCGACGACCGGCTCGTGGCCGCCGCCGCGGCCGTGGTGGAGGGCTGAACCGTGATCCACCACGCGCCTCCCGCGACCCTCACCGGCACGCCGTCACGCGCGACCGTTCCCGCCGGCACGGTGCTGCACCGGGTGCACGCCGCTGCCCACGACCCGCTGCTGTTCGACCGGCCGCAGACCAGCCTGTTCGCCGGTGGCGGCCGGTTCGACGCGACCGCTGCCTGCGGCTACCGCACGCTGTGCCTGTCGGCCGCGCCGGAGACGACCGTCGCGGAGCGGTTCCTGCGCGAGTTCGCGCTGACGCCGGGCACCGAACGGGTGCTGCCGCGGGCCGCGCTGGCCGGTCAGGTGCTGACCGAGGTGCGCACCTCCCGCGACCTGGCCCTGGTCCGGCTGTACAGCGCCCACGACCTCGCCGAGGTGCACCAGGACAGCCGGCTCGTCACCGGTCCTCCGGAGCACTTCCCGTTCACCAGGGAGTGGGCGACGTGGCTGCACGACCAGGTCCCGTGGGCGGACGGCATCCTCTGGCAGTCCATCGCGGACATGCCCCGCGACACCCTGGTGCTCTTCGACGACCGCTGCGCCGCGCCCGTGCCGACCGGTGTCCGGCACGTCCTGGACGACGACGCCGAGCTCCCCTGGCTGCGCGACCTGCTGAGCCCCTACCGGGTGCAGGTGGAGGAGCCGGCGCCCTGGCCGCGGTTCTTCATCAACTACCGCACCGGCGACGGCCAGGAGGCGCCGGAGCTGCTGCACCGGGAGCTCAGCCGCCGGCTCGGTGAGAAGGCGGTCTTCCGGGACGTGCGCTCGATCCGGCCCGGCACACCGGACTTCGCCACCGCCCTGGAGGACAACGTGCGCCACTGCGAGACGGTCCTCGCGGTGATCGGGCGCCGCTGGGAGAACGAGGCCGACGAGAACGGCGTGCCGTTGCTGGAGAACCCCGCCGACTGGGTGCGCAGAGAGCTCGTCCTGGCGCACGAGAGCGGTGTACCGGTGGTTCCGGTGCTGCTCGGCGCCCGGTTGAAGCTCACAGCCGCGACACTTCCGCCCGAGCTGGAGCACCTCGCCGCGGCGCAGTACGTGCAACTCCCGCGCGGTTTCGGCGAACCCGACGTGAAGCTGCTGGTCGACCGGTTGCTGCACGATTAGCGGAATCATCCGGCTTCGCCGCGGCACCGCAATTTCCTCAGGTCAGGCGGTAACCGTGCGAAGGCCGGTTCGCCATTCCGTACCGCGGCTGCACCTCGGCCTTGCCGATGCTCACCAGGTGTTCCAGGTACCGCCGCGCGCTCACCCGCGACAACCCGGCCCGTTCGCCGACCTCCTGCGCCGACAGGTCGCTCTCGCAGTCGCGCAACGCGGCGATGACCAGCTTCAGGGTCAGTGCGGACAGGCCCTTCGGCACACCGGCCGAGCGCGGGCGGTGTTGCAGCAGCTGGTCGACCTCGTCCTGGTCGAGCCACTGGCCGAGGCGCTGCACCTCGGTGCGGCGCACCGCGTACTGCTGCATGCGGTCGAGGAACGCCGTGCGGGTGAACGGCTTCACGAGGTAGTGGTCGACGCCGCGGGACATCGCCTGGCGCACGGTCTCCAGCTCGCGGGCGGCCGTCACCGCGATGACGTCCACCGGCGGGCCGGAGCGGGCGCGCAGGCGGGCCAGCACCTCCAGGCCGGAGATGTCGGGGAGGTGGATGTCGAGCAGCACCAGGTCCGGGCGCAGCACCTCGACCGCGCGCAGGGCCTCGCCGCCGCCGTGGGCCTCGCCGACCACCTCGAACTCGGGCAGGGCCGTGAGGAACTCGCGGTGGATGGCGGCGACGGCGAAGTCGTCGTCGACCACGAGCGTGCGGACGGTCATCTGTTCCCCGTTTCCGGTAGCCACACGTCGAACGACGCGCCGCCGAGCGAAGAGTCCGTGACGTCGACCCTGCCGTTGCGGCGGGTGACCACGCGGGAGACCAGTGCGAGGCCGATGCCCCTGCCGTGCGCGCCGGCCACCGCCTTGGAGCTGACACCGAGGTCGAAGACGCGGTTGCGGTCGGGTTCGGCGATGCCGGGGCCGTCGTCGTCGACCACGACCCGCACACCGGCGTCGGACGACCGGACCAGCACCCGGACGGTGCCGCCGGTGTCCACGGCGTCGACGGCGTTGTCGAGGAGGTTGCCGAGCACGGTCAGCGCGTCGTCGCCGGCCCGGACGTCGACCGACGAGGTGGCGTCCAGGCGCAGGGCCACGCCGCGTTCGTGGGCCGTGGAGGACTTCGCGAGCAGCAACGCCGCCAGCGCGGGGTCTGCGCCCGCGCCGGTGACGATGTCGGAGGTGAGCGAGCCGGCGCCGCCGACGCGTTCGATGTAGGCGACGGCGTCGTCGCGGCGGTCGAGCTCCACGAGGCCGCCGATGACGTGCAGGTGGTTGGAGAACTCGTGGGCCTGCGCGCGGAGCACCTCGGTGACGGTGCGCTGGCCGTCGAGCTGGCGCAGGGCGTCGTGCAGCTCGGTGCGGTCGCGCAGGGTGAGGACCACGCCGACGGCACGGCCCGCGGTCTTCGCGGTCATCCGGTTGGCGACCAGGACCCGTTCGCCCGCGAGGACGAGGCGGTCGGAGACGTCGTCGCCGCGGGCGAGGTCGAGGACGCCGGAGTCGAGCACCTCGTCGGCGGGGCGGCCGGTGGGGTCGGCGCCCAGGCCGAGCAGGCGCATGGCCTCGTCGTTGACCAGCGCGAGGCGGCCGTGTTCGTCGACGGCCACGACGCCCTCGCGGATGCCGTGCAGCATCGCGTCGCGGGTCTCCAGCAGCTGGGCGATCTCGGCGGGTTCGAGCCGGAACGTGCGGCGGCGCACCAGCTGGGTGACCAGGGCGGCGCCCAGCACGCCGACCAGGGCGGCCAGTGCGAGCCAGCCGATCAGCTCGGGCAGGTCCTCCGCGAGGTCGGCGGACAGCTGGCTCTCCAGGATGCCGACCGAGGCCATGCCGATGATCCTGCCGTCCTCGGAGCGGATCGGGACCTTCGCCCGCAGCGAGGTGCCCAGGGTGCCGGTCTCGGTGCCGACGAAGACGTTGCCCGACAGGGCCGTGGACGGGTCGGTGGAGACGCGCTCGCCGATGCGGCGCGGGTCGGGGTGCGCGTAGCGGACGCCCCTGTCGTTCGTGACCACCACGTACGTCACGCCGGAGGCGGTGCGGATCAGCTCGGCCAGCGGCTGGATGGTCGCCGCCGGATCGGGGCTGCCGAACGCGCCGACCACGGTCGGCAGCCGGGCGACGCTCTCGGCGACGGCCAGCATCCGGTCCTGGTAGGAGTCGCGGATGCGGTCGCTCTGCAGCTTGGCCGCGAGCAGGCCGGCGGCGCACGTGGTCACCAGGACGATGACCACCTGCAGTACCAGCAGGGAGACGCCCAGTGAGACGCGGCGACGGCTGCGCATGGCTGACGTTTCTAACGCAGAAGCTGTGGTCGGCGCCACAAACTAAACGACCAATACGAGTCTTACGACCGTTTGCTTACGTGTGAACGCACCCCTCCTTAGCGTTCCCGCCCAACGTCGCCGAGGGAACGGGTGTGTGGACGATGAGCAGGAAATGGGTCGCGGTGGTGGCCGCAGCGGGATTGTTGGTCACCGGGTGCGGCCAGAAGGGGCAGAGCGGCTCCGACGCGCTCGCCAAGCTGGAGATCATGGCGCCCGCCGACCCCGGCGGTGGCTGGGACCAGACGGCGCGCGCGATGCAGACGGCCATGAACGGCGCGAACCTGGTGAGATCGATCCAGGTCAGCAACGTCGGCGGCGCGGGCGGCACGGTCGGGCTGAAGAAGCTCGCGAACGAGCGCTCCGAGCAGTACCTGATGGTCACCGGTCTGGTGATGGTCGGCGCGGTGGAGACCAACAACGTCGACACCCGCTTGGAGGACACCACCCCGATCGCGCGGCTCACCGCGGAGGACGAGGTCGTCGTCGTGCCGGCCGACTCGCCGCACAAGACGATCGACGACCTGCTCAACGCCGTGAACGAGAAGGGCAAGGGCGTCTCGATCACCGGCGGTTCGGCGGGCGGCACCGACCACCTGCTCGCGGCCATGCTGCTGGCCGCCAAGGAGATCGACCCGCTCAAGCTCAACTACATCCCGTACTCCGGCGGTGGTGAGTCGCTGGCCGCGCTGCTGGGCAAGAAGGTCGACGCGGGCATCTCCGGCATCGGCGAGTACCGCGAGCAGATCAAGGCGGGCAAGCTGCGCGCGCTCGGCACGTCCGGTCCGAAGGAGCACACGGACCTCGGCGGCAGCGTGCCCACGCTCAAGGGCGTCGGCAAGGGCGTCGAGCTGATCAACTGGCGCGGTGTGGTGGCGCCCGGCTCGATCTCGCCCGCGGCCAAGGAGCGGCTGATCACGCTGGTCACCGACATGCGCAACAGCCCGCAGTGGCAGGAGGAGCTCAAGAAGAAGGGCTGGACGGACACGTTCCTCACCGGTCACGAGTTCTCGACGTTCCTCACCAAGGAGATCGGCCGGATCAAGCCCGCGCTCGAGGAGATGGGCCTCGCGAAGTGAGTGCGGAGAAGGCCGAGGAGTACGGCTTCGGCGGGCTGGTCGTGGCGATCGGGGCGTTCGTCCTGGTCGACGCGACCACGATCGCCTCGCGCGGCACCGACACCTCCGTCGGGCCGCGTGCCTTCCCCTACGCCGTGGGTGCGTTGCTGGTCGTCACCGGCATCGCGGCGATCATCGCCACCGCACGCGGCAAGCTCGGCCAGGCCGAGGACGGTGAGGACGTCGACACCGGCGTCCGCACCGACTGGGCGACGGTGGCCAAGCTGGTGGTCGTGCTGGTGGCGCACCTGGCGCTGATCGACCTCGCCGGGTGGCCGGTGGCCGCGACCGTGCTGTTCTTCGGCGCCGCCTGGGCGCTGGGTGCCGTGTGGTGGCGCGCGCTGATCGTCGCCGTGGTGCTGGCACTGGTGGTGCAGGTCGTGTTCGCGTCCGGGCTGGGCCTGTCGCTGCCCGCCGGGATCTTCGAGGGGGTGCCCCTCCTCGATGGGTGACATCACCGCGCTGATCGACGGTTTCGCGACCGCCGCGCAGCCCCTCTACCTGCTCTACGCGCTGCTGGGCGTCACGCTCGGCACCGCGGTCGGCGTGCTGCCGGGCATCGGACCCGCGATGACGGTGGCGTTGCTGCTGCCGCTGACCTACACGCTCGAACCGACGGCCGCGCTGATCATCTTCGCGGGCATCTACTACGGCGGCATGTACGGCGGGTCGACCACGTCGATCCTGCTGAACACGCCCGGCGAGTCCGCGTCGATCGTGACCGCGCTGGAGGGCAACAAGATGGCCCGCGCGGGCAAGGGCGCGGCGGCACTCGCGACGGCGGCGATCGGGTCGTTCGTGGCGGGCACCATCGCCACCGTCCTGCTGACCGCGCTGGCCCCCACGATCGCGGACGTCGCGGTCACCCTCGGCCCGGCCGACTACTTCGCGCTGATGGTCGTGGCGTTCACGACGGTCGCCGCACTGCTCGGGTCCTCCCCCGTGCGCGGTCTCGCGTCGCTGGCGCTCGGGTTGTTCATCGGCCTGATCGGCACGGACACGCTGTCCGGGCAGTCCCGGTTCACGCTGGGCATCCCGACGCTGGCCGACGGCGTCGACGTGGTCGTGGTGGCGGTCGGCGTGTTCGCGGTGGGCGAGGCGTTCTACGTCGCCTCCCGGCTGCGGCACGGCCCGATCGAGGTCATCCCGGTCGGCGGCAAGTGGTTCACCCGCGAGTTCTGGTCGCGGTCGTGGAAGCCGTGGCTGCGCGGCACGGTGATCGGCTTCCCGATCGGCACCGTGCCCGCCGGTGGCGCGGACGTGTCGACGTTCCTGTCGTACGCGGCGGAGAAGAAGCTCTCCCAGCGACCGGAGGAGTTCGGCAAGGGCGCGATCGAGGGCGTGGCGGGTCCGGAGGCGGCGAACAACGCGGCCGCGGCGGGCGTGCTGGTGCCGTTGCTGACGCTGGGCCTGCCGACGACGGCGACGGCCGCGGTGATCGTGGCGGCGTTCCAGAGCTACGGCATCCAGCCGGGACCGCTGCTGTTCACGAACAACAGCGAGATGGTGTGGGCGCTGATCGCGTCGCTGTACATCGGCAACGTGATGCTGCTCGTGCTGAACCTGCCGCTGGTCAGGATCTGGGTGAAGGTGCTGCAGATCCCCCGCCCGTACCTGTACGCGGGCATCCTGCTGTTCGCCGCGCTGGGCACCTACGCGGTGAACTTCGTGGTGGACGACCTGGTCGTGCTGCTGGTGATCGGCGTGGTCGGCTTCTTCATGCGCCGCCACGGCTACCCGGTGGCACCGCTGGTGGTCGGCATGATCCTCGGCCCGCTGGCGGAGGAGCAGCTGCGCCGGACCCTGCAGATCAGCGAGGGCGACCTGACCGCGCTGGTGGCGAGCCCGTTCGCGGCCGTCTGCTACGCGGTGCTGGCCGTCCTGCTCGCGGTGGCGGTGGTGTTGCGGCTGCGGCGCCGCAGGACCGCGGAGCTCACCGCCGTCTGAGGACCGGCGGGTTCACCGGGGCGCTCCGGTGAACCCGCCGGTCGCGGTGCGCCGGCCGTACCGGTCGCGCACCGACGTCGGCGTCACCACCATCCCCTGGTGGTCGAACAACGGGGCCACGAGCCGGTACTCGAAGTCACCGGCGAGCCCCGCCCTCCTCCCCGCCTCGGCCATCGCGAGCGCCTGCAACGGCCCGTGCGTCAGCAGGCCCGGATACCCCTCCACGTCCCGCGCGTAGTCGCGGTCGTAGTGGATGCGGTGGGCGTTGTAGGTCAGCGCGGAGAACCGGAACAGCAGCGTCGGGGTCACGTCGACGGCCCACTCGTGCTCCGCGGCGGGCACCTCCGGTGTCTCCGGGAGGTCCGGGGTCGTTCCGGGTTCGCGGTAGACGAGGTCCTGCTCCTCCTCGACCACGACCTCCCCGCGTTGCCAGATCTGGTGCCGCACCACGACGAACGTCAACGGCCCCGATCGGCCCTGCTTGTCCTCGGTGGACAGCACGGTCGTCTCCCGCGTGGCCGTCTCGCCGCAGCGCAGCGGCCCCGAGCGGCGCACGCGGCCACCCGCCCACATCCGGCGCCGTCCGGATGGCGGGACCGGGACGGTGTTGCGGAACGGGTGCCCGTCCGGCCCGAGGTCGGCCTGCGCCGGGCGGTCGAGCAGGTAGAGCCAGTGCCACAGCAGCGGCAGGCCCTCCTCGGCGAGGTCGGGCACCGGCACGTCGAGCAGCGCGCCCAGTGCGTGCGCGGGGTCGGGGAGCAGCAGGTCGGTGGTCACTTCGCCCTCTTCACCAGCTGGCGGGCGATGACGGTCCGCTGGATCTCGTTGGTGCCCTCACCGACGATCATCAGCGGTGCGTCGCGGAAGTAGCGCTCGACGTCGAACTCCGTGGAGTAGCCGTAGCCGCCGTGGATGCGCACGGCGGTCAACGCCACCTCCATCGCGGTCTCCGAGGCGAACAGCTTCGCCATGCCGGCCTCCAGGTCCGCGCGCTCCCCCGAGTCGTACCGGCGGGCGGCGTGCAGGGTGAGCTGGCGGGCGGCTTCGAGCTTCGTGGCCATGTCCGCGAGGTAGTTGCCGATGGACTGGTGCTGCCAGATGGGTTTGCCGAAGCTCTCGCGCTCCTGGGCGTACCTGAGCGAGTCGTCCAGCGCCGCCTGCGCGACGCCGAGGGCCCGGCACGCGACCTGGATGCGCCCGATCTCAAGGCCGCGCATCATCTGCGCGAACCCCTGGCCCTCCACACCGCCGAGGACCGCGGTCGCGGGCACGCGGAAGTCGTCGAAGGACAGCTCACAGCTCTCCACGCCCTTGTAGCCGAGCTTGGGCAGGTCGCGCGACACCGTGAGCCCCGGCCCCTTCTCGACCAGCAGCACGGACACGCCCTTGTGCGGCGGCGACGCCGACGGGTCCGTCTTGCACAGCAACGCGATCAGCCCCGACCTGCGCGCGTTGGTGATCCACGTCTTGGAACCGTTGACCACGTAGTCCGCGCCGTCCCTGCGCGCCGTGGTGCGGATGGCCTGGAGGTCGGAGCCGCCGCCGGGTTCGGTCAGCGCCATCGTCGCCCGCAGCTCACCGGTGGCCATCCGCGGCAGGTAGGCGTCCTGCTGCTCGCGGGTGCCGAACGCCACCAGCAGCTTGGCGACGACCGTGTGCCCGCCCATCGCACCGGCCAGCGACATCCACCCGCGGGCCAGCTCCGAGGTCACCATCGCGTAGCACTCGGCCGACACCGCCACCGACCCCCACGGCTCCGGCACCGCCAGCCCGAAGACGCCCATCTCCTTCATCTGGTCGATGAGCGCCTCGGGGTAGGTGTCGGTGTGGTCGAGCTCCCGTGCCACCGGCCGCACTTTGCGGTCGACGAACTCGCCGGCCAGTGCGACGATCGCGGTCTCGTCCTCGGTGAGCGCCATGCCCTCCAACCTAGGCCGTCGTCGATCCGATCGCCTCGTCGAGGATGCTCAAGCCGAGGTCCAGCTCCTCCTCCGTCGTGGTCAACGCCGGTGCGATCCGGAACACCCCGCCCATCCCGGGCGTCTGCACGATGTTCATGTGCAGCCCCAGCTCCAGGCACCTCCGCGTGATCGGCGCGTGCAGCGACTCGTCCCCGATCTCCACCCCGACCAGCAACCCGCGTCCGCGCACGTCGGTCACCAGGTCGTGCCGCGCGGCGATGTCGTCCAGCCCGGTGCGCAGGTGCGCCCCGAGCTTCACCACCCGCTCGTCCAGCTGTTCCTCGACCAGCACGTCCAGCACCGTGTTGCCGACGGCGGCGACCAGCGGGTCGGAGACGTGGGTGGTGAAGAACAGGTAGCCGCGGGCGTGCGCCTCCTCCTCGATCTCGGCGGAGGTGATCACGGCGGCCAGCGGCAGGCCGGCGCCCAGGGTCTTGGACAGCGTCAGGATGTCGGGCACCACGCCGTCGCGTTCGAACGCGTACCAGGTGCCGGTGCGGCACAGGCCGGTCTGCGCCTCGTCGAAGATCAGCAGCATGCCGCGCTCGCGGCACTTGGCCTGCAGGGCGGCGAAGTAGCCCAGTGGCGGTTCGATGATGCCGCCGGAGCTCAGGACCGGCTCGACGATGCACGCGGCCAGCGAGCCCACCGACTGGGCGTCGATCAGGTCGAACGCCAGGTCGAGCTGCGCCTGCCAGTCGGCGGTCGGCACCGGGATCGCGAAGTTGCCGCCCACCGGCCCGTAGCCCTTGCGGCCCGCGCTGTAGGTGGCGGCCGCGGCACCGGCGGTCATGCCGTGCCAGGACCGGGCGAAGGCCACGACCTCGTGCTTGCCGGTGACCAACTTGGCCATGCGCAGCGCGGCCTCGTTCGACTCGGCACCGGTGGTGAGCAGCTGCACCTTCCGCAACGGGTCCGGCAGCGTCCCGGCGAGCCGGCGGGCCAGGTCGACGACCGGGCGGCTGAGCATGCCGCTGAAGAGGTGGTCGAGGTTCGCGATCTGGCGCTGCACGGTCGCGACGATCCGCGGGTGCGAGTGGCCGAGGATCGCGCTCATCTGACCGGAGGTGAAGTCCAGGATGCGGCGGCCGTCCTCGGTGAACAGGAAGCTGCCCGCGGCGCTGTCGATGATCTCTCGCGTGAAGGTGCCGCCGTAGCGCACGAGGTGGCGGTCCACGTCCTCCCAGAAGGTCTCCATGGACCGGGACGCTACGAGCGCGCGAGCATCAGGTCCATCTCACAATCCCACGCTCGCTGTTCGGAAATACTGCACAGCATGACGTTGAACCCGTGGCGGCTGAAGCTGCTGAGCCAGCTGGACGCGTTGGGCACCGTGCGCGCGGTGGCGCAGGCCGCGAACATGAGTGCGTCGAGCGTGTCGCAGCAGCTGGCGGTGCTGGAGGCGGAGACGCGCACGCAGCTGCTGGAACGCACCGGGCGGCGGGTGCGGCTCACGTCGGCCGGGTTGATCCTCGCGCGGCGGGCGCGGGCGGTCCTCGACCACATGGACGCCGTCGAGGCCGAGCTGCGCGGGCTCAACGCCGAACCGTCCGGGCGGGTGCGGCTCGGGGCGTTCCAGAGCTCGATCCACACGCTGGCCGTGCCCGCGATCGGGCAGCTGGACCACCCGCACCTGGACGTGCAGCTGGTCGAGCTGGAACCGCACGCGAGCATGCCCGCGCTGCTGGCCGGCGAGGTCGACGTGATCATCACGACCACCGACTTCGTGGAGCTGCCGGTGCCGCCGGACGTCGACGTCGTGCCGCTCGGCGAGGACCCGGTGGTGCTGCTGACCCCGCCCGGTCACCCGGCGACGGACCTGAAGGCGTGCAAGGACGAGCGGTGGGCGTTCGACGTGCCCGGCTCGTACATGGCGAACCTGGCCACGCGGCTGTGCCGGCAGGCCGGGTTCGAGCCGCGGGTGGTGGCCCGCTTCAGCAACTACGTGCTGACGTTGCAGCACGTCGAGGCCGGGCTGGCGGTCGCGCTGCTGCCCGCGCTGGCCGTCCACCCGCGCTTCGACGTGGTGGCGCGCGAGCTGCCGGTGACCCGCCGGATCACGGCGGCCGTGCGGCGGGGTTCGCGCGCCCCGATCACGACCGTGCTCGACGCGCTGGCCTCCGCGGCGGGCTGAGGGGCGTGTGCCAGAGTCTGCGCATGTTGGAGATCACGGTGCAGGTGGAGAACGGTGAACGGCACGTCCGCGTGTCCGAGCAGGAGCTGGCCGGGCTGGTCCACCGGATCGGCGGCGCCGGTGACCGGTTCCTCGTCGTGCAGCGGGTGCCCGACCTGCCCGGGGTGTTCGCCCAGGTCTGGCACGAGAACGGCGGCAACTACTCCGTGGAGCACCGCGACGGCGCCGCGGACCGGCACTTCACGGCGACCGCCGGCGAGCCGGACGCCGTGGCCGCGACCCTCGTCGGCTGGGCCCGGAAGGAAAGCGGCTGGGACCGCGGCCTGGCCTGGTCACCCCTGGACCTGCCGCCCGCGGCGCAGGTGCCGTCGCTCGACCTCACCGAGGAGGAGCGCACGTCGCTGGAGCAGCGCGTCCGCGAGGTGCTGGCCGGCGGCTACGCCTCCCGCGCGGACCTGGCCGAGCTCGCTGAGGACCACCTGGCCACGAAGGACCGCAGGCCCGTCTCACCCGAGCAGGCGCGGGCACTGGCCGACCGGCTGTGGCAGGAACGGGTCGAGGAACAGGCGACCTGGGAGGGCGAGACCGACCCGGAACGACTCACCCGCGCGTTCGCCGCGCTCGACGAGGCGGGCATCACCGCCCGCGAGAACTTCACCTGCTGCCGCACCTGCGGCAACGCCGAGATCGGCGACGAGGCCGCTCCGGGCGCCCGCGGGTTCGTCTACTTCCACGCCCAGTCCACGGACGCCGCCGCGGCCGGCCACGGGCTGACGCTGTACTACGGCGGCTTCGACGGCACGGCCGAGACCACCGCCGCGGTCGGCGCCGAGATCGTCGCCGCGGTCGAGGCTGCCGGTCTGCGCATCGAGTGGAACGGCGACCCCGGCCGGGCCATCTCCGTCACCGCGCTGGACTGGCGCCGCCGCCTGGTCGGCTAGGACGGGCGGCACACTCGGTCGTCATGAAGCGCGCAACGATCAACGACGTCGCGAGCGCCGCGGGCGTGTCGCGGCAGACCGTGTCGCGCGCTCAACGACAATGGCGAGATCGACGGCGCCACCAAGCGGCGCGTCCTCAACGCGGCGCCGCTGTCGACCACCTCGTCGCGGCCGGGCACCGGCACATCGGCATGCTCGACCACGCCAACCGCGCCGACCCCGGTGACCGGCACGCGTGGTTCTGCGCGGCGATGGCCGCGCACAGGCTCGACTCGCGTGCCGTCACGGGCGCACACCAGTCCGTCGACGGCGGCGCCGAGGCCCTCACCGCGCTGCTGGACCGGCATCCCGGTGTCACCGCGGTGTTCGCGTTCAACGACACCGTCGCGGTCGGCGCGCTGCGCTCCGCCCGCAGGCGCGGTCTGAAGGTGCCGGACGACCTCGCCGTGGTCGGGTTCGACGGGTTGCAGCTCGGCACCGTCGTCGACCCGGCGCTCACCAGCGTCGCGCTGGACACCAAGCGGATCGGCGCACTCGCCGTCGAGCAGGCCGCCCTGCTGCCGGACGGCGGGCAACCGCTGTCGGTGCCGAGCTGGTCGTGACGGCGGCGCTCATCCTTCGCACCAATCCGTGAACGCTCACGGGAGCGCTCACGGATATTCGTCACGACGTGGAACACCCGTCCTCCAGTGGCGGTCGTGCCGCTGGTGGTCATGTTCCTCGATCAGCGCACGTGATCTCATCCGCAACATCGCCGCAGGCGCTGTCGAGGGCTAAGGAACACATGTCTCAGCCGACCTACCTCGAAGACCCCCGTCCCGGCCACGGCGCGCTGCCCCCGCGCGCGCACTTCTCCTCCGACGCGGCCGCGCTGCCGCTCGACGGGGCGTGGCGGTTCCGCCTGTCCCCCACCGCCGTGCTGTCCGACGACGTGGCCGCGGAGGACTTCGACGACAGCTCCTGGGACACGATCACCGTTCCCGGTCACTGGCAGCTGCAGGGGCACGGGTCGCCCGCGTACACGAACGTCCGGTACCCGTTCCCCGTCGACCCGCCGCGCGTGCCGTCGGAGAACCCGACCGGCGACCACCGGCTCGTGTTCGACCTGCCGGTGTTCTGGCCGGACGAGCCGGCGGTGCTGCGGTTCGACGGCGTCGACTCGTGCGGGCGGGTGTGGCTCAACGGCGTCGAGCTGGGCGTGACGCGCGGCAGCCGGCTGCCGGCGGAGTTCGACGTGAGCGCGGTGCTCCGCCCGCACCGCAACGTCCTCGTCGTGCGGGTGCACCAGTGGTCCTCCGGCAGCTACCTGGAGGACCAGGACATGTGGTGGCTGTCCGGCATCTTCCGCGGCGTCGCGCTGCTGTCCCGCCCGCGCGGCGGCGTCGCGGACTACCGGCTCAACGCCTCCTACGACCACCTCACGGGACTGGGCACGCTGTCGGTGGAGGGTGACGGGCTGCTGGTCACCGTGCCGGAGCTGGACGTGCACGACCTGCCCGCCGGTGAGAGCGCGGCGGTCGCGGTGGAACCGTGGAGCGCCGAGCAGCCGCGGTTGTACGACGGTGTCGTGCACACCGCCGCGGAACGGGTGCCGGTGCGGATCGGGTTCCGCACGGTCGCGATCGTCGACGGGGTGCTGACGGTCAACGGGTCGCGGATCGAGTTCCGCGGCGTGAACCGGCACGAGCACCACCCGGCGCTGGGCCGTGCGGTGCCGCGTGCGTTCGCGGTGGCGGATGTCGAGCTGATGAAGCGCCACAACGTCAACGCCGTCCGCACGAGCCACTACCCGCCCGACCCGTTCTTCCTGTCGCTGTGCGACGAGTACGGGCTGTGGGTGGTCAACGAGTGCGACCTGGAGACGCACGGGTTCACCGAGCTCGGCTGGTCCGGGAACCCGAGCGCCGACCCGGTGTGGCTCGAGTCCTACCTGGACCGGATGCGGCGCATGGTCGAGCGGGACAAGAACCACCCGTCGATCGTGCTGTGGTCGCTCGGCAACGAGTCGCACACGGGCCAGAACCTGGCGGCGATGGCGGCCTGGACCCGTGACCGCGACCCGTCCCGGCCGGTGCACTACGAGGGCGACCTCGACTGCGAGTACGTGGACGTCCACAGCCGCATGTACGCCTCGCACGCCGAGGTCGAGCAGATCGGGCGGCGCGAGGACGCGAACGAACGCCGCCGGGCGCTGCCGTTCGTGCTGTGCGAGTTCGCGCACGCCATGGGCAACGGGCCGGGCGGGATGCTGGAGTACCGGGAGCTGTTCGAGCGGTACCCGCACGTGCAGGGCGGGTTCGTCTGGGAGTGGATCGACCACGGGATCGCCGGTGACGGGCGGTTCTCCTACGGCGGCGACTTCGGGGAACCGCTGCACGACGGGAACTTCGTCATCGACGGGCTCGTGTTCCCCGACCGGGTGCCCTCGCCGGGGCTGGTGGAGTTCGCTGCGGTGTTCGCGCCGGTGCGGATCTCGGCCGGTGCCGACGGCGGTGTGCGGGTGGTGAACCGCTACGACCTCGTGTCGCTGGAGCACCTGCGGTTCGAGTGGGTGTACGAGGACGACGGGGGCGCGGTGGCGTCCGGGGTGCCGGCGACCGGGCCGGGGCAGGACGCCGAGGTGCCGTTGCCGGAGCTGCCGGACGTCGCTGGCGAGGGGTGGCTGACCGTGCGGGCCGTGCTGGCGGCGGGCACGCGGTGGGCAGCGGCCGGGCACGTGGTGGCGGTGGGGCAGGTCGCGGTCGTCGGTGCGCGCGGTCGAGAGGCGGCCGGTGGCGACGTGCCTGCCGCGGTCGTGCGGAGCGGCGGGGTCCTGCGGCTCGGTCCCGGCGTGTTCTCCCCGGTCACCGGCCTGCTGACCCGGCTCGGCCCGCTGCAGCTGGACGGCCCCCGCCTCGACCTGTGGCGGGCGCCGACCGACAACGACCGCGGCGGTGGCCAAGCCTCCGACGAGCGGGCGTGGCGCGCGGCCGGGTTGCACCGGGTGCAGCACCGGGTGGCCGCCGTGGAGGTGGCGGAGCACTCGATCACCGTGCGGACGCGGGTGGCGCCGCCCGCGTGGGGGTTCGGGATGCGCGCCGACTACCGGTGGACCGCCGAGGGCGACCGGCTGCGGCTGCGGGTGGACGTGGAACCGGACGGCGAGTGGCCGTGCACGCTGCCCCGGCTCGGGCTGCGGCTGGCGCTGCCGGGGGCGCTGGACGCCGTGTCGTGGTTCGGCTGCGGGCCCGGCGAGGCCTACGCCGACAGCCGGCAGGCGGTGCGGGTCGGGCGGTTCGCGTCCACCGTGGACGGTCTGCAGACGCCGTACGTGTTCCCGCAGGAGAACGGAAACCGCGCCGACGCCCGGTGGCTGGAGCTGAGCGACGGCGTGCGCCGGGTGCGGGTGGAGGGCGAGCCGGTGTTCGACTTCGCCGCGCGCCGGTGGACGTCCGAGGACCTCGACGCGGCCACGCACACCACCGACCTGCGGGCACGGGACCGGGTGCACCTGAACCTCGACGTGGCGCAGCACGGCCTGGGAACGGCGTCGTGCGGGCCCGGTGTCCTCCCCCGGCACCGGCTGCACGCGGAGAAGACGAGCTTCACGCTGACGTTCACGGCGTCCTGATCCGGCCCTCGCGCCCGTGGTCAAGGCCACGGGCGCTCGTCCGGCGGCGGCCCGTTCGCGCGTGGTTCGATTGCGGCGAACGGGTGCGAGACGGGAGTGCCGGGTGTTGAGCGGGTGGCTGGCGGAGGGCGTGTCGGTCGTCCTGCTCGTGCTGGTGCTGGTGTGCGCGGTGGTGCGCCCCCGTGGACTGCCCGAGGCGGTGGTGGCGGTGCCCGCGGCGGCGGTCGCGGTGCTGACCGGGGCGATCGGGCTGCCGCACGCGTGGGACGAGGTGGTGCGGCTGGCGCCGGTCGTGTGGTTCCTGGCGGCGGTGCTGGTGCTGGCGCAGCTGTGCGCGGACGAGGGTCTGTTCCGGGCCTGCGGTGCCTGGCTGGGGCGGTGGGCGGCGGGACGGCCGCAGCGGTTGCTGGCCGGGGTGTTCGGGCTCGCGTCGGTGATCACGGCGGTGCTGAGTCTCGATGCGACGGTCGTGCTGCTGACCCCGGTGGTGTTCGCGACGGCGGCACGGGCCGGGGTGCGGCCCAAGGCGCCGGTCTACGCGTGCACGCACCTGTCGAACACGGCCTCGACGTTGCTGCCGGTGTCGAACCTGACGAACCTGCTGGCGTTCACGGCGAGCGGGCTGTCGTTCACGCGGTTCGCCGGGCTGATGGCGGGCCCGTGGGTGGTGGCGGTGCTGGCCGAGTACCTGGTGTTCCGGCGGTTCTTCGCGCACGAGCTCGCCGGCAGCGCCGAACCGCGGCACGAGGAGGCGCCCGAGATGCCGGTGTTCGCGCTGGCGACGGTCGTGGCCACGCTCGCCGGTTTCGTGGTGACCTCGGCGGTCGGCGTGGACCCGGCCTGGGCGGCGACGACGGGCGCCGCGGTGCTGGCGGTCCGGGCGCTGGCGCGGCGGCGAACGACGGTCCGCAAGGTCGTGGCCTCGGTGTCGCTGCCGTTCCTGGCGTTCGTGCTGGCGCTCGGGATCATCGTGAAGGCGGTCGTGGACAACGGTCTCGGCGCCGCGCTGGCCCGCGTCATCCCCGACGGGAACGGCCTGGTGGCCCTGCTCGCGATCGCCGCGCTGGCGGCGGTGCTGGCGAACCTGATCAACAACCTGCCCGCGGTCCTGGTGCTGCTGCCGCTGGTGGCCGCCACCGGTCCCGGCGGTGTGCTGGCGGTGCTGCTCGGGGTGAACATCGGCCCGAACCTGACGTACGCGGGCTCGCTGGCGACGTTGCTGTGGCGGCGGATCGTCCACCAGCACGACCACGACGTGGACCTCGGCGAGTTCACCAGGCTCGGCCTGCTGACCGTGCCGGCGAGCCTGGTCGCCGCGGTGGTGGCACTGTGGGGTTCCCTGCTGCTGATCGGAGGCTGAGTGGCCGTCCTGGTCTGGGTCGTCGAGGGCACCTGGCCCGCGTGCGTCGACGCGGCGAAGGCCTACCCGAACGCCGACATCACCCTCCTGCACGTCAGCGGTCACGACGTGCCGCACGCGGCCCACGGCGCGTTCGCCGGCCTCCTCGGCCGCCGCGGCCTCGACCCCGGCACGACCCTGGAGTCGCTCGCATCGACCTCAGGCTCGGACCTGCTCGCCGCGGCTGCTTCGCGACTTGGTCGGCCGTGCACCCGGCTGGAGCGGTCGGGCCGGGTCGAGCGGGAGGTCGTCGCGGCGGCGGAGGGGGCGGAGCTGCTGGTCGTGGCGCGGGACGGGGACCACGGGCGTCCGGGGCCGAAGAGCCTCGGGCCGGCAAGCCGGTACGTCGTGGACCACGCACCCTGCCCGGTGCTGCTGGTGTGGGCAGGGTGAGGGCGGGCACGGCGGCTGGGGGTGAGCGGGGTGTGGCGGCGGGTACCGGGCGAGGGTGAACACCGCGGTTGCGAACGGGTCAGCGGCCCGACGCGGTGAGGCGAGCGGCGCGGCGGCGGACGCCGGGCCTGAGTGGACGTTGCGGCTGCGGACCGGGCAGCGGTCCGTCGGGCGCGGTGAGGTGCGGGCGGTCGTGTCGGCGGACGGCGGGCGGGGGTGGACGCTGCGGTTGCGAACGGGCCAGCGACCCGTCAGGACGCGGTGAGATGCGGGCGGTCGTGTCGGCGGACGGCGGGCGGGGGTGGACACTGCGGTTGCGAACCGGCCAGCGACCCGTCAGGACGCGGTGGGGTGCGAGTGGACGTGCCGGCGGGCGCTGGGCCGGAGTGGACGCCGCGGTTGCGAACGGGCTATCGGCCCGGCCTGACTCGGTGAGGCGAGCGCGGCGGCTGGGGTGAGCGGGTCGTGGTGGCGGATGCCGGATGGGGGGAGGCTGCGGCTGCGGACCGGCCAGCAGCCCGTCAGGGCGCGATGGGGCACGAGCGGATGTGCTGGCAAACGCCGGTCTGGGAGGGACGCTGCGGTCGTGAACCGGCCGACGCCCACCAGGGCCCGGTGGGACGCGGGCGCGCGTGCCGGCGGACGCGAGGCCAGAGTGGACGCTTGGGCTGCGAACCGGCCGGCGGCCCGTCAGAGCGCGGGGCGCGAGCGGGCGTGGCGGCCGCGAATCGGCCGACGCCCCGCCGGGCGCAGTGGAGCGGGCGTGCCAGTTGCCGAGCCGCGCCGCGGCGTGGCTCGCGTGGCCGGACGCGGCGTGGGCGGCCAGACTGACGATCATGCAGGAGCTGGCGTTGCTCGCCGTCGTCGCGGTGCTGATCATCGTCGTGGTGTCGTACGTCGCGCCGCGGGTCGGGGTGGCGGCGCCGGTGCTGCTCGTGGTGGTCGGGATGGTGTGCAGCCAGGTGCCCGGTGCGCCGCACGTGGTCGTGGAGCCCGAGTGGATCCTCGTGGTGGTGCTGCCGCCGATCCTCTACTCGGCGGCGGTGAACGTGCCGGTGATGGACTTCCGGCGCAACTTCCGCGCGATCGGCGCGTTGTCGGTGTTGCTGGTCGTCGGGTCGGCGTTCGGCACCGGGCTGCTGATCTGGTGGTTGTTGCCCGAGATCGGGTTCCCGGCCGCGGTCGCGCTCGGTGCGGTGATCAGTCCGCCGGACGCGGTGGCGGCCACGTCGATCGGCAAGCGGCTGGGGTTGCCGCCGCGGCTCGTCACCATCCTGGAGGGTGAGGGGCTGGTCAACGACGCGACGGCGCTCGTGCTGTTGCGCACGGCCGTGGCGGCGATCGCGGGCACGGTCAGCTTCTGGGGCGCGCTCGGCGACTTCGGGCGGGCGGTCCTCATCGGCGTGGTCGTGGGTGCGGTGGTCGGGGTGGTGTCGGTCTGGGCCCGGTCGCGGATCCAGGGGCAGCCGGTGCTGACGACCGCGATCTCGTTCGTCGTGCCGTTCCTCGCCTTCATCCCGGCAGAGGAGCTGCACGCGTCCGGCGTGATCGCCGTCGTGACGGCGGGGCTGATCACCGGTCATCAGAGCGCGAAGCGGTTCACCGCGCACGACCGGATCTCCGAGCGCACCAACTGGCGCACCATTCAGTTGTTGCTGGAGAACGGTGTCTTCCTCCTGATGGGGTTCGAGATCACGGCGGTCGTCAGCGACGTGCGGGCATCGGGTGAGAGCGTGTGGGCCGCGTTCACCCTCGGCCTGCTGGCGACGGCGCTGCTGATCGTCCTGCGGGTGGTGTTCGTGGTGCCGCTGATCGCGTTGCTGCGCCGCCAGCAGCGCCGTGCCGACCGGCTCACCGGGCGGATCGAGGCGGTGCTCGACCGGATCTCCGAGCACGGCCCGCAACCCGGCAGGCGCTACGAGCGCGCCACCAGGGCGTTGCAGCGCAAGCACGCGGACGCCACGTTCTTCGCCAGCGAAGGGCTCGGCTGGCGTGGCGGTGCGGTGCTCGCGTGGTCGGGCATGCGCGGCGTCGTCACGCTCGCCGCCGCCCAGTCGCTGCCCATCGACGTGCCCCACCGCGCGGAGCTCGTGCTGATCGCGTTCACCGTCGCGATCGTCACGCTGCTCCTGCAGGGCGGCACCCTGCCCACGCTCATCCGGCTGCTCGGCATCCGCGGCAACGACGAGGAGCACGAGCGCCGCGAGTACGCCCGCCTCGCCGCCGAGATGATGACCGCGACCCAGGCCGTGCTCGAGAACACCGCGCTCGAACGCCAGAACGGCAAGCCGTTCGACGAGGCGGTGCTGGAGCAGGCTCGGGCACGAGGTCTCGCCCTGGCGGAGATCCTCGACAAGATGCTGACCGCGGACCGCGATCCGGACAGCCCCCTGCACCAGCAGGGGGAACTTCAACGCCTCCTCCTGGACGCCCAGCAGAACGCCCTGCTCGATGCCCGCGCAGGAGGGACGTACAGCTCGCACACCCTCGAACGCGCGCAGAACTTCATCGACGGCCAAGCCGCTCGCTTCACCGCCTGACGCCGCCCGGCAGCGGCGCAGACCGGATCGGCACCGGGGCCCGGCCGCGACGAGCACGACCGGGGCATCCACCCCCGACGACGAGGACACGACCAGCGCTCGGGGACTGCCGCACCCCTCGTTCCGACCGTGCACCGACAACGGTAGCGACGAGGTCTGACAATTTCGGAAGCCCAGGTCAGCGGCCCAGGGCGTGCGTCGCCGTCGCTCCACCGTCCACCGCGAACTCCCCGCCGGTGCAGTACGCGCTCTCGTCGCTGGCCAGGAACAGCACGACGTTCGCCACGTCCTCCGGCTGCCCGATCCGCCGCAGCGCCAGCCGCCTGCCGATCGGCGACACGTCGATCTCGCGGCCCAGCGCCGTGCTGACCATGGGCGTGTCGATCGCGCCGGGGTGCACCGAGTTCACCCGGATCCCGTGCTCCCCCAGCTCCAGCGCCGCCACCTTCGTCATGCCGCGGATCGCGAACTTCGACGCCGTGTACGCGGTCAGCATCGGCATTCCGGCGAGCCCCTCGACCGACGACACGTTCACGATCGACCCGCCGCCGGCCCGCTTCATCGACGGCACGACGGCACGCATCCCGAGGAACGTCCCGACCTGGTTGATCGAGACGACCCGCTGGTAGTCGGCCAGGGTGGTGTCCGCGAGCGGCGAGAAGTGCAGCACGCCCGCGTTGTTCACCAGCACGGAGATCTCGCCCAGCTCGCCCGCCGCCGACACCGCCGCCGCCCAGTCGTCCTCCGACGACACGTCCAGGTGGAAGTAGGGCGCGCCGAGCGACGCGGCCAGCTCCTTGCCCGGTTCGTCGAGCACGTCGGTCAGCAGCACCGACGCGCCCTCGGCGACGAACCGGCTGGCCGCTGCCGCACCCTGGCCGCGGGCCGCGCCGGTGATCAGGGCGACCTTGCCGGACAGCCGCATCACATCAGCTCGTCGGTCAGCGGCATCATCACGGTCTTGAGCTCGGTGTAGGCCTCGTAGGCGCTCTGCCCGCCCTCACGGCCGAGCCCGGACTGCTTGTACCCGCCGAACGGCACGTGCGGCTCCAGCTGGAACCCGTTGACGCCGATCATCCCGGCGCGCAACGACTTCGCGACCCGGAACGCCCGCTTCACGTCGTTGGTGTAGATGCCGGCACCGAGCCCGTAGTCGGTGTCGTTGGCCAGCCGGACCGCCTCGTCCTCGTCGTCGAACGGCACCACGGTCAGCACCGGCCCGAAAATCTCGTCGCGCGCCACCGCCATGTCGTTGGAGACGTCCGCGAAGATCGTCGGCGCCACGAAGTTGCCGGACGCGAACTCGCCGTCCAGCCGGGTGCCGCCGGTGACCAGCCGGGCGCCTTCCTCCTGGCCGCGGTCGATGTAGCCGAGCACGCGCTCCAGCTGCCGCTCGTTGATCAACGGGCTCGCCAGCACCGCCGGGTCGAACGGGTCGCCGAACGTCACGGCCCCGGCCATCATCGTGGCCATCGTGACGAACTCCTCCTGCACCTCGCGCGCGACCAGCGCACGGGTGTGGGCCACGCACGCCTGCCCCGACAACCCCATGGTGACCATGCCCATGCACGTCATCGCGGCGAGGCCCACGTTCGGCGCGTCGGCGAACACCAGTGCGGGGCTCTTGCCGCCCAGCTCCAGCGACACCCGCTTCATCGTCCCCGCCGACGCCTCGACGATCTTGCGGCCGACCGCCCGCGACCCGGTGAAGCTGATCTTGTCCACCAGCGGGTGCGCGATCAGCGCCTGCCCGGTCGGCTCTCCCGGTCCGGTGACCAGGTTGACCACTCCGTCGGGCAGCCCGGCCTCGGTCAGCAGCTCCACCATCCGGATCACGCAGAACGACGCGAACTCCGACGGCTTCACCACGACCGTGCAGCCGGCGGCCAGCGCGGGCGCGAGCTTCTGCGCGAAGAGCACGAACGGCGCGTTCCACGGCAGGATCGCCGCGACCACGCCGACCGGCTCGCGGAACGTCATCGCCAGGTGGTCACCGCCCTGGTACGGCGGCAGGGTCTGGCCGCCAGCCTTGTCGATCCAGCCCGCGTGGTGCTCGAAGATGTCCGCCGCGATCCCCACCGAGGTCGCGTAGATCTGCCCGAACGACAGCGGCACCCCGTTGTCCAGCGCCTGCAGTCCACGCAGCTCGTCGGCGTTCTCCCGCAACAGGTTCGCGTACCGCAGCAGCACCCGGACGCGTTCCTGCACCCGAGCGCGCGACCACACGCCGTCGTCGAACGCCTTGCGCGCGGCCAGCACCGCGTCGTCGACGTCCCCCGGCGTGGCGACGGCGAACCGGCCGATCTCCTCGCCGGTCGCGGGGTGGCGGTGCGTCCAGGTCTCCTCCGCGTCGCGGAACTGACCTCCCACGAAGAGCCGGCCGTCCTTCAACCCCAGCGTCTCGCGGTGCGGTTGCACGGTGAGCGTCACAGCTCCTCCTACAGGGCGAGCGTTTCGGTACAGGAGAAAGTCCTCTGCGGATCACGCGCGGCGAAGTACCCCGCGACGTCCTCCAGCGCGTCGAAGCGCTGTTCCACGGCCGGGGGCGCCATCAGGGCGACCATCCCGCCGTGCACCACGAACACCTGCCCGCTGATCTCCGCGGCCGCGGGCGAGGCCAGGTACGCCACGAACCGCGCGACGTGCACGGGGTCCAGCGGGTCGGCGCCGCTGGGCGCGTCACCGAAGACGTGCGCGGTCATGCCGGTGCGCGCACGGGGGCAGATCGCGTTGGCGCGCACGCCGTACCGGCCGGTGCCGCGGGCGGTCGCGACGGTCAGCGCGGTGATCCCCGCCTTGGCCGCCGCGTAGTTCGCCTGGCCCTCCGACCCGAGCAGGAACGCCTCGGAGGAGGTGTTGACGATCCGCGCGTACACCGGTCCGCCCGAAGCCTTCGACTGCTGCCGCCACAGTGCGACCGCGTTGCGCGACAACAGGAAGTGGCCGCGCAGGTGCACGCGGACCACGAGGTCCCAGTCCTCGTCGGACATGTTGACGAGCATCCGGTCGCGCAGCACGCCCGCGTTGTTCACCACGACGTGCAGCCCGCCGAGCTCCACCGCCGCGGCCACCAGGGCGTCGGCGGTGTCGCGCTCCCCCACGTCGCCCTCGACCACCGCGCACTTCGCGCCGCGCTCCTCGACCTCGGCCACGACCGCGTCGGCCACTCCCGGCAGGTCGTTCAGCACCACCGACGCGCCGGCCCCGGCCAACGCAAGCGCTTCTGCCCTGCCCAGCCCGGCACCGGCGCCCGTGACGACGGCGACCTTCCCCGCAAGGTCCACAAGAGACTCCTAGTCGAACAGCACTACCTGCCGGATCAGCGATCCGCCGCCGCGCAACGCCTGCAGGCCCTCGTTGAGGTCCTCGAACCGGATCCGCTTGCTGATCATGCCCTCCAGGTCGAGCCCCCCCTGCCGCCACAGCGCCAGCATGCGCGGCACGTCCCGCCGGAAGTTGGCCGTCCCGTAGAACGACCCGTGCAGCGTCTTGTCGTGCAGGAACAGCTCCTGCGCGCTGAACGACACCATCGCGTCGGCCTTGCCCGCGCCCACGACCACCGTGTGGCCGCCACGCCGGGTCAGGTCCCACGCCTGGCGGATCGTCGCCGGCAGCCCCACCACGTCGAAGACGTAGTCGAAGCCCATGCCCGTGTTCAGCTGGTTGTTCAGCTCGGCGATGCCGTCCGGTGTCGTCGCGTGCGTCGCACCGAAGTGTTGTGCCACCTCGTGCTTCTCCGTCACCGGGTCGACGGCGACGATCTTGGCGGCTGCGGCGAGCCGCGCGCCCTGGATCACCGCGATGCCGACGCCACCGCAGCCGATCACCGCGACGCTCGCGCCCGGTTCGACCCTCGCGGTGTTGAGCACCGCGCCGACGCCGGTCAGGATGCCGCACGACAGCAGCGCGGCGACGTCGAACGGGATGTCGTCGTCGATCTTCAGCGCCGCGTCCGCCGGCACCACCATCTCCTCGGCGAACGCACCGAGCCCCGCGTACCCGAACGCCGGGTTCCCACCCACCACGAACCGCGGTGACGTGAACGCGGAGAGCGTGTGGACGAGGCACAGATGTGGTTGGGAGCTCACGCATTGCGCGCACTTCCCGCACGGCGGCACGAACGTGATCACGACGTGGTCGCCCACCGCGAGCGACGTCACGGCGCTGCCGATCTCGACGACCTCCCCCGCGCCCTCGTGCCCGACCACCCCCGGCACGAGGGCCGGCAGCGTTCCGTCCATGGCGGACAGGTCGCTGTGGCACACCCCGCACGCCTTGATCCTGATGCGGACTTCCTGCGGCCCCGGCGCGGTGGTGGTCACGTCGTCGCGGAGCTCGAGCTTGTCGTCGCCGACCTGGTTGAGCACGGCAGCCTTCACCGGTATCACTCCTCGCTGAGCTCACGGCCGAGGTACCCGTCGCACACTAGAATCTGTTCCTGTTCGTGACAAGGTCCATCAGCGTGAGAGCCGGAGCGCACTCTTGGGGCACGACGCCACCGCCCGCTCGGCCACCGGCTCCTCCGCCGACGTCACGACACCGGGCCGGATCTGCAGAACTTCGTCATCGTCGAGATCGAATACCTCGGGCAGGATTGTCGTGCACACGCCGTGCGCCTCGCACAGCGACGGGTCGACGTCGACCTTCATCGCGGCCTCCTGACAGAAAATAGAACTTGTTCTAGAGTAGCGGGCATGCGCATCGGTTTCACGCCCGAGCAGGAGAGCCTGCGCGACGAGCTGCGGGCGTACTTCGCGGCGCTCATGACACCGGAGCGCAGGGCCGCGCTGAGCTTCCGGCGGTGACTACGGCGACGCCGAGGTGTACAAGGACACCGTCCGCCAGATGGGGAAGGACGGCTGGCTCACCATCGGCTGGCCGCGGGAGTACGGCGGCCGCGACCGCCCCATGATCGAGCAGCTGGTCTTCCTCGACGAGGCCTCCGCGGCGGGCGCGCCGGTGCCGTTCCTGACGCTGAACTCCATCGGACCGACGATCATGGCGTACGGCACCGAGGAGCAGAAGGCGTTCTACCTGCCGAGGATCGCCGGCGGTGAGATCCACTTCGCGATCGGCTACAGCGAGCCGGAGGCGGGCACCGACCTGGCGGCACTGCGCACGCGGGCCGTCCGCGACGGCGACGACTACGTGGTCACCGGCCAGAAGATGTGGACCAGCCTCGTCCAGTACGCCGACTACGTGTGGCTCGCGTGCCGCACCGACCAGGGGTCCGAACGGCACCGGGGCCTGAGCATCATCATCGTGCCGACGGCGTCCGAGGGCTTCTCCTGGACACCGGTGCCCACGATGTCCGGCCCCACCACCAGCGCGACCTTCTACGACGACGTGCGCGTGCCCGCCGCGAACCTCATCGGCACCGAGCACCAGGGCTGGAAGCTCATCACCAACCAGCTCAACCACGAACGCGTCGCGCTCTGCTCGGCCGCTCCGTTGCAGACCGCGCTGCGCGAGGTCCGCCAGTGGGCGCGGGAAACCGGTGCCGACCGGCAGGAGTGGGTCCGGCTGCACCTCGCGCGCGTGCACGCCAAGACCGAGTACCTCAAGCTCATCAACTGGAAGCTCGCGTCCGGCGGCGATGAGGCGCCCTCACCCGCGGAGGCCTCCGCCACCAAGGTGTTCGGCACCGAGTTCGCGACCGAGGGCTACCGGTTGCTGATGGAGGTGCTGGGGGCCGGCGGCATCGTCCGTGCGGGCTCCCCTGGCGCCCTGCTGCACGGCCGGGTCGAGCGCATGCACCGCTCCGCGCTGATCCTGACGTTCGGCGGCGGCACCAACGAGATCCAGCGCGACATCATCGCGCGGGCCGGCCTCGGGCTGCCCGCCGTACCTCGGTAGGAGGAGACGTGGACTTCACGCTGACCGAGGCGCAACGGGAGCTGGCCGCGCTGACCCGCGAGATCGTCGAGTCCTCCGGCGCACCGTGGGCCGACCTCGTGAAGGCGGGCGTGGTGCCGGAGGACCCGGCCGAGCTCGGCGTGCTGGAGCACTGCGCGGTGCTGGTCGAGCTGGGGCGCGCGGTCGCCGCCGTCCCGTACCTGCCGACGACGCTGGCGCAGACCGCCCTGGCCCTGTCCGGCCGGCGCGTCGACCCCGCGACCGTGCTGTCGGTGGCGCTCGCCGAGGACCCCGCGGGCGCGAAGACCGCGGTGCCGTTCGCGACGTCGGCCGAGGCGTTCCTGGTGGCGTCGGGCGACGAGGTGTTCCTCGTGCAGGCCGCGGACCTCGACATCGCACCGCAGGTGCTCCTCGACGGGTCGGAGGCGGGCACGTTCGCGTTCACCGGCGGCGGCGAGCCGGTCGAGGGCGTCACCCCCGGCTGGCTCACCACCCGCTACGCGCTCGGGTTGTGCGCCTACCAGCTCGGCGTCACCGAACGCGCGCTGGAGCTCACCGCCGAGCACGCCCGCACGCGGGTGCAGTTCGGGCGGCCGATCGGGGCTTTCCAGGCGGTGGCCCAACGCCTGGCCGACGCCTACGTCGACGTCTCCGCGATCCGGCTGACGTTGTGGCAGGCTGCCTGGCGGCTGGCGGAGGGCTTGCCCGCCGAGGCCGAGGTGGCGACCGCCAAGTTCTGGGCCGCGGACGCCGGTCACCGGGTGGCGCACACCGCCGTGCACGTCCACGGCGGGACGGGCATCGACATGGGCCACGGGGTGCACCGGTACTTCACGGCGGCCAAGCGCGCCGAGTTCGAGCTGGGCGGGGCGACCGCCCAGCTCCTCAGGCTCAGCGCGGCCATGTGACCGGCAGGCCCCGACCCGCTCACCGCGCGAGCTCGCCCAGCCGCTTCACCGTGTCCTCGAACTCGGCGAGCAGGTCGGCGATCACCTCGGCGACCGGCCGCACCTCGTTCATCCGCCCCACGACCTGCCCGACCGGCATCGACACCACCGACGGGTCCGAGGACCGCGCGATCCGCTGGTGCGCCTCGCTGACCAGGATGTTCTGCAACGGCATGGGCAACGGGTCGGGTGCGTGGGCCGACGCCCACGCCTCGGTCCAGCGCGTCCTGAGCAGCCGCGCGGGTTTGCCGGTGTAGATCCGGGTCCGCACGGTGTCACCGGACCCGGCCGCCAGCAACGCCTCCTGCGTGGAGGAGTTGCCCAGCGCGTACTCGGCGGTCGTGAGCCAGCAGGAGCCCATCCACACGCCGGAAGCGCCCAGTGCCAGCGCGGCGGCGGCTTGCCGGCCGGAGCCGATGCCTCCCGCGGCCAGCACCGGGACGTCCACGGCGTCCACGACCTCCGGCACGAGCACCATCGTGGCGACCTCGCCGGTGTGCCCGCCGGCCTCGTAGCCTTGCGCCACCACGACGTCCACGCCGTTCTCGACGTGCCTGCGGGCGTGTTCGGCCTTGCCCGCGAGGGCGGCGACCGGGACACCGGCGGCGTGCACGCGTTCGATCACGTCCACCGGCGGGGAGCCCAGCGCGTTGGCGACGAGCCGGACGGGGTGCTCCAGCGCCACGTCCACGTGCGACCGGGCCACCGAGTGCAGCCAGCCGAGCACGCCCTCGCCGCCGGCGCCCTCGGGGAGCGGTGGCACGCCGAGGGAGAGCAGGGTGCGGTCCACGAAGTCCCGGTGGCCCTGCGGGATGAGCTTGTCCAGGTCGACCTGCGTGCCCTCGGTCGGCACCTTGGCGGGCATCACGATGTCGACGCCGTACGGTTTGCCGTCGGTGTTCTGGTCCATCCACGTCAGCGCGCGGTCGAGGTCCTCGGCGTCGTTGAACCGCACGCAGCCCAGCACGCCGAGACCACCGGCGCGGCTGATCGCGGCGGCCACGTGCTCGGACGGTGTGAAGCCGAAGACCGGGTGTTCGATGCCGAACGTGTCACACAGGTTGGTGCGCATGCTCCTCCACGTGGCGCCGGGCCCACTGGTAGTCGGGTTTGCCGCTGGGGGTGCGGCCGATCTCGTCGACCAGCCAGAGCGAGCGCGGCACCTTGTAGCCGGCCAGCGTCTCGCGGACGTGAGCGTCCAGTTCGGACAGTGTCGGGGTGGCGCCGTCACGCGGCTGGACCAGCGCGCCGACCCGTTGGCCGAGCAGGTCGTCGGGGATGCCGATCACGAGCGCGTCGAACACGCCGGGGTGCGACTTCAGCACCCCTTCGACCTCTTCGGGGAACACCTTCTCGCCGCCGGTGTTCACGCACGTGTTGCCGCGGCCCAGCAACGTGATGTCGCCGTCGGCCTCGAACCGGGCGAAGTCACCGGGAACCGTGTAGCGCTTGCCGTCGACCTCGATGAACATCTGCGCGGTCTTCTCGGGGTCCTTGTAGTAGCCCAGCGGGATGTGGCCGCCGCGGGCGAGCTTGCCGACGACACCGGGTTCCGGTTCGAGCCTGGTGCCGTTCTCGTCGACGACGATGGTGTCCTCGTTTAGCTTCACCTTCGTGCCGTCGGTCTTCACCATCTCCCTGGGCACCGCGCCGATGCCGGTGGACCCGGTCTCGCTCGACCCGATCGACTCCAGCAGCGTCGTGTGCGGCAGCAGCTCGTGGTACTGCTTCTTCACGGTGTAGGAGAAGAGCGCGGCGCTGCTGTTGATGATGAACAACGACGACCCGTCGTACTCGCCGCGCTGGAACTCCTCGATCAGCGGCCGGCCCATGGCGTCGCCGGTGATCACGGCGACCTGCACCTTCTCCCTGCCGATCACCCGCCAGACCTCGGCCGGGTCGAACTTCGGCACCAGCACGACGGTGCTGCCGCCGAACAACGCGCCGAGCACGGCCCACTGCGCGGCACCGTGGATCAGCGGCGGCAGGCACAGCCGCACCAGCCCGTAGTCCTTGCCGGAGTTGGCCTGCTGCCACTCGTCGGTGACGCGCTCGCCGGTCACGAAGTCGATGCCGCCGCCGAGCGTGCGCCACACGTCCTCGTGCCGCCACATCACGCCCTTGGGCATGCCGGTCGTGCCGCCGGTGTAGAGGATGTAGAGGTCGTCGGCGCTGCGCGGGCCGAAGTCCCGGTCGCCGGACTGGGCGGCCAGCGCGGCCTCGTACTCGGTGCCGCCGAAGTCCTCAAAGGACTCGTCGTCGATCACGACCCTGAGCTCCGGCGCGTCGACCTCGGCCACGAGCGGTGAGTAGCGGCGCTCGTGCACCAGCGCGACCAGGTCCGCCTCACCGAACAGGTACTGCAACTCGTTCTTGGTGTAGCGGTAGTTCACGTTGATCGCGACGGCCCGCAGCTTGTAGACCGCGAGCATCGCCTCGACCAGCTCGATGGAGTTGCGCGCGTACAGGCCGACGTGCTGACCCGCTGTCACGCCGTTGCTTGCCAGGTGGTGCGCCAGCTTGTTGGCGCGCGCCTCGAGCTCGGCGTAGGTGACCCGCTTGGCACCGCAGATGAGCGCGGTGCGGTCGGGCACGGTGTCGGCGGCGTGTTCAACGAGGTCTGCGACGTTGAGGGCCATGTCCTGCAAAGTAGAACGTGTTACTGTTCTGGACAATCCCCCGTGCGGTCAGACTCGATCCAGGAGGCACCCCGGATGACGACCACTGCAGAGCCGCATTGCCTGGTGGAGCGCAGCGGGCACGTCCTCGTGGTCACGATGAACCGGCCGGAGGCGCGCAACGCGTTGTCCGGCCCGATGATGGCCATCATGCGCGAGGCGTGGGACCGCGTGGACGACGATCCCGACGTGCGCGTGTGCGTCCTGACCGGTGCAGGCGGGGCGTTCTGCGCGGGCGCGGACCTCAAGGCGATGACGCAGAACCACCCCGGCGAGACCACGGGGTACGACTTCTCGGTGATCGAACCGCTGCTGAAGGGTCGCCGGTTGACGAAACCGCTCATCGCGGCCGTGGAGGGTCCGGCCATCGCGGGGGGAACGGAGATCCTCCAGGCGACGGACATCCGGGTGGCCGGAGAGAGCGCCCGCTTCGGCGTCTCCGAACCGCGCTGGGGCCTGTTCCCGCTGGGCGGTTCGGCGGTCCGGCTGCCCCGGCAGATCCCGTACACGGTCGCGGCCGACCTGCTGCTGACCGGGCGGCACATCACGGCACCGGAGGCCAAGGAGATCGGCCTGATCGGTCACGTCGTGCCGGACGGCCAGGCGTTGACCAAGGCGATGGAGCTGGCCGACCTGATCTCGGCGAACGGTCCGGTGGCGATCAGGGCGATCCTGCGGACCATCCGCGAGACCGAGGGCATGCACGAGAACGACGCGTTCACAGTGGACGCCCGGCTGGGCATGGAGGTGTTCCGCAGCGAGGACGCCAAGGAGGGACCGCGGGCGTTCGCGGCGAAGCGGAAGCCGGACTTCCAAGGCCGCTGACGCCTTCAGCTCGTTCCAGGCCGCGTGGAAAGATCGCGAACGGACGCCGGAATTGTGTCCGTAGAGCGGATGGATCTTCCGGCGGCGCCTGCGAACGTGAGCGGGTCACCTTCTCTCAAAAGAGATCCCGATGCACCACAGGCACCGCTTCGCCGCACTGCTCACGACCACCCTCGTGGCACTGGCGCTGACCGCCGCACCCGCCGACGCGGCCACCGCTCCGAATGCCACGACGGGTGCGCCCGGCTCGTCGAAGTCCAACTCCGCCATCCAGGCGCCGACACTGCCCAGCCAGCTCCGCGCGCAGGCGGCGAGAACCGTCTGCCTCAACGCACACCTGCAGAACATCGGCTGGCAGGGCTGGGTGTGCGCCGACGACGGCGCGGGTGCGCTCGTCGGCACCACGGGCCAGAACCGCCAGATCGAGGCGCTCGCCGTGTCCTCGGCGGGCACCGGCGGGATCTGCGCGCAGGCGCACGTCTCCGGTCTCGGCTGGCTGAGCCAGGTCTGCGTGGCCGACGGCAACATCGGCGTCGTCGGCACGACCGGCCAGGGCCGGCAGATGGAGGCGCTTGGCCTCGGCGCCCCGTCCGCGACGACGTGCGCCAACGCCCACCTGTCCGGCATCGGCTGGCAGGGCGCGGCGTGCGCGGGCGCCGGCGTGGTCGCGTTCGTAGGCACCACCGGGCAGTCCCGGCAGATGGAGGCGCTGATCGGCTCGGTGAGCTGAGCACGCCGGGTGTGGGGTCTGCGACCGGGCCCCACACCCGCTCACCCTCGCTCTGCCGGCATCTGCAAGTACCACCAACTCAACATCAACGGGCACTTTTCCACTACCAACAACGCCTCCGGCTGCCCCGCGGCACGAGACGTGGCTCGGCACGCGGCGACCATGTTGGTGGTAGTTGGCGGCGATTTGATCAAGGGTTGGCAGTACTTGCAGATGCCAGAACAGCAAGGAAGGTCGGGTTAGATGTCGTTCGCGGCGATGTAGCCGAACGTCATGGCCGGGCCGATCGTCGAACCCGCGCCGGCGTAGCTGCGGCCCATCACCGCGGAGCTCACGTTGCCCGCCGCGTACAGGCCAGGGATCACCGAGCCGTCCGGCCGCAGCACCCGAGCGCGCGCGTCGGTGACCATGCCGCCCTTGGTGCCGAGGTCGCCAGGAACGATCTTGAACGCGTAGAACGGCGGCGCCCACAACGGTGCCAGGCACGAGTTCGGGATGACCGCCGGGTCGGTGTAGTAGTGGTCGTAGGCGCTGTCGCCGCGGTGGAAGTCGGTGTCACGGCCGGAGAACGCCTGGTTGTTGAACCGGCTCACGGTCGCCTTCAACGCGGCCGCGGGCACCCCGATCGCCGATGCCAGGCCGTCCAGCGACCAGTTCCTCACCACCGCGCCGTTCTGGTACCAGCCGTCCGGCAACGGCAGCGCGGGCGCGACGTCGGCGAACAGGTAGCGGTTGCGGTAGTTCTGGTCGACCACCAGCCACGCCGGGATGCACGGCGCGGAGGGGTTCTTGTCGTACATGACATGCACGACGTCGCTGTAGGGCGCGGCCTCGTTGACGAACCGCTGCCCGAGCTGGTTGATCATCAACCCGCCCGGCAGCGTGCGCTCGGCGAGGCAGAAGTACGGCGAGCCGGGTACCGGGATCGCGGGGCCCCACCAGGCGTCGTCCATGAGGTCGAACGCGGCACCGAGGCGTTGGCCGGCGCGGTGGCCGTCGCCGGTGTTCTCCTTGGCGCCCACGGTCCACTGGGTGCCGATCGGCTGTTGCTGGTACTGCGCGCGCATGGCCGCGTTGTGCTCGAAACCGCCCGAACCCATGATCACGCCACGACGGGCGCGCACGAGTCCACGTGAGGTCACGACGCCACGCACGGCACCACCGACCACGTGCAGGTCGACCAACGGCGTGTTCAGCCACACCGGCACACCGGCCTGCATCAGCCCCAGCCGCAACGCACCGGCCAGCGACTGGCCCATGGTCAACGGCTTCTGCCCGGCCAGCGCGGCAGCGGTACCGCGGGCCAGCGCGGCGGCGGCCACCGCGGCGCCCTTCGCGTTCACCAGGGCCAGCGCCAGCCACTTGTAGTCGGCGCTGAAGATGACCATGCCCGGTGGCACGGCGAGGTACGGCGGGTTGAGGTTCGCGAGCTCGGCGCCGAGGAGGGTGCCGTCGAACACGTCCGGCTCGATGGAACGACCGCGCGCGATGCCGCCGGGGTACTCCGGGTAGTAGTCGCTGTAGCCGTCCATGTACCGGAACCGCAGCGGGCTGTTGCGCAGCACGAACGAGATCATCCGCGGACCGGCGCTCAGGTAGGCCTGCTGTCGTGCCGGCGGGATGTCGCCCACCACGGCCGACAGGTACTGCGCGGCCTTCGCCGGGGTGTCCTGGACGCCCTCGGCGAGGATCACCTCGTTGTTCGGGATCCAGATGCCCGCGCCGGAGCGTGCGGCGGAACCACCGAACGTCGGCGCCTTCTCCACCACCACGACGCTCAGCCCGCGTTTGGCGGCGGTCAGCGCGGCGGTCATGCCGGCGGCGCCCGACCCGACCACCACCACGTCGTACTCACCGAGGTCCGCCTCGGCGGTACCGGTGTGCACGAGGCCGGAGGCCAGCGCGAGGCCTGCTCCGGCGAGCACCTGACGGCGGTTCAGGGTCATGGGGTCACTCCCGACATCAGCTTCCGGTGGTCCCAGCTGGCCGTCCTGGTCGGACGGAAGATCACGGCCACGCGCCGCGCCATGGCCTTGCGCAGGGCGTCCCGCTCGGCGTCGGACGAGCCGACCTCGCCGAAGTTGCGCGCCACCACCGCGTCGACCACGCGGCCGAGGTCGGGTGTGAACTCGGTGACGCCCTCCATGTGCACGCCGCGCAGCTGGTCGTAGGTCTCCCCCGCCTCGGCGAGCACGCTGCACCGCGGTTCGCGGCGCAGGTTCACGACCTTCTGCGACTTGCGGTCGGTGCAGAACACGATCTCGCCGTCCAGCCACGCGAACCACATCGGCGCCAGGTGCGGCAGGCCGTCGCGCCCGATGGTCGCCACGACCAACGTCTTCTGCCCGGCGAGGAACGCGTCGACCTCGGCCGGGGTCATCCTGATGCGGTCACGCATCGCGCAGTTTCCGCTTGTACAGCTTGCCGTTCGGGTCGCGCGGCAGCTCGGCCAGGTACTCGATCGTGCGCGGCAGCTTGAACTTCGCGAGCCGGGTGCGGGCGAACTCCAGCAGCTCGTCGGTCAGCTCCTGGCCGGGTTCGACGCCGTCGACCGGCTGCACGACCGCCTTGACCTGCTCGCCCCAGTCCGGGTGCGGGATGCCGAAGACGGCCACGTCGGCGACCTTCGGGTGGCACACCAGCTCGCCCTCGACCTCGGCCGGGTAGATGTTGACCCCGCCGGAGATGATCATGTCGTTCTTCCGGTCGCACAGGAACAGGTAGCCGTCCTCGTCGAGGTACCCGACGTCCTGCAACGTGAACAGCTTGCCGACGCGGGCAGCGCGGGTCTTCTCGGCGTCCTTGTGGTACTCGAACGTCGCGTCGCCCATCCGCAGGTAGACCAAGCCGCGCTCACCGGCGCGCAGCTCGTTCCCGTCCTCGTCCAGAACCTTGATCTCCGACGTGGGCCACGGCAGCCCGACCGATCCGGGCTTGCGCAGCCACTCCTGCGCGCTGATCACCGTGCCGCCGCCCTCAGTCGCCGCGTAGTACTCGATCACGACCGGCCCCCACCAGTCGAGCATCCTGCGCTTGACCTCGACCGGGCACGGCGCGGCGCCGTGGATCATCGCGCGCAACGACGACAGGTCGTACCTGCCCTTCACCTCGTCGGGCAGCGCGAGCAGGCGGTGGAACTGGGTCGGCACCATGTGGCTGTGGGTGACCTTGTGCCGCTCGATCAGCCGCAGCATGTCCTCGGGGTCCCAGTGGTCCATCAGCACGGTGGTGTGCCCGAGCTGGATGGAGATGACCACGAAGTTGAGCACCGCCGTGTGGTAGAGCGGCGACCCGCACAGGTGCACGTGCCCGTCGAACGGCCGCAGGCCGAAGATGCCGAAGAACCACGGCGCCGAGCCGGGTACGACGTCCGGGTCGGCGCCGGTCAACGGCCTGCGCACGCCCTTGGGCCGCCCGGTGGTGCCGGAGGTGTAGAGCATCGGCGACCCGGTCGTGCGGACGTCGGGCCGGCCCTCTTCGCCCTCGCCGAGACTCCCCAACGGCCGGAAGCCGTCGATCTCGCCCACCGCGAACTTCGCTTCGGACGGCAGACCCGCCGCCGCTTCGACCGCTGCGGCGGCGAAGCGTTCATGACCTACGAACGCCTTGGCACCGCTGTCCTGCACGAGGTACGCCACCTCGGCGCCGGTCAGGTGCCAGTTCGCCATCACGACGTAGAGACCGGTCTGGTAGGCGGCGAAGTACACCGCCACGAGCTCGGCGCTGTTGGGCAGCATCAGCACGATGCTGTCGCCGGGTGTCAGCCCCAGGGCCTGGAACCCCCGGCCGTACCGGTTCGCCTCCGCCGCCAGCTCCCGGTAGGTGGTCCCACGGCCGCCGGGGTCGACCAACGCGGTCAGGTCCGGCTGCTCCGACGCGGTGTTCCAGAGTCCTGCCACTCCCTCAAAGTAGAACGTGTTTCATCTACTGACAAGCCTCGGAGACGGCCTTGATCGAGTCGGTGTCGCGGCAGCCGACGAGCAACTGGGTGACCCCGGCGGCCTCCCACCGGGCGACCTCCGCGCGCACCTCCTCGGCGCTGCCGACGATGCTGATCTCGCGCACCAGCTCGTCCGGGACCACCTGCGCCGCCTCGTCCTTGCGTCCCGCCTGGTAGAGCTTGCCGATGTCGGCGACAACCTCGCCGTATCCCATGCGGGTGAACACCTCGGCGTGGAAGTTCATCCCGGGCGCACCCATCCCGCCGATGTACAGGGCGACGAACGGCTTCAGGAACCCGCGCACGCCAACGGGATCGTCGGTCACGACCACCTGGCAGGTGGCGGCGACCTCGAAGTCCGCCCGCGTGCGCCCCGCTTTCGCCAGCCCCTCCTCCAGCCACTCGTCGTACATGCCGGCCAGGCGCGGCGCGTAGTAGATCGCGAGCCACCCGTCGGCGATCTCCGCTGCCAGCGCCACGTTCTTCGGCCCCTCGGCACCCAGCCAGATCGGCAGGCCGGCGCGCAGCGGGTGGGTGATCGGCTTGAGCGGCTTGCCCAGCCCCAGCGCACCCGGCCCCCGGTACGGCAACGGGTAGTGCGGACCGGCGTTGGTCACCGGCGCCTCGCGGGCCAGCACCTGCCGCAGCACCGACAGGTACTCCCTGGTCCTGGTCAGCGGTTTCGCGAACGGCTGCCCGTACCAGCCCTCCACCACCTGCGGGCCGGAGACGCCCAGCCCGAGGACGAACCGCCCGCCGGACAGGTGGTCCAGCGTCAACGCGTGCATCGCGCACGCGGCCGGTGTGCGCGCGGACATCTGCACGACCGACGTGCCGAGCCGGACCCGTCGGGTGGCAGATCCCCACCACGCCAACGGGGTGAAGGCGTCGGAGCCCCAGGCCTCCGCGGCGAACACCGCGTCGAACCCGCACTCCTCCGCCGCCGCCACGAGTTCGGGGGCGTTCGCGGGCGGCGCAGCGCCCCAGTAGCCGAGCTGCAGACCGAGCTTCATGCCGCCATCTTGCCACCATTTCGAGAACCTGTTTCACTTTGATCTGTGCCTAGGCCCCTGAGTGCTCCGCTGGACGTGGGCTTCGACTACACGCGCTCGACCGGACCCACGCTCGGCCGCTTCCTCTCCGACCTCCGCCGCAGGAAGGTCACCGGCATCCGCGGCGCGGACGGCCGTGTGCACGTGCCGCCGCTGGAGTACGACCCGGTGACCGCCGAGCGGCTGACCGAGTTCGTGGACGTGGCCTCGACCGGTGTCGTGCGCGGGTGGTCGTGGATTCCCGAACCGCTGGAAGGCCAGCCGCTGGACCGCCCGTTCGCGTGGGCGCTGGTCCAGCTCGACGGCGCCGACACGTCGATGCTGCACGCCGTCGACGCGGGATCACCCGACCGGATCTCCACCGGCGCCCGCGTCCGGGTGCGCTGGCGCGACGACCGGGTCGGCGCGATCACCGACATCGAGTGCTTCGAGCTGTCCGGCGATCCGGGCGACGAGCCGGTCGAGGCCGACGACGTCACCATGGTCACGACCCCGGTGCACCTGCACTACACGCACACCGCGTCGCCGACCGAGGACCCGTTCCTGCGCGGGCTCATGGAGGGGCGGCTGGTCGCGCAACGCTGCCCCGCGTGCGAGAAGGTGTACTTCCCGCCGCGCCCGGCCTGCCCGACCGACGGTGTGCCCACGACCGATCCGGTCGAGCTGTCCGACCGCGGCACGATCACGACGTTCTGCGTGGTCAACGTGCCTTTCCTGGGCCAGCGCATCCCGCCGCCGTACGTGTCGGCGTACGTGCTGCTCGACGGCGCGGACATCCCGTTCCTGCACCTGCTCCTGGGCGTCACGCCCGAGGACGTGCGGATGGGCATGCGCGTCGAGGCGGTGTGGAAGCCGCGCGAGGAGTGGGGCCCGACGATGCAGAACATCGACCACTTCACGCCCTCCGGTGAGCCGGACGCGCCGTTCGACTCCTACTCCCAGCACCTGTGAGGGGCCCGCATGCGTGACGTCGCTGTGGTCGGTTTCGCGCAGACGCCCTGCGTGCGCGAGACCGACGGCACCACCAACGGTGTCGAGATGCTGGTGCCGATCTTCCACGAGGTGCTCGGCGGGCTCGGCCTCACGAAGTCCGACATCGGGTTCTGGTGCTCGGGCTCGTCGGACTACCTGGCGGGGCGGGCGTTCTCGTTCGTGTCCGCCGTGGACGCCATCGGCGCGTTCCCGCCGATCATGGAGTCGCACGTCGAGATGGACGCGGCGTGGGCGTTGTACGAGGCGTGGGTGAAGCTGCGGTGCGGTGAGGTGGACACGGCCCTGGTGTACGGGTTCGGCAAGTCGTCGGCCGGACAGCTGCGGCGGGTCATGGCGATGCAGCTCGACCCGTACGTCGTGACGCCGCTGTGGCCGGACTCCCTGGGTCTGGCGGGCATCCAGGCGCGGATGGGCATCGAGAACGGCCTGTGGAGCGAACGCGCGATGGCCGAGGTGGCCGCGCGGTCGCGTGCGGCGGCGATGTCGAACCCGCTGGCGCAGCTGTCCGGACCGGTGTCACCGGAGGACCTGCTCGACGAGCCGTACGTGGCGGACCCGTTGCGGCGGCACGACTGCGCGCCGATCACCGACGGTGCCTCGACGATCGTGCTGGCCGCCGGTGACCGGGCACGCGAACTGTGCGAGCGACCGGCGTGGATCACCGGATTCGAGCACCGGGTCGACTCGCCGTCGTTCGGCACGCGCGACCTCACGGCGTCCCCGTCTGCGGTGGCCGCGGGCAAGGCGGCCGGTGCGGACGGGGTCGAGGTCGCCGAGCTGCACGCGCCGTTCACGCACCAGGAGCTGCTGCTGAGCCAGGCGCTCGGGCTCGGCGACAGCACGGTCAACCCGTCCGGCGGGGTGCTCGCCGGCAACCCGATGTTCGCGGCGGGCCTGTCGCGGATCGGCGAGGCGGCCCGCCGGGTGCACGACGGCACGGCCGCGAAGGTGCTCGGGCACGCCACCAGCGGGCCGCTGCTGCAGCAGAACCTGGTCTGCGTGATGGAAGGGCGGGACTAGATGCGACCGGCAGCTGTGGTCGGCACCGGCCAGACGCACCACGCCGCGAAACGGCTCGACGTGTCGATGGCGGGCCTGTGCCGCGAGGCGGTCGACCGCGCGATGGCCGACGCCGGCGTGGACTGGCCGGACATCGACGCCGTGGTGCTCGGCAAGGCACCGGACCTGTTCGAGGGCGTGATGATGCCCGAGCTGTTCCTCGCGGACGCGCTGGGAGCGGTCGGGAAACCGCTGCTGCGCGTGCACACCGCGGGCTCGGTCGGCGGCAGCACGGCGAACGTGGCCGCGTCGCTGGTCCAGGCCGGGGTGCACGAGCGCGTGCTGGCCGTGGCGTTCGAGAAGCAGTCGGAGTCGAACGCGATGTGGGCGCTGTCGGTGCCGACGCCGTTCACGATGCCGGTGCACGCGGGCGCTGGCGGGTACTTCGCACCGCACGTGCGCTCCTACATCCGCCGTTCCGGCGCACCCGAGCACGTCGGCGCGATGGTCGCCGCCAAGGACCGCCGCAACGGTGCCATGAACCCGTACGCGCACCTGAAGCAACCCGGCATCACGGTCGAGTCGGTGCGGGCGTCGCAGATGCTGTGGGACCCGATCCGCTACGACGAGACGTGCCCGTCCTCGGACGGCGCCTGCGCGGTCGTGATCTCCGCCGAGCCAACGTCGTCGCGCGCGGCCTGGGTCCACGCCACCGCGATGCGCACCGAGCCCACGACGTTCGCCGGGCGCGACCAGGTCAACCCGCGGGCCGGTCAGGACGCGGCGCGGGCGTTGTGGCGGCAGGCAGGCATCACCGACCCGCTGTCCGAAGTGGACGCGGCCGAGATCTACGTGCCGTTCTCCTGGTTCGAGCCGATGTGGCTGGAGAACCTGGGCTTCACCGAGGCCGGGCAGGGCTGGAAGCTCACCGAGGCCGGCGAGACCGAGATCGGCGGGCGGCTGCCGGTGAACCCGAGCGGCGGCGTGCTGTCGTCGAACCCGATCGGCGCGTCCGGGCTGCTGCGGTTCGCCGAGGCCGCGATGCAGGTCATGGGCACGGCCGGCGACCACCAGGTCGACGGGGCGCGGCGTGCGCTGGGGCACGCGTACGGCGGTGGGTCGCAGTTCTTCGCCATGTGGGTCGTCGGATCGGAGAAGCCAGCATGAAGTTCACCGTCGGCATCGCGATGAGCCCGCTCGACCAGCTGACCGAGCTGGCCCGGTGCGCCGAGGAGTGCGGGTACGCCTCGATCGCGCTGCCGGACTCGCTGTTCTTCTCGGAGGAGGTGTCCGCGGACTACCCGTACACCCCGGACGGCTCGCGGATGTGGAACGCCGAGACGCCGTGGGTGGACCCGTTCGTGGCCGCGGCGGCGATGGGCGCGGTGACCTCGCGCATCCGCTTCTACACGCAGGTGCTGAAGCTCGGCTCGCGCAACCCGTTGCTGCTGGCCCGCCAGATCGGTTCGGTCGCGCACCTGACCGGCAACCGGTTCGGGCTCGGTCTCGGGCTCGGCTGGTCGCCGGAGGAGTTCGAGTGGTGCGGTGTGCCCTTCAAGAACCGGGGACCGCGGGTCGACGAGATGATCGACGTGCTCAAGCTGGTGCTGGGCGGTGGGATGGTCGAGTACCACGGCGACTACTTCGACTTCGACCGGTTGCAGATGTCGCCGGCACCGACCGCGCCCGTGCCGTTCTACGTCGGCGGCCACTCCCCCGCGGCGTTGAAGCGCGCCGCACGCGTCGGCGACGGCTGGACGTCGGCGATGATCAGGTTCGAGGAGCTGAGGTCGGTGATCGCGCAGCTCGGGGACCTCGGGGCGTTGGAGCGGCCGTTCGAGGTCCAGGCGGTGTGCGTCGACCGGTTCGGGCTCGACGGGTACCGGCAGCTGGAGGAGATCGGCGTGACCGACGTGATCGTGCTGCCGTGGCTGTTCCACGGCGTCGGGTTCGACGGGTCGGTGGAGGCGAAGAAGGACGGGTTGCGGCGGTTCGCCGACGAGGTGCTGGAGGAGTTCTCATGACCGCGGTGAGCTGGAACGCCTCGAAGGCGGAGACCCCGGCGCGGGTGGCGTCGTGGAGGTCGATGGACGCCGTGACGCGCGGGGCGAAGGACGAGTGGCTCGCGCTGTTCGCCGAGGACGCGGTGGTCGAGGACCCGGTCGGCCCGTCGATGTTCGACGCGGAGGGCAAGGGCCACCACGGCAAGGAGGCCATCTCCGCGTTCTGGGACCTCGCCATCGCCAACGTCGAGCGGTTCGAGTTCACGGTGCACGACTCGTTCGCGGCGGGATCGGAGTGCGCGAACGTCGGCGTGATCTCCGCGTTCCTGCCCGGTGGCGCGCGCGTCGACACCGAGGGTGTGTTCGTCTACAACGCCGGCGAGGACGGGTTGATCAGGTCGGTGCGCGCGTTCTGGGAGACCGAGCGCGCGATGGCCACGTTCACCCAGCCCGGAACGGCTTGAGCAGGGCGCGGACCTGGTCCGCGGCGCCCCAGCCGTGGTCGAACATGGCGATGAGGGCGAGGCTCTGGCGCAGCTGGACCACCGGCATCCGGCTGCGCCAGTCGTCGTCCAGGCCGGTCAGCTCCGCATAGACGGCGAAGAACCGCTTCGCCTCCGGCGGGTGCGGGGAGCACCACAGGTGGGCCAGGTCGACCTCGGCCCAGGTGTACGACACCGCCGGGTCGATCACCGCGGGCCGGCCGTCCGCGGTGGCCAGGACGTTCTGGGCCCACAGGTCGCCGTGGGTCAGGCAGGCCGGGTTCGCCGGCAGCAGCTCGGGCAGCCGGTCGCAGAGCCGTTCCAGGGCGCGCCGGTCGCGTTCGTCGAGCGCCGCCCTGACCCGCCGCTCCGGCAGCCAGCGCAGCAGGCGGTGCCGCGCGAAGAACTCGTGCCCGTCGGCGGTCCAGGTGTTGACCTGCCGGTAGCGGCCGAGCCAGTTGTCGTGCTCCCAGCCGAACCGGTCGTGCACCGTCGAGGTGTGCAGCCGGGCGAGCGCGTGGGCGAGCTGCTCCCAGAACGCTTCCTCGGTCGGCCGTTCGCGCAGCACCGACAGCGCCAGCAGGTCGCGGGTCACGAGGACGACCTCGGGCGTGGTGAGCCCGCCGCGTTCCCGCAGCGCCCGCAGCCCGTCCGCCTCGGCCGCGAACAGGTCGTCCGCGGGCACGTCGGCGAACGACTTCACGAACAGCGGCGGGTCCGGGTCCCTGACGGCGATGCCCGCGACCGCCGCGAGGCCGCCCTCGACCGGTTCCACGGCCGTGACGTCGGTCAGTCCGGCGGTGTGGAGGCGGTCGAGCAGCAGGGCGGTCACCGCGACCCGGCAGCCGCGAGCACCGCGCTGATCGGTTCCAGCTCGGTGACCAGCTCGTCGAGCTCGTCCGGGGTGAGGGCCTCGTAGGGCGCCTCGGCGAGCTCGTCGGTGAGGGCCTCGATGCTCTGCTGCAGCGCGCGACCGGCGTCGGTGAACCGGCCGTCCTCGACGAGGCCCCGGTCGCGCAGGCCCGCCATGACCGCCGCCAGCCGTTCCTGCGGCAGGTGGTGGATGCGGCCGAACGACTCGGGCGGGTGGACGCCCATCGCGATGGCACTGATGACGTGCGCCTCCGTGCCGCCGACGCGGTGGGTGACGAGGGCCGCGACGTGCCCGTCGCCGCGGTGCTCGCGCAGCACGGTCGCGGAGTGCCACAGCCGGGTGAGCGGGTCGGCCGGGATCGGCAGCGCGCGCAGCCCGGCGTACATGACCCGGCCGTCGGTGGGCGCGCTCGTGGCGGCCTTCGTGGTGAGGTCGGCGGCCCGGTGCACGCCCTCCGCGCCGGCCAGGTCGCCCAGGATTCGGCGCAGGGAGGCCACGCTGCCGCGTTCCCGTGCGGCGAGGGACTCCTCAGCCGGGATCTTCTCCCACGCGCTCGGGATGTGCCGCGCGGCCTCGCCGGGACCGAAGTTGTAGAACGCCGCGTGCACGACCTCCGCCGGCACGCGCCCCAGCGGTGCGGCACGGCTGGCGAAGTAGCCGCTCCAGTAGTTGCGGTGGCCGAGAGCGGCGTACTCCTCGCCAACCTCGTCCTCCATGTACGTGACGAGGCAGATCGGTTCGAGGAGCTCGTGCATGCGACGGGCGGTTCGGGCCATGCGCTCCAATCTAGAGCCGTTCGATGATCGTCCCGGTCGCCAGCGCACCACCCGCGCACATCGTGACCAACGCCGTCGTGCCGTCCCTGCGCTCCAGCTCGTGCAACGCCGTGGTGATCAGCCGGGTGCCGGTGCTGCCGACGGGGTGCCCGAGCGCGATGGCGCCGCCGTTGACGTTGACCCGGTCGAGGGTGGGCCGGTGCACCGCCGCCCACGACAGCACGACGGACGCGAACGCCTCGTTGACCTCGAACAGGTCGATGTCGCCGATCTTCATGCCGCTGCGGTCGAGCAGCCGGTTCGTGGCGTCCACCGGCCCGTCCAGGTGGTAGTACGGGTCCGACCCGACCAGGCACTGCGTGACGATGCGGGCCCGCGGCCGCAGCCCGTGGGCCCGCGCCCAGGCCTCGTCGACGACCATCACCGCGCTGGCGCCGTCGGAGATCTGCGAGGACGTGCCCGCCGTGTGCACGCCGCCGGGGACCACCGGTTTCAACGCCGCCAGCTTCTCGAGGCTGGTCTCGCGCAGGCCCTGGTCGGTGTCGACGAGCTCCTGCCCGACCTTGACCGGCACCACCTCGGCGGCGAACCGCCCCTCTGCCCACGCCCGGCGGGCCTTGGTCTGCGAGGCGACGCCGAACCGGTCGACCTCCTCGCGCCCGATGCCGCGGCGGGCGGCCACCCGTTCGGCCGCCACGAACTGGTCGGGCAGGTCGATGCTCCACGACTCGGGCCGCGGCATCCCGGAGTCGCCGATGTTGGCCCGCAACGGCACCCGGCTCATCGCCTCGACGCCGCAGGCGATGCCCACGTCGATCGCGCCGGTGGCGACCAGGCCGGCGACCAGGTGGGTGGACTGCTGCGCCGACCCGCACTGGCAGTCGACGGTGGTGCAGCCCGTCGTCCGCGGCAGTCCGGCGTGCAGCCAGGCCGTGCGCGTGATGTTGTTGGACTGTTCACCCGCCTGGGTGACCGTGCCGCCGATGACCTGTTCTACAGCGGACGGGTCGACTCCGGTCCGGTCGAGCAGACCCCGCTGTACCGCACCGAGGAGCTCGGCGGCGTGCAGACCGGACAACCAGCCGTCACGCTTGCCGATGGGCGTGCGCACCGCTCCCACGATCACCGGACTCCCCACGCGGGCCTCCCCTCGCCAAAGAACTAGAACACGTTCCTTTTGCTGACCAGCTTGGCCGCATGGGGGCTTCACCACAAGCTACAACCGTGTTTGAATCGGTTAGAACGCGTTACAGCTAGGAGGTGCTCGTGAGCAAGCCGCGCATCCCGGAGGGCTTCGACTTCACCGACCCCGACATGTACGCGACCCGCCTGCCGTTCGAGGAGTTCGCCGAGCTCAGGCAGACCGCGCCGATCTGGTGGAACGCCCACCCGCACGGCCAGGGCGGGTTCGCCGACGACGGGTTCTGGGTCGTGTCGAAGCACGCCGACGTCAAGGAGGTGTCGCGCAACAGCGAGCTCTTCTCGAGCTGGGAGAACACCGCGATCATCCGGTTCGCCGACGACCTGCCGCGCGACCGCATCGAGATGCAGCGGCTCCTGCTGCTGAACATGGACCCGCCGGTGCACACCAAACAGCGCGGCATCATCTCCCGCGGCTTCACGCCCAGGGCGATCAACGGTCTGCGCGCGGCCCTGAGCGCGAGGGCCGAGCAGATCGTGACCGAGGCGAAGGAGAAGGGCTCCGGCAACTTCGTCACCGACGTCGCGTGCGAACTGCCCCTGCAGGCGATCGCGGAGCTGATCGGCGTCCCGCAGGAGGACCGCCGCAAGATCTTCGACTGGTCGAACCAGATGATCTCCTACGACGACCCGGAGATCGACGACGACCCGCTGACCGCCGCGACCGAGCTGCTCGGCTACTCCTGGACCATGGCCGAGGACCGCCGTTCGTGCCCGCGCGAGGACATCGTCACGAAGCTCGTCCAGGCCGATGTGGACGGTGCGGGCCTCAAGTCGGAGGAGTTCGGCTTCTTCGTGCTGCTGCTGGCCGTCGCCGGCAACGAGACCACCCGCAACGCCATCACGCACGGCATGAAGGCGTTCTTCGACCACCCCGACCAGTGGGAGCTCTTCAAGGCCGAACGCCCGGCCACCGCCGCCGACGAGATCGTCCGCTACGCCACGCCGGTGGTCGTGTTCCAGCGCACCGCGACCCAGGACACCTCGCTCAGCGGCGTGGAGATCAAGAAGGGCCAGCGGGTCGGCCTGTTCTACTCGTCCGCGAACTTCGACGAGGAGGTCTTCGACCACCCGGAGCGGTTCGACATCACCCGCGACCCCAACCCGCACCTGGGGTTCGGCGGCAACGGCGCCCACTTCTGCATCGGGGCCAACCTGGCGCGGCTGGAGATCGACCTGATCTTCAACGCCATCGCGGACCACATGCCGGACATCCGGGAGGCCGGGGCACCGCGGCGGCTGCGGTCGGGGTGGTTGAACGGGATCAAGGAGTTCCAGGTCGAGTACGGCTGAGGCCGGAGCCGCCGGTCAGGAGACCTGGGTCTCCTGCCACTCCACGCACGTCGGGCGCTCGCCGGTCTGGCGGAACTCCTCCAGGGCGGCGAGCAGGTGCGGGACGGGCAGGGCCGCGTCGGTCGGGAACGGCGTCTTGGTGTCGGTGTCGACGTAGAGCGTCGGGGCGCCGGGAACGGGCGCTTCGGCGCGGGTCGCGTACACGCCGGTGGAGGTGTCGCCATCGACGGGTGGCACCCAGGACTCGGGCCCCAGGAACAGCAGGGCGCCCACCTGTTCCAGCGGTGCGACGGCCAGCTTGATCAGGGTGTCCGGCTCGTCGTGCGGACCGACCACGGGGCGTTCACGGGCGACGATCTGCGCCGGGTGCGGCTGCGGGTGGTTCAGGACGTGGGTCAGCACGTCCTCCAGCTCAGCGCTGGAGGTGATCGTGACCGGGGTGTTCCCCTGACCGCTGCGGTCGTCCTCGCGGTAGTACCAGACGTCAAGCGTGTAGCTCACCGAGTGCCCCTCCCGTGGAACGTGTACGACCTTACCGGATCATGGACGACCAGCGTTTGACCTGGCAGCAGCACGTGCGGCAGCAGTTCGAAGCAGGACAGGCGGCCTTCGCACAGCCGGTTGTTGACGACCACTTCCGCAGCTTTCACACCAGACGCGCGCGCATGCGCCAGCCCACCTTCATCTCGACGTGCTGCGCCACGGTGGGGAACGTCCGGGGCCGGACTCGGCCTATCGCCACCAGGTGCCGTGCGATCTCCCGGTCCTCACCGTTGGTTTCACCTCCGCTCTGGACCAGATCGCTGTGGCCGTCCTCATCCCGGTAGACACCGCTCGTGACATGGGCAGGCAGCTGGGTGCGCTGCCGACCGGCCCACGTGGCCGGCTGGGCTGACTCCGCCGTAGCGGGAGCGCGGCCGGAAAAGCTCCGATGGAGCCGGTCGACCGCCTGACAGGCAGCCGCGAGGACCCGGGCCAGCTGCCCGGTGGCCGCGACGACCTCGGTCCAGCACCGCACGACCTGGTCGGCCTCTCCTTCGAGGTGTCCTGCTCCGCGCGTGGCTGCCGCGACCAGGTCCACGGCCTCCTGCGCCGCCTTGCCGGCCTCGCGCACAGCGGCGATCACCTTCCGCGCCACGTCAGCCACCTGTGCCAGCTCGGCGGCGACCTCCTCGAACGACGCCACGCACCATGGTGGCACCGATCAACGGCCCCCGCTGGTCGTCGACCTCACCGAGCGCCGTACACCGGCACCGGCCGGTGGCCGGCCACCAGGTCGCGCACCACCGGCCCGAACTCCTCCGGCGCCCACCGCTCCCCCTTGTCTGCCTCCCGCCCCCGCTGCCACCCGTCGACCAGGCAGATCCGCCCGCCGTCGACCTCGAACATCTTCCCGGTGACGTCACCGGACTCCGCGCTGCCCAGCCACACCACCAGCGGTGACACGTTCTCCGGTGCCATCGCGTCGAAGCCGTGGTCCGGCGCCGCCATCGTGTCGAACACGTGCTCGGTCATGCGGGTGCGGGCGGCGGGGGCGATCGAGTTCACCGTGACCCCGTAGCGGGCCAGTTCCGCCGCCGCCACCAGGGTCAGCGCCGCGATGCCCGCCTTGGCGGCCGAGTAGTTCGCTTGGCCGACGCTGCCGAACAGGCCCGCGCCCGAGGACGTGTTGATCACCCGGCCGGACACCGTGCCGCCGTCCTTCGCCACGGCGCGCCAGTGCGCCGCCGCGTGGTGCAGGGGTGCGAAGTGGCCCTTGAGGTGCACGCGGACAACCTCGTCCCACTCGTCCTCGGCGCAGCTCACGATCATGCGGTCGCGCACGACGCCCGCGTTGTTCACGAGCACGTCCACGCCGCCGAACGCGTCCACAGCCGCCTCGACCACCCGGCGAGCGCCCGCCCAGGTGCCCACGTCGTCGGTGTTCACCACCGCCCGCGGACCGATCTGAGCCGCCACCTCGCCGGCCACCTCAGCCGACAGGTCGTTCACCACGACCCGCGCACCGGCTTCGGCGAACGCCAAGGCGTGCGCGCGGCCGATGCCGCGGCCCGCACCCGTGACGACCACGACCCGGTCCTCGCACAACGTCATGACGAACCCCCGTCGGTCTGGGCGGCGGCCAGGAAGGCGGGCACCTCTCCCCCGCCGTGCACCGGCAGGGTCGCGCCCGTGACGTAAGAAGCAAGCGGTGAAGCGAGGAACACGGCACACGCGCCGACCTCGTCCGGTGACGCGAGACGGCCCAACGGCACGGTGCGCGCGACCGCCGCGATACCGGCTTCATCGCCATAGTGCAGGTGGGACTGTTCGGTGCGTACGAGACCCACGGCCAGAGCGTTCACGCGGACCCGTGGCGCCCATTCGACGGCAAGCGAGGCGGTCAGGTTCTCCAGACCGGCCTTGGCGGCACCGTAAGCCGCGGTGCCGGGAGAGGGACGGCGGCCGCTGATGCTGCTGACCATCACGATCGAGCCGCCACCCTCCTGGTCGCGCATCACGGCGTACGCGGCCTGCGACACCAGCAGCGGCGCCAGGAGGTTCAGCTCGACGACCTTCTGGTGGAACCGCGGCGAGGCCTGGTCCGCGAGGGCGAACGGCGCACCGCCCGCGTTGTTCACCACCGCGTCCAGCCGGCCGTGCCGCGCGACGATCGAGGACACCAGCGCGGCGACCTGGTCTGCGTCCCGGACGTCGCACGGGACAAAAGACGCGCCCGGTACCTCGGCGGGACGGCGGGCGCAGGTCACCACCACGGCACCGGCCGCCAGGAACGCGCGGGTGATGCCGGCGCCGACACCCCGCACGCCGCCCGTCACCAGGACCACTGATCCGTCGAGGTCGAGTTCCACTCCGCACCTACCCCGGTTGCTCCGGCGCTGCTAAGTTACCAAGCAATCGCTTGGTTTGGAAGGCGGCGCGATGGGGATCTCCAGCAGCCACACCGAAAGCGGCGTCGTCGAAGTGACCATCGACTTCCCCCCGGTCAACGCACTGCCGGCGCGCGGGTGGTTCGAGCTGGCCGAGACGATCACGTCCGCGGGCGAGGACGAGGACGCGCGGGTGGTGGTCCTGCGGGCCGAGAACCGCGGGTTCTGCGCCGGGGTCGACCTCAAGGAGATGCAGCGGACGCCGGGGTACGACGCGCTGGTCGCGGCGAACCGGGGCTGCGCCAAGGCGTTCGGGGCGGTGTACGAGTGCGCGGTGCCGGTCATCGCGGCGGTGCACGGGTTCTGCCTCGGCGGCGGGGTCGGGCTGGTGGGCAACGCGGACGTCGTCATCGCCTCCGACGACGCCTACTTCGGCCTGCCCGAGGTCGACCGGGGTGCGCTCGGTGCGGCGACGCACCTGGCCCGGCTCGTGCCGCAGCACCTCATGCGCGCGCTCTACTACACGGCGTCCAACGTCACCGCCGCCCAGCTGCACCACCACGGCAGCGTGTACCGGGTGGTACCCGGAGACGCACTCGGCGGCGCCGCTCGCGAGCTGGCGCGGGAGATCGCGCGGAAGGACACCGCGGTGATCCGCAGGGCCAAGGAGGCGATCAACGGCATCGACCCGCAGCGGGTGCACACGAGCTACCGCTTCGAGCAGGGCTTCACCTTCGAGCTGAACCTCACCGGCGCGTCCGACCGCGCCCGGCAGGCCTTCGTGGACGGGAACCATGCGCGACAAGCGAATGACGGCTGACGAGGTCGTCGGCGGGATCGAGGACGGGATGACCGTCGGCATCGGCGGCTGGGGCTCGCGGCGCAAACCGATGGCCCTGGTCAAGGCGCTCCTCACAACACCGGCCAAGGACCTGACGATCGTCTCCTACGGCGGCCCGGACGTCGGTCTGCTGTGCGCGGCCGGCAAGGTCCGCAAACTGGTCTACGGGTTCGTCTCGCTCGACACCATCGCCTACGACCCGTGGTTCAAACGGGCGCGCGAGACCGGTGCGATCGCGGTGCTGGAGCTGGACGAGGGCATGTTCCAGGTCGGGCTCAAGGCGGCAGCGCACCGGTTGCCGTTCCTGCCGATCCGCGCCGGGCTGGGGTCGGACGTGCTCAGGTGCGCGCCCGAGATCCGCACGGTCCGCTCCCCCTACGACGACGGCGAGGAGCTCGTCGCCATGCCCGCCATCAAGCTGGACGTGGCGCTCGTGCACCTCAACCGCGCGGACCGGCACGGCAACGCCCAGTACCTCGGGCCGGACCCGTACTTCGACGACCTGTTCTGCCTGGCCGCCGACCGCCGGTACGTCTCGTGCGAGCGGATCGTCGAGCGGTTCGACGGAGCACCGCAGACCCTGCTGCTCAACCGGATGATGGTCGACGGCGTCGTCGAGGCACCGGGCGGCGCGGGGTTCACGAGCTGCGTGCCCGACTACCCCCGTGACGAGGCCGCGCAACGCGAGTACGCCGCCGCAGCGGCCGATCCGCAGCAGTGGCCGGACTTCTACCGGAGGTTCCTGGGATGAGCGACGTCACGCGTGCCGAGGTCTGCGTCGTGGCCTGCGCCGACCTGTTCGCCGGTGCCGGGGAGGTGCTCGCCAGCCCGATGGGCCTCATCCCTTCGCTCGGTGCCCGCCTCGCGCGGCTCACCACCGAACCGGACCTGCTGCTGAGCGACGGGGAGGCGTTCCTGCTCACACCGAAGTCCACTGTGGAGGGATGGCTGCCGTACCGGAAGGTGTTCGACGTCGTCGCGCACGGCCGCCGGCACGTCGTGATGGGCGCGAACCAGGTCGACCGGTTCGGCAACCAGAACATCTCCGCGATCGGCGACCACGCCAGGCCCACGCGGCAGCTGCTCGGGTTCCGCGGCGCACCCGGCAACACGATCAACCACCGCACCAGCTACTGGGTGCCCAAGCACAGCACCCGGGTGTTCGTCGACAAGGTCGACGTGGTCTCCGGCGTGGGCTACGACCGCGCGGTCGGCCCGTTCCACGACGTCCACCGGGTGGTCACGAACCTCGCCGTGCTCGACTTCGCCACCCCGGACCGCTCGATGCGGCTGGTCTCCGTGCACCCCGGCGCCTCCGTGGACGAGGTGCAGCAGCAGACGTCGTTCCCGCTCACCGCCGGCGACGTCACCGCGACCCGCCTGCCCACCGGCGAGGAGCTGGAGCTGATCCGCACCCGGCTCGACCCGGACGCCGAGCGGGAGAGGGAGGTCCGGTGAAGACCGCGCTGACCGAGCTCGTCGGTGTGCGCCACCCGGTCGTGCAGACCGGGATGGGCTGGGTCGCCGGACCGCGGCTGGTGTCCGCCACGGCCGAAGCGGGCGGCCTCGGCATCCTCGCCTCGGCGACCATGACGTGCACCGAGCTCGAAGCCGCCATCAAGGAGACCCGCGCCCGCACCGCGCAACCGTTCGGCGTCAACCTCCGCGCCGACGCGCACGACGCGGGCGAACGCGTCGACCTGCTGATCCGCGAACGGGTGAGGGTCGCCTCCTTCGCGCTCGCCCCGAAACCCGACATGATCGCCAAGCTCGCCGACGCCGGCACGGTCGTCATCCCGTCGGTCGGCGCGGCCCGGCACGCCGAGAAGGTCGCGCGGTGGGGTGCGCACGCCGTGGTCGTGCAGGGCGGGGAGGGCGGCGGGCACACCGGCGGCGTCGCCACGACGTTGCTTCTGCCCAGCGTCCTGGACGCCGTCGACATCCCGGTGGTCGCCGCCGGTGGCTTCTTCGACGGCCGGGGCCTCGCCGCCGCCCTCGCGTACGGCGCGGCGGGCATCGCCATGGGCACCCGGTTCCTGCTCACGCGGGAAAGCACCGTGCCGGACGCCGTCAAGCAGGCCTACCTGCACCGGGACCTGGGCGGCACGGTCGTCACCACCCGCGTCGACGGCCTGCCCCACCGCGTCCTGCGCACCGACCTCGTCGACCACCTCGAACGGTCCGGCCGCGTCAGCAGCCTGGTCAGAGCGCTGACCAACGCGGCCAGGCTCCGCTCCCACACCGGCCTGTCCTGGCGCGCGATGCTCCGCGACGGCCTGGCGCTGAAGCACGGCAGGGACCTCACCTGGTCCCAGGTCGTCATGGCCGCGAACACGCCGATGCTGCTGCGCGCCGGTCTCGTCGAGGGCCGGACCGGCGCGGGCGTGCTCGCGGCCGGTCAGGTCGTCGGGCTGCTCGACGACCTGCCGACCTGCGCCGAGCTGATCTCCGGCATCGTCACCGACGCCGAGGAGATCATCGGCAACCTCACCCGAGTCGTTCGATGATCGTCACGTTCGCCTGACCGCCGCCCTCGCACATCGTCTGCAACCCGAACCGGCCGCCGGTGCGCTCCAGCTCGTGCAGCAACGTCGTGAACAGCTTCGTGCCGGTCGCGCCGATCGGGTGGCCCAGCGCGAGCGCTCCCCCGTTGACGTTGACCTTCGCCAGGTCGACGCCCAGCTCCTTGGCCCATGCCAGCGGCACCGACGCGAACGCCTCGTTGACCTCGAACAGGTCGATGTCCGCAATGGACATGCCGGTCCGTTCCAGCGCGTACCTCGTCGCCCTGATCGGCGCGGTCAGCATGTAGATCGGGTCGGACCCGCGCGCCGACAGGTGGTGCATCCGTGCCCGCGGGGTCAACCGGCGTTCGCGCACGGCCCGTTCCGACGCCACCAGCACCGCCGAGGCACCGTCGGAGATCTGGCTCGACAACGCCGCCGTCGTCCGCCCGTCGGGCCGCAGCGGCTCGAGCGCCGCCATCTTCTCCACGCTCGTGTCCGGTCGCGGGCACTCGTCGTGCACCACCCCGTCGACCGGTGCGATCTCCCGGTCGAACCGGCCCTCCTTGATCGCCGTCAACGCCCGCAGGTGGCTCCGCAGCGCGAACTCCTCCATCTCCCGGCGCGACAGGTCCCACCGCACCGCGATCAGGTCGGCCGAGCGGAACTGGTTGACCTCCTCGTCGCCGTAGCGGTGCTGCCAGCCCTGGCAGCCGGCGTGCGGGTTGACCGTCATGGCCGACCCGATCGGCACCTGCGACATGTTCTGCACGCCGCCCGCGACCACGAAGTCGGCCGTCCCGCTCATCACCGCCTGCGCCGCGAAGTGCACGGCCTGCTGGCTGGAACCGCACTGCCGGTCGACCGTCACCCCCGGCACCTGCTCGGGGAACCCGGCCGCGAGCCACGCCGTGCGCGCGATGTCCCCCGCCTGCGGCCCGACCGTGTCGACGCAGCCGAACACCACGTCGTCCACGTCGGTCGGGTCGACGTCGACCCGGTTGAGCAGCGCGGTGATCACGTGCGCGCCGAGATCGGCCGGGTGCACGTGGCTCAGCACGCCGCCGCGCCGTCCCGCCGGGGTCCGCACAGCTTCGATGATGTACGCCTCGGCCACGAGGGCCCTCCTCTACGTCTTCGCCCTCCGGCGCCCTGTTGCAATTCCGTCGAGCAAGATCGCCAGGTACTCCTCGGCGACGGTCTCCGCGGACAGCTCGCCGTCGGGCCGGTACCAGCGCACGGCCACCCACACGGTGTCGCGGATGAAGCGGTAGGCCAGGTCCACGTCGAGGTCGGCGCGGAACACCCCGGCCCGGATGCCGTCCTCCAGCAGCACGGTCCACAGCTTGCGGAACTCGACGCTGCGGTCGTCCACGTACGAGAACCGCTCCAGGCCGGCCAGGTGCTTCGACTCGTTCTGGTAGATCGCGACCTCGGCGTGCCGGGTGTCGATCGCCTCGAACGACGCCACGACCAGCGCCTTCAGCGTCTGCTTCGGCCCGAGTCCCGCGTCGACGACCTCGCGGTAGCGGGTGAACAGCTCGTCGAGGAACGACCGCAGGATCTCGTCCACCATCGACTCCTTCGAGTCGAAGTGGTGGTAGAGACTGCCGGACAGGATGCCCGCCGCGTCCGCGATGTCGCGCACCGTCGTCTGCCCGTACCCGCGTTCGGCGAACATCCTCGCCGCCAACGCGAGCAGCTCCTGGCGCCGCCCACTCATCGTTCGTTCCTCTCTCACGGGTGCTGACTGCTCACCGAGACGACCTCGCCCGTCAGGTAGGCCGAGTAGTCGCTCGCGAGGAACACGATCACATTCGCGACCTCCCACGGCTCGGCGGCGCGCCCGAACGCCTCCCTGGACGCGAGCTCCGTCAGCAACTCCTCACTGGTGACCTTGCTCAGGAACGGGTGCGCGGCCAAGCTCGGAGCGACCGCGTTCACCCGGATGCCGTGCTCGGCCACGTCCATCGCGGCGCACCGCGTCAACGCCATCACACCCGCTTTCGCTGCGGCGTAATGGGCTTGACCCCTCTGCGCCCGCCAGCCGATCACACTCGCGTTGTTGACGACGACACCGCTTCGTTGGGCGACCATTCGGCGCAACGCCGCCCTGGTGCAGCGGAAGGTGCCGTTGAGCGTCACGTCCAGCACGCGCGACCACTCGTCGTCGGTCATGTCCACGACCGACCTCTCGCCGCCGAGGCCGGCGTTGTTGACCATGACGTCGATCCGGCCGAACCGCTCGACGGTCTGGTCGACCAGCGCCCGCACCTGGTCCTCGTTCGTGACGTCGCACGGGACCGCGTGGTGGGCGCCGAGCGACTCGTGGGTTTCCCTGAGCCGGCGCTCGTGCCAGTCGCTGATCACGACGGTCGCGCCCTCTTCCAGGCACCGGCGCGCGGTGGCCGAGCCGATGCCCGTGCCGGCCGCCGCGGTGACCACGACGACCTTGCCCACGAGCAGGTCGTGGCCCTTCACCGGGGCAGTCCCAGCACGCGGTGGGCGATGATCTCGCGCTGGACCTCGTCGGAGCCGCCGTAGATCGTCTCCGCGCGGCTGAACAGGAACAGCGCCTGGTGCGGGTTGCCGTCGAGCATCGAGGCCGGGCCGAGGACGTCCATGGCGAGCTTCTCCGAGCCTCCTGTGCCAGCCGGACCAGAACAGCTTCAGCACCGACGCCTCGGGGCCGGGCTCGTCGCCGAGGGTCCGCAGCGTGTGCGAGCGCATGACGTGCAGGTCGACCCACGCCCTGGTGAGCCGGTCCTGCAGCACCGGCTCACCGGGTGCCTGCGCGATCAGCTCGTCCAGCTCGCGCCGGAACGCGACCTGGTGGCCGAGCATGGCGACACCGCGTTCGAACCCGAGGGTCGCCATCGCGATCTTCCAGCCCTCACCGGGTTCGCCGACGACGTTCTCCCCGGCGGTCACGGCGCCGTCGAAGAACACCTCGTTGAACTCCGAGGTGCCGGTGAGCTGGCGGATCGGGCGGACCTCTACGCCGGGCTGGTCCATCGGCACGAGCAGGTACGACAGGCCGTGGTGGCGCCGCGAGCCCGGTTCGGTCCGCGCGAGCACGAAGCACCAGTCGGCGACGTGCGCGAGCGAGGTCCAGACCTTCTGGCCGGTGACCACCCACCGGCCGTTCACGCAGCTCGGCCCTCGTCGCGACCGAGGCGAGGTCGGAGCCGGCGCCGGGTTCGGAGTAGCCCTGGCACCACAGCTCCTCCACCGCGCGGATCTTCGGCAGGAACCGCCGCTGCTGCTCCGGCGTGCCGAACGCGCACAGCGTCGGACCCAGCAGACCCTCGCCGACGACGTTCACCCGCGCCGGCGCGTTCGCCCGCGCGTACTCCTCGTGGAACACGACCTGTTCGTCGATCGTGCGCTCGCCGGGCCAGCTGAGCGCCGTCCACCCGTGGGCCGCCAGGTGCCGGTCCCACCGCAACCGCTGCTCGAACGCCTCGTGCTCACGACCCGGCCCGCCCAGACCGCGCAGGTCGGCGAACTCGCCGACGAGGTTGGCGGACAACCATTCCCGCACCTCGCGCCGGAAGTGCTCCATGCGCCATACTCTAACCTACCAAGCACTTGCTTTGGAGGCGCGATGGCGATCGATCCAAGCAGGCACACGGTTTCAGCGGTGCTCGACCGGGCGGCGGCACTGCACGGTAAAGCGGAAGCGTTGGTGGACGGGGAAGTCCGACTCACCTTCACCGAGCTTCGTTCGGCGGTTGACGTCGCAGCGCGCTCGCTCGCGGGGATGGGTGTGCGGCCGGGCGACCGGGTGGCGTTGTGCGCGCCGAACAGCCACCACTGGGTCGTGGCGGCGCTGGGGGCGTTGTGCGCGGGCGCGGCGCTGGTGCCGATCAACACCCGGTTCACCGCTGCCGAAACGCTGGACGTGCTGGTGCGCGGCAAAGTGCGCGCGTTCGTCGTCGAGGGGTCGTTCCTGGGGCGGGACCGGCTGGCCGAGCTGGAGGGGTCACGGCTGCCGGAGGTGGTGCGGCTGCCGTTCGAGTGGCCGGGCGCTGCGGTGGAGCTGCCTGCGATCGAGCCCGACCAGGTCTGCGACATCATGTTCACCTCGGGCACGACCGGGCGCAGCAAGGGCGCGATGAGCGCGCACCGGCAGTCGCTCGGGGTGGCGCAGGCGTGGGCGGACTGCGGGGCGTTGTCGGCGGTTGACCGGTACCTGGTCGTCAACCCCTTCTTCCACACCTTCGGGTACAAAGCCGGAATCCTCGCCTGCCTGCTGACGGGTGCGACGATCGTGCCGCAGCCGGTGTTCGACGTCGTCGAGACGATGCGGCTGGTCGAACGGGAGCGGATCACCGTGCTGCCGGGGGCTCCGACGATCTTCCAGTCGGTGCTCGACCACCCCGAGCGGTCGTCGTTCGACCTGTCGTCGCTGCGGCTCGCCGTGACCGGGGCCGCGGTGGTACCCGTGGTGCTGGTCGAACGGATGCGGGAGCTGTTCGAGACCGTGCTGACGGCCTACGGGCTGACCGAGGCCGTGGTGGCGACGATGTGCCGGCCGGACGACTCGCCACAGACCGTGGCGACCACGTGCGGGGCGCCGGTGGCCGGGTTCGAACTGCGGCTGGGCGAGCGGGACGAGGTGCTGCTGCGCGGGCCGAACGTGATGCTCGGGTACCTGGACGACGAGGAGGCGACGGCGCTGGCGGTCGACGCCGGCGGCTGGCTGCACACCGGCGACGTGGGGCGCGTCGACTCGCGCGGGTACCTGTCGATCACGGACCGGCTGAAGGACATGTACATCTGCGGCGGGTTCAACGTCTACCCGGCCGAGGTCGAGCAGGCGCTGGCCCGGTTGCCGGGGGTGGCCGAGTCGGCGGTCGTGGGCATGCCCGACGGGCGGCTCGGCGAGGTCGGGAAGGCGTTCGTGGTGACCGCACCCGGCCGGTCGCTCACCGAGCCGGCGGTGGTCGAGCACTGCCGGTCGCTGCTCGCGAACTACAAGGTGCCGCGTGCGGTCGAGTTCGTGCCCGCACTCCCCCGCAACGCCGGCGGCAAGGTCCTGAAGAGCCTACTGCGCAAGGAGAACGCGTGACTGTCTCGTACGAGCGGCGGGGCGCGGTCGCCGTCGTGACCATGAACCGGCCGGAGTACCGCAACGCGCAGAACTCGGCGATGACCTACGCGTTGGACGAGGCCTTCACGCGCGCGGTGGACGACGCCGAGGTCAAGGTCATCGTGCTGGCCGGTGCCGGTGACCACTTCTCCGCGGGCCACGACATCGGCTCGCCCGGCCGGGACGTGGACCGGTCGTTCGAGCGACGCGCGGTGATGTGGTGGGACCACGTCGGCCGTCCCGGCGGTGACCTCAGGTACGCGCGGGAGATGGAGGTCTACCTGGGCATGTGCCGGCGGTGGCGGGAGATCCCGAAGCCGATGATCGCGATGGTGCAGGGGGCGTGCGTCGCGGGCGGGCTGATGCTGGCGTGGGTGTGCGACCTGGTCGTGGCCGCCGAGGACGCGTTCTTCGCCGACCCGGTGGTGCGGATGGGAATTCCCGGCGTCGAGTACTTCGCGCACCCGTGGGTGCTGGGGCCGCGGGCGGCGAAGGAGGTGCTGTTCACGGGTGACCGCTTCTCCGCCGCACGCGCCTACGAGTGGGGCATGGTGTCACGGGTCGTGCCGCGCGCGGAGCTGGAAGAAGCGGCTTTCGCGTTGGCCGGGCGGATCTCGGCGATGCCGCAGTTCGGCCTGGCGCTCGCGAAACGGGCGGTGAACCAGTCGGAGGACCTGATGGGGATGCGCGCCGGCATGGACTCGGTGTTCGGGCTGCACCACTTCGCGCACGCGCACAACGCCGAGGTCGGCGCGGACGCCCTGGCGGGGATGGACGCGCGGTCGATGAAGGAAGCGTCGGGCTGATGGACCTCGACCTGGACGACGCGACGACCGAGTTCCGCGACGAGGTGCGGTCGTGGTTGCGCTCGCACGTCCGGCCGTTGTCCTCCATGGACACCGCGGCCGGGTTCGAGGAGCACCGGACGTGGGAACGGGAGCTGGCCGCCGAGCGGTTGTCGGTGGTGTCGTGGCCGGCGGAGCTCGGCGGCCGGGACGCGTCGCTGCTGCAGTGGCTGGTGTTCGAGGAGGAGTACCACGCCGCGGGCGCGCCGGGCCGGGTGTCGCAGAACGGGATCTTCCTGCTGGCGCCGACGCTGTTCGCGTTCGGCACCGACGAGCAGCGCGAGCGGCTGCTGCCCGCGATGGCCCGCGCGGACGAGGTGTGGGCGCAGGCGTGGTCGGAACCGGAGTCCGGCAGCGACCTGGCGTCGTTGCGCAGCACGGCGGTGCGTTGTGACGGCGGCTGGTCGGTGCGCGGGCAGAAGACGTGGAGCTCGCGGGCGGCGTTCGCGGACCGGGCGTTCGGCCTGTTCCGCACCGGTCCCGAGGGCCGTCATCGCGGGCTGACGTACCTGATGTTCTCGTTGCGCGCGCCCGGGGTCACCGTGCGGCCGATCCGGCAGCTCGGCGGGGAGCCGGGGTTCGCGGAGGTCTTCCTGGACGACGTGTTCGTGCCCGACGAGGACGTGATCGGCGAGCCCGGCGACGGGTGGCGGGTCGCGATGAACACGGCGAGCAGCGAACGCGGGCTGACGTTGCGCAGTCCGGGGCGGTTCGTCGCGGCGGCGGCGCGGTTGGTCCAGCTGTACCGGGAACGGCCGGACCCGGCGGTGCGCGACCGGGTGGTGGACGCGTGGATCGGGGCGCAGGCGTACCGGCTGCACACGTTCGGCGCGGTGGAGGCCCCGCCGTCCGGGCCGCAGGTGAGCGTGACGAAGGTGTTCTGGTCGGAGATGGACGTCGCGATCCACGAGACGGCGCTGGACCTGCTCGGCGAGGTGGCGCCGGACTGGCGGGACGGGTGGGTGTTCTCGTTGTCGGGCCCGATCTACGCGGGCACCAACGAGGTCCAGCGCAACGTGGTCGCCGAACGGATCTTGGGGCTGCCGCGATGAGGTTCGCGCTCTCGGCCGAGCAGGCCGACTTCGGGGCGGTGCTGCACGGGTTCCTGGCGCAGGGCCGGCGGGACCTCGCGGCGGTGGGGGTCGGGGACGTCTCGGACCCGGTGGACCTGGTGGTGGTGTTCGAGGAGCTGGGGCACCACGCGGTGGACGGGCCGGTGGTGGAGACGTACGCGGTGGGACCGGCGCTCGGGATCGGTGGTTCGGTGGCGTTCCCGCCGCACGTGCCGCACGCCGTCGAGGCGGACCGGTACCACCTGGTCGAGGGCACCACCCTGCGCGAGGCCACGCCGGTGACCACCCGTGCGTCCGTGGACCCGGCGCGGACGCTCGTCGAGGTGGCGGCCGGTCCGGTGGTCGCCACCGACGTCCCCGCCGCCCGTGCGTTCGACCTCGGTGTCCTGGCGTGCTCGGCGCAGCTGCTGGGCCTGGGCCGTGCGATGCTCGAGCTCACGACCGCGCACGCCAAGACCCGCGTCCAGTTCGGCAGGCCGATCGGGTCGTTCCAGGCGGTCAAGCACCACCTCGCGGACGTCCTCATCGGACTGGAGCTGGCCCGGCCGCTGGTGTTCGGCGCGGCGGTCACGATGGCCCCGCGGGACGTGTCGGCCGCCAAGGTCGCCACCTCCGAGGCGGCCTGGCGGGCGGCACGGACCGCGTTGCAGGTGCACGGCGCGATCGGCTACACCGCCGAGTACGAGCTGAGCCGGTTCCTGATGCGGACCCGGGCCCTGCGCACCGCGTGGGGCAGCCTGTCGTTCCACCGGAACCGCGTGCTGGAGGCGTTGTGACACCGGAACAGGTCGCGTTGCGGGACTCCGTGCGCGCGTTGCTGGCCAAGCACTCCGACGTGCGTTCGGCGATCGAGGAACCGGCCGGGTACGACACGGCGTTGTGGGCGAAGCTGTGCGGGGAGGTCGGCGTCGCGGGGCTCGCCGTGCCCGAGGAGTACGGCGGGGCCGGGGCGGGGCTCGCCGAGACGCACGTGGTGCTGGCGGAGCTCGGGCGCACGCTGACCCCGGCGCCGCTGCTGTCCTCGACGCTGGCGAGCCAGGCACTGCTGGCCACCGGCAACGCCAAGGCGTGCGCCCGGTTGCTGCCGCGCATCGCCGGCGGGGCGGTCGCGGCGCTCGTGTGGCCGTGGGAAGCGGAGATCCGCGACCTGACCGGGACGGCGAACCACGTCGTGGACGGTGACCTCGCCGAGGTGCTGCTGGTCGTCAACGGCACTTCGCTCTACGAGATCGATCCCTGCCAGCCGCGCGTGACCCGGCGGCACACCCCGGCGATGGACCCGACCCGGCGGCTCGCGGCCGTCCACCTCGCCGATGCCGAAGGCGCGCGGCTCGGGCCGTGGGACCCGCGTGTGCAGGACGTCGCGTACGCGGCGTTGGCCGCGGAGCAGGTCGGTGCGGCGCAACGGGCGCTGGAGCTCACCGTCGAGCACACCAGGACCCGCGTCCAGTTCGGCAAGCCGATCGGCTCGTTCCAGGCGCTCAAGCACCGGATGGCCGACCTGCACGTCCTCGTCGAGACCGCCCGGTCGGCGGCGGAGGCGGCGTCCGACGAGGTCTCGGCCGCGGTCGCGAAGGTCTACTGCTCGGAGGCGTTCCAGAAGGTCGCCGCCGAGATGATCCAGCTGCACGGCGGCATCGCGATCACCTGGGAGCACGACGCACACCTGTACTTCAAGCGGGCGCACGGCAGCGCTCAGCTGTTCGGCAGCCCGCAGCAGCACCTCACGCGCCTGGGCCGGCTTCGCGCAGCATCCGCTGGAACGCGGGGCACTCCGCGTGGCTGGGAGCGGGGCAGGCGGCGGCGTGGCGGAGCCGGTCGCGCATCACCGTCATCCGGGTGATCATCGCGTCCAGCTCGTCGGCCTTGCCCGACAGCATCGCCCGGTCGAGGTTCGACACGTCGCGGGCCAGCATCCGGGCGATCTCGTCGAGCGAGAACCCGACGTTGCGGCACACGGCGATCAGCGCGAGCTGCCCGAGCACCGACGCCGGGAACACGCGGGTCAGGCCGCGACGGCCGGTCGAGGCGATCAGGCCGCGCTCCTCGTAGTAGCGCAGGGTGGAGGCGGGCACGCCGGAGCGGCGCACCACCTCGCCGATGGCGATCTCGTCCACGACACTTGACCTCAAGTCGACTTGAAGTAGGACGGTAGGAGCATGGCAGAGGTCAACGCCGAGCAGGCGGCGCTGTGGAACACGTCGGGGCAGGGCTGGGCGCGGGTGCAGGACACCGTGGGCCAGATCCTGCGGCCGTTCGAGGAACTGCTGGTCGAGAAGGCGGCGGAGCGGCCGCGCAGGAGGGTGCTCGACGTCGGGTGCGGCACCGGCGGGGTGACGCGGGCGGTCGCCGCGGCCACCGGTGCGGAGTGCGTCGGGGTCGACATCGCCGAGTCGATGGTCGCGGCGGCGCGGGAGCACGGGCAGGCGGAGTTCCTGCTGGCCGACGCGCAGACGCACGTGTTCGAGCAGCGGTTCGACCTGGTCGTGTCGCGGTTCGGCGTGATGTTCTTCGCCGACCCCGGCGCGGCGTTCACGAACCTGCGCACGGCCGTCGAACCGGGTGGTGAGCTGTGCTTCATCACGTGGCGGGCGCAGGAGGAGAACCCGTTCATGCTCACCGGCGACCGCGTGGCGAGGGAGATCCTGCCCGGCACACCGGCGCGCGACCTGGACGGGCCGGGACCGTTCTCGCTCGCCGATCCGGCGCGGGTCCGCGAGGTCCTCGACGGCTGGGCGGACGTCGAGGTCACGCCGATCGACCGCACCACCCGGCTGCCCGAGGAGGTGCTGCTGCCGTACCTGACGAACATGGGCCCGGTCAGCCGCGCCCTGCGGGAGGTGCCCGAGCGGGACCGCGACCGGATTCTCGACCGGGTGCGCGGCGCATTCGACGAGTTCGTGCACGACGGCGAGGTCAGCTTCCCGACGGCGACCTGGCGGGTCACGGCGTCAGCTCCACTCTGACTGGCGCTGCCAGGTCAGGAGGGTGTCGAGCACCTCGCCGGACCGGCCGCGCGGGTCGAGGTCGGCCTGCGCGGCGTACCGGCCGCGGTAGAACAGCAACGGTCGTGCGTCGCGTTGCGGTCCGAGCTCGACGACCTCGCCGATCACGACGTAGTGGTCACCGGCCTCGTGCACGGTCGTGACCCGGCAGTCGACCCACGTGAGCGCCCCGCCGAGCACCGGAGCACCGGTGCCCGACGGGGACCACGCGACGCCGGCGAACTTGTCCGCCCCTGCCCGGCCGAACACCGCCGACAGCTCCCGCTGGTCCTCGGCGAGCACGTTCACGCAGAACGCCCCGGCCGGGGACATCGCCGCCCAGCTGCCCGACGTGCGCTGCGGGCAGAACAGCACGAGCGGCGGGTCCAGCGACAACGCCGCGAACGACTGGCAGGCGAACCCCACCGGGCCGGTCGCGGACATGCCCGTCACCACGGTCACGCCGGTGCAGAAGTGCCCCAGGACCGACCGGAAGCGCGCTACCCCCGGTGCCCCACGCTGAAGTCGTGACCCCACAGGCTCACCGCCGTGCTCTCTCGCGCGATCCAGTCCTCATCGGACACCTGCCGTCCCTCGCAGCCGAACTCGACGTCGAACCCGCCGGGTGTCTTCAGGTAGAACGACAGCATCAGGTCGTTGACGTGCCGGCCGAGCGTCGCCGACATCGGCACCTTGCGCCGCAACGCCCGGTCCAGCGTCAGCCCGACGTCGTCGGTGCTCTCCACCTCGATCATCAGGTGCACGATCCCGGACGGGGTGGGCATCGGCAGGAACGCGAGGCTGTGGTGGCGCGGGTTGCAGCCGAAGAACCGCAGCCACGCCGGTGGCCCGTCGGCGGGCCTGCCGACGAACTGCGGGGGCAGCCGCATCGAGTCGCGCAGCCGGAACCCGAGCACGTCGCGGTAGAAGTGCAGCGCGGCCTCGTCGTCCGAGGTGGACAGCACGACGTGGCCGAGGCCCTGGTCCTCGGTGACGAACCGGTGCCCGTACGGGGACACCACCCGCCGGTGCTCCAGGGCGGCGCCGTGGAACACCTCCAGCGTGTTGCCGGACGGGTCCTCGAACTTGACCATCCCGGTGACCCGGCGTTCGGCGAGCTCGTCGGCCGTGCCCTCGACGACCGCGACGCCCGCGGACGCCAGGCGTTTCGCGACCTCGTCCAACTCGGCCTCGGTCGCGACCTCCCAGCCGGAGGCGAGCAGCCGGTCGGCCGCACCGGGCACGATCACCAGCCGGGCCGGGAAGTCGTCCATCCGGAAGTACAGCGCGCCCTCGGTCGAGCCCTTGCCCTCCACGAGCCCGAGCACCTTCAGCCCGAACTCGCGCCACCGGCCGATGTCGGTGGCCTCGATCCGCAGATAGCCCAGCGATCGGATGCCCATCACGTCTCCAAGAGGAAGTCTGCCGCGAGCCGGTTGAACTCGTCGAACTTCTCCAGCTGCGCCCAGTGCCCGCAGCCGCCGAACACGTGCAGCTGTGCGCGTGGGATCAGCTTCAACGCGACAAGGGCGCCGTCGAGCGGGTTGACCCGGTCCTCGCGGCCCCACACGAGCAGCACCCGTTGGCGCAGCCTGTGGGCCTCGCGCCAGAGCATGCCCTGCTCGAAGTCCGGTCCGGAGAACGACTTCCCCATCGCGACCATGGCTTTCAGCGACTCCGGCCGGGACGCGGCGGCGAACCGTTCGTCGATCAGCTCGTCGGTGATCAGCGACTGGTCGAACACCATGATCCGCAGGAACTCCTCGATCCGCTCCCGCGTCGGGTCCTTGGCGAACGCGCTGAGCTTGCGCACGCCCTCGGTCGGATCGGGTGCGAAGACGTTGAGCGACAGGCCACCCGGTCCCATCAGGACCAGCCGTCCGGCGCGTTGCGGGTGGTCCAGTGCGAACCGCACGGCCGTGCCGCCGCCGAGTGAGTTGCCGAGGAGGTGTGCCTTCTCCACCCCGAGGTCGTCGAGCAGCCCGCGCAGCGCCTCGGCGGCGTGGGTGAAGTACTGGCCGTGCTCGGTCGGCTTCTCCGACTCACCGAACCCCGGCTGGTCCACCGCCAGCACCCGGAACGACTTGGCGAGCACCGGGATGGTGCGGCCGAAGTTGCTCAGCGCCGACGCACCCGGCCCGCCGCCGTGCAGCAGCACCAGCGTCTCGGCGTGGTCGGCGCCGGCCTCGTGGTAGTGCAACCGAACCATGTCTCTCCTCTGCAGCTTCCAGTTGCGGTCAGAACAGGCCGTCGCGGACTGGGATGCCGAGCTCGTTCTTGCCGAACATCACCAGCGAGCGTTCCGGGTCGTTGGCCGCGTGCACCCGTGCGGCGTGGGCGTCACGCCAGAACCGGGGCAACGGCAGGTTCGCGTTGATCGCCTTGCCGCCCGCGCTCTCGAAGAGCCGGTCGATCGCGGAGAGGGCCCGCGCGCTGCCCAGCACCTGGTCCCTGCGCGCCCGCAGGCGCAGCTCGACCGGAATCCTCGTGCCGGCGACGGCGTGCTCCCACTCGTCGTCGACGTCCTTCTCGAGCTGCCACCACGCGGTGTCGATGTCGTTGGCCGCCGTGGCGATCCGGACCTGCGCGAACGGGTCGTCGACGGCCTTCTCGCCCAGGTAGGCGGCACGGACGCGCTCGCGCGTGGCGTTGACGTGCAGCTCGTACGCGCCGGCCGCCATGCCGATCATCGGCGCGGTGATCGCGTACGGGTGGATCGTCCCGTACGGCATGCGGAACAACGGTCCGGGGTTCACCTCCTGGCCGGGGCACTGGCACCGCGCGGTGTGCGCCATGCTCAGCGTGCGGTGCTCGGGCACGAACACGTCGGACACCACGATGTCGTTGCTGCCCGTGCCGCGCAGGCCGACCGTGTCCCACACGTCGTTGATCGTGTAGTCGGCGATCGGCAGCAGGAACGTGCGGAAGTCGACGGGCTTTCCCTCGTCGTTCATCACCAGTCCGCCGAGCAGCACCCACGTGGCGTGGTCGCAGCCCGAGGAGAAGCTCCACCTGCCGCTGAACCGGAACCCGCCCTCCACGGCGGTCGCCCGGCCGGTCGGTGCGTAGGAGGAGGAGATGCGGGTGTCCTGGTCCTCGCCGAACACCTCGTCCTGCGCCTTCACGTCGAACAGCCCGACGTGCCACGGGTGCACGCCCAGCACGGACGAGACCCAGCCCGTGGACCCGCAGGCGCTCGCGATCATCTTGACCGCGGTGTAGAACGCGACCGGGTGCGTCTCGAACCCGCCGCAGCGCACGGGTTGCAGCATCCGGAAGAACCCGGTCTCCTGCAACGCCTTCACCGACTCCGGCGGCACCCTGCGCAGCTGTTCGGCCTCCGCCGCGCGCTCGCGCAGCGCGGGCAGCAGCTCCCGCACCTTGCCGAGGATCTCCTCGCTCATCGGACCTCCTCCCTGCTCAGCTCCAGTGCGATGTCGATCAGCTGGTCCTCCTGGCCACCCACGAGCTCGCGCCGACCGGCGCGCACGAGCAGCTCCGCGCCGGACACGCCGTAGCGCTCCGCCTGGGTGTAGGCGTGCTTGAGGAAGCTGGAGTAGACGCCCGCGTAGCCCATCATCAGCGCCATCCGGTCGAGCAGGCACTCCTCGGGCATCACCGGCCGCACGACGTCCTCGGCCGCGTCGACGATCTTGAAGAAGTCGACGCCGGTGGTGAACCCGAGCTTGTCGCAGACGCCGACGAACGCCTCCAGCGGCGTGTTGCCCGCTCCCGCGCCGAACCCGCGCACGCTGCCGTCGATCTGCTTCGCGCCCGCCCGTGCCGCGGCGACCGAGTTCGCGACGCTCAGCCCGAGGTTCTCGTGCCCGTGGAACCCGACCTGCGCGTCGTCCCCCAGCTCCGCCACCAGCGCGGCCACCCGGTCGGACACCTGTTCCAGCACCAGCGCGCCGGCCGAGTCGACCACGTAGACGCACTGGCACCCGGCGTCGGCCATGATCCTCGCTTGACGTGCCAACGCCTCCGGTGGCCGCGAGTGCGCCATCATCAGGAACCCGACGGTCTCCAGCCCGCGTTCGCGGGCGAGCTGGAAGTGCTGCACCGACACGTCGGCCTCGGTGCAGTGGGTGGCGATCCGCACGATCGACGCGCCGTTGTCCTGCGACACCAGGATGTCGTCCTTGACGCCGACGCCCGGCAGCATCAGCACGGCGATCCTGGCCTGCCGGGCCGTGGCCACCGCGGTCTTGATCAGCTCCTGCTCCGGTGTGCGGCTGAAGCCGTAGGTGAACGACGACCCGCCCAGCCCGTCGCCGTGGGTGACCTCGATGACCGGCACCCCGGCGTCGTCGAGCGCGCCGACGATCGAGCGCACGTCGTCGACGGTGAACCGGTGGCGCTTGTGGTGCGAGCCGTCACGCAGAGACGTGTCGGTCAGCCGCAACTGCATCGGCGATCTCCTCCCCCACCTTGGTCGCGGCGGCCGTCATGATGTCGAGGTTCCCGGCGTAGGGCGGCAGGAAGTCGCCCGCTCCCGCGACCTCGACGAAGATCGCGACGCGGCCGGGGTCGTACTGCGGCTCGCGCAGCAGCCGGAACCCCGGGACGTACGCGCGGAGGTCGGTCTCCATCCGGGTGATCGAGTCGGTGATCGGGTCCGGGTCGGCGTCCTCGGGGATCGAGCAGAAGACGGTGTCGCGCATGATCATCGGCGGGTCGGCCGGGTTGAGCACGATGATCGCCTTGCCGCGGCCGGCGCCGCCGATCGTCTCGATGCCGCGGCTGGTGGTGCGGGTGAACTCGTCGATGTTCGCGCGTGTGCCCGGTCCGGCGGACACCGACGCGACGCTGGCGACGATCTCCGCGTACTCGACCGGCACGACCCGTGACACGGCGTGCACCACCGGGATCGTGGCCTGGCCGCCGCAGGTGATCAGGTTGACGTTCGGTGCGCCGAGGTGTTCGCGCAGGTTGACCGGCGGCACCACGTACGGGCCGACCGCGGCGGGGGTCAGGTCGACGGCCCGGATGCCGGCCTCGGCGTAGCGCGGGGCGTTGGCCCGGTGCACCGCGGCCGAGGTCGCCTCGAACACGACGTCGGGCAGCTCGTCCTGGCGCAGCAACCAGTCGACGCCCTCGGCCGTGGTCTCCAGACCCGCCTCGCGCGCTCGCCGCAGGCCCTCGCTGGACGGGTCGACGCCCACCATCCAGCGGGGTTCCAGCGTCGGTGAGCGCAGGAGCTTGTAGAGCAGGTCGGTGCCGATGTTGCCGGACCCGACGATGGCCGCCTTCACCCGTTCACCTCACTCGAACTTCAGGTCGACAGAACCGAGTCCGGCGAACTCGGCGCGGAACTCGTCCCCCGGTTTCGCGTCGAACGCCCGCGTGCACGAGCCGGGCAGCACGATGTCGCCGGCCAGCAGCCGCACACCGAACGTGGCCACTTTCTGCGCGAGCCACGCCACCGCGATCGCCGGATCACCCAGCACCGCGTCACCACGGCCTTGGGCAACCGGCTCCCCGTTGCGCGCCAGGGTCGCCTCGACGCCGCGGATGTCCACATCGGACGGCCGCACGCGTTCGCCGCCCAGGACGAACGCCGCGGAGGAGGCGTTGTCGGCGATGGTGTCGGGGAGCGTGATCCGCCAGTCGGCGATGCGGCTGTCGATCAGCTCGATCGCGGGTGCCACGAACTCGGTGGCGGCGAGCACGTCCGCGACCGTGCAGCCCTCGCCGGGCAGGTCGTGGCCGAGCAGGAACGCGATCTCCACCTCGACCCGCGGGTACAGGTACGCCGAGGCGTCCGCGGTGCCGTGCAGCTGCATGTCGTCGAGCAGGTGCCCGTAGTCGGGTTCGTCCACGCCCATCATCTGCTGCATCGCCGGCGACGACAGGCCGACCTTGTGGCCGATGACGTCGCGGTTGCGGTGCCGCACGTTGAGCAGCTGGATCTCGTAGGCGTCGACCACGTCGATGTCCGGGTACAGCTCCACCAGCGGTGTGATCGGCACGCGCTCGCGTTCGGCGGTGCGCAGCAGCTGTGCGGCCGCCGCCCTCTTCTCCATCGTCAGCACCGGTCCTCCTTCGCCACGTGGTGGCCGGCGCGCCGGCCGGAGAAGACGCAGTCGGCGAGCGCGAGGCCGCTGACGTACGACTCCGAGCACACCCCGACCGCGGATCGGCCCGCCGCGTACAGGCCGCGCACCCCCTGCACCGCACCGGTCTGCTCGTCGACGACCAAGCCGCCGAGGGTGAGCATCGGGCAGGGGTAACCGAAGCCGCGCCGGAAGGAGTCGAACCGCACCGAGACGTCGATCAGCGAGTACGGTGGCCGCCCGAACGGTTCGACCTGCGGTGCCCTGATGCCCGCCTTCTCGGCGGCGGCCTCGATCGTCGGCGCGGTGACGAGGCCGCGGGAGAGCAGGTAGCGGGCCTGGAAGCGCTGGAAGCGCGCGGTCTGCGTGCTGACCTGGGCCTTGGCGACGCTCAGCGTGTCATCGTCGACGAGCAGCCACGCCTTGCCGTCGCGCCGGATGATCTCGTCGCCGATCGCCGCGCCGTAGCGGGTGGCGTCGCCGAACGGCTGACCGTCGATGTCGACGAGGATGCCGCGTTGCAACGCGCTGGGCGGCGTGACGAACCGCCACACCGAGATCTTGTCCAGCCGGTCGGTCGTGCCACCGGCGGCGGTGCCGAGGCGGATGCCGCTGCCGTCGTCACCGGGGGTGCCCAGGGCGAGACCGCCGCGGTGGGCCGGTGCGTGGTCGCGCAGCATCGCCCGGTTCGCGATGAACCCGCCGGCGGCGATGACGACACCGCGCCGGGCGTGCACCGTCAGCTCACGGCCGAACCGGCGTTCCACGGCCGCCGCGACCCGGTGCAGCGCGCGCCCGAGCGGCGGGAGGTAGAGCCACGGCTTGGCCGCGGCCCGCGACAACGCCCGGTGCAGCGCTCGGGGCGGGCCGGTCAGCGTCCGGCACCGCACGCCGGTCACCCGGTCGGCCACGACGAGCTCCACGGCCCGCGTCTGGGTCATCACCCGCACCCCCGCGCGCCGGGTGGCCTCGGCGAGCCGGGCGAAGAAGACGCCCCCGGACGTGCCCTTCGCCCTGGTCCGGTGCCCGCGCGGCACCGGGTCGGGCCAGGCGGTCTCGCTGCCGGAGAAGTAGAGGTGGTAGTCGTCGGTCGGGTAGGAGGTCTTGAACGGGCACAGCCGCGCGCCGAACGGCACGCCCTGGTCCTCCAGCCAGGCCAGCATCTTCGCGCTGTCCTGGCAGAACCGGCGCAGCGTCTCGTCCGACACCGCGTCGCGGACCTCGTGCCTGAGGTAGGCGTGCATCGACTCGGGCGTGTCGGCGACCCCGGCCTCGACCTGCTGGCGCGTGCCACCACCGGCGTAGACGACCCCGCCGGACAACGCCGTCGCGCCACCGCCGGCGAACCGGTCCAGCACCACCACGGACGCACCGGAGGCCGCGGCTTCGAGCGCGGCGCACGCACCGGCGGCGCCGAAGCCGGCGACGACCACGTCAGCGGTGACCTCCACGCAACCCTCCCGGAACACGTTCTTGGTGATCCGAACCGCCTGGAACTCCTACACCATAGCGCCAAACCGCCCCAGAACTATAACCTGTTCTAGTCTCGACTCCGGAGGTGCGGATGTACGACGTGATCGTCGTCGGCAGCGGCGCGGCAGGCATGACCACCGCCCTGTGCACGGCCCACCGGGGACTGCGCACCCTGGTCGTCGAGAAGGCGGCGCGCTTCGGCGGCTCGACCGCCCGGTCCGGCGGCGGCATCTGGGTGCCGAACAACCCCGTCCTCGCCGAGGCCGGTGTGCGGGACACGCCCGAGGACGCCTCCGCCTACCTCGCGCACATCGCCGGTGACGTGCCGGCCGAGCTGCGGGAGGCGTTCCTCGACGCCGGTCCCGCGATGCTCGGGTTCGTGTGCGCGCACACGCCGTTGCGGTTCCGCTGGGTGCGCGGCTACCCCGACTACTACCCGGAGGCACCCGGCGGCCGTCCGCGCGGGCGGTCGGTCGAGCCGGTGCCGATGAGGGCGGACGTCCTCGGCGCCGAGCTGGAGCACCTCGAACCGCCGTACGTGCCGACCCCGGCCGGAATCGTGATCACCCAGGTCGACTACCGGTGGCTCACCCTGGCCGCCCGCCACCCGCGCGGGGTGCTCACCGCGGCCAAACTGGTCGCGCAGAGGTTCACACCGGGCCGGAGGCTCGCGATGGGCCAGGCGCTGGCCGCCGGGCTGCGTGCGGGCCTGACGGCGTTGGACGTCGAGGTCAGGCTGAACACCGCGCTGACCGACCTGCACTTCGAGAACGGCCGGGTCGCCGGCATCCGCGTGGGCGACGAGCTGATTCAGGCTCCGCACGTCGTGCTCGCCTCCGGCGGGTTCGAGCACAACGAGCAGCTGCGCAAGCAGCACCAGGACATCGGTACCGAATGGACGGTCGGCGCGCGGGCCAACACCGGTGACGGCATCGAGGCCGGGCTGCGCGCGGGCGCGGCCGTGGATCTGATGGACGACGCCTGGTGGGGGCCGGCGGTCCCGTTGCCGCGCGGGCCGTTCTTCCTGCTCGCCGAACGCGCGCTGCCGGGGTGTGTGCTGGTCGACGGGTCCGGCCGGCGCTTCGTCAACGAGGCGGCGCCCTACATCGACGTGGTCAAGGCGATGACCGGGACGACCTGGCTGGTGTTCGACCAGACCTACCGCAACCGCTACCCGTTCGCGGGCTTCCCGCCCCGCCGGCCGTTGCCCCGGCGGTGGGACGAGGTCGTGCTCAATGCCCCCAGCCTCGAAGAGCTGGGTGCGAAAGCGGGACTCCCCGGCCTCGCCGACACGGTCACGCGGTTCAACACCTTCAACGGCACCGACCCCGACTTCGGCTGCGGTGACAGCGCCTACGACCGCTACTACGGCGACCCGCGCGTCCACCCGAACCCGTGCCTCGCGCCGCTGCTCACGCCGCCGTTCCACGCGGCCAGGATCGTCCCCGGCGACCTGGGCACCAAGGGCGGGCTGCGCACCGACGCGCACGCGCGGGTGCTGCGCGAGGACGGTTCGGTGATCGACGGCCTGTACGCGGCGGGCAACGCGAGCGCGTCGGTCATGGGCCACACCTACGCGGGCGCGGGCGCCACCCTCGGACCGGCGATGACCTTCGGGTACCTGGCCGGACTCGACATCTCCAGCCAAGACCACCGTGGAGGCATGTGATGACGCAGGACTCCGTGCGTTCGATCGACACCGGCGCGCCTCCCGCGCGGTTCGCGCGCGGCTGGCACTGCCTGGGCCTGGCCGACACCTTCCGCGACGGGCAGCCGCACGCCGTCGAGGCGTTCGGCACGAAGCTCGTGGTGTTCCAGGGCGAGGACGGCACGCTCAACGTGCTCGACGGGTACTGCCGGCACATGGGCGGTGACCTCACCCGGGGCACGGTGAAGGGCAGCACCATCGCGTGCCCGTTCCACGACTGGCGCTGGGCGGGCAACGGCCGGTGCGTCGAGATCCCCTACGCCAAGCGGGTTCCGCTGCGGGCCCGCACCCGGTCGTGGACCACGCTGGAGGAGAACAGGCAGCTGTTCGTGTGGAACGACCCGCAGGGCAACCCGCCGCCCGAGCACGTGACGATCCCGCGGATCGAGCAGGCGTTCAGCGGTGAGTGGAGCAACTGGACGTGGGACTCGGTCGTGATCGAGAACGCGAACTGCCGCGAGATCATCGACAACGTCGTCGACATGGCCCACTTCTTCTACATCCACTTCGCGTTCCCCACGTACTTCAAGAACGTGATGGAGGGCCACATCGCCTCGCAGTACCTGACCACGCGCGGGCGGCCGGACGTGGCGATGGCGTCGAACTACACCGGTGACGTCGAGGTGCGCTCGGAGGCCTCGTACTACGGGCCGTCGTACATGATCGACTACCTGTGGAACGACTACAAGGGCATCGAGATCGAGACGGTGCTGATCAACTGCCACTACCCCATCACGCCGAACTCGTTCCGGCTGCAGTGGGGCGCGATCGTGAAGAAGCTGCCGGGTGTGTCGGACGAGCACGCGGACAAGATCGCCCGCAAGTTCGCGCGCGGCATCGGCGCGGGGTTCCTGCAGGACGTGGAGATCTGGCAGAACAAGACGCGGATCGACAACCCGCTGCTGTGCGAGGAGGACGGGCCGGTCTACCAGCTGCGGCGCTGGTACGAGCAGTTCTACGTGGACGTCGAGGACGTCACCGACGACATGGTGCGGCGGTTCGAGTTCGAGGTCGACACGAGCAGGGCGGTCGAGGTGTGGGAGAGGGAGGTCGCCGAGAACCTCGCCCGCCGGCAGCCGACGAGCTCATGAGCGAGCGCGACGAGTTCCTGTCCGGCGGCATGGCACCGGTGACGTGCGACTGCGGGAACCGGGTGCTGGTGAAGAAGAACAGCCCCCGGCACACCAGCGTGCAGTGGCTCGCCGACACCAGCGCGTGCCCGGAGCTGGGACCGCGGGCGCCGTTGGTGCGCACGTGCCTGCGGTTGCGCGACGGCATCGAGAAGGCCGTGCGCGACGGGACGGTGGAGGTCGCCGATGGCTGAGGTGCACCGGTTGCGCGTCGAGTCGGTCATCGAGGAGACGCACGACGCGCGGTCGTTCGTGCTGTCGGGGGCGTCTTTCGAACCCAGGCCGGGGCAGTTCCTGACCGTGCGGGCGGGTGAGGTGGCGCGGTGCTACTCGCTGTCGAGCGCACCCGGTGAACCGTTGAAGATCACGGTCAAGCGCACGCCGGACGGGTGCGGGTCGGTGTGGATGTGCTCCGAGCTGCGCACCGGGATGGAGCTGGACGTGCTGGCACCGGCCGGGGTGTTCACGCCGCGGTCGCTGGACTCCTCGGTGCTGGCGTTCGCGGCGGGCAGCGGGATCACGCCGGTGATGTCGATCATCCGGGCGGTGCTGTCCGGCGGGACCGGGTCGGTGTTCCTGTTCTACGCCAACCGGGACGCGGAGTCGGTGATCTTCGCCCGCGAGCTGGACCGGTTGTCGCGGGAGTTCCCGGAGCGGTTGACGGTGGTGCACTGGCTGGAGTCGGTGCAGGGGCTGCCGCACGGGCTGCGGGCCTTTGTGCGTCCGTGCGACGAGGCGTTCGTGTGCGGGCCGGCACCGTTCATGGAGGCGGCCCGCACGGCGTTGCACGACGTTCCGGTGGTGCACGTCGAGAAGTTCGTGTCGCTGTCGGGTGATCCGTTCGCCGAGGCCGTGCCGGTGGTGGACGACCGGCCGGACGCGCAGGTCGAGGTGTCGCTGGACGGGGAGACCCACCGCTTCGCCTGGCCGGCCCGGATGAAGCTGCTGGACCTGTTGCTGGAGAAGGGGTTGGACGCGCCGTTCTCGTGCCGGGAGGGTGCGTGCGGCGCGTGCGCGTGCCGGTTGGTCTCCGGTGAGGTCAAGATGCTCGGCAACGACGTGCTCGACTCCGGCGACATCGCCGACGGGATCGTCCTGGCGTGCCAGTCGGTTCCGGTCACCGACGCGGTGACGATCACCTACGAGTGAAGGGCGTGCGATGCCGATCGATCCGGCTGTTGCGGTGGGGGCGGAACTGCCCGAGCTGAAGTTCTCCTGGACGTCGTCGGACGTGCTGCTCTACCACCTGGCGCTGGGTGCGACCGAGCTGCGGTACGTCTACGAGGAGGGGCTGGCGGTCCTGCCGACGTTCGGGGTGGTGGCGCCGCGGTTCCACGAGACCGCGCCGCCGGTGGTGTCGTTCCCCGGTGTGGACGTCGACCTGGCGCGCGTCTTGCACGGCACGCAGGAGATCACCGCGCACGGGCCGATCCCCGCCGAGGGCCAGGCGGTGCTGCGGACGCGGATCACCGACGTGTGGGACAAGGGCACGGCGGCGGTGATCGTGCAGGAGTCGACCGCCGTGGCACCGGACGGAACGGCGCTCTACACGACCCGGTCGAGCATCTTCGCCCGCGGCGAGGGCGGTTTCGGTGGTGAGCGCGGGCCGTCGAACCGGGTCGAGCTGCCCGGCCGCGAACCCGACGCGGTGATCGAGACGCCGACGTTGCCGCAGCAGGCCCACCTATACCGGTTGTGCGGGGACCGCAACCCGTTGCACGCCGATCCCGGGTTCGCCCGCGCGGCCGGGTTCGACCGGCCGATCCTGCACGGCCTGTGCACCTACGGCGTGGTGTGCAAGGCGGTGGTCGACGCGTTCTTGGACGGGCCGGAGCAGGTGGTGTCGTTCGGGGCGAGGTTCGCGAGCGTGGTGTTCCCCGGTGAGACGCTGCGGACGTCGGTGTGGCGGGACGGCTCCCGCCTGGTGCTGACCACCTCTTCCGCGGACCGTCCCGTGCTCGCCGACGCGGTGCTGCTGAGCCGTTGACCCCCGGCATCTGCAAGGGGGGTCAGGGGCCCAGGAGCAGGCCGCTGGTGGGAACGCCGGTGCCGGCGGTGACCAGGACGTGGGCCGCTCTCGCGACCTGGTTCACGGCGGTGCCGCGGACCTGCCGGACGGCCTCGGCGATGCCGTTCATGCCGTGCAGGTAGGCCTCGCCGAGCTGGCCGCCGTGCGGGTTGAGCGGTAGCGAGCCGTCGAGCTCCAACGCGCCGGAGGCCACGAGGTCCTTCGCCTCGCCCTTGCCGCAGAACCCGAGCTCCTCCAGCTGCACGAGGACGAACGGGGTGAAGTGGTCGTAGAGCACGGCCACGTCCACATCGGACGGCTCGATGCCGGACCGCTGCCACAGCTGCCGCGCCACCACGCCCATCTCCGGCAGGCCGGTCAGGTCGTCGCGGTAGTAGCTGGTCATCGTGAACTGGTCGGTGCCGCTGCCCTGGGCGGCGGCCTTGACCAGCACGGGCGTGTTCCTCAAGTCGCGAGCGCGCGCGGCGGAGGTGACGACGAGCGCCACTCCCCCGTCGCTTTCCTGGCAGCAGTCGAGCAGCCGCAGCGGTTCGGCGATCCAGCGCGAGGACTGGTGGTCGTCGAGGGTGATCGGGCGGTTGTGGAACCACGCGTGGGGGTTGGTGGCGGCGTGTTTGCGGTCCACGACGGCGACCCGGCCGAAGTCCTCGCTCGTGGCACCGTAGGAGTGCATGTACCGGCGGGCGAACATGGCGACCATCGCGGCCGGGGTGCCCAGGCCCATCGGGTAGGACCAGCTGTTGTCGACGTTCGCCGCCGCCGCGGTCTGGACCTGGCCGAACCGGTGCCCGGAACGTTCGTTGAACGCCCGGTAGCACACGACGACCTGCGCCATCCCGGTCTCGACCGCCATGGCGGCCTGCTGGACGGTCGCGCAGGCCGCGCCGCCGCCGTAGTGGACGCGGCTGAAGAACGTCAGCTCCGGGATGCCGAGCTCGCGGGCGACGGCGATCTCGGCGTTGGTGTCCATGGTGAAGCTGACCAGGCCGTCCACATCGGACGGTTCGAGTCCGGCGTCGGCGAGTGCGGCCCTGGTGGCCTCGGCGGCGAGCTGCAGTTCGGTGCGGCCGGAGTCCTTGGAGAACTCGGTCGCGCCGATGCCAGCGATCGCGGCGTTCACGCGGGCACCTCGATCCTGACCGTGCCGGTGACGTGGTCGCCGTGGCCGGTGCGGCCGACGACCTCGACCACCACGTCGTTGTCGTGGCGTTCGACCACCTGGCCGAAGAACTTGAGCGTGTCGTAGGCGTAGCAGGGTGCGCCGAGCCGGATGTCGATCTGCCGGACCAGCGCCCCGGTGCCCGCCCAGCCGGTGACGTAGCGCTGCACCAGTCCGGTGGTGGTGAGGATGTTGATGAAGATGTCCTTCGCGCCGCGCCGGACGGCGAGGTCGCGGTCGTGGTGCACGTCCTGGAAGTCGCGGGTCGCGAGCGCGGTGCTGATCACGAACGTGGGCGTGGCCTCGACGTGCCACTCGGGCAGGGGGTCACCGGTCCGCACGAGGCCTCCAGCCGAACATCGTCAGGTCGTCGTCGACCTCGGTGAACACGACTTCGACGGGCAGCCCGACGCTCGGCTCGCCGTCGAGCTCGCCCAGCATCCGCACGCCCTCGTCCAGCTCGACCAGCGCGATCACGAACGGCGTCCGCTTGCCGGGCACCTGCGGGTGGTGGTGCACGACGTAGCTGTAGACCACGCCGCGGCCGTCCGAGACCAGGTACCTCGGTGTGGTGGCACCGCATTCCGGGCACATCGGGCCCGGTGGGTGCCGCAGCAGCCCGCAGCCGCCGCAGCGCTGGATGCGCAGCTCGCCCTGTTTGGTGCCGTTCCAGAAGTACTCGGTGTCGCGGTTGACCGAGGGCCGGATCGCCTGCGCCTTCTGCGTCTGCGCCGGGGCAGCGGGTTTCTCGGCTGGGCGGAACTTCAGGACGCGGAACCGCATCTCGGCGACCGGTTCGTCACCGACGTACCAGGTGCTGCGGGTCGTGACGAACCAGCCCTCGCCGAGTGCGGTCCTCTTCGGGCCGGTCACGTCCTCCAGCAGGGTGGTGACCGCGAGCTGTTCGCCGACCCTGAGGTAGCGGTGGTAGGTCTGGTCGCTGTCGGTGGCGACGACCGAGGTGAACCCGGCCTCGTCGAGGACCCGCATCATCGCGCCGAGCGGGTCGTCCAGCGCGCGCTGGCCGTGCAGCCCGGCCATCGTCCACACCTGCACCATCGCCGGTGGCGCGACCTCGGTGTAGCCGGGGTGGGTGTCGCCGATGGCCTCCAGCCAGGTGCGGATCATCGGCAGGTTCACCGGGTCGCGGGCCAGGCGTGGTGCGGACTCGCCCCGGCCGGCGATCTCGGCCGCTGCCTTCTCGACGTCGGTCATCGCACCACCCTCGGCAGTCCGAGCCCGAGGGACGCGATCAGCTCTTTCTGCACCTCGTTGACGCCACCGCCGAAGGTGAGCACGAGGTTGCGCCGGGCCTGGACGTCCAGCCAGCGCACGAGCTGCGCGGTGCCCGGTTCGGTGGGATCGCCGTGGCGGCTCACGACCTCCTCCAGCAGGCGGCCGACGCGCTGGGTGCGGTCGGCGGCGAAGACCTTGGTGGCGGAGGCGTCGGCGACCTCCACCTCCCGGGCGGCGACCTGCCAGTTGAGCAGTTCGTTGACCCGGTGCACGGCCTTGACCTCGGCCAGCGCCCTGCGCACGTCCGGCAGGCCGAGCAGGTCGTGCTCGCGCGCCCACTCGTGCACGCGGTCGAACTGGGCGCCGATCCGGCCGGACGGGCCGAGCATGACGCGTTCGTGGTTGAGCTGGGTGGTGATCAGCCGCCAGCCCTTGTTCTCCTCGCCCACGCGCAGGCCGACGGGCACCGTGACATCGCTGTAGTAGGTGGCGTTGACGTGGTGCGCGCCGTCGCAGGTGATGATCGGAGTCCACGAGTAGCCGGGGTCGGTCGTGTCGGCGATCAGGATGGTGATGCCCCGGTGGCGGTCCTCGGGTGCTCCGGTGCGGACCGCGAGCCACACGTGGTCGGCGTCGTGGCCGCCGGTGGTGAAGACCTTCTGGCCGTTGACGACGTAGTGGTCGCCCTGCCGGACGGCCCTGGTCGTGAGCGCCGCGAGGTCCGTGCCGGCCTCGGGTTCGGTGTAGCCGATGGCGAAGTGCAGCTCGCCCTTGAGGATGCGCGGGAGGAAGAGGTCCTTCTGCTCCTGGGTTCCGTAGCGCTGCAGGGTCGGGCCGACGGTCTGCAGCGTCACGTAGGGCAGCGACACGTCGGCGCGTGCGGCCTCGTTGACGAAGATCTGCTGCTCGACCTGGCCGAAGCCGCGGCCGCCGTACTCGGTGGGCCAGCCGACGCCGAGCCACCCGTCGGCGCCGAGGCGGCGCACCAGGTCGCGGTAGGCGGTGCCGTGCCGTTCGGTGAGCACGGCCTCGCGTTGCTGCTCGGTCATGACGCCGGAGAAGTACTCGCGCAGCTCGTCGCGCAGCCTGCGCTGGTCGCTCGTGAGGTCAATGAACATCGATCTGCCCCAACCGGTGCTCCGCTCCGCCGACGAACCTCGTCAGCTCCTTGGCCAGGCCGTAGTACCTGTGCATCGGGTAGGTGATGTCGAGTCCCAGGCCGCCGTGCAGGTGGTGGCACGTGTGCACGGCCGGGAGCGCTTCCGCGGCGAGCCAGTGGGCGGCGATGGCGAGGTCGGCGTCGTCGAGGCTCCAGCAGGCGGCGAGGGTGGCGAGGTGCAGGGTGCGGGCGGCGATGTGGACGTCGGCGACCTGGCCCGCGACGGCCTGGAAGGTCGACAGCGGTGCGCCGAACTGGTGGCGGGTGCCGACGTGCGTGACGGTGAGGTCGAGGGCTCCGGCCAGCACACCGTCGCCGACCGCGCAGGCGCCGGCCAGCGCGTACTTCGTGAGGTCACCGTCGAGCGGGTCACCGTGGGCGTTGTCGAACCGGACGGTGCTGTCCGTTGTGGACACCCCGGGTTGGGCGGGGTCGACGACCAGGGTGCCCGGCCGGTCGCCCAGCAGGGCGCTGACGAGGATTCTGCCGGCCTCGGCGGCGCGCGGGACGTGGACCTTGAGGCCGGTCAGCCCGGTGCCGTCGGGGTTGGCCCTGGTGGACGGCGTGGCCGGCAGCGGGGTGGAGGGTTCGCTGAGTGCGGCGGTGAAGACGGCGTGCTGTTCGGTGACCAGGGGGAGCAGTTCGTCCTGCTGGTGCGGGGTGCCGTGCCGGGCGATCGGCAGGACGCCCAGGGCGAGGGTGGCGAACGCCGGCACGTCCGCGGCGCTGCGGCCGACCTCGGTGAGCAGCAGTGCCGTCTCCAGCACGCCGAGGCCGTGGCCACCGAGCCGTTGCGGAACGGCGAGGGCCAGCAACCCGGCCTCCCCCAGGGCTTTCCAGGGCGTCGTGCTCTCCCGGCCCAGCACGTCGGCGGCGAGGCGCACGATCTCCTGCTGGGTGTCGTCGAGGGTGAAGTCCATCAACTCTCCCTGGGTAGGCCGAGGATCCGTTCGCCCGCGAGGTTCATCAGGACCTGGGTGGTGCCGCCCGCGATGCTCAGGCAGCGGGTCAGCAGGAACTCGTGGACGGCGTCGCCGTGCACCAGCCCGCCGTCCAGCTCCACGGCGAACTCGGCGACGTCCTGCCGGTGCCGCACGCCGACGAGCTTGCGCACGCTGGACTCCGCGCCCGGTTCCTGCCCGTCAAGGCGGCGCAGTCCGGCGCGCAGGTCGAGCAGCGACACGGCGAGCCCCCGGGCGACCAGTTCGCCGAGCCGTTCCGACGGTGCGGGGCCGGTGGCCAGAACCTGTTCCAGTGCCTCGCCGAGCGACGAGCCGCGGCCCAGGGCGACGCGTTCGTCGGCCAGGGTGGTGCGGGCCAGGCGCCAGCCGTCGTTCACCGCGCCGACCACGCAGTCGTCGGGCACGAGGACGTCGTCGAGGAAGACCTCGTTGAACCGGGCCTCGCCGGTGATCTCCCGCAGTGGCCGCACGTCGATGCCCGCGGACCGCATGTCGACGAGGAAGTAGGTGATGCCCTTGTGCTTGGGGACGTCGCTGTCGGTGCGGGCCAGGCAGATCGCCCAGTCGGCCTGGTGGGCGAGCGACGTCCAGACCTTCTGGCCGGTCAGCCGCCACCCGCCCTCGACCCTGCGCGCCCTGGTGCGCAACGACGCCAGGTCCGAACCGGCCTCGGGTTCGCTGAACAGCTGGCACCAGGTCAGCTCGCCGCGCAGGGTCGGCCACACGAACCGCTCCTGCTGCTGCGGGGTGCCGTGGCGCAGGATCGCCGGCGCGGCCCAGGCCCCGATGACCAGGTCCGGTCTGCGCACCCCGGCCGCAGCGAGCGCGTCGTCGATCACGAGCTGCCGCGCGGGGCCGGCGTCCTGGCCGTAGGGCCGGGGCCAGTGCGGGACGAGGTATCCGCTGTCCGCCAGCCGTGCCCGCTGCTCGTCCGGTTCGAGGGCGGCGACCTCCGCGGCGAACCGGCGCACCTCCGGGTCGCCCTCGACCTCGACGGTGTGGTGCCGCCGCGCACCGCGCAGCGCGAGGTCGGCCGTCGTCCTGCGCCACCGCTCCCGACCGCCCGCGAGCTGTTGCAGCGCCAGGGCACGCCGCAGGTAGCGGTGGGCGTCGTGCTCCCAGGTGAACCCGATGCCGCCGAGCACCTGGATGCAGTCCTTGGCGTTGCGCACCGCCGCGTCGAACGCCACGGCCGCCGCGACCGCCGCCGCGAACGGGTGTTCGTCGTGGCCGGCCGCCCGTGCCGCGTCCCACGCGACGCTCGCGGCCTGTTCCGCCCGGCACAGCATCTCCACGCACAGGTGCTTCACGGCCTGGAAGGACCCGATGGCCCGGCCGAACTGCTCGCGGCGGCGCGCGTGCTCGACCGCGGTCCGCAGGCACCACTGGGCGATGCCGCTCGCTTCGGCGGCCATGAGCGTGACGGCGAGGTCCGTCGGGTCGACGATCGTCTCGCCCGGTGTGTGGACGGTGACCGCCCCGAGTGACCGGGTCAGGTCGACGGCGTCCAGCGCGGTGACGGTCGTGTGCCCGGCGGGGACGAACATCCAGTCCTGGTCCTTGACGAGCAGGTGGGTGGCCTCGGTGGCGCCCAGGACGTGCCCGGTGCCGAACCCGAACCCGGCGATCCCGTCGAAGTCCGGGACGAGGGCGCAGGCCAGTGCCGTGGGCAGCAGCGGGCCCGGTACGAGGTGCTCGGCGGCCTGCTCGAGCATCACCGCGAGGTCGAGGGTCGTGCCGCCGTCGCGCAGCACGTCGAAGAACCCGACGCGGACCAGGTCCTCCCACGTCCCGCGGGCCGCGCTGACGCTGTTCCTGAGTGCCCGGTGCTCGTCGGTCGTGGCGATCGGCATGCGGCCTCCTCCAATACATGAGGAACTTTATAGAACGTGTTCTAATTCCGGCAAGAGATCATGGCCGGGAAACCCACTCCGGTACGATGTGGAGGCTGCTGCAACACGTTCCAGGAGGACCATCTCCGTGTCACCTTCGAAGTCGCGCGCGGACGCCCTGATGGCGGGCGAGGAGCTGAGCTCGGCCGCCCAGCGCGAGCGGCGCAAGAGGATCGTCGACGCGACCATCGCGCTGGCGTCCAAGGGCGGGTTCGACGCCGTCCAGATGCGGGCGGTGGCCGACCGGGCGGACGTCGCACTCGGCACCCTCTACCGCTACTTCCCCTCGAAGATCCACCTCCTCGTCTCCAGCCTCGCCGTCGAGCTCGAACGCGCGCAGGAGAAGATGGACCGCGCCGCCGTCCCCGGCGACACCGCCTACGACCGCGTGCTGTTCGTGCTCGGCCGCATCACCCGCGGCCTGCAGCGCAACCCGCACCTGACCGAGGCCATGACCCGCGCCTTCACCTTCGCCGACGCCTCGGCCGGTGCCGAGATCGACCGCGTCGCGCTGCTGATGGAGACGATGTTCACGCGCGCGATGACCGACGAGGAACCGACGGAGGAGCAGAAGGCCATCGCGCGGGTGATCAGCGACGTGTGGCTGTCGAACCTCGTCGCGTGGGTGACCCGGCGGGCCACGGCCACCGACGTGGCGAACCGGCTGGAGCTGACCGTGCGGCTGCTGCTGGCCTGACCCGTGCGGCCGGCCAAGACCCCGCAACCCCGCACAGGGACCGGATGCGCACCTAAGATCAGCCGGTGACCACGAACCCCGCCGAAGTCGTCCTCACCAGCCGCGGTTCGGCCACCGCCCAGCGCGTGATCGCCGGCGCCTCGCTCGTCGGCATCGCGGCGATCGGCGTCGTGGTCGCCCTGTCCGACCTGCCGTGGTGGGGCATCGCGCTGACCGAGCTGGGCGTGGTGCTCATCGCCCTGATCATGATGGCGATCTGGTCGTCGGCGGCGGAGGACGCCAAGCAGACCACGGCGTTGCGCGCCACGGGCACGACGGTGCTCGCCGACGTCCTGGGCAGCGAGGCGCACGACGACGGGGAGAGCACCTCACACCTGCTGACGCTGTGGGTCCCGGTGCCCGGCGGCGGGTTCGAGGTCGGCCACTGGTGCCACCGCTACGACGGCGAGCAGCAACTGCCGGTACTCGTCGACCCGGTCACGCGCGTGTGGGGCGTTGAACACTAGCGGTCGATCCGCGCACCACCAACGAGGTCGCGAGCTCGATGTGCAACGCCTCGGGCCGGTGACCGTCGAGCATCCGCATGAGCTGCGTGACGGCGATGCTGCCCATCTCCTGCAACGGCTGCCGCACGGTCGTCAGCGGCGGATCGGTCGCCTCGCTCAGGTCGATGTCGTCGAAGCCCGCCACCGACAGGTCCTCGGGCACCCGCAGCCCGAGTGACCGCGCGGCCTGCATCGTGCCGACCGCGACCTTGTCGTTGAAGCACACGACGGCACTCGGCCGCGGGTCCGCCGCCAGCAGGTCCAGCGCCGCACGACGGCCCTCGGCGGTCGTGGGTTCGATGCACCGCACCCGGTCCGCGCTCAGCAGCACACCCGCCTGGGCCAGCGCGGAGCGGTGCCCGGCCAGCCGCGCGTCACCGGCCAGCCACTCCGACGGGCCCGCGATCACCGCGATGTCGCGGTGCCCCAGCGCGATCAGGTGGTCCGCGACCGCGCGGGCACCGGCGGAGTGCGCGGCCGACACCGAGGCGATGTCCGGCGGCGGTGGCGTGCGCGGGTCGACGACGACGAACGGGAAACCGGCCTGCGCCAACGCCACCAGCTCGTCACCCTCCTCCGGCGGCAGGATGAGGATCGCGCCGTTGACGTCCTGCTGACCGGGCAGGCCGCGCACCGCCTCACTGTGCTGCGCCGACTCCCCCGCGTCGAGCAGCAGGCGCACACCGTGCAGCTTCAGCGTCTCCGCGACCGACGAGACGATCAGGCCGAAGTAGTCCGTGAGGACGTACGGGCACCGCACGTACACCGTCCGCTGCCCCGGCGGCTGGTCGCGCCGTTCCAGGGCCTGCAACACCAGGTCACGGGTGCGCGGGGCGACGTTGACGTGGTCGTTGAGCACCCGCGAGACGGTCGCGACCGAGACACCGGTCTCGGCGGCGATGGCCCGGAGACTGGCCCGTTGTTTCATCGAACCGGAAGCACGTTCCACCTGGTCACTGTACCGGAACTGGGGCAGGCCATTGACCGTCACCACGCCGAGGTGTTTCATCCTGGAAAGACTTTGTTTCACAGTGATGAACCTCTGTTACAAGGACGGCGATGAGAACTACCGCGATCATGGCCCTGGTCCTCGGCCTCACCGCCGCACCCACGGCGGAAGCCTCCAGCACGCCGGAAGCACGCGTCTGGGTCACCACCCCGGACCGCGCCGAACTCCTGCACGAACGCCCCCGCGTCGCATTCGGCACCACGCCGTCGGACCACCCGACGATCGTGGTCGACCCCGGCCGCGACCACCAAGCGGTCGACGGCTTCGGCGCGTCCATCACCGACTCCAGCGCCGAAGTCCTCCACGGCCTCACCCCCGCCCTGCGCGCGGACACCATGCGCAAGCTCTTCGACCCCCACACCGGCATCGGCATCAGCTTCCTGCGCCAGCCCATCGGCTCCTCCGACTTCACCGCCGCCCCCGAGCACCACACCTACGACGACGTACCGCCCGGGCAGACCGACTTCCCCCTCCGGCACTTCACCATCCGCCACGACGAAGCGAAGATCCTCCCCTTGCTGCGCGAGGCGAAACGCCTCAACCCACAGCTCAAGGTCATGGCCACGCCCTGGAGCCCGCCCGCGTGGATGAAGACCGGCGACTCGCTCATCGGCGGCCGCCTCAAGGACGACCCGCGCATCCACGACGCCTACGCCCGCTACCTGGTCAAGTTCGTCCAGGCCTACACCCGCGCCGGCGTGCCGATCGACTTCCTCTCCGTGCAGAACGAACCGCAGAACCGCACACCGGACGCCTACCCCGGCACCGACATGCCCGTCGCCGACCAGCTCAAGGTCATCGAAGCCCTCGGACCACAACTGCGAGCCGCCAGCCCCCGCACGAAGATCCTCGCCTTCGACCACAACTGGGCCACCCACCCCAACGACGGCACCGCCGAAGCCGACTACCCCCACCAGGTCCTGCGCGCCAAAGCCGCCAGGTGGGTCGCCGGCACCGCCTACCACTGCTACTACGGCGACCCCAGCGCCCAGACCGCACTGCACAACGCCTTCCCGCACAAGGGCATCTGGTTCACCGAGTGCTCCGGCTCCAAGAACGCCACCGACCCACCCGCCAAGGTCTTCAGCGACACGCTGCGCTGGCACGCCCGCAACGTCGTCCTCGGCACCACCCGCAACTGGGCCCGCAGCGCCGTCACCTGGAACATCGCCCTCGACAGCACCGGCGGCCCCCACAACGGCGGCTGCACCACCTGCACCGCCCTGGTCACCGCACACCCCGACGGCACCGTGACCACCGACGCCGAGTACTACACGATCGGCCACCTCGCGAAGTTCGTCCGCCCCGGCGCCCGCCGCATCGCCAGCACCTCCTTCGGCACCACCGGCTGGAACGGCCAGATCATGGACACCGCCTTCCGCAACCCCGACGGCTCCACCGCACTGGTCGTGCACAACCAGAACGACGACCCCCGCACCTTCGCCGTCAACACCGGCGACCGCACCTTCGAGTACACCCTGCCCGGCGGCGCACTGGCCACGTTCACCTGGCCCGCACACCACCGACTCCGCGGCAACCACGACCCCGTCCCCCTCACCGGCGCCACCGCCACCTCCCCGACCGGCAAAAACGCCGCACTCGCCGTCGACGACGACGCCTCCACCCGCTGGACCACCGAAACCACCCAGACACCCGGCCAGTTCCTCCAAATCGACCTCGGCCGCAACCGCGACTTCCGCCGCGTCGCCGTCGACAGCGGCGCCAACCTCGGCGACCACGCCCGCACCTGGCAACTGGACGTGAGCCGCGACGGCACCACCTGGCACACCGTCACAAAAGGACAGAGCACCGGCCAGCTGACGAACATCGACGTCCGCGGGAACGCCCGATTCCTGCGGATCACCTCCACCGGCACCGCGAACAACTGGTGGAGCATCGCCGACATCCGGCTCTACCGATAACACCCACCAGCGCCCGAACCCCTGCAAGGAGCGCTCATGTCCCGAGAAAAACACCGCTGGCACAGCGCCGCACTGATCTCCGCCGTCCTGGCCGTCACGGCAGGCACCCACCTCGCCACCCCGGCAACAGCAGCCACCACCGCCAACGTCTGGCTGACCACCGCCGACCGCTCCAACCTCCTGCGCCAGCAAGCAGGAGTCGCATTCGGCAACGGCGGCAGCGGACCGGTCATCACCGTCAACCCCAACTCCACCCACCAGTCCATGATCGGGTTCGGAGCCTCCTTCACCGACTCGGCCGCGTGGAACATCTGGAACTCACCACGCCGCGACGAGATCATGACCAACCTGTTCCACCCGAACACCGGCATCGGCCTGAGCTTCCTGCGCCAGCCGATCGGCGCCTCCGACTTCTCCCGCAGCTTCTACACCTACGACGACGGCGCACCCGACCCGACGCTGTCCCGGTTCTCCACCGCACGCGACAACGCCTACGTCCTCCCGCTCCTGCGCCAGGCCAAAGCACTCAACCCGCAGATCAGCACCATGGCCACACCGTGGAGCGCCCCCGCGTGGATGAAGAACAACAACAGCCTCATCCAGGGCTCCCTCAACGACAGCCAGATCAGCACCTACGCCGACTACCTCGTCAAGTTCACCCAGGCCTACCGGGCAGCAGGCGTACCGATCGACTACCTCAGCGTCCAGAACGAACCCAACTTCGAACCCCCCGGCTACCCCGGCATGCGCATGTCCGCCCAGCAACAGGTCACCGTCATCAACACCCTCGCCCCCAAACTGCGCGCAGCCGGCCAACAGACCCGCCTGCTCGGCTACGACCACAACTGGGACGACACCACCTACCCCCAAACCGTCAACAACGGCGCCGGCACCAACGTCATCGGCTCCGCCTGGCACTGCTACGGCGGCAACCCCGGCGGCCAGTCCGTCGTCAAGAACAACCAACCCGGCAAGGACATCTTCTTCACCGAGTGCTCCGGCACCCGCTCCGCCACCGACGCCGCCACCTTCCGCGACACCCTGCGCTGGCAAGGCACCAACCTCGCCATCGGCGCCACCCGCAACCACGCCCGCACCGTCGCCCTCTGGAACATGGCACTCGACCAGAACAACGGCCCCGTCATCGGCAGCTGCACCAACTGCACCGGCGTCGTGACCACCAACGGCTCCACCACCACCTACAACGCCGAGTACTACGTCCTCGGCCACCTCGCCAAGTTCGTCAAACCCGGCGCCGTCCGCATCGACTCCACCGGCTACGGCGACGGCGGCATCCAGAACGTCGCCTTCCGCAACCCCGACGGCTCCATCGCCCTGGTCGCCCTCAACACCGGCGCCGACCAGAACTTCCAGGTCTCCTACGGCGGCCAGACCTTCGGCTACCGCCTCCCCGCCGGCGCCATGGCCACCTTCACCTGGCCCGGCACCCTCGACCCCGGCCAACCCGGCACCCGCACCGGCACCATCACCGGCCTGGGCGGCAAGTGCCTCGACGTCACCGACGGCTCCACCGCCAACGGCAACCAGCCCCAGCTGTGGACCTGCTCCCCCGGCCCCAACCAGACCTGGACCCTCGCCACCGACGGCACCGTCCGCGGCCTCGGCAAGTGCCTCGACGTCACCGGCAACTCCACCGCCGACGGCGCCCCCGTCCAGCTGTGGGACTGCTTCGGCGGACCCAACCAGCGGTGGACCGCCTCCGGCGGCACCCTCGTGAACGCCGGCAGCAACAAGTGCCTCGACGTCACCGGCAACAACACGGCCAACGGCGCGAAGCTGCAGATCTGGACCTGCACGGGAGGGGCCAACCAGCGCTGGACCGTTCCGGCCTAGGACGCTCCGACGGCCGTCATCCCCCGCCTGACACCGCGGGATGACGGCCGTTCAGCCCACCGAACGATGCCGCCGAACGCCGCACCCCATACCGTGGGAAGCCGTGAAGACGCTCGCAGTGGTCGCGGCCCTCGTCCTCGTCGGCGCGGGGTTCGTGGTCGCGATCCGCTACTTCGGCTGGTCGGAGATCACCGGCAAGGCCTGGTCCGTCACCTACGAGGTGACCGGGCCGGGGTCCGCGCCCGTCGCCCTCCGCTACACCGAGAACCCCGACACCCGCAAACGGGACGCACCGCGGACCGTCGACGCCACCGGGGTGGTTCCGTGGACGACGGACGTTGTGATCAACTCGGGGCAGAAGGCGGAGGTGACCGCCACGCCGTCCGGGAACGAGGCGTTGACGTGCCGCATCCTGCTCGACGGCGAACGGGTGTGGGCGAGCGCCACTGCTGCTCCCGGACAGGCGGTGACCTGCACGAAGGTGACCGACAGATGAGGCATTGGTTTTGGTCAACACTGAAGTAATAGAGCAGATCACACAAACCACCGTCCACCGCGTCGAGGCGCTCGGCGGCGGCACCTACAACCGGGTCTTCCTCGTCACGGCGGCCGAGGGCGAGCTCGTGGTCAAGATCAGTCCGGGTGAGCAGCCGGGGTTGACCTACGAGCGGGACCTGGTGCGCACCGAGGCGCTGTTCTGCGCGCTCGGGGCGCGGGTCGCGCCGGTGCCGCAGGTCGTGCGCACCGACTTCTCGCGCTCCCACGTCGACGGCGACGTGCTGGTGACGACGAAGCTCGAAGGGACTCCCCTGTTCGGACGGTCCGGTGTGGACCGCGATGCCGTTCAGGAACAGCTCGGTGCGGCCGCGCGGGCGTTGCACACGATCGAGGGACCGGGGTTCGGCTACCCGCAGCTCGGGCTGCACGAGACGTGGTCGCAGGCGTTCACCGCCATGGTCGAGGCCGTGCAGGCCGACGCGGAGCGCTACGGCGTCGCGTTGCCCCGCATCCCGGTCGACCGGCGGCTGTTCGACGAGGTGCGGACACCGGTGCTGGTGCACTTCGACCTCTGGGACGGCAACGTGCTCGTCGACCGCGGGCTGACCGGGATCGTGGACGGCGAACGCGCGTTCTGGGGTGACCCGGTGGCCGACCTCGTGTCGCCGGCGCTGTTCGGGACCGTCGGCGAGAGCTTCCTGAAGGGGTACGGGCGGGCGCTGACCGACAGCGAGCACGTGCGCCTCGCGGCCTACCGGGCGTACCTCTACGCGATCATGCTCACTGAACGGGTCCCGCGCGGCAGCACCGACGACGGGTTCGAGCGCGTGATCGCCGAAGCGCTCGACGCGGCCGTCCGCGAGCTGGGTAGCACCGGCAAGATCGGCCCGCCCCGGCGCGCGGAGCGGATCTGGGAAGCTTGACGTGTGCGCGTGGCGTTGCTGGGACCGCTCAGGGTCGAGGAGGACGACGGCACACCGGTCGACATCGGTGGTGCCAGGGTCAGGATGCTCCTCGCCCGGCTGGCGCTCGACCCCGGCCGGCCGGTTTCGCCGGCCACGCTCATCGACGACCTGTGGGGTGAGCAGCCGCCCGCGGACGCCACGAACGCGCTGCAGTCGCTGGTCTCGCGGCTGCGGAAGGTCTGCCCGGACGTGGCGCTGGAGCCCGGTGGGTACCGGCTCGCGGTCGCGGCGGAGGACGTGGACGTCGTCCGGTTCGAACGGCTGCGCGCGGCCGGGCGGCTCGACGAGGCGCTCGGGCTGTGGCGGGGCGAGGCGCTGGCGGACGTGCGGGAGGCGCCGTTCGCGCGGATCGCGGCGGCCGAGCTGGACGAGGCGCGGCTGAGCGCGGAGGAGGACCGGTTCGACCGCGGTGAGCTGGACGTCGCGAAGCTCGCCGCGCTGCACGAGCGGTACCCGTTGCGCGAGCGGCTCGCCGGGCTGCTGATCAGGGCGCTGTGCGCCGACCAGCGGCAGTCCGAGGCGTTGCAGGTCTACGAGGACGTGCGCCGCACGCTCGCCGACGAGCTCGGTGTCGACCCGTCGCGGGAGCTGCGGGACGTGCACCTCGCCGCGTTGCGGGGCGAAGCTCGCGCCCAAGCCGGTCGCCGACCGGTTGCCGGTGCGGCTCACCAGCTTCGTGGGACGGGACGAGGAGCTGCGCCGCGTCGGCGACCAGCTCGACCGGGCGCGGCTCGTCACGCTGGTCGGGCCCGGCGGTGCGGGCAAGACGCGGCTCGCGACCGAGGCGGCGGTGCGGCACCGGCTGCACGCCAGGGGCCGGGTCTGGTTCCTGCCGCTGGCCGGCGTGCGGGCGGCCGACGACCTGGTCGGCGCGGTGCTCAGCGCGTTCGACCCGAACTTCACCACCGGCGACCCGTTGCGCAGGGGCAGCGACGGCATGGACCGCATCGCCGAGGCGCTCGCGGCGGGTGAGTCGCTGCTGGTGCTCGACAACTGCGAGCACCTGGTCGAGGCGGCCGCCGAGTTCACCGGCCGGCTGCTGCGGCTCGTGCCGTCCGCGCGGGTGCTCGCCACCAGCCGCGAACCGCTGGCCATCGAGGGCGAGTCGCTGTGCCCGGTGGGACCGCTCGCCGTGCCGGACGGCCGCGCCGACCTCTCCGGGTACGGCTCGGTGCGGCTCTTCCTGGACCGGGCGACTGCGGTGAAGCCGGGCTTCCGGCTCGACGAGTCCACCGCGGACGCCGTCGCGCAGATCTGCCGCCGCCTCGACGGCATGCCGCTCGCGCTGGAGCTGGCCGCCGCACGGCTGCGGTCGATGACCGTGCACCAGATCACCCAGCGGCTCGACGACCGGTTCCGGCTGCTCACCTCCGGCAGCCGCACCGCGCTCCCCCGCCAGCGGACGCTGCGCGCAGTCGTCGAGTGGAGCTGGGACCTGCTGACCGAGCAGGAACGGGAGCTGGCGCGGCGGCTGTCGGTGTTCCCCGCAGGCGCCGACCTCGCCGCGATCGAGCAGATCTGCCGGCACGACCTGTACGTGCTCACGTCGCTGGTCGAGAAGTCCATCGTGGACGTGCTCGACCACGACGAGCCGCGCTACCGGATGCTGGAGACGATCCGGGTGTACGCGGCCGAGCAGCTCGCCGCGTCCGGCGAGACCGCCGAGGTGGTCGCCCGGTTCCGCGACCACTACCGGAGGCTGACCGAGGACTGGGAGCCGCTCACCCGCACCGCCCGGCAGCTGGAGGTCATCGCCGGCTACGAGGCCGAGCACGACAACATCGTGGCCGCGTTGCGCGGGGCGGTCGAGGACCAGGACGCCGACGCGGCCGCGGGCCTGCTCACCGCGGTCTTCTGGTACTGGATGGTGAAGGGCGACAGCAAGCGGGCGGACACGGCGGTGGACGACGTGCTCGCGTTCGGCGACCGGCTGCCCGCCGACGTCCGGGCGGCGCTGACCGCGATGCGGCTGATGATGCAGGTGATGCCGGGGGTGCCGGACGCGGCGGAGACGGCGGCGGTCATCGAGGACTGCGTGCGCGCCGAGTCCATCGAGAGGTTCCCCGCGCTGGCGATCGCCCTGCCGATGCTCGCGTTCGTCAGCAAGAACAAGGACCTCGCGCACCGGGAGGTCCAGCGGGCGGCGGGCAGCTCCGACCCGTGGGCACGGGCGGGCGCGGAGTGGGCGCGCAGCTTCCTGCTGGTCGACGACGGCGACCTGCACGGCGCGGCGGCCGCCCGCGAGCGGGCCTACGAGCTGTTCAGCGCCACCGGCGACCGGTGGGGCACGGCGATGTCGCTCGGGATGAAGGCCGCGTTCGTCTCCCAGACCGGCGACAACCTCGGCGCGATCGCGTTGTACGAACGGGGTCTCGCACTGGCGCAGGAGCTGCGGTCCACGGAGGACGCCGTGCAGCAGCACTGGCGGCTCGCCGTCGAGTACGCGCGCCTGGGCGACCTCGGCGCGGCCCAGCGGCAGCTCGCCGAGGCCGAGCGGTTCGTGCAGGAGACTGGCAACGAGCAGATGTCCGCGATGATCCTCTACGCCAAGGCGGAGATCCGGTTGCGGTGCGGTGCCGTCACCGAGGCCCGCGAGCTGGCCGAGAGCTTCCGCGTGCGCGGCACCGCGGCGGCGCTCGGCGCGTTCGGCGAGGAGTGGTCGGCGATGCTGGAGGCCCGCATCGCGCTGGCTGAGCACCGCTTCGCCGACGCCGAGCAGGGCGTCGCGGTGGCGGTGGAGACGACGTCGGCGCGCAGCGACATGCCCGACCTCGCCGCGGTCACCGAGATCCTCGCCCAGGTGCGGCACGGCCAGGGCGCAGGCGACGTGGCGCTGCGGCTGCTCGCGCTCGTGAAGCTCCTCCGCGGCGGCCTCGACCTCGGCGACCCCGGCGTGCGGGGCCTGATCGCCGAGCTCGGGGAACCGGACGCGGCGCAGGTGCCGAAGGACGACGCGCTGCGGGAGATCCGCAAGGAGGCGGGCCTGCCCGGCTGAGCGGCCCGCCCCTCCTCCGCTCAGACCCGCCTGCGGTAGGCCCACATCGCCGCGGGGAAGAACACCGCCACCACGCCGACCATCCAGATCAGCGACCCGGTCAGCGGCCCCGCGATCGGCCCGCCGTTGAGCAGTCCGCGCAGCGCGTCGGCCATCAGCGTCACCGGGCTGATGTCGGCCCACGCCTTGAGCCAGCCCGGCATCGTGGCGGTGCCGACGAACACGTTGCTGCCGAACGTCAACGGCATGATCAGCACGAACATCATGCCCTGCACGGCCTGCGGCGTCTTGAGCAGCATGCCGACGAACACCGACGCCCAGCAGAAGCACAGGGCGAACAGGATGCCCAGCGCCACCGCGACCAGCAGCTCCACCGGGCCGGTCTGCACCCGGTAGCCCATGATCGTGGCGACCACCAGCAGCACCACGACGCACACGACGTACCGCACGACGTCGGCCAGCACCGCGCCGATCAGCGGCGCGGACCGCGCGATCGGCATGGCGCGGAACCGGTCGAACACGCCCTTGGACGCGTCGGTGTTGAGCTGCACGCCCGCGGTCATGCTGCCCTGCAACAGGTTCATCACCATGATGCCCGGCACGAGCACCTGCAGGTACGCGTCGGTGCTGCCGGCCAGCGCCCCGCCGAACAGGTAGGTGAACATCAGCAGGAAGATGATGGGCGCGAGCGTCACGTCCATCAGCTGCTCCGGGTTCTTGCGGATCTTGAGAATCCCCCGCCACGCCAGGGAGAACCCGTGGCGCACGCCCTTGTCGAACGCGATCGTGCTCACACGAGGCTCCCTTCCGGCGCGGCGGTGCCGGCGGCGCCGGTCTTCTTGCCGGTCAGCGCCAGGAACACCTCGTCGAGCGACGGCAGCCGCAGCGCCAGCTCGTCCGCGGTGATGCCGGCCTCGTCGAGCTTGCGGACCAGCGTCGACAGCAGCACCGGGTCGTCGACCGGCGCGGTGAGCAGCCCGGTGTCGTCGTCGCGCGACGGCCGCGTGCCGGTCAGGTCGCCGAGGATTCGCTGCACCACGTCGAGGTCGTGCACCGACGTCGGCCGCACCTGCAGCGTCTGGCTGCCGACTCGGCGCTTCAGCTCGTCCGGACGTCCCTCCGCGACCACCCGGCCGTGGTCGAACACCGTGATCGTGTCCGCCAGCTGGTCGGCCTCCTCCAGGTACTGCGTCGTCAGCAGCACCGTCGTGCCGTTCGCGACGAGCCGCCGCACGACCGCCCACACCTCGTTGCGCGCGTGCGGGTCCAGGCCGGTGGTCGGCTCGTCGAGGTACAGCACCGCCGGGTCGCCGACCAGGCTCGCCGCCAGGTCGAGCCGCCGGCGCATGCCACCCGAGTACGTCTTGGCGGCCCGTCCCGCCGCGCCGGTGAGCTCGAACTGCTCCAGCAGCTCGGCCGCCCGCGCCCGTGCCCCCGCTCGGGAGTAGTCCATCAGCCTCGCCAGCAGGACCAGGTTCTCCGTGCCGGAGAGGTCCTCGTCCACCGACGCGTACTGCCCGGTCAGCCCGATCAGCCTGCGCACCGCCACCGGGTCCTTCAGCACGTCGTGCCCGCCGACCGTGGCGTGTCCCGCGTCCGGGCGCAGCAACGTGGCCAGCACCCGCACCGCCGTGGTCTTGCCCGCGCCGTTCGGCCCGAGCACGCCCACGACCTTCCCCTCCGGCACCTCCAGGTCCACCCCGTCGAGGGCTTTGGTCTCCCCGTAGTGCTTGACCAGGCCCTCTGCCCTGATCGCCAGTGACATCTCGCGTTCCTCCCTGTGTCGGGAGCAACTGTGCGCCCGCGCGCTGTCAGCGCGCTGGTAACGAGCTGTCAGCGACTGTCAGGGCTGGTCAGGGCCGGTGAGGGCCGGTGAGGGCCCACCAGTTGGTCATGCCGGGCACGGCGGTGCCGCCCCGGCCCGCCTGGAACAGGAACCCGGCGATCCCGGCCGCGCCCTGCATCCAGCCGACGCCGGGCGGCAGCAGCGGCTCCTGCGCGCGGTGCTCGGTGAACCGCCAGCAGACGCCGCCCCCGTCCGGCACCGCGCGGTCGACCAGCACGTCGGCGAGGTGCGGCGCGAAGTCCCGCTCCCCCGCGTCGAGCAGCAGCGCCCCCACGCCCGCCGTGCCGCAGCACCGCCCGTCGTTGTCCCAGAAGCCGGGCCGCAGCCGTTCGGGCAACCCGCAGGTGCGCACGGTGCGCGTGCACCGCCGCCGCAGCTCCGCGGTCGTCCGACCGGCCACCTCGAACACCCCGGCGTGCTCCAGGGCGTTCCACAGCAACGCCGTCCCGGCCGGTCCGTGGCACCAGCCGTAGCTGTACTCCTCGAAGTCGTCGCCGAGCCGCGGGATCCGCAGCGGCACCCGGAACCCGCCGCCGGTGAGGTCGGCGAGCGCCACGAGGTGCCGGGCACCGTCGAGGGCGGCAGCGACCCACTCCGGCCGGCCGAGCTCGGCCCCGGCCAGTGCCAGCGCCGTCGCCACGCCCGCCAGCCCGTGGGAGAAGTTCGGCATCTGCCGTTCGACCGGGGAGAACCGCGGCGGCACCATGCGCCAGTTCAGCCCGGACGGCACCTCCTCGCGTTCGGCCAGCAGGATTCCGGCCGCGACCTCGGCCAGCTCGTCCGCCTCCGCGCCGTGCCGCCGCGCCCACACCGCGCCGAGCAGCACCCCGGCGGTGCCGAGCACGACGTCGCTGACCCGTGCGCCGTCGAGGTAGCGCGGCGGCCCGATGGCGGTCTGCGGCCAGCCGTCCGGCGTGACGAGCGCCAGCAGCCGCGCCACGGCGGCGTCCGGGGCCGGCTCGCCCAGTGCGGTCAGCGTGCCGATCGTGCTGACCAGGCCGTGGAACAGGCTGCAGTCCGCGCTCGTCGCGATGCCCGCGGTGACCTGGGCGCGAATCGCGTCGGCCAGCCGCTGCTCCTCCGCCGTCCACGCCCGCACGGCCCTGACCTCCGCCAGGGTCAGCGCCAGTCCGCCGACGCCGTCGTACATGCCGTCGCGGTCCGGGTCGGCCTCGGCGCCCGGCGACGGCGGGACGGCCGCGGTGCCCTCGTCGTACCGGACCTGGTCCAGCACCCACCGCCAAGCGGCCTCGGCGGTGCCGAGGTAGGTCTCGCTCACCACACGATGATCACACCTCCGCCGCTCTCACACGGGCTTTGTCCCGATCACCACCGTGCAGTAGTAATCGTCCGACGTCGTCACACGCGCCACCAGCCCGTGCTCGGTCATCGCCGCGGCGGTGAGCGGTGCCTGGTGCTCGCTGGTCTCGATCAGCAGGTGACCACCGGGCGCCAGCCACCCCGGTGCGGCGGCGGCGACCCGCCGGTGCACGTCCACGCCGTCGGAACCGCCGTCCAGGGCGACCAGCGGCTCGTGGTCGCGGGCCTCGGGAGGCATCAGCGCGATCTCGTCGGTCGGCACGTACGGCGCGTTCACCACGAGGACGTCCACCGTGCCGCGCAAAGTCTCCGGCACCGGGTCGAACAGATCACCCTCGTAGACCCGGCCCCGCCCGGCGAGGTTGCGGCGGGCGCAGGCGACGGCCGCGGGCTCGATGTCGGCCGCGTGCAGCTGCGCGCCCTCGACCTCGGCGGCGACCGCCAGCCCCAGCGCCCCGGCGCCGCAGCACAGGTCGAGCACCACCGCTCCTGGCCCGGCCAGCGCCACGGCGTTCTCGACCAGGAACACCGACCGCTGCCGCGGTACGAACACCCCGGCGTCGACCAGCACCCGGTGGCCCCGGAACTCGGCCCAGCCGACGATCACCTCCAGTGGCTCGCCCGCCACCCGGCGGCGCACCAGCTCGTCCAGCTCGGCGGGCGTGGCGGCGGCGTCGAGCAGCAGGCGCGCCTCGTCCTCCGCGAACACGCACCCCGCCGCACGCAGCGTCGCGACCACATCGATCATGGCCGCATTTCTACCAAAGGGCCGCGTGGGACAACCCGCTCACACCTGTTCCACGCGGCCGTCCCCTGGCGCGGTCAGCCGCTCCACGACGTCCGTCCCACCTCATCGACGTGCGAGCAGCTCCAGCGTGTCGACCACGCGGTGGGAGAAGCCCCATTCGTTGTCGTACCAGGCGACCACCTTGACGTGGCGGCCGTCGACGCGGGTCAGTTTCGAGTCGAAGATCGAGGAGGCCGGGTTGCCGGTGATGTCGGACGACACGAGGTCGTCCTCGGAGTATTCGAGGACTCCGGCGAGGTCGCCCTCGGCCGCGGCTCGGTAGGCGGCGAGCACGTCGTCCCGGGTGACGTCGCGGGTGACCGTGGTGTTCAGCTCCACGATCGAGCCCACCGGGACGGGAACGCGGATCGCGTCGCCGGACAGCTTGCCGTCCAGGTTCGGCAGGACCAGTCCGATCGCCTTGGCCGCGCCCGTGGTGGTCGGTGCGATGTTGACGGCCGCGGCGCGGGCACGGCGGGCGTCGCGGTGCGGGCCGTCCTGGAGGTTCTGCTCCTGGGTGTAGGCGTGCACGGTGGTCATGAAGCCGTGTTCGATGCCGGCGAGGTCGTCCAGGACGGCGGCGAGCGGTGCCAGGGCGTTGGTGGTGCACGAGGCGTTCGACACGATCACGTGCGACTCCGGGTCGTACAGGTCGCTGTTCACGCCGTAGGCGAGGGTGATGTCCGCGCCTTCCGAGGGCGCGCTGACCAGGACCTTGCGGGCACCGGCGTCGACGTGGGCGGTGGCGGCCTTCGCCGCGGTGAAGCGGCCGGTCGACTCCAGCGCGATGTCGACGGCCAGCTCCTTCCACGGCAGCTGTGCCGGGTCCCGTTCGGCGAGGACCTGGATCCGGCGGTCGCCGACGACGAGGGTGTCGCCGTCGACCTCCACCGGCCGTCCGAGACGGCCGGAGGTGGTGTCGAACTTCAGCAGCCGCGCCAGGGCGGCGGGTTCGGTCAGGTCGTTGACGGCCACCACCTCGAGGACGCTGTCGCGTTCCAGCAAGGCGCGCAGCACGTTGCGCCCGATCCGGCCGAACCCGTTGATGGCGATGCGAGTCAAGCGACTGTCCCTTCGAGTTCACTGGTGCGGAGAAGAAATCAGGGGCGCGCGGTCGCCGGCGCCGTGGAGGTGCGGACGGACCGGCGCCGACCGGCGAGCAGTGCGAGCACCGCGCCGGTGAAGAACGCCACCGAGGCGATCAACGCCGAGGTGTGCAGGCCGTCGTACATGCTCGCCGAGGCGACGGTCAGCGTGCCGAACAGGGCGACACCGACGGCGTTGCCGATCTGGCGGGACACGTTGAAGACCGCCGAGGCGACACCGGCCTTCTCGCTCGGCGCGGACTCGATGATCGCGGCGGTGGCGGCGGGCACCGTGGACGGTGTGGCCAGACCGGTCGCCACCAAGGCGAACAGCAGCGCGACGTACGGGGTGTCGGGCCCGGCGACGAGCCAGCCGAGGAACCCCGCGGAGCCGAGCAGCATCGCGGCGGCCATGGGTTTGTAGGGCCCGTAGCGGGCGGTGAGCCTCCCCGAGACAGGACCGGCGACCAGCGCCATGCAGACCGTGGGCAGCAGCATGAGGCCGGTGGTCATGGCGTCGTAGCCCCGCTGCTGCTGGAAGTACAGCGTGGAGACGAACAACATGCCGTAGTAGCCGAGGTTCAGCAGCACCCCGATCGCTGCCGTAGCGGCGAAACCGCCGTCGGCGAACAACGACGGCGGCAGCAGCGGCGAGGCGTCGTTGCGGTCGAGACGCCATTCGGTGAGCACGAACGCCACGACGGCCGCGGCGCCGATGACGAAGGAGACCACGACGACGGTGGACGTCCAGCCGGACGTGCTCGCCTCGTTGAGGGCTCCGGCGATGCCCGTGAGGCCGATGACGGCGAGCACCTGGCCGAGGACGTCCATCCGCCGGGCGGTGCCGGAGGTCGCGGGGGACGGCACGTGCCGCAGGGTCAGCACGACCGCCAGCGCGGCCACCGGGACGTTGAGCCAGAACACCGCGCGCCAGCTCAGGCCCGACACGAGCAGGCCGCCCAGCACCGGTCCCGCGGCGAACGCCACCCCGGCGACACCGGCCCAGAAGCCGAGCGCGCGGGCCCGGACGGCGCGGTCGGGGTAGGCGGCGGCGAGCAGGGCGAGCGAGGTCGGCACGAGCAGCGCGGCACCCGCTCCCTGCAGGAGCCTTCCCGCGATCAGCGCGCCCGGTGACGCCGCGAGGGCGCAGACCACCGACGCCGCGGTGAACCCGGCGAGACCCACGAGGAAGATCCTCCGGTGGCCCAGCCGGTCCCCGAGGCCGCCACCGAGGAGCAGCAACGCGGCGAAGACGACGCTGTAGCCGTCGACCGCCCACTGCAACGCCGACGGGCCCGCCTGCAACGACCGCTGGAGGTCCGGCACCGCGACGGTGACCACGGTGACGTCCAGCATCACGAGGAAGTAGCCGAGGCTCAGCGCGATGAGTGGGGGCAGTGCCAGCGCGGGCGGCTCCGTGCGCTGCGGGACGCGGATGCTCATGCGGCCAGTCTGTGACGAAAACACTTCGTCGCCCGTCTAAGTATCGATGTCGTACCGTCGAGGTGTGCACTCCGAAGACACGAAGTCCGACCCTGACATCGCGCGAGCGGCGGCGCTCATCGCGGACGGTTCTCGTGCGCGGATCCTCAAGGCGCTGTGCGACGGCAGGGCGATCACCGCGACCGTGCTGGCCGACGAAGCGGGTGTCAGCGGCCCCACGGCGAGCGCCCACCTGGCGAAGCTCGTCGACGCGGGTCTGGTCACCTCCCACCGCGACGGCCGCAACCGCCGCTACCGGCTGGCCCGCGCCGAGGTCGCCGAGGCGTTGGAGGCACTCGCGGTGATCGCACCGCCGCTGCGGGTCAGGTCGCTCAAGCAGAGCGTCCGCGCGGACGCTCTGCGCAGGTCGCGCACCTGCTACGACCACCTCGCCGGCCAGCTCGGCGTCCACCTCATGGGCGTCCTGCTGGAGACGAAGGTCCTCGTCGGCGTGGACGGCGCGGACGGCACGCACCACCCGGCCACCGCGGCACACGACCGCGCGGCCTCCTACGGCCGCGACCACCGGTACGAGCTCACCGACGAGGGCGCGGACACGTTGCAGACACTGGGGATCGACGTGCGGGAACACGCTCGGCGGCGACCACTGGTCCGCTACTGCGTGGACTGGAGCGAGGAACGCCACCACCTGTCGGGGGCCCTCGGAGCGGCCATCGCACACAGGCTGTTCACCCTCGAATGGGTTCGGCACGGCGTGAGCCCGCGGGTCGTGCACCTCACCAAGGCGGGCGCCAGCGGTCTTTCCCGGACTTTCGGACGGCCTTTCGAGATGGTGCCCGCAGAATTGCCCGACCAGCCCGAGCGCACTCTTGTGCGGTAGCTCACACTTCGGTTCCGGAGAGCACTCGAAGTGCTACCCGTGGTAACTTCAGAATCGATTCGGGCAGTGGTGGGGAAAACCTTCGCGGGGGGAATCGAGAAGTGTCTGAATTGTACACGAGAACCGACGTCTTATCCGATTCATCCACGTGCTCCGTGCTGCTGGCCGATCACGATCCCATCTCCCGGCACGTGCTCGCCGCCAGGCTCAGGACCTGCTGCAACCGGATGAAGCTGATCGGAAGCGTGGACAGCCTGGTTCCGGTGTCGCACTGGCCGCGATTGACCGAAAAGACCGTCGTCGTCATGTCGGTGTATTCGCGTGAGGACGTCGAGCGGACGGTCCTCGAACTCTCCTCACGTGGAATTCGGATTCTTCTCCTGGTCTCGAGGGTCGACCGGCAATCGGTCGAATGGGCGTTGTCGATCGGCGCCACCGGATGCGTCGTGAAAGACACGGAAATGGGGGGCCTCACCGACGCCGTGCACGCGGTGGCGGGTGGCTATCTGCTGTTCTCACCGGAGCTGGCCGCACACCGCGGGCCGATGGGTGTCGCGCCGCCCGTCCTGCTCCAGCAGCCCAACGCCGGCCTCACCGACCGGGAACACGAGGTCCTCAGCCTCCTGGCCGACGGGATGAGCACCGTCGAGGCGGCGCGGTCGCTGGGCGTCTCCCCGGCGACGATCAAGAGCCACGTCTCCCACGCGCTGCCCAAGCTGGGAGCGCGCAACCGGCTCGAAGCCGTTCTCCTGATCCGCAACAGCACGAGGCCGTACCACCCGGCGCGGAACTCGCGGACCGCGTGACCCGCCCGCTCCGCACCGGGTGCGGTCATCGGCGACCGTACCGGGCGACGGCGCTGGCCAGCGCCGAGAGCGCGGCGTGGTCAGCGTGTTCCGCGACGCCGGCACCCCAGTGCACCGAGTCGCCCAGCGACACCTCCAGGTAGACGGCCGTGCGTGCTCCCATCGCGTGCTCGACCCTGTCCAGCACGCGGCAGGGCCGGCCGCGTGCCGCGAGTGCGGCGAGCGCTTCGGCCTGACCGGTCACGTCCGGCACACCGAGGACGACGGCGGGATCGAGCCCCAGCCCGTACTCCCGGTCGAACAGCTCGCGGATCAGCTCGGGCGTGACCTCTCCGCCCACCGCGTCGGTCCTGGCCTGGACCACGGCCGAGAAGTCGATCTGCATCCGCCTGGGCAGGTCGAACCCGTGGTGCTCCTTCATCAGGAAGGCCACACCGCCCTTGCCCGACTGGCTGTTGACCCGGACCACCTCCTGGTAGGTGCGTCCGACGTCGTGCGGGTCGATCGGCAGGTAGGGCATCTCCCACGGGCCGTGCTCGGCCGGTACGCCCGTGAGCGCGGCGTTCGCGCGTTGCGCCTCGAAGCCCTTCTTGATCGCGTCCTGGTGCGACCCGGAGAACGACGTGAACACCAGGTCGCCCGCGTACGGGTGGCGTTCGGGCACCGTCATCTGGTTGCAGTAGGTGTAGACCCGCCTCACCTCGTCGATGTCCGAGAAGTCGATCATCGGGTCGACGCCCTGCGCGAACAGGTTCAGCCCCAGCGTCACCAGGTCGACGTTGCCCGTGCGCTCGCCCTGGCCGAACAGACAGCCCTCGACGCGGTCCGCGCCGGCCATGATCGCGAGCTCGGCGGCGGCGACCGCGGTGCCCCTGTCGTTGTGCGGGTGCGCGGACAGGCACACCGACTCGCGGCGTGACAGGTTGCGCGACATCCACTCGATCCGGTCCGCGTAGACGTTCGGCGTCGACCGCTCCACGGTGGCGGGCAGGTTGAGGATGATCTCCCGGTCGCGTTCCGGCTGCCAGACGTCCATCACCGCCTCGCAGACCTCGAGCGCGAAGTCGAGCTCGGTGTCGGTGAAGATCTCCGGCGAGTACTCGAACCCGAGCGCGATCCCGTCGTCGAGGATCTGGTCCGCGTGCTTGAGGACGGTCCTGGTACCGGAGACGGCGATGTCCTTGACCTGTTCGCGGTCCGCGCGGAACACGACCCGCCGGAACAGCGGGGCCGTGGCGTTGTACAGGTGCACCGTGGCCTTCGGCGCGCCCCGCAGCGACTGCAGGGTGCGTTCGATGAGGTCGTCCCTGGCCTGGGTCAGCACCGAGATCGTCACGTCGGCGGGGACCAGCCGGTCGGTGATGATCGACCGGACGAAGTCGAACTCGGCCTGCGACGCCGCCGGGAAGCCGACCTCGATCTCCTTGTAGCCCATGCTGACCAGCAGGTCGAACAACGCACGTTTGCGTCCGGGCGCCATCGGGTCGATCAGGGCCTGGTTGCCGTCCCTCAGGTCGGTGGACAGCCACCGGGGCGCGGCCGTGATGGTCCGGTTCGGCCAGGTCCTGCCGGGCAGGTCAACCCGCTGGGCGGGGACGTAGCGGCGGAAGGGCATTCCGGACGGGCGCTGCGGCGTGCGGTGTGCCGCGATCGGGGTCTCCCCGGACGCGGTGGCGGGGCGGGTCATCGGTCTGCCCCGAGCGCGGTGCCGATCCGGCCGACGGCGTCGGCCAGCACCTCGCGGGACGTGGCGAACGACAGCCGGACGTGGCCTTCGCCGCCCTCTCCGAACGCCGACCCCGGCGTCACCGCGACGCCCGCCTCGCGCAGGAGCCACTCGGTGAACCGCGCCGAGTCGCCGCGGCCGGTCCCGCGGATGTCGGGGAACACGTACAGCGCACCGTCCGGCACCGCGCACGTCACCCCGGGCAGACCGTTGAGGCCGGCCACGAGCAGGTCGCGCCGCGCGGCGTACTCGGTGGTCATCGCCGTGATCGGCTCCTGGGGCCCGGTCAGCGCCACGACCGCGCCGCGCTGGGCGAACGAGCTCGCGCAGCCGACGGTGTGCTGCTGCACCTTGAGCAGCTCGGCGATGATCTCGGTCGGACCGGCCACGTACCCCAGCCGCCAGCCGGTCATCGCGTACCCCTTGGAGAACCCGTTGACGGTGAGCGTCCGCTCGGCGCCACCGGGCAGCGCGGCCGGGCTCAGGTGCGGCCGGTCGGCGTAGGTGATCTTCTCGTAGATCTCGTCGGAGATGATGACGAGGTCGTGCTCCCGCGCGAACCGGACGAGGGTGGTCAGTTCGTCGGCGTCGAGCAGCCGGCCGGTCGGGTTGTTGGGGGTGTTGACCAGCACCGCCCTCGTCCTCCTGGTCAGCGCCTGTTCCAGTGCGCCGGCGGTGAGCCGGAACCCGTCCCGCGCGCTCAACGGCGCCGGCACGGGACGGGCCCCCGCGAGGTGCGCCATCGCCGCGTAGCTGACCCAGCTCGGTGTCGGGACGATCAGCTCGTCACCGGGTCCCGCGACGGTCAGCACCGCACTGGACAGCGCGTGCTTGGCCGACGGTGTGACGACGACGTCCCGCATCGGGTCCACCAGCAGGTCGTTGTCCTTGGCGAGCTTCTCGGCGATGGCCTCCAGCAGCTCCGGTGTCCCCCGGCTGGGCGTGTAGTGCGTGAACCCCTCGCGCAGCGCGGACACGGCCGCGTCCGAGATGTGCTCCGGGGTGTCGAAGTCCGGCTCCCCTCCGCCGAGGTCGAGCACGTCGGCGCCCTGTGCGCGGAGCTCGCGCACGAGGTCGAGCACCGCGTAGGTCGCTGATTTCTGGATGTGGTCGAACCGCGTCGCCACCCTGGGCATGACTCTTCCTTCCACCGTGTCCGCGTTGCAGGGGTGACCAGACCTAGGGCCTGTGTCGGGGTCCCGTTCGATGAGAGTCGCGCCTGAGGTGGTTCCTGGGGCCGCCTCAGGCCCGGCTGTCGCGAACATGGACTTCGACACAGGCCCTAGTCCGCGACCCGTCCTCGCACGCCGTCCAGCCACTTGTCGCCGTGGCGGTCCGCCGCGGCGTCGTCGCGGAACGCGTAGGTCTTGAGCAGCCACCGCTTGCGGGCCTGCGCCGGGTCGTTGATCTCGATCTTCTCGCGGCTGTGCAGACCGTCCTGGTTGGACAGGACGAAGAGGTCGCGCTCCAGGATGCGGTGCCGGACCTTGCTCGCCTTCGCCAGCGCGTTCTTCATGGCGATCAGCGCGTCCTTGGCCTCCACCGGGCTGCCCGGCGCGGTGGTGGTCGCGGTGTCGAGGTAGCGGAAGCTGTGGTCGTTCTCGAGGATCGGGTGCGCTCCGGAGTCGGTCAGGCTCGCGTTCTTGTCCTTGGAGAACACGTCGAACGGCGTGATGTAGAACGGTTCGCGGAGGAGTCGCTGCTCCTGGTCGCCGAGGTGGACGAGCATCTCCCGGCCGTCGATGAAACCGGTGTAGATCAGCTCGCCCTCCGGGCAGCGCATGCCGAGCAACGCGATGTAGTCGGCGCGGACCTCGTGCGCCGTGCGGTCGTTGTGGAAGTAGAGCTCGCTGTCGCTGTAGCCGGTGAGCTTTCCGCTGTACTTGTCGAACGCGACCACGTCGGTGAAGAAGTCGCCGCGGTTTCGGGCGTAGGCCAGCAGCGGGTTGCCCATGAGCTTGCCGAACAGCTCCAGCAGCGTCTCTCCGATGAACGTCTTCTTCTCGGCGTGCTTGACCGACACCGGGTCCTCGTTGCCGAGGTCCGGCAGTTCCGCGTCGATCGGGACGTTGCGCAGGACGTGCGCGTCGACGGTCCCGCTCTCCCGGTCCGCTCGGATCCGGGCGCAGACCTCGAGGAAGAACGCCGGCACGTCGCCCCTGTCCACCAGGTCGGCCACGGCCTGCGAGAACGCCTCGTAGTCGTCGTAGGGGTTCTTGTCGACGTCGCCGAGAGCGCGGTAGAGCTCCTCGTACTGCTCGTCGGTGAAGATGTGGATCGGCTTCATGGTTCCTTCCCTGCTCTGGCGGAGATCCTGAGAACAAGCTTCGCCACCGGGGACGGGCGAGTCATCGGCCGCCGGAGGAATCGGGATCCTCCGCGTCTTGCCTTAGGTGCAGGAGGTGGAGTCCGGTGGAAACGAGGTACACCGCCTAGTCCGCCGGTGGAGCCGGATTCCCCTTCGGTGCATTGTCTTGCTGCTCGCGAAGGTCGTGTGGTTGCCTCGACGTGAATCGACACACCGGATGCGCGGGGGAAATCGCATGGGTACGACGATGGCGCAGAAGATCTGGGCCGGACACGTGGTGCGCAGTGACTCGTCGGGCGAGGACCTGCTCTACATCGACCTCCACCTGCTGCACGAGGTGAACACACCGCAGGCGTTCGACGGGCTGAGGGCGGCGAGCCGCACGGTGCGCCGCCCCGACCTGACCGTGGGCACGGAGGACCACAACACGCCGACGACGTCCCTGACGCGCGGAATTCTCGACCCCGCCGCGCGCAGGCAGGCCGAGCTCATGCGGGCCAACTGCGCCGAGTTCGGGATCCCGTTGCACCGCCTGGGAAGCGAACAGCAGGGCATCGTGCACGTGATCGGGCCGGAGCTGGGACTCTCCCGGCCGGGCATGACGATCGTGTGCTGCGACTCGCACACCACCACGCAGGGCGCGTTCGGCGCGCTGGCGTTCGGCATCGGGACGAGCCAGGTGGAACACGTGCTGGCCACGCAGACGCTGCCGATGTCACGGCCTCGGGACATGGCCGTCACCATCACCGGGCAGCTGCCCTTCGGGTGCACGGCGAAGGACCTGGTGCTCGCGCTGATCGCCAGGATCGGCACGGCCGGGGCACAGGGCCACCTCGTGGAGTTCCGCGGCGAGGCCGTGCGGGCGCTGTCGATGGAGGGACGGATGACGTTGTGCAACATGGCGGTGGAGGCCGGTGCGCGCGCCGGAATGGTCGCGCCGGACCAGACGACGTTCGACTACCTGCGGCTCCGTCCCGGCATGCCGGCCGACTTCGACGCCGAGGTCGCCCACTGGCGCACGCTGTGCACCGACGCCGACGCGGTGTTCGACAAGGAGGTCGTGCTGGACGCGAGCTCGCTGCGCCCGCACGTCTCCTGGGGCACGAACCCCGGCCAGAGCGTGCCGATCGACGCGCACGTGCCGCATCCGCACGAGTTCGCCGGCGCGCAGGAGCAGGCAGCGGCCGAGCGGGCGCTGGAGTACATGGATCTCAAGCCGGGCACGGCGTTGCGGGACGTGGCGGTGGACGCGGTGTTCATCGGCTCGTGCACGAACAGCCGCATCGAGGACCTGCGCGCGGCCGCGGAGGTGCTGCGGGGACGGCGCGTCGCCGACTCCGTGGAGATGATCATCGTGCCCGGCTCGGCCGCGGTCCGCCGCCAGGCCTGCGAGGAGGGGCTGGACGAGGTGTTCGCCGCGGCCGGCGCGGACTTCCGTGCGGCAGCAGGGTGTTCGATGTGCGCGGCGCTGAACGAGGACCGCCTGCGACCGGGTCAGCGGGCGGCGTCCACCAACAACCGCAACTACGAGGGCAGGCAGGGCAAGGGATCGCGCACGCACATCGTGTCGCCGCCCGTTGCCGCCGCCACGGCCGTGCGCGGCCGGATCGCCGCCCCCGCCGACCTCTGACCGCCTTCCCACGCCTCCAGGAGCGCACCCGTGCAGCAGTTCACCGTCCACACCGGAACCGCGGTTCCGTTGCGGCGCAGCGACGTGGACACCGACCAGATCATCCCCGTCCGCTTCCTCACGCTCTCCGAGCGCACCGGTCACGCCGACTCGCTGTTCGCCGACTGGCGGGAGGACCCCGGGTTCGTGCTCAACCGGCCCGTCCACCGGGGATCGACGATCCTGGTCGCGGGCAACGACTTCGGCACGGGATCGTCACGTGAGTACGCCGTGTGGGCGTTGCTCGACTACGGCTTCCGTGCGGTGATCGCCCCGCGGTTCGGTGACATCTTCCGCGGCAACGCGCTGCTCAACGGCCTGCTCCCGGTCGTGCTGCCGGCCGCGGTGGTCGAGCGGCTGTGGCAGGCCGTGGAAACCGATCCCGCGGTGCCCGTCACCGTCGACCTGGAACGGCTCGAGGTGCGGTGCGGAGGGCTGGCCGAGTCGTTCAGCGTCGACGCGCGTGCCAGGGAGCGGCTGCTCACCGGCACCGACTTGATCGGCGCCACGCTGACGCACGCCGGCGACATCGAGACCTACGAAGCGAACCGCCGCCCCACGCTGCCCGTCACCGGGGGCACGCGGTGAGGTTCACCCAGTGCGCTGCCTTCGTCGCGGTCGCCGACGAAGGCAGCTTCACCAAGGCCGCCAAGGCGTTGGGCGTCTCGCAGTCCGCCGTCAGCCACGCGATCGCGGGACTGGAGTCGGACCTCCGGTGCGAGCTGGTGCTGCGCGGTCGCGCGGGCGTGCGGCTGACCGATGCCGGACGCGACGTGGTCGTCCACGCCAGGGCCATCGTGACGCACGCCGAACAGATCCGGCTGACCGCCTCGGCGGTCGTCACGGGACTGCGCGGGACCGTGCGGTTCGCCACCAGCCAGACCTTCGCCGGCAGACTGCTGCCCGTGCTCCTGGAGGAGTTCCGCACCCGGTTCCCCTCAGGGGAGATCGTGCTGCGCGAGGGCACCGACCAGCAGATCGCGGCGTGGTTGCGGTCCGGTGCCGTGGACGTCGGCGTGGTGACGTTGCCGAAACCGGACCTGGTCACGACCCCGTTGTGGCGGGACGAGCTGTGCGCGGTGCTGCCCGCGGGGCACCGCCTCTGCGGGCAGACCGCGGTGCGGGCCGGCCAGCTGGCGGGCGAGCCCCTGGTGCTACCGGTCGGCGGGGTGGAACCCCTGCTGCGAGCGGTCCTGCTGGCGGAGGGCGCAGAACCCGCTGTGGCGTACCGCATCCGCGACCTGCACGCACTGCTCGCCATGGTCTCCGCCGGCGTCGGACCGACGGTGTTGCCGATGTCGTTGCTGCCCGGCGGGATGTCCGGGGTGGCGGTCGTCCCGCTGACGCCGGCGCTGACGAGGACGGTCGCGCTCGGCGTCCGGGAGACCGCGAGGAGCACTCCGGCGGTCTCGGCGTTCGTGCGGCTCGTCCGCGAGCTCGCCCGGCGAGCCGTGGACGAGCCGCTGAGCGCGTGAACCGGTCCGCACCGACCGGTTCACGCGTCCGGTCAGCCCAGCGGCCGGGTTGCAGCGGTGCGCACCCCGAGCACCGTGCAGCCGGCGACGCTGGTCACCTGGTGCACGCTGCCGGGCTCCTCGACGATCAGGTCACCGACTCCGTAGCGGTCGCCGTTGTCGTTGACGAGTTCGCCCTGCAGCACGAACATCAGCTCGTAGCCGAGGTGTTCGTGCAGGTCCCCGTGAGCGCCCGGCTCCATCCTCGTGAGAAAGGCCGTGGCGTTCTGGGGATCGCCGGTGGTGAACAGCGGGTGGATCTCCACCCCGGCGCGACCTGGTTGTTCCCAGCGGGTCCACTGCACGGTGTCGAGACCGGCGGACAGGACGTCCCGCAGGACGCGGACCGATCGGAGCTGGGTGTCGGTCATGGTGTTCCTCCTCGTCAGCCGGCCGGAACCGGTGATGTCATGGCGTGGACGGCGGTCAGCGCGTGCCGGGCGATCGCGTCCGCGTCCCTGGTGAACTCGTTCCACGGTCCGGGCCTGCCGCTGCCGACGAACGTGAACCAGCGGGTGTGCTCGGCCGGCACGCCCAGCACGTAGAGATCGGTGTCGGGCCTGCCGTGGCGGTCCAGCGGGTGGAACGGGCTGCGCGTGACCGCGACGCCACCGGTGTGGAACGCGTTGTCGCCCTTGCCGTTGGTGAAGCCGTTCCAGATTCCGCGGCGCACGAGTGCCCGCGTCAGCGGCGAGCTGTCCAGGTACACGTTGGGATTGGCGATGCGGGCGTCGATCAGCGTCCGCACCTCGACCCTCGATCCGGCGACGGCGGGCGAGGACAGCACGAACGCGTTCCGCCCGCGGTCCACCGAGAACTCCGCGTCGGGCCCGACCAACCTCAGGATTCCGGCCTTGCGCAGCGCTTCCGCCTGCCTGATCCGCACCAGCGGCGGGCCGGCCGCCAGCAGCGAGCTGCGCGGCGAGAACCAGGTGAGGAAGTCGCGGTGCGTGTCCGGCGTGAGCCCGCCGAAGTCGGTGATCTCGCGCACCACCCAGCGCGTGTCGCGCAGCACGTCCAGCGCGGCCTTCAGCGGCGAGGCGTAGTTGCCGCGCACGGCGTGCTCGATGTCGGCGCGGACGTGGTCGTCCAGCGCACGTTCGAACTCGGCCCGCGACGCGAAGGTCCGGCCCGCGAACGGACGGGCCAGGCCCTCGAAGTCGAACGGCGTCAGGTGCCCGAGGCCCTGAGCGAGGGCGATCGGCCTGATGTCCGGCGGTCGCGCGCCGGTCGCCGCCACGACGGCCGCCGTGAACTCCGCGGCCGCCTCGGCTCCGAGGGTTTCGCGCACCTCGGTCAGGTAGTAGACGTACTCGATCTCGCCGAGGATCCACGGCAGCACGTGCGCACCGAAGTCGATCTCGCCGAACACCCGGCCGCGACAGACGTTCTCGGTGGTGAAGAGCGTCGGCCGGAACTTGAGCGTCGCGGGCTTCTGGTTGATGCCGCGCGCGGACAGGGCGATCCCGCTGCGCGAACCGCCGGCCAGCAGCGGTTCCCGGCCGCTGGCCAGGTACCGCAGACCGTCGCCTTCCTCGACGAACCGCCCACCCCTGCCGACCGTCAGGGCGAGCATGAGGTCGTAGAAGGTGAGCCCGAGCCCGAGCAGCCCCACCGCGGAGCCGTCGGGGATGGTGTCGAGCGGCATCGTGACCGCGGAGTCGGCGGCGAAGTAGCGCAGGTCCGGTCGTGTGGCGGCGAACTCCTCGAACTCGCGGAACATCCCCACCTGGTGGAGCCTCGGGTGCCCGGTCGTCAGCACGACCTTGTCGACCAGCAGGTGATCGCCGGTGGACAGGTCGAGGCGGTACCTGAGCGACGTGGGCTCCAGGTCCTCGACCGCCGCCGTCACCCGGTGCAAGCGCACCGTGGGCGGCAGCGAAGCCTCGATCACGTCCGTGACCCACCGCATGTACTTGCCGTGCAAGGCCCTCGGCGCATAGCCCGTACGTCCCTCGAACCCCGGGGCATGCGCACTCCACCACTCGGCGAGCGACGGCCCCGCACCCGGCCGCGCACGCCCCTCGTCCGGAGGCCCGGAGAACATGGTCACCTCACCGCAGGGGGTGTTCATGAGGAACCACTCGGGCTGTCCCGACTGCCAGATGCGGCCGCAGCCGACCTCGACCGCGTCCACCAGGTACACCGTGACCGGCACCGCCGGCGCCTGCTCGTTCATCCTGGCGACGAGCCGTTCCAGCACCGCGAGCCCACGGGGCCCGCTGCCGACCACGGCGATCCGAAGCGGTCCGAACGCCTCCATGGACACACCTTCCCCGAGTCCTGCAACCGCCGAGAAAGCTATGACCGGCAGGCGGGCACCGGGAAGAAGAACTCGTTCATGCAGCCATCTGGTTCGCTCATGCAAGATGCGCCGACAGATTTCCCGCCGGTGTCCGGCACGCGAATAAGTTGAGCGGCATGACCAGTTCACCGGCACTTCTCGTGCTCGATCTGCTGAACGACATCGTGCACCCCGACGGCCAGTACGCCTCCCACGGCTACGAGCAGCAGGTCGCCAGCCGAGGCGTGCTCGAACGGGCCGCCACCGCGATAGCCCGCGCACGAGCGGAGAACATCCCGGTCATCTACGTGGTGGTGGGATTCTCCCCCGACTTCTCGGAATGGCCGTCGAACTCCCCGGTCTTCGCCGAAGCGAAGGACGCGGGAAAGCTGGTCATCGGTACCTGGGCGACCGAAGTGCACGACGCCGTGAAACCCGCCGAAGGCGACGCCGTGGTCGTCAAAAGGCGCATCAGCCCTTTCTTCGGCACGGAGCTGGACCTGGTGCTGCGCACGCGAGGCGTGAACACGTTGCTGCTCACCGGCGTCTCCACCGATCTGGTCGTGCTGGCCACAGCACGAGATGCCCACGACCGCGACTACGCCGTGCAGGTGCTGGCGGACGCCACCGCCTCCGCCACCTCCGACCTGCACGAGGCGGCGCTGCGACTGATCGCCCGAACCGGCACCGTGACCACGGTGGACGAGGCACTGCCGCCCAGGTGAACGGGTCGCAGACGGCGTGGGTGCCCCCGGTTCGCACACCCCGTGACCGACTTCGGGAGTGACCCACGCCGGTGGCCTCGCCGACCGCACCCTGCTCGGGCTCGGTGGCCGGATGTTCGTCTGGCCGGAAGGCTCCGGTGAGGGCGGGGTCTGGCACCACCGATCCGGCGGCCGCTGTCGGTTCGCCGTGCACAAGTCCGCAGACGTCCCCGGTCCCCGCACGAGCGGTCTGCCAACCCCGCGCGACCGGCATCGTTCCAGGTGAACGGCTTGATCGAACCGGGGGCCGGTCGAAAATATATCGGTTTTATATGTGCCTGGCCGAGGATGTCCGGCATGTCGGATCGTCTTGGACGTCGTGGGTTCCTGGCCGTTCTGGGCGGGATCGCCGCAGGGGGTGTGCTGGTCCCCGGGGTGGCGGCCGCCGCGGGAACCGCGGACATGGAGCTCGTGGTCCTGGCCGCGCAGTGCGACCCCGTCAAGCCCGACACCGGGCTCACGCCGGGTGCCGGGGCGAGCGTGCGGCTCGTCGAGCAGGCGCTCGTCGCCGAGGGGCTGCTCGCCGCGCAGTACGTCGACGGGCACTTCGGCACGGTCACCCGCACCGCCTACGGGCGGTGGCAGGAGTCGCTCGGGTACGCGGGCGCCGCCGCCAACGGGTTTCCCGGCCGGGCGTCGCTCACCGCGCTCGCTGACGGGCGGTTCACCCTCACCCGCACCCTCACGCCGGGCGCGCGCACCACGTTCCAGGGCTTCCCGTTCAACGCGCGCACGGTCGCGATGCTGCGGGAGGCGCAGCGGCTCTGCGGAGTTCCGCTCGTCGTGGAACAGGGCTCCTACTCCCCCGGCGAGGACCCCACCTCCGCCGGCACGCACGACGGAGGTGGCGCCGTCGACCTGGACGCCGAGGCGTTGACCTCGGCGCAGCGCACCGCGCTCGTGACGGCGTTGCGGCGGGTGGGGTTCGCGGCGTGGCTGCGGCGACCGAGCCAGGGCAACTGGCCGCTGCACGTCCACGGCATCGCGGTGAACGACACCGACCTGTCGACACCCGCGCAGAAACAGGTCGGCCAGTACTACCTCGGGCGCGACGGGCTGGCCGGCAACGGCCAGGACGACGGGCCCCAGGTGACGAAGGTGACGTGGGAGCAGTACCTCCGCGCCGCCTGACCGCTCGAGAATCCCCGCACCAGTGAGGAAGCACATGCCCAGACCACGGACATGGACACGAATGGCCCTCGCCGCGGCTGCCGCGGTGCTCGCCGCCGCGAGCCTCACCGCGTTGACGGTGACCCCGGCGGCCGCGGCGGCCAGGGACGGCGTCTGCGACAGCGGCGAGTTCTGCTACTTCTACAACAGCGACCACGCGGGCTCGGTCTCCGACTTCGCGGGGTCGATCTCCGACTACGGCTCCACCCAGCCCTCCTGCTACGACTTCAAGAGCGCGGGCGCCGGGCAGGGGCTGTGCGTCAAGAACAACGCCGCGTCGGTGTGGAACCGCACCGGCGGCACGGTCCGGGTGTACTTCAACTCCGGCTACGCCGGCGCCACCCAGGACTTCGCGTCCGGCGCGAAGACCAACCTGAACTCGACGCTGAAGAACAACAACGCCTCGCACCAGTTCAACCCTGGCACGACCGGCCGCTTCTGGCTGCCGTTCCCCTGCGGGGAGACCTGGGCGGCGAGCACCCGCTCCGGCCACAGCCCGGCCAACGCCGTCGACTTCAACCACTACCCCGAGGACAACGGCTACAAGGTCTACTCGTCCGCGCCGGGCACGGTGTCGAAGGTCGCGAACCTGGGCAGCACCTCCTACGGGCGCTACATCGTGATCGACCACGCGGGCGGCTGGCAGACCCTGTACGCGCACCTCAGCTCGCAGGACGTGTCCGTCGGCCAGTCGGTGTCCGAGAAGACGATGATCGGCCGGGTCGGCAACACCGGTGGTTCCACCGGCCCGCACCTGCACTACGAGCAGAAGCTCAACGGCTCCGTGCAGCGGGTGACGTTCCGGGACGGCAACCCGACCTACTGGGGCACGCGCGACCTCGCGCGCAGCACGAACTGCCCGTGACGAACGGATGACCGAGTGCCCCGGCCGCTGCGGCCGGGGCACTCGTCCGAGACCCCCCGGGCACCGGTCAAGCGACCCAGTCGGCTTGGACGAAGACGGCGAGCATGTCGCTGTTGCGCACGCCGTTGGTCGAGAAGGAGCCCTCGACGCCCACCCAGCCGCGGAACGTGCCGCTGTCGTCGAGGATCTGCAACAACGGCTTCACGTGCGAATTACCGGTGTAGCACGGCTCGTCGCGTTCCATCGCCAGGCAAGTGCACCAGTGCCACAGCGCGTCGCGGCGGTCGCCTGAGTTCACCCGGCCGAGGTAGTACTGCAGGGAGCTGACGTTCGCCGGGGTGCCGCCGCCGTAATGCGGGCAGCCACCGGCCGCCTGGCACACCTTCGTCGACGAAGGCTGGAAATAGGTCAGGCACCAGGTCACCGTCGTGCAGGCGGTGAAGGAGCCGACCGCGAACGAACTGGTCACATCGCTCGCCGTACCAGCCGTCCAGCCCTTTCCGACATAACGGAGACCACCCTGGTGCGATTGCACGCTCGACATCGCACGACGGTCGGTCAGCGCCGCGTTGCTGCCGTAGCCATAACCGCTGTTGACCCGCGTGGAACTCACGAAGTTCAACCGCGCCAGCGCCTGCTGGGTGTCCACTGACCACTTGTCCGTCCAGGTCGGCGACCAGGTGATCGTGACGGTCTGCTTGCCATCTTGGGTGCCCAGCACGTAGGTGCCCTGCCGGACGTCGTCAGGAGCGCCGGTGAACCCACCCGCCGTCATGATCTCGCACGGGCGGACCTTGTCGGTCGCCTTCGGATCGGTGGACGAGCACGACGAGTCCGGTGTGACCCCGATACCGGTCCGCTGAGTGGGCTTCGTCTGCTCCCACACGTACATGCTCGCTGACACCTTCCCGGTGGCCGCGTCGAACGCGTAGGTGCCCAGCCGGAACCAGTTGGCGGTCGAGCCGGTGGTGAGGCTTCCGGTTGACACCACGAAGTTGGCCCGCCCACCGGGAAGCTCACCGGCCGCGGCGGCGGGGACCGCGGCGGGGGTCGCGGCGGCCAGCAGCGCGATCACGAGGAGGGAGAAAACCCGCTGGACGAACCGCGGCGAAGATTTCGCGGTCCCGCCCGTGATGCGCCACGTCCTGCGGAGCAGGCCTTTTCGTTGGTCCTTCTGCATGACGGCTGAACCATCCCATCTCTGGTGTTCGTGTCACCGCGGGCAACAGAATGAGACAACAGAAGAACGCATTGCCATTCCGTTTCCCGCAACCAGATACCGAAGGTCACTTCACTGATTTGCTCGCACAACGCTCATCAGCTTTCCGAGCAGGTCTACATTTTCCCTACACGACCGCCCATGCCCGTTGATGCGGTTTCAGCGGAGAGCGCGGGCGATCTCGGCGATGCCCGCCGGGCCGACGCGGCAGCAGCCGCCGATGAGGCGTGCGCCCTGTTCGGCCCACTCCGTCACCGCGAACGACTCCACGCCGCCGAACCACGCGCGTGCGGCGGCGTTCCACTGCTCGCCGGTGTTCGGGTAGACCACGACCGGCAGCCCGGTCACCGCGCGGGCGGTGGCGACGGCTCCGGCGACCTCCTCGGGCGCTGAGCAGTTGAGGCCCACGGCCACGACCTCGTCGATGCCCTTGACCAGGCCGAACGCTTCCTCCAGCGACTGGCCCGCGCACGTCTTCCCGTCGCGCACGCTGTAGGACAGCCACGCCGGCACGCCGCTGCCCGCGACCACCCGCAGGACCGCCTCCGCCTCCTGCGCGTCCGGGATCGTCTCGACCGCGAGCAGGTCGGGTCCGGCGTCGGCGAGCACCTCGATGCGGCGGCGGTGGAACCGTTCCAGCTCGTCGGTGGTCCTGCCGTAGCGGCCGCGGTACTCCGAGCCGTCGGCCAGCACCGCGCCGTACGGGCCCACCGACGCGGCGACCCAGCGGGGGCCGTCCACTTCGGACGCGGCGGATCGGGCGATCGACACGCTGGCCTTCATCAAGCCGACGGTCTGCTCATCGGTCAGACTGCGGCGGGCGAACCCCTCGAACGAGGCCTGGTAGCTGGAGGTGATCACGACGTCCGCGCCCGCGCGGAGGTAGCCGGCGTGCGCCGCCCTGACCGCGTCGGGGTCGGAGAGCAGCAGGCGGGCCGTCCAGAGCTCGTCGGACAGGTCGTGACCGGCCTGCTCCAGCGCGGTCGACAGCCCGCCGTCGAGCACGACGACCCTGTTCGTGAGCACGTTCACCAAGTCCACCAGCCGAGGATACGCACGATCCGGTAACGTCCAATTCAGACAAATCGACCACCAGAGGAGAGGGCACCTGTGCTTGAGATCAGCGGACTGACGTGGGCGGTCACGATCGGGGTGATCGTCGTCCTGCTGGCGGTCGACCTCGTGCTCGCCGCCGCCCGCCCGCACAAGGTCGGGTTCCGCGAGGCCAGCCTGTGGTCGGTGTTCTACATCCTGGTCGCGGTCGGCTTCGGCGTCTGGTTCATGCTCACGCACGGCGGTGGCCCCGGCACGGAGTACTTCGCCGGCTACATCGTCGAGAAGAGCCTGTCGGTCGACAACCTCTTCGTGTTCGTGATCATCATGACCACGTTCCTGGTGCCCGAGGAGCACCAGCACAAGGTGCTGACGTTCGGCATCGTGCTGGCGTTGATCATGCGCGGCATCTTCATCGCGGTCGGCGCCACGCTGCTCTCGCTGTTCTCGTTCATGTTCCTGCTGTTCGGCCTGCTGTTGATCTACACGGCGATCCAGCTGTTCCGGCACCGCAACGAGGACCCCGACGTCGAGAACAACGTCGTCGTCACCACGGCCCGCAAGCTGCTGCCGGTCACCGACGACTACGTGGGCGGCAAGATCTTCACCCGCGTCGAAGGCCGCAGGATGGCCACTCCCCTGTTCGTCGTGCTGGTCGCGATCGGTGGCGTGGACCTGCTGTTCGCGCTCGACTCGATCCCCGCGGTGTTCGGCGTGACCGAGGAGCCCTACATCGTCTTCACCGCCAACGCGTTCGCACTGCTCGGCCTGCGCGCGTTGTTCTTCCTCGTCAAGGGCCTGCTCGACCGCCTGGTGTACCTGTCGGCCGGTCTCGCGATCATCCTCGCGTTCATCGGCGTGAAGCTGATCCTGCACTGGGCGCACGTCGACATCGACCCGCGCGTGCCCGAGGTGCCCACTCCGCTCAGCCTGGGCGTGATCATCTCGATCCTGGTGGTCGTCACCGTGGCCAGCCTGGTCAAGACGCGCAACGACCCGTCGGTCAAGGCGCACCCCGGTTCGCTGCGCGGCAGCGGCAAGGAGCAGCCCGAGGAGAAGTGACCCCGTCCCCCGCGCCTAGCCGCACGGTTCTCGCCGGAGACCGCTCACCGGCGTCTGCAAGTACCACCAACTCAACGTCAACAAGCACTTTTCCACCACCAACTCGCCGTCCCGCACACGTGTTCGACGGACGGCGAACAGGTTGGGTGTGGTCAGCGGCGGTTTGATCATGGGTTGGTGGTACTTGCAGATGCGGGGCGGTCAGTAGGCGGCTGCGACGTCCAGGATCCAGGTGACGCCGAACCGGTCGGTCAGCATCCCGAACGCCGGCGCCCACTGCGCGGGCCCGAACTCCTCCACCACGGTGGCGCCGTCGGCCAGCGCGTCCCAGTGGCCGCGGACCTCCTCGACGGTCTCGCCGCGCACCGACAGGAAGAACGGCTCGGTGGTGATCGTGGTGCCGTTCTCACGGCGGGTCGTGCCCGCACCGGACACCGGCTCGTCCGCACCGGGCACGTCGTAGGCCATGACGCGGAAGCCGTTGTCCGCGACCACCTGGCCGAACACCACCCTGTCCGCGCCGGGCAGGTCGGCGGGCATGCCGAAGTCGCCGTAGGTGGCGATGGTGGCCTTGCCGCCGAACACGGAGGCGTAGAACTCCAGGGCCTCCCGCGCCTGGCCGCGGAAGTTCAGGTGGGTGACTGCGTTGAGCGACATCGACGTCCCCTGTGCGAGTGGTTCCGTGCCGGAGGTCTCCGGCGTTGAGGACGACAATGCCGGTAGTAGCGGACAGGGAACGTCCGCTACTTGTGCGAGAGTGGATTCATGCCGACTTCCCCCTCGACGACGACGTCCGCGCGCCTGCTGTCGTTGCTGTCGCTGCTGCAGGTCCGCCGCGACTGGCCGGGCGGGTTGCTCGCCGGCCGGTTGGGCGTCAGCGAACGGACCGTGCGGCGTGACGTCGACCGGTTGAGGGAGCTGGGCTACCTCGTGCACGCGGTCAAGGGACCCGACGGCGGGTACCGGCTGGAGGCGGGCAGCGAGGTGCCGCCGTTGCTGTTCGACGAGGAGCAGGCGGTCGCGCTGGCCGTGGCGCTGCGGATCGCGGTCGGGACGGGTGCGGGCATCGAGGAGGCCGCAGCACGGGCGCTGGTCACGGTGCGGCAGGTGCTGCCGTCCCGGTTGCGGCGGCGGGTCGACGTGCTGGAGGTCGGGACGGCCGGCGCCGGACCGCAGGTGGACACCGGGGTGCTGCTCGCCGTGAGCAGTGCGATCAGGGCGCGGGAGGAGCTGCGGTTCGACTACCGCGCACCGGGCCGTCCGGACGCCGGCGGGCCGCCGCGGCGGGTGCAGCCGCACCACCTGGTGAGCCGGGCGGGGCGGTGGTACGTCGTCGGGTGGAGCGCGGAGCGGGAGGACTGGCGGACCTACCGGGCCGACCGGATGGTGCTGCGGGTGCCGAACGGGCCGCGGTTCACACCGCGGGAGGTGCCCGGCGGTGACGTCGGCGCGTTCCTGTCGGCGCGGTTCAAGGGGTCGGACGCGCCCGGCTGGCCGTGTCGCGGCGAGGTCGTGCTGGACCTGCCGGTCGCCGAGGTCGCGCCGTTCGCCGGGGACGACACCGCGGAGGAGCTCGGCGACGGGCGGACCCGGCTGGTCACCGGGTCCTGGTCGTGGGCCGCCCTCGCCGCGCGGCTGCTGCGGTTCGACATCGAGGTCGAGGTGGTCGGCCCGCCCGAGCTGCGCGACGCGTTCGCCGCGTTGTCGCGTCGCGCGGCCCGGGCGGCCGGGGTCACGCGGCAGTGCCGGTGACCGCGCTGCCGGACTTCGTCACGTAGTAGGTCACCTTCGCGCCGCTCCAGTAGTGGAACGTCAGCGTGACGCGGCGGTTGTCGGTGACCTCGGCGAAGAACTCCGGCGTGAACGTGGTGGTGCCCGCGGTGTAGTCCGGCGCGAACGTCCGGTCGAACTCCTTGAAGGAGGTCCAGTTGTGCGGGCCCGCGTTCGAGCCGTCGTCGTACTTGGCCTCCATGGTGGCGAGCAGGTCGCCGCGGAACGCGGTCGGGACGGCGAACGCGGCGGTCGTGCCGGTCGCGTTCCGCAGCACCGGCGGGTCGTAGGTGACCAGGTTGATCCGCCACGGCACGCCCTGGGAGAAGTGCGCGGTGATCGTCGCGTTGGTGCCGTAGGCGCGGGAGCCGCTCAGCCGGGTCAGCGCGGACGCGGTCAGGGTGAGCTGGTCGCCGGAGACGGTGTAGTCGGTGCCGCGCACCAGCTCGGTGGTGCCCTGGCGCAGGCCGCTGAACGTGGTCCCGTTGAGGTTCAACGTGATGGTCTTGGCGCTGATCGCACTCGACTTCGCGCTGAACACCTGGTCCGTGGAGGCCGTGCCGGACCTCGTGGTCCAGCTCGACTTGATCTGCGCGACCAGCTCGGGGTCGCTCCACTGGAACGACGTGCGGCCGAGGTGCTGGCCGTTGTCCCAGAGCATGGTGGTGATCTTCTTGGCACGGGCGTAGTGGCCGAAGTACTCGAAGAACTTGAGCTTCTCGCCCTGTTCGATCGTGCCGATGTGGCGGTCGAAGCCGAGCAGGCCGTACTCGCCGAGGATCACCGGGATGCCGCGTGCGATGAACGTGCTGTGGACGCGGTCGAACGAGTCCGTCAGGTCTTTCTGGGCGGTGGCGTCGAAGTGCGTGCCGCCGGCGACGTTCACGCTGAACGGCCAGTAGCCGTAGTAGTGCACGGTCGCGGCGATGTTGGGGTCGTTGAAGGTCGTCAGCGACGCGGTCAGCTCGTCGAGCCGGGCCTGCTCGGACGAGGTGTGCAGGGTGGGCAGGACGAGCAGGCGGGCGGTGTTGCCGCCGCCGGAGCGCCGGACGATGTCTCGGAACGAGGCGTTCAGCTCGTGCAGCAGCTGGGCGTTCTGCGCGTCACCGGAGCTGCCGGTGAACTGCGGCTCGTTCACGCTCTCGAACACCAGCCGCGCCGGGGAGTCCCTGAACGCGGTCGCGAGCTGCGTCCAGATCGCGTTGTACTTCGCCAGCACCCCGGTGCGGTCCGCGGGCATGGTGTTGATCCACTGCCACGAGTCGTGGTGGATGTTGATCAGCACGTGGAAGCCGTCGGCCAGCGCCCAGCCGACGACCTCCTTGACGCGGGCCAGGTACGCCGCCTCGATGGTGTACCCCGGCGCGGCGCCCAGGTGCTGGCCCCACGTCACCGGGATGCGGATGCTCTTGAAGCCCTGCGCCTTCACGTTGTCCAGCAACGCCTCCGTGACCCGCGGGTTGCCCCACGACGTCTCGTCGGCGCCGGTCGAGTCGAGCGTGTTGCCGAGGTTCCAGCCCGGCTGCATCGCGGCCACCTGGGCCATCGCGTCGCCGGGCACGGGGTTCCCGGTGGTCGTGGTCGTGGTCGTCGTGGTGACGGGGGCGCCGGTGCAGGTGACGCCGTTGAGCGCGAACGACGCGGGCGGGGTGTTCGCCCCGGACGAGCTGGCGTTGAACCCGAAGGACACCTTGGCGTTCGGCTCGATCACCGCGTTGTAGCCCGCGTTCACGGCCGTGACCTGGCTGCCCGTCGAGGTGACGGTCGCGTTCCAGGCCTGGCTGACCTGCTGCCCGGACGGCCACGTCCAGGTCAGCCGCCAGCCGTCGACCCGGTCGCCGACGTTCGTGATCGCCACGTTCGCGGTGAAGCCGCCGGACCACTGGCTGGGGACGGTGTAGTCGACCTTGCAGCCGGGTGCCGCCGCCGCGGGGGTGACCGCCGCCAGCCCCGCCGTGCCGGCCACCGCCACGAGTGCCGCCGCCAGCGCCGCACCTCCACGGCGGATCGCCTGCAGCCGATCGCGGAATCCGCTCATGGCACACCTCCCGGGCTCGGCGGCGCGGTCCAGGAGCACCCCCTCCGAACCGCACGCTCGGAGGGAGTGCTCGAAAGGGGCCGTCGCAGCCCGCCACGACGCCGCACCGTGGCGATCCGCGCCCTGTTCGACCCCTGGATCATGGACTGGGAGCGCTCCCAGTCGGTGGCCGGACTGTAACCACGCCAACCGCCGGTCGGGAAGACCTGTCGAACTGTGGTCGATACGAAAGCGAACCTCACATTGCACTTCGCGTGATCGGCGAAATGCCGTTCGTTCACGCGATGCGAGCAGCGGCGGAGCTGCGGCGACGAGTTCCGGTCACGCTTGGTCGCCGGATTTTTGTTGCCACTGAGCCATTTCAGGGACGGCCTTAGCAATCATGATCGAAATGAGCACGCGGGCGTTAAGCGAAAGTTGCGGCAAACGGCCGAATGTGTGAAGAAATCAGCACCGGAGGTCTGTCGGAGCGGTTTCGTGACCGTTACAGTCCCGGACCTGGGAGCGCTCCCAGAATCTCTCCCCCTGCCAACGGAGGCCCACATGCACGGTCGCATGTCGAGAGCTGCGACAGCCGCGCTCGTCGCCCTGCTCGTGGCGCTGACCGGTCCGCTGGTGCCGGGCGCGACGGCCGCCCCCGCGTTCAACTACGCCGAGGCGCTGCAGAAGTCGGTCTGGTTCTACGACGCCCAGCGGTCGGGCAAGCTGCCGCAGGACAACCGGGTGAGCTGGCGCGCGGACTCGGCGCTGCGCGACGGCTCCGACGTCGGCCTCGACCTGTCCGGTGGCTTCTACGACGCGGGCGACCACGTGAAGTTCGGGCTGCCGTTCGCGTTCAGCATGTCGATGCTCGCCTGGGGCGCCGTGGAGAACCGCGCCGCCTACGCGAGCTCCGGCCAGCTGCAGCACCTGATGTCGAACCTCCGCTGGGGCACCGACTGGATCATCAAGGCGCACCCGTCGCCCAACGTCGTCTACGGCCAGGTCGGCGCGGGCAACCCCGACCACGCGTGGTGGGGCTCGGCCGAGGTCATGCCGATGGCACGGCCCTCCTACAAGGTCGACGCCTCCTGCCCCGGCTCCGACCTGGCCGGCGAGTACGCGGCCGCCACGGCGTCGGCGTCGATGGTCTTCAAGGACACCGACCCGGCCTACGCGGCGACCCTGCTGACGCACGCCAAGCAGCTGTACTCGTTCGCCGACACCTACCGCGGCAAGTACAGCTCCTGCATCACGGACGCGGCGAGCTTCTACAACTCGTGGAGCGGCTACCAGGACGAGCTGGTGTGGGGTGCGATCTGGCTGCACCGCGCGACCGGTGACGCGAGCTACCTGGCCAAGGCGAAGACCGAGTACCTGAAGCTCAGCACGGAGCAGCAGAGCACCGAGCGCTCCTACAAGTGGACGATCGCGTGGGACGACAAGTCCTACGGCGCGTACGTGCTGATGGCGAAGCTGACCGGCGAGCAGGTCTACGTCACCGACGCCAACCGGTGGCTGGACTTCTGGACCACCGGCTACAACGGCAACCGAGTGCGCTACTCCCCCGGCGGCCAGGCGGTGCTCGACAGCTGGGGTTCGCTGCGCTACGCCGCCAACACGGCGTTCGCCGCCCTGGTCTACTCGGACTGGCTGTCCACTCGCGACAGCACGCGCGCCAAGACCTACCACGACTTCGGCGTGCGGCAGGTGAACTACGCCTTGGGCGACAACCCGCGCAACGCGAGCTACGTCGTCGGCTTCGGCACCAATCCGCCGCGCAACCCGCACCACCGCACCGCGCACGGGTCGTGGGCCGACACCATCCAGGAGCCGGCCGTCAGCCGGCACGTGCTCTACGGCGCGCTGGTCGGCGGGCCCAGCACGAACAACGACGCCTACACCGACAGCCGCAGCGACTACGTGATGAACGAGGTCGCGCTCGACTACAACGCGGGCTTCACCGGGGCGCTGGCCCGGCTGTACCAGGAGTACGGCGGCACCCCGCTGGCGAACTTCCCGGTGACCGAGGCGCCCGACGGCCCCGAGCTGACCGTGCAGGCGTCGGTGAACCAGGCCGCGACCCAGTTCACCGAGGTCAAGGCGTTCATCCTGAACAAGACCGCGTGGCCGGCCAGGACGTTCAACGGCTCGCTGCGCTACTACTTCACGCTCGACGGCGCCACGACGCCGAGCCAGATCAGCGTCACCACGAACTACAACCAGTGCGGTGCCGCGAGCCCGCCCGCGCAGTACCGGGGCGCGGTGTACTACGTGGAGATCGCGTGCACCGGTGTGGCACCGGCCGGGCAGTCCGCGTTCCGCAAGGAGGTCCAGTTCCGGATCACCAGCGCCGGCACGTGGGACCCGGCGAACGACTGGTCCTACGTCGGCCTCGGCAGCGGCAACACGGTCGCGCAGACCGACCGGCTCGTGCTGCGCCAGGACGGCCGGATCGTGTGGGGCCAGGAGCCCGGCGGCGGCGGTGTCGAGGACAGCGAGGCGCCGTCCGTCCCGGGTGGACTGACCGCGTCCGGTGCCGGCAGCTCCAGCGTGACGCTGGGCTGGACCGCCTCGACCGACAACGTCGGCGTCACCGGCTACGAGGTGCTCGACGGCACCACGGTCGTGGGGTCGAGCAGCACGACGAGCCTGCTGCTGACCGGCCTCACGCCGGACACGGCGTACTCGTTCGCGGTGCGGGCCAGGGACGCGGCGGGCAACGTCTCCGCGGCGAGCACGCCGGTGAGCACCAGGACGTTGCCCGGTGTTCGCAGCACGCTGACCGTGCAGCACAAGGGTTCGAGCGCCGCCCGGTCCAACCAGATCACCGCCGCGCTGCAGCTGACGAACCGCGGCACGACCGCCGTGGGCCTGGGCACGACGACCGCGCGGTACTGGTTCACGGGCGACTCGGCGGCGGCCGGCTACCAGGTGTGGTGCGACTGGGCGCAGATCGGGTGCGCCAACGTCACCCTGCGCGTGGTGAAGCTGGCGACGGCCCGGCCGGGTGCGGACGCCTACGTCGAGGTGTCGTTCGCGTCCGGGAGCCTCGCCGCCGGTGCGGGCACCGGTGAGATCCAGGTGCGGGTGGCGAAGTCCGACTGGTCCGGTTTCGACCAGAGCGACGACCACAGCTACCGGGTCAGCAGCGCGCTGTCGGACTTCGACCGGGTCACCGGCTACTCGGGCGGCGCGCTGTCGTGGGGTGCCGAACCCTGACCGAGCTTCGGTGCGGGGCGTTCTGCGCGCCCAGGCGTTCCGCGCCGATCCCAACCCCGGCCTCCGGCCGGCTCCCGCCGCGTCCCCGGCACAACGTCGTGCCGGGGACGCGCTCCCACGGGTGTTTCGCCCGTTTTCGAACTGGCACGTGCCCACTCCTACGATGAGCGCATGACGGAGATCGACCGGCAGCGCCGACCGGGCCCGCGCATCGAGGAGGTCGCGCGACTGGCAGGGGTGTCCAAGTCGACGGTCTCCCGCGTGATCAACGACGAGCCGTACGTGTCGGCGAAGTCCCGCGACGCCGTGCACGACGCGATCACCCGCCTGCGCTACAGCCCGAACCAGGCTGCGCGGACCCTCGCGGGCAACCGGGCCAACGCCATCGCGCTGATCGTCTCCGAACAGGGCAGCCGCGTGCTCGGCGACCCGTTCTTCGCGGGCGTCCTGCGGGGTGTGCACGCCGAGCTCGCCGGCCGCCACGTCCAGCTGTTGCTGATGCTGAGCCGCCCGCAGGACCACGACGACCTCGTCACCTACCTCGCGGGCGGCCACGTCGACGGCGCGCTGCTGGTGAGCCTGCACGGCGACGACCCGCTCCCCCACCGCCTGCACGAGCTGGGCCTGCCCGTGGTCGTCGGTGGCCGCCCCCTCGGCTCGGCGGGCGTCCCGTTCGTCGACTCGGACAACTTCACCGGCGGCCTGGAGGCCGCCCGCCACCTGGTGTCGCTCGGGCGCGGCCGCATCGCGACGGTCACCGGCCCCCGCGACATGGCGGCCGGCCAGGACCGCCTGAGCGGATGGCGCCGCGGCCTGGGCGAGGCGCGGCTGCCCGCGGACCTGGTGGCGGAGGCGGACTTCACGCCGGAGAGCGGCGCGACCGCCATGGCCGACCTGCTCGACCGCGCACCGGACCTCGACGCGGTGTTCGTGGCGGCGGACATCATCGCGGTGGGCGCGTTGCGGGTGCTGCACGCGCGTGGCCGCCGGGTGCCGCAGGACGTGGCCGTGGTGGGGTTCGACGACTCGCTGCTGGCGTCCACGGCCACCCCGCCGCTCACGACGGTGCGGCAGGACGTGGAGCAGCTGGGACGGACGCTGACGTGGCGGTTGCTCGGGGAGCTGGCCGGGGAGGCGGGGTTGCCGCCGTCGCTGTTGCTGCCGACGTCGCTGGTGCGGCGGGCGAGCGCGTAGGCCGACGGGCCGCAGGGGCGGCTGAGGAGTCACGGCCGGCGCGAGCGCCTGACGCGAACAGCGGCGCGGCCTGAGCCGTGAGCGCCTGACGCGAGCGGCGGCGCGGTCCGAGCCGTGAGCGCGCACCGGACGTTCGCGGACCGGACGGCACGCCGCGCATTCGAGCGACCCCCGCTCCACCCCGGCCCACGCCGCCTGCACCACCCGCCGCAACCCCTGCTGCGCCAACCGGTCGCGGGCCGGTTGAAGCGGTCCGTACCTGTACCCGCACGGAGCGTTAACCCAAACGACATCTTTCCGGGAACGCTCCCAGTTTTCCCGATTGTGACCTGCACCCCGAACCCCGAGGTCATCCCCCTCCACAGGGCCGGAACTGCCTGATCCGGGCCGGAGTGTGTCTTGACACACTCTCGACACCAGTACGACACTCCTCGGCACCTGGGAGCGCTCCCAGAATCCGCCCGCCGAGACCAGAGGAGTTCTCCCGTGCGACACCGTTGGGTCAGCGTGCTGATCTGTGCCGCCGTGTCCGCCGCCGCCACAACCGCCTGCGGTTCCGGCGGCGCCACTCAGTCCGCAGACGGCAAGACCGAGCTGACGATCGCCACGTTCAACGAGTTCGGGTACGAGGAGCTGTTCAAGGAGTACGAAGCAGCCCACCCGGACGTCAAGATCACGCAGCGCAAGACCGGTCAGGGTCAGCCGCACCACCAGAACCTGTTCACCAAGCTGGGTGCCGGGTCTGGCCTCGCGGACATCGAGGGCGTCGAAGAGGGCTACCTGAGCCAGTTCATGTCGAAGGCCGGGCAGTTCAACGATCTCAAGGAGATCGGCCCGAAGATCGAGGACGACCGCTGGCTGAAGTGGAAGACCGAGGCGATCACCACCAAGGACGGCAAGCTCATGGGCTACGGGACCGACATCGGTCCGCTGGCCATGTGCTACCGCAAGGACCTGTTCGAGCAGGCCGGTCTGCCGTCCGACCCCGAGGGCGTCAAGGCGCTCTTCGCCACGTGGGACAGCTACTTCGCCGCCGGTGACACCTTCATCGCGAAGGTCCCGGGCGTCGCGTGGTTCGACAGCGCGGCCCAGGTCTACAACGCCATGCACAACCAGCTCGAGACCGGCTACTACGACAAGTCCGACAAGCTCGTCGTGGACACCAACGCCGACATCAAGAAGGACTGGACGACGGTGACCGCTGCCGTCGCGAAGGGGCAGTCGGCGCGGCTCGGGGCGTTCAGCCCCGAGTGGAACACCGGCTTCAAGCTCGGCAAGTTCGCCACCAAGACCTGCCCGTCGTGGATGCTCGGCGTCGTCGAGACCCAGGCCGGTCCGGAGAACAAGGGCAAGTGGGCGGTCACCGACGCGTTCCCGAACGGTGGCGGCAACTGGGGCGGTTCGTACCTGACCGTGCCGAAGCAGAGCAAGAACGCCAAGAAGGCCGCCGAGCTTCGCCGCGTGGCTGACCGCGCCGGAGCAGCAGATCAAGGCGTTCAAGGCCAAGGGCACCTTCCCCAGCCAGGTCAAGGCGCTCGACGCGCCGGAGCTGCTGGAGCAGACCAACGCCTACTTCGGTGACGTGAAGGCCGGCGCGCTGTTCGCGACCCAGGCCAAGAAGATCAAGGCCGCGCAGTACAAGGGCCCGGCCGACGGTCAGATCCAGGAGACCGTGTTCAGCCCGGCGCTGCAGTCGGTCGAGCAGGGCAAGAACGCCGAGGAGGCCTGGAAGGCCGCCGTCGAAGGCGCTCAGAAGGCGGCCAAGTAGTGACCGCCACTCTCTCCGAGGTGGACCGCGGGCCAGCGCAGGAGGCTGGCCCGCGGCCTCCGCGGCGGTACCGGCTGTCCAACCTGGACGCCAAGGTCTCGCCCTACCTGTTCGTAGCACCGTTCTTCGTGCTCTTCGGCGCCATCGGGCTGTTCCCGCTGCTCTACACCGCCTACGTCTCCCTGTTCGACTGGGAGGTGGGCGCCGACGAGCCGCTGTTCATCGGCCTGGAGAACTACCGGACGCTGTTCGAGGACGACCAGTTCTGGAACGCGCTGTTCAACACGTTCAGCATCTTCCTGCTCTCGAGCGTCCCGCAGATCGTCGTCGCGGTGGTGATCGCCGCGCTGCTCAACGCCAACCTGCGCGCCCGCACCGGCTGGCGAATGGGCGTGCTGCTGCCCTACGTGGCGAGCCTCGTGGCGCTGACCATCATCTTCGGCAACCTGTTCGGTCCGCAGTACGGCCTGGTGAACGACGTGCTCGGCCTGCTGGGCATCAGCCCGATCGACTGGCAGGCCAGCACCTTCGGCAGCCACGTCGCGATCGCCTCGATGGTCAACTGGCGGTGGACCGGCTACAACGCGCTGATCATCCTCGCCGCGATGCAGGCGATCCCGCGCGACGTGTACGAGGCGGCACTGGTGGACGGCGCGAGCGCGTTGCGGCGGTTCTTCAGCATCACGCTCCCGATGCTGAAGCCCACGCTGATCTTCGTGATCGTCACCTCGACGATCGGTGGCCTGCAGATCTTCACCGAGCCGAAGCTGTTCGAGCCCTCCGGCGGCAGCGGCGGCGGTTCGGAGCACCAGTACCAGACCGTCGTGCTCTACCTCTACCAGTCGGCCTTCCAGGGGCTCGACCTCGGCTACGCCTCCGCCATCGCGTGGGTGCTGTTCCTGGTCGTGATCGGTGTCGCGGTCCTCAACTTCTTCCTCACCAGGAGGGCCGTCAAATGACGAAGCGACCGTCCTTCGCGATCTACGGCATCCTCGCCGCGTTCGTGCTCGGCTCCGCGTTCCCGTTCTACTGGTCGTTCCTCGTCGCGAGCCGCGACAACTCGGTGCTGACCGGTGACTTCACGCTGGTGCCCGGCGGGAACTTCTGGTCCAACGCCGTGCGGGTGTTCGACACGGTCCCGTTCTGGAAGGCGCTGGCCAACAGCTTCATCGTGTCCGGGACCGTGACGCTGTCGGTGGTGCTGCTGTCGACGCTCGCCGGTTTCGCGTTCGCCAAGCTGCGGTTCCGCGGCCGGGGCGTGCTGTTCCTGTTCGTGGTGGCAACGTTGGCAGTGCCGACCCAGCTCGGCATCATCCCGCTCTACATGGCGATGGCCGAGTTCGGCTGGGCCGGTGAGCTGGAGGCCGTGATCGTGCCGAACCTGGTCACCGCGTTCGGCGTGTTCTGGATGCGGCAGTTCCTCCTCGACGCCATCCCCGACGAGCTCGTCGAGGCGGCGCGGATGGACGGCTGCAGCCTGTGGCGCACGTTCTGGCACGTCGCACTGCCCGCGGCCCGGCCGGCCGCCGCGATGCTGGGCGTGTTCACGTTCATGCAGTCGTGGAACGACTTCCTCTGGCCGCTCGTCGTGCTCAACGCCGACAACCCGACGCTCCAGGTCGCACTGGAGAAGCTGCAGAGCGGCTACTACGTCGACTACTCGCTCGTCCTCGCCGGGACCACGCTCGCGACGGTTCCGGTGCTCATCGTCTTCCTCGTGCTCGGGCGGCAGATCGTCGCCGGTGTGATGCAGGGCGCCGTCAAGGGGTGAAAATGGAGAACATTGTTTTCCCGCAGGGTTTTCTGTGGGGCGCTGCGACCGCGGCGTTCCAGGTGGAGGGTGCCACGGCCGTCGACGGCCGCACCGACTCCATCTGGGACACCTTCTGCCGGGTACCCGGCAAGGTCGTCGGCGGCGACTGCGGTGAACCCGCTGCCGATCACTACCGGCGGTTCGAGCAGGACGTGGCCATGATGGCCGAGCTCGGCCTGAAGGCCTACCGGTTCTCGATCGCCTGGCCGCGGGTGCGGCCGGACGGCGGCGACGTGAACCAGAAGGGCCTCGACTTCTACCAGCGGCTCGTGGACACGCTGCTCGCGCACGACATCACCCCGTGGCCGACGCTGTACCACTGGGACCTGCCGCAGACGCTGGAGGACGCGGGCGGCTGGACCAACCGCGACACCGCGTACCGGTTCGCCGACTACGCCGCCGCCACCGTGGAGGCGCTCGGTGACCGGGTCGGCACCTGGACGACGCTGAACGAGCCCTGGTGCTCGGCCTTCCTCGGGTACGCCTCGGGTGTCCACGCCCCCGGCATCACCGACCCGAAGGCCGCGGTCGCCGCGGTGCACCACCTGCTGCTCGGCCACGGGCTCGCGGCCGAGGCGATCCGCACCGCGGTGCCGGACGCCAAGGTGGGCATCACGCTCAACATGTACCCGATCATCCCCGTCGACCCGAGCGACCCGGCCGACCTCGACGTCGCGCGCCGGCTCGACGGGCTGCAGCAGCGGATCTTCCTGGACCCGTTGCTGCGCGGCGAGTACCCCGCCGACATCGTCGCGGACCTCGAACCGTTCGGGTTCAGCGACCACGTGCGCGACGGCGACCTCGCCGTGATCTCGGCACCGATGGCCATGCTCGGCGTGAACTACTACTCCGAGCACTACGTCAGCGCGTCGCCGAACGGCAGTGACAGCGCGCCGTCGCCGTGGGTCGGCGTGCAGCACGCGTCGTTCCCCCGCCGGGACGCCCCGCGCACCGACATGGACTGGGAGGTGCACCCGGACGGTCTCACCGCCGTCCTGCTGCGGCTGCACCACGACTACCCGCGCCTGCCGCTCTACATCACCGAGAACGGTGCGGCGTTCCGCGACGACTTCTCCGGCAACGGCGCCATCGACGACGTCGACCGCACCGGGTTCATCGCGTCGCACCTGCGCGCGGCGCACGCGGCCATCGAGGCGGGGGTCGACCTGCGCGGCTACTTCTGCTGGTCGCTGCTGGACAACTTCGAGTGGGCAGAGGGGTACGCGAAGCGGTTCGGCATCGTCCACGTCGACTACGCGACGCAGATCCGCACGCCGAAGATGAGTGCGAGGTGGTTCTCCCGAGTGGCCCGCGACAACGCGCTGGTCGCCGTCTCATGACCGAACGGACCCGTCGCCCCGGCCCGCGCATCGAGGAAGTGGCGCGCGTGGCCGGGGTGTCGAAGTCCACCGTCTCGCGGGTCATCAACGGCGAGAAGTACGTGAGCGAGCGATCGCGCCAGTCCGTGCACCGCGCGATCGCCCTGCTCGGTTACAGCCCCAACCACGCCGCGCGCACGCTGGCGGGCTCGAAGGCCAACGCGATCGCGCTGGTGATCTCCGAGCAGGGCAGCCGGGTCCTCGCGGACCCGTTCTTCGCCGGCGTGCTGCGCGGGGTGCACGCCGAGCTCGCGGGACGGCACGTCCAGCTGCTGCTGATGATGAACCAGCCGCTGGACGGCCAGGACCAGGTGGCCTACCTCACCGGTGGGCACGTGGACGGGGCGCTCGTCGTGAGCCTGCACGGCGAGGACCCGTTGCCGCGGACGTTGCACGAGGCGGGGCTGCCCATCGTGGTGGGCGGCCGCCCCCTCGCGGGCGGCACCGTCCCGTTCGTCGACTCGGACAACTTCAACGGCTCGCTGGAGGCCGTGCGGTTCCTCGTCTCGCTGGGCCGCGAGAAGATCGCCACGATCGCTGGCCCGCGCGACATGGCGGTCGGCATGGACCGGCTCAGCGGGTGGCGGTGCGGGCTCGCCGAACACGGCATGGCCGTCTCGCTGGTGGTGCACAGCGACTTCACGCCGGAGGCCGGTGCACTGGCGATGGAGGAGCTGCTGCGCAGGGCACCCGACCTCGACGCGGTGTTCGTGGCGGCGGACATCATGGCGCTGGGTGCCCTGCGCGTCCTCCAGGCCCGCGGCTACCGCATCCCCACCGACGTGGCGGTGGTCGGGTTCGACGACTCGGTGCTCGCCTCGACCGCGGTGCCGCCGCTCACCACCGTGCGCCAGGACCTGGAGCAGTTCGGCCGCACCATGACCTGGCGGCTGCTCGCCGAACTGGCGGGCGAGGAGAAGCTCCCCCTCTCGATGTTGCTGCCCACCTCGCTCGTGCGCAGGTCGAGCGCCTGATCCGCCCGGGTGGCGAACGGCTCGGGGGACGACTCCGCAGAGCTGCTCCGGGCACCGGTGGGCGACCACCTCGGCCACCACGTCACCGACGAGGGCCGGCGGTGAATCATGGCCTGGTAGCAGGAGAACCGGCCGGGCCGGGACGCGTCGGAACCGGAGCAGTGACGTGCGGTGAGCGGGATTCGCGACCTGGGACCGCTCGGGCCGCCTTCGAGTCGAATCGACCGTCGAATGTGGACTGAGCGGCGGTAGCCCTCCGGCGAAGACTCCGAACGCCGTCTTGTCCCCGGCCGTTCGGACAACGAACCTGGGAGCGCTCCCAGATCCGTCGCCGAGGACGTGATGCGCATGGCAAGACGCCGGCTCCTCCTGATCTCCGCGCTCGTCGCGGCCTGCCTGCCCGCGGTGGCCACCGCGGCGCCACCGCCGACCGGCCCACCCGCGGACGCGACGGTCGTCGTGAACGCCAAGGCCGGTCTCGCCACCGTTCCCGAGACCGCGCTCGGCGTGAACCACGCCATCTGGGACAGCCAGCTCGGCACTCCCGAGGTGTCCGGCCTGCTCGGCGACGCGGGCGTGCGGATGATGCGCTACCCCGGCGGTTCCTACGGCGACATCTACCACTGGGAGAGCCACACGGCGCCCGGCGGGTACGTCGCGCCGAACACCGACTTCGACACGTTCATGGCCGGTGTCCGCCGCGCGGGGGCGCAGCCGATCGTCATCGCCAACTACGGCACCGGTTCTCCGCAGGAGGCCGCGGACTGGGTGCGCTACGCCAACGTCACCAAGGGCTACGGCGTGAAGTACTGGGAGATCGGCAACGAGCTCTACGGCAACGGGCACTACGGCTCCGCGTGGGAGGCCGACGACCACCCCGACAAGAGCCCGGCCGGGTACGCGCGGGAGACGGTCGCGTTCGCGCAGGCCATGAAAGCGGTCGACCCCACGGTCAAGGTCGGTGCCGTGCTGACCACGCCCGCGAACTGGCCGGACGGCATCGTCGGCACCGGGGACGCGGCGAGCTGGAACCAGACGGTGCTCTCGATCGCGGGACCGCACGTGGACTTCGTGGTCGTGCACTGGTACCCGAGCGGGTCGACGGCCGCGCAGACCCTCGCGAGCACCGACCAGATCGCCGACATGACCTACCTGCTGCGCCAGCAGATCACCAGGTACGCGGGACCGGACCCGGACCGGCTGGGCATCGCCATGACCGAGCTCAACACCACCTACGGCCGCAACACCCAGCCGGGCGCGCTGTTCGCCGCGGAGGCCTACACCTCGTTGCTGGAGAACGGTGTCTTCACCGTCGACTGGTGGAACACCCACAACGGGGCGGAGACGGCGTCCACTGTGGCCGGTCAACCCGACTTCCACGACTTCGGCCTGCTCTCCAGCGGCACCTGCCTGCCCGGTGGCGCCTGCGAACCACCGCTCAACACGCCGTTCGCGCCCTACCACGCGCTCAAGGTGCTCGGGTTGTTCGCACGGCCCGGCGACCAGCTCGTCCGCGCCGGCTCCGGTGACCCGTCGGTCCGGGCGCACGCGGTCCGCAGGCCCAACGGCGACCTCGCCGTGTTGCTGCTCAACGCCGACCCGGACAACGCGCGCACGGTCGCGATCGACTACGCCGGGTACACGCCGTCCGCGAGCACGCCCACCGTGCACACGTTCACCAACGGCGCCAACGGTGTCGTGACCACCGCCGACGGCACCGCGACCAGCCGGACGCTGCCGCCGTTCTCGCTCACGACCCTCGTCCTGAAGCCGGCGGCGGCGAGCGCGCTGCCGCCGGCACCGGGACAGCCGGTGGCGAGCGCGGTCACCGACCGGACCGCCACGATCAGCTGGCCCGCGGTGCCCGGTGGCGTGAAGTACGAGGTCCACCGCCAGCTCGGCACGACCAGCGAGCAGTGGGGCGAGACGACCGGGACCGAGCTGACCGTGCGGAACCTCGACCCCGGCAGCCGCTACGCGGTGAACGTGCTGGCGCGCGACGGGGCCGGGCGGTTGTCGTGGTCCTCTCCCCCGCTCACGATCACCACCGGCAGCCCGGCCACGAGCACCTGCTCGGTGCGGATGGGCAACGTGACGGACTGGAGCAGCGGGTTCGTCGGTTCCGTCGACATCACCAACGACGGCACGGCACCGGTGGCCGACTGGACGCTGACGTTCCGCTGGCCCACGGCGTTGCAGCAGGTGTCGTCGAGCTGGAACGCGACGTGGAACCAGACCGGGACCGCGGTCACGGTCACCGGCACCTCCCGGATCGAACCGGGAGCGACCGTCTCGACGGGCTTCGTGGGCGCCTACACCGGCCCGAACGTCCTGCCGACGGCCTTCACCCTCAACGGAACGCTCTGCCGCACCGCGGCATGAGCCACGCGCGGTTGCTCGGAGGAGAACGGATGAAGCGGCACAACAGGATCGCCGGCGCGGTGCTCGCCGCCGCGGTGGCCGTGAGCGGGGTGGTCGCCGCCGGCGCCGCCGGACAGGTCACGGCCGCGGCGGCGGGCGGCACGGGCACGGGTTACCTGCACACCAGCGGCAGCAAGATCCTCGACAGCACGGGTGCGACGGTCCGGCTGACCGGCATCAACTGGTTCGGGATGGAGACCGACAACAAGACCTTCCACGGCCTGTGGGCCAGCCGGACGTGGCGCCAGCAGCTCGACCAGATGGCGCAGCTGGGCTACAACACGCTGCGGATCCCGTTCTCCAACGACGCGCTGAAGGCCGACGCCAAGGCGACCGGCATCAACGACTACACCAACCCCGACCTCATCGGCCTGTCCCCGCTGCAGATCCTCGACAAGGTCATCGACCACGTGGGGCAGAAGGGGATGCGCGTCATCCTCGACCGGCACCGGCCGACGAGCGCGGGGCAGACCGCCCTCTGGTACACGGCGGGCGTCCCGGAGAGCACCTGGATCAACGACTGGAAGATGCTCGCCCAGCGCTACGCGGGCAACACCACGGTCATCGGCGCGGACCTGCACAACGAGCCGCACGCCGAGGGCACGAACCCGGCGGCGACCGGCGCGTGCTGGGGCTGTGGTGACACCGCCCGCGACTGGCGGCTGGCCGCGGAACGCGCGGGCAACGCGATCCTCGCCGTGCAGCCGAACTGGCTGATCTTCGTCGAGGGCGTGAGCTGCCCGAGCGGCGGGCTGTCGAACGTGTGGGACGGCGACCCGACCAACGACGAGGACTGCGGCTGGTGGGGCGGGAACCTGTCGAGGGCGGGCCAGTTCCCGGTGCGGCTGTCCGTTCCCGGCCGGCTCGTCTACTCCCCGCACGAGTACGCCACCTCGGTCTACGACCAGCCGTGGTTCAGCGCTCCGGACTACCCGGCGAACATGCCGGCGATCTGGGACAGGTACTGGGGTTACCTGTACAAGCAGGACATCGCGCCGATCATGATGGGCGAGTTCGGCACCACGCTCGCCAACCCGGTCGACAAGGTGTGGCTGGAGCACCTCATGGCCCACACCGGGACCGGCGTCACCGGCATGTCGTTCACGTACTGGTCGTGGAACCCGAACAGCGGTGACACGGGCGGCATCGTCGGCGACGACTGGACCACGGTCAACCAGGCGAAGCAGAGCATCCTGCAGCCGTACCTGGTCCCACCGGCCGGCGGGCCGGTCACGACCACCACGACGACCACCACCGGTGGCGGCACGGGCGGCTGCCGGAGCGCGTGGAAGCTCGACAACTCGTGGCAGGGCGGGTTCCAGGGCGCGTTGACCGTGACCAACACGGCTTCGAGCGCCGCGAACCCGTGGACGGTCACGTTCTCGTTGCCCGCGGGGGCCACGATCGTGAGCGGCTGGAACGGCACCTTCAGCCAGAGCGGCACCACGGTCACCGTGACGGCGCCGGCGCACAGCCCGTCGCTGGCGGCGGGAGCGGCCGTGTCGCTCGGTTTCACCGCCAACGGCACGGCGAGCGCGCCCGCGGCGGTCGCGCTCAACCGGTCCGCCTGCGCGTGACACGACTCGGCCGCGGTACCTCGTGAGGGGTACCGCGGCCGAGGTGGGTTCGTCAGACGGTGACGCCGGTGCGGGCGGCCAGACCCTCGATGACCGCGCCGAGCTTCTCGGTGACCTCGGGGTCGTCGACCGGGTGCAGCTCGGCGAAGCGGACCACGGAGCCCGGGATGGACAGCGTCAGGTCCTCGGCGACCTCGGCGCCGGCGATCCGGACGGCCTTGCGGGCCTCGTCCTGCGCCCACACGCCGCCGTACTGGCCGAACGCGGTGCCGACGACGGCGACCGGCTTGCCGGCCAGCGCGCCCGCGCCGTAGGGCCGGGACAGCCAGTCGATGGCGTTCTTCAGCACCGCGGGGATGGTGCCGTTGTACTCGGGCGAGACCAGCAGCAGGGCGTCGGCGTCCTGCGCGGCCTGGCGCAGCTTCGCGGCCTGCGCGGGCACGGTGCCCTCGACGTCGATGTCCTCGTTGTAGAACGGCACCGCGTCCAGCCCGTTGAACAGCTCGACCTCGACGTGCTCCGGCGCGATCTGCACGGCGGCCTCGGCGAGCCTGCGGTTGTGCGATCCGGCGCGGAGGCTGCCGACGAGGGTGAGGATGCGAACGGCCATCAAGAGCTCCTGGGGGTGCAGGTCGTACAGGGTCACCCGATTAAACGGGACGCGTCCCGGTTATCTTCCGGGTTAGGCTGCGGAGGTGATCGACAGCACACCCCTGCCCCTCGTCGGGGCGGGAAAACCCCTGCGTGCGGACGCGGTGCGCAACCAGGCGCGGCTGCTGGAGGCGGCGGCGCGGCTGGCGGCCGAACGCGGCGCGGCGGCGCTCACGATGGAGGCGGTCGCGGCGGCGGCCGGCGTCGGCAAGGGCACGGTGTCACGGCGCTTCGGCGACCGCGGTGGCCTGCTGCTGGCCCTGCTCGACCACGCGGAGCGGCAGTTCCAGGAGGAGTTCCTGACCGGCCGGCCACCACTGGGCTCCGGCGCGCCCGCAGCCGACCGGTTGCACGCGTTCGGCCCGGCCCTGCTCCGCCACGAACGCACCCACCTCGACCTCTACCTGGCCGCGGAACCCACCGCTGGCCGCCGGTACGCGGTTCCGGCCAAGCGGCTGCGGCACGCCCACGTCGTGGCGCTGGTGCGCACGTTGCTCCCGGAGGCCGACGCCGAACTGCTCGCCCACACGCTGCTGGCCTCCGTGGACCTGGTGCTGGTCGACCACCTGGTCCGCGTGCACGGCACGGCGGTGGAGCGGGTGGAGGCGGGCTGGCACGACTTGGTCGACCGGCTGCTCACTCGAGGTTGAGCACCCCCGACCGGAACTCCGCGACCTCGGCACCGTCGAACCCCGCGTCCTTCACCACCTCGGCCACCCCCACCCTGACCTGCGGCAGCTCGACCAGCGTCGGATCGAGCTCGACCCGCCCGACCCCACCGAGGTCGCGCACCCGCAGGTCCCGCGACGGCGTACCGGCACCGGCGAGCCAGGCGCGCACCGCCACCTCGGCCCGTTCCACCCTGGCCAGCCGCGCGGGCGTGATCGCGAGCCCGTACCGCACCCGGCTCGCCAGGCACGGCTGCGCCGGCTTGTCCCACGTGCCCAGCCCCCAGTGCAGGCTGACCGCGCGCACGTCGGCCTTGGTCATCCGCAGCTCCCGCAACGGGGTGTGCACGCCGATCTCGTCCCCCGCCCGGATGCCGGGCCGGAACCGGTCGCGCGCGTCGTCGGCGTTGGTGCCGGTCGCGACGGCGGTGAAGCCGTGCTCGCGGGCGACCTCGGTGATCGCGGTGAGGACCGTGGACTTGCAGAAGTAGCAGCGGTCGCGCCCGTTGGCGGCGTAGCCGGGGTGGTCGAGCTCGGTGGTGCCGGGGGTGAGGTGGCGGACGCCGAGGCTTTGGGCGAACGCGGCCGCTGCCGTTCGTTCGGCCGCGGCGAGGCTGGCGGAGTCGCCGGTGACCGCGAGCACCGCGTCCGGGCCACTCGCGCGCACGGCCGCGGCCAGGACCAGGGCGGAGTCCACACCGCCGGAGAAGGCGACGGCGACCGGGCCGAGGTCGGCGAGGTGCGTGACCAGGCGGGTGGCGGTGGTGGCGGGGTGCATCAGCACTCCTTCGGCTGGTGCGCGGGTGGGGTGGTGGCGACGCAGGTGGCGGCCATCAGCGCTCCCTCGGCTGTTCCGCGGCCAGGGCGAGCACCGTGCGCAACGGCAGTCCCGTCTGCCGGGCCACGGCGGCGGCGTCGTCGTACTCGGGTTTGCCGTGGTGCGGGCCGTGCTTGCGGCGCACCGGCATGCCGTGCACGTGGACCACGTCGGTGGTGCGGGCGGCGGCGGTGCGGCGGACCGCGGTGCGGCGGACGCCGAGGGTGCCGGTTTCGGCGAGCATCAGCCGTTCGAGCTCGTCGGCGGTGGCCGGGGTGGCGAGGGCGTGCAGCACGTGGGCGGGGCGGCCCTTCTTCATCACCGCGGGGGTGGTCCAGCTGTCGAGGGCGCCGCGGTCGATCAGGAGGCCGACGACGTGGCCGAGGACCTCGCCGGTGACGTCGTCGAGGTTCGTCTCCAGCACGACGAGGTCGGCGGAGCTCCCCACCGGCTCGCCGAGCCGCACGACGGCGACGTTCGGCCGGTCCGGCAACACCCGGGTTCCCGCCCCGTACCCCGTGGCCACCAACCGCATCGCGGGCGCGACCCCGTAGTCCGCCGCCATCGCCCGCAGCAGTGCCGCCGCGGTCGGCGTCACGGTCTCGCCGGTCAACGCCGTACCGGTCACCACCGCCCCCTCCAGCAACGCCGCGGTCGCCGGTGCCGGGCACGGCAGGACGCCGTGGGCCGTCCGGACCGAACCGGCACCGAGTGGCAACGGTTCACAGTGGACGGTGCTGACCCCCAGGGCGTGCAGTGCGGCGGCCACACCCACGACGTCCACGAGGGTGTCGTGGCCGCCCAGCTCGTGCAGGTGCACCTCGGCCGGGTCCTCGCCGTGCAGCCTCCCCTCGACCTCGGCGATGGCCTGCACCGCGGCGACCGCCAGTGCCGCGACCGGCGCCGGCGACACCCGGCGGGCCATGGCGATCAGCTCGCCGGCCTTGCGGCTCGCCGCACCGTCCGTCACCGACACCACGGCGCGGCGCACGGCCAGGCCGTGCGTGGACGCGGCGGGAACGGTCAGGTCCCACCCGGTCAGGCCCGTCTCGGCCACGGCGGCGCGGATGGCGTCGAGTGGTGCGCCCGCGTCGACGAGGGCGGCGAGCAGCATGTCGCCGGCCAGGCCGGTGAACGGCGTGATCATGCAGATGCGGTTCACGGCGTGCTCCTGCGCAGGACCGCGGACAGGCGGAAGGCGGCCATCGCGGCGCCGAAGCCGGAGTCGATGTTCACCACGGTGATGCCGGCCGCGCAGGAGGCGTGCATCGCCAGCAGCGCGGTGATGCCCTCCAGACCGGCGCCGTAGCCGGTGGAGGTGGGCACCGCGACCACCGGGCAGGCGACCAGGCCACCGATCGCGCTCGCCAGCGCGCCCTCCATGCCCGCAACGACGATCACGGTGTCGGCGGCGCGCAGCCGGTGCTGTTCGGCCAGCAGGCGGTGCAGGCCGGCCACGCCGACGTCGGTCACCGAGGTGACGTCCAAGCCGACGGCAGCGGCGATCGCGGCGGCCTCGCGGGCCACGGGCAGGTCGGCGGTGCCGGCGGCGGCGACCACGACGGTGAACGCGGTGGGCCGGGCCGGGCGCCACGTGAGCAGACGGGCAGCGCTGTCGTAGGTGCCGTCCGGAACGGCGTCCAGCACGACGCCGGCGGTGTCGGGGGTCACGCGGGTGACGAGCACCGGGCCGTCGTTGTGCCGCAGCAGGGTCCGGACGATCGCCACGACCTGGGCCGCGGTCTTGCCGGTGCCGTAGACGACCTCCGGCACCCCCTGGCGGGCCTCGCGGCCGACGTCGACCCTGGCGAAGCCGAGGTCCACGGCCTCGCTGTCGGTAGCGGAAAAGTGCTCGTTGATCTTGAGTTGGGGGTACTTGCAGACGCCGTCGGAGGGACTGGTCATGCGGCTCCTCCCCTGGCCACGACGGACGGCAGCTCGCGGCCGACCTGCGCCAGCAGCTCCGGTGCCCGCGCCATCGCCGTCGCGACGTCGCCCGCGCGGTCGAGCAACGACCACGCCGCGCTCACCCCGGCCGCGCGCAGCTGGTCCGCGGAGAGCCGGACGTCACCGGCGACCACGACGACCGGTACGCCGTGGCGCCTGGCCGCCTCCGCCACGCCGACGGGTGCCTTGCCGCGCAGGCTCTGCTCGTCGAACCGGCCCTCGCCGACCACGACGAGCGCCGCCGTGCGCAGCGCGTCCTCCAGGCCGATCTCACCCAGCACGAAGTCCGCGCCGGAGCTGCGCCGCGCACCGAGGGCGGCCAGCGCGGCGAACCCCGTGCCACCCGCCGCGCCCGCGCCCGGCGCACCGCTCAGATCGCGGCCGACCTCGCGCTCCACGACGGCCGCGAACCGCTCCAGGCCCCGCTCCAGCACCTCGACGTCACGCGGTGAGGCGCCCTTCTGCGGGCCGAACACCGCGGCGGCACCGGACGGGCCGGTCAGCGGGTTGTCCACATCGGACACCAGCGTCACGCGCGCCAGCCGCAGCCGGAAGTCCAGGCCGGACAGGTCCACGTGCGCGACCCCGGTCAACGCCGCACCGCCGGGACCGACCGGCACGCCGCGCGCGTCCGTGATGCGGGCACCGAGGGCGCGCAGCAGGCCCGCTCCCCCGTCGGTGGTGGCGCTGCCGCCGACCGCCAGCACGATGTCCAGGCAGCCGTGGTCGAGTGCCGCGCGGATGAGCTCGCCGGTGCCGTGGGTGTCGGCCACCAGCGGCGCCGCCACCCCGTCCGGCAGCACGCCCAGGCCGCTCGCGAGCGCCAGCTCGACCACCGCACGCGTGCCGCGCACCGCGAACGCCGCCCGCACCGGCCGTCCGGTGGGACCGGTGACGTCGGCGTGCACCTCGCGATACCCGGCCCGCGCCAGTGCGGCGAGCGTGCCCTCGCCGCCGTCCGCCACCGGCATCGCCACCGCCGTGCCGCCCGCGCCGACGACGCCCGAGACGACGGCGGCGCAGGCCTGCTCGGCGGTCAGGCTGCCGCGGAACTTGTCGAGGCAGACCAGCACCGTGCCGCTCATCGCCCCTCCCCCGTCACGTACGGGATGGTCTGCGGACCCTCCGGCAGCACGCACAGGCGGGCACCGGGACCGGCGGACGCCAGCGCCTCCGCGACCGTCGCGGAGATGTCCGCGGTCTGCTCCAGGTGCGCGGTGGCCAGCTCCGCGTCGGTCAGGTGTGAGGTGTGCACGACGACCCGGCAGTCGGCCTGGATGCGGGCCTGGATCTGCACCTGCCACTGGTCGGGCACGGTGACCTCGCGCGCGGAGATCTCCGCGAACAGCTCCGCCGACGAACCGGCCGAGGCCAGCACCTCGCGGTACGAGCCGTGGTCGGGGAACCCGTCGCGGCACTCGGCTGCGCACACGATCGTGCCGCCCGGCCGCACCACCCGGTAGGCCGCCGACATGCCCTTCACCGCCTGGTAGAGGTTCTGGTCGAGCGGGAAGCCGGAGTTCGTCGTCACCACCACGTCGAACGGCCGCGGCACCGGCCGCATCGCGACCTCGCGGGCGGTGCGCACGGCCGCCGCGTGCATCTCCGGCAGGTCCCCGCCGAACGCGGCGACGACCTCCTTGTCCTGGTTCAGCACCACGTCGAACCCGAACGTCACCCCGGTCGCGGCCGCGATGGCGCGCACGTCGTCGTGCACCGGGTTGCCCTCGATGACGCCCCACGTCGCCCGCGGGTGGCCGATCCGGCGCGCGTCGTGCAGCACCAGCACCGTCTCCAGGGCGGCGAGACCGGGTGCGACGAGCTTGGGCCCGCCGGAGAACCCGGCGAAGAAGTGCGGTTCGACGAACCCGGTGGTGATGCGCACGTCCGCGGCCACCCACTCGCTGTTGAGCCACACCGGGACGTCCGCGGCGAGCTTCCCCAGCCACGTCAGGCCGGTCCGGTCGCGGGCGTCGTGGTTGACGATCCGCACCGAGTCGACCACCTCGTCGCCGAACATCGCCCGCAGCTCCGCGTCCGTGTTGCCGCGGTGGGTGCCGGTCGCGACCAGCACCACGACGTCGTCGAGGTCGACCAGCCCGTCGAGCTCCGCCAGCACCGCAGGGATCATCAGGTGCCGTGGCTGCGGGCGGGTGCCGTCGCAGGCGGAGATCGCCACGGTCTGGCCGCGCCGCACCCGCTCGCGCAACGGCGGCCCCGCGACCGGCGAGCGCAACGCCCGCCGCAGCACCTGCTCCGCCGGCTCCGGCACCGGGTGGTGCCGCGGGGTCACGACGGTGGTCACCGCCGGGTCGACGCGCAGGTCCAGTCCGGTCTCCCCGTAGGCCAGCCGCACGACGTCCATCACCGCTCCCCCAGCCGGTAGACGCGGGTGGCCGTGCCGGCGAGGACGTCGGCGCGCTCGGCAGCGGACAGCCCGCACAGCAGCGCGTCGGCGGCGGACAGCACCTCCCCGTACTCGGCGGCGAGCAGGCACACCGGCCAGTCGGAGCCGACCATCAGCCGGTCCGGCCCGAACACCTCCAGCACCAGGTCGACGCACGGCCGCAGGTCCTCGACCGTCCAGTCAGGACCGGCCTCCGTCACGAGCCCGGACACCTTGGCGGTCACGTTCGGCTCGGCCGCCAGCGCCGACAGGTGGGTCGCCCACGGCTGGTACGCCCGGCGCGCGATGTCCGGTTTGGACAGGTGGTCCACCACGAACACCATGTCCGGCACCGATCTCACGGCCACCAGCGCCGCGGGCAGCTGGTGCGGGCGGGTCAGCAGGTCGTAGGCCAGCCCGGCGTCGCGCACCGCCCGCAGCCCGGTCAGCACCTCCGGCCGCAGGAGCCAGTCCGGATCGGGTTCGGACTGCACGAGGTGCCGCACGCCCACCAGCCGGTCGCCACCCGGTCCCGACCGCAACCGGTCGAGCTGCTCGGCGACGTCGGGCGCGGTGAGGTCGACCCAGCCGACGACACCGGCGACGAGCCCGGACTCCGCTGCCAGTGCGAGGAACTCGGCCGTCTCGCCGGTGTCGGCGAGCACCTGGACCAGCACGGTGGCGTCCACCCCGGCCGGTCCGGTCACCTCCGCGAGGTCCGCGAGCCCGAAGTCGCGGCGGATCCGCGCGACCTCCGGCGCGTCGAGCCAGCCCTGCGGGCGTGCGGAGAGGTCCCACAGGTGGTGGTGGGCGTCGATCCGGCGTGGTGCGGGCGTGCCCGCCCTTCCGGCCGGCAGCTCCGCCGTGCTCCCGTCGAAGTCACCCATGGCCCAGTCGCTCCGTTCGTCGAATGCCTGTGGGAGGAGCGGCGCACGGCGGTGGCGGAACCGGTGTGCGCCAGGAGGTGCGAGAAGATCAGCGGTCCAGGCGGCCCGGCTCGCCCACGTCCGTGCGGCGCACGAGCCAGGCCTCGGTGATGTGGGTGAACATGGCCTCGGCGGCGCCTTCCGGGTCGTGCGCCGCGATGCGCTCGCAGATGCGGCGGTGTCCCCGGTTCGAGGCCGCGCACAGCTCGCTGTCGGTCCTGCCCGTGTAGCGGGCGGTGTTGAACACCTGGCTCTCCAACGACCGCACGACGCCTCTGGCAATGCGGTTGCCGGACGCGCGCATGATCGTGTCGTGGAAGACGTGGTCCTGTTCGCGGTAGGCGGTGGGGTCGTCCACCAGCCGGTCCATCAGGTCCACGAGGTCGCGCAGTGCGGCCACGGTGGCGTCGTCCGCGACCCGCGCGGCGACCAGGGCCATGTCGGACTCCAGCAGCCTGCGGGTGACCACCAGGTCGTCGAGGACCCCCAGCGTCTCGTCCTCGGCGACGACGGCGCCCAGCACGAGCTCGTCGAGCATGTTCCACATCGACGGCGGCGTGACCAGCGTGCCCGCTCCCTGGCGCACCTGGACGAGACCCTTCTCCTGCAACACCTTCACGGCCTCGCGGACCACCGTGCGGCTCACCGAGAACGTCTCGCACAGCACCGGCTCCGGCGGCAGCGACGTGCCCGGCGGGTGGTCGCCGCGCACGATCCGCTCCACGAGCTCGGTCGTGATCGCCCTGGCCAGGTTCGCCGGTCCGCGCACCCAGCCCGGGGCGGGGTGCGCGCCCACGGCCGCGCCCGGCCGCTGGCCTGATGCCGTCATCCGTTCCTCCGGTCGCGCTCCGCCGATGCGCTGGAGCGCGCTGCGGAGCGTACCCCGAATGACCCGTTGACGTAATACGTCATACGACTTACGTTCAGGCGGACCTCGTCGGGCCGGTCTCCCCCGGCCAACCGTCTCGGGAAGTGAGCAGCGATGAAGCAGCGCACACTGTGGTCGGCCGCCCTGGTGGTGGGTCTCGCGTTGACAGCGGGCTGCGGGAGCGCCTCCGGGCCGGGCACGTCCTCCGGCGGTGCGAGCGACAAGCTCGTGGTGTGGGACTGGAAGTCCGGTGACGCCAAGACGCGCGGCTACGTCGAGAAGGCCAAGGCCGACTTCGCGAAGAAGCACCCCGGCGTGCAGGTCGAGTTCGTGGCGCAGCCGTTCGACCAGTACTACACGCTGCTCGGCGCGGCCATCCAGGCGGGCAAGGGACCGGACGTGGTCCTGTTCAACGGCGGCGGCCAGATCCGCGACCGGTCCGACGCGCTCGCCCCGCTCGACTCCTTCGTCTCCGAGGACCGCGGTCGCTTAGCGGGCTGGGACGCGTTCACCGACGAGGGCAAGGTCTACGCCGCACCGGTGACCCTGCAGGGCCACCCGATCTACTACAACAGGGACCTCTACCAGAAGGCCGGGCTCAACCCCGACTCCCCCGCGAAGACCTGGGACGACTTCGTGCGCGACTGCGGCGTCATCACCCAGAAGACCGGCGCGAAGTGCTTCGCGCTGGGCAACAAGGAGGGCATCGGAATCCAGTTCTTCCTGTCCGCCATGGGATCGGCCGTCCTGACGCCGCAGGAGTACGACGCCTGGATCGCCGGCAAGCGCGACTGGTCCTCACCGGACGTCAAGAAGGTCTTCGAGCTGTGGAAGCAGACCGGCGACAGCGGGCTGAACACCGACGGCGCCAACTCGACCGCCATGTTCAACGACGCGTTCGCCGCCTTCAACGCCGCCAAGGCCGCCAACGTCATCGGCCTGATGTCGGACGTGGGGCACTGGAAGGACTTCGCCGAGTTCCTCACCCCGGAGAAGGTCGGCGTCCGGCCCGCACCCCTGGTCAACCCGGCCGCGAAGCCGAGCCTGGCCTACGACGGCGGCATCGGCTACGCCGTCGCGAAGTGGACGAAGGACCAGGGGGTCGCCGCCGACCTCGTCCGATCGCTGACCTCCACCGAGGCGCTGAAGGCGTTCTACCTCGACGGCGGCGCGATCGCGGCCGACACGACGATCGACACCGCAGCCGGCGGCCCCGCGGTCAAGACCATCGTCGGCGAGGTGAAGTCGGGCAAGCCCGCCCTGCACGTGGCGTTGTCGTCCAAGACGGTCGACCTCATGGGCCGGCTCTCGCAGCAGCTGCTCAGCGGCTCGGCCACGGTGGACGAGGTGCTGCAGCAGCTCGCGGCCTCCGACAAGACGGGCTGACGGCGTGACGGCACCCTCCCTCTCGCCCGCGGGCCCGGCCACCACCGGGCCCGTCCGGCCCGCTGCCCCGCCCACCCGGCGACGCCGCGGTGGCCCGCGGTCCGAGCGCCTGGCTCCCCTGGTGCTGCTGGCCCCGGCCGTCCTGGTGATCGTCGGGCTGCGGCTGTGGCCGCTGGTGCTGGGGATCAACTTCTCCTTCACCGGCGACGGCGACCGCAACGGCCAGGCCGTCGGGTTCGCCAACTACCTGGCATTGCTCGACGACCCGCTGTTCCGCACGGCGCTGCGCAACGTGGGCCTGCTCGTGCTGCTGCTGCCGGTGGCCGTAGCGGTCCCCGGGCTGCTCGCGACGTTCATCTTCCTGAAGGTGCCCGGCCACCGCGTCTACCGCGGCGTGTACTTCTTCCCCGCCGTGCTGTCCCCGGTGATCGTCGGCGCGATCTTCACGCTGCTGCTGGCGTTCGACGGCCCGGTCAACGCGCTGCTCGGCCTCGCGGGCCTCGGGCCGGTGGACTGGCTGGGCGACCCCGGCGTGGCGATCTTCGCGGTCGTCGGTGTGCACGTGTGGGCGACGTTCGGCATGGGGCTGGTGGTGTTCCTGGCCGGGTTCGCGACCCTCGACCGCTCGCTGCTCGACGCCGCCGAGGTGGACGGCGCGTCGCTGGTGCAGCGGATCCGGCACGTGGTCGTGCCCGGCCTGTCCCGCACGATCCAGTTCGTCTTCGTCACGACGATGATCGGGCTGCTGACGTCGATGTTCGGCCTGGTGTACGTGATGACGAGCGGTGGCCCGGAGGGGTCGACCTACCTGCCCGAGTACTACGTGTGGATCCAGCAGGGGCAGCTGAACCAGCCCGCGCTCGCCTCCGCAGCCTCCACGGCGCTGTTCCTGATCATGCTCGTGGTGGGGCTGGCCCAGGTCGCGGTCCTGCGACGCACCGGGAGGGACGACTGATGACCGGTTCCCGGCTGAGCAGGTGGGTGGTCGCGGTCCCGATGGCGCTGCTCGCGCTGGCCACGGTCTACCCGCTGGTGTTCACGGCCAACGTGGCGGTGAAGACGCGGCGCGAGTACGTGCTCGACCGGTTCTCCCCCGCCGGCTCCTTCAGCCTCGACAACGTCGTCAAGGCGTGGACCAGCGTCGGGATGTCGCGCTACTTCCTCAACTCGGTGGTCGTCGTGACCTGTTCGGTCGCGCTGCTGCTGCTGCTCGGGTCGATGGCGGGCTTCGCGTTGGCCCGGCTGCGGTTCCGCGGTTCCTCCGCGCTGTTCCTGGGCGTGCTGGCGGCGTTGTTCATCCCGTTCCAGGTGATCATGGTGCCGCTGGCGCGGATCATGGCCGACACCGGGCTCGTCGACACCTACCCGGGGCTGGTGCTGGCCTACGTGGCGCAGTTCCTGCCGTTCACGATCTTCCTGCTGACGAGCTACTACTCGACCGTGCCGGCGGAGATCGTGGACGCCGCGCGGATCGACGGGAACTCCGTCTACGGCGTCTACTGGCGGATCATGCTGCCGATCGGCGCGCCCGCGCTGCTGTCGGTCGGGGTGCTCAACGCGCTCTTCTGCTGGAACGACGTGCTCATCGCGCTGCTGGTGATGCCGTCGGCCGAGCACCGCACGCTGATGGTGGGCGTGACGTCGTTGCGCGGGCAGTACTCCGACGACATCCCCACGTTCGCCTCCGGCGTGCTCATCGCCGCGGTCCCCGTCCTGCTCGTCTACCTCTTCCTGCAACGACAGATCGCCGACGGGGTCACCGCCGGGTCGACGAAGGGCTGACATGCGCATCACTGGTCTGCGGACCCTCACCACGGTCCAGGACTGGGGCCGCCCGGTCGGGGACGCCAACGGCGTCCACCCCGACGGCCTGGTCCGGGTCCCCGTCGTCGTCGTGGAGACCGACACCGGCCTGACCGGGGTCGGGCTCGGCCCGCACGTGGAGGCCGACACCGTCTTCGCCGCCATCGAGGGCGAGGACCCGCGTTCGGTCACCGCCCTCTACGACCGGATGCTGCGCCGGGTGTTCAAGGCGGGCCACGCCGGCGCGGTCTTCGGCACGATCGGCGCGGTCGACACCGCGTTGTGGGACATCAAGGCGCAGGCGGCGGGCGAACCGCTGTGGCGGCTGCTCGGCGGTCGCGACCGCCGTGTGCCCGCCTACGCCTCCGGGCTGTGCGTCGCGCTGCCCGATGACGAGCTGGTCGCGGTGTACCAGGAGTACGCGGCGCACGGGCTGCGCGCGGCGAAGCTCAAGGGCGGCCTCGACGTGGACCGCGACCGGCACCGCCTCGCCCTGGTCCGCGACGTCCTCACCGAGGCGGGCGGCGGCGCCCGGCCCAGCCTGATGCTGGACGTCAACGAGACCTGGACGCGCAAGCAGGCGGTCCGCTACGTCAGCGAGCTGGAACGCACCTTCGACCTGACCTGGGTCGAGGAACCGGTGCGGCGCTGGGACGTCGAGGGCCACGCGGCGGTCGGGCGCGGCATCCGCGCGTCGGTCGCCACCGGCGAGAACCTCACCGGACTCGAACAGCACCGCCCGCTGATCGCCGCCGGTGCCGTCGACGTCGTGCAGACCGCCGCCGTCTGGGGGATCACGCACTTCCTGCGGGTCGCCGCGCTGGCCCACGCTCACGACCTGCCGGTGAGCCCGATCGGCACGAGCCCGGTGGGGCTGCTGCACGCCGCCGCGTCCGTGCCCAACCACCTGGTGAGCGAACTGCAGGACCTCCGCCCGCCGGTGGGCGTGGAGATCGACCTGACCGTGGCGGACGGGGCGTACGTCCTGGGCGAGACCCCCGGCCTCGGGCTGCGCGTCGACGAGGAGAGGATCGCCGCGGCCGGTGACCTGCTGCCCGCTGCCCTGTCCGGTGGCCCGCACATCCGGCCCGAACGCGCCGGGCACCGCCTGCACGCGGTGGAGGTCGGGCAGGACGTGGAAAGTCCCGTGCTCAACGCGTAGAACGAAGACCCCGCCGCCCGCGAAGGAGAGCTCCCCCGCATGGAACCACAGCGCTTCGGCATGCTGATCCGGCTGCGCCCGGAGAAGCGCGAGGAGTACCTGGAGCTGCACTCGGCCGTCTGGCCCGCGGTCGAGCAGACGCTGCTCGACGCGAACATGCGCAACTTCACGATCTTCCTGCACGGCGACCTGCTGTTCGGCTACTACGAGTACGTCGGCGACGACCACGACGCCGACCAGGCCCGCATCGCGGCGGACCCGGAGACGCAACGGTGGTGGACGTTCACCGACCCGTGCCAGGAGTCGCTGGCGGAGCCGGACTCCGGGCACTGGTGGGTGCCGATGCGGGAGGTGTGGCACCTCTCCGGCCCCGGCGGACAGGCAGCGCCGGCCGGCTGACAACAGCACGACAACCGCTCCACAACAGCGCGCCGGTACTCCTTCGGTAGCAGAGCACAACCGAGGAGGACATGGTGAGAACCAAGCTGGCCGCGATGGTGGTCGCACTTCTCTCGATCGTGGGGCTCGCCGTCGTGCCGACGGCGAACGCCACACCGGCCTACCGCGACGTCTACATCCGCGACAACGGCAGCGACATCGGCAACGAACCCAGCAGCGGCAGCATCTACCACAGCCCCGACATCCGGGTCTGCTACACGCCGACGCCGTGCGCGACCTCGCAGCAGCCGATCGTGGGCGCGACCAACTACGTGTTCGTCAACCTGCGCCGCAAGCCGAACGGCCTCGGCAACGTGGACGGCGCCCTGCACCTGTACCGCAGCAACCTCGGCGGCGGCACGGCGTGGCCGGGCGGCTGGACCTACATCGGCGGCGTGGGCGCGAGCGTGCCGGTCAGCGGCTCGACCGTGATGATCACCTGGCCCGGCTGGAACGTGCCCGGTCCCGCGCACTTCTGCCTGCTCGCCCGCTGGGTGTCCAGCGCCGACCCGATGACGTTCGCCGAGGGGTCCAACACGCAGCTCAACGCCCAGCGCAACAACAACATCGCGTGGCGCAACGTCGACTCGGTGCGGGTCCTCCCCGGCCGGCCGATCACCCGGCCGTACACGATCGGCAACCCGGAGGCGTTCGACACCAGGCAGGCGCTGGTGCTGGAGCAGCCGGAGCGGCAGTTCACCGGCACGGTGACGGTCGACCTCGGCCCTGACCTCGCCGCCAGGTGGAAGGCGACCGGTCAGCGGGGCACCGGTGTGCGGCAGGTCGGTGAGACGCAGTTCCAGGTCGTCGAGCCGAAGCTCGCCCGCTTCGAAGGGCTCACGCTCAAGGCGGAGGAGCGGATTCAGATCGGCGTGACCTTCGCGACCGACGTGGAGGCCGCACCGGCGGTGCTGGAGGTGCACCAGATCGACGCGCAGGGCCTCGACCTCGGTGGTGCGCAGTACCGGATCAACGACAAGGAGTGAGTATCAGCCCCGGCGGGTCCGACTCCGTTGAACGGAGACGGACCCGCCGAAGGGGTGGTCAATGAAGACGATCATGGTGTTGTTGCTCCTGTTGCTGGGAGTCGTGCCCGCACACGGAGCACCGGACTGCAACCCGCCCGACTGCCCGGTGGTGGTGGACGCGCAGGACGGGCCGGTGCACGAGAAGACGGGTCCGTACGCGGCGACGCTGGCACTGCGCTACGGCGCCACGCAGGAGAACGTCGAGGTGTCGTACCGGTTCGTGGACGGCACCGCGAAGCAGGGCGAGGACTACCGGTCCGCGCAGGGCGGAACGGTCACGATCAAGGCCGGCCAGAGCTACGCCCAGGTGCCCTACACGGTGTTGCGGGTCGGTGCCCAGCAGAAGCAGTTCACCCTGCAGATCACCGCGGTGAGACCGGGTCAGGTCGGCAAGGCGGTCGCGGTGTTCACGATCGGCGGCACGAGGTGAACAGCCTGAGCGCCTGAGCCCAGTGGCGCAGGGCCTCGGTCCACCGCCCGCACCGGCCCTCCAGGTCGGCGCACGAGCGGTGGACCGAGGCCTCCTCGAAGGCGTCCGGCGCCTGGGCGCGGGCGGTCAGCGCGGCCGCGAGGTGGTCGCGGGCGGCGGCGAGGTCGCCCAGGGCGAGCGCGGTCTCGCCGAGCTGGTGCAGCGCGTAGGCCTCGCGGTGGCGGTCGCCCAGTGCCCGGCAGATCGACAACGCACCGGTCAGGTGCTCCCGCGCCACCGCCGGATCGCCGAGTGCGAGCTGCGTGACGCCGAGGTGGGTGAGCGCGTCGGCCTCGAAGCGGTGGTCGGTGACCTCGCGGCTGATCCGCAGCGCGTCCCCGAAGTAGCGCAGCGCCGGTGCCCGGTCGGCGAGCTGGTGGAAGGCGTTGCCCAGCGACATCAGGGTCGCCGCCTCCAGCCGGGAGTTCCCCTCCGCGCGGAAGGTCTCCAGCGCCGCGAACAACGGCCCGACCGCGCGGTCCGCCCGGCCCATCCGCACGCAGGTGTAGCCGAGGTTGCGCCGCGCCAGCGCCACGCCCACCGCGTCACCCGCCGCGCCGTGCACCCGCATGGCGGCCTCGTAAGACTCCAGCGCCCGGTCGAACTCGCGCAGCTCGGAGTGCGCGTTGCCGATGTTGTTGTGCAGCCGGGCCTCCCCGCGCAGGTCACCGGCCTCCTGGACGAGCGCGAGCGCCTGCCGCTGCACCACCATGGCCTCCGCGATGCGCGAGGTCATCTGCAACGCGATCCCCAGGCCGCGCAACATCTCCGCCTCCGCCCGCCGGTCACCGAGCGCGCGGGCGGCCGCGACGGCGTGCTCGCACTGCTCCACGCGCGCCGCCCAGTTGCCGCGCGCCTCGAAGTAGCTCGTCAGCAGGTACGCCAGCTGCCAGGTCTCCCGCCGCAGACCGGCGTTCGCGGCCAGCCGGATGACGTGCAGCAGGTTGTCGCGCTCGGCGTCGAGGTGGGCCAGCACCTCGACGCGGTCGGCCGCGAACGGCAGGTCGTCGCACGGCGGGCGGGTCACGAGGTCGTGGCGCGGGTTGAGCACCGCGTTGGCCGCGTGCGCGATCGTCAGGTACCGGTCGAGCAGGCGTTCCAGCCCGTCGCCGAGGTCACCGCTCTGCCGGGCGAACAGCCGGACCAGGTCGTGCAGCGCGTACCGGCCGGCGCCGACCTCGCTGACGAGGTGCGACGCGACCAGCTCGTCGAGCCCCGGTCCCAGCGCGTCGGCGAGGTCGGCGGGGAAGCTGGCCCCCGGGTGCTCGCCGAGCACGCGGAACAGGCGGGCCGCCTGCGGGCTGAGCGTGCGGTGCGCGCTCGCGAACACCGTGCGGACGGTGCGGTCGTCGCCCTCGACCGCCAGCACGTCGAGCGGGTCGTTGCGGGTCAGCTCCCGCACCAGGTCGGCGATCCGCCTGCCGGGTCGCACCGCGAGCCGCGCCGCCGCGATCCGCAGCGCGAGCGGCAACCGTCCGCAGTGGACGGCGAGGGCCGAGGTCGCGTCGGACTCCGCGTGCACCCGCTGCGCGCCGAGGATGTCGGCGAGCAGGTCGTGCGCCTCCGGTTCGCTCAGCAGGCCGAGGCGCACCGTGTGCACGGCGTGGTGCGTGCCGAGCGCGGAGAGCGTGTCGCGGCTCGTGACCAGCAGCAGGTTGCCCTGGTCGCCGGGCACGAGCGGCAGCACGTCCCGCGCGCGGCGGACGTCGTCGAGCACGATCAGCAGCCGTTTGCCGTGGGTGAGCGTCCGGTACAGCGCGGCCGGGTCGGCGGGTGTCCGGTCAGCGGGGACACCGAGCGCGTGCAGCACCTCGGCCAGCGCCTGGGCGGGCGTGAGCCGTTGCAGGTCCAGGAACACCTGCCCGTCGGGGAACCGGTCGGCGACCCGGTGCGCCCACTCGACCGCGAAGGTGGTCTTGCCGACGCCGGCGACACCGGAGACCACGACGATCGGCGGCAGACCGGCCAGTGCGGCGAGCTCGGCGGCCCGGCCGGTGAAGTGCCCGGCACGGGCGGGCAGCTGGGCCGGTCTCGCGGTGCGCGTGACGGGTTTCGCGCTGTGCAGGGAGGGGTCGCGCCGCAGAACGGCGGTGTGCAGGGCGCTCAGCTCGGGACCGGGGTCGGCGCCGAGTTCGTCGGCGAGCCGGGATCTGAGGCGCTGGAACGCTTCAAGCGCGTCCGCGTGCCTCCCGTCCAGGTGCAGCGCCCGCATCAGCAGGCCGACGAGCCGTTCCCTGGTCGGGTGGCTCACCACCAGCCGTTCCAGCTCGCTGATCGCGTCCTGGCGGTCGAGCCGCTGCGCCCAGTGCGCCTCCAGGGCGGTGAGCCGCTGCTCGCGCAACCGGCCGATCTCCGCGCGGCCCCACCCGAACAGCTCGGTGCCGCCCAGCGGTTCGCCCCGCCACAGCGCCAGGTCCCTGGTCCGCTCGAACCGGTCGGCGTCCACGGAGGCGTCCAGCCGGTAGCCGCCGGGACCGGTGACGAGCGCGCCGGGCATCCCGCAGTCCGCGAGCGCCTGCCGCACCCGTGCGACGTGGCTGTGCAACGACCGCACGGCCGTGCGCGGCGGATCGTCCCCCCACAGCACGTCCACCAGGCGGTCGACGGAAACCGGTGTGCCGGCGCGGAGGGCGAGCACCGCCACGACGCTGCGCTGGCGGACGCCGTTCAGCTCGGCCCGGCCGAGCGGGCCGCACACCTCCACCGGCCCGAGGATCCGGACCTCGCCACGTCCGCCCACGTGCCGCACGGTAGCGGGCCGGACACCCCCGGCGGCAGCGCTGAACCGGGCAAACCGCCCGCATTCACGAATCTGCCGGTCACGTCCGCGTATGGCTCGCCCGGCCGCCCCCGTCGAATTCGACTCGAAGATCGCGGGCCGGAAGTCCTTTGCTGGCACCGTTTGCGGCCGATCTCGTAGATTGCCGGGCATGCCTTTGCGGAAAGCGATGTCCGTGGTCCTGGCCCTCCCCCTCCTGCTGGCGGGCCTGCCGTCCGCGACCGCGCACACCCGCTCGTGCGCCCGCGCGGACCTGCTGTTCTGCGAGGACTTCCAGTCCGTGCCGCTGGGCGGCGCGACCAGCCTGCGGTGGGGCGTCGACACCCGGCACGGCACGCTGACCGTGGAGAAGGCGGCCCGCGGCCAGCGGGTGCTGCACGTGCACACCGAGGCCAACGGCCGCGCGTTCCTGCGGGTCGACGACTTCTCCGCACCGGGCAACAGCTTCTACGGCCGGATGCGGCTGAAGGTGGACGCCTTCCCGAAGAAGCCCGACTGGGCGCACTACACCCTCGTCGAGGCCACCGGCCAGGGCAGCGCGGAGGTCGTGCGACCGCTGGGCGGCCAGTACGTGCCCACGTCCGGCCGCGCGCTGTGGGGCGTCGGTGCCGACGGCGGCCCGACCGGTGACTGGACGAACTGGCGGGAGTCCGCGCCCTCGCGCGAGGACGTGTGGCAGTGCGTCGAGTGGCGGATGGACGCCTCCGACAACCGCGTCGAGCTGTGGTTCGACGGCAAGCCGCAACCCGACCTGACCGTCTCGACCCGCTCGCACGGCGGCAACCCGGTGGACTTCGTGTTCCCGGCGTTCGACACGGTGAAGATCGGGTGGCAGCTCTACCAGCCCAACGACGGCGCCTACGACCTGTGGGTCGACGACATCGCACTGGGGTCGCGCCGCGTGGGCTGCTGACCGGCGGCACAACCCGCTCCGCGTTGGTCCTCGTTCCCCAGAGATCGAATGAGTGATGTCGAGAACGACCCGAGATGAGCCGTGCTCGTTCGGGTGCATCGCGACCAGGACGCCACGTCCTGGTCACCATCACCCATTTGCCGAGGTCAGACCCTGCGTATCCTGGTGACGGCTCTCGGCCTCACCCGGTGGCAGGAGGTGGACAGGCTCCATGACGAGCGACCAAAGCCTTGGCCTGCGCATCAAGCGCGCCCGCAAGCGCCGGCAACTCACCCAGGAACAGCTCGCGGAGAAGGCAGAGGTCAGCGTCGACCTGGTGCGCAAGCTGGAGCAGGAGATCCGGCACACCGCGAGCATGAGTTCGTTGACCCGCATCGCCCGCGCTCTCGATGTCGACGTGCCGCAGCTCCTCGGGCAGAAGTCGACCATCGAACCGATGGTGGACGAAGAGGCGGTCGGCATCCTGGCGATCCGGGATGAGCTGACCTCGTTGTCCTACTTCCCCGGGCTGGCGGACCAAGAGGTCTTCAACGACGAACCGCCCACCGTGGCCGGGCTGCGCATGGCCTTGGCGCATGCCGAGTCCATCCGGCAACACGGTTCGTTCGCCCAGCTCGGTGTGATGCTGCCAGGTCTCGTGGCCGAGGCACGCGCGGCCATACGCGAACTGGAGGGTGACGACCGGGTGGCCGCCTACGGTCTGCTGTCCGAGGTCATCCAGATCGCTTCGACCATGCTGACGGCGCTCGGCAAGCCGGACATCGGTTACATCGGGCTGATCCGGGCGCAGGAAGCCGCGGAGCAGTCCGGTGACGAGCTGTTGCAGGCGATGAACGTCTCCGCGCTGTCGTGGGTGTTCTTCAAGCAGGGGCGCCTTGCGGACGCGGAAACCGCGGCGCTGCGCAAGGCCGAACAGCTCGGACCCGACTTCGTCCGCGGTTCGGCGGAACAGCTGGCGGTGTGGGGAATCCTGATGCTCCGAGCGGGAAGCGCCGCGGTGCGGAACAAGCAGGTGGAGCGTTCGGAAGAGCACATGAGCCTGGCCCGTGCCGCAGCGGCGCGGGTGGGTACCGACCACAACATCTACGCCACGCCGTTCGGGCCGACCAACGCGAGCATCGCTGCCGTGAACGCGGCAGTGGAGAGCGAACGTTTCGAGTACGCGCTGGAGCTGGCCAAGTCGGTGCCCGTCAACGGCTGGGTGTCGCCCACGTTCCGCGCCCGCCACCTCCTCGACGTCGCCATCGCCCACAGCGAGCTCGACCAGGACGAGGCCGCCACCGCGCAGCTCCTCGCCGCAGAACGTGTTGCGCCGGAGTGGATGCGGTACCACACCCTCAGCCGGCAGACGGTCCACGAACTGGCTGAACGCGCACGACGCAGGCAAACACCGCTTCTGCGCCTGGCTGATCGGTTGAACATCGAGCTGTAGGGCCTCGCGAGGCGGGCGCGCTGTGACAGCGGCACCGCAGATTTCAAGGGACTAGGACGCGCCGTCCCAGTCCCTTCGCTCGTTCGGGTTCGCTCTGAACCTCCGTCACTTCTGCGGAAGGCGGAAAGCAGCCACAGTGGACGGTGCCCGGCGTCAGGGACACCGGCAGCGGTGATGCCTCCGCCCGCTGCGCGAAGCCTTGACGCCGGGTACCCCACGACGGCGACTTCTGGGAGCAGTTGAGTGATGCCCGCGTCCACAGCGACGAACGAGCCAGTACTCGGCCCGGCTCGAACGGTTCACGGCCACATCCGTGTGAACACGCCGGACGAGATCAGGATCGGAGAGGACGAGCGGTGAGCCGGACGACCGCGCCGTACATCACCAGTTGGAGTGCTGAGCTGGAGGTTCCCTTCAGGGTCGTTGAGCGTCCCGGGTTCGGCGTCGGCTACGCCAACGAGACCTTCGGCGATCGGGATGCGCGTGGTGTGCTGTGGCAGCGACCCGGCGTGCGCCTCGGCGTGGGCAAGCCGGAGTTCGGCAAGGTGCACCCGCTCAGGCAGCGTCGTGCCATGCGCAAGCTGCTGTGCCAGGTCTGCGCAGAGCCAGCCGACCGGAACGACGACGGCGTCTTGTGGTTGCTCCGCGACCACGAGGACGACTGGCCGGGTTGGCCGGACGGGATGGCGTGCACAGAGCCGCCTGTTTGCGTGCGGTGCGTCGCGGTGTCCCTGCGGTTGTGCCCGGCGCTCAGGCGGGGAGCCGTGGCTGTCCGCGTCCGGCAGTTCGCGGTGGCGGGGGTCCACGGGGCGCTGTACCGGAGGGGCACGTTCGGCCCCGCGGCCGTCGAAGAGGTGAACCTGGCTTACGACGACCCGGACGTCCGCTGGGTGGTGGCGTCTGCCTTGATTCGCGAGTTTCGGGACTGCACCGTCGTGCCGTTCGAGGAGCTCACCTGATGAGCGCTCACCACGGGCATCAGGGCGGGGCGATCGGTGTGGGCGAGCTGCTGAAGCGCCAGGTCCGCGTGTACCGGCCGGGCATCGCCGATGCCCCTCCGCCAGGCAGGCCCACCAGCCACGCACGGCCGGACCTGGCGCAGCGGACGCCCGGCTCGGTTGTTCCTCCGGACGAACGGTTCTTCGTCCAGCGCAACCCCGCGCTGCTCACGCGTGTGCTTGCCGGATTGCGTCGCCTCGCATGAGCCCGTTGCCGCAGCTGCCGTCAGTGTTGTCCACGCAGAACGCAGGTTTCCGAGATGATGTGCGCCTTTCCCCACTACCAGGCGAACCTCGACCGCCGCGCGGTGAGCCGGGCCCTGCAGTCGTGGCGGCGTGAAGCCGACGAGATGACCTGCACCGCGTTGGCGGCTGAGTGCGATGACTCGATTGCTCTGACGCCTCGTGACGCGCTCTTCCCCATCTGCGACGTCGTCATCCGCCCTCACCGCCATCAGGGCCGGTCCGCCGCCTCCGCGAGCAGCAGGTAGGCGGCCGCGGTCCAGGTGTAGGCGCGGTCGCGCAGCCCCTCCCCCGTCAACGCGTCGAAGTTCTCGGCGAACCCCGACTTCTCGCACGTGGCCAGGAACCGGGCGCTCACCAGGTCGGCCAGCTCCACCGCGCCGCCGCGGCGCAGGCCGTCCTCGACGAGCACGGTGGCGGGCGCCCACACCGGTCCGCGCCAGTAGCCGTCGGGTTCGTACCAGGGCGAGTCCGGCCGTTCGGTGGCCGGCCCGACGGACGTGAGGTGCGTGGCCGCCCCGGCGCAGAGGTGCTCGAACACCTCGCGCGGCAGGTGTTCGCCCAGCACGACGGGCATCAGGTCGAGCAGGCTCGCGCTGCGCCGTTTCGTGCCGCTCGCTACGCCCTGGCTCACGAAGTGGTCGCCGTGCCACAGCTCGTCGAGCAGGGCCGTCAGCAGCTCGTCGGCCTGCTCGGACCAACGGGCGGAGTTCTCGCCGGTCTCGGCGGCGAGGACGGCGAGCTTCCCGGCACTGCAGCACCAGGAACGCGGCCAGGTCGGGTGAGCGGACCAGGCGTTCCTCGCGGAACACCGTCGAGTTGTCCCAGCCGCTGTCGTTGCCGTGCTCGTAGTGCGGCAGGCGGCTGCCGGGTGCGCGGCGGTGGTCGAGCCAGAACGAGGTCCACGCGGACAGCTGGCGGTAGGCGGTTCCCACGTCCGGCAGCCCGCCGGGGAGGCGGTGGCGCAGCAGGGAGAGCGCCCAGCCGTGGATCGGCGGCTTGACGAAGTTGCGCAGCACCTCGGAGTGCGTGACGGAGTCGGGCAGCGCGCCCTCGGCGTCCTGGTGGTCGAACACCACCTGGAACTGCTGCCACGCGAGCTCCGGCGCGCCACCGGCCAGCGCCAGCGCGGTGAAGCAGTGGTCCCAGCTCCACACCTTGTCCATCCAGTGCTTCGACATCAGCACGGCCGGGCGACGCACGAACCCGGCCGGGCGCACGGTGGCCGACCAGAGCACGTAGGCGGCCAGCTCGGCGGCCGGGACGTGGTCGTCGCGCCACGGTGCCACGGCGTCGGCGAACCGGGTGAACTCCTCGTGCACGGCCGTCACGTCCTCGGCGAAGGTCGTAGCGGGTGAGAACGGCGCGCGGGCCGTGCCGATCTCCTCGACCAGCAGCTCCCACGGTTCCTCCGCGCTCAGCACCACCGCCCGCCGCGCCGTGCCGAGCGCCTGGTCGCCCGCCTGGTCCCACCGTCCGGACAGGACGGTCAGGCGCAGCCGGTGGCCGGTCTCGTAGGAGGTGAAGACCAGTCCACCGGCCGGGTCGGCGAAGAGGTACGTGCCGGTGAACGGGGTCAGCGCCGGTTCGGCGGCGCTGAGCTCCAGTCCGGTGCCGGTGCCCGAGATCCGCAGGACGTCCGGTGCCGAGAACACCGCGGTGACCCGGCCCTGCCCGGTGCTCCAGGTGAGGGTCGCGGGATCGGCGGTCACCTCGGCCGGCGCCGGCACGGGAACCAGGCGCAGCAACGGGTGCATGCCGTTGCGGTGCGAGACGAGGTGCACGTCGTCGGCGTAGGTGGCCAGTCCCACCACCGGGGAGAGGCCGAACCAGGCGCCGGACCGGCTGAAGGGGATCTCGCGCACGGAGAACTCGGTTGCCACGGCGTTCCTCTCGGTCCTTCGAACTCAGTCCTTCACGGCGCCGGAGGTGACCCCGGCGGCCACGTAGCGCTGGGCCAGCACGAGCAGCACGGCGGCCGGCACCGACGCGACCACGGCGGTGGCCATGATCGCGTTCCACTCCTGGTTGTTGTTGCCGATGTAGCGGTAGATGCCGAGCGTCAACGGCTGCCAGGCGCCACCGGAGTCGAGGGTCGCGGCGAACACGAAGTCCGACCACGCCCACAGGAACGCGAACAGCGCCGCGGTCACCAGGCCGTTGCGGCTCGCGGGCAGCACCACCGAGACGAACGTGCGCCACGGTCCCGCGCCGTCGATGCGGGCGGCCTGCAGCAGCTCGTCCGGCACCGCCGCGATGAACGACGTCAGGACCAGCACCGCGAACGGCACCGCCACCGTCGAGTCGGCGAAGACGAGGCCCCACACCGTGTTCGTGATGCCCAGCCGCACGTAGAGCCCGTAGAAGCCGAGCGCCATGATGATCCCGGGGATCATCTGCGCGACCAGCAGCACGAACCCGAGCACGCGCCGCCCGGCCGGCCACAGCTTCGCCAGCGCGTACGCGGCGGGCGCGGCCAGCAGCAGGGTGAGCACGACGGTGCCCAGCGCGACCAGCAGGCTGGTGCCGAAGTACGGCAGCTGTTCGTGCAGCACCAGCCGGTAGCCCTCCAGCGTGGGTGAGGCCGGGAACAGGTTCGGCGGCGACTTCCGCATCTCCCCCGCCGGGGTGAGGGAGACCGCGACCATCCAGTAGACCGGGAACAGCATCACCGCGGTCAGCCCCAGACCGGCCCACGTGCGCCACGACCGGGCCCTCATCCGCGCTCCTGCACCCGCGCGTAGCAGAGCCCGGCCACCAGCGAGACGAGGATCAGCACGGTCCCCACGGCGGCGCTGGGCCCGAACCGCGGCAGCGCGCCACCGAAGCCGAGCTCGTAGGACCAGGTCGCGAGCGTCGTCGACGAGCCGCTCGGCCCGCCCCTGGTCATGACCCAGATCAGGTCGAACACCTTGAGCGTGTAGACCAGCCCGAGCAGCAGCGTGATCGCGGAGACCGGCCGCAGCATGGGGAACGTGACGTGCCGGAACGTCTGCCAGCCGCTCGCACCGTCCAAAGCGGACGCTTCGTGCACCTCGGGCGGGATCGTGCGCAGGCCGCTGTAGAGCACCACGAGGTTGAACGGCACGCCGATCCAGATGTTGGCGATGGTCACCGACACCAGCGACCACGACGGGGAGGTCAGCCAGTTCACCGGGTCGAGGCCGACCGCCGCCAGTGCCGCGTTGACCAGACCCGACTCGCTGTTGAGCAGCCACGCCCAGGTCGACGCCGACACGATCAGCGGCAGCAGCCACGGCACGAGGAACAACGCGCGCAACGTCGCCGACAGCGGGAAGTCGCGGGCGAAGAACACCGCCAGCGCCAGGCCGATCGTGTACTGGAAGCCCAGCGACACGACCGTGAACAGCACCGTGTTCAGCACCGCCGTGCGGAACGCCGGGTCGGCGAACACCGCCACGTAGTTGTCGAGCCCGACGAACGGCGCGCCACCGCGGACGAACGTCCGCACGGTGTAGCCGCGCAGGCTCAGCTCCACCGTGGTGTACAGGGGGTACGCGTAGGAGATCAGCAGGTACGCGCTGAGCGGGGCCGCGAACGCCCAGGCTGCGAGCCGTGCGCGCACGGCTACTTCGCGGCGGCCGCGGTGGCCTGGGCGTCCTTCAACGCGGCCTCCGGTGTCTTGGCGCCGGTGAGCGCGGCCTGCACCGCACCCCACAGCGGTTGCGAGATGCGCGGGTAGCGGGTGCCGAGGTTGTCGCCGGTGCGCCCCTTGGCGGCGTTCACCGCGGCCACCCACACCGCCAGCTCGGGCAGGGCGGCCACCTGCTGCTCCTGCACGGACCGCACGGCGGAGACGTAGGTCAGGGCGGTGTCGGCGGCGAGCACGCGTTCCGGGCTCGTGAGGCAGGCGGCGATCTGCCCGGCCTTGGTCTCGGTGGCCTTGTCGTCCTGCACGGGCACGGTCACGAACTCGCCTCCCGTCGGCGCGGGCGCGGTGCCGCCGGTGCGACCCGGGATCGCGATGACGCCGTACTCGAAGCCGGTCTTCTTCGCGTTCTGCAGCTGCCAGGTGCCGTTCTCGGCGAAGGCGTACTCGCCGGTGGCGAACTCCTGCCAGCTGGTGGTCTGGGTGTTGCCGATGACCGAGTTGGGCGCGAAACCCTGGTCCAGCCACGACTTCCACAGCGTCAGCGCGCTGACGGCCTGGGTGGAGCCGAGGTCGGTGAGCGCGGCGCCCGAACCCCAGAACCACGGCAGGAACTGGAAGGTGCCCTCCTCGGTGCCGATCGCGGAGAACGTGATGCCCTTCTTGCCCGCCGCCTTCACCTTGGCCAGCGCGGTGGTGAGGGCCGCCCAGTCCGTGATCGCCGCGGGGTCGACACCGGCGGCGGCGAGCACGGACCTGTTGTAGTAGAGCGCCAAAGTGTTGGCACCGATGGGAACGCCGTAGGTCTGCCCGTCGAGCGCACCGGCCGACACGAGGTTGGGCGCCGCCGCGGACGCGTCGAGGCCGACCTCGGAGTTGGGCCGCAGCACGCCGCCCTCGGCGAGCGTCGACACCACGGGGTTGTCGACGACCAGGACGTGCGGCGCCGTGCGCTGCTGTGCGGCGAGCAGCACCTTGCCGGTCAGGTCGGTGGTGTCGAAGGACTGCCGCCGCACCTCGACGCCGGCCTCGGAACCGCACCGGTCGACGGTGCGCGCCCACTCGGAGCCGGCGGTGAACTGCGGGTAGGGGTCCCAGACGGAGAACACGTCCGGCGCGCCCGCGCTCGGCGCCGAGGTGCACGCGGTCACGGCCAGGCCGGCCGCGAGGAGGGTCAGGGCTGCGCGTCGCATGAGGTGGTCCTCCCTGCCGGCCCCGTCGCCGGCAATCATCGAACCGGTTCGATTTTCGAGCAGCCGCGCCAACGTAGCCGTCTCGGCTGACCGCGTGCAAGAGGCGGTGGCCTACAGTGTCGACTGTCGAATCGGTTCCTTCGACGAGGGGAAGCGGCATGAACATCGGCGAGATCGCCCGGCGGGCCGGGGTCTCCCGCAGCACCGTGTCGTACGCGCTGAGCGGCAAGCGGCCGGTGTCCGCGGCGACCGTCCGGCGGATCAACGACGTCATCGCCGAGCTCGGCTTCCGGCCCAACGCCAGCGCTCGCGCCCTCGCCGAAGGCCGCACCAGGACGCTCGGCCTGGTGATCCCGCCCGCGAGCACCCGGCTGACCGACGTGCAGCTGAGCTTCGTCGCGAGCGTCGTCGAGGCGGCCGCCGCGCACGACCACGACGTGCTGCTCTCCCCCAGCGGCGGCGACCACGACCGCTCGTTCGACCGCGTGGTGACCGGCCGCAGGGTCGACGGGGTGATCTTGATGGAGATCCTGCTGCACGACCCGCGCGTCGAGCGCCTGACCAGCACCGGCCTGCCGTTCGTGACGATCGGCCACGTCGCGGACCCGGCCGCCTCCTGGTGGGTCGACGTCGACTACGGCGGCCTGATCAGCCGCTGCGTGCGGCACCTCGCCGACCTCGGGCACCGCGACATCGTGCTGGTCAACCGCTCCGCCGAGCTGGTCGCGTCCGGCTACGGCCCGGCGGTGCGCGCGACGGCCGCGTTCCTGCGGACCGCCGCGGAGTGCGGCCTGACCGCCCACGACGTGTGCTGCTCCGACGACCCGGCCGCCGGCGTGGCGTGCTTCGAGCAGATCCGGGCGGACTGGCCGGAGGTGACGGCGGCCGTGACGATCAACGAGGCCGCACTGCCCGGCGTGCAGCGCGCGTTGCACGCGGCCCGCCTCGACGTGCCCCGCGACTTCTCGCTCACCGGCGTGATCGCCGACCGGCTCGCCGAGGACTTCCACCCGCCGCTGACCGCCGCCGACGTGCCCGCGGGGCAGATGGCGCGGCTCGCGGTCGACCTGCTGTTGGAGCAGATCGCCGACCCGACGGCCACGCCGCGGCACGCGCTGCTGGCGCCGTCGATCACGCTGCGGTCGAGCACCGGGGCGCGCCGGAGCGGCTGAGCCTCGACCTGCCGTCGGCGCGCGGAACGGGCGGTCCGGTCAGGGCGCCTCTGCGGGACGAACGGCGCGGCTCGCCGCGCTGCGGCCGAACCGGTTCGACCCACGAGCCTCTTGCCCAGAACTCCGCTGTGCGCGTACTTTCACTCCTCGATCGAACCGGTTCGAGTCTCCGTCGCCCCTGACCCGTTACGGAGCCCACCCATGGTTCACCGACGAACCCGCACAGCCCTCTTGGCGGTACTCGTGTCAGCCTTCGCGTTCACCACCCCTGCCCAGGCTGCGAACGAGGCCATCAGCGTCGACTTCGCCACGACCACCGGCACCCCCGCCCAGCGCGCCTCCGGCTGGATCTACGGCATGACGGAGAACGCCGCGGGGCCCGCCGACCACTTCTTCCGCGACGTCAAGTTCCGGTACATGCGCGCGGGCGGCGCGCAGCTCGACAGCCCTGGCGGCTGGGTTTCGGGCAAGTACGAGCGCCGCTGGAACGCCACCAGGGCGCAGTTGTTGCGGACACGCGCACTGGGCGGTGAGTTCGTGCTGCTGCCCCACGACCTGTGGGGCGCGGACGGCTACCCGATCTCACGCTTCCCCGGCGACAACGGCAACTGGACCGACTACGACAACTTCCTCACCCGCGTGATCGACGACGTCCGGGCGACCGGCGTGCCGGTGCAGTGGGACCTGTGGAACGAAGCCAACATCACGACGTTCTGGAACCGGTCGCAGGCGCAGTACTTCGAGCTGTGGCGCCGCACGTACCAGCGCGTCCGGGCGGCGTTCCCCGCGCACCTGATCGTCGGGCCGAGCCACGCGGGCGTGCCGTCCACCGGCGGCTGGTGGGTGCAGTACCTGGACTTCGTGCGCGCCAACAACGTCGTGCCCGACGTCTTCAGCTGGCACGCGCTGCCCGGCGACCCGGTCGCCAACGTCGCCACGGCGAACGCGACGCTCGACGCGCGCGGCATCCCGCACCCGCGGCCGTACCAGATCAACGAGTACGGCGCGTCGAACGAGCAGAACCCCGGCGACGGGGCGTGGTACATCGCGCGGCTGGAACGCGCCGGTGCCGACGGGCTGCGCGCCAACTGGGCCAGTGCGGGCAACCTGCACAACGACCTCGGCAACCTGCTGGTGCGCAACGCGGCCGGGCAGCACCAGCCCAAGGGCGAGTGGTGGGTCTACCGGTTCTACGCCGGGCAGACCGGCCAGAGCACCGCCACCACGCCGAGCCAGTCCTACGACTCGTTCGCCACCAAGGCCAACGGTGTCGCGAAGGTCCTCATCGGCGGCGGCAGCACGACCGGCAACGTCGCGGTCACGTTGCAGCGCCTGGACACCACGACCGGGCTCGTGCAGAACAACCAGGTCCGCGTTCTCGTGCAGCGCATCCCGCACAACAACGGCGGCGCGGTGCAAGGTCCGGTCACCGTGCAGAACTCCGTGGTGTCGTTGTCCGGCAACGCCGTCACGGTCACCGTGCCGCACAACGACGTCAACGAGACGTCCACGATCACGCTGTTGCCGCCCGGCTCGGCCGGGTTCCAGACCGTGGCCGCGGCGCAGCACTCCCAGCAGTGCCTGGACAACACGAACCTGAGCACCGCCGACGGCAACCAGCAGCAGCAGTTCCCCTGCGAGGGCGGTGACCAGCAGCTGTGGAACTTCACGCCGGTCGCGGGCGTGGCCGACACCTTCACCGTCGCCAACCAGCAGTCGGGCAAGTGCCTGGACGTCTCCTCGGCCGCGGACGGTGCCCCGGTCGTGCAGCAGGCCTGCGCGCCGGGGTCGACCGCCCAGCAGTTCACGGTGCGCAGGGTCACCTACAGCGGCAACGACCCGCACGACCACCAGCTCGTGGCGCGTGCCAGCGGCAAGTGCGTGGACGTGAACGGCGTCTCGACCGCGGCGGGCGCCCGGACCATCCAGTGGACGTGCAAGGCCGTGAACCAGAACAGCCAGCTCAACCAGACCTGGCGGCTCTGGGGCCGGTGACGGTCCCCGCCGGTCTCCGATCCCCCACAACGCAGTGGAGCGGCTCATGACAACGACCCGAACCAGCCCGAGGCGCGTTCTGCACGCGGCACTGGGCCTGTCCCTCGCGCTGGCCGTCCTCCCGGTCGGCTCAGCGGCGTCAACTCCCGCGGCGGCACCGGCACCGGTGGCGGCAGCGGCCACCGGGACGTGCGACATCTACGCGTCCGGTGGCACGCCCTGCATCGCCGCGCACAGCACGGTGCGAGCGCTTTACGGCTCCTACGGCGGAAACCTCTACCAGGTCCGGCGTTCGTCGGACAGCACGACGCGCGACATCGCCGTGCTGACCGCGGGCGGCAACGCGAACGCGGCCACGCAGGACGCGTTCTGCGCGGGCACCACGTGCGTGGTCACGGTGGTCTACGACCAGTCCGGCCGCGGCAACGACCTGTGGTACCAGGGGTCCGGCGTCGTGCCCGGCTCGCCGCAGAGCAGGCCGGCCGTCGCGACGTCCGAGGCGCTGACCGTCGGCGGCGACAAGGCCTACTCGCTCTACATCAACCCCGGCAACAGCTACTGGCGCGACGGCCACCTGACCGGTGTCCCCACCGGCAGCGCGCCGGAGGGCATGTACATGGTCACCAGCGGCACGCACGTCAACGGCGGCTGCTGCTTCGACTACGGCAACAGCGAGACCACCCGCAAGGCCGACGCGGCCGGGGCGATGGACGCCATCAACTTCAGCACGCAGTGCTGGTTCGGCGGCTGCCAGGGCACCGGTCCGTGGGTGCAGGCCGACCTCGAGTGGGGCCTCTTCCCCGGCGGCAGCCAGTCGTGGAACCCGAACCAGCGGGCGTTCCCCACCAGGTTCGTCACGGCCATGCTCAAGAACAACGGCACCACGCGGTTCGCGCTCAAGGGCGGCAACGCGCAGAACGGCACCGTGACGACGTTGTGGGACGGCTCGCTGCCACCGGGCTACAGCCCGATGAAGAAGCAGGGCGCCATCATCCTCGGCAGCGGTGGTGACTGCTGCAAGCCCGACGGCGGCGCGAACCTCAGCGCGGGCACGTTCTACGAGGGCGCCATGGTGGCCGGGTACCCGTCCGACGCGACCGAGAACGCCGTGCAGGCCAACATCATCGCGGCCGGGTACGGCACCGGCGGTGGCGGCGGTTCCACTGGACCAGTGCGCGCGCTGGCCGCCGGCCGGTGCCTCGACGTCAACGGTGCGAGCATCGCCGTCGGTGCGGCGGTGCAGATCTGGGACTGCCACGCGGGGGCGAACCAGACGTGGACGCGCACCGCGTCCGGCCAGCTCACCGTCTACAGCGGATCGACGCTCCGCTGCGCGGCGCCGCAGAACAACCAGTCGGCGGCGGGGACGGCGGTGGTGACCGCGACCTGTGACGGCAGTGCGAACCAGCGCTGGACGGTCAACGCCAACGGCACGATCACCGGTGGTTCCGGACTCTGCCTGGACGTCAACGGCGCCGCGACCGCCAACGGCACCAGGGTCGTCCTGTGGACCTGCCACGGCGGCGCCAACCAGCAGTGGACGTTCGGCTGACGCAGCCCGGTTGCTGCAGGTGGAGCAGGAGCGGCCGTCCGGGTGACGCCGCCAGGTCAGGGCTGAACGGGGCTTGCCGATGACGACGGGACCACCCTACGGTCTCCTGGGAGCGCTCCCAGAAGCCCCGTCGACGAGGACGGAGAACCTCACGAGATGAGATCGCAACCCCCACGCCTGTTCGTTGCCGCCCTGCTCACGGCGCTCACCGCGACCGCGCTGCCGGCAGCGGGCACCGCCGAGGCTGCGGAGTACGAGCGCGTGCTCAACGGGAAGTTCGACAGCGGTTCCGCCGACCCGTGGTGGAGCAGCGCCGGTGTGACGAACCGGGTGACCGGCGGCGAGCTGTGCGCCGCGGTCACCGGTGGCACCACGAATCCCTGGGACGCGCTGGTCGGCCAGAACGGTGTGCCGTTCGAGGCCGACCAGCCGTACACCCTGTCGTTCGACGCGCACGCCACCACCGCGCAGACGGTGGCCGCGGCGGCCGGTGAGGCCGTGAGCCCGTACCGGGGCATCGCCCGGCAGGAGTTCGCGGTGACGCCGACGAAGCAGCGGTTCAGCTTCACGTTCACGTCCGCCCTGGACTTCCCGGACGCGGGCAACGGCCAGGTCGCCTTCCAACTGGGCGGCCAAGCGGCCGACAACACCGTCTGCGTCGACAACGTGTCGCTCGTCGGCGGCGTGAAGCCGCCCGGTGGCGTCAACCCCAACCCGACCAGGAAGGTGCAGGTCGACCAGGTCGGCTACGTGCCGGGCCTGCCGAAGCGGGCGACGCTCGTGTCCACCGCGACCACGCCGCAGACGTGGACGCTGAAGAACTCCGCGGGTGCGGCCGTGGCCACCGGCCAGACCGTGCCCAAGGGTGCGGACGTGACGTCCGGCGACTCGGTGCACCAGATCGACTTCTCGTCGTACGACACGGCGGGCACCGGGTACACGCTGGTGGTCGGGTCGGACGCCAGCTTCCCGTTCGACATCTCGGCCGACGCGGTGAAGCGGCTGCGCTACGACTCGCTGGCGTTCTTCTACCACCAGCGCAGCGGCACGCCGATCGACGCGCAGTACGTGGGCGAGCAGTACGCGCGCCCGGCCGGTCACGTGAACGTCGCGCCGAACCAGGGCGACAACAACGTGCCGTGCCGCGCGGACCTCGCCTGCGGCTACACGCTCGACGTGCGCGGCGGCTGGTACGACGCGGGCGACCACGGCAAGTACGTGGTCAACGGCGGCATCTCGGTCTGGCAGCTGCTCAACTCCTACGAGCGCGCGTCCCGCATCGGTGACGCCTCGGCGTTCCGCGACGGCACGCTCGCCATCCCGGAGAAGTCCAACGGCGTGCCCGACCTGCTCGACGAGGCCCGCTGGGAGGTCGACTTCCTGCTGAAGATGCAGGCACCGGACGGCATGGCGCACCACAAGGTCCACGACGCCAACTGGACGGCCCTGCCGACCCGCCCCGAGCTCGACGACCAGCCGCGCAGGCTGTCGGCGACCAGCACGGCGGCGACGCTGAACCTGGCGGCCGTGGCGGCGCAGGCGTCCCGCCTCTGGAAGTCGATCGACGCCACGTACTCGGCGAAGCTGCTCACCGCGGCCCGCAAGGCGTACACGGCGGCGAAGGCCAACCCGAACAAGATCGCGGACCCGAACGACGGCACCGGCGGCGGCGCCTACAGCGACAGCACCCTGACCGACGAGTTCTACTGGGCCGCTGCCGAGCTGTACGCGACGACCGGCGAGGCCGCCTACCGCACCGACGTGACCGGCTCCACGCACTACAAGGGCGCCAGCCTGACCAGGGCCGGCTTCTTCTGGGGCGGCACGGCGCCCCTGGGCGACATCACCCTCGCCCTGGTGCCCACCGGCCTGCCCGCCGCGGACGTCGCGGCGACCAAGTCGGCGTTCGCCACCGTGGCCGACCAGCACCTGGCCGCCATGGCCCAGATGGGCTACGCGACGCCGTACGACAACAGCGTCGACGGCTACGTCTGGGGCTCGAACTCCGCGGTGCTGAACAACGCCCAGGTGATCGCGCTGGCCCACGACTTCACCGGAGCGGACAAGTACCGCGACGGCGTCTTCGAGGCCCTGCACTACCTCCTCGGCCGCAACCCGCTGAGCACCTCGTACGTGGCGGGCTACGGCGACCAGGCCGTGCAGAACGTGCACCACCGCTTCTGGGCCAAGCAGAACGACCCGACCCTGCCGATCGCACCGCCGGGCTCCCTGTCCGGCGGCCCGAACAGCGGCTTGCAGGACCCGATCGTCCAGCGCCTGCTCACCGGGTGCCCGCAGCAGAAGTGCTGGGTCGACGACATCGGCGCCTACTCGGTCAACGAGGTCGCGGTGAACTGGAACTCGGCGCTGGCCTGGGTGTCCGGCTGGGCGGCCGAGAAGTCCGGCAAGCCGCCGGTCCCCGTCTCGGACTGCGAGGTCACCTACACCGCGAACAAGTGGCAGGGCGGCCTGTCCGCGCAGGTGGCGCTGAAGAACACCGGCACGGCCGCGTGGACGGAGTGGAAGCTCGGGTTCGCGTTCCCCGGCGACCAGAAGGTCACCGCCGGTTGGTCGGCGAACTGGACCCAGACCGGCAAGGACGTGGCCGCGACGAACATGTCGTGGAACAACCGGGTCGAACCGGGCAAGTCGGTCTACATCGGGTTCAACGCCTCCGGCGGTGGAGCCGACCCGGCAGCCTTCACGATCAACGGCAAGGGCTGCAAGACCGGCTGACCCCCGAGGGGGCCGGCCCGGTCGACCGGCAGGACGAAGCGCGCCCGCTACCGCAACCGCGGTGGTGGGCGCGCTTTCGTGCCGGAGGGACGGCGTGGACCACCAATCGAGATACCCGGACAACCGTCCTGTGAGCGCTAACAGCCACTACCTGCGGTTATCAACCTGTCACTTGACTGGTCCATTGTTAGCGATAACACTCGCCGCCTACAGCACTGTTGCCTGTCGGTGACATCGAGGAGAACCAATGAGGCTTGTCCGGATCGCGGTCACCACCGCACTCGCCGTCTCCCTCGCGGCCTGCGGTTCAACGGAGAAGACAGTCGATCAGCAGACCGGCTCGGGGGAAGGCGCACTCGTCGGCATCACGATGCCCACCCGGTCGTCGGAGCGGTGGGTCCGCGACGGCGACAGCCTCAAGAAGTCGCTGGAGGCCAAGGGGTACAAGGTCGACCTGCAGTACGCCGAGGACAGCATCCCCACGCAGGCCAACCAGATCGAGAACCAGATCACCCAGAAGGCCAAGCTGCTGATCATCGCGTCGATCGACGGCAAGTCGCTCAGCTCGCAGCTGCAGCAGGCCGCCGACGCGAAGATCCCGGTCATCTCCTACGACCGGCTCCTGCTCAACACCCCGAACGTCGACTACTACGCGACGTTCGACAACTACAAGGTCGGCGTGCAGCAGGCGAACTCGCTGCTGGCCGGGCTGAAGACCAGGGGTGAGGGGCCGTTCAACATCGAGCTGTTCGCCGGGTCGTCCGACGACAACAACGCGACGTTCTTCTTCAACGGCGCGATGTCCGTCCTCCAGCCGCTGATCGACCAGGGCAAGCTCGTCGTGAAGTCGGGCCAGAAGGACTTCAACACCGTCGCGATCCTGCGCTGGGACGCGGCCACCGCGCAGCGGCGCATGGAGGACCTGCTCACCTCGACCTACGGCAGCGCCAAGGTCGACGGCGTGCTGTCGCCCTTCGACGGCATCTCGATCGGCATCATCTCCGCGCTCGGCAGCAACGGCTACGGCACCGGCGGCCAGGCGCTGCCGATCGTGACCGGGCAGGACGCCCAGGTCGCCTCGGTGAAGTCGATCATCAAGGGCGAGCAGTACTCCACGATCTTCAAGGACCTGCGCCAGCTCACCGACGTGGCCGCGAAGATGGCCGACTCGCTGCTCAAGGGCGGCAAGCCGGAGGTCAACAACACCACGGACTACAACAACGGCGTCAAGGTCGTGCCGGCGTTCCTGCTCCAGCCGGTCCCGGTGGACAAGGCGAACTACCAGAAGGAACTGGTCGAGTCCGGCTACTACACCGCCGACCAGCTCAAGTAGGTCCCGGTGAACGACGACGTCCTGGTGATGCGCGGCATCACCAAGAGGTTCGCGGGTGTCACCGCGCTGCACGAGGTCTCGCTGACCGTGCGGCGCGGTGAGATCCACGCGATCTGCGGGGAGAACGGCGCGGGCAAGTCCACGCTGATGAAGGTGCTGTCCGGGGTGCACCCGCACGGCACGTACGACGGGGAGATCCTCTTCGAGGGCGAGCCGTGCGCGTTCGACGGGGTGCGCGACAGCGAGCGCCGCGGCATCGTGATCATCCACCAGGAGCTGGCGCTGTGCGGTCAGCTCTCCGTCGCCGAGAACCTGTTCCTGGGCAACGAGAGGGCGCGGCGCGGGCTCATCGACTGGAACCGCACCAACCACGAGGCCCAGGTGCTGCTCGACCGGGTGGGGCTGCGGGAGAACCCGACCACCAGGGTCGACGACCTCGGTGTCGGCAAGCAGCAGCTCGTCGAGATCGCCAAGGCGCTGTCCAAGGAGGTCAAGCTCCTGATCCTGGACGAGCCGACCGCCGCGCTCAACGACGACGACTCGCAGCACCTGCTCGACCTGCTCGACGGCCTGCGGGACGAGGGCATCACCTCGGTGATCATCTCCCACAAGCTGGGCGAGGTCACCAGGGTCGCCGACACGGTCACCGTGCTGCGCGACGGGAAGACGATCGAGACGTTGCCGGCGAAGGGCCTCAGCGAGGACCGGATCATCGCGGGCATGGTCGGGCGCGACCTGGAGCACCGGTTCCCGCCGCGCACGCCGGACATCGGCGAGGAGGTGCTGCGCATCGAGGACTGGACGGTGCACAGCCCCGCCCAGCCGGACCGGGTGGTCGTCGACAGGGCCACCCTGTCGTTGCGGCGCGGGGAGATCGTCGGTCTCGCCGGCCTGATGGGCGCCGGTCGCACGGAGCTCGCCATGAGCGTGTTCGGCCGTTCCTACGGCGTGGGCATCTCCGGGCGCGTGGTCAAGGAAGGCCGGGAGATCGACACACGCACCGTGCGCGCCGCGATCGACCACGGGCTCGCGTACGTGAGCGAGGACCGCAAGCGCTACGGGCTCAACCTGATCGACAACGTGCAGCGCAACGTCTCCGCCGCCGCGCTGGGCAAGCTCGCGCGCCGCGGCTGGGTGAACGAGAACGAGGAGAACTCGGTCGCCGAGCGGTTCCGGCGGTCGATGGGCATCCGGACCGCGTCGGTGTCGACGCCGACCGGCACGCTGTCGGGCGGCAACCAGCAGAAGGTCGTGCTGGCGAAGTGGATGTTCACCGACCCGGACGTGCTGATCCTGGACGAACCGACGCGCGGCATCGACGTCGGCGCCAAGTACGAGATCTACTCGATCATCAACGACCTGGCAGCGCAGGGCCGCGCGGTGCTGGTGATCTCCTCGGAGCTGCCGGAGCTGCTCGGTCTGTGCGACCGCGTGTACGCGCTGTCGGAGGGCCGCATCACCGGTGAGGTGAGCCGCGAAGAGGCCACGCAGGAACGCCTGATGCAATACATGACGCGAGGACAAGGTTCATGACCACGAAGACCGCGCCCGCTCCGGCCACCGCGCCCGCAGCACAGCCCCGGCGGTTCTCGATCAACCTGCGGCAGTCGGGCATCTACGTCGCGTTCGCGTTGATCGTCGTGCTGTTCACCGTGCTGACCGGCGGCGACCTGCTGCAGCCGCAGAACATCTCGAACATCATCGTGCAGAACTCCTACGTGCTGATCCTCGCGATCGGCATGATCCTGGTGATCATCGGTGGGCACATCGACCTCTCGGTCGGCTCCACGGTGGCGCTGACCGGAGCGATCTGCGCGGTGCTGACCGTCCAGTGGGGACTGCCGTGGCCGGTCGCGGTGCTGGTGACGCTGCTCGCCGGCGCGCTCATCGGTGCGGCGCAGGGCTACTGGATCGCCTACTTCGGCATCCCCGCGTTCATCGTGACGCTGGCGGGCATGCTCGTGTTCCGCGCGCTCACCATGTCCACGCTGGGCAACCAGGGCATCGGCCCGTTCCCCGACGAGATCCGGGCGCTGTCCAACGGGTTCACCGGCGGCTACCTCGGCAACATCGGCCTCGGCCCGCTGGGCGGCGCCGACCTCGTGAGCCTGCTCGCCGGGCTCGCCTGCGTGGCCGGGTTCGCGTTGTCGCAGTGGCGCAAGCGGTCCGCCCGCCTCGGGTACGGCCAGACCGTCGACCCGATGCCGGTGTTCGTGCTGAAGATCGTGGGCGTGGGCGTCGTCGTGATGGCGGTCGTCGTGCAGCTCGCCCGGTTCCGCAACCTGCCGTGGGTGCTGGTGCTGCTCGCGGCGCTCACGCTCGGCTACTCGCTGATGGCCGGCAACTCGGTGTTCGGACGGCACATCTACTCGATCGGCGGCAACCTGCAGGCCGCCACGCTGTCCGGTGTGAAGGTCAAGGCCGTCACGTTCTGGGTGTTCGTCAACATGGGCGCGCTGGCCGCGCTCGCCGGTGTGATCTTCGCGGGCCGGCTCAACCAGGCGGGCCCGACCGCGGGCGCGTCCTTCGAGCTCGACGCCATCGCGGCGGCGTTCATCGGCGGCGCGGCGGTGCAGGGCGGTGTCGGCAAGGTGGTCGGCGCCATCACCGGCGGCCTGATCATGGGCGTGATCAACAACGGCATGTCGCTGATCGGCTCGCCCAGCGAGCGCGTGATGCTCGTGAAGGGCCTGGTCCTGCTCCTGGCGGTCGCCTACGACGTGTGGACCAAGCGCCGCGGCCGCGCCTGACCCTCCTTGGGATCGAGGGCACCGGGCGCTCGCCGGCGGGGACGGCGTGCGCCGGGAGGCGACGACCGACAAGATGACCTTCGACGGGGTCGGCACGACCAAGCCGGTCGTGCCGACCCCGGAGAGCGTCGCACCACAGCGGATCCGGCAGCAGCACTGCCGGACCCTGTTCAACTGATCCAGAGGAGTTCGATGTCGCAGCGGGAGCCCGGGCTCGGCCGTGAGCTGTTCGGCCGGCTCGGTGACGCCGACGTGCACCGGTACGTCCTGGCCTGGCCGGGTGGCCTGACCGTGCGGGTGCTCGACCTCGGTGGCGTGGTCCAGTCGGTGGAGGCACCGGACCGGCGGGGTGTCCCCGGCAACGTCGTGCTCGGGTTCTCCTCGCTCGACGAGTACGCCGCGAACAACCGGCCGGGCGCGTCCAGGGTGTTCCTGGGCGCGCTGGTCGGCCGGTACGCGAACCGGATCGCGGGCGGGAGGTTCACGCTCGACGGCACGACCTACCACCTGCCCGTCAACAACGGCCCGAACACGCTGCACGGCGGTCCGGCGGGCTTCGACACCAGGGTGTGGTCCGCGACCGAGCTGCACGAACCGGACAGCGTGGGACTGCGGCTCGAGCTGGTGAGCCCGGCGGGCGACCAGGGCTTCCCGGCGACGGTGTCCGCCGAGGTCACCTACCGGCTGAGCCGCGACAACCGGCTCTCCATCACCTACGGGGCCACCGCGAACGCGCCCACCGTGCTGAACCTGACCAACCACACCTACTGGAACCTGGCCGGTGAGGGCAACGGCGACGTGTACGGGCACGCGCTGCGGCTCAACGCGAGCCGGTTCTGCCCGGTCGACGACACGCTGATCCCGCAGGGCGACCCGGTGCCGGTCGAGGGGACGCCGTTCGACTTCCGCGAGGCGACGCCGATCGGTGCCCGCGTCGACGGCCCCGACCCGCAGCTCGTCCTCGGCGGGGGCTACGACCACAACTGGGTGCTCGACGACTGGGCGCCGGGCAACCCGCCGGCCCTGGCCGCGCAGGCCGACGACCCGGTGTCCGGGCGGCGGCTGACCATGTGGACCACCGAGCCGGGCGTGCAGTTCTACTCGGGCAACTTCCTCACCGCGGAGCTGGTCGGCACCGGCGGCCGGCCCTACCACCGCGGCGCCGGGTTCGCGCTGGAGGCCCAGCACTTCCCCGACTCGCCGAACCGGCCGGACTTCCCCAGCACCGTGCTGCGACCGGGCGAGGTGTACCACCAGGAGACGGTCTACCGGCTGTCCACGGTGGACTGAGCGAGCGGACCGCGCAGGCGTCGTCGCACGCGCGGTCCCCGCGGAGGCTCGACCGGATCAGCCGCCGCCCGTGCTGACGCGGCGCAGCCTCGTCGGTGCCGCACCGAGCTCACGGCGGCACACCTTGTTGAACGCCTGGAGGTCCGGGATGCCGACCGCCGCGGCGACGGCGGTGACCGACAGGGTCGACGCGGTGAGCAGGTGCCGGGCCCGTTCCGCACGCCGCCGGCGCACGTAGGCAACGACGGTCTGGCCGGTGCGGGCGCGGAACAAGCGCGTGAGGTGGTTGTGCGACACCCCGGCCACCCGCGCGATCCCGGCCACGGACAACGTCCCCGCGAGGTGGGCCTCCACGTGCGCCACGGCCACCGCGAACGGGTCGGGGCGCTCCGGCGGGGCGGCGTCGGTCAGCTGCCACAGCACGGTCCACAGGTGCGCGGTGGCCCGTGCCGGGGCCGCCGCCAGCGCACCGCGCAGCAGGCGGGTGATCGGTGTCCTGTTCGGACCGGGGTCCTGCATCACCGGCGCGGTGCGGCGTTCGGGGCTGTCCGGCAGGCGCAGGTGGGCGTAGAGGTGCTCGGACCGGCCGCGGTAGTGGAAGCGCACCTCGGTGTCCGGCGGGACGAGGCTCGCGTGGCCGGGTGCGATGCGGTGCCGCGTGCCACCGACCTCCAGCACGCCCTCGTAGCCGTACAGGTGCAGCTGCCACAGGTCCGGCAGCCGGAAGACGTCGGTTGGCGCCATGACGCCGTGCACGCCCACCCCGGCGTCGGCCACCACCGGCGCCTCACCCAGGGGCAGCACGACCTGACGCACGAGGTGAAAACCTACCAGCAGTGGGTGATTTCAACCCACGCCCCATGCTCGGGGGCGGCCTGGGTTCCGTTGCATGCCAACACCTCCACTGCTCACCTCGGTGCAGCTGGCCCGGTTCGCCGCCCACGGTTACCTGCGACTGGACGCGGTCGTGCCGCCGGAGCTGAACCGGCTCGCGCTGGACCGGCTCCCGTCCGGTGTGCCCCCGGTCCCCCACGGCACCCCGCTCGCCGACACCTACACCGGATCGTGGCCGCGGCAGCTCGTGGACCTGCCCGTCGTCGCGGGTGCGCTGCGCTCGCTCGTGGGGCCGTCGCCGACCGTCGACCACCACGCGGTGCACGTCCGCGAGCCGCACGAGGGACACGCCCAGGCGCTGCACGGCGACGCGATCATCGACGTCCGCCCGGACGCGTTCGACGTGCAGCTCATGTACTACCCGCAGGAGGTGACGCCGGACATGGGCGGCACGCTCGTCGTGCCCGGCAGCCACCTGCGCCGCACCAACGAGAGCGACACCGGCCGCTACCAGAACCTGCGCGGCCAGACCCGCCTGACCTGCCCCGCCGGCACCGTGCTGCTGCTGCACCACGGCATCTGGCACGGCGGCCGCCGCAACGACAGCGCCGTGCGCCGGTACATGTTCAAGATCCGGTTCAACCCGACCGTGCCGCAGGTCCGGCTGTGGGACACCGCCGACCTGGACGACCCCGCTGTCGGCGAGGAGCTGGGGCGGTACTTCCCCTGGTACGAGATGGCCACCGCCCGCCTGGAGGTCTACCAGCGGGTGCGGTTGTGGCGTGCGCTGACCGGCGACCCGGAGTTCGACGTCGAGCACTGGGTCACCCGCGTCACGAACCGCCCGGCACAGCGGGGGCGGGCATGAGCGCGCGGCAGCAGGTGCTGGTGCTGTACCTGGCGTCGTCCGCGCTCGACTCGCACGTCGTCGGGTGGTCGCGCTACGACGGCACCGGTGCGACGCAGCCGACGACCGGCGACTCGGACGAGCCGCCGTACCCGGACGGGGTGGCCGCGTTGCGCGACGGCTGGCGGTTGTTCCAGGCCGCGCAGCTGCTGCCGCCCCACCTGGGCGGCGAGTACGACGTCTCTTTCCTCAAACACGAGTTCTTCTTCGAAAAACTCCCCTGACTCCCCTGCCTTTCCCGCATCTGCAAGTACCACCAACTCATGATCGAACCGCCGCTGACCACACCCAACTCGGTCGCCGCCCACGAGGCTCCGCGCCACGCTGTGAACCCGGCACGACCGTGTTGGTAGTAGAAAAGTGCTGGTTGATGTTGAGTTGGTAGTACTTGCAGACGCTGGGGAAGCAAGGGGTCAGGGGGTCGTGAGTTCGAAGCGGGACACGGCCACTGAGCCGCCCAGTGCCTGGGTCGCGTGGTTGAAGATGCCGAACCGGTAGCCCATGAAGAACTGCCACTCGTTCTTCAACGTGAACCCGCTGCCCAGCGAGGTGAAGTTCACCCCGTCGGTGCTGTAGGAGAACCGGGCCTGCCTGCCGCTGCCGGGTCTGATGTCGGCGTTGGCGCGCAACCAGATCCGGGTCCCGGACAACGCCGCGCTCGCGACCTCCGTGCCGGTGCCGGTGGTGTTCCAGTTGCTGTCCATGGTCAGGCCGTTGACCATCACCACCCGGTTGCGGCCGCCGTCGCGCTTGACGCCGATCCACGCCGAGGAGTCGCGCAGCATCGCCAGGCCGCTGCGGTCGCCGTCGCGCATCGCGCTCACGTCCAGCGCCACGGTGGCCGTGGAGGTCGGGCCCTGCACGCGGTGGGTGAGGGTGTTGCGGGCGCTGTACAGGTCGTTGGTGACGGTCGCGGTGGACAGCCGCAGGCCGTTGTCGACGCTGTACTTCGTGGTGTCGGGGTTGTGGTTCCACTCCCACTGCGGGCCGAGCTTCGTGCCCTGGAACGTGTCCACGCCGATCATCGGTTTCACCTGGCGCGGTGGTGCCGGCAGGTTCGGCATCGGGTAGTTCACGCCCCAGCCGCCGTTGACGGTGGTGATGCGCGGCCAGCCGTCGGAGGTCCAGGTGATCGGGGCGAGCACCGGCACCCGGCCGCCGGGGTAGGCGTCCACGAAGGCCATGTAGTACCAGTCACCGTTCTGCGTCTGCACCATGCCGCCCTGGTGCGGCACGCCGCCGCCCTGGATCGGGGTCGGCATGTTCAGCAGCACCTGCTGGACGGTGTAGGGGCCCCACGGGTTGGAGGCCTTGAGCACGTACTGGCCGTTCGCGGGCCTGGTCAGCCAGATGTAGTAGTTGCCGCCGCGCTTGTAGAAGCGGGCGCCCTCCAGCGTGCCGATGTTCGACGGCGTCTGGAACACCTGCTGCGAGCGGACCTCGGACTTCCCGTCCGCCGAGAGCTGCGCGACGCTGATCGTGGTGTTGCCGTAGGCGACGTACATCGTGTCGTTGTCGTCCACGAGCATGCCCGCGTCGTAGTAGCACTTCGGAATGGTGGCGTGCTTGGTCCACTGCCCGTCGACCGCGGTGGCCGTGTAGATGTGGGTCTGGGCGAAGTCGATGCACCCGCCCCAGTAGAACGTCTTGTTGCTCTTGCGGTGCTGCAGGAACGACGCCCAGATGCCCCGCACGTAGCCGCGGCCGCCGTTCATGTCGTACTTGTTGCCGAAGTCCAGCCTGGGCACGGAGTGGCCGGCGAACTCCCAGTTCACCAGGTCGTAGGAGCGCAGCACGGGCGCGCCCGGCGAGTAGTGCATCGTGGAGGCCGAGTAGTAGTACGCGTCGTCCACGCGGATGATGTCGATGTCCGCGAAGTCCTGCCACAGCACCGGGTTGGTGAACGACGACGGCCGGGGCGTGGTCGTCGTGGTGGTCGTCGTGGTGGTCGTGGTCGTGGTCGTGCCGGTGTCGTTGCACGTCGTACCGTTGAGGCGGAACGACACCGGGTCCTGGTTGGCCGAGCTCGTCGTCGCGTTGAAGCCGAAGTCCACCTTGCCGCCGGTGGGGACGGAGCCGTTGTACGACGCGTTGCGGGCACTCACCTGGTCGCCGCTCTGCGTGATCACGGCGTTCCAGTGCTGCCCGACCTGCTGACCGGAGGCGTAGGTCCATTCGAGGGTCCAGCCGTTGATCGCGTCACCGGTGTTGGTGATCGCCACGGACGCGCCGAAGCCGCCCTGCCACTCGGAGGTCTTGGTGTAGGTCACCGAACAGCCGGGTGCGGCCTGGGCCGCGGTGCTCGCGGCGAGCCCGCCCGCCACCAGGGTGACCGCGGCGAGTGCGGCCGCGTACGGTGCGCGCCTCATGACCGGCTCCACTTCTGGTTCGACTGGCCGTTGCAGGTCCACAGCACGAGCCGGGAGCCGTTCGCGGTCGCCGCCCGTTCGACGTCCAGGCACAGACCGGCCTGGGTGTTGCGCAGCGACCCGTCGGCCTCCGCGGTCCAGCGCTGGTTGGCCTGGCCGTTGCACTGCCAGATGATGACCCGCGTGCCGTTGGCGGTGCCCTGGTTGTAGGCGTCGAGGCACTTGTCGCCGAACACCCGCACCTCACCGCCCGCCCAGCTGGTCCACTGCTGGCTGGCAGCGGTGGCGCAGTCCTGGATCGTGGCGTTCGCGCCCGCCGCGGTCGAGCTGTTCTCCACGTCGAGGCACCGGTTCGAGCCCGCACCGCGCAGCCGTGCGGTGGTCGACTGCACCGGGCTGCCGCCGCTCACCCGGAACGCGGCCACGCCGTGCGCCGGGACGGACGCGGAGATCGCGCCGGAGGTCGACGACGTGCCACCGGTCCACAGGTCGGTCAGCGTGAAGCTGCTGCCGGACAAGCCGATCTGGGCGGCCGTGGTGGACACCGTCGCGGTGCCGCCGCCCCGGTTGAACAGGCCCACGGCGACCGAGCCGTCCGACAGCGGCTTGGCGAACACCTCGGTGTTGCCGTCGTCGCGCACCCGCCGGCCACCGGCGCCCAGCGCGTCCTGGTTGACCGCGATCAGCCTGGTGTTGCGCAGCACCGCGCTCACGTCCGCGGACATGGTGCGGATGTCGTTGCCCGCCATCAGCGGAGCGGCCATCAACGCCCACAGCGCGAAGTGCGCGCGGGACTCGGTCAGCGTGAGACCCGGCCGGCCGACGACCAGCATGTCGGGGTCGTTCCAGTGGCCGGGACCGGCCTGCGCTGCCAGCGGGGCGGTGACGTCGAGGACGTTGCCCACGCCCATGGGGTAGCTGTTGACGTTGCCGTTCTGCCAGATGTCCAGCAGGTCCTCGGTCGTGCGCCAGAGGTCGGCGATCTCGCCCCAGTTGTACTTGTCACCGGTAGGGGCGTGGAAGCTGTTGGAGTTGATGCTGTAGACGATCGGGCGGCCGGTGGCGCGCAGCGCGTCGCGCATGATCGTGAAGCGAGCGATCTGCTCGTCGCGGGTGCCGCTGCCCGAGCACCAGTCGTACTTCAGGTAGTCCACGCCCCAGGACGCGAACGAGCGGGCGTCCTGGGCCTCGTGGCCCTTGCTGCCGGTCGAACCGGGGTGCGTGCCGACGCCCTGCGCGCACGTCTTCTCGTTCGGCGCCTGGTAGATGCCGAACTTCAGGCCGCGCGAGTGGATGTAGTCGCCCAGCGCCTTCATCCCGCTGGGGAACTTCGACGGGTGCGCCCGCAGGTTGCCCGCGGAGTCGCGTTGCGGGTCGAACCAGCAGTCGTCCACGACCACGTACTGGTAGCCGGCGTCGCGCATGCCGGAGGACACCATCGCGTCCGCGGCCTGGCGGACCTGGCCCTCGGTGATGCCGCAGCCGAAGCTGTTCCAGCTGTTCCAGCCCAGCGGCGGGGTGAGCGCCGGGCTGCCGGGCGCGGCGACGACGGGGGACGCGGTGACCTGGCTCGCCGTGACGGCGGCGACCGCGGTCAGCAGGGCGGCGGCGAGGTGCGCCAGTCTTCTCGACCGGGTGGGCATCGTTGCCTTCTCTCGGACAGGGAGGGTGTGGGGCGGTTCTGCGGCAGTGGGAGGACGCCGCCGGGGCGGGTGTCCGGCGGCGTCCGGCTGGGGGGCGGTCAGCAGGTCGAGTTGGTCTGCGTCAGCAGGCCGAGCTTCCAGGGCAGCTGGTTGTAGTCACCACCCGCGTTGGGGTCCATGCCCTGGTAGAGGAACTTCAGCTGGCACGGGCTGATCTCCATCGTCTGGTCCACACCGGAGCGGATCATCTCGCCGTGGCTGATGTCACGCGTCCACTGCCCACCGGGGAACGTCACGTTGTTCGCGCGGGCGAACGGGTTCGACTCCTCCGCGGCCAGCGGGGTCCACGGGCCGGTGATCGCCGGTGCGGTCCAGGTGCGGAACCAGCGCCGGCCGTCCGAGCCGATCGCCTCGTGCACCAGCAGGTACTGGTTCTTGCCCGCGATCTTGTAGACGTTGGACGCCTCGAACAACCGGTTGCGGTTGGAGTCCTGCATCGCGATCACGGTGTTGGTGAACCCGTTGGGGTACTGGGCGAGCGTCGTCTCCGAGCGGTACAGGTGGCCGTTGTCGTCGGAGGAGAACAGGTAGCACTTGGCGGTGTCGCAGACGACCCAGAAGTCGACCCAGTAGCCGTTGCCGATGTTGTCGCGGATGATCTGCGGCATGCCGCCCGCGTAGAAGTTCTTCGGCGCCGACCACGAGGACGGGTTCGAGATGTCCGTGGTCGTGGAGTACGACGCGTTCGAGCCCGTCTGGTACACGAGGTACCACAGGCGCTGGGGCGCGAAGTAGAACACGTGCGGCGCGGCCTTGTACCCGGTGCCCACAGCCGTGCGGTCCAGGTAGTAGTGCGGTGCCGAGGACGCCTGCGAGAAGTCCGTGAAGCTCGTGTACATGATGTTGTAGCCGGTCGTGTAGACCGACGCGAACACGTGGTACTTGCCGTTGTGGTAGACGATGCTCGGGTCCTTGACCGAGTACACCCTCGGGTGCGCGGAGTCCGGCTTCGGCGAGATCAGCGCACCGCCGGAGGACCAGCGGAAGCTCGACGGCAGGTTCCCGACCGGCGGGTTGTCCGACGTGGTGGTCGTCGTCGTCGTGGTGGTCGTGGGGTCGACGTCACCGGTGCACAGCGTGCCGTTGAGGGTGAACGCGGTGGGGTTCGGGGAGTTCGTGCCGGACGCGGTCCCGTTGAACCCGAACTCGACCTTGCCGCCGGTGCCGATCTGCGCGTTGTAGGCGACGTTGCGCGCGGTGACGTCGGCGCCGGACTGGGTCACCTGGGCGTTCCAGGCCTGCGACACCTTCTGCCCCGCGTCGTAGCTCCAGGTCAGCGTCCAGCCGTCGACCGCGTCACCGAGGTTGGTGACGCTGACGTTCGCGGTGAACCCGCCGTCCCACTGCGACGGTGCGGAGTAGGTGACCGAGCAGCCGGGGGCGGCCGAGGCGGGCGGCAGCGCGACCGCGGTCAGCGCGGTCACCGCCAGCAGCGGCACCGCGGTGAGCGCGGTGAGCCGGGCTCTGCGGGAGGAGAACAGTCGTCGTACGAGGAACATGATCACCCTTCGACGTCGGAGGGAGGGACCGGCCGGGTCACGCGCAGGTGGCGGTGCCGACCGAGGGCGCACCGGACCCGGAGGCGAGGAAGCCGAACGTGGTGGTGGCGCCGGGGGCGAGCGCGCCGTTGTAGGGGGCGTTGGTGACGGTCACCGCGCCGCTGGCGGTACCGCCCCAGAGCTGGGAGATGGTGTGGCCGCCGGGGAGCGCGAACCGGACGGTCCACCCGGTCAGCGCGGTGGCGGTGGGGTTGGCGACGGTCACCTCGGCCTGGAAGCCGCCGTTCCAGGTGCCGGTGACCTGGGCGGTGGCCGTGCACGATCCGCCGGGCTGCGGTTGCTGCGGGTCGCCGACGCTGCCCGGCACCGAGCGCAGCGCGGTGAACCAGGTGGCCGCCATCTTGGCGTAGCCGGCGGCGTTCGGGTGGATGCCGTCGGGCAGGTCCGAGATCGGGACCGACGGGTACATGTCCACGACGTGCACCCGCTTGCCCGCCGCCGCCTTCGCGCGCAGCAACGGCACGATCGCCGCGTTGTAGCCGCGCACGGTGGCGTCGGCGAACCGGATCGGGATGATCGTCGAGACGAACACCTCCGCGTTCGGCGCCTGCGCGGTGATCTTGTCGACCAGCGCGGACAGCCGCCGCGGCGCACCGCCCGGATCGCTGCCGTACATGTCGTTGGTGCCGATGTGCAGCAGAACCGTGCGCGGTGTGTAGGTGCGCAGCCAGTTCACGACGTTCGCGTCGACCTGCGCGATGGTCCAGCCGGGGTGGCCCTCGTGGTTGCGGTCGGGCATCGAGGACGGGCCGTCGGCCAGTGACCCGACGAAGTCGACGGACCGCCCGTCGGCCCGCAGCTTCGCCCCCAGGTCGAGCCGGTAGCCGCCGATCGAACCGCCCTGGGTGATGGAGTCACCGAGCGGCATGACCCTCACCGGGTCCGCCGCGACGTCCACAGTGGACTGACCGGGCGACGTGGACTCCTCGGCCGCCGCAGGCGGTGCCGCCAGCAGGACGGCGAGCGCGGCTGCGCACAGGGCGGTGAGCGGGCTCGGCATGGGTGGGCCTTCCCGGGAGACCGGGGTGGCAGGCCCGTGGTCTCCCTGCGTCGTCGCTGACGAGCGGTCCGCGGCAGGGGTCCGACTCCGGCCAATGTAACCAGGCCGTCACAGCCGGTCAAAGCTAAAGTTGTGAGCGTTAACCTTTAGCTTCACCCACGAGAAGCCGTCGAATTTCATTCGATCGAGCCAAGCACTGTTAACGCACACATCGACCGTCGAGCCCTCCGTCAACGACGCGGAGCGGCCACCGATCCCCCCTCGCGCACCGGCATCGGCACCCGGTGGACCATCGGCGCGCGGGCGTCGCGACCCCGCCGTTCCACCACGTCCACCAGCACCGCGACCGCCTTCGCGCCGAGCTCGTGGTGCGGCAGCGCGACCGTGGTCAGCCGGGGCCGCATCCACGAGGCGACCGGGTGGTCGTCGAAGCCGATCACCGAGACGTCGCCGGGCACCGAGAGCCCGGCCTCGGCGAGCGCCTGGTAGGCGCCGAACGCCAGCCGGTCGTTGAAGCACACCAGCGCCTTCGGGCAGTGCCTGCGCAGCAGGGCGCGGGTGGCCTCGTAGCCGTACTCCGGTGTCCACTTCGGACAGCGGTGGGCGCCGGCCACCTCGACCCCGGCCGCGGTGAACACGTCGCGCAACCCGAGGAGCCGTTCCACCGCCGCGATGCTGTTCGGCGGCACGTCGTAGGCACCGGGTCCGGCGCCGATCAGGTGCACGCCCCGGTCGTGCCCGGCCTCGACCAGCACCAGCGCGGCCGAGCGACCGGCCTGCAGCTCGTCGGGCACCACCGACGGCGCCCGCGTCCTGGTCCACGCCGTGGCGTTGAGCAGCACGGCGGGGCCGTCGTGCACGCTGTCGGGCACCACGATGGCCCTGGTGTGCATGGCGGCGAAGATGACGCCGTCCGCACGCCGGTCTCGCATCGCCTCGACCAGCGACCGCTCCACCACCGGGTCACCGCCGGACTCGCCGACGAACAGCATGAAACCGTTCTGGTAGGCCGCGTCCGCGGCACCGCGCACCATGTCGCCCGCGAGGCCGGAGGAGGCCACCGCGTCGGACACGAAGCCGATCGTCTGCGACCGGCCGGTGCGCTGGCCCGCCGCGAGGGTGCTGCCGCGCCGGTAGCCCAGCTCCTGCGCCGTGGAGCGCACCCTGCGCTCGGCGGCCTCGGAGATGCGCAGCTCCCGTGCTCTGCCGGTCAGGACGAGCGAGGCGGTGGTGACCGACACCCCGCTCGCCGCCGCCACGTCGGCCAGTGTCACGCGCGTTCGTCCCACTCCGGATCCGCCTCCCGTCGCAGTACGGGCCCCGACCGCGTTGGCCCGGTCGGGAGGTTGCACGAAATGCTCGTGGTCACACGTCTTCACACCGGGCGTTCGCCGACCGGTCCTGGCGGAGGGACCGGCGGCGGGCGCCCGCCTAGCGCTTCAGCCGGCCGGGGTCGCCGGCGGCACCGCGGCGCACCAGCCACGCCTCGGTGATGTGGGTGAACATCGCCGCCGCGGCGCCGGGTGCGTCGTGGGCGGCGATGCGCTCGTAGATGCGGCGGTGGCCGCGGTTGGAGGCCTTGCACATGTCCCGGCCGCTCTTGCCCTGGTAGCCGGACGAGTTGATGACCTGCCCCTCCAGCGAACGCACGACACCGCGGGCGATGCGGTTGCCGGAGGCCTGCATGATCGTGTCGTGGAACTGCCGGTCGTGCTGCTCGTAGGTCGCGGTGTCGTCGACCAGCTCGTCCATCCGGTCGACCAGCTCCCGCAACCGGTCCAGCACGTCCTGCCCGGCCGTGAGCGCGGCGACCTGGGCCATGTCGGACTCCAGCAGCCGCCGGGTCACGACGACGTCGTCGAGGATCGCGAGCGTCTCGTCCTCGGCGATGGTGGCGGCGAGGACCAGCTCGTCGAGCATGTTCCACTGCGCCTGCTGGGTGACCGTGGTGCCCGCGCCCTGGCGGACCCGGACCAGCCCCTTCTCCTGGAGGATCTTGACCGCCTCGCGGATCACCGTCCTGCTCACCGAGAACGTCTCGCACAGCACCGGTTCCGGGGGCAGCGTCGTCCCCGGCGGGTAGCTGCCGCGCACGACCCGCTGCACCAGCTCGGCGGTCACCGCCGCGGCCAGGTTCGCCGGTCGCCGCGTCCAGCCGGGAGGCGCGGTGGTGACCGGCTCCGGCTGCGAACGTGTCGCTGACATCTGGCCTCCGTTGCGCTCCACGACGTCGTTGACGGCGATCCGACAGTATACGTAACACCATTGACGTCACACGTCATACGAGTTACGTTCCGATCTGTTTCCGGACGCGGGTGTTGACACCACGTCCGTGGCCCCTGGTGCGCCAGCCGGGGCCGCGGCCACCCGCCGGGTCGTTCCACGTCTCAGCCACGTCTCCGTCCACACCGGACATCACTCCGCCCGTCGCCGCAACGGGAGGGTGACCAGGCCACGCCCCTGCACGAGGAGGTCCCTTGTCCACGTCCCCCACAGCGCGCCGGCGGAGCGCGGTCGCGCTCACGGCGGCAGTGGTCGCCGCGCTCGTCACCGCTCCCCCTGCCACCGCGGCGACCACCACGCTCCACGCCTCCCCCACGGGCACCGGCACCAGCTGCACCGCGACCGAGCCGTGCGCGCTGCCGGCGGCCCAGGCGGCGGTGCGGTCCCGCACCGGCTCGATGACCGGCGACATCGTCGTGGAGCTCGCCGACGGCACGTACCGGCTCTCCCAGCCGTTGCGCTTCACCGCGGCCGACTCCGGCACGAACGGCTACCGGGTGCTGTGGCAGGCCGCGGCGTCCGCGCGGCCGGTGATCAGCGGGTCGAGGGCCGTGACCGGCTGGACCGTCGCCGACTCCGGAAAGAACATCTGGCGGGCCGACGTCGGCACGGGCCTCGACGCCCGCCAGCTCTACGTCAACGGCGCGATCGCCACCCGCGCGCGCACGCAGCTCAACCGCGCGGACTTCACGTTCACCGACACGGGCATGCGCTTCTCCAACAGCGCGCTGAACTACCTCAACACCCTCGCGAACCAGAGCCGGGTCGAAGTGGAGAGCGTCAACTCGTTCACCGACCGGTACTCGCCGGTGCAGAGCATCAGCGGCAACTTCCTGACGATGCAGCAGCCCGCGTGGAACAACAACACCTTCGGCTACGACACGCTCAGCAAGCCGCACCGGGCGGGCCCGCTGTACCTGGCCAACGCCTACGAGCTCCTCGACTCGCCGGGCGAGTGGTACCTCAACACCGGCACCGGCACGCTCTACTACATCCCGCTGTCCGGCCAGAGCATGAGCAGCACCAGCGTCGAACTGCCGGCCCTGCAGTCGCTGGTCAACGTCGGTGGCACCTACGACGCGCCCGCGCGGAACATCACGTTCGCCGGCATCACGTTCACCGGCACGTCGTGGCTCGGCCCGAGCAGCAACCAGGGCTTCGCCGACCAGCAGACCGGCGCGTTCATGACGGGCAACCAGAACTGGCCCGCCGACCGGATCAACTCCTGCCAGCAGGGTTGCGCGCAGTTCGAGGCGGCGCGGCCGAACTGGGCGCAGATGCCCGCGGCGGTGCAGGTGTCGGCGGCCAGCGGCATCACGTTCACCGACTCGAGGTTCTTCAACCTCGGCCAGACCGCGATCGGCATCGGCAACGACGCCAACGCCCACGCGAGCGGCGTCGGCCTGGGCGCGTCCGGCATCACCGTGACCCGTTCGGAGATCGCCAGGACCTCGGCGGGCGGCGTGGTCGTCGGCGGCGTGCGGGCGGATGCCCACCACCCCGGTGACCAGCGGATGGTCAACCGGGACATCACGGTGAGCCACAACCGCATCCACGACATCGCCGTCGAGTACCGCGGCAACGTGTCGGTGCTCAACACCTACGTCAACGGCGCGACCGTGGCGAACAACGAGATCTACAACCTGCCGTACTCGGGCCTGTCCCTGGGCTACGGCTGGGGCGCCAACGACGCGGGCGGCAGCAACCACTACGCCAACCGCGGCCTGTACAACTACCAGCCGCGCTACTCGACGCCCACCACCGCGGCGAACAACCGGCTGCTCAACAACTACGTGCACGACGTGATGCAGCAGATGACCGACGGCGGGTGCATCTACACGCTCGGGTGGAACCCGAACGCCGAGATCAGCGGCAACCACTGCCTGCGCACCAACGGCTGGTTCGGCCTGTACTTCGACGAGGGCTCGAAGTACTACCGCGCCACCGGCAACGTCTTCTCCAACACCGGCACGTGGGCCACCGCCAACTACTGGGGCGGCGAGAACATGGGCAACTGGACCGTGAGCAACAACTGGTCCACCAACAACAGCACCAACATCACCAACGGCGACCGCGGCAACACCGTCTCCGGCAACGTGGTCGTCTCGAACGGCAACTGGCCGGCCGGTGCTCAGGCGGTGATCGCGAACGCCGGTCCGACCGGCACCGGTGGCGGCGGCCGGCAGAACGTGACGGTCGTCGGCACCCAGTCGGGCCGCTGCCTGGACGTCGCCGCGGTCAGCAACAACACCAGGGCCCGGCTCTGGGACTGCACCGGCAGCACGAACCAGCGCTGGAACCACACCACGGGCCGGCAGCTCACGCTCGGCGGCAAGTGCCTCGACGCCTCCGGCCAGGGCACGGTGAACGGCACCGCGGTGATCCTGTGGGACTGCACCGGCGGCCTGAACCAGCAGTGGAACGTCAACGCCGACGGCAGCATCGCCGGTGCGCAGTCCGGGCTGTGCCTGGACGCCAGCGCCAACGGCACGGCGAACGGGACGCTGGTGCAGCTCTGGACGTGCCACGGCGGCACGAACCAGAAGTGGACGCTGCGCGACTGAGGGGCCGCGCGGTGGGTGCGGGGGCCGGCGCCGTCCGGTCCCCGCATCGAGCCGGGAAAGGAAGATCGTGCGTGACGCCCAGTCCTGCCCAGCTGGCGTGCTCGCGCGGGAGACGGCAGTCCCCGCCACGGCCGGGGTGTGGGCCGTGACGGGGAACCGGTTCCCTGCCCGAGGAACGTCAGGAGGAGCAGGCAGCTCCGTTCAGCGCCGGCGCCTGGAACGGCGGCGTGGACCCCGTGTAGTTCGCGTTGTACCCGATGACGGCCTGGCCGCCGGACGGGATGGAGCCGTTCCACGACGCGTTGGTCACGGTGACCACGTCGCCGCCGTCGCTCCACTGGCCGCTCCAGCCCTGCGTCACGGTGACGCCGGGTGCGGAGAAGGTGAAGGTCCAGCCGTTGACCGCGGCACCGCGGTTCTCGACCACGACCTCGGCGCTGTAGCCGCCCTGCCACGAGCTGAGCAGGCGGTGGGTGGCACGGCAGCCGCCGCCGGGGTTGCCGCCGGTGGTCGTCGTCGTGGTCGTGGTCGTCGTGGTGGTCGTGGTGATCGGGCCCGCCGCCATCGCCAGGTCGTAGGCGCGCTGCGGCACGAACTGGCCGGCCGGGGCGATGCAGCCGTCGGACTCGCCGGGCAGCTTGATCCACAGGAACGCGTCGATCTTGCCGTCGCCGGTGGCGGCCGTGCTGGGGGTGCCGATGGCGCGCCCGGCGGGGTCGCACCACTCGCTGCCCGCGGGGCCGTTGCCGTTGCGGCTGGTGTCGATGACGGCCTTCAACCTGCTGTCGCCCACCGCGTTCAGCACGTTCTTGGCGAAGTTCACCTCGTCGGAGGTGGAGCGGTAGTTGGACACGTTGGTCGAGATGCCGTCGGCGCTGTTGGAGATGTCCGCGGCGCGCAGGCGGTTCGCGGCCTCCGACGGGTTCAGCCACGCGCTGTGGCCGATGTCGAAGTACACCTTGGCCTGGGAGGAACCGGACTTCAGCTTCTTGCCCGCGTAGGCCATGGAGGCCTTGGTCTGGTTCTGCTGGTCGGCGCTCTGGCAGCTCGTCATGATCGGCAGGACGTCGGGTTCCAGCACGATCGCGGCCGGGCGTCCGCCCAGGCCTGCCGCCACCTCGTCCACCCACGCCCGGTACGCCTGGTGCGAGGGCGCCCCGCCGCCGCTGGCGCCGCCGCAGTCGCGGTTGGGGATGTTGTAGACCACCAGGATCGGGATCTTGCCGGCCGCGGCGGCCGCGCCCACGAAGGAGCTGACCTCCGACCGGACCGTCGAGGTGTTCGTGGTGGTGTACCAGCGCGCCTGGGGCACGGAGGCGATCCGGTCGCGGATCACCGCCGCCTTCGAGTCACCGGGGTTCGCCGCCACCCAGCGGGCGCTGGAGCTCGACGGGTCGACGTAGTACGCCGACTCCGCGGCGCTGACGGACGCGCCGCCGCTCACCGCCAGTGCGACGGTGCCGGCCACGAGTGCGCTCGCGGCCGCGCAGGCGCCCGCCGCGCGCCTCCGCGTGCCGGACGAGCGGGACTGGTCACGGGCCGGCGTGCCGGCGCGCGCGGGATCTGTTGCTCTCATTCAGGGGTCCTCGCAGCGTCGTTGCTGTTGCGATATGGGGCCGAACAATTGTGAGAGCGCTCTCACAAACCACCGAAGGGTGATTTCCGCTCGGCAGGTGCGTCCGAACTCGAACCACCGTAGGCACGCCGCCGAGGGCCGGTCAAACGCTAAAAATGTGAGCGTTAACTTTAGCGCTTTGCGTTCGACAGCCCTTCAACAATTCGTGTTCGACAGATTCGATGAGCAGACTGGGAGCGCTCCCTGCATTTTGTAGCCCGTTCAGCTCAATCTCGCCGGGAAACTGCGGCCGTCTTCTTGTGAGCGTGAACATGCAACTGCCACACTCCTTGACAGCAAAGGCAACACCACCGACGCACGCAGCACCGAGCCCGGCACTGGCGCACCGGAGCTCCGCCCGTGCGAACTGTCTGCCCTGCCCATCACGCCCGGCATTCGGGCAAGTTTCGAAAGTGTGGACGATGAAACTGACATCGAGGTCAGTGTCACTTGTGCCAATCGTTTCGACAGTCGCCGCGGCGGCACTCGGCGCGACACTGATCGTCACCGCCACCGCGAACGCGGCCACCACTCTCGGTGCCGCCGCCGCTCAGAGCGGGCGTTATTTCGGCACCGCCGTCGCGGCGCAGAAGCTCGGCGACTCGACCTACGTGAACATCCTGAACACCGAGTTCAACATGGTCACCGCCGAGAACGAGATGAAGTGGGACGCGACCGAGCCCAACCGCGGTCAGTTCAACTACTCCGGCGGCGACCGCATCCTCAACCACGCCATCAGCAACGGCAAGCGGGTCCGCGGTCACGCGCTGCTGTGGCACCAGCAGCAGCCGCGCTGGGCCCAGAACCTCAGCGGTTCGGACCTGCGCCAGGCGGCCATCAACCACGTCACCCAGGTCGCCACCCACTACAAGGGCAAGATCTACGCCTGGGACGTCGTGAACGAGGCGTTCGCCGACGGCGGCAGCGGTGGCCGGCGCGACTCCAACCTGCAGCGCACCGGCAACGACTGGATCGAGGCGGCGTTCCGCGCGGCCCGTGCGGCCGACCCGGCCGCGAAGCTCTGCTACAACGACTACAACACCGACGGCATCAACGCGAAGTCCACGGGCATCTACAACATGGTCCGCGACTTCAAGGCCCGCGGTGTGCCGATCGACTGCGTCGGCCTCCAGTCGCACCTGACGAACAACGCGCCGTCGGACTACCAGGCCAACATCAAGCGCTTCGCGGACCTGGGTGTCGACGTCCAGATCACCGAGCTGGACATCGCGGGCTCCAACCAGGCCAACGCCTACGGTGCCGTGACCAGGGCCTGCATGGCCGTCGCGCGCTGCACCGGCATCACGGTGTGGGGCATCCGCGACACCGACTCGTGGCGCGGTGGCGAGAACCCGTTGCTGTTCACCGGCTCGGGTGCGAAGAAGCCCGCGTACAACTCGGTGCTGGACGCGCTGAACTCGGGTGGCCCCGGCGTGACGACCACGACCACCACCACGACGACGACCACCAGCAACGGCCCCGATCCCGTCGGTGACTGCACCGCCTCCGTGGAGCTCAACCAGTGGGACGGCGGGTTCGTCGCCAACGTGAAGGTCACCGCGGGCTCCTCGGCCCTCAACGGCTGGCGTGTCACGACGACGCTCAACGGTGCCACGATCACCGGTTCGTGGAGCGCCAACCGCAGCGGCACCAGCGGAACCGTCAACTGGACCAACGTCGACTACAACGGCAGCATCGCGGCCGGCCAGTCGACCACGTTCGGTTTCCAGGGCACCGGCAGCGCTTCGGGTCTGAACCCGGCCTGCGCCGCGAGCTGACACCGCACCACGCAGCAGCCGAGGACGGTTCCGCGGACCGGAAACGCAGTCCGGTCCGCGGGACCTCCCCTGCCCTCGGGAGACGAGAATGGTCACGACACGCAGGTTCTGGACGCACCTCGCCCTGGTGGCGGGCATGCTCCTGGCGGTGTCCGCCCCCGCGAGGGCGGACAACCCGATCGTGCAGCACATCTACACGGCCGACCCGGCCCCGCTCGTCCACAACGGACGGGTCTACCTCTACACCGGACACGACGAGGACGGCTCGACCTGGTTCACCATGAAGGAGTGGCGGGTCTTCTCGTCGGCCGACATGGTCAACTGGACCGACCACGGCTCGCCCATGAACCTCGGCACGTTCAGCTGGGCCAAGCAGGACGCGTGGGCCGGCCAGGCCGTGGAGCGCAACGGCAAGTTCTACTGGTACGTCCCCGTGGTCAACCGCGCCACCAACCGGATGGCGATCGGCGTCGGCGTCTCCGACAGCCCCACCGGCCCGTTCCGCGACGCGCTCGGCCGCCCGCTGGTCGAGAACGGCGAGATCGACCCGTCGGTCATGATCGACAGCAGCGGCCAGGCCTACCTGTACTGGGGCAACCCCAACCTCTGGTACGTCCGCCTGAACGCCGACATGACCTCCTACTCCGGCGGCGTCAGCCAGATCCCGCTCACCACCGCCGGGTTCGGCACCCGCACCGGTGACCCCAAGCGGCCGACCCTCTACGAGGAAGCGCCCTGGGTGTACCAGCGCAACGGCCAGTACTACAACGTCTTCGCGGCGAAGTGCTGCTCGGAGTTCATCGGGTACTCGACCGCGCCGGGCCCCACCGGTCCGTGGACGTACCGCGGCACCCTGATGCCCACGCAGGGCAGCGCGTTCACCAACCACCCCGGCATCGTGGACTTCAAGGGCGGCTCGTACTTCTTCTACCACAACGGCGCGCTGCCGGGCGGCGGCGGTTTCACCCGGTCCGTGGCCGTGGAGAAGTTCAGCTACAACGCCGACGGCACCATCCCGCAGCTCTCCATGAGCACCACCGGGCCACCGGCCGCGGACACGCTGAACCCGTACGTGCGCCAGGAGGGCGAGACGGTCGCGTGGGGCAGCGGTGTCGAGACCGAGGCCTCCAGCGAGGGCGGGCTGAACCTCAGCCACACCAACAACGGCGACTACGTGAAGCTGAAGAACGTGGCGTTCGGCAACGGCGCCGCCACCTTCACCGCACGGGTGGCCTCCACCGTGGCGGGCAGCTCGATCGAGGTCCGCTCCGGCAGCGCCACGGGCGCCCTGGCCGGCCGGTGCTCGGTGCCCAACACGGGCGGCTGGCAGGCGTGGACCACCGTCACCTGCCCGGTGAGCGGCCTGACCGGCACCCGCGACCTGTACCTGAGGTTCAGCGGCGGCAGCGGCTACCTGCTCAACCTCAACTGGTGGCAGTTCGGTCCCGCCGGCACGAGCTCCGCCGTCCGAGAACCGATCACGGAGGACACCATGTGCTCGACGATCCAGACCGTCGCCGTCACCAGGGCGAGTGACCTGACGTGCGGTGCGTCATGACCGCTCGCGCGCACTCGAGGAGGTACGGGCTCATCGCGCTCGTGCCCGTGCTGCTGCTGATGCTGGCCGCTCTCGCGGTCTCCCTGGTGCCCCAGCCCGCGCAGGCCGCCTCACTGGTCCGCGTCACGAACTTCGGCGCCAACCCGACCGGCCTGAACATGTACGTGTACGTCCCGGACCGGGTCGCCCCCAAACCCGCGCTGCTCGTGATGGTGCACTTCTGCACCGGTTCGGCCAGCGCCGTGCACAACGGCAACGGGCGCGACTTCGTCACCGCGGCGGACCGGCTCGGGTACGTCATCGTCTACCCGGAGGCCACCCGGGAGGGCCGCTGCTTCGACGTGGCGACCGCCGGTGCGTTGCGCCGCAACGGGGGCAGCGACTCCACCGGCATCATGTCGATGGTCGCGCACGCGCGGCAGGCCTACAACGTCGACCCGGCGCGCATCGTCGTCGCCGGCTTCTCCTCCGGCGCGATGATGACCAACGTGCTGGCCGCCGAGTACCCGGACGTGTTCAGCGCGGGGTCGGCGTTCTCCGGCGTGCCGGCCGGCTGCTTCGCCACGACCAACGGGTCGCTGTGGAACAGCCAGTGCTCCGGCGGCACCCTGCTGAAGACCCCGCAGCAGTGGGGTGACCAGGCCAGGGCGATGTACCCCGGCTACACCGGGCGCTACCCGCGGATGCAGCTGTGGCACGGCACGAACGACACCACGCTGGCGTACCCGAACTTCGGCGAGGAGCTCGACCAGTGGACCAACCTCCACGGGCTGAGCCGCACCCCGGCGTTCACCGACCAGCCGCGGCAGAACTGGACCCGCACCCGGTACGGCGCGACCGGCACCGCCGCGACCGTCGAGGGCGTGAGCATCCAGGGCGTCGGGCACGACCTGCCGCAGTCGGGGATGCTCGCGTACGCGATCTCGTTCCTCGGTCTGGACGCGCCACCGACGACGACCACGACCACCACCACCACCACCACCACGACCACCACGACCACGCCCGTTCCCACGGACGGATGCGCGGTCACGGCCTCGGTCAACGCCTGGAACAACGGCCTGACCGAGACGATCACCATCACCAACACGTCGGCCACCGCCATCAACGGCTGGCAGCTCGGCTTCACGCTGCCCGGCGGGCAGACCATCACCGGCGGCTGGAGCGCGAGCTACGCGCCGGCCAGCGGCGCCGTGACGGCGAGCAACGTCGGCTACAACGGCCAGATCCCGCCGAACGGCTCGATCTCGATCGGCCTGCAGGCCACGCACACCGGTGACAGCGCGGCCGCGTCCGGCTTCACCCTCAACGGCGCGCGGTGCTCCACGGCCTGAGCCCACCGCTGTCCCCAGGCGCCGGCGGGCACCACCGCGTGCCCGCCGGCGGCCCGCACCCCCACCACCCCGCTCCTCGTGGCGAGCCACCAAGGGGAGTTCCGCGATCGCGCACACCCTTTGGAGGACTGGCATGTCCGACCTGAACCGGCGGCAGCTCATGGTGCTCGGCGCGGGAGCTGTGCTGACGCAGGCGGGGTGGACGGCGACCGCGGCCGCCGACCCACCTCGGGCGCGGGCGGCCGGTGACCTCTCGCTCTGGTACGACCGGGCAGCCGGGTCCGACTGGCTGCGCGCGCTGCCGGTGGGCAACGGCAGGCTCGGCGCGATGGTGTTCGGCAACACCGACACCGAACGCCTGCAGCTCAACGAGGACACCGTCTGGGCCGGCGGGCCGCACGACTACAGCAACCCGCGCGGTGCGGGCGCGCTCGCGCAGATCCGCCAGCTCGTCTTCTCGAACCAGTGGTCGCAGGCGCAGACCCTGATCGACCAGACCATGCTGGGCAGCCCGGCCGGTCAGCTCGCCTACCAGCCGGTCGGCGACCTCCGGCTGACCTTCCCGTCGGCCACCGCCACGAACTACCAGCGGTCGCTCGACCTCACCACGGCGACCACCGAGGTCACCTACACGGCGAACAACGTGCGCCACCGGCGTGAGGTGTTCGCGAGCGCGCCGGACCAGGTGATCGTCATCAGGCTGACCGCGGAGACGGCGAACTCGGTCACGTTCACCGCGGCCTTCACCTCGCCGCAGCGTGTCACGGCCTCCAGCCCGGACGCGACGACGATCGCGCTCGACGGCATCTCCGGCACCCAGCGCAACATCGCGGGCACGGTGCGGTTCCTCGCACTGGCCAGGGTCGTGGCCGAGGGCGGTTCGGTCAGCAGCTCCGGCGGCACGCTGCGGGTCACCGGCGCCAACGCGGTCACGGTCCTGGTCTCCATCGGCACCAGCTACGTCGACCACCGAACCGTCAACGGCGACTACCAGGGCCGTGCCAGGACCCACCTGAACGCGGCCCAGGGCACCGCCTACGCCACGCTGCGGTCCCGGCACGTCTCCGACTACCAGGCGCTGTTCAACCGCGTCACGCTCGACCTGGGCCGCACGTCCGCCGCCGACCAGCCGACCGACGTCCGCATCTCCCGGCACGGCAGCACCAGCGACCCGCAGTTCTCCACCCTGCTGTTCCAGTACGGCCGGTACCTGCTGATCTCCTCGTCACGCCCCGGCACGCAGCCGGCGAACCTCCAGGGCATCTGGAACGACCAGCTCGCCCCGGCGTGGGACTCGAAGTACACGATCAACGCGAACCTGCCGATGAACTACTGGCCGGCCGACACCACGAACCTCGCCGAGTGCTTCGAACCGGTGTTCCGGATGATCAACGACCTGACCACCACCGGCGCCCGCACCGCCCAGGTGCAGTACGGCGCCCGCGGCTGGGTCACCCACCACAACACCGACGCGTGGCGCGGCTCCTCGGTCGTCGACTTCGCCGCGGCCGGCATGTGGCAGACCGGTGGCGCGTGGCTGTCGACGTTGATCTGGGAGCACTACCGGTTCACCGGCGACGTGGCGTTCCTGCGCACGTACTACCCGGCGCTCAAGGGGTGCGCGCAGTTCTTCCTCGACACCCTCGTCACCGAGCCGAGCCTGGGCCACCTCGTCACGAACCCGTCGAACTCGCCGGAGCTCAACCACCACTCCGGCGTCAGCGTCTGCGCGGGTCCGACGATGGACATGCAGATCCTGCGCGACCTGTTCGACGGCTGCGCCGCCGCGTCCGAGGTGCTGGGTGTCGACACCGACTTCCGCACCCAGGTGCGGGCGGCCCGGCAACGGCTCGCGCCCACCAGGGTCGGTTCGCGCGGCAACGTCATGGAGTGGCAGTACGACTGGGTCGAGACCGAGCCGAACCACCGGCACGTCTCGCACCTGTACGGGCTGCACCCGAGCAACCAGATCACCAAGCGCGGCACGCCGCAGCTGCACGCCGCGGCCCGCAGGACGCTGGAGCTGCGCGGGGACGCCGGCACCGGGTGGTCGCTCGCGTGGAAGATCAACTTCTGGGCCCGGCTGGAGGAGGGGTCGCGGGCACACGACCTGCTGCGCTCGCTGGTGACCACGGACCGCTTGGCGCCCAACATGTTCGACCTGCACCCGCCGTTCCAGATCGACGGCAACTTCGGTGCCACGTCCGGTGTCGCGGAGATGCTGCTGCACAGCCACAACGGCGAGCTGCACGTCCTGCCCGCCCTGCCACCGGCCTGGCCCGCGGGCAGCGTCACCGGCCTGCGCGGGCGCGGCGGGTACACCGTCGGCGCGACCTGGGCCGCCGACGGCACCGTGACGCTGACCGTCACCCCCGACCGCGACGGCACCGTCCGCGTGCGCAACCGGATCTTCGGCGGCACCTTCGAGCTGCGCGACACCACGACCGGCGCGGTGGTCCAGCCGGCCCAGCCCGAGAGCGGCGTCGCCGAGTTCCCCGGACAGGCCGGGCACGTCTACCGCGCGACCGGCCAGGGCTCGGCTCCGGCGGTGGTGCGGCCGGGCGTCAACTACCGCCTCGTCGCCCGGCACAGCGGGAAGTACCTCGACATCAGCGGCGTCTCGACGGCGGCGGGTGCGCTGCTGCAGCAGTGGTCGCCGACGAGCGGGCTCAACCAGCAGTTCGACTTCCTCGACTCCGGCGGCGGGTACTACCGGCTGCGCGCCCGGCACAGCGGCCTGGTCATGCAGGTCGCGGGCTCGGGCACCGGCGCCGACATCACCCAGCAGCCCGACACCGGTGCGGCCACCCAGCAGTGGCGGGTCGTCGACCAAGGCGGCGGCGTCATCAGCCTGGTCAACCGGCAGAGCGGTCTCGCCATGGACGTCTGGAACGCGGCGACCACCGACGGCACCCGCGTGTCCCAGTGGAACCAGAGCGCGGCCGACAACCAGCGGTTCCAACTCCAGCAAGTCTGACAACCGAAGGGACGACGATGTTCCACCAACACGAGGAGCGCTGCCGTGGCAGGGCCTAGGACGGTGCTGGCGATGGCCGTCGCGAGTGCCGTGGTGCTGCTGGGCGCGGCGGGCATCGCGCTCGGCGGCACGACCACGACCACCGGCGGCGTGGGCGCGGCGGCGGCGACGGCGGGGTGCGGCAAGGCCCCCTCGCTGTCGAGCGGACGGCAGACCATCAGCAGCGGCGGCCAGAACCGCCAGTACATCCTGCGGCTGCCCGCCAACTACGACCCCAACCGGCAGTACCGGTTGTTCGTCGGGTTCCACTGGCTCAACGGCACCGCGAACGACGTCGACACCGGCGGGTCCGACGGCTACAACTGGTCCTACTACGGGCTGCGCAAGCTCGCCGACGCCGAGAACAACGGCACGATCTTCGTCGCGCCGCAGGGCAACAACAACGGCTGGGCCAACCCCGGTGGCCAGGACCTGACGTTCGTCGACGACATGCTGCGGCAGCTCGAGAACGCGCTGTGCGTCGACACGACCCAGCGCTACGCGGGCGGGTTCAGCTACGGCGGCGCGATGTCGTATGCCGTCGCGTGCGCCCGTGCCACCGTGTTCCGCGCTGTCGTCGTCTACGCGGGCGCTCAGCTCAGCGGCTGCAACGGCGGCACGCAGCCCATCGCGTACCTGGGCTTCCACGGTGTCAGCGACAACGTCCTGAACATCTCGCAGGGCCGCGCGCTGCGCGACAAGTTCGTGCGCAACAACGGCTGCACGGCGCAGAACCCGCGCGAGCCTGCCGCGGGCAGCCGCACCCACATCATCACCGCCTACAGCGGCTGCCGCGCCGGGTACCCGGTGGTGTGGGCGGCGTTCGACGGCGGGCACACCCCCGGCCCGATCGACTCCGGCGGTGACGGCTGGCGCACCTGGACCTCCGGCGAGGCGTGGAAGTTCATCACCCAGTTCGCGGGTCCGCCGGTCACCACGACGACGACCACCACGACCACCAGCGACGGACCCACGTCCACGACTCCGCTGCCCCAGGGCGAGTGCAGGGTCGGCGCGGAGGTCAACGCCTGGAACAACGGGCTGACCTCGACCATCACCATCACGAACACCGGCACGGCCGCGATCAGCGGCTGGTTGCTGGGCTTCACGCTGGGCAGCGGGCAGACCATCACCGGCGGGTGGAACGCCACCTACGACTCGCCGACCGGACGGGTGGGCGCGACCAACGTCTCCTACAACGGCGACCTCGCACCGGGCACGTCGACCAGCATCGGCTTCCAGGCCACGCACACCGGCAACACCGCGGCACCGGCGCAGTTCACCCTCAACGGCAAGACGTGCACCTCCGCATGACCGCCACGACAGAGAGCGCGAACACCCTGATGCGTACCAGGCACCTCCTCCGCCGGACGGGGTGGCTGCTCGCGGCCGCCGCGCTGGCGTTCTCCGGCAGCAGCGTCGCCCAGGCGCAGGCACCGGCCGAGCCCGCCCCGCTCGCGGCCACCCCCGGCTGCGGCAAGGCACCGACGCTGCGCAGCGGCAACCAGACGATCCAGAGCAGCGGCAAGACCCGGTCGTTCATCCTGAGCATCCCGGACAACTACGACAACACCCGCCAGTACAAGCTCGTCTTCGGGCTGCACTGGCTGGGCGGCACCGCGCAGCAGGTGGCGGGCGGCGGCAGCGACGGCGACGTCTACGCCTACTACGGCCTGCGCAGGCTGGCGAACAACTCGACGATCTTCGTCGCACCACAGGGCCTCAACAACGGCTGGGGCAACAGCGGCGGCGAGGACGTCCGGTTCGTCGACGACATGATGAGCCGCATCGAGAACGACCTCTGCGTCGACACCACGCAGCGGTTCTCGCTCGGCTTCAGCTACGGCGGCGCGATGAGCATCTCCCTCGCGTGCTCGCGCCCGACCGTGTTCCGCGCCATCGCCGCCATCGCCTCCCCCGGCGAGATCAGCGGCTGCGCCGGTGGCACCGCACCGGTGGCGTACATGGGCATCCACGGCGTCAGCGACAACATCGGCTCCGGCCGCGGCCAGCGGGACCGGTGGGTGCGCAACAACGGCTGCACGCCGCAGAACGCGCCGGAACCGGCCGCGGGCAGCCGCACGCACATCATCACGCAGTACGCGAACTGCCGCGCCGGCTACCCGGTGGTGTGGGCGCCGTTCGACGGCGGCCACCAGCAGGGACCGGTCGACGGGTGCGCGGGCTGCGAGAGCGGTGCCCGCAGCTGGGTGAAGGAGGAGGTCTGGAAGTTCTTCACCGGCGAGACGCCGCCGGCGCCGACCACGTTCCGGCTGCGCGGTGAGGCGGCCGGCCGCTGCCTCGACGTCAACGGCGCGAGCACGGCCAACGGCGCGCAGATGATCACCTGGGACTGTCACACCAACGCGAACCAGCAGTTCACCCAGAACGGCCAGGCGCTGCAGGTGACCGGCAAGTGCCTGGACGCCCCCAACAACGCCGCTTCCGGCGCACGGGTGCAGATCTGGGACTGCCACGGCGGTGCGAACCAGGCCTGGCAGCTCACCGGCAGCGGCACGGTGACCAGCGTCCAGACCGGGCTCTGCCTCACCTCCGCCGGCACGGGCAACGGCGCGGCCGTGACGGTCGCGACCTGCCAGGGCGGTGCCAACCAGCGCTGGGCCAAGGCCTGACGTCCTGCCAGAACCGGAAAAAGAGGAGTGCGCGACTCTCTCCGCCGAGCGCCGCGCACTCCTCCAGGACGGTGTCCGAGTGGTGGAGGTCCACCCGTGCGGGCCGCATTCCGCACGCGCGGCACCACCACCCGACCGCCCGGTCCGCGTTCCCGGCCGCGAGGCCGGGTCCGGTCGCCGGATCAGCCCGACGACCCCGTTCTGCGGTGCTGGTGCGGCACCGCCGGGTCCGGGGTGCTCGCCCGCCGCGAGAGCCGCGGTGGCAGCAGCATCAACGGCGGTGGCTGCTTGCCGTCGAGCTTGGCCGCGAGCAGGTCGACCGCGTGCCGGCCGAGCTCCTCCGCCGGCAGCCGCACCGAGGTGAGCGGCGGCGACAGCTGCTCGGCGAGCTCGTCGGGGCAGATCGCGACCACGGCGACGTCACCGGGCACCTGCCGCCCGGCCGCCCGCAGGCACGACGTGATCCAGCCCAGCGCCGCCTCGTTGTGCACCACCAGCGCCGTCATCGACGGGTGCGCGCGGACCAGCGCCTTGGTGGCCCTGAGCACCGAGTCGTGGTCGTCCTCGACCGCGAGCGCGGTCGCCGCCACTCCCCTGCGCATCGCCGCGGCGCTGAAGCCGTTCATCGTGCGGTGCGCGGACCCGGTGCTGCGCCGGTAGACCGCGCTCGGTGCGCCGAGGAAGCCGATGGACCGGTGCCCGAGGTCGGCCAGGTGGTCGACGCACTTGGCCCCGGCCGCCTCGAAGTCGAGGTCGACGCAGGTGAGCCCGCGCGCGGTGGCCGGGTGTCCGATGAGGACGGACGGCTTGGACAGCTGCCGCAGCAACGGCACCCGGTCGTCGTCCATCTCCACGTCCATCACGAGGAAGCCGTCGACCTGGGCGCTGTTGGCCGCTCTGCGCAGCCCGGAGGCGCCGTCGTCCGCCGTCATCAGCAGCAGGTCCATGTCGTACCGGCGCGCGGTGGTCACCGCGGCGGTGACGAACCGCATCATGCCCGGCAGGTGCATCCCCGCGCGCAGCGGCAGCACCAGCCCGATCACGTTGGTCCGGCTCGAGGACAGGCCCCTGTCGGTCACGTGCGGCTGGTACCCCAGCGCCCTGATGCTCTCCCTGACCCGCGACTTCGTGTCGGCGGAGATCGACCGCTTGCCCGTCAGCACGTAGGAGACGGTGCTCGGCGCGACTCCAGCGTGCCGAGCGACGTCCGCGATGGTGACCACACCGCCTCCTTCCCGCGTTCACCCGCTGTAGCGTTCCGACACCATAGAGATCCGGTTCAGTCCGTTACAAGAGTGATGTTCGCGTTAACATTGATCATTTCTAGTGGTCCAGACGAATTCCGTACCGTATGGAAAGTTTCCGATTGGGCACGCTCACAAACCCGGTCAAGGATCGGCGCAGAGGGCGGCGACCTCGCCGGGTGCCAGTGCGCGGCCGTAGACCCGCAGGTCCTCGACGGCCGCGTCGAGGTGGGCGTCGCCCGCGTGCTGCGACCGCCCGAGCCAGTTCTGGGTGGTGCTGCCGAGCACCGCCGGGCTCACCGGGAACTCCGCGTCGCGTGCGACCTCCGCGCCGTTCACGTACAGCACGGCGAGTCCACCGGCCTGCGTGACGACGAGGTGCGTCCACTCGTCCACCGCGACCGTTCCCCCGTCGAGGTGCCGTTCGGCACCCGCGCCACCGGTCGTGATCGCGTACCGCACCCCGCCCCGGGGTCCGTGCGGCGTGAGGAACAGGTAGGAGTTCACGCCGCTGCCGAAGTCGGCGAGCCGCGCTCCCGCGACCGCCGACCGCGGCCGCACCCACACGGCCAGGCTGAACTCGCGCGCTCCGGTGAGCAGGCCCGGTGGCAGCACCACGTGCGCGCCCGCACCGTCGAGCGACAGCGCGGCCCCGGTGCGCCCGGTGCTCCAGCCCGCGCCACCCGCCAGCGTCGCCCGCTCGCCACCGGTGGCGTCCGCGGCGGTCGAGCCGCGGCCCTCGCCGAACCGGAAGTGCGCGATGAACGGCGGTGGCGCCGGGGTGTCGCCCACCCGCCAGTAGACGGTGTAGCGCTGACCGTGCAGCCGGAAGAACGGCAGCAGCGTGACCGGGCCCGTACTGGCCATCGCGGTGTAGCGCAACGGGTTCGCGGTGGGCCGCAGGGTCGCGGTGCGCAGCGTGGGCAGGTGGGCGAGGTCGTTCGTGCCGTACGCGCCCGCGAGCACGATCGGCCCCACCTCGACCGTCCGCACCCGCTTGTCGTCCGGTGCCCGCCGCAGGTGCAGGTGCATCGGCAGGGTCACCTCGACCACGTCCCCGCTGCGCCAGTCGCGGTCCACCCGCGCGTAGGTACCGGGCGTGACGGGCTCCGCGGCGACGCCGTTGACGTGCAGCAGCGCGCCCCGCGCCCAGGACGGGATGCGCACGCGCAGCTCGAACCGGCCGGTACCGGTGACGGTGAGCCGGGTCGCGCCCTCGTCCGGGAAGGACGTCTCCTGCCGCACCACCACGCCCCTGGCCGCCCAGGTGAGCACGGACGGGATGAACAGGGTGACGTACAGCGTGCGGCCTGCGTGGAAGTAGATGCTGCCGCCGTGCCCGGTGTCGGTCTCCAGGCCGGTGCCGTGGCAGCAGGTGAAGTCGTCGTAGTCGCTGCTGTAGGTGCGGATGCCGCCCGCGCGCAACGGCGTGAAGGTGCTGTGGTGGCCGTGCCGGGAGGTGGGGTCCTGCGCGCCGAGCAGGTGGTTGTGGAGCGCCTTCTCGTAGAAGTCGAAGTACCCCGGCTGACCGGGGTCGGTGCGGAAGAGCTGCCGGGTCAGCTTGAGCATCGTGTGGGTGGTGCAGCTCTCGCAGGTGTGGTCGGACAGCTCGGTGGCGATCCGGTGCGGTGGCTTGAAGTGCCCGTCGTTGGACGTGCCGCCGATGGCGTAGGTGTGCGCGCCGGTCACGATCCGCCAGAAGTTGACGGCGATGTCGCGGTAGCGGGTGGTGCCGGTGGCGTGGTAGGCCCTGATCGCCCCGAGCACCTTGGGGACCTGGGTGCCGGCGTGCAGACCGTTGAGCTCGTCGGTGCCCAGTGCGAGCGGGTCGAACATCGCGGAGTGCTCGAAGAACCGCGCGGCGGCCAGGTGCGCCGGGTCGCCGGTGACCTGGTAGAGGTTCACCAGGACCTCGTTCATGCCGCCGAACTCGGTGCGCAGCACCTCCTGGCGGTGCGCCTCGGTCAGCCGGCCGGCCCGCCACCTCACCCAGGCCGCCATCCCGGTCAGCACCCGCAGCGCCCGTGCGCTGCCCATCAGCACGTGCACGTCGAGCAGTCCCGCCATGATCTTGTGCAGGGTGTAGTAGGGCGCCTGGACCGGCTCTCCCGCCTCGACCCTGCCGAAGAAGCCCTCCGGGAACGCCGCGAGGTACCCGGTGCTGTAACCGGCGGTCCTGGCCCGGTCCTGGCACAGCGCCAGCTGCTCGACCAGGTGGTCGGCCCCGGCGGTGAACGCGGGGTCGCCGGTGCTCGCGAACGCCTGCGCGAGAGCGGACAGCACGTGGCCGGTCGAGTGGCCGCGCAGCCCGCTGTCCTGCGCCTCCCAGCCGCGGCACGGGATGACGCCCGAGGGCAGCCCGACGTTGCGGCGGAACGTGTGCAGCAACCGGTCGGGGTCGAGGAACCTCAGGTAGGCGTGGGTGCGGGAGGTGTTGTCCAGGAACGGTCCCGGCAGCAGCGCCACCGCGCCGAGGGGGAACGCCTCCGCGGCCACGCCGAAGTCCTGGCGGGCCTGGCCGGTGCGCGGGTGCGTGACCGGCGTGCCGGCGGACAGCACGCCGTGGCGCGGGAGTTCTGGCATCGCGCATGACCTTTCGCAGGGGCCGGGCCATCCGCAGCGTGGTGCCGACCCGGGCCGGACACGAGGTCGGCCCGGGATCGGCTGCTGCCTTCGAACCACGTCGAACGCACGGGGTGCCGCCGCGCGCCGCCGCCGCGGGTGCGGGTGCGGCGGCGGCGGGGCTCCTGCGCGAGCGGAAGTCGCGCAGGAGCCGTTTCACAGCGGTACCGCGGTGGTGCCGGTGGTGCTGTGGTGCGGTGCTCCGGTCACAGCGCCGGGTAGGCGTTGCGCATGAGCTCCTGGAACTGCGCGGAGAACCACTTGCCCGACAGCGGGGCGTCCGGCAGCGCACCCGACAGGTTGTTGCCGTTGCGGATGTTGCCGGTGTAGGTCGGGTCGCACATCTTGTCCGCGCCCTTGCCCTCGTTGTTCGGGATCTCCTTGCTCGCACCGTCGGACTCACCCGGCGGCTTCACCCACACGTAGGCGTCGATGCCCGGCTCCGGCGCCGCCTTCGGGCGCTCACCGAGGCCGGCACCGGACTGGTTGCACCAGTTGCCGAGGTGGATGCGGCGGTCCAGCTTGCCGCCGTTGACGTAGGCGTCCACGGTCGTCTGCGGGCCGGGACCCGTCGGACGGGCGCTGCCGCCCCAGCCGTTGCGGCTGGTGTCGATCAGCATGCCGACGTTCGCGTCGAAGCCCGCCTGCACGGCCCGGTTGCGGAACGCCTGCGCGTAGGACAGCTCGTCGACGTAGCGGTTCCAGTCCACCCACTTCGACTGGCGGACCGAGGTGCCGTTCACCGAGTCCTCGATCTTGAAGTACGGCTCCTTCAACGCACCGTAGTTCGCGGTGTTGGCGATGAAGCCCTGCACGTTCGCCTTCGTGCTGCCGGACGCGTTCGCCGCCTGGAACAGCAGCTCGGCCGTCGCGCCGAAGTTGTCGTCCCAGCCGATCCAGCCGTGGTGGCCGATGTCCAGGTAGTTGTAGACGTTCGGCACGGCACCCAGCTTCGCGAGCGCGTAGCCGACACCGGTGATGTAGTTTCCGTTGGCCTTCATCACGTCGCAGTTCGCCACCGCGGTGGGCCGCGGCGTCACGTTCGTGATCAGGTTCGGCAGCGAGTCGATCTCGACCGTGGTGACGATCCGCAGGTCCTTGTACGCGGGCCGGGCGAGGATCGCCGCGATCGGGTCGATGTACTCGGTCTTGTAGCGACCGATCTCGTCGGGCTTGAGCTCACCGTTCGACGCGAGCGCCGAGCAGTCGCGACCGGGCAGGTTGTAGATCACCAGCTGGATGACGAGTGGTGAGCCCGCCGCCTGGCGCACCGCCTCGTCCAGGTGTCCGACCAGTCCGCGCGAGTCCACGGTGCCGGTGATCGCCGCGATGCGGTCGAGCCACACGGCGGTGGGCTGGTTCGCGATCCGGCTGCCGCCCGGCTCCGCCGAGGCCTTGGCCGCCCAGTCCGGGTTGACGTACTGCTTCGCACCGACGTACGGGTTGTCGACCTTGCCGTTGCCCGGGTCGGGACCGGGGCCGTTCGACGTCGTCGTGGTCGTCGTCGTGGTGGTGGGCCCGACCTCACCGGTGCACTGCGTGCCGTTCAGCGTGAACGTCGCCGGGCTGGCGTCGTTGGCGCCCGCACCGCTGCCGTTGAAGCCGAGCTCGGTGGACGCGCCGGTGCCGAGGTTGCCGTTCCACGACAGGCTCGTCGCGGTCACGTCGGCACCCGACTGCGCCCAGGTCGCGTTCCACCCCTGTGCCACGCGCTGGTTGCCGGGGAGGGTGAACTTGAGCGTCCAGCCGCCCGACACGGCGTCACCGAGGTTGGTGATCTTCACCGAGGCGCCGAACCCACCGCCGCCCCAGCTGTTCGCCTTGTAGTCCACCCGGCAACCGGGTGCGGCGCCCGCGGGTGCGCTGAGCGCCACCCCGAACGTCGCCACGGCGGTGGCGACCACGACACCCGCCGCGGCCCACCGCCTTTGTCCGTTGAGCGTCATTGCTCCGGATCTCCTGTCTCTCTCAGTGGTGTTTGATCGGGACGAGCGAACACGCGGTGGGCGTGCACTCGAGTCTGTTGAGTCCCAGGTACTCCATGCCCTCCGAGCCGGTCAGCGCGAAGCCGTCGCCGAAGGCGAGGTCCGGGTCGCCCCGGACCTCGCCGTTCGCGAGCGCCGCTCGCCAGGCCTCTTCCAGCCCTGGCCGCAGGACCAGCAGCCCGAGCCGTTCGTACGGCTCCTTGCTGCAGGTCCCCCACTCCGCGATGAACGGCGCGTAGACCTTGGCGCGCACCGGACCCGCGAACTCCGCGAAGTCCGCCTCGCGCCGGACGGTCGTGCACTCGTCGGTCAGCCGGTTGAGCCAGGCGGCGATGCCGTCGACCCCCTTGCTGAGGTCAGGGGTGGGTTCGGCGCGCCCGACGAGGAGGGCGAACGCGACCGAACCCACCACCAGGAGGGCGAGCAGTGCCCTCGTCAGCGGACGGCGCACGCCGACCCGTTGAGGGTGAACGCCGTCGGGTCGACCGGCGTGGACGTCGTCGTCGCGTTGAAGCCGAACGACGCCGTTCCACCGGGTGCGATGTCCGCGTTGTAGTTCGCGCCCTTCGCCGTCGCCTTCCCGTTCGCGACCGTGACGGTGGCCGACCACGCCTGCTGCAGCTGCTGGCCGGACGGCACGTCCCACACCAGCTGCCAGGCGCTGATCGCGCTGGTGCCGCTGTTGGTCACCGTCACGTTCGCGGTGAAGCCGCCGTTCCAGGAGCTCGGCCGCGCGTACGCGACCGTGCAGGAGCCGGTGGGTCCGCCGCCACCCGTGGACGTCCTGACCGTGACGCTCGGCGACGCCGGCGAGGCGTTGCCCGCCGAGTCGGTCGCGACCACCGTGAACGAGTACTGCGTGTCCGCGCTCAGCCCGGTCACCGTCGCCGAGGTCGTCGACGTGGTGGCGACCACCTGGTCACCGCGGTAGACCCGGTAGCCGGTCACGCCGACGTCGTCCGTCGCCGCGCTCCAGTCCAGCTTCACCGAGCTGCTGGTGACACCCGACGCGACCGGCGTGCCGGGCGTCGACGGGGCGGTGGTGTCCGGCGTGCCGGTGCCACCGCCGAACTGGACGTCCGAGCAGCTGTAGAACGCCTCCGGGCTGTCCGAGCGCTGCCACAGCGAGTAGATGATGTGCCGGCCGGTCTTGTTGGGGAGCCGGGCCTGCCACGCGTACTCGCCGTTCGCGAGCGGCGGGTTCGTCACCTTGTCGAACGGCACGGACTCGAGGTCCGACCACTTGAGCGGCTTCGTCACGTCGAAGCCGTCCTTGGTGACGTACTGCTCCCAGGTGCCGGGGTGCGGTGCCCACGCGTTGTACCGGAACGTGACCGAGGCGTTCGCCTGCACCTGCGTCACCGGCCAGTCGGCGCGGGCGAGGTTGTAGGCGGCGAACTTCGTGGTGGGACCGCACAGGCTGCCGTCGGGCACGATCTCCCGGTGGCGGCCGCCCGCGTTGCTGATCAGGTTGCCGAACCAGTCCCACAGCGGCTGCTTGCCGCCCTGGGCCACTGCGGCCTGGCAGGCCGGGTTGGTGGGCTGCAGGTCACCGCCACCGCCGCCGGTCCGGCCGTCCTCGTAGCAGAGGTAGGTGCGGCTGCCGGGCCAGACCATCGAGCCGTGCGCGACCGCGGTGCCGCCGGTCTGCACGAGCAGGGCACCGGTCGTGGCAGCAACGAGCGCAAGCGCCGTTGCCATGCGTTTTCTCATCTCGCTACTCCTCTCACCCGTAGAGCTCTGCGTGCAGCGAGAACGCCGTGGCGATCTCGGTCTGCGCCCAGAAGCGGTGGTAGGTGAACGTGGGTGCCGGGCCACCGTCCAGGTAGGCCTGGACCTTCGGCCACTGCGGGTCGTTGCGGAACATCGACCGCATCGACAGGAACGACGAACCCTGCTTGATGTCGTCGCCGTTCGGCATCTTCCCGGTCCAGCCCGGCGGCACGTACGGGCCCTCGAGCGTGCTGGTGTTGTAGACGTCGTCGAACCGGTTGTAGTCGGACCGGGTCTCCGGCGTCGCGATGCCGAGGCTGTCCTGGTGCGAGAGCAGCCCGGTCAGCAGTGCCTCACCCGTGGTCTTGGCCGCGGCGTCGCCCGACCTCGACGCGTAGTTCAGCAGCACCTTCGCGTACGACGCGGCCACGCCGACGTCCTGGTTGTGGTTCAGCACCCGCACCCGCAGGTTCGCGTTCGCACCGGGGTTGGTGGCGTTCCACGTGTCGGGCGCTCCCGACCACTCCAGGTCCGCGGGGATCTGGAAGTTCGTGCCGGTGGTCGTGTTCGCGATGGCCCACGGCACCCACTTGTCGAGGATCTTCTTGGCGCGCGCGTCACCGGTCAGCCGGTACAGCGCGGCCGTGCGCTCGATGCCCCACACCTGGAAGCCGAACCACCGGTTGCTCGGCGGGTCGCGCCACACCGGGTGGGCGTCGTAGTACATGCCGTAGAAGGTCGGCGTGCCCGCCGGGGGCGAGGCGTACTGGCCCTCCCAGCTGTTCGTCACACCGCCGGCGAGACCGCCGTCGGCCGACTGGAGCCACTGCAGCATCTCGAGCTGCCGGTCGAGCGAGGTCGCCCAGTCCTGCTGCCCGGTCGCGGACAGCGGCTTGAGCGCGGGCACGTTCGACAGCGCGTACGCGGCCAGCGGGTTCTGGTAGCCCTGGTGCGAGGCACCGTCACCGATGCGCCACGCCCAGCCGGCGGACGTGTCGGTCGCGCCACCCCACGCGTAGTACCAGGACATCAGGTAGTGCGCGCTGTTCTTGCCGGTCGCTCCGGGGCACGTCGTCGGGCTGGTGCAGTTGCCGATGCGCTTGAAGTACTTGTCGAACATGGCGTACCGCAGGTAGTCGCCCATCTTGGCCGACTTGCCGATCTCGCTCGCGATGTCGCCGGCCTTGCCCTGCGCCGTGGCCCACTGCTGGGCGAGCAGCGCCACCTGCACCACGCGGGCGTCCGCGTCCGGTGCGTTGGTGTACTTCCACTGCTTGGCGTAGGAGGAGTCCTTGGTGAACAGGTCGAGGAACCCGTTGGGGCCACCGTGCTTGAACGTGTCGCACGAGGGCTGCGGGATCGTCTCCCACACCGACTCCGACGAGCCGCGCTGGTAGGTGTTGATGTACGCGGGCGCCGTCGTGCCGTCACCGCAGCGGCCGAAGCCGTAGGTGTTGTCGACGTCGATCAGCCAGTGCATGCCGTAGACGTCCGAGCTGCCGTACGCGGACTTCAGCTCGTTCGCGATCGGGTCGGTGCCCACCGGCGCGGTGCTGCTGAGCACCGACGGGTACTGGTCCATCCGCGGGTGCTCGGGCGCGTAGGTCGCCGGCTTCGACGGGTCGTACTTGTCGTTGGTCGGCTGGTCGGCCTTCGCGGGGATGATGTACTTCTCCATCGACGCGAACGCGGACTTGAACGGTGCCCAGTCACCGGTGACGCGGCCGTAGCTCGCCTCCAGCCACAGGTAGTAGCTGTAGGCCTCGGACGTCGTCTGGTGGCCGTGGTCGGGTGCCTCGACCATCAGCGTCTCGACCGAGTGGTACGGCACGAGCAGGTCGCCGAACTTGCGGAAGTAGCCGCTCGCCGGGTCCTTGATCTTGTTGTACTGGTCGAGGAACGCCTTGTTGAAGTCCGACGTGCTCGGGTCGAGCTCCTTGACCGTCACCGTCGCCGGGGTGTGCCCGCTCGCCGACGCGGTGAACGTCGCGGTCGCGAGGTCACCGCCGTTGGCCGCCGACGTCACCGTCACCTTCTGCTTCGCGGTGCCGGACAACGTGAACGTCGTCGGCGTGGCGGTCAGGTCCGCGCTGCCGCTGCGGGCGAGCGTGACCGTGACCGGCGAGGTGGGTGCCGTGGCGAGGGAGACGTCGAACGTGGCCGTCTGCCCCTGCTTCACCGAGACCGCGCTCGGCGAGGCCACCACCGCGGGTCCGGCCAGCACCTTGACGGCCACCGGCGTGGACGTCGTGGTGGCGCCGCGGTTGTCGGTCGCCCGCGCGGCGATGCTGTGGTCACCGGCCGCGACCCCGGACCAGGTGCCGGTGAACGGCGCGCTGGTGTCGGTCGCGATCAGCTGGTCGCCCGCGTAGAAGTCGACCTTGGCGACCGTGCCGTCGGAGTCCGCCGCGGTGGCCGCGAGCGGGATCGACGCGGGCACGGTGTAGCTGCTGCCGTTGGCCGGGGACGTCAGCGCCACGGACGGCGCCTGGTTCGGGCCGGTGCAGGACACCCCGTTCACCGCGAAGTCCGTCGGTGGCTGGTTGGTCGAGCCCTTGCTGCCGTTGAACCCGACCGAGGCGCTGCCGCCGGACGGGATCGTGCGGGCCCAGTCCGGGTTGGTCACGGTGACGACCGCGCCGCTCTGGGCGAAGGTCCCGTTCCAGCCCTGCTGGACGCGTTGCCCGTCGGGGAACGTCCAGGTGAGCTTCCAGCCGTTCAGCGCCTCACCGTCGTTGCGGATCGCCACGCTGGCGCCGAAGCCGTTGTTCCATTCATTGGTTACCGAATACGTCACGGTGCAAGCAACCGCGAGCGGTGCCGCCACGGCGGGTACCCCGCCCATGACCACCACCGCCGCAACTGTCAACGCCGTTGTTCGCCGAGTCATGCCGCCGCCCTCTCGACAACTGGGAGCGCTCCCAGAGTTCACGGCACTGTAACGCGGGCCACATCGACCAACTGGCCGCCGGTGCAGCGGCTGTTGAACCGGAAAGCCGTTGTCGTTGCGCCACTTGACACAGCACCGGTTCGTCCACCGGTTACTCTTACTGCTCTCTTCGAGTGGAATTCTGGGAGCGGTCCCAGATGAGGGCGGGGATGCCCGCCTCACGGTGAAGACTCCTCTGGGCCCCTCAGCCACGCCCGGTTCTCGCACCGGCCGTGACCACGCTCTTGCCGCTGCTCGCGCCGTCGAGCGGGTACGAGCAGGGCAGCGTCTTCACCGAACCGCCCCGGTCGCCCGTTCCCGAAGTGGTCGTCGCGCGCGACCAGCGAGCTGCCCTCGCCGCGGTGGAACGGGTCCTGGATGTTCTCGAAGCAGTTGCCTGCGACGAGCACACCGGCCTCCGTGGTGGACGCGACGCCGTAGCCGGTCACACCGCCGCAACAGTTGTCGTGGACGTGCACCGGACCGGCTGCCGTGCAGCCGATGTTCCACCCTGCGGCACACGCCGTTGTCGCCTGAGGAGGAGCCGACCTACGGTTCGCCCGGAGTAGAGACTGTGCGAGCCCGACGCTCCTGCCGCGAGAGGCACACCATGTCCACCCCCAGTTGTCCTGCCCACTCCTCCAGCACCTCGGTCACGCCGGCGGAAACCTCGTTCCGGCCCCTCGACTCGGAGGACTACCGGCGCGCGGCAGCCCCTGCTGTCTTCGCCGAGCTGGCCGCGCGAGGTCCCATCCACCACGTCGTGCTCCCCGGTGAGGCTCCTGCCTGGCTCGTGACGCGGCGGGCCGAGGCCGAGGCAGCGCTGCGCGATCCGAGGCTGACGAAGGACCCGCTGGAGGTCGCGCGCTACGGACAGGCCGTCGGCCGCCGACGCGTGCCGGAGGACTTCACCGCGGTGAGCGGACGGCAGTTGATGAACCTCGACGGAGCCGACCACGCGCGGATCCGGCGGGTGATCACCAGGTACCTCGTCGACAGCGCCGTCGCCCGCAAGCAGACCGTGCTGACCGAGACGGTCCGGCACCACGTCGACGCCCTCGCCGCCGAGGAGACCGCTGACCTCGTCGCGGACTTCGCCGTACCCCTCGTCAACGACGTCATCGGCCGGATCATCGGTGTCCCACCGGAACTGAACGAGATCATCATGACCGGAGGGGCGTTGTTGTTCGGCCCGGACGACCCGACCGCACCGGCGATGATCGACGCGTACCGGCAGGTCACCGCTGCCGCAGGCCGCGCTGTTGCGGAGGGTTCCACCGCGGAGGGCGCGGACGACCTCCTGGGAGGGCTCGCGTGCGCGGTGCGCGACGGGCTCGTGAGCAGGCGGGAGGCGGCGTCCAACCTGGCCATGGTGATGATCGCGGCGACCGGCGGTCCGGTGAAGATGCTGGCTCATTCCGCGGTCGCGCTGCACGACGACCCGCTCCTGCGCCACGCGATGCTCAGCGGCGACCCGATGGCGGTCGTCGAGGACCTGCTCTACCAGCAGCCTCCCATTCCGTTCACGAGCTGGCGGTTCGCCACGGAGACGATGGAGATCGCCGGGCAACAGGTGCGCGCGGGCGACGCCGTGATGGTCCTCATCGCCACGGCGAACAGCGAGCCCGCTCCACCGGCCTGCCCTTCCGGCGCTCCTGCGGCTCCAGGTGAACGTGCTTCGGCGGAGCGGCGGCCCGAGCGGAACCTCGCGTTCGGCGGCGGCCGGCACCGCTGCCCCGGCCAGTCGCTCGCACGACGGTTGGCCGCGACGGCACTGCCCGCCCTCTTCCGCGCGTTCCCCTCCGTCCAGTTGCAGGTCCCCGGCACCGAGCTGATCTGGCGAGGTGGTTTCGGGCCCCGGGGGCCAGGACGCGTCCCCGTCCGGTTGCGCAGCTGAACAGAACGCCGGGCGATGTCACCACCCGGACCACCACCCTCCGAACATCGCGCAGATCAGGAACCCCGCATGCCCAATGACGGCCGTGCCGCCGCGACCACCCTCGCCGAACTGATCGACCACCTCGACGACGAACACGGTGGCGTGCTCGTCCGGTTTCCCGTCACCGGTGAACAGCAGTGCCATGCGGACGTGCCCGCGCTGGCATGGGGCGTGGCCGATGAGCTCCTGCGGGCCGGTGTCGAGGAGGGCTCCGTCGTCGGAGTCCTGTCCGGCACCGAGCCGGGTTTTCTGCCTGCCGTGTTCGGTGTCTGGGCCGCCGGCGGAGCGATCACCGTGCTGCCGGTGCCACCGATGCCGACGCCTCCCGAGTCCGTCGCCGCCGCGCTCGGTCCCGTGGCGGGCCTGCTGACCCACGTCGTCGTCACGGACAGCCAGATCGGTGTGGCCGAACAACTCGCCGCGCGCCATCCGGAGTTGCGCGTGGTGCGGGTCAGCGACTGCGCGCCGAAGCCGAGGATCGCGTCTTCCGCGCGACCCGAGTCCCCCGCCGTCGTCCAGTTCACGTCGGGCAGCACCTCCCGGCCGAAGGGCGTCGTGCTGTCCCATTCGGCCGTGCTCGCCTGCTTCGCGTCGACGGCGTCCGCGAGCGGCGTCGCCGCGGGGGACATCTTCGTGTCGTGGGTACCTGTGTTCCACGACTTCGGTCTCATCACGATCCTCTTCGGACTGTGGTCGGGCTACGAGCTGCACCTGTTCTCGCCGTGGCACTTCATCCGCAGGCCGCGCAAGGTCATCGAACACATGAGTGCCGCTGGTGCCACTGCGTTCGGTGGTCCCAACTTCGCCTACGACCGCATCGCCACGGCCTACGACGACGGTCTGCTCGACGGGCTCGACCTGAGCAGGTGGCGACTGGCGCTCAACGGTGGCGAACCCGTGAAACCCGGCACGGTCGAGCGCTTCTCGGCCGCGCTGGGCCCCGCTGGGCTCGCCCCCGGCGTGTTGTTCCCCGTGTACGGCATGGCGGAGGCGACGTTGTCGGTGGCCTGCCCGGAGCCGGGTACGCCCGCTCGGGCGTTGTGGCTCGACCGCGCGTCGCTCGGAGATCGACGGGTCGCCGTTCGCGTGCCGGACGGTTCCTCGGACGGGATCGGACTCGTGTCGGTCGGCCGGCCCGTGCCCGGCATGGAGCTGAAGCTGCTCGCCGACGACGGAACGGAGGTCGCGGACGGCTCCGTGGGCGAGATCGTGCTGCGCGGGCCCTCGGTGATGACCGGGTACTGGGACGACCCCGTCGCGACCGCGACGGCGATCCGCGACGGCTGGTTGCAGACCGGTGACCTGGGCGTGCGGATCGCCGGTGAGCTCTACGTGACCGGCAGGCGCAAGGACATGATCATCGTTGCGGGCCGCAACTTCTACGCCGAGGACGTCGAAGACGTCGCGCGCACACTGCTGCCACCGGAGCTCGGTCGCTGTGTCGCGTTCGCCGACACCGACGAAGAACGCGTCGTCGTGGTGCTCGAGACGTCCGATCCGGCAGCCGGCGCCGAACTGGGCGACAAGGTTCGAGGACTTGTGTCGGCACGTCTGGACCTCGGCTCGGTCGACGTGTACGCGGTGCCGCGCAACACGTTGCCGCGCACGACCAGTGGCAAGTGGCAACGCAGGCTCACCTCGCGGTTGTTCCGCCAGCTGACCGGATCCTGACGGTCCGCTCAAGGCGGAACCAGTCTTTCCTGCGAAGGAGTTCAACCATGGCCGACACGGCTCGCACTGAAACCGACTACCTGGAGCTCGTCCGCAGCGCGTTGACGCACGCGCTGGAAGTCGAACGCGAAGACACCGACCTCGGTGAGGACGTCGAGCTCGTCGGGATGCCGAACATGAGCTCTCTCGCGATGCTGCGCGGTCTGATCCACGTCGAAGGTGTGCTGGGCTTCGAACTGGCGGACGACCGACTGGTCACCGTGCGCACCATCGGCGAACTGGCAGCCGCGATCGCGGAGCAGGACGAGGAGTCCGCCCGATGACAGCGCGAGCTGTGCGTTGTCCGCTGCACACGAGCGACTACACCACCTCTCCTCATCCCGCGGTCTTCGACGAGCTCGCCGACAGCGGCCCCGTGCACCGCATCTCGCTCCCCGGCGAGGTGCCGGCGTGGTTGATCACCGAACGCGACCTCGCCGAACGGACCCTGCGCGACCCGCGGCTGGTGAAGGACCCGATGCGGGTGGCGCGGTACGGCCAGCCCGTCGGCTCCCGCCGCGTGCCGGACGACTTCGCCTCCGTGGGTGGTCGCACGATCATGAACCTCGACGGCGACGACCACGTGCGCATCCGGCGCGTCATCGGCAGGCGGCTGTCCGGTGCCGCGCTGACCACCGCACGGCCGATGGTCGAGACGCTGGTGCACCACCGGCTCGACACCATCGCCGGAGCCGGCACGGCGGAACTGGTCGAGGACTTCGCGGTCCCCCTGGTCACGGACGTGATCGGACAGCTCTTCGGGGTGCGCGAGGACTTCACCCGAGCCATCGTCACCCACGGCAGCAAGCTGTTCGGGCCGCAACACCCGGCAGATCCGGACATGCTGGCGGCTTATCCCCTGCTCGTCCAGGCGTTGAACGGGGCACTGGCCGAGGGCATGTCGAAAGAAGGCCGCGACGACCTGCTGGGAGATCTGCTCGCCGCCCAGCGGGATGGCAGGCTGCGCAAGCGGGAGACCATGTCGAACCTCGCGCTGCTGATGATCGCCGCCGCCGACCCGGTGATCGCGCTCATCTCCCGCGGCGTCGCACTGGTCCAGGCCGACAGCCACGCGCGTGCCGAACTGCTGCACGGCGACGCTGACGCCGTGGTCGAGTCACTGCTCCGCGAACAACCGCCCATCCCCTTCACCGGCTGGCGGTTCGCCACCGAGCCGATGGACCTCGACGGCCACTCCGTCGCACCAGGCGATGCGGTCCTGGTGCTGATCCCAGCCGCGAACCGCGCGGTGGACGCCGGGAACCGGCAGGGGCACCTCTCCTTCGGCGGCGGAGTGCACCGCTGTCCCGGCGGTCACCTCGCGCGCATCGAGGCGGTCGCGGCTCTGCGCGGGTTGTTCAGCCGGTTCCCCGATCTGCGGCTCGAGCTGCCGTTCGAGGAGTGGGTGTGGGTCGGTGGTATCGGTCCGCGGGTCCCTGAGCGCGTACCCGTCCTGCTGAACGGCGCAGCGCGGTGAGGGTCGCGGGAGCGATCACGATCGCGGGAACCGCCCTGTGGCTTCCCGACGAGGTCTACTCGGCGTCCGAAGCGCAGACGGCGGGCTCGGTGACGGCGGCGGATTCCGAAGGCGAGCTCATCGGCCGGCTCCCGGTGGCGGACATCGCACCACCCCGGATGGCCCGGCTCGCCGCACAACGCGCACTGGAGCACGCGGGGGTGACGGCAGCGGAAGTAGGGCTGCTGGTGCACGCCTGGGTGTTCGACCAGGGCCCGCAGACGTGGACTCCCCCGCATCGTGTCGCACGGGAGCTGGGCGCGCGCCGCTGCGCCGCGATCGGCATACGACAGATGTCCAACGGTGGTGCGGCCGCGATGCAGACCGCCATCGCCCATCTCCTCGCGGAGCCTCGCGCAGCCTCCGCACTCGTGACCACAGCGGACAACTTCAGCAGCCTGCCCTACGACAGGTGGCTTTCGGTGCCACCGCTCGGCGACGGTGCCACCGCCGTCGTGCTGACCAGAGGCCCCGGCCCGCAGGTGGTCGAATCCATCACGACAGCGGGCGATGCCGGGATGGAACTGCACTTCCCCACCTCCGATCCCTTCGAACCGGGTGCCGCCCGCACGGCCGGCTCACCCAGCAGGCAGGCGCTGCACGCGTTCGCCGCCCACGTGCGCGACGCCGCCGAGCAGGCGCTGGAGGACGCCGGGCTGGACTGGAACGACATCAGCTCCGTGCTGCTCCCCCGGCTCGGCAAGACGTTGGTGAGCCACCTGGCCCGCACCGGACTGCCCGCTGGTGTGGCCGATCGAGTCGTCCGGACGGGATACGCGACCGGGCACCTCGGTTCAGGCGACATGCTGGCCAACCTGGCCGAGCACCCGGGTCCGCGGAAGGACGAGCACCACCTGCACGTCAGCACCGGGGCAGGACTCACCACCACCTGCTTGATCACCCGTGGTCGCTGAGCATGGACGGACGGCACACGCCAGGTGTGGTGGGCAGGCCGGTGTGTCACCGGTTCCTCTTCTGAGCGCGGTCAGCGAGACGTTGCCGGCGGGGTCAGATCGCGAGCCCTGTGCGCTCGTCCCGCGCGTGTTGCAGTTTGCCGGCCATCTCGGTCCACGTCGCGTCCGCGATGAAGGTCTGGTCGTGCGCGGTCGACTGGTTTCGCCCCACGATCGTTCCCACACCGAGGTAGTTGACCACTTTTCCCTTGTGCACTCCCAGGAAGCCGGAGTCGCCCGCGAAGGCGGAGACGGCGTCGTTGAACGCTTCCACGGCCGTGGTGTGCCGTGCCGGCGCTACCTCCGCCAGGCCTGCCACGTACCCGCGCAGGCCGAGGTCGCGGACCAGGTCGAAGAACGACCGGTGTTTCTGCGGAAGTTGGCTGCCGCGCAGTTCCTGGGCGAACACACCGAGCGCCGAGTCGTACTGCGTGCGGCCGATCAACGCGTCGAACAGGTGCACCAGCGGTGTGGCGGAGCCGCTCGGTCCGGTGGGGTAGCCGGGCGGTGGAACCGTCCAGGTGACGAGGGTCTTGGCCCAGTCGACCGGGTCGCAGAAGGTCGTGCTGTCACTGCGCGGGCTGACCCGGCGGAAGGACTTCGTCGCCCGCCGGGCGCACTCGGCCGCGACCAGCAGGACCCGGCAGACCTCGTCGTGCGCGTCCGGGCCGTGCTCGCGCACCACCTGCTCCAAGCGGCACAGTTCCCCCACCATCGGCGTCGCCGCGGCGTTGATCTCGAAGAAGGCCGAGGTGAACACCTGCTCGGCGCGATTGTCGTACACCGGGAGCGAGGGACGCAGGTTCTCGATGACCGCGTCCTCGATCCGGTACTCACCCGAAGGTCCCATGAGGCCGGGATCGCTGAAGGTGACGTTGTTGAACACCCAGTCCTCCAGGGTGAGCCCCGCACCGTCCCGACCGAGCCGGTGGCACACCTGCTGCCACGGCTGTGTGATCGCCGGGGGCAGCTGATCCGGGATGTCGCGGTTGCGGGACACGTACATGCGCGCGACGCCGAACCGCCAGTAGGAGTGAGCCACCAGGCCCAGCACGGTCGCCGCCCGCTTGACCTGGTCGTCAGGAAGGTCGTCCGGACCTGCGGCCAGCAGCGGGAGGTCCGCGATGATCGCTTGGGCGTCCTGGGCGAAGGCGAGCTTCCGGCAGCCGCGCGGCCACCTGTTCCCAAGCCGCATGCGGACCGGTCAACGGCGAACTGGCCACCGTCCGGGGCATGAACCCGTGGTCGACGGTGATGTCGCCGTCCAGGTTCCTGGCCGAACCCGCGGAACAGGTGGCGATGTGCTGGGCGAGCGAATCCGGTTCAGGCATCATCGAGTTCCACCTCGTCATCGTTGTAGACCCAATCCTCGATCACCGACATGACTTCCCCGACGCGGTCCGCTGATTCGGTGCAAGACGTGCGGAGCGCACGCACGGCCACGGAAGTGCGAACGATCAAATCGTCCAACAGGACGACGCAGTGTTGCTGAATCCATTGCGCCAACGACGCGGTGGCGGTTGTGTCGGCCTTCGCCAACGATTCCTCCACACGGGCTTGGGCGTCGGCTGAGAGCTCATCCAGTCGCCGCAGCATCGCGGGATCCGCAGTCCGCCCGAGCAGCGCGGAGAACCCTTGGACGAAGGTTCGGAGGTGGTCGTCCAGGAGGTGGCGGTAGGACTGACCGAGGTAGATCAGGTCGTGAACGGGGTTCCTCCCCGCGCTGTGCTGGACGGCGAAGGAGTTGCGCACCAGTCTGGTGTGGTCGAGCAGCTCACCGAGGGGCGCCCACGCGGTGGGCGGCGGAACGTCGTCGACCTCGGCGACGGCGAGCTGCCGCACCTTGTGCCGAACGCCGGGACGTGCGTGCGCCGACACGTGGTGAAAATCCACGGACGCGTCTCGTCCCAGATTTGCGAGCAACACCGCTTCGCCACCTGGATGCCAGCGCAGGAACTCGCTCACGTCGAGAACTTGCGTGTCCACCACGATCAGTGGGCACGATGTTCCCGACCTTTCGAGGACATCTTCCATCGACATGACATTTCGATCCACGCTGATGCTCCAAGCACGGGGAATTCGAACTCGACGCCTGTCCGCAGTACGATTAGCTCCATCTAACGAAGCATCCGTCATCTGCACAAGATCGGGTTCCACAGCGTGGAACGCCGCACAGTCGAGCCATTCGCCCCGATGATCTTCGATACGACAATCGATCGTCGCACTTCGGCAACGTTGACAACTGTCCTATGATCCCCACGGGCTGCGCGGGACTCCCGCGTCGTACCCGATCCGGTCAACCTCTTCGACGTTGTTCGAATCGAACGTTCGAATGCGGTTGACAGAAAACAGCACCGCTCTACGATATAAAATACCGCCGCGCATCCACTTCAAGCGGAGCGCACATGAAGAAACTGGCAACAATGGTGTTGGCCGCGGCACTGGCCGCGTTCCTCGCACCTCAGGCACAGGCAGCGGGCAGCACTTTCCCCACCCCGGTGGGCCAGAAGGCCGTGGGTGCCACGATCAAGGTCTCGTCCAGCGGCTACGACGGTGGCATGCAGCGGTTCTACGGCACCGGGAACCTCGGTTCCGGTGGCCAGGGCGAGGGTCAGGACCCGATCTTCCAGCTGGCCGACGGCGCGACCCTGCGCAACGTCGTGCTCGGCGCGCCGGCGGCGGACGGGGTCCACTGCCTGGGCACCTGCACGCTCTCCAACGTGTGGTGGGAGGACGTCGGCGAGGACGCTGCCACGTTCAAGGGCACGTCGTCGGGGCAGACCATGACCATCACCGGCGGCGGCGCGCGCAAGGCGTCGGACAAGGTGTTCCAGCACAACGGACCGGGCACGATGATCATCCGCAACTTCCAGGTGGACGACTTCGGCAAGCTCTACCGGTCCTGCGGCAACTGCAAGACGCAGCACAAGCGGAACGTGGTGCTGGAGAACATCACCGCGTTCTCGCCAGGCAAGGCCCTCGTCGGCATCAACACCAACTACGGTGACACGGCCCGGTTCTCCCGGATCACGATCGTCGGCGACAGCAGCCGCAAGATCGCGATCTGCGACAAGTACCAGGGCGTGACGAGCGGTGAGCCGAAGAAGATCGGTACGGGCGCGGACGGGAAGAACTGCTTCTTCTCCGCATCCGACCTGACCTACCGCTAACGGATCGGGGCCCCGGCGAAATGCCGGGGCCCCGATTTCTCACCACACTTCAAGGGTGTGAACTCCGATGTACTCCGAATTCCAGTCGTCACCGATTCCCGGTAACGCGGACAACGCGACCGTGCCGTCCTCGTCGAGTGGGTCGGGAATGGAGTTGCGGTGCGGTGGCACCCGGTCGAAGTCCACGTGCGGGTGCAGCAGGCCGCGTTCGTACCACCGGCCCGCGTCGGTGGCACCGAGCACGGTCAGGCTCGCGCTGCCGTTGCCGTGGACCTCGCAGTCCATGTTGAACGCCTCTGCCAGGTGCACGGTCTTGAGCACCGGCGTGATGCCACCGGACCCGGCCGGGCCCGCGCGCAGCACGTCGCACGCGCCGGCCGTGATCCACTCGGCGCGGGTGAGGTGCTTGCCCCAGGCGACCTCCGGGCCGATCACCGGGATCGCCAGCTGCTCTGAGAGCCAGCGGTAGGAGCTGATCGAGGCCTCCTCCATCGGTTCCTCGAACCAGTAGAAGTCCAGCTCCTCCAACGCCCTGCCGAGCTTGAGCGCCTCGGTGCGCGAGTACCAGTGGCTCGCGTCGAGCATCAGCTCGACGTCCGGTCCCACGGCCTCCCGCACCGCCCGGCACGCCTCGACGTCCCGCGCGACGCTCGGCGCACCCGGTACCGGCGGCATCCACGTGTGCAGCTTGATCGCCCGGTACCCGGTCGCCACGAGCTGTTTTGCGAAGTCGGCGTAGTCGCCCGGCGTCGCGAGGCCGCCGGTGTCACCGCACATCGTGCTGGCGTAGGCGGGCACCCGGTCGCGGGCGCCACCGGCCAGCCGCCACGCCGGCAGCTCCGCCCGCCGTGCCACCAGGTCCCACAGCGCCTGGTCGACGAACCCGAGCGCCCGGTCGGTGAACCCGCCGTGCGCGCCGCGTTGCCGCCGGGCCAGCAACCGCCACAGCTTCTCGCGGTCCCACGGGTCCTGCCCGAGCAGCACCGGCCGCACGTGCTTGTCGAGCACGGCCGGGCGCAGCTGGTCCGGCTGCACCTGGCAGTACCCGGTCACGCCGTCGGTGTCGGTGATCTCCAGCAGCGCCTCGGTCACCTCGTGCTCGGGCGCCGGGTGCCGGTGCCCCTCCGCGTCGACGGACGTGCACGCGGTCGTCGTGAACGTCCGCACCGCGACCCGGTCGATCATTTGCGCTTCTCCCAGTCCTGCTGGGCGGTCGTCAGCTTGGTGGCGAGCTGGTCGAGGAACTCCTGCGCGGGCATCTGGCCGAGCAGCACCTTCTGGTACAGCGGCTCGGTGTCGGTCTTGGTGATCGAGGAGTACTCCGGCAGGTGCACCGGTGCCGGCACGAGGACGGTCGCCGGGTCCTCCAGCACGCCGAGCGCCATCTTCACGGCCGGGTTCTTCTGAATCCACTCGGCGCCGCGCACGTCGGTGTTCGCCGGGATCTGCCCGACCTTCTCGTTCCAGTAGCCGTTGCTCTCCGCGGACACCAGGAACTCGACGAACCGCCACGCGGCGTCGGTGTTCTTGCCGCCCTTGAACACCGCGAACCCGTCGGTCGGGTTCGGCACCACGGTCCGCTTGCCCGAGGGCCCCTTCGGCAGCGGCATCGCGGCGACTCGCTCCGGCCCGAGCGTCTTCATGACGTCCGCGGTCGACCCGAGGTTGTGGTGCATCATCGCGACCGTGCCACCGGTGAACTGGGCGACCATCTGCGTGTAGTTGTTGTTGACGTCGGCCTCCGGCGTCGCCTTCTTGTAGAGGTCGGCGACCTTGCGCACGAGCTCGGCGTTGCGCGGGTCGGCCACCGTGCTCTTCCCGCCGTCGTAGAACTTCTCGACACCGGAGTAGGAGTAGGCCTCGGACAGCAGCTGGAAGACGGACCCGGCACCGCCGCGGATGGTGAACCCGTACTGGTTGGCCGCCGGGTCGGTGAGCTTGATGGCGGCCTGCACGAGCTCGTCCCAGGTGACCGGCTCGGTGATCCCCTTCTCCTCGAACCGGTCCGACCGGTACCAGACGACGTCCATGTTGCCCGACGCGGGAACGGCGTAGAGCTTGCCGTCCGACGACGTCTGCCGCACGGTCTCCAGCAGCCCCGGGATCAGCTTGCCCTTGAGCGAGCTGCCCTCCAGCCGCTCGTCGACCGGCTCCAGTGCGTCCTGCCCCGCGAGGTGCGCGAGGTAGGACGTGGTGACACCGCCGACGTCCGGTGTGGAGCCGCCGGCGATGGCCGTGTCGTACTTCTGCTGCACCGACGAGCTGGGGATGCCGACGTACTCGACCTCGACGTCCGGGTTCGCGGCCTCGAAGCGCTTGATCAGCTCCTGGTAGATGGGCGTGCGGCCGGGACCGCCGTTGTTGTCCCAGAAGGTGATCGTCGTCTTGTCGTCCTGGGCTCCGGCACACGCGCCGAGCAGGAGTGCCAGCGCGACCAGCAGTGCTCTCATCTCTCTCCTCTATCCCTTCACTGCGCCGGCACTCAGCCCCTGCACCAGGAACCGCTGCACCACGGCGAAGACCAGAACGACCGGCACCGCGGCGACGACGCCACCCGCCGCGAGCGCACCGAAGTCGGTGTTGAACTCGCCGAGCGCGTAGCTCAGCCCGACCGGCAGCGTGAACTTGTCCTGCTTGCTCGCGAACATCAGCGCGAACAGGAAGTTGTTCCAGGCGCCGATGAACGCGAACGACCCGACGGCCACGAGTGCGGGGCGCAGCTGCGGCAGGGTCACCGCGAAGAACGCGCGCAGCCGGGTGCAGCCGTCGACCATCGCGGCCTCTTCGAGCTCCACCGGCACGTTGCGCACGAAACCGCTCATCAGGATCAGGGCGAGCGGCAGCTGGAACGCCGTGTCGGCGATGACCAGACCGGTGAGGCTGTTGAGCAGGCCGGCGCCCTTGAAGATCACGAACAGCGGGATCAGCAGCATCGCGCCGGGGATGAACTGCGTGCACAGCAGTGCCAGCAGGAACACCCGCTGGCCGCGGAACCTGAACCGCGCCAGCGCGTAGCCGCCCATGAGCGCGAACACCGTGACGACGACCAGGGTGCCGACGGCGATGATCAGGCTGTTCTGGAAGAACAACCCGAACCCGATGCCGTTCCACACCGTGTCGAAGTGCTCGAACGTGATCGGCCACGGCACCAGCGCGGTCTCCCCCGCGGGCCGGAACGCGAAGACGAGCATCCAGTAGAACGGGATCAGCGTGAACAGCAGGTAGAGCACCAGCGGGAGGTGCAGCCGGAAGTAGCGGCTCGGGTCGCGCTGCTTGCGACGCCTGGGCGGTGGTGGCGGCGGGTCGAGGGCCACCTCCGGGCGGACGAGGGTCTGGGTCATGCCCGGCTCCCGAACTTGGACAGCCTCAGGTAGAGGATGGAGAAGAACAGCAGGATCACGAAGCCGGCCATCGTGAGCGCGGAGCCGTAGCCGAAGTCGTGCGAGTCGACGGCCTTGCGCGCCACGTACAGCGGCAGCGTGGTGGTCTGGTTCGCCGGGCCACCACCGGTGAGCGTGTAGATCAGGTCGACGTTGTTGAACTCCCACACCGCGCGCAGCAGCGTCGAGAGCACGATCGCGTCGCGCAGGTGCGGCAGGGTGACGCTCACGAACCGCCGCCACCGCCCGGCACCGTCGACCGAGGCGGCCTCGTAGAGGTCGTTCGGGATGGTCTGCAGGTCGGCGAGCAGCAGGATCGCGAAGAACGGCACCCCGCGCCACAGCTCGGTGACGACGGTCGCGGGGAACACGGTCGCCGGGTCGCCGAGCACGGACGTGCCGGGATCGCCGATGCCCCACTGGGCGAGCTGCTGGAAGATGCCCGTCGAGGGGTTGTAGAGCAGGATCCAGATGCCGGTGGTGAGCACACCGGACACCGCCCACGGCGAGAACACCAGCGAGCGGGCCAGCGCGCGGCCGACGAACGTCTCGTTCACGATCAGCGCGAGGACCAGCCCCAGCACCAGCTGCAGCCCGACCTCGACGAACACCCACTTCGCGCTGAAGGCGAGGCTCTGCCAGAACAGCTGGTCCTCGAACAGCATGCGGCGGAAGTTCTCGAAGCCGATGAAGCCGTTCTTCCACGGCTGGGTGACGGTGTGCTGGCGCAGGCTGAACCACCCGACGCTCGCGATCGGGTAGACCAGGAACACGAGCATCAGCACGAGCGTCGGGGCGATCAGGGCGTAGGGTGCCCAGGTGCGGGTCCTCACGCGGGGTTCCACCCGCCGAGGTAGGCGCTCTTCGTGTACTGCCGCGCCTGGTCGTCGGTGAGCTGCGGCCGGTCGGCACCGGTGCCCGCGCCGGGGCCGGTGTTGCGGTACTCGGCGAACCGCGCGCCGCGCCACGGGAAGCCGGACATGTCCGTCCACGGCGTGCGCTTGATCGCGGCGGGCAGCTCGGTGTTGCGGATGACGACCTGGGCGATCGCGTCCGGGTCGCCGCTGGGGTGCCACGGGCGGCCGAGGTAGTAGGTGCCGGCCGGGGCGTCGCTGCGGATCTTCGAGTCGACCACGAGGAAGCCGTACGGGTTGTCGCGGCGGGTGCTGGCGGCGGTGACGTAGCCGTTCGGGTCGCCGCCGCGGTTCAGCGCGGTGATGGTGGCGCGTTCGAAGACCGCGGTGGCGCGGCCGAACAGGAAGTCGACGTCGCCGGTGATCGCGCAGTCCCGGTAGTACTGCCGCGCCTTCGTGCCCACGGCGGCGGTGTCGGCGTAGAGCGTGTCCTGGTGGCCCAGGAAGTGGACGCGGTCGAACAGCATCCGGTCGCCGGTGGCCTTGACCGCCACGGCCTGGGTGGCCGTGATCTCCGGGTGCTTCGCGCGGTCGAAGGAGTTGCTGAAGGTGAGGTCGCGCGCGGTGAAGTCGTCGGCGGCGATGGTGGCGGTGGCGCTGCCGGTCGTGCCGTAGGTGGTGCCGTCGGGTTTCTTGGTGCCGCTGGCGTTGTCGAAGTCGACCACCACGTCCTGGGCACGTCCGGTGGCGCCGCGCAGGGTCAGGCCGCGCTTGGTGGCGGGAACCTTGACGACCTCGCGGTAGACGCCCTGGGGCAGGGTGACCACACCGCCCGCCGGTGCCGCGTCGATCGCGGCCTGCACGGTCGCGAAGCCCTGGCCGACGACGAGGTGGTGCCCCGCGGGCTGGGCGCCGGCCCTGAGGTGCCGGACCCGGTGCCCGGGTTCGAGGCCGCGGTTCAGCGCCGGGGTCCAGCCGGCGTCGGTGCCGAGCTGCTTGTCCGGGAACGCGGCGTTGTGCGCGGCCACCAGGCTGACGGGCCGGCCGTCGACCAGGTTGCCGGTGTCGGTGAGCGCGGTGCCGCCCCAGTTGTAAACGACCTCCTCCGGCGCGATGCCGCGGATGAAGTTGTTCTGCGCGTACAGCTGTGACCGAACGCCCACGCCCCAGCTGTAGACCTGCTCGCCCTCGTAGAGGTTGTTGTAGACGTGCACCTGCCCGAACCGGACGCGGGGCGCGCGTTCCTGGATGTTGCGGAACACGTTGTGGTGCACCGAGACGCGCAGCTTGCCGGGGTCGGTGGTGGAGGTGTTCGACGAGCCGATCAGCATCGTCTTGCCGTGGTCGGCGAACACGTTGCGGGACACCGTGACCAGGTCGCTGCCGGTGGTGATGTCGAGCTGCCCGTCGTGCATCTGGTAGGGCCGTCCGAAGTGGAGCGGAGCGGCGCTGTCGAGGTTCGGCTCGTCGGTGAACGTGTTGTGGTCCACCCACACGTGCTCGGACCGCTGCAGCGACACCGAGTCGTAGAGCGAGTTCCAGTTGCCGGGGGACGCGCCGGGGCTGGTGTCGGTCGGGTCCCACTGCGGGAAGCAGTCGTGGGTGTCGCGGAAGGTCAGGTTGCGCACGACCACGTTGCGCACCCCGTGGATCCGCAGGCTGCCACCGGTGATCCCGGCGCCGCGCCCGACGCCGATGATCGTGGTGTCGGAGCCGACGTCGAGCGCGATGGCCGCCTCCTGCCGCTTGGCCGACGCGACCCGCGCGTCCTCCAGCGGTCCCTCCGGCTCGCGCTCCCAGCCCCACACCGCCGGGTCGTAGGCGGCGAGGTACCCGGCCCGCGTGTAACCGCCGGTCTCGTAGTCGTTGCAGCGCAACGGTTTCCCGTCCGCACCGGTGTTCGCGTCGATCACGCCCCTGACCTTGACGATCCGCGGCGCGGGTGCCGCGAGCGCCGCGACGCCTCCGCCCGCGTGCGCACCTCGTGCACATGACCGGCGGGTGCCGCGGCACCACCGGTCGTGCCGGGCCCGCTGGACGCCCAGCCGTCACCGGCGGGCAACACCTGCCGGGCCGGGTCGTGGCCGGCCTGCGCGGGCACGCCCACCACCCCGGTACCCAGGCACGCCACAACCACCGCACCAACGAAAAGCCGCATCGGGGAATGCCCTCTCGATCGACTGATTCACATTCTTGAACGACGTACACAAGCGTGAAGCGAGTATTGCGCTCGTTTCCGGCGCACGTCAACGAAGTGAATTCATTCGACGAAGAGGTGGGGCGTTCGACGTTCCTTCGAATCGAATGTCGTCGAACCGCATTTGCCCCGGAGGAATGTGCCGCGCAGCAAGGAGCCCGTCCCACCGGTGCCAGGCAGCGGCGGGACGGGCTCTGCGCGGTTGCTCGTCCAAGCAGGTTGCCAGCTGTTGTGCCTTCAGCGCCCCGCATTCCCGACCTTGCTCCACTGGCGTCTGCAAGGAGGGGAAGGGGGCGGGCGAGACTTCTGGCCAGGGTTTAGCGGCTGGCCTCCTCCGGGACTGACTGCGGCAGCGGTCGCAGCGCGGGCACGAAAGCCAGCGCGGGCAGCAGCAACAGCGGCACGACCAGCAACCCGCGCAGCACCCCGACGTGGTCGCCGAGGAACCCGACGAGCGGCGGACCCGCGAGGAACGCCGTGTAGCCGATCACCGCGACCACGCTGACCCTGGCCGCCGCGTGCGCCGGGTCGTCGGCCGCGGCGCTCATGCCGACCGGGAACCCGAGCGCGGTGCCCAGCCCCCACACCGCGACGCCGGCGATGGCCAACCCGGGTGAGCCTGCGAACACCGCCAGGGTCACGCCGGCCGCGGCGAGCAGCATCGTCACGACGAGCACCGGCACGCGGCCCCACCGGTCGAGCGCGACGGTGCCGGCGATCCGGCCCGCGGTCATGGTCGTCACGAACACGCCGAACACCAGCGCGCCGGTGCCGGGGTCGAAGTCGTAGCCGTCGACGAACGCCACCGCGACCCAGTCGTTGGCCGTGCCCTCGGTGAACGCGAGCACCAGCACCAGTGCGCCGACCAGCAGCGTGCGGGGTTCGCGCCACGCGGCCAGGACGCCGCTGCCGGTGCCGTGCTCTGGCTCGCCCGCGAAGCGGTAGGTCCGCGCTGCCAGCAGGGTGCCGGCCGCGACGACCGCCGCCACCACGAGCAGGTGCGCGGTCACCGGCAGCAGCAGCCACGCCACCAGGGACGCGAGACCGGCCGCGGCCACGGTGCCGAGGCTCCACATCGCGTGGAACCGGGGCATCACCGTCTTGCCCAGCGCGCGTTCCACCTCGGCGGCCTCGACGTTCATCGCGACGTCGCAGGTGCCCGAGCCGTAGCCGAGCACGAAGATCCCGATCGCCGTCAGCGCGACCGACGGGACCGCCCCGATTCCCGCACCCGCCACCGCGAGGCCGGTGCTCACCACGGCCGCCGACAGCACCACGGTCCGCCGCGGGCCGAGCCGGTGGGTCACCTCCCCCGCCGTGAGCATCGCGAGGAACGCGCCCGCCGACATCGACAACAGCAGCAGTCCGAGCGCACCCGCGGTCAGCCCGAGCGCCTCGCGGGCGACGGGCACGCGGGCGAACCAGGTCGCCACGGCCACGCCGTTGAGCCCGAACGTCACCGCGACCCCCGCTGCGGCCGCGCGGACCTGCCCGCGTGTCACCGTGAGCGTCATCCGGTTCTCCTTTCTCGATCCACAAAGCCACACCCCACACGTGGAAGCGCTTCCACCGCAATACTGCGGAGATGACGGGACAACACACCCCGACACTGGACGACGTGGCCCGCGCCGCCGGCGTGTCCAGGGCCACCGCCTCCCGCGTGGTCACCGGGCAGGGCGCCGCCTCCCGGCAGGCGCGCGACCGGGTGGCCGCCGCCGTGGCGATGCTGGGCTACGTGCCCGACGCCGCCGCCCGCGCACTGGCCAGCCGCAGCGGGACCCGGCTCGCCATCGCGGTCATCGGCCACACCGCCGCCGTGCTCGACGACCCGTACGTCGGCCGGGTCCTCACCACCGCCGCGCACACCGCCGCCGAACGCGAGGTCGGCGTGTCCCTGCACTGGCTGCCCCTGCACGACCCGGCGTCGCTCGCGCGGCTCGCCGAGACCCGCGGGCTGGGCGGGCTGCTCGTGGTGAACCCGACGCAGTCCGCGCTCGACGCGGTGCCGCGGTCCCTGCGCGGCCGGGTCGCCGCGATCGGGGTCGGCACGCGGCACGTGCCGTCGTTCGACGTCGACAACCGCACTGGCACCGAGGGCGTCGTGCGGCACCTGGCGAACACCGGCCGGCAGCGGATCGCGATGGTCACCGGTCCGTCGTGGCTGCCGTGCGGGGACCGGGCCGTGGCGGCCTACCGGCGGGTGGTGCACGCCTGCGGCGGCGAACCCAGGGTCGTCCCCGGCGACTTCACCGCCGCCCGCGGTGCCGAGGCGGCCGTCGAGATCATGGCGCGCTGGCCGGACACCGACGCGGTGTTCGCGCTCAGCGACCTCACCGCGCTGGGTGTCCTCGACGGACTGCACGCGCTCGGCGTCCGGGTGCCGGGCGACGTGGCGGTCGCCGGGTTCGACGACATCGCCTTCGCGTGCCTGAGCCGCCCGGCGCTCACCACCTCGACGCACCCGGTGGAGCAGATCGCGGCGGCAGCGGCACAGGCCGTGCTCGACCGCCACGACACGGGCACCGCCACCTTCTACCCCTCCACCCTGGTGGTGCGCGAGAGCGCCTGACGGCCTACTCCGCGGTGCAGCTCTCGTCGTTCAGCGTGAAAGCGCCGGAAACGGGGGTACCGCCGCGGGTGGAGCCGGTGAAGCCGATGACGACCGTGCCGCCGGCCGGGAGCTGCGCGTTGTAGCTCGCGTTGGCGGCGTGCACGGTGGGACCGGACTGGCGCGCGGTCGCGTTCCACATGCCCGTCACGGACTCCCCGCCGCCGAACGTCCACCGCAGCGGCCAGCCGTTGACCGGCCGGGTGCCGGTGTTGCGCACGGTCACGCCGGCCTGGAACCCGCCGGGCCACTGGCCGGTGACCCGGTAGGCGACGGAGCAGACCCGGGCAGGCGGTCGCGGCGGGACCGTCGTCGACGGTGCCGGGGCCGGACGCGGCGGCACGACCGCGGTGGGTGCCGGTGCCGTGGCGCCCGGCGCGGGCGGAGGGGGCGGTACCGGTCCGGGGCTGGGGACGAGGTCGAGCCCGTTGCACGGCTCGCCCCACAGGCCGAGGTCTGCGGCTGCGGCCTGGGACTCGGCGGCCGGCAGCGGGCCGCCGTCCACGTCCTGGGCCCGCAGCACACCCTGCCGCACCGCGAGCTGCGCGTAGTCGGCGCCGTCCGCCAGCACGATCTTGACGCCGCCGCTGAGGAAGTCGACCCGCACCGCGCCGGCCAGCAGCGTCGTCCGCGCGAACGCGAGCGCCGCCTCCGCCCAGCAGTCCGCCGGTGGCGCCAGCTGGGCCACACGCACCGTCGTGCCGTCGGCCAGCTCGACCGTCCTGGGGTCGAGCACGTCCCGCACGTGGTGCAGCACGCCCCGGGAGATCGTCTCCTCGTTGACGAGCGAGGGCGGTGGTGCTGTGGGCGGTTCCGCCGTGCACGCTCCGGTGAGCAGTGCCAAGACCACGAGCAAACTCCTGCGCGTCACCACAACCCCTGTTGTCGTTCAACCATCGACAACCCTAGGGGTTCGCCCCGCCGGTTCAACCGACCGTTCGGAGTGGACTACCTGCGCGGAACGGGTGCGGTAGCAGCACCGGCCACAGTGGACAGACTGACCGCGGACGCGGCCAGCAGAGCGAGCGTTCTGGTCATCGGTTCTGCGTTGAACGCACGATGTTCACGCTAACAACCACCGAGGCCGCTCACGGGACGTCAAGGTCCTGTCGAACGGGACCGCACCCGTTCGACAGGACCCCCCGGAGACGCACACCCCCGAGGAGAGGTGTCACCTGAGCGAACAGGTGGCGAAGCGCTCCAGGCCCTCCGGCTTCACGGCCACGCGGCCGATCGCCGTCTCGATCCGGTTGAGAGCCGCGACCCGCTTGTCCGCCAACGGACCCAGGATCGCGTTCTGCACGAAGTTAGGACCGCCCTGGCTCACCGAGGTGCGCAACCGCTCGTTCGCCTCGGCGATCTGCCTGTCGAGGTTCGCGAGCTCGCGGTCCACTTCGGCCCGTGCCGCGGCAGGTACGTCGGGCACGGCCGGTGCCGGGCACGCGATCGCACCGGCGACCGCGTTGTTCCCGCCGCCGTTGTTGTTCCCGCCGTTGTTGTTGCCGCCGTTGTTGTTGCCGTTGCCCGCGTTCGCCCGCGTGGTCGTGACGGGCGCCGGGCCGACCGCGGGTGCCTGGCCGAGTCCGCAGCTCGCGAACCGCTCCAGGCCCTCCGGTTTGTCGGCGACGCGGCCGATCGCCGTCTCGATCCGGTTGAGCGCGGCGACGCGCTTGCTCGCCAAGGGGCCGAGGATCGCGTTCTGCACGAAGTTCGGGCCGCCCTGGCCCGCGGAGGTGCGGAGTCGTTCGTTCGCCTCGGCGATCTGCTTGTCCAGGTTGACCAGCTCGCGCTGCACCTCGGCCTGCGCCTGTGCGGGGACCGCCGGGACGACCGGCTGCGGGCAGGCGATCGACTGGCTGCCGTCACCGGACCCGGTGGCCGCGAAGGCGACGGCGGCCGTGACCGCCGTCAGCGTGCCCGCCACCGCGATGCCCGCGATCAGCCGGCGCTTGCCCCGTTCCGGTCGTGCATGTGCTCTCGACATATTCGAACCTCACGACTGTGGTGGACTGCTCTTCTGCCGGCACAGCGGAATACGGATCACCGTCGTGAAGGGTTCAACTACTTGTGAGCGTTCACAGTGCAATGGCATGCTCACTGCTCGTTGCGCAGACCGCACCTGCGACGATCGGGGAACCGCCATGCCGCCGGCAGACAACGTCGTGCACGAACAGCTCCCGCTGCGCGTTCGCGGGGTGGACCTGGCGGTGGCGTCCGTGCGCCGCGAAGGGGTTGACGCGCCGATCGTCTTCCTGCACGGCTTCGGCACGAGCAAGGAGGACTACCTCGACATCACCCAGCGGCACGACTTCGCCGGGCGCGCGTTCTTCGCCTACGACGCACCGGGCAGCGGCGCCACCGAGTGCGCCGACCTCACCGCCGTCGACATCCCGTTCCTGGTGGACACCGCGCACGCGGTGCTCGACCACGCGGGCATCGACCGGTTCCACCTGGTGGGGCACTCCACCGGTGGGCTCACCGGGTTGCTGCTCGCACACCGGCTACCGCGGCGGGTGCTGAGCTTCGTGAACATCAAGGGCGTGCTCGCACCGGAGGACTGCCTGCTGAGCCGACAGGCGCTGATGGCACCGGACCCGGCCGAGCACTTCTTCCGGTTCGCCGAACGCACCCGCAACGCGCCGCACTACGGCAGCGGCCTGTACGCCGCGGGTCTGCCGCACAAGATCCGCCGCGGTGCCGTGGCCGGGGTGTTCCGCTCGATGGTCGAGCTCGCCGACCACGGCGACCTGATCGCGAAGTTCCTGGCCCTGCCCTGCCCGCGGATGTACCTGTACGGCGAGCAGTGCGCCGGCCTGTCCTACCTGCAGAGGCTGGACGCGAACGGGGTGGAGCTCGCCGAGGTCCCGCACAGCGGGCACCTGCCGATGTACTCCAACCCCGTCGCGATGTGGCGTCAGCTGGCGGAGTTCCTCGCCCGTCAGCTCATTCCCATGGCCAGGCGGTGGTAGGCCTGGTTCCAGCGCAGCCGGTCGACGAACGAGGCGGGCGTGGTGTCCGCGTCGATCAGCACCAGCTCGGTGGCCGCCATCTGGGCGAAGTCCCGCAGCACCTCCGCTCCGACCGCCTGGGTCATCACGGTGTGGTGCGGCCCGCCGGCGGTGAGCCAGCACTCCGCCGACGTCGACAGCGACGGCGCCGGCTGCCACACCGCGCGCGCCACCGGCAGCTTCGGCAGCGGCTCGTCCGGCTCCACGACGGTGACCTCGTTGGCCACCAGGCGGAAGCGGTCGCCGAGGTCGGCCAGGCCGACCACGACGGCGGGCCCGGTCGCCGCGTCGAACACCAGCCGCACCGGGTCCTCCCGGTCGCCGATGCCCAGCGGGTGGATCTCGCACGACGGCTGCGCGGTGGCGATCGTCGGGCAGACCTCCAGCATGTGCGCGCCGAGGATCTTCGGCGTACCCGGCCCGAAGTGGTAGGTGTAGTCCTCCATGAACGACGTGCCGCGCCCGGTGCCGGTGCCCATCGCCTTCACGGCGGCGAGCAGGGCCGAGGTCTTCCAGTCGCCCTCGCCGCCGAAGCCGTAGCCGTCGGCCATCAGCCGCTGCACCGCGAGCCCCGGCAGCTGCCGCAGCCCGCCCAGGTCCTGGAAGTTCGTGGTGAACGCGCCGAACCCGCCGTCGTCGAGGAAGGACCGCAGGCCGATCTCGATGCGGGCGGCGTAGCGCAGCGAGTCGTGCCGCTCTCCCCCGCGCGCCAGCTCCGGTGCCAGCCGGTACGCCTCGGCGTAGTCGGTGACGAGCAGGTCGACGTCGGCGTCGGCCACCGCGTCGACCACGGCGACGAGGTCGTTGACGCCGTAGGTGTTGACCGAGACGCCGAACCGCAGCTCCGCCTCGACCTTGTCGCCCTCGGTCACGGCGACGTCGCGCATGTTGTCGCCGAACCGCGCCAGCCGCAGGTTGCGCATGTGCGCGCTACCGGCCGCCGCCCGTGCCCAGCCGTCGATCCGCTGTGCGACAACGGGATCGCTCGCGTGCCCGGCCACGGTCTTGCGGGCCACCCCGATCCTGGTCTGCACGTAGGCGAACTCGCGGTCGCCGTGCGCTGCCTGGTTGAGGTTCATGAAGTCCATGTCGATGGTGGACCACGGCAACGCCTCGTTGAGCTGCGTGTGCAGGTGCAGCAACGGCTTGCGCAGCAGGTCCAGGCCGGTGATCCACATCTTCGCCGGCGAGAAGGTGTGCATCCAGGCGATGATCCCGACGCACGACGGGTCGTTGTTCGCCTCCTGCATGACCGTGCGGATCGCACCGGAGTCGGTGAGCACCGGCTTCCACACGATCTCCGCGCTGATCTTGCCGGAGTCGCTCAGCATCCGCTGGATCTGCTGCGACTGCGCGGCCACCTGGTCGAGCGTCTCGGGGCCGTAGAGGTGCTGGCTGCCGGTGAGGAACCAGATCTGGGGCTTGTCCGGCATGTGCTCTCCTTCTGGGCTCACTGGCCGTAGACGTTCTGGTAGCGCTCGTAGAGCCGGTCGACGTGTTCCTGCTCGATCACGTCGGGCTTGCCGAGCTGGAGTGCGAAGTGGACGGTGCGGGCGACGTCCTCCAGCAGCACGGCGGCCTTCACCGCGGCGCGTGCCGTCTCGCCGATCGTGAACGGGCCGTGGTTGCGCATCAGCACGGCCTTCGACCGGCTGGCGCTCAGGGTCTCCACGATGCCCTGGCCGATGGAGTCGTCGCCGATCAGCGCGAACGGCCCGACCGGGATGTCGCCGCCGAACTCGTCGGCGATCATCGTGAGCACGCACGGGATGGGCTCCCCGCGCGCCGCCCACGCCGTCGCGTAAGGGGAATGCGTGTGCACGACACCGCCGACGTGCGGCATGTGCCGGTACACGTAGGCGTGCGCGGCGGTGTCGGAGGACGGTGCGAGCTCGCCCTGGACGAGGGTGCCGTGCAGGTCGGTCACGACCATCGCGTGCGGGCCCAGGTCGTCGTAGGACACCCCGGACGGCTTGATGACCATCAGGTCCTGGTCGGGCACGCGGGCCGAGATGTTTCCGGCCGTCCAGCTCACCAGCCCGTAGCGGGTCAGCTCGCGGTGCAGCTCGGCGACCGTGCGGCGCAGCTCTGCCGTGGCGGACATCAGCTCTTCCCCTCCAGTGCGTCGCGGCGGTACTGGCGCAGCCGGTGCATGACATCGTTGGCACCGCGGCCGAAGTAGTCGTGCAGCTCCAGGTAGTCGAGGAAGAGCCGTTCGTACGCCTCGACGTTCTCCGGTACGGGCGTGAAGACGTTGCGCCGCACGGAACCCATCGCGGCGGCGGCCTTGCGGATGTCCGGGTGGGCGCCCGCGGCGACGGCGGCGTGCATCGCGGAGCCGAGCGCGGGGCCCTGTGCCGAGCCGATCACCGACAGCGGCAGGTTCACGACGTCGGCGTAGATCTGCATCAGCAGCTCGTTCTTGACCAGTCCGCCCGCGATCACGAGCTCGGTCACCGGCACACCGGAGTCGGTGAAGGCGTCGATGATGACCCGCGTGCCGAACGCGGTCGCCTCCAGCAGCGCGCGGTAGGCGTCCTCGGCCCTGGTGGCGAGGGTCTGGCCGATGATCACGCCGGACAGCTCGTGGTCGACGAGCACGGACCGGTTGCCGCTGTGCCAGTCGAGCGCGATGAGCCCGTGCTCCCCCACCGCCTGGCCGGCGGCCAGCTCGGTCAGCAGCTCGTGCACGGTGATGCCGCGTTCGGCGGCCTGCTCGTGGTAGGCCGGCGGGACGCTGCTGCGCAGGAACCACGCGAAGATGTCGCCGACACCGCTCTGCCCGGCCTCGTAGCCCCACAGCCCCGGAATGATGCCGCCGTCGACCACACCGCACATGCCCGGCACGTCGCGCAGCACGGCGCCGCTCATCACGTGGCAGGTGGAGGTGCCCATGATCGCGACCATCTGGCCGGGCTCGACGGCCTGGGCGGCCGGTGCGGTGACGTGCGCGTCGACGTTGCCGACCGCGACGGCGATGCCCTCGGGCAGCCCGGTCCACTCCGCGGCCCTGGCGCTGAGCCCGCCCGCGCGGTCACCGAGCGCCGAGAGCGGGTGGTCGAGCTTGTCGGCGACGAACCCGGCGAAGTCGGGGTTGAGCTCGGCGAGGAAGTCCTCACCGGGGTAGGCGCCGTCCTGGAGGATGCCCTTGTACCCGGCGGTGCAGGCGTTGCGCGTGTAGGTGCCGCAGAGCTGCCAGGTGATCCAGTCGGCGGCCTCGACCCAGTGCTCCATCGCCGCGTAGACCTCGGGTGCCTCCTCCAGCACCTGCAGGCCCTTGGCGAACTCCCACTCCGAGGAGATCAGGCCGCCGTAGCGCGGCAGCCACACCTCGCCGCGGGTGCGGGCCAGCTCGTTGATCCGGTCGGCCTGGCCCTGGGCGGCGTGGTGGCGCCACAGCTTCACGTAGGCGTGCGGGTTCCCGGCGAACTCCGGCAGGTCGCACAGCGGTGTGCCGTCCGCGGTGACCGGCACCATCGTGCAGGCCGTGAAGTCGGTGCCGATCCCGACCACCTGGGACGGCGAGATCCCGGCCGCCTCGACCGCCTGTGGGACGGCGGTGCGCAGCACGTCGAGGTAGTCGGCCGGGACCTGCAGGGCCCACTCCGGCGGCAGCGGACGGCCGGTCGCGGGCAGGACCTGGTCCACGACCCCGTGGCGGTACTCGTGGACGGCGGTGCCGAGCTCGGCGCCGTCATGGACGCGCACGACCACGGCGCGGCCGGACAGCGTGCCGAAGTCGACACCCACCACGCACGCGTCGCGGTCGATCGTCATGTCAGTCACGGCCTGAGTGTTATCGCTAACAATCACGCCGTCAAGATGCGCCGCGAACATCGTGATTTCCCAGCAAGAACACCGATGTCCACCGCCGTGAGCGCACGACAAAACGCCCACCGCGTGTGCCACCGGCGGGCGGTCCTCACATCTCGTCACACGCGCTGTCCACCGCACGCGGGGAGCTTTCGTACTCTCCTGGTGAACGAAAGGTCCCCGCGTGCGGGAAGCAGCGGGGGTCAGGCGGGTGGGGACACGCTGTCCCTGGTCACCAAGTAAGGGGCCACCGTGCGGCGCGGGCGGGCGGTCTCGCCGTCGCTCACCTGCTCCAGCAGCAGACCGAGGGTTTCCCGTGCCACCGCGGCGAAGTCCGGGCGGACGGTCGTGAGCGGCGGGATGAAGTAGGCCGCTTCCGGCACGTCGTCGAACCCGACCACGCTCACGTCGTGCGGCACCCGCCGGCCCCGTTCGCTCAGCGCCCGCAGCAGGCCGAGGGCCAAGTGGTCGTTGGAGCAGAACACCGCCGTCACCTCGGGCATCCGCGCGAGCATCTGACCCGCGCGGTACCCCGACGCCGCGCTCCAGTCGGCCGTCACCACCGGCGGCACCTCGGCGTCCACCGACTCCAGCGCACGCCGCCAGCCCTGCACGCGACCGGCCGCGTCGAACCAGTCGGCGGGACCGGACACGTGCCACACCGTGCTGTGGCCCGCCTGCAGCAGGTGGGTGGTGGCCTCGAACGCACCGGCCGCCTGGTCGACCGTGACCAGCGGCGTCGCGCGGTCGGGGTCGCCGTCCACCGTCACCAGCGGCACGCCGGCGGGCACGTCCGCCAGCGCGTCGGCGGCACCGGAGTTCGGCGCGATCACCACGATGCCGGCCACGCGCTGGTCGCGATGGCGTTCGACGGCCGCGGAGATGGACTCGCGGTCGAGCACCTTGACCCGGCCGACGCTCACCGCGAACCCGGCCTGGCCCGCCGCCTCCTCGAAGGCGGACAGCAGCGAGGCCGGGCCGTACAGCGTCGAGTTCTGCGCCACCACGCCGATGAGCTGCGTCTTGCCGGTGACCAGCGCGCGGGCCGCGCGGTTGGGCCGGTAGTCGAGCTCCTTGATCGCGGCCTGCACCCGCAGCCGGGTCTGCTCGCGGACGTTGGGGTGGTTGTTGAGAACGCGCGAGACCGTCTGGTGGGACACCCCGGCGAGTCGTGCGACGTCGGTCATCGCGGGGTCGCGCGAAATCTTCTGGTCCACGAACGGTCTCCGATCCTTGGTCTAGACCGATGATGTTAGCGATAACACCGGTCAGTCCTGGTACAGCTCACCCATTGTGACCGCTATTCGAGCCGAAACGTCGCACGTCGGCGCGCGTCGTGGTCGTTTCCGGGTTTGCCGGTCACCAGTCTCCCCCGGTCGTGGATGAGATAAGAATCTGCTCCAACATTCAACGAAATCGCCGTGCTGTCGGCGAGTCCGGCAACCCGGACGAAGCTCGCCGCACGGCCGTAGGCGTCCGTGTCCTCGTACGGGTCGATCCGCACCACGTCACCGTCGACGCGCACGTACCGGTCCGGGAAGTTCACCGACTGCAGCGCGACCGTCCCGGAGCCCGAGAAGCCCGGCACGAACCGGAACTGCGAGTCGGCGAGCTCGCGGACGTTGCCGTCGACCCGCAGCCGGTACTCGTAGTGCCGCACGGTCAGCGCCGGGGAGTCCAACGGCGACAGCCGCGTGATCGGCCCTCCCTCCCCCACCGGGACGCCGAACGACGGGGTGCCGTCGGCGTTCCAGTGCAGCCGCTGCACGCGGGTGTGCCGGTTCGGGTCGAACAGCGGGTCGCCGCTGATGTCGCGGTAGTCGCGGGAGTGGTAGATGAGCACGTCCACGTCGCCGACCGTGGTGAACGAGTTGTGCCCCGGCCCGTACTGCGAGGTCGGCACGTGCGTGGCGAACACCGGGTTCGGCGACTTCGTCCACGACCGCGCGTCGAGCAGGTTCGCGTTCTCGTCGGCGGTCAGCAGGCCCATGCAGTACCGGGCGTCGGTGGCGCTCGCGGAGAACGTCACGAACACGCGGCCGTTGCGGATGAGCACCGCCGGCCCCTCGTTCACCCGGAACCCCTGCACCTCCCACGACGCCGTCGGCGTGGCGATCCGCACCGGCGCCGTCCGCAACACGAGCGGGGAGGCCATCTCGGCGATGTAGAGGTTGGTGCCGGAGCCGACGGCGGGCTCGTTCTGCGCCCACAGGAAGTAGCGCTTGCCGCGGTGCGCGAACGTCGTCGCGTCGAGCGTGAACGTGTCCAGGTGTGTCGTGATCTGGCCGCGCAGCACCCAGCCGTCCAGCCGCGGGTCGGCGTTCGGGGACTCCAGCACATAGGTGCGGATGCGGAACGGGTCGTCCTTGTCACCGGCAGCGAAGTAGACGTACCACCTGCCGTCGATGCGGTGCAGCTCCGGCGCCCAGATGTAGCCGCCCATCTTCCCGGTGGCCGGACGGCGCCAGATGGTGCGCTCGCGGGCGGCGGTCAGGCCGTCCAGGGTGGACGCTCCGCGCACGACGATCCGGTCGTACTCGGGCACGGACCCGGTGAGGTAGTACATGCCGTCGGTGGGCGGTGTGACGAACGGGTCGGCGCGCTGTTCGACGAGCGGGTTGCGGGTGGGCAGCCCGGCCGCGGGTTCGGCGGCGACGGCGGTGGCCGCGGGTGCGGCGGAGGCGAGCGCCCCGGTCGCGGCGAGCACGCCGCCCGTGCGCAGCAGGGATCGGCGGTCGATCACGAGCGGCTCCTGATCCGGAGGAAGGTGACGGAGTTCGGCGGGAAGGTGTGCGTGAAGCTGCTCGCCACCCGCACCTGCTCGGAGCGGGGCTTGATCGGCTGGGCGAACTCGGTGTTCACGTCGTCGGGACGGCCCTGCAGCACGGTCGCACGCGCCGTGGACGACACCGGGACACCGAGGTCGACGCGGGTGCGGGCGGCGTTGTCCTGGGCGTTGACGACCTTGACGACCAGCTCGCCGGTGGCGCGGTCGCGGGTGACGACCTGGCGGAACGGTTCGGCGACCTGGTCGGTGAACTCGCCCCACTTCCGCCCGTCGAGGAACAGCGCGACCTTCCGGCCGCGGACCTCGACCCGCACGTCGTAGGTGCGGCCGGTCTCGATGCGGGTGCCGTCGGTCAGCAGGGTGCTCTTGCCGCCGCCGGCGGCCTTCTCCACAGCGGACTGGGTGTTGTTCCAGCCGCCGAGGTTCCACCAGTAGTAGTTGCCGGTGTCCTTGACGCCGAACGCGACGAGGAAGCCCTCGCGGCCGGACTGCTTGGTGGCCTTGAGGTTCAGCGTGTAGTCGTGCCAGCTCCTGTCGCCGGCGGTGACGAGCGTGTCCTCGGCGGCCGCGTCGGACTGGACGTAGGCGCCGTTGACGACGTTCCACGCGCCGCGGCCGGTCTTCGTCCACTGCGCGTCGGTGCCGGAGAAGTCGTCGCCGAACAACGCCTCACCGGACGCGCCGGTGACCCGCACGTCGTCGTAGCTCGCGGCGGTGGCCCAGGTGGACAGGCCGATGGCGCCGGTGATCGGGGTCTGGGTGGCCGGGGTGGCGGTCGCGGTGCTGGGCACGACGTGGTCGCCCACGTTGGTCATGAACAGCTTCTGCACCTCGTAGCTCGCCGAGCCCCACGACGCGTGGTTGTTGAACCAGATCATGTCCGGCTTCCACTGCACGTAGTCCTCGTTGGCCAGCAGCGGCGCGTACGACGCGAGCTTCACGACGTCGGCGTTGCGTTCCAGGCCGGTCATGAACGCGGCCTCGCTCAGCGCGTTGAAGAACTTGTTGTCCTGGGAGGCGTACTCGCCGAGGAACACCTTGGGACCGTTGCGGTCGTAGGAGTCGTAGCGGGCGTTGTTCTCCAGGAACCAGCTCGGGCTGTTGTAGTAGTGCTCGTCGACCATCTTCACGCCGGCCTGCCGGTTGAGCTGCCAGAGGCGGTCGAACACGCCACCGGTGTCGTCGGGGCCGGAGTTGCTGACGACCGTGATGTCCGGGTACCTCGCGTTGATCGCGGTGCGGAACTCGGTGAAGCGGGCGAAGAACTCGTCGGGCAGGTTCTCCTCGTTGCCGACGCCGAGGTGCGTGAGCCCGAACGGCTTCGGGTGGCCCATCTCGGCGCGCTTGCGGCCCCAGGTGGAGTCGGCGGGGCCGTTGGCGAACTCGATCAGGTCCAGCGTGTCCTGGACGTGCCGGCGCAGCAGCGCGGGGTCGTCCGTGGCACGGTTCTGGCCGCAGCCGGTGACCAGGGCGGGCACGACGGGCAGCGGCATGGCGCCGATGTCCTCGGCGAACTGGAAGTACTCGTAGTAGCCCAGGCCGTAGGACTGGTTGTAGCCCCAGAAGTTCCAGTTCGTGGCGCGCTGCTCGACCGGGCCGATGGTGTCCTTCCACTGGTACGAACGGCGGCGCTCGTAGCCCGGCGCGTCGTAGCCCTGGTGGCTGCCGGTGTTGACCAGGCAGCCGCCGGGGAAGCGCACGAAGCCGGGCTTCAGCGCGGCGACCTTCTCGGCCAGGTCGCGGCGCAGGCCGTGGCCCTTGAAGGTGTCCTGCGGCAGCAGCGAGACCATGTCGAGCCGCAGCGTCCCGGTGCCCTCGCCGGTGACGAGCAGCCGGCCGGTCGTCGTGGACCTGCGGGCGCGGACGGTGCCGGTGTACTTCGCCCAGCCGTCACCGCGGACCTCGACCCGTACCGGGTCACCGAGCGGGGCACCGGCTGGATCGGTCACGGTGGCGGTCAGCGCGGTCCTGGCCTGGTCGGTGCGGGCCCAGACGGAGAAGTCGTAGCGCTGGCCCTCCCGCACGGCGATGCCGGAGTTGTAACCGGAGTTGATCACACCGGCGGGCAGGCCGAGCTTCAGGTAGCGGCGGTTGCGCTCGTTGAGGCGCCCGGCGTCGTCGGCCACGTCCAGGGTGCCGCTGTGCGGTGCCCACGCGGTGAGCCCGGTGTAGCCCGCGTTGTCGGCGGGGTCGTACTCGAACGAGCGGTTCTGCACGAGCTCGGCGTACAGGCCGCCGTCGGCGGCGCGGTTGATGTCCTCGAAGAACACGCCGTACATCGAGTCGTCGATGGACGGGCCCTTCGCCGTGGCGTCGACCTTGAGCGCGTAGTCGGTCTCCGCGGCGGCGCCCGAACCCGGCACGCCGACCAGCAGACCGGCGGCGAGAGCGGCGGACAACAACACGTGCTTGCGGGGCACGGACTTGCGGGGCACGGATTTGCCTCCCCTGCTCGGAAGTGAGCGTTAACATAGGGCTGCGAACTCGTTACGGGCAAGGACTTGACGCGGCAGATGTGAACGTTCACTGTTGTCCACCTGACAACCGCGGACACGCGGTCGAGCTCCGCGACACCGTCGTCACCCCGGAGGAATCCCAGTGCTGAAGAAGATCACGACAGCCGCCAGCGTGGTCGCGCTGTTCGCGTTGACAGCGTGCGGCGGCTCGAGCGGCGGCGGCGATGCCGCCTCCGGCCAGTCCGGCGACAAGATCACCATGGGCTTCGCCCAGGTGGGCGCCGAGAGCGGCTGGCGCACCGCCAACACGAAGTCGATCCAGGACGAGGCCAAGACCGCCGGCATCGACCTGAAGTTCTCCGACGCGCAGCAGAAGCAGGAGAACCAGATCAAGGCGATCCGGTCCTACATCCAGCAGAAGGTGTCGGTGATCGCGTTCAGCCCGGTCGTCGAGACCGGCTGGGACACCGTGCTACTGGAGGCCAAGCGCGCCAACATCCCGGTCATCCTCACCGACCGCTCGATCGACTCCGACGACACCTCGCTCTACAAGACGTTCCTCGGGTCGGACTTCGTCGAGGAGGGCCGCAAGGCCGGTGACTGGCTGGTGGCCAACGCCTCCGGGCCCACCAACGTGGTCGAGCTGCAGGGCACCACCGGTGCCGCGCCCGCGATCGACCGCAAGAAGGGCTTCGAGGAGAAGATCGCCGGCAAGTCCGACATCAAGGTCGTCGCCTCGCAGACCGGTGACTTCACCCGCTCCGGCGGCAAGCAGGTCATGGAGGCCTTCCTCAAGTCCCAGCCCAAGATCGACGTGGTCTACGCCCACAACGACGACATGGGCCTGGGCGCGATCGAGGCCATCAAGGCCGCCGGCAAGGTGCCCGGCAAGGACATCAAGATCATCACCGTGGACGCGGTGAAGGACGGCATGACCGCGCTGGCCAACGGCGAGATCAACTTCATCGTCGAGTGCAACCCGTTGCTGGGCAAGCAGTTGATGGACCTGGCGAAGAAGGTCGTCAAGGGCGAGGAGGTGCCGGCCAGGGTCGTGACCGAGGAGGGCACGTTCACCCAGGAGCAGGCCAAGACCGCGCTGCCGCAGCGCCAGTACTGACCCCGGTCCCCGCCGCAGGACAGCACACGCGGTGGGTGGTCGCGCGGTCGTGACCACCCACCGCCCCACCAGACCGCGGGACCCGTCGCTCCGCCCAAGTGGCGACGGGTCCCGCACCTCAGCGACGAAGGCCTGAGCCATGACCGAGTCACCGCCGCCAGTCGTCGAGATGCGGGGCATCACCCTCGCGTTCCCCGGCGTGAAGGCGTTGCAGGACGTCGACTTCCGGTTGTTCCCCGGCGAGGTGCACGCCCTCATGGGCGAGAACGGCGCCGGGAAGTCCACCCTGATCAAGACCCTGACCGGCGTGCACCGCCCCGACAGCGGCCAGGTCGTGCTGGCCGGCGCCGACGTGGCGTTCTCCTCCCCCGGCGAGGCGCAGCACGCCGGCATCAGCACGGTCTACCAGGAGGTCAACCTCTGCGCGAACCTCACGGTCGCGGAGAACATCCTGCTGGGCCGCGAACCCCGCAAGCGCGGCGGCATCGACTTCCCGGCCATGCGCAAGCGCTCCGCCGAGGTCCTCTCCCGCATCGGCGTGCACATCGACCCGGCCTCCAGCCTCGGCGAGCACCCGATCGCGGTGCAGCAGCTCGTGGCCATCGCGCGCGCGATCGCGGTCGACTGCCGGGTGCTCGTGCTCGACGAGCCGACGTCCAGCCTGGACGCCGGTGAGGTCGCCGAGCTGTTCCGCATCATGCGGGTGCTGCGCGACGAGGGCGTCGCGATCCTGTTCGTGTCGCACTTCCTCGACCAGGTCTACGAGATCTCCGACCGGATGACGGTGCTGCGCAACGGGACCCTCGTCGGTGAGCACCTCACCGCCGAGGTCGACCGGCGGGCGCTGATCGCCCAGATGATCGGCCGCGACCTCGGCGCGCTGGAGGCCATCGAGGACGCCGCCGAGCAGCGCCACCCGGAGGGACCGGTGCTGGTGCACGCGGAGGGCCTCGGCCGCCGCGGCGCCATCGAACCGTTCGACCTGGAGATCCGCGCGGGCGAGGTGGTCGGCCTGGCCGGTCTGCTCGGCTCCGGCCGCACCGAGCTCGCCCGGCTGCTGTTCGGCGCGGACAAGGCCGACTCCGGCCGCGTGCTCGTCGACGGCAAGCCCGTGCGGCTGCGCGGACCGCGGTCGGCCATCGCCGCCGGCATCGCGTTCAGCTCCGAGGACCGCAAGGGCGAGGGCGTGGTCGCGGACCTGTCCATCCGGGACAACCTGGTGCTCGCCATGCAGGCCGCACGCGGGTGGACCCGGCCGCTGTCGCGCAAGACCAAGGACCAGCTCGTCGAGAAGTACCTGACGGCGCTGGACATCCGCCCGGCCAACCCGGACGCGCTGGTGCGCACCCTGTCCGGCGGCAACCAGCAGAAGGTCCTGCTCGCCCGCTGGCTCGTCACCGAGCCGCGGCTGCTTATCCTGGACGAGCCGACCAGGGGCATCGACATCGGCGCGAAGGCCCAGATCCAGCAGCTCGTCACGACCCTGGCCGCGGAGGGCACCGCGGTGCTGTTCATCTCCGCCGAGCTGGAGGAGGTCGTGCGCATCGCCGACCGGATCGTGGTGCTGCGCGACCGGCGCAAGATCGCCGAGCTGGACGGGTCGGTCACCGGCGTGGACGAGGTGGTCGAGCTCATCGCGGGCGGAGCCGCACCGGAGAAGGTGGTGTCGTGAAGAACCGTTTGCTGTGGCCGTTGCTCGCGCTGGCCGCGCTGCTGCTGCTCAACCTCGTCGTCACGCCGTCGTTCTTCTCGTTGCGCGTCCAGGACGGCCACCTCTACGGCGGCCTGGTCGACGTGCTCAAGAACGGCGCGCCGACCCTGCTGATCGCACTGGGCATGACCCTGGTGATCGCCACCCGCGGCATCGACCTCTCCGTCGGCGCGGTGGCGGCGATCGCGGGCGCGGTCACGTGCGTCCACATCGGAACGTCCGACTCGGCGGGCACCGCGTTCGCCGGCATGGCGATCGCGCTCGTGCTGTGCGCGGTGCTCGGGCTGTGGAACGGGTTCCTCGTGGCGGGGCTGGGCATCCAGCCGATCATCGCGACCCTCGTGCTGATGACGGCGGGCCGCGGTGTGGCCATGCTCGTCACCGAGGGGCAGATCGTCACGGTCAACAACGACGCCTACCGCCAGGTCGGCGCCGGGTTCGTCGTGCTGCCGATCTCGATCCTGATCAGCCTGCTGGTGCTGGGGCTGGTGGCGTTCGCGACCCGGCGCACCGCGCTGGGCATGCTGATCGAGTCGGTCGGCGTGAACCCGGAGGCCTCGCGGCTGGCCGGCGTGCGGTCGCGCACGATCATCTGGACCGTCTACGTGTTCGCCGCCGTGTGCGCGGGCATCGCCGGTCTGATGATCAGCTCGAACGTGAGCGCGGCCGACGCCAACAACGCCGGTCTGTGGATCGAGATGGACGCGATCCTCGCCGTCGTCATCGGCGGCACGTCGCTCGCGGGCGGGCGCTACTCGCTCACCGGCACGCTGCTCGGTGCCCTGATCATCCAGACCCTCACCACCACCGTCTACACGATCGGCGTCGCCCCGGAGGTCACGCTGCTCTTCAAGGCGGTCGTCGTCATCGCCGTGTGCCTGGTGCAGGCCCCGAAGGCCCGTGCGGCGCTCAGCTTCCGGAAGGTGGCCGTCTCATGACCACGCTCGTCGGCGGGGTGCGCGGGGTGCCGTCGCGGTTCCTGCCCGTCCTCGCGACCGTCGTGCTGTTCGTCCTCTCCTTCGGGATCGGCTCGGTGCGCTACGACGGCTTCGCGTCCGGCCAGGTGATCGCGAACCTGTTCATCGACAACGCGTTCCTGATCGTGCTCGCGGCGGGGATGACGTTCGTGATCCTCAGCGGCGGCATCGACCTGTCCGTCGGGTCGGTGGTCGCGCTGTCCACGATGGTCACCGCGGCCGGGCTGCGCGCGGGCTGGCCGGTGCCGCTGGTCGTGCTGGCGGTGCTGGTGATCGGCTCGACGCTGGGCCTGCTGATGGGGCTGGTGATCCACAAGTTCGACATCCAGCCGTTCATCGTCACGCTGGCCGGCATGTTCCTGGCCCGCGGCCTGTGCTTCCTGATCAGCGTCGAGTCGGTGTCCATCAAGGACCGCACGCTGCGCGACATCGCGACCGCCGCCATCCCGCTGCCCGGTGGCGTGACGATCACCTACAACGTCGTGATCGCGCTGCTGGTCGTGCTCGCCGCCATGTACGTGCTGCACCGCACCCGGTTCGGCCGCACGGTGTACGCGGTGGGCGGCAACGAGTCGTCCGCGCTGCTGATGGGCCTGCCGACCGCGCGGGTGAAGGTCGGCGTGTACGTGATCAGCGGGTTCTGCTCGGCGCTGGCCGGGCTGCTGTTCAGCCTGTACATGCTGTCGGGCTACGGCCTGCACGCCGTCGGCATGGAGCTGGAGGCGATCGCGGCCGTGGTCATCGGCGGGACGTTGCTCGCCGGTGGTGTCGGCTACGTGCTGGGCGGGCTGGCCGGGGTGCTGGTGCTCGGCACGATCCAGACGCTGATCTCGTTCCAGGGCACGCTCAGCTCGTGGTGGACGAAGATCGTGATCGGTGTGCTGCTGCTGGTGTTCATCGCGGTGCAGCGGACCATGGTGCGGCGGTGAGGCGTGCCGCCCCGTACGCGCTGGTAGTGCTCGTGGTGCTGGTCGCGGTCGTGGTCGTGGTCCGCGACCCGCCCGGCATCGCGGGCACCCCGGCCGTCGCGGCCGTGCCTGCTCGTACGACAGGAGCCCCGACCCGCTGACCGTCGCGATGAGCTGGGCCGACTACGGGAATTCAGCGGCCTGTGGTACGTACGTGCTGGTCAAGGCCGCGAACGGGAAGAGCGTCACGGTCCGGGTCACCGACCTGTGCCCCGGCCGGTGGCGGCAGCTGCCGAGGGCCGGGTACAACTGCTTCCTCGCCGAGAACGGCTGCGGCGGGCCGGTCGCGGTCACCGACCTCTACGGCGAACGGTTCGTGCTGCCCGCGCTACCGGTCCGGCCTGACGTGGTCCAGCCGACGGAAGAGCAGTTCAGCGCCCACTGACCCGATCGTGGGGAACATTCGCGGCCCGTACGATGTTGATCATTGCAGGGCAGACGACACCGTGGCGCTCAGCCCAGACGACTGGGTGCAGAACCAGACCAAGCAGATCCCGGAGACCGGGACCACCGAGGGCGTCCTGATCTTCGACCGGCCCATCGTCCTCCTGACCGTGCGTGGTGCCAAGAGCGGCCAGCTGCGCTGCATGCCCGTCATGCGCGTGGAGCACGACGGCAGCTACGCGGTGGTGGCGTCGAAGGGGTGCGCGCCCGAGCACCCCGCGTGGTTCCGCCAGCACACGCGCGCCGACTGCTGAGTGCGCAGGCCACCGGCGAGGCCGACCCGCTGTGCCATGGCTGCGGCCATCAGCCTGTACCAGCCCGGCAGTGGACAACGACTGAAGTCGAACCGGTACTCACGCCCACCCTCGCCGCGGAAGAACCCCGCGCAACCGTCCTCGGTGCCGTCCTGCACACCCGGCGGTGCCGAGCAGGGGCCGACGGGCCACGGCCGGGGTGCCGCGTCTGCTGCTGCCGCGCCCGCTCACCGCGCACCGACTGCGAGCGCGGAGTCTTCGGCGGGGTTCTCCCGCAGCTCGGTCAGCGGGATCAGATGCGGGTCCTCCCAGGTGTCGGGCACCGAAGCCATCCGGGTGTGCATCTCCAACGCACCCAGCGCGATGGCACAGCCGGATATTGCAACTGTCCGAATAACAATGTGCCCATCGGTGGCTCACTTCAGCTTCGGTCAGGCCCGGCGGTAGCGCTCCCAGGACGGGGTCGGATGGCAAGGCGTCGGATTGGCGATCAGGGCAACGACGCCGGTCCGCGAGCGGCGAGATGACCAGTCGTATCAGTGCGGCGACGTCGACCAGGCGCTGGAACCTCTTGACGCGTCAGTGAAACCAGCTCTGGCGGCGGCCCGGTTATTCCATGCCGAAATGGGACAATGGGATCTACGCCGTTCGGGCGTTTGGGTTCAGCTTTGCCGCGCGCGGCAAGACCATCGCGCCACACCAGCGTTCGCTGATCGGAATCCAACCACGTTGTTATCGACCCGCACTCGCCCAGCCGGGTTCGGGTAGGCCCACTTCTTCGCGACCAACCGTCGATGCCACCGCAGCGCGGTGCCCGGACATCAACCGGTGCTCTCGCAGCCACACCGGTAACTGGCGGACCAACGCGGCCAGCACGGCACGATCAGCCCAATCCAACCGAGGACGGCGCTGACTGCGAGGTCCCCGTCCTCACTGCGTGCCACGATCAAGCCGGCCCAGAAGTCCGCCGGTTCGCAGATGCCACCAGCCAACCGCAGGCCCAGAACCACGACGGCGATGTCGTTGTCAGGGCTGCCAGAAGTCGAACGCGTCATCGGTCCGCACAAGTCTCGGACAGGCCCGTCCACAGGGCACGGGAGCAAGCTTCAGTGATCAGTTCAGCTGAGCCGGCATGCCGTGCTACCGCCGGTCGCAGAGCGCGTTCTTGACCAGGTCGAAGGACGGGTCCTCGAGCGGCGTCGGCGGGGTGGACGACTCCACCGGGATCACCGAGTCGGTGTTCATCGAGACGATGACGCTGCGCTTGCCGTCGGGCGTGATCCCGTTGCGGGTCTGGAAGCCCTGGATGTCACCTGCGTGCGACCAGAATCCGCCGCACGCGGTGGGAATCCAGGCGATGCCCAGTCCGTACCGCGCTTCCGGCCACACCGACTGCAGGCTCGGCGCCGGCACCGTCTTCTGCATCTCGGCCAGCTCCGCGGGAGCGAGGAGTTCGCCCGAGATCAGGGCTCGCAGGAATACGAGCGCGTCGTTGGTGGTGCTGACCAGCTCTCCCGCCGCTTCGGCATAGGACGGGTTGAGCTCGGTGACGTCGACGGGCTTTCCGAAGCGCAACGGATCCGCTGTGACGTTTTCCGGGAAGCGCTCGTACGCGGTCGCGTGGGGGTGCGGCAGCGCAGTCGAGTGACCGGGGGCCGACGTGTTCCGCAATCCCAGGCGCTGGACGATCCGCTCGTCGACGGCGGTGCGCCAGTCCTGGCCGGTCACCTTGCCGATGATCATTCCGGCCAGCACGTAGTTGGTGTTGGAGTAGCTCCAGCCGGCGCCGGGCGCGAAGGTCGGTGTCTGACGCATCGCGAGGGCCACGAGGTCCGCCGGGGAGTGCTTGTCGAACCGGTGCTGCCGGAAGTCGTCATCGGTGAACACGGGCACGCTGGCGATGTACTCGGGAATGCCGCTGGTGTGCTGGAGCAGCTGACGAACGGTGATCCTGCTGCCGTCGTTCCCACTGCCGGTCACGACTCCGGGCAGCCACTTCTCGACGGTGTCGTCGAGTGACAGGCGGCGTTCGCCGACGAGCTGGAGCAGCGTGGTCGCCACGAAGGTCTTGCTGAAGCTCGCGATGCGGAAGTGGGAGTCCCACGGCACCGGTGTCTTCGCGTCGGTGTCGCCTGCTCCGCTGCGGACCTTCACCGCACCGCCGGGCGTGCGCAGTTCGGTCAGAACGCCGGGGGCACCTTTCGCCACCAGTGCGTCGGCGTCTTTCTGCAAAGAGGCCTGAACCGCGTCGTCCGTGTCGTGCTCGGCACCGGCCGGTGAACATCCGGCCACAAACGATATTGCAAGCAGCGCCACCAAGGCGCTCGTTTTCGTACTCATGACATCACCGTAAGAACGCATTCACGCGATGTCGTCATCCTTGTTGGTCGTCCGTCCTACCCCTCTGGTGGTAGAGCGGATCTCTTGTGTTTCCGAACAAGAATCCCGTGGTAGCGTCCCGCCGGTGCGCAAGCTTCTCCGACCGGCGTGGGCAGACCTTCTTCTCGCCTTGGTTGCCACGGTCCTCACCCTGGCCAATCAAGTGGAATATTTCGGCGCCGATCTCACACCTGCGGATTTGTCGCTCGCCGCGCTCACAGTGGCGCCCATGGTGATCCGTCACATCGCGCCGGTGACGTCGTTGTGCATGATTCTCGGTTCGACGGTCGCCTACACGTTCTTCGGTCATGGCGTCCTGGGCAACATGGGGCTGGGTGTGCTCGTCGGCGTGTTCACCGTCGCCAACGTGCGCAGCTCACGGACCGCCGCGGTCATGGCAGTGACCTCGGCACTATGCCTGCTGGTGCCCGAATACGTCGGGGAGGCGACGCTGAAATGGTCGGAAGCCGTGCAGACCGTCCTGGTCTTGTTCGTTGCCTGGATACTCGGCGAGAGTTCCAAGAAATGGGCCAGGCGTGCCGAGGAAGCAGCTGAGCGAGCAGGTCGCGCGGCCGCCGACGAGCGAGTGCGGATCGCACGGGAGTTGCACGACATCGTCGCGCACCACATGTCTGTGATCTCCTTGCAGACCGGGGTGGCCGAGTACACCATCGCGTCCGATCCCGCCACCGCGCGTACCGCGATCTCAACCGTCTCCGAGTCCTGCCGGCAGGGCTTGACCGAGATGCGCAGGTTGCTCGACGTGCTGCGGGTGGAGAACGAAACAGAATTTCCCGACGTGCAACTGGCGAGTCCTGGCCTCGACACTCTCCCCGGTTTGGTGAACCGCACGCGCGACGCCGGTCTCGCCGTCGAACTCGTGGTCCGGGGAACACCGCGCGCCTTGCCTTCCGGGCAGGACCTCTGTGCCTACCGCGTCGCGCAGGAATCCTTGACCAACGTCCTCAAGCACGCGGGTCCTGCAGCTGTGGAGGTGGTGCTCGACTACCGTGCGCACGAACTGTTGTTGACCATCACCGATGACGGCGCGCCGAGACCTTCCGGCGCCAAGGCGAAATCGCACGGCATCCGGGGGATGCGTGAGCGCGCCGAACTCTACGGTGGCATCCTGGACGCCGGACACCGCTCTCCCCGAGGGTTCCAGGTCGTGTTGCGCCTGCCGATTCCTGACGAGGCCTGATTTCGACCGCCGACCGAATGCACGTGCTGGAGAGATGTCATGGCAATCCGCGTCCTGGTGGTCGACGACCAGTACCTCGTTCGCCACGCTCTCATGGCGTTGCTCAACGCCGCACCCGGCATCGAACCCGTCGGCGAGGCGTCAGACGGTGAGCGCGCCGTGGCGTTGGTCGCCGATCTGACGCCCGACGTGGTGCTCATGGACATCAAGATGCCGGTCATGGACGGACTCAGCGCCACCCGGCGCATCCTCGCGATGCGCCCGGAGACCCAGGTCGTCGTGTTGACCACCTTCGACATCCCCGAGTACGTCTACACGGCGCTGACCGACGGAGCCGCCGGGTTCATCATGAAGGACACACCTCCCGATCGGATCATCGCGGCGGTGCGCACGGTCGCGGTAGGAGAGATGCTGATCTCGCCGGCCATCACCCTGCGGCTGATCCAGACCTACGCACAACGTCACCGCGTCGAACTCCAGGCGAACACCCGGCTGCTGGAACTGACGCCACGAGAGACCGAGATCCTGCGGCTGCTCGGGACCGGATCGACCAACGAGGAGATCGCGGACCAGCTCGCCATCAGCGAAGCGACGGTGAAGACGCACGTGAAGCACACGATGCGGAAGTTGAACCTGACCACCCGCGCTCAGGCTGTGGTCGTGGCCTACGAGAGCGGCCTGGTCGTTCCTGGCTCTGCGGCTCCCAGCGGCTGAGGTGTGAGAACGCTTCCGCACCGCACGCGTGCGACGCTTCGGTCCACGAGGCGGAGCTCCACAGCGGACAGTGGTCCCGTGGGGTCACTTCTGGAGGTTCTCGCGGCGCTCCTGCTGGCGATGACCGAATGCGGCGTTGCGCACCGCCTCGTCGCTCTCCAGGCGAGCACCGAGCGCCCCTGCCACCGTCGCGGCGAGCCACGCCAGGCCCAGGTAGTCGCGCACGGCCGGAGAGTGAGCGATCTGCTGCGCCAGCACGGACGATTCGAGCACCAACACCACCGCGCCGAGCACCACCAGGAACAACGCCACGTACAACCTGGAGATCCCCCAGCACCAGCATGACCACCGTCGTGAGGTTGTACAGCCGCGCCCGCGCCTTCTCCTTCGTGTCGGACGGCCGCTCCCACAGGTCGTGCGTGACAACCAGCCACGTCACCATGGCGGTGATCGACAGCAGCATCGCCGCCACCAGCCTCACCACGCTCGACTGCGCGCCGAGCATCCACACGGTTGGGCCGATCAACGTGTAGGCCCCGTGCCGAAGGCGGCCACGAGCATGCTGGACATGCCCATCGCGAGCCGCCACGGCCGGTTCGCCCTGACCACGCCCGCGGACATCCGCAACCGGCCGCGTAGACCAAGTGCCACAACCGCACACCGATGTCGTCGGTCGGCGAGTCCACCCGCCGCGCACGCCGCTTCATCGGGACCTCATGATCCCTGAGCTCGGCAACGACGGCACTGACGACATCACCGGTCTTGCGGCGCAGGCCCAGCTGCCCAGTGCCGGGAGCGACGCCACAGCGAGGCCGTCGTCGGCACTGGCATCCGCGACCACCGGATCGGTGCCGTCCCTGCGCGGCAGGTCCGTCAGGCACACCCACAGGTCGCAACGCTCGTCCGCGACCTGGTCCCGCACCGCCTGCGCGACGTGCCGCACCGAGCCGTGCTCGTCGGCGGCGAGCTGGTCGCACACAGGCACCACCCGTCACTCGACGCCACCGTTCACGTCGCAGCTCAACCGCCGCGGCAGATGCCCGGCCAGGGCTTCCACGATGTCAGTCGCCAGTCCGGGATCGGCGAGCAGACCGAGCACAACGGTTGCCTACACGTGCCGTCAAGTACACCTCGCCACCTGGTCTCGCCTCGACCCAGCGATAGATGCCCAGCCTGCTGGGTGAGTTCGTCGACCTGCCTGGCTCAACGTCGCGGCGGTACGGCACGTGCAACCGGTCTTCGCCTCGGCCACCAGCGGCGCAGACCATCCGAGTCACCCGTCGTGTTCCACAACCGGTCGCCAGAGGCCTGCCATCACTATGCCGAGCACCTCGTCCCGTTCGGCGGGCGTGACACTCGACGACTCCTTCGTGGGCATCGCCACCGGTTCGGCCTGCGTGGGCACCAGCACCAGCGGAGGACAGCGCACACAGCGCTGTCCTCCCCCAGTTCTTCTCACTGCTCGTCATCCCCCTTCGTTCGCGCCGCGTCATGACCAGCTCTGCGACTCGGACGCGGTACACCGGAGGGCCGTCAGCCCCCCGGAGTTGTCGATGCAGCGACCGGACTGCTGGTTCTTGAACTCATGGGTTCCGCCGGCCAAATTCGCCAGTACCAGCTCTGGTACTTCGACTGGTTGCACGGGTAGCCACGCAGTCCATACTCGATGCTGTCGTCGATGCAACGGCCGGTGGCGTGGCTCTTCAGCTGCCAGGTGTTGTCGGACCACTCTTGGGGTCCCATTTCTGGCAGACACCACCGTTGAAGGGAAACGCGCGCAGGCCGTCCTGGAAGTTGTCGTCCACGTACAAGCCGGTCTTCTGGTTGCGGAAGAACTGCGACGTCTGCGCCTGCGCCGGGACAGCCGTCAGGCCGGTGATGATCAATGCCGCTGCGGTGACGAACCACAGGCTTGTTCTCATGTTCTGCCTCTCCCCCAGTCGACCGGTCGGTCAGAAGCAGAGCTGGCCGCCCCAGATGTTGTCGCCGGCGGGTGGCACGTGGATGCCCGCGGTGATGCAGGAGTGCATGAACTCGGTGTGGAACTCCTGCGAGTAGTACGAACCCACGTACCAGGTGGCCGTGCTACCGGCCCGCTGCCAGCCGTAGCGGTCCCACAGCACGAGCTCGCCGGTGTACGGCGCACCCGCGGTCTTGTGGTAGCTCACCCTGGCGATCGAGTAGAACGCGACCACCTCGACGCACAGGTCACCGTTGCCGATGTTGCGACACGCCCTGCTCGCCTCGGCGCTCGCGGGGACGGTGAGCAGGCCGACGGACATCGCGGTCGCCGCGATCACGGCGCCGATCTTCTTGGTTGAAAACACTTTTCCTCCAGTCAGATACCGAACTCGCGCAGTGTGCGGGTGACGATCTGCGCGTAGAGCGCCGCGCCTTCGATCGTGGGGTGGAGCCCCTGCGCGGACACGATTCCCTTGCCCGGCCAGTACTCGAACTCCGGGTTGTCACCGGGTGTGAGGTCGGTGACGACGCCGTGGATGTTCTCCGGCGCGCCGCACAGCCCCTTGCCCATGAAGTCCTGCTGGGGATTGCTGAATCTCACGTTGACACCTCGGCTCGCCGAGTTGCGCACCGCGGCCTCCAACTGCTCGTTCAGCTTTCGGCCCATGTCGTTGAGCCAGAGCGACTCCTCGTTGCCGATACCGACGATGCATACGTCGGTCTTGGAGAACAGCAACGGATAGCCGGTAAGCACGACCTTCGCGTGGGGCGCCTTCAGCTTGATCTGTTCCAGCACGGTCTCGACCGACCGGCGCATGGGGTCCGCCATCACCTTGGGCTGGAAGGCGCCCAGCGGCTCCGGATCACCGCTCATCGTGGTGTGCTGGCAGTCCTGCGCGCCCGAGCCGTACATGCAGTGCTTGAGCACGTCCGCGAACCGCGCGTCGTTGCCGCCGACGGACAGCGTCACCAGCGTGGTGTCCTCGTCCACCCAGCCGGAGTCCAGCTGCGCGACCTCGTGGTAGGACGTCTCACCCCGCTTGTTCCAGGCATCGGTGGGACCCTCGGCGGACAACAGGTTCTTGGTGCGCGCGCCGGAGCACGCGACCATGCGGTGGTCCACCGCCGGATCCAGGTTGTCGGCCCGCACGCCGACCGGTGTTGCGGAGTCGGCGAGCGTCATCGTGCGCGACCACGACTTCGTGGAACGGTGGCAGGCCGCTCGCCACTCGCCGCCCTTGCCGTCGAGGTCGGTCTCCCGGTAGTAGTCCACGCCGTGTGGTGCCGAGGCACCCTCGCCGGAGGCGTAGGAGTCACCGAGTGAGGCGATGATCTGCTTGGGCTTGCCGGGCAACGGCACCACCGCGATCGCGTCCCAGGCCACGTCCTCCACGCCGGCCCCGTCCGAGGTCTGGTTGCTCAGCCGCACCTTCGGCGTGCCCGCGAACGGGAACGAACCCAGCGACACCCATTTGTGCGCGAGCAACCGCGTCGGCACCGTGCGGAACCGCGTTCCGCCGTTGCCGAGGTCGATCTCGTACCGCGCCTGCCGGGTGTGCGCCGCGTGGTCCGGGATGTGCACGAGCACCCGTGCCCAGCCGTTGATGGCCCGGTCGAGCGTCCACGTGCCGGTGACGTTCAGCCGGGTGGCCAGCGCCGTTTTGGTCTTGTTGGTGTGCGAGAACCAGAAGTGCGCGCCGAACCCGCCGCCGAGCTGGTGCAGGTCGATCCGCGCGGAGTCAGAGCCGAAGCCGAGGTCGAACGATCCCGCGTTCGCCGGACGCGCGCATGATCCGCGCACCGCGGGTACGTCGCCACCGACGTCGTCGATGACCAGCGCCCCGGCGGGCAGCCCGGCGGTTGCGCAGTTCGGCGGGAAGCTGGCTCCGTTGTCCGGCTCCGCGGCGTACTGCGGGTAGTCGTAGCGGATGAACTCGTTACCGCAGTCGCGCGCGCAGTTCTCCTTCCAGGTCACCGAATCGTGCCACCAGCATTTCAGGTCGTAGTACGGGCCGTTCTTGTGCGCGCACGGCCCGGCGGGCTCACCGACGACGTTGCCGCTACCGGTACCGGGATCGCCTGGGTAGTCCGGCACGTGTGAGTTGTTGCCGAACCAGCATTCGTTGGCGGTGACGGTGCAGAACGTGTTCGTCTTCGGCCGCGCCGCGGTACGGGCCTCGTCGGAGTTCCACCACGCGGGCCGGAAGAACGGCACCTCGACACCGGGCGCTTCGAATCCGGACGGCGGGAACGACGCGAACCCGAGCACCTTCTCCGGGTACGGCCAGCGCTGCGGCGTGGCGAAGTCGGTCGGGTACTTGCCGAAGTTCTCCCGCCACGGGTTGTACTTCGGGTTCGCCGGGTTGTTCTGCCAGCCGAGCCCGTGGGCGCCTGCCGAGCCCGGTTCACCGGGCTGGTGGTAGCCGGAGTTGTACGCCCACGTCGCGAGGAACCAGTTCTCGATCCGGGCCGGGTCGTTGTTGTTGACCTTGATGCCCGCGTCCTGCAGCTCGTTCCACTTCTTCTGCAGCACCTGCAGGCCGGCGGCCAGGTTTGCCGCGTAGTCGGTCGCGATCGCCTTCTGCTGGTGCCACGGCAACGACGTCTCGCCGGGCTTCTCGTGGCCCGCGAGGCGCATGCCGTCAGTCATCTGGGAGACGCCGTAGCCGCAGTCCGCCTTGTTCCACCGGATGTCCCAGTCGTCCGAGGTGTCCGGCTGGCCGTTGGGCAGCTTGTTGTAGATGTCGGTGCCGTAGTAGTTGCCGACCAACGGGTTCCCGGTTTCACCGGGGTAGGCGAGCCTCGTCGCCTGCCACAGGTTGGACTCCTGGCCGAGGACGCCGAGCAGGACCTGCGCGGGCACCTGGCCGTTGGTGGTGTTCTTCAACGGGATCGACGGGAACATGCCCTGCGGCGTGTAGGCGCCGAGGCCGTTGCTTCGCCAGTTCGCCGGTCGCTGCACCGTCAGGTGTCCCTTGACCGCCATGTTCGCCGCCCACTCCACCTGCTTGGGTTTCGGCTGGTACACCTGGGTGTTCGGGTCGTTACGCGGCACCGCGCAGTACCGGCCGGCGTCGTCGGGACTGTCCTGGGCCGACATCTCACCGGTGGTGGCGGAGGCGGCACCTTCCGGGCTCGCCGGGATGACGTCGAACGTCAGCGCCTTACCGGTTTTGATGCTCTTGCCCTCGATCCGCACGGGCTGCGCCTCGGCCGGGTCAACCGCCCGCAGCCGGGGATCCGCCTTGCCGGCCGGTGCCACCGCGGTCACCGCGGCCTCGCCCGTGGTGGACGGCTGGGCGTGCAACGGCACGTCCGGTTTCACCACTGACGGCGGCAGCGTCTTCGTCTCCACCGCCGTGCCGGTGATGACGACCTTGCGATCCGCGCTGGCCGCGACACCGAGCTCGCCGGGTTTGCCCCTGGCGAGCATCGCGACGGCGGGTTTGGTCCCCGGCTTGCCGACCGCCGCGGCCCGGCGCACCCGCACCTCGTTCGCGGTCCGGTCCATGAACACCAGGCCGCCCGCGCGGTCGGTCATGAGCCCGAACGGCACGCCGGCGCTGTCCGCGAGCACTGTTCGCACGCCGTCGCGCGCAACCCGGACGACGGCGTCGCGGTCGGCGCCGACGATCCCCTCGCTCGTCGGCACCGCCGAGGTGAGCTGGCCGGGCACCTCGATGCGCTTGGTCAGAGCGCCGGTCGCGGCGTCGAGGGTGATCAACCCTGTTTTGCCCAGGTCGTCATCGCCTCCCTGGGTCAGCACGGCGGACTCGCCGTGTCCGCAGCCGGGGTTGAAGTAGGCGAGCGAGGTCCGCACAGCGAGGTGCCGCGTCTGGCCCGTGGTGAGGTCGACGACCGAGGTGAAGCCACCTCGGTCGAAGAGGTCTCCCTTGTTGGTGAATGACCGCGGCGCGTACACCACGACGAGGTTGCGCCCGGAGACGGTCACGCACGCGTTGCCGATCCACTGGTCGGCTTCGACGCCTGGCCTGGTCAGCGTGGCGGCGGTGCGCCACGTGTACCCGGTGCTGGCCTCGGCAACGAGGACGTGAAACCCTGTCGCGTCGCCGGTGGTCGTCCATAGGCGGTCACGCGACCCCTGCCACCCCTGGCCGAGCAGTTCGTCAGGTGAGCTCGGTGCCGGCGCGGCCGGGCTTCGGACTCCCGCGGCCGCCAGCGGTGGAAGCAGTGTCGCGAGCAGCAAGGCGAGCACGACCTGAACGGCCGCCCGCAGCATCGGTCTTTTCATCGTTTCCCCCGGTAGTCCCTGATCGGCCAGTCCGAGATCTTGGACGGGGTGCCCAGCAGCCGACTGGTACCGCGCCGCTGGACCACCCGTACTGATCGATTGCCGAGACGCCGTCGCCGGTTTACTTCCGAGGCACCTCGCGGTCCCGCGTCGGCGACGGCGGGTCGTTCGCGAAAGGCCACCAGCCAACGGCGCGCGCCAACGACACATCTTCTTTCGGTGTGCATCTCATCCCCAGGCCCACTGGGTGTCCCCCTCAGACGCCCATAGCTGCCAGGGAAGACAGTGCCCATCAGACCTTGCACGGACCTGGCACAAGTCTGTAGACACGTCGGCAGGGGAGGCACAACATCGTGAGAGCACGATTTCAGCTGCTCGGGGAAGTAGGCGTGACAGTGGCCGGTCAGCCGGTCCTGCTCAGGCACGCACGGGTGCGCACCGTGCTCGCCGTACTGCTGCTCGACGTGAACCGGGTGGTGTCGGCCGACACGCTCGCCGAGCGGATATGGGGCGAGGAGCTGCCGCGCAGGCCCAAGGACGCGATGTACAGCTACCTCTCTCGACTACGGGCGGCGCTCGCCGGCGCGGAGAACGCCCGCATCGCTCGGCGCTCGGGCGGGTACGTGCTGGAGGCCGACCAGGACAGCGTCGATCTGCACCGCTTTCGCGACCTCGTCGCGCGGTCCACCACGCTCACGGACGACAACAAGCGTGGCGAGGTACTGGGTGAGGCCCTCGGGTTGTGGACAAATGACGCGCTGGTGGGCGTGGAATCACCGTGGGTGGACGAGGTGCGCGAGACGCTGACAGACGAGCGCCTGGCCGCGCGGCTGGACGAACACGACGTCCGGTTTCGGCTCGACCGGCACGCCGAGCTAGTGGTCCCGTTGACCGTGCTCGCCGCCGAACGCCCGTTCGACGAACGCGTCGCGCACCAGCTGATCGACGCACTGGCGCGCAGCGGGCAGCAGGCTCAGGCGCTCACGCGCTACGAGACGGTGCGGCGGCATCTGGCCGACGAGCTCGGCATCGACCCCAGCAGTCAGCTGCGGAAGCTGCACCAGCGGTTGCTCTCCCCCGGCGAGCTGCCCACGCGGGCCGTCCCGCGGCAGCTTCCATTGGCGCCAAGGCACTTCGTCGGCCGGGCGCGCGAACTGGACGCGTTGACCGATGCGGGCGAGCACACCGTCTTGATCTCAGCGATCCGCGGCGCGGGCGGCATCGGCAAGACGTGGCTCGCGCTGCACTGGGCGCACCGACACGCGGAGTCCTATCCGGACGGTCAGCTTTACGTCAACCTGCGCGGCTTCGACCCCACGACCGAGCCGGTCGATCCGGCGATGGTACTGCGCCGTTTCCTCACGTCACTGGGCATGCCGCCGGACAGCCTGCCCGGCGACGTGGACGCGCTCGCCGGCCTCTACCGCACCGCGGTCGCAGGCAGGAAGATGCTGGTGGTGCTGGACAATGCGGCGAACACCGAGCAGGTCGTGCCGCTGGTGCCGGGCGCTGAGACGTGCCGCACGCTGATCACCAGCCGACACCCGCTGACCGGCTTGATCGCGGCACACAGCGCGGTGTCGATGCCACTGGACGTGCTGCCAGACGACGAGGCCCGCGACCTGTTGACCGCACGGCTGGGCGCTCACGAACCCGAATCGATAACGGACATCGTGCGGCACTGCGGCGGCCTCCCGCTGGCGCTCGGCATCGTCGCCGCCCGCGCTGCAGTCCGCACGAACCTCAGCCTCGCGTCGATCGCCACCGAGTTGCGCGAAACTCGCCTCGACGCGCTCGACGCCGGTGACCTGAGCCTGCGGACCACGCTGTCCTGGTCCTACCGGGCACTCAGCGGACCCGCCGCCACCCTGTTCGGCCTGTTGGGGACAGCGCCCTCGATGGACCTGGGTGTCGCCGCAATCGACGCGCTGCTGGCGGAGAAGGCCGCTCTGGCACTCGCCGAGCTCGAGGCGGCGCACCTCGTCACCCGCACCGGCCCGGACCGCTACCGCATGCACGACCTCGTCCACCTTTACGCGAGCGAGCAACCCATGCCCGGCCGGGACGCCGCGCTGCAGCGGCTAATCAACTTCTACCTGCACAGCGCGATCGCCGCCGACCGGTGGCTCTACCCGCACCGCTCGCCGCTCGCCACGGGACCCGCACCTGCCGGATGCGCATCGCACGACGGCATCACGGCGGCCATGTCCTGGTACGAAGACGAGTACGCATGTCTTCTTGCCATACAGCGCCTTCCGGGGCCGTCGAGCTGGCAGCTGGCCCGTCTGCTCAGTGTGTATCAGTGGCGTACGGGCAAGCACCACGACACCGTCGACGTGTGGCGGGTCGCACTCGCCGAGATCCACAGTCTCGACGACGACACCGCAAAGGTGCTCGCGCACCGGTCGTTCGGCGACGCCTGCGCCAGCGTCACCGACCTCGTCACCGCGGCGGAACATCTGGAGCAGGCAGTGGAGCTGGCAGCCTGGCAAGGCGACCTCACGGAAGAAGCTCACGCGCACAACTCGTTGGCGTGGCTGCAGGATCGGCACGGCCACCACGAACAGGCGCTACTGCACGCCACCTGCGCGCTGGCGCACTACCGCAGACTCGACAAGCCTGAGTGGGAAGCCGACATGCTCAACTGCATCGGCTGGACCCACGCACACCTGGGCAACCACGAACTCGCACAAGCGCACTGCGAGGCCGCACTTGAGCTGTGCCGACGCCACGATCACCTCGACGGCGCCCTGCACACGTTGAAGAGCCTCGGCTTTCTCGCCCACCACACGGGCGCGTACGCGGATGCGGTGCGGTACTGCAAGGAGGCGCTGGCACTGTGCCGCCGACTCAGCCACAACTACATCGAGGCGAGCGTGCTGACCCAGCTCGGCGAGTCCGAGCGGGCCCGGGGTCGTGTCCGTGAGGCGGAACAGGCCTGGCTCCGGGCAGTCGATCTCTACCGGACGCAGCGTCGCACGACCGCCGTGCGCAAGGTGGAGAACCTGCTCGCCGCAGCCTCCACAGAAATCAGCAGAGTGTCCTTAGCTTGAGTGTGCTCACGGGCACGCCGAAGGGTGAGTCTTCGCAGTGGTGTACTAGCTGCCGGGTGACGTCAGCGGACACGCCGAACCACTGGGTCTGCTGCACGGATTGGTGACATCTTGACCTGCCCCACCGGAAGGGTTCCAGTCGTTGTGGCTAACTGGCCGCGATGATGTCGCCGTGGGCACTCACCAGGAGGCCAACGTGCGGTTGCCGCCATGCGCGTTCGACGGCTTGACGTGCATTGCCGCGCGCCGCAAGGTCTTCCGGAACGAGGCGGTGCGACAGGTGCTCTCCGTGCACTTGGCCGAGCAGGAGGCGCGCGAGCTCGAGGACCGGATCACGCACTTCTCGACTGTGGACCAGCGTGAATGACCACCCGACCACTACCCCGGACTCGCGAAGGCGCCACACCATCACGGCGTGACGCTTTCCGAGGTAGCAGGGCGCGGACGTCGTAGTCGGCGCACGGCGGCGGCTTGGTCACGTCGTCGTCGGTGATGTTCTCGATGACGGACAGTGCGTGGTCACGGCTCGGTCGAACGGGAACGTTGAGCTGCATGGTCACCATGCCATTTCCGGGCACTTCTCGGCGTTCTTGAAGGGATGCGTCAACCCGCCGCTTCGCTCACGGGCGTGGGTCGAGCGGGGTGAACACACCGAGGCGGCTCTCGACCGCCTCGGCCGCAGCCAGGCACAGGTCCTCCCGGAACGCGCGCCCGATGAGCTGCACGCCGGACGGCAGCCCGTCGCTGACGCCGGTCGGTACGGCGACGGCGGGAACACCGACGAAGCTGGTCACCGCGCACAGGCGCAGGGCGCGGGCGACCCGTTCGCGTCCCGCTTCGTCGCGCGACTCCAGGCCCGGCTCGACGGGCGGCTCGGTGAACACGGGTCCGAGCAGCAGCGGGTGCTCGTCGAGGAACTCCGCCCAGGAGCGGCGGATGCCGAGCCACGTCCCCATCAGCTTCGTGCAGCTCCGCGGCGTCCACCGGCGGGGTCTTGTCCATGGCCATCTGGATGTAGCGGTCCCCGCCCTTGCCGAGTAGCGTTCGCACCACCGGCCAGGTCGGCGCGAACTCGGTCACGGTCATCCGGCCGTACGCCTCCAGCGCGTCGGCCAGCCGCGGCACGTCCGCCACCTCCTGCACGTCGTACCCGGCGTCGCGCAGGGCATCGGCCGCCGCGGCGATAGCGCGAACGACGTCCGGGTGGACGCCCTGTCCTCCGGGATCGGTGACGACGGCGACCTTGACCGGTCCGCACAGCGGCTCGCCGTACAGGGGAACCGGCACGGCACGGGGGTCGCGCGGGTCGGTCCCGGCCAGTGCCTCGTAGGCCAGCCGCAGGTCGGCGACCGTGCGCGCCAGCGGACCGTCGGTGACGAACAGCTGCGAGGCCGGTCCCGGGTCGTCCGCGCCGAGGATGCGGTGGTCGGAGGGGAACCGTCCGGTGGTCGGCTTCAGCGCTGCCACCCCGCAGAACGCGGCCGGGATGCGGACCGAACCGCCGGAGTCGTTGCCGAGACCGAGCGCCGCCATGCCCGTGGCGACGGCGACCCCGTCTCCGCCGCTGCTGCCACCGGGGGTGCGGCCGGGGTCCCACGGGTTGACGGTGTCGCCGAACAGCTCGCTGCGGGTGTGCATGCCGGCCAGTACCAGGGTTGGCATGTTGCTGTGGCCGATCGGGATCGCGCCGGCCGCGCGGAGCCGGGCGACAGGGGGCGCGTCGGCCGCCGCCACCAGGTCGCGGAACCGCGGCAACCCGAGCGTGGTCGGCACCCCTTCCACGGCGGTGGACTCCTTGACCGTGAACGGCACTCCGGCAAGCGGCCCGAGCGTCTCCCCCGCCGCTCGCTGCCGGTCCGTGAGCTCCGCGGCCTCGCGCGCACGCTCGGCCATCAGCTGCGTAACAGCGTTGACCCGCGGGTTGACCTCGGCGATGCGGTCGAGGTGGCTCTCGACGAGCTCGGCGGCGGAGATTTCGCCGCTCCGGACCGATTCCGCCTGGGATGCGGCCGTCTTCGCCCACAAGGCGTCCTGCCTGATCATCACGTTCTCCATCCGATAAGATCGATACGACCGTATCGGAAAAGAGGAGAGCATGCCCAAGCAGGTGGACTACGACAGCCGGCGCCGCCAGATCGCCGAAGCCGTCTGCCTCCTCGCCGACGAACACGGGCCCGAGGGGGTGAGCATGCGTGACGTCGCCGCTCGCGCCGAGGTCTCACTCGGTGCCGTTCAGCGCTGTTTCCGCACCAAGGAGGAGATGCTGCTGTTCGCCGTCGAGCACGTCGGCGAGCGCGTGCGAGCACGTCTGACCGCGGACTCCTCCCTGGGGCAGGCGATCGACGAGATCGCGCTGCTGCGCGACGAACAACGGGCTCAGGCGCGGATCTGGTTGGCGTTCGTCGCCCAGGCCGCCATCAAGGAGCCACTCGCTCGTCCCCTCAGGAACAGCTACGCGGCATTGCACGACCTGCTCGTCCGCCTGGCCACCGGCAGCGGCTTGGCCGATCCGCCGGCCGCGGCTCGCGCGCTGCTGGCCATCGCGGACGGCCTCACCACCCACGTGGTCATCGGCCACCTCACCGCACAGGACGCGGCGGAGGTCCTGAACACGCATGTGGCCGGGCTGTGGAAATAGGACCTGCGGTGTGCCGCGGCCGCACCGGGACCGCGGGGATCGTGGACGCGCGAACTGCTCGCCCGCGTGCGGTTCCACCGCTGTATGCCGAAGCCATCCGGCCGCTCGCCGTCGACACCGACCTGTGGACGACGCGACCTGGATCGTGGACTCCACCCGGTCAAATGCGGCCGCTCCTGCGAGACCACCAGACCTTCCGAACCGGCCAGCTGGGCCGGCCACTGCTCGTCGCATCCACGGTTCTCCTGGGGCCTGCGTCTGCGCCTGGCCTGCACCCCGGCCGGCCCGCCGATCATCTGGCCTGTCCTGCGGACCTTCACCTGAGGTGGAGGACGATGCAGGCGAGGATGATCTCGGCGCGGTGGTAGGCGGCTCGTTTGGCGAACCTGGTGGCCAGGCCGCGGAACTGCTTGAGCCGGTTGAAGCAGCGCTCGACCACGTTGCGCATCTTGTAGAGATCGGGGTCGAAGGCCGGTGGCCTGCCACCGGCCGAGCCCTTGGCCTTGCGGTAAGCGATCTGGTCGACGCGTTCCGGGATAGTGGCCTTGATCCGCCGTTGCCGTAACGCGGTTCGGGTGCTCGGGTGCGCGTAGGCCTTGTCGGCGATCACTCGACCGACCCGCACCCGCTGCCCGTCGACATCGATGTCGCAGATGTCGTCGAGCAGTGGCAGCAGCTGCGGGTTGTCTCCGGTCTGACCGGGCGTGAGGATCACCGCCAGCGGCAACCCGGCCGAGTCGACTGCCAGGTGGAACTTGGTGGTCAGTCCGCCTCGGGAGTGTCCGAGGCATTCGCCGTCGACGGCGAGGTCGTCGATCCAGTCCGCGCAGCCCCCTTTTTCCGGGCACCCGCCGCGTGCCGGTGCGCCCGGACACTCGTGGAGTCGATGCTGACCACGAACGCGACATGGTCCTCGAGTGTCCCGAGTGAGTCGTCTTTGACGATCACGTGCTCAAGAATCCGGTCCCACGTGCCGTCCGCGGTCCACTTCCGAAGCCGTTCGTGCGCGGTCTTCCACGGCCCGTACCGTTCTGGCAGGTCACGCCACGAGGCGCCGGTGCGTTCCTTCCACAGGATCGCGTTGATCACCTGCCGGTGGCTGCGCCACCGGCCACCGCGCTGCCCGCTCTGCGCGGGCAGCAACGGCGCGATTCTCGCCCAGGCCTTGTCCGTCAGCTCACCACGTCCGACCACACACCATCATCTGCACACGATCATGAGAAAGATCCGCAGGACACGCCCTAGTACTGCAACGGCACTTGTGTGTTCCGCAATGGATCATGTTATGCGTGGTGGTCGATGTCGCTGTGGCGGAGCTGGGCCGGTTGCATGATCGGATCGGTGGCCGGTTCGTCAGGTCGGAGCCGCGCGATCGGGTGCGGGAGTATGTGCTGGGTCTGACCGCGGGGTTGAAGCGCAAGAACGGCTGGACGTTGGACGAGCGGGCCGGTGAAGTCTCGCTGGATGGGATGCAGCGGTTGTTGCGGCGGATGGACTGGGACGTCGATGGTGTCCGTGACGATCTGCGGGACTACGTCGCGCAGAATCTGGGCGCCCCGGACGGAGTGCTGATCGTTGACGACACCGGATTCCTGAAGAAGGGCGATCGCTCGGCGGGGGTGCAGCGGCAGTACTCGGGCACCGCCGGCCGGACGGAGAACTGCCAGGTGGGCGTGTTCCTGGCCTACGCCTCGGCGCGGGGGCACGCGTTGATCGATCGAGAAGCTCTACCTGCCGGAATCCTGGACCGCCGATCCGGACCGGTGCCGGGCGGCCGGCGTCCCCCGGCGAGGTGGAGTTCGCCACCAAGCCGCGGCAGGCGATGGCGATAAGCGAGCGCACGCTCGATGCCGAGGTGCCTTTCGGCTGGGTGACCGCCGACGAGGCCTACGGGCAGGTCAAGTACCTGCGGTTCTGGCTTGAAACAGCGCGACGTGGCGCACGTGCTGGCCACCAAAGTCAACGACGTGTTGTCCACCACCGACTTCCGCCATGCCCGCGCCGACGAACTGATCGCGCAGCTGCCGGTGCAGGCCTGGCGCAGGTTGTCGGTGAGCACCGGGGCACACGGGCCGCGCGAGTACGACTGGGCTCGGGTGCCCATCCGCGTGTTGTGGGAACCGGGCCGCGGGCAGTGGTTACTGGCCCGCCGCAGCATCACCGATCCCGGCGAGATCGCCTACTACGTCTGCTACGGCCCGCGCCGCTGCACGCTGCTGGACCTGGCCTGGATCGCCGGAACCCGCTGGCGCATCGAGGAATGCTTGAAGCAGGCCAAGAGCAAGGTGTTTTGAAAATCTGACACGGCCGAACTGCGCGATGCGCAAAGGGACGGGCAGGCCTTCCTTCGGAGTGGGAACCGCCGCGCTCAACGCGAAGGAGCGGTGTTCGACCCGTACTCGCCTGGTGTGCCCAGCCATCATCGTCTCCAGCTCCAGGCGGAACCGGCAGTAACAGCTGTGAGTACCGACCGCGATATGGAACTTCACGGCGCCACCCGCGTCGAGCTCGTGATTGTCGCCCGCGAAGAGGACTGCCCTCCGTATCACCGGTCAGGCTGCAGATCGGCATCTGGGTGATCTTCGGGGCGCTGTCCGGGTGACGTGAGCAGCTCTGCCCCTGCGGCAGGCCTGTGTGCGGAATCTTGCCCGTCGGAGACTCCGAACAACCGGAGGATCCATGAGGGGAGTGCTCACATGAGCAAGGGAAGATGGTTCGCGGCTGTGGCGCTTGCAGTGAGCGCGGTGGGAGTGGTGGGCTCGCACGCCTCGGCCAGCCCGGCCGACCAGGCGGCGCCCGCCGCGTCGACGATCCAGGTCGAGCGGTTCACCAGTTCGACACCGGTCATGGTGTCGGACCTGGCCCGCCTTGGGCACGTGGGCACCACTGCGACCCTGTACTGCGCGGTCCGGGACAACACCTTCGGGTGTCAGCAGGGCACACCGGGCGACGGGCTGGTGGTGGCTCGCCTGTACTACGGCACGGGCGCCAGTGGCTCGCAGGTCGTGGTCTTCAACCCGGCCTACCAGGTCGGCTGCACCAGCGGTATCACCAACAACGAGGGCGGGGCCAACCTCGGCGCCTCGGCCAACCAGATCAGCTCGGTGCAGACCTACAACTCCTGCGACGTCAAGCTCTTCGACGGCAACGACCTCACCGGCGACTCCAGCGCCTGGCTCGACAACGGCGATGTCGGAGCGTTGAACAACCGCGCCAACTCGTTCAGGATCTCCTGATCGAGCACCTGGGTGGGGCACTCCCCCACCCAGGCGGCGTGAGTTGCGCCAAGCCAAACCCTGCCGAATCCACGCATCGGCTACGTCGTCGCCGTGGCCTGCAACCTGACCATTCCCGCGGTCGGCGGAACGTCCCGCGCCGACGTCTTGGCGGCGCAAGCACCAGATGACGTCTGGAAACGCCGCAATTGCGACGACGGAGCCAGGGGGCCACGATTGTTCGACTGGGCGGTGGCCTCGCTGCCCATCTACGAGCATTCCATCCCGCCGGGGTGGCGCCGCTGGCTACTGGCCCGCCGCTCACTCACGCGCAACACCAAGGGCGAGCACGAACTGGCCTACTACTTATGTTGCGCGCCAGACGAAACCACAGATGACGATCTCATCGGTGTGGCCGGCGCCCGCTGGGCGGGCGAGGACTGCTTCCAGGCTGCCAAGACCGAGGCCGGGCTCGACCACCACCAGGTTCGCCGCTACGACGCCTGGTACCGGCACATCACCCTCGCAATGCTCGCCCGCACCTACCTCGCTGTCACAGCCACGATCGTCCCAAAGCCCCGGCAGCGGCCTCATCCCGCTCACCCGGAGAGGTCAAGCGTCTCCTGGCACACCTGATCACCACCGTCTACGACAGCACCCGCGAGTGGGCCTGGTCCCACTGGCGTAGACGTCACTAGCGCCGCGCGAAAGCCTTTCACCGCCAGCGCAGACAGACCAAGGACCACGAAGTGCGGCTGGAGTACTGGCCTGGTTCGAACCGCGGACCGGAACAAGTTCCGGTTGGAACCTCGACGAACCAACGCTGATGTGGTTACGGTACGGAGTTGGACAATCACGCACTGCTATCTCATTGGGGTGGAATCCTTCATGGGGGAAACCGGCCTGCGCCGGCACTTGACCGTGCCCGCCGGGACCGCACTCGCCGTCGGCGCGGTGCTCGGACCGAGCGTGCTGGTGCTGCCGGCGTTGACCGCACGGACCGCCGGACCGGCCGCGCTCGTCGCGTGGGGGGTCATGTCGTTGTTCGGGCTGGTGTTGGCAGTGGCGCTGGGTCGGGCCGGGGCACGCATCCCGGACGCCGGAGGCATCATCGCCTACGTCTCGCACGCGTTCGGGCCTCGGTCCGCCCGTGTGTGCGGCTGGTGGTTCCTCGCCTCGGTGCCGCTGTCCGTGCCGGTGATCGCGCTGGTCGGCGCGCATTACGTGACGTCGTACTTCGGCCTGCCCGACGCTGCCGCCTCGGTGTTGGCCCTGGTGCTGTTGTTCGTGTCGCTGTGGCTCAACTCGCGAGGGCTGAAGGCGTCCGCGGCGGTGCAAACCGGGGCTGTGGCCGCCGTGGGTGCGGTGATCGCGGCGATCTCCGTCGCCGGACTGCCCGATGTGCGGTCCGGGTTTCTGACGCCGTTTGTGCCGAACGGGTGGATGGCGGTCGGAGCGGCCGCACTGCTGATCTTCTGGTCCTACATCGGGTTCGAGATGGTCGTGCACCTCGCGGAGGACTTCCGCCGCCCCGGACGCGATCTGCCGCTCAGCATGGGGATCGCGTCGGTCGTGCTCTCGGTGCTGTACTGCGCGGCGGCGTTCGTGACCATCGGTACCGGCGCGTACCTGCAGGGCGACGGGCTGGCGCCGATGAGCGTGGCCGCCGCGTCCGCGTTCGGCCGGGCGGCAGGGGTGGCGACAGCGGTGTTCGCGCTGGCGTGCGCGTTCGTGGCCGTGCACACGAACATCGCAGGCCTCTCCCGCCTTCTGTACGCCCAGGCGCGCGTGGGCGAGCTGCCGAAAGCGTTGGCGCGGCTGCACTCCCGGCACCGCACGCCGTGGGTCGCGTTGGCGTGCCTGGGAGTTTTCTTCGCGGTGGTGCTGCTCGCGGACGCACTGCTGCGACCTGATCTCGGGGAACTGCTGGCATGGCCGAGCGCCACGTTCCTCGTGCTGTACCTGGCGGGCACCGCGGCCGCTGTGAAGGTGCTGCCACCCGACGACATCGGTCGTGTCTGCGCCGTGGTCGCGTTTCTGGGGTGCCTGCTGGTGCTGCCGTTCGGCGGGTGGGCGTTGCTGTACCCGCTCGCCGTGGTGCTGCTCGCAACCACACTGAGAAGGGGAATCAGTTGAGTCTGGTCGAGTTCGACGGTGAGCACCTCGACATCGCGGGTGTCCGTGGCGTCGCGGAGCTGGGGCAGGAGTGCGCGGTCGCACCGGCCGCGCTCGCGAAGGCGGCCAAGAGCCGCGCGATGTTCGAGGACATCGCCCGGCAGAACATCCCGATCTACGGCGTGACCACCGGCTACGGCGAAATGATCTACATGCGCGTCGACGTGGCGAAGGAGGTGGAACTGCAGACGAACCTGGTGCGCAGCCACAGCGCGGGCGTCGGCCCGCTGTTCGCCGTCGACGAGGCACGCGCGATCGTGGCGGCGCGGCTGAACGCACTGGCAAAGGGGTATTCGGCGGTGCGGCCGGAAGTGCTGCAGCGCTTGGCGTTGTACCTCAACTCGGACATCACGCCCGCCATTCCGGAGATCGGCTCGCTCGGCGCGAGCGGTGACCTCGCGCCGCTCGCCCACGTGGCGAGCACGGTCATCGGTGAGGGTTACGTGCTGCGCGACGGCAAGCCCGTGCCGACCGGGGAGGTGTTGCGGGCCAAGGGCATCGAGCCGCTGGAGCTGCGCTTCAAGGAGGGTCTGGCACTGATCAACGGCACGTCCGCGATGACCGGCCTCGGCTCGCTGGTCGTGGCGCGGGCACTAGAGCAGGTGCGGCAGGCGGAGATCGTGACCGCGCTGATGATCGAGGCGTTGCGCGGCTCCACCAGCCCGTTTCTGGCCGAGGGTCACGACATCGCCCGCCCGCACCCCGGCCAGATCGCCTCGGCCGCGAACCTGCGGGCGTTGCTCGCGGGCAGCTTGTTGACCGTCGAGCACGCCGACCTGCGGCGCGAGCTGGAGGAGGGGCACGACGGCAAGGACGTGCAGCGCACGGAGATCTATCTGCAGAAGGCGTACACCATGCGCGCCGTCCCGCAGGTGGCCGGCGCGGTGCGGGACACGTTGCACGACGCCGTGCGCAAGCTGGAGATCGAGCTCAACTCGTCGAACGACAACCCGTTGTTCTTCGAGGGCAGGGAGATCTTCCACGGCGCCAACTTCCACGGCCAGCCGATCGCGTTTGCCATGGACTACGTGACGATCGCGTTGACGCAGCTGGGTGTGCTGTCCGAACGGCAGACGAACCGGCTGCTGAACAGGCACCTCAACTACGGCCTGCCGGAGTTCCTCGTCGCCGGCGATCCTGGTCTGAACAGCGGGTTCGCCGGGGCGCAGTACCCGGCCACGGCGCTGGTCGCGGAGAACAGGACGATCGGCCCCGCGTCCACGCAAAGTGTGCCGTCCAACGGGGACAACCAGGACATCGTCAGCATGGGCCTGATCTCGGCACGCAACGCCCGCCGCGTGCTGTCCAACAACACCCGGATTCTCGCCGTGCAGTACCTGGCGGCCGCGCAGGCCGTGGACGTGGCGGGGCGGCGGTCCGGGCTGAGCCCGCAGTCTGCGGCCACGTACTCGAAGGTCCGGTCGTTGGTGCCCACTTTGGCCGAGGACCGGTTCATGGCGGACGACATCGAGGTCGTCGCCGCCGCTGTCGCAGCGGGTGAGTTCGTGTCCGCTGTCGGGGTGGAACTCAACTGATCGGATTCACACGCCGGGGACGATCAGCACGTGATGGTGGTGGACCACGTGCTGGTCGTCGACGTCGAGGCGACCTGTTGAGCAGGAACGCCGCCGCCGGGCGAGTCGACGCAGATCATCGAGATCGGGATGTGCCCGGTCGAGGTGTCGTCTGGTGAACGCGGTTCGCGGCGCAGCCGGTGCTGACGACCTCACCGCGCATCGGCAAACCGCGCAACTCACTGCCTTCGACCTGCAAGGCGATCCCGGGCGGCGGCAGCAGCCCATTCATGAGGGCCACCCCGGAATCACCAGTGCCCGGTCAAGGGCAGTCGGGACTCTGCCGGTACCACTTCCCTTTCCCCGCCGACGACCTGACCGTCCTACTCGGACTGGAAGGGTGGAGTACAACGAGGTCGAGAAGGCCCGGCGAACGTCCCGATCAGTCGGGGAGGCCGACCTGGGTGTTGGACAGGTCGAGACCGATCGCGAAGTCCGCGCTGTAGCCGGTCCCGGTGCTGGTGGGGTTCAGCACCATCTGGGCACCACCCCTCAGGTAAATGGAGTCCCTGTTGTTGGTGGTGTCCGCAGGGCCTTTACGCGCGTACGGCTGGGTCTGGAGGTAGGCCGCGCCGAACGCGGTCGTGAAGTACAGCTGTGACGTGAACTCGTACGGACGGCCGTTGGTGCCGGTCGTCCGGATCTTGATGTGGATGTGGAGCGTCCTGCCGGTGTACCAGCCGGGCAGGATGGTGATGAATTGTGCCTTCCCATCCGTGTTGGTTTTCTGATAGCCGCGCAGGAAACGGCGACCAGAACTCCCCTGCGACGGGATGTCCGAGTAAAGCCCGAGCGCGTCGCACTGCCAGATGTCCACTGTGGCGTCAGGCAGGGGGGTGCACTGTCCCGGGCGGACCGACTGGACGGTGAAGTTGAGCGTCAGCGCCGTTCCTGGCGACGGCCGACCGGTGGCCGGGTCGGTTCGGATGTCGGACCGGTTGAGCATCCTGTCGACGAAATAGGGACCTTCCATCTGCTCCGGCTTGACCACGCAGTTCAGCGCCGGTGCGCAGACCTCGGGGCCGCCGGTTGTCTGGGTGGCGCCGGCCACGGGAGATCCCGCGACCGTGAGCGTCGCGCCTGCGGCGCCGAGCAGGATCAGCGCCTGCCGTCGGCCGAGTACACGGCCTACCGGCTCATCGTCGTCGTGCATGGAGTTTTTCCTTCCGGGCATACCGTTCGCTGTGCGTGGTGGGAACGGAATGCATGTGGTGAGTGGTTGCAGGAAACCGCGCACGATGGAACTGTCCAAGACCGCCAGAATCGCTGTCGAGAGGATTCACCCGTCTGCCGCCATCACGAAATACCGTTCGTGGGACTGATAGCCCGATCATCGGAATCCGCAGTCATTGCACATGGGGCAATTCACGTGGTCCGGGCCGTTCCCGGTTATATCTTCGTCACGCTGTTACCGCCGGACGGCGGCACGGCGACTGTCGCGGCGCCTCGACGTGGTCACGGACACCCAAGGGGTTGCGCACGCAGATCGGCGTCTCCGGATCGGCATTCGGACCCCGACCGCGCACACGCCACCGACCCTGGAGGACGGTGACAGTGCCCTTCCGGTGGGGGTGGATGAGCACGACCCCGCGCACCTCACAATGGGGTAGCAGTCACCGTCAAGCCGGACGGCTGGGGCGACCTCAACGGCTTGATTCCCCGAAGCGATCGCGTCATGCCCTATCGACTGCAGCGTCACGAGCAGCGACTTGCCCTACCGCCTGCTCAGCGACAACCCTCAAGGGGCCGTGCGCGCGATGTCGGACATCGTGCCGGGAACCGCAGGCACGATCATGGCGCACCAGAGCCGATGGACCATCATCTTCACGCAGATGGGCACACTCGGTTACCCCCACCTTGACCTACACAACGGAGAACTCGCCACGCACATCGCTGACACTCAACGCGCCGGCCTTCCGGGTTCCCCCGCAAGCGGGAGCCCACTGACACGGCAAACCGACCGAATCCTGATGGACAAGAACCGCAGCACGTCCTGTCCTTCAAGCCTCCCCCGGCCGGACGGGAAGCAGTGCGACGAGTATCCCTTCGCCTCGACCAACCAGGGCGCGTTCCTCGGCGGCGGCCTCTACAGCGCCAGGATGATCAAAGAAGAAGACAATGAAAAGGGTGGCAGGGAGCTGTCCGCGTTCTATCGTGACCAGCGGATCATCAACTTCGATCCCTTCTACGTCCAGATCGTCTGATCAGGAGGCCTGAATGTGACACGGCAGCCGATCCGCCTGTCCGGCGAGGTACGAGTGTCCTACCACCAGTTCTTCATGCTGGACGAAGGCTTCTACCCCGAGGACGGCGGTCGGCTGTCGTGGCACAGCAACGGACTGGCCACCACAGCGTCAGGACTGCTCGGCATCAACGCCGGCATCCACACCGGGCCCGTCGAACTCGTAGTAGAGCGCCACACGGACCCGCCGGAGCCGGATCTGGACGCCTGGGAAGACGTCGTCGAGGTCTCCCTCGACGCACCCGCAGGCGCACTTCGCGTCAGCGCGCTGATGGACGACATCCCCGGACAACTCCGCACACCCGCGACCGCCGGTCGCTACAGGGCTCGCGTTCACGCCACCGGACGCGACTCCGCCGTCGATGAATCCAGCCTCAACATTCTCGAGCACTACCTCATCCAACTGTGGCCAGACACCGGCGACCGCGCCGCGGAACTCCTCAAAGGGGCAAGCCGATACGGAACACAACGCCGCAAGGCATGTGGAATGGTTCTGCCCGGCCGATCGATGCCGGCGACAATCAACGAGGCGGCACCAAACTGGCAGGATTCTACGGCCAGAACCGCATCCTGGACAACGATGCGTTCTACGTGAACGTCACGTCCGGCTAAAGTGATCGGCACAACCTGATCGAACAGCAGCGACAAGAGGGTGTGCCGTGCCGGGGCTACTGGGTCACCACGAGCTGATCACCGTGCCCGCCCACCGGTTGCTCACCGTGCGCGACCAGGACAACGACGCCGGCACAGGTCTCGACGAGGCCATCACACACGCCCAGGCGACCATCGTGGCGTCGACCGGCTATGAGCTGGTGATCAACTGTGCGCAGGACCTGCTGCCGGTGTCCGCACGCCTCGAGACGTGGTCCGCACCACCTGAGGGAGCCGACGAAGGCGGCTGGTCGAAACCCAGCTGTTCGAACTCGGGTGCCCGAGTGGCCTGCTCGTCCTCAGCTCCCCCACCGGCGACGCACTCGACGCGCAATTGCCGACGGGACCAGGTATCTACGCGCTCGAGGTCACCTATCAGGCACGCGAACAAGCCCTCGCAGCACGGCAGGAGATCCTCGAACACGAGGACATCGCTGTCCACAGGGAAGCCCTCGTCACCGCACAGCCAGGCGGCTTCGAGCGGTACCGGATTCGAATGTGGCTCTCCGCGGCCTTGCCCGACGACGAGTAAAGCACGGCGCAACACCAGCTTCGCTGCTTCGGCACCGAACCGGGAATCGATGAGCCTTACCTGCGCTGACGCCGCACGAAACGGCTCATCACCGCTCCCACCATCAGTGCTGTGCCGGCAACGACCGTGATCGCTGCCTGCTCCAGAGGATCTCGGCGGCGTTGTACGGTGTCGGCGACAGAACATTAGCGGCGGGGACGCGATCGCGGACGGCAGCAGAGACCGACAAGGCCACACTGGCCACAGCCGCAGCCACCATGAGATCGGGCCACCGACGCCGCAGCGCCCACAACGCCATCACGGCCACCCCTGCGAACCCGACGATCACCGACTTGATCGGATCACCTGGGTACGCAGCGGGCCACTGCCCCCATCCGCCGGCAAGAACCCGGGTGGGACCCAGCCACGTGCTCGGCGATTCCCATCGGACGAAGCACGTCGTAGAAGCTGAGCATGTCGATCCACCCAGCTACCCACGCGATCGCTCCCGCGCTGAGAGGAACCAGCGAATCGAAGCCGGCAGCATGCCGTCAGTCGGAACAACCCGGGACCGCGTAACAAGTACCGGAGCGGCAGCTGCCACCAGTACGACAGACACGCACCACAACGCGGCAGCTCGCCAAGAAGGATACGACGTCAGCGAAACGTCGAAACCAGTGTTCGCTGACGGTGTGAAAACAGCCATCCCGAGGCCCCACAACGCCACAACCGACAGGCCGAAGACCAAACCAGGGAAGGCCCGTTTCAGATCCGCTGACACAACGGCACAGTACAACGCCCTTCTGGTCCATCGACCCATCCGCCGACAGGTATCCGACGACTTGCTCGCTCAGTCCTCGCGGTGCCAGTCGGCCCCGCCTGGCTGGTCGTGCCGATCTTCTTCGCCGTCGCGTCGCTCGGGTTCGTCCTCGGTCCGGCCACGGCGCTCGCGCTCGACGCCGTGCCGCAGGCCGCGGGCACCGGGTCGGCGGTGCTGGGCGCGTCGCAGTTCGGGCTCGCCGCTGTCGTGTCACCGCTGGTGAGCGCGAGGGAGGGGCACTCGGCGGTGCCGATGGCGGTCACGATCGCCGTGCTCGCCACCATCGCGGCGGGCTTCTGCGCCTTGCTGGGACGTGCGGCCCGCCGCGCCGACGTGCCCGAGGCGGAGCTCCAGCCCGCGCGGACCTGAGCCGCGCCGGAGAGCGGGCGGGCATCCGTGCCCGCCCGCTCCCGTTGTCATGTCGGCATTGGAACACCGGCCTTCCTCGCCGTGCGCAGTGCACGCGCCCACCACGTCAGCTCGGCGAGCATCGTGTCCGCCGCGGCGTCAGCGATCTCCTCCTCCTTGGGCAGGCCGTCGGCTGTGAAGCACTTCTTGGCGCCGTGGAAGGACACCGTCTCCCGGACCGTCGTCGCGTACAGCTCGGCGAACACCAGCCGCAGGGACTCGACGGCGCGCAGGCCACCGGAAAGACCGCCGTAGCAGACGAACGAGACGGCCTTGCGGTACCACTCCTGGTTGACGCTGTCGATCGCGTGCTTCAGCAGGCCGGGCGCGCTGTGGTTGTACTCGGGGGTCACCACCACGAACGCGTCGGACGCCGCCACGGCGTCGACCCACACCGGGTTGCGCCCCGGCTGCTCCCAGTGCTCGGGGGTGAGCACGTCCTGGAGGTCGAGGTGGGTGACGTGCAGGTCGGGCCGCCGCAGGGCGCGGGAGTGCACCCACGAGCTCACGACCGGGGCGAACCTCCCCTGCCGCAGGCTCCCGTTGACGATGGTGACGCGGATGGGGCTGTCGTCGTCTTCCATGGGCAACATCGCTCCCTCAGCTCAGCACGCTGATGGTCAACTGGTCGCTGTCGAGGTCGTCCTCCAGCACCCGCGCGGGAGTGCGGACGACACCCGCGTCGGAGAGGATGCGCCGGTCGGTGGAGTGCAGCCGGACGTGGTCGGGACCCGCCTGGACCACACCCCCTCCGTTGTCACCGACGAAGCCCGCCGGCAGGCGGTAGCTCCCCTCGGCCAGGTGGGCCGACAGCAGGACGTGGTAGCGCGGAGTGCCCGGCCAGTCGGCGATGATCTCGTAGGTGCCGATGCCGGTGACGCACGAGACCGGGACCTCGATGCCGGTCTCCTCCGCGCACTCGCGCACCGCCGCGGCCTTGGCCGCCTCGCCCAGCTCGATGACGCCGCCGGGGAGCATCCAGCGGCCGGCGAACGGTCCGCCCTTCTGGCGGACGAGGGTCGGCCTGCCGTCCTCACCGAGGACGACGAGCACCGCCACCGGGATGATCCCGGTGTAGCGCGCGGACGTCCGCCAGTCCGCCGGGCTGGTCAGATGAGTGGTCACTGTTCTCTCGCTCTCGGAAGTCCCGTGATCGACCTCCTGCCGGCCGGGCACGGTGTCGGACGGACGGAGGAGCGGCGGGACGAACGGGCATCAGAACTCGCGCAGGCGCTGCTTGAGCGTCTGGCCGGGCGTGTACGCGCTGCGCGCCAGGCCGCGGCGTTGCAGGGCGGGGACCAGGCCGTCGGTCAGGTCGGCGATGAAGCGGCGGTTGAGGCGCAGCAACGGGGTGGTGAGCATGAACCCGTCGCCGCCGACCTCCTCCATGACCTCGCCCATCCGCGCCGCCACCGAGTCCGGCGTGCCGATCAGCTCCACAGAGGACACGAGGCCGCCCGCGTTCTCCGTGACCAGCTGCCGCAGCGTCTTCCCGCTGCCCCACTGCTGGAACTGGTCGAGGGTGCCCTTCTCCCCGTTGGTCTCCAGCTTGTGCGGCAACGGCTCGTCCAGCGCGAACTGCGCGAAGTCGATCTGGGTCAGAGCGGAGACCTGCACCAGCACGTCGGCGATGAAGTCGTCGTTGTCGACCATGCGCTGGTGCTTCTCGCGCGCGTCCTGCTCGGTCTCGCCGACGGTCGGCGTGACGCAGAACAGGACCTTGATCTCGTCGGGGTCCCTGCCCGCGGCCTCCGCGTGCTTGCGGATGTCGTCGCGGAAGGCCTTCATCTCCGCCGGGCCGTTGGCGATGGCGATGACCGAGTCGGCGTTTCGGGCGGCGAAGGCCCGTCCCCTCGGCGACGCGCCCGCCTGCACGAACGCGGGCCGGTGCTGCGGCGACGGCACGGTGTTGAGGGGGCCGCGGCTGGAGAAGTACTTGCCGCGGAAGTGGATCGGGCGCACCTTGTCCGGGTCCGCGTAGACGCCCTTCTCCCGGTCGCGCACGACCGCGTCGTGGTCCCAGGACGCCAGCAGCTGCTTGACCAGGTCGACGTACTCGTCGGCCATCTCGTAGCGCTGCTCGCGGCTGGGCAGCGCGTCCAGGCCGAAGTTCTGCGCGGCCAGGTCCTCCGCGCTGGTGACGATGTTCCAGCCGAACCGGCCGCCGAGCAGGCTGTCCATCGTGGACGCCAGGCGCGCGGTCATGAACGGCGGGTAGGCCAGTGTGGACAGTGTCGCGACGATGCCCAGCTCCGTGGTCGACTTTCCCATCACGGCGGCCAGCGGCACCGGGTCGTGCTTGGGCGCGATCGCGGCCTGGCGCAACGCCGCCGCGGCGCTGCCGCCGTAGGTCTCCGGGACCATCAGCTTGTCCTCGATGATCACGTAGTCCAGGCAGGCGCGCTCAAGCGCCTTGGCGATCTCCATGTAGAACTCGCCGTCCCAGGTGTCACCGCCGGAGCCGAACTGGCCGCGCCAGTCGTCGGTGGTGAAGTTGAGGATGAAGGCGAGGTGGAACGGGGAGGCCATGCTCACTCCTTGTCGAACGGTGGTTGCCGGCGGACGAGCCCGAAGCCCTCTGCCACCGACTTCGCGGCACGCGCGCTCACGTGCTCGAAGAGGAGGGCACCGGACTCCGCGCTGGCACCGGAGGTGCGGCTGAGCACACCGCGGGTGCTCGCCCTGGAGACCTCCAGCGGGTGGACGTAGATCCCCGCGGGCGGCGGGGTGTCGTGGTCGGGCCGCACCTCGCGCACCAGGTCGGGCCGCAGGTGCAGCATCAGGCTGGTCTCGGTGTGCCCGGCGTGCTCGGCGTGCCAGCCGGGGAAGCCCTCGACGTGCTCGCGCGCCCACGCGTCGTCGACCAGGCTCCACCAGCTGAAGACCTGCACCTCGCGGTCGGACAGCGCACCACCGGGACGCGTGGCGTCGTCGACGGCGTCGAGCAGCAGCGCCTCGTTCTCGAAGTGCCCGTTGAGCACCACCAGCCGCGCCAGCGGCAGCTCCGCGATCGAGCGCAGCACCTCGCGAACGTAGGAGATCAGCTCGGCGCCGGAGGCGTAGAGCGTGCCGGGGAAGGCCAGTCCGCCACCGCTCTGCGGCAGCGAGCGCGCCGCGATGTCCAGCGTGGGCAGCAGCAGGCCGTCGACCCGTTCGGCCAGCTCGGCAGCGAACGCCTCGGCCAGCACGGAGTCGACCGACAGGGGCAGGTGGGGACCGTGCTGCTCGGTGGAGCCGATGGGCCAGATGACCGTCGCGCCCGCCAGCGCCTCGTGCACCTCGGCGCTGCTGAGGTCCGCGAAGTAGCGGCTCACACCACCACTCCGTCCGGCTCGTGCTCGACGACGCCCGCGACGATGGCGGCGAGCGTGGAGTACATGTCGGTGTGCAGCGCTGTGTAGACCTGGGTGACCGTCGCCCCGACCGCCAGGTACTCGCGCACGTCGTCGGCCGTGGCGATGCCGCCGATGCCCAGGATCTCCGCGCCGACACCAGCCCTGCGCAGGGAGTGGATCGCGGCCAGCACGAGCGGCTTGATGCCGGGACCCGAGTAGCCGAACACACCGCCCAGCTCCAGCTCGCCCGCGACGGACACGGCCGCGGCCGGGATGGTGTCGCTGATGCTCAGCGCGTCCGCACCGGCGTCGAGCGCGGCCTTGGACCGGTCGCGCAAGCTTTCGCCGATGGCCAGCTTCACCGCGAACGGCAACGACGTCGCCGCGCGCACGGCGCTGGTGTAGGCCGCCACCCGCTCCGGTGTGTCCTCCAGCCCGTCCTCCTCGTTCAGGCAGGAGATGCCCAGCTCCAGCGCGCGGCACCCGGTCTGCTCGACCTGTGCGGCCAGCTCCGCTAGCTCGGCCGGGCTGTCGGCGTGCAGGGAGGCGATCACGGGCAGGTCGTCCTCGGTGAAGCCGCGCAGGTGTCCCAGCCACTCCCCGACGGAGCGCTTGGAGTAGGTGGTGCTGTTGATCATTCCGGTGGGCAGCCTGAGGATGCGCTCGTCGAGGTCGCGCGGCGGGCTGGGGTGGATGGTCTTGGTGACCACCGCGCCCGCGCCGGTGGCGATGAGCCGCCGGATGTTGCGGGCCTGGTCCGTCAGCAGACCCGAGCCCACGACGACCGGGTTCGCCAGGTCCATGCCGAGCACGCGCGCGGTGGAGCCGCTGCGGGGGCTCACCGGCCCGCCACCGGGGTCTTCACGGCGACGGCGGAGGACCGCACGGCCTCGCGCTGGCGCGTCGTGGCCCGCAGCACGGCCTCGACCAGCAGGAACGGCGCGCGGGTGAACCGGTCGAGGTCGAGCACCTGCACGTTGCCGATGCGGTGCAGCCCCTTGAGCAGGTGGCTGGCCGACTCGACGATGGGCTGCCGGGTGACCAGCACGATCGGCCGCCCGAGGGCGGTGGCCCAGCCTAGCTCGATGTGGGTGCCGTCGGTGCGCATCAGCTCCTCGTCGGAGGTGGGCAGCACGGGGATGAAGACGTCGCACTTGGACATCCAGCGCAGATCCCGCGCCGACACCTGCTCGGGGCTGAACGCGGCGGTCCGCGCCCCGAACTCCTCGACGGTGTGCGCGGAGAAGATCGTGCCGCCCTGTCCGCGCAGCGTCTCGATCGCCAGGGAGATCGCGCTGCGCAGGTGCCCGGTGAACCCGTCGGGGCGGATGGCGTGCTGGATGGGACCGCCGACGAATAGGTCTAGACCAGTGAGCGCGGAATGTGGTGGGTGCTGCTCGGTCAGCATTTGTTCGCCCTTCGAGGTTGCGATGTCGAGAAGAATGGGAATGATCTGTCGACAAAGTTCGCGGCGACGGCTTTCAGCAATCAGTATCCGGCGCGAATAATCCGCGCCGGCACCTCCGATCGGGTGACTGTTCAGAGCCTAAACAAAATGCCTCGAAAAAGAATCGTGCGCGCGCCGAAAAACCGCGCGACAACGCGCGGGTGTTGTCCGGGCGACCGGTCGGACCTCAGTCGGGCGGGTCCTCCCCGGCGGACGGCGGCCGCAGCAGCACCGCCACGGCGGCGGCGATCACGAGCAGCACCGCCGCGGCACCGCCGACGGCCACGCGCACGCCGGTGTCGAACGCGGACTCGGCGGCGGTCGTCAGCGCACCGGCATCGGCCTGCGACAAGGTCGCCGCGACCTCCTGGGCCCCATTGACGGAACTGCGCGCGACGTCGCCCTCGCCCTCGGAGAGGAACGGCGGTGTGGTCAGGCTGAACCGGTAGACGACCGCCAGCACGCTGCCGAGCAGCGCCACGCCCATTCCCGCGGACAGCTCGAAGGACGTCTCCTGGATGGCGGCGGCCTCACCCGCGCGCTCGGGTGCGACGACGGCGGTGATGGAGTCGGCGCCGGAGGTCATGATGATGCCCGCGCCGAAGCCGGAGACCACCAGCACGCCGACCAGCGCGGGGTACCAGGTGGTCAGCGGGCTGGCCGCGAAGAAGGCGAGCGCGGCGGCGAACGCCGTGAGCGCGCCCGTCATCGACCAGCGGCTGCCGAACCGGTCGGCGATCCGCGGTGCGAGCGTGGCCCCGAGCGCGTTGGCCACGGCCAGCGGCACGATCGCCGCCCCGGCCTGCAACGGCGTGAACTCGCGCGCCTGCTGGAACCACTGCATGAGCAGGAAGAGCATCGCCACGTAGGAACCGAACGCACCGAACACGGCGATGATCGCGACGCTGAAGCGGCGGTTGCGGAACAGTTCGAGGTCCAGCAGCGGCTGGTGCAGCCGGCGTTGCCGCAGCACGAACCACACCAGCACCGCGATGCCGGCGACGCCGCCGGCGAGGGTGAACGGCGTCAGCCCGCCGGGGGCGGTGGCCTCCTTGAGCCCGTAGGCGAAGCCCGCGAGCCCGACCACCGACAGGACGACGCTCAGCGGGTCCCACGGCCTGGGCTCGGGGTTGGAGGACTCGGGGATGACCAGGGCGCCGACGACGAGCACGACGACCACGACGGGGACGTTGACCAGGAAGACCGAGCCCCACGGGAAGTGCTCGACGAGCGCGCCGCCGATCAGCGGCCCCAGGGTGGTGCCCACGCTGTGCGCGGCGGTCCACAGGCCGATCGCGAAGGCGCGCTCGCGGTCGTCGGGGAAGACGTTGCGGATGATGGCCACGGTGGCGGCCATGATCAGTGCGGTGCCGAGCCCGAGCACGGCGCGCGCGGCGATCAGCAGGCCGGTCGACGGCGCGAACGCCGCGGCCAGTGAGGCCAGGCCGAACAGGGCAAAGCCGGTCAGCGCCACCCGGCGCCGCCCGATCTTGTCGGCCAGGGTGCCGCACACGATCAGGAAGGCGGCGACGGTCAGCGAGTAGACGTCGACGATCCACAGCAGTCCCGGCCCGCTGGGGTCGAGGTCGCGGGCGAGCGCGGGCACGGCGACGTGCAGGACCGTGAGGTCCAGGCCGGCCAGCAGCAGGCTCGTGCACAGCACGGCCAGGACCAGCCACCGCCGGTGGTGCTCGCTTTTGGCTTGGGAATGCGTGGAGGGCTTGAGACTCACTGACCCTTTGTCTACTTATCGTAACGCAGAGTCAAGCAGTGAACACGCTGTGTCATAGTGACAAGCTGTATACCTTTGCGGGCAGCGGCGATCCACGTTGCAATATGATCTCCGTCATATTTCGGCGGAACCCGTCACCGCCGCCGGTCGCGCGCTGTCCCGGTACTGCGCACCCCAGCTGTCGAGCTTGTCGACAAGCTCCCGCAGCGACTCGCCCAGTTCGCTGACGGAGTACTCCGTCCTCGGCGGCACCTCCGCGTACACGGCCCGCGTGACCAGTCCGTCGGTTTCCAGCTCCTTCAGCTGCCGGCTCAGCATCCGCGGTGTCACCGACGGCAGCATCTTCCGCAGCTCGCCGAATCGGAGCGTTCCGTCCAGCAGGTACTTCAGGATCAGCATTTTCCATTTTCCGCCGATCACCACGAGCGCCACTTCGACGTTGCACAGCTCGGGCATCTCGTCGATGTTCTCCCGAATTCTCACCTGTCTCACGGAGTGGAATTCTACGGCACCGCCGAGAATCGGGCAAATGAGACGAGCTTGATTTCGCGGCGGTTTACCTGGTGACAATCGACCCGAAACATTCGTGGTGACCCCGCCGGGTCAGTCCGCGTCGAGGTGCCGGCGGCGCGCGGCGGCACGGCCCGCGTAGCGGACCCCGCGGTTGGCGGCCTTCACCCAGCCCTGCCACTCCTTGTGCGCGGAGCGCTCCTGGGTCCGTGCGCAGCAACGCCACGGGGAGGCGATCCCGGTGACCACCGCCCAGCGGCACCGGGTACCCGTGTGCTCCCGCGGCGGGAGCGGGGGGAGGTCGCACGACCCGTGCCGGTGGTCGTGCAGGGGCAGGCCACCGTGCTCGCGGTGCCGCACCCACGCCGGTTTGGTCTTGTCCGTGCGGGACATCTCGTTCCTCCGGAACCAGCCACCCGTGCTCCCGGACCCTCCGGGCGGGCGGCTAAGGCATCCGCCGCACCACGACCACCTTCTTCTTCTGCGCTGTGGCGGAACGACCCGTGCCGCCCGCTCCTCGCACGGTACCGAACCGGCGAACTCGCCGAGGTCGGCCGCGCGGGCGATCTCGTGAACGGCGTGACGGCCCTGGCCTGCCGGCCGCCGCCGGAAGCGGAGACCTGACCGTCTCGTGGCTGAAGACCGGCGTCAGCGTTGCCGCGGTGCCGTGCGGTGCAGCAGCCGGTGGACGCGGCGCACCGACGCCAGCCGTTCCTCGCCGTTGAGCGCGAGCGCCCGCACCACCGGGTCGTCCGGGCCGCGTCGCCTGCGGATCTCCGCGAGCCGGAGCGCGCGAACCTGCCCGACACGGTCGAGGTCGTGCAGGGCGACCTCGCCGACCGCGAGGCCGTTGCCGCCGTGCTGAAGGGCGTCGACTCGGCGTTCTACGTCTCGCCGCACGAGGCCAACGAGATCGAGATCGCCACGATCTTCGGCGAGGAGGCCCAGCGCGCGGGCGCCCGTCTCGCGTTCGGCGGCTTCCACGTCGAGGACCCGGAGGCGCGCGCGGGAGCGGCCCAGGCGATGCCGGACTACACGGGGAAGCTGCGGCTCGCGGCGTTCCTGGCGGGCACCGACACGCGGCCGGCCATGTTCAGCCTCACCAACTTCGACCAGAACGACGAGGTCTTCCGCGCCGACATCGAGGCGGGTGTCCACCCGACGCCGCTGCACGCCAGGGGCGTCAACCGGATCGACCTGCGCGACGCCGCCGAGGTGATCACCCGCGCGCTCGTCGACCCCGGCTTCGCGGCCGGCAGCTACCAGCTGCTGGGACCGGAGTCGTTGAACGGCGAGCAGAGTGCCCAGATCTGGGCCGAGGCGCTCGGCCGCGAGGTCGTCTACACCGGGAACGACCCCGAGTGGCGCAAGGCGTTCGGGCGCAGGCTCTCCGGCCCGAAGCTCATCGGCTGGATCCACAGCTTCGAGCTGCTCAGCGCGGGACCGATCCTGACCGACCTGGCCCAGGTCGCGACCATGACCGAGCTGCTCGGCCACGCGCCGCGCTCCCTGCGCGACTACGTGCGCGACTCGGTGAACCGCTGATGCCCGCACCGACGGCGGCAGGAGCGTCGTGAAGATCGGCTCCACGCTGCCGCAGGCGGGCACGGCCGCCCGGCAGGTGCAGCGGGCGGGCCGCTACGCGAGCGAGGGCGAACGGCTCGGAGCGGACAGCCTGTGGGTGATCGACCGGCTGCTCGCGCCGGTCGCCCCCACGGCGGGCCACAACGGCGCCGGCACGTTCCCGGACGAGTTCCGCGCGGTGCTCGACCCGTTCGTGCTGCTGAGCATCGCCGCGATGGCCACCGAACGGGTGCTCATCGGCAGCAACGTCCTCAACGCGCCGTGGTACCCACCGGTGGTGCTCGGCCGCGCGCTCACGTCCCTGGACGTGCTCAGCGACGGGCGCCTCGTGCCGGGCCTCGGCATCGGCTGGTCACCGGACGAGTTCACCGCGGTGAACGTCGCGATGTCCGAACGCGGCAGCCGCCTGGACGAGACCCTGGACGTGCTGGACCAGCTCTGGACCCCCGGCCCTGCCGAGTACCGGGGCAGGCGTCGACGCCTCGGTACGGGTTGAACCCTGAGCGGGATCGGGACGATCGATTCGCGGAGGGCTGGAACGGTGGCCCTCCTCCGCCGCCGCAGCCCTACGCCTACGGATCTCGGCGCGTTCGCCGACGTCGAGGATGCGGATCGACCTCGCGTGGTTGACCTTGCCGTCCACCCGTGGTGAGAGCGTGCGGCGCACGTCGTAGACCGCCCAGGGCACCGCGGCCAGCAGCGTCTCGAACTGGTCGAGCACCTCGGCGGTGCAGTTGATCTGCAGCAGTCGTAGTTGTGTCGCACAGCGCTGGTGCGCGGGTCAAGGCGATGCCCGCTTCAGCGCCTCCGCTGAGCTCCGCGGGTCATCGCCTCCCGCGCCGTCGTGAGAGACCGGTCATCGGCCCGAGGATGTCCGTTTCTCGACCGGTCAGCTCAAAGCCTGAGCTGGCTCGATCTCCCACCGGAGCTCGTGTGCCCAGTCGGCACCAAGGCGGCAGGGGAACTGAGTGCCATCGTCAGTGATGGCCATCCATCCGAAGCTCCGACCGGTCGAGCTGAGGCACTGAAACCGTGACGCTTCCAGACCGTTGTGTAAACGCAGCGGGCCGTTCAGCTTGATCGTCGTACCGACCACGACGTCCTTCAGACGCTGGCGCACTTCCGATCGTCTGGTGAGCCGGTTGCGGCACTTCGCACGCCACTCCAACGCGTACTCGTTGGTCGTGGGGCTGAGTGCGTCGAGGACCTTGGCCGGGGCGCTAGCTACTGCCCTCCCGGTCCGGCAGGACGCCGCGCAGTCCACGAACGTACAGTTCTCCGCTCGCCGGCCTGCGAGGGAACAGAAGTTGCCGCAGAATCGTTGATCGTGGACATGGCAGACGTGAAGCTCAGCCCCACTGAGTGGGTGCGGGACCAGACGGCGAAGATCCTGGAGACGGGTACCACCGAGGGCATCAAGGTCGCCGGCAGGCCGATCGTGCTGCTGACGGTGCGCGGCGCCAAGAGCGGCCAGCTGCGCTACACCCCGGTTATGCGCGTGGAGCACGACGGCAGCTACGCGGTCGTGGCCTCGAAGGGCGGCGCGCCCGAGCACCCGGCGTGGTTTCACAGCATCAAGGCGTACCCCGAGATCAAGCTGCAGGACGGGACCGTGACGAAGGACTTCGTCGCACGCGAGGTCGACGGCGACGAACGCGCCCAGTGGTGGGAGCGGGCCGTCGCGGCCTACCCGCCCTACGCCGAGTACCAGACCAAGACCGACCGGCAGATCCCGGTGTTCGTGCTCGAAGCGAAGTGACGCGCGGGCGGTCCCGGTGTCGCGGGACCGCCCACCTCCGTCACCAGGTGATGCCCAGCCCGGCGAGGAAGTCGCCGAGCTTCGTGGCGATCAACCGGTGGTCGCGGGCGGAGAAGTGCCAGTCGCAGCCCAGCCGGTCGATGGCGGGGTCGGCGAAGTTCCAGTGGCGGACCCGGCTGTCGCCCTGGGCCGTGCGCTCCTGCACGACCTGGCGTGCGGCGTCGGCGAACACCCCGGACGCCTCCGGGACGCCCACGACGATCTCCGTGCCGGCGCCGTAGCGGGTCCGCAGCTTCGCGAGGAACCCGAGGTAGGCGCTCTTGTAGGCGGTGACCAGGCTCTCCTGCGTCGGCCACTGCTCACCGGGGTTGAGCGCGGTGGAGAAGTCGTTGGTGCCCAGGCCCACCACGACGACCTTCGGCTGCCAGCTCGCGGGCTTGACCCACACGTCGCCCTCGACGTGCAGCAGCGCCCGGTCGTAGTAGGTGCGGTAGCTGGTGCCCGGCTGGCCGCCCGCGTAGTTGCGCACCATGCCGCGCCCGGAGAACGCGTTGATCTGGTAGTCCGCGTTCAGCGCGCGAGCCGTGAGCGCACCGAAGCTGATGTCGGAGTTCGTGTTGCGGTCGACGCCGCCGTTGGCGGAGCAGTCCCGCGTGGTCGAGAGGTTGCCGTAGCCGGCGGTCAGCGAGTCGCCGATGAACTCGATCTGCCTGCTGCGCGCCGCCGGCCGGTCGAGCACCACACCGCCGCTGGCCGCCACGAACCCGCCGAACTGCCCCGCGGCGTACGTGCTCTCCGTGCGCTTGACGAGCCGCACGCGGTGCTCGGCGTTGCTGAGCCCGCCGACCTGGTGAGTGACCCTGCCGGGTTTGACCAGCGTGGCCACCGTCGTGCCGTCGACCTGCACGTCGTAGTCGTTGACCGCGTCGTTGAGCACCACACCGACGCCGGTGCCGCGGAACCGGCCCTCGAAGTAGACACCGGGCCAGGTGTACTGGCCGGTGGCGGTGACCCGGCCGGCGGTGTGCGCCTGCGTCAGCGGGTCCGGCGCGGGCGTGTCCCCCGTGCAGGCGGTGCCGTTGAGCGCGAACCCGGTGGGAGCGGGCGTGATGGCGCCGGTGGCGACGAAGCCGACCCCGGCGGTGGCACCGGTGCCGATGCGGGCGTTGTAGCCGGTGTCGGTGACGGTCACCTGGGCACCGGACTGCCGCACGGTCCCGTTCCACAGCTGCGTGACGGTCTGCCCGCCGCCGAACGACCACGTCAGCTGCCAGCCGTCGACGGCGTCACCGAGGTTCGTGACCTCCGCCGAGGCGATGAACCCGCCCTGCCACTCGTTGGTCACCTGGTAGACCACCCGGCACCCGGCTGCGGCACCGGCCGCCGGCGCACCGGCGGAGAGGACGGCCGCTGTCATCGCGGCGGTGAGGACGGCGGCTGCCGTCGGCTTCAACCGGTGCACTTGCTCTCCTCGTTCGGCCGTCCACTGCGGACTGTGCGGGAACGCTCCCGGAACCTCGACCGTAGCGTCGAACGAGATCGAAAACGAGCCTGGCGGTGTTCGACGACGACCGGTCGAACCGGGTCGAAGCCGGACCTGCCGGCCGGTCGGACGACGCGTCGATCACCCGACGCGCGTGCAGACCACGCCCAGCGCGTCGACCTCGCTGCCCGCGCGGCCGTGGAAGCCCGCGATCTGGAACCCGGCCGGTGCCGTGTAGGTGACGGCGTTCGGTGTCTCAGTGCCGCCGGACAGCGTGCGGCCGGTGTTCGTGGTGAAGCGGGCGAAGAAGATCCGGGTGCGCCCGTCGTGTTGTCCGGAGTGGAGGGTCACCGACGTGAGGTGCTCCCCCGGTGCGAGGGTCAGCTGCTGAGCCGTGCCGCCGTTGCCGCCGTGGGTGAACGTCGTGCCGTCGGCGAGTGCCAGGCCCACCTGGTCGACCCGTGAGCCCGTGCGCAGGGTCAGCTGGGTCACCCGTTGCGCCGGCGGGACGGTGGCCACGTCGGTGAACGGAGTGCCGTGCGGGCCGCCCCACTGGTCGCTGAGCGACAGGGCCGGGTCGAGGGTCCACCGGAAGTCCGCCGCGATCGGGTAGTGGTCGGACAGCATCTTGTCGTCCGCGGTGCGGAAGGCGGCGTTCTCGTTGGCGTAGCGGGTGAGGCTGAGGGTGATGTACCGGTTGCCGCGGAACAGGACCTTGTCGACGACCTCGCACGCGTCGGTGACGTTCGCGTCGTCGCAGACCAGCGCCGGGCTGCCGGCCTCCGGCGGCACGCCACCCCGTTCCTCCTGCACCCACGCGTCGGTGAGGCCGTTGGCGGTGACCAGCTCGCGGATGTTGTCGCCGGCGCGGGTGTAGCGGGTGTTGGTGTCCCCGGCGACCACGACGGCGTTGCCGGCGGAGTTCGCGGCGATGAACCGGGAGAGCTCGCTGATGTTGGCGCGGCGGGCGGCCAGGTCCGCGTCGGTCGAACCCGCGTTGGAGTGCACGTTGTAGAAGTCGACCAGCACGCCCTCGGCCAGCCTGGTGCGGGAGAACGTGAAGCCCTTGGGCGTCAGGCAGTCCGTGCCGTTGCAGCGGTCCCACTTGTCGCGAACGAGGTCGGAGTACGGGTAGTTCGCGAGGGTGTTGAGGCCGTCGCCGAACGGGACGCCGCCGCTGGTGGGCGTGCGGAACGGGTGGGTGTTGTTGGCGTACAACGACGCGTGGTAGTTGAAGTCCTCCTGGACGTGCACGACGTCGTACGGCCGGATGCGCTGGCCGATGATCGGCGTGTTCACCCTCGGGTTGCCGCTGGACAGGCCTTCCGGCAGCCCGGCGACGTTGTAGCTGAGCACCGAGAACGTCCCACCGGCCGGCGCCGCCACGGCTGTGGCCGGGAGCAGCGCCGCCGCGACCAAGCCGGCGACGACGACAGTTCTGGTCAACACCTGCACGGCACCACTCCCGCCTCGCGATCGAGCACGACGCCGCGAGGCTAGAGCAACGCGAAGAAACTTCACATACCGTGGAGGTGACAACACCGCAACGAAGAACGGGAAACCGTCGAACGCGTCGAACGGCATTCGACGGTTTCCGTCCTAAGTGGACCTCAGATGACGAAGTCCGGCGTCCGCTCCCGGCTCGCGTCGGCCAGGGCCTTGGTGACCCCGTCGACGCCCTCGCGCAGGCCGTAGACGGGGGTTCCGGGCTGCTGGCGCCAGGACTCGTCGATGCCGCCCGCGTCGACCGTGTCGAACCCGAGCTCGTCGATCAGCGCGCGCACCTTCGCCTTCGCCGCCTCGTCGTCGCCGGCCACCGGCAGCGCCATCCGGTCGGGGGCACCGGCCGGGCGGGCCCGGTCGAGGATGTCGGCGGCGTAGGTGCCGTTGAAGGCCTTGACGACGGGGTGGCCGAGGTGGCGCTCGGTCCAGCGGCTCTCCGTGACCCCCTCGTCGAGGATCTCGGCGATCCGCCCGTCCCGCTGCTGCGGGTAGTAGTTGCCGGTGTCGATCACCGCGAAGCCCTCCGCCGCGTCGGCGAACAGGCCGGACGGCAGGTCGGGGATCGCCTTCAGCGGGATCGTGACGACGACGACCTCCGCGCCGCGGGCCGCCTCCTCGACCGCGACGGGCGTCGCTCCGGTCTCTTCGGCCAGCGCGGTGAGCGTCTGCGGGCCGCGGGAGTTCGCGACCGAGACGTCGTGCCCGAGCGCGGTCAGCCGCCTGGTGAGGTTGCCGCCGATGTTGCCGGCGCCGATGATGCCGATCTTCATGACAGGCCCTTCCAAGATCGATGGACCTGCACGTCAACACCCCGTCCCTCTCTCCTATTCCGCTCCCCGCCGAACCTCCCCGCCGAACTTTCCACTCGCACCACCGCCTCGTTCACCCCCACCCCCGGCCCGTTCACCTCTACCCCCGGCTCGTTCACCCCCACCCCCGCCTCGTTCACCCACACGCCCCTCACGCGCCTCATTTCACCGCACGCGGGGAACCTTCGTACTCCAGGACCGCACGAAAGGCCCCCGCGTGCGAACCGGGCAAGGGAGGGTGGGTGCGGAGGGTAAGGGTTAGGCGGGGGAGCCGGAGGCGGTGTCACCTGTCCTGGTGACGTGGTAGGTGACCTTGGCGCCGCTCCAGTAGTGGAACGTCAGCGTCACCCGCGCGCCGTCCCGCACGGCCGCGAAGAACTCCGCGGTCAGGCGGGTACGGGACTCCGAGTAGTTGGGGGTGAAAGCGCGGTCGTACTCCTTGAACGACGTCCAGTCGTGCGGGCCGGCGAAGGTGCCGTCGTCGTACTTCGCCTCCATGGTGGCGAGCTGGTCGCCGCGGAACGCGGTCGGGACGTCGAACGCCGCGGTCGAGCCGGTCGCGGCCGACAGCACCGGCGTGTCGTGCGTGATCACGTAGAACCGCCACGGCACGCCCTGCGAGAACCGGGCGGTCAGCACCGCGTTCGTGCCGTACCCGCGCGACCCGCCCAGCCTGGTCAGCGCGGCGGCCGTGAGGGTGAGCTGGTCACCGGAGACCGTGTAGTCCCGGCCGCGGACCAGGGCGGTGTTCCCGTTGTGCAGGCCGGTGAACGCGGTGCCGTTCAGGTTGAGGGCGATCGTCCTCGCGGTGACGGGACTGGACTTCGCGAGGAACACCTGGTCGGTGAACGCCGTGCCGGAGCGCGTGGTCCAGCTCGACCTGATCTGCGCGTACAGCTCGGGATCGCTCCACTGGAACGACGTGCGGCCCAGGTGCTGGCCGTTGTCCCAGAGCATCGTGGTGATGTTCTTGGCCTTGGCGTAGTGGCCGAGCTGTTCGAAGAACTTGAGCTTCTCGCCCTGCTCGATGGTGCCGGTGTGCCGGTCGAAGCCCAGCAGGCCGTACTCGCCCAGCACCACCGGGATGCCGCGCGCGACCAGCGTATCGTGCACGCGGTCGAACGAGTCGGTGAGGTCCTTCTGGGCGGTGGCGTCGAACCGGGTGCCACCGGCGACGTTCACGCTGAACGGCCAGTAGCCGTAGTAGTGCACGGTCGCGATCAGGTTGGGGTCGGCCAGGCCGCGGATCTGCTCCGCCAGCGGGTCGAGGTACTGCTGCTCGGACGAGGTGTGCAGGGACGGCAGGACGAGCAGGCGGGTGGCGTTGTTGCCACCGGAGCGGCGGACGACGCCGTGGAACGCCGCGTTCAGCTCGGCGTTGAGCGCGATCTCCTGCGGCTTGCCGGTGCTGCCGGTGAACTGCGGCTCGTTCCAGCTCTCGAACGCGAGCTTCGGCCCGTACGCGGCGAAGGCGCCCACCAGCTGCGTCCAGATCCGGGTGAACCGGTCGAGCACCTGGTCGTGCTCGGCGGGCATCCTCGACATCCACTGCCACGAGTCGTGATGGACGTTGAGCATCACGTACAGGTCGCGGGCCAAGGCCCAGCGCACGACCTCCTCGACACGGGCCAGGTACGCCGCCTCGACCGTGCCGTCCGGCCCGAGGTGCGCGCTCCACGTGACGGGGACGCGGATGCTCTTGAAGCCCTGCGCCTTCACGTTGTCCAGCAACGCCTCCGTGACCCGCGGGTTGCCCCACGACGTCTCGTCGGCGCCGGTCGAGTCGAGCGTGTTGCCGAGGTTCCAGCCCGGCTGCATCGCCGCGGTGTGCTGCGCGGCGCTGAGCTGCCTGCCGCCGTGCACGCACGTGACGCCGTTGAGCGAGAACGCCAGCGGCGCGGTGTTGGCGTGGTCCCAGCTGCCGGAGAAGCCGAACCGCGCGGTCGCCTGCGGTGCCAGCTCCGCGTTGTATCCGGCGTTCGTGGCGGTGACCACCTCGTCGGGTGACTCGGTGACCGTCGCGTTCCAGGCGTGGCCCACCTGCTGGCCGGTCGGCCACTCCCAGCTCAGCCGCCACCCGTCGAGGGCGGGACCGAGGTTGGTGACGGCGACGTCGGCCGTGAAACCGCCGGGCCACTGGCCGGAGACCTCGTAGGTGACCCGGCAGCCCGGTGGTGCGGCGGCGGTCGCCGTTCCCGCGGTGAGTCCCGCGGACACCACGACGGCCACCACCGCACCGGCCAGCCTTCTCACACCGGTCGAGTTGAACATCAAGCGCCCCGCAATCGTCGTTGATCAGTCGAGCGGCTCGTAGTCGATCCAGTCGAGGTGGACGGTGCCGGTGGCGGCGTAGGCGCCGATGACCCGTCCGGTGAAACCGCCGGCCACCTCGGTCGAGAGGTACCGGCCGTCGAGCTCTGCGAGCGTGGTCGGGGTGCCGTCGGCCGCCTCGACGGCGAAGGAGACGGTGTCCGGGCCGGACCGCGCGTCGCGCAGCTCGCGCGCCTCGTCCACCCGCACCACGAGCACCACCGGCCCGGCCGGCACCGGCTGCACGGCCACGACCGTCCGGAGTGGACCGATGCGGACGTGCACGCGCACCTCGCCGGAGCCGGCCTCGACCTCGTAGTGGTGCTCCTCGTCGAGCCGCACCGCCAGCCCGCCGCTGCCCCGCTCCACGTCGACCAGTGCGCGGACCCGGCACGACCGGTGCTGCTGGCGGCGGCCGACGAAGACGACGGACGGGTCGTCCAGACCGGCGCCGCGGGCGTGCAGGGTCAGCCAGCCCGGCCGCACCTCGGTCGTGCAGTGCTCCTCGGAGCGGTCGCGCACGGAGATCCACGACGGCCGCAGCGCGCTGTCGTCGAAGTCGTCCCGGTCCGGCTCCACCGGCCCTGGTCGCAGCGGCCACGGCGGCGTGGCGGTCAGCGGGCCGGCCACCGGCCAGTCGTCGACCCAGCGCACCGGCGCCAGGAACGTCTCCCGGCCCAGCACGTGCCAGCCGGGGGTGCCACCGCCGGGCCGCACGCCCAGCAGCACCATCCACCACGACCCGTCCGGGCCCTGCACCAGGTCGGCGTGACCGGTGTTCTGGACCGGCTCGCCGGTGCCGCGGTGGGTCAGGACCGGGTTGGCGGGGCAGGGTTCGAACGGGCCGTCCGGGGCGGGACCGCGGGCGATCGAGACCGCGTGACCGCGTTCCGTGCCGCCCTCGGCGATGAGCAGGTACCAGAAGCGGCCGATCCGGTACAGGTGCGGTGCCTCCGGCGCCTTGGCCCGGTCGCTGCCGGACCAGAGCGGCTCCGGGCCGCTGAGGACGGCACCGGTGGCGAGGTCGACGCGGTACTGGTGGACGCCCGCCATCGTGCACCAGCAGGTGCCGTCGTCGTCCCACACCAGGTCCGGGTCGATGCCGTGCACGTCCGGCAGCGGGATCGGGTCCGACCACGGCCCCGCGGGGTCGGTGGCGGTGAACACCACCGTCCCGCCGCCGTGGCTCACGCTCGTGACGATCAGGTGGAACTTGCCGTCGTGGTGGCGCAGCGTCGGCGCGTAGATCCCGGCCGACGACGGCGTGTCCGCGGTCAGCAGCAGCTGGCTCGGCCGGTCCAGCGCGTTGCCGAGCTGCGTCCAGTGCACCAGGTCCCGGCTGTGGAACACCGGGACTCCCGGGAAGTACTCGAAGCTGGAGCACACCAGGTAGTAGTCCTCGCCGACCCGGCAGACGCTCGGGTCGGGGTACATGCCCGCGAGAACAGGGGTGGCGGCGCCGGTCACCGGTCACGCTCCCCGTGGGGTGAGGCGGTGGAGGACCGCGGAGGGGGCGGCGGGCAGCGTCAGGGAGAGCTCACCGGGCGACCACCGCACCTCCGCGGCGCTGTCAGCGGGGTAGAGCCGCTCCACGTCCACATCGGACAGTCCGGGGAACGGCAGCGTCACGGTGTCCGCGCCGCCGCGCCGCCAGACGGCCAGGTAGGTGGCGGACGGTGTGCTCAGCGCGAGCGCGAGCCACGGGTCCTCCCAGCCGGGCAGGCCGAGCGGCCAGGACGGCACCGCCCGCGGCAGGTCGGCGCGGATCGCCTTGTACACGGCCAGTGCTTCGTGGACGAGCGCTCGTGCCGGCGGGGCGAGGTCGGCGAGCTTGCCCGAGAGGTGGATGCGGCCGAGCAGTGCGCTCGTCAGGCCGAAGGCGACCTCGTCGAGCGAGTCCTCCGGTTGCGGGTAGGCCCAGACGGCGCTCTGCTCCGGGGTGATCGCGGTCGGCGCGGAGGCCGCGATCGGTGCGTAGCGGTCGTGGTTCTGCTGGTCGCTCGTGGACTGCAGCTGCAGCCGCGACAGCAGCGCGTGGTCGATCCGCATGCCGCCGGAGGCGCAGTTCTCCAGCACCAGGTGCGGGTGGCGGTCGAGGACGCCGTCGAGCCAGTCGAGGTGCGCCCGGTTGTGGCCGAGCAGGCCGTCCGCGGGACTCTCCCCCTCCTCCGCGCTCGTGCCGGAGCCGGGGTCGACGTTGTGGTCCAGCTTGAGGTAGCCGACGCCCCACTCGCCGACCAGCCGGTCCACCACCTCGTCGAGGTGGGCGCGGGCGGCCGGGTGGCGCAGGTCGAGGTGGTGGCGCCCGCAGTCGCCGACCCGCGTGCCCGAGCGGCGGAAGAACGCCTCGTCCGGCAACGACCGCGCGAGCGGGCTGCGCACCCCGATGACCTCCGGTTCCAGCCACAGCCCTGGCACCATGCCGCGGTCGCGGATTCGGTCGAGCACCTCGCCCAGCCCGCCGGGGAACCGGGTGCGGGACGGCTGCCACGCACCGACGCCGTCCCACCAGCTCTCGCCGATCTCGGCGTACCAGCCCGCGTCGATGACGAAGTACTCCGCACCGGCGTCGGCGGCGGCGTCGACCAGCGGCAGCAGCTTCGCCGTGGTCGGGTCGCCCATCAGGCAGTTCATGTAGTCGTTGAAGATGATCGGCAGGTCGTCGTGGTCGGTGTGCGGCCGCCGGGTGACGCGGCGGTAGCGGGTCAGCGCGGCGAACGCGTCGTCCGGCCCACCGCCGGCGCTGAACGCGAGCGCGACGGGCACGGTGCGGAACTCCTCACCCGGTGCCAGCACCCGGTTCCAGCCGTGGTCGAGGTCGGCGGGCCCGGACAGCGCGACGTAGCCGCTGCCGTCCTGCTCACCGAGCTCCCACCGCCACCCTCCGCCGTTGTGCTCGACCTGCCACACCCACGAGCGGCCCGTCGCCCGGTCGGTGACGCCGCCCATCGGCAGGTGGCCGCAGCTGGACCAGACACCCCGCCCGGCGACGACCTCCGCTCCCTTGTGGCGGTAGTCGGGATGCCTGCCGTTGCGGTCGGGCACCGTCAGGCGGGCGGGCTGCCGGCGCCACCGGCACTCCGCGAGCCAGTCGTTCTCCGCCCGCAGCACGTCGGCGGTGGCCAGCGGGCCGAGACCGCCCAGCACGAGGGAGGTGACGGACTCCAGCCGCAGCGGGGCGGTCCCGTCGTTGCGCACGAGGACTTCCCCGCGCACCACGGGAATGCCCTCGGGGGAACGGAGGGACACCTCCGCGGTCACGCCGCTCACCTCGTCGTGCAGCTCGACGACGACCCCCTGCCAGTCCTCTTCGGACAGTGCGCGGTGGCCGCGGTACCGCAGCCGTGCCCCGATGGCGGTGTCGACCAGGCGGCTGCTCGACCAGGTCCGGCCGTGGTCCGCCGTCGTGATCTCCACCAGCGGTGACGTGCTGCCGGCGTGGTGCACCCCGTCCTCGGTGACGTGCAGCTCGTGCTCGATTGCGGTGTGGCCCCAGCGGATCGTGGTCACGGCCGTCCTCCCCTCAGCACGGCGCACGCTCCGGGCGCCAGCGCGGTCAGCGGTCCACCGGTCAGCAGGTCGTGCGCGGTCTCCGGCAGCGGCACGCGTTCGGTGGTGTGGTTGAGCACCACGTGCCACCGCTCGTGCTCGCCCTGGCGGGTCACGGCCTCCACGCCGGGCGGCAGGCCGGGCAGCACGGGGCCGACGCCGGTGGCGTCCAGCAGCCGGGCGATCAGTGCTTGATAAGCGGTGTCGTCGAGGCGGGTGGACAGGTACCAGCCCTCTCCCCCGCCGTAGCCGTAGCGGGTGAGCGCCGGGGAACCCGCGAGCGCGCCGTGGGTGTACTCCACGACCACTTCGGCGCCCCGCGTGCGCAGCGACTCGCTCCACACCGTGCCGTGCGAGCCGTCGGAGAGGGTGATGCGCTCGTCCTGCCGCAGCGGCCGGTACTCCTCGACCCGGATGCCGAGGGCCGCGCGCAGCGGTGCGGCCGGGTAGCCGCCGAGCCGGGCGTGCGCCCGGTCGTCGACGACGCCGCTGAAGTGCTGCACCAGCAGCGTGCCGCCGCGGGCGACGTAGCGCCGCAGGTTCTCCGCTCCCGCATCGGACAGCAGGTACAGCGCCGGGGCCAGCACGAGCCGGTAGCGGCCCAGGTCGGCCGTCGGGTGTGCGAAGTCGGCGACCACCCCGGCGTCCCAGACCGCGCGGTGGGCGGCCCGCAGCGCCGGGTGGTAGCCGAGATCGGACGAGGGCAGGCCGTCAGCGTTCAGGGCCCACCAGGCGTCGGAGTCGTGCAGCACCGCCACCTGCGCGGTGACGGTCGAGCCCGCGAGCGGGGCCAGTCGCGCGACGGCCCTGCCCGTCTCGGCCACCTCGGTGAACACGCGGCTGTCCGGCCCGGCGTGCGGGACCATCGCCGAGTGCCACTGCTCGGCACCGGCCTTCGACTGGCGCCACTGGAAGAACAGCGCACCCTCGGAACCGCGCGCGATGTGCCCGAGCGAGTGCCGCAGGACCTCACCGGGCTCCTTGGCGAGCACCCGGCCGCGGTCGTAGACGGTGCTGGTGCCCTGTTCCATCAGCAGCCACGGCCCGCCGCCGGCGAACGACCGGGCGCGGTCCGCGGCGAACGCCACGTCGGCGGCCGCGTCGAGACCCGGCCGGTCCGGGTAGTGGTCGACCGCCACCACGTCGACCTCACGGCCCAGCGCCCACAGGTCGACGTTCTGGTAGGCGGGCATCATCAGGTTCGTCGTCACCGGCCGGTCGCTGTGCGCGCGGATAGCGTCCCGCTGCTCGGTGTAGGCCGCGACCACCTCGTCGGAGAAGAACCGGCTGAAGTCGAGCGTGTGGCCGGGGTTGCGGTGCCACTGGGTGGCGCGCGGCGGCAGGACCTGCTCCCAGCTGCCGTAGCGCTGGCTCCAGAACGCCGTCCCCCACGCCTCGTTCACCGCCTCCAGCGAGCCGTGGCGGGCCCGCAGCCACACCCGGAACGCGGCGGCGGTGTGCTCGCACCAGCACAACGTCATGTACTCGTTGTGCACGTGCCACAGCGCCAGCGCCGGGTGGTCGCCGTAGCGCTCGGCGAGCGCGGCGGCGATCCGGCGGGCGGCGGCGCGGTAGGCGGGCGCGGTGAGGCAGTAGGTGTCCCGGCTGCCGTGCACGAGCCGGGTGCCGTCCTGGGTGACCGGCAGTGCGTCCGGGTGCGCGAGCGTGAACCACGGCGGCGGCGAGGCGGTCGGCGTGGCCAGGTCGACCGCCACACCGCCTGCGTGCAGGCGGTCCAGGTGCGCGTCGAGCCAGCCGAAGTCGTAGCGGCCCTCCTCCGGCTCCAGCAGCGCCCAGGAGAACACGCCGACCGTGGCCAGGTTGACCCCGGCCTGCCGCATCAGCTCGTCGTCCTCCTTCCACACCTGCTCGTCCCACTGCTCGGGGTTGTAGTCGCCGCCGAACGCGAGCCCGCCGAGCCGGTAGGTCAGCCGGCGTGCCGTCATGCGCCCTCCTCGCGCACCGGCAGCACCGCGCCGTCGCGCAGGAACAGCGGGATGCGCTCGATCGGCGCCGCGACGGTGACCGTGCGGCCGCCCTCGTGCTCCTCGCCGGTCCACGCGTCGGTCCACCGCGCGCCCGCGGGCAGGTGCACGTCGCGTTCCCGCACACCCGCCTCGGTGACCGGGGCCACCAGCAGGTCGGGGCCGAGCAGGAACGCGTCCTCGACCCGCCACGCCGCCGGGTCGTCCGGGAACTCCAGGAACACCGGCCGCATCGGCGGGACACCGGTGCGCGCCGCCGTGCGCATCTGCTCCAGCACGTAGGGCCGCAGGCGTTCCCGCAGCCGCAGGTGCGCGGCGAGGACCTCGTAGGCCTCTTCGCCGTAGGACCAGACCTCGTTGGCCAGACCGGTCATCGCGGGTTCCAGCACCTGTTCGGAGCCGCGGAAGCCGTGCAGCCGGAACAACGGGCAGAAGGTGCCGTACTGGAACCACCTGACGAGCACCTCGCGGTAGGCGGGGTCGTCCGGGTCGCCGCCGTGGAACCCGCCGATGTCCGTGGTCCACCACGGGATGCCGGACAGCATCACGTTCAGCCCGGCTTTGATCTGGGCGCGCAGCGTGGCGAAGTCCGTGCCGATGTCACCGGACCACAGCGCGGCGCCGTAGCGTTGCGCGCCCGCCCACGACGACCGGTTGAGCGAGATGACCTCGGTCTCCCCGGCCGCTGTGAGTCCGTCGTGGACGGTGCGGGCGTTCTCGCGCGGGTAGAGGTTGCCGACCTCCAGGCCGGGACCGGCATGGTAGCGCAGGTTGTACTGGTGGCCGGGCTTGAGCTCGGGTTCGCCGGCGTCCAGCCAGAACACCTTGATCCCGAGGTCGTGGTAGCCCTGCCGGATGCGGTCCCACACGTACTCGCGCGCCCGCGGGTTGGTGGCGTCGTAGAACGCGACCTGCGCGGAGTAGGCCCCGAGCCCCTTGTCCGGCCAGTCGGCGTGCGCCATCGGCCCGAACTCCGTGCCGATGAACAACCCCTGGTCCAGCATCGGGTGGTAGGTCTCGCTCGCCGGGCTCACCGACGGCCACACCGACACCATGAGCTGGACGCCCATCTCACCGAGCTCGCGCACCATCCCGGCCGGGTCGGGCCACTCTGCGGGGTCGAACCGCCACTCGCCGAGGTGCGTCCAGTGGAAGAAGTCGCAGACGATCACCGACAGCGGCAGCCCGCGCCGCTTGTACTCGCGTGCCACGGCCATCAGCTCGTCCTGGTCGCGGTAGCGCAGCTTGCACTGCCAGAACCCGGCCGCCCACTCGGGCAGCTCGGGCGCGTGCCCGGTGGCGTCGGCGTAGGCGCGCAACACGTCGGCGGGCTGCCCCGCGGTGACCCAGTAGTCGATCTGGCGGGCGCTGTCGGCCACCCAGCGGGTGCCGGTCTCGGCCAGCTCCACGCGGCCGATCGCGGGCGAGTTCCACAGCAGGCCGTAGCCGCGGTCGGAGACCAGCAGCGGGATGGTGACCTCGGCGTTGCGCTGCACCAGGTCGATGACGGCGCCCTTCTGGTCCAGCAGCCCGTGGGTGTGCTGCCCGAGCCCGTAGAGGCGTTCGCCGGGGTAGGCGCGGAACCGCTGTTCGAGCCGGTGGTAGCCGTTGCCCGTCGCGGTCGCGAGCCGCGGTCCCGGCCACCAGAAGTGGGCGGGCTGTTCGGCGAGCAGCTCGCTGCCGTCCTCCGTGCGCAGGAACGTGAGCGAGCCGGCCGACGCGCCCAGCTCGGGGGTGAGCTGGCCCTCGGTGTGCGCGTCCACCCTGACCGTGATCCGGCCGTTGACGAGGGTGGCCCGGTGCTCGGTGATCTCGACCTCGGCCGCGCCGCCCTCCGGTGGCGCGTCCAGCAGCGCACCCGGCAGGCCGTCCAGCAGCGGGCCGCCCGGGGTGGCCCTGACCCGGACGGCGTCCGGGCCCCAGGCCTCGACGCGCACGGTCTCGCCCTTGGCCCGCCATTCCAGTGCGGTGCCGAGGTCTCGGAAGTGGTGGGGCATGCGGGAGCTCCCTCGCGTTCGTGAGTGAGGCGGAGAAGGTCGGGCGTGCGGTCGCCGGCGCGTCAGGCCGGGCGCGGTGCGGGTCCCGTGCTCTCGCGGACCGTCAGGGCAGGCGTCAGCAGCACCATGTCGTCGACCGGCCGGCCACCGTCGTTCACCGCGGTCAGCCGGCGCATCACCTGCTCGACGGCGACCCGGCCGAGCTCCTGCGCCGACCCGGTCACCGCGGTGAGCCGCGGCGCGAACTGCTCGGCGAGCTGGTCCTGGCACAGCGCGATCACCGAGGCGTCCTCGGGCACGGTGCGGCCGCTGGTGCGCAGCAACGTGAGCAGCGGGCCGATCGCGCCCTCGTTCTGCACGACGAACCCGGTGGTCGCCGGGCGGTCGGCGAGGATGCGGGCCAGCGTCCCGGCCGTGGACTCGTAGGTGCCCTCGCAGGAGCGGTGCAGGAACCGCAGCCCGCGCTGCTCGGCCCGGTTGCGGAACCCGGCGAGCGTGCGTTCGGCGTAGGCGGCGTGGCGGTGGTAGACACCGGAGCCGTAGCCGATGAACGCGACCTCGCGGTGACCCAGGTCCGCGAGGTGGTCGGCGCACTGCGCGCCCGCGGCCACGAAGTCGTGGTCCACGCAGGACAGCCCGCGGGTGTCGGACGGCAGGCCCATCAGCGTGGCCTGGGTGCCCTGGCCGCGCAGCACGGGGATGCGCTCGTCGTCCATCTCGACGTCCATCACGATCACGCCGTCGGCCAGTCCGCTGGCACCGATGCGGCGCACCCCGTCCGGGCCCTCGTCGTTGGTGATCAGCAGGACGTCGTAGCCGTGCTGGCGGGCCGCCACGGTCACGGCGATCGCGATCTCCATCATCACCGGCACGTACACGTCGGTGCGCAGCGGCACCATCAGCGCGATGATGTGCGACCGCCGCGCGGCCAGCGCCCGCGCACCCGCGTGCGGGTGGTAGCCGAGCTGCTGCACGGCGCTGCGCACCCGGTTGCGGGTCTCCTCGGAGATGGCGCGCTTGCCGCTCAGCACGTAGCTCACCGTGCTGGACGACACGCCCGCGTGCCTGGCCACGTCGGCAATGGTCACCATGAGTTCTCAGCCCTTGATAGCACCGGTCAGGACACCCGTGCGGAAGTGCTTCTGCACGAACGGGTAGACGACGAGCAACGGCACGAGCGTCAGCACGACCACGGCCATCTGCAGCGACAGCGGCGCGGTCTGCGACAGCGCGTCACCGAAGCCGTTGTTGACCGAGCCGGGCATCCCGTTACCGCGGCTGACGTAGGTGTAGAGCACGTACTGCAACGGCCACTTCTCGCTGTCCGTCGGCATGTACAGCATCACGTTGAAGAACGAGTTCCAGTAACCGACGCCGTAGAACAACGCCATCACCGCGGTCACCGCCCGCGAGGTCGGCAGCACGATGGACCACAGGATCCGCCACTCCCCCGCGCCGTCGATGCGCGCGGCCTCGATCAGGTCGGCCGAGGTGCTGGAGTAGAACGCCCGCAGGATCAGGATGTTGAACACCGACACCGCGCTCGGCAGGACCAGCGACCACAGCTGCCCGTACCCGCCGAGGCCGGTGACGACGAGGAACGTCGGGATCAGGCCGCCGTTGACGAACATCGTGACGATCAGCAGCGACAGCAGGAACCGGTGCCCGAACGACCGCGACCGGGACAGCCCGTAGGCGCACAGCACCGACACCACCATCGACACGGCCGTGCCGACCAGCGTGATGCCGAGGCTGACCACCAGTGCGTTGCGCACCGTCACGTCGCTGAGCATCACCCGGTAGGTCTCCAGGGTCAGGCCGTCCGGCCAGATCACCAGGCCACCGGCCCGGTTGACCGCGCCCTGGGTGGACAGGCTGGTGAGCACGACGATCCACAGCGGGACCAGCATGACCAGCAGCACCCCGCCCAGCGTGATGCCCTTGGCCGTCTCGCCCGCGACGGTCGGCGGCTCCTCCCAGACCGGGCGCTCGTTCCTGCGCCGCTTGCGGACCGGTTGCGGTGCGAGGGGTTCCGCGGCCGTGTCGCCGCCGGTGCGTTCGATCGCGAGTGTCATCTCCGGTACAACCCGTCTTCGCCGAAGGCGTGCGCCAGCTTGTTCGCACCCCAGATGAGCAGCAGCGAGATCACGCTCTTGAACAACCCCGCCGCCGCGCCGTAGCTGTAGTCGTTGGTGGCGATGCCGAAGTAGAACGAGAAGGTGTCCAGCACGTCGGCCGTGTCGTGGCCGACCGCGTACCGCTGGATCAGGAACTGCTCGAACCCGACGGTCAGCGCGTTGCCCAGGCGCAGCACCAGCATCAGCACGATCACGCCGCGCAGGCCGGGCAGCGTGATGTGCCACAGCCGCCGCCACCGCCCGGCACCGTCGGCGGCGGCCGCCTCGTAGAGGTCGGTGTTGATCGCGGCGAGGGCGGCCAGGAACACGATGATGCCCCAGCCCGCCTCCTTCCAGACCACCTGCGCGGTGACGAGCAACGCGAAGGTGTCCGGGTTCGTCATCACGTCCCAGGTCGCCAGGTCGTTGCCGCGCAGGAACTGGTTGAGCACGCCGGCGCCGCCGAGCATCTGCTGGAAGATCGTGATCGCCAGCACCCACGAGAAGAAGTGCGGCAGGTAGACCACGGACTGGATGAAGTTGCGGACCCGTTCGCTCAGCACGGAGTTCAGCAGCAGCGCCAGCGCGATCGGCACCGGGAAGAACAGGACCAGCTGCACGAAGCTGAGGTAGAGCGTGTTGCGCACCGCGCCCCAGAACAACGGGTCGGCGAAGAGCCGTTCGAACTGGTAGAAGCCCACCCACGGGCTGCCGGAGACACCGGAGAGCGGGTCGTACTCCTGGAACGCGGTGACGACGCCGAACAGCGGCACGTAGTTGAACACCAGCAACAGCAGGACAGCGGGCAGCGTCATCAGGACCAGCGAACGGTCCCGCAGCAACCTGGCCCGCCAGCCCAGCCGTGCCGGCCGGCCGCGGCGGCGCGCCCCGAGCGTGGTCACTGCCCCGTGCCGTGCTTCTGCAGGACGTTCTCGTCCATCCACGCGATCAGCCGGTCACCGCCGCCGCTGGTCTTCCAGGTCGCGACGGCGTCCCTGACGTCCTGCACCTTCTTCTTGCCGCGGTAGCAGTCCTTGACGGTGTCCTCGACGGCCTGCGCGGCCTCCGCGGTGGCCTGCGCCTGCGGCATGCTGACGTTCATGCTCCAGAACACCGGCTTGGCGAGCGTCTGCACGTTCGCGTTCTGCCAGGCGGTGTGGTCCCTGGTGACGCTGTCGCCGGTGGGGTTGCTGACCACGGCCGGCGACGAGGCCAGGAACGGGTAGGTCAGCGCCTGGACCTCCTTCTTGCCCGCCTCCGTGGGCGTCGGCACGCCGTCGACCGTCGTGAAGTGGGTCCCCTCGACGCCGAAGTTGACCATCGTGTACTCGGCGGAGCCGAACGGTGCGGCCAGGTAGTTCGCGACGGCCAGCAGCTCCTCGACCTGCTCCGGCTTCAGTGAGGCGTTGAGGTAGCTGAGGATGCTGGTGGACGGGCCCATGTCGACGCGCGGCTTGCTCGTGCCGTCGGCGGCGATGACGTTGAACGCGCCGCGCCGGTAGTTCGGGTTCGCGGCCCGGCCGGACTGGTGGTCGGCGAGGTTCCACGCGCCCATGCCGTCGCCGGTGATCAGCGCCTTGCCCGCGTAGAACCGGGTGGTGCCCGCGGAGTCGCCGGCCAGCGAGTCCGGGTGCACGTAGCCCGCGGTCGCGAGGCGGTGGTGCCAGTCGAGGGCGGCGAAGAACTCCTCGGTCTCGTACTTGTGGACGAGCTTGCCGCCGTCCACCTTCCACTTCAGCGGTGCGCCGAAGGTGGTGAAGAGGTAGGTCCAGACGTCGCCGAACGCCCAGACACCGCCTTTCGCGTCGGTCAGCTCCTTGCCGAGGTTCATCAGGTCGTCGGCGGACTTGACCTGGTCCGCGGTGATGCCCTTGGCCTCCAGCACGTCACGCCGGTAGTACGTGGTGCCCGCGATCTCGAACCCCGAGGACACGCACGGAATGCCGTAGAGCTTGTCGCCCCACGCGCCGGCCCGCCAGGCCGCGGTGGGGATGGCGGCCAGGTTCGGGTACTTCTTCACCTTGTCGCCGGCCAGGTACGGGGTGAGGTCGGCGAGCTGGCTGCCGGCCAGGCCGCCGGTGTTGAAGTTCGCGTTCCACCACGCGGGCAGCTGGATCCAGTCCGGCAGCTTCTTCGCCGCGGTCATCGTGGAGACGATGGTGTTGTAGGTGTTGCCGTCGGCGGGCTTCATCTGCAGCTCGACGCCCAGTGCCTTGTTCATGGCCTGGTAGAAGGAGTTGTCCGCGGGCGGGATGGTGCCCCACAGCGGTGTCACCGCCGCGTACCGGCCACCCGCGCCGGGCACACCGGGCACGGTCGCGACCCGGTCGGCCGGGTAGCCGAGGAACCCGGGCTTCGTGAGCACGTCGGGACCGCCCGCCACGGACGGGATGTCCGGCTTGATCGCCGTGTTCGGCACGTGGGCGGGCAACGCGGCCTGGAGCCCGGCCCCGGAGTTCACCCCCGCGCGCTGCGCCGCGCTGCCCCCGCAGGCCGACAGCAGCGGCCCCACCGCGACGAGACCGGCCGCGGAGACGGCGGCGCTCAGGAAGTTCCTGCGGTTCAACTCGATGCCCATGACGGATCCGATCCTTCGTCGTCGAAGTGTCGAAGCGCTTAAACAGATGCCCGGCACAGTAGTGACGCAGATCGCACGAGACAAGACCGTTGACAGCAGAAACCTAAGCGTGCCACCGTCGAAACGCTTCACTGCACGCGCCAACCCGGAGGGGTCACCACGTGGTTTCCGAGGCTGTGTCCGCCGTCGATCGGCTGCCTTTCCGCGACCCGTCGCTCCCGACGCGCAAGCGCATCGACGACCTGCTCGGGCGCCTCACGCCCGACGAGCGGCTCGCGATGCTGCACCAGTACTCGCCGGCCGTACCCCGGCTCGGCCTGGCCGCGTTCCGCACCGGGACGGAGGCGTTGCACGGCGTCGCCTGGCTGGGGCAGGCCACGGTGTTCCCGCAGGCCGTGGGGCTGGGTGCGACGTGGGACGAGGAGCTGGTGCACCACGTCGCCGAGGCCACCGCGGTGGAGCTGCGGGCGTTCCACTACCACCGCCCGACCGCGGTCGGCACCGGCACGAACAGCCTCCAGGCGTGGGCGCCGGTGCTGAACCTGCTGCGCGACCCGCGCTGGGGCCGCAACGAGGAGGGCTACTCCGAGGACCCGCTGCACACCGCGCGGCTCGGGACGGCGTTCTGCCGCGGTCTCGCGGGCGACCACCACCGGTTCCTGCGCACGGCCCCCGTGCTCAAGCACTTCCTGGCCTACAACAACGAGGACGACCGCTGCACCACCTCGTCCGGCCTGCGCCCGCGGGTGCTGCAGGAGTACGACCTGGCGGCGTTCCGGCCGGTGGTCGCCTCCGGTGCCGCCACCGGCGCGATGGCCGGCTACAACCTGGTCAACGGCCGCCCGTGCCACGTCAGCCCGCTGCTGGGCACCGAGCTGCGCCGCTGGGCGGAGCCGACCGGCCGTGAGCTGTTCGTGGTGAGCGACGCCGAGGCACCGTCCAACCTGGTCGACCCCGAGCACTACTTCGACGACCACGCCGAGTCCCACGCCGCCGCGCTGAAGGCGGGCATCGACAGCTTCACCGACCACGGGCAGGACAGCGCGGTCCCGGTCGGCCGGTTGCGCGAGGCGCTGCGGCGCGGGCTGATCGACCAGTCCGATGTGGACCGGGCGGTGCGCAGGCAGCTGGAGCTCCGCTTCCGCCTGGGCGAGTTCGACCCGGAGCTCGACCCGTACTCCGCGATCGGGCCCGAGGTGGTCGACTGCCCCGAGCACCGCGCGCTGGCGCTGCGGTCGGCGACGGAGTCGGTGGTGTTGTTGCGCAACACCGGGTTGCTGCCCATCGACGCGGCCGCCTCACCGCGGGTCGCCGTCATCGGGCCGTTCGCCGACACGCTGTGCGAGGACTGGTACAGCGGCACGTTCCCGTACCAGGTCACGGTGGCGGACGGGTTCTCGGCGGTGCTGGGGACCTACGGCGGCGAGGTGGTCGTCGCGAACGGCGCCGACCGGGTCGCGCTGCGCTCGCGCACCACCGGCGACCTGCTCGGCAAGACCGCGTTCGACATCCTCGACTGGGGCGACGGCGTGCTGACCCTGCGGTCCGCGGAGACCCGGCGCTACCTGAGCCTCCGGCGCGAGGACGGGACGCTGGCCGCGGACCAGGAGCAGATCAAGAGCTGGGACGTCAGCGAGACGTTCCGCCTCGTGCCCGCCGATGGTCCGGTGCTGCTGCAGAGCGTGCTCACGGGCCGATACGCCGTCGTCGACCCGGTTGACGGCCACGTCACCGTCACCGCGGAGTCTGCGGAGACCGCCGAGCGCTGGGAACGCGAGGTGCTGCGCGACGGCACCGCGGACGCGGTCGCGGCGGCGTTGTCGGCGGACGTCGCCGTGGTGGTGCTGGGCAACCAGCCGCTGATCGGTGGCCGCGAGACCCAGGACCGCGCGGGCATCGCGCTGCCGGAGTCGCAGGAAGCGCTGCTGCGCCGCGTCGCCGGGGTCCGCAGGGACACCGCGCTGGTCGTGATGAGCAGCTACCCCTACGCCCTCGACTGGGCCGACGAGCACCTGCCCGCCGTGGTGTGGACGTCCCACGGCGGGCAGGAGACAGGCCGCGCGGTCGCCGCCGTGCTGCTGGGCGAGGCCGAGCCCGCCGGGCGCTTGCCGCAGACCTGGTACCGCGGCGACGACGAGCTGCCGCACCCGCTCGACTACGACGTCGTCAAGGCGGGCTGGACCTACCAGTACCACCGGGCAGCGCCGCTGTACCCGTTCGGCCACGGCCTGTCCTACACCCGGTTCGAGCACCGCGACCTGTTCCTGTCCGCGGACACGCTGACCGCAGACAGCGCGGTCGACGTCTCGGTGACGCTCGCCAACACCGGCGACCGGACCGGCAGCGAGGTCGTGCAGCTCTACGTCCGCGCGCTCGACGCGCGCTACGAGGCACCGCGGCTGCGGCTCGCCGACTTCCGCAAGGTCGTGCTGGCGCCGGGGGAAAGCCGCGTGCTGGCGTTCCGGCTGTCCACCGACCGGCTGGCCCACTGGGACGTCGCGACCGGTGCGTTCACCACCGACCCCGGCTGCTACGAGCTGCTCGTCGCCCGGTCGGCCGAGGACGTCGTGCTCACCGCCCCGCTCGCGGTGGCCGGCCCGGCTCCCGCACCGCGTGCCGGTGTCGACCGGCGGGTGCTCGCCGTGGACTTCGACGACTACGACAGCGCCACCCTCGTGGACGCCACCCGTGTGGACGGTGACGCGGTCACGCCCGCGGCCGGTGCGGCGACGCTGTGGTTCCGCTCCACCGACCTCTCCGGCGCTGTCCGCGTCGAGGCGGAGGTCGCGGCGGAGAACGACGAACCGGACGCCCGTGTCGCGTTCTGGACCGGCGAGGACCTGCTCGCGGAGCTCCCCGTGCCCTCCACCGGTGACCGCTACCGGTGGACGACGGTGTCGGCGGCGTTGTCCGCACCCGTGACCGGAGTCCAGGATCTGCGGGTGACGCTGCGCGGTTCGTTCCGGCTGACCGCGTTCCGCTTCGGATCCGCCTGAGACCGGTGGCCCGCCGAACCGGCGGAGGCGGGCCACCACCTTTCTCCAGGCCGTGCGGCCTGGCCGGGACCGGTGGCCCGTCGCTCGGCGGGGACGGGCCACCACCTTCCCCTGTGAGGAGCTGCGATGCCGCTGACGGACCTCTCGCTCGACGAGCTCACCGCGTACCACCCGGACCTGCCGGCGCCACCGGACTTCGACGCGTTCTGGGAGCGCACGCTGACCGAGGCGCGTTCGCACGACGGCGCGGTGACCGCGGAGCGCGTGACCGACCGGTACCGGCTGCGCACCGTCGAGGCCTACGACGTCCGCTTCCCCGGCTGGAACGGCGACCCGGTCGCGGCCTGGCTGCTGCTGCCGCGCGGCGCCGACGGCCCGCTGCCCGTCGTCGTCACCTACCTCGGCTACAGCTGCGGGCGCGGCGTGCCCACCGACCACCTGCTGTTCTCCGCCGCCGGCTGCGCCCAGCTCGTCGTGGACAGCCGCGGCCAGGGCCACGACACCCCTGACCGCCACGCGAGCGGCGGAACTCAGTGGGTCAAGGGTTTCCTGACCCGCGGCATCGACTCCCCCGACGACCACTACTACCGGCGGCTGATGACCGACTGCGCCCGCGCCGTGGACGCGCTGCCGCAGCTGCCGGGGGTGGACCCCGGCCGGGTGGTCGTCGCGGGCGGCAGCCAGGGCGGTGGGCTGACGATCGCGGTGGCCGGGCTGCTGGGCGACCGGGTGGCGGCGGCGCTGCCGGACGTGCCGTTCCTGTGCCACTTCCGGCGCGCGGTGGACATCACCGCCGACGGCCCGTACCCGGAGGTGGCCGAGTACCTGCGCCTGCACAGCCGGCACCGCGTCGACCCGGCGTTCGCGACGCTGTCCTACTTCGACGGTGCCCACTTCGCCCGGCGCGCCACCGCGCCCGCGTTGTTCAGCGTCGCGCTGATGGACCCGGTCTGCCCACCGTCCACCGTGTACGCGGCGTTCAACCGCTACGCCGGTGCGGACAAGACGATGACGGTGTGGCAGTTCGCCGACCACGGCGGCGGGTACGGCTCCAACGCCGCGGTCCAGCTGGAGTGGCTGCACGAGCGCGGGCTGGTGCCCGACGCCGGGTGAGCCCGTTCTCCGCACGAACTCCGCGTGGCCCACCGGGAACACCGGTGGGCCACGCGTTTCCGGGCGGTCAGCCCACGGACACCGAGTAGCTGTTGGTGGCGAAGTTGAGGCCACCGCTGGACGAGGTGATCTCGTAGCCGAACTGCACGGCACCCACCGTCACGTCACCGAACCAGCCGCGGCCGCGGATCCAGTCCATGACCGCCTTGACGTCCACGGTCCCGGCACCGGTGTTGGACGTGCGGACGAACGAGAACACCTCGTTGTGGCCGTTGGAACCGCGGTAGACGTTCCAGCTGTGACCGCCCACGGTGGCCGAGGCCTGCCACGAGCCGATCGGGCCGACGTTGCCGACCTTGTTCATCCACAGCATGATCTCGTAGGCGTTGTTGTTCGCCCAGATGTCGTACGCGGTGGTGTACGAGCCGGCGTTCGGGTAGCTGACGTTGAAGCTGCTGCGCAGGCTGCCCAGCGAGCTGAGCCTGCGGTTCACCATCTTCTCCGAGTGCGGGTACGACTTCACGCCACCGGTGTTGGGCTGGTTCGACCACACGCCCCAGTTGCTGTAGGAGTTGGCCCAGACGGTCTGCGGGCCGTACCCGTTGCCCCACACGTTGTTGCGGACCGTGTACCCGCCGTTCGACCAGGTGCCCCACCGGTCGGTCGAGCTCCAGGTCGCGGCGAGTGCGGTGCCGGCGCCCAGCGACACCGTCAAAGCGGCGACGACCGCGAGAACCAGATAACGCGCTTTCCCGTACATGTCCGATTCCTTCCGTGCTGCGTTGAACGGAATCCGCACCGCCGGCGTCGAAGCGGTTCACCACGAAGCTAACATCGAACAGCTCGAATACAACCGCGCGAAATCGTTCGACGCATTTGCGGCGAAACCATCTGCGAATCAGCTCGGGCGCTGCGGGCCGGTGCGCACGGACAGGTTCGGCGGCAGCAGCGTCAGCGGCGGCGCCTGCTGGCCGTTCAGCTTGGTGACCAGCAGCTCGACGGCCCGCCGCCCCAGCGCCTCGGCCGGCAGCTGGACCGAGGTGAGCCGCAGCCGTTCGGCGAGCTCGTCGGGGCAGATCGCCACCACGGCCACGTCGTCGGGCACCCGCCTGCCTTCAGCGCGCAGGCACTCCAGCACCCAGCCGAGCACGGCCTCGTTGTGCACGACCAGCGCCGTCATCCGCGGCAGCTCCCGCAGCAGCGTGCCCACCACGGCGTGCACCGAGTCGTACCGCGGTTCGGCGGGCAACGCGGTCGACGCGACACCGCGCCGCATCGCCGCGGAGCTGAACCCCGCCAGCGTTCGCTGGGCGAAGCCGGTGTTGCGCGCGTAGACCACGCTCGGCGCGCCGAGGAACCCGATGCTGCGATGACCAAGCTCGGCGAGGTGGTCGACGCACCGCGCGCCCGCCGCCTCGAAGTCCAGGTCGACGCAGGTCAAGCCCTTGACCGCGGCCGGGTGCCCGAGCAGGACGGCCGGGCGGCCCAGCTCGCGCAGCACCGGGAGGCGCTCGTCGTCCAGGCCGACGTCCATCACCACGCACCCGTCGACCCTGGCGCCGTTCGCCAGCCGCCGCAGTCCCGCGGCGCCCTGGTCGGCGGTCACCAGCAGCACGTCCATGTCGTGCTGGCGGGCGGCGGTGACGACGGAGGTGACGAAGCGCATGACCACCGGCAGCTGCACGCCCTCGCGCAGCGGCAGGACCAGGCCGATCACGTTCGAGCGGCTGCTCGCCAACGCCCGTGCGCCCGCGTGCGGGTGGTAGCCCAGCAGCTGGATGCTCTCCCGCACCCGGACCCTCGTGTCGGCCGAGACCGGGCGGTTGCCGGTGAGCACGTAGGAAACGGTGCTGGGCGCGACTCCCGCGTGCCTCGCCACGTCAACAATGGTGACCACGTCGACACCTCCGCAAATCGAAGCGCTTCGAACGTGGTTCAGTACCGTGACACAGTCGAAACGCGGGCGTCAAGAGAACGACTTCCGTTCGACGATTTCGACGAATGCCCACCGCTGTTCGACCGCCGGGTGGTGCCGCGAGGGCCGCGCCGGAGCCGCCGGACGTCTGCGCGACGCCGTTCCGCGCGCACTACGATGATCGCCACCACTCGTGGCGAACCCGAAGGGCGGGCATGATCACCATCAAAGAGGTCGCCCGCCACGCCGGCGTCTCGATGAGCACGGTGTCGTACGTGCTCAGCGGGAAGCGGAGCATCTCGGAGGAGACCAAGCGCCGCGTCGAGCAGAGCATCGTGGCGCTGGGCTACCACCCGAACGCCGGTGCGCGCGCACTCGCGTCGAACCGCTCGCAGGTGCTCGGCCTGGTCGTCCCGCTGCGGTCGGACCAGAACATGCCGGTGATCATGCAGTTCGTGTCGTCGATCGTGGCGTCCGCCCGCGGCCACGACTACGACGTGCTGCTGCTGACCAAGGAGGCGGGTCCCGGCGAGGCCCACCGGGTCACGGCGCGGTCCATGGCGGACGCGATCATCATGATGGACGTCGAGAGCGCGGACCCGCGGGTGCCCGAGCTGCGCGCGGTCGACGCCCCGGTGGTGCTGATCGGCATGCCCGACGACCACAGCGGCCTGAGCTGCGTCGACCTCGACTTCACCAGCGCGGGCAGGCAGATGGCGGCGCACCTGGCCGACCGCGGCCACCGGTCGATCGCGTTGATCGGCTCGCACCCGTCGGTCTACGAGCGCGGCACCAGCTACGCCGCCCGGCTGCTGGCCGGGTTCCAGAGCGAGACCACCAGGCGTGCCCTGCCCGCGTCGGTGCACTCCTGCGCTCCCGGCTACGACTCGGTCGCGGCCTGCCTGGACGAGGTGCTGCACCCCGACCGCGGCACCACCGGCCTGGTCGTGCACAACGAGGCGGTCCTCGGCCAGCTGGTGCTCGAGCTGCGGCGCCGCTCGCTGGACGTGCCCGGCGACCTGTCGGTGATCACGCTGTGCCCTGACGACCTCGCGCAGGACCTGCCCGTGCCGCTCACGTCGATCTCCGTGCCCGCGCAGGAGCTGGGCGCCATCGCGGTCGAGATGGTGATGACCCGCCTCGCGCACGACCACGCGCCGGAGGTGCGGCTGCTGCAACCCCGGCTCACCGACCGCGGCAGCACCGCCGTTCTCTGACAACGATTTCCCGTCCGCGTTCGACGCGATTCGACTCGAATGCGTCGAACGACAACGCGCATTCCAATTACGTGAAAGTTCTTCCGCGCCTTGGACGTGCGACGTAGCCTGCCGTGACGAGATCAGCCGTTCGGCCGAACCGGTTGTGGTACGAGCGCCGACGGCTCCTTGCCGCAGAGGGGCGATGAGAAAACTACTGGGCGCCATCAGGACAAGACCCGTCGCATCGCTGTTGGTCGTGGCCGTCCTGGTCGCCGGCGCGGCGAGCGCCTGCGGCGACGACGAGCCGCCGGCACCACCGGCCCAGCCGGTGCAGGCCGAGGTCCCCACCATCGAGCCGCCGCGCAAGGAGGCGCTGACCACGACCGTGCAACGGGTCCTGGACGTGCGGACCGTGCAGCTCTCCGACGGCGAGCAGGTCGAGGTCGAGGGCCTGGCCGAGCCCGACGCGTGCTGGTCGGACGCCGCCACGGCGTTCGCGCGGACGGTGCTGCTGGAGAAGCCGGTCGAGTCGACGTCGACCGGGTCGCTGCGGCTGGCCGACGGCACGGACTACGCGGTGCTGGCCGTCGAGCTCGGCATGGTGCGCAGCGAGGCGGGCGACGACCGCGTGCTGCGCGAGGCCGAGGCGTCCGCGTCGGCGAAGGGCCTCGGCCGGTGGGGGCCGCCGTGCGTCCGGCCGAGCACCCCGGTCCCGCCGCCGGCCCCAGACCCGGTCGTCCCGACGCCGACCACGACCACGCCGGCCGCGCCGCAGCCGGTGACCGGCTGCTCGGTCGAGTACCGCGTCACGAACTCGTGGCCCGGCGGGTTCCGCACCGACGTCACCATCCGCAACACCGGCACGACCGACGTCACCGGCTGGACGTTGCGGTGGAAGTTCGCCAACGGCCAGACGGTGACGGAGATGTGGAACGCGACGCACCGGCAGACGGGCGCCGACGTGTCCGCGACCGCCGTGTCCTACAACCAGGCGATCCCGCGCGGCCGGACGGTGCCGGCCGGGTTCACCGCCAGCGGTGGCAGCACCAACACCGCGCCGCGTGCGTTCAGCCTCAACGGGTTCGCCTGCACGGTGGTGTGATCAGGTCACGTCCAGGTGGAAGAGGCGGTCGCGGTACCGCACCGCGACCGTCCGCGCCCCACCACCGCGCACCACCACGCCGGTCAGCTCCCCGTCGTCCCAGGCGATGTCGACGGTGAGCCCGCCGCGGGCCCGCAACCCGCGCACCGAGCCGCGCCGCCAGGCCGGTGGCAGTGCGGGCAGCACGCGCAGCTCGCCGGCGTGGCTCTGCAGCAGCATCTCGGCGATCGCGGCCGTGATGCCGAGGTTGCCGTCGATCTGGAACGGCGGGTGGGCGCAGAACAGGTTGCGGTAGACACCACCGCCGTGCGCGCCCTCCGCGGTGACGTCGGTGAGGAAGAGCGCCAGCAGCTCCCCGGCGCGGTCACCGTCGCCGAGCCGGGCCCACAGCGCCGTCTTCCAGGCGAGCGACCACCCCGTGCCCGCGTCACCGCGTTCCAGCAACGCCTCTCGTGCCGCCGCCGCGAGCTCCGGTGTGCGGTGCGGGTCGATCCGGTTGCCGGGGTACAGGCCGACGAGGTGCGACACGTGCCGGTGACCCGGTTCGGCGTCCGGCAGCTCGGTGGCCCACTCCAGCAGCTGCCCGCGGCTGCCGATCGGCGGGGAAGGCAGCCGTGGCAGGAGCTCCCTCGACCGTCGCACGAGCTCGTCCTCGACCCCGAGCACCTCGGCGGCGTCGACGAGACGGGCGAGGAGCTCAGCGATGAGCGTGAGGTCCATTGTGGACCCGACACCCACCGCGACCGGACGGCCGGCGCTGTCGAGGTAGTGGTTCTCCGGCGACGTCGACGGCGCGGTGGTGAGCCCGCCGTCGTGCTCGACGAGCCAGCCGGCGCAGAACTCGGCGGCCCCGCGCACCACCGGCCACGCCCGCTCGCGCAACCAACCCTTGTCCCCGCCGAACTCGTAGTGCTCCCACAGGTGCAGCGCGAGCCACGCCCCGGCCAACGGCCAGTTCGCCCACGCCGGGTCCCCCGCGCCCGCACCGACCGGCGTGGCGGGGCACCACGGATCGCTGTTGTGGTGCGCCGTCCAGCCGGGCAGGCCGTACAGCTCACGTGCGACCTGTTCGCCCCGGACGGCAAGCCTTTCGACGAACTCCAGCAACGGCTCGTGGCACTCGGGCAGACCGGTGACCTCGGCGGGCCAGTAGTTCATCTGCAGGTTGATGTTGAGCGTGTAGTTGCCGCGCCACGGCGGGTCGACGTGCGGGTTCCAGACGCCCTGGAGGTTGGCGGGCAGCGTGCCCGGCCGTGAGCTCGTGATCAGCAGGTACCGGCCGAACCGGAACAGCAGCGCGGCCAGCGCGGGGTCGGGCGCCGCGATCCGTTCGTCGGTGGGCAGGTCCGGCGCAGGCCCGAGGTCGAGGTCGGCCCGGTCGAACAGCTCCCGGTGCGCGGCAACGGTTTCCTCGCGCAACCGGGACCAGCCGAGCGCACGGGCCCGCCGCACGCGGTCGGTGGCGAGCCGGGCGCACACGGCGGGGTCGCGTTCGGGGTCGGTGGCGGGGCCGCGGTGGCCGGCTTCGGTGGCCACGTAGACGGTGACGGTGTGCGGGCCGTCGTGGTCGGTCCGGTCAGCGCGGTCGGTCCGGTCAGCGTGGTCGGTCCGGTCAGCGTGGTCGGTCCGGTCGACGAGGACTGCGGCGGCGTAGGCCATGCCCACCGCACCGGCGAGCCCCACCACGTCCCCGTCCGCGAACTCCTCCGCGGCCAGCGCGCTGTCGAGCCGCACCCCGACCTCGACCGGCCGGTCCACCCGCACCCGCCACGCCAGCACGTGCAACCCGGGGTGGCACACCGCCTCCCGCACCACCCCGGCGCCACCGGCCCGGCAGCGCACCGAGTAGACCCCGGTCGCGAGGTCCAGCCGCCGCTCGTACCCCTCCGCCGCCGCGTCCTCCACGGCAGCGTCCCCGACCCGCAGCTCCAACCGCAGGTCCGCGAGCGGCAGGTACCGGGCCGTGTCCGGGCCCTGCACCGCCTTGAGCAGTTCCTCCGCCCCAGCAGCATCCCCCGCCAGCGCGAGCCGCCGGGCCCGTTCCACCACCGCCGGATCACCCGCCACCGCGGCGACCGGCCCACCGGTCCACAACCGGTCGTCGTTCAGCTGGAACAGCTCCGTGCGCACACCGCCGAACGCCATAGCGCCCAGCCGGCCCGTGCCCAGCGGCAGGGCTTCCTCCCACACCGCTGCCGGCGTGCGAAACCACAGCGCCGAATCCGAAATCGAAGCGCTTCGATACACGTGGGAAAGGTGACCACGCCACCTTCCCCAGCGTCAAGGAATCGGCCCGAGGCGAATTCCGCGGTGACCGGCTCAGCCCGCCGGGAGGATCCGCCACTGCTGGTTCGTGCTGTTGCTGTCGCTCCACTGGCCGAGGTTCGCCGCCGTCGCCGTGCGTCCCATGCCGTCGAGGTAGAGCCCCGTGGCGCGGTTGCGGATGCGGATGTCGTTGCCCCTGGCCTTGCCGGTCACCACGGTCCACTGCTGGCTCGTGGCGGTGCTGCTCGCGCGCTGGCCGGTGTCGGAACCGTTGCCGGTGCGGCCGGCGCCGTCGAGGTACAGGCCGGTCACGGTGTTGCGGAAGCGCACGAACGAACCGGTGTTCTCGACCACCCAGCGCTGGCTGGCGCTGGTGCCGCCGGTGCCCTGACCGGCCGCGGCGTCGGTGCTGCGGCCGAGGCCGTCGACGTACCAGCCGGTCGCGACGTTGCGGATCTCGACGGTGGTGGAGCCGTTGTCGCCGAGGCCCCAGGAGTGCCGCAGCTGCTGGAGGCCGGACGGGTTCGTCAGCGTCAGCGCGGTGTTCTGGCCGGTGCCGCTGCGGGTGGTCATGCTGTACCAGTCGCCGTCGCGCAGACCGGGCCAGTAGACGCTGCCCATGCCGAGGCTGCGCAGCTTCGCGGCGACACCGCGGACGTAGTCGGCCATGTAGGAACCGCTGGGGACGCTGTAGTCAACCGCGTCGAAGTACACGCCGTTCTTGGTGCCGGGGCCCATCGCGCCGCCCCACTCGGTGGCGATGGTGCGGCTCGCGTAGGCGCCGATGTAGCTGCCGATGTGGTCGGCCCACTCGGTCTCGCTCTCGAAGCCGGCGAAGAACGAGTAGTCGTGCACGGCGAGCAGGGTGCCGTTGAGCCGGCTGTCGCCGCCGACCGCGGGGACGTTCTGGGCGAGGCCGGCGCCGTCGAGGACGACCCGGCCGCGCGGGACGGACGAGTACCTGTTCAGCCAGTCGTTGTACATGTTGTTGAGGTCGCCCGTGCTGTACCCGTGCGGTTCGTTGATGACCTCGAAGTAGGCGTTGGGGTGCGAGCCGTACTTGGCGACCACCCGGTCCCACATCTGCTGGAACGCCGCCTGGTTCTGCGGCCGGCCACCGGTGTGCGCCCAGTACGCGAGGATCACGTTGCCCTTGGTGAGCGCCGTGTCGATCGCACCGGTGTAGGTGCCCCAGTAGGTCGACACCGTCGGCTCGTTCACCGGCAACCGCACGGTGTTCGCGCCGGTGACGGCGTAGAGCCCGCCGACGACGCGGTCGGCGACGGTGGCGGCCGAGGAGTAGGTGTCCGAGGCGCTGAGCCCCGAGGGGTAGAGCACGCCGTTGACGAAGTTGTCGCGCTGGTCGGCCCAGTTGACGCCCCGGAACCCGGCGGTGGACGCCTGCGCGGCGGTCGTGCCCGCGGTCAGCAGCCCGGCCACGAGGAGGACGGAGGTCAACAGGCGTAATGTGGTAAGCGCTTTCCAAAGTCTCATCGGCCCATGAGAGCAGCGGTTTCGGACGAGCGTCAAGACGGCGGCCGGGGGATGACAGAACACCGCCACACCCCGTTCGGCAGCTAAAGTCCACACAGGACGTTTAGCACCGCTCCCGCAGAACGTTTGGGATCAGACGACGATCGGGCCGTCCTGGACGCGGTCCTCATAGGAGCACGGACCGTCCACACGTTGCTCCAAACGGCCATGGCCGGGCGACTCGCTGCGACGTAAGGTGATCCACCACGCGGCCCACGGGGGATGTCGCCGCGTGTGACCGTTCGCGCACGAGGGGAAATCGCCGGGATGAACATCGATACCGCGCTGAAAGAAGCCATGACCATCACCGGCGCGGTGGGGGCCGCGCTCGTCGACTACGACAGCGGGATGTCGCTGGGGTCGATCGGCGGTGGCGACTGGCTCGACCTGGAGGTGGCGGCGGCCGGGAACACCGAGGTCGTGCGGTCCAAGCAGCGGGTCATCTCGGCGCTCAAGCTGAACGACGAGATCGAGGACATCCTGATCACCCTGCAGCGCCAGTACCACCTGATCCGGCTGCTCTCCCCGGGCAAGCGGGGCTCGTCGATGCTCTTCCTGTACCTCGTGCTGGACCGGGAGCGGGCCAACCTGGCCCTCGCCAGGCACAGCCTGAGGGCCATCGAAGCCGACCTCACGGTGTGAACGAGATGTTCATCCACCCGTCGTCGTCCCCGGAAGCCCTGCCGACGCGCCGGCGCGGAGCGACGACACCGAGCCACGGCCCGGTCACCACTCCCCTGCCGGGCACCGACGCGAAGGTCATGACCGAGGCGCTGGCGGAGGTCCACGGGTCGATCGACTCGATCGCGATCAACGGTGTGCTGGTCGCCACCAGGGACGGCCTGGTGCTGTGCGCCGTCACCCGCGGCGTCCAGGACGACGGCGTGGCGGCGATGGCCGCGGCGGCGGCGGGTCTCGCGAACCAGTTCACCGCGCAGGCCGGTGTCGGCAGCCCGCGGGCGGTGTTCTTCGAGGGCGACTCCGGTCAGGCCGGGGTGTTCGGCGTCGACGCCGACACGTTGCTGGTCGTGCTCGGCACGCGTGACACGACGATGGGCATGTTCAACGTGGTGGCGAAGCAGGCCCTGGCGTTGCTGCAGGAGGCGGTGGCCAACCGCCGCTGACCCCCTTGCTCCGCGCCTTTCCGGCATCTGCGTGGCGAGCAGGAGGGAGGCCCGCCTGCCGCTGCCGCGTCCCACAGCGGCCGGCGGGCCCGTTCTCACTCGCCCACGGCCTGCCGAGGCGGGGACACCACGAGCCACTCCAGCTCCGCGGCGAGCACGCCGAGCTGGAACCGGGACTGCACGCCGAGCAACGACTGCAGCCGCGCGATCCGCCGGTGCAGGGTGCGCAGGCTGACGTCGAGCTCGCGGGCGATCGCCCGGTCGGTGGCGCCGGTGCCCATGAGCCGCAGCAGGCGGCGGGTGGCGGCCGTGGGTTCCTTGCCGACGGCCACGGTGTGGTCCTGGCGCACCGCGGGGACCGCCGTCAGGTGGCTTTCCCGCCGGGTGGGGCGTGACGTGAGCGGTCTGGTCATCGGCTGAACTCCTCTGCGGGCATGCCCTGCAGCGCTAGCAACAGGTTCCGTACTTCGGTCGCGGCGACGCGCCCGGTGCGCTCGACCGACGGCGGCACCGCCGGGTCCGAGCAGAGCAGCACCGGGCCGTCGGCCGCGCGGTCGGGCGATCTGCCGTGCGTGCCGCGCACGCACGACGGGTCCAGCGGCACGACGTTCATCGCGTACCGCAGGCCGAGCTTCTTGCGGGCCAGGTTGAGCCCCGCCTTGGCCTTCGCGAGCGGGTCGGCCGGGTCGAAGAAGAGCTCCGCCGGGTCGTAGCCGGGCTTGCGGTGGATGTCCACGCCACGGGCGAAGTCCGGCGCACGGTTGTCGTCGGTCCAGTAGTAGTAGGTGAACCACGCGTCCGGCTCGGCGACCGCGACCAGCTCACCGGACCGTTCGTGGTCCAGTCCGACGGCCGCCTGCCCCTCGCGGTCGTACAGCACGTCGACGCCGGGCAGCTCGGCGAGCACCGCCCTGGTGCGCGGCACGTCGGCCGGGTCGGCGACGTACACGTGCGCGACCTGGTGGTCGGCCACCGCGAACGCCCGGGACGTCCACGGGTCCAGGTACTCCATCCCGGCCTGCGCGTAGACCTCCAGCAGACCGGCGGCGCGCAGTGCGCGGTTGACGTCCACCGGCCGGCGCGCGTCCGTGATGCCGTACTCCGACAACGCGACCACGGTGGCGTCCGCGACATCGGCCAGCAACGGCGCCAGCGCGCGGTCCACGTCCGCCGCCGCCTTCACCGCCTGCGGGGACGACGGGCCGAACCGCTGGAGGTCGTAGTCCAGGTGCGGCACGTAGACCAGCAGCAGGTCGGGCCGCTGCTCGGTGAACACCTTCCTGGCAGCGCCGATGATCCACTCGCTGGACGCCAGCGCCGCCGTGGGACCCCAGTACTGGAACAGCGGGAACTCCCCCAGTGCACCCACCAGCTCGTCGTGCAGGCCGGGTGGGCGGACGTAGCAGTCCGGCGACTTGCGGCCGTCCGCGTGGTAGATCGGCCGGGGCGTGACGGTGATGTCGGTGGACGCGCCCATCGCGTACCACCAGCAGATGTTGGCGGCGGTGTAACCGGGGTGGGCGCGGCGGGCGGTCTCCCACAGCTTCTCGCCGCCGACGAGCCGGTTGTGCTGGCGCCACAGGTGGACCTCGCCGAGGTCGCGGAAGTACCAGCCGTTGCCGACGATCCCGTGCCGCGCCGGGGTGAGGCCGGTGAGCAGCGTGGCCTGCGCGCTGCACGTCACGGCCGGCAGCACCGTGCCCAGCTCCGCCTGCCAGCCCAGCCGCGCGAGGTTCGGCATGTGGGCCAGCAGCGCCGGGGTCATGCCGACGACGTTCAGCACCACCAGTGGTTTCACGCCGCCACCCCCGCCGCCAGGTGCTGGTGCGCCCACCGCAGCTCCGCCGCGATGCCGTCGGCCAGGTCGCCCGCCCCCGGCAGCACCGTCCAGGTGTAGGTCTCGACCTCGACGTGGGTACCGGGGTCCACCGCCGCGACCGCGGCCACGAGCACGTCGGTGGTGGACGTGAGCGGTGCGGGTGGCACGGCGTGCAGCGGCACGTGGAAGTGCACCCGCCACGGGTGCTCGGCGGGCAGGGTGTGGAACGCCTCCGGCAGGTCGTCCGCGGCCAGCACGCCGCCCGGCGCGTTCTCCCGGACCTGGTGCAGGTACCGGGGTTCGCCGTAGGCCGCGACCGCCAGCCTGCCCTCCTCGGTGCCGGGTTCCGCGACTTCGAGCGCCGCCGACGCCTGCACCTTGACGATCGACAGCCCCGCCCGCCGGATCGACTCGACCGCCGCCACCGGGTCGGCGAACGACACCGCGAGGTGGCAGGTGTCCAGGCACAGCCCGACGAAGCTCGGGGTCGGCCCGGCCGGCGAGCCAGCCGACCGCGTCGGCGACGGTGTCGAGCACGCAGCCCGGTTCCGGTTCGACGGCGAGCTTGACCGGCCGGCCGGGCAGTTCGCGCAGGAACCGGGTGAGCTCGGCGAGCGCGGCCGTCGCGGCGCCGTCGTCCATCAACGTCCACGGCTCCCGCCACGCCAGCGGCAGGGTGGAGATGCTGCCGTACGAGGCGGAGTCGGGCAGCAGGTCGGCCAGTACGGTCGCGCAGTCCTTCGTGTACTCCAGCCGCCGCGGGTCGGTCCACGTCGGGAAGTACACCTTGTGCTTGACGACCTCCTCGTGGAAGTCGCCGTACGGGAACGCGTTCAGCGTCGACACCGTCAGGCCGCGCGCCGCCAGCTCCGCCCCGAACGCCCGCCGCGCGGACACGTCCTCGGCGAGGCCGTGGGCGACCGGTGCGGGCAGCCACAGCCCCAGCGGGAGCGTGTCCGCGCCCAGCGCCTCCCGCACGCGCACGGCGTGCCGGTCGAGCTGGGCGAGGACGCCGGGCAGGTCGGGTGCCGGGTGGACGTTGGTGCAGTAGGCGATCACCGCTCACCCCGCAGCACCGAGCTGCCGGTGGCCGCGTCGACCGCACCCGCCGTCACCGGGTCGAGCGCGAGCCGACCGCTCTGGCCGTAGAACTCGACCGGGTTGTGCCACAACACCTTCTCGACGTCGTCGGCGGAGAACCCGGCGTCCAGCATGGCCTGCCCGGTCTTGTACGTCTTCAACGGGTCGGAGCGGCCCCAGTCGGCGGCGGAGTTGACCAGCATCCGGTCCGTGCCGTGCTCGGTGAGCAGCGCGACCGTCCGCTTCTCGTCCATCTTGGTGTCCGGGTAGACGGAGAACCCCATCCAGCAGCCCGCGTCCGCGACCATCCGCACGGTGGTCTCGTTGAGGTGGTCGACCAGCACCCGTTCCGGTGCCAGCCCGGACTCGCGGACGACGTCGAGCGTGCGCCGGGTACCGGCCTGCTTGTCGCGGTGCGGGGTGTGCACGAGGACCGGGAGGTCGTGCCGCTGCGCCAGTTCCAGCTGGCGGGCGAACGCGTCGTCCTCCTCGGGCGTCATCGAGTCGTAGCCGACCTCGCCGACCGCGACCACGCCGTCCTTGGCGAGGTAGCGCGGCAGCACGTCGAGCACCTCGGCGCAGCGCGGGTCGTTGGCCTCCTTGGGGTTCAGCGCGAGCGCGCAGTGGTGGGCGATGCCGAACTGGGCGGCGCGGAAGCGCTCCCACCCGAGCAGGGCGTCGAAGTAGTCGACGAACGACCCGACGCTCGTGCGCGGCTGCCCGAGCCAGAACGCGGGCTCGACGAGCGCCTCCACCCCGGCGTCGCGCATGGCCTCGTAGTCGTCGGTCGTGCGGGACGTCATGTGGATGTGCGGGTCGAAGATGCGCATCACGAAGCCTTTCCGAGCAGGGCGAGGGCGTCGGCGGGCACGGGACGGCCGGCGGCACGGCGTTCCTCCGCGAACGCGGCCACCATGCGCAGCAGCTCCGGGTCCGAGTGCCGGTCCAGGCCGTCGACCGCGGTCAGCGGGATGCCCATGAACAGGCACTTGAGCACGCCGTGGCGCCACGCGTGCCGGCCCAGGTGCCGGGTGGCGAACGGGCCGAGCGCCGCCGCCACGAGGCCGGTCTCGTTGCTGCGCAACGCGTCCTCGACCAGCGCGACACCGGCGGCGGGAGCCCGGTCGCCCAGCTCGGCGAGGCCGCGCAGGACGCCGCGCCGTTCCGCGGAGGTGCCGTACCGGTAGAGCCGGGTGAGGCCGTCGACCGGGTCGCCGGTCGCGTCGGCGAACGCGGTGAGCAGCCGGACCCTGGCGGCGTCCTCACCCGTTCCGACCGCTCTGCCCACGGCCGGGAACAGGGTGTCGATCGCGTTCGGGTCGGTCCGCACCGCCCGTTCGGCGTCGGCCAGCCACCGGGCCGCGCGCAACGCCCGCAGCGCCCGTGCCGCCACGTCCGGTGCCGCGTGGCTGTGCCGGGGCAGCTCGACCGCGGCGACACCGGTGTACCCGATGTCGGTCAGCGCGGCGAGGGTGGCGGGCAGGTCCAGGTGCCCGTCACCGAACTCCAGGTGCTCGTGCACGCCCGGCAGCATGTCGTCGAGCTGCACGTTGACCAGCAGCTCACCTGCCTGCCGGATGCACGCGGCCGCGTCCTGCGGCTCGACGGCGACGCAGTGCCCGACGTCGAGGGTGATCCGCAGCTGTTCGGGGTCGCCGAGCTCGGTGCGCAGCCGCAGCGCCTGCTCCAGCCACTGCACGACCATGCCCGGTTCAGGTTCGAGTCCGATGGGGACGGACGGGCCGTTCTCCAGCACGGCGGCCACCCCCGAGCGCAGGTGGTCCCAGTCGTCCGGCGAGCCGATGCCCGACCAGAACGACACGCAGTCCGCGCCGAGGTCGGCCGCGATCCGCTTGGCGCGCACCAGGAAGTCGACCCGGCGGTCCTGGTCGGAGCTGACCAGGGTCGGGTGGTGCTTGCGACGCGGGTCGAGCAGGTACCGCGCGCCGGTCTCCACCACGGCCCGCAGGCCCAGCTCGTGCAGGCGGGCGGCGAGCCGGTCGGTCTGCCGGGCGACGTCGTCGGCGAACGGGTCGAGGTGGTGGTGGTCGAGGGTCAGCGCCACGGCGGTGTAGCCGAGGTCGGCGATCACGGCGAGCGCGTCGCCGAGGCGGTGGTTGCTGAAACCGTTGGTGCCGTAGCCCAGGTGGAACGTCATGTCGGGCTCACCTTCCTGCTCAGCGCCTGCGCCAGCGGCAGCACGACCGGCAGTGCGGCACCGTGCTCGGCGAGCGCGGACTGCAGCAGCACCATGCCGTGGATGCCTTCCTTCGTGGCGGTGCGGACGTTCCGCGCGCTCGGGTCCTGGACCACGTTCCACTGCGCGCGCCCGACCGTGACCGCGTAGCCCAGCGCCCCCGCGATCCCGGAGATGCGCCGGGACGACACGGCCGCGGCGACGGCGGTGAGGACCGTGCCCGCCAGCACCGCCTTCGCCGTGGCGGGCGACGTGCCGTGCACCTCACCGCGCGACAACGCCGTGACGCCCAGGGTGTGCGCGGCCATCAGGCCCGCGGGCAGCACGGCCCGGCCGCCCAGCAGGACGTCCAGCGCACGGCACGCGGCCATCGCGAACGGCCCGGCGGGCGTGGCCTTCAACGCGGTGTCATAGGCCCACACGGCGGCGGCGAGCGGCAGTGCGTTGCGCCCGGCGGCCGCGGCGAGCCCGACGCCGAGCGCGGTCAGGCCCGCCGCCGTCGCCAGTGCCGCGTCCGGTGCGACCCGGCCGGACGGGATCGGGCGCTCCGGCCGTTCGGCCGCGTCCAGGTCCCGGTCGGCCCAGTCGTTGAGCGCCATGCCCGCCCAGTACAGCGACACCGATGCCAGCGGCAGCAGCAGTCCCCTGCCCCGCAACGGTTTCCGCGCGCCGACCAGGGTGTCCCCCAGCACGGTGAGCGCCGCCGGTGCGCGCACCAGCTCCACGTACGCCTTCATCACCGGGTCACTTCCACGGCGCGGGGTAGCCGGGCATCTGCTCGCAGCCGCACATCGCGTAGTGCAGCGGCGGCATGTCCTGCTTGATGAAGTCCTTCAGCGTGTCCTGGGTGACCTTGGGCTGCGGCAGCACCCACTCGCGCGGCACCTGCTTGCCGCCGAGCACGCGCAACGCTGCGATTACCGGCGTGCGCCACTGGTAGGTCGGGTAGGTGGGGGCGACCGCGGTCATCTTCTCGTCGGCCCAGATGCGCAGGAAGTCCTGCTGGTCCTCGCCCACGAACGGCGGGATGGCCACCCCGGCGTCCTGGAACGCCTCGACCGCGGCCACTGCGGTGGCACCGGCGTCCATCCAGACGCCGTCGATCTTGCCCTCGCGCTGGATGTACTCGTTGACGATGCTCTTGGTCTTGGCGGCGTCGCCGTCGGTGAACTCGACGCCCACGACCTTCACCTGGCTGCCCGCGAACACCTCGTCGGCCGCGGCCCAGCGCTGCTCCAGCACGTCGACACCGGGCAGGATGCGCAGGGCGAGGACCTTGCCTCCGGGCGCCACCTTCTCCTTGAGGAACTCGGCGCCGTCGGCACCGAAGGCGAACCCGCCGATCGGGTGGATGAACGTGACCGGGCAGCTCGTCTTCACACCGCGGTCGAACACGATCACCGGGACGCCGGTCGCGCACGCGGCCTCGACCGCCGGAGTGAGCGTGGCGGTGGTGTTGGGCGAGACGACCAGCGCGCTGCACCCCTGGGAGGCGAGCGACTGGATGTCGCTGATCTGCTTGTCGTCCTTGGCCTCGGCGTCCAGGACGGTGAACTTGGTGATCTCCGGGTGCAGCTTCACCTCCTGCTGCATGGTCTTGAACCCGACCTGCCGCCACGGGTTGTCCACCGAGGCGTTGGAGAAGCAGAGGTGGTAGCCGCCACCGGGCTTGGCGTACTTGGCCGTGTCGGTCAGCTCCGGATCGAGCGCCTGCTCCCAGGGCCCCGCCGTGCCGTCCTGGCCGTCGAGCCCGATCGCCTTCGCGGTGCGGAACCGCAGCTGGCGCGCGAGCTCCGCCTGGTCGTAGAACTCCGACTTCGCGATGGCCTTCGCCGGTCCGGAGGTGCCGTCGGCGCCCGAGGTGGCGGGCAGGTCGCTGGAGCACCCGGCCACCACCAGCGCGCCGGCCAGGGCCACGACGGACCAATTCCTGTGCATGTGCTTGCTCCTCGGCTTCTTCGGCGGGGGCTCAGGCGGTGTGGTCAGGAGAGGTGGTGCGGCGGTGCGGTCACGTGCTGTCCACAGTGGTCTTGCGGTGCGGCAGCAGGCGGCGCAGCGCGGTGCCGCGGGCGGCGTAGGCCACGGCGGCGATGATGATCACGCCCTGCACGGCGGACTCCAGCGCACCGGAGACGCCGAGCAGGTTCAGCAGGGAGAAGAGCGCTTCGAGCGTCACGGCACCGGCGGCGGCGGCGACCACCGAACCCCGGCCGCCGCCGAGCAGGACCCCGCCGAGCACCACCGCGGTGATGGCGCGGAACTCCAGGCCCTGGCCGACCTGGGCGGAGACCCCGGCGAACCCGGCGAGCAGGATCGCGGCGACCGTGGCGAGCAGCGCCGACAGCACGAACGCGAGCAGCCGCAACCGGTCCACCCGGCCACCGGCGAGGTGGACGGCCTTCTCGTTGTCGCCCACCGCGACCAGCAGGCGTCCGGTCGGGCCGCGCATGAACCACACCGCCGCGCCGACCACGACCAGCAGGACCACCACCGACCACGGCACCTGCCCGAGCAGCGGCACGTCGGCACCGCCCCGGCCGGCCACCCGGAACGACGGCGACAGCGCACCGCGCGGTGCGCCACCGGTCCACAGGAACACCGCGCCGTCGAGGACCAGCAGCATCCCCAGCGTCACGATGAACGACGGCACCAGCAGCTTCGTCGTGACCAGCCCGTTGACCAGGCCGACCAGCAGCCCGAAGCCGAGCAGCAGCGCGACGACCCACGCGGTGTCGGCGTCGTCGCCGTCCACCAGCCGGGCCGCGATCACCACCTCGGCGGTCACCAGCGAGCCGACCGAGAGGTCGAACCCGCCGGACACGACCACGAAGTACTGCCCCACCGCGAGCACCACGAGCGGCGCCGCCCGCTTGAGCAGCGCGAGGTAGCCGCTGGGTTCGGAGTAGGCGGGACCGGCGAACGCCAGTGCCACCAGCAGGACCACGAGCACGACCAGCACGGGTGCCGTGCCGTCGGCGAGCCGCAGCCGGGTCACGACGACCTCCCCGTGTGCCGGCGGCGCGCGTACAGCGCCACCGCCACGACGAGCACGACACCGCGGACGACGTCCTTGAAGAACGAGTTCACGCCGAGGTCGTCGAAGATCGTGTCCAGGGTGGCCAGGATCAGCACCCCGCCGATGGTCCCGGCCACTCCGCCGCGACCACCCGCCAGCGCTGTACCGCCCAGCACGACCGCCGCGATGGACTCCAGGTCGTACCCGGCGTCGGTGCCGACGTACGGTGCGCCGGACCCCAGCCGCGAGGCCAGGAACACCCCGGCGAGCCCCGCCATGACGGCGCACACGACGTGCGCGGTGACGATCGTCCGCCCGGTGCGCACGCCGGACAGCCGCGCCACGTCGACGTCACCGCCGACGGCGTACATGTGGTAACCGGTTCGGGTGCGGCGCAGGTACCACCACGCCGCCGCGGCGAGCGCCAGCATCAGCAGCGCGGACACCGGCACCGGGCCGATGCGGTCGTAGCCGAGGTGCTGGAACGCGCGCGGCACGCTGCCGGCCGGTCCGGTGTAGCTGTGCTCCAGGTAGCCGCGCAGGACGAGCGCGACGCCCAGCGTGGCGATGAACGCGTTGGCCTTCAGCACGGTGATCACCAGGCCGTTGACCAGCCCCACGACCGCGGCGACGGCCAGCGCCGCCAGCACGCCCGGCACGACCATGGCGGTGCTGCCCGCCATGGTCTCGGCGGCGATCAGCGAGCAGAGCCCGGCGAGGTAGGCCACGGACAGGTCGAGCGAGCCGGTGACGATCACCAGCGTCTGCCCGATCGCGACGAGGCCGAGCACCGTGCTGCGGGTCAGGATGTTGAGGACGCCGCCGTGGTCGAGGAGCACGCCGCCGTCGAGCGCCACCAGCACGCTGCCGACGACGAGCAACGCCACCAGTGCCAGGTAGACGACCACGACCGGGGTGAACGCGACCGCGCGGTGCCGCGCGGGCAGCCGGCCGGCCGCCACGCCCACGGCGCTCACGCGGGTTCTCCGACCAGGTGTCCGGTGGCCAGGCCCATCACGGTCTCCTCGTCGGCACCGGCGGGCAGCTCGCCCGCGAGGGTGCCCTCGCGCAGCACGAGGACCCGGTCGCTCAGCCCGATCAGCTCCGGCAGCTCGGAGGAGACCAGCAGGATCGCGAGGCCGTCGGCCGCCAGGTCGCGCAGCAGCCGGTACAGCGCCTGTTTGGCGCCGACGTCGACACCGCGGGTCGGTTCGTCCACGAGCAGCACGCGCGGCCGCACGGCGAGCCACCTGGCCAGCACGACCTTCTGCTGGTTGCCGCCGGAGAGGTAGCGCACCTCCTGGTGCGGGCCGCGTGCGACGACGGCGACCGAGGCCAGCAGCTCCCGCAGGTCGGTCTCGCGGCGGGCGCGCGCACCGCGCGAGGTCGCCCGGCGGACGAGCAGGGTGTTGTCGCGCACCGACTGCCGCAACGCGAGCCCTTCGCCCTTGCGGTCCTCGGTGACGTACCCGATGCCCTTGCGCACCGCCGTGCGCGGACCGGTGACGCGGGCCGGGGTCCCGTCGAGCTCCAGCGTCCCGGTGGTGAACGGCTCGACGCCCCAGATCGCCCGCAGGAGCGCGGACCGGCCGGAGCCCTGCAGCCCTGCGACGCCGACGACCTCGCCCGACCGCACCTCGAACGTCAGGTCCCGCACCCGGTCGTTCCCCGCGCCGCGCAGCGCCAGCCGCACCTCGCCGGGCGCGGTGGCGCGCTCGGGGTAGAGCCTGTCGAGTGGACGGCCGACCATGTGCCGCACGACCTGGTCGGTGGTCAGCTCGGCGGTGGGCGCGGAGGTGACGAACGCGCCGTCCTTGAGCACCGTGATGCGGGTGCTGAGGTCGAACACCTCGCGCATCCGGTGCGACACGTAGAGGATCGCGATCCCGCGGTCGCGCAGCCTGCGCACCAGCCGGTACAGCAGCTCGACCTCGCCGTCGGCGAGCGCGGCGGTCGGCTCGTCCATCGCGAGGACGGTCGCGTCGGCCGACAGCGCCTTGACGATCTCCACGACCTGCTTGCGCGCCACGGAGAGCCGCGCCACCTCGGTGCCGGGGTCGATCCCGTCCTCGCCGAGCGAGCCGAGCAGCCGCCGGGTCTCCGCCTCCATCGCCCGCCGGTCGACCTGGCCGCGGCGCACGGGTTCGCGGCCCAGGAAGACGTTCTCGGCCACCGTGCGGTGCTCCAGCAGCGTGCAGCTCCTGGTGGATGATCGCGATGCCCGCCGCCTGCGCGTCCCGCGGCGCGGCGAACGAGACCTCCTCGCCGCGCACTACGACCCGGCCCGTGTCCGGCCGGTGCACGCCCGCCAGCACCTTGAGCAGGGTGGACTTGCCCGCGCCGTTCTCGCCCACCAGCGCGTGGACCTCGCCGCCCCGCAGTGCGAGGTCGACGCCGCGCAGCACCGGCACGCCCAGGAAGGCCTTGCCGATCCCCTCCAACCGGACGACGTCCGTCACGCCGCCACCCCCGGTGTTACGCGGGTCACAGTCATGAGGCGAACGTAGAGTGGACTATTGGCGACTGTCAATCAAAAGTTGGCGCTTCTCTGCCAAAGGACACATGTCTTCGGGATGAATATCGCCATTACTCGGTCTATTTGGTTCACTGATCCGGTGCCGGACGTACCTTGGGCCCCCGCAGCATCGCCTGGACAGCTGCTGCGGCTGCTGCTCGACGGAGTGCCACGCACCCGCGCCGAGCTGGCCACCCAGACGGGCCTGACCCGCGCCGCGGTCCGGACCCGGCTCGACGCCCTGCAGGGAGCGGGATTCCTCACCGACCGCGTGATCACGGTGGCGACCGGCGGCCGTCCGGCCGGGCGGTTCGCGTTCAACGCGGGCGCGCGCACGGTGCTGGCTGCCGACGTCGGTGCCAGCCACGCCACGATCGCCGTCACCGACCTCGTGGGCGGGCTGCTGGCCTCCCGGCGCCTCGCCCTGGACGTCGCGACCGGCCCGGAGCGCGTCCTGGCGGCGCTGGCCGGGACGTGGCGGGAGATGGTGCGCGACGCGGGGCTGTCCGCGGTGTCGCTGGCCGGTGTCGGCATCGGCCTGCCCGGCCCGGTCGAGCACTCGTCCGGCCGCCCGAACCACCCGCCGATCATGCCGGCCTGGAACGGCTTCGACGTGCCCGGCCACCTGCGCGCCGAGTTCGGCGTGCCGGTGCTGGTGGACAACGAGGTCAACCTGATGGCGCTGGGCGAGCACGCGCACTCGTTCCCCGGCACCGACCACATGATCGTCGTGAAGGTCGCGACCGGCATCGGCTCCGGCTTCATCAGCAACGGCGTCCTGCACCGCGGCGCGGCCGGCGCGGCGGGGGACCTCGGCCACATCCGGGTGCCCGACGGCGACGGCGCCGACTGCGGCTGCGGCAACTCCGGCTGCCTGGAGGCCGTCGCGAGCGGCTCCGCGGTCGCGGCCCGGCTGCGCTCCAGGGGCGTCGAGGCGCACACGAGCGCCGACGTGGTCGCGCTGGTCCGCGCGGGCAACGTCGAGGCGGGCCAGGCGATCCGGCAGGCCGGCCGCACCATCGGCGAGGTGCTCGCCGCGTGCGTCAGCATGGTCAACCCCTCGCTCATCGTGGTCGGCGGAGACCTCGCCGCGGCCGGTGAGATGCTGCTGGCCGGGGTGCGGGAGGCGGTCTACCGACGCTCGCTGCCGCTGGCCACGGAGAACCTGCGGATCGTGCCGTCACGGGCCGGCGAGGTGGCCGGTGTGCTCGGTGCGGCGGCCATGGTCATCCACCACGTCCTGTCCCCCGCCGTCGTGGACCAGCAGCTGGGCTGACGCTTGCGGCGGGTGGCCTCACCGGTCCCTGGCCACGACGAGCCCCGCCAACGCGCGCAGCTCCGCCCCGCCGGCGGAGGTCGGGCAGGCCTGCCGCAGGCAGTCGAACGCGAGCCGCACCCGCCGGTCCGCCTCGGCCTCGGTCCAGGCCCGGCCACCCGCCTCGGCGACGAGGTGCGCGATCTCCTCGGGATCGGCCGGCTGCCCGGCGTAGCACCGCGCCAGCCGGCGGGCGGCGGGCGACTCCTCGGCGAGCGCCGCCACCACGGGCAGGGACCGGCGGCGTGCGCGGAGGTCGGCGTGGGCCGGCTTGCCGGTCTTGGCGGGGTCGCCCCAGATGCCGAGCAGGTCGTCGACGGCCTGGAACGCGACACCCAGGTGCACGCCGAACCCGCGGTAGTGCTCGGCCGTGGTCTCGCCGGCACCGGCCGCCACCGCACCGAGCCGGCAGGCGGCGCCGAGCAACGCACCCGTCTTGCGTTCCGCCGTGACGAGGCACTCCGCCGGCGACACCGGCTCCGCCGCCACGTCCGCCGACTGACCCTCGCACAGCTCGACCAGCACGTCGGCCAGCACCGGGGCCAGCGCGGGCGGCACCTGGCGCACCGCGAGCCCGATCAACGCGTCACCGGCGAGGATCGCGGCCGTGGTCCCGAACGCCATCCACGCCGACGGCCGGTGCCGCCGGGTCTCGTCGCCGTCCATCACGTCGTCGTGCAGCAGCGAGAAGTCGTGCAGCAGCTCGACCGCCGTGGCCACCGCGACCACCCCGGACGAGACCTCACCGCCGGCCGCACGAGCGCTCGCCAGCGCCAGCGCCGGACGCAGCGCCTTCCCCGTGGCCCGCGCGGGTCGGCCGTCCGCGTCCCACCACCCGATGTGGTAGCCGGCGACCCGTCGCAACGCGGGTCCCAGCCCGTCGACCGCCGCCCGCCGCACCGGCTCGACCGCCGCCCGTGCCTCGTCCAGCAGCCGCACCGGGTCAGCCGTCACCGCCCCTCCGGCGCACCGTCGACCGTGAGCCCGCCGGTGTCCCCGTCGCCGGACAGCTGCACGTGCACGTGCCCGCGCCCGGCCTCGATGTTGAGGACGTCGAGCTGCACCGCCGCCACCGACCACGTGCGGACCGCCAGCATCCGCTGCTCCTGCGCCAGTGCCAGCAGCGCGGCCCGGTCCGCCTCGGCCCCGCCGAACGCCAGCTCGCAGGTCTTCACCGCTGCCGCCAGCTGCTGCACCGCCGTGCGCATGCCGGTGCGCGCGATGTTGATCCCGTTGCCCGCCGACGGCGACTGCTCGTACGTCCCGGCCACCTCCGCCACGACGTCCCGCCAGCCGCTCACCGCCTCCGCGGTGGGGGCCTCGGCCATCGCCGCGAGCACCGGGGCCAGCCGGTCGCGGCTCTGCCGGGCCTGGTCGGACAACGGGCCGAGCTGGGCGGCGTCGCGGTCGGCCTCCTCGCGTTCGAGCTCCGCGATCCGCTGCTCGGTCGCGTCCGGGCCGGTCCACGACCCCACCAGGAACGCCACCGCCAGGCCGAGCAGGAACGCGGTCACGAGCCCCGCCCAGAACGGCCGTGCGGCGGGAACGGGCCGCACGGCCGGTTTGACCGCACGGCTCCGCACGGTTTTGACCATCGAGTCCTCCTCCGGGAACAAGGGCGGCCGGCGGCGAGCCGCCGGCCGCCCTCCCGCTAGCGGAAGGTCCACCTCTGGTTGGTCCCGCCGTGACAGGTCCAGATGATCAGCTGGGTCCCGTCCGCCGAGCCGGCCCCGTTGGCGTCCAGGCACTTCGAGCCGTTGCGGATCGTGCCGTCGGACTGCGCGGTCCAGTTCTGGCCCGACCCGCCGTTGCACGACCACAGCCGCACAGCGGTGCCGTCGGTCTGGCTGTTGCCGGTGACCTCCAGGCACTTGTCCAGCGCGCGCAACGTGGTGCCGTTCTGCGTCCACTTCTGGTTGGCGCCGCCGTTGCACGTCCACAACTGCACCTTGGCACCGTCGGTCGAGCTGGCGCCGTTCACGTCGACGCACTTGCCGGAGGCGCCGACGATCTCCTTGGCGCCACCGCCACCGCCGCCCGTCCCGACACCCGGCCCGACGTAGGTGATCGAGTCGAGGTCGAAGCTGGTCGACGAGGACGTGCGGAACACCGCGAACAGCTCAACGGAACCGGACGGCGCGGTCACGTTCACCGCGGGCAGGTTCACGTAGTTGTCCCAGCCGCCGGTGCTCGACACCGCCGCCGACGCGACCAGGGAGCCCGTCGGGGAACCCGACCGCAGCTCGATGGTCCCGCCACCGCCGGAGGGCGCGGACACCCGGAACGACACCTGGTTGATGCCGGTGAAGTTGACCGGGTTGAACGAGATCCAGTCGCCGTTGCCGATGTCACCGATCCGCGCACCGGACTCGGCACCGGACTGCGACACCACCCGCACACCGGACGAGCCGGTGAAGAACTCGGCCTGCTTCTGCTTGGGCTGCAACACGACCTGGGCGCCACCGGTCAGCGCCGGCACCCCGCTCGCGCCGCCGTCGGTGTACTCGGCGGACCCGATGACGTGCACGTTGAGGCCCTGGTGCCCGGAGTCGATGCCCGTCTGCAGCGTTCCCGTGCAGCCGGTCGCCGGTGAACCGATCGGGTGCTTGTGCGTGTCGTGACCCATGTTCGACTGCACGGTCACCCTGGAGCAGTCGATCGTGCCGTCCTCCGGGTCGGTCACCGACACGGTGTACGGGACGGTGTCGCCGAAGTTCACCATGCCACCGTCGGCGGGGCCGGTGAAGCGCACGACCGGTTCGGTGTTGCCCGCCGTCACGGTCACGTTCGCGGTGCCCGTCTTGCCCTTCGCGTTGGTCACGGTGAGCTGGGCGGTGAACCGGCCGCGGCCGGTGTAGGTGTGCGTCGGGTTCGCCTCGGTGGAGGTGCTGCCGTCGCCGAACACCCAGCGGTAGGTCAGCGCGGAACCACCGGGGTCGGCCGATCCGGCGCTGGAGAAGCGCACCGTCAGCGGCGAGCCGCCCGACAGCGGGGTGCCGGAGGCCTGGGCGACCGGGCTCTGCTCACCGGAGGCGGTGTAGTCGATGCGCCACAGACCCGCGCCCGGCAGCGGTTTGTTGTCGTCCCAGCCGGTGCCCCAGGTCAGCAGGTACATCGACCCGTCCGGCCCGAACTTCGCGTCCATCGGCGAGGCGAAGGACATGTTCGACAGGAAGTTGTTGATTTTCAACAGGTTTCCGGACGAGTCGAGCCGGAACTCCCACATCCGGTTGCGCGACCACTCGCCGAAGAACGGCGTCTGGTCGAAGTAGGCCGGGAACTTCGTGGTGGACGGGTTGTTCGCGTTGTACTGGTAGGCGGGGAACGCCATCGGCGCCTCGCCGCCGGTGCCCATCTCCGGCCACACGTTGCCGTTGGCCCCGTTGCCGTACCACATGTCCGCGGCACGGGCGGCGGGCAGCGTGGTGAGACCGGTGTTGTTGGGCGAGTTGTTCACCGGTGCGGCGCAGTTGAACTTCGCGCCGGAGGTGTTGTTGGCGAAGTTCCAGTCGTTGTAGGCGATGTTGTTCGCCACGCAGTACGGCCAGCCGTAGTTGCCGGGCGACTTGATGACGTTCCACTCCACCAGGCCCGCGGGTCCGCGGTTGGGGTTGTCCGAACCCGCGTCCGGGCCGTAGTCGGCCGCGTAGACCACGCCCGTGGTGGGGTGCACGCTGAAGCGGAACGCGTTGCGGAAGCCCATCGCGTAGATCTCGGGCCGGGTCTTGGCCGTGCCGGGCGCGAACATGTTGCCCGCCGGGACGGTGTAGGTGCCGTCGGCCTCCGGGTGGATGCGCAGGATCTTGCCGCGCAGATCGTTGGTGTTGGCCGCGGTGCCCTGCGCGTCGTAGAGCGAACGGCCGGAGCGCTCGTCGATCGGCGCGTAGCCGGCCGAGTCGCCGTTGGGGTTCGTGTCGTCGCCGACGCTGATGTAGAGGTTGCCGTTCGGCCCGAACGCGAGCTGGCCGCCGGTGTGGCCCGGTTCCTCCCGCCGCGACGCGGGCAGGGTGAGCAGGACCTTCTCGGTCGAGGTGTCGAGCCGGTCGCCGTTCATCGTGAACCGGGAGATCCGCGCGATCTCCTGCGACCCGGTCGGCGAGTAGTTCAGGTACACCCACCGGTTCGTGGCGAACGCCGGGTCGAGCGCGAGGCCGACGAGACCGTCCTCCGAGGTCTGCCCGCCGCCGTAGACGCTGAGCGTGCCCGCGACGACCGTGGTCCTGGTGTCCGGCTTGTAGATCTTGAGGTTGCCGTTGTACTCGGTGAAGAACACCCGGCCGTCCGGTGCGACGTCGAGGGTGCTCGGCGCGATCGTGGAGCTGTCGAGCTGCACCTTCTGGAAGCTGCTCCACACCGTGGCCCCGCAGTCGGCCGAGACGACGCCGCCCGCGGACTCCACGCCGCCGGTGATGTGCTGGCGGAACAGGGGTTCGGAGTAGCTCGACGCCTGGTGGCCCATGCCGGTGGCCCACAGCCGGCCGCCCTCGTAGTTGCGGCACCAGGAGATCGGGTGGTCGACGCCCATCTTCGACGAGCCCGCGTCGTAGGTCGACTCGTCGGCGGTGACCAGCACGTGCACGTCACCGCGCGCGGAGCGGTTGAAGTTGTACCACTCCTCGGTGCGCGTCCAGCGGTCCGGCAGACCCGCGCCGGACGGGTGCTTGCGGTCGGCGACCTTCGCGGTGCCGGACACGACCGCCGAGTGCTGCGTCATCGTCATGCCGAGCATCTGGTCCCACCACGGGAACTGCGCCTCGATGTTCATGTCGGTGGCGTTGTGGATCGCGACCACACCACCGCCCCTGCGCATGTAGTTCTGCATCGCGGTGCGCTGTGCCGCGGTGTCCCACACCATGCCCGAGGTCTGCAGCATGACGACGACGTTGAACGTGGCGAGCGTGGTGTCATTGAAGACCGACGCGTCCTCGCTCTTGGTGAGCTCCCAGCCGCGTTCGGCGGCCAGCTGCTCGAACATCGTGATGCCCGCGGGGATGGAGTCGTGCCGGTAGGCGCCCGAGGCGGTCTTGGAGAACAGCAGGACGTGCAGGCCGTGCGCCTGGGCGGGGGTGACCGGAACGACGAGCCCCATCACCACCAGGACACCGGCCAGCACTGACAGTAATCGCGTGAGTCTGCGTTGCATTGCCACTCCTCCGTGGTGGTGAGGCGGTCGGCGGTCAGGTCAGAGCGGCGGCGGCGGAACGCAGGAAGGCGAGCCCCTCGGCGGCGAGGGCGTCGGGTGAGTCGGCGAGCGGCCGCCAGATCGAGGCGGCGGTCGCGATGGCGGCGTTGTCCGGGGTGAACGACTCGATGCACAGCGGTCCCCGGTAGCCGGCCCCGGAGAGGGCGCCCAGCAGGGCCGGCCAGTCCTGGTGGTCGCGGCCCGGTGTGCCGCGGTCGTTGGCGCACACCTGGACGTGCGCGATCCGCGACCCGGCGGCGTGGACCGCCTTCACCGGTGCCGCTTCCTCGATGTTGAGGTGGTAGGTGTCGAGCGCCAGTCCGCAGCCCTCGTCCGGGAGCCCGGCCAGTGCCTCCAGCGCCTGGTCCACGGTGTTGAGCAGGCTGGTCTCGTAGCGGTTCAGCGGTTCCACGGCGACGCGGACGCCACGTGCGGCGGCGTGCTCGACGACCGGGGCCAGGTTCGCGCGCAGCTCCGCGTACACCCGCGGCCGGTCGTCGATCCGCCAGGTGCGGCCGACGGAGCTGTAGGCGGGACCGGCGATGACCGGGCTGCCCACGACCGCCGCGACGTCGACCACGTGCCGCAGGTAGTCCTGCGTCTCCCGCACGGTGTCCGCGGCGACCAGCTCGCGGCCCGGTGGCATGACCAGGCAGACGGTGGCGCGCAGGCCGAGTGCGGCGAGCAGGTCGGCCGCGCGGTGCGGGTCCCAGTCACCCGGCTGCTCGACCGGCAGCTCGATGACGTCGAAGCCCTGCTCGCGGACCTTCGGTGCGAGGGCGGCCAACCCGTCGTCGGTGAGCGGCGACGTCCAAACCCATGTGCTGACGCCAATGTCCCACATGAGCCTGAACGTAGGCCCGGACATATGACCGGGTCAATGCAGAAGAGCGTCGCTTCTGGCGTAACTTATGACGACTATCCGCCAAAAGTGCCGTGAACCTCCGCGGTGGCCACCCCGGCGGCCCCCGCCGCGACGGCACCCAGCCGCGCGTCCAGCACCTCCGGCGACAGCACGTGCCGCACGACCATCGCCGCCGCGCCCAGCGCACCCGCGGTCACCCCGGCACCCGAGGCGACGATCCGCAGGTTCTCCGTGGCCAGCGGCAGCGAGCGCCGGTAGATCGACTCGCGCACCCCGGCCAGCAGCATCTCCCCCGCCTCGGCGAGCAGCCCGCCGATCACCACGAGCGCGGGGTTGAACATGCTCACGCACCCGGCGAGCACCTCGCCGATGTCGCGGCCCGCCTGCCGCACGACCCGGCCGGCCTCGAGGTTGCCCGACCGCACCAGGTGCACCACGTCGGCGGTGGAGTGCGCGGGCAGGCCCAGTCCCCGCAGCTTCGCCGCCAGCGCGGGTCCACCGGCGACCGCCTCCAGGCACTCGGTGTTGCCGCACCGGCACAGCACCTCGCCGCCCTGCGGCACCCGGATGTGCCCGAGGTCCCCCGCCGCGCCCGCCGCACCCCGGTGCAGCACGCCGTTGCTGATCAGCCCGGCACCGATGCCGGTCGCCGCCTTCACCACGATCATGTGCTGCACGTCCGGGTGGGACGCCGCGTGCTCGCCCAGCGCCATCAGGTTGACCTCGTTGTCGACGAGCACCGGGGCACCGAACTCCGCCTCGATCGCCGCGGGCACGTCGTAGCCGTCCCAGCCGGGCATGATCGGCGGGTTGTTCGGGCGCCCGGTGGAGTGCTCGACCGGTCCGGGCAGCCCGATGCCGACACCGGCGATCTCGGCGGGGTCCACCGTCCGCAGGAGCTCCCGCCAGGTCGCCACGAGCAGCGGCAGGATCACCGCGGGCCCGTCGGCGACGTCGAGGCCCACCTGCTCGACGGCCAGCAGCCGGCACGCCAGGTCCGCCACGGCCACGGTGGCGTGCGTGGCCCCCACCTCCGCCGCCAGCACGAGGTGCGCGCCGGGGTTGAACCCGAACCGGCTCGCCGGGCGCCCGCCGGTGGACTCACCCGTGCCGTTGCCGGTCACCAGTCCCGCGGCCACGAGCAGGTCCAGCCGCGCCCGCACCGTGGAACGGGCCAGGCCGGTCGCCGCCACGATCTCCGCTCGGGTGCGCGGCCTGCCGTCCATCAGCATGCGCAGCACAGCGGCCGGCGAACCCGCCTCGATGCCCTGGGTGCTCTCCATCAGCCAATTGTCACATCGCCACCGAAAGTACGGGTGCAGCTGTCACGGCCGCGTGTCACCGCCGCCCGAACCGGTGGCGTCGCGGTGGCGCGCGAACAACGCCGTGTAGTCCGCGTCCAGTCCGGCCAGCGCCGTGCGCAGCGCCTGGGTCACCCACGCCGTCGGCGACGCGTACCGGTCGAGCTTGGTGAGCAGCAGCAGCCGGGTCGCGCCGATGACGACCAGCGTGGTGCCGCTGGCGGAGATCGTGCCGTCGAACGCGACCACGCGCGTGACGCCCTCGCAGCCGGGGACGCCGTCGCGGGCCGGGGCCGAGCCGCGCAGGTTCAGGTAGCCGGAGCCGCCGCTGACCGTGGCCCTGGTGGTGAAGCTCAGGCCACCGGGAAGGCCGTCGAGCGCGGTGTCGACGCTCAGCGTGGTGTCGACCGTGCGGCCGGGCGCGGGCAGCAGCTCGTGCACGATCACCCGGTCCACCCTGGACGCGAACGCCCGGCGGGCCCAGATGCCGTACCTGTCGATCCACGTCGAGATGACCTCGCCGGTGCGGTAGTCGGTGATCCGGCCGTAGCCGTCGACGGCGGTCATGCCGGGGCTGGAGATGCGGAACTCGTAGGCCGGGTCGCAGCCGGGGTGGTCGAAGACGACCTTCTCCATCGCGGGCATCCCGTACAGCAGGGCGCCGCACTCGTCGTTGTCGGTGCGGAAGCCGTCGGTCCTGGACACGGCCGGGCTCGTGTCGTGCCGGCCGCGCTCGCGGTCCACGGAGGTGCGCATCACACGACTCCTTCGTCAGTGATGGGTGGTCATGGCTGTGCGCGGCGTGTGGAACGGTGCCAGTCGTACCACGGAAGGCACGACTGGCACCGCGTTGTTCGACAGTTCGACTGTCAACCGGAACTGTCACCGGAACTGTCACTGGAACTGCGCGAAGAACCTCCAGATCTCGGCCTTCGTCCACGTCCGTGCACCGTCGTCACAGCCGCAGCCCTCCACCGGCGCGGGCGCGTGGCCCCCGTCGTAGGCGGCCCACTGCACCGGGTACCCGGCCCGGCACGAGTAGGTGGTCGTGACGTGCGTCCGGCTGCCCACCGCCGGTTCCCGCGGGCTTTGCGCGGCACAGCCGTTGTTGCGCACGAACCGGTCGCGCAACGACCGGCCCTGGCCGATGCCCAGCACGTTGTCGCTGACGCCGTGCAGGCCGAAGTACGCGACGGGCTGCGTGCCGCCGCTGCACCCGCTGATCTCGCCACCGGAGATCACGGCGACCGCGCGGATCGCGGTCGGCCGCGCGCAGGCCAGCGCGTAGCTCATGCCACCGCCCCAGCTGAACCCGAGGGCGAACCGCTGCGCCGGGTTGACGCACAGGTCGCCCTCGACGCGTTTGACGAGGTCGTCGATGAACGTGACGTCCTCACCGCCGGAGTTCGCCCACCCGTTGCCCTGGCCCTGCGGTGCGACGAGGACGGCGGTGTTGTTCGACTGCTCCTGCTGGCCGTAGTAGGCCCAGGCGGCACCGCTGCTGCCACCGGACGCGACGTCGTTGGCCGTGCCGCCGCGCCAGTGCAGACCGATGATCAGCTTGTAGCGGGTGGTGTTGCTGTAGTTGTCGGGGATGCGGAGGATGAAGCTGCGGGTCTTGCCGCCACTCTGGATCGTGTGCGTGCCGTTGCGCAGGGTCGGTGCCTTGCCGCAGCCGCCACCGGTTCCCGGGTCGCCGCCACCGGACAGCTTGACGAGCTGCCACTGCTGGCTCGCGGCACCGGTGTCGGTGTTCTGCACGACGTCGGCGTTGTCGGCGGTCGACCCGCCGCGCACGTCCACCGCCTTGGCGCTGTGCCTGGCGATCAGCCGCACGTGGCCGCCGTCCGAGTCCGCGGCCCGGAACTGCTGGTTGGACCCGTTGTTGTCGGACCACTGCACGACAGCGGCACCGTCGGCCGCCGACGCGCCGGACACGTCGAGGACCTTGCCCGAGCTGCGGGACCTGATCCGGTAGTAGCCGCCGCCGGAGTCGACGAACTGCCACTGCTGGTTCGCCGCGTCCGTGCGGCTCCACTGGATGATCCGCGTGCCGTCGGCGGCCGAGGCACCGGACACGTCCAGCGCCTTGCCGCTGTTGCGGTCGACGAGGACGTACCAGGCGGTGGTGTCGATGGTCGCAGCCGACGCCGGTGGACCGGCCGCGACCACCGTCCCCGCCACGACGAGTGCCGCCACCGCGGCGCTCACCCGCCTCACGGCAGGGTCCAGCGCTGGTTGGTCCCGCCGTGGCAGGTCCAGACGATCAGCGACGTGCCGTCGGCCGAGCTGCCGCCGTTGGCGTCCAGGCAGCGGCCGGACTGCTGGTGCACCAGCGACCCGTTCGCGCCCGGCGCCCAGTTCTGCGTGCCGCTGCCGTTGCACGTCTGCAGCTGCACCTGCGCGCCGTTGCCGCCGGCGGTGGTCATGCACTTGTTGAACGCGCGCAACGTGTTCCCGTTGACCGTCCACTGCTGGGCGGCGTTGGAGTTGCAGGTGTAGAGCTGGATGCGGGTGCCGTCGGCGCTGCTGCCGCCCGCCACGTCCACGCACTTGCCGGAACCACCGGTGATCCGGCCGGTGCGCGGCGTCGTCCCGCCGAGCTCCTTGATCCGGACGTTGCGGAACGACACGTCGTCGCCCGTACCGTGGTTCTGCAGGCCGATGTGGCCCGACGTGAGCGAGCGGGCCGGGTCGGCGTTGGTGAAGTCGTTGATCTTCACGCCGTTCAGGAACACCTGCAGCCGTTCGCCCTCGACGAGCAGCTCGTAGGTGTTCCACTCGCCCGGCGGGTTCAGCGCCGCGTCCCTGGCCGCGATGTCCGCGCCCTTGACCCCGTAGATCGCGCCCGTGGTCTTGTCCGCGGTGTCGGTGGCGTCGATCTGGACTTCGTAACCGCTGGTCAGCGCCGAGTCCGGGGTGCTGCCGGCCGGGAACCCGAGCACGACACCGGAGTTGTCGTCACCGGGCACCTGCCAGTCCAGCTTCAGCGAGTAGGACCGCAGCTCCTTCGCGCTGTACCAGAGCATGCCCATGCCGTCGTACGACGTGAGCGTGCCGTTGGTGTTGGTGAAACCGCCGGGGCCCGCCTGCGTCCACCCGCTCGTCGAGCCGTTGTAGAGGGTGGTGTACCCGGTCTCGGGCCGGCAGTCGGCCTTCGTCCGGTTCGCCGCGTAGCGGATGCCGCCGAGGACCATCGAGCGGAACGCCGGGTCGGCGTAGCTCTCCCTGGTGTGACCGGTGCCGGTGTAGAACGACCGGCCGCCGCTCAGGATCTTGCACCAGGTGATCGGGTGGTCGCCGCCCATCGACCCGCCGGAGTAGGTCGACTCGTCCAAAGTGGACAACACGCGGGCCGTGGAGCGCGGGTTGCTGCGGTAGTTATACCACTCGTCGGTGCGCGACCAGGCCGGGCTCAGGTGCGCGGTGGCCGCGTGCGCCCGGTTCTCCGTGCGGACCGTGGCCTGCTGGATCGCCGGGTGCGAGGAGAAGTACGCGCCCACCAGCTCGCCGTAGAACGGCCAGTCGTACTCGGTGTCGGCCGCGGAGTGGACGCCGACGTAGCCGCCCCCGCCGCGGACGTAGGACTCGAACGCGGTCTGCTGGGTCGCATTGAGCACGTCCCCGGTGGTGTTGAGGAAGACCACGGCCTCGTACTGCGCGAGGTTCGAGGTCGTGAACACCGCGGAGTCCTCGGTGGCGGTCACGGTGAAGTTGTTGCCGGCGCCCAGGTCGCGGACCAGCTGGATGCCGGTGGGGATGGCGTCGTGCCGGAAGCCCGCGGTCTTGGAGAACACCAGCACGTCGTACGGTGCGTCGGCAGCCGCCGCCGGTGGCGCGGTGACGACCGCCCCGGCGACCAGTGCCGCGGCGGTCGCGCTGAGCGCCCGCCGGAGTGCCTGGTACCTCATCTCATCCTCCTTGATGGTGAAGCAGGCGGCGGAGTCGTCACGGCAGGGTCCAGCGCTGGTTCGTGCCGCCGTGGCAGTTCCAGATGATCAGCGCGGTGCCGTCGGCCGTGCTCGCCCCGTTGGCGTCCAGGCACTTGCCCGACTTCGTGTTCACCACGGAACCGTTGGCGCCGGCGGACCAGTTCTGGCTCGTGGCACCGTTGCAGGTCGTCAGCTGCACGGCCGTGCCGTCGGCGGTCGCGCCACCGGCGGTGTCCATGCACTTCGACAACGCCCGCAGCGTCGTGCCCTGGACGGTCCACCGCTGGTTCGTGCCGTTGTTGCAGGTGTAGAGCTGGATGCGGGTGCCGTCGGCGGTGCTGCCGCCGGTCACGTCGGCGCACTTGCTCGCGGGGCCGGTGATCGGCCCGGTGCGGCCACCGCCGCCGGTGGAGGTGTCGAACGTGAAGGCGTCCAGGTCGAACAGGTAGCCCGTGCCGCTGCCGGTGAAGGTCAGGTACAGCCTGCCGGTGGTCGCGGGCACCGAGCTGAGAGCGGTCGAGACCTCGGTGAAGGTCTCCCAGCCACCCGTCACCGGCGCCGTCAGCGTGGCGATGGCCGTGCCGGTCGGGGAACCGGCGCGCACCGTGATCGTGCCGCCCGCGCCGGCCGAGGACACCCGTGCGGTGAACCGGTTGGCGCCGGTGAGGTTGTAGTTGTCGAACGCGATCCAGTCGCCGTTGTGGACGTCGCCGACGGTCCGGCCGCCCTCGGCCGGCGTCTTGTCGTACAGGGCGACACCCGACTGCGCCGCGTAGTGCTCGGCCTGGCGGTGGCGCGGCTGCAGCACGTGCTGGGTGTGTGTGGTCGCCGCCGGGACGCCGTTCGCGCCGTTGTCGGTGTACTCGGCGTCGAAGACCGCGTAGATGTTCGCCGCCGTGTCGTGCTCACCGTCGACCGGGATCGTCAGGGTGCCCGAACAGCCGGTCTTCGACGTGATCGGGTGGCCGTGGCTGTCGTGGCCGAGGATGTAGGACAGCTTGACCCGCGTGCAGTCGATCGTGCCGTCCTCGGCGTCGGTGACCGTGATCGTGTACGGGATGGTGTCGCCGTAGCTGAACAGGCTGCCGTTCAGCGGTGCGTTCAGCGTCACGACCGGTGCGGTGTTGCCCACTGTGACCACCACGCTGGTGCTGGCCGTCAACCCGCCTGGGTCCGTCACCGTCAGTGTGACCGTGTACTGGCCGTTGGCGGTGAAGGTGTAGCTCGGGTTGGCCGCCGTGGAGGTGGCGCCGTTGCCGAAGTTCCACGAGTAGGTCAGCGCGCCGTTCTCCGGGTCGGAGGAGCCCGCGGACGAGAAGTTCACGGTCAGCGGAGCGGCACCGGACGAGCGGTCCGCGCTCGCCTTCGCGACCGGCGCCCGGTTGCCCGACGGCACGTACTCGATGCGGTAGAGCGCGGAGCTCGCGTCACCGCTGCCCCAGCCCGTGCCGTAGTCGAGCACGTAGAGCGCGCCGTCCGGGCCGAACGCGGCGTCCATGACCTGCGTGCCGCGCCACGGGAAGTCGCCGACCGTGCCGGGCGTGCCGTCGGAGTTGACGTCGATCGTCTTGATCCAGCGGCGGCCGAACTCGGTGGCGAACACGTGCCCGTCCAGGGAGGCCGGGAACTTGACCGTCGACGGGTTCGTCGAGTCGTAGCGGTACACCGGCGCCGCCATCGGCGACTCCGAGCCGCAGCCGAACGCGGCGAACGAGCAGTTGTCGTACTTGATCCACGCCGCGCGCGCGGGCGGCAGGTTCGTCAGTCCGGTGTTGTTCGGCGAGTTGTTCACCGGTGCCGCGCAGTTGAACCGGCTGCCCGACGGACCCGACGGGAACGTGTAGTCCACATAGGTCTCGTTGGTGGTGTTGCCGCCGGTGCAGTACGGCCAGCCGTAGTTGCCCGCCGAGGTGATCCGGTTGAACTCGACCTGACCGGCGGGACCGCGGGTGGACGTCGTCGACCCGGCGTCCGGACCGTAGTCGCCGAGGTAGATCGTGCCGGTGGCCTTGTCCACGTTGAAGCGGAACGGGTTGCGCAGGCCCATCGCGTAGATCTCCGGGCGGGTGCGGGCCGTTCCCGGCGCGAACAGGTTGCCGGCCGGGATCGAGTACGACCCGTCGGCGTTCACCTTGATCCGCAGGACCTTGCCGCGCAGGTCGTTGGTGTTGCCGGCGCTGCGCTGCGCGTCGTAGACGGGGTTGCGGCCGGAGCGCTCGTCGATCGGGGTGTAGCCGCCCGAGTCGAACGGGTTGGTGTCGTCACCGGTGGACAGGTACAGGTTGCCGGCCGCGTCGAAGTCCATGTCACCGCCGACGTGGCAGCACATGCCCCGGCTGGTCGGCACGTCGAGCACCGTCACCTGGCTCGCCATGTTGACCGTGAAGTCGGTGTTGAGGGTGAAGCGGGACAGCCGGTTCACACCGTTCCACGCCGAGAAGTTCGTGCCGGTGGCCGGAGCGTCACCGGACGGTGTCGACAGCGGTGGCGCGTAGAAGAGGAAGATCTGCCGGTTGGTGGCGAAGTTCGGGTCCGCCGCGACGCCCTGCAACCCCTCCTCGTCGTGGGTGTAGACGGGGATGTTCGCGATCACGCTCGTGGTGCCGGTCGCCGTGGTGCGGCGCAGCGTGCCGTTGCGGGAGGTGTGCAGGACGGAGCGGTCCGGCAGCACGGCCATCGACATCGGCTCGCCCATCTCGGCGACGCCCTTGGCGAGTTCCACCTGCTGGAAGTCCGCCGGGTTGACGACGTGCGCGGCGGCCGGTGGGGCGGTGGCGACCGAGGCGGCCGTGACGGCCACCGCTCCGGCCACGGTCAGCAGTGCGGCGGAGAACGCCGCGGAGAATCGTTTTCTCATGACAGGTGACAACCTTCGATCTCGTTCGCGCGCGGGCAGCGCGCGGTCCGCTGTGGACGGTCAGGGCGTCGGCGCGTCGAGTCGGTCGGTGTGCGGGCGCGTTCGCCAGGGGAAGCCCTCTTCTGGGAGCGCTCCCAGAAGAGGGCGGCCGGAACGGCCCTGTTCACCGCCGGGGGAACGCGGGCCGGGAGGGGTTACGCGCGGGCCGAGGAGGTGCCGGAGAGCGGGACGACTCCTCGGGGGCGGACGCGCCGCCATGACGTTCTATTCACGCTTGGCTCCTTCGCAGGGAAAGGGTCGCGCAGCGGAAGCGAACCGGAACGGTCGGTGGGTCAGTCGGTCTGGCGCGAGCGCGGGTCATCCAGTCCCCGCGCCCACTCGTGCAGTTCGCGGGCCTGTTCGGCGAGCCGGTGCTCGTCGCTGCCCAGCGGGTCCTTGAAGAAGAACGCGAGCGCGCCCTGCGCACCGCTGCGGCCGGCCGCGTGGGCGGCGGCGAGCAGGCGGGCGAGGTCGAGCACGAGCGGGGCGGCCAGGGACGAGTCCAGGCCGCTCCAGGTGAGCTGCAACGACATCCGCGCGCCCAGGAACCCCTCGAAGGACACGTGGTCCCACGCGGTCTTGCGTTCACCGAGGTCTGGCACGTGGTCGATGTGCAACGGCGCGGTGACCTCCGCGCCGAGCAGGGCGGCCAGTCCCCTGGCCTTGGACGCGAGCTTGCTGTCGGCGTGCGCAGGGTCCTCCAGCGTCGCACCGTCACCGCCGCCGAGCAGGTTGGTGCCGGTCCAGGACAGGACCTTCAGCGCCCGCGAGGTGAACATCGGCGCGATCGCCGCGCGCAGCAACGTCTCCCCCGTCTTGCCGTCACGGCCGGCGTAGGGCAGCGACCGCGCCCGCGCCAGCTCGTCCAGCGCGGGCAGCGCCACACCGGTGGACGGGGTGAAGTCCACGAAGGCGCACCCGGCCTGGAACGCCGCGTAGGCGACGAGGGAGCTCGGCGGCAGCACGGCGTTCCCCGGCACGGCGAGCGCTTCCTCCAGCTCCGCCAGCGACTCGTGCGGCACGTGCACGGGCGGTTCGGTCGACGCCACGTTCACCACGACGACGCGGGCGAGCCCGTGCCGTTCGCGGAAGCCGGTGATGTCGGCCGCCAGCCGCCGGGCAGCCTCGGCCTGGCTGCCGGCGAACGCGGCGGGGTCGTGGCCGGGCCGGATCTCCGCGTCCACGGCGTCCAGCCCGTCCGCCACCCACCCCGCCAGGTCGTGCGGCAGCACCCCGTCGCGCACGAGGCCCTCCACCCGCTTGACCAGCGGGGTGTCCACGACGTCGTGCCCGCCGACCACGAACGCCTCCCACGGCGGCAGGTCGGCGTCCAGCAGTTCCGAGGCGCAGCCCGTGGGCGGCACGAGCCCCTCGCGCAGGGCGAGCAGCCCGCTGACCGCTGTCGTCGCCACCGACCCCCTGGCACCGTTCAGCCACAGGCCGATTCGTTCGGTCACGACCGTCTCCTCTCGTCAGCGGGCCCTCGCCCGCGCGTCACCCGCCCGAGCTGAACGCGGCGTCGAAGGAAGCCGACGGCGGGTCGAAGGCGTTGCGGCGGATGAACTCCAGCGCCTCGGGCGCGCCGACGAGGCGGTCCATGCCGGCGTCCTCCCACTCGACGCTGATCGGACCGGAGTACCCGATGGTGTTGAGCATCCGGAACGACTGCTCCCACGGCACGTCGCCGCGTCCGGTCGAGACGAAGTCCCAGCCGCGCCGCGGGTCCGCCCACGCCAGGTGCGAGCCCATCCGGCCGTTGCGGCCGTTGCCGACCTGGCGCCGGGCGTCCTTGCAGTCGACGTGGTAGATCCGGTCGCGGAAGTCCCACAGGAACCCGACCGGGTCGAGGTCCTGCCACACGAAGTGCGACGGGTCCCAGTTGAGGCCGAACGCGGGCCGGTGCCCGATCGCCTCCAGCGCCCGCACGGTCGTCCAGTAGTCGTAGGCGATCTCGGACGGGTGGACCTCGTGCGCGAACCGGACGCCGACCTCGTCGAACACGTCGAGGATCGGGTTCCAGCGGTCGGCGAAGTCCTGGTACCCGGCGTCGATCATCGACTGCGGTGCCGGCGGGAACATCGCGACGGTCTTCCAGATCGACGAGCCGGTGAAGCCCACGACGGTGTCGACGCCGAGCTTGGCCGCGGCCCGCGCGGTCATCTTCATCTCCTCGGCCGCGCGCTGCCGCACGCCCTCGGGGTCGCCGTCGCCCCAGTTGCGGGCGGACAGGATGCCCTGGTGCCGCTCGTCGATCGGGTCGTCGCAGACGGCCTGGCCGGTGAGGTGGTTGGAGATCGTCCACACCTTCAGGTCGTGCTTGGCGAGGACCTCCAGCCGGTCGGCGACGTAGTCGTCGTCCTCCGCGGCCCGCCACGGGTCGAGGTGGTCGCCCCAGCAGGCGATCTCCAGGCCGTCGTAGCCCCAGCCGGAGGCCAGCCGGCAGACCTCCTCGAACGGCAGGTCGGCCCACTGGCCGGTGAACAACGTGATCGGGCGTGCCATCTGTTCTGCCTCCTCAGACCTGTTGCCACGTGCGGGACTCAGCACTCGTCTCGACCGCCGCGAGCACCCGCTGCACCTGGAGGCCGTCGGCGAACGACGGCGCCGGGTCGGTGCCCGCGGCCACGGCCCGCACGAAGTCCACGGCCTGGTGGGTGAACGCGTGCTCGTAGCCGAGGCCGTGCCCGGCAGGCCACCACGCGGACACGTACGGGTGCTCCGGCTCGGTGACCACGATCCGGCGGAACCCGGCGACGGACGCGTCCTCGGTGCCGTCGAAGAACTGCAGGACGTTCATGTCCTCGAAGTCGAACGCCAGGCTGCCCGCCGAGCCGTTGACCTCGATGCGCAGCGCGTTCTTGCGGCCGTTGGCGAAGCGGGTCGCCTCGAACGAGGCGAGCGCGCCGCCGGTGAAGCGGGCCAGGAACAGCGCGGCGTCGTCCACGGTGACCGGGCCGGTCTCGCTGCCCGCGGCGGTGCCCGACAGCCCGGAGTGGGCGGCCGCGACGGGCCGCTCCGGCACGAACGTCTCCATGGTCCCGGTCACCTCGGCGACGGTGTCGCCGAGGATGAACTGGGTGGCGTCCACGATGTGCGCGCCGATGTCGCCGAGCGCGCCGGAACCGGCCTTCTCCTTGTCCAGCCGCCACGACAGCGGTGCGGCCGGGTCGACGATCCAGTCCTGCAGGTACTGGGCGCGCACGTGGTGGACGCGGCCGAGCCTGCCCTGCGCGACGAGGTCGCGGGCCAGGGCGAGCGCGGGCACCCGCCGGTAGCTGAAGCCCACCATCGCCCGCACCCCGCGTTCGGCGGCGCGTGCGGCCGCCTCCGCCATGGCGACCGCCTCGGCGACGCTGTTGGCCAGCGGCTTCTCGCACAGCACGTGCTTGCCCGCCTCCAGGGCGGCGACCGCGATCTCGGCGTGCGTGTCACCCGGTGTGCAGATGTCCACCACGTGCACGTCGTCGCGGTCCAGCACGGACTTCCAGTCGGTCGCGGCGTCGGCCCAGCCGAGCCGGTCGGCGGCGGCGCGCGTGCGGCCGGGGTCCCGGCCGCACAGCACCGCCATCACCGGCCGCACCGGCAGGTCGAAGAAGCGGGGGGCGACCCGCCACGCCTGGGAGTGAGCGGCTCCCATGAACGCGTGGCCGACCATTGCGATGCCCAGCGTCGTCACAGTGCGTTCCCTCTCAGGACTCGAAGGCGGTCGGCAGGTAGCGGTCGACGTTGTCCTTCGTCACGACCGGCGCGTACAGCTGGACCTCGCGGGGGACCTCCACCTCGACCAGGTCGCCGAGGCTCTTGCCCTGCACCGCGAGCCGGGCCAGCCGGATGCCGTCCGCACCCTGGGTCGACGGGTAGACGACCGTCGCCTTGTGCGGCCCGTTGTCGGCCTTGATCTCGCGCATCACGTTCGCCGAGCCCGCGCCGCCGACCATGAAGAACTCGCCGCGGCCGGAGTTCTTGACCGCGGCCGCGACGCCGACGCCCTGGTCGTCGTCGTGGTTCCAGATGGCGTCGATCTTGCGCGCGGCCTGCAGCAGGTTCGCCGCTGCCCGCTCACCGCTCTCGACGGTGAACTCGGCGGCCACCCGGTTGGTCACCTTCAGGCCGCAGCCCGCGAGCGCCTCGGCGAAGCCCTTGCTGCGGTCCTGGGTCAGCGGCAGCGAGTCGATGCCGGCGATCTCCGCGACCACGGCGTCGCCCTTGCCCTTGAGCCGCTCGCAGACGTAGGTGCCCGCGGACACGCCCATGCCGTAGTTGTCGCCCAGCACCGTGGACCGCGCCGCGAACGGGCTGTCGAACCGGCGGTCGACGTTGATCACGGTGATGCCGGCCTTCATGGCCTTGAGCGCGACCGGGGTGAGCGCGGCGCCGTCGAACGGCAGCAGGACGATCGCGTCGACCTTGTCGTTGATGAACGTCTCGACCTGGCTGATCTGGAGGTTGGGGTCGTTGGTGCCCTCGACGACGCGCAGCTCGACGTCGGAGTACTTGCCGGCCTCCTTCTTCGCGGCGTCGGTGATCGCGGCCATCCAGCCGTGGTCGGCGGCCGGTGCCGAGAAGCCGATGACGACCTTCTTGCCCGGCTCGTCGTTGGCGACCCGCACCCCGCCCTGGTTGCCGCCACCTCCGGTGTCCTGCGGCGTGTTGCCGGTGCACGCGGTCAGCGCGGCACCGAGCGCGAGTGTCGCCGCCGCTGCGGCGATGCGGGTGGTTCTCTTGTGCGGCATGACTTTCTTGTCTCCTCGGGTGGCAGCGGTCTGGAGGGGCGGCGTCAAGCGCCGCTGCGTCGGGCGAGCCGCTGCTGCAGGAGGACGGCGACCACGATGATCGCGCCCTTCGCGACGGCCTGGGCGGAGATGGAGAGGTTGTTGAGGGTGAAGACGTTCGACAGCGTCGTGAAGATCAGGACGCCGAAGACGGTGCCCGCGATCGTGCCGCGGCCGCCGGAGAGCAGCGTGCCGCCGATGACGACCGCGGCGATGGCGTCGAGCTCGTACAGGCCGCCGTGGGTGGCGCTGCCGGTGGTGGTGCGGGCGATGAGCATGACCGCGGCCAGCCCGCAGCACAGGCCCAGCAGCGAGTAGAGCATCACGGTGTGCCGCCGCACGTCGATGCCGGCGAGCCGGGCCGCCTCCGGGTTGCCGCCGACGGCGAACGTCCTGCGCCCGAACGTCGTGCGGTTGAGCAGCACCCACCCGCCGACCGCGACCAGCGCGAAGATCACCACCAGCACCGGGACGCCCAGCACCGACGCGTCGAAGAACGCGGCGAAGCCCGGCACGTTCACGATCTGCGTCTTGCGGTTGGAGATGATCTCGGCCAGGCCGCGTGCGGCGGCCAGGCTCGCCAGGGTCGCGATGAACGCCACGACCCGGCCGTACGCGATCAGCACCCCGTTGACCAGCCCGCAGGCCCCGCCCACCAGCAGGGCCGTGAACACCATGACGATCCAGTGGGTGTCGCCGGCCAGGCCCTGCGTGGCCAGCGTGGTCGCCCACACCGACGACAGCGCGACGATCGCGCCCACGGACAGGTCGATGCCGCCGCCGGTGATCACGAACGTCATGCCGATGCTCACCACGCCGATCACGGCCGCGAGCCGCAGGATCGTGAGCACGTTGTCGATGTCGGCGAACCGGTCCCCGGCGGTGACCACACCGCCCGCGCACAGCAGGACCAGTGCGACCACGAGTCCGGTGTTGCGCCCTGCGGCGGAGCCCAGCAGGCCCGCGATGCCGGTCTCCTTGGCTGCGGGCGCTCTGCCCTGTGTTCGCGCGGGCACGGCGGTGTCCTCGCTCATGCGGCGTGTCCTTCCATGACCAGGTCGAGGACCCGGGACTCGTCGATCTCGCCGGCCGGCCCGTCGTGGACCACCCGGCCCTCGCGCACGACCAGCACCCGGTCGGCCAGCCCGAGGACCTCCTCCACGTCGCTCGACACGACGACGACGGCCACCCCCCTGGCCGCCAGGTCGCGGATCAGCTCGTAGATCTCGTTGCGCGCGCCCACGTCGACCCCGCGCGTGGGTTCGTCGAGCAGCAGCACCCGGCACTCCCGCAGCAGCCACCGCGCGAGCACCACCTTCTGCTGGTTGCCGCCGGACAGCCCGCGCACCACGCGGTCGACCCCGGCCGGGCGCACGTCCAGCGCCTCGGTCAGCGCGGTCGAGCGGGCGCGTTCGGCGCGGTCGTCGAGGAACCCGAACCGGGCGAAGGCCGACATCGACGACACGGTGATGTTGCGGTAGACGGCCTGGTCCAGCAGCAGCCCCTGGCTCTTGCGCTCCTCCGGGCACAGCCCCATGCCCGCGCGCACCGCCGCCCCGACACCACCGCGCCGCAACGGCCTGCCGTCCACCTCGACCGTGCCACCGGCCCGCTTGCGGGCGCCGTAGACGGTCTCCAGGATCTCCGAGCGGCCCGACCCGACCAGACCGGCGAGCCCGACCACCTCACCGGCGCGGACGGTCAGGTCCACGTCGCGGAAGCGGTCGCCGTCGGTCAGCCCGCGCACCACCAGCACCTCCGGCGCCGCCGGGTCGAGCGGCGGCCGGTCGGGGTAGACGTTGTCGAGGTCGCGCCCGGTCATCAACGCGATCAGCTCCGCGGTCCGCACCTCGCGCGCGGACAGGCCCGTCGCGACGGTGCGGCCGTCCTTGAGCACGGTCACCCGGTCGCCGATCTCCCTGATCTCGGCCAGCCGGTGCGAGATGTAGATGACGGCCACGCCCTGGGCGGTCAGCTCGCGGATGACGTCGAAGAGCACTCGCACCTCGTCCGGGTCCAGCACGGCCGACGGCTCGTCCATGATGAGCAGCTGCCCGTCCAGCGACAGCGCCCGCGCCATGCTGACGACCTGCTGGTGGGCCACGGACAACCGGCCGACGTCCCGGTCCGGCGCGATGTCGGGGTGGCCCAGCCGGTCGAGCAGCGCACGGGTCCTGCGGTGCGCCTCCGCGCGCCGGCTGAAGCCCGCAGTGGACAGTTCGTGCCCGAGGAAGACGTTGTCGGCCACCGAGAGGCCCGCGACGAGGTCCAGCTCCTGGTAGATGGCGGCCACCCCGCTGCGCATCGCGGCGGTGGGGTGACCGAACGACACGACCTCGCCGCGCCAGCGGATCTCGCCCTCGTCGGGGCGGTGCGCACCGGACAGCACCTTGATCAGCGTCGACTTGCCGGCCCCGTTCTGCCCGAGCAGGCAGTGCACCTCCCCCGCGCGGACGTCGAAGTCCACCCCGCCCAGGGCCGTCACGCCGGGGAACCGCTTGACCAGGCCCCTGACCGACAGCAGTGCCGCCGCCGGGACCGTCATCCGGTCACTCCCGTCCACAGCCGACCAGGCGCGCGACCGCGCACGGGTGAGCCCACCATCGAAGTCCTCCGAGCCCCGGCAACCGCTGTGCCAGCAGGGAAATCCGGCCTTGTGAACCGTCAACCTAGGTTCGGCCGAGCCCGGGGACAAGGTGGTGGAGGTGGCACATATCGGCCAATTTTTCCCTTGACCAGGGGCCGTTCGGGAGCGATGGCGACGCGGGCCGGGAGTCGTCCCGGCCCGCGTCGGACGTGCGGTCTTCCACTGTGGAGGATCAGCTGCCGTTCGTCTTCGCCAGCACCCGCAGGAACGCGCGCGACCACTCCGGCAGGTCCGGCCAGCCGCGGCAGGAGACCATCACGCCGTCCACCACGTCCGGTCCGTCGGCGAACGTCCCGCCGGCCTGCTCCACGTCGGCGCGCAGCGGCGGGTAAGCCGCCGTGGTCCGGCCGCGCAGCAGCCCGAGCGCCGCCGGGACCTGCGGTCCGTGGCAGATCGTCCCGACCGGGCGCTCGTGGGTGAAGAAGTGCTCGACGATGCGCGCCACGTCCGGGTCGACGCGGATGTACTCCGGTGCCCGGCCGCCCGGGATCACCAGCGCGTCGAACTCCTCCGGCCGCACGTCGGCGAACGCCAGGTCCACCGGCAGCCGCCGGCCGGGTTTCTCCGTGTAGGCGTCGCAGCCCGGCTCGAAGTCGTGCACCACCAGCTGCACCGGGCGGGTGGTCGGTGCCGCGACCACCACCTCGTGGTCGTCCTCCCGCAGGCGGAACAGCGGGTACATCGAGTCGAGCTCCTCCGCGGCGTCACCCACCAGCATCAGCACTCGTGCCATGCGCACTCCTCGTCGTCAGCGACTGCGGACACGGCGGTTCCACGGCGAGGGCGCCGGTGGCACCCGGAGATTTGTGTCCACAAAGGACTACATCGGTCTTCGGCAGAACAGCTCCCACGGTAGGACCACCACCACCCGCGGTCAACCGGCCGAGGTGGCAGGTGCAGGCCATTCCCGCGGCGTGCGCAGGGCAGCGCGAGGCACACCTCCGGCCCCCGCCCGGCGCACAGGTGTTCTGCCGATTTCCCTTGTGTCACTTCATTGACGGCGTTGCCGCGGCCCTCCTAGGTTCGATCACGGACGCCTTCCTCCCGAAGGGTTGGGACAATGCGCAGACGCTCCTTCCTCGGCGCCGCGGCCGCCACGGTCGTCGCCGGATCCACCACCACCGCGGGGGCCGCCACGCCACCGCGGGGCCGGGAACGCTGGGTCGGCACGTGGGCGTCGATGCCCCAGCTGACCGAGCCGCACAACATGCCGCCGGCGCCGTTCACCCAGGACGGGCTCGTGCTGGCCGACGCGACCCTGCGGCAGACCGTCCGGGTCACGATCGGCGGGCGGCGGCTGCGGTTGCGGTTCTCGAACGCGTTCGGTGGCGCGACGCTGCCGATCACCGCGGTCACCGTCGCACTCCCCGCGGGCGGCCGGGCCGGTGTGAGCGCCGTCGAACCCGGCAGCACGCGCCGGGTGACGTTCAACGGCTCGCCGTCGGCGGACCTCACGCCCGGCGTGCTCGTGGTGTCCGACCCGCTGGACTTCCCGCTGGCCGCGGGCTCGATCCTCACCGTCACCACGTACCTCGCCACCGGGCAGGCGTCGAACGACATCACCTCGCACCCCGGTTCGCGCACCACGTCCCACCTCCTGGCGGGCAACCACGTCGAGGCGGCCGACCTGCCCGGCGCGACCCCCACCGACCACTGGTACTTCCTCAGCGGTGTCGAGGTGGTCACGGGTGCGGGCACGTCGGCCCTCGTCGTGATCGGCGACTCGCTGACCGACGGCCGCGGCTCCACCACCAACGGCAACGACCGCTGGCCCGACCGGCTCGCCGAGCGGCTGCGCGCGGACCGCCGCACCGCCGGGGTGGCGGTGCTGAACCAGGCCGCGGGCGGCAACCGGGTGCTGGACAACGGCCTGGGCCCGAGCGTGCTGGCGCGGCTCGACCGCGACCTGCTGGCGCAGAGCCGGGTCGAGTGGCTGCTGCTGTTCGAGGGGATCAACGACATCGGCACGGCCGCCGCGGACCAGGCGTCGCAGCAACGCGTCGCCGAGCGCCTCATCGCGGGCTACCAGCAGGTCCTCGACCGGGCCCATGCGCACGACCTGGCCGTGTACGGCGCGACGCTGCTGCCGTTCGGCGGCAGCTTCTACGACGACGCGGGCGGGTTCCGCGAGACGGCGCGGCAGGCGGTGAACCGGTGGATCCGCACCAGCCGCCGCTTCGACGCCGTGGTCGACCTCGACGCCGCCGTGCGCGACCCGGCCGCACCGCGGCAGCTGCTGACCGCGTTCGACGTGGGAGACCACCTGCACCTGAACCCGGCCGGGTACCGGGCTCTGGCGGAGGCGGTCCCCCTGCGCCTGTTCCACTGATCAGCTCCTCCGGACAGCCGGTGCCGCGAGGGCACCGGCTACTCCAGGCCGCGGTAGGTGAAGCTGTCGAAGTCGGCCCACGACTCGCTCGGCACGCCCTCGGAGGACGCGTACAGTCCGATGTGGACCCCGGTGAACCCGCCGGCGACCGGGGTGCTCAGCACCCGCCCGTCGAACGGGTCGCCGAGCAGCTGCCAGCCCTCGGTGCCCGCGGCGACCAGCGCCTGCACGTCCTGGCCGACCGCCTCCAGGCACAGCCGCACCGCGCCCTCGCCGACCGCCGTCCGCGCGAGCTCCTCGTCCTTGCCGCCGAAGCGGCGCACCAGGACGACCTCCCGGTCGGCGCCGAGCAGCAGCCGCACGTGGTGCTCGTCGTTCTGCAGCAGCACCAGTCCCGCCACCTCTGACGGTCCCGCCGGGGCGAAGTCGAGCACGCAGGACGCGTGGAAGCTGGCGTGCTGCTGGCGCCGCAGCACGATGCTCGGCGTGACCGCCTCGGTGACCGACTCCGGCCGGACCCGCAGCCGCAGGTGCCCCGGCCGGTCAGCCAGCGACCAGAACGGCTCCTCCGGCGTGCGCAGGAACATCCACACCGGGTCGAGCCCCGGCCCGTCGAAGTCGTCGGTCCTGTCCGGTTCCGGCCACGGGTGCGGCGGCAGGTCGGGCACGTCGTAGGACGCCTCGACCCGGCCGGTGCCGGGGCTGAACACCGGACCGCCCGCCTCCCACCTCACCGGCACGAGGAACGTCTCGCGGCCGAGGTTGTAGTAGTAGCCGCCGTACGGCCTGGTCGCGAGCAGCACGGCGTACCACTGGCCGTTCTGCGTGCACACCAGGTCCGCGTGCCCGGCCGCCGCGATCGGGTGGTCGCGGCCGAGGTGGCGGTGGGTCAGCACCGGGTTGAGCAGCGACCCGCGGTACGGGCCGGTGACGTGGTCCGCCGTCGCCACGACGACCGAGTGCTCGAAGTCCGTGCCGCCCTCCGCGGTCAGCAGCACGTACCGGCCGTCCACCTTGTACACGTGCGGTGCTTCGGGCCAGACCGCGTCCCTCATCGCGCCGCGCCACACCACGTGCTCGTCCCCGACCAGGTCGAGGGTGGCCGGGTCGAACTCGCGCAGCCAGACCTCGGTCTCACCGGGCGGGCGCACCAGCCGGGTCGCGGTCCACCACGCCCGGCCGTCGTCGTCGAAGAACAGCGACGGGTCGAACCCGTCGGCCTCCGGCAGCCACTTCGGTTCCGACCACGGACCGGCCGGGTCGGTCGCGGTCACGACGAAGTTGCCGGACTCGCTCTTGCCGTGCACCAGCGTGCAGACCACGTAGAACACGCCGTCGTGGTGCCGGATCGTCGGCGCGTACAGGCCACCGGAGGCCGGCACGCCCTGCAGCGGCAGCTGCGACGGCCGGTCGAGCACGTGGCCGAGCAGCCGCCAGTGCACGAGGTCCAGGCTGTGGTAGACCGGCAGGCCGGGGAAGTACTCGAAGGTCGAGGTCACCAGGTAGTGGTCCGGTCCCACCCGGCACACCGACGGGTCGGGGTGCGAGCCGGGCAGGACCGGGTTCGAGAACTGTGCCAAGTGGGGGCTCCCGCTAGGGGTTGATGCGCTGGTAGGCGGGCTTGGGCCGCAGGTCGTCGTCGAACAGGCACGCGTCGTCCTCGCCGGGGAACACACCGGGCACCCACGAGTGCCGGTCGGTGAAGCCCCACGTCGTGAACTCCACGCACCGCTTGACGGCGTGGCAGGCGTCCCAGGCCTGCTCGAAGAAGTCGGCCTGGGCCTCCAGCTTCGCCGCGTCGGTCGGCTGCGGGATGCGCACGTCGGCCTCGGTGATGGCGACGTCGACGCCGAGCTTCGCGAACCGCTCGATGTTCTGCTTCATCGTGGTCGGGAAGCCGTACTGCAGCGCGAGGTGCGTCTGGATGCCGACGCCCTCGATCGGCACGCCCTGCCTCTTCAGCTTGCGCACCAGCTCGTACACCGCGTCGCTCTTGGGGTTGAGGCCCTCGATGTTGTAGTCGTTGATGTACAGCTTGGCCTTCGGGTCCGCGGCGTGCGCGTGCCGGAACGCCTCGGCGATGTAGCCGTCGCCGAGTTTCTCCTGGAACACCGTCGGCCGGCGGGTGCCGTCCTCGTTGAACGCCTCGTTCACGACGTCCCACGCGCGGATCTTGCCCTTGAACCGCCCTGCGGTGGTCTTGATGTGCTCCTTGACCACCTTGCGCAGCTCGGGTGCCTCCAGCCCGGCGACCCAGTCGGGCAGCTGGCTGTGCCACACCAGGGTGTGCCCGCGCACGGACTTGCCGGTCCGCTTGGCGTAGCTCACGATCGCGTCGGCGCCGGACCAGTCGTACTGGCCGCGGGTGGCCTCGACGACGCCCCACTTCATCTCGTTCTCCGGGGTGACGCTGTCGAACTCGCGGGTCAGCACCGCGCGGTAGTCAGCCTCATCGGCCAGCGGACCGGCGGCCACGGCACTGCCGACCCACCTGTTGGTGCTGTTCTTCAGCGGTCCCGCCGCCGACGCGGGCACCGCCTGGCTCGCCACCAGCACGGCCGCCGCCGCGGTGATCACGAGGACCCGGGGTAAGCGCAACATCATCGTCGCTCTCTCCTTGACGTGGTTCTGGGTGCGGTCCGCCGGTCCTGCCCGGCACCGCTCGGGTGCCGGGCAGGACGTGGCCGACGGGGGTCGGTCGTTACGGGTTGATCCGGGTGTAGGCGGGTTTCGGCCTCAGGTTCGAGTCGAAGAGGCAGGCAGCACCCTCACCGGGGAACGTCCCCGGCACCCACGAGTGGCGGTCCGTGTACCCCCACGTCGTGAACTCCACGCACCGCGAGACGGCGTGGCAGGCGTCCCAGATCTGCTTGTAGTAGTTGGCCTGCTGGTTCAGCTTGTTCGAGTCGACCGGCAGCTGGACGCGGACGTCGGCCTCGGTGATCGCGATGTCGACGCCGAGCGCGGCCAGCCGTTCGATGTTCTGCCGGAAGCTCGACGGGAAGCCGTACCGGGTGGCGAGGTGCGTCTGGATGCCGACGCCGTCGATCGGCACGCCCTGCTGCTTCAGCGTGCGGACCAGGTTGTAGACGGCGTCGCTCTTGGCGTTGATCCCCTCGGTGTTGTAGTCGTTGATGTAGAGCTTGGCCGACGGGTCGGCGGCACGCGCCCAGCGGAACGCGTCGGCGACGAACCCGTCACCCATGCGCGTCTGGAAGATCGACTGCCTGCGCGAGCCGTTCTCCTCGAAGATCTCGTTGACGACGTCCCACGCGCGGATCTTGCCGCGGTACCGGCCCATCTCGGTGTTGATGTGCTGCTGGGTCACGCTGCGCAGCTCGGAGCCACCGAGGTTGTTGAGCCAGCCGGGGTACTGGCTGTGCCACACCAGGGTGTGCCCGCGCACGGTCTTGCCGTTCTGCTGCGCGTAGTTGACGATCGCGTCCGCACCGGACCAGTTGAACTGGCCGCGGTTGGGCTCGACCACCGCCCACTTCATCTCGTTCTCGGGCGTCACGCTGTCGAACTCGCGGGTCAGCACCGAGCGGTAGTCGGCCTGGCTGCCCAGCGGCCCCGCCGCCACGGCGCTGCCGACCCACCTGTTCGTGATGTCCTTCAACGGCCCCGCGGCCGATGCCGGGACCACCTGGCCCGCCGCGATCGCGGCCGCCGCCGCCGTGATCGCGAGTAACCGCGTGGTCCTGGTTGAGTGCAACTTCATCGTCGCTCCCTTGGATTGACTACATGCGCTTGCTCTCCGGCGGTCCGAGGTAGCTCGCGCGCAGGCCGCCGGTGTCCACGACCAGCTTCTGCACCACGAGCGTGGGGTCGACCATCCAGAACCGGAGCACGTGCGGGCCGGGCCTGGTGATCGTGTGCCTGGTGGCGGTGCGGTTGACGTTGTCGGAGGTCATGCGCTCCCACGGCCGGTTCATCAGCGAGTGGTCCGCGCCGTGCACCTTGATCGCGTCCACGACTTGGGGCACCTCGTCGTCGAACGACACCGCGTAGCGCAGGCCCGGTGTGGGCAGCACCCCGGCGCGGGGCGAGAGGTGCGCCCACACCGTGACCTCACCGGGGGCGAGGAGCGTGAGCCGGTACTCCAGCTGCGGTCCGCGACCGGGTTCCTGGCTCGGTGCGGTGACCGGGAACGGCTTCATGCCCGCACCCGTGCGGCCGAGACCGGGGATGCGCCGCCACCGCACGCCACCGACGGCGACGTTCGCGCTGTGGTGCTCGGCCTCGATCGACACGCACCCGCCGGCCTCCACGAACCCCTCGCGCCACGAGTGCGGCAGCGCCGGGTTGCCGATCGGGGCCCGCACGGTCACCGTGCGCCCCGCACCGGACACCACGACCGGCACGCTGGTCGTGCCCTTCGGTGCCCGTGACCAGTCCACGGAGAGGGTGGCGCGCAGCTGCTTGTCCACCCGGCCCGACGCCGGCCGCACGACCAGCCACGGCGCACCGGAGGTGATGGTGCAGTCGAACGGCTCGGTGCCGCGGTTGAAGACGTCGACGAACGGCGCGGGCGCGCTCTGGAACGGGCTGAGCTCCGGCAGCACCGGCGGCTCCTGCGAGGACGGCCACCACTGCTCGGACCCGTCGATCGCGACACCCATCTCAGCCGGACCGGCCGGGGTGATCCGGCGCACCGGCGGGAAGACTTCGTCGGGCAGCGCCACGTTGTCCTTCTCCGGCTGCTGCCACGGCGCGTTCGGCCCGTAGCGTTCGACGTCGCCGTACCCGATGTGCGGCTGCGTCTGGAAACCACGCCACTTGCCGCCCGCGACGACGTTGTTGAACCGGTCCGCGAGCGCCAGGTCGTCGGCGAACCGCGCCTCGGTGGTCGCGGCGAGGTCGTTGGCCAGCGCCCGGCCCTGCGCGGCGTAGAAGAGGTTCGTGAACTCCGCGTGCCGCAGCTCGTAGAGGTTCGCGGTGGCCTTCACCTGGTACAGCACCAGTTCGAAGTAGGCGTCGCGGTAGGCGGCGGGCAGACGCGCGCCGACCTGCTCGGCCTTCTGGCCCAGCCGCTTCCACTCCTCGGTGACGCGGTCGAGCTCGCGGTAGTTGACCAGGCTGAACGGCGTGGCCCTGTCGTCGTTGACGATCGTGGTGCCCTCGACGGTGATGCGGCGGTTGAGCAGCTCGGGCTTGCGCCGCGCCTGCAGCCGGCCGTACTCGTTCAGCACCTCGGCGATGGCCGCGGCCTCGCGCCTGCCGAAGTTCTGCTCGGCGTACTCGCGCTCCCAGGTGGACACCCGTTCCAGCGGCAGCGCCTGCGGGTTCCAGGCGTAGTCGAGGAAGAACTGCGTGGGCAGCTCGTTGCCCTTGAAGTCGCCGACGTTCGCGACCCACAGCCGGGAGATGCCGTACTCGGCCGCCTGGTGCAGCTGCTCCCACAGGTTCGCGATCGCGCAGGTGTCGACCCACTTGTAGTTGCGCCCCACGCCGACGTAGTCGAAGTGGTAGTAGAGGCCGTACCCGCCGGCGCGCTCCGGCAGCGAGCGGTCCGGCAGCTTGCACAGGTTGCCCCAGTTGTCGTCGGGGAAGACGACGGTGACGTGGTCGGGCGGGCGCAGGCCCTTGTCCCAGTACCGCAGGACCTCCTTGTAGAGGGTCCACACCTGCGGGACCTGCGCCGGGTCGCGCCCGGTGACCTGGGCGAGGACCTCCTGCTCGGCCGCGATGATCGACTGCATGAGCTCGATGCTGTCGCCGTCGGGCAGCTGGGTGTCGCCGTTGCCGCGCATGCCGACGGTGACGACGCCCTCGATGTCCTCGTCCACCATGCGGCGGATGCCGTCGGTCCAGTACGCCTTGATCGCGTCGGCGTTGCGGCGGAAGCTCCACTCCCCCGTGCCGCCGTACGGGTCGTGACCCGGCTTGGTGATGACGCCGTTCGCGTCGCGCACCGCGGGCACGGCGTGGCGGTTCCACTCCTCGATGCCGCGCATCATCGGCGCCTCGTGCGAGGTGCCCATGACGATGCCGTAGCGCGTGGCGGTGGCGTGGTTGAGCGGGTCGTCCTCGGCGAACGCCCGTCCCCACACTGCGGGCCAGACGTAGTTGCCCTTCAGCCGCAGGAGGGTCTCGAAGACCTTCTCCCAGAACAGGTGGTTGAAGCCGCCGGGGTGACCGGGTGCGTGGCCGGGGCCGAAGTAGCGCGGCGCCCAGGTGCCCAGCGCCGGGTTCTCGTCGTTGATGAAGATGCCGCGGTACTTCACGAACGGCGGGCCGGGGCTGTGCCGCTCGGAGCGCACGTGCAGCTCGTCGCGGTGCTCGACGGGCACGTCGTCCCACCAGTACCAGGGCGAGACGCCGATGGCGCGGGAGAGGTCGTAGGTGCCGTAGACGGTGCCGCGCTGGTCGCTGCCGGTGATCACCAGCACGCGCCGCCCGCCGGTGCGGACCTCCTGCGTCAGCGAGGTCTCCCACCTGCCGGCGATGCCGGTGACGTCGAGCGCGCCCGCCGCCACGAGCCGGTCGACGAGCGGGCTGCCGACCGTGCCGATGAGCACGACGTCGCCCTTGTCGGGCAGGGAGTGCACGAGCGCCGGCTTGACGCCGGTGACCCGTTCCACGTCGGCCTGCAGGTCACCGGCGACCCGGACGACGCCGGGGTGGTCGGCGGTGCTGACGACCAGCACCGCCGACCTCCCCCTGGACACGAGCGGGAACCGGCCGGCCCCGCCCTGCGCCGAGACGAGCTCGGCGGCAGCAGCGGTTCCGGTCGCGCTCGCGGTCGCCGTGAGCGCGGCGAGCAGTTGCAGGAAGTGACGCCGGGCGAAGGACGAGTTCATCGTCGAGCTCCTCCGAGGTGTCAGCCCTTCACCGAACCGGTCAGGCCACCGACCATCCGTCGTTCGGCGAGCACGAAGAACGTGAGCGCCGGGATCATGGACAACGCGGTGAAGGCGAGCACCTTCGCGGTGTCCTGGGTGTGCTCCGACTGGAACATGGCAACGCCCAGCGGCAGGGTGAAGTTGCTGGAGTCGTTGAACACGAGCAACGGCAGCAGGAAGAAGTTCCAGCTGCTGACGAACGCGAGCACGGACACGGTCGACAGCGCGGGCCCCGACAGCGGCAGCAGGATCCGCCAGAAGAACCCGAGCTTGGCCGCGCCGTCGAGCAGCGCGGCGTCCTCCAGCTCGGCCGGGATGGCGTGCATGAACGGCCGCAGGATCACGATCGTGATCGGCAGCGAGAACGCCGCCTCCGGGATCGCGACACCGAGCGGGTTCTCCAGCAGACCGAGCTGGCGCAGCCACAGGTACAGCGGCAGGGTCGCCACTCCCAGCGGGAACAGCAGGCCGAGCGTGAACAGCGTGTAGAACGCCTCCCTGCCGCGGAAGGCGTAGCGGGACAACGCGAACGCCGCCATCGCCCCCAGCACGACCGCCAGGGTCGTCGCGATCACGGCGATCAGCGCGCTGTTGCCCAGCAACCGCCAGAACACCGGTGAGGTCGCGACCTCGGCGTAGTTCTCCCACACCCACGGGCCGGGGAGGCCCGCCGGTGCGGAGTTGATCTGCGCCGTGGTGCGGAACCCGCCCAGCAGCACGAAGAGCAGCGGCACCACCGTGATGCCCACGACGGCGAACGCGGCGAGGTAGCCCGCGGTGTTGCGACGTGACAACTCAGCCCACCGCCCTGGTCAAGGCGCCCTCGGTGTCCCTGCGCAGCGCGAACCGCTGGTAGAACAACGCGAACGTGAAGCAGATGATGAAGAGGATCACCGCGACGGCGCTGCCGAAGCCGAACTCGTAGCGCTTGAAGCCGTGGTCGATCAGGTAGGTCGCCATGGTCGAGGACGCGTTGGCGGGACCGCCGAGCGTCATGATCCACACGAGGTCGAACAGCTGCAGCGAGCCGATCACCGACAGGAAGATCCACACGCGGATCGTGGGCCCCAGCAACGGGAGCACGACGTGCCGGGTGGTCTGCCACGCGGTCGCCCCGTCGAGGGCGGCGGCCTCCCGCAGCTCGGGCGGCACTCCCTGGAGCCCGGCCAGCAGCAGGATCACGCCGAACCCGATGTACTTCCACGTGATCACGACGAACAGCGTGTAGAGCACGATCGACGGGTCGGCCAGCCACTGCTGGACCAGCGAGCCGAGGCCCGCCGACCGCAGGACCTCGTCGACGAACCCGCCCGGTTGCAGCATCAGCAGCCAGATGACGGCGGTGACGGCCTCCGACAGCACGTACGGCGCGAAGACCACCATGCGCAGGAACGTCCGCCCATGCAGCTTCCGGTTGAGCAGCAGCGCGAGGCCGATGCTGAGCGGGAGCTGCACGACGATCGACAACGACGCGATGATCAGGTTGTGCCCGATGGCGCCCTGGAAGACGTCACCGGAGAAGGCGTCGACGTAGTTCTTCAGGCCGACGAAGTCGGTCAGCGGGCCGAACCCGTTCCAGGAGTACAGGCTGTAGACCGCGGCCACCCCGATCGGCACCAGCACGAACCCGGCGAACAGCACCAGGGCCGGTGTGAGCAGGAGGGCGAGCTCGAGACGTGTGCGGGTGCGGGACCGCCGCCGCCGGGTGCCCCCAGCCGCTGGCGCGGGCGAGCTGGGGGCGGTCAACGGCCGCGAACTGGTCGCGGTGCTCATCACTTGTTCCCGGCGGCTGCCTTGGAGACCGACTGGACGATCGTGTCAGGACCGCCCTGGCCGGCGAAGAAGTTGGCGATCGAGTCGTTCAGCGCCTGGCCGACGTTGGTCGGGAAGGCGATGTCGAAGTAGAACTGCAGGTGCGGTGCCTTCGTGACGTACTCGGAGATCTGCTTGTGCGTCTCGGTCTTCAGCGACGCCACGGCAGCCGGGTGCACGGGCAGGCCGGAACCGGTCGCCGCGAGCTTCTTCTGCACCTCTTCGCCCACCAGGTAGCCCAGGAAGTCCGTGCAGGCCTTGGCCGCACGCGAGGTGCACGAGAAGCCGTCACCGCCGCCGAGCACGGCGTCCGGGGCACCCTCGCCGCCGGGCACCGACGGGAACGGGAACCAGCCGATCTTCGAGTCCAGCTCCTTGTCCTCCGACAGGGCCTGCATCACGTCCGGGTTCCAGTCGCCCTGCAGCTCCATGGCGGCCTTGCCGTTGGCGAGCATGCCGGCCGAGCTGCCGGCGCCCTGCTGGGCCGGGGTGCCGACGAAGCCGTCCTGGAACGGCTTGGTGTCGATGAACGCCTTGAGGTTCTCGCCCGCCTTGGTGAAGCACGGGTCGGCGAACTCGGTCTTCTCCACGGCCTTCTTCAGCGCGTCGACCGAGCACTGCCGGATCGCGAAGTAGTTGTAGTAGAAGGCGTCCGGCCAGCGGTCCTTGCCGCCGACCGCGATCGGCACCAGGCCCGCGGTCTTCAGCTTCGCGACCGCGGCGTTCAGCTCGTCCAGAGTGGACGGTGGCGCGGTGACGCCCGCGGTGGCGAAGAGGTCCTTGCGGTACCAGAAGCCCACGGCGTGCATCTGGTACGGCACACCGTACTGCTTGCCCTTGACCTGCCAGCCCTGCGCCGCCTGGCCCAGCGGGCCGATCCAACCGGAGGCGCCCTGCGTGATGTCCGCGATCTTGCCGGAGCTGAGCTGTGAGGCGAGCCCGCCACCGCCCCACTGCTGGAAGATGTCCGGCGGGGTGTTGCCCTGCAGGGCCAGGGGCACCTTGGTCTGGAACTGCTCGTTCTGGATCGGCTCGATCGTGAACGAGACGTCCTGGTGGGTCTTGTGGAAGTCGTCCGCGATCTGCTGCCAGATCGACTTCATCGGTTCAGTGGTCCGGTTGTGCCACCAGGTGAGCGTGACCGGACCGTCAGCGGAGGCGTCGCCACCGCTGGAGCCGCTGCACGCGGCAAGCACGAGCGTCGCGGCTGCGGCGAGAGCGACGGACAACTTGTGCACAGAACGCATTGGGGTCCACTCCTGACGACTTCGGCCGAGTAGGACGGGGCGGGATCGAACACATGCCCTGCGGTGGCTAGAGAGAATTCCGCTTCGAAGTCGCTGTGTCAATCGTTGTCGATAACGTTTTACACGGCTAGTCTCAGCCCCGTGCCCCCTCGCTCTCGTGTCACCATCCGTGACGTCGCCGCTCAGGCCGGCGTCTCGGTGGCCACCGTGTCCAAGGTCCTCAACCAGCGCTACGGCGTCTCCGCCGACACGTTCGCGCGGGTGACGGCGGTGATCAAGGAACTCGGCTACGAGGCGAGCCTGGTCGCGCAGAGCCTGCGCAACCACCGCACGAACGTCATCGGCATCCTGGTCGCCGACATCGAGCCGTTCAGCACCGAACTGCTCAAGGGAGCGGCGGATGCCATCCGCGGCACCGGTTTCGAGCTCGTCGTCTACTCGGCGGGCGGCCGGACCGGTGACCCGCAGGGCTGGGAACGCCGGTACCTGAGCCGGTTGAGCGGCACCCTGGTCGACGGCGCCGTGCTCGTCACGCCCGCCGTGGACCTGGAGGAGGTGCCGGGCACCCCGGTCGTGGCGGTCGACCCGCACACCGGGCGGGCGGCGCTGCCGACCGTCGACTCCGACAACCTGACCGGTGGCCGGATCGCCACCGAGCACCTGCTGGCGCTGGGCCACCGCAGGATTGCGCTGCTCACCGGCCGCGCGGACCTGAAGTCCGCCCAGCAGCGCGAAACCGGGTACCGCAGGGCGCTCGCGGGTGCGGGCGTCGAGGTGGACGAGGACCTGGTCCGGCCGGGTGACTACGACCGCGACGTGGCGGCCGCGTCCGCGCGGGAGCTGCTCAGCCTGCCCGACCGGCCGACCGCCATCTTCGCCGCGAACGACGTCACCGGCATCGCGGCCATCGAAACCGCTGTGGCAATGGGGTTGCGCGTGCCGGAGGACCTGTCGGTGGTCGGCTTCGACAACATCCCCGAGTCGGCGCTGTGCGCCCCCGCGCTGACGACCGTGGAGCAGCCCATCCGCGAGATGGGGCGCCGCGCGGTCTCGTTGCTCGTCCGGCTCATCAACGGAGAGACGCCGGACGGCACTCACATCACGCTCGGAACCGAGCTGATCGCCCGGCACTCGACCCGAGCGCTGTCCTCCTGACCCCTGGAGATCATGTGACGACCGAAGCCACCACCTCGGCAGAACTCTGGCGCGACCCGCACGCCGCCGCGGCGGACCGCGTCCGCGACCTGATGGCCAGGATGACCCTGCCCGAGAAGATCGCGCAGCTGCAGGGCATCTGGGTCGGCATCGACTCGGCGGGCGAGATGGCGCCGCACCAGCACGACCTGATCGTGGAGCCGCCGGACTTCGACGAGCTGACCCGCCACGGCATCGGCCAGCTCACCCGCGTGTTCGGCACCCGGCCGATCGCGCCGGAGGTGGGCGCGCACAGCCTCGCCCGCAGCCAGCGGCAGATCATCGCGAGCACCCGGTTCGGGATTCCCGCGATGGTGCACGAGGAGTGCCTCACCGGCCTGGCCGCGTGGCAGGCGACCGCCTTCCCGTCACCGCTGTGCTGGGGCGCCTCGTTCGAGCCGGACCTGGTGCGCCGCATGACGTCCCTGATCGGTGGCTCGATGCGCCGCCTCGGCGTGCACCAGGGTCTCGCGCCGGTGCTGGACGTGGCGCGCGACCTGCGGTGGGGCCGGGTCGAGGAGACCATCGCCGAGGACCCGCACCTGGTCGGCACCATCGGCGCCGCCTACGTGGCGGGCCTGGAGTCCGCGGGGATCGTGGCCACGCTCAAGCACTTCGCCGGTTACTCGGCCTCCAGGGGCGGCCGCAACCTCGCGCCGGTGTCGATCGGCCCGCGCGAGCTGGCCGACGTGCTCCTGCCGCCGTTCGAGATGGCCCTGCACGCGGGTGCCCGGTCGGTGATGAACTCCTACACCGACAACGACGGCGTGCCGGTCGCGGCCGACCCCGCGATGCTCACCGACCTGCTGCGCGACGGCTACGGCTTCACCGGCACCGTGGTGGCCGACTACTTCGCCGTGCCGTTCCTCTACCGCCTGCACGCCGTGGCGACCGACAGGGAGGACGCCGCGGCACAGGCGCTCGCCGCCGGCATCGACGTCGAACTGCCCACTGTGGACTGCTACGGCGACCCGCTGCTGACCGCCGTGCAGGAGGGCCGGGTCGACGAGGCGCTGGTGGACCGGGCGCTGACCCGCGTGCTGGCGCAGAAGTGCGAGCTCGGCCTGCTCGACCCGGACTTCTCCCCCGAGCCCGACAACGGTGCCGCGGGCATCGACCTCGACGACGCCGACTCCCGTGCCGTCGCCCGTCAGCTCGCCGAGCGCTCGATCGTGCTGCTGCGCAACGAGGGCGTGCTCCCGCTGACCTCCCGCCGCCGCGTCGCCGTGGTGGGCCCGCGGGCGAACGACCCCGGTGCGATGCTGGGCTGCTACTCGTTCCCGCTGCACGTCGGCAAGCACCACCCCGAGGTGCCGATGGGCATCGACGTGCCGACCGTCCTGGACGCGCTCGGCGACGACCACGACGTGGTGCACGCCGCCGGCTGCACCGTGCTCGGCGGCACCGACGCCGACCTGCGCGCGGCCGTCGAGGCGGCGGCCGGCGCGGAGGTCTGCGTCGCGGTCCTCGGCGACGAGGCGGGCCTGTTCGGCGGCGGGTCCTCCGGCGAGGGCTGCGACGCGAGCGACCTGCGCCTGCCCGGCCGGCAGGAGGAGCTCCTCGAAGCCCTCATCGCCACCGGCACCCCGGTCGTCCTGGTGCTGCTCTCGGGCCGCCCGTACGAGCTGTCCCGCCAGATCGACCGCCTCGCCGCCGCCGTGTGCGGCTTCTACCCCGGCGAGGAGGGCGCGGCGGCACTGGCCGCGGTCCTCAGCGGACGGGTGAACCCGTCCGGGCGCCTCCCGGTCAGCTTCCCCGGCGCCGGTGCCACCCAGCCGTCGACCTACCTGACCGCACCCCTGGGCGCGCGCAGCGACGTGAGCACGGTCGACCCGACCCCGCTGTTCCCGTTCGGCCACGGCCTCACCTACGCCCCGGTCACCTGGGTGTCCGTGACGGCCGACGCGGCGGAGTGGCCGACCGACGGCACGTGCCGCGTGGTCACCACCCTGCGCAACGACACCGAGCTGCCCACCACCGAGGTCGTGCAGCTGTACCTGCACGACCCGGTCGCCGAGGTGGCCCGTCCCGTGCAGGCGCTGGTCGGTGCGGTGAAGGTCGACCTCGAACCGGGCGAGACCCGCACCGTCACCGCGGTGGTGCACGCCGACCAGACCTCCTACACCGGCCGTGCCGGTCGGCGCCAGGTCGACCCCGGTGCCGTCGAGCTGCGGGTGGGCCGGTCGAGCGGTGACATCGACACGGCGATCGGCCTGACGATGACCGGTCCGCGCCGCGAGGTCGGTTTCGACCGGGTGTTCACACCGACGTTCGACCTGAACTGACCACCTCCCCAGCATCTGCAAGTACCACCAACTCGACATCAACAAGCACCTTCCTACTACCAACAGCTCCCCCGTTCCCCGGGGACAGGGGAGCCTGCTTCGGCGAGCGGCGAACGTGTTGGTGGTGGTCAGCGGCGATTCGATCATGTGTTGGTGGTACTTGCAGACGCCTTGGCAGCAAGGAGCCCCTCAGGATGCGACGGGGATGGGCTGCCGGGCCGAGGCCGCGGGTGGTGCCTCGGCGCGGTTCCAGTGCATCCGCGACCACGGCAGGTCCATGTCGGCCAGTGCCGTGATGTCGTGCGGCTCCAGCTCCGTCAACGGCAACGCCTCGGAGTGGCGCGAGTAGGCCGCGTCCACGTAGCGGTGACCGGTGTCCGGTGCCAGCAGCACGACGTGCCGGTCCGGGTCGAGCTGCTGTTCCCACCGCGCCGCGAGGTAGGCCGCGCCGGCGGAGAGCCCGGCGAAGATCGCGTGCTCGCGCAGCAACGCCACCGCGCCCGCCAGCGCCGCGTCGAAACCGACCCAGTGCACGGTGTCGTACAGGGTGTGGTCGACGTTGGCGAACGGGATCGAGCTGCCGATACCGGCGATGATGATCTCCGGGTCGTGCACGTGCTCGCTGCCGAACGTGACGCTGTCGAACGGTTGCACGCCGACCAGTTCCACGCTCGGATCGGACTCCCGCAGGAACTTCGCCAGCGCACCGGTCGACGCGCCCGTGCCCACGCCGCCGACGACGGTCAGCGGCACCGGGCCGAGCTCCGCGCGGACGGCGTCGGCGATGGGTCGGTAGCCGAGGTAGTGCACGTCGTCGTGGTACTGGCGCATCCAGTGGTGGCGCGGGTTGTCGCGCAGGATCTCGTGCACCCGCGCGACCCGGCGGCTCTGGTCGAGCTTCAGGCTCGCGGTGGCGGGCATGGGTTCGACCGTCGCGCCCAGGATCTCCAGCTGTGCCCGCAACGTCTTGTCCACGGTGGTGGAGGCGACGATGTGGCAGTGCAGGCCGTGCCGGTGGCAGGCCAGCGCCAGTGCGTGGGCGTAGATGCCGCTGGAGCTGTCCACGAGCGTGTCGCCCGCGCAGACCGTGCCGCACTCCAGCAGGTGGCGCACGGCGGCCAGCGCGGAGGCGACCTTCATGGTCTCGAACCGCAGGCAGGTGGTGCGGTCGTCGAGGCGCACCAGGGCGGGTCGGCTGAGGGTGTCGGCGATGTGGTGGTCCACGACGGGGCTCACGTCCGGGTCCGGTAGCGGTGCAGGACTGTCTCGTCGGCGCTGAACTGGGAGAACGGGAACGGTTCCGCGGACAGCGCGGTCACCCCGTTGCCCAGGAACTGCCGGGCGACGGCACTGGCGGTCTGCGCGTAGACGACCAGCGGTATGTCTCGCGACCGGCAGGTGCGCAGGATCTCGTCGAACGTGCCGTTGCCGATCGTCATGCCGGTGGCCACGACCGCGTCGGCGACACCGAGGACGTCCCTCATGTCCGGTGTCACCGGGTCGCCCCACTGGGTGGTGCGCAACGACAGGTCGCACGGCAGGCACTCGGCCCCGCGGTCCCTGATCGCCGCCACCAACGGGTTCACCACACCGATCAACGCGACCTTGGCACCCGGCTCGACGTCCAGCAGCCCCGCGACCGCCGCGTCACGGGCACGAGCCCGTTCCTCCGGCGTGCCAACGGGGAGCACGACCCGTTCGGCGCCCGAGGTCCGGTGTGGACGGACCGAGGCGAGGTACGCGTCCAGCGCCGCGACCCGCACCGGCGCCGGTGCCTCGGTCAGCAGCGCGGAGACCGGCGCGCCGCTGTAGTCCGCGCACACCGCCGGGTCGGTCTCGCCCTCGGCGAACGCGCAGGCGCCGAACGCCGACCCGATCCGCACGAGCACGTACTGGTTGCGGTAGGTGGTGTCACCGCCGGCCAGCCGGGTGCCGTGGTGCACCCAGAACACACTGGTCGCCACCACGGCTCCCGGATCAGGCCCGTGCCTGTTCGCGAGCACCTCGGCGACCAAACCATCCACTGTGGTCACAACTCCCCCTTCAACGAGCCGGTTCGCGGTAGCCGACGGCCAGGTGGCCCAGGCCGTCGCGACCGATCTCGGCGTCCACTTCGAACACTTCACGCAACAACGGCGCCGTCAGCACCTCGGTGGCACTGCCCTGCGCCACCACGGCACCGCGGTGCAGCAGGACCAGCCGGTCGCAGTAGCGGGCGGCCTGCGCGAGGTCGTGCAGCGCCACCACGACGGTCTGCGGTGTGCCGCTGACGAGCTCCATCAGCTCCAGCTGGTGCCGCACGTCCAGGTGGTTGGTCGGCTCGTCCAGCAGCAACGCCCGCGTCTCCTGGGCGAGCGCGCGCGCCAGGTGCGTGCGCTGGCGTTCGCCACCGGAGAGCTGCTTCCACGGCCGATCTGCGAGGTCGGCCAGGTCGAGCCGGTCCAGCGCGGCCGCGACCACCTCCCGGTCGTGCGCGTCCGGTCCGCGCCAGCGCGACCGGTGCGCGGTGCGGCCGAGCATCACGACCTCGGCGACGCGCAGGTCGCTGTCGGTGTCGGCGGTCTGCTCGACGAAGGCCAGCCGCAGCGCGCGGTCGCGGGGACCCAGCGACGCCACGTCCGCACCGTCCCAGCGCACGGCTCCGGCGACCGGTGTGCGCAGGCCGGCCAGGCACCGCAGCAGCGACGACTTGCCGGACCCGTTGGGGCCGATCAGCCCCACCGTCTCACCGGGCTCGACGACCAGCTCGACGTCCCGCACGATCGCCTTGCCCGGCACGCCCCAGTCCAGGTGCTCCGCGGAGATCCTCACAGCTCTCCCCTCCTGCGCAGCACCAGCAGGAACAGCGGCACGCCCAGCAGCGCGGTGAACACGCCGACCGGCACCTCCAGCGGCGCGAACACCACGCGCGTCACCGCGTCGGTCCACACCAGGAACACCGCGCCGACCACCGCCGACAACGGCAGCAGCCGCCGGTGCAGCGGCCCGACCAGGAACCGCACGCCGTGCGGCACGATCAGCCCGACGAACCCGACCGCCCCGACGGCCGCCACGGCGACGGCGGTCAGCACCGACGTCGTCACCAGCAGCACGATCCGGGTGGTCCGCACGTCCACACCGAGCGAGGCGGCGGTGTCGGTGCCGAACGCGAACCCGTCCAGCGCCGCCGAGCACAACCACACGACCAGCAACCCCAGTGCGAGCACGACCGCGCACACGGCGACCGACGACCAGCGCGCCGACGCCAGCGACCCGAGCAGCCAGTGGGTCACCGCGCGGATGCTGTCGGCGTCACCGGAGGACAGCAGGATCAACGACGTCAGCGCCGCGAACAACTGCCCGACCACGACACCGGTGAGCACGACCCGCACCGAGTCCAACCCGGTGCGCCGCAACAGCAGCATCAGCACGGAGAACGCGACGAGCGCACCGATCAGCGCACCTCCCGTGACCCCGAGCCGCGACCCGCCGAACCCGAGCACCACCACGACGACGGCGCCGGTCGAGGCACCCGAGGACACCCCGAGCAGGTAGGGGTCGGCGAGCGAGTTGCGGGTGACGCTCTGCAGCGCGGCACCGCACACGGCGAGCGCGGCGCCCACCAGTGCGGCGAGCAGCACCCGCGGCACCCTCAGGTCCCAGATCAGCGAGTCCTGCAACCGGGACAGCGGCACGACCGGCACCCCGAGGCGCCCACCGACGGCCCTGCCGATCTCCGCCCAGCCCGTGCCTGCGCCGATGCGGACGGCGAGCACGAGCGAGAGGACGAGGAAAGCGAGGCACAGCACCGTGGTCAGCGTGCGCCTGACCGGTTCCGGTGGTGCGGGTGGTTCAGCGAGCACAGCGGTGTCAGCCACCCGCGACCTCGTCGAGGCCCTTGCTGAACGCGCGCAGCGCGTCGACCGTGCGCACCGACGGGTCCATCTCGATGCCGGGCAGCTCGATGACCCTGCCGCCCTTCAGCGCGTCCAGCTGCGCGACCGCCGGGTGCTCGCGCATCATTGCGAGCTTCTCGCTCGCCTTGTCACCGGGGTTGCCGCGTTCGGACAGGTCACCGACCACGATCACGTCGGGGTTGCGCCGCGCGATCTCCTCCCACGACACCTCCGGCCACTCCTGCGCGACGTCGTCGAACACGTTGACCGCGCCCGCGATCTTGCTCATCTGGCTCGGCATGCCGTCGCGGCCGGCCACGTACGGCACGTCCTTGAACACCGAGTAGATCCACACGACCTTGGGCGCCCTGGGTCGTTTCGCGCCCGCGGCCTGCACTTCGGCCACCGCGGCGCGTTGTTCGGCGGCAAGCGCGTTCGCCTTGTCGGCCACCCCGAGGAACTTGCCGAAGTTCTCGTAGTCGCGGAACAGCCGTTCGAACGGCGGCGTGGTGCCGTCCGGGCAGTTCACCGCGCTGACGTAGCTCGGCACGCCCAGCTCCGCGAGCTCGTCGCGGGTGCCGGCGCGGTCGGTGGTGAAGTGCTCCTCGAACGACGACACCACGACGTCCGGGTTCGCCGCGCGCAACGGTTCGGAGGTCAGCACCTTCGGTGAGAGCACCGGGATCTTCGCGTAGGCCTCGGCGAACCTGGGCGACACCTTGGTCTTGAGGTTGGCCGTGCCCGCCATGCGGTCGGCGACCCCCAGTGCCAGCAGGGTTTCCGTGGAGTTCTGGTCCAGCGTGACGACCCGCTGCGGCGTGCCGGTGAAGGTCAGCTGCTTGCCGCAGCTGTCGACCACGACCGACGACGTCGGCGCGGCCCCTCCTCCCGGTGCGGCGCAGCCGGCGACGAACGCCGCGGCGGTGAGCGCCAGGCCGAGCCGGGCGGCGTGTGACATCGGATCCTCCAGTGCGAGACGACAGCGGTGTCCGTTACTGTAACGACAACCATTTTCAACACAAGCCCCAATCCGGAAGGTCGGCCGCGTGGTTCACGACACACTGCCCCCACCCGCCCCCGTGCTCAGGAACGTGGCGTTCCTGCGGCTCTGGACGGCGACCACCGCGTCCGGCATCGCCACCTGGGCGTTGCCGTTCGTGCTCGGCCTGGCCGTGCTCGACCGCACCCTCACCGCGGTGGAGCTGGGTGTGCTGCTGGCCGCACGCACCGCCGGGTTCCTCGCCGCGGTGCCGATCAGCGGCGTGCTGGCCGACCGCTACGCCCGTCGCCGCGTGGTGCTCTGGTCGGGGCTCACGGCGGCCGTCGCGGCACCGGTGCTCGCGTTCTTCGTCGGGAGCCTCCCTGCCGCTCATGGCGGTTGCCGCGGTGGCGATGGGCGCGGGCCAGGGCGCGTGCCGCCCGGCGTTCCAGGCGCTGACCGCCGAGGTGGTGCACGAGGACCAGCGCCAGCGGGCCAACGCCGCGATGACGCTCTCGGTCCGCGTCACGACGCTCGTCGCACCCGGCCTCACCGCGTTGCTCGCGCTCGTCGCGACCACCGAGGCGCTGCTGCTCGGCATCGGCGCGCTGTGGCTGGTGGCGGCGCTGGTTCCGCCGCGCGGCAACGACTTCGCGGGCACGGCGGGCAGGCCGCGGTTCTTCGCCGAGTTCGCCGAGGGCGTGCGGGAGGCCCGCCGGCACCCCTGGTTCCTGGCCGGCCTGGGCGCGCTGACGGCCGTGATCGCCACCGGCTACTCCGCGACCGGCGTGGTGCTGCCGCTGGTCAGCCGCGACCGCTACGGCACGGAGGCCGTGCTCGCCGGCGCCCTCACCGCCTACACGCTCGGCGCGCTCGCCGGCGCCCTGCTGATCGCGCGCTGGCGGCCGAAGCACGCGGGCTGGACGGCGTTCGCGGGCCTGGCGCTGTACGGGTTCGCGCCGCTGAGCCTGCTGCTGCCGGTGCACCCGGCGGTCGTGCTCGCCGCCTACGCGGTGGCCGGTGTCGGCATCGAGCTGTTCAACGTGCCGTGGTTCACCGCCACCCAGCGCGAGGTCGAACCGTCCAAGCTCGCCCGCGTGTCCTCTTTGGACTTCCTGATGTCGTACGGCCTCGCGCCCGTCGGCCTGGCGCTGATCGCCCCCGCCATCGCGCACTTCGGTGCCACCGCGGTGCTCGCCGGGTGCGCCGTGGTCTGCTTCGCCGCTCCCGCGGTGGCCGCGCTGGTCCCGTCGGCGCGCGACTTCCGGGCCAGGTCGTGATCCCGGCCCGGCTGCCGGCCACCTCGCCCCAGGCCCGTGCCGCGCTGACCGGCACCGGCGCGGTGGTCCTCACCGGGCTGCCGGTCGAGCCCGGCTCGCTCGCGGTGGCGGCGGCGGTGTTGTTCGGCAGCGGGGTGCGCGAGCTGTACCCGCACCGCACGCACAGGTCCGTGGACGGCGGCCCGCTGCCGTTGCACGCCGACAGCTTCGACGTCGTCGTGGACGTCGGCGGCAGGCAGGTGCGGCGGCGGCACCCCGACGAGGACTTCGTGCTCCTGCAACTGGTCGAGCAGGCGCCGTCGGGCGGTGAGTCGTTCGTCGTCGACGCGCACGCGTTCACCGACTCGCTGCCGGCGGACCTGCGGGCGTTCCTCACCGACGTCGACGTCGACCTGTACGGGCGGTGGGCCGGCGTCCGCGGCCTGCCCGCCACACCGCGGGTCGCGCGGCACGTCGAGCACACGCGCACCGGGCGGCGCATCACCCGCCGCACCGACGGTGCCGCTCCCCTTCACCGCGACCCCCGGAGCGACCACGTCACGGCGATGCTGCGGCGCCTCGACGAGGAGGTGGCCCGCGTGCAGCCGGCGCTGCCGAGGTTCCGGCTCGACGAGGGCGACGTGCTGGTGCTCGACAACTACCGCTGCTGGCACGGCCGCGACGCGCACACCGGCACACGCACGGTGCACATCCAGACGATCCGCACGGACGACGCCGGCTGAGCGGGTCCACACACGACAAAGGGAGGAAGCGCGCTTCCTCCCACTTCAACATATAGCGCACAGGGGGCCTTGCCACAAGACCCCGTGCCTGCCCCACACTTCACCGCGCATTGCTTGGTGAACGGGGGAGCAACACATGTATGACGTGATCATCGTCGGCGGCGGGCCCACCGGCTTCATGCTGGCCGGGGAGCTGCGCCTGCACGGTGTGCGCGTGGTCGTGCTGGAACGGGAGCAGCAGCCGACGCCGGTGGTGCGGGCGCTCGGCCTGCACGTGCGCAGCATCGAGCTGATGGACCAGCGGGGGCTGCTGGAGAAGTTCCTGGAGCTGGGGACGAAGCACGAGGCGGGCGGATTCTTCGCCGGCATCCTCAAGCCGTGGCCCGCGGACATGGACACCGCGCACGGCTACATCCTCGGCATCCCGCAGCCGCTGACCGACCGGCTGCTCACCGAGCACGCCGTCGGGCTGGGCGCCGAGGTCCGGCGCGGCAGCGAGGTCGTGGGCCTGACGCAGGACGACGAGGGCGTGACGGCCGCGCTGGCCGACGGGAGCACGGTGCGCGGCCGTTACCTGGTGGGCTGCGATGGCGGCCGCAGCGCGGTCCGCAAGCTGCTCGGCATCGGCTTCCCCGGCGAACCCGCCCGGCTGGAGACGCTGCTGGGCGAGATGCAGGTGACGATGCCGCTCGACGAGCTGCACGGCGCGGGTGGCGGAGATCCGCAGGACCAACCCGTGGTTCGGCGTGGGCCCGATGGGCGACACGTTCCGCGTCGTCGTCTCGGCCGATGACGTCCGGCAGGACCGCACGCCGCCGACCCTGGACGACTTCCGGCGCCGCCTGGTCGCCGTCGCGGGCACGGACTTCGGCGTGCACTCGCCGCGCTGGACGTCCCGGTTCAGCGACGCGACCCGGCAGGCCGAGCGCTACCGGTCCGGCCGGGCGTTCCTGGCGGGCGACGCGGCCCACGTCCACCCGCCGGCCGGTGGCCAGGGCCTCAACCTCGGTGTGCAGGACGCGGTGAACCTCGGCTGGAAGCTCGCCGCGGCGGTCCGCGGCTGGGCGCCCGCCGACCTGCTCGACAGCTACCACGCCGAACGGCACCCGGTGGGCGCCGCCGTGCTGGACAACACCCGCGCGCAGGTGCAGCTGATGACACCGGAACCGGGTCCGCAGGCGGTGCGCAGGCTGCTCGGCGAGCTGATGGACCTGGAGGGCGTCACCCGCCACCTGATCGAGAAGATCACCGCGGTCGGCATCCGCTACGACTTCGGCAGCGACCACCCGCTGGTCGGGCGGCGGCTGAAGGACGTGCGGCTCAAGGACGGCCGCCTGTTCGAGCTGCAACGCACCGCCCGCGGCCTGCTGCTCGACCAGACCGGCAGGCTCTCGGCGCGGGGCTGGGCTGACCGGGTCGACCACGTGGTCGACGTGAGCGAGGAGCTGGACGTGCCCGCCGTGCTGCTGCGGCCGGACGGACACGTCGCGTGGGCCGGTGACGACCAGGACGACCTGGAGGAGGTGCTGCCCCGCTGGTTCGGCGCCTGAGCGCCTGAGCGCCTGAGCGCCGGTGCGGCGCCGGGAGACCACGACCCGCAGACGAGTGCGGCACAAGGGATTGACTCCCCCGGTACGGTTGCTGGCGGTGACCTGTTCAGGGGGAGGTTGCTTTTGCTGCGTATCCATTTCTCGGCAGGAGATCTGGAGCGGACGCAGGTCGCGGATCACGTCGATCCGTTGTGGGAGATGGTGTTCAGCTGGTTGCGGCTGACCGAGCGGGACAGCGGCCTGCTGTTCGAGCCGTGGTTGCGCGCGGTCCGGCGCGGCCCCGCGCGGGAGGCGGTCCGCGCCGGCGTGGGCGTGCTGTCCGTGCTGGCACCGCTGGGCCCCTACTTCCCGGACTTCCTCACACCGCCCGAGGGTGCGCACGGGCTGTCCAGCGCGCTCGCCGCGATCAGGTCGACTCCGCGCGCCCGCCTGCGCGCGGAGTTCTCGCTGCTGGCCGCGATCCGCCCGACTCCGGAGTGGACGCGTCCGCTCGTGGAGGGCGACGGCGCGGCACTGGAGGACCTCACCGGCACCCTCGCCCGCTACCACTGCGCCGTGATCGAGCCGTACACCGACCTGGTCGAGGACGCGGTGGAGACCGACCGCGTGCACCGCGCGGGCTTCGACGGTGTCGAGGGCCTGCTGCGCGGCATGTGGCCGTTGATGAACTGGCGCCCACCCGTGCTGGAGGTGCAGTACTCCTACGACCGCGACCTGCACCTCGGCGGCCGCGGCCTGCGGCTGGTGCCGTCGTACTTCTGCCGCCGCACACCGGTCGCGCTGGCCGACCCCGGTCTGCCGCCCACGCTCGTCTACCCGGTGCACCACGACTGGACGTGGCGCCGCCAGCTCTCCTCCGGCAGCCGGCCGGAGGGCGCGCTGGCCGCGTTGCTGGGCACCACCCGCTCGTCGGTGCTGGCGGCGGTGGGCACGGGGGCGACGACGACGGAGCTGGCGGCGCGGCTGGGGGCGTCGCCGTCCGCGGTCAGCCGGCACACGACCGTGCTGCGGGAGGCGGGTCTGCTCACGACGGTCCGGCGGGGACTGTCCGTGCTGCACCGGCGGACGGCGCTCGGGTCGGCGCTGCTGTGCGGGCACGACCACCGCTGAGCGGCGGCAGGGAGGTCGTGACGGCGGTGGGGGTCAGACCGGGTACGTGTGCGTCTCGGTCGCCTTCACCGCCGCCCACACCTCGTCCCCCGGCCGCAGCCGCAGCTCGGCGAGGGTCGCCGTCGTGATGTCGGCGAGCACCGACGGCGCCCCGTCCAGCCGCACCCGCGTGGTGTGGGCGTGCTGTTCGACGGCGGCCACGGTCACCGGCCACGTGTTGCGCGGGCTGCCGGTGGGCCGGTCGAGGTGCAGGCCCACGGCGGTGGGCGGGAACGCCACGTGCACCGCGCCGTGCGCGGGCGTGGCGACGACCAGGGTGCCGCCCTCGTCCAGCGCCACCGCGGTGCCGTCGGCGGTGCCGCGGTAGAGGTTGAGGCCGACGAGGTTCGCCACGTAGTCGGTGCGCGGGCGGCGGGCGACCTCCGCGGGCGGTCCCTCCTGGACGGCGCGGCCGTCCTCCAGGATCACCAGGCGGTCGGCCAGCACCATGGCGTCGAGCGGGTCGTGCGTGACGAGCAGGGTGTGACCGGTGAAGCCGGTGAGCACCCGGCCGAGCTCGGCACGCACCTGGAGGCGGGTGCTCGCGTCGAGGGCGGCCAGCGGTTCGTCGAGCAGGAGCAGGCTCGGGCCGGTGGCGAGGGCACGGGCCAGCGCCACCCGCTGGGCCTGGCCGCCGGACAACGCGCGCGGCTTCGCCCCGGCGTGGTCCGCGAGGCCGACGCGGTCGAGCCAGGTCGCGGCCACCGCACGGGCCTCGGCCCTGCGGGTGCCCCGTGCGCGCAGGCCGAACGCGACGTTCTCCAGCGCCGACATGTGCGCGAAGAGCAGGTAGTCCTGGAACATCACACCGATCGGGCGTTCCTCGGCCGGCAGGTACCGGCCGGGACCGTCCCAGACCGACTCCCCCACCGCGATCCGCCCGCCGGTCAGCGGCTGCAGCCCGGCCAGTGCGCGCAACGCGGTCGTCTTGCCCGCGCCGTTCGGGCCGAGCAGCGCCACCACCTCGCCGGGGGCGATGGTGAGGTCGAGGTCCAGGTCGAAGTGCGCGCGGGTGACCCGCAGAGAAGCGGTCAGGGTCATGACGGCCCGCTGATCCACCGGTCGCGCAGACCGGCCAGCACGCCCACGGACACCACCAGCAGCACCACGCTCAGCACGACAGCGGCGTCCGGGTCCGTCTCCAGGGCGAGGTAGACGGCCAGCGGCATGGTCGTGGTCTCGCCGGGGAAGTTGCCCGCGAACGTGATCGTGGCACCGAACTCGCCCAGCGCCCGCGCCCAGCACAGCACCGCGCCCGCGACCACACCGGGCAGCACCGACGGCAGGGTGACCCGCCGGAACGTGAGCCACCGCGACGCCCCGAGCGTGGCGGCGGCCTCCTCGAACCGCGGGTCGGCGGCCCGCAGCGCCCCCTCGACGGAGATCACGAGGAACGGCATCGCCACGAACGCCTCCGCGAGCACCACCCCGGCCGTCGTGAACGGCAGCGAGATCCCGAACCACGCGTCCAGGTGCTGCCCGACCAGCCCGCGCCGCCCCAGCACCAGCAGCAACGCCACACCGCCCACCACCGGCGGCAGCACCAGCGGCACGGTGACGAGCGCACGCAGGAACCCCCGCCCCGGCAGCCCCGAGCGCGCGAGCAGCCAGGCCAGCGGGATGCCGAGCACCAGGCACAGCGCGGTGGCCAGCGACGCGCAGACCAGGCTGAGCCGCAACGCCTCCCCGACCTCGGCGCTGAGCAGCCCCGGCAGCTCGGTCCACGGCGCCTTCACCAGCAACCCGGCCAGCGGCACCAGCAGGAACGCCAGCCCGAGCAGCGCGGGCAGCAGGAGGACGACCGGCAGCCGGTGACGCCTGGTCACGGCCCGTCGAACCCGGCGGCGCTCAGCGCGGACCGGCCCTTCTCCGACAGCACGAGCTCGACGAAGGCACGGGCAGCGGCGGCGTTGGGGGCCTTGGCGAGCGGCGCGATCGGGTAGTCGTTGACGGCCTGGTCGGCTTCGCTGAAAGCGATGCCCTCGACCCTGTCCCCCGCGGCCTGGGCGTCGGTCTTGTAGACCAGGGCCGCGTCGACCTCACCGAGCGAGACCTTGGTGAGCACCGCCTTGACGTCCTGCTCCAGCGTGTCCGGCTGCGGGGTCACCCCGGCGAGGCCGAAGACCTTCTTGGCGGCGGCACCGCACGGCACCTGCTCCGCGCACAGGGCGATCTTGCGGTCCCGGTCGGCGAAGTCGGCCAGCCCGGTGACCTTCCCCGGGTTGCCCTTGGGCACCACGATCCGCAACCTGTTCCTCGCGAACGTGCGCGGCGCCTCGGTGATCGCCCCGGTGTCGGCGACCTGCTGGAGGTTCGCGGGCGCGGCGCTGGCGAACACGTCGGCGGGCGCGCCGTTGGTGAGCTGCTGGGCGAGCGCCGAGCTGCCGCCGAAGTTGAACCTGACCCTCGTGCCGGGGTGGGCGGCCTCGAAGTCCCTGCCCAGCGCCGTGAACGTCTCGGTGAGTGACGCGGCGGCGAACACCGTGACGTCCCCGCCGATCCCCCCGGCCGCCGGCTCGGCGGACCCGCACCCCGCGAGCCCCAGTGCGATGAGTGCCACGAGCGGACGACGCACGGTCAGGCCTCCGGGATCTCGACGACGACGTGGGTGGACTTGATCGACGCGACCGCCACGCTCCCGGCCTCGAGGCCGAGCTCGTCCGCGGCCTCCCTGCTCATGAGCGACACGACCCGGAACGGCCCCGCCTGCATCTCGACCTGCGCCATCACACCGTCCTTGAGCACGCGCGTCACGATTCCCCGCATCCGGTTGCGCGCCGACGCCGCCACCGTCGTCCCCGCCTCGGTGCCCTCGGCCACCCGCTGCGCGAACGCCGCGAGCTCCTTGCCGTCGATCGCCTTGCGCCCGTTCTCGGCCACGGTGGCCGCGAGCCGCCCCTGGTCGACCCACCGGCGCACGGTGTCGTCGCTGACGCCCAGGAGGGCGGCGGCCTCGGTGATCCGCAGATTCGGCATGATGCGCATCCTATGTCCCGCGCCTGCGGACACAAGGGCCACGCGATTGCGGCTTCTGCGGAACACACCGCCGGGTGCTCGCCCGTCCGGCGCACCACCGCGCGTCCTGCCCCCGCCAGCCACCGCACCTGCTTGCCGGTGCACCCGCGTCCCGCAATCCCGCGCGCCCCAGCGCGCCCGCACCCCCGCACACCCCGCGTCTCGCTCAGCCCAGCGCGCCCGCACCCCCGCACACCCCCGGCGCACCCGCGTCCCGCAATCCCGCCCGCCCCAGCGCCCCCGCACCCCGCGTCCCGCTCAGCCCAGCCCGCCCCGCACCCCCGAACACCCCCAGCGCGCCCGCGTCCCGCTCCCAGGCGCACCCCTGGCACCCCGCGTCCCGCTCACCCCCCGCCCGTACCCTGATCCCATGATCACTTCCACGGCGCGGGCCAGGGTCGTGGCCCGGATCGCCGACCACCTCGCGAGCCGGGACCCCGGACACCCGCTGCGCGTCGCCGTCGACGGCGTCACCGCGGCCGGCAAGACCACCCTGGCCCGCGAGCTCACCGCCGCCGTCGCCGAGCGGGGCCGTCCCGCCGCCCACCTGTCCATGGACGGCTTCCACCACCCGCGCGCCCACCGCCACCGGCGGGGCCGCGACTCCGCGGACGGCTACTACGCCGACGCCTACGACTTCGCCGCGGTCGCCCGCGAGGTCCTCGGCCCGCTCGGTCCCGGTGGTGACCGCCGCTACCGCGAGCGCATCCTCGACCTGCGCGCCGACACCCCGGTCGACGAACCGCCGCTGACCGCCGCCGACGACCTCGTCCTCGTCGTGGACGGCAGCTTCCTGCAACGCGACCTGACCTGGGACGAGGTCGTCTTCGTCGACACGGCGTTCGAGGTCGCCAAGACCCGCGGCACCCGGCGGGACGCCGAACTGCTGGGCGGCGCGGCGGAGGCGGCGCACACGTTCGAGCACCGCTACCACGCCGCGAGCCGCCGGTACCTCGCCGAGGCAAACCCCGTCGGCAGGGCCACCGTCGTGGTCGGCAACGACGACGTCGCGCACCCCGTGCTGCGCCGCATCGGCGGCCCGGCCGGCGCCACCGCCCGGCTGTTCTCCTACGGCACCCTGCAGCTGGAGGCGGTGCAACGCGAACGCTTCGGCCGGGTGCTCGCGGGCGAACCGGACGTGCTGCCCGGCCACCGGCAGGACTGGGTCACGATCACCGACCCGGACGTGGTCGCGGTCAGCGGCACCGACCGGCACCCGATCGTCCGCCGCACCGGCGACCCCGCCGACACCACCAAGGGCACCGTACTGACCGTCACCGCCGAGGAGCTGGCCGCGGCGGACGTGTACGAGGTCGACGACTACCGGCGCGTGCTCGTGGCGCTCGGTTCCGGCCCCGCGTGGGCATACCTCGCCAAGACGGACTGAAGGAGGCGCTCGTGCGGATCGACCACCTGGTGTACGCGGTCCCGGACCTGGAGGCCGGGGTCGACGAGTTCGAGCGGCTCTTCGGCGTCCGCGCCGCCGGCGGCGGGCAGCACGTCGGCATGGGCACCCACAACCGGTTGCTCGCCCTCGGCCCGCACACCTACCTGGAGCTCATCGCCCCCGACCCGGCGCAACCCGAGCCGGCCCTGCCCCGGCCGTTCGGCGTGGACGGCATGACCGGGCCCGGTCTCGTCGGCTGGGCCCTCGCCACCGACGACATCGACGCGGCGCGGGACCACGCGGCGGCGAACGGCCACGACCCCGGACCCGTCATCGACGGCCAGCGGCGCACTCCGGAGGGCGGCCTGGTCACCTGGCGCCTCACCACGAACGCGCTGCGGGGCGGTGTGATCCCGTTCCTGATCAGCTGGGGCACCACCCCGTCCCCCGCGACCACCGCTCCGCAAGGCCTGGAGCTGCGGCACTTCCACGTCGAACACCCCGACGACATCACACCGCAGCTGCGCGCGCTGCAAGCCGACGTGGAGACGGCGAAGGGCCCGGAGCCCGCGCTGACAGCGCGGATCTCCGGGCCCGGGGGCACTCACACGTTGTCGACGTGGTCCACGCCGGAGCCGCGGTAGCCGTTCACCGCGGACGTCACCTGCGCGGGCGAGAGAACGCGGTCCTTCGCGAAGTACACCCAGTCGACCTCCTGCTGGTAGGCCCGCTCCGCACCGCTGCCGACCAGGCCGCCGGAGATGAACCACAGGTTGAAGTTGATCGACATCGGCGTCTCCGGGTAGTACCTGTCACCGTGGTCGGCGACCTGCGTGCCGTCGATGAAGTACTTCACCCGGCCGCCGCCGACCTGGATCACGAGGTCGTGCCAGCCCGCCCAGCTCTGCCGCTGCTCGGTGTGGACGTTGTCGGCCACCCACGGCTCGTTCTGGTAGGTCTCCCAGGTCGTCTCGTACATGATGTTGGCCGGTTCGCCCCAGCCGCCGTTGGGCAGGTACTCGAAGTCGAGCTCGCCGTAGTTCGGGTCCATCGGCGCGTTCAGCGGCGTGATGGTGAAGAACGTCTGCACCACGTGGTCGCCGTCCGGGCCGAACACGGGGGCGTCGGAGAACTTCACGCGCGCGGCGTAGGTGCCCTCGAAGAACTTGCGCTGGTGGAACACCTCGGTCTGCGCGGCGGCCGAGCCGTTGTTCCACGAGTCCAGGCGCATGACCTTCTGGCCGCCCACGGTCGGGAACGTCACCCGCGACGGGTCCCAGGTGGCACCGGGCACGCCGGGGCCGCCACCGCCGGAGCGCACGGTCCAGCCGCGCTGGGCGATGCGGCTGTCGCCGGAGCTCGAGTAGTTGAAGTCGTCGAAGAGCGCGGGACCGCTGCCGGGGTTGGACGGCGTGGTGGTCGTCGTGCTCGTCGTCGGGCCGGTGCCGCCGGGCGGGGTGCCCCACAGCAGGGTGCCGCCGCGGTGCACGGTCACCCGGTTCCACGCCGAGTAGGTCGAGTCGGCGCGGTAGGAGTAGTCGTCGCTCTGGACGATCCGGCTCCAGTTGCTGCGGTAGAACCGCAGTTGCAGGTCACCGGTGTCGGTGCCGGGGCTCAGCGTGCCGGCGCCCGCGGTGAAGCCGACCTCCAGGTAGCGGTCGGCGGGGCCGCCGGACAGGGTGCCGAACTGGCCGGTGACGTTGCCGCAGCCGCGCACGGCCCACGAGCAGGCGAACCGGTAGCCGACGTCCGGGGTGTCGGACTGGAAGTAGTAGCGGACCTTCACCTCGGACAGCGGAACGGTGGTGGTGCCGGTGTTGACGACCTTCAGCCACGGTTCGACCTGGTCGACGGACGCGGCGGCGGCGCTGGTGCGGTGGTGCGCGGTGAGGGCGTCGGCGGCGAACGCCGACGGCGCGGTCGCGAGGCCCGCGACCGTCAGCGCGGCTGCGGTGAGTGCGGTCAGGGTGCGTTTCTTCACGAGTCTCTCCTGGGTACGGCAGGGGTGGACCGGGAGACGAGCTCCTCTCTGGTCTGGAGTGGACGGAGGCCCAGCTCGGCGAGCCGGGCGTTGTGCGGCCGCATGCGGGTCACGAAGCCCTCCCACGACGGTGTGGCGGCCCAGAGCGTGTCGGCGAGGGCGGCCAGGCGGGGGAAGGCCTGGTGTTCCAGGTGGTGGCGGGTGCGGACGTGCTCGGTCCAGAGCTGGCACTGGGCGCCGAGCACGCCCTCGGGCAGCGGCACGTGGTAGACGTCCTGCGCGGTCACCACGAAACCGGGCTGGCCCGGTGGTTCGCCGGGCGAGTCGGACTGCGGGTAGTCCAGGTAGGTCGAGGTGTGCGGCGCCATCACGACGTCCTGGCCGCGCCGCAGCGCCGACACGGCCTGGTCGGCGTCGCGCCACGGCATCACGACCGACCGCGGGTCGCCGGTCGGTTCCCACGCGACCGGTGTGCGGCCGTTGTCCAGCAGGAACTCCACAGCCTGGCGCAGGAACCAGCCCCGTTCCTCCTCCGGCAGCGGGCACTCGTCACCGCCGATGTGGACGTGCTGACCGGGGAAGATGTCAACGACCTCGGCGAGCACGTCCCGGCAGAACCGCACCGCGTCCCGGTTGAACGCCGAGTCGCTGATGCCCCAGCCGGTCCAGACCGGCAGGTTCCGCCCGTCACCCAGCTCGGGGTAGGCGGCGATGGCGGCACGGGCGTGACCGGGCATCTCGACCTCCGGCACGATCCGCACCCCGCGGTCGGCCGCGTGCGCCACCAGCCCCTCCAGCTCGGCGCGCGTGTAGCTGCCGCCGTGCGGGACGCCGTCGCCGTTCGTCTCCGGCCGCCACCCGCCGACCTCGGTCAGCCGCGGGTAGCCGGGCACCGGCAGCCGCCAGCCCTGGTCGTCGGTCAGGTGCAGGTGCAGGACGTTCAGCTTGTGCACGGCCATCAGGTCGACGAACCGGCGCAGCACGTGCACCGGCTGGAAGTGCCGTGCGACGTCGAGCATCAGCCCGCGCCACGGCAGCCGCGGCACGTCCCGCACGTCCACACCCGGCAGCACCCAGTCCACATCGGACACCCGCGTGGACCGGTAGACCTGCGGTGGCAGCAGCTGCCGGATCGTCTGGACGCCGTGCCCCAGGCCGGCGGTCGTGCCGGCGCGCAGCAGGACGCCGTGCTCGTTGACGGTCAGCGCGTAGCCTTCTGCACCGAGCCCGACGAGCCGTTCGTCCAGCGCCACGACGATCCGCCCGTCGGCGGTCGAGGGCAGCGGCAGCCCGGTGGCCGGTCGCAGCACCGCGCGCAGCAGCCGCGCGGCGCCCTCCGCACCGGGGGCGGGCCTGATCCCGGTCTCCGCGGTGAGCGTGAACCCCTTGCCCCTGGCGACCACGCGCATGGGCTGTGGCACGAGCACTGGTGTCATCCCTTCACCGCTCCCCCGACGATGCCGGTCGTGACCCGGCCCTGCAGCACGACGAAGATCAGCAGCACCGGCAGCATGAACAGCGTCGAGGCGGCCATCGTGGCGCCCCAGTCGGTGCCGAAGGTGTTCTGGAACGACGACAGCCACACCGGCAGCGTGCGGTCGTCCTGGTCCTTGATGATCAGCACGTTGGCGAACGCGAACTCGTTCCACGCCGTGATGAACCCGAACAGCGAGGTCGCCAGCAACCCCGGTGCGAGCAGCGGGAACACCACCCGCCGGAACGCCTGCCCGCGCGAGCAGCCGTCGACCAGCGCCGCCTCCTCCAGGTCCGGCGGGATGGCCGCGAGGAACCCGCGCAGCGTGACGATCGTGAACGGCAGCGTGATCATGAAGTAGACCAGCGTGAGCATCCAGAGCGTGTCGAGCATGCCGGTGTCGCGGGCGATCACGTAGATCGGGATCAGCAACGCCTCCCACGGCGTCATCTGCGCGATGAACACCATCAGAACGAACGCCCGCCGCCCCCGCCACCGCAGCCGCGCCACGGCGTAGGCCGCGAGCAGGGCCACCAGCAGCGCCAGCAGCACCGCGCCGCCCGCCACGAGCAGGCTGTTGCGCCAGAACGAGGAGAAGCCCTGCGCCGAGACCGCGGTGCCGAAGTGCTCGAACGTGACCGACACCGGCAGGAACGTCGGTGTCGCGCTCTGGATGTCCCGCGTCGGCTTGATCGCGGTCAGCACCATCCAGTACACCGGGAACACCGCCACGGCGAACACGACGAGCGCCGCGACCGTCCTGAGCACCCGCCCGGTCATGCTTCCCGCTCCTGCCGGTAGAGCACGCGGAAGTACGCGAGCAGCGCGATCACCAGCAGCAGCACCATGAGCATCGACACCGCGGCGCCGAGGTCGTAGCGCTGCAACGACTGCGCGACCTGGAAGGCGTACACCGGCAGCGTCGTCGTCGACTGGCCGGGCCCGCCCTGGCTGACCACCCAGATCTGCACGAACGCCTTGGCCACCCAGATCACCTCCAGGCACGTGACCAGGCCGAACATCGCCCTCAGCAGCGGGAAGGTGATCGTGGTGAACACCCGCCACGCGCCGGCGCCGTCGATCCGCGCCGACTCGTACAGTTCAGTCGGCACTGTGACCATCGCGGCGTACAACGACAAGGCGGCGAACGGCACGGACTGCCAGACGACCAGGCCGACGAGGATGCCGAACGTGGCCTCGCCGTCGGCGAACCACGTGTAGTCGCGGTACTGCTCGAACCCGAGCGCGACGAGCAGCCAGTTGACCACGCCCAGCCGGGACTGGAAGAGCCACTGGAACACCGTGGTGGCCGCGATGACCGGCGTGGCCCAGGTGAGCACCAGCCCGCCCATCACCAGCAGCCGCAACCACCTCCCCAGCCGCATCAGCAGCAACGCGACCAGCGTGGACAGCACCATGATCAGCACGACGTTGACCGCGGTGAACCACAGCGTCCTGCGCACCACGGCCCAGAACTCCGGGTCGGCCAGCACCTCGGCGTAGTTGGCGAACCCGACGAACTGCGCGTCACCGCGCACCAGCTCGGGCAGCCCGAACCGCTGGAACGAGATGACCACGTTGCGCACCAACGGGTACACCAGCAGGTACGCGGTGGTGAGCACGGTCGGCGCGATCAGCAGGTACGGCAGCACCACGCGCTTGCGGCGCTTCGGGGAGGGTGGAGCGGCCGCTGTCACCGGCCGTTCCGCCACGAGCGTCGCCACTACTTGCCCGAGTTGAGGGCTTGGGTGATCACCGCGTCGGCCCGCGCCGCGGCGGTGGCCGGGTCGGTGCCGGTCAGCACGGCGGTCTGGAACTCCTTGATCGGGTTGCGCGCCTCGACGGCGGCCCAGTTCGGTGAGTTCGGGGTGGCGTGCCCGTTGGCCGCGCCCTTGGCCATGGCGGTCGTGCCGGGGTCGTCACCGATCTTCGTGGCGAGCGACCTGCGGTTCGGCACGTAGTTCATCGTCTTGGCGAGCTCGACCTGCCACTGCTCGCCCGCGAGCGCCTTGACGACCTCGTAGGCACCGCTCTGCCGGCTCGACGCGAGCGGGATGATCAGGTCGGAACCGCCGGTGAACACCGCGCCCGGCCGGTCGGCGGTCTTGCCGGGGACCGGGAAGAAGCCGAGCTGGCCGGCGAGCGCCGGGTTGGCCTTGGCGACGAGCTTCGCCGAGCCGGGCGCCGCGATGTACTGGGCGACCTTGCCGGTGGCGACGACGTCGGTCTGCTGCGGCTTGGCTTCGTCGGAGTCCCTGGGACCGTCGCCGAGTGCTTGGAGCTGCTTGTAGAAGTCCATGCCCGCCAACGCCTGCGGGGTGTTGAGCGCACCCTTCCAGCTGCCGCCCGACTCCTGCGCGAGGTCGCCGCCCTCGTCCCAGACGAAGCCGGCGAGGGTGTACCAGTTCTGGCCGGGCAGGTAGATGCCCTGCTGGTCGCCCTGGTCGAGCTTGCGCGTGGTCTCCAGCCACTCCGCGCGGGTCGTGGGCGGCGTGACGTTCGCGGCGGCGAAGAGGTCCTTGCGGTAGATCACCACCCGGTTGGCCGCGTAGAACGGGACGCCGAACTGCTTGCCGTCCACCGCGCCGGGTTCGGCGAGACCCGGGACCCAGTCGTCACCGCCCAGCTCGGCCTTCTTGTCGCTCAGGTCGGTGACGCCCTTGCTGGCCACGTACTGCGCGACCTGGGTGTTGCCGACCTCGATCACGTCGGGCGGGTCGGTGCTGGCCAGCGCGCTGGTCACCTTCTGCGTGATGCCGTTCCACTCCTGGATCTGGACCTTGACGTCGAACCCGGTGTGCTCGCGTTCGAACTCGGTCTCGAACCGCTGCACGAACTCGTCGGTCGCGGTGTCCTTCATCAGCCAGACGGTGATCTCCTCCCTGCCCCCACCTCCCCCGCCGGAGGTTCCGCAGGCGGACAGCGCGAGAGCCAGCACGAGCAGGGCGGCAGAGCGACGCGGCACGGCTCACCTCTCCGGAGTGATGTGACCAATTGGTCAGGTCCGATGGGTGAGGTAGAAAGTGGCATAGACCACTTCGCACGTCAATAGCCTGGTTAGACGCGTGAGAGCGCTCTCGATCTTCGACGGACCAGGTACTTACCAGTGGTATGCAATACTGGCCGCCCAGCCAGCGGAGGTGCCATGGGAGAGCCGATCCTCAAGCGCGAGCGGGTCCGCGACCACCTGCTGGAGCTGATCGAGACGCACCCGACCGGCGCCCCGATCCCGGCCGAACGCGTGCTGTGCCAGCAGCTCTCGGTGTCGCGGCCGACGGTCCGCAGCGCCGTCGAGGAGCTCGTCAACCTCGGCCTGCTGGTCCGCCAGCACGGCCGCGGCACGTTCGTGGCCCGCGCCAAGATCACCCAGGAGCTGGTGTCCGACTCGCACGCCATGACCGCGCCCGCCGCCTCCGGCACGTGGTCGAGCCGCGTGCTGGAGCACGCCAAGATCCCCGCCGGCGCCCGCGTCGGCCGCCGGCTGCACGTCTCCCCGGCCGCCGAGATCCACTACATCGCCCGGCTGCGGCTGGTCGACGGCGAGCCCATGGCGATCGAGCACCTGCACGTGCCGGTCGCGGTCGCACCGGGCCTGACGTTGCACGACATGGAGTCCGGTGACTTCTACGAACGGCTGCGCGAGCACGACGTGCACGTGACCGAGGCCGTGCAGTCGATCGAGCCGACCGTCACGAACGACACCGAGGCCGCGCTGCTGGCCGTGCCGGTGCTGGCGCCCGCGCTGCTGTTCGAACGCCTGACGACGGACGCCCAGAGCCGCAACGTCGAGTACGTGCACTCGATCTACCGGGGCGACCGGTACCGGATCGTGTCGCGCCTGACGTTCTGAGCCCTCCGGGAGGGTGCTGTCGCGGTCTCAGACCGGCTTGCGCCACACGGAGATGTGCTTCGCGGAGTCCTGGGTGAACGGGGTCCCGTCCCAGTCCGCGACTCGGCGTTCCAGCTCGAGGCCGGCGATCCGGGCCATCAGGTCGAGCTCCGCCGGCCAGGCGTACCGGTGCCGGGAGCTGCCGCGGCGGTAGCGGCCGTCGTCGCCGTCGCGGGTGAGGTGGTGCGAGACGAGGACCTGCTCGACCAGGTCGAAGGTGTCGAAGCCGAGGTGCTGCTCGGAGACGTCGAACGGCACCGCGACCTGACCGGGCGGCAGGAAGCGCAGCGGCGGCACCCCCAGCTCGATGACGAACCGGCCGCCGGGCCCCAGGTGCCGTGCGGCGTTGCGGAAGCACTCGACCTGCTCGTCCTGGGTGAGCAGGTTCGTGATGGTGTTGTAGACCAGGTAGACCAGGCTGAACTCACCGGGGACGACGGTGGTGGCCATGTCCCCGATGACCACCGGGAGCACGTCCTCGTCGACCTTGCGCCGCAGCACCGCCGCCATGTGCTCGGACAGTTCGATGCCCACCACCGGCACGCCGCGTTCCCGCAGCGGAACGCCCACCCGCCCGGTGCCGATGGCGAACTCCAGTGCCCGGCCGTCCCCGGCGAGGCCGGCGAGGAAGGCGAGCGCCGGCCCTAGGACGGCAGCCGAGAACGCTTCGGTCTCCTCGGCGTCGTAGCGGTCGGCGGTGGCCCGGCTCCACAGTTCGCTGCTCGTCACGGGCAACCACTCTGCCGAGCACCGTGGGCGCTGTCGACGCATTTACGCCGGTGCTCAGGGGTTCTTGTCGGCCGGGATCTTGTCCAGCTCTTCGAAGACGCTCACGAACGCGTCCGGTCCGACCTGCAGCCACCCCTTGTACGGGTGCGACATGCCGACGCACACCGCGCACACCGCGGCGAGGACGCCCGCGGTGATCGCGATCTGCACGACGTGCCGTGCCCGCGCCGTGAAACCCATGAGCAGCGGGAACACGATCATGGCGACGGCACCGACCAGGGTGGCGGCGAGCATGATCTGTCCGGTCGTGCTCAGGCCCTGGGCGGCGTCGACCCGTTCGCGGCGCTGGTCGCGGATGTCGCGGACGCGTTCGACCATCCTGTCCCTGGCGCTCTTCACCTGCTCCGGCGTCGCGGGGAGGCTGACGACCTCCAGGTGCAGCGCGTCGAGCACGCGGTCGGTGCGCTCGTCGGTGGCTCCCTCGGCCAGCCGCGGCCACTCGTTGTCCACAACGGACTTGGCGTAGTCGCGCAGCAGCGTGCGGACGCGGTCGCGCTGCGGCTGCGGGAGAACCGCAGTCTGCCAGTAGGAGTCGGCGATGGCGGCGGCCTCCGCGGACGAGGTGTCCTCGACCGACGAGGCGTCCTCCCACACGATCACCGTGTAGAAGGCGAGCGCGACGATGAAGAGCCCGCTCAGCACCGCGCCGAGGAAGCCGCGCGAGTCGGCGTCGCGGTCGTCGGCCTGCTCGTGGTCCCTCGACCGTCCGACCAGGACGGTCACGACCACGGTGACCACCACCGCCACGCCGGTGATGGCGAGGATCATCAGCATGCGGCCGGGTCCTTCGCTGTCGGGAGTGCGGTGTCCATCATGGGCACAGTCCGGTGGCGGCCCGCCAGGACGGGGCCCGCGAATCACGCTTTGCGGTGGTGGTTGCGACCCGGTCGAGTGGTGGGAGCCGGTTTGGGTGCCTTCCGGGGTCAACCGTCCGGGTGACGGCACGCGGTTGTCCACCCGAACCAGGGAACCGAGGCCGTTCAGTCCTCTACGGACGGTGAGGTTCGCGGTGCTCGCGTTCCCGGCGGATGTGCCATCCTGGCCCGCGCCCGTCCGGTGAGGAGTGGTCGCGTGCGCGTTGTCGTCGTCCTGTCCGCAATCGGGGTGTTCCTCGCCCTGTTCACGCCGGCGCCGCCCTCCAGAGCGGCGGAGACCTGGCACACGCAGTTCGACGCGGCGGTCTACGGCGACATGGCGGTCGTCGGCAACGCGGTGGTGACGTGCCCGACGCCCGAGCAGGCGGGGCCGCACCCCAGGTACCCGCCGCAGGCCTGCGTGGACGCGCAGCGCCGGGTCGGCCAGGGCCGCGGCGCCCTCAACAACAACCACCGGATGGTGTGGGCCGACGTCGACGCCGACCCGGCCACGTTCAACTCCTCGCGTGCCCGCGTGACGATCCCGGACGGCGCCGAGGTCGCCTACGCCAAGCTCGGCTGGGCGGGCAACGCCCGCTGCCTGAACGGCGAGGCGCCGCCCGGTGACCCGCGCACCCAGCCGGTCACCCTGGTGGTGAACGGGACCTCGGGCGTGGTCGACCGGTTCACCGCGGTGGTCGACGACCCCGGCTCGATCGGGCACACCGACAACCGGTTCTACAGCGCGGAGGCCGACGTGACGGCCCGCTTCGCCGCCGTCCACGGCAGCGCCGAGATCACCGCCGGCAACATCTGGACACCGCAGGGCCCCGACTGCTTCGGCGGCTGGTCGGTGACGGTCGTGTGGCGCTTCGCCACCGCTGTCCCCGCGGCTCCGGCGCAGCGCCGGGTCGTGGTGCACGGCGGTCACGTCCGCCTCACCACCGCCGTGAACACCATCCGCACCCAGGTCTCCCCCACCCGCGCGGCCGGCGGCGTGACCCGGTTCGGCGTCGTCGGCTACGAGGGCGACTGGGGCACCGGCGGCGACCGCCTGCTGATCAACGGCTCCGCGCTGGGCGACCGCGACAACTTCTTCGTCTCGGCGGCGGACGGCGCGGTGGCACCGGCCGCGCTGAACAACATGAGCGTCGACGCGCGCACCCTGTCCGTGTCGAGCGAGCAGCTCCCACCGGGTGCGCGCACCGCCGAGCTGACCCTCGCCCGCGACGAGGACGCGTTCCTGGTGCAGAGCCTGGCGTGGTCGTTCCCGCTGCCGGTCCTGACCGTGACCGTCACCCCCGGCGCGCTGGCCGCGTACCCCGGCGGCGAGGTCAGCCGGACCGCCGTGGTGACCAACGCCGGTGACGCGCCCGCCGCGGCGGTCGTGGTGTGCGGTCAGGACGCGGGAGAGCTGGCACCGCACGCCTCGGTGTCGCGGACCTGCGTGTCGCAGGCCGGGCAGGACGACTTCACCGCGGTCACCGACGTGTCCGGCCGGTCGCTCGCCGGCGACCCGCTGACCGCCCGCGCCACGACACCGGTGGACGTGCTGCACCCGGCGCTGAAGGCGTCGGCCACGGCATCACCCTCGACGGTGTTGCCCGGTGGGCAGCTGACGCTCACGACCGTCGTCACCAACACCGGTGACGCGGTGCTGTCCAGCGTCTCGGCACGGGCCTCCGCGGACTGCGGCACGGTCCCGCGGCTCGACCCCGGCGCTTCGTCCACCGTGGAGTGCACGGTCGTCGCGGGCGAGGAGAGCGGCAGCGCGGTGGTGACCGTGACGGCCGCGGACCAGCTGGGCGGCACGGTCCGCACCGAGGCGTCGGCGAAGTACACCGTGGTCTACCCGAGGCTGACCATCACCGCCGTCTGGTCCACCGACAGCGCACGCGAGGGCGAACTGGTGACGATCACCGTGACCGTCGGCAACCCGTCGGCGATGCCCATCACCGACGTGCGCGTCACCGGCGAACCGGTGTCCTGTCGCCGGAACATCCCCGTCCTCGCCCCCGGCGAACGCCTCACCTACACCTGCGTCGCCGCCGCACCGCTGAACACCCGGCTGCTCGTGTCCAGCGCCGCCACCGGGACGGCGATCAGCGCCTCGGCGGACGTGCGGGTCGCCTCCCTGTCCGAGCCCGTGCCGGCGCCGGTGGTCCAGCCGCCTGCGGTCCAGCCACCCGCGCCCCAGCCGCCGGTGGCCCAGCCGGCGCCCGCCGAGCCGGTCCCGGCCGCGCCGGAGCCGGTCGCGGACGTGCAGCCGATGCCGAAACCGGTGGTCGGCGGGGTGGCGGCGATCATCAGCGCGGTGGTGATGGCGATGGTGGCGAGCGTGCTGTCCGGGATCAGGCGCTGAGGTCCGCCGGCGCCGCCGTGCCGGTTGGACGTCAGCCCGGGTCGAGGACCCGTTTGAGGAACCGCCGCGTCCGCTCCTCCCGCGGGTCGCCGATGACCTGCGCGCTGGGCCCGTGCTCCACGATCAGCCCGCCGTCGAGGAACAGCACCTGGTCCGCGACGTGCTCGGCGAACCGGATCTCGTGCGTGACGACCACCAGCGTCCAGCCCTGCGCGGCCAGGTCCTTGATGACCGCGAGCACCTCCCCCACCAGCTCGGGGTCCAGTGCCGAGGTCGGTTCGTCGAACAGCACGACCCGCGGCTTGAGCGCCAGGGCCCGCGCGATGCCGACGCGTTGCTGCTGACCACCGGAGAGCTGGGACGGGTAGGCGTCCGCGCGGTCAGCGAGGCCGACCTGGTCCAGGAGCCGGCGAGCGTCGGCCACGGCCTCCTCGCGCGGGCGGCGCTGCGCGACGACGGGCCCCTCGATGATGTTCTCGAGGACCGTGCGGTGCGGGAACAGGTTGTGCGACTGGAACACCATGCCGCTCTGCGCGCGCAGCCGCTCCTTCTGCGCACGGCCGGCCTTACCCGCGGGCAGGGCGGCGAAGTCGACCTCCACGTCGTCGATGCCGACGACGCCGCGTTCCGGGGTCTCCAGCGCGTTGAGCGAACGCAGGACCGTCGTCTTGCCGGAGCCGGACGGTCCGATGAGCACGGTCGCGGTGCCCTGCTCCGCGGTGAGGTCGACGCCGCGCAGCACCTGGTTGTCGCCGAAGGACTTCTCCAGGCCGTGCACTCGGATGCGGGGCTCGGTCATGCGATCACGTACCTGCTCAGTCGGGTTTCGAGACGTTTCTGGGCACCGGACAGGGCCACGCACACCACCCAGTAGTAGAGGCCGGCGAACGAGTACAGCACCAGGAACTCGTTGCTCTCCGCCGCGGCCAGCTGCGACTCGCGGAACAGCTCCGTCAACAGCACCACGGACCCCAGCGACGTGTCCTTCAGCAGCGACAGCAACGTGTTCGACAGCGGCGGCACCGCGGTCCGCGCCGCCTGCGGCAGGACGATGCGCCGCAACGTCTGCGGGTAGTCCAGCCCGATCGTCTGCGCCGCCTCGAACTGCCCCTTGGGCACCGCCAGGATCGCCGACCTGATCACCTCGGCCGCGTAGCCGGCGACGTTCAGGCTGAACGCGATCACCGCCGCGGTGAACGGCGGGAACTTCAGCCCCACCTGCGGCAGCCCGTAGAACACGATGAACAGCTGCAGCAGCAACGGCGTCCCGCGGATGACCGAGATGAACGCCCGCGCCAGCCCGCTCAGCACCCGGTAGCCGGAGATCCGGGCGAGCGCGACGAGCAGGGCGAGCGCGAGGCCGATCGCGAAGCTCAGCGCCGTCAACGGCACCGTGACCTTCACCAGCCCCACGAACATCGGCCACGCCGTGCTCCGGACGACCTCCCAGGTGCTGCGCGGCCCGCGGTTCTGGCTGAGGTCGGCCTCGCCGCCGTCGGGCACGGACACGTTGGCCCTGAAGTACTTCTGCGAGATCGTGCCGAGCGTGCCGTCGGCCTTCAACGCCTGGACCGCCTGGTTCGCCTGCGCCCTGAGCTGCTCGTCGGCCTTGCGGAAGGCGAGCACCTGCTCGCTGCCCGCGTCCCCGGCGTCGCCGGCGATCTCGATGTCACTGGACCCGGTCGACGCCAGGTAGTCGAGCACCGCGATGTTGTCGTTGACGATCGCGTCGACCCGCCCCTGCACGAGCAGCGCGGCGGCCTGCGCGAACCCCTCGACGGCCTCGACGTTCGCCCCGGCGTCCTTGGCGACCTTCGCCCAGTTGCTGGTGCTCGACTGCGCGGTCGTCCTGCCCTTGACGTCCGCGAGCGACTTGATCCGGTCGTCGCCCTTGCGGCGCACGACCACCCCGCGCGAGTACGTGTAGGTGTCGGACAACCCGTACCTGGCGTCCCGCTCGGCGTTGCGCGACACCTGGTTGGCGATGACGTCGATGCGGCCGGCGTCGAGCGCGGGGAAGATCGCGTCCCACTGCGTCTCCACGAACTCGACCCGCCACCCGGCCTTCGCCGCGACCGCCTCGACGACCTCGATGTCGTAGCCGGTGAGCTCCTGCGAGCCCGGGTCGTGGAAGGAGAACGGCGGATACGTCCCCTCGGTACCGACGCGGACCACGGTCTGCTCCTGGCTCGCGCTCGCCGGCGCGGCCCCGGTCGCCACCAGCAGGAGGAACAGCACCGCGCCCTTGAGCACGTGTCGCATGCACGGAGCGTAGAGGCCAATCGGGTGAGCCCGCTCGTTGATCCACTATGCGGGAAGCTCCGTCTCGGTACGCTTCCCGGCCGTGACGGGTGGGATCTTCAACGGTTTCGAGGACTACCGGACGCCGACGTCCGACGACTACCGGCGGACGCTGACCGGCGGCCTGGTGGTGTTCGACGCCAACGTCCTGCTCAACCTCTACCGGTTCAACAGCACGACGCGCAGCGACCTGATCAAGGTGATGCAGTCGCTGGGCGACAGCCTGTGGGTACCGCACCAGGTGCAGCGGGAGTTCTGGCGCAACCGCGAGTCGGTGATCGACCAGCTCGGCCAGGTGCCGCGGGAGTCGCTGACGAAGCTGGAGAAGGCGCACAAGGACGCCGAGGAGGCCGTGCGGCTGTGGAGCAACCGGGTCTCGCTGCCCGAGGGCGACCGGGCCGGCCTGCTGAAGGAACTGGCCGGCGCGTTCGCGACCGTGCACTCGACGATCAGCCGGCAGAGCGCCGCCGACGCGCATTCGCACGACACCAACAGCGACGTGGTCGTCGAGGCGCTGGGCTCGATCCTCGCTGGCCGGATCGGTCCCGCGCTGCCACCGGAGGAGCACGCCGCGGCGGTGGTCGAGGCCAACCGCCGCATCGCCGCCCAGGAACCGCCGGGCTACCTCGACAAGGACAAGGCGGACGAGGACGAGCGGGCCGGCGACTACCTCGTCTGGAAGCAGGTGCTGATCGAGGCGGAGGGGCGGTCCTGCGACGTGCTGCTCGTGACGAGCGACGTCAAGGAGGACTGGTGGCGGCGCGCCAAGGGCCAGCTGCGCGGTCCGCGGCTGGAGCTCATGGCCGAGCTGCGCGCGGTGGCGGACCGCAGGCTGTTCATGATCACGCCGTCCGAGCTGATCCGCAGAGCGGCGGCGCTGACCGACGTGCAGGTGAACCCGCGGTCGGCCGACGACATCGAACGGGTCGAGAACGCCCCGGCCAGCTCTCTGCCGCCCCACGCGGAACGGGAGGTCGTGGCACGCGTCTACCGCGAGGTGGCGCGGGAGAACGACGCCCATCCGTTCGTGGCCCCTGAGTTCCCGTTGATGCACGGGTGGCTGCGGGACCCGGAGATCGGCGGCCTGCTCGACTCCCACCTGACCCCGCAGGCGGCGGAGATCTGGCTCCGGGACGTCATGTTTCGCAAGCGGCTGCAAGCCCTGCACGGGCTCGGCCAGTACGCGGACCTCGTCCCCCTGCGCTACCAGACCGCCGAGGAGGTCTTGGCTGCCGCCTGCGGACCGGACTGGCGGTTCAGGTCCGGCACGGTGAAGCCCGGGCACGGCTACGGCATCGTGACCAACGGCGTGAGCAAGCGGGCGTTCAGCTGGGGTGCCGAACCGCAGTTCGACGACCTGCTCTCGAAGGCCACCCGGTACCGCGACCAGGTGCTCGACCGCCCCCTCGTCGCGATCGTCCAGCTCGCCGCCCCTTCCGACGAGGAGCGCTACCGGTCGACGGCCGCCGAGGAAGGCTGCGACCTGGTGTTCGTGCAGCTCGAGCTCAGGCCGAACCCCGACTACGCGGGCTGACGGCCTTCCGGGCCCGGTGCGCCTTCACGTGCACCCGGTTCCCGCACACCGCCGGACTGCAGAACACCCGCGACTGGTTCCGCGACAGGTCCACGAACACCGCGTGGCAGTCCGGCCCCGCACACCGGTGCAACCGCGACACCCCGCCCTGCTCGACCACGGCCAGCAACGCGAACGCCGCCTGCCCGGCAACCCAGGCCGGCAACGCCACGGCCCCCGTCAGGTGCAGGTGCCACGACAGCCCGTCGTGCTCCACCAGCTCCGGCACCAGCCCCGACGACGCCACCAGCTCGTTCGCCGCGGCCACCGAGTGCGCCTCGAACACCGCCCGCAGCGGCGACCGCAGCGACCGGACAGCCACAACGTCCGCAGGAGAAGCGTCAGCGCCGGTCCACCCGCGAGCACGCGCGAGAGAAGTCAAAACAGCAGGTGAGAGGTCGTCCACACCGACGCTGTGGCGGTAGGAGTTCACGACGTCCTCGGCCAGCGTCACCACCGGATCCGCGTAATCACCGAAGCGCATCTTGACCCCTTTCCCCGGCCATCCTAGCGTAAGTAGTCATTATGGCTGATGCTAATTACACGAGCGCGCGGACGATCAGACTGCAGGCCATCGCGCCGGTGGCCACGGCCGCGTTCCTGTTCGGGATCTCCTTCGGCGCCGTGGCGACGACGGCCGGGTTCGGCATCGAGTCCGCGCTGGTCATGTCGGCGACGACGTTCGGCGGTGCGGCGCAGGTCGGGAGCGCGGCGGTGCTCGCGGCGGGAGGTGGGGCGCTCAGCGCCATCCTCGCGGGTGTCCTGCTCAACCTGCGGTACCTGCCGATGGGCGTCACGGCGTCCACGGCCTACCGGGGCCCCTGGTACTCGCGGGCCGCGCAGGCGCAGCTCCTCGGCGACGAGACGTGGGCGCTGAGCCGGACGCCCGACGGCGGGCACGACGCGCGGTTGCTGCTGCAGGCCGGTGCGACGGTCTTCGTCGTGTGGCTCGCGGGCACGGCGATCGGGGTCGTCGCGTTCAAGGACGTCAGCGTCGAGGCCTGGGGGCTCGACATGGTCAGTCCCGCGATCTTCTTCGCACTGCTGTGGAACCAGCTCGACTCACCGCGCACGCGCGTCGCCGCGCTCACGGCGGTCGCGGTGGCCCTGGTGCTCGTTCCGTTCACCCCGGCCGGCGTGCCGATCGCGGTCGCCAGCCTCGTCTGCCTGATGGGACTCGTCAAATGAGCGCGGTGTGGTGGGTCGTGGTCGTCCTGGGTGTGATCACCGTCGTGATCAAGGCGGCCGGGCCGGTCGCACTGGGCAACTGGACGCCCTCGGACAAGGCGAAACGGGTGCTGGCACTCGTGTCACCGGTCGTGCTGTCGGCGCTGATCGCCGTGCAGGTGTTCACGAGCGGGCAGCACTTCCAGCTCGACGAACGGGCCGCGGGACTGGGTGCCGCGCTGGTCGCCCTGCTGCTCAAGGCACCGCTGCTGGTCGTCGTGCTGGTCGCGGTCGCGGCGACGGCGGTGACGAGGGCGCTCGTCTGACCGTGCGGGAAACCGGGTGAACGCACAGAAACCAGGGTCGATCGTTGTGCGAACGCCCATGGCCCGCCGCCACGGGCCCCAATAGCGTCGAGAGGGTAGGACCAGCACCACCAGCTGTCCTGTTTGGACGAACAGGCTTGGAAGGATGCGATGGACTCCACCCTCACTCTCCCCGAGCTCTTCGCGGCCAGCCGCGCCCGCCACGGCGACCGGCCCGCGGTGAGCGACGACGACACCACCCTCACCTACGCCGAACTGGACGCGCGCTCGGACCTGCTGGCGGACGTGTTGGCCGGCAAAGGGGTCCAGGTCGGCGACAACGTCGGCATCCTGCTCGACAGGGGCGCGCTGGTCGTGGTCGCCATGCTGGCGGTCGCGAAGGCGGGCGGCGCGTACCTGTCGATCGACTCCAACTACCCGGCGCAGCGGCGGGACGTCATGCTGCGCGACGGCGGCGTGAAGCTCGTCATCACCCAGTCCGGCACCCGGCTCCCCGACGGCGTCGAGGCCGTCGAGTGGAGCATCGACCGGACCGGCGACGCGGAACCGACCGGCACCCGGCTCATCCCCGAGGACGCGGCGTGCGTGCTGTACACGTCCGGGTCGACGGGCGAGCCGAAGGGGATCGTGTTCGAGCACCGCAACATCGCGGCGCTCGCGGTCAACCCCAGCCTGCCCAAGCTCACCCAGGACGACAAGGTCGGGCAGATCTCCAGCGTGTCCTTCGACGGCATCACGCTGGAGGTGTGGTCCGCGCTCGCGGTCGGCGCCGAGGTCGTCGTGCTGCCGCGGATGGGCTCGCTGCTGCCCACGGACCTGCAGCGGGAGCTCAAGCGCCGCAAGGTGTCCATGATGCTGGTGCCGGCGACCGTGCTGAACGAGGTCTGCCGGGTCGACCGCAACACGTTCGCCTCGCTCAAGCACCTGTGCAGCGGCGGCGACGTGATCCTGCCCGCGACCTGCCGGGCGATCCTGGGCGGCAAGTTCAAGGGCGACTTCTACAACCTCTACGGGCCCAGCGAGATCACGACGGCGGCGACGGCGTTCCGGATCACCGAGGTCCCCGACGACACCGGTTCCATCCCGATCGGCACCGCGATCGACGGCTACGAGACCTACGTGGTCGACGAGAACAGGCAGCCGGTCCAGCGCGGTGAGGCGGGCGAGCTGCTCGTCGGCGGCGTCGGCGTGGCCAGGGGCTACTTCGGGCCGCCGCGGCTGACCGCGGAGCGGTTCGTGCCCAACCCGTTCGGCGCCGCCGGCACCCGCGTCTACACGACCGGCGACCGGGTCAGGGAGAACGAGCAGGGGCAGCTGGAGTTCCTGGGCCGCCTCGACGGGCAGCACAAGATCCGCGGCCACCGGGTCGAGCCGGCCGAGGTGGAGCAGGGGATCTTCGCGCACCCGCAGGTGCGGCAGGCCGCCGTGCTGGTCGAGGAGTTCGACGGCGACCGCAGGCTGGCCGCGTTCGTGGTCCCGGCCAGCGACGACCTGTCCACGGTGGAGCTCAAGGAGTTCGTCACCGCCAAGCTCCCGCCGCACATGGTCCCGGCGTCGTTCACGGTGATCCAGCAGATGCCGCTGACGTCGAACGGCAAGCGCGACCGGGACGCACTGGCCGAGCTGCGCGGCAAGGCCGTGCAACGCCTCGCACGCCGCGTCGAGCCGGAGACCGACACCGAGCGGTGGCTGGTCGCGTTGTGGGAACGCCTGCTCAACATCGAGGACGTGGGTGCGGAGGACGACTTCTTCGACCTGGGCGGCCACTCGCTGCTCGCGTTCCGCGCACGCAGCGCCATCTCGCGCGAGTACGGCATCAAGGTCGACGCCGGCGTCCTGTTCGAGCACAGCACCCTGCGCGGCCTGGCCCGCGTGATCGAGGAGGCCAAGTGACGACGACCCAGATCGACCTCGGCGGCACCGAGCTGTTCGCCGACGGTGACCCGATCGAGGCGTACAAGTGGTTGCGGCACAACGCACCCGTCTACTGGAACCCGACGGCCGACGGCGGTTTCTGGGCGCTGACGAAGTACGACGACGTGGCAGAGGCCTACCTGAACACCGAGGTCTACAGCTCGTCCAAGGGCACCATGCTCGGCGGCTCGTACCGCAGCCAGACCGACACGGCAAGCGGGCAGATGCTGATCGCCACCGACCCGCCGCGCCACCAGCACCTGCGCCGGTCCGTGCACAACGCGGGCTTCAACCCGTTGAAGATGGACAAGGCCCGCGAGGGCGTCACGGCGACGGTCAACGCCGCGCTGGACAAGATGGTCGCGGACGGCGGTGGCGACTGGGCCACCGAGATCTCGCTGGCGCTGCCCACCGGCGTGCTGCTGGGCACGATGGAGCTGCCGCTGGACAAGGCGTCCATGCTGCAGCGCCTGACCCGCACGATGATCGGGTTCCGCGACAGCGAGTACCGCGGTGACGCGACCGCCGCGCAGACGCTGATCCGCGCGCAGGTCGACATCTTCGAGTTCTTCTACGACCTGATCGAGGAACGCAGGGAGAACCCGGGCGAGGACCTCATCAGCCTGCTCACGCAGGCGGAGGTCAACGGCGAGCCGATGAGCGAGTCGGAGATCCTCTACAACTGCATGAACGTCGCGGTCGGCGGCAACGAGACCACCGCGCACACCTCGTCGTACAGCGTCATGACGTTCCTGGAGCACCCCGACGCCTACGAGCAGCTGCTCGCGCACCCGGAGCTGCTGCCGACGGCGATGGAGGAGCTGTTCCGCTGGACCGCGACGAACACGTACGTGCAGCGGCACATCACACGGGACATCGTGATCCGCGGCCAGGAGGTCAAGGAGGGCGACGCGGTCACGCTGTGGAACTCCTCGGCCAACCGCGACGAGGACGTCTTCCCCGACGGCGACGTCTTCGACATCACCCGCAACCCCAACAAGCACCTCACGTTCGGTCTCGGCCGGCACCACTGCATCGGCGCCGTGGTGGCCAGGCTGGAGATGGAGCTGCTGCTGGGCGAGATGGTCAAGCGGGGCCTGCGGTTCCGGCTCGCCGGCGAGGTCGAGAAGCTGCACTCCAACTTCGCCCTCGGCATCCGGCACCTCCCGCTCGAGGTCTGGGCGTCGTGACCTGGTTCCCGGAACCAGGAGACGGCGCGGTCCGGCTGATCTGCTTCCCGTACGCGGGCGGGTCGGCGTCGGTGTTCCGCGGCTGGGAACGGTCGGTGCCGCCGGGGGTCGAGGTGCTGGCGGCCCGGCTCCCCGGCCGCGCGGAACGGTGGCGTGAGGAGCCCTTCACGTCACTCGACCTGCTCGTGGACGCGCTGACCGAACCGGTGAAGGCGGTCGCGGACCGGCCGTTCGCGTTCTTCGGGCACAGCATGGGCGCGGTGCTCGCGTTCGAGCTGGCGCGGCGGATGCGGCGCGAAGCTCGGGACGGAGCCGGTGCACGTGTTCGCGGCGAGCTGCAACCCGCCGCTGCCGGACGTGCCGATGCCGGTGCTGGGCACGCTGGACGAGCCGGCGCTGCGGGCGACGCTCGCCGACCTCGGGCTCGCGGAGGAGGTCATGGCCGACGAGGACCTGATGGAGATGCTGCTCCCGTTGGTCCGCGCCGACCTGCGCATCGCGGACGGCTACCTGGACCGCGACGGCGAGCCGCTCACGTGCCCGCTGACGGCGTTCCACGGCCGGCGGGACCCGATGGTCAGCGCCGAGGACATGGCGCAGTGGGCCGTCGGCACGACGGGTCCGTTCCTGCTGCGGCAGGTCCAGGGCGCGCACCTGTTCTCCGACGACGGGTGGCGCGACGTGCTGACGGCGGTGTCGGACGAGCTGGGTGTCTTGGTCTGAGAAGGGATTGCGCAATGGACACGACCGTTGTGGTGAACGCCGAGGAGCAGTACTCGGTGTGGCCTGCCACCGCCCAGCCGCCCGCCGGGTGGCGCGTGGTCGGTGAGCCGGGCACGCGGGCCGAGTGCCTCGCGCGCATCGACGAGCTGTGGACCGACATGCGGCCGCTGAGCCGCCGGTGACGCCCGTCAGGTGACAGCGCGCATCGCGAGCCAGAGGTTGACACGGGCCTCGACCGAGCTGAGGGAGAGGCCCGTGACGCGCTCGATCTGCTCCAGCCGGTAGCGCACGGTGTTGCGGTGCACGAACAACTCCTTGGCGGCCAGCTGCGGTGAGCCGCCGGTGGTGAGGAACACCTCCAGGGTCCGCATCAGCTGCCCGCCGTGGTCGGCGTCGAACGCGAGCAGCGGCTGGAGCACCTTGCGGGCCACCTCGCGCACGGGGAGGTCGGGGTTCGACATGAGCAGGCGCGGCATGTCGATCACCCGACCCTCGTGCACGCCCGGTCCCCTGCTGACGGCCTCCTGCGCCTCCAGGAACGCCCAGCGCAGCCCGTGCACACCGCGGTAGGGCCCGCCGACACCGACCGACGTGGCGCTCTTGGCCAGCAGCCGGGTGAGCTCGTGCGGTGACCGGTTCCCTTCCAGCACAACGGCTTCGTACGGTCCGACGCGGGCGACCACGACGTCGGTGAGGTCGTCGAGCTCGACCGGTGCGTCGGTCACCAGCAGCACGCTGTGCGTCGCGGCCGGGTCGACACCCGCCGCGGTGAGCCTGCGCGCCGCCTCGCTGGAGGAGATGGCGGACCGCACCAGGTCCTCGATCACCTGCCCGGTCAGCTCGCGCCGGCCGGCCCGCAGCGCCTGCACGCGGGCGAAGCTCGAGCCGGACCAGTCCGGCGACGTGGCCCGCGAGGTCGTCGGCGAACGACGTGCGGCCGGTGGCGAACAACGCGTGCGGCACGTCGGCGTTGATGGGCAGCAGTTGTGCGCCGTCCGCGTCGTCGGGTGGCCACCGGAACCCCGGTGGCGAAGCCGCGATCACCTGGTCGGGAAGCCTGATGAGGGCACAGGGTTCGCCGGTCGCCCCGGTGAAGAGGGCCAGCAGACCGTCGATGCCCCGCTCCGCCAGGCAGTCGAACATCGCGCGCTGCACGTCGCGCAGCCGTTGTCCTGTCGTCAGGACAGGCGTACCTCCTTCGAGCAGCTCAACCATGGTTCCCATCATGCACATCCGGGTCCACTGCGGATAGCGGGTGGGGCGCCGCGGACCCCGGCCGCTGTTCGGTCGGACTACTGTCGGTGCTGGTCAGGATCGTTGGAGCGCAAGGAAGAACGGGCGCGGACGGACCGAGGTCCTTGACAGCGCGCGATGTTCGCCTGCGGTGTGCCGTCGAACTCGACCGCGGTTGGGCCGACACAGCCGCGTTCTCATCATCGACAATGGACCTGGGATCGCTCTCACGCGATCGGTCACGTGAAGATCGCCCGAACACCGGCTGAACACACCGGCGTTTCGCCGGTCTCCGCGCTCCCGGTCGTGGCACCGTCGTGCCATGACCGGCGGGCACACCCTGAACGACCAGCGCACCGACCCGGGACAGCGGTTCCACGCCTGGACGGCCGCGGTGGTCCGCCACCTGCCGTTCGGCCTGTCCCGGCTCGTCCCGCCCAGCCTCCTCGGGTTCGCGCTCATCAACGGCTGCACGTTCGGCGTCGACCTGCTGCTGCTCACCCTGTTCCGCTCCGGCCTGGGCTGGCCGGTACCGGTGGCGTTCACCGTCGCCTACGTCATCGCGTTCGGCCTGAGCTTCGTGCTCAACCGAGCGCTGAACTTCCGCTCGCACGCCCCGGTCGGCCCGCAGGCCGGTCTCTACGCGGTGGCGGTCCTCGTCAACTACCTGGCGTTCATCCTCGGCGCCGGCACCGCGCTGACCGCTCTCGGCGTCCAGTACCACCTCTCCCGAATCGTCGCCGGGATCTGCGAAGCAGCGTTCATGTACAGCGCCATGCGGTGGCTCATCTTCCGCCCCCGCTAACCTCTCCCCCTTGCTGCCATGGCATCTGCAAGTACCACCAACCCTTGATCAAATCGCCGCTGACCACCACCAACCTGTTCGCCGTCCCGCGAACCAGACTGCGGGCCCGCAGGTGACCGGGGGCGCTGTTGGTAGTGGAAAAGTGCCTGTTGACCTTGAGTTGGTGGTACTCGCAGATGCCGGCAGAGGCTTGGGCGCGATGCCACGGGCGGCGAACCGCACCGGTCGAAGCGCCGGTCGCCCGTCGAGGCGCCGGTCGCCACCCCCAGCGGCGACCGGCACCAGGTCGTGCTCCCCGATCCTCGCCCGGCGCGCCCTCACCCCGGAAGGGCCGCGGACGACACCGGACGGATCCGGACAACCGTCACAGGTACCAGGGCGTGCAGCCGGTCTCGCCCTCGCCGACGCAGACCCGCAACCAGAACCGGTGCATCTGGTCGGCCGAGAGCCACTCGACGGTGGTGGAGGTGCCCATCCCCGACGCGCTCGCGATCGACTTCACCACCTCCTGCGTGCCACCCGGAACGATCTTGAAGTACCGGACCCACAGGTGGGCGGCCATGCCGTCGTCCGCAGTGTCCTCGATGTACGACGGCGCCTTGACGTGCGGCGTCTTGTCGATGAACGTGCCCTTCGCCACGGCGCTGGCGCCGGGCAGGACGTGGTACAGGTCGATCTGGAACGTGGCCGAACAGCCGGTTCCCGGGTCGTGCACGGGATCGCAACCGGCCTGCGCGGGCGCTGTGGAGCACAGTCCGGCCACCACCGCGGCGGCCACGGACACACTCAGCTTCTTCATGGTTCCCCCTTGTGCGTGTTGATCTACCAAGCGCCGTGCCGCGCTCACAAGCCGTTCGGACGATCCCGGACACCGAGCAGTGATCGCACGCGTGCGGCTTCGTCGCTGCCGACGGACTCGAAGATGTCCAACGCGCGCTGCCACGCGGCCACGCCGTCGGCCGATGCGAGTCCCAGGTGCAGCAGTGCTCGCGCCAGGCCCAGCCGGTACCCGGTGCCCTCCAACACCGCCACGGCGGCCCCGCCCGCCTCGACCGACCCCTCCGCCGCGCACACCGCGGTCAGCGCCAGCCCCTCCAGGATCCGCTGGCCGGTCGCGGCGGCGTGGTCGCGGGCCTGCGCGGCGGCGGTCGCGGCGGCCGGGCGGTCACCGGCCGCGAGCTCCAGCCAGGCCAGCTCGACGAGTGCGTCCGCCATGCCGTGGCCGTACCCGGCGGCCGCCGCCTGCCGGGACGCGCGCAGCAGGTCGTCGCGGCGGCCGCGGACGGCGGCGACGGTGATCCGCGCGTCGATCTCCACCCGGCCCGACGCCAGCGAGAGCGCCTGTTCCGCGCACCGCAGGGCCTCCTCGGGACGGCCGGCGTCGCGGTGCACGCGAGCCAGGTCGTCCAGGGCCGCCGCCTCGCCGACGCGGTCCTGGTGGTCGTGGTTGAGCTGCCGGGCACGGCACAGGTGGACCACGGCCTGGCCGGTCTCGCCGAGGTACCGGTGCACGATGCCGAGCGCTCCCAGCGAGTTCGCCGCCGACCGGGTCTCGCCGATCGACTCGCGCAGCTCCACGGCCGCGCGCAGGTGGGCGGCCGCGTCGGCGAGCGCGCCCAGGCGCAGCTGGGCGAGGCCCAGGTTGCCCAGCGCGCGGGCCCGCCGGGCCGAGTCGCCGATCTCGGTGTAGAAGGCCAGCTCGCGGGTGTAGCAGTCGGCCGCCTCGGTGAGCGCGCCCAGCTCGGAGTGCACGCCGCCGAGGTTGCCGAGCGTGCTGAGCTCGCGGTACCGGTCGCCCGCCACCCGGCTCGCCGCGACGGCCCGCTCGAAGTGCTCCGCGGCCACGCGCAGCTCGCCCGCGCTCCACTGGGCGGTGCCGAGCGACAGCTGCATCGCCGCGGTCGCCCGCGCGTCGCCGAGCCGGTCGGCGGCGGCGAACCCGGCCCGTGCCACGGCCAACCACTCCGCGGTGTGCCGGCGCAACCAGTAGCAGCCGCGCAGCGCGTCGGTGAGCAGCCACGCCATCGGCGCCTGCCCGAGCTCGACGGCCTTCTCGACGGCGGTCACGAGCGTGGCGCGTTCGGCGTCGAACCAGCGCAGCGCGTCGGCCGCCGTCGCGAACGCCTGCCGCGGCTCCACGTCGGACAGCACCAGGAAGTCCGGCCGCACCGCGCGGGCGGCCGCGACCGACGCGTCCAGCAGGTGCGCGTAGAACCGCTCGACCGCCGCCGCGGTGGCGGCCGCGGTCTCCTCGGCGGCGCACCGGTCACGGCCGTACAACCGCAGCAGGTCGTGCAACCCGTACCGGTCCGCCGTCCTGGCCTCCACCAGGTGCGCGCCGACGAGCGCACGCAGCACGGGCGCCGTCTCCGCCTCCGACCGGTCGAGCAGCACCGAGCACGCCCGCGTGGACAGCTCAGGACCGGGCACGAAGCCCGCGCGGCGGAACAACGTCCTGGCGAGCGGGTCCAGCGCCGCGTACGAGTGCCCGAACGCCGTGCGCACCGCCGCGTCCGTGTCGCCCTCGATCTCGAACGCGCCGAGCCGGTCACCGGCCAGCAGCTCGGCGACGTGGTCCGCGATCGTCTGGTGTGGACGGTCGGCCAGGTTCGCCGCCGCGATCCGCAACGCGAGCGGCAGGTGCCCGCACAACCGGACCAGCTCCTCGACCGCGTCCTCCTCGCGCAGCACCCGTTCCGGGCCCAGCACGCCGATCACGACCGCCGGCGCCTCCTCGGGTGTGAGCACGCCCAGCTCCAGCCGGTGCGCGCCCTCCCGCGCCACGAGCCCGGCCATCCGGTCCCTGCTCGTCACGAGCGTCATGCACCCGGACCCGCCCGGCACCAGCGGACGCACGTGCGCGGCGCTCGGCGCGTTGTCCACGACGAGCAGAGCGCGCTTGTCGGACGTGATGGACCGGTACATGCCGACCATCGCGTCCTGCTGCAACGGGATGTCCTCACCGGGCACGCCGAACGCGCGGATCGCGAGCGCCAGCGCCTGGTCCGGCGTCACCGGCGGCCCGGACGAGTACCCGCGCAGGTCCAGGTGCACCTGGCCGTCCGGGAAGCGGTTCGCCACCTGGTGCGCCCACTGCACGGCCAGCGCCGTCTTGCCCACGCCGGGGATGCCGCACACGACCGCGAGCCGGCTGCCGTCCTCCAGCAGCGCCGACAGCTCCTTCAACGCCTTGGCGCGCCCGGTGAACCCCGGCACCACCGCGGGCAGCTGCCGCGGCACCACGGCCCGGGCCACCGGTTGCGGTGCCGGTCCGGTCTGCACCCGGCGCCACGCGGCCAGCCAGCCCTCGGTGTCCGTGACGCCGAACGCCCTGAGCAGGCCGCGGAAGACGTCGACGGCGGGCGCTGTCCTCCGTTTGGGGCTCAACGCGTCCGCGAGTGTGCTGCGCGCCAGCCCGGACAGCTTCTCGACCTGCCGCAGCGACGGGTTGCCCGCCCACACCTTCAACAGGCGCAACGCGGCGATCAGCTCGTCGAGCGTCTGCACCTGCTCTGGTCTGGGGCGGTCCGGCACGCTCCCGAGCCTAGTGATCTCCCCGCGCGCCGCGTGGGGCGCGCCGCACCCCGGGTCCCGCGTCGAGCAGGTCGCGATGGTGCGGCGGTCCTCGACCGCGCACCGTGAGCGCGGGGACTACTGCAGGTAGCCCTCGACCTCGCCCACCGACCGCGCCCGCACGTCGTCGGGGTCACCACCGGCCGACCGCGCGGTCCGGCGCCGGCGCAGCAGGTCCCAGCACTGGTCGAGCGACTCCTCCAGCGCGCGCAGCCGGGCGTGCTCCTCCTCGGAGGAGATCTCGCCGGCCGCCAGCGCCTCCCGCAGCCGGTGCTCTTCCTCGACCAGCTCGTCGATGCGGCCCAGCACGTTCTCATCGGTCATGTTCACCACCTAAGCACGAACGGGTACCCGAAGCCCGTCAACGAGATGGAGGGTCCACATGCAACCGATTCCGTTCGTCCCGTTCGTGTGGCGCGACCAGTCCTGGTTCGGGCAGGACGACGACGCGACCGACCTGGCCCACCGCCCGGACACCGGCCTGATCGGCTACGAGGTCGAGGCGACCGACGGCAGCATCGGCAAGGTCCACGACGACAACGCGGAGGTGCCCGGCGACTGCCTGCTCGTCGACACCGGGCCGTGGATCTTCGGGCACAAGGTCGTGCTGCCCGTCGGCACGGTCCGGCGCGTCGACCACGACGAGCGCAAGGTGTGGGTCGACCGCACCAGGCAGCAGATCAAGGACGCGCCGGAGTACGACGCGGACGCCGACCCCGAGGACCACCGCAGGCGCAGCGGCGAGTACTACTCCGAGTCCTACCGGCTGATGCCGCCCATGTTGTAGGACTCATCGCCGCGGCATCGCGCACGCCGGGCCTGGCACCGCACCCTCCTCGGTGGACGTTGTCAGGCCAGCGGGACTTCCTGGCGGCGCAACGCCTCCGGCACGGAGGGCCGCACGTTCAGCACGTCCTCCAGCTCCAGCACCCGCAACGGCCGCAGCACCACGGCACTGGTCGCGACCACGGCGAACGAGCCGCCGTCGCGCACGCACCGCTCGTGCTGTTCCAGCAGCACCCTGATCCCGCACGCCCCGAGGAAGTGCAGCCCCGTCAGGTCGAGCACCACCGGCGCGGACGGCCGCACCACCTCGCCCAGCCGGTCGGAGAGGTCGTCGGCGGTGACCTGGTCGACCTCGCCCGCGACGTGCACGACGACCGCGGCTCCCACGCTCTCGCTCGTGATGCTGCAGGGGGCTTGGTCGTCGGTGTGCACGTGGCAACCTCCAGATGGGCAGCGCGGCCTGTCTGCTGGACCCGGTTCACGACGGTAGCGCAGGACCGGTCCGCGCGCGCCGTCACGCACGGACCGGCCGGAGGATCGCCAGGGTGGAGGATCGTGCTGCGCGTAGGATCAGGCGCCATGCGCACGTCCGGTGTTACCGACGTCGTCGTCGGGATGAGCACGAGCGACCACCTCTGCTGGTCGTTCGACGACTTCACCGACTTCCGCGCACGGGCGGCCGAGTTCCTCGTGGACGGCCTCGTCAGGGGCCAGCGCGCCTGCTACGTGGCCCGCGGCGACGCCCGCGAGCTGGCCGGGCACCTCGCGTCGTCCCCCGTCCTGGCCGCCGCGCTGCGCGACGGTTCCGCCGAGGTGATCCCGCTCGAGTCGCGGTACCGCTCCGGTGCCACGGTGTCACCGAACGACCAGGTCGCCGCCTATGCGGAGGCCACCAGCGCCGCACTGGCCGACGGCTTCACCGGCCTGCGGGTGGCCGCGGACGCCACCGCGCTGGTGAGCTCACCGGCCTCGCTCGACGCGTTCTGCCGCTACGAGCACCTCATCGACCGGTACATGACCGGCTCGCCGTTCTCCGCGATGTGCGCCTACCACCGCCCGGAGCTCGCCGACGGCACCGTCGAGCAGCTCGCGTCGATGCACCCGGTCAGCAACGCCCGCGGCGCCCCGTTCCGCCTGCACGCCACCGCCGACGGCCTGGCCCTCGTCGGCGAGATCGACCGCGCGAGCCGCGAGCTGCTGCCGCTGGCCCTGCTGCGCGCGGAACCGCCGGTGGACCGCAGCGAGCTCCGCGTCGACGCGACCGGCCTGCGCTTCATCGACCACCACGGCCTGCTGGCCCTGCACGACTGCGCGCGCTCCCACGCCGCGACGCTCGTGCTGCGCTCGGAGAAGTCCGCCCTCGCACGCCTGGTGTCCATCCTCGGGCTGGAAGACGTGGAGTGCGTCCGATGACGGCGGGGTTCTTCCACGAGTGCGCGCTCTACGACTCGGAAGACACCTTCCTGGCGCTCGCCGTGCCGTTCGTGGAGGACGGGCTGCGGGCGGGCCACCCGACCTTCGTCGCCTGCGCGGAGGACAACACGGCCCTGCTGCGCGGAGCACTGGGCCGCGACGACGCCGTGACCTACCTCCCCGCCGCCGACCAGTACGCCCGTCCCGCGGACGCGATAGCGAGCTACCGCGAGATCTGCGCGAAGCTCGTGTCCGCCGGTGCCACCGGCATCCACGTGGTCGGCGACGTCCCCCACCCCGGCGTCGGCGCCCCCTGGGACTGGTGGGCCCGCTACGAGGCCGCCGTCAACCGGGCCTACGCCGAGTTCCCGCTCCACGGCCTGTGCCCCTACGACACCAGGACCACCCCGGACTACGTGCTGGCCGACGTCGCCAGCACCCACCCCAACGTCGCAGGCCAGGGCACGCCGAACCCGCACTACGGCGCTCCGCTGAGCGCACCACGCCCCGACGTCCTCGAACAGGCGCCGCCGCTGGTCGAGCTCGTCGACCCGACCCCGTCCGCCGTGCGCGGTGCCGTCCTCGCGGCCATCGCCGGCGTCCGGCTCGACGAGGACAGCGCGCACGACGCGGTCTACGCGGCCAGCGAGATCATCACGAACGGACTGACCCACGGCGTCGGCCCGGTCCGGTTCCGGCTGTGGGCGGACGCGGCACGGGTGGTGGTCGCGACGACCGACCACGGTACGGGGCCGTCCGACCCGCTCGTGGGGCTGATGCCGACGGAGGCCACGCAGACGGCGGGCCTGGGGCTGTGGATCCTGCATCGGACGTGCAACTACGTGTCGATGGGACGCGGTGACGACGGGTTCACGGTGCGGGTGAGCGTGGGCGCCTGAGCCCGGAGCGCCCGTCGCGGGGAGGGGGCAGAATTCCGGCGTGAGCGCCACCGTCTCCGCCAAGCTGCTCTCGCTGCTCGGCACCTTCGACACCCGCCACCGCGCCCAGACCCTCAGCGGCATCGCACGCCGCAGCGGCCTGCCGGTCAGCACCACCCACCGCCTGCTCGCCGAGCTGGAGGGCTGGGGCGCGGTCCGGCGGCTCGCGTCCGGGGAGTACGTCATCGGGCGCCGGATCTGGCGGCTCGGCCTGCTGGCGGCGGGCGAGGTGGACCTGAGCCGGGTCGCGGAGCCATTCCTGCACGACATCCACGCGGCCACGCGGGCCGTGGTGCACCTGGCGGTGCGCGAGGGTGCGGAGGTGCTGTACCTGGACCGGGTGTCCGGGCACGCGTCGGTGCCGATCGTGAGCACCACGGGCAGCAGGTTGCCGTTGCACGCCACGGGCGTCGGGAAGGTGTTGCTCGCGCACGCGCCAGCGGAGGTGCAGGAGGAGGTGCTGGCGCATCGGCTGACGCGGTGCACGGCGTTCACGATCGTCGATCCGGCCCGGTTGCGCGCGCAGCTGCACCGCATCCGGCGGGACGGGTACGCGCAGACGTTCGAGGAGATGACGCTCGGCGCGTGCTCGGTGGGGGTGCCGGTCGAGGTGCGCGGCGGGGTCGTGGCCGCGCTCGGGATCGTGGTGCCGGACCTGCGCAGCGTGCGGGGGCGGCTGGTGGCGGCGTTGCAGGTCGCGGCCCGCGGCATCGCCCGGACGATGGAGTCCGGTTTCCACCCACCGGAAAGCGGGGTTGGATGATCAGCTCGCCTGCGGCTCTACTCTGCGCTGTGGCGAGCGAAAAGCGTGAACTCTTCATCGGCGGCGAGAACGTTCCGGCACTGGACGGCCGCACGACCGAGGACCTCAACCCCTACACCGGCGACGTCTTCGCCGTGGTGGCCGCGGCCGGCACCGCCGACGTGACCCGTGCCGTGGACGCGGCCCAGGCGGCGTTCGAGCAGTGGTCGGCGACCTCCCCGGCCACGCGGCGCGCGATCCTGCTGCGCGCGGCCGACCTGCTGGGGGCCAGGGCACCGGACGTCGTGCGGGTCATGGCCGCCGAGGTCGGCGGTGTCGCCGGGTGGGCCGGCTTCAACGTGGCGCTCGCGACGAACGTGCTGCGCGAGTCCGCGGCCGCCGTCACCCAGCCCGTCGGCGAGGTCCTCACGACCGAGACCGCGGGCCAGCTGTCGCTCGCGGTGCGCGAACCGCTCGGCGTCGTCGCCGCCTTCGCACCGTGGAACGCGCCGGTCATCCTCAGCACCCGCGCCGTCGCCGCCCCGCTCGCCGCCGGCAACACCGTGGTGCTCAAGCCCAGCGAGGACGCCCCGATCACCGCCGGTCTGCTCATCGCCGAGGTGCTGCACGAGGCGGGGCTGCCCGCCGGTGCGCTCAACGTCGTCACCAACGACCCCGCCGACGCCGCCGACGTGGCCGCCGCGCTGATCACCGACCCGCGGGTGCGCGCCGTGAACTTCACCGGCTCCACCGAGGTCGGCCGCACCGTCGGCACCCTGGCCGCCCAGCACCTCAAGCCGGCGGTGCTGGAGCTCGGCGGCAAGAACGCCCTGCTGGTGCTGGAGGACGCCGACCTCGACCACGCCGTGAACGCGGCCGTGTTCGGCTCGTTCCACAACTCCGGCCAGATCTGCATGTCGACCGACCGCGTCCTCGTGCACCGCTCGATCGCCGAGGAGTTCACCACCCGCTTCGTCGCCAAGCTCGCCGCGCTCCCCCACGGCGACCCGAGCGACCCCGGCACCGTCTTCGGCCCGGTGATCAACCGGCGTTCCGCGGACCGGGTGTCCGCGCTGGTCGAGGAGGCGGTCTCCGCGGGCGCCCGGCGGCGCACCGAGGGCACCGGACCGACCGTGCTCGACCGGGTCACCCCGGACATGCGGATCTTCCGCCAGGAGATCTTCGGCCCGGCCGTCGTCATCGTGCCGGTCGCCGACGACGACGAGGCCGTCGCCATCGCCAACGACACCGAGCACGGCCTCACCGCGGGCATCCTCACCGAGGACACCCGCCGCGGCCTCGCACTGGCCCGCCGCATCCGCACCGGCATCGTGCACGTCGGCAACCAGACCGTGGCCGACGAGCCGCAGGCACCGTTCGGCGGGGTGAAGTCGAGCGGCTACGGCCGGTTCGGCGGCCGGTGGGGCGTGGAGGCGTTCTCCGCGACCCGCTGGGTCACCGTCGCCGGTTCCCACGGCCACTTCCCGTACTGACGCCGCTGACCACCACCAACATGGTCGCCACTCGCCGAACCAGGCTGCGTGCGCAGGTCAGCCGCAGGCGCTGTTGGTAGTGGAAAAGTGCTTGTTGATGTTGAGTTGGTGGTACTTGCAGACGCCGGCAGAGGCAGGGTGGCTAGGTGCGAGGGGGCAGACCGGCCTCGTGGGCCACGATGGCCGCCTGCACCCGGTTCTGCGCCCCGAGCCGGGTCAGGATGGCGCTCACGTGCCCCTTCACCGTGCCTTCGACCAGGTCCAGCCGCCGGGCGATCTGCGCGTTCGACAGGCCCTCGCCGAGCAACGCGAGCACGTCGCGTTCGCGGGCGGTCAGCTCCTCGACCCGCGCGCGGGCGGCGCCGGTCCGGGTGCCGCGGAACCGGGTGATCATCCGGGCGGCGACCTTCGGGGCGAGGTAGGCGCCGCCGGCGGCCAGCGCGTGGACGCCCGCGATCAACTCGCGCGGGTCGCCCGACTTGAGCAGGAACCCGCGTGCGCCGCCGTCGAGGGCCTGTTCGAGGTAGCCGTCGTCGTTGAACGTCGTCAGCATCGCGACGCCGAACCCGTGGCGCGCCAGCTCCTCCGCCGCCCGCAGGCCGTCGAGGCGGGGCATGCGGACGTCCAGCAGCACGACGTCGGGGCGGTGCCTCAACGCGAGGTCGACGGCCTCGTGACCGTCGGCGGCCTCGGCGACGACCTCGACAGCCGGGTCGGCGCTCAGGATGGCGCGCACGCCGGCCCGCACCATGGCCTCGTCGTCGGCGAGCAGTACGCGGATCACTGGTCCCCCGGCTGTGGCAGCGTCGCGACCAGCTCGAACCTGCCGTCGCCACGAGTGGTCCGCAGCGTACCGCCGGCCAGCCGCACCCGTTCGCGCAACGCCACCAGGCCGAGCCGCGACCCGGCGGCCCGCCGTCCGCCCAGCGCGTTGCTCGCCTCCACGACGGTCGTGGCGTCGGCGGTCGTGACGGTCAGGTGCAACACCGAGTGCGGCGCGTGCTTCGCGGCGTTCGTCAACGCCTCCTGCACGACCCTGCGCACGGTCGGCTCCACTGTGGACGGAACAGGTCCATCCGCGGTGAACCGGACGTCCAGGCCCGCCCGCACGGCCCGGTCCACGAGGTCCCGCACGCCCTCGACCGCAACCGGCTCACCATCGCGCAGCAGGAACACCAGGTCCGCCAGCCGTTCCGTGGCACCGGCCGCCGTGCGCCGCAGCTGTGCGGCGGACTCGCGGTGCTCCGGCGGCAGCGTCATCTCCAGCGCCCCGGCCTGCAGCGCCAGCAGGCTCAGCTCGTGGCCGAGGCTGTCGTGCACCTCGTGCGCGATCCGGGTGCGTTCCCGCAGGTGCGCGGCCTCGACGGCAGCGGCGGCCAGTGCGGCCTGCTGGTGGACCACCCGGCCGAGGAACCACGGCAGCGCCACCGCGACCGCCACGATCCCGGCCGCCACGCCTCCCGCGAGCGCCCCCAGCGGGAACAGCACGGCCGGCCACAGCACCGCCGTGCGCCGCCCGAGCAGGAAGGACACCGCGAACAACGGCACGCACACCGCAGCCGTCCACGGCGGCACGGAGTCGTCGATCGCGAACGACACGGCCGCCGCCACCGCGACGCACGCCGCGAGCGCCGCCGCCTTCACCGCCGCCACCGCACGACCGCGACGCTGATGTTCATCACGCTGGACACGCCCAACCACACCACGAGCGGCAGCGAATAGTGCGCCAGTTGGAAGAACGTGATGTCGCGCCCGCCGCCGTACAGGAGCCCCAGCAACCACGGCGCCGCCACCAGCAGCCCCACCGGCACGAACCGCAGCACCTGCCACGGCCTGGGCCACCGCCGCGGCCGCCGCAGCGCCCGCACGCCGAGCGCCACCGACAGCAGGGTCAGCGCCGCCAGCACGAGGTCCGTGAGCAACCGGAACGACGACGGCTGCGCGGGCACCTTCCCGTCGAGCAGGTCCGCGATCCCGTCCTCCAGCTGCGAGGTGCCCTCGTTGCCCAGTCCCACACCGCTGTTGGCCATGACCGCGACGCCGTACCCGGACGACGTCAGCAACTGCCCGGCCGTCGCCGTGAACCAGATGCCGTTGTGCCGCAGGCCGCGCCTGTCGCGCACCCAGCCCAGCCCCTCCTGCGGCCGCAGCCGCCCCTGGGCCGCCAGCCACCTGCCCATGTCCGCGGCGGTGGTGACCACCCCGTCGGACCCGGCGACGAACCGGTGCGGCTCGGTCACCGCGACCGAGAACCCGTACGCGTACCCGTGTCCCGTGCGGTAGCCGGCCGGCAGGTCGCGCGGCGTCACGTCGATCGCGACCGTTTCGCGCATGTCCAACGGCTCGAAGACGTGCTTCCTGAGGTGGTCGTCGAAGTTCTCACCCGACACGACCTCCACCACCCGCGCGGCGACGTGGTAGTTCGTGTTGGTGTACCGGTGTTCGGCACCGGGATCGGCGGCGAGCGTCGCCTGCTGCGCCCGCCGGACCGCCCCGTCGAGGGTGTCCGGCTGCGGCAGGCTCTTCTCCGGCAACGTCCGGTCGGTGATGCCCGAGGTGTGCTCCAGCAGGTGTCGCACGGTGATCCGCCCGCCCCGCGGGTCGGCGACCTCGAACTCGGGCAGGTAGGTGCGCACCGGCCGGTCCAGGTCGAGCTTGCCCGCGTCGGCGAGCTGGCGGACGGCCAAGGCGGTGAACGACTTGCTGACCGAGGCGATCGCCATCTTCGAGTGCTCGGTGAGCGGCGCGCCGGTCGAGTCGCGGCCGTAGCCCTTGGTCGCGATCACCCTGTCCCCCTTCGTGATCGCGACCGCGACTCCGGGGTAGGAGGCCTCTGCGAGGTACGCGGCCACGTGACCGTCCACTGCGGACAGATCGGGTGGGGAGACCAGTGCGGCGACCAGGCCGATCGCCCAGATGCTGTTCATGGTCGTGACCGTACGAAGCGCGGGCCCGCGGCACCCGACCCGGAAGACGGGGCGGACCCCCGACGAAAGTCAGGGGTCCGCGCCGGTGCCGAACTACGAGGATCAGTGCCCCGCGGCCATCTCCGCCGCCAGTCGCTCGTCCCCGCTCTGCTCCTTGAGCGGCTTCTCCTTGATGAACACCACCGCGAGGAACGCGAGCACCGCGAACGGCGCCCCCACCAGGAAGATCTCCGCCGTCGCCGTGGCGTAGATGTCGGCGATGACGGCCTTGACCTCCGGCGGCAGCTTCGTGATGTCCGGTACCGCGTTCTCGCCGCCGGCGGTCGCGATCGGGCCGAACTTCTCCTCGGTCAGCGACGAGACCTTGTTGGCCAGCACCGCGCCCAGCGCCGAGACGCCGATCGCGCCGCCCAGCGAGCGGAAGAACGTCAGCGTCGAGGTCGTGGCGCCGAGGTCGCGGGCGGGCACGTCGTTCTGCGCCGCCAGCACGAGGTTCTGCATCAGCATGCCGACGCCCACGCCGAGCACGAACATGTCGACGCCCACCATGAACACCGTGGTCTGCGCGGTGATCGTGGACAGCAGCAGCATGCCCGCGACCATGACGACGCCACCGGCGACCAGGAACGCCTTCCACCGGCCGTACTTCGTGATCAGCTGGCCCGCGACGGTGGACGACACCAGCAGGCCGAAGATCAGCGGCAGGCCGAGCAGACCGGCCTGGGTCGGGGTCTTGCCGAGCGAGAGCTGGAAGTACTGCGACAGGAAGACCGTGCCGCCGAACATCGCCACGCCGACGAGCGCGCTCGCGAGGGTGGCCAGCGAGACCGTGCGGTTGCGGAAGATCGACAGCGGGATGATCGGGTCGTGGGCGCGGGACTCGACCCACACCGCGGCGACGAGCAGCACCACGCCGAGCGACACGAGCAGCGCGGTCCAGCCGGAGGCCCACTCGAACTTCTGGCCGGCCAGCGAGGACCACACCAGCAGCGTCGACACACCGGACACGATGAGGAACGCGCCCAGGAAGTCGATCTTCGTGTTCTCGTTGCGCACGACCGGGAGGTGCAGGGTGCGCTGCAGCAGCCAGATCGCGGCCAGCGTGAACGGGACGCCGATGAAGAAGCACCAGCGCCAGCCCAGCCAGGAGGTGTCGACCAGCAGGCCGCCGATCAGCGGGCCGGCCACGGTGCCGACGCCGAACACGGCGCCGAACAGACCGGAGTAGCGGCCGAGCTCGCGCGGCGGGATCATCGCCGCCATCACGATCGTGGCGAGCGCGGTGACACCACCGGCGCCGAGGCCCTGCACGACGCGGCTGACGATCAGCATCTCGATGTTCTGCGAGAAGCCCGCGATCAGCGAGCCGACGACGAACAGGCTCAGCGAGGCCTGGATCAGCAGCTTGCGGCTGTAGAGGTCGGCGAGCTTGCCCCACAGCGGCACGGTCGCGGTCATCGCGAGCAGCTCGACGGTGACGATCCAGGCGAAGATCGACTGCGAGCCCTTGAGGTCGGCGACGATGCGCGGCAGGGCGTTCGAGACGATGGTGCTCGCCAGGATGGACACGAACATGCCCATCATCAGGCCGGACATGGCCTGCAGGACGTCGCGTCTGCTGTGGGCGGGTCTTGGCGCTTCGGTTCCGGTGCTCATGAGGGTCCCCCTTCGTGGTGGTGCGGTGCGTGAGCCAGTCCGGCACCGAGCAGGTCGAGCGCCTCGGAGATCAGGTCGCCCAGCGCGACCTCGTCGTCGAGCGCCCAGCGGGTGACCGCGCAGCGGAACGCGACGGTGCCCGCGGCCACCAGCAGCCGCGGGTACAGGTGGTCGGCGGGCAGCCCGCTGCGCTGCGCCACCGCCGCGCCGATCAGCTGCTCGGCCTCCGCGCTCGACGCGAACGCGCGGACCAGCAGGTCGGGGCGTTGCATCAGCACGTCCTTGCGCAGCAGCCACAGGTCACGCGCGTTGTTCAGCTCGTCGTCGATCTCCGCCAGCACGGCGGCGCGGAACGCCTCGAAGGGCGTGACCCCGTCCGCCGCGAGGACGCGCTCGGCCATGCGCGGGCCCGTCTCCGGGTCCGCGCCGATCAGCGCGTCGTCCTTGCTCGCGAAGTAGTTGAAGAAGGTGCGCACCGAGACGTCGGCCTCGGCGGCGATCTCCTCCACGGTGACGTGGTCGAAGCCCCTCTCAGCGGAGAGGCGCAGCGTCGCCCGCTCCAGCGCGGCACGCGTGCGGCGCTTCTTGCGGTCGCGCAGGCTCTCCCCCGACTGGTTCACGGGTCGACAGTACAGGATATTTTTGCAGTCACTGCAAGTTTGCAGTGTGTGAAGGGTCTCGTCGGCGCGTGCCGGTCACGACCAGGGCGACTTCGGCCGTTCCTGCAGCTCACCGTCCAGGTGCAGGTCGACCTTCTCGCTGTAGAAGCACGCCAGCCCGGCGACCTTCTGGCTCTCCGGCAGCGGGGTGCGGTAGATCCACGCGAGGTCCTCGTGCAGGACCCCTCCGACCTCGACCGACCAGTACGTCGCCGTGCCCTTGTACGGGCACCGCGTCTGCGTGGCGGAGGGGCGGAGCAGGTCGAACCGGACATCACTCAACGGCAGGTAGTACCTCGGTGGCAAGCCGGTTTCGAAGAGGACGCGCGGCTGGGCCGAGGCGGCCAGCGTGACGCCGTTCAACGCCACCCGCACGTGCCGCGAGCTGTTCAGCACGTCCACGCGCGTGTACGGGTCGCGCGGGTGGACGTAGACCGGCTCGTCCTCCTCCAGCCACTCGTCCATCGCCGCGAACTCGAACCGCACGAGGTCCCGCAGCTCCTCGACCGGCGAGCCGGGGTAGGTGAGCGCGGCTCCCTCGGCCACTCCGCCCCTGGTGACCACGTCGTGCAGCACGCCTTCGCCCCGGCTCGGCGAGTGCCGCGTCTCCCCCGTCGGCCTCAGCTCGGCACGCACGGACGCCAGCGGCAGGTAGTACGCCGGGTAGTGCGGGATCTCCCAGACCAGCCGCGGCGCGGTCGTGTCCGCGACCAGCTCGCCACCGGAGTACGTGCGGACCCGCTTCGCCGAGTGCTCCACGCGCACGCGGCCACGCTGCTCGTTGTCCATGTACCGGCACAACAAGACGCGATCGGCGGCTGTTCCGCGGCCCGCCCTCGACGCGGGGCGCAAATCGCTCGATCGGGTATCACCTACTGGGGTACAAGGAAGGTGAAATCCCGGTCGGCGTCGTTGGGGGGTCAACGACCATGCCTACGCTCCTCGCATGCCGGAGGAAACCGACAAGGCTGGTCCGACACCTCCCGCCGCACCGGCGGGACCGGTCGTCATGAGCACGCCGATCCACGATCAGATCGCCGCTCAGCTGGGAGTTCGTCAAAAGCATCGACGGCCCGACTGATCACGGCTATGAATGGCTCCTCAGCCCGCTGGAAGGGGAGCCATGCGCGCGTTCGTGCCCAGGTTGGTCGCGGCGGTCGCGGTCGCGGTGTCCACCCTCGCGCCCGCACCACCCGCGTGGGCCGCGGTGCCGCCGATCGCCTGGCAGGCGTGCGGCCCCGACCACCCGGGCTTCGAGTGCGCGCAGCTCGTGGTGCCGCTCGACCACGACCACCCGCGCGGCGCCACGACGACGCTCGCGCTGACCCGCCTGCCCGCCGCGGACCCGGCGCGGCGGATCGGGTCGCTGCTGTTCAACCCCGGCGGCCCCGGTGCCTCCGGCCTCGACTACACGTGGGCGTGGGGCGCCCGGATGTCGGCGGGGACGCAGGGCCGGTTCGACGTGGTCGGCTTCGACCCGCGCGGCATCGGCCGGTCGGACCCGTTGCGCTGCTTCGCCTCCGAGCAGGAGCGCGCCGAGTACCTGGCCGACCTGCCGCTGTTCCCCTACCGGCCGTCGATGCAACGGCCGTTCTTCGACCGGTACCGCGCCCTCGCCGCCAAGTGCGACCAGCCGATCGCACGGCACATGAGCACCGCCGACGTCGCACGCGACATGGACCTGCTGCGCCGCGCGCTGGGTGATCGCAAGCTCACGTACTTCGGCCACTCCTACGGCTCGTACCTCGGCACGACGTACGCGAACCTGTTCCCCGGCAACGTCCGCGCGCTCGCAATCGACGGCGTGCTGGACCCCGAGCGGTACTCGAGCGGCCGTCAGATCGAGTCGGACCGCGTCGCCGGCGAGGAAGTGCTCGACGAGTTCTTCCGGCTCTGCGACGAGGCCGCCTGCCCGCTCGCACCCGCCTCGCGGCAGCGTTACGACGCGCTGCTCGCCGCCGCGCGGGCCAACCCGGTCCAGCTCGGCGACGAGCTGTGGACCTACGACCAGATCGTGGGCCACGCACGACTCACCGGGTACGCATCGGAGCTGTGGACGGTCATCGCGACCACGCTCGCCCAACTCGCCGATGCCGCTGCTGAACCTCGTGTCACCACACTCGTGACTCCGCTTTACGACAACATGTTCGACGCCAACCTCGGCAACACGTGCGCGGACATCGAGTTCCCGCGCAACTTCGAGACCTACCGCGCCATCGGGCGTTATGCGGAGGCGGGTTCCGAGTTCGGCCCGTACTGGTGGTGGACGAACTCGGCGTGCGCCGACTGGCCGGCGAACGAAGACCGTTACACGGGCCCGTGGACCGCGCGCACGTCCGCACCGGTACTGGTGGTGGGTGGCTACTTCGACGGAGGAACGGACTACCGCGGCGCACAGGCCGTGGCCCGGCAACTGCCCAACAGCCGGCTGCTGTCGTACGCGGGCTGGGGGCACGTGTCGTGGCGGCGCAGCCAGTGCGCGGCCGACCACATCTACGCGTACCTGCTGGACGTGAGGCTGCCCGCGCCTGGCACGGTGTGCCCGGCGAACCCCAACCCGTTCAGCGCCGCGCCGTCCCAACTGGCCGAAGACGACTTTCGTCGCTACACGCACCCCGCCGCAGCGAGATAGGAAGAGCGCTCCTGGCCGACACGAGGGGACTCGCCCATGCGAACAACCGCGCTCGTCGCGCTCGCAGCGCTCATGGTCACGCTCACCCCGGTGGCGCACGCCGGGCAGGGTGCGCCCGGGATCGACTGGCAGGCCTGCGGACCGGAGCACCCCGGCTTCGAGTGCGGCACGGTCCGCGTGCCGCTCGACCACGACGACCCGCGCGGCGCCACGACCACCGTGGCGCTGACCCGCAAGCCCGCCACCGACAAGGCCCGCCGCATCGGGTCGCTGTTCCTCAACCCCGGTGGCCCCGGCGGGTCCGGCGTCGACCTGGCCCACTCGATCGGCGACCAGCTCTCGGCCGCACTGCGGGGCCGCTTCGACGTGGTCGGCTTCGACCCGCGCGGCGTCGGCCGCTCCGACCCGCTGCACTGCTTCCCGAGTGAGGAGGCCCTGGACGAGTTCTTCGAGGGCCTGCCCGGCTTCCCGTACCGGGCGGCGCAGGAGCGCCCGTTCTTCGACCGCTACCGCACCCTCGGCCCGAAGTGCCGCTCCGGCGAGCCCATCGCCCGCCACATGAGCACCGCCGACGTGGCCCGCGACCTGGACCTGCTCCGCAGCGCCGTCGGTGACCGCAAGCTCACCTACCTCGGCTTCTCCTACGGCTCGTACCTCGGCACGACGTACGCGAACCTGTTCCCCCGCAACGTCCGCGCGCTCGCGATCGACGGCGTGCTCAACCCCGTGCTGTGGTCGGGCGGCCGCCAGATCGAGTCGGACCGCATCGCCGGCAAGGAGGTGTTCGACGAGTTCCTGCGCCTGTGCGACGAGGCGGCGTGCCCCCTCGCCCCGAACTCAGCCCAGCGCTGGAAGGCCTTGCTCGCCGCGGCGAAGGCCAAGCCGATCCAGCTGGGCGACCAGACCTACACCTACGACGCCATCATCGGCACGGCCATCGGCACCGGCTACGCCCCTGACGCCTGGCCCGCCATCGCCGCCCTGCTCGACAGGCTCTCCGACGCCTCCACCGGCACCGTGCTGACCGCCGCGGAACCGGACTACGACAACTTCCTCGACGCCTACAACGGCAACGCGTGCGCCGACATCGAGTACCCGCGCAACTTCGAGACCTACCGCGCCATCGGGCGTTATGCCGAGGCGGGTTCGGAGTTCGGCCCGTACTGGTGGTGGGGCAACGCCGCGTGCGCGAACTGGCCCACGAACCCCGACCGCTACACGGGCCCGTGGAACGCCCGCACCTCCGCACCGGTACTGGTGGTGGGCAACTACTTCGACGGTGCGACCGACTACCGCGGTGCGCAGGCCGTGGCCCGTCAGCTGCCCAACAGCCGGTTGCTCACCTACGCGGGATGGGGTCACACGGCTTATGGGGTCAGTGCGTGCATCACGGACCACATGAACGCGTACCTGCTCGACGTGAAGCTGCCTGCGGCGGGCACGGTGTGCGCGGCCAACCCGAATCCGCACCTGCCCGGTTCGGCGGCGTCCGTGCCGTTGTACAAACACCGCCGCTGACCACTCGCCGCCTCATCGCTGCCCAGGCATCTGCAAGTACTTGCAGATGCCTGGGCAGCGGGGGCGGGCCGATGGGCCTGTGGGGCGTTCGTGCGCGGTTGTGAGACAGCACAGGCGGTTTTAGCCGGCGAGAGCGAAGAGCTCCTCCGGGCGGCCGGTGGACTTCAGGACGGCCAGCGACTGCTTCTCCAGCTGGCGGATCCGTTCACGGGTCAGGCCGAGCTCGTCGGCGACCTCCTGCAGCGTCCGCTCCCGGCCGTCCTCCAGGCCGAAGCGCAGCCGCATGATCCGCCCCTGGCGCTCGGGCAGGACCTCCAGCAGCGACCGCACGCCCTCGACGAACTCCTGCTGCTCCACCAGGTCCGGCGCCGACACGCCGTCACCGTCCTGGATCAGGTCGCCCAGCACCGAGTCACCCTCGTCGCCGACCGGCGTTTCCAGCGACACGCACGTGCGGGCCGCGTCGCGCAGGTCATGCACGCGCTGCGCGGACACCTTGGCGTGCGCGGCGATCTCCTCCACGGTGGCCTCGCGACCGAACTCGGCGGAGAGCTTCTGCCCGATCCGGTTGAGCTTGTTGACCTCTTCCACGACGTGCACCGGCAGGCGCACGGTGCGGGTCTGGTCGGCCAGACCGCGTTCGATGGCCTGGCGGATCCACCACATGGCGTAGGTGGAGAACTTGTAACCCTTGGCGTAGTCGAACTTCTCGACCGCGCGGATCAGGCCCAGGTTGCCCTCCTGCACCACGTCCAGGAACGGCAGGCCGCGGAACGAGTGCTTCTTCGCGACCGACACGACCAGGCGCAGGTTCGCGCGGATCATGTGGTCCTTCGCGCGCTCGCCCTCGGCGACCAGCCGGCGCAGTGTGCGCCGGTCCCGCGTGGTGTCGCCGGAGTCGAGCAGCTGCTGTGCGTACAGGCCGACCTCGATCGCCTTTGCGAGCACGACCTCCTCCGCGGCGGTGAGCAGCGGCGTGCTGCCCACGTCGCGCAGGTACTGGCCGACCAGGTCCGCGTCCTGCTGTCCGGACGCGCGGTTCTTCAGTTCTGCAGGCATGACAGATCCCCCGTTTCCGATTGGCAGGTGGTGCGGGCGAGCTGGCCGCCTCTGGTGTAACGGTTCAGACCTCTTGGTCATTCCGCGTTTTCGGTTGTGACCTCAGCCTCACCCGTGTGATCGCGTGGTGTTCCACGCGTTGCACGGTGATCTCCCAGCCGGAGACGTGCACCACGTCTCCGGGCCCTTCCGGGATTCTCCCGAGGACCACCAGGACCAGACCCGCGATCGTCGCGTAGTCCCCCTCCGGTGCCTCCGGCAGCTCGACCCCGATGTCAACGAGGTCGTGCACCGGAAAAGTTCCCGGCAGGATCAGCGAACCGTCCGCTTCGGTGCGGACGTTCGCGACATCGCGGTCCGTCTCGTCGTAGATCTCACCGACGACCTCCTCGAGCAGGTCCTCCAGCGCGACGATGCCGTCGACCGCGCCGTGCTCGTCCACCACGAGCGCGAGCTGTTCGCGCTCGGCCTTCATGCGGCGCAACGCGTCGGTCACGCGCAACGAGTCCGGCAGCATCAGTGCGGGCCGGGCCACGTCCTTCAACGCCGCCGTGTCGTCCAGCACGTCGCGCAGGTGCACGACGCCGATCACGTCGTCCAGGTGGCCGTCCCGCACCACCGGCGCCCGTGAGTGCCCGGACTGGGCCAGGGTTTCCCTCGCCACGGGGATGGTCAAACTCGCGTCGAGCACAACCACCTGCCGACGGGGCACCAGCACCTCGCGCAGCCGCCGTTCGTGGATCTCCAGCGCACCGGTCATGATCTCCCGCTGCTCGGCGTTCAGGTGCTTCTGCACGGCCACCAGCTCGCGCAGCTCGTCGGGTGACATCTGCTCCTCGTCGGCGTTCGGGTCACCGCCGAACACGCGCACCACGAGGTCGGTCGCCTTGCTGAGCAGCCACACGACCGGGCGGGAGACGGTCGACAGCACGTCCAGCGGCCGGGCGATGATCTTCGACCAGCGCACCGCGTACTGCATCGCGAGCCGCTTGGGCGCGAGCTCGCCGAACACCAGCGTGACGAACGTCAGCAGGATCGTCACCAGCGCGATCGCCACGCCGTTCGCCGCACTGCCGAGGAACTCCAGTGCGGGCACCAGCGGCTGCGCGAGCGACACCGCCGCGGTCGCGGAGGCGAGGAACCCGGACAGCGTGATGCCGATCTGGATGGTTGCGAAGAACCTGTTCGGATCCCGTGCCAGTCGCACGAGCGTGCGGTGCCCATCCCGTTCCAGCGCGCGCAGCTGCCCCTCACGCAGCGACACCAACGCCATCTCGCTGCCCGCGAACGCAGCGTTCAACAACACCAGCACTCCGACCAGCGCAAGGTCGAACCCGAAGCCGTCCATGCGTTTGGGTTAGCACCCGCGGTGGTATTTCGCGACCTGACGGCCGTCTTGAGCAGCCAGGGCAGCCAGAACGTGAACGGGGTGGATCGAGATGGACGCTCCCGAGGTGCTCCGCACCTCAGCGCGATATCCCCTGCCCGACTCCGACCCGGATCTGGCGGACCTGCGCTCGTGGGCTTCGACGTTGCTTGCCGACCTGTCCGAGGACGTGCTGCTGGACGTGCAACTGGTGTGCACCGAACTGGCCAGCAACGCTTATGAGCACGCGGCCGCTCCACGGGTGGTGCGCATGTCACGCACCGATGAGGTCATTCGCGTCGAGGTCGAGGACGGGACACCCGCCGAACTGCCGCAGCTGGGCGAGTCGCGCATCGCCGACTCCCGCGGGCGTGGCTTGGTGTTGGTCGCCCATCTCTCTCGTTGCTGGGGTACGCGTGAGGCCGCCGACGGCAAGACCGTCTGGGCGGAGATCAGCGTCTGAGCTCAGGCGCACGGTTCGGCTGTGCGTTTCGCACGGTGAAGACATGACATCGCGCGGATGGATGTTGCCGGGCGTCGGTTCGACGCTCAGTGCATGACAACGACGACAACTTCCGCGGTCCGGCCGCTGGTGCGCCACGGCGTCGAGATGCTCGTGGCGATGCTCCTGGGAATGTCCCTGCTGGGACCCCTGTGGACGCCGGACTCGATCGAGCTCACCGTCCTGTGGATGGCTGTGTCGATGTCCGTGCCGATGGCGCTGTGGATGCGCTATCGCGGTCATGGGCGCGTGGTGGAGATGTGCGCCGCGATGGCGGTGCCGTACCTCGTGCTGTTGGTGCCCTACTGGTCGGGTGCGGTGGACCGCGATGCCGTGCTCATGGGCGGTCACCTGCTCATGGTGCCCGCGATGATCTTCGTGCTGGTCCGCTACCGCCACGAGCACGGCGTCGCGTCCACCAACCCGGCCATCCGGTTCCTGGGCGACCGTTGGCCGACGATGGTCGCGCTGGCGCTGACGTTCGACTTCTGGCAGGCGGCGCTGGTGCCCCCGGTGTGGACGCTGCTGGTGTGCCAGGCCGTCTACCTGATGTGGGGCCGGCGGGCACCGCGCGTGCAGCTGGCCGTGTTCGGGGCCTACGCGGCGCTCGCGGCCGTGGTCACCACCTCGTCGGCCGACCTCGGCGTGGTGCTGATCGCCGCCGGGTGGGGCGCGCACGCCGTCTGGGACCTCGTGCACCACGTCCGCAACGCCGTCGTGCCGCGCTGGTGGTCGGAGTTCTGCGGGGTGTTCGACCTGGTCGTGGCGGTCACCATCATGATCGCGTGGCTCTAGGGTGGTGGCGGTGACCGAGCTTTCCCGGACCGAGCTGCCCCGGACCGATCCGGCACGGGCCGCGTTGCGCTGGACGCTGCACTCGCTGTGGGCGGGCTCGCTGGTCGTGCCGCTCGTCGCGGTGCTGCGCGAGCCGACGGCTACGCGCTGGCTAGGCGTGCTGGGCCTGGTGCTGCTCGCGGCGGCGTGCGTGGTGGCGGTGCGCACCAGGACGTTCTGGGTCCTGGGTGCGGCCGCGCTGGTGTCGATCCCGCTCGTGGCGCCGGTCGGACCGGCCGGTCTGCACCCGTGGGCGTGGGTCGGCGGGGTCGCGGCGGGGTTCGCGCCGCTGCTGCTCACCGGCGTGTGGCGGTGGGCGGCGGCAGTCGCCGGGGTGGCGCTGGCGGGGGTGGTGGGGTTCGCCGTCGGTGGCATGCCCGCGACCCACCTGCTGATCGCCGCCTCGGTCGCGGCCACGGTGATCGCAATGGCCGGGCTGCCGACGTGGTACGCCGGGCTGCTGGAGCAGGCGCGGGCGGGCCGGGAGGCGCGGGCGGCGCTGGCGGTGAGCGAGGAACGGCTGCGGTTCGCCCGCGACGTGCACGACCTGCTCGGGCACCGGCTGACCGTGATCGCGCTGAAGGCCGAGCTGGCCGGGCGGCTCGCCGGCACGGACCCGCAGCGGGCGGCGGCCGAGGCGTTCGAGGCGCAGCGGCTGGCGTCCTCGGCGCTGAGCGAGGTGCGCGCCGCCGTGGACGGCTACCGGGCGGTCGACCTGGCCGAGCAGCTGGCGGCGGTGCGCGGCGTGCTGCGGGAGGCCGGCATCCGGTGCACGGTCCCCGACAGTGGCGGCCTCACCGGTGACAGCGCCACCCAGCTCGCGCTGGCGGTGCGGGAGGCCTGCACCAACGTGCTGCGCCACAGCAGGGCGACGTGGTGCATCATCGACCTCGCCGAGCGGGACGGGGAGGTGCTGATGACGGTCACGAACGACGGCGTCGACCCGGACGTGCCCGAACGCGGGGGCAACGGCCTGCGCGGCCTGGGCGAACGGCTGGCCGCGCACGGCGGCCGGATCTCCGGCGAGCGCTCGGCCGGCACCTTCACGCTGCGGGTCGTGGTGCCCGCGTGATCAGGGTGCTGCTGGCCGACGACGAGGAGCTCATCCGCGACGCCCTCGCCGCGCTGCTCGACCTCGAACCGGACCTGTCGGTGGTGGCCAGCGCCGGTGACGGCCGCGCCGCCGTCGACGCGGCGCTGGCCCACCGCCCCGACGTCGCCGTGGTGGACCTCCAGATGCCCGCCCTGGACGGCTTGGAGGTCACCGCGGAGCTCGCCCGCGTGCTGCCGTCGTGCGCCGTCGTGGTCCTGACCGGCCGCGGCCGCCCGCCGCACCTGCAACAGGCCCTGCGGGCGGGCGCGAAGGGCTTCCTGCCCAAGGGCTCCCCCGGCGGCACGCTCGCCGACGTCATCCGCCGCGTGCACTCCGGGTCCCGCTGGGTCGACCCGGCGCTCGCGGCCGACGCGCTCGCCGCTCCCCCGTGCCCGCTGACGCAGCGCGAGTTGGAGGTGGTGCGGCTCAGCGGGTTCGGCACCCCGGTGGCGCAGATCGCGGCCCGCACGTCGCTGTCACCGGGCACGGTCCGCAACCACCTGTCGGCCGCGGTGGCCAAGCTGGGCGTGGCCGGCCGGGGTGAGGCGTTCCAGCTGGCGCAGGAACACGGCTGGCTCTAGTTCGACGTCAGCACGTCGAACGCGTGCTTGCGGTGCACCGCGAAGAGCTGCAGAGCACCCTCGACGTCCTCGGCCCGCAAGGCTTCCACCAGCGCACGGTGTTCGTCGCGCACGTGCTCCAGGTAGCCCTCCGTGCTCACCGCAACGCGCGTGAGCAGGAACAGGTGCACCTGCGACCGGATGGCCTCCCAGGCGTGCACGAGCCGTGAGTGGTCGGCGGCGGCGTAGACGGCGTCGTGGAACTCGATGTCCAGCTGCACCATCTCGTGCGGGGTGCGGGCGCGTTCCATCTCCTGCGCGGCCTTCTCGACGGCGGTGAGGTCGGCGGCGGTGTCGACGACCCGGCGCACCGCGAGCACCTCCAGGGCGCCGCGCAGGCTGTCGAGCTCGGCCACGTCGCGGGCCGACAGCTCGGCGACCGTCGCGCCGCGGTGCCAGCCGGTGCGGACGAGCCCCTCGCGTTCCAGCTGCTGCAGCGCCTCGCGGACCGGGCCGCGGCTGACCTCCAGCGCCTCGGCCAGCTCCACCTCGCGCAGCGGGCTGCCGGGCGGGTAGCGGCCGTCGAAGATCGCCGTCCGGATCGCGTCCGCGACCTCGCTGCTCAGGCCGCGCCTGCGGGCGGGCTCCAACCGTGCCATGGCGCAATGTTAACAAGCGCACATTCCGCTGACCAGCGTCGTTGTCCTAATGTCAACATTCAGACAACAGAAAGGCACTAGCGTGAGCATCCCCCGCTTCCACCTCGCCATGCCCGTCGACGACCTCGCCGCCGCCCGCGCGTTCTACGGCGGCGTCCTCGGTCTCGACGAGGGCCGCAGCTCCGACACCTGGATCGACTGGAACCTGCACGGCCACCAGTTCGTCACGCACCTGGCCCCGCGGGTTGAGCGGGTGCACAACCCGGTCGACGGGCACGACGTGCCGGTGCCGCACTTCGGGTTGCTCCTCACGCCCGACGAGTTCCAGGTCCTCGCCGCGAGGCTCACGGCGGCCGGCACGCGGTTCGTCATCGAGCCCTACCTGCGCTTCGCGGGGCTGCCCGGCGAGCAGTGGACGATGTTCCTGCTGGACCCGGCGGGCAACGCGCTGGAGTTCAAGGCGTTCGCCGACGACGCGCAGGTGTTCGCGACGTAAAGGGCGGCCAAAAATCTTGCACGATGCGCAAGTTTCGGTAGCGTGGAGGTGACACCGAGCGACGGCCCCGTCACGCGGGGCCGGGGACGGGAGCGCTTCCATGACCACGGCAGAGCGGCAACGCACCGCGCAGGAGCTGATCCGGCCCCAGCTGCCCGCTGAGCTGACCCGGCGCGGCCGGTGCCCGTTCGACCCGGCGAAGGGGCTGCTGGAGCTGAGCGGGCAGGGGCCGGTGCACCGGGTCGAGCACGGCGGCGAGGCGGTCTGGGTCGTCACCGGGCACGACGAGGCGCGGGCGGTGCTGGCCGACCCGCGGATGAGCGCCGACCGGTTCGGCAACCCGCGGGTGCGGGCGCGGATGTCGCCGGAGCTGTTCAACGAGATCTTCCCGCCCGAGCGCCGCGCCGGGTCGTTCATCTCGATGGACGCCCCCGAGCACACCCGCTACCGGCGGATGCTGACCGGGCAGTTCACCGTGCGGCGCATGCGACAGCTGGAGCCGCGCGTGCACGAGATCGTGACGCAGCAGCTGGACGCGATGGTCGCCGCGGGCCCGCCGTCGGACCTGGTGCACGACTTCGCGCTGCCGGTGCCGTCGCTGGTGATCTGCGAGCTGCTGGGCGTCGACTACGGCGACCGCGACGAGTTCCAGCGCACCACCTCGAAGCTGCTCAGCCTGACGACCACGATCGACGAGCAGATCAAGGTCGGCACCGAGCTGCGGCGCTTCATGCAGGGCCTGGTGCGCGCCAAGAGGGCCAAGCCCACCGACGACCTGCTGTCCGGCCTGGTCACCGAGACCGACCTGACCGAGGACGAGCTGGTCGGCATCGCGAACCTGCTGCTGATCGCGGGCCACGAGACGACGGCGAACATGCTGGCGCTGGGCACGTTCGCGCTGCTCGAACACCCGGAGCAGCTGGAGCTGCTGCGGGCCCGGCCCGAGCTCACCGAGAACGCGGTCGAGGAGCTGCTGCGCTACCTGTCGATCATCGCGTTCGGCGTGCCGCGGTTCGCGAAGGAGGAGAGCGAGGTCGGCGGTGTCACGATCCCCGCGGGTGAGACGGTCCTCGTGGCCGTGCCGGCGGTGAACCGCAGCCCCGAGCAGTACGAGGACCCGCACGAGCTGCGCGTCGACCGGCCGCGCGGGCACCACCTGGCGTTCGGGCACGGCATCCACCAGTGCCTGGGCCAGCAGCTCGCCCGCGTCGAGATGGTCGTCGGCTTCACCGAGCTGCTGCGCAGGCTTCCCGGCCTCAGGCTGGCCGTGCCCGCGACGGAGGTGCCGCTGCGCACCGACATGGCGATCTACGGCGTGCACGCGCTCCCGGTCAGCTGGGACGCGTGAGGCCGGTGCCGAGCTGGTCGATCCACCGGTCGATCAGCTCGGCACCGGACCACGTCCTGGTCGCCTCCGGCGAGTCGAGCCACCACTGCACGACCGAGCGCAGCGACGACGTGATCATCGAGGCCGCCACCACCGGGTAGGGGTCGACCTCCGGGTCCAGGCCGGTCCGCTCGGCGATCACCGCGGTCAGCTCCTGCTCGCGCGTCGAGTAGGCCGCGAGGACGTGCGGCAGCAGCGCGGGCGTGCGGCGCAACTCCCGCAGCTGCCGCAACCGGTCGAGGTCGAGGTGCTCGGGGAACGTGGACTGCAGTGCCGCCCGCAGCGCGGCCAGCAGCGGTTCCTCCGCCGGGCGGGACGCGAACGCGTGTACGAACGCCTCGGCCGCCGTGGAGTCACCGGCGACCACGGCCTCCTCCTTGGACGAGAAGTAGTTGAAGAACGTCCGCAGCGACACCCCGGCCGCGTGCGCGATCTGCTCCACGGTCACGCCGTCGAGGCCGTGCTGCACGCACAGGCTCCGCGCGGCGTCCCCCAACGCCTCCCGTGTCGCCGCCTTCTTGCGCTCCCGCAGGCCAGTCATGCCGCACACCCTAGGTCCTAGCGCCTGTCGGCGCCGTAACCGGGCGACGCGCGCGGACCTGCTGAGACGGTTGACCGAACCATCGAGCGCAGGTGTCAAAATTGGTCTGGACCGGATCTGCTCCGATCCCTTGTCACCCGCGTGAACACCTCACTACGGTCCGTGAGATCGCTCTCACAGACCCACGGAGGACCGGGTGCGCGTACTCGGAGTCGTCGTACTGACCGGTGCCCTGCTCACCGCGGTCCAGGCCACCGCCGCACCCCCGCAGCCGCCGCGGACCACCGCCGGCGCCGCACCGGTCACGCTGATCACCGGCGACCAGGTGTTGCCCGGTCAGCGCGCGGTGCAGCCGGCGCCGGGCCGGGAGCGCGTGCTGTTCACCTCGTACACGGCGGGCGGGCGGGAGTTCGTGGTGCCGGACGACGCCATGCCGTTCATCGCCGACGGCCGCCTCGACGAGCGGCTGTTCGACGTCACCGAGCTCGCGGGCCACGGCGGTGCGCTGCCGGTGATCGTCACCTACCCCGAGGGGGCGCCGCGGGCCCAGTCCGGGCTGGACCTGCCCAGCATCAACGGTGTCGCGTTCGACGCGGCCAGGACGCCGGTCACGGGACTGACCGCGGCGGGCACGTTCTCCCTGTCCGGTGTGGAGAAGGTCTGGCTGGACGCGAAGCGCCACGCCACCCTCGACCGGAGCGTCCGGCAGATCGGCGCCCCCGCCGCGCACGCCGCCGGGTACACCGGTGCGGGCACGACGGTCGCGGTGCTCGACACCGGCGTCGACCAGACCCACCCGGACCTCGCCGACCGCGAGATCGGCGAGCGGAACTTCACCGGCTCGCCGGACGCCGGTGACCACCACGGCCACGGCACGCACGTGGCGAGCATCATCGCGGGCACCGGCGCGCGGTCCGGCGGCAAGTACCGCGGTGTCGCGCCGGACGCCCGCATCCTCGACGTGAAGGTGCTGGGCGACAACGGGTCCGGGCAGGACAGCCAGATCATCGCCGGCATGGAGTGGGCCGTCGAGCAGGGCGCCCAGGTCGTGAACATGAGCCTCGGCGGCTTCGACACCCCCGAGGTCGAGCCGCTGGAGGAGGCCGTCAACCGGCTCACCGCCGAGAAGGGCACGCTGTTCGTGGTCGCGGCGGGCAACAGCGGTCCCGCGGGCGGCACGCTCGGCTCCCCCGGCACCGCCGACGCCGCGCTGACCGTCGGTGCGGTCGACGACCGGGACCGGGTCGCCGAGTTCTCGAGCCGCGGCCCGGCGCAGGCAGGCACGCTGAAGCCGGACCTGACCGCGCCGGGTGTGGGCATCGTCGCCGCCCTGCACTCCGACGGCCGCATCGGCGCCCCCGTCGAACCCGGCTACACCGCGCTCGACGGCACCTCGATGGCCACCCCGCACGTGGCGGGCGCGGCGGCGTTGCTGCGCCAGCGGCACCCCGGCCTGAGCGGTCCCCAGCTCAAGGCGCGGCTGACCGGCAGCGCCACGCCGGCCGCGGGCGCGACGCCGTTCGAGCAGGGCTCCGGCCGCGTCGACGTCGCGAAGGCCATCGCGCGGAACGTGACGAGCTCGCCCGGCAGCCTGAGCTTCGGCCGGCACCTCTGGCCGCACACCGGCGAACCCGTGGTGGCCAAGGAGATCACCTACACCAACGCGGGCACGGCACCGGTCACGCTCGACCTCAGCACCGACACGAACGGCGCGGTCTTCTCCGTCTCGCCGGCACAGCTGACCGTTCCCGCCGGCGGCACCGCCACCGCCACCGTGACCGCGGACGTCGCGCGGCAGCCCGCCGGTGGCGTGGTCGGCGGCGCGGTCGTCGCGTCCGGCGTCCGCACGGCCGTCGTGGTGGACCTGGAGAAGGAGAGCTACGACCTCACGATCAACGCCGTCGACCGCACCGGCGCCAAACCGGGCCACCTCAGCGCGTTCCTCGTGAACGTCGGCACCGGCGCCCGCGCGTGGCCCGGCAGCGCCACCGGCGTCGTGCGCGTCGAGAAGGGCGACTACCTCCTCAGCGGCAGCGTCCTGGGCTCCGCGGAGTGGACGCACGACTCGTTCAGCTACCCGAACCTGAGCGTGACCGGCCCGATGACGATCGACCTGGACGCCCGCACGGCCAGGCCGGTCGACGTCACGCCGCCGGTCGACGCGCGGCTCAGCCTGCTGCAGACCGGTTTCGAGCGGGTGCACGGCGGAACCGCCTACACCGTCGGCAACTTCTCCGTCGGCGGCTCGATCGCGCACCTCGGCCTCGCGCACCTCGGCCCGGACTCGGAGGAGGTCACCGGTCAGGTCGCCACGTTCTGGACCGCAGGCACCGACTTCTACGGCCTGGCCTGGTACCGCGCCGGCGGCACGTTCACCGGGCTGTCGAAGACCGTGGCCGCCAAGGACCTCGCCGTGGTGAAGGTCGACCTGCCCCCGTTGCGGGACGGCCAGACCGCCACCATCGGCCACACGGTCGCCCCTCGCGGCCGCGCAGCGTGGACCTACGGCTCGCTCGACGCCTTGGTCCCCGGCCCGCGCACGGAGTACTACGGCGGTGAGGGGGCCGACTGGTCGCGCCGCCTGACCCTGTTCTCCCCGGCCGGCTACGCGGGCACCCTCGACGGCCCGCTGCGCCACTACCGCCCCGGCAGGCACTACGGGGAACCGTTCCACCGCGCCGTCTTCGGCCCCGCCCTGCCCGCGACCCGCGACGTGCCGCACTCGTTCCGCACCGGCGACCTGGTCCGGGTGACGATCCCGCTGTTCGGCGACTCCGCGGGCAACGCCGGGTACAGCCCGGTCACCTCGGCCCGCACGACGGTCCTCCGCGACGGCGTCCGCGAGTTCGAGACCGGCGAACCCGGCTGGGCGGTGTACGACACCGCGCCGGGCGAGGCCGGGTACGAGGTCGTCACCGAGGCGGTCCGCGACAGCGCGCTGAGCACGAAGGTCTCGGGCAGGTGGACGTTCCGCTCGGGCACGACCTCCAGCCGGACCGCCCTGCCGCTGTCGGTGGTCCGCTTCACCCCGGAGCTCGACGACAACGGCACCGCACCCGCCGGCCGCGCGTGGGGCGTGCCGGTCACCACCCAGTCGCTGACCGGCGACGTGCGGGTGACGTCGGTCGAGGTCTCCTACGACGGCGGCACGACGTGGAAGTCCACCCCGGTGCACGGCAACCGCCTGCTGCTGGCGCACCCGCGGGACGCGAAGTCGGTGTCGCTGCGCGCCCGCGCGGTGGGCAGCGGGCAGACGGTGGAGCAGACGATCATCAACGCCTACCTGCTGCGGTGACGCGCTGAGCCGGTCCGCGTGCCCTGGCAGCTCACGAGGCGACAGGGCACGCGGGCCTCCCTTCCCGCACCGGACGACCTGGCCACGACCGGGGGCGCCGTGGTCAGCTGAGGAGCAGAGCCCGACGGCAAGGGGGTACCGCGGTGCGCGAACTGACCGACGAGATGGTCGCCGACTGGACCGCTGCACGCCCGGCGCCCGCCGCCGAACCGCCCCAGCTGGTCCCGCACCGCCACGTCGCCCGCGCCGGTGACGTCGCCGTGCACCCCGACGGCCGGCGGGCGGTGCTCAGCTGGTCGGCTCCGCGGATCGACCCCGGGCTGCTCAACCCCGCTCTGCACGTCGTCGCCCCGGACGGCACCGTGACCGACCTCGGGCCCGCACCGGCCGACGCGCGCACGCCGGTGTGGTGGGGCGACCGGATCTTCTACCTGGCCCTGACCCCGCCGGGCCTGCAGGGCGGGATGGCGGTGTTCGACCAGGACCACCGCAACCTCACCGCGGACCTGCCCGCGTGCCCGACCGACCTCGTGCAGACGGACGGCGCGCCGATCGTGGTGGTCGCGACCGGGCTGGACACCGAGTTCCACCGCCTCGACGACGCCTGGGCCGACGCGAGGCCGGGTGGAACGCCCATCGCACGCGTCAAGGGCTCCCACCGCCCCGGCCGCAGGGCACCGCTGGACATCCCGCTCGGCCCCCAGCACCGCCTGCGCTACCGGGCGCACGACGGTCTCGGCCTCGACGCCCTGCTCGTCCTGCCCACCGGCACGACCGGCGCGGCCGACGGCCCCTTCCCCCTCATCACCCTCGTGCACGGCGGCCCCTACGACCGCTGGGCCGACGACTTCCAGCTCGGCTGGGTGCCGTCCGCCCAGTGGTTCGCCCAGCAGGGCTTCGCCACCTTCCTGCCCAACCCGCGCGGCGGACTCGGCCGCGGCCACGCGTTCGCCGCGGCCGTCAGCCACCGCGTCGGCCTGGAGGAGTGGCAGGACGTCGAGACCGGCGTCGACCTGCTCGTCGAGCGGGGCATCGCCGACCCCGACCGGCTCGGCATCGCGGGTTGGAGCCACGGCGGGTACCTGGCGGCGTGGGCGACGACCCGGACCGACCGGTTCAAGGCGGCGTTCGTCGGTGCCGGCATCTCGCACTGGCCTCGGCAGGTCGCCACCGGCGAGTGGGGCCGGTTCGAGGCCGCGCTGAGCGACAGCCTCGACACCAGCCCGATCACCTACGCCGACCGCATCCGCACGCCGCTGCTGATCGTCCACGGCGCCGACGACACGAATGTGCCGCTGGAGCAGGCCGAGCTGCTGCACGCGGCCGTCCCGCACTCCGAGCTCGTCGTCTACCCCGGCGAGGGACACACCTTCGCGCAGCGCGCCAACAAGATCGATCTGCTGAACCGAGCCAGAGCGTTCTTCGCGAACGTCAGGGACTTGCGCAAGCCTTACGCAACACCCGCAACCAGACCGCAAACCACCGCAAGCGGACGCCTCGACGCCGAAGCAATTTCCCCGCACCGTTCGGACGCGAACCGAAGCCGTCCGACTTCACAGCATGGCTGGTGATCGAGCGTCCTGACCGCAAAAGGCCACTCAACCCCACCTCGAAGCACCCGTCTTTCCTGTTCAGAGCGCTCTGTCGCAAATTTGCGCAATCACGTCGAGATATTGCGGTAATCTGCTGGTCACTTCTACGGTGAGGCGCGCCACACCCCCTCGCGTCCCCACCGAGAAGGGCCAAGCACGCCATGTCACCGACGACACGCGCTCGCTCCCTGCTAGCCCCGTTAGCCGCAGCAACCCTCACCGCCGCGACGCTGGTCGTCGCCCCTGCCGCACAGGCCGCGCCGGTGAGCCTGGACCTCGCGCAGCAGACCAGGATCGACGAGGTCACCCTCACCAAGGCCGGTGCCGGCACGGAGACGTTCGCCGTGCAGACGAGCCTGGACGGCAGAGGCTGGTCCACGCTCGTGGCGGAACAGCCGCACACCTTCCGGGACGGCAAGGTCACCTTCCGCGTCGACCCGACCCTCGCCAAGCACGTCCGCGCCACGAAGACCACGGCGAAGCTCCAGGTCCACGAGGCGCAGGCGAGCGTCAAGCTGGCCGCCACCCTCACCGCCAGCAGCACGAACCAGGGCTACGGGCCGGGCAACGCGGGCGACGGCGACCAGTCGACGTACTGGGAGAGCGCGAACAACGCGTTCCCGCAGTGGATCCAGGCCGACCTGGGCTCCGCGACCAAGGCCGACCGGGTCGTGCTGAAGCTGCCGGCCGCGAACTGGGGCACGCGCACCCAGACGATCGCCGTCCAGGGCAGCACGGACGGCAGCTCCTTCACGGACCTGGTGGCGGCGCGGGGCTACGAGTTCAACCCGGCCGCGGCCAACACCGCCACCATCGACTTCACCGCCGCGACCACGCGGTACGTCCGGCTCCGCATCACCGCGAACACCGGCTGGCCCGCGGGGCAGCTGAGCGAGTTCGAGGTGCACGGACCGGCGACCGGTGACACGCAGGCGCCGTCCGCGCCGGCGAACCTCGCGTTCACCCAGCCGCAGTCCGGTCAGGTCCGGCTCACCTGGTCGGCGAGCACCGACAACGTGGGCGTCACCGGGTACGACGTCTTCGCCAACGGCAGCCTGCGCACCACGGTCACCGGCACCACCTACACCGACACCCAGCCCGACGGCCTGCGGGTGACCTACCACGTCGTCGCGAAGGACGCGGCGGGGAACCAGTCAGCCGCCAGCGGCTCCGTCACGCGCGAGGGTGCGACGGGCCAGAACCTGGCGCAGGGCAAGCCGGTCACCGCGAACCACAACGTGCACACCTTCGTCGCCGCCAACGCCAACGACGGCAACGTGCAGACCTACTGGGAGTCCAACGGCTTCCCCGGCACGCTGACCGTCGGGCTCGGCTCGAACGCCGACGTCTCGTCGGTCGTGGTCAAGCTCAACCCCGACCAGGCCTGGGGCGCCCGCACGCAGAACGTCGAGGTCCTCGGCCGTGCGCAGGACGCCACCGCGTTCACCAGCCTGGTGGCCGGCCGCGACCACCGCTTCGACCCGGCGAGCGGCAACAGCGTCACGATCAGCGCGGCCGCCAGGGTCGCCGACGTGCAGCTGCGGTTCACGTCCAACACCGGCGCGCCCGGCGCCCAGGTGGCGGAGGTCCAGGTGTTCGGCACCCCTGCCCCGAACCCCGACCTCACCGTCACCGCGACGTCGTTCACGCCCACGGCCCCCGTCGAGACCGACCGGATCACGCTCAACGCCACCGTCCGCAACGCCGGCAGTGCCGCGTCGGGAGCCACCGACGTGACGTTCTTCCTCGGCACCACCGCGGTCGGCACGGCTCAGGTCGCCGCCCTCGCGGCCGGTGCGCAGGCGAACGTGAGCACCGCGGTCTCCGCTCGTCCGGAGGGTTCGTACGAGTACACCGCCAAGGTCGACGAGACCGGGAAGGTGGCGGAGCAGAACGAGACCAACAACGCCCGCGTCCACCCCGACCGGCTCGTCGTGACACCGGTCCCGAGCTCCGACCTGGTCGCCGTGCCGTCCTGGTCCCCGAGCAACCCGGGCAACGGCCAGACCACCACGTTCAGCGTCGCGCTGAAGAACCAGGGCAGCATCGCGAGCGCGACCGGAGCACACGGCATCACGGTCACGGTCCTGAACAGCAGCGGCCAGACCGTCCGCACGCTCACCGACAGCCACACCGGCACGATCGGCGCCGGTGCGACGACCGCCCCGGTCACCCTCGGCACCTGGACCGCCGCCAACGGCCGCTACACCGTCCGCACGGTCATCGCGAACGACGGCAACGAGATCCCCGCCAAGCAGGGCAACAACACCAGCGAGCAGTCGCTGTTCATCGGCCGCGGCGCGAGCGTCCCGTGGCAGCACGTGGAAGCCGAGGACGCGACCGCCGGCGGTGGCGCGCAGGTCCTCAGCCCGAACCGCACGATCGGCGACCTCGCCGGTGAGGCGTCCGGCCGCCGTGCCGTCACGCTGACCGGCACCGGTCAGTCGGTCGAGTTCACGACGTCCGTTCCGACGAACACGCTCGTCACCCGGTTCTCCATCCCGGACAGCTCCGGTGGCGGCGGCATCACGAGCACCCTCAACGTCTACGTCAACGGCCAGTTCCACAAGGCGATCGACCTGACGTCGAAGTACATGTGGCAGTACGGCAACGAGGCCGAGCCGGGCAACTCGCCGGGAGCGGGCGGGCCGCGCCACGTCTACGACGAGGCCAACGTGGTGCTCGGTTCCACGTTCCCGGCGGGCACGAAGATCAAGCTGCAGAAGGACGCGGCCAACACCACGAACTACGCGATCGACTTCGTGAACTTCGAACAGGTGACGGCCGCCGCGAACCCCGACGCCGCACGCTACGCCGTGCCCGCCGGGTTCACCCACCAGGACGTGCAGAACGCCCTGGACCGCGTCCGGATGGACACGACCGGCACCCTCGTCGGCGTCTACCTGCCCGCGGGCACCTACCAGACGGCGCAGAAGTTCCAGGTCTACGGCAAGGCGGTCAGGGTGGTCGGCGCCGGCCCCTGGTTCACCCGCTTCCAGGCACCGCTGTCGCAGGAGAACACCGACATCGGCTTCTCCGCGCAGTCGTCCGCCAACGGCTCGACGTTCAGCGGGTTCGCCGTGTTCGGCAACTACACCGCCCGCATCAACGGACCGGGAAAGGTGTTCGACCTCGCGGGCGTCCAGAACATGACCATCGAGAACATCTGGGTCGAGCACATGATGTGCCTGTTCTGGGGCAACAACGTCGACAACAACGTCATCCGCGACAACCGCATCCGCGACATGTACGCGGACGGCCTGAACATGACGAACGGCTCGTCGGGCAACCGCGTCGCCAACATCGAGGCCCGCTCGACCGGTGACGACGCGTTCGCGTTGTTCGCCGCCACCGACAACGGCGGCAGCGGCCAGCAGAACAACGTCTTCGAGAACCTGTCGGTGCTCACGCCGTGGCGCGCGGCCGGTCTCGCGGTCTACGGCGGCAAGCTCAACACGTTCCGCAACATCTACGTCGCCGACACCCTGACCTACTCGGCGGTGACGATCAGCTCGCTCGACTTCGGCTACCCGATGGAGGGCTTCGGGCCGGAGCCGACGACGTTCAGCGGCCTCACCCTGGTCCGCTCCGGCGGTCACTTCTGGGGTGCGCAGACGTTCGGCGCGATCTGGATGTTCTCCGCCTCCAAGAAGTACACCGGCATCCGGGTGAGCGACGTCGAGATCATCGACCCGACCTACAGCGGGATCATGTTCCAGACCAAGTACAACGGCGCCGCCGAGAACGTCTTCCAGGACACGGTGCTGTCCAACGTGAGCATCTCCGGAGCGCGCAAGTCCGGCGACGCGTTCGACGCCAAGTCCGGTTTCGGCCTGTGGGCCAACGAGATGCCGGAACCCAACCAGGGTCCCGCCGTCGGCGAGGTCACGTTCAACGGCCTGCGCTTCAGCAACAACTTCCAGGACATCAGGAACACGACGTCCACCTTCAAGATCACCATCAACTGATACCCCTGCCGCGAAGGACAAGTCCATGAAATCCACGCTCATGAAGCGTGCGGTGAGCGCTGCGGTCGTCAGCGCACTCGCACTGTTCGGATTGACACCCACGGCGGGAGCAGCGGTCGTCCGCCTGTCCGCGAACCTGACCGCGTCCAGCAGCAACGGCCCGTACGGGGCCGGGAACGCCGGTGACGGCAACCAGGGCAGCTACTGGGAGAGCGCCAACGGCGCATTCCCGCAGTGGCTGCAGGCCGACCTCGGTGCCGCGAAGAGCGTCAGCAAGGTCGTGCTGCGGCTGCCCTCGAACTGGGAGCAGCGCACGCAGACGCTGGCCGTGCAAGGGAGTTCCAACGGCTCGCAGTTCAGCGACCTCACCGGGTCGAGTGGCAGGGTGTTCTCGCCCGGCTCGAACAACACGGTGACGCTCGACTTCGGCGCGACCAGCGTCCGGTACGTGCGCGTCACGGTCACCGCGAACACCGGCTGGCAGGCCGCGCAGCTCAGCGAGTTCGAGGTGCACGGCGAGTCCGGCTCGGTCGACCCGCCGCCCACCGGCGCCAACCTCGCGGCGGGCAAGCCGGTCGAGGAGTCCGGGCACGTGCACGACTTCGTCGCCGCCAACGCGGTCGACGGCAGCACCGGCTCGTACTGGGAGTCCAACGGCCTGCCCGGTCACCTGACCGCGAAGCTGGGCTCGAACGCGGACATCACCTCCGTCGTCGTGAAGCTCAACCCCGACTCGGCGTGGGGTGCGCGGACGCAGAACTTCGAGGTGCTGGGCCGTGAGGCGAGCGCGACCGCGTTCGCGACGCTGAAGGCGCGGGCGGACCACCGGTTCGACCCGGCCACCGGCAACACGGTCACCATCGCGGTGAGCGGCAGGGCGTCGGACGTGCGGCTGCACTTCTACTCCAACACGGGCGCGCCCGGCGGCCAGGTCGCCGAGTTCCAGGTGTTCGGCTCCTCCGCACCGGCGCCCGACCTGACGGTCACGAACCTGACGTGGTCGCCGGCCAGCCCCAGTGAGGCCGACTCGATCAATCTCTCCGCCACCGTGCGCAACGGCGGCACGGTCGCCTCCGGCGCGACGACCCTGAACGTCGCGCTCGGCGGCACGACCGCGGGCACCGCGCAGGTCGGCGCGCTCGCGGCGGGCGCCACGACCACCGTCACCGTCAGCGCCGGCCGGCGGGGCGCCGGGTCGTACGCGGTCTCGGCCACCGTCGACCCGGCCAACCAGGTCGCGGAGACCAACGAGGGCAACAACACCTTCACCTCCGGCTCGCCCCTGGTCGTCGGCCAGGCACCGGGTCCGGACCTGCAGGTCACCGGCGTCACGCCGAACCCGTCGTCCCCGGCGGCGGGCCAGCAGGTGACGTTCGCGGTGCAGGTCACCAACCGCGGCACGTCGGCGGCAGGCGCCTCGGTGACCCGCGTGGTCGTCGGCGGCAGCACCCTGAACGCCGCCACCTCCGCCATCAACGCCGGTCAGACCGTCACGGTCACCGTCGGCACCTGGACCGCCACCAACGGCGGCGCCACGGCCACCGCGACCGCCGACGCCACCAACGTGGTGGCGGAGACCAACGAGAACAACAACACCGCCACCCGGTCCATCGTGGTCGGACGCGGCGCGTCGGTGCCGTTCACGAGCTACGAGGCCGAAGCGGGCCGCCACAACGGCACGCTGCTGGAGGCCGACGCGAAGCGCACGTTCGGGCACACCAACTTCGGTTCCGAGTCCTCTGGCCGCAAGTCGGTGCGCCTCGACGCGCAGGGCCAGTTCGTGGAGATCACCTCGACGGTCAGCACGAACTCGATCGTCGTGCGCAACTCCATCCCGGACGCGGCCGGTGGCGGCGGCCAGGAGGCGACGATCAGCCTGTACGCCAACGACCAGTTCGTGCGGAAGCTGACGTTCTCCTCGCGCCACAGCTGGCTCTACGGCACGACCGACGACCCCGAGGGCCTCACGAACCGCCCCGGTGGCGACGCCCGCCGGTTGTTCGACGAGTCCCAGGCGCTGCTCGCGAGCTCCTACCCCGCGGGCACGAAGTTCAAGCTGCAGCGCGACTCCGGTGACACCGCGCAGTTCTACGTGATCGACCTGATCGACCTGGAGCAGGTCGCACCGGCGGCGCAGAAGCCGGCCGAGTGCGTGTCGATCACGCAGTACGGTGCCACGGCCGACGACCAGACCGACGACACCGACGCCTTGCAGCGCGCCGTGACCGCCGACCAGAACGGGGAGATCCCCTGCGTCTGGATCCCGGCCGGCCGGTTCCGCCAGGAGAAGAAGATTCTCACCGTGTTCAACAGCGGCGGGGACAACCAGGTCGGCATCCGCAACGTGACGATCCGCGGCGCCGGCATGTGGCACTCGCAGCTGTTCTCGCTGATCCAGCCGCAGGACGCGGGCACGATCAACCACCCGCACGAGGGCAACTTCGGGTTCGACGTCGACGACAACACGCAGATCTCCGACATCGCGATCTTCGGCTCCGGCCGGATCCGCGGCGGTGACGGCGGTGCCGAGGGCGGTGTCGGGCTCAACGGCCGGTTCGGCAAGAACACCAGGGTCACCAACGTGTGGATCGAGCACGCCAACGTCGGCGTCTGGGTCGGCCGCGACTACACCAACCTGCCCGACCGCTGGAACCCCGGCGACGGCCTGCAGTTCAGCGGCATGCGCATCCGCGACACCTACGCCGACGGCATCAACTTCACCAACGGCACCCGCAACTCCACGGTCTTCAACTCGTCGTTCCGCACCACGGGCGACGACGCGCTGGCCGTGTGGGCGTCGAAGTACGTGAAGGACCAGAACACCGATGCCGGCAGCGGCAACGCGTTCCTGAACAACACGATCGCGCTTCCGTGGCGTGCCAACGGGATCGCGATCTACGGCGGGTCGAACAACCGCGCGGAGAACAACATCATCTCCGACACGGCGAACTACCCCGGCATCATGCTGGCGACCGACCACGACCCGCTGCCCTTCGGCGGGACGACGACGCTCGCCAACAACGCCCTGTACCGCACCGGCGGCGCGTTCTGGGGTGAGGCGCAGGAGTTCGGCGCCATCACGCTGTTCTCGCAGAACCTGCCGATCCCCGGCGTCGTCATCCGCGACACCGAGATCCTCGACTCGACCTACGACGGGATCCAGTTCAAGGGCGGCGGCTCCGGCATGCCGGACGTGCAGATCACCAACGTCCGCATCGACAGGTCGAACAACGGCTCCGGCATCCTCGCGATGGCCCAGGCCCGCGGTTCGGCGAAGCTGACGAACGTGACGATCACCAACTCGCGCGACGGTGACGTCACGATCGAGCCGGGCTCGCAGTTCGTCATCAACCGGTAGATCCTCTTTAGAACCACCTCCAAGCGGGTATTACCCCGTTTGGAGGTGGTTTTCCATGTCGACGGTCGTTGTCGGGTTCGACGGCTCTGACCAGGCGAAGCGCGCGGTGCTGTGGGGCGCGGAGGAGGCTTCCCGGTGCGGGGCGGCGTTGCGGGTGGTGCACGGTGTGCGGGCCCCGCTGCCGGAACCGGTGTTCACGCCGGTGTCCGCCCCGGTCCCCGAGTTCGTGACCGAGGAGACGATGGCCCGCGCAGCCGAGGACCACCTCGCCGAGCTGGCGCAGGAGGTCCGGCAGACCTGGCCCTCGCTGCAGCTCTCGACGGACGTGAAGATCGGCCGCCCGGTCGACGTGCTGGCCGACGAGCCCGGTGAGCTGCTGGTGCTCGGTTCCTCCGGCCGCACCGGCCTCGCCGAGATGTTCCTCGGCTCCACCGCCGCCGAGCTGGTCTCGATCGGCGGCCGGCCGGTCGTGGTGACCCGCAGCGGCCCGCTCGACGGCCGGGTGGTCGTCGGCATCGACGGCTCCGAGACGTCCGCGGAGGCCATCGAGTTCGCGTTCTCCTTCGCCGAACGCCACGGCCGCGACCTGCTCGCGGTCTACGCGTGGACCGACGTCGGCTGGGCGGAGCTGCCCGAGCAGGACTGGGACCACGTGCGCGCGGACCTCGCGAAGGTCCTCGACGAGCAGCTGGCCCCGCACCGGGAACGCCACCCCACCGTCCAGGTGGCCGCGGAGGTCGCGTTCGAGGCACCGGCCCGCGCACTGCTCCAGGCGGCCGACGGTGCCGCCCTGCTCGCGGTGGGAAGTCACGGCCGCGGTGCCGTGGCACGTGCAATTCTGGGCTCGGTGAGCCACGCTGTGCTGCACCACGCGCCGTGTCCGGTCGCGGTGGTCCACCGGAGGTGACGTGAGATGCGCGGGGTGGCCGTGCTGGTGACGTGCTTGGCCCTGACCGGATGCGCCGGCGCGGAACCACCGGGGGTCCCCGGGTCGAGCGTCACGACCCCGACACCCTCGACGTCCGCACCGGCGGCGTCATCGAGCCTCCCCGCGCCGCTCCCGCCCTCCTCGACCCCGTTGCCGCCCAGGACGACGCCGTCGCGTGCCCTGGAGCCGGGGATGACGGTGCGCGGCACGGTCTCCGGTGGCGTGGAGTCCGGGTGCCTGCTGCTCGACACGGGCACCGCCCAGTACCTCCTGCTCGGCGCCGACCCCGCCATCGCGGTGGCCGGTGCCGTGGTGGAGGTGAGCGGGCGTGCGGAGCCCGGCGCGATGACGACCTGCCAGCAGGGCACGCCGTTCCAGGTCACGCGCACGCAGCGGGCCGGCGGCTGACCGGCCCGGACGGCGACCGGTCCTGCCACGCGCGGTGGCAGGACCGGAGGTCGTGGGCCGTGACTACTTCGCGAGCGCCTCGCGCAGGAACGCGACCGCCTGCTTGATCGCGGCCTCGGCGGCGTGCGTGCCGCGCAGCGCGTTCAGCATCATGAAGTCGTGGATCACACCGGCGTAGCGGACGGCGGTGACGGGGACGCCTGCCTCGCGCAGCTTGTCCGCGTAGGCCTCGCCCTCGTCGCGCAGCACGTCGGCCTCCGCCGTGATCACCAGTGCCTGCGGCAGCCCGGCGAGCTGCTCGGTCGTGGCGCGCAGCGGGGACGCGGTGATCTCCGCGCGCTCCACCGGGTTCGTCGTGTACTGGTCCCAGAACCACTGCATGGCGTCGCGGCGCAGGAAGTAGCCCTCGGCGAACTGCAGGTAGGAGTCGGTGTCGAAGGACGCGTCGGTCACCGGGTAGAACAGCACCTGGGCCTTGAGCGGCACGTCGCCGCGTTCCTTGGCCTGCAGCGTCAGCGCGGCGCTCATGTTGCCGCCGACCGAGTCACCGGCGACGGCGATGCGGGTGGCGTCGAGGCCGTGCGCGGCGCCCTCGGCGACGACCCAGCGCGCGGCGGCGTAGTTCTGGTCGATCGCGACCGGGTAGCGGGCCTCCGGCGAGAGCGAGTAGTCGGGGAACACGACGGCCGCGCCGGTGCCCGCGGCGAGCTCGCGGACCAGGCGGTCGTGGGTGTGGGCGTTGCCGAACACCCAGCCGGCGCCGTGGATGTAGAGGACCACGGGCAGCGGGCCGGTGGCACCGACCGGCTTGACGACGCGGACCCGGAAGCCGTCGAGCTCGACCCACTCCTCGTCGACCTCGGGCTTGGCGATCTCACCGGACTGCACCTCGTCGACCGTCCTGCGGCCCTCCTCCGGTCCCAGGTCGGACAGGAACGGCGGCTTCGCGGTGGCGGCGGCGAACTCGGCGGCGGCGGGTTCGAGGACGGGGCGCTTCATGACTTCCTCCTGGCGTTCCGGGGTGGTGCCATAAAACTAGTGCGCGATTAAATCGTACACAACGTAATCACTGCCTCATCGCAGCCCGGAATAACTGCGGCGGGGCACGTCGTCGGACGTGCCCCGCCACCTCCCCGCACAGGCGGTCTAGCCGACCGTGAACGCGGAGGTCGCCCCGGTGAAGCCGGTGACCCTCCCGGTCCAGCCGGACTTCTCGTCGCCGTGGTGCACGATCCGGTAGGTGCCCGCGGGCGTGTCCGCCGGGACCTGCCAGGTGATCGTGGCGTTCGAGAACGCGATCCCGACGCGTTCCCACCGGTAGCGCGTCGCCCAGTCGCCGTCGTCGGCCACGCGCACCCAGGTGCCGTTCACCTGCCGCTGCACCTCCAGGAACGTCCCGTTGCGGCGCAGGTTGTTCTTCGGGTGCCCGGTGACGAAGACGGCCGTGACGGTCTCACCGCGCGCGTAGGACGGCTTGAGCGCGTTCAGCACCGAGCCGTAGCTCTTGTCGGCGGGCTTGTCGTCCAGCACCACACCGGTCTGCAGGTTGATGTCGGTGAACGGCGGCCTGCCCGGCACCGGACCGGCGGGCAGCGTGGTGCCGTTCTTCATCGACGCCGCCAGCTTGCCGAACTCCTGCTGGTAGGCGGGCGTGGTGTTGCGGCCGAACAGGGTGGAGCCGCCCTCGTACTGCTGCGAGTCGTACTCCTCCGGCGTGGTGACGTACTGGCTGTAGTCGTTGGCGTAGCCCTGGATCAGGACGGTGCGCACCGGCACGCCCAGCTCGGCGGCCACCGACTGGCGGATGCGCAGGCCTGCGGTGATCGTGACCTCACCGGGCACCGCCACGAGGTGCAGCTGGCCGATGCGGACGAGCTGCAGCGGCAGCACGTTCGGCGTCGCCGCGACCAGACCGGTGGGCACCAGGGACGCCTTGGGGAACTGGCAGTCCCGCAGCCACTGCGGCACCTCGACGTTCAGCGGCTCGAACAGCTTCTTCAGCGGCGACTGCATGCCCTCGGAGAAGCCGGGGATCGCGGGGCCGTCCTCGACGCTGCCCGCGATGGTGGAGGCGCCGACGACGCCCGAGCAGGTCGTGCCCGGCTGGCCGGTGGTCGTGTAGCGGCCCTCGACCTGCACGGTCGACATGTCCACGAACCGCATCCGCGAGTCGACACCGCCGGACAGCTCCGCGCGCGGCCCGTTGTAGATCTCCTGAGCCTTGCGGTTCTGGCGCTCGCCGATGATGCGGGCGTTCTCCCACTCGTTCTCGGTGGGACCGGAGCCGGGCTTGAGGTTGAGGTTCGGCGACATGTCGCCGGCGTTGGTGTTCGGGAAGGCGGCGACGAAGCCCGGTGCGTTGTCCAGGTACCGCACGCCCTCGTCGTCGTGCTCCCACTGGTAGGCCGCGTAGCCCTTGTTGTCCGGGGAGATCAGCGTGTTGGCGTTGGTGACCGAGGTGTTGTGCGTGGCGAACCAGCTGATCGCGCCGACGTCGGCACCGGACTGCCTGAACCGCAGCACGGTCATCTGCGGGTCGATGCCCTGCGGGAAGAACCCCTTGTCCGGGTTGCGGTCGAACGCCACCCGCGACCGGTTGACCGAGGCGTTGGTCAGCTCGCCGAAGCCCAGCGACACCGAACCGGGCCTGAGGTCCTCGTGCGCCTCGACGATCGACTCGGTGATGCCGTCGACCACGGCGGCGAGCGCCTGCGGCTGCATGCCGAGGATCGACAGGTTGTAGGCGAGGTTGTGCGAGTAGCCGCCGGGGCCGGAGTGCGTGTGGGTGGCCGACAGCAGCAGGTTCTCGCGGGTGTAGGTGGTGCCGTAGCGCGGCTGGAGCTTCGCGAGCACACCCTCCTGGACCGCGCGGAAGATCATCGCGAGGTCGGCGTTGACGTACGCGACGCGCTTGTTCGTGGCGCGGTCGACCACGATGTAGGCCCGCGACCGCAGCCGCTGGTGGATGCCGGTCGTCTTCTGGTCGAACTTCGAGTAGCCCATCATGCCGTTCTCGGCGGCCGGGCCGGTGACGTCGGAGATGCCGCGGCCGACGAGGTAGGGCTCGGGTTCCGCCCACGCGGACGGTCCGCTGACCAGTGCCGCTCCCGCCAGTGCCGCAACGACCGTCATGACTGCTGTCCGCATGGACACCCCGCTGAAGTGAATGGGATTCACATTTCAGGAGCCACGGTAGGTGATCCAGACCACTTCGAGCAAGTGACGGCGAGTGCGTTGGCGGTCACGACGAGCAAGATCCCGGCCCAGTGGTGCGGCGCCAGCTCCTCCCCGAGCACCACCAGCCCGGCCAGTGCGGCGAGCACCGGGTGAACGCTCATCGCCAGTCCGAACAGGCGCGCGGGAACCTTCCTGAGAGCGATCACATCGACCGCGTAGGGCACCACGCTGCAGAAGACACCGGCGCCGATCGCGTACAGGACCGACATCCCGGTCAGCTTCCCGTGCACCACCAGCAGCACCGCGACCGGGACGTAGAGCGTCGCCGACATCGCCGTCGCGACGGCGGGCGCCTGCAACCCCGGCAGCCGCGCGCCGACCAGCCGGTTGAGCAGGATGTAGGCGGCCCAGCAGCCCGCGGCCAGCAGGCCGAGGCCGACACCGAGGTAGTCGCTGCTCGGGCCGGGCAGCACGAGCACGTACACCCCGACCGCCGCGACCAGCACGAACAGCACGTCGCGGCGCGTGCGCGACCCGGCCAGCGCGACGCCGAGCGGCCCGAGCACCTCCAGCGTCACGGCGAGGCCGAGACCGATCCGGTCGATCGCCATGTACAGGCTGAGGTTCATCGTCGCGAACACCAGGCCGAGCGCGATCGTCGGCCACCACTGCGCCCACGTGAACCGGCGCAGGTTGGGCCTGGCCATCGGCAGCAGCACGGCGGCGGCCACGAACTGGCGCACCGCCACCACCCCGGCCGGTCCGATGGCGGCGAACGCGTGGGCGCCCACCGCGGCGCCGAGCTGGTTGCTGGCCGCGCTGGCGGTCATCGTCGCGAACGCTCCCGTGCTCTTCATGCGCACCAGCCTGCGTCGGCCGCATCGATGCGGGAAATGCATGAGCCGCACGACCTATACGCTGAACGCATGGATTTCCGGCACCTGCGCGCGTTCGTGGCGGTGGTCGACGCGGGCACGTTCACCGACGCCGCCGCCACGCTCGGCCTGACGCAGGCGTCGGTCTCCCGGTCGGTCGCCGCGCTGGAGGCGGCACTCGGTGCCCGGTTGCTGCAACGCACCACCCGGCACGTGGCGCTGACCCCGACCGGCACGCAGGTGCTGGCCGGTGCCCGCCGCGTGCTGGACGAGGTCGCGCACCTGCACCTGGTCGTCGAGCAGTCCCGCACCGAGCTGCGCGTCGGCTACGCCTGGGCCGCGCTCGGCCGGCACACCCGGCGCGTGCAGAAGGCCTGGGCTGCGGCCCATCCCGGCTTGCCGCTGGTGTTCGTGCACTCGAACTCGGCGTCAGCGGGCCTCGCGGAGGGCGCGGCCGAGGTCGCGGTGGTCCGCCGGGCGCTCGACGACCCGAGGTTCGAGACGGCCCTGCTCGGCACCGAACGCCGCTACGGCGTGGTCGCGACGGACAACCCGTTGGCGCGCAAGCGTTCCCTCAAGCTCGCCGACCTGGCGAAGTACGCGATGGCGATCGACGACCGCACCGGCACCACCACGCTGGACCTGTGGCAGCCCGGCGGGGCACCCGCGGTCGTGCGCACCACGAGCAGCGTCGACGAGTGGCTGACGCTGATCGCGGCGGGCCAGGCCGTCGGCATGACGTCGGAGGCCACCGCCAACCTCAACCCGCGTCCCGGCGTCGCCTACCGGGTCGTGCGGGACGCGCCGCCGATCGCGGTGTGGCTCGCGTGGTGGAAGGACCAGCCGCCGCGGCACCTCACGGACCTGGTCGCGCTGGCCTGCGAGGCCTACCGGGGGTGAGGAAGCGCTCCCGTTCCCGTCCGGTGCGGACCTGCCCGTCGCGCCATCACCTCGTGCACCACCGCGATCAACGCCCTGGTCGCCGCGGTCGGGGCGCGGTCGGCGGGCCGGGCCAGCCCGATCGGCCAGCGCAGGTCCGCACCGGTCACCCGCAGCGTCGCCACGCCCCGCGCGCCACCGAGGACGTAGCCGGGCAGCAACGCGATGCCCAGCCCGTTGCGGACGAAGTCGACGCCGGTGACGATGTCCGAGATCTCCAGCGTCACCCGGCGCGGCACGGCGGCCGCGGTGAACGCGCGGTCCGCGACGGCCCGGTTGCCGTAGCCCAGCGGCGAGTCGATGAAGTCCATGCCCGCGAGGTCGGTGATGGGCACCTCTTGCCGGTGCGCCAGCGGGTGGTCGTCGGGCACCACCAGGTCCATGACCGAGTGCGCCAGCTCGTCGAGGACGATCCCGGCGGGCACCTCCCCCGGCAGCGACACGAAGGAGAGGTCGAGCCTGCGGTCCAGCAGCTGCTCGACCAGTCCCACCGAACCCCCTGTGGCCGCACGCGTGCGCACCTGCACGCCGGGGTGGCGGCGGTGGAACTCGCCGAGCAGCCCGGGCAGGTCGACCAGGGTCATCGCGGTGAGCGTGCCGATCCGCACCGTGCCGGTGAGCCCGTCCTTCACCTGCGCGACGGCGTTCCTGGCCTCGGTGGCGGCGTCCAGCACGGCCTGCGCCCTGGGCAGCAGCGCCGCCCCCGCGTCGGTCAGCAGCACCCGCTTGGAGTTGCGGTCGAGCAGCGGCGCGCCGAGGTCGCGTTCGAGGGTCTTGATAGCGGCCGAGACCGCTGACTGCACCACGTGCACGCGGGCGGCGGCGCGGGTGAAGTTGCCCTCCTCGGCGACCGCGACGAAGTACTCCAGCTGACGGAGGTCCACACCGGCGAGTATCTCAGAAGGTGATGATCGCGAGCTGCAACTTTCGTTGGACGTGATGATCCGCCGGGCGCAGGGTGGGGGCATGTCCGTGCTCCTCGAAACACCGGTCGCCCCGACCGCCACCAGCAAGCCCCACGGCCGCGGTTTCTGGGCCGTCGCCTTCGCCTTCGCCGTCGCGATGGCCTACTCGACCGTGCCCGCACCCCTCTTCCCGCTCTACGTGGCCCGCGAGGGGTTCTCGACCTTCGCCGTCACCGTCGTGTTCGCCGCGTTCGCGGCCGGCGTCGTGATCAGCCTCGTGCTCGCGGGTCACGTCTCGGACTGGGTGGGCCGCAAGAAGGTCCTGCTCCCCGCGCTCGGCCTGGAGGTCGTCTCCGCCGTGCTGTTCCTGACCAGCACGGCACTGCCCGTCCTGGTCGTCGCTCGCGTGGCCAACGGGCTGGGCGTCGGCATGATCGCCGCGACCGCCACCGCCTACCTGCACGACCTGCACACCCGGCACCGCCCCGGCGCGTCCCCGCGCCGGTTCGAGATCGTCTCCACCGCGGCGAACATCGGCGGCCTCGGCACCGGCGCCCTGCTCGCGGGTGTGCTCGCGCAGCACTCGGCCACCCCGCTGAGCACCCCGTACGTCGTGCTGGCCGGGCTGCTCGTCGTGGCCCTCGCCGCCGTCGCACTGACGCCGGAGACCGTGCAACGCCGCCGGGTCCCCTACCGCCCGCAGCGGATCAGCGCGGACCACGGCGACCGCAGGGCCTACTTCGCCGCGGCGGCCGGCGCCGTGTCCTCGTTCGCGGTGTTCGGCGTCTTCTCCTCGGTCTCCACGGGTTTCGTGGCGGGCGAGCTGCACCACCCGTCCCGCACGCTGGCCGGACTCGTCGTGTTCATCGTCTTCGGCGGTGCCGCGCTCGCCCAGACCGCGACCGGCGGCCTCTCCCCCGCCGCCCGTCGCGGTGCGGGGCTCGGCGGGCAGGCGCTCGGCGTCGTGCTGGTCGTGGCCGGCATGACCGCGACGAGCCTCCCGCTGTTCCTGCTCGGCGGCGCGGTCGCCGGGGTGGGCGCGGGCGTGCAGTTCAAGTCCTCGGTGGGCGCGGTCGCGGCGATGGCGGCCCCCGCACGCCGCGGTGAGGCGCTGGCCGGCCTGTTCTTCCTCGCCTACCTGGGCATGAGCGTGCCGTCGCTGGCGATCGGCCTGGCCACCCGCTGGCTCGCGCCGACCACCGCCATGACGTGGTTCGCCGGGCTCCTGCTCGTGCTGCTGGCCGGGGTGGCGGTGCTCAGTCGACGTGCGTCGTGACCGGGTGCCGCACGTCCGCCGTGCAGGTGAAGACGTTCAGGTTCCCCTCGCGGCCGAACACCCACTCGACGTCGTCACCGGACGGCTCGTGCGTCGCGAGCGACAGCGTCTGGCGCTGGAGCGCACCGCACTCGGGGCAGTGGAACTCGACGGGGCCGCTCTGCCACCAGGCGGTCCAGCCGCCGATCTTCGTGCCACCCGAGACCTTCTCGGCGCTCTCGGTGTACCGGATGGGTTCGAGCACGTTGACCGTGGGGACGTAGAGCTCCTCCTGCGCAGACGGCTCCGGCTCCTCCTCGACCAGCTCGACCACCGCGGCGGAGTCGCGCCACACCAGCCGCACGTCCGGCCCGTAGGCGTGCGGGAGGTCGTGGTGCAGGGTGCAGAGGAACACCTGCAGCACGTCGGTGCCGTCCGGGAAGGGCAGCTCCGGGAAGTCGCGCCGGTAGAGCTGCACGGCGCCGACGAACGGCTCGCCCCCGCTCGCGGGGTCGTGCGCGGCACCGTCGCACCACGGCCACGGCTCGTCGATCGGCCACAGCACCGGGCCGCCGATGTGGCTGTCGGCGTCGGTCGGATCGCCTTCCAGCGGGTTCAGCAACACCGCGGGACGCGCCTGTTCGTCGGTGGTCGGCACGAGCCGGAAGGCTAGCGGCCGGGCGGCGGGGTAACGATGGCGCGGTCGGCACCGACCTCAGCGGGCATGAGGTTCTTGATCACACCGGTGCTCCTGGCCGTCCTCGCGACGGGCTGCACCTCGGAGGTCACCGGGTCCGGTACCGGCGCGGACACCACCACCACCACCACGACCACCACCACCACTGCGGCCGACCCGACGACCAGGCAGGTGGAGACGCCGACCACCACGGCGGGCAAGGCGACCGCACTGGACGGCGTGCCTCCCGAGCAGTACGAGAGCCTGCCCTCGCAGTTCTGCGACCGCCCCTTCGCCGGCGCCCGCGGCAAGCCGATGCTGGCCGTCGTGGTGGAGACCCCCGCGGGGAGGCTGAACTGCGACCAGGCAGCGGCCGTGCTGGTCGACTACTACACCGAGCGCCGGGAGCCGATGTCCGGCATGCCGCCGGTCGAGATCGGCCCGATGTCGTGCAACCAGGCCCCCGAGGGGATCATGCCGCAGGTCGTGTGCGCCGACGAGGACAACGTCATCTACTCGATGTGGCCGCAGACGTGACCCGGCGGGGGTGGGCGAGGAGATCGCCCACCCCCGCCGGTGCGGGACGTCAGTCGGTGCCGGACTCGATCGCGGCCGCGTCGAGCAGCGCGTCGGCCTCGGAGACCTCACCGCGCGAGGCGATCACCTCGGCGCCGCCGTCGGGCACGTCGCCGATCAGCTTCGTCGGCTCGACCTGGGCCGAGATGAGCTCGGACTGGCGGGTGCCGACCATGCCGAGGCCCGCGAAGAGCTCCAGCTTGGCGCGCGAGTCCGCGATGTCGAGGTTGCGCATGGTCAGCTGGCCGATGCGGTCGACCGGGCCGAACGCCGAGTCCTCGGTGCGCTCCATCGACAGCTTGTCCGGGTGGTAGCTGAACGCCGGGCCGGACGTGTCGAGGATCGAGTAGTCGTCGCCCCTGCGCAGCCGCAGCGTGACCTCGCCGGTGACCGCGGAACCGACCCAGCGCTGCAGCGCCTCGCGGATCATCAGCGACTGCGGGTCGAGCCAGCGGCCCTCGTACAGCAGCCGGCCGAGCTTGCGGCCCTCGGTGTGGTAGCTCGCGACGGTGTCCTCGTTGTGGATCGCGTTCACGAGGCGGTCGTAGGCGATGTACAGCAGCGCCATGCCGGGCGCCTCGTAGATGCCGCGGCTCTTGGCCTCGATGATGCGGTTCTCGATCTGGTCGGACATGCCCAGACCGTGGCGGCCGCCGATCGCGTTGGCCTCCAGCACGAGGTCGACGGAGCTGCCGAACTCCTTGCCGTTGATGGTGACCGGGCGGCCCTGCTCGAACCCGATGGTCACGTCCTCGGCGGCGATCTCGACCGACGGGTCCCAGAACTTGACGCCCATGATCGGCTCGACGATCTCGATGCCCTCGTTGAGCAGCTCGAGCGACTTGGCCTCGTGCGTCGCGCCCCAGATGTTCGCGTCGGTGGAGTACGCCTTCTCGACGCTCGACCGGTAGGGCAGGTCGCGCTCCAGCAGCCACTCGGACATCTCCTTGCGGCCGCCGAGCTCGGTCACGAACTCCGCGTCCAGCCACGGCTTGTAGATCCGCAGCGACGGGTTCGCGAGCAGGCCGTAGCGGTAGAACCGCTCGATGTCGTTGCCCTTGTAGGTCGAGCCGTCGCCCCAGATCTGGACGTCGTCGTCGAGCATGGCGCGCACGAGCATGGTGCCCGTGACGGCGCGGCCGAGCGGGGTCGTGTTGAAGTACGCGCGGCCACCGGAGCGGATGTGGAACGCGCCGCACGCCAGTGCCGCGAGCCCCTCCTCGACGAGCGCCGAGCGGCAGTCCACGAGACGCGCGATCTCCGCGCCGTACGTGCCCGCGCGGCCGGGGACCTTGTCGATCTCCGGTTCGTCGTACTGACCGATGTCCGCGGTGTACGTGCACGGCACCGCGCCCTTCTCACGCATCCACGCGACCGCGACGGAAGTGTCGAGACCACCGGAGAAGGCGATGCCGACGCGTTCGCCGGCGGGAAGTGAAGTGAGCACCTTGGACACGACAATGATTATGCACGACTGTGTATGAACATGCACGCCGGGGTGGCTGTTAGTTGTGCCTCAGGTAGTGCTCGGCGATGTCGTCGCTGGTCGTGAGCCACACATCGGGTGCGGCAGCCAGGTGGGCGAGCGCCCGGTCGAGGTACTTGTGCCGGAACGCCTGACCGGTGACGAACGGGTGCAGCGCCAGCGCGAGCACCCGGCCGCCCTCGGCGTGCAGCACCTCGTACTGGTCCTCGACCATCCGCAGGAAGTCCGGCCCGGAGCGGTCGAGCAGCATCAGGTCGTTGAGCTCCACCGAGTACGGCACGCTGATCATGCCCGGGACGGTGAGCCGGAACGGCTGGTCGTCGGCGGTCCAGTCGAGCACGTAGCTCAGCCCGAGCTCGGCGAGCAGCTGCGGCGTGCGGGAGGTCTCGGTGAGCCCCGGCCCCATCCAGCCGCGCGGCCGGATGCCGGTCGCATCTTCGATCGTGTTCACGACCCCGGCGAGCACCTCGCGTTCGCGTTCCTCCGTCAGACCGGTGTGCAGCTTGGAGTTCGTCTCGCCGTGCGCGAGCCACGCCCAGTCGCGCTCGACGCCGGCCTCGACGATCCGCGGGTACCGCCTCGCCGCCAGGGAGTTGAGCAGGACGCTGGCGCGCAGGCCGTGGCGGTCGAGCGCGTCGATGGTGCGCCAGATGCCGACGCGGGGGCCGTAGTCGCGCCAGCCGTGGTTGAGCGGGTCGGGCGTGAGCTCGGCGGTGCCCGGCCAGATGCTCGTGGACGGCGTGCCGAGCAGGAAGTGCTCCACGTTCAGGCCGACGTACACGGCGACCCTGGCGCCGTTCGGCCAGGCCAGCGGCGGGCGGTCGATGATCGGCGAGTAGTCGTAGAGCTTGTTCTCCGTCATGTCCCGACGGTAGGAGTTGACATCAATGTCAGGTTCAAGTCCGTTCCGGAGGCGGGGATGCGCATCGGCGAGCTGGCGCGGCGCACGGGTGTGAGCGAACGGTCGCTGCGCTACTACGAGCAGCAGGGCCTGCTGGCGCCGACGCGGACGGCGGGCGGGCACCGCGAATACCCGGACGGTGCCGTCGACCGGGTGGTCCGGATCCAGGAGCTGTTCGCGGCGGGCCTGTCGAGCAGGAAGGTGTTCTCGCTGCTGCCGTGCCTGCGCGACGCCGACGGCGGCCCGTCCGAGGTCGCGACACCGCGGCTGGTCGCCGAACTGGAGGACGAACGCGCGCGGATCGACCGGATGATCGCCGATCTGCGCACGACCCGCGCGGTGCTCGACGACGTGATCGACACCGCCCGCGGGGAAAGCACCTAGGCAAGCCCAGGTCTTCGAGCAGTTCGTCGTGACCGTCCCGGCCGTCGAGTCGTTCGCGGTCACCGGCCGCGAGCTGATCCCGGCGTTGTGAATTTCCCGGTACGGCAAACATTCAGTGAACCACCTAGACGTGAACGCTGTTCATGTACAACCTTTTGCCTGCACGCCTCTCCGCTCCCCTGCTCCCGGAATCGAGGCCCTGTGAGGAAGAAGCTCCTGCCGGCCCTGCTCGGCGCACTGCTGGTCACCGCGCTGTTCCCCGGCGTCGCGCTCGCCGACCCGCCCCGTGCCATCCCCGCGAACTTCACGGCGGAGGACGGCAAGTGGCAGCCGGCGTTCGACTACGACGGCGACGGCTGCTACCCGACCCCGGCGATCTCGCCGACCGGCCAGGTGGCACCGGGCCTGAAGAACTCGGGCGCCCTCAACGGCGACTGCCACGACCAGTCGGACCTGGACAACACCAACTCCTACAGCCGGTCCAAGTGCAACAACGGCTGGTGCGCCTACCTGTACGACCTGTACTTCGAGAAGGACCAGGCCGTGCCGCTGTGGGACTGCTGCGGCCACCGGCACGACATCGAGCACGTGGTCGTCTGGGTGCAGAACGACGTCGCCCAGTACGTCTCGGTCTCGGCGCACGGCAAGTACAACACCTTCTCGCGCGACAAGGTCCAGTGGGAGGGCACCCACGCGAAGGTGATCTACCACAAGGACGGCGCCAGCACGCACTGCTTCCGGCTCGCCGGCTACAACGAGCAGGCGGAGAACCACTACGGCGTCTACCAGTACCCGGACCTCGTGAGCTGGGACCGGTTCCCCGGCGGTGTGCGCGACGTCCTCGTGAACGCGGACTTCGGCAGCGCCTCGCTGGCGATCAAGGACAGCGCGTTCAACGGCAACCTCGCGAGCGCCAAGCCCGCCGGCATCGCGTTCGACCCGTACGCCTGAGCCGTGCCGCGCTGGGCCCGGTCTCCGGGCTCAGCGCACCGGCCGCCCGTGCTCGCACAGGACGACCCCGCCGGAGCCGACGGCGTGCAGCGCGGCCTCGACCCGGCGCGCCAGCACCGGTTTCAGCAGGCCGCGTGCCTCGTCGAGGGGGAACAGCCCGGCCGAGCGGATCTCCGGGTCGGTCAGCTCCAGTGCGGCCACCTCGGCCGCGGTGACCAGGCCGCCGTCGAACACGAACGCGAGCCCCTCCGGCATCGGCCCGTCCGCGGGGACGTGGTCGACCACCAGCAGCCGCCCGAGCGGCCGCTGCACCCCCAGCTCCTCGCGCACCTCGCGCACCGCCGTGCGCCACGGCGCCTCACCGGCGTCGACCGCACCGCCCGGGATCTCCCACCACCGCTTGTAGGTGGTCTCCACCAGCAGGACCCGCGCGCGGTCGTCGCGGAACAGCACCCCGGCCGCGGCGCGCTTCCTGCTCAGCGACGCCGCGTACTCCGCGTACGGCAGAAGATCCACACCCGCGGAGGCTACTCGGCCACGCGGTCGTCCCACTCGCCCAGGAGTTCCTCTCCCGGCCCACCTTGCTCTGCTGGCGTCTGATACTTGCAGATGCCGGTGAAGCAAGGGGTCAGCGGCGGGCGGCGAGGAGCGCGGACACCGTGACGAACCGGAACCCGCGCTCCTTCAGACCGGCGATGATCGGCCGCAGCGCCTGCCGGGTCTGGTCCCGCCCGGCGTACATGGGGTGCAGCAGGACGATCGACCCCGGCTTGGTCTGCGCGAGCGTCTCGCTGACGACCCGGTCCTTCGGCGGTGTGCCCGCGGAGTCCGGTTCCACGTCCCACATGACCGTGGTCCGGTCGTGCTGCTCCAGGTAGTACGGCAACGCGAAGAGCTTCTTGCCGTTGGGCGGCCGGAAGTGGATGGCACCGCTGTAGCCGGTCCTGCGGATCGCCGCGTCGGTGTCCTCGACCTCCTTCGCCACGAAACCCGGTGTCACACCGAACATCCGCTCGTGCGAGAAGGTGTGGTTGCCGATCTCGTGCCCGGCCCGCGCGATCCTGCGCCCCAGCTCCGGGTGCTCCTCCAGGTCGCGGCCCACGAGGAAGAACGTGGCCGTCACGTCCTCGGCGGCGAGCACGTCGAGCACCTGCTGCGTGCCGGCCGGGTCGGGACCGTCGTCGAAGGTCAGCGCGACGACGTTCTCGGTGGTCTCGACCCGGTGCACGAGGTCACCGAAGAACTGGAACGTGCGCGACCTGCTGACGTTCCACAGCACCACCGCGGCGGCAAGCACGACGACGAGACTGACGGCGGTGATGATCGTCGGCTTGCGGGACAACCACTTCATCCGCCCGCTATCCCGAGAACCGCCGTCCCGACGCGCAGCACCCCGTTATCGAGCGGCACGCACCGCACGCCGCCTTTGCCGCGCAACGCCTTGAACGCTCCGGGCGCGATCACCCGGTCCATCCACGCGCACGGGTTCGCCGGCCGGTGCACCTCGAACCGGACCGGCCCGTCACCGCTGTCGAGGCTGAACGCGGTGCCCCGCACCAACGCGTCCACGTCGAACCCGCGCACCACGACGTTGCGCCGCGCGACCAGCGGGTCCACCGGCCACGGCGCGAGCGACTCGGCGGCGAGGAACGTGACCGCCGCGTTGCGGTGCGCCGGGTGGTTGAAGTACCGGTCCCCCACGATCCCGAGCTTCGCGCGCACCTCGACGTGGTCGTGCGAGACGGGCCCCGGATCGGGACGCGGCCCGTCCGACGGACGGCCCTCGTAGGCGTGCACGGCGGAGGCGTGCAGCGCGACGATCTCCACCGCTTGCCCGGTTGCCGTTCCGGCCTCGGGCAGTGGCAGGTGCAGCCGTTGTGTCATGGCCGGTTGCCGAGGTGTGTGCGCTGGTGGTGCCGGGTGGCGAGGAAGTCCCGGATCTCCGTCCGGTGGTCGCTTCGGTCGTCCATGCGGTCCACGGTAGGTGCCATCGGCCCGCCGAGGAGCCTCCTGACCGGCCGAACCGGACTCACACCCGCGCTGTCCCGTTGGCCCTGGCCGGTTTCGGCCTGGGCGTCGGTCGTCGAGGCGCCTGCCGCGGGTGGCTCGGCGGCTACGGCGCGGAGGTGGTGCTGCCGGAGATCGTGCCGGGCGTGCGGCCCGTTGTGGCCGTGCGGGTACGTTGGGCGGGTCCGCGAACGAGGAGAGGTGAGGATGAGCCAGGCGCTGCCGTTGGAGATCGGGGTGCACGACCGCGGTGCCGACACGGTCGCGGCGGTCGTCGGGGAGCTCGACTTCGGCACGACCCCTCGGATGCTGGAGGTGGTCGAACCGCTCGCCGCCCAGGGCGGGACGCTGGTGCTGGACCTGTCCGGGCTCGACTTCTGCGACTCCAGTGCGCTCAGCGCGCTGGTCAGGTTGCACAAGGTCGCCCTGGCAGCGGGTGGCGCGCTGCACCTGGCCGCATTGCGGCCCCAGGTCGAGTCGGCGATCAGGCTCACCTCGCTGCACCAGCTGCTGACGATCCACGCGCACGTGCCCGACGCACCTGGTGGATCAGCCCGGTGAACGACTTCTCCCCCCGGCCTGCCCGGGACGGTGGCGACTTCGCCTCGTTCGGCCTGTCGGACGTGGTGCGGCTGACCGCGGGACTCCGCGCCGCGGCCGAGGACGCCGACGACTTCGGCTCCGCCGCCGCTGAGGTCGTGGAACGGCTGCGCGGCCACTTCACGGACGAGCACGGGAAGCTCGGTCGTGCTGTCGGCGCGGTTGTTCTCCACCCGCCGTTTCGCCGAGCTGCCCGAAGCGCTCCGGGAGGTCGCGCGCCGATCCGAGCCCGATGAGGCCGGTCCGGACACGTGGTGCCTGGTGCTGGAGGCCGGCTCCGGTGCGGAACCCGGCCAGAACGCACCGGTCGTGCGCCGCACACCCGGTGCGCTGGCACCGACCTCGGCCGAGGCCGCCGCTGCGGCGCCGATGGCCTTCGCGCTGGCCGCCGCGCTCGGCGTGCGGGACGCGGGCGGGCTGGCGCTGGACGCGGGCGAGCGGTGCGGTGTCTTCCTCGTGGCCGATGCCGACGGCAGCGAACACGTTCCGGACCAGGGCTTCGTCCGGGACCACGGGGTGCGCTCGGTGCTGGCGTTCGGTGGCGCGCTGCCGGACGGTGGCCTGTTCTGCGTGGTGCTGTCGGTGGGTGTGCCGATCTCGCCGCAGACCGCGGAGATGTTCCGGGCGGTGGCCGTCAGCGTCCGCACCGGGTTGCTGGCCCACCCCCTGGCCGGTCGCGGCGAGGTCGACGTGGCTGCCCAGCGCGACGCCCTGCTCGACCACCTCCGCGTGCTGGAGGACACCTCCCGTGAGCAGGCGACCGACCTCGAAAGCACGGTCGACCGGCTGCGCGCCGAGGCCGAGCTGGTCGACACCCTCCAGGTCGTCGGTCGCCGGCTGACCTCGCAGCTCGACCTCACCACGCTGGTCCAGGACGCCACGGACGCCGCGACCAAGGCCACCGGGGCGGAGTTCGGCGCGTTCTTCTACAACCTCGTCGACCAGTACGGCGAGTCCTACACCCTCTACACGCTGTCCGGCGTGCCGAAGTCGGCGTTCGAGCGCTTTCCCATGCCCCGCAACACCGACGTCTTCTCCGTCACCTTCAACGGCGAGGGCACGGTCCGCTCCGACGACATCACCCGGGACCCGCGGTACGGCCGCAACGACCCCCATCACGGGATGCCACCGGGGCACCTGCCGGTGTGCAGCTACCTGGCCGTCCCGGTGGTCTCACCGTCGTCGCGGGAGGTGCTGGGCGGGTTCTTCTTCGGTCACCACGAGGCCGGGCGGTTCACCGAGCGGCACCAGCAGCTCGCCGAGGGCATCGCGGGCTACGCGGCGATCGCCCTCGACAACGCGCGCCTGTTCGACCGCCAGCGCTCGACGGCGTCGGAGCTCACCCACAGCATGCTGCCCGCGGTGCCGCACGTGAGCGGTCTGGCCATCGCGTCCCGCTACCTGCCCGCGGCCACCGGCTCCGAGGTCGGCGGCGACTGGTTCGACGTGCTCGAACTGCCCGCCGGACGCACCGCTTTCGTGGTCGGCGACGTCGTGGGCCGGGGTGTGACGGCGGCGGCCGTGATGGGGCAGATGCGTACGGCCGTGCGTTCCTACGCGCTGCTGGACCTCCCGCCCTCCGACGTGCTGCGGCACGCGACGGCACTGGCCGGCGTCACCCCCAAAGCCACGTTCATCACCTGCTTCTACGCCGTGCACGACCCCGCGGACGACACGCTGACCTTCGCCAACGCCGGTCACCTCCCGGCGGTCCTGACCCACCCCGACGGCACGACGGACCTGATCGGCGAGGGGCTGGGCATGCCGTTGGGCGTCGGCGAGACGTTCCTGCAGCGGCAGACGTCGTTCCCGGTGGGCGCACGGCTGACCCTCTACACCGACGGTCTGGTCGAGAGCCGGGTCCGCGACCTCACCACCGGCATCAACGCGCTGCTGGCCGAGATCGGCTCCCTGCCGCCCGACGTGGACCTCCAGGTCGCCTGCGACAAGCTCATCGACCGCCTCACCGCCGGGCGCCACGACGACGACGTCGCCCTGCTGCACGTGCAGCGCCTGGCGGCGGACCGGCAGGTGGCCTCCATGCCGCTGGACACCGGGCCGGGCGTCGCGGCACGCGCCCGCGCGTTCGTCAGCGAGCAGCTGACCCGGTGGGACCTGGCCGAGGTGCGGGACGCGGCGCTCACCGTGACCAGCGAACTGGTCGCCAACGCCGTCCAGCACGCCGACCGCCCGGTCGTGCTGCGCCTGCACCTCGAGAACTCCCGGCTGTTCATCGACGTCGCCGACCACGGCACCTCCGGGCCCCGCCTGTTCAACGCCGGTCCGCAGGACGACCGGCACCGCGGGCTGCTGCTGGTCGACGCCTTCGCCACGCGGTGGGGCACCCGCGCGACCGAGGAGGGCAAGGTCGTCTGGGCCGAGATCGCCGCGGCGCAGCCCCGCGCCCCACGAGGAAGGTCGTGACCACGTTCCGGGTCACCGCCGGTCGCACCCTCCGAACTGCCCGCGGCCGGGAGTACCTTCTACCGGTGGGCGCGTCGACGACGTGCGGCCTCGGCTCGATCCTGGCCGGTGGTCGCGACGATCGCCGCGGCGCAGGTGAGAGGCGGCTGAGGTGACGCGCAAGCGCAGGTCGGGGTTCGCCGGGCACGGACGGGGGTTCGGACCCCACGACCACGTGTGCTGGCGATACCGCGACAGGCACGATTTCCGGCACCGGGTCCGCGAGTTCCTGTCCGAAGGCCTGGCCCTCGGTCACCGGGTCTGCTACATCGGCACCGGTGCCCCCGGCTCCCTGGTCGAGGACCTCGACGGGATCGACGGGATCGACGAGGCGCTGAAGATCGGGACCGCGCAGGTCGCCTCGCTGGACAGCACCTACCCGGTGGGTGCGGTGGTCGAGCCCGCGGCGCAGGTGCGCACCTACGCCGCGGCGACGGAAGCGGCGCTGGCCGCCGGGTTCACCGGGTTCCGCGTCGCGGCCGACTGCACCTCGCTGGTGCGCACCCCGGCGCAGCTGGACGTGTTCGCCCGCTACGAGCACCGGATCGACCGGTACATGGTCGAGAGGCCGTTCTCGGCGATGTGCGCCTACGCCGCCGACGAGGTGGACGACCACGCGTTCGCGCAGCTGGCCTGCATGCACCCCAACGCCAACACCTCCTCCCCCGGTTTCAGGCTGCACGCCGCCGATGACCTGAGGACGGCCTTCGCCGGTGAGGTGGACCAGCTGAGCGAGGACCAGTTCGCCCTGGCCCTGCACCGCGCCGAGCTCCGTCCCCGCGACGGGCGGCTGGTGTTCGACGCGACCGGCCTCACCTTCCTCGACCACCGCGCCCTGCTGCGCCTGTCCCACCACGCCGCTGATCGGGACGCCTCCGTCGTGCTGCGCACCTCCTGGCCGGGGGTGGCCGTCCTGGTGGACCTCCTCGACCTCACGAACGTCCGAGTGGAGAGCGCCGCATGACGATCACCGACCTCCCGCTGCCCGGCGAGTTCGTCCACCCCGCCGTGTTCTACTCCTCCGACGAGGAGTACCTGCACCTGTTGGTGCCCTTCATCGCGGAGGGCTTGGAGCTGGGCCACCCGGTCGCCGCCTCCGTGCCGGCCCGGCAACTGCGGCTGCTGCGCGAGGGCCTCGGTGCGAGCGCCGACGACGTGCTGCTGCTCGACATGGAGGTGGAGGGCCGCAACCCGGGCCGGATCATCCCCATGGTGCTGCGCCGGTTCGCCGACCGCCACCCCGGGAAGCACGTCCGCATCATCGGTGAACCCATCTGGGCCGCCCGCACCGACGTCGAGTACCCGGCCTGCGCCCAGCACGAAGCCCTGATCAACCTCGCCTTCGCCGGTCGTGACGTGACCATCGCCTGCCCCTACGACACCGCCGCGCTCGACGAACACGTCGTGGCCGACGCACTGGCCACCCACCCGTTGGTGTGGGAGACCGGCGGTCGCCACGGCAGTGACCGCTACGCCCCCGACGCCGTCGTCGACCGCTACAACCAGCCCTTCGACATCGCCCCGGACGCTGTCACGCTCGACGTCACGTCCTCCGCCGGCATCCGCGACGCCCGCCGCTTCGCCACCGCGCAGGCCAGCCGGCTCGGCCTGTCCGAGACCCGCACCGCCGACCTCGCGCTGATGACCACGGAACTCGTCTCCAACAGCCTCCGGCACGCCGGCGGCGCCTGCCGGCTGAGCATCTGGCAGGCCGGCGACCACCTCGTCTGCACCGTCCAGGACGACGGCCACCTCGCCGATCCCCTCGCCGGCCGCCGTCCCGCGGCTCTCGACCAGGAGGGCGGTCGCGGTCTGCTGCTGGTCAACCAGCTCGCTGACCTCGTGCGCGTCCACACCGTCCCGCGAGGGACGACCACCCACGTCTTCCTGCACATCGTCTCCTGAGGTCACCGCGCCGCGGTGGCGTCAACGCGACGACGAGGTCGTCGAGCTTTCGAAGGAGGCGCGACGCTGATCCCGGCCGCCCGCCGCGCCAGTGCCACCAGCCCTGCCGATCAATCGGCAGGGCTGGTGGCCGGTCGTGGTGGTGCGGTGTCAGCCGGTGGTGAACTGGACGGTGCGCTCCACCATGTCGCGGTTGCGACCGGTGGTGGAGGGCCACTGCTCGTAGACCAGCGTGGCCTGCTGGCCGGCCTCGCTGCTGGAGGTGCCGATGAGCTGCGGGTAGCCGACGGTCTTGCCCGCGGCGGCGGTGAGCAGCGTGGTGGCCGCGCCCCAGGTGATGCCGTCGGCGCTCGTCTTCATGTACACGTGGGTGTTGTCGCCCCAGTTCTTGTAGACCAGGACGAACTTGCCCAGGTACGTGTTCCAGGTGAGGTTGCAGTCGGAGATGTCGGAGCCCAGCGAGGACAGGGGCTTGGTCTTCCCGGCGTCGGTGGAGGTGGAGGGCATGGACACGGTGAAGGCACTGCCGTCCCAGCCCTTCCAGGTACCCGGCGCGGCACCGGGGTCGGTCGAGGCGTAGGCGATGCCGTGCCCGATGCCCAGCCACCGCTTGTCGATCGGGTCGTAGACCACCGAGTTGATCTCGGGGCCGCCGTTCTGGGCCGTCTGGGGCTGCGGCGTGCCGATGATCTGCCCCTCCTTGGTCCACGTGACGCCGTCGTCGGTCGAGACCGCCAGACCGGTGGAGTTGTACTCGTAGCCGGTCACGCCGTCGGCGAAGACGTGGTCCTCGGCGTGGTAGAACCCGTAGATGGCTCCGGACGGGTCCTCGGGGTCGCGCACCGCCTGGAACAGCCACGCGCCGTTGCCGTCGAAGCTCCCCTTGGGGCCGGCGCTGGGCACGGCGGTCGTCGGGTTGACCGGGCTCATCGTGTCGAGCGTCTGCCCGGTGCTGCGGTAGTTCACGCCGTCGACCCAGAACGTGAGGTTCGCCGTGCCCGTGGCGTTGGGCAGGTAGGGGAAGGTCGAGTCGTTGGCGTACCACCGCACCTGGCTGTCCGGGATCGGGACGACCTGCGGGGAGCCGAGCGCGGTGGTGGTCGCCGCGCTCGCCGGCACGGCGGCGGAGGCGAGCAGGACCGCGGTCACGGCCAGCACGGGGGCGGTCCATCGGGTCCGGAGGTGGGTGCGCATGTCGGTTCACTCCTGATCGGTCGTGTTCGTTGTTTGTTTCTGACCAACGAACAATAAGACCGGCATGACAGGGCGCGAATATAATCCATTCGAGTGAACAGAGTTCAAACTTTCCTTTTTTACAGCTCCCACCTGCGCAAACGTCACCGAATTCGCCGCTTTGTGTCACCGCTCACGGTGCCCCCGGTCACTTATTCAATTCTTAGACATTTATCAGGCGCCTCTGCTGTTGTGAGTCCGTTGGACGCATTGCCGCTTTTGCCGCCCGGAATGGAATTTCCGCCTCGGACGGTGTGCGTGCCATTCGGGTGGTCGGCCGCAACTCCATCGGCTGATTGTCGTCGATCATCGCGCGTGGTCGGGTGGTCGTGGCTGGACATCCGCGCAGGAGGAGGCGTCAGTGTCGATTCACCGAAGAGTTCCGAGGGGCCGGTTCAGGACCTGGGCCGTGGCCGCCGTGTCGGTCCTCGTGCTCGGGTCGGCCGGAGCACTCGCGCCGCCGGCTCACGCCGTGGTCCCCCACCTCACCTGCAACGTCAACGTGCAGCTCAGCTTCAGCCCCGCGCTGACCGCCGTGCAGACCACGGCGTCGGTGACGGCGGTGGCGAACCTGGTGAACTGCCTGTCCCCCAACGGTTCGCACCCGGAACTGGCCGGCGGTGCGGTCACCAGCGCCACCGGCACGGCCACCAGCCTCGGCGGCGTGCCGTGCAGCCTGCTGCTCACCCTCACCGGCTCGGCGACCATCCTGTGGTCCCCGGGAGACGAGCAGACCACTTTCGACTTCACCGTGCGCACCAACGTGCTCGACGGCACCGTGCAGCTGACGACCTGGCAGACCAGCGGTCCGCTGACCGGCACCACCTCGCAGACGGTGGGGGCGGCCAACCCCAACCTCGACTGCCTCCTCAACGGCCTGTCCGGTCTGGCCGTGCCGATCGGACAGACCACCTTCCTCTGACCAGCGCTGGACGGTTCGGCCGCGTCCGTAATGGATACGTCACATCATGGCGGGGATGAACCGGCCGACACCGAACGTTCTCCTGGGTGAGAACCGAAGGCAGAGGAGTGACACTGTGACGGAGAAGGCAGTTCTCGCGGGCGGCTGTTTCTGGGGCATGCAGGACCTGTTCCGCCGCCACCCCGGCGTCGTCTCCACGCGCGTCGGCTACACCGGTGACCCCGAGACGCCGAACGCGACCTACCGCCGCCACGGCAACCACGCCGAGGCCATCGAGATCGTGTTCGACCCGGCGCAGCTGAGCTACCGGCAGGTCCTGGAGTTCTTCTTCCAGATCCACGACCCGTCGACGCGCAACCGGCAGGGCAACGACATCGGCGCCAGCTACCGGTCGGCGATCTTCTTCGAGACCGACGAGCAGAAGCGCGTCGCCGAGGAGGTCATCGCGGAGGTCGACGCCTCCGGCAAGTGGCCGGGCAAGGTCGTCACCGAGGTCACGCAGGCGTCGGACTTCTGGGAGGCCGAGCCGGAGCACCAGGACTACCTGGAGCGCTACCCGAACGGTTACACCTGCCACTACGTCCGGCCGGAGTGGCAGCTGGGCGAGCGGTAGAGATCGCCGCACGCATCGACGAGGGCCGTCCACCGGACGGCCCTCGTCGGCGTTCACTCAGAAGAACGTTCGGGCTTGGCCGGTTCGTCGCCGACGGGTCGTGACGTGTCCACTGCGGGCTCCTCCGCGACCGTGCGCGCCTCGATCACCTCGCCGAGGTACCGCACGACCACCGCCACGGCCGCCGCGACCGGGACGCTGAAGAACGCGCCCGCGATGCCGTAGAGGCTCGTGCCGGCAGTGACGACGAGCAGGACGACCGCCGCGTGCAGCCGCAGCCCGCGCGACTGCAGGATCGGTTGCAGCACGTTGCCCTCGACCTGCTGCACCACCACCACGATGACCAGCATGATGATCGCCGTCGTCGGCCCGTTGCTGACCAGCGCCACCAGCACCGCGAGCGCACCGGCGACGAACGCGCCGACGATCGGGACGAACCCGCCCAGGAACGTCAGCGCGGCCAGCGGCACCGCGAGCGGCACCCCGAGGACCAGCAGCCCGAGCCCGATCAGCACCGCGTCGATGAGGCTCACGGCCGCCTGGCTGCGGATGAAGCTGCCGAGCGTGGCCCACACCCGCTCCAGCACCGTGGTGACGTGCCCACCGGCCCGCTGCCCGATGATGCCGCGCAGCCACGGCGTGAACCGCATGCCGTCCTTGACGAAGAAGAACGCCAGCAGCAACGCCACGACCGTCGTGACCAGCCCCGACGTGACCGCGCCCGCGCCGGTGAGCAGCCCGGTCGCGATCGAGCCGATGCTCGACTTGACCTGCTGCACGCCCTGGTCGATCAACCGGTCGAGGTCGGTGCCCTTGAGGTTGAACGGCGGCCCGGCCACCCACCGCTGCGCCTGCTGCACCGCGTCCTGGGCGCTGCGCGCGATCTCCGGAACCCCGGACGCGATCGACGACGAGATCGCCGCCACCACCCCGCCCAGCACCACGAGCCCGCCGAGCAGCACCGTCGTCGCGGCCAGCGCGGCGTTCCACCCCTTCGACATCAGCCACCGCGCCGGCGGCCACAGCACCGTCGTGATGAGCAACGCCAGCAACACCGGCATCACCACCACCCACAGCTTGCCGATCAGCCACGTCAGCATCCAGAAGCCGAGCGCGGCCAACGCCACCCGCAGACTCCACCGCGCGAGCCAGCTCACGCCGTGCCCGATGGCCTCGCCCTTGTCCGTCCAGCTTCGATTGCGATCCACGAGGTCAGTCTCTCGTGATCTAGCCCGAACGGGTGTCAGGACGCGCGACTCCGTTACGACTTCGCGGCCCGCCCCCAGAACGCGTCCTCCTCGGCGAGGTCTGCGGTGAACAGCCACACCTCGACCACCTGCTCCCCCTCGACGCGCACGAGGTCCACGCCGACACCGTCCATCGCGGCACCGGGGCGCGTCGCGACCTGTCCCTCGCGCACCTCGCCGGCCCGCATCGCCAACACGTGGACGGCGGCGTCGACCTGACTCAGCTCTCCGCCTTCTTGGTGAACGCTTCGAGCACCCCGGCCCACCCACCGGTGTTGTCCTCGTGCGCCCGCACCCGCACCTCCTCGGACGCCGCGAGCGCCGCGAACCCGCTCTCCACCACCCGCAGCCGCACACCGGCCCCCTCCGGCGTGAGCGTGAACTCGACCAGGGTGGTGTTGTCCGCGGTCAGCTCCGCGCCGGCGAACGCACTGGCCCACCGGTACGCGACGTAGGACTGCGGCGTCACGGTCTCCACCCGCACCGGGTAGTCGCCGTGCTGCTCGTTCCTGCACAGCGTCGTCTCCCCCTCGACCGCCGTGCCGGACGGCTGCGACGCCACCCAGAACCCCGGCTCGGTCACCAGCTGCCAGACCCGGTCCAGCGACGCCTCGATCAGGGTCTCGCGTTCGATCCGGTCCACGCTCACGACAGGCTCCTCAGTCCGGCTTTATTTGCAACCTCAGGGTTGCACATCATTCGACCGATGTGCAACTGCCAGGTTGCACCAAGCATGGCTGCGGAACGCGGTCGAGCACCCGTTTCCCCCGGCGAGGGCGGCGACCGCCACCCGGACGAGTGACGACTAAGATCACCGCGGTGACCACCTACGACGATCTTGAGCACCTCGACACGTCGGTGCTGCCGGAGCGCCAGCAGAAGATCCTGGTCGCCATCCGCGACTGGGTGGTCGAGCACGGCTACTCCCCCAGCACCCGCGAGATCGGCGAGGCGGTGGGCCTGCGGTCCTCCTCCTCGGTGTCGAAGCACCTGGCGGCGTTGGAGGACAAGGGTTTCCTCAAGCGGGGCGCCTCGGTGACGCGGCCGATGGACGTGCGGGTCTTCCTGCACGAGCCGGCGACCGCCCGCTCCTCGGCCGACTCCGTCCCGGTGCCGGTCGTCGGTGACATCGCCGCCGGGTCGCCGATCTCGGCGATCGAGCACGTGGACGACGTGCTCAGCCTGCCGCGCGGACTGGTCGGCCGCGGCGGCAACGTGTTCGCGCTGCGCGTGCGCGGTGACTCGATGATCGGCGCGGCGATCTGCGACGGCGACATGGTGGTCATCCAGCAGACGCACGAGGCGCACAGCGGACAGATCGTCGCCGCGATGATCGACGAGGAGGCGACCGTCAAGGTCTACCAGCGCCGCAACGGGCACGTGTTCCTGGAGCCGCGCAACCCCGCCCACGAGGTCATCGACGGGGACAACGCGACGATCCTCGGGGTTGTCGTGTCGGTGCTGCGCAGCGTCTGAAGCAGGAGCCGCACCACGCCCAGCAGGTACAGCAGCAACGGCCCCCGGCTCACCTGCACCAGCAACCCGATCGACACCGGCCCCAGGACGCCGAAGTGGCACCACACCGCCACCACCGCCGCGAGCACGGACAGTCACAGCCGCCGCAGGCCTTGCCGATCCCCCACACCTCCAGCATGCGCCCAGGACCAGTGGGAATAGCTGGGAGCCCTACGCGTTAAGGTAGATGCAAACGCATAGAACTTCAGACAGAAGGAGGCGGGGACCGTGCAGTTCGGAGTGTTCTCGGTGAGCGACATCACCAGGGATCCGGTGAGCGGCGAGACCCCCAGCGAGGCCGAGCGCATCGACGCGATCGTCCAGATCGCGCAGAAGACCGAGGAGGTCGGGCTCGACGTCTTCGCGATCGGCGAGCACCACAACCCGCCGTTCTTCTCGTCCGCGCCGACCACCCTGCTGGCCGCCATCGCGGCGACCACGCGGAAGCTGGTCGTCAGCACCGCCACGACGCTGATCACCACCAACGACCCGGTGCGCATCGCCGAGGAGTACGCGATGCTGCAGCACCTGGCGAAGGGTCGCATGGACCTGATGCTGGGCCGCGGCAACACCGCGCCGGTCTACCCGTGGTTCGGTCAGGACATCCGGCAAAGCCTGCCGCTGGCGCTGGAGAACTACAACCTCCTGCACCGGTTGTGGCGCGAGGACGTCGTGGACTGGGAGGGCAAGTTCCGCACGCCGTTGCAGGGCTTCACCTCCACGCCGCGGCCGTTGGACGACCTGCCGCCGTTCGTGTGGCACGGGTCGATCCGCACGCCGGAGATCGCGGAGCAGGCCGCCTACTACGGTGACGGCTTCTTCGCCAACAACATCTTCTGGCCCAAAGAGCACTACATGCGGCTCATCAAGTTCTACCGCCAGCGGTTCGCGCACTACGGCCACGGAACGGAGAAGCAGGCCATCGTCGGTCTCGGCGGGCAGGCCTACATCGCCAAGCGGTCGCAGGACGCGCTGAACGAGTTCCGCCCGTACTTCAACGAGGCCCCCGTCTACGGCCACGGGCCGCGGATGGAGGACTTCATGGCGCAGACCCCGCTGTCGGTCGGCAGCCCGCAGGAGGTCATCGACAAGACGCTGACCTTCCGCGAGCACTTCGGCGACTACCAGCGCCAGATGTTCCTGATGGACCACGCTGGCCTGCCGCTCAAGACCGTGCTGAACCAGCTCGACCTGCTGGGCGAGGAGGTGGTTCCGGTGCTGCGCAAGGAGATCGAGGCGCGGCAGGACCCGGAGACCGCCAAGCCGCCGACGCACGCGGTGCGCCTGAAGGCCAAGTACGGCGACGGACCGGTCCGCCAGCCGCGGCCGAACGCCAACCGCGGCGACAACGTCACCGGTGGCTCGCCCTACCAGGACTCCGAGTGAGGTAAGCGCGGTGACCAGGGCGAACGAGGCGTGGGAGGCGCTGATGACCTCCTACGCCGTGCTCGTGAAGCGGTTCAACGCCGAGGACGTGTGGGGTGAGCTGAGCATGCGCGAGTACGACGTGCTCTACACCCTGTCCAAGTGCGACGGTCCACTTCGGATGAGCGAGCTGAACCGGCACGTGCTGCTCAGCCAGCCCGCCCTGTCCCGCATGGTCGACCGGCTGGTCGACCGCGGGCTGGTGGACCGCTGCCCCGATCCCGGCGACCGGCGGGGTGTTCGCCTGTCGCTCACTCCGGCCGGCCGGGAGACCCAGCAGGCGATCGGCCGCCCGCACGCGCGCAGCGTCACGCGCGCGTTGAGCGTCCTCACGCCGCAAGAACTCGACCAACTCGCCGCGATCTGCGGCAAGCTCAGCCAGAGCGAGGAGTAATGGGCACCACCTTCCAGCTCGCCGTCGTGTCGGCGGGCACCAGCGACCCGTCGTCCACCCGGCTGCTCGCCGACCGCGTCGCCGGCCGCGTCACCGCACTGGCCGGGCAGCGGTCGCTGACCGTGCGGACGCAGGTGGTCGAGCTGCGCACGCTCGCCACGGAGATCGCGAACGCCCTGGTGTCGAACCACGTCGGCCCCGGGCTGCAGCAGGCGATCACCACGTTGCAGCACGCCGACGCGGTCGTCGCCTCGACGCCGGTCTACAAGGCGGGCGCGAGCGGCCTGTTCACGTCGTTCTTCCAGGTCCTCGACAACGACCTGCTGATCGCGAAGCCGGTCGTGCTCGCCGCGACCGCCGGCACCGCCCGGCACGCACTCGTGGTCGACGACCAGATCCGCGGGCTCTTCGCCTACCTGCGGACGGTGGTCGTGCCGACGTCGCTGTTCGCGGCCACCGAGGACTGGACGGACCCCGCGCTGAACAAGCGCATCGACCGCGCGGCGCTGGAACTGGTGGCGCTCATGGCCTCCGGTTTCGAGAAGCAGGTGCGCGAGGAGTCGTGGGGCAGCTACCAGCACGAGTTCGGCAGCGCGGGCGGTACCGAGCTGTCGATCGACCTCGACTCCGACCTGATGCGGCTGGCCGCCGGCGGTTCGACCGGCAAGTAGCGCCGCACCAGAGGTCCGCGTCGCGCGAGAGCTCCTCGCGCGACGCGGACTTCGCGGCCGAGTAGAAGCCGTTGTCCCCCAGCACCTTCGCGGTGAGCGAGCCAGCGAACCCGGCGGGCATCTCCACGAAGGCGTCCACGCCCGCCATCCTCGCTCCGGACCCCGGTGGCGCACCCCGGGCCTCACCCGCGTGGCGCGACCTCCATCTCGCCGAGGCGCGACCAGTCGTCCTGCTCGACGACCTGGCTCACGATCCGCGGCGTCTCCGCGAGGTACTGCGGCAGCTCGGCCTGCGCGGCCTTGAAGTGGTCGGACTGCACGTGCGCCGCGCCCGCGTCACCGTCGCGGAACGCCTCCACGAGCACGTACTCGGTGGGGTCGTCGAGGCTGCGCGACCAGTCGAACCACAGGCAGCCCGGCTCGGCCCTGGTCGCCTCGGTGAAGGAGCGGGACAGCTCCGGCCACGCGTCGGCGTGCTCGGGCAGGACCGGGAACTTGGCGGTGATGAAGATCAAGGAGGCCTCCTTCTGCGGTGATCACCACCGAGCCTAGGGGGTGCCGGGTCGGCCCACAGCCCGGCCGGTGGAACCCGGCCGCGGTGCGCGGCACGCGCTGCGGAGTGCGCCGACCTGCGCGACCATCGGCGCCGTGCCCGAGATCGACACCCGCAGGCGGAACCTGGTCGTCGCCGCCGTCCTGCTCGCCATGCTGCTGGCGGCGCTCGACCAGACCATCGTGTCCACCGCGCTGCCGACGATGGTCGCGGACCTCGGCGGTGGCGCGCACCTGTCGTGGGTGGTGACGTCCTACCTGCTGGCCGAGACGATCATGACGGTCCTGATCGGCAAGTTCGGCGACCTCTACGGGCGCAAGCGGACGTTCCTCATCAGCGTCGTGCTGTTCCTGGTCGGCTCGTTCTTCGCCGGCTGGTCGGAGTCGATGGGGATGCTGATCGCGTTCCGCGCGGTGCAGGGGCTGGGCGCCGGCGGACTGATGGTCACGTCCACGGCGATCATCGCGGACGTCGTTCCGCTCCGGGAGCGCGGCAAGTTCCAGGGGTTCGCCGGTGCGGTGTTCGGCATCGCCACGGTCGCGGGGCCGCTGCTGGGCGGGCTGTTCGTGGACCACCTGAGCTGGCGGTGGGCGTTCTACGTCAACATCCCGCTCGGCGTCGCGGTCATCGTGGTCGCCGTGGCGGCGCTGCCCGCCATCAGGACGGACGCGCGGCCGAAGATCGACTACGCGGGCATCGCGCTGATCGCGCTCGCCGCGACCGGGTTGACGCTGGTCACGAGCTGGGGCGGCACCGAGTACGCGTGGACCTCGCCGACGATCCTGGGGATGGCGGCGGGTTCGGTCGTGCTGCTCGTGGCGTTCGTGCTCGTGGAGCAGCGGGCCGCGGAACCGATGCTGCCGATGCGGTTGTTCCGCAGCCGGGTGTTCACGGTGTCGGGCATCCTGAGCTTCGTCGTCGGGTTCGCGATGCTCGGCGGCATCACCTACCTGCCGATCTACCTGCAGTACGTGCGCGGTGAGTCGGCCACGGCGTCCGGGCTGTGGATGCTGCCGCTGATCGCGGGGCTGATGGCCACGGCGCTGCTCACCGGCACCACCATCAGCCGCACGGGCAAGTACCGGCTGTTCCCGCTCATCGGGTCCGCGGTGCTGACGGCCGGCCTGTTCCTGATGTCCAACCTCGGCACGGACACCAGCTACTGGCTGATGGGCGCGTTCATGGTGGTGCTGGGCGCGGGCATCGGCCTGGTGATGCAGGTGCCGGTGATCGTCGTGCAGAGCACCACCGGCTACAGCGACCTCGGCGTGGCCACCTCGGGCATCAGCTTCCTGCGCACGATGGGCAGCTCGTTCGGCGTCGCCCTCTTCGGCACGATCTACGCCAACCGGCTGCCGGAGAACGTCGTCGTGCCCGACGGCGTGGACCCGCGGGCCATCGCGAGCCCCGCGGCCGTGCACGCGCTGCCCGACGTCGTCCGTGCGCCGATCGTCGCCGGGTACGCCGAGACGGTGCAGACGATGTTCCTCATCGCCGCCCCGATCGGCCTGGTCGCACTGCTGGTCGCCGTGTTCCTGCCCGAGGTGCCGCTGCGGGACACCTCCCGCGCCGCCGCGACCGGCAACAGCGGTGTCGGCGAGAGCTTCGCCGCGCCGCCGTCGAACTCCTACGACGAGCTGCGCAAGCTGGTGTCCGCGGTGGTGGCGAGGTCGCGGGAGGACCCCGGCGCGGCGGTGCTGCGGCGTTCGGGCGTCGGCCTGCCGCTGGAGCAGGCGTGGCTGCTCGGCCGGGTCTACAAGGCCTCCGCCGACGACGGTGTCGCGACGCTGGACGAGATCGCCGCGATGACGCAGGTGCCCGGCGGGATCTTCGCCCCGACCGCGCAGGCACTGGTCCGGTCGGGCCACCTGGCGTTCCACGACGACGGCTACCGCTTCACCGACCAGGGCGCCGAGGTGTTCACGCAGCTCGTGCGGGCGTGGCGGCGGTGGCTGCTCGACCAGCTGCGGGACTGGCACGAACCCGACCACCGGGACTTCGCGCGGGCGCTCGACTCGTTCACCGACGAACTGATCGAGAGCGGTCGCGCGCTGAGCCGCACCTGACGCCGGACCTCCACCGCGGCGAGCGGCCGGCGAGCTACGCCGGCATCGACTGGTCCAGCTCGACCCCGGCCAGCATCCGCTGCGCTCGTGAGAAGTCCCGCAACTGCACGGAAAGCAGGTCCAGGGCCGGTTCCAGCACCCGCACGGGCACCCCGCGCGCGTTGAGCACGTCACCGGTCCACGCCATGAAGCCGTGGAACAGCGAGTCGTCGTCGACGTACAACGCGGTCGCGAGGAAGTCCACGATGTGCGCCAGGTCCTCGGCGGTGTGCTGGCGCTGCTCGGAGCTGTAGGCGCGCATCGCGGGCACCCGCTCCTCCAACCCGCGGAACACCGCGCGCACGAGGTCGTTCGCGGTCCGCTTGACCAGCGTGTACTCCTGGTCGGCCAGGTGCGGCAGGTCGTCGATCGGCTGGTGCGGCGAGGTCGGCACCGGCAGCTTCTGCGACAGCAGCATGTCCGCGGCGGACCGGGCGTCGGCGGCCCACGCGTTGGCACCGAACCGGCGCGCGTACTCGCCGTCCCGGCCGAAGGCCGCGCCACCGACGATCACCGGCACACCCGCCGCCTGGCACGCCGTCATCGTGGCGTGCGCGACGGGCAGCCTGGTCGCGATGGAGCTGGACAGCGCCAGCACGTCCGGGCCGGTGCGGTGCAGGTGGGTGATCAGGTGCGGGGTCGGGACCTGCGCGCCGAGGTAGTCGACGGCGAACCCGCGCAGCGACAGCACCTCGGCCAGCAGCCGGGCGGGCAGCGCGTGCCACTCGCCGTCCACGCAGGCCACGGTCACGCGCCCGTGCGTGGGCTGCTGCCGCGGCCGGGTGATCGTGAGCGCCGTGACCGCGCGTTCGTTGATGGCGGTGATCGCGTGCTCCTGCGCGACGCTGATCCGGTTCGCCGCCCACTCGCGGCCGACCCGCTGCTGCACGGCGCCGATCACGTCGAGCAGCACGAACTCGTGCCCGTACCGGTCCGCGGCTTCGAGCACGAGGTCGGTCGCCCGGTGCTCGTCACCGTCCAGGACGGCCTCCCAGAGCGCGTCGAGCGCCGTCACGCGGACCTCCGCCGGGGTGCGGTGACCGACATCACCGCGATGTCGTCGTGGGCACCCGCGCCGACCCAGTTCGCCGCGAGCATGTGCACGTGTTCGACCAGCGCCTCGGCGGGCATGCCGCCGCACGACGCGAGCGCGCGCCGCAGCCGTTCCTCGCCGAACTCCTCGTCGCCGAGCGGTCCGCCCACGGCCTCGATGATGCCGTCGGTGTAGAGCAGGCAGGAGTCACCGGGGCCGAGCAGCACCTCGTCGGTGGTCGTCGTGATCTCGGGCAGGATGCCGACCAGCGTGCCGCGCGTCTTCGCGGCCTCGACCAGGCCGTTCGCGCGCACGATCAGCGGCGGCGGGTGCCCGCCAGAGGTGAGGGTGAGGCGCAGGCCGTCGTCGACCGGACGGACGGTGCCGACGACCACGGTGATGAACCGCGACCGGTCGGTGGTGAGCAGCGCCTGGTTGAGCGCGCGCAGCACCCGGTCGTGGTCGTCCACGACCTGCAGCAGCGCGTGCAGCGTCGTGCGCACCTTGCCGGTCTGCACGGCCGAGTCGAGGCCCTTGCCGCACACGTCGCCGAGCACGACGAACAGCTCGTCGTCCGGCAGCTCGTGCACGTCGTAGAAGTCGCCACCGACCCGCTCGGTGTCCGCGGCCGCCCGATAGCGCCCGGCCAGCTCGACCCTGTCGTAGCGGCGCAGCACCGGCGGCAGCAGGTCCCTGGTGAGCCGTTCGGTGATGACCGCCTGCTGGGTGAACAGGCCGGCCGCCGACATCGCGACGCCCGCCCGTGAGGCGAAGAGCCGCGCGAACGCCTCCTCGTCCTCGCTGAACGGCTGGTCGCGGCGCACCAGGATCAGCGCACCGGCCGGCACCCCGTGACCGGGCAGCGGCGTGACGACGATCGACACGACGTCCTTGGCCAGCCAGTCCGGCGCCGCGGCCGGGTCGATCCAGCGCGACGGCACCGGCGGGAACCCGCGCAGTGCCTCGCCGAGCCCGATGACCTGCTCGACGTCGAGGTGCTGCAGCTCGTGCGTGGGCGACCCGCCGCGCACGCAGCGCGTGACGGGGTGCCCGTGGTCCGACTGCGGCGCGATGACCAGCGCCTCGTCCGCGAGGTGGGTGGCGGCGAGCTCGGCGACGACGGTCATGCAGCGCTCGGGGTTGAGCGAGGTCATCAACGCGCTCGACATCCGCGTCAGCAGCGCCGTCCGCTCGCGCTCCAGCTTGAGGTCGGTCTCGTCGAGCAGCCACCAGGTGACCGAGCCGTCCTCGTTGTCCACCCGGTGTGCGGCGTAGGTGCGTTCGGAGACGCTGACGGAGTCGCCGTGCTGCCACTGCAGCTCGGCGACCTGGGAGGGGAAGATGCTCTTGGCTGCCTCGTTCATGCCGTGCACGGCACCGGCGGCATCGGCGACGAGTGCGGGGCACGGCGAACGCAACCAGTTCATGACCGCGACCACGTGTCCCAGTGTCTCACCCGAAACTGATCAAGAACAACGTTTGGCAGCCGCGCGGCGCGGGTAGGGACCCTCACACGACCTCCACCGTCACCTCGATGGTGTCACCTGGTCCAACCTGTTCCTTCTTCCGGACGGCGGCCTTGACCGGCAGGACGTAGCAGCCGCTCGCCTTGTCCGGGAACACCGAGGTCGACCAGCTGCTGGTGCCGACGCCGGCCCGGACCTTGACCGAGCCGAAGCCCGCGCCGGGGGTGGCCAGGTCGCGGATCTCGTCCGAGACGTCCTCGGGCAGTGTGACGAACGTCCAGATGTCCAGGCGGCGGGCCTCCCACAGCCAGAGCTCCGCGTCGAAGACGAACATCGGTCCATTGTCCCGTAGTCGGTGGTTGCCCCCAGAGCGGCATCAAGCCCGTCCCGGTTCATCCATCCGGCAGTACGAGGTGACCACCAGTCATCTCAACCCGCTCGATGATTCCCCCGTTGTGGTGACGAAGGCCACCGACCGAATCGGTCGGTTTACCTACCGAATCGGTCGGTGAACGCCGTAAAGTCAGGCTCATGCCACGCCAGCCCAGGACCGGAGTCGACGAGTCGATCCTCGACGCCGCTGCGGCGTTGTTCGCCCGCCACGGCTTCGAGCAGACCTCGCTCAAGGCCCTCGCGGACGCCGCCGGCCTGTCCAAGGCGGGGCTGCTGCACCACTTCCCCAGCAAGGAAGCCCTCTTCGAGGCCGCGTGGGAGCAGAGCCGCGTCATCTGCCGGCACGTGCTCGACCTGGTCAGCGACCTGCCGGCCGGACCGGGCCGTGAACGGCGCGCGCTGGAGCTGCTCACCGACTACGCGCTCGACCGGCCGGGCATGGTCGCGCTGCTGTTCCGGTCGATGACGGCACCGGGCGAGGACCCGCAGCAGGCGCAGGACGAACTGCTGCTCAACGAGATGTTCGTCATCGAGCCCGAGCAGGAACTGCCCCGCGCGATCCGGATCGTCGGCGCGCTCAGCGCCATGGCCGTGCTGACCCTCCTGGCCAACCAGGAGGGCGACAAGACGACGTGGCGCCCCTTGATCCTCGCTACCTGTTATGACGCACTCGGGCACCGGGAGGCCTGAACACCATGGCGAAACTGCTCTACCGGCTCGGACTCGGTGCCCACCGGCACCGCCTCCCGGTCGTCCTCATCTGGCTGCTCGTGCTGGTCGGGTCCGGTGTCGGCGCGTTCACGCTCGGCGGTGAGACGTCCAACGCGATGTCCATCCCCGGCCAGGAGTCGACGACGGCGCTGGAGCGCATCCAGCAGAAGTTCGGCACCGGCGAGACCGCGCAGGCCCGCGTCGTCGTGCACGCGCAGGACAAGCTGCCCGCGCACGCCCAGGCCGTGACCGAGCTGGTCGGAGACCTGGGCAAGCTCGACGGCGTCACGTCCGCGACGAACCCGCTGGACCCGGCCCGGCCGAGCGTCAACAAGGACGTCGACACCGGCTACAGCACCGTCACCTACGACGTGAAGCCCGGCGAGGTCACCGCTGACCAGCGGACCGCGTTGCTCGGCGCCGTCGACAAGGCGCGGGCGCAGGGCCTCACGATCGAGGTCGGCGGCACCGCGATGCAGGAGACGCCGCACGTCGGCGGCCCGACCGAGGCCATCGGTGTCGTGCTCGCCCTGGTCGTGCTGGCGCTGACCTACGGCTCGCTGGTGACCGCCGGCATGAACCTGCTCAGCGCGGGCATCGGCGTCGGCATCGGCACGCTCGGCATCACCATCGCCACCGGGTTCATGGACCTGCAGTCGACCACGCCGATCCTCGCCTCGATGCTGGGTCTCGCGGTCGGCATCGACTACGCGTTGTTCATCATCAACCGCTACCGGCAGGAGCTGCGCCGGGGTGCCGACGTCGGCCACGCCGTCGCCACCGCGGTCGGCACCGCCGGGTCCGCCGTCGTCACCGCCGGTCTCACCGTGGTGATCGCGCTGGTCGGCCTGGTGATCGCGGGCATCCCGTTCCTCACGCAGATGGGTGTCGCGGCCGCCGCCACGATCGTCGTCGCCGTGCTGATCGCCATCACGCTGGTGCCCGCGGTGCTGAGCATGCTCGGCCGCCGCGTGCTGACCCGCAAGGAGCGCTCCGCGTCCGAGGCCGAGCCGGTCGAGCCGAAGGACCGCGGTGTCATCCGCGGCTGGGGCGGCCTGGTCACCAAGCGCCGCGTCACCGCGCTGCTGCTCTCGGTCGTCGCGCTCGGCGTCGTCTCGATCCCGGTCGCGTCCATGGACACCACGCTCATCCAGCGGCCGCCGGCCGGTTCCACCCAGGAACGCGCTGACCAGCTGCTGGCCCGCGGGTTCGGCGAGGGCTTCAACGGCCCGATCATCGTGCTCGTCGAGGGCGACAACGCCGCCGCGACCGCGACCAAGGCCGCCGAGCCGCTCTCGAAGCTGTCCGACGTCGCACTGGTGACGCCGGCCCAGCCCAGCGCCGACGGCGGGTCCGCCATGGTCACCGTCATCCCGAAGTCCGGCCCGGACACCGCGGAGACCGAGCAGCTCGTCGCCGACCTGCGCACCGAGCTGTCCGACCTGGACGGCGGCAAGGCCTACGTCACCGGTGCCACCGCCGTGAGCGTCGACGTGGCCACCTCGCTGGACCGCGCGCTGCCGATCTACCTGGCCGTCGTCGTGGGCCTCGCGCTGGTGCTGCTCGTGCTGGTGTTCCGCTCGCTGCTCGTGCCGCTGGTGGGTGTGCTCGGCTTCCTGCTGACCATCGGCGCCTCCCTCGGCGCCACGGTGGCGGTGTTCCAGTGGGGCTGGCTGTCCGGCGCGGTCAACCTCGACGGCACCGGCCCGTTGATCAGCCTCACGCCGATCCTGGTGATCGGCATCCTGTTCGGGCTCGCCATGGACTACCAGATCTTCCTGGTGTCGCGGATGCACGAGGCGCACCACCGCGGTGCGAAGCCGATCGAGGCCATCACCACCGGCTTCCGCCAGGCCGCACCGGTCGTCGTGGCCGCCGCGCTGATCATGTTCTCGGTGTTCGCGGGCTTCGTGCCCGCCGGCGAGCCCACCGTGAAGTCCATCGCCTTCGCGCTGGCGGTCGGCATCTTCGTGGACGCGTTCGTGGTCCGCATGGTGCTGGTGCCCGCCGCGCTGGCCCTGCTCGGCGAGCGGGCCTGGTGGCTGCCGAAGTGGCTGCGCTGGCTGCCGGAGCTCGACGTCGAGGGCACCGCGCTCGACGACTTGCCGGCCGCGAAGAAGGCGCAGGAACCCGTCGCGGTGAGCTGACCCCGACACGCGACTCGCCCCAGAGCTCTTGACGGAGCCCTGGGGCGAGTTCGTCGTTGCAGGCCAGTCTCGGTGCAGGTCAGGCGACCTGTCCGGGGTGGGTGTGCGTCTCGGTGGCCGCCGTCTGCCGGTCGGCGCGGGCGAGCATGCGCCGCACCCACCTGGCCACCGTGCGCGGTGGCGGCTCCACCGCTCCCCCGAGGTGCTCGACGACGGTCACCTCGGCCGTGTCGGGTCTCTCGACCGCGATGGCCCAGCCGTGGCACTCGGTCCACAGCAGCGCCACCTCGTGGTCGGGGTGGCCGGGCAGCCGCCCCTCCACCGCGATGTAGAGCCTCAACGGCTTCTCGCTGTCCACACAGGAGGACTCTCCGCTGAGGCCGAGCTTCCCGCGTGACGCGGAGCGCGTAGTCCAACGCCGGCGTCATCATGCCGTCACCGCCTCTCGTACCAACGGGGCAACAGCGCCGACTGCTTGACGCAGGGGCCGAGTACCCCGTTCTGCGGCAAGGCAACCGCGCGAACGCCAGGGCTTGCGCGCCACCGCCTGCGCCCCGTACGACAGGAGGGTGACCCTCCGCAGCGCGCACTGGTACGCAGGGCAGGACCGCAACGCCTACATCCACCGCGCCTGGATGCGCCGCGGCACCCCCGACGACGCGTTCTCACGTCCGCAGATCGCCATCGCCAACACCGCCTCCGACCTCACGCCGTGCAACGCGCACCTCGGCGAGGTCGCCGCCGCGGTGTCGAACGGCGTGTATGAAGCCGGTGGCATCCCGTTGAACCTGCCGGTGGTGTCGCTCGGCGAGACCAACGTCCGCCCCACCGCGATGCTGTGGCGCAACATGGCCGCGATGGCGGCCGAGGAGATGCTGCGCGCCAACCCGGTCGACGGCGTGGTGCTGCTCGGCGGCTGCGACAAGACGATCCCCGCGCTGCTGATGGCCGCCGCGTCCGTCGACATCCCGGCCGTGGTGGTGCCCGGTGGCCCGATGCTGACGGGCACGTTCCGCGGGGTGCCGCTGGGGTGCGGCACGGACGTGTGGCGGCTGTCGGAGGAGGTTCGCGCGGGCACGTTGTCGCAGGAGCAGTTCCTCCGCTCCGAGTCGGCGATGATCCGCAGCCGCGGCCACTGCAACACCATGGGCACCGCCTCGACCATGGCGCTGGTGGCGGAGGCGCTCGGCACCGTCGTCCCCGGTGTGGCGGGCACCCCGGCACCGGACAGCAGGCTGCTGGAGGCCTCCCACGGCACCGGCCGCCTCGCCGTTCAGCTCGTGGCGGAGGACCGGCGCCCCAGCACGTTCCTGTCGAAGGCGTCGTTCCACAACGCGATCGTGGCGCTCGCGGCGATCGGCGGCTCGACCAACGCCGTGGTCCACCTGCTCGCCATCGCAGGCCGGCTCGGCGTCGACCTGGTGCTCGACGACTTCGACCGCATCGGCTCCGGCGTGCCGCTGCTGGTGGACCTCCAGCCCGCCGGCCGGTTCCTGATGGAGGACTTCCACCGCGCGGGCGGCCTGCTCGCGGTGCTGCGCGAGGTCCGCGACCTGCTCGACCCGGCCGGTCTGACGGTGACCGGCCGGCCGCTCGTCGACCACCTCGACGACGCCCCGATCTGGGACCCCGAGGTGATCCGCAGCCGCGCGCAGCCGATCATCGCCGAGGGCGGCATCGCCGTGCTGCGCGGCAACCTCGCCCCGCAGGGCGCGCTGGTGAAACCGGCGGCCGCGTCACCGGAGCTGTTGCGGCACAGGGGAAGGGCCGTGGTGTTCGACAGCATCGAGGACTTCCACGCCCGCATCGACGACCCGGACCTCGACGTGGACGCCGGCTCCGTGCTGGTGCTGCGCGGCTGCGGCCCGCGCGGCTACCCCGGCATGCCGGAGGTGTCGAACATGCCGTTGCCCAAAAAGCTGCTGGAGCAGGGCGTCCGCGACATGGTGCGGATCTGCGACGGCCGCATGAGCGGCACCGCCTACGGCACGGTCGTCCTGCACGTGGCCCCCGAGGCCGCGGCAGGCGGGCCGCTCGGCCTGGTGCGCACCGGTGACGTGATCGTGCTCGACGTGGCGAACCGGCGCATCGACGTGGAGGCACCGGACTTCCTCGACCGCACGCCGAGCCCGCGGATGACCGCCGCGTTCGCGGCTCCCCGGCGTGGCTGGGAACGGCTCTACGTCGACCACGTGCTCGGCGCCGACACCGGTGCCGACCTGGACTTCCTGCTGGGGTCCAGCGGGTCGGAGGTCAGCAGGGAGTCGCACTGAGCCGCTTCGCGTCCCAGACCAGGAACAGCCCGAGGAGCAGCCACAGCACGGCGAAGACGCCGTGTTCGAGGTGGTCGCGCGACGACCCCGGCTCCGTCGCCAGCGACACCACCTGCGCGAAGTTGTTCGTGATGCTGAACGCGATGAACGCCACGCCGATCCCGGTGAGGACCCGCACCCCGGCGGGTCTGGGCAGCAGGCCGCCCGCGTAGGTCCCGAGCGCCACCGGACCGGCCAGCACCCCCAGCAGGCCGGCGTTGACGAGCGCCGTCCCCGCACCCGGCACCAGTGCCGTCACGGCCAGCAGCACACCGCTGATCACCGCGACGACGGCGAACACCCGGACTGCGATCTTGAGCACGACCTCTCCCCCCAACTGCTCCGAACCTAGCGCGTCCGCCCTTCTCCGGCGTGCAAGCGTCCTCCCCGTCGATCTTGGTGTGGTGTTGCCAACTATTGCCTGTTGCAACTTCATTGCTGTTAGCTGCACCCGGCAACACGGACACCCCGGGAGGAACTGCATGCGCCGAACGGTCCTCGCACTGCTGACCGCCGCACTGGCGGCGACGGCGTGCACGTCACCGGACGGCGCGGTGACCGGCTCGGCGACGTCCATCGTGATCGGCGCCGGCAGCGAACCGGAGAACCTGAACCCGGTGCTCGGCTACGCCCCCGACGGTGCCGCGAAGGTCTTCGACGGCCTGGTCGCCCGCGACGCCGCGCTGAAGCTGGTCCCCGCACTGGCCGCCGAGCTGCCCACCGCGTCGGCCGACGGCCTCACGTGGACGGCGGAGCTGCGCACCGGTGTCACGTTCTCCGACGGCACCCCGCTGACCGCCTCGGACGTCGTGTTCACGTACAAGTCCGTGCTGGACAAGAAGGTGAACTCCACGATCGCCTCCCGCTTCGACGCCGTCGCCGACGTCGTGGCCGTCGACCCGGCGACCGTGCGGTTCACGCTCTCCTACCCCTACGCCCCGTTCGCCCAGCAGCTGACCCTGGGCATCGTGCCCGCGGCGAAGTTCGCCGGCGCCGACGTGAACACCGCGCCGTTCAACACAGCCCCCGTCGGCACCGGCCCGTACGCGGTGGCGGAGTGGCGCAAGGGCGACCGCCTGGTTCTCAAGGCCAACGAGCAGCACTGGGCCGGCGCCCCCGCGATCAAGACCGTGACCGTGGTGTTCGTCCCCGACGACAACGCCCGCGCCACCCGCATGGCCGCCGGCGAGTTCGACGGCACCGTCCTGCCCCCGAAACTCGCCCGCTCCTACACCGACCGCTCCGGCTACCGCGTGGTGCGCAACCCGTCCGCCGACTACCGCGGCATCGGCCTGCCCTCGGAGCTCCCCTTCACCTCCGACCCCCGCGTCCGCCGCGCCCTGAACCTGGCCATCAACCGCCAGGCCATGATCGACACCGTTCTCGCCGGCTCCGGCACCCCGGCCGCAACCCCGGTCTCCCCGCACCTCTCCGCGTGGCACGACCCGTCGGCGACCTTCCCGTTCGACACAGCGGAAGCCGCCCGCCTGCTCGACGAGGCAGGCTGGCGCCAAGGCCCCGACGGCAAGCGCACCAAGGACGGCCAGCCAGCCCGCCTACCCGTCCTGTACCCCGCACCCGACGTGCTGCGCAAAGAGCTCGCCCTGGCAGCCGCCTCCGACATCGCCAAACTCGGCATCGACGCCCCCGCCGAAGCCACCACGTTCGACGTCATGCTGCAACGCCAACGCGAAGCCGCCTCGATCTGGGGCGGCGGCGACCCCTACGACCCCGACACCGCCGCCTACACCCTGCTGCACTCCCGCTACGCCGGCCAGCCCGGCTACGTGAACATGAGCCACTACCGCAACTCCACAGTGGACACCGCACTCGACACGGCCCGCCGGTCGCTCGGCCCGGCCGTGCGCAAGCAGGCCTACTCCGACTTCCAGCAGGCCTACGTCGCCGACCCTGGGTGGGCGTTCCTCGTGTTCCTGGAGCACACGTACGTGGTGCGGGACAAGTGGAACGGGCAGGAAACGCAGGTCGAGCCGCACGACCACGGGCTCGTGCACGCGGTGTGGTGGAACCTTGAACGCTGGACGCCGAAGTCGTGACTCGGGCTTCGGGTGGTGGGCCGGAGGGCGCTGAGGGGATTGTTGGCGGTCAGGCGGCCGGGGTTTCTGCCGTCGGCGGTCAGGTGGCCGGGATTTCTGCCGCCGTCGGGGAAGCCGCCGACGACTCTGTCGCGCTCGCTGCGAAGGATGGCGGCGGGTCCGACTCGCCCGCGGCAGTAGTGCATCCGCAAGCGGCCGCCGCCAGGCATTCCTCGGCCCGCCCTGAGCTCTCCGCCCAGCTCGGCTCTTCCGCACGCCCTGGGTCCTCGGCCCGGTCCCGTTCTTCGGCCGATCCGCGTTCCTCGGCCGGTCCTCGCTTCTCGGGTCGTCCCCGGACCAGGTCGCGCGCCCTCGGCATGATGGCGTTGCGCCGTCTGGCCTTCGCGGCCCCGGTCCTGCTCGTGGTGAGCTTCGCGCTGTTCGTGCTCGCCAAGGCCTCGCCGTTCGACCCGGTCGAGCGCTACTTCGGCGTCCGCATCATCGGCGCCTCCCCGGAACGCGTCGCTCAACTGCGCGAGAACTGGGGCGTCGACCAGCCCGTGATGGCCCAGTACTGGGCCTGGCTGCGGCACGCGGTGGCCGGCGACCTCGGCGACTCGCTCTCCCTGCAGCAACCCGTGTCCGCCGTCATCGGCGACCGTCTCGGGTGGACGGTGCTGCTCGTGTCGGTCGGCTTCACCCTGGCGCTGCTGCTCGGACTGCTGCTGGGCACGGCCGCGGCGTGGCGGCAGGGCACGTGGCTGGACCGCGTGGTCACCGGCGGCTGCTACGCGCTGGAGGCCGCGCCCGTGTTCTGGGTGGGGTTGGCGGTGCTGTACGTGTTCGCGCTGCAGCTGCGCTGGCTGCCCGGCGGCGGCGTGACGAGCGGGGCGGAGCCGGTCACCGTCGGCGGGGTCGCGGTGCACATGGTGCTGCCGGTGGCGGTGCTGGCGATCTCGCAGGCGCCGTGGTTCGTGCTGTTCGTGCGGCAGAACCTCCTCGAGTCCTTCACCCAGGACCACGTGATCGGCGCGCGGGCCCGCGGGCTGCCCGACCGGCTGGTGGTCACGGGGCACGCGCTGCGCACCTCGCTCCTGCCGTTCCTGACGCTGCTCGGGGCGCGGCTGCCCGAGCTGATCACGGGGGCGTTGCTGGTGGAGACGGTGTTCTCGTGGCCGGGCATCGCGCGCGCCACCGTGGAGGCGGCGCTGAACGTGGACTTCGCGTTGCTCGGTGCCCTGACCGTGATGGCCACCGCCGTGGTGCTGGTGGGGAACCTCCTCGCCGACGTCCTCTACGCGCTCGCCGACCCGAGGGTGGCGGTCGATGGCTGACGGACTCCTGACTGCGGCCGGCTGCCCCTCGACCCGGCTGGCGGCCCCGATCCGGCTGCCGGTCCCGATCCAGCTGCCGGTCCCGACCCGGCTGGCAGTGCCGGGGTGGCTGGGCAGCGGTCCGCCCCCATCCGCGCTTCCTCACTTCGCGGGCGAACGAGTTGGGTACTTCCGGACATCAACCAGACGCGGCCAGGCGCGGATCAGGACAACGACCACCCGTTCGGGTGACGTACGGCGGGCGGAGACGGGAGCGGACCATGGCTGACCTGGCCTGGCGCAGTGCGCCGCGGTCGCGGCTCACCGCTGCCGGACCGCCGCGGTCGCCTCGGCTGCGGCTGGTTCCGGCGGCGACCGTGCTGGTGGTCGTCGCGCTGGCGACCATGGTCGTTCCGCTGGTCGTCGACCTCAACGAGCAGTACGTCGACCTCGCCGTGGCCAACCAGGCGCCGTCGGCGGCGCACCTGTTCGGCACCGACGAGCTTGGGCGTGACGTGCTACTGCGGTGCATCTATGCGCTGCGTATGTCGCTGACGGTGGGCATTGTCGCGGCGACCATCTCGGCGGTTGTCGGCACTGCGGTGGGTGCGCTGGCCGGGGCGGTCGGCGGGTGGGTCGACCGGGTGTTGATGCGGCTGGTCGACGCGATGGCGTCGGTGCCGCACCTGTTGCTGGGCATCGTGATCGTCGCGGTCCTGCGGCCGAGCCTGACCGCGGTGATCATCTCGATCGCGCTCACCCACTGGCTCACGTCCGCGCGGATCGTGCGGTCGGAGGTGCTGTCGTTGAAGTCGCGGCCGTTCATCGACGCGGCCGTCGTCGGCGGTGCCGGCAGGACGAAGGTGCTGACGCGGCACCTGTTGCCGAACGTGGCGCCGCAGGTCTTGCTCGCGACCACGCTCATGGTGCCGCACGCGGTGTGGCACGAGACGGCGTTGTCGTTCCTCGGGCTCGGGCTGCCGCCGCACGCGGCGAGCATCGGCAACATGATCAACGACGCCCAGCGGTCGCTGCTGGTCGGCGGGTGGTGGATGTCGTTGGCGCCGGGGTTGCTGCTCGTCGTCACGACGCTCGCCGTGTCGGGCGTCAGCGGGGTGTGGCGGGACCGGTTGAACCCCAAGCGGCGCACGGAGCTGACGTGGTGAACCTCGAGGTCGAACGGCTGTCGGTGCGGTTCGCGTTGCCGGGGGCGACGGTCGACGCGGTCAGCGACGTGTCGCTGACCATCCGGCCCGGCGAGTGCGTCGCGCTCGTCGGGGAGAGCGGGTGTGGCAAGACGGTGCTGGCCAGCGCGCTGCTCGGGTTCCTGCCGGGCAACGCCCAGACCCGCGGGTCGGCACGGCTCGGCGAGCTCGACCTGCTCCAGGTCACGGACCACGAGCTGGCCACGAAGGTCCGCGGCCGGCAGATCGGGCTCATCCCGCAAAGCCCGGCCAGCCACCTCACACCGGTGCGCACCGCGCGGTCGCAGCTCGAAGAAGCCGCGCGCACGCTCGGCGGTGACGCTGCCAGTGCCGCCGAACGCGCCGGGCTGCTGCCCGAACACCTCGACCGCTACCCGCACGAGCTGTCCGGCGGCATGGCGCAGCGCGTCGCGAACGCGTTGGCGCTGGTCGGCGACCCGTGGCTGCTCATCGCCGACGAACCGACCACCGGCCTGGACCGCGACCTGGTCGACGGGTTGCTCGACGAGTTCCGGCGCATGGTCGACGACGGGCACGCCGTCCTGCTCATCACCCACGACCTGGAGGCGGCGCACAAGATCGCCGACCGGATCGCGGTGATGTACGCGGGGCGGATCGTCGAGCTCGGACCCGCCCACGACGTGCTCGACAACGCGCGTCACCCCTACAGCCGTGGCCTGGCGAACGCCCTGCCCGACCGCGCTTTCACACCCATCCCCGGCCTGCCGCCGCTGCTGACCGACCTGCCGGTCGGTTGCGCGTTCGCCCCTCGGTGCGAGCAGGCCGTCGCGATCTGCGAGGAGCGGCCCGTGCTGACCGACGACCCGCACGCCGTCGCGTGCCACCGCCCGTGCTGAGCGCGCACGGCATCACCGCGGGCTACCGGCACCCGGTGATCACCGACTTCAGCCTCACCATCCCCTCCGGACGGACGATCGGGCTCGCCGGCCCGAGCGGGTCCGGCAAGTCCACTGTGGCGCGGGTGCTCGCGTTGCTGCACAAGCCGTTCGCGGGCACCGTGGAGATCGACGGCGACACGGTCACGGGCTACCGGTTCCGGGCACCGCAGCGCACCAAGATCGGTGTGCTGTTCCAGCAGCCGCGCCTGTCCGTCGACCCGCGCTTCACCCTGCGCAGGGCCATCGCCGAACCGCTCGGCGACAACCCCGGCCGCGTCGCCGAGCTCGCCGACCTCGTCATGCTCACCGAGGACCTGCTCGACCGCCGCCCGCACGAGGTGAGCGACGGCCAGCTGCAACGCGCCTGCCTCGCCCGCGCGCTCGCCCTGCGGCCCCGGTACCTGATCTGCGACGAGATGACCACGATGCTCGACGCCTCGACGACCGCAGCGCTGGTCGGCGTGATCCACGCCTACCAGGCCGAGACGGACGCGGGCGTGCTCGCGATCTCCCACGACTCCCGGCTGCTCGCCCGGTGGGCCGATCAGACGTTCACCACCGCCTCCACGGTGACGTCGTCGCGGTAGCTGTCCGACGCTTGGCGGCACGTCGCACGCGGCGTTGGTCGGCATGAACCACACCCACCAGACCGAGACGGACACGAACATGCGCGTGACCTCTCACGCACACAACGGTCTGGTCAGGCCTTCAGCACTGCCTCCACGATGACGTTGTCGCGGTAGCTGCCCGCCGCACGGTCGAACTCGCCGCCGCACGTCACCAGCCGCAGCTCCGACAACGGTGTCGGGCCGTACACGCCCGCGGTCGGGAACTCCACCTTCTGCGTGGAGTACGACCGGTTCACCACGAACGTCAGCGCGCTGCCGTCCTCGCGTTCGACCAGCACCTCGGCGCCCGGTTGCAGCTCCGGTAATCGGTAGAACACGCCAGGGCCGGTCTTCGAGTCGACGTGGCCCGCGATCACCGCCGGGCCCGCGTCGCCCGGTTTGACGCCCTCCGCGTACCAACCGGCCTGGTCGGCGCGGGTCGGCGGTTCGAGTGCGCCCGCGCCGTCGACCGCGAGGGCCTGCAGCTTCGTCTCCACCCCGATCGCCGGGATGCGCACCGTCACCGGCTCCGGTGCCTGGTCCGCGCCGGGGCCCTTGACGATGTAGATGAGCGTGACCACGATCGCCGCGGCCATCACCAGCTTGCCCTTGCCCATCAGCCGAACCGGAACAGGCGGTCGCGCACCGAGTACATGGCGAGGCCGACGACGAGCGCGATGACGAGCGCGGTCAGCCAGTCCCAGCCGCCCGCCATGCCGCCGAAGCCGGTCTCCTGGCCGCCGCTCGGCACGACCTCGGCGCTCCTCGCGTCGGTCCGCAGCTCGATGCGGCGTGCGCTGACCAGCAGCGAGTAGACCGCGCCGGGTTCGGTCGTCACGTCGAGCTGGGTCGAGTCCTTGCCGCGCGGCAGCACCTGCAAGGGGTCGTCGTCGGGCAGGAGCACGACGTACCCGGTCGTGCTGTTCGCCTGCACGCCCCGGTGGATGAAGGAGCCCGACCGCACGACGTCCATCTCGGCGTCACCGGCGTTGATCACGCGCAGCCGCGCCTGACCGTTGACCGGCAGGCTGATGTCGTCCTCCAGGACCTTCATCGTGCTCGCCAGGTCGACCACCGTGTACGCCTTGCCCTCGGCGGCCTGCACGAGCACCGAGCGCAGCACCGGCGCGTTCGGGTCCGCGGTGCGGAACTCGACGAGGTGCTCGCCGGGGGCGACCCGCCGGTAGTCGTCGAGCGCGGCGTAGTCGAAGCCGCCGAGTGCCGTGCCGTCCAGGCTCACCTCCACCCGCGCCTGGTCCACCGAGAAGTGCCCGATGCGGATGTACGTGCCACTGGCAGCCTGCGCCGGCGCGGCGCTCAGCAGCAACAACAGCACAACGGCGATGAACCGCACGGCAGACCTCCCCTCACCGGACCACGCCAACGGTAGCGTGCCGCACCGACAATTCTCGCGTCGTTCCCACCGGTCACAACCCGGCCAGATCCGGTCGCCCGCCGGGACGCGTCACCGTGTCGCCCGATGCCTTCACGGCGAGCCGTGCGGCCTCTTCCGGCGTGGAACCGTTCGTGAGCGCATAGGTCAACGCCGCGATGAACGCGTCTCCTCCTCCGGTCGTGTCCACCACCTCCGCGTCACCCAACGGCAGCACCAGCTCGCCTCCGTCCCAGACGAACACGTTGCCCTCACCGTTGACCGCGAACGCCACGAGCCCCGGCCCTTCGACCGAACGGGCCGCGGCCAGGGCGTCGTCGGTGGAGGTGATCTTGCGGCCGGTCAGCAGCTCGGCCTCCCGGTGATCGGCCCGCAGCACGTCAGCGCAGGCCAGCAGCTCGTCGCGGAACTCCTCCGGCGCACCGTCGAGCACCACGACACCGCGTGCCGACCGGGCCGCCTTGAGCGCCACCTCGGGCGGTAGCTGGAGCTGGACGACGACGGCTTTCGCCGCGGCGATCACGTCGAGCGGGAGGTCGTCCTCGCGCACCGGCTCCCGCAGGTCCTCCAGGTACCGCCACCCGTCCGCCACGAGGTCGACGATCAACGCCGACACGCCCCGTCGCACCACACCCGCCGTGCCGATGCCGTCCGCGGCCGCCCGCGCGACCAGCCGCTCACCGACGCCGTCCTCCCCGACCACGCCGACCAGCTCGACCGCCGCACCGAGCTGGGCCAGGCCGACGGCGATGTTCGCGCCCTTGCCGCCGAGCATCTCCCGGCGCTGCCGCACCTGGCTCGTGCCACCGGAACCGGGCACCTCGTCGACGACGAGCACCAGGTCACGCGCTATCTGCCCCACCACGACGATGTTGTCCACGGCGCCGGGGTACCCAGCCTGCGGCACGGGACCTCCGGATTCACCCGGCGAATAACGGTTGCGCGCCTTCGCATACTGGCCTCGTGACGCGACACCTCGCCGAGCTGCGGACCCTGAAGCGGCACCGCCGTGCCTTCACCCTCGACCACGAGCGCGCCGCGTTCAAGGAACAGGTCCGCGCCCACCGCGCCGCCCTGGCCGAACGCCGAGCCGCGCACACCACCCTCACGCTGCCCGCGCAGCCGAAGCGCTCCCAGCCCGCGCTGCCGCACTTCGTGTCCGACAACGGAACCCCGGCGCGGCTCTGCCCGCAGTTGCCGGACCCGGCGTCCTACGCCGTCGTGGTCATGCTCCCGCAGGTCCGGGTGGTCGACCGCATCGAGGCGTTCTCGTTGCACGCCCGCAAGTCCGCCGCTCTCAAGCGGATCGTGCTGGGTGCGCGGGAGGTGTTCGCGTCCGTGCTCGGCCTGACGCACCCGGCGGCGCGCTCGCTCACGCCCTCCGGCCGGTACGTGCACACGTCGCCGCACCCGGTTCGCGGGCGGGACTTCGGCACCGACTGACGGCGCTCAGCCGGGAGCGAAGCGGTCCGTGACGTCCTCGCCGCCGGACAGCACCAGCACGGGCACGGCGCCGTGCTTGACGTGCCCGTGCACCCGGTCGGCCTGGCCGCGGCCGAACTTGAGAACCCTGCCGTAGCGCACCAGGTACAGCAGCCCCGCCTCGTCGGGCCGCGAACGCTTGCGCAGCAACGCGACCTCGCCGGTCTCGTCGTTGCGGCCCCACGTGCCGTGCGACTTGGTCAGCCAGCGGAAACCGGTCCACGGCAGGCCGTGCACAGCAGGCACCAGGCGACGTCAGCAATTTCCTTGCGCGGCAACCTGGTCATGCAGTTGGTGCACTGCTTCACGTTGTCGTCCTCCCCCGGCGGGAAGGCCTATTCCAACGCTCGGCGCAGCCGTGAGGAGACCAGTGCGTGGCGCGGGTCGGCGGCCGGCAGCCGCCCGTGCAGCCGCTCCAGCACCTCGGCGTCCTCCACGTTGTCCGCGAACGACACCAGCGCGTCGACGTCACCGGCGTCGATCACCTGCCGGCGCAACGCCGCGGTCAGGTCGTCGCGTTCCTCCCGCACGACCGGCGCGTCCGACCGGGCCAGCAGCTCACCGGGGTAGGCGGCGACGGAGCGGCCCTCGCGCAACGCGGCGCGCACGTCCAGGAAATCGCCACTCAGCTCCACGTTGAGGCGGTAGGGCCTGGTCAGGAGCGCGGTGCCGAGCTGGGCGCGCAACCGGTGCAGCTCGGCGCGGACCGTTGTCGGGTTGCCGCGCTCGCCGTAGAGCTGCAACGCCAGTTGTTCCGCGGTGAGGCCGCGCGGGTGCAGCGCCAGTGCCGTGAGCACCTCGGCGTTGCGCAGCGTGAGCGACAGCGGGCGTCCGTCGAGGGTCGCGGCCAGTCCGCCGAGGAAGGTGAGCGCCAGCACCGGCCTGCGCGGCCGCAGGTGGCTCCGCAGGTGGTGTTCCGCGAGCTGGGCGGCGGCGGAGACCAGCGGCGCGACGGCCGGGTGCATCGTCTTCAACGGGCCGCTCACGTCGACCACGCCCAGCAACGTGCCGGTGCGCGGGTCGCGGATGGGGCTCGCCGCGCACGTCCACGTGTGGCACCGGCGCACCAGGTGCTCGTTCGAGTGCACGGTCACCGGGCGGCCGGTCGCGAGCGCCGTGCCCATCGCGTTCGTGCCGATGGCGTCCTCGCTCCACCGCGAGCCCTCGGTCAGGTGGACGCGCTCCGCGGTGTGCCGGGTCTTGTTGTCGCCTTCGCACCACAGGATCGTGCCCGTGGTGTCGGTGACGATCATGATCGTCTCGTCCATCGCGAGGGTGTGCCGCAGCACCGGCAGGGCAGCCGCCAGCGGGTGGTCCCCGCGCAGGTGCGCGACCTCGTCCGGTGCGAGCACCACCGGCGCCTCGTGCCGGTCGGGGTCGACGCTGGCCGCGAGGGACCGCTGCCACGACTCGGCGATCACCGGCCGCGCCACTTCGCGAGGCTGCATCACACCAGGATGACTGCCGCACGCGCGGTCCGGACTACTCCTTTCGGATGCAACGTCGATGAAACGTTGCCCTCCCTAGCGTCGTCACCGGTTCGCAACGATGCGGGAGGCGAGACGATGACGAAGTACGCGGCCCCGGGCCAGCCCGGCAGCGTGGTGACGTACCGCGACCGGTACGACCACTTCATCGGCGGGGAGTACGTCCCTCCCGCCAAGGGCGAGTACTTCGCCAACCCGACCCCGGTGACCGGTGAGGACTTCACCGAGATCGCCCGCGGCACCGCGGAGGACGTCGAACGCGCGCTGGACGCCGCCCACGGCGCCGCCCGCGCGTGGGGCAAGACCTCCCCCTCCGCCCGCGCCCAGGTGCTCAACCAGATCGCGGACCGCATGGAGGACAACCTCGAGGCGCTCGCCGTGGCCGAGTCGTGGGAGAACGGCAAGCCCGTCCGCGAGACGCTGGCCGCCGACCTGCCGCTGGCCGTGGACCACTTCCGCTACTTCGCGGGCGTGATCCGCGCCCAGGAGGGCGGCATCTCGCAGATCGACGAGGACCTGGTCGCCTACCACTTCCAGGAGCCGCTGGGCGTGGTCGCGCAGATCATCCCGTGGAACTTCCCGCTGCTCATGGCCACCTGGAAGCTCGCACCGGCCCTCGCGGCCGGCAACGCGGTGGTGCTCAAGCCGGCCGAGCAGACCCCGGCGTCCATCCACGTGCTGATGGAGCTCATCGCCGACCTGCTGCCACCCGGTGTCCTCAACATCGTGAACGGCTTCGGCGTCGAGGCCGGTAAACCGCTCGCGTCCTCCCGCCGCATCGCGAAGGTCGCGTTCACCGGCGAGACCACCACCGGCCGGCTGATCATGCAGTACGCCAGCGAGAACATCATCCCGGTGACGCTGGAGCTCGGCGGCAAGTCGCCCAACGTGTTCTTCTCCGACGTGGCGGCCTCCCGCGACGCCTTCTACGACAAGGCCCTCGAGGGCTTCACGATGTTCGCGCTGAACCAGGGCGAGGTCTGCACCTGCCCGTCCCGCGCGCTGATCCAGGACTCGATCTACTCGGACTTCCTCGGCGACGCCGTCGAACGGACGAAGGCGATCAAGCAGGGCAACCCCCTCGACACCGACACGATGATCGGCGCCCAGGCCTCCAACGACCAGCTGGAGAAGATCCTGTCCTACATCGACATCGGCAAGCAGGAGGGCGCCCGCGTCCTGACCGGCGGTGAGCGGGCCGACCTCGGCGGCGAGCTTCTCCGGCGGCTACTACGTCACCCCGACGGTGTTCGAGGGCGACAACAAGATGCGCGTCTTCCAGGAGGAGATCTTCGGCCCGGTCGTCGCCGTGACGTCGTTCTCCGACTACGACGACGCCATGAAGACCGCCAACGACACCCTCTACGGCCTCGGCGCCGGCGTCTGGTCCCGCGACGGCTCCATCGCCTACCGCGCGGGCCGCGACATCCAGGCCGGCCGCGTGTGGGTGAACAACTACCACTCCTACCCCGCACACGCCGCGTTCGGCGGTTACAAGCAGTCCGGCATCGGCCGCGAGAACCACCGCGTGATGCTCGACCACTACCAGCAGACGAAGAACCTGCTGGTCAGCTACTCGCAGAACGCCCAGGGCTTCTTCTGATGGCACGGGTCGACCTGACCTCGGAGGCGGCGGACCTGCTCCGCCGCCTCCGGGCGTCGCACGGCGAGCTGATGTTCCACCAGTCCGGCGGCTGCTGCGACGGGTCGGCGCCGATGTGCTACCCGGCAGGGGAGTTCCGGACCGGGTCGTCGGACGTGCACCTCGGGGACCTGGCCGTGGACTCGGACGCCGACTCGTTCTCCGTTCCCGTGTGGATGTCGGCGGCGCAGTTCGAGTACTGGAGCCACACGCACCTGACGATCGACGTGGTGAAGGGGCGCGGGAGCGGGTTCTCGCTGGAGGCACCGCTCGGGGTGCGGTTCCTGGTCCGGTCGCGGCTGCTGACCGACGACGAGCTCTGAGGAGCTCAGTCCAAGGCAGCCGCCAGCACCGCGAGATCCGTGAACGCCGGGTTCCGCGGCACCTCCGTCACGAAGTCCGCACCGGAGTCCCAGTCCCACTCCTCCGCCTCCTCCCCCAGCCGTTCGACCAGCTCTCGGCCGGGCGCAGGCCCTCCACCACCGCGGTCAGGTCGCGTGCAGCGACGAAGCGCGCGCCGTCGCCGCCGACGGACAGCACAGACAGCCAGCCGTCCGCGTCGGCCGGCCACAGGTTCGCGCCCGTCTCCGCCCGGAACAGCACCGTGGCCTCAGCGAGACCGGACAGGAACTCGCCGGCCGCGGCGAACATCAGCAGGGCGGTGAGCTCGGTCAGCCCGATGAGGTGCGCGGACCGCGCGGAAGCGGGTGAACGAGCAGTCGAAGCCGCTCTCGAAGGCGTACAGCGCCGCGAACCGGTCACGCGGGCTCCCCTGCCCGGTGTGTCCATCCAGGACCTGGACCGAGCCGGCGACAGAAATCGGAGCAGCTACCGTGCGGGCATGACGATCGAGCCGTTGCACGACACCGGCTGGCGTGCCTTCGCCAGCGACAACTACGCCGGGGTGCTGCCGGAGGCGCTCGCCGCCATCGCCGCGGCGAACGGCGGGCACCAGGTGTCGTACGGCGAGGACGTCTACACGGCGCGGTTGCAGGAGGTCGTGCGGGAGCGGTTCGGGGAGCGCGCGGAGGCGTTCCCGGTCTTCAACGGCACCGGTGCGAACGTCATGGCGCTCACCAGCGTCCTGCCCCGGTGGGGCGCGGTCATCTCGGCGGCCACCGCGCACATCAACGTCGACGAGGGCGGTGCGCCGGAGCGGATGACCGGGCTCAAGGTGCTGACCGTGCCCACGCCGGACGGCAAGCTCACGCCGGAGCTGATCGCCGCGGAGGCGTGGGGCTGGGGCAACGAGCACCGGGCGCAGCCGCTGGCCGTGAGCGTCTCGCAGACCACCGAGATGGGCACCCTCTACACACCCGATGAGCTGCGGGCGATCTGCGACTACGCGCACGAGCGGGACATGGCCGTGCACGTGGACGGCGCGCGGCTGTGGAACGCGGCCGCCGCGCTCGGGGTGCCGTTCCGCGAGTTCACCACCGACGCGGGCGTGGACGTCATCAGCCTCGGTGGCACGAAGGCGGGGTTGCTGGGCGCGGAGGCGGTGGTCGTGCTCGACCCCGGCCGGGCGACCGGGCTGCGGTACCTGCGCAAGCTGATGATGCAGCTGCCGAGCAAGATGCGGTTCGCGTCCGCGCAGCTGCTCGCGCTGTTCGACGGCGACCTCGGGGTGCGGTCGGCGGCGCACGCGAACGCGATGGCGGCACGGCTGCGGGCGGCGCTGGAGGAGGTTCCCGGGCTCGTGTTCACGCAGGAGACGGCGGCGAACGCGCTGTTCGTGACGTTGCCGGTCGAGGTCGCCGACCGGATCCGCAAGCGGGTGCGGTTCTACGACTGGGACCGGGCGCGCGGGGAGGTGCGGTGGATGACGGCGTGGGACACGACCGAGTCCGATGTGGACCGGTTCGTCGCGGTCGTCCGGGAGGAGCTCGGCGCGTAGCCGGACCGCAACGTCAGGGAAGTCCCAAGTTTGTGCGGGTGAACTGGACCACAGCCGGCGGTGGGCACACGATTCCCAGCCATGAACGTCCTGCTGGCTTTCGCTCTCACCGCCGCGAGCGTCACGACGCCCGTGCACCTGCCGCCCACGGCGCCGTGCCCGGCGAACGTCCCGGCCGACACCCGCTGTTACGAGGGCCGGGACGCGAACGGCGCCTACTACACCGTTGCCGTGCCGAAGCACTGGAACAAGACGCTGGTCGTGCACTCGCACGGCGGTCCGGACCTCGGCGAGCCCACGCCCGAGCGCACCCGTGACGACCTGAACCGCTGGGCCGTCATGGTGAAGGAGGGCTACGCGTGGGCCGGCACGTCCTACCGGCGGGGCGGGTACGGCACGCGGATGGCCGCCGAGGACACGGACAACCTGCGCAGGATGGTCAGCTCGACGCTGAAGCCGCGCAAGGTGTACCTGCACGGGCAGTCGTGGGGCGGCAACGTCGCGGCCAAGACCATCGAGCTGTACAAGGGCTACGACGCGGCATTGCTCACCAGCGGGGTCATGGCCGGCGGGTCGAAGGGCTACGACTACCGGGTCGACCTGCGGGTGGTCTACCAGTACTACTGCGGCAACCACCCGCGCCCCACCGAGGAGCAGTACCCGTTGTGGATGGGGCTGCGCAAGGACTCCACGATGACCACGGCCGGGCTGCGGAGCCGGATCGAGGAGTGCCTGGGCACCGCGGGCAACCGCACGGCTGAACAGCAGCAGAAGCTCAATGACGTCCTGGCCGTCACGAAGATCCCCGAGTCCACCTTGAACTCGCACCTGAACTTCGCGACGTTCACGTTCCGCGACATCGTCCACAACCGGCTGGGCGGCCGGAACCCGTGGAGCAACGCGGGCGTGCGGTACCAGGGCTCGCACGACGACGCCGCGCTCAACGCCGGGGTCGAGCGGTTCTCGCCGGACCCGCAGGCACGCGCGGAACTGGCCTACGACAGCGACCTCACCGGCAAGATCGACATCCCGGTGCTCTCGCTGCACGCGATCGGCGATCCCACGGCGTTCGTCGAGCACGAGTCGGCCTACAAGCAGCAGGTGCTCAAGGCCGGGCGGTGGTGGAACCTCGTGCAGACGTTCACCACCGAGTCCGAGCACAGCGCGCTCAGCGACTCCGAGTACGCCTCGGCGGTGCAGTCGCTGGAGCGCTGGGAGCGGACCGGGCTGCGGCCGAACCCGTTCTCCGTCGCGGCCAGGTGCCCCCGCAACGACGAGACGTACGGCTCCGGCTGCTTCTTCGACCCGCGGTACCAGCCGAAGCCCTACGAGTCGCGCGTGCTCCCGCGGTCGTGACCGCCGCTCGGGCCGGAGGTGCAGGCCTCCGGCCCGAGCAGCGGTGCGCTACCGGCCCTGCAGGCGCTTCACGTTGTCGCCGAACGTCCAGCCCTTCGAGCCGTCCCAGTTGATCGACCAGGTCATCAGGCCCTTGAGCTGGCCACCGAAGCTGTTCCACGCCTGCCCCACCAGCGAGGGCGACATGTACCCGCCACCGGCACCGGGCTGTGCGGGCAGGCCGGGGACCTGCTTGTCGTAGGGCACCCGGATCGTGGTGCCCTGGATGACCAGCCCCTTGTTGAGGCACTGGGTCTGCGCCACGAACCCCTGCACGGTGCCGGCGGAGTAGCTGTCACCGGAGCAGCCGTACATCGAACCGTTGTAGTACTGCATGTTCAGCCACCACAGGCGGCCGTTGTCGGCGTACTTCTTGATGATCGGCAGGTACGCGCCCCAGATCGAGCCGTAGACGACGCTGCCGCCGGTCACGTACGCCGTCTCCGGCGCCATCGTCAGGCCGAACCCGGCGGGCATCGCCGCGAGCACCCCGTCGATGATCCGGATCAGGTTGGTCTGCGACGGCGACAGCTGGGTGATGCTGCCGCTGCCCACCAGACCGGTCTCGACGTCGATGTCGATGCCGTCGAAGTTGTACTTCTTCAGGATCGGCACGACGGTCGCGATGAACCGGTCCGCGACGGCGGACGAGCTCAGGTCGATGCCGGCCGTCGCGCCGCCGATCGAGAGCAGGATCGTGGCGCCCGCGGCCTTCGCCGCGCACATCTCGGCCGGCGTCGCGACCTTCACCGTCGCGTCCATCCCGTCCTCCCACAGCACCGTGCCGTCGGAGCGGATCACCGGGAAGGCCGCGTTGATCACGTTGTAGCCGTGCTGGGCGATCCGGCTGTCGTTGATCGGGGTCCAGCCGAACGGCGGGTGCACGCCGTTCGAGGCACCGTCCCAGTTCTCCCAGTAGCCGTGCAGCACTTTTCCGGCCGGCCGGGGTTTGAGGGCGCACGTGTCGGCCGCCTGGGCAGCGGTCGACGGGACCAGGACGGCGGTCATGAGCAGAAGCAGGGCTGTCAACACCGAACGTGCGGACATTCGCTCACCTTTCGCGTTCAGGCGGCGACCCGCTGTCATTCAAGCACGAAATGGTCCAGACCTCTAGGCGGCATGTTCGGCGCACAGGCACGCGACGCCCGGTTCGATCCACTCGCGGCCCTCCCACTCGGGGTGCCGCGCGATCATCAGCTCCCGCACCTCCTCCGCGACCAGCTCGGAACCACGGCGCCGCCACGTCTCGTCGCGCAGTTCGGCCAAGTAGGACCGCACGTCCGCAAGCACCTCCTGCCCGCCGAGGTCGCCGTGGCCGGGCACCACGACGGACGGCCGCAGCGCGCTCAGCCGGTCCAGCACGTCGATCCAGCCCAGGCCGGACACGTCGGTGTCGTGCGGCGGGAACCACGGGAAGATCGCGAACTGCCCGGTCTCGGCGAGGTCGCCGGTGAACAGGACGCCGGCGTCGGGCACCTCGACCACCTGGTCGCCCAGCGTGTGACCGCGCCCCGTGGCCCGCAGCCGCACCACCCGGCCACCGAGGTCCAGGTCGTACGAGTCGTGCACCACGTCCGGCACCGGCACCTCGACGCCTTCCAGCCGGCGCGCGACCACGTCGCTCAGCCCGCGGAACATCTGCAGATAACCGGCGCCCTTGCGGTCCAGATCCGCGGCCTGCGCGCGGTTCACCAGGTACGTGGCCTCCCCCGCGAACACCTGCGCGCCGAACGCGTGCTCCGGGTGGAAGTGCGTCGTGGTCAGGTAGATCCGACGACCGCGCGCCACCTCCTGGGCGAACGCCAGCACGGCGGAGGCGTTCTCCACGCCCAAGCCGGTGTCCACGACGAGCACCGCCGCGGAACCGCCGATCACACCGATGTTCGGCACGAGCGGCACGCGTTCGCCGGGCACCACCAGCAGGTCGCGGGCGATCTCGACCGCGCCCTCCACCCGGACGACCGGGTCTATGAGCTCCATGACCACCAGCTCACCCGCGGGACCGCGCGCTGTCCAAGACCGGCTCCGCACACCCGATACCGGGCCGGTATCGTCGCTGATCGTGGAGCTGCGCACCCTGCGGTACTTCGTCGCCGTCGCCGAGGAGCTCCACTTCGGCCGCGCCGCCGCGAGACTGCACCTGAGCCAGCCGCCGCTGAGCCGGGCGATCAAGCAGCTGGAGCACGACCTGGGCGCCGTGCTGCTGCACCGCTCCCCCGCGGGCGTCGCGCTCACCCCGGCCGGTCGCCTGCTCCTGCGCGAGGCGCGCGACCTGCTGGACCGGGCGGACCGCCTGCGCGACCGGGTCGCGGGCGCGGCCACCCTCACGATCGGCGTGCTCGCCGACAGCTCCGACCAGGGCGCGACCCGGCTGGCGGCCGCGTTCCGGCGCGAGCACCCGGACGTCGAGGTGCTGGTCCGCGAGACCGACCTCACCGACCCGACCTGCGGCCTGCGGGCCGGGCTCGTGGACGTGGCGCTGACCAGGGCGCCGTTCGACCTGACCGGGCTGAGCACCCACGAGCTGCGCGGCGACCCGGTCGGCGTCGTGCTGCGCGCGGACGATCCCCTGGCACAGCACGGAGAACTGCGGCTCGCCGACCTCGCGGACCGCCGCTGGTTCCGGTTCCCCGAGGGCACCGACCCGGCCTGGCAGGACTACTGGCACGGCGGCGAGCCCCGCGAGGGCCCGGTCGTGCGCGCGGTCCAGGAGTGCCTCCAAGCCGTGCTGTGGAACGGAACCGTCGGCATGACCCCGTTGGGACACACCCCACCGGCCGAGCTCGCCGTCGTGCCGCTCACCGACATGGCACCGAGCCGGGTCGTCGTGGCGTGGCAGGACGGCGACCCGAACCCGCTGATCAGCTCGCTGGTCCGGACCGCCGTCACGGCGTACGCCTAGCGCAGGGCGGCCTGCAGGTCGTAGACACCCAGGGTCTCCTCGGAGACCTTCCACAGCAGTGCCGCTGACTCCTCGTCCTGCGCGTACGGGGCCAGGCCGTGGTAGCTGCCCGGCAGCACCGCGGTCGTCGTGATCCCCTCGGCGGCCCACCGCTTGCCGGCCTCGATCGCGAACAGGATGTTCGCGGTCTTGGACTGGCCGTAGGCCTGCCAGCGGTCGTACTCGCGGTGCTCGAAGTGGAGGTCGTCGAACACGACATCGCTCTTGAGGTGCGCGGACGAGCTGACGTTCACCACGCGCGCACCGTCGGCCCGCAACGAGTTGAACAGCCCGAGCGTGAGCGCGAAGTGCCCGAGGTGGTTGGTCGCGAACTGCAGCTCCCAGCCCTCGGCGGTGCGGGTCAACGGCGTGGCCCGCACCTCGGCGTTGTTGACCAGCAGGTGCAGCGGGCCGTCCCAGTCGCGCGCGAACGCCTTCACCGACTGCTGGGACGCGAGGTCCAGCCGTGCGGCTGAGATCCGCTTGTTGCCGGTGGCCACCATCAGCTCCACGGCCACCCGTTGCGCGGCATCGAGGTCACGTGCCGCGATGGTCACCTCGGCGCCCGCGACGGCCAGCGCGCGCACGGTCTCGACACCGATCCCCGACGCCCCGACGGTCACGACCGCGCGGCGGCCGGAGAGGTCAGCGCCCTCGACGACGTCCAGTGCGGTGGTCTCGAACCTGGTGTTCATCACTGTTCCCCAACGTTGAGCGTGTCCTCGGAGACCTTCCACAGCTGTGCGGCGGCCTCCGGGTCGTGTGCGTATGCGGCGAGCCCGGCCGAACCGGTGGCGGGCAAGGCCTGGTTGCAGTCTTCGAAGTAGAGCCCCGACCGCCCGTCGACCAGCGGCGAGACGGCGAGCACGAGCGTGGTGGCCGCGCCCTGCTCCGGCGTCTTGAGCCGCACCGGCCGGTCGCCGCCGCGCAGCCGGCGCCGTTCCTCCAGCTCCTCCGGCGTGATGTGCCGCTGCAGGTTCGTCAGGATCGCACCCGGCATCAGCGTGTTCATCGTGATCCCCTCGGCGCCCCAGCGCTTCCCGGCCTCGACACCGAACAGGATGTTGGCGGTCTTGGACTGGCCGTAGGCCTGCCAGCGGTCGTACTCGCGGCGCTCGAAGTGGATGTCCTCGAACACCACCGGGCTCGAGAGGTGACCGGCTGAGCTGACGTTCACGACGCGTGCGCCCTCGGCCCGCAGCGCGTCGAACAGCCCGAGCGTCAGCGTGAAGTGGCCGAAGTGGTTGGTGGCGAACTGGATCTCCCAGCCCTCCGGCGTGCGGGTCAGCGGCGTGGCCATGACGCCGGCGTTGTTGACCAGCAGGTGCAGCGGCCCGTCCCAGGACCGCGCGAACGCCTTGACCGACTCCTGGTCCGCGAGGTCCAGCGGCGCCACGAGGACGTTCTTGTTGCCCGTCGACTCGGCGAGCGACGCGGCCACGCGCCCGCCCACCTCGACGTTGCGGGCCGCGATGGTGACCTCGGCGCCGGCGGCGGCCAGTGCCCGCACGGTTTCGACGCCGATGCCCGACGCCCCACCGGTGACCACGGCGCGGCGGCTGGACAGGTCGACGCCCTCGACGACCTCGAGAGCGGTGGTCTCGAAGCCGAACGGGGTGGTGATGCGCTCCGTCATCTGCTTTCCCCAACCTGTCGTACACTGAAACGGAGGTTCCTCCGGTTCGAGTTCCACACTAACCGGAGGCCCCTCCGGTTAGCAAGTGATCCCACGGGGAGTGTTCGAAGTGCGTGCTGATGCCGCCCGCAACCGGGCGTTGCTGCTCGAGGTGGCGCTCGACGCGTTCACCCACGGGAAGGACGTGACGCTCGGCGCCGTCGCCAAGAAGGCGGGCGTCGGGATCGGCACGCTGTACCGGCACTTCCCCACCCGCGAGGCGCTGATCGAGGCCGTCTACCGCGCGGAGCTGGAGAAGCTCTGCGACCTGGCCCCGCTCGCCGGCCTGCCGGCCGAGGAGGCGCTGCGGGCGTGGATGGACCGCTTCACCGCCTACATCGCGACGAAGCGCGACCTCAAGGACGCGTTGCAGGCGGTGATCGCGAGCGGTGTGAACCCGTTCGAGCACAGCCGCGCGAAGATGGTCGGCGCGTTGCGGGAACTGCTGGAACCGCTGGGTGCCCGCAACGAGCCCGCGGACGTGATGGCGATGCTCGTGGCCGTCGCCCAGAACGACGACCCGGCTCAGGCCCGCAGGATGCTCGACCTCGTCATGGACGGGATTCGCTTCGGCGCTGCTCGAACCGCTCCACCAGCGCCGGCACCTCGCTGAGCAGGAACTCGTAGAAGTCCCGCATGTAGACCAGCCGCTCACGGGCGGGCCCCGGCTCGACCGCTTCCACGCCCAGTGCGACGGCGTCGAGGATGTCGTCGATCGGGGCGTGCTGGCGGCCGTAGAGCGTCGTCCACGCCCGGTCGCGCATCCGGTAGTGCTCACGGCGGCTGCCCTGCACCGGCACGCGTTCGATCAGCCCCATCTGCATGACCATCTTGACCGCGCCGGACACCGACCCCGCGCTCGCGCCGAGCTCCTCGCTCAGGTCGCCCGCGGTCAGCGAGTCCTCGTCGGTGAACAAGAACGCGGCGAGCACGCGCGCGGCCATCCGCTGCATCCCGGCGCCGACCAGCGTCAGCGCCAGGTGCTCGGCCACCTGCCTGCGGTCTGTCTCGCCCGTCACAGTGCCCCAGTCTTCAGAAATTTCTGAACGTTCGCTAGCCTCAATCCTAGGGGGAAGGGGCAGGTCATGGCCACAGCACTCGTCGTCGGAGCCGGGACCGCCGGGCTCGCGACCGCTCTTCGGCTGGCCCGCAGCGACTGGCACGTCGTCGTCCTGGACCACGGCGTGCGGCAGGAACCGATGCCGGTGCTCGGACCGGACCGCCACGCCGCCCGCCGGCTCGCCGCGCTGCCGCACCCGCTGCACTACGAGACCCGCCACGACCCGGTCACCGCCCTGTGCCCGGACCGGTTCGGCGTCACCGTCGCGTTCCCCGGTCACGACGAGTGGTTCGACATCGTCGTGTGCGCGCAACCCTGCTGCCAGGCGGAGCGATTACCGGGCCTGCGCCTCGACGCCTGGTCACGCGACCACGTGGCGCTGCTCCACCGGGCCGTGCGGGACACACGGCTGCCGCTGAGCTCGGCGGAGGCGCTGGCGGACGGACTCGACCTGCACCGCGACCACCGCGACGCGTTCTCGTGGTGGGAGAGCACATTAAGACCGCATACCACCGCCGTTAGGCGGTCCTTTACTCGCGCCGGGTAAGCCTGCGAGGCATGACCACGTTACGGAGACGCACCTTCATCGTGGGAAGTCTCGCCGGAGCGAGCGCGGGTGTGTTCGTGCCCCGGCTGGCCAACGCGATCGGCTACCCCTTCACCCTGGGCGTCGCGTCCGGTGAACCGGCGGCCGACGGGTTCGTGATCTGGACCCGCCTCGCCCCCACCCCCCTCAACGCCGACGGTCTCGGCGGCATGCCGAACACCACCACCTCCGTCGAGTGGCAGGTCGCCACCGACGAGCGCTTCACGGGCATCGCCCGCACCGGCACGGTCACCGCGGTGCCGGCGAGTGCGCACTCCGTCCACGTCACGCTGACCGGCCTGGAACCGGGCCGGGAGTACTGGTACCGCTTCCGCGCCGACGGCCACATCTCCCCCGTCGGCCGCGCGGTCACCGCACCGGCCGCCGGCACCTCCCCCGAGCTGTCCATGCTCTTCGCGTCCTGCTCGCACTACGAGGAGGGCTACTTCACCGCCTACCGCAGGATGGCCGAGGAGCACCCGCACCTGATCCTGCACCTGGGCGACTACATCTACGAGGGCGCGGCCACCACCACGAAGGTCCGCAAGTTCGCACCCGCCGGCGAGATCAGCACGCTCGCGAACTACCGGGTGCGGCACGCGCAGTACAAGACCGACCCGGACCTGCAGGCCGCGCACGCGACCGCGCCGTGGCTGGTCGTGTGGGACGACCACGAGGTCGAGAACAACTACGCCAACCTGGTCCGCAACGACTCCAGCCCTGCCGGTGACTTCAAGGCCCGCCGGGCGGCGGCGTACAAGGCGTACTACGAGCACATGCCGCTGCGCTCCGCCCAGGCCCCGAGCGCGGAGAACATGCTGCTGCACCGCAGGGTCCGCTGGGGCAGCCTGGCGACGTTCCACCTGCTCGACACCCGCCAGTACCGCGACGACCAGGCGTGCGGCGACGGCACGAAGGTCTGCCCGGACGCCGACGCCACGGCCCGCACGCTCACCGGCACCGCTCAGGAGTCGTGGCTGGTCGACGGCCTGCGGCAGAAGCTCGGCACCTGGGACTTCCTGGGCCAGCAGGTGTTCTTCGCGCAACGGCTGGCCGCTGCGGACGGGTCGAAGAGCATGGACGCCTGGGACGGCTACACCGCCAACCGCACGCGCATCCAGAACGCGTGGGACACCAACGGCAACAAGGGCACCGTCGTGCTCACCGGCGACGTGCACCGCAGCTGGGCCGCGAACCTCATGCAGTCCTACCAGTCGCAGAACCGGATCATCGGCACCGAGCTGGTGACCACGTCCGTCACCTCCGGCGGTGACGGCAACGCCGCCGACAACAGCCTCAACCCGACGCTCAACCCGCACGTGAAGTTCTTCAAGAACCTGCGCGGCTACGTGAAGACCCGCACCACGAGCACCGAGATGCGGGTCGACTTCCGCGCCGTCGACAAGGTCACCGTCCGCGACTACCCGGTGAAGACCGTGCAGAGCTACGTGGTCGAGGCGGACAACCCCGGATTGCAGGCGCCGTGAAGACATTGCTGATCGCCTCGTTGCTCCTCGCCCCCGCCCCCATGACGTGGTCCACGGTCAACAGCGACTCGACCGGTGACCAGGACAACGCCGCCGTCTCCGCCACCCGCAACGGCTACACGGCCGTCGTGTGGGAGGACGACCGCGACACCGCCACCCCCGAGGACCCGGTCCACTCCGACGTCTGGATCCGGCTCTACCGGGAGGGCACGCCGGTCTACGAGAAGAAGCTCAGCACCGGCGGCACCGGCGACTGGCGGCACTGGCAGCCCGACGTCGCGCTGCACGAGGACGGCAGCGCTGTCGTCGTGTGGTCGGAGGACCCGGACGGCAACGGCTACTACAACATCGCGGTCCGCCAGGTGTCGGCCACCGGGACGGTCTCCGGTTCCGGCACCGCCAACGCCAGCGCCGACGGCCAGCAGCACTTCCCGAGCGTGGCGGCGGACCCGGACACCGCGCACTTCGCCGTGACGTGGGAGGACGAGCAGGGCACCAACCCGTCGACCGTCCGGATCGCCGGGTTCGCGTCCCTGACCAGCAAGACCTACGAGGCCCAGGTCAACAACGCCGGTGGCACGCACGCCAAGCCGCAGGTCGCCATGGGTGCGGCCGCGAACGCGGTCGTGGTGTGGGAGGCCGATGCGACCGTGGCCCGCAAGATCCTCACCCCGTCCGGTGGCGTGAAGCAGGCGCAGACCACGACGGGAACGGGAAAACGTCCCGCCGTGGCGGCCAACTTCAACGGCGACTTCGCGGTCGCGTGGGAGAGCGCCGGGGTGCGGACCCAGTCGTTCACCGCGGCCGGTGCGGCCACAGGGACGACCGCGCAGACCACCGGCGCCGACCCGCAGATCGGGGTCGACGACCAGCGCGGCGTCGCGGTGACCACGGCCGAGGCGCAGGACGTGCACACGGTGGTCTACAACCCGGACGGCACCACCACGGGCCGGCCGCCGCGGCAGCTCACGGTCTCGACCGCCACCGGCAGGCAGGACGAACCGGCCGTGGGCGTCGACCCGTGGGGCCGCGTCAGCGTCGTCTACACCGACGACAACGACGGCAACGGGTTCGACCAGGTCTACCTCGGCCTGGGCCTCACGACCCAGGCGTGGTGAGCTGAGCCCCTGGCCAGAAGCCTTGCCCGACCCCTCGTTGCTTCCCAAGGATGTTGAGTTGGTGGTGCTTGCAGACGCCAGCAGAGCCAGGGGGCGAAGGCATGACAGCTGGCAACCTGCCTAGCGGAGGTCCAGGGGCCTGCGTCGCTGGTGGACGTCCACCAGCGACGCGGGCTTCCAGAACCCGTGCACGTCGTAGGTGTCGGTGCCGGGCGGCACGATCTCGTCGACGCGGTCCAGCACGTCGTCGGTCAGCACCAGGTCGGCGCCCTCCAGCAGCGACTCCAGCTGCTCCATCGTGCGCGGCCCGGTGATCGCCGAGGTCACGGCGGGGTGCGTCGTCACGAACGCGATCGCGAGCGCGGGCAGCGTCACGCCCATCTCGTCGGCGAGCTTCGCGAACTGCTCGACGGCGTCGAACTTCGCGGCGTTGCCCGGCAGCGACTCGTCGAACCTGTCCGGCGTGAGCGTCGCGCGGAACGCCTCGGCCGCCGCGCCCCTGCGGTGCTTGCCCGACAGGAACCCGCTGGCCAGCGGCGACCACACCAGCACGCCCATGCCGAGCCGCTGGGCCGTGGGCAGCACCGAGCGCTCGACCCCGCGCGCCAGCAGCGAGTAGGGCGGCTGTTCGGTGCGGAACCGCAGGAAGCCGCGGTTCAGCGCCACGTGGTGGGCCTCGACGATCTCCTCCGCCGGGAACGTCGAGCACCCGAACGCGCGGATCTTGCCGTCCCGCACCAGGTCCGTGAGCACGGACAGCGTTTCCTCGACGTCGGTCGAGTAGTCCGGCCGGTGCACCTGGTACAGGTCGATCCAGTCGGTGCCGAGCCGGCGCAGGCTGTCCTCGACCGCGCGCATGATGTACCGCCGTGAGTTGCCGCTGCGGTTGCGGCCGTCGGTCAGCGGGAAGTGCACCTTCGTCGCCAGCACCACGTCGTCGCGGCGGCCGGCGAGCGCCTTGCCGACGATCTCCTCGGACTCCCCTGCCGAGTACATGTCGGCGGTGTCGACGAAGTTGATCCCCGCGTCCAGCGCGCGGTGGATGATCCGCACGCCCTCCCCGTGGTCGGCGTTGGCCACGTTCCCGAACATCATGGCGCCGAGGCAGTGGTGGCTGACCTCGATGCCCGTTCCCCCAAGTACGCGATAGCGCATCGTCATGAGCGAGAACGTACGAACTAGAGCCGCCTCTAGGTCAAGAACCTATGCTCGGGGCATGGGGATGAGCATCGGCGAGGTCGCCGAACACACCGGGCTGAGCGTGCACGCGCTCCGGTTCTACGAGAAGGAGGGCATCCTCGCCCACGAGGTCCACAGAGGACCGGGCGGTCGCCGGGTGTACACGCAGCAGGACGTGGACTGGCTGCGCATGTGCATCATGCTGCGGATGTCCGGAATGCCCGTCCCGGAGATCCGCCGCTACACCGAGCTGGTCCGCCAGGGCGACGGCAACGAGTTGCAGCGCCTCGACATCCTCAAGGAGCACCAGGACCGGGTCCGCGAGCAGATGGTGCGGCTGCAGGAGTGCCTGGACCTCATCACCTACAAGGTGGGCAAATACGAGGACTACGTCAATTCGATCGCATCGAGGGCAGTCGGCCAATAATGTCGATGCCATGCCAGTAGTGCTCTCGCTGAACGTCGCCTCGAAGACCGTCCCGGTCGACTACGCCCGCGCCGGCACCACCGGCATCGACAAGCGCCCGGTCGACGGGCCGCTGCGGGTCGGCCCGGTCGGCCCCAAGGGTTCGGCCGGCAGCGGCGTGGCCGGCGACGAGATCGGCGACTGGACGGTTCACGGCGGCGCCCACCAGGCGGTGTACGGCTACGCCCGCGAGGACCTCGACTGGTGGCAGGCCGAGCTCGGCGTCGAGCTGGACAACGGCCAGTTCGGCGAGAACCTCACGACCCAGGGCATCGACCACACCCACGCGCGCGTCGGTGAACACTGGCGCGTCGGCACCGCGGTGCTGGAGGTCACCGGTCCGCGCGTGCCGTGCCGCACGTTCGCGACGTTCCTCGGCCAGCCCGGCTGGGTGAAGCGGTTCACGCAGGAGGCACGGCCCGGCGCCTACTTCCGCGTCCTCGAACCCGGCCTGGTCGCGCCCGGCGACGAGATCACCGTCGTGCACCGCCCCGGCCACGACGTCACGGTCGAGCTGTTCCTGCGCGCCATCACCACGGAGGCCGCCCTGCTGCCCCGCCTGCTGGAGGCGGGCGACGCGGTGCCGCCGGAGGTCCTCGAACTGGTGCACCGGCGGACGGTGATCGACCTGTCGCCGGAGATCGCGGCGAGCCGGGTGCCCTCGGACGGGTAGCTTCGAGATCATGACCGAACCAGGGTGGCCGCCTTCCCCGATCAAGACGGAACGGCTGGTGCTGCGCCAGTCCGAGGCACGTGACCGCGCGGCGTTCGTCGAGCTGTTCTCCTCACCCGAGGTCGGCACCCACATCGGCGGCTCGAAGCCGCGGGCCGAGGTCGAGGCCGCGGCCCCGGAGGTGCCGGGCCGCCGGTTCGGGTTCTTCGCCGTCGAGCTGGACGGCGAGACGATCGGGATGGTCACGTTCGACCGGCGGCCGCCCGACCAGCGGGGCACTACCGGCCAGAAGGCGGCGAGCACCAGCTCGGCTACCTGTTCCTGCCCGCCTCGTGGGGCAACGGCTACGCCACCGAGGCGTGCGCGGCGGCACTGGGGTGGTTCGCCGCCGCGCTGCCCGGTGAGCCGCTGGTGCTCACGACCCGGGTGGCCAACGAGAGCTCGCTGCGGCTCGCGAAGCGGCTGGGGTTCACCGAGGTGGAGCGGTTCGACGCCTTCGGCGCCGAGCAGTGGTTCGGTGTGCTGGAGCCCGCTAGCTGACCGGGAACCGGCGCACCCAGCGCTTCTGCCACGGCGTCTCCACGGCACGGCGGTGGTAGTGGGCACGGGTCCACGCCACCGCCTCGTCCGCGGGCACCCCGGAGAGCACCGCCAGGCACGAGATCACGGTGCCGGTGCGGCCGACACCGCCGCTGCACGCCACCTCGACCCTGTCACCGGCCAGTGCGCGCCGGTGCAGCGCGCGGATGAACCCGATCGCCGCCGCGGGGTCGCGGGGCAGGCGGAAGTCAGGCCACTCGACCCAGTCGTGCTCCCACGGCAGGTCGACCGCGCGCGCCTGGAGGTAGAGGCCGTAGGCAGGGGCGGGCTCGACGAGCCTGCCGTCGCGCAGGCCGCGACCGGTCACCTCGGCGCCGTCCGGTAGCTGAACCGTCTTCACGAACTTCCCCCCAAATGGTGCTCGGCCGGCGTCACCGGACAGCAACACCACCGGCGCCGGGAGCTCAACGTCAGCTGGTCGGCGACGGCCGGCACGACGCCGGACGACACCATGAGCACCGCCGTGTATACCAGCAGCGTCCGCGCGCCCGGTGTGCACCGCCACCAGCCCCCGCGCCAGGAGCTGCGCCGACGGCGTGTGCGCGGTGACCGCGTCTCACCGGCTCGCGCCCTCGGGCCACAGCACCGTGACCGGCACGCCCCGCGACCGCGCGTAGGCGACCACGTCCGCCGTGCCGCCAGGGCCGCGCCCCGGCAGCCCGTCCCACACCGCGAGCAGGGCGGCGGACTCCCCCAGCTCGTCCACCATCCGCTTGCCCGCCTCCATGTAGGCGGTCGGGTCGGGCGTCACGAACGGCAGCTGCACCACCCGGCCCGCCTCCGCGAGCAACCGGTCGTAGACGGGCCGGAACTCCTCCGGCAGCGACGCCCGGTACTCCACCGCGGGCAGCACGGCCACCAGTTCGCCGCCCACGTCCAGCACGGCCTGGGCGAACACCGCGTCCGCGCCGTCGGCCAGGCAGGACACCCCGACCACGTCGTCGTCCGCGGTCACGGCGGCCCGGATCATCCGGTCGACCTCCGCCTCCAGCTCGGCGGAGAGCCCCCGGTGCCCCGTGATGGCGAGCTGCGTCGTCATCCCTGCAGCATAGGTGTCCGAGCAGCACAGCGGGCCTTTCCGCGCAAGACCGGTCCCGGCTCACCCCTGCCCGGCCAGCACCGCGAGGTAGTGGACGTTGGTCATCACGCCGAGCACGTTGCCGAACGGGTCGACCACCGACGCCGTCACGAACCCCTCGCCGCGCACCCGCGGTTCGTCGTGCACCTCCGCCCCCAGCTCGAACAGCCGGTCCAGCGTCGCCCGCAGGTCGTCCACCGCCCAGTAGAGGACCGCCCCGGACGGCCCGTCCGACGGCGTGACCTCAAAACCGCGGTGCACCAGCCCCAGCTCCGCCTGGTGGTCGCCGATGCGGAACTCGACGTAGGCCAGCAGCCCGTCCGGTGTGCGGCGCTCGAAGTAGGCCTCGACGCCCAGCAGTTCGGTGTACCAGGCGCGCGCCTCCGCCAGGTCGTCGGCGTAGTAGGACACGGTCGACATGCCTCGCAACATCTCGTTCTCCTTCGCAGGTCCGACTTGCTGATGTCCCCCAGCTTCGGCTGTGAAGTGCTCATCTTCTGAGCACTTTGACCGGGAAGCTGTCGACATGCGCGCAGACCGGCTCGTCGCCACGTTGTTGCTGATGCAGGCCCGTGGCCGGGTGACCGCCGCGGAGCTCGCCGAGGAGCTGGAGGTCTCCACGGCCACCGCCCGGCGCGACCTGGAGGCGTTGTCCGCGGCCGGAGTGCCCGTGTACCCGCAGCCGGGCCGGGGCGGCGGCTGGTCGCTGGTCGGTGGCGCGCGCACGGACCTCAGCGGGCTCACCGCGGCCGAGGCGCAGGCGCTGTTCCTGGTCGCCGGACCGGCGGCGGCCGTCGCGCCGCAGGTGAGGTCGGCGCTGCGCAAGCTCGTCCGGGCGTTGCCGGGCACGTTCCGGGCCGACGCGCAGGCGGCAGCGGAGGCGGTCGTCGTCGACACCGCGGCCTGGGGCGAACACGCCGGCGACCGGCCGGCGCTGGTCACGGCGCTGCAGGAGGCCGTGGTGCGGCAGCGGAAGGTGCGGCTGACCTACGCGAAGCGCGGTGCCGGGGCGAGCGAGCGCGTGGTCGACCCGTGGGGGCTCGTCGACAAGGACGGCACCTGGTACCTCGTGGCCGGGACGCCGGACGGTCAGCGCACGTTCCGGCTGGACCGGGTGCGGGAAGCGGCGCTGACCGACGAGCAGGCGAGCCGTCCCGCCGGCTTCGAGCTCGCCGGTGCCTGGGACTCGGTCGTCACGGAGGTGGAGCGCAGGCGGGCGGAGACCACGGCCGTGCTGGTGGTGCCGACGCGGTTCCTCGACGTCTTCCGGCACCAGCACGGCCGTCACTGCACGGTCGTGGCGGAGCTCGGCGACCGGACGCGGGTCGAGCTGACCGCGCCCCGGCCGCTCGACCTCGCGCGCACCGTCGCCGGCTGGGGCGGCCTGGTCACCGTCGAGTCGCCCGAGTCCGTCCGCGACCACCTGGCCGCCATCGGGGCGGAGCTGGTCAGCCGATACCCGCGTGCCGCTCCAGCCGGGCCAGCCGACTCATGATCATTTCCAGGACCTTCGCCGCGTCCGGCGTGCTCTGCTGCTGCTTCTTGAGGTGGACGATGCCCGCGAGCGCCGTCTGCACCGCGCGCCGGGTGGACTTGAGGTCGGCACCGCGGTCCCGCAGCACCTGACCGCCCGCCCCCTCCGGTTCGGCGACCAGACCGAGCAGCAGGTGTTCGCAACCCACGTAGTTGTGGCCCAGTGCGATCGCCTCGACGACGGCCAGCTCCAGCGCGTTCGCCGCGTCGGCCGCCAGCCCGGCAGGAGCGGCGCCCTCGGAGGCGGAGGTGTGGCGCAGGGTCGCGGGATCGATGTCGATGGCCTGCAGGACGTCCAGCGCGAGGTTCCCCCCTTCGCGCAGCAGTCCCTCCACCAGGTGTTCGCTGGTCACGCTCGGTTGTCCGCCCGCAGCCTCGACGGCGAGCCGGAGGGCGTCCTTGGCGCGCTGGGTGAAGCTCTCGATCCGGTCCGACCCTCTCACCAGGTCTTCGGGTTTCACCGCCCGGATGGCGGCTATGCGTTTGACGGAACCTTCGAGTGCACGCTGGCAGATCGCGGAAACCGGGATGTTGAGGTCTTTGACGGTCTCGGCCAGGTCGTCCGGCAGGTACACGTTGACTTTTGGCATAACCCCACATGTACCCCCAATAGGGGTTACAGTCAACCGACATCGCGTCGCCCGTCACACTTGTAGGTGATCGAGGGGACAGGGAGAGCACACGTCGTGGAGGAGAACAAACGGCTCATCGGGAGCCGATACCGGTTGAGGACGAAAGTCGGCCAGGGCGCCATGGGTGTCGTGTGGCAGGCCTATGACGAGAACCTGCACCGCGTCGTCGCAGCCAAGGAGCTGCTCGTGCTGGCGGGGCTCGACGACTCCAAGATCGACCGCGCCAAGCACCGGGCCATGCGCGAAGCGCGCCTGGCCGCCCGGCTGGAGCACCCGAACGCGATCCGCGTGTACGACGCCGTCGAGGACGACGGCCAGCCGTGGCTGATCATGGAGTACCTCCCCTCGCGCAGCCTCGCGGCGGTGATCGCCGAGCAGGGCACCCTGCCGCCGCGCGAGGTCGCCCGCATCGGCTGCTACACCGCCGCCGCTCTGGCCGCCGCGCACCGCAACGGCATCCAGCACCGCGACGTGAAGCCGGGCAACGTGCTGATCGGCGACCAGGAGGTCAAGATCACCGACTTCGGCGTCTCGCGCGCCACCGGTGACGACGGCACCGCCACCGCGACCGGCACGGTCGGCACCCCCGCGTTCTTCTCCCCCGAGATCGCCCGCGGTGAGGAAGCCGGTTTCCCGTCCGACGTCTTCTCCCTCGGCGCCACGCTCTACAACGCCGTGGAGGGCACGCCGCCGTTCGGCGCGGCCGACAACCACATCGCGATGCTGCACCGCGTGGCGAGCGGCTCGATCATGCCGCCCGCGAACGCCGGCCCGCTGCTCTCGCCGGTGCTGTTCCGCCTGCTGGCCACCGACCCGGAGCGCCGCCCCACGATGGAGGAGGCCGTGCACCTGCTGGCCGCCGTCGTGAACGAGACGCCGCAGGCGTCCGAGGCCACGGTCGTCATCCCGGCGACGGTGGAGCTGCCGGTCGAGGCGCAGCCGGAGGAGAAGGCCAAGCAGCAGAAGAAGGCGGGCGCCGCGGCGGCCGGTGCGGCGGCGGCCGGGCTCGTGGCCGGTGCGGCGCAGGCGGAGGCAGCGGGTCTGACGGCGCCGGGCAAGGCCAATGCCGAGCAGGAGAAGGCCGACGCGGACCAGGCAGGCGCTGACGAGGCAGGCGCTGACGAGGCCGGCGCTGACGAGGCCGGCGCTGACGAAGCCGGGAACGCCGGTGCGGAGGCGAGCGAGCCGGAGGCAGCGGTCGCCGCCGCGGCAGCCGGGGAGCCGGAAGCAGCCGCCGCCGTGGAGCCGCCGCCCGCGGACACCGCCGACGCGCCCCCCGCGGAGCCTGCCGCGCCCCCCGCGGAACCCGTTGCGGCACCGGAGAAGACCGCGGTCGCAGCGACCACGCCGGAGGCCGCCCAGCCCGAACCCGCCCAGCCCGTTCCGGCGCCGGCACGGCCCGAGCCCGCCACCCCGGCCGCGCCCGTCCCGTCCGCCCAGGAGGAGGAACGCCGCAGGAACCCGCTCGCCCTCCTCGGCATCATCGTCCTGGTGATCGCGGTGGGTGTCGGCGCGTTCCTGCTGTGGCCGAAGGGGGACCGGGAGCAGGCGGGGAACGACCCGACCGGCTCGGCGAACCCGCCGGCGGCGAGCCAGTCCCAGCAGCAGCCGCAGCAGTCCCAGTCACAGCAGCCGACCACCACGGCAGCGGAGACCACGACCCCGCAGGAGACGACGACCACGCCGGTCGTCCCGCCGAACACCGCGACCCCGCCGCCCGCGACGACGCCGGGCACGGCGCAGGAAGCGCTGACGGCGTACTACGCGCTGATCCCCGGCAACCTCGAAGCCGGGTACGCGACGCTGACGGACAGGTTCAAGGCGACCAGGACGCCGACGTTCCAGGAATACCAGCAGTGGTGGGGCCAGTTCAGCAGCGTCGACCTGTCCGACTTCGCGCCGCAAGGCGACAACGTGGTGGCAGCGACGCTCACGTACCGCAAGGGCGGGGCGGTCACGACGACCGAGCGCAACACGTACACATTGGTGCAGGTGAACGGCAAGTGGATGATCGACAGTCAGTCGCCGTGACCAGGCGCGCACTCGTGACCGGTGCCTCCCGGGGCATCGGAGCGGCCATCGCCCACGCGCTCGCCGCCGACGGGCACCGGGTCGCCGTGCACTTCCGCAGCGACCCGGAGCAGGCCGCGCAGGTGGCTGCGGGCCTGCCCGGCGACGGCCACGTGACCGTGCGGGGCGACATCGCCGCGGGTGAGGCCGAGCAGGTCGTCACCGAGGCGGTCGAGCGGCTCGGCGGGCTCGACGTGCTGGTGAACAACGCGGGCGTGTACTTCCTGCACCCGATCACCGCGACGAGCTTCGCCGAGTGGCAGGACGCGTGGCGGCGCACGGTCGAGCTCAACCTGTACGGGCCGGCCGACCTGGCGTGGCACGCCGTGCGGCACCTGCCAGAGGGCGGGCGGATCATCAACGTGGGATCGCGCGGCGCGTTCCGGGGCGAACCCGACGCGCCCGCCTACGGTGCGGCGAAGGCGGGGCTGCACGCGTTGACCCAGTCGCTGGCGCAGTCACTGGCACCGCAGGGGATCGCGGTGGCGGCGGTGGCGCCGGGGTTCGTGCGCACCGACATGGTCACGGACCTGCTGGCCGGGCCCGCCGGTGACGCCATCCGCGGGCAGAGCCCGTTCGGGCGGGTGGCGGAACCCGAGGAGGTCGCGGCGGCCGTCGCGTGGCTCGCGACCCCGGCCGCGACGTGGGCCAGCGGCACGGTCATCGACGTCAACGGGGCCTCGTACCTGCGCTGATCTCCTGCTGCCACGACCGGAACCAGTTCCGGTCGGCTGCCGACCTTCCCGGCAACCGGTCTAGACCACTACCGTCGCTGTGGGCGCTCGACGTTAGTGGAAGGCAACCCTGCACATGCGTTCACTCCGCTCTCGCCTCGGTTCGGCCTGCCTCGCGCTGGCCGCCGCCGCGGCGACCATCACGGTCACGGCGCCTGCCGCGCAAGCCGCCTACCCGGCCGGGTTCAAGAGCGTCGGCTACCTGCCGTCGTGGTCCGGCAGCGTCAGCTCCATCCAGTACGGCAAGCTGACGCACATCAACTACTCGTTCGTGCTGCCGAACTCGAACGGCACGCTCCAAGGCGTTCCCGACCCCGGCAAGCTGCAGCAGCTGGTGAGCCTCGGCCACCAGAACGGCGTGAAGGTCTCGATCGCGGTCGGTGGCTGGAACGACGGCAACGACGACAACTTCGAGGTCCTCGCCGCGAGCGCGAACGGCCGCACGACGTTCGTCAACGCGCTGGTCGGCCTGGTGAACCAGTACAACCTCGACGGCGTCGACATCGACTGGGAGTACCCGGACCCCGGCGCCGAGGGTGACAACTACACCCTGCTGATGCGCCAGCTCGGCGACGCGCTGCACAGCCGGGGCAAGCTGCTGACCGCGGCCGTCGTCTCCGAGGGCGGCACGGCCAACGGCGTGCAGCCCGCGGTGTTCGGCATCGTCGACTGGCTGAACATCATGGCCTACGACGGCGGCAACCCGCACGCGAACTACGACTGGTCGATCAACAGCGTCAACTTCTGGAAGGGCCGCGGCCTGCCCGCGAGCAAGGCAGTGCTGGGCGTGCCGTTCTACAGCCGGCCGACCTACATCGCTTACAGGGACCTGGTCGCGCAGGACCCGGCCAACGCCAACCGCGACAGCTACAACGGCAACTACTACAACGGCATCCCCACGATCAAGCGCAAGACGACGTGGGCGCTGTCGAACGCCGGCGGCATCATGAACTGGGAGCTGTCCCAGGACACGACCGGCAGCACCAGCCTGCTCAACGCGATCTGGGAGGCCGCGAGCGGTGGCACCCAGAACCCGCCCACCGGCGGCACGATCACCGGTTACGGCGGCAAGTGCGTGGACGTGGCGGGCGCGAGCTCGGCCAACGGCACGGCGGTGCAGCTGTACACGTGCAACGGCACCAACGCCCAGCAGTGGACCCGCACCGGTCAGACGCTGCGCGCACTGGGCAAGTGCCTCGACGCGTCCGGTACCGCCAACGGCGCCGTGACCCAGCTCTGGGACTGCACGGGCGCCGGCAACCAGCAGTGGACCGCCGAGTCGAACGGCCAGCTGCGCAACGCGGCCTCAGGGCGTTGTCTCGACGCCACCGGCCCCAGCTCGGCGGACGGCACCAGGCTCCAGCTCTGGGACTGCGCCGCCACCGCCAACCAGCGGTGGACGCTCAACGCCTGAGCCCTTCAGGAACTTGAGCCCGATGACGCAGGCGATGATCCCGGTGAGGAAGATGACCTTCCAGGCGGAGACGGCCTCCACACCGGTGATCATCGCCCACGTCACGGTCAGCGCGGCACCGACCCCGACCCACACCGCGTACGCCGTGCCGACCGGAATCCGCTTCATCGCAACGGAAAGCCCCACCATGCTGAGCGTCGTGGCCATCGCGAAGACCACATAGGACTGCTCGGACAACGCGGTCGCCCACACCGCTTCGAGCACGGCGCTCACCAGCAACACGGCCCAGTGCACTCAGCTCACCACCTTCAGCCCGGCGACGCAGCCGATCAACGCGGCCAGCAGCACCGCCTTGGCGACCCCGAGCTTCTCCTCACCCCGCGCGACCGCGACGAGGACCGTGAGCACGGCCCCCACCCCGACCCACACCGCGTAGGCGGTGCCGACGGGAATGCCCTGCATCGCCCACGCCAGTCCGGCGACGCTCAACGTCATCGCCACGGCGAACACGACCACCGGCCACGGCCGGCGAAAACCGCGCGACGCGGCGAGCGCCGTGGCCCACACGGCCTCCAGCACTCCCGACGCGACCAGCACCACCCAGTACATTAGTACGACCGTACCAGAAAAACTTCCGCTGGTTCGCCCCCGTCCCGCTCGGATGAGTAGCCGTACTCATGACAGGCCCGGTGTGACCCAGGACGCTGAACGGCATGACCACCAAGCCCGCCAGCACCCCCACCTCCGGCGCTTTCTACGTGCAGGCGGTCCTGTCCTTCGGCCTGTCGCTGACCGCGGTCGGCCTCGGGGTCGTGTTCCTGCCGGTCGACGGCTGGGTGCGGGCGTTCCTGGGCATCGCGATGCTCTACACGGTCACGTCGGCGTTCACGCTGGCCAAGGTGATCCGGGACCGGCAGGAGGACACCTACATCGCGAGCCGCGTGGACCGGGCGCGGCTGGACAAGCTGCTGGCGGAGCACGACCCGTTCAAGCTGGACGCGGCCTGACCGCGCGCAGTGCCGGTGCCACCGAACGAGAAGAGCCCGGCCACAGCGTGACCGGGCTCCCTCGTGCGCGGGCTACTTCGCCAGCCCGGCCTCCACGGCCTTGATGATCGCCGGCCGCAGCTCGGCAGCCGAGATGAGGTCACCAGGGCGGTCAGTCCGCACCACCCAGGACCCCTGCACAACTTCATGGTCAACATCAACCGGATCCGGCTGCTGGAGGAAGAACGACGCGCGAAGGAGCCCGAGTACCGGGTCAGACTTCGCGTCGCGATCGTGACGGCGAGGAACGCCCCGGCACACGAACGTGCGTTGAACAGCCTGAACGAATGGGGCATCACCGCCGTCAACGACGCCTTCTTCTTGGGCGGCATCGAGAAGCGCAAGGTGCTCGATGCCGCCCAAGCCCCACGTCTTCTTCGACGACCAACGTCAGCACCGTGGGGCAGCCGGCCTCCGTCGCCCGCGGGTTACTCCGCCACCTTGCCGAGCGGCCCCGGATCGGCGATGCCGAGCTGCCCGCACACGTCCGCGGTGAACGAGAGCAGCTCGCTCATCGGCACAGGCGACCGCGTGGCCCCGGCGACGTCGGTCGCGCCCTCCCCGGACCACAGCGGCGGGTACGCGGTGATGCCTTCGCGCAGCCCGAGCGCCGCCACGTCCGCCTCCCACCCCGGCCAGAACATGCCCTCGTAGTACCGCTCCACCCCACCGTCGAGCATCCACATCAGCCACGCGCCGTGTCCGCCGTCGAAGGTCTCCCACTCCAGCGTGTCCGGCGCGAAGTACACGACCTGCCCCGGCTCCCCTGGCCGGCCGGACCGCCCGCAGTCCGCGCCGTTCAACGCGAACACGCCACCCAGCACGTCGTGGGCGAGCACCAGCCCGCCGGCAGGCGCCCACGACGGGTCCACGGTCTCGGGAAACCCGTTGACCTCTCCGAGGCTCGGCAACGCACCGCCCGAGCCGCCGTACACGCGCAACCACCCGTGGTGCAGCACCATACCGCCTGTGTTCAGCACCACCGCGCCCAGCAACGACCGCACGGTCACCTGCAGCTGCAGCAACACAGCCCGGCAGGCACCCGGTTCCGGTGGCAGCACCGCACACGACGCGGGAACCGCCTCCGCCACCACCGGCCAGCCGGGGTCGTCCACCTCGGTCAGCTCCGCGATGTCCCGCACGACCACCCCCCAGAACGCAGAAGAGCCCCGGCGAGCTCGCCGGGGCCCCTCCATCCAAGCACTAGCGGGCCAGACCGGCCTCCACGGCCTTGATGATCGCCGGCCGCAGCTCGGCAGCCGAGATGATCGCGTCCACGGACCCGACCTCCACCGCCCGCTGCACGCTGTGCACCCGGTCGAACTCCGCCGCCGTCTCGTTCAGCTTCTCGGTGCGCACCGACTGCCGCGTGGACGCCAGCTCGGCGGCCAGGGCCGCGCGTTCGGCACCGGAGGCCTCCGCGACCGCCGTCTCCAGCTTCTTCACCCGCGGGTCGTTGGCCGTGCGGCCGTCGACGTCACGGGCGAACACGACCGCGGCCGCCGGTGCGCCACCGATGACCGAGGCGTACGAGCCCTCGACGGCGAGCACGGTCATGGACGGGTTCAGGGCCTTCGAGAAGACCACGAACGCGCCGCCGTGGTAGCGGGAGATCACGCAGAACACGATCGGGCCGCGGAAGTTCACGATCGCGCGGCCGATCTCGGCGCCGTACTCCAGCTGCAGCAGGCGCATCGACTCGGGTGAGCCGTCGAAGCCGGACAGGTTCGCCAGCACCACCAGCGGGCGGTTGCCCGAGGCCGCGTTGATCGCGCGGGCCGCCTTCTTCGACGACTTCGGGAACAGCGTGCCCGCGGTGTAGGTGTCCGGGCCGTCGGTGGGCGGGAAACCGGCGCGGGCCACGCCGCGGGACTCGATGCCCAGCAGCGTCACCGGGATGCCGCCCAGGTGCACGTCCTGCACCACGGCGGTGTCCGCGTCGGCCATGCCCGCCCAGCGCTCCAGGACGACGTGGTCCTGGTCCGACAACGCGCGCATCACCGTGCGGATGTCGAACGGCTTCTTGCGGTCCGGGTTCGCCTCGGCCGAGAAGATCTCCCCGACCGTCGTGAACGGGCTGTCGCCCGCCACGTGCGGGTACGACGAGACGTCGCGCGCCACCGGGTCCGAAGTGGACACCCGGCGCGGGCCCGGCTCGCCCGGGACCACGTAGGTGTGCTCGTAGTGCGCCAGCAGCACGGCGAACGCCGCCCGCAGGTTCGGGGCCCAGTACTGCGCCTGGCCGTTCGGGCCCATGACGCGGTCGTAGCCGCCGATGCCGTAGTTGTCCTCCGCCGACACGCCGCCGGAGAAGTCCAGCGCCTGCTTGCCGGTCAGCACCATCGCCGAGTCCGGCGTCATGACCAGGATGCCCTTGGTGTGCATGAGCATCGTGGCTTCGGCGTTCCAGTACGGCTGGGCGCCGACGTTGATGCCGTTGACGACGATGTTGATCTCGCCGCCGTCCTGGGTGAACTCGACGATGCGCTTGAGCGCCGCCGCGACCCAGTCCATGTTCTCGACACCGGACGACATCGAGATCTTCGCGCCCGACGAGAGCGAGAACCACTCCAGCGGCACCGACAGCGACGACGCCAGGTCCAGGGCGTGGATCACCCGCGAGCACTCGGGTTCGGCGAGCGCGCCCAGCGACTTGGTCGGGTCGCCCAGCAGCACCACGCGCTTCATGCCCTCGGGGTAGGCCGGGGTCGGGGTGGTCACCACGCCGACGACGATGCCCGCCCTGTTGCCGCCGCGCGGGCGGTCGACCGGCACCAGGGCGCCGTCGACGAGGTCGTGCTCCACGAACGAACCGCCCTCGCCCGCGAGCATGTCGCACAGCTCGTACGGGTAGATCGTGCCGCGCGACTGGGCGCGCAGGACGTTCTGGCGGTAGTCGTCGAGCGGCTGGATCGCGTCGGTCGGCGGCTGCACGAACGAGAACCGCACGCCCGAGCCCGCGTCGGTGGCGATGCGGACGCCGATGTCGGTGAGCTCACCGGTCTCGCTGTCCTTGCGCCGCGCCAGGAACAGGACCTCCTCCAGGTCCAGGCCCGTGGTCGTGGGCAGCACGCGCGAGGCAATCGCGTCCAGGTCCGCCGAGTGCAGGTTGGTCGGCGGCCACGCGTAGAGCACCACGCGGTTGGTCGCGAGGCGGGTGCGGCCACCAGCCTGCGCACGGGCCCGGCGGATGCCGTCCAGGCACGTCGCCAGCACGTCCTCGGCCGCGGGCAGCGCCACGATCCGGCCCTCGTCGTCGCGCAGCGGCGTCAGGTCGCGGACCTGGCCCAGCGCGACGAGGCGCTCGTCGGACTTGTTCGTCTTCGCCACCGCACGGAACAGGTAGACGTCCTCGTCCACCGACGGCAGGCGGGTGAGGTCGAACTCGCGCAGGCGTTCCAGCTGCATGCGTTCGGCGATGCGCGGGTGCAGCCCGCGCACCAGCCTCTCCTCCGCGAACCCGTTCGAGGACGGGCGGAACGTGAAGTGGTGGTGCATCGACTCACCGCGGCGGCCGGCCACGGTGGTGGTGATGCGGGTGATCGTCGGCGGCAGCTGGTGCGCGGCCACCGCGGCACCCAGACCGGCGGCCAGCTCGTCCTGTTCGGACGGACCGTCGGGCCAGTTGACGTAGAGGTCGGCCACGACCGGGTTGCCGTCGGCGTGCTTGACGATGTCGCCGATCGCGTCCACCAGCGACGAGAACTCGACGGCGGTGCTGACCAGGCGGGTCTGCTCCGGCTCGTTCTCGGCGAGGAAGAACGCGCCGTCCACGCGCGGGTTCTCCAGCGCCTTCTTGGTGTAGTAGCGGCGGGCCAGCACCTCCAGCAGCGGGGTGTTGTCCGCGCCGGGCTTGCCGATGCGCTGGCCGAGCAGGCGCACCAGCGGTTCGGCCGACGCGACCATCGCGGCGATCCGGTCCTCGCGGTCGGCGGCCTGCGGCTGCGCGTCGAGGTGGATCAGGTGCCTGCGGACCTCGGTGTGCACGCGGGCGCGGTTGCGGCGCACCAGCGGCTGCGCGAACCAGGTGAACACGACGCTGCGGGCGAGGTCGGCCACCTGCGGGTAGCGGACCTGGGTCGCGGCGACGATGTGCTCCAGAACCAGGCCGACCCGCACCCGCTCCGACTCGACCGGCGGCGCCTCCTCCACCCAGCGGCGCAGCAGGGTCGTCGCGACGGCGGCGTCGAACACACCCCGGCGCAGCGCGACGAAGATGCGGAACACCGCCTGCTCCAGCTCCGGCGTGCGGTCGAGCTCGGTGATGCCGTAGTGGCTCAGCACGTGCTGCAACCGCTCGCGGAACGTCGCCGGCAGCGCGGCGCGGTCGGCGTCGAGCGTCTTGAGGTAGGTGTGGAAGTGCTCGCGCGGCGAGTGGATGTGGTTCTCCGGCTTGGTCTCCTCGCCGGCCGGGCGGTTGCGCGACAGGTCGCACAGGTCGGCGAAGATGCTGAGCAGCTGCGCCTCCGCGACCAGTGGCCGCTCCGCCAGGTCCTCCCGCGCGCTCATGTAGCCCGCCAGCACCCGCTCGGTGTCCGCGGCGGTGGTGTCGAAGCCCAGCAGCAGGCTGCGCAGGTCGTCGAGGCCCCGTGCGGCGAGCTGCTCGGCCGGGACGCCGGTCTGCGGCGCGGGCATCTCCAGCTCGACCGCGGACTCCGGCTTCTGCACCTGCACGGCGCCCGCGTCGTCCTCGACCTCCTCCAGCTTGAGCAGCGCGCCACCGGCGGGCACCTGGGTGCCGACGACGACGTTCAGCTCCTTGAGCCGGGCGCGGAACGGCGCGCGCAGCACCGTCTCCATCTTCATCGCCTCGAGGACCAGCACCGGAGCGCCGGCCTCGACCTCGGCACCGACCTCCAGCGGCGTGGCGACGACCAGCGCGGGCATCGGCGAGCGCAGCACACCGCCCTCGTCGCGGGTGACGCGGTGGGTGACGCCGTCGACCTCGACCTGGTGCACCACACCGGACGTGCCGGTGACGACGCGGAACCGGGTGCCGTTGACGGTGATCTGGCCGACGTGGTGGTCGAAGCGCTCGACGTCGACGTCGGCGGACAGCACGACGTCGGAGTCGGCCGCGGACACGCCGACGCGGTACCTGGTGGCGCCGGCGCGGGCCACGGTCACGACGTAGGGCTGGCCGCGCAGCACGAACTCCAGCTTGCGCGCGCCCTCGTGGTTGGTGCGCGGCTGGCCGCCGTGCGCGGAGGCGAGCAGCTCGGTGCGGTTGATCTGCTCCTCGTCCTCGTACACCTCGATGGCCGCGGCGGCCAGCGCGATGGCGGAGTGGCGGTGCGAGATCAGGCCGCCCTCGGAGCGGACCCGGTCGATCCACGACGTGTCGGCGGAGCCGTCGACCACGGCGGGCTCGTCGAGCAGGTCGAGCACGAAGCTCTTGTTGGTCGTGCCGCCCTCGATGATGACCGTGGTCTCGGCCATGGCGCGGCGCAGCTTGCCCAGCGCCTCGTCGCGGTCGCGGCCGTACGCGATGATCTTCGCGATCATCGAGTCGAAGTCGGCGGGGATCTGCGAGCCCTCGGCGACACCGGTGTCCACGCGGATGCCGGGACCGGCGGGCAGTTCGAGGCGGACGATCCGGCCGGGGCACGGCGCGAAGTCGCGGTCGGGGTCCTCGGCGTTGAGGCGGGCCTCGACGGCGTGGCCGAGCTCGGCGGGCTTGGCGCCTTCGAGCCTGCCGCCGCCCGCCACGTGCAGCTGGGCCTTGACCAGGTCGAAGCCCGTGGTGATCTCGGTGATCGGGTGCTCGACCTGCAGGCGGGTGTTGACCTCCAGGAACGCGAAGAGCTTCTCACCGGGGTGGTAGAGGAACTCGACGGTGCACGCGCCGCGGTAGCCGACGGCGTTCGCGAGCCGCTCGGCCGAGGTCTTGAGCTCGTCGACCTGCTCCGGCGCGAGCACGCAGGAGGCCGACTCCTCGATGATCTTCTGGTTGCGCCGCTGCACCGAGCAGTCGCGGACGCCCAGCGCCCACGCCGTGCCCTGGCCGTCGGCGATGACCTGCACCTCGACGTGCCGGGCGCCGGTGACCAGGCGCTCCAGGAACATCACGCCGGAGCCGAACGCACGTTCGGCCTCCATGCTGGTGCGGTCGAAGTTCTCCTCCAGCTCCTCCGGCGAGGTGATCTTGCGGATGCCGCGGCCACCACCACCCGCGGTCGCCTTCAGCATCAGCGGGTAGGTGACCTCCTCGGCCACCTTCAGGGCATGTTCGAGGTTCTCGACGGCACCGCGCGACCACGGTGCGACCGGGACGCCGACCTCCTCGGCGATCAGCTTGGAGCCGATCTTGTCGCCCAGCTTGCGCATGGCATCGGCCGACGGACCGACGAAGGTGACCCCGACCTTCTCGCACAGCTCGGCGAACTCGGGGATCTCGGCGACGAAGCCCCAGCCGACCCACGCGGCATCGGCCCCGGTCTCGACGAGCGCCTTCTCCAGCACCCCGAGGTCGAGGTACGGACGATCGGCCGCCAGGCCGAGGTTGTGGGCGAGGTCGGCTTCCCTCACGAAGGGCGCCGACTTGTCGACATCGGTGTACAGGGCAACGGTCTCGATCCGTTCCCCTGACTCGGCGGCGAGCTCACGGACGGCGTGGATCAGCCGCATAGCGGCTTCCCCGCGGTTGACGATCGCTACACGACTGAACAACGACTTCTCTCCTCGCGGACAGACAACCTCAGCGGCAGTCGCCGCCCAATCGATGTACACACTCTCGTCTACTACCCGGTAACAAAACCGCTGGAGCGAAGCGAGTTGAGCAGCGTGCTTTGTATGAAACCAACAAGGCACCAGGTCCTCAGCACAGCTTCACTTGAGCCCCGTGTCTCAATTCACGACCGTGACCGCCACCAGCGATGTGATGGCGGTCATAGTTGATGGTGAAGTGATCGCTCAGGATCGGTGGGGCTCCACAGCCCCGGCGCTCCCGCACCCACGGAGGACGGAGGTGCCGCACGAGTTCGTTCCGGCGGTGGCGGGGTAGTCAGGCACATGAAACCTGTGCAAACGGCAGCCAGGGTCGTCGGCGGGGCGTTCCTGCTCGTCGGCGTCCTCGGGTTCATCCCCGGCATCACCAGCCACTACGACCAGCTGACCTTCGCCGGCCACCACTCGGGCGCGCTCCTGTTCGGGCTGTTCGCCGTGTCCGTGCTGCACAACCTGGTGCACCTGGCGTTCGGGATCATCGGCCTGCTGATGGCGAGGACGGCGGGTGCCGCCCGGTTGTTCCTGGTGGTCGGCGGCGGGATCTACGTCCTGCTGTGGGTCTACGGCTCCGCGGTCGGCGAGCAGACCCGCGCGAACGTCCTGCCCGTCAACACCGCCGACAACTGGCTGCACCTCGGCCTCGGTGCCGCGATGGTCCTGCTGGCCATCGGTCTCACCATCGGGGAACGGGCCCGCGGCGACCACACCTCCGCGGGCCACACGCCCACCAGCTAGTTCGCGACGGCGATGGCGATGTTCAGGGCCGCCGCGAAGCTGACCCACGCCAGGTAGGGCACCAGCAGCAGCGCGGCGGCCCTGCTGCGCGACCAGAACACGACGACGAGAGCGGCGATCGACAGCCACAGCAGCGCGATCTCCACCACCGCCACCGCGTACCAGCCGAGCGCGAAGAACAACGGCGTCCACAGTGCGTTCAGCACCAGCTGCACGCCGAACAGGGTCAGCTCGCCGCGACCGGCACCGGCGCGCCACGCCAGCCAGCCCGACAGCGCGATCAGCCCGTAGAGCACCGTCCACACCGGACCGAAGAGCCACGGCGGCGGCGCCCACGACGGCCGTTGCAGGGCCTGGTAGTCCGCTCCCGCCGACACGGAGAACAGCGAGCCGACGACGGCGGTCACCACGACCGCGGCGACGAACACGAGCAGCACGCGCACGGGGTGGTGGCGCACGGGCAGAGCGGTCATCAACAACTCCCCACAGGCAGGGCGCGGACGATGGCGAGCACGGTCGCGCGGCTCGGGGCCGCCCGTTCCGCGGCGCCGAGCAGCGACACCTCGTCGGCCAGCACCGCGCGCCGGATCTCGGCGCCCTTGCCGGGTACCTCCCGCAGCAGCGCCTCAACCAGGCGCGACCGCAGGGCCCGCCCGGCTTCGTCGTCGGAGGGCAACGCGCGCCAGTGGGCGCGCACGACCCGTTCGGCGACGGCCTCGTCACCCGCCGCCCACAGCAGACGGATCATGCGATCGGCGAGGCTCACGCCGACCAGACTAGATTCGATTCAAAATCGTTTCAACCGCGGCGGCCAGCGTGTCGACCCGCTGAACGCCCGGCGGAAGCGTCATCGAGGCCCACCCCGGCCCGCCGACCAGCACCGGCACCGCCGAGAGCTCGGCCAGGGGCACCTGCTCGGCATACACCCGATCGTGTGCCCACACGAAGACGACCCGCGGCTTCAGCACCTCCACCGCGCTCGTCAACGCGTCCCCCGGCACCCGCGCCCCCAGGTTGCGCGCCGCGTGCCCGTGCTCCGCGAGCGCCGCCGCCAGCACGTCCAGCGGCAGGCTGTGCTGCTCGTCCGGCGCGCACGCCAGCAGGGCCGACGGCGCACCGGCGACCGCGGACGCCCGCAGCACGTCACCGATGCTCGCGCTCGCGAAGTGCTCGACCTCGACCCCCGACGCCGAAGCCGTGACCCGCTTCCCCAGCTCCACCAGGAACGGCGCCAGCACCACGTCCCACGCGTGCACCACGCCGTGCCGGGCGATGAGGTCGACCGCGACGCGGCGCATCTCCACGGCGTCGAGCCTGGTCGCGGCACCCTCGAAGTCCAGGTCGTCCGACGTCGCCGGCACCACGGTCGCCGCGGCAGAGGCCGGCGCGACACCGGACGTGGTCAGCTCGACCATCCGCCGCAGCCGTGCCACGTCGTTCTCGCTGTACCGGCGGTGCTTGCCCTCCGCCCGTGTGCTCGGACCGAGCCCGTACCGGCGGTCCCAGGTGCGCAGGGTCGTCGGCGAGACGCCGAGCATCCGGGCCACCGCGCCCGCACTCCACTCCACCACTCACCCCACGTCCCGTCGCATCGGTTCTGAATCGTATCGCCCCGGACACGAAAACGGCCCCCGGCGCGACGCCGGGGGCCGTCGGGGTCCCGTCCACTCCGGACGGGCCCGCCTCACTTCTTCTTGCCGCCGAACAGCTCCTTGAGCTGGTTGCCGCGCCGCCGCAGCCCCCACTTGGTCACCCTGATGAGCGCTTCGCGGACGATGTTGCCGCTCATCTTCGACTCGCCGTACTCGCGCTCGCGGAACGTGATCGGCACCTCGCGCACGCGGAAGCCGAGCTCGATCGTGCGCCAGAGCAGGTCGATCTGGAAGCAGTAGCCGGCCGAGGCGACCGAGGCCAGGTTCAGCTTGCGCAGCGTGTCCGCGCGGAAGGCGCGGAACCCGCCGGTCATGTCGCGGATGTTCGCCCCCAGCGCGATGCGCGAGTAGAGCGAACCGCCGCGGGAGAGCACCTCGCGCTGCACGGGCCAGTTGACGACCTCGCCACCGGGCACCCAGCGCGAGCCGATCACCAGGTCGGCCTGCGGCAGCGCGTCCAGCAGCCGGTGCAGCTGTTCGGGGGCGTGCGAGCCGTCGGCGTCCATCTCGCACACGACGCCGTACTCGCGGTCGAGCGCCCACTGGAAACCCGCGACGTAGGCGGCGCCGAGGCCGGCCTTCTCCGTGCGGTGCATGACGTGGACGCGCTGGTCAGCGGCCGCCATCTCGTCGGCGAGCTGGCCGGTGCCATCGGGGCTGCCGTCGTCGACCACCAGGACGTGCACGTCGGGCAGTGCCGCGTGCAGCCTCTTGACGATCTTTCCGATGTTGTCCCGCTCGTTGTAGGTCGGGATCACCACCAGCACCTGCCCGAGTTCCTGGTCAGGCTGCTGCGCCATTCGAGTCCTTCCGTCGTCGTGTGAAGCCCAGCGCCAACGCGACAAGGCCCGCAGCGGTCAACACCCACGCGGGCCAGGCTCCAAGCCAGGTCGCCAGCGTAGTCTGTGACCGCAGGGGCAGTTCCGCCACCAGTGCGCCGGGCACGAAAAGGCCGGTCTTCTGCGTGACCGAGCCGTCAGGCCGCACGATCGCGCTGACCCCCGAGGTAGCGGCCACCACCACGGCCCGGCCGTGCTCCACGGCACGCACCCGTGACATGGAAAGCTGCTGGTAGGTCATCTCCGTGCGACCGAACGTGGCGTTGTTCGTCGGGATCGCGATGATCGTCGCGCCCGCCGTCACGGAGTCGCGGACAACTGAGTCGAACGCCACTTCGTAACATGTGTCAAGTGCGACCCGCGCGGGCCCCATCCGGAAGCCCTCGGGGTCGGTGCCCGGCTGGAAGACGCCCGCCCGGTCCACATCGGACGAGAACAGCCGGAAGAACGACCGCATCGGCATCGTCTCGCCGAACGGCTGCAGCTTGCGCTTGGTGTAGGTGTCCGTGGCGCCCTTCTCCGGGTCCCACAGCACCACCTGGTTGCGCGGCAGCCCGTCGCCCCGGTCGACCACGACGGCCCCGACCGCGATCGGCGCCTTGATCGCCTTCGCCGCGCTGTCGATCGCCGCCTTGGCGTCGGCGTTGCGGAACGGGTCGATGTCGGAGGAGTTCTCCGGCCAGATGACGACGTCGGGCTGCTTCACCCGGCCGGCGGCCACGTCGTCGGCCAGCTCGACCGTCTTCTTGACGTGGTTGTCGAGCACGGCCCGGCGCTGCGCGTTGAAGTCCAGCCCCGCACGCGGCACGTTGCCCTGGACCGCGGCGACCGTGACGGTGCCCGCGGAGGCGTCCACCCCGACCGGCACGCCGAACCCGGCCACCAGCGGCACCACGAGCAGCGGCAGGCCGAGTTTCCAGTTCCTGGTCAGCCAGAACAGCCCGAACCCGGTCAGCACGACCGCGAACGACACCAGCGGCGCGCCCCCGAGCGCGGCCAGCGGCAGGAACCAGCCCTCCGGCTGCCCGAACGCGATCTTGCCCCAGGTGAAGCCGCCGAACGGGAACACCTCGCGCAGCGCCTCGTCCGCCGCCCACAGGAACGCCGCCCACAGCGGCCAGGCGGGCAGCCGGGAGGTGAACGCCATCGCGGTCGTGCCGATCGAGATCATCAGCGCGCACGCGAACGCCAGCGGCAGCCACGCGACCAGCCCGACGAACTCCCCGGTCCACCGCAGCAACGGCACCATGAACCCGAGACCGAACAACAGGCCGTATCCGAACCCAGCGCGCGCACGACGGCCGTAGAGCACGTACGCGAGCACGGCGAACCCGACCGGCGCCAGGAACCACAGCGGCCGCGGCGGGAAGCTCAGGTAGACCAGCACGCCACCGGCGACGGCGAGGAGCACGCGCAGCAGCACGGGCCCGCTGAACCGCTTGCGACGGGCGGGCTTTTCCGGCGATTCTGGCGAATCGGGCGCCATCGGGGGTGCTACCACCCGTTCAGCCTACGAGGAGCCGGAGTAGACAGGGTCCATGACCTACGTCGACCTCGTCCTCAACCGCCTCGCGACCGGGCAGGAACGGGAGGCGGTGATCGGCGGCGACACCCGCCTGACCCGCGGCCAGGCCCGTGACCTGGTGTTCCGGCTGGCCGACGGGCTGGCCCGGCGCGGGATCGGCCGGGGTGACGGCGTGGCGGTGTTCATCGGCAACACCCCGGAGGCGCTGCTGCTCACCGTGGCCGTGCACCTGCTGGGCGCCCGGCTCGTGTACGTGCCACCGGAGCCGGGTCAGCGCGAGCTGGCGGCGTTGATCGAGAAGGCGGAGGTAGCGGCGGTCGTCGTGGACCCCGGCTTCAGCACCCGCCTCACCGGCTGGGACCTCGCGGACCTGCCCGGCGACCCGGTCGAGCGGACCCCGGCACCGGACTTCACCACGGTCAGCTACACCGGCGGCACCACCGGACTGCCCAAGCTCGCCGTCCACGGCCCGCGCTCGACGAGCCGCTGGGAGGCGCTGGGCCACACGCCGTCGCTCACCATGCTGTGCAGCACGCTCATCACGCACGGCAGCGGTGCCGGCGCCTCGATCGGGGCCCTGGTCACCGGCTCGAAGCTCGTGCTCGGCCCCTCGGTGTTCGACGCGGACGCGTTCGTGCGGCTCGCCCGCGACGAGCAGGTCAACGCGACGTTCTTCGTGCCGCCCATGATGTACGAGGTGCTGGACCACCCGGACTGCCCAGGACCGCAGTTCCTCAGCATCGGCCTCGGCGGTTCCCCGCTCGCACCGGAACGCCTCCGGCAGGCGGTCGAGCGCTGGGGGCCGGTGGTGTACCAGGGCTACGGCATGACCGAGGCCATGGCGATCGCGTTCATGCCCGCGACGGCCGTCGACCTCGCGAAGCTGCACACGCTGCGCACCGTCGGCAAGCCCAACCCGGACATGGAGGTCGAGGTGCGCGACGGCGACGTGTGGGTGCGCGGCCCGCACGTCATGCGCGGCTACTGGGGCGAGCCGCCGCTGAGCGAGACCAGCGACGGCTGGCTGAACACCGGCGACGTGGGCCACTTCGACGAGGACGGCTACCTCTACCTCGACGACCGCAGCAAGGACGTGATCGTCACCGGCCGCACCTCCGACAACGTCTACTCGCGGCTGCTCGACGACTTCCTCGTGACGCTGCCCGGCGTCCGGCAGGCCGCGGCGGTGGCGGCACCGGACGAGAGGTGGGGCGAGGCGGTGCACCTGTTCGTCGTGGTGGAGGACGGCCACGAGCTCGACCTCCACGAGGTGGAGCAGGCCGTTGTCGCCGAACTGGGCGATCTCTATGCACCACGTGGCGTCACGGTCGTACCCCGTCTGCCGCTGACGCAGGTGGGAAAGGTCGACAAGCGCCGGCTGCGCGCGTTGCTTCGGTAAGGTCTCGAAGCAAGTCATGGAGGTGACGGATGCCCCGTCCAAGCGTGGAAGCCGAACGCAAGGCGCAGATCCTCGCGTCCACCTGCAAGGTGATCGCCGCCGAGGGCTTCCGCCACCTCCGGGTGTCCGACGTGGCCAGAGACGCCGGCGTGTCCGGCGGCACGGTCCACTACTACTTCGAGACCAAGCGCGAGCTCACCGACGCCGCGTTCGAGCACTGCTTCGAGCAGTCGCTCAAGCGCCGCCGCTGGATCCTCGAGTCCGACGAGCCGCCGTTGTCGCGGCTGCGCATGGTCGTCGAGTCCTACCTGCCGCAGGGCGCGGAGACGGTCGAGGCGTGGAAGATCTGGGCCGAGCTGTGGGTCGAGGCGATCCGCAGCCCCGAGCTGCAGGAGCTCAACGAGCGCTTCTACGGCGAGTGGCGTGAGATCGTCGCGAGCATCTTCCGCGACGGCCAGGACACCGGGGAGATTCGGACCGGTGACGACCCGGTGGAGCTGGCGAACATGCTGGTCAGCATGCTCGACGGGCTGGCGCTGCAGGTGCTCGCCGGGTCCAGGTCCATGACCGTCGACACCATGCGCGCCACGTGCCTGAGGTTCGTCGACCAGTTGTCAGGGGTATCCCAGGGCTGTCCCTGATGCAACGAACGGACCGGCGGGAGCATTGTGGAGCTATGACCACGACAGTTGCTTTGAGCAGGCCCAGGACCAACCGGATGATCGCAGGTGTGTGCGCGGGGCTCGCCCAGCGGTGGGGCATGAAGGCGAGCACGGTGCGCCTTCTGTTCGTGCTGTCGTGCCTCCTGCCCGGACCTCAGTTCGTCGTCTACCTCGTGCTCTGGGTGATCATGCCCAGCCGCGACTATTGATCGACGCCCTCGTCAGACCCACGCGCAGCAGCACGGCGCGTGGGTCGCGTCGTGCGTGAAAGAGCAGGTGGTGGAGGGCGTGTTCGAAATGCGGTAGAAGGATGCCCATGGAGATCACCGCCTTCCTGGACCGCAAGCTGGCCCGTCGGTTCCGCACCTACGACGCCGACGGCGACGGGTTCATCGGGTGCGATGACTTCACCACCGCGGGACTGCGCACCACGAGGGCGTTCGGCCTGGGTGACGACGAGCCGAGGGCGGTGCGGTTCCGCGCGACGCTGACCGGGTTGTGGCAGCAGCTCTCGCTGGCCGCTGACACCGACCGCGACGGCCGGATCAGCGTGGACGAGTACAAGAAGGCGTTCGCGGACGGCCTGCTGGAGACACCGGAGTCGTTCGACGAGGGGTACGTGCCGTTCCTGGACGCGGTGATGGCGATCGCCGACGGGGACGGCGACGGCAAGCTCACCGTCGACGAGCACGTGAAGTGGACCGGCGCGTTGATGAACCTCTCCGAGGCCGATGCCCGGATGATCCACGACCTGCTCTCCGACGACGACGGCCTGCTGTGCACGCACGCGCTGCTGGCGGCCATCCGGGAGTTCTACTTCTCCGAGGACCCCGCGGCGGCCGGCAACTGGCTGCTGGGGTCGTTGGACTGACGTGCTGCTCAAGACGCTGCAGGAGTACGCGGCACGGGCTCAGCCGGCCGCGCACGTCGAAGAGGCCGGTGGCTGGTGGCTGCGCCATTCCCCCGACGACGCCTGGTGGGTGAGCGCGGTCCTGCCACACGACCGCGAGGACCGGGTCGAGGTCGCCGAGGAGTTCTGCGCGGGCCGCGGTGCCCCGGTGCGGTTCCAGATCACGCCGGGCGTGTGCGCCGACGACCTGGACGCCCGGCTGGCCGGCCGCGGGTACGCGCGGGGTCACGACATGTCGTTGCAGATCGCGTCGACCGCCGACGTGCTCCGCCAGGCGCACGCGGACGCCGGTGCGGTGACGACCCGGCCGGACGACGGCTGGCTCGCGGCGTGGCACGAGGTGACGACAGGCGACGTCGAAGCCGAACGCGAGCTGCTCAGCCGTGTGGAGGCACCGAGCGCGTACGCCTACGCGGAGGTCGACGACGAGGTGGTCGCCGTGGGGCGTGTGGTGGCCGACAACGGGTGGGCCGGCGTGTTCGGCATGGCGACGCTTCCGCACGCACGGGGCCAAGGCGCGGCACGGTCCGTGCTCGCCGCGCTGACGTCATGGGCGGCCGCACGCGAGTCGAACCACATGTACCTGCAGATGGAAAAGGCCAACAAGTCGGCGTTCCGGCTCTACGAGCGGTCGGGGTTCCGCGAGCTGTGCACCTACCACTACCGCTGCCGCGAGTGATCAGTCAGGAATCGAGAAGCGCGGGACGGGGGTCTGCGAGTTAGCTTGTCGCCATGACCTCCAGGAGAGCGGCCGCCACCAACGCGCACGAGGCCGACACCCACGACATGATCCGCGTGCGGGGCGCGCGGGTGAACAACCTGAAGGACGTCGACGTCGAGATCCCCAAGCGGCGGCTGACGGTCTTCACCGGCGTGTCCGGTTCGGGCAAGAGCTCGCTCGTGTTCGGCACGATCGCCGCGGAGTCGCAGCGGCTGATCAACGAGACCTACAGCGCGTTCATCCAGGGGTTCATGCCGACCCTGCCGCGGCCGGAGGTGTACCTCCTGGAGGGGATCACCACCGCGATCCTGGTGGACCAGCAGCGGATGGGCGCCGACCCGCGTTCCACAGTGGGCACCGCGACCGACGTCAACGCCATGCTGCGCATCCTGTTCAGCCGCCTGGGCGCACCGCACGTCGGCGGCCCGCAGGCGTTCTCGTTCAACGTCGCGTCGATCAGCGGCGCGGGCGCGGTGACGATCGAGAAGGCAGGCCAGAAGGTCAAGGAGCGCCGCGAGTTCTCCATCACCGGCGGCATGTGCCCGCGCTGTGAGGGCCGCGGTCAGGTCTCCGACATCGACCTGACCGAGGTCTACGACTCGTCGAAGTCGATCCTCGAGGGCGCGATCAAGGTGCCCGGCTACAACGTCGACAACCAGTGGACGGTGCAGACGTTCACGCAGTCCGGGTTCATCGACCCGGCGAAGCCGATTGCCGAGTACAGCAAGAAGGAGCTGCACGACTTCCTCTACCGGGAACCGGTCAAGATCAAGGTCAACGGCATCAACCTGACCTACGAGGGCCTGGTCCCGAAGCTGCAGAAGTCCATGCTGTCGAAGGACCGCGAGGCGCTGCAGCCGCACATCCGGGCGTTCGTGGACCGCGCGGCGACGTTCGGCACCTGCCCCGACTGCGGCGGCACCCGGCTCACCGAGGCCGCGCGGTCGTCGAAGATCAGGGGTGTGTCCATCGCGGACCTGTGCGACATGCAGATCAGCGACCTGGCCGACTGGATGCGCGGGCTGGAGGACAGGTCCGTGGCGCCGCTGGTCGAGAAGCTGGTGCACACGCTCGACTCGTTCGTCGAGATCGGACTGGGCTACCTCTCGCTCAACCGCCCCGCCGGCACCCTGTCCGGCGGTGAGGCGCAGCGCGTGAAGATGATCCGGCACCTCGGGTCCGCGCTGACCGACGTGACCTACGTGTTCGACGAGCCGACGATCGGCCTGCACCCGCACGACATCCAGCGGATGAACAACCTGCTGCTGCGGTTGCGCGACAAGGGCAACACCGTGCTCGTGGTCGAGCACAAGCCGGAGACGATCGCGATCGCCGACCACGTCGTCGACATCGGTCCCGGCGCCGGCCGCGACGGCGGCACGATCTGCTTCGAGGGCACGCTGGAGGGGTTGCGCGCCAGCGGCACCGTGACCGGACGGCACCTCGACGACCGGGCGGAGCTCAAGCCGTCGGTGCGCAAGGCGTCCGGGACGCTGTCCATCCGCGGCGCGTCGAAGAACAACCTGCGCGACGTGTCGGTCGACATCCCGCTCGGCGTGCTGACCGTCGTGACCGGTGTGGCGGGGTCGGGCAAGTCGTCGCTCATCCACCAGTCGATGCCGAAGGACTCCGGCGCGATCGTGGTGGACCAGACCCCGATCAAGGGTTCGCGCCGGTCGAACCCGGCCACCTACACCGGGCTGCTGGAGCCGATCCGCAAGGCGTTCGCCAAGGCCAACGGCGTGAAGCCGGCGTTGTTCAGCGCGAACTCCGAGGGCGCGTGCCCGAACTGCAACGGCGCCGGTGTGGTGTTCACCGACCTGGGCATCATGGCCACGATCGAGTCGCCGTGCGACGTGTGTGAGGGCAAGCGGTTCGACCAGGCGGTGCTGGAGTTCAAGTTCGGCGGCAAGGACATCTCCGAGGTGCTGGCGATGCCGGTCGCGGAGGCGGTGGAGTTCTTCGGCTCCGGTGAGGCCCGTACGCCCGCCGCGCACGCGATCCTGGACCGGCTGAACGACGTGGGCCTGGGCTACCTGTCGCTGGGCCAGCCGCTGACCACGCTGTCCGGCGGTGAGCGCCAGCGCCTCAAGCTCGCCACGCACATGGCCGACAAGGGCGGCGTCTACGTGCTGGACGAGCCGACCACCGGCCTGCACCTGGCGGACGTCGAACAGCTGCTGGGCCTGCTGGACCGGCTCGTCGACTCCGGCAAGTCGGTCATCGTGATCGAGCACCACCAGGCCGTGATGGCGCACGCCGACTGGATCATCGACCTGGGGCCCGGAGCCGGCCACGACGGCGGCAAGGTCGTGTTCGAGGGCACTCCCGCGGACCTGGTGGCCGGCCGCTCGACGCTGACCGGCGAGCACCTGGCCGACTACGTGGGGGCCCCGGCGCGCGTCAAGAAGCGCTGAGCGGGTAAACAGGCGCATGGAGATCACGCCGTTCCTGGACCGCAAGCTGACCCGCAGGTTCGAGACCTACGACAGCGACCAGGACGGTTGCGTCGAACGCGCGGACTTCGAGCTCGCCGGTGCGCGCACGACCGGCGAGTTCGGCCTGGCCGCCGACGACCTGCGGGCGAAGCGGTTCCGCGAGCAGCTCCTGGCCGCGTGGGACCACCTCTCCGCCGTGACCGACACCAACGACGACGACCTGGTCAGCCTCACCGAGTACAAGACGGCGTTCGTCGCCGGCCTGCTGGAACGCCCCGAGGTGTTCGACGACGCGTACGTGCCGTTCGTGGACGCGCTGATGGCCGTAGCGGACCACGACGGCGATGGCCACCTCGGCGTGGACGAGTACGTGCGCGCGAGTGGGGCGTTGCTGAACGTGCGCCCCGCCGACGCGCGCGCCGGGTTCACCCGGCTCGACGGCGATGGCGACGGACTGGTCAGCGGCGAGGACCTGCTGGCCGCGCTCAGGGCGTTCTACTTCTCCGACGACCCGAACGGTCCCGGTGCGTGGCTGTTCGGCCCGCTGGGCTGAGCCGTCACTCCACGGCGGTCTTGACGGCGGCGGCCTCGGCCTTGACGTACCGGCTGGTCAGCGACCGGGTGAGCAGCCAGCCGACACCGGCCATCAGCCCTGACATGGTCAGCGTGAGGGTGAGCCTGCTGCCGTCGGCCAGCGGTTCGACGACGTGCGCGGCGGTGACCGTGACACCCGCTGACCGCGACTGCCAGGTGTACGAGGTGCCCTCGGTCAGCTCGGTGACCGTCCAGACGGCGGGCGACAGCCGCGGCTGCACCAGCCGGGTGCGCGACCCGACCGCCAGCGGGCCGGCGTCGAGCCGTTCGACGCTGTCGACCGTGGGAATCCGCTCCGGCCAGCGTTCGACGTCGGAGACCACCTCCCAGACCTTGGCGGGCGGGGCAGCGATCGTCACGGTGTGCTGCAGGCCGGGCATGCGCCGAGTGTACGGCTTCAGAACCGCTTTTCGATCTCCCGAACGGCAGCAGCGGCGAGCTGTGCGGCGGCGGCCCGCGGCCGGGGCGCGCCGACGACCTGCCGGACCAGCCGGCGCATGTTCTCGTCGATCTTCGCGAACGCCGACTCGGCCGTGGGCTCGATGTCGCCGAACAACGTCCACCACCACCACGAGTTGGTCGCCGAGTTCGCGACGACGTCCGGGATGACCAGCGCGCCGAGCAGGTCCTCTGCCTCCCTGGTGATCGGCATGTTCGCCGCCTCGACGACCAGCCGTGCCTTCACCTCGCACGCGTTGTGCTCGTCGATCGCATAGCTCGTCGCGGCGGGCACGAGCACGTCCGCCTCGACGTCGAGCCACCGGTCCCGGTCGAGCCGCACGTCGTCCGCGGCGAGCTCGGAGCGGTCGATGCCGCCGTGGGCGTCGCGGGTCAGCAGGAGCGCCTCCACGTCGAGCCCGGCCGGGTTGGCCACCACCCCGTGGACGTCCGCGAGCCCGACGACCTTCACCCCGGCCCTGGCGAGGTAGCGGGCCGTGGCGCCGCCCATGGAGCCGAACCCCTGGACGAACGCGGTGGGGTTGCTGAGCCGAAGCCGTTCGATCCCTTCCAGCGCGGCCGTCGCGACGCCGTAGCCGCCGACCAGCTCGTCGAGGCCGACGCCGTCGACCGTGACCGCGAAGGCGTCCTGAAGTCGTTGCCGCGCTTGGTGTTCGTCGTCCAGCAGCGGGTACACGGCCTGGATGGACGACTGCAACCCGATCTTCTCGATGGCGGCGTCGATCGTGGACTGCCGCAGCCCCAGGTCCTCCCCCGTGGTCCAGAACCGCTCGATGTACGGCGACATCGCGTAGAGGTAGGCCGTGAGCACGTCGAACGCCCGCGGGTCGTACGGGTCGAAGTCGATGCCGCCCTTGGCACCCCCGAGCGGCACGTACCGCGCGCCGGGGTCGTAGTTGAGGGCCTCCTTGGCCGTCATGCCCTCCGCGAGCCCGCGCACCTCGTCCAGCGTGCACCCGGCCCGCATGCGCAGTCCCCCGCTGCACACCCCGCGCACCAACCGGTCGACGACGAGGTAGCCGCGCGCGCCCGTGGCCGGATCGGTCCACGTGACCTGCAGGAAGCTCATTCCCCCATCTTGGCCGACGGCCGGTTCACCTCGACATCTGGCGCAGGAACTCGGCGTTGCCCTGGGTCTTGCGCAGTCCGTCGAGCAGCACGTCGACGTCTCGGTCGGCCATGGCCCTGCGCACGGCGTTGGTGATGGCGAGCTCCTGTCCGGACACCAGCAGCTCCACCTTGCGCGTGCCGGACTGGTGCAGGTCGATCGCGGGGAAGACCCGCCGCTGCGCGGCCTTGCGGTCGAGCTTGAGCTCGGCGTTGCCGGTGCTCTTGAGCTCCTCGAAGATCACCGTGTCGCCCACCGACCCGGTCTCCACGAGCGCCGTGGCGAAGATCGTGAGGCTGCCGCCCTCCTCGATGTTGCGGGCGGACCCGAGGAACTTCTTCGGCGGGTTGAGCGCCCCGACCTCGATGCCACCGCTCAGAATCCGCCCGCCGCTGGGCGCCGCGAGGTTGTACGCCCGCCCCAGCCTGGTCAGCGAGTCCAGCAGCACCACCACGTCCTGCCCGTCCTCGACGAGCCGCTTGGCCCGCTCGATGGCGAGCTCCGCCGTGGCGATGTGCTCCCGCGGGTGCTCGTCGAACGTCGAGGTGAACATCTCCCCCGGCACCGTGGTGCGGATGTCGGTGACCTCCTCCGGCCGTTCCCCGACGAGCACGACCATGAGGTGGCACTCGGGGTTGTTCTTGGCCACCGCCTGCGCGATGTGCTGCAGCACCATCGTCTTGCCGGCCTTGGGCGGCGCCACGACCAACGCCCGCTGCCCCTTGCCGACCGGCATGACCAGGTCGATCGCCCTGCTGGTGAGCTCCTCGGGGTCGTGCTCCAACCGCAGCCGCTCGTTGGGGTAGAGCGGCGTCAGCTCCTCGAACCTGGGCCGCCGGTGCGGCTTGCGCCCGTTGACCGTGTCGACCGACGTGAGCTTGCCGTCGTGCGCCTCCCCCGTGACCCGGTCGCCCCTGCGCAGGTCGTGTTGCCGCACGAGCTGCTGCGGCACGACCGGTCCGTCGAGGAGGAAAGCCTTGTTGTTGCGTACGTCGAGTACACCGATGTGCATCGGTCTGTCCTTTCGGGAGGGTTGCGTGCAGATGCGCTCGTCCGCCCCGCCTCGTGTGCGTGGGAAAGCGCTGCAGATGTGAGTCCGCCAGCGTTCAGAAGCTGGGGGCTGGTTCGCTGCGGACTTCGGATGGTCCAGCAGCTGGTAGGTGCTTACATGCGCTCTGCGGCGCACTGCCTACCCGGACTGTAGCAGACAACGTCGCCGACGCGCCGCTTATTCCGCGCCACACCTCTGCTGTTCCCGCGCGTCCTCCCGGCATTTCCGGACAGGACAGGGCGATCAGGCCACCTGCTGGTCGCCTGACTCGGTCAGCGCGGCATCGGCGGGGGTGATCAGCGCGTCCACGGCCACCACGCCGTCCGGGCCGACGCGCACCGGGTTCAGCTCGATCTCCGCCAGGTCGGGACGGGTGGCGATGAGCCGGGAGAGTGACGCGATGACCTGGGTCAGAGCGACGAGGTCGACGGGTGGTGCGCCGCGCCAGCCGCGCAGCAGCGGTACGGACCGCAGGCGGTTGAGCATGGTGTGAGCGGTGGCCGGGGTGACGGGTGCCAGTTCGAGGGCGGTGTCGCGGTGCAGCTCCGCGTGGATGCCGCCGGCACCGACGAGGACCACTGGGCCGAACGAGTGGTCACGCCGGGCGCAGATGATCAGCTCGACGGTGTTCGGGCGGGTGTCCATCTCTTCGAGGACGTACGTGCCGGGGCCCAAGCGGGCCTCCATCTCCTCGAAGGCGGCGGCCGGGTCGGTGAGACCGGTCTGAACGCCGCCGTGCTCGGTCTTGTGCGCCAGCCAGTCGGCCTTGAGCGCGAACGGGGCGGTGAGCGGGGTGGCGCGGGCCTCTGCGGCTGTGGTCACGGCGTGGGCGCGGGGGAAGCGGACGAAGTCCAGCAGCTCACGAGCTGCCAGGTAGCCTGGCCGGTACGCGATCCCCGGTCTCTCGCGCGTGCTCACGCAGGGGTCCCCTGCAGGGGGTCCCCCAGCTTCAATTCTTCCAGCCGGCACCGACAGTTCCGGACCGCTGAACGGCCCGGCCCCGGCTGCGGCGGAGGCGCCGAAGCGAGCAGCGTTACCGAGAGCACCCACAACGCGCTCGATCGTGTGCTGAACGGACACGCCACCAGCTCGCAGAGCACGAACCGCGGCGGAGTCGGTGCACATGCAGTGGGCGACCACGGGAACGCCGGTCTCCCTTGCCAGCGAACAGATCCGGGCGGCGACGGCGACCTCGGTGGACTCCAGGCAAGGCGTGTCCGCACCGTAACTGCCGAAGTAGCCGGACAACACGACCGAGTCGACCTCACCACCGCGCACCAGCACCTCGACGGCACGGGCGTAGTTCTCCAGGTCCTGCTCCCCCGCCCCGGCCAGGTCGATGGGGTTGCGCGCCGACACACCGGCCGGCAGCCCGCCCACGGCGGCCAGAGCAGGCACCACGAGCCCCGCACCCACCGCGAGATCCGCCGCGATCGCCCCCTGACCGCCGGAGTCCGCGAGAATCCCGACCCGCGTTCCGCGCGGCACCCCTCGCGTCACCACAGCGGCAACGTCCACCAGGGCAGCCGGCGTCGCCACCCGCACGGCCCCGGACCGGCGGCACGCGGCGTCCACGACGTCCAAAGAGGACACCAGTGCGCCGGTGTGCGACAGTGCGGCGTCCCGTGCGGCAGCGGAAGCACCGACCGTCAGCAGCACAACGGGTTTCCCGGCCGACCGGAGCTCCGACAGGGCGGTCAGCATCCCGGGCCCGAAGCTCTCCAGGTACACCCCGACCACAGCGGTCAACTCATGCGCAACCAGGTCCAGCAACGCTTCCGCGGCCGTCACGTCGACCTGGTTGCCGACCGACACGAACCGCGACACCCCGAGCCCGGCGGCCGCGGCGAGTCCGGCGATCTCCAGGCCCACCTGCCCGCTCTGCGACACCACCCCCAGTGAACCGGGCTGGAACCGCCCCCACGCCAGGTGCAGCGACGTCGCCGCGTCGTACACGCCCAGGCAGTTCGGCCCGAGCAGCCGCGCCCCCGCCGCACGGATGCGCGCGACCACGCACTCGTCCATCGCCGACGGAATCCCGACGAAACCGCGCGTTCCCAACGCCAGAGCCTCGTCCACCACCGCGGCGACGTGCTGGGGAGGCACGGCGAGCACCACCAGCTCCGGCGCCTCTGGCAGTTCCGACAGCGTCCGCACGGTCGGCCGCGACAGCACCGCCCCGCCACCGCGGTTCACCAGGTGCACGGCCCGGCGGTCGCTGCCGGTCAACGCACCGCGCGCCAGCCAATGCCCCCACTTCGCCGGGTCGTCACTCGCGCCCACCACCGCGACGGACGACGGATCGGAGAAGATCACCTGGCACCCAGCCCGCGCGAGATGATCAGGCGCTGGATGTCCGAGGTGCCTTCCTCGATCTCCTCCAGCTTGGCATCGCGCATCCAGCGCTCGACGGGGTACTCGCGGGAGTAGCCGTAGCCGCCCAACGTCTGCACGGCCGCGTGCGTGCACCACATCGCGTTCTCGGAACCGACGAGTTTCGCCATCGCGGACTCCTGCGCGACCGCCTCCCCCGCGTCGTACAGCGCAGCGGCCCGCAGCGTCAGCAGGTGCGCGGTGTCGACGCGCGTGGCCATCTCGGCCAACCGGAACGCCACGGCCTGGTGCCGCAGGATCGGAACGCCGAACTGCACGCGTTCAGCGGCATAAGCGGAAGCGAAGTCCAGCGCCGCCCGTGCCAGACCCGTGCAGGCGGCGCCGATCAGGATTCGCGAGGCGTCGAACGTCCGCATCAGGCCCGGGAACGCCTGCCCCTCCTCGCCGAGCCGGTTCTCGGCGGGCACGCGCACGTCGTCGAGGAACACCTCCGCGTTCACGATCGCCCGCTGCCCCATCTTCCGGAACGGCGGCCCGACGGTCAGGCCGGGCGTGTCGCGCGGCACCACGAATGCCGTGACACCACGGGAACGCAAGGAGGGGTCAACGGTCGCGAAGATCACGAACATCGCGGCGTACGGGGCGTTGGAGATCCAGGTCTTCTGTCCATTGAGGACGTAGGAGTCGCCGTCGCGCCGCGCCGAGGTCCGGATGCTCGCCGCGTCGGAGCCGGCGCCCGGCTCGGTGACCGCGACGGCGGTCAACGGCGGCAGGTCCGTCCCGAGTGGACCGAGGAAGCGCTTCTGCTGCTCAGGGGTGCCGAGGTGGTCGATCGGAGCACTGAAGAAGCCGTTGGACGTGAGCAGGTTGCCGATGCCGATGTCGCCGTGGCACAGCTCCTGCTGGACGAGCACCTGAGTGGTGAGGTCGGTGATCCCGCCGCCGCCGAACTCCTCTGGGATCATGAACGTCGTCAGCCCCAGCCGCGACGCCTTCTCCCACAGGTCGAGCGGCGACTCGGTGTCCGCCTCGTCCACGGCGCGGGCCCGCGGGCGGATCTCCTCCGCCGCGAACCGCCTGGCGAGCTCGACGAACTGGTCCTGTTCAGCCGTGCGCCGCAGGCCGTCCCGGACGGTCCGCACCATCTCCCACCCCTAAGTTGACTGATGAGTCAGTTATCTGCGGTTCACGGGGCAGCCTAACCGCATAAGGGCAGGTAAGAGGGTCCGCAAACGGGTGAGTGGCATGCACGTTCGTGGCGGTTTTGATCACCTGCTTGGAGCAGGCAGGCATACAGATACGACTACTCGGCCACGCGGCGCCCGCAGCATGATGAACTGGCCGTGACGGCGGTGTTCCACCTCTGGCCAGACCCGCGGTGTCGAGCAAGACGGGCGCATCGCGGCTCAACTGGGTGAGCGCGATGTCGTCATTCCAAGCGGCCACCGCGTTGTCGACGCCGGCGTCCGTGCCCGCCCTGACTCGGGCGGGCACGGCGGTTCGTCCGGGCCCGTGGCGACACCTCGCCGAACGCCCGGTGCACGATTCGGGCGTGGCTCGCGACTTGTCCACAGGGCTTCGGTTGTCCACAGGTTCGCGAGCCGCGGGCTTGACACGCGCGGACTCTCGCTATGGTGGGTGGAGGTGGGCGGTCTGCCCCCAGGGTGGGCGGGGCCCCGCGCTCGCGTCGTTCACGCGATGAGCGCACTGCCGCTGCCCACGACCCGCATCTAGGCTCCTGACGTCCTTTCAGACACTCAAGGTCCCGCCTGACGCGTGGCATCCGCACCCGAGGCCAGTGGCCCCTTACCCCGACGCCGGTGGCCCGACCGGCACGTCCGGCCCCATCAGGCCCGGAACGCCGCCCGCACGATCTCCAGCGCCTCTTCTCTCGACAGTCCCAACTCGGCCGACATCGACGCATAGGCGTGCGCTGCCGAACGCACCCGCTCGCGGTTGCTGTCACCGTTCGCGCTGACCACGGTGCCCGCCCGGCCTCGCGTTTCCACGAGGCCCGCTTCCTCCAGCTCGCGGTAGGCGCGAGCGACAGTGTTCACCGCAAGGCCCAGGTCTTTCGCGAGCGCGCGCACTGTGGGCAGTTTGGCGCCGACCGGCAGTTCGCGGTTTGCGATGGCGTGTGCGTAGTGCACACGCACCTGCTCGTACGGGGGTGTCTCCCCGTGGTGGTCGATCTTCACTGCGCCGTTCCTCCCCGCTTGTAGCTACCTCTGTGTTGACCAACGGGCGAGGGCGGCAGAGGTTGCGGGTTTAATTCAGGCCGAACCGGAATTGGGCTGGACCGCTCTCATCTTCACGGAGAGCGACGGCCGGACAGACCCGGCAAGGCGGCGCCGGGACAGGAGCCGTCTTGCCGGGTCGAGCTGGGGCGTGCGGGCGTTCGATGTCGGTCCACACCCGCGGTTCTTGTTGCTATTCCGCGGATTTCGGCGCGACCACGGTGCCGCGGGCGCGCGTTACGACGATCGGCTCAGCCAGCGCGTCCGCCGCGGAAGGGCCGCGTTCGGGCGCCGAACGGCACACCACGCGGGCCTCGAACTCGATCTCCCGCGATCGCTTCCCGATGCGCACCAGCGTCGCCACGGCCTCGATGACGTCGCCGGCCTGGATGGGCGCGACGAACTCCACGGAGCTGTAACCCGCGAACAGGCCCTCGTCGGAGTCGGTGTGGATGAGCATCTCGGTGGCGACGTCACCGAACATGCCGAGCCCGTAGGCACCGTCGACGAGGCTGCCGCCGTAATGCGCGTGCGAGTGCGGCACGTAACGCCGGTGTGCCACGGTGAAACCTTCGACCAAAGCCCCGCTCACGCGGCGACCCCCTTTTTCTCCTGCATCGCGTGCACCAGGTAGCTCGCGACCTCGCCCGGAGTGGTACCCCGGGAGAAAACCCGGTCAACCCCCAGCTCGGCCGCCATCAGCGGGTCGAACCGCGGGCCGCCCGCCACCAGCAGCGGCCGCCGGTCCCCCATCGCCTCGCGGAACGCCGCCGACATCTCCTGCGTGTTCAGGATGTGCGCGTCCCGCTGCGTCACCACCTGGGAGACCAGCACCGCGTCGGCCTTCTCGGCGCGGGCGGACCGCACCAGTTCCGGAACGCTCACCTGCGCGCCGAGGTTCACGACCTTCAGCTCGCGGTAGTACTCCAGGCCCTTCTCGCCGGCGAAGCCCTTGATGTTGAGGATCGCGTCGATGCCGACCGTGTGCGCGTCCGTGCCGATGCAGCCGCCGACGACGACCAGCTTGCGCCGCAACACCTTCTTCAGCGTCGTGTTCACCTCGGCCGGTGACAGCAGCGGGTACTCGCGCTCGACGACCTTGACCTCGTCGAGGTCCACGAGGTGCTTGACCGAGCCGTAGACGACGAAGAACGTGAAGTCGTCACCGATGGGGTGCGAGTGGACCACCATCGCGGGGTCCATGCCCATCCTGTTCGCGAGCTGCTGCGCCGCGCCGTCCGCCTTGGAACCGAACGGGATCGGCAGCGTGAACGACGTCTGGACCATGCCGTCGCCGGTCGTGTCGCCGTAGGGCCGGACGTACCTCTTGGCGTCAGACATTCGAGGCCTCCAGCAGGTCCGAAGCCGGGTTGAAGTACTCGGGAGCCTTCTCGACCACGCCGTCCGCGCCCTTGCCCTTGTCGGCCGGGCGCTTCATCAGGCCGAACGTGCCGTCGGCGATCGCGTTGAGCAGCCCGTCGCCGACGATGCGCTCCAGCAGGTCCACCGCCTCGCCCAGCACCTGGTGCGCGCGCTTGACGATCAACCCGTCCGGTGCCGGCCGGAAGTCCTCCGCGAGACTGCCGGCCGCGTTGAGCACGTACCGGACGTTCTGCAGCGCGAGGTCGCGGTCGGACAGGAACGGCGTCACGACCGCCTCGGTCATCATGCCGACGAGCAGGATGGACTGTCCGGTGAGGACACCCGCGAGGTTGAAGAACCCGTCCAGCAGGTAGCCGTTGAACACGTCGCCGGTCATGTGCTTGGTCGGCGGCATCCATTTGAGCGGCGCGTCCGGGAACAGCTCGCGGGCCAGCAGCGCGTGCGCGAGCTCCAGCCGGAACGAGTCCGGCACCTTCGGGTTGATCTCGAACGCGTGCCCGAGGCCCAGCAGGTGGTCGGGCAGTCCCGCCTCGTGGGCGAAGTGCTCGTTGAGCAGCTGGGACACCGTCACGGTGTGGGCGGCCTCGACGGCGTCCGCGGTGGTGAGGTAGTTGTCCTCGCCGGTGTTGATGATGATGCCGGCGCGCGCGTGGACCTGGCGGGAGAACCGCTGGTCGACGAACGTGCGGATGGGGTTGATGTCGCGGAACAGGATGCCGTACATCGAGTCGTTCAGCATCATGTCGAGCCGCTGCAACCCGGCCAGGACGGCGATCTCGGGCATGCACAGGCCGGACGCGTAGTTGGTCAGCCGCACGTACCGGCCGACCTCCTTCGACACGTCGTCCAGCGCCGCGCGCATGATCCGGAAGTTCTCCTGCGTGGCGTAGGTGCCGGCGAACCCGTGGTGCGTGGCGCCTTCCGGGACGTAGTCCAGCAGCGACTGGCCGGTGGAGCGGATCACGGCGATGACGTCGGCGCCGGCGCGGGCGGCGTTCTGCGCCTGCACGACGTCCTCGTCGATGTCACCGGTCGCGACGATCAGGTAGATCCACGGGCGTTGCGCGGGGTCGCCCCACTTCTGCACCAGCTTCTCGCGCTGGACGCGGTTGCGGTCGACCGTCTTGAGGCCCTTGGTGACGGCGGAGGTGGCGGCCTTCTTGGCCGCGGTCCGGTCCCTGCCCTCCGGGACCGTGAACTGGACCTGCCCGGCGGCCGTGGCCTCGGCGAGCTCGGTCAGGCTCGCGAGGTTGTGCTGCCGCAGGGCGTGGAACGCGGGCAGCACCACCCCGTGCTCCAGGCCGCACTGCTCGCGGACCGTGTCGATCACGCGGTTGACCCACGGCACGTCACCGGCGCGGTGGGTGGAGTCCGCGCCGGTGATGCCGGCCAGCCGCAGCGTGGCGCGCTCGACCGCGACCGTGGTGTGCGCCTTCGCGATGGACACCACGGGTTCGGCCGCCCGCGCGGCGAGCTCGCGCGCGGTGGCGACGACCCTCGGGTCGAGGTCGAGCAACGCCATCGAGTCACTTCCTCTCGTAGATCGTCCGGCCGTTCAGCACGGTCCGCACGCACACCGGGGCGGGCCCGGTGAGGTCGGGCAGGCCGGGCACGCCCGACCGCGGGTCGGTGGACCAGCGCTGGACGCGGGCGTCGGACCCGGCCACCACGAGGTCACCGGTCTCCCACACGGCGTACGTCGCGGGCGCACCGGGCTGCAAGGTGCCGGTCACGCCGTCGTCCACGCCCGCCGCACGCCAGCCACCGCGCGTGTGGGCGGTGAAAGCGGCGCGCGGGGACACACCGAAGCCCTCGGTCCTGTGGTGCACCGCGGCCTTCACCGCTGCCCACGGGTCGATGGCGGTCACCGGCGTGTCGGAGCCGAACGCCAGCACGACGCCCGCGGCGGCCAAGCGCGAGAAGGGGTTGAGCCCCACTCCGCGCTCGGCACCGAGCCGCTGCACGTACATGCCGGTCGGGCCGCCCCATTCGGCGTCGAAAAGCGGCTGCACCGAGGCGATGACGCCCCACCCGGCCAGCTGCTGGGCCTGTTCGGCCGAGACCATCTCGACGTGTTCGAGGCGGTGGCGGGCCGACGCCAGCGCCGAGGTGCCGAGCGTCTTCTCGGCGATCGCGAAGCCCTCGACCACGGCGGCCATGCCCGCGTCGCCGATGACGTGGAAACCCGCCTGGATGCCCAGCTCCGTGCACTTCACCAGGTGGTCGGCGACCTGCCGGCCGGTCAGGTACAGCGCACCGGACGTGTCCGCGTCGGCGTACGGCTCGACCAGCGCGGCGGTGCGGGAGCCGATCGCGCCGTCAACGAAGTGGTCACCGGCCAGGCCCTGCACGGGGACACCGGGCAGGTCGTGGTCTCCCCAGTAGGCCACGACCTGCGGGCCCTCGCCCAGCGCCAGCAGCTCGCGCAGGTCGTCCTCGCCGGAGATGTCCGGGCCGGCGCACTCGTGCACGGACGCGATGCCCATCGACGCCGCGTGGTGCAGGAACGCCAGCTGTGCCTCGCGGCGCTGCTCCGGCGTGATGGCGTCGCGTGCAATGCGTCGGACGTGATGGTGTGCGGCGCGCGCGAGGGGGCCCTCGGCGGAGTAGCCGTCAGCCGCGCGCGTTTCGTCCGTGACGAGGTTCGACGACACAAGTGCCGAGTGCACGTCGATGCGTGACAGGTAGACCCTCTTGTCGCCCGCCGCCTCGTCGATCTCCGCACGCGTCGGAGGGCGGTTCTCCGGCCACCGCGTCTCATCCCAGCCATGACCCCACACGAGCGGGCCCTCGGCGTTGCGGACCTGGTCCAGCAACGCCTCCAGCGACGGCGTGCGGGTCAGGTCGACACCGGTCAGCAGCAGACCGGCCGAGGTGGCGTGGACGTGGGCGTCGACGAACGCGGGCGCGACGAAGGCACCGCCGAGCTCGACGACCTCGGCGTCCGGGTGCAGCGCGCGCCCGACCGAGTCCTGTCCGATCCAGACGACCACGCCGTCCGTGACGGCCATCGCCGTCGCATCCGGTGCGTAGATGCGGCCGCCGACCAAAAGTTGCGTACTCACGTCACGCAGTCTGCCTCTGCTCGAACAACGCCCGCACACCCGCCTGGGTGCGGACGAGGTCGAGCGCGAACGCGGCGTGACCTGGCACATAGCCGTTGCCGACCAGCATCTCGACGTCCGCGGCCAGACCCTCCGCTCCCAAGGCGGCGGCGCTGAACGAGGTCGCCATGGAGAAGAAGATCACGGTGCCGCCGTCGGCGGTCGCGAGGATGGCGCCGTGCTCGCACCCCGGCACGTCCACGCACACGACCGTCACGTCGACCTGCTTGCCCACGGCTTCGGCGACGGCGACGGGGTTGCGTGCGTCCGCGATCACGACCTCGTCCGCGAGACCTGCCGCACGGACCTGTGCCGCTTCACGTTCCGTGGGCACCAAAGCGACCAGACGCGACGCACCGGCCTGACGCGCGGCGGCGAGGGAGAGCGACCCCGACTTGCCCCCGCCCCCGAGCACGAGCACGGAACCGCCGGGGTGCCGGCGCACGACCCGGTCGGTCAACGCGGGCGCACCGCACACGTCCAGCACCGACAGCGCGAGCCCGGCGGGCAGGTCGTCGGGCAGCACGGCCGCGATCGAACGCCCGAACAGCACCGCGGTCCCCCGGCACGGCACCTGCTCGTCCTCGCCGCTCCAGTCCTGCAGCCCGTCGGTGATCCGCAACGGCGTCAGCGTGAGGCTGACCAGCGTCGCGATCCGGTCACCGGCCTTGAGCCCGAGCGGCGAGGACGGTCCCACCTCCAGGACCGTCCCGAACAGCATGCCGCCCGAGCCCGTGACCGGGTTCTGCATCTTGCCGCGCTCGGCGACGATGTCGAGCACCGCCTGCCGCACCGCGTCCGGACTCCGGTGCGCCTCCCTGAGCTGCCGGAACGACGCCGCGTCCAGGTTGAGCCGCTCGACCGCGACGACGACCTCGTCGTCAGCGGGCACGGGTGCCGCGTCGAGCCGCCACGCCTGCTGCGGCAACACGCCCGCAGGTTCGAGGACACGGTGCAGTCCGTACGCGCTCACCTGAAAATCCTTCGGTCGACGACGCTGTCTCGAAGATATCTTCACGTGAGGCGTCAAGATCCCGCAAGTATCATTCAGGATTCACGCGGAACCAGCGGCAGTCGTAGGGCGCCAGGTCGACCTTGGCACCGATCTTGGCCGGCTTCACCGTGCCGCCCGTCGCCAGGTCCGTGAGCACCCCGTCGACCGGGACGCGCACGGTGACCTCCCGGTCGGCGAAGTTGTGCAGGGCGATCACCGCGCCACCGTCGCAGTCCGCGCGGTGGGCGAACACGGTCGGATCGCCGACGTCGAGCACCTGCACGGTCCCCCACGCCAGCTCCGGGGCCTCGCGGTAGAGCTCGACCAGCTTGCGCATCCACGTCAGCAACGAGTCGGGGTCGTGGCGCTGCTTGCCCGCCTCCTCCCAGTCCATCGGCACGCGCACCGCGAGCCGGCCTTCGAGCGACAGGTCCTCCTCCAGGCCGATCTCCTCGCCGTAGAAGAGCACCGGCGTGCCCGGCAGCGTGAACAGCAGGCTGTAGACCATCCGGATGCGACGCTGGTCCCCGTCGAGCATCCCGGGGAGGCGGCGGCGCAGGCCCCGGCCGTAGAGCTGCATCGAGGGGTCCGGCCCGAACGCGTCGAAGACCTCCTGGCGCTCGTCGACCGGCAGCTTGTCCAGCGTCAGCTCGTCGTGGTTGCGGACGAACGTCGCCCAGTGCCCGTCACGGGGTGGCTGCGGGCGTTCCTGCAGCGCCTTCGTCAGCGGCCCGCTCGTCTGCCGCGCCAGCGCCAGGTACATCGCCTGCATGCCGACGAAGTCGAAGCACATGGTCAGCTCGTCGCCGACGCCCTGGCCGTAGAAGGCCATCGCGTCCTTGTACGGCAGGTTCACCTCGCCGAGCAGCACGGCCTCACCGTTGCGGCGGTTGAGGAACGCCCGCAGGTCGGTGAGGTAGTCGTGCGGGTCGGGCAGCTCGATCGCGTCGGACCGCTCCTGGTGCTCCAGCAGGAACGGGACGGCGTCGACGCGGAAACCGCTCAGACCCAGCTCCGTCCAGAAGCCCATGATCCGCGCGATCTCGTCGCGCACGGCGGGGTTGGCCACGTTCAGGTCGGGCTGGTGCTTGTAGAAGCGGTGCAGGTAGTACTTGCCGACCTCCTCGGAGTACTCCCACAGCGAGTCCTCTTTGTCGGGGAACGTGATGCCCTTCGGCCCGTCCTCCGGCGGCTCGTCGGCCCAGACGTACCAGTCGCGCTTGTCGGGGTCGTGGAACCACGGGTGCTGGTCGGACGTGTGGTTGACGACGAGGTCGGCGATGACGCGCATGCCGCGGTCCCGTGCGGCGCGGACGAACTCCACGAAGTCGCCCAGCGAGCCGAGGCGCGGGTCGACGGCGTAGAAGTCGGTGATGTCGTAGCCGTCGTCGCGCTCGGGCGTGGGGTAGAACGGCATCAGCCACAGGCAGGTGATGCCGAGCGCGTGCAGGTGGTCGAGTCGTTCGGTGGCGCCGCGGAACCCGTTGTCGGAGAAGGTCTCCACGTCCAGGCAGTAGAGGACGGCGTTCTTCCACCACACGTCCGAGGTGCGGATCATGCCGTCACCTCCGGCAGCACGTGCTCGCCGAACGCGTCGATGAACGGCACCAGGTCCTGGCCGACGTGGTGCAGGTAGATCTCCTCGAAGCCCAGCTCGGCGTAGTCGTGCAGGCGTTCGGCGTGCCACTTGAGGTCGTCGGAGATGTTGACGACGCCTTCGAGCTGCTCGGCCGTGACGTTCTCGGCGACCACGTCGAAGTGCTCCGGCAGCTCCAGGTCCCAGCACACCGGTGGACGGAACACGTTCGTGCGCCACTGGTCATGCGCAATCGCGCGGGCCGTGTCGAGGTCCTGCGCCCAGCTCAGGTGCACCTGCAGGTGCAGCTTGCCGCGCCCGCCGGCGTCCCGGTAGGCGCCCGCGACCTCGCGCAGGCGTTCCGGTGCGGCGTTGACGGTGATCAGCCCGTCCGCCCACGACGCGCACCACCGCGCGGTCTCGGGGCTCACGGCGGCACCGATCAGCTGCGGCACCTCGCGGGGCAGGGTCCACAGCCGGGCGCGGTCGACGCAGACCAGGCCGTCGTGGTTGACCTCGTCGCCGTTGAGCAGCGCGCGGATCACCTCGACGCACTCCTCCAGCCGCCGGGTGCGGACGTCCTTGCGCGGCCAGCCGTCACCGGTGATGTGCTCGTTGCTCGCCTCACCCGTCCCGAGCGCGGCCCAGAACCGGCCGGGGTACATGGCGGCGAGCGTGCCGATCGCCTGCGCGGTGATCGCCGGGTGGTAGCGCTGCCCCGGTGCCGTGACCACGCCGAACGGCAGCTCGGTCGCCTGCAGCGCGGCACCGAGCCACGACCACGCGTACCCGGACTGGCCCTGCCGTTCGCTCCACGGCGCGAAGTGGTCGGAGCTCATCGCGGCGGTGAAGCCGGCCTCCTCGGCCCTGCGCACCGCGGTCAGCAGCTCGGCGGGGTGGATCTGCTCATGTGACGCATGGACGCCGTAAACGGTCATGCGACATCGGTACCCAGGACGAAGATCCAGGCAACCTCCGCTTCGGCGGCAACTCCCGGCGGGCGCGTTGAACCGATCCCGGCCGGCGTCCGTGTCCACGTCAGCACCTCGGAGCTGAGGAGGATCGGCGATGTACAACGAGACCCGAGTCGGGACGGCGACCGTTGTCCAGTTCATCCGGCCGGACGGCACGGTCGAACCCATGGACGTCGACCTCCACTACCGCACGGACGACCCCCACGCGGTGACGATGCGGTTCCACACCCGCGACCAGGAGTCCACCTGGCTCGTCGGCCGGGAGCTGCTCGCCGACGGGGTGCTGGCGCCGGCCGGGCTCGGTGACGTGCGGCTGCGCCCCGGTGACGGTGACGTGCTGGTCCTGGAGCTGGTGACCGAAGACTCGCATGCGGTGTTCCACCTGCCGGCCGAGGAGCTGCACCGGTTCCTGCAGTCGACCTACCAGGTGGTGCCGTCCGGGCGCGAGGTCATCGACTTCGACCTGCTGCTCAAGGACCTGCTGACCTAGTCCCTGCCGGTCTGGTCCCCGCTGATCTGGTCCTCGCCGGTCTGGTCCCCGCCGGTCTGGTCACAGCCGCAGGCCGAGCACCAGCTTCTCCTCCACGGCGATCTGCCGGAACCCGAGGTGCTGCCAGAACCCGATCGCGTGTGTGTTGTGGCGGCGCACGTGCACATGGACGCCCTTCTCCAGGCGTTCGAGCACGGCACGCACGAGCTTGCCGCCGTACCCCTTGCCCGTCGCACGCGGCAGCAGGTTGGTGTGCATGTGCGCGGGATAGTCGATGGCGAGCATCGGGTCGACGCGCGCCGGGTTGTGGATGTGGCGGACCACTCGGTTCGCGCTCGGTGTCATCGGGTAGCGAACGCGCAGGTCGGGCCACCAGTCGCGGTCCAGGCGGTCCTCGAACGCGAGGCTGTCGGCCGTGCCGATCGCGTAGCCGCAGACGCCGTCGTCGTCCTCCGCCACGAACGCGAGGTCGGGCTCGAAGGCGACGTACGGGCCGACGTGGGCGTGGCCGAGCAGGCGCGGGTCGTCGAACAGGTGGCGGGCGCCCCGGCCGCCGTTGCCGGTGTCGAGGCAGATGTCGTGGAGCGCGTCGAGGTCGGCGGGGTGGTACGCGCGGATCACGGCAGTTCGCGGCGTTCCGCGACCACCACGTGGTCCGCGTCGACCGTCACGACCTCACCCTCGACGACCTGACCGGGGCCGAAGCGGCGCTCGTGCTCGAACTTGAGCGCGGCGGCCTCCGCCTTGCGGGCGATGCGGCGGCTGACGAGCCGGCGCGTGGGCGGGAAGAGCAGGAACAGCGCGGCCACGTCGCTGACGAAGCCGGGCACCATGATCAACGCGCCGGCGGCGGCGATGAGCACCCCGTCGGCCATCTCCTGGTGCGGCTGCTGCCGCTTGAACACCGACTCGGAGAACGCGGCCATCGTCTGCGCGCCCTGCCTGCGGACCAGCACGAGACCGACGAGCGTGCCGACCAGCAGCAACCCGATCATGGCCAGCGGGCCGATGGCGTTGCCGACGGCGAGCATGACCGCGACCTCGGCGAAGATCCCGGCGAGCAGCAGCGCGAAAAGGGGCATACCTCCACAACGCACGGACGCCCGCGGTTGCTCCCACGCCTCTTCGACCAGGGCTTGAGCCGAAATATTTACGGCACGCTAGCGGTGTGACAGGATATCTTTACGCGACCTCGACGCTGAGGAGTACGGATGACCGCGCTGCACGACGCCCCCACGGCGCTGGAGCGGCTGGACCGCCAGCCGTACACGTACGTCCGCCGTGAGCTGGTCGAGCCCGACTGGCGCCGGTTCCCCGGCTGGGCGCACGTGACCGAGGCGCAGTGGCGTGACGCCCAGTGGCAGCGGGTCAACTGCGTGAAGAACGTGAAGCAGCTCCGCAAGGTCGCGGGCGACCTGCTCACCGACAGGTTCTACGACGACCTCGCCAAGGACATGGACGCCTTCGCGACGATGTCGATGCTGATCCCGCCGCAGATGTTCAACACGATGGCGGTCGGCGCGGACCTCTCCCCCGACGCCTTCACCGAGGCGTTCCTGGCCGACCCGGTCCGCCGCTACATGCTGCCGGTCTCCTCCGACCGCGACCCGCACTGGCCGTCGCACCCGCACTCGCAGCGCGACTCGCTGCACGAGGCCGAGATGTGGGTCGTCGAGGGCCTGACCCACCGCTACCCCACCAAGGTGCTGGCCGAGATGGTCTCCACCTGCCCGCAGTACTGCGGGCACTGCACCCGCATGGACCTGGTCGGCAACTCCACCCCGCTGATCGACAAGCACAAGCTGTCGCTCAAGCCGGTCGACCGCCAGGACCAGATGATCGACTACCTGAAGAAGACCCCCGGCGTCCGCGACGTGGTCGTCTCCGGCGGCGACGTCGCGAACGTGCCGTGGCCGCAGCTCGAGTCGTTCCTCATGCGCCTGCTGGACATCGAGACCGTGCGCGACGTCCGCCTCGCCACCAAGGCGCTGGCCGGCCTCCCCCAGCACTGGCTCCAGCCCCGAGTGGTCGAGGGTCTGGAACGCGTCGCCCGCACCGCCTCCCGCCGCGGCGTGAACCTCGCCATCCACACGCACGTGAACCACGCACAGTCCGTGACCCCCCTCGTCGCCGAGGCCGCCCGCACCGCTCTGGAAGTCGGTGTGCGGGACGTGCGCAACCAGGGCGTGCTGATGCGCGGGGTCAACGCCACCCCGGCCGACCTGCTGGACCTTTGCTTCGCCCTGCAAGGGGAAGCGAACATCCTGCCGTACTACTTCTACATGTGCGACATGATCCCCAACGCCGAGCACTGGCGCGTTGCCGTGTGGGAGGCGCAGGAGCTCCAGCACGCGATCATGGGCTACCTGCCGGGGTACGCGACGCCGCGGATCGTGTGCGACGTGCCGTACGTCGGGAAGCGGTGGGTCAACCAGCTCGCCGAGTACGACCGTGAGCTGGGCATTTCGTACTGGACGAAGAACTACCGCACCGGGATCGAGCTCGAAGATCCCGAGGCGCTCGACCGCCGCTACCCCTACTACGACCCGATCTCCACGCTCGGCGAGGCCGGCCAGAAGTGGTGGGCCGACCAGACATGATGGGCCATGATGGGGCCGTTTTCGGGACATCCCCGAAGACGGCCCCATCGCCACGTTTTGCCTGTTCAGGCCCATTGTGACTCGTCAAGCTTCGAAGCCAAGGGGCCCAGAGAGTCCAAAATAGACGGTTTCACAGTCCACAGCGGACACATTTGGTCCGTCAATGGTCTAGTACGCGGTGACACCTCTCCTACCGTCACGCAGATACAGTCCCCTGCGACAGCGATCCCTCCACGCGGAGCAGTCAAGTCGCCAAGCCCGACGACATCCGACTCGTGTTTGTGCTGCTGTCCGCACACCACTCGCGCTCCGGAACGCTTCGATTTGGCGGCTCACTTCGAGTCAGGCCGGAGAGCGCGGCACGCCGATCTGTTGAACCTTCCGTCGGAATTCCTGGACGCGTGCGACGGTCGCCCTCCGTTCACACCGCTGAGCCGCGGTGGCAGGCGCTGACGCTGGCGATAGGATGACTGAGCGAATGGCTGGCGTAGATCTACTTCGCCCGAACAGGGGTGGCGATCAGTTTTACTATCGCTGAGCTGCCCGCCAGTCACTTCGACTTCCGCGCCCGAACTCCAAGCTGACGGAGATCCACGTTGAGGGTGCCGCAACCAGAGACTGAGGTTCACCCCGAACGGTGGACAGGGGCGTAAGAAGTTCAGGCAGCTGCTCGGAGTGACTTCTCATAGTCGCTGGGACTGCGCATCCCGAGCTTGGAGTGCCGCCGCGTACTGTTGTAGAAAATGACCCAATTGTCAATCGCGGCAACGAGTTCCGTCTTGGTGGCGTAAGACGTGCCGGTAGTAGTCCTCGTGTTTGAACGTCGACCAGAACGACTCCGCGGGGCTGTTGTCCCAGCAGATCCCGGTCGCGCCCATCGATCGGCGCAGCCCGTGCCGGAAACACGCCCGCGCGGTCAGGTTCGCCGTGTATTCGCCGCCGCGGTCGGAATGCAGGACTGTGCCACGACAGTCACCTCCACGGGCGGCCACCACGGCCTCGATGGCGGTGGTGACCATCTCGGCGCCGATGTGGTCGGCGACGCTGTAGCCGAGAACTGTGCGGGAGTGCCCGTCGCGGATCGCGCACAGGAACATCTCGCCCTCACCACAGGACAGGTACGTGATGTCGGTCAGCCACACGGCGTTCAGCCGGCTCTGGTCGAACTCGCGCTCGACGAGATCCGGCGGGAACGACGCGGACGGGTCGGTCACGGTCGTTCTCACCGTGAACGTGCGAGGGCTGATGCCCTCGATTCCGACATGGCGCTCGCCGCCCACGGGCAACGTGTTCGTGGGCGGTGAGCGTTTTCCCAGGTCAGGCGGCGTGCTGGGCGATCCAGTCGAGCATGGGGTGCGGGTTGCGCTGGAACTCCAGGTAGCCGTCCCAGCGGCGGTTGCTGCCTTCGATCCAGTGCAGGTGCTTGTCCTTCGTGGGCATCGCGTCGTACATCGACCGCACGTCGTGCGGGGTGACGAGGCTGTCGTCGCGGACCTGGTAGATCAACGTCGGTACGCTGACCGCGCCGGCCCAGGGCACCGGGTCCTGCGCGTCGAACCCGAGGCCGGTCACCAGCTGAATGCGGCGGTCGAGGTCGTCCACACGCACCGCGGGGATGCCCATGAGACCGAGCTGGTGGGTCATGATGACCTTGGTGGTCACCGGCTGGGCGGCCACGAGGGAGTCGATGCCCTCGAACGCGGCCGGGTCCTGGTAGGCGGCCGCGAACGTCGCGTTCGCGCCGAGGCAGCGGCTGAACAGACTGATCCGCATCGAACCGGTGTCGGTGCGGGTGCGTGCGTAGGTGAGGGAACCGATCACGTCGCGGGCCTCGTAGATGCCGCTGGAGGTGATGCCGCCGTTGGCGGACCCGCTGAAGCCGTGGTTGCGCAGGTCGTAGGTGAGGACGTTGTAGCCCGCGTCGTGCAGGATCTTGTAGTCCGGCATGAAGGGGATCTCGATGTTGTTGCCGCTGGGCGCCCAGATCGAGCACCACGGATCGAGGTGGCTGGGCAGGCCGGTACGGGTGAAGCCCATCGGGTGGTTCGCGATGACGAGCTTGTCGCCGGTGTTCGGGATGAACCAGCCTTCCAGCGGCACCCCGTCGCTGGCGGGGAAGGTCACGTCCTCGTACGCCAGCCCGAGATCGCCGGGGGTACCGATGACCGGGGCGCGCTGGCTGCCGCGGAAGTTGGCGGCGATCGCGTCGAGCATCTTCGACATCTGTTCTTCGTCCACGCGTCCAGCCTTGTCAGCGTGACCAGGCCGAACCAGGGGAGGCTGACCCCCCTCTCAGGGCACGTGACGCGTTGAAGCGCCGGTGCTGGTCCCTCATACTGGCTGCGATGGATCTTCCGCAGCTCGGCGCGTTCCTGCGCTCACGTCGCGACCGGGTGCGCCCCGCTGACGTGGGGCTGCCGATGGGTTCCCGCAGGCGGGTGACAGGCCTGCGCCGGGATGAGGTGGCCCAGCTCGCGCACGTCTCCACCGACTACTACATCGAGATCGAGCGCGGAACGGCTCAACCTTCATCGGCTGTTCTCGACGCCTTCGCCGAGGTGCTCAAAATGAGCGAGGACGAGCGCGCTCACGCGTTCACCCTCGCCGGGCGGCACCAGCCGCGCCGCTCGTCCGGGGCGGTCCTGCACCCCGCCATGCGGGATCTTCTCAGCCGTTTCGGGGACGACGTTCCCGCCTATGTCAGCACGGATCTGCAAATCGTTCTCGCGCAGAACGACGCGGCAGCCGAACTGCACGGCCCGATTCCCGAGTCCTCGGAGCTGACCGACAGCTACGTGTACCGGTGGTTCACTGATCCGGCCGTGCGGGCACAGTTCGATGAAAGCTGTCACGAAGCGGAAGCCGAGGCGCTCATCGCGGACCTGCGGATCGGTGTCGCTCGCCGCGGACCGGATGATCCTGATGCCAGAGCTTTGATCGAGGTGCTCACCGCGCACAGCTCCTGGTTCGCACGGCTGTGGGCTCAGCAGGACGTCGCCATCCGCCGGAGTGAGACGAAGAGACTGCGCCATCCACAGCGCGGTCCGATCGACTACGACTGCTACGCGTTGCTCAGCGAAGACGGGCGGGAACGACTCATCTGGTACGTGCCCGCGAAGGTTTTCGTGGCGGGTGCGGCGGACGATGGACGCGTGGGGAAGTGCACCGACCGCCGGTCATCTCCGCCGACGGTCTGAGCACGAGTCGTCAGGCCGCCTGGCGGCGGCTGCGGGACTGGCACCAGACGGGGGTCTGGCAGCGGCTGCACGAGAACCTGCTCGCCGAGCTCAACGCCGCGCACGCGCTGGACTGGTCGCGGGCGGTGATCGACGGCTCGCACGTCCGCGCCCTCAAAGGCGGCCCAAAACCGGGGCGAGCCCGGTCAACCGCGCCGGAACGGGCTCGAAGCACCGCCTGATCACCGAAGGACACGGCATTCCGCTGGCCGTGTCACTCACCGGCGGCAACCGCAACGACGTCACCCAGCTGATGCCGCTGATCGACCAGATCCCGCCGGTGCGCGGCAAACGCGGCCGGCCACGGTTCCGACCCAACACGCTGTACGCAGACCGCGGCTACGACCACGACAAGTACCGCACCCTGTTCCGCGACAAGGGCATCACACCGGTAATCGCCCGCCGCGGCAGCGAACACGGCTCCGGACTGGGCGTGCACCGCTGGGTCGTCGAGCAGACTTCGCGCTGCTGCACTGGTTCCGCCGCCTGCGGACCCGCTGGGAGATCCGCGACGACATCCACGAAGTCTTCCTCAGCCTGGCCTGCGGCCTCATCTGCTGGCGCCGCCTCCGCAACCTCCCATCGAGCCAGGAGTTCTGAGTCCAGCAGCGCCGTTACCGGGACTACGCAGGTGCAGCACCAATGGGTGCTCGTTTTGCTTGCGGACGCTTGCTCATTTCCCCAGCGGACCCCGGACGCGAGCCAGCGCCACCGATGGTCCCGCGCTTCCGGGCCGCGGAAAGCGCGGGATCATGAGGCCGTGCTGGTCGGGCTGCCCGCGATGACCACCGACACCGCCGAGCTTCAGCCCACTCGCAGTCTCCGTGCCGATCCGCTCGCGGCGCGGTGGATGGAGCTGCGAGACCTGACCGAGATCAGGTGGTGCTGACGGCGGTGCTGCTGCATCCCCTGCCGGGCACGCATACCTGCAGCGTGCCGGACAAGCCCTCGGGCAGGTCCAGGTTCTTCTGCCCGCACGGAGAACCCGCGCCACTGTCGGAAACCGAGTAGGTCCGTCCCTGCACGGTCAGGGTGGCGTTGACGTCGAGACCGTCCTCCCGGGTGTCACAGGCCCGCAGGACCTCCCCGTAGCTGTCGAAGTCCGCTCGCCCCAGAGAGCCGTAGGTGACCTGGTAAAGCGTCTGCACCCCGACCGGGGAAGCGGTGGCCGTCGTGGCCGCTACGAGCCCGGCCACCACCGCCATCACGGTCGTGGCGGCAATTCTGCCCCAATGCGGCATGTTCGTGATCTCCACTCTGTGGTCGGCGGACGCTTTCGTGCCCGCCACTCCATCAAGCCGCTTCCACCCCATCGTGTGAACCCTTCAGCGCCAGAACAACCCGATCGAGTATTGTTTGACTCCAACCCGTTTGGTGGATGCTTCTCCGTGTTGCTGGGCGAACGCGGTCAGCGCGGCGTCTGGAGACCTGTCCCGTGGCTGCTCGTTGACGTCATGGCGGCCGGGCAGGCTTCGGTCTGGGTGCCGACGAGCGCGCGGCGCGCGTTGTGACCAGCCGTTCTCGGCGGTCTGCTCGCTGGATATGCCGTCCGCCTCCGCCGAGGGCCTGCCGACCCGCCTGCACGTGACCCGCGTGGCAGAGCCGAACGACAAGTTCGCCGGGCGACCGCGCGGTGCGGACGAGATCGAGTTGACCGCTGATGCCACCGCGCTCGCCGACCTGCTCGCGGCGACCCGAACCACCGCGTCCGGCTCCGCGCCGGCCTCTGCCCCGCCGCGCTGCCCGCACCCTGGTCCGCCGCGCCGGTCTGTCGATCAGCTGTCGGTGTGGGCGGCGCGGGCGGCCGGGTGGCGGCTCACGGGCGGACGCGCCCCGAGGAGACCAGCTCGTCGAGCACCTCGCCCAGCCGCGTCATCCAGGCCCGCGGGCCGAGGAACATCTTGTGCGAGATGACGAACCCGGTGGTGTCCGCCGCCCGTTCCGCCTCCGGGCAGCCGTCGTTGCGGTGGTCGATCGGGTTGTCGAGGAACAGCGGGCGCCGGTACACCGGGTCGAGGTGGCCCTCGTGCGCCGACACCCCCTCCGCCGACAGCGCCTCGACGAGCTTGTCGCGCGACACCTGCTCCGGGTCCACCCGGAAGGGCACCGCGAACAGGCTCCACCTGGTCGTCGCCGCGAGCGGGGTCACCTGCTCGACCCCGTCCACGACAGCCGCGCGCAGTGCCTCCGCGTTGGCCGCCCGGTGCTCGACCTGCTCGTCGAGGCGGGTCAACCGGGCGCTGAGCACCGCGGCCTGGAACGGCGTGAGCCTGCCGTTGGTGGAGACCTCGTGCTTGTCCTGCTTGGGGGCTCCGCGCATCCAGAAGCCGTTGTGGTGGGCGAAGACCCGTCCGGCGACGGCCGGGTCGCGGGTGGCGACCGCGCCGCCCTCGCCCGCGGTGAGCTGCTTCTCCTGGTGGAAGGAGAAGGTGCCCGCGTCGCCGAACGTGCCGACCTGGCGGCCGCGCCAGGTCGAGCCCAGCGCCTGCGCGCAGTCCTCGACCAGGAACAGCGAGTGCCGCGCGCACAGCTCGCCGATCGCGTCCAGGTCGACCGGGATGCCCGCGAGGTGCACGACGAGCACCCCCACCGTGCGGCTGGTGACCCGCTCGGCCACCGACGCGGGAGAGATCGTGAAGGTCGCCGGGTCGATGTCGGCGAACACCGGGATCGCGCCCAGGCGCACCACGGGTGAGACCGAGGCGAAGAACGTCGACGCGGGCACGATCACCTCGTCGCCGGGACCGACGCCGAGTGCGGCGAGCGCGAACTCGATGGCGACCGTGCCGTTCGCCGTGGCGGTGACCTGCTCGGCCCCCAGGTAGCCGCCGAGCGCGGCCTCGAACCGGCCGACCTCGCCGCCGGCCCAGTCGCTGTCGCGGCTGCGCGACCACACGCCGGAGTCGAGGACCCGGCGCAGGCCGTCGAGCTCGTCGGGGTGCGTGCCCGGCCACAGGGCCTTGGCCTCGTTCGCGTCGAAGGCGGGGGTTCCGCCGTCAAGCGCTGGGGTGCGCATGGGTCTCCTCCTGGGGGCGGTGCGGGATGCGGCCGGTGGGACGGGCTGACTCGCCGATGCGCGGTGGCCTGCCCCGGTGCCTGGCGCGGAACCCGGCCAGCGCGCCGGCGAGGGCGTCCAGGCGCAGCAGGCGCACCCGGTCGCCGTCGACCCGCCAGTCCGAGGGGCGCAGGCCCAGCGCCAGGCACACCCAGCGCCACTGCTCGTCGGCGGCGTCGCGGCGCTTGCGCACCTTGCGGGTGAAGGCGAGGTCGCCGGAGAGCACGTCCTCGAACAGCTCGGCGTTCTCACGGGTGAGCCTGGCCGAGGGGCGGGCCAGCTCCAGCAGGTCGTGCGGGTCAGGGGACTTGATGCGCGCGGTGACGTCGGCGGAGAAGAAGTTCGCGTAGCCGCCGGACCGGTTGTAGGGCTCCACGTCGGCGGCCACCCGCAGCAGCCACCGCCGGGGCGAGCCCTCCGCCCTGGTGCGCAGCGCGCCGACAGTGCCCACCTCGGGGCGGAACACCGGCCCGTCCCAGCGGCCGCGCACGCAGCTGAGCCGCTCACCGAGGTCGACGTCCTCGCCGAGGCGGCGGTCGGGGGTGTAGCCGCCCATCGCCGCGAACGCCTCCGCGGTGATCGCGGTGTTCCAGCCGCTGGTCACCACCCGGTTCCAGGTGAAGTCGTAGTCGGGGTTGCGGTGCGGGTGCAGCGACTCGCGCATGAAGTAGGCCTCGGTGAAGTTCCACGAGCGGCGCAGCAGCACGAGCAGGTCGTTCTCGCACATGATCCACGGGCAGCGGTCCTGCTGGCCGCGCACGCCGTCCAGCGCCGGGTCGGCGTCGAGCGCGGCGACCTGGATGGCCAGCTGCCGGGGGTCGAGCCACACCGTGTCGGCGTCCTCCAGTGCGAAGTACAGCGGCGCGCGCTGCCGGCCGCGCAGCGCCCTGACCGCGGTGATGTCCGCGCACAGCCGCCTGCACAGCGTCAGCGGGTACGGCTCGTCCGCGTCGAGCACCACGTCGACGAGGTGGAAGGCCGCGCCGACCGCGCCCGCCTCGGCGCGGAACCGCTCGAACACCGCGGCGGAGTCGTCCGGGTCCTCGCCCGCAAGCCGGTTGGTCAGCACCAGCACGTCGAAGCTGCCCGGCGGCAGCGGCGAGCCGTCGACGTCGCGCTGGTCGGCGTAGACGTCGAGGAAGCGGCGCAGGTACTCGGCCTCGAACCGGGCGGGCACCTGCACGCTGATCCGGCAACGCGGGTCCAGCGGGGGCAGCCGGTCGGCCAGGGCCAGCACCCTGGCACGGTGCGCCTGCGGCAGACCGTCGAAGTAGCGCCGCAGCTGCTCGCGCTCGCGCTCGACGTCGCGCCGGGGCGGGGCCAGGTCCTGGCCCATCAGACCCGCCGGTGTGCGCACGTAGGGTGCGCTGCCCGCGAGGGGGCCGAGGTTGTCCAGGTGGTCGGTCAGCGAGAGACCCATCAGCACCAGCCTTGTCGGTCGCGGCGGTCGGGCGATCGGACGCTAACAAGCGGCCGTGGCCGGGGCAAAGGCGCGCGTGTGGTGCTGAACAGTCCTTATGGAGCAACGGATGCCGGGTGCGGCACGCGATCTCACTCAGCGCGTCTGGCCAGTGTGGACGCAGGTCACGTCCTCACCCGTGCGCGCCCGGCGCCGCGCCTCGCCGACCACCGCGCGTGGCCGGCAATCATGTTGAACACCAACGGTGTGCACGGTGGCGGTCTTGGCCGCGTGCACCCGGCCCGCCTACCTTGCGGCCTTGAACCGCCCACCCCGCAAGGAGGTACCCCGACCATGGTGTCGCCCACGAGGCCGCAGACCGGCCTTGACCTGGTGTACTTCGGGTTGTTCGACAACTGCAACGCGCGCTGCAACATGTGCGACTGCTGGCTGTTGCCGCGCAGCACCCTCGGCGTCGAGCACTACCGCGAGGTCCTGGACAAGGTCCTGGAGCTCGCGCCGAAGTCGTTGCGCTTCACCGGCGGCGAGCCGCTGCTGCTGCACGGCCTGTCCGAGCTGGTGCGCCGCGCCACCGACGCGGGCACCAGGGTGTCGGTGATCTCCAACGGCCGCGTCCTGGCGTCCAAGGTCGCCGAGCTCGCCGGGGCCGGGTGTCAGGAGGTGGTGCTCAGCATCGACGCCGTCGGTGCGCGCCACGACACGATCCGCGACACCCCGCAGCTGTTCGACCGGTGCGTGTCCGCCATGCGCCGCATGCACGAGGTCGGCCTGCCCTTCGGCGTCAACTCCGTGTTGCAGCGCATCGGCATCGACGACCTGGAGGAACTGGGCGACGTGCTGCTGTCGCAGCCGAGGCTGCCCGACTGGTGGCACCTGATCCCCATCCGCGGCGAGGCGGAGCAGCTGCCGACGCCGGAGCAGGTGCGGCGGGCCACCGCGGTGATCGGGCGGCTGCGCGTCCGGTGCGCCGACGCCGGCGTGCAGCTCATCGCCCGCGAGGAGGGCTTCGCCGAGGACGACTCGCCGCACCCGTGCAGCGTGCCCACCTTCACCGCCTACGTCCGCGCCGACACCGGTGACGTGTTCGGCTGCAACATGCTCGTCTACGCCGACGCGCCGATCGGCAACCTGCTCACCTGGCGCCCGCGCGACGCGTGGAACAGCCTCAACGCCCTGTCCCTGCGGGCGCGCTGCGCGTCGGGGACCAACAGCGCCTGCGGGCGCTGCGACGTCAGCTCGCGCGTGATGAACCACTTCCTGCGCGAGCGCGCCACTGCCGTGGAGGTCTCCTGATGAGCGCACCGGTCGGCCTCGGCATCGTCGGGGCGGGCATGATCAGCCGCTCCTACGCCAAACACCTCGCCAAGCAGCCCTCGGTCCGGCTGGCCGCTGTGGCCGACGCCGACCCGGCGCGGGCCAGCGCGCTGGCACGTGAGGTCCCCGGACTGCGCGCGGTGCCCGTCGAGGAACTGCACCACGACCCGGAGGTCGCGGTCGTCCTCGTGCTGACACCGCCCGCCCACCACGCCGATGTCGCCCTCGCCGCCATCGCCGCGGGAAAGCACGTCTACACCGAGAAACCCCTTGGCGTTGACCGGACTGAGGCCGCCGCTCTGCTCGACGCCGCCGCCGCGGGCGGGGTTCGCGTGGGCAGCGCGCCGGACACCTTCCTGTCCCCTGCCTTCCAGCTCGCCAAGCGACTCGTCGACGAGGGCCGCATCGGCACGCCGGTGGGGGTCACCGCGCTGACCCTGAGCCCGGGGCCGGAGTGGTGGCACCCGGACCCGGCCTTCTTCTACCGGTCCGGCAGCGGTCCCCTGTTCGACATGGGCCCCTACCAGCTCAGCGCCCTGGTCTGCCTGCTGGGCCCGATCGCCGCCGTCTCCGCCGCCGCCGCGACGACCTGGCCCACCCGCACCGTGACCAGCGACCCGCTGGCCGGGTCCGTGGTCGAGGTCGAGACGCTGACCCACCTCTCCGCCGTGCTGGAGTTCGCGGGCGGAGCCGTCGGCACCCTCACGACCTCTTTCGACACCGCCGCCGATGTGTCCAGTTTGGACGTCCACGGCACCGAGGCGACGTTGCGCTGCCCCGACCCCAGCTCGTACGACGGACCCGTGCTGCTGCAACGGCGCGGCTCTCAGGAGTGGACGGAGGTCGAGCTGCCCGAGCCCGCCGGACCGCCGGTGCGGCGGGGAGCGGGCGTGGTCGACCTGGTGCGGGCGCTGAGGGAGGGCGGGCAGCACCGGGCCAGCGGGGAGCTGGCGCTGCACGTGGTCGACGTGCTCGACGCCGTGCTGACGTCGGCTGGAGAGGGGCGGCGGGTGCGGCCGGAGGGGCTGCGGACGCCGGTGTGACGCGCCGGCAGGCCCATCACGACCTGGGCAGCCGAGTGGCGGTCCCGCCCGCAGACGGGACCGCCACTTGTCCAGCCCACACCACCACCGGTCACCGGGCCGCGGACTCAGACCCCGATTCCCCGCCGGTCGAGACCGCAGCGGCGCAGCTGCTCCGGGTCGAGCTGGTTGCGGGTGTCGACGACCACGGTCCCGGCCATCAGGCCGGCCACGCGGTTCCAGTCCAGCGCCCGGTACTGCGGCCAGTCGGTGAGGAGCGCCACCGCTGCCGCGCCCTTGACGGCGAGGTCGACGTCGTCGACCAGGGTGATGCCCGGCAGTGGCGCGGTTCCGGGGGCGATGGCCGGGTCGTGGGCGACGACGGTCAGGCCGTGGGCCGACAGACGGGCGGCGACGGCCAGTGCGGGGGACTCGCGCAGGTCGTTGGTGCCCGCTTTGAAGGCCAGCCCCAGCACCGCCACCCGGTCGCCACCCGCTTCCCCGGCCGCGGTGCGGACCTTGTCCGCGATGCGGTCCTGGGTGGCGGAGTTGAGGTCCGCCGCGGCCCGGACCAGGGCCAGGTCCACGCCGCGGCGGTCGGCCAGGTGGAGCAGGGCCCTGGTGTCCTTGGGCAGGCAGGAACCGCCCCACCCCGGGCCGGGGCGCAGGTGGCCGGGGCCGATGCGCGGGTCGTGGCCCATCCCCTCCGCCACCGACCCGATGTCGCCGCCCACCCGCTCGCACAGTTCGGCGATGCTGTTGACGTAGGACAGCTTCAGGGCCAGGAAGCAGTTCGCGGCGTACTTGACCAGTTCGGCGCTGACCGGGTCGGTCACCACGACCGGGGCGGGCACCCCGGCGTAGACGCCGGCCAGCGTGGTGGTCCCGGCCGGGTCGTCGCACCCGATGACGAGCCGGTCGGGGTGCAGGAAGTCGGTGACGGCGGAGCCCTCCCGCAGGAACTCCGGGTTGCTGGCGACCGCGACGCCCGCTGTGCGCAGGCGGTCGCGCACGGCGTGCGTCGTCCCCACCGGAACTGTCGACTTGAGCACGAGGACGTCGCCTGCGACCAGTGCTCCGGCCACCTCGTCCACAGCGGACTCCACCGCCGTCAGGTCGGCCCGGCCGTCGGCGTCCGAAGGCGTGGGAACGCAGAGGAACACCGCCCGCGCGCCGGGAACGCAGCCGCGCACGGCGGCCCCGGCCCCCAGCTCGAAGCGCAGCGACCCGTCGGCCAGGCCGGCCGCCACCAGCTCCGGCAGACCCGGCTCCAGGATGTCCACCCGGCCGGCGCGCAACCGGTCGACCTTGGCGGCGTCGACGTCCGCGCAGACCACGCGGTGGCCGAGCGAGGCCAGGCACGCCGCGGTGGTCAGCCCGACGTACCCGGCCCCGATGACGACGACCGCGGTCGCCCGCGCGCCCCGCTCAGCCACGCGCTTGCGCGTCGACCGCGCGGTGCCGGTGCTCGCGCCCGCCGGTCGCCAGCACGATCTCGGCCACCTGCGCGGCCCCGGACGTGCCCAGCCTGGCCGCCAGCGCGCCCCAGTCGGTCCCGCCCGCGGCCACCGCCCGCAGCGCGTCGGCCAGCGCGGTGCGCAGCGCGGGGCGCACGGCTGCGGGCCGGGCGCGGGAGATGCCGCCGTAGACGACCTCCAGCGCCGCCTCCTCACCGCCCGCGCTGGCCGCGACGGCCTCCTCGTCGGTGAACACCCCCGCGGGCCAGCGCACGCCGAAGCGGTCGCCGACCGCGGCCCGGTGGAACCGGGCGTTGAAGACCTGGCTCAGGTTCTGCGGCGGCAGCGCCACCACCGGAACGCCCCGGCTGCTGGCCTCCAGCAGCGTGGTCAGCCCCGGCGAGGTCACCAGCACGTCGCAGCCGCCGTCGAGGCGGGCCAGGAAGTCCGCGCGGGCCAACGGCCCCGCCGACACCCGCAGCCGCTCCGGGGCCGAGCGGACGAGTTCCGCGGCCAGTTCGGCCGGCACGTTGCCGGCCACGTGCGCCTCCTCGAACCCGGTGTCGCGCAGCGCGGTGAGCACCGCGGGCACCACCAGGCGCGGGTAGGCGGCCCAGTCGGCGGCGTGCGGCGACCGCAGGCCGCCCAGGTTCACCAGCGCCCGGCCGCCCGCACCGCGCCACCGCCCGGCGGGGACACCCGGCCCGCCGGCCGCCGCGTGCTCGACGACGGGGTCGACCCAGTGCAGCCGCTGGACGTGCCCCAGCACCTCCTCGCTGCCGGCGGGCAGCTCGAGGCAGCGCTGCGCGCAGTAGGCGGCCACGGCCACCGGGAACCCCGGCAGGTCGCCCCTGGTCCACAGGAACGGCAGGCTGTCGACGTAGGTCGTGGGCACACCGGCCGCGGTGCAGGCGTTGGCGATGGCGGGGTCGAGCACGACCAGCGCCGCGTCCACCTCCTCCTCGGCCAGCACCTCGGCCACCGCACCCGGCGTGGACACCTCGTGCACGGCGTCGATCCCGTGCCCGGCCAGCAGCGGGCGGCCCAGGCCGGAGCCGAGCAGCACCACCCGCCTCGGCCGGGGGTCTCCGGCGCGCAGCGCCGCCAGCACCGCGCTGAGCTTGCCCGCGCTGCCCCAGCCGAACTCCGCGGCCGCCACCGCCAGGGTGGGCGCGAGGGCGGTCATCCGACCAGCTCCGGCGTCGCGGTCCGCACGTAGCCGAGCGAGGTGTCCAGCGCGGTGCCCCGCCACGCCACCGGCGGCGAGCACTCCCTGGCCAGCTCCACCGTCGCCGCGGTGATCGCGTCGTGGGCCGAGGGGTCGAGGCCGTCGCGCACCACGAGCTCGCGCACCGGGGTCGTGGTGGACAGGCCCTGCACCATCTGGCTGTGCTCGACGCCCTCGTCGAGCACCAGCAGCACCGGCTTGTGCATGGCCGAGGCCCAGCCCAGTTCGAGGCAGACCCCGCCGGAGGCGGGCGTGCCCAGGTAGGCGCAGACCACGTCGGCGGTCTGCATGGCCCGGAAGTCGTTGGGCACGCACACCTCCGGCGGCAGCCAGCCCTGGCCCCAGCCCTCGTTGTGGTGGGCGTTGAACACCGGCAGGCCCAGGTCGAGGAAGGCCGTGCGCAGGCCTTCCAGCCGCTTGCGGGCCACCGGGTCCACGGTGCCGTCCGGCGCGAGCCACTGCGCGAACGGGGCGGCGAGGAACACGCGGAAGTCGTCGGTCATGTCGTCCTCCTGGGGACGGACGGCGCGCGGGTCAGTCCGTGGCGAACCCGCGCAGCCAGTCGTGTTGGCTGGTGAGCGCGTGGTAGGTCTGCAGCGAGCGGCACTCGGCGATCTCGAAGGCGTCCGGCCGCTTGCGGTGGTTGCGCTGGATGTACTCGGCGGCGTCCGCGGCGTTGAACACCCGCACCGCCAGCGGCAGCGCCGCCCGTTCCCGGTCCGACAGCGGGCGGACCCGCTCGTAGTCGGCCAGCAGGGAGCGCATGGCCGCGGTGTCGAAGCGGTCCTCGTCGTCGGTGGCCCAGGTGGTGAGCAGGGCGGCGACGTCGAGCACCACCGGGCCGGGGTAGGCCTCGTCGAAGTCGATCAGCCCGAGCACCCGGCCGCCCGCGTCGACGAGCACGTTCTCGTGGTAGTAGTCGTGGTGCACCGCGCCGTGCGGCAGGCCCGCGCCGAGCAGGTCGTCCACTTCGGACAGCAATGTGCGCAGCTCGCCCGCCAGCTCGCTCGCCCCTGCCTTCGTCGCCAGCGGGCCGCCGGCGTCCAGCTCGGCCAGCAGGTTCTGGATGCGGCCCCGGTCCGAGCGCGACCGGCGCGCCCCGGCGGGCAGGTCGGCCGTCGCCAGGTGCAGGCTCGCGGCCAGCTCGGCCACCGTGCGGCGGCTGGCGGGGGCGTCCTCGTCAATCGGCGAGCCGGGCACCAGCTCGAACAGCACGGCGTGCGTGCCCTCGTGCTCGACCCGCCGCGCGCCGTCCGCGGTGCGCAGCACGCGCGGGGTCGGGAAACCGCGCTCGACCAGGTGGTCGATGAGGTCGAGCTCGACGTCGACCTCATCGGCCGGGGTCACCCGGTAACAGCGGAGCACGAATTCCGAGTTCACCGATGCGGTGAAGTTGTCGGCTCCCTGGTTGAGCGGTTCCACGGGCTTTCCGGCGAGCCCGTAGTGGTCGAGGACGGCGTCGAGGAAATTGTTCGTGATCACGTTTCCCGACCCTACCGCGAACCCGCCGCGGTCAATTGCGGGCCCTTGTCGTCGTAGCGGCCACCTTGGGCGGCGAACGCGAAGGCGGCGTCCTCGTTGGCCTGCACCCACTCCCACACCTTGAGCACGGCGCGGGCGCTGACCACGCCGTCGTCCGGCGTCATCAGCGGCCCCGACTCCAGGTCGACCGCGCGGCCGAGGTCGAGGTCGGCGACGGGGAACTCGCCCGCCCCGCCGACCCGCCCGCGCAACCACTCGATCGTGTGCAACGCGGCGTGCGGGGGCTTGGCGGAGACGTTCTCCCACTCCACCGCGCGCACGAACCAGTCGCGCAGCGGCAGGTACCGCGGCGGCAGCAGCACCACCTTGCGGAAGTACGAGTGGAACGCGACGTCCGGCGGCCGCTGCACTTCGAGGCCGCTGCCCGCGAGCTCGTCGTCGTAGGCGTCGGACACCGCGCGCCTGGCGGCCACCTCGGCGTCGAGCGCCTCCACGCCCTGGATGCCCAGCACCGCGCTCATCTCGGGCAGGTTGTAGGAGAAGCCCATCACCTTGTGGGTGAACCAGCCGTTGTCCTTGCCCTTGTTGGCGACTCGCCGCACGCGCAGTGCGAGCTCGTCGTCGTCGGTGACGACCATGCCGCCCTCGCCGGTGTTGATGTGCTTGCGGGGCGCGGCGAAGGAGAAGCAGCCGAGGGAGCCGAAGGTGCCCATGAGCGTGTCGCCCCACCGGGCGCCGTGGCTCTGGCAGGCGTCCTCGACCACGACGAGCCCGTGCCGCTGCGCGAAGGCGGTCAGCGCGGGCGCGTCGCCCGGGTAGCCGTACATGTGCACCGGCAGCACGGCCCTGGTGCGCGCGGTGACCTGGGCCGCCGCGGCGTCGAGGTCGATGGCCAGCGACCCCGGCAGGCAGTCGACCAGCACCGGGACCGCGCCGAGCTGCAGCACCGCGGTGGCGGCGGTGAAGAAGCAGCTGGTGGGCACCAGCACCTCGTCGCCGGGGCCGATGCCCGCCGCGGTCACCGCCGTGTGCAGCGCCGAGGTCCCCGAGCTGACCGCGATCGCGTGCCGGACGCCGAAGTGCTCGGCGAAGCGCCGCTCGAACTCGGTGCACCACCGGCCGCCGTAGAAGTCGCTGAGCGCCCCGTCCGCGAGCAGCTCGGCGACCCGCTGCCTGGTCGCCCCGGTCGGCTCGAACCGCGCGGTGATCTTCGCCGGACGCTGCGGCTCACCACCGAGAATTGCCAATGCACCCATGCGCTGGAACCTCTTCCGAAGAATGAGAATCGCACCGGCGGAGAATTCCGGTGCACATTCATGTCGAGTGCTTGTCCGCTGGGATTGATTTGAGTTTGAAGTAGGCTCTCGCAGGCTGTCAAGGCACCGCAGGCGAAGGGTCCAGGTGACGCGAATATGAATTCGGAAATCCATCGGAAGAACTTGACACCGCCTTTCCCGGGCACTAGCGGGGCGCGCTGGCTGGCCGGGGTGCTGCGCGCGCGGCCCGGCCTGGTCGCCGCGGCCGCCGGCACCTCGGCGTTGTGGGCGACACCGGGGGCCCTGCTGCCGTTGGTGGTCGGCGGCGGCGTGGGCGCCATCGACGCGCACGACACCGCGCGGGTGTGGTGGTGGGCCGCCGTCGCGGTTGCCCTCGGTGTGGCGCAGTCGGTCCTCAGCGCGGCGTCGGATCACTTGAACACCGGGCTGCGCCTGCACGGGGCCGAGCTGACCCAGCGGCTGGTGACCGCGCACCTGGCCAGGGTCGGCCCCGCCGTCCACAGCGCGACGACGGTCGGCGACGTCACCGCCGTCACTTCGTCCGATGTGGACTACATCGGCGCGGCGTGCAAGTCGGTCGGGCGCGCGTTCGGCACCACGGTCGGGTTCGCGGTGACCGCGGCCGCGCTGCTGGCCACGTCCGCCCCGCTGGGGCTGGCCGCGCTGCTCGGCGTGCCGCTCGCCGTCGTGTCGATCAAGCCGCTGTTCCGCCCGCTGCAACGGCGCAAGGCCGCTCAGCGCGGGCTGTTCGCCGCGGTGGGAACGCTCGGCGCGGACATCGCCTCCGGGCTGCGCGTGCTGCACGGCACCGGCGGTGAACGCCGCTTCCGCGCGCGGTTCGCCGCGGCCAGCGGCCGGGCCCGTGACGCCGGCGGCCCGGTCGGGCGCAGCGAGGGCGTGCTGTCGGCGGCCAACGTCGCCATCCCCGGCCTGGTCACCGTCGTCATCGTCTGGCTGGGCGCCAGGCTGGCCGTCGCGGGCGAGATCTCCGCGGGCGAGCTGGTGGCGTTCTACGGGGCATCGGCGTACCTGGTCATCCCGGTGACGACCGCGACCGAGGCCGTCGACGCGCTCTCCAGCGGCGTCGTCTCGGCCAACCGGGTGCTGGCCCTGCTGGCGATCGAGCCCGCGCTGGCCGACGCCGCCGCACCGGTGCCACTGCCACCCGGCCCACTGTCCCTCGTGGACACCGAGACCGGCCTGGTGCTCGCGGCCGGGGCGCTGACCGTCGTCGCGGGACCCGCTCCCGGCCTGGCCGACCGGCTCGCCCGCCTCGCCGACCCGGCCCCCGGGCAGGACGTGCTCGTCGGCGGCGTGCCGGTGCGCGAGGTGGCGTTGAGCCAGCTGCGCCGCAGGGTCGTGCTGGCCCGCCACGACGACCCCTGGTTCGCGGGCGTGCTGCGCGAGGAGCTGACCCCCGCGCACCCCGGGACGGTCGGACCGGCCGCGGCCGTGCGCGCGGCGGACGCCGACGATGTCGTCGACGCGCTCGACGGCGGGCTCGGGCACGCGGTCGGCGAGCGCGGCCGCGAGCTTCTCCGGTGGCCAGCGCCAGCGCCTCGCGCTCGCCCGCGCGCTGGCAACCGACGCCGACGTCCTCGTCCTCGACGAGCCCACCTCCGCGGTGGACGCGCACACCGAGTCCAGGGTCGCGGCCGGGGTGGCCGGGCTGCGGCGCGGCCGCACCACCGTCGTGCTCAGCGAGAGCCCCCTGTGGGCCGGGGTCGCCGACCGGGTCGTCACCGCAGGGGCGGTGGCCCTGTGACCGGGCTGCCCACCGCGCCGCCGCGCGCGGTCCGCGACTGGGCCGTGGCCACCGCCCGCCGCCACGGCGGGCGCTTCGCCGTCGTCCTGCTCTGCTTCGGCCTGGCCACCCTGATCGGCCTGGCCCGGCCCAGGCTGCTCGGGGCCGTGGTCGACGGCGTCGGCTCCGGCGCCGGCCGGGGGCACGTCGACCTGCTGGCCTGCCTGCTGCTGCTCGCGGTGGTAGGCCAGGCCGCCGCCCGCGGCCTGGCCAAGGCCAGGTGCCGGGTCTTCAGCGAGACCGTCCTGGCCGACACCCGCGAGCGCCTGGTCGACGACGCGCTCGCGCTGCCGCTGGACGTGGTCGAGACCGCGGGCGCGGGCGACCTGCTCAGCCGCGCCACCAAAGACGTGTCCCGCGTGAACCAGGCGGTGCGCGTCGCCGTGCCCGAGGTGCTGATCGCGGTGACGACCGTGCTGCTGACCACGGCGGCGATGCTGCTGACCTCGCCACTGCTGAGCCTGTGCCTGCTGGTGGCGCTGCCGGTGCTGGTCGCGGGCAACCGCTGGTACCAGCGCAGGGTCCCGGACGCGATGATCACCGCGCTCGGCCGGTGGGGTCGGGTGCAATCGACCGTCCACGAGAGCGTCGACGGCTCCCGCGCCGTGGAGGCGCTGTCGCTGGGCGGGCGCCGCCGCGACCTGGCCGATGCCGCGCTGGCGGACGCGCTGGCCGCCGAGCGCGGCATCCGGCGGCTGCGGGTGCGGTGGCTGGCCACGCTCGACATCGGTTACCTGCTGCCGATCGCGGTCGCCCTGGTCCTCGGCGGCCTCGCGCACGAGCGCGGCTGGGCCAGCCTCGGCGAGGTCGCCGCCGTTCTGGCCTACCTGCTGGCGATGATCACCCCGCTCAACGAGGCCCTGTGGTGGCTGGAGGAGCTGCAGGTGGCCTCCGCGGCGCTGCGCCGGGTCCTGGGCGTGAGCCAGGTCCGCGGCACGGCCACCGTCCGCGACGGCTCGCCACCCGAGGGCCGCGACCTGGTGCTCTGCGGCGTGCGCTTCGCCTACCCCGGCGGCAAGGAGGTGCTGCACGGCATCGACCTCGTCGTCCCGCCGGGGCAGCGGCTGGTCCTGGTCGGGCCCTCCGGCGCGGGCAAGTCGACGGTGGGCAGGCTCATCGCCGGCATCGCCGCGCCGACCGCGGGCCGGGTGCTGATCGGCGGGGCGGACGTCGCCGCCATGCCGGACGACGTCCGCCGCGGCGAGGTCCTGCTGCTGACCCAGGAGAACCACGTCTTCGCGGGCACGATCCGCGACAACCTGACCCTGCCCGCCCGCCGGGGCGGCGGCGAGTTCAGCACCGAGGAGATCACCGCGGCGCTGACCGCGGTCGGCGCGCTCGCCTGGGTCGAGTCCACACCGGACGGACTGGACACCGCGGTCGGCTCCGGCGGGGCTCCCGTCCCACCCGCCGTCGCCCAGCGGCTGGCCCTGGCCAGGGTGCTGCTGGCCGACCCGCACACCCTGGTCCTCGACGAGGCCACCTCGCTGCTGGACGCGGGCACGGCCAGGTCCCTCGAACGCTCGGTGGACCGGGTGCTGGCCGGCCGCACGGTGATCGCCATCGCGCACCGCCTGCACACCGCCGCAGCCGCCGACCGGGTCGCCGTGGTCGACCGCGGCCGCATCGTGGAACTGGGCGCGCCGGCGGACCTCGCCGCCGCCGACGGCCCCTACGCCCGGCTGTTGCGGGCCGCGCAAGGCTGAGTGGGCGCCGGCGGTGCGGCGCCGGCGGCGCGGTGCGGTCCTGGGCCGGGCTCGGTGGGCTGGCCGAATGGCTGGCTGGTGCTGAGCCCGGCCGCCCCGGCGCGGTGGTGCCGGGGTGACCGGGCTCAGCGGAGCCGGCCGCGCCCGCTTGGCGGGGCCGGTGCCCGGCCTGCTCCGCGAGACATGACGCGGCGGACGGCCGGGGCGCGGCGGACAACTGCGCGCGCCCGGTTCCTGCCGCCGGTGCGGGGCGTTGGGTCGTCCCCGGTGCGCCTGGTCGCGGCGTGCGTGCCCGCACTGGCCGCCGTCGCGCTCGTCCGGGTGCCGTCGTCCGGTGTTGGCGGCCACCGGTGCGGTGCCAGGTGGCCCTCGCGGGAGCCTGCGCCGTTGTCAGGCGGGGCGTTTGCCGGTGTGGCGTCCGCCGGTGTGGCGCTGTTCGATGCGGGTCGCCAGGTCCGTCCACCGGCGGGCGCACTGCTGAGCAGCTTCGACGACCGCGTCGGCGCAGTGTTCGGGGAGCGAGTCGAGGATCGCGCTCCACCAGTCCGCGTCGGCGGAGGTGGCGGCCATCAGGCGGAGCATGTTGCGGCCGTTCTCGGTGTGCCGGACCGACGGGTCGTTCTTGAGGACGTCCAAGCCGCCGACCGGCCTCGGCGGCGGGCGGCGGGGCAGGGCCGGGGCGCGGTCGGGGGTCCTGGCCGGAACGACGTCGCGGCCGAGGCGCATGCGCTCGCGGACGTCCTTGACCGTGGCCACGGCGATGCCCGCTGTCCTGGCGATCTCGCGCAGGGACGCGCCGGGGTTGGCCGAGATCAGCTCCGCCGCCGCGATCCGGCCGGGAGCGGGGTCGACCGGCCTGCGCCTGCCGTCCTTGCCGACCCGGCTGGCCAACCGGGGAACCTCCTCGGTTGAACGGCGCAGCGCGGCCACGGTCTTGTTGTCCAGGCCGGTGGTCGCCGCGACCGCGCGGTCGGACCAGCCGGGGTGCGACACCAGCAGCCGCTGTGCCGCGGCGGTCCGGTCCGCCTGCGTCAGCGGCAGGCCGTGCGCGGCGTTCACCCCAACCGAGAGCGCGAACGCGTCGTCGGCCGAGCCGTCGAACCACCGCACCGCGATGGTCGCCGACCCGCGCAGCACCGCCGCACGCAGGCGGTGCATGCCGTCGACCACCCGCTTCGTCGAACGGTGCACGATGATGGGCGGGAATGTCGTCGCGGAATCAGCCAAACGGCGCACGTGCGCCATGTCCTCGCCACCACTGCGCGGCGAGTCGCCGGGAATGAGAGAAGCGGGCGGAACCATTTCCACTGTGTCGCCGACTCCCGGCAGGGCCGATGTCGACAACCGCGCGCCCGTCTCCTTGCCCGAGTCCGCTCCGCTGACCACGAATCGCCCTTCCACTGCTATAGTCCTGCATCCGCGCCAACACCACTGCGCGTTCGCTGCGCCCGCATCACCGTTCTGACCTGCGGTGATATGCCCACCAGCGTCGACCTCCGCTCATCCCATGTCTGTGTCCCCGCCAGCGAAGCAGCAATTCTTTCAGTCACCCGCGACCGCGCGGAACCTCCGATCGGGTGGCCTGACGCCTCTCTCCAAATAAGGAGAATCGCCGTCACGCATGCTTATTCCTGTGCGTTGCGACTATCCCAGGGGCACCTTGGAAACGTGCTGATAAATGGTGTTCAACCGGTGTCAACCAATTCGCGTTGAACACGGCCCGAGTGCCTGGGCCGGTCGGGGTGTTCCCCGGTGCTGGGCCGGTGTTCAGTACGAGTGGGCCATGGCCTGGTAGCCCGCCGCCACCGAGCGGGAACCGCCCTGGGGGAAGGCGATCCGGTCGCGCACCCCATCGGAGGTGTAGCGCACGCTCGCGCCGGCGGCGAGCTTGTCGAGCCACGCCGACGAGCCGAAGGCCGCCTCCTGGCCGGTCGGGCCCTGGGACCGGATGCGCGGGATGCGCAGCCGGTCGAAGTCGGCGGAGTACGGCGACGGGGCCGGGTTCGCGCCGACGAGCAGTGCGCCCGTGTACTCGTAGCCGACACCGTCCGCGCGACCCTTGACGGCCAGCTCCTCCTGGACCGGGTGGACGCCGAAGGGCAGGGAGATGGTCACCGGCGTCGGCCCGGCCGCACGGATGGCGGCGTCGCCGCGGGCGATGTCGCGCTGGGCCTCCTCCGCCGGCGCCGCGCCCAGGTTCGAGTGGGTCAGGGTGTGGTTGCCGACCTCCATGTCGTGGTCGGCCAGCCACGTCAGCGTCCGCTTGCCGCCGGGGTCCCCGAACGGGTCGCCGTTGACGTAGAAGCTGGCGACCGGGCGGAAGCCGGGGTGGCGGCCGGCGACCTCCAGCATGATCGCCACCGCCGTCCCGGGAACGGGTGTCCCCTCCGGCGTCAGCGCGAACTGCGTGGGGTGGCCGTCGTCGAAGGTGAGGACGACCGGGTGGGTGCCCGCCGGGATGTCGATCTCGCCGGAGACGTACTCGGCCGTGGTGATCGGGACGTACCCCTCCCCGGCGAGGCGCTCCAGTTCGGCGCGGAAGTCGGCGGGGGTGCGGTCGTACACCGTCGCCGGGGTGTCGACGATGCGGTGGTACATCAGCACCGGGACGTCACCGAGCTCGTTGGCCGAGTACGTCCCGGGGTCCGGGGGCGGGGTGGTGACACGCTCCGATGAGGACGGTGCCGCCGCCAGGGGCGGCTCGGGAGCCGTCCCGCACGCGACCAACAAGACAGCCATCGCGCCCAGTGCGCCAACACGCCTACCAGTCACGTTCTCACGGTTGACGGCGATCCAGGCGGCCGCAACACGCGGACACGAACGTGTGCGTTTTGGTTGAAACGGACCTTGCTGGATACGCCACAGCGGAACGACATCGGCCGGGAGGGTGCGCATGCGATCTCGCAACAGCAGTCGCCGCAGCGTGTTGGTGGGGGCGGTCGTGCTCGTCGCGCTCGCCGTCGTCACCCCGTTGACCGTTCGCGCCTTCTCGGCCAGTCCCGTCGTGATGGGGGTGGACGACGGCGCCGTGCTGACGGCGGCCGCGGCGAAGGAGCTGGCGGTCACCCTGCCGGAGGGCATGGATCACGGCGAGGTGCGGCTGCTGCTCGACGGCAACCCGGTGTCCACCACGGCCGAGGGCAACCGGCTCGTGGTCACCGGCACCGAGCCGGCCGACGGCGAGCACGTCCTCACGGCGCAGTCCCCCGGCGCTGTGCCCCTGCTCCCCGACGACGAGGTGAGCAGGCGGTTCACCGTCGACAGCGCGCCGCCGGTCCTGACGGTCGACTCCGAGGCCGTGACCGACCTCCGCAAGCCCGTCGAGGTCAAGGGCAGGGCCGAGGGCGCGTCCGCGCTGAGCGTGGACGGCAAGCCCGTGGAGCTCGGCGACGGCGGTAGCTTCGCCGTGACCCTGCCGACGGCCGCGACCGCCCGCTTCGAGGCCCGCGACGTCGCGGGCAACGTCGCCAAGCAGGAGTTCGCCGTCAAGACGCGCCACCCCGGCATGCGCGCGGTGCACATGTCCGCGGCCGGGTGGTCGGCCGAGGTGCTGCGCGAGCCGGTGCTGCAGATGATCAAGGAACGCCGCATCGACACGGTGCAGCTCGACATCAAGGACGAGAGCGGCGAGATCGGCTACCGCTCCCAGGTCCCGCTGGCGGGCGAGATCGGCGCCACCCGGGACTACTACGACGCCAAGGCAACGGTGGACGAGCTGCACCGGCTCGGCGTGCGCGTGGTCGGCAGGCTCGTGGCGTTCCGCGACCCGGTCCTCGCCAAGGCGTCCTGGGAGTCGGGCAAGCGGGACCGCGTCATCCAGTCCTCCGCCGGCACCCCGTGGGCCGGCTCGTACGGCCAGTACTCGTTCACCAACTTCGCCAACCCCGACGTCGTCGCCTACAACGTGGAGCTGGCCGAGGAGGCCGCACGGCTCGGGTTCGACGACATCCTCTACGACTACATCCGCAAGCCGGAGGGCGCTCTGGAGCAGATGCGGCTGCCCGGCCTGGAGGGCTCCCCCGAGGACGCCATCGTCGACTTCCTGACCCAGAGCCGCAAGGCGGTGCGGGCGCACGGGACGTTCGTGGGCGTGTCGGTGTTCGGCATCGCCGCGACCCGACCGGGCGCGGTCGCCCAGGACATCCCGAGGATGGCCGAGTACGCCGACTACGTCGCGCCGATGGTCTACCCGTCGCACTGGGGTCCCGGCGAGTACGGGGTCAGCCGCCCGGACAGCGAGCCCTACGAGATCACCAACCGGTCCGTGGCCGACTTCCTGAAGAAGGTCGAGGGCACCGGCAGCGAGATCATCCCGTGGCTGCAGGCGTTCAGCATGGGCGTCTCCTACGGGCCCAAGGAGGTCCGCGCTCAGATCGACGCCTCGAAGGCCGCGGGCGCGCCGTCGTTCCTGCTGTGGGACCCGGCCTGCCGGTACGACCCGGCCGCGCTGGAGCCGAAGAGCTGACGACTGCGCTTTTCAGGTGAAGGTTCACGGGGCCGTGTGGCGAAGCCGCTTTACTCGTTCTGGCAGCACGACCTGGCCAGACGGCGGATTCCCTGGAGTGGACCATGAGACCAGCACGGCACAGACAGTTGCTCGCGGTTGCCGCGGCGTTGCTCGCGTCGGCGCTCGTACCCGGTACCGCCGGCGCGGCGACGCCGATCACCGAGTACGGCCCGGTTCCCTCGTCACTGCCGGTCGGCGGTGTGTGCGAGGTGGAGTTCGACCACAGCGGAAACCTGTGGGTCGAGCAGTACCTGAGCAGCCAGGTCGCCCGGTTCGACCCGGCCACCGGGCAGTTCACCAACTTCTCCACGCCGATGCCGCTGTCGGTGCCCGGCGGCATGGACCTGGACGCGGCGGGTGACCTGTGGATGCCCCAGGTGACGGGCAACAGCCTGCTCCGCGTCGACACCGCCGACGGCTCCATGACCGAGCTTCCCGCTGCCGTGGGCGGGCGCGTTCACCCCGCAACCGCTGGGGCTGCCGCTGCACAGCGGCCTCGGGTTGGCCAACGACCTCGCCCGCGGGCCGGACGACGCCCTGTGGTTCACGCTCGGCGGGCTGGACTCCATCGGCCGCTACGACCCGGCGACCGGGCAGTGGATCAAGTACCGCGTGCCCGGTGAGGTCCTCGGTCAGGTCGCCGCGCTGTTCGGCATCATCAAACCGGGCCCTGGACGCACCGTCGTGTTCGACCTGCCGCAACTGAACAAGGTCGCCACCCTCGACGTCGACACCCACCTGTTCACCCAGTACACGATGCCGACGCCGGCCTCCTTCCCCGTCGGCGTGCGCACGGCCGCGGACGGCACGATCTGGGTCGGCGAGTCCCTCGGCATGAAGATCGCCCGCATCGACCCCGCCACCGGGCAGATCACCGAGTACCCGTTGCTGGGCGTGGGCGGCCTGCTCACCGGCATCCTCAACGGGCTGGGGGTCGGCAGCATCGGCAACCCGCTGCCGATGCCGGGACCGATCGCCGAGGCGAGCGACGGCAACATCTACTTCTCGGTCAGCTTCCCCGCGCTGTTCGGGCTGGGCAACCAGGTCGCCCGGTTCAACCCGGTCACGCACGAGGTCCGGATGTGGAGCACGCCGTCGTCGGCCTCCTACCCGTGCGACATCAACGTCCACCAACCCGGCGCGGTGTGGTTCGGCCTGCTGACCACCAACAGGGTCGGCAAGCTGGACATCAGCGCCACCTGACCAGACCTCCCACCGCGCCGGCCGCCTCAGGTGACGCGGAAGACGGGCCAGCCGATCTCGGTGCGCCACGCGGCGGGATCACCGGAGTCACGCGGGCCGACGGTGTAGACCTCCCGCACCGGCCCGGCCACCGACATCGCGTTCTCCACCACCCAGGCCCCGAGCTCGCCGTACGTGACGTCGGCGTTGTCGTGCTCGCCGACATGGGTGGTGACGGCCAGTTCCGCGGCCGGGAGAACCACGGGGTGCACGCGTCCGGTGCGGGGTGGTGCCGCAGTGGGCAGGTAGAGCAGCGCGTGACCGCGTTCCTGTTCGAACAGGGCGTTGTCGTAGCAACCGCCGGGAGGTCCGGTCGCGGCGGAGCCGACGGCCGCCTCCAGCTCGGCCATCGCGCCCGCGAACCAGGACGCGATGTCACGACCTGCGACCACGGCCTCCACCGCCGCGACCGTCCTGGCCGGCTCCGCACGCAGCTCGACGGCGATCGGCGCGGGATCGGGCCGGAGCAGGCGCCGCAGCGACACGACCGCGGCCCTGGTCCGGTCGAGCACGTCTTCGAGGCGCTGCAGGTGGTCCGCGACCAGTGCCGCCCGGACACCGGGGTCGGGGGTCCGCAGAATCCGCTGCACGTCGCTCAGGGGGACGTCGAGCTCGCGGAGCCGGTGGATCACCTGGGCGGTCGGGATCTGGTCGACGGCGTAGTAGCGGTAGCCGGTGCTCTCGTCCACCACGGCGGGCTCCAGCAGGGTCGCCTCGTGGTAGCGGCGCAGGGTCCGCACGCTCAGGTGGGTCAGACGCGAAAACTCCCCGATGGTCAGCACCCGTTCAGTGTGGACTCTCCCCCTGGGAGAGGGTCCACGGCTTGACCCTCCCGCGCCGTGAGGCGACACGGTGGGCTCATGACACAGCACACCGACCTCCCGTCCGACCTGCTCCCGGCCACCGTGCGCGAGTTCTTCGCCGCCCACGTCGCCCGCGACGCCGACACCGCCTCGTCGTTCCTCACCGAGGACGCGGTGATCGTCGACCAGGACGAGACCTTCCGCGGCCGGGAGGAGACCCACGCGTTCCTGCGGGACGCCGGGTCCGAGTTCGAGTACACGACCGAGCAGATCGGCGCTCACCGCGTCGACGGCAGCCACTGGGTGGTGACCGTCCGGATCGAGGGCACCTTCCCCGGTGGTGTCGCCGAGCTCGACTACCGGTTCGCGTTGCGGGACGACCTCGTCGCCGAACTCGTCATCGCCAACCACGCAGCCTGACCGCGCCCGCGTCACATCGATCTTCAGTGGAGAGACAAATGTCAAGTTCGGATCGCGACCGCCTCGACGGTCGCCGGGCGCTGGTCACCGGCGGTTCGAAGGGCTCGGGCAAGGCCGTCGCCGAGAGGTTGCGGGAGATGGGTGCGGACGTCTTCGTGACGGCGCGGACGATGCCCGACGGGTACGAGCACCCCGACCGGTTCATCGAAGCGGACACGACGACGGTCGAGGGCGCCGACGCCGTGGCCGCTCGGATCAGCGAGACCGGCGGCGCACTCGACATCCTGGTGCACGTCGTCGGAGGTGCGTCGACACCGGCCGGCGGGTTCGCGGTCATCACCGATGACCAGTGGCTCACCGAGCTGAACCTCAACTTCCTGGGAGCGGTGCGGCTCGATCGGGCGCTCCTCCCGGCGATGATCGAGTCCGGGTCGGGCGTGGTGCTGCACTTCACCTCGATCCAGCGCGAGCTGCCGCAGTACGACGCGTCCTTGGCTTACGCGGCAGCGAAAGCCGCGCTGCGCACGTACAGCAAGGGACTGGCCAACGAGCTCGCGCCGCGCGGCGTGCGGGTCAACGCCATCAGCCCCGGCGGGATCGAGACCGAAGCCTACGAACGGTTCGTGGACCGGATCGCCGAGGGCAACGGGATCACGCGGGAAGCAGCCAAGCAGACCATCTACGACTCCCTAGGAGGAGTACCGCTGGGACGGTTCGCGAACACCGAGGAGATCGCGGACCTGGTCGGGTTCCTGGTCTCGGACCGCGCCACGGCGATCGTGGGCGCCGAGTACGTGATCGACGGCGGGACCGTCCCGACCGTCTGAGCCGAAACCCCTTCCACCTCATCGACGACCTGTGACCGCGGCAGGCGGACATCCCGCCGCCTGCCGGTAGGAGAACCCATGACCACGCGGACAACGGAGCGGTCTTCCGGGCGGCCGGTCGGACCGCCGCCGCCCTTCGACCCGGAGCTCGCTCCCGTCGTCGAGGTGCTGAGCAGCCTGCGTCCTCCCGACGCGTACCGTCCGGACAACATCGCCGAGATGCGCGAGCCCGTTCCCGGGGTGGAGACCCCGACCGACGAGGTCCTCTCGCGCGGTGGCGCCTACAGCGTGCGGGAGCGGGTGGTGCCGGGACCGGACGGGGAGCCGGACATCTCGCTGCTGATCTGCCTCCCGGTGCACGCGGCGACCCCGACGCCGGCGATCTACCACGTCCACGGCGGCGGCATGATCGTCGGGGACAACCGGTTCGGCCTGGCCGAGATGCTGGACCTGGCCGAACCCATGGGCATGGCCGTGGTCTCGGTCGAGTACCGGCTCGCACCCGAGACACCCCATCCCGGTCCCGTCGAGGACTGCTACGCGGGCCTGGTGTGGGTGTCGGAGCACGCCCACGAGCTGAACATCGACCCCGGGCGCGTCGTCATCGGCGGTGCGAGCGCCGGCGGCGGCCTCGCGGCGGGTGTCACGCTGATGGCACGCGACCGCAACGGCCCGGCGGTCCTGGCTCAGCTGCTCCTGTCGCCGATGCTCGACGACCGCAACGACTCGCCCTCCGCGCGGCAGATGCGCAGCCTCGGCATCTGGGACAGCTCCTCGAACGAGACCGGGTGGAACGCGCTCCTCGGCGACGGCGTCCGCGGAGGACCGGACGTGTCCTCGTACGCCGCGCCTGCCCGCGCCGCGGACCTCTCCGGCCTGCCGCCCGCGTTCGTCGACGTCGGGTCGGCCGAGACGTTCCGGGACGAGGACGTCGCCCACGCGACCCGCATGTGGCAGGCGGGCTGCCACGTCGAGCTGCACGTCTGGCCCGGCGGGTTCCACGGGTTCGACGTCGTGGTGCCCCACGCCGTGCTCTCGCAGGACGCCATCGCCGCCCGAGCGGCGTGGCTGCGCCGTCAGCTGGCCTCCCGGTGAGGCGCTGAGCGGGACCGCTCGGGCGCGTCAGCGGCCGAGCGGTCCCAGGAGGCGTTCGAGCAGCACGTCCTCGTACTGCCGGTGGAGCCGCTGGCCGAACCCGCCTGGTGGTCCGAACTGGACGGTGACCGCCCCGTCGTCGTGGTGACGCGGGGAACGCCGGCCGACGACGACCTCGCCGAGCTGGTCGTGCCGGCGCCGTCCGGCAGGTGCTCGCCACGCCGTCCTATCGCGACAACGTGGCAACGTTGTCCAAGGCCTACCGGGTGATCAACGCATACCGGAAAAACCTCCGCAAGCGGAAGATTGTCGACGCAACCACGTGAACACGCCGTGGGTGCGCGGAAAATGGTCGGCCCCAGCGTCCACACCGGAGTCGACATATTCGGAGTTATGTCCGTTTCGCGGGAAGGATTCACCGTTCCGGCGGTGTATCGGTTACCCATGTCATTTGCCATGCACCGGCCCCGAGGCCACCTGTGGATCTTGGCCGTGGCCCGGACGCGCCGGGCGGCACCGGGGCGCCGCCCGGCGTGCGGCACTTCGGTGTCCCGTACCCGCCGCGGCGGCGTGACTACGGTTGCGACACGGATTCGATCAACACGATGATGTCCCGCCCAGGCTGTGCTACGGCATGCTCCGGAATCGCGCACCCGAGGTTCGGCAGACCGCGATTCGGCCGTACCGGTTAGCCCGTTCGCCGCCAATTGAGACGCGATCGGCCACATTCGGATTCGTGATTCCAATGGTTGCCAGGCGTGCCGCGAACACGTTTGGCCGCTGTTCTCGGGCGATGTCACCAAAGGCGCTGGACAAGCCGGGAAGCCGTGCTATAAAGCGTCCACTTGGGGTGAGCTGCAGCGGAAAGACCATCGGTGGCCATGTTGGAGGGAACTGGACGGTTGGTGCCGACAGACCATGGTGGTGCGCTTGCCGAGCTGGTCGGCCTGCTCGCGGAGTGCTCTGCGGGAACAGGCAGGCTCGCGCTGGTCAGTGGCGGCGTGGCCAGCGGGAAGACCGAGCTGCTGCAACGGTTCCAGCGGCACGCCGCCGCTTCGGGCGCGTTGTTGCTGACCGCGACCGGCGCGCCGGCCGAGCGTCCCCTGCAGGCGGGCGTCATCGACCAGTTGTTCCACGGCGCAGGTCTGCCGCCGGAAATAGCGGACCGCGTTTCCCACCTCATCACGCCGATTGCCGCGACCGTGACCGACCCCGGCGCGGACGTGCGGAGAATTCCTCATTCTTATGTGCGGCCCGTGCATGAACTGTGTCAAATTCTGCTCGAATTGTCGCGGGAAAGACCGGTCGTGCTGTGCGTGGACGACGTGCAATTCGCTGACAGTTCCTCGTTGCAGTTCATCCTCTACCTGAGGCGGCGGATGAGAGCAGGACGGGTGGTCGTCGTGCTCGCCGAGTGGCAGCAGCCGCAGCCGACGCTGCCGCTGTTCCACGCCGAGCTGACCCGGCGGCCGCACCACCGCATCCGGCTCGCTCCGCTGTCGGTGTGCGGGATCGCCGAGCTGCTGCGCGACCGGGTGCCCGATCCCGACGCGCTCGCGCCCGCCTGGCACGGCCTCAGCGGCGGCAACCCCATGCTGGTCCGGGCCATGGTCGAGGACTTCGAGGCAGGGCACGAGATCGGTCAGGACCAGGTCGGTCCCGCGTTCAAGCGCGCGGTGCTGGAGTGCCTGCACCGCTGGGAGGCGGGGCTCCTCGAGGTCGCGCGCGCCATCGCCGTGCTCGGCGAGGAGCGGACCCCGGTCCTGCTCGGCCGGCTGGCCGGCACCACGCCCGAGGCCGTCGAGCAGGCGGTCGACGTGCTCACCGCCGCCGGTCTGCTACTCGACGGCCGTTTCCGCCACCCCGGCGCGGGGCCGGCGGTCCTCGACAGCACGCCGGGTCCCGAACGGGTGCGGCTGCGCGCCCGTGCCGCCGAGCTGCTCTACCAGCGCGGTGCGGCGGCGGCCGTGGTGGCCGACCACCTCGTGGCCGCCGACCGGGTCGCGCCGGGCTGGCCGGTCTCCGTGCTGCGCATCGCCGCCGAACAGGCGCTCATGGGCGACGACGTGGCAGCGGCCGTGCGCTACCTGGAACCCGCGCTGCCCGTGGTCGAGCCGGACGAGCGGCTGGGCATCACCAGCGTCCTGGTGCGGGCGCTGTGGCGGGTCAACCCGGCCGCCGCCGTCGTGCACATGGAACCCCTGCACGAGGCGATGTGGGCCGGCCGGCTGCGCGGGCGCGACGCCATGACCGTCGTGCACCACGCGCTGTGGATCGGGGACGAGGCAACGGCCGTGCGCGCGCTCGCCGTGCTGAACCAGAACCCCGGCATGCTGGACGCGCAGAGCGCGGCCGAGCTGCGGATCGTCTGCCAGTGGTTCCACGGCCTCGACCCGGCGAGCGCCGTGGCCAGCGACGTGGTGGCCGACGCGGACCCGTGGGTGGCCGCCGCACAGGCCATCGGCACCTTCTGGACCGCCGAGTTCCACCCCGACGCCATCGCCAGCGCCGAGCACATCCTGCGCAGCTGCCGGCTCGGCGACATGTCGCTGGAGGTCGTGCTCACCGCCCTGCTGATCCTGGTGCACAGCGGCCACCCCGACCGGGCAGAGCGGTGGTGCGACCGGCTCACCGCCGAGGCCGTCCGCGGCGGCGCGGTGACCTGGCAGGCGGTCCTGGAGGTCGTCCGGGCCGACATCGCCCTGCGGCGCGGGGAGGTGGCGGTGGCCGCCGCACGCGCCGAGACCGCACTCGCCCTGCTGCCGCACCAGGGCTGGGGCCTGTCCATCGGCTACCCGCTGGCCGTGCTGCTGGAGGCCAACACCGCGCTGGGCCGGCATCACGTGATCGCCGAGGTGATGCGGCAGCGCGTGCCCGACGCCATGTTCGCCACCGCCGCCGGCCTGCGCTACCTGCACGCCCGCGGCAACGGCAACCTCGCCGTCGGGCGGGTGCTCGCCGCCATCAGCGACTTCCAGAACTGCGGCACCCGGATGCTCGCGTGGGGCCTCGACCTGCCGGTGCTCGCGCCGTGGCGCTGCGGCCTCGCCCAGGCCAACCTCACCCTCGGCCGACCGGAGGCGGCTCGCAAGCTGATCAGCGAGCAGATGCTGCTGCCGGCCGGCGACCGCCGCACCCGCGGTGCGGCGCTGCGGGTCCTCGCGGCCGCGGGCGAGCCCGCCGAGCGACCCGCGCTCCTGCGCGAGGCCGTACGGCACCTGCGGCGGGCAGGTGACCGGGTCGAGCTGGCCCGTGCCCTGTCCGACCTGGGTGACGCGCTCGACGCCCTGGGCCAGCACGCCGAGGCGCGCGAGCTGTCCCAGATCGCGGTGGCCGAGACCGGGGCGTCGTGCCCCGGCGCCCTGCCCCTCCCGGCCGGCTGGGAGGACGGCGACACCGGTGACGGGCGATCGGTCCTGAGCGACTCCGAGCTGCGGGTGGCCGAGCTCGCCGCGAAAGGCCACACGAACCGCGAGATCAGCGGAATCCTCTACATCACCGTCAGCACCGTCGAGCAACACCTCACCAGGGTCTACCGCAAGCTGGGCATGCGCAGCCGGGCGGACCTGCCGCGCCGCCTGTCCCAGCGGACCGGCGCCGGACCACGGGCCTTCGAAGCACGGGGGTGACCCGTGCCCCTCCCGAGTAGAAAGAACCCGCCAATGCCCAACCAGTCCACCTGCCGCGTCTGCGCAGGGACGGTCACCGAGTTCCTCGACCTCGGTCAGCAGCCGCTGTCCGACGCGTTCCGGCTGCCCGAGGAAACCTCCGTCGAGTTCACCTACCGCCTCGCCGTGGGCGCGTGCGCGGACTGCGCGATGGTGCAGCTGATGGAGGAGGTGCCCAGGGAGAAGATGTTCCACCAGGACTACCCCTACCTGTCGCAGGGGTCCGCGGTGATGCGCGAGCACTTCCGCGCGCTGGCCGAGCGGTTCCTGAGCACCGAGCTGGCGGGCGAGGACCCGCTCGTGGTCGAGCTGGGCTGCAACGACGGCACCATGCTGCGCACCGTCGCGGCGGCGGGCGTGCGGCACCTGGGCGTGGAACCGTCCGGCGCGGTCGCCGACCTGGCCGCCGAGGCGGGTGTGCGGGTCCGCAAGGACTTCTTCGAGGAGTCCACCGCGCTGTCCATCCGCGACCAGGACGGTCCGGCCGACCTCGTGTACGCGGCGAACACGTTCTGCCACATCCCTTACGCGGACTCGATCCTGCGCGGTGTCGTGGCGCTGCTCAAGCCCGGTGGGGCGTTCGTGTTCGAGGACCCCTACCTCGGTGACATCGTCGAGCAGACCTCGTTCGACCAGATCTACGACGAGCACTTCTTCCTGTTCAGCGCCACCTCCGTGGACGCCATGGCCCGCCGGCACGGCTTGGAGCTGGTCGACGTCGAACGCCTGCCGGTGCACGGCGGCGAGGTCCGCTACACCCTGGCCCTGCCCGGTGCGCGCACCCCGTCCGCGGCCGTCGCCGCCCTGCTCGCCGAGGAGCAAGCGCGCGGCCTGCACGACCGCGCCGTCCTCGACGGGTTCGGCGACCGGGTCCGGACGATCCGCACCGACCTCCTGGCGTTGCTGAACGAGCTGAAGGCGAAGGGCGAGCGGGTCGTCGGCTACGGCGCGACCGCCAAGAGCGCCACCGTCACGAACCTCTGCGGCATCGGACCGGACCTGGTCGAGTTCATCAGCGACACCACGCCCGCCAAGCAGCACCGGCTGGCGCCCGGCTCGGGCATCCCGGTGCGCCCGCCGGCCGCCTTCGCCGACCCCTACCCCGGCTACGCGCTGCTGTTCGCCTGGAACCACGCCGAGGAGATCATGGCCAAGGAGGAGGCGTTCCGCGAGGCGGGCGGCAAGTGGATCCTGTACGTGCCCGACGTCCACGTGGTGTGAGCGTGCCGGGAGAACTGGGCGGCGCTCTCGTCGCGGTGCTCGGCGGGTCGGGGTTCGTGGGTTCCGCGGTGTCCGCACGGCTGGCGGCGCGGGGCGCGCGGGTGCGGGTGGTGGCACGTGGTCCCGGCGTGCCGCCGTTCCCGGCCGAGGTCGTCGCGGCCGACCTGACCGAGCCCGGCGCGGTCGCCGCCGCGGTCGCGGGCGCGGACGTGGTGCTGCCGCTGGTGCTGTTCACCGGCGGCGGCACCTGGCGGGTCGCCGCCGGTGGCGCGGCCGACGCCGCCAGGGTCAACGTCGGCATCGTCGCCGAGGCCGTGGACGCGGCTCGTGGGACGGTCGTGTTCGCCGGCTCCACCTCGCAGGTCGGGCCAGGCGCGCCGGAGCGGATCGACGGCACCGAGACCGACCACCCCGAGTCGGAGTACGACCGGCAGAAGTGCGCCGCCGAACGGCTCGTGCTCGACGCGGGCGGCTGCTCCCTGCGGCTGCCCACCGTGTTCGGCCCCTCCCCCGGCTCTCCTGACCGGGGTGTGGTGACCGCGATGGCGCGGCGTGCGCTCGCGGGCGAGCCGCTGACCGTGTGGGGAGCCGGGGACGTGCGGCGCGACCTGGTGTTCGTGGAGGACGTCGCCGAGGCGTTCGCGGCGGCCGTGGCGCACGCCGACCGGCTGGCCGGACGGGCGTGGCTCGTCGGCTCGGGCACGGGCGTCCCGGTGCGGGCGCTGTTCGAGCTCGTCGCCGCCACCGTCGCGGAACACACCGGTCGCCCGGCCGTGCCGGTGCTGTCGGTGCCACCACCGCCGTACGCCACCGCGTCGGACTTCCACAGCCTCGTGGCCGACCCGGCCGGTCTCACCCTCGCCACCGGGTGGCGGGCCCGGGTTCCCCTCGCCGACGCGGTGTCGAGGACCGTCGCCCACCTGATTCAGTCCTCAGTGGACGGTCTGCGGCCGGACACCCCTAACCGCGGATAGGGGTTCCCCTAAGCTGGTTGACCACGCGGTTCGGGCCGCTGCACGCTGATCACCGTCCTGAGACGGAGGTCGTCGATGAAAGCCCGCGCACTCTCTGTCGGCGGGGCCTGGGAGTTCGAGCCCGAGGTGTTCCCGGACGACCGCGGCCTGTTCGTCTCCCCGTTCCAGCACGACGTGTTCGCCGAGGCGGTCGGCGCGCCGCTGTTCGCCGTGGCCCAGGCCAGCGCCAGCGTGTCACGCCGCGGGGTCGCCCGCGGCGTGCACTACGCCCGCACGGCACCGGGGTGCGCGAAGTACGTGACCTGTTCCCGCGGGCGGGTGCTGGACATCGTGGTGGACCTGCGGGTCGGCTCGCCGACGTTCGGCGAGTGGGACTCCGTCGAGCTGGCGGGCGACGGCTTCCGCGCCGTCTACCTCCCGCCAGGGCTCGGCCACGCGTTCATCGCCCTCGACGACCACTCCACCGTGCACTACCTGCTGTCCCGCGGCTACGAACCCGCGGACGAGCTGGCGGTGTCCATCGTGGACCCGGACCTGGCACTGCCCGTTCCGGCCGACGTCGTGCTGTCCGAACGCGACCGCGCCGCACCGGGCCTGGCCCTCGCGCGGGACACCGGACTGCTGCCGGTCCACGCCACCTGAGCAGAGGAGAGCACCCCAGGTGACCGCACCCACCCGCCGTCCTGCCCGGACGCGCCTGGCCGAGTCGATGCTCGCCGCGCGTGACGCCGACGCCGTGCACGCCTGGCTCGCCCGCACCGCGGAGCACAGCTGGATGAACGTCGAGCGCGTGCCGCTGGACGACCTCGCCGGCTGGCTCACCGAACCGGGCACCGGCAACCTGCGCCACCACACCGGCCGGTTCTTCAGCGTCGAGTCGCTCGCCGTCGACCTGCCCGGCGCGCTCGTGCCGCACTGGTCGCAGCCGATCATCAACCAGCCGGAGATCGGCATCCTCGGCATCCTCGTGCGGGAGGTCGACGGCGTGCTGCACTGCCTGATGCAGGCCAAGCACGAACCGGGCAACGCCAACGGCCTGCAGCTGTCGCCGACCGTGCAGGCCACCCGCAGCAACTACACCCGCGTGCACCAGGGCAAGCCCATCCCCTACCTGGAGCACTTCCGCGACACCTCCGGCCACCACGTCCTGGTGGACATCCGGCAGTCAGAGCAGGGCGCGTGGTTCTACCGCAAGCGCAACCGCAACATGGTCGTCGAGGTCGACGGCGACGTCGAGGTGCGTGAGGGGTTCCGCTGGTTCACCCTCGGCGAGATCGCCGGCCTGATGACCGTGCCGGACCTGGTGAACATGGACGCCCGCACGGTGCTGGCCTGCCTGCCCGGCGGCGGCGCGGCACTGGCCGCGGCGGCCACCGACCCGTTCAGCGAAGCCCTGGTCCGGTCGGGAGACCCGGCCACGCCCGGCGTGCACACCACCGGAGAGGTGCTGAGCTGGATCACCGAGGTCCGCACCCGCACCGACCTGCGGGTCGCCCTCGGCCCGCTGGCCGGGTTGCCGGACTGGACTCGTGAGAACGGCGTCATCGCGCACCGCAGCGGCGGGTTCTTCACCGTCGTGGGCGTGGACGTGCGGGCCGGCGGGCGTGAGGTCGGAGCGTGGTCCCAGCCGATGATCGAACCGGTCGGCACGGGGGTGATCGCGTTCCTGGTCAAGGAGATCGGCGGTGTGCTGCACGTGCTCACCCACGCGCGCACCGAACCCGGCTACGCCGACGTGACCGAGCTGGCGCCCACCGTGCAGTGCGTGCCAGAGGCGCACGACCACCTGCCGGCGCGGCCCCGGTTCCTCGACGAGGTGCTCGGCTCGACCAAGATCCGCTTCGACGCCGTGCTGTCCGAGGAGGGCGGCCGGTTCCTCGGCGCCCGCAACCGGTACCTGGTCGTGGAGACCGACGCCGAGGTCGCGCGGGACGACCCCGAGTACCGGTGGCTGACCCTGCACCAGTACGAGGAGCTGCTGCGGCACAGCTTCTACGTCAACATCCAGGCCCGCAGCCTGCTGCTGTGCCTGCGCAGCCTCCTCCCGCGCGGGTGAGGCGGGCGGTGCCGCCCGCCACCGGCCCGGTCAGAGCGTCGCCAGCACCTGCTTGAGCGCGTCCACCACGTGCTCCTGCGTGTCCTGGGGCAGCGACGGGTACATCGGCAGCGAGAAGATCTCGCCGGCCACCCGCTCGGTCACCGGCAGGCTGCCCTCGGCGTAGCCCAGGTGTGCGAACCCGGTCATGGTGTGCACCGGCCACGGGTAGCTGATGTTCAGGTGGACGTCGTGCGCCTTCAGGCGTTCCAGGATGTCGTCGCGCCGCGGGTGGCGCACCACGTGGACGTAGTACGAGTGCGTGTTGCCCGGCGCGGTCGACGGCAGCACCAGGTCGGTGTCCGCCAACGCTTCCGCGTACCGCGCGGCCACCGCCTGCCGCGCCGCCACGTAGTCGTCCAGGCGGACGAGCTTGCGGCGCAGGATCTCCGCCTGCACCTCGTCGAGCCGGCAGTTGTGGCCGGGCGTCTCCACGACGTAGTAGGTCTTCTCCATGCCGTAGTACCGGTGGCGGCGCAGGTTCGCGTCCACCTCCGGGTTGTTCGTGATCGTCGCGCCGCCGTCGCCGTAGGCGCCGAGCACCTTGGTGGGGTAGAAGGAGAACGCGGCGGCGTCGCCCATCGACCCGGCCACCCGGCCGTGGTGGCGCGCGCCGTGCGCCTGGGCGCAGTCCTCCAGCACCAGCAGGCCGTGCTGCCGTGCGAGCTCCTGCAACGGTTCCATGTCCACGCACTGGCCGTACAGGTGCACCGGCAGCAGGACCTTGGTGCGCGGCGTGATCACCGAAGCCACCTGGGCGACGTCCATCAGGTAGGTGTCCGGGTCCACGTCGACGAACACCGGTGCGGCGCCGACGGCGTCGATCGCCAGCACGGTCGGCGCGGCGGTGTTGGACACCGTGACGACCTCGTCGCCGCGGCCGACGCCGAGCGCCTGGAGCGCCAGGCGGAGGGCGTTCGTGCCGTTGTCCACGCCGACGCAGTGGGCGACGCCGTGGTAGGCCGCGAACTCCGCCTCGAAGGACGACACGCTCGGCCCGAGGACGAGCCTGCCGGAGGAGAACACGGTCTCGACCGCGTCGAGTATGTCCTTGCGCTCCATTTCGTATTCGCGCGAGTAGTCCCAGACGAGCGTGGCCATCGGCAGCCCTTTCGCTGTGGTCGGCTTCCCGGCCAGCCTAGGTCTGGCCCCCGGCTAGGGGGTAACCCCTAATCTGCAGGTCAGGGTGGCTGGAACCGACCCCCTGGAGGCAACCGGCGACCCGCTCGTCCATGGCCGGGGAACAGGAGTGATAGGGGTGTCCAGGCCGCTTCCGGTCGCTTTACGGTGACCACGCTCCCGGCAGGGTCGCCGGATTCCAGCACAACAATCGGGGCGAGGACGACAAATGTCGCGGCATTTCCTGTTCATGTGCCACCCGGACCACGGGCACGTCATCCCGAACCTCGCGGTCGTCACCGAACTGGCCGCGCGCGGGCACCGGGTCACCTACCTGACCGCACCGAGCATGGCGGAGATCGCCGCCGAGGCGGGCGCCACCGTCGTGACCTACCCGTCCCGGTACCGCGACGCCGACTTCGCCCTCGTGGCGAACGATCCCGGCTACCTGATGGGCGTGCTGCTCGACGAGAGCGAGGCCATGCTCGCCACCGCGACGGCCGAGCTCGACGGCGACCGGCCGGACTGCCTGGTCTACGACACCTCGGTGCTCCACGGGGCCCGTGTGCTGGCCCGGCACTGGGACGTTCCCGCCGCGCAGGTGATCCCGGTGTTCGCCTCCAACGAGCACTTCTCCTTCCTCAACGCCATGTACAACCCCGAGTCCGACGCCGCGGAGCAGCCGGCCCGGGAACGGCCGAGGGAGATGCCCGAGTGGGTCGCCACCACGATGGGGCGCATCGGCGCGCTGTGCGCCCGCTACGGGGTGGCCGCCGCGCCGCACGAGGTGTGGTTCGAGGTGCCGCCGCTGAGCCTGGTCACCGTGCCGCGGGAGTTCCAGTACGCGGGTGAGACCTTCGACGAGCGGTTCGCGTTCGTCGGGCCGTGCGTCGGCGACCGCGGCTTCCTCGGGACGTGGACGCCGCCCGCCGGCGACCTGCCCGTGGTGCTGGTGTCGCTCGGCGCGGTGTTCAACGAGGACGAGGGTTTCTTCCGCACGTGCGTCGAAGCGTTCCGCGGCCGGCCGTGGCACGCGGTGATGACCACCGGCGGCGGTGTGGACCGCGCCTCGCTCGGCGACCTGCCGCCCAACGTCGAGGTGCACGACTTCGTGCCGCACGTGGCGGTGCTGGAGCACGCGGCCCTGTGCGTCACCCACGCCGGCATGGGCACAGTGATGGAGGCACTGCGGTCCGGCACGCCGATGGTGTGCGTGCCCGGTTCCGCGCTCGACCGGCCCACCGGGTGGCGGGTCCGCGAACTGGGCCTCGGCACCGTGCTCGACCCCGCCGGCCTCACGCCCGAGGTGCTGGTCGACGCGGTCACGTCGGTGCTCGGTGACCAGGAGATCGCGGCCAGGTCGGACCTCATGCGCAAGGCCGTCGCGGAGGCGGGCGGTGCGGCGCGCGCCGCCGACGAGGTCGAGAAGCACCTGGCGCGGTCGCGTTGACCCCCGCCCCTGTCGAGTTCGGCGTGCTGGGCCCGATCCGGTTCCTGCGCGCCGGCGTCGAAGTGCGGGTGGGCGGTCCCCGCGAGCGCGCGGTGCTGGCACGGCTGCTGTTCGACGCCAACCGCGTGGTCAGCGTGGACCGGCTCATCGAGGCGGTGTGGCACGGCGACCCGCCGGCCAGCGCACGCGGGCAGATCGCGATCTGCGTGTCCCGGCTGCGGCGGGCGCTCGGCGAGTCGGGCAGGGCCGTCGACACCGCGAGCCCCGGCTACGTGGCGCGGCTGGACGAGGACTCCGTGGACTGGTTGCGGTTCAACGGACTCGTCGGCAGGGCCCGGCCGCGCGCGGCGAGCGGTGACGTGGCGGGCGCCGCGGCGCTGTACCGCGAGGCGCTGGGGTTGTGGCGCGGTGTGCCGTTCGAGGACCTGCCCGGTCTGCGCGCGGAGGCGGTGTCGCTGCAGTCGGCGCGACTGGACGCGGTGGAGGCGTGCGCCGAGCTGGAGCTGCGGCTCGGGCTGCACCACCGGGTCGGCAAGGACCTGGCCGCGGTGGTGGCGGAACACCCGCTGCGCGAACGGGCGCGGGCGCAGCTGATGCTGGCCCAGTACCGGTCGGGCCGGCGGGCCGACGCGCTGCGCACCTACCAGGACGCCCGGCGGGTGCTGATCGAGCAGATCGGCCTGGAGCCCGGTCCGGAGCTGCGGGAGCTGCACGAGCAGGTGCTGCGCGACGCGCCGGCGCTGCTCGCGCCGGTCCGCGTCGAGGTGCCGGCGGTGGCACCGTCCCAGCTGCCGCGCCAGGTCCTGCCGTTCGCCGGCCGGTCGGCCGAGCTGGCCGGGCTGGACGCCGCCCTCGCGCCGGGCACCGACGTGCCGGGCGTGGTCGTGCTGTCGGGCCCCGGTGAGGTGGGCAAGACGGCGCTGGCGCTGCGCTGGGCGCACCACCGCCTCGACCGGTTCCCGGACGGGCAGCTGCACTCCGAGCTGGTGGACGACTTCGGCCGCCCGGTGCCGCCGGCCGTGGTGCTCGACCGGTTCCTGCGGGCGCTCGGCGTGCCCGCGGCGTCCATTCCGGACGATCCGGGTGAGAAGGTCGCGCTGTACCGCAGCACGGTGTCGCACAAGCGGGTGCTGGTGGTGCTGGACGGTGCGGTGGACCACGCCCAGGTGCGGCCGTTGCTGCCCAGCGGCGCGCACACCAGGGCCATCGTCACCAGCAGGCACCCGATGGACGAGCTGGTCGCCCGTCAGGGCGCGCACCGGGCGTTCCTGGAGCCGCTGACGGCGGACGAGTCGTGGCAGCTGCTGACCATGCTGCTCGGGAACGACTGGGTGGCGGAGGAACGCGGTGAGGCGAGCAGGATCGTCGGCTCGGCGGACGGCTTCCCGCTGCCGCTGCGCCGCGCGGCGGCGGGCGTCCGGCCGGCACCGCACCGCCAGGACCGCCGCTGGCTGACCGGCGTGCCCGCGTGACCGGTGCGGCCCGTCGAATCGCGCGACGTGCCCGCTTGACTGGTGCCACCCGCCAACCTCGCGACGTGCCCGCCTGACCGGTACCGCCCGCCAACCTCGCGGCATGCTCGCTTGAACGGCGCGGCGCGCCAAACCGCGCGACGTGCCCGCCTGACCGGTGCTGCCCGCCACACCGCGCGGCGGGCAGCACCACTCCGGCCAGTGGGCCGGTCAACCACGTGCGAGAACGGCGTCCACCGCCACTGACAGCGCGTCCGTCGACGCGGTGTCCGTGCTGCGCCAGGCCACGTGCCCGTCCGGCCGCACCAGCACCGCACCTGCCGCCCCCACGCCGTAGACCGTGGCCCAGTCCGGTGACACCACCGCGGTCGAACCGTCGGCCGACACCTCGACCGCGCTGATCGCCACGCCGGTCCGGGAGCCGGTCTCCTTCGCCGCCTGCGCCCAGCCGCTGCCCGCCGGGGTGAGCAGGACGAACCCCGCGCCGAACAGGTCCAATGTGGACAGCAACTCCGCACCCCTGGTCAGCGGCACGTGCGGCGCGCGGTGGCCCGGTCGCGCGGTCGGGACGTAGGTCCGGTAGGGGTCCTCGACCACCGGTGCGCCGGTGCCGTCCGGCACGACGGCGGCGGAGTCGTAGTGGAAGCCGAGGACCAGGCCCTCGCAGCTGCGCCGGCCCGCCTGCTGCGCGATGGCCTCCTTCATGGACAGCTTGCCCTCCATCATCTGGAACGTGATGAAGGCGTTCGCCAGGCTCTCGCCGACGGTGCGCTCGCCGATCGGGTGGCGCTCGGCGTCGTAGGTGTCGAGCAGGGCCTCGCCGGCCGTGCCCGACAAAACCGCCGCCAGCTTCCACACCAGGTTGTGCGCGTCCTGGATGCCGCAGTTCATCCCGAACCCGCCCTGCGGCGTCGACACGTGCGCCGAGTCGCCCGCCAGGAACACCCGGCCCGAGCGGAAGCGCGTCGCGGTCACCGCCTGTTGCAGCCACGGCATCACGCCGACGAGCTCGACGTCCAGGTCCGGCACGCCGACGGCCTCGCGCACCACCTGCACGCAGAACTCGGGCGTGAAGTCGGCCTCGCTGCCACCCTCCGCCGGGTCGTAACCGGTCTGGATGATCCAGCGCCGCTGGTTGTCCACCGCCTCCACCGCGCACGGGATCGCGCTGCGGATGAAGTACAGCGCGCACATCCTGCCGGTCAGCAACGGCACCAGGTCGGCGTCGAACATGATGCTGATCATGTGTCCGAGCGGTGGCGGGCCTTCGACGCCGATGCCGAGCCGTTCGCGCACGGTGCTGCGCCCGCCGTCCGCGGCGATGGCGTAGCGGGCGCGCACGGTGGCGCGGCCGGAGGCGGACTCGACCACGGCGTCCACACCGGACTCGTCCTGCTCCAGTGACGTGAGGGTGGTGGCGAACCGGACGTCCGCACCGGGCGAGCGCTCGGCCAGGCCGCGCAGCACCACCTCGAACCTGTCCTGCGCGCAGATGTAGGTGTACGTGGGGCTGTGCGGCGCGTCCTCGGCGAGCGGGGCGACCTCGCGGTGGAAGTCGTCCGCGGTCAGCGAGGAGCCGACGCCGACGGCCAGGCTGTCCTCGCGCGGCAGTCCGGCGCGCTCGACCTCCTCCCCCACTCCCCACGCCCGCACCAGCTCCATCGTGCGGGTGGACACCAGGCGCGCCTTGGGGAAGATCGACGTCCCCTGGTGCCGCTCCACCAGCAGTGACGTCAACCCGTTGCGGGAGCACTCGATCGACGCGGCGAGGCCGACCGGGCCACCACCCACGATCAGGACGTCGACCTCGAAGTCAGCCATGAGCAGGAGCCTGCGACACCGCCGCGGGGACGTCAAGGAGGCGGATATCGAAGTGATAGAGCACTGAAGTCGCAGGTCAGTAGCGTTGCGCCGAACGACGGCGTGCACAGCGGGCAAGCCTTGGACAACGTGAGGGGGCACCATGTTCGCCGAAGGATCGGTCGCCGTGGTCACCGGCGGCTCGCGCGGGATCGGGCGGGCCGTCGTGGTCGACCTGGCGGCCCACGGCGTGCACGTCGTGGTCAACTACTCCCGCTCGGAGGAGCAGGCCGAGGAACTTGTCGCGCAGGTCGAGCAGAACGGCGGCAGCGCGAGCGCGGTGCGGGCCGACGTGACCGACGAGGACGCGGTGCGCGAGCTGTTCCGCTCCGTGCGCTCCGAGCACGGCCGGCTCGACGTGCTGGTCACCAGCGCGGGCGTGACGCGGGACCGGCACCTGGTCGCGATGAGCAGCGCCACGTTCCGCGAGACGATGGACATCAACGTGCACGGCACGTTCCTGGCCTGCCGCGAGGCGATGCGCATCATGCAGCACCAGCGGCGCGGGGCGATCGTGACCCTCAGCTCCGCGAGCGGCCTGGACGGCGGCTTCCCCGGCCAGACGAACTACGTCGCGTCCAAGGGCGCGATCATCGCGTTCACCAAGGCGCTGTCCTACGAGGCCGCTCCGCACGGCGTGCGCGTCAACGTGGTGGCGCCGGGGTTCGTCGAGACCGACATGACCAAGGTCATCCCCGCGAAGCTGCGCGACGACTACTCCTCGCGCATCCGGCTCGGCCGCATGGGCCGCCCGGAGGAGATCGCGAACCTGGTCACGTTCCTGGCTTCCGACAAGGCGTCCTACATCACCAGCGAGACGTTCGTCGCCAACGGCGGCGGGCTCGGCTGATCCCCCGGGCCGGAACACCCCCGAGCCGGACAACCCAGCGGACGGAAGGACAAGCGTGACCCTCGACGAACTGCGCGCCACGGCGGCCGCCCGGCACGACACGTGCGCCCAGATCAAGAAGATGATCGTCTCTCGGCTCGACCTGCCGATCGAGCCCGCGTGGATCACCGACGACCAGCCGCTGTTCGGCCGCGGACTGGAGCTCGACAGCCTCGACGTGCTGGAGCTGTACGTGGCGATCGAGGCCGAGTTCGGCGTCGCCCTCTACGACAGCGACATGTCGGTGTTCGGTTCGGTGTCGCGCCTGGCCGACCACGTGAACCCGGCACTGGCCGAGCAGGCCTCGACCGGTTCGGCATGACCACGACCCGGGAGCCCGTGCGTGCGGGGACGTCGCTGACCAACGACCAGCTCCGGGAGGTCCTGCCGCACCGGTGGCCCTTCCTGCTGATCGACCGGGTCGAGAAGGTCGAGCCCGGTGTCGGCGCGGTCGGGATCAAGAACGTCGCGGCCACGGAGATGTGGTTCCAGGGGCACTTCCCGAGCGCGGCCGTGCTTCCGGGCGTGATCGTCGTCGAGGCGATGGCCCAGCTCGCCGGCGTGGTGTTCGCCCTCGCCGGCGCGGGGCCGATCGGCTACCTCGCCGGCGTGCGGTCGATGCGGTTCCGCCGCCCCGTCGTGCCGGGTGACCAGCTCGTCATCACCGCCGACCGCACGGCGGGAGCCCGCGGCTTCAGCGAGTTCAAGGTGAGCGCCAGGGTCGACGGCCAGATCGCCGCAGAGGGCACCATCACCATCGCCGACCCGGCAGCCACCAGCCCTACCGGAAAGGTTTGACACGCCAATGGAACCCCTGACGTCGCCGGTGAAGGCCGCGCACCCCGAGGGCACCGCGCACGGCACCGTCCTGGACGCCGAGGTCGCGCTCCGGTTCAGCACGCTCGACGCCGAGTACGAGGCGATCCGGGAGCGGGCCGCCCTGCTGGACCTGTCCGGCGAGCGGATCATCGAGCTTCTCCGGCGGCGCCGCCGTCGACTTCGCGCAGAAGGTGCTGGCGCGCGACGTGGAGTACCTGACCGCCGAGCGCTGCATGACGAGCCTGGTGCTCGCCGAGGACGGCACCGTCGTGGACCAGGTCGTGGTGTGGGGCCGGGAGGACGGCCTGCTGCTGGAGTCCTCCACCGGCGCGGGCACCCGGCTGCTGGAGCACCTGCGCGCGCACGCCGAGCCCGGTGTGGAGATCACCGACCGCACGGACGAGTACGCGCTCTTCGGCCTGGAGGGCCCGTACGCGTGGGGCGTGGTCGGCCGGCTGATCGACGGCGAGCTGGCCGCGCTGCCGTTCGAGTCCGTTGTGGACAGCCAGTGGGACGGCGTGGACATCCTCTTCGCCCGCACCGGTGTGACGGGCGAGTACGGGTACAAGGTGCTGGTGCCGCGCGAGTCGGCAGAGCGGCTGTGGACCAAGGCGCTGGAGCACGCCGTGCCCGCCGGTCAGGACGCCGTGGAGCTGGCGATGCTGGAGGTGCGGCAGCCGGTCGTGCGCCACGAGGCGGGCGACGGCGTCGACGTGCTGGAGATGGGCGCGGGCTGGCTGGTGGACATCACCAAGGACGAGTTCGTCGGGCGTGCCGCCGTCGTGGCCGCCTTCGAGGGCACGGCCGAGCGCCGCACCGTCGGCTTCTCCGGCGGCACCGAGGTGCCCGCGCCGGGCACGCCGGTCACCGTGGGCGGGGAGAAGATCGGCGAGGTCGTCCACGCCGTGCACAGCATCGGGCTGAAGTCCTCCCTCGGCCTGCTGCGGCTGCCGCCGGACCTGGCCGCGGCCGGGCTCACGGTCACCGTCGGCGACACCGAGGTCGTCACGCTGACCAGCCCGTACGTCACGCCCAAGAGCTGGAGCACCCCGATCATCTGATCTGGTCCCCCGGGCGGTCGCCCGGGGTTTGCGAGGAGGAGCGAGCATGGCGCTGCGGCCAGTGGTCATCACCGGAGTCGGGGTGATCTGCGCGGCGGGCAGGGACCCGGAGGAGTTCTGGGCCCGGCTCACCGCCGGCGCGGGCGGCATCACCGCCGTGGACGACGAACGGTTCGCCGCGTTCGAGGCCAGGTTCGCGGGCCAGGTGCCCGACGAGTGGATCGACGCGCAGCTGCCGGCCGAGGACACCGGGCTGGACCGCACGGCCCGGCTCGCCCTCGTCGCCGCCCGGCAGGCGGTCAGCAGGGCGGGGCTGGGCGCGGCCACGCCCGCGGAGCTGCCCGGCGAGCGGTTCGGGTTGGTCCTCGGCAAGTGCCAGGCCACCCCGACCGCGGCGGGCGGCTACCAGCCCATGCACGCCACCGGTGACGTCATCGCCGGCAAGCTGGGCATGACCGGCCCGCGCGTCCTGGTCTCGACCGCGTGCGCGGCGGGCGGCAACGCGGTCGGCCTGGCCAAGGACAAGATCCTCACCGGTGAGGCGGACGTGGTGCTCGCCGGTGGCGTCGACCCGCTGCTGTTCGGCACCTACGCGGGGTTCGCGGGCCTGCAGGCCCTCAGCGCCCGCCCGTGCGGCCCCTACAGCCGCTCGGACGGCCTGAACCTGGGTGAGGGCGCGGCTTTCCTGGTCGTGGAGGCGCTGGACCACGCGCTGGCCAGGGGTGCGGAGCCGCTGGCGGAGGTCGCGGGCTACGGCCTGTCCGCCGACGCCTACCACGCCACCGCACCGGACCCGACCGGCCGCGGCGGCATCACGGCCATGCGCAGGGCTCTCGCCGACGCCGGTCTCGACACCGACGCGGTGGACTACGTCAACGGGCACGGCACCGGCACGCCCGCCAACGACGCCATGGAGAAGAAGGTCATGCGCGCCGTGTTCGGCGAGCGGGCGCCTCAGGTGCCGACCAGCAGCATCAAGAGCTTCATCGGGCACACGCTGGGCGCGGCGGGTGCGGTCGAGGCGGTGGCCAGCGTGCTGGCCCTGCGCACCGCGACCGCGCCGCCCACCATCGGGTTCACCGACGAGGCGATTGCGGAGTCCACTTTGGACTTCGTGCCGAACACCGCGCGTCCGCTGCACATGGACGTCGTGGTGTCCAACAACTACGCGTTCGGCGGCAACAACGCCTCGCTCGTGCTGCGCCGCCCCGGCGGCCCGCGCGAGTACGACGAGCTGCCGGCCACCGAGGTCGTCCTCACCGGCCTCGGACCGGTCACCGGTCTGGGCACCGGCATCGCCGAGGTCGCCGAGGCGGTCGCCAACGGCCGCACCGCGGTCGGCGCGGAGCCGTCGCTGGAGGGCCGCACGTTCGCGCCGCGCTCGCTGTGGCGGCACATGAACCACCTGTCCCGCATGGCGATCGCCGCCTCCCGGCTGGCCTGGGAGGACGCCGGGCTGAAGCTGCCCCGCGCCGCCCTGGACAACGTGGGCGTCGTCTTCGCCACCGCGGCGGGCTCGGTGGAGAGCACCGGCGGGTTCGACGAGAGCGTGCTGGCCAACCCGAACAAGCCCGCCGTGCTCAGCTTCTCCAACGTGGTGCTCAACGCCACCGGCGGCGCGGTGTGCCAGACCCTGGGCCTGCGCGGCCCGACCACGACGATCTGCAACGGCGGCGCGTCGGCGTCCATCGCGCTGGACTGCGCGGTGGAGATCATCCGGTCCGGCAAGGCGGACGTGGTGGTCGTGGTCGCCGCCGACGAGTCACCGCAGCCCGGCGACGGCGCGCAGGTCGACCCCTACGACCGCAACTCGGGCGAGGCGTCCGCGTCGGCGTCGGTGGCCCTGGTCGTCGAGTCGGCCGCGCACGCCGCCGCCAGGGGCGCGACCCCGTACGCGCGGGTGCTGAGCAGCGCCCACGCGAGCGCCGGAGCGGACGACGAGCAGGCCCTGGTGGAACGCGCCATCGCCGCGCTGCCCACCGACGGCGTGGACCTGGTGGTCGGTGCGGCCACCGGCAGCGCGACCGACGAGGCGGAGGCGGGCGCGGTGCTCGGCGCCGTCCCGTCCGCCCGGCTCACCGCCACCGCGGGACTGACCGGTGACGCGGGAGCGGCCACCGGCGCGCTGAACCTGGCGCTGGCCGCGCTCGCGCTGCGCGACGGCGTCGCACCGGCCATCGCGGGACTGACCAGCCCCCGTGCCGGCACGGTCGAGTCCTACGTCACCAAGCCCGAGCTGCCGGCCAGGCCGGCCAAGGCCCTCGTGCTCAGCGCCGCGCCCGGTTCGGTGCGCGGAGGAACCCTGCTGGGTGCGGTGTGACCGGCCTGCCCTTCGACGTGCTGGAGACCGACCGGCTGCTCACCACCACCCGGTCGGTGCGCCGCCGGCTCGACCTCGACCGGCCGGTGCCGCGCGCGGTGATCGAGGAGGCGCTGGAGATCGCCGTCCAAGCCCCGACCGCGAACGACCAGCAGAACTGGCGCTGGGTGGTGATCACCGAGCAGGCGGTGAAGGACCAGCTGGCGGAGCTGTTCGACATCTCCTGGCAGTTCCACCAGAAAGAGGTGTGGACGCGGTCCGGGCGCCGCCGCAACAGCCCGCAAGCCAAGAAGAACAACGCTTCCGCCGCCGCGCTGGCCGAGACCATCGCCAGGGTGCCGGCGCTCGTGATCCCGTGCGTGCTCGGCCGTCCGCCGGACATCGGCGCGATCGACGCCGAGTGGCTCGGCTCCACCGGTACCCGCAACCTCGGCACCTGGCAGGAGGGCGTGCGGATCGGGGCCATGCGGGCCAGCAACTTCTACGGCTCGATCTTCCCCGCGGTCTGGTCGTTCCAGCTGGCCCTGCGCAGCCGCGGGCTCGGCAGCACGATCACGTGCATGCACCTGCCGTTCGAGCGGCAGGTGGGCGAGCTGCTCGGGATTCCCGCCGGTGTCACCCAGGTCTGCCTGGTACCGGTCGCCTACACGATCGGCACGGACTTCCGCCCCGCCAAGCGGGTTCCGGCCAAGGAACGCACGTCCTGGGAGAGGTGGCAGGCATGACCGTCGAGCACACCGGAGTCGACGTCGTCGTGGTGGGCGGCGGTATCGCGGGCGCGTCCGCCGCGGCCAACCTCGTGCAGAACGGCCTGTCCGTGGTGCTGCTGGAGAAGCAGGAGACCTACCGGGACATCGTGCGCGGTGAGTGGATCGCGCCGTGGGGCCTGCGTGAGGCGCAGACGCTGGGCGTCGAGGAGGCGTTCGGCCTCGGCGGCGCGTGGGAGATCCGCGAGTGGACGCAGTGGGACGAGACGGTCGACCCGGCCGAGGCGGAGACCGTGGACATGACGCGGTTCGTGCCCGGTGTCGGCGGCCCCATGTCGTTCCCGCACCACGAGGTCTGCGCGCTGATGGCCGAGCAGGCGGAGGACGGCGGCGCGGAGGTGGTCATGGGCGCGCAGCGGGTCCAGGTCACCGCCGGAACCAGCCCGGAGGTCCGCTGGACCCACGCGGGGCAGGAACACCTGGCCAAGCCGCGCATCGTCATCGGCGCCACCGGCCGCGGCTGCACGGTCGGCCGCCAGGTCGGCGTGTCCATGGCGACCTCGGTGCACCACTGGGGCGGCGGGCTGCGGGTCACCGGCCTGGACGACTGGCCGATGGACGTGCAGGCGATGGGCACCGAGGACGAGAAGATGTTCATGGTGTTCCCGCAGGGCGACGGCAACGCCCGGCTCTACATCAACTTCCCCACCGCCAACCGGAAGCTCTACCAGGGCCCGGAGGGTGAGAAGCGGTTCATCGCGGACTTCGAGCTGGCGTCGCTGCCCGACCGCGGCAAGGCCGTCTACACCGCCGCGACACCGATCGGGCCGCTCAAGCTGTGGCCGTCGGTCGCGATGTTCCCCGAGCAGCCGATCGTCATGGACGGCGTGGTGCTCGTCGGGGACGAGGCGGGCAACGCCGACACCGTGCTCGGCACCGGCCTGTCGTGCAGCCTGCGCGACACCCGTGCCGTGTGCGAGGTGCTGACCGGTGGCGACGACTGGTCCCCCGCGGCCTTCGAGGGGTACCTGGCCGAGCGGAAGTTCCGGATGGACCGGCTGCACTTCGGCGCGGACATCATCGCCAAGCTGCACTGCGAGTTCGGTCCCGTCGCGGCCGAGCGCCGGCGCCGGGCGCGCGAGCTGATGGCGGACAACTTCGCCGCGTCGGTGACCGGCCTGCTCAACATGGTCCCGCCAGAGGACGTGCCGGAGTTCGGGTTCAGCGAGTTCTTCGCCGAGAGGCTGTTCAGGGAGAGGGCATGAGCGTCAAGGACACCCTGCTGACCGGGTCGGCACACGTCAACGGCATCGACATCGCCTACGTGGACAAGGGAGAGGGCGACCCGGTCGTGCTGCTGCACGGCTTCCCCGACTCGCACTACCTGTGGCGGCACCAGATCGACCCGCTGGTCGAGGCGGGCTTCCGGGTCATCGCACCCGACCTGCGCGGCTTCGGCGAGTCGGGCAAGCCGCAGGAGGTCGAGGCGTACGACATGCGCACGATCGTCAACGACGTCGTGGCGCTGACGCAGCACCTCGGCATCCCCAAGGCGCACATCGTCGGACACGACTGGGGCGCCGCCATCGCGTGGATGTACGCGTTCCTGATGCCGCGCCGCGTCGACCACCTCGCCGTGCTGTCGGTCGGGCACCCCGGTGTGTTCAGCACGCCGTCGATCGAGCAGCGCAAGGCCAGCTGGTACATGCTCTTCTACCAGTTCCCCGGCGTGAGCGAGCAGTTGTTGCGGCGCAACGGGTGGCGGCTGTTCAAGGAGATCATGGGCGGCGAGGGCGACCACCAGCGCTACCCGCGCGAGCTGGCCAAGCCGGGCGCGCTCACCGCGGCGCTGAACTGGTACCGCGCCAACCGCTCCCCCGAGTCCGAACTGCGCGTGGAGGGCAACTTCCCGCCCGTGCTCGCGCCCACCCTCGGCATCTGGTCCACCGGGGACAAGGCGCTGCTCGAAGAGGGCATGACGGGCTCGGTGAAGTTCGTCAAGGGCTCGTGGCGCTATGAGCGCGTCGAGGACGCCAGCCACTGGATCCCGCTGGACCAGCCGGAGATCGTCACCAAGCTGCTGCTGGGTTTCCTGGGCACCGAGAAGGCCGCGGCGGTGCCGTCCCGGCGGCGCCGGCTCTGACCGGCACCCGGCTCGTCGGCAAGGGCAGCGCAGAGGACTGGAGGTGCGCAGGTGATCGGCTTCGTGTTCCCCGGCCAGGGAACGGTCCGGATCGGCATGGGCGGCTGGCTGCGCCGCGACCCGGTGGGCGCGGCGGTGGTCGCGCGCGCCGACGAGCTGCTGCCCGAACCGGTGTCGGAGCTGTGCGCCCGCGGGCCGCTGGACAGGCTCGTCGACACCCTGCACGCGCAGCCCGCCGTGACCGCGTGCAACCTCGCCGCGCTCGCGGTCCTGCGGGACCGCGGCGTGGAGCCGGACGTCGTCGCCGGGCACAGCGTCGGTGAGATCAGCGCGCTGTGCGCGGCGGGCGTGCTCGACGCCGACACGGCGCTGCGCCTGGTCGCCGTCCGCGCCCGGCTCATGGCCGACCTGCCGGACACCGGTGGCATGACGGCCGTGCTGGGGCTGACGCCGCACCGGGTGGAGGAGCTGGCCGCCGAGGCCGCAGGGCCGGACGAGCCGCTGGTCGTCGGTCTGGAGAACGCGCCGGACCACACCGTCGTCTCCGGCGCGACCGCCGCCGTCGAGCGGCTCGTCGCGCTGGCCACGGCGGCCGGCGCCCGCAAGGTGGTGGCGCTCAAGGTGAGCAACGCGTTCCACTCGCCGCTGATGGCGGGCGCGCTGGACGGCTGGGCCGAGGCGGTGCGCGCGACACCGATGCGCTCGCCGCGCGTCCCGGTGGTCCCGAACACGACCGCCGAACCCACCACGGACCTGCCGACCATTGTGGACGCCCTGATCGCTCAGTTCACGGAACGGGTGCGGTGGACGGAGACCATGCGCGTGCTCGCCGACGCTGAGACGCTGGTCGAGGTCGGCGACAGCAAGGTGCTCACCGGACTGCTCCGCGGCGTCGGCACCGGCTGCGTCAGCATGGCCGACCCGGCCGCCGTGCGCAGGCTGCGCCGCCCGGAGCCCGCGGCATGACCGGGTGGGGCAGCGCCGCGGTCGCCTTCGGCGAGCTGACCGCGCCGTGGCAGCTGGTCGAGCCGATGCCGCTGGAGGTCGTGTTCACCCGCCCGGAACGGCTGCGGTCCGGCGCCGGCCGCACCCTGCAGCACTGGGCGGGCCGGCTCGCGGCCAAGTACGCCGTGCTGCGCCTGCTGGACGAGCCCGTGACCGCGGAGAACCTGGGTGCGGTGGAGGTGCTGCCGCTGCCCGCTCCCCTCTGCAGCCGCACGGCGGCCTGCCTGCACGGTCACCCGCCGGGTGTGCGCCTGATCGGCCCGCTGGACGGCAGGGAGGCGCCGGGCACCCGCGTCCGGGTCTCCGTGAGCCACACCGCCGACCTCGCGTTCGCGGTGGCGCTGACCTCCGCCCGGCTGGCCGAGGACCACGACCTGGAAGCGGTGACCGCATGGACCTGATCGAGACCGCCGTGCGGTGGGCAGCGGCCTGGCGCGAGCGCGACGCCGCCGCCATCGCCGGCGCGGTGGCGGAGTTCGCCGACCCGGACACCCCGGAGCCGGTGGCGGGCGCGGACCTCGTCGCGCACGTCGAGGCCGTGCTGACCCGGTTCCCGGACCTGGTGCTCGACTTCGCACCGGCCGCCGACGCGGGCGGCACCGCCGTGCTCACCTGGACCCTGACCGGCACGCACCGCGCCCCCTACCTCGGGATACCGGGCACGGGCGGTGCGGCGCGGGTGGACGGCGTGGACGTGCTGACCGTCGTGGACGGCGCGGTGCGCGTGCGGCGCCACTTCGACCGGGTCGCCCTGGCCTCGTCGCTCGGCCACACGGCGCGCTTCCTGCTCAGCCACGACGAGGTGCAGGAGTACGGCATCAGCGCACGCACCACGATGGACAGAACCGACTACCCGCGGGTGCTGACGTTCACCTACCTGGACGTCCGCGACGACGTCGAGGGCGCGGAGGTCGACCTGCTCAGCACCGAGGTGGTCAAGTCGATGCGCGCCTCCAAGGGCTTCCTCGGCATGAGCACGTTCGAGATCGGCGCCCGCAAGTACACGATCAGCGCCTTCGACCGCCCGGAGTCGGTCCGCGCCGTGCACGCCCGGCCGCACCAGCGGTCCCTGCGGAAGTTCTTCCGCGGCGGCCTGTGCACCGGCGCGTACACCAGCGTGTGGGTGCTGGAGCGGGAGAGCTTCCACCTGCGCTGCCCCGACTGCGAGGAGATGGTCGACGCGGGCGCGGGCAGGACCTGCGCGTGCGGCACCACCCCGGCCCCCGACCCCCTGTTCTGACTTCTCCGTTCCGACGCTCTGTTCTGACGATGCCAGGAGCTGCCCGATGACGGTCTTCACCGCCGACCACCGGCCCGCGGCGGGCGGGCGACCGCTGGTGGCCTTCATGTCCGCCCTGTTCGCGGGTGGCTGGATCTGGGACCACCCGTTCACCGCCCTCGCCGACGCCGGGTGGCCGGTGCTGCGCACCGAAGAGCCCATCTGCGGCGTGGACGCGAAGATCGCGGGTTCCATCGAACGCCTCGGGGACGCCCTGATGGAGTCCGTGGACGCGGCCGGCGCGGAGGAGGTCGTGGTCTGCGCGAACTCCCTGGGAGGTCTGGTCGCCATCGACCTCGCCGGCCGTTTTCCTGACCGGGTGAAGGCCATCGCGGTCAGCGGTGCGCCCGGCCTGAGCGCCGACCCCGACGTGGGCCTGAACATGGACCGGCGCGGCGACGTGCGGTTGCAGGGCGAGCAGTTCCGCGACCGCATGCTGGCCGCCCTCTTCCACGGTGAGCCGCTGTTCACCGACGAGCAGGTGGAGTCGACCGCGCAGCTGCTGCGCCAGGGTTCCGCGATGGTCGCGATGGCCCGCAGCATCCGCGCCACCAGGACCTACCGGGTCGACCCGGCGATGGACAAGGTCACCTGCCCGTCGCTGTACGTCTGGGGCCGCCACGACCGCATGACGCCGATCGAGCCGTGGCTCGAACTGGTGCCACGGCACGCGAACACCGAGTTCGTCACCGTCGAGGACTGCGGGCACATCCCGATGATCGAGCGCGGCGAGGTCTACACCGCCGAGCTGCTGCGGTTCCTCGGCGAGGTCACCGGGTGACCGCGCCGCCGATGCTGTTCGGGGTGGACGTGGTCGACGTCGCCAGGGTCACCCGCGCCATGTCCTACAGCGGGCCCGCCTACACCCGGCACGTCGCCTCCCCCGGTGAGCGGGACCTGCACGCCGACCCCGGCCTCGCCACCGCGGCCGCGGTGGCGGTGAAGGAGTGCCTCGTGAAGGCGGTCGGCGGCCGGCCGCGCGGGTTCTCCTGGCACGACTTCGAGGCGTGCGGCGAGGCGCCGCCGCCCGGTGCGGAGTGGGCGGACGCGCTGCTGGCCGCCGCCGTGCCCGAGGTCGAGGCGGCCACCAGGGTCTCGATGACCGAGCGGTGCGCCTACACCGTGTTCGGCGCCAGCGGTTCGGCCGCACTGGCGCGGCTCACCGAGCGGTCCGCGGAGCCCGGCGACGGCGCGGCCGTCGCGGGCATGGCCCGGTGGGGTTTCCGCGGTGACCTGATCGTCGCCCTTGCCATACTGATCGCCACGCCGAGAGGAGCGCTGCGATGTCCGTGACCGAGGTCACGACCGAAGTCCGCATTCACCCCGGGGACTCCGTCCAGGAAGCGCTCGACGGCTGCGCACCGGGCGCGGTGCTGCGCCTGGCGGAGGGGACCTACGAGGGCAGCCTGGTGATCGGCCGCCCGGACGTGGCGCTCATCGGCGCGGGCGCCGGCCGCACGGTGATCGTGCCCGGTGCCGTCGCGCCCAGTGCCGTGCCGGCACTGCACGACGCGCCCGCCGACGTGGTCAGCGGCATCACCGTGCACGACGTGTCCGGTGTGACCGTCGAGGGCCTGACCGTGCGGGGCTTCTCCGGGGCGGGCGTCTACGCGCACACCGCCACCGGCTTGCGGCTCGTCGACGTCGAGTCGGCCGGCAACGCGGTGTGGGGCCTGTACGTGCGCGAGTCGGCCGCGGTGGAGGTGTTGCGCTGCCGTGCGGAGGGCAGCCAGTACGGCGGTATCGCGCTGGCGTTCTGCCCGGCCGCCGACGCGGTGATCGCCGACAGCGAGAGCACCGCCAACGCGTTCGGCGTGTTCGTCGACAACTCCAGTCGCGCGCGGGTGCTGCGCAACCGCTGCCACGGCAACGCGGCGGGTGTCCTGCTGCTGCACCAGACCTACGAGGGTGAGCTGCCCGGCGGCGTCGCCGACGTGCTCGTCGCGGACAACGACATCACCGGCAACACCCTGGCCTCCGGTGGCGACGAGCCCGGCGTGCTCGGTTTCGCCGGACCGCCGATCTCCGGCGTCGGCATCGCCGCCATCGGCGTCCAGCGCGTCGCGGTCGTCGGCAACCGGTTGCACGGCAACGAACCCACCGGTCCGTCGGTCATGGGCGCCGCGCTGGTGCTGGCCTCGTCCGCGGACTGGGGCGGCTCCGACTCGACCGACAACTCCTTCGAGTGGAACACCATCACCGGCAACAGCCCGTTCGACCTGCAGATCGGCACCGACCCCGGCAACCAGCGCTTCCGCAACAACGTGGTGGGCGCCTCCCAGCCGGAGCGGATCGACGGGTGCGGATCTTGATCGAGAGGACGACATGACGCCTGCGCTGGTGTGCGAGCGCCTGGTCAAGCGCTACGGCGACAAGACGGTGGTCGACCGGGTCGGCTTCCACATCGACGAGGGGGAGGCGTACGGGTTGCTCGGTCCCAACGGGGCCGGCAAGACCACGACCATCTCCATGCTCGTCGGGTTGCTGCGCCCGGACGAGGGTTCGGTGCGGGTCGGCGGCATCGACGTCGACGAGGACCCGATAGCCGCCAAGCGGCTCATCGGGTACGTGCCGCAGGAGATCGCGCTGTACCCGGAGCTGACCGCCAAGGAGAACCTGCGCTACTTCGGCAGGCTCCACGGCCTGCCGCGGCGTGAGCTGACCTCGCGCATCGGCGAGGTGCTCGACCTGGTCGGCCTGACCGGTCGTGGTGACGACAAGGTGGACACCTACTCCGGCGGCATGAAGCGGCGCACCAACATCGCCGTCGCCCTGCTGCACCGGCCGCGCCTGCTCATCCTCGACGAGCCGACGGTCGGCGTGGACCCGCAGAGCCGTGTCGCGATCCTGGACCGCGTCGAGGCGCTGGTCGGCGAAGGCATGAGCCTGCTCTACACCTCCCACTACATGGAGGAGGTGGAGCGGGTGTGCACGCGGGTCGGGATCATCGACCAGGGCCGCGTGGTCGCCGACGGGACCAAGCGCGAGCTCGTCGCCGAACTGGGCGGCACGGACCGGGTGGAGCTGACGCTGGACGGTGACGTCACCGCGGCGTCCGAGAAGCTGCGTGCCGTGGAAGGCGTGTCCGAGGCGGTGGTCACCGGGTCGTCGTCGATCCGGTTGCTCGTCGCCGACGGGCGGCACCTGCTGCCCGCGCTGCTGGCCGCCGTCGGTGACGCGGGAGCGGTGACCGGTGTCGAGGTCGTCGAACCCGACCTCGAAGCGGCGTTCTTGCACCTCACCGGCAGCACCCTGCGGGACTGACGCGGACCGGGCTAGGGATGGGCGAAAACCTTGGGTAAGAGCACTTTGCGTGCCCTGCTGGTCGTGGGCGGCCATGAGCTGCGGTCGCGGCTGCGGGACGGCACGGCGCCGTTGATCGCGCTCGTCGCGCCGATCCTGCTCGCGACGATGTTCGGGTTGGCGCTGGGCGGTGACGACGACCCGCCGCTCAAGGCGACCATCGGCGTGGTCGACCTCGACGGCGGTGAGTTCCCGGCGAGCGTGCAGCGCGAGGCGCTGAACACCGACGAGCTCAAGGGCGTGCTGACCTTCCGCCAGTACCCGGACGAGGCCGCGGCGCGCCGTGCGGTCGACGGCGGCGAGTCGGGTGCGGCCCTCGTGTTCCCCGCCGGGTTCAGCGAGGGCGTCGGCGCGGGCCGCGGCGGGCAGGTGGCCGTGCTGGAGTCACCCGAGTCGCCGCTGGCGGGTGTGGTGGCGCGCAGCATGGTCGACCGGATCTCGGCCCTGGTCGAGGCCAGGACGCTGGCCGTGCGCGCCTCGCTGGAGGCGGGCGTGCCCGCTGACCGGGTGCAGCTGTTCGTCGAGGAGAACGGCAAGGCCGGGCCGACGCTGTCATTGATCGGCGACCCGGTCGCGGGCGGGCGGGTCGACCTGGCTGTGCACTACGGCGCGGGCATGGCGGTGATGTTCGCGTTCTTCGTCGTCGGCACCACCGCCCGCAGCCTGCTCAGCGAGCGGCAGAACGGCACGCTCGACCGGATGCGCGCCGCCCCGGTGCCCCTGTGGACAGCGCTGGTGGGCAAGAGCGCGGTCGGGTTCGGGCTGGCGCTGGTCAGCATGTGCGCGACCTGGCTGTCGTCCGTGCTGATCTTCGGCGCGAGCTGGGGCAACCCACTCGGGGTGTTCGGGTTGCTGCTGGCGCACGTGTTCGCGGCGACAGCGATCGTGATGCTGGTGGCCAGCCGCGCGAAGACCGATGCGCAGGCCGACGGCTACACGCTCGGCGTGGCGTTCGTGTTCGCGTTCCTGGGCGGCAGCATCGTGCCCGTCTACAACCTGCCCGAGTGGCTGCGCGGCATCTCGCTGATCACGCCCAACGGGTGGGTGTCGGCGGGCCTGTCGGAACTGGCGGGCACCGGCGCGGGACCGTCCGCCGTGCTCGTGCCGATCGCCGTGGTCACCGGCATCGGCGTCGTCGCGGGCACGGTGGCGTTGCTCGGCTTCCGCAAGGGCAGGTTCGCATGAGTCCCCGTCCCGTCACCGCGCTGGTGCTGGCCAACCTGAAGCGCCAGCTGCGCGACAAGGTCGGCATGTTCTTCATCGTCGTCATGCCGTTCGTGACGATCGTGTTCGTCGGTCTGGCCCTGGGTGGCGACGCGGCGGACGCGAAGCTGCCGGTGGCCGTGGTCGCCGACACCTCCGACCCGGTGTCGGCGGCCGTGGTCGCCGAGCTGGAGTCCGACCAGGCGCTGGAGGTGCGGCGAGCGGAGTCCGCGCAGGAGGTCCGCGACGACGTCCGCCGCGGCGAGCTGGCCGCGGGGCTGGTCGTGACACCGGGCGACACCGAGCTCGAACTGGTCATGACCCAGACCAGCGGCAGCGGCATGGCCGCGCGCAGCGAGATCGACGTGGCGGTCGGCAAGGTGGCGGCGGTGCTGGAGGCGACCCGCGCGGCACGGGCGGCGGGCGCGTCATCGGAGCAGGCCGAGCAGTACGTGCGCAAGGCGAAGGAGGAGTCGGTGGCCGTCACCGTCGCCTCGACAGGAGGCGACGAGCCCGCCAAACCGACCGGCTTCGCCTACACCGCACCCGCGAACCTGCTGCTGTTCACGTTCGTCAACTCGATGGCCGTCGCCGCCGCACTGGTCGAGAGCCGCCGCATCGGCATGGTCCGCCGCTCCCTGGCCGCACCGGTGCGGCGGAGCCAGGTGCTGCTGGGCGAGGCGCTGAGCCGGTTCGCGGTGGCGCTCGCGCAGTCCCTGCTGATCATCGTGGTGAGCCGGTTCCTGTTCGACGTGCGGTGGGGCGACCCGCTGGGCGTGGGCGTGGTCGTCGCGCTGTTCTGCCTCATCGCCACGGGCGCCGCGATGCTGGTCGGCGCCTTGGTGCGCTCACCGCAGCAGGCACCGGCCATCGGTCCCCCGGTCGGCATCGTGCTGGGCATGCTGGGCGGCTGCCTGTGGCCGCGCGAGGTGGCCGGCGAGGTGCTGGGCACGATCGGCTACCTGTTCCCGCACTCGTGGGCGATGGACGCGCTGCTCACCCTGTCCCGTCCGTCGGCGGGGCTGGGGTCGGTCCTGGTCGAGGCCGGGGTCCTGGCGGGCATGGCGGTGGTGGTGCTCGGTGTCGCGCTGGTGGTGTTCCAGCGACGGGCGCTGGCGTCGGTCTAGACGGGTGGGGTGTCGCCTCGGGCACCGGGACGCTCCCGGCGGACGGGTGGCCCGGATCTTGGCCGGCCTGCGCCGGTTCGGCCCTGTCGACCAGGTGCCGCGGGCACGACAGGAGGCCGGCCCCCGCGAGGGGTGCCGGCCTCACGCCGTCAGTTCGCCGCCAGGTCCCAGCCGGTCCAACCGTGCCCGATCTGCGTGCCGACGCCGAACCCGCCGGTCCCGGTGCCGATCCACTGCCAGAGCGTGTTGTCCGACGTGCGGATGGCCACGAGGTCGGCTTTGCCGTCGCCGTTGACGTCCATCGACGTCATCTGCCGGAACGCGTTCCAGCCCTGCCCGACCTGCACCGCGGTGGCGAAGTCGGCGCCGCTGCGCTTCCAGAAGAACAGCTCACCGGCGGTGTCGGTCGCCCAGATGTCGCCGTCACCGTCCCCGTCGGCGTCCGCGGCGGTGTGCCGGAACAGCGAAGCCCAGCCCGCACCCACGAGGTCGCGCTCGGCGAACCTGCCGTTGCCGCGGCCGACGTAGAGGTACATCTTGCCGCCGTCGCGGGCCAGGATGTCGGTTCGGTTGTCGCCGTTCACGTCGCCGAACGCGACGTTCTCCATGGACGCCCAGCCGGTGCCGACGGTCGCCGCCGCGGCGAAGGTGCCGTCGCCGCGGTTGTTCCAGTAGTAGAGCGTGCCGTTGCTGATGGCCCACAGGTCCGCCCAGCCGTCGGCGTTCGAGTCGCCGATGCCGATCCGGGTGAACTTCCCCCAGCCCACGCCGAGTTGCACGCCGGCCGCGAACCCGCCGCCGGCACGGCCCTTGTAGATCCACGCGTTGCCGTTCGGGTCCACCCCCAGCGCGTCGTCGTACTTGTCGCCGTTCACGCTCTTGGACGCAAGCACTGGCGCCGGTGGAGAGCCGATGGCCGCGCGGGCGTCGTCCACGAACTCCTTGTAGCGGCCGGACTTGTAGGTCGACCACGGCGTCCAGTCCGTGCCCTGGTCGGAGATCCGGTACGCCTCCCGCGCGTTGCACGCGGCGTTGTAGGCGCAGGAGTCGCTGACCTCGGGGTGCCAGTAGTCGTTGATCTGCCAGAGGCCGCGGTCGACCGAGCTGTGGCTGTCGCTGTTCACGTACCGGGCGAGCGGGTCGCACCGGGACTCCGCCATGCCGACCGCCACCGCGACGACCAGCTTCTCACCGGTGAACCCGGCGGTGCGGCCGTTGGACACGCACAGGTCGATGTCACCGGCGGCCTGAGCGGGCAGGGCGAAACAGGTCAGAGCGGCGGCCGTGGCCAGGAGTCCGGGCAGGACGCGCACGTCAGTTCACCGCCAGGTCGAAGCCGGACCAGCCGTGGCCGATCTGCGTCGCCCTGCCGAACCTGCCCGCGCCGCCGCCCAGCCACTGCCAGAGCGTGTTGTCCGACGTGCGGATGGCCACGAGGTCGGCCTTCGCGTCGCCGTTGACGTCCATCGACACGACCTGGCGGAAGCCGTTCCAGCCGCTGCCGACCTGCTCGCCCGTCGCGTAGCCGCCGGAGTCCTTGCGCCAGAAGAAGAGCTCGCCCGAGCCGTTGGTCGCCCAGATGTCGCCGTCGCCGTCCGCGTCGGCGTCACCGCCCGTGTGCCGGGCGTAGCCCGACCAGCCCTCGCCGAGCAGCGACCGCGCGGAGAACGCGCCACTGCCCTGTCCGGTGTAGACGTACATCTTGCCGCCGTCGCGGGCGAGGATGTCGGTCTTGTTGTCCCCGTTGATGTCCACGAAGGACACGTACTCGTAGGCGTTCCAGCCGGGGCCGATCACGCGGGCCATGGCGAACGTGCCGTCACCCCGGTTGTTCCAGTAGTGGAGCGAGCCGTCGCGGATCGCGAACAGGTCGGCCCAGCCGTCGGCGTTGGAGTCGTTCACGGCGATGCGCGAGAAGTCGTTCCAGCCGGTACCGATCTGGACAGCGGCGTCGAAGCCCCCGCCCGCCCTGCCCTTGTAGAGCCACGCGTTGCCGGAGGGGTCGATGCCGACCGCGTCGTCGTACCTGTCGCCGTTGACGCTCTTGGCCGCGCGGTTGACCGCGCCGCAGTTCTGGCTGACGTACGTCTCGGTGCCGCCGGCGTAGTCGAACGGGTCGCCGTGGAACGAGGCCGGCCGGATGTAGTCGGGATAGCTCTGGCCGCTTCCCCTGTTGCGGAACTCGAAGTGCAGGTGGGCGGACAGGCCCGAGGTGTTGCCGTCGGTGTTGCCGACCGTGCCGATCACCTGGCCCTGCCGCACGGTGTCGCCGTCGTGCACCGACTTCTTGTCGAGGTGCGCGTACAGCGTCGAATAGCCGCCGCCGTGGTCGATCTCCAGGTAGTTGCCGTAGGCGGAGGTCTCGCCACCCTCCGCGCTCACCGTGCCCGCCGCCGCGGCGAGCACGGGCTCACCGAGGTCCTCGTTGCCCGAGGTGCCGGACATGTTCCAGTCGATCTCGTTGTTGCGGTGCGCGCTGCTGGCACCGGAGTTGCCCACCCACGAGGTGCCGCAGATGAACGGCAGCTCGAGTGCGGGAGCGGCGGCCTGGGCGGTGGTGGGCACGAGCACCAGCGCGGCGACGGTGGCGGTGACGCCGGCGACCGCGCTGCTGATTCTGAGTAACATCGCGCAATTTCCGTTTCTTCCAGGAGATGAATCCCTGGATTACACGGAAATGACCTACACGGACCCTACACGCGGCAGATGGCGGACTTCAGCCGGTCCACGGGCGACCACGCGTGTCGATCACGGTGACGTCCCGCAGAACGCCGAAGGCGACGAGCAAGGCCTTCGACCTCGAGACCTGCAAACAGCGTCAGGCTCTGACCTACCTCTACGCAGGCCCTAGTTGTACTGATTCGTGACGTTGTTGATGTCTAGGCGGTCAGTCGGGTGATGGGTGGCTGGCCGCCGAGGGCGGTGTGGGCGCGTCGTGTGTTGTAGTGGTGGACCCAGCTGGGCAGGGCGGCCAGGCGGTGGTTGTTGCCGGTCCAGGCTCGGGCGTAGGCGAACTCGGTTTGCAGGGTGCGGTTGAAGCGTTCGGCTTTGCCGTTGGTCCAGGGGCAGCGGGGTTTGGTGAATCGGCGGCGGATGCCCAGCGCGACGCAGACCGCTGCCCAGGTGCTGCCGACGCGGTAGACCTTGGCGTTGTCGGTGAGCACCCGCAGCACCACGACGCCCTGGTCGCGGAACCAGGCCACCGCCCGGTGCAGGAAGCCCGCGCAGGTGCGGTCTTTCTCATCGGGCAGTGCTTCGACGTAGGCGATGCGGGTGCGGTCGTCGACCGCGACGTGCAGATAGTCGTAGCCGATACCGCGGCCGCGCACGGCTTCGCTGCGGCCGTGGACCCGCCAGCCGCCGCCGTCGGGCACGCGCCCGAGTTTCTTGACGTCGACGTGCAGCAGGTCGCCGGGCCGGGGGCGTTCGTAGCGGATGCCGCTGTGGCGACGCCGCACCGGCAGACCGGTGATCGGGTCGGCCGCGGCCAGCGCGGGCTCGCCGCGGCGGCGCAGGACCCGGCCGATCGTGGAGGCCGGCAGCCCGAGCAGGCCGGACAGGTGCACCGGGCCCCGCCGCGTCTCCCGCCGCACGGCCAGGATGCGGTCCTCGACCTCGACCGGTGTGCGGGCCGGGCTGCGGTGCGGACGCGAGCTGCGATCGGCCAGGCCCGCGTCGCCTTCACGCCGGTAGCGGGCCAGCCACTTGTGCACGGTGGCGCGGGAGATGCCGAGCTGCTCGGCGATGCACGCCGGTGACCACCCGGCCGCGCGGCGGGTCACGATCAGCCTGCGGGCATGGATCGTGGTGCGGGCGTTACTGTGCACGCGAGGACCTCCGTGTGCCGATGGGATGCGTCAGACACATCCACTCCGCCCGGAGGTCCTCCCATGTTCAACCCGACACGCCGTCAACAACCTGATTAGTCACTACACCTAGTCCCCCTGGTCGCCCCGCCGCTGACCACGGCGGTGGGCCGCGCGGGCGATCGCGTGGCTGGACACGGGCGAGGTCAGCGCGATGAACACGATCGCGAGCACGGCGAAGGTGATCGTCGCGGCGTCCTCGGTCGCGACCGAGGACGCGAGGATCGCGATCACACCGGGACCGGTGGCCAACCCCTGGGCGTGCAGCTGGCCGTAGGTGCCGGGCAGCCGCAGGACGCCGACGAGGCTGATCGTGAGCAGCACCAGACCGAGCAGCAACAGCACACCGCCGACCACGTCGAGCACGACCGAGATCATCCGAACGGCCCTCCCCTGTCGAGGTACCGAGCCGTGGCCACGGTGGCGACGAAGGACATCAGGGCGAGCGCCACCGCGGCGTCGAGGTAGTACGGCTGGTCCCTCACGAAGCTCAGCAGGGCCAGCAACGCGATGACGACCACCGCCAGGAGGTCGAGTGCGACGATCCGCTGGAGCACGTCACGGGCGCGGGCCAGCACCAGGCCGCCGGCGACCAGCAGCAGTGTCACCCAGATGAGGGCGGGGACGATGACGAAGGCAGGCATGGGCGGTCAGGGGAACACGCGGCGCTGGCGCCGCTCGTAGGAGTCGGTCTGCGTGGCGATCACGGCATCGGGATCACGCGCGTCGAGCACGTGCAACAACATCGTCCCCTTCCGCTCGTCGATCTCGACGACGACGGTGTCCGGCACGAACCCGACCCTGATCCCCCAGGCCGCCGCGGCGGCCGGCCCGCTGGGCGGTATCGGCACCTCGACGAGGCCACCGTGCGGCAGACCTCGCCCGACGAGGCACCGCACGGTGTCCCACGTGCCCTTCGCCAGGTCCACGACCGTCCCTCCGATCAGCGCCGGCACACCGGCCAGCCTGCGCGGCAACGACGAGCTCGGCGCCGACTGCGACGAGCTCACCCTGGCGGCTGCCACCACCACCAGGGTCGAGAGCACCAGGCCGGTGGCGACGTCCCCCGGATGCAGGCTCGTCAGCACCAGCAGGTAGATCGTGGTGAGCACGACGACACGGACCAGCAGTGCGAGCATCCCTACCTCCCTCGTCATCCCGGGGCACCGGCCAGCAGGGCGTCGACCGCCTGACCGCTGAGCGCGAGCAGCGGTTCCGGCCACAGGCCGGTGGCCAGCACGAGCAGGGCCAGCACGGCGGTGATCAGCCGCTGCGGCAACGGGCTGCGCGCACCGGCCGGCGGCGGACCTTCGCGCCAGAAGCGGCGTTGGTAGACCTGGAACAGGTACACCAGCGAGAGCACGCTGCCGGCCACGAGGAGCACGACGAGCGCGACGCTGCCGGCCACGACCCCGGTGCGGAACAGTTCGAGCTTGCCGACGAACCCCGCTGTGGGCGGCACCCCCGCCACGCTGAGGGCCCCGATCGCGAACGCGGCGGCGACCAGCGGCCCGCGCGTCCCGGAGGCCAAGAACAGCAACGCCTTGTTCAGCGAGTTGACCACGCTGTAGAGCACCGCGGCGGTCAGCCCGACCGGTCCGCCCACCCCCAGGGCGACGAGCACGTACCCCACCTGTCCGATCGCGGAGTAGGCCAGCATCTCGGCGGTGTCGCCGCGACCGATGGCCAGCACCCCGCCGTAGACGATCGACACGGCACCCAGGACGGCGAGCGCCACTCCCGTCAGCCGCAGCTGTTCCGGGAAGATCCCGGCGCCGAAGCGCAGGAGGCCGTAGGCGCCGATGTTCGCCACCGCACCGCTGAGGATGGCCGCGACGGCCGGCCGGGAGCCGGCGTAGACGGTCGGCAGCCAGAAGTGGAACGGGAACAGGCCCAGCTTCACGCTGAACGCGATGAAGAACCCGGCCGCGATGAGGATCGCGGCGTTGGGGTTCACGGTCAGCATGCGCTGGGCGACCTGGTCCATCGCGAGGGTTCCGGTCACCCGGTACGCACCGGCCACGGACAGCAGGAAGATGAACGAGCCCAGGAGGTTCACCGCGGTGAACACCAGCGCGGCCCGCAGCTGGCGCCGTTTGCCCCCGTAGGCGCTGAGCGCGTACGACGCGGTCATGGCCAGTTCGAAGAAGACGTAGAAGGTGAACACGTCGGCCGTGACGAACAGACCGGTCAGCCCGGCGGCGAGCAGCACGACCAGACCGGGGAAGGTCCGTGACCGCACCCGGCCGATCGCCTCGTGCGCGGCGCCGGCCAGCAGCACGAGCACCGAGAGCCACGCGAAGGCAACGCCCAGTGCGTCCGCGCGCAGCACGATGCCGACGCCGGGCGCCCAGCCACCGGTGACGACCTCGCTGCCGCCCCCGGTGAACACCTCGACGGCGAGGACGCCCAGCACGGCGAGCGTCACCAGGAGCGACACGACGGCAAGCCAGGTCACCACGCGCCGGCGCCCGTCGAACGCGACGAGCAGGACACCCGACACCCACGGCACGAGGAGCGCGACCGACATCAGCATCAGCGGACCCGCCCGTCCTCTGTGTGCGGCTCCCACTCCTCGTCGGGTCCGTTCTCGACCTCCTCGCGTTCGGCCCGCCGTTCCGCTTCCAGCCCGGCGTCGTGCTCGGACTCGGTCGCGGCCAGTTCGTCCTGCTCGGTGGTCCGGAAGACCACGATGGCCCGGTGCACCAGGGCGAGCAGCATCGCCACCGTTGCCAGGCCGATGACCAGGGCGGTCAGCGCGAGCGCCTGGGGCAGCGGATCGCTCACCAGGTCACCGGGCCGCACCGCGATCGCCGCCTGACCTCGGCTCAGGCTCGACGCGAGCAGCGTGACGACGGCGCACTGCGAGATCAGCATGATGCCCGCCACCATGCGGATGAGGTCCCGTTTGAGCAGCAGGTAGGCGCCGGAACCGAACAGGACGGCGGCGGTGAGGGCGAAGGCGAGGATCACCGCGTGCGCTCCCCTCTCGGCCGGGCCAGGTGGTGCACCAGGATCGTCAGCACGCCGACGACCAGCAGGAACACCCCGATGTCGAACAGCAGCGGGGTGAACAGCTCCAGTGCGCCGATCTTGACGACGTGTTCTCCTGGGCCGGGGCGGTGCGACACCGGCGGCCGGCCGAGCGCGAGGGGGAAGAACCCGCTGGCGAGAGCGAGGAGCAGACCACCCACGGCGAGCTTCGGCGCGTGGCGCAGCAACGGCAGCGCGGACTCCGCCGCCTCGGCCCCGAGGGCCACGTAGACCAGCGAGATCGCGAGCGCCACGATCACCCCGGCGGCGAAGCCGTCACCCACCTCGGCGTAGCCCTTGACGATCAGCGCGGCCGCGACCACGACGCTGGGGCCGGGCAGCCGCCGGGCGACCACCCGGACCACGGAGTCCGGGGTGTCGTCGCCGTCACCGGGGCTCACCACAGCCGCCCGCGCCGGATCAGGGTGGCCACGCCGACCACCGCCGCGAGCAGGACGGTGATCTCCACCAGGGTGTCCAGGCCGCGGAAGTCGGCCACGATGACCGTGACGACGTCGCCGCCGTGCGCGTCCGGTGTGAGCCGGATGTGCTCCGCGGACACGCTGTCCGGCGCCGGCTGGGACAGGAAGCCCCACACCGACACGAAGACGGCGAGCCCTGCGACGGCACCCGCGAGTGCGTCGCGCCGGCGTCGCCTGCGCAGCGGGACGGCCGGGTCCCTCACCGGGTGGGCGTCGGGCATCCTGGCCAGTGCCGCGACGAAGACCAGGGTCAGCATGGTCTCGACCACGACGGCGACCAGCGCGACGTCCGGGGCGCCGAGCAACGCGTACTGCGCCGCCAGTGCGAAGCCGACCACGGACAGGGCCAGTGCCACGGCGATCCGGGAACGGGACCTGGCGATGACCGCGGTCGTGACGACGACCAGCCCGAGCAGCGGCAAGATCACCCAGTCGACCCCCGCGACCGGGCCGACGACGTACGCGCCCGCGGTGGGGGTGGCCGCGAACGCCAGTCCGATCAGCACACCGGCCGGAACGAGCACCGCGGCGATGCTGGTGCGCAGGTCCCGCACCTCGCGGTCGTGCAGCACGGACGACAGCCGGTCCAGCCCGTGCAGTGCCGCCTCGTAGGCCCGTCTCGGTCCCCACCGCTCCCCCGCCGCGGCCACGGCCAGCGACACCCGGCCCGTGACCCGGGGCAGGGCCAGCAGCAGCCCGCCCAACCCCCACGCGGCGAGCGCCATCAGGTTCTCCGGGCGCGCGTCGAGGTGGTAGGCCGGGGACAGGGCGACCTGTTCTCCGGCAGAGACCCCTGCCGCGTCCTCCGCCAGCCGCGCGAACGGTTCCACCACCACGCCACCGATCACCGCGATCACGGCCAAGATCGCGACGGGGGTGACGAGCAGTCCGGAGGAGGTGACCACCTCGCCGCGCCGAGGCCCGAGGAACAGCGCCGTCCAGAACCGGCCGATGTAGGCGAACGTCAGCACCGCGGCGAGAACGGCCAGTGCGGCGGTCATCGGTCCGTGCTCCAACGCCGCGGTGAAGAACAGCTCGTCCTTGAAGAACCCGACTGTCAGCGGCAGCGCGGCCAGCGTTGCCGACGCGGCTCCGGCCGCGACGGCGAGCACGGGCATGCGGCGGCCGAGCCCGCCCAGCCTGGACAGCCGGTCCTCGCCGGTGGCCGTCGTGACCGCGCCCGCGGTCATGAACAGAGCGCTCTTGGCCACGCCGTGCGCCAGCACGTAGAACGCCGCGGCGCCGTTGCCCGCGGCTCCCCCGATGCCGTACATCATGACCACGTAGCCGTACTGCGAGATCGTGGAGTACGCGAGCACCTGCTTGAGCCGGTCACGCCGCAGTGCCAGCACCCCTCCCACGACCACCGACGTCGCCCCGACGACCAGCAGGCCGGTCAGCACGGCCTCGGTGCGGGCCAGCAGCGGGTGCACCCGGCCGATCACCAGCACACCGGCCGCGACCATCGCCGCCGAGTGCAGGTAGGCCGACACCGGGGTGGGCGCCGCCATCGCCCTGGGCAGCCAGAAGTGCAGCGGGACCTGGGCGCTCTTGGCCAGCGCTGCCACCGCCAGCAACGCGCCCGCGACGGCGGTGGTCGTCGAGGAGTCGTTGTGCGCCAGCAACTCCGGGATGGAGAACGTGCCGTGCCGCGCGTAGAGCAGCACCGCGGCCACGAGCATCGCCACGGCCGCGATCACGGTGACGAGCAACGCCATCAACGCCGAGGTCCGCGCTTCGCGATCAGCCCGGTCGAACCCGATGAGGAAGTACGAGCACACCGCCGTCAGGTCGAAGAACACGAACACCAGCACGAGGTCCTGAGCGGTCGCCAGGCCCACCATGGACACGGCGAACAGCAGCATCCACGGCCAGAACCGCCACCGCTCCACCACCGATCGGCGTTGGTGCTCCAGGTGCAGGGTCAGGTAGCGCGTGCCGTAAGCGAAGACGAGGGCGCCGACACCGGTGGCCAGCAACCCGTACAGGGCGCTGAGACCGTCGAAGGTGAAGCTCAGCCGCAGATTCAGGCTCGGGGCCCAGGGGGCGGAGAACCCGCCGCCTCCGGCCAGCCAGCCGAGCAGGCACAGCACGAACCCCGCGGCCGCGGCGGCGCAGGCCGTCCACCCCTGCCAGTCGGCAGCCGGCTCGGCACGGGTCTCGCCGTCGTCAGGTGGTGCCGCGCCTCCGCTTCGCACGGTCACGGCAACTCCTTCCGCAGGCGGCGGACGCTCCCGACCGTACTGGGTCCCAGACGGGTGCGCATCCGCTGTGAGCGCGTGTTGCCCGGTACCAGAGCCTGTGCCAATGTCGAGTCATGGACGTCCCGGTGCGCAGGCGTGACTTGCCAGGGCTGGGCAAGCTGTTCGAGATCGGCTGCACGAGCGGTGGCCGAGTCGCTGTCGTCGTGCAGAACAACGGCACGCGTCACCTCTACACGTTCGAAGAGGACGCGGAGGCGGCCAGCAGTGCCGTGCAGCTCGACGAGCTCCAGGCGCGGACGCTCGGTGCCGTGCTCGCCGGTGTCTACTTCGAACCGGCCGGTGGCAACCACGACGCACCCGCCGTGTTCGGCGCGGTGGCGATCGACTGGCTGACCGTGGAGCCGGAGGCCCGGTCCCTGTCGGTCAGCGAGCTGGGACTGGACGGCCACGCCTCGGCGACGCTGGTCGCCATCGTGCGGGGCGAGCAGACCGTCATGAAACCGGAGGGTCACGAGCTGACGCGCTCCGGCGACCAGCTCCTCATCGTCGGGCACCGCGCCGACATCGCGGAGGTCCGCGCCAGGCTGCTCGGCGCCGCACAGGGCTGAGTCCGCGGCCCTACCAGTTCGCCGGTGGGTCGCTGGCCGGGAACGAGTCGCGGCCCCACACCTCGACGAGGTCGACCACCGGCGGGTCGGCGCCGATCACCGCGACCGGGCAGCGAGCGCCGTCGACGACCTGCTGGCTGACCGAACCGAGCAGCATCCCGCGCCACGCGCCGCGCCCACGGGTACCGATGACGACCAGCCGCGCCGCCGCAGAAGCGGTCACCAGCACGCGCTCGGCGGGACCGTCTTCGACGGCGGTGACGACGTCGAGGTGCGGATGTGCCCGGCCGACCGCTTCGCGCCCCTCCTCCGCGATGTTCCGCACGGCGAGGAGCCGCCGGTCGGAACCGTCGCCCGCGGACACGTCCCCGCCCGTGGCGGTGACGATCAGCAGCCCGCTCGACGTCGCGGCGGCGTGGTCCGCGGCGAAGCGCAGTGCCGCGGCGGCTTCCGGCGAACCGTCGAACCCGGCCACCACCTCGGGTGTCGCACCGGCGGGCCGGGGGCGGCCGTCGGACCTGACCACGACGACGGGGCAGCGGGCGCGGGCCGCGACCGAGAAGGCCACCGACCCGAGGAGCACCGACAGGGCCCGGCCGAACCCGCGGCTGCCGACGACCAGCAGCCCGGCGCTCGCGGCGGCGTCGGCCAACGCGTCGGCCGGCGCGGTCGCCAGGGTCACGCCCGACACGTGCAGGCGGGGCTGGAGGGCCCGCGCCTCGGCCACACCCGCGGCGGTCACCTCCTCGTCGGCTTCCAGCCCGCGGGGTGACGGGTCGAGAAGACCGGAAGCAGGCCCGAGCGTCATCCCCGGGTAGTTCGCGGCGTTCATCACCACCAGCGGCACCCGCCGCCGGGCGGCTTCCTCGGCCGCCCACGCCAGCGCCACGCGGGCGTGCCGTTTGCCGTTGTAGCCGACCACGACCGGCCGCTGCCGGAGGTGACCGAGGTGCTGTCCCAAGTGGTCGGAGCTCATCGCTCACTCCCTTCTGGTGCAACAGGAGCCGGTTCGGCGGAGGTCATCCGGTCACCTGGTTCCGCTGGACGTCAGGCAGACCGATGAGTTCGGCCGGGTGGTGCCACGAGCCCAGGAGGAACGTGCTCGGTGCCGCCTGACCGGCCGACCACGACGGGACTGCTCGCCCGTGTCGTCGTGCCGGCAGGCCGGGCAGAGCCGCAGCTGCGGAATCGCCTCCAGCAGACGGAACGGGATGTCCGCGTGGCAGGTCTGGCAGCGGCCGTAGGAACCGATGTCGATGCGCAGGAGGGCGATCTCGATGTCGGTGAGCGCGATCCTGGCAGCGGCGGTGATCTGTTCGGTCACCTCGCGCAGGGCGTGGTCGCCGGGCAGGGGGGGCGGTGCGTCGAGCTCCGCGAGCTGCTCGCGCCGGAACGCCCTTTCCCGCTCCAGCCGGTCCTTCAACGCGGGCAGGTGGCCGGTGAGCCGGTTGTGTTGCGCGGTCTGCACGATCGACACGCTGTGCATGGCACGACGCACGTCAACCTCCTTCGTCGAGGACTTCGGCCGGTTGACATCAACTCTGCCCCGCGCACCCCGGGTTCGGCAGCGCGTCCGGCCGGTCAACTCGTCCGTGATCAGGTTGCCGACCGTCGGCAACCTGATCAGGCCCCGTCGATGGTGTCGTCGCCCGGCCAGCCGAGCAGCCTCGCGCCCAGCACGCTGGTGTGCAGGGTGAACCGGTGGCCGGGGTCGGTGGGGTCGCAGCCGGTCAGCGCCTTGATCCGGCCGAGCCGGTAGGTGACCGCGCGCACGGACAGGTGCAGCTGCCGAGCGGTCTCGGTCGCCACGTCCCCGGTGGCGAAGTAGGTCTCCAGGGTGGCCAGCAAGGGCTCCGCACCGCCACGGGCCTTCCGGAGCGGACCCAGGACGGCGTTCACCAGGTCGACGATCGCCGGCTGGTCACGCACCAGCACGCGGTAGACGAGCAGCTGCTCGGCCCGGATCACCGGGGTGTCCAGGTGCAGCCGCGCCGCCATCGTCAGCGCTTCGCGCGCCTCCTCGTAGGAACGCGCGATGCCGTAGGACCCCGGATACGCCCGACCCACGGCCACCCGCCACGGCCTGCCCCGCGGCAACCGGTCGAGCTCGGCGAGCATCAGCGAACCCAGGTCCAGCGCTTCGGACTCCCCCGGTGCGAGCACGACCACCAGTCCGTCCTTCGCCGCGACGAGGACGTCGCGGTCGCCGAGGAGGTCCAGCACGAGGCGTTCCAGCGAGCTCGTCGCGGCGTCGACGTCCGGCAGCCGCCGCCGCGGTGCGGCCAGCGCGACCTGGTGCGGCCGGGTCAGGTCCAGGCCGAAGGGTTCCGCGCGCTCCACGACGCCACCGACGTCGGCATCACCGCGCAGCAGGTCGTCGACCAGCTCCCGCCGCAACGCCTCCTCGCGCCTGACCATCCGGCGCCGCGCCGAGTTGTACCCGTCCGCGAGGATCGCCACCGCGTCGGCGACCGCGTGCATCACCGCCTCGGCGGCGGCACGCACGACCTCGCTGTCGGTGGAACGGGCCACCACCGGGAGTTCCCGCCACAGCCGCCAGGACGCCGACAGGTACAGCTGCACCGCGGTACCGGCCGACACCCCCAGCTCCGCGGCACGGCGCCCGAGCGCCTCGACCGCCTCCAGCTCCGAACGCCGCGGCCGGCGCCCGTTCGCGGCGGCGTCGGCGAGCAACGGCAGGAAGTCGCCCAGCAGCTCGACCGGCACGTCACCCGCCGCGGCACTCACGTCCCTGGCGACCGCGGCCAGCCAGGCGTCACCGACCTCGTCCGGGTCCGCCTTCCGGCTCCTGCGCCGGCCCTTGGAGGTCATCGAGACCCCTCGCCACACTCCCGGCGGATGCTGATCGCTTGCCGCGTCATCGGAACCCCCGACCCGTCTCGAACCCGGCCCCGCCCGTCACGCGGCCCGCGCGACGAGGTCCTGACCTCGCGCCGTGCCGACCGGCTCGACAACGCCGTTGTGGCGCAGCTGAAGCCGATCGGCGAGCTCGCGCACATCGGGACCCCCGATGTTCGCCGGCCTCCGGCGCGACCATATGGGCGTTGCCGGGCGTCGGCAAACTGATCTCGCCCCACTCGACCGACGGGCGCTCCTGCCTTTCCCCGTCCTTGCACGCATGGTGGAAGCAGATGAGCACGCACATCTCGACCACACCATCGGAGGAAGAGCTCACCGCAATGGACACGAAGACGTCGTCACCCGACTGCAGGGCACCGCTCGATCACGGCAACCCGTGGAACTCGGAACGGATCATCGCGCGCAGCCTGACGCCCGGAGCACCGATCAAGCACCTGGCCGTGTTCCTGGCGTCGGGCCTCGCATTCCTCGTCGTCGGACTGCTCTCGGGCACGGTGTACTGGGTCCTCGGCGTCGTAATGTTCATCATCGGGATCATCGCGCACCACATGTCACCTGTGCCGGCAGGACGCTCGCGCAAGGGTGCGGCTCCGGCACCCAGGAGGCCATCAGCGGGCAGAGCACCGATGTCCCGACCGGCTTCCCCGCGCCGCACGGCGTCTCGGCCGTCGCGCTCGCCGGGATCAGGGCGCCAGGCTCACCGCGGCGTCGGCGAAGGTGTCGATGAGGGGTGACCGGCGGGTCGCGAGCCAGGCCAGGCACACCTGGTTCGGCGCGATGTCCTCGACCGGGATGCCGACGACGTCCTGGCGGGTGTAGAACAACGCCGTCGACCGGGGGATGACGCAGATCCCCGCTCCGGCGGCGACCAGTTCCAGCTTCTCCTCGACGCTGTCCACGCGCGGCACCTCCGGGCGGTCCCGCCGGCGCAGTTCGAGGGCGATGTCCCGCCACTCCGGGACGGCGGCGGGGTCCTGCAGCAGGTGCTCGTCGGCGAGTTCGGTGACCGACACGGACTCCTTCCCGGCCAGCCGGTGACCGGCGGGCACCACCACGACGCGGGGTTCGGTGAACAGCGGCCGCACGGTGAGCCCGCGCTGGTCGACCGGCAGCCGGACGATGCTGACGTCCACGCGGCCGTCGTGGACGACCTCCACCTGGTCGTGCCAGCTCGTGCGCAGCAGCCGGACGCTGACCTCCGGCCGGTGGCGGGCCAGCGCCCGCACCGCCGGGGTGACCACGATGCCCGGCATGAAACCGACGGTGAGCACCGGCTTCGCCCCGGCCGCTGCCGTGACGCGGCGGTGCGCGGCTTCGGCCGCTGCCAGCAGGTCGCGGGCGTCGGCGAGGAGCTGTTCGCCCGCCGCGGTGAGGACCGTGGTCCGGCGGTCGCGGACGAACAGCGCCGTCCTCAGCTCGTCCTCGAGGGCGCGGATCTGACGCGACAGCGCGGGCTGGGCGATGTGCAGCCGCGCGGCGGCCCGCCCGAAGTGCAGCTCTTCTGCCACGGCGACGAAATACCGCAACCTGCGCAGGTCGAAGTCCACGTCGCTCACCACCTCCGGTCCGATCGCCCCATCATCGCAGGCCGGTGATGCCGACGCGGCATCACAGCGCGCGGAACAGGTCTTGGACGCATGCCGGGTGCCGGGGCCACCGTGGAGGAGCAGCAGAACGCGGAGGAAGGAACAGTCATGAGGGTCTTCGTCACCGGTGGGTCGGGTTACATCGGCCGCGCGACGATCGGCGAGCTGGTGCGCGCCGGGCACGTCGTCGAGGCGCTCGCCCGCAGCGACCGCGCCGAGGCGACCGTGGCCGCGGCCGGTGCGAGCGCGGTCCGAGGAGCCCTGACCGACCTCGGCGTGCTCACCCGCGCCGCGGCGCGGGCGGAAGCCGTGGTCCACCTCGCCCAGGCCACCAGCGGAGAGGAGGACCTGGCGGCCGCCACCGCGATGCAGGACGGCGTCGGCGGCGGCACCTACGTGCACACCGGCGGCAGCTGGGTCCACGGCGACACCCACGGCATGCAGGACGAGAGCGCGCCGTGGAACCCCCCGTCGATCGTGGCCTGGCGCAAGGCCGTCGAAGACGCGGTGCTGGCCAGGGCCGCTGACGGCGGACGGCCGGTCGTCGTGCGCCCCGGCCTGCTCCACGGCGGCGACAACCGCCTGATCGACATCTTCTTCGTCCAGCCGGGCAAGGAGAACGGCGCGATCCCGTACATCGGCGACGGCGGCAACCACTGGGCCCTCATCCACGTCGAGGACCTCGCCCGGCTCTACGTGGCGGCGCTGTCGGCTCCGGCGGGCTCGGCGTACCTCGGCGTGAGCGGAACCAACCCGACCGCCAAGGAGGTCGCCGAGGCCTGCGCCCGCGGCGCCGGACTCGAGGGGAAGACCGCCTCCCTCGGCATCGAGCGGGCCCGCGAGCAGATGGGCCCGATCGCCGACGCGTTCGCGCTCGACCAGGAGCTCACCCCGGCCAAGGCGCGGCGCGAGCTGGGGTGGACGCCGGTGCACACCGACCCGCTGACCGAGCTCGCCGCCGGATGAACCGGGCGGCGGTCACACGAGGTCGGCGTAGGCGATGACGTTGTCCCCGTAGTCGCCGGTGGCCGAGTCGAAGGCGCCACCGCAGGTGATCAGGCGCAGCTGCGGGGTGGTGGTCTCGCCGTAGACGGTGTCGGTGGGGAAGCGGTCCTTGGGGACGCGGTCGACCCGGCTGATGGCGAAGGTCGCGGTGCTGGTGTCGTGGCGGACGACCTCGACGCGATCACCGGACTTCAGCTTGGCGAGGTCGTGGAAGATGCCGGGCTGACCGTGACCGTCGACGTGGCCGAGCAGAACGGCGGGGCCGGTGTCGCCGGGTGCGGGGCCGTGTTTGTACCAACCTGCCTGGAGGGGTTGGTCCAGCGGTGGGACCTCGGCGGTGCCGTCGGGGTTGAGCCCCAGCGGGATCAGGGTGGAGCGGGCGCCGAGGGCGGGGATGCGCACCTCGACCGGTGCCGCGGCGGACGTCGTCGGTGGTTGCGCCGCAGCCGGTTGCGCGGCTGGTTGCGCGGCCGGACCGTCGTCGCCGGAGGGCAGGAGCAGACCGGCGGCGAGCAGGCCGGCGATCAGGAGTGCGGCCGCGGTGGCGGCGATGAGCGCGCGCTTGCGGGCGGTCACGGTGCCGCCGTGCCGTCGCCCGTGTCCACGCCCCCGCGCGGGATGACGCTGACCTGCCGGTTGCCGGGCAGTGCCGCCGTCGGCGGCGGGCTGCCGGGACTGGTCGGGGTGGCGCTGGTGGTCGGGACCGCCGTGGTGGTGCCGGGCGCGGGTTCGCGGATGATCACGTTGGTGCAGTCGGTGACCTTCCCCCGTCCCGCGTGGTCGGTGCCGTAGGCGGTGACGCACAACGGGTGGTTGCCCACGTCCAGCGGCGGGGTCTCGACGGTGTAGCGGACCTGGCGCGGACCGGGCTGGGGCAGCGCCGGGGTGATGTCGGTGATCGGCAGCTCCGGCCCGCCGTCCACGGTCAGCGTCAGGCGCTGCAGCTCGGACGGGAACAACGTCCCCAGCACGGCCGGCAGGTCCCCCACCTCGGAAGCTTTGACGCACGTGCCACCGGTGGCGTCCGCCATCCGTTTGAGGCTGCGCGGGCCGTTGCCGCACTCGGCGTCCGGACCGAACGCCACGGTGTGGATGTCCACCCGCTCCGGCACCTGGGACAGCGCGCCCTCGAAGTTCTCCAGGGCGTGGTTGTCGCGGCCGTCGGACAGGAAGATCATGAGAGATCGGGGCTCCGTCGTCGCGTTCGCGGCCTCGGTGCCCGCCCTCAGACCGGCGGTGAAGTTGGTGCTGCCGTCCTGCCACTGCAGGGCCGCCAGCGCGTTCTGGAACTGCGGACCGGCGGCCTGCCCGGTCCAGAAGACCCGGCCGGTGGTGGAGAACGCGGCGAGGCCGACGGTGCCGACGCCCAGGTACGGCTGCTGCGCCACCTCCCGGTGGAACTGCGCGACGGCCTGCTTCTCCGCGTCCCACCCGGCCTGGCTGAGGCTGCCGGAGCTGTCCAGCACGTAGACCAGTGACGTCCTCGGCGTCGCGGTCCTGGTGCCGATCGACGCCGTGCCGACCACCGTGGTGGTGCCCTTGGGGATCACCGTGTCGGGCAGCGGCGTCTCGATGTCCACCGCGATGCCGATCCCACCGGGCAGCGTGCCGTCCACCGCACTCGCCGGCACACCGCCGGCCACCACCAGCACAGCGGCGGCCACCCCGGCTCCAAGCCTTCTCATCCGTCATGTCCTCACGTCGCGGAATTCGCCCTCCTTCAACGAGCCCGCGACGTATGCGGATATCCGCCGAACGGGTGTATTTCACGCAACACGCAAAAGGGCACCACCGCTCACGCCTGCAGCGAGGAGAGCCAGCGGTTTTTCGCTCATTTGGCGCCTTATTGCGGGATTACAGTGTGATCGGGCCAGGTCCCGGACGTGAGGAGGACTCCGATGGAAACAGCAGGTCTGTTGTCAATGGTGCGGCGGTCCCTGACGGGCGCCGTGGTCGCGGTCGTGATGGCAGCCGGACTCGTCGCCACAGCGTCCACGGCCCAGGCAGCGACCGAGCTGCTGTCCTGCACGGGCAGCGGCGCCAACACGTACCAGCCGGGGGTCACCGCGCAACCCGGGGTCGTCGCCATCAACTCCAGCGCCGACTACGGTTCCTGCGTCTCCACCGGGTCCCCCACCATCACCTCCGGCGGGTACGCGATCGTGGCCAACGGCCTGGTGTCCTGCTTCGGCGGCGGCGTCTCCATCACCGTGACCATCACCTGGAACACCGGCGAGACCACCACCGTGGCCGCAGTCGGGCTCGTGGTGCTGCGTCCCGCGAACGAGGTCGTCGTGGTCTACGAGGGCACGGTGACCGCGGGCAGGTTCACCGGGGCCACCGTCGTGATGACCGCGGCGCTGCTCAACACCACACCGGCCCAGTGCTTCACCCCCGAAGGCGTCACCGGCACCAGCGGCCCCGCGAACATCACCATCACCCAGCTCGCCTGACCCGGCCGCGGACAGCGTTCCAGCACAAGCCGTTCAGCCGATTGAGAGCGGATGAGCGAATCGCAAAACTGGATTCGCTCATCACCATTTTCGGAGAACGGGAATCCTCATGCGTCTGCGTTCATCGATCGTCGCCGTGGTCGGCGGGCTGCTCGGCGCCGCAGGGCTGTTCCACGTACCCGCTTCGGCGTCCGCGGTGGACGTCAACTGCGCACTGGGCACCCAAATCGGCACCTACTCCCCCGGCATGACGCTGCTGCCCAGGCACATCGACTTCACCGCCACCGGCACGCTGGGCGGCTGCGTGTCCCCCAGCCATCCCGAGATCACCGGAGCGACCTTCACCTCACTGGTCAGCGGCACGTTCAGCTGCCTGGCCGGCTCCACCACCCACACCTCGGCCTACCACTGGAACACCGGGCAGAGCAGCACCGTCCGAGGTGGCTTCGAGGTCAACCTCAAGCCCGGCGGCACCACGGTGCTCGTCCTGACCGGCACCGTGGTCGACGGACTGTTCGCAGGCGCGACCGTCGTCCAGACCAAGGTCCTGCCCGCCACCGACCTCACCGCCTGCCTCACCCCTGAGGGCTTGACCAGCGTCAGCGGCACGGTCACCTTCACCGCAGTCCTCTGAGCCGCCGAACGCCTGGTACCTCCTCTGCCACACGCACGACCCGTACTCCGGCGAAGTGGCGCTCGCCGGAGTACGGGCCAGGTGGTGCAACAGATCACGCCCGGCGCATCACCGCGTGCAGAGCCCGTTGCAGACGTACAGCCAGAACGCGCAGCAGTCCGTGATGAATGCGCAGTTGTGCAGCTGGTACTCGCAGTGGTCACTACCGGGGCACTCGTCGTGGCACTGGTCCGAGCAGGAGCAGGTGACGTCCAGGTCGTCGTCCTCCTCCACCGGGGAGGAGACCGGGTCTTGCACGGGACCGAGCGTGATGAGCATGGCGTTGGCCTCGTCGCGGCCGAACTGCCGGATGGCCTTCTGCCGCAGTTCCCGCAGGGTTCGGTCGAACTTCGAGCCCGGTTCGGGAACGGAGGTGAAGGTGCACTCGTCGCGCACGATGGCCGTCGCCCGGTCCAGCACCGCGGTTCCGGCCGGGGTCAGTCCTGCGGCGTTCGCACGGTACTGGCTGAGGTGGTCCAGCCAGAGCTGCCGCTTCGTCTCGGGCGGCAGGTGCGGGTAGATCTGCCTGCGGTAGGTCATCGGGTAGGTGGAGAAGTCCGCGTACTGGCGCGGCAGCCGGTGCATGTTCGCCTCGACCCACGCCCGCGACTTGGACCGGCCGCTGCGGGCGAACGCGGGTACCTGCCCGGTGACGGCCAGGCCGGCCACCACGGCGGCACCGACGCCGAGTTGCAGGAACTGCTTGCGCCCCATCACGTCGCCGGCGCCTTCGGCCGGAGGTGCCGCGGAAACGCGGAGCTGTCCGAAGGCCCGGACCACCCGGACCGTCGAACGCAACCCCAGCCGTCGCACCAACGGCACGGCCATGGCCCGGCCCACCCATGCGCGGACCTCGTCCCCTTCGACCCGGAGGAGCGTCGGTGCCCACGGTGCCTCCGCACCCAGGGCCTGTTCCCGCCAGCGCAGAACGTCCGGGTTGCCCAGGGGGCGGACTTCGAGCTTTCCCTCGCAGGCCCGCTCGACCAACCGGGAGATCTGCCGGCACTGCCCGCAGGACCCGTCGAAGGCCAAGATCAAACGTGTTCGTGGTTCGTTCATCGTGCTAACCCCATCGTCGGCATGTCGCCTCGGCGCAGGGAACGTTCAGCGCCCCCTTTCACAGGCAGGGGTGGGCACAACCGCTGATTCCCCGGAGCAGCAACCGTTTGCCGGACTGATGTCGGTAGGTTGATGATCACCGCAACGGACCGACGTTCCACCGAGACCGGGTTCATGGTTACTTCGCCGATCTTGGTTTGTCCACGAACAGTCTTTGTTCACGACGCGGCGGCGTTGTTCACGTTCGACGACGGGATCTGAAGAAACTTGAACAGCCGGAGCCTTGGGACAGCCTCAGTTCAGCACGAACGTCCTGATGCTGCGGGCCGGCAACTGGGCGTTGAAAGTCCCGTTGGACACGGTGAAGTCGTTGTAGTGCGCGAGGGTCGCGGTCGCGCTCGTCAGCCAGGTCGAGACCGTCGCCGAACCGGTGTCGCGCAGGGTGAACACGTGGTCCACCGGTGACGTGTTCTTGTTGATGGCGACGATCACGATCCGTGCCCCGCTCTTGAACGCCGAGATGTAGACGTTCGACTGGGGATTCGCGGTCGCGGTGATCCGCGAGTAGCCGGGGCGCACCCACTTCGAGAAGTGCGCCATGTTGGCGCCGCGCTTGCTGATCTGGCCGTCCTCGCGCATCGGGCCGTACGAGCGGCGGATGTACCACCACACATAGGTTTGGAAGCGGCCGTCCACCAGCGCGCGGTGGATGTTCTCCCCCACGTCGAGCGCCTGCGGCCACAGGTCGGCGGAGTCGGTGCTGTTCGGGTGGTAGACCTCGGTCATCCACAGCTCCTTGCCGCCGCCCTTCTGCTGGAACAGCGGGTAGGGGAGGTCCGCGGGGCGGGTGCCGTAGAGGTGCGCGCCGATGATGTCCACGTTCGCCAGCGCGGCGGGGTCGTTGAGGATGGGGTCGGTGAGGTTCTTGCGGTATTGGAACGACTCGGGGGCGATGACCCTGGCGTTGATCGAGCCCGCGTTCTCGCGGAGGAACCTGACGATCTCAGCAGGGGTCCACGCCGTCCATTCCTGGGCGTAGTCCGGTTCGTTCTGGACCGAGATGCCGTAGAGGTTCACCCCGTTGTTCGCCATGAATGCGACGAAGTCGTTCAGGTGCTGCGCATAGGCGCCGTAGGAGGAGTAACGCAGGCGTTTGCCGCCGGAGAAGGTCTCGGTCATCGAGGCCGGCGGGTTCCACGGTGACGCGATGACCTTGGCGCCGAGCTCGATCGCGCGCCGAGCCGTGGCGACCTCGCGGCTCCAGTTGGCGCGGTCCTCGTGCACGGGGATGCGCAGCACGGTGAACCCGAGCTGGCCCGCGCCGTTGCCGAACGCCGTCTCACGCTGGGCGGCGGTGAGATCGCTGGCCCAGACGGTGTGGTTCATCCCGCCGAAGCCCAGGATCGTCTGCTGCACGTTCGACGGTTCGACGACCACCGAGGTGGCTGCCGCGGCCGGCGTCGCCCCCGCCGCCAGCACCGGCAGCGCGGCGCCCGCCACCAGCAGGGTCCGTCGCCGCACGGGCTGCGAACCCGCGGTGTCCGAGTGGTTTCGACGCTCTGCCATGACATCTCCAGGAAGTCGGCCTCAGGTGATTGGGAGCGCTCCCAGAATCAGTCCTAACAGTGGCGTAACACACAGTCAAGTCGAATGTCGTTCGATTGTGTCGAATTGCGGAGAAATTCAGCGCGGTGATTAGTCGATTTACGATTCGGCGATGGCGAGTCCTGGCCGAGGTCGCGGGCGGCCGGCACGACCGGTCCCGATCGTGCCGGCCGCGCGGAGGACCTAGGAGCAGCCGACCCGTGACGCCGCCATCACGACGTCGTCGAACCACAGCGTGTCGTCACCGCTGCCGTAGCTCTCCCAGCCGAGCCGCAGATCGGTCAGTGCGGGCTTCCACCCGCTGCGGCGCAACCACTGCGCGTCGACGTCCGGAGTGGACACACCGTCCACGCGCAGACCCGGCACCTCGGTGCCGTTGACCCAGGTCCGCAGTTCCGAGCCGGTGATCCCGAACTCCACGCAGGTCCACCGGTCCACCGCCAGCGGGGTGCTCTGGGCGACCCCGTTGGGGCTCTGCTCCGGCAACGTGGCGTCGTCGGACTCGCGGTTCCACTGCAGGGCGCGGTTCTGGCCGCCCATGCGCAGGTCCTTGCCGCCGTCGGCGGTGTCCTTCATCGCCGCGAACGTCACGTGCGCCTCCGGCAGCGCGGTGGTGTGCCGCACGTAGAACCGGGTGTACAGGCTGGATCCGGTCGTCTTCCTGGGCGTCGCGAGGAACACGTGGTTGCAGTAGCCGGCGCGGCCGTTGACGCGGATCGACTTGCTGCCGCTGCGCGCGGTCGAGCTGTCGACGGTCGCGGTGCCGGTTCCCTGGCAGTTCGGGAACGTCAGCGACCAGTCACCGGCCGGCGTCGTCCCCGTCTGGTTCTCGAAGCCGTCGCAGAACGCGCCGCTCGGACACCCAGGGGGCGGTTCCTGCGAGGTGGTCGTCGTGGTCGTCGTCGTAGTTGTCGTTGTCGTCGTCGGCGGGTTGGTGTCGTTGCACCGCACGCCGTTCAGGGTGAAGTCCACCGGTGTCTCGTTGACGCCCTGGAAGGTCCCCTGGAATCCGAACTGGACGGACGCCCCGGTCGCGATGCCGCGGTTGAACGCCTGGTTCCGCGCGGTCACGACCTTGCCGGACTGCGTGACGTCGGCGCTCCACCCGGAGGTGACGCGCTGGTCGCCGGCGAAGGTCCAGGTCAGCGTCCAGCCGTCGATCGGGGCGCTGTTGTTGGTCACCTTGACCTGGGCGACGAAGCCGTTGCTCCACTGGTCGACCTGGTACCCGACCGCGCACGCCGGCGCGTCGACCGCCTGGACGGACACGGGGTTCGTGATGATCACGGCCGTCATGGCGGTTGCCACCGCCGCCGCCATGATCGCGAGACCGCTCTTTCTCCGGCGCATGTGCTGCTCTCCTGTCGTGGTCGACCGATGGCGGCGGTGAAGGCGTGCATCGCGGCAGCTCTCGCTGTTGTGGTGCTGCTGGCGGAGAAAGCGAGCGCGGACCACAGAGTTCGCCCTTCTTGAGCGATAAAGCAAGGCCCATCCGGGTTACCGGGACGCCGGAGTCGGCCGTATCGCTCTGCCGCACCGGCCAGTTGCCGCATCCCGTGCCCGCTGACTGGCCTGGCGCGCTGCCCTGGCGAGCCTTGCCACTGCCGGCCGCGGTCACCACCGGCCTTCAGAACAGGCGGCCGTCCTGCTCCGGTGGAGGTTCTTCGAGGTCGAGCAGGTAGCGCTTGCGGCCCAGCCCGCCCGCGTAGCCGGTGAGGCTGCCGCGGGCGCCGACCACGCGGTGACAGGGCACGATGATGCTGATCGGGTTCCACCCGTTGGCGTTGCCCACCGCCTGAGCGGCGCCCGGATCGCCGAGCTCGGCGGCCAACTGGCCGTAGGTCCGGGTCTGGCCGTACGGGATCGACGTCAGCAGCGCCCACACGCTCCGTTCGAACGCCGAGCCCCGGGGCGCCAGTTCGAGGTCGAAGCTCCGCCGCTGCCCGGCGAAGTACTGGTCGAGCTGCCGGCGGGGCTCGTCGAACGCCGAGGGGTCGGCGTCACCGAGGTCGCCGAGGCGCGGAGGTCGCAGGTGGCCGTCGAAGTAGAGGCCGATCAGGGCCGAGCCCTCGCCGACCAGGGTCAGCGGCCCGACCGGTGAGTCGACGACGGTGTGGTGAACGTGCACGGTGAATCTTGGCCTGGTGCACCATGTCCTGCCAAACACGCTGCTCGCCGGACTGCGCCTCCACGAACTCGTCAGGTCACTTCTTCGGCGGAATCAGTCCCGCGCGGAACATCGCGATCACGGCGACGGCGACGACCACGACCATCGGCAGGTAACGCAGCCAGAACTGGCCGGTCGCCTCTTCCAGAAAAGAGCCCGCCACACCTGCCAGCGCCCCGGCCAGCAGCAAGCCGAGCACGGCGAACACGCGGTTCCGTCGACTGGACACCTTCATGTCGGGATGATCTCCATTCGTCATCGAGTCCGTTTGCTGATCAGGTTGTAGCGCCCCATCGGCGCGGGTGGCCTCACGCCGGTCGGGTTTCCAGTCTGGTCGTAGCCGAACCCGGTCGGCTGACCGTTCGCGTTGGAAACTGTGTCCAGCAGCGCCTTCTGACCGGTGCGGGTACCGGCGATCGTCGGGCGGGTCCGTCCGCGCTCAGCGGCCGTTCTCCAGCACCGACTCGACCAGCTCCAGCACGTGGTCGACGTCGTCGGCGAGGTACATCAGGTCCACCAGCACGTGCCGGACCTCGGTCTCCGCCTCCACCCGCCTGATCAACGCGGCCACGTCGGCCACCGCGGTGGCGGAGCGGACCGACGGGTAGATCCGCAGGATCACGTCCAGCTCGGCCGGGTCGCGGCCCGCCTCGGCCGCCATGCCGCGGATCGCCGCCAGCGGGCGGTTCACCGCCGCCTCGACGTCGGTGGTGCGGGGAGGCACCAGCGCGGGCAGCCACCCGTCACCGCGCAGGGCCACCCGGCGCATCGAGGCGGGCGCGAACGCCGCCAGGTAGATCGGCGGGCGGCGCACCGGTTTCAGCGCGGCACGGGTCGCGGGCAGCGTCCAGTGCCTCCCCCGGTACTCGGCCGGGTCGGCGGTCCACAGCTGCTCCAGCACGTCGAGGGTCTCGTCGAGGCGGGTGCCGCGTTCGGACATCGGGACGTTCACCGCCTCGAACTCCTCCGGCGACCAGCCGATCCCCAGGCCGGGCACGAGCCGGCCGCCGCTGAGCACGTCGAGCGAGGTCAGCACGCGGCCGAGCAGCGCGGGCGGGTACCACGGGGCGTTGAGGACGTTGCTGCCGATGAGCACGCGTTCCGTGGCCGTGGCGGCAACGCTCAGCAGCACGAACGGGTCCAGGACGGCACGGAACTCGTCCGGGAAGCTCTCGGCCCCGTTGTGACCGGTCGTGGGGTTGACCGGCGACAGCAACCGGTCGATCACCCAGAGGCTGTCCGCTCCCAGCCCCTCGGCCGCGCGGGCGAACTCGGCCACCCGCGGCGCCTGCCAGGCCACCCCGCCCGCCTGCGGCAACGTGAAACCGATCTTCACAACGCCCCCGAACACAACGCCCCCGAACCCCGCACTGACGCGGCCATCAGCGGTTCACCGAGTCGCGCACGTAGTCGCGCAGCGTGCGCGGGGCACGGCCGAGCAGCTTGGTCATGATCTCGACCTCGGCGGGGTCGGTCCCGATCGGCGCCGCGCTGAGCAGCTCGAAGCTGCGGATCCAGTCCACGAGCTTCTGGCCGGAGAGCCTGCGCTCGAACGCCTTGCGCCACTCGGGGTCGGCACCGGTGTAGACGACCTCGCGGCCGAGTGCCTCCGCCCAGATCCGCGCGCTCTGCTCGCCGTTCAGCGACTCCGGTCCCAGCAACTGGTAGGCGCCTGCCTCGAAACCGGGGTCGGTGAGCGCGTTCGTGATCACCTCGGCGGCGTCGCGCAGGTCGATCCGGTTGACCCCGCCGGGGTGCAGCGGCGTCGGGAACACGCCCGCCTCGATGTCCGCGCGGAAGACCTCGTCGTTCTGGTCGAAGTTGGTGAGGCTGAACAGGGCGGGCCGGGTGTCGGTGCTCGCCAGGAACGCCGCGAGCGCCAGCTTCGGCCCGTAGGCCGGGATGGCACGGCTCGCCGCCGCACGCGCCTCCTCGTCCTCGACGTGGAAGCCGCCGAACGCCAGGCGGGCACCCGCGCGCTGGGCCTCCTCACCGAAGACCGTGGCGATCTCGACCTCGTTGGTCTCGTGCGGCGACACGTAGAACGCCGAGTCGACGCCCTTCAGCGCCGCCGCGACGGCCTCCCGGTCGGCCAGGTCGCCCTGCACGACCTCCACGGTGCCGGGCAGGTTCGCCCGTTCCTTGTTGCGCACCAACGCACGCACGTCCACGTTGCGGCGCACGGCCTCTTCCAGGACGAGGCCGCCCACGGTGCCGGTCGCTCCGATGATCAAGGTCTTCGCCATGTCACACCACGTTGATTGAAAGTCAGTGACTTGTAATCAATGAATACCGTCTCACTGACTTCGAGTCAACGAGCTGTTAGCGTGGAGCCCATGACCCGCGCCGCCTCCGCCGCCGCCACCAGGGAGAAGGTCCTGGCCGCCGCACGTGAGCTGTTCATGACCTCGGGCTACGACGACGTCAAAGCCGCCGACATCGCACGGGCGGCCGGCGTCGCGCACGGGTTGGTGTTCCACCACTTCGGCAGCAAGCAGGGCCTCTACGGCGAGGTGCTGTGCGCCATCGGGGCCGAGGTGCTCAACCTGCACGTCAGCGACCCGGCCGTGCCGCTGGGCAGGCGGATCCGCCAGTCCCACAAGGCGCACCTGACGTACCTGGCCGCCCACCGCGACCTGGCGCTGAACCTCTTGCTGCAGCCGTGGGGCGTCGAGGAGTCGTTCGACCGCGTGCGCGACGACGGCAACCGGAAGCTGTGCGAGAACCTGGGACTGGACTTCGCACGACCGGCGGTCAGGGCCGTGATGCGGATGTACACGACGGCGGCCGACCAGCTCGCACGCGACCACCTGCTGAGCGAGCACGCGTTCGACGTCGACCAGGTCACGGAGATGCTCATGACCGTGCTCGCGGGCGCGCTGCGGGCGGCGCGGATCGCCGACCCGTCGCTGGAGGTCGAGAAGGCGCTGGAGGAACTGGCGCAGCCCTAGCCCGACCGCCGCGGGCAGTGGCCCAGCACAGCTCGACCGGTAGTGGACCTGCCGCCCCGCACGACCTCACCCGAGGCTGGAACGCACTTCCACGACCCGGTGAGGACGAGCGATGAGCGATGACGAACGGCCGGCGCACGACGAGGACAAGACCGTCAGCCGCCGCCGGTTCCTGTACCTGACGGGTGCGGGCGGTCTGGTGCTGGCGGTCGCGAGGGCCGGCGGGACAGGACCCGGCGAGACGACGGCGGACGTCGCACTCACCGCCACCGCCACCCGCACGCTGCACCTGAGGCGCCGCGAGGACGCCCTCAACCTCAGGATCGACCTGTTCAACGCCGACCTGGCGGCGAACGGGACGGAGCTGCGCAAGGTCGCCGCGGGCAGTGCGTTCATGGTGGTGCACTTCCCGCCGCAGGCTGTGCTGGAGAAGCAGCTCGCCGCTCCGCTGACCAGTGGCGACCTGCCGCTCGCCACGAGGGTCGCCGGACCGAGCCGGCTGGCCTTCGACATCACCTCCGCCCTGCCGATGGCCACGACGGTGGACGCCCTGCTGGCGTGGGCCGCGTTCACGCCGCGGCTGACCGCGACCGCCACCGCCACGCAGACCGCGTCCGCGCTCGTGGCGCCGATCGACACCGAGACGGCGCTGGAGCTGCCGTGGCGGGTGCTGCTGTCCCCCGACGAGAACCAGGGGTGGCGGCACTCCGCGGGACCGGTGACGCGCAACGGGTGGACCGAGCTGTGGCACACCCGGCTCGCGGCCAAGACCGGTCAGGAGAACGCCGAGGCCCGTGCGCTGCGGGCGATCTGGCTCGCGGACCCGCAGATGGCGTCGTGGGTGCGCACTCCGTCGTCAGTGCCCGAAGCCGACGACGTCCCGCACGTGCTCGGGCCGAGGCAGCGGTTCGCGCTCGTCCGCCTGAGCGCCGATCCGACGCTGCGCACCGGGCTCGACCCGTCCCTGCCCAAACCCGTCGAGGCCACCGGGGTCACGTTGAGCAGCCTCGGCGCGACCTTCGAAGCCGAGGGGACCTGGAGGTACCCGTCCACGAGCTCGTTGCAGCTCAAGGGATGGCAGCACAGGGCCAGTCTCGGACGTGACCACCTGGTGCGCACCGAGAACGCGGGATTCCTGTTCCCGTACGGACATCGCGCCTCGCTGGTCGACGTCGCGGAACGCCGGTTCGGGCGCAGGCCCAACCCCGACGGCACGCCCGGACCGTGGTACGCCTACCTGCACCGGACCCAGCACATCGTCGTGCAGCAGACGAGACGCACCTACTGGGCCGACACCACGCTCGCACGGCGCGGGCGCGAGGTGCCGTTCGCCGCGATCGAGGTCCTCACGCGCATCACCCCGCCGCTGGCCACACCGCAGGACTTCGCCGGCGGTCGGATCGCCACCTCGTTCATCCCGAAGGCAGCGTCGGCATCGACGACGCCGCTCCCCTTCCACCTGCGCGGCGTCGACCACGACGGGCAGGAGGTCGACTTCACCGTGCCGGTGCTGTTCGTGCCGGACTCCACGACCACTTCGCAGAACGCGGACGACCTGCTCGACGCGATCCACACCGCCTACAACACCCGCACCACCACCGAGGTCCTCGCCCTGCGGGCCGCGGAGACGGGCGGGCACAAGGTCGCGCTGGCGCACCGCGGCACCTACCCGGCCGGCAGCACCGCGAGCAACGTGGACCGGATCGTGTTCGGCTCCGCGAAGACGACCGGCCAGGTTCCGTTCCACCCCGTGCTGGAACGGGCCGTGGTGCGCTTGCCGGAGGTCGCCGCGCTGACCGGCGGGGCGGTGGGGGCGACACCGTTCGAGTTCGCCGAGGCCTACCTCGTCAACGGGATCGACCACTCCACGAACAACCCCGGCGGGGTCTACCTCGCGCTGCACCCGGCAGCGCCGCAGACACCGCTCGCGTTCTCGGCCGCCGCCACCGGTGGCATGGCGACGCCGAGCGGTGACATCAAAGCCATGTCCGCCAAGAACGGTCCGGTCACCGTCGTGCCGGTCGACGCGGCCAAGGAGGTGTACGACCCGGCGAAGATGTTCGGTGACGTCACCAAGGCCAAGGTGCTCGGCGGCGTTCCCGTCAAGGACCTGCTGCCCGCGCTCACCTCACCGCCGGCGTCCATTCCGGACAACGCCCCCAGGATGAGCCACCGGCTGCGCGACGACATCGGCGCCCACGAGTGGACCATGCTCTGGACGCCGAAGATCGAGGCGGGACCCAAGGCGCTGCCGGTGTTCGAGCCGCTGGGGACGACCGACCCGCTCACCGTCCTCGCCGTCTACACGCACCCGGTCGACGCGGGCGTCGAGTCCGGTTACCGCGTCAACGCCGAGCTGCGCGACTTCGCCCTGCACCTGTTCGGCACCACCGGGCCGCGGCGGATCATCTCGCTGGAGTTCGACTTCCTGCGGTACTCCTCTGGCAGCGGCAGCAAGACGGCCGTGGACTGCGGGCTGCGCGAGGTCAGCTTCCACAACGCCTTCAAGTACGTCGAGGAACTGGCCGAGCTGTGCTCGTTCCTGGGCAGCAAGCTGGAGATCACCGCGGGCACCGGTGGCGTCGAGGCGGGGCTGCGGTTCGCGGTGCCGACGATCCCGCTGGGAGTGCTGCAGATCAGCGAGCTGACGGTGCACGCCGCCGTGGCCATCCCGTTCGACGGCAGCGCGGTGCGGGTGAACTTCGACCTGAACACCCGCGAACGGCCGTTCTCGTTGCGCATCTTCGGGTTCACCGGCGGCGGCTACGCCGGGGTGGCGCTCGGGGCCGACGGTCTGGAACGGCTGGAGGTCGGCTTCGTCTTCGGCGCGGCGCTGGCGCTCGACCTGGGCGTCGCCAGCGGCGGCATCGAGGCCCTCGGCGGCATCTCGTACCTGCTGGAGAAGGTCGAGGTCGTCGAGAACGGCACCGAGGTCGTGCGCCAGCAGGCCGGTCTCGCCGCCTACCTGCGGATGCGCGGCAGCCTGCGGTTCCTCGGCCTGGTGTCCGTGTCGGTCGAGTTCTACCTCGGCCTCACCTACCAGGAGAAGGCCGACGGCAGCTCGGTGCTCGTCGGCGAAGCGAGCATCACCGTGTCCATCGAGCTGTGGCTGTTCAGCGAGACGTTCACCGTCCGCACCCGCCGCGAGTTCGCCAAGACGCCCGCACCGTCGGCCCGGCGCGCGGCCCTCGCCGCCGCACCCGAGCTGCCGGCCCACCCGTTCGGCGCCGCCTTCACCCAGCAGGACTGGGCCGGGTACTGCGCCGCGTTCGCCCCCGTCGGAGCCTGATCATGAGCAAGCAGACCATCACTTGGACCGTCCTGCCGGGCGGGGTCACCGCCGGCCTGGACCTCGTCCGGTTCTCCGTGCACGTCGCGCCGCGGCTGCTGCCCACGGCCGGCTCCGCGCAGCTGAGCGCCTTCCCCGACTGGACCGACTGGACCGCCAGGGTGGCCGCGGCGGCGTTCCAGCTGGAGTTCCCCGGTGTCCTCGACCAGAGCGGCAGACCCGTGCGCGCCACGGCCAGACGCGTGTCCACACCGGTGAGCCGGCACTGGACCGCGTTGTTCACGCCCACCTCGCACGTCCAAGGGCACGCGCTGACCCGGTTCGCCCGCCGGCGCATCCGCTCCTACCCCACCCAGCACGTGCGCGACTTCGTGCACCAGCGCTACGGGCGGTTCGGCGCGCGGTTCCCCGAGGAGTTCCCGACGCTCGACGAGCTCACCGCGAGCGACGCGTTCGGTGCCGTCGGGTTCGAGTTCGACGGCGACCACTCCGGACCCGGCCTGGACCGCAAGCAACGGCTGCGCGACCGGCTGGAGGCCCTGTTCAGCCTCGACCCGCAGGACCCCGCGCGGTGGGCGGTGCCGTTCCGGCCGGGTGACGCCTCGACCGCCGACGGTGTCGCGCTGACGTTCCTGCAGGCCGAGCGGTTCCACCGCAGGCGCGCGCCGGTGACCGGCGACCTGCCGCCGCTGGCCGCGCCGAAGCTGGACTTCCACCAGGCCGTCGCGATGACCCGCGAGCACCACCACCTCCAGCGGCTGCTGGGACTGGTCCTCGACTTCGAGTCGGCCGATCCGGCCGTGCTGAACCTGGTGCGCGGCAACGAGCGGGTCACCGGTGTCCGGGTGGTCACCGACCTGAAACCGTTGCTGGGCAGCGAGTCCGAGGTGCACGTGCGGCCGCTGATGCGCTGCCGGATCGGCAAGGGCGCGCGGCACGTGTTCGCCGCGAGTCCGCTCGACACCGACAGCGACCTGCGCGACGGGCTGCTGCGGGTCGGCGAGACCGACCGGTTCGCCGTGGTGCAGGTCGACCCCGACGCCGCGGCGCTGGCCGTGCGGCAGTTCGCCGACACGGTCACCCGGCTGCGGGTCGAGCGCGGCGGGCAGGTGGTCAAGCGCAGTGCGACCACACCGGACGAGCACGCGCTGCCGGCGTTGCGCACGGCCGGCTTCTCGGTGGGCCGGCTGTCGCGGGCGGTCCGGCTGGCGCAGAAGGTCGAACGCGGCCGGCAGGTCAACGACGCGGCGTTCACCTCCGGCGGTGACAAGATCACCGACGACGTCGAGCTCACCGCCGACGACGTCGTGCGCGGCTACCGGTGGGATGTGCGCGACGAGACCGCCGGCCAGTGGTTCTCCCTGATGTGGCGCGACGGCGCGTACGTGTTCGTGCGCAGCGGTGACGAGAACGTGAAGGTGCTGGAGGAGACGGCCGCGCAGACCGCGCCCACGACCTCCGGTGCCGGCGGCGACGAGGACCTGTACCTGCAGGAGTCGCTGGTGCACTGGGCGGGCTGGAGCCTCGCCGTCGGCCGGCCCGGCAAGTCGCTGGCCGGCGACAACGGGCTCGCCGACGGCAGCGGGTCGCCCGACCCGGACTTCCCGTTCCGCACCACGTTCGGTGCCCGTGCGCTGCCGCGGCTGCGGTTCGGCCGCCGCTACCGGCTGCGGGCGCGGGCGGTGGACATCGCCGGCAACTCGCTGACCACCGAGCAGGCCGACGCGCTCACCGACTCGGCGCTGAGCACCACGGCGGAGACGTTCCGCCGGTTCGAACCGGTCTCCGCTCCCGAGGTGCTGCTGCGGTCGGTGCCGGGTGCGGCCGAGTCGCTGGAGGTGATGGTGCTGCGCGGCAACACCGGCAGCGACACGAACGTCGGCACCGCCGACCGGCACGTGCTGCCGCCGCGCACCACCGTCCAGGTCGCCGAGCAGCACGGCATGCTCGACCGGACCACCACCGGCCGGCCGGTGGACGCCGTCGCCTACGCCGACCTGGCCGCACGGGACGCCGCCGCGCTGGAGCAGCACGCCTCGGCGCGCACCCTGCCGGCACCCGCTGACCGGCACTGGTACTACGACACCGACCAGCTGCCCGTTCCCTACCTGCCGGAACCGCTGGCGCGGCGCATCCTCGTGCGCGGACTGCCCGGCGCCACCACGTCCACGACGATCACCGCGGCCGACCCGGCGACGTGGCCGAACGCCAAGGGTTTCCGCATCCGCCTCCAGCAGGGCACGGCGGGCTGGTCGTGGAACGGGACCGACCGCGTGCTGACCGTGCGGCTCATGCCGGGCGACAGCTACCGGCTCCAGCTCTCCGCCCAGTTCGACGCGGCCGACCTGGACCTGATGGCGCTGTGGCCGCTGGTCGAGCAGGGCGCTGCCGAGTGGAACGCCGCCCACCCCGGCAACCAGGTCAACGTGACCGCGCTGCGGCAGTCGGTCGTCGGCGGACGGCACTGGATGTTCACCCCGGCCAGGACGCTGACGCTGACGCACGCCGTGCGCACCCCGCTCGCCGTGCCGGGCATCGGCTCCGTCACCGCCCGGCGGCCGGTCGAGGGGCAGGCCGGCTCGACGCACGTGGTGCTCGGCCCGTCCGTGCAGGTCAGCCGCAAGAGCACCAGCAGCGTGGAGTTCGCCGGAAGCTGGCGGATGCCGGTGGACGACGGCGTCACGGAACCGGTGCTCGACCGCACGTTCCGGGCCGCGCCGATCACCGTGCCGGTCAGCCAGGTGCACGGGCCGGCGCCGGTGACGGAGACCCTGGAGTTCCAGGCACGGCACGAGTTCGGCGACACCAAGCACCGGCGCGTGCGGTACGAGGCGCGGGCGGTGACCTGCTTCAGCGAGTTCTTCCGCGAACGCAGGGAGGTCGCCTTCAGCGGCACGCAGCACACCCTCGGCGTGCCGATCGACCCCGCCCACCTGGTCGTGGCCGACAGGGACACGCACCGGCAGTACCGGCAGGCCCCGCCGGGGAGCAGCCCGGAGCACGCGTCCGGCGACTACGTGGTCACCGACGCGGCCACCGGCACGTTCCGGCGCACCAACGGCGGCAACCTCACCACGGGCCGCACGCTGGAGGTGTCGTTCGTCCGCCCGGACACGCGCAGCGCGCCTGCGGTGCTGGAGCAGAACATCCCCAGCACCGCCCGTCCGGCCGCGCCCAGGATCCGCCAGGTCCTGCCGGTCTTCCGCTGGGAGAACCCGGCGCCGGGCCAGAGCGTGCGGCGCGGCGGCGGGCTGCGGGTGTACCTGGAGCGGCCGTGGTTCTCCAGCGGTGACGGGGAGAAGCTCGCCGTGCTCATGTGGCCGGACACGGTCAACGACGCACCGGAGCACCTGCGCAACGTCGTCACGGCCTGGGGCGCCGACGCGGCGATGCACTCGACCGTGATGCCCGACGACGTGACCGCGAGCTCGTTCCCGCAGGCCGCGATCTACGGCACGGGCATGGCGGTGCCGGAGTTCCCGGACACCCAGCTGAAGTTCGCCGCGTACGACGTGGCCTACGACTCGGCGCGCGGGCTGTGGTTCTGCGACATCCGCATCACCCGCACCGGTGACGACCCGCTGAAGAGCTACTTCCCGTTCGTGCGCCTGGCGTTGGCCCGCTACCAGCCCAGCTCGATCCCCGGCCACCACCTGTCCGCGGTGGCGACCGCGGACTTCACCCAGCTCGCACCGGACCGGGCGGTCGTGGTCACCGGCAGCGGCTCCACCCGGACCGTGCAGGTGACCGGCCCCGGTCCCTCGCTCACCCACTCGGGCCGTCCCAACGAGGTCAGGGTGACCGTGGAGCGGCAGCTCGACGGCGTGACCGACCCGGTGCTGCGCTGGCAGCCCGCCGGCGGCGGCTTCGCCACCACGATCTCCACCCCGGTCAACGACAGCGGCGTCCACACCTGGACCGGCACGGTCACGCTGCCCACCGGGGCCGGGGCGCTGCGGCTGGCCGTCGAGGAGTTCGAGGTCCACCGCGACGGCAACGGCGGCACCGCCGCCACCCGCCTGGTCCACACCGACACCGTCGCACTGTCCTGAAAGGAGTGTGCCGTGCCACTGGGCATGACGGAGATCCTGCTCGTGCTGCTCGTCGTGGTGCTGCTGTTCGGCGCGAGCCGACTGCCGAAGCTGGCCAGGTCCATCTCGGACGCCCGCAGGGAGCTGCGCCGCGGCGGCGATGACGACAGCAAGTCCTGACACGGCACGGCGCCGTCCCCCTCCGCAGAGGGGAACGGCGCCGTGCCTGCTCGTCTCAGGCGCTGCCACCGCCCTCGCCGCCACCGCCCTCGCGCTCGGCGTCCTGCTGCGCCACCGGGTCGGCACCGGTCACCGCTGCCGCCGGTCCCGCGGTGACCGCGAATGCCGCGGCCAAGGCCAGTGCGGCCGCCAGAACTGCTTTGCGGACGTTCATGAGAACCCCTCCCCTTCGTTCTTCCTGCGTTCGCCGCGCGGACTGCGCGGGAGTCGTCGAGCGGCCCGCGCTACAGGCCGCACGCCCGGTCGGTGACGGCGTGGTCGGCGCGCAGCACGGTGGTGAGCGCGTCCAGTGCCGTGCGCAGCGCCCGGTCGGACAGGTGCCCGTGCCCGAACACCAGTGCGTTGCCCGCCGGGCGGCCGGGCAGGTGGTAGGCCGCCAGCACCGGCACCACCACGCCGCGCAGGCGCAGCTCGGCCTGCACCTGCGCGGCGCGGACGTGGTCGGGCAGGTGCACCACGACCACGCCCGGCACACCCGGTGCCGCGAGCCGCAGGGGCGTGAGAGCCGCGCGCACCAGGACGTCCTTGCGGGCGAACGACCGCTCCAGCCGCCGCAGCCTGCGCGTCACGTGCCCCTCGGCCAGCAGGTGCGCCATGGCGGACTGCGCCACGGCGGAGGGCTGGTCGTGGCCGCGGCGCACGCTGCGCGTCACCTCGTCGGCGCGGCTGCGGTGCACCAGCACGTAACCGACGTGCAGCGACGGGTCGAAGACCGTGCGGAAGTCGCCCACCACCACGACCCGCGGGCCGGCCAGGTGCAGCAGCCTCGGCAGCGGTGCCGCGGACGGCGCGATGTGGTCCACCGCCACCGCCACCACGTACCCGTCCTCGCGCCGGGCCCAGTCGGCCAGCTGGCCGCGGCGCAACGCGGGCAGCACCGCGCCCGCGGGCACCTGCCCGTCAGGTGAGACCACGACGGCCGTGCAGGACGGCGGCACCACACCGGTCCACTGGCCGTCCCGGTCCGCGGGCAGCGCCACGGCCGTGGCCCCCGCGTACTCGACCGCCTGCCCCAGCGCGGGCGGTGCCGGGTCCTGCACCGCGACGCGTCCGCGACCGGCCAAGGCGGCCAGCACGTGCTGCACGCCCTGCGGCACACCGGTGGTGATCAGCACCTCGTGGTCGTCCGCCACCAGGCCGCGCGTGCGGCGCAGGTGCTCGACCACCGCCTGGCGCAGCTCCGGCAGCCCACCGGCGGGCAGGTCGCACGTCAGCGGCGGCTGGAAGCTCGCGTGCCGCCACGCCGCACGCCACGCGGCCAGCGGGAAGTCGTCGCGGGTGGCCTGACCCGGCGTGCAGTCGACCAGCTCGGCACCGGCCTTCGGCGCGGGCAGCGTGCGCACGGCGGCCGTGCGGCCCGCGACGTAGGTGCCCGAACCGCGGCGGCTCTCCAGGTAGCCGCGCGAGTAGAGGATCTCGTAGGCCGCCAGCGCCACGCCGCGCGAGACGTCCAGCCGCTCGGAGAGCGTCCGGGTGGACGGCAGCCGGTGGCCGCTGGCCAGCTGACCCCGGTCGACCGCCGCGGCGAGCTGGTCGGCCAGCTGTTCCTGCAACGGCCTGCCGGTACCGCGGTCCAGCCCGATCGGGACCGTCAGGCTCTCCTGGTCGCGCATCGTTCCCCCTGTCCTGCGAACGCCTCCCCGGCCGCGTCCAGACCGACCCGCGTCGCCTCGACGATCCGCTCGAAGGGCACCCCGGCCCTGCGGAAGGTCAGCTCCAGGTGGTCCGGCGTGCCGCCGCCGAAGAGGCCGAAATAGGTGTCGTCGCCCGGTATCGCCAGGCAGCAGACGAATGCCGTGGTTCCCCTACCAGCGGCCACCACGGAGCACATCGCCGCGGCGACCTCCTCCGCGGCCGCGCCGGGCAGGTAGCACTCCACCAGGAACAGCTGACCCGCCGGCTCCGTCGTCATGCGGTCAAGCCTGCGGCGGGGACACCCCCGCGGGAATCGGGGAACGACCCCACAGTCAGTCCCGCGGCTCCCGCAGGAACCCCAACCGGCTCAGCTCGCGCCGGGTGCGCACACCGGTCTTGCGGTAGATCCGGCTCAGGTGCGCCTCGACGGTCTTGGTCGTCACGTACGCCGCCGCGGCCGCCTCGCGGTTGCTCAGCCCGCCGGCCACGAGCCGGGCGATGTGCAGCTCGGTCGCGGTCAGGCCGTGCTCGTCGTCGCGGCGCAACCCCAGCCGGCTCAGCTCCGTGTCGGCCTCGGCCGCCCACCGGCGTGCGCCCAGCCGTTCGAACTCCTGCCTGGCGGCCAGCAGCAGCTCCCGCGCCAGGAGCTTCTCCTTGCGGCGCCTCATGATCCGGCCGCGCACGAGGTCGGCGCGGGCGCGTTCGAAGGGCATCGGCAGCTCCGGCGCCGCCTCCGCCGCCTCCTGCGCGCCCGCCAGGTCACCGCGCGCCATCCGCACCACGGCGGCGGATCGGGCGGCCACCGCGGTGACCCACGGGCGGGGCGCGCGGTCGCGGCGCAGCTCCAGGTCCGCGAGCAGCGCCTCGGCCTCCGCGACCAGCCCCAGCTCCGCGCTCACCTCCACCAGGTCGCCGTACAATGAGCTGAGCGGGAAGTCGCCCAGCCCGACCGCCGCGCACAGCTCCAGCGCGGCGAGCAGGTGCTCCCTGGCCGCCGCCGGTTCGTGCCGGGACAGCTCGGTGAAGCCCAGCACGGCCCGCAGGTGCACGGTGACCCACGAGTCGTCGAGGTCGGTGGCGATGCGCAGCCCCTCCGTCGCCGCCTCCCAGGCCTCGTCGTGGTCGCCGCGGTGGGCGTCGACGAGGGCGCGGGTGTAGAGGGCGTAGGCGACCCACGGTCGTTGCCCGGTCTGCTCGGCGGCGTCGACGGCTTCCGCTGCCTCCGCGGCGGCCAGTGACCAGTCACCCAGCCAGACGTCCAGCTCGGCCAGGTGCACCAGCTCGTGCACGGCGATCGCCTCGTCGCCCCGGTCCAGCGAGGCGCGGCGCGACAAGGCGAACTCCTGCCGCCCGCGCACCGGGTCGGTGTACTTGGCGACCACGCGCAGCAGGCTGCGGGCCGCCCTGGCGTCCCGGTTCTGGGCCGTCGGCGAGACCAGCTCCGCGGCCCGCCGCAGGTAGTCGTGGTGCAGGCCCAGTCCGGCGAGCAGCTTGTAGTAGGCGCTGCTGACGAGGATGCACGCCACCAGGTCGTCGGGCGCCTCCTCCTCGTGGCCGGTGATCTCGTCGAGCGCCTGGTGGGTGTTGCGGTAGCGCTCGGCGGTGTCGTTCTGGCAGAACAACGACCGGCGCAGGTACGTCGTCGCGCGCAGCACCGGGTTGTCCCCCGCGCAGGCCAGCGCCTCGTCGCTGAGCGCGGTCGCCTCCACCGGGCCGCCGCCGAAGAACACCGCGACCGCGAGCTCCAGCAACGCCACCGCGCGGTGCGGGCCGGCGGGCAGATCGGCCACGGCGGCCTCGAACAGCTCGCGGGCCCGTTGCGCGTCCCCGGCGGAGAACAGGCACTGCGCGGCGGCGACCCGCAGCCCGGCCCTGCGTTCCGGTTCGGTGACGTGACCGGCCGCCAGCTCCCACAGCCGGGCCGCGTTCTCGAGCGCACCGCGTTGCTGGGCCAGGTGTGCGGCCTCGCCCAGGGCGTCGGCCACCTCGGGAGCGGGGCCGCTCGCCCCGAACGCCAGGTGCAGGGCGCGGGTCTCCGGGTCGTCCAGCACCTCCGCGAGCCGCCGATGCACCCGGCGGCGGCGCCCGTTCGGCGCGGCCGAGTAGACGGCGGACCGCAGCAGCGGGTGCGTGAACCGGACGGCGCCCGCCAGCACCTCCACCACACCGTGGTCCTCCGCGTCGGCCAGCGCCTCGTCCGCCGACTCGGCGTCGCCCATCGCGCGGGCGACCAGGTCGACGGTGGGCTGCGCCAGCGCCGAGGCGTAGAGCAGGGCCTCCCTGCTGTGGGCGGGCAGCGCGACCATCCGGTCGGTGAGCAGCTCACCCAACGCGCGCGGGGTCGGCAGCGGAAGTCCTGGCGCACCACCGTCGTCCAGCACACCGGCGAGCTCCAGCGCGTAGAACGGGTTGCCGCCGCTGGCCCGCTGGAGGCGGACGAGCGTGGGCCGGGGCAGCGGCGCACCGACCGCACCGCGCACCAACCGGTGCAGCGCGCCGATGCTCAACCCGCTCAGCCGCAGGTGCACCAGGTGGTCCTGCCCGGCCAGCCCGAGCGGCGCGGCACCGCCGTCCCCGTCGCGCACGGACACCACGACCGCCACGCGTTCCCCGGCCAACCGGCGCACCACGTACGCGAGCACCCGGCCGCTGGACTCGTCCAGCCACTGCACGTCGTCCACGGCCAGCACGAGCGGTGCGGCGGCGGCCAGCGAGCGGACGACGTTGAGCGCGGCCAGGCACACCGCACGCTGGTCACCCGCGCCCTCGCCGGCCTGGCGGCGCAGCAGCGCCACCTCCAGCGCGGTGCGCTGTGGTTGCGGCAGAAGCGTGAAAGCGCTGTCCGGCAAGCGGTCGAACAGGTCGACCAGACCGCCGAACGCCAGCTGGGCCTCCGACTCGACCGGACGGCACGACAGGACCGTGCAGCCGCGCTCCGCCGCGTCGGCCAGCACCCGCTCCCACAGCGCGCTCTTGCCGATCCCCGCCTCGCCGGACAGCAGCAACCGCGCGGTGCGCTCCTGCGCCCGTGCGAGGACCTCCGCCGCCGCAGCGAGTTCGCGCTCCCGTCCCACCAGCTGCGAACCGGCCACGCTCCCCCTTCCGCCCGCCACAACGGTAATGGCGCCGGTGATCTCCCGCGCGGATTTTTCGGCGACCTCCCGCAGTGGTCCACCCCTTCCGCGGGGGCAGTGGGCCTGTCCGGTCCGGCGTCGCGCGGCGATCGTTGTGCTCCCAAGCACTTTCGACGCACGAGGAGTGGTGAGCGATGTCTGCAGCGAAGGCGCGTGCCCGATGGGTGACCGCACTGGTCGTGCTCACCGCGAGCGGCCTGGTCACCGGCGCCCCGCCGGGAGCGTACGCCGCGCGAGGACCCGAGGCCTGCGCGCTGAGACCGAACCCGCACGTCTCCGACCGGCACCAGTGGCGCAGCTGCGTGTCCGTCTCGGCCGGGCTCGCCGCCCTGCCCGCCGTGGGCGAGTCCGCGGTGCTGACCGTGGAGGTCGCCGCCCAGTTCGCCCGCCCCGACGTGCGCGTCGAGGTGGACCTGCCGGCGGGCCTTGAATGGGAGCAGGTGCCCGCGGGCCTCGGCAGCCGCCAGGTCACCCCGGCCACGCCCGCCGACCGCGGTGGGGTGCGTCGCGCCGAGGGTGGCACGGCGTTGGCCGCGGGCGGCACCCAGCGGTTCACCGGCCGGGTCAGGGCCACCGCGGCCGGTCCCGCCGACATCGCGGTGCGCGCGGTGTCCGCCGGTGACGAGCACTCCCCGATCCCCGCCGACCACGTGTACCTCACCGTCGCCGACCGCGGCGGCAAGTCCTCCCCCGGCATGGCGGGCTCCGCGCACACCACCACCGCACCGGCCGTGGTCACCGCCGGTCGCGTCGCCCCGCAGCTGACCCACCGCCCCGCCGCCACCACCCCCGCCAGGCCCACCGCTCAGGTCGAGGGGACCACCGCGCTGGCCGGAACGGCCTGCGTCACCGGCGGCTGGACCTACACCGACAACCTCGCCGTCGTCCGCAGCTCCCCCAACTACGGGGTGCAGGTGTGGGACCGCGACGTCAACGACGCCCACGACCTGCTCGGCGTGGTCGCCACCGACGGCGCGGGCAACTACTCCGTCTGCTTCGACAACACCGACACCGACGGCGGTGTCGCCAACGGCGGCCAGGACATCTACGTCCGGTTCGTCGCCGAGAACAACATGTGGCGGGTGCAGGAGACCGGCACCGGCACCGTCTACTCCTACGACAGCCCGGTCGCGGCCAACCTCGCCACGGGCACCACGCACAACTTCGGCCAGCTCCAGCCCGGTGACCCGCTGCACCAGCGCGGTGTGCAGGCCTACGACGCCATCAACGACTTCTGGAACTGGAAGCCGGGCGCCTGCTGGGACGCCAACGACGCCGGCGGCGCGACCTGCCCGAGGGTGGTCGTGAACTGGCGCTGGGACTCGGTCACCGGCACCTACTACGACCCGCCCACCCGGCAGATCCACCTGATGGCCAACGACCCGAACTCCCGCGACGTCACCGTGCACGAGGCCACGCACTCGGTGATGGACGACGTCTACGAGTTCAGCCCGGTGCCCGGCGCCGGTGGCCCGCACGGCGTCCACACCCACGGCACCGCGGGCCTGGCCTGGGTCGAGGGCTTCGCCGAGTGGACCCCCGTGCAGGTCTACAACGACCCGGTGTGGAACTGGGCGGACGGCAACTGGATCGACCTGGAGAGCGCCACCTGGGGCTCGACCTGGAACCCGTGGTGGGGCAGCTTCCCGTGGGAGAACGGCGACACCGTGGAGGGCCGCGTCGCCGGCGCGCTGATCGACCTGTCCGACAGCACCGACGAGGCACCGTGGGACCGGCTGGCCGAGAGCGGCCGCAACCCCGGCAACATCTGGACGACGTTCCTGAACCACAAGTCCAACACGTTCGCCGAGTTCTGGGCCCACCGCACCGCCGACGGCTTCAACACCGCGGCCGGCGGCGGCCTCGCGTCCCTCTACCAGAACACCATCGACTACACCTTCCGCGACCCGCTGGCCAACAACACCGCGGTGTCCCGGCCGACCCCGGTGCCGCACAACTTCTCCTTCAACACCACCACCAATGCGTGGTCCGTGGTGGCCCTGCGCTCACCGGCGGGCGCCGACTACGACCTGCGCGTGTACGACGACAAGGCCCAGACCGTGCAGAAGGGCGCGAGCCTGGCCGCCGGTGTCGTGGACTTCGTGGCGATCAACTCGAACTCGGGGACGACGCCGCTCGGCGACTTCTACCCGCGCGTCAACGCCTCCTCCGGCACCGGCGGCTACAGCCTGGAGCTGGCCCAGGGCTCGACCACGTTGCCCGCGGCGTCCGCGCAGTCCATCGCCATGTCCAGCACCAAGGTCGTGGCGGTGCGCGACACCAGCCTCACCGCGGGCGTGCCGGTGACCATCAAGGTCACGCCGGGCAGCGCCTCGCAGGACGCGGAGCTGTTCCTCGTCGGTTCGGTGGCCGGCCAGTCCGCCACCTACGTCCGCAGCCGCACCAGTGTCGCCGCCGGTGCCGCGGTCGGCGGTCCCGGCGCGGTGGAGACCATCACGTTCACCCCGCCGGCCACCGGCTGGTACGGCGTGGTGCTGGTGAACAAGGCGGGTAGCGGGACCTACACCCTGCAACGCCTCTGACCGCACGGTCGTGACGCGGGCCAGGACCTCCTGGCCCGCGCGGGTGCTGCCGGTGCCGGCGTCGTGGAGCGCACCGGCAGCACCCGCCGGCGCTACGCGCCCGGGATCGTGAACTCGCCCTGGTTCAGCGTGCGCGGGTGGAAGTAGGCGGTCTGGACCTCCGCCGCCGTGTTGTTGCCGCGCAGGTGCTCCGACCAGATCATGAAGTAGCTCCACCGGGTCTGGGCGTCCAGGAACGCCGCGCTCGGCGCCTTCCCGGTCTCGGCGAGGGCGATCGGCTTGCCGGCGGCGATGTTCTGGACCTGCTGGTAGTCACCGGAACTGGGCAGGCCCTTGTACCAGACGTCGAGGGACACGACGTCCACGTACTGCGCGCCGGGGTAGTACGCGGCCCAGTTGCCGGCGGGGTTGTCCTGGACGTTCCACACCCAGATGAGGTTGTCGAGCCCCTTGCCCACCAGGTGGTCGCGGGTGATCTTGTAGAGCTTCGCGCTGCCCTCCGGTCCCGGCCGGTTGCCCCACCAGTTCCAGGCCTCGTTCATCTCGTGCAGCGGCCGGAACAGGACCGGCACACCCGCGTTCTTGAGCTGCTGCAGGTAGGGCACGACCTCGTCCAGGCGGCGCTTCCAGGCGTTGTTGAGCGCGGTGCCGCTGGTGACCACCTCGGTGAACTGGCTCTGGCCGATCTGCGTCTTCACCCCGCCGTCGAACTGGCAGGTGCTCGGGCCGGTGGGCGTGCACACGTGCCAGGTCAGGGCGACCAGGGACCCGTTGGCCCACTCGACCTTCGCCTGGTCGACCACCCGCTGCCGGTTCGCCACGTCCTCAGGCCGGAACATCAGGTCACCGCCCCACAGTCCGGGGTACTGGCCGGTGATGTCCTTGACCTGCTGGGTGTACTGGCCGGGGTTGCTCGCCGGCTCCTTGTTGTGCTGGCCGGACACGACGTACCGGCCGGTGACCGAGCCCAGGTAGTCGATCACCTGCTGCCGTGACGACCTGGGGAACGCCTGCGCCGGCGGTGACACCGTGGCCAGGGCGGTCAGGACAACAACCAATGCCGCGCCGAAACGCTGCGGCGCTGTCTTCGTGTGTCGCACTCGCTCTCCTCCTCGTCGACCCCGCACCTCGTTCGGGCGGGACTGCGCGGTGGCTGCGGCGGCGAGCCGATTGACTAAAGCGCTTTATTTGTTTGTCTGCTCGAAGATAGACGCGTTCATCAGCTATGTCCATCGAACGCTTTAGCTACCTGCTAGGTTGAGATCACCAGCCAACGAGGAGGTCCGGGGTTGAAGCGGCCGACGATCTCCGACGTCGCACGCCGCGCGGGCGTGTCGATCAGCGCGGCGTCGTTCGCCCTCAACGGCCGCCCTGGGGTCTCCGACCGCACCCGTCAGCGCGTCCAGCGCGCTGCCGACGAAATCGGCTGGCACCGCAACAGCGCGGCCCGCGTCCTGTCCGGCGGCACCACGAACGTGATCGGTCTGGCACTCCCCCGCCCCGCCACGACCCTGGGCGTGGAACCGTTCTTCATGGAGCTCGTCAGCGGCATCGAGTCGGTGCTGGCCGCCCCCGGCTACGCGCTGATGATGCAGGTGGTGGCGAACGCCGACGCCGAGCTGGACGTCTACCGGTCCTGGTGGGGCGGCCACCGCGTGGACGGCGTGATCGTGGTCGACCTGCGCGCCGACGACCCCCGCATCCCCCTGCTGGAAGAACTGGCCCTGCCCACCGTCGTGGTCGGCGGCCCCACGGGCACCGGCACCCTCCCCCACGTCTGGGCCGACGACGCCGCAGCCGCCACCGACACCGTCGGCTACCTGGCCGCCCTGGGCCACCGCCGCATCGCCCGCATCGCCGGCCTCCCCGACCTGCTCCACACCCGCCGCCGCGACGAGGCGTTCCACACGGCAGCCACGTCGTGCACCCTCGACTCGGCCGACGTCGTGCACACCGACTACACCGGCCTGGAAGGCGCACAGGCCACCCGCCGGCTGCTCAGCTCCCCCACTCGCCCGACGGCGATCCTGTACGACAACAGCATCATGGCCGTGGCGGGCATGTCGGTGGCCGACGAGATGCGGCTCTCCGTTCCCGCGGACCTCTCGGTGGTGGCGTGGGACGACTCGCAGCTGTGCCAGGTGATGCGGCCGGCGATCACGGCGCTGGCCCGGGACGTGGCCGGGTACGGGGCGCGGGTGGCGCGGTTGATGCTCGACGTGATCGCCGGCGGGGACGTGGAGGGTGCGGTGGAGGTGCCGGCTCCTCGGCTCGTGCCGCGGTCGACGACGGCGTTCGCGCAGCGCGGCCTGAGTCCCCGCTGAGTGCCTGTTTCCCCTATGCCCAGCGGGGAAACGCTCCGGTGTCGAGGTCGAATAGATCCAGTACACGACCCACGGTGTGGTCCACGACGTCGTCGAGCGTCCGCGGGCGGGTGTAGAAAGCCGGCACCGTCGGCGCGATGATCGCACCGTTCTCAGTGGCCGTGGCCATGTTCCGCAGATGCGTCAAGGTGAGAGGCGTCTCCCGCACCATCAGGACCAGACGCCGACGCTCCTTGAGCGTGACTTCGGCTGCCCTGGTCAACAAGGTGTCGCACACACCGGTGGCGATCTGTGCCAGCGACTTCACGGAGCACGGAGCGACGATCATGCCTCTGGTGCGGAACGAACCACTGGAAATCGCGGCTGCCATGTCGGAGGGGCTGTGGTGGACATCCGCAAGCGCGGCGATCTCACGCACCGACAGGTCGCACTCGTAGGGCAGCGCCTTCCGGGCGCCGACGGAGATGACCAGGTGGGACGGTATCTCCAACGTTCGCAGAACCTGGAGCAGACGGATTCCGTAGATCATCCCGCTGCCGCCGCTGATCCCGACCACCACGGGCAGGTCGCGGCCGCGATGAGGCTCGTCCAGGTGGCGACGGTGCTGCCCGTTGACACTCAGCTCCCCCATGGTCATGCGAGCGAACCTCCGTTGCCTGTCCGGCGGTCGCCGTACAGGTCGACGAGGACCTTGTGACGCAGCTCCACCGGGTAGTTGTCGGCGAACGCGGTGCTCCGCGACGCAAGTAGGTCAGCAGGGGTCAAACAGTCCAGCACTTCGACCGGGCCGCGTGCGGCCTTGCGTTCCGCGTCGTCGTAGGACACGACCCCCGCCGGGATCCGCTGGTCGGTGACGACCTGACGTCCGGTGGCAGGGTGGCACCGGGTTGCCCAGGCCCACATCAGATCGCGGTGGTCGGACAGCTCGATGTCCTGGTCCAGCACCATCAGCCTGTTGATCCACCAGCCCGCGTGAACGGCGCCAGGTGCCTTGCACACCTCCAGCACGCGCCGCGCCAACTCGGACGAGGTCGCCTTGGTGCGTTGCCGCCAGTCCGGTGCAACCGACACCGCGAGCATGGTGCATCCGCTTTCTGGAACGACCCAGGCGGACGTGATCGGCAGTCCGGCTGACCGCAGCTCGTTCAGGAGGACGGCGGCGATGGCGGGTCCGCAGATGGTGTGGTCCTCGTCCACGGGTTTGCCGCCGCAGACGACCGGCAGGATCGGGTCGTTTCGATGAGTGATCGCGGTGATGTGGTAAACCGGGCGCAACTTAGTACCTGAGCCGAGATAGCCGTGGTACTCACCGCTCGGTCCCTCCGGCCAGGTCTCGTACATGTCCAGGTAGCCCTCGATGACGAGCTCCGAGGAAGCGGGAACGTCGACGTCCACCGTCTTGCACCGCACGGTCTTCATCGGCTCGCCGAAGTAACCACCGAGGAAGTCCGCCTCGTTCACGCCGTCGGGCAGCGGCATCCCGCCCACGAACAACGCCGCGGGCGGTGCTCCCTGCACGAGTGCGAACGGCATCGGCTCGCCTCGCTCCTGCCACATCCGGCGGATGACGTTGTTGTGCTGGTCCCCGCTGACCACACCCGTCATGCGCCGACCGTCGATCAGCATGGCGCGGGCGACCGACCAGTTCGTCCACTTCCGGTCAGGGCTGTTCAGCACGAAGATGCCCAGCGTGTTCAGGTATCGGCCACCGTCTCCGACGTGCAGCAGCGGAACCGGCAGGTCGGTCAAGTCCGCGTCGTCGCCGAGCAGGACGTTTTCCTGACAGGGCGCCTCTTGCACCACGACCGGGGCAATCGGATCGTTGCGCAGTGCGGCGGCGAGCTCTTCGACGATGCGCGGACCGGGTGTCGCCGGGTCCAATCCCAGCGCGACCGCGACTCTGGCCATCCTGGCACCGGGATCAGAGCTGTAGGCCAGAGGAGCGCCGGCCACGCGGTACCCGTCGTGGCCCAGGATGTTGGTGAACAACGGCGCCGGAGCACACGTCTCACTGCTGTGCCGGATGATCGCGCCGATCTCCAGGTCCGTGTCGACCTTCCAGTCGATCTCGCGCAGATCGCCGAGCTCGTCCAACACTTCCAGGTAGTCGCGAAAGCTCCTGGAGCCGTTCCTCGGCTCGGGACGGATGGCCACGGCTGGTTCCCCCATCGTCTACAGCTCCAATTTGCGGCTGACCTCTGGACGCCCTGGCAGAGAACGAAGCAATTCCCGAGCTCACAAGAACGGGGTCCACCCGAGCCTGGAAGCTCCGGTGCGGATCGTCTCGATGCGGTTGACGACCTCGGTCAAGGTTGCGGGGCTCTGATGGGCGTTCTGCGCAAGCCATGCGATCAGCTCGATCTCAAGCGCATCCGCCAGCACCTCGTATCCCTCCCAGTCCTTCACGTCGAATCCGTATCCGCCGACGAAACCCCGATATTCGGCTGCGGTGTGCCAACCGAGTCGGTGGTGGTACAAGGCCACGGGCGTGAGATCCAACTCCCGTGGTCCTACCGCCAAGGTGTCGAGATCTCCCAGGACAGGTGCTCCACGGTGGTCCAGGAAGACGTTCCACACGTTCGCGTCGCCGTGCACGACGCCTTGAGGGAGGGCGAACGAGAGGTCTTCGTACCTGGCCGCCAGGTCGTTCAGGAGGCCGTTGACGAACAACAGGTCCTCTTCGCTCAGTGCTTTCGCGCGATCGAGGCAGGTGCGTGCACGACGAAACGGGTCGGCGACTGGAAGATCAAGTTCCGGAGGTGCTTCCAGGGCGTGGAGATCGCGCAGCAAGCCGGCCAGGTCAGCAGGGCTGCCATGGTCGTTTTTCGTACTCGCTGATTCCCAGAACGTGACGACGTGCCCGTCCAAGAAAAGGGGTTGGTCGACATCGAGCGCGCGAACAGCAGGAACGGACATCCGCGCGAGCCACCGGGCGGATCGCACTTCCCGGTCCACCTGGGCGGCCTGGGCACTGCTGCGGCTGATCCGTGCTACGACAGAGCGTGATCGCAGCCAGAACACGGCGTTTTCGCCGAGACGTATGAGCTCCGCGTCGCCGGAGTCGAGGTCGATCGTCGAACAAGCCGCCTTCAGCACGCCCTGAGCCTGCTGAGCGTCGAACGGGTCATCCATCACAGGTAGCCACCTCGGCACCGATCACTCCGGATTGGACTCCCGCCGCCACGGTCGCGCGGTGTGATGGCGATCGATCGGGGCACAGCCCGAGAGCAGTTGCGAGCTGACGGAGGTCGGTCAAGCCCCCGGCACCGTCATTGGACCTGTTCAGCCACACACCGTGCAGGCCTGCGGAGTCCGCGGCCTGGGCATCGCTGAGCTTCTTGTCGCCGACGTAGGCGACGACGGCAGGGAGATGTCCCATCTCCGCGCATGCGCTCTGGAAGATCCGAGGATGAGGTTTCGACACGCCGGCGGTGTCCACTCCGACGATGCAATCAAACCGCGCAAGCAGCCCGGTGCGGCGAAGTTTGACTCTGGTGTACACGGAGTCGCTGTTGGTCACGATGCCCAACGGAATGTCCCCCAGTGCCGCCAACCCGTCGAGCACATCGGGAAACAGGGTCAGCGACGCTTCGTAGTGCCGGCGATAGCCCAAGAACCAGTCGTACGGATCGTCCAGCGGGGACAGTTCCAGCCAATCGATCATCGCGGCCGCAAGGGCGGTCGCCTGCCCGACGTAGTCGATCAGGCCAGCGAGATAGCGATCGAAGTAGTAGCCCTGCAACTCACCGAACCTTGCCACCGCGGCGGCGGGATCGCAGGCCACGGCCAAAGACCGCAGGTAAGCGGTGATTCCGTCGCGTTCAGCTTTCCCGTAGTCGATCAGGGTGTCGTCTACGTCGAACAACACGGCTTTGATCATGCGACTTACCGCCGCACGAATATCTTGGAGGGCTCCACCCGCACCACTACCCGTTCCTCGCCGCGCTGCGATGCCCAGGGCTTGCCGCAGTAGGCGAGCGACAGTTCGTCGATCAGTTCCATCGCGCCGTCGGGCGTGATCGTGACCGTGCCCTGTACGTGAACGTAGCTACGTGGGCTTTCGGGATCAAACGCCATTACGCTCACCCTCGGGTTCGCTCGCAGGTGGCGGATCTTGACCCGGTTGCTGGCCGCGGAGAACAGCAAACGACCGTTGTCGTACTTGATCCAGACAGGGCTGGACTGCGGGTACCCGGCCGGACTCACGGTGCTGACCGTTGCAATGATCGGCGCTCGGAAGAGGCGTTCCATCTCGTCAGGCTGCAAAGAGGCGGCATCGAGCTCTCCGACCCCGTACGACGGTTTGGACATCGAACCTCCTGAACCAAGATGTGTCGTCTGCTGCAACGAACTGTTCGTCCGATGCAGGCAGCCACGATGTGTTCGACTTCCGAGCCGGCCGGCGTGCGAGCTCACCGGTCCGACGAGCGCAATTCGCCTCCTGGAATCACAGCGGTTACAGGATTCTCTGTTGGGTGTGGACAGTGAACCAAGCGACCCAAGACGTGTCCAGAACTCATTCCAACTCTCGGAACACCTTTCTAAACGAGTTCAGTCCTCGCCACACGCTGTCGGCACCCACAGGTCCGTCGTGTCGCTCATGCGTGTCGGGTGCGGCTAGAAGTTCCTCACAGATTGGTCAACTGTGGTGACTCAACGTTCATGGTCATCGACATTGACGAGGCGTTCCTCGGTCTGGCCACCTGCGTGATCCGCCACGACCGTCCAGGCACGTCGGGTCGGGCAGCAGCACATCGAGCCCGGCCACTGGGCGTCGGTGAGGACTCGACCAAGAGCCACTCAACTCCGGGTGGAAGTTCGCGTCTTGGAGCTGCTCCAAGACGCCAGCAAAGCGGCACTCAATTCATTCGATCAAGTGAGTCACTTAGCTGGACAGCTCAGCCGCTGTCTCGGCGATGAGCTCCACCGACTCGCCGTCGCGGCGCCGTTGCGCCCAGGCATGCCTGATCACGGCATGCCTGGCACCACGGACAGGGTCGTCGGCATCCGGCGCGAAGGTCTCCAGACCTGTCGCCTTGCCGACCAGCGCCGGAAGATCCTCGACTGGGTCGAACAGCACGACGTCATCGGTGACCGCACGGACCAGATTGGCATGCTGTGCCTGTTTCACGCGTTCTCCATCATCGAAAGCTTGGCACTGCTGAAACCCACCAGACGACCAGCCTCGGTCAGGCTGAGCTGCCGTAGATGACGCCACGCAGCGAGCTTCCGCCCGAGAGCGCGTTCGAGCGCCGTGGCCCGGAAGTCCTTTGGCATCGCGGTCTATCCCAGACCTGCCGCAATGCCCAACTCCTCGAACGAGACAAAGCTGCAATCCTGGAGCACGCGGAACGAGGACGCCGCGACCATCCAGCTGGTGGTCGGATCGCCGTAGACGAGGTGCTCGATCTTGATCGGCTGCGGCGCGAACACGCCGGGCCGGTACAAGGTGCCACGGACTCCCATGACGCTGTACTCGCGAACCCGCACTGCGACAGCGCCACGACGAAGCGCAGGACAGCGCTGCAACGAGATCTCTGTGCATGGAACGCAGATGGGAGGTTCCACCGACGCCATGTCTTCAGGCCAGTCCGGTCCCTCGGTCTCCCGGTGATCCCGCATCAACCACAGGACACCGTCCGACGTTCGGTCAGCCGGCTCGGCACAGACCTGACACCGCAGTTCTTTCATCGCCCGCCGCTGCCGTGCCGGATGGACCCGCGCGAAATCGGGTTTGCCTGCACCGTGGCGCTCGGCGACCTTCATCCACAGAACGCCGTGCTCATCGCGGTCGCCCGGCAGCTCGTTCACGTGACCGACGCCATGGCGGTCGGGGCGCACGACCACGCTGCACTGCAGGTTCTGTTCAGCAGACCACGAGGTTACGTGTGGTGCCACGGTGAGACTGCGCTGGTCGGTTTTCGTCATCTCTCCTGTGCTTTCGTTCGTGCCGCTGGTTCGAGACTGTCGTCAGGTCGACGACGAAGTTCACTGAACAAGACCGCTAACTCGCCTGGCGGCGTTGCCGCTGCAATCGCAGTGGCCGCTCTGCCGAAAGCCCGCGGCATCTCGTTCGCGAGCGCACGCGATACTGCCGCCCGGAACGACAGGAGGCCATGCTCTGCCGCGTTCAACTCCCTGCAATCCAGCGCCGAAGTCACCACCACGGCAGCTCGGGCCAGAACAGTGGCCTCCGCTGGCGTCAGATCCACGACAACAACGACCGCCACAGCCATCACCCACCTTGTGCGTTCCCATGGACATCGGCGACAGGTTGTTCACCGCCAGATGGTTCACTCAGGAAAGTGGGACCCGAGTCATTCGACCAGAGCATCAAGTGCGCAGTTCGGTCGCAGTCCGTGCGCATCTTGTACGCATATCTGGCTTGACCTGCAAGGATGCGCGTCCGCTACCGTAGGGTGGAGGCGACGGAGAGGACGTCGATGAGTCCAAAACGCGACGCGTTGATCAAAGCGTGCGAGGACGCCGGTTTCACGATCGACTCCCTGGCTGAGGCTTTGGAAGTCGACCGTTCAACCGTCGCACGGTGGCGCTCAGGCCAGAGACCGCAGGCACGGCAACGAAAGCGGCTCGCTACTGCGCTCGACCTGTCGCTTGCGGATCTCGACGCCGTACTCGCCCAGACCACCCCAGACGGCTCGACCGCTGTCTCGGTCATCTGGCCAGCCCAGTCGTCCACTCAGGACACTCTCTTCGCACGTCTCGACCAAACGCGCAGCCTCGTCGACAGCACCCTCTCGAAAGGACTCGGCTCGATGGGACGCCTGGAGCTGATCGAAGAACGGATCGTCGACTGGATCGACAACTACACCCACACCCCGCCCGCCGAGATGCTCGACGACCTGATGCCGGACCTCCTCGAAGTACGCGAGCTGGCCGACGAGCGGCAGCCCGCAAAGGTGCAGGAACGGTTGTCCACGGCAACCGCGGTGCTCAGCCTGTTGAACGCGGACGCCTTGATGAAGCTCGGTCAGGTCACCCGCGCGCGCTCCTGGTACGGCACCGCTCGTCTGGCCGCCGACGACACCACCGACGGCCTTCTGCGAGCGCAGGTTCGCGCACAGGAAGCAATGCTCCCGTACTACTACGGGCGTCTGGAACGCACCGTCTCCCTGGCGCAGAAAGCTCAGACGCTCGCCGCGGGTGCGGTCAGCAGCGCCACCGCTCTCGCCGCGGCCGCCGAAGGGCGCGCACTCGCGCGGCTCGGTGACGCCGACGGCGCCGAACGCGCGATGGCCACCGCCCAGCGTCTGGTTGACCAGCTCGACACACCATCGACTGACGCCGCGTTCGAGTTCAACGACAAGCGGTTGTTGCTGTACTTGTCCGGCACCCTGACCTACCTCGGCGAGTTCGACCGCGCTCGTCAGGTGCAGCAGGAAGCCCTGCACCGCTACCGTGCCGATCCGACGCTGGTCATCGACCCGGCGCTGATCAAGCTGGACCAGGCCGTCGGCGAGGCTGCCGACGGCGACGTCGACGACGCGTGCGCGCTGGCGGTGAACACGCTTCTCGAACTTCCTGGAGAGCACCGGACGCGAATCGTGCTGACACGCGCAACCGATGTCGTGAAAGCCATACCAACACAGCGGTGGCAGCGTCCCGCAGTCAGTGAGCTGCGCGAACTCGTGGCGCCGGTCAGCAACAACTGATGGCGGCGATCCACGAACTCCCACGCCTGACTGAATCCACGTTCGAACCTGATCGCACCGCGCTCGTCGCGGCCGAGGCGAGCCGGCGGGCTGGTCTCGACCCGGCTGGGATGGTCTTGCTCAGGCATCAGACGAACGCCGTGTACCGGCTCGTCACGGCACCGGTGATCGTGAAGGTCCTGCGCCCGAACATCCGGCACACCGAGAACGTCGTCAGGCTGGTGCGCTGGCTGTCCGAGCGGCACGTTCCCACGCTGTCGCTGCTCGACATCGAGCAGCCGCTGGACATAACCGGCTGCGCAGTGACCTTGTGGCCTTACCTCCCCCAGAACCGCGAGATGTCGGCCGGCGAGATCGCTGAGCCGCTCTTCTCGCTGCACAGACTGACAACAGCGCCGATCGAACTGCCGCAACTTGATGCCCTGGGTGCGATCCGGCGCTCCATCGACTCCAGCACGATCGTGTCGGCTGCTGAGCGAAACCGGCTGGAGCGACATCTCAGCGACGTCACCTCTCGGCTGCAGCAGGTCGAGCTCAGCGAGCCTCGCCTCATCCACGGCGATCCCCAGCACCGCAACACGTTGTGGGACGAAAGCGGTCAGGCGGTCCTCTGCGATTGGGAAAGTGCGGTGTTCGGCCCCGCGGAATGGGACCTCGTGACGATCGAGGTCCACTGCCGCAGGTTCGGGTTCCCTCCGGAGCAGTACGACAACTTCTGCGAGCGCTACGGACGTGACGTCCGGGAGTGGGACGGCTACGAGGTCTTCAGGGATCTCCGCGAGCTGAGGATGATCACCACGAACGCGCGGAAGTCCGCGCCGGGAACCCCGCAGGCCGCAGAGGTCACACGACGGATCGCTCAACTGGGTGACGATCATGCCCAGCCGTGGAGCATCCTCTGACCGTGGGACGAACCCTGGTCGGTCAGTCGGACAGATGCAGCGGTGCCGCGCTCAGTGCGCCGGCGAGAAGGTCGTCGAGCAGATTCGGGAGGCTGGCAGGCAGGAGCTTGTCGGTGCACTGGTGGAGTTCTGGCGCTGACCACCAGCGGCGCTCGATCAACCCGGCTTTCTCGTTCTCGGTGGGCTTGAGCGCGACCTTCGGCTCGGTGTCGGTGATGCGGCCGAGGAACACGTGGTCCTCGCGGTGGTGGTCGCGGCCCTTGTAGTGGAAGCGGGATTCGCGGATCCACAGCTTGTGGCCCAGCGACGGGATGATGATCCCGGTCTCCTCCGCGACCTCGCGCAGGGCGGCGTCCTCCGGCTTCTCGCCCTCGTCGAGGCCGCCGCCGGGGAAGCTCCCACCAGTGGTGGTCGCGATCATGCGGGTCGCAGGCGTGGATGAGCAGCACGCGGTCGTGGGCGTCGAGCAGCAGTACCCGAGCACCGATGCGTGGGCTGGTGGTGGACATCCGGCGGGCGTTCCTCGCGGTCGGCTGACGGGGGGGGTGGCAGCCTGCGCGGGTGGTGCCGGAGTTCAGAACAGCGTGGGTTCCGGTTCGGTGAGCGCGTCGACCGCCGTGACGGGGCCAGACGTTAGCAGCGGCTGCTGTGCGCTCAGCGCCAGCGTGACGGCGAGTCCTGAGCGCAGTCGTAGCGGTAGCCGAGTTCCGGCTGGCGTGCCCAGCTGTTTTCGACCGGGTCAGGGGCGCAGGTGCTGACACAGGTCGGTTAGGCCGTGTCGTTCAGCCAGGCCGGTTTCAACCACCTGCGCCGCGGCCCAAGTCCCTGCTGAGCCAAGCCTCGGCGACGCCGAATGTCTCGACCAAGAGCCACTCAATCCCAGGTTGAAGTCCGCGTCTTGGAGCTGCTCCAAGACGCCAGCAAAGCCGTACCCAATTCGTTCAGTCGAGTGAATCGTTCAGTTGGACAGCTCAGCCGCTGCCTCGGCGATGAGCTCCACCGACTCGCCCTCGTTCAGCGCCAGCGTGCTGAGAGCTTCGAAGCGCCGAACGCACTTCTCCGTCAAGCCCACGTCCTCGACATACTCGCCCTTGATGAACGACTCGAAGTACGCGACGTCGCTGTGCTGGCGGTGCGGAAAGCTGAGCAACGTGAACGACACGCCCGTCACCGGGCAGGCACCCGCAGCGCGCGGCACGACCTTGATCGAGACGGTCTCCAGCTCGCTCAGCTCCATCAGGTGCAGCAGCTGCGCCTTCATCACTCGCGGACCGCCAACGATCGTCCGCAGCACAGCCTCCGGGAACACCGCCCGGACGACGATCGGATTCCTGTCGCCGAGCCGTTGCGCCCAGGCATGCCTGATCACAGCATGCCTCCCACCACGGACAGGGTCGCCGGCATCCACCACGATGTGCGCGTAGCCGGGAATCTGGAGCAGCGAGGGCACGGCATCCGGCGCGAACACACCCACACCCGTGGCCTCACCCACCAGCGCCGGAAGATCCTCGACTGGGTCGAACAGCACGACATCGTCGGTGACCGCACGGACCAGGTTGGCATGCTGTGCCTGCTTCACGACGGTCTGCCACTCCAGGGCCGGCACCTGGTAGACGTAGCCGAGCGCCATGATGTCCAGGACCGCGGACGGCTGGATGGCGTTCTCCATCATCGAAAGCTTGGCACTGCTGAAACCCACCAAGCGACCGGCCTCGGTCAGGCTGAGCTGCCGCGCATCGCGCCACGCGGCGAGCTGCCGCCCGATAGCGCGTTCGAGCGCCGTGGCCCGGAAGTCCCTCGGCATAGCCGCTTATCCCAGACCTGCCGCAATGCCCAGCTCCTCGAACGAGACAAAGCTGCAGTCCTGGAGCAGGCGGAACGAGGACGCCGCGACCATCCAGCTGGTGGCCGGATCGCCGTAGAGAAGATGCCCCATCCCGGCCGGCTTGAGACCGAAGACCCCCTGCGTGTACAGGGTTCCTCTCACTCCCATGACGTTGAACTCCCGCACTCGGACCGCGACAGCACCACGTCGGAGCGCTGGACACCGCTGCATCGCGACCGGGACACACCGGGCACAGATCGGAGGCTCTACCGAGGCCATGTCCTCCGGCCAGTTCGGACTGTCTCCTCGGAAGTCCCGCATCAGCCACAGGACGCCCTCCGCGGTGCGGTCAGCCGGTTCGGCGCACACCTGGCACAGCAGATTGTTGATCGCCTGTCGCTGCCGCGCCGGGTGCACCCGCGCGAACTCCGGCACACCCACACCGTGCCGCTCCGCGACCCGGTTCCACAGCACGCCGTGCGCGTCCCGATCTCCCGGAAGCTCGTTGGCGTAGCCCACTCCGCGCCCGTCCGCACGCACCAGCAACGTGCAGTGCAGATCATGCTCAGCCGACCACGACGTCACATACGGCGCGAGGACGCGGCTGAGTTCGGCGGTTCCGACTTCGGTCGTCATCACCCTGTTCTTTCGTTTTCGGCATGTCCAACCCCTGCTCGTCTGACGCGCAGCCCGATCCGCAAAGCTCGGAACGTTGAGGCCGTCCGGTCGTCTTGCGCCATTCGCTGTCGCACTTGGGGCACTCCGGCCACAGCCAGTCCGGGTACTTCGGCGGCTCGACCTCCGGGACGACCAGCTGCTCGCCGCACGGTAATTCGATCCGGCTCCCCGGCAACACGAAGCAGCGCGGAACGGCGTGACGCGCTCCGCGGTACGGGAACCAGCGGAACGGCTCCGGCGGTGTGCAGCTGCTCAAAGTCATCGACGGGTCCACGGCTGCCTGCGCTGACACGGCCATCCCCTCCTTTCGGATGCCAACCGGTGAGTGGGATTGACTAAACGGCGAGACCCGGTCCGCTGACCACGTCGCAGACGCCACGCCCGTGCCACACGAACGCAACACGCAAGCGACTGACCAGCCACAACGTTGACTGACCTGATCGAGTGAAAGCAAAATTCTCGTCTGGACAACCGCCATTCGCCGAAACTGGCGCGATACGCTGGCGGCCATCGACTGACACTCGGGAGCATCAATTGGCCAGGTGGCGAAGTGCGTTCGCGCAGCGCCGGGAGGCCATGGGCTTCACCCAGGAGGGATTGGCCAAGCTCTTGGGGGTCGACCGGGTGACGGTGGGCAGGTGGGATCGACTGGAGAACCCACCGGATGCGTTCATCCAGCCTCGGCTGGCCGCCGCACTGGAAATCACCACCGCTGAGCTGATCGAGCTCCTCCACCCGGAACAGAAGCCGCTCCGGCCCGTCGAGGTTTTGCAGAAGACACGGCAGTCAGGGCCTGACGCCGTGCACCGCATCCAGGGCGCCGCGCTGGCGTTCCAAGAGACGGATCGGAGGCTCGGCGGGGGCGTGCTGCTTCCCTCTGTCGAGCTCTACCTCAGCCGGGAGATCGCACCGCTCCTGCTCGACGCGCACAGCGGTACCGCTGCGGCAGGAATCTTCTCCGCCGCGGCCTCCATGACGGAGATCGCGGGCTGGATGACCCACGACAGTGGGCAGAACTCCCGCGCTCGTGCCTACTTCGAGCGCGCGTTCCGCTTGGCCGTCGCCGCCGAGAACAACGCGCTGGCCGGTAACGCGTGCGCGTCGATGTCGCACCTCGCCATCGAACTGGGACAGCACACCGACGCCCTGCGAATCGCGACCACTGGAATCACCAAGACGAGCCAGGCAGACGGCACGCTCCGGCTCACCGCGCGACTGCATGCGATGCGCGCCCGAGCACTCGCCCTCACCGGAGAGAATCAGGCCTGCGCCGAGTCACTCGACACCGCTGAGTCTTTGCTCGACCAGGCGACGAACGAGAAGCCGGCCGACTGGATCGCCAACTTCGACGAGGCGTCGCTCGCCAGCGAGGCGGCCCAGTGCTTCCTCGACCTCGCCGAGTACGCCGAAGCGGAGCAGCGCGCGACCACCGCCATCCAGCTCCGCACCGGCGACCGCGTCCGCAGCAGGGCATTCGGCCAGCTCACGATGGCGAACATCCTGATCGGCGCCGGCCGACTCGACGAAGCCGCCGCGTTCGGCAACGAGGTCTGCAAGGTGACGGCCTCGCTCAGCTCGACCCGCGTCCTTGATCAGCTCAACGCCCTGGGGCGTACCTTGGCGTCGGCGCGCAGCGTCCCCGAGGTGGCGCACTTCCTGGCCACCCTGGGCGCGCTCAGCCAGGTATCCGACGCCAAGGAAGGTCAAACTGCGACGTGGCCGGTCTGACTGACGACGACGCCCGGTTCGCCTATCTCGCCGAGGGCAACGCGAAGCAAGCTCGCAAGCGCGTCGCCGCGGACGTGCTCCTCCGGGACCATCATGGGCGCATCGTGCTGGTGAACCCGACCTACAAGGAGCACTGGGACCTGCCCGGCGGCATGGCCGAGAACAACGAGCCTCCACGTGCCGCCGCGGTCCGTGAAGTCGGCGAAGAGCTGGGCCTGTCGATCCAGCCGGGCCGAGTACTCCTACTCGATTGGATCGGCCCGCACGGTCCGTGGGATGACCAGCTGCTCTTCATCTTCGACGGCGGCGTGCTGGTGAAAGACGAGGTGGAGCAGCTCGCGCCGCGCGATCCCGAGGTCAGCGAAGTCGCCGCAGTGCCGTTCCAGGAGGCGTGCCAGCTGCTCCGCGCCGATATGGCGAAACGGCTCGAACGCGCACTCCACGCGCTGGAACACAGCTCGACCGACTACTCGGAGAGCCCTCAGTGAAGTATTGACTGACTACAGCCGTTCGCCGAGCAACCGATCGAACCGAGCCACAGGTTCCCGTCGAGCCTGCTTGTGCAGCAGTCTGGTAGTGCGACGAGCTCGTCCGGACACATCTTTCTTGCCACTCTGCTTCCGGTCGTCTGATTCATCGACAACCAGCATCGGCACGAACAGCTTGACCGGAGCCGTTGCCGCTACCTAGCAGGTCAAGCACCAGTTCACAGCGCCGCCCAGACACACCCGATAGGCACCTAACCCCGCTCACCAGCAAGAACGACGCCACGAAGCCGCCCTCAAGCTCGGATCACACTTCCGATGAGGACAGTTTCACGCCTGCGTCCTGCATCATGGCACCGTGCGGTTTCTCGTCTCGTTGCTGGCAGTCGCCGTCCTGGCGGCCTCGCTGCTGTTGACGATCTCCAACGACCCGCCGACGGTCGCGGTCGCGAGTGGCAGTCCGGAGAGCAAGGTGACCGACCCGGTGCCCTTGCTGGAGTTGGCGACGCCGCACGAGCAGGGGTTGTTCTGGACGTTGTCGCAGGCTGAGGCTAAGACCGCGGCCGAAGTGCACGGCATGCAGGTGCAGGCGGATGCGCGGGTGGGGTACCTGCGGCGGCAGGCGTTCGAGGGGTCGACGCCGCTGTACCGGCTGCGCAAGCAGGGGCGGATCGCGTACATGCTCACGTCGTCCGCGGCCGAGCGGGACCAGTTGACCTCTGGGGACGACCCGTTGTTCCGGTACGAGGGGGTGATCGGGCACCTGTCCGTGTCGCCGCAGCCGGGGACCGAGGTGCTCTACCGGGTGCACAAGGAGGGGGCGGCCGACTCGTGGCGGCCGGCGTTGGCGTCGCGGTTGGGGGCCATGCGGGCGCTCGGATACGACCAGGTCGACGGGCCCCTGGGGTACGTGTACCCGCGGTGGATCCGGGCTGGGGCGATCTACTTCGGCGCGTTCGACGCGCAGGGCAACCGGGCCATGATGGACCGCATCGGGCGGTACTACGGCAAGGAGTTCGAGAACGACTGGTGGGGTGGCGTCCGGCACGCGCGGGACGGCAACCCGAAGGCGGTGCGGCACTGGCCGGATGAGGACTTCTCGCACCTCAAGCCCTCGATCGGGTACTACGACGACTCGAAGCCGGAGACGCTGGAGCAGCACATCAAGCAGGCCGCGGGTGCGGGGCTGGACCACTTCGCGTTCTACTGGTACTGGAACCCCGGTGCGGCCAATGAGCAGTACGCGGCGGGGTTGCGGGCGTTCCTGGCCGCGCGGAACCGGGGCGACATGAAGTTCACGGTGCTGCCGTGCATCCACCCGTGGCGCGGTGGGGCCGGTGGGACGTTGCGGATGCCGTCCGAGCAGATCGACCGGGCCGCGGAGATCCTCGTCGACGACTACCTCAGCCAGCCGAACATCCTGCGCGCCAACGACGGGCGGCCGATGTTGCAGCTCTGCGACGTGCGGGGCATCGGCAAGGTCAACGACCGGCCGGAGAACGACAAGAGCGACGAGATCGACGACGCGGCGGTGCGGCGGTTCACCGACGCGATCCGGACGCGGGCCAGGGCCACGCTCGGTGAGGAGGTCATGATCACGATGACCACTGACAACGGGTTCCCGGGGCCGCAGCACGGGGTCGACGGCAGCTACTGCCCCGGGCGGTTCACCGGCTCGTACGAGCAGTACGTGGCCGGGGAGCGCGAGTGGTTCGGCACCATCCCCGGTGCCGTGGTCCGGTGCGCCACGTCGGACTTCGACGAACGGCCGCGGATCGGCATCAGCACGCAGGACCCGGTGACGTCCAGTGACAGCCCCGAGGAGGCCAAGGCCAAGCTGCACGCGGCCTTCCGCTGGTACGAGGACCAGTCGCCGGAGGGTTTCCGCAGGGTGCTCGGCGCCGTCCGGGACGACATCGACGCGTCCGCGCGGTCGTCGGCCGTGGACAACTTCGTGCTGTTGTACGCCTGGAACGAGTGGCACGAGGGCGGCGTCATCGAGCCGAACGAGCGCGACGGGTGCCGGTACCTCGACATCGTCCGGTCCGAGCTGCGGCTCAGGAACGGCACCGGGTGCGTCGCCGTGCCGTGAGGCCGGGCGTCACCCCCTGGCCAGCTCACCGAGCCGCGCGAGGAGCTTCGTGAGCCCGGTCGGCGCCTCCGGCAACGACTCGGTGCTCGTGTGCAGCTCCACCCTGCCGTCCGGGTAGGCCAGCGCGGTCACCACGACGTCGTCCGCGCCCAGCCGGCGCGATGCCTGGCCCAGCACGCCGCCGCAGGTGGCGAACACGGTCAGCACCAGGTCGCCGAACGGCTGGTCGGGGAAGCGGGGCAGCACGAGGCTCGTCGGGCGGCCGTACTCGGCGTCGAACGCGGAGGAGAGCAGGCCGCCGGACACGTAGGGCGCGGTGAAGTTGAGGACGCCCTGCACGCGGTCGCCGGCGCGGGTCGAGGCCGGCATCGGGCGGCCCGCGGCGTCCACCGGGACGATCGCGAGCACGTAGCCGACGCACCACGACTCGGGTTTGACCATCGTGATCCACCCGCTGGTGCTGTCGAGCCGGCCGGAGGCGGGGACGACCGGCCAGCGCGGCGGCGTGAAGGCGACCTCGGCCTTCCACTCCACGCCGACGGTGTCCGGGTGCTGGGTCACGACGGCGGTGGTGACCCGCCCGCCGCCGGGCCCGAACACCGCAGAGGACGGTGCCTGGCCGGTGGAGGGCCGCAGCGTGACGGTGGAGGACGCCACCAGCTGGCTGCCCACCACGACCACGGTCGGGGAGACGGTCTGCTGCGGGTCGACCTGGCGGACGTCGGCCGCGCCGCGGTCGGCCAGCAGCGTGCCCAGCGGGGTGTCGAGCGTGTGGTGTTCGACCGCGGGGTACCAGTCGTCGGGGTTGGCGGTCGGGATCACCGCCGTGGCGCGGACCGTGCCGGGGATCGTGCGGGCCACACCCTGCTCCAGCGCGGTGCGCCAGGCCAGCACGCCGAGCTGCGGTCAGCTCGACGGCGATCGTCGCGGCACCGGCCAGCGGTGAGGCGGTGATGATCGCGGGCGCCGCGGCGACCCCCGCGGGCAGCTCCAGGTCGACGGTGAGGCCCTGCAGCACGGCGGGCAGCACCGTGAACGGCGCGCGGCGGGCCTCCGGCAGCGGCAGGCTGTCCCGCCACGTCCAGCGCTCCCGCGCAACCCGTTCCACGTACGGCCTGCCCACGTACGCGCTCACCGAGATCACCGCGGAACCGCCGGTCGTGACGACGGCGCCGTCGGGGCGGACCTCGCGGCGCACGGTCAGGGCGAAGTCGGTGAGGGTGAGCGAGGTCGGGGTGAACCACAGGACGTCGAGCGTCTCGTCGGGGCACACCACGAACCCCGGGGCGTGGTCGAACGGCGGCAGGTCGACGATCTCCTGCTCGACGTCCTGGTAGAGCGGGTACAGCAGGCGTTGCGGCACCTCCTCCGGTGTCCACCGGGGGATGACGCCGTAGTCGTCCGGCTCGTGCAGCAGTTCCGGCTGCTCGACGGGGTAGGAGTCGATCAGGTCGAGGGCGAGGACGCGTTCCTTCACGGCTGCTCCTTCGGGGTGGTGGTGGAGAACGGCAGGAACACCCACTCCAGGTCGGCGCCGCGCACCCCGAGCACGACCGGGTGGCTGGTGTCCATCGCGGCGATCGCGGCGCCCAGGTCCTCGGAGCGGACCAGCAGCTCACGGCTGCGGGCGCCGGCGGTGACGCGCACGCCGGTGACGGTTCCGCCGTGGTAGCGGACCTCGGTGATGCGGCCGGTGACCTGCAGGGGCAGGTGGCCGGCAAGGTCGGGTGCGGTGCCGGTGACGACGACACCGGCGCGGGCGCGGCGGGCGAACGCGGTGCCGTCGGCGTCGGCGCCGACCACGTCGAACGGCACGTCGAGCACCGCCGGTCCGCCGGGCAGGTCGACGACGTGACCGAACGCGGGCACCGACGCGGCACGGGCCGCCGCCTCCGGGTTGCCCCTCTCCCGGTCGCGGTGCGCGCGCGACGGCCGCACCCGCAGCACGAGCGGGCGTCCGGCCTCCGGGTCGGGTGTGCGTGACAACCGGGTGCGCGGCAACGAGACCTGCCGCAGCGACGAGCCGGGCGCGGTACTCACGCGCAGCAACCGCCGGCCCGGCTCGACCTCCGGTGTCTCGACGGTCAGGTCCACACCGCCGCGGACCCACGCGACCGGTTCGCCCACGACCGGCTCGCCCACGACCGGCTCGCCCACGACCGGCTCGCCCGAGACCGGTTCGGCGAACGCCGCCCGGACCGTCCACGTGCCGGGCACCTCGCCCGCGCTGTCCACGACCAGCTCGGTGCGGTCGGCGTGCTCCACCACCCGCGTGCCCGACCCCGGTGCGGCGGCGGGCTGTCCCGGTCGCTGCACGGAGATCGCGGTCGTGCGCGCCGGGAACACGAGCACCAGCGTGCCGTCCGCCGCGACCACGCCGAAGCTGACCGCGACACCCTCGTCGGCGGGCACCCGCGTGAGCAGGACCTGTTGCAGTCCCGCGGACTCCACCGCGGTGTCGCGCAGCACCGCGCCCAGTCCCGGTGCGTGGTCGGCGAGCCGGTAGCGCACGCGGGTGCCGGCGCCGACCGCGGTGGCGAGCCGGGCCAGCAGGTCCGGGTCGTCGGACACCACGTGCACGTCGGCCCGTCCGGCCAGCGTCCGCACCGAGTCCACTCCGGACTCGGTGATCGGCGTGCCGGCGGGCAACCCCAGCAGTGCCACCGCGTCCACCGCGTCCACCGCGTCCACACCGTCCACGTGCTCCCGGACGGCCGCGGCGGCACCGGCCAGGCCCGTCGCCTCCTCCGCCACCACGTGCAACCGCGCTCCGGTCGCCGCCAGGACGCTCGCGGAGGTGTCCGTGGCCTCCCGCCACCGGCCGGGGGCGCACTCCGGTTCGGCGGCCGAGCCCTCCGCCCACCACGCGGCCTCGTCGGGGGTGAGCTCGGGGACGGGGAGCTCCGCTCGCGATGCCCGCGACCACGGTGGTGCCGGACGCGGTGTGGTCGGCCTCGGCGTTCGTGATCACGAGCGCGAAGTCCTGCCCCGGCCGCTCGAACCCGCCGGTGAGCGCGTCGGTCGTGAGCGTCAGCGCGGTCACCGTGACCTCCAGCGCGCGCACTTCGCCTGCGGGGAGGTAGATGCACTGCAGGTTGTCCGCGCCCTCCTCGCGCAGCACGGCACCGGTGAGCGTGGCACCGGTCAGCGCGTTGTCGGCCGCCGTCCAGCCGCCGCGGAACCGGTCGGCGCCACCGCGCCACGTGCGTCCGCCGTCCTCCTTGGCGCGCAACGCCAGCCGGTTCACCACCGGGCTCGCCGACGCCGTGCCGCTGCCGACCGCGCCCGGCGGGTCCGTCCAGGCCAGAGTGATCTTCACCGGCCGCCCCGGGTCGGCCGCGCGGACCGGGAAGCGGCGGGTCTCCCCCTGCCCGGTCAGGAGGTCGGTCTGGTCGAACGCGAGGCGCGCCACGGCCGGGTCGAGCAGCTCGCGCAACGACAACCGGCCCCAGCCCTGCTGGTTGTTGGGGATCGGGCCACCGGTGTCGATCGGCTCGGCGCCGTTGACGACGAGCGCGCGCAGCATCGCCGGTGAGGGGTTCACACCACCGTGCCAGCGCCGCCACCACTGGGCGAGCAACGCGCACGCCCCGGCCGTTTTCGGGCTGGCGCCGGAGGACCCGCCGCCCCACGTGATCAGGTCGCTGACGTAGTCGACCTCGCCGGGGAACACGCCGTGCGCGGCGGAGGCGGTCCACTCCCCCGGTGCGACGACGTGCGGGCGGATCCGCCCGTCACCGCAGTTGCCGTGGCTGGACGGGTACGAGCCGGTGTAGACGTCGCGGACGTCGTCGCTGTCGGAGCCGCCGACGTCGGGCCGGTAGTTCTCGGAGTTGCCGGTGACGATGACGTTCTTCGCCGCCTTGGGCCGGGTCAGCCCGGACCGGCCGTTGTTGCCGGAGGAGAAGCACACGGTCAGCGGAACGCCGTCCGCGGCGCGCACCATGCTGTCGTACAACGCTTCTTCCGAGCCGTAGTCCATCGGGTCGGCGAGCTTGCGGCCCCAGGAGTTGTTCTGGATCGCGATCGACCGGCCCGCCCGCGCGGTGGTCTCGCCGCACAGCTCACGGCCGGGGCGGCCGAAGTCCTGCGACAGCACCGTCGCCGCCGGTGCCGTGCCGAGCCCGTAGCTGAACCCGGCACCGTCGCGTTCGGTCCGGTACGCCCCGGCCGCGTGACCCGCGACCATGGTGGCGTGCCAGTCCTTGCGGCCACCGGCGAGGTCCTCGGCCCGACCGGTGAACGCGGGGTGGCCGACGTCGACACCGCCGTCGACGATGCCGATCACCGCACCGGAGCCGTCGACGTGGTGCGCGGTCAGCCACTCGTCGTAGGAACCGTGCGGCCGCCCGGCGAGGTCGAGCTGCCCGGCCACGACGAGCCCGGCGACCTCGTCCTCCTGCTCGGCGTCGCCGAACGACTCCACCGACAGCACCACCGGCAGCGCCAGCAGCCGGTCCAGCCCTTCGGCGCCGACACGGGCGCGGACCCGCACGCGTTGCTCGTCGAGCACGTCGTTGCCCGCACCGGGCACCAGCTCCACGACGGCGCCGACCGCGGCGACCACCTGTGCGCGTTCCCGCGGGGCGGCGGCGAGCACCACGACCGCGTCCTCGCCGTCCTCGGCGAGCAGCGGCGGTGCGGTCTTGAGCGCGCCGGTCAGCTCGGTCACCGACCGGATCGCCGGGTCGCCCTCGCTGGTGCGCACCGCCTCGGGCAGCGCGGCGAGGTCGCTGCGCCGTCCCCGCACGAGGTAGCTGTTCTCCGGCTGGTAGCCCAGCAGCACGACACCGCGGTCGCGGACCTCGGCCAGCCACCGCGGGTCCGGTGGTGCGACGAACTCGACGTAGGCGGCGACGTCGGGCTCGTCCTCCGGCGCGGGGCGGCCCAGCGCCTGCCGGATCGACCGGCGCGCGGCCGAGACGGCGGTGCGGTTCGCCCTGGCCGGCAACCGGAGACCACCCGTGCCGACGTGGTCGCCGTCCCGCGGCCGGTCGGCCGCGGTGGCCACCTCGACCACCGCGGCACCGTTGCCGTAGGAGTGCACGAGCCGTTCGCCGGGCTGTGGTGCGTGTGCGGGCACCAGATAGGTGTGCGGCATCGTGCCCTCCCTCCTCCCTGACCGGCCGGATCAGACGGTGAGCGTCGTCCGGATGGTGTCGACGTACTCGCCGCTGCCGTCGAGGCGGACCTCGACGTCGCGGCTCTCCTTCTCGAACGCGCTCCAGTCGTCCGACGGGCGCAGTCGCACCTGCCGTGACGTGCCGTCGGCCAGCCGCACCCACAGCGAGGTGCCGCCGCGGCCGTACTCGACGCCGACGGTCCAGCCGCGGATCAGCTCACCGGGACGACCGGGCGCCGCCGGGCGGCCCGACTCCGGCCGGGGCTTCTTCGGGCGCGGCTGCTCCGGTCGCGGCCGCTTCATGCCCTCTGGCCGGCGTGCGGGCAACGGCCTGGGCCTGTGCGGTTTCGTCTCCTGGTCGGGGCGCTTCGGCGTGAGGTCCACGACGATCGGCCTGGCCTGACCGCGCACCAGGGCGAGCGCGACGTCACCGGCCTCCGGCAGCTGGGTCTCGCTGGTGACCAGCCGGACCGTGCCGGTGGTGAGGTCGGCGAGGATGAACACCGCGGTGTCGGACGGCGGGATCACCGTCTCCGGTGCCCGCCGGATGCGGCCGCCGATCTGGCCGAACGCGCTGAACTTCGCGACACCCGGCCGGCCCTGCAGGTCGAGCGGGTAGGCGAAGTTGACCGGTGTCGCGGTGTCGAGGCGGGCCGAGTCGCGCAGCGGCGCGCTCAGGTGCGGCCCCTCGTAGCTGACGTTGAGGACCAGGAAGTCCTCCGCCGGCGTGGTCGGGTTGAGGACGATGCGCCCGTTCTCGGTGACGAACAGGTAGATCTCGGTGCGGCCGACGGACGCGGAGGCCTTGATGACCATCTGGTCACCGCCCTCGCCGACGGTGCGCCGCTGCACGTCCTTGACGATCGGCCACCGCGGTGTCGCGAAGTTGAGCTGCGTGACGCAGTTGACGACGACGTCGCTGGGCCGGGTGCTGACCACGGTGTAGCGCTCGGTGCCGCCCTCCTTGCCGAACACCGGTGCCCGCGGGATGGAGCCCTCGCTGTAGCTCAGCGACACCGAGGCGCTCTCCAGCTGTTCGTCCGCGTCGACCAGGACGACCGAGTCGAACGCCTGCTGCGCGGGCACGTTCGTCAGGCACGCCGGGTCCAGGCCGCTGAACAGGGCCGCCAGCGAGATGTCCATGGTCTGGGTGAGCCAGGTGGTGCCGCGGAACTCGATGCGCTGGGTGAAGTCGATCGCGTCGGACTGCTGCTTCCACTTGAGCGCGAAGCCGGCGCCACCGAAGAACCCGCCGCCGTGCTCGGCCTGGGCGGGCGCCACCTCCGGCATCGGCGCGAAGATCTGCTCGAACAGGATCTTCTGCGCCTGCTGGGAGAACGTCTTCACCATCTCCTGGCGCAGCGCCTCCAGGTCCGGCGGCAGGCCCTGGTTGAAGAACACGACCTCGACGGTGCCGTTGCGGGTCAGCTCGTCCCACGCGGACTCGATCTTGGCGCTGCCGCCGAAGAAGAACCCGTTGTAGCTCACGTCGAGCGCGGCCGAGAAGTGCTCGAACATGCGGCGCCCGTGCACCCGCACCTCGGCGCCGATGTCGGGCATCCGGCGCAGGTATTCGTAGCTGATCGTGATGTCGCCGTTGATCCCGGTGCCGGTGCGGATGCCCTGCGCCCACTCCAGCGCGCCGACCTCGGTCAGGTTCGCCATGAACGACAGCGACCCGCCGGGCGTGCCGACGTCGCGCTCGTTGTGGGCCTGGTCGGAGGCACCCGCGATGGTGGGCAGGTTGAGCCGCGCCTTGCCCTTCTGCGTGGTGAGCGGGTGGAACCGGACCAGGTTCGGGTCGGCGATGCCCTGGGCCGCGACGAGCGCCTTGGCCTGGTCGATCGTGGCCGCGTCCATCGTCGGCGTGGTGTTGACGGCGATCGTCGCCGCACCGCTGGCGATCTTGATGCTGCCGTCGGGCTGCTGCGTGGTGTAGGTGGTGACCGCGACCCCGGGCTTGCCCCGGTCGTCGAGCATCAGCCGCGGCTGTCTGGCGACGTAGAGCACCAGGTTGGGCTGGTCGCAGTTGTAGAGCGTGTAGTTGCCCGCCGTGCCGAGCGCTCCGGACAGGCTGACCGGGACGCTCTCGGTGAGGAAGGTTGCCATGGTCGTTTCTCCTCGTGTCGGATGCCTGGCGATCAGCCGTGCACCAGCGCGGTCTCGGCTCCGGCGCCGAACTCGCGGTCGAACCGGGTGAAGGTGATGTGCTCGGCGGTGCCCGCGAACGGCGGCCACGGGTCGTTGACCCGCACCGAGGTCCCCTCCGGGGTGCCGTCGCCGTCGATCCCGCAGACGACGACGCCCCGGTGCGGCGCGTCCGGCCGGACCGCCCAGACCGGGCCCCACTCCCGCAGCAGCGCCGCCCAGTCGCGCGGGGACAGGCCGGTCACGCGTTCCTCGGCCAGCCGCCACGTGCCGACGGCCGCGCGGATGCGCTGCCACGGGTAGGAGGTGTCGAGGTCGAGGCCGGCGTCGGCCGCGACCTGTGCGGGGGTGATGGCCTTGTGCTCGCGGGCTTCGACCAGCGCCGCCAGTGCCGCCGCCCAGCCGGACGTGGTGGTCGGCTGCGGCACCAGCGCCACGGGCACGGTCACCGAGACGGGCCGGCCTGCCTCGGCGTCCGGCGGGACCTGCCTGCGCACCAGCGGCGTGCCGAGCGGCCGGTCGGACACCTCGTCGCCGGCCTCGTCGCCGGTGAGGACGCGCAGCGATCCGTTCTGCACCAGCAGCAGCACGACATCGGCGTCGGCCGGGAGCTCGCGAGAACCCTGGACGAGCTGTCCGCCCACGGAACCGGCGACGATCACCGTGCAGAGGGCGTGCCGTTCGCCGGTTGCCGGGTAGTGGACCGTCACCACGCCGTCCGGTGCGAGGGTGGCCGACCAGACGGTGTTGCCGCACCTGGCGGTCAGGCTGACCACGTCGTCCGCACGCCCGGCGAGCCGGTCGTCGTCGAAGACCGCCAGGAAGATCTCCTGCTTCACCAGCCACTGCTCCGGGCGCACGTGGACGTGCGGTGATCCGGGCTCGGTGGTCTCGTGCACCGACACCACGGGCAGGTGCGGCGCGCTGAAGACGATCTGGGTGCGGTGCTCGACGGTGAGCTGCGCGGGGTGCTCGGTCGTGACCGTGGTCGTGCGGGTGCCGCCGGCCTTGTCGAAGGTCAGCACCGCCGGTGGCCGCAGGTCGCCGAAGTCCAGCGACACCGACACCGAGGCCACGAGCTCGCACGGCTGAACGGTCACCTGCACGGGCACCGACACTGCGGCGTTAACGTCGCGCACCACGCTGGAGTCCAGTCGTGCCAACAACTCCGCGACGCTTGCCACGGTGGTTCCGGTGAGCCAGGTCAGCCCACCGACCGTGACGCTCAACGGCAGGTCCGGCACATCGGCGGCCCGTTTCCAGCGCAGCACGCAGATCGGCGGGCCGGTGGTGGCCTCCTGCCGGACGGCGAACATCAGGTCGAACAGGTTCTCCCTGATCTGGTCGACGAGGGCGTCCCTGGCGGCGAGCAGATCGCCCGCCGGCGCGCCGCTGAATGTGACCTCGACCGCGCCGGTGCGCACGAGCTCGGCCCACGCGGCCCGGATCTCGCCGGTGGTGCCGGAGATCTCGCCGTCCTCCGCTCTGGTGAGCGTCGCCGCCAGTCCGTTGTAGACCTTGCGGCCGTGCAACCGGACGACGGACGTGGCCGGTGGCATCAGCCGCGGGTACGAACAGCTCAGGGTGATCGTTCCGGCCACCGGACCCTTGTCCGTGACCGCCGCCGCCCACCGGTCGGCCTCGGCCGCGGCGAGCTCGACCTGCACCGTCGTGCCGGTCGTCGTGGTGCGGACCGCGTCGACCTCCGCGGACAGCACGGCGTCGCGCACCGGCATCGGCACGTAACGGGGGTCTTCGCCGAGGTAGCCGTCGGCGCGGATCGCCCGCGTCCAGGTGTCCTGCAACGACAGCAGCACCGCCGGGTCCTCGGTGAGGCTGCCGGAGAACTCCAAGGTGGCCGCTCCCCCGGTGGTCCGGAAGCCGGTGCCGGTCCACTCCCGGTAGCGGGTGACGGTGGCGATGGGCCGTCGTTGCGAGTCCACGGCGAACCGCAGCTCCGTGCGCTGGTAGAGCAGCACCTGCGGTTCCGTGCTCGCCCAGATCCGGTAGCCGCCGACGTCCCAGTGGGCGGCGTCCGCGGCGACCGCGGTCAGCGTCTGCGTCGGGGCGCTCATGACCGTCACAACCAGATCGCGTCGAAGACGGCCTGCGGCAACGCGGAGTCGTCCCGCGCGTAGGACCACCCGGCGACCGCGCCCTCCATGTCGGTGATCGCGTTCTGCATCTCCAGCACCTCGTCGTCGCTGAGGTCACCGACGACGGTGTTGACGTCACACCCGACTGCGGCGGCGACGTTGTTGGCGTAGCGCACCGGGTCGTTGCCGTCGGAGGCGGGCGCGTACCGGTTGAACGCCGCGAGGATCGACAGGTGCGCGTAACCGGGCCCGCGCAGCAGCTGCCGGATCGCGTCGTAGCCCAGGTCCCAGGACGGGAAGATCATGAAGTTGTGCCAGTTGACCTTGCCGGGGTAGGCGCCGTAGGTGGGCCCGCCGGCGGTGATGTTGCCGGGGTTGTTGTTGAGCCAGGAGAAGCTGCCGTCGCCGCCCCTCATGTGCGGCTGTCCCTCCACGACCTCGTTCCCGTACACGACGAAGTTCGAGATCTCCCACCCGTGCCCGCCGTAGTCCTGCGGCGCGCTGGTCCCGAACCACTGGGACTGGGGGATGTTCTTCGTGCGGGAGACGTTGCCGTTCCAGTACCAGAGAGCGTCACCATCGTCGAGAGCCATCGCGCTCACCCACCTCCGGACTCCAGGGGTGACCACGGCCGTCAGCCGGGTCGGCACCCTGAGGCTCCGTCGGGGGTTCGCTGATACAGGTCTTGTGGTTGTTCACACTTTTGGACCAGTTACGGCTACGCCAAGTGGTCGTGTGGTGACGCTGGTGCTTGCGGTTCCTCGACCGGGCCTGCTCCATCCGGACCAACTGCGAACCGAACGGAACCGCGTGACGCAGCGTTGCGTCATCCTTTCGAGCGAGGAAGTACCGCGTTCGGGGAGGGACGTCACGGTGCCCGTGCAGACCAGCGTGAAGACCACCGGAGGCCTGTGATGTCGAACCCCCTGGTGGTCAAGCCCGACGCCGCGCCGTCGGGGTTCATGAACGCGGGTACCGGCGACAACGGCTGGGCCACGGGCATTTCCATCGCCGAGTCGGCGATGGACACGTTCAACGGCATCAAGGACGGCAACTGGATCGAGGGTGGCCTCGGCATGGTCGGCCTGGTCGCCGACGCCGCCTCGATGGCGATCGACCCGTTCGGCACCCTGCTGTCCTCGGCGGCCTCGTTCCTGATGGAGCACATGCAGCCGTTGAAGGAGGCCCTGGACTGGCTGGCGGGCAACCCGCCGGTGATCGAGTCGTACTCGACGACGTGGGGCAAGGTCGCCGAGGAGGTCGGCAAGGTCGCGGCGGAGTACAAGTCCGCGGTCGACGGCACCTCTGCTTGGACGGGTCCTGCCGCGGACGCTTACCGTGCTGCGGCGGGTGGTCAGCTGGACGCGTTGTCGGGTGCTGCTTCGGCCGCTGGGTCCGTGGGGACCGTTGTCGGTGTGATGGGCATGGTCGTCGGGTTCGTGCGGGAGATGGTGCGCGACCTGATCGCGGACCTGGTGGCGAAGCTGATCACGTGGGTGCTGGAGGCCGTGTTCACGCTCGGTTTCGGCACGCCGGTGATCGTGGCGCAGGCCGTGACGGCGATCTCGAAGTGGGCCACGCGGATCGGTGAGCTGATCCAGAAGCTGATCAAGACGATCAAGAAGGTCTCGCCGCTGCTGGGCAAGCTGGTCGAGATCTTCACGAAGATCATGAAGGTGGTCGGGAAGCTGGTCGGCAAGGTGACCGGCCTGGACGTGATCTCGACGAAGTCCATCAAGCCCGGTGGGCTGTTCCACAGCACGAACTCGCCGGACCTGACGCCGTCCGGGTCTCCGTCGGGGTCGCACTCCGGTTCGCCGTCTTCGTCCACTCCGGACTCTTCGCCTTCTTCTCCCTCGTCGCCTTCTTCACCGTCCTCGCCATCTTCACCCTCGTCGCCTTCGTCTCCGGACAGCTCGCCGTCGCCGTCGTCTCCCTCGTCGCCATCGGCACCTTCTTCTCCCTCGTCACCGTCGTCGACTCCGGACGGCCCTTCGCGCGCTCCCGACAGCTCGTCGCCGTCGTCGACCCCGAGCCCGTCCCGCACGCCGGATGCCCCGTCCACTCCGGACAGCTCGCCGTCGTCGCTCGGCTCGCCTTCCAGTCCTGCCTCGCCGTCCTCGACCCCGGACGCCCCGGCAGCACCTCCGCGCAACACCGGCCAGACCACCCAGTCGTCGGTCGCCACCCCCGAGGCCCCGCCGCGCACGGACGTCCCCCACGCCCCGCAGTCCTCGCGCACCCCGGACACCACCCCGTCGTCGTCCCAGTCGGGCCCGATGGGCGGCACCCCGAACGCCGGCGGCAACACCCCGTCCTCCCCCACCGCAGGCCGCCCCGGCAACCAGGGCTGGACCGGCACCCCCGGCTCCCGCGGCGACACCGGCTCCGGCATGCCGTCCCAGCGCACACCGGACACATCACCTTCCTCGGCCCGCCCGTCCGCTCCGTCGCAGCCGAACTTCAGCCCGTCCTCCCCGAACACCCCGCACTCGCCCAGCGCACCCTCCGCGCCGCACGCGGGCACCCCGAGCGCACCCCACGGCGGCCCCACCGCGCCGTCGGCTCCCAGCACTCCCAACGCGCCGCACAGCCCGAACACCCCGTCGTCGCCGAACGCGCCTTCCAGCCCAGGAACCCCGCACAGCCCAGCCGCTCCCCACGGCGGCCCGAGCGCGCCTTCGGCTCCCAGCGCCCCTCACAGCCCCAGCGCCCCCTCGGCTCCGAACGCACCCTCGGCACCGAGCGCGCCCCACAGCCCGAGCGCGCCCCACAACGGCCCGTCGGCACCGAACACACCCTCGGCACCGAGCGCGCCCCACGGCGGCCCCTCCACGCCGCACACGCCTTCGGGCCCCGGCGCACCACACAACCCGAACGCCCCGCATTCCCCCGACGCACCGCAGGGCCCCGGAACGACCTCGGCCGCAGGCCGCACGGACGTGCCAACCCGCCCGCAGTCGGCCACCCCCCACGCCGACGCTCCGCACACCACCCCGAACTCCCCGCACGTGCCTCAGCAGCAGGGCTTCTCGCCGCCCCCCGGCAGCCCGAACGCCCCGCACGCCGGCACCCCGCACACCCCAGGCACCCACAGCCCCGGCGGACGCCCCGACGCCCCGGGCTCACGCCCCGACGGCCCCCGCCCGGACGCCTCACGCCCCCGCATCGACGCCCCCGGCGGCCACCCCAACGGCCCGAGCAGGCCGGACTCCCCCGCACCGCACCGTCCAGGCCCCAACCACCCCGACGGCGCACGCCCCCGCGGCTTCGACAACCCCACACCCCACCCCGGCCAGCGCCCCGACGCACCCGGCCAGCCGCACAACCGTCCCGACGGCACCCGTCCCGACGGCACCCGTCCCGACGGCACCCGTCCCGACGGCACCCGTCCCGACGGCACCCGTCCCGACGGCACCCGTCCCGACGGAACCAGGCCTGACGGGACCAAGCCTGACGGCACCCGTCCGGATGGCACCAAGCCCGACGGCACGCACCCCGACGGCACCAAGCCGGACGCGACGCACCCCGACGCGAACAAGGCCGACGCCCCCAACCACCACGACGCGGACGGCCGCTCGGACGGCGACTCCCCCAACAGCCACGGCGACGAGCCCCGGCCCGACCCGATCGAGGCGCACAACCGACACGCGGAGACCACCCAGGCCGGCGTCTCCCACCACGGCGGCGACTCGGACATGGGCGACCTGCCCCACCGCGTGCCGAACGACCCGCGGTTCTTCACTGCGGACGTCCACGTCACGCCGGACGGCCGGGCTCGCATCGGCGGCCACGACTACACCCCCGCCGAGTACGCGGACATGCTGCGCCGCGGCGGGTACGACGGCAGCAAGCCCGTCCGGCTGATCGGCTGCGACGCGGGCAGCAACGACTTCGCCCAACAACTGTCGAAGCACCTCGACGCACCGGTGGTCGCGCCGACCAAGCCCGCCTGGACCGACAGCCGGGGCCGGGTGTTCACCAGTGACGCGGAGATCGGCCCGGACGGCACCCGTCAGCCGAAGATCCCGCCGAACGGCGAGTGGGAGACCCACCACCCGGACGGCACGAAGTCCAAGGCGAGCGAGGACGGGTTCGCGCCCGGCACCGACCCGAAGGACAAGGACGGCCTCGACCCCACCGACGCCAAGGACCGGCCGGGCAAGGTCGACAAGACCAACGTCGTCGAGGTCGAGAAGCCCGAGAACAACATCCCGATGAAGGACCGGATCCAAGATCCGGACTACCGCGCGAAGTACTACGACGAGCGTTCCGACGGCTGGCACCGCAAGAAGATCGGCGAGGAGGACGCCTCCGGCGATCCCGTCCCGAAGATCCGCGAGAAGGACGGCCAGTTCATCGAGACCGACAAGGAGACCCCGACCAGCGGGAAGTACCAGCCGGACCCGGACAACCCGAACAAGGACTGGGCCTCCAACCGCAGGGCGGGCGAGCAGGAGGTCGACGACTTCGTCGATGCCAACCGCGGCCACCCCGACAGGGACGTCGAGAAGGTCGTCACCGACCGCCAGAAGGCGATCGAGGACCTCGATCAGGCCAAGAAGGACCACGACAGCGCACCCACCGACGACACCGCGGAGGCCAAGCGGGACGCCTTCGAGCGGCAGACCAACGAAGGCGAACGCCTCGGCGACCTCGCCGGTGAGAACGCCATCCCGGTCGAGTTCGGTTCGCCGGCCACCCGGCTGGACCCGAACCTCGGCGGGTCGGGCCGGTTCGACCAGATCTGGGAGGTGCCCGACGGCAACGGCGGCACCAAGTACGTCCTGGTCGAGGCGAAGGGCCCGAACGGCACGCTCACGCCGCGCCGCGGGTTGGACGGCGAGCTCTACATGCAGGGCCACCCCGAGTACGCGAAGAGCATCCTCCAGGAGATGGTCGACAAGCGACTGACGCCGGAGCTCGAAGCGAAGATGCGTGCCAACGGCGCGACCGACGCGGACATCCAGGCGCACAAGGACGCGCTGAAGACGGAACGCGACCTCGCGCGGAAGATCATGTCGGGCTACCCGGACAACGCGGAATACGTGCACGTCAAGGCACAGGTCAAGACGGAACCCGTCCCCGGTGGCACCGACACCCGTGACGTCTACGATGGGTACACGATGAAGAAGTTCCAGTGACTGAAGCCCCAAACCCCGCAGGAGAGTGAGTTTCCAGGTGGTCACCGTGCAGCGTCATCCGACCGACGCGGAGTGGGCTGAGGAACAGCTGGAGTACTACGTCACGGTCGTTCCGGAGGGCGCGCCGAGCGTTGAGCAGTCGACCGAACGACTGAGCGTGCTGCACCCCGCTGCGCTCAGCCGCCTCGGCTACGCCACGGTGCTCGACCCCACCGCGGAAAACCTGACCACCTGGGACGCCGTGGTGCAGGCGATGCAGGTCACCACCGGCATCTTCGCCGCGGCCGGCGCCACCGAGGGCACGGTCGAGTGGCTGATCGGTGAGCGGACAGTTCAGATCCCCGCCACCGGGCCGGTGCACTACGCGAACTTCAAGCGGTGGCTGGACGCTTTCTGGCTCGCGGCGATCGTCCGCGACAAGAAGTGCCTCGACCTGCTCGCCTCCTTCCCGTTGGACATCATCAAGGAGTCGGTCGGCCAGTACGAGGAGTCCGACGCGTTGTGGGCTCGCGCTCTGCAGATGTTCACGAAGAGCGAGCCGGGCATGGCCGAAGCGCTGGCCGAGGCGATGGCCGCGACCGACCCCGAACGGCTGAGGGTCAGCACGCCGGATTACGCGCTGCGCCTTGCCTTCCCGGTGATGAACGCGTTCCTGAACATGGTGCGCAGCAACCACGAACGCGAGTTCAACGAGGCTCTTGTGCAGGCGCTGGAACAGTTCAAGGCCTACTGGACGGAGAACAGCGAACTCGCCGACAACCCGCGCGGGTTCGTCGCGCTGGCTCCGCTCGGGCTCGCGTGCATTGCGAAGGACTCCGGGTTGAACGTCGAGGTCGAGTCGGACTACCTGCCCAAGCACCTGCTGCTCGGCTCGTGGGTCGGCGAGTACCGGACTTCGTGACCGTTCTCCGTGTTCCTGAAATCTGTGCTTTCGAGCGGTGGCTGAACGATGAAGGTTCCCCGGCATCCCACCGACGCCGAGTGGGCTGAGGAGCAGCTGGAGTACTACGTCACCGTCGTCCCGGAGGGCGCGGCGAGCGTCGAGCAGTCGGCCGCGCGCCTGCCCGTGCTGCAGATGGGCGCGGTCGACCGGATCGGCTATGCCACGGTGCTCGACCCGACCGCGGAGAACCTGACGACGTGGGACGCCGTTGTCCAGGCGATGCAGGTCACCACCGGGATCTACGCTGCGGCCGGCGCCACTGAAGGCACCGTCGAGTGGTTGATCGGCGAGCGGACGGTCCACATCCCGGCGACCGGGCCGGTGGAGTTCGCGAACTTCAAGCGGTGGCTGGACGCCTTCTGGCTCGCGGTGATCGTCCGCGACAGGAAGTGCATCGACCTGCTCGCCTCGTTCCCGTTGGACATCATCAAGGCGTCGGGTAACCAGTACGAGGAGCTCGACGCACTGTGGGCCCGCACGCTGCAGATGTTCACGAAGGGCGAGCCGGGCATGGCCGAGTCGTTGGCTGAGGCCATGGCCGCGACCGACCCGGAACGGCTGAGGGTCAGCACGCCGGATTACGCGCTGCGCCTTGCCTTCCCGGTGATGAACGCCTTCCTGAACATGCTCCGCAGCAACCACGAGCGCGAGTTCAACGAAGCGCTCGTGCAGGCCCTCGAACAGCACAAGGCCTACTTCACCGCGGACAGCAAGCTGGCGGACGACCCGCGTGGGCTCATCGCCCTGGCCCCGCTCGGGCTCGCGTGCATCGCCAAGGATTCCGGGCTGAACGTCGAGGTCGAGTCGGACTACCTGCCCAAGCACCTGCTGCTCGGCTCGTGGGTCGGCGAATATCGGACCTCCTGCGCACCGGTCTCGCCTCGGTGAAGCTCCGCGAACGCTGGCACCAACTCGCCGGGGAACTGGCGCCGTCGTTGCCAGGCCGGTGGTCTCTGCGCGGCCGGGGCAAACAGACGGTCCTGGTCCAGGAGCCATGGGACTGGACCGTCTCGTGGATCGGCTTCGACAAGAGCGCGTACTCCGACGAAGGCTGGTTCTTGGCGGCTGTCGAACCTCTTGTGCTCGACCGGTTCCGATGGGCGCTGTCCTACGGGATGCGCATGGACGAGGTACGCGGCGGGCCGCTTGGCGTGGACCTCTGGTCGGACAACGTCGGCCAGGTGCTCCACGACTTCGTGCACAACGCGGCGCTTCCGGAGCTCGACCAGTGGACGGTGGAGGAACTTGCGAGCGGGGCCGAGAAGTCGTTGCTGCGGCCCGTTGATCGCAGGCGTCCACCGCACTACTGGTTGATGGCACCGGGTTGTCGCCTCATCCTCGACACTGGCTCGCCAGAGGACCCTTTGCGGCAGATCATCGCTTACTACACCGAGCGGGAGGCGTTCCGGAGTGGGCTCATGTTCTACGAAGAGCTGCTTGACCGCTGGCAGAACGGCGGACGCGGCGAGGCGCTGAGGTTCCTCGAGTTCGACCGCGACCGCAAGGTCGAGGAAGCGGGTCTGACTCACGCGGACTTGCGGTGGGTGAAGTCTTGAAGCTGGAAGAACGTTGGCACGAGCTGGCCCGGAAACTGCCGGGCCAGTGGTCGGTGCGAGGTCGGGGCGACCTCACCGTGCTGGTCCGGGAGCCGTGGGACTGGACCGTCTCGTGGATCGGCTTCGAGCGGAGCTCGTTCTCCGAGGAGGGCTGGTTCCAGGCCGCTGTCGAACCGCTGGTCCTCGAGAGCTTCCGGTGGGCCAGGACGTTCGGGCTGCGCATGGACGAGGTGCGGGGCGGGCCGAGGCGAGTCGACCTGCGGTCCCCGGAGGCCGGGCAGGTGCTGCACGACTTCGCGCACAACGCGGCGCTGCCGTTGTTCGACAAGTGGACGGTGGAGAAGTTTGCCGGCGCCGCAGACAGGTCGATGCAACGTCCCGTTGAGCAAAGGCGCCCGCCGTACTACTGGATGCTGGCGCCCGGATACCGCGTCGTGCTCGACACCGGCTCACCGGAAGAACCGCTGCGACAGGTCATCGACTACATCAACGAACACGGCAAGTTCACCAAGTCGCTCCCGTTCTACGAGGAGCTGCTTAAACGTTGGCAGACCGGCGGACGCGGCGAGGCGCTGAGGTTCCTCGAGTTCGACCGCGACCGCAAGATCGGGGAAGCGGGTCTGACCCACCAGGTCGACTGAGAGACACCGGGCGTGTTGGTCAACGCTTGCGCCGGCGCGGTGCCGCGGAACGGGGTGGGGCCGCGCGCATGTGGTCGCGGACCGGGGTCAGCAGGTCCGCGAGAGCCTGGACGTCATCAGGCGACAGGCGGTCGAACAGCAGGCCGCTGACCACCTCGATGTGACCGGGGAGCACCTGCGCGAGCAGGGTGCGGCCGGTGTCGGTGATGGTGACCGTGACGCCGCGTTCGTCGTCGGGTGACTGCGTGCGGGTGACCAGGCCCGCCTTCTCCAGCAGGCCCACCTGGTAGGTCAGGCCGCTGCGGCTGTAGACGACGCCGTCGGCGAGGTCGGTCATGCGGTGGCTGCCGGCGGGCGCGTCGCCGAGGCGGGCCAGCAGTTGGAACTGCACATAGCTGAGGTCGCCTGCCTCCTTCAGCTGTTGCTCGACCGCGTGCCGCAGCAGGCTCGTCACCTCGACGAGCGTGAAGTACGCGCCGAGCTGGGCCGGGTCGAGCGACGGCGGTGGGGCGGGCATGCCCGGCAGTCTACTGCTTCGAATTCGAAGTGACAGCGGGCACATCTCTTGCTTCGAATTCGAAGCAGGCTGTAGCGTCGTCCTCAGTTGCTTCGAGTTCGAAGCACACCAGCGGAAGTGGGAGAGCCATGAAGGCAGTGCGTTTCCACGAGTACGGCGGCCCCGAGGTCCTGCGCCACGAGGACGCGGAACAGCCGCAGCCCGGTGCCGGCGAGGTGCGGGTCCGGGTGGCCGCCACGTCGTTCAACTCCGTCGACGGCAACATCCGCGCCGGCTTCATGCAGGGGGCGATCCCGGTGGAGCTGCCGCACACGCCCGGTCTCGACGTCGCCGGCACGGTCGACGCGCTCGGCGAGGGCGTGACCGGCTGGTCCGTCGGCGACGAAGTTGTCGCCTTCCTGCCGATGACCAAGCCGGGTGCGTCCGCCGAGTACGCGCTCGCACCGGCCGAAGCGCTGGCACGGGCACCCAAGGGGATTCCGTTGGCCGATGCCGCCGCACTGCCCGTGGTGGGGCTTACCGCGTGGCAGGCGCTGTTCGACCACGGCCGGCTGAAGGCCGGGCAACGGGTGCTGGTCAACGGTGCGGGTGGAGCGGTCGGCGGGCACGCCGTGCAGTTGGCCAAGGGCGCCGGTGCGCACGTCATCGCCACGGCCAGCCCGCGCAGTGCCGAGGCCGTGCGGACCGCCGGGGCCGACGAGGTCGTCGACCACACCGCCACGAGCGTGACCGCGGCGGTCACCGAGCCGGTTGACCTCGTGCTCAACCTGGCGCCGGTCGCCCCGGAGGAACTGGCCGCGCTCGTCACGCTGGTGCGACCGGGCGGGGTCGTCGTGAACACCACGGTGTGGATGCCCGCGCCCTCCGACGAGGCACGCGACGTGCGCGGCATCGACCTCTACGTCCGCAGCGACGCCGAGCAGCTGGCGCGGCTGGTCGGGCTGGTCGACCGCGGCGAGCTGCTCATCGACGTCGGTCAGCGGGTGCCGCTCGCCGAGCTGCCCGCGCTGCACGCCGCGGGTGCGGTGGCCGGCAAGGTCGTCGTCTTCGTCGGCACCGGGACTGAGGAGGACGACGACGGCGGTGGGGTCAGGCGACGACGACCTCGACACCGGCCGCGCGCAGGCGGTCGAGGTCCGCGGCCGGGGCGGAGGAGTCCGTGACCACCACGTGCACGTCGGTGATCGCGGCGATGCGGGAGAACGCGCGCTTGCCCACCTTCGACCCGTCGGCGAGCACGACCACGCGGTCGGCGGTGCGCAGCAGGCAGTGGTCGGTGTGGGCCTCGACCTCGTCGTGGGTGGTGATGCCGCCGCGGGCGTCGACGCCGTCCACGCCGAGGAACACCACGTCCAGGCTGATGCCCGCGAGCGCGCGGTCGGCGATCGGGCCGACGAGCTCGTAACTCTCCGGGCGCACGCCGCCGCCGGTGACCACCAGGTCGATGGTCGGGCGGGAGCACAGGTCGGAGGCGATGTTGAGGGCGTTCGTCACGATCTTGAGCTGGCGGGCGACCGCGAGCAGGCGGGCCAGCTCGGTGGTGGTCGTGCCGCCGTTGAGACCGACCGAGTGGACGGACCCGGTCACGAACCTCGCGGCGGCCTCGGCGATCTGGCGCTTCTCCTCGCGCCGGCCCACCCGGTAGCGCAGCGGCAGCTCGTAGATCACCTCGGCCGCGACCGCGCCGCCGTGGGTGCGTTTGAGCAGCTTCTGCTCCTCCAGCGACTGGAGGTCGCGGCGGATCGACGCGACGGACGTGCCCAGGTCCTCCGCCAGCTCGGTGACGGTCACCGAGCCCGACTCGGCGAGCCTCTCCAGGATCGTGGCGAGGCGCTGCTCTTGACGCATTCGATCAGAATAGCGCACAAATTGTGCCCGTTTGGGCGCGAAACGATGCACTAAAGCGGACACTGAACTGGAAACGATCAAACAAGCAACTGATCTGATCAAATATGATTGGTCACCGGTCTCATTAGGCCTTCCTCGCTACAGTCGCTCACATCCGATCACCAACTGAGCGATCAAGGAGTGTGGCGTCCATGGCCTCCCCTGCCCGCGCCCTCGCCGGGGCCGCGCTCGCCGCGGCCGCACTGACCGCCTGCGCCGCCGGTCCCCCGGCCTCGGCCGGCGCCGCGGTCGAGCCGTCCGCTGCCGCCGCCATCGAGAAACCGCCGACCAGCGGCGTGCTCGACTACCAGCTCGGCGCGGCCTACACCCCTCCGGCCGGCGTGACCCTGGTGACCCGTGACAGCAGCGCGTCACCCGCGAGCGTCTACTCGATCTGCTACGTCAACGGGTTCCAGACCCAGCCCGGTGAGAAGAGCCTCTGGCTGAACCAGCGCAGGCACCTGCTGCTCGAGGACTCCTCCGGCAACCCGGTCGTCGACCCCGGCTGGCCGGACGAGTTCCTGCTCGACACCTCCACCCCGGCCAAGCGCACCGAGCTTCGCCTCGATCATCGGCGCCACCATCGACCTGTGCGCGAACAAGGGCTTCAAGGCCGTCGAGGTCGACAACCTCGACTCGTACCTGCGTTCCCGCGGCAAGCTGACCGTGGGCGACAACCTCGCCTACGCCAAGCTCCTCGCCGACCGCGCGCACGGCAGGAACCTCGCGATCGGCCAGAAGAACTCCGCGGAACAGGCTGCCCAGGCGAAGTCCCAGGTCGGCTTCGACTTCGCCGTGTCGGAGGAGTGCCACCGCTGGGAGGAGTGCTCGTCCTACAGCGACGTCTACGGGAAGAACGTCATGGACGTCGAGTACACCGACGACCTGCGCGGCACGTTCGAGGACGTGTGCGGGGACCCGGACACCCCCGCCGTCACGACGTTGCGCGACCGCTTCCTCGTCGGGCCGAACGACCCCGGCTACGCGTTCGACCACTGCTGACCACGTGAGCGGCCCCCGGTCGCGGGGCCGCTCCTCCTCGTGCGCGACGCGGCGCGGCGCCACCGCGATCGGCCTGCGGCCGGCGGGTCAGACGTCGACCACCTCGTGCAGCCGCAGCCCGCGGTTCATCGCCCCGGCCGCCTTCGCCACCGCCGCACGCGGCAGCAGGCGCGGCACCCACGTGATCGCGCGGGTCAGCCCCCGGCCGGGATAGGACGCCGTGCGGCGCCGGGCGTAGTCGTCGAGCAGCCTGCGCGCGACGGACTCCGGTGAGTCGGCGAAGCGCGGGTTGATCGACGCCGTGGTGCCGTCGAAGAAGCCGGTCGCGATCGCACCGGGGTGGGCGGCCATGACGTGCACGCCCGTGCCGCGCAGCTCTTCGGCCAGTGCCTCGGTGAACGACAGGACGAACGCCTTCGTGCCGGCGTAGGTGGCCTGGTAGGGCAGGGGCTGGAAGCCGGCGGTCGAGGAGACGTTCACGATGCCGCCGGTGCCGCGGGCGACCAGGTCGCGGCCGATGGCGTGGGTCAGCTCGACGAGGCCGGCGACGTTCAGGTGCAGCGACAGCAGCTGAGGTTCGAGCGGGCGGTCGAGGAACGGGCCGGCGCTGCCCGCGCCGGCGTTGTTCACGAGCAGGTCGACGGTCAGGTCCCGGGCGCGCAGCTCGGCGAGCACCCGGCGCGGGCCGTCGGGGGTGGCGAGGTCGGCGGTGATGACCTCCGCACCACCGATCTCGGCGGCGAGCTCGCGCAGGCCGGACTCCGAGCGGGCCAGCAGGACCGGGCGCGCTCCTCTGCGTGCCAGGTCGAGGGTGAGCGCGCGGCCCAGCCCCTTGGACGCGCCGGTGACCAGTGCGGTGACACCGCGGTACTCGTGCCTCACGACAACCTCCACCAGTTCGAGACTCGAAGTACTCACGCTAGCAGAACACTTCGAGACTCGAAGCAAAGGTAGGATGCCGGTATGACGGCGGCCGACCTCACCGCGGCACTGGCCGCCACCCACGACGTGTGGATGCGCACGGCCGACCGGCTCGGGCCGGTGCTGGCCGAGCACCGCCTGACCACCGCGACCTTCCAGGCGCTGTGGGCGATCGACCCGGCAGAGCCGCCGCCGTCGATGAAGGTCATGACCGAGCGGCTGCACTGCAACGCGCCGAACCTCACGTTCGTCACCGGCCAGCTGCTCGACCGGGGACTCGTGGAGCGCAGCGTCGACCCGGCGGACCGGCGGTCGCGGGTGCTGAGCCTCACCGCGAAGGGGCGGCGGGTGCGGGACGAGGTGGTGCGGGCCGCGCTGGAGAACACTCCGCTGGCCCGGCTGGACGAGGGCGAGCTGCGGCAGCTCACGGCGTTGCTGGGCCGCGTCCTTCAGCCCGAGGGGTGAGTCCGGGTCACAGCAGCGCGCGCCACTCGTCCGCCCGCACGGCGGGACCGGCCGTCAGCCCGCACCCCCGCCACCCGGTCACGGCGCGGATGCCGTGCAGAGCGCCGAGGCTCCACACCTCCAGACCGTCCAAAGAGGCCAGATCGCACCGCTCCGGCCGCACCGCCACGCCCTGCCGACCGGCCAGGTCCACGACCAACCGGCGTGTCACGCTGTCCAGCACGGGCAGGCTCGGGTCGGGGACGCACAGCAGGTCCCCGCGCCACCACACGACCGAGCTGAGCGCGCCCTCCAGGACCGTGCCGGTGCCGGTGCACAGCAGCACCTCGTCCGCACCAGCGGAGGCCGCCGACACGCGCAACGCCTGCATCGCCACCAGGTCCGGCCCCTTCGTCCGCGGGTGGCGGCGCGGGTCCGGGCCTGGGTGCGGCAGCAGCACCACCTCCGCCGACGGCTCGGGAGCCGGTCGCAACCGCAGCCGCAGCCGGTGGTCGGCACCGCACTCGACGCGCGGGAACCAGCGGCCGGTGCGCGGCACCGCACCGACTGCGGAGTCCAGGAACCGGCGCACCGCCGCCGCGCCGAGCCCGGCCTCGCGCTCGCACGACGACACGAACCTGTCGTGGTGCAACGGGAGTGCGCGCGTCACGCCGTCCGAGACCAGCCACGAGTCCGCCACCAGCAGCGCGGCTTCACCGGGGTCCTCGGCCAGCCGGCCGTCCCGCCACAGGAAGGTGCCCACGTCTCCCCTCGCCCACGCCCCTACGCGCACAACGGAACCAGGAAGCGGGAGACGCTGCGCAGCTTCTCGGTCGTCTCCTCCAGCGCACAGCCGGGTTTCGCCGCCACGTCCGCACCGGCGCGCAGCCACGTGCGGCCGCCGTGCCGGAACAGACCGCGCAGCACCAGGACCGCGTCCAGCGAACCGTCCGGCTCGACCAGGACGACAGCGCCGCCGTACAGGCCGCGTTCGGGTTCGACCCGGTCGATCAACGCGCACGCCCGCGTCTTCGGCACCCCCGAGGCCGTGACGGCGGGCAGCAGTGCGGCCAGCGCGTCCCACGACGTGCGGCCGGCCGACAGCGCGCCGGTGACCTCGGCGGCCGGGAACTGCGCCACCCGCACCGAACCCGGTTCGCACACGCCGGCCAGTTCGGCGGCGGCCAGGCGCACCGCGACCGCGCGCTCGAACACCGCACCGGCGGCACGGCTCGGTTCCTCCCGCCACGCCACGTCGAACACCGGGTCGCCGCTCGACGGTGCCAGCGCCTGCGTCACGAGGCCGCGGGCGGTGTCGACCCTCGTCACGACCTCGGGGTCGAAACCGAGGACCTCCCAGCCGCCGAGGCGCAGCAGGGCCGACCGCGCCGGGTCGCCACCGCGCCGCCCGGCCAGGTAGGTCGCCGCGAAGTCGACCTCCCCCGGCACCGGCACGATCCTGGACAGCACCACCCGGTCCAGCAGGCCCGCCCGGATGTCGGCCACCGCCGCGCCGACCGCCGAGCGGTACTCCTCGGCACCGTGCGTCTCCACCGGTGCGCGCACCCCGGCCTCGACCACGTCCACAGTGGACACGTCGGCGAGCCGCTTCTCCAGCACGTCCAGCGCGGCCTCGTCGTCCGCGCGCAGCACCGCCGTGCCGTCGGCGAACCGGACCTCGGCGCGCGGCACGGCGAGGTGGCCGGTGCGTTCGAACGACACCCAGCCGTAGGCGGTGCGCCCGGCCAGGCGGGCCACGTCGGCGAGCCCGCCGGTGACGGTCTCGGCCTCGCCCTCCGCGAAGTGCACGGTGGCGCCGTTCTCGTGGACGACGTGCGGTTCAGCGGCGGTGCGGGCCAGTGCCGCGGCCGCCTCCAGCGCGTCGCCCGCGAAGGGCACGCTGCGCTCATGGGTACTCATCGGAGACCTCACCTGTGGGCGGGGCGGCGGCGGTCAGATCACCCCGGTTCTGAGCGCGTAGGCCACGGCGTGGGACCGGTTGCGGAAGTTCAGCCGGGTCGTGATGCCGAAGACGGTCTGCTTGATCGACCGTTCCGACAGGTGCAGCCGCGCGGAGATCTCGGCCGTGCTGCACCCCTCCGCGGTGAGCCGCAGCACCTCGACCTCCCGCTGGGTGAACTCCGCCTCCGCGGCACCGGCCGGGGCGCGGGTGATCGCCTCGACCTGCTCGGCGAGCCGCCTGCGCCGCTCGCCCAGCGTCTCGTCGCCGCTCACCACCGCGGCCAGCACGGCGCGGACCAGCTCGGCACCGGTCATCCGGCGCCGGGACAGCACGGTGACCACGTTGGTCCCGACCGACTTCAGGTCCGCGGTGCCGATCTCGTCGACGACCAGGACCGCCGGCACGGTGCCCGCCGTCACCCCGTACACCTCGGCCGCGACCTCGGCGGAGAACCGCCTCGCCCCCACGACCGCCACGTCGTAGCGGTCGTAGGGGTCGCCGTGCGCCTCGACCTCCCTCCTCGCGCGCAGGAAACCGACCAGCCCAGCACGGGTGATCGGGTCCCGCGCCTGCACCAGGACCGTCGCCGCGACCATCGCTGCACCTCACGTCGGAACGTCGAAAGCGTCGAGAACACCGGGAACCGGCGGCACTGCCGGACTGCGGGCTCAGATCACGCCGTGGCGCAGCGCGTAGGCCACCGCGTGCGGCCGGTTGCGCAGGTTGAGCCTGCTCGTGACGTTGTGGATCAGCTTCTTGACCGACCGCTCGGAGGCGCTCAGCTTGGCGGCGATCTCCGCGGTGTCGTGCCCGTCGGCCATGAGCTCGATGACCTCCACCTCCCTGGGCTTGAGCCCGGAGGCGCGCAGGCCGTGGGGGTCGAGCAGCTCCGCGTGCACCCGCCGGACGTGCCGGACGAGGTCGCCGGCCAGCGCGAACGGCAGCACCGCGCCGCCGCGGGCCGCGGTGAGCACCGCGGTGTGCAGCCGGTCGGCGGTGAACTCGGCGGCGGGCAGGACGGCCACGACGTTGCAGTCGACCGCCAGCACCACGTCGACCTGCTCGACCTCCCGCACCACCAGGACGACCGGCCGGTCGAGGAGCTGCCGCAGCTGCCGCAACGCCGCGGCCACGTCCACGGAGAGCCGGTCGGCGACGGCGACGACCACGTCCGCCCCCTGCCGCGCCGCGGCCGCGGCCAGCGCCGCCTCCTCGCGCACCTCGACCTCGGGGAAGGAACGCAGGGAGATGACGACGCCGGTTCTCGCGATGAAGTCCGCACAACACACGACGACGCGTGTGACGCCCATTCTTCTTTCCTCTCCCGCAAAAGAATTCAGGCGACTCCGAGCGTACGACACATCACCGAGGCCACCAAGGTCGTATCAATTGGCGTCCCGAAGAATGCGTCCCGCACCACTCGTCCGCAGCATCGGACATTGGTTTCCTACGCGAGTGCGCAGGTTGACAGCACACCGGCTCCCTGGACCTCCGGAATGCCCGGTTCGCCGGATTGGACGACAACGTTGCCGACCGGCAGAACATCACGGTTCAAACCTCCCCACCTGCGAGTTTGCCCACCTCGTTCCCCAAGGGGCACCGGCCTGATCCCCAAGGGGAAGTCATTCGACCGGCTGCGCCGACATCGTTGACAACGCCGCGGGAGGCCCCGCAGGATCACTTGACGCCGTCACTTGACCATTGCTGGTCGCCACGGTAATTCTGGGATCGGTCCCCGATTCAACCCGCGGTCACCGGCTGCACGGGAATGGGTGGGTGTCATGCACCACGGGCAGAACGACAAGTGGAAACGCGAGCAGCGACCGGCGAACTGCTGGACGCCCAGCTCGCTGCAGGCCAGGATCTTGGAAGGTGTCGCCGCGGGATTCTCCAGCGGGCGGTTGTCGAGGAGCTCTACCTCAGCCCGAAGACCGTCGACTACCACGTCCGCGTCATGTCGGACAAGCTGCAGGCGCCGAACCGGGTGGCGCTGGTGTCCAGGGCGTTCGTCCTCGACATCCTGCGCGCCGACACGTGGCCACCGCGGGTCGCGTGCGACACCGTGGACTGATCGCGACACCGCCCCGGCGGTCGTCACCGCTCCTCCCCCGCGTGAACGGCGCCGGCGTCGTCGATGCCGACCGGCGCCGCGTCGAGGCCGGCCAGCAGGTCCACCACGGCCCTCGTGATGTCCTGCGCGGTCAGCCCGCAGGCGGCGAGCACCTCCGCCCGCGAACCGTGGCTCAGGAACCGCCGCGGGATGCCGAACTCCCGCAACGGGGTGCTGACGTCGTTGTCCCGCAACGTCTGCGCGATCGCCGAACCGACACCGCCCGCGCGGCTGTTGTCCTCGACCGTGATCGCGAGCCGGTGCCGGCGGGCCACGTCGGCCAGCGCGGGGTTGACCGGCGTGACCCACCGCGGGTCCACCACGGTCACACCGATGCCCAGGGCCCGCACGCCGTCCGCGACCGCCAGCGCGAGTCCCGCGAGCGCCCCGACCGCGACGACCAGCACGTCCGACGGACCGGAGCGGCGCAGCACGTCGACGCCGTTGAACGTGGCGACGGCCGGCAGGTCGGGGCCGACCGGTCCCTTGGGGAACCGCAGCAGCGTCGGGCCCTCCGACCACGCCACCGCCTCGGCCAGCAGCTCGGCCAGCCGGGCGCCGTCACGCGGTGCCGCGATCCGCAGCCCCGGCACGACCTGCAGCACCGAGAGGTCCCACATGCCGTTGTGGCTCGGCCCGTCGTCACCGGTCACCCCGGACCGGTCGAGCACGAACGTCACCGGGCGCCGGTGCAGTGCGACGTCCATCAGCACCTGGTCCAGCGCGCGGTTCACGAACGTCGAGTAGATCGCCACCACCGGGTGCACGCCGCCCAGCGAGAGCCCCGCGGCCATCGTGACCGCGTGCTGCTCGGCGATGCCGACGTCGATCACCCGCTCGGGGTGCTTGCGCTGCAACGGGAGCAGGCCGGTCGGCTCGGCCATCGCGGCCGTGATCGCGACCAGGTCGGCCCGCCGCTCGGCCAGCTCGACCAGCTCCTGCGCGAACACCGAGGTGAACGACCGGCCGGAAGCCGGCAGCGGCTGACCGGTCCGCGGGTCCATCGGTTTGACGGCGTGCCCGAGGTCCAGGTCGTTGTCCTCGGTGTGGCGGAACCCCTTGCCCTTGGCCGTGACCACGTGCACGACGACCGGCCGGGCCAGGGCGGCCGCGTGCCGCAACGCGTCCTGCACGGCCGCGATGTCGTGGCCGTCGACCGGGCCGAGGTAGCCGAGCCCGAGCTGTTCGAACACACCGGGCCCGCCGCCGGCGCGCAGGTCGGCCAGGTGCCGGGCGAGCCCGCCGACCGTCGGCGCGTAGGACCGGCCGTTGTCGTTGAGGACGACGACGAGCGGCCGGTCCGGCCCGCCCGCGATGTTGTTGAGCGCCTCCCAGGCCATTCCACCGGTCAACGCCCCGTCGCCGACGACCGCGACGGTCGCCCGGTCACGCCGCCCGAGGTGGGCGTCCGCGCGTACCAGTCCGTCCGCATAGGACAGTGCGGTGGACGCGTGCGAGTTCTCCACGAGGTCGTGCTCGGACTCCTCCGGGTTCGGGTAGCCGGAGAGGCCACCGGAACGGCGCAGCCGGTCGAACCCGGCCTGGCGACCGGTCAGGACCTTGTGCACGTACGCCTGGTGCCCGGTGTCCCACAGCACCCGGTCGCGCGGGGACTCGAAGACGGTGTGCAGCGCGATGGTCAGCTCCACCACGCCGAGGTTGGGCCCGAGGTGTCCCCCGCTCGCGCAGACCCGGTCGACCAGGAACGCGCGGATCTCCCCGGCGAGGTCGCGCAGCTGCGCGGCGGTCAGCTCACGCAGCCGCGCCGGGTCGCGCACGGTTTCCAGCAGCGCCATGTCGAACAGAGCTCCTCATCGGGTGTGGTCGCTCTCGATCGGTCCTGACCGGTCACGCGGGTCCGCGCCTCATTCCCGGCCCGTTCCCGGATCCGGTTTTCCGGTGTCGCGCAGCATCCACCAATCCGCAGAATAGTCCCGGTCAGTCCCACCTCCGCGTTCCTTTGGGGTTTTTCCCAAAGTCGATCCCGCGCACTCCGGCGTCGTTGACACCGCCCGGACGGCGCCTCCACGATGGAATCCGCTCGCTATTCGCGAGGAATTCGGTCCACAGGCCATCCACCAACGCAGTCGTCGGCAACCGAGCCCTGGAGAAGTGACCGTGTCAAATCTTCCAAGTTCACCTCTGGCAGCGCTGGACCCCCAGGACGAGGTACGGGTAGTCGGCCAGTACTACGACGGCAAAACCGCCAAGCTCGTGCGCAAGTACGGGCCTGGACCGCGAATTCACTACCACGTGGGCTACTACCCGGACAGCCGGACGCCCGCGCACGCGCCCGGTGCGAGCCCGGAGGACATCCGCGGCAGCATCCGCGTCCACCAGGAGGGCCTGCTGCAGTACGCGGCGAAGGTCTGGGGCGCGGAGCACCGGCTGTCGGGCAAGGTCCTGGACGTCGGCTGCGGTCTGGGCGGCGGCTCGCTGTTCTGGGCGCAGGAGTACGGCGCCGACGTCACCGCGGTCACCAACGCGCCGGAGCACGCGCCGATCGTCGAGGGCTTCGCGCGGGAGGCCGGCGTGGGCGGGAAGGTCCGCTCGCTGGTCTGCGACGCCAACCGGCTCAGCGTGGACGACGGCCCCTACGACGCGGCGGTGGCGATCGAGAGCAGCGGCTACTTCAACCGCCCGCAGTGGTTCCAGCGGCTGGCGGACCTGATCCGCCCCGGTGGCAGCGTGTGCATCGAGGAGGTGTTCACGACCCGGCCCGGCGGTGCCGACGTGTGGGCGGAGTACTTCTACTGCAAGCCGGTCCCGGTGCGCGAGTACGTGCAGGCCGCGGAGGCGGCGGGCTTCGCCCTGGTCGACGAGGTCGACGTCACGGCGGAGACCGCGCCGTTCTGGGAGGAGAGCGCCGCCTGGACGAAGGCGGTCCTGGACACCGACGACAGCCTTTCGGCGGTCGAGCGCAGGAACATGCGGATCTCCCTGCTGGCGAACCAGGCGCAGGGCGCCGAATGGCGAGCGGGCGGCCTGACGCTCGGCTTCCTGCGCTTCGAGAAGAAGTGAAGGAGAAAGCTCCGCACCCGCGCTCGGCCGGAACTCCCCGGCCGAGCGTCCGCATGTCCACCCCGTTCCCGACGATTCGGAGTTCGTCATGACGATCGACCAGACTCCCGCCCATCACGCCGAGGTCCGCAACGTGTACGACGGGTTCGGCCGGGTCTACCGCTCCGTGTGGGGACCGAACATCCACTACGGCTACTGGGAGGACGACGCCGACGACAGCTCCGTCGAGGTCGCCACCGACCGCCTGACCGACCTGATGATCTCGGGTCTGGCCGCGCAGCCCGGCCAGCGGGTCCTCGACATCGGCTGCGGCATCGGCCACCCCGCGCGGCGGCTCGTCCGCACGAGCGACGTGCACGTGGTGGGCATCAGCATCAGCCACCTGCAGGTGGAGCAGGCGAACGACGACGCCGTCGCGGCCGGTCTCGGCGACAAGGCCACGTTCCAGTTCGCCGACGCCATGGACCTGCCGTTCCCCGACGGCTCGTTCGACGCGGCCTGGGCGTTCGAGTCGATGTGGCACATGCCCGACCGCGGCCGGGTGCTCGCCGAGACCGCCCGCGTGCTGCGCCCCGGCGGCCGGCTCGTGGTCGCCGACGTCGTCCAGCGCGAGCCGATCACCCCCGAGGGACAGGTGGTCATCGACCACGTCAAGGCCAACTACGGCGTGACGACCCTGGGCACGATCGACGAGTACGAGCGCAACCTCGCCGCCGCCGGTTTCGTCGACGTGGAGGTCCGCGACATCACCGACAACGTGATCCGCACCCTCCTGCTCATGGCCGACGCCTTCGAGACGGTCCGCGACAAGCTCGCCGACCTGGTCGGCGCCGAACAAGCCGATTCGCTCATTGACTTCGTGCGCCGGTTCGGGTCCATCCCGGAGAGCGGCTACATCTACGTCACCGCGGTCCGCGCCTGACCTGACGACGAGAAGAGCCCCGGCCACTCCTGGCCGGGGCTCTTCTCCCGTCGTCACTGCCGGACGCGCAGCTCGGTCAACGCCCGCAGCGGGAACACCGGCTTGTGCCGGTGCGACTGCCCCGGCGCCATGGTCAGGCCCGGCATCCTGGCGGCGATGGCCTGCACAGCGACCTCCAGCTCCGCACGGGCGAACGACGCCCCGAGGCAGAAGTGGATGCCGTGCCCGAACGCGAGGTGCGAGGACGACCCGCTGCCCGGGCTGAACGCGGCGGGGCAGGCGTGGACGCGGCTGTCCCGGCCGGCGGTGCCGTACAGCAGGAGCAGCCTGCTCCCCTCGGCCAGGTGCACGTCACCGACCACCACGTCACGGGTCGCCGTCCGGTACATGCCCGCCAGCGGGGCGTCGAACCGCAGCCCCTCCTCGACGAGGTCGCGGGTGTCGACCGTGCCGTCGGCGACCTCCGCCCAGCCACCGGGCGACCGCAGCTGGTGGTACACGATCGTGCCGAGCGCCTCCGCGCAGGTCATGTGGCCCGCGAAGATCAGCGTGGGGATCTGCACCGCGACCTCGTCGGCGGTGAGGGTGTTGCCCGCCCTGCCGTCGTGCAGCAGCTCGCTGATCAGGTCGTCCTGCGGGTGCGCCAGCCGGTCCCGCGCGAGCTCGCGGGCGAACGCGCCGAAGTCGACCAGTCCCTGCGCCCACTCCCGCAGCAGCTCGGGGTCGGTGTCGCGTTGCAGCATCATCAGCTCGATGCGCTGCTCCGACCACAATCGGCAGCGGTCGAGGTAGTCGTCGGGCACCCCGAGGCGCGCACACATCACCTCAAGGGCGTACGGCACCGCGAACGCCTCGATGAGGTCGAACTCGGCGTCGGCCGCGACCCGCTCGACGAGCTCCGCGGCGATCTTGCGCATCGTGGGTTCGAACGCCCTGACCTTGGCCGGGGTGAACCCGATGTTGAGCACCTCGCGAACCCTGGCGTGCGCGGGCGGGTCGAGCGAGCCGACGCCCAGGCCACCGTCACCGCGCCACGTCTTGAACATCCTGGCCACGTCGTCGGGCAGCTTCACCTTCGGACGCGGGTTGTGGTCGCGCGCCGAGTAGCTCTTGTCGTCCTTCAGCACGGCGAGCAGCTCCTCGCGCCGGCTGACGCACCACGCGTCGAGCAGCGGCGCGTAGAACACCGGCTCGTCGTCCCCGATGCCGGCCAGGAACTCGTACGGGTCGTCGCGGTGTTCGCCGTACGGGTCGAACGGCCTGCCTTCGCGCACTTTCCCGGAATCGGCTGACACAGCCATTTCGCCTCTCCAGCTGTCAGTGGAACCAGCAGCCACCAATCCGCAGAATATCCAGTTCCCGGTCGCACTCCGCGCACATTGGGGTTTTTCCCAAAGTCGAACAGGTGTGCGCGCCGAGTCGTTGACACCGCGGGAGCGGGTCGTTCAGGATGCTGATCGGAACCACCGCTCGAAATCCCGAGCACCACTCAGCGAACCAGTGGCGTTTTTTCGGTATTCAATTCGAGCGCCGGAGGGAAATCCGATGAGCACACCCGGCACCTCGTCGACCGCGCTCCTGTCGCCGGCGACGGTGCGGGCCGCGGTACTGCCCGTCGTCCGCCAGCAGGTGTCCGCGCTGGAACCGGCGCTGGCCAGGATCAGCTCCTACCACCTCGGTTTCACCGACGAGCACGGTGCGCCCAGCGACGCCGCGAGCGGCAAGCTGACCCGCGCGTCGCTGATGATGGCGGCGGCAGCGGGGGTCGGGCTGCGACCGGAGGACGTCCTCGCCCCGGCGGCGGCACTGGAGCTGCTGCACAACTCGACCCTGGTCCACGACGACATCATCGACGCGGACGACCTGCGGCGCGGGCGGCCGGCAACGTGGCGGGTGTTCGGCACCGGCCTCGCGATCCTCGCCGGGGACGCGTTGCAGGCGCTGAGCATCCAGATGGTCGTCGAGGACCCCGGTCCCGGCCGTGCCGAGATCGCCGGCGCGTTCGCCGAGGCCACCCGGCTGGTGCTCTCCGGCCAGTCCCGCGAGCTCACCGTCCGGCTGGGCCCGGACGCCGGGGTCGCCGGGGTCGCCGCGTACGACCGGATCGTGGAGGAGAAGACGTCCGCGCTGCTGGAGTGCGCCCTGGTGACACCGGCGTTGCGGGCGGGCAGCGCGGACCACGTCGTGGCCGCCCTGCGCGGCGCGGGCAGGCACCTCGGCCTCGCCTTCCAGATCGCCAACGACGTCGAGGACATCTGGGGCGACCCCGCGGTGACCGGCAAGCCCGTCCGCGGCGACATCGGGCGGCGCAACCCGTCCTTCCCCGTGCTGGCCGCGCTCGCGACCGGTGGTCCGGCCGGCGAGCGGCTGCTCGGGCTGTGGGAGTCCGACGACACCTCCGCGGCGCACCTGCGGGAGATGGCCGACCTCGTCGAGGAGTCCGGCGGTCGCCGCACCGCCGAGCGGACCTCCCGCGAGCACTTCGACTCGGCCTTGGCGCACCTCGCACGCGCCGGGCTGACCCCCGCGGCGGCGGCCGAGCTGGCCGCCCTGTTCGACCGCATCGTCCACCGCACCCCGTGAACCTCGATCCCGGCGGAGGTCGTCAGTGAGTACCCCGGTTCAACTGCCGTTCGAGCAGGAGGACGTGCTGCGGCTCGCACCGCGGTTGCGCGAGCTGCGGTCCCAGGGCTCGGTCCACCGGGTGCGCACCCCCGGCGGCGGCGCGGCGTGGCTCGTCACCGGGCACGCGCACGTGCGTCAGCTGCTCGACGACGACCGGCTGAGCCGCACCAACCCCGACCCGGCCGCGCAGGACCCCAGCTCGGCGCTGCTCGCGAGCCTGCTGGGCGGTTTCGCCACCGACCACGCCCGGATGCGCGCGCTGCTGGAACCGCACTTCTCGCCCGAACGCATGGCGGAGCTGCGCCCGTACGTCGAGAAGCAGACCGGACAGCTGCTCGATCGGCTCGCGGAGCGGACGCCACCGGTGGACCTGCGCGAGGCGGTGGCGCTGTCGTTGCCGATCCAGGTGATGTGCGAGTGGCTGGGCGTGCCGCAGGAGGACGAGGAGCGCTTCGGCGGCTGGACCAGGGACGCGGCCGGCGTCGGTGACCCGGTCCGGTCCAAGCAGGGGCTGGGCGGGTTGTTCGGCTACTGCCGGCAGCTCGTCGCCGACAAGCGGCGCACCCCCGGTGACGACGCGATCTCCCGGATCTGCGCGACCGAGGGCATCACCGACGACGAAGTCCTCGGGCTGACCGCGTTGTTGTTGTTCGGCGGCTACGAGACCACGGTGGCCCGGATCGGCACGAGCATCATGCTGCTGTTGTCCGATGTGGACCAGTGGCGGGCGTTGGTGGCCGACCCCGGTCTCGTGCCCGGTGCCGTCGAGGAGACGCTGCGGCTGTCGATGCCGAACCCGCACAACGGCGGCATGCCTCGGTACGCGGTGACCGACCTCGACGTCGACGGGGTCACGATCCGGGCCGGTGACCCGGTGCTGCTGAACATCATCGCGGCCAACCACGACGAGGCGGTCTTCCCCGGCGCCGACCGGGTCGACGTCACGCGCGACACCGCGGCCAGCCTGGTGTTCGGGCACGGCGCGCACCACTGCGTGGGGGCGGCACTGGCGCGGATGCAGCTGCAGGTGGTGCTCACCCAGCTCGTCACGCGGTTCCCGTCGCTGCGCCTGGCCGTCGGCGTGGACGAGCTGGCGCTGCGCACCGACACGCTGATCGGCGGTCTGGTCGAACTCCCGGTGACCTGGTGATTGGGAACCTGATGCTGCACAAGATATCCGCGGGCGTCGTCACGAAGAGCCCGGACCCGGTCCGCCCGTACCTGCTGCTGATGCGGCTGGACCGGCCCACGGGGTACGTCCTCTACCTGCTGCCCGGTCTGTGGGCCGTCGTGTTCGCCTCCGGCCACCGGCCGGACCTGCTGTCGGTGGCGGCCATCGCCGTCGCCGCGGTGTTGATCCGCGGCTTCGCCTGCGCCAGCAACGACGTGACCGACAGGGAGATCGACGCCCGCGTCGCCCGCACCGTGGGGCGGCCGGTCGCGGCGGGGACGATCAGCGTCCGCAACGGGGTCCTCTGGGGTGCCGCGCAGGCGTTGGCCGCGCTGCTCGTCCTGCTGCTGGCGAACGTCGAGACCGCACTGGTCGCGCTCGCCACGTACCCGCTGATCGTCGCGTACCCGTTCATGAAGCGCTTCTTCTTCTGGCCCTCGGGGTTCCTCGGGCTGGTGATGAGCACCTACGTGTTCGTCGGCTGGACGGCGGCGACCGGCGACACCGACTACCCGCCCGCGGTGTACGGCCTGTACGCCGCCGGGACGTTCTGGACGATGGTGCACGACGCCATCTACTCCCACCAGGACAAGGAGTTCGACCGGAAGATCGGTGTCAGGTCGTCGGCGCTGCTGTTCGGCGGGGCGACCAAGGCGTGGCTGTCGCTCTTCGTCGTGCTCAGCGTGGCCGGTGTGCTGTGGGCCGGTTCGCTGACGTCGATCGGGTGGGCGTTCTACGCGGTCGTGGTGCTGGCGGCGGCATACCTGGCGCACCTGCTGTTCCGGGTGGACCTGGACGACCCGAAGGCGTGCTGGGACACCTTCGTCGCCAACACGAACTACGGCTGGATCGTACTGGCCGCCGTGATCGCCGGGCAGTTCACGTGAGCACCGCGATGTGGCAGGGCGACGCGGTCGACCTGGACGCCTACCTGGCCCGGGTGGGCGTCGAGGGCGCGGTGGCGCCGGACCTCGACACGTTGCGGCGCCTGCACGTCGCCCACGTCGACGCGATCCCGTTCGACAACCTCGACCCGCTGCTCGGGCGCACCGAGGTGCCGCTGGACCTCGACCGCGTCCAGGAGAAGGTCCTGCGGCAGGGCCGCGGCGGCTGGTGCCTGGAGCAGGTCGTCCTGGTGGCCGCGGTGCTGGACCGCATCGGGTTCACGTTCACCGCCTTCGCCGGCCGGACCCGCATCCGCACCGGCAGCAGGGTCGGCCCGGCGCTGCACGTGGCCCTGCTCGTCGACCTGGACGGCGAGCGGTGGCTGCACGACGTGAGCTTCGGCGCCCACGGGCCGCACGAGCCGATCCGGTTCGCGCAGGACGCGCGGCTGGACGGCCCCTGGTCGTTCGACCTCGTGCGCGAGCCGACCGGTGAGCACGTGCTGCGCATGCTGCGGCCGGAGGGACCGGCGGAGCTCTACGGCTTCACCACCGACGTGCGCTACCCGTCGGACTTCGAGCTCCTCAACCACTTCTGCCTCACGCACCCCCGGTCCCCGTTCAACCACCGGATGGTCCTGCAACGCACGCGACCGGACGTGCGGCACCTCCTCGTCGGCACCACGCTCACCGAGCTGCGGCCGGGTGCGCCGGCGGAGGTCCGCGAGCTCGACGAGGCGGAGGCGCTGGCCGCTCCCGGGGAGGTCTTCGGGATCACCCTGGAACCGGAGGACGTCCAGCTCCTCGGGAAGACCTTGGCCGGCCCATGACGCGCACCCTGCTGGTGGACAACTACGACTCGTACACCTTCAACCTGTTCCAGCTGATCGCCGAGATCAACGGACGGGAACCGGTGGTCGTGGTCAACGACGACCCGGCGCTGCCCGAGCTGTGGCGGGAGGGCTTCGACAACATCGTCGTCTCCCCCGGCCCCGGCCGGCCGCAGCACCCCCGCGACATCGGCCTGGTCGGGGAGCTGCTGCGCCGCACCACGTTGCCGGTGCTCGGGGTCTGCCTCGGGCACCAGGTCATCGGGCACCTGGCGGGCGCGACCGTGGCCGCCGCACCCGAACCGCGCCACGGGCACCTCGCCAAGGTCTCCCACGACGGCGACCCGTTGTTCGCCGGTGTGCCGAGCGAGTTCGTCGCGGTCCGGTACCACTCGCTGTGCGTGCGGGAACCGCTGCCGGAGGAGCTCGTCCCGATCGCGTGGGCCGACGACGGGGTGCTGATGGCGTTGCGGCACCGGGACCGGCCGCAGTGGGGCGTGCAGTTCCACCCCGAGTCGGTCGCCTCCGGTTACGGTGCGGAGATCCTGCGCAACTTCGCCGAGCTGACCCGCCAGGCCCACCGCCGCGGTGAGCTGGAGCTCGTCAGCGCCGTCGTGCCGACGACCGCCGACGCCGAGTCGGTCTTCCTGGAGCTGTTCGGCGAGTCCACCCACTGCTTCTGGCTCGACAGCAGCCGGGTCGAGGAGGGGTTGTCCCGGTTCTCGTTCCTGGGCGACGTGTCCGGGCCGCACAGCGAGGTCGTGACCTACCGCTGCGGTACCGGCGTGGTGCGGGTGCGCGACGCCGGCGGGGAACGCGACGTGCCCGGCACCGTGTTCGACTACCTGGAACACCGGTTGCGCGAGCGGCAGGTCGCCAGCACCACCCTGCCGTTCGACCTCACCGGCGGGTACGTCGGCTACTTCGGCTACGAGCTCAAGGCCGACTGCGGCACCTCGAACCGGCACACCGCCGAAACCCCCGACGCGGCCTGGATGTTCGCCGACCGGGTCATCGCGTTCGACCACCGCGAGGGCCTGACCTACGTCGTCGCCGTGCACGACCCGGCGACCCGTGAGGACGCGCAGGACTGGGTGGACCGGACCGCGACCGTCCTCACCGGACTGCGCCAGGCCGGTGAACCGCCGGTCGAGCCCGCCGAACCGGTCGACGCGGCGGGGTTCCTGGTCCGCGACCGGGAGCAGTACCTCGCGGACATCGCGGAGTGCCAGCGGCAGCTGCGGCTGGGCGAGAGCTACGAGATCTGCCTGACCGACAAGCTGCACCTGCCGTTCCACGACGACGACACGGCGTTCTACCGGCGGTTGCGGCGGGCGAACCCGGCACCGTACGCCGCCCTGCTGCGCCTGGGCGACCTCTCGGTCTTCTGCTCCTCGCCGGAGCGGTTCCTGCGCGTCGAGCGCGACCGCACGGTCACCAGCAAACCCATCAAGGGCACCGCCCCGCGCGACAGCGACCCCGTGCGCGACGCCGAGATCGCCGCCACCCTCGCCTCCAGCGCGAAGACGCAGGCCGAGAACCTGATGATCGTCGACCTGCTGCGCAACGACCTGGGCCGGGTGTGCGAGGTGGGCAGCATCTCCGTGGACCCGTACCTCGCGGTCGAGAGCTACCAGACGGTGCACCAGCTCGTCTCCACCGTCCACGGCCGGCTCGGGGACGGGGTCGGCGCGCTGGACTGCGTCCGGCAGTGCTTCCCCGGCGGGTCGATGACCGGGGCGCCGAAGCTGCGCACCATGGAGATCATCGACGAGCTGGAGACGGAGGCCAGGGGCGTGTACTCCGGTGCCCTCGGCTACTTCGGCCTCTCCGGCGGCGCCGACCTCAACATCGTGATCCGCACGGCGGTGCGCGTCGGCGACCGGCTGACCATCGGCGCGGGCGGGGCGATCGTGCTCGACTCCGACGCCGCCGACGAGTACGAGGAGATGCTGCTCAAGGCCGCGGCGTCGCTGCGCGCCTGGCGTGCCCGGTCCCCGAGCTGACCACCTGAAGGAGGCTTCCCGATGTCCAGCACCCCGGTGCGCGAGGAGTACGAGCGCGACCTGCTGGTCCAGCTGAACCGCCGCTGGGCCGGGCGGGTGGCCGTCAAGAAGGACGAGCTCGACCTCGACGGGCACTTCGACCCGCGCCTGCCGGACTTCCCGGAGCACCTCGTGCCGGTGCTCGCCCTGCCCGGTGCCGAGCGGCTCGACCGCGACGCCCGCGAGCGCATCCTGTCCGCGGCCTGGATCGCCTACAACGCCAAGACCGCGGCCATCGAGGACGAGATCATCCTGCCCGCCTGCGGGCTGATGCTGCACGGGAACATCCCGGTACGCCGCGACGACGCCGCCGTCGAGGCGCTGCACCAGACGATGCTCGACGAGCACTACCACATCCTCATGTGCCACAACGCCGTCGGCGTCACGCGGCGGCGCAGGGACATGAGCGACGTGCGGTTCGCACCGGGCGGCTGGTCGGTGGTGCAGGGGCTCGCGGCGGCACGCACCGGGCTGTCCGGGTTCGACCGCGACATCGTCGACATCGCGTTCTCCCTGGCCGCGGAGACGACGATCAGCGGGTTCCTCTCGACGCTGTCCACGGCCCAGGACATCCAGCCGATGAACCGCATCACCACCGACCTGCACCGGCGTGACGAGAGCGGTCACGCCGTGGTGTTCCGCGAGCTGTGCGGATCGCTGTACCGGAGCCTGGACTCCGCGCAGCAGCGGATGTTCCGCGAGGCGCTCGTCAGCGGCCTGACCGCGTTCCGCTCCGCCGACCTGGAGCCGTGGGTGGCCGTCGCGGCACAGGGCGGTTTCGAGATCGGCGCCGACCAGCTGCGCGAGTGGGCGGCGGCCCGGCCCGTGCCGAAGCGGGACAACGGACCGCTGCAGCTGCTGCTCGACGACCTGGGCATCGGCCACGACCTGCTCGGGACGTGACGCGACGACCCCGCCCCACCACCCCAGGCGCCCACCGAAGCTGGTGATGAACCCATGCGCGTTCTGCTCGTCGACAACTACGACTCCTACACCTACAACCTGTACCAGCTGCTGGCAGAGGTGTACGGCGTCGCGCCCGTGGTCGTGCGGAACGACGACGCCGGCTGGGAGCACCTCGACCTCGACGGCTTCGACGCCGCGGTCATCTCGCCGGGACCGGGGCACCCGGCGCTGTCCCGCGACTTCGGCCGGTCCCGCGACGTGCTGGAGCACGGCCGGCTGCCGGTGCTGGGCGTGTGCCTGGGCCACCAGGGCATGGGACTGCTGGCGGACGCGCGGATCACCCCCGCCCCGCAGCCGCGGCACGGGCACCTCACCACGGTCCGGCACGACGGCGAAGGCTTGTTCGCGGGCCTGCCGCAGGACTTCACCGCCGTGCGGTACCACTCGCTGAGCGTCGCCGAGCCGGTGCCCGCGCACCTGGAGATCACCGCACGGGCCGAGGACGGCGTGGTGATGGGCCTGGCGCACCGCGACCGGCCGTGGTGGGGCGTGCAGTTCCACCCCGAGTCGATCTGCACCGAGCACGGTGCCCGGCTCGTGGCGAACTTCCGCGACCTGGCCCTGAGCGCACACCGGCGCACCAACGGGCACGGCCTCACCGGCAACGGCACCGGCACCGCACTGCCTGACGCACCGTCCACAGTGCACTCTCCAGATGCACCGCTGCGGGCGCACATCAGGATTCTGGACAAGGCCGTCGACACCGAGGCCGCGTTCCAGACCGCGTTCGGTGCGAGCCGGCGGGCGTTCTGGCTCGACAGCGCGCACGTCGAACCGGGACTGGCCCGCTTCTCGTTCCTGGGCACCGCCGACGCACCCGGTGCCGAGATGCTCACCTACCGGGTGGAGGACGGGCACGTCGTCGTGGACCCGGCCGGAGGCACCGCGCGGTTCGAGAGCGGCACGATCTTCGAGGCGCTCGACCGCCGCACCGGCCGCGTGGTCGCCGGCGCCGAGGGGCTGCCGTTCGACCTCACCGGCGGGTACGTCGGCTACTTCGGGTACGAGCTGAAGGCCGACTGCGGCGCGAACAGGGCCCACCGGTCCGACACCCCGGACGCCGTGTGGCTGCAGGCGGACCGGTTCATCGCCGTCGACCACGCGGAGAACCGCACCTACGTCGTCGCCGTGGGCGAGCAGCGGGACCTGGCAGCGGCCGAGGAGTGGACCGGCACGACCGTCCGCGCGCTGGCCGACCTGCCCGCTTCCGCACCGGACCCCGTTGCCGCGCAGGCGGAACAGCACGACGTGTCGGGGTTTCTCGTCCGGTCGCAGGAGCGGTACCTCGCCGACATCGCCGAGTGCGACCGGCGGCTGCGCGAGGGCGTGAGCTACGAGATCTGCCTGACCGACAAGCTCCGCCTGCCCGCACCGGCCGACGACTTCGCCTACTACCGGCGGCTCCGGCGGCTCAACCCGGCGCCGTACGCGGCATTCCTGCGGCTGGGCGACGTCACGGTGCTCAGCTCCTCGCCCGAGCGGTTCCTCAAGGTCGACGCCACCCGCACCGTCGAGACCAAGCCGATCAAGGGCACCGCGCCCCGCCACCCCGACCCGCGCACCGACGACGAGCGGCGGCGCTCGTTGCAGATGGACCCCAAGACCCGCGCGGAGAACCTGATGATCGTGGACCTGCTGCGCAACGACCTCGGGCGGATCTGCGAGGTCGGCAGCGTCACCGTGCCGTCGTTGATGGCCACCGAGTCCTACGCCACCGTGCACCAGCTGGTCTCCACGGTCACCGGCACGCTGCGGGCCGGCACGTCCGCGGTGGACGCCGTGCGGGCGTGCTTCCCCGGCGGGTCCATGACGGGAGCGCCGAAGCTGCGCACCATGGAGATCATCGACGAGCTGGAGACCGAGGCCCGCGGCGTCTACTCCGGCGCCATCGGTTTCCTGTCCCGCAACGGAACCGCCGACCTCAGCATCACCATCCGCACCGCCGTGAGCCACGGCGGCGTGCTGACCATCGGCGCGGGCGGCGCCATCGTGCTCGACTCCGACCCCGCCGCCGAGTACGACGAGATGCTGCTCAAGGCCCAGGCCACCCTGCGCGCACTGCCGAAGGCGAAGGTCCCCGACGCCTAGGCCCCACGACGATCGGAAGGCCCCCTGATGACCGAACACCCGCCACGCTCGGTGCTGCTCGCCTCGCCCCGGTCGTTCTGCGCCGGGGTGGAACGCGCCATCGAGATCGTGGAACGACTGCTCGACCAGCGCGGTGGCCCGATCTACGTGCGCAAGCAGATCGTGCACAACGTCCACGTGGTGCGCGGTCTGGAGGCCCGCGGCGCCGTGTTCGTGGAGGAGCTGTCCGAGGTTCCTCCCGGTGCCACGGCGGTGTTCTCCGCGCACGGCGTCTCCCCCGCCGTGCGCGCGGAGGCCGTGGAACGGTCGCTCGACGTGGTCGACGCGACCTGCCCGCTCGTGGCCAAGGTGCACACCGAGGCCCGCCGGTTCGCCGAGCGTGGCGACACCATCGTGCTGATCGGCCACGCCGGGCACGAGGAGGTCGACGGCACCCTCGGCGAGGCGCCCGACCGGACGGTGCTCGTGGAGACCGTCGCCGACGTCGAGGCGCTGGAGATCACCGGCCCGGTCTCCTACCTCACCCAGACCACGCTGGCGGTCGACGAGACCGCCGAGGTCGTGGCGGCGTTGCAGCGCAAGTTCCCGCAGCTGCGCGGACCTGGTTCCGACGACATCTGCTACGCCACCACGAACCGGCAGGTGGCGATCCGCGACGTCGCCGCGCGGTCCGACCTGGTGCTCGTCGTGGGCTCGAAGAACTCCTCCAACTCGGTGCGCATGGTCGAGCTGGCCGCCCGCACCGGCACCCCGGCGCACCTGGTCGACGACGCCTCGGAGATCGACCCGGCATGGCTGGAGGGCGTGACCGCGGTGGGGCTGTCGGCCGGCGCCTCGGCGCCACCGGAACTGGTGGACGAGGTCGTCGCCGCGTTGCGGGAGCTGGGTGTGATCGACGTGTCGACGCACACCACCGCCGTCGAGACCATCTCGTTCACCATGCCGTCGGCGGTGCGCCGTGCCGACTGATCACACCGGTCACCGCAAGATCATGTTAGCGATAACATTTAGGTTGTCCGGAAGTGGTCATCGAATCGTCGAACGTGCTTGTAAAGCCGGGATGGCACCCTGGTCCAAAACCTCACCACGGACGTTAGCGCTCACATCGAACCGTTGACCGGTCGGTGAGGTCGTGGCTACATTCGGTCGCGGAGCCACGACGGTGCGACGTCGCACCACTCGCCGAGCAACCGGAGCGCGCCATGTCCTCATCGTTGAGTCGACGCAGGCTTTTCCAGGCAGCGGGCGTGGTCGCGGTCGCGACCACCGCACCCTCGTTGGTCTCCGCCGCGGCCCAAGCGGCCGCGGTGCCGCCGGTGCGCGGTGACGCGGGGGTGTCGGCCTACGCCTTCGACCTGTCCGAGGTCCGGCTGACGTCCGGGCGGTGGCAGGAGAACCAGAACCGGACGTTGTCGTACCTGCGGTTCGTCGACGTGGACCGGCTGCTCTACAACTTCCGCGCCAACCACCGGCTGTCGACGAACGGCGCCGCCGCGCTGGGTGGCTGGGAGGCGCCGAACTTCCCGTTCCGCACGCACAGCCAGGGCCACTTCCTCACGGCGTGGGCGCAGGCGTGGGCGATGCTGGGCGACACGACGTGCCGTGACAAGGCGAACTACATGGTCGCGGAACTGGCCAAGTGCCAGGCGAACAACGGTGCGGCCGGGTTCAACACCGGGTACCTGGCCGGTTTCCCGGAGTCGGACTTCGACGCGATGGAGTCCGGCTCGCCGAAAGCCGTGTCGTACTACTCGATGCACAAGACCCTCGCCGGGCTGCTCGACGCCTGGCGCTACCTCGGCAACAACCAGGCGCGCGACGTGCTGCTGCGCCTGGCCGGCTGGGTGGACTGGCGCACGTCCCGGTTGTCCTACAGCGTGATGCAGCGCGTGCTGGGCACCGAGTTCGGCGGCATGAACGCCGTGCTCGCCGACCTGTACCAGCAGACCGGCGACTCCCGCTGGCTCGCGACGGCCCAGCGGTTCGACCACGCCTCGGTCTTCGACCCGCTGGCGGCCAACCAGGACCGGCTGGCCGGCCTGCACGCCAACACGCAGGTGCCGAAGTGGATCGGCGCGGCCCGCGAGTACAAGGCGACCGGCACGACCCGGTACCGCGACATCGCCTCGAACGCCTGGAACATCACCGTCGGCGCGCACACGTACGTGATCGGCGGCAACAGCCAGGCAGAGCACTTCCGCTCCCCCAACGCGATCGCCGCGTACCTCAACACCGACGCGTGCGAGGCGTGCAACACCTACAACATGCTGAAGCTGACGCGGGAGCTGTGGCTGCTCGACCCGAACAGGGCCGCGTACTTCGACTACTACGAGCGCGCCCTGATCAACCACCTGATCGGCCAGCAGAACCCGGCCGACCCGCACGGCCACATCTGCTACTTCACCGGCCTCAACCCCGGTCACCGGCGCGGCAACACCGGGCCGGCGTGGGGCGGCGGCAACTGGAGCACGGACTACACCACGTTCTGGTGCTGCCAGGGCACCGGCCTGGAGAACAACACCAAGCTCGCCGACTCGATCTACTTCTACAGCGGCACCACGCTGACGGTGAACCTGTACGCGCCGTCGGTGCTGACGTGGTCGGCGCGCGGCATCACGGTCACCCAGGCCACGACCTACCCGGCGAGCGACACGACGACGTTCACCGTCACCGGCAACGTCAGCGGGTCGTGGACGATGCGGTTCCGCATTCCCGGCTGGACGTCGGGCGCGACCGTCAGCGTCAACGGTGCCGCGCAGGACGTGACCGCCACGCCCGGTTCCTACGCGTCGCTGACCCGGTCGTGGACCTCCGGTGACGTGGTGGTGCTGAAGCTGCCGATGCGCGTGATCGCCCAGGCGGCCAACGACAACTCGAACGTCGTCGCGCTCACCTACGGCCCGGCGGTGCTGGCGGGCAACTACGGCAACTCCAGCCTGTCGGGGTTGCCGTCGCTCAACGTGAGCTCCGTGACGCGCACCAGTTCGTCGGCGCTGGCGTTCACCGCGACGGCGAACGGCACGCAGGTCAACCTCGGGCCGTTCCACGACGCGCACGGCTTCAACTACACCGTCTACTGGAACGCCGGCGGCGGTGGTGGCACGACGAGCCACCGGCTGGTCAACGTCGCCACCGGCATGGTGCTCGGCGTGCAGAACATGTCCACTTCGGACGGTGGGCTGGCGGTGCAGTGGCACGACAGCGGTACCGCAGACCACAACTGGCAGATCGTCACCGACGGCGCCGACGTGCGGTTGCGCAACGTGCACAGCGGCAAGGTGCTGGGCGTGGAGAACATGTCCACCGCCGACAACGCCCGCGTCCTGCAGTGGTCGGACAACGGCACCGCCGACCACCGCTGGACGCTGCTGCCGCAGGGCGACGGCACCTACAAGGTCCGCAACGCCAACAGCGGCAAGCTGCTCGGCGTCCTCAACGGCTCCACCGCCGCCGGCGCCCAGATCGTGCAGGACCCGGACAACGGCAGCGCGGACAACCGCTGGCGCCTGGTGGCGAACTGACTCCCCTGCCTGCACCGGCGTCTGCAGGTACCAGCTGCAGACGCCGGTGGAGCAGGGGTCAGAGCGGACCGCCGGGGCGCCGCCCGGAGGTCAGCGCCTCGACCTGCTCGGCCGTGAACGGCGCGCCGAGCAGGTCGTCGCGCACCGCGTGGCAACGGAACATGTCGGCGATGTAGTGCATCCGGTCCGGCAGGTCGGCCCAGTCCCGCGCGGCCGTGTCACGCAGGCTGTCCGGCGTTGGGTCGACCTGCGCGAGCAACGCCAGCAGCTCCGGGTCGGCCGGCTCCGCCAGCAGCGGAGGGAACACGGCCGGCAGGTCGTCGCTCAGGTCGAGCACCTCACCACCGGGCAACGCCAGCGTCATCAGGTGCCGGGTCACCGCACGGCGGACCACCGCACGCGCCTGGTCGGCCAACTGCTCCGTGGCGATGCGCACGGCGGTCCGGCGGCCGAGCACGAACAACACCGCCTTGCGCAGCCACCGCACCACCCGGTTACCGGGCAGCAGCAGCTCGAACAGCCGCCGTTCGAGCTCGCGGGGGTCGACCACGGGCGCCTGCATCGCGGCGGCGATCTCCGGCTGCAACCGCGTCTGCTCGTGCAGGCCGACCTCGATGTTGGCCAGCAACAGCAACTCCGCGCGTTGCTTGGGGTCGTCGGTGGTCATCGCCCGGTGATACCGGCCGAAGGCCTGGCGCAGGTACCGCTGCCCCTCCGGCGGCCCACCGGACCGCAGCGAGTCGCGGAACTCCCCGATCGGCTCGTCCGCACCGCCGCTGAACCCGGCCAGGAACCGGGCGAACTCCCGCGCGACCTCCTCGAAGACCTTGAGGTTGCCCCGCGCCGCCGCGGCACTGACGTCGTCAAGCCGCGCGGTCGTCAGCACGGCCTGCCGCACCACGCCGTGCGCGTGCTCCAGCACCTCCCGCGGCACACCCCGCCGCAGCCCGCGCACCACCAGGTCCACGCCGGCGGCCACCTCGGGCGAGGCCTTGAGCAGCCGCTCGACCGTGCGCGCCAGGTCCTCCTGCCGGATCGACTGCCCCACCTGCTTCGACGCCCACACCGCGAAGGTGCACCAGTTCGCGCCCCCGCCGGTGCGCGCGGCCAGCGCCCGCGACAACCGGTGGTAGCAGTGGGTGATCTGCAGGTTGCGGACGACCGGGTCGGCGTGAGCGCAGATCCGCTCCACCTCACCGACCACCGGCGCGCTGTCGTCGCCGAGCACGTGCACGTCCACATCGGACCGGCTCATCAGACTGACCTCTCCTCCCAGGGACCACACCTCCAGGATCGTCCGCCGGGCGGAGAACGTGACGGTCGTGTTCAGGCCTGCCGGGTCAGTTCACCGAGCACCGCAAGCGCTCGCGCCAGCACCGGCGAGTCGTCGTCCACCCGCACGGCGGCGGCGAGGTCGATGCGGTGCTCCCCGGTCAACGGCCGGTAGACCGTGCCGGTGACGCCCAGCTCGGCCACCGGCTCCGGTACCACCGCCACGCCGAGACCGGACGCCACGAACGTGACCAGGGTCGAGGTCTCCGACACCTCGTGCCGCACCCGCGGCTCGAACCCGGCGGCACGGCACAGCCGCGCGACGATCCCGTGCATCACCGACCGGCCGCCAGAGGCGTGCACGACCAGGTCCTCGGTCTCCAGGTCCGCGATGCCCAACCGGCGGCGGCGGGCCAGGCGGTGGCCCTCGGGCAGCGCCACGATCAGGCGGTCGCGGCGGACCGTGCTCAGCCGCACCGACGGGTGGTCGACCGGCGGGCGCAGCAGGGCGAGGTCGATCGTGCGGGCCAGCAGCGCCTCGACCTGGTCGGGAGCGAGCATCTCGCCGCGGAACGCGAAGTCCACGTCGGGCAGCTCCTCGCGCAGGGTGCGGGCGAGGGCGGGCAGCAGGCTGTAGGTGGCGGAGCCGACGCAGCCGACGACGAGCCGCCCTTCCAGCCCGGCGGCGACGCGGCGGGCCTCGGCACCGGCGTCGTCCACGGCGGCCAGCACGGCGCGGGCGCGGTCCAGGTAGACGGCGCCGGCACGGGTGAGCTCGACCTTGCGGGTGGTGCGGCGCAGCAGGGTCACGCCCAGCTCCGCCTCCAGCTGCTGGATCTGCTGCGACAGCGGCGGCTGGGCCATGTGCAGGCGTTCGGCGGCCCGGCCGAAGTGCCGTTCCTCGGCGACGGCGACGAAGTAGCGCAGATGGCGGAGTTCCACGCATTGATACTCACAGAGTCTCAGCCGACGTGAAATGAGTATTTCCAGATATGGACGCGACGATCTAGCGTCGAGGGCATGACCGACGTCGTGATCTGCGCGCCCCTCCGCACACCGGTCGGGAGGTTCGGCGGCGCTCTGGCACCGCTGAGCGCCACCGACCTGGCGGCCACCCTGCTGAAGGAACTGGTCCGCCGCACCGGGCTGGGCGAGGGCGACGTGGACGACGTCGTGCTCGGGCAGTGCTACCCGAACGGCGAGTCACCCGCGATCGGCCGGATCGCCGCGCTCGACGCCGGGCTGGGCGTCGGGGTGCCGGGTGTGCAGGTCGACCGGCGCTGCGGGTCGGGGCTGCAGGCCGTGCTGTACGCGGCGGGCCAGGTCGCGACCGGTGCCGCGCGGGTCGTCGTGGCCGGTGGTGCCGAGTCGATGTCGCAGGTGGAGCACTACGCGCTCGGGCTGCGCACCGGCGTCAAGAGCGGCGGCGTCGAACTGATGGACCGGCTGGTGCGGGCACGCGAGACGGCCGGTGGCCGGTTCCACCCGGTGGCCGGCGGCATGCTGGAGACCGCGGAGAACCTGCGCCGCGAGTACGGCATCTCCCGCGAGGAGCAGGACGAGCTGTCGGTGCGCTCGCAGCAGCGGTGGGGCGCGGCGCAGGAGGCCGGTCGGTTCGCCGACGAGCTGGTGCCGGTGACCGTCCCGCACCGCAAGGGTGACGTGGTCGTCGACCGCGACGAGCACCCGCGGCCGGACACCACGCTGGAGGACCTGGCGAAGCTGCGGCCGGTGCGGCTCAAGATCGACCCCGAGTCGACGGTCACGGCGGGCAACGCCAGCGGGCAGAACGACGGCGCCGCGCTGTGCGTCGTCACCACGCGCGCCGAGGCGGAGAAGCGCGGGCTGCGCCCCCTGCTCGCGCTCAGGTCGTGGGCCGTGGCGGGCGTCGGGCCCGAGGTCATGGGCATCGGTCCGGTGCCCGCCGCCGCCGCCGCGCTCGACCGCGCCGGGCTCACCCTCGACGACGTCGGCGTCATCGAGCTCAACGAGGCGTTCGCCGCCCAGGTCCTCGCCTGCCTGCGCGAGTGGAAGCTCGACCCGGCCGACGAACGGCTGAACCCCAACGGGTCCGGCATCTCCCTCGGCCACCCCGTCGGCGCCACCGGGGCGCGCGTCCTCGCCACCCTGGCGCACGAGATGCAGCGCAGGGACAGCCGCTACGGGCTGGAGACCATGTGCATCGGCGGCGGGCAGGGTCTCGCCGCCGTCTTCGAGGCGGTGCGGTCATGAGCCTGGACAAGGTGGTCGGCTCAGCCGCGGAGGCGGTCGCCGGCATCCGGTCAGGGGCCAGCGTCGCGGTCGGCGGGTTCGGGCTCGCCGGCATCCCGTGGTTCCTCATCGAGGCGTTGCTGGAGCAGGGCGCCAACGACCTCACGATCGTGTCCAACAACTGCGGTGTCGACGGTGCCGGTCTCGGGCTGCTGCTCGACCACCGCCGGATCAGCCGGGTGATCGCGTCCTACGTCGGGGAGAACAAGGAGTTCGCCCGGCAGTACCTCTCTGGCGAGCTGACCGTCGAGCTCACCCCGCAGGGCACGCTCGCGGAACGGCTGCGCGCGGGCGGTTCCGGCGTCGGCGCGTTCTACACCCCCACCGGGGTCGGCACGCTGGTGTCCGAGGGCGGTCTGCCGTGGCGCTACCACGCCGACGGCACCGTCGCGGTCGTCTCACCGCCCAAGGAGGTGCGGACGTTCCACGGCAGGGAGATGGTCCTGGAGGAGTCGATCGTCACCGACGCCGCGCTCGTGCGGGCCGCGGTCGCCGACCGCGCGGGCAACTGCGTGTTCCACGCCGCCGCCCGCAACTTCAACCCCGCGGCCGCGATGGCGGGCCGGTTCACCGTCGTCGAGGCCGAACGCGTGGTCGAGGTCGGCGAGATCGACCCCGACCACGTGCACCTGCCGGGCGTGTTCGTGCAGAGCGTCGTCGCGCTCACCCCGGAGCAGGCCGCACGCAAGGACATCGAGAAGCGCACCACCCGCGCCCGCCGGGAGGCGAACTGACATGGCCTGGACCCGCGACGAGATGGCCGCCAGGGCCGCGCTCGAACTGCGCGACGGCGAGTACGTCAACCTCGGCATCGGCCTGCCCACGCTGATCCCCGACCACCTGCCGACGGGCTCGGCCGTGACGCTGCACGCCGAGAACGGCATCCTCGGCGTCGGCCCGTTCCCCTACGACGACGAGGTCGACCCCGACCTGATCAACGCGGGCAAGCAGACCGTGAGCGTGCTGCCGGGCGCGTCGTTCTTCGACTCCCCCACAAGCTTCGCCATGATCCGCGGCGGTCACATCGACACCGCCGTCCTCGGCGGCATGCAGGTCTCCGCGCACGGCGACCTGGCCAACTGGATGGTGCCCGGCGCGATGGTGAAGGGCATGGGCGGTGCCATGGACCTCGTCAGCGGCGCCGGACGCGTCATCGTCCTCATGGAGCACACCACGCGCAAGGGCGAGCCGAAGCTGGTCGAGTCGTGCTCGCTGCCGCTGACCGGCCGCCGGGTCGTGGCCCGCGTGATCACCGACCTGGCCGTCCTGGACATCGCCGACGGGGCGTTCCACCTCGTCGAGCTCGCTCCGGGCGTGCCGGTGGAGGAGGTCGTGGCGAAGACGGGTGCGCCGGTGGTGGAACGCGAGCCGGCCCGGCCGTGACCGCACCACTTCCGCGGCGCGTCAGGACTCGCGCAGCTCCAGCGCCGCCTCGATGGCCGAGGTGACCGCCTCGGACTCGGGCTCGGTCGTCGGCCGGAACCGGGCCAGCACCTGCCCGTCAGCGGACAGCAGGAACTTCTCGAAGTTCCACTGGACGTCACCGGCGGTGCCGTCGGCGTCGGCGTGCTCGGTGAGCGCCGTGTAGACGGGGTGGCGGCCGGGTCCGTTGACGTCGACCTTCTCGTACATCGGGAACGAGACGCCGTAGGTGGCCGAGCAGAAGGTCGCGATCTCCTCCGACGAGCCGGGCTCCTGGCCGCCGAACTGGTTGCAGGGGAAGCCGACCACGCTGAACCCGCGGTCGGAGTACTTGCCCTGCAACCGTTCCAGGCCCGCGTACTGGGGCGTGAGGCCGCACCTGGAGGCGACGTTCACGACGAGCAGCACCTTGCCGCGCAGGGCGCCCAGGTCGCCGGGTTCGCCGGACAGCGTGGAAACGGGGATGTCGTAGATGCTCACGGCACGAACCTATGTCACTGGTGCCTGACTCCACACGGCACTGGTCGATCTTGCCCCGCCGCATCGCCGTGACCTGCGGTGTCGGGGTTCACGGAAGAACGCGCGCCAGTTTCTCGCGCACCGCGTGCACCTCCGGGAGGTCCAGCGCGTCGAACAACGCCTCGGCCCGCTGCCACGCCTCCACCGCCTCCGCGGCATGGCCGGTGGCGGTCAGCGCGTCGCCCAGCTGGTCGGCCGTGACGGCCTCGCTGTAGGAGTCGCCCAGCTCGCGGAACAACGCGCACGCGCGCCGGTGGTGCTCGACGGCGGCGGCGTGGTCGCCGCGTTGCTGCTGCACGAACCCGAGGGTGCGCCGGGTGTGCGCCTCGCAGTCGCGGTCGTGCACCTCGTCCTGCAACCGCAACGCGGCGAGGCTGTGCTCGACCGCGAGGTCGAGGTCGCCCAGCAGTGCGTGGAACCACCCGGCCGCGCTGAGGCTGAACGACTCCCACGCGCGGTCGCCGGTGGCGCGGAACAGGGTCAGCGCCCGCCGGGCGTGCTCCAGTGCCGCGGCGGGCTCGGCGCCGCGGGCGTGGGCGACGCTGAGCGAGAAGTGCGCGATGCCCGCGCCGGTGTCGTTGCCGACGGTGTGGAACGACGCCAGCGCCTCGGTGAGCTCCTCGACGGCGCGCGGCTGGTCGCCCGCGACGCTGGTGCCGCGGCCGAGCAGCAGCGACACCTCGGCCAGTGCCGTGCGGTCGCCCAGCCGGTGTGCGGCGGCGAGGGCGGTGCGCTGCGTGGCGACCCGGTCGTCCCACTGGCCGACGCGGGTCAGGAAGGTCGACAGCACCCAGGCCAGCTGCCAGGCGTGCACGTCCCAGCCGGACCGCGCGGCCAGTGCGGTGGCGGCGAGCAGCACCGGGCGTTCGGCGGTGAACCACTCGACCGCGTCGTCGTAGGAGTCGATCGTCAACGGTGTCACGCCGTCGCACGGCGGGGCCAGGTCGATCGGCGGCCAGTGCGGCGAAAGGTGGCGCTCGGCCGCGAAACCCGTGTGCAGGTAGTGGTCGAGCACCCGGCTCAGCGCCTGCCGGGTCTCCTCCGGCTCGGCCTCGGCACGGGCGAAGGCGCGCAGCAGGTCGTGCGAGGTGAACCGGCCCGGCGCGGGCTCGTCCAGCACGTGCGCCCTGGTCAGCTCCGCGAGCAACGGCCGGACGACGCCGGGGTCGGCACCGGCGAGCGCGGCCGCGGCGGCCAGGTCTGCGTCCGGGCCGGGGTGGGCGCCGAGCAGCCGGAACAACCGGGCCGCGGCGGGCGGGAGCCGGTGGTAGGACCACGACAGCACGGCCCGCACGCTCGACGCCGGGTCCCCGGCGTCGAGCGCGTCGAGGCGGCTGCGTTCGTCGCGCAGCTCCGTCACCAGCACCCCCAACCCGAACGCGGGGTGCGCCAGCGCCCGTGCCGCGACGACGGACAGCGCGAGCGGCAGCCCGGCCGTGAGCCGGACGAGGTCGTGCACCGCGCCGGAGTCCGCGACCCGCGCCGCACCGAGCCGCTGGGTCAGCAGCGCGGCCGCCTCGTCGTCGGTGAGCACCGGCACCGTGACCGGCCGGGCCTGCTCGGCCACGACCAGCCCGGTCAGCCGGTTGCGGCTGGTCACCAGCACCAGGCAGGTGGTCCCGCCGGGCAGCAGCGGCCGGACCTGGTCCTCGTCGAGCGCGTTGTCGAGCACGACCAGCACCCGCCGCCCCGCGACCCGTTCCCGGAACAGCGCGCTGCGGGCGTCGAGGTCGTCGGGCATCCGCTCGGGCAGCACGCCCAGCGCGCCCAGGAACCCGCGCAGCACGACACCGGCCGCGGCGGGCGGCGCGGACGGGTCGAAGCCGCGCAGGTTCACGTGCAGCTGGCCGTCCGGGAACGCGTGCGCGTGGTCGTGCGCCCAGCGCAGGACCAGCGAGGTCTTCCCCACCCCGCCGGGCCCGCCGACGACGACCACCCCGCCGGCCACGCCGTCCAGCTCGGCGCGCTCCCCCTCCCGCCCGACGAACGCGGGCGGCGGCGCCGGCAGCTGGCGCGGCACCGCCGGCGGCGCGACCAGGGCGAGCGCGGCGTCGTCGGTGAGCATCTGCCGGTGCAGGCGCCGCAGCTCGGGACACGGGTCGACGCCCAGCTCCTCGGCGAGCCGCACGCGCAGGTCCTCGTAGCACCGCAACGCCTCCGCCGCCCGCCCGTCCCGGTACAGCGCGAGCAGCAACTGCCCGGTCAGCCGCTCGTCGTGCGGGCGCTCGGCGACCAGCGCCATCAGCTCCGGTACCAGCGCGCTGTGCCCGCCCCGCCGCAACGCGATGTCCGTGCCGAGCAACCGGGCGGCGAACCGCTCGTCCGCGAGCACGGCGCGCTGCGCGGCGAACCAGGGCGTGTCGGCGCCGTCGAACGCTTCGCCGCGCCACAGCCCGAGCGCCTCCGCGAGCAGTCCTGCCGCCGCGTCGTCGGGCAGGTCGCGGGCCTGCCGCACGAGTGCGCGGAACCGGTGCACGTCGACGTGGTCCGGCGCGACGTCGAGCAGGTAGCCACCCGGCCGCCGCACGATCACCACGCCCGGCACGCGCCGCAGCCGGGCGACGTAGGTGTAGAGCGTGGCCCGTGCCCGGTGCGGCAGGTCGTCGTGCCACACCGCGTCGACGACCTGGTCGACCGGCACGACCTCGCCCGCCCCGACCAGCAACACCGCGAGCACCTTGCGCTGCATCGCGGGGCCCAGGTCGAGCGGCCCGTCGCAGGACCGCGCCTCGATGGTTCCCAGCACGGCGAACCGGGTCCTGACACCGTTCACGCCGCCACCTTACCGAGGTGGTCACGGACCGTTACGGCCGGACACGCTGCGCTGCCGTCCGCCGGTCCCCACCCCGGCGGGTCCGCTCGCTGTATCGTCGCGTTTTTCACCTCGTACAGGTACTGGTGCATGACTGACGCCGATGACCGCTCCGGCCGCGACACGTCCGTCGCCGGTGTTGCTCGCCGCCTCTGGGGCGTCGAGCCGGCACCCGCGATCCCGCGCTACGCGGAACCGGGCTGGCAGCCCTCGCCCCACCCGATCGACCGGCCGTGCCCGCGGTGCTCCGGCGAGCTGCACGGGCTGTACCGGGTGGCGGGCAACGTCGGCAAACCGCGGCTGCAGGCGGCGGTGGTGTGCCCGGGGTGCCCGGCGTCGTTCAAGCTGAGCGACCTGCACCTGGCGCAGCGCGCGGTGCTCGGCGAGCTGCGGCCGGAGGCGGTGGCCCGGCGGCTCGCCGACGACGAGCGGTTGTCGAAGCTGGCCGTCGAGCAGTGGACCAGGCCCGCGCCGCCGGAGCCTCGGGCGGCACCGGTCGTGGAACGCCCTCGGCCCACCGAAAAGCCCGCCGAAAAGCCTGCCGAGGAACCCACCGGAAAACCCGCTGGGAAGCCCACCGGGAAGCGCGCGGAACCGGCACCGCAGCCGCCCGCGCCACCCGAACCAGCAGCGACAGAGCCGATCTCTCCGGAGCCGATCTCCCCGGAGCCGGTCGCCCCTCCCCCGCGGCGCACGTCGACCACGGTCATCGCGGCGAAGATCCGCCGCATCCTCGCCGACGCCGACGGCGCGGAGGAGCGCAGCCACCCGGTCGCGGTGCCGCTGGCCCCGGCCGAGGACGTCACCGAGCACCGGATGCTGTTCTGGTGCAAGACGGTCGACCCGGACCTGACCGTGCCGCGGCTGCCGGAGGGCACCGACGTCCGCGTCGTGTTCCCGGACGCGGACGGGTTCGCGGACCTGCGCGCCCGGCTGAGCGCCGCCGGGGTCCCGTTCCGCGCGGTGCCGCACTGGGTCGAGGAGGAGTGGATCAGCTCGGTCGACGAGGACGCGCTGGGGCCGTTGCGGGTGACGCCGTCGCTGACCGGGATGGCGGGCATGGTCGCCGAACCGACGGCGCCGCTCACCGACGCCGGTGCACGGGCGGCGCGGGACGCGTTCGAGCTGCTGTGGGACCTGCACGAGCCGGTCGACCGCGCCACCGAACCACGACCGGTGCCCGCGGCGGACCTGGTGCCGCGCGACTGGCTGCGGTTCCTGCCCTACTCCACGCTGAACCCCGCGCAGGCGCAGGCCTGCCCGTCCGTTGTGGACGGTGACGGGCACGTGGTGGTCACGGCGCCGACCGGTGCGGGCAAGACGGTGGTCGGGATGCTCGCGGTGCTGCGCAGCATCCTCGAAGAGGGGCGCAAGGCGGCGTGGCTGGTGCCGCAGCGGACGCTGACCGACGAGCTGGACCGCGAGCTGGAGACGTGGCGCGGGCAGGGGCTGCGCGTCGAACGGCTGTCCGGCGAGTACACCGTCGACGTCGAACGGGTGCGCGCCGCCGACCTGTGGGTGGCGACCACGGAGAAGTTCGAGGCGATCTGCCGGGCGTCGTCGCTGCAGACGGCGCTCGCCGAGGTCGGCTGCATGGTCGTGGACGAGATCCACCTGCTCGGCAGCGCGGGCCGCGGTGCGTTGCTGGAGGCGTTGCTCGCACGGGTGCGCGGGGCCGAGTCGCCGGTGCGGATCGTCGGGTTGTCGGCGACCGTGGCCAACGCCCAGGAGGTCGCGGACTGGCTGGAGGGCGAGTTGGTCACCACGACTTGGCGGCCGTCTCGGCTCACCTGGCAGCTGCCGATGCTGCCCGCCACCTCCCGGCACGCCGAGGCGTCGCGGATGCGCGAGCAGGCGGTGGCGGAGCTCGTGCAGCGGCACACCGCCGACAAGGGCAGCGTGCTGGTGTTCTGCGGGTCGAAGCCGAAGGTCCGCTCGACCGCGCTGATGATCGCCGCCGAGCGCGGTGCGCCGGTGCACCTGGTGGGGGCCACCGACTTCGACAAGCTGGAGACCGTGTGCGCCGAGGTCGGGGTGCGGCTGCACTACGCCGACTGGGACGGCAAGCACGCGGCCGAGCAGGCGTTCCGGGCGCGCGAGGCCGACGTGCTGGTCGCCACGACCACGGTCGCCGCGGGCGTGAACCTGCCGGCCCGCGCCGTGGTCGTGCGCGACACGAAGATCGGCACCGACCCGATGGACACCGCGACGGTCATGCAGATGTTCGGCCGGGCCGGTCGCGTCGGCGCCGGCGAGACCGAGGGCTGGGCGTACCTCGTGACCGACGAGACCGAGCGCGCGGACTGGCAGCGGCGGCTCATGGCCGGGTACGCCGTCTACTCGCAGATCTACGACAGCCTGGCCGACCACGTGCTCGCCGAGGTGTTGCAGGGCCGCATCACCACAGTCGTCGAGGCCGAGGCGTGGTGGCGGCAGACGCTGGCCTTCGCCCAAGGCGACGAGGACGTCGAACCGGTGCACGACGCCGTGGCGTTCCTCGTCGAGAAGGACTACCTGGTGCAGCGCGGTACCACGCTGACGGTCACCGACCTCGGCCGGCTGACCGCGCAGCTGATGGTCTCCACCTACACCGGCGCCCGGCTGCGGCAGGTGCTCGGCCTGCTGCCGGCACCGGAGGACGCCGACACGGCGGAGGAAGCGCTGACGTGCGTGCTCGGCGTGACCGTTCCCGAACTGGCCGACGCACCGGTCGCCGAGGCCAACCGCCCGGCCGTGGCCACCGCGATCCGGGCCCGCGGCCGCACCTCGCGGATCACCGACACCACCGCCGTGCAGGGCCTGGGTTCGTCGGCGAACGTCCAGCGCGGTGACCTGGCGTGGGCGGCGCTGCTGCTCGTGGCCCGCTCACCCGAGCTGTTCGCGGGCCGAGGTCGCCGGGCCGTCGCGGGCATCCCGCTGGGTTCCCTGCACCCGGTGCTGGAGCAGGCACCGCGTTACCTCGCCTGGCTTGCGGCACAAGGACATCTGGGCACCGTGCACCCGTGGGTGGCGATCGTGTCGGCGGACCTGGACCGGCGGGTGCGGTGGCGTTCCTGCACTCCCGGCCGTGGCGCGGGCCGCCTGCTGTGGATGTGCGAGCAGATGGCGACCCGCGCGCACGCCAAGGAGCTCGTGCCGGGCATGTGGCGCTCGGCGGTCAGCCGCGGTGTGCGCGCACCCGACTGGGCCCCCGGCCGGCCACCGGCGCACTGCCAGCTCGACCAGGCGTCCTACACCGCGTTGCTGCGCGAGCGAACCACCTCGGCGGCGCTGACGGTGAGCGCGCAAGGCGTTGCGGTCACCGGGATCGCGGGCGCGGCGGCGATCGCGTGGACCGGCCGCAAGCGCACCGCGGTGACGATCACCAGGGCCACCACGGAGATCGGCTACCCGGTCGTGGACGAGGGCGACCCCGACCTGGGCGCCGCGTCCGGTGCCGCGGTGTTCACCCGCCGCGGTGACCACCGGGCCACGGGCTGGCTGGCCGAGTACGACCGGATCAGCCCGACGGTCGAGTCCGACGACGAACCCGCGCCCAAACCGGCCCGGCGCGGGCTCGGCCGGGTGCGCTGAACGTCAGCGCCAGCCGGTGATCGTGACGTCGTCGCCGACGGCGATGGTGCCGGGCCGCAGCACGGCCGCCTTCAGGCCGAAGACGACGCCGTCGGGTCCACGGCGGTAGGTCGCGAGCGTGCGCAGCGGTTCCGGTCCGGCCCGCACGCCCTCGTCCTGGTCGACGAGCGTGACGGCGCACCGGACGGCCAGCTCGCCGAAGCCGAGCTCCGCACCGCCGACGGCCATCCGCTCGGCCCTGTCCTCGGTGCAGGGCTCCGGCCAGCCGCTGACCACGACGTTGGGCCGGAAGCGCTCCAGCGCCACCGGGTTCCCACCGCGTTCGGCGATCCGGGCGTTCAGGTCGTCCACTGAGGACAGTGAGAGGACGTGCACCGCGGTCGGGTCCGTGCCCGCGGCGGCCCGAGCGGCCCTGTCCGGCTCCCGCACCAGGCGGACCGGCTTGCCGACGACCTCGGACAGCCACGCGGCCGCCTCGTCGCCCTGGTCGATCCCGGTGTCGGGCCACTTCTCCACCGCCACCGGCCGGGTGGCGCCACCCGTCACGACGGTCAGCACCAGCTCACCGGCGCCGGGTGCGCTGAGCTCCAGTTCCGCGCCCTCGCGCAGCACCCGGCCGCGGACGAGGGCCAGCCGCGGCAGCTCACCCTGCCACTGGGTCGACCCGTCCACCCCCACGACGGCGAACAGCCGATCGCCCGCCGGCCCGGCCGGGGTGAGCTCTGCCCGGTCCACGGCGACACCGGCGCACCCCTTGATCGGGTACAGCGTCAACGCGTGCACGTGTGCCATGTGCGCCAACGTACTCGGCCTCGGACACCGCTGAGTCGAATTCGATGAGAACGCTCTCACGATTGGTGGAACTGCCCGGCGCACACAGCGGCGGGGCCGGCCTGAGCCGACCCCGCCTCGTGATCACCTGGTGGTCACGCCTTCACGGAGTGCTTCCCGTGCGCCCAGGACGTGGCGTCGCCGCCGTCGCCCGCGGGACCGGAGTGGCCACCGACCGTGGTGCTGTGGTTGGTCGCGTCACCGGTCGAACCCGTGGCACCGGTGTTCCCGGAGTCGCCCGAGGTGACCTCGGTCCAGGACTGGGTGCCGTGGTTCGTCCAGCCGTGCTTCCAGTCGTGGCCCTTCCACCCGTGGCACTTGTCGCCGCGGTGGCCGGCCCACTTCTGCTGTTCGTCCTTCACCACGGCCGTGTTGCCGCCGGTGGCACCCGACTTCCCGGAGTTGCCCGAGTTGCCGGTGGTGGCGTTGTTCGAGCTGGTGGCGTTGCCACCGTCACCCGAGTTGCCGCCGTTGCCCGCGGTGGCCTTGGTGGAACCGGACTTGCTGTGGTGGCCCCACTTGTCGCCGTGGTGGTTCCAGGACTTCTTCTGCTCGGTCACGGCCCACGCGTCGCCGCCGTCACCGGCCGGGCCGGAGTTGCCGCCCACGGTGTTGCTGTGGTTGGCAGCGTCACCGGTCGCACCGGTGGCACCCGTGTCGCCGGAGTCGCCCGACGTCACCGCGGTCCAGGACTTCGTGCCGTCCCAGGACCAGCCGTGGCCCCGTTCGGACCCGATCGTGCGGACGACCGCCGTGTTGCCACCGGTGGCACCCGAGTTCCCGGAGTTGCCCGAGTTGCCGGACGTGGCGTTGTTCGAGCTGGTGGCATTGCCACCGTCACCCGAGTTGCCGCCATTGCCCGCGGTGGCCTTGGCGGAGCCGGACTTGCTGTGGTGGCCCCACTTCTGACCCTCGGTGGCATCCCCACCGTTGCCCGCAGCACCGGAGTTGCCGCCCACGGTGTTGCTGTGGTTGGCCGCGTCCCCGGTCGCACCGGTGGCACCCGTGTTGCCGGAGTCGCCCGACGTCACGTTCGTGTGGCACTCCGCCAGCACGCAGAGCCCGTAGGCGCTGTTGCCGCCAGTGGCACCCGAGTTCCCGGAGTTGCCCGAGTTGCCGGACGTGGCGTTGTTCGAGCTGGTGGCGTTGCCGCCCTGACCCGAGTCACCACCGTTGCCGGCGGTCGCGGAGGTGTTCCGCGCACGACCCGTGGCGGTGGCGTCGCCCCCGTTGCCCGCGGCGCCGGACTTTCCGCCCACGGTGTTGCTGTGATTGGAAGCGTCACCGGTCGAACCCGTGGCACCGGTGTTCCCGGAGTCACCCGAGCTCACGTTCGTGTGGCACTCCGCCAGCACACAAAGCCCGTAGGCGCTGTTGCCGCCGGTGGCACCCGAGTTCCCGGAGTTGCCCGAGTTGCCGGACGTGGCGTTGTTCGAGCTGGTGGCGTTGCCGCCGTTGCCCGAGTCACCGCCGTTGCCGCCCTTGACGACCGAGCTCACGATGTCGTTCACCCCGCCCAGGAGACCGTGGTCACCCGTGTCGGCGCTGGCCATCGCTGTTCCGAACAGGAGGAATCCTCCCGAGAACGCTGCGGCCACGAGACCGCGTCGCACAGAGCTGTGCATGTCGAACCTTCCCGTCAATCAAGCTGGTGATCTGGTCGGCTTGGTCGGCGGGACTGCTCAGCTGGGATGATTTCGGCCGTAGTAATAACACCACGAGCCGCGGAACTGCTGTTTTCCACTCGCCATCGGCGACGCGTTGTCCGGGTGCACTCCCGAAAGAGCCGGGAGGTCCGGGACGGCGGTGCCCGTCGATCCGCTCGACGACGCCGATCCCGTCGTGCCGGGCAAAGCGAGCGGCACAGCGGGCGACTGCCCTTCCGGCGACTGGACCGGCAATTGGACCGGCGTCTGGGCCGGTGGCGCCACGTCAGGCGCGGAGGTCTGCTCGGCCTTCGCCGGCACGACCTGCTGGGGCAGCGCCACCGCGGGCGCCTCGGGAACAACGGCCGGCACCACGGGTGCGACCACCTCCGGCGGGGCCGATGGCAGTGGCACCAGCGGTTCCACGACCTGCGGAGGTGGAGCGTCCCGCACCACGCCCACCACGGGGGCGAGCACCGGCGCGGTCACGGGCCGCAGCGGCTCCAGCACCGGGTCCAGGGTCTGCACCGCGGTGTCGACCACGGGTGTCAGCAGCGGTGCGGTCACCTGGGCGATCGGCGCCACCACCTCGGCCACCGGGGACACGAGCGCGTCCAGCAAGCCCGAGTCGTTCTCGTCGGCATTCGCCACTCCCGCCGAGAGCAAGCCGAATCCCAAGAGGAACCCGGCCACTCCCAGAGTTCGCCGCAGCGTTGTGGAACATGTTGATTTCATGCGTATCACCCCCTTTCGCTGAATCAGCACCTGTCATCGAGGCATTCGGTGCCCCACGGGTGCCGGTTCACTCGAAAGTGGAAGTTTTTCTTTTGCTCCAGGTCAGCGATCTGAATTAGTTTGAAACACGCATTTCCCGCTACTTTGCGACACCGTTCGAGGCCGATGGGTCAACGCGGAGTGAGAGCGCGGCGGAGCGGCCGACTGGATCATCGGCGATCAGCGGTCCGTGGGTTACGGTGGTCGGCGTGCTGACGACCACGTCGCCTGCGACCGGGCATCAGGTGGCCGAGCGGATCAGGCGGCTGGAGGCGCGGCTGGTCCGCGACCACGACGAGGTGCCACCGAGCCTCGTGCACGAGTGGGTCGAACGCGCCATCGCCCGCTTCGGCGGCGCGCGCGTGCGCGACTACGTCCCGCTGCTGGTGGAGCGCTCGGTGCGGGCCTCCGCGCAGGGCTTCTCCTCCGGCTCACCGGAGCTGCCGGGCACGTGGCTGTCGGCCTGGGCCCGCAACACCGCCCGCCGCCTGCTCGCCACCGAGCTCCCCCGCCGCTGGTCGCACACCGCCGGCGTGGCCCGCCGCGCCGAGCAGGTGGCCCGCGTCCTGCCCGCCGGCCAGCGGGACCTGCTGGTGGCGGCCGCCTGGGTGCACGACATCGGCTACGCCTCCGAGCTGGCCGACACGGGCCTGCACCCGGTCGACGGCGCCCGCTACCTGCGCCGCGCCGGGATGTCCCCACTGCTGTGCGGTCTCGTCGCCCACCACTCCGGTGCCGCCGCCGTCGCCGAGCTGACCGGCCTGGCCGGCGCCCTGACGGAGTTCCCCGACGAACGCGGCCGGCTGCGCGACGCGCTCTGGTACGCCGACATGTCCACCTGCCCCGACGGCCACGCGATCACGGTCGAGGCCCGGCTCGCGGAGATCCGCCGGCGTCGTGGCCCCGACGACCCGGTGGTGCGCGCGCTCGCGCTCAACGGCGAGGAGCGGCTGGCCGCGGTGCGCCGCATCCACCGGCTGCTGCGCCGGGCGAGCTGACCTCAGCCGCGGCCGGCCTCCGGCCACCGGAAGATCCCCGAAGTCGCCATCACCACCCGCCGCCGCGCCTTCTCCTCGTCGTCCCCGAACCGGTCGATGGCCCAGGACAGCGCCAGCACCAGCTCGAACACCTCGTCGGCGCTGATCTCCCCCGCCACCTGCCCTGCCTCCTCGGCCGCGTCCAGCAGCACCCCGACCCGTTCCACCAGCGGCGCGTTCGCGGAGTGCAACGCCGAGCTGTCGTCGTCGTGCGCGGTCGCGAGGCACACCGGCAGGTCGTGCCAGATCCGCAGTCCCCAGCCCACCCGCACCAGCCACTCGGCCAGTGCCTCGGCCGGAGGCAGTGCACGGGACAGCTCGTCGGCCTCGGCCAGCGCACGGGCGTAGAAGCCCTCGATGACGGCGGCCACCAGGTCGTCGCGGGTGGGGAAGTTCCGGTAGAGGGTGGCGTTGCCGACACCGGCGCGCAACGCGATCGCGTCGAGCGAGGCGAGCACTCCCTCCGCCTCGAACGTCTCCCGCGCGGCGGCCAGGATCGCGTCGCGGTTGCGCTGGGCGTCAGCGCGAAGAGGGCGTGTTCCAGCCAACGCAACTCCTCCTCGACAAAGTGGGGAGTGTCCCCACATACTCGTATCCGGGGAAGCTCCCCACTTGTCCCAGGAGTGTAGATGACCTACGACGACCTGACCGGGCTGCGGATCTCCGTGGCCGACGGCATCGCCACCGCCACGCTCGACCACCCGCCGCTGAACCTGATGGACGGCGTGCTGGTGCCGTCGTTGCGCGGCTTCGTCAACCGGGTGCGCCACGACACCGGCGTGCGCGTCGTGGTGTTCGACAGCGCGGACCCGGAGTTCTTCAGCGCACACGGCGACATGGCCTACCTGACCGACCTAGCGGCGTTGCCCGCCGCCACCGCCGCCGCGATCGCCGCCGCGCCGGACGTGCCCGTCCCGGACGGCATGAACATCCTCCAGGCCGTTGCCGACGAGGTGCGCAGGCTGCCGCAGGTGACCATCGGCAAGATCGCCGGCTTCGCCCGTGGCGCGGGCAACGAGTTCCTGATGGCGCTCGACCTGCGCTTCGCGGCCATCGGCCGGTCCGGTCAGGCGCAGCCGGAGGCCGTCATGGACATCCTCCCCGGCGGCGGTGGCACCGTGCTGATGACCCGGCTGCTCGGCCGGGAACGCGCGCTGGAGGTGCTGCTCGGGACCGACCTGGTCGACGCCGAGCTGGCCGAGCGGTACGGCCTGGTCAACCGGGCGCTGCCCGCCGACGAGATCGACGCGTTCGTCGACCGGCTGGCCCGCCGGATCGCCCGCCTGCGCCCCGAGGTCGTCGCCGCGATCAAGGCCACCGTCGAGACCATCGCGCCGAAGATCCCCCACGAGGCCTACGCCGTGGAGAACGCCGCCCTGTACTCGCTGTTCACCGAGGACATGGTCGCGTCCGCCCACCGCCAGCTCGCCGCCGGCGTGCAGACCCGCGAGGGGGAACGCGACCTCGAAGGTCTCCTCGACGGGCTCTGACCGGCACGGCGACGCCGGTGACGTGGGCGGTGCGGATCGGCAGGAGGTGGGCGCGGTGAAGCGGACGCCCCAGCCGCCCGCCCGGAGGGTCCGGGAGCACGGGTGGCTGGTTCCGGAGGAACGAGATGTCCCGCACGGACAAGACGAAACCGGCGTGGGTGCGGCACCGCGAGCACGGCGGCCGGCCCTGCACGACCACCGGAGCGGCCCCTGCGACCTGCCGCCACTGCCCACCGGGGAGGACACCGGCACCCGGTGCCGCGGTCACACCTGGACGTAGCCGCCGTCCACGAACAGCTCCGCACCGTTGACGAAGCTCGCGGCGTCCGAGGCGAGGAAGAGCGCGGCCGCGGCGATCTCGTCCGGGTCGGCGACCCGGCCCAGCGGCACGGCGCTCGCGAGCTCGTCGAGGAACCCGGACCGCTGGTCCTCCGCCACCAGGCCGACCAGGCCCGGCGTCTCGGTCGGGCCGGGGCTGAGCACGTTGACGCGGAAGCCGCGCGCCTTGGCGTCGCGCGCCCAGCTGCGGACGAGGTTGCGCACCGCGGCCTTCGAGGCGCCGTAGACCTCCAGCCCCGGGTCCGGCCGGAGCGAGCTGGTCGAGCCCGTGACGATCACCGACGCACCGGGCGACAGCAGCGGCAGCGCCTTCTGCAGTCCGAAGATGACACCCTTGACGTTGCCGGCGAACGTGCTGTCGAACTGCTCCTCGGTGATCTCCTCCAACGGCGCCATCACGCCACCGCCCGCGTTGGCGGCGAGCACGTCGATCCGCCCCGCCTTCTCGCGCACGACGGCGTAGAGGGCGTCGAGGTCGGCGAGCTTCCCGACGTCGGCCCGCACGGGCACGACCGCGTCACCCAGCTCGGCCGCGACCGCGTCGAGCTGCTCCTGCCTGCGGCCGGTGACGAAGACCCGTGCGCCTTCGGCGACGAACCTGCGCGTGATGGCCAACCCGATCCCGCTGTTGCCGCCGGTCACCACGGCCACCTTGTCGGCGAGCACACCGGACATGAAGCACCACTCCCTAGTTCTTGACTGGTTCGTCCATAACTTAGGCACTTATGGACGATTCAGTCAAGAACTGGGTACGATGAGGCATGCCACGTCCGCGGAAGTTCGACGAGTCAGCCGTCCTGGCCGCCGCACGCGACCAGTTCTGGTCGGCCGGGTACGCCGGCACCACGATGGACGCCGTCGCCGCGGCCACCGACCTGGGCAAGGGCAGCCTGTACGGCGCCTTCGGCGGCAAGCAGGAGCTGTTCCACCGCGTGTTCGACGACTACTGCGCGCAGGCGGAGGACGGGGTCCGCCGCGAGCTGACCGGCCCCGACGAGGAGGCCTTCGCGCGCCTGACCGCCCACGTGCACGGCATCGCGGCCTCCGTCGCCGCGGACACCGCGCACCGCGGGTGCCTGCTCGCCAAGGGCACCGCCGAGCTGGCCGAGCACGACCCGGTCGTCGCGGCCCGCGCGCTGCGGACGTTCGACGAGCTCGAACGCCTCCTGGTCGCCGACATCGAGGCGTGCCAGCGCCACGGCGACCTCTCCCCCGGCGCCGACCCGCACCGGCTGGCCGCGCTCGTGCTCACGGTGTTGCGCGGCATGGAGGCCCTGGGCAAGGCGGGCAAGGACGCGCGCTTCCTGGAGGCGGTCGCGGAGAGCGCGCTCGCCGCGCTCCCGCGACCCTGAGCGCCGTCAGACCCTGGCCTGCTCCCGGACCGGCCTGACGGCGTCCGGCACGCGCCCGCCTTCGGGATAGGCGCAGGTGAAGGTGCCGCGGTAGCCGAAGAGCGGCCCGAACCGGTGGTTGGTCACCTCGACGTCGATGCGGAACCGGCCGAGGTCCTCGTCGTAGGACTCGCGGACCGTCGCGGCGCCGGTCACCAGGCCGGGGACGCGGAAGTGGAGCGGGCCCTCGTGGAAGCGCTGCTCACCGCTGCGGATCAGCAGCCCGCCGCGGTCGTCCACGGACAGGTCGAGGTCGACCGAGACGTGCTGGTGGGTGCCCAGGTAGTCCACGACACGGCCGCGTTCGGGGCTGTAGATCATCGTGGCGTCCCACCGCCGGGGCCGCTCGAAGGCGAAGGTGCGGACGAACGTCATCGTCTCCCGGCCCAGCGAGTCGCGGTAGGGGTAGTTCTCGATGGTGAAGGGGACGTCGCTGCCGTGGCCGGGGAGCAGGATGTGGCGCTTGGCCCCGAGCCACAGGAACGGCCGGGTGAAGCCGCGCCCGTGCCACACCCGGTCCATCGTGCCGGTGCCGACGCAGGCGATGCCGTCGTCGCTGGTGAAGCCGAACCGGCGTTGCAGCTGCGGGTGCAGGCGGTCGAAGTCGGCGCCGAGGGCGCGCTGGAAGATCGACGTCACGGGTGCTCCAAGGTCAGCAGGGTCGAGGGCGCCGTCGACGACCGGCGGTCCGGCGGCGTGCGCCGGCACCTCCTGGCGGCCGGGGTGGACGGCAGCGGCGGGGCCAGCAGGGCGGCGAGGGTGAGGGCCGCGGCGAGCACGGCGGGCCCGGACAGCCAGGCCACGGCGCAGACACCGGCCCTCGTGCCCGCGTCCAGCAGCGCCCACCGCAACGACACCTCGGGCCGGACGCCGCGTTCGAGCCACAGCCGGAGCCGGTCGAACGACCAGGCCGTCCCCCACCCCATCAGCAGGCGGAACGGGCGGTCGGCCAGCGCTCCCAGCCGCCCCCAGCCGGGCCGGTAGTCGTAGCCGGTGAGGAACCGGACCCCCGCGGCAGTCGGCACGTACCGCCAGTACCCCGACCCGGCGCGGATCGGGGACAGCGGGTGCGCCGAGCTGAACCGCAGCGCCGACGTCCGCGAGCCGTCGGCCTTGACCCGCTCACCGACGCTGACCCCGGTCCCGTCCACCTCCAGACCGGGCAGGACGCGGACCGAGTACCGGAAGCGCTGCTCCGCGTCCTGGTCCGCCTTCGGCAGGTGGTCGATCGTGGTGAACCGCAGGTCCCACCGCTGGTGCTGGTGCGGGTCCTGGGTCCGCAGCCACACGTCGTCGAGGTCGGCCCTGATCACCGTCTCCACGTAGAGCGTCCGCCGCCGCGCCATGGCACTCCCTCCTGTTTGAGCAGTTGCTCAAACAGGAGGGTAGCCGGATTTGAGCAGATGCTCAAACAGGGCGTTGAGCTGGGGTTACTTCGCCTTCCCGGCCGTCTTGCGGAGTTTGGAGCGCAGCGCGCGCACCGCGATCGGCCCGAGGTCGTCCACCACTTCGATGAGCACGGCCAGCCGGTCGAGGGCGTCCATGGCCGCCTTCGACCCGTCCGGGTCGACGCCCTCGTACAGCTCCAGCCCGATGAACCCGGCGCTCACCGCACGGGCGAGACCCGCCGTGTCGATCAGGTCGGAGACCGGGGAGCCGGCCAGCGACCGGGTCAGCGCCCGCTCGATCGGGTTGATCCACAACCGCAGGGACGCCGCGGTGGCCTCGGCGAGCCGGGGGTCGGTCTGGGCGCCGGCCAGCAGCTGGGCGAGCACCATGACGTTGCCCTGCGCCCGTTCCTCGGCGTGCAGCGCGCGGCCCAGCTCCAGGAGCCGGCGCAGGTCGGTGATCTGCTCGAGCCGCTCGGCGAACAGCTCGACCCGCGCCTGCGTGGCGGCCAGGCACGCGGCCTGGAGCAGGTCGTGGACGGTGCCGAAGTGGTAGAAGACCAGCGCCTGGTTGACCCCGGCGGTGGCCGCGATGCTGCGCGCCGTGGTGCCGGTCAAACCGTGCGTGCGAATGGTCTCGATCGCGCCGTCGATCAGGCGTTGTCGGGTGTCGGCCACGGCATCACCGTAGAGGCCCGCGCCGGGCGCCCGAGGTGAGGCGGCCCTCGACTGGACGCGCACCGGACGCGCCGGTACCGGTGGGTGCTCCACGGCCTCACAGGGCGCACCGACCGGCGGGTCACCGACGAGCCGTTCCTGTCACCACGCACCGCCGAACACCACGTCGCCTGCGCGATGCGGAAGCGGGACGTCGGGTCCCGCGCTGCCGCCTCGGTGCGGCGGCGGTGTCGAACTCGGTCCTCGTGACCCTCGACCTGAGGTCACCACCGGCCCCAGCGGCTCCAGTCGGCGAGGGCGTACGACACGACCACGACCTGCGGACTTGATCGAATTCGGCCGGGCGTTCGCGCCAACCGGAGATCATGGTGTAGGGTGGTCCCCATCAGTCATGGTTACGAAGTAGAACTCGCCCGTGATCAGTATCACGGGCTTTTTGCTGTTTCAGCGTTTCCGCAGGCCGTGGCGGATGATCCCCAGGCACCCGCGACAGTGCGGATGCCAACTCATCACAGGAGTGCACATGGCTACCGGAACCGTGAAGTGGTTCAACGCCGAAAAGGGCTTCGGCTTCATCGAGCAGGACGGCGGCGGCGCCGACGTGTTCGTCCACTACTCGAACATCGCCGCGCAGGGCTACCGGGAGCTCCAGGAGGGCCAGAAGGTCTCCTTCGAGGTCACTCAGGGTCAGAAGGGCCCGCAGGCGGACAACGTCGTTCCCGCCTAGTTCTGCGTCGGCTGCCGGTCCGCTCGTCGGACTGAGCTGGTCACACCGAAGCCCGGCCTGGGTCCACCGATCCCGGCCGGGCTTTGACGTGCGCGGTGGCCGCTCGCCGGCTCCGGTGCCACCACCCGCCGCGCCGAGCCGGACCGAGCGTCGTGCGCTGGTCGAGCAGGCCACCGACTTCGCGGACTCCTCGTTCACCGCCGGCACGGCTGATCACGCCGATGGAGCGCGAGTGGTGTGCCGCTCGACGTCCGGGGTACTCGACCGAGCGACCCCGACGGGAGAGAGCCCATGCGTGGCGACATCGAGACCTACTTCGAAGACGGCCGGTGGAAGAACAAGGTCCAGGGCAACGACCAGGTCTCCAGCACACACCTCACCAAGCAGGACGCGGCCGCGAACGGTCGTGAGATGGCGATCGTGCACGCGGTGGACCACATCGTCCGGGGCCGCGACGGGGTGATCAGCGAGCACGACGTCTACCCCCGCGGCCGCGACCCCCACACCTTTCCCCGCTGATGCCGCTGTCGGTGTTCTCGCACCGGGAGTGCGAGAACACGGCACGACCTGGTCGGCGGGTGAGGAACGGCGGGGTGGCGACCGCGGAGCCTGCCCGGCGACGCGCCCGCAAGCCGCCGGCGAGACCGTACTGCGCGCCGCGGGCATGCGCGCAGTACGGAGAAGAAGTTAAACCTGATGCGGTCACGCAAGGCGTGGGCCCAGACCTCGCTACGTCCACGAGCGACTGGAATCAGTCGACGTGGTGGAGGAATGCTGTGCCAGCCGTGGACGACCGGCCGTTGTTCGGCGGTGTGAGCGAAGGTGCGCGCACCTGATGGGCCGCATCGGTCGGTGAGCGACGCACGAGCGGCGGTGATGGCCGCGCTTCGGGACAGCGGGAGCGGGCTCGACACCATGGCGCGCGTGATCCGCGCGTGCGTGGACGTGCTGCCGGTCGACGGCGCCTCGATCTCGGTGATGAGCAGCCCGCGGGAACGTGAGACGTTGTACGCCAGCGACGAGATCGCGACGAAGATCGAGGACGTCCAGTTCACCCTGGGCGAGGGCCCGTGCTTCGAGGCGTTAGCGAGCCGCAAACCCGTGCTGGTTCCCGACCTGCCCCGTGCGTCGGTCCTGGAGTGGCCGGTGTTCGCGGCTGCCATCGCCGCGCTGCCCATCGGCGCGATCTTCGCGTTCCCGCTGCAGGCGGGGGCGATCGGCATCGGCGCGCTCGACCTCTACCGCAGGCAGCCCGGCTGGCTTTCGGCTGACGAGCTCACCATGGCGCTGGAGGTGGTCGACGTCGTGACCGCGGTGCTGCTCGGTCTGCTCCTGAGCGAGGTCGACGACACCACCGGCCTCCGCAGCGTCATGGCACCCGGTCGCGAACAGGTCCACCAGGCGACCGGCATGCTCATCGCCGCCCTCGGCGTCCCCGCGGAGGAGGCGCTGTCCCGGTTGCGGGGCTACGCCTTCGCGAGGGGCAGGTCGCTGGACGAGATCGCCAGGGACATCACGAGCCGCAAGCTGTCACCGCTGGAGCTCGCCACATGACCACGTACGACACAGCACTCCCGTCCTGGGCGGCACCCACCGCAGGAAGACCAAGACAGGAGCTGGTGATGAGCGATAACGCACTGTCCACGACAGAGCGGGAGTCGCGGTTGCTCAGGGCGCTCGTCCAGCTGGCGGACACGCTCGTCGACGACTACGACGTGGTGGACGTGCTGCACCGGCTGGTCGAGCACTGCGTCCACCTGCTGGATGCGACGGCGGCCGGGTTGATGCTGTCCGACCAGCACGGCGGCCTGCGGGTGGTGGCCTACTCGTCGGCCCAGACCCACATGCTCGAGCTGTTCCAGCTCCAGGCGAGCGAGGGCCCGTGCATGGACTGCGTGCACAGCGGTGAGGCTGTGCTGGTCGCGGACCTGACGACGGAGGTGCGGCGGTGGCCCCGGTTCGCACCGCGCGCCGTCGAGGAGGGTTTCGCCTCCGTGCACGCGGTGCCGATGAGGTTGCGCCGCGAGACCGGGCTGCTCAACGACGAGGACCTGCTGGTCGTGCGCGCGCTGGCGGACACGGCGACGATCGGGATCTTGCAGGAGCGCGCGATCCGGCGCGGTGAGGTCGTCACCGAGCAGCTGCAGACGGCGTTGAACAGCCGGGTCGCCATAGAGCAGGCCAAGGGGGTGCTGGCGTTCGCCGGGGATCTTGAGATGGAGCAGGCGTTCCACACACTGCGCAGCTATGCGCGCAACGGCGGTCGCCGCCTGGCCGACGTGGCCAGGGAGCTCGTCGTCGGAGAGCTGCGGCCCGAGGACCTGCTCTCGGTGCGGCGTCGTCCTTCCGACGTGTGATTCCGACTCACGTCGCCCGCACGCCGACCGCGGGCTGCGCTCACCGCGTCACCGCGTGTGGGACCCACCGGGTCCGGGTAGTCTGATCTCGCTGGTAACAAGGAACAACCGCCCGGACCCGCGGTCTCATCACCTCGTCGTGAGGAGAACGCCGTGGGCGTCAGCACCGAGTCGATCGCGTTCACGCGCAAGAGGATCGCGCTCGTGTCCCAGCAAGCCAGTCCGCTGACCGATCCGGGTGCGACCGGTTCCGGGAGCCAGAGCCGCCACGTGGCGGGGCTCGCCGCCGCCTTGGCCGCGCTCGGCCACAGGGTCGTCGTCTACACGCGGCGCGACCACCCGCACCTTCCGCAGCACGTGCAGACCCCGCAGGGCTACGAGGTCGTGCACGTGCCGGCCGGGCCGGCCGCGGCGCTGGACGCGGAGGAGGTCCTCGGCCACGCGGGCGACTTCGTCGAGTTCCTCGAACGCGCCTGGACCTCGCAGCGCCCCGACGTCGTCCACGCCCACGGCTGGCAGTCCGGCATCGCGGCCGTGCTGAGCGCGCGGAGGAGCCTGGTGCCCGTCGTGCAGACGTACCACTCGCTGGGCCCGGCGCAACCGCAGGACCGCTGTGCGACGGACCGCGACTCCACCAAACGCCGCACCGTGGAGCGGCTCGTCGGTCACGAGGCCACCCGCGTCGTCGCGACCTCGTCCGCGGAGGCCCGGGCCGTGCTGGGGATGGGCGTGGACCGGTCGAAGCTCGTCGTGGTGCCCACCGGCGTCGATCTCGACCTGTTCGCGGCAGGACAGGGGACCACCGACCGGAATCCTCCGCGCAGGATCGTCTCGGTGGGCAGGCTCTTGCCGCACAAGGGGTTCGACGACCTGATCCGCATCCTGTCCACTGTGGACAACACAGAGCTGGTGATCGCCGGCGGGGGCGCGCAGGGCGACGTCCGCGGTGACGCGGAGAGCAGGAGGCTGCTCGCGCTGGCCCGTTCGACGGGTGTCGGCGACCGCGTCGTGTTCGCGGGCCACGTGCCCTACGCGCAGCTGCCCGTGCTGCTGCGGTCCGCTGACGTCGTGGTGTGCACGCCGAGGCACCAGTCGTCCAGTGGCGTGGCGCTGGAGGCGATGGCCTGTGGCACTCCTGTTCTCGCCACCCCGGTCGGCGGTCTGGTCGACCTCGTGGTGGACGGGCTGACCGGGGTGCTGGTCCCGCGCGACCGACCGGAGGCGACCGCCAAGGCGTTGAGGGCCCTGCTCGCCGACGGCACGTACCGCGATCTGCTCAGCGTCGCAGGACACGACAGGGCACAGGCGCGGTACTCGTGGCAGCGGGTCGCCTCCGACCTGGTGCGCACCTACTCCACGGCGGTGAACGCCCGCAGTGCCGGTACCTCGGTGGTCGGGTCGCGGTCCTCCCGCGCGCGGACGGGGTCGACACCGAGGTGAGCGCGGCGGCTCCCCCGCCGCCGCCCCGGACACCGATACGCCGGACGCCACCGCCCCCGACCACCACCGCACGTCACGGGGGCACCGCCGTCACCACCGGCGCCGCCTGGCCGGCCAACGCCCGTACGCCCTCTCCCGTGCCGCGACCGGCTCGAACACGTTGCCGGAGGTGGGTGAGACCGTCTCCCTCGTCAGTGCCGCGAGGCGGAACAGCGGCCCGACGAGCCGGTCGTAGAGCTCCGGCAGGCAGCGGAACACCGAGACGATCAACGGGTTCGCCGGGCCGACCGGCACGGAGACGTGCCGGCGCGGCCGGTCGGCCAGGCGCACGATCGCGGCGGCGACGCGATCCGGGCTCAGCACCGGGACCGGTGGGCGTGCCGCACGTCCGCCGTAGTTGGCGGCCTGGTCGTACACCGGGGTGTTGACGCTGCCGGGGCTGACGATGCACACGTGCACGCCTCGTTCGTCGCGGGTTTCCTGTTGGAGGGTGCGCAGCAGCGCGCGCTGGCCCCACTTGGCCGCGGTGTAGGCGCCCATCCGCGGAACGGTGATCGAGCCGAGCAGTGAGTTCACCCCGATGAACACCCCCGTGCGCTGACGCCGCAGGACCGGCAGGACCGCTTGGGCGAGGTGGAGCGTGCCGTGGACCGCGGTGTCGACGACCGAGGTGAACACGGCCGCGGGCATCGACTCGACGGGTCCGTAGGCCATCACCGTGGCGGTGTGCACGACGACGTCGATGCGGCCGTGCAGCTCCAGCGCCTTCGTGACGATCCGGTCGGCGGCGGCGGGATCTCCGACGTCGTCGACGACGACGTCCACCGCGGCCACGCCCACCGCGCGGCAGGCCTTCTCCGCGGCGTCGAGCGCCTCTCCGCTGCGGGAGACCAGCACGACGTCGTCCCCGCGGAAGGCGAACGCCGTCGCCGCGGCGAGCCCGATCCCGCTGCTGGCCCCGACCACGAGCACGACGCGCCCCGTCACGGGTTCAGCACCACCTTCACGCAGCCGTCGCTCTTGGCGCGGAACACCTCGTACCCGTGCGCGGCGTCGGCGAGCGGGAGGCGGTGCGTGGTCAGGTCCAGGGTGCCGAGCGGATCGGCCGGGTCGAGCACGAACGGCAGGATGTCGTCGGTCCAGCGGCGCACGTGGGCCTGGCCCATCCGCAGCTGGATCCCGCGGTCGAACATCTCCATCATCGGCATCGCGTCGAGCTTCTCCGCCGTACACGCCGGACACCGACACCGTGCCACCGCGGCGCACTCCCTTCACCGCGGTGTGCAGGGCGTCAAGGCGGTCCAGTGCGACCTTGTCGATCACCTTCTGGGCGATGCCGTCGGGGAGCAGTCCAGCGGCCTTCTGCGCCGCGGCGACCAGTCCCCCGCCGTGGGCCTCCATGCCGACGGCGTCGATGGTGGCGTCCGGCCCGCGGCCGTCCACCATCTCGACCAGCGCGGCGGCGAGTTCGTCGGAGCCGCCGAACTCGTCGAAGTCGACGGGTTCCGCGCCGTGCCGTTCGGCCAGCGCGAGACGTTCGGGCACCCGGTCCACGCCGATCACACGGCCGGCGCCGAGCAGCCGCGCGATCCGGACGGCGAACTGCCCGACCGGGCCGAGGCCGAGCACGGCGACGGTGCCGCCCGGTGGCACGTCGGCGTACCGCACCGCCTGCCACGCCGTCGGCAGGATGTCGGACAGGAACAGGAACTGGTCGTCGGGCGTGCCGTCCGGAACGACGATCGGCCCGAACTGGGCCTGCGGCACCCGCAGGTACTCGGCCTGGCCGCCGGGCACCGAACCGTAGAGCGAGGTGTAGCCGAACAGGCTCGCGCCCTTGCCCTCGCCGCGCACCTGCGTCGTCTCGCACTGCGCGAACAGGTCGCGCTCGCACATCCAGCAGTGCCCGCACGAGATGTTGAACGGCACCACGACCCGGTCGCCCACCTTGAGGTGGCCGGCCGCCTCGGCGCCCACCTCCTCGACGACGCCCATCGCCTCGTGGCCGAGCACGTCACCCGGTTTCAGGTAGGGCCCCAGCACCCCGTACAGGTGCAGGTCCGATCCGCAGATGGCGGTCGAGGTGACCCGGACGACCGCGTCGGTCGGTTCCTCGATGCGCGGGTCCGGCACGTCGACGACCTCGACGTTCTCATTGCCTTGCCATGTCAGCGCTTTGATGACATCTCCTCGGTCAGGTCACGGCCGAGCTGACCGCGGACGGTGTCCGCGAGCTCGTCCCAGCTGTCGGTGAACTTGCGGACCCCCTGGCGTTCCAGCTCGTCGGTGACCTCGCGGTAGTCGATCCCGAGCCGGCCGATCTCGCTGAGCACGTCGCGGGCGGGGCCGTAGAGCTCCCCCGGCACGAGAGGTGGTACCGAGCCGTGGTCGGCAAAGGCTTCCAGGGTGGGCCTGGGCATGGTGTTGACGGTGCCCGGGATGGCCAGTTCGGACACGTACATCGTGTCCGGGTAGGCGGGGTCCTTCACCCCCGTGGAGGCCCACAGGGGCCGTTGTGGCCGGGCTCCCGCCTCGGCCAGGTGGCGCCAGCGCTGCGTGGTCAGGCTCGACACGTGGATCTCGTGGGCGAGGCGGGCGTTGGCGATCGCCGCCTTTCCCTTGGCCGCGAGCGCGCGGTCGGTGCCGATGGCGTCGAGGCGCGCGTCGATCTCGGTGTCCACGCGGGAGACGAAGAACGAGGCCACCGAGTGGATGCCGGCCAGGTCGTGCCCGTTGAGCCGGGCCGCCTCCAGACCGGTGACGTGGGCGTCGACCACCTCGTGGTAGCGGTCCAGGGAGAAGATGAGCGTGACGTTGACGCTGATGCCCTCACTGATGACCGCGGTGATCGCGTCCAGTCCGGCGGTGGTGGCCGGGATCTTGATGAGCAGGTTCGGCTCGTCCACCACCGACCAGAGCAGACGGGCGCGGTCGACGGTGGCCTGCGGGTCGTGGGCGAGGCCGGGGTCGACCTCCAGCGACACCCTGCCGTCGACACCGCCCGTGCGGTCGTACACCGGGCGCAGGACCTGACAGGCCGCCCGGACGTCGTCGGTCGTGATGGCGAAGACCGTGTCCTCGACGCTCGCCTCTGCCTCCGCGAGGCGCCTGAGCTGCGGTGTGTAGCGCTCGCCGCGTGCCAGCGCGGAGGCGAAGATCGTCGGGTTGGTGGTGATGCCGACGACCCCGCGGTCCGCGACCAGCGCCTTCAGGCGGCCGTCGGAGAGGAGCTCGCGGGACAGGTCGTCGAGCCAGATGGACACGCCTGCGGCGGCGAGTTCGGTGAGCGGGTCGTGGCCCGTGGCCATGATGCCTCCGTGGTCGGGAAATCCTGGTGGTTCAGGCGGGGCGGTCGCCGGTGCCGCCGGTGGTGGGCGCGGTGCTGCGCTGCACACCTCCCGGGCGGACCGACGTGACCGCGTCGTGCAGGCAGTCGTGCGCGGCCTCCGCGACCGCAGTGGCGGTGACGCCGAACTCCTCGTAGAGGCGGCGGTGGTCGGCGGAGGCGCCGAAGTGTTCGAGCGACACCATCCGGCCGGCGTCGCCGACGACGTCGCGCCAGCCCTGGGCGACCGCGGCCTCGACGCTCACGCGGGCCCGCACGCCCGGCGGGAGCACTTCGTCCCGGTAGGACGGTTCCTGCGCGGCGAACCACTCGAGGCAGGGCATCGAGACCACGCGGGCCTCGACGCCGTCCTCTGCGAGCAACGCGCGGGCGTCGAGGGCGATCTGCACCTCGGACCCGGTCGCGACCAGGACCACGTCCGGCTCTCCTGGTCCGGCGAGGACGTATCCGCCCCGCGCGGCGCCCTCCGCCGGGGCCAGGCCGCCGGGACCGCGGTCGAGCACGGCGACGTCCTGCCGCGTCAGGACCAGACCGGCGGGACGGTCCCGGTTCTCCAGAATCCGCCGCCAGCACACCGCTGTCTCGTTGGCGTCGGCCGGGCGCACGACGTCCAGACCGGGGATCGCGCGCAACGCGGCGAGGTGCTCGACCGGCTGGTGCGTGGGTCCGTCCTCCCCCAGCCCGATCGAGTCGTGGGTCCACACGTGGGTGACGGGCAGCTGCATGAGGGCGGCCAGCCGGATCGCGGGCCGCTGGTAGTCGCTGAAGACCAGGAACGTACCGCCGTACGGGCGGGTCAGGCTCTGCAACGCGATGCCGTTGAGCGCGGCGGCCATGGCGTGTTCGCGGATGCCGAAGTGCAGGGTGCGCCCGTAGGGACCGCCTTGCCACTTCGTGGTCTGCTTGCCCATCGGGACGAACGACGGCTCGCCGTCCATCGTGGTGTTGTTGCTCCCGGCCAGATCGGCCGATCCACCCCACAGCTCCGGCAGCACGGGAGCCAGTGCCGAGAGGACCTTGCCCGACGCCGTGCGGGTCGCCATCCCCTTCGGGTCGGCGGGGAAGACCGGCAGGGCGTCGGTCCAGCCGTCCGGAAGCCGCTGATCGCGCAACCGGTCCAGCAGCGCCGCGCGGTCCGGGTTCGCGGTGCGCCAGCGCGCGTAGCCGGCTTCCCAGCGCTCGTGGGCGGCCGCACCGCGGTCCAGCACCGCACGGGCGTGCGCGAGCACCTCGTCCTCCACCGCGAAGCTGCGCTCCGGGTCGAAGCCGAGCAGGGTCTTGACGGCGGCGACCTCCTCGGCGCCGAGCGCGGACCCGTGCGCCTTGCCGGTGTTCTGCAGGGTGGGCGCGGGCCAGCCGATGACGGTGCGCAGCACGATCAGGGACGGACGGCCGGTGTCCGCCTTCGCCGCCTCGACCGCGGCGAGCACCGCGTCCACGTCCTCGACGTAGCGGCCGGTGCTGGTCCAGTCGACGGACTGGACGTGCCAGCCGCAGGCGGCGAAGCGGGCGGCCACGTCCTCGCTGAAGGAGACGTCGGTGTCGTCCTCGATGGAGATGTGGTTCGCGTCGTAGAACGCGACGAGGTTGCCGAGCTCCTGATGCCCCGCGAGCGAGGAGGCCTCGGCGGTGCCCCCCTCCATCAGGTCGCCGTCGGAGGCCAGGACGTACACGTGGTGGTCGAACGGGCTCTGCCCCGGCGCGGCGTCCGGGTCGCGCAGTCCGCGTTCGCGGCGAGCAGCGAGCGCCATGCCCACCGCGCAGGCGAACCCCTGGCCCAGTGGTCCGGTGGTGATCTCCACACCGCGGGTGTGGCGGTACTCCGGGTGGCCGGCGTGGCGGAGTTCCAGGTGCGCAACGAGGCCAGGTCGGTCAGTTCCAGCCCGTAGCCGCTCAGGTAGAGCTGCGCGTACAGCGTCAGGCTCGTGTGGCCGCAGGACAGGACGAACCGGTCGCGGCCGAGCCACTGGTCGTCGGCGGGATCGTGCCGCATCACCTGCTGGAACAGCAGGTAGGCCAACGGTGCGAGGCTCATCGCGGTGCCGGGGTGGCCGTTCCCCGCCTGTTGGACGGCATCGGCGGCCAGCACGCGGACGGTGTCCACGGCACGGACGTCCGCGTCGGTCCAGCCCGCGGCCTGCGCGACCGGCAGCGGCAGGGACGGGTCGCGGTGAAGTGGTGCGGTGGCCGTGCGTGTCATCTGTCGAGGCCTTCCCGGAAGCTCGGTGCGTCCACGTGCTGGATCAACGAAGTCGCGGGTCCGGGCGGCTGTTGAAGCTTCCCCACGCGAATAGCCGCAATCGGGCCGCCGAAACTCGCCGTGCACCTCGGTGTCGCCGATGTGGTGGAACCGGCGGACCGGGTGACTGCGGGACCTGAGCCGGTCGCTCGTCCACGGGGACGCGCGCGGCACTGTCGCGACCGCCTCGGGCACACCGGTGGCTCCGCGCAGGTTCCGCTTGACCGCCTCGGCGCACCTCGGCGGTTCGGGGACGGCGCCGGTCCGCGAAGCCGCCTGCCCCGCCCGGTGCGCCGGGCGGGTGTTGCGGGTGACGTGCCAGGGCGGCAGAGCACCGGAGCTGGTCCTGGTGCTGCCGGGTCTCGGCGGCAGGTGGCGGTGCACGGGGCACCGGGCGAGGGCCACGTCCCGGTGCCCTGTGCCGCCGCCGACGTCGTTCCGGCGCGACCGGCGCGTCCCGGTCAGGGGCGTAGAGTGAGTGGTCCGAGGGGACCTCGCGCATCGGCGTCCGAGCCAGGTGCCCCCTCCGGAGTGTCAGCGACCCCGCCCGGCTGGTCCGGACGGAGGCGGGAGCACCGGGATGATCTCGGGCCCGACCAGCACCAGTCCCAGCACCGAACTGACCGCGCCACGCGGGCTGCGGGTGACGAGGAAGCCGGACGCCCTGTCCGGCGGCCGGTTCCCCGGCGGCTGGCGACCTCTCGCCACCGACCCCGCCACCACCGTTCCGGCGCTGAACCCGCCGACCTGGTGCACGCGGCCGTGACCCGGCTCGTCTGACCTCCGCACCGCCTCACTCCTGAACAGACACCGCCCCGCCCCGGCCTCACGCCGGGGCGCGAAGCCGTCTGCCCCGATCCGAAAGGCCCACCGCTCCATGGTTCGCACCTATGGCTTCTTGAGCACCTATCCACCAACACAATGCGGGCTCGCGACGTTCACCGCCTCCCTCCAGCGCCACCTCGCCGCCGTCACCCCCGGCAGCGGGAGCCGCGTCGTCCGCGTCCTCAGCGACGTCGAACCGCACACAGCGGAACCGTCGGCGGGGCACCCCATGCGTCCTGGTGGGGTGGAGGCCGCGGCCGCGGTCCTCAACCGGTGCGACGTCGCGCTGGTCCAGCACGAGTACGGGATCTACGCCGGCAGTGACGGCGAGGAGGCGCTGGACGTGCTCGCCCGGCTGCGGGTCCCGGTGGCCGTCGTGCTGCACACGGTGCTCACCACGCCCACGCCGGGACAGCGCCGGGTGCTGGAGGCGGTCGTCGACCGCGCCGACGCCGTCATCACCATGTCGGAGGCGGCCAAGAGCCGCCTCCTGGCGGGTTACGCGGTCGAACGGCCGGGCGAGGTCGTGGTGATCCCGCACGGCGCCGTGCCCGCCGACAGGCCGGCCTCCGCAGCACCGGGCCGTGGCCCGCTGGTCCTCACCTGGGGCCTGCTCGGACGCGGCAAGGGCGTCGAGTGGGGCATCGCGGCGCTCGCCGCGCTGCGCGACCTGCGGCCGCGGTACCTCGTGGCGGGTCAGACCCATCCCAAGGTGCTGGCACACGAGGGCGAGGCGTACCGGACGCACCTGCGTGAGCAGGCCGCCGCCGCCGGGGTGACCGACCTGGTCGAGTTCGACCCGGCCTACCTCAGCGCCGAGGCGCTGGCGGACCTGGTGGGCAGGGCCGATGTCGTGCTGCTGCCGTACGACTCGTCCGAACAGGTCACCTCCGGAGTGCTCGTCGAAGCCCTCGCCGCGCGCAAACCGGTGGTCGCGACGGTGTTCCCGCACGCGGTCGAACTGCTCGCGGACGGCGCCGGACTGCTGGTACCGCACCGCGATCCCGCCGCCATCGCCGCGGCGCTGCGCCGCGTGCTGACCGAACCGGGTGTCGCCGCGGGCATGCGCGACCGGTCCGCGGAACTGGGTGCCGTGCTGAGCTGGCCCGCCGTGGCGAACCGCTACCGCAGCCTCTGCGACACCCTCGTGGCGGACAGGCTGTTCGCCGACCGCGTCGCCGTGACGCGATGAGCGGCCTCGATTTCGCCCACCTGATCCGGCTGAGCGACGACACCGGTCTGCACGAGCACGCCGACGGCCCGCTGCCGCGCCGCGAGCACGGCTACTGCCTCGACGACGTCGCGCGGGGCTTGGTCGTGCTGAGCCGCGAACCAGCCCTGTCGGCCGAGCTGGCCGCTCTGGCCGAACACTTCCTGGCCTTCACCGCCTACGCGCAGGCCGAGGACGGGCGCTTCCACAACCGGCTCAGCCCCGATCGTCGGTGGATCGACGAACCGGGACTGGGCGACTGGTGGGGACGCGCGCTGTGGGGGCTCGGCACCGCCGCAGCGCGCAGCACGGTGCCCGCGATCCGGCGGACCGCGCTGGAGTGCTTCGACCGCAGCGCCCACCACAGGCCACCGTCGGTGCGCACGATGGCGTTCGCCGCACTCGGTGCCGCCGAGGTGCTGAGCTCCGAACCCCTCCACGCGCCCGCCGCCGCCCTGCTCGGCGACATCACCTCCTACATCGGTGGTCCCCGTCCGGACCCGAACTGGCCGTGGCCGGAGAACCGGCTGTTCTACGCCAACGCCGTGCTGCCGGAGGCGTTGATCGCCGCGGGTGACCTCCTGGGCAGCGACGAGGTCCGCGACGACGGGCTGCGGCTGCTGGACTGGTTGCTGGCCGTGGAGTCCAAGGACCGCCACCTCTCGCCGGTCCCGACCGGCGGGTGGTTCCTCGGCGAGCCGCGACCGGCGTTCGACCAGCAGCCCATCGAGGCGGCCGCCCTGGCCGACGCCTGCGCCCGCGCCTACCGGGTCACCGGGGACTCCGCGTGGCTCACCGGTGTCCGCCGCGCGATCGCGTGGTTCAGCGGGGACAACGACCTGGGCTCGCTGATGCAGGACGAGCACACCGGGGGCGGCTACGACGGCCTGACACCGCACGGCCCGAACACCAACCAGGGCGCCGAGTCGACCCTGGCGCTGATCTCCACCCGGCAACACCTCCGCACGCTCCAGCGGAGCGCCGGGTGAACGCCCGCGTCACGCGCAGCCCAGTGCGGCTGCGCCCGGACCCCCGCCGGGTGATCACCAAGCTGTTCGTGCCGGGAGAGGAGGTTCCCGAACACGAGTCCCGGTCGGCGGCCGTCATCCGGCGGGTGATGGCGCTGGACGAGACGACCGCGTGCGCCGCGCTCGAACGCACGGTCCGGCTGTTCGCCGGACGGCACCGCGACGTCCGCGCGACCTTCGCGGACAACTTCGCGAGCGTCAGCCACCGGCTGGCCCCGGACGTCGAGCTGTCCGAGTCCCGCCGTCTGCTGATCGGCGCGTACTTCACCCACGAGTACGCCGTCGAGGGTGCCGCGCTGTGCAACCCGTCCATGGTCCCCCACCCCGACCAGAGCGGGATGGCGCAGGGACAGCTGAGGTTCGTGCTGAGCGTGCGCGGGATCGGTGAGGGGCACCTGTCCTCGATCGGTTTCCGGACCGGCACGGCCGGTCCGGATGGCGTTCTCACCGTGGACCCGCAGCCGGGCACCACCAGCACCAGTCTGCGCAGGGACTCGGTCTACGACAAGGGCCTCTTCCAGGGCAAGCTCGCCGAACGCGGTCATGACGACGAGGTCTCCGCCGTGCTGAACCGCTGGCTGCCGGTGCGGTTCACCGGAGCGGAGCTCGACGAGTTGCTGACCGGTCTGCACCCGAAGCTGGTCGAGCGGCAGGCCGCTCACCGCACCGTCGAGCTGGTCAGGTGGATAGCCGCGTGCAACTACACCACCGAGTTCCCGCAGGAGTCGTCGGTGGGTGGACGGGTGCTCTGGCCGGCCGGCCCGTCGGAACGCCACGGCATGGAGGACGCCAGGTTCGTGCGCTTCACCGACGACGACGGCTCGCAGACCTACTACGCGACGTACACCGCTTACGACGGTGTCGACGTGGCGCCGCAACTGTTGCAGACCGACGACTTCCGCACGTTCCAGGTCACGCAGCTGACCGGTCCCGCCGCGCGCAACAAGGGGATGGCGCTGTTCCCCCGCCGCATCGGCGGCAGGTTCGCCGCGTTGTCCCGCGGAGATGGCGAGAGCACGGCCGTGACCACCTCCGCGGACCTCAGGACGTGGCAGCGACCCCAGGCCGTGGCGGCACCGGCCAGGGACTGGGAGCTCGTCCAGGTCGGCAACTGCGGCTCGCCGATCGAGACGCCCGAGGGCTGGTTGGTCCTCACCCACGGAGTGGGTCCGATGCGGCTCTACTCCATGGGCGCGATGCTGCTCGACCTCGACGACCCCTCGAAGGTGCTCGGCGCACTGCCGGAACCGTTGCTGACGCCGAGTCCCTCCGAGCGCGACGGCTACGTGCCGAACGTCGTCTACTCGTGCGGCGGCCTGCTGCACGGAGACACCCTCGTGATCCCGTACGGCGCGAGCGACGCGACCATCGCTCTGGCCACGACGTCGGTGACCGAGGTGATCGCCGCGATGGTCCCGTGACACCGTCCTGCGCGCGTGCCGCGACGGCACCCGAGCGACCGGCCTGACCGGCACGAGCGCTCGCCGGAGAGCTGTTCCGCACGACCGGGATCGCCGCTCCGGTGCCGGTCGCGCGGAGCCGGGAGAGCCTGCCACTGCTCGTCGCGCCGGCACCGCAACAGGTGCGGCGCCGCCTGCGCGTCGCCTTCGCCGACCTGCGGAACCTGGCAGGCTGGGTGTGCTTCGACGCCGGCCTGGTCACCGCTGCGCAACCACTTCTCGCACGCGCCGGCGCCGGCCGAGGTGGCCCGCGACGACGGGCTGATCGCCAACGCGTGCCACCGGCTCGGGCGGGTGTCCCTGCGCCACGGGCAGCTCGACGAAGCGTTGCGGTACTTCGACCTCGGCCGTCTCGCGGCCGCGCGCTCCGGCGACCGGCTCTCGACCGGCGTCCTGGCCGTCAACTCGGCGTGGGCGTGTGCGCAGAAGGGCGTCGAGCACAACGCCCTCACGTTGCTCGACCGCGGCCGGGAGGAGTTCGGCGCCGCGGACCGCGCCGAGGTGGTCGGCTGGGCGCGGTTCCTCACCGAGCCCGACCTGTCGGCCATGGGCGGAGCGGTGCACACCGTGCTGGCCGGCACCACGCACACCGCCGTTCCGCTGCTCCTCACGGCGGTCGACGGCTACGGCGAGGACATGCTCCGCAGCCGGGTGCTCAGCCTGGTGCTGCCGGTCAGCTCGTCGGGGGAGACCTGGATGTCGGTGTCGCCACCGGCCTGCGGGCCGTCGAGTCGGCGACCGCGGTCGGCTCGGCCAGGGTGCGCGACCGCTTCCGCCCCCTCGCCGCGCAGGCGCGCAGCCACCCGTCCCACGCCGGGGCGCTCGACCTCGCCCACCGCATCGACTCGGGAACGCCACCGGCGTCGTGAGCGACGAGCGGCCGGTCGCGGCACCGAGGTCCGCGTACCGGCCCGGTCGTTCCGGTCGACCCGCCCGCCTCCGCGAGGACGACCGCAGGTGGCGGCGGGTTTTGGCGCGGTGCGGCGGACGTCGCGCCGGTCCACCGGCTCCGGGCGCAGGGGGTGGACGATCCGGCCGGGTGCGGCACGCGCTGCGCAGCAGGGTGCTCGCCGACCGGGCGGAAGTGGTGCTCGCCGGGCACCCGCGGATCGCGCTGGGCGAGGCGGTCGTCCTTCCGCGGCGGCGGGGTCGACGTGGCGGCTCCACGGCCGGCGGGTCGTGGCCACCACCTGACTCACCGCCAGGCGGGCGCCAGGTCCTCCTCCACGTGGACGACCATCGACTCCAGCACAGGACTTCCGAACGTGGTGACCATCGCGACGTCGGCGGCGTCCCTGCCGCGGCCGACCACGACCCTGCCCTTGCGGGGCCCGCCGTTGCGCGGGTCGAAGGTCCACCAGCGGTCTCCCAGCCAGACCTCCATCCACGCCGCGAAGTCCATCGACGCCCCGTCCGGCCGCGCGTCGAGGTCGGGCAGGTAGCCGAAGACGTAGCGGGCGGGGATGTCGAGGGCGCGGCAGAACGAGATCGCCAGGTGCGTGAAGTCGCGGCAGAGCCCGATCTCCGCGGCGTTGACGCCGGCGGACAACGCCGCGGAGGTGCCGCAGCCGCTCTCCAGCGACTCGTGGACGTGCCGGCAGATCGCTCGCACCCTGCGGTATCCCGGCGGATGGGCGCCGAACCTCGACCAGGCCTCGTCGCCCAGCGCGTCGGACGCGCAGTGGCGGCTGGGCAACGTGTAGAGCAGCGCGTCATCGGGGAGGTCGTCGGGCCACAGCTCCGGCGCGTCCTCGTCCACGTCCTCGACGCGGTCGGGCACGTCCACCCACCCGACGTAGTTCACAGTGGACAGTCCGGGTGGCAGCACCAGGCGCGCGAGCCGGTTGCCGTACACGTCGAAGTGCTCCCGCACCGGCAGGTCGGGTTCGGTGAACAGGTCCTCACCGCTCACCCGCACGTGGTCCCGCCGGTCCGGTCCGACCAGGAACACCGCCGGGGTCGGCACCTCGGCGCGGTAGGTGAACACGCAGCCGACGCGGAGCAGGCGAGTGCTCCGCGTCGGTCGTGCCTCGCCGCTGTGGCGGAAGGTCACCGCACTCGCTCGGGGATGTGGTCGAGCGCGTGCAACACGTGCACAGCCAGAGCCCGCGCGGCCTTGCCGCCGAGCTCGGTGCGGCCGGTCAGCACGTCCTCCACCATCTTGAGCCGGCGGTCGTAGGCGGACGTGAAGGTCGATTCAGTCATTCTGCATCTCTCGTCTTCTGCTGGGGTACCCGGCCGCCCTCGGCTTCCCAGAAGTCCACAGTGGACTCCTCAGCTTCCAGGGCACCGATGCGGAACAGGTCTTCGACGGTGTCGGTGTTGTCGCGCCGGACAGCGCGCATCATCGTGTGGTGGGCGGCGGACGGGTCGGTGCCGGGCGGTACGACCAGCAGCGCGAGGCGGCTCCGGTCACCCGCGACGAGGTCGAGGGTGTGCGCCGGCCTGGACCAGAACCCGTTGAGGCGGACGCGGACGCCGTCCACCGCGATCTGGCGCGGCGCCGTGTCCCAGCCGGTCAGGTCGTAGCTCACCCGCGGGATGTCGCCCAGCCGAACTGCCAGCACCGAGAGCAGTGCCGGCAGTTCGGCGGCGAGGTCCCGGGAACGCGGCCACCACGCACCGTCGACATGCCCCGTGACGAGCGCCTTCGGCCGCAACCGCAGTCGCAGCTGGTGATGCCGAGGCTGCTCCGTGGCCGTGACGGCCGGCGGGGCGATGGACCGGTGCGGAGCCGACGTCATGCCGGGACTCCCGTCTCCGGCCGAAACGGCCGGTTCTGGTTTCGCCGAGTACGACGTGAGCTTGACCGCTCAGGTACGAGATGTTCTCGGCACAATTGACACTACACCCTTTTTTCGCACTCAACCGATTGCACGTCCACTGATTTCTGACCGCCACCACCTGCCGACAGCGCTGCCGGCAGGTGGCACGCAGGAGCAAACCCGTTGCGCGGCCGTCCGCCCGCAGAATTCCACCGCGCCCCACCGGAACGTTCTCGCCACGGTGCGCGAAATGATCCGAGGAGGTTTCGGCCGGCGATTTCCTGGCCGAGCCGGAAAATCGCCGGACGTCGGCGGCCGTTCCGTTCTCGCGAGAAATCGCCGACGAGCCGAACGTTCATCGGGCTCGCCGACGGGGGGAACAGCCGCCCGGCGGATCAACGGAGGTCGCCGGGTCGGCGGGGGGCGGCCAGCCGCGACCTCGCCGGTGGCGACGCCGGGGCCGCGTGCTCGCACACCACCGCCCCGGCGACGTCGAGGTGGAGGTCGAGGACGGCCGACAGGCCGGTGATCGTCAGGGGCGTGCACACCTGGCGGTTGCGCGCGACGACGCACAGCACCGCGCCGGCCTGCCGTGCCGTCTTCTCCAGGGCGACGAGGACGGTGAGTCCGGCCGCGCAGAGGAAGTCCACCCCTCCGAGGTCGAGAACGAGGTGGTGGGTGAGCCGCAACTGCCAGAAGAGCTGATCGTGCAGCACCGCGCAGGTGATCCCATCCACCTCACCGCGCACGGCGACCACGACCGTTCCGGTGGGGTCGTCCGCGCGGTGGTGGTGAGCAGTTCGGCAGGGCACCGGCTCGGCCGGGCCGACCGCAGGCCGCCGGCACCGGTGAGATCGATGTGCACCACAGGAACTTCCTTCGTCGGCTGGCGCGACGCCGGGTCCAGGGCACGTGCCGCTGACGTTGCACCGCAGTACCACCGAGGCGGAAGCTCCGCGTGCCGCGACGTCTCCCCCGCCGCACCGGAAGATCCACAGTGGATGATCGAGGACACCGGTCCCGCGGAGGTGGAGTAGCGTCGGAGGCATCAACGACTCCGAGCACGAAGAACGACCGGCCGCGGGCCCGACTCAGGTCAGGGGGAGGATCCGCGCGGGCGTCGCCGTGGTGGCGGTCCTCCTCGCGCTCCTCGCGGCGGTGCTGGCGGTGCTGCTCGGCCTCGACCAGGCCGGTGTGGTGCTGCTGGGGGTCCTGGGCTGGCTGGTCGCCCTGGCGGCTCGGCTCCCGGTGCTGGGCTCAGCCGGGCGGCTGCACGCCCTCCGGCGGCGCGAGACCATCATCGCGGTGGTGTCCGGTGCCACCGACGAGGTGGTCCGGCTCGCGCTCGTCGTGATCGTCGTCAGCGGTGTCGAGTCCGCGCTCTGGGCCGGGTTCGGCTGGGCGCTGGCTCAGCTCGTCTTCCTCGCCGCCACCGAGCTGACCAGGTTCAGCGGGCCCGTCGGACGGCTGGCCGCCGAACAGCTGAAGGCACAGGGCGGGTTCGTCAGCACGCACCCCGCGCACAGCGCAGCTCGTGGCATTACGACCATGTCGTTCCACCTCGGTGCGACGCTGCTGCTGAGCACCGGCCCGTGGTGGGTGGTGGTGACGGCGTTCGCACACCTGCTGGTGAACACGGGACTCGTGCGGTGGGCCGGGAGGCGGCTCGTGCCGGTCGAGCTGTTCGGCGCCTTCGTGAGCGCAGCGCTGCTGCTGGCAGGACTGGTCGGCACCGGGGTGCTCGGCTGACCGCGGGTGGAGCGTGCGCCGATCTTCTCCACCGGCTCCTCGAGCCGCCGGACTCGGCGTTGGAGCCGGTCCTTCCTCCCACCTGCCCCCGGCGGGACGTCGATCCCCCGGATGCCCGGCGCCGCCGAGGCCCGACAACGCCACAGCTCATCCGGGTTTGTGGTCCGGGCGGCGGGGAATCCCGTGCAGAGGTGCGCGGGCGGACCGCTGCCCCACCGATGACCCCGAACCCGGCGTCGGCGACCGACACCGGAGGTACAGCCGTCGTGACCACCGACCGCGGGGACTCGTCGCCCACGCGGACCGCAGTCCCCTTCACACTGCGCGTCAGCGCGGCTCTCGGCTGGCGCTTCCTCGTCGTCGTGGCCTCGCTGTACGTGATCGGTGTCATCTTCGGCCGGCTGGCATCGCTGGTGGTGCCGCTCGCGATCGCGTTGCTGCTGGCCGCGTTGCTCACACCGGCGGTCGGTTTCCTCATGTCGAAGCGGTTTCCGCGAGGTGTCGCGACGCTGGTGGTGCTCGTGGGCGGGCTCGTCGTCCTCGGCGGACTGCTCACGTTCGTCGTGACGACCTTCGTCAACGGCATACCGGCCCTGGCCGCGCAGCTCGTCCGCAGCATCGACGCCGTGTCCGGCTGGCTCGTCGACGGCCCCCTGCACCTCAGCGAGACCCAGCTGCGCGAGTTCGCCGACCGAGTCGTCAAAACCTTGCAGGACAACCAGTCCGGCATCACGTCGAGCGCCATCACCACGGCCGCCACGGTCGGGGAGACCCTCGTGGAGATGCTGCTCGTGTTGTTCGCACTCGCGTTCTTCCTCTACGACGGCCCGAGGATCTGGCAGTTCCTCATCCGCGTCGTCCCCGACGGCCCTCGCCGCAGGGTGGACGTCGCGGGCAGGCGCAGTCTCGCCGCGCTGGTCAGTTACGTCCGCGCGACCGGGGCGGTCGCCGTGGTGGACGCGCTCGGCATCGGCATCGGACTGGCCGTGCTGGGGGTACCGCTCGCGGTTCCGCTGGCGGCGCTGGTGTTCATCGGCGCGTTCGTCCCGATCTTCGGCGCGGTGGTGGCGGGTGGTGTGGCCGTCCTCGTCGCGCTCGTCGCGAACGGCCCGGTGACCGCGGCGATCGTGCTGGTCATCGTGATCGCGGTGAACCAGTTGGAAAGCCATGTCCTGCAACCGTTCCTGCTGGGACGGGCGGTGAAGCTGCACCCCCTCGCGGTGGTGCTGGCCATCGCGAGCGGGCTCCTCGTCGCGGGCATCGCCGGCGCGTTGCTCGCGGTACCGCTGCTGGCGGTGCTCAACTCCGCGATCCGTTCCCTGCTGAGCGAGGCCGACGAGCACGTGGCACCCGCCGACGTGCACACCAGCGAACCCGAAGAGTCCGGACCGGACGAACCCGGACTGGACACCGAAGCCGACACACCGAAACCCGGAGCAGGCAGATGACCTCGACGCACGACGTGCTGACGAAGACGGCCGACCGTCCTCGCGGCAGCGACTTCGCCCTTCTGACCAAAGAGATCAAAGCCGCCGGACTGCTGGAGCGCCGTCGCGGCTACTACGTGCTGCGGATGGCGGTCAACGGCGTCCTGCTCGGCGCCATCGCCGCCGCCTTCGTGCTGCTGGGCGACTCCTGGTGGCAGGTGCTGCTCGCCGTGGCCCTGGCCGTGGCCTCGACCCAGCTGGCGTTCATCGGGCACGACGCCGGTCACCGGCAGATCTTCCGCAGCCACCGTTCCAACGACGTGGTCGGGCATCTGCACGGCAGCCTGACCGGCATCAGCTACCAGTGGTGGGTCGCGAAGCACAACCGCCACCACGCCAACCCCAACCACGAGGACCACGACCCCGACATCGAGATCCACGCCCTCGCCTTCAGCCGCGCCCAGGCCAAGGACAAACGCGGCCTGAACGCCTGGATCACCAAACGGCAGGCCTTCCTGTTCTTCCCGCTGCTGCTCGCCGAAGCGGTCGTGCTGCGGATCTCCGGCATCGTCGCCCTGTGCCGCAACGAGCTGCGCAACCCGTGGCGCGAGACCGCGCTCCAGATCGTGCCGCTGGCGGCGTACCTGCTGGCGGTCTTCGCCGTCCTCTCACCGTTGAAGGGGGTCGTGTTCATCGCCGTGCACCAGGGCCTGATGGGCGTCTACCTCGGGTGCTCGTTCGCACCCAACCACAAGGGAATGCCGATCATCACCGGTGAACAACGACTCGACCACCTGCACAAGCAGGTGCTCACCTCCCGCAACGTCACCGGTGGCCGGTGGGTCGACGCGCTGCTCGGAGGGCTCAACCACCAGGTCGAGCACCACCTCTACCCGCACATGCCCCGCCCCAACCTGCGCCACGCGCAACCCGTCGTCGAGGACTTCTGCGGACGCCACGGAATCCCGTACAGCAAGACGACCATGGTCCGGTCGTACGCCGAGGTCCTGCGGCACCTGCACGACGCGGGTGCGCCGCTGCGCGGCACAGCACGATGACCGGTCCTGGGGAGACGCCGACGAACGCCGTGTCCGCGGACGGGACGCGTCCGCGGTCGACCAGCGCCTGCACCTGGCCATCGGCTTCCCGGCGTCCGAACGCGACTGGGTCGTCGAGCGCCTGGCGGCTCTCGGTGCCCGCCTGCGCTCCTACCGCGACGACCGGGCGGAGCCGGAGAGAGCGGTGAAGTGCCGGGAAGCGCCGACCGGCGGGTGGGCTGGTCGGCGAGCGCGGCGTCGAGTTCGGGCCGATCACGTCGGCGCGATCCCGTGTGGTGCGTCCCAGAGGTGGCGGCCAGGCTGTCGAGCGAGGAGCCACCACGCCGTCAGGCCTGCTCCCGCTTCCTCCACCGACGGCGCAGCCACAGGCTCACGCACACGAGCGGGTCGTGGTCCGCTCGTACGACAGTCCGGACGCCTTGCCCAGCGCGTACGAACCGGCCCACATGATCGCGAAGTAGACCAGCAGCGGCACCGCGATCCGGACGACGTCGAGCGGGCGGCTCGTGACGGCCCCGCCCTGCAGCGCGAACAGGACGACGATCGTGAACAGCAGCCCGTACAGGGCGATCGGGCCGCCGCGCGGCAGGTACTCCGACTCGTACGACTCCCGGCCCTTCGACCGCTCCCCCAGCCTGCGGCTGATGGCGGTGTTCTCGACGCGGTACCGGCTCAAGTCCCGCGCCTCCCCCGCTCAGCACGCCGTTCCGGACTCGTCATGGCCACGCCCCTGGCCACTTGGATTGACGAAAGTCGATACAACAGGTGTGACCTGCGACGGAGGACCTCACCGGGACCGAGGAGGACCGCCGTGGCCGACACCCCCGAGGTGCTGGTCGTCCGCGTCCACAACGCGGGCCGTTCCGGGCGCTTCGCAGCACCCTCCGCCGTCGGCCTGCTCATCGGGCGCGTCGAACACACCGGCACCGCCGCACACACCGGCCTCGGGCAGCGCCAGCTCGACCCGCCGGGTGGCCGCGAGGTCACCGGAGACCGCGCCAGCGGCAGACCGGGCCCGCCCGGAGCCGGTCAGCGACAGGAACGTCGGCGCACGGCCGTAGCTCTTCATGCCGACCGGGCAGACCCCGGCGGGCGCTTCCGGCCGGGCGACCTCAGGCGTCCTGCGCGGCGTGACCGGAGCGCGCACCCCGGCCCGGTCGCCCGAGGAGCCGCACACCCTGTTCGAGGTCCAGGGCCGTGCGCACACCATCGAGCGCGAGGCCCAGCTCGACGAGCGTGATCGCCACGGCCGGGCGCATGCCGACCACGACGGTGTCGGCGTCGAACAGCCGGGAGATGGACGCGATCGTGGCGAACATCCGGCCGATGAACGAGTCGACGATCTCGACGGCGGAGATGTCGATGACGACACCGTGGGCTCCGGTCGAGCTGATCTTCTCGGCCAGGTCCTCCTGCAGCGCGAGCACTCCCTGGTCCCGCAGGTCGATCTGGACGGAGACCAGCAGCACGCCACCGATCTCGAGAATCGGGACGCGTTCCATCACACGGTCTCGTGGTCCGGGACGCCAACGCCCTCGTGGCGCAGGGCGTGCCTCAGGGCGTCGGCGAGCGAGGCCTTGGTGACGATGTCGCCGAACTCGATGCCCAGCGCCACGATCGTCTGCGCGATCTGCGGGCGGATGCCGGACACGATGCACTCCGCACCCATCAGCCGGGCCGCGACCACGGTCTTGAGCAGGTGCTGCGCGACCTGCGTGTCGACGGCGAACACGCCGGTGATGTCGATGATCGCGTGCTCGGAGCCGGTCTCGACCAGCATCTCCAGCAGCTTCTCCATCACCACCTGGGTGCGCGCGGAGTCCAGCGTGCCCACCAGCGGCACGGCGAGGACGCCCTCCCAGATCTTGACGACCGGCGTGGTCAGCTCCAGCAACTGCTCCGACTGCTCGCGGATGATCTCCTCGCGCGCCCGCGCGTACGACTCGAACGTCCACAACCCCAATGCGTCCAGCAGCGCGGAGAACGCGAGCGCCTGCCGGAACAAAGCCGGATCTTCGCCGTTCTCCACCAGCGCGAAGACCCCGCGCTTGAGCGAGAAGACGCTCGACGCGGTCTCCGTGGGCGTGAAGCCGCCCCGCACGCCGGAGCGGGAGTACTCCTGGAGGAACGACCGGACCTCGTCGAACGCCGGTCCGGAGACGTCCCGGCCGTCCGATCCCGCCAGCGGCAGCACGAGCTGCAACAGCTCACGGAAGTCGATGGTGAGCTCCGCCCTGGTCGAACGCCCGCGCAGCGGGGCCGCCACGGCGTCCACCCACTCCTCGACCACCCTTTCGGCGTTGGTCCGCAACAGCTCCGCCAAGTGGTTGGCTTGCCCTGCGCCTGCAGTCATACGAGCCTCCTGGGCTTCCACCTCCGCGGCCGGGGCTGACCACCCGCACGCCTGGTGGGGGCCAGGTCCGCCGGCACGAGGTGCGTTCGGTGCCGATGCGGTCAGTCGCGGTCTGGCGGGTGGGGCGAGGTCGGCGCGGCCGCGTCGAGGTCCGCCGCGCGGAGGCGGAACACCTGGAGTTCGGTGCCGAAGTACTTCGTGGTCTCGCCGACCCAGTGCATGCCGTTGTTGCGCACGGTGGCCGCCGCGCGGGTGTTGCCCGGCCGGACGACGGCGAACACCTCGTTCACGTCCTGGCTGAACGCCCAGGAGGCCAGGGCGTGGGTCGTCTCGGTGGCGTAGCCGTTGCCCCAGGTGTCGGGACGCAGCTGCCAGCCGATCTCCAGGTCCTCCTCGCCCGGCGGCAGCGGCAGCAGGACTGCCCCGCCGATCACCAGGCCGTCGCTGTCGCGCTGGATCGCCCAGCGGCCCGACGGCGCGGGCAGCCGCACGCTCTCCGCGGCCCACTGCTGCAACAGCAGCCGCATGGCCGCCCGGTCCGGGACCTGGTCCATCTCGGGACTGAGCCAGCGCGTCACCTCGGTGCGCCCGTACACGGCGAGTGCCGCGGCGGTGTCCTCGAGCTTCCACGGGCGCAGGGTCAGCCGCCCGGTGGTGAGCACGGTGGTGGTCGTCATGAGCAGATGCACCCCCGGGGCAACGCGGAGGCCGCAGTGGCGGTGCAGTACCGCACCCCGAGGGGGTCGTGCTCGCGCCACAGGTGCGGACAGACGCCGCACACGCGACCGGCTTCGGCTTCGGTGTCGATGGTCAGTGGCTCGGACGTGGTCATGCGGGAACTCCGATGAACGGTGCTGCGAGGAAGAGGACGCCGGTGGAAGAGGCGCGAGGACACCAGGGCCGCGAAACGGGTCCGAGGTCGCCCCGGCGCTCCCAACCTCCAGCCGAACGGCCGGGTCTCGTGATGCGCCCAAGGCGGCACCAGCTCGACCGCTGCTGCACGACATGCCCTCGGTGTTCCCCAGTCTACGCCAGTCCCGGAGCCCGGCTCGCCGGTGCCGCCGCACAGCGCGACGCACCCGCGAGTCCGCGGCGAAGTTCGGTCCTGTTAGGACAGTTAGCGCCGCGACCGGGCCCCCGGCGCACCCCGCGCCAGGGCCCGGCGGGTTCCTCCGAGCGCGGCGCACCGCGTTCGCGCTGAACGCGGGCGCCGGTCCGGCCGCCACCGCACGTCCCCGCGAGGTCGAGCCGGAGGAGCACCCAGCCCTCATCGTCCGAAGTGGACTGACATCGCGGGTCACCCGTCTCCTGTGCCGTGATCGGGGTCTTCCTGCCCGCCACCGGTCGTGTTCGCGGAGCAGCGCGACCCGGCTCTCGCCGTTCGCGGGGGTGAGCCGGGCAGCCGGTCTCCGCGCACTCCCCCGCCCCACGCCCGTGACATCGCGGCGACGAGAGCCGGTGCGGGGAAACCGGTCAGGAGCAGACCGGTGCGCGATGGAGTACTGTCGGCGGGGTTGGGGTTCCAGTTGCCGCATCCAGCCGCCGCGGGCCCCGATCCAATCCGGCGCTGTCGCCTTCGGCCGGAGATCGGAGCACCGGCTTGCCGCCGGACCGCCAGCTCTTCACCTCGTCCTCCCGAAGCCACCGCACCGCACCGGACGAGCAGGTGCGCTCATGACACGGACCGGCCAGATCGGCAGGCAGACCGGTGCCGCCGCGGATTTCACCGAGGCCAGGCTCGCCGCCGACGAGACGGGGGTCGTCCGGCAACGCCAAGCGGCCCGCCTCGTCGCGCAGCACTGCCACGACGCGCAGGACTGCCGCGACCTGCTCGCGATGCTGGGCCTGTCCGAACTCGCACCGCGTACCGCAGGTCCGACGCGGGACGAGCAGAAGACCACGACTTCCCCGGAGGCGCTCGGCGTGCACCGGACGACCGAAGGAGCACGTCGATGACCCAGGGAACCGTGAAGTGGTTCAACGGCAGCAAGGGGTTCGGTTTCATCGCCCCCGAGGGCGGCGGACCGGACGTGTTCGTGCACCACTCCGAGGTCCACGAGTACGCCTACCAGGGCATACCGGAACACCAGCCGGTGCAGTTCGAGATCAGGCAGGGCGACAGGGGGCCGCAGGCCACGTCGGTCCGCCTTCTCTGACAGGACAAGGCATCCGAAAGCGGGCCACCACCGGGTGGTCCGCTTTCTCCGCCGGTTCGCCGGTGGCGGACGGCCCCTCCTCGCGCGCCCGCTGAAGGCGCCGGCAGTACTGTCGCCCCATGACTGATGCACAGGGCGGTCCCACGCTCGGTCCCACGTTGTCCGAGTGGCTCAGCGCTCGCGGGGAGACCGAACGGCACCTGGCGGCGGCAGTCGGCGCCCCGGTCGACGCGAAATGGGTGCAACGACTCGCGGACCTGCTCGCCACCGAGAGGTCCTGGCAGGAGCAGTACACCGACCTCCTCGCGCTCGGCAGTGCCGGTGGTCAGTTCCCGTCCTCGAACCGCTGAGCCGCCGACTGCCGGGACCACGTCTCCATGACGCCGCCGGCGTGCGCTGCGGTCAGGCTTCGCGCGCGTCCGGCCCCGTCACGTCCGCACGGGCAGGCGGTCGACCTCGGGCGCGTCCACCCGCCGGGGCGCACGGCGCAGCAGCGCGCAGAAACCCGCCGCGATCGTGGCCAGCACCGCGATCGTGACCGCCATGGGCCACGTCGAGTGGCCCTCCCCCGCGCTCACCAACGGTGACACGACCGCGGCAAGCCCGAACTGCGACGCCCCCAGCACCGCCGACCCCGTGCCCGCCGCCTGCGGAACGGCGTCGAGGGCCAGTGCCGTGGCCGGCCCGAGCACGAACCCGAGGGACGCGACCGCGAAGAAGATCGGCACCACCAGCCAGCCCGCGCCGATGGGCAGCAGCGCCAGCACGAGCAGCACCACCGCGGCCGAGAAGAGCCACGTGACACCGATCGTGAGGATGCGGCGGGGGTTGCCGCGACGCAGCAGGCGGGAGGCGACCGCGCTGCTCGTGATCAGACCGAGCGCGTTGAGCCCGAACAGCAGGCCGTAGCTGACCGGCCCCATGCCGATGACGACCTGGTACAGGAACGGCGAGGCCGAGATGTAGGCCATGAGGACGGCGAACGAGAAGACGAACGTGGCCGTGGCGGTGAGATAGGCCTTGCGCCCCAACGCGCGGAAGCCGCCGGACCGCGCGGAGCCCCGACGTGAGCGCGGGTGGGTCTCGCGCACCACGACCGCGGAACCGGCGAGCATCGCGACGGCGAGACCGGCCAGGACGAACAGCACGCCGCGCCAGCCGATGCCGTCGATGAGCAGGCTGCCCAGCAGCGGGGCGACGACGGGTGCCACACCGCTGACGATCATCATCAGGCTGAACGCGCGCGCGGCGGTGCGGCCGGTGGCGAGGTCGGCGATGACGGCGCGGCCGATGACCATGCCCGCGGCGGCGCTCAGGCCCTGGAAGAGGCGGCCGGCCAGCAGGACCTCGATCGTCGGTGCGGTGGCGACGAGGAGGCTCGCGGCCACGAACACCGCCGAGCCTGCCAGCAACGGGCCGCGGCGGCCCCAGCGGTCCGACAGGGGACCGAAGACGAGCTGGCCGGCGGCGAGGCCGAGCAGGAACGTCGTGAGGGTCAGCTGGACGGCGGTGTCGGTGGTGGTGAGGTCGGTGGCCATGCGCGGGAACGCGGGCAGGTAGAGGTCGATGCCGAACGGGGCGACGCTTGCCAGCAGGGCCAGCACGAGCAGGAGCGGCGTGGGGACGGCGCCGCGCGCGGGGGTGTCCACGCACTCTCCTATCGGTTGATAGCTATCATCTGACAGCGAAGTTATCATGTGGCCGTGGACGAGGACCAGAAGGCGCGGTTGTTCGAGCTCGCCGACCTGATCGCGGCGGTCGGACGGCAGATCCACGCCGCCAAGGAGGTGCTGCACCGGGAACCGCTGACACCGGTGGAGATCGCCGCGATGCGGTTCATCGACCGCAACCCCGGCACGTCGGCGGGGGTGGCGGCGGAGGCCACCCACCAGATCTCCAGCAACTTCAGCCGGGCGTTGCGCAGCCTGGAGAAGAAGGGGCTCGTGCACCGCGAGGCGGACGCGGAGGACGCGCGGCGCGTGCGCCTCTACCCCACCGCCCGCGCGCAGGAGAACCTGCGGCGGTTGAGCGTGCTGTGGAGCGATCTGCTCGACGACGCGGTGTCCGATGAGGACGACGTGGAGTCGATGATCTCGACGCTGCGGCGGATCGAGGCGAAGCTCGGCGAGAAGGCCCGCGCCCGCGCCGGTCAGGGCGGTGGGGGCGAGCCGGGGTCAGGCTGACGGGCCGCCGAGGTGGCGGGCCGGGAAGCGGCCGGCAAGACACCGGCCGGGGACACGAGGGTGCCGCGGTGTTCCCAGGGCCACGGAAAGGCCCCACCTGGCCGTGGCCGGAACACCGCGGCGGACTCGTGCGACCCGGTCAGAGCTGGCCGGTACCGGGCGCGGTCTGGCCGGGCGCGGTCTGGCCGGGGCGGTCGACGTCACCGCGCCACGCACCGGTCTCGGCTCCCCCGCGCTCCTCGATGAAGGTCTTGAACCGGTCGAGGTCGCCCTGCACGCGGCGGTCGAGGACGCCGAGCTTGTCGGCGACGTTCTCGACGAAGCCCTCCGGGTCGATGTCCATCTGCACCGTCACGCGCGTGTGGCGGTCGTCAAGGCGGTGCACGGTCACCACACCGGCGTGGTCGGGGCCGCTGTCGGAGCGCCACGCGACCCGCTGGTCGGGGTGCTGCTCGGTGATCGTGGCGTCGAACTCGCGCTTCACGCCGGCGATGCTGACCGTCCAGTGCGTGTGGGTGTCGTCGAGCTGGTCGATCCGGTCGACGCCCTCCATGAACCGCGGGAACTCCGCGAACTGGGTCCACTGGTTGTAGACGCTGGTCACGTCCGCCTCGACGTCGACGGACTTGGTGATCGTGCTCATGCTCGGAACTCCCTGCGGTTGAGGTGAACGCGTTGGCGGACGCGGACGACCGGTGCGCGCGGTGATCAGCGGCGCAGGCCGAAGAACCCGCACAGCACCGCCCAGGTCACGGCGAACACCGCGACCTTGCGCCGTGCCGCGGGGTCGGGCAGCGTCAGGCCGAACACCGCCGCGTCCGAGAGGTCCGCAGCGACGCGCGTGGCCACGGCCGTGCGCAGCGGTCGCCCCGTAGGTGCGAGGACCATCGCCAGGCCGATCGCGGTGTCACGGGCCCCGATGGCGGCGACGAGCGTCCGCACCGGTCCCGGCACGTCATCTCCCCGCGTGGTCAGGCCCGTGGGCTTGGCCAAGATCCGCGGGGACACGATCAACGCGGCGCTGTACGCGGCGGTCACCGCACCCAGCACACGTGTCATGACCACACCGGCACCATCACGGGACATTCCCGTCTCCTCTCGACACGACCGGGTCATCCGCCGCTATAGCGATACCCGAGAAATCGACTCAGAAACGGTTCACCCTGGGATTCGCACCGATTCGGTGACGGTGCGGACGAACGACGCGAGCGCCGGCGACCGGTTGCCGGGCCGCCAGGCGAGCACCGTCGTGACTTCCGGCGCGTCCACGACGGGCACCGCCACGTGCTCCGGCCACTGCCACGCCCGGCTGGACGCGGGGATCACGAGCAGCGTCCTGCCGAGCGCCACGAGCTGCGCGAGCTTCGACTGGGTGCGCACCTCCGGCCCCGGACCGTCCGGATAGGACCCGTCCAGCCGCGGCCAGCGCGCGATCGGCAGGTCCGGCACGTGCTGGACCTCCGCGAGCGTGAGCTCCGCGCGGGCCGCGAGCGGGTGGGCGGCGGGCAGGATCGCGACCTGCCCCTCCACCACCAGGTCCTCGGTGTCGAACCCGGCCAGGTCGTCGTAGGGGCGGTGCATGAGCGCCACGTCCGCGCTGCCGTCGCGCAGCAGCCCGGCCTGCTCGCCGACCTCGCACAGCAGCACCTCGACCGGCACCGGTTCGGGGGCGCCGCCGACGGCGTCGAGCAGGCGCCGCAGCAGGTCGTGGGACGCGCCGGCCTTCGTCACGAGCACCAGCGGGCGCCGTTCGCCCGCGGCCTGGCGGGTGCGGCGCACGGCGGCCGAGACCGCGTCGAGGGCCAGGCGGGCCTCGTGCAGCAGCACGCGACCGGGTTCGGTGAGGGCCACGCCGCGGCGGTCGCGGTCGAGGAGCTGGACGCCCAGGCGGTGTTCGAGCTGCCGGATCGCGCGCGAGAGCGGCGGCTGGGCGATGCCGAGGCGGTCGGCGGCGCGACCGAAGTGCAGCTCCTCCGCGACTGCGACGAAGTAGCGCAGCTCGCGGGTCTCGACGTCGTGCACCCCGTCCAGCGTACGCGCGCTGATACCCGTGGAGTACCACGAGGTACTGGATCGATCTTGGACACCGTCCGCGGCGGCGCTGAGCATGGGTGGTGTGAACAAGAAGACCGCGCTGGTCACCGGCGCGAACAAGGGAATCGGTTTCGCCATCGCGCGCGGGCTCGGGACGATCGGGTTCCGGGTGGCGGTGGCTGCACGGGACAGCGCACGAGGCGAGGAAGCCGTTGCGCGCCTGGAAGATGAGGGCATCGACGCGTTCGGGGTGGCGCTGGACGTCACGTCCGGCGAGAGCGTCACCGTTGCGGCGAAGACGATCGAGCAGACCGCGGGCGGGCTCGACGTGCTCGTCAACAACGCGGGCATCGCCGGCCGCTTCGACGGTGGCGCGCAGAACCCGTCCACACTGGACCTCGATGTCATGCGGACCGTGCTGGACACCAACGTGTTCGGCGTCGTGCGCGTGACGAACGCGGTGCTGCCGCTGCTGCGCCGGGCCGAGTCGCCGCGGATCGTCAACATCTCCAGCACCATGGGCTCGCTGACGTTGCAGACCGGGCCGGTGCTGGCCGCCTACGCGCCGTCGAAGTCGATGCTCAACAGCATCACCGCGCAGTACGCGCGCGAGCTCGCCGGCACGAACGTCATCGTCAACGCCGTCTGTCCGGGTTACGTCGCGACGGACTTCACCGGGTTCAACGCACCGCGGACGCCCGAGCAGGGTGCGGCGATCGCGATCAGGCTCGCCACGCTGCCCGACGACGGACCGCGCGGCGGGTTCTTCGACGACGGAGGCCCCGTTCCCTGGTGACGCGCTGGGGCGGGTCGAGCGCCGCGCCCACCCCTGCCTCTACCGGCATCTGCAAGTACCACCAACTCAACATCAACAGGCTCGTAGCTACTACCAACAGCACCTCGGGCTCTCCGCGGACGCCGATCGGGTTCGGCGGGTGACAACGGTGAGGACGGCGGTCAAGGCCTTGCGATCAAGTCGGAGACCCCCGGGGTGAAGGCACTGCCGGCGTTCAGGGAGAGGCTGGTGCGGTGACCGGGCCGAACCAGCGGGCCAGGTGCGCGTCGAGGTTGTGCTGGTCCTCCCCCGCCCACGCCACGTGCCCGTCGGGACGCAGCAGCACGCACGGCGCGTCCACGTCCACGGAGGGATCGGCGAGGAGGTCGACCCGGTCCGCCCAGCCGCCGACGCCGAGGCGCCCGGTGCGGTCGAGCAGCAGGCCGCGGCCGCGGTGCAGCCGGTCGTAGAGCCGGCCCTGTGCCACGTCGAGGTCGCGCAGCCGCCGGCCGACCAGGTCGTGACCCCCTCCGAGGTCGTAGCGCAGGCCGATCGCCGTGGTCTTCTCGGTCAGGTGGAGGTTGACCACGTCGAAGTCCATCAGCTCGGTGAGCAGCCGGCGCAACGCCCGCGCGCCCGGTTCGGGGGACGCCAGCAGCACCTGGGCGCGGGTGCTGTCCAGGACGTCCGCGGCGACCGGGTGCCGTTCGGAGTGGTAGGTGTCCAGCAGCCCCTCCGGTGCCTGGCCGCGGACCTGCGCGGCGAGCTTCCAGCCGAGGTTGACCGCGTCCTGCACGCCCAGGTTGAGGCCCTGGCCACCGGCGGGCGGGTGGACGTGCGCCGCGTCGCCGGCCAGCAGCACCCGCCCGACCCGGTAGCGCTCGGCGAGCCGGGTGGCGTCGCCGAAGCGGGACAGCCAGCGCGGTGAGTGCACGCCGAAGTCGGTGCCGGCGATGGCCAGCAGCGCCTGCCGGAAGTCGTCGAGCACCGGCGGTTCGCTGCGGTCGCTGACGTGCGGGGCGGGGACGACGACGCGGTGGACGCCGTCGCCGAACGGGTTGACGTCGAAGAACCGGCAGGTCCGCCTGACCTCGGCCACCTTGGCGTCGATCTCGTCCTGCGGGGCGCTCACCGCCAGCGCGCCCATCAGCGTGTCGTTGCGCGAGGGCTCGCCGGGGAAGCCGACACCGAGCAGCTTGCGGACCGTGCTGCGCGCGCCGTCGCAGCCGACGAGGTAGCGGGCGCGCAGCCGTTCGCCGTCGGCCAGCTCGACGGTGACGCCGTCGTCGTCCTGGTCGAGTCCGGTGACCGCGCAGCCGCGCCGGACCAGGGCACCCAGGTCGGCCGCGTGCCGTTCGAGGACGTCGACGACGACCGGTTGCGGCATGCCCAGCAGGTAGGGGTGCGCGGTGTCGAGGCCGGCGGGTGCCGGCTTGTCGATGGCGGCGAAGAACGCGGAGGCCGGCCGGCGGCGGCCGCGGTCGAGGAGGCGGTCGAGCAGGCCTCGCATGGCCATCAGTTCGAGGGTGCGGGCGTGCAGGCCGACGATGCGGACGACCGAGGCGGGTTCGGTGTCGCGTTCCAGGACGAGCACGCGCACGTCGTGCAGGCGGAGCTCGGCGGCCAGCACGGCGCCGGTCGGACCGCAGCCGGCGATGATCACGTCGGGGTGGTCGGTGGGATGGCCGGTGGGATGCATCAGTGGGGCCTTTCGGGAGTGGCTCGGTGGTCGAGGCGCTCCCGGCGACACCTGCGTCAGTCGCCCGGCCGTGACGGGAGGGAGAGCGCCCACGGCGTTGCGGTCATGGGTCTCACCTCCTCGGTCAGCGTCACGTTCGCCGGGAAGCTACAAGCCCGGCGCGTTCTCCGTCCACCGCTTTTGCCGCGGGTGGCGTTCGGCAAGGCCCGCCTGAAGTTCCTCGTCCTGATCCGCTGACACTCGTCAGGGCGAACGGACCGGCGACACCCACGGTATTAAACCGTCCAGCCGGTACAATAAGTCCGTGACTCCTGAGAACACCCCTGCGGCGGCGACGGTGCCAACTCTCTATCGCCGCAGGTGGGCGGCGTTGGCGGTGCTGGTCGGCTCGATGTTGCTGCTGGCGATCGACGGCACGGTGCTGTACTTGGCCGTGCCGTCGCTGACCGCCGACCTGGCCCCGAGCTCGACGCAGGTCCTGTGGATCGGCGACGTCTACGCGCTCGCGCTGGCAGGTCTGCTGGTGACGACGGGCACCCTGGCCGACCGGCTCGGGCGCAAGCGGGTGCTGCTGGCGGGCACCGCGGCGTTCGGTGCGGCGTCGGCGCTGGCGGCGTTCGCGCCGGACGCGGAGATGCTGATCGCGGCACGGCTGCTGCTGGGCGTGGCGGGCGCGACGATCATGCCGTCGACGCTGTCGATCATCCGGAACATGTTCCCCGACCAGGCCGAACGCACCAGGGCGATCGCGATCTGGTCGGCGGCCTCCGCCGGCGGGATGGCGCTGGGGCCGCTGGTCGGCGGGGTGTTGCTGGAGCACTTCTGGTGGGGCTCGGTGTTCCTGATCAACGTGCCGGTGGTGCTGGTGTTCCTGGTGGCGGGCGCGGTGCTGCTGCCGGAGTCGCGCGACCCGCGGCCCGGCCGGTTCGACCTGCTGTCCGCCGCGCTGTCGATGGCCGCGGTCGTACCGCTGGTGTACGCGGTCAAGCACGCCATCGGCTCCGGGGTGGACCTCGCCGCGGTGCTGACCGCGGCGGCCGGGGTGACCGCGGGCGTGCTGTTCGTCCGCCGCCAGCGGCGGCTGGAGACGCCGCTGATCGACGTGGGGCTGTTCGGGAACAGGGCGTTCAGCGGAGCGGTGCTGGCCAACTTCGTCGCGATCTTCGCGCTCATGGGCGTGCTGTTCTTCTTCTCCCAGTACCTGCAGCTCGTGCGCGGCCTGCGCCCGCTCGCCGCCGGGCTGGTCGAGCTGCCCACGACGGTCGCGTCCATCCTGGCCGTGGCGGTGGTCGGGGTGCTGGTGGCACGGCTGGGCACCGGCCGTGCCGTCGCGGCGGGCCTGCTGTTCGCCGCGCTCGGCCTGGCGCTCGTCGCCGTCGCCGAGAGCTCCGACCACGTCCTGTGGCTGGCGGCGGCGCTGGTCCCGCTGGGGCTGGGCATCGGCGTGGCGATGACGCTCACCACCGACGCCGTGGTCTCCGCGGTGCCGTCCGAACGCGCCGGTGCGGCCTCGGCCATCTCCGAGACGGCCTTCGAGCTGGGCGGCGCGCTCGGCATCGCGTTGCTCGGCTCGACGGTGAGCCTGGTCTACCGGGCGGCGCTGGAGCTGCCCGCGGGCCTGACCGGCACGGCACGGGCGGCCGTGGAGGACTCGCTGGCGGCGGCCGTCAACACCGTCCGTGACAACGCGGGCGTGCTGGAGGCGGCACGGGTGGCGTTCACCACCGCCATGCAGGTCACGTCCGTCGTCGCCGCGGCGACCACGGTGATCGCCGCCCTCATCGCCTGGCGCACGATCCCCTCCGGTAGGAAGAGCGGCACCACCACGGCCCCGATCGAGGAGTAGTCCATGCCGCGTGTAGCCGGGCGCACCCCCGAGGACACCCGCCGCGCGCTGCTGGACGCCGCGGGCGTGTGCATCCGCGCCCGCGGCACCTCCGCCACCCTCGACCACATCGCGCGGGAGGCGGGCGTGTCCAAGGGCGGTCTCCTGCACCACTTCGCCACCAAGGACGACCTGGTGCGGGCCCTGGCCCAGGACCTGTTCGACCGGTTCCGCGCCGACGTCCTCGCCGCCGTGGACCCCGCCGACACCGGGCCGGGCCGCCTCACCCGCGCCTACGTCCGGGTCAGCGCCGCCTTCTCGCAGGACCCCGGCAACTTCCGCGACCTGGTGCCGCTGCTCAGCCACCTGGTCGCGATCCCGGAGATCATCGACCTCGCTCGCGACGACACCCTGCGCTGGCACGGCGACCTCGCGGCCGACGGCCTCCCGCCGCACGTCACCGCACTGGTCATGGCCGCGGCCGACGGGATCAGCGCCATCCCGACCTGGCACCACCACCCCGACCGGCAGCCGCTGGTCGACCTCGAGGCCCTCCTGCTGAGCCTCACCACGCCCGGCCCAGCCTGGGAGCACCTCGCCCCGGCGTGAGCGACGGCTCAGGCGACCTCTTCCAGCTCCCGCGGTTCCGCCGCTGCCTTGCCGCGGCGGCGCAGCACGACGACCGCGCCGACCACCACCGCGATGCCCAGCAGCACCCACATCGCGCCGTTGAAGACGGACTCGACGTACTTCGCGGAGGCACCCGCCGCCGAGCCGATGCCGATGTGCAGCGCCGACCAGCACGCCGCACCGGCGACCGAGGCAGGCAGGAACCTGCGGTACTCCAGCTTCGACGCACCCGCCGACGCCGGCACGAGCGTCCGCACGACGGGCATGAACCGGGCGACGAACACCGCCCACGCCCCGCGCCGCCGCAGCAGGTCGCTCGCCTTGTCCCAGTGCTGCCGCCCGATCCTGCGGACCAGCCGGCTGTCGCGCAGCCGGTCGCCGTAGCGGCGCCCGAGGTAGTAGCCGATGCTGTCGCCCGCCACCGCGCACACCGTGACCACCAGCCACATCACCGCGAACCGGGGCACGCTCGTCACCGTCGTCGAGGCGAGCAGCAACGCGGTCTCCCCCGGCGCGAGGAACCCCACGCCGAGCGTGCACTCGGCCAGCGTGAGCGCACCGGTCACCGCCAGCACGGCGGGCTGCGGCAGACCGGCCAGGCCTTCGAGGGCGTCGGTCAAGAAGGCCATGAACTCTCCCGCGGCAGGCGTCGGCGCGGTGGCTCGACGGTGGACTTGCGGACAGTTCACCGGAGCAGCCGCTGCGCGCACATCGGTCCGCGGTCTGAAGAGCGGTACACCTCAGGGGGTAAGGGGACCCCCGAGTGGTGGGGGACGTCCCCGTCAGGTGGATGCCCCGGAACGATCGTTCGCCTCCGAACCGGAGCGCCGGTCAGTAGGCTGGGCGTGCTGTGAGAGGAGCGCGATGAGCTACTCCACCCCGTTCCGGCGCGACGACGGTTTCCACCGCGAGAAGCGGCAGGAGGACACGTCGGTGGTCGCCCAGGCGCGGCAGGCGGCGGAGCAGCTCCCCGCACCTCCCGCGGACGACAGGGTCGTCGCACGACCGCTGCGGCAGAAGGAGGAGCCGGCTGCCGCTGCGCCGCCCGTGCTCGAACTGCTGCTGCACCACGAGGAAGAGCGCGCGGCGGCGCGGGCCTCCGGTGACCTGCGGCTCGCGGCCACCGCGCTCGTCGGGGTCGTCCAAGACCTGGACGTGTTGCTGGACAGCGTGGAGGACCACCTGCGCCAGACCTCCCGCCGCAGGTCGCGGCAACGGGTGCGGGAGGCCATGCCGCACCTCGTGGCGATCTCCGCGATCTCCGCGCTGCCCTGGGCGGAGGTGGGCGAGTTCCTCGACCTGCCACCCGACCGGGTCGCGGCCGTGCTGGACTCGCTGGCCCGGCACGGTGGCATCAGTCCCGCCCAGCGGCAGCGGGCGCTGGAGCAGATCAGGTGGCTGCGCGGCCAGTTGCGGCAGGTGGTGGCCACCCGGGACCACTCGTTGCTCGACCGGCTGCTGGCGTTCGTGTCGAAGTTCGTCCTGCTCGGGTTCGTCGTCCTCGCCTCGGCGGCCTCGGGCGCGTTCGCCGTGAGCGAGTCGGTGCTCAAGGAGGTCGTCAAGACGGGGGTCGTCGCGCTGGTCGCCGCCGCCTTGCAGATGAGCGTGGACCACGTGCTGGGAAAACGCACCAGGCAGGGCCGGCACAGCGCTGTCCGGGACGAGCACGCCGCGCTGGTCTCGGAACTGTCCGCGGCGGAGAGCCTGTGGGAGGCACCCGCGTACGACGGGGAGCACGCGGTCGTGCGCACGCGGGTGGCGGTGCGCATGTGCGCTGTGCGGGTTGCGTCGATTCCGTTGGAGTGGCGGGAGAAGTGGCGCTACTGGGACCTGCTCGACGAGCTCACCGCGGCGCTGGCCGAGGACACGCCGGACCGCCTTCGGGTCGGGCTGAGGAGGATCACCGCGCTGAGCCCACCGGCGTGACGCCCTACTCCGCCGCAGGCTGACCGTCGGCCTCCAGCCACGGCACGACCGCTTGGACGAAACCGTCGGGATTGGTCATGGGCCGTCCGTTCAGGCACGCCACGAGGTGGCCGACGCCGAGCAGCGCGTCCCAGGTGCGGGCCCGGTGGTAGGTCTGCGCGGACACGGCCCTGCGCACGGTGTCCCAGCCGTGCCAGGCCATCAGCGCCGCGTCGATCGCGGGGTCGGCGGGCATGGCGGTGTCCCAGTCGAGGACACCGAGGAGCTTGCCGTCGGCCGACCAGTGCACGTTGCCGCCGCCGAGGTCGCCGTGCACCAAGGCGTCGGGGACGGGGTCGAGGGCCAGCGCGGCGTCCAGGCGGCGCAAGACCTCGGCCTGCCAGCGCCGAGGCAGGCGGGGCACGACGTCGGTGCCGATGACGTCCGACCAGTGCCTGCCTTCGGCGCGGCCGTCGACCGCGGCCAGCAGGCCGGCGTCGAGCGGTACGGAGCGGACGGCCTCCAGCACCTCGGCGACCTGGGCGGGTGAGCCCTCGCCCTTCGGCAGCGGAGTGCCGTCGAGCCACGACACGGCGACCGCGGTCCGGTCACCGAACGGGGTGACCGGCGTCAGCGGCACCGGGACCTGGAACGGCAGGTCGGCGGCGGCCAGCGCGTGCAGCACGGCGACGCGCCGGGGCATGGTGGCCGCGGCCAGCGGACGCTTGCTGACGCGGACGGCGGCGGTGCCGGGGACCAGCAGCACGCGGTGGACGTTGCCCTCGGTCGCGAGGACGGCCCGGTCGAGGTTGACGCCGGGCAGCAGGGCGGCGGCGATCTCCAGCAGGTCGTCCACGACGGGTGTCCTCCGGGCTCGGGTGTGGATCTTCGACGGTAACCGGTGCACCCGCTGGCGCGAAGCCGAGTCGTTCGGCGGGCAGCGGGTACCCGCAGTCGTCCGGCCGACCAGGACGAGCCGAGGAGATGCCCACGATGCGCCTGATGCGGGCGGGGAACGTGCCAGTGCGCGAGGTCGTGCTCGGGTTGCGGGAGAAGAGCCTCAACTACGACCCGGCCGAGATCCGGGCGTCCACCTGGCACTTCGACCACCACCGGTTCGTGCTCGGGCAGGACCCGGCGGGACGGCCGGAGGAGGGGTCGCTGTGGTGGCACGCCTGCCGCGAGCTGGGTGCGTACACGTTCACGCCGAAGAAGCTCCTGCGCGCCCACTACGTGCCCGAGGAGCCGCTGCTCGGGCGCAACCTGCTGCTCGTGGGCCGGTTCGCGTTCGCCCGGTTCCTGATGGGTGTGCGGATCACCGAGACGGCGTTCGACGAGGACGGTGTGCGGTACAGCTGGGGCTGGAGCTACGAGACGCTGCAGGGGCACCTCGAACGGGGACGGGTCGACTACCGCGTGGTCAAGCACCTGGAGTCCGGTGTGGTCACCCTGGAGGTGAACAGCTACAACCAGGTGAACCCGCGGGCGCACCCGCTGGTGCGGCTGGGGTGGGCGGTGTTCGGCCGGGGCGCGCAGCACCGGTTCTACACGGCGGTCGGCGCGAACCTGCGGGAGCTGGCCGAACGGGCCCGTGAGACCGGGGTGAGCCCGGCCGTGAGCGGGGAGGGCCTGGTGGAGGTGCCGGTCGAGAGCGGGCCGGAGTCGTCCTGGGCGGTCGCCGTGCTGGACGGCGCGCGGGACTCGCACCCGGACGGGGTGACGGCGCATACCGGGAAATCGCACGGGTACACGCCGTAGGACGGAAGTGGACGCCGGAGCGGATCAAGGTCGATCGTGAAGGTCGTGATCACCGGTGCGTCGGGGAACGTGGGCACCGGGCTGGTGCGCGCGTTGGCCGCCGACAGCACCCACCACGAGGTGATCGGCGTCTGCCGCCGGCCACCGGATGCCGTCGCACCCTACGCCGCGGTCCGCTGGGTGGAGTGCGACCTGGCCGACGACTCGGCGCCGGACGTGCTGGAGGAGGCGATGCGCGGGGCCAACGCCGTCGTGCACCTGGCGTGGATGTTCCAGCCGGTGCGCGATGGCGAACGCTTGCAGCGCACCAATTTCAAAGGCACCACAGCGGTGCTCAGGGCGGCGCGGCGGGCCGGTGTGCGGCAGGTCGTGCACGGGTCCTCGATCGCGGCCTACGCGCCCGCGCCGGCACCGGTGGACGAAAGTGCCGCCACGACGGGCATTCCCGGCTCCAGCTACGGTGCGGGGAAGTCCGAAGTGGAGAGCGAGGTCGCGCGGTTCGCGCAGGAGAACCCGGACATCGCGGTGGCACTCGTGCGGCCGGCACTGGTGGCGCAGGCCGGTGCGTCGGCGAGCTTCCTGGCGCTGTTCCTCGACCCGGTCGTGCCGCGGCAGCTGTTCGGGTTGCTGCGCAGGGGGAAGCTGCCGTTGCTGCCGCTGCCGTCCTCGCTGCGGGTGCAGCTGGTGGACGCCGACGACGTGGGTGACGCGATCGTGCGGATTCTGAAGACCCGTGCCCGCGGGCCGTTCAACATCGCCGCCGACACCCTCGACGTCACCGACCTGGCTTCCACCGCCGGTGCGCGCGCTGTGCCGGTGCGGCCGGGCATCGCTCGTGCACTGGTGAGCCTGCTGTGGCGGCTGCGGGTGCTGCGGATGTCGCCGGGCTGGTTCGACGTCGGCACGCGTTCGCCGCTCGTCGACACCGCACGGGCGCGCACCGAGCTCGGGTGGGTGCCGCGCAAGTCCAGCGCGGCCTGTGCGCGGGAGCAGCTCGCGGGGCTCGCGGAGGCGACGGCGCTGCCGAGTCCGGCGTTGCGCCGCGACCGGTTCAAGACGGAGTCCCCGGTTTCCTGACCTGGCGTTGGGGGATGTGGTAACGCGCAGGCCGGCGTGGTTCCTGGTGGCCGCCGTCGTCGCCGGCACGCTGTCGGGGGTCGTCACCCGCAGGCGGTAGCGCACGGCTCCGCGGGGTCCCACCTGGTACGAACGGCGCTACTATCCGGTTCGGTGGATCACAGCCACCTCCGGTGGCGCCGACAGGGAGTGGCCGAACATGGGAAGACCCGAGGAGCCCGGCGCAGGCGGCGAGCAGGAGTCGCTGCTCGTCGGCCGGCCCGGCACGCTGGAACGGCTGGACGAGGCCACCGTCGCGCTGGAGGCGCTGCGCGACGTCTTCGCGCTCGCCGAGCCGCTCGGCGCCGTCCTCGACCGCGTGGCGCACAGCGCCGTCCAGGCCTTCCACGACGCCGACGGCGTCACGATCACCGTGGTGACCGACAGCGGCAGCCACACCGAGGCCGCGACCGACGAGCACCTCGCCGAGATCGACCAGGCCCAGTACGCCGCCGGACGCGGTCCGTGCCTGCAGGCCGCGCACGCCCGTGAGACCGTCCGCGCGGTGGTGGGTGAGCACGAGCAGGTGTGGCCGGAGTTCGAGGAGGCGGCGCACCGCCTGGGCATCAGCGCCCACCTGGCCGTGCCGATGCTGGTGACGAGCACGAACGGCGACGAGCTGCTCGGCTCGCTGAACATCTACAGCGCCACGGCGAGCGCGTTCGACCCGTTCGACGAAGGGGTGGTGCGGCTGTTCACCACCGCAGCGTGCGCGGCGATCACCAACGCCCGGCTGTGGCACGACACCCGTTCCAGGGTCACGCAGCTGGAGACGGCGCTGTTCTCCCGCGCCGAGATCGACCAGGCCAAGGGCATGCTGATGGCGTTGCACGGGTGCAGTGCGGACGAGGCGTTCGCGTTGCTGGTGAAGCGTTCCCAGGAGCAGAACACCAAGCTGCGCGAGGTCGTGCACGAGCTGCTCAGCTCCGTCCGCAAGGCCTGACCGGGTTTCCCGGTGCTGCCCGCGTTCACCGAGGCCGGGTACCGCACGCTCACGCAGGACCTGCCCGGTCACGGCGCACGGTCCACAGAGGACCTCTCGGTCACCGGTGCTGCGCGTCGCGGGTGCTGCTGTGGCTGGTGCCGGCGTGGTTGCTGCGCAAGCGCATGGCCGCTCACAGCACGCGCACCACCACCGCCCACGACCACGCGCGCCGCTCGGCGACACCGTCAGTCGCGCACCGGCACCTCGCGGCGCAGGACAACGTCGGACGGCGCCATGACGTGCCTGGCGTTGAGCGACCCGAACAGGGTGGCGAGCGGCTTGACCGCGGCGACCAGCCGCAGCACCGGCGCCGGCCCGTCGAGCCCGCGCCGCAACCGCTTGGCGCTGCTCTGCTCGATGCGCACCTGCCGTTCCTGCTCGGCCTGCACCGGCGGCCGCCGCCGCGCCTCCACCTCGGCGCAGGCCGCGTCGAGCTCGGCGTCGGTCCCGCCGTCGAGCAGCACTGGCACGACCTGGTTCGCGGTCTCGGCGGCGTCGCAGATGGCGAAGTTGATGCCGTTGCCCCCGACCGGTGAGATGACGTGCGCCGCGTCGCCGATGAGCAGCACCCCCGGCCGGTACCAGCGGTCGACCGCCGTGATCCGGACCGGCAGCAGCGTGAACTCCCCCGGATCGGCGACGGCGTCGACCCGGTCGCCCAGCCACGGCAGGCTCTCCCGCAACGCCGCCACGACCGGCCCGGCCCCCTCCTCGCGGAACCGGGGGAACGAGCCGGCCTCGATGGTGAACCCGACCTGCCACCGGTCGAGCTGGTTGAGCACGGCGATGGTGCCCAGCCGGTGCCCGAACAGCTGCAACCCCGACAACGCCGGATCGCCGCCGCGGCGCGGGAACTCCCGCCACAGCAGGTCGAGGCTCGCCCCCAGCTCGGTGGTCCGCGCCTCGGCGAGCACCCGCACCCTGGAGTTGCGCCCGTCGGCGGCCACCACGAGCCGGGCCCGCAGCTCGTGCCGTCCGTCGGCGTCGGCGTACTGCACACCGCACACGCGTCCGGTGTCGTCACGCAGCAGCTGGCTCACTTTGGCCTGCATGCGCACCTCGAAGCCGTCGTAGGCGCTCGCGAGCCCGACCATGTGCGGCAGGAACAACGCCTGCGGGATCAGCGCGTAGTACGGGTACTTGGCGCTGGTCTTGTCGTAGCGGGCAATCGTGTACGTCTTCTTCGCCGTGTGCCAGTCGAACGTGCGGGCCGTGGTGTGCGGGATGGTCCGCAGCAGCTCGTCGGCCAGCCCGAGCTCGTCGAGGTAGTCGAGCACCGCCGGGGCGAGCGTGTCGCCGCGGAACCGGCGGTTGAAGTCCTTCTTCGCCTCCAGCAGCACAACCCTCAGCCCGGCGCGGGCCAGCAGGTAGGCGAGCACCACACCGGCCGGCCCACCGCCGGCGACGACGCAGTCGGTTGCGCGTTGTTCGACCATCGAAAGCTCCCGTGGCTGACTACCTGCGGAATCTGGTGAGGTGGGCTCAGGCCTGCATGACGGGCGGAGGTAACGACGCATGCCGTGCCTCCGATCCAGATCGAGCCAGGCGAATCCGAGCGAGAGCGGAGTGGCCCGTTGAGCGCTGCCGAACCCGAGGAACCGAACCGCACCGGGACATCTCCCCAGCAGCACGCGCGACAAGTCACCGGGAACAACTTCTCCGGCACGAACTACGGGACCGCGCTGCAGGCCGGCGTCGTCCACGGCGGCATCAACGTTCAACCCGAGTCGTGCCAGTGCGGCATCAGAGCGATCGGGGCGTGCGTTCGGTGCCGAAGACCCCTGTGCAGCCGCCATGCTCCGATCTACGCGGACCCGTTGCTGTGCACCTCGTGCGCCGTCGCGGACAGCGAAGAGCGGAAAGCGGCCGCGCCCGCGCTGGAAGCGGCTCGCAAGCTGCAGGAACAGGAACGACAGCGGCAGTACCTGGCACTTCCGCTGATGGACCCGCTGGCCCTCGCCACCTGGCTCACGACTCGTCCGGGCCTGGACGGCGAGACACTCGTGATGCGGCCTGGGCCGGTCGACGGTGCGCGCTTGCTCAGAGCGCTCCAGATCACGCGCATACCGCCGCGAACGCGCCCCAACAACGACGGCTCCTGGTGGGACCGGCGCCGGAACCCGGTGATCACCCTCGGATGGCCGGTGCGCGACGAGCACAAGAGCTTCAACGAGACCTCGGGCTGGAGCGAGAAGAGGTACCTCCAGCCCGACGGTCGCACGCTCGTCGAGCGGTGGGGGATGCGGACCTCGCTTCCGACCGACGACGAACTCCTGCCGTCCTCCCACCTGTACGAGCACGACGACCTGTTCCAGGCGCGGATGATCCTCCACAGGTGGAAGGACCACTACCCCGGCGGCGCGACCCTGTTGCCGGAGGTCTGACCGCCGCAGGTACGCCACCGCCACCACGTCGACCCTCACCGCACGCCCCCCGAGCGCCGCCCTCGGCTCGGATCTGGTGCGTGGAGGGACCGCCTGGCTGGTGGAGCGGGACAACGCGACTCCTCGGACACGCGGAACCCGCAACCTGGGATCACACGACGCTCATCATGCAGGCCTGGCAGGGCCGGGCAACCATGGATCGCATGGACGCCGAGGCGTGTCTTGTCACCGGTGCGAGCCGTGGTCCGGCCGTGGGGCCGCCGCGCGGCTCGCGGACGAGCGATGACGCGCCAGGACCTCCAGCAGCTGTGCGGCGCCGCGGTCCGGGCCGGCCGCGCGGACCGCGGCGCGCAGGGAGGCGAACGGCTCGGGCTGGTCCAGCACCGACAGCAGCGCCTTCGTCACGTCCTCGGGGGTGGCGGCGTTGGGGTCGAGGCACACGCCCGCGCCCGCCCGTTCCGCGTCGTGGGCGATGCAGAACTGGTCGCTGGAGAACGGCAGCACCACCGCGGGAACCCCCGCCTGCAGGCATTCGGTGAACGAGTTGTTGCCGCCGTGGTGCACCATCGCGGCGACGTGCGGCAGCAACGCGCGCTGCGGGACCACGGAATCGATGACCACGCGTGGATCCGTTGCCAGGTCAGCGAGTTCGGTGACGCGACCGCCGGCGGCGACCACCACGGTCAGGTCCGGGAGCTGCAAGGCGCCGCGGACCACCGTGCGCAGCACGTCGTGGCGTGCGGACAGGAACGTGCCCAGCGCGACGAGCAGGACGCGGCGGCCGCGGACGCGGGCGAGCCAGGTGTCGTCGAGCGGTTCGGGGGTGGTGCAGTGGCCGAGGAACACCTGCTGTTGCGGTGACGGCAGCGGCGGAAGCCAAGGCAGGTGCGGGTAGTTCACGACGGCGGCGTGGGAGGAGGTCGAGGCGAACGCGCGGGGCGGCACCGGCCTGGACGGTGCGTGCTCGGCCAGGAACTCGGCGAACGCGGCGGTGAGGGCGCGGTCGGTGAGCCGCACTTCCGTTGCCAGCTCGGCGAGTTCGGCCGGTGACGGGCGCACCGCGGACGGCCACAGCTGCGGCAGGCCGAAGAACTGGTCGTCGCGCGTGACGAGGTAGGTCGGGTGCCCGGTGACGTAGGACACGAACGGCAGGTCGAGCGCGTGCACCGCGAGCGTGGTCGCGTAGTCGATCTGGTCGACGACGTAGAAGTCCGGTCGCACGTCCTCGTGCAGTGCACGGATGTCCTGCAGCACTTGGGCGGGCGCGGTCAGCGGCTCCGTCCTGCGCCGCCGGGTCTGCGCGAGCAGGGCCGCGACCGCACCTCCTTTCGTGGCTTCGAGGAAGTCGGTCACACCACGGGCCGCGCGGGCGTCCTGCGCGGTCCTCTCGGCGATGCCGCTGTTCGACTCGCGGGTCGTCCTCATTGCCGCGAAACGAACATCGCGTGCCAGGTCGGCGAACTCCGCGCCACAGGCGAACGTCACCTCACGGGCACCCGCCGCGGCCAGCGCGGTGGCGAACACCGACATGGGCTGGGCGTGCGAGCGGAAAGGGGGACTCACAACGACAAAGCGTGGCACCTGGCTCCTCCTCCTTGGCAGAACTCGGAAGTTGTTCGATCCGAACGCGCCTCCCGGTTCGAACACCGGGTGTGCGGACACATCCAGAGGTTCAGCGAGCGCTGGAAGCCCGGCAGAACACCGCTGCGGCGCCGGCCCCCGAGTCCGTGGTCGCGGCACTGACGAGCGACCCGGCCTCCTTCTCCCTGCTGTGCGAACAACTCCCCGCGACCGTGCGGGCACACGGCGCAGCGGCCGTGACCGCGCGGCTGCGGCACGCGTTGCGGTCCACTCAGGACGGCGAGCTCGGCACGTGGCTGCTCGACGCCGCCACGCTGCACCGCCTCACCCCGCTGACCCCCGACGAGGCACGGGCGCTCCTCCGCGGCCCGGCGCTGTGGCGGTACCTGGACGCGCTGGGCGAGCCGGTCGACGCCTCTCCGCGGTCCCCCTACGAGAAGCTGATGCTCGACCTGCTGCACGACGACCTCGCGCTGCCGGTGGCACCGCCGGCGGACGGGCCGGTCATCGCCCAGTCGATGCTCATCGGCGGCACGGCACGGCCGGGTGAGGGCGCGAGCGGCGGGCTCACCGTGTTCCTGTCGTCACTGGCGGACGCGCTGGTGCGGCGGCCGGACGTCGGCCGGGTCGTCACCGTCGTGCTGGCGCCGGAACCGACGGCGGTGACGGTGACGCGGCACGCCGGGCTCGACCACTGGACGGTGCACGTCCCGGTCGACTCGCCGGTCGCGCTCGCCCAGCCGGACATGGCCCGCCACCGGGCCGGGATCACGTGGTGGCTCAGCCGGTTGCTGCCGAGGTGCGGTCTGGCGCCGGACGTCGTGCACGTCCGCTACTCCGACGACGGGTCCCTCGCCGTGGCCGACGCCGCGCGGCTGCTCGGGGCGCGGCTCGTGTTCACCGTGACCCCGGACCCGCACCGCCACCTCGCCGAACGCCACCTCGACGGCACCGCGGACGTGGCGGCGATGCGGTTCGACCTGCACCGGGTGCGGGCCGCCGACCACCTCGTCGCACGCGCGGACCAGGTGATCACCATCGGTGGCCGGCAGGACGAGGTCCTGGCGCACTTCCCGCAGCTGGACGCGACGGCGTTGTGCGCGTTGGAGGAGGGCATCGCGCCACCACCGGCGCCGGCGGACCGCTCGCTGGTCGCCGAGCTGTTCAGGCCGTCCGCGCTCCCCCGGCTCGACGACTCGGCCGCCGGGTTGCCGGTGCTGCTCAACGTGGGGCGGCTGCACGCGATGAAGCAGCAGCCGCTGCTGGTGCGGGCGTGGCTGGAGGCGGGTCTGCACGAGCGGACCGCGCTGGTGGTCATCGGTGGTTCCCGCACCGACCGGACGCCGGACGAACAGGCCGTGCTCGACGAAGTGCTGGCGCTGGCCGAGTCCACGCCGTCGGCACGCGGCCGGATCGCGGTCCTGCCCGCGTGGTCCAACGACGACGTCCGGCGGTTGCAGCACGAGCTGGCGGCCACCGGTGGACCGCACGTCTACGCGTGTTCCAGCGTGAAGGAGGAGTTCGGCATCGCCGTGCTGGAGGCGATGGAGGCCGGGCTGCTCGCGGTGGGCCCGCAGCGCGGTGGCATGCACTGCTACCTCGATCACGGGCGCAACGGGTTCCTCGTCGACACCTCGACCGCGCGCACGCTCGGTGCGGGGCTGGCCCACGTCGTCGGACTCGGCGCGGCGGCGGCACCGGTGGCGGTGGCCGGGCGGGCGACCGTGCGCGAACGGTTCGCCATCGACGCTGTCGCGGAACCGTTCGCGGACCTCTACCGCCGGCTGGCGGCCGGACCGGTCACGCCGAGCTGACCCGCACGAACACCTCGTCGGCCCCCAACCTGCTGAACAGGTCCTGGTTGGCCGGGTCGCGGACCGCGGCGACGATGATCGCGGTCCGGTTGAGGCTGCGGACGGCCAGGGTGATCTGCAACCCGTCGAGGTCGTCGGGCACGGCGACGACGACCCGTCCCGCGAACGGCACCCCGGCGTGCCGCAACGCGCAGATGTCGCGCCCGTCGCCGCGGGTGACCCTGGCGCCGTTGGCGAGCGCGCCGGTGAGCGCGACCGCGTCCGGGTCGACCACCACGACCTCGGTGTGCCCGTGGCGCAACGGCAAGTGGCGTAAGACGTCCAGCGCGGCGTCCCCGTAGCCGACGACGACGGTCAGCCCGATCACAGCGCACCCCGCCTCTCGTCACCCGCGCCGAGCGCCTTGCGGGACGGCGTGAGCTTCTCCGGCGTCTCCGACTTGCGCGGTGGCCGGTCGTTGGCGATCAGCACCGCCATCCACGGCAGCGGCACGGACAGCAGGATCAGGGCGAGCGCGAGCCACCAGACCTTCGCGAACAGCACGGCCAGCACGAAACACGGGATGCGCAGGCTCATCATCACCGCGTACCGGCGCCGCCGGGCCGCGAGCTGGTCGGAGTAGGACGGCGCCGCCGAGGTGATCAGCACGGGGTGTTCGCTTCGATGCGAGTTCACAACCGATACCTCCGTTCTCCTAGTGGTTCGGCACGGGGACCGATCGGGTTCGTGTCTTGTGCGTCACTGCGGCGATCCCCGGAGGAGCTCGCGTCGGTGCGCCTGCGGCGGCCTTGTCAGTCGTACCCACGACGCCCGGTTCCACACGACGCCGGACGGAGTGCTTTCGATGCGCGGCCGCGTGGAACACACCCCCTGGGCGAACCGGTGGCGGACGGGTCGGCCGAGGACCACCTGTGCGGCGCAGGCGGAGCCATGCTGTCGCCGCGACCACGAGCACCAGCGCCGCGGCCGCGGCGAGCGTCCAGGCCACGGCGAGGACGTAGGACAGCAACCCGGAGGTGCGCTACAGCAACGCCACCGCGGTCGCCATCGCACCGGCGCGCTCGGTGAGATTGTCCGTACCGTCCCCAGCACGGCGTCTCAGACCGAGGCCACGACCAGCGAGTCGAAAAGTTCGCCCGTCTCGATGTCAACGGTACCCTTCGACAGCTTGACCAGCAGGATGCGCCGCCGTTGATCGAAGACCTCGGCGATGTCGAAAGCGTTCGACTGTCCGAGCAACAGCCGCAATGACGACCGCGTACTGATCGTCCTCAATTTGTTGAGCAGCGCGGTCAACATCGCATCGCTGGCACCGTCGCTCGACGCGGCTTTCTTGAGCAAGTTCGACTGCATCGGATGCAATTGGGACTTGACCGCGGCGGCATCACCATTGAGCTAGACGAATGATGCAATCATTTCGGTCGCGTTGTCCACCGCCAACGCCGCAAAGGCCAACCGGTCGAAGACGGTGCGGTACACCACACGGTCCTCTGCACCCTCCAACCACTCCACCCCATGCAGTTGCTCGACGTGGACGACATCCTCGAACCGGTCTTCCAAGAACGACAAGATCGTGAACGAACCGCCAAAAGCCGTCCGATCCTCGTCGCGCACAACCTGCAACGTCACGTTGTCCAACTCGCCCAGCTTCACCAGCCAAGCCAGTTGGTCGGCCCCGATGTCCTGCAATGCCGCCAGATGCCGCAGCACCGTCTCGGCGAACACGACCTGCACCTGACGGTGCAGCCGCTCGGCCAACATGTCCAGCGTGGCTTGGCGCTGGTCCTTGTCATAGCGCTTGTGACAGGTCTGGACAGCGACAGGTGGTGACGACCAGATGAAATCGTCGTAGGCGGTGGTGCGCAGCAGCGGCGGCACGGTGTCGGACACGTAGATGCGCAGCGTCTGAGCTTCGGCCTCCAGCTCAGCGAGCGTCCATCCCAGCCCGTTCTGGCCGGCATCGGCTTGACCGAGGGCCGCGCGCACGCTGGTGAGGCCTCGATCCCGCAGCACCGGGTCAGCTTTGAGGATCATGGCCAGTGTCAAGAAGTCGGCTTCGCTCATCGCCTGGTGGGCGTTGAGCAGCAGCGACATTTTGGCTCCAGACCAACCCGCCCGGTCGGCCAGTTCGCCGCCGCTCAGTTCCGCGGCTTCCTGCCAGCGCAGGACAACCCGGCTCAGTGCCCGCCGATGCAGGTTGGCTCGGTAGTTGAGCTTCTTTCCCATGCTGCGCAACCAGTTCACTCGGTGTGGCGGTGACGAGCGAGGTGCTTGCCGCTGGGGTGGCAAGCACCTCTTCCAGGTGTTCTGCGTCGTCGTGCGGTCTGTCGGTGTGGGCATCACCTCCCTTCGGTCAGCTCGTCGAGCGGCACGAACGTGCAGCCGCGCAGCTCACGGACCAGGGCGGAGGCAACCACCCACCGGACGTCCGGATCGTCATAGGCGAGGTTGGCTTCAGTGACCGTGCCTGCGCCATACAGCGCTCCGCGCACGCCTGCTACCTCGAACGCACGGACGCGAATAGCAACCGCACCGCGTCGCAGTGCCGGACACAGGCGCAGAGAGGTTGCGACACAGGGGATGCACATGGGCGGCTCGGTGCAGCCCATGCCGTTGGGCCACCCCGTCCAGTCGCTCCGGTAGTCCCGCAACAACCACAGCACGCCGCCGTCGTTCCGATCGGCAGGCCTGGCGCAGACCTGACAGAGGAGCTGGCGCATCGCGCGGCGTTGTCTGAGCGGGTGCACCTTGCCGAACTCCGGCTTGCCGACGCCGTGACGCACCGCGGCCCGCTGCCAGAGCACGCCTTTGGCGTCACGGTCGGCAAAGGACTCGTCGGCGTAGCCGATCCCCGATCCGGGGCGTTCCACGAGCCGGTACGGCAAATCCTGCTCGGCACTCCAAGACGTGATGTACGGCGCGATGATCTGCGGCGCTTGGGCAAGCTGCGGGGTGCTCATGCTTCGTCCGCCTCAACGCACAGCACCTCGGAGTTGGTGCGCGCGATGATCCGGTGCAGCCGGGCCAGTGGTAGGTCGTACTGCGACAGGTGCTCTTCACTCGGGACGACCACCCCGATGACACCCGGCAGGCTCAGCACGCCAACGAGGCCCGCCAGTCCCGGACGGGTCAGCATCCCACCGCACACCGTCCGGTCGGTGAAGATCGTCTCTAGCCGGAAGTCCTGCTCCAGGCAGTACTGCCGGATGGCTGCCTTCCACTCTGAGATGACGTTCTCATCCGGGAGCTCGACCCGGATGTAACCGCAAACGGCCGGCCGAAGGTCAAGCCGGGCCGACTCGGTACGGGAACTCTGCTGCACGATCAGGCCACCTCGGCATTCTGGTGCTTTGGGCACGGGATGGGTGGTGTCCGACGTCCGAGGCCGTGTCGGGGCGGAAGCTCTCGGACGCCGGACACCTGTGATCGAGATTGGCCGTGACCAGCGACTGCGTCGGTGCGCAGACCGCATGATCGTTATGCGGAATGCGCATGACGGAAGTCGTCCAAGTCGCCTAACGTGGCTAGGCTGTCACGAGGAGTTACATACGGGACGACTGGAGACCGAGCACATGGCTGCTGAGGGGAGCGTTCGTCGTTGCGCTTGCGGCACGCGATTGGCGCGCGACAACCGCAGCCTCCAGTGCAACGCCTGCAAGACGAAGGCCCGTGACCTGATGGTCAGCCCTCCAACCGTGCCGCCGGAGTTCTGGCACACGACGGAAATGGAAGAGGCATTCGACTCCTGCGACATGGGCGCGGTGATCTACGCTTACCGGAAGCATCCCCACCACGGCCGAACCATTTCCCAGCAGATCGCGGCCCGCTGGCTCGGCATCTCACAGACTCGGTTGAGCCGCATCGAGGGTGATGAAGGCGTCGCCGACCTGACACGTCTGATGCGCTGGGCGCATATCCTCGGGATGCCGCGCGACCTACTGTGGTTCCGGATGCCGGGACGGCCGCAGACAGCGGTTCGGGACCGCCAGGCCCGCACGTCCGAGGGTGTAGACGCGCCTGCTTCCGGTAACCCCGGCGGCATCTCCGGTGGGACGGTCGAGGACGAACGCCCATCGGGCGCATCTACCGCCGCCGAACAGGACACCATGCCGCTCAGCCGTCGCTCGTTGCTTCTCCGAGGCGTTGCCGCTGCCGCCTTGCCAGGCCTGAACGCCGACGAGGCCGAACGCATCGCCAAAGCACTCAAGGATGCGCGCCGCTACTCGGACGCGGAGATCGTCATTTCGTTCAAGCGCCAGCTCGACGCTTGCAAGGCCGACGACGGCACGCTCGGTTCGAACCGCACGCTGCCCACCGTGCTGGGGATGCTCGGGGCGATCAAGGTGTGCGCTCAGGACGCCAAGCCCGACGTCCGCCGCGCGCTGTTCGCAGTTGGTGCACGCGGGGCGGAGTTCGCCGGGTGGCTGTGCCGCGACCTCCACGACCAGACGCGGGCGACGTTCTGGCACGACCGGGCAACCGAGTGGGCGCAGCTCTCCGGCGACCTCCCCATGCAGGGCTACGTACTGCTCAAGAAGGCCCAGACCGCATACGACGACCGGGATGCCGTCAACGTGTTGGGCTTTGCCGAAGCAGCACAGTCCGGCCCGTGGAATCTGCCGCCGAAGGTTCGAGCCGAAGTCGCCCAGCAGGAAGCCCGCGGCCTGGCCATGCTCGGTATGCCCGTGCTCGACGTCGAACGGAAGCTGGAGCAGTCTCGGGAGTACTTGAGCAACGCGGGCAAGACCACCGATGACAGCGGCCTCGCCACCCACTACAGCGACTCGTCGCTGACGCTCCAGACGGCGAGCTGCTACATCGAGGCCGGCAAGCCCCTACGTGCAGCGATGCTCTACGGCGAGGTGCTGAACACTGGTGTGCTCTCGATGCGCGACCAGGGGTACTTCCTCGCGCGGCAGGCATCGGCGTTGGCCTTGTCCGGCGAACCGGACGACGCCGCGACTGCCGGCCTGCAAGCCGCGGAACTGGCAACGGCAACCAGTTCGGCACGTACCAGGCGCGAACTCGGCCGCACCGTCGTCACCTTGCAGCCGTGGGCCAGCCGTCCAGCGCCACGTGCTCTTCGTGAGGCGCTTACCGGCTGATCTGCGCAGTCACCCAGTCGCAGACCGTCTCGATGACAAACGCCTGCCACTCCTGACTCTGCGGATGGGCGTACTCGGGATCGTCGTGCACGGCGAACCCGTGTTGCGCACCCTCGATCTCCACCAGCCGGTGCTCACTGCGGATTTCCCGATCTGCCTGCCTCGACACGTCCACCGGCACGAACGTGTCCTGCGTCCCGTGGACGAGCAGCGTCGGTGCGGTGATCTTGTCCAGCACGTCGAGCGGCCGAATCCAGAACACCTCGTTCAGAAAGGCTCGCCCGTGCTTGACGGTGGGCGAATGCGCGATGAAGCCCTTCTCGGCGAGTTGCACGGCCATCTCGTCGTTCAGGCGGTCGCCATCCCAGTACGGCTTCTGCTCGATGTAGCGGTTCTTGTAGTCGAGCTGGGGGTTCAGCAGCACGAGCCGGTCCAGTTCGGCCGGCCGCGTCCCGGCGTAATAGGCGGCGAGGCCGCCGCCGAAACTCGTGCCGAGCAGACTTACCCGAGTTGCCCCTGTGGCCTCACGGACACGTTGTAGTGCAACGGCAATGTCGTTGAGATGTCCGGTCAGCGTGGCATCCTGTTGCGTCCCGTCGCTCTCGCCGTGGCCCCGGAGGTCGTAGCGGAGTGCTGCCACGCCTGCCTCAGCAAGGCCGGCCGCCAGCCTCGTGAAGAAGCCTCCCTCATCGCGGGTTACGCCGCCACCATGAACCAACACGATGGCGCGGTCAGAGGGAGTATCCGGGGCGACGAGGGTTCCGCGCAGGTGAAGGCCGTCGAGAGCGCGGACGGTTGTGTCCGTTGCCTGGATGGGCATGTGGAGCGAGCTCCTCCGTCGAGAACGTGGCTACGAGCTTGCCTACCACAAGGTTTGCATTTCTTGTCACTATTCCAAGTTACGGGCACGGAATCAGCCGATGCGGGCTTTGGTGCACCTGTCTCCAAAACAGGCGAGGTCGCGTAGAAGCAGTGATCATGGATCACCGCCCTTTGCCATTCAGTTGTTGCTGATTCAGGAGAGCAGAGAACCTGCTCTCCACCGCCGGGTCCCGGCGCCCGGCCCGCACAACGGCCGGACGTCACCCGTTCGTGCAGTTCTGCCGGTGGGTGCGCCCGAACTAGGTTCGAAGTGCCGCCGAGGTGGGCCACGACGACAGGAGCAGGTGGGTGAACGCGTCAGCACGGGACGCCAGGGCGGGACTGCTGACCAAGCGCACGCTGGTGATCGCCTCGCACGCCGTGGAACGGGCCGCGCTCGCGGGCGACGGCTCCGAACCGCTGCTGGTGATCGCGATGTTCCAGCGGCTGCCCTACTTCGAACGCGAGAGCGAGGTCTACCGCCGCATCGCCGGGCTGGCGGAGGTCACGGTCGTGGGCATGGTCGCCGACCGCAGGCCGGACCTGCCGGCGGGGGTCACGCCGGTGCTGCTGCGCAAGGACGAGGAGCTGGCCGCCGAGTGGTCGGTGGTGGTGCTGTCGGCGCGGTTCGGTGCGAGCGTCGTGGCGACCGACCTCGGCGAGGTGGCCCTCGACGGCACCTCGCTGGAGCCGGCGCGGCTCTTCCACGGCCGCTGGGGGTTCCGGCGCGAGGAGGCCTACGCCGAGGCGGTCCGGCTGCGCGACGTGCTGGGTGACCGGGTGCCGCCCGACGTGCGGCGGCGGCTGGACGACGTGCTGGCGAGCACGGTCGAGCCGCCCGCGACCGAGGTGGAGCGGCGGGCGGAGGCGGCGGTGGTGCACCTGGTCACCGGCATGGCCCGTGCGCGCGACCGCGTCGAGCGGCTGACCGCGCGGCGGGCCGACGAGGTGCGCGATGCGCGCGACCCGTGGACCGGGCTGCACACGCCGGAGTCGCTGGACTCGTGGCTCGGCACGGACTTCGCCGACACCGTCGAGCTGGGGCTGGTTCGCGTCCGGGTGCCGGACCTGGAGGACGTGGAGGGCCGGCACGGGCCGAGCGCCGCGGTGCACACCGAGAACAACGTCGCCGACCTGCTGCGCCGCGAGCTGCGGCCGGTGGACCGGGCGGTGCGGATGAGCCGCACGGAGTTCCTGCTCGTGCTGCCCGCGGTCCCGGCGCCGCGGGTGTGGTCGATCGCGGTCAACGCCGCGGAGGCGCTGGGGCGGCTGGAGGAGACGTACCCGCACGTCCCCGTCCGGGTGGAGGTGCAGACGGCGGCGACGACCCGGCGGCCCCTGCGGCTCGACGAGGTCTTCGGCACCCGCGGGCCCGCCGAGAACCGGGAGATGGTGCTGTCGGGCAGTTTCGACGACGACGAGTGGGACCACCTCCGCCCGGCCTGAGGCGCCTGCCGCCCGTTGTGCGGCGTCGAACGAGGTGCGGTCCGGGTGGCGCCCCGCGGGGCTGGTTCCGCTCATCGTGCAGACCCCGCAGGGCCTGCTTAGCGTTGGTGCATGTCCCTGATCTACTCCAGTGTCGTCGACGCACCGCTCGACGAGGTGTTCGCCTGGCACGAGCGCCCCGGTGCCATCCACCGGCTGACGCCGCCGTGGCACCCGATGAGCGTCGTGCGCGAGGCGAGCACGCTGGACGGCGGTCGCGCGGTCCTCGGCTTCCCGCTGGGGCTGCGCTGGGGCGCGAAGCACTCCGGGTACGCGCCGCCGCACCGGTTCGTCGACGAGCTCGACTCGGCGCCGCTGCGCTGGGCGTTGAAGTGGCGGCACAGCCACGAGTTCCGGGCCGAGGGCGACGGCACCCGGATGACCGACCGGGTGGACACGCAGGTGCCCGGCGCGCTGCTGCGGTCGACGTTCGCCTACCGGCACCGCCAGGTGGCGGCCGACCTCGCCGCCCAGCGGGCCGCCCGGCTCGCGGGTGACCGGCCGAGGACGATCGCGCTGACCGGTGCCGGCGGTCTGGTCGGCCGCGCGCTGGGGCCGTTCCTGACCACCGCCGGGCACCGGGTGGTCAGGCTGGTGCGCGGCCAGGTGAACGGTCCCGGTGAACGGCGCTGGGACCCGGACCGGCCCGCGCCCGACCTGCTGGCCGGGGTCGACGCCGTGGTGCACCTGGCCGGCGCGTCGATCGCCGGGCGGTTCACCGGCTCCCACCGCGCGGCGATCCGCTCGTCCCGGATCGGGCCCACCCGCGCGCTCGCGGACCTGGCCTCGGCGGCCGGGGTGGAGGTGTTCGTCAGCGCGTCGGCGATCGGGTTCTACGGTCCCGACCGCGGTGACGAGGAGCTGACCGAGGAGAGCGAGCGCGGCGACGGGTTCCTGGCCGACGTGGTCGCCGACTGGGAGGCGGCGAGCAAGGCGGACGGGGTGCGCGTGGTGACCGTGCGCACCGGGCTGGTGCAGTCACCGGCCGGGGGCACGCTGCGGATCTTCCACCCGCTGTTCGCGGCCGGGCTGGGCGGCAAGCTCGGCGACGGGCACATGTGGCAGTCGTGGATCGGCATCGACGACCTCCTGGACGTCTACCACCGCGCGCTCTACGACACCGCGCTGTCGGGGCCGGTCAACGCGGTGGCACCGGAGGCGGTGCGCAACAGCGAGTACACGAAGGTGCTGGCGCAGGTGCTGCACCGGCCGGCGCTGCTGCCGGTGCCGTCGTTCGCGCCCAAGGTGCTGCTCGGCGACCAGGGTGCCCGCGAGCTGGCGCAGGCCAGCCAGCTGGTGCGCCCGGCGGTGCTCACCAAGGCGGGGCACGTGTTCCGCTACCCGCGGCTCGACCCGGCGCTGCGCCACCTGCTGGGGCGGTGAGCGGTGGACGGCACCTGCGAGCTGTGCGAGGGCAGCGGCTCGATGACGTGGATGCAACCCGTTCCGGGCGCGGACGGCGGCATGACGCTGACGGAGATGAGCCACCCGTGCGTCAACGGGTGTTCCGGCTGGTACCGGGCACCCGCGGCGGAAGCGGGCCTGGTGCTCGACGGCGGCCGGGACGCCCCCGCGGTCGGCAACGTCGCCAAGACCAACCTGCACCACCGCAGCGACTGGTCACGGCCGGAGCGCTGAACGGGCGTAGGTGCTCGGTGTCGTGCCGTACCAGCGGCGGAAGGCGTGGATGAAGCTCGCCGCCTCGGCGAAGCCGAGCTGACCGGCCGCCTGCTCCACCGACAGCCCGCCGCGGGTGAGCAGGACCGCGGCGCGGTCGGCGCGGACCTCGTCGAACAGGACCGTCGAGCTCGGGGTGCCGTCGACCCACCGCCCGTCCCGGGTGGGTGTCCACTTCGGACCCGACGGCGAGGACCCGTTCTTCGGCGGTGCCGGGCCGCGCCGCACCGGGTGCACCGCCTGCGGCGCGTGCATGACCGGCTGCCGGCACGGCGCGAAGAACACGCTGCCGAAGAACTACCTGCACTTGGCCGAGCAGGCCGGTGCGCGGGTGTGGCCGTTGACGGCGGTCACGGACGTGCGGCCCCGTCCCGGCGGCGGGTACGCGGTGCGCACGCGGCGGACCGACGGGCGGGCGGAGCGGATCTTCACCGCCGGCCAGGTGGTGTTCTCGGCGGCGTCGCTGGGCACGCAGCAGCTGCTGCACCGCATCCGCGCCGGCGGTGGCTTGCCCGGACTGTCGCCGCGGCTGGGAGCGTTGTGCCGCACGAACTCCGAGGCGGTCGTGGCGGTGCGGGTGCCGGGTGGGCGGATCGACAACTCGCTCGGCACCTCGATCACGTCGTCGATCCACCCGGACGCCGACACGCACGTCGAGGTGGTCCGCTACGGGCGCGGCAGCAACCTGATGGGCCTGCTGATGACCACGCTCGTGGACGGCGGACCCGGCCGGTTGCGCCGCGGTCTGTCCCAGCTGCGGGCCGAGTACCGCACGGCCCTGCGGATGCACTCGCCGCGCAGGTGGTCGGAGGAGACGATAGCGTTGCTGGTGATGCAGAGCCTGGACAACTCGCTCACCACGTCGCTGCGGCGGGGTCGCCTGACGACCCGGCAGGGCGAGGGCGCGCCGAACCCGTCGTGGATCCCGGCCGGGCACGAGGTGGCCCGCCGGCTCGCGGCCCGCGCCGGCGGCGTCGCGCGGGGCGCGTGGAACGACCTGGCGGACGTCCCGCTGACCGGCCACCTGATCGGCGGCTGCGTGATCGGCGACTCCCCCGCCACCGGCGTCGTCGACCCGTACCACCGCGTCCACGGCCACCCCGGGCTGCACGTGGTGGACGGCTCCGCGATCCCGGCGAACCTCGGCGTGAACCCGGCGCTGACGATCACCGCGCTCGCCGAGCGCGCGATGTCGTTGTGGCCCAACAAGGGTGAACCGGACCCGCGGCCCCCTCTCGGAGCGACCTACGCCCGGCTCAGCGCCGTGGCACCGCACCGGCCGGCGGTTCCGGCGGGGGCGCCGGCGGCGCTGCGGCCCGCGGGCGAGGTGACCGATGTCCGCTGACTTCCCCCCGGCGCCGTGGAACCTGTGCGGCCAGGGCTGGCTCACGGTGTGGACGGCACCACGTTCGGCGACGACCCTGCGGTTGCCGGGCGGCGTCGTGCCGCTGTCCCTGTTCGGCCGCGTGCTCGTGGTGTCGGCGTTCGTCGACTACCGCCAGCCCGGACTGCTCTCCTACCACGAGCTGATGACGGCCGTGGTGGTGCGGCGCGGGTTCCGGCCGGGACTGTCCATCACGGACATCTGGGTCGACGACACCCGGTCGCAGCAGGGCGCGCGAGCGATGTGGGGCATCCTCAAGGAGTTGGCGGACTTCACGCTCTCCGCCGGCCCGCTCGACGCCGTGGCGCTGGTGGACGACACGACCATCGCCGCCGCCGACGAGCAGCCCCTCCGGGCACCGGGCCTGCCGGTGTGGGCGGGGACATCGGTGTGGCAGTCGCTGCACGGGAAGGCGCACCGCACCGCGCTGCGCACCTCGGCGCGGGTCCGGCCGACGCGGGTGCGCTGGCGGCTCACGCCCGGCGGGCGGCTCGGCTGGCTCCACGCAGGCAGGCCGTTGCTGCACCTCGCGGTGACGAACCTGCGCATGCGCTTCGGCTGACGCCCCGCCGCCGGACCGACCGCGCGCACCGACTCCGCGGTCGTGTTCGAGGGCACCGGGCAGGCCCTCCCGGCACCCGGTGGGTCGCCACCGGAGCGCGGGCGCGACCGGCGGCGGAGGCCGCCCGCCTTCGCCGCGGCGGGGCGGTCCGGTCCCCCTCCACGCCGTGGCGCGGGGCACACCCGTCGGATCTGGTTGTGCAGCCGTCGCCGGGTTTGGGCACCCTGGACAGGTCAACTGTCGAGGTGTGGCGAAGGGACGGTCGGTGACCCGCTCTGACGACACCGGTGAAAGAGACGACCGGCCCGCGCTCACCGGTGTCTTCGCCGAGGACCCGCTGGTCGGTCGTGACCTCGCCGCGGTCGACTGGACCGCCACCCCGCTCGGCCCGCCCTCCGGGTGGCCGCAGAGCCTGCAGACCGCCGTCAGCGTGCTGCTGTCGTCGCGGTTCTCGATGTGGCTCGCGTGGGGTCCGGAGCTGACCTTCTTCTGCAACGACGCCTACCGGCGCAACACGCTCGCCCGGAAGTACCCGTGGGCGCTGGGGCGACCGGCGGCCGAGGTGTGGGCGGAGATCTGGGAGGACATCGGTCCCCGCGTGGACAGCGTGCTCACCACCGGCCACGCGACGTGGGACGAGGCGCTGCTGCTGTTCGTGGAACGGTCCGGCTACTCCGAGGAGAGCTACCACACCTTCTCCTACAGCCCGCTGCGCGACGAGAGCGGCGCGGTGGCGGGGATGCTGTGCGTGGTCAGCGAGGAGACCGACCGCGTCATCGCCGAGCGGCGGATGGCCACGCTGCGCGACCTCGGCTCGGACCCGAGCGTCGCGCGCGAGGAGCAGGAGGTGCTGGCGTTCGCGTGCACGCAGCTCGGGCGCAACCAGCGCGACCTGCCGTTCACCCTGACCTACCTGTTCGACGACGGCCACGCGCGGCTGGCCTGCGCCACCGGCATCGGGCAGGACCACCAGGCCGCGCCGCAGAACCTGCCGCCGCCGCCGGGTGCCGTGGACTGGCCGCTGGCGGCCGCCAAGCGCGGCGAGTCCGTCGTGGTCGGGCTCGACGACCACGACGGCCTGCCCACCGGGGCGTGGAGCCGGCCGCCCACGAGCGCGCTGGTCGTGCCGCTGCAACGGCCCGGTGGCGCGCCCTACGGGTTCCTGGTCGCGGGCCTGAACCGGCACCGGCCGCTCGACGACGGCTACCTCGGGTTCGTGGAGCTGGTCGCGGGCCACCTGGCCGCGGGCATCGCCGGTGCCCGCAACTTCCGGGCCCAGCAACGGCGGGCCGAGGAGCTGGCCGAGCTCGACCGCGCCAAGACCGCGTTCTTCTCCAACATCAGCCACGAGTTCCGCACGCCGCTGACGTTGATCATGGGTCCGGTGCAGGACCTGCGTGACCGGCTGTCCGCCGCCGACCCGCAGGCCGGTCAGGAGCTGGAGGTCATCCACCGCAACGGCCTGCGGCTGGGCAAGCTCGTCAACACCCTGCTGGACTTCTCCCGCCTCGAAGCGGGCCGCATGCAGGCGCACTTCCAGCCGGTCGACCTCGCCGCGGTGACCGCGGAGCTTCGCCAGCGTCTTCCGCTCGGCGGTGGAGAAGGCCGGGCTGCGCTTCGAGATCGACTGCGCGCCACTGCCGGAGCCGGTGCACGTCGACCTCGGCCTGTGGGAGAAGGTCGTGCTGAACCTGCTGAGCAACGCGCTCAAGTTCACCGTCGAGGGATCGGTCGGCGTGTCCGTGCGGGCCGGGTCGAACCGGGCGGTCGTGACGGTCAGCGACACCGGTGTGGGGGTGCCGGAGCACGAGATCCCGCGCCTGTTCGAGCGCTTCCACCGCATCGAGAACACGTGGTCGCGGTCCAAGGAGGGCAGCGGCATCGGGCTCGCGCTGGTGCAGGAGCTCGTCGGCCTGCACGGCGGCACGATCCTCGCCGAGAGCACCGAGGGCGCCGGCACCACCTTCACCGTCGAGCTGCCGTTCGGCACGCACCACCTGCCCGCCGACGCGCTCGCGCAGGACTCCGCCGCGCCCGCCACGTCCGACATCGCCGCCCCCTACGTGCAGGAGGCGCTGCGCTGGCTGCCGGAGCCCGGCCTGACGGTGGAGGAGCTGCTGCCCAGCACGGCCGCCGGTGCCGCGCCGGAGCTGCCCGCGACGGTGCTGGTCGCCGACGACAACGCGGACATGCGCGAGTACCTGACCCGGCTGCTGCACCGCGCGGGCTACGAGGTGCGCGCGGTCGACGACGGCCTGGCGGCGCTGGAGTCCGCCCGCGCCCGGCCGCCGGACCTGGTGGTCAGCGACGTGATGATGCCGCGGATGGACGGGTTGTCGCTGGTGGCGGCCCTGCGCGCGGACCAGCGCACGCTGGCGGTGCCGGTGCTGCTGCTGTCCGCGCGGGCCGGTCAGGAGGCCTCCGGCGAGGGCCTGCGCGCCGGGGCGGACGACTACCTGGTCAAGCCGTTCGCCGCTGCGGACCTGCTGGCGCGGGTGCGGGCGAACGTGGACCTCGCCCGGTTGCGCGGCCGGCACGCCCGCTGGCGGGACGCGTTGATCGACTCGTTGCAGGAGGCGTTCTTCGTCTGCGACGGCGCCGGCACGGTCGTGGAGATCAACGCCGCGTTCACCGACATCCTCGGCTACGGGCCGGAGGGGCTGCCCTACCCGGTGCCGCACCCGTGGTGGCCCACGGACCCGGAGGCGCGCAAGCAGTTCGCCGCCGCGTTCGAGCAGCGGTCCGGCCGCGACCAGCGCAGCCACACCGTGCCGGTGACCCACCGCGACGGCCGGCGGTTGTGGCTCAGTGCCCTGATGAACCCGGCTCGCGACCCGGACAGCGGCGACACGATGACGGTCGGCACCTTCCGCGACGTCACCGCAGAGCACCACGCCCGCAGGCGGGAGGCCGCGCTCGCGGAGATGAGCATGCGGCTGTCGCAGGCCACGGACACCGGCGACGCGCTGACGAGTGCGATCGAGCAGCTGGAGGGTCTCTGGCGGACGGAGCACGTCCTGGCCGTCGTGTTCGCACGGCACCACGACCCGCTGGTCGTCAACGGGTCCGCCGGCTTCGTCTGGGAGGACATGCCGGAGCACGAGCGGGTGGTGCTGACGTCGTTCCGGGAGCACCAGGCGCTGGTCCCGGTCGTGCTCGGCGACGGCAGCGTCGTGGTCACCGTCGAGCACCCGGACGGACCGATGGTGCTGTGGCTGCGCATCGACGCGTTGCAGCAGTTCACCGAGCAGGACGAGCTGCTGTTGTCGGTGCTGGCCGGTCACCTCACGCAAGGCCTGTCCCGCGCGCACCAGATCGACCAGCAGCGGGAGACCGCGATCGCGTTGCAGCGGGCCATCCTCGGTCCGTCGCTCCTGCCGGGCGGGTTCGCCGTGCGCTACGAGCCGGCCGCGCGGCCGCTGGAGGTCGGCGGCGACTGGTACGACACGTTCGAGCTGCCGGACCGGCGCATCGGCATCGTCGTCGGCGACTGCGTGGGCCGCGGGCTCACCGCGGCGGCCGTGATGGGCCAGCTGCGCAGCGCCTGCCGCGCCCTGCTGCTGCAGGAGATCGGTCCCGCCCGCGCGCTGGAGGCGCTCGACCAGTTCGCCGCCGGGGTGCCGGGGGCGTTGTGCACCACGGTGTTCTGCGGTGTCCTCGACCCCACGACCGGTCACCTCGTCTACTCCAGCGCCGGGCACCCGCCCGCGATCCTGGCGCTGCACGACGGCACCACCCGGCTGCTGGAGGACGGCCGGTCCATCCCGCTCGCGGTCAAGCCGGGCGTGCGGCGCGCGGAGGCCGAGTGCACCCTGCCGCCCCGCTCGACCCTGCTGACCTACACCGACGGCCTGGTGGAACGCCGGCGCCGCTCGCTGACCGAGGGCATCGAGAAGGCGGCGGAAGCGGTGCAGCAGGGCCGGTCCAGCGGCCTGGAGGACCTCGCGGGCGAGATCATGCAGACCCTGGCCCCGGCCGGCGGCTACGACGACGACGTCGCGTTGCTGCTCTACCGCCACCCGGCGCCGCTGGAGCTGAACTTCGCTGCCGAGCCGAACCAGATGCACGGCGCGCGCAACACGCTGCGCACCTGGCTGGGCCAGTGCGGACTGTCCACGACGCTGGCGCAGGGCGTGCTGCTGGCCGTGGGCGAGGCCTGGACCAACGCCATCGAGCACGCCTACCGCGACGAGACCCGCGAGAACGTGCGGGTGCGCGTCGAGTCCGCCGGCGACACCGGGCTGCTCGTGACCGTGGTCGACACCGGCACCTGGAAGACCCCGAACACCGACCCGGCTGCGCGCCGCGGCATGGGCACGACGATCATGCGGACGATGATGGACGAGGTCGCCATCCTCCCCGAACCGACCGGTACAACCGTGACGATGCAGGTGATGATTCCTGATGACGACGCCGCTGAAGCTGACCAAGACCACCGCCGCGGACGGCCGATCGGTGGTCAAGGCAGCGGGTGAGATCGACCTGAGCAACACCAGGGCGTTCGCCGCCGCGCTCTCCGGCACCACCGGCCCGCTCGTGGTGGACCTGACCGAGGTCCACTACATCGACAGCGCCGGCATGAGCGTCCTGTTCGCGCACGCCGAACGGGCGGAGCTGATCGCGACGCCGCTGCTCACGCCGATCCTGGAGATGTCGGGCCTGACGTCGATGACGACCGTCCGCGGCGTGGAGGGGTAGCCGGTGCGCAGCACCTCGGTGACCAGGACGGTGCCCGCGGCGGCGGAGCGGATCTTCGACCTGCTGGCGGACCCGGCGAAGCACCCGCTGATCGACGGGTCGGGTACGGTGCGCGCTCCCCGGCCGGGCGCGCCGGCCCGGTTGTCGCTCGGCGCGACCTTCGGCATGGACATGCGCATCGGCGTGGCGTACCGGATCGAGAACACCGTGGTGGAGTTCGAGGAGGACCGGCTCATCGCCTGGCGCCACTTCAACGGCCACCGGTGGCGGTGGCGGCTCGTCCCGCTCGGCGACGGCACGACCGAGGTGACCGAGACGTTCGACTGGTCGACCGCGCGCACGGCGTGGCTGCTCGGGCTGTCCGGGATTCCCCGGCGGAACGAGGTGGCGATGAAGCGGTCGCTCGACCGGTTGGCGGGGCTGTTCGGCGCGGCGGCGGCCTGAGCGGTCAGCGCCTGCGGTTGCGCTGCTTGCCCTGCTTGTGCTTCCTGCGGGCGCTGACGAACCGCGCGTACCCCTCTTCCAGCCCCACCACGGGTCCGGGGTAGTCGAGTCCACTGCGGACGGACGCGTCGAGCTCCCACGGCCGGTGCACGAGCGGACCGGGCACGGACCGCAGCTCGGGCACGTACCGGTGGACGTAGGCGCCGTCCGGGTCGTGCTGCTCGCCGTGCCACACCGGGTCGAGCACCCGGCCGGGGCGGGTGTCGGTGCCGGTTCCCGCCACCCACTGCCAGTTGAGCTGGTTGCTCGCGAGGTCGCCGTCGACGAGGTGGTGCAGGAAGAACGCGGCGCCCGGCCGCCAGTCGAGGTACAGGGTCTTGCAGAGGAAGCTCGCGGCCAGCAGGCGGGCGCGGTTGGGCAGCCAGCCCTCGGTGGTGAGCTGGCGCATGGCGGCGTCGACGACCGGGTAGCCGGTGCGGCCCCGTTGCCAGGCGAGCAGGTCGGCCGGGGCGTGGCGCCACCGGTCACCGCGGTCGCGGTAGTCCCGCCACGCGGCGTCCGGTCGTGCGGCGAGGACCCGGAGGTAGAAGTCGCGCCACGCCAGCTGGCGCACTAACTGGCCGGCGTGCGCGCCGACGGCGTGACGGGTCTCGGCCGCGGAGAGCGAGCCGAAGTGCAGGTGCGCGGACAGGTGCGACGAGCCCTGGCGGGCCAGGTCATCGCGGTCCTCGGGGTAGCGGTGCACTCCGGTTCGCGCCCAGAAGTCCAGCAGGGCCCGGCCGTGGCGTTCGCCGCCGGGTGGCAGGCCGGGTGCCGGGATGCCGCGGGAGAAGGTCTCGGCCGAGGGGGAGCTCGCCGGGGTCGACGCTGGGCAGCCGCAGGCCGCCGGGTGCGGGCAGCGGGGTGCGTGGCGGGACCTCGTTCCAGCGCTGGAAGAACGGTGTGAAGACCGGCTCGAACGGACCGGTCGGTGCCACGGCGGGAACGACGTCGTCGTGCACCACGAGCCGGTCCCCCACCGCCTCGCGCAGGGCGCGCTCGCGGCGGTGGGCGTACGCGCTCGCGTCGGCGGACACGTGGACGCGGGTGATGTCGTGCTCCCGCACCAGGTTCGCGACGACGGCCGCGGGGTCGCCGTACCGGATGACCAGTGCGCCGCCGCGGTCGGCGAGGCCGCGGGCGAGGTCGCGCAGGCAGCCGGTGAGGAACGCGGCCCGGTTCGGCCCGGCGAAGTCCGTGCGGGAGACCACGAAGAGCGGGAGCACCTCGCCGGCGGTGGCCGCGGCGGTGAGCATCGCGTTGTCGTGCACGCGGAGGTCGCGCGTGAAGAGCGCTAGCGAGACGGGCAACGAACCCCCTGCGGCTGGGCGGTGAGCACCTCGTGCGTGCTCAGTGTCGCCCGGTACCCGAACAACAGCAGGGCGTGCAGCAGGAACAGCCACAGCGCAAGCGCCGCCACGACGCCGGGACCGGCCAAGCCGCCGTAGGGAATCGCCCAGTCCACCGGGATGGCGAGGAACAGCACGAAACCGTGCAGGAAGCCGGTGAGGACCGCGCCGACGGCGACACCGGCCGCGAAGCTCGTCCTGGCGGGCAGGTCGACGGGTCCGGCGAGGGCGAACACCAGGCCGACGGTCGCGCAGACCGGCACGAGGTCGGCGTGGAACGACAGCACGACCCCGAGCACCGCGGACCAGCCGCCCTTCGCGTACAGCGGGGCGACGACCGGGGTCACCGCGAGCGGCAGCGCGATCAGCAGCGGTGCCAGTGCGAGCACCGGCAGGAACGCGATGCGGCCCGCCCACCCGGTCCACTTGGTCACCTTCTCACCGGCCGCCTGGCCCAGGCCGCGGCGCAACCCCTCGCCGTAGAGCGACGCGGGCAGCAACGACGCCGCCAGCAGCGGCCACGGCGCGGTCACCGCCGCCTCGGCCAGCCGCACGAGCCCCTCGGTCGGGTTCCGCGCGGCCGCCGGGAGCGCGTCACCGAGCAGGCGGGCGCTGTCGAGCACGAACCCGGGCCCGAACAGCAGTGCCGCGCCGCGCAGGGCCAGCAGCAGCAGCGGGACCAGGCCCAGGCCGGCGAAGAACGTCAGACCGGCCGCCCACAGCAGGAGGTCCCGGCCGTGCAGCGCCGAGCGGGTGGCTGCCACCACAGCGCGGAGTACCTGCATGATCGGGAGGTACCCGAACCTGCGTGATGTCACCCCTCCGCCTACGGTTGTGGTTGTGACCGGTGCTGAGCGAAATCCCGTCGCCGAGTGGTCGCGGGTGCACGGCGAGGACGTGTCCGGCAGCCGGCTGGTCGTCGGCTGGCTGCGGTTCGTGCACGCGCTGGCCCGCCCGTTCGACCGGGTCCACCCCGACGTGTTGTCCGCGGCCGGTGTCGTCGTCGCCCTGGGTGCCGTCGGTGCCGCCGCGGCGGGCGGGTGGTGGGCCCTGCTGGCGTTGCTGCTCGTGGTGGGCACCGGGGTGCTCGACGGGCTGGACGGCGCGGTCGCCCTGCGCACCGGCCGGGTGCGGCCGCTGGGTGCGGTGGTCGACGCGGTCGCCGACCGGCTGGCCGACGTGTGCCTGGTGCTGGTGTTGCTGGTGCTCGGGGCGCAGGCGTGGTGGTGTGCCGGGATCGCGATGTCGTTGCTCCTGCACGAGTACGCGCGGGCCAAGGCGCAGGCCGTGGGGATGACGTCCGCGGGGGCGATCACCGTCGCGGAGCGGCCGACGCGGGTGGTCGTGGTCGCGGTCGCCTGCGCGGGAACGGCCCTGTCGCCCGGTGGCACGCCCGTCACCGGGTGGGGCTGGGCGGCGGTGTCGGTGGTGCTGTGGGCGGTGTGCGCGGTCGTGGGGTTCGGTCAGCTCGCGGCCGGTGTCCGGCGGGAGCTCGCCGGCCGGCCGTGGACCGGGTCAAGCCGGGCCCACCAGCCGAGCGACGATCTGCGCTGACATCGCCACGAGCGGCAGCCCGCCGCCGGGGTGGGCGGAGCCGCCGACGAGGAACAACCCCGGTACCGGCGACCGGTTGGCCGGGCGCAGCAACGCCGCCCGCGGCCCGTTGGACGACGAGCCGTAGATCGACCCGCCGACCGAGCCGGTGTCGCGGGCCCAGTCGGCCGGGGTGCGGATCTCCCGCAGCCGCACCCGGTCGCGCACGTCGAGGCCGCGGTCGGCCATCACCCGCAGGACGCGGTCGGCGTAGGCGGTGGCCAGCCCCGGCTCCGTCCAGTCGACCGGGCCCTGCCGGGGCGCGTTGACCAGCACGAACCACGCCTCGTCGCCCTCGGGTGCCACGGCGGGGTCGTCCGGTGCGCACACGTAGACCGTCGGGTCGGTCACCGGGTGCGGGTGCCTGCCGAAGATCGCGTCGAACTCGGCGTCGTAGTCGGCGGGGAACAGCACGCGGTGGTGGGCCGGGTCCGGTGTCCGGCCCCGCAGCCCGAGCAGCAGCACGAACCCCGACAGCGACGGCTGGGTCTTGGCGAGCATCCGGCGCGGGCGGCGGGCGCGCCGTTCGGTGAGCAGCTCGCCGTAGAGGTGTTCGGCGTCCACATCGGACACGACGACGTCGGCGCGGTGCCGTTCGCCGCCGGGCAGCAGCACCCCGGTGACGCCGCTCGCGTCGGTGTCGACGCCGACGACCGGTGTGTCGAACCGGAAGCGCACGCCCAGCTCGGCGCAGCGTTCGAACAACGCGTCGCCGAGCCGGCGCAGCCCGCCGCGGACGTACCAGCCGCCGAACCGCTGCTCGATGAACGGGACGACCGTCATCAGCGCCGGGGTGCGGCGCGGGTCGGACCCGCTGTAGGTGGCGTAGCGGTCGAGCAGCATCCGCAGCCGCGGGTCGGTGAACCGCCGCTCCCCCACCCCGCGCAGCGTGCGCCACGGCGCGATCGCCATCAGGTCGCGGACGCTCGCCGAGCGGCGCACGAGGTCGCGCACACCGCCGAGCGGGTTCTGCAGCACCGGTTCGCCGACGAGGTCCCACAACCGTTCCGCGTCGGTCATCACCGCGCGCCACTGCCGGGCGGCCTGCGGTCCGAACGCGTCGGCGATGGCGTCGTCCACCTGCTTCTCGGCGTGCGGCAGGTCGAGCTCGGAGCCGTCGGGGAAGCGGTAGCGGCAGGTCGGTTCCACCGGCACGACGTCGACGAGGTCGTGCAGCGGGGCGCCGGTGGCGGCGAAGAGGTCGCGGTAGACGTGCGGCAGGGTCAGCAACGAAGGCCCGGTGTCGAAGGTGAAACCGCCGCGCCGCACCGTGCCGAGCTTGCCGCCGTGCCCGGCCGCCTGCTCGAACGTCGTGACCTCGTGCCCGGCCTTCGCGAGCCGTGCGGCCGCGGCCAGTCCGCCCATGCCCGCGCCGATGACCACCACCCGTGCCACGTCAGCTGCTCCCCTTCAACGAACGGCCCTTCCAGTGCAGGCTGCCCGCCCGCCGGGCCCGCCACGACCGGGCGACCAGGGTCAGGAACACCCCCACCGACACCGGGTGCGCGAGCGCGTCCGGCCAGACCCGGCCACCGGTGTGCCGGGCGGCCACCACGCGGCTGAGCACCCCCGCCGCGTACCCGACCGCACCCGCGCGCGACCCGGTGAGCGCCGCCAGCGATGGCAGGACGTACAGCCAGGCGAACAACGCCGACACGGCGACCGCCGCCGCCGGGGTGCCGGTGGCCGACCACAGCGACTTCTCGTAGCCCTGCCGCACGTCCGCCCAGTCCTCGTACATCCGGCAGGCCGCCACCGTGCTGCCGTCGACGACCACACCGCAGCCGCCGCTGCGTTTGACCGCCCGCATCAGCGCGATGTCGTCGAGCACGGCGGTGGCGACACCGGCGAAGCCACCGCAGCGGTGGTAGGCCTCGGCGTCCAAGACGAGGAACTGGCCGTTGGCCGCGGACAGCGCGGGCCGCGGCGAGGTCTCGGCCAGCCGCAGCGGCAGGAACACGAGCCACGACCACTGCAGCAGCGGCTGCACGAGCCGGGTCGCGGCACCGTCGGCGAGCTGCCGCGGGAACGGCGAGACGATGTCGAGCCGGTTGGCGCGCAACAGCTCCACGGCCGCGGCCACCGCGTGCGGGGCGAGCACGACGTCCGCGTCGACGAACACCAGCACCCGCCCGCGGGCCAGCTCGGCCAGCTGCGCGCAGGCGTGCGGCTTGCCCGGCAGCCCGGCGGGTGGCCCGTCACCGGTGACGACCTTCAGCCGCGGGTCGCCGGCCGCCACCCGGCGCACCTCGTCGGCGGTGCCGTCGGCCGAACCGTCGTCGAGCACGACGACCTCCAGGTCGGGCACGCCCTCCTGCTCCAGCACCGAGCGGATGGTCGGCGCGATCCGATGGGCCTCGTCGCGTGCGGGCACCAGCACGGACACCGGTTCCACGCACTCGCGCGGGTCGGCGGGTGGCACGCGCATCAGCCGCGCGTTGACCACGGTGTGCACGGCGGCGGCAACGGCCCCGACAGCGGCACCGCGCACCGCGCCGGTGACCAGTCGCCTCATCGGTGCGCTCGCCACAGCGCCACCGCGAACGGCATCGCCACCGCACCCATCAGCAGACCGGCGACCACGGACACCATGGGGCGGCCGAAGAACGCCGTGTGCGCCCACACCGACGACCCGTACGTCCACAGGTACAGCACCGGCGCCGGTCCGGACCGCAGGTCCAGCTCGTGCGACCGGCGCGCTTCGGCCGCCGCGTGCGGCACCGACGCCCGGTCCAGCTCACCCGACCGGCGCGCCTCGGCGGCCGCGTGCGGCACCGACGCCCGGTCCAGCTCACCCGACCGGCGCGCCTCGGCGGCCGCGTGCGGCACCGACGCCCGGTCCAGCTCACCCGACCGGCGCGCCTCGGCGGCCGCGTGCGGCACCGACGCCCGGTCCAGCTCACCCGACCGCGCCCCGACGCCCCGGTGGGGCACCGGTTCGCGCGTCCGGATCAGCTCCACGACCCGCCGCCCCAGCGGCACCCGGTGCAGCTCGCGCGCCTCCCCGACGGTGCGCTGCAACGCAGTCATCATCAGCACGGCGACCAGCAGCCAGCCCGCGTAGTTCGTCAGCGGCACGTCGGCCACACCGGGCAGCGCAGGGGTGGGGTGCGCCCACTCCCAGTGGCCGGCGTCGACCATCTGCGGATCCAGGAACACGTCCCACGCCGCCAGCGCCCACGCACCGAGCGCGACCACCGGCCACACCGGCCGGTCCGCGCGCAGCCACCGCGCCAGCGCCCGGCCGGCGAGCAGCGCGGGCCAGCACATCATCACCCAGGCCAGCGGCACGACCACCGGCACTCCGGCGACCTCCAGGCCCAGCGTGCCGGTGTAGCGGTAGTCGCCGAACGGGAACCCGGTGTGCACGCCGATCGTCTCCGCCAGCAGACCCCCACCACCGGCGACGGCCACCAGCAGCCCCGCCGCACGCGGGCCGAACCGCGCGTACGCGTCGCACACCGACGCGACGGCGAACGCGAGCACCGAGCCGACCGTCGTGAACAGGCGGTCGGCCGGGTCGGTCATGGAGTAGACGATCTGCGCCAGCACCACCAGCGCGCCGAACAGCCACGCGACCGCTGCCGCCGCCCGTGCGCCGGTGGGCCCTCTGCCGGTCGGTTGCCCGGCCGCGGTCACGCGGACCTCCGCCGGCGGGCCGCGGCGCGCAGCAACGGCACGCGGCCCTCGGACGGCACGGTCCACAGGTCCGTGCCGGTGACGCCCCAGCGGCCGAGTAGCTGGTTGGCGGCGACGAACCCGGTGGTGGCCGCACGTTCCATCAACGCCACCGGCAGGTCGACCCGGACGAGGTCACCGGCCAGCACGACGAAGTCGTCCGGTGTGCTCACCCGCGGCCGGTGCTCGTAGCCACCGGCGGGGAACAGCGGGCAGTCCTCGCGCCATTCGTGCCGTTCGTCGACGACGGTGGCCCGTTTGGTCTCGGGGTAGATCTCGGTGAGCTGCTGCCAGAGTCGTTGGCGGGCCTCGGCCTCGTCCACGTCGGCCGGAATGGCGTACCCGTGCAGCTCCACGACGGAGCCGCCGGTGCGCGCCGCCCACGCCCGTGCCTCGTGCTCGTAGTTGTCGAGCACGCTGACGTTGTCGAGCAGGTCGTACCCGCTCGTGCCGACGAAACCGGGCCGGTCCACGGGTTCGTCGAGCCAGTACCGCGACACCAGGAACGGCGGCGCGGTCCGCAGCGCCGCGATCCGCTCCCGCCACGGGGCGTCGCCCAGGTCCGGCGACGCGGCCACGACCTTGCGCAGACCGGGCACCTCGGCGGCGAGGACCACCGCGTCGGCGTCGATCGTGCCGCCGGCGGTGGTGACGGTGAACCGCCGCTTCCCGCCGCGGGCCACCGACCGCACCTCGGTGCCGGTGCGGACGTCGGCACCGAGCTCGACGAGCCGGCGTCCCAGCGGGTCCCACAGGCCGTGCGGGAACGGGTCAGCGGCGACGTCGAAGAGCAGGCCCTCGCTGGAACCGAGGAAGTAGATGTGGAACATGACCGCGAGCTCGGCGGCCGACATGTCCCGCGGGTGCGCGAAGAAGCTGCGGGAGAACACCTCGAACGCCAGCGCGTGCGCGGCTTTCGGGAACCGGACGCGTTCCAGGTACTCGACGGCGTCGATGCGGTCCAGGTCGTCGTAGACCTCCGGCACCGACACGTCCAGCAGCTTGAGCGCCGCCTCCGGGTTGATGCCGGGCAGGTCGCGCCACCGGAACGTGGGACTGCTGCGCAGGAACGCGAGCACGTTCCACGGCGCGGTCGTCGGCAGCCCGGCGAACGAGTCGCGGTCGCCACCGGCGTGCCACAGCGGGTAGTCCGGCATCGGCGTGAGCGCCCTGCCGCCGGGGTCGACCCGCCCGAGCAACGCGCGCAGGTTGTAGTACTGCCGGAAGAACGCGTGGAAGCCGCGGGTCATCGTGACCTCGCTGCCGTCCTTCAGCCGCGTGCTCCAGCCGCCGACCCGCCCGCCGAGGTAGTCCTCGCGTTCGCACAGCACCACCCGCGCGCCGCGCTCGGCGAGCACGGTGGCCGCCGAGAGCCCCGCGATCCCGCCACCCACGACGACGACGGCGGGAACGTCGTCGGTGAACCCCGGCCGTCCCGCGGGCGCGGCGATCCGCACCGCCTTGCGATCCCTCACCGCTGCTCCTGTCCAGCCCCAAGCCCTTTGGTCGACCGTATGGGTGACCGGGCCGGTGTGCACGACGAGCGGGTCAGCGACGTCGAAAGCGCTGGTCAGGAAGTGGGCTCGCGGAACAGGTCGGTGTAGAACCCCTGCTTGGCCGCGACGGCGGTCTTCGTGGTGGCCGGCTGCACGTCCGGGTGGCTGAAGAGCCCGTCCGCGACGACGTCCGCCGTCGACTGCGCCGAGGCACGCTGCGAAACCATCTGGTTGTTCATGGGAATGCGACTCTCCGAGTGCTGTGCCCGCCGGCGGCAGGCGGTGGTGCTCCAGCTTTCCCGCGCGGGACCCACCGGAAACCGGGAACGGCGACGAATTCGTCCATAATGGAATGCAGGGGTCCGCGGCCGGCCCGTGACGACGCTCACCCGGTGTTCACCTGATCAGGGCGTGACGCCCGCCGCGGAGCACGTGTCCTCAAGACATCCGGAACTCGACTGAGGAGGACGCGATGTCGCTGGCGGACAAGTTCGGCAACAAGGCGGAGGACCTGGGCGGCAAGGCCAAGGAGGCCGCCGGTGAGACCGTGGGCGACGAGCGGCTCGCCGACGAGGGCCGCGCCGACCAGGCCAAGGCGGCGCTCAAGGACGGTGTCGAGAAGGTGAAGGACGCGGTCGGCGGCATCGTCGACAGCGTCACGAAGAACCTCAAGAGGTAACCGCGGCGAGCCGGGACGCCCGCGCCGGGCGTCCCGGTCGCTCGTGGGAGGCCCCGGAGGTTCGCGAACACCGGTCACCGGGAACCCGGTGCGACATGGACACGCGAACGGCGACGGCCCCGTGAACGCCCAGCAGCTCGACATCAGCTTTCTGACCTGGGCGGTGACGGTCGGTCTGGTCGTGCTGCTGCTCGCGGTCGACCTGCTCGTCGCGGCCAAGCGCCCGCACCACGTCGGGTTCGGCGAGGCGACGGCGTGGTCGGTGTTCTACGTGGCGGTGGCCCTCGGGTTCGGCGTCTGGTTCACGCTGCACTACGGCGGCGGGCCGGGTTCGGAGTACTTCGTCGGCTACCTGGTCGAGAAGAGCCTGTCGGTCGACAACCTGTTCGTGTTCGTCATCATCATGTCGACGTTCGCGGTGCCCGACCAGCACCGGCACAAGGCGCTCACGTTCGGCATCGTGCTCGCGCTCATCATGCGGACGATCTTCATCGCGCTCGGCGCCACGCTGCTGTCGTTGTTCTCGTTCGTGTTCCTGCTGTTCGGGCTGCTGCTGATCTACACGGCCGTGCAGCTGTTCCGCCACCGCGACGAAGACCCCGACATCGAGGACAACGTCGTGGTCAAGACCTCGCGCCGGGTGCTGCCGGTGACCGACGACTACGTGGACGGCAAGCTGTTCACCCGCGACAACGGCAAGCGCATGGTCACGCCGCTGTTCGTGGCGCTGGTGGCGATCGGGACCATCGACCTGCTGTTCGCGCTCGACTCGATCCCCGCGGTCTTCGGCATCACCGCCCAGCCCTACGTCGTCTTCGCCGCGAACGCCTTCTCGCTGCTCGGGTTGCGCGCGTTGTTCTTCCTCGTGCAGGGGTTGCTGGACCGGTTGGTGTACCTGTCGGTCGGGCTGTCGCTGATCCTCGCCTTCATCGGCGTGAAGCTGATCCTGCAGTGGCTGCACGAGGACGTCGACGAGAGCGTCCCGGAGATCCCCACGCTGCTCAGCCTCGGGGTCATCGCCGTGGTGCTGCTGGTGGTCACGGTGGCGAGCCTGGTCAAGACCAGGCGCGACCCGTCCGCGAAGGCCCGCCCCGCCTCGCTGCGGACCCGGCGCGCGTCCGCCGGACGGACCCGGCGAGAGGAAGACGACCGGGCGCGTCGCTGACCGTTGCGGCGGGCCGGTTCTTGGACACTCCACAGTGGACTTGCCTCCCGCGTCGAGATCACCACGCGTGACCCCTTCCTCCCGGTCGGGCGGAAGTGCGCACCTCTCCCGGGTGACAGTCGCACGTCGAGTTGTGGGCCCTGCCGTTCCGGGCCTAGGTTCGGAGTCCTGACGACCTGACGTGCGAGTTGAGCCTGCAGCTCGGTGACCGGCCTCGTGCGAGGGAGAACCCGAGATGCCGCACCCCGTTCCAGGGCTGACCGACCGCTGGTCGCTCCACTCGACGTCGCACGACGGGATCACCGTGGTCGCCGTGGCCGGCGAAGTGGATACAACCGCGGCCCCGGCACTGGCGGCCGAGCTGACCGCACAGGCCGAGCAGCAACCCCGTGCCCTGCTGGTGGACCTGGGACAGGTCGTCTCGCTCAGCCCGTGCGGGGTCAGCGCCCTGCTCGACGCGCACGACCAGACGGCGAACCGGGGCGTTCCGCTGCACCTGGTCGCCGCCGGGCCGGAGGTGCTGCACGCGCTGGAGGTCAGCGGCCTCGCCGACCTCGTGCCGCGGCACCGGACGCTGCTCGACGCGTTCCGCTCGGCCGGCCCGGCGGTGGTGCGGCGCATGCGCGTCTCCCTGGTGTCGGAGCAGGCAAGCCCGCTGGTGGCCGACCACGGGCAGGGGGCGCACGTCGGACAGCTGTCGGCCGCGTTGAGCGGGCTGGGTCACGAGGTGGTGGTCTACACCCGGCGGAACGGCCCCTCACCCCTGGACCGCGTGCGGACCGCCGAGGGCTACGACGTCGTCCACGTGCCGGCCGGGCCACAGCACCCGCTCACCGAGGACGAGACCGTGCCGCACCTCGGCGAGTTCGCGGAGTTCCTGGCGCGGGAGTGGCGGGCGCGTCCGCCGGACGTGGTGCACACCCACCACTGGACCTCCGCGCTGGTGGGCGTGATCGGCGCCCACCTGGTCGGGGTCCCGGTCGTGCACACGTACACCGCGGTGGGGGCGGAGCGGACCGGCCGGCGGGCCGATGCCGAGGTGCTGGTCGCGCGCAGGGCGTCGGCGATCGTGGCGATGAGCGCGCAGGAGGCGCAGGAGCTGTGGCGGCTGGGGTTGCGCCGCACGCAGGTCTCCGTGCTGCCGTGCGGGGTCGACCCGGTGCTGTTCCGCCCCGAGGGCCCGGTTGCGGTGCGCAACGCCCTGCGGCGGGTCCTCGTGACCGGCGGGCCGGCGCACCGCGGCGGGGTCGCCGACACCCTCACCGCCGTGTCCACGATGGACGACACCGAGCTGGTGGTCGCCGGGAACTGCGGTGACGACGCGGACCTGCGCGAGCTGGCGGGCCGGCTCGGCGTGCGGGACCGGGTGGTGTTCGCGGGCGCGGTGCCGCGGGCCGAGCTGCCGCGACTGCTGCGCTCGGCCGACGCCGTGGTGTGCGTGCCGTCGGCGGAACCGTTCGGTGTCGCGGCGTTGCAGGCGATGGCGTGCGGCGTCCCGGTGGTGGCCACCGCGGTCGGCGCGTTGCTCGACGTCGTGGTGCACAACGTCACCGGCCTGCACGTGCCCGCCGGCAAGCCCGCCACACTGGCCAGGGCGTTGCGGCGGCTGCTGGCCGACGACACCTGGCGGGAGGAGTTCGGCGTCGCCGGACGTGACCGGGTGCTGGCGCGCTACTGCGGTGACCGGATCGCGAGGGAGGCCGTGGCGGTCTACGAACGGGTCGCGGCGTGCCGGGGTGTCACGACGAAGTCCGACTGAACCGGGTGCTCAGCTCGGCCACACGAACGCCTCGTGCTTGGCCGCGTGGTGGTGCTGCACCGCGGGCGGGTGCTGTCGCTCGTCTCTCGCCGTCGCCGGAGGAGGCAGGACGGGCCGTTCCGCGACCGCCGCCCCGGCGTGAGGCGCGCCGGTGACGTACTTGGCGTACAGCTCATCGAAGATCGGCGTACCAGTCATGCGGACATTGTGGCGGCAAGAATCGCGGAAAAGGACCGAAAACCTGCAAACCGCGAGATCGGGTGACGCCACGTCGTGGCAAGCGGAACAATGTCGTTGCCCGGCTGCGGAGGTCACCGGCAAATCGACGGGTTCCGAACGCGAAGCAGCGCCCGGCTGGTTTGCCCAGCCGGGCGCTGCTTGGTGGGGACCACCGGTCCGCTGAACCGCGAACCGGCACCCGCCGACCTCAGTCGCGATGTTCGCCCAGGTCACCCGCGTCGTGTTCGAGAAAACGGAACCGGACGTCCGGACATCGCCGAAACGGTCGGGGTCACGCAGCGGTCAGACGATCAGTCGTCGTCGCCGTCGTGGGCGTGGGCCTCGACCACGTCGATGTCGGTGTCCGGGTTCGCGCAGACGCCGCTGTCGTTGTTCGAGAGGATCGGCACCGCGATGACGTTGACGTCGACGTGGCAGACGTTGATGTCGCTGAGGACCTCGGAGTCCTCCAGGTTCAGCAGGCCGACCTGGTGGGTGTGGTCGTACTCGGCGGCCATCGCCATCATGTGGCCGAAGTCCTCGGACTCACCCGCGAACGCCGGCGTGCCGACCAGCAGGAAAGCAGCACCGACAACAGCAGCGGCAACAGTCTTCTTCAGCATGGAGAATCGCTCCTCTTCGAGCACTCGTGGTTGGGTCTGACTACGTGCAGGTGCTGGAGAAGGGGAACGGAGTGCGGCACCCCGGCCTCGGCCCCGCTCCCACCCACGACAACGGCGCAACCTGGGTTGCGCCGTCGCGTCACTTGTCGTCGGGGTTGCCGCACAGACCGCTGTCGTTGTCCGACAGGACCGGCACCGCGATGACGTTGACGTCGATGAAGCAGGCGTTGAGGTCGCTGAGGACCTCGGAGTCGTTCAGGTCCGCAACACCCACCTGGTCGGTGATGTCCAGCTCGGGGGTGTCGGCCAGCGCCTGCGAACCGAAACCGAGGAAAGCGCCCGCGATAGCGACGGCCGCCCCTGCCTTCTTCAGCACGAAAATCTCCTTGAGTGATTGAATCGATCGGAATGCGCCGAGAAAATCGAACCGGCCGCAACTCCGCGAGAACCGTATCCAAGTGCTCTCGGAACGCAAAATCAGACATCACGCGATGGTGTGAACGAATACAATTCACCACTCGATCGAGTGATCTTGCGTTTCCCGCGTTTGGGGAATTTTCGGCACAGGAACCGGACTGGTGCCGGAAATGGCGGCGGGGATGGCCGGTGCGCCGGCCGCCGGTCGCCGGCCCGCGTCGTCACGGACACCGGTCGTGCATCGCGCGTCCGCGACCGGGATGCTTGTCGGGAGCGGAAGGCGAACTGGTGATGCGGATAGCGGTCTCGGCGCAGGACGGTGTCGCCGTCGTGCGGCTGGCCGGCGAGGTCGACATGACCAACGCCGACCAGGTGCACGGCGCACTGGCGAAGGAGCTGGAGGCGCGCCCGCGGGGACTGGTGCTGGAGCTCGCGGTGGAGTTCTTCGACTCGGCGGGCCTGTCCGTGCTCGTGGCGGTCAACCGGCTCGCGGCGGAGTCCGGGGTCGCGTTCGGCGTCGTGGCGAGCGAACGCGCCGCGCGGCAGCCCATCGAGATGACCGGGCTGCACGAGCTGCTGACGATGTTCGCCGATGTGCCGACCGCGGTCGGGGCGTTCACACCGGCGTCTTCTGCCACCGAGTGACCACCGGTCCGCTCGCGGACATCACCCGTTCGTAGGTCGTGGCCGTCTCCAGCGCCACCCGCTCCCACGCGTAGCGCACGCGGGCGCGGTCCTGGGCTGCGAAGGAGAGCTCCTGGCGCCGGACGTCGTCGCGCAGCAGTGACCGCAGCGCCCGTGCCAGCAGGCCGGGTTCCCGCGGTGGCACGAGCAGTCCGGTGGCGCCGTGCACGACGCTCTCGGCCAGGCCGCCCACCGCCGAGGCCACGACCGGCACACCGCAGGCCATCGCCTCCAGCGCGGCCACGCCGAACGGTTCGCGCCGCTGCGGGCACGCCACGACGTCCGCGGAGCGGTAGAGGGCGGGCAGCTCCGCGTGCGGGACGGGGCCGCGGAAGGTGACGCGGTCGGCGACGCCGAGCTTGACGGCCAGGGCGCGCAGCCGGCGCAGCTCGGAGCCGTCCGCGCCGCCGGCGACGACGAGCTCGGTCCACGCCACCGCGGGCAGCGCGCCGATGAGGTCGTCCACCCCCGCGTCGGGGCCGAGCTCGCTCACCGCGAGAACGCGGCACATCCCGGTGCGCGGTGCGGCCGGGCCGGTCGGCGTGAAGACGTCCGCGTCGACACCCCACGGCACCGTGGTGATCGCGGAACGGCGCAGGCCCAGCCGGACGAGCTCGTCCACCTCGTGCCCCGACGTGGCGATCACGGCCGCTGCCGTGCGCCCGACCAGCCGCTCCGGTCCGGCGGAGTCGCCGCCGACGGGTGCGTGGAAGCTCTGCACGACCGGGATTCCACTCGACCGGGTGGCGAGCACCGCCGCGAGCCCCGACGTCCAGTGGTGGGCGTGCACGACGTCGGGTGCCGCCGCACCGGACCAGCACCCCTGCAGCCGCCGCACGAACTCCCCGATGTGCGCGACGACGACGTCCTCCTCCAGTGGCTGCTCCGGGCCGGCCGGCACGTGCACGACGGCGAACCCGTCGGCGACGCGCACCCGCTGCGGCAGCCTGCGGTCGGTCCGGCGGGTGTACGCGGTCACCTCGTGGCCCTGCCGGCGCAGCGCCTCGGCGAGCTTCGCGACGTGCAGGCGCGGGCCGGCCGCGTCCGGGTCGGTCAGTGCGGTCAACGGGTTGGTCTGCAGCGAGACCATCGCGATCTTCACCTGGTCACCTCCGGGTTCGGCCACGGGTTGGGCCGGCACGTCCTGCCGTCGCGCGGCACCGTCCTGCCCTGCGGGGTGGCGGCGGTGACCTCGGCGAGCCGGTCGTTCGAGACGGAGAGGGTCTGCTGCATCATCACCGGCGCGAGCGCGCCGTCCTGCGGGCAGACCTCGTGGCCGTGACCGAGGTGGTGCCCCACCTCGTGGTTGACGAGGTACTTCCGGTAGCCCGCCAGGTCTCCCCCGAACGACTCGGCGCCGCGGAACCACCTCGGAGCGCTCACGTACACGACCCCGTCGATGTAGCAGGACGTGTCGTAGGGCAGCTCGAACCCGCAGGTGGCCCTGGCGGTCGCCGGTGCGGTGAGCCGGATGCGCACGTCGGGTTCCTCGACGTCGACCCGGCGGAAGGCGACGGTCCCCGACGCCGTCCACCCGCGCGGGTCGGCCAGCGCCGCGTCCACGGCGGCGGCGAACGGCTGGTGCTGCGAGGGCAGCACCGCGCCCTGCTCCACCTCGACCGAGTAGGTGTGCACCTGCCCGCGCCCGACCTGCGGGGTGGTGCCGGCGATGGTCCGCCACCAGCCCTCGCCCGTCTCGCGCACGTACTCGCCGGGCGGCAGGTCGGGTCCCGGCTTCGGGGTGTCCGGGCTGGTGAGCGCGAGGACCTCGGTGCCGGGCGCCGGGCTCGGTGTGCTCGACGGGCTCGGCGGCGTGCTGGTCGAGGAGGGTCCAGGGCGCACGGAGATGCGCGAGTCGATCACCGGGACCTGGGGCTGCGCGACACCGTTCTGCACGTCCGATGGCGGCCAGCTCCTCAGCAGGCCGAGCGTCACCCCCGCCAGCATCGCGGCGAAGACGTACATGACGATCCTGCCGGTGGTCATCGGTGTTCCCCCGTCATGAGCAGCTGAACAGCACCGGGCAGGGTGCGCGGTGCAAGGCCGCGAGCGCGGCCGGTTGCAGACCCTCCGCCGGCCCGCGTTCCCGCCCGGACACCACGAGCAGGTCGCTCGGGTAGAGCCGGGTCTCGTCGTCGACGGACCTGGTCTCGTGCACCAGCTCGACGATCACGTCCGGGCACGCGGAGTGGACGACGTCGGCGGCGTCGAGCGAGTCGACGACACCGGCGTACGGCCGCGTCAGCACCCGCAACCGGGTGGCCCGGCGCGCCCGGCAGTGCACGACCGCCCGCCGCAGCACACCTTCACCACCCACGGGGTCGATGACCGCGGTCACGACACCGTAGCGCCCGGCGAGCGCGGCGGGTTCCCCGCACACCACCACGACGTCGCGGCAGTCCCGTCCGGCGAGCGGCGGCGCGGCCTGGGCGGTCGCGCGGGAGATGACCACCAGGCCGCCTTCCCAGCGCGCGGGCGGCTGGTCGGGGTGTTCGACGTGGACGGTCAGGTCCGGGTGGCCCTCCAGGAGCTGTGCCACGCGGTGCGGGGCGTTCCCGGCCCGCACCACCAGGCCGACGCCCAGCGCCTCGGCGCACGTGGCCGCCCAGCGGACGCCCGTGCCGCCGCAGTCCTGGAGGTCGACGACGACGCAGGTGGCGGTGACGTCGGCCGGGTCGGCGGTGAGGTCGTCGGTGGTGAGGTCGTCGGTGGTGGGGCGGTCGGCGATGGCGGTCATCGGGTCACGCTCAGCGGGTCGGTGGTGGTGCGGGTGGTCTTGGCGGGCGCCTCGGGCGGCGCGGTGACGGCGGCGGGGCCGGACGCGGGGTCGGCGTCGAGTTCGGCGCCAGGCTCGGTGCCGGGTTCTGCGCCGGGTTCGGTGGCCGTGGAGTCGGCCGGTGCGGCGTCGGACTGAGCGACATCGGACTGAGCGGTGTCGGGCTGGGCGGGGTGGGTGAACAGCTTCTCGACCAGGGCCGGGTCGGCCAGCGTCGTCTCGGCCGGTGCGGCGTCGGACTGAGCGGTGTCGGGCTGGGCGATGTCGGTCGGTGCGGGGTGGGTGAACAGCTTCTCGACCAGGGCCGGGTCGGCCAGCGTCGACTCGGCCGGCGCGGGTGCGGGCTCGTCCAGCAGGGGCAGGCCCGGGGTGGTCTCGGTCAGCGCGGCCATGGCCGGAGCGGAGTCGAGCGGCGCGGACGGCGCAGCCGCGGCCAGCGCGGTCCCAGCCGGTGCGGGCTCGATCGACGCGGACTCGGTCGCCGCGGCCATGGTCAGCGTCGACTCGAGCGGCGCGGACTCGGGAGCCGCGGGCTCGGTCAACGCGGCCATCGTCAGCGTCGACTCGGCCTGTGCGGGCTCGGGAACCGCGACCTCAGCCCACGCGGGCTCGGCCAGCGCCGACCTGCGCAGCCTGCGCCGCACCACCGCGGGCTTCGCGTCCTCGGACTCGGTCCGCACAAGCGCAGCCGGTGCGAGCTCGGTCGAACCCGGCCTCACCCGCCCCGGCTCCGCCCGTCCGGTCTTCCCCGACCCGGGTTCGTCCACACCGGACTCACCCACCCCGGACTCACCTCGCCGGAGCTCGTCCACTCCGGACCCACCCCGGCCGGACCTGCTCCGCGCGAGCTCGTCCCGGCGGGAACCGTCCATCCCGGACTCACCCCGGTCGGCCCCACCCTGCCCGAGCTCGTCCCGGCGCGACTCGTCCGCCTCGGACTCCTCCGGCTCGGGCTCCTCCCACGCGGCACGTGCCTGCTCCCCCGGCTTCCGCTCCGGTTCCGCCTGCCGGGGCAGTGGCAGGCCCTGCACGGTCGCCAGCTCGGTGTACCACTGGTCCAGCAACCGTTGCCGTTCCCCGAGATCGGCGAGCAGGGAGCGGGACTGCTCCAGCGCCTCTCCCACGATCTGCCGGGCGCGCTGGCTCGCCTCCGCGAGGCGGCGCTGGGTCTCCTGCTCGGTCTCGTCGAGGAGCCGGGCGTGCCGGCCGGCGGCCTCCTCGGCGCGCTGCACGGCGTTCTCGGCGCGGGCGCGGGCGTCGGTCTCGATCTCCTCCGCCTTGCGGCGGGCGACGTGCAGCAGGTAGCGGATGCAGCCGGAGACGGCGTTCTCCTTGCTGTGCCCCGCGTGGATCATGCGGTACTCGGTGAGCTTCCGAGCGGGCTTCCTCGAGGTGCCGGGCGAGGTCCTCCGCGGTGGCGAGGGCGGCGTCGCGGTCGGCGCAGGCGACCTCCAGCTGTTCCTCGAGGCGGGCGAACGCCTCGTCGACCTGCGCGCGGTCGTAGCCGGGCCAGCGGGTGCGGAAGCCGTCGTGGCCCTCGTTCAGGAGTTCGTCGATAGCCATTGCCCCTGTCCTTTCCCTGAACGTGGGCTGTGGTCGTGTCGTGGTCGGCAGGTACCCGCGACCTGGCCATTCAGTCGTTCCGGACCAGGTATGCACTCGCTCTAGTGAATTCCTCACGGAGTGTCATCAATTCTGGTGGACGGTTCATCCGTCACGGGGGCGCAGGGCGGTGACCCTCGGGTATCCCGGTTCAAATCCGGTTGGAGGTGGATGCGGTGAGCGAACACGGAGCACTCGACAACGCCGACTGGCGGCCGTTCACGACCGCCCTGTGCACGGCGGCGGCCACGTGGGACGCCGACCTCGGGCGGCTCCTGGTCGGCGACGACACCGAGGTGCCGATCAGCCCTGCCGACGCCGAGGACGTCATGCGCGCCATCGCCGCGCTGTCGCAGCGGATGGGTGCCGCCACGGCCTCGATCGTGCGCGCCACCGCGCAGACCCGGCTCGACGTGGCCGACACCGGCGAGCTGGCCGGGCACGTCGAGTCGCTGGGCCTGATGGCGCTCTACGCGGAGGCGATGCACCGCGCGGCCGACCTCGCGCGCGCCGTGGTGGCGTGCGCGGAGACCGCCGACGCCTGAGGCGGCCCGGGAGCACGGGCGGGACGCCCGTCGAACGGGACCTCGGCACAGACCCGGCACCTGTCAGGAGCCGCCGGCGGGCGTGCTCACCTGGAGCCCGGCCCGCCACGGTTCCGAGGTGTTGTCCACGGTGAACTCGAACGCGACCTCCGCGGTCAGCGACAGCGACGTCGGGCTGGGGGCGCGGACGACCAGCACGTGGTCGCCCTCCGCGAGCTTGACCTCGTTCAGCACCAGCCGTTCGCCGACCCGTCGGGTCGCGACCACGGTGTCGTCGACGAGGACCTCCACCTCGTTCAGCACGCTGGGGTCGCTCGCGGAGACGCTGACGTTGCGCATCGCCGAGACGGGCACGACCGACCCGTCCTCGATCCCCTCGACCACGAGGCCGGTTCGCTCGATGTGCACCACCGAGATCACCACGAGTGTCGACGACACCGCGAAGACCACGGCGAGGAACACGAGCAAGATGAGGTTCGACCTGCTTGCCGAGAGGCTCATGGCTCATCCTGTGGCCAGTGCGGCTAGCCGGTCGGCGCCGCCGTTGAAGGCGTTCTGGTCGATCGGTGAGGACGTGAACTGCCAGATCGTGTGGAACGGCCACTGGAACGGCATCGGGCCCACCGAGGGCGCGTACCTGGCCACCCACAACGGGTTCGTGGAGCTGAAGTCACCGGTGCGGCCGGTGCACCTGTCCCACCACAGCGTCGAGGTGTAGATCACCGGCCAGCGCTTGGTGAGCGCCTGGTAGGTGTCGCTGAAGCTCTTGATCCAGCCCACCATCGCGGCGGGGCTCAGGCCGTAGCAGGTGTCGCCGCCGTAGGGGTTGTACTCGATGTCGAGCGTTCCCGGGAGCGTGCGGCCGTCACGCGACCAGCCGCCGCCGTTCGCGACGAAGTACCGCGCCTGCGTGGCGCCGTCGGAGCGGTCGGGCAACGCGAAGTGGTAGGCGCCCCTGGTCATGCCGACGTTGTAGGAACCGTTGTACTGCTGGGTGAAGTTGGGGTTCTTGTAGTTCGTCCCCTCGGTGGCCTTGATGTAGGCGAACCGCTTGCCGTTGTTCCACCAGTGTCCCCAGTCGACGGCACCCTGGTGGCTGCTGACGTCGATCCCGTCCACCCGGCCCACGCCGAGGTCCGGTGGTGTCATGAGCATCTCGCCGGTGCCCTCGTGCTTGGCGATCTGCGAGCCCGCGAAGTGGTCCTCGGCGCCTTCTGACGCCTGTGCGGGCGCGGTGCACAGCGCGCCCACGACCAGCGCGACCGCGGCGGCGCGAAGTACGAGGTGGCCAGCACTTGGTTGCGACGGCATTGGACTTCCTCCCCGTGTGTGAATCGTCTGATGGCCAGCTACCCGTGCCGGTAACGGAAAAACCGGACACCCACGGGTTGACACGAGCGGGTGGACGGACGGCCCGGAAAGCACTCTCGGTGACCGGTTTCGCGGACCGGGTTCATTCGAAGCGGGCGCCTGATCACGGGGACGGCGGGTAACCGTCGGAGGCCGAACCATCGAGGGGAGTCGACAGTGGACCGCAGGAGGATCGCTTCGTGCGTCGGAAAGCTCGCCGGGCTGTGCCTGGCGGCCGGCCTTCTGGTGGCGGGGCTCCTCTTCCCGGCCGCCGGGACGATCGGCACGGTGTCGAACCGGATCAGCGACCAGGTGAAGTCCACACTGGCCCAGATGCTGAACACCCAGCCGCCGTTGATGACGACGGTGGTGGACAAGGACGGCACGCCGATCGCGTACCTGTACGACCAGTACCGGGTGCGCACGCCACCGGACAAGATCTCGTCGCACATGAAGGACGCGTTGTTCGCGATCGAGGACCGCAGGTTCTACGAGCACAACGGCGTCGACTGGCTCGCGACGCTGCGGGCGGCCGCGCGCAACAACGCCAGCGGTGAGGTGGAGCAGGGCGCGTCGACGCTGACCCAGCAGTACGTGAAGAACTACCTCGTGCACGTGCTGGCCCGCACCGACAAGGGCGCGCAGCAGGACGCGCAGGAGCAGAGCCTGTCCCGCAAGCTGCGGGAGGCGCGGATCGCGGTGGGGCTGGAGGTGGCGCTGAGCAAGGACGAGATCCTCTCCCGCTACCTCGACCTGGTGCCGTTCGGTTCGACGATCTTCGGCATCGGTGCCGCCGCGCAGGCGTACTTCGACACGACGCCGGACAAGCTGACGGTCACGCAGTCGGCCACGCTCGCCGGCATGGTCAACAGCCCGACCGCGCTCGACCCGGAGGCGCGGCCGGACAAGGCCCTGCAGCGCAGGAACATCGTCATCGACGCGATGGTGGCGGAGAACAAGCTGCCCAAGGAGGAGGCCGAACGGCACAAGGCCGCGCCCCTCGGGCTGCAGGAACCCGTCCGTCCGCTGCAGACCGGGTGCGTCGGCGCCGGGCCGTCGCACGGCTTCTTCTGCTCGTTCCTCATCGAGTACCTGACCGAGGCCGGGTTCAACCTGGAGGAGCTCAAGATCGGCGGGTACCGCATCGAGACCACGCTGGACCCGAAGATCACCGAGCAGGCCAAGCAGGCGGTCGAGGCGCAGGCGCCCAAGAACACGCCGGGCGTGGCCAACACCATGGCGATCGTCAAGCCCGGCAAGGACTCCCACGAGGTCGTGGCGCTGGTGGCCAACCGCGACTACGGCCTCGACAAGGAGAAGTTCCAGACCCAGTTCGACCTGCCCAGCGGTGTGGAGAACAAGTTCGGCACGGGCTCGGTGTACAAGGTGTTCACCGCGGCCGCCGCGCTGGAGAAGGGCATCGGCATCGACACGGTCATCCCCTCCCCCAACTCCTACACCTCGCGGGTGTTCAAGGGCGGCGCGGCGTCCTGCCCGTCGACCGGGGAGCCGAACACCTACTGGTACTGCCTGTCGAACCACAACGACCGCTACCCGCCGCAGATGCCGTTGCGCCAGGCACTCGCGACCTCGCCGAACACGGCGTTCGTGATCCTGGAGGAGAAGACGGGCCTGGACGCGGTGGTGGACATGGCCTCCCGGCTGGGGATGCGCAAGACGATGGCCACGAACATCGCCGGTGTGGCACCGGACCCCAAGGCCGTCAAGGAGCTGCGCGTCTCCCAGGCCGAGTACTACAAGGCCAACGCCAACGCGTCGTTCACCCTCGGCCCGGCCCCGTCGAGCACCCTGGAGCTCGCGAACGTCGCCGCGACGATCATGAGCGGCGGCAAGTGGTGCAAGCCCACGCCGGTGCGCAAGGTCTACGACCGCGACGGCAAGCCCGTGGAGCTGGTCAAACCGCCGTGCGAGCAGGCCGTGGCCGAACCGCTCGCCAACGCGCTGGCCGTCGGCCTGAGCGAGGACAACAAGGGCATGGGCACCACCGCGTACGCCGCGCGCCAGGCGGGCTGGACGCGCCCGATGATGGGCAAGACCGGCACGACCGAGGAGTACAAGTCCGCCGCGTACATCGGCGCGACCCCCGACTACGCGGGCGCCGTGCAGGTGTTCAACGACAGCACCTCGCCGCAGGGCATCTGCATCAGCTCGGGCCCGCCGCGGCTGTGCCCGGAGGGCAACATCTACGGCGGCACGGCTCCCGCGGCCACCTGGTACCAGACGATGATGACGGTGCACGCGGACCTGCCGGAGAAGCCGCTGCCGGAGGTGGAGGACCGCTACCGGCATGGCGACCAGCAGCAGAAGATCCCGGACGTGGTGGGCGCGGACCTGGAGAAGGCGACGGCGATGCTGCGCGAGGCCGGGTACCAGGTGTCGACGGTGTCGGTCAGCTCGACGAAGCCGTCCGGCTCGGTGATCTCCCAGTCGCCGCAGGGGATCGCGATCCGCGGCACGGCGGTGACGCTGTCGGTCAGCAACGGCGCTCCCCGGCCGGCCCCGGCGGCGCCGACGACCCCGGAGACGACCGCGCCGCGGCCGGAGCCGGTGGCACCGGTGTCCTCGCCGGCGGAGGAGCCACCGTCCTCCGCGCCCACCGGCTGACGCGGTTCTCGCCGGTGGTCTCAGCTCGGGTGCGGGCCGTGCTCGCCGTCGAGGCCGAGGGTGTGGTCGTCCGGGCCGCCGCCGAGCGCGGCGGCCCGTCCACGTCCAGACCGTCCGAGCGGCACTGACCGGACGCGCACGGACCGCGGTCGCGCCGGAGCTGGCGGACACCGGCGCCGGGTCCGGCGGGCACCGCATCGCGGAACGGCCTTCGGGCAACGCCGACGGCCCGTCGAGGCCGAGGACCTAGTCGTCCCGGCCGCCGCCGAGCGCGGCGGCCCGTCCACGTCCAGATCGTCCGAGCGGCGCTGACCCGACGCACACGGACCGCGGTCGCGCCGGGTCCGGCGGGCACCGCATCGCAGAACGGCCTCCGGCCAACGCCGGCACCCCGTCGAGGCCGAGCGCGGCGGTCCGGTGAGCGTGATCAGGCCAGGTGCGCGGACCGGATGTCCCGCCGCGAGCCCAGCCCGAGCTTCCGCAGCACGCTCGACGTGTGCTGCTCGACGGTCCGCGGTGACAGGAACAGCACCTCGGCGATCTCGTTGTTCGTGAGCCCGGCGACCAGCAGCCGCGCCACCTCCCGTTCCCGCGGCGAGAGGTCGTCGCCGTAGCCGCGGCTGCCGCGCCGGGACGGGGTGACCGCGCCCAGGCCGCGCAGCAGGTGGCGGCAGCGGGCCGCGTCGTGGGAGGCGTCGAGCGCTTCGAACCGGTCGGCGCAGCGGGTGTAGGCGGTGATCGCGGCGCTGCCACCGCGGCGCAGCAGGTGCGAGCCTGCCCGTTCCCACGCCAGTGCCGCGAGGTAGGGGGCCCGGCAGTCCTCGTAGGCGCGGGCGGCGGCGGTGAAGCACGGTGTCCCGTCACCGCCGGTGTGCGCGGCGAGGGCGCCCCGGCAGGAGTGCAGCGCGGCGGCGGCCAGCGGTGCGGCCGCCTGTGCGATGCCCTCCTCCAGGTCGCGCACGACGTCCCTGGCGTCGTGGACGCGGTCGGCGGCCAGGTAGGCGTCGACCGCCGCCTCGGCCAGCTCCCCCGCCCACGCCCACACCTGCTTGCGCCGCGCGAGTGCGAGCCCCGCGTCGGCTTCGTGACCGGCCCGTGCCACGTCGTCGCGCAGCGCGAGCCGGACCAGACCGGCGCTGCCGGCGAGCGCGACCGGGGTGACGGCGTCGCGCGGGGTGCGCACCCCGGTCTGCTCCAGGTGCGCCGCGGCGGCGGCCCACTGGCCGCGGGCCAGTGCGAGCAGGCCCAGCACCAGGTGCAGCTCGCCCGCCACCGCCACCAGCCCGCGGTGCTCGGCCAGCAGCGCCGCCGCCCGTTCGGCCAGCCCGTCCCACTCGCCGGTGAACCAGGCGAGCCGCACCTCGGTGCTGTGCGCGGTGCTCAGCACGTACCGCGCGCCGCTGTCCCGTGCCGCCTGCGTGCCGAACCGCAGGTGGTCGCCCGCCTGGTCGAAGCGGCCGACGATGGTGAGCGAGTCGGCGAGGTTGCAGTGCGCCCGCGCGACCTGGCGCTGTTCGCCGAGGGTGCGGCCCGCCCGCGGCAGGCTGTCGAGCCGGTCGAGCACCGCCCGGTCGCCGACCGCCACGAGCGAGCCGACAACGTTGGCAACGAGCGAGATGCGCAGCTCACCGTCCTCGCAGCGACCGGCGATGGCGTCGGCCTCGCGCAGCCACCTGGTCAGCGACGGCAGCGGCGCGTCGCCGTTGAACGGCTGGGCCAGCGCGCTCACGCACTTCGCGGCCAGCTCCGGACGCCCTGCCAGGTCGTCGACGGCGAGCTCCAGCTGCGCGCGGCCCTCGGCGAGGGTGTCGGACTGGCGGGCCAGCAGCAGCCCCAGGTGCATCCGCACCTCACCGCGCGCGGCGGGCGAGAGCCGTTCGTCGGCCAGCAGCGGTTTGAGCACCGCCACCGAGGCGGCGACGTCCAGGCCCAGCAGCGACGCCTCCCCCAGCTTGGCACCCAGCCGGTCGACGTCGGCACCGGACAGCGACGCCTCGGCGAGCAGCAGCCGCAGCAACGCGGTGGCAGTCGTGGCGTCGGCGGAGGCCAGTGCCTGGTCGGCGGCCCGTTCGCCGTAGGTGAGCCACTCGTCGCGCCGGTGGGCGAGGCGGCTGTGCTCGGCCAGCTGCACCAGCGGTGGCGGGTCAGCCGCGGCCAGCGACCGGACCGCCCGCGCGTGCAGCTCGGTGCGGTGCATGACGCCGACGGCGCAGTACACGGCCTGCCGGGCCAGCGCGTGCCGGAACCAGTAGGTGTTCTCCCCCGTCTGGTGCAGCACCGGGCGGGCCAGCGCCTCGTCCACCGCCGCGCGCAGCCGCTGCCCTGCCAGGTCCGCCACCTCGCCGAGCTGCTCCGCGGTGACCGGCTCGGTGAACACCGAGGCCGCGCGGACCAGCCGGCGCGCGTCGGGCGTGAGCGCCGCGACCCGTTCCGCCACGGACTCCCGCACCAGCACCGGCACCCCGCCGTGGCCCGCACCGTGACCGCGGATGGCCTCCTCGACGACGAACGGCAGCCCCGCCGTGCGTCCGTGCAGCTCGGCGGCGACCGCCTCGCCCACCGCGGGCACCCCCAGGACCGCCGCGGCCAGCTCACCGACCTGCGCGACGTCCAGCGGCGCCAGCTCGACGATCTCCGTCGTCACCCCGGCGGCCGGCCGGAACGCGGTCCCCAGCGGCATCCCGCCGGTCACGTCCTCGCGCCGGAACGTGATCACGACCGCCAGCCGCGCGGGCGGGTCGGACAGCAGGAACCGCAGGAACGCCAGCGTCGCCTCGTCGGCCCAGTGCAGGTCCTCGACGACGAGCACCGCCGGTCCCGCGACCGCGAGCACCTCGCGGACCGCCCGGAACAGCAGGTGCCGGTCGAACCGCGGGTCGGCGGCGGTGACCGGCGCCGGCAGCACGTCCGCGAGCTCCGGCACGACGGCCCGCAGCGCGGCGGTGACCGGCGACAGCCCGCCACCGGCCAGCACCCCGCGCAGCCCGCGCAACGCCTCCAGCACCGGCCCCAGCACGAACGGTTCCGGCGTGCGCTGGCACCGCCCGGTCAGCACGGTCGGCAGCACCGGCGCGACGGCCGCGACCAGCTCCCGCACCAGCCGGCTCTTGCCGACCCCCGCCTCGCCCTCCACCTGCACCAGCGCCGGTCTGCGCCCCACGACGGCGGCCCGCAGCAGGCCCAGCTCGGCGGCACGGCCCACCAGGGCCGCGGGGGTGGACGACGACTGGGCTCCTGGCATGTGGTCCCTCCGGACGAACGTGCGTTCACCGGTGTAGAGGCGCCCAGGGCCGGAACGGGATGCGCGGGAGCGGAATCCGCCGGAAACCCGGCAGCGCGGGACGCCGCCGTGAGCCCACCGGCGACGTCCCGCGCTCACCGCCTACGCGCTGCGGTAGTCGATCGTGTGCCGGTAGACGAGGTTGCGGGTCGACGCGGACACGTCCAGCCCGGCGGCGGGCCTGCGGGAGAGGAACCACTCGCGGAGGTTGCTGGTGCGGTTGCCGGCGAGGCTGTCGAACGTGCGCACCGGCCCGTTGTCGACCTCGCGCCACAGCCGGATCAGCGCGCCCGCCACCCTGGCCTCCACCTGGTCGCCGTTCTGCAGGTTGGTGGCCGAGGTCGGCTGGGACGGGTCGAACCAGCGGGTGTTCATCAGGTCGACCTCGACGCCGTTGACGTAGACGTACTTGCCGTCGCCCATGACGTAGCCGGCCAGTGCGTTGGCGAAGCCCTCGGTCCACCCGCAGTTCGTGCCGCTGACCCGGTTCGGGTAGTGCGGGCTGGGGCAGTCGTCCCGCGGCCACCACCCCTGGTGGAGCACGTCCATCAGCCCGTGCCCGGCCTCGTGGATGACGAGGTGCTCGGAGTCGGGGTCGGCGGCGGCCAGCTCGACGTGGCGGTCAGGGAGGGCGACGGAGTTGTCCCAGTGGGCACCGACCGTGCTGTCCGGGTGCCACCAGAGGGAGAGCTTGCGGCAGGTCCCGGTCTCGGCGCCGGTCCAGCACCGGCTCTGGCCGTGCACGCCCCACAGGCGGGTGATGGTGTCGAACGCCCGCCAGCCGCGCATCTGGAAGTCGGCGGGGGCGGTCGCGCCGAAGTCGACCTCGGTGCCGGTGGCGACCGAGGTCCTGGCCGCGGTGTAGCTGGTGTAGGGCGTGCTGGTGGTGAACGGCCGCACCTGCCACAGGCCGGAGTCGGCGGTGAAGCGCACCCACACCTGGGACAGGGTGGTCGTGGCGGGGAAGCACACGCGGTACGAGCCGTCCTGGGCGCTGGTCAGGCCGGTGCCGTAGGTCGTGACCTGGCTGCCGGCCGTGATGCGTCCCTCGACGCGCACACCGGCGTTGCGGACGGGCTTCCACGTGTTGTCCGGGGTGGCGTGGCTGTAGCTGCCCTTCGCGCAGACCTGGTTCGCCGCGGCCTGCGCGTCCTGGACCGCGGTCCGCGACACGGTGGCCATGTCGGCGCCGTCCGCACCGGCCCTGGACGCACCGGGCTGTCCGGCCACGGTGAGCGTCGCGGCGGACCGGGCGGGGCGCAGCCTGGCGTCGGTGCGCACGGTCGCCTCGACCTGGGCGGGACCCGCCTGCACGGCCGTGACGCCGAAGCGCACGGTCCGCTCGGCGGTCAGGCCGATCGACTGCTCGGCGACCGTGCCGAACCCGGCCGTGCGCGGTGCGGAGAGCCCGCCGCGGTCGGTCAGCCGCAACCCGGCCGGCAGCCGCACGACGAGCTGGGCCCGGTCGACGCGGGCCTTCGGGCGCAGGTGCAGGGTCGCGGTCGCGGACTCGCCGACGGCGGGCAGCCGGTCCAGCGCGAGCTCCGTGTCCACACAGGACTCGGGTGCCGGCGGGCACTCGGCGGCGGCGGCGGTCGCGGGCAGGGGGACGGCCAGCGCGGCCGCCGACGCGACCGCCAGGGCGGTGATGAGGTGGGGAACCATTGCAGGGGAGCCTTCCGGGCCTGGTCACACCGTTGTGACGACCGAAAGGATGGGTCGCGGGGCCCGCCGCGGCAATGACGTCGGGACGCCCTCGCCAATTGTGTGAAAAAGGTGCCGCCACGGCCGGGACGCGGCCTCAATGCTGTGAAAAACCGGTCACCAGTGCCAGCGGGTGCCGACCACGCACGGCCGCACGTCGTGGACGACCAGCGCGCTGGTGCCGGACGCGCCGACGTGCAGCGGCTCGGTGGTGTGCTCGGGTGCGGCCGGTCCGTCCTTGCGGAACGTGTGCCCGCCGGCCGGTGGGTCGCCTTCGAACCGGACCAGCTGCGCGTACTCGCCGACGGGACTGCGCAAGCGCCGGGAGTAGAACTCGACCGGCGGACCGGGCGGCGCGCACAGCCCGTACTCGACGACGGTGTGCTCGCCGGGTTTGAGCGGCCGGTCCAGCAGCAGCTCGGCCACGATCAGCCCGGAGGCGGCGGCGACCACCGTCCGGCCGACGCGGCAGAAGTCGACGGCCGTCAACGCGGGCGTGGTGCCCGGTTCGTCGGCCTCGTAGCGCACCAGGTACCGGTGGACGAGTCCGCTCAGCCCGCGCAGGACCACCCTGGACCGCACACCGCGTTCGGTGCGGTCGACGCGCACGGTGAAGACGTCGTGCGCCGACACGAGCCCGCACCGGCCCTCGTCCGGGTCGTCGAGCTCGGCGACGAGCGGTGCGACGTGCGGGCTGTCCGGCCGGGTGACCCAGCGCCCGCGCGGGCGTGGCGCGCCCAGCAGCACGACCAGCGAGGCCGGTGGCAGGCCCAGCACCCGTTCCAGCAGCTGCACCGCGCGCAACGACTCCGGCCCCTCGGGGCGGCGGTGGCCGCGGCGCCAGTAGCTCAGGGTGGCGATGCCGATCTCGGTGCCCTGCTCGGCCAGCCGGTGGCGGACGCGGTCGAGCGTCAGCCCGCTGGCGGTGATCGCGGCGTCCAGCGCCTCGGCGAACGACGCGAGCCGTTCCCGGCCGACCTCCTGGGACATCACCGGCCTCCTGGAACTCGTCGTCCCGGTATGGTCGGCGGCTTCGTGCGGGAGTTCAAGTGCGGGGTTCGCGATGTGGACGGTCGTGTGGTGGCACAGCGCCCGGCGAGTCCTGGTCTCGCCGGGCGCCGTGCGTTCAGGGGGTGTTACGCCGCGCCGTTGAGGAACGCGGTGTACAGCAGGGCGTTGGGCGAGCTGGACCCGATGCCCGTCAGGCGGTTGGTGGTCGCGCTGCGCACGAGCGCGTCACGCACCTGCGCCGGCGTGGCGGAGGTGTTGCGCGCCAGGTACAGCGCCGCCGCACCCGCCACGTGCGGCGAGGCCATCGACGTGCCCGACATCGTCGCCGTGCCGGTGGTGCTGGAGTAGGAGGCCGACACGATGTCCGTGCCCGGCGCCCAGATGTCCAGGCACGAGCCGTAGTTGCTGTCGAAGCGGCGCTCGTCCTCCCAGGTCGCGTTGCCGACGGTGACGGCAGCCGCGACCTTCTGCGGGCTGTAGTAGCAGGAGTCGTCGGTGGAGTTGCCCGCCGCCTGCACCCACTGCACGCCGCTGGCCACGACGGCCTTGACGGCGTTGTCGATGGCGGGGGTGTTGCACCGCTGGCGGCAGCCGATGCTGTAGTTGACCACCGCGGGCTTCACGGCGTTCTTGGCGACCCAGTCGGCGGCCGCGAGGATGTCGTCGTCGTAGGCGTCGCCCTTGCAGTTGAGCACGCGCATCGGCACGATCGTCGCCTTCTTGGCCACGCCGTACTTCGTGCCCGCCGCGGTGCCGGCGACGTGGGTGCCGTGGCCGTTGCAGTCCTGGGGCGTGCGGTCGTCGTCGACGTAGTCGTAGCCCGCCGCGATCCGGCCGGTGAACTCGCTGTGGCTCGCGTTGATGCCGCTGTCGAGGATGTAGATCCGCACGCCCTGGCCCGCGCTCGACGGGTAGCTGTAGCTCCTGTCGAGCGGGTAGTCGCGCTGGTCGATCCGGTCCACGCCCCAGTTCGGCGTCGGCGTCTGGGTGTCCATCGTGGACATCCGGTTGACCTGCTGGACGTAGGCGACCTTCGGGTCCTTGGCGAGCTTCGCGGCCTGGGTCGCCGACATGGTGGCGGAGTAGCCGTCGACCACCCGGTCGTAGGTCTTGCGCACCGTGCCGCCGTACCGCTGGACCATCGCCGCGGCCGAGGCGTCAACGTTGTCCTCGCCCTTGAACACCACGATGTAGCGGTCGGCCACGGCGTCCGAGGCACCCGCGTTCAGGATCGCGGGTCCGGCCTCGGGTTGCGACGCGGCGGTGCCGGCGGTCATCGCCACCACACCGGCCGCGGCGGCCGCGCAGGCGACCGCCCTCATGATTTTGTTGCGCATCGACGTGCACCTTTACTTCGCAGGGGATGCGGGTTCAGGGACCGCGGTGGTGACCGCGGTTGCTCCGCTCCACGAACGTAAAAGTGCGGTTGTGCAGCCGACAACACTCAAAGCTGCGGCCGGGACGACCACGTACCGCACCACCTACCGCTAACGGCGGGCGAACGACCGTTATCCGTTATCCGGTACGTGGACGGTCTTAGAGGTCCTAACAGAATCGTTGGACGTGGCGGTAGCAGATGATGCAGGTAGCGAGGCCGAGGAAGGCTTCGTGGATGTCGTCGCGGCGTTCCCAGCGGATGCGCAGGCGTTTCATACCGTGGTACCAGGCGATCGTGCGCTCCACGACCCAGCGGACTGTCCCCAGGCCGGAGCCGTGGGACTCGCCGCGGCGAGCGATCCGCGGCGTGATTCCCCTGGCGCGCAGGCGTCTGCGGTACTTGTCGTGGTCGTAGCCGCGGTCGGCGTAGACCGTCCTCGGGCGTCGGCGCGGCCGGCCCCGTCTGCCGCGCACGTTGGGCACCGCGTCCAGTAGCGGCTCGAGACCGGTGACGTCGTTGCGGTTGCCGCCGGTGAGCAGGACCGCGAGCGGGATGCCCCCGCCGTCGGTCAGGACGTGGTGTTTGGAGCCCGGCCGGGCGCGGTCGACCGGGCTCGGCCCGCTTTTGGGCCGCGTCGAGCAGCACGGACGTGCGAGGTGTCGATCACTGCCCGGTCCCAGTCCAGCCTGCCCGCCGAGTGCAACTCCGCCAGCAGAAGCTCATGCAGCCGCGACCACACGCCAGCCTCGTTCCAGTCGCGCAACCGCCGCCAGCAGGTCATCCCGGAGCCGAAGCCCAACTCCTGCGGCAGGAACTCCCACTGGATCCCGGTGTGCAGCACGAACAGAATTCCGCACAGCACCTGCCGGTCCGGCATCCTCTTACGACCAGGATTACGCGGCCTGCGCGGCACCACCGGCAGTAACGGCTCGATCCGCTCCCACAGATCGTCCGAGACGATCCACGGCGGCGACTGACCCCTCCTCACGGTCAAACATGATCCACATCCGACATGCTGCACGCCACCACGTTGATCATTCTGTTAGGAACTCTTAGGGCGCTACCGCGCGGTGCACGCTGTCGCGCAGGAACGCCCGGCGCCGCTCGTGCTCCTCGGCGGCTTCGTCGGCGGTGGCCGCGTACACGTTGCTGACCGGCGACCACGCCATGGACATGGCGATCACCACGGCCATCACGTCGAACGGCTCGCCGGCGCGGACGAGCCCGGCGGCCTGCGCCTGGGCGATGGCCTCCAGCTTGCCCGCGTCCACCCGGTCGGCGTCGGCGACGAGGTGGCCGGTGGGGCGGCGTTCCAGCCGGGCCCAGGTGGCGAGCCGGATCAGGTCGGGCCGCTCCAGGTACTCGTCGTACAGGCGCACGGCCCAGCCGGCGAGGTCGGTGGCGTCGATGGGGACGACGTCCATGATCCGCTCCAGCGACCCGGAGAAGATCGCGTCGAACAGCCCGTCCTTGCTGCCGAAGTAGCCGTAGAGCTGGGCCTTGTTCGTCCGTGCCGCGGCCACGACCCGCTCGATGCGGGCACCGGCGATGCCGTACTCGGCGAACTCGCGGGTGGCGACGTCGATGATGCGCTGCCGCGTGGCCTCGCCGCGGGCGGTCAACCGCTGGTCGGACATGGTGCCAGCCTACAGACAGAACAGTTGGTTTGCTTTGCCGGGCGCCTGGGGTTAGCGTGAAATAGACAGAACAGTCTGTTTGGAGGAGAGCCCATGAGGACCACCACCGGCTGGCGGGCCCACGACGCGACCACGGTGCGCGCCGCCCCGATCCCCCGCCGCGACCTGCGTCGTGACGACATCGCGGTGCGCGTGGACCACTGCGGTGTCTGCCACACCGACCTACACTCCCTGCGCGCCCACGACGGCGGGACCGTGCTGGTGCCCGGCCATGAGTTCACCGGCGTGGTCACCGAGACCGGCCAGGACGTGACCGCCTTCCGCGTCGGCGACCCGGTCGCGGTCGGCAACATCGTCGACTCGTGCGGCACGTGCCCGATGTGCCTGGCGGGACAGGAGAACTTCTGCCGCGAGTTCCCCACGCTGACCTACGGCGGCACGGACCGGCACGACGGTTCGACGACGCTGGGCGGTTTCTCCCGCGAGTACGTCGTGCGCGAGAGCTTCGCCCATCCTCTGCCGCCCGGCCTGGACCCGGCCGCCGCCGCGCCGCTGCTGTGCGCGGGCATCACGGTGTGGGAACCGTTGCGCGCCTTGGGAGTCGGCCCCGGCACGCGGGTCGCGGTGAGCGGCCTGGGCGGCCTCGGCCACCTCGCCGTGAAGTTCGCGGCAGCCCTGGGCGCGGAGGTCGCGGTGGTGACCCGCTCGGCCGACCGCGCGACCGACGCCACCCGCCTCGGCGCGCACGACGTGGTCGTCTCCACCGACCCCGGGCAGATGGCCGCGGCCCGCGACCGCTTCGACGTCGTCCTCGACACCATCCCGGTCGCCCACGACCTGAGCCCGTACCTCGGCCTGGTCGCCCTGGACGGCACGCTCAGCCAGGTCGGGCACCTCGGCCCGATCACGGTCGAGGCGCTGGACCTGCTGGTGGGCCGCAAGAAGCTCAGCTCCGCCGGCAGCGGAGGCCTGGCCGCCACCACCGCCATGCTGGAGTTCTGCGCCACCCACGGCATCACCGCCGACGTCGAGGTCCTGCCGTCGGCGCGGGTGAACGAGGCGCTGGACCGGCTGGCGCGCGGGGACGTGCGGTACCGGTTCGTGCTGGACCTGTCCGACCTGTCCTGAACCGGAGCGCCGCGGCGAGATCGCGTCCGCCGGGTGGTCAGAGGCCGCGCAGCAGCAGCTCCAGGGCGAAGTCGAACCGGTCGTGGCCCTCGCCGGCGCCGATCTTGTCGGCGTGCTCGACGGTGTGCGGGAAACGGCTCACCGGCAACATCCGCAGCCGCGCCAGGGCCTCGGCGCGGTCGACGACGCGCGTGTCCCGGCCGCCGTCGGGGTGCCGGCGCAGGGACGCCTCGACGGTGTAGGCGCTGACGTACAGCAGTGCCGCGTCGATCGTCCACGCCGCCGCCTGCGGGTCCACGCCGCCGGCCAGCAGGATGCCGAGCATGCCCTCGGTGATGCGGAGCGTGTCGAGGTTCTTCGGCGCGGCCGACAACGCGGCCTGCGCGATGCCGGGGTAGCGCAGGAACTCGTCGCGCAGCTGCCCGCAGACGTCGGCGAACTGGGCCCGCCACCGCTCGGCGTCCGGTGCGGGCAGCGCGACCCGCTTGCCCAGCGCGCCGATGAGCAGGTCGTCGAGCTCGGCCTTGTTGCGCACGTGCGCGTAGAGCGAGGCCGGACCGGTGTCGAGGGCGGCGGCGACCCGGCGCATCGTCAACGAGGCGTAGCCGTCGGTCTCCACGAGCCGCAGGGCCGTGTCGACGATGCGGCCGACCGTGATCGGTTCCTTGCGCGCCGCGGGCTGCTCGTCCAGTGCCGCGATCTGCGCCGCCCACTCGTCGCGTGCCGAGGCGCTCTTCCGGTTCATGTCACCCAGCCTACAGTTGACACGAACAGCGTTCGTAAGTAGAACGGTGTTCGTGTCAACCTCCACCGCGCAGCCCCGCCTGCGCTCCCCCGGTTCCCTGCGGGAGGCGTGGATCGCCCTCGCCGGGCTGTCCGCCGTCTTCCTGTTCGAGATGCTCGACGGCTCGATCCTCACCGTCGCGCTGCCCACGATCGGCCGCGACCTGCACGCCTCGACGACCGCGCTGCAGTGGGTGTCGAACTCCTACGCCGTCGTGTTCGGCGGGCTGATGCTCGTGTTCGGTGCCGTGGCCGACCGGGTCGGGCGGCGCCGCGTGATGCTCGCCGGGCTCGTCCTGCTCGGTGCCGCGAGCCTCGCGACGCTCTTCGTCACGTCCGTGGGCGAGCTGGTCGCGGTGCGGTCGGTCATGGGCGTCGCGGCCGCGATGACCACACCCGGTTCGATCGCGCTGGCCTTCCGGCTGTTCCGCGCCGACGACCTGCGCGTCCGCGCGATGACGCTGATCTCCACGGTCGGTCTCGTCGGCCTGGCCATCGGCCCGCCGCTCGGCGGCGCCCTGCTGACCGTGGCGCCGTGGCAGGCGCTGCTGCTGGTCAACGTCCCGATCTCGGTGCTGGCGTTCGCCGGCATCGGCCGCGGCGTCGAGGCCGACACCGCGGCCGAGCTGCACCGCGACCCGGCGGACCTCCTCGGCGGCGTGCTCGGCACCGCGACCATCGTGCTCGCCCTGGTCGTGCCGACGTTCTTCGTCGAACGGGGCGCCTCGTCGTGGCTGCCGTGGACCGCCTCCGCCGCAACGGTCGTGGCAGCGGTTCTGTACGTCGTCCGCGCGCGCACGGCCAGCCATCCGTTGCTGGACCTCAAGCTCGTCGCACGGCCGCTGGTCGCCAGCGGTCTCGCGCACAAGGCGGCGACCGGGCTGGCGGCGGCCGGTCTCACCTACCTCGTGACGTTGCAGCTGCAGCTCGACTGGGGCTGGTCCCCCGCGCTCGCGGCGGCCGGGATGCTGCCGCAGGTCGTCGTGCTGATCGCCGGTGGCCCGCTGGTCACCCGGTTCGTGCGCGCGGTGGGCCTGGACCGGGCGGCGTGGCTCGGCGGGAGCTGCGTCGTGACGGGCCTCGCGGTGTACGCGCTGCTCGGGCGACTCGGCTACGCGCCGGTCGCGGCCGCTCTCGTGCTCGTCGCCATCGGCATCCGCGTGGTCGGCGCGGTCGCGGGCGTGAACGTGCTGAAGGGCCTGCCGGAGAACCGGACCTCGATCGGCGCGGCTCTCGTCGACACCGCCTCGCAGGTCACCGCCGCCGCCGGGGTCGCCGTCAGCGGCACGGTGCTCGCGGTGCTGTTCGCGGGCGGCATCGCCCAGCCGGGGTGGAGTGCCGCGCAGACCGCGCAGTTCGAGCGGGCCGTCACGATCGGCGGTCTCGCGCTCACCGCCCTGTCGGCCGCCCTCGTCGGCTGGGGCTTCGTGCGCGCCCGGCGGGTGTGAACGGCGGGTGTGAACGGCGGACGTGAGCGGCGCTCGAGCCGGCCCCGAGAGCATGAGAGCGCTCTGGTCTCGGACGAGAGGGTGCACGCCGATGCTCAGCCCTGCCAAGCCCAGCACCACCGCCTCCCCCACCGCTCCCAGGGCGCGCTTCGCCCGCCCCGCGGCTCTCGTGGCAGCGGTCGTGGCCACCTCGGTCGCACTGGCGCTCGTCGCCCACGCCGTCTACACCCGCGACCCGTACTGGGGCCTGCGCTGGACGGTGGACCTCAAGGTGTACCTGGCCAGCGGGCAGGCGGTGCGCGACGGCCGGTCGCTCTACGACCTGGTGGTGCTGTCGCCGCTGTACGGGCCGATGTCCTACACCTACCCTCCGCTGGCCGCCGCCGCGATCTTCGCGCCGCTGTCGTTCCTGCCGACCGGAGCGGCGGGCCTGCTGTGGAACACCGCGTCGCTGGCCGCGCTGGGCGCGGTGGTGTGGCTGACGGTGCGGATCGCGGGGGTCCGGCGGCACCGCGGCCTGCTCGTGGTCGCCGGTCTGGTCCTGGTGTCGTTGCTGCTGCCGGTGCGCGTGCAGCTGATCGCCGGGCAGATCAACGCGTTCCTGCTCCTGCTGGTGCTGCTGGACTTCCGCCCCGGCGCGGGGCGGTGGCGGGGTGTCGGCATCGGCATCGCGGCCGGGCTGAAGATCACGCCGTTGCTGTTCATCGGCTACCTGCTGGTGACCCGGCAGTGGGCGGCGGCCCGCACTGCGGCGCTGGCGTTCCTGGGCACGGTCGCGGCCGGTTTCCTCGTCGCACCGGGTGACTCGGCCCGGTACTGGGGTGGGCTGGTGCTGGAGTCGTCGCGGGTGGCCGACGTGTACGTGACGCCGAACCAGTCGTTGCCGGGCGCGCTGGCCAGGGCGCTGGGCACGGTGGGGTTCGACCGGTCGTGGTTGCCCGTGCTGGCGCTGGTGGCGGTCTGCGGCCTGGCGGTGGCCCGGTCCGCGCACCGCCGGGGGTCGGACTTCCTGGGGTTCTCGGCCGCGGCGGTCACCAGCCTGCTCGTGTCACCGGTGAGCTGGGAGCACCACTGGGTCTGGGTGGTGCCGCTGCTGGTGTGGCTGGCGGCCCACGCGCACCTGCGGCGGTCGCCGGGCCTGGCGGCGCTCACCGCCGTGGTGTTCGTGGTGTTCGCCGTGCGGTGGTTCGCGCTGCTCGACGTGCCGGAGGTGCCGCCGCTGTCCGGCGGGCTGACGGTGTGGCAGCAGCTCGCGGCGGGGCTGTGGCCGCTGACCGGTCTGCTGCTCCTGCCGGTCGTGCTGGCCGCGGCCCGCGCACCGGCGCTGAGCAGCACACCTGCCGCGCAGGCGGTATAACGTCCACCCCGGACTCATCAGCACACAGCAGTGACGGCGGTCACAGGTCGGGGACGCTCGGAGCCGGAGCGGACAAGTACCAGCGTGACCAAGCCCAAGGAGCGCGCCGTGGACGGCAGCAGGCCGGACCTCGACGGTGAGGACCCGGCCGCCGCGTTCACCGCGCTCTTCGACACCCATGCCCCTGCCCTGCGCGGCTACCTGGCGGGCCGCGTCGGGCTCGACACCGCCGACGACCTGGTCGCGGAGACGTTCCTCGTGGCCCTGCGCAGGCGCGGCGCCTACGACCCGGCCCAGGCGCCGGTGCGCGGCTGGTTGTACGGCATCGCGACGAACCTGCTGCGCAACCACGTGCGCACGGAGCTGCGCGGTTACCGGGCGACCGAACGGCTGCACACCGAGACCGAGCACTCCCACGACGCACAGGTCGCCGCCAGGGTGGACGCCCAGCGCCAGCTCGCGCGGGCGTTGCCGAGGCTGTCGGCGCAGGAGCGGGACCTGCTGCTGCTGACGTCCTGGGCCGGGCTGGACCCGTCCGAGGTCGCGACCGCGCTGAACCTGCCTGCCAGCACGGTCCGCTCACGCCTGCACCGCGTGCGCACGAAACTGCAGGCACTGCTCACAGGGGAGTCGTCATGACCGAGTTGGACGAAGCACTGGACCTGCTGCACCGGGCTGACCGCACGAGCACCCGCCCGCTCGACGCCGTGCGCGCCAGGGTCGTCGAAGCCGCGGCCACGGGCACCGTGGTCCCGCTGCGCCGCCGCAAGCTGCTACCGGTGACCGTCGCCGCGGCCGCCGTGGCACTCGTCGCCGCGGGAGTGGTCGTGGTCCACGACACCGACGCACCGTCCCAGGCACCGCCCGCCGCCGCACCCCCGGTGTCCGCGTCGCCGAGCCCCACCGAACAGCAGGTGGCGCTGCTGTCCGCGGCCGAGCTGCTCGACGACGCGGCGGGCAAGATCACGCCGGTCGACCAGCCGGTCGGGCCCGGCCAGTACCGCCTCATCACCGAGCACGGCACGTACGCGCGCGGCATGATGTTCGGGTCCTCCGTGGACAATCCCCAGCCGATGAGGGGCGCCACCTACGCGGTCGAGCTGACCTACCAGACGTGGATCCCCGCGGACGTCACGCAGGAGTGGGTCAACCGCCGCACCCAGAACGGTGAGGCGAAGTGGCTGGGCGGCAACGTCCCGCAGTCCGAGGCGCCTTACACCAACCAGGACACCGACACCGGCGAGCGCCGCGGCAAGTGCGGTGACTTCTTCCCGAAGTCCCAGCCGCGCAAGGTGTGCGGCGACCCGACCGACTGGGACTCGCCCGCGTTCTACGCCGCGCTGCCGCGTGACCCGGCGGCGCTGTACGAGTGGCTGCGCAGCACCACGAGCCAGCGCGGTTCGACGCCCGCGGCCATGTTCGCCAAGGCCACCGAGATCCTCCGCGCCGGCCTGATGCCCGCGGACCTGCGCGCCGGCTGGTACCGCGCCATCGCGAAGATCGACGGCGTCACGGTCTCCCCGCAGAAGGTGACCATGGACGGCCGCACCGGCGTCGGCATCACGCTGACGGACCGGCACGAGCGCGTGGAGCTCGTCATCTCCCCGGAGACGGGCGACTTCATCGGCGACCGCAGGCTCACCGGTCCCGGCAGCGAGTACACCTGGCTGCCCGAGGGCACGGTGCTGACCTCGACGGCGATCACGACGAAGGTCGTCGACAGCGTCGGCTGAGCCGGTGGCTCGGGAAGGCCGGTCGCGGTTTCCGCGGCCGGCCTCCGCCCGTGCCGGGCACGCGCACCGAACCGCCGTCTGGCAAGGTCGGGACCATGAGTGATCGGCAGGCCCGTGTGCTCCGCGCGTTCGAGACGTTCTTCGCCCCGGCGGCGGAGGCGTCCCCGTCCTGGGTGCTGGAGCTGTTCCGCCGCACCGCCACCACCGTGCCCGCCTACCGGGACTTCCTGGCCGAGCACGGGATCGAGCCGGAGTCCGTGCAGGCGTTCGCGGACTTCCAGCGCCTGCCGCTGACGGAGAAGGCGAACTACCACCAGCGCCACCCGCTGCCCGACCTGTGCCGCGACGGCACCCTCGCGGCCTGCGACATGATCGCCGTCTCGTCCGGTTCCAGCGGCCGGCCGACGATCTGGCCGCGGTCGCTGGAGGACGAGCTGCACGTGGCCCGCCGCTTCGAGCAGGTGCTCGTCGACGGCTTCGGCGCGGACGAGCGCAGCACGCTGGCGGTCGTGTGCTTCCCGCTCGGCACGTGGGTCGGCGGCCTGTTCACGCAGGCGTGCGTGCGCCACCTGGCCGCGAAGGGCTGCCCCATCACGGTGGTGGCGCCGGGCAACAACAAGGCGGAGGTCCTGCGCGTCCTGCCTGAGCTCGCACCGCACTTCGAGCAGACCGTCCTGCTCGGCTACCCGCCGTTCGTCAAGGACGTGGTCGACTCCGGCACCGACTGGTCGTTCGACGTGAAGCTGGTGCTGGCCGGCGAGGTCTTCAGCGAACAGTGGCGCGACCTGGTCGCCACCAGGGCCGGCATCGCGGACCCGGTGCACGACATCGCCGCGCTCTACGGCACTGCCGACGCGGGCGTGCTCGGCACCGAGACCGCGCTGTCGGTGGGCATCCGCCGCTTCCTCGCCCACCGCCCCGACCTGGCGCGGCTGGTGTTCGGCGACCCGCGCCTGCCGACCCTGGTGCAGTACGACCCCGCCAGCCGCTTCTTCGAGGTCGTCGACGACACCCTCGTGTTCACCGCGGACGGCGGAATCCCGCTGGTGCGCTACCGCATCGGCGACGAGGGCGGCCTCCTCCCCCACGCCGAACTGCTCGCGCTGTGCGCCGAACACGGCTTCACACCACCCGACGGCCCGCCGCTGCCGTTCGTCTACGTGTTCGGGCGCTCGCTGTTCACGGTGTCGTTCTTCGGGGCGAACGTGTACCCGGAGAACGTGACGGTGGGGCTGGAACAACCGGAGATCAGCGCGACGGTGACAGGGAAGTTCGTGATCGAGTCGGTGGAGGACGCGGACCGCGACCGGTCGCTGCGGATCACGGTGGAGGTCGCGCCGGGCGCCACCGCCGACGCACCCGCGATCGCGCAGTCGGTGCGGGCGCAGCTGCTGCGGCTCAACAGCGAGTTCGCGAACTACGTGCCGGTGGAGCGGCAGCTGCCGGAGGTGGTGCTGCGACCGGCCGGGGACCCGGAGTACTTCCCGGTGGGGGTGAAACACCGCTACACGCGCCCCTCATAGCCGGCTCCGCACCTCGGCGAGATCCTGCAGGCACATGGTGTGCACAGAACCGGAGTCGTACTCGGGACACAGGGCGACCGCCCTCTGGAGCACCTCGACCGCTTCCTGGAGACGCCCCGCGTCTCGGTACGCACGACCGAGCAGACTGAGCTTGTAGGCCTGGGCAAGGGGATGCCGCACGCGGCCTTGTGCCCGAACCAGGCCCAGAGCGCTTTCATGGCACTGGATCGCCTCTTCCAGGCGACCCAGCCCCCGGCAAGCCTCACCGCGGTTGCTCAGGAGGTTGTCCTCGTAGTGGTCGATCTGCTCCAAAGCAGCCCGCTCCTGCTGCTCGCACCACTCCAGCGACTCGTTCCACCTGCCCAGCTCGCCGCTCGTGCCGGCGAGGTTCCCCAGCAGGGTGGGCAACCAACCCGCGTAGCCGATGTCCCGGGCCACCTCCAGTCCTTGCAGCAAGAGCTCACGAGCACGTTCGAGCCGACCTGCTTGTCTCAACGGGAAACAGATGTTGTTGAGGGTGACGCACTCCCCGTGCCGGTCCCCGTGCGCACGCCGCAGGTCCAGGGCCCGGCTGTGACAGGCGAAGGACTCCTCGTGCTGCTGTTTCTGGGCGAACAGAATTCCCAGGCTGTTCAGGACCTCGGCCTCGGCCCAGGTGTCACCCAGGAGCGTGGCGGCGTCCAACCCGATGTGGGTGGCGGTGTGCCATTCCTCCCAGCGGTGTGTGTTCATGTAGTAGCGCGTCAGCAAGGCCGGCAGCTGCCAAGCCGGCCCGTTCACGCCGCTGTCGTGTGCGCGTCGTGTGACCGCGACCAGGTTCGCGTGCTCGTCTGCGATCCACGCCAGCGCCTCCTCCCTGGAGCGGAACCTCGACGGCACGACCCTTGCCGGCAACGGATCCGGTGTGAGAAGTCGGTAGTGCGGGTCCAGCACCCGTTGTGTGTTCGCGACGGTGTGCACGTACCAGCCGGCCACGCGCGCAAACGCTTCACGTTGCTCGGCAACGGTTTCGTCCCGGCGCGCACACTCGGCCGCGTAGAGCCGCACGAGGTCGTGGAACCGGTAACGCCGACCGTGCGCCTCCAGCAGGTGCGCTCCGACCAGCCGTTGCAACGACCGCCGAGCCTCACCGCCGACGAGTGCGTCAACGGCGGCGGCACTGATGTCCGGTCCCGGGTGCAAGCCGAGCAAACGGAAGGTCCGCGCGTCCTCTGCGGACAACGCGCGGTACGACGAAGCGAAGACGGCCCGCACCGCGCTGGGGTCCGGCGACAACGCCTCGAGCCGTGACTGCTCGTCCGCCAGCTCCGCGACGAGGTCCGGCAGTGGCACGTTCGAGGCGGCGGCCCGTTCCGCGATGATCCGCAACGCCAGCGGCAGCCGCCCGCACAGCTCGGCGAGGTTCTCGAGCGCCGCCACCGGCATGTCGTGCAGCTCGGCGGCCAGGAGCTCGACCGCCTCGCCGAGCGGCAGCACGTCCACGGTGACGCGGTGGGCTCCCTCGCGTGCCACGAGGCTCGACAACGCGCTGCGGCTCGTCACCACGACGCGGCAGAGGTTGCTCCCGGGCAACAGCGGACGCACCTGGTCCGCGGTCGCCGCGTTGTCGAGCACGATCAGGACCCGGCGGTCGGCGAGCAGCGACCGGTACAACCGCTGGCGGGCTTCGAGGTCGATCGGGATGTGCGCGTCGGGCACGTTGAGGGCGCGCAGGAAGCCTTCGAGCACCAGCCCCGGTTCCGCGGACGGTTCGACGGGGTCGTACCCCCGCAGGTTCGTGTACAGCTGGCCGTCCGGGAAGCGGTCCTGGACCCGGTGCGCCCAGTGCACCGCGAGCGCTGTCTTGCCCACCCCTCCCGCTCCGGCGAGCGCGGAGATGACCAGCGCACGCCCGTCGGCCTCCAACAGCCGGTCGAGCCGGTCGAGGTGTTCCGCGCGGCCTGCGAATCCCCGCACGTCGCACGGCAGTTCCCGCGGTACCGGCAACGCGGGCGACGAGCCGTGCACGTGCACGTTCCCGGCCTGCACCACGGTCCTGACGTCGCCGTGCACCGTGTTGTGCGTCAAGTTGTCCGGCTTCTCGGCCATCCGAGAACCATACGCACCCGAACAATCGGCCGGTCGACGTGGCCGCGTGGCCTCAACCCGTGCTCAGCTTCACCGCGGCTGTGGTCGGGGTGGCGACGATCCGCGACCGGTACGCCAGCACGCTCAACGCCACAGCCGCCAGCGCCACATAACCGTCAACCTCGTGCACGGGAATCATGAACACCGCGGTGACGATGACGAACGTCGGCCAGTGACCGCGCAACGCGAGCAACAACAACACGGGCACGCACCACACCCAGTGGTGCAGCCACGAGACCGGGGACGCCAACAGGCCGGCGGCCGCGATGACGAACAACGCGACGACGTCGTCATCGGAGCGCCACGCCACGAACGTCGCCGCGGCCACGGCGACGACTGACAGCACCACCCACAGCAGCGACCGGGTGCCGGACTCCAGGCCGAGGCCGCGCAGCAGCCCCTGGATCGACTGGTTCGTCTGCAGCGCGACACCGCTGATCCGTTCGGGGTTCACCATCGCGTGGAACCAGAACTGCACCGAGTCACGCGGCGCCACCAGGAAGCCCACCACGGCCAGGCCGGCGGAGGTGGCGGCGGCGGTCAGCGCGGCCCGCCAGTCGCGGCGGACGAGGAAGTACAGCACGAAGATCAGCGGTGTCAGCTTGACCGCCGCCGCCACGCCGACCAGCGCGCCGCGGAAGCGACGGTCCGTGACCGCCAGGCAGTCGACCACGACCAGGCCCAGCAGCAGGAGGTTGATCTGGCCGTAGCCGAACGTCGACTCCACCGGGTCCAGCGCCAGCGCGGCGATCGGCGCGACCGGGCCGAGCGTCCACCGCAGGCCGGGCCGCACCCGGCCCGCGACGGTGACGCACACGGCGGTCAAAGCGACGAAGCCCGCGGTCAGCAGAAGCGGGTTCAGCGCCCACCCCGGAACAAAGCTCATCGCACTGAACGACACGGCCGCCAGCGGCGGGTAGGTGAATGGCAGCCCCGGGTCGAGTGGCGGGCCGGTGAACCCGGAGTAGAGCGGATTGCCCGTCAGCCAGGCGAGGCCGCCGAGCCGGTACACGTCGAGGTCGATCGGGTAGTGGCCGTGCCAGCGGATCAGCAGCCCGACCAGCGCCAATACCCACGCCAGACCCACCACCGGACGAATTCGGTGATTTTCTGCACGCTGGAGCAACCCATTGAACTCTGACACGTCTTTTCCCCGGTTCGAACAAAGAAGAACGATTACCCCGACGCTATCCGCGGAATGCGCGCACCACCTTGACGATTGACCGGCAGAACCTCCGGAAGAAATTCTCACCGAAGCGACGAGGACGCGAACGAGAACTGCCGGGTCGTGGCAACATGGCCCGGTGAGCTCGTTCGGGGACTTCCTGCGCTTCTACCGATCCCGCGTGCCGCTGACCCAGGAGGAGCTGGCGGACCGCACCGGGCTCAGCATGCGCGCGATCAGCGACATGGAACGCGGCCGGACGCTCACCCCGCAGTCACGCACGGTGCAGCTGCTCGTGAGCGGGCTCGGGCTGGCCGGGGACGAGGCCGCCGAGTTCGCGGCGCTCGCGCGGGCAGGGCGGGTGCCGGAGGCGGAGGTCCGGCCGGAGCCGCCCAGCGCGGTGCTGCCGGCGGCGAGCCTGCCGCCGGTGCTGCTGGAGCTGACCGGCCGGGAGGCCGAGCAACGGGCCGTGGACGGGTTCGCGCGCGAGGCGGAGTCGTCGGCGCTGGTGCAGATCGCGGTGCTGCACGGGCCGCCGGGCGCGGGCAAGACAGCGCTCGCCGTCGACGCGGCGCACCGGCTGGGCGCACGGTTCCCGCACGGCGCGGTGTTCCTGGACCTGCGCGGGATGGACGCCGAGCCGTTGTCACCGGGGCGGGCCGCGCACCGGTTGCTGCGGTCGTTCAACGTCGACGAGCGGCAGATCCCCGCGGACCCCGAGGACCGGCTGTCGCTGTACCACTCGTTGTTGCGGGACCGGACGGTGCTGCTGGTGCTCGACAACGCCGCCGGCGAGGCCCAGGTGCGGCCGCTGATCGCGTCGAGCCCCGGCACGATGGTGCTCGTGACCAGCAGGAACACGCTTACCGGCCTGGACGCGCGGCACCGGCTCGCGGTGGACCTGCTGCCGCTGGAGCGGTCCGTCGCGCTGCTGCGCGCGGTGGCGGGCGACCGGGTGGACACCGAGCCCGAGGCGGCCCAGCGCGTGGCGGAGCTGTGCGGGGGCATGCCGCTGGCGCTGCTCATCGCGGGCAACCGGCTGGCCAGCAGGCCACAGTGGACGGTCGAGCACTTCGCGACGCAGCTGGCCGACGAACGGCGGCGGCTGTCGTTGCTCAAGGCGGGCGACCTGCAGGTGCGCACGGCGTTCGAGAACTCCTACCACCAGCTCAGCCCGGACGCGGCACGGCTCTTCCGCAGGCTGGCGCTGGTCCCGGGGCCGGACACGAGCGTGGAGCTGGCCGCGGTGGTCACCGCCGAGGACGGCGGGCACGGCGCCGAGGAGGTGCTGGAGGAGCTGGCCGACGCGAGCCTGCTGGGGGTCAGCGAGACGCCCGGCCGCTACCGGCGGCACGACCTGCTGCGGGTGTTCGCCGCCGAACGGCTGGAGCTCGACGAGGACCCCGCCGTGGTGCGCGAGCTGAGCACCCGGCTGCGGCACTCGCTGCTCGACATCGCCACGACGGCCGCGCGCCACTTCGACCACGACGACCCGCCGGTGCGCTCAGAGTCGTTGCCCGACAAGGAGTCCGCGGGCCGGTGGCTGGTGATGGAGCTGGAGCACTGGCGCGGTGCGCTGCGGGCGGCGGCCCGGCTCGGCGAGCACGAGCGGGTGCTCGCACTGGCGCAGGCGATGCACTGGTACTCGGACCTGCACGGGGTCGGCGAGCTGTGGCGTGAGGTGTTCCAGGCGGGAGCGGACGCGGCGCGCGCGTTGGGCACCCCGCGGGACACGGTGGAACAGTTGAACTACCTGGCGTGGGCGCAGTACGCGTTGTGCGGGCAGCCGAGAGAGGCGTTGGTGGCGCACGAGCAGGCGGCGGCGATCGAGGTCGACGACACGGTCACGCAGGCGTGGACGTGGTACTACGGCTCGGCGATCCTGCGGCGCAACGGGGAACCGCGGCGGGCGGTCGAGCTGGGGCGGCGCGCGCTCGCGTTGTTCGAGGAGGCCGGGTACCCGATCGGCGAGAACCTGGCGTTGTCGTTGCTGGGCCTCATGCTGCACGGCACCGGTGAGCTCGGCGAGGCGGTCGAGGTGCAGCGGCGCAGCGTCGAGCAGCACCGCGCGGCCGGCGGCGACGAGGAGCTGCTGGCGATGATGCTCATCCGGCTCGCGACCAGCCTGGCCGCCACGGGCGACGTGGACGGGGCGCTGGAGTTGCTGAACGAGGCGGAGTCGTTGTTCTCCAGGCACGGCACGACCGCCGGGGTCGCGCGGGTGCGGCACAACCGCGGTCTGGTGCTGATGGACGCGGGCCGGCTCGGCGAGGCGCGCGAGCAGCTGCTGTCGGCGCTGGACGAGGCCCGGCTGTCCGACCACCGGATCGAGGTCATGGCGCGACTGGTGGAGCTCGCCGACGTGGCCGGTGACGCCGCGCAGGCGCGCGAGCTGCGGGTGCGGGCGCTGGCCGAATGCGACCGCTACGACACGCCCGCCGTGCGCGCGATGGCCGCCAAGCTGACCGCCGACCTGGCCTGAGCAGGGGCACGGCCGGTCCGCCAGAGGAACAAGACCCGTCTTCGGCACCGGGGATCGGACCGCGGCGCCCGGTGAACAGGACCGCCGTCCCGCGATGTGGATCGTGCCCCGACGGCGGCGGCTGCGGAAGACCAGCCCAAACAACGTCCATTGTGGACTCCCAATGCATTTGGTTCGGATGCGTGGATTGTTCGGGTTGACGTGTCTCGATAAGGTCCGCCTATCACCCGTTGCACGGAGATAGGCGGAAAGCTTGATCGACGAGGAAGGCGCTCCTCGGCCGCCTTCGGACGCGGAGCTGATCGACGCCGTGCGCCGCGGTGCGGTCGAGGCCTACGGCCGGCTGTACGAACGGCACGTGCGCGCGGCGCTCAACCTCGCCCTGCAGCTCACCGGGTCGTCCGCCGACGCCGACGACCTGGTCTCGGACGCGTTCGCGAAGGTGCTCTCGGCACTGCGCACGGGTGGCGGCCCCGACGCGTCGTTCCGGCCCTACCTGCTCACGGCGGTGCGCCACACGGCCTACGACAAGACCCGGCGCGACAAGCGGCTGGAGCTGGCCGGTGACGTCGAGGAGGTGCCCGGCGCGACCCGCGTGACGAGCGTGCAGTTCAGCGACACGGCGGTGGCCTCGCTGAACCAGTCGCTGGCGGCCACGGCGTTCGAGTCGCTGCCGGAACGCTGGCAGACCGTGCTGTGGCACACCGCCATCGAGGGCCAGTCGCCCGGCGAGGTCGCGCCGATCCTGGGCCTGTCCGCCAACGGCGTCTCCGCGATGGCCCACCGCGCCCGCGAGGGCCTGCGCCGCGCCTACCTGCAGGCCCACGTGGCCCGCGACCCCGCGGAACGCTGCCGCGCGACCGTCGCCAAGCTCGGCGCCTGGACCCGCGGCGGCCTGTCCGCGCGCGAGTCGATGCAGCTCGACGCCCACCTCGACCGCTGCGCCGAGTGCCGCGCGATCGCCGGTGAGCTGGCCGACGTCAACGCCGCCCTGCGCTCCGTCGTCGCACCCCTGGTCCTCGGCGGTGCCGCCGCCGGTTACCTCGGCTTCAGCAAGGCGAGCGCACTGGCCTCCGCGGGCGTCTCCTCGTGGTTCACCGTGGCCGCCGCCTCGACCGCCGCCGTCGTCATCGTCGTCACCGCCGGCGTCAGCGCCCCGCTCAACCCGCCGAGGGCCGACACCACCGCTCCCCCGGCCGCCTCGTTCACGTCGACCGCGCCCACCACCGGCCTGACCACCTCGGGTTCGGTCGTGACCACCACGTCCGGCACCGCCGCAACCGAAACCGCGACCTCCGGCGCGGCCCAGACCTCCGGTGCCGCGAACGCACCCGTCCCCGGCACCCCCACCACGACCACCGGCCAGGACACGTCGAACGGCGAGCCGTCGCTGGTGATGGGTTCACCCCCGGACGTCGGCATGACCACGAACGGCCCACCCACCCCGGTGGAGATCTCCCTGAGCAACGTCGGCTCCGGCACCGCACCCCCGTCCACACTGACGCTGACGCTGCCCGCCGAGCTCAAGACCGTCGGGGCGGGTTCCACGGGCGCGGGCGAGGTCGGCTGCCCGGCCGGCAAGGGGCAGGTGACGTGCTCGGCGGGCGAACTGGCCGCCAACGAGTCGGTGCGGTTCGTGCTGCGGTTGCAGGCGGGGCCCAAGGCGAGCAGCGGGGTCATCACGGGGGTCACGAACACCGGGCTGCGGGTGCAGATCCGGGTGACGATCACGCCGAAGTAGCCGCACCCGGTTCGCCGGCAAGACCGACGCCCGGGCACCCGGCCGATCCGCAAAAGGGTGACGCGGTCGTCGTTGTCGAACAGGTCGGGATTGGTCTCGATCACGGGGTGCGACGGAAATCCGACGGTGAGCGGATACCCGTTGCGGCCCGCGTGCCGCCGCCGGAACCGCACCATTTCCGGCGTGAACAAACGCGCCGGCAGCCGGTGGCCGCCATGGCGGACCCGCGCGGAGCAGCGGGTCGCGCCCCGGTAAAGCGCGCGCAGGACGATGTCGTTGCCCAGACCCGAATGCGCAACGCGGCATTCGAGCCCGATTAGCCGCGCCCGCCGATGTCATTGAACTGTCCGGTTTCCGACATGAGCGCGCCGCACCGCCGCCGGATTCCGCCGGAGCCCTAGGATGACGTCATGACGGAGACGGCGAAAAGACGACCCGGGCCTCGCATCGAGGAGGTCGCGCGGGTCGCCGGGGTGTCGAAGTCGACCGTCTCCCGGGTCATCAACGGCGAGCCGTACGTCAGCACGAAGGCGCGCGAGGCCGTGCACGCCGCCATCGCGCAGCTCGGCTACTCCCCCAACCAGGCCGCCCGCGCGCTGGCCGGCAACCGGGCGAACGCCATCGCGCTCGTCGTGTCGGAGCCGACCGGGCGGGTGCTGAGCGACCCGTTCTTCGCGGGCGTGCTGCGCGGGGTGCACTCCGAGCTCGCCGGGCGGCACGTGCAGCTGCTGCTGATGATGAGCCAGCCGTCGGACACCGACGACCTGGTCGCCTACCTCGCGAGCGGGCACGCCGACGGTGCGCTGCTGGTCAGCCTGCACGGCGAGGACCCGCTGGTGCCGATGCTGCACGAGATGGGCATGCCGGTCGTGGTCGGCGGGCGGCCGCTGGGCAACACCAGCGTGCCGTTTGTGGACGCCGACAACTTCACCGGTGGCCTGGAGGCCGCGCGGCACCTGGTCTCGTTGGGGCGCAAGCGGATCGGCACGGTCGCCGGCCCGAAGGACATGGCGGTGGGCGCGGACCGGCTGAGCGGGTTCCGGCGCGGGCTGAGCGAGGGCAAGATCGCCACGGACCTGGTGGCGCACGCGGACTTCACGCCGGAGAGCGGCGCGCGGGCCATGGCCGAGCTGCTGGAGCAGGCGCCCGACCTCGACGCCGTGTTCGTGGCGGCGGACATCATGGCGGTGGGGGCGTTGCAGACGCTGCACGCGCAGGGCAAGCGGGTGCCCGACGACGTGGCGGTGATCGGGTTCGACGACTCGGTGCTGGCCGCGACCTCGACGCCACCGCTCACCACGATCCGCCAGGACGTGGAGGAGCTCGGCCGCACCATGACGTGGCGGCTGCTCGCGGAGCTGGCCGGTGAGGACGGTCTGCCGCCGTCGCTGCTGCTCCCGACCTCGCTGGTGCGCCGCGCCACCGCCTGACGAACTGAGAGCACCCCCTCGTTCGCTTGACGCGCCACCCGGCTGCGGTAAAGACTCCTCACTGTTTCTGGGAGCGTTCCCAGAACGCCGCCGCCGCCAGAGGAAGTCGCCAAGTGAACAGACGAGCCGGCATCGACGAGGTCGCCCGGCTGGCCGGGGTGTCCAAGTCCACCGTGTCCCGCGTCCTCAACAGCGCACCACACGTGAGCGAACGGGCGAAGGCTGCGGTCAAGCGCGCCGTCGTGCAGCTCGACTACACGCCGAACCAGGCCGCGCGGTCGCTGGCCGGGCACCGGGCCAACGCCATCGCGCTCGTGCTGTCCGAACCGAGCGGCCGGGTGCTGTCCGACCCGTTCTTCGCCGGCCTGATGCGCGGGGTCCACGCCGAACTGGCGGGCCGCACCCAGCTCGTGCTGATGATGAGCCAGCCCGGTGACGTGTCCGCCTACCTCACCGGCGGGCACGTGGACGGCGCGCTCGTGGTGAGCCTGCACGGCCACGACCCGCTGCTGTCGGTGTTGCAGGAGAACGGGTTGCCCGTCGTGGTCGGCGGCCGTCCGCTGTCGGGCGGCACGGTGCCGTTCGTGGACTCGGACAACTTCACCGGCGCCCAGGAGGCGACCAAGCACCTCATCTCGTCGGGACGGCGGCGGATCGCGACCATCGCGGGCCCCGCGGACATGGCGGCGGGCCTCGACCGGCTGGCCGGGTGGCGCCGCGCCATGAGCGGGCGGGCCGCCGACCTGGTGGTGCACGGCGACTTCACGTCCGAGGGCGGTGCGGCCGCGATGGCGGCACTGCTGGACAGGGACCCGGCGCTGGACGCCGTGTTCGTGGCCGCGGACATCATGGCCCTCGGCGCGCTGCAGGTGCTGCACGCCCGCGGCCGGTCGGTGCCCGGTGACGTGGCGGTGATCGGGTTCGACGACTCGGTGCCCGCCGTACCGCCGCTGTCGACCGTGCGGCAGGACGTGGAGAAGTTCGGGCGGATGCTGACGTGGCGCCTCCTCGCTGAGGTGGACGGCGAGGAGGGACTGCCGCCGTCGGTGCTGCTGCCTACCTCGCTGGTGCTGCGGACAAGCGCCTGATCACCGCTTCTCCCCGCCGGGGATGGTGGCTCGCTTCCCGGTTCCCAGAGAGGTCGAGGGCGTCTCTCGAACGCCCGCGAGTGTGTTGTTGCTCCACTCCCGCAGCGATTGGAGCAGCACGCGCAGGTCGTCTTCGACCTCCCACCGTTCGATCGCATCCGACTCGAGCATCCTGCTGAGGAACTCGAGCACAGCTTGTCGGCTGGTCTTGCGTTCGTCGATCAACGCTTGCATCACCTCGGTGACGCTGTCCTCGTCCAAGGAGAGCTGCAACGCGAACTGGTGGTAGTCGCCCTCGACCAGGACTCGCCGCAGACGTTCGACCTTACGCATCAACGCGGCGTGGGCCAGCGTGGGCTGATCCATCGTGAGCGAGATGTACGTCCGCACTTCGAGCCCGAACTCGACGCCGAGCGGCTCCACAGCGAGCGCTTGGACCGCCGCCGCTTCGGCGTCGTTCACCTGCTCGATGTCGAACTTGCGGGTGACGGAGCGCAGACGAGCCGTGATCTCCGGCATGAGGGCCTTGGCCACGTTCGACAAACCGGAAGCAACAGCTGTCACCGCGTCCGTCAACCGCCACCGCAGTTCGACGACCGCCTGGAAGAAGCACTCGTCCCCCGCACACGGCAGCGTCAACTCGACTCGGGTCAGGTGGACGCCCATGTCGATCTCGTAGACGTGGCACACCCGCTGCCTCATCAGCACGCGTGCCGTGGGCTGCTGGTCCGGCGGAAACCACAGCCTCCTGCCCGAGGCGGTGACGAACAACCTCGCCGTCCGGCCGTCGGCGGGCAGTTGCCCGCGCAACGCATCCCACCTGCCGAGCGGACAGTCGCCCAGTATCGGACCGGTGATCTCGCGAGGTCGTTCGTCCAGGTTCACGACATCCTGCGGCTCGGTCTCCTCATCTGAACCGTCCTCGTTCTGAAGCATGGTGTAATGCCTTGCGAGTGAGACAGCATCGTCGTTGGACAACTGGCGGGTCATGAAGCCGTCCTCTCGCTGTGCGCGTGGATGGAGTTCTCAAGAGCGAGCGCTGTTGTCTCATCGATGGGATCGGACCAGTCGCGCCGCATTCGATCGATCAGGTGCTGAAGACGCCGGAAGTCGTCTCGCCCGACCACGAGGCGAGGCATGAACGCGGTGAGCGCGCGCAGACAGCTCTCGTCCTTCTCCGCTGCGAAGACCCAGCGCCGGAACTGGTGCTGCACCTCTTCGGAGGGATCCCTGCTGCGGAGCGCCCACCTGACAAGGTCCGCCACTTGGCGCGTGTGGGCGGCATCCTGTTCGAGCAAAGCGAGCAGCAGTGGCCAATCTTCCCTGTCCGCAGTACCCAGGCGGTCGTCCCGCCCTGCGGAGAGGATCAGCATGCCACGGTCGTACTCACGCAGTTGGATCAACCAGTAAAGGGATGCACGTGCGAGCTGACGGACGCTTTGGCGGTCACTCCGGGTCCACTCCGCGAGCTGTCGCAACACTGTTGTGATGGCACCGAAGGCCAGCAGGTTGGCGATACTCTGACCCGCCACGAACGCCAGCCCACGCGCATCCGGTTCCTGTACAGTCCTGCGGCGCTCCGCCGGAGTGCCGAGTACACGCAACTCACGTAGCGCATCGTCGATGCGACTGAGCCCCAGGTCGTATCCGAGTGCGGCCGCCGCAGTCCATTGCTGATGTTCGTTGCCGTCCCGCCGCCAGGCTTGAACCCTCTCGAAGACCGCGGCCGACATCCTCTCGTCGCGAGCTGCCTGGTCGAGTGCGATGGCAGCGAACCTCCTGCGCTGCTCTCCTTCTCCTCCCTCGGCTCCAGCCAGGGGGTCGATATGGTCGATGAACGTACTGGCGAACGACAGCGAGCAGAACAACCCCATCGCCTGCGCGGCACGTACCCACACCATCGATCGAGCGTCTCCGCTCAGCTCGATCAGCCACTCCAAGACAACTTTGCGCAGTTTGTGATGCTGGTGCCAGAGTCGGCTCAGCAGCACCACCGGGAAGCGATCATCGTGGAACATCGCCAGCTGCGTCGGAATCCAGATTCCACCGAACGAGTACTTCCCGTCCCTCTTGGCCGCGCGTGATGCCGGAAGGTTCACGGCGTGATCGTCCGTGAACATGGACTCCTCGGACTTTCTGGCGTGCTCGCCTTTCATCTCCTTCAACAGCTTGGCCGCAAGGGTTGTCCCTGCTTCCACCACGGTGTCGTACTCCGACTCGTTGAGCACGGCCAGGGAGATCCGGAACGCCGTGAGCCTGATCGCCTCCGGCAAGGTGCTGGCAGGGCCCGACAGCTCCTTGAACCATTCGTCGACCTGCTTGCGCAGCAGCTTGCCGGCGCCGACCTCCACTTCGGACAGAGTCAACCGACCGTCAGCCATCTGCGCGAGGAGTGCCGCTATCTGCGCTGCCTCCGCAGGCCGCGGATTGGACGTGAGCGATTGACGCAAACCGGAGTTGCAGTAGGCCTGCTGCAGGAGCTGTGCGACATCATGGTCGCCATCCCGCAGTTCCTCAGACAAGTGCTTCAGCACCAAGCCGTCCACATCAGGCGGCGGACACGGCAGCACATGCTCGCCGAGCTGTTGTCGGTGCACTCCTCGATGGCAGACCAGCACCAGGTAGGCGCCTTTGCTCACGACGGCTTCGGCCAAGTGGTCGAGTTGCCGCTCGTTCAACGCCTCCGCCTGAGAGCTGGCCAGTTCCACGACATAGCCGGAGCTTCTCCCCAAAGCGCGACTCGTCGAGTTTGGAGAGGTCGGCCACACCCCCGAAACTGCTCACCTTGCCTTCGGCAAGCCGATCCAGCAATCGCAACGCGGTGGTGAAACGTCCTGTACCCGGCTCACCGTCAAGCACCAGCAGTCGGCGCTGCACCAATGCCTCCAGCAGGTCGGCGTAGTTACGCACCGGCATATACCGTTTGCGCACCCGTTGGAGTATGTCTTCACGAACAGTGATCGCACGGAGCTCGCCGTCTGATCCCGAGATGGTGTAGGTGTAGTAGTGAGTGTGCCTGTCACCGATGTGCAGGTCGTCGATCGACGCATCCCGGTTGAACGTCATCGAGCCCGATGTCGTCATTTTCCTGCCGTGCAGGTAGGCAGCATCGTGCTGACGCGAGTCGGAGCTCTGTCCCCCCTCCGCCCCCGACTGCGGACCGCTCACCGTCTCCTTGGCCGGCTCGCCGCCCGCTGACCCAGATGGTTCAGGGGCCGACGAGGCACCGCCGGCTTTGTCGTCGCTCATCGATGACCGCCGAGGTAGTGGTGGTGCACGGCGTCTCCGTTGTGCTGCGTGCCGATCGACGTCGTTCCGTTGAACACGACCGAGTAGGACTTCTGCGCCGACCGCTCGTCCTGCTGCTCCGCTTCGACCGACGGTTTCCCCGGCTGCGGTGAAAACCCTGGGACGCGCACCCACCCGTTCACGTCAGTCGCGCGGTAGTAAGCCTCACGATCAGGTTTCTCGACCAGCTCGTAGAGCTCCTCGCTGATCGCGACGACCAAATACCTGCCGGCAGCAGCCTGTAGCCGGTCCTGAGCGATCTCCGACTCTGCAAGATAGTGTGCTCGCTGAGGATCGTCCATCGCCACACCTGCGCTCACCGGCCGGTCGACCATTTCGGACAGACGGCTGAGGCAACGTCCGATAACGACCACCGGAGCGGCCTGTAAGGGCAGATAGCACGTCAGGCTGCTGCCCACGGGCTGCATCGCGATGTCATCGCGTCCGAAAGCATCAGGTATCAACCTGCGCAGGAATTCCACGTCACGCGGATCCGTCTTGAAGGCAACTACGAGTCGGCTCGCCGCCGGAGCTACTCGCTGCTGCACGAGTGGCTGTAGTCCCGCATCGTCTTGAAGCATGCGAGTGTGCATCTCTTTGACCTTCCTGGTTGTGGGGTGCCCCACCTCGTCGAGCGCCTCCTGATGACGTTGAATGACGCTTCCCGCTTCGAGGGTGCGGCCGGACAGGTGCAGAACACGAGCCGCGAGCAGGGTGACTTCCTCTTTTTCCGGACTTTCCAGGTGCATGCGCGTCACGGTCGCGATCAACTCCCGATGTCGGCCCAGCTCAGTACCGACCTCGACAGCCAGGAGTTCAGCGTCGTGGCGGCTCTTCTCGAGCTGTATCCGCTTGCGGTCCGCTCGCGACGTGGCGATTCCCATGAGCGGCTCGTGGTCGGTGATGCTCAACGCCTGCTCCAGTGCGGCATCGGCCTCACGAAGACCGACCAGGGTCCGCTTGTCGACTGCGCGCGCCTTGGTCATCAATTCAGCGAAACGACGGTTGTCCACAAGCTCATCCGGGACCTTCAGACAGCGCAAACCGTCTTTGCTCCACAGGGCGTCCGGATACCCCGCCCGCTCCAGCAGTTTTCGAAGGTCGCTCATGAGCTTGGCCACCTCGCCGTCCGCGCTCGCGGGCACGTCGTCCCACAACCACTCGCGCAGAGAGTCCAACTTCACTGCCTTGCCGTTGTTGAGCAGCAGAAAAGCCAGCAACCAAGAAGCCTTCTTGACCTTAGGCCCTTCCCGCCGCCCACCGACGTAGACGCCCACCTCTCCCCAGACGCGGAACTTCACTTCGCTCCCCACCAAGATTGTCTCCGTTCACCAACCGAATGGAAGTCTTTTGCCAACTGACCGGAAGTTCGATACCAAGCTGTTCGGAAATCGCGTCGTCCATCGTTGCTCTCAACGGCAGCAACGGGCAGCCGCGAAACCCAGGAGAAGAAATGGACGACCAGGGACTCATCTGGAAGAAGAGCACTTTCAGCGAGCCCAAGGGCGAATGCGTCGAGGTGGCGATGGCCAACGGTGGCGTGCTGGTCCGGGACTCGAAGAACCCCGCCGGCCCCGTGCTGTGGTTCACCAAGTTCGAGTGGATCGCGTTCCTGTACGGCGTGCTGGCCGGCGAGTTCGGCCTGAGCTGACCGGCGGACGCCGAGGCGTCACGCCCTGCCACCCTCCAGGGCAGCGTGACGCCTCGTGCGTCCGATGAGGTCGTCAAGGAGCTGATGCGCCTCGTCACCGAACAACGACATGTTCTTCAAGAGCGACCACCGCAGCTGGTACTGGTTGACCTCTTCCACCGACTCCACAGTCAGAGGGCCGTGGATCAGCTCAAGCGTCACCATCTTTTCGTCGGCCTCCTCATAAATGACGAAACCGTGCGAGTAGGTGGCGGCCATCTCCTCTCGATCGAGAGGAATGAGTCCGATGCTGACGTTTTCCAATGAGGAGAGAGATACCAGTCGATCCAGCTGCCCCATCAGCACATGAGGCGGTCCAGGACGCCAACGGAGCGCCGCCTCGGTGATGAGGAAATCGAACTGCCGACCTTCTTCGTGCAAGATGAGCTGACGATCCATGCGTCCGGCAATGGCTGAGGCCAGAGCCTGGTCGTCATAAGGCGGAGTGGACAACAAGAACACGCGACGCGCGTACTCCGCGGTCTGCAAGAGCCCAGGAACGACCGACGGCTGGTAGGTGCACACGCGCGTAGCCGCGGACTCCCAGCCACCGATCTCGTGCTGCAGGTGCTTCCGATCACCTTGCAGGGTCGTCGCCCAGGAAAGCGTCTCCAAGCGAGCCGTTCCGGCAAGCTCCACAAGCCGTCGCACCGTCTTCGATGGCGCTCCAAGCACCCTCCCCCACTCCTCGATCTCCGGCACGGTGGGCAACGCTGTCCCCGCTTCGACGCGGGACACCTTCGACTGGCTGATCGAAGCCCGGCGCCCGAGCTCTCTGCCGGACAGGCCCTGGAGAAGGCGGAGCTTCTTCAGCTCACGAGCAAGCACGTGCCGCGCGGATCCGCGGTCATCCACCTAGGTCCCCAGGGTCTGCGTTGATTCAGATTGAGTCATCACGATTCACAATGAAGCAGAGGGCGGGCGCTGTCAACGGCAGAACGCTGCATCGAACAGGTGAAACCCGGCTGCCGCTGTTCAGACCAAGTGCCTGACCAGGTCTGCGAACTCCGCCACGTGCTCGCGGTGGGTGCGGTGGCTGAGCACGCACAACCGCAGCGCGAACCGGCCGTCGAGCCGGGTGCTGGACAGGAAGAACCGCCGCGAGTCGTTGATCGCCGTGAACAGCCGCTCGCTCGTCGGGTCGTCAGCGGCCCGGAACACGACGACGCTCAGCTCCGAGGGCAGGACTTCGAGGCCTTCGACGTCGGCGAGGGCGGTGCGGACCTCGGCGGCCAGGTCGAGCTTCTCGTCCAGCGCCTCACGGAACGCGGCCACGCCGTGCAGGTGCAGCGGGAGCCAGACGCGCAGGCCGCGGAACTCGCGGGTGAGCTCGGGCCCGAGGTCGGAGTAGTTCGGCACGCCGGTGTCGTGGTCGAGGTCCTGCAGGTAGTCGCCGTCGGCCACGTGGGCCGCGCGCAGCCGTGCCTCGTCCCGGACGAGCAGCACGCCGGTGCCGTAGGGCAGGAACAGGCTCTTGTGCGGGTCCCAGGCGATGGAGTCGGCGCGTTCGACGCCGCGCAAGGCCTCCCGGCCCCGCGTGGTCAGCTGGAAGGCGCCGCCGTACGCGCCGTCGACGTGGAACCACAGCCCCTCCTCGTGCGCGAGGTTGGCGATGGCGTCGAGCGGGTCGACGATGCCGGTGCTGGTGGCACCCGCGGTGCCGACGACCAGGAACGGCTTCAGGCCCGCCCTGCGGTCCTCGGCGATCAGGGCGCGGGCCGCGTCGACGTCCATGCGCAGGCCGGGCACGACGCGGACGCGGTCGGCGGGGAAGCCCGTGATGCGCGCGGCTTTCGCGACGCAGTGGTGGGTGTGCGCGGTGACGTAGATCGTCCCGTCCGCGGTGGCGCCGCGCTCCTCGCGGGCGGTGTGGACGGCGGACAGGGTGGCGAGCGAGGCCCCGGTCGTGAACACACCGCCGGAGCCGGCGGGCAGGCCGAACTCGGTGCAGAACCAGCGGATGACGCTGTGTTCCAGCGCCACGAGCGCGGGCGCGGTGGAGGCGACGCCGGTGTAGCGGTTGGTGACCTGGGCCAGGAGCTCCGCCAGCGCCGAGCTGTAGAGGCCACCGGCCGGGAAGTAGGCGAGGAAGCGCGGGCCCGCGGTCTCCACGGACTGGCGTGCGGCCTCCCCGAACTGCGCCAGCAGGTCGGCCAGCTCGCCGGGGGCCTCCGCCGGTGGTGGGGGCAGCAGTGCCCGGCCCGGTGTGGAGGCGGGCGCGGCCTCCAGTCCCTCGACGAACTCGTCGACGAACGCGGTGACGGCCTTCATCCACTCGGCCCTGGTCTCGCGGTCCGGTTGCAGCATGAGCACACGGTACGAAGCCCGCGCGGCGCCGCGCTCGCGGGATACGGCCTTACAGCTCGGTGTTGATGATGGCCTCCACCAGCACCTCGCCGTCGTCGGTGAGGGTCACGGCGTCGGCGTCCATCGTGAGCAGTCCGCGTTCCCGCAGCGAGGTGAACTTCGAGAGCCACGGCTCGTCGAACAACGACCGCCCGAAGCGGGCGCGGTGCAGGTCGTCGCGCACCGGCTGCAACGTGGACAGCGCCATCTTCACGCTCCTGGCCTCCTGCGCCTCCTCGGTGAACCGGGTCGCCGATCCGAGCGGCACGCGGCCGGCGTCCACGGCCTCCGCGTAGGACTTCCACTGCACGTCGGTGATCGCCTCCGAGGCGCGGCAGCTGGAGCTGCCGCCCAGGCCGATCGCGACCTCGGCCTCTTGGCGGTCCTGGTCGACCATGATGGACTTCCACTTCTCCGGGCCGAGGCCGTCGCGTGCGAAGTACATCGTGGGGTGCTCGGTGTAGTCGGCGGCGCGCAGCCCGTCGGTGAGCACCTCGCGCATCCGGTACTGCTCGGCCAAGGTCGGCCAGAAGTGGCCGTTCTGCACCAGCTTGTCGCGGTAGGCGGGCAGCTGCCACGGCGCCGGCTGCTCACCGGCGACACCGGTGCGGGTGTCCGAGTAGGACTTCAGGTGCAGCTTGGTGCAGACGACGGCGGTGATCTCCTCCTCCAGCACGACGTCGAGGTCGCGCCGCACGCTGTCGACGGTCTGGTCGAGCAGCCCGTACATCAGGTCGATGCTGATCCACTCGAACCCGGCGCTCTTCGCGTTGCGCACGAAGTCGACGCACATCTGCGAGGTGTGCTCGCGGCCGCACTCGCGCAGCACCGGGTCGTCGAACGACTGCACGCCGCTGGAGAGCTTGGTGCAGCCCAGCTCCCGCAACGCCGCCAGCTTCTCCGGCGTGAACGTGCTGGGGTCGCCCTCGAACCGGATGGTGGTGTCGTCGGTGAAGCCGAAGTTGTCCCGGTAGAAGTCGAGCAGCCGGCGGATCTGGTCGAGCGGCAGCAACGAGGGCGTGCCGCCGAAGACGTTGAACTCGCCGACCGGCGCCTTGGCCAGCTCGGGCACGCGGGCGAGCCACAGCTGGGCCTCGCGGATGTTCCAGTCCACCCACCTCGTCAGCTTCTCCGTGGCGTTCGCGCCTTTGACGAGCACGACGGGGTACTGGCAGAAGCGGCACTTGTAGGCGCACGTGGGGATGTAGGACCACAGGTGGATGGGTGCGGTGCCGACGAGCTGGTCGCTGAGGTCGTCGAGGAAGCCGTCGACCGGGTAGCCGGGGACGTTGCCGGGGAAGACGTGCGCCCCGAACGGGTCCTCGGTGACGTACTCCAGCAGGTGGGCGTTGGCGGGGTCCTGCAACGAACGCCAGACCCTCGGTTCGCGGTCCATCAGAACACTCCTCCGTTGCCGAAGTAGTTGTGCGCCTCGCCGGACTCGCGGTCCTCGCAGTAGTACTTCACGAACTCCGCGAACCGCTCTTGCGGCACGTCGGCGAAGCACTCCGGCAGCGGCGGCGGGTAGCCGATGTCCTCCCCCACCGCCGCGCGCAGCCGTTCGAAGAGCTCGTCGCGGAACTCCAGGTAGAGCCGGTAGGAGGGCGTCTTGTAGGAGTGGATCGGGGTGAGGTCGACGACCCGCATCTCGTCTTTGATCTCGGCGATCCGCCGGCCCAGGCGCTCGGCCAGGTCGGCGCCGAAGAACGCCACCACCGCGTCGTCGTCGAGGAACGACGGGGTGAGCAGCACGGGCAGGATGGTGTTCTTCGGCGTGAAGTCCTTGATGGAGAACTCCCACGCCTGCAGCGCTTCCTCCTCGGTGAGGTCCGCGGTCTGCGCCTCGGTGTCGGGGCGGATGTCGCGCATGACGATGATGCCGTCGGACCCGTAGGCGCGACCGGTGATGACCTCGTCGATGGCGTGGTTGACCCGGCGCGGGTTGATCTCGACCTTCGACAGCGGCGCGTAGGTGATGTCGAAGCCGGAGCCGCGGACCTTGATGCCGAAGTCCCAGTCGTCGGAGAGGTGGTTCACGAACCGGCCGTTGTGCAGCTGGTAGCAGATCTCGATGCCGCCGACGCGTTCGTAGGCCTCGCGTTCGACGGCAAAGCCCTTGCCGTCGGGGAAGCCGCCGAACAACGCGAACGTGACCGCGCGGCACCGCAGGGTGCGCTGGATGGCGTCCCACAACCGCGGCCGGCCGGTGAAGTGCTCGGCGTTGTAGTAGTAGTCGCACACGCCGATCGCGGCCTTGTCGTCCTCCATGGCGGCGAACAGCTCGGCGAGCCACCGGCGGTCGACGCGGCAGTCGGCGTCGGCGGAGACCAGGTAGAACCGCTCGCCGGGGTCCTTGCGGGCACGGCTGCGCTGGGCCGCGTAGTCCATGCCCGCCTTGCGCGCGCACACCACGCCCTGTTCGGGTTCGGAGATCACGTGCAGCGCGAGGCCGGGGTGGTCGGCGGCGAAGCGGTGGGCGATGGCGACCGTGTCGTCGGTGGAGTTGTTGTCCACCAGCACGATCTCGTACCGGTCGCGCTCGATGCCCTCCTGGTCGTGCAGGCTGGTGAGGACGGCGTCGAGGTTGGCCGCCTCGTTGTAGACGGGCAGGACGACGCTGAGCCGCACGTCCTCCCCCATGGCCGGCGGGAACAGCCGGTCGACCAGTTCGTTCGCCGCGGTCCTGCTGTGCAGGCCGAGCTCCTGGTTGTGCGCCACCACTTCCGCCCTCCTCTCCGCGTTGGTCATCAGCTCGTGGACGTCTCTTGCGAACTCCGGTGTCGGCAGGTCGTGGGCCAGGACGTCCAGCACCGGCGCCCGAAATCCCGGGTAGACGGTGTCGTACAACGCGTACCGGCTGGTCAGGTACGGCACGCCGGCCGCGACCGCCTCGCTGATCGGGTTGCCGTAGCTCTCGTAGTCGTACGAGGTCAGGAACGACACGATGTCGGCGTGCGCCAGCAGGTCCCGCACGGAGAACGCGTCGCCGGCCGACTCGGCCTGGGCGAGGGTGCCGCCGAAGACCACGCGCCGGGTCAGGCCGAGCTCGTCGACGAGCGCGCGCAGCTTCACGGTCTCGGCGGGGTGCTCACCGGTGTCGCCGGCGATGAACAGGTGCACGTCGTCGGGCAGCAGCCGGAGCAGGTGCAGGTCCCTGTCGATGCGCTTCTGCGGGATGATCCGGGTGAACCGGGCGATCAGCCGGACGTCGTCGGGGATGCCGTGGTGGCGCTTGAAGTCCGCGCGGCCCGCGCGGTGCGGCGGGCTGAAGGTGTTGGGCAGGACGTCGATGTTGCGCAGGTGCGGCTGCCACTCCAGGGTGCGGCGCAGGGCTTCCTCGTGCAGCGCGAAGTAGTGGATGTGCGGTGAGTCGCGCATCGGCGGCGTGCCCGGGAAAGGGAACGTGCCGTACTTGCCGGGTTCGCTCTGCCACATCATGTCGTGGTCGCGCCAGAACACGAAGCGGCCCAGCGCGTGCCGGGCGCCGTAGCGTTCGATCGCCTGGTGGAGGGCGGTCGTGTAGGCGACGTTCTCGGGCAGGGTGCCGTTCTCGACCATCACGGTCGTAACGCCGCGGTCCTCCCAGGTCTGCTCGATCCGCCGGGCGATCCGGTCCGCGACCTCCTGCACGCGGGGAGTCTCGTCGCGCTGCACCGCCTCCAGGGTGGTGGTGACGAACGCCTGGTCGTAGCCGCTGACCTCGTCCAGGCCGTCGACGCGGTCGAGCGTGACCCAGTCCGGCACCTGTTCGTCCTGGTAGGGGCGGAAGAACGGGCCCTTGTCGGCCTTGATGTCGTAGCCGAGGTCGAGGTGGACCCGGTGACCACGTCCGGCGAACAGCGCGGCGGTCTTGACGAACTCGACCACGACGCCCGACATCGCCGTGGCGTCGAAGGACACTCCCCACAAGACGGCCATGCGCACCCGCTCCTGGTCGAAACCCCATCCACGACCGAACCTAATCCGAAAGCGCTCTCCGGACAGATCGCCGTCTCAGCAGGGGACGTGAGGAAGGGGTTTCATCACCGATCCAGCACGGGGCGTGACACGTACCGGCGGTTAACACCCGCTCGGCCCAATCTCACCACAGGTCCAGTAACGCTCCGCTGCCGCCGTGGTGCACGGCGACGTCTGCCGGCCGAACGTGCTGGTGCGCCGGAGAGCTGGACGAGGAGGCCGCAGCCGCGGTCAACCGCGACTACGGCCTCGTTCCCGACCCCTCGGGCTCTACTGGTACCGCTTGCCCTAACCCTGTTCGTACGGGGTGCGTTCGCCGGCTTCGACCTTGAACGGCAGGTGGTTGCCGGCGGGCGGCAGCGGGCAGGTGGCGTAGGCCGTGAACGCGCACGGCAGGTTCACGGCCCGGTTGAAGTCGAGCACGACCTTGCCGTCGACCGGCTTGGCCGAGATCTCCCGGTTCGCCGCGTAGGTGGTGACGCCGCTGGTCTCGTCGGTGAACAGGATGGTGATGCCACCGTCCTTGCCGTTGAACGCCGTCAGCGTGTGCTCGGCGCCGTCGTGCGTGAACCGCACACGCCCTGGTGCCTCGTACACGTGGCTGAGCCCTTCCACGACCGCACCGACCGTCGTCGGCACAGGGGTGTCGAACGGCTCGAAGACGCCTTCGAGCACCCACGCCTCGTCGGGCTCGTACGCCGGCACGCCGCGGAAGCTGCTGAGCACCTCGGCCTTCGGGTCGTGGACGCGCACCAGGTAGCCGCCGCGCCGGGCGATCTCGATGTCCACGTCACCCGCCCGGACGCGCGTGCCGGGGCCGCTTTGGGCCAGTTTGAAGCTCGTGGGTTCGGTGATCGGCACGCCGTCGTGCGTGACCTCGGCACCTTGCGGGTCGAAGTGCGCCTCGTCGTCGTCCTGCCACCACAGCCCCGGTATGCCGTCATAGGCGCGAGGCTTGGTCTCCAGCCAGTCGAGTGACACCAGCGCCAGCCATCCGTAGGGATCGGCCAGGCCGCGTTCCCGTTCCGTCTTCCACGTCTGCCAGTTTTCCGCGAAGCCGCTCATGTCATTGCGAACGATCTGCTCGCGCAGCGCCTTCCCCGTCTCAGCTGCTGAGAAGCCGTCCGTCGCTCGACCGGGTCAACGCCTGCGGAAAATCTATGAAAAAGTTTGCAGGATTACGCCTGCTTCTCAAGTAATCCTCCTGGCGACTTGCGGAAAACTTTTGCAACGACTTTCCTGGATCGCTGACACCGCACCCACGGAAGGCAAGGACATGTCCCAGGACTGGTGGCGACACGCCGTCATCTACCAGGTCTACGTGCGCAGCTTCGCCGACTCGAACGGCGACGGCGTCGGTGACCTGCCCGGCATCCGCTCACGCCTGCCCTACCTCCGCGACCTGGGCGTCGACGCGGTGTGGATCACGCCGTTCTACGCCTCGCCGATGGCCGACGGCGGTTACGACGTGGCCGACTACCGCGCGGTGGACCCGTCGTTCGGCGGGCTCGACGACGTGCGGTCGCTGGTCGAGGACGCCCACGGGCTCGGCATCCGCGTGATCGTCGACATCGTGCCGAACCACAGCTCCGACCGGCACGAGTGGTTCCAGGAGGCGCTGGCCGGCCGCAACCGGGAGCGGTACGTCTTCCGCGAGGGCGTCGGCGACCAGCCGCCCAACGACTGGGAGTCGGTGTTCGGCGGCCCGGCGTGGACGCGCGTGGCCGACGGGTCCTGGTACCTGCACCTGTTCGCTCCCGAGCAGCCGGACCTCAACTGGGACCTGCCGGAGGTGCGCGAGGAGTTCCTGTCGGTGCTGCGGTTCTGGCTGGACCTCGGCGTCGACGGGTTCCGGGTCGACGTGGCGCACGGCATGGTCAAGGCGGCCGGGCTGCCCGACATCGGGCACACCGACCAGCTGAAGCTGCTGGGCACCGAGCCGCTGCCGTTCTTCGACCAGGACGGTGTGCACGACATCCACCGCGAGTGGCGCAAGGTGGTGGACTCCTACCCCGGCGACCGCGTGCTCGTGGCCGAGGCGTGGACGCCGTCCGCCGAGCGCACGGCGATGTACCTGCGTCCCGACGAGATGCACCAGGCGTTCAACTTCCACTACCTCACGGCCGAGTGGGGCTCCGGCGCGTTGCGCTCGGTGATCGACTCGTCGCTGGCGGCGGTGGCACCGGTGGGCGCGCCCACCACGTGGGTGCTGTCCAATCACGACGTTCAGCGGCACGTGACGCGGTACGGCGGCGGTGAGACCGGTGTGCGCCGTGCGCGCGCTGCGCTGGCATTGATGCTGGCGCTGCCCGGTTCCGCGTACATCTACCAGGGCGAGGAGCTCGGTCTGCCCGAGGTGCTCGACCTGCCCGACGAGGTGTTGCAGGACCCGATGTGGGAGCGGTCGGGCCACACCGAACGCGGCCGCGACGGCTGCCGGGTGCCGCTGCCGTGGTCGGCGTCGGGCCCGTCGCTCGGGTTCGGCACCGGCGGCTCGTGGCTGCCGCAGCCCGCGGACTGGGCGAAGCTGAGCGTCGAGGTCCAGGCCGCCGACCAGGACTCGATGTTGTCGTTCTACCGCACCGCTTTGCGCGTGCGGCGCGACCACCCGGCGCTGGGCGCGGGCGACGGCGTGACGTGGGTGGACGGACCCGCGGACGTCCTGTGGTTCACGCGCACGCGCGAGGACCGGCGGGTGTCGTGCGTGGTGAACCTGTCCGGTGAGGTCGTCGCCCTGCCCGACCCCGGCGCCGTGCTGCTGGCCTCGTCGTACTACGGGGTGCGCGACGGCTCGCTGCTGCTCCCGCCGGACACCGCGATCTGGTTCTGACCAGCCGGATTTCCCGGTTCACCGAAAATTGTCAGACCCCCTGAGTACGGTCCAGGACATCAACTCCGGATTGGACTCAGGGGGTACGGCGTGCGCAGGTGGGAGCTCGTCTCCGGTGGCTCGGCGAAGTTCTGGGAGGTGGAGCTGACCGAGTCGGCGGTGACCGTCCGCTTCGGACGCCTCGGCGCCGCCGGGCAGACCCAGACCAAGGAGCTCGCCTCGGCGGAGGCAGCCGCGGCGCACGTCGCGAAGCTGGTGGCGGAGAAGGAGAAGAAGGGCTACCGCTCCACGTCGGCTGCCTCTCCCAAGGCCGTGCAGCCCGGTGCCGCACCGTCGACGTCCAGCCGGCCCGCAGCCACTACAGCGCACACCACCGGCCATTTGACGGCCACTGCGCCTCTCGGCCAACCTGCCGCACAGCTCGCGGCTGCCACCCCCGCTCCGTCCCAGCCGAGCACCGCCCCCACCTCCACGCCTCCTTCCCCACCTCCCGTGGTGGACGAGGACACCTGGAGGATGCCGAAGGCGTGGCTGCGCGAGGCCATCCGCCAGCGCGGCTTCGACCCGGCGCCCGAGTTCACCCTCGACCCCGAGCTCGCCGCCACCGCCCGCGCCCGCGCCGCGGACCAGGTCGCCACCTCCGACCGCCTCCTCGCCGCCGAGGACTCCCACCCCGACCTGGTCGAGGCCACCCGCCAGCACCTCGCCGGCCGGCACAACCCCGTCGGTGCCGCCTGCGTGGCCGCCATGACGGCCAAGGACGTGGCGACGGTGCACCACTGGATCGCCGACCACGGGCTCGCGTTCGCGGTGGAGGCCGTGGTCGAGAGCCTCGGCATCCAGGCCGGCAGCAAGTGGCTGCCCCAGCGGAGCGCGCCCAGCGAGCCGCACCTGTACCGCTACGGTGCCGCTGTCCACCCGCGGGTGGACAGCACGACGGGCCGGATGCTGACGGCGACCCGGTACGCGCTCGCCGTGGCCGATGACGCGGAGCGCGCGGAGGTCGAAGCCGTCCTGGAGCGGTTGAGCACCCCCGACACGGAGTTGGTGCGGGCCTACCTGGTGACGTGGCGGGCCGACTGGTTCGACCGGGCGTGCCGGGCGCAGTCCGGGGCGAGCTGGTGGATGACGATCTGCAGCGCCAGCACGCTCGACGAGGTCGACCGGTCGCACGCGTCGCTGAACACGGGGACGACGGTCCTGTACACGGCGGTGTACGTGCTCGGACCGGCGGTCGCGCCGCTGCTCGCCGCCGACCTCGACAGCACCTACCAGCGGTCGGACCGGCGCAAGCAGGCGTTGAGGGTGTTGCAGCAGCTGCCGTGCGACGAGGCGTTCACGGCCCTGCTCGACCGGCTGGACACCAAGTACGTGCGGCCCGCCGTGCTGTCGGCGATGGCGGCGTTCCCGCGGCGGGCGGCCCGGCTGCTGGGGGAACGGGCGGGCAGCGACGCGGCCGTGCGGCAGCTGCTGACCGCGCACCTCATGTCGCACCCGTACGTCGAGGCTCCCGAGGGGTTCACCCCCGTCGAGACCGACCAGGTGCCGGAGGCGCCGGCCGAGGCGTTGCCCGCGGTGCTGGCCGCACCGCCGTGGCTGCACCGCAAGCCGCCGGTGAAGCCGGTCGTCGTGGCGGCCCTGCCGGTGCCAGGGCCGTCGGTGGTGTGGGCGCCGGGTGAACGCCCGGAGTGGCTCCGCGAGGGCTACTGGACCACCTACCAGACCTGGCAGGAACTCCTGGTGGAGTTCCACGAGCGCAAGATCGCCTACCGCGCGCGGAACCTGTTCGCGCTGGCGCCCGAGGAGGTGGTGCGCCCGCTGCTGGCCGACTGGAACCCGAACACGGGCTGGGGTGCCGAGCTCACCGGCAAGATGCTGGCCGCCCGGTTCGAGCTGGACGCGCTGCCGCCGCTGCTGCGGATGGCCGAGGCGAACTCGAACAACGCCGTGGTCCTGCTGCCGTTCGCCACGCCCCAGGTCGCGGCGCTGATGGCGGACTGGTTCGTGCGGCTCAAGCAGGTCCGCAAGGTCGCCCTGGAGTGGCTGGCCCGGCACCGCGAGACGGCCGTGCGCCTGCTCGTCCCCGCAGCGCTCGGCAAGCCCGGCGCCGACCGCCGCGCCGCCGAGGCGGCGCTCCGCCAGCTGCAGAACACGGGCGTGGACGTCGTGGCCGCCGCGCCCAAGGCGGCGGCGGAGGGTCTGCGCGCCCTGCTGTCCGTCGACCCGGTCGACGTGCTGCCCGCGAAGCTGCCGGCCATCGGCGAGTGGGCCGACACCCGGCTGCTGCCGCAGGTGCTGCTGCGCGACCGCAAGCAGGCCCTGTCCGCGCAGGCGGCGAGCCACCTGCTGATGACGGCCGCGCTGTCCAAGCCCGGCGACGTCTACGCGGGTCTGCTGTTCGCCCGCGAACAGCTAGACCGCGACTCGCTGGCGGAGTTCGCGTGGACGGTCTTCCAGCGCTGGCTGGAGATTGGTGCCCCGTCGAAGGAGGGCTGGGCGCTGACCGCGCTCGGCTGGTTCGGCGACGACAGCACGGTGCGCGCGCTCGCGCCGTTGATCCGCGCCTGGCCCGGCGAGAGCCAGCACACCAGGGCCGTGACGGGTCTGGACGTCCTCGCCGACATCGGCACCGAGGTGGCGCTGTCGCACCTGAACAGCATCGCGGAGAAGGTCAAGTTCAAGGCCCTCAAGACCCGCGCGCAGGAGAAGGTCTCGCAGATCGCCGCCGAGCTGGGCCTGTCCCGCGACCAGCTGGCCGACCGCCTGGTGCCGCGCCTGGGCCTCGACGACGAGGCCTCGCTGGTGATCGACTACGGCCCGCGCCAGTTCCGCGTCGGCTTCGACGAGCAGCTCAAGCCCTACGTGCTGGACCCGGACGGCAAGCGCCGCAAAGAGCTTCCCAAGCCCGGCGCGAAGGACGACCAGGACCTCGCCCCGCTGGAGCACAAGCGCTACGCGGGGTTGAAGAAGGACGTCCGCACGATCGCGGCCGACCAGATCCACCGCCTCGAACGCGCCATGGTCGACCAGCGCACCTGGACCGCCGCGGAGTTCCACGCGGTCCTCGCCGCGCACCCGCTGCTGTGGCACATCGTCCGCCGACTGGTGTGGATCACCGACTCGGGGCTGTCGTTCCGCCTCGCCGAGGACCGCACCCTGGCCGACTCCGGCGACGACGAGGTCACCCTCCCCGAGACCGCGACCGTCCGCGTGGCGCACCCGGTGCAGCTGCGCGACTCGGCGGACGCGTGGGGCGAGGTGTTCGCCGACTACGAGATCCTCCAGCCGTTCCCCCAGCTCGGCCGCCCGCTGCACGTCCTGCCCGAGGGCGAGGACCTCCTGCCGCACCTGAAGAAGTACAGCGACGTGCCGTACCCGGTGGGCAAGATCCTCGGCCTGACGAAGAGGGGCTGGGTCCGCGGCGAACCCCAGGACGCCGGCGTCGAGTGCTGGATCACCCGCCCCCTCCCCGCAGGCGGCGCCCTGGTGGCGTCGCTCGACCCCGGCATCGCGGTCGGCGCGGTCGACGTCTTCCCCGAGGTCAAGTTCGACGACCTCTGGTACTCCCCCGACGGCCGGGGCTACTGGTCCGCCCAGCAGAATGCTTCGACCGCGGTCGAGGTCGACGCGATCACGACCTCCGAGCTGCTGTCCGAACTGGAGTCCCTGCAGTCGTGAACACGAACCAGAGGAGCACCGCGGTGCGCAGGTGGGAGCTGGTCTCCGGCAGCTCGGCGAAGTTCTGGGAGGTCGACCAGAACGGCACGGAGGTGACTGTCCGCTTCGGACGGATCGGCACGGCCGGCCAGACCCAGGTCAAGGACCTCGCCGACGAGGCGAAGGCCACGGCCCACGTCGCGAAGCTGGTGGCGGAGAAGGAGAAGAAGGGCTACGCCGCCGTCGGCACGGTGACAGCCGCGACGCCTGCGGACGGCACGGCACCTGCACTCGGCACAGCACCGGCAGTCGGCACGGCACCGGCTTCCAGCGGCTCGGCCCAGTCCAGCGCCACCCAGCCCGCAGGCGCACAGCCTGGCGCTGCCCAGCCCACCAACTCCCAGCCCGCTGCGGCCCAACCCGGCGCCGCACAACCCGGCGCTGCCCAGCCCGCAACCGCCCCATCCTCCGCCACATCCACCGTGCCGGACTCCCCCACCCCACAACCGGCCGCCTCCACCTCCTCCCCTTCCGACGCTCCGACCGGCGCCTCGACCAACACACCATCCGTCGCCCCGACCGACACCCCACCTCCCGCCGTCGACGAGGACGCCTGGGAGATGCCCAAGGCCTGGGCCCGCACCGTGATCCGCCAGCGCGGCCTGGACCCGGCCCCGGAGTTCACCCTCGACCCCGCCCTCGCAGCCAAGGCCCGCCGGCAGTTCGCCGACAACGCCGAGCTGATCGACCGCGCACTGGCCGGTGCGGCCCCCGACCTCGTCGAGACGACCCGCCGGCACCTCGCCGGCCAGCCCAGTCCCCTGGGTGCGGCGGCGGTCGCGACCATCACGTCGTCCGGTCAGCCGGTGGTGCACGCGTGGATCGCCGACCACGGCACGGCGTTCGCCGCCGAGGCGGTCGTCGAGTTCATGGGGCTGACGTTCGCCGACGAGTGGAACGTCAGGAAGGCGACCTGGGGCAAGGCCTGCCTGCACCGGGTGACCGACGGTTTCCACGCGGCGGCCGACACCGCCGAGGCCAAGATGCTCATCGCCGTCCGGTACGCGCTCGCGGTCGCGGACGACGCGGAACGGGCCGCCGCCGAGACCGCCCTGGAGGAGATGGGCGCGACGGGCCGGGTGAAGGAGCTGCGGTCGTTCCTGGTGCCGGAGCGGTCCGACTGGTTCGCCGAGGTCTGCGCGCTGCCGCACACGTCGAGCAAGTGGTGGATGCTGCCGTGCACGGCGCGCAGCTACGAGGACTTCGTGCGTGCCGAGGCGTCGCTGACCAACTCGGCGTTCGTGCTGTACACGGCGGCCTACGTGCTGGGGCCGGCCATCGCGCCGTTGCTGGCGCAGGAGCTCGACGAGGAGTACGGCTGGGCGGACGGCCGCAAGCAGGCGGTGAAGGTGCTCGCGGTGCTGCCGACCGATGAGGCGTTCACGATCCTGCTCGACCGGTTGACCGCGAAGTACGTGCGTCCCGCCGTGCTGTCGGCGATGGCGGCGTTCCCGCGGCGGGCGGCCCGGCTGCTGGGGGAACGGGCCGGACGCGACGACGAGATGCGCCGGCTGCTGACCGCTCACCTGATGTCGCACCCCGAGCTGGAGGTGCCGGCCGAGGTACTGGCGGTGATCGCGGAGCACGAGGTGGACGTGTGGCCGGAGGCCGAACCCGGTCAGCTGCCGCCGCTGCTGGCGGCGCCGCCGTGGCTGGACCGCAGGCCGGCGCCGAAGCCCGTGGTGCTGACCGGCCTGCCGCTGCCGGCGCCGTCGGTGCGGTGGGAGGACGGTGAACGCGACCAGTGGCTGGAGTCCGGCCGCGAGTGGATCACCGCCCACCACAGCTGGCGCAAGCTGCTCAAGGACTTCAAGAGCGGCAACATCGGCTACTACGACAACGACCTGTTCCTGGCGGCGCCCGAGAACGAGGTGCGGCCGCTGCTGGCGCAGTGGACTCCGAAATACACCTACAGCGTCGAGGAGTGGGGCAAGCGGATCGCCGCGCGGTTCGAGCTGGACGCGGTGCCGCCGTTGACACTGCTCGCGCAGTCCACTCCGGGTGCCGGTGGCGTGGTGCTGGTGCCGTTCGCCACGGCCGAGGTGGCGGTGGTGATGGCCGGGTGGTTCGCGCGGACCAAGCAGCCCCGGCGCTGGGGGCTCGCGTGGCTCGCCCGGCACCGCGAGCAGGCCGCCCGGCTGCTCATCCCGGTGGCCGCGGGCAAGGCCGGTACCGCCCGCCGTGACGCCGAGGCGGCCCTGCGGCACCTGCACGGACTCGGGGTCGACGTGGCGGGACTCGCCGCGGAGTGCGGTGCGCAGGCGGCGGTCGACGCCGTGCTGTCGGTCGACCCGGTGGACGTGCTGCCCGCGAAGCTGCCGGTGATCGGCGAGTGGGCGGACACCCGGCTGCTGCCGCAGGTGCTGCTGCGCGACCGCAAGCACGCGCTGTCCCCGCAGGCGGCGAGCCACCTGCTGATGACCGCCGCGCTGTCCAAGCCCGGTGAGGTCTACGCCGGGCTGCCGGTCGCGCGTGAGGCGCTCGATCCCGCGTCGCTGGCCACGTTCGCGTGGGCGGTGTTCGAGCAGTGGCACCGGTCGGGTTCGTCCAAGGAGAGCTGGGCGCTGCACGCGCTGGGCTGGTTCGGCGACGACACGACGGTGCGCGCGCTGTCGCCGTTGATCCGCGCCTGGCCGGGTGCCAGCCAGCACGCCAGGGCGGTCGCCGGTCTCGACGTGCTCGCCGACATCGGCACCGAGGTGGCGCTGTCGCACCTGAACAGCATCGCCGAGAAGGTGCCGTTCAAGGGCCTCAAGACGCGGGCGCAGGAGAAGGTCTCGCAGATCGCCGCAGAGCTGGGGCTCTCGCGGGAACAGCTCGCGGACCGGCTGGTGCCGCGCCTGGGCCTGGACGACGCGGCGTCGCTGGTGATCGACTACGGCCCGCGCCAGTTCCGCGTCGGCTTCGACGAACAGCTCAAGCCCTACGTGCTGGACCCGGACGGCAAGCGCCGCAAGGACCTGCCCAAACCGGGTGCCAAGGACGACCAGGACCTCGCCCCGGTGGAGCACAAGCGGTTCTCGGCGTTGAAGAAGGACGTCCGCACCGTCGCCTCCGACCAGATCCAGCGGCTGGAGCGGGCGATGGTCGACCAGCGCGCGTGGACGGCCGAGGAGTTCCAGACGGTGCTCGCCGCGCACCCGCTGCTGTGGCACATCGTCCGCCGGCTGGTGTGGATCACCGACTCGGGGCTGTCGTTCCGCCTCGCCGAGGACCGCACGCTCGCGGACTCGAACGACGACGAGGTGGCGCTGCCCGCGGACGCGACCGTGCGGGTCGCGCACCCGGTCGCGCTCGGCGACTCGCTGGCGGCGTGGGGCGAGGTGTTCGCCGACTACGAGATCCTGCAGCCGTTCCCGCAGCTCGGCCGGCCGCGGCACGTCCTGCCGGCCGGTGAGGACCTGTTGCCCCGCTTGAAGAAGTACTGCAACACGCCACACCCGATCGGCAAGGTCCTCGGGCTGACGAAGAAGGGCTGGGTCCGCGGCGAGCCGCAGGACGCCGGCGTCGAGTGCTGGATCACCCGGCCGTTCCCCGGCGGCGGAGCGCTCGTCGCGTCGCTCGACCCCGGCATCGCGGTCGGTGCCGTCGACGTCTTCCCCGAGGTCGGTTTCAGCGACATGTGGTTCTCCCCCAGCGGCCGCGGCACGTGGTCCGCGCCCAAGGACGCACCTCGCTCGTACGAGGTCGACCCGATCACGACCTCCGAGCTCCTCTCCGAACTGGAGTCCCTTCAGCCATGACCAGCACCCAGACGATGCAGCGCCCACCGGCCGAGGTCCGCTACGCCGACGAGCTCGCCCGCCTGCGCGACTCCGACACCGCGCCGAAGCCGCCGGGCTGGGCGCTGAGCCTCGAAGCCGCGCGGCGGTTCGTCGTCGGCGACGAGAAGCGCGGTGTCAGCAAGAAGTTCGTCGGCGACCCGTCGCTCGTGGACCGGGCGCTGGTCACGCTCGCGACCAGCCGCGGGCTGATGCTCGTCGGTGAGCCGGGCACGGCGAAGTCGCTGCTGTCCGAGCTGATCGCGGCGGCGGTGTGCGGCGAGTCAACGCTCACGATCCAGGGCGGCGCGGCGACCACCGAGGACCAGATCAAGTACTCGTGGAACTACGCGCTGCTGGTGGCGGAGGGACCGTCGCCGCGGTCGCTGGTGCCGGCGCCGATGCTGCGGGGCATGGCCGAGGGCAAGGTCGTGCGGTTCGAGGAGATCACCCGCTGCCCGCTCGAGGTGCAGGACTGCATGCTGTCGATGCTGTCGGACCGGGTGATGGCGATCGGGGAGCTGAACGGCCCGGACGGCATGGTGTTCGCGCAGGACGGGTTCAACGTGATCGCCACGGCGAACACGCGCGACCGCGGTGTCAACGAGATGAGCGCGGCGCTCAAGCGGCGGTTCAACTTCGAGACGGTGTTCCCCATCGCGGACTTCGACACCGAGCTGGCGCTGGTCGAGCAGGAGGCCGCGAAGCTGCTCGACCGGTCCGGTGTGCAGCTCGCGCCGAAGCGGGACGTGCTGGAGGTCCTGGTCAGGACGTTCCGGGACCTGCGGGAGGGCAGCGACCGGCTCACCACCGTCATGAGCACCGCGGAGGCGGTGTCGGTGGCGCACGCGGTCGGGCTGCGCGGGTGGTTCCTGCGCGGTGAGCAGGGGTCGGCGGCGGACGTGGTCGAGTGCCTGGCGGGCACGGCGGCCAAGGACAACGCCGAGGACCTGGCCCGGCTGCGGCGGTACCTGGAGCAGCACGCGCCGCGCCGCAAGGGCAAGCAGTGGCAGGAGCTGCACCGCGCCCGGCACCTGCTGCCCGGCTGATGGGGGCCGTGTTCGTCGGCGTCCGGCACCACAGTCCCGCCTGTGCCCGGCTGGTCGCCGCCACCATCTCCGCGCAGCAGCCGGCGTACGTGCTGATCGAGGGTCCCGCGGACTTCAACGAGCGCATCGACGAGCTGCTGCTGGGCCACGAGCTGCCGATCGCGTTGTTCAGCTACTCCGACGAGCACGCGTCGTGGGCACCGTTCTGCGACTACTCGCCGGAGTGGGTGGCGATCGCGGAGGCACGCCGCTGCGGGGCGGAGGTCAGGTTCATCGACCTGCCCGCGTGGCACAGGGCGTTCCGTGACGTCAGCAACCGGTACGCCGACGCGGAGCTGCGCTACACCGAGGTGGTCGAGCGGCTGTGCCGGGAGTTCGCGGTCGACAACGTCGACGTGCTGTGGGACCACCTCTTCGAGTCCGTGCAGGACCCGCGGGGGCTCGCCGAGTACTTCGACCTGCTGCGCGGCACGGCCACGGCGGACGAGGGCGACTCGGCGCGCGAGGAGTACATGGCGCGCTGGGTTCGGGCCGCGGTGGGTGAGGCCGGGGACCGGCCGGTCGTCGTGGTCACCGGTGGTTTCCACACGCCCGCGCTCAGGGCGATGCTCGCCGCCTCCCCCGGGGACGACACCGCCGAGTGGCCGGAGGTGCCCGAACGCGAACGGGGCGCCAGCTACCTCGTGCCGTACTCGCACGCGCGGCTGGACGCGTTCACCGGCTACCAGTCGGGCATGCCGTCGCCCGGCTACTACCAGCAGGTCTGGGAGCAGGGTGCGCAGCGGGCGGCGGACTGGCTCGTCGAGTCGGTGGCGACGCGGCTGCGGCGCAGGCAGCAGCCGGTGTCGACGGCCGACCTGATCGCCGCGCGCACGCAGGCCGGGGCGCTGGCGCGGTTGCGCGGGCATGAGCAGCTCGCGCGCACGGACGTGCTGGACGGCCTGACCAGTGCGTTGATCTCCGAGGACCTGACGCAGCCACCGCCGTGGTCGCGCCGGGGCACGCTGCAGCCGGGTGCGCACCCGGCGCTGGTCGAGATGCTCGGCGCGCTGCGCGGTGAGCAGGTCGGCCGGCTGCACCCGAGCACACCGGCGCCGCCGTTGGTCGGCGCGGTGCAGGAGCTGCTGTGCACGCACGGCCTTGACCACGAGGGCACGCTGTCGCTCGACCTCACCGAGCCGCGGTCGCTGGAGCGCAGCCGGGTACTGCACCGCCTGCGGGTGCTGCGGATTCCCGGTTTCCACCGCGCCAGCGGGCCGGACCAGGGCGCGGCACCGGTGCTGGAGGAGCAGTGGGTGCTGCGGCCGGCGGAGGAGCGGCTGGCGGCGTTGATCGAGGCCGCCGAGCACGGTGCCACGCTGCCGGAGGCGGCCGGGGCGGTGCTGGAGCGGCGGGCGCGGCACGCCCAGCTGCAGGAGCTGGCCGTGGTCCTGTTCGACGCGGTGCTGTGCGGCATCTCCACGTTGTCGGGCAAGGTCAAGGAGTCGCTGAACGAGGGCGTGCGGGAGACCGGTGACCTCGCGGCGCTGGGCCACGTGCTGAGCGGTGTGCTGGGGCTGTGGCGGCACGACCGGTTGTTCGGCACGGCGAAGGACCCGTTGCTGGGCGCGGTGGTCGACGCCGGCACGACCAGGGTGCTGTGGCTGGTCGAGGGCCTGCACGGCGGGCCGGCCCCGGCCGACCCGGACCGGTTGCGGGCGATGGCGGCGACCAGGGACGCGGTGCTGCACGCGAAGTCCGCGCTGTCGCTCGACACCGCGGACGTGACGGGCGTGGCGACCAGGGTGAGCGAGGACGTGCAGGCGCCACCGGACCTGCGCGGTGCCGCGCTCGGGCTGGCCTGGTCGCTGGGTGCGCAGCCGGACGTGCGCAAGGCCAGGACCGTCACGGCGCTGGGCGACTGGCTCGCCGGGTTGTTCGCGGTGGCGCGCGAGGAGGTGCTCGCGAGCCCTGAGCTGGTCGGTGTGCTGGACGAGCTGGTCAGCGCGATGACCGAGGAGGAGTTCCTGGTGGCGCTGCCCGCGTTGCGGCTCGCCTTCGGCTACTTCCCGCCCAGGGAACGGGAGACGATCGCGGCGACCGTGCTGGAGCACCGCGGGGCCGACGGCGACGCGCGCGCCGTGACCCGGCTCGACACCGACCCGGTGCTCGTGGCGGAGGCGCTGGCGGTGGAACGGCGGGTCGACGGGCTGCTGGTGAAGGGCGGGCTGGCATGACGGACATGGAACGCTGGCGGCTGATCCTCGGTGAGCCCTCCGCGCGCTGCGCCGGTGGTCTGCGGGGCGAGGCGGCGCGCAGGGACGCGGCGCTGGAGTGGCTCTACGGGCGTGATCCCGAGCTGGCCCAGCGCGGTGTGCGCAAGGGCGGCAACGCGGACTCGGTGGTGCAGACCGTCGACTGGCTGGACGAGGTGCACGCGCTGTTCCCGAAGGAGACGGTGGAACGGCTGGAACGCGACGCGGTCGAGCGGTACGAGATCACCGACATCGTCACGGACCCCGAGGTGCTGCAACGGATCGAACCCAACGCGGCGTTGCTGCGCGCGGTGCTGCGGACCAAGCACCTGATGAACCCGGCCGTGCTCGCGATGGCCCGCAAGATCGTCGAGGCGGTCGTCCGGCAGCTGGTGGAGAAGCTGAAGACCGAGGTGCGGCAGGCGTTCAGCGGCACGCGGTCGCGGCGGCCGAGCATCCACCGCAACTCGCGCAACTTCGACTTCCGCGCCACGATCAGGGCGAACCTGCAGCGCTACCGGCCCGACGAGCGCAAGCTGTCGATCGAGCACGCGAAGTTCTTCTCCCGCAACCGCAAGCACGTCGAGCAGTGGCAGGTGGTGCTGCTGGTGGACCAGTCCGGGTCGATGACCGGCTCGGTGATCCACTCGGCGGTCACCGCGGCCTGCCTGTGGGGTCTGCCGGGGCTGCGCACGCACCTGATCGCGTTCGACACGAACGTGGTGGACCTGACCTCGGACGTGACCGACCCGGTCGAGCTGCTGATGAAGGTGCAGCTCGGCGGTGGCACGGACATCGCCAAGGCTGCCGCGTACGGCGCCGGGCTCGTGGACAGCCCGCGCAGGGCGGTCGTCGCGATCATCAGCGACTTCTACGAGGGCGGCAACCCCGAACGCCTGGTCCGCGTCGTGAAGGACCTGTGCGAGCAGGGCACCCACGTGCTGTGCCTGGCGGCGCTCGACGAGCAGGCGAACCCGGACTACGACCGCGTGCTGGGCCAGCGCCTGGCGAACGCGGGCGCCCACGTCGGCGCGATGACCCCTGGCGAGCTCGCCGAATTCGTTGCGGAGAAACTCAGGTGACCAGACCCGACCTGCTCGCGCTGACCCCGGACGCGCTGGCCGCGCTCGCCAACCGCGGGCTGGTGAAACGCGCGGTCAAGGAGCTCGACGCGGGGGTCGTGCCCGCGCTCGACACCGACCCGGCGGGCACCGTCCAGGGGAAGTTCCCGGACGGCACGACCACGACGCTGCCGCCGAACACCGCGCTCGACGCGGCGCGGTGCAGCTGTGGCGCGGCCGGTGTGTGCCGCCACCGCATCGCGGTGGTGCTCGCCTACCAGCGGACCGGGCCGGCGAGCGCACCGGTCGAGCTGTGGTCGCCGGGCGCGGTGACCGACGAGGACCTGACGGCGTTGATGGGCGAGCGCACCCTGCGCCGCGCCCGCCGGGCGTTCCAGGCCGGGTACCGCGCGAAGCTGCGCCGCCCGACCGCGGAGGACCAGACGGCGCAGGCGGAGCTGCCGACCTGCACGGTGACGTTCCTGGTGCCCGGCGACCTGTCCTACGTCCACACCGACGCCGTCCACCGCGAGGAGGCCACGGCACTGGCGGTGTGGGCGTTCCGCGCGGCGGACGCCACCGGCGCGGACACCGTGGACGTCGGCGGATCTCCCACCACGGCAACGGATCTGACCGCGGTCACCGACCTGCTCGACCAGCTCCTGCTCGACGGTGCCACGAACGCGAGCGAGGTCCTCGACGCCGCCTGGCACCGCCTGCACCGGGACCTGACCGCCCAGCGCCTGCACTGGCCGGCCGCGGTGATCGCGGACCTGCTCGCCCAGCTCACCGCCTACCGCACCCGCAGCGCCGACTACGCGGCCGAGCAGTTCGCCGCCCTGCTCACCGAGCTGCACGCCCGCACCACCGCGACCGGTCCGCGCGCCGAGGTCCTCGGCTTCGACGAGCCAGCTGAAACCCCGCTGCGCCGCGTCCGCCTGACCGCGCTGGGCGCCCGCCGCCGCACCGAGACCACCGCCGACGTGTACCTCGCCTCGGGTGACGTGGTCCTGGTCCAGCGCGACACCCCGCTGCGCACCGCCGTGCGCCTGGCCGCCTCGAACGTCGTGTCCGAGTCCGCGACCCGCAGCGCCAGCCGCGTGGTGACCCTGAAGACCAGCCGTGTCGCCAAGACGTCCCTCACCCCGGTCGGCACCGCCTGGGACGACCTGCCGCTCGCCCTGGTCGTCACCGACTACCCCGCGACCGCCGCGGCCCTGGCCGACCTGCCACCCCGCCAGGTCCGCGCCCGCGTCGAGGCGGAGCTGGTCCGCGCCCTGCACGTCACCGAGGTGTCGGACGTGGCGTACGACCCGGCCGCGCAACGCCTGACCGCGGCCCTCCACAACCCGACCGGCACCTGCCGGCTGGAGGCCGCTCACCGCGCCGTGGCACCGCACGCGCTGGACGCCCTGGCCACCGCCCTGCGCTCTTCACCGACCACGATCACCGGTTCCGTGCGCCGCCACCGCGGCACCCTGGTGATCGACCCGCTGGCCGTGCACGCCGAGTCCGGTGTCGTGGTCCTGGACCTGGCCACCGGCACCGCACCCCAGCAGTTACCGCCGGGTGACACGACCGCGGACGCGCTGACCGCGGCCATCGACAGCGCGCTGACGGTCTCCTCCGAGGCCGCGCACCGCGGCCTCGACCACCTGTCCCCGAGCCTGCTCGCCCGCACCCGCGAGGTCGCCGCCCACCTGCACCGCCTCGGCCTGCGGACGGCGGCGGCACGCCTGACGGCCTTCGCCGACGGGCCGAGCTCGCAGACCTGGGTCGCCGCGCACCTCAGGCTGCTGGTGACGGCCGACGCCCGCTGACCGGCGCCAGGGGGCGGCTCGGGAGGGCAGGCGGGAGATTGAGCAGGGCGAGGCAGAGCTGACGGCAAGGCGCGGTGCGGGTCGAGCGGCCTGTCTACCCGCCAGACCCGCTGGACGCAGCGGACGTGGACGCTGTCGGCACGGCCTGAACCGCTGGCACGGCCTGAACCGTTGGCACGGCTTGGTCCGCCGGAACCGCCCACACGACCGGCACCGTCGCCGCGACGACAGCGGAAGGCGCGGCCGGTACCGGCGCCCCGGCAGCAGCGCCGACACGCCCGGCCATCGCCTTTCGCCCCGCCGCGACCCCCACTCCGCCCACCGACGCCGTCGGGTCGATCCGGTGCGCCAGCAGGAAGTCCGCCTCCGCCTCCACCGCCCGCCCGAGCCGTTGCAGCACGAACCCCCGCAGGTGTGCCGCCCGAGCCGCACCCCAGCCGCCCAGCGCCACGCCTTGCGTGTACGCCTCCACGGCTTCCTCCAGCCGTCCGCAGGCGACCAGTGCGTCGCCGCGCAACGCCCACGTGCGGTCGTCGCCGGGGCTCAGGGCGACCAGTTCGTCGGCGTGGCCGACCGCGCGTTGGCCCAGGCCGATCGCCAGGTGCGTCTGCACGAGGAGGGCGTGGAGGGCGTAGGCCTCGTCGGCCCACGCCAGGTGGTCGAACTCCGCCTCGCCCGGTGCGACGGAGGTCAGGCCCTCCACGGCCCGGCCGAGCAGGCGGTGGGTTTCCACGATGTCGCGCCGCACGAACGGGATCGTGGCGACGGCCCGGTGCAGGCGGACCCGTGCCAACGCGTCGGAGAAGCCCGCGTGCGGCAGTTCCGAGGCGGCCCTCATCGCCAGTGCGGCGGCCGCGTGCAGGGACGTCGAGTCCACTCCTGTGGCCGCGGCGCGGAACACCACGAACAGGGCCAGGTCCCGCCGGGTGGCGGCGGGCAGGCCGGAGCGGGCGCCGCGCAGTGCGAGCGCCTCCACGGCCGGGGCGGGCAGGTGGCAGCGCAGGACCGCGAGCTGTTCCGCGGCGAACTCGGCGGCGAACGTGTGGTTGCGCGCGTCGGCCACGGTCAGGCCGATCACGGACGCGGCGCGGTGCGGGTAGCCGAGGCGCAGGAACAGGTCGCAGGCCACCCGGCGTTCGGCGGGGCGCAGCGACGGCTCGCCCGCGTGGGCGTGCACCCGCCACCACAGTTCCGAGGCCAGGTCCACCGGGAACGTCGTCATGTCGGCGCCGGCGCCGTCCAGGCGGCCCCGGCTGGCCGCGGTCAGCAGCCGCAGCTGGGCCGAGGGTGGCGGGGAGAAGCGGGGTACGGCGGCGGACTCGCCGGCCACGAACGCGCGCGCCATCGCGTGTGTGATGCGGGCGTGCAGGGCGGACGTCGGCACGGGGTCGGTCAGGCCGGCGTAGACGCCGCACGCGTTGGGGACGTCGGCGGTGAGCAGGGCGCGCAGGCGGGTGGCCAGCGCGCGTGGGCTCGGGTCGGTGCGGTACCGCGGCAGCACGGTCATGCGGGCCTCCCGGTGGCGGTCAGGTGAGCAGTTCCCAGCCGCGCCTGGTCAGGCGGTGGCGGACGGAACGGCCGTTGCGGTGGGTCGACACGAAACCGGCGGTGCGCAGTGCGGTCGCGTGCTGTGAGGCGGTGGGCAGGCTGATGCCCACGTGCCGGGCGAGCTCGGTGGTGGTGCGTTCGGACGTGAGGGCGCGCAGCACGAGGGTGCGGGTGCGGCCCAGGGCCAGCTCCAGGGAGGCGCCGCCGGGCTGGGGTGTGGCGACCGGGTAGAAGAGCAGCGGTTGTGGTTCCGCGAACATCGACACGGCCGGGCGGGTGAGGCCGTGCAGCACCGGGACGATGAGCATTCCGGTGCCGCGCAACGAGATCTCGGTGTCCCAGGCGAGCTCCACGTGCAGGGCGGGTGCGGTCCAGGAGATCGACGGGTGCAGGTTGCCGAGCAGGTCGCCCAGGCCGCCGGTCACGGCCTGGCTGGACCGCAGCCGCACCTCCGCGTCGAACGCCTGGCGGGTCTCCGGCCAGTCGTGCTCGATCAGGTCGCGGTGGCCAGCGTTCAGCGCCGCGCGCAGGTCCTGGCGCGAGGTGGGCGTGCCCGCGGCGAACGAGCGCAGCCACGGCGAGGTGGTGCCGAGCATGGTCGCGATCTGGTCGCGCACGCGGGTTGCGGGCACGTCGAGCACCTGGCGCACGGCCTCGTCGAAGTCGGCGCGCGCGGAGTTGAAGAAGTCCGGGATGAACCGCCCCGGTCGCACCAGCTCGGCGAGCGGGCGGATCTGCGGCAGCAGCAGGCGGTCCCAGTTGCCGCTGTGCACCGTGAACACCAGTTCGTACATCGGCAGCGGGGCCGGTGCGAAACGGGTGCGCGCGAGGTCTTCCAGCTCGAAGAGAATGGTCAGTCCACGTCCCTTGGGCGCGGATTCGGACAACACGATCGGCATTTGCGTTCCCCCCGGAGTGCAAGCACTTCCGACGGTACGCAGATTTCGTTGTCCGGTCTCAGAGTTGTTCCGGTGTACAACGATCGGTGGACAATGTCAGACCGGCGGACCGCCCTGCTCGACAAGCTCGAACAGCAGGTCACGGGTGTCGTCGCGGTTCAACGACCGCCCTGCGGAAGATCGGTGGGCGTCACCCTGTCGAGTGCATCGGAATGAGTCGGCGCAGCCCGTCTGAATCGATTTGCCCGTGCGCTGCCGCACTTCGGGAACGGCCAGGAGCGCGACGCGGTCGTTCCCTCGGGCAAGTGACCCGTCAGTGGCGCGGCCACCGCTCGTGGTGGTCGTCGATGCGGAACGGGTGGGCGTGCCGCCACGCTCCCCCGGCCGGGACCGCGTCGCACAGGTGGTCGTGGCCGGGGTCGAGGTCGTCGTGGACGTGCTCGACGACCTCGGGGTCGGCCGTGGGCCACAGGTGCAGCGCGGCCAGGGCGGCGGTAGCGGCGAGCACGCCGAGCACGGCGAACGCCGCGGTGGTGCCGGCCGTGCTCGCGACCCAGCCGGCCAGCGGGTAGCAGACGAGCCAGCAGGCGTGTGAGAGCGCGAAGTCGGCGGCGAACAGCGCGGCCCGGTCGGGGTCGGCCGCGGACCGGCGCAGCAGCCGGGCTCCTGGCGTGAGCGCGAAGCAGCACCCCGCGCCGATCAACGCCCACAGCACGAGCACGCCCGTCCAGTGCGCCGAGACCGCGGTGACGCCGGCGAACAGCAGAGCGGTCAGTCCCGCGCAGGCGCGCAGCACGACCACGCGGTCGGGCAGCCGGTCGAGCAGGCGGGGCAGCACGAGTGCGGCGGCCAGCGAGCCGATCCCGTTGGCCGCCAGCGCGACCGCGACGTCCGGGGCGGCGCGGCCCAGCCCGTCGCGGACGTGGCCGACGGTGTTGACGAGCACCATGGACCCGGCGGCCGCGGCGGCGAGGTGGACGGCGAGCAGGCCGCGCAGCCGTGGTGTCGCCAGGTAGATGCGGAGGCCGCGGGTGGTGGCGCGGCAGCGGCCCGTGCGGGCCACCGGACGGGGCAGCAGCACCGACACCACGAGCACCGCCGACGCGGCGAAGCCGATGGACGTGCCGGTGAACAGGTGGCCGAAGCTGACGACGGTGAGCAGTGCGGCGGCGAGCGCGGGGCTGAGGAGGCCTTCGAGGTCGTAGGCCAGTCGCGACAACGTGAGCGCGCGGGTGTAGTCGCGTTCGTCGGGCAGCAGGTCGGAGATGGTCGCCTGGAACAACGGCGTGAACGCGGCGGATGCGGCCTGCAGCACGAAGATCAGCGTGTATACCTGCCAGATCTCGTCCACCCACGGCAGCGCCACCGCGACCGCCGCGCGCACGAGGTCCAGCGCCACGAGCACCACCCGCCGCGGCAACGCGCCGAGCACGGCGGCCGCGACCGGTGCCACGCCGACGTAGGCCAGCATCTTGACCGCCAGCGCGGTGCCGAGCACCGCACCCGCCTGTGCCCCGGCGAGGTCGTGGGCGAGCAGCCCGAGTGCGACGGTCGCGAGCCCGGTGCCGGTGAGCGCGACGACCTGCGCGCCGAACAGGTGGCGGTAGGTGCGGTTGCGCAGCACGACCAGCATGCGCGGCACTATATGTGCACATGTACGCACACGTCGACCATGACATCATGCGGGCATGGGCTCACGCGACCACGTTGCAACAACGGAGTCTTGGCAACAGCTGCCGTCGGGCAAGCACGTCGAGACCGCCGTCGACGGGTTCCGGATGCTCGCCGACCCGACGCGGCTGCGCATGCTGTGGTTGTTGTGCGGCGACGAGTACGACGTGACGACGCTCGCCGGGAAGGTGCAGATCGCGCGGCCCGCGGTGTCACAGCACCTGGCGAAGCTCCGCCTCACCGGTCTGGTCACGGTGCGGCGCGACGGCCGCCGTTCGCTCTACCGCGCCCGCGGCGGGCACGTGCGCAGGCTGCTGTCCGAGGCCGTCAACGCCGCCGACCACCACCTGACCGGTGCGCCCGACCACGACTGACGGGCTCAGTCCTGAGCGCGGCCGGCTTCGGCGAGGCGCTCGTGCAAGCGCTCCCTGATCTGGTCGGGCGTGTAGGCGGCCCGGCGGCGCTGGTTGCGGGCCACGAGCGCGCCACTGGCCGCGACACCGGCGAACGCGGCGATGCCGAGCACCTTCCAGAGCTTCATGTTGCCTAGGCTACGTGCCCATGGCGACAACCCTGGACGAAGCCGTCGAACTGACCAGGACCGGCGACGTGTGGGTCTTCCGCGGCCGCAGCGCGGCGGACCGGGCGATCCAGGCGATGACCAACAGCCCGGTCAACCACGTGGGCATGGCGGTGGTCCTGGACGACCTGCCGCCGCTGATGTGGCACGCGGAAGCTCGGCAAGTCGCTCAAGGACATGTGGTCGGGCACCCACCAGCGCGGTGCCCAGCTGCACGACCTGCGCGACGCCGTGGTGACGTGGCACGACAAGTACGGCCAGCGCGCGTGGGTGCGGCAGCTGCACCACCCCGTCACCAAGGAGGTGGAGGACGCGGTCCTGCAGACCATCGCCCGCCTGGACGGCACGCCGTTCCCGACCACCGCCCGGCTCGCGTCGCGCTGGCTGCGGGGACGGGTCCCGTTGCGGCCCAAGGCGGACGCGACGCTGGAGAGCGCGTTCTGCGCGGAGGTCGTGGCGGTCACCTACGAGGCCATGGGGCTGCTGCCCCAGCGCCGGCCGAACTGGTACGACCCCGGGCGGTTCTGGAGCGGGGACGACCTGGAGCTGCTGGACGGGGCGAAGCTGGGCGCGGAGATCGCGGTCACCGTCTGAGCACGGACCACGCCCGGCTGTCCACAAAACGACTTATATCGATCAGCACCTTGACCGCCGACCGGCCCGTCTCACACGATCGGGCCGGTCTCACCTCGAGGAGCTGACAACGATGTCATGGCAGATCGACCGCAGACGCTTCCTCCACGCCACGGGCCTGCTCGCCGCCGCGCCCGGGATCCTCGCCGCGGCGCCGGGCACCGCGCTCGCCCGCGAGGCGGCCCCGCAGCGGGCTGTGCGGGACGTCTACCACGAGGTGTTGCTGCGGCACACGAGGTGGTCCGAGACCCAGTTCGACGCGACGGCCGGGCGGTACCGGCGCACGGACTTCGGGTTCGCCGTCGTGCTCGGCAACGCGGTGCTGCTGACCAGGGGCACCTACGACGCGGCGCTCGCGGGTGTGGAGAAGGAGGTGCTCCGGCAGCGCACGCTGGCCACGATCAGGCACTTCGCCGCGAGCAACGTGCTGACCGGCGGCACGGAGTGGGGCAAGACCCTGTTCTGGGACACCACGTTCCAGTCGTACTTCGTGCTGGCGGCGCGGTTGCTGTGGCACGAGCTGGACGCGGCGACGCGGGCGAACGTCGAGACGATCGCGCGGGGGCAGGCCGACTACACGACGTCGCTCGGCACGGGCAACGACCCGCGGTCGGGCAGCTGGACGCCGAACGGGCTGACCGGCGGTCACCGCGGTGACACCAAGCTGGAGGAGATGGGCGTCTACGCGCAGGCGCTCGCGCCGGGGCTCGCGTGGCACGGTGACGGCAGCGGGTGGCGGGAGGCGTTCGGGCGGTGGAGCCGCAACGAGGCCGGGTTGCCGGCCGCGGACCTCGCCAACCCGGCGCTGGTGGACGGTGTGCCGATCACGGCGAACACCGCGCGGAACCTGCACGACACGTTCATCGTGGAGAACCACGGCTCGTTCGGCCCGCACTACCAGGAGGAGCTGTGGCGCACCTCGGGGCGCAACGCCGTGCACTTCCTGCTGGCGGGGCGGCCGCTGCCGGAGGTGCTGACCCGGCAGCCGAACGGGGAGCTGTTGTGGCGCACCATCCTCGCGACCATGAGCGACGCCGGTGAGCCGTTGATGCCGATGGTCGCCGACCGGGAGCACCTCTACGGGCGTGACGTCATCCCGCTCGCGTTCCGCGCGACCGTGCTGGGCGACCGGATGGCGGCGTGGGCGGAGAGCGCGCTCGCGGCCCGGTTGCTCGCCTACCAGAACCACCCGCCGACCTACCGGCTCGCGAAGTTCTCCGGTGAGGCCAAGTACGAGCCGGAGGCGCGGGCCGAGATCGCGATCAGCTACCTGCTGCACGAGCTGCGCCCGGCGCCGGCTCCGGTGTCGCAGCAGGAGTTCTTCGAGCGGGCCGCGTTCACGGTCGACCACGGCGCGGACCCCGGTCTGCTCACGCACCAGTCCGCGGCGGCCTGGGCGGGCACGGTCACGAAGCCGGGCTTCACGAAGCTCGCCTGGCAGCCCGCGCACGACGACTGGCTGTTCAAGATCAGCGGGGCGACCCCGATGCTGCTGCCGCCCGCTGCCGTGACCAAGCGCGCCACCGTCGTCTACCGGGAGGTCCGCGACGGGTTCGCCGCCACGGCGAGCCTGCTGGCGTTCGCGGACGGTTTCGCGGGCACGGCCACGCTGCCCACCGGCACGATCGTGTGCGCGCTCCCCCGGCCCGGCCGGGTGGACGTGCACAACCTGGACATGCCGGGCATCCTCAGCGGCTCCCGCACGTACCGGGGTTCCGCGGGCACGGCCGTGGTGCGGGCACGGGAGGCGTCCCGGGTCGACGAGCTGACGTTCCCGGAGACCACGGCCCGCCATGTCCGCGTGGTCGGGGTGCGGCCGCATCCCACCTACGGCTACTCGGTGTTCGACTTCGACGTGAACGGCGACCTCGCCCGCGGCAAGGCGACCACGGCGTCGTCGTACGACACCGGCCGTGAGCCGCGCATGGCCACGGACGGCAACCCGGACACGCGGTGGGCGGTCTCCCGTGCCGAGCGCGGGCGGGTGGACAGCTGGCTCGCGGTGGACCTGGGTGCCGCGCACGCGGTGAGGCAGGTGCGGCTGCGCTGGGAGTCCGCGGCGGCGGGCGCCTACCGGGTCGAGACGTCGGTGGACGGCGCCGCGTGGAAGACGGTCGTCGAGTACCCGCGGCCGGACCTGAGCACGCCGGGCTGGCTCGACGTCGACGGCCGCGCCGGGTTCGTCGCACGCGGGGCAGAGCCGATCAGGGTGGAGGGCGACACGATCACGCTGCCCGCGGGTGTGGTCGAGGGCTACGTGCGGGCCGATCTGCGGGCCATCGCCGCGCAGGCACCGCCGCAGTGCCCGCCGGGGGTGCGGGCGAGCGTCGCCGACGGGTACCTCAGCCTCTTCAACCTCTCCGGCGCCGCCGTCACCGGCACGGTCGCGCTGCGCGGGTCGCGGTTGTACCGGGGCACGCAGGTCACCACCGCCGGTGGGACGAACTACGCGCTCACCTTGCCCGCCGCCACCGCGCGGGTCGAGGCGCCGTGGTTCACCGCGCGCGACATCCCGGCCGGCATCACGGCCGTGGTGCACGACGGGCGGCGCGTGACGTTCCGCGGCGGTCCGGCCCGGTTCACGCTGGAGCACCGGGACGGCCGCACGCTGCCGGTGGTGCTGGGCCAAGCCGAGCACACGGTCACGATGCCGGGCGCGCAAGCGTTTCCGTTCGACGACCTGGCGCTCGGGCGGGTCACGTTCCCGAACTCGGTGCTGCCGCAGGGGATGACCGATCCGGCCGCCGCGGTCGACGGTGACCAGCGGACCGCGTGGACACCGGGGCAGGACGGGCGCATGGTCGTGGACCTCGGTGCGGTGCACCGGATCGAGGAGGTCCGGCTCATGTGGACGGACGGGCCGGTGCCGCCGCACACGACCGGGTACAGCGTCGACGGCCGGACGTACGGGACGGCGACGGAGGCGCGGTACGTGGCGGTCTCGACCGGGTGGCGTCCGGGGCACGCCTCGCTCAAGAGCATCACCGTGCGGTGACGCTGGTTTCAACGGCCGGGTCCGCGGCAAACCAGACGCATGTTCGACGGTCTGCGATCCGCGGCTCGGGAGAGCGCCTTCCGGGCTCTGGTCGACGTGCCGAGGCTGGTGCGCCACCCGGTGTGGCGCGCGGGCGACCCGTCAGCGGGCCGCGGTCTCGGCGTGGTGCTGGCGCCTGGTTTCGGTGCGGGTGACGTGAGCCTCGCACCGGCGGCGTCGTGGTTGCGCGCTCGCGGCTACCGGCCGGTCAGCGCGCGGATCGGGTTCACGCTCGGCTGCACGACCACGTTGTTCGGCCGGTTGCTGCGCAGCGTCGAGGCGCACGCCGAGCGCACCGGTGCGCCGGTGGTGCTGCTCGGCCAGAGCCGCGGCGGCGGTCTCGCGCGCCTGGCCGCCGCCAGAAGACCCGATCTGGTGCGCGGCCTGGTGATGATGGGCAGCCCGGTGCTCGACCCGCTGGGCGCGCATCCCGGTGTCATGCGCGTCGCGCGGTTCCTGACGCGGCTGTCGGCCGCCGGTCTGCCGGGCCTGCTCGACGCCGACTGCTTCGACGGGCCCTGCTACGCCGAGCACATCGAGTCGATGACCGAGCCGCTGCGGGTGCCGGCGATCTCGATCTTCTCGCGCGCGGACGGCGTCGTGCCGTGGGAGCTGTGCCAGGACCCGTACGCCGAGTGCGTCGAGGTGCGCAGCACGCACACCGGGATGGGGTTCGACCCGCACGTCTACGCACTGCTCGAACCCCGCCTCGCGCAGTGGGCGCGGTCTCAGGACAGGGTGGCGGCCACGTAGGCGGCGGCCTCCGCGAGCAGCGCCTGGTCGTAGGGCGCGTCCGCAGCGGGTTTGCTGGACATGAGCGCGATCAGCAGCGGCTCACCGGTGGGCGGCCAGGCGATGCCGATGTCGTTCATCGTCGCGTAGCTGCCGGTGCCGGTCTTGTCGGCGACCTTCCAGTCCTTCGGCACGCCGGCGCGGATGCGCTGGTCACCGGTGGTGTTGCGCTCCATCAGGTCGCGCAGGAACGCCCGGTGCCGCTCCGGCAGCGCGGTGCCCGTCACGAGCGCGCGGTAGGTGGTGCCGAGGGCGCGCGGGGTGCTGGTGTCGCGCGGGTCGCCCGGGACCGCGGAGGTGATGTCGGGCTCGACGCGGTCCATCCTGGTCACCTCGTCGCCGAGACCGCGCAGGTACGCGGTGAGCTCCGCGGGGCCGCCGGCGGTGCGCAGCAGGAGATTTCCGGCCGTGCCGTCGCTGTAGCGGACCGCCGCGTCGCACAGGTCGCGCAGGGACATGCCGGTGGTGACGTGCCGGCGGGTGATCTGCGAGCTCTTCATCAGCTCGGCCTCGGTGTAGGTGACGACGGTGTCCAGTGCGACGTCACGGCTGAGCACGGCCGCGGCAGCCAGTGCCTTGAACGTCGAGCAGAACGCGAACCGCTCGTCCGCGCGGTGCTCGACGGTGCGGTCGCCACGGCTGGCGAACACACCCAGGCGTGCGCCGAACTTCTGCTCCAGCGCGAACAGCGGCTCGTGCCGTGCCGCAGTCGTGGTGGTGGTGGTCGTGGTCGTCAACGGCGCGGCAGTGGAGGTGGTCTGTTGTTGCGGGGGCGGTGAAGCCGTGCATCCGGCGAGCGGAACCGCGGCGGCGGCGAGGAAGACACGGCGAGACAGACCCATGGCCTACAACCTAGTCACGGCGTGACGGGCACGATCCGCGCGTCGAGCAGTTCGCCGTCCTCGACGTGCAGCAGGGCGAGCGTGCCGTGCGGCTGGCGGCGCTTGTCGGTGGGCGAGCCGGGGTTGAGGATCCGGAAGCCGTCGTCCTGCTCGTCCAGCGGGATGTGCGAGTGTCCGAACACGACCAGGCGCGCGGCCGGGAACCGGCGGCGCAGGCGGGCGAGCCTGCCGGTCTTCTGGCCGCTGTCGTGGACCATCGCGACGGGCAGGCCCGCGATGTCGAGCTCGACGGTCTCGGGTGCGCCCCACGCCACGACGTCCGCGCCGTCGTTGTTGCCGCACACAGCGACGACCGGCGCGTACTGCGCCAGCTCGTCCAGGACGGGCGCCACGCACACGTCACCGGCGTGCAGGATCAGCTCGGCCGTGCGCAGGTGTTCGGCGACGGCCGGTGGGCACCGCTTCCAGAACCGCGGCGCATGGGTGTCGGACAGGACTACGACTCGCACCCCACCGACCGTAGTGGTGCCGGGACGCGCCTGCCCGCGCGCCCCGGCGCCGAGGTCAGCCCACGCAGTCGTCCTCGTAGGGGATGTTCGCGCGGATGTCGCCCTTGAGGTAGATCGCCGGGGTCAGGTAGCGACCGCCGTCCATCATGCTGACCATGATCCAGACGTTGTTGCTGTAGCCCAGGTCCCGCACGTACTGGCCGTACTCCCAGCAGTAGGCCACGTGCGTCTCACCTGCCCTGATCACGCCGACGGGGGTGCAGGCGAGGTGCTCGCAGTCCCTGATCACGGCGTCGTGCCAGGCCTCCACCGTCCAGGTGTCGGGGGTGGAGGCCTGCGCAGCCCCGGTGGTGCCCAGCAGGGCGGCCACGGCGAAGCCGAGCCCCAGTAGTGCCTTCTTCAATTTTCCTCCCCAGGAAAGTGTCGATCACAGGGGAAAACGCCGCCGGGGGCCGAGGAGGTTGCATGATCACTTTTGACGCAGGTTCCACTCGCGCGCGAGCGGGTACCCGGCCCCCATGGCACGGGCGATCTGGAGCGGGTCCGTCTCCTTCGGACTGGTGAACATCCCGGTGGAGCTGTACAGCGCCACGCAGGACCACACGGTGCACTTCAACCAGTTCCAGCGCGGCACGTCGGACCGCATCCGCTACAAGCGCGTCAACGAGCGCACCGGCCGCGAGGTGCCCTACGACAAGATCGTGAAGGGCCACGAGGTCGACGACGGCGAGTACGTGGTGGTCGAGCAGGAGGAGCTCGACGACATCGCACCCGGCCGGTCGCGCACCCTGGACATCGAGGCGTTCGTGGACCTCGACGAGATCGACCCGGTGCACTTCCAGAAGACGTACTGGCTCGGGCCGGCCAAGGAGGAGTTCTCCCGGCCGTACCTGCTGCTCGCGCAGGCGATGAAGAAGACGAACAGGGCGGGCATCGCGGTGTTCGTCATGCGCGGCAAGCAGTACCTGACCGCGTTGAAGGAGGAGAACGGCTTCCTCGCGGTGCACACGCTGTACTTCGCCGACGAGATCCGCACGCCGCAGGACGTGCTGGACGTGGCACCGCAGGGCCGGGCACCGCGCGGCAAGGAGCTCGACATGGCGGTGTCGCTGGTCGAGTCGATGTCCGATGACTGGCGGCCGAAGGACTACCGCGACACGTACACCGAACGGGTGAACAAGCTCATCAAGGACAAGCAGAAGGGCCGCGAGGTCGTCGTCGAGGCGGAGCCCGAGGCCGCCACCGACGTCATGGACCTCATGGAGGCGTTGCAGCGCAGCGTCGAGGCCAGCAAGAAGAAGCGCAAGAAGGCCGGCTGACCCCTCGCCCTCAGCCGACGACGAGTGCCGTCGCGTTGTCCGTGCCGTCCGCGTGCAGCGCCGCGCGAACGAGCCGTTCCGCAGGCCCACGGCCGGCCATGATGGCCGCGATGCCGTTGTGTCCCAGCGGCCCGTAGACGCCGTCGGAGACGAGCGCGAGCCGGGGCGCACGGGTGCTGGCACGGCCGATGGTGGCCGGTGTCGCGTGCCGCACGGTGTTGGTGACGACGTGTTCCATCCGCCGTCCGGGCACGACCCCACGCCGGCGGAAGTACTCGGCGACGGTGTGGTCGGTCGTCAGCTGCACGAGGTCCGCGCCGTCCGAGGCGTACGCACGGGCGTCACCGGCCCACGCGAGGTCGAACCCGCCCTCGACGCGGGCGACGGCGACCACGATCACGGCGTCACCGGTGTGCAGCTGCAGCGCGGCCTGAGCGGCGAGGATCGCGGCGACCGGGTCGGTGAGCAGCGCGGCGGCCTGGGCGGCGGCGTGCGCGGCCTCGGCGGCGGCCAGCGAGTCGCCGACGCCGTCCACGAGCACGAAGGTGCGGTGGTGCGAGGCGTACGCGTCCGCGTTGTGGGTGCGCGGGCCGCGTTCGGACGAGCCCGTGACTCTCAGCGCGGTCCCGAGGGGGACGGTGTGTTCGACCAGCATGGCGACCTCCCTGCCCTCCAGTTAGCCCCGGCCGGCTGGGAGTCTGCTGTCAACAGCCTGAGAAAGCCCTGAGCACCTGGCCGGAAGCCTTCCCCGCCCCCTCGTTGCTTGCCCCAAGGCGTCAGCAACGCCCGCACGGCCGTCTCGCCGAGGCCTGGGGCGTTCCTGGGCTGACACCACCGGCCTCGCCCCGCGGTGTGCGGGGCGAGGCCGGCCGCTGCTACAGCCCGAACGCCAGGAGCACGTGGCCGTGCGGGTTCTCGAACTCGGGCCAGTAGCCGGAGTGCACGTAGACCATGCCGTCCGAGACCACCGCCCCGCTGCCGGGACCGGCCATGAACCCGCCCCGCCCGGTCACGCCGTTGACGCCGCGCACGTCCTGCACGGTGTCGTGCGTCCACAGGACCGCGCCCGTCTTCGCGTTGTAGGCGCGGAACTTCCCGTCACCCGCACCCAGGTAGACCACCCCGGGCGTGCTGGTCACCGGAACGCCGTGCGCCCGCGCGCAGGCCGCCTGCCCGACCGCACCGCCGGTGGAACAGCCGTCCGCCGGCGCCGGGGTCTCCCACAGCACCTTGCCCGTGGCCGGGTCGACCGCGAACAGCGTGCCCGGATCGGCGAAGAACGTGGAGATGTAGAGCCGCTTGCCGTCGTAGCTCGACCCCCACTGGATGCCCGAGATGCCACCGCTGGGCAGCGGCACGCCGAGCTGGCGGCGCCACACGACCTGACCGGTCCGCGCGTCGAACACGTGGTACACACCGGACTTCTGGCCGACGCCGACGAGCAGGCGGCCGTCGACCTCGAACAGGTTCGGCGTCGCGCCGATGTCGTAGTCGAGGTTCGTGTTGTCCTTCAGGCCGGGGCAGTAGCCCTCGGCGTCGGGCTCGTTGCAGGCGCTGCGCCACGTGTCGGCGTCGGTGACCTGGTTGGTCCACCGCACCCGGCCGGTGCGCGCGTCCAGCGCGAGCAGCGAGTCGAACTCCCCGCCCTTGCCCGTGTAGTTCTGCCCCGTGCCCACGTACAGCGTGCCGGACCTGCGGTCGATCACCGGCGAGCTCCACACCCCGGCACCGGACGGCTCGAACCGCTTGGCGCCGTTGGGCCACGTACCGGCCTCGACCGGCTCCGGCACGGTGTAGTGGCGCCACACCAGCGCCCCGTTGGTGATGTCGTAGGCGTCGACGTGACCGCGGAACGTGCAGCACGGGTAGTCGCGCGGCAACGTGTTCTCCCCGCTGGACGTGCCGACGTAGACGAGTCCGTTGTGGACGGTCGGTGAACTGGTGATCAGCGCGGCGGCGTTGTCGTCGGTCTGCGCCCGCCACACCTCGCGGCCGGTGCGCTGGTCGAGCGCGAACAGCCGGCCCGCGCTGTCGCCGAAGAACACCTTGCCGTTCGCCACCGTCGGGCCGTCGGAGTTGAACGCGTACCGGGGTGCCGGCGGCAGCGCGAACTCCCACCGGGCGCGACCGGTGCGGGCGTCACGGGCGTAGAACTTCCCGTCGGGGCCACCGAAGTAGATGGTGTCGCCGACGACGGCGGGCTGGCTGCGCGGCGTGTTGTAGTCACCCCGCTCGTAGGCGAACGCCCACTTCACCTTGAGCCTGCCGACGGTGCCGGCGTTGATCCGCCACTCCGCGGCGTTGTGCCGGGAGCCGGCCAGGTCCTTCGTCCACCCCGCCCAGTCACCGGACCGGTGCGCGTCGGCGGGCACGGCGGTCAGCACGACGAGCGCTGTCGTCAGCAGCGCTGTTCTCCTCAACATGGAACCTCCCCCTTCCACCACCACCCTGGCAGCGGCGGAAAGGCGGCGCGATCGTCCGAAGGCATCGACCCGGCCGACGGAAGTCGGGCCCAGGACCAGCCGAACGGTTGATGTGGTCCGGCTTGCGAACGCGTTACCGGCGAGCCACGGCCGCCGCCACCCCGTCGAGCAGCACCTCCAGGCCGCCGCGGAAGTTCTCCACCGCGTCGTTCTCCAGGTACGGCAGCTCCGGGTCGACGGGCTCGCGGTCGCCTTCGAGCAGGTGCAGCACCGGGAACCGCCGCGCGAGGTCCGGTTCGACCTCCAGCAGCACCGCCGACCGCGCGTACCACCACTCCTCGTCGCCCTCACCGGTCGCGGTGCGGGCCGCCCGCGCCTCGGCCAGCGCCTGGGCGGCGCCGCGCACGAAGTAGTTGATCGCGCCGACGATGCCGCGCAGCCGCCGGGCGGGCAGCCCGGTCGTGACCACGACGGCGGCCAGCGACTCGATGACGGCGAACTCGTGCGGGCCGAGCACCGGCCGGGCCTGCGACACCTGCAGCACCCACGGGTGGCGGCCGTAGAACTCCCACATGGCGTTCGCCCACGCCGTGGCGGCCGCGCGCCACCCGTCACCGAGGTCGTAGGAGGTGGGCAGCTCGGCCATCGCGCGGTCGTACATGAGGTCGACCAGCTCGTTCTTGCCCGGCACGTAGGTGTAGAGCGCCATGGCCGTGCGCCCGAGCCGCTCCCCCACCGCGCGCATCGACAACGCCGCCATGCCGGCCTCGTCGGCGACCGCGATGCCCGCGTCCACGATCGCGTCGACGCTCAGCGCGGGTCGCGGGCCGGGGCGCCGTTCCGGTACGGCCCCGGCACGCCAGAGCAGCTCGATCGAACGGCGGGGATCGCCCTGCCCGGCGTAGACGACCACCTTGCGACTCCTTACAGCGTAAAGTAACCTCGTCAGTCCACACTTTACGGCATAAGCAATACACCGGGGGAAAGCACTCGCAATGACCGCTGCCGACAGCCACGACGTCATCGAGGTCCGCGGGGCCAGGGAGAACAACCTCGCGGACATCTCGCTCGACCTCCCCAAACGCCGCCTGACCGTCTTCACCGGCGTGTCCGGGTCCGGTAAGTCCTCGCTGGTCTTCGGCACCATCGCCGCCGAGTCCCAGCGCATGATCAACGAGACCTACACCGCGTTCCTGCAGTCGTTCATGCCCTCGATCGGCCGCCCGGACGTGGACGCGCTGCGCAACCTCAGCGCGGCGATCATCGTCGACCAGGAGCGGATGGGGGCGAACGCCCGCTCCACCGTCGGCACCGCCACCGACGCCCACACGATGCTGCGGATCGTGTTCAGCCGCCTCGGGCAGCCGCACGCCGGCACGTCCGGCGCGTTCAGCTTCAACCTGCCCGAGGGCATGTGCCCCACCTGCGAGGGCCTGGGCAAGGTCACCGCGATCGACGTCGACGCGTTCGTGGACCGCACGAAGTCGCTCAACGAGGGCGCGATCGACGCACCCAACTACGGCGTCGACACCTGGTACTGGCGGGTCCTCGCGCACTCGGGCCTCTACTCCCCCGACAAGCCGATCGCCGAGTTCACCGAGCAGGAGCTCCACGACCTCCTGCACAAACCGACGACGAAGATCGCCATCGGCGGCACCAACGTCACCTACGAGGGTCTCGTCGTGAAGCTGCAGCGCACGATCCTCGCCAAGGACCGCGAGTCCATGCAGCCGCACGTGCGGGCGTTCGTCGACCGCGCGGTCACATTCACCACCTGCCCCGCCTGCCGCGGCGCCCGGCTCAACGAGGCCGCACTCGGCTCGCGGATCAACGGCGTGAACATCGCCGACTGCTGCGCCATGCAGATCAGCGACCTCGCGCAGTTCGTGCGCTCGCTCGACGACCCGTCCGTCGCACCACTGCTCGCGACACTGCGCGGCACGCTGGACTCGCTGGTCGAGATCGGCCTCGGCTACCTCTCGCTCGACCGCGAGTCCGCCACGCTGTCCGGCGGCGAGTCGCAACGCGTGAAGATGGTGCGGCACCTGGGTTCCTCGCTCACCGACATCACCTACGTCTTCGACGAACCGACCGTCGGCCTGCACCCGCACGACATCCGGCGCATGAACGACCTCCTGCTGCGCCTGCGGGACAAGGGCAACACCGTCCTCGTCGTCGAGCACAAGCCGGAGACCATCGCGATCGCCGACCACGTCGTCGACCTCGGCCCCGGCGCCGGCGTCAACGGCGGCCACCTCTGCTACTCCGGCGACGTCAGCGGCCTGCGCTCCTCCGGCACCCTCACCGGCCGGCACCTCGACCACCGTGCCAAGCTGCGCTCCGAGTTCCGCTCCCCCAAGGGCTTTCTGAGCATCACCGGCGCGTCGCACAACAACCTGCGCGACGTCTCCGTCGACCTCCCGCTCGGCGTGCTCACCGTCGTCACCGGCGTGGCCGGCTCCGGCAAGTCCTCGCTCGTCCACGGCTCGCTGCGGGGCCGCCCCGGCGTCGTCACCGTCGACCAGTCCCCGATCCGCGGGTCGCGCCGCTCCAACCCGGCCACCTACACCGGGCTGCTCGACTCCGTCCGCACCGCGTTCGCCAAGGCCAACGGCGTGAAGGCCGCGTTGTTCAGCGCCAACTCCGAAGGCGCCTGCACCCACTGCAAGGGCATCGGCCTCGTCTACACCGACCTCGCGATGATGGCCGGCGTCGCCACCGTGTGCGAGAAGTGCGAAGGCAAGCGGTTCACCCCCGAGGTGCTGCGCTACACGTTGCGGGGCAAGAACATCAGCGATGTCCTGGCCATGCCGGTCGCCGAGGCCCGCGAGTTCTTCCCCACCGGCCAGGCCCACGCCGTGCTCTCCCGGCTGCACGACGTCGGCCTGTCCTACCTGTCCCTCGGCCAGCCGCTCACCACCCTGTCCGGCGGCGAACGGCAACGCCTCAAGCTCGCCATCCACATGGCCGAGAAAGCCGCCACCTACGTGCTCGACGAACCCACCTCCGGCCTGCACCTCGCCGACGTCGACCAGCTCCTCGGCCTGCTCGACCAGCTCATCGACGCCGGCAACACGGTCGTCGTCATCGAGCACCACCTCGCCGTCATGGCGCACGCCGACTGGATCGTCGACATGGGACCGGGAGCAGGCCACGACGGCGGCCGCGTCGTCTTCACCGGCACCCCCGGCGACCTCGTCGCACACTCCGACACGCTCACCGCGCACCACCTGAAGGAGTACCTGGCATGAGCCTGCTGACGGTCACCGGGGTGCGGGCGCTGACCCCGCGGATGACCCGCGTGACGTTCACCGGCGACGGCCTCGCCGACCTCGGCACGTGGCCCGACCAGCAGCTGAAGCTGTTGTTCCCCAAGCAGGGCGGCTCCGCCCACGTCTCGGACGCCACCGACACCGGCACCTGGTACCAGGCCTACCTCGCCCTCCCAGAGGAGACGCGGCCGTGGATGCGCAGCTTCACCGTGCGCGCGCTGGCCGACGGCGTGCTGACGGTCGACTTCGTGCTGCACGGCGACCACGGCCCAGCCGCCCGATGGGCCGCCACCGCGAAACCCGGTGACGTGCTCGGGCGGTTCGGGCCGTCCCGCGACTACGCCCGGCCGCTCGGAACCGCCGAGCTGCTGGTGTTCGCGGGCGACGAGACCGCGTTGCCCGCGATCGGCTCGCTGCTGGAGGTCCTGCCCGCGCACCAGCGGTTCCTGGCCTTCGTCGAGGTCGCCGACCCCGCGGAGGAACAGGACCTGCCCGGCGTGCGGTGGGTGCACCGCAGCGCCGGGGCGGACCTGGTGTCCGCGGTCAGCGCCGTGGAGGTGCCCGCCTCCGTCTGGGTGTGGCTCGCCGGCGAGGCCTCCGCCGTTCGCCTGCTGCGCAGGCACTTCGTGAGCCTCGGTGTGTCCAGGGAGGACATCGAGTTCACCGGCTACTGGCGGCGCGCGCTCACCCAGGACGACGCCCCGACCGAGGACGACCTCGCCGAGGCCCGGGAACGGATCGCCGCGCTCACCGAGTGACCCCGCGGAACTCCAGCAGGTAGCGCTGCGGCGTCAGCTCCACGACCTGGTCGAGCACCAGCCCGCTGTCCGCCGCCACCCGCTCCAGCTCGTCGACCCGGCGTTCCCGGCCACCGAAGTGCACCAGCATCACCAGGTCCATCTCGGTGCTCGCCCGCAGCCCGCCGACCGCCTCCACCACCAGCACCCGGCCGTCCCGCGGCGCCGCCTCCGCGCAGCGCCGCAGGATCCGCCGGGCGTGCTCGTCGTCCCAGTCGTGCAGGACGTCGAACAACAGGTAGGCGTCGGCCCCCGGCGGCAACGGGTCGAAGAAGCTGCCCGCCGTGGCCTTCGCGCGGTCGCCGAACGGCTCGAACGCCTTCTGCGCCTCGGTCACGTCGAGGTCGACCAGGTGCCCGGTGATCCCGGGGTGCGCGGCCAGGACCGCGGCGAGCTGCCGGCCGGGACCACCGCCGACGTCGACGACCGTGCCGAACCTGGCCCAGTCGAAGCCGTTGACGACCTGCGGGAGCTGCTCGCGGATGCGGAACGCCATCTGCGCGTCGAACGCCCTGCGCAGGTGCGGGTGGTCGGCCAGGTCGGACCAGAAGTCCTGGCCGTAGCGCAGCGGGTAGGCCGCCTCGCCGGTCGTGACGCTGTGCCGCAGGTCGACGAACGCCAGGTCGGCGCGGCCAGCGGCGGTGCTCGCGTCCAGCAGGTTCGCCAGGCCGTTGTCCGCGTCCCACCGCAGATGGGCGCCGAACGGCGTGGTGCGGTAGCCCTCACCCGCGCGTTCCAGCACGCCGAGCGTGACCAGGTGCCCCAGCAGCAGGTCCAGACCCAGCGGCGAGACGTCGAGGTCGGCGGCGAGCTGGTGCGCGGTGCCCGGTTCGGCCAGCAGCTCCGGCAGGCCGAGGGTCACCGCGACCCGCAGTGCCATCGGCGTGACGAGGCCGGCCATCTTTCGCAGCGTCTGCACTTCGTTCTTGTGGTCCACGACGGTCCACCGTCCCACCGGCGTCAACTTGTTTTCACTCAACACTGAAGAGATAGTGTGGAACAAGTCGACGTTCGGCGCCTACCGTGTGCATATGAGGACCAACTGGGCCGGCAACGTCACCTTCTCCGCGGCCTCGGTCGTCACGCCCGAGTCGGCCGACGACCTGCGAGCCGTGGTGCGGGGCGCCTCGGCCGTGCACGTCGTCGGGAGCGGGCACTCGTTCAGCACGGTCGCCGACACGACCGGGACGCTGGTGTCGCTGGCGGCGATGCCGGAGGAGTTCGAGGTCTCCGGGACCACGGCACGGGTGAGCGCGGGCATGACGCTCGCACAGCTGGCACCGCGGCTGGAGGCCGAGGGGCTGGCCCTGCACACCCTGCCGTCGTTGCCGCACATCACGGTCGCGGGCGCGGTCACTACGGCCACCCACGGCTCGGGTTCCCGGTCGCTGGCCGGTGCCGTGCGCGCGGTGGAGGTGATGCGCGGCGACGGGTCCGTGGTGTCGCTGACCTTACCGGGCGCGGTCGTGTCGCTGGGCGGGCTGGGCGTGGTCACGGCGGTCGAGCTGGACGTGGTGCCGTCGTTCCAGGTGGAGCAGACGGTGTACGACGACGTGGCGTGGACGGCGCTGCTCGGGTCGCTGGAGCAGGTCTTCGACGGCGCGTACAGCGTGAGCGCGTTCATCGACTGGCAGGGCAGCGCGACGCTGTGGGTGAAGCACCGGGTGGGCGACCACCCGCACGCCTTCCCCGGCCGGCCGGCGGACGGCCCGCGGCACCCGGTGCCCGGCCAGCCACCGTCGCGGTGCACCGTGCAGGGCGGGGTGGCGGGACCGTGGCACGAGCGGCTGCCGCACTTCCGCGCCGAGTTCACCCCGTCGGTCGGAGCCGAGCTGCAGACCGAGTACTTCGTGCCGCGCACCCGCGCGGTGACGGCGTTGCGCGCGCTGGCGGAGATGTCGACGGTGATCTCACCGCTGGTGCAGACCTGCGAGATCCGCACGATCTCCGCCGAGCCGCAGTGGCTGAGCCCCGCGCACGACCGGGACAGCGTCGCGATCCACTTCACCTGGGTGCCCGACACCCGCCGGGTGCTGGAGGTGCTGCCGCGCATGGAGGAGGCCATCGCGCCGCGGCCGCACTGGGGCAAGCTCTTCACGGTGCCGGCGCCGTTGCTGGCCGCCCGCTACCCGCAGTGGGACGCCTTCCGGGCGTTGCTGCGCGAGCACGACCCGAAGGGCGTGTTCCGCAACGACTTCCTGACCCGCTACCTCGGGTCGACGGCGTCCGGCTGACGCCGCGGCAGGTCCGCCTCCGACCCCCGCACCCGCGTCAGCGGCCACCGCGGGGTCGACGTCACCGCTGTCGAGCCGCAGGATGCCCTGCGGGCCGGTCATCCACCCTCGACCACCGCGTCCCCTTCCCGGCGCAGCTCCTCCAGCTGCTCGTCCGAGAACCCGTACGTCGTCACCACCGTCATCTTCGCGCTCGTCACCAGCAGCCCCGGCCCCCACGCGTCCACCACCACCCCGCGCTGGTGCTCGGCGGTGAAGAACGGCCTCCCGTCGACCGCGAACGCCACCTCGGCCGGCCAGAACAGGGTTCGCCGCGCCTGGCCGGGGTGGAACTCGTGCGCGAACTTCAGCTGGTGCAGGAACGTGACCCAGCCCTCGGTGACGTCGTCGTAGTAGTCGTCCCACTCCGGCGACGTGCCCTTGGGTGCGCGGGTGCACACGACCCGCGTGCCCTCGGGGACCGGGGACAGCGCGAACGTGTCGTGGCCGTGGACGACCAGGGTGGTGCCGTCCTCCCGCGCGTTCTCGAAGTAGATCTGGTCGATCTCCGCGTCGAGCCCGGGGAGGTCCCAGCCGTGCCAGTGGCGGATCTTCTCCCTGTCGCGGAACGACCGCCACACCTGCTCGACGGGTGCGGCCACGGTGATCTCGATCCGGACGCCGTCATCGCTCATCGGAAACTCCAGGGTGCCCCAGTGCGACCACCCGGTACGGGCGGCCGGATTCGGTGTCGTAGCGCAACGCGAGCTGCCGCACCGCTTCGGCCAGGTCGCTGGTGAACTCGTGGACGGCGCCGGGCTCGCCGAAGCGGACGGTGGTCTCCACCGTGAACGTGAGCAAGCGCTTTCCGGCGTCGGCGGCCGAGCCGGCCATCCGCCCGACCTCGCGTGCGGTGTCCGCGGCGACCGACACGAGGTGGGTGGCGGCGAACTGGTCCTGCACGCCGGCTGCCACCGACCGGCCGGGGCGGGCGCGCAGCACGCGCTCGACGCAGCCGCGGCGCCGGCGTTCCTCGACGAGCTCGACGAGGCCGGCCTGCTCCAGGGCGCGCACGTGGTAGTTGACCCGCTGCCGGGGCAGGTCGAGCGCCGCCGCCAGCTGGGTCGCCGACGCGGGCGAGGCCAGCAGCTCCAGCAGCGAGCGGCGCAACGGGGAGAAGCTCCACGGCCGTCACGGTGCCATTTGACAAAATCATTTGTCAATACCGGAACGCGACCGGAAACAGGTAAGTTCGTTGACGGTTGCAACAAACCGCCTCCACCCTAGGACCGTGAGAACCCCCCTGCTGGTGGCAGCGTTGGCAGCAGCAGCGATCGTTCCCGTGTGGACGGTCGCCGCGCAGGCCGACGTCGTGCCAGGAACCGCTTATCAAGTGACGAACGTCGGTAGCGGGAAATGCGTGGAGTCGCTGGGATCGGCGAACGGCGCACAGCTCCGGCAACAGGCCTGCTCTGGGCAGACGTGGAAGTTCACGCCCACGAGCGACGGCTACCACACGGTCGGCGAAGGTGCCGTCTGGGACGTCTCGAACGTGTCCACCGCGGACAACGCGGCGATCCACATGTGGCAGTCCTTCACCGCGAACAACCAGCAGTGGCGCGCCGAGCAGGTGGGCACGGACACCTACCGGTTCGTGAGCCGCCACAGCGGGAAGTGCCTCGACGTGCCCGGCGCCACCACGGGCGATGTCCAGCTGGTCCAGTACACCTGCAACGGGACCAACGCGCAGCTCTTCCGCCTCACCTCCGGCACCCCGAACCCCGGCCAGCCCGACTTCGGGCCGAACGTGCTGGTCTTCGACCCGTCGACGCCCGCGAGCACCATCCAGGCGCGCCTGAACGACGTGTTCCGGCAGCAGGAGACCGGGCAGTACGACGCCCGCCGGTTCGCGATCATGTTCAAGCCCGGCAACTACAACGTCGACGTCAACATCGGCTTCTTCACCCAGGTCCTCGGCCTGGGCCTGCTGCCCGACGGCGTGACGATCAACGGTCAGGTGCACGTCGAGGCCGACTGGTTCCAGGGCAACGCGACGCACAACTTCTGGCGCGGCGCGGAGAACCTCGCGATCCGGCCGCCGAGCGGCACCAACACGTGGGCCGTCTCGCAGGCCTCCGCGATGCGCCGCACCAAGACCTACGGCAACATGCAGCTCGACGACAACGGTTGGTCCAGCGGCGGCTTCCTCGCCGACTCCGTGGTCACCGGCCAGGTCCGTTCCGGTTCGCAGCAGCAGTGGCTGTCGCGCAACACCGAGTGGGGCTCGTGGACCGGGGAGAACTGGAACATGGTGTTCGTCGGTGCGCGCAACGCGCCGCAGACCTCGTTCCCGGAGCCGCCGTACACCACGGTCGCGCAGACGCCGGTCGTGCGGGAGAAGCCGTTCCTGAACGTCGACGCCGGCGGCGGCTACAACGTGTTCGTCCCGGCGCTGCGCAGCAACTCCAGCGGCACCACGTGGGCGAGCGGGCAGCAGCAGGGCACCAACATCCCGCTGTCGCAGTTCTTCATCGCCAAGCCCGGCACGAGCGCGGCGACGATCAACCAGCAGCTGGCGGCCGGCAAGCACCTGCTGCTGACGCCGGGCGTCCACCAGGTCTCCGAGCCCATCCGCGTCACGCGGCCGGACACGGTGGTCATGGGCCTCGGTCTCGCGACCGTCATGCCCACCAACGGGAACATGGCCCTGGACGTGGCCGATGTGGACGGTGTGAAGATCGCCGGTCTGCTGCTCGACGCGGCTCCGACCAACTCGCCGCTGCTGGCGCAGATCGGCGCGCCTGGCGGCAGCGCGCGGCACCAGGCCAACCCGACCTCGGTGCACGACCTGTACGTGCGCATCGGCGGTTCGGCGGTCGGGCGGGCCACGACCTCGTTGGTGGTCAACAGCCACGACGTGATCGGCGACCACCTGTGGCTGTGGCGCGGCGACCACTCCTACGGCGTCGGCTGGGACCTCAACACCGCGGACACCGGGCTGGTCGTCAACGGCAACAACGTGACGATGTACGGCCTGTTCGTCGAGCACTACCAGAAGTACCAGACCATCTGGAACGGCCAGGGCGGCCGGACGTACTTCTACCAGAACGAGATGCCGTACGAGGTGCCCGACCAGGCGGCGTGGATGAACGGGTCCACCCGCGGCTACGCGGCCTACAAGGTCTCGAACAACGTCACGACGCACGAGGCGTGGGGCCTGGGCAGCTACGCCTTCATGAACGCGAACCCGTCCGTGGTCGCCGACCGGGCGTTCGAGGCGCCGAACACCCCTGGCGTGAAGTTCCACAGCATGGTGACGGTGTCGTTGGGCGGCAAGGGAACCATCCAGCGGATCATCAACAGCTCGGGTGGCACGGCGACCGCGGGGTCGACCGAGGCCTACCTGGCGAACTACCCGTGATGACGCGCTGAACCCGGAGGAACCGGTCCCGTGCTCCGCCCTGGAGCACGGGACCGGTCCGTCCCGGTCAGCCCAGCCGCTTCGGGCGGTTGATCTTCATCTCGTCCATGTCGGTGACCTTGGCCTTGAGGCCGCGGAAGTCGACGCCCAGCTCGTCGAGGGCGGCGCTCGCACGCCGCAGGCCCGCGTCGTCCGGCTTCTCCGCCGCCGTGAGGATCACCCGGTAGCTGAAGAAGTCGAGCTTCTCGTCGAACGTCAGCGCGCCCTCCTCGCTGAAACCGGCGTCGCGCAGGAAGTCGAAGCCCTCCAGGCGTTCCCGCAGCGCGGTGCGCTGGTCGTCGGTGAGGTCGGCGAAGCGACCGCGGACGAGTACTCGGTAGGTGTGTTCAGCCACGAGAAAACATCGTGCAGGAACGCCCCGCACTCTGGCGAACGATTTCCGCGGTGCGCAAGAATCATGATCCATGAACGCAAAGGACCTGGTCACGCGCATCCGGACGGAGCTGCACCCCGGTGAACACGACAACCTCGTGGTCAAACTGATCGAAACCGGACAAGCCCCGCGCGCCGTGATCGCCACGTTCGCCGCCGAGGAGCACCACATCGTCTCCTCCGACTGGCGAACATTCCTCACCCTCGCCGCGAAGGCAGAGGAGCCGAACGCACGGGCGTTCTTCACCCTGCTCGCCGGTGGCGAGGAGCTGGTGCTGCCGATGCTGGAGCCGCTGGCCCGCGCGGCCGGCATGACCGCGAAGGACTTCCACGCGCACGAGCCGTTCCCCGGCTGCCAGGCCTACCCGGCCTACCAGTCGTGGATGGCGCTGAACGGCGAGCCCACGGACGTCGTCCTGGCGATCCTGGCGAACTTCACGGCGTGGGGCGGCTACTGCGCCCGGATGGCCAAGGGCCTGCGCGAGCACTACGACTTCGGCGACGAGGCGTGCGGGTTCGTCGACTTCTTCGCCCAGCCGGCCCCGCAGGTGGAGGAGCGGGCGCTGGCGGCGATCCAGGCGGCGCTCGACGCCGGGTGGCAGCCGAAGCACGCGTGGCGCTACGGACGCCTGCTGCAGGCCTACGAGCTCCAGTTCTGGTCGACGCTGGCCTGAGGCCAGAGCGTGGTTCCCGTCGTCCGGCCGGGAGGGCGGGAGCCGCGCTTCACACCTCGTCGGGGACGTGCACCCACCCCTTGCACTCCTCGCCCGCCACCTCGACCCTGGGCAGCGGCACGAACACCCAGTCGTCGACGCCGTCGTAGCCGTGCCGGATCACCGAGCGGTGGATCGGCTCGGACACCACCAGCACGAGCGGGGCGGTGGCCTGCTCGTGCGTCGACGCGGTGAGCAGCCTGGTCGCGATGTCGATGTCCTCGCCGAACCAGCCGAAGTCGTCGCACGCCACGTCACCGGGGTGGATGACGAGCCGCAGCCGCAACGGGTGGTCCTGCCCGGCGTTGCGCTCGTCGAGCAGCGCCTTCAACCGCGGTACGAGCCTGGTGAGCAGCCAGGTCTTCGGAATCCGGTCCGTCGGGTGGACCAGCACGATCAGCCAGTCGCCGCGGTCGACGAACCGGTCCCGCAGGTCGGGGGTCACGCCGCTGTCCACGAGCGCGTGCTCGACGAGGTCGATCACGGCCCTGCGCAGCAAGGCCATCACGAGGTTGCTGCAGGCCGTCGGTGGTGTCATGGCCACAGCGAGGATCGTGCGCTGACACGGTTGTATCGAGGGGGTACTCATGGCTCCCCGCCTCCTGACCTTCGAACGTGCGGAGGTACGGGCACTGGCGGTGGTTCACCCGTTTGGGCAGTAAACTTCAGTTAACTTCAGTTGATCTACTTTTTATGTCTATAGTTAAGAGTAAGGCTCAACTGAAGTCCGAGCAATAGCCGGAAAAATTGCCCCATGCACTCCACCAGGTGACTGAACCCGGGTGTAATGACCGGTTGACCTCCGACGATGAGCGAGTACTGCCGATCCTTTCACTGAAGTTCAGCTGAAGGAAGTGATGGCGTGACCTCCGCAGTGGACCCGGCGCTCCGGCTCGCGCAGCGGCTCCGCGAGCTGCGCAGGAAGGGCTGGCCCGGCAAGCGCATCACCCAGGACCAGCTGGCCCGGGCGTTCGACGTCAGCGTTCCGCTGATCTCGTCCTGGGAGCGCAGGCAGAAACCGGTGCTGCCGCCGGAACAGCGCCTGCGGGCCTACGCCACCTTCTTCGCCACGAGCCGCTCGGCCGACCGCGAGCCGTACCGGGTGCTGTCCCAGCTGACCGCCGAGGAACAGGTGGCCGAGGACGCCCTGCTCGGTGAGCTCATCGCGCTGCGCGACCGCGCGCTGGGCGAGTCGCCCGCCGAGGACACGCCCGTCCTCGTCGACAACCTGTGGCGGCTTCCGCCCAACGAGGACATCACGATCGTGTGCTCCAAGCTGCCGGAACGCCTCCGCAGGCAGCTCCCGGGAGCGGGACCGGACGATCCCGACTACGTCGAGCTGTACCAGTACTCGGACCTGGACTCGCTGTTCGAGCTGCACGGCCACATCCGCGCGATGAACCCGACGAACACCGTGCGCGTACGCCCTGGAGCGGGGGTCCTCACGGCCGACGAGAGCTCCAGCCACCTCGTGCTGCTGGGGGGCGTCGACTGGAACGAGATCACCGCCGAGCTCCTGCACCGCATCGACCTGCCGATCCGCCAGCAGGAACGGCCGGACGACACCGACACGAGCGGGTTCGAGGTCGTCGCGGACGGGGAGGTGGTCGAGACGTTCCTCCCGAAGTTGCGCAGGATCGGCGACAGGCAGGTGCTCGTGGAGGACGTCGCGCACTTCTACCGGTCGCGCAACCCCTTCAACCAGAAGCGCACCGTCACCATCTGCAACGGCGCCTACTCCCGTGGCGTGCTCGGCGCGGTCCGCACCCTGACCGACGCCCGGTTCCGCGACCGCAACACCGCTCACGCCCGGACCCGGTTCGCGGGCCTGGACTCGTTCAGCATCCTCAGCCGCGTGCCGGTCCTGCAGGGAACCGTCATCACGCCGGACTGGACCAGCGACGACCACCTCCTGCACGAATGGCAAGCGTGATCCCGTGAAGAACGCCACCCAGGTCCGCTCCGAGCACCACCACGGCAACCACCGCGGGCTGCTCGACGAAGCGCCGAGAACCACGTCCACCGCCGCGCTGCGGGCGATCGTCGTGCCGACCATCCGCTCGTCGCACGCGATGCAGCACGCGATCGACCTGGCGGTGCGGCTCGGCTGCGTCCTGGTGGCGCTGTGCAGCCGGAACGACACGTCGGCGTTCCGAGTGGCCTTGCGCGCCTCCCGGGCCGGGGTCGAGGTCGTCGCGATCGACGTGGAAGACCTCCCCCCGCGGCTCCTGCCCGCGTTCAGGACGTCGACCCTGCTGCGCGACACCGAGTTCACCCACCGCAGCGACCTCGCCCTGAAGCGCAACCTGGGCCTCCTGCTGGCGCGGGTGGCGAAGTGGGACCGGATCGTCTTCCTGGACGACGACATCGAGGTGCCGGACCACCTCGACCTCGGCCGGGCGGCGGCGCTCACCGACGACTACGCCGGAGTCGGCCTGAAGATCACGGGCTACCCCGACAACTCCGTCGTGTGCCACGCCTACCGGGAGGCGGGCGGCGCCCAGGAGACGTTCGTCGGCGGGGGCGCGATGGCGGTGCACGCCGGCACGACGTCGTCCTTCTTCCCCGACATCTACAACGAGGACTGGTTCTTCCTGCTCGGTGACGAGAAGCTGCGCCGGACCACGGTCACCGGGATCGCCGTGCAGGAGGAGTACGACCCGTTCAGCGTCCACGAGCGGGCCGAGGCGGAGGAGTTCGGCGACGTCCTCGCGGAGGGGCTCTTCTGGCTGCTGGACGAAGGCCTGCCGCTGACCGGCGCGAACACCGGCCACTGGGCCGGCTACCTGTCGAAGCGGCAGAAGTTCATCGCGCAGACGATGGACATGACGAGGGACACCGAGGTGGATCCCGGCCGGAAGGCGAAGAAGCTCAGGTCGCTGGACGCCGCCTTGCGCCGCTGCCGGTCCATCTCGCCGAAGTCGTGCGAGGAGTACGTCGAGGCCTGGCGCAGGGACCGGGCGGTCTGGCAGCGGCACCTCGACCACCACGAGCAGCACGCGCCGCGTGACAGCGACCTGGGCAAGGTCATCGCCCACCTGGGTCTGGCGCACGTGACCACGTACCTCTGAGCAGGTTGCCAGATGTTGTGCCTGTGACGCCCCGAGTCCCCGCCCCTGGCTTCGCCGGCGTCTGCAAGGAGGGGAAGGGAGCGGGCAAGACTTCTGGCCAGGTGCTCAGCGGACCAGCTCCTTCACCAGCACGTCGCAGACCTCCACCTCGCGGTGCCCGTTCTCGTCGGGCGGCGCGTAGCACTCGACGGCCGAATGGCCCCAGCCGCGGTAGCCCAGCCCGTCGTAGAGCTTCGCCGCTGCCGTGTTGGTCACCTCGACGGCCAGGGCCACCACGCCGTGCCCGCGTTCGGCCAGCAGCCGCTCCGCCCTGCCGATCAGCTTCGTCCCGGTGCCCTGCCTGCGGTGGTCGCGGTGCACCTCCAGGTGTGTGACCAGCGGCGTTCTCGGCAGGTACCGGCGGATCTCCGGTTCCTCCGCCGGTTCCAGCCAGAGGTAGACGTCGCCGATCAGCACGTCGTCGAGCCACGCCGTGAGCAGCACTCCCCTGCGGTCCGACTGCCGGCGCAGGCGGTCGGCGAAGTAGCGCTCCTGCCCGAGTCGTTCGGCCAGCGACCCGAGGTCTTCGGGTCGCGCCGGCCTGATGGTCACGTCGCCCATGCCACCCCGTGTACCACATTCCGAACCGAACCAGTTCGTTCCAGCACACCGACTCGTCTGTCCACAGTGGACGCGGGACGCGGCGACCGGACGTGTGAAGTCGACGGTTCATTGACAAAAACCGGACAGCACGGGGAGGAACCGCATCGCGGCAGGTAGCTTGCCCGCAGGAGTGCGCTGCCAGGACAGGATCACCGTGACGAGCGAAGCGTCCGACATCGTTGTCGTGCTGACGGCCTTGGAGAGCGAGTACACCGCGGTCAGGGACCTCGTCGAGGAGCCTGCGGTACTCCGCCACGCCGCCGGCACGCGGTTCGAGGTCGGCCGGATCCGGGGCGGCACCGGGCGGGTGGCGCTGGCGTCGGCGGGTGCGGGCAACCAGCCGGCCGCGGTACTGGCCGAACGGGCGATCGCGGAGTTCCGGCCGCGGGCCGTGTTCTTCGCCGGGATCGCGGGGGCGCTGCACGACGACCTCGACCTGGGCGCCGTCGTCGTCGCGACCAAGGTCTACGGCCACCACGGCGGTGTCGAGGGCGAGAACGGGTTCGGCGCGCGGCCGCAGGCGTGGGACGCCGACCACGAGCTGGAGCAGATCGCGCGTGCGGTCAGCCGGGACGGGCGGTGGCGGCTGCCGACCGCGCCCAGGGTGGTGTTCCGGCCGATCGCCGCCGGTGAGGTCGTGCTCGACTCCCGGCTCACGCCGTCGGCGGAGCACCTGCGGCGGCACTACTCGGACGCGGCCGCCGTCGAGCTGGAGAGCGCGGGCACGGCGAAGGCGGCGCACCTGAACCGGGCGCCGTTCCTGACGGTGCGCGGCATCAGCGACAAGGCCGACGGGCGCAAGCTGGACACCGACCGCGCCGGGTGGCAGTCGATCGCGGCGGGCAACGCCGCCGCCTTCACCCTCGCGGTCGCCGCCGAGCTGTTCGCCTCGGCGCCCCGCCTGCCCGCGCCGGTCCCGGGCCACAGCGCCGCCGCGATCACGTGGCAGCGGCCGGTGGAGCTGAGCTGGCGCACCGACCTCATCGGCACCGGTTCGGTGGTCGAGCGGTGTGCCGTCGAGGTCCACCTCGTGCCGATGGACGAGTACGGACGGCTGGAGGTGCCCGCGCTGGAGCGCCTACGGGAGCTCCTGGCCGCGCACGGGCGTGGGCACGGCCTGTTCACCGGCTCCGAGCGGCTGACCTCCGACGTCACGGCGGACGCGGTGTGGGTGCGGTCGGCGCCGAGCCCGGACGGTCACCGCGGGCTCGCCGTCCGCCGCTCCGGCCAGCGGTGCGCGTGGTCTCCCCTGCGGTACGACGCGCACGGCTCGGTGGTCGACCGCACCGCGCTGGGGCAGCAGGTCGAACGGTCGCTGCGGCTGCTCACCGAGCTGTCCGGGCTCTCCGGTGTGCCCGCGCCGGCCGCGGTCGCCGTCACCGCGGGGCTGGAACCGGCCGCGGGGCTGACCGAGCACGGTGCGGGCCACCTGCCGGGTGCCGGCGGGTTCTGCACGGCCGCGCGGATCAGGGTGCAGTCCGGTGCCGCGGTGCCGTTCCACGCCCTGCTGGCGCACCCGCAGGAGGCGGCGCAGGAGATCACGGCCCGGCTGCACCTGGCGTTCCGGCAGGCGTGCTGAGCGGTTCCGCCGCCGGGGGACGACAGCGGAACCGCCCGCGGTGGCGCTACCTCGGCAGGTAGGCCCGGTGCTGCTTGGAGAACTCGGAGCCGTTGAACTTGTCCCAGTTGATCGACCACGTCATGAGGCCGCGCAGGTTCGGGTACACGCCCTTCGGCTTGTAGCTGCCGCAGTTCGTGCCCTTGGTGAGGCAGTTCAGCGCGGTGTGGACGTCCGCGACCGACGTGAAGCCGTTGCCGGCGTTGACGGACGCGGGCAGGCCGATCGCCACCTGCTCTTGGCGCAGCGGCGCGAAGAACTTCGTCGCGTCGCCGCGCACCGGGAACCCGGCGAGCACCATGTCGGCCATGGACACGTGGAAGTCCGCGCCGCCCATCGAGTGGTACTGGTTGTCCAGGCCCATGATCGGGCCGGAGTTGTAGTGCTGGACGTGCAGCAGCGTCAGGTCGTTGCGCATCGCCTCGATCACCGGCAGGTACGCGCCGGTGCGGCTGTCCGCGCCGCCCGTGCCGCCGTAGAACTGGTAGCCGACCTGCACGAAGAACGTCTCCGGCGCCATCGTGAGCACGAAGTCGGCGCCGTAGCGGGACTTCAGCGACTTCAGCGCGGAGATCAGGTTCACGATGACCGGCGTGGTCGGGTTCTTGAAGTCGACGTCACCGGCGTTGAGCGACAGCGAGTGGCCCTCGAAGTCGACGTCGAGGCCGTTCAGGCCGTACCTGTCGATGATCGCCGACGCCGAGCGCACGAACGCGTCGCGCGCGGCGGTGGTCTCCAGGCGCACCTGGCCGTTCTGGCCGCCGATGGAGATCAGGACCTTCTTGCCCTTCTGCTGCTGGGCGCGGATGCCGGCGATGAAGTCGGCCTCGGACTCGACGTTCGGGCACTCCGCGACCGGGCACTGCGCGAACCGCAGCTCACCGCTGGTGGCGCTGGTGGGTTCCGCGAACGACAGGTTGATCACGTCCCACTCGTCCGGCACGTCGCGCATCCGGAGGTAGCCGGAGCCGTTGGCGAAGCTCGCGTGCAGGTAGCCGACGAGGACCTTGTGCGGCAACGAACCCGTGGGCGGCGGTCCGCTCGTGGTCGTCGTCGTGGTGGTGGTTGTGGTCGTTGTGGTGGTGCTGGTCGTGGTCGTGGAGGTCGGCGGGGTGCCGCCGCCCGCGCACGCCGCGCCGTTGACGGTGCAGTTCTGCGGGTCGGCGGTGCCGGTGGCGTTGAACCCGAAGGAGACGCTGGCGCCGGGCGCGACCGAGCCGTTGTACTCGCGGTTGGTGAACACGTGGTGGTTGCCGCTCTTGGTGAGCAGCGCGTCCCAGTAGGCACCGGCGCTCGTGCCCGCGGGGAGGTCGAACTCGACCTTCCAGGAGCCGATGGCCGCGCTGGTCTCGTTCTTGACCGTGACCGTGGCGGTGTACCCGGTGGCCCAGGACTGCTTGGTGACCGTCGCCGTGACTCCGGCGGCGCTGGCGGGGGCGAGGCTCACGAGCACGGTGCCGAGCACCAGTGCGGCCACCGCGGCTATTCGAGCGAACAACGTCATGGCTGATCCATCCCTCACGCGTGGCGGCCGGCAGGGGGTCCACCGTGAATTGGACTAGACCATCTACCACCGCGTCAAGGTCGTAGACTGCGCACCCGTGCCCCACGCTCGTGCGACGGACGGAACCGCGCTCTTCTACTCGGTCGAGGGCTCTGGCCCTCCGCTGCTGCTCATCGCGGGCCAGGCGAACTCGTCGCGGTGGTGGCGGCAGGTCCTGCCGGACTTCACGCCGCACTTCACGACGATCGTGATGGACAACCGCGGCACCGGTTCCAGCGACAAGCCGGAGTCCCCGTACAGCACGCGGCTGTTCGCCTCGGACTGCGTCGCGGTGCTCGACGACCTCGGCCTGGACCAGGCCCTGGTGTACGGCACGTCGATGGGCGGGCGGATCGCGCAGTGGATCGCGGCGGCCCACCCGGAGCGGGTCTCCCAGCTCGTGCTGGGCTGCACCTCCCCCGGCGGCCCGCACGCCGTGGAACGCAGTGCCGAGGTCAGGAGGTCGCTGGCCCAGGTCGACCAGATGAAGGCGCGCAAGGCGCTCGTCGACCTGATGTACACACCGGCGTACCGCGGCCCGTTCAACACGCTCGGCGATCCCGCGATGCCGCCCTACGCGCGCAAGCTGCACCTCATGGCCAGCGCGGAACACGACGCGTGGGACGCCCTGCCGTCGATCTCCTGCCCGACCCTGGTCGTGCACGGCACCGACGACATCTTCAACCCCACCGCGAACGCACCGCTGATCGCCGAACGGATTCCCCGCGCGCGTGGAGCTGATCGAGGGCGCACGGCACGGCTACTTCGAGGAGTTCCGCGCGGTCGCGTCACCGCTGGTGGTGGACTTCCTCAGCTCGTGACCCACCGCAGCCCGCGCATCAACGCGTGGCCGGCGAGCTTGACCCCGGTGGCCTCGGAGATCGGCAGGTAGGGCAGCCGCAGCGGCATCCGCGCCCACACCGGCAACGTGGCCACGGCCGTGGCGCCCAGCACCGCGTACGGCCCCTTCGCGACCAGCGGAAGCGGTGCCTTGAGGAGCAGGAACCGCGCCGCCTCCCGGGCCTCCGGCGTGCCCTTGAGCTCGGGCCGGTAGGCGTCGAGCCGGTCCGCGAGCTCCCGCGTGGTCTCCGGCGGGTCCGCGATGCCCATGGCCCGCGCGATCACCGCCATGTCCCGCACGTACCCGTCGTAGTCGTCGAGCGGCTGCTCGCCGTAGCGCTGGTGGCAGCGCAGGAAGCTGTCCACCTCGGCCACGTGCACCCACTCCAGCAGGTGCGGGTCATCGGCGCGGTAGTGGCGCCCGTCGGACGCCGTGCCGTGGATGTGCGTGTGGATGCGCGCCAGCTTGTCGATCGCCTTGTGCGCGTCCTCCTTCGTGCCGTACGTGGTCACGCCCACGAAGAGGCTCGTGCGCTGAAGACGCCCCCACGGGTCCGTGCGGTAGTCGGAGTGCTCGGCCACCGCCGCCATCGCCAGCGGGTGCAGCGACTGCAGCAGCAGTGCCCGCAACCCGCCGATGAACATGGCGTGGTCGGCGTGCACCTGCCGGATCGGGCGGTCGTCGGCGAACATGCGGGGGCCGGGTGCCTCGTGGATGGTGCGGACCTGGTCTTCGCGGTCCGGGCCCACGACCTTCTCGAACAGGCCGTTGCTCAGCTGCCGCCGCAGGGCTTCCAGCATGACCCCATGATGCGCGGCGGTAGCTGAGAACGGGACCTCCTCCGCTCAGGAAGGCGGGCGGGGCGTCTCGCGCCGCGAAAGCAGCAGCCGCCTCTCGGCTGTCCGGGTGAACACCCCGGCTCGTCCGCGGTACCTCCTCCACGCTGGAGCGGGACGTGATACCACAACGTTCGGAGGCAGACGATCAGCGTTGGCGGAGAGGGAGCACATGACCGACGCGGACTTGCCCGGCTTTTTCCACGACGCGGACGAGGCGTCCCGCCAAGGGCAGCGGAAGACGTTGCTGCTCAGCCGCGTGCGGCTGGTGAGCGCCGTGGTCGCCGCGATCGGCGGCGCGTTCAAGTGGAAGATCGGCGGCACCTACGACCTGTGGGCGTTCGTCGCCCTGGCCGGTTTCTTCGTCGCGCTGTTCACGGAGATCCTGCTGTGGGCGCAGCACCCCGAGCAGAAGTGGAACGCCGGCCGCGCCGTCGCCGAGCAGATCAAGTCGCTGGTGTGGCGCTACGCCGTGGGCGCCGACCCGTTCACCGGAGCCGGCGCCAAGCAGCTGCTGCAGCTCAGGATCGCCGAGGTCGTGGCCGAACACGGCAAGAAGCTCCGCCTGGCCAGCACGAACCCCTCCGGCGCCGAGCGCCGCGAGGAACTGCGCCGCAAGCCCTTCGCCGACCGCCGCACCGCCTACCGCGAGGGCCGGGTGAAGGATCAGCTGGAGTGGTACCAGGCCCGCGCCGCGACCAACGAGTTCCGCGCGAACCTGTGGCGCATGCTGCTGATCGCCGGCGAGTTCGTCGCGATCCTGTTCGCCGGCGCCCGCGTCATGGGCGCCTGGGACGTCGACATGTCCGGCGTCATGGCGGCGGCGGTCGCCGGCGGCGCGGCGTGGCTGGGGCTCAAGCAGCACGAGAACCTGTCCCTCGGCTACTCCGCGGCCGCGAGCGACCTGGCGCTGATCTACGAACGGCTCGCCGACGTGGAGGAGGCCGACTGGCCCGCCGCGGTGGCGGAGGCCGAGGGGGCGATCAGCAAGGAGCACAGCGCGTGGCTGGCGTCGCGGCCGAGCACGACGTGACGGAACGGCTGAGGACCTTCGTCGCGCCGCCGGGCCGGGTCGTCGGCCGTCCTGGACGGGCAGGCCGAGGAACAGCGCCACCACACGACACTCACTGAGGTGGGCAGGCTGCTGCACGAGCCACCATCATGCGGGCTCGTGCAGCAGCGCGGGAAGGCCCGTCAGGAGCCCAGCGCCGCCACCACCCGTTCCACCACCGCCTTCTCGGCCACCGCCACCGCCCCGTCGGCCCCGGCCACCGACCGGCACATCTCCGCCACCGCCGCGCGGAAGATGGGCACGTCGCGCGGCTCGTGCGCGGCGATGATGTCCACGGCGGAGCGCAGCGCGGTCAGGACGCCCTCCTCCACGTCGGCCGACGAGCCGCGGGGCAGGGACGGTGGGGCCGCGGCGATCACTTCGCGCAGGTTGTCGGAGAGCAGGGTCATGGCGCGGATGCCGGCGTGGCTCTCCTCGTCCACGGCGCCGGGGTCCGCGGTGGAGACCAGGACCATGGCACCGAAGACGGCGGTGCGGAGCGTCTGGCCCTCCGCCTCCGTGTAGGCAGTCATGCGGTCAGCCTATGCAACGATCTCGCGGTATGAGTGCGGGTCGGGTGCTCGGCGCCAACATCAGGGCGTTTCGCGAGCAGCGCGGGTTGTCGTTGTCGGAGCTCGCGCGGCGGTCGTCGATCGCGAAGGGCACGCTGTCGCAGCTGGAGAGCGGGTCGGGGAACCCGACCATCGAGACAGTGTTCAGTTTGTCGAACGCTTTGAACGTGCCGGTCTCGGAGCTGCTGTCGGAGCGGACGGCGCCGGAGGTCATCCTGGTGCGGGCCAGGGACGTGGAGCAGCTCAGCAGCAACGCGGTCGACCTGCGGCTGATGCGCCGGATGGACGTCGCGGACACCGTCATCGAGATCTACGACCAGCGTGTGCGGCCGGGTGCGACGCAGACCAGCGAAGGTCATCCCGGCAAGGAGCACGTGCTGGTCACCGGCGGGACGCTGCGGGTGGGGCCGACGGACTCGCCGTTCGAGCTCGGGCCCGGCGACTACGTGTGCTTCCCCGGCTCGGTGCCGCACCTGTACGAGACCGTCGGCGGTGAGGTCAGCTCGGTACTGGTGCTGGAGTACCCGAAGCACTAACGTTCATTCTATTGAACGGAGGTGGAGTGATGCACCCGGACGTCGTGGTGGTGGGAGCGGGGATCGTCGGGGCCGCGTGCGCGCAGGCGCTGACGGCGCGCGGGCTCGACGTCCTGGTCGTCGACCGCCACGGGCCGGCGGCGGGCACCAGCGCGGCCGGCGAGGGGAACGTGCTGGTCAGCGACAAGGGACCGGGACCGGAGCTGGAGCTCGCCCGAGCCAGCCGGGAGCTGTGGCCGGAGCTGGCGCAGGACGCGGAGTGGGAGGAGAAGGGCGGGCTCGTCGTCGCCACGACCGAGCAGGCCGTCGAACCGCTCAGGGCCTTCGCCGCCGGGCAGCGCGCCGCGGGCATCGACGCGTGCGAGCTCACCGCGCAGGAAGCCCTCTCGTGCGAACCGCACCTCAACCCCGGTGTCACCGCCGCGGTCCACTACCCCCAGGACGCCCAGCTCAACCCGGTCAAGGCGACGAGGACCCTGCTGCGCGGCATCCGGGTCCTCCAGGCGGAGACGTCCGCGGTGGACGGCAGGTCCGTCACCACCGACCGGGGCGTCCTGCACTGCGGTGCCGTCGTCAACGCGACCGGGCCGTGGGCGCGCCGGTTCGGCGTGAACGTCCTGCCCCGGCGCGGCGTCGTCCTCGTCACCACGCCGATCCCCGGCACCATCCGGCACAAGGTCTACGACGCGGACTACGTCGGCGCGGTCGCGAGCGGCGAGGCCGACCTGCAGACCTCCGGCGTGGTCGAGTCGACGCAGGCCGGCACGGTCCTGATCGGGTCGAGCCGGCAGCGCAAGGGGTTCGACGACACGATCGAGTCGAAGGTCCTGAAGGCGTTGGCGCGGAGAGCGATCGCGATGTTCCCCATGCTCGCCGGAGTGCCGGTCATGCGCGCGTACGGCGGCTTCCGCCCGTACGCGCCGGACCACCTGCCGATCATCGGCGAGGACCCGCGCACACCGGGCCTGTGGCACGCCACGGGGCACGAGGGCGCCGGTGTCGGGCTCGCACCGGCAACCGGGCGGCTGCTCGCCGAGCTTCTCACCGGTGCCGCGCCGCACGTCGATCCCCACCCGTTCCGCGTCGACCGGCCGGAGGTGCTGGTGTGAAGGTCACGTTCAACGGCCTCCCCCGCGAGGCCGACCACGTCGCGGAGCTGCTGCCCGGCCGGTTCTTCTGCGGCATCGGCGTCTGCTTCGGCTGCGTCGCCGAGATCAACGGGACCCCGGAGGTCCGCGCCTGCCGGCACCGGCTCGCGGACGGCGACACCATCAGGACCACGTCGTGAGGGTCGTGGTGGTGGGTGCCGGACCGGCCGGCATGGCCGCCGCCAGGACCGCCGCCGACGCGGGCGCGGACGTCGTCATGGTCGACTCCGAACCCGAGGCGGGCGGCCAGTTCCTGCGCGGCAGGACCACGTTCGCGCACCCCGGCGTCACCCACCTCCGCGATACCGAGGCGTGGCTCGTCGAGGACGGCGTCCTGCACCTGCGCGGCCCGCGGCAGCTCCCCTTCGACGCACTGGTCGTCGCCACCGGCGCCTACGACCGCCCGCTGCCCTTCCCCGGCTGGGACGGGCCCGGCGTGATCACCGCCGGTGCCGCCCAGGCGCTGGCCAAGCAGGGCGTCACGCTCGCCGAACGCGTGGTGGTCGCGGGCACCGGCCCGTTCCTGCTGCCGGTCGCGACCGCGTTGCAGGACCTCGGCGCCACCCTCGTCGGCGTCTACGAGGCGAACTCGCCGCTGGCGTGGGCGAAGGAGGCCAGGGCGGTCGCCGCGAACCGGCACAAGGTCGCCGAGCTCGCGCGGTACCGGAAGGTGTTGCCGCGCCTGGAGACCCGCACCGCCGTCGTCGCCAAGCACGGCGACCGCGTCACCGTCGCGAAGCTCGACAGCGCCTGGCGCCCGGTCGGCCACCGCACCGTGCGGGCAGACCTCGTGTGCGTCGGCTACGGCTTCCTGCCGCGCGCCGACCTCGTCCCGCACGCCGCCAGGACCGGCGGGTTCTACGACGTGGACGACCACCAGCGGACCTCGGTGCCCGGCGTGTACGCGGCCGGTGAGGTCACCGGCATCGGCGGCGCCGACCTGTCCGAGGCCGAGGGCGTCGTCGCCGGGGCCGCGGCCGCCGGGCGGCAACCACCGGCGGCTGCGCTCAGGGCCGTGCGCGACGGCCGCCTGTTCGCCGCGGCACTGGCGCGGGTGCACGCCGTCCGGCCCGGCTGGCGGACCTGGCTCACACCGGAAACCACGGTCTGCCGCTGCGAGAAGGTGACCCGCGCGGCGCTCGACACCGCCGCCGCCACGACCATGCGCGAGCTCAAGCTGACCAGCCGGGTCGCGCTGGGCCGCTGCCAGGGCCGCATCTGCGCCCGCAACGCCGCCGAGCTCACCGGCATCCCGTTCGACGACCAGCGCCGCGTGATCGCGGTCCCGATCCCGCTCGGCGAACTCGCCGCGCTCCCCGAGGAGGACTCATGACCGAACGTCTCGACGGCGTCATCGTCGCCACCGCGTTGCCGTACAAGGAGGACGCCAGTGCTCCCGCCGGGCTGCGGCCCGACCTGGACCGGTTCGCCGAGCACTGCCGCTGGGTTGTCGAGTCCGGCTGCCGCGGCGTCGGCCCGAACGGCTCGCTCGGCGAGTACTCGTCGCTGACCGACGCCGAACGCCGGGAGGTCGCGCAGACCGCCATCGCCGCGGTCAAGGGCAAGGGCATCGCGGTGGTCGGCGTGCACGGCGTCGGCGCGCACCAGGCCCGCCACTGGGCCGAACTGGCCGCCGAGGACGGTGCGGACGGCGTGCTCTGCCTGCCGCCCACGATGTACCGGGCCAACCGCGGCGAGGTCGTGCACCACTTCCGCGAGGTCGCCAAGGCCGGTCTGCCGATCATGGTCTACAACAACCCGATCGACACCAAGGTCGACCTCACCCCGGACCTGATCGCGGAGCTCGGCCAGATCGAGCACGTCGTGGCCGTGAAGGAGTTCTCCGGCGACGTGCGCAGGGTGCTGGAGATCCGGGCCGCCGCACCGCACCTGACCGTCGTGGCCGGTGCCGACGACGTGGTGCTGGAGAGCCTGCTGATGGGCGCCACCGGCTGGTTCGCGGGCTACCCCAACGTGTTCCCGGCCGAGTCGGCCGAGCTGTTCGACCTCGCGCGGGCCGGCAAGCTCGACGAGGCCCGGTCGCTGTACGAACGTCTGGTGCCCGCCTTCCGCTGGGACTCGCGCACCGAGTTCGTGCAGGCCATCAAGTACTGCATGGACCTCGTCGGCCGCTTCGGCGGACCGTGCCGTCCCCCGCGCGGCCCGCTGTCCGACGCGCAGCGCACCCGGATCGAGGCCGACATGGAGCTGGCCACCTCATGAGGTTCGCCCGGTACTTCAGCGCGGTCGACTCGCACACCGAGGGCATGCCCACGCGCGTCATCACCGGCGGCGTCGGCGTCATCCCCGGCGAGACGATGGCCGACAAGCGGCTCAACTTCATCAAAGACCACGACCACGTCCGCAAGCTGCTCGTCAACGAACCGCGCGGCCACGCGGCGATGAGCGGTGCGATCCTCCAGCCGCCCACCCGTCAGGACGCCGACTGGGGCGTGCTCTACATCGAGGTGTCCGGCTGCCTGCCGATGTGCGGCCACGGCACCATCGGCGTGGCCACGGTCCTGGTCGAGACGGGCATGGTCGCGGTGACCGAGCCGGTGACGACGGTCCGGCTGGACACCCCGGCCGGCCTGGTGCTCGCCGACTACGACACCCGCACGAGGCTCGTGACGATCCGCAACGTCCCGGCCTACGCCCACGAGCTCGACGCGGCGGTCACCGTGCCGGGTCTCGGCGAGGTCCGCTACGACATGGCCTACGGCGGCAACTTCTACGCCATCCTGCCGCTCGCGGACCTCGGCATCCCGTTCGACCGCATGGAGAAGGACCGCATCCTCGCCGCCGGACTGTCCATCATGGACGAGATCAACCGCACCAACCGGCCGGTGCACCCGACCGACCCGGCGATCGGCGGCTGCAAGCACGTCCAGTTCACCGCGCCCGGTCACGACGGCGCCCACTCGCGCAACGCGATGGCCATCCACCCCGGCTGGTTCGACCGCTCCCCCTGCGGCACCGGCACCTGCGCCCGGATGGCGCAGCTGCACGCCCGCGGCGAGCTCGCGCTGGGCGCGGAGTTCGTGAACGAGTCGTTCATCGGCACCCGCTTCATCGGGACGCTGCTGGAGGAGGTCGCGCTCGGCGACCGCACCGCCGTGCTGCCGACGGTGGCCGGCCGGGCGTGGATCACCGGGATGGGCCAGTACCTGCTCGACCCGGCAGACCCGTTCCCGGAGGGCTTCTCGCTGTAACCGGTGGGCTCCGCGGAGTCGTTAGGCTCACGGGGGTGAGCACCACGCCCAGTCTCGAGGCACTGCTGCGCATCGGGCCGTTCCACGCGGCGCTGAGAGCCGCGATCCGCCGGCGTGGGCTCACCCTGGAGCGGCTGCGCTCGCGGCTGGCCCAGCAGGACGTCCCGGTCGCGCTGTCGACGCTGAGCGACTGGCAGCAGGGCCGGGTCCGGCCGGTCTCGCCGAAGTCGCTGCGCGCGGTCGCGGTGCTGGAGGAGCTGCTCGACGTCCCGCACCGCTCGCTGCTGGACCTGCTGGAGCAGACCGGTCCGAGCGGCTGGCCGGACGTCGTGCCCGGCATGATGCCCGGCTTCGACGCCAACGACCTGGAGGTCGTCGCCCGGCACGACCGGGTGTTCGTCGACGCCGACCGGCACGCTTCCCGCGCCCTGGTGAAGATGGTGGTCCGCGCGCACACCGACGGCGTGGACCGCTACAACGCGCACTACTACGGCGACGACCTGGTCCGCGTGGCGCACGAACCGCTGCGCAACTGCCGGCTCGGCCAGACCGTGCTGGAGGACCGGACGACCGTGGAGGAGCTGCTGTTCGACCGGCCGCTGCGGCTGGGCGAGACGTGGGTGTTCGAGTACTCGATCCACGACCCGACGCGCGTGGACAGCGTCGAGTACGCGCACGGCGTGCGGTGCTTCCTCGCGCAGAGCCTGATCGAGGTCCACTTCGACCCGGCCGCGCTGCCCGTCGACCCGCACGTCTACCTGCAGGACTGGGAGGAGACCGAGCCGCACCGCACGATCGACCTGTCGCTCGACCACACGCACTCGGTGCACCACTTCGAGTCCAACGTGTCGGTGAACTGGGTCGGCATCCGGTGGAGCTGGGCGTAGGTCCGGCGACGAGAACCGCCAAGGGCTCCCGAAAACGCGGCTCGCCGGTTAGCGTGCGCTGGTGCAGTTGCCGTGGAGAGCCGCCCCCCGGGCAGCGCTGTCGAGCCCGCTCACGCTCGTCGTGAGCATCGTGACGACGTTGCTGCTCGGCTTCGTGGTGGCCGCGGCGGTCCTGCACTCCTCGGCGGCCGGCAGCGCGGCGCTCGCCTACCAGCAGGGCCGCGTCTGTCCACAGTCGATGCACCCCTCCCTCGACGGCGACGGAATCCCGCTGGCGCAGGCCATCCGCACGGCCACGACCAACGGCGGCCTGGGTGCCGTCTACACCAACATCGCGCGGCCGGACTTCACCGGGCTCGCGACCTACGCGCGGTTCGGGTACCGGCCGGGTGCCACCGAGCACCTGCGGGTGCTGCAGGGCGGCGGCACCGGGTTGTGGGTGCCGCAGACGGTCGCGTCCGCCGCGAAGGTGAAGATCGGCGACCGGCTCGTCGGGTCGACGCTCGTGGTCAGCGCGATCTACGCGGACCTCGCGCACCCGGTGGCGGACTGGTGGTGTTCCGAGGCGAAGACCGTCGTGCCGAACCCGCTGGCCGGTGAGGGCGCCAGCACGTCGGTGATCTGGGTGCACCAGGCCGCCGACCTCGCACTGCTGCCGGCGGACTTCTCCAGCGCCACGGTGTCGATCCGGTTCCCGGCCGAGCCGGTGACCACCATCGCCGAGGCGGAAGCGCTGCGCGACAACGGGAACGCGCTGCTGGCGAAGCTCGGCCTCCCGCTGACCAGGACCGACCTCGTCAGCGCCGCGATCACCGCGTCGGCCACCGCGCGGGACAACGTCGGGTCGGCGTTGCTGCCGCTGGTGGTCGTGAGCGTGCTCGTCGGGCTCGCCGGTGTCGGCACGGTGACCGTGCAGTGGGCCCAGCGCAGGCACTCCGAGCTGCGGCTGCTGTGGGTGCGCGGTGCGGGCCCGCTCGCGCTGGGCCTGCGCGGGGTGCTGGAGCTGGGGCTGCCGCTGGTGCTCGGCGGTGTGCTGGGACTGGTGGCCGCGCGGGTGCTGCTGCCCCTCTACGGGCCGGGCACGGCGCCGGCGCCGGGAACGCTGTGGACCGCGCTCGGTGCGGTGCTGGCCGTGGTGGTGCTGAGCCTCGCGGTGACCGTGCTGACCGCCTGCTGGAAGACGCACCGGACGTTCCAGGGACGGCCCCGGCGGTGGCGGCTCGCCGTGCTGCCGTGGGAGCTCGCGGTCGGCGGGCTCGCGGTGCTCGCGTGGCTGCGGCTCGCGGAGAACGGGCTGGGCACCCGGCCCGGGGCCGGTGAGCTGCCGCGCATCGACGCGGCGGCGCTGACGTTCCCGCTGCTGGTGGTGCTCGCGGCGGCGTTGCTCGCCACGCGGGTGCTGCGCTGGACGCTGACCTGGTCGCACCGCGTGCAGTTCTGGCGGGTGCCGGCCGCGCAGCTGGCGGTGCGCCGGCTCGCCGCGGCCGCCGGACCGGTCACCGGCGTGGTGCTCGTGGGGGTGCTGGCGGTCGGCACGATCGCGGTCGGCAGCTCGGTCGCCGGTGCCCAGCGGTCGGCGCTGGACTCGAAGTCCGCCGTGCACGTGGGCGCCAACAGCACGGCGCAGGTGTCGCAGGACCTCGCCACCGGCAAGGTGGCGCTGCCGGAGTCGTTGCGCGGCACCACAACGCTCGTCGGCGTGAGCTCCGGCGCGCTCGTCGTGGACCCGGCGACGTTCACCGACGCGGCCATCGTCGGCGACCCGGACCGGGTGCGGGCGGTGCTGGCGGGCCTGCGCAAGACCGGCGCGGTCGCCTCCGCGGTGCGGATCGGGCGCGCGGCGAACCAGGAGATGCAGGTCCCCGGCCTGCCGCTGCTGAAGCCGTCCGAGTCGCTGCCGTCGTTCCCGAAGCTCGGCACCCGCGGGTACGTCATCACGCGGTCCGCGGTGCCCGCGCCCGAACAGGTCGGGTCGTGGCACCTGTGGTCGTCGCTGCCGGTGAGCGCGCTGACCGCGGAGCTGCAGAAGGCGGGCATCCACTACACGAACGTCGCCGACCGCGCGAAGGTGCTCGACGGGCTGCCGTTCCTGACCGTGCAGTGGACGTTCGGGTTCGTGGCGGCGATCGGCGTGGTGCTCGCGGTGGTGGCGGCGGTGGCGCTGCTGCTGGCGATCGAGGTGCGACGGCGGCAGAACGCCGTGTCGGGCGCGCTGTCCACGCGGATGGGGATGAAGCCCGCACTGCTGTGGTCGAGCCACCTGCTGGAGGTGGGCGCGATCGCGGTGGCGGCGGTGGCGGTCGGTGCGGTGGCGTCGTTCGTGAGCGCGGGGGCCGCGGTGCCGCGGCTGGACCCGGCGCCGTGGCTGAACCCGGCACCGGTGCTGCCGGACCTGGTGCCGTTGCTGGGGCTGATGGTGGTGTGCGGTGCGGCGGTGGTCGCGGCGGCGGCGTGGCTCGCGTTGCGCGGCGTGCGCACCGCGCGGATGGGAGAGCTGCTCAGGTGATTCGCGCTTGTGGCGTCGGGGTGTCCTACGGCGGGGTGCGGGCGGTGGCGGACATGTCGCTGCGCACCGCGCCCGGCCTGACCGTGCTGTCGGGACCGTCCGGGTCGGGCAAGTCGACGTTGCTGCGGGTGCTGTCGCTGGTCGAACGGCCGTCCGCCGGCGAGGTCTTCGTGCACGACCGGCCGACCTCGCAGCTGTCGTGGCGCGAGCTGAGGTCATTGCGGCGCAAGGAGATCGCAGTCGTGTTCCAGAACCCGGCCGACAACCTCATCGGGCACCTCACGGTCGGCGACAACCTGCGGGCGGCGGGCGCGACGGACCTGTCGCTGCTGGACCGGCTCGGGCTGGGCGGGTCGGAGACGTGGCGGATCGGGGCGTTGTCGGGCGGGCAGCAGCAACGGCTCGCGTTCGGCTGCGCGCTGGCGCGCGGTGCCTCGGTCGTGGTGGCGGACGAGCCGACCTCGCAGCTCGACGCGCGGTCGGCGGACCTGGTGCTGGAGATGCTGACGTCGTTGCCGGTGCCCGCACTGGTGGCCTCGCACGACCCGCGGCTGGTCGAGCTGGCCGACCTCTGCGTGCCGCTGGTGGCGTCGTGATCAGCGCGACGGGGGTGCGGCGGTCGTTCGGCGGCGTCGAGGTGCTGCGCGGGGTCGACCTGTCCGTGGCACCGGGCGAGCTGGTGACGCTGAGCGGGCCGTCGGGGTCGGGCAAGACGGCGCTGCTGTCCGTCCTGTGCGGCTTCGACTTCCCCGACTCCGGCACCGTCACGCCGGGGCCGGCGGCGTGGTCGGCGTGCGCGGTGCTGCCGCAGTCGCTGGGACTCGCGACCGAGCTGACGCTGGAGGAGAACGTCGCGCTGCCACTGCGGTTGCGCGGGCTGCCGGTCGGCCCGGTGGCGGACGTGCTCGCCGAGCTGGGGATCGCGGACCTGGCCCGGCGGTACCCGGCGCAGGTGTCGTTCGGGCAGCAGCAACGGGCGGCGCTGGCGCGTGCGGTGGTCGCGAAGCCGTCGGCGTTGCTGGCGGACGAACCGACCGCGCACCTGGACGCCGTCAGCGCCGACGCCACGATCGGGCTGCTGCGCCGGGTCGCCGACGACGGCGCCGCGGTGCTGATCGCCACGCACCACGACGCCGTGCACGCCGCCGCCGACCGGGTGTTGGAGCTGGCCGGCGGCCGGATCAGCTCGGGCTCGCGGCGAACAGCGCCCTGAGGTTCTGCTCGATCTCCGCCGGGATCTGCGCGTAGGCGTGCGGCGGCTGCGGGTCGTACTCGATGCCGACCTGCACGGTCTGCGCGACCGCCGTGCCGAACTCGCGTTCCACCAGCTGCAACGCCATGTCGATGCCGGCCGACACGCCCGCACCGGTCACGACCTTGCCGTCGAACACGACCCGCTCGGTGCACGCCTGCACCCCGCGCGCGGTCAGGTCGTCGCGGGCGGCCCAGTGCGTGGTGGCCCTCGTGACCACCCCGGCCTCCGCGAGCAGCGTCGAGCCCGTGCACACCGACGTCGTCCACTTCGTCGTCGAGTGCACCTCCCGCAGCCACGCCACCAGCTCGGCGGACTCGCGCAGCACCTCCCTCCAGCGGCCCGACCCCGGCACCACGACCACGTCCGCCGACTTGAGCGTGTCGAACGTGTCGGTGGGCACCATGGTCAGGCCGTTGTCGGAGCGCACCGGGTCGAGCGTCCGCGCGACGAAGCGCGGTGTCACCACCGGCACGCAGCCGAGCACCTCGAACGGCCCGACCAGGTCGAGCGCGGTCAGGTTCGGGTAGAGCACGTACGCGACGTCCATCAGGCGACCCCCGTCGTCCGGAAGCGGGCGCGGTAGCTGCCCGGCGACACGCCGAGCACGCGCAGGAAGGCCCGGCGCAACGTCTCGGCCGAGCCGAAACCGCTCTGCCGCGCCACCAGGTCCAGCCCGTCACCGGTGCTGGCCAGGCGGTCGGCCGCTGCCTCGACGCGGGCCCGTTCGACGTACTGCGCGGGTGAGATGCCGACGCTGCGCGAGAAGACGCGGGCGAAGTGGCGGACGCTCATCATCGCCCTGCGCGCCATGACGGGCACGGTCCACTCACGCGTCGGGTCGGCGTGGATCGCGTCCAGCAACGCCCTCAGCGCGTCGTCGGACACCGGTGGCGTGCGGGTGTGCACGCTGAACTGCGACTGGCCACCGCTGCGCTGCAGGAAGACCACCAGGTACTGCGCGATCCGGCGGGCCAGCGCCGGGCCGTGGTCCTGCTCGACCATCGCGAGCGACAGGTCGATGCCCGCCGTCACACCGGCCGAAGTGGACACCTGACCGTCGCACACGAAGATCGCGTCCGGTTCCACGTCGACCCCGCGCGCCGCGAGCTCGCCCGTGAACGCCCAGTGCGTCGTCGCCTTCTTCCCGTGCAGCAGCCCGGCCCCCGCCAGGACCACCGCACCGGTGCAGACGCCCGCGATCCGCCGCGACTTCAGCGCGAGCCGCCGCAGGTGCGTCGTGAGCACCGGGTCGGTCGCGGCCTCGTCGTACCCCCAGCCGCCCACGACGAGCAGCGTGTCGATGGGCCGGTCGAGCGTGCGCAGGTCCGCACCTGCCCCGATCCGCACCCCCGCGGTGGCGGTGAACGGTTCTCCCCCGAGCGTGGCCACGGTGACGCGGTAGCGCTGACCCCCGTGGTTCGCCGCCTGGAACACCTCTATCGGCCCCGCCAGGTCCAGCAGCGCCGTGCGGTCGTAACCGACCACGACTACTTCCCTCAAGTTCCCCACAACTCCACTTTCCTCATCACCCGCGGTGGCGGCAACGCCATTCCGCCCTCTCATTCGGCCACCGCTCAGGTGCACGCGGGGAGCTTTCGTACTCTCCTGGCGCACGAAAGGCCCCCACGCGCAGCAAGCAAGCCAGCGGAGTGCACGCGGGGAGCTTTCGTACTCTCCTGGCGCACGGGAGGTCCCCGCGTGCGGCAAGCGGGCGGGCGGGAAGGGGGTCGGTAGGCTGGTGTGCGATGCGCAGAGTTCTTCCGCTGATGGCGATCGTCGTGCTGGCGATCGTGCTGGTCGTGAGCGACCACCCGTTCCCGCCGCCGTCCGACCCCGACCGCGAGTCCAGGACGGCGGTGGTGGCGCTCGGCGACAGCACCCTGTCCGGTGAGGGCGCGGGCTCCTACGAGCCGGGCACGAACGGCGAGGAGGGCGGCAACTGGTGCCACCGCTCCAGCGAGGCGTCGATCATGAAGGCGCGGTTCGAGGCCGACGAGCGGTTCAACCTGGCCTGTTCGGGCGCGAACTCGGACCGGCTGCGCACCCAGCAGCTGCCGGAGCTGCGCAGGATCGCCGGCTCGCACCGGGTCGTCGCGCTCGTGGTGGCCGTCGGGGCCAACGACGACCCCAAGTTCGCGGACATCCTCAACACGTGCGTGCAGGCGTGGGGTGCGCGCAGCGACTGCACGGCGAGGGTGGCGCCGGAGTGGACCAAGCGGGTCGCGAAGATGGTGCCGAAGGTCGAGAACACGCTGAACGCGATCCGCCAGACCATGCGCGACTCGGGCTACCTCGACTCGTCCTACCAGCTCGTCGTGCAGTCCTACGCGGCGCCGGTCGCGCCGAACGTGCCGAAGTCGCTGCAGAACCTGTCCGGCTGCCCGCTGCGCACCGGTGACCTGGAGTGGGTCGTCGAGGAGGGCGTGCCGGAGCTGTCGAACGGGTTGCGCGTGGCGGCCGGGAAGGTCAACGCCCGGTTCCTCGACCTGGCACGGGCCGGTGAGGGCCACGAGGCGTGCGCGGGCGGCTCGTCACCGGAGGAGGAGTGGTTCACCCGGCTGACGCTGGACTGGGACGGCCTGAAGGACGACCGGCGGTCGGCGCACGCGTGGCAGGAGTCGTTCCACCCCAACGCCCGCGGGCACGAGCAGCTCGCGAACTGCCTGAGCGAGTTCCTGGCCGCCGACGAGCGCGACGGGGCCTGCGTGCCGAAGCTCGACGGCACGCTCGGGCTCACCACCGAAAGCTGACCTCGCGCGGCCAGCCGGGGTTGCCGGTGTGCGCGAACGCGGCCCACGCCCGTGCGATGTCGCCGCGGAACACGGCGGGCACGTCCGCGCCGGGGTGCGCGCGCAGACCGAGCGGTAGCCGCTGGCCTGCTCGGCGAGGCGGGTGCCGGTCGCCGAACGCGCCGGTCGGCTCGCCGTCGCAGTCCACGGGCGGACGCAGGCGCAGCGGGCCGACCGCCGGTTCGGCGTACCGGATGCCCGGGTGGGCGGTCAGGCCTGCACCGCGGCGGCCGGCACCGACGGCAGCACGCGCAGGTTCGCGGCCGCGCGTTCCAGCCGGGACAGCACGCTGGGCCGCAGGTTCGCGATCTCCTGGTCGGCCGCGGGGCCCGCGACCTCCTGCAGCAGCACCTGCATCGGGTGCTCGCCCTCGGCCTCGGAGACCGCGAGCACCCGGAACGTGGTGCCGGGCGGGAAGACGACGCGTTCCTCGGTGGCCACGGCGACGCGGTCGGCGACCTCGACCCTGCGGCCGGTGACCGACCACAGCAGGTACTCGACCGCGCCCTCGACGCGCTGGACGGGGTTCGCGACGGCGTCCAGCAGGCCGTGCTCGACCAGGACGTCACCGCTGCGGTAGCGCCGCGGCCCGGTCGGGCCGGTGACACCCCACACGGTCGCCACGCCGTTGTGCACCGGCAGCCGGTTCAGGCCCGAGACGATGCACGCGACGTACGGGCGCAACCGGCCCAGGCGGCCCATGCGCAGCGTCTCGACGACCATCTCCTCGTCCTGTGACACGCACGCGAGCAACGCCGTCAGGTCGGTGACCATCGCCTCGAACGCCGCCGGGTCCTCCTCGGCGTCGGGTCGTTGCGCCAGCAGCCGGCACACGGTCGCCGCGTGCGCGCCGTACCGTTCGCCCAGCGCACGGCGCACGGCGTCGCGTTCGACCTCCGAGCTGCTGTGGTCGGGTGCCACGGTCTCGCGGTCGCCGGTGCCCTGCGCGGGCTGCTCCCACAAGGCCAGCGGCTGGGCGGGCAGCGGCCCGTCGACGCGGAACCGCACTGCGGCGGCGTCCGGGTCGGACGACGGGTAGGCGGCGTCGTCGGGGTCGGCCAGCGCGTGCGACGTCACGGCCGCCATGGCCGGACCGCCCTCGACGGCCGCGGCACCGAAGGCGGGCCGGGCCGGCTGTTCCGGATCAGCGCCCACCGCGGCGAACGCGACCCGGACCGTCGCCTCCTGGTCGACCGGCACACCGGCGAACACCGGGCGGGGCGACTCGGGCTCGGCGAACGCGGACCGGGCAGGCTGGTCGGTGTCGACCGGGATGCCGGCGAACGTGGCGCGCGGTGCCTCGGGTTCGTAGGCGGGTCGCGGCTCGTAGTCGGCCGTCACCCCGGCACCGAAACTGGGCCGCGCCGGGTGGTCGGGCTCCGCGTACGCCGGTCGCTCCGATCCCGCGGGCGTCACCCCGGCACCGAACGTGGGCCGCTCCGCATCTGCGGGCGTCACGGCCGCGAAGAAGCCGGTGCCGTTGTCCGCGGAGTCGCGCTGCGACAACGCGTGCGCGGCCGCACCGAGCGCCGCGGCGATGGTGGCGGACGATCCGGTCTTCGCCACCGGTGGCGCCTCGGCGGGCTCGGCGAACCCGCCGTCCACCGCGGCGTGGGCCGGGGCGGCGTGCTGCGGGACCGAGGGGGGCGGCGGAGGCGGCGGTGACACCTTCGAGTCGCAGAAGACGACTCGAAGCAGCTTGCGGACCTCGGGCTCAAGGCGTTCCACGAGAGCAGCGCCGTGCACCGCGACCGCACCGGGCGTCGTGCGCCCAGGCGTGCCCACGGTCAGACGCGCCCATTCCGGGTCCACGGCCTGAGAGCGGACCTCGGCGGCGTTGTACGGCTCGTCGTGCTCGCGCACCCACAGACCCGAGGGCACGACTTCGAGCACCACGCCGTCGCCGAGCGAGAACACGCCCGGCGAGACCTCGCTCAGGCCCGGTACCGGCGTGCGGTAGCCGGTCACGACCGGCACGCTCTCGTGCGGGACGCACTGCACCTCGGTCACGAACGGCCGCCACGTCTGCTGCCCGCGCGGGTCGACCGCGATGACCGCGGGACCGCCGCCGCGCAGGTTGCCGACCGGCAGGCCGGTGAACGCGGCGATCGGCTCGCCGAGTTCGTCGGCGACCAGCTTGCCCAGCTCGGCGTCGACGCCGTAGGGCACGAGCCGCACCCGCGACCGGGCGGCCTGGGGCAGCGCGGTGAGGAGCCGGCAGACCTCGTCGGTCGGGATGGCCGGCTGGCCAGGCCCGCCGACGACCACGGTCAGCACGTTGTCGCGACACGGCAGCGCCACGATCGGGCGGGCGTCCGGGGCGGACGGGTCGAACGGCGGCTGCTGCGCGCGCAGCCACAGCCCCGACGGGATGGGTTCGGAGACGCCGACCTCGCCGGTGGGCCACGGCGAGTTCGGGTCCATTGCCTCCCACTGCGGCACCGGGAAGCGGCGGCCGAACGGCATCGGCGAGGCGTTCGGCTGGAACCGCACCCAGCTGCCGTAGCCCTGGGAGCCGACCACGAACGCGGCACCCGGCACGGTCGTCAGCACGCCGTCCGGGGCCACGACCTCGGTCTGCAGCTGCTCGGCCAGCCACTGCGCGGGCGCGGTGGGGCGCATCGTGCCGGCGTGCGAGACGGCGAGCCGGACCGGCCCGCGCCCGTTCAGCGCCGTCACGACGTGCGGCCAGAACGTGCTCTGGTCCCCGCTGGGGAAGTCGACGACGACCACGGTGCGACCGCGGTCGGCCGGCAGTGCGCGCGCCAGCCCGGTCGCGCCCTGACCCGGTCCCTCCGGTGCGGAGACGACGAGCGTGGCACCGACGAAGTTCGCCGCGTACGGCGTCCGCTGCGGCTGCGGCGGCTTCGGCGGCTCCGGTTCGTACTCGTACGACGACGGGGCCTCGTAGGACGCCGGCACCTCGTAGGTGGGCGTCGGCTGCTCGGCCGGTTGCAGGGCCTGTTCCTGGGCCTGTGCGTGCATCGGCTGCACCTGTTGCGTCTGTTGGTCGCCGCGGGCGGCGGCACGTCGGCCCATCAAGCGCCTGATCACCTCCGTGCCATCCCGTTCACTCGCCCTTTCGGTGGAACCGGGCAACGGTCGTGCACGCTATCAACACGCGTCAGCGCTCCGTCACCCAGTCGGGTTATTTGGTGTCATCCGATCGAGACCCACACCGCGGTCGCCCGGCCGCACACACCGTCCGGGCCGATGATGGCCGACGCGGAGTACGCCTTGCGCCCCTCGCGGCCGAGCTCCCACGCGAGCAGCACGTGGTCCACGTCCAGCTCGACCGGCCGCTCCACCTGCGCCACGAACGTGCCGAGCACGAACGCCGGACCGCCGTCGGGGGCCACCGGCTGGGCCGACGGGCAGTCCAGCGCCGCCCACACGACCTCGGGCAGCACGTGCCCGCCCTCGTGGGGCAGGACCGCGGTCGGGCGCCAGACCCCGGCCCACTCCTCCCGGCCCGCGAGCGGCCCGAGCAGCGCGCCGATGCCGTCCTCGCGGTCGGGGCCGCAGCCGAAGCAGGTCGGGAACGGGTGCCGGTCGCGCCACGGCACCTGCGCCGCCGCCGCGCGGGCCTCCGCCAGCGTGGGGACGGCAGGGACCGCCAGGTCGAGCGCCGCCGGTGCGGCCGAGGCGATCACCACGTCACCGTCGAGCAGCTCACCGTCGCGGACCCGCATCTCCCGGTCCAGCGGCACCGGCTTGCGCAGCCGCACGCTCACCGGACCGGCGCCGACGTGCGCGGCGAGGCGGCCGGAGACGTAGCCGCCGTTGCCCGTCCCCGGCGGGCCGTTGAACCGGCTCCCGATCGTCACGGTCGTCACTTCTGGTCACCCTCCAGGTACACCCACTGGCCGTTCTCCCTGATGAAGCGGCTGCGCTCGTGCACGACACCGCCCACGTAGTGCGCCCGGAACTCGACGACGCCCTCGTTCTGGAGCAGTCCGCCGTTCTCGGTCGCCAGCACCTCGAGCTTCAGCCAGCGGTCGTTGTCGCCGGTCCCCGCGTCCGACGGCCGGTGCCGCGAGTGCCAGGTGCGCAGCAGGTAGTCCTCATCGGACAGTGCGAAAGCGCTGTACCGGGAGCGCATCAGCTGCTCAGCGGTCGCCGCCGTGCGGACGCCGGAGTGGAGCGCACCGCAGCAGTCCACATAGGACTGGCCGGTGCCGCAGGGGCACAGTTTGGTGGTCACGTCCACATTGTGCCCGGTGAACTCGGTAGAACCGATGCCGCACCGCGTACGTACCCCCTGTCAGGACTGACTCGCGGGAGGCATGGGAGGCCGCACGTGACCGTCGAGAGCAGGGCGGACCTGGTTCCGCTGCGCACGTGGTTCGGGCTGCGCTGGCGCGGCTACGACCGGGACGAGGTGGACGACTACGTCGCCGAGCTGGAGGCCGAGCTGCGCCTGGTCACCGCCGACCGCGACGCCTCCGAGGCCCGCGCCGACGCGCTGGCCAGCAGGTTGATGTCGGTGCAGGAGGAGAACACGGCGCTGCAGGACGGCCTGCACCGCATCTGCCTGACCCCGATCGACCTCAGGGGCCTGCCCGAACGGCTCGCGCGCATGGTCGCGCTGGCCGAGGAGGAACGCCGCGAGGTCATCAGGGACGCGCAGCTCCAGGCGCTGATGATCGTCGGGGAGGCCGAGTCGCGCGCCCGCGGCCTCGAAGAACAGGCCGCGGCCCAGCGCGAGGAGGTCCGCGAGGACTTCCGGCTCGCCATGTCCGCCCGCCGCGCCGAGGCGATGCGGGCCCTCGCGGAGCTGCGCGACGTCGCACTCGACGAGGCGGACCGGATCGTCGCGGAGGCGAGGGTGCGGCGCGCGGGGATCGAGCACGGCGGATGACGCGGCCCCGCCCCGCGCGGACGGGAGCTACGGCTCCTGGTCGAGGTCGTGGAAGTCCGGCACGGTCGTCGTCCCCGTGCGCCAGTCGTGCCGGAGCACCGCGTACCCCACCGAGTCGAACCGGCGGCCCTCGCCGTCCGGCCACGCCCGGCGGTAGTGCGCCTCCTTGACGTAGCCGCACTGCGCGAACACGCGGCGCATCGCCAGGTTGTCCTGCCGGGTCGTGGCCTCGATCCGCTGCACGTGCGCCAGCTCGGTGAAGAGCTTGTCGGTGAGCCAGCGGACCGCGGCCCTGCCCAGGCCGCGGCCGCGGTGCCGTGCGCCCACCCGCAGGTCGAACATCGGCGTCTCGTCCCCGAGGTCGAACAGCCGCACGATCCCGGCCCGCTCCCCCGCAACCTCGATCCAGTACGTCTCGTCGTAGTACCCGGACCGGACGCGGTCGAGCACGTCCGCGCGGTCGACGGTGGCGTTCGCGTGGAACGGCCACGGCTCGCCGGCGAGGAAGTCGGCCAACGCCTCCGCCTCGCCGGCCTCGAACCGCCGGAACACCTAGTCCCTCTCGATCAGGTGGCCCACCACGTCCGGACCGGGGTGCGCGTGCCCGGACCCGTCGCGGCGCGGGTCGATCTCCGGCAGCTCCACCGGCGTGCCCTTCACGTCGGACCCGGCCGGTCGCGACCCGATCCACGCCACCACCAGGTGCGTCTCGCCCTTCAGGAACCGCTGCGACCGCACACCGCCGGTTGCGCGCCCCTTCGCCGGGTACTCGGCGAACGGCGTGACCTTGACGCTCTGCCCGCTCGACGTGACCACCATCGGCTCGCCGTGCTGGCCGTCACCCGTCTTGACCGCGCCGAAGAACAGCACGTGCGCGTCACCGCTGAGGTTGATGCCCGCCATGCCGCCGCCCTTGAGGCCCTGCGGCCGCACCAGCTTCGCGTCGTAGCGCAGCAACGACGAGTCGGAGCTGACGAACGCCAGCGCCTCCGTGCCGTCGTCCAGCCAGGTCGCACCGACGACCTCGTCGCCGTCCTTGAGCGTGATGACCTCGAACTCGTCCGACCGCACCGGCCACTCCGGCGAGCACACCTTGACCGTGCCCAGCTTCGTGCCCAGCGCGATGCCCGGCGAGGACCCCGGGTCGAGCGGCGCGATGCCGACGACCTTCTCGCCCTTCTCCAGCGGCACCAGCTCACTGGCCGCCATGCCGCCGCGCAGGCTCACCGTCCCGCTCTGCTCCGGCAGCACCGGCAACGGCAGCACGTCCGTCTTGAACGCCCGCCCCCGGTTCGTGACCAGCACGACCTGACCGCGCGCCGTGGAGTGCACCAGCGCGGCCACCGCGTCGTGCTTGACCCGCCCGGCCCGCCGCTTGCCCTCCGACGCCTCCTCCGACTCCGCCGCCGTGCGCGCGACGAGCCCGGTGGCGCTCAGGATCACCTGGCACGGGTCGTCCGCGACCTCCAGCGGCCCGGCCGGCTTCGACGCCGCCAGCACCTCCTTGAGGTCACCGTCGATGAGGCTCGTCCTGCGGTCCCCACCCAGCTCCTTCGCCACCGCGGCCAGCTCGCTCGACACGAGCTTCTTCAGGACGCCCTCGTCCTCCAGGATCGCCGTCAGCTCCGCGATCTCCCTGGTGAGCTTGTCCTGCTCGCCCTCCAGCTCGATCTTGTCGTACCTGGTGAGGCGCCGCAGCGGCGTGTCGAGGATGTAGGACGCCTGGATCTCCGAGAGCGTGAACTGCTTCATCAGGCCGTCCTTCGCGGCGGCGGCGTTCTCGCTGCCCCGGATCAGCTTGATGACCTTGTCGATGTCGAGCAGCGCCCTGAGCAGCCCCTCGACCAGGTGCAACCGCTCCTCGCGCTTGCGCCTGCGGAACTTCGTCCTGCGCGTGACGACGTCGTAGCGGTGCCGCAGGAAGACCTCCAGCAGCCCCTTGAGCCCGAGCGTCCGCGGCTGCCCGTCCACCAGCACCAGGTTGTTGATGCCGAACGACTGCTCCATCGGCGTCAACCGGTACAGGTCCGCGAGCAGCGCCTGCGGGTTCACCCCGACCTTGCACTCGATGACGAGCCGGATGCCGTTCTCGCGGTCGGTCAGGTCCTTGACGTCCGCGATGCCGGTCAGCCGCTTCGACTTGTTCACCTCGTCGGTGATCTTCTCGACGATCCGCTCCGCACCCACGCCGTACGGCAGCTCCGTGACGGTGATGGCCTGCCGCCCGCGCGACCCCTCCAGCGGGCCGATCTCGATCTTCGCGCGCATCCGCACGACACCGCGACCGGTCTCGTAGGCCTTCCTCACCTCGTCGAGGCCGAGCAGGATGCCACCGGTGGGCAGGTCCGGCCCCGGGACGAACTCCATGAGCTTGTCGAGGTCGGCGTTCGGGTGCGTGATGAGCCACCGCGCCGCACCCACCACCTCGCGCAGGTTGTGCGGGATCATGTTCGTCGCCATGCCGACCGCGATGCCGGACGTGCCGTTGACCAGCAGGTTCGGGAACGCCGCCGGCAGCACGCTCGGCTCGTCCAGCGAACCGTCGTAGTTCGGACGGAAGTCGACCGTCTCCTCGTTGAGCTCGCCGACCAGCTGCATGGCGACCGGCGACATGCGGCACTCGGTGTACCTGCTCGCCGCGGGACCGTCATCGGGGCTGCCGAAGTTGCCGTGGCCGTCGATCAGCGGCTCGTTGAGGCTGAAGTCCTGAGCGAGACGGACCAGCGCGTCGTAGATCGCCGTGTCACCGTGCGGGTGGTACCGGCCCATGGTGTCGCCGACGACGCGCGACGACTTCACGTACGGGGTGTTCGGCCGCTGCCCGTTCTGGTTCATCGAGAACAGGATGCGGCGGTGCACCGGCTTGAGGCCGTCCCGCGCGTCCGGCAGAGCCCGCGAGTGGATGACCGAGTACGCGTACTCCAGGTACGAGTCCTCGATCTCCGTCTTCAGCGAGTTGTCGAGCACACGGGCACCGGCCCGGTCGAACGCGGCCGGATCGACCTTGGTCGTGGGTCCCTTACGGCGTGCCATGACTTCGTAACTCCGTCTGTTCTCTCGAGAAGGCTTAGAGGTCGATGGCCGACTGGTCGACCCGTGCGGCGGACTCGACGAGCCAGTTGCGGCGCGGCTCGACCTTCTCGCCCATCAGCAGCTCCAGCGCGACCTCCGCGGCCTCGACGTCGTCCATCGTGATGCGGCGGACGCTGCGGGTCGCGGGGTTCATCGTGGTCTCCCACAGCTCGTCCGCGTCCATCTCACCCAGGCCCTTGAACCGCGGCACCGGCGTCACTACCTGCTTGCCGGCCTTCTCCAGCCGCGCGACGGTCTGCTCCATCTGCCGCTGGGTGAAGGTGAAGTGCGTCTCGGCGTTGCGGCCGCGGGTCATGACCTTGTGCAACGGGGGCATGGCCGCGTAGAGGCGGCCGTCCTCGATCACCGGGCGCATGTACTTCGCGAACAGCGTGATCAGCAACGTGCGGATGTGGCTGCCGTCCACGTCCGCGTCGGCCATCAGGATCACCCGGCCGTAGCGCATCTGGGAGATGTCGAACGTGCGGCCGGTGCCGGCGCCGAGGACCTGGACGATGGAGGCGATCTCGGCGTTGCGCAGCGTGTCGGCGAGGGACGCCTTCTGGACGTTGAGGATCTTGCCGCGCAACGGGAGGAGCGCCTGGTACTCGGACACGCGGGCCATGCGCGCGCTGTTGTGCACGAACACACCGGCTTCGAGCGCGAAGTTGTGGTAGCCGTCCACGGTCAGGTCGTAGACGTCCTCGCGCTCCGGCAACGCCTCGACAGCGGCGACCGCGTGGTTGACCAGCGTCGCCGCTTCCCGCAGTCGGATGAAGTCGTCGTCGTAGTGCGCCAGCACCTTCAGGAACTTCAGGCCCGTCTTGGCGTTCGCCTTGCGGTCGAGCTCGTAGGACAGCGCCAGCTCGAAGTTCGACGGCGTGTCCAGCATCGGGGCGAGCCGCTTGAGCGCCGCGATCCGGCGCCCCTCGACCTGCTTGGCCACCCGCTCGGCACGGGACGTCGACTCGACGTAGCGGCGGCGACCGGCCTGAACCGCCTCCAGGTGGCCGGTCGACGCGTCGGCCATCCGCTGCTTCATGCGTGCGGAGTGCTCGCGGCCGAACTCGGGGTGGCTCTCGTGCCACGCGATGACGGCCTCACGCTGGCGCTGCCGCTCGGCCGGGTCGGCGAACTGATCGACCGTGGTGCGGGAGCGCCAGGCGAGCAGCTCTTCGTCCTGCCACTGGGCCAGCGAGCGCTCGCTCCACTCCTCCCGCCTACCGGGCTGGGCGAAGAACGCGCGCACCCGCGCGGCGGCCGCCACGCGGTGCTCCGGCTCGGCCCAGTACTCGGCCTGCAGCGCACGCATGCGCTCGACGTAGGCGGCCTTGTCGGCGTCGCTCAGCTCGGCGTACCAGTCCTGGAAGCCCTGCTCGATGCGAGCGCGGAACGCCGGGTCCTGGTTGCGGGCGGCGAGCCTGGCCAGGCACGCCGCGCGGAACTCCTGGTCCTTCCACTGTTCGGACAGCATCGCCGACTTGATCTCGGTGCCGCCGGCCGCGAGCCACGCCCGGTAGCCCTCGTGCACGTGCTCGCCCATCATCGCGGCGTGCAGCGCGGCGTGGTCTTCCCACGTCATCCGCTTGAGGTTGCGCGGGTCGTTGTTGCGCTTGTCCACGTCCACGTGGTGGCGGACGTTGCCGTTCGCGGCGCTGTCGAGGCCGTGGCGCAGGTTGTGGGCATCGGCCAGGTAGTGGGTGTAGACCCATTCCTGCCGGTCGTTCATCCACACCCGCTCGTAGCCGTCGAGGTTGTGGCCCTCGGCCTTCGACGACACCGACCGGTAGAGCGGCATCAGCGAGTCGCCGGGCAGCAGCGCGTCAGCGCGGCGGTACGAGCCGTCGCGCAGGCGGAACAGGTGGTCGGGGGTGCAGCGGACCGACGCGCCGTTGTCCAGGGTGACGCGGACCAGCGGGGCATCTTTCTTCGTCAGCCGCGGCTCGACCAGCGGCACGACGACCACGCGGCCGGCCTTGTTCGTCGCGTAGCCGAAGTGCGTCACACCGCGCTGCCAGTCCTCGACCAGTTCCAGGAACGACAGCGACTTGCCCGACGCCAGCGCGACCTGCGTCTCAGCAGTGAAACACCCGAGGGCGCTGTCGCCCTCCACGAGGAAGAGCTCAGACCGCGACACACCCGTGGTCCGGCAGTCCACCAGCTTCGCCGGCATCGCCGCGCCTTCGAGCGCCGTCTTGCGCCGGGCCGCGTCCTTCTGCTGCTTCTGGGTCAGCCGGACGCGGGAGGCGTCGACGACCTTCTGGAGCACGGTCTTGGCCTCGACCTTGGTCCTGCGGTCCTCGGTCCAGGCGCGCACCTGCTGGTCGACGATGCCCTGCAGCACCTTGGTGATGCCGGCGGTGGACAGCTCGTCCTTGGTCTGCGAGGTGAACTGGGGTTCGGGGATGCGGACGTGGACGACGGCGGTCATGCCCTCCAGCACGTCGTCCAGCGTGGGCGGGTCCTCCTTGGGCTTCAGCAGGCCGCGGGTCTTGGAGATGGCGTCCTGGACCGCCTTCAGCACGGCGCGGTCGAAGCCGCGGCGGTGGGTGCCGCCGTGCACGTTGCGGATGGTGTTGGTGAAGCACTCGACGGTGCGGTCGTAGCCGGTGCCCCAGCGCAGGGCGACCTCGACCTCGGCCTGTCGCTCCACTTTGGACCGCATGACGCCGTTCTCGTCTGCGGCGTTCTCGAAGTAGGTGCCGGTGCCGGTGATGACGAGGGTGCCGGAGACGGCGCGGTCGCCGGAGGGGGCCAGGAAGTCGACCATGTCGGTCAGGCCGTTGGGGTAGTGGAAGACCTCTTCGGAGATCGCGTCTTCCAGCGCCGACTTGAGCACGTAGGTGACGCCGGGCACGAGGAACGCCGTGTTGCGCAGCTTCATGCGCACGGTCTCGACGTCCAGGGAGGCGCCGTTCTCGAAGTAGCGGGCGTCGTACCAGTAGCGGATGGAGGTGCCGGTCGACTCGCCGCGCTTCATCTTGCCGACGACGTTGAGGCCGTTCTGGCGGGTGAACGCGGCCTTGGGGCCGGGGCCGTCGAAGACGCCGGGGACGCCGTGGGCGAACGACATCTCGTGGACCTTGCCGCCGCGGCGGACGGTGACGTCGAAGCGGTGGGAGAGGGCGTTGACGGCGGAGGCGCCGACGCCGTGCAGGCCGCCGGAGGTCTTGTAGCCGGAGCCGCCGAACTTGCCGCCCGCGTGCAGCTTGGTGAGGACCAGTTCCACACCGGACAGACCGGACTTGGCGTGCACGTCGGTGGGGATGCCGCGGCCGTCGTCGTCGACCTGGACGCTGCCGTCGGCGTGCAGGGTGACGACGATCTTGGTGGCGTGGCCGGCCACGCCCTCGTCGGTCGAGTTGTCGACGATCTCGCTGAAGAGGTGGTTGATGCCCCGGCTGTCGGTCGACCCGATGTACATGCCTGGCCGCTTGCGGACGGCCTCGAGACCTTCGAGGTGCGTCAGGTCGTCGGCCCCGTACAGGGTCTCAGCGGTCACGGGTGGTGCTCCCTGGATTGTGTGCGGACTGCCAGCAGGGTATCCGCCTGGACCGACAATTTTCCGCAACGGTGGTGCCCTTCGACCCGCAGGGCGGGTGACGTCGACCTCGCGCGCCGGTCGGGCGGTCCCGAGAAAGCCTGCTGACCTGGCAAGACGCGGTTCACCGACCCAAACGACCACGGCGATCGGGCGGTTGTCGAACGTCACGGGCCCGAGCGCGCCCCGAGGCCGGGTGCCCGAGCACGTGCGGGGTCGGGCGAGGGACCGGATCAGGCGGTTGTGATCGTCCACTGTGGACCGGAAACCGGCGGGTGCTCCCGGTCGGCGGCGGGGGCCGAGGTTGCGCGCGTGACCCAGCCGAGACCTTCCCGACACTGGTCCGTGAACCGCTGTGAACGGCGGCACGTATGCCCCGGTGTCAGATCGACGACCGGGACGGGGTGATCGCGTGCGGCACGGTGTGGACCCGGGTCCCTTCCAGCAGACCGCGCACAGCCCGTCCTGCTTCGAGCCGGCCAGGACGGGCGCGGGTGAGCCGGTGGGCTTCCGCATCCCGCGCAACCCGCACTTCTCGACCCCGCAGACGTTCGAGGAGCCGGCGGAGAGCCTGCGGCTGCTGTCCCGGCACCGGGTCCTCATCCGCGAGTGCGGCACCGAGCTCGGCATGAGCAGGGTCTTCGCGCGCCTGGTGGTCCGGCCGGAGTCCGACGTCGAGCGGCTCGTCGAAGGCATCCGCGACTTCACCAGGGCGAGGTGGACCTCAGCGCACTCAGCCCACCCCGGCGAACCCCCGCTGCTCATGCACAGCGCCTGACCCCCTCGAAAGGCAGACCAGAGATGTCGTCACCGCACGTCCTCAGCGGTCGGCGCGGCCAGGTGGCCGCGGCCGCGCTGGTGGCAGCCACCCTGCTCAACGCCGCCCTGTTCGGCGGATCCGGCGCCACCGCGTCCTCCCACCGCGAGGCACCGCTCATCGCCGGTGACCCGGCCGTGGACAACACGGACCTGTACGCGTTCGTCAGCCCCGACCACGGGGACACGGTCACCCTGGTCGGCAACTGGTTCCCGTTCCAGGAGCCCAACGGGGGCCCGAACTTCTTCCCGTGGGCCACGGACGCGCAGTACGACTTCAACATCGACAACGACGGCGACGCCAAGGCCGACGTGGTGCTGCGCTGGCAGTTCCACGACGACGACCGCCGCAAGAACAACACGTTCCTCTACACCAACGGCCAGGTGGACTCGCTCGACGACGAGAACCTGCTGTTCCGCCAGCGCTACGACATCGAGGCGATCTACGAGAACGGCCAGAAGGTCAAGCTCGTCGACAACGCCCCGGTCGCGCCGTCGCCGAACGGCCCCGCGTCGATGCCGGACTTCAAGAAGCTGCGCGACCAGGCGACGGTGCAGCTGCCCGGTGGCGGCAAGGTGTACGTCGGGCCGGCCGAGGACCCGTTCTTCCTGGACCTGCGGGTGTTCGACCTGCTCTACGGCGGGAACCTGAGCGAGGTCGGCCAGGACACCCTGCGCGGCTACAACGTCAACACGATCGCGATCCAGCTGCCCAAGCACGCGCTGGCGCTGAAGAACGACGCGAACCGCAACCCGAACATCGGCATCTGGAGCACCACGCAGCGCCGCACCATGAAGCTGTCGCCGGGCAAGGCGGAGGCGGTCGGTGACTTCGTGCAGGTCTCCCGGCTGGGCAACCCGCTGGTGAACGAGGTCGTGGCGCCCGCGGGCCTCAAGGACGCGTTCAACGGCCTGCGCCCCGACCAGGACGCCGGGGTGAAGGAGCTGGTGGACCGGGTGGTGAACCCGGAGCTGCCGAAGCTGGTCGAGGCCATCTACAAGATCCCGGCGCCGAAGGGCCAGCGCGACGACCTGGCCGAGATCTTCCTGACCGGCATCAGCACGAAGATCGGCGCGCAGATCAACGCCGACCTGAACTCGCAGATCAACAACGCCGACGTCGACAAGCACCGGTTCCGGCCCGCGGAGATGCTGCGGCTGAACATGTCGATCAACCCCAACCCGAACCCGAACCGCCTGGGGCTGCTCGCCGGTGACACGCAGGGCTTCCCGAACGGCCGCCGCCTCACCGACGACGTCGTGGACATCGGCCTGCAGGCGTTCGAGGGCGCGGCGGTGACGGGCAAGCTCGTCGAGGCGCTGGCCGCCGGTGACAAGGTCGACCAGAACGACCAGCCGTTCGAGGCGGCGTTCCCGTACGTGGCGCTGCCCCGCAACGGCACGGCCGTGAACACCTCGGGCACCACCGCCGAGGTCGCGGTGAACCCGGTCGGCCGGATCGGCAACCTCGACCCGATGGCGATGACCACCGCGGTCGGCTCGGCGCTGGTGTTCGGCGCGGGTTTCTTCCTGTGGCGCAAGCGCCAGACCCACATCCGCGAGTACGGGTCGCACTCGAAGTGAGGTATCAGCAGCGACAGGCCGTCGCGGTGGGTCTCCTGGTCACCGCGGCGCTTGTCCACCTGGTCGCCTCCGGTCCTGCCGGCAGCAGGGCCGGGGGCGAGCCCCCTGTTCCCGTGGTGGCGCAGCAGAACCAGCTGCACCGGGTGGTGCACCAGCTCCAGCAGCGGCTGCACCGGGTGCCCGACGACCCGACGTCGTGGGCGCGGCTCGGCGCTTCCTACGTGGAGCTCGCGCGGGTCACGGCCGACCCGGCGTACTACGCGAAGGCCGAGGGTGCGCTGAAGAACGCGGGCGACACCGGTCTGGCCGCCGTCGGCATGGGCACGCTGGCCAACGCCCGGCACGACTTCCACGCCGCACGCGAGTGGGGGTTGCGGGCGGTCGCCGCCCTGCCGTCCTCCGCGGAGGGCTACGGCGTGCTGGCCGACGCGCTGACGCAGCTCGGCGACGACGCGGGTGCACAGGACGCGGTGCAGCGGATGCTCGACCTCAAGCCGAACACGGCCTCGTTCGCCCGCGCCTCCTTCCACCTGGAGCTCCACGGCGACGTCGACGGCGCCCGCGCCGCGATGACCCGCGCGCTGAACGCGGCCGCGACGCCCGAGGAGATCGCCTTCTGCCGGTACCGGCTGGGCGAGCTCGCGTTCGACCACAACCGGCTCGACGAAGCCGCTCAGCACTACGAGCGGGGTCTGGCGGCGAGAGGAGACGACATGACCCTCACCCAGGGCAAGGCGAAGGTCGCGGCGGCACGCGGTGACGTCCCGGTCGCGATCGAGGAGTACCGCAGGCTCGTGGCCCGCGCTCCCCTGCCGCAGTACCTGCAGGAGTACGCGGAGCTGCTCGCGGCCGACGGCAGGGCGCAGGAGGCGGCCCGGCAGTACGACGTGCTGTCCGAGCAGCAGCGGCTGATGGAGTCGCAGGGTGCCTCCGACGACCTCGCCGCGGCGCTCGTGGCGGCCGACCGCGGTGACGGGGTGCGGGCGCTGCGCCGGGCCGAGTCGGAGTGGGGCAAGCGGCAGAGCGTGTTCGTCGCCGACGCGATGGCGTGGGCGCTGCACGTGAACGGGCGGGACGCCGAGGCGCTGGCCCACGCCGACCGCGCCGCCGCGCTGGGCTGGCAGAACGCGACGTTCTCCTACCACCGCGGCATGATCCTCGCCGCGCTCGGCCGGGTGGCCGAGGCGCAGGAGGCGCTGGTGCGGGCGCTGCGGCTGAACGCGAACTTCTCCCCGCTGCACGCGCTGAAGGCGGGCCGCAAGCTCGCCGAGCTGCGGGGGCGGGCGGTGAGGTACGCCGTCATCGGCGCCCTGCTGCTGGCCGGGTTCTTCGGCCTGCAGGGCGAGGCCTTCGGGCACCCGCTGGGCAACTTCAGCGTCAACCACTACCACGGCCTGCACCTGCACCCCGACCGGATCGACCTCAGGTCGGTGGTCGACGTCGCGGAGATCCCGACGCTGCAGGAGAACCTGCGGGACCGCGACGCCGGGCGCTGGTGCGACGAGCTGGCCGGCACCGACCGGTCCACCGTGGACGGCCGGCGGATCACCTGGACCGTCGCCGGCGCCACCAAGGAGCACCCGGCCGGGCAGGCCGACCTGGTCACCACCCGGCTGGTCTGCGAGCTCACCGCGAAGGTCGACCTCGCCCGGCCGGCCCGCCTGGAGTTCCACGACGAGTCGAACACCGACCGGGTCGGCTGGCGGGAGATCACCGCCGCCGGCACCGGGGTGCGGCTCACCGGCTCGCCCGTGCCCACCGAGAGCATCAGCGGCGAGCTGCGGACCTACCCGGAGGACCTGCTCAGCAGCCCGCTCGACGTCCGCTCGGTCGCGTTCACCGCGCAGCCCGGTTCCGGGTCGGAGCCCAAGCAGGCCACCGGTTCCCCGATCCGGTCGTTCAGCACGACGGCCGCCGCCCTCAACGACATCCTGGGCAGCGACGAGCTCACGCCGTGGCTCGGTTTCCTCGCGCTGCTGCTCTCGCTCGTCCTCGGTGCCTCGCACGCCGCGCTGCCCGGTCACGGCAAGACGCTCATCGCCGCCTACCTCGCGGGCCGTCAGGGCACGCCGCGCGACGCGTTCGTCGTCGGTGCCTCGGTCACGGTCACGCACACCGGTGGCGTGCTGCTGCTCGGCCTGGTCATCAGCGCCTCCAGCGCGCTGGCCGGCGAGCAGGTGCTGCGCTGGCTCGGGCTGGTCAGCGGCCTGCTGATCACCGGCATCGGCGTCCTGCTGCTGCGCTCCGCGCTGACCCGCGAACCCGCGCTCACGGGAGCCGGACACGGGCACGGGCGCGGAGATGGGCACGGAACCGGGCACGGTCACGGGTACAGCCGGGCGAGCCTGATCGGCATGGGCGCGGCCAACGGCCTGGTCCCGTCACCCTCCGCGCTCGTCGTCCTGCTCGGCGCCGTCGCGCTCGGGCGCACCTGGTTCGGCGTGCTGCTGGTCCTCGGCTACGGCTTCGGCATGGCCGCGACGCTGACCGGCGTCGGCCTGCTGCTGGTGAAGGCCCGCGACCGGGTCGAACGGCTGCTGGACGGCCGTGCCACAAAACTGCTCTCGCATTGCGCACCCATGGGCACAGCCGCGTTGGTCATCGTGGTCGGCGGGTGGCTCGCATTGCAGTCCGCATAAATGACATCAATGCGAGAAGGGCCCGCATTCCGAACAGAATGCGGGCCCTTCTTCGTCCGTTCCTACATGGTGGCCACGACGAACGGCTTGCCGTCCCCGTTCTCGACCGCCACCGACTTCACCTCGTCGAGGGGAACGCTGACCATGCCCCGCACGGTCACCCCCTCGAGCCGCCCCTTCTCGCTGGAGGTCCACACGTGGGCCTCCGTCCTCGTCCCGTCGGCGCCGATGACGACGAGCCTGCACCTCTGGGCGGCGGGCAGGCCCTCGATCCTCGCGGTGACCTCGTAGCGGTCCTGCGAGGACGGAGCGACCTCCGCGACCAGCCTGATCCCGCCCGAGGTCCCCTCGCCGCTGCGCGACGCGGAGATGGACGTGTCCGGTGCCCGGTTCTGCATGAAGACCGCACCACCGCCGAACGCCACCACCGCGGCGACGGCCGCGGCGGCGAGGTAGTTCGGCCAGCGCCGGGCCTTGGCGTGCTGCGGCTCCGCGAGCTCCTCCACCTGCCGCGGACTGGCTCTGGGCTGCGGGTCGGCCACCCGCGGCTGCGGGATGACCGACTCCTGCCTGATCTGTCGCAGCGCCCGCTGCAGCACCAGGTCCGACGGCGTGGGCAGGTCGTCTTCGAGCTCGTGCAGGAACACCTCGCGGGGCACCTCGTCGAGCGCCCTGCGGATCCGGTGGAAGTCGGCGACCTGCGCACGGCAGGAGGGGCAGCCCCTCAGGTGCTGCTCCACGCCATGGCTCTCCTGCGCGTCCAGAACGCCGAGCGCGTAGCAGCCAAGTGTGACCGCATCGTGCGCGCCAGCTGTCATGCGACCTCCTCGTCGTCCCGAATCGACCCCCGCGGCGAAACGGTGTCACAAGGAAAACGGGCGGACGGGAGTGCTCGGTTCAGCCCGTGAACGAGTTGAATCCGATTGCGCATAACAATGGCATTACGCAACCGCTCGACTCCGGTTCACCGGTGCGCTGAACAGCGCATTTCACTCGAACGGCCGACTCAAGTCCACCTCACCGGGCACACAGGACTACTGGCACGTCTCTCGACGAACCACCGGTCGTTCTCCGGATTCCAGGAACACCGCGAGACCGTCGAGAAGACGTGCGAGACCGAACTCGAACTCGTCCAGCGGCCGTTCGAAACCGCCCGTGTTCCAGATGTGGGTCATCATCGGCAGCCGGTCCGGCGTGAAGTGCTCCCAGAGCGCCTCCCTACCGGTCCACCAGTCCTCCTCGGACACCCCGGTCTCGCGTTCGGTCCGCACGCGGTCGGCCATCGCGCGGCCGACCCCGTCGACGTGGTGGGCGACCGCCGTCACCACGGCCACGATCTCCTCCGGCCGCAGCCCCAGCTGCGAGACGGCGGCGTAGGCCGCGTCCCGGCGGGTCATGGCGTGCGGTCCCGGCATGACCCGCGAGGTGGTGAGCTGCAGCATCCACGGGTGCGCGCGGTACATCGCCCACATCTGGCGCGCGAAGAACTCCAGGCCCTCCCGCCACGGTCCGGGCGGGGTGCGCTCGGTCTCGCCCCAGGCCGCGTCGACCATCAGGTCGAGCAGCTCCGACTTGCCCGGCACGTGCCGGTACAGCGCCATGGCCGTGCTGCCCAGCGCCTCGGCGACCCGGCGCATGGTGAGCGCGTCGACCCCCTCGGCGTCGGCCACCTCCATCGCCGCCCCGACCACCCGCGACTGGCTCAGCGCCGCCTTCGGTCCCCTGGTCGGCTCCGCCGGCGGCGCCCACAGCAGGCGCACGCTGCGGTCCCGGTCGCTCTGCTTCACCCAGCCCCCTCGTCCACACCGCACTTGCCGGTGAATCCTAAAACCGTGTACAACGTACACCTCGTATACGTTGTACACAGTTCAGTCACGGGGGTGAGGACGTGGGACACGCGGTGCTCGCGGAAGGCCTGCGCAAGGGGTTCGGCGGGAAGGCTGCGCTCGACGGGTTCGACCTGGCGGTGCCGGCGGGAACGGTGTGCGGCCTGCTCGGGCCCAACGGCGCCGGCAAGACGACGGCTGTGCGCATCCTGGCCACGCTGCTGCGGCTGGACGGCGGCCGGGCCGAGGTGGCGGGCCACGACGTCGCGCGGGAGGCGCCGCGGGTGCGGCGGCAGGTGGCGCTGAACGGTCAGCAGTCCACGGTGGACGACGTGCTGACCGGCCGGGAGAACCTGGTCATGTGGGGGCGGCTCTACCACCTGTCCAGGAAGGAGGCCCACGCCCGCGCGGAGGAGCTGCTGGCGCAGTTCGGTCTGACCGATGCCGCCGACACGCGCGTGAAGGCCTACTCGGGCGGCATGCGGCGGCGCCTGGACCTCGCGTCGAGCTTCATCACGCGGCCGTCGGTGCTGTTCCTGGACGAACCGACGACCGGGCTCGACCCGCGCAACCGCGGTGAGGTGTGGCGGGAGGTGAAGCGGGTCGTCGCCGAGGGCACGACGGTCCTGCTGACCACGCAGTACCTGGACGAGGCCGACCAGCTCGCCGACCAGGTCGTGGTGCTCGACACCGGCCGGGTCGCCGCCCAGGGCACGCCCGACCAGCTCAAGTCCACGCTCGGCGGCGACCGGATCGAGGTCGTGGTCCGCACCGCGGAGGAGCTGCCGGTCGTGGCCGGTGTGCTCGGACCGGACGCCGAGGTCGACCACGACGCGTTCCGCGTGAGCGCGGCGGTCGCGGACCGGGTGGCGGCGCTGACGCGGGTGACCTCCGCGCTGGCGGCCCGCGGGGTGGAGGCGGAGGACATCGCCCTGCGGCGGCCGACGCTCGACGAGGTCTTCCTGGCGATCACCGGCCACCGTGCGGAGGTGCGGGCGTGAACGCGGCCGGGTACGCGGCGGTCGACTCGTGGGTCGTCGCCAAGAGGGAGCTCGTCCACTGGGTGCGCGAACCGGTCAGGGTGTTCGCGAACCTCGCCTACCCGGTCATCTCGGTGCTGATCTTCGGGCTGGTGTTCGGCAGCGCCATGAACGTCTTCGGCGGCGGCGACTACATCGAGTTCCTGCTGCCGGGCATGTTCGGCCAGACCGTCGCGTTCGGCGTCGGCAGCACGCTGCTGATGGTGTCGATGGACGCCGACCGGGGCGTGACGGACCGGTTCCGCGCCTCGCCGATGTCGCAGACCGGGGTGGTGGCCGGGCGCAGCATCGCCGACCTGGTCAACTCCTCGCTGGAGCTGCTCGTGCTCGCGCTGTGCGGGCTGGTGATCGGCTGGTCGTTCCACGACGGGCTGGTCAACGCGCTGCTGGCGTTCGCGCTGCTGCTGTGGCTGCGGTTCGCGCTGGTCTGGGTCGGCATCTACGTCGGCCTGCTGGTGAAGCCGGCGGCGGCGCAGGCGTCGTGGATGTTCCTGTTCCCGTTGACGATGTTCGCGAACACGTTCGTCTCGCCGGAGCTGATGCCGGGCTGGCTGCGCGTGGTCGCGGAGTGGAACCCGCTGTCGTCCACGGTGGCCGCGGCGCGGGAGCTGTTCGGCAACCCCGGTGTCGGCGGTGACTCCTGGGCGGCGCAGCACTCGGTGCTGCTGGCCGTGCTGTGGCCCGCCGTGTTCGTGGCGGTCTTCTGGCCGCTGTCGGTGCTGAAGTACCGCGACCTCAACCGTTAGCGCCGCGCGGTAGCCGGTGCGGAAGTGGTCGGCGAGCCGGCGCCGGGCCGGGCGTGGTTGCCGCGGCACGGCTTTGCGCGCGTCCGGCAGGTCGCACGGACGCGCGCCGCTCGGATCGCTCAGCCGGTCCAGAGGTCACACCGGTGGTCGGCCGGTCCGACCTGCCCGGTCGCGAAGACCCGGACGTCCTGGCGGGCCCAGCCGGGACGTCCGGTGCGCGCGAACCGCGTCCACACACCGGCCATCTCGTCCGCCAGCGCCCGTTGCCGCGCGGTGAGCTCGACGCCGCCGCCGTAGCCGAACAGGGACGGCAGCTCCGAGCCGTGGTAGGCGCCGTACGGGAACTCCGGCATCCCCTGGAAGGTCATCGGCGGGTCCGGTTCGGCGAACTCGTAGCCGAACGCGTGCGTCTGCGCGCGCAACTCGGCCGTCGGGCACACCGAGGTCATGTCCGACAGCGCCGCGGACATCGGCACCCGTCCACTCCGGATGATCGCCCGGTGGAACAGCCCGCGCGTCCGGGGCGACGTCGGCTGGGCGCACGTGGAGAGCCCGCCCGCCAACGCCCCGAACAGCGTGACGTTGTGCGGGTCACCGCCGAAGCCCCGGATGTTGCGCTGGACCCACTCCAGCGCGGCCTGCTGGTCGCGCAGCCCGAACGCGCCGGAGCCGGCGAGCCCGGGGAAGCCGAAGTACCCGAAGGCACCCAGGCGGTAGTTGACGGTGACGACGACGGAACCCCGGCGCACCAGTCGTTCGACGCCGTAGTCGGCTCCGGCGCCGGTGGTGAAGCTGCCGCCGTGGACCTAGACCAGCACCGGCCGGTGCGCGGCCCGCGGCGGCCTGGTGACGTTGAGGTACAGGCAGTCCTCTGCCTGGTCGCACCGCGGACCTGGCCGGTCCGCCTTCAGGACGCCCTGCCAGGGCGGGCGGGCTGCGGGTCGCGCCAGCGGTTCTCCCCGACGGGGCGAGGAGAACGGCCGCGAGCAATGTGGTTGTGGTTGTGGTTGAACGCATGTCACGCTCAACCCAGCCACAGCCGCAACCGCTTCAGCCGACCGCGGTCCTGTTCCGCGCCAGCAACTTCGCCGCGATCGCCGCCGGCAGGTACATCAGCACGCCGTACACCGCGGGCGGGATCGCCATGGTCTCGTCGTTCAGCACGGTGAGGGCGAGGGTGATCGCGATCGTGGCGTTGTGGATGCCGATCTCCATGGCGCTGGCGACGGCCTGCCCGCGGTCGACGTTGAACGCCTTGGGCGCGTAGTAGCCGATCAGCAGGCTGAAGACGCTCAGCAGCAACGCCACCGGGCCGAGCGTGGTGATGTTGTCGAGCAGCTGCCGGTGGGCCTGCGCGATCGCCGCGATGATGACGAGCACCAGCACCACCACCGACGCGACGCGCACCGGGTCGTTCATCCGCAGCGCCCACGCCTCGAACCTGCGCCGCACCAGCATGCCGATCGCAACCGGCACCAGCACGATCGCGAAGACCTGCACGAACTTCGCCGGCTGCAGCCCGACCTCGGCGCTGTCCGCCATGAAGTGCGCCATGCTCAGCCCGACCACCAGCGGCAGCGTGAACACCGCCAGCACGGAGTTGATCGCCGTCAGCGTGATGTTGAGCGCGACGTCGCCGCCCGCGAGGTGGCTGAACAGGTTCGCCGACGTGCCGCCCGGCGACGCGACGAGCAGCATCATGCCGACCGCGAGCACGCCCTGGAGCCCGAACGCGAGCACCAGGCCGAGGCAGATCGCGGGCAGCACCACCACCTGGCAGACGAGCGCGATGACGGCCGCCCTGGGATATCTCGCGACCCTGGCGAAGTCCCCGGTGGTGAGCGTGAGACCGAGGCCGAACATGACCAGGGCCAACGCCAGCGGCAGGAAGATCTGGACGACGAACACGGCGGCCTCCGCGGATTGTCCGGCTTGTGAGGTTCGATCTGTTCGGACGGTCCTGGCGTTACGTCCGCCCCGACCGGCTCCTCGTCCACATCAGCTCCCCGCGGACGTCGAACGGCCGGCCTCGGCAGCGTGCTCGGCCCGCCCGTCCCTCTCCGCCCGGTCACCTCCGCAGCGAGACCACCACCGCGACCACCAGCACCAGCACCCCGACCGCCACGGCCGATCCGAGCACCCACGCCGCGTACACCGCGTACGCCACGAACTCCGACCCGATCCCGGCCACCGACGTCACGGTGGCCCGCGCGTCGGTGTCGATGCGGTGCTGCAACTCGGTCTCCACGTGCACGAGCACGAACCGGTAGAGCCCGTAGAACAGTCCCAGCAGGACGATCGCCGCCGGTACCGCCAGCACGGCCGCGAGCACCAGCACGCCACCCGCGGCGAACAGCACCCAGCCGCGCCACGGCAGCCTGCCCGCGAGCGACGCACCGGCCGCACCCATCAGCGGCACCCCGATCGTGGCCAGCGGCACCCACACCGTGGGCACGTGCCAGTCGTGGGCCAGGAGCGTGAAGTACTCCTCGAAGGCGTCGATCGCGTACACCAGCGCGACCGCGATGACGGCCCGCCTGACCGGCACCGCCTCGCGCAGACCGGTGCGCAGGGTCGCGAGGTACCCGTCCTCGCCGGGCGCCGGCTCCCTGTCCGGTTCGGGGAACCGCAGCGCGATCACGGCCGACAGCAGGCACATCGCCACGCTCACCCACCCGGCCAGCGAGTAGCCGCCGAGCGAGAACAGCACCGTGGCCACCACGGCGACCGGCACCTGGGCGATCAGCTCGACGGTGTCGACACGGGCGTTGAGCCGCCCGTACGACTCCTCGTCCCCGTTCGCCGCCAGACCGTCGTACAGCAGCGCCTCGAACGCACCGGAGGTGAGCGTGCCGCCGAGCCCCCACAGCACGAACCCGGCCGCGAAGCCCCAGAACGACGGGAACACCACCCACGCCGCGTGCGCGAGTGCCTGCAGCACCCCGGCGGCGACCAGCGAGCCGCGCCGGGAGAACCGGTCGGCGATCGCGCCCGAGGGCACCTCGAAGACCACCGCGGTGGTCGACCAGATGGCGAGCAGCACCGAGATGTGGGCGTCCGACAGCCCGCTGTCGGCGAAGAGCAACGCGTACAGCGCGTAGATCGGGAGGAGGTGCGAACACCACGCCCACGCCGTCGCGGTCCTGGTCAGATCAGTTGAAGATCAATGTCGTCGACGCATGGCACAAGCGTAAGCCGTCAGCGCCACCGAATAAACGGCGCTGACGGCTCGTGCTCGACCGGGAACCGGCCGTGTCGCCTAGAAACCGGCGGTGATCTTCGTGAACGCCAGGTCGGCCTGCGCGATGCCGGAGCACTGGTCCGCCACCTGGCCGTCGCAGCCGCCGCGGTCGCGGTTGACCGCCCAGAACGCCAGGCGCCCGAGGCCGTTCGCCTTCGACCAGTCGCGGATCGCGGTCCAGTCCTCGACGCTGGTCACCTCGCGCTGGTCGGACAGGCCGTTCATGCCGGAGATGCCGACGTGCTTGAACGCCTCGGCGTCGTTCCAGCCGAAGGTCGACTTGAGCTTGTTCTTCAGCGCGGTGGCCGCGCCGATCGTGTCGGTGCGGACGTTCGAGCTGCCGAAGTCGAACGGCATGATCGTGAACACGTCGACGTTCGCGTTGAGCGCCTTGGCCTGGTCGATCAGCCGGGCGCCGTAGAAGTTCGGCCCGGTGGTCGTGGTGCCGAACGTGACGATCGTCTGGATGCCGGGGTTCTTCTGCTTGACGATCTTCAACGCGGTCAGGATGCGGTCCTGCACGGTGGTGTTCTCGAACTCGTCGGAGTTCTCGATGTCGATGTCGATGGCCTTGAGGCCGTAGGTGTCGATCACCTTCTGGTAGGCGCCGGCCAGCGCTTCCGGCGTCGAGCAGTTCGGGCCGAGCTTGTTGCCGCTCCAGCCGCCGAACGACGGCACGACGTCACCACCGGCCGCGCGGACCGCGTTGATCGTCTGCTGGTCGACACCGCCGGTCAGCGGGCGCTGACCGTCCCACGACGGGGTGCAGCCGCCGCCGGAGAGCACGAACGCGAGCGTGAACCACTTGACGCCGGTCTGGCTCATGACCTGCGTGGCGCTCTGCGGGTTGCCCCAGCCCAGGTACAGGTAGGGCGCGCCGCGGCCGGTGCCGGGCAGCGGCGGGTTCGACGTGGTCGTGGTCGTGGTCGTAGTGGTGGTCGTCTTGGTGGTGGTCGTCGTCGTGCCACCGGTGCCGTCGCACGACGCGCCGTTGATCTTGCAGCCGGTGGGGCTGCCGCCGGAGCCGCGGACGGTGAAGCCGAAGCTGGTCGAGCCGCCGACGCCGACGTTGCCGTTCCAGCTGTTCTTCACCGTGACGGTCTGGCCGTTCGCGGTGTAGGTGCCGTCCCACAGCGACGCGATCGACTGCCCGCTCGGCAGCGTGAACTCCAGGGTCCACGAGGTGAGCGCGGTCGAGCCGCCGTTGCCGATCGTGTACTTGGCCTCGTAGCCGCTGCCCCAGTCGGACGTCTTGGTGAACGCGGCCGTCACGCCTGTCGCACCGCTCGCGGGAGCGGCGAGCACGCCTCCGACCACGGCGGCGACCGCCACCCCAATGGTCAGGAACTGCCAGCGAAACCTCTTCATGGTGCTCCTTCACGTGCAGGGATACGTGATGGCGAGCACGTTAACTGGTCTGGACCATTGGTTCAAGGGTGCGCACGTCTAGTCTCGGTCGCGATGAGGGCAGCAGAGATCGCGCGACACATGGCCGCTTGGGCCGCCAGTCCGGACATCCAGGCCGTGCAGACCCGATACCGCCTGCAACTGGCCGAAAACTGGCAAATCCCCGTCGGTGGCAGGACTTTGGAGATCGGCTGCGGCCAAGGCGACATGACCGCCGTGCTCGCCGATCTCTCCGGTCCGAACGGGACGGTCGTGGGCGTCGACGTCGCGTCGCGGGACTACGGCGCGCCGGTCACCGTCGGCCAGTCCGCCCGGCACCTGCTCGACGGACCGCTCGGTGCGCGGATCGACATGCGGTTCGAGACCGACGTCCTGACCGACGACGTCGGAACCGGGTACGACCTCGTCGTGCTGGCGCACTGCTCCTGGTACTTCGCGTCCGCGGGCCTGCTCGAACGGACCCTGGCGAAGGCGCGTGAGCTGAGCGCCCGGCTCGCGTTCGCCGAGTGGGACCCGCAGCCCGCCGCGGTGGACCAGCTGCCGCACCTGCTGGCCGTGCTCGCCCAGGACCGGATCACCGGGGACACCGACGTCAACGTGCGCGCACCGCTGACCCGCGCGACGGTGCTCGATGCACTGGGCCGCACGGGGTGGGAGGTCGAGCGGGTGTCCGACGTGGACACCGGCGAGCTGCAGGACGCCGACTGGGAGGTCGCGATCGCCCTGCACGAGGCACCGGACGGGCTGACCAAGGAGCTGCTGCGGCAGTCGGCGGCCAAGCACGGCAACGTGCCGTTGCCCGCCTACGCGCTCACAGCACGCTAATTGCCACAACACGTTCTCGCGGCAGGAAAGATCGACTCACGACGGCGGCGACAGCTCCGGCCACCGCGGCCGGACGACGTCCCCCGACGACTGCCCGCGCAGCCGCCGCACCACCCACGGCACGACGTGCTCGCGCGCCCACCGCAGGTCCTCCGCACGCCGCACCCGCCGGTCCACCAGCGGCGCGATGTCCAGCACGGTCCGCTCCAGCGAGTGCCGCACGCCGAGGCCGTCCAGCACCGAGATCGCGACCTCGCGGTGCCCCAGCGCGTTGAGGTGCAGGCGGTCCACCGACCACATCCGGCGGTCCCGCAGCTGCCGCATCGACCACATGTCGACCAGGACACACGAGTGCTCGGCCGCGATGGCGCGCACGTGCTCGTTGTAGATGGCCACCCGGCCGCGCATCCGGCGGAACACCGGGTCGTCCGCGCCGTCGACGCCGGTGAACAGGACCACGCGCGCGCCCGCGACGGTCAGCCGCGCCACGGCGGCCCGGTACCGGCGCATCAGGCCGTCGATGTCCACCTTGGGGCGCATCAGGTCGTTGCCGCCCGCGTACAGGGACACGAGGTCCGGCTTCATCGCGAGGGCCCGCTCCAGCTGCTCCCCCAGCACCTGGGGCAGCAGGCGGCCGCGCACGGCCAGGTTGGCGTAGCCGAACTCCGGGTCCGCCGCACCCAGCACCTCGGCCACGCGGTCGGCCCAGCCGCGGACACCGTTCGGTCGACCGGCGTCGTCGTCGCCCACTCCCTCGGTGAACGAGTCCCCCAACGCCACGAAACGCTTGCTCATGGCGTTCACGGTAGGTCGAGGCCGCGCGGCCGGGTTGCGCGGGTCCGGATAACGCTTCGATAACGCCGGGGTCTCGAACTGAGGCGCGCTCCCGCCCCCGGCCGTACTCCCGTTCGTGCGACTCCCCATGGACCTGGCAATGCCGGCGCGACTGCTCGTCGCGCTGGCCGGCTGTGCGCTGGCCGTGCTGCTCAGCACCGGGAGCGCGATCGGCCAACCCGCGAACCCGTCGACGCCGATCTCCACCCCGCCGCCCGGCAGCGCCGGCACGGGTGACGAGGTCGTGCAGACGCAGTGGGGGCCGCTCGGTCCCGCTGACCGGGACTTCATGAACCGCGTCAAGCAGGCCGGTCTGTGGGAGAAGCCCGCCGGCGACAAGGGCAGGGCCAAACGGCCGGACCAGCCCAAGATCCTAGAGGCGAGCAAGCACCTCGTCGAGGGCCACACGCTGCTGGACAACGTGGTGAACAGGGCGGGCGTGCTGCTCGGCCACACGCTGCCCACCGAGGCCTCCGACGAGCAGAAGGGCTGGCTCGCCGAGATGGACGCGGCGACCGGTGACGAGTTCGACGCCGTCTTCGCCAACCGGCTCCGCGCGGCGCACGGCAAGGTCTACGCCTATGCGGCGCAGATCCGCGCGGGTACGAAGAACGAGCTCATCCGCATCCTCTCCACGCAGGCGATGATCACCGTCTTCGACCACATGAAGGTGCTGGAGGACACCGGTCGCGTCGACTTCGCCGGACTGGAGTCGCCGAAACCGCTCGCTCCCCCGACCGCGGCGTCCGGGACCCCGGACCCGGCGGGCACGACGGACGCCGCCGACGCGGACGCCTCGGTCAACCCGACCGACGGGGTGATCCCGACCGTGCCGGAGGGCACCAGGTTCACCCGCACCGCGGAACAGGGCGTCTTCGGCGACAACAACGGCGTCTTCTTCGGCGCCATCGCCGTTCTGGCACTGGCACTGGTCGGAATGCGGATGATCTCCCGGTCGAAGAAGAAGTCACGACGCAGTTCCCGTTCTCACTGACCGCACACCGAGCTCGAACCGAACACGCGGCTCATCGCCGCCTTCTTCAGCATGCCGTTTTTCCGGACTACCACGAGGTGGCACATGGCTATTCACCGGAGGAAATCCACGATCTGGCTCACCGCTGCCGCCGCGGCGATGGCCGTGGTCGCTGGCGGCGCCGCGGTGGTGGCCGTCAGTTCTTCTGATGGCGCCGCGCTCGCCGACGGTGCGGACAAGAGCTTGTTCGTCGACATCACCAAGGTGAAGCCGAACGTCAAGAAACCCAGGCAGCAGCAGAACGCCACCACCGGCACGTTCACCGTCAACTGCGGCCGCAACGAGAACGGGCACTTCAACCCGGACAACTTCATCGCGCAGCCCGGCGTCCGCAACGGCGCCCAGCACCTGCACGACTACGTCGGCAACCTGTCCACGAACGCGGACTCGAACAACAAGTCGCTCCAGGCCGCCGGCACGACCTGCAAGAACGGTGACAGGTCCGCCTACTTCTGGCCCGTCGTGCGCATCATCGACGAGGAGGAGGCCGCGGAGGGCGGCGAGCAGGTTCCGCCGAAGAAGGACGACAAGGCCCAGCAGGACAAGGACAAGGCCGCCAAGGCCGAGGCCCGCCTCGAATGTCCCGACGTCGCGTCGCTGCTGCCCGAGGACGTGCCGGACGCGGCCCAGGTGGAGATCGACCGCGAGCTCGAGAACATCGAGAAGGTGACCGAGGAGGCCGAGAAGAAGGTGGCCGCCACCAAGGCCGCCGACCGCGACAACGTCATCGTCGGCCCGACGCGCGAGAAGCGCGCCGCCATCCTCGACCGGATGATGCTGGCGTTCAGCCGCCAGGGCCGGCAGGCCCCCGACCTGAACCCGGCCGCCGCCTGCGCCGTCAAGGACCAGGCCCAGGGTGAGCAGGGCCTCGACAACGGCGGCCAGAACAGCGACAACGCCCAGGCCGAGGGCACCGAGGGCAAGAAGGACCAGGACAACGCCGAGGAGAACGCCGAGAACGAGCTCGAGGGCAACGAGGGCGAGATCCAGCGCCCGGCCGTCGTCGACCTGACCTTCCGCGGCTCGCCCGTCGGCAAGGTCACCGCGATGCCGAAGTTCCTCCGCGTGCTCTACGGCGACGCCAAGGCGGGCCAGAACGGCCCGAAGAACGCCAGGGCCTCCTGGACCTGCACCGGGTTCGAGGACAAGGTCCTGATGGACAAGTACCCGATCTGCCCGCAGGGCGCGAAGGTCAAGCGGGTCCACGACTTCCCGAGCTGCTGGGACGGCAAGAACATCGACTCCGCGAACCACCGCGACCACATCGTGTTCCCCGACCAGAACGGCCGCTGCAAGCAGGGCTTCAAGGCCGTGCCGCAGCTGCGCATCTCGCTGACCTACGACATCCCGCTCGACGTCCAGAAGGAAGGCCGCTACCTGGTCGACTCCTTCCCGGAGGAGGAGCACAACCCGCTCACCGACCACGACGACTTCGCGAACGTGATGTCGCAGAAGATCATGAACCGTCTGGTCAACTGCGTGAACACGGGCAAGAAGTGCCGCGAGTGACCCTCTAGGCACCTGGCCCGCCCCCTCGTTGCTGCCCAGGCGTCTGCAAGTACCACCAACACATGATCGAATCGCCGCTGACTACCACCAACATGGTCACCACCCGTCGAACCAGGTTCCAGGTCTACGGACGGCCGACGGCGCAGTTGGTAGTGGAAAAGTGCTTGTTGATGTTGAGTTGGTGGTACTTGCAGGCGCCGGCAGAGCCAGGGTCCGCTCTGTCCACTCAGGACTTGCCCGTCACCACCGCAGTGCCCTGAGGCTGCGCACGAGAACGGGTGAGAACGTCCCGTCGGCCGTGGTCATCGCGTGCCCCGCACCGGGCAGGACCACCCGGCCGCCCACGACGGACACGAGCTGGTCCGTGGTGTGGCACGGCACCTGCGGGTCGAGCTCGCCGCAGGTGACGAGCACGGGCGTGCGCGGCGGCAGCGTGCGGGCGACGTCGGGCGGGTTGACCGCGTCGTCGCTCACCACGAACTTCCGGTTCGGGCCGGCCAGCGAGCCGAACAGCGCGGCGAGCGCCGGTGGCATGGCCGTCGTGTCGACCGCCCGGCCGGTGCGCAGGTCGGTCACGGCCGTGTCGACCGCGCGGTCGATCACCGCCGCGTCCTGTTCGGACAGCTGCCCGGCCGCGACCAGCTGGGCGATCTGGCCGTGCAGCTGCATCGCGAGCACGTCCAGGAACCGCAACGCCTGCGGTTGCAACATGACCAGCGCGGCGGCCCGGCGGTGCCGAGGCGCCTGCGCGGCGACCACGAGCGCCGTCATGCCGCCCTCGCTGTGGCCGGCGAGCGCCACCCGGCGCTGGTCGACCTCAGGACGGCGGTGCAGCAGGTCGCGTGCGGCCGCGGCCTGCCGGACGAACGCCGGGTAGTCGATGTCCTGCGGACGTCCCGCGTACGCGCCCAGTCCCGTGCGGCCGGTGCCGTACTTGTCGAACCGCAGCGTCGCGACCCGGTCGGCGGCCAGCACTCCGGCGAGGTCGCGCAGCGTGTTCGCCATGAGCGCGGGTGGCTGGTTGCCGTCGCGGTCGGTCGGGCCGCTGCCGGGCAGCAGCACCGCGGCGCGCAGGCGCTCACCGCGGCGGCGCGCCGGCACGTGCAGCGTTCCCCAGGTGGTCGTGCCGTCGACGACGAACGACACCTCCTCGTCGTGCGCAGGCACCCAGGAGCCGTGCCGCGCGGTGTGGGCGACGGCGGAGGCGGTGCCCGCGACGAAGGGCGGTGCCACGCCCGCCGCGGCGGAGACCACGGCCACCAGCGCCACCGCGACCTTGCCGATCACCGGCGGATCGCCTTCTCGACCAGGGCCACGGCCTCGCGCGGGTCGTCGACCTCGACCACGAGCCGGGTGAACTGCTCGTCGGCCAGCTCCACGACCACGGCGTTCTTGCCGTCGCGGACCGCCCAGAACACCTTCTCGCCATCCCGGTGGAACGTGCCCGCCGTGATCACCCCCGGCAGGTGCGTCCCCGGCGCCCGCAGCCCCTTCGGCTCACCCGCGATCCCGGGGTCCGCCGTCGCGCCCCGCACGTTCGCCAGCGGGATGGTCAGCCTGCTCTTCAACGCCCACAGCTTGTCCAGGCCCTCCATCTCCACGACCAGGTCCTCGCCCTGCACACTGATGACCGCCACGTCAGCTCTCCTCACCCCGCACCGTTCCCGGTGCCTCGTCGTTGTCGGGAACGCCGTCGCCGGCCGCAGCCCGGTGGCGCAGCCACCGCCCCAGCAGCTCCTCGGTGGCGCTCGGGTCCCCCGTCGCCGCGTCGACCTCGCCGAGGACCGCGGACACGAGCCCGGCGACCTCGGGGTCCTCGCGCGCCCGGTCGACCGCCGCGAGCAGCAGCAGGTCCCACCCCGGCACGTGCCCCGCTCCGGCCGCCTCGGCCAGCCGCGGGCGGACGTCCTGCTCGACGTGGTGGCGCAGCGCGGCGAGGTACAGCCCGCGCTTGCTGCCGAACACGCCGTAGAGGCTGTTGCGGTGCACGCCGGTGTGGGTCACCAGGTCGTCGATCGAGACCCCGTCGTAGGCCCGGCGGGCGAACAGGTCCGCAGCCGCCGCCACGGCCTCGTCCACGTCGAAAGACCTCCGTCGTCCCATGTCACGACCCTAGCGTTTTCGGGAACGATCAGTCAAGAACGACCGTTCCTAAAAATCTGCGCCGGTCTTTGACGGCGAAGGTCCACACCTCTGACACTGGTCCGCATGGTCACCCGTTCCTGCGCGGTGCTGATCGCACTGCTCGCGTCCCTCATCGCCCCGGCCACCACGACGGCGACCGCCGCTCCTGCCACCTTCACCCACCCCGGTGTCGTCGTCTCCCGCCCGCAGCTCGACTTCGTCCGCGCCAAGGTCCAGGCCGGCGCCCAGCCGTGGAAGACGGCCTACGACCGCATGATGGCGAGCAAGTACGCCGACCTGAACCGCGTCCCGAAACCGCGGGCCGTCGTCGAGTGCGGCTCCTACTCCAACCCGAACCTCGGCTGCACCGACGAGCGCGAGGACGCCATCGCCGCGTACACGATGTCGCTCGCCTGGTACATCACCCGCGACGACCGCTACGCGCAGAAGGCGATCCAGCTCATGGACGCCTGGTCGGCCACCATCCGCGACCACACCGGCTCCAACGCCCCGCTGCAGACGGCGTGGTCGGCGAGCAGCTGGCCCAAGGCCGCCGAGATCATCGAGCACGTCCGCGGGAACTGGCCGAACAGCGGCCGGTTCGCCACCATGCTGCGCGACGTCCACCTGCCGGAGATCGGGAACGGCCGGGTCGACACCGCCGGCAACTGGGAGCTCAGCATGATGGAGGCGACGCTGGGCATCGCCGTGTTCCTGGAGGACCGGGCCGTCTACGACAGGGCGGTCGGGATCTTCCGCGGGCGCCTTCCCGCGTTCATCTACCTGACCGGTGACGGAGCGCTGCCGAAGACGCGGCCGGGCAGTGCCGTCGACACCAGGGGCGAGATCATCTCCTACTGGTACGGCCAGGACACGTTCGTCGACGGGCTCACCCAGGAGACGTGCCGGGACTTCACCCACACCGCCTACGGGCTCGCGGCCGCCGCGCACTTCGCGGAGACCGCCAGGCACCAGGGCCAGGACCTCTGGGGCGAGATCCGGGAGCGGATGCGCCACGCGTGGGGACTGCACACGAGGTACCAGAACGGTGAGCCGACGCCGAGCTGGTTGTGCGGTGGCACGCTCAACCGCCACCTCGGGCCGACGAGCGAGGTCAGCTTCACCGCGCTGAGCACCCGGCTCGGGATCGGGATGGCGAACACCCAGCTCTACACCGAGAGCCAGCGTCCACAGGGGACGGACAACCTGTTCGTCGCGTGGGAAACGCTCACCCATGCGGCGAATCCCGCCTGATTGGCACTACCGTGCGTGGCATGACAGACGTGAAGCCACGCAGCCGGGACGTCACCGACGGCCTGGAGCGCACCGCCGCGCGCGGCATGCTCCGGGCCGTCGGCATGGGCGACGAGGACTGGGAGAAGCCGCAGATCGGTGTGGCGTCGTCGTGGAACGAGATCACGCCGTGCAACCTGTCGCTGGACCGGCTCGCGAAGGCCGGCAAGGACGGGGTGCACGCGGCCGGCGGGTACCCGCTGGAGTTCGGCACGATCTCGGTGTCGGACGGCATCTCGATGGGCCACGAGGGCATGCACTTCTCGCTGGTGTCGCGGGAGGTGATCGCGGACAGCGTCGAGACGGTGATGCAGGCGGAGCGCCTCGACGGGTCGCTGCTGCTGGCCGGGTGCGACAAGTCGTTGCCGGGCATGCTGATGGCGGCCGCGCGGCTGGACCTGGCCAGCGTGTTCCTCTACGCCGGGTCGATCCTGCCGGGCCGGGTCACGCTGACCGACGGCACCGAACGCGAGGTGACCATCATCGACGCGTTCGAGGCCGTGGGCGCGTGCGCGCGGGGGCTGATGAGCCGCGCGGACGTGGACCTGATCGAACGCGCGATCTGCCCCGGCGAGGGCGCGTGCGGCGGCATGTACACGGCGAACACCATGGCCAGCGCGGCGGAGGCGCTCGGCATGTCCCTGCCCGGCAGTGCCGCGCCACCGGCCACCGACCGCCGGCGCGACGGTTATGCGCGCAGGTCCGGCCAAGCGGTCGTGGAGATGTTGCGCAAGGGCATCACCGCACGGCAGATCATGACGCGCGAGGCGTTCGAGAACGCCATCGCGGTCGTCATGGCGTTCGGCGGCTCCACCAACGCCGTCCTGCACCTGCTCGCCATCGCGCACGAGGCCGAGGTCGAGCTCAGCCTCGACGACTTCACCCGCATCAGCGCGCGCGTGCCGCACCTGGCGGACGTCAAGCCGTTCGGCCGACACGTGATGACCGACGTCGACCGCATCGGTGGCGTGCCCGTGGTCATGAAGGCGCTGCTGGACGCGGGCCTGCTGCACGGCGACTGCCTCACCGTCACCGGCCGGACCGTCGCCGAGAACCTCGCCGACATCGCCCCGCCCGACCCCGACGGCAACGTCCTGCGGGCCCTGGACAAGCCCATCCACCGCACCGGCGGCATCACCATCCTGAAGGGCTCCCTCGCCCCGGACGGCGCCGTGGTCAAGTCCGCGGGCTTTGACTCGGACGTCTTCACCGGCACCGCCAGGGTCTTCGACCGCGAACGCGCCGCCATGGACGCCCTGGAGGACGGCACGATCACCGCGGGCGACGTCGTGGTGATCCGCTACGAGGGTCCCAAGGGCGGTCCCGGCATGCGCGAGATGCTGGCGATCACCGCGGCCATCAAGGGCGCGGGCCTGGGCAAGGACGTCCTGCTGCTCACCGACGGCCGCTTCTCCGGCGGCACCACCGGCCTGTGCGTCGGTCACGTCGCCCCGGAGGCCGTCGACGGCGGGCCCATCGCGTTCGTCCAGGACGGCGACCGCATCACGCTCAACGTCGCCGAGGGCACCCTCGACGTGGACGCGGACCTCGACAGCCGCCGTGACGGGTGGGCCCCGCTGCCCCCGCGCTACCAGCGCGGCGTGCTCGCCAAGTACGCGAAGCTGGTCGGCTCGGCGTCCCGCGGCGCCGTCTGCGACTGAGCACCCACCGCCCGTGCGGGCTCCGTTCGAGGCGCGCCCCGAACGAGCCCGCACAGGCGTCTAGTACAGGTCGTCCAATGTGGACGCGTACCGCTTCTCGATCTCCCGGCGGCGGGGTTTGAGCGACGCGGTCAGCAACCCGTCCTCGACGCTGAAGTCCTCCTCCAGCACCGCGAACCGCTTGATCGTCGCGTGCCGCGGCAGCTGCGCGTTGACGACCTCCACCGCGCGCCCGATCTCGGCCTCCGGGTCCGGCAGCCCCGCCCGCGTGTCCGGGTCCAGCGTCACGAGCGCCACGCAGTACCTGCGGCGGTCGCCGTGCACGATGACGTTGCTGATGTAGGGGGACGCGGCCTTCAGCAGGCTCTCGACCGGGGCCGGGGCGACGTACTTGCCGCCGGAGGTCTTGATCAGCTCCTTCTTGCGGTCGGTGATCCGCAGCCGGCCCGCGTCGTCGACCTCGCCGATGTCACCGGTGTGCAGCCAGCCGTCGACGAGCGCCTCGGCGGTGGCGTCCGGGCGGTTGTGGTAGCCGCGCATGACACCGGGGCCGCGCAGCAGCACCTCGCCGTCGTCGGCGATCCGCACCTCGGTGCCGGGGATCGGCGGGCCGACCGTGCCGATCTTGATCATGCCGGGGCGGTTGAAGAACGTGGCCGCCGACGACTCGGTGAGGCCGTAGCCCTCCAGGATCGTGATGCCCGCGCGGGAGAAGAACTCGGCGATCTCACCGGCGAGCGGGGCGGAGCCGGAGACGAAGTAGCGGATCCGGCCGCCGACGCGGTCGCGCAGCCTGCGGTACACCAGCCGGTCGGCGAGCCAGCGGGTCGCGGCGCCGTGGTCGCGGTCGGCCCAGCGGAAGACCTTCTCGGTGAGCCCGCCCTTCTCCCGCGCGCCGGCCACGATGCGGCCGTGGATCTTCTCGAAGATGCGCGGGGCGGCGGCGACGATCGTCGGCCGCAGCTCGCCGAGGTTGTCCACGATCCGCTCGACCGAGCCGTCGACAGCGGTGGCGGCGCCCACGGCGATCATCGCCATGGTCAGCACCTTGCCGAACGCGTGCGACAGCGGCAGCCACAGGAAGTGCAGGTCGTCCTCGCGCAGGATGCCCAGCGAGGCGATGGCCTCCGCGGTGGTCACCCAGTTCGCGTGGGTGAGCTCGACGCCCTTCGGGGTGCCGGTCGTGCCGGAGGTGTAGATCAGCGTCGCGAGGTCGTCCGGTCTCAGCTCGGCGATCAGCGCGGCGTAGTCGCCGTCGGCCCGCGGGACCGCGCCGAACCGCAGCACGTCGAGGTCCGGCACCAGCGCCGCGTGCTCGTCGGTCTCGACGACCACGAGCTTGCTGCCGGAGTCGCTGACGATGTGCGCGACCTCGGCGGCGGTGCTGTTGGGGTAGATCGTGGTGGTGGCGCCACCGGCGGCCAGCACGGCGAGGTCGGTGACGATCCACTCGATGCTCGTGCGGCCCATGAGCGCGACCCGGTCGCCGCGCCGCAGCCCCCGCTCGCGCAGCCCGAACGCCTCGCGCGCCACGCGGTCCTGCAGCTCCGCCCAGGTCAGCGAGACCCAGCCGGTACCGGAGCGGTACCGCACCGCCTCGGCACCGGGCGTGCGGGCGACCCGGTCGCGCAGGAGGCCGGGAATCGACAGCGCCATTGCTCTCCCCTTCTCTGGAGCGTTGCTCCAGAGCGGTACTCTAACCCCCATGGCCGACCGACGACAGTTCCTTCTCGACGCAGCGCTGCGGCTCGTCGAGGAGGGCGGGCTCGACGCCGTCACCATCGCGGCGCTGACCGAGCGCTCCGGCATGTCGAACGGCAGCATCTACCACCGCTTCGGCAGCCGCGCGGGCGTGTTCGCACAGCTCTACGCCGACTCCTACGGCCGCTGCGTCGCCGCGATGACCCCCGCGCTCGACGACCGGCCCGCCCTCGCGGCCGTCCGCGACCTGGCGCTGCGCTACCTCGACTGGGTCACCGCGAACCCCAGCCGCGCGCGGTTCCTCTACGCCGCACCGGACCACGCCGACCCCGCGGCCAAGCAGGCGGAGTTCGCCCCGGTGCTGACGTGGTTCCTGGCGCGAATGGAGACGGGCGAGCTGCGGACCGTGCCGCCGTGGGCGCTGGAACCCGTGGCGATGGGTCCGGCGCACGAGTCGGTGCGCCGGTTCCTGCTCGGCGTGTTCGACCTGGCAGCGGCCCGCGACCTGGTCGCGGACGCGGTCTGCGCCGTGCTGCGGCCCTGAGTGGTCGTAGAACACCTGTTCGACTAGGCTGCGCGCCATGCGCCAGGGTTCCCTCTTCGACCTGGAAGCGGAGCCGGTCCTGGCCCCGCTCGCCCCGCGCCGCACCGAGCTCGGCCACGGCGCCTGGGTCGACGTGCAGCCCGGCTGGCTCTCCGGCGCGGACGCCGTGTTCGACGAGCTGGTCGAGACCGTGCCGTGGCGGGCAGAACGCCGCCAGATGTACGACACCGTGGTCGACGTGCCACGCCTGCTCTGCTTCTACTACGGCACGCTGCCCTCGGACGTGCTCACGAACGCCCGTGCCGCCCTCTCGGAGCACTACCGGCCCGAGCTGGGTGAACCGTTCACCACCGCCGGCCTCTGCTACTACCGCGACGGCCGCGACAGCGTCGCGTGGCACGGCGACACCATCGGCCGCGGCGCCACCGACGACACGATGGTCGCGATCCTGTCCGTCGGCACGCCGCGCGCGCTCCTGCTCCGGCCCCGCGGCGGCGGCGAGACGCACAGGTACGCGCTGGGCCACGGCGACCTGCTGGTGATGGGCGGGTCGTGCCAGCGCACGTGGGAGCACGCCATCCCGAAGACCGCGAAGGTCGTCGGGCCGCGCATCAGCGTCCAGTTCCGCCCGCACGGAGTCCGCTAGCGACGAGCTCCTCCGACACCTCCCAGACGCGCCGGGCCTCGTCGGCGGACCTCAGGCGGCTGTAGAGCGCCTGCTCTGCGGGCGGACCGCTGAGGTGCCCGAAGCGGGTCGGGCCGTAGAACGGCGCGGGGTGCGGCGCGGTGGCGGCCAGCAGAGCCGGCAGCTGCGCGGACTCCACGGTGCCGAGCACGCCGACCGCGGACGCGACGCGGATCAGGCGCACGGCCGGGGTGTCGCTCGCGCGGCCGACCTCGGGGCGGGCGGCGAGCAGGTTCGTCGGTGCCACGCCGGGGTGGGCCAGGTTGCTCGTGATCCCCCAGCCGCCCGCCTCGCTGCGGCGCGCGAGCTCCAGCCCGAACAGGCCCAGTGCGATCTTCGACTGGCTGTAGGCCTTGCCGCCGCTGTAGGAGCGCTCCCAGTTCAGGTCGTCCCAGTTGATGGCGTTCTGGTTGGCGGCGATGCTGATCTGCGAGGTGACGCGGGCGCGGCCGGCCTTCAGCAGCGGCAGCAGCGCCGTCACGAGCGCGACGTGGCCGAGGTGGTTGGTGCCCCACTGGAGCTCGAACCCGTCGGCGGTCGTCTGCCGTTCGGGCGGGGTCATGACGCCCGCGTTGTTCACGAGGACGTGCACGGGCGCGCCCTCCTCCAGCAGCTCGGCGCTCACCGCGGCGACCGAGCGCAGCGAGGACAGGTCGAGCGAGCGCAGCGAGACGGTCGCGCCGGGTGTCCGCCGCCGGATCTCGGCGAGCGCGGCCTCACCCTTGCGCGGGTTGCGGACGGGCAACACGACCTCGGCCCCCGCCGCCGCGAGCCGTCCGGCGATGCCGAGCCCGACCCCGTCGCTGCCGCCGGTGACGACCGCACGCTTCCCGGTCAGGTCCGGCACCTCGACGTCGAACTTCCTGCTCATCGCACACTCCCCTGGTTCGTCCGCGGTCTCTCCGTTCCACCGTGGACGGACGGCGCGCGCACATCCAGGACCTGGGAGTCCGTGGCTACGGCGGGGCGTGAGCGTTAGAAAGGGGACAGCGAGAGGAGACGCCGTGATCGACCGAGCCGGGCTGGCCGCGTTCCTGCGGCACCGCAGGGAGGCGCTGCAGCCGGAGGACATCGGCCTGCCGCGCGGGCGGCGCCGCCGGACCAGCGGCCTGCGCCGCGAGGAGGTCGCCGCCCGTTGCAGCATGTCCGCCGACTACTACGCGCGGCTGGAGCAGGAACGCGGGCCGCACCCGTCCGAGCAGATGATCGCCGCCATCGCCCAGGGCCTGCACCTGTCCCTCGACGAGCGCGACCACCTGTTCCGCCTCGCGGGCCACCCACCGCCGGGCAGGGGCGGGACCAGCGACCACGTGAGCCCCGGCCTCGCCCGGATCTTCGACCGCCTGCACGACACCCCGGCCGAGGTCGTCACCGAGCTGGGCGAGACGCTGCGCCAGACCCCGCTCGGCGTCGCGCTCACCGGTGACGCGGCCGCCCGCACCGGACCGGAGCGCAGCCTCGGTTTCCGCTGGTTCAGCGACCCGTCGTCGCGGGCGCTGTACGAGCCAGCCGACCACGCGTTCCTGGGCCGCATGTTCGCCTCGGGGCTGCGGGAGGCCCTGACCCGGCGCGGACCGGGCTCGCGGGCCGCGCACTACGCCGACCTCCTGCTGGCGACCAGCGAGGAGTTCCGGACCGTCTGGGACCGGCAGGAGATCGGCCTGCGCCCGCGCGAGGTCAAGCGGTACGTCCACCCGGCCGTCGGCGCGCTCGAGCTGCACTGCCAGACGTTGCTCGACCCCGACCAGCACCACTTCCTGCTCGTCTACACCGCCACGCCGGGCAGTGAGAGCCACGAGAAGCTGCGGCTGCTGTCCGTCGTCGGCACTCAGATGACGTCGGCGAACACCGGGTCGGCGTAGCACCGGCGGCCGCCGTGCCCGGTGCGCGGACCGGGGACGCTCGTCACCCGGGCGAGCGCACACGGCCTGGACCGCGAGCAGGGCGAGGTCGTCGTGGTCGCCGCTGCCGAGCCACCGCAGCACCGCCTCCTGGCAGTGCCGCGCGATCTCCTCCGCCGGCAGCCCCTTGCACTCCTCGAGCACCGCGCGGAGCCGCTGCTCGCCGAACAGCTCGTTGCGGTCGGTGTGCGCGCGGGCCTCGGTGAACCCGTCGCTGTAGAGCAGCAGCGTGTCGCCGGGTGCCAGGGTCACCTGCTCGCCGGTGAACCGGACGTCGGCCAGGATGCCGACGATCGCACCGGGGGCGCTGATCTCCTGCACCGTGCCGTCCGCGCGCAGCACCAGCGGCGACGGGTGGCCCCCGGACGCGAGCGACAGCCGCACTCCCCCGGACGCGAGCGGCACCAGCTCGCCGACGACGATCGTGGTGAAGAGCTTGGAGCCGGTGGCGCGCAACGAGGTGTTCAGCAGGTGCAGCAGCCGCACCGGGTTCGTCTCGACCAGCGACAGCGCCTGCAGCGACTGCCGCACCCGTCCGCTGTGGACCGCGGCCTCCAGCCCGTGGCCGCAGACGTCGCCCAGCGCGAACGTCGCCGAGCCGTCGGTGCGCGGGTGCACGTCGTAGAAGTCGCCGCCGACCTCCGCCCGCTGGTGGGCGGGCAGGTACACCGACGCGAGCGAGGCACCACGCAGCTCGGGCAGCGGCAGCGGCAGCAGCGCCGAGCGCAGCACCTCGATCATCCGCCGCTGCTCGGTCAGCTTCGACGACGACTCCAGCGCCGCCGCCGCGTGCTTGCCGAACAACCGCACGCGCTCGACGTCGTTCGGCGGGAATTCACCCCGTCGGACGACGACCAGCGCTCCCCCGACGCCCAGCGGCACGGCCAGCGCGGTGCCGAAGTCCTCCGGCACGCCCCAGCTGCCGTCACCCAGGGAGGTGATCCTCGTCAGCGTCGAGGTGCCGGTCAGGACCTCCGCCAGCACCGTCGCCCGGCGCGGCGTGCGGGTGACCGTGGGTTCGCCGCCACCGCACCGCCACCACTCCAGCCGGTCGCGCGTCGCGGGCACGACGGCCACGCAGTGCTCGCCCAGCAGCTCGGCCGCGAGCTGCACGATGGTCTTGAGCGTCGTCTCGCGCGACGTGCCGCCCGCGAGCCGCAGGTGGGCGTGGTCGAGCGCGGAGTCCGTGAAGTACCAGGCACTCCAGCCGTCACCGAGGTCCAGCTGCCGGCCGGCGACGTGCACGTCGAGGTGCTCGCCGGGGGACAGCCGGGGGAACCGCTCGGCGGCCGCGGCGTTGCGCACCCGCACGGCACCGGCGGGGTCGACGACGAGGACCGCCTCGCGCAGCCCGTCCACCAGGCGCTGCCAGCCGTCCAGGTCGATGCCCACGGTGCTGCTCATCCGCTCTGGTCCTGCGCGGACGGCCGGGTCATCACGGCCTCCTGCGGGTCGTTGGCGTGCATCGCGGCATCAAGTTACCTCGCTCCCAACCTAACGTGGCAGGCTTGGCTGCGACCACCGAGGCACGGAGGCTTGGAGTGACCACGGCCAACGAAGAGACGGACGCGACCCTCGACCGGGTGCTCTCCGCCATGAGAGACCTGCGGGACGGCAACTTCCGCCGCAGGCTCGTGGTGCCGGGGAACGGGCCCGTGTCGGCTCTCGCGGACGTGTTCAACGAGATCGCGGAGCGCAACCAGTGGCTGGCCGGCGAGCTGGGCCGGGTCCGGCAGGCGGTCGGCCAGGAGGGCAGGCTCACCGAACGGGTGGCGCCCGCGGGCACCGCCGGTGGCTGGTCGCTGATCGCCGACTCGGTGAACGGCCTGGTCGAGGACCTGATGCGGCCGACGACCGAGCTGAGCCGCGTGCTCGCCGCCGTGGCCGAGGGCGACCTGACCAAGCGCATGTCCGACCAGACGCTGCGCGGTGAGTTCGCCACGCTCGGCTCGACGGTCAACGGCCTGGTCGACCAGCTGTCCTCGTTCGCCGACGAGGTCACCCGCGTCGCCCGCGAGGTCGGCACCGACGGCCGCCTGGGCGGTCAGGCGCGGGTTCCCGGCGTCGCCGGGACGTGGCGCGACCTGACCGACAACGTGAACTCGATGGCGAACAACCTGACCAAGCAGGTCCGCAACATCGCCCAGGTGGCGACGGCGGTGGCCAACGGCGACCTGACCCAGAAGATCACGGTCGACGTCTCCGGCGAGATGCTGGAGCTGAAGAACACGCTGAACACGATGGTCGACCAGCTGTCCTCGTTCGCCGACGAGGTCACCCGCGTCGCCCGCGAGGTCGGCACGGACGGCAAGCTCGGCGGTCAGGCGAAGGTGCCGGGCGTGGCGGGCACCTGGCGCGACCTGACCGACAACGTGAACCTCATGGCGGAGAACCTGACGACCCAGGTCCGCAACATCGCCCAGGTCACCACCGCCGTGGCGCAGGGCGACCTGACCCAGAAGATCACCGTCGACGCGCGCGGCGAGATCCTGGAGCTCAAGTCGACGATCAACACGATGGTCGACCAGCTGTCCTCGTTCGCCGACGAGGTCACCCGCGTGGCCCGCGAGGTCGGTTCGGACGGCCGGCTGGGCGGTCAGGCCCAGGTCCCCGGTGTCGCAGGCACCTGGCGCGACCTGACCGAGTCGGTGAACGTCATGGCGAACAACCTGACGACCCAGGTCCGCAACATCGCCTCGGTGACCACCGCCATCGCGCGCGGCGACCTGACGCAGAAGATCACGATCGACGCGCGCGGCGAGATCCTCGAACTGAAGACCACGATCAACACGATGGTCGGCCAGCTCTCCTCGTTCGCCGAGGAGGTCACCCGCGTCGCCCGCGAGGTCGGCACCGACGGCCGCCTGGGCGGCCAGGCGCAGGTGCCCGGCGTGGCGGGCACGTGGCGCGACCTGACCGACAACGTCAACTTCATGGCGAACAACCTGACCAACCAGGTCCGCAACATCGCGCACGTCGCGACGGCCGTGGCGAACGGCGACCTGTCGCAGAAGATCACGGTCGACGCGCGCGGCGAGATCCTGGAGCTGAAGTCGACGTTGAACACGATGGTCGACCAGCTGTCCTCGTTCGCCGAGGAGGTCACCCGCGTCGCCCGCGAGGTCGGCACAGACGGCCGCCTGGGCGGCCAGGCGCGCGTGCAGGGCGTCGCCGGCACGTGGAAGGACCTGACCGAGAACGTCAACCTGATGGCGGACAACCTCACCGACCAGGTCCGCAACATCGCCGCCGTCGCCACCGCGGTCGCGAACGGCGACCTGTCGAAGAAGATCACCGTCGAGGCGAAGGGCGAGGTCGCGACCCTCGCCGACACGCTGAACGGCATGGTCGACACGCTGCGCGCGTTCGGCGACGAGGTCACCCGCGTGGCCCGCGAGGTCGGCACCGAGGGCATCCTCGGCGGTCAGGCGCGCGTGTCGGGCGTGGCGGGCACGTGGAAGGACCTCACCGACTCGGTGAACTTCATGGCGGACAACCTGACCAACCAGGTCCGCAACATCGCCCAGGTCACCACCGCCGTGGCGCAGGGCGACCTGACGAAGAAGATCGACGTCTCGGCGCGCGGCGAGATCCTGGAGCTGAAGACCACGATCAACACGATGGTCGACCAGTTGTCGTCGTTCGCCGACGAGGTCACCCGCGTCGCCCGGGAGGTCGGCACCGAGGGCAAGCTGGGCGGTCAGGCCGAGGTCGACGGCGTGGCCGGCACGTGGTCGAAGCTGACCGACAACGTGAACCAGCTGGCCTCGAACCTCACGACCCAGGTCCGCGCGATCGCCGCCGTCGCCACCGCCGTGACCGCGGGCGACCTGACCAGGCAGATCACCGTGGACGCGTCCGGCGAGCTGGCCGAGCTCAAGGACAACGTCAACCAGATGATCGCGAACCTGAAGGAGACCACCCGCGCGAACCGCGAGCAGTACTGGCTGAAGACCAACCTGGCCAGGCTGTCCGGCCTGATGCAGGGCCACCGCGACCTGCGCGCGCTGGCGTCGTTGATCATGAGCGAGCTGACGCCGCTGGTCAGCGCCCACCAGGGCGCGTTCTACCAGCTCCAGGAGGACGACGACAGCAAGCAGACGCTGGAGCTGACCGCCTCCTACGGCTTCCGCCTCGACGCCGCCCGCGCGACCCGCGTGGAGATGGGCGAGTCGCTCGTCGGCCAGTCCGCGTTCGAGAAGAAGACGATCCTGGTCACCAAGGTCCCCGCCGGCTACCTGACGGTGTCCTCCGCGCTGGGCTCGTCGGCACCGGTGAACCTGGTCATCCTGCCGGTGCTGTTCCAGGGCGAGACCCTGGGCGTGATCGAGCTGGCCTCGCTGAACGAGTTCTCCGACGTCCACCTGGACCTGCTGGACCAGCTGAAGGAGAACATCGGCGTCAACGTGAACACGATGCTCGCCAACTCCCGCACCGACGCCCTGCTCGTCGAGTCGCAGCGCCTGACCACCGAGCTGCGCGCCGGTTCCGAGGAGCTGGAGGACCGCGCCCGCCAGCTCCAGACGGCCTCGAAGTACAAGTCCGAGTTCATGGCGAACATGTCGCACGAGCTGCGCACGCCGCTGAACTCGCTGCTGATCCTCGCCAAGCTGCTGGCCGACAACCTCGACGGCAACCTGAACCCGAAGCAGGTCGAGTTCGCCCGCACGATCCACTCGTCGGGCTCGGACCTGCTGCAGCTCATCAACGACATCCTCGACCTGACCAAGGTCGAGGCCGGCCACATGACGCTGCACGAGGACCGGGTGCGCCTCGACGAGCTGGTCCGCTACGTCGAGACGCTCTGCCTGCCGCTGACCGCCGAGAAGCACCTGGAGTTCTCGGTCCGCGTCGACCCGGACGTGCCGGAGACCCTGCGCACCGACGAGCACCGCCTCCAGCAGATCCTGCGGAACCTCCTGTCGAACGCGGTGAAGTTCACCCACGACGGTGGCATCCGCCTGCACGTGCGCATGGACGACCCCTCGACCGTGGCGTTCGACGTGCACGACACGGGCATCGGCATCCCCGCGGAGAAGCTGGCCGTCATCTTCGAGGCGTTCCAGCAGGCCGACGGCACCACGTCCCGCAAGTACGGCGGCACCGGCCTGGGCCTGTCCATCAGCCGCGAGCTGTCCCAGCTCCTCAACGGTGCCCTGCGCGTGCGCTCGGAGCCGGGCATCGGCTCGACGTTCACCCTCTGCCTGCCGCTGGGCAAGGTCGTGTCGGACGCGGTCGTCCTGCCCGAACCCGCGCCGATCGTGGCGCCGGCCGCGCCGCTGGCCCCGTCCGACTCGATGCGCTTCCACGGCGAGAAGGTCCTGGTCGTGGACGACGACCTGCGCAACGTCTTCGCCCTGACGTCCGTGCTGGAGCTGCACGGCCTGGAAGCGATCTTCGCCGACAACGGCATCACCGGCGTGCGCGCGCTGGAGCAGTACGACGACGTGGCGATCGTCCTGATGGACATCATGATGCCCGAGCTGGACGGCAACGCCACAATTTCCGCCATCCGGGCGATGGAGCGCTACGCGGACCTGCCTGTGATCGCTGTCACGGCGAAGGCGATGAAGGGCGACCGGGAGAAGTCGCTGGCCTCCGGTGCCACCGACTACGTGACGAAGCCGGTGGACACCGAGCACCTGATCCGGTTGATCGCGTACTACCTGGGGGTGTCCGGGGAGGTGTGAGCGCGGAGCCCGGCCGGGGTGGTCTCACCCGTGACAGCACCCCGGGTGGGCTCGCGTTCAGCCCACCCGCGCTGGAGCGGACGCCGCTAGAGGGCGCTCTCCACGGACTCCTGCACCGCCGCGTCCACGCTCTCGTGCAGGCTCAGCACCCCGGCGACGTCGGCCAGCGTGAACAACCGCAGCACGGGCGCCTGAACAGCGGCGATCCGCAGCTGACCGCCGGACTCGGCGAGCCGCCGGTGCCAGTCGAGCACGAGCGCGAGCCCGGTCGAGTCCATGAACTGCAGCAGCTCCAGGTCGAGCACCGCGTGCTTCCCGGTCACGTCCGCGTCCATCCGCGCGGACAGCACGGGGACGGTGTCGATGTCCAGCTCACCGGCGACGGCGAGCACCCGCCACCCCCGCTGGACCTCGCTGCCGACGTTGAGCTCCATCGTCGCCGTTCCTTCCGCCACGCCCGACTCGTGCGACCCAAATCGTGCAGCACGACGTCCACCCGTGCGACCACCGGGGGGCTGAAAGATCCGGACGACCCACCGGATGTGCGACGATGCGCCCTGTGTTGAACGACCCACTGGCAGAGGTGCGGGTGACCCTGACCGCCGAGGGCGGGTCGTGTGCGCGCGCACGTCAGGTCGTACGGGAGGCCGCGACCTCCTGGGGACTGTCGGAGGACCTGTCCGACGACGCGCAGCTGATCGTCACGGAACTGGTGTCGAACGGCATCGACCACGGCAAGGGACCGATCACGCTGACGGTGACGCGGCGTGCGGCGGGGATGCTGGTCGAGGTGCACGACCTGTCGGAGCGGCTGCCGCAGATGCGTCCGGTGGACCCGACCAGTGCGCGCGGGCGCGGCATGCAGCTCGTGCAGGCGTTGAGCGTGCGCTGGGGGACGACACCCGATGGTGGCGGCAAAGTCGTCTGGGCGGAGTTGGAAGACTGAAAACGGGTACCTGTGCCCCTATGACCGCTGACCCAGAACGCACACCTGGACTCGAACCCGGCGGAGGGGTGCAACCGGGTGACACACCCCCGGAGGCCGGGCAGACCTCGGGGCTGTCCCACCAGGAGGCGACGCCGCCGCGCAACCTCGGGCGGATCGCCGTGATCGTCATCATCGCCTTCGCGGTGCTGGTGGCCGCGATGCTGCTGGTCAGGGCCTTCCTGCTCACCTGAGCGGCGCGGTGGGGGACCCCGTCCGGGTTGTGGGTGTCGTGGGAGGGCGCGTACGGTCGGTGCGGACGGGAGTCCCCTATGAACCAACTTCAACAGCGAACGACCTATGTCCAGTCCATCCCGGTCGTCTCTCTCACCGGCGAGATAGACATGATGTCGTCAGCGCCGGTGACCAGCAGGATCGCCGCTCTGCTCGACCGCAGGCCGCCCGCGCTGGTCATCGATCTGCGCGAGGTCCGCTTCTTCGGCTCCGAAGGCATCCGCACGCTCGTGGAGACCCAGAACACGGCCGACGAGTTCGGCATCCGGTTCGGAGTCGTGAGCAACAGCAGGGCTGTGCTGCAGCCCCTCGAAGTGACCGCGGTCGACCAGTTGCTGCTCATCTTCGGCAGCGTCGACAACGCCGTGACCGCTCTGGTCAACACCCGCTGAGGGCGGGTCAGGCGGCCGGTGTGACGCGGCGCGACCGTTCGACCAGGTCCAGCAGCAGACCCTCCTTGGTGGACCACGGCGAGATGTCCACGACGTCATGTCCGGTGGCGCGCATCAACGCCTCGGCCACCACCGCCCCCGCGAGCGACTGCCGCGCGCGGTGCCGGGAGATCCCCGGCAGCGCGGCACGTTCCCGCACGGAGAGCTTGGCCAGCCGGGGGATCCACTTCTCCAGGTCCTTGGCCCGCAGCTGCCGCGTCGCGGAGGACGCCGACCGCCGGTCGCCCGCGAGCCGGGCGAGCTGCTGGAACACCTTGGAACACCCGATCGCGCGAGCGCCGTCGTAGCGCGGGAACACCGCCTCGATGCGCTCGCGCACCTCTTCCCGCATGTCCTCCACCGCGAGGCCGGAGCGGGTCAAAGTCCTTGCCCCCAAAGGCAAGGAGATCGCGAACTCGGGTTCGGCGCCGTCACCGGCGGCGAGCTCGACCGTGCCGCCGCCGACGTCGAGCACGACGAGCGGGCCGGCGCCCCAGCCGAACCAGTGCCGCGAGGCCGCGTACGACAGCCGGGCTTCTTCCTTGCCCGACAACACCTTCAGCTCCACGCCGGTGCGGCGCGACACCTTGCGCATCACCTCGCCGGCGTTCGCGGAGTCGCGCACGCACGAGGTGGCGAACGGCAGGAACGGCGTGTCCCCCGCGGCCTTGCGGGCGGCCTGCACGGCCTCGCACAGCGAGTCGATCCCGGCCGGGCTGATGGCGCCCTCCGCGCTCAGCTCGCGGTCGAGCCGCAGCCGGACCTTGTGGGACACCAGCGGACGCGTCAGGTCACGTTCCACGACCACCAGGTGTGCGCTGAAGCACCCGACGTCCAGAACCCCGACCGCCATCCGCCCGCCTTCCCTCACCCGTAAAGGACCTCTTTACCGCATCCGGCTCGAATACCCGAACTTTTAGCGCCCAACCGCGCAAAAGTCACCCGATGACGTGCGTTACAGTGCTGCGATGTCATTGGCAGAGGTGCCTTCCCGGCTCGACGACGCGGTGCGCAGCGCGAACAGGGGCGTCATCGTCCTCGCCGTGGACGGGCTCTCATCGGACGTGGCCGAACAGACGTGGCTCGAAGCCGAGATCACCACGCTCACCTCCACGCTGCCGTCGACGTCGGCGACGGCCTGGCTGACGGCGCTGACCGGTGCCCCCGCCGACGTCCACCGCGTTCCGGGAACGGTGTACCGCAACGGTTCCGGCCTGGTGCACGCCATCACCGGCGCACCGTCGATCCCGTCGCTGCCGACCGTGCTGGAACGCCACGGCGCCGCGGTCCTGGCGCGGGAGATCGACCTGCTGACCGGCACCTGGGCGCGGGCGCTGCTGCGGGGGTGCACCCGGATACCCGCGCCCGCACAGCACAAGCTCACCGCGCAGGCGGAGGACCCACCGCTGCTCGTCGCGAACGTCGTGGCGGACCTGGACAAGGTCTCGGCCGACCACGGCTTCCTGTGGACCTACGTCAACATCGACGACCACGTGCACCGCAACGGGTACGACGAGTCGGTGCACGAGGCGATGCTGCGTCTGGACGCACACGCTTCCCGTTGGGCCGCAGCGGGTTGGACCGTCGTCGCGCATTCGGACCACGGCCAGGTCCCGGTCGCGGCCGACCCCGATCTCGTCGAGGCGTGGGACGCGATCGTCCGCGAGGAGTGCGCGATCCCGTCCGGCGGGGCGGGCCGGATGCGCTGGCTGTACCCGAGGCCGGACCGGCTGGAGGCCGTTTTCGACCGCGTGGCAACGACCCTGGGGGACGCGGCGACCGTGCACCACGCGTCCGACCTCGGCCTGCCGCAGCCGGAGGCGGGCCCGGTGGTGGCCGTGGCGGCGTCGCCGGCGTTCCCGGTACCCGACCCGTCCGCGCGCTTCGAGCACGGCGGTGTGAGCCGCGACGAGGTCGAGGTGCCCTACGCCGTCTGGCGCACCTGATCGCGGATGCGCAGCACCACGAGCCCGACGACGACGAACACCGCCGCCTGCACGACGTAGATCGCGAAGTACCCGACCGCGCTGATGACCACGGTGGCGACGCCGATCGCCACCGTGTACGGCAGGTCCACCATCGCCTCGGACGCCGCGATGGCCCGTCCCTGCACCTCGTTCGGGGTCCTGCGCTGCACCAGGGTCATCGCGGCGACGAGGATCATCGGCAGTCCCAGCCCGATCAGCACCGCGCCCGCGCACACGCCGGTCAGGGTCGTGGTGGCCGCGAGCCCCAGACCCAGGCCGTTCAGCAGGAACCCGGTCGCCGCGGTCACGAACTCCCCGCGCCGCCGCATCAACCGGCCGACCGCCACCGCGCCGAGCACCGCCCCCGCGCCCTGCACGGACCCGAGCACCCCGAGGAACTCCGGTGGCCGGCCGAGGCCCGCGGTCACGAGGTCGAACACCGCGACGTTGAGCATCCCGGCGCCGGTGAACGCCACCGCGCCCGCGATCACCATCTGCCGCAACGCCGGGGTGGCCCAGATGTGCCGCACCCCGGCGAGCAGGGCGGGCACGATCGGTTCCCGCTCCGGTGTCCTGGTCAGGTCGGGAACACCGCGCAACAGCAGCAGCGACACGATCGACGCCAGGTACGTCACGGCGTCCAGGGCGGCCACCGCCGACCCGCCGAACGCCGCGAACACCGCCGCACCGGCCAGCGGTCCCACGATCCGCAGCCCCTGGTTCAGCGCGCCGAACACCGAGTTGACGTCGCCGAGCTCGTCCTCGGTGACCATCGAGTGCACGAGCCCGCCGCGGGCCGCCCGGTAGACCTGGGCCGACACCCCGTACCCGAGGGTGACCACGTAGATGAGCCACACCGACGGCCAGAACACCAGCAGACCCACCAGCACGCAGGCGCCGAGGTCCGCCCAGATCAGCACCGTCCTGCGCGGGAACCGGTCCACCAGCAGCCCGATGAACGGCGCGCACAGCGTCGGCACGGCGATCAGGAAGAAGATCACCCCGGCCGCGCCGCTGGACCCGGTCAGCTCCAGCACCCAGATGCCCAGCGCGATCACGAGGGCGGTGTTGCCGAACATGTTCAGCACCTGCCCGACGAACAGCACCCGCAGCCGCCGGTCCCTCAGCACCTTGCGCCACATCACGACTCCCCCGCCCATCCCGCGGCACACAGCACGTCGAGGAACCGCTGCGCGAACGCGACCGGAACCGTCAGCTCCGAGGCCAGCGCCGCCCACCACCCCACCGAGTACCGCGACCGCCGCCCGTCGATCCCCCGCGCCAGCGCCGACATCCGCGCGTAGGCACCGCCGCGGTCCTCGGCGATGCGCGCGTCCAGCCAGGCACGGTCCTGCTGAGAACAGTCCTCCGCCAGCGCGCGGAGGTTGAACGGCCCGTCCCAGAACGCCACCACGCCACCGCTGCGCGGCTCGCCGGAGGTCGGTGGCTGCCGCAGCGACGCCACGGTCGCCTGGGCCACGGCCCTGCGGTGCGCGAGCCGGCGTGCGGCCGCCGTCGTCGCCCACGGGTCGTAGACGGGTTCGTCCCACTCCAGCTGCCGCCGCGGTGCCGCACCGGCCAGCCCGCCCGCCACGTAGGCCGCCGCCCACGCGGAGGTCGCGTCCGCGACGTCGGCCTTGAGCGAGCCATCATCAACCCGAATGGCACCGATCACCGCGGCCGCGAGCGCGGTGGTCCGGCGCAGCTCGTCGGCCGACACCTTGTCGAACGTGTCGGACGCGGTGTGGTTGAACCGGTCCGGCCAGTGGTTGAGGCCGACGTTCGGGCACGGCACCAGCGCGTGGTCCGAGGCACCGACGTGCGGCACCGACCGCCACGACCACACGTCGCACGGCACGGCCCCGCTGTAGGACCGCGTTCCCGGCATCAGCGCGGCCACCCGTTCGGCCAGCGCCGTGACGTACGAGGGTTTCTCGTCCGGTGACCGTTCGATCACCAGCGGCCCGCCGCACAGCGCCTGGTCCTCCCCGGCCATGTCGACGTTGACCGCGACCGCCGGCACCGGCGCGTCCTGCAGGTAGGCGGCCGTGCCCACGAACTCCGGTCCCCACACGAACCGCACCGGCGCACCGGCCGTCTCGCGCAGCAGCGACGCGACCGCCATCAACGCCGCCACACCGGAGGCGTTGTCGTTGGCGCTGGGCCGCGGGTGGCACAGGTGGGCGGTGAGCAGCAGCTCCGGTCCCGTTCCCGGGAGGAGCCCGGACACCACCGGCATCTGCACCGGCTCGCCCAGCTCGACCGAGACCCGCGCGTGCCCTGCCTGCCGCAGGACCGCGAGCTGCTCCTCGTCGACGCAGAACGCGACCAGCGGGCTGTGCGGGGGCAGCTCGACCCGCCCGGCGCGCGTGACGAAGCCGAAGACCCCGCGGCGGGCCAGCTCGTGCGGTGAGAGCTCCGGTGCCAGCACCAGCGCCCCCGGCCGGGTCTCCGCGCTCACCGGCACCGTGCGGCCCGCGCAGGCGGCCGAGAACGCCCCGAGCGCGTACGGCTGGTCCGGGTACGACACGAGCGCGGTGCCGCCGACCTCCAGGGTCGCCGACACCGGGGTCCACGCCGGCGGCCCGCGGAAGGTCCACCACCGGCTCTCCGGCCGGTGCTGGCGCACCTCGACGTCGCGCAGCGGCACCCGGTCCGCCACGTACTCCGCCGCCGCCTGCAGCCCGGCCGACACCTGGTACCGGTCGAACTCGCACAGCGCCTTCACGTCGGCCATCGCCGCCTCGGCGTCGAAGCCGCGGTGCAGCGCGTCCACCAGCTCCTGCAACCTCACCCGAACACCGCCTCGCGCCGCTGCTGCGACAACGGCACCGACAGCCTGATGCCGTCCGGCAGCACCTTGCCCTGCAGACCGCGTTCCTTGAGCCAGACCTCGGCCGACAACGGCACGCGCACCCACGGCACCCGCGGGTCGCCGGGTGCCACGTCGGGCAGGAGGTCCACGAACGACGGCTTCACCGCCCTGATCCGGTCCCGCAGCGGCCGCAGCACGTCCCCCTGTTCCAGCAGGGCGAGCGCCAGGTCCAGCGACAGCGCCGACACGGCCAGCGGTGCGGCGACCTCCCGCACCCTGGACGCGATGTCCCTGGACGCCAGCGCGAACCCGACCCGCAGCCCGCCGCAGCAGTAGCCCTTCGACATGCTCCTGATGACGACGAGCCCGCGGCGGTGCGGCAGCAACCGCACCGCGCTGTCGTGCGGTTCCAGGTACGCGGCACACGTCTCGTCGACGATGAGGACGTCGGCCTCGATCTCACCGATCTCGTCGAGCCCCATGACCTCACCGGAGACGCCGGGCCGGTCCACCACGACCACGGCGGAGCCCTCCGGCGCCCCGATCGCGGCAGCGGCGAGCGCGAACTCGGGGTGCCCGGCGCAGGTGAAGCCGTCGACCGCCAGCGCGGCCAGCGACCGCAGCAACCCCGTCGCACCCGCACCGCAGGTGACCTGCTCCGGTTCCAGGAACATCCCGAAGTACCGCTGCAGCACCGGTGCCGCCTTCGCACCGTACGGGTCGGCCACGTCGTAGCGGCGCGCCCGTTCCGCCACACCGCCCAGCGCCGCCCACGCCCGGTCGATGGCGGGTTGGACGAACTCCACCTCGTCCGGTGCCCACCGCAGGTCGACCCCCTCCGCCGCCCCGCGGTGCCCCTCCAGCGCCGACACCCGAGCGGTGGCGACGAACTGGACGTACCGCGTGTCCGCGGTGACCGGGGCACCCCTGGTGAAGTCCGCGTCCACGTGCTCGACGACGAACCCGGCCCGGTCGAGCAGCGAGGCGACCTCCGGCGGGTGGTACAGCCGCACGTCGTCGTGCAGCACGCACGACGACCCGTCGGGCCGTTCGACGCGCACCTCTCCCCCGCTGCGCCCGGTGAGCGGGTCGAAGCGGCGGTGGAACGTGAACGTGTGGCCGTCGACCTCCGCCACCGCGTGGTCCCGGTAGCCGCGCAGGATCGCCGTGGCGTTGGAGTGGTCGAGCACCAGCACCCCGCCGGGCCTCAGCACCGACCGCACCCGCCGCAGCAACCGCACCTGGTCCGCGTCACCGCCCCACCCGAACGCCTGCACGCACACGACGGCGTCGAACCCTGGATCGATCCCGCGTGGCGGGCCCCCAGGGGGTGCACTTGGTCCGTCGGAACCCGGCCCAGCGGAGTTCGGCCCAGCGGAACCCGGCCCCGAGGAACCCAGGCCGGCGAAGTCCGGCCAGGCCCTCGTCAGGTCGGCCGCCACGAAGACCCCCGGCCCGCGCCGGGCCTGGTCGACCGCCCACTCCGACACGTCGACCCCGACCACGTCGAACCCTGCGCGCGCCAGCCCGTGCGCGTGCCGACCCACCCCGCACCCGAGGTCGAGGACCCGCCCACCGGCCGGCAGCACCGACGTGAGGTAGGCGACCTCGGCGGCGGTGCGGGCCGGCGAGTACTCGGCGGCGGCGAAGACCCAGTAGTCCCGCGTGAAGAACGGGTGCTCACGCAAAGTTGAGTTCCCGGCGCGCGAAGAAGTCGCAGACGTCGCACACGTCGGAGGCGTTCTGCATGCCCTCCTGCAGCAGGTAGACGCCGCCGCAGTAGCGGCACTTGGCCTCCACCATCGGGAACATGTACCGCTGCATGTTCTCGAACGCCGAGAACAGGTAGTAGTCCACGCCCGGCCACAGGTCGAACAGGTGGTCCGTCACCGCGTACGACATCGACCGCTCGTCCGGTCCCGTGGTGAAGCGGCCCGGTGTGCCCTGCCGGTTCAGCTCGGGCGCGACCAGCTCCAGGTACAGCGTCAGCTCCTTCTTCGTGATGCGGTACAACGGGAACACGTACCGCAGGCCGCCGATCTCGCGCGCCGGGATGCCGCCCATCCGGAAACCGGTCGTGTACCAGGTGACCATGGAGGCCACGAGGTCGTCGGCGTTGAAGCCGAACGCCACCGTCGAGGCGCCGCGGGCACGGGCGTCCTCCTCCAGCATCCGCCGCAGCACCTGGTGGCCGATCACCATCGTCAGGTGCGCGCCGTCGCCGGCGACGACCTCGTTCATGGCCTCCACGAACGGTTTGCGCAGCCGGAACACCCGCTCGACGTCCTCGGCGGTCACGATCACCTGGTCGATGCCGAGCCGTGCGCCGGACTCGCGGGCCGCAGCGAACGTCGCCGGTTCCTCCCAGTCCGGCAGGCCGGTGATCGTCACCGCGGTCATGTCGACCGCGGGCAGCCGGTCGCGGGTCCGCTCCAGCAGCGTCAGGTACGCCACGCTGTCCCGTCCGCCGGACAGGCCGATGACGACGCGTTCACCGGCGTTCAGCACGTAGCTCTGGACGAACGCCTCCTCGACGTACTGCACGAACGAGTCGGCGTCCAGCTGCTCGCACCGGTGTTCCAGCGAACCGTTGGTGTCGAACATGACCTTCTTGGTGTAGACCGGGTTCGGCGTGCCGTAGACGACGGTCTTGGGGCGGCGCGCCACGTCCAGGTCGTAGAAGCGGACCTGCCGCACCTGCACCACGTCGTCCGCGCCGATCACGACGGTGTCCTCGGCGACGATCTCGCCGTTGACCGACGTGAGCACCGCGTTGACCGGAATCCCGTGCCGGCGCAACACGTCCGGCAGCGGCTGGCCGGGGGAGGCAGCGAGCTCCTCGGTCGTGCCCAGCTTCGTCAGGAAGTACACCGATGCCATCTCGATCTCCTCGTTCGCCCTGGCACAGGTCGTAGAGTATGGGCGTGCCGAAACCACCTGCGTCAACGTCGATGCGCGTCGAGTTTTCCCGCTCCATAAGGGAATTCGATGCTGCCGATTGGGATGCGGTGGTGCACGCGGCCGGAGCGCCGGTGTTCTACGAGCACGCGTACCTCGACGCCTACGAGCAGGCACCGCTGACGGCCATCGACGCCTTCGCCTACCTGGTGGTGCGGCGCGGCGAGCAGGCGGTCGCGGTGAACCCGATGTACCTCCAGACGGCGGCGGACCCGCTGGGCTGCCTGTACACCGCCTACCCGGAGGCCCGCGACCAGCCCGCGCTGCTCAGCCACACCTGGCACTGCTACGACGCGCACGTGCCGTCCACGATCGGCATCGACGTGGTGCCGACGGTCATCAACGCCATGCTGCGCACCGCGTCGCTGTTCCGCGCGCAGTGGTGCGGGTTCGTGAACGTGCGGCGCGGCAGCGAGTTCGGCCAGGAGCTGCGGGCGAACGGCCTGCCCGCGCGGCACCTGGTCGACCGGTGGGCGGCCGACCTGACCGGTGTCACCGACTACGAGCACTACCTGTCCCGGCTGGGTGAACGGGCGCGGGCGAACCTGCGGCGCAACGAGCGCAGGGCGCGCGAGGCCGGTGTCACGACGGAGGTGCTGCCGGTGGCGTCGGCGTCGCTCGACGAGATCACGCCGTTGTGCGGCCGGACAGCGGCCCGGTTCGAGAACGGCGGTTTCTACCCCGAGGGCACGTTCGCGAAGTTCGTGCTGGCGCTGGGCGAGCGCGCGCACGTGATCGAGGTGCGCCAGCGCGGCCGGCTCGTCGCGGCCGGTGTCTGCCTCACCGACGCGACGCGGTTCCACACCTGGACGTGCGGTGTCGACTACTCGGTGGACGGCAACCACAGCCCGTACGGGGTGCTGTTCGCCGAGTCGGTGCGGCTCGCGCTCGCCCTGGGCAAACCGGTGCTCGAAGGCGGGCGCAGCAACGCCGTCTTCAAGCAGCGGCACGGGTTGGGCCCGCGCCACCTCGACGGCGTGCTGCTGCGCGCATGAGCATCCTCACCACTCCCACGTGGATCGCCGTGATGGGCGGCCGGCTGCCCCCGCCGGTTCCGCTGCGCGCCGACGGGGTCGAGGCGCACGCGTTCGTCCAGCACGAGCCGCTGCCCACCGAGTTCTTCGACCTCGGGTACGCGCTGGCCGGACCGGCGCCCGCGCTGCCGATCACCCGCGAGCCCATCGACTCGCCGCCGTGGGTGCCGGTGCTGACCGTGATGGTGCCCGGTTACGAGTGCCTGCCCGTCGGTCCGCGCGCCACCGACCCGGAGGCGTTGCACGGCTTGGTCGACGCGGCGCTCGCGCACGACGTCCCGACGACGGCGTTCCTCTACACCCGGCCCGGTCCGCTGGAACCGGTGCTGCGCGAGCGCGGTTTCACGTGCGTGCCGCTGTCGATGACGTGGGACCTGCACCTGCCGGGCACGGGCGTCGCCGACTACCTCGCCGCGTTCCCCCGCAAGCGCCGCAAGGAGATCCGCCGCGAGATGCGGTCCGCCGCGGACGTCCGCCGCGAGGAGCCCGACCTCGACGAGCTCGCCGCGCTGAAGTGCCAGCTCGCGCGGAAGTACCGCGGCAGCGCGGACTTCGCCGCCGAACGCCGCAAGCTCGCCGACCTCGCGGCGATGGACGCGACCACGCTCGTGGCCCGGCCGGACAGCGGCAACGCCGTCGGCTACGCGATGTTCGCCCGCCACGAGGGCGACTGGACCTGCACCTCGGTCGGGTTCGACTACACCGACGACCGCTCGCGGCTGGCCTACTTCGGCACCGCTTTCTACGCGGCCGCGGAGCATGCGTACGCGGAGGGCGTGCGGACCATCGGCTACGGCCAGGGTGCGTGGGCGGCCAAGCGCGGCAGGGGGTGCACGGGAACGCCGCTCAACGGCTGGGTCCGCACCCGCGACCCGGAGCTAGCGCAGGTGCTCCGCCGCAGTGCCGCCACGACGCGGCGCGAAGTGCTGTGAGGTGGCGAGCACCAGCCGTTCCCACGGGTCGATCCGCACGCCGACGGTCGCCGCCAGCGCCGCGGCGTGCTCCACGTCGAGCTCCGGTGTCAGGAAGTCGTGCTCCAGCACCGCTTCCACCGGGTGGCCCGGCGGCTCGTGCCACAGCGCGGCCTCGATCCGCGAGTGCAGCCCGACGAGCACCTCGTCGAACCCGCGCGTCTCCGCGACCCCGCCGCGGGCCAGCGTCTTGAGCACCGGCCGCGGGTCGCCCGTGCCGGCGAAACCGCCGGGCAGGAACGCCGCGCTCTCGCGTGCGGAGTCCGCGGGCGTGTCCGAGCTGTGCATGAGCGCGAGCACCACGTTGATCGTCCCGAGGTCGCCGCGGATCGTGCCGGGGGCGGCCTGGGCGGGGTCGCTGGAGCCCTTGAGGGCCCGCAGCTCCTCGTGCGACCCGCTGACCTCCAGCGCCAGGAACGGGCCGTGGGCGAACAGCCGGTCGACGAGCCGGTAGAGGTAGCCCTTCCAGTGCTTGTCGATGTTCTCGGCGTGGAAGGCGTCCAAACCGGACGGTCGCCGGCCGATCAGGTGCCAGCGCAGCGGGGTGAAACCGGCCCCTTCGAGCCGGTCCAGGATCGGGACGCCGAGCTGCCGCGCCACCGCGTCGGGTCCCAGCAGCACGAACACCACAGCGTCCCGACCTCCTAGCGCCGCTTCTTGATCTTCGGCTTGACCGCCTGCTTGTGACCGTGCTTCTTCGCCATCTGGAGTCCTCCTACTTCTTCGTCGGGAGCTTGGGCTTGCGGGAGTTCACGGCCATGACCAACACACCTCCTCAGACGAACTCCTCGGCGGACGACGGCAGTTCGTCGCCGGGAGTCAGCAGGAACCGGGCAACCGGGGTGTCGACCCACGTCAGGTCCCCCCGCCCGCCGACGCGCACGCGGTCGGACCGCCCGTCCACCGGCAGCCCGAAGCACAGCAGCCCCGAGTCGAGCGCCCAGCGGGCACCGACCCGTTCGAACGCCCTGCGCCCGGCCGCGGGCAGCCCGCGGTCCACCATCCGGTGCTGCGCCCTGCGGGCCAGCCCGGCGGTGGACAGCACGCTGCGCACGGCCCGTCCCGCGCGACGCCGACGTGCTCTCACCACGGCGTCACGCGGGACTTGCGGCGACGGTCCCAGTTCTGCGCGCGCGAGCAGCGACGCCAGCTCCGCGTACTCGGGCCACAGGTCGAGCCGGTCCAGCATCCGCTCCACGTCACGGGGTTGCGCCGCCTCGACGAGCAACGCCCCGTCGAGGAGGTCGCGTGCCCGGAACGGCTGCTCGAACCGTTCGAACAGCAGCATCATCAGGTTCTTCACCGGCGCCAGGTCCGGTGTGAGCGTGAGCACCGGCGGCACCGCACCGAGGTCGCCGAGGCTCACGTAGCTCGTCAGCTCCACACCGTAGGGGAGCTGGTAGCGGTCGGGGTGCGGCATCCGGAAGCTCAGCAGCACCTGCAGTGAGTTGTCCACCCTCGTGAACGTGCCGGAGTCGAGCGTCCAGCCGCGTTCGACCAAAGCGGCTGCGACCTCCCACAGCAGTTCGGGTTTTCCAACGTGGTAATCGAGGTCGTTCATGTACCTGACCCAGCCGGCCGGGTAGAGCCGCCCGACCTCCAGGCCCTTGAGCGGAATGATCTCCGGGGAGTCCAGCGAGGCCGCCAGCACCCGGTAGAACGCGACCCGGTCGCGTTGCGCGGCCAGCTCGAAGGCCAGCCCGTCGTTCAGCTCACCCCACGCGGAGCACAGGGTGGCGAGGAACGACGGCTGCTTCTTGCGGGCGAGCCACACCGCCTCCGCCGGGTCGGCGGGTTCTTCGCCGCAGCACACCGCCAAGGCGCGGATCAGCGCATCAGCGTCGAGCTCCACGGCGAAGTCCCCTCAGCCGCTCAGTAGTTGGGCAGGCAGTCGGTGCAGGTGGTGCGGAACTTGGCCACCTGGACGGCCTGCCGGCGGGCGATCATCGCCTGCACCAGCGACGGCGTGAGCACGACCGGCGCGACCGGCTTGCGAACCCGTACCTGTGCCATCTCAAGACCTCCAACTCGATTCGACGCAATCGAGCGTAAGAATCAATTTTTCACACCGTCAATCCCAAGGTTTTCCGTACTGCCCATGCACAACCCGAATACCTCTTGCCGGACCTTGATCGTCTCTGGCAGGGTGGCGCCGGGCGCACGGAATCCGGAAGGGACTGGACGGTCTCGTGAACCTTTCTCGACGCACCCTCCTCGCGTCCGCCGCGACCACCCCGCTGGTCGCCTCCGCAGGCACCGGAACGGCCTCCGCCGACCCGGCCCGCCTGCGCGCGGCACTGGACTACGGCCTGGCGAAGCTCCGCGCGGTCGCACCGGGCACCACCTCGTTCCCGGAGATCACCCGCTTCGAGAAGTGGACCCACGTCGCCGACGGCGGCTGGGTCGGCGGCTTCTGGCCGGGCACCCTCTGGCTCGCGCACCTCGACTCCGGCGACCCGCTGTTCCGCACCCTTGCCGAGGCCGCGAACGACCGCCTGGCCCCGCGCCGCCTGGACCCCCGCGACCACGACCTGGGCTTCCTCTTCTCCCCCTCCTGGGTCACGGCGTACCGCCTGACGGGCAACCGGGTCTGGCGCGACGGCGCCGTCGACGCGGCGAACACCCTGACCCGGCGCTACAACGCCACCGGCCGGTTCATCCGCGCCTGGGGCCGCCTCGGCACCCCCGGCAACGCGGGCCGCGTCATCATCGACACGATGATGAACCTCGACCTCCTCGCGTTCGCCACCGAGCAGACCGGCGACCGCGGGTTCATCGACATCGCCACCGCCCACGCCCGCACCACCCAGACCCACTTCGTGCGCGCCGACGGCTCCACCCCGCACGTCTTCGACTTCGACCCGGACACCGGCGCACCCCTGGGCCCCGGCACCGTCCAGGGCTACAGCCCGGCCTCGTGCTGGTCGCGCGGCCAGTCCTGGGGCGTCTACGGCTTCACGACCATGTACCGCCGCACGGGCCTGCGCGAGTTCCGCGACACCGCCCGCAGGATGGCCGACTACGCCCTGTCCGTCCTCACCCCCGACAACGTCCCGGTGTGGGACTACCGCTCCCCCTTGGGCGCCAACGACGTCAAGGACTCCTCCGCGGGCGCGATCCTGGCCTGCGGCCTGCTGGACCTCGCGAAGGCCACCGGCCAGGACCGCTACCGCCGGCGCGCGCTGCTGATCCTCGACGGTCTCGTCCGCACCTGCCTGACGTCGCAGTCGAGCCGGGCGGAGGCGGTCCTGGCGCGCGGCACCCGCAACCGGCCCGCGGAGGACGGCGTCGAGGTCTCGCTGCCGTACGGCGACTACTACCTGTTCGAGGCGATCCTGCGGGTGCTCCGGCCGGCGCAGATCGCGAAGGCCATCGGCCTGTAGCCCGTGGCCCCGTTGCGGAGCCGCCACTCGGGCGGTTCCGCGGCGGGGCAACGTCCGCGCCGCCGTCTACCTCTCGACCACCCGCGCGGTCGGCCCACCCTCCCAAGTGGCCTCCAACCGCGACAACCTCCCCGCCGGGTCCTGGAAGTTCACCACCAACGGCCCACCGGGCTGCTCCACGCCCACCGCCCACCCCTCCGCGGGCGTGGCCGACAGCGCCTGCACCCCGGACGCCCGGAACCGCACCACGACGTCCCCGCCGCGCAGGTGGAACGCGTGCACGTACGACCCGTCCGCCTGCCATTCGCCGGCCGGGAGTTGAGCCGCCGACGCCCGCCCATCCGTAGTACTCGTCGGAACAGCTGACACCGGAGCGGACGAGCGCAGGGGAGGCCTGGTGGTCGTGGTGGCAACAGCGGCGGGAGCGGTAGTGGTGGTGGTCGGCACGGCCACGCTCATCGACTCGAAGGTCGGCATCGGCAGAATCCCGGGCCCACCGGTGGCATCGGCGACGGCAACGGGGGCGGGTTCCATGGCCGACCGGATTCCGAGCCAGGACAGCCCGACGGCCGCCGCGGTCACGACCGCCCACGCGGTCAGGTACCCGATCGACCGTCTCACCGCGACGTCCCTCCGTTAGCGACATGGCATCGGTACTCCTGGTGGAGGACGACTCCGCCGTGCGCGCCGCCATCACGCGCGCGCTCACCGACCAGGGCCACGTCGTGCACGGTGTGGCGCTCGCGATCGAGGCGTTGCGCGAAGTCTCCGCGCACGCCTACGACGTCGTGGTCCTCGACCTCGGCCTGCCCGACCTCGACGGCGGTGACGCGCTGCGGATGATCCGGGGCGTCACCGACACGCCCGTCGTCATCGCCACGGCGCGCGACGACGAGCAGGAGATCGTCCGGCTGCTCAACGCCGGTGCCGACGACTACCTGGTCAAACCGTTCTCCAGCGAGCACCTCGGCGCGCGGGTGCAGGCGGTGCTGCGGCGGGCCAAGGACCACCGGCAGCTCAGGGTCGGCGGGCTGGAGGTCGACGTGGACCGCCGCAGGGCAGCTGTGGACGGTCAGGAGCTGTCGCTGACGCACAAGGAGTTCGAGCTGCTCGCGTTCCTCGCGAGCAGGCAGGGCGAGGTCGTGCCGCGTGCGGAGATCCTGCGGCACCTGTGGCCCTCGCACCGCGACGACCAGACGCTCGACGTGCACCTGAGCTGGTTGCGGCGCAAGCTCGGCGAACGGGCCGCCCGGCCGCGGTACCTGCACACGGTGCGCGGTGTCGGCGTGCGCCTGGTCGCACCGAGGTGAGGCGGTCACTGGTGCTCGTCGCTCTCGCGGCGACGAGCATGGTGGCGCTGGCGTTCCTCATCCCGCTCGCGATCGTCGTCAAGGGCGCCGCCCACGACCGCGCGCTCAGCGAGGCGCAGAAGCAGGCCGGTGCCCTCACGCCCGCACTGGTGATCTCGCGTACTCCGCAGGACGTGCGGCAGGCCATCGCGAGCACCCGCTACGGCGGGCAGCAGCGGCTCGCCGTGCACTTCAGCGGACCGGTCACGGTCGGCACCTCGCACATCACCGCGAAGGACCTCGCCGACGCGGTGAGGCAGGCGAGGGCCGGCGTCGCCGAACGCCCGGACGGCGTCGCCTACCTGCAGCCGATCGCCCTGGGCGGCAACGAGATCGCGATCGTCGAGGCGTTCGTGCCCGCGGAGCAGCTCACGCACGGCGTCATGGGCACCTGGCTCGCGCTGGCCGGTGTGGCGGTCGGCCTGGTGGCCGGGTCGGTGCTCGTCGCCGACCGGCTGGGCGCGCGGGCGGTGAAGGCCACGAGGGCGCTCGCGGACGGCGCGCGGCGCATGGGGCACGGCGACCTGTCGGCCCGCGTCCCGGTGCAGGGCCCGCCCGAGCTCAAGGAGGTCGGGCGGGCGTTCAACGCGATGGCCGAACGCGTCCGGCACCTGCTCGCCGCCGAACGCGAGGTGGTCGCCGACCTCTCCCACCGCCTCAGAACACCCCTCACGGCCCTGCTGCTGGACGCGGACACCCTCGGACAGGGGATGGGGGCGGACCGCATCCGCGCGGCCGTGAAGGGGCTTGAGAGAGAGGTCGACGAGATCATCAAGGCGGCCCGGTCGGGTCTCCAGCCGGAGAGCACGGCCGTGGACGCCTCGGGCGTGGTGCGCGACCGGCTGGTGTTCTGGTCCGCGCTCGCCGACGACCAGGACCGGCCGTGGACGGTCAGGGGCGCCGACCGCCCGGCGCTGGTGCCGCTGGCCCGCACCGACCTCACCGCGGCGCTGGACGCGGTGCTGGGCAACGTCTTCCGCCACACGCGGGAGGGCACGCGGTTCGGTGTCGCGCTGGTGCACCAGGCCGACCTGGTGGCGCTGGTGGTCGAGGACGCGGGCCCCGGCATCCGGGACACCGGGCACGCGGTGCTGCGCGGCACCAGCGGTGGCGGGTCCACCGGGCTGGGGCTCGACATCGCCCGCAGGGTCGCGGAGAGCACGGGTGGTTCCCTCCACGTCGACCGCGGGCCTCTGGGTGGTGCACGCGTCCAACTGAGGCTCCGGAGGGTCGTGTCGTGAACACCGCCGGCGGGCACCGGCCGGCCGCGCTGCACCGCTGCCGCACCACCGGGTTCCGAGCAGGAGGGAGGAACCGGTGAGCAGTGCGCACGTGCCCTTCCACACCGGTGTGGTGAGGTGGATCTGCCGGGGCTCTCGGCGCCAGGTGTGGGGACCGGCGTGTTCAGGTGGTCGAGGTGACCGCTGTGGCGATCACGACCGAAGTTAGCCGACGGCCCGGTACCGCTGATCCACCGTTCAGACGATTAATCCGTTTTAAATATTTTTAAGTGCCGTGATGTCGCCACCACCCCGAAATGGAAATGCGCCCCACGACCAGCGCGACGGCCTGGCACCGTCCCCCTCGTCGCCCCGCCGCAGCAGGCGCCCCTCCCGGCACCCGGTACCGGTTCGCCCGGAAGCGATGCCGACTCCCGTTATCACGGAAAGTGATCATGGGGCCCCGCCATTCCCACACTGAGTGAACAACAGGCCCTCTGGTCGTGACTTGAGCGTGACTTTTGACGGACGGGTCAACCGGGCCGTTGCTTCCTCCGTATACCCATGTAGATTCCGGCACACCGCGACGGCCATGTGGGTGTCTGTCGTGGCCTCGCGCGCCGCACGCGAAACGGAGGCAGCATGCAGGCGAACGCCCCGACCGCCCAGGTCGACGACCTGACACTCATCGCGCTGCCCACCGCGGTGAACTGCGCGGACCTGTTCGTCCGGTTCACACTGGGCGAGTGGCGGCTGCGCAACATGGTCGGCGAGTGCTCCGCCGTCGCATGCGCCCTGGTGGAGGCGGCGATCGAGGCCGCGGACCCGAAGACCTCACGGCTGATCACGCTGCGGCTGCGGCTGACCGGCGACTACCTGGTGGTGGAGCTGGAGGCGGCCCGGTTCGTCATGCCGCCCACCTCCCCCGACCTGCGCACCGGTGAGCTGCAGCTCAGCGGTGGCGTGAAGCTGATCTGGTGCGAGATCCCGCTCCCGACCGGCGTGAACGCGACCGCGGTCCCGCTCCCCCGCCGCGAACGCCGCCGCTCGCCGGCCGCGGAGGCGCTGGGCGACGAGCCGGAGGTCGATCCCGAACTCATCCAGCGGATCCTGTTCGGCCTCGGCGGCCCGGGCGGCAGCGCGCCCAGGTAGGCACTTCCCCACCTCACGGCGAGGGGCGCATCCACGGTGCTGGATGCGCCCCTCGCCGTTTTCAGCGCGGCAATTCCCCAAGCTTCCTCGCGCATTCACGAGGTGCGGTGAACGCACCGCTCGTGAATCGAGACCGGCCGACCGCGGAATGTCACGGCAAAGCCGGTCGATGCGGAGCGCGGGTCAGATGTTCTGGTTCGCGAAGCCCTTGGTCGCGATCTTCGACAGCATCGACTGCCACACCGACGAGCTGGTGTGCGGGTCGCCGGTGATGGCGAGCGCCGACTTGAGGCCGGTGAACGCGCTCGTGGTGGCCGGGCCCCAGATGCCGTCGATGGCGAGGCCGGCGCCGCGGAAGTTGTTGCACACGGCCTGGACGAACTTGGTGTCGGACTCGGAGTCCTTGACCGCGCGGACCGGCATGCCGCCGAAGTCGGCGTGGATGTGGTCGGCGTGGTCGGCGTTGTACCAGCCGTCGAGCACGTAGCGGAACCGGCGGCGGCACACGGCCTCGGTGGCCAGGTAGCGCTTGCGGACCGACGCGGTGCCCGACGCGTGGGCCTGGTCGAGCGGGGAGGTGGTGTTGCCGCCGGACCAGCGGACGTGGTCGAGGTCCATGGCGGTGCCGGCGCCGTGCTGGCCCGCCTTGTCGACGTAGAAGCCGGCCGAGACGATGTAGCTGATCGAGCCGTAGCTCGACGACAGGGAGCGCAGGTCGCGGATCCACGCGACGAGCGCGGTGTAGAACGCGTCGGTGCACTGCCAGTTGCGCGCGGTGGTGTTGCCGCGGTTGGAGCGCCAGTAGTAGACGGGCGTGCCGTCGATCTTCTGGAACGTCATCAGCGCGGCGGCGCTGACGTCGGAGGCGGTGAACTCCTCCTCGCGGTGCTGGTCGCCGATCTTCGGGTCGGCGGCCGCGAGGCCCGGTGCGACGGTGGACAGGCCGGCGAGACCGGCGACCGCTGCCGCGCCCGTGACGAAACCGCGCCTGGTGACGTTGTTCTCGAACACCCCAGTTCTCCCTCTGTGCTCAGGCCGGTGCCGCCAGGAGGAAGAGCCTGTCCGTGCAACCGGCCTGAGGGAGTCTAGGGATCGCCCCCGAGCCGGGGAACGCGTCCTGACCTGCGGTTTTCCTTTGCCTTTACCGCTGTGCGCGACGGCTCAGCCGACGTCGCCGAGCACCCGGATCAGCGACCGCTCGGTGTCGCTGCCGAGCTTCTCCAGTGCGAGCTTCGCCACCGGCGCGCCGAGCTTCGCGAGGCCGGTGAGCTCCACGTGCACGTGGTAGCCGACCTTCGTCGTGCCCGGTGTGCCGCCCGCGGTGACCGAGATGTCGTCGACGGTGGTGGCGGTGCCGTTGCGGCCCTCGAACCGCAGCCGGTCCGGGTCGTCCCTGGTCAGCTCGTACACCAGCTCGGTGCGGCGGCCGAGGAACGTGGAGACGTTGCGCCAGCGCGAGCCGACCGCGACGGGGCCGTCGTCCAGCCGCGCGCACGTGACGGTGCCGGGGTCCCACTGCTCGGTGCGGGCGAAGTCGCGCAGGTAGCCGACGACGTTCTCCGGGGAGGCGGCGACGGTGAACGTGCGCTCGACGTCCACTCCCCCGAGGCCGCCGGCGTCGGCGCCGGCGGGCTGCTCCGCGGTGAACACCTTCGGGGCGATCCGGATCCGCTCCCGCTCGACCACGCCCGCCTGGCCCTCCACCCGGCTCAGCAGCCGGTCGAACCGGTCGGTGTCGGCCCCGGGCAACGCGCGCAGCGTCCGCCACAGCGCCGCCTTGCCCTCGACGGCCAGCCGCAGGCCCTCCAGCTCCAGCACGTCGCTCAGCGGTGAGCGGCTCAGCAGCCGGCCGTTGAGCTTGAGCCGCCCCGCCTTCTCCGCCAGCCGGCCGATCGCGGCCCTGGCCGCGCGGGGTTCCACGCCGTAGCCGCGCATCACGTCGAGCAGCTCCTCGCGGTCGGACTCGACGTCGTCGGCGAGCGCCCGCAGCTCGGGCCGGGTGCGGCTGATCCGGCGGGCCAGCTCGGTGCTCGCCGCCTCGGCCGTCAGGTGGTCGTTGAGGTAGAGGCCCAGCAGCTCGGTGTTCACGCCAGGGCGGGTACCCGCACCCGCGCCGGCGCTAACTGCCGGTGGACCCGTCCCGCGCCTGCACCGGTTGCAGGATGATCGACTGGGTCCGCCGGCCGGTCACGATGTTCCAGCCCCAGTTCGCGAGCACGGCGATCCGGTTGCGGAAGCCGACGAGGAACGCGATGTGCACCACCGCCCACGCCACCTTGCCGATGACGCCCTTGAGCCGCAGCTTCTTGATGTCCGCGACGGCGTCGGCGGGCGAGATCGTGGCCATGGTGCCGAGGTCGAGGTACTTGAACGGCCGGTGGGTGCGCCCCGTGAGCCGGGCCTTGATCACGCGGGCGACGTGGTGGCCCTCCTGGATCGCGGGCTCGGCGATGCCCGGCAGGTCGTTCAGGTTCGCCATGTCGCCGATCGCGAAGATCTCCGGCGTCACCGAGCAGTCGGCGGGGTCCACCTTGATCCGGCCCTTGCGGTCGAGCTCGGCACCGGTGGCCTCGGCGATCTTGCGCGACAGCGGCGAGGCCTGCACGCCCGCGGCCCAGATGATCGTGCGCGCCTCGACCCGGTCACCGTCCTTCGTGGTCAGGCCGCGGTCGTCGATCGACTCGACCATGGCACCGGTCATGACCGTGACGCCGAGCTGTTCGAGCTTGGCCCGCGCGTGCTTGCGCAGCGGGTCGGAGAACGGCGGCAGCACGTGCGGCACGGCATCGAGGAGCGTGATGCTCAGGTCGCGCGGGTCGATCTCGCGGAACTGGCCCTTCAGGGCGCGGCGGGCGAGGTCGGCGAGCTGGCCCGCCAGCTCCACGCCGGTCGGGCCGGCGCCGATGACGGCGAACGACAACCACTCCTTCGGGTCACCGGTGACGGCGTGCTCGAACGACCGCAGCAGCCGTGAGCGGAGGTCGACGGCCTGCTCCAGGGTCTTCATCGGCGGCGCGTGCTCGGCCCACTGGTCGTTGCCGAAGTAGCTGTCGCGGGCACCGGCGGCCACGACCAGCGTGTCGTACGGGACCCGGTGGGCGGTGCCGTCCGCGAGGTCGACGTCGACCAGCCGCTGCTGCGTGTCGAACCCGGTCACCTCGCCCAGCAGCACGTGCGCGTTGCGTTGTTTGCGCAGGATGGCGCGGAACGCGGGCGCGATGTCCCCTGCCGGCAGCAACGCCGTCGCGACCTGGTAGAGCAGCGGCTGGAACAGGTGGTGGTTGGTGCGGTCGATCAGCGTGACCTCGACGTCGGCGTCCTTGAGCCCGCGCACGACGTTCAGGCCGCCGAACCCTCCGCCGACGACGACTACCCGGTGCTTACCCATGCACCCCGCATACCCCGCCACGGCCGCAGGCATGCAGAGACCACTCGCGGGTACCCGGCCGCCATGACCACCACCGGCGACCAGTCGCTCTGGCTCTCCGCACTGCCCGCCCGACCCCGTCCGCAGCTCACCGGCACCCACTCGTTCGACGTCGCGGTCGTCGGCGCCGGCATCACCGGTCTGACCACCGCGTTGCTGCTCAAACGCCGCGGCCTGCGGGTCGTGGTGCTGGAGGCCGACCGCGTGGCGTCCGGCGCGTCGGGCAACAACACCGCCAAGGTGACCGCGCTGCAGTCCACTGTGTACTCGACCCTCGTGCGCACGCACGACGTCGCGACCGCCGCCGACTACGCCGCCGCGTCACTGGCGGCCGTGGGCCAGGTCGCCGACCTCGTGCAGCGCGAGGAGATCGCCTGCGACCTGCGGCGCGGTTCCGCCGCCACCTACGCCTACGCCGAGGACGAGGTGGCGACCGTCGAGGCCGAGTTCCGCCACGCGCGGCAGGCCGGGCTGCCGGTCCGCCTCGACGCGGACCTCGACCTGCCGTTCGAGGTGCACGCCGCGGTGCGGCTGGACGACCAGCTGACCCTGCACCCGGTGAAGTACCTGCACGGCCTGGCCGCCGCGGTCGACGGTGACGGCAGCAAGGTATACGAGCACAGCCGCGTCCTCGACGTGACCGGGCAGAAGCTGTCCACCAAGGACGGTGAGGTGCGCTTCAACCGGCTCGTGCTCGCGACGCACTACCCGCTGCTCGACCGCGGCCTGTTCTTCGCCCGGCTGAAGACGCCGCGCTCCTACGCCATCGCCGCCCGGCTGGACGGTCCGCCGCCCAGTGCGCTCGCCATCAGCGCCGGCAGCCCGTCGTGGTCGATCAGCGCGTACGGCGACCAGCTGATCGTGTGCGGGCAGGGTCACGAGACCGGCAAGCCGGTGCAGGAGCCGTACCGGCGGCTGGAGGAGTTCGCCCGGCGGCACTGGCCGGTCACCGAGGTGACCCACCGCTGGTCGGCCCAGGACCCCACGGCCTACGACAGCCTGCCGATGATCGGCAGCTACACGCCCGGCGCGGACACCATCTTCACCGCCACCGGGTACATGAAGTGGGGCCTGACCTCCGGCACGTTCGCCGCCACCGTGCTCGCGGACCTCGTGACCGGCAAGCCGAACGACCTCGCCGAGCGGTTCAGCCCGCACCGGCTGTCGCTGAAGTCGTTGCCGGCGCTCGTGAAGAAGAACGCCGAGGTGGCCGTGGAGATGGTCGGCGACCGGGTGCTGCCGGCCGACGCCACGAACAGCGACGCGCTGCCGCCCGACCACGCGCACGTCATCCGCGACGGCCTCGGCAAGACCGGTGTCTACCGCGACCCGGAGGGGCAGTTGCACGCCGTGTCCATGCGCTGCACGCACCTCGGGTGCCTGGTGCGGTTCAACTCGGCCGAACGCAGCTGGGACTGCCCGTGCCACGGCTCGCGGTTCGACGTGGACGGCAACGTGCTGGAGGGACCGGCCACGCGGCCGCTGCCCCGGCGCGACCCGAAGTAACCCGGCTCCTCCTGAACACAGCGGGCCGGCGGCGCAGGTCGCCGCCGGCCCGCTGTGCTGTGCGGTCAGCTCTTCGCGACCAGCGTCAGCACGTCGTAGCGCGCCACCGACTCGCCCTTCTGGTTCGCCACGTCGGCGTCCCAGCGCACCTCGCCGTAGTCCTGGTCCTCGCGCGGCGTGATCTGCTTGACCGTGAGCGTCACCGTCAGCTCGTCGCCGGGGAACGTCGGCGTGACGAACCGCAGGTTCTCCAGGCCGTAGTTCGCGAGCACCGGCCCCGGTTCCGGCGAGACGAACAGGCCCGCCGCGAACGACACCACCAGGTAGCCGTGCGCGACCCGCCCGCCGAAGAACGGGTTGGCCGCGGCGGCCTCCTCGTCCATGTGCGCGTAGAACGTGTCCCCGGTGAACTCGGCGAAGTGCTCGATGTCGGCCAGCGTCACCGTGCGCGGGCCGGCCACCACGGTGTCACCGAGCCGCAGCTCGGCGAGCGTCTTGCGGAACGGGTGCACCTCGGCCTCGGTGCGCGGCGCCCCGGCGACCCACCGGTTCGTCACGGCGGCCAGGGCCTTGGGCGAGCCCTGCACGGCGGTGCGCTGCATGTGGTGCAGCACGCCGCGCATGCCGCCCATCTCCTCGCCACCGCCGGCGCGGCCCGGTCCGCCGTGCACCAGCATCGGCAGCGGCGACCCGTGCCCGGTCGACTCCCCCGCGTCGTCGCGGTCGAGGACCAGCAGCCGCCCGTGCCACGGCGCCACGCCGACGACGACGTCGCGCACGAAGCCGGTGTCCGCCGAGACAATCGACCCGACCAGCGAGCCGGAGCCCCTGGCGGCCAGCGTCACCGCGTCGTCCACCGAGTCGTACGGCATCAGCGTGGACACCGGCCCGAACGCCTCGACCTCGTGCGGCTGCACGGCGTCCGCCGGCGCGCGCAGCAACATCGGCGACATGAACGCACCGCGCTCGGCGTCGGCGTCCACGAGGGACAGCGCGCCGTCGCCGTAGACCACGGAAGCGTTCTCCCGCAGCGCCTTCAGCGACCGCAGCACCTCCTCGCGCTGCTCCAGACCGGCGAGCGCCCCCATCTTCACCGACCTGTCGGCCGGGTTGCCGATCACCACCTCGGCGAGCTTCGCGGCCGTCGCCTCGCCCACCGCGTCGATGAGCGACGACGGCACCAGCGCACGGCGGATCGCTGTGCACTTCTGACCGGCCTTGGTCGTCATCTCGGCGACGAGCTGGCCGACGAACAGGTCGAACTCCGGCGTGCCCGGCACGGCGTCCGGCCCGAGGATCGAGCAGTTGAGCGAGTCCGCCTCGGCGTTGAACCGCACCGACGACCGGATCACGGCCTGGTGCGTGCGCAGGTGCTGGGCGGTCGACGCGGAGCCGGTGAACCCGACCAGGTCCTGCTCGGTCAGGTGGTCGAGCAGGTCGCCGGCCGACCCGCAGACGAGCTGCAGCGACCCCTCCGGCAGCAGACCGGAGGCGAGCATCAGCTCGACCAGCTTCTCGGTCACGTACGCGGTCTGCGAGGCGGGCTTGATCAGCGACGGCACCCCGGCGATGAACGCGGGCGCGAACTTCTCGAGCGGCCCCCACATCGGGAAGTTGTAGGCGTTGATCTGCACCGCGACACCGCGCAGGGGCGTGCAGATGTGCTGGCCGACGAACGTGCCGCCGCGGCCCAGCGGCTCGACCGGCCCGTCGACGTAGACCTTGTCGTTGGGCAGCTCGCGCTTGGCCTTGGAGGCGTAGCCGAGCAGCACGCCGAAGCCGCCGTCGACGTCGATCCACGAGTCGGACCTCGTGGCACCGCTGCGCGCGGACAACGCGTACAGCTCGGCTTTGTGCTCCTTGAGGTACAGGCCGAGGGCCTTCAGCAGCTGCGCGCGCTGGTGGAAGGTGAGCTCGCGCAACGCCGGCCCGCCCACGCGGCGCCCGTGGTCGAGCGCGGCACCCATGTCGATGCCCGCGGACGAGATCCGGGCGATCTCCTCACCCGTGACGGCGTCGTGCAACGGCGCGCCCTCGGCGTCCGGCGTGTGCCACTTCCCCGACACGTAACTGCGCAGCAAGCTCATCGAGCCAACCCTTCTCCGCGAGGGGTGGTGGATCCTCACCACCCGTCCCACGGCAACGTATCAGCGACCACCCCGCCCCTCCCTGACCCACGCATCTGCAAGTACCACCAACCCAACATCAACAGGCACTTTTCCACTACCAACAGCACCCCCGGCCGCCCTGCGCACGCAAGTCTGCTTCGGCAGGTGACGAACATGTTGGTGGTGGTCAGCGGAGGTTTGATCATGTGTTGGTGGTACTTGCAGTTGCTCACGGGCGGAAGAGGACCGCGCAGTGGTCCGCGAACGCCTGCGCGCGCCGGGTCAGCGGACCGCCCTGCGCCCAGCCCAGCACCACCGGCGTGGTGGGCACGGCGTCGCGCAACGGCAGGCTCACCACCTCCAGCCCCTCGTAGGACTGCGACACCGCCGGCTGCTGCACGGTCATCGAGTAGCCGAGGCCGCGCGCCACCAGGGACCGGGCCAGCTCGAAGCTGCGGGCCCGGTGCGCCACCACCATGTCGAGCCCCGCCGCCGCGAACACCGAGCGGAAGTAGTGTTCACTCGGCGGGACGTCCAGCAGCACGAACGGGTCACCCGCCAGGTCACGCAGGCGCACCGCGCGTCGCCGGCGCAGCCGATGTCCCTGCGGCAGCAGCACCTTCGGCTCCTGGTCGTACAGCCTGCGGAACGCGAGACCCGGCTGCAGGTCCTGGTCGTAGAGGAACGCGATCTCGCAGCGGCCGGTGAGCAGGTGCTCGCCGATCTCCGGCAGGCTCCCCTCGACGAACCGCACCGACACCCCGGGGTTGGCCTGCTCGAACGTGGCCATCGCCGCCGGCAGGTGGAACGGCGCGATCGGCGCGTAGCAGCCGACCACGAGCGTCCCGCCGACCGTCCGGCTCAGCCCGCGGGCCTGCGCGCCGAGGTCGCCCAGTGCGCCGACCACCCTGCGGGCGTCGGCGAGCACCCGCTGGCCGGCGGCGGTCAGTGCCGCTCCCCTGCGCGGTGACCGGACGACCAGCTGCAGGTCCAGCACGCGTTCGAGCTCGGTGAGCGCCAGCGAGACCGCGCCCTGCGAGACGTGGCACCGGGCCGCTGCGCCGGTCAGCGACCCGGTCTCGGCGACGGCGACCAGGTACTCCAGCTGCCGCAGCGTCACGTTCGGCAGATTCATGAGCTGAACTTACAACTGGCCTGAGAAACTTGAGCTGGTCTTCGGCTGCGCGGATCGGCATCGTCCAGGGCGTGACCCGAGAGCACCGCCACCCGTTCCTGCCGTACACGCCACCGCGCCTGCCGATCGCGGAGGGCCTCGACCGCGGCCGGGAGTTCCACCGGCTGCTCGACCGGCGCCGTTCGGTGCGCTGGTTCTCGCCGGACCCCGTTCCCGCCGAGGCGATCGAGGTGGCGGTGCGGGCCGCGAACACCGCCCCGAGCGGCGCGCACCAGCAGCCGTGGCGGTTCGTCGCGACGGCCGACGCGGAGGTGAAGCGCCGGGTGCGGGAGGCCGCCGAACGGGAGGAGCGCCACTTCTACCGCGAGCGCGGCGTCCCCGAGTGGCACGCGGCGCTGGCGCGGCTGGAGACCGACGAGCACAAGGAGTTCCTGGAGGTCGCGCCCTGGCTCGTGGTGGTGTTCGCGCAGAAGCAGCAGAACGGCCGGAAGACCTACTACACCAACGAAAGCGTCGGCATCGCGTGCGGGTTCTTCATCGCCGCGCTGCACTCGATGGGCCTGGCGACGCTGACGCACACGCCCAACCCCATGACGTTCCTGACCGACCTGCTGGGCCGCGAGTCCGAACGGCCCTACATCCTGTTCCCGGTCGGGTACCCCGCCGACGACTGCGAGGTGCCGGACCTGCACCGCAAACCGCTGTCGGAGGCGCTGACGTTCGTGGACGGGCTTGCCTGATCCTCCGGCGGCGAGGACCATCACCGCGGTGGACGAGCTGCGTGACCTGATCCTCCGGCACGCCCGGCCGGACCTGAGCACACCGGTGGAGGACGTGCTCATGGCCAAGGTCGTCCGCAGCCACGAGGGCCCGTCGACGACCGGCACGATCCTCGCGTTCGTGGCGCAGGGCCGCAAACGCATCGCGCTCGGCGACCGGGTCCACGACTACCGGGCGGGCCAGTACCTCGTCGCCTCGGTCGACCTGCCGATCACCGGTGACTGGGTCGGCGCGAGCCCGGCGCACCCCGCGCTCGGCCTCGGCATCGTCCTGCGGCCGGAGGCGGTGGCCGAGCTGCTGCTGCGCCACGACCTGCCGCGGACCACCGGCACCCCGCAGGGCCTGGCCGTCAGCGACGCCACCCCCGAGCTGCTCGACGCCGTCACCCGGCTGGCCCGGCTCGTCGCGCGGCCGCGGGACGCGCGGGTGCTCGCCCCGCTGGTCAAGCAGGAGATCCTCTGGCGGGTGGTGAACAGCGACCAGGGCGCCGCCGTGCGGCAGCTGGGCAGCGGCGACTCCAGCCTCGCGCACATCTCCAGGGCGGTGAGCTGGATCCGCGCGCACTACGCGGAGTCGTTCAAGGTCGAGGACGTCGCACGGGTCGCGGGCATGAGCGAGTCGGCGTTCTACCGCAACTTCCAGGCCGTCACCGCGCTGAGCCCGATCCAGTTCCAGAAGCAGATCCGCCTGCAGGAGGCCAGGGTGCTGCTCGCCACCGGCACGGACGTCACGCGGGCCGGCCACCGGGTGGGCTACGACAGCCCGTCGCAGTTCAGCCGCGAGTACCGGCGCCGGTTCGGCGTGCCGCCCAGCCGCGACACCGCGCTCAGCCCCGAACCTGCTTTCTGAGGTCCAGGTACACCGCGCGCACCGCCAGCGTGCGCTCGACCCGTTCCACGACCGAGGCGAAGAACTGCCGCCGGTGCTCGTTGTCGCTCATCGACGTCACCGACAGGTACATGCTGCCGAACGCCGCGAACAGCGTGGCGTTGCGCAGCATCGCCGACGGCAGGCCCAGGACCGGGGACATGACCGGCGGCGACCCGATCCACTGCTCGGCCACCGCCGGCGTGACCACGATCAGCCCGAGCAGCACGAAGAACGCGAACAGCGCCAGCCCGATCACCGCGGCCTGCACGAGCTGCCTGGTGGCGAGCATGACGAGCAGGTTGCGCAGCTGCCTGCCGGTGAGCCGCTTGGGCTGCAACGGTTCCGCGACCTCGACACCGGCCAGCGGGGTGCCCTCGCACGCCCGCGCCAGCACCTCGGGGCGCAGGTCCTGCTCCACCCGCCCGATCTCCTCGCGCAGCCGGGCCGCCGCGGCGAGCACGGTGATGGCCGCGAACAGCAGCACGACGAGGCTCACCCGCTGCCACGACAGCTGGTTCATCGCCTGCCACAGCTCACCGGTGAAGAACAGGAACAGCGTCACGAACAGCATCGGCGGCAACGCGCGGCCGAGCAGGTGGACGCTGTTGCGCAGGTCGTGCAGGACGTGCCGGACCGCCGCCCGCACCAGCCCGGCCACGCCGTAGGTCGTGAACACCATCGCCGCGACGAACGCCACCCCGAAGAAGACGACGAACCCGACGAGCCCGAACAGCTCCTCGCCCGGCGCGGTGATCGTGTCGTCGATCACCAGCTGCAGCAGCGGAACCGCGACCGGCATCGCCGCGTACGCCCCGAGCAGCAGGAAGGTCGTGCGCCGCGAGAACGTCGGCAGCCGCCGCACGAACACCGAGATCACCGCCCAGGCGCCCACCGTCACCGCGACGACGACGCCGAGCAGCACCCACCGGCCCGGTCCGGCCGCCCGCAGCGGCACCAGCCACGCGAGGCTGCCGGCCGCGATGAACGCGAGCACCGGCAGCATCCGCGGCAGCACGTGCGTGAGGAAGGCGTAGCCCTCGATCATGGTCGGCGCGCCCTGCCGGACGAACCACTGCTCGGTCCGCCGGACCGCGGTCGAGGAACGCATGCGCGAGATCTTCCCCCAGTCCTCCGGCGGCAGCGTCACCGCCGCCGGTCGAACAACCACGCCATCGCGCTGAAGTAGTGCGTGGGCGCGATGCGGGCCAGCGCGTCGAACACGTGCGCGTCCGGTCCGACGAGGATGCGCGCCTTGCCCTTCTCCACCCCGCGGTGGATGACCTCGGCTGCGCGGTCGGGCGTGGTGAGCGCGATGGCGTCGAAGTCGGCCGCGATCTGCTCCAGGTCCCGGCCGCGGTCCTCGGGGTCGCGGCGGATGCGGCCGTTGCGGATGATGTTGGTCTTGATCCCGCCGGGGTGCACGGTCACCGCGCTGACGCCGGTGCCGCGCAGCTCCTGCCGCAGCGAGTCGGTGAAGCCGCGCACCGCGAACTTCGCCGCGCAGTAGGCGCTGTTGTTCGGCATGCCCACCAGCCCGTAGACGCTGGAGGTGTTCACGACGACGCCGTAGTTCTGCTCCACCAGCATCGGCAGGAACGCCCGCGTGCCGTTCACGACACCCCAGTAGTCGATGTCGAAGAGCCAGGTGTCGTCCTCGGGCACGGCGTTCAGCACGCTCGTCGCCGTCGCCACGCCCGCGTTGTTGAACACGGCGGCCAGCGGCAGGTCGAGCCACTCCCGCGTCTCCCGGGCGAAGCGCCGGAAGTCCTCCGCGTCGCGCACGTCGAGCACCCGGCTCAGCACCGGCCCGGACAGCGTGGCCGCCGTCTTCGCGAGCTCCTCCTCGTTCACGTCGGCGATGACCACCGGGGAGCCGTGCCGGGACAGCCGCTGCGCGAGGCTGCGGCCGATGCCGGAGGCGGCACCGGTGATCACAGCGGGCCGACCGGCGATCTTGCGCACCATGGGTGTGCTCCTGTCGTCGTGGGCGAGGTCGTCCACGCTCCCAGTGATCGCCGGTCGGCACCAGGTCGAGCGACGGTCACCCGCGCAGTTCGGGGAACTGCTCGTCGCGCCACTCCGCCGCCTGCTCGACGCCCTGCTCCTCGCGGCCGCGCAGGTCGACGCGGCGGATCTTGCCGGACACCGTCTTGGGCAGCACGGCGAACTCCAGCCGCCGGATCCGCTGGTAGGGCGCCAGGTTCTCGCGGGCGTGCCGCAGGATCTGCAGCGCGGTCTCCCTGGTCGGCTCCCAGCCGGGGCTCAGCGCCACGTACGCCTTGGGCACGGCGAGCCGCAGCGGGTCGGGCGCGGGCACGACGGCGGCCTCGGTGACGGCCGGGTGCTCGATCAGCACGCTCTCCAGCTCGAACGGCGAGATCTTGTAGTCCGAGGCCTTGAACACGTCGTCGGACCGTCCGATGTAGAACAGGTAGCCGTCCTCGTCGCGGGAGGCGATGTCGCCGGTGTGGTAGTGACCGCCGGCCATCGCCTCGGCGTTGCGCTCCTCGTCGCCGTGGTAGCCGGCCATCAGCGACATCGGCCGCTCCCCCAGGTCGATGCAGATCTCGCCCTCGTCGCCGCGCTCACCGGTGATCGGGTCGACCAGCACCACCGGCACACCGGGCAGCGGCCGTCCCATCGAGCCGGGCTTCACGACCTCACCGGGCAGGTTGCCGACCGACAGCGTGGTCTCGGTCTGGCCGAACCCGTCCCGCAGGGTGAGGCCCCAGTGCTGCCGGACCTGCTCGACCACCTCGGGGTTGAGCGGTTCGCCCGCGGCCACGACCTCCCGCAGCGCACCGGGTCCGCCGCTGAGGTCGGCCTTGATCAGCATCCGCCACACCGTCGGCGGCGCGCAGAACGTGGTGACGCCCTTCGAGCGGAGCTGCTCCAGCAACGCCGCGGCGTCGAAGCGGGCGTAGTTGTAGACGAAGATCGTCGCCTCGGCGATCCACGGCGCGAAGAAGCAGCTCCACGCGTGCTTGGCCCAGCCGGGCGAGCTGATGTTGAGGTGCACGTCGCCGGGCCGGATGCCGATCCAGCGCATGGTCGTGACGTGCCCGACCGGGTAGGAGACCTGGGTGTGCTCGACCAGCTTCGGGCGGCTGGTGGTGCCGGAGGTGAAGTACAGCAGCAAGCGGTCGTCGGCGCGGGTCTGCGGGTGCGGCAGCGGGGTGTCCGGCTCGTCGCCGGCCTGCGCGTAGTCGAGCCAGCCGGCCCGCGCGCCGCCGCCGACGGCCATCAGCACCGTGCCGGTGTCCTCCCCGGCCACGCCCTCGAACTTGTCCGCGTCCTCGGCACGGGCGAGGACGTGCCGGACGGCACCGCGCCGCAGCCGGTCGGCGAGGTCGGCGGGCCCGAGTGCGGTGGTGGTCGGCATGATCACCGCGCCGAGCTTCATCACCGCGAGCATCGACTCCCACAGCTCGGCCTGGTTGCCGAGCATGATCATGACGCTGTCGCCCTTGCCGACGCCGTGCCGCGCGAGCCAGTGCGCGACCCGGTTGGACCGGCGGCGCAGCTCGTCGAACGAGTGCGCGCGCTCGCGGCCGTCCTCCTCGACGATGTGCAGCGCGGTGGCGGCGTTGCCCTCGGCGATGACGTCGAACCAGTCGTGCGCCCAGTTGAAGGCGTCCGGGAAGCTCGGCCAGCGGAACGACCCCGGGTCGGTGAGCATCAGGTCGCGGGCCGCGCGGTAGGTGTCGTGACTGGCCATCGGTTGGCCTCCTTTCGCTGGCTGACGAGGGTGCGGTGGCCCGAGGGCACGCCGATACCCCCGGACGGGGGTGCACCCCTTTTCGAGGGTGCTCCCGTCAGCAAGACTGCTGGACGTGCTGCCGGACCGCTTCCCCGCGTTGCTGCCGCAACGCCTGGACATGCTCCGCCGCGCCACCGGGTTGCCCGTGGTGTTCGGCGGCGCTGTCACGGCGGCGAACCAGCTGCTGCTCTCGCACTTCCACGGCACCCGCGGCACGTCGTTGCACGGCCTGCGGGTCGGTTCCGGCCGCGGGCTGGGCGGCACGGCCGTCGCGATGGGCACGCCCGTGCGCGTCAACGACTACGCCTCCACCCGCGCGATCACCCACGAGTTCGACCCGATGGTCGTCGGTGAGGAGCGCCTGACCTCGGTGTTCGCCTATCCGGTCGCGGTGCGCGGCACTGTGCAGGGCGTGCTCTACGGCGCCGTGCGCGGCAACGCCACCGTCGGCGACCGGGCGATCAGGCTGGCCGGCGCGATCGCGCAGGGCTTCGCACAGGACCTGGACATGCCTTCTCTGCACACCCAAGCGGCACTCCGCGAACTGGCCGAGGTCGCCCGCCTCGTCGACGACCCGGCGCTGCGCGACCGGCTCCGCAAGGTCCACCACGACCTCGGCGGCGAACCCGTGACCGGCTCCGTTCCCACGACGCTGACCCCGAGGGAGCTCGACGTGCTGCGGCTGGCGGCCGTGGGCGCGGCGAACCGGGAGATCGCGAGCGAGCTCGGCCTGAGCGCCGAGACCGTGAAGGCGTATCTGAAGGGCGCGATGCGCAAGCTCGGCGTCCACAACCGCACGGCCGCCGTGCACGCGGCACGGTCCTCAGGGGTGCTGTGATGGCACTCGCCCGGTGGCTCGGCGAGCAGAGGTGGCTCGCGAACCTGCGCCCGGTCGTCATGGCGTTCGACCGCGCGCTGTACCGGGTCAGCGGCGGCCGGGTGATGACGACGTCGTTCAGCGGCCAGAAGGGCCTGACGCTGATCTCGACGGGCGCGAGGAGCGGTCAGCGCCGCGAGACGCCGGTGCAGTACGTGCCCGACGGCGACAGCGTGCTGGTCGCCGGCACGAACTGGGGCCGGCCGGACCACCCGGCGTGGACCGCGAACCTGCTCAAGAACCCGGACGCGCAGACGAACGTCCGCGGCACCATCCGCCCCGTCCGCGCCCGGCTGCTCGAAGGCGCCGAACGGGACGAGGCGTGGGGCAAGATGCTCGCGGTGTGGCCCGCGTTCGACGGCTACGTCACGCGCTCCGGGCGGGCACCGCGGGTGTTCCGGCTGGTTCCCGCGTCCGGCTGAGCTCCCGGGCGAGCCACGCGCAGCCAGTCGGCAGCAGCACGCCGTGCGCGATCTTCACGTGGTCCCCCCGAGGCTGTCGAGGTACATCCGGACGAGCTGGTCGTAGGTGTCGTCGAGCTCCTCCGGCAGGCCGAACCCGCCGCGGGCCTCGAGGTCGGCGAACCCGTGCACGAGGACCCGCAGCCGGCGCGTGGCGTGGACGGCGTCGGAACCTTCGAGGCCGTACCCGCGCAGCGTCGCGAGCATGACCTCCATCAGCCGCACACCCGCCTCCCGCAACGACGGGTCGTGCAGCGGGTCGACCGACATGGCCGCGTACCGCCTCGGGTGCTCGCGGACGTAGGCGCGGTACTCGTGCATCAGCACGGTGACCGCGTCGTCGCCCGCCCTGCCGAGGACCGCCTTTGTGAAGCGCTCGGTCATGTCGTCGAGCGCGCGCACGGCGACGTGCGCCTTCAGCTCCGCGAGGCTGCCGACGTGCTTGTAGAGCGAGGGCGTGGCCACCCCGGTGCGCGCGGCGACGGCGGCGAGCGTCAAGCCCTCGACCCCGTGCTCGTCCAGCACCGCCACCGCGGCGTCCACGACAGCGGCGGTGCTCAGCCTGGCTCGAACGTTCACAGCCCGGAGGCTAATGCCCTTAGCCTCATCGCGCAAGCGAGTCCGTTCGTGTCAACTGGCTCCAAACCTGCTGGTCACGGCCTGGAGTTCTTGAGAGCGCTCCCACGTGACGACAACCTGAAAACGTTTACAAGTTGACCGAGAGTCACGGCGCGACAACACTTCCGAACCACTGGGCGCACAACTAAACACCCGGAAAGGTCGGTTCGATGCAGCGACGCATCGGGACGGCCCTTGCCGCCGCCTTGATGGTGGCCGCAGGGATCACCGTCGCCACCACCAGCCAAGCTCCCCCTGCCAACGCGGCGGTGACCTGGGCCGACGAGTTCAACGCTCCCGCCGGCACCGGTGTCGACGGTGGCAAGTGGAACATGGAAGTGGGCAACAACAACGGCAACAACAGGGAACACCAGTGGTACCAGGCCGGTACCTCCAACGCGGCGCACGACGGCCAGGGCAACCTGGTCATCACCGCCAAGAAGGAGAACCCCGGCAACTACAACTGCTGGTACGGCCGCTGCCAGTACACGTCCGCGCGCATCAACACCGCGAACAAGTTCACGCAGACCTACGGCCGCTTCGAAGCGCGCATGAAGATGCCGCGCGGCAAGGGCATCTGGCCCGCGTTCTGGATGCTGGGCGCCGACATCAACACCGGCAACCCGTGGCCGGGCTCCGGTGAGATCGACATCATGGAGTTCCTGGGCCACCAGACGAACACCGTGTACGGCACCATCCACGGCCCCGGCTACTCCGGTGCCGGCGGCAAGTCGCACGCCTACAACGGCCCGAACTTCTCCGACGGCTTCCACAACTTCGCGGTCGACTGGAAGCCCGGCGAGATCACGTGGTCGGTGGACGGCAACGTCTACGCCCGCAACACCCCGACCGACGTCAACGGCAACCCGTGGGTGTTCAACAAGCCGTTCTTCATCATCATCAACCTCGCGGTCGGTGGTGAGTGGCCCGGCTACCCCGACGCCAGCACGACGTTCCCGCAGCAGCTCGTGATCGACTGGGTCCGCGCCTCCTCCAGCGACTCCACCCCGCCCGCCGGTGGCTCGGAGATCCGCGGCATCGGCGGCAAGTGCCTCGACGTGCCCTGGGCCAACACGGCCAACGGCACGCCCATCCAGATCGTCGGCTGCAACGGCAACGCCGCCCAGAAGTGGAGCCGCCCCGGTGACGGCACCATCCGCGCACTGGGCAAGTGCCTCGACGTCAACGGCGGCGGCACCGCGAACGGCACAGTGGTCCAGCTCTGGGACTGCAACGGCTCGGCAGCCCAGAAGTGGGCCGTCAGCGGGGCGCAGGACATCGTGAACCCGCAGGCCAACAAGTGCCTCGACACCGTCGGTGGCGCCTCGGGCGACGGCACGAGAACGCACATCTGGCAGTGCCTGGGCGTGGCCAGCCAGAAGTGGCAGGTCTGACCTGAGAAGTCTCCGCGCGGACCGTTCACGGCCCGCGCGGAGGTGCGAACTGGGCGTGCACCCCTCGCGGCGGAGAGGGTGCGCGCCCAGTTCTCGTTGTCAGGTCTTGTCTTCAGGCTGTGCGTTCACGTCAACAGCTTGGCGACCGCCCAGTCCTGCACCGCGATCCCGACCGACTTGAACACGGTCCGCCCCTGCCGCAGCGGCGGGTTTCCCAGCGCCGCCCCCAGCTCCACCAGCGCCTCCAGCTTGAGCACCCCGGACCGCACCGCCCGGATGATCTCCCCGGCCTCGCTCAACGCCGCCTCGACCTGGTCCACCACCACGACCTCGGCGCTCGCCAGCAACTCCTGCGGCAGCTCCCGCATCACCGGCCGGTAGGACCCGATCGCGTTGACGTGCACCCGTTCCTTCAACGCCTCCATCCGGAACAACGGCACGGTCGCCGCCGTCGCACAGCACACGACGTCCGCCTGCGCCACCGCCTCGTCGGCCACGGCCGCCACGTCCAGCACGGTGTCCGGCAACTCGTCCCTGAGCCCCTCCAGCAACGCCTCGGCCCGCCCGAGGTGCCGGTTGAACACCACGAGCTTCTTGAGCGGCCGCACCGCGTGCACCGCCCGCACCTGGTCCGCGGCCTGCGCCCCGGCCCCGAGCAACGCCATCTGCCCGGCGTCCTCGTCGGCGAGCAGATCCGTCGCCACCCCCACCACCGCACCGGTCCGCAACGTCGTCAACGGCACCGCATCCGTCGCGAACTGCCCGCCGGGGTGGCTGAACACCACGGTCCCGGTGATCACCGGGTCCCGCTCGACCTCGATGCTGACGACCTTCACCGCGGTCGACGCGCTCGGCCGGTGGTGCACCGCCATGACCAGCGACCGGCTCTCCCCGAACGCCTGCCGCGGCGGCAGGTCGAACTCCCCCGCGGTGAGGCCGGTGAACGCGTCCCGGACGGCTTCGATCGCTGCGGGCATGGTCATGGTTCGGATGGTAACGACCTGCCGTGGCACCTCGGCGGTGCGCCGTCAGGTGGTGATGTGCCGCAGGACTGCGGCAAGGGTCAGCTCGCGTGGTTGAACGGTGTCCACAGAGAGCGCCTCCCCGTGCCAAGGGGGAAAGCCGGCCAGCCGCTGCCGCACGTTGGACCAGTCGCCGGCGTCATGCCAACCGGGGATCCCGCGGCTGCGCCCTTCGAGCCTGCCGCGGTGGATTTCCGGGTCGGAGCAGCGGCACACGACCGCGCGGAGCTCCGCACCGGCTCGGCGTGCCAGGCTGCGCCAGCGGTTCCTGGTCGCCACCTCTTCGGTGGGGTGGTCGAGGATCACGGACTGCCCGGCGACGAGCTGCCGCAGGGCGAGCGTGGTCAGCACTTCCTCAGCGATGGCCAGCGGAGCCTCGAAGTGGCGACCGCCGAACGGGGTCAGCGCGCCGAGCAGCCAGTCGGTGGCGAAGACCGGGATCCCAGCTCGGCGCCTGCCGCGTCGGCCAAGGTGCTTTTCCCGCTGCCGGGCACCCCGGAGAACACGACAAGCCGCGTTTTCGTGGCGGCGGAAGGCAAGTCGTAGTCCGTGAAATCGGCCGGCAACCTCGGTGTCAGATCCGTCGGCACGAGTTCGGTGACCCACGTGCCGGCAATTCGATGCGGCCGGGCGGTCTCGACGACGCAGGAAACGACATCGACGGTGCCGTCGTGGCGGCGGATCCGCGCCTGGGCGGTGGTCTCGCCGACGTCGAGACCGACCACGACGACCGGCGCGTAACGGGCAGCTCGACCGCGGGTCACCTCGACGTACCTCTCGGTTGTGACGACGGCGGTGAACTCCGGCGCGAGCACGTCGGACGCGTCAGCTCCCCAGCCGGACTTCCCGTCCAGGCCGTCGAGGACCCATTCCAGCCGTGCCAGGGCAGGACTGGCCTTGATGCGGTGCACTGTCCCCCCAGGCGAAGTGGTCGAGGCGAGCGGATCAAGCCTACTCAGGAGGCATGCTTGAACGCCGGCGCCTGAACATCACCGCAGTTATGTTTTCGATACCACTCGACCTCGAAACAACCCGTAAGACCCCGCCTTGGAATTGTTCCACGATCCAGAATGATTCTGTGAAGTACCGCAAGAGCGAGGGGATCTTGCCGTGGCCGTCGACGTTCTGACCGAGGACCTGCTGCGCACGTCGCTGTCCCGCCTCTCCCGCGAGGTGGTGGCAACGCACCCGGAGTTCGGCGAGCTGCTCGCCCGCCACATGCTGCTGACCTGTGGAACGGCACCGGACCCGGAACGGGCGGCGCACTTCGAGGAGCTCGGCACGTTGCTCATCGACCTCGGGCACCTGTACCTGGCCGAGGCGAACGAGCTGCGGACAGTTCCGGAAGACCGTGCACCGGACGAAGAAGTGCGCCGGGCCGGGTGACCGGGCGCGGTCCGTCAGGCGGATCTTCACCGCACCGGTCTATGGTCGCGAACTGTGACGAGACGCGCACTGCCGGTGATGGTCGCCGCGGCCCTCCTGACGCCCGCCCTCCTGACGCCCACCGCCGTCCTGGCGCCCGCCCCGGCCCATGCCGGCATCGGCGGTCACATCGAGACGGAACGAACCACCACACCGGTCGCCCCCGGCGTCACGCTCAGCTCCTTCGACTGGTACCGCCCCGGCGGGTGGACCCGCGGTGACGCCATGACGGTCGACCTCACCGGCGGCACCGGGGTGGGGTACGTCGACGCCGGCTCGGTGAGCGCGGCCCGGCCGCTCTCGCTGCAGACGCCGAGGGCGGTCGCGGCGGTCAACGGGGACTTCTTCGACATCGGCAACTCCAACGCGCCCGAAGGCGTCGGCGTCCGGGACGGGCGGCTCGTCAAGTCCGGGCACGGGCGCGCTGTCGGCATCGACGCGGCCGGGGTCGGGAGCGTCATGGAGACGTTCTTCGAGGGCACGTTGAACGGCGTCCACCGGATCACGCAGCTCAACAGCGCGCAGATCGACTTCGACGGCATCGGCGTGTTCACCCCGTTGTGGGGCGGCTACTCCAGGGCGCGGGCCGTGCAGGGTGCCGCGGACACGGCCGAGGTCAGGGTTTCCGGCGACGTCGTCGAGGAGGTCGGTGCGCCGGGTGACCGGCCCATCAGCGGGTACGTGCTCGTCGGCCGCGACCGGGGTGCGGGCGTGCTCCGGCAGCTCAAGCCGGGTGACCGGGTCGAGGTCACCTACGCGAGCCGGACCAGCGACGGCAGCGAGCCCGTCACGGCCATCGGCGGGCGGCAGCTGCTGGTGAAGGACGGCAGGAACGTCGCTCCGGTGGACGCGCTCCACCCGCGCACGGCGGTCGGCTTCTCGCGGGACGGCAGGAAGATGGTGCTGCTCACCGTCGACGGGCGGCAGGGTGCGCACCTGCCGGGCCTGGACCTGCGCGACCTGGCCGACACGATGATCGAGCTGGGCGCCCACAACGCGCTCAACCTCGACGGCGGCGGGTCGTCGACCATGCTCGCGCGGGAACCGGGCAGCACCGCGCTCAAGGTGGTCAACACCCCGTCGGACGGCGCGGAACGCCCGGTGGCCAACGGGCTCGCGCTCTACGCGCCGCCGGGCTCGGGGCGGCTCACCGGGTTCCACGTCCAGCCGGCCGACCAGCGGGTGTTCCCCGGCCTCACCCGCAGGATCACCGTCCGCGGCCACGACGAGACGTTCGGACCGGCCACGAGCCCGCACCTCACGCGCGCCACCGGCGGGTGGGCGGTCGGCGACACCTTCCACGCGGCGCAGCGCCCCGGCAAGGCTTCGTTCACCGTCCACAAAGGTTCGACACACAAGACGGTCGGCCTCACCGTGCTCGGCGAGCTCGCGCGGCTCGCCCCGGCGGAACAGCGGATCAGTCTCGCGCCGGACGGGCGGAAACCGCTGCGCATCAACGGGTTCGACGCCGCCGGCTACAGCGCGCCGATCGAACGCGCCGACCTCGACCTGGACTACGACCGCTCGGTCGTCGACGTCACGCCCGACCTCCAGGTCGTCGCGAAGAAGCCCGGCGCGACCACGATCAGGGCACGGGCGCAGGGCAGGGAGGCGCTGACGGCCGTCACCGTCGGCGCGGCCGACGAGCTGCTCGCCCCGTTCGACGACGCTCCGCAGTGGAGCTTCGGGTCGGCGCGCGCCACCGGTTCCGCCGCACCCGAGCCCGCCGGCCACACCGGCACCGGCCTCCGGCTGAGCTACGACTTCACGAGGTCGACCGGCACCCGCACGGCCTACGCGGTGCCGCCGAAACCGTTGCGGGTCAACGGACAACCGCTGGAGCTCTCCGCGTGGGTGCACGGCAGCGCACGGGGCGAGTGGACGGCGTTCACGGTCACCGACGCGAGCGGCCAGTCCCGCTCCCTCTACGGCCCGCACATCACCTGGACCGGCTGGCAGCGGCTCTCCGTCCCGGTGCCGGGCGAGCTGGAGTTCCCGATCGCGGTCACCCGCTTCTACGCGATCGAGACGAGAGCGGACCGCTCGTACCGGGGCGAGCTGGTCGTGGACGACATCACCGCTCGGGTGCCGCCCGCGGTCGCGCTCCCACCGGTCGCCGAACCGCGCGAGGAGGTCATCGGCCCCGCCACGGGCTGGCGGTTCGCGGTCATGTCCGACGCGCAGTTCGTGGCGAGGGCTCCGGACAGCGCCCTGGTGCGGGCGGCGCGCAGGACCCTGCGGGAGATCAGGGCCTCCGGTGCCGAGTTCGTCGTCGTCAACGGCGACCTGGTCGACGAGGCCTCCCCCGCCGACCTCGCGTTCGCCCGCAGGGTGCTGACCGAGGAGCTCGGCGACCTCCCCTGGTACTACGTGCCGGGCAACCACGAGGTCATGGGACCGGGCACGATCGACGGGTTCCGGCGCGAGTTCGGGGCGACCCACCGCACGTTCGACCACCGGGGCACCCGGTTCGTGCTGCTCGACTCGTCCACCGGCACGCTCAGGGGCGGCGGAACCGACCAGGTCGAGATGCTCGGCCGCGCACTCGGCACCGCGCCCGGTCACACGGTCGTGCTGATGCACCACCCGCCGCGCGACCCGACGCCCGCGCGCACCAGCCAGCTGGCCGACCCGCTGGAGGCGCGGTACTTCGAACGGCTGCTGGCGGAGAACGGCAGGGCCACGTTCATCGGCGGCCACGTCGGCGGGTTCTTCGCGTCCGAAGTGGACGGCGTCCACTACGTGGTCAACGGCAACTCCGGCAAGGCACCGGCCGAGGTCGGCGGGTTCACCGGCTGGACGCTGGTGGGCGTCGGCGAGCACGGCGTGCGGGCGGAGATCCGGCCGCACGTGGACTCGTTGGCGCTCAACGCACCCGCGACCGTGCGCGGCCAGGTGCGGATCGAGCCCACCATCGCGCAGGGCGACCGGACCGTCCGGCTCGACTACCCGATGGCCGCCACCTGGACCGGCTCCCGCTCGCTGCACGTCGGCGGGGCGCAGGGGCTGCGGCCGTGGCACGTGGCGTGGTTCGACCCGGAGACCGACGTGCTCACGGCTGTCCGGTCTGGACAGGTGGAGATCGCGGTCGCGGTGAACGGTGTCGTGGCGCGAGCGGGGATCTCGGTGCGGCGCCGGTAGCGGCGCACCACCCCGGTGCCGGCGGCGGGTGCGCACGGCCTCGGGGTGATTCTCTCACTTCCCGCTCCGGCGCCGACCAGCGGACCTAGTCGGGTGTGACAACCGCCGGTAAGGGAAGATGTGCGCCATGACCACCGCCGACAACGGTTTCGCCGACCTGGGGCTGCGGCCCGACATCCTCAACGCGCTCACCACGCTGGGCTACGAGGAGCCGACGCCGATCCAGAGCGAAGCCATCCCACCGTTGCTGGCGGGCCGTGACCTGCTCGGCCAGGCGGCCACCGGTACCGGCAAGACGGCGGCGTTCGCGTTGCCGCTGCTCGAACGCATCGCCGACCAGATCGGCAAGAGCGACAAGCCGCTCGCGCTGGTGCTCGCCCCGACCCGTGAGCTGGCGGTGCAGGTGTCGGAGGCGGTGCACCGCTACGGCCGGCACCTGGGCACGCGGGTGCTGCCGATCTACGGCGGCCAGCCGATCGGGCGGCAGCTGCGGGAGCTGTCCCGCGGTGTCGACGTGGTGGTCGCCACCCCCGGCCGTGCCATCGACCACTTGGGACGCGGCACGCTGCAGCTCGACGCGCTGCGGATCGTGGTCCTCGACGAGGCCGACGAGATGCTCGACATGGGCTTCGCGGAGGACATCGACGCGATCCTCACCGAGACCCCGGCCGACCGGCAGACGGTGCTGTTCTCCGCGACGATGCCGCCGCGCATCGACCGCATGGCGAAGAGCCACCTGCGCAGCCCCGAGCTGATCCAGATCGAGCGCGAGAAGACCCAGCCGGGCGAGGCGCCGCGGGTGCGCCAGACCGCGTACCTGGTGCGCCGCGAGCACAAGCCGGCCGCGCTCGGCCGCGTGCTGGACGTCGAGTCGCCGACCGCCGCCGTCGTCTTCTGCCGCACGCGCGACGAGGTCGACCAGCTCACCGAGACGCTGAACGGCCGCGGCTACCGCGCCGAGTCGCTGCACGGCGGCATCAGCCAGGAGCAGCGCGACCGGGTCATGGCGCGACTGCGCTCCGGCACGGCCGACCTGCTGGTGGCCACGGACGTCGCCGCACGCGGTCTCGACATCGAGCAGCTCACGCACGTCGTGAACTACAACGTGCCGTCCGCGCCCGAGGCCTACACCCACCGCATCGGCCGCGTCGGCCGCGCGGGCCGCGAGGGCGTGGCGATCACGCTGGTCGAGCCGCGCGAGAACTCGATGCTGAAGACGATCGAGCGGGTCACCAAGACCAAGATCCCGGTCGAGAAGGTGCCGACGGTCGCCGACCTGCGCGCCCGCCAGCTGGAGCTCACCCGCTCGTCGCTGCACGAGTCGCTGCTCGAGGACGACCTGTCGCGCTTCCGCGTCGTGGTCGAGACGCTGGCCGACGAGTTCGACGTGATGGAGATCGCGCTCGCCGCCGTGAAGCTCGCGCACGAGGCCTCCGGTGCCGCCGCGGACGAGGAGGAGATCCCCGAGGTCCGCCCGCGCGAGGACCGCCCGCGCCGCGACGGTGCCCCCGCCGGTCCCCGCCGGGAGCGCCGCGGCCCGTCCGAGGGCATGACCCGCCTGTTCCTGGGTGCCGGCCGCTCGTCGGGCATCCGCCCGCAGGACATCGTGGGCGCGATCACCGGTGAGACCGGCCTGAAGGGCCGCGAGATCGGCGCGATCGAGATCGCGGACCGGTTCTCGCTGGTCGAGGTGCCCGGCGAGGCCGCGAACGACGTGATCACGCAGCTGCGCGACGCGACGATCAAGGGCAAGCGCGTGACCGTGCGCCGGGAGCGCCAGCCCCGCTAGGGCCGGCGGGCTTCTACCAGGAAGCGCGTCGAGGTGCACGCGAACTCGCCGTGCGCCTCGATGTGCTCGTGCATCGCCTTGAGCCGTTCCCGGTACCCCTCGACGGTGAAGCCGGGAACGGTCCACAGGACCTTGCGCAGGAAGTGCACCACCGCGCCGACGTCGAAGAACGCCACCCGCAGCGCCACGGGTTCGAGCCGCAGCACCTCCAGCCCGGCGGCCTCGGCGTCCCGCCGCGCGCTCTCGGTGCTGCGCGCCTGACTGACCGGCTGCGGCCCCATCATGAAGTCGGTGAGCTCGCGGTTCGTGCCGGCCCCGATCTGCTGCGACAGGTAGGTGCCACCGGGCCGCAGGACCCGCGCGACCTCGGCCCACGGCGTCACGACCGGGTGGCGGCTGAGGACGAGGTCGAACGCGGCGTCCCGGAACGGCAACGGCCCCTCGTCCGGCACCCGCAGCACCGCGGCGCCGGGCAGGTTCTGCCGGGCCACGGCAGCGTTCGGCGCCCACGACTCGGTGGCCACCAGCACCGGCGGCTTGACCGGCGCGGACGCCGTGACCTCTCCCCCGCCGGTCTGCAGGTCCAGCGCGGTCCCGACCCGCGCCAGCCGTTCGGCGATCAGCCCCGCGTAGCCCCACGGCGGTCGTTCCTCGGTGGCACGGCCGTCGAACCAGGAGAAGTCCCAGCCCTCCAGCGGTACCGCCGCCCCCTCGGCGACCAGCTCCTCGAACCTCATGACCGCAGATGCCACCACATCGGGCCGGTGCCGGCCACCGAATACAGCGGCACCTGCCCGTGCGCGAGACGCCCGCGTCCTCATCGTCCCGTGCACTGCCCCGGACAGGTGCCGCAGCGAGGACAACGACCGAACGACCGCCCGGTTACGCCTTTGAGACGCAACTCCAGCGACCGTCCGGCCTAGTCACCCGATTCAGTCCCGCAGGCGGTAGGCCCGGAGCACGGTCTGGTCCACCGAGCTGCCCCCAGGACACTCCGCGACCGGTGCGGCGGGTTGCGTCAGGCGCCGCGATAGGTGCCGAAGCTCCAGCGGTTGCCCTCGGAATCAGCCACGGTGAAGCCGCGCGACCCGTAGTCCTCGTCGCGCAGCCCGCGGATCTCCGTCGCGCCGTGCGCCAAGGCCTGGGCGTGGATCTCGTCCGGGCGGTCGGTCACCACGTACACGGACGCGCGGCCGGCGGCGGTCGCTCCTGGCTCGCCGGCGGACCGCTGCGCGGACCCGAGCATCACGCCGCCGCCTTCGGGCCAGACCAGCTCGCAGTGCACGACCTCGCCGTCGGCCGGCCCCGGCACGACGAGGTGTTCGCGGAAACCGAAGCCCTCGACCAGGAACCGGATCGCGGCGGGTGCGTCCCGGTAGGTCAGCGTGGGCCAGCAGGTGGGTGCGGGTGTCGTCATGGGACTACCTTGCGACGTGCGGGCCCTCGCTGCCTTGGACGAATGGAAGCTCGGCCGTGATCCACTCGGTGGGCGTGGCCCCGCACAGCGCCCGCCAGTCCCGGTTGAGGTGCGCCTGGTCGGCGTACCCGCAGGCGGCGGCCACCTCGGTGAGCGTGGGCCTGCGTTCGCCGCGCAGCATCCGGTTCGCCCGCTCGAACCGCATCACCCGGCTCGCGACCTTCGGCGTGAGCCCGTACTCGGCGGCGAAGCGGGCGCTGAGGTGCTGGCGGCTCCACCCGACCTCCGCGGCGATGGCACCTACCCCGGCGCCGTCGGCGAGCCGCTGCCACGCCCACGCCACCTCCACCTGCTGCCGCACCGGCCGCAGCAGCCCGCCGAGCACCCGGTCCAGGTGCGCGAACCGGTCCAGCCACGTCGGTGCGGCCCGCAAGCGCTCGCGCAGCTCCCCGGCGGGCGCGTCGAGCGCGTCCAGCCCGACGGACACCCCGGCCAGCTCCCCCGCGGGCACCCCGAACAACGCCCGTGCGCCCAGTGGCGTGAGGTCGCACTGCACGCCGTGCTGGAACCCGTCGTGGGTGATGAGCACGGCCTCGTCGTGCAGCCCGCCGCACAACGCGGAGAAGCGGCCCTCCGGCAGGTCGACCGTGCCGTCCAGGGTGACGACGAGCGTGAGCGACCGCGAGGGCAGGCCGCGGTGGGTGCCAGGCGCGGTCCGCATCCGGTAGCCGGAGTACCGCGTCACGAACGGCCGTAACCGCGGGTGCGGCAGCCCGACGACGTGCTCGACGTCCACGCCCCCAATGGTAAGCACCGCCGCGCTCCTCCCCTCCCTGCCTGCCCCGGCATCTGCAAGGGGGATGCGGGGTCTAGAGCAGGCGGCGCCGCACCCGCCACACCACCACGCCGAGCAGGACCGCCGCGACGGTCGCGAACAGGGCCGACTCGATGAGCTGGAACGTCCAGAACCGGTCGGCCGGGTGGTAGACCTCGAACCGCTGGATGCCCCGCTCGTGCAGGAACTGGTTGAGGTTGGTGCCGGCCCGGTCGGCGCTGTCCTCCAGTGCGAGGTACTCGGTGGAGCTCAGCCTGCGCCCGGTGGCGTCCGCGTAGCCGCGCTCGACCGTCCAGTCGGCGAAGCCGGGTGCGGCCCGGTCCTGGGAACCGCCGACGGGGACCGGTTTCGTGGCGGTGAGCGGTGTGGCGTACGCGGGACGGGCCAGCAGCGCCACCGACATCCGGGCGGCGAGGAACGCACCGAACGCGACGCCGAACGCGGGCAGGCTGCGCCGCAGGACCGCACCGGCGGCGGTGGCCACGCCGAACGCGAACAGCGCGTACGCCACCGGGACGAGCCCCTGCAGGTCGAAGGCGTCGTACTGGAACCGCCCCTCCCACGCGTCGAACGGCCGGCGGAACCACGTGAGCACCGCGGTGAACAGGCCGGTGAGCGCGACGGTGACGCCGGCCAGTGCGAGGAGCTTGGCCGCGAGCCAGCGCATCCGCGGCACGGCCTGCGTCCAGGCGAGCTGCCAGGTGCCGTCCTCCAGCTCGCGCGCGAGCAGCGGCGCCCCGAGGAACGCGCCGATGACGACGGGGACCAGGTAGAAGGCGGCCAGGAGGTTCTCGACGAACCCGTACTCGTCGTCGAGCCGGCGGAACGCGGCCGTGCAGGCGTCGCTGACACCGGCCTGCCCCTCGCACCGGGCGGGACCGCCGGGGAACAGGTCGTGGGCCTGCATCCCGAGCACGAGCAGGGCGATGCCGAACGCGCCGACGAGCAGGCCCAGGACGCAGACCTCGGTCCGGTGCTGACGCCAGAGCAACCACGTCATGACGCCCCCACCGGCGTGACCGCGGCACCCGGCTCCGACGGCCGGCTCAGGTACGCGAGCACCAGGTCCTCCAGCGCGACCGGCCGGGCCTGCCACCCCGGCGCGACCGGGAGCCCGCCGTCGCGGACCAGCAGGGTCGTGTGCCGGTCGCTGTGGACGGCCTCCACGACGGTGCCGGCCCGGTCGAGGTCGGTGGCCGTGCGCGGGCCGACGAGCAGCCGGTGCTCGGCGAGCAGGGTGTCGATGTCGCCGGTGAGCGTGACCCGGCCCTGGTTGAGCACGACCAGGTGGTCGCAGACGCGTTCCAGCTCGTGCACGACGTGGGACGAGAACAGGACGGTCACGCCTCCTTCGGCCACCGCGCCCATGAGGACTTGGAGGAACTCGCGCCGGGCCAGCGGGTCGAGGCTCGCCACCGGCTCGTCGAGCACGAGCAGGTCCGGCCGCTTCGCCAGTGCCAGTGCCAGCGCGACCTGGGCCTGCTGTCCGCCGGAGAGCGTGCCGGTCCTGCGGTCGAGCGGGATGCCCAGCGCCGCCAGCCGGCGTTCGGCCAGCCCCTGGTCGAACCGCAGGTTGCAGGTCCGGCCGAAGCGGAGCATCTCGGCGACGGTGAACCGCTTGTACAGCGGGTGGTCCTGGGCCAGGAACCCGATCCTGGACAGGGTGTGCGGGGTGCTGGCGGTGACGTCGTGGCCGAGGACCTCCACCGTGCCGGTGCTCGGCGCCAGCAACCCGACGACCAGCCGCAGCAACGTGGTCTTGCCCGCGCCGTTCGGCCCGACCAGGGCGATCACGCCGCCCGCGGGCAGGGACAGGGTGCAGTCGCGCAGCGCCCAGCCCTTCCGGTACCTCTTGCCGACACCGTCGGTGCGCAGCGCAAACCCGGCCGCCGTCACGCCACGTCCTCGTTCCTGACCTGCTGGTGCACCGAGGTGAGCAGCGCGGTGACCGCCTGCTCGTCGAGGCCCGCCGCGTAGGCACGGCGCAGCCAGGTCGCCAGGCCGCGGCGCAGCGACGTGTACGTCGAGGCGGGCATCACGGGCGACTGCTGCTCGTTGACGAACGTGCCCTGGCCGGGCCGGCCGGTGACCAGGTCCTCCTGCTCCATCTGCCGGTACGCCTTGGCGACGGTGTTCGGGTTGATGGCCAGGTCCTCGACCACCTCGCGGATGAGCGGGAGGCGGTCACCGGGGTGGAGGAAGCCCAGCAGCACCGCCTGGCGCACCTGCTGGACGAGCTGCAGGTACGGCGGCACGCCGGAGTGGGTGTCGAGCCGGAAGACGAACACGGGAGCCCCTTACTGCTTTCCTAGTAGCATAGTAAAGCAGTGAGGGTTCCGTCAGAACAGCTCCCCCAGCACGAGCAGCGCGGCGCCGACGGGCACGAGGTCCGGGCCGTGCGCCGACACGCTCACGTCCACACCGGCCAGTGCCCGCAGGTACAGCTCCGGCGACTCCAGGACCCGCCGTCCACTGAGGACGATCTGGTCGAGGTCCAGCAGCTGCACCAGGTTCACCACCGCGGCCGCGAGCACCCGTGCCGCCTCCGTCCCGGACACCGCCGCGTTGTGCACCGCCTCCACGCACCCGCGCCGCCCGCACACGCACAGCGGGCCGTCGAGCTGGATCGTGGTGTGCCCGAACTCGCCCGCCCCCGACCGCGCGCCGCGGTGCACCTCGCCGCCGAGCAGCAGACCCATGCCCAGGCCGGTGCCGGCGAACACCAGTGCCGCGTCGCGCAACGGCCGGGCCCACGCCTCGGCGAGCACGGCCGCGTTCGTGTCCTTGTCGACCACCACGGGCAGTCCCAGCCGTTCCTCGGCCAGCACCCGCAACGGCACCGCCGACCAGCCGGGCAGCCCGTTCGGGGACACCACCCCGTCGCGGAAGTCGAGCGGGCCCGCGATGGCGATGCCCAGGCCCAGCACGTTCCCGCCCGGCTCGACCAGCGGCGCGAGCGCGTCCAGCACGTCCGCGGGCGCGAACATCGGCGCGAGGGGCACGACCGACGACGACACCTGCGCGCCGGTGAGGTCGAGGCGCACGACCCGCAGCTCGTCGCGGTCGACGTACGCGCCGTAGGCGCAGGCACCGTCGGCGCGCAGCCGCAGCGACGTCCGGGGCTTGCCGCGACCGCCGCCGCGCACGGTGCCGGTCTCCTCCAGCAGGCCGGCCGCCAGGAGCCGTGCCACGATCTTCGACACCGCCTGCGGGGTCAGCCCGGCGCGGTCGGCGATGTCGGCCCTGCTCAGAGCCCCTGAACGCACGAGCCCGAGCACTGTCCGGTCGTTGTGCGAGCGCACTGCGGCGAGGTCCACCTGGCAATTATGCAACAGCGTTGCTTTAATCGGGACCATGACACGGGCAGGACTGCTGGGGTACGGCATCGCGGGACGCGTCTTCCACGCCCCGCTCATCACCTCGACCGAGGGCATGGAGCTCGCCGCGGTCGTGACGGCGAACCCGGAGCGGCAGGCGCAGGTGCGCGCCGACCACCCCGGGGCGCGCATCGTCACCGCGGACGAGCTGTTCGCCATGGACCTCGACCTGGTGGTGGTCGCGACGCCGAACCGGACGCACGTGGAGTACGCGCGGCGGGCGGTCGAGAAGGGCGTCGCGGTCGTCGTCGACAAGCCGTTCGCACCCACGAGCAGCGAGGCGCGGGAGCTGGTCGACGCGGCCCGCGCGAAGGGCGTGCCGCTGACGGTCTTCCAGAACCGCCGCTGGGACAGCGACTTCCTGACCGTCCGGGAGGTCGTCGGGCGGCTGGGTGAGGTCCGCCGGTTCGAGTCCCGTTTCGAGCGCTGGGTGCCCGAGGTCTGGGACAACTGGCGCGAGCGGGGTGCGCCGGAGGAGGCCGGCGGGCTGCTCTACGACCTCGGCGCCCACCTCGTCGACCAGGCCCTGGAGCTGTTCGGGCCGGTCCGGCACGTCTACGCCGAGCTCGACCTGCGCCGCCCCGGCGTGCGGGTCGACGACGACGTGTTCGTGGCGCTGACGCACGAGAACGGCGTCCGCTCGCACCTGTGGGCCAACGCGCACGCCGCCCACCACGGGCCGAGGTTCCGCGTCCTGGGCAGCGAGGGCGCGTTCGTCGTCGACGGCCTGGACGGGCAGGAGGACGCGCTCGCCGCCGGTGGCCGCCCGGCGGACCCGGACTGGGGCGCGGAGCCCCGCACCGGCCGGCTCGGCGTGCTCGGCGACGCCACCGAGGTGCCCCTCGAACACGGCGCCTACCAGCACTTCTACCGCGAGCTGCAGGCCGGGCGGATCCCGGTCGACCCGGCAGGGGCCGTGCACGCGCTGCAGGTCATCGAGGCCGCTTTCACGTCCGCACACGACAACCGGGTGGTGACCCTGTGACCAGCGAAGAGCTCTGGCGCAAGAAGAACGGCTGCAGTTCGGCTCCTTCGACAACGACACCGCGATCGAACTGGGCCTGCACCTGCTCAGGGCGGCTCGCGAGCAGGGCCTGCCCATTGCGATCTCGGTGTGCCGTGGCGGGCACCGCCTGTTCCACGCCTCCCTGCCCGGCACCGCGCCGAACAACGACCGGTGGCTGGAGCGCAAGGCCCGCGTGGTCGAGCTGTTCGGCCACAGCTCGTTCCAGGTGGGCACGTCGTTCCGGGAGAAGGGCACGACGTTCGAGGCGGCGTCACGGCTCGACCCCGACCGGTACGCGGCGCACGGCGGCGTGTTCCCCGTGATCGTCCGCGGCACGGGGCCGGTGGGCACGGTCGGCGTGTCCGGCCTGCCGCAGGCCGAGGACCACGCGTTCGTCGTCAGCCAGCTGGAAGCTTTCCTGAACGCCACGGGAGCGCAATAGCACGAATGACGTCCGGCCCAAAACCGGGTTTTCGCCGCAGTGTGCGACGAGTTCCCGGGAGTGGCATTGACGCACACCGCTTCGGGTGGATTTCGATTGCATTCGAAGCGGTTTCATATAGCAGGGTACTGCCGTCCACCAATACCACAATGGAGTGGTCTTACAGGACCAAACGAGTGACAGCTTCGGAACTCCGAAGAATCAAGCCTCTTCACTCTTCTGCCGATACCACGATCGCCGGTACGGCAGAAGTTGTACCCTGCGTAGCACCCATAGGCGTAAACCACCCACCCGAATGTCGCCTTCTTGGCCGCTTCCCACTTCTCATCCGCGAGAACTAACGTCCATTCCGGCCTTTGTCGGATTGGTCCATCAGCGCATTGAGATAGGTGGGTGCAGGTTGTGACTGTGACGGATTCTGACCTCAATGAGGGCCGTCAGCAGCTGAGTTTGGGTACGGCCGCCGCTCGTAATCTGGCCACGACCACCAAGTCCGTACCCCAGATGCAGGGAATCACCTCCCGCTGGCTGCTCAAGGTGCTGCCCTGGGTGCAGGCGGCGGGTGGCGCCTACCGCGTCAACCGGCGCCTCACCTACACGCTGGGCGACGGCCGCGTCTCGTTCACCAACACCGGCTCCGAGATCCGGGTCATCCCGATGGAGCTGCGCGGAGCTCGCGCTGCTGCGCGGGTTCGACGACGACGCCGTGCTGGCCGCGCTGGCCGGTCGGTTCCAGCAGCGCGAGTACCGCGTCGGCGACGTCATCGTCGAGCAGGGCCGCCCGAAGGACCAGGTCGTGCTGATCGCGCACGGCAAGGTCGACAAGGTCGGCACCGGCGAGTACGGCGGCCAGACCGTCCTGGGCAACCTCGCCGACGGCGAGTACTTCGGCGAGACCGTGCTCGCCGGGCCGCAGGGCGAGTGGGAGTACACCGCGAAGGCGGTCACCCCGGTCACCGTCCTGACCCTGTCGTGGGAGGACTTCCAGGCCCTCAACGGTGAGGCCGGCGGCCTGCGCGCGCACATCCAGCAGGCCTACAACAGCCGCAACAAGCCGCAGAACAAGCACGGCGAGGCCGAGATCGACATGGCGGCCGGCCACGACGGCGAGCCGGTGCTGCCCGGCACGTTCGTCGACTACGAGCTCTCGCCGCGCGAGTACGAGCTGAGCGTCGCGCAGACCGTGCTGCAGGTCCACACCCGCGTCGCGGACCTCTACAACCACCCGATGGACCAGGTCGAGCAGCAGCTGCGGCTCACGATCGAGGCCCTGCGCGAACGCCAGGAACACGAGATCGTCAACAACCGGTCGTTCGGCCTGCTGCACAACGCCGACCTCAAGCAGCGCATCCACACCCGCACCGGCCCGCCGACCCCGGACGACTTCGACGACCTGCTCTCGGTGGTGTGGAAGGATCCCTCGTACTTCCTGGCCCACCCGCGCACCATCGCCGCGTTCGGCCGCGAGTGCAACAAGCGCGGCGTCTACCCGCAGCACATCGACTTCAACGGCCAGCAGGTGCCTGCCTGGCGCGGCATCCCGGTGCTGCCGTGCAACAAGATCCCCATCTCGGACACCCGCACGTCGTCGGTGATGCTCATGCGCGTCGGCGAGCAGAACCAGGGCGTCATCGGCCTGCACCAGACCGGCATCCCCGACGAGTACCAGCCGGGCCTGTCGGTGCGGTTCATGGGCATCAACGACCAGGCGATCATCAACTACCTGGTCAGCGCCTACTACTCCGCCGCCATCATGGTGCCGGACGCGATCGGCGTGCTGGAGCACGTCGAGCTCGGTCGCGAGGGGTAGGTCTTGGCCTCCTTCACCATGCCGGAGTTCTACGTGCCGCACCCGGCGCGGATGAACCCGCACCTCGAACGGGCCCGCGTCCACTCCACGCAGTGGGCGCGGGACATGGGGATGCTCGACACCGGGGTGTGGACCGAGGAGGTCCTCGCGGGCGACGACTACGGGTTCATGTGCGCGTGGACCCACCCCGACGCCCCCGCGGACGTCCTCGACCTCATCACCGACTGGTACGTCTGGGTCTTCTACTTCGACGACGAGTTCTTCGCGGAGTTCAAGCAGACCAAGGACGTGGCGGGGGCGAAGGCCTACCTGGACCGGCTGCCGGCGTTCATGCCGCTCAACGGCACCGATCCGTGGCCGGAGCCGCAGAACCCGACCGAGCGCGGTCTCGTCGACCTGTGGCAGCGGACGATTCCGCTGATGTCGCAGGACTGGCGGCGCCGGTTCACCACGAGCACCCACAACCTGCTGCTCGAGTGCATGTGGGAGATCAAGAACATCGAGAGCGGCACGGTCGCCAACCCGATCGAGTACATCGAGATGCGCCGCAAGGTCGGCGGCGCGCCCTGGTCGGCGAACCTGGTGGAGGTCTCCGAAGCTGCCGAGGTGCCCGCGTCCATCGCGGGCACCCGCCCGCTGCGGGTCCTCTCCGACACGTTCTCCGACGCGATCCACCTGCGCAACGACATCTTCTCCTACGAGCGGGAAGTGTTGCGCGAGGGCGAGAACTCCAACGGTGTGCTGGTGTTCGAGAAGTTCTTCGGCCACGACACGCAGACGGCGGTCGAGGCGGTGAACAAGCTGCTCACCTCCCGCCTGCACCAGTTCGAGAACACCGTGTTCACCGAGCTGCCGGTGCTGTTCGCCGAGCACGGGACCGACCCGTCCGAGCAGGCCCGCGTGCTGAAGTACGTGAAGGGGCTGCAGGACTGGCAGTCCGGGGGCCACGAGTGGCACCTGCACGCCGGTCGCTACACCAAGTCCGACTCGGGTGCGGGCAACAGCGCGTTCTTCCGCACGATCCTGCGCGGGCCGACCGGCCTGGGCACGTCCGGCGCGTGGCTCGGGGTGGCCCGTGGTTGAGCTTCCCGAGTTCGAGATGCCCTACGCGGCACGGCTTTCGCCGCACGTGGACCGCGTCCGGCAGCACAGCAGGGCGTGGGCGCGGGACATGGGCATGTTCACCGGCTCGCCGTGGACGGAGGCGTTCTACGACGCCGCGGACTACGGCGGCTTCACGCCGCTGGCGTTCCCGGCGCTGCCGGCCGAGGAGCTGCGGTACGTCAACGACTGGGGCGTCTGGGGCTTCTACGTCGACGACGCGTTCCTCGACGGCTTCCTGCGGCCGCGCAACCTCGCGGGCGGCCGGGCGTTCGCCGCCCGGCTGAAGGCGGTGCTCGCGGACCCGTCGGTGCCGGCGGTGAACCCGGCCGAGAGGGGGCTCGCGGACCTGCTGTCCCGCGGCACCCCCGACGAGGCCGACCGCGCGATGCTGCTCGACTACCTCGACGCACTGCTGTGGGAGCTGCACAACACCGTGCAGGGCCGTGTTCCCGACCCGGTCGACCTGGTGGAGATGCGCCGCAGGTCGATCATGGGTGAGCTGTCGGCCCGGCTCGTGCGCAAGGCCGCCCGCGCCGACCTGCCGGAGGAGCTGCTGCGCAACTCCACGATGAGGGCGCTGGTCGACTCGTTCGGCGACGTCCCGTCGCTGCGGATGGACCTCTTCAACCACGACCGCGTGCACGCCACCGGCGGCAGCACGACCAGCGCGGTGCTGGCGGTGCGGCAGTTCTTCGACTGCGAGCTGCAGCAGGCCGTGGACCTCGTGGGCGACCTGATCTCGGCGCGGCTGCGGCAGATCGGCACGATCATGGCCGAGCTGCCTGCCCTGGCCACCGAGTACGACCTCGACGCCGAGGCGACGGCCGGGCTGTCCCGGTACGCCGAGGCCATGCGGTCGTGGCTGGCCGGTGAGCTGCTGTGGACGCAGCGCTCCGGCCGCTACCGCCCCACCACCACCCCCACCCGACGGTCGTTCCACGCGCCGTCCGGACTCGGCACCGCCGCGGTGCTGGTCCGCTGATCCCTCCTCCCGCTGAACAAGATTGGCAGGACTCGCAGTGACTGTTACCGATCCGGGTCTCGGGGTCGACGACAAGCAGCTGAGCCTCTCCAGGGCAGCCGCCCGCAACCTCTCGTCGACCACCAAGTCCGCGCCGCAGATGCAGGGCATCTCCCCGCGGTGGCTGCTGCGACTGCTGCCGTGGGTCGAGGCCAAGGGTGGTGCCTTCCGGGTCAACCGGCGGCTCACGTTCGCGATCGGCGACGGCCGGGTCACGTTCACCAGCGTCGGTTCCGAGGTGCGCCCGGTGCCGCAGGAGCTGGCCGAGTTCCCGCTGCTGCGCGGGTTCGAGGACGAGGACTCGCTGGTGGCCCTCGCGAGCCGGTTCGAGCAGCGCGAGTACCAGCCGGGCGAGGTGATCGCCGAGCGCGGCACCCCGGTGGACACCATCGTCGTCATCGCGCACGGCAAGGTCGCCAAGACCGGTCGCGGCAAGTTCGGCGACGACGTGGCGCTGGGCACCGTGGCCGACGGTGAGCACTTCGGTGACAACGAGGTGCTGTCCGGTGCCGAGGTGGCGTGGAGCTTCACCGCCCGCGCGCTCACCCACACGACCGTGGTCGAGCTGCCGCGCTCGGTGTTCAACCAGCTCAACCAGCAGGTCGAGCCGTTGCGCACGCACATCGAGCAGCAGCTCGCGCACCCGACGAACCCGCAGAACAAGCACGGCGAGGCCGAGATCGACATCGCCTCCGGTCACGACGGCGAACCGGTGCTGCCCGGCACGTTCGTCGACTACGAGCTGCGGCCGCGCGAGTACGAGCTGTCGGTGGCGCAGACGGTCCTGCGCGTGCACACCCGCGTCGCCGACCTCTACAGCCAGCCGATGGACCAGGTCGAGCACCAGCTGCGGCTCACCATCGAGGCCCTGCGGGAGCGGCAGGAGCACGAGCTGATCAACAACCGCGAGTTCGGCCTGCTGCACAACGCCGACCTCAAGCAGCGGCTCAGCACCAGGTCGGGACCGGTCACGCCGGACGACATGGACGAGCTGATCTCCCGGCGCCGCAACACGAAGCTGATCCTGGCCCACCCCAGGGCGATCGCGGCGTTCGGCCGCCAGCTGTCCGAGCGCGGCCTCTACACGCCGACGGCCGTGGTGGAGGGCAAGCCGATGCAGACGTGGCGGGGCGTGCCCATCGCGCCGTGCGACAAGATCCCGGTCAGCAAGAACGGCACGACGTCGATCATCGCGATGCGCCTGGGCGAGGAGAAGCAGGGCGTCGTCGGCCTGCGCCAGACCGGCATCCCCGACGAGTACGAGCCCGGCCTGAACGTGCGGTTCATGGGCGTCGACGAGCACGCGATGCTCAAGTACCTGGTGTCGACCTACTACTCGGCCGCCGTTCTCGTGCCGGACGCGCTGGGCGTGCTGGAGAACGTGGAGATCGGTCTCTAGCGATGACAGCGGAGATGTCCTCCCACAGCACCGAACGGCTCGCCGCGGGACGCCCCGCGGGCGAGGTGCTCGCGTGGAGCCGGAGCCTGGTGACCCCGGCTCTGCGCAGGGCCGTCAGTCAGCTGCCCGAGTCGATGCGCGTGATCGCCGAGTACCACTTCGGGTGGCGCGACGAGCACGGCAACCCGGTGCTGGAGAACAGCGGCAAGGCGATCCGGCCGGCGATGGTGCTGCTGGCGGCCGAGGCCGTCGGCGGCAAGGCGGCGGCCGCCATCCCGGCGGCGGTGGCGGTGGAGCTGATCCACAACTTCTCGCTGCTGCACGACGACGTGATGGACGGTGACGAGACCCGCCGCCACCGCGCCACGGCGTGGACCGTGTTCGGCGTCAACGCGGCGATCCTGGCCGGTGACGCGCTGCAGGCGCTCGCGGTGGACGTCCTCGCGGCGTCCGGGCACCCGCGGGCGCTGGAGGCGATCCGGGTGCTGGGCGACGCGGTCGTCGCGTTGCTCGACGGGCAGGCGCACGACCTCGACTTCGAGAACCGCACGGACGTGGTGGTGCCCGAGGTGGTCACGATGGCGCTGGGCAAGACCGGCGCGTTGCTGGGTGCCTCGACCGCGCTGGGCGCGCTGTACGGCGGCGGGACCGACGGGCAGGTCGAGTCGCTGCGCGGCTACGGCACCCAGCTCGGGCTCGCGTTCCAGCACGTGGACGACCTGCTCGGCATCTGGGGCGACCCGGCGGTGACGGGCAAGGCCGCGCACACCGACCTGCACAGCCGCAAGAAGTCGCTGCCGGTGGTGCGGGCGCTCACGGCCGGCACGCCCGCGTCGGAGCAGCTGGCGGCGCTGTACTTCCGGGCGGGCGAGCTGTCTGCGGCCGAGCTGGCGCTGGCGGCCTCGCTGGTCGACTCCGCCGGCGGGCGGGCGTGGAGCCAGGAGCAGGCCGACGAGCTGCACACGCGGGCGTTGCTGCACCTGGGCGAGTCCTCGCCGGCCGCGCGGGCGGCCGTGGAGCTCGGCACGCTCGCCCAGCTGGTCACCCACCGAGACCACTGACCGCCCCTCTTCCCCGGAAGGCGCCCGATGACGGAACACCCGCCGCGTTCGGTGCTGCTCGCCTCACCCCGGTCGTTCTGCGCCGGGGTGGAGCGGGCCGTCGAGATCGTGGAACGACTGCTCGACCAGCGCGGTGGCCCGATCTACGTGCGCAAGCAGATCGTGCACAACGTCCACGTGGTGCGCGGTCTGGAGGCCCGCGGCGCCGTGTTCGTGGAGGAGCTGTCGGAGGTTCCGCCCGGTGCCACGGCCGTCTTCTCCGCGCACGGCGTCTCCCCCGCCGTGCGGGCCGAGGCCGCGGAGCGGTCGCTGGAGGTGCTGGACGCGACCTGCCCGCTGGTGACCAAGGTGCACGCGGAGGCGCGGCGGTTCGCCGCCCGCGGTGACACGATCGTCCTCATCGGACACGCCGGGCACGAGGAGGTCGAGGGCACGCTGGGCGAGGCGCCCGACCGGATGGTGCTCGTGGAGACCGTCGCCGACGTCGAGGCGCTGGAGATCACCGGGCCGGTGTCGTACCTGACGCAGACGACGCTGGCGGTCGACGAGACGTCCGAGGTGGTCGCGGCGCTGCGGCGGCGGTTCCCGCACGTGCGCGGTCCCGGTTCGGACGACATCTGCTATGCCACCACCAACCGGCAGATCGCGATCCGGGAGGTGGCCGCGCAGTCCGACCTCGTGCTCGTGGTGGGGTCGCGCAACTCGTCGAACTCGGTGCGGATGGTGGAGCTCGCGGCCCGCACCGGCACCCCGGCGCACCTGGTCGACGACGCCTCGGAGATCGATCCGGCGTGGCTGGAGGGCGTGACGACGGTGGGCCTGTCAGCGGGTGCGTCGGCGCCACCGGAGCTGGTCGACGAGGTGGTGGCGGCGTTGGAGGCGCTGGGCACGGTGTCGGTGTCCACGCACACGACGGCGACCGAGACGATCTCGTTCACACTGCCGCTGGCGGTGCGCCGTGCTGGCTGACATCATCTCGCCCGCGGACGTGCGGGCGCTGTCCTCGTCCGAGCTGGCGCGGCTGGCCGCGGAGATCCGGTCGTTCCTCATCGCCAAGGTGCACCGCACCGGCGGGCACCTCGGCCCGAACCTGGGCGCGGTGGAGCTGACGATCGCGGTGCACCGGGTGTTCTCGTCCCCGGTCGACGTCGTGCTGTTCGACACCGGGCACCAGTCGTACGTGCACAAGCTGCTGACCGGTCGCCGCGCCGACTTCGACTCGCTGCGGCAGGCCGGTGGCCTGTCCGGCTACCCGTCCGCGGCCGAGTCGGCGCACGACGTCGTCGAGAACTCGCACGCCTCCACCGCACTGTCCTATGCGGACGGTCTGGCGAAGGCGTTCGAGCTCGGCGGCGTCGACCGGCGGGTGGTGGCGGTCGTCGGTGACGGCGCGCTGACCGGCGGCATGTGCTGGGAGGCGCTGAACAACATCGGCGGGTCGTCGCGGCCGGTCGTGGTGCTGCTGAACGACAACGGCCGTTCCTACGACCCGACGGCCGGCGGGCTCGCGGCGTCGTTGCTCGACGGCACGGCGCGCTGCCTGTTCGAGGCGCTGGGCCTGGCCTACCTCGGCGAGGTCGACGGGCACGACGTGCACGCCGTCGAGAACGCCCTGTGGGAGGCCAAGTCGCTGGGCCGTCCCGTGGTCGTGCACTGCAGGACGGTGAAGGGCAAGGGGTACGACGCGGCCGAGGCCGACGAGGCGGACCGCATGCACGCGGTCGGCGCGGCCGGTACCACCTCGGCGCGCACGTGGACCGACGTGTTCTCGGACGAGATCGTGGCGATCGGCGCCGACCGGCCCGACGTGGTGTGCGTGACCGCGGCGATGCTCGAACCCGTCGGCCTGCGGCCGTTCTCGGCGCGCTTCCCCTCCCGGGTGTTCGACGTCGGCATCGCCGAGCAGCACGCCGTGACGTCGGCGGCGGGCATGGCGATGGGCGGCCTGCACCCGGTGGTGGCCGTCTACGCGACGTTCCTGTCACGCGCCTTCGACCAGCTGCTGATGGACGTGGCGCTGCACCGGTTGCCGGTGACGTTCGTGCTCGACCGCGCGGGTGTCACGGGCCCGGACGGTGCCTCGCACCACGGCATGTGGGACGCCTCCGTGCTGCCCGTGGTGCCGGGCCTGCGCCTGGCCGCACCACGGGACCCGGCGTCGCTGGCCGCGTTGCTGCGCGAGGCGGTCGACGTCTCCGACGGCCCGACGGTCGTGCGCTACCCGAAGGCGTCCGCCGGCCCCGACGTGCCCGCGGTGCGGCGGGTGGGCCACTTCGACGTGCTGCACGAGACCCCGGACGCCGACGTCCTGCTGGTCGCGGTCGGCCCGCTCGCCGGCCCGTGCCTCGCAGCCGCGGAGGAGTTGGCTGGACACGACGTCCGTGTCACGGTCGTCGACCCGCGCTGGACCGCGCCGCTGGACCCGCACCTCGTGAAGTACAGCAGCGGTTTCCGCCTGGTGCTGGCCGTGGAGGACACCACCTCGACAGGCGCGCTGGGCGCCCGCCTGGGCCAGGCGCTGGCAGGCGGCCCGACGTGCGTGGCGACGTTCGCCCTGCCCCCGCGCTTCCTGCCGCACGACTCCCGCGCCCGCATCCTGCGCGCCCACGGCCTGGACGCCGCGGGCATCACGACGAGCGTGCTGAAGCGCCTCGGCGTGCGCTGACCACCCGCGCCGCGAACGCAAGGCCGACCGCACCCGCCCCCACGCGGCGCGGCGCGGCGTGGTGCAGGCAGGGCGGCGTGGAGCAAGCAGGGCGGTAGCGCGGCGGGGAGCAAGCAGCGCGACGCGGCCAGCATGGCGCGGGCGGAGCGGCGCGGAGCAGGCTGGGCGGCGTGGGCGGGCTGGGCAGCGCAGGCAGGCGGGGCGGCACGAACGGAGTGGCATCGTCAGCGCGGCGTAAGAGAGCGCGGGCGACGCGGCGCGGGCGACGCGTCCAGCGTGACGCAGTCGCAGCGGGGCGAGCAGGCGGGCGGAGCGGCGCAAGCACGGCGATGCGGCCAGCGCAGCACGAGCTGACAGCGGCCGCGTCGGGCCGGGGCGACACGAGCGACGGTGCAGGCGAGGCGCGCCCACCGGCTCGCCGCCGACATGCAAGCGCACTGCCCAGCGTCCGTGCCGTGCCCAACCGCACCGTCCAGCGCCCGGTGCCGTGCCCAACTGCGCGCCCCGACGCCCGTGCCGCGCACCCGCGCCCGACAGCTGCCCTGGCGTCTGCCCCGACGGCTGCTCCGAAACTGTCCCGGCAGTTACCTCGCCAGCTGTCCTGGCGGCTACCGCGACGGTTGCGCCGGGCGGCTACGGGCGATCGCCCGTGTACACGCCCAGCGTCCGGAACCGCAGTCCCGGCTCGGCGTACTCCTCGATCGCGTGCGCGATCCAGCCGACGATCCGGGCGATGGCGAAGATCGCCTCGCCGGCGTCGGGGGACATCTGGAACGTGACCCCGAGTTGGGCGAGGGCCAGGTCGACGTTGGGGAACGTGAGTGGCTGGGTGGCGATGACGCGGTCCGCCACCAGGTCGGCGTCGCCGTGGGTGCGCAGGAGGGCGAGCAGGTGGTCGGCGCGGGGGTCGTGGCGTTCGTAGACGGCGTGGCCGAAGCCGGGGATCGGCTCGCCTGCGCGCAGGCGTTCGGCCACCGCGGCCATCGGGTCGGGGGCGGCTTGCAGGAGGAAGCGGTGGGTGAGGGTGCTGGCGGTGCCGTGCTTCTGGCCCTCCATGGCGCCGAGGCCCGCGGACACCACGGCGTACGGGTGGGCGCGGGCGGAGGCGGCGACCCTGGCGGCCATCGTGGAGACGGCCAGGTCGTGGTCGGCGAGCAGGACCAGGGCCGCGTTGAGGACGGCGGGCTGGGGTGGTTCGGGTGACAGGCGGGCCCAGAGGCGGTCGGCGATGTCGGTGCCCTGCGGGCGCTGGATGAGCGGGAGGGACTCGACGACGTCGGCGATGAGGGCCTTGGCGGTCGAGACGGCGCGGTCGAGGTCGAAGCGCAGCGGGTCACCGGCGCCGGCGAGGGCCACGGCCACGCGGACGCGGTCGGTGAGGGTCGCGCTGTCGGGGAGGGCCATCCAGATCTCCTGGCCCTCGGGGAACTCGACGCCGGTGGTCTCCACGGCGGTCCACAGCCACTGCGCCACGTCCTCGAAGCGGCGCGTCCCGCTCAGCTCGACGGCGGAACGGCCGCGGTAGAACAGCCGGTCGTGCTCCAGCAGGGAGATGCGGGTGCGGATGCGATCGGTCACAGCGGCCACTGCTCCGCGCGCACCAGTGCGCTGCGCCAGGGCCTCGACCTCGGCGACGTCGAACATGCTCGCGCGGTTCAGCTTCGTGCTGGTCAGCAGGCCGCGGCTGACGTAGGCGTACACCGTCGCCGGCTTCACGCCGAGGCGGCGAGCGGTCTGGGTTGTCGTCAGCATTGATTCCATCAACGTTGACTGTACCTGGAGGTTGACGGAGCCTCTTGTCCATGTTGATTGATGCACCCAAAGGGTTGAAGGACGTCGTCGTCACCACCACCCTGATCGGGGATGTGAATGGGGCCGCGGGCTACTACCACTACCGCGAGCACGACGCGATCGAGCTGGCCAGGACCCGGTCGTTCGAGGACGTGTGGTTCCTGTTCGCCGAGGGCCGGCTGCCGGACGCGGCGGAGAGCGAGCTGTTCGCGCGGCGGACCGCGGAGCTGCGCGAGCTGCCCGACGGCATCGCTGCCGTGCTGCCCGCCATTGCGCAGGCCGGGGTCACGCCGCTGGCCGGGCTGCGGACGGCGTTGTCGTTGCTGCCGTCGCAGCCGATGTGGGACGCGCCGATGGCGGCACGCCGGGCCGACGCGCTGCGCGTGTGTGCTGTGACGCCGACGATCCTGGCCGCACTGCACCGGCTCAAGCTCGGGCTTGAGCCCGTCCGCCCCAGGGTTGAGCTGTCAACGTCAGCGAACTGGTTGTACATGTTGACTGGACAGGAGCCGTCAACGTGGACGAGTCGTGCAGTCGAGCAGTACTTGATCGCGACGATCGACCACGGCTTCAACGCGTCAACGTTCACGGCACGCGTCGTCGCGAGCTCGGGAGCTGACGTCGTGTCGGCGGTGACGGCGGCGATCGGCACGTTCTCCGGGCCGCTGCACGGCGGCGCGCCGGACCGGGCGCTGGAGAGCCTCGACCTCATCGGCTCGCCGGACGACGTCGACGCCTGGGTGCGCGAGCAGATCGAGCAGGGCAACCGGATCATGGGCTTCGGCCACGCCGTCTACCGGACGGAGGACCCGCGGGCACGCCTGCTCAGGGAGATCGCGCTGGAGCGGCCGACGCCGCTGACGGAGTTCGCGACGACGGTCGAGCGCCGGGTGACCGAGCTGCTGGCCGAGCTCAAGCCGGGCCGGCAGCTGTACGCGAACGTCGAGTTCTACGCGGGTGTCGTGATGGAGCAGTGCGGGATCCCGCGCGACATGTTCACGCCCACGTTCGCGTGCAGCCGGGTGATCGGGTGGTGTGCCAACGCCCTGGAACAGTCCGAGGACACGAAGATCATCCGCCCGATCGCCCGCTACACGGGACCGCAGCCGCTCATCAAGTGAGGTACCGGATGTCGTTGCGCACGCGGATGCGGTCGCGGTCGACGACGTCGGAGGAGCCCGCCAGGCCGGCACTGCGGTCGCGGTGCCGGTCGAGCCAGACGGCGAGGACTGCCACTACCAGGAGGATCGCTGCAAGAGTCATGTAGAAAGTTTGCGGCCGACAAAATCCCGCCAACAGTGGCAGATCTGACGATGCGCGCTAAAATCCTGCCATGCTCCGATCGGTGGCGGTTCCGCTCATCAACGGCGTCGCGCCGTTCGAGTTCGGCGTGCTCTGCGAGGTGTTCGGCGTCGACCGGACCGAGGAGGGCGTGCCGCTGATCGACTTCCGGGTCTGCGGCGAGCTTCCCGAACGAGCCGGTGCACACGGACGTCCCCGGTGTCTCCATCACCCCGGAGCACGGCTTCGAAGCCCTGCTCGACGCCGACCTGGTCGCGCTGCCCGCGGCCAAGATCCGCGAGGCCTACCCGGAGAAGCTGCTCAAGACGTTGCGCGAGACCGACGCGACGCTGCTGAGCGTCTGCAGCGGGGCGTTCATCCTCGGCGAGGCGGGCCTGCTCGACGACCGCCGGTGCACCACCCACTGGCGTGAGACGAAGGCGTTCCAGGAGCGCTTCCCCAGGGCCCAGGTCGACCCGGACGTGCTGTTCGTCGACGACGGCAACATCATCACCAGCGCGGGCACGGCCGCCGGCATCGACGCCTGCCTGCACCTGGTGCGCCGCGAGCTCGGCACCAGGGTCGCCACGACCATCGCGCGCAGGATGGTCGTGCCGCCGCAGCGCGACGGCGGTCAGCGGCAGTTCGTGGAGCTGCCCATCCCCGACTGCTCGGCCGACAGCCTCGAACCGGTGCTGGAGCAGGTGCTCGACACGATCGCGGACAATCACACGGTGGCGTCGATGGCGAAGCTCGCCGTCATGTCCGAGCGGACGTTCGCCAGGAGGTTCGTCGCGGAGACCGGCACCACGCCGAACAAGTGGCTGTCACTCCAACGGGTGCTGCACGCGCGCCGGTTGCTCGAGGAGACCGACCTCGACGTCGACGCGGTGGCGACCCGGTCAGGCTTCGGCACCGCCGCACTCCTGCGCCACCACTTCCACCGGGTCGTCGGCGTCGCACCGAGCGACTACCGCCGCACATTCGCCTGTCGTTAACCGCGTGAAGATCTTCTCCGAGATCGACCGCAGCGCCGCGACCTCCTCGTCACCGAGCAGGTCGAACACCAGGTGGTGGACCGTCTCGGCGTGCCGGGGCGCCGCCGCCTCGATGGCCGCGCGGCCCTGCTGGGTCAGCACCACGTAGGAGCCGCGCCCGTCGCTGGCGCACCCCTCGCGGGCGACGAGCCCGCGCTTCACCATCCGTCCGAGGTGGTGCGAGATGCGGCTCTTCTCCCAGTTCAGCGACCGGGCCAGCTCCAGCACGCGCACGCGTTCGTCCGGCGTGTCGGTCAGTTGGACGAGCACGGCGAAGTCGGCCATGGAAATGTCGGAGTCGGCGGACATCTGCCTGCTCAGGTGGGCGTTCAGCTCCCCTTGCATGCGGACGTAGGCACGCCACGCCAGCTGTTGTTCAGGTTCAAGCCATCGGGTCACACGCTCAGCATACGGGAATAGTTGACACATCATCCATGGTTGGTGCAAGGTAGATGACAGTTCAACCAACCCGACCGACCGAAGGACATACCGCCATGACCACGCCCACCAACCTCTCCGAACTGACCGGCGACTACGTCATCGACGCGTCGCACTCCCGCATCGGCTTCGTCGCCCGCCACGCGATGGTCACCAAGGTTCGTGGTGCGTTCAACGAGTTCGACGGCAAGATCAAGATCGACGGTGACAAGCCGGAGAACACCACCGCCGAGGTGACCGTGAAGGTCGCGACGATCGACACCCGCAACGCGCAGCGCGACGGCCACCTCACCACCAACGACTTCCTCGACGTCGAGACCTACCCGGAGATCAAGTTCGTCTCGACCTCCGCGAAGCAGGTCGACGACGGCAACTTCGAGATCACCGGTGACCTGACCATCAAGGACGTCACCAAGTCGATCACCATCCCGTTCGCGTTCGAGGGCGTGGCCGTGGACCCGTTCGGCAACACCCGCGTGGGCTTCGAGGGCTCGCACACCATCAACCGCAAGGACTACGGCGTCACCTGGAACGCGGCGCTGGAGACCGGCGGCGTGCTGGTGAGCGAGAAGGTCGTCCTCGAGTTCGAGATCTCGGCGATCAAGCAGGGCTGACCGCAGCCGGTCACGTCGTGACAGGTCCGGGCGCTTTCCAGCGACCCGGACCTTTCGCGTTCCAGCGGGCGGGCCTCCCGCGTTCCAGCAGCCCCGGACGACGCCCGATCGGCCCAGTGCGGCGAGTGCCTCCAGGCCCCTCGGAGCAGTGTCCTTGGACTACCGTGAACCCCATGGCGACGCGTGTTTTCCTCGTCGACGACCACGAGATCGTCCGCCGCGGCATCGCGGACCTGCTCGGTGAGGAGCCCGACCTGGAGGTGGTCGGTGACGCCGCGACGGTCGCGGAGGCGCTGGCCGCGGTGCCGGAGGCCCAGGCCGACGTGGCGGTGCTCGACATCCGGCTCCCCGACGGCAACGGCATCGAGCTGTGCCGGGAGCTGCGCAGCCGCGTTCCCGGCCTGCAGTGCCTGATGCTGACGAGCTTCGCCGACGACGAGGCCCTGTTCGACGCGATCATGGCGGGTGCCTCCGGGTTCGTGCTCAAGCAGATCCTGGGCGCCGACCTGGTGAACGCGGTCCGCACGGTCGCCGCCGGCCAGTCGCTGCTCGACGCGCGCACGACCAGCGCCCTGCTCAACCGGATCCGCCGCGAACGCGAGGAGGGCGACCCGCTGCGCGTGCTCAGCGAGCAGGAGCGCACGGTGCTCGACCTCATCGGCGAGGGGCTGACGAACCGGCAGATCGCCGAGCGGATGTTCCTCGCGGAGAAGACCGTCAAGAACTACGTCTCACATCTGCTGGCGAAGCTCGGCATGCAGCGCCGCACGCAGGCGGCGGTGTTCGCGTCGCAGTTCCGCAGGGACGGCGAGAAGCCCCGCTAGAACGGGCTAGGACGACCGGTCCAGCGGGACCCGCCACACCACGCGCGCTCCCCCGCCGTCGGCCGCGCGCACCGCGAACGTTCCGCCGAACTGCGCCGCCCGGTGCGCGAGGTTGCGCAGCCCGCTGCGCGCCACGTCGGGTGCGATGCCGATCCCGTTGTCCTGCACGGTGATCACCACGTCGTCGCCCGCGTCGACCAGCACCGTGAGCTCGGTGGCCTCCGCGTGCCGCACGGCGTTCGTGACGGCCTCGCGCACCACGGCCTCGACGTGTTCGGCGAGCTCGGGCGGCACGGAGTTGTCGACGGTGCCGGACATCCGCACGGCCGGGGACAGGTGCGTGGACTCGGTCAAGCCGGCGACGAGGTCGAGCAGGCGGCGGCGCAGCGAGGTGTTGTCGGTCGAGTGCAGGTCGAAGATCGAGGTGCGGATCTCGCGCACGGTCTCGTCGAGCTGCTCCACGGCGGTGCGCAGGCGGGCGGCGACCTCCGGTTCGGTGATGCGGCGCAGGGTGGCCTGCAGGGTCAGCCCGGTGACGAACAGCCGCTGGATCACGTGGTCGTGCAGGTCGCGGGCGATGCGGTCGCGGTCCTCCAGCACGTACAGCAACCGTTGGGAGCGTTGCTGTTCCGCGAACTCCAGCGCCACCGCCGCCTGGTGGGCGAACGAGGCCAGCACCGGGACCTGGTCGGGCAGGAAGCGGGACTCGGTGCCGCGGCGCAGCACGACCAGGGCGCCGGTGACGGCGGAACCCGACCGCAGCGGCACCGCGAGCACGGAGCCGAAGGCGGCGGTGAGGTCGTCGGACAGCAGGGGTGTTCCGGTGCGGACCACCTCGTCGAGGGCGTAGTCGGCGGGGTCGAAGTCGCCGAGCCGCGCGCCCGCGTTCGCGGCCACCGCGAGCGGGGCGTGCCGGCCGTCGCCGAGCACCACCAGCGCCGCGTCGGCGGAGGCCAGCTCCACGGTCCGCTGGGTGATCAGGCGCAGCGCGTACTCACCGGACGCGCCGCCCAGCAGCTCGGAGTTGACCTCGCCGATGGCCTCCAGCCACCGTTCCCGCATCCGGGACTTCTCGAACAGCCGGGCGTTGTCGATCGCGATGCCCGCCGCCGCGGCCAGTGCCTGCAGGACCGCCTCGTCGTCGGCGGTGAACTCGGCGGCGTCGATCTTCTCGGTCATGTAGAGGTTGCCGAAGACCTCGTCGCGCACCCGCACCGGCACGCCGAGGAAGCTGTGCATCGGCGGGTGGTTCGGCGGGAAGCCGACCGACATGTCGTGCCGGGCCAGGTCGTGCAGCCGCAACGGGGTCGGGTCCTTGATCAGCAGCCCCAGCAGGCCCTTGCCCTCGGGCAGGTGGCCCATCTTCGCGCTCGTCTCCGCGTCCACGCCCACGTGGACGAACTCGGACAGGTCGTCGCGCGTCCCCAGCACGCCCAGCGCGCCGTAGCGGGCACCGACGAGGTCGACGGCGGCCTGCACGATCCGCTGCAGCGTCGAGTCGAGCTCCAGCCCGGACGCCACGGCGAGGACGGCGCCGAGCAGCTCCTGCATGTGGTCACGGGTGGTGACGATCTCGTCCATGCGATCCCGCACCTCGTCGAGCAGTTCGTCGAGGTCACGGCGGCCGGGAGGGGTGGGCACGCCGCTAGCGTCGCACACATCCCGCGATCACACGGCCCTGGCAAGTGAGGACCTTCGGCCGTGGTCCGCGCACCGCGCTGCCCGGACAGTGAGGGCATGACCACCGTCGTGCCCGAATCGCTCGGACTGGCGGGTGAGGACGTGCGCGGGGTGCTCGCGCTCGCCACGCACGCCGCGCCGCAGGTCCGGTTCGAGGTGCGGCCCGAGCGGATCGAGCTGCACACCACGAGCCCGCACAGCCGGGAGGCCAGGATCGCGTGCGGTGTGGCGCTGCTGAACGTCCGGCTGGCGTTGCAGGGCCACGGGATCCGCCCGCTGGTGACGCTGCTGCCGGGGGCCGGTGCGCACGACGCCGCCGCGGCCGTGCGGCTGGGCGGGCACCAGGACCCGGACCCGGACGTGCTCGCGCTGATGCACGCCCTGCGCGCAAACCGTCGCACGTGGACGACGTTCCCCGGGGTGGGCCCCTGGCGCGGGCTGCTGTCGCGGGCCGCGGAGGTGGAACGCGCGTGGCTGCACGTGACACCCGGTGGGCAGGACCTGGTGCTGTGCACGTTCGCGCAGGGCGCCGCGGCGGAGATCCGTGCGGGGCAGGCGATGCAGCGGGTCGTCCTGACGGCGGCGACGGTCGGTGCGGCGGTGCTGCCCGCGCAGCCGCCGGTGAGCCTGTCCGCGTTGCGCGCGGACCTGCGCCCGTGCCTGGGCAGCAGGCTGGTGCCGCAGGTGGTCCTGCGACTGGGCACGGGGTGACCGTGCCCGTCCCGTGCCGCGCGGGGGTCGAGCCCGCGGCACGGACGGGCACGACCCCGTCAGCGGGCCAGCACGGCCCGCCACAGCACGCGTGCCAGCTCCGGGTGGCAGATGTCGTTGTGCGCACCCGCGATCCCGTCGCCGCGGCGGATCACCGACGAGCAGTCGACGTTGTGCACCTGACCCCTGACCAAGTCGCCGACCGACCCGACGTGGTGGCCGTGGACGTAGGTGCCTTGCACGCCATGGGCTCCGATGCCGCCGTACTTCGGGTACGCGTCGAGGTCGAGCTGCCGGCCCGACCGCGCGGCCAGCGGGTAGAACCGGCCGATCGCGTGGTCGTGCGCCGAGGTGGTCACGACGATAGGGCCGGGCACCCGGCCGAGCACGCCGCGGAAGTGACCGGCTCCCGGTTCGTCCGGCAGCCGTTCCGCGAACGACCACAGCGACATCGCGCCCTGCACCAGGGTGAGCGTCGCCGCCGGCACCGCGGTCGCCATGGCGGTCGCGGTGATGCAGCCGAAGCTGTGGCCCATCAGGTGGATGCGCGCGTCCGGTGCGGCCTGGGCGACCTCGCGGGCGATCCGGGCCGCACCGCTGTCGCCGAACACCCGCGCGCGTCGTTTCATCTTCCAGAACGTCAGGATTCGCAACGGCGACAGGATGCCGCCGAGCGCGGGGTCCTCCAGGCACGCGCGGTAGAGCTGCTGGGGGTCGAACGGCATCCCGTCCTCGCCCGGCAGGTCCGGCACCGAGCCTTCGAGGTAGACGTAGGCCTCCTTGACGGCGGGCGACATCCGGCACGGGTGGTGCAGTGCGGCCTGCACGATCGTGCGCACCGCGGCCGTGCGGGCCGCTCCCCCGCCGAGCCGCGCGGCCGAGGCCCTGACGAACTCCTCCGACCTGACGTCCTCGTCGCCCCACGCCTTCGACGGCCAGTGCAGGCCGACCAGCAGTGCGCGGAACCCGCCCGGAAGCCGGTGCGCCGCCGCACGTTCCGCCCCGCAGGCGGCCATCGTCTCGACCCACTGGCCGTACTGGTGCCGGGCGGCCGGGACGTCACCGTTCCACCCGTGCACGAAGAAGAAAACATCGGTGACACCGGCGCGTGCGTCGCGTAGGACGTCCGCGCTGTCGTGCCCCCGCTCGTTGCCGGTCTCGTCGAAGCAGACGAGGTGATAGCTGATGTCGTGGCCTGGTACGGATTCTCGGGACATCGCGGATCACCACCACACAAAAAAGCGCTCCCTTGTCCACTTATCGGAACTCGGGCGGCTCACGTGTAGGCCGTGCGATCAGGAAAACCCGTTCGGACCAGGCGGTTCGCTCACTCGCCCGCCCGGTTGCGCCGGTAGTGCCTGGCCGCGCGGACCCGGTTGCCGCAGCCTGGTGAGCACCATTCCCGCCGCGGGTGGTCCTTCACGAAGTAGAGCACACACCCTGGTGCGTAACAGGCTCGCAACAGCACCTGCTGCTCGCCGGTGAACAGCTCCACCGCCTCGGCCGCGATAGAGGCCAGCGCGCGGTCGACCCGCGAACCGCGGACTTCGTTGCGCCGCACCAGTTTTCCGTCTTCCTCCGCGAGCTGCGGCCACTCGGTGGCGCGCTTGGCGGCGAGGTTGAGGTCGGTGACGGCCCGCGCGAGGTCGCGGTCCTGGGCGACCGCACGCGTGTCCTGCGTCAGCACGGCGGCGAGGTCCCGCAGGGCCTGGCGGAGCGTGCGGAACGCGCGCAGGTCGTCCTCGCCGGTCTCACCGGCGGCGAACCCGAGGAACCCGTTCAGCCCAGCGACGGTCACCAGGTCGTCGTTCACCTGCGACCGGTTCGCCCAGATCGTGTTCATGAGCAGGACCGGCCGGGGTTCGTCGGGCGTGAGCAACACGACCTAACGGTAACACGTCCTTGCATCCGTTAGTGCCATGTTCTAACGTTTGCGGCGTCTTCCAACCGTTGGAAAGGATGCCGCCGTGACCCTCGTGCCACCGTTCGACGCCGACACCGCCCGGCAGAAGGTGCAGGCCGCGCAGGACGCCTGGAACACCCGCGACCCGGAGCGCGTGGCCCGCGCCTACACACCGGACTCGGTGTGGCGCAACAGGTCCGAGTTCGTGCGCGGGACCGGCGAGATCGTCGCGTTCCTGACCCGCAAGTGGGAGCGCGAGCACGGCTACGCGCTCCGCAAGTCGCTGTGGGCGTTCGGCGACGACCGCATCGCCGTCCGCTTCCAGTACGAGTGGCACGACGACGACGGCCAGTGGTGGCGCAGCTACGGCAACGAGAACTGGGAGTTCGCTCCGTCCGGCCTGATGTCCCGGCGTGAGGCGAGCATCAACGACGTGCGGATCGCCGCCGCGGACCGGCGCGTCGACCCCACCTCCACCCACGACCTCCCGACGGAGTAGACCGATGCACGTCTCAGGACTGTGGCGTTACCCGGTGAAGTCGCTCGGCGGCGAGCCGCTGAAGTCGGCGGCCTTCACCTCCGACGGGGTCGAGGGCGACCGGCTCGTGCACGTGCAGGGCCCGCGCGGGGTCCTGACCGGCCGCACCCGGTACGGCCTGCTGACCATCCCCGCGACGACCGGGCCGGACGGCCCGCTCGTGGACGGGCACCCGTGGGACAGCTGGGAAGCGCACGAGCGGGTGCTGCCGTTCGGCGGCCGGCTGACCCGCTACACCGGGCCGGAGCGCTTCGACGTGCTCAACGTCTTGGTGGCCACCGACGGCCAGGTCGCGGCGGCGGGCGTGGACGTGCGGCGGCTGCGGCCCAACATCCTCGTCGGCGGGGTCGAGGCCGGCGAGGAGGAGAGCTGGCCGGGGCACGCGCTGGTGGTCGGCGACGTCGTCATCGGCATGTACCGGCAGCGGGCGCGGTGCGTGGTGACGACGATCGACCCCGACACCGGGGCGCAGGACCTGGACGTGCACCGGCGGATCCGGCACGAGTTCGGCGGGGTGCTGTGCCTGGACAGCTGGGTGGTGCGGCCCGGCGTGGTGAACGTGGGCGACCCGGTCGAGCTGGTGCCGACCGACGAGCTGCCCGACCGGGTGGGCGGGTGGATCGTCGGCCGCCCCTACGCCGTCTAGCCCCTTGCCCCTGTCGGCAAGGGCGTCTGCAAGTACCACCAACCCTTGATCAAACCGCCGCCAACTACTACCAACATGTTCGTCGTCCACCGAACTAGGATCGCGTCGGCAGGCGGTCGGAGGCGCTGTTGGTAGTAGAAAAGTGCCTGTTGATGTTGAGTTGGTGGTACTCGCAGAAGCAGGGGTCAGATGTTGCGGCGGTACTGGCCGCCCACCTCGAAGAACGCCTCGGTGATCTGACCGAGCGTGCACACGCGTGCGGCGTCCATCAGCACGGCGAACACGTTCTCGTTCGTCTGCGCCACCTCGCGCAGGCGTGCGAGGGCCTTCTGGGCCTCGTCGCGGTGCACGGCCTGGAACGCGCGGGTCCGCTCGACCTGCGACTCCTTCTCCTCCTCGGTGGCGCGCGCGAGCTCGATCTTCACGACCTCGCGGGTGCCGTCCTCCGGCAGGAAGGTGTTGACGCCGACCAGCGGCAGCGAGCCGTCGTGCTTGCGCTGCTCGTAGAGCATCGACTCGTCCTGGATGCGGCCGCGCTGGTAGCCGGTCTCCATCGCGCCGAGGACGCCACCGCGTTCGGAGATGCGGTCGAACTCCATCAGCACGGCCTCTTCGACGAGGTCGGTCAGCTCGTCGATGACGAACGAGCCCTGCAGCGGGTTCTCGTTGGCTGAGAGGCCCCACTCCTTGTTGATGATCATCTGGATGGCCATCGCGCGCCGGACGGACGACTCCGTGGGAGTGGTGATCGCCTCGTCGTAGGCGTTGGTGTGCAGGGAGTTGCAGTTGTCGTACAGCGCGCACAACGCCTGCAGCGTGGTGCGGATGTCGTTGAAGTCCATTTCCTGCGCGTGCAGCGAACGGCCCGAGGTCTGCACGTGGTACTTGAACTTCTGCGACCGCTCCGAGGCGCCGTAGCGGTCGCGCATGGCCACGGCCCAGATCCGCCGGGCGACGCGGCCGATGACGCTGTACTCCGCGTCCATGCCGTTGGAGAAGAAGAACGACAGGTTCGGCGCGAAGTCGTCGATGTTCATGCCGCGCGCCAGGTACGACTCGACGTAGGTGAAGCCGTTGGCGAGCGTGAAGGCGAGCTGGCTGATGGGGTTCGCCCCGGCCTCGGCGATGTGGTAGCCCGAGATCGACACCGAGTAGAAGTTGCGCACCTGCTGCTGGATGAACCACTCCTGGATGTCCGCCATCATGCGCAGCGAGAACTCCGTGGAGAAGATGCAGGTGTTCTGGCCCTGGTCCTCCTTGAGGATGTCGGCCTGCACGGTGCCGCGGACGTTGCCCAGCGCGAACGCCTTGATCCGGGCGTGCTCCTCCGCGGACGGCTCGCGGCCCTCCTCGGCGGTGAACTTCGCGACCTGCTGGTCGATCACGGTGTTGAGGAAGTACGCGAGGATCGTCGGCGCCGGGCCGTTGATCGTCATCGACACCGACGTCGTCGGCGCGACCAGGTCGAAGCCGTCGTAGAGCGCCTTCATGTCGTCCAGCGACGCGATCGAGACACCGGAGGTGCCGATCTTGCCGTAGACGTCCGGCGGGGTGTCGGGGTCGCGGCCGTAGAGCGTCACCGAGTCGAACGCGGTCGACAGGCGGGTGGCCGGGTTGCCCTTCGACAGGTACTTGAAGCGGCGGTTGGTGCGGAACGCGTCGCCCTCGCCCGCGAACATGCGCGCCGGGTCCTCGCCCTCGCGCTTGAACGGGAAGACGCCCGCGGTGAACGGGAAGAAGCCCGGCAGGTTCTCCTTGCGCAGGAACCGCAGCAACGAGCCCTCGTCGTCGTACCGGGGCAGGCTGACGCGGCGGACCTGGTTGCCGGACAGCGTCTCCCGCGTGAGCCTGGTGCGGATCTCCTTGTCGCGCACCGTGAACACGAGCTCGTCACCGCTGTACTGCTCGACGGTCGCGGGCCACGCACCGAGCAGGTCGGTGGTGTCGCGGTCGAGGCCGCGCTCGGCGGCGGAGGCGAGCTCCGCGATGTCCGCGACGCCCTTCCCCGCTGCCTCCAGCGCCTTCTGCGCCGCGGTGAGCTGGGTGTGCGCGCGGACCGCGGCGACCTGCTCCTCGGTGCGGCGGTGGTAGCCGCGCACGGTGTCGGAGATGTCGCTGAGGTAGCGGGCGCGGGAGGCGGGCACGACGGTGGACGCGCTGGTCGACGTCTTGCCGGAGACCGGTGCCAGCGCGCCGTCCTCGACGTGCAGGCCGTGCTCCTTCAGGCCGTCGCGCAGGAACTGGTAGAGCGCGGTGACGCCGTCGTCGTTGAACGTCGCGGCGGACGTGCCGTAGACCGGCATGTCCTCCCACTTCACGCCGAACGCCTCGCGGTTGCGCACCATCTGGCGGGCCACGTCGCGGCGCGCGTCCTCGGCACCGCGGCGCTCGAACTTGTTGATCGCCACGGCGTCGGCGTAGTCGAGCATGTCGATCTTCTCGAGCTGCGACGCGGCACCGAACTCCGGCGTCATCACGTACAGCGAGAAGTCGACGAACGGCACGATCGCCGCGTCGCCCTGGCCGATGCCGGGGGTCTCGACGATGACCAGGTCGGCACCGGAGGCCTTGCACGCCACGATGGCCTGCTCCAGGCCGTCCGGGATCTCGCTGCCGGCGCGGCGCGTGGCCAGCGAGCGGAAGAACACCCGGTCGCCGTCGAGGCAGTTCATCCGGATCCGGTCGCCGAGCAGCGCGCCACCGCCGCGGCGCCGGGTCGGGTCGACCGCGAGCACGGCGATGCGCAGCTTGTCCTGCTGGTCGAGCCGGAAGCGGCGGACGAGCTCGTCGGTGAGCGACGACTTGCCGGAGCCACCGGTGCCCGTGATGCCGAGCACCGGGACCTTGCGCGTGGCCTCCAGCGGCTCGGCCGTGCCCGCCTCGATGTGCGTGATCGCGCGCGCCAGGGCCTCGTCGGCTCCCGTCAGCAGCGCGTCGTGGCTGAACGGCGCGGTGAGCGCGTGGTCGCACTCCTCGATCATCAGGTTGATCATGCGGGCGAGGCCGAGCGTCTGCCCGTCCTGCGGCGAGAAGATCCGCGCGACCCCGCGGGAGTGCAGCAGCTCGATCTCCTCGGGCACGATGACGCCGCCACCGCCGCCGTAGACCCGGATGTGCCCGGCACCGCGCTCGTTCAGCAGCTCGACCAGGTACGAGAAGTACTCGACGTGCCCGCCCTGGTAGGCGCTGATGGCGATGCCCTGCGCGTCCTCCTGGACCGCCGCGGTCACGACCTCGGCGACCGACCGGTTGTGCCCGAGGTGGATGACCTCCGCGCCCTGTGCCTGCAGGATGCGCCGCATGATGTTGATCGCCGCGTCGTGGCCGTCGAAGAGGCTGGACGCGGTCACGAAGCGCACCGGGTTGACCGGCTTGTGCAACGCGGGCGCGAGGGACGTCGTCATGAGAATAGTTTGACTTCCTACTATTGGACGTGCAACCGAGGGTGGTCCAGGTCTCTGTATCGAACCCGAACCCGGCACCCCGACTGTGCTCCGCACGCCTCGACCGGGACTCGGCGGGCGGTTGCGCTCCCGGCGGCAGATCCGGTAGGCATGTGTGCAGATCGTTCAAACCTGGGGGGTTTCGAATGTCTCTGTTCCGCATGCTCGCGTCCGCCACCGTGGTGTCCGCGGCTGCCATCACCCTCGTCGCCGCTCCTGCGAGCGCCGACCCGCTGCAGAACTCGGGCGACTTCAAGGTCGCCGGCGTCAACATCCGCTCCGGGCCCGGCACGGGGTACACCGTCCTGGGCTCGGGCTACCCCGGTCAGTACGCGTACCTGTCCTGCGGGCAGGCCGTGTCCGGCTGGGAGTGGATCGAGGTGCAGAACGTGGCGACGGGTGTCCGCGGTTGGGCGAAGAACGACCTGATGTACGCCTACTGCAGCTGATTCCGGCCGGTGTTCCGGCAGGGCGGTCGTCCTGCCGGAACACGGTGGCCGACCGGGACCAGCGAGCAACCGAACCACCTACCTCACGACGGCACCTGATCCGCGGTCGCCTGAGCGGGCACGACGACCGCGGGAACGCGCACCGGCGAGAACCGGCCGGTCGTCACCGCCACCGCCAGCCCGGCCAGCTCGTCCACCGCCCGCTGCCGCACACCCGCCGCGCGCAGGTGACCGAGCGCGCTGTCCAGCAACACCCCGGCCTGCTGCTCGCACCACCGGCGCCCGCCCGCCTGCTCGACCGCGCGGGCCTGCTCCGCGGGTGAGCCGGTCAACTCGGCACCGGCGGCCAGCGCGGCCACCACGGGAAGCGTGCGGCGGTCGTGCGCCAGGTCGTCGTGCAGTGGACGGCCGGAGACCGCGGGGCCGCCCCACAGGGCGAGGACGTCGTCGACGTGCTTGCGCGCCAGGCCGAGGTGGTCGCCGAACGCGCGGAGGCGAGCGGCTTGGTCACGGGTCGCGCCGGCGGCCAGTGCGCCCAGCTCGCACGCGCAGGCCGCGAGGGAGGCGTGCTGGGCGGCGGCGACGCGCAGGTGCTCGGTGACCTCGACGGCGCCGGGCATCTCGACCTCCCGCACGTAACCGTCCACAACGGACAGCAGTGCCGCGTTGAGCGCCATCACCCCGGGCCCGGTGAGGTGGGTGAACGCGAGCGTCAGCAGGGCGTCCGCCGCCGAGACGGCCCGGCGGTCGCCGAACTCCACCCACGCGCTCGGCCGGGAGCCGCGGCGGGCCGCGCGGGTCATCAGGTCGGCGTGCACCTGGTCGTGCAGGTGCGCGAGCTGCAACGCCACGGCGACCTCGACAGCGGCATCCGCGCTGCCGACGGACTCCGCAGCGAGCAGGGCCAGAGCGGCGACGAGGGGGTCCTGCCCGGCCAGGTGGTGGCCGACGACCGCGCGGGTCTGGTCCGGCAACGTGGCGATGGCGGCCGTCAGCGGTGCCTCGACCACGGCACGGCTCCAGGCCAGCACCTCTCCAGCGGGTCGCGCCGCGGTGACCACGTCGGTGCTCGTCATGCCCACAGAAGCTAGACCCGCGAGCCGGTTCCTCCGGGTGCGCAGCCACTGTCGTGTCGAGAAGGGGCACGATCCGGCGATCGGGACTACGTTGATGTTGAACGGGTTGTTGTCGCCATCACCCGACCGTGACCGTCGTTTTCCTGAGGGGCTGAACGTGCGCTACACCAAGCTCGCCGGCATGGACGTGTCGGAGATCTGTCTCGGCATGATGAGCTACGGCGATCCGTCGCTGGGCACGCACCCGTGGTCGATGCCGGAGGAGGAGGCCCGGCCGTTCATCAAGAACGCCCTTGAAGCCGGCATCAACTTCTTCGACACGGCCAACGTCTACTCGGCGGGGTCGTCTGAGGAGTTCACCGGCCGCGCGCTCAAGGACTTCGCCCGCCGCGACGAGGTCGTGCTCGCCACCAAGGTGAACGGCCGCATGCACGCCGGCCCGAACGGCGCCGGCCTGTCGCGCAAGGCGATCCTCGCCGAGATCGACAACTCGCTGCGCCGGCTGGGCACCGACTACGTGGACCTGTACCAGATCCACCGCTTCGACCCCGCCGTCCCGCTGGAGGAGACCCTCGAGGCGCTGCACGACGTCGTGAAGTCCGGCAAGGCCCGCTACCTCGGCGCCTCGTCGATGTACGCGTGGCAGTTCTCCAAGGCGTTGTACACGCAGCGGGCGAACGGCTGGACGCGGTTCGTGTCCATGCAGAACCACTACAACCTCCTCTACCGCGAGGAGGAGCGCGAGATGCTGCCGCTGTGCGCGGACCAGGGCATCGCGGTCATCCCGTGGAGCCCGCTGGCGCGCGGGCGGCTGACCCGCGACTGGGACGCCACGACCGCACGCGCGGAGACCGACGAGTTCGGGTCGACGCTGTACGTCGAGTCGGACCGGGCGATCGTCGAGCAGGTGGCCGCGGTCGCCGCCGCGCGGGGCGTGTCGCGGGCGCAGGTGGCGCTGGCGTGGCTGCTGCGCAACCCGGTCGTGACGGCGCCGATCGTCGGCGTCACGAAGCCCGCGCACCTGGACGACGCGGTGGCGGCGCTGGACTTCGAGCTGACCGACGACGAGGCGCGCTCGCTGGAGCAGGCCTACCAGCCGCACCGCGTCGCCGGGCACGGCTGACATGGCAAGGGCCGCCGGTGCGCACCGGCGGCCCTTCTGCGCCGTGCCTACACGAACGCGCTCTCGCCCGTGATCGCCTTGCCCACGATCAGGGTGTTCATCTCCCGCGTGCCCTCGAACGAGTAGATGGCCTCGGCGTCGGCGAAGAACCGCGCCACGTCGTGCTCCAGCACGATCCCGTTGCCGCCGAAGATCTCCCGCGCCCACGCCACGACCTCGCGCATCCGCGCGGTGACGAACGCCTTGGCGAGCGAGGAGTGCTCGTCGCGGAAGATGCCGGCGTCCTGGAGCCGGGCGAGCTGCACCAGCATGCCCCAGCAGGCGGTGATGTTGCCCAGCGACTTCACCAGCAGGTCCTGCACCAGCTGGAAACCGGCGATCGGGCGGCCGAACTGCTCGCGCTCACGGGCGTAGGCGAGCGCGGCCTCGTAGGCTCCGATCATCACGCCGAGCGCCTGCCACGCGACACCGCCGCGGGTGGCGCGCAGGATCTCCGCGACGTCGCGGAACGAGTTGATGTTCTGCAACCGGTTCGCCTCGGGCACGCGGACGTCGGTGAGGGTGATCTCGGCGTTCTCGACGATCCGGAACGCGATCTTGCCCTCGATCTTGGCCGCGGTGAAGCCGGGCATGCCCTTCTCGACCACGAAACCCTTGACCTGGTTGTCGTCCAGGTCGCGCGCCCACACGACCACGTAGTCGGCGAAGGTGGCGTTGCCGATCCACCTCTTGGCGCCGTTGAGCACCCACGTGTCGCCGTCGCGCTGGGCCGTGGTGCGCATGCCGCCCGCGACGTCGGAGCCGCCGAGCGGTTCGGTCATCGCGAACGCGCCGATCTTGTCCATCGCTGCCATGGCGGGCAGCCAGCGGTCGCGCTGCTCCTGCGAGCCGCCGGAGTAGATCGAGTACATCGCGAGTCCGTTGTGGACGCCGAAGAACGTGGCGACCGAGGCGTCGGTGCGGGTGAGCTCCATCGCCAGCATGCCGGTGAGCAGGTTGCTGACGGCGGCCGGGTGCTCGCCGTAGCCCTCGTAGGACAACGCGGTGAGACCGGCGCCGCGGAACTTGTCGATGAGCTCCGGCGGGAACTCTCCGCGCGCCCAGAACTCGTTGACCATCGGCTTGACCTCGGTGGCCATGAACTCGCGGGCGTGCAGCAGGATCTTGCGCTCCTCGTCGCTCAGCAGCGCCTCGTAGTCGTAGAAGTCGGCGACGAGCTGGTCTTCGATGCGGTCCATGTCAGTTGTCCTCCACTGCGGTCAGAACGGCGAGCTGCTTGCGGTCGCGCGCCTCGGCCAGCGCCGAGTACGTGGAGGAGCCGTAAGCGTCTTCCACGGCCCTGATGAGCCGTTCGGGGTCGTCCGAGGGGGTGCCGAGCGCCAGGTCCCGCATGGACCTGCCGATGTGCTCGGCGAGGTGCCGGTACCCGCCGGGGCCGCCACCGAGGTGGGCGCCGAGGAACGGGCCGACGGTCGCCCAGCGGATGCCGAGCGAGCTGGTCACGACGGTGTCGAGGTCCTGCGGTGTGACGACGCCCTGCTCGACGAGGTAGGCGGCCTCGCGGGAGAGCGCGGCCTGCAGCCGGTTGCCGACGAAGCCGGGGACCTCCTTGCGCTCCACGACCGGCGTGCGGCCGACGGAGCGGTAGAACTCGACGGCGCGGCTGACCGACTCCTCGGTCGTCTGCTCGCCCGGCACGACCTCGACCAGCGGGATCACGTGCGGCGGGTTGAACGGGTGTCCGATCAGGACACGCGATCCGTCGATGCCCTCGGTGAACGCGGTGGACGGGATCGCGGACGACGAGCTCAGCAGCAACGCGTGCGCGGGGGCCTCGCGGACCAGCTCGGCGAACAGGGCCTTCTTGAACTCCAGGTCCTCCGGGCCGTTCTCCTGCACGAGGTCCGCGTCCCGCACCGCGTCCGCGACGGTCGCCGCGACCTCGACGCCGTCGGGGACCACCAGGTCGGGGCGGGGGTCGGCGACGCGCACGGTCAGGCCGTGCTCGCAGAACAGGCGGGCCCACGACAGGCCGATCACCCCCGCACCGATGACGGCGACGGTGCTGACCTTCTTCCCGGTGTTCACGCTTCCTCCAAGTAGTTGTGGACCGGCTTGGCGGGAGCGAGCGTCAGGTCGGTGACGATGTGGCTGGCGGACACGACCTCCAGCACGGGGAGGTCGGCGAGCGGTGCGAGGACGTGCTGGAACAGCTGCAGGCGCGCGGGCCCGGTGTACGCGGCCTTGACCACGACGTCCGTGATCCGCGTGCGCACGAGCTCCTGGACCCGCGGCGTTCCGTCATATCCAGGGATGGTCTTCAGCATGAACGTTGGAACCGTGATCTCCGCCTCAGCCAGACGGGTGTCCAGTTCGTACTGCTTGTACCCCATGGTCGCGGTGGCCACCCGGACGGTGCCGTAGTCGAGGGTCCCGACCAGGGCACCGCGGTCGGCGTAGAGCGACGGCGAGCCCATCACCTTCGGGTAGGCGCTCACCTCGCGGCCGGACGCGGTGGCGGCGAAGCTGTCGAGGTACATCGCGTGCAGGTACTCGCCGCGTTCGCCGTCGAACACGACCGGGATCGCCTGACCGGCCTCGGTGTAGGGGCCGTAGCCGGTCACGTCGGTCATCTTCATGACCTCGAACCGGACCAGCGGCTCGTCGACCTCCAGCGGCTGCGGCACGACGGCGCGCAGCGCCTCGGGATCGGTGCGGTAGACGATGTTGAGGTACTCGCGGTCGAAGAACCGGGGCTGCACGGCGGGAAACGCCGGTGCGCTCAACGGTGTGACACCCAGCACGGTCATTCTCCTGTCCACTGCGGAGCCCGGCGCTCGGCGAACGCGGTCATGCCCTCGCGCACATCGGCGGTGCTCATCAACTTCGCGATCTCCTCGCGCTGGGCGGTCCAGCGGTCGGCGGACCGCACGACCGTCTTCACGGCGGCCAGCGCGAGCGGTGCGTTGCGCGCGATCTGCTCGGCCAGCTGCACTGCTACGGCGGCGGCCTCACCCGGTGCCACGACCCGGTTCGCCAGGCCCAGCTCACCCGCGCGGCGGCCGTCGATCGGCTCGCCGGTGAGCAGCAGCTCCAGCGCCAGGTGGTGCGGGATGCGGTCGGTGAGCCGCACGACTCCGCCGCCCGCGGCGATCAGACCGCGCTTGACCTCGGGCAACGCGAACCGCGCATCCTCGGCAGCGACGATCAGGTCGCAGGCCAGTGCCAGCTCGAACCCGCCGCCCAGCGCGACGCCCTCGACGGCGGCGACCAGCGGCTTGGTCAGCTCGGCCTCGGTCAGCCCGCCGAACCCGCGGCCGGGCACCGACGGCGACTCGCCCTTCAGCGCGGCCTTGAGGTCCATGCCGGCGCTGAACGTGCCACCGGCTCCGGTCAGCACGCCGGCCCGCAGCTCGGGTGTGGTCTCCAGCTCGTCCAGTGCGGCGGTGAGGCCACCGGCGACGGCCGCGTTGACGGCGTTGCGCGCCTGCGGGCGGTCGAGGGTGATGAGCAGCACCGAGCCGATGCGTTCGGTGCGGACTTCGGCGGTCATGCGAGCTCCTTCAGGACTTCCGCGGTGTCCTGGCCGGGCACGGGGGCGAGCCGGCGGACGGTGGCGGGGGTCGCGGAGAACCGGACGGGGATGCCGATCGAGCGGATCTCGCCCTCGGTCGGGTGCCGCACGGTGTCGAGCAGGTGACCGTCGCGGACGTAGTCGTCCTCGTGCGCCTTGTCGAGCTCCAGCACCGGCCCGAACGGGATGCTGTGCTTCGCGCACACCTCGGCCCACTCCTCGGTGGGCAGGGCGGCGGCGCACCCGTCGACGAGGCCCATGAGGTCGTCGCTGTCGCCGGGGTCGATCCGCTCACCGGCCACCCGCGGGTCCTCGACCAGGTCGGGGCGTCCGGCGGCGGCGAAGAAGTCGCGGAAGTTCTGCGGGGTGTACGGGACGACGCAGGCGAGACCGTCCTCGGTGTGCACGGCGTGGTGGCCCCTGGCCATCGACAGGCCGAACCCAGTCGGGCCCTCCTCCGGCACGAACGCGTGGCCCGACAGGTGCTCGACCAGGTTGAACGCGATCATCGTGTCCGCCATCGGCACCTCGACCCGCTGGCCCTGGCCGGTGCGGTCCCGGTGCACGAGCGCCGCGAGCACGCTGTAGGCGATGGTCAGCGACGACACCTTGTCGCCGATGATCGTCGGCAGGTAGACCGGCCGGCCCAGCGCGCGGTTCGCGATGTCGACCAGCCCGGACGCGCCCTGGATCGTCTCGTCGTAGGCGGCGGTGCCGGCGCGGTCGGAGTCGCCGCGGAAGCCCTGGGCGTGGGCGTAGACGAGACCGGGGTTGCGCCCGGCGACGTCGGCGTAGTCCAGGCCGAGCCTGCTCAGCGCGCCGGGCCGCATGTTGGTGATCAGCACGTCGGCGGTGTCGATCAGCTTGAGCGCGCACTCGCGGTCGTCCTCGTCCTTCAGGTTCAGGGCGATGCTGCGCTTGTTGCGGTTGACGTTGAGGCTGAGCGGCGTCATGCCGGGGGTGGTGCGGTGGCGGCCGTTGCGCACGGTGTCGACCGGGGACTCGATCTTGATCACGTCGGCGCCGAGGTCTCCGAGGATCTGGGCCGCGTACGGGCCCATGACCACGGTCGAGAGGTCGATCACCCGCACGCCGTCCAACGGACCGGTGGTGATGTCCTGCATCGTTCGTCCTTTCGAAGTTCCTGCACCACCGAAGTTAGTGCGGGTTTTCTCCGAAGGGAACGATCAAGTCGCTCACAATGGCATGACCACGGCGGTCACACCATTATTTCGCGATCGGTTCGACGAACAGCTCTTGCGCGATCCGGACGATTTCCCGGAGGTCGCCCTCGCCGCGGTCGTGCCGCCACAGCAGGCCGGTGTCGAGCTGGGCGCGGAAGTCGGCGAACGGCAGGACCACCATGTTCTCCAGCTGGTAGCCCCGCATCGAGCTTCTCCTCGTCGAGCATCGAGACGGAGAACGCGAGCCCGCCGGACACCAGCTCGCTCACGCCGCCGTAACCGGTGTTCGTGAGCTGGATGCGCTTCCTGATGCCCAGCTCGTTCAATTGCGCGTCGAGCTGCTCGAAATACGACGGCATGATTTCCTCGGGCGACCGCGCATAGGCGAGATCGGTGAGTTCGGCCAGTTTGACGGAGTCGTGCCCGGCGAACCGGTCGGCCGGGACGACCGCCCCGAGCCGTTCCGACATCACGTGCACCGTCTCGAGCGCGGGCTCCTGCACCGGCAGCCTGGCCAGCGTGAGCCCGAGCCTGCCGTCCTTCACCGCCTCGACGAGGTCCGTGCTCGACCCCGGCCACCGCTTGAGCTCGAACCGCCCGCACACCCGTTCCGCGAGGACCGCCACGCGTTCGCGCAGGGCCGGGTGCACGCCGGGGGGCATGCCGACGAACACCGTCGCGCGCTGCGGCCCGGTCTCCTCGTCGAGCCGCCACCGGATCGACCCGACCCGGTCGAGCACGTCCCGCGCGAGGGGCAGCAGCGCCGTGCCCGCCTCCGTGAGCGCGACGTGGTGGGTGCTGCGGTCGAACAGCTGCCTGCCCAGCTCGTGCTCCAGGTCCTTGATCCGCTGGCTGAGCGGCGAGGCGGCCATGTGCAGCTTGCGGGCGGCCGCGGAGAAGTTGCAGCTCCTCGGCGACCGCGACGAAGTACCTGAGGTGCAGCAGTTCCACGGACCCCAGACTAGGCCGTTCGGCCGCGCTCCCCGGTCAGCCGTCCAGCGCCGCCAGCTTGCGCGCCGCCTCCGACTCGCCCCAGCGGAACCCGATCCGCCGCGACAGCTCCCCGGCCTCCGCGTACGACTCCCGCGCCGGACCGGCGCGCCCGGCCAGCTCGTGCACGCTCCCCCGGTCGAGCAGCACCCCGGCCTCGATCTGCCGGTCCCCCACCGACCGCGCCAGCGCCAGCGCCTCGGCCGCCAGCTCCAGCGCCCGGTCGAGCGACCCCAGCCGGCGGTGCGCGTCGGCCATGTTCGCGAGCGCGTGCAGCTCGCCGGAGCGGTCACCGCACGCCCGGAACGTCCGCAGGGTCTCCTCGTAGCACCCCAGAGCGGCCGACAGGTCCTCCGAGGCCGCGTGCACCAGCCCGAGGTTCGTGCGGACGTACGCCGCACCCCGCGCGTCGGACAGCTCCTCCCGCAGGGCCAGCGAGGCACCCAGCGACGACAGGGCCGCCGCCAGGTCACGCCGCCGCCAGTGCACGATGCCGAGGTTGTTCAGCAGCACCGCCTCCAGCTGCCGGTCGTGCAACGACCGCGCCAGCTCCAGTGCCCCGGTCCAGTGCGCCAGCGCCTCGGCGAACCGGAACCCGCGCTCGCAGGCGGCGCCGAGCTCCTTCAACGCCAGGGCTTCCGCCCGCACGTCCCCCAGCGACCGCGCCGCCTCCAGCGCCAGCACGTTCAGCTCCGCCCAGTCGGCCACCTCGGAGCGCCGCCGGAAGTACCACGACAGCCCGGCGGCGAAGGCGATCGCGTCGGCGGGGGACGCCTGGTGGGCGGCGGCGAGGAGGTTGTCGCGCTCCTCCGCGAGCCACAGGTCGCCCGGGTTGTCCGCCAGCGCCTCCAGGTAGTGCTTGTGCAGCCGTTCCAGCGCGAGCGCGCGCTCGGCCGGCGACTCCGCGGCGCGGCACCGCTCGCGGGCGAACAGGCGCAGCAGGTCGTGCACCGCGAACCGGCCCGGCACCGGTTCCTCGACCAGGTGCGCGCCGGCCAGCTCGGCGAGCAGCTCCTCCACGTCCGGCACGTCGGTCAGCGCCCGCGCCGCGGCCACCGCGAAGTCGGGGCCGTCGAGCAGCCCGAGCAACCGGAAGACCCGTGCCGCGGCGGGAGAACCGAGCTCGGCGTAGCTGACCGAGAACGCCGACCGCACCGCCACGTCACCGAGCCGCAGCTCGTCGAGCCGCCGGGTCTCGCCGGCCAGCCGCGCGGCCAGCACCCCGGCCGTCCACTGTGGACTACCTGCCAGCCGGGCGCCCGCGATCCGCAGCGCCAGCGGCACCCCGCCGCACCACCGCACCAGCTCGGTGGCGGCACCGACCGGACCGGCCACCCCGGGCAGCAGCTGCGTGGCCTCGTCCAGCGGCAGCGCGCCGAGCCGGACGCAGGACGCGCCGGGCAACGCCGTCAGCGGCCGCCGCGACGTGATCAGCACGACCGAGCCGGGACCGGTCGGCAGCAGCCGCCGGACCTGATCGGCCGTGGCGGCGTTGTCGAGCACCACGAGCAGCCGCCGCCCCGCCGTGAGCGACCGGTAGCGCACCGCCTCCTCGTCACCGGGCCGGTCGCCCAGCGCCCGCAGGAACCGGCCGAGCACCCGGTCCGCGGCGCCGTCGGACAGGTCCGCGTACAGCCGGCCGTCCGGGAACGACCCGGCGATCTCGTGCGCCGCCCGCACGGCCAGCGCCGACTTGCCGATGCCCGCCTGCCCGGTGACCACGCACACCGCGACCCGGTCGGACCGGACCTGCGAGCGGATCAGCGCGAAGCTCGCGGGACCGTCCCGCGAACGCGACCACGTCCGGCGGCAGCTGCCGGACCGCTTGCGCGCCAACGGGTTTCGCCCGCAGCAGCTCGGCCTGCAACCGGCGCAGCCGCTCACCGGGCTCCACGCCCAGCTCGTCGGCCAGCACGCCGCGGCACTCCTGGTAGGCCGCCAGCGCCTCGGTCGGCCTGCCCGCGCGGTGCAGCGCGGTCATCTGCTGCTCGCGCAGCCGTTCGTTCAACGGGTGTTCGCGCACCCACTCGGAGAGGTCCGCGACGACCTCGACGTGCCGTCCCAGGTCCAGCTCCGCCTCGGCGCACTCGACCCGTGCCGCCAGCCGCAGCTCCTCCAGCCGGGCGACCACCCCGCGCAGCAGCCCGGACGCGGCGAGGTCGGCCAGCGCGGGCCCGCGCCACAGCGCGAGCGCCTCCCGGTAGCGCTGCGGGGTCCGCTCGCGGCGGGCCACCTCCAGCAGCCCGGTGAACCGGGTCAGGTCGAGCTCCGCGGCGTCGACCGACATCAGGTAGCCGGGCGCGCGCGACAGCAGCCGTGAGCCGACGACCTTGCGCAGCTGGTAGACGTAGACCTGGAGGTTCTTCAGCGCGGTCTTGGGCGGTGCGTCGTCCCACAGCACGCTGATCAGCCGGTCGACCGGGATCACCCGCCCGGCCTGGGCGAGCAGCAGCGCGAGCACGGCCCGTTGCTTGGGCGGGCCCAGGTTCAGGCGCGCGCCGTCGTCGCCGTAGCACTCCACCGGCCCCAGCACCCGGAACTCCACAGCGCCTGATCGTAACTACCGGACGCGTACCGGACACATGCCACGCGCTCGTGGTGGTGGCTGGGACGGCGCAAGTACTTGACATAAGCCGTCAAGTACTTGCTATCTTCTGTCAAGTGAGCAGTCAGGAGCAGCTCGAACTGCGCGTGGACCTGATCCGCCTGGTGACCAGCCGGTTGCTGGACCCGCTGGAGATCCTGCTGCCCACCGCGGACCTCGACGCGCTGCACGACCAGGTGCACGCCGACGCGAACACGTGGGCCGAGCAGCTGCTCGGCGGCCGCGACGAGCAGGCGCGACACCTGGCGATCCGGCTGATGACGGTGCTGTACCCCGGCGACACCCCGTTCGACCCGCCGGAGGGCTGGTGGGCCACCCCGCTGGGCCGGGTCGTCGCGCGCAGGGCCGGTCACCCGAGCCGGCAGCACGTGTCGTTCGGGGTGGCCGGGGCGATGCTCGGGATCACCCGGCAGGGCGTGCACGACCTCGTGAGCCGCGGCAAGCTGCAGCGGCACGCCGACGGCGGCGTGACCGTCGAGTCGATCCAGGTCCGGCTGGCGCAGCGGCGGAACACGTGAGTCCACTTCGGACCTGAGCGGTCAGCGGAACAGGCGCTCCAGCGCGCGACGGGCCCGCGCCGGTGCCGCCGGGTCCTTCTCCAGCTGCAGGAAGTGGTTGAGCGCCAGCATGATCCCGAGCAGCTCGTAGATCAGCTGCTCGACGTCGGTGTCGGGCGGCAGGTCCCCGTCGGACACCGCGCGCCGGATGTGGATGCGCAAGTCGCGGCGCCACAACGCGTTCATGCCCGCCAGCGCGTCGCGCACCGGTCCGCTGCGGCCGTCGAACTCGGCCGTGGCCGCGGTGAAGAAGCAGCCGCCGGGCAGCACGTTGCGTTCCAGGTAGGACACCCAGGCCTCGCAGACGTCCTTCAGCCGCGGCAGCCCGGACGGCAGCTGCTTGACCCGGCGCGGCACCTCGCGCAGGAACACCTCCGCGGCGGCGTCGACGACGGCGAGCTGCAACGCCTCCTTGGTGCCGAAGTGGCCCAGCAGCCCGGCCTTGCTCATGCCGAGCTCGGTCGCGAGCCGGCCGATCGTGAGCCCCTCCAGGCCTTCCTGCGAGGCGATCGCGAGGCTGTGGCCGAGGATGCGCTGCCGCGTCTCACGGGTGTCGGCGGCAGATCGGCGCGGGCTCACGGCCTGATGATAGCCGCGCCGACGATGATCACAGGCCCTTCAGCTACCGACCGATCGGTTGCTATATTCCCGGCGACCCGCCTGCTGAAGGAGCTGACCTTGTCCGGATCCCGTGTTGTCGCGTTCGGCCACCACCAGCCGGAACGGGTGCTGACCAACGCCGACCTGGAGCAGATGGTCGACACGAACGACGAGTGGATCCTGCAGCGCACCGGCATCGCCACGCGCCGCATCGCCGACGACGAGTCCGTCACGGACATGGCCGCCGCGGCCGCCGCCAAGGCCCTCGCCGCGTCCGGGGTGCCGGCGGCCGAGATCGGCCAGGTGATCGTGGCCACGTGCTCGGCGATCGACCGCAGCCCGTCGACAGCGGCCCAGGTCGCCGCCCGGCTCGGCATCCCCTCCGCGGTCGTGTTCGACCTCAACAACGCCTGCGCCGGCTTCTGCACCGCGCTCGCCACCGCAGACCACACCATCCGCGCCGGTGCCGCCCGGCACGCGCTGGTGGTCGGCGCCGAGAAGATGTCGGACCTGGTCGACTGGACCGACCGCAGCTCGTGCATCCTGCTCGGCGACGGCGCGGGCGCCGCCGTGCTCAGCGCCTCGGAAGACCCGGCGGTCGGCCCGGTGGTGTGGGGCTCCGACCCGACCAGGAGCGGCGCCGTCCGGCTCGTCGACGAGTGGCAGCCGCGGTTCGCCCAGGAGGGCCAGGCCGTGTTCCGGTGGGCCACCAGCGAGCTGCCCGCGATCGCCAGGCAGGCCTGCGAGCGGGCGGGCATCGCCACCACCGACCTCGCCGGCGTCGTCACGCACCAGGCCAACCTGCGGATCGTCGAGGCGCTCACCCGCAAGCTCGACCTGTCCGATGACGTGGTCATCGCACGTGACGTCGTCCACTCCGGCAACACCTCCGCGGCCTCCGTCCCGCTCGCGCTGTCCAAAATGGCGGAACGCGGCGAGCTGCCCTCGGGTGCTCCGGTGCTGCTCTTCGCTTTCGGCGGCGGGCTGTCGTGGGCCGGCCAGGTCGTCACCACTCCCTGAGAACGGGCGTACCTACCTGGGTACTAGATCTCAGGTATGACGACACGCGCACGGTCCTGTCGCTATTGTCCGATCCCTCAGCCCCCTTGCCGCCGAAGGGAAACCGTCTCATGAAGCAGATGCTGCGGTCGGGCACGGACGTGCGCTCCCGACTGACCGAGTGGGTGGGACGGCGCCTGCTCGCCCGGCTCAGCCGAACCGGCTTCGACCTGGAGTCGTCGTGGTTCGTGCCCTCGCGCGTGCTGGCCCCGCTGCGCCGCAACGGTGTGGACCCGGTCCCGGAGCTCGCGCGGATGCACGCGCACGGCCCGGTGACCAGGCTGCCACTGCCCGTGCCGGTCTGGCTGGTGACCGGCCACGAGGCGTCCAAGCAGGTGCTCGTCGACGTCGAGGCGTTCAGCAACGACTTCGGCCACCTCAAGGAGCTGGGCCTGTTCGCCGACGAGGCGCCGGGTGGCCTGGGCTTCAGCGACCCGCCGGAGCACACCCGGCTGCGCAAGGTGCTGACGCCGGAGTTCACCATGCGCCGGCTGTCGCGGCTGGTGCCGCGGATCGAGCAGATCGTCGCCGACCAGCTCGACCTGATGTCGATGAAGGACGGCGCCGTCGACCTGGTCGAGGACTTCGCGCTGCCGGTGCCCGCGCTGACGATCTGCGAGCTCCTCGGCGTGCCGCTGAGCGAGCGCGAGGAGTTCCAGCGCCGCAGCGTCGCCCGCTTCGACCTGGCCGGCGCCGCCACCGCGTCGCTGTCGGCGGTGTCGGAGTCCATCGTCTACTTCCGCGAGCTGGTGCGCGCACAGCGGTCCAACCCGAGCGACGGCCTGCTCGGCGAGCTGATCCGCAAGCACGGCGACGACCTGGACGACGACGAGCTCGCCGGCCTCGCCGACGGTCTGCTCACCGGCGGCTTCGAGACCACCGCCAGCATGATCTCGCTCGGCACGCTCGCACTGCTGCGCTCCACCGAGCTGATGGAGCAGGTCCACGGTGATGAGAAGGCGGTGAGCTCGCTGGTCGACGAGCTGCTGCGGCACCACACGGTCGTGCAGGTCGCGTTCCCGCGCATCGCCCGCCGCGACGTCGACGTGGCCGGCACGCGGGTGAAGGCGGGCGACATCGTCGTGTGCTCGCTGTCGCAGGCGAACCGCGACACCGACGTGTACTCCGACCCCGACCGGATCTGCCCGTCCCGCGCGGCGGGCCAGCACCTGGCGTTCGGCTACGGCGCCCACCGCTGCATCGGCGCGGAGCTGGCCAAGATGGAGCTGCGGATCGCCTACCCGGCGCTGGTGCGGCGGTTCCCGCAGATGCGCCTGGCCGTCGAACCGGGGGCGCTCGCGTTCCGCAGGCTGTCGATCGTGTACGGCCTGGAGTCGCTGCCGGTCCACCCCGGCAAACCGACGACGTCGGCGCACGAGCTGCTCAGCTGAGCCACGGCGGGCGGTCGTGCCGGTGTCCTGTTCGGACTGCGCCTGCGCCTGCGCGTGCCCGCTCGGCTCCCGGCCGTGACCACCTCCGGTGCGCCGTGCCCGACGCGGACCGTGCCGGTCATGGGCGCAAGGCGGCCGTCAGCAGCAGGAGCTGAGCGGTGTCACCGGGGTTGAGCAGGATCTCGACCTCGTCCGGGACCACCTCGGCCAGCCGGTCGCCGACGACCCGGTGCCACCGCACCGCGGGCAGCCGCCGCTTGTGCAGCTCCGCCGTCACGACCGCGACGCACGGCCGGCCGTCCGGGGACCGCAGCAGCCGCAGGTGGCCCCGCTCGTCGGTGGCGATCTCGACGACGGTGCCGGCGAGCAGGCCGAGGAGCCGCGCACCGGCGGTCTCGTCGGTCAGGACCCGCCTCAGCAGTGCGTGCACCGGATCGGTCGGCAGCGCCCTGGTCTGCGGCACGTACAGCGGGTTCGGCTGGAACGGGCCGAGCCCACCGTCCCCGTCGACCGCGTACGCGCCCACGAGCGCGTCGACCGGCACCGGTGCGCCCGCCGTCCAGCCGGGGTCGGGCAGGCGGTACCAGCCGTCCTGCCGCACGGCGAGCCGGTGCGGCTCCAGCAGGTGGACCTCGGCCACCTGCGTCCAGTCCGGCTCGTCGGACAGCTCGTAGCGGGCGGCCCGGTGACCGGCGCGCGCCGCGAGCCGCAGCCAGTGGCCGCCCTCCTCGGCCTCGCCGCGGTAGCGCAACCGGATGCCGAGCGCGTACGCGGCCAGCACCTCCCCGGACTCCGCGAGGTCGCCGATCACGAAGCTGACCCCGTGCTCCCCGTCCAGGGCGAAGGTGCCGCGGGTCAGCGTCGCCGGCAACGCCGCGGCCGCGCGCCGCCACCAGAGCTCGGCCTCGGCGGCGTCCCCCTCCTCCTCGGCCAGCCGGCCCAGGTGGTGGGCGCTCAACGGGAACCCGGCCTCGGCCGACTCCCGCCACCACCGCCGTGCCGCGTCGAGGTCGCCGCGGTCGTGGTGCAGCTGCCCGAGCGAGTGCGCGGCGAGTGCGTTGCCACCGCGGACCGCCTCCCGCAGCACCTCGGCCGCCTCGTCGACGCGGCCCCGCGCCACCAGCAGGTCGCCCAGCAGACCCGCCGCGACGGCCGCGGCCTGCCGCACCCGGTGCGCGTACTCGTCGCCGGTGGTCCTGACCATCGCCTCGCCGGCCGGGGTGGTCATGGCCATCCGGAGCACGGCCTCCGCCTCGGGCGCACCGCGCCGCACGAGCACCACCCCCAGCCCGCTCACCGCGACCCAGTCGCCGACCTCGACGGCCCGCCGGTACCAGTGCTCGGCCTCGTCGAGGCGGCCGAGCCGGTTGTACAGCGCCGCGAGGTCGTTGAACGCGGGCCGGAACTGCCGCCGCGCCGCGAGGGTGTACCAGCGCACGGCGTCCTCGACGGCCCCGGTCACGTCGGCGAGGTGGCCCAGCCGGAACGCGGCGGCACCGCTGCCGGCCTCCGCCGCCGCGGTGTACGCGGCGAGCGCGGCGTCCCGGTCGCCCTCCTCCGCGATCCGGTCGGCCTCCGCGCACAGCCGGGTGGCCTCTGCGGGTTCCGGGTCCCCGTCCAGCTCCGGGAAGCGGACGAACCCGGAACCGTCCGCCGTCAGGTGGGCCGCGAAGGCGTAGAACTCCGCCGCCCCCTGCCGTGCCACGACGTCCTCCCGCGTGGCACCCCGGTGCCAGTGGTCCGGGTAGAACACCTGCACCGCGGCACGTTCCCCGGTGGCACCGTTCCCCATCGAGGTCTCCGCGGTGACCGCGAGCCCGGCGGTGACCGCGGCCGTGTCCTCGCCGCGGCGCAGGTGCACGACCAGCGTCCACCGCACCAGGTCGACCACGTTCGTCACCGGGGCCAGCACCAGCTCGGCGACCTCCCCCGCCGCCACCCGCAACGGCAGGGTCGTGGCGCCGTCGAGTCCGCGCGTGGTGCCGCGGTCCAGGTCCACCTCGACGTCGGGAGCCGCCAGCGGCGCGTACGCGGCGCCCGACCGCACCACCTCCTCGACGAAGTCCGGTGTCAGCGGCGCGGTGTGGTGGTTGTGGACCAGGCTGACCCCGTCGGCGTCCAGCGGCAGCTCCAGGACCTGCGCGATGCCGACCCGTTCGACCACGACCGCGCCGCGCACCCGCAGCACGACGTTGTGCCCCGTGAGCGGGACGTGCTCGGCCACCGGCCCGGTGACCGGTCCCGGAGCGATGACCGCGCTCATGTGGGTGCGGGTGCTGACCTCGACCACGCCGGCGAACGCGGGGTCCTCGACCACCACCGGCACGACCCGGACGGGGTGGGTCAGCACGTACACGCGACCTCCCGTCACCGCACCGCCCCGGGGTAGCGGGCGGCGGTGCGGAACGGCCAGTGCCCGAGCCCGACGCGCAGGGACCCGCTGCGCCGCCCGCACACCCAGTCCAGGTGCAGCACCCACTCGACGTCGCCCTGCTCGGTGACGACCTTGAGGTCGAACGCCTCCGACTCGTGCAGGCCGACCTCGTAGGGGAAGTCGGTGTCCCCCAGCGCACGCAGCCGTGGAGGCGTGGCGTCGAGCAGCACCTCGAACCGGCGGCGGGGCACCGCGGCGGCGTGCCGGTTCAGCGGCCCTGACCGGTCGGTCCTGGTGAGCACCTCGACCCGCAGCTCGGCGAGCACCACCGGGGTCCTGGACACGCCGGTGATGATCAGCTGCACGGAGTGGCCGCTGGCCGGCACGTCCACGACCCGGTCGCCGTCGGTGAGGGAGACGTAGTCGAGGTTGCGCAGCCGCACGTCGACCACGAGCGGGTCGGCGCCGGGATCGTCCTCGGGCACCTCGGGTGGCACGTGCACGGTGACCGGGCCGTTGATCGTGCCCACCTGGAGGGCGACGCCGTTGACGGTTCCGATCTCGTTGCGCACCGGCGGATCGCTCATGGCGACGACGTTATCGGGGCACCGGCGGGCCCAGTGGTGGATTCCACCTGACCGCGGGACTGGAAAGGCCGGTGTGGCGGCCCGGGAGCCCGCCGGGCCGCCACACCGCTGTGGACGCGAGAGGGCGAGGCCGGCCCCACCGGCGCGGTACGAGCGCACGCCGCGGGCGTCTGGTCCGCCACCTGGCCGCGCGGCGCGTCGGAGTCGCTCGTCGCCGCTTGCCCTGTACCGGTGGGGCCGGCCTCGGATCTAGGGCCTCGCGCGTCCTCCGCCCGAGCGCACCATCTCCGGCCTCGACCGCGAGTGCCTCCGCCGCTGCAAAGGCGGGGACGTCGACGACGAGACCGACGGGGGAACCGACGATGCGCGGGCGGCGACTGGTTCGGGAACGGGGATCTGGGTGGTGGGCAGCGGCTGCGGGGTCTCCTCGGCCGGCTGGGTCCACACCGGACGGCTGAGGTCCACGGTGTTCTGCCGGAACAGCTCCGGCGTCTCGGTGATGATCTTGCCGGGTTGTTCGAGGCCGACGATGCCGACGAGCTTGCCGTCGGCGATGAAACCGGTCAGGCCGTTGACGTCGGTGGTGTCGGTGCCCAGCACGGGCAGGCCCGCGCCCTGCACGCGCATGCCGTACTGCTCGGTCCAGAACCGCGGGACCGGCGTGTAGGGCTTGGCGGAGTTGCGGCCCACCAACAGGTTCTCGGCTGCCGCGCGGCCGCCCTCGACCGCGTTCAGCCAGTGCTCGACGCGGCGGACGACGCCGTTGAAGCGCAGGTTCGGCCACCGGGCCACGTCACCGCAGGCCACGATGTTCTCTGCGCCGACGACGTGGTTGGTCGCGTCGCAGAGCACGCCGTCCTCGATGACGAGGCCGGAGCCGCGCAGCCAGTCGACAGCGGGCGAGGCGCCGACGGCGAGCACGACGCAGGAGGCGAAGAACACCTGGCCGTCGCTCAGGTGGATGCCGATGCCGCCGGGCTGGCGCACCCAGTGCTTGATGCCGACGCCGGTGGCCAGCCGCACGCCGTGCTCGACGTGCGCCTCGGTGATCTTCTTGCCGATGTCGTCGCCGACGACACCGCCCAGCAACGCGGGCGACCGGACGATGAGGGCCACGTCGCGGCCCATGTGCCGCACGGAGCAGGCGAGCTCGCAGCCGATGAAGCCACCGCCGATGACGGCGACGAGCCCCTGCGACTGGCGGATGTTCCTGCGGATCGCGACCGCGTCGTCCAGCGTGCGCAGCACGTGCACCCGCGGGTCGTGGCGCGGCGCCCCGCCCATGGCCCTGGCGTCCACGCCGGTGGCGATGATCATGCCGTCGTACTTGATCTCCTCACCGCCGGGCACCCAGACGGACTGCGTCTTCGGGTCCAGGTGCAGCGCGGGGGAGTTGAGGCGCCACTCGGCGTCGAGGTCGCCCGAGTACGACAGCAGCGAGTCGTCGGGGTGCCACTCCCCCGTGATGATCTGCTTGGACAGGCATGGGCGGTGGTACGGGAGGTGGCGTTCGGCCGACAGGATCGTGATCCTGCCGTCGAAGCCCATCTCGCGCAGCCGTTCCGCGGAGCGGACTCCACCGAGTCCGCCGCCGACGACCACAATCCGCTCGCTCACTTCACTCGCTCCCTGATCTCGATCGCGCGCATGGGGCACGCGCGGGCGGCCGACCGCGCCTGGGCGAAGTGCTCCTCCGGCGGGCGGCGGTTGTAGGTCAGGCGGTTGTCCTCGATCAGCTGGAAGACGTCGGGGGCCTCCGCCTGGCAGGTGCCGTAGCGGTGGCACTTCTCGTTGTTGACGCTGACGTCCATCGCGTCGCCCTCGCCGATGCCGGGCTCCTTGCCCCGCTCGGGCTCCAGCATGCCGATGCGCATCAGCACCTCCGGGGGCAGGAACCGCGCCAGGGCGAGGGTCGCGGTGGGGACGAGGATCGTGAGACCGGCGAGCCACAGCACGGCCAGGTTGCCGTTCGCGATGGCGCCGAACCAGGAGTGCACAACGGTGATCGCCACGGCGATGTACGCCGTCTGGTGGAACCGCAGCCACTTGCGGTAGAAGACCTTGTGCCGCATGGACGCCAGGATGGCGATAGCGGCCATGACCTCCAGTCCGAGGATGCCGAGGGCGTGCCGGAAGAGGCCGCCGTCGACGAAGGGCAGGATGAGCTTGACGTAGCTGAACGCCCCGTTCTGCAGCAACGTGAACGCAAAGGCGTGCACCGCACCGAACGCGATGGCGAGCGACGCGAGCACCATGTGCCCGTTCTTCAGTCCTTCCCGGCCGGTGAGCTTCTCGGCCCACCCGGTCGCGATGAGCACGCCCCAGGACAAGGTCGCGCACATGAAGACGTAAGCCAGCCTGGCGGAGAGTTGGGCCATCTTCTTCAGGCCCGAGTCGAACTCGGACGCCTGGGCCACCAGGAGCGGAATCTGGCTGGACAACAACACTTCCTCCGAACGAACTCCGAACGGGTGAAACTCTCGCGGGAACCCGCCCGGTCCTGCGGTGCAGGAGTGGGCACAGCAGGGCCGGGCGGGTGGGAACAGGTCCGCGTTGGAGTGCCTCTTACCTGGGGACACCACCTCCGTTTCCCGTTCTCAGACGGGGTCTTGCAGGCTCACCGCACCGGCCGTCGCGGGCGGAGGACTCGGAGCAGGAGGATCGTCAGGACCACTCCCGCGGCGGTGACCGTGAGGATCACCCACATGTTCGGCCCCTCACCGGAGGCCAGGGTCGCGTTGATGATGCCGCCGGCGGGCACGGGCTCGGCGAACGCGGCGTCACCCGCGAGGCCGGTGCTCTCCAGCAACGTCATGTGCTTCATCACCACGTCGATGCCGACCTGCGCGAACGGCCGGATGAGGTCGTTGCGGGTCTGGATGCGCACCTTCGCGACGAACGCGAACACCGATCCGTGCGCCGCGCGCAGCCGGTCGGCGAACGCCTGGTCGAACGCGGCGCCCTCCAGGCCGTTCAGCTCGTCCATCCAGGACTGCTGCGCCGCGCTGGGCAGGTCGGGGATCGGGACGTTCAGCTGGGCCGAGAGCTTCTTCACCGCCTCGTCCAGCTTCATGTGGTCGAGCATCAGCTGCTTCCCGACCACCTTCACGCGCGGGTTCTGCGCCTTGGTCTGGGCGAGCTCGCCCATCGGCATCTCCCACAGACCGGCCTGGCGCACCTTCACCAGGAGGTCCCGGTCGTTCGCGGTCAACGGGCCGCCTTCGGCCTGCACCGTTCCCCCGGTGTCCGCGGGCTGGGCGGACGCGGTGACCGCACCGCCGGAGAACAGGAACAACATCGCCAAGACGGTGGCGAGGGCTCTGGTCATCGTCTTGAAGTCCTCGTTGTCCAGGAAGTTGGTTCTGGGAGTTGGTTCAGGAAGTTGGTTCGGGGAGTCGGTTCCGGGGATCGGCACGAGGTCAATAACCGGGTGCGGCCGCGGACGACGAGGGCGGTGGCGCCGTCGGCGTGGCACCGGTCGTACCGGTTTTCGCGTTGTTCTGGGCCTTGCCGCCGGTGATCTTGGCGCCGTTGGGGGCGGTGGCGAACCACACGCCGCCCTTGGCCTGGCCCTTGAGGTCACCGGCCGTCTCGTCCTCGGCGAACGTGTACTGCGGCCACCCGGCGATCGTGAGCTGCTTCGTGCCGTCGGACCTGGTCACGGTCCCGATGAGACCGGGGTCCACGCCGGCGGCCATCGGGTCGTTGTCGGCCTTCACCGGCTTCCACGCCTTCGCGCACTCACCCTCGCAGTTGGACTTCGCGGGTTTGGGCGTGTCCTTGTCGTACCGGTAGAGCGGCAGGCCGTCGCCGTCGGTGACGTGCCAGCCGACCTGCGCGGACTCCGCCACCGCGAGCAGCGTGACCTTGCTCAGGTCCGCCGGTGCGGCCTTGAGACCGCCATCGGGCGTGGTGGCGGGCGTTTGCGAGCTGCCGCACGCGGTGAGGCTGAGAGCCAGTGCCGCCAGGGCGGTGACGGCCTGTCCACGTCGCATCGGCAGGGTCCTTTCTCGGCTTGGGTACCGAGGAGTACGGACACGATCCGGCAACGGTTCACGAACTTCGTGAGGAATATTTGCCTCTCGACTTGAGACGGTTGATGGGGCAAGGATGTCCCCCGTGGCGCGGCATAGACGTCAACGTGAGTTAGACGAACAATCACCAAGACCGGGATCTCTCGAAGAAGAGTTGATCCGTCGGCTGTACGAGGAATTCGGCAGCGCCCTGCTGGGACACTGCATGCGGTTGACCGGCCATGATCGTCAATGGGCCGAGGACATCGTGCAGGAGACACTGGTCAGGGCTTGGCGCAACGCCGAGAAGCTCGAACGTGACCCCGTGCTCCTGCGGTCGTGGTTGTTCACGGTGGCAAGGCGGTTGGTCATCGACGACAGGCGAAAGCGGAGCGTCCGTCCGCAGGAGTTCGAACTGACCCCTTCGGACGAGTCGCCCTCGGGCGGTGAGGAGGACCGCACCCTCGCGGCGATCGTCGTCGCCGAGGCGATGAACGGTCTCTCCGAGGAGCACCGGGAGGCTATTCTCGAAACGTACCTGCGGGACCGCACCGTCGGTGAGGCCGCGGCGGCACTGGGCGTGCCACCGGGGACGGTCAAGTCGAGGGTGTACTACGCGCTGCGTGCGTTGCGGCGTGCGTTGCACGATCGGGGAGAGACGCGGTGACAACGGCACCAGACCACCTCGACGTCGCCGCCTACGTGCTCGGCATCCTCGATGCCGATGAGGTGGAGGCGTTCGAGAACCACCTGACCGAATGTCGGCGGTGTGCTCTTGACCTGCGCGACTTCGCGGTGGTGCCGGACCTCATCGACGAGGCCGACGCGGGCGGGATGCTGAGGGGGACGGCTCCGGAACGCCCGGACGGCAAGTCGGTGCGGGTCATGCTCGACGCGGTGGCGGCCCGGCGCAAGCGCAGGCGGTGGTTCATCGCGCAGGGCGTGGCCGCCGCGGCAGCCGGTGTCATCGCGGTGACCGCCGTGGTCACCACGCTGGTCGTCGGTGGCGACGACGGGTCGAACCAGGCGGGGGGCGGGCAGAACCCCAGCACGTCGACCTCGCAGACGCGGGTGGCCAACAACCAGGCCGACTCGTCGATGCAGGTGCAGCAGCAGGACCCGAACAGCGGTGTGTTCACGAAGATCACCGCGTCCGACGAGCCGTGGGGCACGTCGATGGACATCGAGGTCAGCGGGATGTCCGGCCCGTCCAAGGGCTCGCTCGTCGCGGTCGGCCGCGCGGGCCGCGTCGCCCAGGTCACGTCCTGGTTCGCACCGGAACCCGTGGCCGGCGACAAGAAGACGATCCGGTTGCAGGCGAACGTGGCCATGCGGTGGCACGAGATCGCCACCTTCCGCATCCACGACGAGAACGGCAAGGTGTTGCTCGAGGTCGTCGCTTCCTGACCCGAGCGGCGAAAAGCGCCCGGACCACCTGCCCCCGCTCGATCCGTGAGATCCTGTGGGGGCGGTTGTCGTTCTCGGGGAGGCTGTGCACGTGGCGATTGGCCCGTCAGCGGTCGAGCGTTGGCTCGATCTGTCCACATCGGAGCTGCGCGCTCAGGTGACGAAGCTCGTCTCGGCCCGGTTGCCGGGTGATCACGCGGTGTGGCAGGCGGTCCGGCGGCATCCCGCGCTGGTCGCGCGCATCCGCGGTGTCCTCTCCGGACTCGCGGCGTCCGCGGCCGGCAGCAAGGACGAGGCGATGCAGAAGGTCTGGATCTCCAAGGCGCGGCAGGCGCTCGACGTGTCCGCGCCGCCACCGGTGAAGGCGGCGCGCAAGCCGGTGGTCAAGGAGGTTCCCGCGGAGGAGGCACCGGAGCAGGTGTTCGACTTCGCGCAGCCGGAACCGCAGCGGCAGCCGCCGAAGTCCATCCCGACGATGCTGTTCCAGGAGCCGAGTTAGCGATGGTCGTCTTCGGAGCGTTCATCTCCCTGTCCGGCCTGCTGATCCTGCTGCTGCGCGACGCGCCGCTCGGTGGCCTGAGCCCCACGCCGGTCGGCTGGGTGATGACAGCACTGGGCCTGGTGTTCCTGGCCCTGGGCGTCGTGCGCTACCGCCGCAGGCGCGCGCAGGGCCTGCCGGGGCCGGTCGGCAACCCGATCACCCGCGCCAAGGCCCTCCCGCGGTTGTGGAAGGCCTGGCGCAGCGGCGCGTACCGGGGGCTGCCCCGCAACCAGCTCGCCCTGTGGGCGGTGGCGCTGGTGTACCTGGTCTCGCCGATCGACCTGGTGCCGGAGCTGCTGCCGGTGATCGGCGTGACCGACGACGCGGGGGTGCTGGTGTGGCTGCTCAGCAGCCTGTCGGTGGCGTCAGGGACGTTCGTGCGCTGGGAGAAGGACCATCGCGACCCTGGTCGCGGGATCGAGGCCCCGTGAGGCCTCCTCGCGCATGAGCTCCGCGAGCCCCGGTGACGGCTCGGTGACCGTCCGGAACCCGAGCCGCTCGTAGTAGGGCGCGTTCCACGGCACGTCGCGGAACGTCGTGAGCGTCACAGCGCGGTCGGCCGGCGTGACGTGCTCGATCAACGCCGCGCCGATGCCCTGCCGTGCGCACGACGGGTGGACGCTCACCTGGTGGATGTGGGTGGCGTCGTCCACGGGGCCGACCGCGATGAACGCCACGGGCACCCCGCTGCCGCCCACCGCGACCCAGACCTCGTGCTCTGCCAGGGCTTCCAGCGACATCGGGGCGTCGGCGGCGATCTCGGGCATGCCGACGTCGGTGAACGGTTCGCCGGAGGCGACTTCGATCTCCTGGAGGTACGGCAGTTCGGCTGGTTGGGCGAGGCGGATCAACACGCCCGCCATCCTGGTAGGCCGGACACCGACCGCGCAGCCGAATCGCGTTAAAGTCCGACGTGATGCGAACCAAGACCGTGCGCGTCCTCTTGGTCGAGGACGACGATGGTGACGCGGTCCTCGTCGAGGCGCTCCTCGAAGAGGCGAACGCGCCATTCCAGCTGACGCGTGCCCGCACGCTGGCCGAAGCGGAGACCCTGCTGGCCGACGCGGAGTGCGTGCTGCTCGACCTCGGCCTGCCCGACTCCCACGGCCTGAACGGCCTGCACCGGCTGCTGGGCATACTCCGCGCGCCCGCGATCATCGTGCTCACCGGCCTGGACGACGAGGGCGAGGGCATCGACGCGGTCGCGGCCGGTGCCGAGGACTACCTGGTCAAGGGTCAGGTCGACGGCGAGCTGCTGCTGCGCGGCGTGCGGTACGCGGTCGAACGGCGCCGGGCCGACGACGCCCAGCAGAAGCTGCGCGAGGCCACCCTGGTCGCCCAGGAACGCGCCCGCCTGGAACGCGGCCTGCTCCCTCCCCCGCTGCTCAAGGGCTCCGACCTGGACCTGGAGGTCCGCTACCAGCCCGGTGGCCAGCGGATGCTGCTCGGCGGTGACTTCTACGACGCGGTCGGCCTGCCCGACGGCACGGTGCACGCGATCATCGGCGACGTCTGCGGCCACGGCCCCGACGAGGCCGCGCTGGGCGTCTGCCTGCGGATCGCGTGGCGTGCGCTGGTGCTCGCGGGCGAACCGCCGGAGAAGGTGCTGCGGACGCTCGACCAGGTGCTGGTCGCGGAGCGGCACGGTGAGGGCATCTTCACCACGGCCTGCACCGTCACCGTGGCACCGGACCGGCGCTCGGCCCGCTACTTCCTCGCCGGTCACCCCGAACCGCTGCTGGTGGCCGGTCAGCAGATCGTGGACCTGCCCCAGTCGAAGATCGGCGTGCCGCTGGGCGTGCTGCCCGACTACGCGTGGACCGGCGTGGACGTGCCGCTGCCGCCCGGCTGGTCGCTCATGTGCTTCACCGACGGCCTGATCGAGGGCCGGGTGCCCGACGACACCGACCGGCTCGGTGTCGAGCGCCTGTGCGAGATCATGCAGGACGAGCTGCGCCGCGGCACCGCGTCGTGGCTCGATCCGGTGATCGCGGAGGTTACCCGGCTCAACGGCGGGGAACTAGACGACGACATGGCCGTCCTGCTGCTGAAAGACCCCAGGTGAAGCTCACGTGAAACTGTCCGACCGGATGCCGGCCAGCCGGATGCTGGTCGTCATCGTCACGGTGCTGCTCGTGATGACGGCGGTGGCGATCTCCTCGACCGTGGTGGCGCTCGACTCGCTTTCGACGGCCCGCCAGCGCGCGGTCGACGCGGTCGAGCCGGCCGCGCGGGAGGCGAAGGACCTCAACCGGGCGTTCCTCGACCAGGAGACCGGCCTGCGCGGGTTCGTCCTCACCGGTGAGGACGACTTCCTGCGGCCCTACCTCGACGGGCAGAACGCCGAGCGGGAGGCCGCGCAGCGGGTGCGCGACCACGTCGGTGACCCCGGCGGCCGGCTCGACCGCATCGGCCGGCTGGCGGGCCAGTGGCGTGCCGAGTACGCGGAGCTGACGATCACCGCGGTCCAGCTGTCCGGTCCCGGCAGCCCGAGCGACATCGAGCGCGGCAAGGTGCTGTTCGACCAGATCCGCGCCGAGCTGGCCGGGTTGCAGACCGACATCGGCGAGCTGGGCCGGCAGGCCAGGCAGGACCTGAGCGCCGCGGCGAACGTGGTGTTGTGGCTGGTCATCGGCATGGGCGTGCTGCTGGTCGCGGTGATCGGCGGCCTGTCGGCGCTGCTGCACCGCATGCTGATCGGTCCGCTCGCGAGCCTCGCCGAACAGGTCAGGGAGGTTGCGAACGGCGACTTCCAGCGCCGCATCGACGTGCACGGCCCGCGCGAGACGGTGATGCTCGGCGACGACGTCAACGCGATGCGCCACCGCATCGTGCAGGAGCTGGCGACGCTGGAGGCGGCGAAGACGGAGCTGCAGCGCTCGAACGCCGAGCTGGAGCAGTTCGCCTACGTGGCCTCGCACGACCTGCAGGAACCGCTGCGCAAGGTGGCGTCGTTCTGCCAGCTGCTGCAACGCCGTTACGGCGGGCAGCTCGACGAGCGCGCCGACCAGTACATCGACTTCGCCGTCGACGGCGCCAAGCGGATGCAGGGCCTGATCAACGACCTGCTGGCGTTCTCCCGCGTGGGCCGCATCACCCGCGAACGCACGATGGTGGACCTCAACCAGGTGGTGCGCCAGCTGGAGGACAGCTTCTCCGAGCGGATCGAGGAGACCGGCGCGACCCTCGTGGTCGCCGACCTGCCCCCGGTGCGCGGCGAGGCGACGCTGCTCAGCGCGGTGTTCCAGAACCTGATCAGCAACGCGCTGAAGTTCAGGGGCGAGGACCCGCCGGTCGTCACCATCGCGGCGGAACGCGACGGCGACATGTGGAGGTTCTCGGTGCACGACAACGGCATCGGGATCGAGCCGGAGTACGCTGACCGGATCTTCGTCATCTTCCAGCGCCTGCACCCGAAGGACGCCTACCCCGGCACGGGCATCGGACTGGCGATGTGCCGGAAGATCGTCGAGTACCACGGCGGCACCATCTGGCTGAACACCGGTGTGGACTCCGGTACGCGCTTCGAGTTCACGCTGCCCGCCACCGACGCACTGCCTGAGGAAACCGCATGAACGAGGCACCGCTGACCGTGATCGACGTCCTGCTCGTGGAGGACGACCCCGGCGACGCGCTGATGACGCAGGAGGCGTTCGAGCACCACAAGATCCGCAACCAGCTGCACGTGGTGAAGGACGGTGTGGAGGCGCTGGAGTTCCTGCGCCGCGAGGGCCAGTACGCGAACGCGCCGCGGCCGGGCCTGATCCTGCTGGACCTGAACCTGCCCCGCAAGGACGGCCGCGAGGTGCTGGCCGAGGTCAAGGCGGACGCCGAGCTGCGGTCGATCCCGGTGGTCGTGCTGACGACGTCGGAGGCGGAGGAGGACATCCTGCGCAGCTACAGCCTGTACGCGAACGCCTACGTGACCAAGCCGGTGGACTTCGACCGGTTCATCGACGTGGTGCGCCAGATCGACGACTTCTTCGTCACCGTGGTGAAGCTGCCGCGCTGATCACGGGCGGTTTCCCGGACAGCGCGGGCAGCCCCGCCGTTCTGGCGGGACTGGTCCACGGGGCTGCCTGCTCCGCCGAGCCCACCAGAGCTGGGCGGTAGCGGGTCCGTCGCCGGCGGTCAGTCGACGCTCAGCACGATCAACGGGTCGTCGTCCGCCTGCACGACCCACTGCTGCTCCTCGCGCGGTTCCGGGATCACGGAAGCCCACAAGCCGTCGCCGCCGGGCCTGATGCTTTCCTTGGGCAGAGTCATGTCCTTCGGCTACCCGGTTCCCCGGAACGTATGCCGGACAACGTGACCGCAATCGCATCCATCACCCGCGCGGTCGCCTCGTCCAGCACCTCGGCGGTCAGTTCGCGGTCGTAGAGGTCGCTCAGGTCGACCGGCGCACCCGCGACCACCTCGACCCGCTTGCGCGGCAGCAACCGCGGCAGCACGGTGCCCCTGGGCAGCAGGTCCTGGGTGCCCCACTCGGCGACCGGGACGACCGGGGCGCGGCTCTCCAGGGCCATCCGCGCGACGCCGGACTTGCCCTTCATCGGCCAGTTGCCGGGGTCGTCGGTGAACCTGCCCTCGGGGAACACCATCACGCACTCCCCCGCCTTCAGCGCCTCCACGGCCGGGCGCAGCGCCCTGGCGGCCTTGACGGTGCCCCGTTCGACCGGGATGTGGCCGCCTGAGCGCATGACCCGGCCGAAGAGCGGCGTGCGCCAGAGCGAGGCCTTCGCGAGGATGCGCGGGACGCGGTCCGACATCAGCGCGAAGACGACGGCGGCGACCGTGTCCGAGTTCGACAGGTGGTTGAACGCGAGGATCACGCCACCGGTGCCGGGCACGTGCTGACGGCCCCGCACGCGCAGGCGGACGAACAGCACGACGATCGGCCACAGGACGTCGATGGCCAGGGAGAACCAGAAACCTCTGCCTCGTCGTGGCATCTTCCACGTCCAGGCGGCGAGCTCGAGCGGGGTCACGCCCGCCATTCCAGCACGCGAGCCCGGGACGGATCAGGGATTGACGGAAAGATCGACGATCGTGACCGCGGGGCGGGTGCACCGGTCGAGTGCGGCCTGCGCCTGGCTCAGCTCGGCTTCTCCCGCTCTCCCGACGACGTCGTCGAGAACGGGTTCGAGCCTGCGCTCGGTCAGTCGTTTGACGACGCTTTCGGTCATGCCCGTGATGCCGGCGTCGTTGGCCACCGCGGTCACCTCCAGGCCGGGGCGCTCGCCGGCCGGTGCCGAACGCCGCCGGGGGACGAAGAGGAACCTCCTCGCCAGGCCCAGGTGCGCGGCGGCGCACAGGCCTGCCGCACGGTGGACAGCCCGTACCGCGAGCACGCCGGACAGCACCTGAGCCCGCCGGCTGCCGCCGCTGTCGTGGTCGGAGGAGAGGTGGCGCAGGCAGGCCCGCCGCACGACCTGTTCCAGGGAGGGGGACCGGAGGGCGTCCTCGACGCCTCGCACATCCCCTTCCAGCAGCTGTGGATACCTTCGGCGCACTTGGTCCACGTACTCGGGCGAGCGCTGACCGAGCATCATGTCGCGCTTGAGCCACTCCGCCTCGTGCGGACCGCTGGGGGCCTCCGCCCCGGGGTCCCAGGGAACGCCGTACTGGCGGATCTCACCCATGAAGACCTCGACCGACATGGAACCGCCGCCGGTCGGCCTCCTGACGGTGAACGAGCGCATTTCTTCGCGCATCCTGTCGATCAGCTCCGCGGCGAGGAGAGCCCGCCGGACGAACTCCGGGGACTCCACCTCCACCTCACCGGAGATCAGCGGCGACAGCGACTCGTTGGCGGCGGCACCGAGGGCGACGCTCTTCTTGAACAGCCTCCAAAGATTCGATTCGTCGCTCGTGCCCGTCCAGGTCCTCGTTCTTCCGTCGCCGTACGCGGATGCGATTCGGACGTCCGGCATGCCGTCGGCGCTCACGACGACCGTGGGCGCGTTCCACGTGACGACGGACGCGAAAGCCTGGCGTGGCGGATGCCCGGCTCCGGACGCTTCCGCCAGGTCGGCGTAGTAGCGCCGGAACGCGCACGCGGACCGCCCGACGCGGAGGTGCCCGAACGCCTGCTCGACCTCCTGCCCGGTCTCCACGGCGAACCGCGCCACCGCGCTGCCGCAGAACCCCAGGCCGACGAGCAAGCGCCGCGCCTCGTCCCGGCTGACCTCCGCCACCTCGGGCAGGCCGGCGAGCACTTCCGAGCTCAGCTCCCTCACGAGGTCCTCGGCCGCCGCCGCGCTCTTCCCGGCACCCCAGGCCGCCGTGGGCAGGCGCCGCAACACCCACTCGTCTGCCCGTGCGACGGCTCCCGATGCCGCTAGACCAATCATCGCAAACTCCACCGTGGGCCTGGAACACGACGAGTCGAAAAACAAAAGATGTGCGCCACACGCCGGCGGAATTCACGACAAAGCCCGAGGACCATTGACGCGGTTCCGTCGAGGAAAGCTGGTGAGTCACCTCACCTCGTGGTATCGACTGTAGTTTCCCCGTCGAGAAGAATGAAGCGAAAATGGAGGAATGCCCGTTTGGTCATCGCTCTTGCCCGAAACTCCCTCAGGCCCTCCGCCGTCAGGACAGGTACTCGAACACGCCCCCGGACTCCGTCCGGGTCAGTTCGCCGCGTTCGACGAGGACGTCGAGGTGCGCGGCGGTCTCGCCGATCGCGAGCACCTGGTTGAACATGTCGAGGTCGTCGAACCGGCGTTGCCGGCGGGTCCAGCCGATCTTGCGGGCGGTCTCGAACGCGGTGCCCGCGACGGCCTTGCCGATCTCCTCCAGCCGCTGCTCGTGGAAGCTCAGCAGCTCGTCCACGCGGGCGTGGACGCTGTCGGTCACGGGACCGTGCGCGGGCAGGAGCTTGAGGTCGGGCAACCCGCGCGTGAGCCGCAGCGAGGTCATGTAGTCGCCCAGGGGCAGTTCGGGGCGCAACGGCTCGAAGCCGATCGACGGGGTGATGTGCGGCAGGACGTGGTCGCCGGAGAACAGGACCTTCGCGGTGTGGTCGACGAACACGACGTGGCCGCGGGTGTGTCCCGGCGTCGGGATGACCTCCAGGCTGCGGTGCTCCAGGTCGAGGGTCGACGCGGTGAGCCACTCGTCGGGTTCCTCGTAGTCGCGCAGCGCCTCGCCGCGGTCGACGCTGTGCATGATCTTGACCCACGTCTCCGCGAGCTCGCCGGCACCCCACTTGCGCAGGTCGGAGACGTGCTGGTCCTCCTGGCCGTGCAGCATGTGCCGCAGCGACGGCTGCTCGCCGAGGCCCAGGCCGATCTTGCTGCCGAACGTCCGGCGCAGCGACACCGCCATCGTGAAGTGGTCGCGGTGCACGTGCGTGACGAGGAACCGGCGGATGTCCTCGAAGCCCTTGCCCAGGGTGCCGAGCGCGGCCTCCAGCTGGTCGCGGGCCTCGTCGAGGGCCCAGCCGGAGTCGATCATCACCAGGCCGTCGCCGTCCTCGACCGCGTACACGTTGACCGCACGCAGGCCGTCGTTGGGCAGCGGCAGCGGAATGCGGTGCACACCTGGTGCCACCTCGAACGCGCCCGGCTCACTCCACACGCCCGCTCACTCCGATCGTTAGCGCTCGCAACTATCTACCGGACGGTAACACGGTATTCGGGGTGCTTGTCGATGTACTTCGCCACGAACGGGCACAGGGGCGAAATCTTCACCCCGCGGGCCTGGACGTCGTCCAGTGCGAACTTCGCGAGCTGCCCGCCGAGGCCCTGCCCGGCGTAGGCGTCGTCGACCTCGGTGTGCACGAGCGCGAGGACGCCGCCCACGTCCCGGTACTCCAGGAAGCCCGCGAGCTTCCCGTCGACGTGGACCTCGTAGCGGCTCTCCGCCCGGTTGTCGGTGACCATGTCGACCATCTAACCCCGCGCGCTGGAAAAATGTCCGTCATGGACGTCTACCTGCTGATCCTCGGCGACCACCTGCCCAACCCGTGCACGGGCCGGGAGGTGCCGCAGGCCGAACGGCTGCGGGCGATGGTCGAGCAGGCGGTGGTGGCCGAGGAGGCGGGGTTCGCCGGCGTCGCGATCGGCGAGCACCACTTCACCCGCTACATCGTGTCCGCCCCCGAGCTGCTGCTGTCGGCCGTGGCGGCGCGGACGACCACGCTGCGGCTGTCCACGGGCGTCACGCTGCTCGCCCACCGCGACCCGGTCCTGGTGGCCGAGGCGCTGGCGACGCTCGACGTGCTGTCGAGCGGGCGCGCGGAGCTGATCGTGGCGCGCGGGGTGGACCAGCAGACCGATGCCGCGTTCGGGGTGCAGCCCGGTGAGCTGCGGGCCCGGTTCGAGGAACACCTGCGGCTGCTGCTCAAGCTGCTGGAGGAGCCGGAGGTGAGCTGGGACGGGCGGTTCCGCGGCCAGCTGACCGAGGTGACGACGACGCCGCGGCCGGTGCAGACGCCGCGCCCCACGGTGTGGATCGGGTCGGGATCGGCGGTGTCGGCCGACCTCGGGGCCGAGCTGGAGATGCCGCTGATGCTGCCCTCGACCCTGCGCGACCCGTCGATCTACCAAGACGTCGTGCAGCGCTACCGCGAACGCTTCCCCACCGGCCGCGTCGGGGTGCCCAGCCATGTGTTCGTGGCGGAGTCCGACGCGCGCGAGCGGTGGCGGCCGCACCTGGCCGAGTACGCGCGGTTCGCCGACCCGTGGCGCGGTGACGGTGACATCGATGTCGACGAGATCATGGAGGGTGCCGCGGTCTGCGGGACGCCCGACGAGGTGGCGGCGCGGCTGAACGCGTTGGCGCGGACGCTGTCCATCGACACGCACCTGGTGATGGTGGACATCGGGGGCATGCCCCACGAGTCGGTCATCGAGACGATCCGGCTCTTCGGTGCCGAGGTGCTGCCGAAACTTGTTTAACACCAACGGCGCCAAGGCTTAACACGGGCCGGTCAGGATCTGTCCCGTGGGCATCACCGTCATCGGCATCACGCACCCGGACCAGGTCGGGGCACTCCCCGGCGGCACGAACGTGCTGGTGCTGGCCGATGACGGCACGTGCGCCGACGAGTTCCTCGACACCGACTTCGGCGCGCACCAGCTGGTGGTGCGGGCCTCCGGGCGCGGGTCGGCGTTCTTCGCGGTGGCGGACAAGGCCCGTGAGGTGGGCGCGGACCGGGTCCTCTTCGGTGGCGTGCACGAGACCGCCACCGGGTTCGTCACCGGGGAGGACCCCGTGCTCGTGCTGGGCGTGCGCCCGCCGGGCGGACCGATCGCGCTCAACGCCGCGTTCGGGCGGTGGCTGGACCGCTGGCCGCGGCCCGCGAGCGCCTACCTCGGCGACGTGGACCACTGGCTCGCCGCGAACGCGCTGTGCGAAGGCCTGCGGGTGGAACTGGTTTCGTGGCGGATGGAACCCACCGTCCCCATGCGACGGAAGTTGACCGCCTAGTCATCCGAAGGCGGAAGACACTGTGCCGCCTGTGGAATACCGTTCCCCTCGCGACCACGCGATGACGCGCACCCGCCGGGGCTGAGAGCTCTCTCAGCATGCCGGTGCTGAGGTGTGGGGGCACACTGGTTCAGGGTTGATCTCAGGGGAAGACCTGACCCTCCGGTACGCCGCGTCGTCGAAGATGGTGCGCAAGAAATCCCACAGGAGGGGACAGACAGTGAGCACGTCCGATGGAGTCGCGGCGAGAGCCGTCGACGTGTGGAAGGAATACGGGTCCGGCGACGCCGCCGTGACCGCGCTCGCGGGGGTGAGCGTCGAGCTGGAGCGGTCGCGGTTCACCGCGATCATGGGACCGTCGGGGTCGGGCAAGTCGACCCTGATGCACTGCCTGGCGGGGCTGGACGACGTGACCCGCGGCGAGGTGTGGATCGGTGACACCAAGGTCACCGGCCTGAAGGACCGGGGGCTCACCGAGCTGCGGCGCGACCAGGTCGGGTTCATCTTCCAGCAGTTCAACCTGCTGCCGACGCTGACCGCCGAGGAGAACATCACGCTGCCGCTCGCCATCGGCGGCAAGAAGGTCGACCGGGAGTGGTTCGACGTCGTCATCGACACCGTCGGCCTGCGCGACCGGCTCTCGCACCGCCCGACGCAGCTGTCGGGTGGCCAGCAGCAGCGCGTGGCCTGCGCGCGTGCCCTGGTGTCGCGGCCCGAGGTCGTGTTCGCGGACGAGCCGACCGGCAACCTGGACTCGCAGTCCGGTGCCGAGGTGCTCGCGTTCCTGCAGCGGTCCGCCCGCGAGTTCGGGCAGACGATCGTGATGGTCACGCACGACCCGAACGCCGCGTCGTACGCAGACCGCGTCATCTTCCTCAAGGACGGCCACATCGTCCGCGAGCTGCTGGCGCCCTCGGCCGACGAGGTCCTGGAGACGATGAAGCACCTCGACGGTGTCGTGGTGCCACATGCTTAAGGCCACTATCAAGAGCTTGCTGTCGCGCAAGCTCCGGCTGGTGCTGTCCGCGCTCGCGGTGGTGCTGGGCGTGATGTTCGTGTCCGGGTCGTTCGTGCTGACCGACACGCTGCAGCGGTCGTTCACCGACCTGTTCTCGTCGGCGTTCGCCAACGTGGACGTCTCGGTGTCGCCGAAGCAGGAGAAGGGCAAGGAGCCCCAGCCGCTCACGCCGCAGGCGATCGCCGACGTGAAGGCGGTGCCGGGCGTGGCGTCCGCGGTCGGCGAGGTGCAGGGGTCCGCGCGGCCGATCGGCAAGAACGGCAAGGTCATCACGACCTCCGGCGCACCGCGGTTCGGCACCAACTGGACCGGCACCGGTCAGGAGAAGATCCGCGACGGCAAGGCTCCCGCGGCCGACGACGAGGTCGTCGTCAACGCCTACCTCGCCTCGACCGGTGGCTTCAAGGTCGGCGACGAGATCGGGCTGCTCACGCTGGAGCCGAAGAAGACCTTCAAGATCGCCGGTGTCTACGAGTACGCCGGTGGCCGCGAGTCGCTGGGCGGCGAGCTGTCCGTGGCGTTCACCGAACCCGTGGCGCAGCGGCTGCTGCTGGGCAAGCAGGACGCGTACTCCTCGGTCACCGTGACCGCCGCGGCCGGCACGTCCGACGACGCGCTGCGCGACGCCGTGGCCGCGAAGCTCGGCTCCGGCTACGACGTGAAGACCGGTGCGACGCTCGCGAAGGAGCAGGCCGACCAGATCAACGAGGGCCTGAAGTTCTTCAACTACGTGCTGCTCGGGTTCGCCGGCATCGCGTTGTTCGTCGGCATCTTCATCATCCTCAACACGTTCTCCATCATCGTCGCCCAGCGCACGCGGGAGCTCGCGCTGCTGCGGTCGATGGGCGCCTCCCGCGGCCAGGTCATCGGCTCGGTGGTGCTGGAGGCGTTCGTGATCGGCCTCATCGCGTCGATCGCCGGCCTCGGGGCAGGGGTCGGCGTCGGGGCGCTGCTGGCGACGATCTTCAGCTCGGTGGGCGGCACGAACCTGCAGCTCGCGGGCATCGGGGTGCCGGCGTCCGCGGTGATCTCGTCGTTCGCGGTCGGCATCGTCGTCACCGTGGTCGCGGCGGTCCTGCCTGCGCTGCGGGCGTCGCGGATCGCACCGGTCGCGGCCATGCGCGAGGCGGCCACGCCGGACCGGCCGCTGACGAAGATCACCATCACCGGCGCGCTGGTCGCGGCCGCCGGTGGCACGGCACTGGCCTTCGGCTTCCGGCAGGCGTCGTTGTCGTTGATCTTCGGCGGCATCCTGGTGGCGTTCGTGGGCGTGGCGCTGCTGACGCCGATCCTGTCGCGGCCGATGGTGTCGCTGATCGGCCGGCTGCTGTCGTGGTCGATGCCGGGCCTGCTGGGCCGGCGCAACTCCGCCCGCAACCCGCGCCGCACCGCCATCACCGCCGCCGCGCTGATGGTGGGCATCTCGCTGATCACCGGCGTGAGCGTGGTGCTGACGTCGGCGACCAAGTCGATCGAGAAGCTGGCCTCCGGTCAGCTGCAGACCGACCTGATCATCTCCGGTGAGGGCCAGGCGGAGGGCCAGCCGGCGACGTTCCCGCGGGACGTGCTGTCGGAGGTCGAACGGACCGAGGGCGTGAAGTCGGCCGTCGGCTGGTCGCAGGACGGTGTGCTCCAGGGCGACAGCCAGCTGTTCGCGGTCGGCGTCAACGACGTGCCCGCGCTGGCGACGATGTTCGCGCTGAAGCCGAAGTCCGGTGAGATCGCGCCGCTGAAGGACGACCAGCTCGCGCTGCCCGAGGAGATGGCGGCCGAGAAGGGCTGGACGGTCGGCAGCACGGTGTCGCTGCAGCTGGCCAGGGCCGCGCAGCCGCAGACCTTCACGGTCGGGTTCATCTGGGCCAAGTCCCAGGTGCTGCAGGGTGCGCTGGTGCTGCCGGAGTCGGCGGGCAAGAACTTCCGCTCCGACCGGGTCGCCCAGGCGTTCGTGCAGGTGAACCCCGGCACCAGTGCGGCGGACGTGCAGAAGCGGGTCGAGCCGCTGTTCGCCGACAACCCCGAGATCACCGTGCAGGACCGCAGCGCGTTCGTGAAGCAGACGACCTCGCAGTTCGACACGGTCCTGCTGATGATCCAGATCCTGCTGGCGCTCGCGATCCTCATCGCGGTGCTGGGCGTCATCAACACCCTGGCGCTGTCGGTGATCGAACGGACCCGCGAGCTCGGTCTGCTGCGCGCCATCGGCATGCGGCGCTCGCAGGTGATGCGGATGATCACCGTCGAGTCGGTGGTGATCTCCGTCTTCGGCGCGGTCCTCGGTCTCGCGGTCGGCCTCGCGCTGGGCGTCGCGACCGTGCAGGCGCTGAAGGACCAGGGCATCTCCGAGCTCGGTTTCCCGTGGGCCACGATGGTCCAGTACCTGGTGGTGGCCGCGTTCGTCGGCGTGGTCGCGGCGATCCTGCCGGCCATCCGCGCCGCACGGCTCAACGTCCTGGACGCCATCGCCTACGAGTGATCCTTGTTCTGGCGTCTGCAAGTACTGCCGACCACCGTGTCGGCAGTACTTGCAGACGCCTTGCCCACCGGGGTCAGGAGTGCGGGCAGGTGTCGCGGTACGCGCTGATGGCGGTGTTCGGCGCGGGGGCCGGGCACAGGAACTGGTCGTAGCGCAGGTCGTCGTCGACGAACCGCTTGAGCCACGACAGCGTGAACTTGCGGACGGTCACGTTGTCGCTGCGCGGGTCGGAGTGGTCGCCGCCGCGCAGTTCGAGGAACGCCTTGTCCGGTGCGGCGGTCATCGAGGTGTAGAACGGCAGCGAGTGCTGCGAGTTGGGTGCGGTCGGGTCGCTCTGGCCGCCGAGCACGAGGGTCGGGACGCCGACGGCCGACCAGTTCTTCGTGGTGTGCCAAGCGGCCAGCGGGATGGAGGCCTGCAGGGCGGGCCGGGAGACCGAGGCGCGCAGTGCGCCGCCGCCGCCCATCGAGTGACCCATCACGGCCAGGCGCGAGGCGTCGACGCGGGGGTTGGTGCGGACGGCGTAGTCCAGTGCCGCGAGCAGCTGGCGGCCGCGGCTGTCGGGGTCGTCGAAGCCGGACAGGGTGTTGATGGTGACCACCACGAACCCGAAGGACGCGAGCCGGGGACCGAAGTGCGCGACCGACGTCTGGGTGGCGGTGAAGCCGGGTGAGACGGCGACAGCGCCGAACTTGAGGTCGCTGGTGGGGGTGTAGACGGTGCCGCCGCCGAAGTCCGGCTGGCGGGCGATGGTGGTCTGGGTGACGGCGAAGGTGCCGCGCGACGCCTCGACCGACGCGGCCGTGGGTGCCGGACCGCGTTCGTGGGGGTTGGCCAGCGCGGTGGCGGTGGCGGTGGGGGCGAAGGCCAGGACGAGTGCCGCGACAACGACTTTGATGCGCACGACGAATACACCTCAATTGGTTGCAGGGGAACCAAAACGGCGTCCCCAACGCTACCGCTCGGTAGGCTCGTCCGATTCGTCCGGTCGGATGGTTACCGAGCGCAGCTGAGCAGGGAATTGTCGTCCGATCAGGTCACCGTAGAGGCGGTATGCGACGAATCAGATGCCGCACAAGGGTGAGCGCGTGCCCACCAGGAGACAGTTCCTCGTACTGAGCTCAACGGCAGCGCTAACAGGTCTGCTGCCCGACGCCCCCGCTTCCGCGCTGGCCGATGTCGCCCAGCCGTACGCGTCCTACTGGCACCCCGCCACGATCCTCGACTGGGATCCGGCGACGGACCGGGACGCGCGGTACAACCGCAGCTCGGTCCCCCTCGCCCGGCGCGTCGTGCCCGCCCGGCCGGCCAACCCGCACGCCCGCGCGAACGAGGCGCGGGTGCAGGCACTGGTCGCGTACGCGCCGACGAGCGGCAACCCCGCCCAGGGCGCGCTCGACATGAACTACTACGCCACCAACTACTGGCAGTACGTCGACGAGCTGGTGTTCTGGGGCGGCAGCGCCTCCGAGGGCCTGATCCTCGCGCCGAACCCGACCGTCACCGACGCCGCGCACCGCAACGGCGTGAAGGTGATCGGCAACGTGTTCCTGCCGCCCACCGCGTACGGCGGTCAGCTGCAGTGGGTGCGCGACCTCGTCCGGCGCGAGGGCGACCGGTTCCCGGTGGCGGACAAGATGGTCCAGGTGGCCCGCCACCACGGTTTCGACGGCTGGTTCCTCAACCAGGAGACCGCCGGCGGCAACGCCCAGCTGGCCGCCGACATGCGCGACTTCATCGTCTACCTGAAGAGGAGCGGCCTGCGGATCATCTGGTACGACGCGATGACCGACACCGGCAGCGTCTCCTGGCAGAACGCGCTGACCGCGCGCAACCGGATGTTCTTCGCCCCCTCCGACGAGATGTTCCTGAACTTCTGGTGGAGCGCGCAGGGCTTGCAGAACTCGGCGAACCTCGCCCGGCAGATGGGTCGCAGCCCGTACGACCTGGCGTCCGGTGTGGACGTCGAGTCGAACGGCTACAACACCAGCGTCGCCTGGGCCTCGATCTTCCCCGAGGGCGGGCCGCACACCACCTCGCTCGGCTTCTACCGTCCGGAGTGGACGTTCAAGTCCGCGACCGGTCCCGCCGACTTCTACGCGCGGGACAACAGGTTCTGGGTCGGGCCGAACGGCGACCCGGCCAACACGACGACAAACGCGGCGTGGAAGGGCGTCGCCCACCACATCACCGAGCTGACGCCGATCACCTCCCTGCCGTTCGTCACGAACTTCAACACCGGGCACGGCCGCAAGTTCGCCGTCGGCGGCACGGTCCGTTCGACGCAGCAGTGGAACAACCTGGCGTTGCAGGACGTGCTGCCGACCTGGCGGTGGAGCGTCACCGGCAGCGGCACGAAGGTCGTGCCCTCGCTGGACTGGGACGACCCGTACGACGGCGGCACCGCGCTGAAGATCACCGGCACACCCGCGTCCGCCAACGACGTGCGGCTGTTCGCGACGGCGCTCCCCCTCACCGGCAGCAGCCAGTTCGAGGTCGTGCACCGCACCGGCACCGGTCCGTCGCGGTTGCAGGCCGTGCTGCGGATCGGGACCACCGAGCGGGTGCTCGACCTCGGCGGCGTCAGCGGCGGGTGGCGGCGCAACGTGTTCCCGCTCGGTGAGCACGCCGGTGCGACGCTCACCGAGATCGCGCTGCGGGTGCTGCCCGGCGGCCCGGTGACCGCCCTCGTCGGCCGCATCGGCGTCACCGACCCGGCCATGACCGCACCCGCCGCACCGGCGAACCCGCGGGTGGAGCTGGTGAGCCGCACCGACGCCGCCACGGTGTCGGCACGGCTCACCTGGACCCGCTCCCCCGGCCGGGTCCGGCAGTACCGGGTCTACAAAGCCGGTCCCGAACGGCTCTTCCTCGGTGGCACGCCGAACGACGCGTACTTCGTGCCCGCGATCCCGCTCACGAACGGCGAGACGGCGCAGATCGAGGTCGAGGCGGTCGACGAGGCGTTCGACGTCTCGCCACCCGCTCGCACGACGATCACTGGTACACCCTGACGTAGTCGAGCACCATGTCCTGCGGCAGCTGCGTCCCGGCCCCCGGCGGGCCGGGCCAGTCGCCGCCCACGGCGTTGTTGATGATCAGGAAGAACGGGTGGTCGTACACCCACGGCCCGCGGGTGGTCTCCAGGACGTTGCGGTCGACGGTGAAGAACCGGTTGCCGTCCACGCTGAACGTCATGTGGCTGGAGTCCCACTCGACGGCGAACGTGCGGAACGCCGCCGCCGCGGGCTGGCCGAGGTCGAGCGGGGAGCCGTACCCGCCCGCGCCGAAGTACGCCGGGGCGTGCAGCGTCGAGTAGACCCGGTTCGGCTCCTTGCCGACGTGCTCCATGATGTCGATCTCGCCGGTGTAGGGCCACGGCCGGCGCTGGTCGAAGAAGTCAGCGCCCAGCATCCAGAACGCGGGCCACAACCCCTGCGTGGACGACACCTTGATCCGCGCCTCGACCCGGCCGTAGGTGAACGTGAACTTGCCGTAGGTGTTGAGGCGCGCGGAGGTGTACTGGCAGGTCGTGCTGCCGCTGACCGGGTCGACCGGGCAGGCGCTGCCCGGCGTGACCTCGCGGCGGGCCTGCAGCACCAGGTTGCCGTTGCCGTCGTGGCGGGCGTTGTTGTTGTTCGTGTAGTACTGCAGCTCGTTGTTCACCCCGGGACCGGTCTCCGGCTGCCACTTCGAGGCGTCCGGCGCGGTGCCCGCGGGGGCGTTGAACTCGTCGGACCAGACGAGCCGGCCGGGGAACGACGGGTTCGGGGGCAGCGGTGGCGCGGGCGTCGGGTTGCCGCCGGTGCCGTAGACCTGGAACTCCCACAACGAGTAGCCGTAGCCGTTCGACCGGGCCGTGCCGTACATCCGCACGTACCGGCCGGTGCCGCTGACGGTCAGCGTCTCCTTGAACCCGCGGCCGGTCGTGGTCGAGTAGAGCTGCCGCCAGGTCGCGTTGTCGTCGGACACCTCGATCCGGTACGCGGTCGCGAACGCCGGGTCCCACTGCAGCACGACCTTGGAGATCCGGGCCGTGGCGCCGAGGTCGACGGAGATCCAGCCGGGGTCGACCCAGCCGGTGGTCGCGCTGGTCGCCCACCGGGTGGCGGGGTCGCGGTCGAACGCCTTGGCCGGGGTGCAGCCGCCGCAGTTCGGGTCGTCCTGGAACGTCGAGGCGGACCCGGTCTTCCCGTACGACAGCAGGGTTTCCGCGCTGCCGGAGTCGCGGGTGCCGAACACCTGGAACTCCCACAGCGAGTAGCCGTACTGCGTGGCGCGCTGGGTGAGGTCGAGCCGCACGTACCGGCCGGTGCCGGAGACCGCGAGCGTCTCCGTGCCGCCGGGTCCGGCGGTGGTGCGGCGCAGCTCCTGCCACGAGTTGCCGTCGGCGGAGATGCTGAGCGTGTACGCCCTGGCGCTCGCGGCCTCCCAGGCCAGCACGACCTGGTCGACCTTCGCCGGGGAGCCGAGGTCGACCTGGATCCACTGCGGGTCGCTGAACTGGCTGGACCAGCGGGTGCCGGGGTCGCCGTCGACGGCGGCCGTCGCGCTGAACGCGGCGTTCTCGCTGCTGGAGGCGGTGACGGGACGGTTCTGGGAGAGCAACGGGCCGGCGGCCTGCGCCGGCGTGATCGTGGCCGCGACCAGCGCCGCGGCGACGAGCAGGGGCAGTCTCGTGCGGTGGGGCCTTCCTGACATGGGTGCTCCTGAAGCCGATGAACGGGCGACGAGGCGTGAGAGAGCCCTCTCTGCGACAGGAGTTCAGCACCGAGAGTCAGGGCACGGGTGCGTGGTGTCAAGAAAACCGGGACTTCTGAACGTTTCTTGCGGATTGACGCCCGTTTGCGACCTGCGCCATGCTCGAACGGCGTGAGAGCGCTCTCCCAATCCTGCTGCGGAGAGGAAAGCTTCAATGAGGAAGCCTTTGTTCCACCTGGCCACGATCCTCGCACTGGCCGCCGGGGTGCTGAGCGTCCCCGGCGCGGCGCAAGGAGCACCGGTGCGCGTCGCCGAGTTCCTCGCGGAGTGCCCGATCAGCCACCGGCTCCCGGACGACCCGATCGTCCTGCCGAACCTGCCCGGTGCCTCCCACTCGCACGACTTCTTCGGCAACCGCTCGACCAACGCCCGCACCACCCAGCAGTCGCTGGAGGGCTCGACGGGCAACTGCAACCCGGCGGCGGACATCTCCTCCTACTGGGTGCCGACGCTCTACCGCGACAACACCGCGATCGCACCGACCGGCGTCACCTTCTACTACCTCGGCGAGGGCGTGAACAACCCGGCGGCGATCCAGCCGATGCCCTACGGGCTGAAGATCGTCGCGGGCAACGCGAAGGCCACCGGCGACGGCGACAGCAACGCGCGGTGGTCGTGCCTGCACGCCGGGCACGTGAACCCGTCCAAGAACTTCGTCGAATGCCCGTCCGGCACGATGCTGGAGACCTACCTGGACTTCCCGCAGTGCTGGAACGGCCGCGACCTCGACTCGTCCGACCACAAGTCGCACCTGTCGTACCCCGTCGCGGGCGGCTGCCCGTCCTCGCACCCGGTGCCGGTGCCGAAGCTGCGGATGGTGCTGCGCTACCCGGTGAACGGCACCACCTCGGGCCTGCGACTGGCCTCGGGCACCGGACAGACCATGCACGGCGACTTCTTCAACGTCTGGCCGCGTGCCGAGATGGAACGCCGTGTCCGCAACTGCATCAACGTGGTGATCAAATGCGACCACAACGGAAACCACGGGTGATCCTCTGCCTGCTGGCCGGCCTCCTCGCGGGCTGCCAGCAGGCACCTCCCCCCACCCCTGACACCCCGGTGAGCTCGGAAGCGCAGGGCGCGTTCGGCCAGACCGAACGCGCGTTCGTGGAGCTCTCGATCGGGACCAACGAACAGGTGCTGAAGCTGCTGGAGAACGGCGGCCCGGCCGAGATGGTGGCGCACCGCCGTGAGGAGCTGGAACGGTTGCGCGCGGTGCTGGACGTGCCGTACGTGAACAACCACGTCGGGCACGACATGCCGGGCATGCCGACCGACGCGGAGATCCAGCTGGCGGCGACCGACCCGCAGGCGCGTGACCAGTTCGTGCGCGCGCACCTGACGGAGTCGTTGAAGGTCCTGGAGAACGCGCGCGTGGACCTGAAGCACCCGCCGACGGTGGAGATCGTCGAGCTGATGGAACGCCACCGCACGGCGGAGCTGGCCGCCAGGTGAAACGCGTGACGCTGGAGGAGGTGGCGCGCGTCGCCGGGGTGTCGCGCGCCACCGCGTCGAGGGTCGTGAACGGCCTCGGCACGGTCGACGAGGCGCTGCGGCACGCGGTGCAGCGCGCCATCTCCAGCACCGGGTACCTGCCGAACATCGCGGCGCGCTCGCTGGTGACGCGGCGGGCCGACGCGATCGGGCTGGTGCTGCCCGACGAGCACCGGATGCTCGGCGACCCGCACCTGGCGAGCGTCGTGAGCGGCGTGACCCGCGTGGTGCGGCCGCTGGGCATCCACCTGGTGCTCATGATGACCGGGCCGGGGACGCGCGAGCAGGCGGTGAGCGACCTGCGCTGCGGCCGGTTGGACGGGGTGGTCCTCGTGCACACCGACCCGGCGGACCCGGTGCCCGGTCAGCTGATCGCGGCCGGGTTGCCGGTCGTGCTGGCCGGGCGGCCGTGGCAGCCGATGCCGATCACCTACGTCGACGTGGACCAGGCGGCGGGCGGTGCGCTGGCCGGCGAACGGCTGCTGGCGCTCGGCTGCCGGCGCATCGCCACGATCACCGGCCCGCAGGACATGCCCACGGGCCGGGACCGCGTGCGCGGCTTCCTCGACGTCGTGCCGGACGCGGTCGTGGTGCACGGTGACTTCACCAGGGAGTCCGGGATCGCCTCGACCGAGGAGCTGCTCGCCCGCTGCCCTGACGTCGACGGCGTGTTCGCCGGCTCCGACCTGATCGCGACCGGTGCGATCGCGGTCCTGCACCGCCACGGCCGCACGGTGCCCGGTGACGTGGCGGTGGTGGGGTTCGACGACAGCAGCGCGGCGCTGACGTGCGAGCCGGAGCTCACGACCGTCCGCCAGCCGATCGCCGACATGGCGCAGGAGATGGCCCGTCAGCTGCTGCGGCAGATCGCGAACCCCGCCACGCCCGTCACGTCGGTGGTGTTCGCGCCCTCGCTCGTCGTGCGGGCGAGCGGCTGACCGCTCACGCGCTCTTGGACCTGACCGGCATGTTCTTGGCGATCAGCCACGTCGCCGCGACCGCCAGCAGCCACGCGACCGCGGACGCGACGTGCCAGCCGGCGCCGAGCAGGCTCATCTCGTTGCGCAGGAACGGGAAGCTCGCCGGAGCCGGGTATCCGCACCTTGGCCATGACCGCGAAGGCGATGCCGAACGGCAGTGCGACGAGGCCCGCCGGTCCGGACGTGTCGAACGCCGCGGCGAGGAGCATGCCGACCGCGCACCACACGAGGTACATCAGGAAGTAGGCGTGCGGCAGCCCGCGGTCCCCCGCGGTCCAGTCCATCAGCGCGTAGACGCCGCCCTCGACGGCGAACCCGAGCCACGCGACCGCGGCCATCGCGGCCGCGAACACCACGCTGAACCCGGTCGCGGCGCCCAGCAGCTCCCGGCGGGTGCGGCCGTGCGCGACCGCGACGGGCAGCACGTTGTGGATCACGTGGACGCCGACGAAGAGCACGAACCAGGGCCCGACCTGACCGGCGGCCACCGACCACCCGCTGATCACGACGTCCTTGAAGAGCGACACGGCGAACGTGAGGGCGACGGTGAAGGCGAACACCCCGGCCGCGACGAGCGCGCTGAACCCGGCGAGCGACGTGGCCAGGTGGCGGAAGACCCTCACCGCAGCCCCCCGACCGGTTCGGTGAGGTGCACGAACAGGTCCTGCAACGCGATCGGCCCTAGCTCCAGCCCCAGCCGGCGGGCGTGGACGAGCTGCGCGTCGTCGAGCGTGCCGTAGACCATGACCGACTTGGTGCGCCCCAGCGACTTCTCGCTCAGCACGGTGAACCCTGCGGTGAACGCGTCGACGTCGTCGGCGGTCCCGGTGACCTCGGTGCCGCGCGAGCGCAGGACGTCGGCCTCCTCCTGGAGCACGAGCCGGCCGTTGTCGATGATCAGGACCTCCTCCAGCAGGGAGGCCAGCTCCTCGATGAGGTGCGTGGAGATGACGATGGTGCGCGGGTGCCGCATGAAGTCCTGCAGCAGCGCGTCGTAGAAGGCGTACCGGGTCGGCGTGTCCATGCCGAGGTGCGACTCGTCGAGCATCGTCAGCGGTGAGCGGCTGGCGAGCCCGATCGTGACGCCGAGCGCGGACCGCTGCCCCAGCGACAGCTCGCCGACCTTGGTCTTGAGCGGCAGCCCGAAGAGCTCGACCAGCTCGCGGGCATAGGTGTCGTCCCACGTCTCGCGCCACGCCTTGCCGTACTCCAGCGCGTGCACGACCTTGTCGCCCTTGTCGGCGGCGTCGGTCGTGTGCCGGACCAGGCAGACGTTCCGCATCGCCCGCGCGTTCTCGAAGACCGGCGCACCGTCGAGCAGCACCGAGCCGACGGGCCTGCGGTAGCCGGCGAGAGCGGACATCAGGCTGGTCTTGCCGGAGCCGTTGCGCCCGAGCAGACCGTAGATCTTGTTGCCGGACAACGAGAAGCTCATGTCGTCCACAGCGGTGATGGTGCCGTAGCGGACCGTTAAACCCCGCACGTCGACCTGCATCACACTTCCCCCCTGTCGTGCTGCTCGATGCGCCGGATGACGTCGGCGAGCGGAATGCCGATGGCGCGCGCCTCGGCGACCATCGGGTCGACCACCTCGCCGAAGAAGGTCTCCCTGCCCTGTGCCCGCAGCATGTCGCGAGCCCGCGTGCTCACGAACATCCCGATCCCCCTCTTCTTGTAGAGCACCTTCTCGTCCACGAGCTGCTGGAACGCCTTGGCCGCGGTGGCCGGGTTGATCCGGTAGTAGGCGGCGTACTGGTTGGTCGACATGACCTGCTCGTCCGCCTTCAGCGCCCCGCTGACCACGTCCGCCTTGATCCGGTCGGCGATCTGCCGGTAGATCGGACTCCGGTCGTCGAACACGACTACTTCCCTGGTTCGTTACTCATGTAATGAACCATAGCACCGCCGAGGCACGCCGGTCACCCGGTCCGACTCATGACTGGGGTGGCCTTCATGTCGATCACCGCGGGCGCGACAGCCGGGCGCCCCGCCTCCACAAGCATCTGCAAGTACCACCAGCTCAACATCAACAGGCACTTTTCTACTACCAACAGCGCTTCCAGCCGCCCGCGAACCCCAGTCCTGGTTCGGCGAGCGGCGAACATGTTGGTGGTAGTCAGCGGCGATTGATCAAGTGGCGGTGGTACTTGCAGATGTCGGAAGAGCAGGAGGGGGAGAGGGGCTAGCGGATTGAGAGGGGGCGCATGTCGGTCCAGTTCTCCTCGACGTAGGCCAGGCACGCCTCGCGGCTCTCCTCGCCGAAGACCTTCGTCCACCCGGCGGGCACCTCCGCGAACACCGGCCACAGCGAGTGCTGCTGCTCCTCGTTCACCAGCACGAAGAATCGGCCCTGCGGGTCCTCGAACGGGTTGGTCATGGCGTTGGTCCTCTCCGGTTCCACTGACGAGTTAGGTCACCCTAACTCACGGGCGCGGCCACCTTCGCCACAGCGTCCTGCCCGACCGCGGCCACGGCCTGCGTCCGCCGCAGGATCGAGTCGAGGATCTCCCCCGCCCGCACCGCGGTGTTGGACAGCAGCGACGACGTGATGCCGTGCGTGTGCTCGGTGCCGCCCTGCAGGTAGATCCCGCCCGTGACGCCGGCGTCGGTGACCACTCGGTAGTCCCTGGTGACCTTCAACCGCCCGAGCTCGTCCCGCTCGCACCGGTCGCCGAGCTCCCCCAGCACCCGCACGGGGTCCGCCGGCCGGTACCCGGTCGCGTAGACGATCACGTCGGCGTCGACCGGCACACGCGCGCCGTCGGCCAGCGACTCGATCACGCACCGGCCGTCCGCGGTCACGTCCGTGAGCCGCGAGGTGTTGTGCAGCACCAGCCTCTGGCGGCCCAGCACCTTCTCCCGGTACACCCGCCGGTACAGCTCCTCGATCAGGTCCTGGTCCACGACGCCGTAGTTGGTGTTGGCGTGGTAGCCCATCAGCTTCTTCTTCACGCCCTCCGGCGCGCGGTAGAAGTCGTCCACCGCCGCGGGGTCGAAGATCCGGTTGGCGAACGGGCTGTCGTCCGCCGGGCTGTACCCGTACCGCGCGAACACCCCGTGCACCTCGGCGCCGGGGAACCGGTCGTGGAAGAACGCCACGGTCTCCGCCGCGCTCTGGCCCGCCCCGACCACGACGACGCGCCGCGGGTCCTCCAGCTCACCGACCCGGTGCAGCAGGTCGCGGTTGTGCCAGATCCGCTCCCCCGCCTCGACCCCCTCCGGCAGGTTCACCTCCAGCCCGGTCGCGAGCACGAGGTTGCGCGTGCGCGTGACCTGGCCTTTCGCGACGAGCTCGAACCCCTCGGCGCACGGTCGGACGTCGGTGACCTCGCTGCCGTACGACACCTGGTGCGCGACCCGTTCCGCCGCCCACTCGAAGTAGTCGTGGAACTCCTTGCGCAGCGGGAAGAGGTTCTTGTGGTTGACGAAGTCGACCAGCCGCCCGCGTTCCCGGAGGTAGCACAGGAAGCTGAACCCGCTCGTCGGGTTCCGCAGCGTCACCAGGTCCTTGAGGAACGACACCTGCATCGTCGCGTCGTCGAGCAGCATGCCCCGGTGCCACCCGAACGCCGCCTGCTTCTCGAAGAACCGCGCCAGCACCGGCTGCTCGTGCTCCTGCACCGCGATGGCGAGCGCGAGGTTGGACGGCCCGAAGCCGATCCCGGCCAGGTCTGTCACCGGTTCCATCGCGCGGTCCTCCCGTGGCCGGATCCCTGTGCGTCGCGGTTCTCGCACGCAAAGTGACCCTAACCTAACTAAGGCACGCCTTAGCTAGTGCTTTCGGACGTGATCTGCACCGCCCGGAAGCTCCGCGATCAGGTCCCGGAACCACAGCGCGCTCTGCTTGAGCGTCCGCTCCTGGGTCTCGTAGTCGACCCGCACGATCCCGAACCGCTTCTCGTACCCGTAGGCCCACTCGAAGTTGTCCATCAGCGACCACGCGAAGTACCCGCGCACGTCCGCCCCGCCCCTGACCGCCTCGGCGACGGCGGCGACGTGCGTGCGGAAGTACTCGACCCGGTCGGCGTCGTCGACGAACCCGGACGGGTCGGCGGAGTCCTCGAACGCCGCGCCGTTCTCGGTGATCGCCATCGGCACCCCGTAGTCGCGGTGCAGCCGCAGGAGCAGCTCGGTGAACCGCTCCGGCACGATCTCCCAGCCCATGTGCGTCACCGGCCGCCCGGTCGGCACCACCTCGGGTGCGGCGGGGTCGTCGGTCGCCTTCACGACATGCGACGAGTAGTAGTTCACGCCGACCACGTCCAGCGGCGTCGAGATGACCTCCAGGTCGCCCTCGTGCACGGGCAGCGCGGCGCCGCGGGCGGCGATGTCGGCCAGCACGTCCTCGGGATACCGCCCGTGCACCAGCGGGTCCAGGTAGATGCGGGTGCCCAGGCCGTCGGCGCGGCGGGCGGCGTCCACGTCGCGCGGGTCGGCGGAGGCCGGGGTGGAGACGCCCAGGTTCAGCGTGATGCCGAGGTCGGTCACGCCGCGCGAGCGCAACGACCGCGCCGCGAGGCCGTGGCCCAGCAGCAGGTGGTGCACGGCGCGCATCGCGTCGGCGAAGTCCGTGCGACCGGGTGCGTGCCGGCCCACGTCGTAGCCGAGCATCGCCGAGCACCACGGCTCGTTCAGGGTCGTCCACGTGGAGACGCGGTCGCCCAGTGCGTCGTGCACCAGCTCCGCGTACTCGGCGAAGCGGTGGGCGGTGTCGCGTTCCGGCCACCCGCCCGCGTCCTCCAGCTCCTGCGGCAGGTCCCAGTGGTAGAGCGTCAGCCACGGTGCGACGCCCGCCTCCAGCAACGTGTCCACCAGGCGCGAGTAGAAGTCCATCCCCGCGGGGTTCACCGGGCCGCGACCGCCCGGCTGCACGCGCGGCCACGACACCGAGAAGCGGTACCGGTCGACGCCGAGCGAGGCGATCATCGCCACGTCGGCGGGCATGCGGTGGTAGTGGTCGCACGCCACGTCACCGTTCTCGCCGTTCACGACAGCGCCGGGCCGGCGGCAATATGTGTCCCAAATGGACGGTGTACGGCCGTCCTCGTCGTGCGCGCCCTCGATCTGGTACGCGGACGTCGCGACGCCCCAGTAGAAGTCGGCGGGCAGACCGGCGAGCTCAGACATGGATCTCCTCCAACCAGCACGCCACGCGGCGGCGCTCGTCCACGGCGGTCAGCCGCGGCATCTCGGCGCTGCACACGTCGAGCGCGGACGGGCAGCGCGGGTGGAACGGGCAGCCGGACGGCATCGACCTGAGGTCCGGCGGGGAGCCGGGGATGCCGCGCAGCTCGCGGCGCGGACCGCGCAGGGCCGGGAACGAGCCGAGCAGGCCCTGCGAGTACGGGTGGCGTGCGGCGCGGTAGATCTCCGCCGCCGGTGCCTCCTCGACCACGCGGCCGCCGTACATGATCGCGATGCGGTCGGAGAACTCGACCAGCAGCGAGATGTCGTGCGTGATGAAGATGATCGAGAAGCCGAGCGTCTCGCGCAGCCGCATCATCTGGCCGAGGATCTGCCGCTGCACCACCACGTCCAGCGCGGTCGTCGGCTCGTCCATGATGACGACCTCGGGTTCCAGCGCGAGCGCCATCGCGATCATCACGCGCTGGCGCATGCCACCGGAGAGCTGGTGCGGGTAGGCGGTCAGCCGGTCGGCGGGGATGCCCACGAGCGACAGGAGCTCACGGCCGCGGGCGGCCCGCGCGGACCGGTCCATCGAGGGCCGGTGCGTGCGCAGCACGTCGTCGAGCTGCGCGCCGACCGAGATGACCGGGTTCAGTGCGTTCATGGCGCCCTGGAACACGATCGCGATCTCGTTCCAGCGCAGCTCCCGCAGCTGCCGGTCGGTGAGCGCCAGCAGGTCGTGGCCCTTGAACCGCACCTCGCCCGACGGCACCCGGCCGGGTGGTTGCAGCAGCCGGGTCGCGGCGTAGGCCAGGGTCGACTTGCCGGACCCCGACTCGCCGGCGAGGCCCAGCACCTCACCGGCGTTCAGGGTCAGCGAGACGTCGTGCACGGCCCGCAACGAGCCGTAGTCGACCGAGAGGTCGCGGATCTCCAGGACCGGGCTCATGCGCGCACCTTCCGCAGGCGGGGATTCGCGTACTCGTCGATCCCGAAGTTGATGAGTGCCAGCGCCGTGCCGAGCAGTGCGATGCACAGGCCGGCGGGGACGAACCACCACCACGCGCCCAGGCCGAGCGCCTGGTTCGACTGCGCCCAGAACAGGACCGTGCCCCAGTTCCAGGTCGACAGCGAGACGACGCCGACGAACGACAGCGTGATCTGCAGCATCACGGCGAAGATCACGGTGCCGACGAAGCCGGAGGCGATGACGGCCGTGAGGTTCGGCAGGACCTCGAACACGATGATCCGCCAGGTCCGCTCACCGGACGCGCGGGCGGCTTCCACGAAGTCCCTGCGGCGCAACGACATCGTCTGCGCCCGCAGCACCCGCGCACCCCACGCCCACGCGGTCAGCGAGATCACCGCCGCGATCAGCACGGTGTCCGCCGACGGCAGCATCGACGCCACGATGATGATCAGCGGCAGCGCCGGGATCACCAGGAAGACGTTGGACAGCATGGACAACGCCTCGTCGGCGGCGCCACCGAGGAACCCGGCGGTCACACCGACCACGATGGACAGGATCGTCGCGAGCACACCGCAGACGAGCCCGACGACCATCACGCCGCGGGTGCCGACGAGCACCTGCGAGAAGATGTCCTGCCCGGTCATCGTCGTGCCGAACCAGTGCGCGGCCGACGGCGGCGACAGCAGGTCGTTGCCCATCTCCGACGGGTCGTACGGCGCGATCCACTCGCCGACCACGGCGATCACGGCGAAGAACGCGAGGATGCCCAGTCCCAGGCGGGTCTTGAAGTTCATCTCGGCTCAGCCCTCCCGCCGGGTGCGCGGGTCCAGCAGCAGGTAGCCGACGTCCGCCAGCAGGTTCGCCACCAGCACCGCCAGGGTGATCACCAGGAACACGCCCTGCATCAACGGGTAGTCCTTCGCACCGATGCCCTGGAACAGCACGTAGCCGAGTCCCGGGTAGGAGAACACCATCTCGACCAGCAGCGCGCCGCCGACGATGAACCCGAGCGACAGCGCGAAGCCCGAGATCGACGGCAGGACGGCGTTGCGCGCCGCGTAGGCGAACATGATCCGCCGCTGCGACAGCCCCTTGGCCCGCGCGACCAGGACGTAGTCCTCGGCCGACACGGTGACCATCATGTTGCGCATCCCCAGGACCCAGCCGGCGACCGACGACACGACGATCGTGATGCCGGGCAGCACGGCGTGCTCCAGCACGCTGCCGACGAACTCCCACGACCACTCCGGCACGAGCCCCGCCGCGTAGCCGCCGGAGGCGGGCAGCAGCGGGAACGTCACCGAGAACACCGAGATCGCGATCAGCCCGAGCCAGAAGTACGGGATGGACGACAGGAACGTCGTCACCGGGATCAGCGAGTCGAGCCACGACCCGCGCTTCCAGCCCGCGTACACCCCGGCCAGGGTGCCGAGCACGAACGCGATGACCGTGGTGACGCCGACCAGCCCGAGCGTCCACGGCAGCGACTGCGACAGCACGTCGGCCACCGGCGTGGGGAAGAACGTGAACGACAGCCCGAGGTCACCGCGCAGCAGCGCGCCCCAGTAGTCGACGTACTGCTCCCACAGCGACTTCTCCTCGTCCAGCCCGAACAGGACGTACAGCGAGGCCATCGCGTCGCTGTTCAGCCGGCCGCCGAGCTTGGTGATCATGGCCTGCACCGGGTCGCCGGGCAGCAGCCGCGGCAGCAGGAAGTTCGCCGTGATCGCCGCCCACAGCGTGACCAGGTAGAACACGGCACGGCGCAGCAGGAACGTCATGCCGCCGCCTCCACGTACAGCCAGCAGGCCGCCCAGTGCCCACGGGAGTCGACGTCCACCCGCGGTGGCGCGTCGGTCCAGCACCGGGCCTGCACCTTCGGGCAGCGCGCGGCGAACTGGCACCCCGCGGAGACCTCGGCGACGTCCTCGGCGGGCGCGTCGAGTGCGACGACGGCCCGGTCGGGGTCGGGCGCCGACTCGATCAGCAGCTGCGTGTACGGGTGCGCGGGCCGCTGCGTGACCGTCTCGCTGTCGCCGCCCTCGACGAGCTGCCCGCCGTACATCACGAACGTCTCGTCGGCGAAGTACCGCGCCGACGCGATGTCGTGCGTGATGTAGAGGATGGCCAGCTTGAGCCGTTCCTTGAGGTCCAGCAACAGGTTCAGCACCCCGAGCCGGATGGAGACGTCCAGCATGGACACCGGTTCGTCCGCGAGCAGCACCTCGGGGCTGGCGGCCAGCGCCCGCGCGATGGCGACGCGCTGGCGCTGGCCCCCCGACAGCTCGTGCGGGTACCGCGAGAGGAAGTCGGCGGGCAGGTGCACCCGCTCCATCAGCTCCTCCGGCGTCTCGGTCCGCTTGTGGATCTTCAGCGGCCGGACGAGGTGGTAGCGGATGGTGTGGACCGGGTTGAGCGAGGCGAACGGGTCCTGGAACACCATCTGCACCGAACGCCGGTACTCCCGGACCCGCCGCACCTGCCTGCCGTCCAGCAGGATCTCGCCGGACGTGGGTTCCACCAGCCGCGCCAGCAGCTTCGCCACCGTCGACTTGCCCGACCCCGACTCACCGACGAGGGCGGTCACGCGCCCACGGCGCAGGACGAGGGAAACGTCCTGCACCGCGCGCACGCGCTTGTAGGTCTTGACCAGACCCCGTGCTTCCAGCGCGACCTCCTGAGTCATGACGCCGGCTGCAACTTCATGACGATCTGCAGGGCGTTGGGCAGCGTGGCCTGCGGCGGACCGTACGGGTCCTCCTCGGACGGCCAGCCGACCCAGCTCTTCGTGCTGTACTCCGCACCGATCGGACCGGCCGAGGTCGGGATCATCGGCACCTGCTCCACCATGATCTTCTGCAGCGTCGCCAGGCTCTTGGCACGGGCCGCGTCGTCCGTGGCGTTCGCGTACTCGGCCAGCGCGGCCGTGGCGTCGGGGTTGTTGTACCGCCCGAAGTTCACCGCGGCGGTCTGGCCCAGCGCCTTGAGCTCCGCGCCGTCCATGATGTTCTGGTACATCTCGTACGGCGTCGCACCGGTGTTCGTCCACCGCAGCGAGCCCTGGAACTGGCCGTTCGCGAAGTCGGTGGTCCAGGCGTCCGCGGTCTGCGTGCGGACGGTCGCCTCGATGCCGATCTTCTTCAGGTCGCTCTTGATGATGTCGAGCACGGTCAGGTAGTCCGACCAGCCGGACGGGTTGGTGAGCTCGATCGTGACCGGCTTGCCACCGGGCGCCTTGAGCACGCCGCCGTCCAGCGTGAACCCGGCGGCCGTGAGCTTCTGCTTGGCCTTGTCCACGTTGATCTCGAACCGGGCGTCTTTGTACTCCGGCGCGAGGAACGAGTCACCGGCGGGCAGCGGCATGCCGGTGGGCGACTCCAGCTTCGGGAACAGCCGCGCCTCACCGCGGACGAAGATCGCCTCGCGGTCGATCACGTCGCTCATCGCCGAGCGCAGCGCGGCGTTGTCGAACGGCGCCACGGTGTGGTTCAGCCACAGGCCGTGGATGCCGAGACCGGCCGGGAACCACAGCTTGTGGTTCTTCGGGTCCTTGTCGACGTAGAGCTTCTGGTAGTCCGGGATGAAGACGTACGACCACTGGCTCGCGCCCGAGGCCAGCGCCGTGGTCTGCGCGGTGTTGTCGTTGTAGGAGGTGTACTGGATCTGCGGGACCTTGGGCAGTTCCTGCCAGTACTCGGCACGCCGCTCGATCGTGACGGTCTGCGAGGTGAACGACTTCAGCTTGTACGGGCCGGTGCCGACGGGGTCGGGGTTGGTGTAGGTCGTCGGGTCGGCGATCGTGCTCCAGATGTGCTGGGGCACGACCATCGCGCTGATGACCTTGTTGCGGGTCACGAACTGCGGGGTCGCGAACGTGACCTCGACCTTGCCGTCCGGCGTCGCCGTCGCGGTCTCGACCTTGAGCGAGTCGCGGTTGTTGAGCGCAGGGAACTTCTTCAGGATCTCGAACGAGAAGGCGACGTCGGCGGCCGTGAACGGCTTGCCGTCGGACCACTTCACGTTCTCCCGGAGCGTGAAGGAGACCTTCTTGTAGTTGTCGGTCCAGTCCCACTTGGTCGCGAGCCACGGCACGGGCTCCTGGGCCGGGCGCGTGTTGTTCACGAACGCCAGCGGCTCGTAGATCTGGTAGCGGTAGCCGAGCGAACCCGCCGCCGACGTGGGCAGGAACGGGTTGTGGTTCTCGGTCAGCGGCCCGTTGGGCATGCCCACCGTCAGTACTCCGGACGCCTTGGTGGTGCTGCCACCGGAGGAACACCCGGCCGCCGCGAGCGCCAGTGCCAGCGCGACGATGACTGTTCTGCGCATGGGGACTCTCCCGATACGAATGATGTGAGAGCGCTCTCTCACAGGCAGGCCGAAGACACCGGTCGCGTGCGGTGACCGGTGGGTCCGGTATTCGGATTTGTGTTCGCGTGCTTTTCTAGGGCGCGGATTCGCGCACGATCAACGAAGTCGGCAGCACCAGCGGGTGGTCGGGCATCGGCTGTCCTTCGAGCGTGGAGAGCAGCATCCGCGCGGCGGCGGCGCCCATCTCCTGGCCGGGCTGGCGGATCGTCGTCAGCCGGGGTTCGGTGTGGCCGGCGACCGGGACGTCGTCGAAGCCGACCACGGCCACGTCGTCCGGCACGACCCGGCCCGCCTCGCGCAACGCCCGCAGCACGCCGACCGCCGAGAGGTCGTTGTGCGCGAAGATCGCGTCGAACGGGATGCCGCTCGCGAGGAGCTTGTCGACGGCGACCTCGCCGCCCTCGGTGGTGAAGTCGCCGTCGACGATGAGGTCCGGGTGCAGCGTCAGGCCCGCTTCCGCCAAAGCGAGCCGGAACCCGTCCAGCCTCGCCTGGGTGCACCCGAAGTGCGGGGGCCCGGTGACGACGGCGAACCTGCGGCGGCCCGCCGCGACGAGGTGCCGTGCGACATCCGCGCCTCCCTGCCGGTTCGTCGTCGTCACCGAGGGGAACTCCGGGTGCGAGCCGCGGTCGTCGATCATGACGACGGGCAGCCCGGCCCGGTAGAGCGTGGAGATGTAGTGCAGCGTGTCCGGCGGCTCGACCACGAGCAGGCCGTCGAAGGCGTTGGCGGACACGTGGTTCGCGAACTGGTTCAGCGACTCCGGCCCGCGGTTGATCGTGTAGAGCAGCAGCCCGTAGCCGTCGGCCTCCAGGGTGTCCACGATGCCCTGCAGCACCTCGCCCATCCACGGCCAGGTCAGCGACGGCGCGAGCATGCCGACCGTGCGGGTGCGGCCCCGCGCCAGCCCGACCGCACGGGCGCTGGGCACGTAGCCGATCTCGTCGATGACCTTGCGGACGCGCTGCGCGGTGGAGGCGTCCACGTCGGGCTTGCCGTTCAGCACACGTGACACGGTCGCCTTGGACACCTGGGCGCGTTGGGCGACCTCAGCGATCGTGACACGCATGCCGAACTTCCTTCCGCCGCCTCTGGAACCGGTTCCGTAACCGGTTCCGCCGAGGTGTGACGCAGTCAACAGCCTCACGTGAGGATTAGTCAATAGTTCAGACGGAAGTTCGTGAGAGCGTTTCCACGCTCTCCGTGATCACCGCAGGTGACACTCCCGTCGCGTGGACGGAACCGGGACGTCCCGGTCTGCGCAATGCGTGCGGCAGCAACATTTTCCGGACGAATTCCGTTACGTCGAACGGCCCAGCAGCACGCCTCCGGATCATCGTGCACAATCGACGTCATGGGGGTTGTGACGGCGGTCAGCCGCAGCGAGGAGTACACGTTCACCAAGCCCGTCCGCGAGAGCATCACGCTCCTCGCCGGCCTTGGTGTCGAGGGCGACGTGCACCAGGGCGTGACGGTCAAGCACCGCTCGCGCGTCGCGCAGGACCCGACGCAGCCGAACCTGCGCCAGGTGCACCTCATGCACGAGGAGCTGTTCGACGAGCTGCGCGCCAAGGGGTACGCCATCGAGCCGGGCGCGATCGGCGAGAACGTCACCACCCGCAGCATCGACCTGCTCGGCCTGCCCACCGGCACGCTGCTCCACCTCGGGCCGGAGGCGGTCGTCGAGGTGACCGGTCTGCGCAACCCGTGCGTGCAGATCGACCGGTTCTCCACGGGGATGCTCAAGGAGGTCGTCGGCAAGGGTCCCGGCGGGAAGCTGGTCCGGCGCGCGGGGATCATGTCCGTGGTGCTGACCGGTGGCGTCGTGCGGCCGGGCGACGAGATCAGGGTTGAGCTGCCGGCGGAGCCGCACCGGCCGCTGGAGAAGGTCTGACCTGGTCCGTTTTCACCCGAACGAGCCAGTACCTTGTTTTGAAATCAACGCTTAGCGTCCCTGGCCATGACCGCGATCTACTCCACCGCGTACAGCCGGGACCTGGGTGACGAGCTCCGCCTCATACGGGAGTCGTCGACGTCGATGCACGGCCGCGCCATGGCGGCACGGCTCGGCTGGGACCCGAGCAAGGTGTCCAACATCGAGCACGGCAAGGCGCACGCCAGCGAGATCGACATCGTCCAGTTCCTCAGCACGTGCGGCAAGGACATCGACTTCATCGAGGCGTTCCGGCAGCGCTACCGGCACGCCTTCGACCCGTACTTCGCGCAGATGCCCGAGAACCTGCGCACGCTCGCGATGACCGAGTCGCTGGCGACGAAGATCACCAGCTACGACCTCATCACCCCACCCGGTCTGCTCCAGACCCGGAACTACTCACGCGAACTTCTTGCCGGTGGTGAACCGCAAGAAGAGGTGGAGAGGTTCGTCGAGGCACGAGGTGAACGACAGACGATCCTGCGGCGCGTCTCGCCTCCCCAGTGCGTGTTCTACGTCCACGAGATCGCTCTGCAGGCGCAACTCGGCAGTGTGCGGGACATGGAGGAGCAGTACCTCCGGCTGATGTTCAACACGCACATGGTGCGGCTGATCCCCGCGGACGTCCGGATCTCCGCCCTGGGGCCGGGCTGCGTGCTGTACGAGTTCGAGAAAGCTGCCCCGATCGTGTACAGCGAGACCAGCACCGCTCAGATCTTTGCGCAGGACGCAGCAGCGGTGAAGCGGAGCAGGCGTCTCTTCGAGCGACTGTCGGCCGTTGCCTTGGATGAGCAACAATCGAAGAGCAAGCTGATGGAGTACGTCAGTGGACTTCGAGAGGAACCTCATGGCTCAGGAACGGATCTGGCGTAAGAGTTCTCGCAGCGGCTCCAACGGCGCGGGCAACTGCGTCGAGGTCGCCCTGTCGCAGGACGCGCTGGTGCGGGACTCCAAGAACGCGGACGGCGAGGTGCTGGCGTTCTCCACGACCGCGTGGCGTTCGCTGGTCGGCTGGATCGCCTAGGCGTCACCGAGGTGGCCGTCGAGGATCACCGAGATCGTCCTCGGTGCCTCCACGACGGCCAGGTGCGCGGCGTCGCCGACGATGTAGAGGTCGGAGTTCGGCAGGTCCTCCGCGATCTGCCGCGCGCACTCCGGCGGCGTCTCCTGGTCGCGTGCCGCGGCGATCACCACGGTCGGAGCGTCGATCTTCGCGAGCTCCGGCCGCAGGTCCGCGTCCCGGACGGCCCGCGCGCACGCGAGGTAGGAGGCGGTGTCGACCGCCAGCAGGTCCGCGCGGAAGCGCGTGACGGCGGCCGGGGAGAACGCCGGCGTGAACCAGCGCGAGACGACCGCGTCGGCGACCGCTGCGAGGCCCGACGAGCGGACGGCGCTGATCCGTTCGTCCCAGCCGGACTTGTCGGGGCGCCACGCGGACGTGCACACGAGCGCTAATCGGTCGATCCGGTCGGTGTTGGCGGCGAGCCACATGCCGAGCATGCCGCCGAGCGACACGCCGCAGTAGTGCACCCGGCGCAGCCCGAGGTGGTCCAGCAGCTCGACCACCCCGGACGCGAGCGACTCGACCGTGGCGTGCTCGGCGGGTGCGCTGCCGCCGTGGCCGGGGAGGTCGAAGCGCAGCAGCCGGAACGGGAGCGGGAAGTCGTTCCACAGGGCGGTGGTGGTGCCGGGAGCGTTGCCGAGGACCAGCACCGGGGCGTCCTCCTGGCCGCTCAGCGTGAAGTGCGGAATCATGCCCTCGCCTCCTCTTCGCCGGGATGATGCGCCGGTCCGTCGGCCTGCCGCAACTCCGCTCCACTTCGGACGTTCCACCGGTCGGGCGCCGCCGTCCGCGTGACGGGAGGTACCCGTGGGCCGGTGGTCGAGAACAGGACGCGCAGGTCTGCGCCGCCCGTCCCGCACAGTGGGCCGCCGTCTGCCGAAACCACCGGGCTGGCCCCCGCCGAAACGGTGTTACGGGTAGCAGAATGAAGCGTTGCCCACGCCACCGAAGCCCTCAGGTTGCTGATGAACTCCATTGCTCCGTTCGCACACGAGGCCCTGTTCTACCGGGATGAGGACGAGTTCCTCGTCAGCACGGCCAGATTCGTGGCGGACGGGGTCGACAGCGGCGAGCCGGTGCTGGTGGCCGTGCCGGAGCGCAAGATCGCGCTGTTGCGGGCGCGGCTGGGTGAGCGGGCCGACCAGGTGCACTTCATCGACATGACCGAGGCGGGCCGCAACCCCGGCCGGATCATCCCCGGTGTGCTGATGGCGTTCAGCGCGTCGGCGCCGCAGCGCCGCGTCCGGATGGTCGGCGAGCCGATGTGGCCGGGTCGCAGCGACCTCGAATATCCGGCGTGCATCCAGCACGAGGCGCTCGTCAACACGGCGTTCGAAGGGCGCCAGGGCGTCATTTTGTGCCCGTACAACGCCGGTTCGCTGCCGGAGCACGTGCTGGCGGACGCGCGCAGGACGCATCCGCTGGTGATCGACGGGTCGCGGCGGGTCGCGTCCGAGTCGTACACGGACCCGGCGGGGCTGTCGGAGGTCTACAACGTGCCACTGCCGCCGCCGCCCGCGACGGCCGAGGAGCACGCGTTCTCCGTCGGGACGCTTGCGCACGTGCGCAAGCTCGTGTCGGCGTACGCGCAGTGGTTGCGCCGCGAACAGGTTGACGACCTGGTGCTCGCGGTGAACGAGCTGGCCACGAACAGCATCCTGCACGCGTCCGGGCGGGGCGTGCTGCGGTTCTGGCGCGAGGGCGACACGGCGGTGTGCGAGGTGAGCGACTCCGGAACCGGCTTCCCGCCGTCGTTCACGGGCCTGTCGGGCTTCGGGATCGTGATGGTGAACCTGCTGTGTGACCTGGTTCGCACTCACACGAGTCACAGCGGCACCACCGTTCGGGTGTACTTGGGGCGGTAGGGAGTCGCCGCCATCTCATCGCAATGCGCAGGACACGCGGACCTGTTTTCCTTGCACACCTATGACCGACCACCTCTCCCCCCTCGACGTCGCCTTCCTCGCCATGGAGGGCAACAGCAATCCGCTGCACCTCGGCGCGGTGGCCACGTTCACGCCCACTAACCTCGTGCACCCGGCGCGCATCGCCGCCGTGCTCTGCGAACGCGCCGCGGAAGTCCCCCGCCTGCGCGCCCGCGCCCGCACCGGCCTGCTCGGCGGCGCGCGCTGGGTGGAGGATCCCGGTTTCGCGGCTGAAGATCACGTGTTCACGCACCACGTTCGTGGCCGCGACCGCTTCGCCACGCTGATCTCGCACCTGATGGCCCAGCCGCTCGACCTGGCGCGCCCGCCGTGGGAGCTGCACGTGGTCACGGGCCTGGCCGGCGGCCGGTTCGCGGTGTTCGCGAAGCTGCACCACTCGTTGTGCGACGGCATGAAGGCGGTCGGCCTGGGCCTGCGCCTGTTCGACGCGTCCCGACTGTCCATTCCGGATGCCGCGGAGCCGGCGCCGCGCCCGCTGCTCCCGTCGCTGCCGTCGTTGCGGGGCATCAGGGACACCCTGGACATCGCGTCCGCCGTGCTGCAGAACACCCGCCCGCCGACGCTGAACTCGCCGGTGCTCACCTCGTCCACGCGCCCGCGCCGGGTGGTCATGTCGCGTGTGGACCTCGCCGACGTGCACCGCATCCGCCGCGCGCACGGCGGCACGGTGAACGACGTGCTGCTGGCCCTGGTGACCGGTGCGCTGCGCCACTGGCTGACCGCGCACGACGCGGCCGGCCCGACCGCCGCGGTGCGTGCGCTGATCCCGGTGAACCAGCGCACGCGCTCCGGCGACGGCGCGGCCGGCAACTCGATCTCCGGTTTCCTGGTGTCCCTGCCGGTCGGCGAACCGGACCCGCTGGAACGCCTGCGCTCGGTGCGCACCCAGATGGAGTCCGCCAAGGCCGCCGGCCCCGACCGCGGCGCAGGCGCCCTCCCGTTGCTCGCCGACAAGGTCCCGGCCCTGCTCCACCGCCTGGCCGCCCCGGTAGCCGCGCGCTGCGCACCCCTGCTGTTCGACACGCTGGTCACCTCGGTCCCCCTGCCGTCCGTGCCGCTGTCGCTGGACGGCGCCGCACTGGCCGAGATGTACCCGGTCGCACCCGTCGCCCCAGGTCACGCGGTCGGGGTGGCGCTGTCGGTGTACCGGTCGTCGGTGCACGTCTGCCTGCACACGAACCAGTCGTGGATGTCGGACCCGCAGTGGCTCGACGGGGTGCTGCGGCGCGAGCTGGCGGCGTTGAGCGGAACCCGTTCGCTGGTGGGCTCGGTGCGCTGAGGTCTCACCCGACCGGGTGAAGCTCGTCCGGATTCACGCTGGGGTCCGTCTGGTAGATGTCCGAAACAGACCACCTCGCGCGCCCCGCAAAACGGAAACGCGGGAAGGAGGGCCCACGGGAGTTTGCTCCGACGAGGACACGGGCAGCCCACGCCCATGAGCAACACCCTGGTCCTCGACGTGGACGGAACCCTGGTCGACACCAACTACCACCACACCGTGGCGTGGCTGCGCGCGTTCCGCAGCCTCGACCTGACGGTGCCGGCCTGGCGCGTGCACCGCGCGATCGGCATGGGCGGCGACCGCATGGTGGCCGCGGTGGCCGGCGACCACGTGGAAGAACAGCACGGCGACACCCTCCGCACGACCTGGGAACGCTACTTCGACGAGCTGATCGACGAGATCCAGCCCTTCGAAGGCGCCCACCGCCTGATCCACGCCGCCACCGACATGGGCCTGTCCGTCGTGCTGGCGAGCTCCGGCAAGAGCAAGCACATCGAGCACTACCTGAAACTCCTCGACCCCGGCGACGTCGCCTGGACCACCTCCGACGACGCCGACGCCAGCAAGCCGGCTCCCGACCTCATCCAGATCGCCCTCCGCAAGGTGAAGGGCGACCGCGCGGTGATGATCGGCGACTCGGTCTGGGACTGCGAAGCCGCCCGCCGCGCGGGCCTGCCGTCCATCGGCATGCTGACGGGTGGGGTGAGCGAGGACGAGCTGATCGACAGCGGGGCGTCGGCGGTGTACCCGGACCTGGACACGGTTCGCGGGGAGCTGGCGGATCTGCCGTTCGGGGAGGTGGGCGAGTCGGCCAGCTGATGGGCTGGGTGGCGGTGAACGGCGGTTGAGCCGGGGCGGCTGGGGTGGAGCTGCGGCGACCGTTGGGGTGCGCCGAATGCCGCGGCGGCTGTTGAAGCGAACAGAGCCGAGCCACTCCGAGCCAGAACCGTGCCAAGCGCGACCAGCCGACGCCCTAAGGCTTCTGCCCCTGCGTGGGCCGGGGCTTCGAAGTGGTCGCCGCCCGCTCCTTGCTCCGCCGAGTCGTGTCCGTCTCCTCCGCCACGACGACCTCACTGGTGGGCGCGACGTCCGTGGTGGTCACCTCAGGCGGCACCACCCCGGGCGCCGAAGACCCGCTCGGCCCCGCACTCCCCGACTGCCCGGTGGGACGGACCACCCCGGGTTGGCCGGATTCCGCCGTGTGCACCACGGTCACCGTCGACGCTGAAACGGTCACGACCTGCGTGGACGGGTCCGATGCCACCTGCGGTGCCGCCGGGGCGTTGTCACCGCCACCGGCCAGCGCGAACACCACGGCCGCGACACCGACGGCCCCGACGGCGAACGCGGCGGCGGTCAGGGCCCAGCGGCGGGAGCGGGTGGGTGGGGTGGGGGTGTCGTGGGCGGCCACCGGTGCGGTGGGCAGGAGGGCGGGTACGCCGCGACTGGCCTCGTGGGCGGCTTCCAGTGCGGTGCGGCACTCGGCCGCGGTGGGGCGGCGGGACGGGTCGGAGGCGGTCATCGCCGTCAGCAGCGAGATCCAGGACACCGGCAGGTCGACGGGGACGCGGGGTGGGCGGGCGAGGCGGGCGAGGGCGGCCTCCGCGTCGCCGCCGGGGTACTCGGCGCGGCCGGTCAGGCATTCGAGCAGGACCAGGCCGAGTGAGTAGATGTCGGCCTTCGGGCCCACCTCGGCGCCGCGGACCTGTTCGGGGGCCAGGTAGCCGGCGGTGCCGACGAGGATGCCGGAGGAGGTGACCCTGGTGAGCTCCGGCAGGAGGGCCAAGCCGAAGTCGGCGAGGTAGGCCTGCTTCTCGGCGTCGTCGAGGAGGATGTTCGACGGCTTCACGTCGCGGTGCACGACGCCGAGGCCGTGGACGTGGTCGAGGACCGCCGCGACCTGGCCGCCGATGCGGGCGATGAGGCGCGGGGGCAGGGGTTCGCGCATGCGCTGGCGCAGGGTGCCGCCGGAGATCTCGCGCATCACGAAGTACGGGCGGCGGGCGACCTTGCCGGAGCTGTACACGGGGATGATGCCGGGGCACTCGACGGAGGCGAGCATCGTCGCCTCGCGCTGCAGGCGGATCTCGTCGTCGGGCAGGCCGGGGCCGGAGAACACCTTGATGGCGACCGAGCTCGTGGTCGAGCGGTCGTAGGCGCGGTAGACCTCGGCCATGCCGCCGGAACCGAGCAGCGAACCGACGACGAAGCGGTCGTCGATCACCGACCCGGTCAGGTCGCCGTCCCACGGCTCGTTCATGCGCCTCCGCTCATCGCGCAGCAACCTAACCGGTCGCGTGGAATCCCGGCTACCCGGCCACCGTGAAGATCAACCGGGTGGCGGACGGCCCGTGTGCCGTCCCACCAGCTCCTCATCGGTTCAGGCGGGGCCGGCGTAACTGAGCGGGACCTGAAGAAAATTCCACGTGCACCGGGTGCAGTAACGCCTTGATGGGCCGATCGGGTGACGTCACTCGAAGCGCAGCTGGTGGCCGACGTCCGCCGTCACCAGGCAGCCGGACATCGACCGCCACAGCCGCACGAGCCGGGACCGCAGGTCGCTGCCGCCGCTCAGCGCTTGGGCGACGAGCTGCGCGCCGAGCAGCTCCGCGACCATCTGCTCGGCGGCGTGCCGGATGTTCACGTCGGCCCTGAGCTCGCCGCGTTCCTGGGCCAGCGACAGCACCTCGCGCACCACCGCGACCCAGCCGACGACCTGGGCGGCGGCTGCGATGTCGAAGAACACGGCCTCCCGCAACAGCTTCGCGCTCACCCGCACGCCGAGGTCGGTCTCCAGCCTGCGGACGAACTCGAACGACATCAGCACCAGCGCCTGCACCGGTGACTTCTCCGCGTCCAGGTACTCGTCGCGCAGCCGGTGCCACAGCAGGGACTGCTCCTCGACCAGGGCGACGCCGAGCGCCTCCTTCGAGCGGAAGTGGCAGTACAGCGCGCCTTTCGACACATCCGCCCTGGAGCACACGTCGCTCAGGCTGGAGCCGGCGAAGCCGTCGCGGTCGAACACCTCGGCCGCGGCGGCCAGGAGCTTGGCGCGGGTACGTGCGGACTGCTCACGCCTGCTGTTCATGCCCCGGTCCGCGCGGCGGCACCGGTCGCGGTCGCGACGGCGAGGGTGTCGGGCATGTGCCAGTACTGCTCGATCTCCCCCAGGTGCACGGAGAGGACCGCGGCGAACTGCGCCAGCACCCGCTCGCCCGTCGCGAGCACCCGCCAGCGCGCCCTGCCGAACACGGCCGCGTCGCCTCCGTCGACGACGACCTGCCGCACCGCGAGCTGTTCCAGGTCGAACGTGGCGAACAGCGTCAGGAAGTGGGACTCGACCTCTCGCCGGGTGCGCGCGCCGAGGGCCCACCGGACGCCGTTCGGGTCGGCCGCCTCCCATTCCACGGTCGGTGCGCACAACCGCGCGATGCCGGAGGCGTCCTGTGCCGCGAGGCGCGCGAGGAACACCTGCACCACTTCGACCGTCGAGAGCATTTTTCCTACCTTGTCATCCAGGTCATTGCCTCGGCAACGATGCCCATGGCGGTCACACTACTGAGGGGTGCGGAATCCGAGTGCGCACACCCCATTGGCCCAGCTCAGTTCGGCCGAACATCCGATCGGTTGATTCCTGCGGTACGCGAACGTTCAACGACCGGCGGTATCACCGCAATGCACGGACCGAACTCCCGCGCTTTGCGGCAGTCTGGACGCACACCGGCATCTCACCGAAACGGAGCAGAACCGTGCTCAAGGCAGTCCGTGCAGCCCACGAGCACCAGGAGACCCCGCCGATTACCGCCTTGATTCCGCGGGCGCGGCGAGAGCAGGGCCTGACCCAGCGCGAACTGGCGGACCTGTTGTGCGAGATCTCACAGAACGACAGCGTGACCCGCGAAGAAGTGTCGAGGTGGGAACGCGGGAAGCGCATTCCCGGGCCCTACTGGCGCGCGTGGATCAGCGCCGCCCTCGACGTGCCGCACGACGAGGTCGACCGGGCAGCGCTGCTCGAACGGGAGTCGCGCAGGGCCAGGGCAGAGGACCACCCCGGTTAGCGGGAGCGGGTGGACGGCAGGGGTCCACCCGCCCGCGGGAGGGGCGGCGCCCGGTGGCCGTCACGGGCGCCGCTCCTCCGCAAGCCCTCGAAAGAAAGTCTTCGGCCCTTCTCCGGGATTTGCACTACTCGCGAGTAGCACGATTGGCGGTATGCCGAGGCCTTTCCCGGTGAAGGTGAACAGGATCGCACTCGGGTGAATACTTCGCCGTTGTCGGCAGCGCGTTCAGCGGTACGGTGCCGAGCGCACACCGGCAGCGACTCGCGTGACATCGGCTACAACGCCACGAGCTTCGGCTTCCACATTCTCTCTCTGGGCGAGAACGAGCTCTGAGCTGTCTTCGCGGACTCCTTTCGAGTCCGAACGAGTGAGCCGGAGCCGATCCAGCGGCAAGACCGGTGGGAATTGTCCCGCCCCACTCTTCGAAAGGACAGCACACGGCGCCCGTTATTCGGCGGCGAAGTGCGCTTGGACGTCCTCCACGAACCGACCGAGCAGCCGGCCGAAGGTCTCCTGGTCCTCGGTGGACCAGTCGGCGATCGCGTCGGCGAACGACCCGAGCACCGCCTCCAGGTACCGCCCGGCCGCCGCGTCACCCGGCTCGGTCAGCTCGACGAGCCGCGCCCTCTGGTCGCCGGGGTCGGTGACGCGGCGGACCAGACCCGCGCGTTCCAGGTCGTGCAGGTGCCTCGTGACGTGCGGACCGGCGACCTGCATCCGCGTGGCGATCTCCCCGACCCGCAGCGGCTGACCGGCCATGCGCAGGGTGATCAGCACGGTCAGGCCCGGCCGGTCGAGCGGGATGCCGACGCGTTCCACGGCCCTCTCGACCAGGCGGCTCCGGTTGAGCACGGTGCCCAGGCGCAGGAGGTGCGGCAGCATCGCCGCGGGGTTCAGGCCCTCGCCCACAACTTACCTACCTAACTTAGGTATATGATTGCGTCGGTCGTGAAACGATACCTAAGTTAGTTAACGGAGGCTTTCGTGAGCTCAGTCCTGATCTCCGGCGCCAGCGTCGCCGGTCCGTCCCTCGCGTTCTGGCTGCGGCGGCACGGCTTCGACGTCACCGTCGTGGAGCGGTCCCACACCCTGCGCGGCGGCGGCTACCCCATCGACATCCGCGGCACGGCGCTCGGCGTGGTCGAGCGGATGGGCCTGCTCCCCCGGCTGCGCGAGGCGCACGTCGACACCCAGCGGATCACGTTCCTCGACGCCGGTGGTGAGCGCGTCGCGTCGATCCGGCCGGAGACGATCACCGGCGGCGACGACCACCGCGACCTGGAGGTGCGGCGCGGTGACCTCGCCGAGATCCTCTACGAGGTCGTGCGCGACGACGTGGAGTTCCTGTTCGACAACTCCGTCGTGGCCATGGACGACCACGACGGCGGTGTGGACGTGACGTTCCGCAGCGGCCTTCAGCGCACCTACGACCACGTCGTCGGCGCCGACGGGCTGCACTCCGCGGTGCGCGCGCTGACGTTCGGCCCGGAGGAGCAGTTCCACCGCTACCTCGGGTACTGCTTCGCGGGCTTCACCCTGCCCAACCACCTCGGTCTCGCGCACGAGGCGCTGCTGTGGAACGAACCCGGCCGCGCCGCCGCGCTCTACGCCGTGGGCGAGGAGCCGACCGTGCACGGGTTCCTGAGCTTCACCCGCGCCGAGGCCCCGTTCGGCGCCTTCCACGACCCGCTGGCCCAGCGCGACCTGGTCGCGGAGGTCTTCGCGGGCGACGGCTGGGAGGTGCCGCGGCTGGTCGCGGCGATGCGGTCGGCCGAGGACCTGTTCTTCGACACGGTCAGCCAGATCCGCATGCCGCACTGGTCGTCCGGTCGCGTCGCGCTCGTCGGTGACGCCGCGTACGCCCCGTCGTTCCTCACCGGGCAGGGGTCGAGCCTCGCGCTGGTCGGCGCGTACGTGCTGGCCGGCCACCTCGGCACGGCACCGGACCACGCGGCGGCGTTCGCGGCGTACGAACGCGGCACCCGGCCGTTCGTCGAGGCGAACCAGAACCTCGTGCGGGAAGGCGACGCGGAGCTGTTCCCCGGCACGGCGGAGGCCCTCGCCGCCCGCAACGCCGCGTTGCGGGAGCGGGAGACCATGGCGACGGGCGGCAGCCGTCCCGAGCACTCCGCGCTCGTGCTCCCCGAGTTCGGCTAACGCCGCTCGTAGCGGGTCATGACCACCCCGCCGGGGAACGTCCGCGTCTCCACGAGGGCGAGGTCCACCCGGCCGTCGAACGCGGGGAAGAACGGCGTGCCGCCGCCGACCAGGACCGGGTGGGTGACGACCTGGTACTCGTCGACCAGCCCGGCCCGCACGGCCGCCGCGGCCAGCGCCGCGCCGCCGACCCGCATCGGCCCGCCGTCGCCGTCCCTGAGCCGGGTGATCTCGGCGACCGCGTCGCCGGGCACCACGCGGGTGTTCCAGCCGGCCTCCCCGACCGTGGAGGAGAACAGCACCTTCGGCGTGTCCCGCCAGTTCCGCGCGAACTCGACCTCGGCCGGGGTGGCGCCCGGCCGCTGGTCGCCCGTCGGCCAGTGGGAGCTCATCGCCTCCCACAACCCGCGCCCGTACAGGAACAGCTCGATCGCCTGCTCCTGTTCGAGCCACCACTCGAACAGCTCGTCGCTCGACACGCCCCAGCCGATGTCACCACCGGTCGCGGCGACGTGGCCGTCGAGGCTCACGTTCATGCCGTAGGTCAGCTTCCGCATGACGCCATCTTGCCGTCGAGGTACCGCACAACCGAGGAACAGGTTCCCCACAGGTGCCTCACAGGAACCGGCCGCAGTCTGGGTGCCATGACGGACAACCACGACCGCGGCCTCCAGTACGACCTCGCCACGCTCCTCGGGCGCCGGCGGGCGCTGACGCTGTTCGGCGGCGCGGGCCTCACCCTCGTGGCCTGCGCCCCGTCGACCACCACGACCACGTCGTCCCCCACGGCCTCCACCTCCGCTGCCGCCCGGGGCGCCGCGCTGGAGGCGATCCCCGAGGAGACCGCCGGGCCGTACCCCGGTGACGGCTCCAACGGCCCGAACGCGTTGACGCAGAGCGGCATCGTGCGGTCCGACATCCGCTCCAGCTTCGGCTCGTCGACCCGCACGGCCGAGGGCGTGCCGCTGACGATCGAGCTGACCGTGCGGCACGAGGACGGCACGCCGTACCCCGGTGCGGCCGTCTACCTGTGGCACTGCGACATCAACGGCGACTACTCGATGTACTCCGACCGCGTGAAGGACGAGAACTTCCTGCGCGGCGTGCAGGAGACCGACGCGAGCGGGAGGCTCAAGTTCGTGAGCGTGTTCCCCGGCGCGTACTCGGGGCGCTGGCCGCACGTCCACTTCGAGGTCTACCCGAGCCTCTCCGAGGCCACCGGGGCGGGCAACAAGATCACGACCTCGCAGCTCGCACTGCCGGAGTCGACGTGCAAGGAGGTCTACGGCACCACCGGCTACACGCAGTCGGTGCGCACCATGTCGCGATCCTCGCTGCAGCAGGACATGGTGTTCCGCGACGGCGTCGACCAGCAGATGGCGACCATGTCCGGCAACGTGTCCGCCGGCTACACGGCCTCACTCACCTTCGCGGTGCAGGGCTAGCCACAGCTCGGCGCGCAGGCCGGGCGAGTCCAGGGAGCGGCCCAGCGCCTGCTCGGCCCTGCGCACGCGGCTCTTCAACGTGTGCCGGTGCACGCCGAGCCGGGCCGCCGCCGGGTCCCACGCGCCGTGGTGGCCCAGCCAGACCCGCAAGGCCTCCCTCGCCCCGGCGTCGAGCGGCCGCAGCAGCGCGGCGGCGAACCCGTCCGGCAACGGGATCCGGCCGGCCAGGTCCTCGAACGCGCGCACACCCGCTTCCCGCGCCCGCACGGCCTCCCGGTAGCCGCGCGCGACCTGCGTTCCGTCCACTTCGGACGACGAGAAGCCGTCGGACTCGGCCGCCAGCACCACGACGTCACCGTCGTGCTCCGCCCAGAACACGTCGTCGTCGTCCGGTGGCGAGGTGACGAGGTGGACGCGGAACCGCTCGGGCAGGCCGTCGACCGGCAGTCCCGCGAGGAGCAGCCGGAACTGCGCGGCGCGCAGCTCCCCGCGGGCCGCGTCGACGGCGTCGTTCCGCGCCAGGGCGAGGGTGAGCAGGGACGCCGCGGTGTTGACGATGCCGGGTTCGGGCCGGGTGGTGCCCACGGCGAGCACACCGCGTGCCTGGCTGCCGAGCACTTGGAGGAACACGTGGGTCCCCGCGAGCTCGAACGCGGCGCTCGCGAGCCCGCCGGCGGTCCGCAACCGGGCCAGCTCGGCGGTCAGGTCGGGCACCAGGCGCGGGTTGTGCGCGTGCACGGGGTGACCGGCGGCGTCGAGCAGCACGACCCAGCCGTCGACCCACTGGCCGAGCCGGCGCACCACACCCCCGACCCCGGCCCTGACCGCGGCACGGGTGAGCGCGCGCTGGGCCTCGCTGGTGCGGGTGAGGGCGGCGTACTCGTCGGCGGCCACGGCCCTCGACACGGCCTTGCTGATCGCGATGAACGGCACCTCGCGCGGCACCTCCACCAGCCCGAGCCCGGTGCGGCGGGCGGCGTCGACGAGCGCGGGCGGCACGGCGGCGTGGCTGAGCCCGGTGCCGAAACCGAGGCCGACGACCCCCGCGCGCACCAGCCGGTCGACGTAGTCCTCCCCCGGCTCGCCCAGTCCGGTGGTCAGCAGCAGCTCACCGCCCTCCAGGAACGGCGCCGGGTCGGCGAGCTCCGTGCCGTGCACCCAGCCGACCGGTCGTGACACGTCACCGGCGAGCACCGGCAACCGCAGCGCGGACGCGAGCTCCCGCAACGTGATCGGCATGTGCCAGTTTGTACAGCGAGGCCGCTGCTGATCGCCATTTCCGCCACTGCGCACCGCGCTGACCAGGACCATGCTGACCCCATGACCCGACTGCGCACCTCGCTGCCCGGCCCGAAGTCGCTGGAGCTCCAGGCGCGGCGCACGAACGCCGTCGCCGCCGGGGTCGGCTCCGCGCTGCCCCTCCACATCGACTCCGCCGACGACGGCCTGCTCGTCGACGTCGACGGCAACCGGCTGATCGACCTCGGCTCCGGCATCGCCGTCACGAGCGTCGGCAACCCCGCGCCCGCGGTGGCCGAGGCCGTGCACGCGCAGATCGACCGGTTCAGCCACACCTGCTTCATGATCACCCCCTACGAGGGGTACGTGGCGGTGTGCGAGGAGCTCAACGCCCTGACCCCCGGCACGCACGAGAAGCGGTCGGTGCTGGTCAACTCGGGCGCGGAGGCCGTGGAGAACGCGGTCAAGATCGCCCGGCACGTCACCGGCCGGGCGGCGGTCGTCGTGTTCGACCACGGCTACCACGGGCGCACGAACCTCACGATGGCGCTGACGGCCAAGAACATGCCGTACAAGCACCGCTTCGGGCCGTTCGCGCCGGAGGTGTACCGGGTGCCCACGTCTTACCCGCTGCACGACGGCCTCACCGGTGCCGAGGCGGCTGAACGGGCGATCACCGCGATCGAGAAGCAGGTCGGCGGCGACAACACCGCGGCCGTCGTGGTCGAACCGGTCCAGGGCGAGGGCGGGTTCATCACACCCGCGCCCGGTTTCCTGCCCGCCGTCGCGCGGTGGTGCCGCGAACGCGGGGTGCTGTTCGTGGCCGACGAGATCCAGACCGGGTTCTGCCGCACCGGGGAGTGGTTCGCCTGCGACCACGAGGGCGTGGTGCCGGACCTGGTCACCACGGCCAAGGGCATCGCGGGCGGTCTCCCGCTGGCCGCCGTCACGGGACGCGCCGAGATCATGGACGCCGTGCACGTGGGCGGACTCGGCGGTACCTACGGCGGCAACCCGGTGGCGTGCGCTGCCGCGCTGGGCGCCATCCGCACGATGCGCGAGCGGGACCTCAACGCCGCCGCACGCCGCATCGAGGACACGGTGCTCCCCCGGCTCAAGGCGGTCGCGGAGAAGACCGGCACCATCGCCGAGGTCCGCGGCCGTGGCGCGATGCTCGCCATCGAGCTCACCGAACGCACGCCCGAAGTCGCCGCCCGCGTGGCGAAGGCGTGCCACGAACAGGGTGTCGTCGTGCTGACGTGCGGCACTTACGGCAACGTGATCCGTCTGCTGCCCCCGCTCGTCATCCCGGACGACCTGCTCGCCGAAGGCCTCGACGTTCTCGAAGGAGCTTTGCTCGCATGACCGACTTCCACACCCCAGAAGACGTCGAGAACGCGGTCGCGCAGGCGCACGCGGTCGCTCCCGAGCTGGCCGCCCTGCCGGCCCACCGCAGGGCCGCCGCGCTCGACCACGTGTCGACGCGGCTGGCCGAGCGCGCGGAGGAGTTCGCGCAGGCCATCACCGACGACTCCGGCAAGCCGCTCAGGTGGTCGCGGGTCGAGGTGACCCGCGCGGTCTCCACGTTCCGCTGGGCCGCCGAGGAGGCCCGCCGGTTCTCCGGCGAGCTGCAGCGCCTCGACACCGACCCGGCCGCAGAGGGACGGCTCGCGCTGGTGCGGCGGGTGCCGCGCGGGCCGGTGCTGGGCATCGCGCCGTTCAACTTCCCGCTGAACCTGGTGGCGCACAAGGTCGCGCCCGCGCTGGCCGTCGGCGCGCCGATCGTGCTGAAGCCGGCGCCCGCCACGCCGAAGGCCGCGTTCCTGCTCGGGGAGCTGCTGGCCGAGACGGACCTGCCCGGGGGCGCGTGGGCGGTGCTGCACCTGGCCAACGAGGACACCGCGCGGCTCGTCGAGGACCCGCGGCTGCCGGTCGTGTCGTTCACCGGCTCCGGCCCGGTCGGGTGGGGCATCAGGGACCGGGTGCCGCGCAAGCACGTCACGCTGGAGCTCGGCGGCAACGCGGCCGCGATCGTGGCGCCGGACTGGACCGACGTCGAGTTCGCCGCGCAGCGCATCGCCACGTTCGCCATGTACCAGGCCGGGCAGTCGTGCATCTCGGTGCAGCGCGTGTACGTGCACACCGACGTCTACGACGCGGTGGCGGACGCCGTTGTGGCGCAGGTGAAGAAGCTCGACGTCGCCGGCGACGTGGGTCCGTTGATCAACGACGCCGCCGCCGACCGGGTCGAGGCGTGGGTGGCCGAGGCGGGGGCCACGGTGCTGACCGGCGGCACCCGCGACGGCCGCACCTACGCGCCGACCGTGCTCACCGACGTGCCCGCGACCGCGAAGGTCAACGCCGAGGAGGTGTTCGGCCCGGTCGTCACGCTGACCCGCGTCGACAGCGTCGAGGAGGCCTTCGACCTGGTCAACGCGTCCCGGTACGGCCTGCAGGCCGGGGTGTTCACGACCGACGTGCGGCTCGCCTTCCGCGCGGCGCACCGGCTCCAGGTCGGTGGCGTGATCGTCGGCGACGTGCCGAGCTACCGGGCCGACCAGATGCCGTACGGCGGGGTGAAGGAGTCCGGTGTCGGCCGCGAGGGGCTGCGGGCGGCGATGGAGGACCTGACCGAGCCGCGCGTGCTGGTGCTGACGGGCCTCGAACTGTGAGCTGAGCCGGTCGCGGTGCTGCCATGATGGCTCGCGTGGCCGTCACGATCAGGGATGTCGCTCGCCAGGCGCAGGTCTCCGCGTCGACGGTCTCGCGCGCGCTCAGCGCACCCGGTCTGGTCAGCGAGGCCACCCGGCAGCGGGTGCTGGAGGTCGTGCGCGGGCTGGGCTACCAGCCCAACCGCGCCGCCCGCAGCCTGATCACCGGGCGCACCGGCAACCTCGGCATCGTGGTGCCCGACCTGGAGAACCCGTTCTTCCCCGCGGTGCTGCGCGGCGTGCAGACGCGGGCGGGCGAGGCGGGCACCTCGGTGTTCTTCTGCGACAGCAGGAAGGACGCGCTGGTCGAGGCCGAGCTGGTGCGGACGATGGCCGCGCAGGTCGACGGCCTGGTGCTGTGCGGGTCGCTGCTGTCCGACGAGCAGGTCGCCGAGCTGGCGGACGCCACACCGCTGGTGCTGCTCAACCGCGTCGTGCCCGGTGTGTCGTCGGTGCTGATGGACAGCGCCCTCGGCATGGACCAGGTCGTCGCGCACCTGGAGTCGCTGGGGCACGCGCACCACGTCTACCTCGGCGGTCCGGCCGGCTGGTCGAACCACCGGCGGGAGCAGGGCCTGCGGGGCCGTGCGGAGCTGCTCGGGTCGTTCGAGCCGAACTTCGCCGGCGGGCTGGTCGCGGCCGAACGGGCGCTGGCGACCGGTGCGACGGCGTTCATCGCCTACAACGACCTGGTCGCGCTCGGCGTGCTCAGCCACCTGGCGGCGCGCGGCGTGCGGGTGCCCGAGCAGGTGAGCGTGACCGGGTTCGACGACATCCTGTACGCGGCGATGTGCTCGCCCGCGCTCACGACCGTGACGATGCCGACCGAGGAGGGCGGTCAGGTCGCCGTCGACCTGCTGACGGACCTCCTCGGCGGTGGCGAGGCCCGGACGCGGGAGCTTCCCGACGACGCTCGTGGCCCGCGCGAGCACCGGGCGAGCACCTTGATCTCCAGCCAAGTGGAGCTCCTGGGGTCGGCGTCCTGACCGGTCGTCGAGGTGGGGGTTGTGATGCGGGCTGTTCGCGTGCACGGGTTCGGTGGTCCCGAGGTGCTCGTCGCGGAGGAGGTGCCGGACCCGGTCGCCGGGCCGGGACAGGTCGTGGTCGGGGTGGCGGCCGCGGACGTGATCTTCCTCGACACGCTGCTGCGGCGGGGCTGGGGCCTCGAGCACTTCCCCACGCACCCGCCCTACGTGCCCGGTGGGGGCGGTGCGGGACACGTGCTGTCGGCAGGCGAGGGCGTGGACCCGGCGTGGGTCGGCCGGCACGTCGTCGCGCGCGGCCCCGCGGGGTACGCGGAGCAGGTCGTCGTGCCGGTCGGTGACGTCGTCGCGGTGCCGGACGGCCTGGGCTCGCCCGAGGCGGCGGCGCTGCTGCACGACGGCGTCACGGCGCTGAACCTCCTGCGCCGCGTGGAGATCGGCGAGGGTGACTGGGTGCTGGTGGCCGCCGCGACGGGTGGCGCGGGCTCCCTGCTCGTGCAGCTGGCCCGTGCCGCCGGGGCCCTGGTCGTGGCGGCGGCCCGCGGTGACCGCAAGCTCGCCCTGGCGGAGGACCTGGGAGCGCACGTCACCGTCGACTGCTCGGCCGAGGGCTGGCAGGACCGCGTGCTCGACGCGACCGACGGCGTGCAGGTGGCCTTCGACGGTGCGGGCGGGCCGCTCGGCCGGGCCGTGTTCGAGACCGTGGCCGCGGGTGGGCACTTCGTCACCTACGGCACGTCGGACGGTTTCGCGGACATCGACCCCGAGCTCGCGCGGCACCGGCAGGTGCACGTGGACTACCCGTTGGCAGACGGTCCACCCGCTCCGGCCACGGTGCACGAGCTGCTCACGGAGCGCTCGCGCTCACGGCACGGGGCCGGCTCCGCCCGGTGATCGGCGCGACCTACCCGTTGACGCAGGCCGCGAAGGCGCACCGGGCGCTGGAGGAGCGCACGACGCTGGGCAAGTCGCTCCTGCTCGTCTGAGGCGGGTCAGCGCAGCGCGGCGGTCTCCGTGACCGCCCGCAGCGCGGCCACCACGGCCGAGAACGGCGGCAGGAACGGCCGGTCCACCGGCGTCTCCCCCAGCCAGCCGACACCCCCGCGGTCGATCCGCGACGGCGGCAGCGGCACGAGCGTGCCCAGCCGGTGCGTCAGCGCGCCGCGGGCCCGCAGGCGGATCAGGTTCACCTGCGACGCCTCGTCGGCGGACTCGGTGAGCAGGAGCCACCGCCCGGGAGCCCCCGGCAGCGCCACCACCGGTCCGCCGAGCATCCGCAGGGCGAGGTAGTGCCGCACCTCCTCGCCGATCGCGGAACCGAGCTCGACGGCGGAGACCTGGTGGTCCGTGGTCAGCAGCAGCCTGTTCTCGGAGCGCAGCACGAGCCAGCCCCAGTCCGAGTAGCGCTGCTGGGCCGCGGAGAACGTGTCGGGGTGCGGTAGTACTCCCTTAGGCGAGCTCATGGATCTCACCCTCACTTGATCGAGGTGTAACGCCGATCACACGATTTGACTCCCCGCCGCCATGAACTCACTATCGGGCCGCCATCGGCACACTCGAACGGGGCTGGAGAGCGTGACTCACCTGCGTGAACGCCACCTGACCATGATCGCACTGGGCGGCGTGATCGGCGCCGGTCTCTTCGTCGGGACAGGGGCGGGCATCGCCATTGCCGGACCGGCGGTCCTCATCTCGTTCGGGCTCGCCGGGCTGCTCGCGCTGCTCGTGATGCGCATGCTCGGGGAGATGGCGGCCGAACACCCCAGCGGGGGCGCGTTCTCGGTGCACGCGGAGAAGGCGATCGGGCCGTGGGCCGGGTTCACCGTCGGCTGGGGCTACTGGTCGGCGGTCGTCGTGGTGCTCGCGGTCGAGGCGACCGGGGCGGCGAAGATCGCGTCCGGGTGGCTGCCCGCCGTGCCGCAGTGGGCCTGGGTGCTGGTGTTCATGTCGGTGCTGACGGCGGTGAACCTGGCGAACGTGCGGAACTTCGGCGAGTTCGAGTTCTGGTTCGCGGGCCTCAAGGTCGCCGCGATCGTGCTGTTCCTGCTGCTCGGTGGTGCCGCGGTCCTCGGTCTGCTGCCCGGTGTGGACTCCCCCGGCGTGAGCAACCTGCGCGACTTCCTCCCGCACGGCTGGGGCGGCGTGGTCGCCGGGCTGATGGCGGTCGTGTTCGCGTTCGGCGGACTGGAGGTCGTCACGATCGCCGCCGCCGACGCCGAGGACCCCAAGCGCGCCATCGGCAAGGCGGTGCGCACGTCGGTCACCCGGCTGCTGGTGTTCTACCTCGGCTCGATGGCCGTCGTCGTGACCCTGTTGCCGTGGAACGACTCCGAGGTCGGTGCGAGCCCGTACGTGGCGGTGCTCACCAGGATCGGCATCCCGGGCGCGGCGCAGATCATGAACGTCGTCATCTTCGTGGCGCTGCTGAGCGCCATCAACGCCACCCTGTACGGCGCGGCCCGGATGCTGTCCTCGCTCGCCGACCGCGGCGAGGCGCCGAAGTCGTTGCTGCGGCGCAGGAACGGCGTGCCGCGCAACGCCGTGCTGGCGTCGGTGGCGTTCGGCTTCGTGTCGGTGGGGCTCAACTACCTGTGGCCGGACACGGTGTTCCTGCTGCTGCTCAACGCCGTCGGCTCGGCCCTGCTGGTCGTGTGGGGCTTCATCGCCGTGTCGCAGCTGCGGATGCGCCGCGGCATCGCCGACCCGGTCGTGCCGATGTGGGGCTACCCGTACCTGTCGTGGCTCGCGCTGGCGGCGATCGTGGGGATCGTCGGGCTGATGCTGGCCGACTCCCAGGCCCGCGGCCAGATCCTGTCGACCGGCGTGCTGTTCGCGGTCATCGCGGCCGTCGGCGTGGCCAGGTCGGCACGGCGGAGCACCGCCGGCTGAACCGCTTGCGGCACAGGCCCTGCTTGCCTGGTTCGGTATAGTTATACCGTGATCGAACTGAAGTCCGCCGCCGAGCTGGACGTCATGCGTGAAGCGGGTCGCGTCGTCGCGCGGGCCCTCGCCGCGTGCCGTGCCCACGCCGCACCGGGGGTCACCCTGCGCGAGCTCGACGAGGTGGCCAGGGAGGTGATCTTCGGGGCCGGTGCGACGTCGCCGTTCCTCGACTACCACCCGCGGTGGTCGCCCAGCCCGTTCCCCGGTGTCATCTGCGCGTCGGTGAACGACGCCGTCGTGCACGGCATCCCGGGGCCGCAGGTGCTCGGTGACGGCGACCTGGTCAGCATCGACTGCGGCGCCGTGGTCGACGGGCTGTGCGGTGACGCCGCCACCAGCTTCGTGATCGGCACCGCCACCGACGCCGACCTCGCGCTCATCGACTGCACCGAACGCGCCCTGCGGGCCGGGATCGACGCCGCCCGGCCGGGCGCGCGGATCGGTGACATCTCGCACGCCATCGGTTCCGTGGCCCGTGCCGGCGGCTACGGCCTGCTCCGGCACCACGGCGGTCACGGCATCGGCCGCGCGATGCACGAGGAACCGTTCGTCCCCAACGAGGGCAAGCCCGGCGAGGGCCTGAAGCTCGTGCCCGGCGTCGTGCTGGCCCTCGAACCGATGCTGCACGCCGGCGGCCGTGACGGCTACAGCAGCGACGACGACGGCTGGACCCTGCGCACCGACGACGGCTCACGCGCCGCCCACGTCGAACACACCGTGGCCATCACCGTCGACGGCCCCACAATCCTGACCCTGCCCTGACTCCCTCTTGCCTGAACAGCAGAGGGGGTCAGGCTGACTTTTGAGGGGTCAGGAGTTCGTTGAGCGCGTCCAGGGAGATGCCCAGCGCGCCGGCGAGCGCCGCGATCGTGAAGAAGGACGGTGTGGGGGCGCGACCGGTCTCGATCTTGCGCACCGTCTCGGCGGACAGACCGGCCCTGGCGGCGATCTCGACCATGCTCTCCTGGCCGCGCGCGTCGCGCAGCAACTGCCCGAGCCGCCTGCCCCGCTCCCGCTGCAGCGAACTCAAGGGGATGCGCACCATGCCTGCGGATTCTACGCGAACTCCGCCCTCCGGTCGGCGTGAGAAAAGTCCGTTGCACGGGCGGCCGACCAACGCATAGGTTCGAAGTACACAAGAGAGGAGGTGGTCCAAAGTTGTATAGCTATCGGACTCGTGAGGTGGCTGTCCGCTAGGACCAGCCCTCGGTGACGCCTGGCGAAACCCAGGCAGCCACCCGACCCCCGGACTTCGAGCGCTGGTCCCGCTCGGCCCGCTCACGCGGGAGTCGTCCGGGGGTTGTCCCATTTCCGGGGAACCGCACCGAGACGACCGAACCTCAGAGCGCCTTCTTCAGCACCGTGAGATCGGCGACGAACGCGTCGTAGGACTCGGTGAAGTCCTCGGCCCTCAGCACGGCCGACGGGTGCACGGTCACGCCGACCCGCAGCCCGTCGTGCTCCACCACCCGGCCCCGGTTCTCGGTGAGCTTGAACGACGGCCCCAGCAACGCCTTCGCCGCCACGGCACCCAGGCACACCACCAGGTCGGGCTTCACGACCCGCAGCTCCTCGCGCAGCCACGGGAAGCACGCGACGACCTCGGAACGCCGTGGCTGCTGGTGGATTCTGCGCTTGCCGCGCGCGGTGAACCTGAAGTGCTTCACCGCGTTCGTGAGGTAGACGTCGGGCCGGGCGATGCCAGCGGCAGCCAACGCCTTGTCCAGCAACCGGCCCGCCGGGCCGACGAACACGTGGCCGTCGACGTCCTCGCGGTCGCCGGGCTGCTCCCCCACCATCATCAGCCGGGCTTTCACCGGCCCTTCGCCGAACACCGTCTGGGTGGCGTCGCGGTACAGCTCGCACCCGCGGCAGCCGGCGGCAGCAGAACGCAACGCCGCCCAGCTCTTCCCCTCGGGGACGAACTGGGCGGCGGACGCGGTGTCTTTACTTGTTCGACCGGAAGGCATCCTTGACCTTCTCGCCGGCCTGCTTCAGAGCGCCCTTGGCTTGCTCCGCGCGGCCCTCGGCCTGCCACTGCTCGTTGTCCGTGGCGTCGCCGACCGCGGCCTTGGCGCGGCCCTTGAGCTCCTCGGCCTTGTTCTCGAACTTCTCGTCGGCACCCATGGATCAGGCTCCTCCACTAGCGGTCAGCTACGCCGACCGGTTACCCGGCGAGCAGCGATCCAAACAGTTGATAAGGTGATCACTCGCGGTTGAGAACCCAGCCGCAAGCCGATGAGACGGCTTGCTCTGGGTGTGCCCGCCCTTCGCAAGATGAGCTACCTGGAGCGTCGTCGTCCCACCGGCATGCCGCTGTGACCATGACGACGTGAAAGGAGCCGGCGGTGTCGTCCGCGAGAATCACCGCCCTCGAGGCCGAGGTGGCAGGGTTGCGCAAGGCCCTGGCGTCACGGACCGTCATCGGGCAGGCCACGGGCCTGATCGCCGCACGCAAACCCTGCACACCCCAGCAGGCGTTCCAGCTGCTGGTGCAGATATCACAGCACCACAACATCAAGCTGCACGTCGCGGCCGACCGCCTGGTCGCCGCGTTCGTGCACGCCCACCTCGGCCGGCCGGTGAACCCGGCCGACCAGGTGTTGTGGGATCACGTCAACGCGACCACGGCGAACGAGTCCGGAGGAAGCGACGACGGGTTCGCCGAGGAGGTCAGCAGCACATCCCCGTGAGGCAGCGGGACGGGGGTCGTGCCCAGGTTGACCACCACGCGGGTCTGCCCGCGGTGCAGCACGAAGCACTCCCCGTCCTGCTCCACCACGAACCGGTCGAGTCGCGGATCGGCCAGCTCGGGGCGGGAGCGCCGCAACGCGATCAGCGCGCGATAGGTCTCGTACACCTTCGCGTGCTTCCCCTCACCGACCTCGTCCCACCTCAGCCGAGAGTTCTCCACGGTCTGCGGCGACATGGGGTCCGGTACGTCTGATTCGCCCCACCCGTGGCGGGAGAACTCCCTGCGCCGCCCGGTCCTGACCGCCTCGGCGAGCTGCGGGTCCGGGAAGGACGCGAAGAACTGCCACGGCGTGGAGGCCGCCCACTCCTCCCCCATGAAGATCATGGGCGTGTAGGGCGAGCACAGCACGATCGCCGCCGCGCACAACAACTTCCCGGTGGGCACGGATGCGGGCAACCGGTCACCGGCCGCCCGGTTGCCGACCTGGTCGTGGTTCTGGGTGTAGGCCAGGAACCGGTGGCCGGGGATCAACGCCGTGTCGACCGGCTTGCCGTGGTGCTTCTCCCGGAACGACGACCAGGTGCCGGCGTGGAAGAAGACACCCTCCAGCGTGTTCTTCAGCGCTCCCGGTGCCGCGAAGTCCGCGTAGTACCCGAACGTCTCACCCGTCAGGGCGACGTGCAGGCAGTGGTGCAGGTCGTCCGACCACTGCGCGTGCAGGCCGGTTCCCCCGCCCTCCCGCGCGGTCACCAGTCTCGCGTCGTTCAGGTCGGACTCGGCGATCAGCGTCAACGGCCGCCCGACCGCCGCCGACAACGCGTCCACCTCGACCGCGAGCTCCTCCAGCAGGTGCACCGCGCTCCGGTCGGCCAGTGCGTGCACCGCGTCGAGCCGCAGCCCGTCCACGTGGAAGTCGCGCAGCCACTGCAGGGCGTTGTCGAGCACGTACCGGCGCACCTCGTCGGAGCCGGCGCCGTCGAGGTTGAGGCCGGGACCCCAGTCGTTGCTGCCCGCGAAGTACGGGCCGAACCGGTCGAGGTAGGCCCCCGACGGACCGAGGTGGTTGTAGACGACGTCAAGCAGCACGGCCAGGCCGCGGGCGTGGCAGGCGTCGACGAACCGCTTGAAGCCGTCCGGCCCGCCGTAGGGCTCGTGCACCGCGCCCCACAGCACGCCGTCGTAGCCCCAGCCCTCGACGCCGTCGAAGCTGTTGACCGGCATGACCTCGACGAACGTGATGCCCAGGTCCACCAGGTGGTCGAGCTTCCCGATCGCCGCGTCGAACGTGCCCTCGGGCGTGAACGTGCCGATGTGCAGCTCGTAGATCACCCCGCCGGGCAGCGCGCGGCCGGTCCAGCCGCCGTCCTGCCACTCGTAGGTGTGCTCGTAGACGCGGGACGCCTCGTGCACGCCGTTCGGCTGCCACAGCGACCGCGGGTCCGGCAGCGCCTGGCCGTCGACCACGAACGCGTAGTCGGTGCCGCTCACGTCGCAGTGCCACCAGTCGCCGTCGCGCTTCATCCCGTGGTCGACGCCGTCGACCCGGACGTGCACGGACTCGGGCTTCGGTGCCCACACGGAAAAGCTCACGATTCCCCTCGCACGAGCAGAGCCACCGGGTAGCGGTCGAGCAGCGCGGCCAGGTCCTCGGTCGCCGGCCGCCCGGTGAGCACGTCCGTCCACTCCGGACCGGGCAGCGGCAGCGCGGTGCCCTGCCAGCCCTTGCGCGCCAGCCCGACCGGGAGCCGGGTCGCGACGGTGATGACGTGCTCGCGCTGGAACGCGAGCACGTGCTCGGCGGCGGGTCCCTCCGCGCGCAGCGGGCGGTAGCCGTGGAAACCGCGGGCCTTGGCCTGCAACGCCCGGTGCACCACCAGCAGCTTCGCGGCGCCGGTCTCGTCGACCTCCGGCACCCAGCCGTCCTCGATGCGGGCCAGCAGCTCCCTGCGCAGCTCGTAGTCGACCGGCCTGCGGTTGTCCGGGTCGACCAGCGAGTAATCCCACAGCTCGGTGCCCTGGTAGATGTCCGGCACGCCGGGCGCGGTGAGCTGGACCAGCTTCTGGCCCAGCGAGTTCGACCAGCCCGGCACCGTGAGCCGCTCGGCGAACGCGGCGACCTCGGGCAGCCCGAGCACCTTCGCGGGCCACGCGGCCACCTCGGCGTCGAACTCGGCGTCGCGGTCGACCCACGAGGTCTTGACCTTCGCCTCGCGCGAGGCCTTCTCCAGGTACTGCGCGAGCCGGTCCTCGGTGATCGGCCACGCGCCGAGCAGCGACTGCCAGGCCAGCCGGTTGAGCGACGGCTCGGACAGCCCGTGCCGCGCGGTCATGGTCTCCTCGAACGCCAGGTACTCGTCCGGGATCTCGGCCAGCACGGCGAGCCGGGCCCGCACGTCCTCCGACCGCTTGGTGTCGTGGGTGGTCAGCGTCGTCATCGACCGCGGCCAGCTGGCCTCGCGGGCGGCGGCGCGCTGGTGGAACTCCTCCACCGGCATGCCGAACCGGTCCGGTGAGCCACCGACCTCGTTGAGGGCCACGAAGTTCGTGTACCGGTAGAACGCGGTGTCCTCGGTGCCCTTGGCGACGACCATGCCGGAGGTCTGCTGGATGCGGGTGGCCAGCTCGCCGTGCGGGTCGGCGCGGACCTGCTCGTCCAGCGCCTCGACCGCGGGCGAGGACGACAGCCGCACCGCGGTGTCCCAGTGCTCCAGGCCCTCCGGCAGGTAGGACCGGTACACCGGGAAGTTGACCATCACCTCGGCGACGGCCGCGCACGCGTCCTCGAACGGCACGTCCTTCACCAGCCGCGCGATCCGGCGCACCTCGGCGACCAGGATCGAGTCGGCGACCTGGCGGCGTGACGCGTGCTCGACCTCGTGGAAGGTCGGCTGCCCGTCACGGGGTTCGAACGCGTCCGTCGGCGCGATGAACACGCCGCAGATCTCGCGCAGCGCGTCGTAGCCCGTGGTGCCGTCGACCGGCCAGCTCTGCGGCAGCGTCTCGTCCGGCCCGAGGATCTTCTCGACGACGATCCAGCCGTCGAACTTCGCGCGCAGCGCCCGGAAGTAGCCGCCGGGGTCGGCGAGGCCGTCCGGGTGGTCGATCCGCAGCCCCTCCGCGCCCCACCGCAGCACCTCGTGGTGGGTCATGTCGAACACGTCCGGGTCCTCGACCCGGATCGCGGCCAGCTCGGTGATGTCGAAGAACCGGCGGTAGTTGAGCTCCTGGTTGCCGCGCCGCCAGTTCACCTTGACGAAGTGGTCGTGCTCCTCGTCCTCGGCGTCCTCGGCCAGCACCGGCAGCAGCACCCGCCCCGAGGACCAGTCGATGTCGAAGTACTTGGCGTACTCCGACTCCTGGCCCTTTTCGAGGACGTCCTCCCACCACGGGTTCGGCACGGCCATGTGGTTCGGCACGATGTCGACGTACAGGCCGATGCCGAGTTCGGTCAGCTTGTCCTGCAACGCTTCGCGCGCCTGCTTGCCGCCGAACTCCTCCCGCGTGCGGGTCGGGTCGGTGACGTCGTAGCCGTGCGTGGAGCCTTCGCGCGCCTCCAGCAGCGGTGACGCGTAGAGCCCGTGCACGCCGAGGCGGTGCAGGTAGTCCGCGATGTTCTCGGCGTCGGCGAAGGTGAAGCCGGGGGTGAACTGGATGCGGTAGGTGGAGTACGGGGCGCCCATCAGGCGGTCCTCTCCAGCACGACCAGCGAGCGCGCGGTCAGCGCGAGGCTGCCCGCCGCCGCGATCGGCTTCTTGCCGGCACCGCCGACCTGGCCGGTCGCGGTGTCGACCACGACCGTCCACTCGGTACCGTAAGAGCTGTCGGGCAATGTCACCTGGATGTCCTCGTGGTGTGCGTTGAACGCCATCAGGAACGAGTCGTCGACCACGCGCATGCCGCGCGAGTCGAGGTCCGGCATGCCTTCGCCGTTGAGGAAGACGACGATGCACTTGCCGAAGTCGTCCTCCCAGTTCTGCTCGGTCATCTCCTCACCGGAGGGGGTGAACCACGCGATGTCGCGCAGCTCGTCGCCCTTGCGGATCGGCCGGCCCGCGAAGAACCGCTTGCGCCGGAACACGGGGTGGGCCTTGCGGAACGCGGTCAGCGCCGAGGTGAAGTCGACCAGCTCGGCGTGCCGCTCCAGCAGCGACCAGTCGACCCAGGAGACCTCGTTGTCCTGACAGTAGGCGTTGTTGTTGCCGTTCTGCGTGCGGCCGAACTCGTCGCCGTGCAGGATCATCGGCACGCCCTGCGACAGGATCAGGGTGGCGATGAGGTTGCGCCGCTGGCGGGCCCGCAGGTCCACGACCTCCTCGTCGTCGGTCGGTCCCTCGACGCCGCAGTTCCACGAGCGGTTGTGGCTCTCGCCGTCGTTGTTGTCCTCGCCGTTGGCCTCGTTGTGCTTCTCGTTGTACGACACCAGGTCGTTGAGCGTGAAGCCGTCGTGGGCGGTGACGAAGTTGATCGACGCGTACGGCCGGCGGCCGTCGTCCTGGTACAGGTCCGACGACCCGGTGATGCGCGAGGCGAACTCGCCCAGCGTCGCCGGCTCACCGCGCCAGAAGTCCCGGACGGTGTCGCGGAACTTGCCGTTCCACTCCGTCCACAGCGGCGGGAAGTTGCCCACCTGGTACCCACCGGGACCGACGTCCCACGGCTCGGCGATCAGCTTGACCTGCGACACCACCGGGTCCTGCTGCACGACCTCGAAGAACGTCGCCAGCCGGTCCACGTCGTAGAACTCCCGCGCCAGCGTCGCCGCCAGGTCGAACCGGAAGCCATCGACGTGCATCTCGGTGACCCAGTACCGCAGCGAGTCCATGATCAGCTGCAACGTGTGCGGCGTCCGCACGTTCAGCGAGTTGCCGGTGCCCGTGTAGTCCATGTAGAACTTGGGCTCGTCGTCCATCACCCGGTAGTAGGCCAGGTTGTCGATGCCCTTCATGGACAGCGTCGGCCCGAGGTGGTTGCCCTCGGCGGTGTGGTTGTAGACCACGTCGAGGATGACCTCGATGCCCGCCTGGTGCAGGGCGCGGACCATGCCCTTGAACTCCTGCACCTGGTTCAGCGGCATGGCCGCGTAGCCGTCGTGCGGCGCGAAGAACCCGATCGTGTTGTAGCCCCAGTAGTTGCTGAGCCTGCGCTCCTGCAACGTGTGGTCGCTGATGAACTGGTGCACGGGCATCAGCTCGACCGCCGTCACGCCCAGCTTGATCAGGTGGTCGATCATCACCGGGTGCGCGAGTCCCGCGTAGGTGCCGCGCAGTCGCGGCGGGATCTCCGGGTGGTCGATCGTGAGGCCGCGGACGTGCGCCTCGTAGATGACGCTCTCGTTGTACGGCGTCCTGGGCGAGCGGTCGTTCGTCCAGTCGAAGAACGGGTTGACCACCACGGACTTCGACACGAACGGCGCCGAGTCCGCGTCGTTGCGCTCCTCGGGCGCGCCGAACTTGTAGCCGTAGAGCGCTTCATCCCACGCGAGGCCGTTGGAGATGGCCTTCGCGTACGGGTCGATGAGCAGCTTGTTGGGGTTGCAGCGAAGGCCCCGCTCCGGGTCGTACGGCCCGTGCACGCGGTACCCGTACCGCTGGCCGGGGCCGACGCCGAGCAGGTAGCCGTGGTGCACGAAACCGTCCACCTCGGGCAACCGGACGCGTGTCTCTGTGCCGTCGTCGTCGAAGAGGCAGAGCTCCACGTACTCGGCAACTTCGGAGAACAGGGCGAAATTCGTTCCTACGCCGTCATAACCAGCGCCTAGCGGATACGGCCTGCCGGGCCAGGGTCGCACGATGCTCCTCACGCGGTAGCGATACCCACACGACCCTATCCGTCTAACCGAGATGCGGCATTCCGCGCGGGTGGCGTTGCGCGGAAGCGCGGGTCAGTTCCCGCGGCCGTGCCGGGGTCCGGTCCACCGTGCGGGCAGCACGGGGTGCACCAACCCCGGCGCGTCGAGCGGTCACGCCCTTGCGTGCGCCAGCACCAGCTGCCCACGTGCGGCCATGAGCAACGTGCGGGCTTCCTGGATCTCGCAGTACTTCAGGTGTTCGACCGCCGCCTCCGCGCACGCCAGCGCGTGGGTGAGGGCCTCGTTGTCCGGTGCGGGACCGGCGTCCCGCAGCGCGTCGCGCAGCGATTCCTCCGCACGCCGTGCCCCGGCCAGCGGGTCGCCGAGCGTGGTCGGCCGCACGGCGGCGAGGACCTGCTCGACAGCCAGTTCCAGCACGTCGGTCGGTGTCCGCGTGCTCACGGCTGAGCTCATCTGGTACGCCACCTCCAAAAGATCCGGGCTTCGTCGTCCGCCGTCGGGTGACGGCCCAACAGTACTCCGCAGGTCGGCGACCTGCCGTTAAGCGGGTGTTTCCGGTGTGCGTTGACGCAGGGGGCGGGTGATGTCCCTGACCAGTGGGAAGAACTCGTCCAGCGGCACGGGGAGGGGGATCCGCCAGTTCGGGTGCTCGTCGACCGTGCCCGGCACGTTGGGCTGCCGGGTGTCCCCCAGCGCGTCCTGCGGTGAGGTCAGCACCAGCGCGCAGGGCGCGTGGGCCAGCAGCTCGTGGGCACCGGCGACGCGGTCGCCGGGGTCGATGCCCTCCGCGCGCATCAGCTCGTCGAAGTCGGGACCGTCCTCACCGGCGAAGAACGTCGCGGCGGTCGGCAGGTCGTGGGTGGAGATGCTGGCCATCGCCTTCGGGTTCCACTGCGCGGGCGGGACCAGCGGGTGGCCCTCCGCGTAGTAGTCGCGCTGGAAGTAGAGGACGGCGCTGGTGAGCATGCCGTTCTCCTGCAGCGTCTTCGTGACGACCGGCTCGACCGTGCCGAGGTCCTCGCCGACGACCACGGCACCCGCGCGGTAGGCCTCCAGCGCGAGCACGCCGAGCATCGCGTCCGCGTCGTAGTGGACGTACGTGCCGCGCGACGGCGGTTCGCCCGGCGGGATCCACCACAGCCGCCACAGGCCGGCGACGTGGTCGATGCGGATGCCGTCGGCGTGCCGCAGCACGCTGCGCAGCACCTGGCGGAACGGCCGGTAGCCGGTCTCGGCGAGCTTGTCGGGGCGCCACGGCGGCAGTCCCCAGTCCTGGCCGTCGGCGCTGAACGCGTCCGGTGGCGCACCGACCTTGACGTCGATGGCGAACGCGTCCGGGTCGGCGAAGGTGTCGGCGCCGCCGGGGTGCACGCCCACCGGGAGGTCGTGGATGACGCCGACGGCCATGCCGGCCTCGTGCGCGGCGAGCCGGACGTCCTGCAGCTGGCGGGTGCACAGGTGCTGGACCCAGGCGTGGAACGCGACCCGTTCGGCCGGTGGTTCCGCGCGGTCGGCCGGCCACGTGCGCCAGTCGCTGCCGTGGACCTCGGCGAGCGCGCAGTAGGTCGCGAACCGCTCCAGGTCGGCGTCCATCTCGATCTCGCCGCCGGGGAAGAGCAGCTCCAGCGCCTGCCGCTTCGCGTCCCACACGGCGTCGTAGTCGATCAGGTCCTCGTTGGCGGGGCGCAGGTCGCGGATGAGCTGCCGGGTCCGCGGGCAGGCCTGCAGGAACTCGGCGGTGTCGGTGATGCGCAGGTACAGCGGGTTCGCGAACCGGCGGCTCGTCGGCGAGTACGGCGAGCGCTCGACCGGGTGCGTCAGGCTGGGCGCCTGCACCGGGTTGACCAGCACGACGCCCGCGTCGAGCTCCTGGCTGCTGCGCCGGGCGACGGTCGCGAGGTCGGCGAAGTCGCCCATCCCCCACGACTCCTGCGAACGCGCGGCGTACAGCTGGAGCATCCAGCCCCAGGTATGCGGCACGTCCGGCAACGTCCTGGGCGCCACGGCCAGGGTGACGGTCTGCGTCGCGGTGCGGATCGTGTGCCACCCGAGCGGCAACGAGTCCGGCAGGTGCCGCTCAACGCTGACCGTCCCGCCGTCCTCCAGCTCGACGGTCGCGGGCCCGCGCAGGTCGTACGTCTCCTGCTCGCGGATCACGATCGTCGGCGGCAGCGCCTGCTCCGCCCGCCTGCGTTCGACCAGAGCCAGCTCGCGCTCGACGGAGTCCGGAGTGGACGCGTCCACGCCGAACTGCGCGAGGACAGCGACGACGACGTCCGTTTCGACGGTCACCTGCTGCTGATCGGAGTTCTCGTACCTCGTGGCGACGCCCCAAGCGTCCGCCAGCCGCGCCACCAACTCCTCCACAGGTACAAGCTATGTCACAGGTGCGCGTCCATTGCCAGAGCAAATGGACCCCGGTCACCCGAAGGGTGCACACCGGTCGGGCACCACCCCGCACACCTGTTTTCGTCAAACATCCGATCGCTGATCGGGAATGGCGACCACGGCCTCGACCTCGACGAGAAATTCCGGCCCGAACAACGCCGCGACCTGGACGAGCGTGCTCGCCGGGTTGTGCACGTCTCCCAGCACCGGCCGCAGCATTTCGTCACGCACGTCCCGGACGGTCTGCACTTCCGACGCGTCGAGCACGTACCACGTGAACTTCACGACATCCGACCAGTCGGCGCCAAACCTCGAAATGACGTGATGAAGATTGCTCAGCGCCTGCCTGGTCTGCGCCGCCAGGTCGTCCACCCCGACCACACGTCCCGTCTCGTCCACCGCGACCTGACCGGAGACGAACAGGAGCCTCCCGCTCACCGCCACCGCGTGGGCGTAGCCGGGGGTGTCCGGCAGGGCGGGCAGCCGGGTCAGGCGCTCTTCGGCGGGCATGGCGCCACAGTACTTTCCGCGGATGTGCCCGCGGGGTCGCGCGGCGGCGGTACCGTCGGCCCCATGGGGGCGTTGCGGATCGGCGTCAGGGTCGTGCTCGGTGTCGTGGCGCTCGTCGTCGTGGCGGTGCTGTGGACGGTGTTCTCCTGGGGTCTCGCGAGCACCCTCGCCGACCGCGAGGTCGACCGGATCACGGCGGCACTCCGGACGGCGGCGGCCGACGGCGAGCTGACCCCGGACGAGATCCGCTCGGCGGGCGGCTCCAGCTCGATGCGCTCCGGCGACGGCACCGTGTACGTGACCGCGGACAGCGGCGAGCCGCCGTGGTGGTCGCCGATCGACTGGCACCTCGTGCGGTACGCGGACTGCACGGTGCGCGGCAGCGCGGTCGAGGTCAGCCGCAGCACGCTCGGCGGCACGTACGGCGGGATCAGCTGACCGGGCCGCTGGAGTTGCGCACCACCAGCCGCGCCGAGTGCTCCACCGGTTCGATCTCGCCGCCCCTGATCAGCGTGAACAGGTCCGCGACGGCCCGCTCGCCCTGTTCCTTCGCGGCCCCCTCGACCGCGGTCAGGCCGACGACGCGGGTGAGCTCCTGGCCGTCGAGCGACACGATCGACAGCTCGTCCGGCACGGCCCGCCCGTCGCGCTGCATGCGCAGGAAGATCCCGACGGCCGCGGCACCGCTGGAGCTGATCACGGCGGTGGGCAGGCGCTCGCCGTCCAGGAGCACGTCGACCACCTGCTCGCCGCCGTCGACCGTGGGCGAGCACCAGACCGTCCACTCGGGACGCACGGTGAGCCCGGCGGCCACCAGGATCTCGTCGTAGGACTCGTCCACGCCGTCGGCGAGCACCAGCGCCACGTCCTCGTGGCCGAGCAGCTTCAGGTGCTCGACGGCGGTCTGCAGCGCGTGCCGCAGGTCGGTGTCGTCGACGGTCAGGTGCGGGACCTCCAGCGCCGTGAGCGCGGCCCGTTCCGCCTCGGCCAGCGCCATCGACAGCAGCAGCACCCCGTCGACCCGGCGGCCCAGCGGCATTTCGTCGAAGAACTTCGCGCGCGCCTCCCGCGTGCCCAGCACGTACAGCAGCACGTCGTACCCGGCCGCCCGCAGCGCGCCCTCCGCTCCGGCGAGCACCGGACTGACCTCGGCGGTCACGACCGCGATCGTGTAACGCCGGCCACCGGCCAATGAGGAGGCATCACGCGCGATGGCGTACTTCATCCGCCGCGCGACCTCGCTGACGTGTTGCCTCGTCGCCTCCGACACACCCGGTTCGCCGCGCAGCGCGCGCGATACGGTCGCAGCGGACACCCCTGCGGCCTTGGCCACGTCGGACATGCTGGTCACGGCCCCGAGCGTATTGGAGATCCATGAAGCCCGGCGACCTCGCCCCCGACTTCACCCTGCCCGACCAGGACGGAGTCGCCCGCACGCTGTCCGAACTGCTCGGCGACGGCCCGGTCGTGCTGTTCTTCTACCCCGCCGCGATGACCACCGGCTGCACCGCGCAGAGCTGCCACTTCCGCGACCTGGCCGCCGAGTTCGCCGAGGCCGGGGCCCAGCGCGTGGGCATCTCCACCGACGACGTGGCCAAGCAGAAGCAGTTCGCGGAGCTCAACGGCTTCGACTACCCGCTGCTGTCCGATGTCGAGGGTGAGGTCGCCGAGCAGTTCGGCGTGAAGCGCCGGTTCGGGCCGCTGCCGGTCAAGCGGCACACGTTCGTCATCGGCACCGACCGCAGGGTCATGGAGGTCGTGAAGAGCGAGTTCTCGATGAACGCGCACGCGGACAAGGCGCTGGCCGCGCTGCGCGCGCGTTAGCTGTCGGTGATCGTCAGCACGCCGTAGGGCCCGGAGGCCTTGCCCTCCCGGACGGTGGTGCCGTCGATCGTGTACCGGCCGTGCACCTCGGCCCCGTCGGCACCGGCCACGACGACGAGCATCACCGACTTCGAGAGCTCGTCGGCGGGCACCTCGACGGTGCGGGTCCACGGCAGCCGGACACCGGTCTCGTTCTGCACGGAAGCCCCGACGGTGGTGGCGACGGTGAACGCCGTGCCGGTGCCGGTCACCTCGAACACGACCACGCGCTTGCCGGGTGCGGGCGGCGGTTCCTGACCGGTCGGTTCCGCGACCGCCACCTCGCCGCTCGTCATCCCGCCGGCCGCCTCCCGCACCGCGTCGACGACCTTGCCGCCGTGGAGCACTCCGCCCACGGCCAGCACCGCGACCACGAGCAGCAGGACCCACGGCCACCGCGGTGACGGCGGGACCTCGTGCATCGGCGGTGCGACGCCGTACTCCGGTGGCTGCTTCGACATCGGTGCCTCCCCAGCAGAGAGGTCGATCTCCCGCGGCTCCCCGTTACCGCAGCCCGGCCAGCACGAAGTCCGCGATCTCCCCCGCCAGGGCGGCCGGTGACTTCGGCCCGTCCGGCCGGTACCACGTGGGCAGCTGGTTCACGACGCCGAACGCGATCCGCGCGACGGTCTCCGCCGGCACCGTCGAGCTGAACTCGCCGGAGGCCTGGCCCTTCTCGACCACCGCGAGGAACGTCTCGTGGTAGCGGCGGCGCTCGGCGCGGAAGTCGGTCATCCGCTCCTCGCCGAGCCGCGGCATCTCCCGGACGAACACGGCGGTCTCGTCGGCCCGTTCCGCGGTGGAGACCACCAGCGACGTCAGGATCTCCCGCACCGTCTCGGCCGCGGGCAGGCCCGCGGCGATGATCCGGTCCATGTCCGCGGACTGGGCGGTGATGAGCAGCCGGTAGATCTCGAAGAGCAGGTCGTCCTTGGAGCGGAAGTAGTGGTACAGCGCGCCCTTGGTGACCTCGGCGGCCGCCACGATCTCCTGCACCGAGGTCGCGTCGTAGCCCTGCGACGCGAACAGGCGGACGGCCGCGTCGATGATCCGCTGCTCGGTGGTGCCCGGCACCGCTACCCCTTGGGTGCCAGCGCGCGCACCTGCTCGACCTGGTCGCCACCGGTCGGGAGCAGGGCGATGATCGGGGTGTCCACGCCGGCGGCCTGGTACTCGGCGACGCGCTCGCGGCAGCGGTCGGCGGAACCGTGCACGACCAGGGCGTCGACCACGGAGTCGGGGATCGACCTCGCGGCGGCCTTGCGGTCGCCCGCGGCCCACGCCTCGTGCATCGGGCGCAGCTCCTCGCCGCGGCCCAGCCAGTCGTGGAACGCCGCGTAGGCGGGCACGGTCAGGTAGGTGCTGATCAGCATGCGGCCCAGCGCGCGTGCGGCGTCGGCGTCCTCGGTCGGGCAGACGAAGATCCGGGCGGCCAGCTCGGAGTCCGCGCCCAGCTCGGACCGGACCTGTGCGACGTCGGTGGCGGCGAGCCAGTTCGTGATGGCGCCGTCGGCCTCACGACCGGCCAGGCGCAGCATGTTCGGGCGCAGCGCCGCGAGCATGATCGGCACCCGCTCGGCCGGCGGGCGTTCCAGCTTGAAGCCCTTGACGGAGAACGTGTCGTAGTCGGCGCTGACCTTCTCCCCCGCCAGCGCGGACTTCAGGAACCGCAGGGTGTCGCGGGTGCGCTTGAACGGCTCCTCGAACGGGATCGCGTTCCAGCGCTGCACGATCGCGGGCGAGGACGAGCCGATGCCCAGCACGAACCGGCCGCCGGTCACCTCGGCCAGCGTCGCCGCCGTCATCGCGAGCGTCGCGGGACCGCGGGTGTAGACGGGGGCGATCGCGGGGCCGAAGCGCAGCGACGACGACCACTGGGCGGCCAGCGCGAGCGGCGTGAAGGCGTCCGTCCCGGTCGTCTCGGCCGACCACACGTCGGTGTAGCCGAGGTCGGCCAGCTCGCTGACCAGCGCGCGGTGGTCGAGCACCGGCACGCCGATCAGCGGCAGCGTGATTCCCCAACGAGCCATGAGCGCCTCCCAAGTCCACTTGGGCGACACCCTACCGACCGGTCGGTATGCCTACAACTTCCGCGCGAGCGTCAGGCCGTCGGCGATGGGCACGAGCACCGACTCCACCCGCGGGTCGGCCAGCACGAACCGGTTGAACGCGTCGATCGCCGCCGCGTTGCCCTCGGGCTGCTCGTCGGCGGCGCCGCCGTAGTAGAGGGTGTTGTCCGCGAGCAGCAGTCCGCCCTGCCGCACACGCGGCACCAGCAGGTCCCAGTAGTGCGCGTACCCGACCTTGTCCGCGTCGATGAACACCAGGTCGATCGTGGGCTCCTCGGGCAGCTCCGCGAGCGTCTGCCCGGCGGGGCCCAGCCGCAGCTCGATGCGGTCCCGCACGCCGGCGGCCTGCCACGCCTCCTCGGCGATGCGGGTCCACTCCGGCGAGACGTCGCAGGTGATGACCTTGCCTGACGGTGGGAGCGCCTGCGCGAACGCGAGCGTGGAGTACCCGGTGTAGGTGCCGACCTCGACCACGGTCTGCGCGCCGGTGAGCTTGACCAGCAGGGAGAACAGGACCGCCTGCTCGTGCGGTACCTGCATCTCCGCCGAGTCGCCGAGCTCCAGCGTCCGCGCGATCAGCTTCTCCTGCACCGCACTGGGCTGGCCTGCCTGCTCGCGCACGTAGCGGTAGATCTGCGGGGTCATGACCACGGCCTTGAAGTCGTTCACGCGCGGCCTTCTCTCATAGTCGGGTGGCGAACGTCCTGAGGGTGTCGGCGTACTCGGGTCGCACCGGGTGCTTCGCGAGGTCGCGGTCCATGGCGGCGAAGACGGCGGCGCGGTGTGCACGGTAACGGCTGGAGCACACGTTTTCGCGGCTGACCAGGAAGAACTCGTCGAACCTGTCTCGTTCTGCGTCGGTGGTGGACATGCGCGCACGACCGGACTCGCGCAGCAGCGAGTCGCCGTCCGGCACGAGTCTGCGCATGACCTCCATGTGTGCCAACAGGTTCGCCTTGCTCGCGGAGGACAGGGGTGCGGCCGCCGCGGGCCCCAGTGCGGCACGGGCCCTGCGCAGCAGACCGGGCACGGGCTCGTAGTCACGTGCCCAGCGCCCGCTGAACGCGGGGTCGAACGACGTCATCAACGGCCGGATGACGTCCTCGTAGACCTCACGGGAACAGCTGCCCGAATACGCCAGCAGCACCGAGTACGCGTCGTATCCAAGCGCAGTGAGGCGGACTAGTTGCGAATCACGCTCGCGTATCAGCCTATCGAGTGAAGCCGAAAGAAACCTCCAGACGAAAAATGCGCCGTGGTGCCCCAGGAACCACCGGTGGACGGCCCGTCCGACCTCGTCATCGGGGACGCTGATCTCCAGCGGGATCTGGTAGCAGTCATCCGCGCACGGAATCAGTTCCGAACCGGGCATCGGCAGTCGCAGCACCGGCAGGTCGACGGCCGCGTGCCCCCAGACCGGGCTGAAAACGGGCGCGCTCATCCCACACCGTCCTTCTCCGTCGCGCTCTCGGCGGCGACGATCTCGTCCAGCAGGTCGGCCACCCGGCCGATCGCGGTGTCCAGCGGCCGGTCCTCCTCGATCGCCGGCACCTCGGCGGCGATCCGGTCGACCACGTCCGCGAGCCTCGGGGCGCGCGGGCGGCGGGCGCCGACGTGGACGGCCTGGCGCAGCGCGACGGCGAGCCCGCCGTGCAGGTAGCGCAGCAGCCTCGTCTGGTCGAGCGCGGTGAGCGCGGCCTGCGTGCCGAACGGGACGACGTCCTGGTTGTGCAGGTTGGTCGGCAAGCTCTGCGCCGAGGCGGGCAGCGTGGCCCTGCGCATGGCGGCGACCGTGGCGGTCGCGGAGATCTGGATGCCCTGCACCGCGTGCTGCTGTCCCGGCGCCGGGCTGAGCATGGGCGGGAGGCCGCCGGTGCGGTGCGGGTCGACCAGCAGGTCGAGCTGGCGTTCGGCCAGGTTGCCCAGCTGGGCCAGGGCGAGGCTGAGCGCGTCGGCGGCGAAGGCGCTGGGCTGGCCGAAGAAGTTGCCGCCGTGCAGCACCTCCCCGGTCTCGGGGAAGAACAACGGGTTGTCGCTCACGCCGTTGAGGTCGCGGCGCACCACCTCGTCGGCGTGCCGGATGCTCGTGCGGGCCGCACCGGCCAGCTGTGGCACGCACCGGATGCTGTACGCCTCCTGCAGGGGGCGTTGACCGGAGGGGGTGCTGCCGCGCAACCAGGTCCGCAGCGCGGCACCGACGTCGGCGACGTCCGGGTGGCCGAACGCGGCGAGCAGCGCGGGTGACGCGAACTCCGTGCCGCAGCCGAGGACGTCGGTCAGCAAGGCGGACAGCAGTTCCGCGACGCGGTGCGACCGCTGTGCCTGCGCGACGGCGAGACCGAGCACGGCGGCGGTGACCGAGATGCCGTTCACGACGGCGAGGGCGTCGCGACCGTCGAGCTCGACCGGGCGCAGACCAGCCTCGCGCAGCGCGTCGGCCGCGGGCACCAGCCGGCCGCCGAGGAACGCGTTCCCGTTGCCGCGCAACGCGTGTGCCACGTAGGCGAGCGGTTGCAGGTCGCCGCTCGCACCGACCGAGCCGAGCCGCGGCACGGCGGGCGCGAAGTCCGTCGCGAGCATGGCGACCAGTGCGTCGACGACGTGCTCCGAGACGCCGGAACGCCCGTGCGCCAACGAGAAGAGCCGGGCCAGCACCGCGGCCCTGGTGACCTCGGGCGGCAGCAGCTCGCCGTGGCCGACGATGTGGTGCAGGATCGTGTTGTCGCTCTGGCTGCCGCCGTCCTCGCGACCCCCGAACTCGACGAGCGGCCCGAAACCCGTTGTGACACCGTAGATCGCGCGGCCGGAGCCGCTGACCTCGAGCACGAACGCACGGCAGTGCGCGATCCGCGCCCGCACCTCGTCGGGCAGCGCGACGTTCAGCGGTCCTCTCGCTCGCTCCAGGTGCTCGGGTAGCAGGGCCGCCGTCAGGCTCAGGGCAGCAGCGGGTGTTCGCACGGGCACGACGCCTCCAGGGGGATCGGGCGTTGGTTCAGCGCATGTCGTTCGGCGCGACACGAAACCGTGCCGCGCAACGACCTCAGCAGTACCCGCGACGATCCCCGGTTGACCCGCCGGCGAGGAAGGGCCTTCCGTACCAACTGGTCAGATTGCCTGTTGACGATCGGGTGACAGCGCTCTCCCGTGCGGCGGTGTCTCAGTCCGCGGGAGTGACGAGCCCGCCGGAGCGGTGGTCGAACTCCCCGTCGACGATGCGCGCCAGGACGCCGGCCGACTGCTCCACGGGGGTGAACCTGCCCTGCTCCCGCTGCGACCTCGCCCACCGCGCGACGCTGCGCCCCGCTTCGTCGTCCGGTGCGGCCCTGCTGCCGCGGCCCATCAGGCCGACGTCGACCATGCCGGGGTCGTAGCTCAGCACGGCGATGGGCCGGTCCCTCAGCTCGGCGGCGAGGTTCTCCCCCAGCTTGAGCACGGCCGCCTTGGACACGGAGTACGCCGACAGCAGCGGCCAGCGGTGCACACCGGCGTTGCTGACGATGTTGACGATCCGGCCGCTGGTCATCGTGCGCAGCGCCGCGGTGGTGGCGAGCGCGAGCCCGCGCAGGTTGACCTCGAAGGTCCGCCACCACTCGTTCTCGTCGACCTCCCACGTCGGCCCGACCGGCCCGCCGAGCGCGGCGTTGTTGACGAGCACGTCGATCGGCCCGACGCTCTCGATGAGCTTGGGCGTGGCCTGCGGGTCGGCGAGGTCGGCGACGTGCGCCTCGACCTCGACACCACGGGCCCGCAGCTCCTGCTCGGCCACGGCCAGCGCGCGTTCGTCGCGGCCGGTGATGACCAGCCGGTGCCCGCGCGCGCCCACGGCGTCGCTGAAGGCCCGGCCCAGCTCCTTGGCACCGCCGGTGATGAGAACGCGCATCAGCCGTCGTTCCCCGGCAGGCGGCGGAGGATCTGACCGGACGCGGACCTCGGTGTCTCGTTCACAGACACAACCTGGCGCACGTCCTCGCACGGCGCCACCTCCGCGGTCACGCACGGCCAGGTGACGTCGCCCTGCGTGACCGCGAACTCCTCGCCGTTGAGCCGATCGGGCCTACCGGCGTGAACCACCTCGGCGTCTGGCCGCGCTCAGAGCGAGATGCCCCGCGCCGCCAGCCAGCCCACCGGGTTGATCTTCTGCGACCCGTCGACCCACACCTCGAAGTGCAGGTGCGGCCCGGTCGACTGACCGCGGTTGCCCATGGTCGCGATCTGCTGCCCGGCCTTCACCACGGCACCCTGCGCGACGTCGATGGTGTTGACGTGCCCGTAGACGGTGATGGTGCCGTCCGCGTGCTGCACCCGCACCCACAGCCCGAACCCGCTGGCGGGTCCGGCCTCGACCACCGTGCCGTCCAGGACGGACAGGATCGGCGTGCCGATGGCGTTGGCGATGTCGACGCCGTTGTGACTGGTCCCCCACCGGGCACCGAAGCCCGAGGTGAACGACCCCTGCGCCGGCTTGACCGCCTTGGGCCTGCGGGCCTCTTCCTCCGCCGCCTTGCGCGCCGCCTCACGCGCCGCCTCGGCCGCCACGCGTGCCGCCTCGGCCCTGATGGCCTCCTGCCGCTGCGCGTACGCACCCTCCGCGGCCTTCATGGCCTCGCGGACGTTGAACTGCACCTGGAGCTGCTCGGCCTGCAACAGGTGGCGCGTCTCCACGGCGGTGTCGACGGCGTGCACCGTCTCCACCGCTCCTGGCTGGTGCTGCTGCTGGGTCATCGCCGCCGCCAACTCGGACGTGGCGGCGACGGGAACGATCCGGTCGACGGGGGTGACCGTGGCCATCGCCTGGGTGAAGCCGGCGCCGACGAGGGCACCTGCGGCGACGACCGCCGTGACGGCCTTCTTGCGGTCCAGGTCCACTCTGCCGATCACGTCGATCAGCGGACCCTTCGCACGATGCCGTGCCAAAACTGCCTCCATGCACACTCGGGGGGAGTCCGATCCGCCTGCTGTGCGCGCCGGGGTTTCGGGGACCCGGATGGCGCGCGGTGGACTGGACCCCTTCGGGGGTGGGTCCGTGTCCTGGCGGTTATCGAACCGTGACATGCGGCAGGGAACGTAACCTCGCGTTATCGCCGGAAGCAAGCGATGTGGTCATTTGGGTGACGGAGCCCACTCATGGCTACTTTGAGTAGTCGAGTGAGGTCAGCGGTTGATAACGACCACTAGACCAATGCCGTTCTTCGGTGTTTGTACTGGTCAGTCGCTTTATCGAGAAAGGCCGACGGGGTGGTGTGAGGGGTCCGCCAGCCGTACGCGACCGGAAACCCCGCTTGTCGCGCTTCGCGACGATCGCGGCGCCGACCTCGCGAAACTGTCAGACCCCGCGCGTACGTTGGGTCGCGGGGGACCCGAAACGCGAGGGGACCCCTGCGCGAGCGTGCCTGACGGCATCGGCCGAGCAAGACGGACGCCACGGACGCGATCGTCCGCCACCCGCCACCCGCCACCCGCCACCCGCCACCCGCCACCCGCCACCCGCCACCTGGCACCTGGCACCCATGCGCCGAAGCTCCTGCAGAGGCGCGAGCCCAGCCCTGGCCGCCCACCCCTCCCCTCTTCCCCAGCGAACCGAGGACGGGTGCAACCCCCACCCACCGGCGCAACGCAAAGGGCCGCCGGACGCATCACGCATCCGACGGCCCGGAGAAAGCGGAAGGAGCTACTTGTAGCGCGCCGCCGCCGGGGGGAGCGGGGCCGGGTCCAGGCCCTCGTGGATCACCTTCATCGCGTTGAACCAGGTCGGCGCGGCCACCTGGCCGCCGTAGACGCCCGAGTTGGAGCCGGGGCAGAAGCGGATCGGGTTCGCGCAGATGACCTCGGGGCGGTTGCCGTCGGCGTAGGTCATGACGGCGCCCGCGTACTGCGGGGTGGCGGCCATGAAGGCGACCGACTTGTGCTCCTCGGTGGTGCCGGTCTTGCCGATCGTCGGGCGGGTCCAGCCGGCGGCGCGGGCGGCGTCAGCGGCGGTGCCGGAGCCGACCGTGTCGTGGGACAGGCCCTGGGCCAGCGAGTTGGCGAGGTCAGGGGTGACGGCCTGCTCGCAGGGCTTCTCCTTCAGCGGCATGGGGTTGCCGTGGCGGTCCAGGACCTGCTCCACCGGGGTGGGCGGGCACCAGCTGCCGTTCGAGACGATGGTGGCGGCGACGTTCGCCAGTTCCAGGACGCTGGTCGCGCCAGGGCCGAGGGTGTAGGAGCCGGCGTTGTTCTGCTTGGTCCAGTCGCCCTGGGAGGGGCCGTTGGAGCCGTCGGACTTCAGGGGCTCGGCGCCGCGGTTGTGGGTGGCGAGGGTCTCGCGCATGCCGAGGCGGTAGCCCATGTCGACGACGCGGTCGAGGCCGGTCTTCTCCTGCAGGATCACGAAGCCGGTGTTCGGCGACGTGGCGAGCGCCTGGGTCAGCGACATCTTCTCCGCGTAGCCGCTGCCCGCGTTCTCGACCTTCCACGCCGAACCGCCGTTGGGGTACACGCGGGAGTAGTGGACCTTCGGAACCGGGATCTCGCGGTCGATGCCCGTCACGCCCTGCTCGAGCGCCGCGGCGGCGGTGAAGACCTTGTTGACCGAGCCGGGGCCGAACGGGAGCACCTCGGCGGGCACGGGGCGGGCGACCTGGCCCAGGTCGGCGTTGTTGCCGTAGTCGCGGGAGGCGACGAGGGCGCGGACGCGGTGCTTGTCCTTGCCGGGCTGGACCACGGACATGACGTTCGCGATGCCGTTCTGCATCTTCGGCACCTGCTGCTCGGCGGCCGTCTTGGCCGCCTTCGTGGCCTTCGGGTCCATCGTCGTCTTGATCGTGAGGCCGCCGCGCTGCAGCTGCGCCTTCGTGATGCCCGCGTCCTGCAGGTAGTCGAGCAGGTAGGAGCAGAAGAAGCCGTAGATCGGGCCGTCACCGGCGCCGACGCAGCCCTTGGGCAGGATCTGCAGGTCGTCGGTCACGCCCAGCGGCTCGGCCTTGTACTCGTCGGCCTTCTTCTTCGCCTCGGTCTCGTCCTGGCCGAACGCGCCGTTCTCGCGCATCTTGTCGATCACCGTGTTGCGGCGTTCGAGGGCCTTCTCCGGGTTCGCGCCGGGGTTCAGCGACGACGGGCGGTTCGCGATGGCGGCGAGCAGCGCCGCCTGCGGGACGGTCAGCTTGTCGGCGGTCGTCTTGAAGTACGCCTTGGCGGCGGCACCGACACCGTAGGTCTGGTTGCCCAGCGGCACGATGTTCAGGTAGCCGGCGAGGATCTCGTCCTTGGACATCTGCTGCTCGAGCTGCAACGCGACGCGCGCCTCGCGCAGCTTGCGGCCGACGGTCGCCTCGGTGGCCTTCTCCCAGGCCTCCTGCTCGTTGTCGGCGCCGAGCACGAACGCCATGTAGTTCTTGACGTACTGCTGCGTCAGCGTCGAGGCGCCCTGGGTCGCGCCACCGTCCACACCGGCCTTGGCAGCGGCACGGGCGATGCCCTGCCAGTCGACGCCGCGGTGCTCGAAGAACCGCTTGTCCTCGATCGCGAGGATCGCGGCCTTCATCGTGTCGGAGATCTGGTTCGACTCCAGCGGGATCCGGTACTGGTCGTACAGGTAGGCGATCGGCTCGCCGTTCATGTCCGTGATGGTGGTGACGAGCGGCAGCTCCCCCTTGGCGAGGTCACCCGACGTCTGGTCGACCTGGTCGGCGGCGCGGTTCGACGCGAGCCCCAGCCCTCCTGCGAACGGGAACACCATCGCTGCCAGGAGCACGCCCGCCGTCAGGCACAACCCCATCAACTTGACCAAGCCTGACGCGCGTGCGGCGAACAAACCGCAACTCCTTCCGAACCGAACCCCAGAGAAAGCTCTACGTATTAAGTCGCGCGGGAGACCCGTGAGGTTGCGTCCGCTGATCGACTGGTTTCAACCTACCGGAGCAACCGCAGTCCGATCGTCGGGCTGGCGCGCCGGACCTCGACCCCCGTGTGGTGGGGCAGCAGGTCGTCGAGGAACCCGTAGCGGGCGAAGCTCTTCGTCGGGTCGCCGGCTCACCGTGCGCCACCAGACGGCGATGTCTCCCCAGCCCGGTGCCGACAGCGAACCGCCGAAGTGCTGCACTGACAGCGCCGCGCACAGGTTCGCGAAACGCACGCGGTGCTCCAGCGGCCACCCCGCGAGTGTGCCCATCACGAACCCCGCCCCAAACACGTCACCGGCTCCGGTCGCGTCCAGCGGCGCCACGTTCAGCCCCGGCACCTCCACGCATTCCCCGGTGGAGCTGTCGACGGCGACCGCTCCGCCTCCCCCGCGTGTGACAACCACCACGGGCACGTGCTCGGCCAACGCGCGCGCGGCGGCCTCCGGCGTGTCGGTGCGCGTGTAGCCCTGCGCCTCCACGTGGTTCGGGAGGAAGACGTCAAATCCGTCAAGACGGCGCAGCAGCTCCGGCGACCACGCCCCGGTGCGGTCCCAGCCGATGTCGGCGAACAGCTTCGCGCCGTTCTGCTTCGCCGTGCGCACCCATTGTTCGTCTTCCGCCTGAATGTGCACAAAACAGGCTTTTGCCGACGGCGGCGGCGAAAACAGGTCATCGGCGACAACGGGTGCCTTGTGCCCGTGCGTGACCATCGAACGGTCGTGCTCCATCGCCATCGACACCGTCACCGGTGAATGCCATCCGTAGAACCGGCGGCAGTAGGAGAGGTCGACGCCCTCCTGCTCGGCCAGCACGTCCCAGCAGAAGTCGCCGTAGGCGTCCTCGCCGAACGCGGCCGCCAGCGCGGTCCTCAGCTCCAGCCTGCGCAACGCGACGGCGAGGTTCGCGATCCCGCCGGGGCACGACCCGAGCCCGTCCGCCCACACCTCGGTGCCCGCCGCCGGTGGCCGCGGCAGGCCGGTGAAGATGATGTCGAGGAAGACCATCCCGGTGAGGAGCACGTCGAAGTCGGGTTCCGCCATGTGGTCCACGATGCCACCCGACACCGACAATTCCACGCGGGGCCGCGCTCAGGAGGACGCCGCGGACCTCAGCCCGTCTCCTCCGCGATCATCTCCCGCATCCTGGTCAGCGCGCGGTGCTGGGCGACCCGCACCGCACCCGGCGTCGACGACACGGCCAGCGCGACCTCTTCGGCGGACAGGCCCACCGCCACCCGCAGCACGAGGATCTCGCGCTGGCGGGGCGGCAGCCGGTGCAGCAGCCGCGTGACCTGGGCCATCATCTCGCCGTTGACCGCGTGCTGCTCGGGGCCGGCCTCGTCGGAGGCGCAGTCGGGCAACTCGGGCACGACCTCGGCGCGGTTGCGGACCGCGCGGCGGCGGGCGTCGGCGACCTTGTGGGCGGCGATGCCGTAGACGAAGGCCAGGAACGAGCCGGGCTCGTAGCGGTACTTCGACAGGGCGCCGAGGACGGCGACGCAGACCTCCTGCGCGATGTCCTCCGCCGAGACGAGCGTGCGTTCCCGGCCGCCCACGCGGGCGCGGCAGTAACGCACGATGAGCGGCTGGATGCGGCCGAGCAGGTGCTCGACCGCCCGTCTTTCTCCTGCCAGGGCGGCGTCGACGAGGTCGGTGAACTCGGCTTCGGCGAGCCACTGGTTGGAGACCGGTTCCTGGCGCGCCCGGCGGCGCACGGGGACCGTTGGCGCGGTCCAGACCTCTTCGACTGAGAGGACGCCGACACCGCCACCGGACCGCACGGCTGTGGGCTGAACCATCCCGGCGACCTCCTCCACTACAGCGACACTAGGGGCTTCACTGGAGAAGAGAGCGCAGCGAGCCATTTGATACCGCCTGCGTGCAAGAGGACCACGAAGTCCCCTCAGGTGGGCGAAGCAGCACCCTTTTGAGGGAGAACGTGGTCCTAATGGCCCAGTCGTTCGGCCATGGCGAACTGCTGCACGCCGAGGTGGCCGACCCGGAACCCGGCCTCCGAGTAGGCCAGGTAGAACTCCCACATCCGGCGGAACGTGTCGTCGAAGCCGAGACCGGAGATCTCGTCCCAGCGGCCCAGGAAGCTCTCGCGCCACCGCCGCAGCGTCTCGGCGTAGTCGTCGCCGAACGAGCGCATCTCGGTGATCTTCAAGCGGGTGTGGTCGCGCACCGACTCCTCGACCGAGCGCACCGACGGGATGAGCCCGCCGGGGAAGATGTACTTGTGGATCCAGGTGTAGCTGGCCTTGCTCGCGATCATCCGGTCGTGCGGCATGGTGATCGCCTGCAGCCCCACCCGGCCGCCGGGGGCGAGCACCCGGTCGAGCACCGAGAAGTAGTCGGGCCAGTACTCGGCGCCGACCGCCTCGATCATCTCGACGCTGACGACGGCGTCGTACCGCCCGTGCTCCTCCCGGTAGTCGCGCAGGTGCACCGCCACCCGGTCGCGCAGGCCCGCGGCCGCCACCCGCTCCAGCGCCAGCTTGCGCTGCTCGGCGGAGATGGTCAGCGAGGTGACGGTGGCACCGCGCCGGGCGGCCCTGATGGCGAGCGCGCCCCAGCCGGTGCCGATCTCCAGCACCCGCGACCCCGCCCGCACGCCCGCGTAGTCGAGGACGCCGTCGATCTTGCGCAGCTGGGCGGCGTGCAGGTCGAGGCCGCGGTCGCCGTCGAACAACGCCGACGAGTAGGTCATCGTCTCGTCCAGGAACCGCTCGAACAGGTCGTTGGACAGGTCGTAGTGGCGGTGGATGTTCTGCCGCGAGCCCGCGATGTCGTTGACCTCGGTCTGCCGCCGCTCCGCCCACCGCCGCAGCCGCTGCAGGCCGGGCGGGATGAGCGTGGACAGCCGCGCGGCGAACGCGGTGAGCACGTCCGCGAGCTCGTCGGACTCCCAGTCGCCCACCATGTAGGCCTCGCCGAAGCCGATCTTGGCGTCGGCGCCGAGGCGGTGGAAGAACGCCGCGGGCCGCACCAGCCGCATGACCGGTCCGCCCGCGCCCCACGTCCGTTCGTCCGGGAGCCGCACGGTCACCGGCAGGGTGCGCACGGCGTTGCGGAACAGCGACTCGGCGAGGCGCGCGCGCAGGGGTGAGCGCGGTGCGGTGAACAGGCCCGGCCAGACGCCCTGGTTCGGAAGGGGCAGGGACAGCGTGCTCATCTACTCACTCCTGGGAACGATCGGCAGGCGCCGCAGGTACAGGGCGATGCCATGGCGGCGGATCAGCGCGGAGACGCGCTGGGGCATCAACGGCCGGCGCAGGAGCATCCGCAGCCCGGAGGTGCGGGTCCCGCGCATGGTGGCGCTGAAGGTGGTCTTCCCGTTCTGCCGCAACGCGATGGTCACGGACAGCCGCTCCCCCGGTGCCGGCAGCCTCATCACGTAGTGGCCGTCGACGCCGAGGAACGGGGAGACGTAGAACTCCTTGTCCACCGACGCGCGGCCGTGCTCGTCGGTGCGGAGCAGGTAGCAGTGCCGTCCGCCGTACGTGTTGTGGACCTCCGCCACCACACACACGAGCTCGCCATCGGCGTTGTGGCACCAATAAACGGACAGCGGGTTGAACACGTACCCCAGCACGCGGGCGTTGGCGAGCATCAGGACCCGGCCGCCGCCCAGCTCGATCCCGCGTTCGCCGAGCCACTCCTCCAGGTTCTCCCTGATGGACCGGTCCGGTGACCCGAGGTGGTCGCGCGCCTCGAACCGGGCGAACAGCCGCGCCCACCACGGCAGCCGCGGCATCCCGTCGAGGTCGACGAGCCACAGGTAGGCGCGGTGGCGGAACGCCCGGTCGATCAGCTCGCGGCGGGTGTGCGTGATGACGACGTCATAGATCACCAGTCCACCCCGAAGTGCCGGGCGGCGCGCACGCCGGACGCACAGCCGTCCTCGTGGAAGCCCCAGCCGTGGTAGGCACCCGCGTACGCGGTGGTGCCGGTGTTGAGCTCGGGCAGACGTCGTTGCGCGGCAACGGAGCCGGGCGTGTAGACGGGGTGCTCGTAGGTCATCCTGGCGAGCACCCGGCCGGGGTCGACGTCGTGCGGGTTGAGGGTGACGACGTACTCGCGCGGTTCCCGCAGCCGCATCAGCCGGTTCATGTGGTAGCTGACGAGCACTTGGTCGCCGTCCTCTCGGCAGGCGCGCTTGTAGAGGTTCCACGACGCCCGCGCGCCGCGGGTGCGCGGCAGGACCGACGCGTCGGTGTGCAGCCAGGTCTCGTTGCGGGAGTAGCGGAAGGCGCCCAGCACCTCCTTCTCCTCGCGCGTGGGGTCGGCGAGCAGGCCGAGCGCCTGGTCGGGGTGCGTGGCGACGACGACGTGGTCGGCGGTGTGCAGCACGTCGTCCTCGTCGCGGATCTCCACGCCGCCGCCGGTGCGCGTGACCGCGCGGACCGGGGTGCCCACGTGGACGGTGCTGAGGCCTTGCACCGCGCGGTCGACGTAGGTGCGGGAGCCGCCGGTCACGGTCTTCCACTGCGGGGTGCCGCCGACGGCGAGCATGCCGTGGTTGGCGAGGAACTCGAACAGGTACCAGGCCGGGTACTCCGTGCTGAGCGCGGCGCCGGCCGACCACACGGCGCTGACCAGCGGGACGATGAAGTGGTCGACGAAGTAGCGGGAGTAGCCGCCGATCGCGAGGAACGCGCCGAGCGTGACGTCGTGCGCCTCCTCGTTGCGCAGGACGCGCTGGGCGTGCCGGTAGAAGCGGGTGACCTCGGCGAGCATGCGCACGTACCGGGCGTTGGCGGCGTTGGAGCGCTTCGCGAACAGGCCCGGCAGCTTCTTCGCCCCGGCGTACTCCAGCCCGCAGCCGTCGCAGCGCACGCTCATGGACATCTCGGAGTCCTGGGTGGGCACGCCGAGCTCGCGGAACAGTCTGACCAGGTTCGGGTAGGTGCGTTCGTTGTGGACGATGAACCCGCTGTCGACGTGGACGCCGTCCAGGTCGTGGGTGTGCGCGTGCCCGCCGAGCCGGTCGTCGGCCTCGAAGAGCGTGACGTCGTGCGCGCGTTGCAGCACGTACGCGGCCGTGAGCCCGGCGACCCCGGCTCCGATGACGGCAACCTCAGCCACGCGACCCTCCCAGGGGGACGTCGAGGCCTCGTGGGGAGGCTTCCCGCATCGCGTTCGCGATGTCCGCCGCCACCGGTTCGAGGCCGAGCTCACCGTGGACGAAGTCGACGGTGAGCCGGGTCCAGTCGCGGGCCCGGCGCAGCATGGCGTGGTCGCCGCCCTCGACGGTGAACCGCGCGACCCGGTCGGTCACGGTCTTCGCCTGCCGCGCGTACGCCAGCGACTTCGCCGGGTCGGTCATCCGCTCCCGGTCGCCGTGCGCGATGAGCAGCGCCTTGCCCCTGAGCTGGTCGAAGGGCTCCCCCGGCACGATCCACGGCGCGAGCGCGCACACCGCCACGACGCTCGGGTCGCCGGCGACGCGCAACGCGGTCCGGCCGCCCATGGAGTGCCCGACGAGCACGACCGGTGCGCCGGGGTGCAGCTCGCCGATCCGGTCGAGCGCCCACCGGGCGTCCCTGACCGGGTCGAGGCTCGGCGCGTTCCAGCCGCGCATCCGGTAGCGCAGGTTCCACACCTCGACGCCCGGCGCGCGCAGGGCCCTGGCCAACGGGACCATGCGCAGGTGAGCGAGGTTGTGGCGGCGCACCGGCTCGGTGCTGCGCTCCCGTCCGCCGTGCAACACGAGCACGACGGCATTCGTTCTGCCCGATGGTTTCGCCACGTCGACTTGCGGATGCACACCAGGCCTTCGGCACACGGCCCCGTTCGGCTCGGATCTTGAGATCCAGGTCACACAGGTAGGGTTCGCACCCGTGATCGAGCACCTCAGCATCCCCACCGAGGCGGGCACCTTCGACGCGATCGCGGCCGGTCCGGAGGACGGCCGCCCGGTGCTGCTCCTGCACGGCTTCCCCGAGGCCGCGATCGAGTGGGAGCACCAGGTCGCGGTCCTGGGCGCCAACGGCTTCCGCGCCGTCGCGCCCGACCAGCGCGGCTACTCCCCCGGCGTGCGGCCGGAGCGGTACCAGGAGTACACGACGACGCACCTGGTCGGGGACGTGCTGGCGATGGCCGACGCGCTGGGCTGGGGCACGGTCGACCTGGTCGGCCACGACTGGGGTGGCGCGGTCGCGTGGTGGACGGCGATCGAGCACCCGGACCGGCTGCGCACGCTCACCGTGTTCTCCACCCCGCACCCCGGCGCCCTGCGGACCGCGTTGCAGACCGACGAGGAACAGCGGATGCGGTCGCAGTACGTGCTGGACTGGCGTGAGCGCAGCACCGAGAGGCGGATGCTGGACAACAACGCCCACGCGCTGCGGCAGATGTTCGAGTACCGCGTGCGGCCCTCGCACGTCGACGAGTACGTCCAGCGCCTCTCCGAGCCGGGCGCGCTGTCGGCGGCGCTCAACTGGTACCGCGCGGGCAGGCCGGACGGCGTCGCGGACAAGGTCGGCGTCAAGACCATGTACGTGTGGAGCACCGAGGACGTGGCGTTCGGGTCGGTGGCGGCGTTCGAGACCGAGAAGTGGTGCACGGGCGCGTACCGGTTCGAGATGGTCGAGGACGTCAGCCACTGGATTCCCGAGGAGGTCCCGGAGGCCGCGTCCGGCCTGATCCTGGAGAACCTCGGCTGAACCTGCTCCTCCGCTGGCGGCACCTGCCGGAAGAGGAAGCTGTTCTGGCTGGTCAGCGGCTGCGGCAGCGCTTCGGCACCCGGTCGCGCACGGCGCTCGGCTTCCGACCGGCCCGCCGCACCGACTAGGTTCGGGGCATGCGCGTCGCCGGGCTCCTGCTGGCCGCGGGGGCAGGCCGCCGGTTCGGCACCCCGAAGGCCCTCGTTGCGGTGCACGGCAAGCTCTTCGTCGACATCGCGGCCGAGGCGCTGCGGTCCGCGGGCTGTGCTCCCGTGGTCGTGGTGCTGGGTGCCGCGGCCGGTGAGGTGCGGGCGAGGGCGGCGCTGACCGGGGTGACCGTCGTCGACAACCCCGGCTGGGAGTCGGGCATGGGATCGTCGTTGCGCACCGGCCTGCACGCGGTGGGCGTGGTGGACGCCGTGGTGGTGCTGCCGGTGGACACCCCCGGTGTCACGGTCGCCGCACTGCGCCGGCTGATGGCGCTCGCCGCTCCGGACGTGCTGGCGCGGGCGGTGTACGACGGCGAGATCGGTCATCCGGTGCTGATCGGCAGCGACCACTTCCCCGGTGTCATGTCGTCGGCGGCGGGCGACCAGGGCGCCCGGGAGTACCTGAGGTCGGCCTCCGTGCGGCACGTCGAGTGCTCGGACGTGGCGGACGGCGCCGACGTGGACCGGCCGGAGGACCTGAGCACCGGCTCTCAGGGCCGTGCGCAGACAGCGGCCCGCGCGCACCCGACCGCGACCACGAGCTGCGCCAACGCCACCCACACCGGCCACAGCTCGGCGTAGGTGACCGCCAGGGTGATGTGCGTGGCGGCTGCGGCGGTGAACACGGCGGTCAGCACGACCCAGGTGACGAAGTACCGCCTGATCCGACCCACCCCCGTCCGCCGCGGACTGCCCTCATGGCGCGTATCGGCAGTTGTGGTGCTCGGGTTACTGGTGAGGCCTCCGGCAATCGGGTACTACTGGGCCGCATGACGACCGACACCGTGACCGGGTCCGACTACGGCACCTTCGTGCGCACGCACCTGACCCGCGTCGAGCAGCACAACTCCAGCGCGCTGGACGACGTGGCGGAGCTGGTGCTCGCCGCAGTGCAGGCCGACGGCACGATCCTCACCGCCGGCGCCGGCCACTCCCTGGCGGCGGTCGCCGAGACCTTCTACCGCGCGGGTGGCCTGGCCTGCGTGCGCCCGATCTACCACCCCGAGCTGCTGCCGATGCACGGTGCGATCAGCAGCACGGCCGCCGAACGCCGCTCCGGGCTCGCGGGCGAGGTGCTGCGGGAGGCCGGTCTGGCGCCGCACGACGTGCTGTTCGTGTTCTCGACCTCAGGCGTCAACCACTACCCGGTGGAGCTGGCGCTGGAGGCGGCGGAGGCCGGCTGCCCGGTCGTGGCCGTCACCTCGGTGTCCGCGAGCTCCCAGGCCCCGCGCCGCGCGGGCACGACGCTGGCCGAGGTCGCGACCGTCGTGCTGGACAACCTGGTGCCGCCCGGTGACTCCACCTACCCCGAGCAGGCACCGGTGACGGCCGCGGTGTCGACCATCGCGACGGCGTTCCTGTGGAACCTGCTGATGGTGCGGCTGCTCGACAAGGCGACCGAGACGGGTGTGCAGCTGCCGTTGTGGCGCAGCGCGAACGTCGAGGGCGGCGACGCGGCCAACGCCGACATGCTGCGGCACTACCAGACCCGGATTCCCCAGCTGGGCTAGTCCTATCGGCCGGTGCTCGTCCTAACGGCCAAAAGCTGTCACAGCAACGGGAACTTCCACAGGATCTCCACATCGCCGCGTTAGCCTCCCACCGGGGAAAGACCTACCTGGGGGGAGCTTCACCGGTGGAACGCAGGACACGCAGACTCGTGTTGATCGGCGGAACGCTCGTCACGGCCACCGTTGTGGGCGTGGCGGGCGTCATGCTGTGGGGTGGCGGTTCGGCCAGTTCGAGCGGACCGGGCGGGACACCGGCCAAGCCGGTGGTCGACTCGCCGGGCTCGGTGGCGCAGTCGTTCGCGACCAGGCTGTTCTCGAACGACTCGACCGCCGCCGCCGCGTTGACGGACGCACCCGACGTGGCCGGCAAGGCGTTCGCCGCGACCAGGACGGGCATGGGGTCCTCGGCCTACCAGGCCAGGCTGCTCACCGCGCCCACCGTCGCGGAGGACGCGACCACGACCGAGGTTCCGGCCGCGGTGACGTGGTCGCTGCCGAACTCGGCGGTGCTGAAGTACGAGGTCAAGATCGGCCTGCAGCGCGCGGGCACCACGTGGAAGGTCCACTGGACCCCCGCGCTCATCCACCCGCAGCTCACCGAGGGCGGTTCCTTGGTCTACCGCGCCGCGCTCGCGGACGGGGCGCTGCTGGGCCGCGACGGCAAACCGCTGGTGCCGGGTGCGCTGCCGGAGGGCCTGTACACGACGATCACCGGTGCCGCGGGTGACCTGAAGGGCACCGACGGCTGGGAGGTCGGGCTCCAGTCACCCGCCGGGTTCGTGCCGCTCGACGGCAAGAAGCCGGAGATGGGCGAGAAGCTCACCGTCACGATCGACCCGGCCCGCCAGGCCGCAGCGCAGGCCGCCGTCGACGCCCTGCCGCAGGGCGCCGCGATCGTCGCACTCGACCCGGCCACGACCGAGGTCCTCGCGGTGGCGCAGAACAAGGCGCTGGCCGGCACCAACCCGTTCATCGGCCGCTACGCCCCCGGCTCGACGATGAAGATCGTGACCGCGGCCGCGGCGATGGACGCCGGCCTGGTGCAGCCCGGCACCACCGTGCCGTGCCCGGCGCGCGCCACCATCGGCACCCGCACGGTGAACAACGACGGCTTCGGTCACGAGACCCTGCCGTTCCACACCGCGTTCGCCCTGTCCTGCAACACGACCTTCGGCCAGCTCGGCCTGAAGCTCGGCCCGCAGGCCCTGCCCGCGATGGCCAAGCGCTTCGGCCTCGGCGCCGACTGGGACATGGCCGGCGCCACCACCAACACCGGCAAGGTGCCGCCCGCCACCGGCGACCAGCAGGTGGAGAACAGCTTCGGCCAGGGCAACGTCGAGGCCAGCCCGTTCGGCATGGCGCTGGTCGCCGCCACCGTGGCCTCCGGCCGCACCCCGACCCCGACCCTGCTGCGCGGCCGCACCGGCGTACCGGGCGACGTGGGCGCGCCCCCGCCCCGCGCCGCACTGCCCGCGCTGCGGCAGATGATGTCCGAGGTCGTCACCAGCGGCACGGCGAAGCAACTGGCCGGTCTCCGCGGCCTGGCCGGCAAGACCGGCACGGCCGAGGCCGGTGGCGGTACGGCGCACGGCTGGTTCGTGGGCTACCAGGGGAACGTGGCGTTCGCGGTGTTCGTCGAGAAGGCCGGGTCGTCGCAGAGTGCGGTGAACGCGGCTGGCGCGTTCCTCCGGGGGTGATGCTGCGGGTGGTCCGCCAGAGGTGATGCCGAGGGGTGGTTCGCCTGGGGTGAGCAGGTTTCGGCGGAACGCTCGTGGGTTCGGCGGAAGGCTGAGGGGCGCGGCGGCGGTCACCTTGGTGCCCGCGTGCCGCGTGCGGCGCGCAGTGAGGCGCGGCGCGTGGGGTGGCGCGGCGAGGTGCGCGGCGTGAGCCGAGGTACGGCGCACGGCGCGCGGCGAGGCCCGGCGGCGCCCGGCGGGTGGCGAGGTGCGGCCCGGCGCGTGGCGAGGTGCGGCGCACCGGGCGGCGGAACGGGCGCGCAACGCCTCGCCCAGCGGGACGCCTCGGGCACGACAGCGGCCGCCCGGTCGTCATGCAGCGGCGCGCGCAGCGCCGTGGTGACCGAGGCGTTGCGTCGGGCGTGCGCCCCCGTGGTGCGCGCGAGCGACGACGCGCCGCCCGGCGGCATCACGCGCGGCGCTCACGCCAGCTCGTCGCGCGACGACACGAGCGCCGCCGCGCCAGCGGAGCCCCGTCAAGGCGGCCGACCAACGGCACCCACGACGCGAGCGCCGTGGCGCGGGTGCCGTCAGGGGGACGTGGCCTCCGCGTGGGCGCTGAACTGCGGCGTCGGGTACACCCCGACGACCGGGGGCTCGGCGAACTGCGTGTTGTACAGGTCCGCGTACCGCCCCTCGGCCCGCATCAGCTCGGCGTGCGTCCCCCGCTCCACGATCTCGCCGTGTTCCAGCACCAGGATCTGGTCGGCGTTGCGGATGGTCGACAGCCGGTGCGCGATCACGAGCGCGGTGCGGCCCTTCAACGCCTCGGTCAGCGCCGCCTGCACCGCCGCCTCGGACTCCGAGTCCAGGTGCGCGGTGGCCTCGTCGAGGATCACGACGCGAGGCTTGGCCAGCAGCAGGCGCGCGATGGTCAGGCGTTGGCGTTCGCCGCCGGACAACCGGTAGCCGCGTTCGCCGACGACCGTGTCGAGCCGGTCGGGCAGCGACTCCACCAGCTCGACCAGGCGGGCCCGCCGCAGCGCGTCCCACAGCTCGTCGTCGGACGCGCCGGGGGCCGCGTACTCCAGGTTCGCGCGGATCGTGTCGTGGAACAGGTGCCCGTCCTGCGTCACGACGCCCACGGTGCCGCGCAGCGAGTCGAAGCTCAGGTCGCGAACGTCCACATCGGACAGGCACACGGACCCGGAGTCAATGTCGTAGAGCCGGGGTACGAGGGAGGCCAGCGTCGACTTGCCCGCGCCGGACGAGCCGACGACCGCGACCAGCTGACCGGCCTCCGCCTTGAAGCTGACGCCGTGCAGCACCTCCTCGCCGCCGCGGGTGTCCAGGGTGGCGACCGACTCCAGCGAGGCGAGCGACACCTTCGCGGCGGCCGGGTAGCCGAACCGCACGTCGTCGAACTCGACCGACACCGGCCCGTCCGGCACCGCACGCGCGCCGGGGCGTTCCTGGATCATCGGTTCCAGGTCGAGCACCTCGAAGACCCGCTCGAACGACACCAGCGCCGTCATCACGTCGACGCGGGCGTTCGCCAGCGCCGTCAGCGGGGCGTACAGGCGGGTCAGCAGCAGCGCCAGCGACACCACGGTGCCCGCGGCCAGGTGGCCGGTCAGCGCCAGGTAGCCGCCGAGGCCGTAGACCAGGGCCTGCGCGAGCGCGGACACGAGCGTCAGCCCGGTCATGAACCAGCGGGTGGCCATGGCGGTGCGAATGCCGATGTCGCGGACCTTCGCGGCCTTGTCGGAGAACTCCTGCTCCTCGCGGTCCGGGCGGCCGAAGAGCTTCACCAGGGTCGCGCCGGGAGCGGAGAAGCGCTCGGTCGACTGGGTGACCATCGAGGCGTTGAGAGTGGAGGCCTCGCGCTGCATGTCCGCCATCCGCCGGCCCATCCGCTTGGCGGGCAGCACGAACACCGGCAGCAGCACCAGGGCCAGCGCGGTGACCTGCCACGACAGCGTGAACATCACGCCCAGCGACAGGACCAGCTGGATGATGTTGGTGACGAACCCGGACAGCGTCGAGGTGAATGCGCGCTGGGCGCCGATCACGTCGTTGTTCAGCCGGGAGACGAGCGCGCCGGTGCGCGTGCGGGTGAAGAACGCGACCGGCATCTTCTGCACATGGCCGAACACGGCCCGGCGCAGGTCGTAGATCAGGCCCTCACCGATGCGCGTGGACTGCCACCGCTCCACCACGCCCAGACCGGCGTCGACCACCGCGATGAGCGCGATGGCCACCGCGAGCCACACCACCACCGAGGGCGCGGACCCACCGACGATCGCGTCGACGACGCGACCGGCCAGCAGCGGGGTCGACACGGCGAGGACCGAGGAGATCACCGTGAGCAGGAGGAACACGACGAGCTTCGCGCGGTGGGGCCGGGCGAAGGCCAGCACGCGCCGGAAGGTGCCGCGGCGCACCTTGGCCGGTGCGTCCGAGGTCACCCCCATCATGAATCGCCAGGAGCTGTAGCCGTCCACGCCTTCTAGAACAGCACAGCGGTCTGACAATTCCTGCACAGAACGCCTGGAGCTGCGGTTCAGCTCTGAGCGGACGCCAGTGCCGCGAGCGAGCGGATGCGGCGCAGCTGCGCGGCGCGTTCCGCGGCCAGCTGGTCGGCGAAGGGCACGCCGGAAGCCGCCGACGCCACCAGCGCCAGCGTCTCGGTGACCGCGCCCGCCATCGGCTTGAGCACGGAGGCCACCAGCGCCTCGACCGTCGCGTCCAGCTCGGCCGCGGGCACGACGGAGTTCGCGAGGCCGATCCGCAGCGACTCGTCGGCGGGGACCCGCCGGGAGGTCACGCAGATCTCGGCCGCGCGCGAGTACCCCACGAGGCGCACCAGGGGCAGTGTGCCGCCGAGGTCGGGCACCAGTCCCAGCCCGGTCTCGGCCATGCAGAACTGCGCGTCCTCGGTGAGCACGCGGAAGTCGCACGCCAGCGCCAGCTGGAAGCCCGCGCCGATGGCGTGCCCCTGCACCGCCGCGATCGTCACGCGCGCCGGGTCGCTCAGCCACGTGAACCCGGCCTGGTACGAGGCGATCCGCGCGTCCGCCTCCTCGGGCGGCAGCGCGAGCATCCCCGGCAGGCCACCGGGTTCTCCGTCGACCGGCTCACCGGTGAACATGCGCCGGTCCAGCCCCGCCGAGAAGGCGCGGCCGGCACCCCGGACGACCACGACGCGGACGTCCGGGTCCAGCTGTTCACCGATGTGCCGCAACGCCTGCCAGGTGGCGGGCGTCTGCGCGTTCAGCACGTCGGGACGGTCGAGCGTGACGGTGGCGAGCGGTCCGGCAAGAGCGAGCCGGACGCCACCGCGCTCGAGCACACCAGCGTCGACAGCGGGCACTGGCATGTCGGTACCTCCGGCGGACTAGAAGCTAGTTACCGGAGAGTAGCAGTCTGGTGGGGTACTACTTCTTCTTCGTCCGGGTGGCGCCACCGCGACCGCGCAGCGTGACGCCGGATTCCGACAGAACCCGGTGCACGAAGCCGTAGGAACGCCCGGTGCTTTCGGCCAAAGCCCGGATGCTCGCGCCCTTTTCGTACTTCTTCTTCAGGTCAGCGGCCAGCTTGTCCCGCGTGGCGCCGGTGATCCGGGCACCCTTCTTCAGGTCAGCCACCTCGTCCCGCCTTCCGTACGAGCAGGTCGGGCCGTTCGACGGCCCCTGTCGTCGCAATGATCGAACAGGTTCACGCAGAACGCCAGGTGATCAAGCAAAGAGATCGCCGAACGGTCGATTCGATCACACTCAGTTGATCACAGGGTGCGCACGGTAGTCCTTTGACGCGTGGAGATCACGCGAGCTGCACGAGCTCCAGGTAGTCCTCGGACCAGTGGTCCTCCGTGCCGTCGGGCAGCAGGATCACCCGCTCGGGCTCCAGCGCCTCGACCGCGCCGGGGTCGTGCGTGACGAGGACGACCGCGCCCTCGTAGCGCCGCAGCGCGTCGAGCACCTGCTCGCGCGAGGCCGGGTCGAGGTTGTTGGTGGGCTCGTCGAGCAGCAGCACGTTCGCCGCCGAGGACACCAGGCCGGCGAGCGCCAGCCGGGTCTTCTCGCCGCCGGACAGGGTGCCGGCGGGCTGGTCGAGCTGCTCGCCGCTGAACAGGAACGTGCCGAGCAGCGACCGCAGCCGCTGTTCCTGCTCGTCCGGTGCCATGTGCCGGATGTTCTCCCACACCGACGCGCCGTGGTCGAGCGTCTCGTGCTCCTGCGCGAAGTAGCCGATCTTGAGGCCGTGGCCGGGCACGACCTGGCCCGCGTCCATCTTCTCGCTGCCGCCCAGCAACCGCAGCAGCGTCGTCTTGCCCGCGCCGTTGAAGCCGAGCACGACGACGCGGGAACCCCGGTCGATCGCGAGGTCCACGCCGGTGAAGATCTCCAGCGAGCCGTAGGACTTGCTCAGACCCTCTGCCATCAAAGGGGTCTTGCCGCACGGGGCCGGCGCCGGGAAGCTGATCTTCGCGACCTTGTCGCTCTGGCGCACGTCGTCGAGACCGTCGAGGAGCTTCTGCGCGCGCTTCGCCATGTTCTGCGCAGCAACGGCCTTCGTGGCCTTCGCGCCCATCTTCGCGGCCTGCGTCATCAGCGCGCCGGCCTTCTTCTCGGCGTTCGCGCGCTCGCGGCGACGGCGCTTCTCGTCCGTGGCGCGGGCTTCGAGGTACTTCTTCCAGCCGAGGTTGTAGATGTCGACCTCGCCGCGGATCGCGTCGAGGAACCACACCTTGTTCACGACGTCGTCGAGCAGCTCGACGTCGTGGGAGATCACGACGAGGCCGCCGTCGTGGGACTTGAGGAAGCCGCGCAGCCAGGTGATCGAGTCGGCGTCGAGGTGGTTGGTCGGCTCGTCGATCAGCAGGATGGTGCTGGACTTCGCGCCGATGCCCGCCTCGGAGGCGGCGAACAGGATGCGCGCCAGCTCGACGCGGCGGCGCTGACCGCCCGACAGCGTGCTGAGCGGCTGCGCGAGCACCCGGTCGGGCAGGCCGAGGTTGGAGCAGATGCGGGCCGCCTCGGACTCGGCCGCGTACCCGCCGAGCGCGGCGAACCGCTCTTCGAGCTTGCCGTAGCGGGTGACGGCCTTCTCGAGCTCGTCTGGGTCGACCAGCTCGGACATCTTCGACTGGGCCTTCTCCAGGTCGCGGAGCAGCTGGTCGAGGCCGCGGGCGGACAGGACGCGGTCCTTGGCGATGACGGACAGGTCGCCCTCGCGCGGGTCCTGCGGCAGGTAGCCGAGCTCGCCCTTGCGGGTGATGGTGCCGCCGTAGGGCTGGCCCTCACCGGCGAGGACGCGCAGGGAGGTGGTCTTGCCGGCGCCGTTGCGCCCGACGAGGCCGATCCGGTCGCCGGGCTGGACGCGCAGGTTGGCGCCGCTCACGAGGATGCGTGAGCCCGCGCGCAACTCCATGTCGGTTGCGGTGATCAAAGAAGACTCCGGGTAGGTGGGTACGGCAAAGGGGCGGCACGTACTGCGGCGGCCTACTCCAGGAGGATCACGCGAACCATTCTACTGGTCGCGGGCCACCGGATTTCCCACCTGTGTCCAGACGCATAGATTGCCGGCCATGAGCGACGACTTCTCCGGCAAGACCGCGCTGGTCACCGGTGCCTCCCGCGGCATCGGCCTCGGCATCGCGCGCGAGCTGCTCTCCCGCGGCGCGTCCGTCACGATCACCGGCCGCAAGGCCGACCAGCTCGCCGCGGCCGCCGCCGAGCTCGGCGGCGGGGTGCTGACGGTCCAGGGCAACGCGGGCGACGACGCGTCCCGCGAAGAGGTCGTGGCGCGCACGGTGGCGGAGTTCGGCAGCCTCGACGTGCTGGTGAACAACACCGGCATCAACCCCCAGTTCGGTTCCCTGATGGACGCCGACCTGGCCGCGGTGCGCAAGATCTTCGACGTGAACGTGGTGGCGGCACTGGGTTTCGTGCAGCTCGCGTGGAAGGCGTGGATGGGCGAGCACGGCGGCGCGGTCGTCAACGTCGCCTCCGTCGGCGGCATCCGCTCGACCGGTGTGATCGGCGCGTACGGCGCCTCGAAGGCGGCGCTGATCCGCCTGACCGAGGAGCTGGCGTGGCAGCTGGGCCCGAAGGTCCGCGTCAACGCCGTCGCACCGGCCGTGGTGAAGACGAAGTTCGCCGAGGCGCTCTACACCGGCCGCGAGGAGGAGGCGTCGCAGCAGTACCCGATGAAGCGGCTCGGGACGCCGCAGGACGTGGCGGGGCTGGTGGCGTTCCTGTGCTCGGACGCGGCGTCGTGGATCACCGGGGAGACCGTGCGGGTCGACGGCGGGCTGCTGGCGACGGGCACGGCGGGCTGAACGGCCCGCCAGCGCGACATGAGACGCGGCGGCAGGTTCCCCGGAGGCCCGGACCACCTGATGCGGCTCACACGGCTCTCAGGACGGCTCCGCGGCCTCCCCCGGCACCCCGAGCACCTCCAGGAACGCCGCGGCGGCCGGTGTCAGCCCGGCCGTGCTCCACACCAGGTGCTCCACCCGTGCCGGCCCGTCCACGACCGGCACGGTCACCACCCCGCCCAACCGCGGCGCGTACCGCGACGGCAGCACCGCGACCGCCAGCCCCTCGCGGATCAGCCCTGCCATCAGCTCCGCCGTCGTCACCTCGAACGCGACCTCCCGCACCAGCCCGGCCGCCGTGAACGCCTGGTCGGACTGCGACCGCCCCGGTGATCCCGTCGGGAAGTCCACGAACGGCTCCGCGGCCAGCGCCTCCAGCCCCACCTCGTCCCGCTCCGCCAACGGGTGCGATGGCGCGAACACGGCGACATGCCGGTCGCGCGCCAGTTCACGCCCGCGCACCCCCTCGGGGCGCGCGGTGGGTGGCAGGCCGAGGAACGCCAGGTCCAGGGCGCCTTGGCGGACCTGCTCGACGAGCTCGTGGCTCGGCTGCATCCGCAACGCCACCCGCACCTGCGGGTAGCGCTCCCGGAACACCTTCAGCGCCGCCGGCAGGTCCACGGCCGCCACGGTCGGGATCACGCCGATCAGCACCCGCCCGCGCACCTCCCCCACGGCCGCCGCCACCTCGGCCGCGGCGCGGTCCGCGAAGTCGAGGCACTGGCGTGCGGCGGGCAGGAACGCCGTGCCCGCCGGGGTCAGCCGCACGCTGCGGCTGGTGCGGTCGAACAGGCGCGCGCCGAGCTCGCGTTCGAGGCGGGCGACCTGGTGGCTCAGCGCCGACTGCACGACCAGGCAGCGCTGGGCGGCACGGGTGAAGCTGCCGGTCTCGGCGACCGCGACGACGTAGCGCATCTGCTGGAGTTCCACCCATCCATCTTGAACCACGATGGATGACGTGACAAACATGCGTTGGACTCATCCACGCTGGTAACCAACACTGTGAGGCGTGCAGAACAACGACCTCTCCCGCACCGCGCTCGCGGCTTTCGCGCCGGTGGTCTGGGGCTCGACCTACGTGGTCACCACTGAACTGCTGCCCGCGGGGCACCCGCTGTTCGCCGGGTTGCTGCGCGCGCTGCCGGCGGGCCTGGTCGCGCTGGCGTTCACCAGGACGCTGCCGCGCGGGTCCTGGTGGTGGCGGGCCGGCGCGCTCGGCGTGCTCAACATCGGCCTGTTCTTCCCGTTCCTGTTCATCGCCGCCGAACGCCTGCCCGGTGGCGTCGCGGCCACGCTGGGGGCGGCCCAGCCGCTGGTGGTGGCGCTGCTGGCGGTCGGGGTGCTCAAGGAGAGCCCGTCGGCGTGGCGGTGCGCGTGGGGTGTCGTCGGCGTGGTCGGCGTCGGTCTCGTGGTGCTGGGGCCCGCGGCCGGGTTCGACCTCGTCGGCGTGCTGGCGGGCCTCGGCGGGGCGGCGACGATGGCGCTCGGCGTGACCTTGACGAAGAAGTGGGGGCGGCCCGCCGGTGTGGGGCCGACGGCGTTCGCCGGGTGGCAGCTGACCGCGGGCGGGCTGTTCCTGGTGCCGGTGACGTTCCTGGTCGAGGGACCGCCACCGGCGGTCGGGCCGGCGGCGGTGATCGGGTACCTGTGGCTCGGCGGTGTCGGCGGGCTGCTCGCCTACGTGCTGTGGTTCCGCGCGATCACCACGCTGCCGGTCACCTCGGTCTCGGTGCTCGGCCTGCTGTCCCCGATGGTCGCGGCGCTGCTGGGCGTGGTGGTGCTCGGCCAGACGCTCGGCCCGGTGCAGCTCACCGGTTTCGCCCTCGCACTGGCCGCGATCGTCGCGAGCCAGCGTCCCGCGCCCGTGCTCGCCAGGGGCGTTCTCCGGTGAAGATCGCAGTGGTCGGCGCCGCGGGCATGGTCGGCGCCGAGGTGGTGGCCGAGGCGGCACGGCGCGGGCACGACGTGACGGCGGTGGTCCGCAGCACGGTGCCCGAGGTGCCGGACGGGGTGCGGGTGGTGCGCGGTGACGCGACCGACCGCGCGCTCATGGCCGACGTGCTGTCCGGAGTGGACGGTGTCGTCGCCGCCACCCGGCCGCGGCCGGGGCAGGAGCAGAGCGCCGGGCCGGCCACCGCGGCACTGCTGGACGCCGCGCTGGCCGCCGGGACGAGGGTGCTGGTCGTGGGTGGTGCCGCGCCGCTGCGGTCACCGGGTGGCACGGGGCTCGTGCTCGACGACGACCGGTTCGTGCCGGCGCACGTCCGCCCCATCGCGGCGGCGAGCGTGCGGCAGCTGGAGGTGTGCCGGGCGCACGCGGCGGACTGGGTCTACCTGAGCCCACCGGCGTTGCTCGAACCCGGTGAGCGCACCGGCACTTATCGGCGCGGCGGCGACGAGATGCTCACCGGTCCGTCCGCGATCTCGGCGGCGGACCTGGCCATCGCGGTGGTCGACGAGCTCGAACGGCCCCGCGGCGACCGGCACTTCACGGTCGCGAGCTGAGGTCCAGCCGCAGCACGACCTCGCCGTCCTCCACCTCGCCGGTCGGCACGAAGCCGTAGCCGAGGTAGAACGGCCCCGGCGTGCCCTCACCCGGCACGTAGCTGGTGAGCAGCTCGGGAACGCCGTGCGCGCGCAGCAGTGCCACGACCTCGTCGAGGATCGCCGTGCCGTAGCCGCGGCCCTGGTGCTCGGCGCCGATGAGCAGGCGCCACAGGAAGTACGGCCCCAGCAGGCCCGGTCCGGGCGTCACGTCCCAGCTGAGCATGACGAACCCGACCGGCACGTCACCGGTGTAGGCGGCGCGGTACCAGGGGTTGCCCTCCGGGTGGTCCTCCGCGTCCTGGAACGACTTCTCGACCGGGGCGACGAAGCGTTCCTGGGACGGGTGCACGCGCACGGCCGCCACGGCGGCGCGGTTGGCGTCGGTGACCTCGACGAGGCGGATCCGGGTGGTCATGCCCGGATTGTGCCGCTCAGCAGCACGACGTGGGCGTGGTCGGCAGGAACTGCCCCGAGGCGGAGGTCGTGGTGGCCGGTGTGCCCGGCGGGGACACCGCGTTCGACGTGTCCGGCGTGCCGGGTGGGCTCGACGCCGGCGGCGGCGTCTGCGGTGGCGGGGTCTGCTGCGTGCCCGACTGCGGGGTGGTGCCGGGTGGCAGCGTCGTCGTCTGCGGCGGTGTCCGCTCGGCCGACTCCGGTGACGGTGAGGTGCTCGCCGGCGCCGGCGTGCTGGTCGACGACGAGGGTCCCGGTGTCAGCGGTTCCGGTGGTGCGGCGCCGGGCAGCACGGCCAGCGCCACGGCCACGACACCGACGGTCGCGAGCCCGGTGCCGGCCACGGCGACCGCACGCCGCCGGGACCGCACGGCCCGCCCGCGCCGGATGAGGTCGGCGGCCGTGACGGCGGGCGGCGGCGTCCCCTCCGCGTGCAGGGCGGAGAAGGTCTCCCGCAGGTCGTCCTCGCGAACCATCACACCTCCAGCCTCAGGTGGTCGAACTCCGGTCCCAGCTTGCGCCGCAGGGTCTCCAGCCCCTTGCTGGCCTGCGACTTCACCGTGCCCGCGGAGCACTTCAACGCGGCGGCGGTGTCCTCGACGCTCAGATCGTGCCAATAGCGCAGCACGAGCACGGCGCGCTGCCGTGCGGGCACGGCGGACAGCGCCTGCCAGACGACGAGCCTGTCCTCCGCCCCTGCGGCGGAGGACAGGCCCTCTGGAGGCGTGTCGGTGAGCTTCTCCCTGCGCCAGCGGACCTTGCGGCGTTCGGCGAGGAACGTCCGCACCACGATCTGCCGCAGGTACGGTTCGAGCCCCGACCGGTCGGCGAGCTTCGGACCGGCCAGGTAGAGCTTCAAGAACGCCGACTGCACGACGTCCTCCGCTTCGTGCCAGCTACCGCACAGCAGGAACGCGGTGAACCGCATCGAGTCGGCTGACCGGTCGAAGCAGTCGGTGAACTCGGCCTCCCAGTTCAGCGGTGACTCCTCACCCGGCGGGCTGCGACGAGACCGGCGGCGTCGTCGCGGGCGGCGTCCAGGTCGTCGGCGGCAGCGCGGGGCTCGTGGCCCAGGTGGTCGTCGGCGGCTGCTGCGGGGTGGTGGGCAGCGGCGTCGGCAGGATCGACGACGGCGGCGGCGTGGTCGGCGGCAGGCTCGTCCCGGGGGACGTCGGCAGCACCGTCGTCGACGGCGGTTGCTCCGGCGTGCTCGACATCGAGGTGGGCGCCGGCGTGGTCGGCGGGGCCTGCGCCGTGGAGGAGGTCGGCCGCGGCGCCGAGGACGTCGGCGCGTGGTCCGGTGTGCCGCCGCCACCGTTCAGGGCGAGCGCGGGTACCGCGATGCCCACCGCTCCGAGCGCGACGGCACCCGCCACGATCACCATTCGTTTGCGCACTTGCGACTCCAGCAGGTCGGTGGCGCCCTCTAGGCACCCTCACCCCCATCCATGCGGTCGGCGCCCGGCCGGGTTGCCCGCGTGTCCTGGATCACGATCTCGACGCACCGGACGCGGCGGGCGGCCTCGTCCAGCACCGCGCGCCGCGGTTCGGGCACGTCGAGCACCCGGTCCTCCGCCCTGGTGAAGACGCCGGCGAGCCTGCGGTCGTCGCGCAGGACGTCGAGCGCCTGCCGGTCGCCGCCCAGCACCACGCCGTCCAGCTCCGCGAGCCGGGGCACCAGGACGCGGGCCACGTCGTCGGCGGCGGCCCGCAGCGCGACGCGCGCCTGCCCCTCCCTGCGGCGGGCGAACCGCTGCTGCGACCAGCCGCCTGCCCGGATGCGGCCGTGGACCTGCTTGCGGTCGGTCGCGGACACCTCGACCCGGTCACCGAACGCGACACCGACGCTGTGACCGCCGAGCCGGACGAGCACGAGTCCGACCCGCCGCGGTTCGGCGAGCTTCTCCACCACCTCGTCGAGGGTGGTTCCGCCGCGCGTGACGAAGGTCGCTGTTGCTCCGTCTGCCGCGGTGATGACGACGTTGCCATCAACCCGCACGTCAACGGGCCCGTGACGCTCCGCGAACCGCGTGACCCACCCGTGCACGCGCTCGGGTTCGACCTCCACCGCGCGCCCTCCGGGAACGGGCCGGACCCGGCTCACCGCCCCGCCACCCTGCGCGACATGCGGAGTTTCCCGGTCGTTTCCCATCCGGCGGTGCGCGCGGGCCGCGTCCGGACCACCGGAACGGGCGGGGAACCTCCGGGCGCGCGGTCCCGTCGGAGGGGGGTCATCGTGCACACACTAGAACCACCTCGACACGGCGCGTGAGCAGCACGCGGATGTTACTGATCGGTTCATGACGCTTGACAGATGAGCCTCGAAAGCGTGAACTCGTGAACCGTATGGATTAACCATTGACTCCATCCGGCGCCGACCAGCGCAGTTCACGGGCGGGTAGGGTCACTGGGGCGTGATCTTATGACAGCGGGGAGTCACCATGACCACTGCTGCCGGTCGACCAACACTGACTGTTGACGACACCGACTCAACGGGCCACGGCAGCCTTACGCAGCTCTTGACCACCGGACCGTTTCCGGAGGCTCTTCGAGCCGCGATCAAGGCCAGTCGACTCAGCCTCGACCGCATCCAGCACCGGTTGGCACTGCGCGGCGTGACGATCAGCGTCGCGACGCTCAGCTACTGGCAGTCCGGGCGGCGCAGGCCAGAGCGCCCGGAGTCGCTGGAGGCGCTTCGTCACCTCGAGTCGGTCCTCGGCGTACCTCAGTCCGGTCTCTCGGCGCTGCTCGGCCCACCTCGACCACGGGGACGCCGGTGCCGCCCGACGACCATGATGCCCATCGACGCACTGTGGGCTCGCCGCGAACGCGTGGCGAACCTGCTCTCGAAGGTCGACACCTCGTCCGACCTGAAGCTCGGCCGGATCAGCCAGCACGACCGCATCGAGATCTCTGCCGACGGCGGGCAGAAGTCCGTGTGGGTGCGGCAGATCCTGCGCGCGGAACAGGACGGCCCCGACCGCTGGGCGCTCGTCTTCGAGACCGAGGAGTCCGACGTGCTCCCCGAGATCGTGAACGTGCGCAACTGCCACCTGGGCCGCATCGCCCGTGACCACGAGGCCAACATCATGGTCGCGGAGATGATGTTCGAGCGGCCGCTGACCCGCGGCGAGACCCTCATCATGGAGTACCAGCTGGTGTTCCCCGAGGGCCACGCCCCGAAGGGCAACAACACGTTCGCCCGCAAGTTCCGGCTGCCGGTCCGCGAGTACGTCATCGAGGTGCGCTTCGACGAGGCGAACCTCCCCTCGCGGGTCCAGCAGTACAGCGTGCCCGCCGGTGACGAGACCCCGTCCCGCCGCCGCAACCTGACGCTGGACTCCGGCGGCGGGGTGCACGCGGTGGCGCTCGGGTTCGGTCCCGGTGTGTTCGGCATCCGCTGGGAGTGGCCGAACCGCTAGTCGTTCCGCTTCGCCCAGGAGGGCCGCTTCCCCGGTGGGGAGGCGGCCCTCCTGCGTTGAGCGGCCGGTGAGGACGTGACGGGGCCCTGGCACCCGTGAGCTCGGTGCCAGGGCCCCTGTCAGCCGTTCAGGTCACACCCAGCCGGCGACGTGCAGCGTCACCGCCCGGACCGAGCCGCGGTCGGAGCTGACCACGTCGGCGACCTTGAACGTCCAGGTGCCGTCCGCCGCCTCGCCGAGCAGCGACGACAGCTGTCCGGCCGGCCGCCAGGTGCCGGTGAACGGCTGGTCGGCCGAGGTCAGCGTCGAGAACGCCCGCGCGGCCGAGTCGTCGAACACGGCCTGGCAGATGTTGTTGCCGAGGCTGCCGGTGCGCGAGAACAGCGTGACCGACTTGCCCGAGGGCGCCGTCAGCGTGCCGACCAGGTCACCGACGAACGTGTGGTCGATGCCGACGGTCGTGGCACCGTCCGCGGTCGAACACGTCGCACCGTCGACGGAGAGCTTCAGGTTCGACGCCGCACCCACACCCGTGACGGGCAGGGAGATGGACGCGCCCGTCGGGTCGTTGTCCGGGATCGCGACCGGTGCGCCGGTGTAGGCGAACGTCTTGAAGTCGCGTGACGGCTCACCGACGCGGAGGGTGAACGACGCCGTGGTCGGCGACGTCGAACCCGCGTAGGTCACCCTGGCGTCGAGCCGGACCGCGGAACCGAGGCCCGCGGACGCCGGCACGGTCACCTTGAAGGTGTTCGAGGCCGTCTGGCCGACCTCGATGGTGCCGTAGAACTTGGACCGCGGCGCGATGGTCACGCCGGCGGTCGGCGAGGTCAGCACCAGGGACGTCGACGCGGCCGGGCCGTCGCCGCCGTTGGTGACCGGCACGGTGACCGTGGAGGTCGTGCCGGGCTTGAGGAAAGCGCTTCCGTCGTTGTCGTTCACGACGGTCGGCTTCTGCGCGCGGGCCAGTGCCTGCGGGGACGCACCGGTGTAGGCGAGCGCCCGGTCGGCCATGACGATGCCGGCGCCGGTGCGGTTGTCCACTCCGGACTCGACGATGTCGATCGCCGTGGTGACGAGGGCTTCCTTGACCTCGGCGGGCGTGAGCGTCGGGTTGCCGGACAGGATCAGGCCGGCGATGGCGGCGGCGTTCGGCGCGGCGGCCGAGGTGCCGAAGAACGGGTTGAAGCCGCTGACCGAGGTGGCGACGCCGTCGGCCGCGGTGATGTCCGGCTTCTGGCGGGTCTCGGCGAGGGGCGTGCCGTCGGCGGCGAAGAACGTCTTGCGCGGGCCGTCGGAGGTGAAGCGCTCCGGCTTCTGCGCGCTGTCGAAGGCACCGGGGTACGGGCCCTTCGGGTTGGCCGGGTCACCGGGTTCGAGGTCGAACGGCAGTGCCCCGGCGGCCGGGGCGGCCGCGACCGAGATCGCACCCTTGGCGGCGGAGTGACCGCGGGTCACGCCGGGCGTGACGAACTTCTTCAGCCCGTCGTTCGAGTCGGCGAAGCGGCCGCCGAACAGCGTGAGCCCGAAGTGCACGTCCTCACCGCGGAACTTGACGACCGCGAGCCGCGTGCCGGTCGAGCTCGTCGGGGTGTTGAGGCGCTCGTACGGGTCCTGGGCGCCGTCCTGGTTGTTCTGGCTGAAGGTGACGACGTTGCCCTGGGCGTTGACCAGGTACAGGTCGTAGTCGTTGAACGACTGGCCCAGCGGGTCGGCCCAGTGCAGCGTGACCGGGGCGTCACCGGAGTAGTTCGACAGCGGGTTGAACAGCTGCTTGGCGTTCGGGTCGGGGTTGAAGTCGTGAGCGGTGCCCGCGAACTTGCCGACGCCGACACCGGAGTCGACGAACTTGCCCTCCCAGTAGCCGGCCGTGCCGTCGGCGACGTTGCCCTGGTTGCCGGCGCTGGAGAAGAACACGGCACCGTCGGCGGCGACCGCGTCGACCGCGCGGGCGATGATGCCGTCCTGGAACGGCGACTCGTTGAAGTAGATGACGTCGTCGACGATGACGTCGCAGCCGAGCTGGAAGCGCAGCTTCCTGATGTTGTCGGCGAAGCTCGCGTCGCCGTTGAACGCCGTCGCGAAGCCGAGCTCCGCGTTGGGAGCGAGGTCGTGGAGGATCTCGAGCATCGCCGTGCCCTCGTCGCCGGAGCCCTCCTGGCCCGGGACGACGTCGACGGCGGGCAGCTCACCCGCGGCCTGCGACACGGCCAGCGACGAGATGCCGTCGGACAGGGCGCACAGCTTCACGCCGACGCCGGTGACGTGGAACGAGCCGCGCGCGGCGTCGGCGCTGTGGGCCTTGTCGCTCTCGGCGGTCTTGGCGGCCAGCACCGCGGTCCGCTGCTCGGCGAGCCGGCGCTCGATCTGCCGCGCCTTGTCCTCTTTGGACGGAGCGGCCTTCTTGCTCTTGCGGTCCCGCTTGTTCTCGACGCTCTGCGTCATCGCGTCACTGCCCCGCTCGACGCGGGCGACGTCGGCGCGGCCGGCGATGTCGGCGAGCTTGGTCAGCGGCAGCTCGGCGCGAACCGTGCGGTTCTCGGGAGACACCGCCCGGATCTGCCCGCCCGCGGCACGGACGGCGTCGACCAGGCCCTCGGAGTACTGCTTCGCACGGACGTCGACGACGGTCGTCGAGCTCGACGACACCGCGACACCGGTCTGGACCTGCGGGAGGGCGCTGGTGACGCCGACCTGGACGCGCTTGCGGGCCTCGACGACCAGAGCGCTGTCTACTTTGGACTCAGCTGGGGTGAGCGACTTCTTGATGCTCTGCAACGCGGCGATCTGTGCCGCCGTGCGGTCGTTGATGGACTTCGACGCCTTGACCGGATCCGCGCTCGCCGGCGTGACCGCGGTCAGCGCGGCCAGCAGCACCGCGGTGCCCGCCGTGACCAGTGTCGTGCCTCTTCGAGATGGGCGCACAGGGCTTTCCCCCCGAACGTTGGCGTGTCCCCCGAGAACACGCGGCCTACGACCGGATGATCCCGGTCGAGGCGCCAACGTATGGTGCACGACTGATCACAGTCAGCATCCTTTTGGGCTACTTCCCACTGAGCAGGCGCAATCACAGTTCACAGAACAAACGCGTCAGTCCACAACTGACCGGTTCGTCCCGACAGAGCTTCCAGCAACGCGGCCGCCTGGTTGTCGGTGAGCGACGAGACGAAGTCCACCACGGCCCTTCCCCTTGCCAGGCCTCGCACGACGTCCGGTCCGACCGACAGCTCACCCGCGGGACCGACCAATGTGGACGGCTCCGTCCGGGCGAGCGCCGCGTACTCCGTTTCGGCCAACTCGACGAGGTCGTGAAGCCTGCGCGGCAACCGGTCCGCCTCGGTGCGGTCCGTGACCCACTGGTCGAGCGCGTCCACGAGCGAGGTCAGCAACCGCGCCTGCCCGCGCTGGTGCAACGCCAAGTCCGGCCGCAACAACACGAACCGCCGGTGGACGAACTTGAGCACCTGCACCTCGTGCCACTGCGCGACCGCGAGCACCACGTGCCCCGATCGCGGCGTCGGCTCCTCGATCACACCGACCGCGTCGACCAGTCGGCGCGTCCACCGCGCACTGAACCCGGCCACCGCCTGCTCCGCCTCGACCGACCCGTCGAACGGCACCGCGAGCAACCCGTCGACCAGCTCCTTGCTGACCTTGCGCACCGCCATCGCGAACGCCTCGTCGTTCATCACCCACGAGTCCTTGAGGTGCATGCGCCGCCGCAACGTCTCCAGCGACCGCCCCGGCATCCGGATCTCGGCCTCGAGCTCCGCATCGCTCAACCCGGCGAGCTCCAGCGCCTGCGCCTGCCACGTGCCGAGCTCCGCCGCGACCGTCGCGTGCTGCAACACCCCGACCCGGTGGAAGTCCTCCAGGTCGTGGATGGCGTAGGCGATGTCGTCCGCGGTGTCCATGACACTCGCCTCGACCGTCTGCTGCCACGCCTCGATCCGCCCCTCGAACGGCTCGCGCGCCTGCTGCAGGTCGCTCATCTCCGTGACGTAGGCGGAGAACTTCGCACTGCCGGTCCCCGGCATGTCAGCCGGCTCGGCCGCACCGCGGGGCGCGATGGCGAGCCCCAGGTCCTGGTGACGGGTCCACGGGTACTTGAGCATCGCGGCACGGACGGCGACGGTCAGGTCCAGCCCGAGCGCCTTGGGCCCGCGCACGTCGGTGGTGGTGATGATGCGGAACGACTGCGCGTTGCCCTCGAACCCGTCGGGCAGGGCGAACCGGTGGCGGGCCAACCGGTCGAGCACCTGCTCGCCGAGGTGGCCGAACGGCGGGTGGCCCAGGTCGTGGGCCAGGGCGGCGGCCTCGACGACATCGGGGTCGCAACCGCCGAGCTTCTCCAGCACCGCGGTCAGCTCGGGGCGGTTCGTGAGGCGTTCGGCGATGGCGCGGGCGGCCTGGGCGACCTTCAGGCTGTGGGTCAGCCGGTTGTGCACGAGCAGACCGGAGCCGGTGGAGCTGACGACCTGCGTGACACCGCCGAGCCGCGCGAAGAACGGGGAGCTCGCGACGCGGTCGCGGTCCACCCGGAACGGGTTGGTCGCGAGGTCCGCGGTCTTGCTCGTGCCCCCGGACCGGCGGGCGGTGCGCTGCTCGTTGTGCATGTGCAGAAGGTACCTGTGGCGGGTCGGCTGTTCGGTACGGCTCTGGGGTGTCCGGGGTTGGGCAGTGATTCCGGTTGCAGTGGCTGGGATTGGGCGGCGATTGGCGTTGCGGAGGCTGGGGTTGCGGTGACTGGGGGTTGGGATGACCGAGGTCGGAGCAGCTGAGGCCTGGGCCGGCTGGGTTCGGCTTCGGGGTGATCGAGTTCGTGGGATGACTCGGCTTGAGGGCGACTGGGCTCGGTGGGCTCCGCGGTGGGTGAGTTCCGGAGGGGCGGCTTGGGGCTCAGCTCGGGAGTGGTCGGGTTGGAGTCGTTGAGGACATGCGGCCTCCCCCACGCGGTTCCATATTGGCGGGCGAAGATGACCATGAGTTCCGGACAGCTCGGATGGGTGGACATCTACAAGACGGAGGAAGGACGAGATCCGGACAACGTTCACCCGGTCGAGTGAGCCCTGAGCGCAGGGGCGGCTGGAGCGCGGCTGCGGGAGTGCTGGAGGGGTGAGCCGGCAAATGCAGAAAGCCCCTGAGGGGAGCGGCTGGCGCTCGACCCTCAGGGGCTTCTGTACGTAAGTTCGGCGGCGACCTACTCTCCCACACCGTAACCAGTGCAGTACCATCGGCGCAGAAGGGCTTAACTACCGGGTTCGGAATGGGACCGGGTGTTTCCCCAACGCTATAACCACCGAAACACTATGAAATTACAACCAGCAACCCCGCGGGGTCGCGATCGGTTCTGGTTGTTCTTCCAGAACCGCACAGTGGATGCGTAGCGTCTTCGTAACAAGTCCTCGGCCTATTAGTACCAGTCAGCTCCAACCGTTACCGGTCTTCCACCTCTGGCCTATCAACCCAGTGGTCTAGCTGGGGGCCTTAACCCACAAAGGGTGGGATACCTCATCTTGGAACGAGCTTCCCGCTTAGATGCCTTCAGCGGTTATCCCTTCCGAACGTAGCCAACCAGCAATGCTCTTGGCAGAACAACTGGCACACCAGCGGTCCGTCCGTCCCGGTCCTCTCGTACTAGGGACAGCCTTCCTCAAGTATCCTACGCGCGCGGCGGATAGGGACCGAACTGTCTCACGACGTTCTAAACCCAGCTCGCGTACCGCTTTAATGGGCGAACAGCCCAACCCTTGGGACCTACTCCAGCCCCAGGATGCGACGAGCCGACATCGAGGTGCCAAACCATGCCGTCGATATGGACTCTTGGGCAAGATCAGCCTGTTATCCCCGGGGTACCTTTTATCCGTTGAGCGACCACGCTTCCACAAGCCATGGCCGGATCACTAGTTCCGACTTTCGTCCCTGCTCGACCCGTCAGTCTCACAGTCAAGCTCCCTTGTGCACTTGCACTCGACACCTGATTGCCAACCAGGCTGAGGGAACCTTTGAGCGCCTCCGTTACTCTTTGGGAGGCAACCGCCCCAGTTAAACTACCCACCAGGCACTGTCCCTGATCCGGATCACGGACCGAGGTTAGACATCCAATACGACCAGAGTGGTATTTCAACGATGACTCCACAACCACTGGCGTGGCCGCTTCACAGTCTCCCACCTATCCTACACAAGCCGAATCGAACACCAATACCAAGCTATAGTAAAGGTCCCGGGGTCTTTCCGTCCTGCCGCGCGTAACGAGCATCTTTACTCGTAATGCAATTTCGCCGGGCCTGCGGTTGAGACAGTCGAGAAGTCGTTACGCCATTCGTGCAGGTCGGAACTTACCCGACAAGGAATTTCGCTACCTTAGGATGGTTATAGTTACCACCGCCGTTTACTGGCGCTTAAGTTCTCAGCTTCGCCCCGAAGGACTAACCGGTCCCCTTAACGTTCCAGCACCGGGCAGGCGTCAGTCCATATACATCGTCTTGCGACTTCGCATGGACCTGTGTTTTTAGTAAACAGTCGCTTCTCGCTGGTCTCTGCGGCCGTCTCGCCCTAGCCCGCAAAAGGCTTCAAGCGCTACGGCCCCCCTTCTCCCGAAGTTACGGGGGCATTTTGCCGAGTTCCTTAACCACAGTTCGCCCGATCGCCTCGGTATTCTCTACCTGACCACCTGTGTCGGTTTGGGGTACGGGCCGCGTGAAAGCTCGCTAGAGGCTTTTCTCGGCAGCATGGGATCACTCTACTTCGCCTCAATCGGCTACGCATCACGTCTCAGGATATGTGAAGCACGGATTTGCCTATGCTTCTCCCTACACGCTTGCACCAGTACTACCACTCACTGGCGGAGCTACCCTCCTGCGTCACCCCATCGCTTGACTACTACAAGTTCAGGTCCCGCGCTCCACTTACCCCTCGATCCCGAAGGATCTTCGGAGGGCTTCGGGCGGTTAGTATCACAAGGTTCATCATGGGCGCGTTCACACGGGTACGGGAATATCAACCCGTTGTCCATCGACTACGCCTGTCGGCCTCGCCTTAGGTCCCGACTTACCCTGGGCGGATTAGCCTGGCCCAGGAACCCTTGGTCATCCGGCGGACGAGTTTCTCACTCGTCTTTCGCTACTCATGCCTGCATTCTCACTCGCGTAGCGTCCACGGCTG